>CBDHGX010000004.1:0-16592 GCA_965263195.1 Vicinamibacterales bacterium | reverse complement strand
AAGGGGCATCAGGGCGGTCGGCACCCCGGGGGTGCGGGCCAGGCAGGCGCGCCAGCCTCGCAGTGCGGGTCTGACTTCGACGACGTAGTCCTGGCTCCCGATGGTCTGCTCGAAGCGGTGAACGGTAAGGGGCATGGGAGTCAGGATGCTGGTGCCGGGCGCGAACACCGGAATTCTAGTGAGCCGCCGAAATCGATCAAGCGAAACTGAACACAAATGCCGGGTCCACAGGGCGCGGGAGCGCGAAGCGGTCGGGAAACCGGCTTCGAGAAAAGTCTGTCGCCGCCGAAAACTCACAAGCGGGACACAGATCTTCCACAGTGTTTCAGCAGCGGCGATTCGGGACGACGCGCAAGTGGGTCGCCGGCGGTGTGCGCGCAGGTCTCGACCGGTCCGAAGATGCGGGGGGCGCGCCTTGATCACGCGGCGGACGACACGCCTGCTGCCCCGCAGCGGCGCCGCCCCCGCCGCCGCGAGAACGGCACTCCGCCAGCGCCCGCTGCCCGGCACCGTCCGCCGATGCGGGCCGGCTGTGTTCAGCGCTCTTTACCATTAACATGAGAGCCTCTTGCAAAAACCGGTGATCGGCCGGGTTTTCTTTGCCGGAAGCCGCCGGCGAGGGACGGTCAGTGGGCGGGACGTAGCGTCTGCAGGATGGCGGTAGCGGTCACCGCCGCCGACGAGCCCGAGACGCGGGGTTCATGGGGCCTCCCGGCCGGTTATGAAGGCAAGCACGCGCGAAGAGAGGCCGCGCATTTCCGTCACGATCCGTTCCAGTTCGCGGTTGTTCTCGATCCACTCCGGTAGAGGACGATCTCGTCTTCGGTGAGATGCGTGCCGACAGTTTTTCCGCGGGCCTTGCGCGTCCAGTAGTGGTAGGGACCGTGCCGGGCGTCCGGGTCGTGGTGGCAGCGGCAAGTGGTCTTCCCACACGCTACCCGGCGGGTCTGGAGGCTGCCCTGGCAGAGAAACCCGAGCGTTTGCAATTCCGCCTTGAGCGCGTCGTATTGCTTCGCGTACGCGAGCATCGGGTCGCCGCGGGCCATCGATTCACTGCTTGACATCGACCTTGGGAGTAATATACCTGTAGATTCCAGGAGCGGTCAACAAGCCATGAATGCAGTGCGCGCCTCCTTCGCCTCGTACTGGCAGTCGATCCAGCATGCGCTGTTTCCACAGTTGGAACACGTGTTGGGGCCACTGACCGGGAAACAGCAGCAGTTGGTGCAGACCCTGGAGGTCATCCGTATCGAGCACCTGATTCCCCGGTACTGCCGGATGCCGGGGCGTCCGCCCAAGGACCGCGCGGCGATGGCGCGGGCCTTCGTGGCCAAGGCGGTCTACGACCTGCCGACGACGCGCATGCTGCTGGACCGGTTGGACACCGATGTGGTGTTGCGGCGGGTCTGCGGCTGGGAGCGGCGGGGCGAGGTGCCGAGCGAGTCGGTCTTCTCGCGCGCCTTCGCCGAGTTCGCCGACACGCAGTTGCCCCAGCGCGTGCACGAAACGCTGATTCGGGAGACGCACCACGACCGGCTGGTGGGCCACCTCTCCCGCGACTCGACGGCCATCGAGGCCCGTGAGAAGCCGGCCACGAAGGAGACGCCGCCCCCGCCGCCCAAGCGCAAGCGGGGGCGGCCGAAGAAGGGCGAAGAACGGCCGAAGGCCATCAAACGCCTCGACCGGCAAGCGGCCATGCCCTTGCAGGCGATGCTCGACGATCTGCCGACCGCCTGCGATGTCGGCACGAAGAAGAACAGCAAGGGCTACAAGACCACCTGGGTCGGCTACAAGCTGCACATCGACGTGGCCGACGGCCAGATTCCGATCAGTGGCCTGTTGACGTCCGCCTCCCTGCACGACAGCCAGGCCGCCATTCCGCTGGCGACTCTGTCCGCCGAGCGGACGACCAATCTGTACGACCTGATGGACGCCGCCTACGACGCGGAGCAGATCCGGGAGCACAGCCGCTCACTCGGCCACGTCCCGTTGATTGACGTCAACCCCCGCGGCGACAAGGCCCGGGCGGAAGAACAGCGAACCGAAGCTCGGCGCCTGAAAAATCTCGGCTTCCAGCTCGCCGAGCAGGTTCGCTACAACGAGCGTACGGCGGGTGAGCGCGTCAATGGCCGTCTCAAGGACGAGTTCGGCGGTCGCCATGTCCGGGTCCGTGGCGCCGCGAAGGTGATGTGCCACTGCATGTTCGGCATGTTGGCGCTCACCGCCGACCAACTTCTGCGTCTGGTGACATAGCCAACGCACCGCCGGCAAACGCCCATCCAATCCCGGCGCCCAACCGGCGTCAGTCACCCACCGGTGTCCCCACGCTCGGTGGAAAACACGTCGATCCCCTTGTTTTCCGTCTCCTGGCTTGCCGCCGGTCCTTCAGGACCAGAACACGCAGTCGAAATCCAGGACAATGGGGTGTTCACCCCTGAGAATCGGAGGACTGAGCCGAGCTGCGACCCCAAGAGTTTTGCAAGTGGCTCATGAATGATTCGCCCGCCAGGATCGACCCCGCAGAGGCCGCGATCGGCCGGCCGACTCCGACCGCGCGCCGCTTGGTGTCACATGGGCCATCGGGCCTGGGACCGAAACCGATCTCGCTCCGGGGGCAGCGACGCGCAACGGGCAATCGAGCAGGCGCTGCACGAAGAAGCCCAACGAGGCGGCAACCCGTCCGCCGCCGGGAAGCGGCGTCAGAGCCAGGTTGCGGGACCGCGGCCAGACCAAGCTGAGCAGCGCGCCAGCAGCGGCCAGGGCAGCCCCCCCGTAGCGCATGTTCTTCCGGTCGCTGAACGTCTCCCTGACGTACGAGGCCGCAGTGAACTCGCCCTCGTAGACCATGAGCCCAGCGGCGTCCATGATTCGGATCAGGGCGACCTGACCGTCCGCAAAGCCCTGTTCATGGCCGACCACGAGTCCCTCGTAGCGGCCTACGTCGTGACCGTCGGTGAAACCGAAGGCGTATTGCTCCGCGAGTTCCTGCGCTTCGATGACGCAACGGGGCGAGGAGGTCGGACAGGCGTAGCCGGTTCCGAACGCATCTCCGCGTCGGGGCACGACTCGGTAGCTGTGGCCGGGGTAACTGCCTACGCCCAGGTACATACTGAGGTCGACGCGCCGGGGCGTGTTTCCAGGCGCAAAACGGGAGGGGACGTAGTCGGGATTGCTGCCCAGAACCAAGCCGATCCCGGCCCCGACGAGCGCGAGCGTGGTGGCCGTCCTCGCGGTGGAACGGTTGCCCCCGCCGGCGGCGTCCGGCTGCAGTTGGACGGCAGCCGCGAGTCGCTCGGCGGAGCCGCGGATGTCGCGTTCCTCTCCCGTTGCAGGCGCCGGCGTAGCCAGCAGCATTACGAATCCCGCTGCGATCATTGTTCGCATTGTTCTCAATCCCCTGCCATGCCGCAGGCCGGATTCTCCATCAGCACTGGCAATCTATCGCGAACGCCACGACGAGGTTGCCGGCGTCCAGGAAGTCCGATCGCGCGTGGAACTGCACGGCGATGTATTGCACGCCAAGAACGGAATAGGACACCGGAATCCCGGTCGGCCGGCGCCGTTCCGCGCGGTACTGCCAGAGCAGCTCGCCGGAGAGGGCGTCGAAGGCACGCAACACGCCCCCGCTGTCGGCAAAGACCAGCTCGCCGGCGGTCGCCAGCACGGAACCGACGGCGGTCGGGAAATCCTGTGTCCAGACCCGTCGTCCGGAATCGAGGTCCCAGGCCTGCAGCTCGCCGATGTGGTCCGTGCCGTCCCGTCTGAACGATTCGATGCGCGCGCCCGTGAAGGGACGACCCGCGCGGTACTCGACGGCGTAACCCTCCATCGTCGAGCAGTAGTTGTTCGTGGCGGGAACGTAAAGCAGACGGGTCTGGGGACTGAACGCTTCCGGTCGCCAGTTTCGGCCTCCCCGCATGGCGGGGCAAAACTCAACGCTCTCTCCGATACGCGGCACGCGCGCGGGATCGTACGTCGGCCGGCCGCTGACGGGATCCAAGCTGGCGAACACGTCCTGATACACGAAGGGTTGCGCTTCGAGGAACCGCATGTCTCCGCCGCTCCGATCGAGCAGCCAGAGATATCCGTTCCGCCCCGCATGCACGAGTCCCTTTAGCTGTCGTCCCTCTCGTTCGACGTCCACGAGAAGGGGAGGGTTGGCCTCGTCCCAGTCCCAGGATCCGTTCCAGTGATACTGATAGTGACTCTGTAGCTCGCCGGTGTCGGCGTCCAGCGCGATGGTGGAGTTCGTGTAGAGGTTGTCACCGGGGCGCGCGTTCCCGAGCCAGGGGCCGCCGTTGCCCACCCCCCAGTAGGTGAGGTTGCGCGCCGGATCGTAGTGACCGGTCACCCAGACCGATCCACCTCCTGTGCGCCACGACTCGCCCGTCCAACTCGTGCTCCCGGGCTCGCCCGGGGCTGGAATCGTGTACCGCTTCCAGATCTCGTTGCCGGTCCTGGCGTCGAGCGCCGTTACGAACCCGCGGATGCCGTACTCGCCACCGGAGGTGCCCACGATGATCTTGCCGTTCACCGCCAGCGGCGCCAGGGTGATGTAGTAGGTGCTCCGGTAGTCCGCGATGCGTCGGTTCCAGACGACCTCGCCCGTCGTCGCCTTGAGGGCCACCACGTGCGCGTCGAGCGTGCCGACGTAGACCATGTCGTCGTAAAGGGCGACGCCGCGGTTGGTCGCATGGGGGCGCCGCACGTCGGACGGCAGGGGATACACGTAGCGCCATCGCAGAGCGCCCGTCGTCGCCTGCAGGGCGATCACCTGCTCCGCGCTCGTCACGAACATCGTGTCACCGTTGACGATGGGCGGCCCCTGAGGCTGCCCGTCGTCCGCATGGGTGCGGAACGTCCACGCCGGCGCCAGATCCACGACGTTCGATGTATCGATCCGGTCCAGCGGGCTGAATCCCCACCCGTCGTAGGTCCGCCGGTACATCAGCCAACCTTCGGGTTCGGGTTCGCGCAACCGTTCGTCGCTCACCGGCGCGTAGTTGAGGATGACGCCCGGTTCCGCTGGCGCGAGTTCCTGTCCCGGAATCACTCGTGCCGCCGTCAGGGCGAGACCACCGACTACGCACGCAACGATCGAGAGACGCTCGATTCGGCCGGCAAGAGTCGGAACGATGCTGGCTGCGCTCGGCGCTCGGAAGATCGCTGGCGGACGGTTGCGGAGAAACCCTTTCGAATCTCCTCGCACTGGCTGGCGGCGTGACGGTCCCATGGGCCAAGTGTAAATCGGCGGCGGTTCGCATCCGTGCCAAGCGCCAAGCGAAAAGCCCTGGCGCGCCGTTCGGCGATGGTCCGGACCGCATCCCGCGCCGTGAACCAGGCCGAGGGGTGCGCGCACGTCGGCCCCCTGCGCCCGGGCGGATGCGCTCGAGCCGATCGAGCGACCGCACGGCCTTCGTCGACCGCCGAGGGCACGGCCGGTGAGTTGCTGGGCGACGACCAACGTGTCGAGCATGTGGTCATTCGCAGCACGTGCCGGCGCGAGCGCGGATAATCGGACGCGCGTTACCTCTAACATGAAGGATTTGCCCGCCAGGATCGACCCCGAAGAAGCCGCGATCGGCCGGCCGACTCAGACCGCGCGCCGCCTGGTCGAGGCCTCCGTCAGCCCGAACACCCGACGGCCTACGCCGGCGCGCTCCGCCGCCTCGACGCCTGGCTCGACGGCCGCGACCTCGACGACGTGGCCCTCGCGGCGTACCTCGCCGAGCTGCACGACGCCGGGCGCGCCTCCTCGAGCGCCTCGATGGCGGTCGCCGCGGCGTGCTTCCGCGCGAAGCTGGCCGGGCAGCCCACTCCCGCCGGCGAGCGGACGGCCCGGGCGCTGGCCGGCTACCGGCGGACCGCCGGCGATCGCGGCCGCGGCCAGGCGCGGCCGTTCGGGGTCTCGAACCTGGCGGCCGTGCTCGCGACCTGCCACCGGCCGCAGCGGCGTGGGCGGGGCGTCGAGTCCGATCAGGTCGCCCTCGAGCGCGGGCGTCTCGATGCGGTTATCGCCGGATTGCTGTTCATGGCGGGGATGCGGCGCAGCGAGGTGAGCGCGCTGCGCTGGGCCGACGTCGCCGATTCGACCGATGGCGATGGCATGCTCGTTACCGTGCGCCGGAGCAAGACGAATCAGGAGGGCGAGGTGAACGACGTGCGGTTCGTGAAGGACGGTGTCGCGCGCGCGATCCGCACTTTGCGCGCCGCCACGAGTCCGGCGCCGGGCGACCGCGTGGTGCAGTTGTCGGCGCAGATGATCGGGTTGCGGTTCACGACCGCGGCCCACGCCGCTGGCATCTAAAGCCGGGTCCCCGCGCACTCGGGGCGGGTCGGGCTCGCATCGGAGCTGACGAGCCGGGGTGCCTCGACCACCGATGTGATGCTGGCAGCTTCCTGCGGCCGAATTCGAAGTGGAGCCGGCTGCTGCGCACCCAACCCGATCACCGCCTGTGGGAGACGGCGGTGTTGTTCCACCTGCGCGATGCGTTCCGCGCTGGCGACGTCTGGGTTGGCGCGGTCGCGCCGCTACGGCGATATCAGAAAGACGCTGCGGTCGGCCCCCGCCGTCGTGGATGCCGACCGCAGCCTGCCGGTCCCGGCCAGTCCACACGACTGGCTCGCCGAGCGCAAGTTCGCACTGGACGAAGGTCTGCACAGGGTGTGCTTCGTGCGCCGGACGCTCAGGGAGTATCTGGACATGGAACCCTGGTTCCGCGAGCAGACTCGGCTGCGGATACGCCGGCTGAAGGAGGGACGTCCCCGCCATGATGGTCGATACGAGGATCTTCTCGAGGCGGCTCGACGCACTGGAAGGCTACTTGCAGCGGCTGGGCAGCCTCGGCCGGGTGTGAGTGAGTCCGACTACCTCGCCGACCCGCAGATTCGCGATCTTGGCGTTCGACTGGTCGATGTTCTTCCCGTCAAACTGGCACGATGAAAGTGTCCGGGCGCCTCGCCGCGCTGCACATCGCCAGCCTCTGGTGCGTTGCCGTGGCGCAGCCGCTCTTCGACGTCCTGCGGGGCAGCCCCGAGTTCTTCGTCGCCCACGACGCCGGGGCGGCCGACCTGGTGGGCCTGGTGCTGCTGGTCTGCCTGGCCGGACCCGCCATCGCTGCGCTTGCGCTCTGGATCGCCGACCGGCTGGCGCCCGGATGGCGGCCGGGCGCCGCCGGGATCATGATCGGCAGCCTCGCTGCGGCCGTCGCGCTCGCGGCTCTCAAGCCCCTCGGCGGCTGGCACCCCGGCCTCCCGCTGGCGTTGGCTGCAGGCTGCGGCGCGGCCACGGGCTTCGCGTACATCCGCCTCGCATCGTTCCGCCTGTTCGCCACCTTTCTCTCGCCGGCTCTCGTGGTGGTGCCGGCGGCGTTCCTGCTCAACCCAGGTATCGCCGGCCTGTTGGCGGCGTCCGACGAGGAGTCAGCGCTCGACGTCGCCTTCGGCGCGACGCCCCCTGTCGTCGTCGTCGTCATCTTCGACCAGTTGCCGCTTATCTCCCTGCTCGACGCCGACGGCCGCATCGACCCGGCGCTGTACCCAAACTTCGCGGCTCTGGCCGGCGAGTCGAGATGGTTCCGCAACGCGAGCGCCGTCGCCGAGTACACCAGCTTCGCGTTGCCGGCCATCCTGACCGGCAACTATCCGGAGCGTGGCCGCCTGCCGGTGGCGGCGGACCACCCGGAGAACCTGTTCAAGCTGCTCGGCGGCCGCTACCGCCTGCACGTGCAGGAGCCGCTGACGGAGCTGTGCCCGGAGGCGCTCTGCCCGCCGCGCCGCGCGCCGCCGGCCACGAGGCTGGCGGGCATCCTGAGCGACCTGGCGGTGGTCTATCTGGCCGTTGTCCTGCCCGACGATCTCGCCGCACGGCTGCCGCCCGTCACCCAGGGCTGGCGCGACTTCAACGCGCGCGACACGTTTGCCGAGCGGTTCTTCGCGCCGCGGCCAGACCCGCGCGACACGGCCGCCGCCTTCCTCGACTCGATCAGCGCCGCCGCGGCCGGCGATCGACCGCCCCTCTACTTCCTGCACGTGCTGCTGCCGCACCATCCGTGGATGCTGCTCCGGACGGGCCAGCGGTTCACGCTGCAGCGCGGCGACGTCGGCCTCAGTAACGTGCGCTGGCTGGACGACGAGTGGGCCGCCACGATTCGCTATCAACGGCACCTGCTGCAACTGCAGTACGTCGATACGGTCGTCGGCGCGCTGGTGTCGCAACTGCGCGACGCGGAACTGTACGATGATGCGCTACTCATCGTCACGGCGGACCACGGCACGAGCCTGCGGTCCGGCTTCCCGTTCCTCCGCGCGACCGAAGCCTCGTTCGTCGACATCGCGGCCGTGCCGCTGTTCTTCAAGAGCCCAGGCCAGCGCCAAGGCGAGACCGTGGATGCAAATGTCGAGACCATCGACATTCTTCCCACGCTGGCGGCCGCGCTGGGCGTCCGGCTGCCGTGGACCACCGATGGCGCGAACGTGCTCGACCCGGCCTGGAGCGGCCGTCCCGCGAAGACGATGCTGGTGGCTGGCGGCGGGACCCGCCGTATGGTCGGACCGGCCGATCTGCGCGGCGCGGTGATGGAGCGCGTACGCCACAAGCTGGCGCTCTTCGAAGGGGGAGATCCGCTGAACGTGCCGGCTGCGGGCGGCCGCGCGGATCTGATCGGCCAGCGAGCCACCGACTACCCAGCCGCCGCGACCGATGTCGAGGTGACCGTCGACGCGCCGGAGCTACTGGGCGCCGTCGACCCGGTCGCGGACTTCGTGCCGGCGCACATCACCGGCTCTGCCCCCGCCCCGGACGGCGCGGCGCCGCCCCTGCTGGCCGTGGCGCTCAACGGCGTAGTCGCGGCAGTCACGCGGCCGTACCCCTTCAGCGTATTCGGCCGCGACGGCGCCTGGGAGGCGATCGTCGATCCTGGCCTGCTGCAGCCAGGCGCCAACACACTCGCCGTGTTCACGGTCGAGGAGCGCGCCGACGGGACCGTCGGTCTGGCGGAAGCGTACGCCGCAGATGGTGAACCGCGCGTCCTCAATCTGATCCTCGACAGGACGGTTGCGCTGCTGGGCGCCACGGCCGCGGGCTTCCATGGGCTGGAACACACCGAGGACCGTGCGTTCCGCTGGACCACCGGGGAGGCACGGATCAATGTTCCCCTCGATCGGGAAACGCCGCCTGCCGCACTCGACATAGACGTGGCGATGACCGGGCCGCCGAAGTGGCTCCGCATCGAGGCTGACGGCTGCATGCTGTTCGACGACACCATCAGCGGCCGCTGGGCCGAGTCGTTCGCGTTGGGCAGTTGCCGGCTGACGCCGCCCAGCCTGGAGATCCTGCTGGCGAGCGATACACACGTCCCCGACACCAGTGACAACCGCACGCTCGGCGTGGGCGTAGCAGCGGTCGAGTTGCGCGACCGGTAGCGCCTCGATCCGCCCGAAGCGCTTTCTTGAACTCCCGCTGAGACACCACGGAGCGAGGACTACGCCGACCGATATCTTCCGGGTGCTTGGCGACGGGACGGCACGACCGTAAGGACGGCGCCGGTCGGTCGGTGAGGGTGACCGGGAAAGTCGTTCCACGGCCGTCGGGAGGGGTCGGAGACGCAAGTCGACCGGCCCGGAGCCCGCGGGAACTGCGAAGGGTGCCTGGCGGGCGTCGATGGGCTCGTCACGACGAATCCACGATTCGGAAGTCGCAGAAGGTCTGCTTGGCGGGCGCACCGCGGGCGCGGATCTCGGTACCGCCCGGCTGCAGGTCGTCGCGCCGGAGAGCGGGCACCAGGGCCCGGGCCGCATCCAGGAACGTGTCGAGCGGCAGGCGGTCCGACTCGTAATCGTCCTTCGCCGCTTGGTAGCGCGCCGTGGGCCCGAGCGTCACGGTGCGCCAAGTCGTCGGCGTGAAGTGCACGCCGAGGCCGTGGCCGCTGGCGAACGGCAGCGGATAGACGGGTCCGTTCACGAGCCGCCGCGCGTGCGGCGCGAGCTCGGCGTACTCGCCGCGGACCGCGTAGATCGTGTAACGCTCTCCGCCGAGCCGCGCCGATATCTTGTCGGCGTACAGGCCGGCCGCGTTGACGCCGGCCCGCGCCCGGATCGTCTCCCGCGGCGTGCGCAGCTCGACGCCACCGGGGACCGGCGAGCCGCCTTCCACCGCAGTCCCCGCGAGCAGGGCCACGCCGCCCGCCGTCGCGAGCCGCGCCAGCGTCCGGAGACCCCCTCCGCCTCGACGATGCCCGTCGACGGAGACCAGAGAGCCGCGACGGCGCGGACGTGCGGCTCGTGCCGCCGAACGAACGCCCGGTCCACCATTTGGTCCCGTCCCGGGCTTGGCGTAGGATTCGCGGCATGCACGCCCTAGGACGAGTCCGGCTCCCTCTTCCGGGAGCGTCCGGTGTCACGTCGCTCTACATCCTGGCGGGCGTGCTGCTGACGCTCGTCTGGCTCCTTATGCGAGTCTTGGCTCCGACCGGCGGGCTCACGCGCAGCTTCCACTATCCCTTGGCCCCGGCGGCCAACCCGCTCCGCACACGGCCGGCCACGATACGGCCTCGCCATGCGCGCCGATCCGCCCCTCGGCATGCGGCCAGATTATCAAACGGCAATCAAACCCCTCAGCGCCGCCCTACGGCACGAACGCCGCGCCGGGACACGCTGTGACGTATTTGAGTCGGTCGCTTCCCGGATCGCGCCAACACGAAAATCGACGCGGCCCTGGCGCAAGGCGGCGGATGCGGCGGGCATCGTAATCCTGGATACCGCGGCGGTGGATCGGCACGGCAAGCGCGGCTGGCGCGTGGTTCCGGCGGCGACGGCAGAGGCGATCCGAAGCGGCGCGCAACCGGGGCCGGAAGTGAGGGGCCAACCGAGCGCCCCGGGACCGCCCCTCACCGCCCGGTCAGCATCGCCGCCCCGGTCCCGGCCAGCTTCACGGCGCGCCCCGCCTGTAGACGGGGTATCCGCCCAGTCGCGCCGCAGCCGCCGCAGCTTCCGCTTCGTGTCCCGCTCGCCCGGCCAGGATGCGCCGGAGATCGTCCATGGTCATCCGGCGTAACTGGTAGCCGAGCGCCCGCAGGCGCGCCTCATAGGCTCGCGTCCGGCCGATGGCCCCCGCCCCGAGCGCCCGCGCCACGGTCCCGCGCCCCGTGTGCAGGTCGGCCGCGATGGCCCGCACGGACAGGCCCCGCTTGGCAAGTATCCGGATCGCCCGGTCCCGCATGACGCGCCGCGCCAGGGCCTCGGTGCGGCGCTTGGCCCGCGCCTGCGCCCGCGGCTGGCCATCGAGCCGCCGCAGCGCGGTATCGATGCTGCCCGACAGCAGACCGCCTATCGCCCCGCTCAGGAAAAGCTCGACGTCGCCAAGGGTCAGCATCCGGCCGTCCGGCCAGGTCAGCCGCACCGCTCCCGAGCCGCCCTCGCACGGGACCGCGGCAGGTGTCCCATTTCCGCCGATGCTGTTTTGGGACACCCTTACCGGCCCGCCCCCGCCAGCGGAGCGGCCAGCGCCGCCCACGGCTGGCCCGCGCCAGGTTCGAGCGCCGGCAGGACCTCGCCGCGCAGCGCCCGCAGCACGTCCGCGCCGACCTCCGAGCGTGGCGACCGCCGCACGTGGCCCGTGTTCAACGTCACGTGCGCCAGCGCCTCGAAGCGCGTCACCGGCCCTCCGCTATCGTCCGCAGGCACGCCGGGCACGTCACCGCGCCGCCGTCCCGATGCACCCGCACGTGCCCGGCCGCCACGGTCCCCGATGCCCAGTCCGGCAGCCAGCCGCGGCCCGGCCGAACGAGGCCCGCCTCACGCGCCCGCGCATCTACACGTGCGAGCAGAGGCACGGGCTCCGGCCGCGGCCTCGAATCCGACGCCGCAGCCGAACGCCGAGGAACGCTCGATATCGTGATCGCCGGGCTGGCCTTCCACGCCGGGTTGCGCCGGTCCGAAATCGCCGGCCTCGGAGCCGCCGACGTGCAGCCGGCCGCCTCCGTGCCCGGCGCGATGCTGGTGCAGCTCCGCGCCAGCAAGACGAACCCGGACGGCAGCGCCGCCGACGTGCGGATGGTCAAGAACGGCCCCGCCGCCGCGCTGGGGGAGATCGCGTCCTCGCCGACCGGCCAGAATAATTGTCGTTGATCGGCCTCGCGACGGCCAGATCCGTGCCGTTTCGGGCCGATCGGCCCGGATCCGACCCGCGAGGACGCCCCAGGACGCGATTCTGACCGCGGTCGACCGCGAGCACCTCCGAAATTCCAGGCCCGCAGGGGGCCACTTGAGCGCCCCGCTCGTGCGCCGCGGCCTGACATGCTACCCCCGTACTCTCATGTCCCAAGCCCTCGTTCGGGAGAGATCCTTGCGGTTCGCCGCAACTGGGAGCCGACGCCGAGACAATCCACGCCTACGCCTGCCGGCAGCAGACGGTCTCCGAACATCAGCAGCGCATCGGCGAGTACCTGCGGACTCGCTGACGAACCTCTACAACGCCCGCCCGCAGTGGCTCGCCGACGCACACGCGGCGCTCGATGCTGCTGTCGCGGCCGCCTACGGCTGGCCCTCCGACATCACCGACAACGAGGCCCTTCGCGAGCTGCTGAATCTCAACGGCGGCGGTCACCAAGCCGAGGACTAAGGTCCGGCCTCGAACGAGGCGGCGCGGGCGGTTCCGGTCGTCAGCTCATTTCATGGAGGTGTTCGACCAGAAATCGTGCGGCGTTCGACTGCATCCACTGATGCAACAGAGCCCGGTTGTACTTGTGCTCGCCGAGCTTCGCCTGAGGTGGTCTCGGTTTTTCGGACAACCGGCTAAGGTGTATTCCAGGGCCTTGGGGAGGCACTGGGATGACGACGAAACGGCGCCGCCGGTTCACGGCGGACTTCAAGAAACGGGTGGCGCTCGAGGCGTTGCGGGGGGACCGAACGGTGCAGGCTATCGCGGCCAAGCACGAGGTCCATCCGAACCAGGTGGGCACCTGGAAGCGGCAGGCGGTCGAGGGGTTGGACGAGGTGTTCGCCCGCGGCGGATCGCCCGGCCCATCGGAGCACGAGGCGACGATCCGCGACCTACACGCGAAGATCGGCGAGTTGACGATGGAACGGGATTTTTTTCAGCGGGGGTTGCAGCGCTGAGCCGGCCGGCGCGGCGGAACCTGGTCGACCGGGCCGGCGCGTTGAGCATCAGGCGCCAATGCGCGCTGCTGGGCATCAGCCGCTCATCGGTGTACTACGCGCCGCGGGGAGAGAGCGCGGAGAACCTGGCGTTGATGCGGCGGATGGACGCCTTGTCGCTCCAGTGCCCGTTCTACGGCAGTCGGCAGATGGCGCGCCACCTGCGGCGCGAGGGCGTGGCGGCGGGGCGCCGTCGAGTCCGGCGCCTGCTGCGCCTGATGGGCCTGGAGGCGATCTACCGCAAGCCGCGCACGAGCGACGCGCAGCCGGATCACCACGTCTACCCGTACCTGCTGCGCGAACTGACGATCGACCGTCCGGACCAGGTGTGGTGCGCGGACATCACGTACATCCCGGTGACGACCGGCTTTCTGTACCTGGTCGCGATCATGGACTGGGCCAGCCGACATGTGCTGTCGTGGCGGCTGTCGAACACGATGGACAGCAGCTTCTGCGTCGAGGCTCTGGAGGCGGCGCTGCAGACGGGGACGCCCGGCATCTTCAACACCGACCAGGGGTCGCAGTTTACGAGCGCGGCGTTCACCGACCGTGTCCAGGCTGCGGGCGCGCGGTGCTCGATGGACGGCCGCGGTCGGTGCCTGGATAACGTCTTCATCGAGCGGCTCTGGCGGTCGCTGAAGTATGAAGCGGTGTATCTTCACGAGCTGGTGGACGGGTTTGCGGCCGAGCAGGTGATCTCGGAATGGATGACGTTTTACAGCGACGTGCGTCCGCACTCGGCGCTCGGCGGATGCACGCCGGCCGAAGCCTACCGCGAGGAGCGGGCGGCGTGAACACGCGGGCAGCGGGGCGTGGGACCACCACGGCAGGCATCGCGGCCACGACCGACGCCTTGACGACGGTGGCAGCCGCCGGCGAGCGTGGGAGGCAAGGGACGACGCGGGGCGTGATTTACCAACCGGGGTACACCTTGACCAAGTCCTCGACCTTTCCGGAGAACCGGACCACATCGGTGAGCCGGTCGTTAACCGGCTCCAGCACGGTCCCGTTTCATCGGGGTGGACGGTGTTTCGTCCGGCTGCTGGTGAGCCGGTCGTTGACCGGCTCCAACACCGTTCCAGTTCATCGAGAAGGAGGAAGCCGTCAGCGCATGAGCGGACCGAGCACTATGTCTCACCCGGCACTGTGGACCTGCCCGGCCTGTGGACGCCCGCTCACCGTCGCGCTGAATCCGGAGGGAGGCGAGGCGGGCGCCCACAGGCCGTTGGAAATCTCGCGGGCGAGCGCCGCCGCCCATGCCTGCGCACCGGCCGCGAGATTCCCACAGTTCCACAGCGCATCATCATCATCATCGATAACCGGGTACGAACCGGCCTCGTGCCAACCGTGGCAGCCGCCGGTCAGTGCAGGAGCCGAGGACGACGAGGGCGTGATTTCGCAATCGGAATACACCTTAACCAAGCCCTCGAGTTGTCCAAACCACCGGGACCACGTCAGCCCCCGTCACTCGGTCGAAGCGTTCCAGGAAGTTCTTTCGTACGCAAATGCGGTGGATCGCACTCATGCCCTGGAGCTTAGGCGAGATGTACTCGTCCACGATGCCCCCCGCACCTATGTAGTCCACGGTGGTTGGAGCGTTCACGCCACATCGCGCACGCAGCTCTTCGCGTTCGTGGCGCGTCTCTTCGAGCTCGCGGCGCAACGCCGTGCGTTGATCCACCAGGAACGCGATCACCCCGATGGCGAGCAGCACCATGACGGCCAGTAGGGTGCTCGTGCGGTTGCCCTCAACGACTGTGAACGCTGCGCAGCGCCATGTTTCCGACGCCGCAATGGCAATCACCAAGCCCAAGACTACGAGGGCGACGACCTTGACTGAATTGGAAACGCGAGGGAACAAGCCACGCACCAACGCTCCAAGAACGCTGACAAAGAGACCCACGGCAAGAACGAGAACCAGATTCCACATCGGCCGGCGCATCGTACCTTACCTGTGGTCACCGGCTGGAGCGACCTGCGTCGCCGCATCCTCGCGGGTTGAACCGGAACGCGCCCGTGGGGTGTTGCCGAGCGCGAGGTTCTGAAGGAAACTGGACTCCGGTCGACGTCGACCTCGAGTTCCACCGGCGCGCCGGCGTCGAGGTACTTGCCCTCGCGGGCTCTACGACCTGCTGCTGGTCAACGACTTCACGGGGCTCGCGGCGCTGGTCGAGTCGTTCTTCGCCAGCATTCCGTACGAGTGGTACACGAACAACGTTGGGACGACAGATCCGACGTTCATTCTTGCCTCCGTGCGACCCGCCGCCCCGCCGAGCCGGACGCCCGGGCTATTCTCGTCGTCTCCGGACTCGAACTACTTGCCCTGTCCGCCACGTTCCCGGGCACGAGCGACGCCCAGCATCAGTGAAAGGCCTTCGTCCCGGATGGTGTTCAGCGTCCGTATTCTCTTCTCCAGGCGTCGCCCGCCTCCAAGCGTTCGGATCACCTGCGCCGTGGTGTCGGTCAGGCCCCCACGTTGGGGACTCGAACTGCCCAGCTCACCCAGTTCCTGTTGGCCACCGCATTGAGGGTGTTCGCTGGGAGTGAGTGCATCCGCCAGCGAACCACACGCCGCGGAGTGGCGCCGTCAGCCTCCAGCGCCCGCCGTCCGCGTGATCTCTTCGAACACCACATCGACCACTGCGGAACCGGTCGACAGCGCCCAGGAATAGACGAACTGAAACCCGCCGGTCATGTTTCCCGGCGTGTCGGCCCGCGTTTCCCAGGACAGCACCTCGACATCCAGCTCCGCGCCCTCGAGGGCGAAGGTGCTCGCGTCGAACGTCAGGCGCAACGTGCCGTCGATGGAGACTTCCCCCGAGTTGACCTCCAGCCGCCGGTCCGCCCCGAGATCCACCACGCCGCCCACCTCGGCCTCGGACTGGGTCAGCTCAAGCGTCGCCTCTCCGCGCCGTTCGGCCGGGTCGCCGTCCAGGAAGCCTGTGCAGAACTGGCTCCAGAGTAAATCCCCCGTCGCCGTGCACTCGGTCGCTATCCCCCGGCCAGCCCAGCTCCCCTGGAACTCCGGATAGACGCGAATTCGTAGGTAACCGCCGCGGCTGCCCGCGACTTCCGCGGAGACGGTCGCCTCACCGGCGGCGACAGCCGTCATCAGACCCGCAGTCGAGACGGTCGCCACCTCCGGAGCATCGGACGTCCACGTCACCTCGGACGCAGCCGCCGTGCTCCCGTCGCTGAGGGTCACCGTCGCCCGAAACTGCACCTCGTGGCCGATGAAGATCGTGCCCTCGGCCGCATGCGTGACCGCAACACCGGTCGGCGTCGGCGCCGTCGTGGGCTCCGTAGGACCGTCCTGCGTTCCGCAGGCGACCGCCAGTACGAGAGCGGTGACAAACACTCCGCGCATCACGCAGAGTCTCGCGACTGACCTGCCGCCGTCATCGTTCCAGAATCAGCACGCGGCGATCGTACCCCTC
>CBDHGX010000003.1:0-9905 GCA_965263195.1 Vicinamibacterales bacterium | reverse complement strand
CAGCTTCGCCTCTCCGGTCCTAGCGAGCGTCAATCGCCATGGACCGTTGGTCCGGACGTATTGGAAGCGGTCGCCCGGGTTCGTCCTCGGCAGGGTGCACAGCACGAGTAGCCGCATCATGAATCCGGTGTCGGACTCGGCCTCGCGGGCCGCGACCAGAGCGTCGGCTTGGTCGTCGCGGGTCCAGTGGTAGACCGCCTGCGGAGTCAGGGTCAGCGGCGCTGGTGTGCCGCGGTGCTCACGGTCCTGTTCGATTCCGCGCGCCTCGGCGCGCTTCCGCTCCCGACGCTCGTCGCGGGTCTCGGTCATGACCACAGGGTCCTCGACGCGCCATGCTTATTGCGCAATTTCCGGCAGCTTATGCGAGGCGAACAGCTCGTTGAGCGCCTGACAGATCAACCGGCGCATCGTCGTGTGTTGGTCGAGGGCGAGGCGTTTCAGTTGCTCGCGCACCTTGGGATCACAATGTACGGTGATCGCCGTCGTCGCAGGGCGCACCTGCGGCACGGGCGCCTTGGCCGGCCGGGTGTGGTGCCCTGCCTCGTCAAGGGCAGCGGCAAGGTCAACTCGTGGCATGGGGTATGGCTCCTTTCAACATGTCGGGCTGTGCGAGGATGCGCCCGATCCACCGGGCGACCTGGCGGGCTTCATCAGCGGCGGGGCTGCTGGGCTGAAACTCCGTCACGGTTAATCCGAGGGCGGCGGCATCGCCGACGGCGGCCCGATGTCCGACGGTGAACGGACAGACCGGTAAGCCGAAGCGCGCAAGGGCGGTTCGCACTTGATCGACTCGACGCTGGCCGCGCGAGGGCACCGCATTCAAGATGACCACCGCGGAGGGGTGCCCGGCGAGGGCTAGAAGCTGCTGAGTCGCCGGGATGGTCTCGACATCGTAGATCTGCGGGCGACAAGGGATGACCACCAGGTCGGCCACCCGCGCCGCTTCAAGCGCCGCGGCTTCCGTCCGCGCGGGTGTATCGATCACGGCGAGGTCAACGCCTTGCGCAGCCGCCGTGGCACATGTGTGCCGGAGGCGGGTCGGTTGCACGTGGCTGACGACCGGGGCGTCGGCGTGACGACGGCGGTGATGCCAGTTGCACGCGGTCGCCTGCGGGTCGACATCCAGGACCACGGCGAGCTGGCCGGCGTCGGCCGCACAGACAGCAAGAGCCAAAGCGAGGGATGTCTTACCGGTCCCGCCTTTCTGGGCGAGGAGTGTGACCGTCTGCATTGGATATAATAGTATATTACTATACTTATCATAATATACTGATCTATCTCTCCCGCCGTGCCAAGCCCGCGCTCGACGTTTGCGAGACAGAGACTCCGACACGGGATACGACACACGGCGGCGCGCTTCTGACGGCACCCTGTACCCCACAGTTCGAACGGCATCGCTTGACACCTCGAACGACATCCACGGACCGATCCGGATCGGTGCGTTTCCAACCGGCGACGGCTAATCGAGAGCCTTCTCCTGGGCTCGGGCAAGGACACCGTCGAACGGAGAGTTCGACGTCCGCGGCGTGGCGTCGGACAGAGCGGTGGCGCTCCCGGCCGAAGCACGAGCGGACGGACGGTCCGACGTGGTCACGATCTTGTCGGTCTTGGCGTGGCCAACAGAGTTCGTCGCGCGCCCACCGCGTTCGAGTTCCCGTCCCAAGTTGATGCTTGCCTTGCGGAACGGCGCCCGGGTCGCGGCTGGGAGAAGGCAGAGCGCGATGGACCCAAAGGCCCGCAGTAACCGTGAGCCGATCTCTGGCGCTTGTGCGCACTCCTCAGTAGAGTCGGAAAGGAGGAAACGTCCATGCGTATACAGATCGCTCTTGCCGCAGCCGCTATCGTCGTTGCAGCGCACCCGGCGACGGCGCAGTCGCGGGGCGCCCAACTGACAACCGGGCTGAGCTTGGCGTCCTTGGGCACCTACGCTGCGTTCGCCGACGGGGACTGCAGCAACATCCCGTTCACCGTTCAACAGAATGGGCAGTGCGAGTGGCGCACCCTCGGCGGCAGGTACCTCGGAGTGCGGCCTGATCTGCCTCGACGGCAGATGGCCGTAGGGCTCGCCGCCGCCGGCATCGGCGGTCTCATAGCGAGCGGTGCGTGGAGACCCTCGCGAACCGTCGATGCGCTGGCTACTGCCGGCGCCGGGGTGATGCTGCTCACCGTCGCGCGCAACGAGAACTACGTGCCGGGCACCGTTCACATCGAGGGCGGCGATGGTCAGTGGTTCACGCAATGTCCCCACGGCCAGGTAACCTACGGCGCCGCGTACGACTCGTCCGGTGCCGGGTACGACTTGCCCGAGTGCAGACATACGTCATTCAACAGGCTGAACGCGATGTGGGCCGGCGTCGCCACGCTCGGGCTGGCGGCCGGCCGCTGGCTGTGGCGGGACGGGCCGAAGCTGGACGTCGAGGTCCAACCCAGCGCCATCGCGTTCCGCAAGACCATCGAGTTCTGACGGGCGGCGCGAACCGCCAGAGAGGAGGGTCCATGATCGCCCGCGCTGCACTGCTCGTCGGCGGCGTGCTCCTGCTCGCGCCGGCCGCCTCCAGCGGCCAGACCCGGTTCGAGATCGCGGCCGGCGCCCATTACGGCATGAACCAGCGGCCGATGACGCCCGGCTGGGTCGTGTCGGGCGGCTTCGAGATCGATCAGCAGGACTTCGTGGTGGAAGCCGCCTGGAGTCGACAAGTGCGTACCAGGGAGCGGCGTTTCAGTCTCGGCCCCTTCGACGAGGACGTGGGGAGCGAAACGAGCCGGAACCGCTACCTGATGCTGGCCGCCGGCGTCAGAAGCGGTCAGGCGCAGGAGCAGCGCTTCTCGCCCTTCTACCAGGTGCTTCTGGGCGGAATGACGACGCGGTTCCGGACCGACTACGAGTGGCCGGCGTCGGTCGATACGGAGGCGGAGAACGCCAACTGCGGTGGGTTCATCGGGGACCGGCTTTTTAACCCGTGCTTCAACCTGCCGTACCCGGAGTACGAGGAACAGCGCAGACACTGGTTTCTCATGCAGCCCGGTGTGGGCCTGGACGTGCTCGTGCAACAGAGGCTCAAGGTCCGCCTCACGACCGACCTGCTCGTGATTGCGAACCGCGACCAAGGCATGCACGTCGTGCCCAGGCTGTCGGTCCGCGCCGCCGTCGGGTTCTGACCCTATTTCGGTCGCCCGTGCGCATTCCCTGACGGGAGGCGCACGTCATGAGAATCATCGCGATCGCCGGCTTCGGCAGCTTCCGGCTGCGTCGGTGCGATCCGAAGGCGAGACGACGAGCGCGCCCTTGATCGTCCGACCTGGATGTCGGGGTGGCGCACGCGGGCATCCGGCCCGTGTGCCGCGTGTGTGGCCGCGTACGGGTGGGGTGACACCGAGAACGCCGATCCCCAAGCACGTCGATGGGGATATCGCCGACGTGCACCACTAGGCCGCCGCGGCCGTCGGCGTCATGGTTCATGCGTTCCACCATACGAGAAACGCGGTCCACAGCGACCGGGTGAGTTGATTCATCATCCCGGCCAGGAGCGCGCCGACGACCGCCACGACCAGCCCCCAGGTCAGGAACACGGTCACGAGCCAGGACCAACGACAATTATTTTTGCCGGTTGCCGAGGACGGGATTGGCCGGTTCATGGGTGATGGCGGCAGCGTGTGAGACTGTCCGTTTTCCTTGCGGAGGACGGGTTGGTCACGAATGCACAGGTTCGGCGATTGCGCGAGAAACGGATGTCCGGAAAGACATTGGCGGCAGCGGCGGCGGCGGCCGGGATGAGCGAGCGGACGGCGCGCACGTGGCAGCGCGGGGCGTTGCCGTCGACGGCGAAGGCGCCGCGGACGTGGCGGACGCGGGAGGACCCGTTCGCCGATGTGTGGCAGTCGGAGGTCGTGCCGCAGCTGGTGGCCGATACCGACGGCCGGCTGCAGGCGCTGACGCTGTTCAAAGTGCTGTGCCGACGGCATCCGGGTCGCTTTCAGGCGGGGCAGCTACGGACGCTACAGCGGCGGGTCCGCGATTGGCGGGTGCAGTACGGCCCGGACCGCGAGGTGTACTTCGAGCAGGTGGCGGTTCCGGGTCGGGAAGCGGCGTTCGACTTCACCGACGCGAGCGACCTGGGCGTGACGATACGGGGCGTTGCGTTCCCGCATCTGCTGTTCGAGTGGGTGCTGAGCTACAGCAAGTGGACGTATGTGGGGCTGGCGCTGAGCGAGACGTTCGAGGCGTTGGTGTCGGGCCTGCAGGGCGCGTTGTGGATGCTGGGCGCGGTCCCGGCAGTGCTGCGACACGACAACCTGTCGGCGGCGACGCACGAGCTGAAGCGTAGCGGTGGGCGCCAGCTGACGGCGCGGTTTCAGCAGGTGATGGACCACTACGGGCTGCGCTCGTCGCGGATCCAGCCGGGGAAACCGCACGAGAACGGCGTGGCCGAGCAGGCACACTTCCGGACGAAGACGGCCATCGAGCAAGCGTTGCTGCTGCGGGGCGACAGAGATTTCGCGGACGAGTCGGCGTACCTGCGCTTCGTGCGGGCGGTCCTCGACGAGGAGCGGAATAGGCCGGCGGCGGCACGGTTGGCCGAGGAGCGTTTGTATCTGCAGCCGTTGCCGACGGCTCGCATCCCCGAGTACACGACGTTCCAGTGCCGGGTGCGCAAGTGGAGCACGATTCGGATCGGCAGCCGGATCTACTCGGTGCCGTCGCGGTTGATCGGCCACACGGTCGAGGCGCGGCAGCATCCGTCGACGGTCGAGGTTCTCTACGGCGGCCGGGTGCTGTGCACGATGCCGCGGCTGCGGGGTGCGGCGGACCACCGGATCGACTATCGCCACATCATCGCGAGCTTGGTCCGCAAGCCGGGTGCCTTTGCACGGTATCGCTTCCGGGAGGAGCTGTTCCCGTCGCTGACGTTCCGCGCGGTGTACGACGCGCTAGGCCGGACGCATGGCGAGCGGGCCGACGTCGAGTATGTGCGGCTGCTGCACCTGGCCGCCACGACCAGCGAGCGTCAGGTCGAGGCGACGCTTCGCGCTCGACTCGACGCCGGCGACACGTGCGACTACGCCAGCGTCCAGGCCGAGGTGCGGCCGCCAGTCCCGACCGTCCCGGTGGTGCACATACCGCGCCCGGATCTGGCGCGGTACGACGCGCTGTTGACCGGAGGTCTGCGCGGATGACGGTGCCGAGCGAGCAGGTGACGACGCTGCTGACACAGTTCAATCTGACGACGGCGGCCGAGGAGCTCGTCCCGCGACTGACGCAGGCCGGACACTACGACACGCTGCCGGTGCTGCTGGAAGTGTTCGAGGCCGAAGCCGAGGCGCGACGCCAGCGCCGGATTGCCCGGCTGCGCCGGACCTCGCGTCTGCCGCCCGGCAAGACGTTCGAGACGCTCGACACCGGAAGGCTGCCGGCGCCGGTCGTGCAGCAGTTGAGGACGCTGGCCACCGGGGCGTTTCTCGAGACGGCGACCAATGTGCTCGCCTTCGGTCTGCCCGGCGTGGGCAAAAGCCACGGGTTGTGCGCCGTCGGGCACGCCCTGGTCGAGGCCGGCCGCAGCGTGTTGTGCGTCCCGGCCTACGCCCTGGTGCAGGAATTGCTCGGCGCCAAACGTGACCTCGACCTGCCCCGCGCACTCCGCAAGCTCGACCTCTTTGAGGCGATTCTGCTCGACGATCTGGGCTACGTGCAGCAGAGTCCCGACGAAGCCGAGGTGTTGTTCACGCTGCTCGCCGAGCGCTACGAGCGCCGCTCGGTGATGGTGACCAGCAACCTGGTCTTCAGCCAGTGGGACCGGATCTTCCGCGACCAGATGGCCACCGCCGCGGCGATCGACCGCCTGGTGCACCACTCGGTGCTGCTCGAGTTCGACGTGCCGAGCTTTCGAACGGACCCGTCGCGGCCAACGTCGCCGCCACCGTCACCACCGCCCGCGCCTCGTGGACGACCACCAGGTCCGTTGCTGCCGCGGCGTCGCCGACCTGCGACCTCCTGAGCGTTTCCCTCCGGAATCGATCACCGCTTCGGCGGCGACGTTCACGGCGCACATCTTCCCGCAGGCTCTTTCGCGCGTCATCTCCATCCCGGCCATGACCCGCCACGCCGCCGGCGAACGTCAACGGATACAGGCACGGGCCCCGACGACGATCCGTCCAGCCGTCCTCGGCGGGCACACCGCTCCTCGCCTAGTGGCCAGCAGCCGATCCCTCGGTAGCCGCGCGCTCGGCTACCGCACTACGTGAACGTCCCCAAGCGGACGTTCACTCCGTTTGGTCTTCTGCTTCTTCAGAACCCGCAGCAACGCCCAGCGAACGGCCTGAACGCCAGCGGGGCCACCCGTCCGGCCACCCGCGTGCGTGGTCCAGGGAGCACCCGTCCGAGCCGGCAAGAATAGTTGTCGTTGAGCGGCAGAAGATCTCGGCTGTGACATCGTGGTACTGGCGTTGATCGTCGCCCAGCTTTTGATGGAGTTGGCGTCCCATCGGTTAGCGGCCGAGGAACCCGTCCCCCGGCATCCACGTGTCGTCAGGGCCGCGATCGCCGCCAGGCTGCGGCTTCGGCCGCTCGGCCTTCGGCGGCTCGGCCGACGGGGCGGCGGGCTCAGGCTGCGGGCCGCGCACCAGCTCCTTGACCTTCTCGACGACCTTCCCGGCCGCGCGCCGGATGTGCTCCACCAGCTGCGCGATCTGCTGTTCGATGGTGCGCAGTTCGTCATACAAGGCGGCGCGCTCCCGCTCGCGCTCGAGGTTGCCGTCCTCGATCGCGTTGGCGTTCGTCGTCAGCTCGGTCGGCTGCTTCGTCTCTGCGGCTATGTGAGCCGCGCGGCCCAGGTGGATCTGCGGATCGCGATCGAGGGAGACGGCGCGCTCGGGGTCGCCGTTCGCCAGGGCCTCGTCCCGCTGCTCGACCAGCGTCCGATGGTCGATGCGCTCGTCGCGGCCAGCGCGCTCAAGGGCGCTGTTCGCGCGGTCGGCCCAGTCCTTGCGCCAGGTCACCAGGTGCTCTTTCTTGTTCCACTGCCGATTCTTCTTCCCGAAGCCCTCCGGGGTGAGGGTCCGGGTGGTCAGCATGATGTGGGCGTGCGGGTTCTCGCCCTTCCCGCCGTGGAAGGCAATATCAGCGACCATCCCACGGTCCACAAAGGACCGCTGCGCGTAGTCGCGCACGAGCGCGCGGCGGTCCTCCGCGCTGAGCTCGCGCGGGATCGCCACGCGCACCTCGCGGGCGACCTGGGCATCCTTCCGGCGCTCGGCCGCTTCGACCGCGTTCCACAAGCGGGCGCGGTCCTGCGCCCACGCGGGCGCATCTCGCGGGGTCAGAATTTCGGCCCCGTCGAGGTCATCGCGGCGGTTGCGGTAGTCGTGCTCCTCGCCGGTGCGCTCATCGGTCAGCGTGTCACGCGACCTATACGCAGCGCCCGCGACGGCACTCGCGCCACTCGCGCGAGAGACGACCTGCGCGTGGACGTGGTAGAGGGCCATCGCGGGCCAGTCTACCACTCCGCGTGCCGTGGCGTTTTTGTTCTGAGCAACGACATCTAGCATAGATGTATAAGTTGCGCTTTAGTCCATTCTTCGAACGCCTAAAGACTTGCGCTGTGCTACGATTATGGCCATGCGAGGATCCACACGTACGCCCGAGAAGCGCCTCGCCGAACTGGAACAGCGCAAGGCGCAGATCCTCAACAAGATTGCGCGGTTGCGGAATGTCGAATCAGCGAAGGCCCGGAAGAGAGACACCCGGCGGAAGATTCTGGCCGGGTCCTGGGTCTTGGCCGAGGCCGAGAGAGACCCAGCCCTCAGTCAGCGGCTCCGCACGGGCCTCGATGCGTTCTTGGAGCGCGACGGGGACCGGGAGGTCTGGGGCCTGACGCCGCGCCCAAAGCCATCTGAGGCTGCCGAGCCGCCCGCCGCGCCGGCCGAGCCCGCCGACGAGCTACAGCCCGACCCCAGCAAACCACCGATCGCGGGGTGGACGCCGCGTCAGCTCGACCAGGGCTGGGGCGCCGTGCTCGAAGGCGTGCAGGTGGCCGACCTGCACGCGAGCGACCAGCTGCGCGGCACGCCGATCGTCGTCACCGACCGCCAGGGCGACGCCTGGACCACAACCCTTACCGAGGTTGTCAGCCGAAGCGCCACCGAGATCGTGGTCACCAATACCGGCCGGCCGCGCCGGTGAGGTCACACGGCCGGGCCGGAAGGGCACGAGGGTGGCTCGGCCGCAAGCCCCCCGCAGATGCAGATAGACTAGGCCAGAGATGTTCGACACCCTTGAGATTGCTCAGACGTTGACCGACACGGGCCTGAGCCGTGAACAGGCTGCCGCCATCACGCACGCCGTTCAGCAGGCCGCCGAGCACGGCGACCCCGCCACCCGGGCCGACCTCCAGACCGTGGTTGCCCGTCTTGAAGCCCGAAGCGCCGAGCTCGAGGTCCGCCTGATCAAGTGGATGATCGGCACTGTGCTTGGCGGCGCTGGCGTCACCATCGCGGCCCTCCGCTTGTTGTCCTGACCGTTCCGGCCGTCCTGACGGGCCGGAAGGTTCCCTTCCGGCCTTAAAAGCCCTCTGAGCCGCAGCGGGAGGCCGTGTCACCCGCAGGGACGCAGCGAAGCGGAGTAGGCGCGGAGCGCCTTGACACGGCCGTGAGCGGAGGCTATCCGGGCTGTTTTGTGGCTGGGTGTTACTGGTTCAGCAACACCTACTTGCGGATTTTCTGAAGAACACGACTATTTCTGTGGTCGTTCCCCGTATCCACCCCGCTGTTTTGTGATCGAGTCGCTCTCTTTCCAGTCCGTAGAGAGAGAGCCGGAAATAAATAGGCGCGAGCCTGTACCTGTACGTGAACTACTTGTTCTGATCTACTTGTACGTTGGCATGGTGTTTCACCGGAAAATCTGGAACCGAGGCATGGTGTTTCACCGGAACCGAGGCATGGTGTTTCACCGGAACCGAGGCATGGTGTTTCGGCCGGGCTGGCCACCGCCACCGGAGACCGTCAGCGGTCCGAGATCTCCGGTCGCTGCGCCTGCGCCAAGGCACGGCCGGCGTTGATCGCGGCGGTTACCGTCTCGGCGTCGTAGGGGATTCCGGCGCGGGCCGCAGCCGTCTTGACCGCCTCCGCCAGTTCGTCGGTGTGCTCGGGGTCGAGTAGCTCCGGCTGCTCGGAGAGGACGCGGAACACGTGACGGCGCAGTGCCGTGTGCGCCGTGTCGCCGGGGCGACGATTCGCCGCGTCGGGACGGCTGGGAGCGATGAGCGGACGGGTCGGGCGCAGCCTGAGACAGCCCTTCGGGGTGCCGTAGTCGAAGCCAGGCCAGGCGTCCTTGAGCTTCCCCAGCTCGCGGAGGACGTCCGCCCGGAAGTTGCTGAGAGTGGCTTTGTCGGCCCTCGGGTTCACGCCGAACTGCCGGTAGAGCTGACGCCAGGTCAGCGTGAACGGCTCTGCCAGACCGAAGAGCCGGTACGTCAGCCACAGGTAGAGATCGAGCCCGAGCGGGCTGCGCTTCATCGCCTTCAACACGTTCATGTCGAGCGGTACCGGGGCCGCGATGATCTCGTCGAAGAACTTCTCGCCCAGCTCGATCGTGCTGTCCCAGAGCACCGGTTCGTCGGGGCGGCGAGGATCCCACCAGAAGTCGGTGCGGTCCGCCACCAGTGACCCAATGCTTGTCGATCGACCCTCACGTTCGTAAGCGAGCTGCACCGACGCGCTGAAGAGCCGCTGCATCTGGTTCCGGAGCCGCGTCCGGTCCCCGCGATCCCCGCCGCTGTCGTCCGTGATTCCGATGCTCCTCATGAACTCCGCGAGCGACCGCCCGAGGAAAAGCGTCCGCGACTGCGTCCGGACGGCCTCGGTGCAAACCCACGCGAGAAGCAGGCGCGGCAGGGTGCCGTACGGCAGCTTCG
>CBDHGX010000002.1:0-27472 GCA_965263195.1 Vicinamibacterales bacterium | reverse complement strand
CTACGGCAGGCGCACACGCGCTTCCGGCACCTGTGTGCAGCCGACCCGCGCCGCCCTGCGCGCTGTCCGCGGACGGCGAGCGCGCCGGTATCACCTCAACCCGATCACGGCATGGCGCATCCAGCCGAACGGTCAGGTCTTCTACCGGGAGGAAGCGCCGTGGGACGCGTGAGACTATTCGGGATGCTCACCGTGTCGCTGCTCGTGGCAGCGCTCGCATTGGCCGGCGGCGGCCCCGAGCTCGCGGCCCGGGCCGCCGGGCAGGACGCGGGCGGAGGCGCCGCGGAATCGATGCCCGAATCGTTCGGTTTCGGCCGCGCCGCGACCCCGGAGGAGATTGCCGCCTGGGACATCGACATCATGCCCGACGGCACCGGTCTGCCGGACGGCGAGGGCACGGCCGCCAGCGGCGCCCCCATCTACGCCCGGCAGTGCGCCGTCTGTCACGGACAAGCCGGCGAGGGGGGCGTCGCGGACCGACTCGTCGGCTACGAGCCGGAGAGCACGCCGCCGTTCGGGCCGCGTTACGAAGCGTGGCGCGGCGACGGCCCGGACGTGCCGTACTCCGTCGGCAACTACTGGCCCTACGCCACGACTCTCTACGACTACATCCACCGGGCGATGCCGACGAACGCGCCCGGCACCCTCGAGCCCGATCAGGTCTACGGCCTCGTCGCCTGGATCCTGGCCGAGAACGGTATCATCGCCGGCGACGCGGTGATGAACTCCACGACGCTGCCGGCGGTCGAGATGCCGGCCCGCGACATCTTCGTCCCGCAAGAGCGCTGACCGGCGTCAGGCGCAGCCAGGCGTCAGGAACACCGACCATCACGAAACGCAAGCTGCCCATCGGCATCCAGACGTTCCGGGAGATCCGCGAGGAAGGCTACTACTACGTCGACAAGACGGCCTGGGCGCGGCGGATGGTCGAGGATGGGAAGCACTACTTCCTGTCCCGCCCGCGCCGCTTCGGCAAGAGCCTGTTCCTGGACACCCTGAACGAGCTGTTCGCGGGCAACGAGCCGCTGTTCGAGGGACTCGCCATCCACGAGCATTGGGACTGGTCCGTGCGCCGTCCCGTCGTGCGGCTCGACTTCGGGAGCGGGCATTTCGGCGATCCGGACAGCCTGCACCAGGACATGATGGCGCAACTCGACGCCATCGAACGCGAGGCGGGGATTACCCCACGCTACGACGCCGCGCCCCTGCGATTCCGCCATCTGCTTCGTACACTGCACGAAAGCACCGGCCGACGGGTCGCGGTGCTGGTGGATGAGTACGACAAGCCGATTCTGGACGCCCTGGATACGCCGGCGGTCGCCCGCGCCAATCGTGATTCCCTGCACGGCCTGTATTCGACCGTCAAGTCCAGCGACGCGCACATCAAGTTCACGCTTCTCACGGGAGTGAGCAGGTTCTCGAAGGTCAGCCTGTTCTCCGGCCTCAACAACCTCAAGGACATCACTCTGGATCCGCGCTACTCGGCCGTCTGTGGCTATACGGACGCGGACCTGGACGCGGTGTTCGCGCCGGAGCTTCCCGGCCTGGACCGGGACGAGATCCGCGACTGGTACAACGGCTATGGCTGGCTGGGCGAGGAGCGGGTCTACAACCCGTTCGACATCCTTCTGCTGTTCGACCGCCGGCAGTTCGAGGCGTGGTGGTTCGAGACCGGCACGCCGTCGTTCCTCGTCGAGACACTGGCCAGTCGTGGGGTGATCTCCGCAACGCTCGACAACCTGCTGAGCCGGCGCGACCTGCTGTCCACCTTCGACGTGGAGGACATTGCCACCGAGGCGCTGCTGTTCCAGACCGGCCACCTCACCATCCGCGGCACCGAGCCGCGCGGCGGCAAGATGTACTACCGGCTCGGCTACCCGAACCGGGAGGTTCGGCAGAGCCTGAACGAGAGCCTGCTGCGCCACCTGATGGGGGGACCTCCCAGCCTGCCGGAGCACAGCGCCCGGTTGTACGACCTGCTGCTGGCCAACGACTTCGCGGGCCTGGAGACGCTGTTCCGGGCGCTCTTCGCCAGCATCCCGTACGAGTGGCACACGAAGAACGAGATCGCCCGCTACGAGGGCTACTACGCCAGCGTGTTCTACTCCTGCTTCGCCGCGCTCGGGCTCGACGTCACCGTGGAGGACAGCAGCAGCCACGGCCGCCTCGACATGGCGATTCGCTTCAACGACAGCGTCTACCTGTTCGAGTTCAAGGTGGTGGAGGCATCAGGCGGAGAGCGTGCGACCACGGGTGGGGCGATGGCCCAGTTGCGGGAGAGACGCTACGCTGACAAGTACCGCCATCTTGGCCAGCCGATCCACCTGATCGCGGTGGAGCTGGACCGGGAAAACCGCAACCTGCCGTCGTGGGAGGTGGAGCTTGTCTGATCGCAACCGGCGCGGTTCGCAGGATGCATCCGAACATCCCGGACCCGAGAAGCAGAAGACGGACATCTGGCACGCGCTCCAGGACTGGCGCGCGCAGGCAAGCTTCGACTGGCCGGAGTTGACCCCGGACGAAGTGGACGCGTGGCGAGATCGCCGCCCTGGCCGGGAGTTCTCGTGGCCGGAGTGACGCTGCGTCACCGCCGTCGTCAGCTATCCGTCGCGAGTCCGTAGCTCGTGCTGCGCCCGCCGCCTTGATTGCGGACGAGGATGCCGTGGTCGACCAGGCAGGTGATGTCCCGCAGAGCCGTGTCCTGGGAGCACTTCGCGAGCTTCGCCCACTTCGACGTGGTGAGCTTGCCGTCGAAGCCGTCGAGCAGGCGGTTCAGGACAAGGCGCTGGCGGTCGTTCAGGGAAAGGCCGGCGGCGCGTTCCCAGAATCGCGCTTTCGCCAGGACGCCCGCCAGCACTGTTCCTGCGCTGTCGATGGAGCAGCCGAGGCAGGCAAGAAACCAGTCCATCCATTCGGTGACGTCGGTCGTGCCCCGTTGCGTCCGTTCGAGCACGTCGTAGTAGGCGTTGCGCTCCACCCGGATCTGCGACGACATGCTGTAGAAGCGTTGGGAGCTGCCTTCGGAACGGGCCAGGGCCATGTCGGCGACCGCGCGGGCGATGCGGCCGTTGCCGTCGTCGAACGGATGGATGGTCACGAACCGGAGGTGCGCCAAGGCCGCCTCGAGCACCGGGTCGATATCCGCCGGCGTCTCGAACCAGTCCAGGAACGCCTGCATCTCCGCGTCGACCCTCGCGGCGGACGGCGCCTGGAAGTGCACCCGCTCGCGGCCGGCCGGACCGGAGACCACCTGCATGGGGTCGGAATCGGCGGTGCGCCACGCGCCGACCGTGATCCGCCTCATGCCGCTCCGACCGGTCGGGAAGAGCGACGCATGCCAGTTGTACAGCCGCTCTGCGGTCAGGGGTTCGTCGTAGCGCCGAGTCGCGTCCAGCATCATCTCGACGACACCCTCCACATCCCGATCCGCCCGCGCCATGCCGCCGATGTCCACGCCGAGACGTCGCGCAACCGAGGACCGGACCTGTCGCGCGTCGAGCTTCTCGCCCTCGATGTCGCTGCTCTTGACCACGTCCTCGACCAGCGTGCCGAGTACCGCCTCACGCTGAAGGTCGAAGCCGACCGCCTCCATGCGGCCGATGAGGCGCCCCTGCCGGTGCCTCACGTCGGCGAGGAGGCCGGCCAGCGGTTCGCCGCGCCAGTCCAGCCGTGGCCAGTCGGAGTGCTCGTGGATCCACATTCTCCGCACAATCTACGGAGATTGTGGCACGGATTTCCCGAACGGGGCAGGAGAGGTCCGGGCCACTCTGGAGGCCACCCGCTTGACAGCAGTGGTATAGTTACTGTGTGTTGATTAGGGTTTATGCGGAGAGGTCATCAGGAGAGGGAGGGGCATGAAGTTCAGCAAGCACGCCGTCAAGCGTTTGCAGCAACGGGGGATCCGTCGGCAAGCAGTCCGACTCGTGTTGGCGTACGGTGACCACCGACATCGCCACGGAGTCGCCATCGTGTCCATGAACCGCAATTCCAGGCTGGAGGCCGCATGTGATCTTGGTCGAGAATACCGTAGAGTCGTTGACAGGCTCAACGTGTACTCCGTCGTAGCTGACGGAAACGTGGTGACCGTCGCGCACCCACGCCGCCGTCCGAGACTCCGTCGATTGCCACCGGGTCAGGATGGTCGTCGACGTTGACGCGGGGATCGTCATCGACGCCGCCGTCGGCAGCGGGGCGATCGGCAACGAGGAGTCCATATAGTTACTGTTATCGGTTCCGTCCAGATTCATCAACAAAGGGGGGAGGATGTCCAAGTACCAGCCGTTGACTGCCTACTTGCGTACATCGGGAAGTTCTGCTGTACGAATGACGTTTGAGGACATCGAACGCATCATTGGGGCCAGACTGCCGGAGTCGGCCGGCAAGCACCGCGCGTACTGGTCGAACAACCCGACGAACAGCGTCTTGACCTCCGCATGGCTCAAAGCTGGGTACAGGTCCACGAACGTCAACATGACAGCCCGCGAACTGGTGTTCCGGAAGGCCGCGCCGAACCCGACATCAGACGGAACTGGCGAGAAGACACATACTCCTCACAGCTACGACTCGGTTTCTGCAGGTGGTAGCAGGTCGTTCGACCAAGTCTTCGGCGCGCTCAGGGGCACCGTTACGATCACGCCCGGCACGGATCTGACAGATCCCATCGGGGAAGACTGGGACGCAGCGAAATAGGCGCCAATGACTGGCATGCTGCTCGACACGTGCGCGATGATTTGGACTGCGCAGGGTGATCCCCTGCGAGAACCCGCAGCGAGCGAGGTACCCAAGGCCTACGAGCGTGGGACGCTTCTGCTCGTTTCGCCCATCACGGCGTGGGAAGTCGCGATGCTCGTGGCGAAGGGGAGAATGGCTCTTGCCCTCAATCCCGACCTCTGGTTTAACCGGTTCTGCGACCTGCCCGGCGTCACACTGGCGGCAATGCCACCGTCCGTGCTCGTAGCATCCACTGCTCTACCCGGCCAGCCGCCGGGCGATCCTGCGGATCGCATACTCATCGCAACAGCCCGGGCGTTCGGATACGCCCTCGTCACGCGTGACGAGAAGATCCTGGAGTACGGCACCCGCGGTCATGTACAGGTCTTGGCGTGTTGACGCGCGTGGAGCCTTTCTCCCTCAATGTCACCGCTCACGAACCGTGCCGTCACCGTATCATGAAGAGGCTATGGCCTCGGATGCGCAGCGCGCCAGACTCAGCATCGACGTGACCCGGGAAACACGGCGGCGCATCCAGTTCGCTGCAGCACAGCGAGACCAGTCCATTCGGCAGTACGTATTGGAAGCTATCGAAGCGCGGCTGTAGAACGACTTGCCTGAAGAAGCGTCAGCCGATCTGGTCGCTCTGAGAGCCTCTGCGGATCCGGTGCTCGCCGAGTTGTGGGACAACCCCGCCGATGCCGCGTACGACGACCTCTGACCGGGGCGCGATCGTGCTCGCCAAAGCTCCGTTGGGACTCTGAAGCTCCTCACACTGCAGATCACTCGCCGCCGGTCCATCCCGACTGTACTCCGCTCTTTCGAACCACGGGATAGCGTGGAGCGCCCCAGTCATACGGATGGTCAATCATCACCTCGACTAAGTGGGGCACCAGCGATGCCATAATTCTCGCACCGGGCTCTACCTGATTTCGGTTCACCGAACTGTTCCAGGTCGCGCCGCCATGGAGCAGTTGATTGCGCAGCGTGTTGAGGCGGAAAAACAGCTCACGGAGCACGTCTTTCGTTCGTGTTCGCCTGATCGCATCCGTCGCCCGTTCTCGTGCGCTGTCGAACCGCTGCTCCCAGTCTCGATCCTCCGCCGGGTTGTTGTGATGCCTCCAGTACGGCTCATAGACATACCGGTTTTCCAGCATTCTCTCGATGTCGTCCCGAAGAGCTGACCAGATCGTGTCGTAGATGGCGCTCTCCGCGTCGGCGAAGGCGACTATCCTGTCGAAATAGTCACGCCGTCTGTCCCTTTCGTATATGTCATCGACCGATGAAGTGCCCAACTGCCCGTACATTGCATTGAAGGCTATCCAGTAGAAGATGAACGCCGCGTCGCAGTCGCCTGCCTTGTAGTCCTTTTCGGCGCGCCCGAGCCAACTGAGGACTCGCCTCAAGCGGAGGTTCAAGTCGTTCCGGGGATGTGGCTCCCCCGACGCCCCAGAGGGTCTGTGGTGCCAGGGGCGACTCTTCCACTTGGCGTCCAGGGTCGCCGCGGACTTCGGGCGCATCGACTGTCGTCGGGCTTACGCCAAGTCGGCCCCGGCATCGGCCAGAAGCTCGCGCAGAACCGACCGATGGCACTGCGATTCTTCCAGGCAAGTACAGCCGATGGCCAAGGTGGTCACCTTCGAGAGGGCCGCGAACAGGGGAATCAAGTACTTGCGTTCCGGCTTGTTCATCTCCGATCGATAGAGCTGAACGAATCGTTCCCAAGAGATGGCGCCCTTCCTGAACTTGCGCAGCAAGTCCCTGCTCGGCGCCAGCTCGGGGAGCCGGACGTCGTACTCGTCAACGTCTTCCTTGCGCTTACCACGCGGGGGATACCTTATGGCCCCAACCCGCAGGCGCTCTCCCTTCCGGCGCCGGTCATACAGGCAGACGATGTGAATCATGGCGCTCAGTACCCGATCACCTGCCCGTCCTTGCGGGGGTCCGTCCCCCCGTGCAGCATCCCCGTCTCCGGGTGGATCATGATCGCCTGGTAGCCGCCCATGCCGCCGCCGCCCTGCCGCTCGACGTGGTGGCCCCGGCGCCGGAGCTCGGCGATGACCTCGTCGGAGACGCCCGGCTCGACGGCTACGGTGCCGCCGGGGCGCAGGCTGGGGCTGTGGCGCACGCGCGCGGCATCGCCCGCCTCCTGCAGGTTCATGCCGAAGTCGATGATGTTCGACAGCACCTGCCAGTGGCCCTGCGGCTGCATGGAGCCGCCCATGACGCCGAACGACATGAAGGGCTTACCGTCCTTGGTGACGAAGGCGGGCATGTTGGTGTGGAGCGACCGCTTGTGCGGCTCGAGCGAGTTGAGGTGGCCCTCTTCGAGCGAGAAGCCGGAGCCGCGGTTCTGGAGCGCGAAGCCGAGGTCGCCGGGGACGACGTCGGAGCCGAAGCCGCCGAAGATGCTCTCGATGAGCGAGATGGCGTTGCGGTCCTTGTCGACCACGGTGAGATAGACGGTGTCGCTGTGATCGAAGGGCTGGCCCGGCGCGACCTCGAGCCCGGCGCGCTCGCGGTCGATGAGCTGGCGGCGCAGGTCTGCGTAGGACTTCGTGATGAGCGGCTGCGTCGGGAGCTCGTTGGCGTCGGCGTCCGCCACGTAGGTGTTGCGGTCGGCCCAGACCAGCTTCTTCGCCTCGGCGTAGAGGTGGATGGCGTCGGCGGAGTTGTGGCCGAGCGCGGCGACGTCGTAGCCCTCCATCAGGTTGAGGATCATCAGGGCGAGGATGCCGGAGCTGTTCGGCGGAACCTCCCAGACGTCGTAGCCGCGGTAGCTGGTGCTGACCGGCTCGACCCAGACCGACGAGTGGTCCTCGAAGTCGGCCATCGTGAAGTAGCCGCCGTTCCCCTCGCTGAACGCGACGATGCGGCGGGCGATGTCGCCCTTGTAGAACGCGTCGCGGCCGCCCTGCGCAATGGCTTCGTAGGTGGCGGCGAGGTGCGGGTTCTTGAAGACCTCGCCGACGCGCGGCGGGCGTCCGTTCGGCAGGTAGGTGGCCGCCGAGTCGGGCCACTGCGCCAGGGCGAGGGCCGAGCCGGCCCACTGCCGCTGGATGATCTCGCTCACCGGGAAGCCGCCGCGGGCGTAGGCGATGGCCGGCGCCAGCGCGTCGGCGAGTTCCAGCGTTCCGAACCGCTCCAGCAGCTCATGCCAGCCGTCGACCGCGCCCGGCACCGTCCACGTCAGGGGTCCCTTGCCCGGCATCCGCGTGTAACCCTGCCGGACCAGCGTCTCGCGGTTGATCTGGTACGGCGCGCGGCCGGTGGCGTTCAGCCCGTACAGCTGCTCGGTCTCGGCGTCCCAGAGGATGGCGAACAAGTCGCCGCCGACGCCGTTCATGTGCGGCTCGACCAGCCCGAGGACGGCGTTGACCGCCACCGCGGCGTCTATCGCGTTGCCGCCGGCCTTGAGGATGTCGATGCCCACCTGCGCCGCGAGCGGCTGGCTGGCCGCCACCATGCCGTACGGGGCGATGACTTCGGACCGGCTGCTGTGCGGGCTCCGGGCCGGCCGGCTGTAGCCGTGTCCCAGCGCCTCCTGCGACTGGGCGCGCATCGCCACGTCGGCGCCGAGAATCGTGATTCCAAGCATCGCAGCTACCGCCATCAGGGTAACCCGACCGCTCCGGACCGCAGGTCTTCGGGATTGCAGCTTCATTTCGATTGCTCCCTGCTTCAAGGCTTCAACGGCAAGCCGTCGCGGTCGTTGAACTCGCCCACGAGGATGAGGATGAAATCGATCAGCGTCCAGACACCCAGGGCGCCGAGGGTCACCAGCATCAGGACACCGGTGCCGATCTTGCCCACGTAGAACCGGTGCATGCCCGCGACCAGAACGAAGCCCAGGATACAGAGCAGCGCCGCCACTCCCTTGGTTCGGGTCGAGCTCGTGGGCGCCGCAAGCGGGTTCGGCGCACCGCACTGCGGGCAGGTCGGCGCATTGGCCGCGATCCGGTACCCGCAGGTCACGCAGTGCACGAGAGGAGCCGCACCGGGCAGCGGAGGCGTGACAGCGGATGGTGCCACAGGCGCCGCGCCGGACGGCGGAGGCGTGACAGCGGATGGTGCGGCGGGCGTCGCTACGTCGGATGGGCCGTTGCTCGGCATGCTGACGTCCTCCCTCCGCGCGGATCATGACCGGGATCGGCCGCCGGGCGCAATGCCGACGTATCGAGGTCGTCCGGGGCCGTGCGCTCCGGACGCGTCTACGCGCGACCGGCCGCGGCGGTGCCGGCCCGTGCGCCGACCTGACGGCGCACCGCGGCGGCGATGCAGGAGGCGGAGATACCGAACCGCTCGAGGAGCTCGTCGGGTCGCCCGCTACGCGGGACCCCGCGGACGGCGAGGCGCTCGACCACGATGCCGTCGGCCGCCACCGCATCGCTCACCGCATCGCCGAGCCCGCCCGCGGCGTAGTGGTCCTCGACCGTAATCAGCCGGCTGCCTGTACGGCGGGCGGCGTCGACCAGCGTGCGGCGGTCCACCGGCTGCACCGAATAGGCGTCGATGACGCGCAGCGGAATGCCCTCGGCGGCCAGCCTGTCGTGCGCCCGCAGCGCCTCGAACAGGGTCACGCCGGCCGCCACCACCGTCGCCGCGTCATTCACCGACTCGCGCACCACCTTCGACCCGCCGATGGCGAACTCCTCGTCCGGACCGTAGATGACCGGGGTCTTCGGCCGGGAGGTCCGGATGTAGACCATGCCGTCGCAGCCCGCCGCCGCCTCGACCAGGCGCGCTGCGCTGACGGCGTCGCACGGATACAGGACCGCGCAGCCGGGCACGGCGCGCATCATGGCGAGGTCCTCCAGCGCCATCTGGGACGGGCCGTCCTCGCCGATCGACACGCCGGCGTGCGATCCGGCGAGCTTGATGTTCATCTGCCCGATGCCGGCCATCCTCACGAAGTCTGACGCGCGCGTCAGGAAGGCGGCAAACGTCGAGGGGAACGGGATGGCGCCGCGGCTGGCGAGTCCCATCGCCGCGCCGACCATGGCCTGCTCGGCGATATAGGTCTCGATGAACCGGTCGCCGTGGGCCGCCTCGAACGTCTCGCTGAAAGTGGAATTGCCGACGTCCGCGTCGAGCGCCACGATACGCGGGTCCGCCGCACCGAGCGCGGCCAGCGCATCTCCGTAGGCGGTCCGCGTCGCCACCTGGCTCCCCCGCTCGTACGCCGGCGGGGACGGCAACCGCGGTGGACCGGCGGGAGCCTGCGCCGGCGCCGCATCCGACCGCACCGGCGGCGGAATGGCCGGAATCGCCGTTCCCGGGCCAAGCCGGCCGTTCAACTCGTCGAGCGCGCCGTCCAGGTCCGCGCCTAGCTTTATCGGCTTCCCGTGCCAGCCGTCCTTCCCCTCGATCAACGACACGCCCTTGCCCTTGAGCGTCCGGGCCAGGATCATCGTCGGCCGCCCGGCGGTCCCGGCAGCCTCGTTAAGCGCCGCCAGGATCGCCCCGATGTCGTGGCCGTCGACCACTATCGCGTGCCAGCCGAAAGCGCTCCACCGCTCCCGATAGGCCGCCATGTCGTGCCCCCACTGCGTCGCGCGGCTCTGGCCGAAGCCGTTGACGTCGGTGATGGCGCAGAGGTTGTCGAGCCGGTGGTTGTCCGCGACCTGAGCCGCCTCCCACACCGAGCCCTCCGCCGACTCGCCGTCACCAACGAGCACGTAGGTCCGATAGGCGGACCCGATGCGGCGGGCGTTGAGCGCGATGCCGACGGCGGCGCAGATTCCCTGTCCGAGCGATCCGGTCGCCACGTCGACGAACGGCAGGCGGGGCGTCGGGTGCCCTTCGAGATCGCAGTCGATTTGCCGCAGCTGCAGCAGATCGTCCGGCGGCACGAAGCCCGCCTCGGCCCAGGCGGCGTACAGCAGCGGCGCGGCGTGGCCCTTCGACAGGACGAAGCGGTCGTTGTCGTCGTCCTGCGGATCCCTGGGATCGAACCGCATGTGGCCGAAGAACAGGGCCGCGACAAGGTCCGCCGCCGAGCAGCAACTCGACGGATGGCCGCTGCCCGCCTCGCTCGTGGCGCGGACCGAGGCGATGCGCAGCCGGGCCGCGACCTGCTCCAGCGCGGGAACAGTGGTGGTGGAATCGGAGGGCACGGGCTTCTCTGGCGCGGGAAGTCTAGCACGCCGACCGCAGACGTCTCGGGACACGCCAACCCAGCCCAGGGAGCGGCCGAGGTGCACACAAGACGCAATGCCTATTCGGCGTCCGTTCCCCGGAGCTCTCGCAGCGCCAGGGCGTACGGCGCCGCGTCGACGCCGTGCGCCCGCGCAACCGGGGTCTGCGAGGCGAGCGCCCCGACGGCCCGTTCCCGAAAGGCCGGCTCGGAGGTGATGCGCGCCAGACGGAGAAGCACGCGCGCGGCCTCGCAGTTGGCGGCGAACGGACGCACCGGCTCGCCGAGCAGCCCGACGTCGTCCGGACCATGGACACGGTCGAGAAAGCCGCCGCCGCCCGCGGCGTCCCACAGGTGGTGGAGCGCGAACTGCATCAGCTCCTGGGCCACGTCCAGGTACGCCTCGCGATCGGTCCGTTCGTGCAGGTCGAGCAGCGCCGCGCTGGCCCGGACCTGGTCGGCGAGCAGCCCGCGCACCCCCGACCGGAAGCCGGCCCGGTGGGCGATCCCGCCGCCGCGCTCGTAGGTGCCCGCCACCACGTGCTCCATCGCGTCGACGGCGAACTCCAGCAGCGACGAATCGCCGAACGTCTCCGACGCCGCCACGAACCCGCGCGCCATCAGCGCGGTACCGTCGGCATAGACCGCGCGGTCGACCGGCGGTGGCGCGACGCCCGCGGGGTCTCCCTCCGCTTGCGGCTGGTAGTAGTCCGGATCGCCCTGCTGGCTCGCAAAGAACCCGGCGTGATCCGGTGTCAGGTCGGCCAGCGTCCGCCGCACGTAGCCGACCAGGCCGATGGCCCGGTCGAGGCAGGCGTCATCGTGCGGCAGCAGGAACAGGCGGAGCGCCTCCGCGTTGACGTCGAGCAGCTTCTCCGTGCCCGGCTCGGTCCAGTCGCGGCGCGCGCAGTAGCGAAATACGCCGCCGTCGACGTCGTCGTAGAGCCCGCCCCAGGCCATGGCGTGGAGCGTGCGATCGACCACGGCCGCGAACGCCTGGTCGCCGTCACGGGCACGGCGCCACGCCAGCTCCAGGGCGGCGGCATGCACCCGCTTCGCCCCGGCGCCGAAGCCGCCGTGCCGCTCGTCGAACTGCGCGAGCAGGTGGTCGCCCACCCAGGCATCGATATCGGGATCGGGCGCCGCGACGGCCGGGGCGGCAGGCGGCGCAGCAGGTGGTGCGCCCCGCTCGAGGATCGCGTCCCGCTGCGCCGCGAACGCAGCGGCGACGCGCGACAGCAGGTCCCGCATCCGCTCGGCGGTAGCGTAGGTCTCCCCGCCGAGAACGTGACCGTCGGGAGTCAGGAACGCGGTGGTCGGCCACCCGCCCAGACTGTAGCGCTCGCCGACGTCCGGGCGCGCCTCGGCGTCGACCCGGATCGGCACGAACCGCTCCTCGAGGAGATCGGCCACGCGGGGGTCCCCGTACGTCCCCCGCATCATGGCCGCGGTGGCGGGACACCAGCGGGGACCGAGCGCCAACAGCACCGGGACCTGCGCCCCACGCGCCTCCTCGAAGGCGGCGCGGCCCCACGGACGCCACTCGACGAGGGAGATTGCCGCCCCGCTCAACGGCAGCTACTCCTCCTCGGTGATGTCGGCCTTGATGTCGAGATCGATGCAGCCCGCCACGCTGTTCGCGGCCGGACAACCGCGCGGGTGCCGCTCGACGGCGCGCTCGGCCGCCTCGCGCTTCCCCTTCGGAACCGTGAGGTCGTAGCGGACGCGGATGCGCGTGATGCGCAGCACCTTGTCGATCGCTTCGATATCGCCTTCGACGGCGGCGGTAATCTTGTCGGGCGGCGCCGGAATGTCGCGCACTTCCAGTGCACGTGCAAGGGTGCCGAGCAGTCAACCGCCGACGGCGCCGACCATGTAGTCGAGCGTCGCCGGGACCTCCTCGTCCGGCTCCACCCCGTAGAACTTCTTGATGCCCCCGTGCACGCCGAACCGGATCGGCGTGTCGAACCCTTCCAGGAACGCCTCCCGGATGGGACCCTTCACCCGATCGATCCGCATGCGGCTGGTATGTACGACGTCTGGCACGACCGGCTCCTTCCGCCTGTTGCCGCGAGCATCGCGGCGCCGAGAACCTCGACTCCCCGATGCTACAATCTTTCGTTATGCCACAGTCAAGAATCGGTGTCGTTCTCGTCGTCTTTGCGTCCGCGTTGCTCCTCGCCGGGAGCGCGCTCCCGGCCGGCGCCCAGGCGCCGAGCTTCCAGGCGGAAGAGGGTCCGGAAGGGGTCCGCAACTACACGCGCGTCGACGCCACCGTCGCGTGCGCCGGCGCGACGCCGGTGGAGGCGTTGGGCGTGCTGCAGGAGCGGGGCTTCCGCACTATCGTCAACTTCCGCACCCCGGGCGAGCAGGGCGCCGATATCGACGCCAGCCGGGAGGCGGCCGAGGCGGCCGGCCTCAACTACGTGCACCTGCCGTTCCGTACGCCGACCGCCGAGATCGTCGAGGCGTTCCTCGACACGGTGGCCGAGCCGTCGAACCAGCCGGTCTACATCCACTGCGGCTCCGCCAACCGGGTCGGCGCGATGTGGCTGATCAAGCGGGTCAAGCAGGACGGCTACTCGGTCGAGGACGCAACCGCCGAGGCCGAGGCGATCGGCCTGCGCAGCCCGCCACTGAGGAACTTCGCGCTCGAGTACCTGGGCGCGGGCAACTGACCAACCTCGGGGCCGACCGCGACGCGGTGACCAAAGACACCGTGGCCAGCAAGGAACCGGAACGCCTCGGCGACATGGACGCCGAGGCGTTCCGCCGGCACGGCCACGAACTGGTCGACTGGATAGCGGACTACCTGAACCACACCGAGCGCTACCCGGTCCTCTCGAAGAACGCGCCGGGTGCGGTGCGCGACGCGTTGCCGTCGTCCCCGCCGACCGAGGGCGTCCCTTTCGATGCGATCTTCCGCGACTTCGAGCGGGTGATCCTGCCCGGCATCACCCACTGGAACCACCCGGGCTTCTTCGCCTACTTCGCCATCTCGGGCGGCGCCGCCGGCGTGCTCGCCGAGTTCCTCTCCGCCGCCCTGAACGTGCAGGCGATGCTGTGGCGGACGTCGCCCGCCGCGACCGAGCTGGAGGAGGTGACGCTTGGCTGGCTGCGGCAGCTTCTCGGCCTGCCCGACACGTTCGAAGGCGTCATCTACGACACCGCGTCCATCTCGAGCCTGCACGCGCTGGCCGCGGCCCGGCACCGCGCGGTGGCCGACGTCCGCACCCGCGGACTGGCCGGACGTCCCGACCTCGGCCCGCTGCGCGTCTACGCCTCCGAGCAGGCGCATTCGTCGATAGACAAGGCGATCATGACGCTCGGGCTGGGCCACGACGCGCTGTCCCATATCCCCGCGGACGACGAGTTCCGGATGCGGCCCGAGGCTCTGCGCGAGGCCATCGCCGCCGACCGCGCGCGGGGCGTGACGCCGCTGGCGGTGGTCGCCACCGTGGGCACCACCTCAACCACCAGCGTCGACCCGGTAGGCGCCGTCGCCGACATCTGCGCCGCCGAGGGGCTCTGGCTGCACGTCGACGCGGCCTATGCCGGCGTAGCGGCCCTGGTCCCGGAGACGCGGCACGTCCTGGACGGCTGCGGCGCGGCCGACTCGCTGGTGGTCAACCCGCACAAGTGGCTCTTCACGCCGTTCGACCTCAGCGCGTTCTACTGCCGCCACATGGACACGGTGCGCGCGGCGTTCTCGCTGACGCCCGACTACCTGCAGACGCTGGAGGCGGTGGAGGTTCGCAACCTGATGGACACCGGCGTCCAGCTCGGCCGCCGGTTCCGGTCGCTGAAGCTCTGGGCGATCCTGCGCCACTTCGGGTCGGACGGCATCCGCGACCGGCTCGCCGAGCACATGCGCCTCGCGCGGCTGTTCGCGGGATGGGTGGACGAGAGCCGGGACTTCGAGCGGCTGGCGCCGGTCCCGTTCAGCGTCGTCTGCTTCCGGGCGACGCCGGCCGGTGCCGACGAATCCGAAACCGACGCGCTGAACGAGCGGCTGCTCGAAGCGGTCAACTCGACCGGCGAAGTCTTCCTGTCCCACACGCGCCTCAACGGGCGTTTCTCCATCCGTCTGGCGGTCGGGCACGTGCGAACGGAGGAGCGCCACGTGCGCCGGGCGTGGGAGCTGCTCGACGAGAAGCTGCGCGCGCTGCGCTGACCGGATTCTCGGGATGTGTGGCCCCGGTCCCGATGTCAGGAACTTGCTGTGGAGTCAGGTCGCGGATCAAGACAAGCACGTGACGACGGAGCACTTCGACGCCACGGTCGAGAACGTGCGGAAACACACCGCTGCAACAGTCTCCGCCGCAGAAGCCAGAATCTACCGGGCAATGCTCGTCCAGACCTTGGCCATCCTCGGAGGCCTTCTGGCGATCCTGCGCTTGGTCGGCTGAGGAGACCGCCCCCAAGCGCGGCACACGCAGACCTGCGGGACCGTCAGGGGCCAGTGTTCTGAGCGAGCCGCCACGCCTCCCGCCAGCGCGTGGGATCGCCGACCGGGTCCGGCTCCAGCGCCACCATGCCGTGCAGGGGAAACTCCACGTCGTCGCCGACGCGGCCAAGCAGGCGCCGCAGCAGGCGCGCGATGTGCGGCATGTGCCCCACCAGCAGCAGGTCCCGCGTCTCCCCCGCCAACCGGTCCCCCAGGATGTCGGAAGGATCGGCCGGCTGCAGGCCGCGCACCATCGTGAAGGCGGCCAGCGGGTTGCACGCCCGGCGGAACGCCTCGCCGGTCTGGCGCGTCCGCAGCTTGCCGCTGTGCCAGATCTCGACCGGGGCGACACCGCGCGCCGCCGCCTCCCGCGCGAGCCGCTCGACCGCCGCGCGGCCGGCCGCGGTCAGCGCCCGCTGCGCATCGACGATCGGGTCCGCCGCCTCGCCGTGATGGACCAGCAGAATCACGACTCGATTCCCCGCCAGTGCGCGCTGGTCCAGACCTCGAACCGCAGTAGCGCGAGCACCGTCACCACCTCCAGGCGCCCGATCCACATGGCGGCGATCAGCGTCAGCTTGCTGACCGGATGCAGCCCGGCGTAGCTCGCCATCGGGCCCACCTCGCCGAACCCCGGACCGATGTTGCCCAGCGTGCCGGTGGTGGCCGTCACCGCGGTCTCCATGTCCGCCCCGAAGCCGATGACTACCGCCGTGCAGATCGCGAAGGTCAGGACGTAGAACAGGAAGAACACCAGCACCGAGCGGATCACCTCATCCGGCACCACCTTCCCGCCGAGCTTCAGGGGCAGCACGCCGCGCGGGTGCAGCGTTCGCCGCAGCTCCAGCAGCGTGAAGCGCCCCACCAGCATGTGCCGCAGCACCTTCGGCCCCCCCGCCGCCGATCCGGCGCAGCCGCCGATGAACATCACCGCGAGGAGCACCAGCTTGGTCCGGTCGTTCCACAGCTCGAAATCGGTGGTGGCGTAGCCGGTGGTGGTCAGGATCGACAGCACCTGGAACGTGGCCCGGCGCAGCGGCGCGCCGTCGCCCTCGACGGTCCACAGCAGCAGGGCCAGGGAACCCGCGGCCAGCGCCACGATTCCCGTGTAGGTCCGGAACTCGTCGTCCCGGAACAGCACACCGGGCCGGCCGAGCAGCGCCCGGTACTGCAGCGCGAAGTTGGCCCCGGCGAGGAACATGAAGAGGCAGATGATCCACTCGATCAGGGCGCTGTCGTAGCCCATGATCGACTGCGCGTGCGGCGAGAAGCCGCCCGCCGCCAACGTCGTCATGGCGTGGCAGACCGCGTCGAACCAGGGCATGCCGGCCAGTCCCAGGGCAACCACCTCGGCCGCGGTCAGGCCCGCGTAGAGGCGCCAGAGCGACGCCGCGGTCTTGCGGATCTGCGGCGCCAGCTTTTCCTCCGTGGGACCGGGCGCCTCGGCGAAGAACAACTGGCGGACCCCCACCGCGAGGCGCGGCAGGACCGCGACGACCAGGGTGATGACCCCCATGCCGCCGATCCACTGCGTCATCGCCCGCCAGAAGAAGAGGCCCCGCCCCGGCGACTCGAAGTCGGTCAGGATGGTCGCACCGGTGGCGGTGATCCCCGACATCGCCTCGAACAGCGCGTCGATGACCCCGAAGCCGACCCACAGGTACGGGATCGAACAGAGAACGGCAAACAGCAGCCAGACGCCGGCCACGACCGACAGCGCCTCGATCCGGCGCAGGTCGTCGTCGGCGCCGCGCGAGATGCCGAGGAGCGCCTGCCCGATGCCGCCGCTGACGACGCCACCGAGCACGAAGCCCGGGATGTCGGTCCATTCGCCGTAGAAGGCGGCCACGGCCGCCGGCGCGGCGAACGCGGCGGCGAAGAGCCGGCAGATGCGTCCCGCGACCTGGGCGATGTTGATGAAGCGCATGGGCCGCGGCTACCCGTGCGCGAACAGGTCGCGGACGCCCCGGACCGCCGCCTCGGTGCAGCAGACGAGCAACCGGTCGCCTCCCTCTATCCGGTGGTCGCCCCGCGGGACGAGGACCTCGCCGGCGCGCAGCACGGTGCCGATGATGGAATCCCGCGGCAGGCGCAGGTCCTTCACCGCGGTGGGCAGGAACCCCGCCGGTGTGGTCAGCTCCACGACGCGGGCCTGCCCCTCCTGCAGGATGGCGAGCAGACTGGCGCGCCCGCCGTCGATCTGGTGGACCACGGACGTAACCGCCGCGCCGTGGGCCGACAGCGCCACGTCGATGCCGACGCGCTCGAACAGGCGGTGGTTGGCCGGCTTGCTGACGCGGGTGATCACCTTGCCGACGCCGAGCTGCCGTCCGAGCAGCGAGGCGAGCAGGTTGCGCTCGTCGTTGTCGATGACAGAGACCAGGACGTCGCTGCGGCCGATGTCCTCCGACTCCAGCAGCTCCAGGTCGGTGCCGTCCCCCTGGAGGATGAGGGCGCGACCCAGCTTCGCGGCCAACAGCTCGCCGCGGGCCGGGTCCCGCTCGATGACGCAGACCCGAATCCCGTCGGCGCGGTCGAGGTGCTGCGCCAGACGGTAGCCGACGTCGCCGCCCCCGATGATCGTCACGAGCTGCGACGCCGCGTCCCCCGCGCCGGGCGCCATCAGCGTGCGGAGTTGCGCCATCCCCTCGCGGTTGCCCATCAGGACCACCTTGTCGCCGGCCGCCAGGCGCGTCTCGCCGCGCGGGATGGAAGTCGAGTGCTCGTGCTTCACCGCGATGATGACCACGCCCGCCGGCAGGTCGAGCGACGACACCGGCGGTCCCACCAGCGGCGACACGGCGTCGAGCCGGTACTCCAGCATCTCGATGCGGCCGCCCGCGAACACTTCCGCGTCGGTCGCTCCCGGCGCCATGATGACGCGCTCGATGTCGGCGGCCAGCGCCGCCTCCGGCCAGATGATCTCGTCGATCCCGAAGTGCGCGGACAGTCCGCCGGCGCCGCCCACGAGGAGATCCTCCCGCGTGGCGAAGCAAATCGTCCTCTGCGCGCCCAGCTTGCTCCCGAGGGCGCAGGCGACGATGTTGACCTCGTCGAGCTGCGCGGCGGCGATGAGCAGCTCGCAACGCTCGACCCCGGCGCGCCGGAGCACGTCGGGATTGGCTCCGCTGCCGGCCAGGAACTCCACGTCGGCGTCCGCGAAGCGCTCGCCGACCAGCGGATCCGAATCGACCACGAAGACGTCGTGCGCCGAACCGAGGGCCTTCGCCAGCGGATACCCGATGGCCCCGCCGCCGATGATGATGATGTGCATCCGATCGCCGCTACCCGCCGTTGTCGGTCGCTGACCGCCGCCGCTGCAATCCTACTTCTCCGGTGCGGCTCGCGGACCCTCCGCCGGGGACGCCTCGCCCGGCCATCGATCTTTGGGCACGCCGGCCGCTCTGTACCAGATATACTCCCGCCCCATGGATGCCGCCACCCTGTCGCTCGCCGCGCTGGCGATCGCCATCGTAGTCAGTTGCACCATCCGGCTCCACGTGGGGTTCCTGGCCATCTCCCTCGCCTGGGTGGTCGGCGTCTACATCGCCGACATGAGCGCCGCCGAGGTGATGAGCGGGTTCCCGACCCGGCTGTTCCTGACCCTGGCCGGCGTCACCCTGCTCTTCTCGCAGGCGCAGGCCAACGGCACGCTCGATCTCATCGCCCACAAGGCGGTGCTGCTCTGCCGCGGCAACGTCGGCGTCATGCCGATGATGTTCTTCGCCCTGTCGTTCGTGCTCGCCTCGATCGGACCGGGCAACATCGCCTCGGTCGCCCTGATGGCGCCCATGGGCATGGCGGTCGCCGGGCAGGTCGGCATCCCGGCGTTCCTGATGGCGATCATGATCGGCAACGGCGCCAACGCCGGCTCGCTCTCCCCGATCGCCCCGACCGGCGTCATCGTCAACGGCGTCATGGCCGAGATCGGCCTCGCCGGCTACGAGGTTCCGACCTATCTCAACAACATGATGGCCCATGCCGTGGTCGTCTTCGCCGCCTACTTCCTGCTCGGCGGCTGGCGGCTGCTGGGCCGGTATCACGAGGGCGCGCTCGTCGTCCCGACGCGGGACGGCGGCGACGGCGCAGAGGGAAAGACCGCGGCGGAGGACTTCGGGCGGGAGCACTGGATCACCATCGGCGTCATCGGGGCGCTGCTGGCCGGCGTCATCCTGCTCAACGTCGACGTCGGCCTCGGCGCCTTCGCCTGCGCCATCGTGCTCGCGCTACTCAAGGCCGGCGACGAATCCGCGGCGGTCAAGCTCATGCCCTGGCGCGTGATCATGATGGTCTGCGGCGTCACCGTGCTCATCTCGGTCCTCGACGAGACCGGCGGCCTCGAGCTCTTCACCCGCGTGCTCGCCGGCGTGTCCACCGCCAACACGGTGACCGCCGTGATGGCCTTCACCACCGGCTTCATCTCCATCTACAGCAGCACGTCCGGCGTCGTCCTGCCGGCGTTCCTGCCCACCGTGCCAGGTTTGGCCGCGCAGATCGGCGGCGTGGAGCCCCTGGCCATCGCCTCGTCGATGAACGTCGGCGCGCACCTCGTCGACGTCTCGGCACTGTCGACGCTCGGGGCCCTCTGCATGGCCGCGGCGCCGAAGTCCGAGGACCCGCGGAAACTGTTCAACCAGTTGATGGCGTGGGGGCTGTCGATGACGATCGTCGGCGGGTTCACGTGCTGGCTGCTGTTCACGGTGTTGCGCATCGGGATCGGGTAGGGGTGAAATGCGTCGCTGTCCCCTTTGGCCCAGCGGGCATGGGGTGGTATGATTTCTCCTAGCGACTTCGGTCGGAAGAGAATGTGGGTGGAATCCCCGCAGCGTAGCTGGCGGCCGCTTCTCAGAAGCGGCCGTTGGTCTTTTGGGTATCTGTCAGCGGCTCCTGCCCCGCTTCCCACAGCAGATTCCGAGTCTTCTTCAACCAGGTTCGCGCACGATTCCGCTTCACAGGAAACCCCGTCACTGGAATGCGGCAGTCGTCGCTCCTGCTCCAGCCGACCAGGACCAACGCGAACGGATAGGGGCGATCGCCGTAGTGTTTCAGAAACCCGAGGTCGGCCGTTTGCGGGTCGCGCAATTCGTGAGGCTTCAGCAGCGTGTCGAGTACGGACGGGAGATGGCGAGATCTGGCTCTGTCGATGGAGTACGGCCCAAGACCGGCCCGTTCGGCTCGGAAGCGTAGCCTCTCCTCTTGGATGTTGAACTCTACGCGTCCACCCTGGCTGAGCTTGACCAGGTGCAGGAAGCACCGGTCGAAAGTGGTCACCCGCAATCCGCAGCTCGACACCAGATCCTGGCGGTACGGATGCCCCTGCAAGAACAGGGACTCGTACTGGTCGTACAGCTCTCCAAGGGAACTGAAAATCAGTGGGCTCGGCCGCGTAGCAGTACGGAAATCAGGCACGCGCTCCCCAGGCCAGCGACGTCGACGGCGGGTAATGTATCAGTTCGAAATGGCGGAACGTGTGGAGCGGAGAATCCGAGTCGGCACCAGTCGCCGTTCGGGCTGACACCTGCGCTTCAATGAGGCCCCGCTCCACGGTGAGAGCATAACATGCTTTGTCTTTCGTAGGGGTCAGCCCGAAGGGATGCGTTAGGTGTCAGTGATTCGGCAGCGAGGGCCAGCGTGGCGAGCGCCCAGTCGCTGTCGCGGCGGCAGCCTCGACGCCGGGGCCGCGTCACGGTGTCCAGAATCCGATCGCGGAGCGCTGCAATCCGATTCTCGTCAGCGGCCCGCAGTGGGAGCACACGTTCATGCTCAGGACGGCCTCGGCGAGCCACCGACAGTCTGATCAGCGCCTGTCCGCCCACTCCGTTCGCGTCGACCCAGAGCGATTCGGCACCGCGGAACGCGCGTGCCACGTACGCGAGGCGTACCTCGGACTGATCCTCGGCCGCATGCCCCCGGTTCTGCCCCAAGTGTATCGTGCAAAACCGTGACATGTACGACACGATGCAGAACTCTCACACGTCGCTCGCGCCGCAAACCTGCCAACGCCTAGAACCAACCACGATAGGATGGGAGGCAGCCCATGAACCCTGAGCGAGTGCAGCAGTTTGACTGACGCGATTTCCTGGTACGACGCCCACGCCGAACAGCTCGCAGATCACTACGAGGCCGTACCCGCCGAACGGATTCATCATTGGCTCAAGGACCTGCTCCCCTCGAAGCCTGCAACTCTCCTCGACGTCGGCGCCGGCAGCGGTCGTGACGCCGCGTGGCTGGCGTCGCAGGGATACGACGTCGTCGCGGTCGAACCGTCAGGCAACATGCGGACGGCCGCACGGCAGCGGTACGAAGACCGGCCGATCCAGTGGATTGCCGACTCCCTGCCGGGTCTCGAACGGACGTTCAAAACCGGTCTCTCGTTCGACGTCATTCTGCTCAGCGCCGTCTGGATGCACGTCGCACCGTCCGACCGTACAAGGGCGTTCCGGAAACTCGTAACCCTGCTCAAGCCGGGCGGGTTGCTCGCGGTCACGCTGCGGCATGGCCCAGCCGGACCCGAGCGCGGATTCCATCCCGTCTCGGAGGATGAAGTCCGGAAACTGGCCCGGAATCACGGCGCCTTCATCGAGAAGCAGGGTTTCGCGGACGACCACCTGGGCCGATCCGACGTCCGTTGGTCACACTTGGCGATCCGGCTGCCGGATGACGGGACCGGCGCCTTGCCGCTGCTGCGGCATATCATCCTCAACGACGACAAGAGTTCCACCTACAAGCTGGACCTCCTGCGTACGCTGTGTCGTATCGCCGACGGCGCCGGCGGTGTCGCAGGGTCCGCGGATGACGACCATGTGGCCATTCCGATGGGTCTGGTCGCCCTGACGTGGATTCGCCTCTACAAGCCGCTGCTCGTCGCGGATCTTCCCCAGAATCCATCCAACCGAGGCTGCGACCGGCTTGGATTCGCAAAGACCGCCTTCAGGAAGCTCGGCGAGGTCTCACATCACGATCTGCGGGTGGGCATGCCGTTCACCGGGGACACGGGCGCGGCGCTTCACCAGGCGATCAAGGATGCGGTGCGAACCATCGTCCAGATGCCCGTCCGCTACATGACCTATCCCAACGGGACACGTCCCATCCTCCCGGTGCATGGCCCGGTCACGGCTTCGCGGGTGCCGGGCGGCGTACGGCTGGACGCACCCTATCTTGCCAGCTTTGGAACGATGCGCGTGCCGGCGCACCTGTGGGCGGCCATTCAACGCTTCAGCGCATGGATCGAGCCCGCCATCATCGCCGAGTGGATACGCGTGACGCAGCGTTACGGAGCGAAACAGGGACGAACACTTGACGAAGCCCGGCTGGCCGCGGCAATGACATGGTCGGACCCGTCGCGGGACGTGAGGGTTCCCCGGGAGCGCGCCGAGCAACTGCTCGCCGCACGAAGTCTCTACTGCGTCTGGAGCGGCAAGCGGCTGAGCGCCGCCAACCTCGACATCGATCACTGCTTTCCCTGGACCGTCTGGCCCTGCGGCGATCTCTGGAATCTGATGCCCGCCCACAGGAAGGTCAATCAGCACGAAAAACGCGATCGGCTGCCGGCCGACCCGTTGCTGCGAACCGCACAGGAACGGATCCTCGACTGGTGGAACGCGGCGTATCGCGAGAATCCCGACCACCCGCTCGCGGAACGCTTCGCGTTGGAGGCGTCGGTGAGCCTGCCCGGCGTCGTCGCGGCGGATACGGATCTCGACAGCTACTACTCCGCCCTGAACCTGCAGCGCCTGCGACTGAAGCAGAACCAGCAGGTGCCGGAATGGAGCGGCACGCCGTATCTGTGACGTGCGCGTAGAGCGCCATGCGCAGTGAGATAGGTAACGTCCGAACCGAGATCGGCGGTGTCCGAACCGAGATCGGCACTGTCCGGACCGAGGTCACCGACGAAATCCGTAGCGTCCGGACCGAGATCACCGGAGTCCGTGGCGAGATCAGTTGTGTCCGCGGTGAAACGGCCGACCTGCGTGAGCGAATGGCGAGGGTCGAAGGGCTGCGCGATACGATCGGCAACCAACGCGACATCGGCTGACCTCCTGGTGGTGACTGCATCGCATTCAGCGCAGCACACCGAAGACCGTCCGCGCGTCGACGACATGCACGCCATCCGTGCCGACTGGCCCCGCGTTGCCCAGCGGCGCAAACACCACCGGCACGATCTCCAGGTCGGTGGCGCCCGCAACCGGCGGCGCGCTGGGGCGGAACCGGAGCGACGCCGCCAACGCGGGCCGCGAGGTCGACTTCGCCTCGCCGATGAGCAGGCGCCGGCCGTCGACCGAACGCGCCACCACGTCGTATTCCGGCTCGTTGCGCCGCCAGTAGCGTTGCGCCGGCTCCCAGGGACCGAGGTCGGCGAGGGCGGACCCGGCGCGGTGCAGGAAAGGCACCGCCATGCGGCAGAGCTCCTCCCAGGCCTGCGCTTCGAGTCCCGCGCGGTGGCGTCGCCAGTACTCCAGCCGCGTCTCGCGCGGCGCTTGCGCCAGCGCAGCGCGACCGGGCGCGACGACGCGGAACCACAGACGCAGAAACGGGTCGTCGATCCGATAGAGACTCCGCTTGCCGGAGCGTGGATCGCTCCCGAACGGCATCTCCCGGCGCACCAGGCCCATCTCGGTGAGCGCCGCCAGCGGTCGCGCCAGACTGGACGCCGGCCGGCCGAGTCGACCCGCTATCTCGCTGACCCGGTGAGCGCCGGCGCCGATCACGTCCAGTAGCGGACGCAGAGCCGTGGCGGACGGGACTTCCTCCAGGAGCAGCCGATCCGGCTCCAGGTGCAGCGAGCCGGCCGGGTCGAGCACCAGCGTGTCGACCGCGTTCTCGAAATCGAGGCCGAACGCTTCGGCGAGCTCCCAGTAGCGCGGCATTCCGCCCCACAGCGAGTAGAGCGCAAGCAGGTCGCGCCCTTCGGACTCGGGGAACGGCTCGGCGAGATATCCCGGCCGCAACGGGCGCACGGCGAACGCTTCCCGCGCCCGGCGGTCTTGCCTACCCGGCGGCGGCCCCAGATGGCGGCGAAGGCGCCCGGCTGGGCCAGCACCGCGTCGAGGCGGCGCATCTCGTCGGCGCGGTCGATGAAGCGCACTGGGCATTATTATTAAGGACCGCATTAGTATGGTGACACTATGCGGTGATATAGCGCAGGCTCGGCTTCTTGAAGAACCCACGCAACAGGGCTGGCGTCCGCTGTAAGGACCGCATGTGGCCGAGGACGTAGCGTTTGAGTTCCTGCGGCGTCTGCAGCAGGCGTTTGCGAACCCCGTGTGTCTTCAGATGGTTCCACACGAGTTCATCCGGATTGAGTTCCGGGGAGTACGGCGGCAGGAAGAACAGCTCAAGGTGGCCGTCCGTCGACGCTACGAACTCCTGGACCGCTTTCGCCCGGTGCGAGGAATGCTGATCGACGATGAGGAAAATCGGCCGCGTCTGATTGTGCAGTAAGCGCTTCAGAAATGCGATGAAGCGCACCGCCGTCATCCGCCCGTCGACCACCATGAACCGCAACACGCCCTGCGGACTCACCGCCGACACCAGATTGAGCCCGAACCGTTTGCCAGTCGCCGGCACCACCGGTGTTTGGCCCATCGGCGCCCACGTGGTGCCCGAATGATGGCTGTTCGACCGCACGCCCGCTTCGTCCGCAAAGAAAATCTGCGCGCCTGCCTTACGGGCTTTCGCCTGAATCGCAGGATAGTCGACCGTCAGCCACTCCCGGACCTTGGCGGGCACCTGTTCAATCGCCCGGCGAACCGGCCGCTGGGGCGTGAGCCCCAGCGAGCGCAAGAGCCGCCCAACTGAGGCCAGGCTCAGGGTCACGCCGCAGTGCTGCCGAATCAGGTGTCGGACCATCGCCCGCGTCCAGAGGGCGAACTCGAACTGCAACTGCAGCGGGTTGTTCTGCGTCACCGTGCGATACACCCAGGCGCGCTGCTGCTCCGTCAGCTTGGGTGGCCGTCCCGGAATCGGCAACGCCCGCAGCGCCTCGATACCACCGGCGCGATACTTGTTCAGCCAGTCATAGATTACAGTGCGGGCGAATCCCATCACCCGCATCACCGCGGAGGGGGCTTCCCCGGCTTCGACCCGCTGTACTGCCTGTATGCGAATGTCTTCGAGTGCCTTGTGGTCAAGCGAGCGACCATCGCGTTTCCTCACACTCTCCATTATATGGTGTCAGGTAACTTATTTCCAGCTTAATATGTCATACGAGCCTCTTGCAAAAATCGGTAATCGGCCGGGTTTTCTTTGCCGGAAGCCGCAGGCGAGGGACGGTCAGTGGGCGGGACGTAGCGTCTGAAGGATGGCGGTAGCGGTGGTAGCGGTGGTAGCGGTCATCGCCGCCGACGAGCCCGAGACGCGGGGGTTCATGGGGCCTCCCGGCCGGTTATGAGGGCAAGCACGCGCGAAGAGAGGCCGCGCATTTCCTTCACGAGCCGCTCCAATTCGCGGTTGTTCTCGATCCACTCCTGGTAGAGGACGAGTTCGTCTTCGGTGAGCCTCATCCCGACGGTTTTCCCGCGGTCCTTGCGTGTCCAGTAGTGGTAGGGACCGTGCCGGGCGTCCGTGTCGCGGTAGCAGCGGCAGGTGGTCTTCCCACACGCTATCCGGCGGGTCTGGAGGCTGCCTGGAAGAGAAACCCAAGCGACTGCAGTTCCGCCTTGAGCGCGTCGTATCGCTCCGTGTACTGGCGCATCTGGTCCCCACCGGCCATCGAACCGCAGCTTGACATTGTCCCTGGCGGTAAGTATGCAGTAGCTCGTAGGAGCGGTCAACAAGCCATGAATTCCCTGCGCGCCTCGTTCGCCCCCTACTGGGAGTCGATCCAGCGTACGCTGTTCCCGCGGTTGGAGCAGGCGTTGGGTCCACTGACCGAAAAACAGCAGCAGTTGGTGCAGACCCTGGAGGTCATCCGTATCGAGCGCCTGATTCCCCGGTACTTCCCGGCGCCGGGGCGGCCGCCCAAGGACCGCGCGGCGATGGCGCGGGCCTTCGTGGCCAAGGCGGTCTACGACCTGCCGTCGACGCGCGCACTGCTGGACCGGTTGGCCGCCGATGTGGCCCTGCGCCGGCTCTGCGGCTGGGAGCGGAAGTTCGAGGTGCCGAGCGAGTCGGTCTTCTCGCGCGCCTTTGCCGAGTTCGCCGACACGCAGTTGCCCCAGCGCGTGCACGAAGCGCTGATCCGGGAGACGCACCACGACCGGCTGGTGGGCCACCTCTCGCGCGACTCGACGGCCATCGAGGCCCGTGAGAAGCCGGCCACGAAGGAGAAGCCGCCCCCGCCGCCCAAGCGCAAGCGCGGGCGGCCGAAGAAGGGCGAAGAAGGGCCAAAGGTCCTGACACGTCTCGAACGGCAGCCGACCATGAACCTGCCGGCGATGCTGGACGACCTGCCGACCGCCTGCGATGTCGGCACGAAGAAGAACAGCAAGGGCTACAAGACCACCTGGGTCGGCTACAAGCTGCACATCGACGTGGCCGACGGCCAGATTCCGATCAGTTGCCTGTTGACGTCCGCCTCCCTGCATGACAGCCAGGCCGCCATTCCGCTGGCGTCTCTGTCGGCCGAGCGGACGACCAATCTGTATGACCTGATGGACGCCGCCTACGACGCGGAGCAGATCCGGGAGCACAGCCGCTCACTCGGCCACGTCCCGTTGATTGACGTCAACCCTCGTGGCGACAAGGCCCGGGCGGAGGAACTGCGAACCGAAGCCCGGCGCCTGAAAAATCTCGGCTTCCAGCGTGCCGAGCAGGTTCGCTACAACGAGCGTACGGCGGGTGAGCGCGTCAATGGCCGTCTCAAGGACGAGTTCGGTGGCCGCCATGTCCGGGTCCGTGGCGCCGCGAAGGTGATGTGCCACTGCATGTTCGGCATGTTGGCGCTCACCGCCGACCAGCTCCTGCGTCTGGTGACATAGCCAACGCGCCGCCGGCAAACGCCCATCCAATTCCGGCGCCCAACCGGCGTCAGTCACCCACCGGTGTCCCGACGCTCGGTGGAAAACACGTCGATCCCCTTGGTTTCCGTCTCCTGGCTTGCCGCCGGTCCTTCAGGACCAGAACACGCAGTCGAAATCCAGGACAATGGGGTCTTCACCCCTGAGAATCGGAGGACTGAGCCGAGCCGCGACCCCAAGAGTTTTGCAAGTGGCTCATACAGCATTATTTGTATTCGTTTA
>CBDHGX010000001.1:0-52246 GCA_965263195.1 Vicinamibacterales bacterium | reverse complement strand
TCGCCGCCTCGACGACGAGCATCGTGTCGTGTCCTCCCTGCCGCTTCACCGCGAAGAGCGCCATCGGGACGGCTCCGGACTTCGGGTTGCTGAGAGGAGAAAATCGCGGTCCTGACCGACCCTCCCCCCGGTAGCTGTTCGTTCTGCCGGTACGCTGTCCAGCCGGCAGCTCAGGACCGGGACCACTGACCGAACATGCGAACGGCTGGCGCGGTTCCTCGAAGACGAGGCGCTGCGGCTCGAGCGATCGAGGCGTCATCGACCACGCCTCCGGCTCGGCTCTCGGGACGGGCCGGTCGGCGGGCGCAGGGCCGGGCGGTCGACTCCCATCGCCTCGCCGGCCCGCTCACCGAGTTTGGCGCCGGCGAGGTTGTCGATCTTTACACGGATCTCTTCATCGCTCAGGCCGCTCCGCCTGAGAAGGCCTTCCATCTGCTTCCGCTTAGCGGCGACGACATCGGCCGCCGACTCGGCCGGGCGGGCCACCGGAGGGCCGGGCGGTGGCGTCGGGCTCGGCGGTGGCGAGGGCGGCGCCGGCTCGGCCGACCGCGCCGCTGACTCGGCACCCTGGCCCTTCGCCCTCTTTCGTGTGGTGCGAGCACCGCCCTCGCGGTTCCAGATCCGGCGCAGATGGTCCAGTAACCATGCGAGAACCTGGGCTGCCGTGTGCGGTGCGTCGGAGGGTGGTCGGCTCCCCGGAAGATCTGGCATCGGCACACGAGGACGAACGGGCACGTCGACCGGCGCCGGGACCTGCACGGTGGGCGCGGGGCGCAATTCGACAGCGGGCATCGGCACACGAGGACGAACGGGCACGTCGACCGGCGCCGGGACCTGCACGGTGGGCGCGGGGCGCAATTCGACAGCGGGCATCGGCACACGAGGACGAACGGGCACGTCGACCGGCGCCGGGACCTGCACGGTGGGCGCGGGGCGCAATTCGACAGCGGGCATCGGCACACGAGGACGAACGGGCACGTCGACCGGCGCCGGGACCTGCACGGTGGGCGCGGGGCGCAGTTCGACAGCGGGCATCGGCACACGAGGACGAACGGGCACGTCGACCGGCGCCGGGACCTGCACGGTGGGCGCGGGGCGCAGTTCGACAGCGGGCATCGGCACACGAGGACGAACGGGCACGTCGACCGGCACCGGGACCTGCACGGTGGGCGCGGGGGCGCTTGCTGTCTCGTTGAGCTGCTCTAGCAGCCGCGCGAACTCGACGCGCTGGGCGCGCTTCTCCTCTTCGGTCGTGTCGGTGTCGCTTTTCTGCAGCTCGCGTATCTCCGCCCACGCGTGGCGCTCGTCGACCGTTCGCTCTTGCCGGCCGGGTCCGCGCTTCGGCTGCTTGGGCGGCATCGGTGGCAGCTCCCGGCCTTCGGCACGGGCCTTCTGGCGTTCGGCGCGGGCCTCGCGCCTCGCGATCCGGTTCGGCGTGACGATCTGGCCGCGCTCAACCTCGTATCCCTCGGCCCACCGGTTGAGTATCCGCTTGCTGTGCGAGAGTTTGGCCGCGCGACCCGTTTCGGGATGTACGCGGTTGGCGACGGCGTGGACGTGCAGGTGATCCTTGTCGGTGTGGCACGCTAGCACGACCTGGTGGTCCTTGAGGCCAAGCTCCTTGAGCGCGGATAGCGTCGTCTCGATCGCGGCGTATTTCGTCAGGGCGGCGCGTAGTTCCGGCGTGTTTTTGAGCAATGACTGCAGGTGCGGCGGTAGCGGCGACTCGTCGTGCCGCCAGCTGAGGATCAGGTGCCAGGCGGGTTCTTTCAGCTTGCGCCCGCGGGTCGACAGGCCAGCGAGTTCCTTTAACGCCGGCGCATCGTAGATCGTTCCCTGCATGATCCGGCCGGCCAGCTCCGGATCGTCCGTCGGCAGGTTCAAGCAGTGCGTCCAAGCGACGCGCGCAGCCGTCGTCGGCTTCGGGTTGTCGGCTGCCGGCGCATCGTGTGTGATGTATGCGATCGCGCCGCGGACGCCCCGGCCGGTCACCATCTCCGGGTTCACCTCGCCAGCTCCTTGGCGAGTTGCTGCTCGATCTGGCGCAACGCGTCGCGCAGCTCGAGGAGCGCGTCCCGGGTCTGTGCGTCGGCACCCCAGCTGTTGATGCGGCGTGCGATCTGGTTCGTGTTCGCGCCGATGCGCTGCAGCTCCCGGTTCCGCTCGCCGCGCTCGAGCGCTGCAAGCTCACGGGCAGTCGGTGCCGGCGGGCCTGGCGACCGGTCTATCGCGGCGAGGACGGCGTCGCGCGCGAACTGCGCCGGCCGCACCTTGTGCCGCTTCGCAACCTGCTCGACGTCGGTCGCCTCGGGCCTGGTGAGCCGCACGGCGATCAGGTGACGGCGCAGCCGAATCGCGTCTAACCTGGGCCTGCCTCGCGTGCGCGGTCGGGCTTTGCCTGGGTCCATTCCCCGCGTGAAGTGCTCGAGCTCGATAGTTGGACGTACGCACGAGATCGCCGTTTGTGGATGGGGCCAAGGGATGGTCCATCCGGCAGTGCGGCCTCTGATGATTCAGGAGCCGATTGCGCAGAGGTGCCAGACGACATCAAGCCATGGGTGAAGTACTACGCGGACATGGCGGACCCGGCTGGATGGCGAGCTCGTCAGGTACGCCGAGCGTGGCTCTTGGCCCATCGCGTTGAGGGAGCGCTTCGGAGCCGGGATTTCCTCGACAACCTGCGGAAACTGGCCGACGACGACACGCTGATCGATCTTTACGGCCTCCCCGAAGGCGACAAAGGCCGGAGTCTGTTCGAGGACCCGGTGCTGAGTCGGGACAAATGGGTGAGAGACTGAGCGCCTCTTGGTGGAACCCCACGGGCCGGCGCTCCTGGCGCGACGACCTGGTCAACAAACCCGTACAGGACCTGTCGACCCGCGGCGGGGACCTGCGGGTGCTCGCCGGCCAGAGCGCGCTGATCTCGATGCCGAAGCTGCCGAATCTTGAGTTGGCGATCACGGCCGCGGTGCGGCCGACGTCGCGGAGGCTGGCTCCTTCCCTCGGCCTGGCGTCCGGCCGCCAGGGCACCGTGGGGATCACCATTCACGTGGCGCCCGAGGTGAGGGCCCAGCTGAAGATCATCGCCCTCGAGCGGGGGATGACGGTGCACAGCCTGTTGTGCGACGCACTCAACGCCATCTCCGCCGCGGCGCACAAGCCGGAGATCGCCCGGTAAGGGTACCGACCCGATTCGTGTAGAGTCGAGGGGAGGCGCGTAACCGGTAGGGCTCGGTGGCTCGTCCGGCGCTTTCGCGGCCGGGCCGCAGTCCGAAGCCTGTAGGCACGTTTCCTCCCCCCGCTCTCCGAACCCGGCGTGCCGATTGCCGGCACCGGGCTCTCCAGTGGAATCATGCAGCTCGCACACGGCGTGTGCGCGTGCGGTCCCGAACCGTCCGCGGCCCGGGCCGCGGACGGTTGGCGCTGCTGCGTCTGCGGTCGCCTTGTTGCGCCTCAGTCGTCGGCCGCCGGGGTGGGCAGGTGCAACCGCTCCAGTGTGGCGAGCCGCTGATCGACCTTCCCGAACTCGACTTCAACGGCGCGTAGGCGGTCGTCGAGGCGTCGTCGCGTACGCCGGAGGCGAGGTCGTGGTAGAGGTTGGTCGCCTCGACGCCCTCGGCCCGCAGGGCGTCTTGCTGCAGGTCCAGCGACTGGGAAACCATCCGCTTTGGAAACGCGGGCGTAGCCGATCAGCATGTGTCGCAAACGAGCATTTGGGACACGGGGGCGCTGGCGCCTTTCTCTCGAACACCACCGACCAGCGGCATCAGCCCGTTTCGACGCGCCGGCGCTGGGTTGGTTCACCGAGGAAGGCCACGTGACTCCGCGCGGAAAGCTCGTGGGTTCAACTGAGCCGAGGGGTGAACGCCGAGCGATAGCGAGGGCCTTTTCTCCGGGTCTGAGCGTCGGGCGGAACCCGATGCGAAGCAAGAGAGCCCCGGCAACGCCGGGGCAACATCGATCGGCTACGGCGGAGACGTCTGGACGGTTGTCACACTCGGTGCCGGCGGTCGCTCCTGAGCTGACGCCGCCGGGTCTCTGTGCGTCGCGCGCGCCCAGGACCTGGGAGGGGGGTGACCACCTCCCGGCGCACGCGTTTTCGGGGCGGCCGCGGCGCCGGGATGCGGCGGAATTTCCCCTACAGGTACTAACTACCTGCGTACTACCTGTGTAAGGGTGGCGTTTAGGCGCAAAATCCCCCCTCAATGGGTGGCGTTTAGGCGCATTCAATGGGTGGCGTTTAGGCGCACGCTTCTTCAGCGGTGGGGCACGGGTTTTGTCGGGCTGATCCGGGGCTTGGTCGGCCGGAGCTCGAGCCTGCCGAACGGGAGTCGGTAGCGGAAGTCCGGCCACGCCTCGTGCAGCTTCTTCAACTCGCGGACAACGTCGGCGCGGAAGTTGTGGACCGTGTTCGCGGTCATGTGTTCGGGATGCGACCCGAATTGGCGGTAGATCTGGCGCCACGTCAGCGTTAGGCGCTCGGGCAGGGTGAACAGGCGGTACACGAGCCACAGGTACAGGTCGAGTCCCAGCGGACTGCGCTTCATTGCCCGCAGGATGTGCATGTCGATCGGGACCGGGGAGGCGATGATCTCGTTGAAGAACGCCTCGCCGAGCTGGATCGTGCTGTTCCACAGCACAGGTTCGTCAGGGCGGCGGGTGTTCCACCACAGGTCCATTTTGTCGGCGATGAACGATCCCATGCTTACGGTGCGGCCGTTCGTCTGGTACTGCATGGATCGATGGTCGCTCACTGTGGAATCCATCAAGACGAGGCCGCACCGCACATGCACGTGCTGGTCGTTGTCGCCGATCACCGCGGCCGGCTCGGATGGAATCGTGTGCGGGAGAGGTTTGCGGATGACGGGAGTGGGAAGAAACTCCGCGGACCCCAGCTCATGTCGGCGATGCAGGATCGCTTCTACGAGGACGTGGCGTCCCGGTTCGGCCTGCAGCGCGGGTCGAACTCGGGGGGCGACGGGAGTGCGTCCAAGCGGCAGCCGATCGACCGGGAGAAGGGCATCCAGGCCCGGATCGACGAGGAAACCACTCCGCTCCGCGGTGAACTGGCGCGGATGGAACAGGAACTCGCCCGGGAGCGCGAGAAACGGTCGGCAGCCGTCAAACGTGCCCGCAGGGCCGGACAGAACGAGGGTTTCGAGGCCGGGAAGAAGGAGAGCCTGGACAGAGTGACCATCAAGGTGGCGCAAGAAGCCCGCACGGGGCTGGTCACTGTCAGGAGGGAGCGCGACGCGGCCCGCACCAACCTCGCCGCCGTCACGGAGGAGCGCGACGCGGCCCGCACCAACCTCGCCGCCGTCACGGAGGAGCGCGACGCGGCCCGCACCAACCTCGCCGCCGTCACGGAGGAGCGCGACGCGGCCCGCACCAACCTCGCCGCCGTCACGGAGGAGCGCGACGCGTTGGATAAGACCAATCGGGCCTGGAAGGACTACAGCGACAGGCTCACGAAGGAGCGCGACGCGTTGGGCAAGACCATTCGGGACTGGAAGGGCTACAGCGACAGGCTCACGAAGGAGCGCGACGCGGCTCGCACCAACCTCGCCGCGGCAGTTGAGCGTGCCGTGGCGGCCGAACAGGCGCGGGATCGCGCGATTGCGGATCGGGATCAGGCGCGTGGTGAGCGCGACGCGGCCGCTGCAGACCGCGATCGAGCCCGGGAGCGTGCCGCCCAGCTCAAGATGGACCTGCTCGTGGCGGGAACCGGCCTGACTGGTGCCGACGTGGCAGCCACGCCGCTGACCGCCGATGGCGGCATTGTGAAGGGGAGCGGACGAACGGCGACGCCTCACCCGCGGGCGCGAGGGCGGAACCGGGGGCACGAACGGTGATTCAGTCGCGGCCGTAACCCGCGCGGGGGGCTTCTCTGGACGGAGCGGAAGCCCATCCGCTGCGCCTCGCGGATCCGTTGCCGCTCGATGGGTGTGAGTCGGTGTTGCCCGTTGTGGGCACCGGGCGCTGACTGACGAGTCCGTCACCACGGGTTGTCTAGGGAAGAGAGCAGCTCTAGCTGGGCTGTGCCGCTCGGTTGCCTTCCGGAAGTGACGGATCAGGCTGAGAGAAGGCTCGAAGTCGGGCCAGAGCCCGCGCAACCCTGGCGAAATGGCCGAGAGAGGCACTCCCACCAGCCGCGATCCCGTCGCCGGCGAGGTCTTGCCACCGATTGTCCGCCGCCGAATGGTCCGGGACGCCTTGGCGCGTGGAGAATCCTTCCACCGGATCGACGTCCTCCGCGGCCGCGTGCGCCTGGCGCCGGCCGAGCTGGTCAACGTCAACGGCATCGACGCCGACCCCCCTGACATGGCGCTACGCCCTGCAGATCATCAACTGGCTGCGCTCCATCGTCGGCGGGCTGTTCGGGAAGCCCGCGCCCTACTTCGAGCACCCGCCCGCGGAGAACCCGACAACATCGTTCGAAACATCGACATGAACCCGCCCACCGACGACGACGACTGAAACAGGCCCCGCCCCGTACACGACGAAGGCCGGCCCCGTAAGGCCGGCCCCCGACAACCGCAAAACCACGCCCCGACCACCACACACCCTCGCCGGGTGTAAACTCGGGACTTGCCGCCGGGGCACCACCCCCGGCTGCCAACGAAGGAGGCACCGAGAATGCCGTCCCCCGCTCGCGATTCTACCACCGTCCCACCCGCCGGCAAGACCGCCGCCGCATCCCGAACCGAAATAATCAGGGACGCGAGCGCCGAGCAGCCGCGCTACCCCGACCCCGGCCCACTGGACGTCGAGACCTTCGCGGCCATCGTCCGCCAACCGATTCGGATCGGCGAGCCCGGTCGCCGCGCAGCCGACCGGCACAAGATCACCGCCGGCGGTCTGAACACGTTGCTCCGCGCCCTACGCACCCTCGCTACGCATGCCACGGCCGACGCGATTGTCTTTCGCCGCCGGCCGGCGGACGTGATCGCCGAATTCGACTTCGCGCGCCGACCGTTCTACGCGCACGCAAAGGCCGCTGAGGAGCTTGGGCACCTCACCCGCCAGCCCGCCGGAAAGCGCGGCGTGGTGGAGTACCGCATGCCGCGAGCAGTGCGAACGGTGGCACTACTCGCGACGAGCAGTGCGAACGGTGCCACTGCTCGCGCGACGAGCAGTGCGAACGGTGCCACTGCTCGCGACTTCCCACTATTAACCGATCAAGATGATCATCATCATCATCAAGAGGAGCTGGCTTCGCGGAAACAGATCCGGAAGGCCTGCGCGCTGGACCGCGCCGCCAGCCGCCAGCCGGACGAAGCGCGCTATGCCGCCATGTCGCGCACCGCGCTATGGGATCTCATCGAGGAGCGGGAACGCCAGCCGATGGCACCCGAACCGGCACCGGCACCCGAACCGGCGCCGAGCGCGGAAGAGCTTTTGAAGCCGCGAGACCGCCGGCGGGAGCTGTTGGATCAGATCGGCACGCGGGAACAGCTCATCCACCACCATGACCCCCAGGTGCGGGCACGGGTGGGGGCTGAGCTGCAGACGCTACGGACGCTACGGACAGAACTGGATACGCTACAGGCCAAAGAGGCCGAAGAGGAGCCGGAGGGAGGCGCATGCTGAGCGTGACGCACCGCCTGAACCGCGGCGGGTACGACGAGCTGGTCACCGTGTGTATCGACTGCGTTTCGGACAGACCCCGGCCTGCGCCAGCCTCCCAGAGGTCGCGGCGGGCCTCGCCGGTCGCGGCGGTCACGATGCCGCCCCCTCGACCCGCCTCCAGCGCGCGACGTCATGCGCGGTGTCGCGCAGCGGAACGTCGAGTTGCGTGAGCAGTCGGAGCGGAAGCTAGACGAGACGTTGGTTGTCGGCGAACGGCTGGTCGAGAAGCGGAGCTGAGCAATTGGGTTCGGCATGGGCGCATACTAGCTAAACAGCTAATTAGCGAATATAGGCTAAGCTTCCCAATCGCTCTTTCGTGAGCCTCCACAACTCGGCGGCCTCGGCCGCGGCCAGGCTGCTCGGTTTGATCTCGATCGCCGTGCGCCCGTCCGTCATGGCCGAGGCGAAGTCGACGCGGTCGTGAATGACGGCCGGGAAAACCTGGCCGTGCTCGGACAGCGCGGCAATGGTCTGCACGGTGATTCGAGCGTTGCTCTTCGCTTGTGTCAGGACGAACACGAACGGCGTCCCCGCGTTCCGGACGATGTCGAGCGTCGCTCCGAGCGCCCACAGGTCGTTCGGGCTCGGCCGCGTCGGAATCAGAACGAGGTCAGCGAGCCCGAGGAGCTGCCGGTTCTGTTCGGTCAGCGCTGGCGGCGTGTCGATGAAGCAGTAGGCCATTCCCATCTGCGCCAGCGCGTCGAGCTTCGAGGGCAACTCACGAACGTTGACGGGCGCCAGCTTGGGGACGTCGGCCTCGCGGGCTTGCCACCAGGTGGCGAGGGTCTGCTGTGGGTCCGTGTCGATCACGACGGCCGGCCCGTGGCCGGCGCGCTCGGCGGCGACAGCGAGATGGGCGACCACGGTCGTCTTCCCGCCTCCGCCCTTCTGACTGGCAACCGCGATTGTCTGCATTAGCGAATGGGCTATTTAGCGAAGTATAGCGAAGGGCGCGCCGGTCGAGAGTCGACACGCTGGAGACGGACCCACAACGCGCACGTCAACCGTCGCAGGCCAACCGCCTGGAAGACGCGCTGCGCCGACATCGCAAATCGACACTCGTGCCCGAGCTTGTTCTCGACCTGTCGGCTCTGCCTCAGCTGCCGGCTCATTTGCCGAGAAGCCTGTCGAGCCTGGAGTTCCCGCATCGCAATGGCGATGCGTATCTCCGGGACTCCACCCTTGATGGCCGGGACTTTATCAAGACGGAACTCGGACAAGCCATCTTCGGCGCCACCGCGCAGGCGTGCGGCCCCCTGATGGCGTGGTTTCCGCAGGCGCTGCTGTACGGATTCTGGCAGTCTCATCTGGGCAAGAAGCGACACAACAGCAAGCACGCACGCGCCTGGGTGTCGGAGATCATCGGTTGGCAGCCGGCGGCGACGGACACTCGAGTCCTCGGACTGAAGGGCGACGCCCTGAACCTGAACACCGACGAGGTCGTGACCTCCAATCCGGACGACCGTACGAAATGGGAGATCGGCGCTTGGGGCGACGCTCGACATCGTCCGGAACGCCGGCACGCCGTTCGTGTTCGTCCTGACGCAAGCGAAGAGCAACGCTCGAATCACCGTGCAGACCACCGCCGCGCTGTCCGAGCACGGCCAGGTCTTCCCGGCCGTCATCCACGACCGCGTTGACTTCGCCGCGGCCATGACGGACGGGCGTACCGCGATCGAGATCAGGCCGAGCAGCCCGGCCGCCGCCGAGGCCGCCGAGCTGTGGAGGCTCACGAAAGAACGATTGGGCGATTTAGCGAATATTCGCTAAATTAGCTAGGGATACGCCCATGCCAAAGAAACCACTGGCCATCGACGCCAGCACCATCCTCGCGACGAAGGGGAGTCCCCCGCCGGGCGTCTCCGGAGCGGTCCAGCGCTCGCAGCGGCCGAGCGAGACGCTGGTCGACCTGAATTTCAAGGTCCCGGCCGAGTTCCGGCAGCACTTCAAGCGCCTGGCGGTCGAGGCAGACCTGAAGAACGTGCAGCTGCTGCGGCGAGCCGTCGAAGCCTACGAACGCGATCAGGCCCGCTGAGCGGACCAAAGGGGCCGGGCCTCACAGCACGACGAGCGAACCGCACCGCGGGACGCCGCAGCGTCCCGCCCGACGCACCGCTCGACTTCGCACCGGCGGTCTAGGGGAGGGGAACGCTACTCAGGATTTCAGCTCCGAGGCGAGGCCGCGGCGTCCGGAGTGCGACGAGACGCCCTCGAGGGCCGCAGAACCTCGCACGGCGGCCGCGACGCCGTTGCCGTAATCACGATTCGGGGCGCAGCCCACCGGAAACACCTGGTCCGATCCGGTTTACCGAATATCCGTTATCGGACTCAAGTCGCCGGCCACCAACCTACCATCGCCAGCACCCGGCGAGCGCGTCAGTGGTCGGGAGAAACAAGCGCGAAACCCCGGCCGTTGCGAGCCCGCCGGCCAAAACTCAAGCCGTCCCAACCCTACGTCGGCGGGGGGATCGACTGCCAGATACTCACGTCCGCGCCGGCCGCCTGGTCGGAACCTGCGCGCCCTTCGGCCCGAAGATGCAGCGCACAGGCGGCGCACAGGCTTGTGTCGGTCTCGTCTCTCGCCAGCGGGTCGACTGAGCGAGCGCACCGCCGGCACTTCCAAGTCATTACCGCCACCACGTTACGACGGATTCAACGTCCGCGACCAGACCGCTCAGAGGTGTCGAGCGGAGGATCGAATAGTCGCTGACACCGACCAGATGGCCCGAAGAGACCAGCTCCATCGACAATCCTCCGGCGCCCGGAGTCAGCGACGGCCGCCGCGGAAGTGGCAGCCGGTCGAAGCTCGGACAGCATCGACGCGAATCTGCCATCGACTCGGCCGTACAGGAACTGCGTCAGGTACTGCGCGAACGTGGTCCCGGCGGCCTGCGCGTGATTCCCGAGATTCGTTCCGTTGAACAGCCCGGCGGTCCCGGCGACCGCCTCGAAGTCAAGTTTCTCCTCAAGCCCCGCGTTCAGCGCCGCGCGCAAGGCGTTGTCCATGCCCATCAGCCGGGCCGCATCGCGGCGCAGGTAAATGAAACTGGCCTGGATACGCTCCGGGGCGAGCAGGTCCGTGTCGAATCCGCCGGTGGTATCCGGCGCGTCCGTGCCGTCCGCGTGCGTCTGGTCGAGGGTGAACAGCGCGGCCAGCGCGCGCGAGTAGCCGAGGACCATGACGAATCCGGAGACCGTGCGTGTGCCCTGTCCGATGTGGACCTTGCCGAACGAGCCCCAGTCGACTTGTGCCTGCTCCCCGACCAGAGTCACGACCCGGCGGTAGACGGCGCGGCCGGACTCGGGCCGCAGGCGCCGCACGAGGCGGCGGACCGGGAAGACCGAGCCGGCATAGCCGCGCTGGCGGACCATCTCGTGGATCCGCGTGGCGCGCAGCCGCGGGTACTGCGCCAGGGTGTCGCGGATGAACGGCAGATACGGGTCGAGGATGCTGGGCCGACACAGGCTGGGACGGACCCCTGCCGTCTCGCGCTCCACCGCGGCGCGGACCGTCTCACGGTGGAGGCCGAGCTGGGCCGCGATGGTCCCGACTTTCCAGTGCTCGCCGTAGAACAGGCGCCGGATCTCGGCGCGCTGCGCGAGTGTGATCGCGTTCCGCCGTCGCCCCGGCGGAGTAAGTGCGCCACCATCCGTGAGGTCTTCCCAGTTCCCGGCCCGCATCACGTCCGTGGTCGAGGCTCCCCGGCTCGTCAGCTCCGACGCCAGCCAGACCCGCCCGCAGTGCACAAGATGCCGTCCCTTCGCAAGGGAAAAAAGCGGCATCCGGAAAGGCTCACGGCGCTGCAGTGGCGGTGCCCTGTGCGAGCGCCTCCGGGTCCGCGAACAGCGTCAGCGCCACGCCGTCCCAGCGCCCGTCGCGGGACGGGCTATCCGCCGCCTCGGCGCCGAGCGCCATCGTGCCGGTCGCGCCCGCCCGACGAAACGTCCGCGCGACGTAGCGCTGCACCAACTCCGCGCGTGCGAGCGCGTCGAGCATTCGCCGACCGATCTCGCCGGCCGTGGCGTAGCCCTCCACGACGATCGGGCTGGTTCGCGGGTACTGCAACAACTCGCCCATCGACTCCTCGATCCGGCGGCCGGCGCCGTCCCGTAGCGTAAGACCGCCGGCGGGATCGGCCTCGAACAGCCGATCCGCAGCCAGCCAGATCCGGAGCGGCGTGTAGCGACCGTCGCGCAGGAGCGTGCGGTACTCGTCGACGGTCAGCTCGTCGAGGTTGTAGAAACCCCGCTCGGCGAAGAACCCCCGGAAGAGCCAGTTCCGCTTGAGCGCCTCGGTGTTGTCGGCGACGTCGGTCATCGCCTCGCGGGCGCGGCGCATGACCTCCCCGGCGTCGACCAGCAGCCGCTGGGTGGCGCTGTCGGGTCCACTGAAGCGCTCGATGGCGTTCTCGACGTGCTCGGCGCTCTCGCGCACCGCCCGCATCGTCCCCTCGGTCTCGCGCAGCACCTGCTCGACCGCGTCCTGCCCGGTGGTCACCGTGCCCAGGACCCTGCGCACTTCGGCGACCATCCCCCGCGTCTCGTCCACCAGGCTCGCGCTGGCGTCGGTCACCCGCTGCGTGTCGCTCCCGATACTGTCGATGAGGAGGGTCGTGCTCTCGATCGTTCCTGCGAAGCCGCCGAAGCTCTCGGTCAACTCCGCGCGCATCTGCACTATCTCGTTGGCGGCGATGCGGAACGTCTCCCGGCCCTCCGCGATCAGGTCGGCGATCTCCACCGCGTCGACCCCTCTCAGCTCGCCACCGTCGGGGATGAACGGCGCCGCCGCGCTACCCGCCCGGAGCTGAATGAACGCCGAGCCGAGCAGCCCGTCCGACAGGATCGCGGCCTCCGAGTCGGTGCGGATCAACGCGTGCAGGTCCTCCCGGACGCGCATCCGCACCACGAACCTGCCGCCCGGTGCGTCGGGAATGTCGATATCGATCACTTCGCCCGCGGGCAGACCCGACAACCGCACGCTGGTGCCGATCTCGACGCCGGCCACGTTACCGAAGTCGGCCTCTATCTCGAACTGCTCGCTGAACAGCAGCCGGCGGTCGCCGATCATGAACAGGCCGACCGCGAAGATCAGCAGCCCGCTGATGACGAACGCGCCGACCAGCGCCAAGCGTGGGGAACCCATCTTAAACCTCCCTCTCTCCTGCGTGTCTATCGTGCGCGCCCGCCGTCTCGGTCAGCGTCCGGGGGCCACGCCGGACGGTTCACCCGCCCGCCTCCGACTGCATGAACTTCCGTACCAGCTCGTGCTCGCTCCGCTCCAGGTCCGCGGCCGTGCCGCGGGCCAGCACCCTGCCCTCGTGCAGGAACAGCATCGTATCCGCGATCCGACGCGCGCTCGGGATGTTGTGGGTGACCACGATCAGCGTCGTGCCGCGCTCCTGCTTCAACTGGACGAGCAGGTGCTCCCGCGGCTCGCGAGCGCAAGAAGCTCGCGAGCCGCGCACCCTGGGAGATTGGTTCGGCGGAGTCGGGCTCCACCATCAAGGTCCGGTCTGCTGGCCGGCCGCGGGCGGACGGCGAATTTGGTCGTACGTGTCCCCCCATTCGACCACCCAAAAGTGACCCGCCACAACGGCGGATCAATGGATCGTCTCCCCGACGTCATGGTCGACGATCACAAGCTCACCGGCCGCTGCTTCCAAGATGCCGATGGCGATCTCCGCGACCAGGCTCGCGAACGTCCACGCCCACCAGCGCGGCCAGCCGTGCAGCACATGCAGCTTCACCGCCTCGATGACCGTCGCCAACTCCAGCGCCTCGAATGGATGCAGCTCGCGGTCGAGCGTGACCCACTCGCCGATGACCCATTCCGCGCTTGTCGGCTCGTCCACCGTTACTTCCTCCGCGTCGCCTTCGACGAGCGGCAGTTCTGCAGGGGATCGCGGTCCCGAACCATCGCCGCCCTCGTCCGGATCCGCATCGCGTCGAACGGCAGGCATCACGGCCTGGCCCGCACCATCGAGGTCCCCACGCCGGACGCCGCGGCCGCGCCGCCGAGCGGGGCGCCGCGGCTGCGCCTCGGCCCCCTGCTCACCGTTGATACGCCGTCGCCACCCCCGAACCCGCATAGCGCACCACCTGCCCCGTCCGATACGACGTCAGCCGCACCAGCCCGCAGGCCTGGCACACGTCCGCCTGGGCAATCCGTAGTCGAACGCTCCCGATCGAACCCCCACAGGTGCCCGTTCTCGCGGCGAGGGCACGCCGGGACCACGAGCTTCTGCTCCGGCATCAGCCCTGTCGATGCGTCTCGAGCCCCTCCGCCAGCCGGCGGCCCAGGACTGCTTCGAGCGTGCCGTCACCGACACTGACAACCCGCGTGCCGTAGACCCGCCACCGGCCGCCGCCGTCGCACGCCGCATAGCCGCGCGCCACGCGAACCGCCTGACCCAGCGACGGGAACAGCCTTTCTCGGAAGATCCACGCGAAAATCATGGCATAATAGATTACCGATAATTGCCGTTAACATGAATGATTCGCCCGCCAGGATCGACCCCGAAGAGGCCGCGATCGAACGGCCGACGCAGACCGCGCTCCGGCTGGTCGAGGCCTCCGTCAGCCCGAACACCCGACGGGCCTACGCTGGCGCGCTCCGGCGGCTCGACGCCTGGCTCGACGGACGCGAGCTCGACGACGTGGCCCTCGCGGCGTACCTCGCCGAGCTGCACGACGCCGGGCGCGCTTCCTCGAGCGCCTCGATGGCGGTCGCTGCGGCGTGCTTCCGCGCGAAGCTCGCCGGTCAGCCGGCCCCGGCCGGCGAGCGGACGGGCCGGGTGCTCGCGGGGTACCGGCGGACCGCCGGCGATCGGGGCGAGGGCAAGCGCGGCCGTTCGGGGTATCGGACCTGGCGGCCGTGCTGGTCACGTGCCATCGGCCGCGGCGGCGCGGTCGCGGCGTCGAGTCCGAGGAGGTCGCTCTCGAGCGTGGGCGTCTCGATGCCGTGATCGCTAGACTGCTGTTCATGCCAATGGGACGCGCGGGCACCGTGGCGCGGGCTGTCGCCCCTTGACGGCGCAGCGACGACGGCGCGTCTACTCGGCGGCATCGAAGCGCCGTTCAGCGCAGAGGCCGCCTCACCGTCCGGCTACGCGTGGCCGATGCCCGACACTGGCGACCGCGGCCGGGGCGACGGCGACGGCGACGGCGACGACGATACCGACCCGCTGAACGACTTGAAAAAGTCGCTGCAGGATGCGAACGGGAGGACGCTGCTACTCCCGACGACGGCGGCCGGCTGGGGAGTAGGTGGTTGACGGGGTCTTCGGGCACGACGCGACGGGCCTGCGATTCTATCCGGCCGCCGCGCTCGACGCCGCCGACGTCGACGAGGTGCTCGCCACGGTGGAGGCCTACCTCCAGCGGCTACTGCCCCCGCAGGGGCTGGAGGAGACCGATGCGGGTGGGAGCACGGTGGACGAATGGGCCGAGGAGGCCCCGGTGCTGGCCGGGCTCGCGGCGGCGTCGGTGCAGGGCCGGGTCGCGCTCGGGTCGCGGGCCGGCGCCCGGGTCCGTCGCGGCGGCGCCTCCCTGGCCGCCGTCACCGACCCTCCAGGGCTCGGGCCGTGTCAGGCGCGCCACAACGGCTTCGATCTCCATGCCGCGCTCTGCGTGCCGGCCGGCCAGCGGGACCGCCTCGAGCGGGTGTGTCGCTACGCGTTGCGCCCCCCCATTGCGCAGGACCGTCTCGAGCTGACCGCGGAGGGACAGGTACAGCTCCAGCTGAGGCGCCCATGGTCGGACGGCACTACGCATCTGCTGTTTGACCCCCGTGGAACTGCTCGAGCGCCTCGCCACGCTGACACCGCGGCCGCGCATCAACCTGATTCTCTACTATGGCGTGCTGGCCCCGCGCGCGGCGTGGCGGGCCGACGTGGTCCGATTCGGGGAACCCGTCGGCTCCCACGAGAATTCGCCTCCTGAAGACTCCAGGGATGCGGCGGGAGCTGGGGACCCCCCGCCCGCGGCGAACGGTCTCTGGGCGGAGTTCATCCGCCGGAGCTTTGGGTTCGATGTCCTCGAATGCCCCCGGTGTGGCGGGCGCCTGCAGCTCATTGCGGTGATCGAAGACCCCGCCGTGATCGAGCGCATCCTGCGCCATCTGGGGCTGCCGACCGACATCCCCGAGGCCCGGCCCGCGCGGCCGCCCCCGATGCCGTTCCTTCTCGACGGCCTCGCCACCGCTGGGGGCGACGACCAGATCCTCGTCGACACCCGCTCTTGAACGCCTCTCCTCGACGGCCCGCCCGCCCGGCCCGCCTGTCCGACGTGCGCCCTGCCGCACCGCTGTCGGTTGTGGCGCGGCGCATTCTCTGCGGCGCATTCTCTCTTGACACCCGCCCCATAGTTGTGGGTAGACTAGGCCTGTGAAGGGGGCCGGCACTAGGGGGGGTTTACTCGTGCCTATAATCTTCGGAGCGAAACACCTGCTGGTCGCAGCAGCTACGGTCGCCGTACTCCTTTTCTTGGAAGTTGGTGCCGTTGGACAAGAAACTGGTGCCGTTGAACACAGTGTGTCGGCGCTGCCGTCGACTCAGGAGGCGCCGGGATATAACCCGACGACCCCAGCAAAAGTTGAGCTGGGCAGGCTGCTGTTCTGGGACCCGCTGTTGTCGGGACCCCAAGACGTAGCCTGCGCGTCGTGCCATCATCCCACAAACGCCTATGCGGAGGACCGCGACCTGTCGCTCGGCGTGACGGGCACCGGCCGGGGCCGCTTCCGGCGTGACGGGCATCTCGTCAAACGCAATAGTCCGACGGTTCTGAACGTTGCTTTCAACGGCATCGATGAATCGGGCCGCTACGACCCGGCGACTGCGCCGGCGTTCTGGGACAATCGCATCAGCAGCCTCGAATCGCAGGCGCTCGAACCGCTCAAGTCGTTTGAGGAAATGCGAGGGGACACCTACCCGGAGGATGAGGCTCTCGCGAGAGTGGTGGCGAAGCTCCAGGCCAACGCCGAGTACCCGAGCTTGTTCGCCGAGGCCTTCGGCAGCGAACAGCCGGTCACCGCGGAAAACCTAGGCAGGGCGATAGCGGCGTTCATGCGGTCGCTGCTGGCCAACAACGCGCCGTTCGACCGCTACATGCGCGGCGACAGCAGCGCCATGACGACGGAACAGGTCAGAGGAATGCAGCGCTTCGAGGAGATCGGGTGCATCAGGTGCCACAACGGGCCCATGTTCTCCGATTACAAACTGCATGTCATGGGCGTGCCCGACAACCCCGCTCTTGCATCAGGTGCCACAACGCCCGCCTCCGACGGAGGCGCGCAGAACCCTCCTTGCCCGGCAGCTCCTCCGGAGCCGCGTACTGCAGCGTCCCGAGCAGCGTGCGACAGCTATGCGTTTCGCACGGCGTCGCTGCGAAACCTCGAATTGACCTTCCCATACGGGCACAATGGCATGTTCAGGACGCTGAACGCCGTCGTGGGGTTCTATGAATCCACCATCGCCGGGGAGTCCCGGAACCCGAACGTCAGCTACGAGGAGCTCGATCCGCTGCTTCGCCAGTTGCAGAACGTGGACGAAGAAGACGTGGATCTGATAGAGTTTTTAATTGCTCTGAGCGATGGGTCGTTCGACCGCACGATTCCCGAGCGCGTACCGAGCGGCCTGCCCGTCGGCGGAAACATTCAATAGAGCAGAGTACCGCCGTCGTGGTATGCTGCTGGCTTTTAAACGCCCAAATTTTGAGGCATAGCGATTGGAGGACTCACATGAAACCGATCTCTCTGTTTGTACTCGGCGTAATGGCGGTTGCGATGAGCGCGCCGGCGCAGGCGCAGGTCTATGAGGAGCGCCGGACCGATACGAAAGACCCCATCGAAAAGCCGTTGCTCGCCGCTCCGAACGCGGCTATGGCCAGGAACGCCACGGTCGTTAAGTGGATTCGGAATCCGGCGAAGAGTCCGGAGGATGACGTCACGGCTGCCGACTTTACGTTTGAAGTTTTGAGGCCCGGCCCCGGCCGTATGATCTGCTACGACCTGACCGGCTGGCCTGGAGAGCGGCCGTGGTCGGTGGAGTGCGTTAGCAGCGACGCCAACATGGCGCGCATCGCGCAGAATCGAGCGTTCGCGGAGATGGGGGCCAAGGCCCAGCCACTGCTGGCAGTGGCCAGTGGAGGCAGGCGCGCCGGGCGTCCTGTCTTGTCGAGCAGCGGCACCGGAGGGATTAGGGATCTGGTTGTGGCCTCCGGGAAAGACGGAACGCGTGAGCTGCCCGAAGTCGGGACCATTTGGTATAACCTCCGGGGCGACAGTCAGGACACCGCCATCTGGCACACGTTTATCGGCATGCCGAACTTCATGGCGGACGAAGTCGGACTGCCGAATGTTCGCGACGCGGGCGGCGCCTGGCTGATGTTTGAGGGCACGCCGGACGCCCACATCATGATAAATGGCCGATAACCGGCAGAGAGTTTCTCGGCCTCGGGGTTTTTGACCACGAATCAGGGGGAGGTGTGTGACACCTTCCCCTGATTTCCCGCAGGTTGCGAATGACTTCGCTTTGCGTGAGCTTTATGAAATATCTACTGATAGGTCTTCTTGCCTCCGCTCTTCTTGCCTCCGCCACGATGTTTGCAACCCAGAGCAGACAGACTTTCTCAGGCACGATCACCGATGACGAGTGCCCCAGCGCCGATCATTCCGGAATGCGGATGGGGTCGACCGACGCTGCCTGCACCATCGCTTGCGTCGATGACCACACCGTCGAGTTCGTTTTGTTTGACGGCAAAGCAACCTATCTGTTGAGCGACCAGGACAAATCAAGAGAGTTTGCCGGAAAGAAGGTAGCAGTCGTCGGCACGCTGGACTCCAAGACCCAGACGATCCAGGTCAATTCAATGGCCGCGGCCAAGTGACCCATCGATCCTCCCGGCATCCACACGGTTTTCGAATATTTCCTCATCCGAGCCTCTTGCGAAGCTCGGCGCGATGGCCGACGCCTTCCAGAAGCAGCTCGACACCGACGAGGCCGCCGCGCTCAGCTTCGAGGAGCGGCTCGGCCTGCTGGTCGATACCGAGTGGACGGCCCGCGAGCAGCGCAAGCTCCAACGGCGCTTGCAGACGGCCAAGCTGCGCTACCCGGCGTCGCTCGAAGCCGTCGACTTCACCCGCGCCCGGCAGCTCAATCGCCAGCAGGTCCTCACGCTGGGCATCTGCGCGTGGATCGCCGAACGCCACAACCTGATCATCACCGGGCCGTGCGGCATCGGGAAGAGTTTCCTCTGCTGTGCCCTCGTCGAACGGGCGTGCCGCCGCGGCTTCACCGCGCGCTACGTCCGCATGCCGCGCCTGCTGCACGAGCTGGCCGTCGGCCGCGGCGACGGCTCCTACACCCGGCTGCTCGCCCGCCTGGCCAAGCTCGACCTGCTCGCCATCGACGACTGGATGCTCGCGCCGCTGCGCGACCCCGAGCGGCGCGACCTCACCGAGGTCATCGAGGACCGCGCCGAACGTGCCTCGACGCTCATCGCCAGCCAGCTGCCCGCGGGTGACTGGCACGCCGTCATCGGCGACCCCAACCAGGCCGACGCCATCTGCGACCGCCTGCTCCACGACGCGCACCGCGTCGACCTGAAGGGCCGCTCGATGCGACGGACCCACGAGGCACCGGCCAACGACCGGAAGGAGACGACATGAGCTACGCGACCGACAACGACGACACCGCGAACACGGACTCAGCCATCGGCCCGGCCGGACCCGGGCGGCCTGTGGATCCTGCCGGTGGTGTGGAAAACGCGCGCGATACGCTCGGCGTCGACTGAACCGCCGCTCGAAAGCGCGTTTCCCACACCACCTTGGACGCCGCACGCGGCGCCCACAGGAACCACAGGCATCCTCATCGAGGCTCACTTGCACGAGATCACGGTAGGATGATCAACGACCCGTTTCGACACGGACGGGAGGGAACTGACCGACAAACGTCGCTACGCTCCGACGAGCATTCCACTTCGCCGGAATCCGTGTTCCAGATCCCCGGAACCGCTGTTCCACTTCACCGAAATACCCATCATTGGCCGTTTCGGGGTGAGACGAGGCACGATGCGTACCGGAGATGAAGCGCAGCGGAAACGCATCCGCCACGCGCCGGCCGACGCCCGGCTTCTCGTGGAGGCGGGTCCCGGCACCGGCAAGACGGAGATGGCGGCGGTCCGCATGGCCGGCCTGGTGCGGAAGGGGCTGGCGCCAGGTCAGCTGCTCGTCCTCAGCTTTTCCCGGAGTGCGGTGAGGAACCTGACCGACCGCCTCGCGCGGCTTGAGGGCACGGACGACAGCATTATCGAGGAGTTGCGGCACGTGTCCATCCGCACCTTCGACTCCTGGGCATTCAGGATGCTCAGGCTGCTTCGGAATCCTCTGGACGCTCTGCTGGCGAGGGGGCACGACGACAACATCGAAAAACTGACGGCGCTGTTCGGGGGGCGGCGGCGAGAGGAGATCCGCGAGCTGATCGGCGACCGGCGCCACCTGATCGTGGACGAGTTCCAGGATCTTCCGGGCGTTCGGGGCGAACTTGTACTGGCGCTGCTGGACCTTCTGGTGCCGCCGGCCCGGGCCGGCGCGGGGTTCACCATCCTGGGAGATCCGGCGCAGGCGATCTACGCCTTCGCCGCGACGGCAAGCGGGAGCACGTTCCCTACCCCGGCTGAGTACTGGGACCGGGTGCGGGAATCGTACGGAGCCGAACTGGAGTGCGTCGCACTGACGCACAACTACCGGACCGACCGGCCGCTGGCAGACCTTTCCTCCTCGCTCCGGCGGGTCCTGCTCAGCGGAAGAAGCGACGAGGACAAACTGTGCATCCTGCGGGAGGCGGTGGCGGCGCTTCGTTGATCCTGCTGAATGCAGGCACGATTCTCTCGAGGCTGGCCCTGCGATAGCTCTCGATCTCGTGGGCGCTGACTGTTCGGAAGTGCTGTATCCAGAACGGTGCGCTTGGGCTCATGGCCAATAGTACTCATGGACCGGGTCGCGCCGTGCGGTGCCCTGCAGGCGTTGCCTCCGCTGCTTGACGCCATCGGAGAAACGGCCCGGATTGCTGTGCAATCCACTGATCCGGCCACCATTCGTGTGTTAGCTTGGCGTCTCCTGCCTCAGGTACACCGGTTGAGCGGCCAGGATTGCTGTGTTTCCGCGGCAGAATTCGTGTGGAAGCACAGCGATCAGCAGCCGCTACCTTCTGCCCGACGGAGAGTCCGGCGCCGTCGGCCGGCACGGATGGCGCGCATCTGCATCGGCATGGCCTGGATGTCGTCCTTGAGCTAGGATTTCGCCTCCCTCCCGCAAAACAACCCGAACTGGTCGTACCGAACCCACGCGCGTCGAAGGGTTAAAGGCGGTTGCAGGCCGACAAGGGCGGGGGGAGGGAGTTGCTGCTGGTGCTCTCGTCCAGGTCGCCTTCCGACTGGACTTGAACCCCCGCTCCCGCGGCACCGCCGAGTTTGCATGTTTGCACGCATGCGTGCAAACTCGGCGCGCACCCCTGTGCGGGGGCGACCGCCGGGACGACAAAGAGCCCGTGGTCACCGACGTGGCTCCCGCGCGCTTGCGGCCGACGCTCGACGCGCTGGCCGAACAGGGCGTCGACATCGTCGTCATCGACACGCCGCCGCGGTCGGAGACGGCGGCCCTCGAGGCCGTCCGCGTCGCGGACCTAGTGGTTCGTCACTTCATAATATTCGGATAAACGGACTTGAGCTTACAGCGCGCATCGTCGACCTTCATCTGCCAGTCGACACCGCGTTGCGTGCCATTGACGTCGGTGGACCACGCCGACACTTCGTCGTGCAGCGTCCCGAGGTCGCCGATGCGGCGCCCGCGCACGCATTGGCGCGTCATCGAACTCAGTTCGTTCTCCGCGATGTTCAGCCAGCTCCCGTGTTTCGGCGTGTGGCAGAACTCGATGCGACGAACCAATTCCCGTGCCCGGGCCGGCTCGAACACTTCGTAGAAGGCTCCCTTGGTGTGCGTGTTGAGGTGGTCGCACACCAAGGTGATCTTCGGGCATTCGGCGTAGCGTCCTTCCAACAGGCCGGCGACCTCCAGCGCCCAGTCCACCTTCGTACGCCGGGCCCGGGCGGTCGCCTGCCGCCAACCCGCCAGCGGCTCGCTGAACAGGAAGACCGCGGCCGTGCCGGCCCGTTCGTACTCGTAGTCGACACGCCGGGGACGGTTCTTCGTGGCCGCCATCGGCGGGCGGGTTTCCTTGACCAACTGCACCGGCTGCTCGTCCATGCACACGACGGGACAATCCGGATCGTAGGGTTTCTGATACAGATCCAAGACCTGTTCCATGTGCGCCACGAACTCGGCATCGGCCTGCGGCGGGATCACCCAGTACTGGATTTTCCGCTGGGTCATCCCGTTTTTTTTAGCGTCCGCCGGATGGTTTCGTGGCTGATCGACTCGACGATCGCCAACTCGACGACCCGCCGCGCCAGCAGGCGCAACGACCAGTTCGCGTAGCCCTTCGGGGGCGGCCCCAGACGCAGGGCGATGATGTGAGCCTCCTGCTCGCCGTCGAGCAGTTTGGGGACCGGGGGGAACTCCCGCCGTTTTCGCTCCAGCGCCTGCTCGAACCCTTCCAGCACGCATCGTTGGCGAACGTTCTCGACCGTCTTGGTGCGGCAGGAAAAGGCGTCGGCGATCTGCTGATCGGTCCACGCGGGCCCGTCCGCATCGGCCTTCACGAGCATCTGCGCGCGGCGCACTTTCTCGCTGCTCCCGTTGAGCTTGCGGATCGTCTCTCGACAGATCTCGCGTTCCTGGGCTGTGAGTCGAACGATGTACTTTTTCTGCGGCATGGGAACTCTCTCGGTTCGAGACGAATTCCCCGATAGTCCTAATGTTTACTCATGGCGAAGCACTAGTGGTTCGTCACGTCATCATCTTCGGATACGGACATGGGTTACAGCGAGCAATCATCGACGAATCACAGCACCGCACACCCGAACGTTTAATCATGGCGCAGCACTAGTGGTCCGCCACGTCATAATATTCGGACACGGACATGGGTTGCAGCGCGCAATCATCGACGAATCACAGCACCGCACACCCGAACGTTTAATCATGGCGCAGCACTAGGAGTCTGCGCCGTAGAAAACAGATGCGACAATTGTAGGCGAGCCGACGACGGAAGGACTTGATGTCGACCACATTCCGCCCGTACTTGCCGGACCAGTCGCTGCTGTTGCCGCCCGACGTGCGGGAGTGGCTGCCCGAAGGCCACTTGGCGCACCACGTCAGCGATCTGGTGGACGGCTTGGACCTGACGGCGTTCTACGCCCCGTACGAGGGAGACGGTCGCCGCAACGCGCCGTATGAGCCCCGGATGATGGTGAAGGTTCTGCTGTACGCCTACGCGACGGGGGTGTTCTCGTCGCGCCGGGTCGCGCGGAAGCTGGAAGAGGACGTGGCGTTCCGGTTGCTGGCGGCGGGGAACTTTCCGCAACACCGGACGCTGTGCGAGTTTCGGCGCCGGCACCTGGAGGACTTCCAGGCTCTGTTCGTGGAGGTGGTGCGTCTGGCGCAGGAGTTGGGTCTTGCGCGCCTGGGGAAGCTGTCGATCGACGGAACGAAGGTGCGCGCGAACGCGAGCAAGCGCAAGGCGATGAGCTACGACCGGATGCAGGAGGAGGAAAAACGCCTGGAAGGCGAGATTGCGGCGCTGTTGGAGCAGGCGGACGCGGTTGACGCGGCCGAGGACGCGAGCTTGGGCGCGGAGGTTCGGGGCGATGATCTGCCGGCGGAGTTGCGCCGGCGGGAAGAGCGCTTGGCAGCGATTCGGGCAGCGAAGGCGCGTCTGGAAGCGAAGCAACGGGCGGCGGACGACGCGCGGGGCCGGCAGCCGGGGCAGGATCGGAACCCGAAGGGCGGTCCACCGTACAAGCGGGCGTATGGCGAGCCGGACGAGAAGGCGCAGAGCAACTTCACGGACCCGGAAAGCTCGATCATGAAGACGAGCAGTGAGGGGTACCAGCAGTGCTACAACGCGCAGGTGGCGGTGGACGCGGAGCACCAGTTGGTGGTGGCGACGGACCTGACGGCGAACGCGAGCGACCAGGGTGAGTTGCCGGTGTTGCTCGACGCGGTAAAGGAAACGTTCGACGCGCAGCCGGAGACGGTGCTGGCCGATGCGGGGTACTGCAACGAGCGGGACTTGAAGGACCTGGAAAAGTGGGGCGTTGACGGGTAGTTGACGGGTACGTGGCGCCGGGCCGGGAGGGCAAGCAGACGGCTACCCGTGATCTGGAGAAGCATCCGGCGACGGGTCGCATGATGGAGAAGCTGGCGACGCCGGCGGGCCGGGAGGCGTATGCGGAGCGCAAGTGGTTGTCGGAGGCTCCCTACGGCTGGATCAAGCACGTGCTGGGCTTCCGGCGCTTCAGTCTGCGTGGACTGGCGAAGGTGCGCTACGAGTGGGACTTGGTGTGCCTGGCGTTGAACGTCAAGCGCCTGCACGTGCTGATGGCGGCGTAGAAGGCGGGAGATGAGGCTCTCAACGGAGGGAAATCGACGCGCATCGCGGATTCTGGCGGCCTGTGCGGCCCGCGAGGTCCGAATTCCGCTTTCTGTTCGCCAACCACCGAAAATCCACCCCGCGCTGCCGACCGGCGAAGCCGCCCCGACACGGAGCTCAGGGCGTGGGCTGGCGACCCATTTCTTGCCGCTAACGTTCTGCGGCGCAGACTCCTAGCACACCGACGCGACGGCCCCGTCCAGTCGGGCGGCAGCGCGGATCGCAGGCCGCGGAGCGCCGGACACGGCGGCTCACGGCAGCTCGGTGAAACCGTGCGCCACGGCGTACTTGGTCAGCTCCGACGCCGTCCGCACACCGAGACGGTCCATGAGACTCGCCTTGTGGAACTCGACGGTCTTCACCGAGATGCCGAGTCGGGCGGCGATCTCCTTGGCGGTATGCCCCTCGGCCACCAACTGGAGCACCTCCCGCTGGCGCGGCGTCAGCCTGCCGAGGGTCGGCGGCACCGTCACCGAGCGCGGCACGCTCGCCCGCAACGCGTCGCTGGTGATGAGCGGCGTCAGGTACTTCCCGCCGTCGAGCACGGTGGCGATAGCGACTTTCAGCTCGGACGCGGCCGAGCGCTTCAGGAGGTAACCAGCCGCCCCGGCGTCGAACGCCTCGCTGGCGTAGGTCGGGTCGGCGTGCATCGTGAGGAAGATGATCCGGCTGTCGGGGACCAGCCGGCAGAGCCGGCGCGCCGCTTCCAGTCCGTTGAGCAACGGCATGGAGATGTCGAGCAGAATGATGTCGGGTACGAGCCGGGGCGCCGCCTCCACCAGGGCGCGGCCGTCCTCGACCATGCCGACCAACTCGCACTCATCCTCCAAGAGCCGACGCAGGCCCTCCAGCACGAGCGTATGGTCATCCGCCAGCAGTACGCGCGGTCGTTTCGCCATCCTCTTTGCCGGCGCCGTGGCCCGGCAGGGGCGCCCACACCGTGACACGGCTCCCCTCCCCGACCCGCGAGGCGAGCTCGAAGCGCCCCCCCGCCAAACGGACCCGCTCCTGCATTCCCACGATCCCCAGCCCCTCCGCCGAACCCGCCGGGACGGCAAACCCGACGCCGTCGTCGGACACCGACAACCGGACACCACCGCCGGCCGGCGCCACCTCGACCGTCACCCGACCGGCGCGGGCATGCCTGACGACGTTGCGCAGCGCCGCCTGCGCCACGTGGTAAAGGCACGCCGCCACCGCGGGCGGAACCGGCTCGACCAGGTTGCCGATGCGCAGATCGATGCGAATCGAGCCGTGGCGCCGAAGGTCGGCCACGTGGGACATCAGCGCCGCCTTCAGGCCCAGGTGGTCCAGGACCGACGGGTGCAGGCCGTAGGCCAGGCCGTGCACGTCGTCCGAGAGCTCCACCAGCCGGTCCCGGATGGCCCCGAGGCGCTCCGCGGTCGCGCGCGCGGAGCGGGGCACCCCGGCTTGCAGCGACTCGACGTCGAGGGTCAGCATCGCGAGCCGCTGGTTGACGTCGTCGTGCAGCTCGCGCGAGATGCGCCGCCGCTCGTCGTCCTGGGCGGTCAGCAGTCGGCCCGCCAGCGCCTGCAGCTCGGCCTGACTCCGTTCGAGCTCGGCCTGCTTCCGCCGCAGGGCGTCCTCCGCCCGCTTGCGGTCGGTCACGTCCCGCCAGATCGACCGGTAGTAGTAGTTCTGCTGCTCGTCCCGGATGAGCGCCATGCTGAGGCTGACGTCCAGCAGGTTCCCGTCCCGCCGCCGGAGCCGCAGCTCCACATCGCGCGCGCGGCCGTCCGCGCGGGCCGTCTCGAGAGCCCGTCCCAGAGCGGGGGCGCTGCCCGGATCATGCAGATCCCGGACAGGGCACCCGAGCACCTCCGTCCGCCGGTACCCGGTCGCGCGCAGCAACGTGGCGTTGCACTGCACCACGCGCTCGGTGTCGACGGTCACCGAGGCGAACATGTCGGGCGCGTCCTGATACAGGTTCTCGTAACGCGCCCTCGCCGCCTCCAGCGCCTGCAGCGACTGCTCGCGCGTCTGCTCCCGGTCGGCATCGCGCATCGTCTGCATCCCTGTATCCAGATGTACCCGAGCGGTCGGAATCGCGAACCTGGGGATCTCCCTAGTGCTGCGCCATGATTAAACGTTCGGGTGTGCGGTGCTGTGATTCGTCGATGATTGCTCGCTGTAACCCATGTCCGTATCCGAAGATGATGACGTGACGAACCACTAGTGCTTCGCCATGAGTAAACATTAGGACTATCGGGGAATTCGTCTCGAACCGAGAGAGTTCCCATGCCGCAGAAAAAGTACATCGTTCGACTCACAGCCCAGGAACGCGAGATCTGTCGAGAGACGATCCGCAAGCTCAACGGGAGCAGCGAGAAAGTGCGCCGCGCGCAGATGCTCGTGAAGGCCGATGCGGACGGGCCCGCGTGGACCGATCAGCAGATCGCCGACGCCTTTTCCTGCCGCACCAAGACGGTCGAGAACGTTCGCCAACGATGCGTGCTGGAAGGGTTCGAGCAGGCGCTGGAGCGAAAACGGCGGGAGTTCCCCCCGGTCCCCAAACTGCTCGACGGCGAGCAGGAGGCTCACATCATCGCCCTGCGTCTGGGGCCGCCCCCGAAGGGCTACGCGAACTGGTCGTTGCGCCTGCTGGCGCGGCGGGTCGTCGAGTTGGCGATCGTCGAGTCGATCAGCCACGAAACCATCCGGCGGACGCTAAAAAAAACGGGATGACCCAGCGGAAAATCCAGTACTGGGTGATCCCGCCGCAGGCCGATGCCGAGTTCGTGGCGCACATGGAACAGGTCTTGGATCTGTATCAGAAACCCTACGATCCGGATTGTCCCGTCGTGTGCATGGACGAGCAGCCGGTGCAGTTGGTCAAGGAAACCCGCCCGCCGATGGCGGCCACGAAGAACCGTCCCCGGCGTGTCGACTACGAGTACGAACGGGCCGGCACGGCCGCGGTCTTCCTGTTCAGCGAGCCGCTGGCGGGTTGGCGGCAGGCGACCGCCCGGGCCCGGCGTACGAAGGTGGACTGGGCGCTGGAGGTCGCCGGCCTGTTGGAAGGACGCTACGCCGAATGCCCGAAGATCACCTTGGTGTGCGACCACCTCAACACGCACACCAAGGGAGCCTTCTACGAAGTGTTCGAGCCGGCCCGGGCACGGGAATTGGTTCGTCGCATCGAGTTCTGCCACACGCCGAAACACGGGAGCTGGCTGAACATCGCGGAGAACGAACTGAGTTCGATGACGCGCCAATGCGTGCGCGGGCGCCGCATCGGCGACCTCGGGACGCTGCACGACGAAGTGTCGGCGTGGTCCACCGACGTCAATGGCACGCAACGCGGTGTCGACTGGCAGATGAAGGTCGACGATGCGCGCTGTAAGCTCAAGTCCGTTTATCCGAATATTATGAAGTGACGAACCACTAGTGGTCCGTCACGTCACAATCTTTGGACACGGACATGGGTTACAGCGCGCAATCATCGACGAATCACAGCACCGCAAACCCGAACGTTTAATCATGGCGCAGCACTAGTGGTCGTCCCCTGCAGGGCGCAGATCGTCGACGTCGAGACGGTCAGCAACACGCTGGCGCTGCTGACGTTGGCGCGGTCTCCTCTCGCCGTGGCCGTCCTAGTTGCGGTCCCGCCCCGCGGGCAGCGAGCCGACCAGGCGCGAAGCGCCATTGCCGAAATGGGTCTGCGCGTCTGTCCGCACACGATCGGCCATCGCGCCGCGTGGGGTGATGCCGCCGCGCTCGGTCTCGCCGTCCAGGAGCACGTCCCCGCGGGCAGGGCCGCCGGCGAGCTCCGCCAGGTGGCCGACTGGCTACGCCGGGTCTGCGATCAGCCGGATCTGCTGGAGGGCTCATGATGCCAAAGAAGCCTGACATCGCGGCTGCGCTTCGCAAGGCCCGTACTTCGGCGCCGGAATCCACCGATCGCCCACCCGGTCGCGCCGGCAATGTTGTCGAGCTTCAGGAGGTGACGTTTTCTGGACAGCGGTCGACCGGTCTCATTGACGACATGAGGATCGCGGTCATTCCGTCGCGCCATCACGGTGCGGATGCTGGCGGTTGCGCTCCTGCTGGCTGAGCTCGGCCTCCCGCCGGCGATAGCTCCGGCCTTCAATGAGAAGGATCTCGACGTGGTGGGTCAGTCGGTCGATCAGTGCGACGGCGCACGAGGCGTTGGGAAAGACGGTGTCCCAGCGCTTGAATGGCAGGTTGGTGGTGATCAGCAGGGAGCGGTGCTCGTAGCGGCGGCTGACGAGTTGGAAGATCAGGTCGGCGGCGCGTGCGTCGTAGGCGAGGTATCCGAGCTCATCGATGACGAGCAGCGTCGGCCGCGTGTAGTGGCGCAGGCGGCGTTCGAGAGCGCGGCCGGTCTCCTGTCCGTTGAGGTTGAGCAGCAGGTCGGCGGCGGTGGTGAAGAGGGCGGAGTGTCCGGCGAGGACGGCCTGGTGGGCAATGTTCTTCGCCAGCATCGTCTTTCCCAGGCCCTGCGCACCGACCAGGATCACGTTCTCGCCGCGGGCGAGGAAGTCGAGGGTGAGGATGCGTTCGAGGGCGAGACGGTCCAGCGCGGTGGGCCATTCCCAATTCCAGTCGGCGAGCGGCTTGAAACGGCCGAGGCGGGCTCGGGTGAGTCGGCTCTCGACGCTGCGGCGCTGTTTGTCTTCGAGTTCGTCGGCGACGAGATGTTCGAGCAGCACGGTGGCGCTCCAGCGTTTGCGGGTGGCCTCGGCGATGCGGTCGTTCAGCTCGTCGGCGGTGCGGTTGAGGCCGAGGCGCCGGAGGTCAGTCGCCAGCGTCGTCAGGGCTGTTCTGTCCGAGGGCATCGTAGGACTCCAGGTCATGGGACCGGACATCGAGGTCTCGCAGTCCGGGTCGGTCGGGCAGCGTGAGCCGCAGCGGGGGTTTGAGTCCGCGCTGTCGGCGTCGGGTTTCGAGGATGTGGGTGATGGAGCCGGCGCCGAGGGCGTCGCGTTCGAGGGCGAGTGCGACGGCGGCGGCCAGCTCCTGCTGCCCGTAGTCGTCGAGCAGGGCGAGCAGCCGGGTGGCGTTTGGTCGCAGCGCCTCTCCCCGTTCGGCGAGACGCTCGAAGAGCGTGGCGGTGGCGGGGACGGCGGCGCGGAGGCGGTCGCGGGTGGTGTGGGCGTTGGCTTGGCGGGTGGCGGCGAGCAGGTTTTCCAGATGGGCGGGGTCCTCGACGGTCAGTCCGGTGTCGTAGGTGCGGTGATGGTTGGTCAGCTCGGTCTGTCCGTCGAGGATGCGGATGCGGGTGGCGCCGGCTACCAGGGTGAGCGGCTTTCGGACGTGGGTGTGGGGAATCGAGTAGAGATTGCGGTCGAAGCGGACATAGGGGGTCTTGCCGGAGCGGACGACGCGCACCAGGTCGGTCTCGAAGGGATGAGCGGGTAGCGGCAGCAGGCGGGGCTTCTCTTCGGCCCAGACGTCGGCGACAGTGCGGTCGGGCTGGTCGGGGTGACGCCGGCGGTGGGCGACCTCGTCTCGCCAGCGGCGGAACTGGGCGTTGATGTCGTCGAGGTCGCGGAAGGGCCGCGCGGCGAAGAACGCGTGCCGTAGGTATTGGATCTGCCTCTCGACTTTTCCCTTCTCATTTCCCCGGCCCGGCGTGCAGGGGCGCGGTGCGAAGTGGTAATGGCCGGCGAGGTCGAGCAGGCGGGGATGAAACTGCACGGCGGCGCCGCGGCGGTCGAGCACGGCGCTGCGCAGGTTGTCGTACACGAGGTTGCGGGCGGCGCCTTCCAGCGCCTCAAAGGCGTCGACGTGCCCCCGCAGGAAGCTCTCCAGCGTCTGGTCGAGGGTGAACAGCGCGGCCAGCGCGCGCGAGTAGCCGAGGACCATGACGAATCCGGAGACCGTGCGTGTGCCCTGTCCGATGTGGACCTTGCCGAACGAGCCCCAGTCGACTTGTGCCTGCTCCCCGACCAGAGTCACGACCCGGCGGTAGACGGCGCGGCCGGACTCGGGCCGCAGGCGCCGCACGAGGCGGCGGACCGGGAAGACCGAGCCGGCATAGCCGCGCTGGCGGACCATCTCGTGGATCCGCGTGGCGCGCAGCCGCGGGTACTGCGCCAGGGTGTCGCGGATGAACGGCAGATACGGGTCGAGGATGCTGGGCCGACACAGGCTGGGACGGACCCCTGCCGTCTCGCGCTCCACCGCGGCGCGGACCGTCTCACGGTGGAGGCCGAGCTGGGCCGCGATGGTCCCGACTTTCCAGTGCTCGCCGTAGAACAGGCGCCGGATCTCGGCGCGCTGCGCGGGTGTGATCATCCTTCCTCCTTGTCCCCGCGATGCGGGGCTCGCGCATCGGAACCAGCCACCGACTCGACCGCCCGCAGACCACGCATCGGGTGGGAGTGGGCGGCCGAACCGGGGCGGCGTCAGGGACGGGGAGTCTGGTCGATCGCCGCGGTGTGGTGGAAGACTGATCCATCACGCGGCGGCGGTCGCGGTAAGCGCGTTGCTGGTCGCGATGGTCGAGACGGCCCTCGGGACTCTGCTGATGGCGGGCCCTGGCAGCCTGCAGCGACCGGCGACGACCGGCCGCCCGGCAGCGCGGCGTGCAGTAGGCATGGCCGCGATCACACGCCGCGCAGATGGCGAAGAGGCGGCTGCAGTGTCGGCAGGTCTTCTGGCGTAGCGGCAGGTCCACGGCGTCGGAGCGCGCGGGGCAAGCTCCGACTGGACAGCCAGCGCCAACCGTGGCACAACAGCAGCGACCGGCTCGGTCCGTCGGAGCTCGGGGCGGTCACGAGGGTCCGGTTCTCTACACCGGGCCCTCACCCCACGTCTGAGTCCGTTCCAACGGTATCCGAACGCCCCGGCGCTTGCGAGCACGGACGCTGCAGTGTCGCCCGTCCGCTCAGCCACGGGCGCCGACGACGATCCGTCCAGCCGTCGCCGGCCGTTTCACAGCCCCTCGCGTAGTCACGTCCAGCCCCCTCCGCTGCCGGTCCCGCGCTCGGCTACCGCACTCCGCAAACGTCCGCGGACGGACGTTCGCTCCGCTTGGTCTCCTGCTTCTTCAGAAAGCCGTTTGAACCGACCCGCGTTCAGTTTCGATCAGTTCTCGGTGCTCGCTGACAGGCAAGGTGGGTCTCACCGTCTACGTCGATCCCGCCGTGCGGTTGCAGCTGAAGGTGCTGGCCGCGGAGGAACACACGAGCGTCCAGAGTCTCGTCTTCGAGGGACTGAACATGTTGTTCGCCTCGCGGCACCGCCCCGAGATCGCCCGTTGAATCCCCGTGGTGGTGGAATGGCGTCGGCGATGACTGCCATGAACGAATCGCGCCTACGAGTGAGGGCGACCACCGTTCGCAACCGAGTCATCCAAGACGAGTTCGATCTCGTGAGGGCTGGAGGTGAGTCGTCACCGCGAAACCCCCTTGGTGGTGACGACTCGTCACCACCAAGGGTACGTACAGAGATGTACACCACCACCACCACCACCACCACCACCACCACGCGCACGCGCGAGGGAACGAGACCTGCGGCAACAAAGGCACAGATTGCCTTCGCCGTCGACTTGGGGATCAATCCGGACGGCAAGGGTCTGGTGGAGCTAGGCGCAGAGATCGAACAGGCTCGAGCGACCCGCGCAGAGCTCAGGGATGCCGCAAAAGCACGACCCGCGGCAGTCCGCGACGGCCGACAGCAACTCTCGCCCATCGAGCAGCGCCGACTCGCCGAGGCGCAACGGTGGGGCAGCCGATACTCCGAGCGATCCTCCGAGGACCCACTGCCAACGGAAACCGAGGCTGAAGCCGCCGAGCGGCTGCGCCGCGGCCTCGAGAATGCCGAGGCTAAGGGGTACCGGCGGGATCGCAGACGATCCGGACGTCCTGATCGGACCCGGCGGACGCCGCATCTGGTGTCCCGCCTTGGCGCAGATCGACGGCCGTACCCCAATTCAGACGACATGACTTGCTTGAGGGCCTGCCATGCCAACTAAAAAAACCAGGTACCCAACCGCGCTGATAAGGGGAACGTTGCGCGGCCGGTCCACCACGTCCGCAACGACGACCCGCTACCCAGGGCCGGCCCCGCGGCCGACCTCGTTACTTGCCGTCGCCGGCCGCCACGGGTCAGCCGCAGCGCGTGCAGCGCCAAGCGTCAGCCGCGGGAGCGGCGCCAGCGTCAGCACGCGCAGACGGGCTCACGGCGCTTCACGACCTTCCCAACTTGAGCGCCTCCAGGCCGGCGTCGCAACACACTTAGGACAGTGATCGATATAGAATTGCCAACTTCATCGAGGGACGAGCTTGTAGTTCCAGTCGCCGTGAAACTCATCGGGAACCAGCGCGATGGCGTCCATCTCCGACTTGGTCACCGTCACGCCGGTAGGGTACTGACCGCTGTCGAGTTCCGCTTGTACTTGAAGCCCGGCCTCAGTTCGTGTGTTGCCGATGCGGTCGACGATGGTCTCGTAGGTCGTCAGCGGGGTGCCACGCCAGTTCGCCGTGATGTGGCAGAAGAGTCGGTGCTCGACCTTGTTCCACTTGCTCGTGCCGGGTGGGAAGTGACTCACCTGAATGGTTAGGCGGGTCTCGTCCGCCAGCTTCTGAAGCTCGTGCTTCCAGCTACGCAACCGATACCCGTTGCTCCCGCCGGCGTCCGCCGTGATGTACAGGGTCGTGGCATCCGGGTAGGCGCTCTGACCCATTCGCTGCCACCAGTGCCGAATCGAGGCCACCGCAAACGTCGGCGTATCGTGGTCGCATCCAACGCTCACCCACGCTTCATTGCGGGCCATGTCGTAGACGCCGTACGGAATCGCCTTCCCCTCCGCGTCGCTCGGGAAATCGTGCACCCGCACCGCGGGCGGCGTCGCCTTTGGCTGCCATTCCCGGCCCGCATTCGAAAAGTTCCCGACCAGCTCCTTCTTCTTGGTGTCGACCGAGATCACCGGCTGTCCGGTGGCCAGAAACCGGTCCGCCGTCGCATTGATGTGCTCGAACTGCTCGTTGCGGTCCGGATGGACCGTGCCTTCCTGCCGTTTGCGCACCGACTGCAATCGGTAGCCCAAGCGGTGGAGCAGCCGACCCACCGTGGTCGAGCTCACGCGCCATCCCTGCTCGGACAGCGCCGCCGCCAGTTTCGCGCGGCTCTTGCACGTCCACCGCAGCGGCGAGGTCGGATCCCCGCGCGTCAGCGGATCTACGAGCGCTTCAAGGGCCGCCAGAACACCCGGCTGGTCCTGCTCGATTCCCGGACGTCCGGCGCCCGGAGCCCGAATGCGGCTCGTCGGCGGTTCACCTCTTGCGATCTCGCGGCGTCCATTGCGGATCGTCTCCCGCGCCAGACCGGTGGCCGACGACACCAGCGCGTCGCCGCCATAGCCAATCGCCGCCGACTCGGCCGCTGCCCACCGCCGGCGACTACGCTCGTCCAACACCGGCGCTACCGCGCTGTACTTTCCGACGATGGTGGCTTCCAACTCCACGTCTCGCCTCATGCCGCGACTATGACCGGAATCCCACAAGATGGCAACCTAATTCAGCGCACTCTCCTTACCAGCGTCCTGGCTTACTCATGCCCGGGCCGTGCCAAGTGGAAGTAAGTCGCCAGTACCTCGTCTGCCGACTTGCCGGCGAGCAGGTCACGCTTGATGCCGGCGATCAGCCTGTCCTTCGCCCGCTGGACGTCCGTCGCCAACCAAATCGCCTTGACCGCTTTCTCGGTGATGCCGACGAGCCGCTCCAGAACGTCCGTTAACCAGGCCGGGCCAGCGTTCACGCGGATCCGCGCCGGGAATCGACTCGACGGCCACCACGGCTTCGCCTCGAAGTCGTCCCGAATAGGGTGCCGACAACATTCGTGTTGTGATACACGCTAAGGTGGCGGCCTGAGCCTTCGGAAGCTGTAGAGGGCGGGTACGGGAGACGCCGGTGATCTTGGCGCTGGCGGTCTTCGACACGCCGAGCTTGAGGAAGTGCCGGATCACTGTCCCTAGGCCTTCCGGTCCGCGAGCAGGATGTTGTCGATGCGCGTGTTCACCGCCGAGATCTGCCCGGTCAGGTCGCGGCGCAAATCCGCAATGTCGTGCCGCATGTCCCGGCGAATCCACAGCAGCGCGCCGACGACCGCCACGGCCGCGCCGATCACCTCGTAATTCATGCCCCGATCCTACCCCCGAACCCCCGAGCGAACGTGAGGAGAGAGAGAGTCAGCACGGCGAGTCAACGACCGGTTGCACGTGCAAGCCCGCTCGCCCCAACGCGATTTAAGCAGCTTGCCATCGCGATATGCCGGTGCGCTCGATCTTCCACTCGCCGTCGATGCCGGCGATGGTGATCACCCAGACCGGCGAGGAGTGCGGGCGGAGGATACGGGGCACGGCGCGCAGTGCCGAACACGCGCCGCGAGTCAGGGTTGACCGTGATGTGCGTACGCCAGCGATGCACACGTTTCAGGTCCGAAGTCCTGTCGACGCGGTCGGTCAGGCCCTGGGTCGCCGGGTCGCGGTTGAACGCCAGGAAGGTCGTGCCGACCATCGACGGGAGCACGCCGACCGAGTCGTCGAACGCGACGCCGAACGGCATCCACGACCCGCACGGCACGCCGGCCTGCGCGGTCTCTCGTCTTCGGCCAGCCGCTTCCCGATCACGCGCTCGGTGTCGACCGGCGCGCCCTTCGCTATACTTCGCTAAATAGCCCATTCGCTAATGCAGACAATCGCGGTTGCCAGTCAGAAGGGCGGAGGCGGGAAGACGACCGTGGTCGCCCATCTCGCTGTCGCCGCCGAGCGCGCCGGCCACGGGCCGGCCGTCGTGATCGACACGGACCCACAGCAGACCCTCGCCACCTGGTGGCAAGCCCGCGAGGCCGACGTCCCCAAGCTGGCGCCCGTCAACGTTCGTGAGTTGCCCTCGAAGCTCGACGCGCTGGCGCAGATGGGAATGGCCTACTGCTTCATCGACACGCCGCCAGCGCTGACCGAACAGAACCGGCAGCTCCTCGGGCTCGCTGACCTCGTTCTGATTCCGACGCGGCCGAGCCCGAACGACCTGTGGGCGCTCGGAGCGACGCTCGACATCGTCCGGAACGCGGGGACACCGTTCGTGTTCGTCCTGACACAAGCGAAGAGCAACGCTCGAATCACCGTGCAGACCATTGCCGCGCTGTCCGAGCACGGCCAGGTTTTCCCGGCCGTCATTCACGACCGCGTCGACTTCGCCGCGGCCATGACGGACGGGCGCACGGCGATCGAGATCAAACCGAGCAGCCTGGCCGCGGCCGAGGCCGCCGAGTTGTGGAGGCTCACGAAAGAGCGATTGGGAAGTTTAGCCCATATTCGCTAATTAGCTGTTTAGCTAGTATGCGCCCATGCCGAACCCATGCCGAAGAAACCACTGGCCATCGACGCCAGCACTATCCTCGCGACGAAGGGAAGTCCGCCGCCGGGGGTCTCCGGAGCGGTCCAGCGCTCGCAGCGAACCAGTGAGACGCTGGTCGACCTAAATTTCAAGGTGCCGGCCGAGTTCCGGCAACACTTCAAGCGCCTGGCGGTCGACGCGGACCTCAAGAACGTGCAGTTGCTCAAGCGAGCCGTCGAAGCCTACGAGCGCGAGCGGGCTCTCTGAGCGGGTTTCGGTCGATTCTCTAGGGGGCCCTGCGTTCCGGGGGTGCGCGGCCTTCTCTCAACTCGGCTTTACCGGGAGGCCCTGCTGCCGCTCCGTTGTCGCGGAGGACCGCTTCGAGGTGGTTCCACCGGCTTCTGGGCGCGCTCCGCTCCGATGTCCCTGCCCGCGTCGCGCGTCAGCGGCACGCCCTGCAGTTGGGCGAACGGCTCGTCGTCACCACGATCGGCACGAGGTGCGACCGACGCCGGCTCGCGCTGACGCGCGTCATCGCGTTGCGTGACGGCCTCGTCGCGCTCACGAACTGCAACCTTTTCGCGGTCGACGGCCGCTCGTTCCCTCTTGACGGCCGCCGACCGTTTCTCGTGCTCCCGGTCGCGTTCCTGTTCCATCCGGCCGAGGTCGGCGAGAACCTGCACGGCCGTGTCCCGAACCGGGATGGGACACGGCTGCTCGGGCGCCGCGGGAACGGTGACCTCAGGCTCCCGACCCACGCGAACCGCGCGACTGGGAGCCGGAAACGCCTGCGCCGGCACCCCGGGAACGGTGACCTCAGGCTCCCGACCCACACGAACCGCGCGACTGGGAGCCGGAAACGCCTGCGCCGGCACCCCGGGAACGGTGACCTCAGGCTCCCGACCCACACGAACCGCGCGACTGGGAGCCGGAAACGCCTGCGCCGGCACCCCGGGAACGGTGACCTCAGGCTCCCGACCCACACGAACCGCGCGACTGGGAGCCGGAAACGCCTGCGCCGGCACCCCGGGAACGGTGACCTCAGGCTCTTGATCCACGCGCGGGGCCGGACCGTGACGCAGGAGGCGACTCGCTTCGACGCGCTGTTGTCGTTGGTCCGGTTCGGGCAGGTTCTCGGCGCGCTGCTTTTCGTGGAGTTCAGACCAGAATTGGCGCTCCGGCTCCGGCGTTTTGACCGGCTGTCCGTCCACGTTTCTGGAGCGCTTGGGCTCCATCGGAGGCAGCCGATGCAGCTCCCGAGCCTCTGCCCGCGCCTTCTTCAGGATCTCGTCGTAGTGGGCGGCCTGGTCACCCAGAGACGCGTTGGGGTCGGGCTTGTAATGCTGCTCCATGTAGCGGTCGACGTAGGCGGCGCGGGCGGCCCGCGCTTCATTCCGCCGCACGCGGTTCTCGATCACGATGCCGCCGTGGTCGCGTTCCCATTGCTCGGCGAAGCGCGACAGCTTCAGACCGCTGTGGTCCAGCGAGGCGGCCTTGCCGGTCTCGGGGTGGACCTTGCAGACCACGAGGTGGAAATGATGGTGCTCAGTGTCAGTGTGCGCCACGACGATGACGACCCGATCGGCGCATCCGAGGGCATCGAGCTGACCGCCAGCCGCTTCGAGCATCTCCTCGCGCGAAGGTGTCTCGCCGGGCGGCCACGACGTCATGAAGTGTGCGTACGGATTGCGCAACTTCCGGCCGCGGTTTGAAGCGCCGGAAAGCTGCTTCAGGATCGCCGCGTCGGCCGTCACGCCCTGCATGATCCGGACGGACAGATCGACATCGGCCGTCGGCGAGCCGCCGATCGGTACGGCCCATGCAACACGCTCGGCGGTCGTCGGGTACCGGTCGCCAGGAGTGACCTTGTCGTGCATCAGGTACGACATCAGGCCGCCGATCCCGCGGCCTGCGCTCACTGCCCGGGTGACCACCTGCTGAGCTCCTTGTCGAGCGCTGCTCTGACGGCATCGAGCGCCGTCCGCAGCTCGTCTTTGGACACGCTCTCGCCGGCGTTCAGGCGCACGGCAATCTGGTTCACGTTCACACCTACGCGGACGAGTTGGCGCCAGATGTACAGCCATCGATTGCGGCGTTCCCGCGCGTCGGCCGTCGGTGCCGATGACGGCGCGTCGGCCGCTTCGAGCGCCACGTGGCGCACCCACTCGACGAGCGACATGCCCGCGCGCTGCGCGGCCCAGCGCACCGCCTTTTTCTCGGCCACGCTCAGACGAATGCCGAGCTGCTCGGTGCGCCGAAGAGCGTCATCAATACGCGGACGCGCCATCTGAATAAGTTGCCTTGCCCGAGAGAGGGGTTAGCGCAGCGGTTTGTGATAACAAAAACCACCTCTGCTGCCGGCGTCAAGGCGGGGAAGCGGGTGCAGGTCCGGAACCTGCTGGATCGGCTCGTTACTGTCCGGGCCGGCGGCGGCCGTCACGCGCTGGCGGTTGTCTGGCTGGCGCGGGAACGCGCGGCAGGGCGCCGGCTCGATCCCATCCTGCCGCGGCTCACGGTCGATGACGTCGACCCGGCGCGCAAGCGTGGTGCGCTGCTCGGGGAAGCGGGGCCGCTGGCAGACCGCGGTGAGCGGATGCCGCTGCTTCCCGAGGTTGCGCGCGATGACGTGCGCGTGCCGATCCTCGAGCTGGCGGACGTACACGGCGTCCAGTCGATGGCGCGCGGCCGCGGCGCGCCGCTCGAGCTGCGGCTCGCGGTCGAAGCGCTGCTGTCGTTCCGGCTCGATGAGCGATGGGAGGACACGATCCGGATCGCGTGGCGCGTCGCGGACCTGCTCGACGCCGTAAAGCCGAATCCCACCGGCCGGCGAAGGGGAGGGGGGGATCCCCGGAGGGGGGGCGGCCGGACGACTGGACGCGCGTCAAGTCGGCGCTCAAGAGCCTTGACGAGAAAGCATGGGTGCCGTGGGCGCAACCGTCCGGGCGGCCTGGCGTGTGGCGTCTGTTCGCCATCCGCGGCCTGCCTGACGTCGGGAAGCCCGGTCCGGAGGACAAGGTCGTGATCGAAGTGGCACTGCCTCCTGGCGCCGGCGCCGGCGCAGTGGTTGACCGCCTCGCCATCCGTCAGGCCGGCCTGGTGTCGGCGCCGGCCTTCCGGGCGCTGATCGGGGTCTCTACGTTGACCTGGATGCCGGGGCGGACCCGGGTCCCGGTGTCCGGGGCCGGGGGGCTGTGGACGGGGGCGGTGGCCCGATACCCGGTGCTGTCGGCTCGGGACCGGCGGCGCGTCGCCTTCGGGCCGCGCATGGTGGACGATACGCGCGGCCTGCCGCAGTCGCGCGTCGATGCGGCCTGGCGCGCTACCGAGGGCGTCGTGATCGTTGACGAGAACGCCAGGGACGCGACCGGGAAACGGGGCTGGCGCGTCGTGCTGCCGGCCGCGGCGAACGCCATCGACGCACGCCGGAAGCGTGCCGGCGAAGTGTGACAACCGTCTGCACAGGCGTGACAACCGTCTGCAAAATCGCAAATCCGGCCAGTGTTCATGCGGGTTCGAGCTGTTCACGACACCGACTTCGACAGAAGAAGGGTCGTGCAGCCGGCGCTGCGCTGGACGCTCCGCGCCGGCCGCACGTTGGACCCAACATCAGGGAAAAACCCGCCTCCTGACCGCCGGGGTATCAGCCCGATCACAGCGGAAGACAACCGGCCCCGGCCGGTAGACTGAGCGGCAATGGCGCGGCAACCGACCGGCAACCGACCGGGCCGGCCGCGGAAGTGGCGCAACGCTGCGGAGTGCTCGCGGGCGTTCCGTGCTCGGGTCAAGGCTGTCAGCGGTCGCCCGAAAGAGCGTCATTCTGGACGGGACGTCGACCACAACATGTAGGGGGTGTATGAGTGAGCATCGTCGGCAAGAGCCAGTCTGGACGAGCGTGCGCGGAGAACACTAATTAACGGAGGCGGGTTTCCAGATTGGTTCGGCGGAGTCGGGCTCCACCATCAAGGTCCGGTCTGCTGGCCGGCCGCGGGCGGACGGCGAATTTGGTCGTACGTGTCCCCCCATTCGACCACCCAAAAGTGACCCGCCACAACGGCGGATCAATGGATCGTCTCCCCGACGTCATGGTCGACGATCACAAGCTCACCGGCCGCTGCTTCCAAGATGCCGATGGCGATCTCCGCGACCAGGCTCGCGAACGTCCACGCCCACCAGCGCGGCCAGCCGTGCAGCACATGCAGCTTCACCGCCTCGATGACCGTCGCCAACTCCAGCGCCTCGAATGGATGCAGCTCGCGGTCGAGCGTGACCCACTCGCCGATGACCCATTCCGCGCTTGTCGGCTCGTCCACCGTTACTTCCTCCGCGTCGCCTTCGACGAGCGGCAGTTCTGCAGGGGATCGCGGTCCCGAACCATCGCCGCCCTCGTCCGGATCCGCATCGCGTCGAACGGCAGGCATCACGGCCTGGCCCGCACCATCGAGGTCCCCACGCGGGACGCCGCGGCCGCGCCGCCGAGCGGGGCGCCCCGGCTGCGCCTCGGACCCCTGCTCACCGTTGATACGCCGTCGCCGCCCCCGAACCCGCATAGCGCACCACCTGCCCCGTCCGATACGACGTCAGCCGCACCAGCCCGCAGGCCTGGCACACGTCCGCCTGGGCAATCCGTAGTCGAACGCTCCCGATCGAACCGCCACAGGTGCCCGTTCTCGCGGCGAGGGCACGCCGGGACCACGAGCTTCTGCTCCGGCATCAGTCCTGTCGATGCGTCTCGAGCCCCTCCGCCAGCCGGCGGCCCAGGACTGCTTCGAGCGTGCCGTCACCGACACTGACAACCCGCGTGCCGTAGACCCGCCACCGGCCGCCGCCGTCGCACGCCGCATAGCCGCGCGCCACGCGAACCGCCTGACCCAGCGACGGGAACACCGACCAGACCCACTGCCGCGGCCGGCCCGCCGACCGCCACCCGACCGCGTACAGCTCTTCCATCACCCCGCCACCAAGCGCGCCGGCGCGTCGTGCAGCGCGTCGACCAGCTCCGCGTCCGCGTCGAGTTCGGCCAGCTCGATCAGCTCCCGCAGGATGCGGCCCACGATGAAGCGCAAGGTCATCGTTCCGTCCTCCGGATCCGCAACGGGTCGAATGGCAGCCGGGGCTGCGCTTCACCCTTGATGTCCGCGCTGGCGAGCACGTCGGCCCCGCAGTCCGGACACGTCGCCGGCCGCGGCAGCCGCACGTCGATGACGAACTGCGTCTGACAGCTCAGGCACTCCTCCGCCACCGTCTCCCGACGCTCCGGAGACGCCGCCGGCAGATGCGCCCCCAGCAGCCGCCGCACACTCACCTCTCTTCCGCCTGACGCACGACGTCGTTCGTCCCCGCCGCCGACTCGAGCCAGCCGAGGACGTCGCCGGCGTCCAGCACCCAGCGATCCGCCTCGATCGGCGCGATGACGCTCCACTCCGCTGGTGGAATCGCTCGGCCGTCGCCTCGGCGGTCACCGCCAGCAGAATCGCCAGCCTTGCGCTGGTCACAACCGTCGTTTGAGCTGTTCCAACCGGCGAAGCTCTTCGCGGGTCGGCACCCGCCCGCGGCGCTCTTCCAGGTCTTCCAGGATGTTCAGTTCCTCGCTGATTTGCGCCCGGGGCCACTTCGCGACGTCCTCTTCGGATACGTGCTGTGAGTGGAGCCGATGCTTGCGCTGGAGGCTCATGAACATCGCCACCTGTTGCTCACTCGCTGGTTCATCAGGCCGGCCGGCGGCCTCGCGCGCGGTACCAGGACTGCCGGCCGGTACAGATTCGAGATCAGGATCGGGACCCGGAAATAGCCCTATCTTACTAAGCCCTACCGTACAGCCCATAGGACCGGACACTGTGTCCCCTCTAGGGCCATTTTGTCCGGACACTGTGTCCCCTCTAGGGCCATTTTGTCCGGACACTGTGTCCCCTCTAGGGTCGCCGTCGGGACTGCCTAGAGGGGACACCATGTCCCCTCTAGGACTTCCTGCGCGGCGGCGAACGGCCGGCCAATCCAGGCCCCCGAGGTTCATCCGGTGCACTCCCGATAGCCGTCCTTTGCCCGGAATCGACCGCACCACGCGCAGGTCGTTCAGAACCCGCCGCGCCGCGCGCACGTTCCGCTCGCTCATCCGGCACTGCCCTGCCAGGTACTCCTCGGAGAAACCGTGAATCACGCCGGCCGCGTCCGCCTGCATGTAGAGCGCCAGGGCGACGTGGTGCACGGCCTCGGCCGAGATCCGGCGACCGCGGGCCATGAACATGTCCGTCTTCGCCAGCGCCGTGTCGATCAGCACGCGCCACAGCGCCCGTTCGGGTGGCCTGCGCGTGAAGCCGTCGATGATCGCAAAGAACCGGAGTTGGAGTTGATCGGGTTCGTCTGCACGGTCCGTCTGGACCGCGGCCGCGGTTGCCGGCATTCCCGTTCCTTCCTGCCTGACCCGCCGTTGCCTGCCCGTTCAGAAGGGTGCCGGCCTCGCCGGGGTAGCTACTCCCCGGCGGGCGCGGCGGGCAGAAAGAAAACAACGCGGGTGCGTTGGAAGAACAGGATAACACGGGATCTGCGGAGTTCCCCATACCGGTGGCCGAAGTCGAGCTGCTCGGGCTAGTGCTGCGCCATGATTAAACGTTCGGGTGTGCGGTGCTGTGATTCGTCGATGATTGCTCGCTGTAACCCATGTCCGTATCCGAAGATGATGACGTGACGAACCACTAGCTTTCACTGAGGTCTGTGGTGCGTGCGGGGTTCCGCCGGTACTGCTCAGCGCGCAGGGCGAGCGGACGCGCGACCCTGACGCCATCGCAGCGGCGCGGCGTGCGCTTGAGTCCGTGCTACTCGGCACGGCGGCGCCGGCGGACGAAGACGGCGAGCGGGCCGCGCGACTCCGCGCGGTACTGCAGCGTGACGCGCTCGCTGGCGACGACCTGGCGGACGCGCTCCGGGCCGCGTGGTCAACCGGCGTTGACGCCACGGCGCTTCCCGAGCTGCTCGGAATGGGTGACGTCGAGGAGCGGCCCGTTGCTGTCCTGCCGGGGCTCGCATGGGCCGGTGCTCTGGCGATTACAAGTGGCGGTGCGAAACACGGGAAATCGACTTTCCTTTCGGGTGCGCTTGCTGCTCCGGCCGGCTCGCTGTTCTGTGGGCGGATGGTGCCGGCTATCGCTGGCGAAGTGGTGGTGTTGTCCGAGATGGGCCGCGGTCGCATGGGGCGGTATCTCCGTGATGCGGCATGGAACCCCGCCGAGCGACCTATTCGCGTTTGCACGATGCGGACGGTCGATTCGGTTGTCGGCATGATTCGCCAGCACACGCCCGCGCTCGTGATTGTCGATAGCCTGCTCTCGCTGCTCGTGGCGAGTGGTCTACGCCAGGGCGGGGCGTGGGATCCAACCGTCGTCGGGCGCTCGCTGCGCGGGCTACAGGCCGCGGCGGTAGAGACTGGCACGGCGGTGAGCATCTTGCATCACACGCGCAAGAACGACGCGACTCCGGCCGACTCTCGGGAGATTCTCGCAGCGGCCGACATGCTGGCGAGTTTCAACGGGCTCGAAGACGACGGGAAGACGACGCGGGGCGACACGATTCCAGGGACGCCAAAGCGACGGCTTGAATACGAACACGAACGGCGGCCGGTGCCGGTGCAAGGCGCCGTCGCTCCGCGCGGAGGACGCCACGATGCCGTACAGGCGGTGTCAGGGGTGCGGCCGGTTGACCGCGGCGCCGGACGGGATTCGACGCGGGGTGGCGGGCGACTCCGATCCGGCGGTGCCGGCGGGGAAGCTGGCGGAACCGCTGATGGCCACGTGGACGCCGCCGGTTCCGCGCGTGTTCATGTAGATTCCGGGGGCGGGTGCACCGCCACGCTCGCTCCCCGGACCAGTCTCGCGCGGGCGGGGTCCGTTCCCCATGTGGCGGACGACCAGCCCCGCGGGGCGCCTTTCCAGACCGGCGGCTCGCTGGCGGCTCTGACATTCCCCGCTGGCGCCGTCGTGAATGCCCGCCGGGCCGGACCGGGTGCGTCTTCCACGTGGCGCTACCGACCGACCGGCGGGCGTGGACCGTCCTACCGATGCCGAGTCAAGCCCGGATAGCTGTCGGGCAATCCTGGTGTTGCCGGTGCGGCCGGCATCCGGCCGACAGGCTCGCGCTCGACAACGCCCCCGTCTGCGGTTCGTGCTGGCTTCCCGACGACCGACCGGCCGAACAGGCGCCGCGGGGTGAAGTGGAACCGCCGGGGCCGTCTCCTGTGAACATACCCTAACTATGGTATGTTTTAGGCATGCCAAACACACAAGCGGCGGCGAAAGCGAAACGGCGCGTGGCGGGCTCTCGGGTCAAGTTCCCCGAGCAGACCCGGATCAACATGCCGGCCGGCATGACCGAACGGATCTACAGGGCGGCGTGCGTGGAGGATGTCACGATGCAGGCGTGGATGCGCGCGGCGCTGACTGTGGCGCTCGACGCGGCGGACGAAAGCGGTACGTCGTGACCGCGTGCGGGTGCCGGGATGCCGGTGCCGATCCTCAGTCGGTTCGCCACGTGTTCTACCGCGTCATCTCCGATCCGGCGAGCGGAGTAGACAACCGGCGCCGGCCCGGGCCGGGTCGAATGGCTCGACGGTAGCCGGGACCTGCTCGCTGGTACAATACCGACATGGGACCTATACCATCCGAAGGGGGGGCGCGGTCGGCGTGGCGCGCGGGCCTCTCCGTGGCGCTATGCCTCTCAATCCTGGGGATGGCGGACGCCGCCAGCGGCCAGTCCCTCCGGAACGGCTTCTATACTGGCCTCGAGCTGGGGAGGGCGAACGCGTCCCCCCTCACCTCGAGCGTCACCGGGGTCAACCACCCGACGCGGTGCGACCGGCTCCTCTATCCGGCATCGACCAGCCCGCCGGCCAGCGACGAGGCGTGCCGCGCCAGCACGCCGACGGTCATCCTGCGCAACGCGTTCGACCTGGGGGGCGGGGCCGTGAGCGGCCTCCTGGCCGGCTACCGGGCCGACCGGGTGCGCGTCGAGGTGGAGTACCTCACCCGGTCCCAGGGGCCCGCCACCGCGGCGGTCGGGGCCACCACGAACGTGGTGCTCCAGGGCAAGGACACCGAGTGGAGCGACGACCAGCCGCCGCGCGAGTGGATCCGGGACTACGCCGCCCACCAGATCTTCGCCAACCTGTACTACGACTTTCCGAACGAGTCGCCCTGGACGCCGTACGTCGGCGGCGGCCTGGGCGTGGCCATCACCACCCTGCACTATGCCAACCAGTTCATCCGGAAGCCGGACGCCGAGTACCTGCGCATCGACTTCGAGCCGGACTGGCCAGCCGCCGCCAAGCGCGTCGCAGCGGGTACCCTCAGCTCCCTCGATACGACGGTGCGTCAAGAAGCGTTTGGGTTCCAGGTGCTCGCCGGCGCCGACTACGCGCTGACCGAGCACACCTCGGTCGGCGTGACGGGGCGCTGGGCCCAATTCGGCCATATCACCGACGAGGCGACCTGGGATCTTATCCGCAGCCATGCGCCCGTGCAGGCGGACGGCGTCACCCCATTCGACACCACGCAGCGATTCGAGGGCATCAGCTACCTGGCGGTAACGGTCGGCCTGAAGTACTACTTCTGACGGATCCCGGGCCGTCGGATCGAGCGGTGGCCGTCTGCTCGCTCACGTGGGCCTGAGATAGTCGTCCTCACCGCGTTTCCTAGTCGTGTGTAGCGACATATCGCATTGTCCCACTTGCTGCCGCGCGAAAAGTCAAACTGATGCACTGCCGGGAGGACACCCGACGATGGCGCAACCTGCGAGGATGCAAGACGACGTGAGCGGTCCGGAGCCCCTACGATCTCGCGCGCCAGCTTGTGACCGGGCAGGCCGCAGTGACGGCAGCCCCCGAGCACCGCGACAGTCGACCCGGGCCCGACGTGGCAGCGATCGCGGCCGCCGCAGAATGGACACGGACCGGCCCACTCCCGGCCGCGGCGCTTCCAGCCCGGCATCGTGCGAACGACCGCCTCGACGTCCGCCCAGTCGATCACCGTGGCAGACCTTGCAGCGTCCGGATCGCGTCCGTCGCGGCCGCGCGCGTCACGATGGCACCGCGGACGGGACGACCGCACGACGAATGCACGCTGGCCGAGTGCCCGCGGCCGCCTCAACGCCGCGCCGGAAGCGAGCCGGTCACCAAATGGTGACGGAGAGTCGGTTTCGGTCGTTTTCTCAGGCGAAGGCGCGCCGGCCTGGTGGTCGATTCGCGGCGCGGATGCCCGTGAACGCTGGCCGGGCGAGGTTAACGGAACTCGGCGTTATCGGACGCTAACGCCCCGCGAATTCAAATCCATGGATCGACAATCCAAGAGATCGGAACATCGCGGATTCCTGCCGACTCCCGCCCACGACGCGCGCCACACCCAATGGTCGCAAATGCGTCCCGAAGCCGCCCTGGCCGGCATCGCCGGTCCGGATCCCTAAGACGGCACGACTATTGCTGTGCGCTTATAGTGCTCACGTGCGGACAAAGCCGTCATCTCGTCGGCCTCGCCGCACCGTAGTGGAGGAGCCGAGCGACGTTCGCGCAACCGCATTCCACGAGGAGAGAGAAGAATGACAGTCGTCAAATGCACGCGCGGCGCCTTGGCCGCGTTCGCCTGCCTCGCCCTGCTACCTTCCGCCGCGCTCGCCCAGAGCTCGATCACGGGCGCGGTCAGCGACAACACGGGGGGCGTCCTGCCGGGCGTCACCGTGGAGGCTTCCAGCCCGGCGCTGATCGAAGGGAGCCGCCTCGCGGTCACCGACGGCGCGGGCCGGTACACCATCGTCAATCTGCGGCCCGGCACCTACGCCGTCATGATGGCGCTGCCCGGCTTCTCGACCTTCATCCAGGAAGGTCTCGAGCTCCAGGCGAACTTCACGCTGACGGTCGACGGCCAGATGTCGGTCGGCGCGCTCGAAGAGACGGTCACGGTCTCGGGTGCAACTCCTGTGGTCGACGTCCAAAGCGCGGCCCGAACTGAGGTGTTGCAACGCGACACCATCGACTCGCTGCCGACCCCGCGCAACACGCAGTCGATCGGCTACCTGGCGCAGGGCGTGCGCCTCACCCGGCCCGACGTGGGCGGCTCGCAGATGATGGAGCAGGTGCAGATGACCTCGCACGGCGCCAACTCTGCGCATTCCACCATGCAAGTCGACGGCATGATCGTCAACGCCGCGCTCGGCGACGGGCGGATCATGAACTACAACAACCAGGCGCTGGCGCAGGAGATGGCGGTCTCGACGTCAGGCAGCCCAGCCGAGGTACAGGCCGGCGGCATCCGGCTGAACCTGATCCCGAAGGACGGCGGGAACACCCTCAGCGGGTCGTTCTACGGCGGTTTCACCGACGGCGCGTGGCAGGCCGACAACCTGGACGCCGACCTGCGGGCGCAGGGCCTGACCTCGGTCGACGGCATCACGAACATCCACGACGTGAACCCGTCGATCGGCGGCCCGTTAATCCGCGACAAGCTGTGGTACTTCGTCTCGGCGCGCGCGATCTCCGTTGACGAGCTGAAGCTCGGGTCGATCTTCAAGAACACTCCGCACACCCCGGCCGAGCTGGTCGGCCAGCAGGGGATCATGGAGCAGCATGTGCGCAGCGGCCTGCTCCGCCTGACGTCACAGATCTCGCAGCGCAACAAGGTGAGCGCCTACCTCGACCGGATCTTCAAGTTCAAGGGGCGCGAGTTCGGAAGCAACGTCGAGCCGACGCTCGCCGCGTCGCACCGCGACCCGAACGATGCGAACTACCACACGTTCCAGACGAAGTGGACGTCGACGATCAGCAGCCGCATGCTGCTGGAGGTCGGCTTCTCGCAGGTGCAGGAGACGCTCCTGATCTCGAACCAGCCGAACAAGCCGGTCACGAACCGGTCGGGCGCCGGCTTCGACATGTCGCCGCGGCCCCCGAGCGACCTGCGGACCTGCATCCAGACGCCCTGCTACCACCCGCTCGGCTACGACCAGACCAGGCCGTGGTTCCGGGACGGCGTGCGTCACGTAGACGACAACCTCCTGACGCGCGAGAACGGGTACGGCCTCAACATCTGGATCACGCCGGACCATCGCTGGACCACCAGCACGGCGCTGTCGTACGTCACGGGTTCCCACAACTTCAAGTTCGGCATGCAGTGGGGCCGGGTTGGGGATGGCCGCGCCTACGAGTACAACGCCCACCTCGTCCAGCATTATCGGGATGGCGTACCGGACAGTGCGCAGGTGTTCAACTCGCCGCAGGTCAACGCCACGAAAGTGCATCGCGACCTCGGCGTGTATGCCCAGGACACCTGGACGATCGACCGGTTGACCATCAATGCCGGCGTCCGGATCGACTCGTTCGGCTCGCGGAACAATCTCAACCGCGCCGGCTCGGCCATCCAGGGCGGCCGGTTCATCGCCGCACGGAACTTCCCGGAGCAGGACGTCAAGCCGTTCTTCAACGACATCTCGCCGCGCCTGACCCTGGTCTACGACCTGTTCGGCGACGCCCGCACCGCATTGAAGTTCGGGGTCAATCGATTCGTCACACCGATCGTGGCCGGGTTCGCGGGACGGTATCACCCGGTCCGCAACATCGGGGACGATCGGAACTGGTTCGACTGCGCGCTGAACCCGGCGATCCACGGCGGCGCCTACACGCCGTTCGGCAGCACGGCCGACTGCGCGACCGCCGCGCAACTGGCAGGCGCGGGGTTGAGCGCCGAGCACCTCAACACGAACGGCGATAACATCGCGCAGGACCACGAGATCGGCCTGCTCAACAACGCCGCCATCTTCGCCGCAACCGAGTTCGCGCAGGCGGACCGCCGTCCGGAACCGGACATCGAGCGACCGTGGAACCTCGAGTGGACCGGCAGCATCCAGCACGAGATCGCCCCCCGCGTGTCGGTCACGGCGGCCTACTACCGCCGCGTGTTCCAGGACATCGAAGGCACCCGCAACGTGCTCATCCAGGGCTGCAACCCGCTGACCGCGCAGGCCGGCGTGCCGTGCGGGTCGTGGATGCCGTTCGGCGTCACGTTCGACGACCCGGTCGGCGTGCTCCCGTCGATGGTCGGCACGACCTTCATGGCGTTCAACCGCGACCCGGCGACCCAGGGCCTGACCGACCGCGTCGACAGGACTTCGGACCTGATGAGCAACATCTACAATGGGTTCGAGGTCTCGATGCAGGCCCGGTTGCCGAACGGCGGCACGCTGTTCGGCGGCTGGACGGCGCATCAGCACATCTCGAACACCTGCGATCTCGACAACCCGAACGGGGTCAGCCTGGCGGAGTTCATCGACATCAACCGCTCCCGGATCCAGGGCGGGCGCTTCTGCAACCAGAGCGAGATCGGGATTCCGTTCCGCAACGACTTCAAGATGTTCGGCGCGTACCCGCTGCCGGGCGACTTCGAGGTCTCGGGGTCGTTTCAGGCGTACGCGGGGAACGAGCGTGAAGTCCGGTGGCAGATTCCGGCGAGCTACTACCCCGGGGGCCAGCGGACCGAATCCAAGAGCGTCCAGCTTCGACCGCCGGGCACCGACTACTTCGAGTACTGGACCCAGGTCGACGTCGCGATACGGAAGCTCTTCCGCATCGGCGGCACTGAGTACTCGGGTCAGGTCGACATCTACAACCTGATGAACAACAACTCGGTCCTGTCGGACAACGACACCTACGGGAGCGCGTTGTTCACGCCGACGTCGGTCCTTCAGGGACGGATGATGCGACTGGCGCTACAGGTCAAGTGGTAGTCTGACGTTCAGCAAACGCCGAGTTGTTCCTTCGGGCCGGTGGGGACCTCCCCCGCCGGCCCTTTTCCTTGGGGCCCGGCCAGCCTCGGTCCTCGGGATCAGGGTACCGACCAGATTCGTGCAGATCCCATCCTACGGCCGGGACCACAACCGGTTCTCGTTGACGTAACTGAGGGTCTGTGGGTGCTGTACTTCGCCTACCTTGATGAATTTGGGCATATCGGTCCCTACATCAGCCGCACAGACCCAAAACACAATGACAGTCCGGTGTTCGGTCTTGCGGGATTCGTTCTGCCAGCCGTCGAGGTGCCCTGAGATTCGGGAGATCACGTTCGATCCGGGCCGCAAGTCGAGAGCTCGCTCAAGCCCGCAGATGCAAGCTGCCGGCACTGAACACCCTGCGGCAGTGTGGCGAGCCGATCTCGCTGAGCCAGCCTGCAGGCTGCCGTGCGCGACCTGTTCACCTCAGCCGCGTGCAGCCTGCCGATTTTTCACGAATCGGCGCCTCAACAAGATCGAGCACAGCTCGCCCCAGCACCCCGAGGTGCTACGTTGCCCACCACGCACCAGCCCACGCGGCACCGGCCGAACCGGCAATCCGATCGCGGCGCTACGGAGCGCCCGTCGGTCGGCGGCCACGGCAAGCGAGGACCGACACCCCGCTGCGATCGCCGAATAACGGGACCGGGAGGGTACAGATAGTGAACGGGATGACTCGAATCCATGCACGATCAACTCGTTGACACTGTTGACCGCTGCCGCACGAAGCATGTACGGGAACGTTCGGTGTCGGCATCTCATGGAACCGCCGTACCAGTTCGGGAAGCTCTCCGCGAGAGTCGACACGCTGGAGACAGCCCACTGGATTGCCGCACTGGTCGGAACGCCCCGGGCGATCTGCACCGGTCCGGCCGCTTATCCCAAAAACGAGCCGTCACCCGCCGTGGGATCTCGAGCAGTGGGTATACCGTGCTTTCCAACCGAACGGCAGAACCCCCGGTTTCGTTGCGAGCTCTTCGAACTTAGTCCGGTCATGCTCCCCGGTCGAGGAACAGCACCTGATAGGATCCCGCCCAGAGGACCTCGACAACGGCTGCAACTGGCTGCCCCCTCCGCGGCGGCCCGACCTTCGGCCACGATCCGGGTCCGGTCATGCACTCCGCCTCGATCGAACGGGTCGGACCGCGCCGGCGGCCGATCGACGGCCACGACTGCGCGAGCATCAGCTCGTCGCGCCTGGTCGTAGCGTTGAGCGCGCGTCGCTTGGCGCGGTCCCAATCGTCGCAAGGGTCCGGCGCAGGCCCGCACCAAGCGGCCGGCCGCCGTCGGAGGGCGTTGACCGTCGGCATCCGAGACGCCTGCTTGGATCCGCGGCGGCGGCGAGATCCGATCCTCAGGAGGCCGGCAGCGCGCTTCGCAGCGAACGACCAGCGGCGGCGCCCCCATCACCCAGGGCGCTTCAGCGCGCAGGCCGTCAACGACGCGAGCCACGCGGCGCTCGACCGTCTCGCCAGCGCGCCTTTCCGCGCAATAAGTTGCGTGGCCTCAACTTATGTGATAGCCGCACAGTGCAACCTTGTCGGAACAGCGAGGCTGGACCAATGGCTGAAACAGATATCCACCTACGGCAACGAATTCAGCTCCGCCTGCCGGCGGAACTGGAAGTCGACCAGGTGCGAAGACGCCGCAGACCGCCACCAACCAGTCAGGTCAATTCTTGGCTAATGCATGCGCGCGGTGCAGGCCGTCGCTCGTTGGACGTTCTCCCGATCCGGACCGTCGTTCTATGCCGAGTTGCGTTGACGTGGCCAAGTGGACGCGCTGCAAAACAGGTGATCGCCGCAGCTGGTCATAGAACACGCGCGGATCTCAAAAGGATGGCAGCCACATGGACTGCCCGTCGGGATCTCGATGAGGCCCGTCAGCAACCACGTGTGCCTTGACGGAGCTCGTCGGAGTCGGTTTCACGATGCAGAGCGTAGAGAAGGAGGTAATCCAGGAATGTCTAGCAGCGTACGACAGGCTTTTGGAAGCCTGCGGCCTGCAGCCGCTATTGCGAGCGGACTCGGTGCTGGCGTCGCAGACGGCCTGTCCGGTGCTCAGATCATCGACGTATCGGGGCTGACGGAATACGGCCGGCGTCCGTCGGGCTGGATCGCGCGATCATGTCGCCGCCGCGGTCGGAATACCCGCGGCCGACGTCCGCCACGCACTTCAGGAACGAAGCCGCACACGTGAAGGCGCTTCGTCGCCGTTTACTGAGCAGCCGGCAGTCGAATGGGATGTCGAGGCCCTGACCATGGTGTTTCGGCTTTCCGTCAACCTGCCCGAAGGGCGACACGCTGAGGCCGTTGTCAAACGGGCATTGAACAACACCGTTTCGACGTCACTCTTGGACTCCGCCGCCCACGCGATAGCTGCCTGGCTTCGGGACGGCGCCGTCCTCGACGGCAGACGGCCGAGGCAAGTATGCGTGCATGACCATCACGAGGACGGATGCAGCCAGCTCGCGCGGTTGGAGCTGGCGCTGCACGCGCTCGTTCGTCGACGCAACGCCGCGGCATCATGGACGCCAGTGTTCCGGAGACGACAGACCGCGGCTGTCCGGAGTGCGACGAGACGCCCTTGAGGCGCAAGACGCGGCGGCGAGGACCTGGTTCAAGAGGACGAACGGTTGACCTGGTGCGGGCTCAGCGGCTACGGACGCGGTCGTCCGCCGATCTGAAACAGGCGACGGCTCGAAAGCGCAAAAGCAGGTCCTCGACGGCGCGGGCTGAACGCGCCAATTGGCGAGCAGACCGGGAGGTCAATCGCGGCGGCACGTCTGGCGTTGGCCTTCGAGACGTCCACACTGGCGGACCCGACGTGCTGCCCGAGCGCGTCGCCGGAGCGGCGGTGACCGTCGTCCCAGACGAGGCGCGCCGCTGAATCGACCTTCCCGAACTCGACTTCAAACCCGACCGGGACGGTCCTGCGAAACGGCGGGGTCAGCGCACG
>OZ253664.1:2160000-4931503 GCA_965263195.1 Vicinamibacterales bacterium | reverse complement strand
AACATGCTGCCGAACGTGCCCTCGTTGATCGATGCGACCGGGCGCCGGAGCTGGTGTCGGTACAGGTACAGGTGGAGCAGGATCGCGCCGAAGATGGCGGCGATCAACGACCACAGCCCAAGCACCGCTGCGGGGCTGGTTGCCCCGAATCTCGTGTCCGCCAGATAGCCATGGTCCATCGCCGGGAGCACCCACCGCGACAACACCAGGTTGATCACAAGGACCATGGCCAGCGGGGTGATGGCCTTGACGAAAGCCGGCACGGAGGGAACGCGACGAGCCTCTCCCGTTCCCCCGGCAGTTTCGGCGTCGTCGAGCGGCTTCCCGTAGCCTTCACCGCGGCGCTGCGCCCGGCGGGCCCGGCCGTCGAGCCACAGATAACCCACGCCGAACATCACTATGGCGCCGACCAGGCCCAGTCCCGGCGCGGCGAACGCCGTCGTCCCGAAGAAGGGCATCGGAATGGCGTTCTGGATAGACGGCGTGCCCGGGAGCGCGGACATGGTGAAGGTGAACGAGCCCAGCGCGATTGCGGCCGGGATGAGACGTTTCGGGATCTGCCCTTCCCTGAACAGTTCCGCCGCGATCGGATAGACGCTGAACGCCACGACGAACAGGGAGACGCCGCCGTAAGTGAGCACGGCGCAGGCCACGACGACCGCCAGCAGCCCGCGTTCCGCGCCAAGCTTGAACGCCACGAACCGCCCGATGACGGCGGCGGCGCCGCTGTCGCTCATGAGCTTTCCGAAGATGGAGCCCAGCAGGAACACCGGGAAGTACTGCAGGAGGTAGCCACCCAGGGCGGGCATGAAGACCTGTGTGTAGGACGCGAGCAGCGGGGCGTCCGCGTGGAACAAACAGGCGAACAACGCCATGAAGGGGGCCAGGACCAGGACATTGATCCCGCGGTACGCGAAGTACATCAGTCCCAGCAGCGAGACGACGACACCAAGGATTTCCATGACTCGTAGATCGCGGTTAGTCTACAGCGCGGGGACTGCGATTAACGAAACCTCGCTAGCCCGACCGGCAGGGAGACGACCAGCACTGCAGCAGTTATCCCCAGGCTCGCACGGCGGGCCTCGGCGGACGCGGCGCGGGGCAAAGGGGTCCCCGCTAGCGGCCGCCGGGGGTTTGGGGCGCAGCCCCAAGTTGATAATGACGCAGCGAACGTTGAGGCAGGCGCCCGCCGGCGTCTGCTGCCTGCTGGCCGGCCTGGCCCTGGCCGCGGCGCCGGCATACGGACAGCCACCCGCCGCCGGCGACTGGCCGACCTACGGTGCGGATCTCGCCAGCACGCGCTACGCGCCGCTGGATCAGATCGACGCCGGCAACTTCGACCGGCTGGAAGTGGCGTGGCACTTCAAGACCGATAACCTCGGCCCCCGCCCGGAGCCGTACTACCAGGCGACGCCGCTCGTGGTGGACGGCATGCTGTACGCCACCGGCGGCACGCGGCGGGCCGTGTTCGCGCTCGACGCGGCGACCGGCGAGCTGAAGTGGGTGTTCAGCCTCGACGAAGGGGCGCGCGGCGACGCCGCGCCGCGCCGGTTGTCCGGCCGCTGCCTGGCCTACTGGGCCGACGGCGCGGACGAGCGGATCGTGTACGTCACGCCCGGCTACCAGATGGTCGCCCTCGACGCCAAGACCGGCCGGCCGCTGCCCGGATTCGGACGCGACGGCATGGTCGATCTGCGGCGGGACAACGATCAGGAGATCGATCCGGTCGCCGCCGACATCGGACTGCAGGCCGCGCCGCTCATCGCCAGCGACGTCATCGTCATCGGCGCCGCGCACGCCGGGAACAATCCGATCGCCGGGATCGTGCCCCCCAGCGCGCGCAACGCGAAGGGTTACGTGCGGGGCTACGACGTGCGCACGGGCCGGCGGTTGTGGATCTTCCATACCGTGCCGACCGCGGACGAGTATGGCCGCGACAGCTGGCTGAACGATTCGTCGTCCTATACCGGCAATACCGGCGCCTGGTCACAGATGTCGGCCGACGAGGAGCTCGGCCTGGTGTACGTGCCGACCGAGACGCCGACGAACGACTTCTACGGCGGGCACCGGCCGGGAGACAACCTGTTCGCCAACAGTCTGGTCGCCCTGGACATCCGGACCGGCGAGCGGCGCTGGCACTTCCAGTTCACGCACCACGAGCTCTGGGACTACGACCTGCCGTGCGCGCCGATCCTGGCCGACGTCACGGTCGGCGGGCGGCGGATTGCAGCCGTCGCCCAGCCCACCAAGCAGGGCTGGATGTTCCTCTTCGACCGCGCCACCGGGGAGCCAATCTGGCCGATCGAGGAACGCCCCGTGCCGCGCGGCGACGTGCCCGGCGAATGGTACTCACCGACGCAGCCGTTCCCCACCCGGCCGCCGGCGTACGAGCGGCAGGGCATCGGCATCGACGATCTCATCGATTTCACCCCCGCGCTGCGCGCGGAGGCGGTCGCGCTGGTCTCGCACTACCGGCTCGGGCCGATCTACACGCCGCCCGTGGTAAGCCGCTGGGAAGGCCCGCGGGCCACGCTGGTGGTGCCGGTCGCCGCCGGACAGCTGACGGTCCAGGGACTGCCGCTGCTGAAGCCGCCGTGGGGCCGCATCACGGCGATCGATCTGAACGCCGGGGAAATCGCCTGGCAGGTGCCGCACGGCGCGACGCCGGACCACGTCCGCGACCATCCGCAACTGCAAGGCATGACCATTCCGCGCACCGGCCGGCCCGGTAGCGTCGGGACGCTGGTGACCGCCACGCTGGTGGTCGCGGGCGAGCCGGGTGTGTTCACCACGCCGTCCGGCCGCCGGGGCGCAATGCTGCGCGCCTACAACAAGGCGACCGGCGCCGAAGTGGGCGCCGTCTACCTGCCGGCCCCGCAGACCGGCTCGCCGATGACCTACATGCTCGACGGCCGGCAATTCCTCGTCGTCGCCGTGAGCGGCGGGGGCCACTTCGGGGAACTGATCGCCTTCACCCTGCCGTCGCGGGAATAGCGGAGGAGCGTGACATGCCTGCTGCACACGCGAACCGGCTCCTCGGCGGCGCGCTCGCCGCGCTGCTGCTGGCCGCGGGCCCTGCGGCGGCGCAGCACGGCGCGCCCGCAAGCGGCGCATGGCCCACCTACGGCGGCGACCTCGGCAGCACCAAGTACTCGCCCCTGGACCAGATCGACCGCGCCAATTTCGGCGACCTGGAGATAGCCTGGCGCTGGCGATCCGCCGACGCCGTGCTGAGCCTGACGATGCCGGGCGGCGCGGAGTGGCGCACCGACTCGCGGCTGATCTTCGCCGAGCTGAACCGCCTGGACCCCGGCCGCTGGCGCGACGGCCAACCCCCGACCCTCACGAACTTCAAGGCCACCCCGCTGATGGTCGGCGACCGCATCTTCATCAACATGCCGACGTCGGCGGCCGCCGCGATCGACGCCCGGACGGGCGAGACGCTGTGGGTCTTCAACCCGAAGAGCTACGAGGAGGGCACCACCACGATGACCGCGCGCTGGAACCAGCGCGGCGTGGCGTACTGGTCGAGCGGCCCGGACCGGGCCGACGAGCGGATCTTCTTCGGTACCGGCAGCGGATATCTCATCTGCGTCGACGCCAAGACCGGCCGGCCGTGCGCCGACTTCGGAACGGACGGGCGCCTGGACCTCCTGGACGGCATTCCACGCGCCGCGCGCGGCGAGCGCGACTGGCTGAACGCGCTGCCGTACTCCGTCCAGTCCCCGCCGATCGTGTTCGGCGATACGGTCGTTACGCCGATGTCGATCTCGAGCTACAACAACCGCAAGGAGATGCCGCCCGGCTGGATGCGCGGATTCGATGCGCGCAACGGCCGGACCCGCTGGACATTCCACACGATTCCCCGGGGCGACGAATTCGGCAACGAGACCTGGGGCGGCGATTCATGGCGCGAGACCGGCAAGGTGGGCGTGTGGACGATGATGAGCATCGACCCCGAGCTGGGCTACATCTACCTGCCGCTCAATACCGCCGGGCCGGACTACTACGGCGGCCACCGCCCGGGCGCCAACCTGTTCGCCGAGAGCCTCGTCGCCCTGGACCTGGAGACCGGCGAGCGGGTCTGGCACTTCCAGATGGTCCACCACGGTCTGTGGGACTACGACCTGCCGGCGGCGCCGAACCTGATCGACATCACCGTGGACGGCCGGCCGATCAAGGCGGTGGCGCAGATCACGAAGCAGGGGTTCACGTTCGTCTTCGACCGGGTGACCGGCGAGCCGGTCTGGCCGATCGAGGAGCGGCCGGTGCCGACCGACACCGACATCGAGGGTGAGGTCCCCTGGCCGACCCAGCCGTTTCCGACGCGCCCGGCGCCGTTCGACTACCAGGGAGTGGCGATCGACGATCTGGCCGACTTCACGCCCGAAATTCGCGAGATGGCGGTCAAGGCGGTCGAACCGTACCGGATCGGCCCGCTGTATACGCCGCACAGCAAGCGCGGCACCATCGTGCGGCCCGGGTTCAGCGCCGGCAGCTGGGGCGGCGCCGCCGTCGATCCGGAGACCGGCATCCTGTACGTGCCGTCGGCCAACCGTTACACGGTCAAGCACTTCCGAGCGCCGGAGCCGGGCGAGGACACCACCCTGGCGGTCCTGGAGGCGCGCGGCGCGCTGACCCACCGCCCGCAGCTCCCGCAGGGGCTGCCGCTCTTCAAGCCGCCCTATTCGCGGATGACGGCGATCGACATGAACACGGGAGAACACCTGTGGATGCGGCCGCTGGGGGACGGCGACCGGATCCGCAACCTGCCGCTGCTGCGCGACCTGGACCTGCCGCCCCTGGGCGGCGACAGCGGGCGCGTCGGCCCGGTGCTGACGAAGACGCTGCTGATCCACGCGCTGACCGCGGGCGGCGCCAACGACGGCCCGCGCCTCGTCGCCTTCGACAAGGCGACCGGCGAGGAGATCGCGTCAATCGACCTGCCGGGGGGCGCCATCGGCACGCCGATGACGTACATGTCGGCCGGGCGGCAGTACATCGCGCTGACGGTGGGCGGCGCGCGCGTGCCGCAGCTTATTGCTCTGGCGCTGCCGGAGCACGCACGGTAGCCTTCCCGCCATCATCGCCCTGCGGGAACAGGACGTGCATCAGCCACAGCAGGCCGGCGATGATCAGCAGCAGCATCGCCCAGCGCATGGCGCTGGCGAGCAGCAGCAGATCGAACGTGGGCCACACCGGCTCGAACTCGAACAGGGCCAGTTGCGCCGCGCGCTCGGTCATCCAGTGCCAGCTCGTATGCGCCACCAGCGCGGACAGCAGTATGGTCCCGAGCTTCTCCGCGACGACGTAGCGGAACAGCAGATGGAGCGCGGGCACCAGCAGCGCCAGCACCAGCAACTGTCCGAGCTCGACCCCGAGGTTGAACGAGAGCAGCGACGTCAGCAGGTGCGAGCCGGCGAATTGCAGCGTCTCCCGCAGCGCAAACGAGAAGCCGAAGCCGTGCACCAGCCCGAAGCCGAACGTGATGAGCCAGCGGCGGCGCAGCCGCACGCCGGCGATGTTCTCGAACGCCATGTAGACGATCGACATCGCGATCAGCGTCTCGACGAGCGGCGGGAACCACAGGGCGTCGGGCGCCAGCTCGAAGGCGGAGGCGATGAGCGTCACCGAATGCGCGACAGTGAACGAAGTGACGATGGCGGCGAGCGGCACGAAGCGCCGGAAGGGGATCACGAGGCAGGCGAGAAAGAGCAGGTGGTCGATGCCGTCCAGGATATGTTCGAAGCCGAGCGCGACGAACCGCAGGGCCGCCTGGTGCCAGCGCGGGTCGAGCCGGACGAGTCCCGGATTCCCGGCGTACTCGAACGCCCGCACGGCGCCGTCCGGCAGCACGAACCGCAGCACCGTTATCGTCCGTATGCCGAGCCGCCCGAGCGTCGGATCGATCGAGAACCTGGATTGGTCCGACTCGATCTCGTACTCGAAGAGCGCGTCGAGCATCGCCTGCTGCCAGATGATCTCCGTGTCGGCCGGCAGCGGCGGTCCCCTGACGTGGGCCAGCGCGCGCTCATAACTGGCGAAGGACCGGTCGGACGGCAGCGAGACGCGCACGGCCCGCAACTGCTGGCCGGCCAGCAGGCGATCGTCCTCGTAGACCGCCAGCCCATCCCCGACCCAGACCATGATCGCGTCGCGCAGCACGGAGTCGGCGGCGGCCAGATCCAGGTAGCCGGGCCCGCGCTGCGGGAAGACGAAGTCCCGCATCGCTTCCAGCGGGACGCGGACGAGCAGGTGGAGGCGCTCGCCCTGCGGCGCCACGAACGCCTGCACCGTCACGTCGGCGGGGATATCGTGCGCGACGGGGCGCGCGGGTGACGCCAGGAGCAGCCCCGCAACCACCAGGGTCAGCGCAAGCGCGCGGCGCGCGCTGCCAGTTCTGCGTTCAGCCATCTCAGTTCGTCTTGATGACGACCAGGCTGCAGTCGTCCGAGGGGCCGCCGGAGAGATGCTGCCGCACGTCCCGCATCACCGCGCTGCAGATCTCGCCGGCGCCGGCGTCGCGCGCCCGCGCGAGCGTGGCCACGAAGCGGTCGAGCCCGTACGGCTGGTCGTCCCGATCCATCGCCTCCACCACACCGTCCGTGTACAGCGCCAGCAGGTCGCCCTGCCGCAACGTGGCGTAGCCGTCGACATAGCGCGGCGCCTCGAACAGGCCGAGGGGCACACCGCCGTCATCGAGCAGCTCCACGCCGCCGCCCTTGCGCAGCAGGACCGGCGGCACGTGTCCCGCGTTGGAGTACAGCAGGCGGCGGTGCTGAACGTCGAGGACCGCGTAGAACAGCGTGACGTACTTCCCGTCCTCGACCGACTCGTGAAAGAAGCGGTTCGCCCGGCGCATGATGGCGCGCACGGCCAGTTCGTGGCCGACCAGCGACGCAATCGACGCGCGAATGGCGGACACCAGCAGCGCCGCGGTAATTCCCTTGCCGACGACATCGGCGATGACGACGCCCCAGCGGTCGTCGCCGAGCGGAATGAACTCGTAATAGTCGCCGCCGACCGCGAGCGAGCTGGCATGGCTGCCGGCAATGTCGAAGCCGGGCAGATCCGGCGTGTTGTTCGGCAGCAGCTCCTGCATCACCTGGCGGGCGAGCGCCAGGTCGACGTCCATCCGGCGCTTGTCGATCACCTCGGCCTGCAGCCGCGCACTCTCGATGGCGCCGGCAACCGCGTGCCCGTAGATGGTCAGCAGGTGCGCCGCCTCGGCGTCGTAGCCCTCGGGGTCGTCGGACCATGCGTCGAGCGCGCCGAGCACCCTGCCGGTCGCACCCAGGATCGGCACCAGCAGCCGCGAGCGGGCGCAGCCGCGCCCCTCGGAAGCCTGAGGTGAGTCGCCGGCGAGTTGCACCGGACGGCCAGTCGCGAGCACCGTGCCGATGGCGCCCTGGCCGTCGAACGGCGCCTTGATCTGGGGTACGGGCATGTCGCACCCGCGGACCAGGCTGTGACGCAGCTTGCGCCCCGCGGCATCGACGATGTAGACGCCCGCGGCGTCGAGGCGCACGAGCTCGGCCAAGCCGTCGAGTATCCCGGACAGGATGCCCGCGGCGTCGTTCCGGGTGGCCGACAGGCGAAACGCGTCGACCATGACGCGCGCGGCTTGCACGGCATCCGTGCCGGTTCCGGCGGGCATCAGCAACGCGGCGGCCGCGGCGGCCTGCTCCTATTCGTCCTTGGCGGCTGTCCAGGTGCCGCTGGCGAAGTGGCCGAAGGTGACCGCCCCTTCCATGTTCGAGCCGTCGACCGTGCCTTCGAAGATCAGCGTCATCGGCCCGACCTGCGTTTCCGGCACGTCGTAGGACATCGTGATGTCGCTGCCGTCAAGGGTGCCTTCGACGGGCGTGTCGCCCGCCATGCCGCTGAGCGTCTCGCCGTCCTGCTCCAGCACCAGCGCGACCTTGTTGATAAGACCGAGCGGGTTCGTGATTTCCATCGCCCAACTGCCGGTGACGCCCTCTTGCGCGCTGCCGCTCAAGCCACCGCACAACGCCACCAGCAACGCGGTCAGTAATACGCGCTTCATGGTTCTGTATCCTCCTCCGGACCGATCCGCACGGATTCGGCCGATTGTAGCCTTCTTGAGATTGTAGACGTACGCAGCAGCCATTACGGTTCATGCCGGGCGCCGGCCCGTCACCCACCGCGCGCGGTTCATGGCCGGGAATCGGCTAAACTAGGCAGACCATGGTGAGTGTAGCTCAAGGGTAGAGCGTCGGACTGTGGCTCCGGATGTTGGGGGTTCGAATCCCCTCACTCACCCCACCTGTCCTGCGGCCCGTAGCTGAAGCGCGCGCCGCTGTCCGCTGCAAGCGCCAAATGTCCCGGAATTTGATACCGATAGCCGCCGTCGCGCTGGCCGCGTCCGCGCTTGCGGCCATGTCCGCGCAGGCTCCGGCCACCGCCGGCTGGCCGCAGTGGGGCGGCCCGGACCGCAATTTCAGAATCGAGGCGGCCGCCGTCCCCCGTGCGTGGAGCGAGGACGGCCCGACCCGGCTCTGGCACCGGCCGCTGGGCGAAGGCTACTCGGCGATTCTGGCCGGCGGCGACCTCCTGTTCACGATGTACCGCGAGGACGACGATGAGGTCGTCGTCGCCCTCGACGCCGCCACCGGCGCCACCCGCTGGCAGCATGCCTACCAGGCCCCGCTCCTCGGCAACGGCTACTTCGAGGTCTGGCTGAATTCGGCCGGGCCGGGTCCCTACTCCACCCCCGTCCTGGCGGGCGGCAGCCTGTTCACCATCGGCGTGAACGGGCACCTGCATGCGCTCGACGCACGGACGGGAGCGCTGCAGTGGTCGCACAATCTGGTCGACATGTTCGACCTGGACGAGTACAACGCGTTCGCTTCCAGTCCTATCGCCTACGGGGAGAACATCATCCAGCCGCTGGGCGGCAGCGGCCACGGGGTGGCGGCGTTCGATCGCGAGACGGGGGCCGTGGCGTGGCGCAGCCCCGAGATCGACCTTGCTCCCGGCTCTCCCCTTCTGATCGATGTCGACGGCCAATCACAGCTGGTCGTGCTCGGCCAGCAGGAGGTGGTCGGCCTCGATCCGCAGGACGGCCGCCGGCTGTGGAGCCATCCCCACACCAACGAGCTCGGCCTCAACATCAGCGTGCCGCTGTGGGGGCCCGGCAACATGCTGTTCGTCTCCTCCGCGTACGACGGCGGGAGCCGGATGATCCACTTGAACCGGGGCGGGCAGCGCACGACGGCCAACGAGGCATGGTTCAACGGCCGGATGCGGGTGCATTTCGGCAACGCGCTGCGGATCGGGAATCTGATCCTCGGAAGCACCGGCGACTTCGGACCGGCGTTCGTCGCCGCGCTGGACGCGGAAACCGGCGCGGAGGTGTGGCGCGAGCGCACCTTCGCCCGCGCACACCTGCTCGACGCCGGCGGCATCCTGGTGATTGTCGACGAGGATGGCGAGGTCGCCCTGGCCTCGGCCACCAACGACGGCCTCCAGGTACACGCACGCGCGGAGATCCTGACGGCGAACGCCTGGACGCCGCCCACGCTCGTCGGCAGCATCCTGTACGTCCGCGACCGCCAGGACGTTCTCGCCCTGGACCTGGGCACGTAACAGGCCGTGGCAAATGCGCAGCGGCGTTGGTTCCGCTGTAGGCAGCGCGTCGCCGCGCTCGGCAGCGGCGTGTTGCTCGCCGCCGGCCTGGGCGGTTGCGGACCGGGCGCCTTCAGCGAGTCCGCGCCGCCGGCCGCCGCGATTCAGACCAGCGCCGGCAGCGGCGGTGTCAACCATCCCGCGGTGGCCTCGCGGCCGTACGTGGTGCTGGTCTCGTTCGACGGCTTTCGGCCCGACTACCTCGATCGCTTCGACACCCCCGCCTTCGACCGGCTCGCCGCGCGCGGACTGCGGGCCGCGGGTCTGATCAGCGTCTTCCCGTCCTTGACGTTTCCGGGGCACTACTCCATCGCGACCGGGCTGTACCCCGAGGCGCACGGCATCGTCGCCAACCGCTTCTACGATCCCGTGCGCGGCGACGAGTTCAGCTATCGCGAAAGCGACGACGCCGGAGACGGCTCGTGGTGGGGCGGTGAACCGATCTGGGTGACCGCCGAGACGCAGGGCATGGTGGCGGCGGCGTTCTTCTTTCCCGGCACGGAGGCGGACATCGGCGGCGTGCGGCCGAGCCACTGGCGCCCGTACGACGGCGGCGTCACGAACGCCTCGCGGCTGGAGCAGGCGCTCGCCTGGTTGGCGCTGCCGGCCGCGGCACGGCCGCACCTGATCACGCTCTACTTCTCGCTGGTCGACAGCGCGGGCCACAATCTCGGACCTGACGCGGCGGGCATGCGGTCAAGCATCGAGGCGGCCGACCGGCTGCTGGGCCGTTTGATCCACGGCGTCGACGCCCTGCCCCACGCCGACCGTATCGGGCTCGTCGTCGTATCCGACCACGGGATGGCCGCACCCGATCCGGAACGGCTGACCGTGCTGCCGGACGTTGCCGACCTCGGCGGCGTGCGGCTCATGGCCGCCGGGCCGGCGATGAGCGTTCACGTCGGCGACCCGGCGCGCAGCCGCGCGCTGCGCGACAAGCTGAACGCGGGATTGATGCATGCACGGGCGTACGTGCGGGAAGAGATCCCGGCGCATTTGCACGCCCGCGGCAACGACCGCATCGGCGACATCCTGGTGATGCCGGATGGGCTGGGATTGGTGGGGTTCCCGCGCGCCGTCGAGCGCGTGCGCCTGTTGCGGCGTCCCGGCATGCACGGCTGGGACCCGCTACTCCCCGAAATGCACGGCATCCTGCTGGCCGCGGGTCCGAGCATCGCGGCCGGGGCGGCGCTTCCAGCCGTCGAGGCAGTCGACGTCTATCCGCTCATCGCCCACCTGCTGGGCCTGACGCCGCATCCGGATATCGCGGGCGACCTGACGGCTCTGGCGCCGGCGCTGACGCTGACAGAATAGAAAATGCCTACACGCGTCCACACCGTTCTCGAGAAGCAACAGGCCACCGTCTTTCCCGGCGTCTACGACACGCTCTCGGCGAAGATCGCCGAGCGGGCCGGGTTCGAGCTCGCCTTCATTTCGGGCTACGCGGTATCGGCGACGTACATCGGCGAACCCGACATCGGGCTGTTGACGCAGACCGAGATCGTCGAGCGCGCGCGGCGCATCTGCCGCAGCGTCGAGATGCCGATCATCGTGGACGCCGACACCGGCTACGGCAATGCGCTGAACGTCGCGCGCACGGTGCGCGAGCTGATCGCAGCGGGCGCGGCCGGCTGCTTCCTGGAGGATCAGCAGTGGCCGAAGCGCTGCGGCCACATGCGCGGCAAGACGGTGGTCGGGCGCGGCGAATACCTCGCCAGGATACGCGCCGCGCTAGACGCCCGCCGGGATGCCGACTTCTTCATCGTGGCGCGCACCGACGCCATCGCCGACGGCGGTCTGGACGAGGCGCTGGCGCGCGCGGAAGCGGCCCGCGCGGCCGGCGCCGACGCGACGTTCATCGAGGCGCCGCGGTCGCCGGACGAGCTCGCCGCGGTGGGCCGCCGCGCGCCCAAGCCGACCGTGGCGAACATGGTCGAACAGGGGCGGACTCCGCTCCGATCGCAGGACGAGCTGGCCGCGCTCGGCTTCCAGCTGATCCTCTACCCGCTGACCGGCCTGTTCGCCGCGGCCCGCGCGCTCGAGACAGCGTACGGCCGGCTGCTCGCCGAGGGCGACACCGCCGGATACGAGGATCAGTTGTTCGCCTTCGAGCGGTTCAACGAACTGCTCGGCGCCAGCGAGAAGCAGGCTCTGGCCGACCGCTACGGCAAAGGCTCGTAGCCTGTCCTCCGCCGGCAGTCACCTCCTACAACTCGATCCATCGCTCTCATAGCGGACGATGGAACTACAGGCCGTCGTATGCAGGAACAGGACTTTTCAGTCCTTCAGCATATCGACGACTTGTACTTCATTCTTCGGATCGATCACTGCCCCCGCCAACAGGTTCAGGAATCGGGCCTTATCCACCTCGGTCTCGACAGACCTCGCCTCGCCAGGGACTACGATCTCCGCTCCGCCTGGTCCGACCTTCATGTGATAGTTGCCCGCACGCAGCTTCACCCGGGTCTGTACACAATCCCACTTCTGCGCCTTGGCCAGCGTGAGGGCGGCCACGTGGTGATGGGGGGCCCAGTCTCCATGGAACCATTCGATCAGCGGTTTCGGGCGCGGTGGCGTCGGGCCGAGTTCGAAGCCAGTGCAAGCCATCCGATGGCTCATGGCGGCCATCCGATGAGAGACTGCCGCGGACACGTCCGCACCGCCGCGAAGTCTCAGGGGCAGCGACAGCCAGCCGGCGCGTGCCCCGAACAGCACCGCTGCCGCCAGCCAGTAGGCCATCTCCACGTGCGAGACCTACTTGGACCCCCCGAGCGCAGCGACGCAGCCGCCACGAGCCGTTACGCCACGTCGCGCGGGCGAATGGCTCGCAGTGCGGCCGCCGCGTCCCGCTCGGCCAGGGCCAGCTCGTAGCGTGCCTGGAGGTTCATCCAGCTCTGGGCATCAGTGTTGAAATACCTGGCAAGCCGCAGCGCCGTTTCGGCCGTAATGCCACGCCGGCACCGCACAATCTCGTTGACTCGTGCTGGCGTTACGCCAATGGCTCTGGCCAGCGCGGTCGCACTCAGCGCCGACGGATCCATGAAGTCGCACTTCAGAATTTCACCTGGATGGACTGGATCCAGTCGAATCATGGGCCAACGCCTCCTCAGTGGTAGTCGACGATCTCCGCGTCGTAGGCGTTGCCACCGTCAAAGCGGAAACACAGTCGCCAGCGGTTGTTGATGCGGATGCGGAAGCTCCGAATCACGAGTCATGGTATATCGCATATCGAAATACGAAAAGAAGACTTCGGATTGACTCGGCAGTAGCGCGCATCCACCGCCGAACGATATAATTCCGGTCCCTTGGGAGGTGAGGCGTGAAAGTCCCCGTCAGCATCACCGTCAACGGCCGGGTCTGCGAGCATGAGGTCGAGCCCCGACTGCTGTTGGTCCACTTCATCCGCGACGTCACCGGCCTGACCGGCACGAAGATCGGCTGCGATACGAGCCAGTGCGGCGCGTGCACGGTCCTTGTCGACGGCGTGTCGGCCAAGTCGTGCACGACGCTGGCGGTGCAGGCCGACGGCGCGAGCATCACGACCATCGAAGGCCTCGCCGATGGCGGCCAGCTCCATCCGCTCCAGGAGAGCTTCTGGAACAAGCACGGCCTGCAGTGCGGCTTCTGCACGCCCGGGATGATCCTGGCGTCGCACGAGCTGCTGCGCACCAACCCGTCGCCGAGCGAGGCCGAGATTCGCCACGGGCTCGAAGGCAATATGTGCCGGTGCACCGGCTACCAGAACATCGTGCGCGCCGTCCAGGATGCGGCCGGCGCGCCGGCGCAAGAGTAGCGGAGAGACAGCCATGAGCAGCAGAATCTTCGGCTCCGGAATCCGCCGCCGCGAAGACCCGCGCCTGATCACCGGGAGCGCCACCTACACCGGCGACATCGTGCTGCCCCGCATGGTCCACGCGGCCATGCTGCGCAGCGCCCACGCGCACGCCCGCATCACGCGCATCGACACCAGTCAGGCCGCGGCCGCGGCCGGCGTGCACGCGGTGTACACCGGCGCCGACATCGAGGGCGACCTGCAGCCGGTGCCGTGCGCCTGGCTGCTTCCCGACTCGGATTTGAAGATCGCCGCCTATCCCTGCATCGCCAAGGACATGGTCCGCTATACGGGCGACATCGTGGCGGTGGTCGTGGCCGACACGCCGTACCAGGCGTATGACGCGCTCGACCTGATCGAGGTCGACTACGAGCCGCTGCCGAGCGTCACCGACCCGGAGGCCGCGGCCGCGCCCGGCGCGCCCCGGCTGCACGCCGACATCGACGGGAACCAGGCGTTCCACTGGACGGTGGCGGGCGGCGACGTCGACGCGGCGTTCACCGCGGCCGAGGCGGACGGCGTCGTCATCAAGGAACGCATCCTCCAGCAGCGGCTGATCCCGAACGCGATGGAGACGCGCGGCGCGGTCGCGCAGTACAACCAGGCGACCGGCGAGCTGACGCTCTGGAACACGACGCAGAACCCGCACATCGTCCGCTTCCTCTGCTCCGTCGTCACCGGCGTGCCCGAGGACAAGCTGCGCGTCGTCGCGCCGGAGGTCGGCGGCGGGTTCGGCAGCAAGATTGCCGTCTACCCGGCCGACTTCGTCACCGTGTTCTGCTCGAAGAAGCTCGGGCGGCCGGTCAAGTGGATCGAGACGCGCAGCGAGAACTACCAGGCGACGACCCACGGCCGCGACCACGTGCAGGACATCGAGATGGCGGCGACGGCGGACGGCAAGATCACCGGCCTGCGCGGCACCGTCCACGCCGGGATGGGCGCCTACCTGTCGACCGCCGCACCCGGGATACCGACCATCCTGCACGGCCTGATGCTGTCGGGCTGCTACACGATCCCGGCACTGAAGGAGGACGTCTACGGGGTGTACACGAACGGCGTGCCCGTGGAGGCGTACCGCGGCGCCGGGCGGCCGGAAGCGACGTTCATGCTGGAACGGCTGATCGACATGCTCGCCGTCAAGCTGGACATGGACCCGGCCGACGTCCGCCGCAAGAACTTCATCCCGAAGTTCGACGACGGCCACGAGGTCGTCACGACGCTGAACTACGACAGCGGCGACTACCCCGGCGCGCTGGACAAGCTGCTCGAGCACACCGGCTACGAGGCGCTGCGGGAGAAGCAGGCCGCCGGGCCGGTGAACGGGAAATACCTCGGCATAGGCCTCGCGTCCTACGTCGAGATCTGCGGCCTCGGACCGTCCCAGGTGGCCGGCGCGATCGGCTTTCAGGGCGGGCTGTGGGAGAGCGCCATCGTCCGCTTCCACCCGACGGGCAAGGTGCACGTCTTCATCGGCGCCTCGCCGCACGGCCAGGGCGAGGAGACCACCTTCGCGCAGATCGTCGCCAGCGAGATTGGCGTCGATGCGGACGACGTGAAGATCATCCACGGCGATACCGACGCAACCCCCATGGGCTGGGGCACCTACGGCAGCCGGACCACGGCGGTCGGCGGCGCGGCGCTGGCGCTGGCCGTCCGCAAGATCCGCGACAAGGCGAAGGTGCTCGCGGCGCATCTGCTCGAGGCGTCGGTCGAGGACATGGAGTACGAGGACGGCAAGTTCTTCGTGAAGGGCTCCCCCGACAAGGCGAAGACGATCCAGGACGTGGCCCTGATGGCGAACGTCGCCTGGGACCTGCCGGAAGGCATGGAGGCCGGCCTCGAGGCGTCGACCTTCTACGATCCGCCGAACTTCGTCTTCCCGTACGGCGCGCACCTCGCGGTAGTGGAGGTGGACGCCGCCACCGGCCAGGTGGAGCTGACCGGCTACACCGCGCTCGACGACTGCGGGCCGCAGATCAACCCGGTAATCGTCGAGGGTCAGGTGCACGGCGGCGTCGTGCAGGGCATCGGCCAGGCGCTCTGGGAAGGCGCCGCCTACGACGACAACGGGCAACTGGTCACGGGCTCGATGCTCGACTACGCCCTGCCGCGCGCCGACCTGCTGCCGCCTATCGACGTCATCTCGACGGTGACGCGGTCGCCGCACCATCCGCTGGGCGTGAAGGGCATCGGCGAAGCCGGCACCATCGCCTCGACCGCCGCCGTCTACAACGCCGTGATGGATGCGCTCAAGCCGCTCGGCGTGACGCGGGTCGACATGCCGTTCACGCCCGAGCGGGTGTGGCGCGCCATTCAGGAAGCGAAGGGGAGCTGAGCCATGTTTGCTGCCGATTTCGAGTACTACCGGGCCGGCTCGGTGGCGGAAGCGTGCGGGTTGCTTGCCGCGCATCCGGGCGCGAAGCTGCTTGCGGGCGGGCACAGCCTGATCCCGCTGCTCAAGCTGCGGCTGGCCGCGCCGGCCGCGGTCATCGACATCGGCCGCATTAGCGGGCTGAGCGGCATCTCGAACGGCGGCGGCGCGCTGCGCATCGGCGCGCTGACGACCCACGCGGAGATTGCCGCCTCGGCGGACGTCAAGGCCAACGCCGCCGCACTCGCGGAAGCTGCCAGTCAGATCGGAGACCCGGCGGTGCGCAACCGCGGCACGATTGGCGGCAACGTCGCGCACGCCGACCCGGCGTCGGACCTGCCGACCGTCCTGACCGCGCTCGGCGCGACGTTTACCGTCAGCAGCCCGGACGGCGAACGGTCGATCAGCGCTGCGGACTTCTTCCAGGGCATGATGGCGACGGCGCTCGGCGACCAGGACATCCTGACCGCCATCCATGTGCCGGCCTCCGGAGCCGGCACCGGCACCGCCTACGTGAAATTCTCGCACCCGGCATCGCGCTACGCCGTCATCGGCGCCGCCGCCGCCGTGACGGCCGACGGTGGTACGTGCACCGGCGCGTCGGTTGTCGTCGGCGGCGTGACGCCCGTTCCGGCGCGCTGCGGCGCGGTCGAACGGGCACTGGCCGGCCAGGCGCTGTCGGCCGATGCGATCGCCGCGGCGGCTGCGGCCGCCGGCAGCGACCTCGGCTACGACCTGCTGGGCGACATCTTCGCCTCTGCCGAGTACCGCCGGGCGGTCACGCCCGTGTACGTGCAGCGCGCGATCACCGCGGCAGCGGAACGGGCCGGCTAGTGACGAGCGGGCAAGGCTCCGCGACGTGGACTCGCGAAGCGCTTCATGACCGGCTCACAACGAACCCCGCGGCGCCACCCACTCCGTTTCCTGATGCGTGACTGCGGCGATAGCGTCGAAATCCGCATCGTAGTGCAGGACCGTCATTCCCGCCGCCTCCGCCGCCGCGGCAATGATCAGATCCGGTATCGGCAGGCGATGCCGCCCCCGACCGGCAAGCAATCCCTGAACCTCGATCGCCCGCTCGAAAATCGCCTCCGTCAATACGATGTACCGGTAGGCAAGCTCCCGCCGGGCGCGGGTGCGGGCGTGCTCATCTCGATTGCGGGTGGAGTAAAGGACTGCAAGCTCGATGATCGCACAGGAGGCCGCCTCACCCGCGTCGATGATGGGTCCGAGCCGCGCCTGCACGCGCGGGTGCTCCATGCGGGCCAGCGCGCTCTTGTCAATCAGATAGGGCATGTATCAGGAAGACGAACGCGGATCGGACCGCCACGCCCCGGCCATGACCTGCTCATCGGCCAGGTCGAGACCGTCCATGTCCGCCAGTGCCCTGATCTCCTGCCGCCGCGCCTCGCTGCGCACGACTTCACGCAGCGCGCGGTCGATGGTCTCCTTTATCGAGGACGTTCCGAGCAGGCCACGCACCTGGTCAATCAGGTGGTCGTCAATGTCTACACTGGTCTTACGCATGCGGCTTACTCCAGGAAGCGTGAATCCATGATATATGAATCGTTTCCTGTTTGATATCATCAAACCAACTTGGCGACCATGCCCCCAGCCACACCCGCATCCATCGATGAGCTGCGCCGCCGGCTCGCGGAGCATCTGTACGTCGCCGACGACGGTCTGGCGACTTCGATCTACCTCGCCCTGAAGCTGCGCCGCCCGCTGCTGCTGGAGGGCGAGGCGGGCGTCGGCAAGACGGAAGTTGCGAAGGTGCTCTCGGCGGCGCTCGGCGCCGATCTGATACGGCTCCAGTGCTACGAGGGGCTCGACGTCAACCATGCGGTGTACGAATGGAACTACGCGCGGCAGCTGATCGAGATCCGGCTGGCCGAGGCCGACGGCGCGCCCACGGCGGACCGGCGCGCGCGCGCCGGCGAGCTGTTCGGTCCCGACTTCCTGATCGAGCGGCCGCTGCTGCAGGCGCTCCGCGACGGGCGCCCGCGCCCCCCGGTGCTGCTCATCGACGAGCTCGACCGGGCGGATGAGGAGTTCGAAGGCTATCTGCTGGAGCTGCTCTCCGACTTCCAGATCACCATCCCGGAACTCGGCACCATCAAGGCCTCGGCGCCGCCGGTCGTCGTGATCACCTCGAACCGTACGCGCGAGCTGCACGACGCGCTCAAGCGGCGCTGCGTCTACGCCTGGATCGACTACCCCGGCTTCGAGAAGGAGCTGCAGATCGTCACGACGAAGGTGCCCGAAGCGCCGGCCGCGCTGGCCGAACAGGTGACCGGCTTCGTGCAGGAGCTGCGCCGCGCGGAACTCTACAAGGTGACCGGCGTCTCGGAAACGCTCGACTGGGTGGCGGCGCTCGTCGCGCTCGACAAGCAGGAACTCGACGCGGCCACCATCGAACGGACGCTCGGTATCGTCCTCAAGACCCGGGAGGACATGCAGAGCATGCGCAACGAACGGATCCAGGACATGCTGAATCGCGCGAAGGCGCCCGGGGCTCGTGCCGCCGGTCCGGACATTCCGGCCCGCGGGTAACGCCTCGCGCTTCGTGCGCCGCTATTGTCGAAGCAAGCTACGCATCAATTTACGGATTGGGGTTCCGGCTCACAGGCCCAGGCTAGCCTGGATGAGTTCCCGGAGGTTTGCTCTTTCGACCGTCGCGTGCCAGTCTGTCTCATATGGATCCTAGCCCATCTTTACCAAGATTGCCGGTCATTTTGCGGATTTAGGCGGTTTTCGGGGAGTGGTATTCCTGCAACTTATTGATTACAAAGGATCGGGTTTTGGAAGAGTAGAATGTAGTGCCATAATATTATAATATGGGTTGCCTGGGACAAGGTACGTCCGCTATGGTGGGCACCATGTTCATTCGGCGCACCCAAACCCGGCGGACAGAGGACGGAAAGCCCTACTTCTCTCATCGCCTGGTGCACGCCGAACGCCTCGGCAGCACCGTGCGCCAGCGCACCCTCCTCAACCTCGGTCGCCACTTCCATATTCCCCAGGCGGACTGGCCGCTGCTGTGCGCTCGCATCAACGATGCGTTGAGCGGTCAGGCGCCGCTGGTGGCCGATTGCCCGCCTGCCGTGGACGAGGAAGCGCAACGGGTCGCGGCGCAGTTGATCGCCCGCGGCCCGGCCGCGCCGACCGGAGGACCGACCGATGTGCAGCCGGTCGATGTCGACTCGTTGCGGCTGGTCCGCCCCCGCAGCGTCGGCGTGGAGCAGGTCGGCCTGTGGGCGCTCGAGCAACTGGACCTGCCGGCGCTGCTGACCCGGTTGGGCGTCAACGGCGCCCTGCGCAGCGCGGCCACCGGCGCCCTCGTCGGGCGTCTGGCCGCGCCCGCCTCGGAGCGCGCGACGCACCGCTGGCTGCAGGCGCGTAGCGGTCTCGGGGAGTTGCTCGGTGTCGACTTCGAGACCGTCGGTGCGATGCAGCTCTACCGCGCCTCGGACGTGCTGGTGAAGCATCGCGAGGCGATCGAGGCGCAGCTGTTCGACCGCGCGATGGGGCTGTTCGACCTGCAGCCGACGGTGACGCTCTACGACCTGACCAACACCTACTTCGAGGGCGCGGCGAGCGACCAGCCGCAGGCGCAACGCGGGCACTCGAAGGAGAAGCGCAGCGACTGCCCGCTGCTGACCCTGGGCCTGATGCTCGATGCCAGCGGCTTCGTGCGCCGCTCGAAGGTCTTCGCCGGCAACGTCCGGGAACACCGGACGCTGGCCGGGATGCTCGAAGCACTGGAGGCGCCGGTCGGCGCCCTGGTGGTGATGGACCGCGGCGTCGCCACCGACGCTTGTGTGACTTGGTTGCGCGACAACGGCTACCGCTATCTGGTGGTCAGCCGCGAACGCCACCGCCGCTTCGATGCCGCTGCCGCCGTGTCGCTCCAGACGCAGTCGGACCAGACCGTGCACATGCACAAGGTGGTCTCGACCGATCCCGACGAAGTGCGCCTGCAGTGCTACTCCGAGGAGCGGGCCGAGAAGGAGCGGGGCATCGTCGAGCGTTTCGCCGCCCGCTTCGAGACCGCCCTGACGAAGCTCAACGACGGGCTGTCGCGCCCCCGCGCGCACAAGCGCCTCGACCAGGTCTGGCAGCGCATCGGGCGATTGAAGACCAAGCATTCCCGCGTCGCCTCGCACTACCAGGTCGCCGTCACCGCCAACGAGGCCGGCGACCAAGCCGTCGCCGTCACCTGGACTCGCCGCCCCCAGGACGGCTCGATGGTTACCCATCCGGGCGTCTACTGCCTGCGCAGCAGCGAGACCGACTGGGACGAAGACGCCTTGTGGCGCACCTACACCACGCTCACCGACGTCGAGGCCGTCTTCCGCTCGCTCAAATCCGAGCTCGGCCTGCGCCCGATCTACCACCGCAAGCCGGCGCGAGCCGACGGCCACCTGTTCATCACCGTCATCGCCTACCAGCTCGTGCAGGTCATCCGCACGCGGCTGCGCGCGCACGGCGAACACGCCAGTTGGACCACGCTACGCCGCATCCTGGAAGGCCAGCAGCGCGTCACCGCCACCTTCCGCCGCCCCGATGGACGCACGCTGCATGTGCGCACGGCCACCCAAGCCGAACCCGATCAGCGGGCCATCTACGACGCGCTCGGCGTCGACCCACACCCCGGCGGCCTCCGCAAGACGCTCGTCTGACCCACCGATTTCCCCGGTTTGTGCGCGTTTGTAGTGCCACTCGGGCATTTCTGTCGCCGTAAACCACTGATTCTAAATTGGGTTAGTCTTGTGGTTGGTAAACTTGGGCTAGTCGGCCGCGAACAGAAGGTGAGTGGTGTGAGGACATCGTCAAGCGCTGGCTTCGGAAGCACTACTCTTCTGTCGTTCGTGACCGGACTCGGTTCCCCGACTTCCTTGTTGATCGGCAATTCGCAGTCGAGGTGACAGGCCTTTTTCAACTTGAGTCCGACGATGAAACTTCGACGAAGACGGCTGAGGAGGGGGTCCGTCGTGTTATTGAGGATATTCTCCCAAAGATTTCCTTCCATTCCAGCTACGGGCGCCGTCACTTGGTGATCGAATACGACCAATCGAAAAAGCCTGCCAAGCGGGCGCTGACTGACCAGTTGAAATCGGCTCTCGCACCCTACGCGGAACCCGGTCACGTACTTCCCGATCCGTTTATTCGTCTTCGTTGCGGCGTTGCGCTCGGGTTCCTTCCGGCACCTCCCAGTAATCAGGGCATGTCAGGGCTGAGCATTGGTATTGGAATGAATTACGAAGGGTGTTTCCCTCATGCCGAGCTCCATCGCGCGATTACGCGAGCAATTCTAAAGAAGACCTCTAAAGCGGAAACCTGGAAGCGTGGGAATCCTGACTCCGAGTGCTGGCTCGTGCTCGTTGACCGTATCGGTCATATCTTCTATCAGGATACCCGGGACGCCGAGCTTGCCGACTGGCGTGCCAGCCTTGACGTTTCTGATATTTGGAGCCGCGTGCTGTTATTTCTCATGGGCGATTCTCTTCAGCCAGCCGCGGAGATCGTAGCCAGCCGCGGTCCGTATGCTGATACCGCCCTATAACGCTGTTGCACGCTGCTGGCGAGCTTCGTACTTGGGAGGTGGCGACGAGTTGGGCTGCGACAACTTCGGCTCCGGATCCAATACGGTCTGTTGGCGTGGATTGTTTCTTGACGAGGATTTGCGAGAACGCCGTGGAGGCTCCTGTTGACTGGAGGGTAGCCACGGCCCGGGCTCAACGAACAGGACTCGGAGCACCGCGCTTGCGTCGACGTACTTCATCCGGATCCTCGCGGACCGCACGGAGCGACGACTGGATGTCGACGCCCCGCTCGATGGTCGAGACCTTCAGAGCGCCCCAGTCCTGAGTCCCTGGTCGGAGCCGACCCTCGCGCACCAGTCGGTCGCGCCAGGAAAGCGGCGTGGCGCAAGCGGGCCCCAGCTCGGCAATCGGTTCGTCCCGGTCCTTGACGGTGATTCTCTCGCCACGGGAGGCCTGCCGCAGATACCGGCTCAAGTGGGCCTTGAGCTCGGTCACCTTTATGGACGTCATGGCCATATTTTAAGACCATCATGGTCTTATCCATAAGGACGCCACACCAGCGGGGCCAGCCGGGCGCCTGACCGGTCTCGGTGCGAGGCGGCGCTTCACCACGGGCTGATAGCATTCTTTCGTGCCCCCTTCGCACGCGTGGAAAACGGCCGCCCCGCTGCTGCGCCGTGCCCGCACGCTGGCGCGCGAGCCGTTCTTCCACTTTGTCGCGCTCGGACTGCTCATCTTCCTGGCCAGGGGGCTCCTTGACGGCACCCCCGAGCAGTACCGGCTCACCATCGGACCGGCGGCGGTGCGCCGGTTGGCCACCGGCTACGAGTGGCAGTTCGGCCGCCCGCCGACCGCCTCCGAGCTGAACCACCTCGTCGAGCGGCACATCGAGGAGGAGATCCTGTACCGCGAAGGCGTGGCCATGGGGCTCGACCAGGGCGACGAAATCGTCCGCCGGCGGGTAGTGCAGAAGCTGCAGTTCCTGCAGGAGGACGTGGCGCTCGTGCCGGAGCCGGCCGAGGCGGCGCTGCGAGAATTCCATGAGCGGCGTGCCGAGCGCTATGCCGTACCGGCGCACGTCACCTTCAGACACCTCTACTTCTCACCGGACTTCGACGGTTCGGAAGCGGCCAGGTCCCGCGCGGCCGCCGCGGCGGCGGTGTTGCGGGTAGAGCCTGACGGCAAGCCGCCCGACGGCGGCGATCCGTTCACCGGTCGGGATCGCTACGTCGCCGTCGACGGCGCCGGTGCGTCGCGGGCCTTCGGCAACTCCGAGCTGTCACAAGCCGTCTTCGAGCTCCCGCCGCGAACATGGCATGGCCCGCTGCAGTCGGGATACGGGTGGCACCTGGTATACGTCGAGACAGCCGAGACTGCCCGGCAGCGGCCATTCGCCGAGGTTCGCGACGCGGTCCGCGCCGACTACCTCGACGAGCAGCGGCGGGAGATCAACGCCGCGGCGCTGGCCGCAATCAAGGAAAAGTACGTAGTCGTCCGGGAGGATCTGGCGCCATGAGCCTGCGCCGCGCCGCGGCCGGCGTTGCCGCACTGTGTGGAATGCTGGCGTGCGCCGCTGCCGTCGGCGGGCACGAGGTGCGACCGGCCTATCTGGAGATCACCGAGACGCCGGATCGCGGTGTCGAGATCCTGTGGAAGCAGCCGGTGATTGTCGATCGCGCGGTGCGCCTCGTTCCACACCTCTCGAACGGCTGGACCGACGGCGACCCGGCGGCGCAGCAGCTGACCCTGAACCACCTGATCAGAGTCTGGCGTCCGGCGGGCGGCGCGGCGACGGATCTGGAGGGCGTCTCGATAACCATCGAGGGGCTGGAGCGCACCATCACCGACGTGCTGGTGCGCGTAACCCTGGCCGACGGGCGGCGGTTGGAGCAGTTTCTCACGCCTGCCGAGCCGTCGCTGACCGCCTCGTTCGCCGAAACGGCCGCCGTGTCGACGCCCGTCTACCTGCAGCTCGGCTTCGAGCACATTCTGGGTGGCCTCGACCACCTGGCGTTCGTGCTACTGCTGCTGATCCTGATCGGCGGCGGGCGCCGGCTGGTGGCGGCGGTCACCGCGTTCACACTGGCGCACAGCCTGACGCTCGCGCTGGCGGCGCTTGAGCTGATTCGCGTCAATGCAGCCACCATTGAAGCGGTCGTGGCCCTGAGCATCGTGTTCCTGGCGGTCGAGCTCGTGCACGCCGCGCGCGGGCGGGCGGGGCTCACGAGCCGCAGGCCGTGGCTGGTCCCGTTCGCGTTCGGCCTGCTGCACGGCCTGGCATTCGCCGGCACGCTGTCGGAGATCGGCCTGCCGCGGGGCGAGATCGCCCTCCCGCTGCTGCTCTTCAACCTCGGAGTGGAGATCGGCCAGCTGCTGTTCATCGCCGTTGCGCTCACGGCGTTCTGGGCCGTATCGCAGCACGGCTGGCGCATCCCGGCCTGGACCCGGCTCGTTCCGCCCTACACCGTCGGCGCGTGCGCGGCGTTCTGGTTCATCGAACGGCTGCAGCCCTGAGCCGCGGCAGGAACAACCGTTGACGCTGGCGGCGCGGCAGGCTCATAATCGCCACATCCATTCCGCACGACGGCGTACGGCAACCGCCACCTGCATTCTGGAGGTACGACGTGCGTAAGCATCAGTTCCGGGATTCTCGTTGGCCACCCGCCGTACTTGTGGCGCTGGCCGCGCTGGTGGCGCTGGCCGCCATCCCGGCCGCGGCGCAGGCCCAGGAGGCGGCGAGCGCCGAGGAGATCACGTTCACACGCGACGTTGCACCCCTCATTCACCGCTCGTGCTCGGGGTGCCACCGTCCCGACGAAGTGGCCCCGATGTCGCTGATGACCTACGAAGAGGTGCGGCCCTGGGCGCGATCGATCAAGAACCGCGTGGAGTCGCGCGAGATGCCGCCCTGGCACCTCGACCGCCGCATCGGCATCCAGGAATTCAAGAACGACCCGTCACTGACGGACGACGAGATAGCGACGATCGCCGGCTGGGTGGACACCGGCGCGCCGCGCGGCAACCCGGAGGACATGCCGCCGCTGCCGCAGTACGGCAGCGCCGACGACTGGCAGATCGGCGAGCCGGACCTGATAGTGCAGTACCCCAGCCACCTGGTGCCGGCCGTGGGGCCCGACCTGTTCGGCTATCTTTATGCGTCGTTCGACCTTGAAGAAGACCGTTACATCCGCGCCATCCAGACGAAGCCGGCCGACAAGAAGGCGCGGCTGGTCGTGCACCACACCAACGCCTTCGCGATCGCCCCTGGCGACACGACCGAGGGCGTGGAATCCGAACGCCACCTGGTCGAGTACGCCTCCGGCAAGCAGGCGGAGATCTACCCGGCCGACTCCGGCGTGCTGCTGCAGGCGGGCAGCCAGACGCGCCTCAGCTACCACCTCCATTCGGTCGGGGAGGACATCGACACGGTCATTGAGATGGGGATCGTCCTCCATCCGAAGGGAACCGTGCCGAAGCACGTCCGCTGGACCAAGCAGTTGGCGGGCGCGCACGGCACCATCGCCGGCCTGGTCGACCTGCCTCCGGGCCAGGTGACCCGCACGGACGGGTATACGCGCTTCAGCAAGGCGGCGCGGATCACGATGTTCCAGCCGCACATGCACATGCTCGGCAAATACCAGTGCCTGGAGCTGATATACCCGACCCAGCCGGTCAAGTCCGAGGTCGTCAACTGCGCCCACTTCGACTACAACTGGCACCTGGCCTACAACTACGACGACGACGCGGCGCCGTTGGTGCCGGCCGGCACTATCCTCCACGTCGTCAACTGGCACGACAACACGGCGGCCCACCGCGCCAATCCCGACCCGCGCAACTGGACCGGGAGCGGCGGCCGGACCATCGACGAGATGGGCTTCGCGTGGATCGGCTGGTACGACCTGACGGACGAGGAGTACGAGGCGGAGCTGGCCGAGCGCGAGACTGCCCAGCGCAAGACGAACTAGTCCGGCGGCGAGCCACCGGCGCGCCGCCGTAGGAGCGACGCCATGCGGACACCAGCAGCACGAACGAGCGCCCGCCATCTACTGGCGCTGGCCCTGGTGCTCGTTCTGCCCGCGGGCGCCGCCGCCCAGGCTGATCCGTTCAACTTCGCGTTCACCTCCGGACAGAGCGTCGCGCCGTTCTTCGACGGCTGGTCGAGAAACCCGGACGGCACCTACGAGATGCACTTCGGATACATCAACCGCAACCATGTGGAAGAGGTGCACGTGCCGATCGGGCCGGACAACCAGATGGAAGCGGGTCCGGCCGACCCGGGCCAGCCGACCTTCTTCTACCCGCGGGTCCACCGCAAGGTTTTCAGTGTGACGGTGCCGGCCGACTTCGGAGACCGGGAACTGATCTGGAGCCTGACCGTCCGCGGCGAGCGCCAGCAGGCGGTCGCCTGGCTCGACGCGGTCTGGGAGATCGACCCTATTCTGAACGGCCGCGAACCGACCGAGGAACAGAAGGTCAACCGGCCGCCGTCGCTGTCGGTGACCGCGGCCGCACAGACCGTCAGCCTGCCGGACACGCTGGCGCTGAGCGCAGCCGTGACCGATGACGGCGTGCCGCAGCCGCTCTCCCCCCGCCTGCGGGCGAGCGGGCAGGAAACGCCGCCGACCCTCCAGCCGCCGGAGGATGAGCCCCGGGTTCCGGTGAACGTCCCGGTGCTGCGCGCCGGCGCACGCCCGAGCATTGTCAAGATGGACGACCGGTTGACCATCACGTGGACGGTGCTGCGCGGGCCGGCCAGCGTGGCGGTCGAAGCCGACTCGCCAGAACCTGGCGCCGACGGCCCGGTAGCGATGACCGCCACATTCACCCAACCCGGCCAATACCTGCTGCGGGTGCGCCTTTCGGACGGCCACCTGTTCGATGAGCAGGAACTGGCGGTCGCGGTCAGATAGTGTCGGGCGCCCGCTCAAAAGGCGGGTTCCGGCTCGTGTCCGCTCGCAGGCCAGCGCGCGACAGTAAAGCGCGATGCCAATGACACGAGCCGCCAGCGCCGCCATCATCACGGCTGTCGCAACGATGCTCGCGGCTGCCGTGCCGGACCCAGCCCGCGCTCAGGATGCGGCCGGCGGCCAGCGATTTGACTGGCCGTCGCACAACCTCGATTTGTACGGCAGCCGCTACGCCGCGATCGACCAGATCGACACGACGAGCGGCGAGCGGTTCTGGACGAGCGACTTCGGTCCCGACTCGATCTCGAAGCGCGTCATCCGTCCGCGCGGGCCGGGTTATGGCGACGGCCGGCTCTACCCGTTCTTCGGCACGACAATATTCTCGGTTGATCCCGCCACCGGCGAGCCGGACCCGGCGTTCGCCGACGGCGGACGGATCGACATCGTGGCGGCTGCGCTGCACCACAAGTATCCCGACAACTACCCGCCCGACCTCGACCCGGCTACGCTCGGCCACCAGATGATGGCCCCGCCGGCAATCCACGACGGCACGCTGTACGCCGGGGTCGGACTGTCGGACCAGCACATCCCGGGCGGGCTGGTCATCGCCGCCGACGCCAGGACCGCGGAGATCCGCTGGGTCTTCAACACCATTCCGCAGCGGCCGGGCGACGAGGGCTACGACGTGGCGCGGCCGACCTGGGGCGACGGCCTGCGGGCGGGAGGCGGCGTCTGGACGGTGCCGGCGGTCGACCCGGAGCTGGGCCTGGTGTACGTCAACGCCGGCAACCCCTCGGCCGACTACGACGGGTCGGGGCGGCCGGGGATGAACCTGTTCACCAACGCCACCATCGCGCTGCGCATGGACACCGGCGAGATCGCCTGGTACTACCAGGCCATCCACCATGAAGTGTGGGATATCGACCACGTGACCGGGCCGATCCTCTTCGACGCGACGCGCGACGGCCGGACGGTGCGCGGCGTGGGGGCCGGCGGCAAGAACTGCCTGCTGTATCTGTGGGACCGGGCCACGGGCGAGCCGCTCAATCCGATGGTCGAGATGGCCGTGCCGACCGAGACCGACGTGCCCGGCGAGCAGATCTGGCCGACCCAACCGTTCCCGTACACAGCGCGCGGTGTGCCGATGGATCCGTTCTGCGCCACCTACCCCATCGTGACCGACCCGGCGGATCGGCAGTGGGTGCGGCAGGTCTACACGCCCTATTCGATGACCCACGGCTATGTCGTGGCGCACGGCGGGTCGAGCTGGGGGCCGCCGTCGTTCTCGCCACGCACCGGGCTGCTGTACATGACCGGCAAGGACGGGTCGATTGCGCTGACCGTGCGGCCGGTCGGCGATTCGATAGAGGTCGGCCAGGGGCGCGGCGGCATGACGTCTCAGGTGGGATCGAAGCGTGACCAGATGCCGCCGGAGCTCACGCTCACGGCGTACGAGCCGGTCAGCGGCGAGCTGGTCTGGCAGGCCCGCGCGCCGACCCGCTCCGCAATCGGCGTGAGCGGCAACCTCGCCACCGCCGGCGACCTGGTGCTGCAGGGTACCGATACGGGCCAGTTCTACGCCTTCGATGCGGGGACTGGTGAGCAGTTGTTCGAGTACGTCAGCGACAAGCCGGTGCGCTCCAGCCCAATGACGTATCAGGTGGACGGCCGGCAGTACATCGTGGTGGTCGCCAGCAACACCATCCTGGCGTTCGCCCTGCCTTAACGCGGGCGCTGGTCCGTGGCAATCCGCATCGGTCCAAACATGCGGATTTACAGGCGTAATTTACCGAAAACAACCATCTTTTGGGTCTGTGCCTGTCCGGGGCGGTCCGCCCCAATCCGAGGTTTGACTGTGGGCGTACCGTGGGTGTAGAGTTTCGGTCGAGAGGTGGCTGACTCAATGGAAAGACTGACAGCCAAGCGGGCCGAGACGCTGCGGAAGCCGGGCCGCTATCAGGCGGGCGACACGGTGTACCTGGTCGTGGCCAAGGGCCGGACGGGCAGGGTGAACAAGCGATGGGTTCAACGGCTTCACGTCCAAGGGAAGCGGCGCGATATCAGCATCGGCACGTACCCGGCCGTCACGCTATCCGAGGCTCGGGAGCGGGCGCACGACAACCGCCTGACGGCGAAGCGGGGCGGCGACCCGTCCGGGCGTCCGTCGACCGTGCCGACGTTCGCGGAGGTGTCCGCCAAGGTCGACCAAGGGGCCCAGTGGCGCGGCCGGACCCGAGAGACGCGGCGGCGGACCCTGGCGCGGTACGCGGCGCGTCTCATGGGTCGACCCGTCGACCAGATCGACCGGGCGGCGGTGCTCTCGGTGCTCGGGCCGGTCTACCGCGACAAGCCCGCGACCGGAAAGCTCTTGCGCGGTTGGGTCCGGGGCGTGCTCGCCGCGGCGCAGGCTCACGGACATGTCGACGTGAACGCGGCGGGCGAAGTGATCGACGCGGCATTGCCGAAGACCCCGAAGACGCGAGAGCATCGACGGGCGTTGCCGTACGCGGACGTTTCCGCGGCGCTGGAGGCGGTCGAGGCGTCCGGGGCGGGTCCGGTCGTCAAGGCGGCGATTAGCTTCACGGCGCTGACGGCGGTCCGGTCCGGCGAGGCTCGCGGGGCGACGTGGGGCGAGGTCGACCTTGAGGCGCGGGAGTGGCGCGTACCGGCATCGCGGATGAAGGCCGGGGCGGAACATCGGGTACCGTTGTCGGATGCGGCTGTGGGCGTGCTGGAGGGCATGAAGGCACATTCTGACGGCGCGGCCGATTCGCTGATCTTCCCTGGCGTGGGCGGGCGGCCGCTCAACGGCGGCACCTTGATCAACGCGCTGCGGCGAGCGACGGGGACGGATGCGGACGTTCACGGCTTCCGGTCGAGTTTCCGCACGTGGGCCGCGGAGCGGTCCGGGGCGACAAGGGACGTGGCGGAGATGGCCCTTGCACACGTGGTCGGCGGGGCTGTGGAGCGGAGTTACGCGCGAAGCGATCTGTTCGACCAGCGGCGCGGGCTGATGGACCGATGGGCGGCGTTCGTGACCGGCCCCGTGCTTACCCGCTAACCCGCCCCCCGGACGCGCGGCAGACGAACCCGTGCGGGTGCCAACCCTTGCGCGGGCACCGCCGGAGTGAAGCCACGATTTTCCCACACGGTCCGCGCACTTCGTCAACTACGTCTCGTCCACGTCCTTGAACTCGAAACGGACCCGATAGGAACGTAGCGACAGGACTTGATTGGAAAGCACGCGGGCTGCAGAGCGTGCTTTCTTGTCAAAGTCCCCGGCAACCAGGAGGCCACGCACGGTCTGATCCGGTTCCTCCTCGGCGATATCGCCCATGTAGCTCAGCACCTGCGCAACCGCCCCCTGCCGCGCGGTCCCGGTCTTCAACTCGACGACGACGATCGCGCCCCGTGCATCACGCGCGGTGATGTCGATGAACCCCGAGGCAACCGAGCGTTCCGCTCCGTCGTCAATGATCTCCAGGCCGGGCTCGAGTTGTTCAATGCCGCGCCTCAGGGCAGCCTGTAAATCGCGTTCCAGCCCGACGAGCTGACCACGGTCGTCGGCCGATTCGTTCACTCCTTCACCACGGATTACGGGGCCGTCCTCGGCCTGCGTTTCGCGGCGGTACTTGCAGTACCTTTCCACGGCGTTCCTATACGACGCGAGGTTGTTTCGAGTGTTGCCGTTGAACGGGATCTTGGACGGATTCGGCTTGTTGCTCCGCTCATCAGCCGACGAGTACTTCAATTCGCCGATCACGCCTCGAAGCTGGTCCCGGTCGTAGTGCTCGTCCAGATCCCCGTAGTGATCCTCCACTCGTCCGGCACGGTGCATCTGCGCTTGAATGGTTCCGGCTGCGTAGTCCTGCTGTTCGAGCCAGCTACTGTAGTTGGAGTTCATCCGCTCTCTCCAGAGTGCGTGGATTCAGAAACGCCGAGCCAAGCCCAACTCGCCCTCGACTAGACGATATGGAATGACCGGCTCGCATTCGTGCAGTCGTCGTGCTTGAGCACGCGACAAGGAGGCCGAGGCCGCCTACGATTCGCGGGTTAACACCGAACGCGGCATCAGAGCCGCAGACGAAAGGAGCCGGTCATGAGCGAGCCTATCACCCATGTGGGAATCGACGCGCACAAGGCGGAGTTGCAGCTGCAACCGAAGCAGGATCCGCCGAAGCCGTGGGACGAGGCCGGCCGGCAACCGGGCGGTATCATCGCGCTCATGCAGCGCCCGCAGCCCCTTGTGCCTGATCCTCATCGGCGCCTGTAGCATATGGCGCCCTGCGCCTCACGTCCAGAACGCAAGAGACGGGTGTTAGGCGGCACTGAAAGCTGCCCCCTAGTGGAGAGTGCGCCCCTGTGGGTGGACAGTTCTGGATGCGAGGATTGACGGGCAATGGGAGCATTCGGAGGTGAACCCATGGCCCGACACCGCAGCTACAGCATCGAGTTCAAGCGCCAGGTGGCACAGGAATATCTCGGCGGCGAGAGCCTCAACGGATTGGCCCGGCGCCACGATGTCTCCCGGAACCTGATCCGCGTCTGGATCGCGAAGTACGAGGCGGGTGCCTTCGATGACGAGTTCCAGGCCGCTAGGTGTTCCACTAGGGGCGCCGGGCTGGCCTTGCGCGCCGCACGCTGATAGGCTACGGCTGCATGGAAGACGTGAATATCATCGAGTTTCAGTCGGTGTGCATGGTTGGAAACGACTACGAGATCACCTTTGGGTTGCACGGCAAGAGCTTCATCGAGCCGGTCGACGTCTGCCTTCGCATAGCCGCAACAGGCACGATCGACGATGCCTTGGACAGCGCGAAGATGAAGCTGCGTAGTGCACTGCGTGAGATACACGACTCCATCAAGGTGTGAGGACAAGATATGCCAATCGTGCAACTCGAAGACGAGAACGGCCGTCCAGTAGGCGTAAACCCTGATTTCGTCATTGCGGTAATCAGGCCGGAGCCCGAGATAGATGGTGACGCGGTCAACACAGTCGTTCTGTCGAACGGCGGAAACCTACTGATTCATGGAATTATCGAAGACATCGTTGCCTGCCTAAACGGTGGCCGCGGTGACGCTTTGGACGGTGCCCCATAACCCTCCCGCTCACGCAGTCAGGTTGTCGTACTGGGCTTGATCCGGTTTCTCTCCGGGTAGCGGTGCAGAGGTAGGGCACTGGCAGCAGACGGCGATCGGAGACTATCGAGACATGGCTGTGACCTACGACATTACGAGTAAGTCGGCGTTCGTGTTGCGTCCCGAAGCCGTGGAGCGAGTTAGGTTTGCGACCCGCTCGCCCCGGAACACGACGCTCCTCAGGAAAGTGCTCCCGAATCCGTTCCCATTGCTCGTCGGTCAACTTCACCATCACAATAATATTAACTTAATTCGACCCCGATCTCAATTTCGAGATAGGTTCTAGTGATCGCGTTCGTCGGAGCACTCTGCTTCGTCGGCTGGCTCATCTGGCGGCTGCATTCCAGGTTCTTTCCGCGGGCATTCTTCGCGCTAGGGCAGGGCACCGACCGGTACAAGTTCGACGACAACATCAGATGGGTCGTGATCATTGGATTGCCGCTAGCCGTGTTCGCGTCTCTAGTGGCCACGTTTCTGGCAGGTTCAGCACGATAATCTCTGTAAGTGATTGAAGCTGCATACGATTATGGGAATACCCTGAGTGAGCATCCCACGGCGTACCCCACAACGTCGGGAAAGCGCTGCCGCCGTCTGCGCGTCGCTGTTCACGCAGCCCATGATACGGCGAGTCCCGGGGGGCGCGAGGCCCTAGGATCGAGAGGAGTCATTGCGCACGAGGACATGGCCTTTCAATTGGGGATTATATATGAAGCTTGACGTCAGCCCAATAACCTACTTGGCCGGTTGAGCGCCAGCCGAAGCGCGGCTACTCGCCTCCGCTTGCGCACGCGTGCATCACGTCATAGACCATGCCGCCATTGGGCCATGTGAGCACACGGGTATGGCCCTGTACACGGAGAGCGATGCGCCCAGCCCGGAGAACGATCGCGGTCAGCGCACTCGGAGCCGTTATAGTCGAACCGCTTGGTCCAGTGGACGCTTCCCAAGTACCTGTCTGTGGTTCTGCGTGTCCGATACGAAACTGAACATCGACAGGGTCGACGTTCAGTTTCGGGAAGTTGGTGAACATGATCTCCAGTCCGGCGTCGGACACCTCACGGTCCGGGTCGCACTGTACGAAGATGTTGTCGCCGAACGCTCCACCGCCTGCGTAATTAGTGTCAGCCAGAAAACCCCCTTGCAGGCGGAAATCTGCGACAAATCCGGCCCACCTCGGGCGTGATTCCCACCACGGATCCTGCCACGACGGCGGTACTTGGCGGCCGGCGGGGAGCGACCGGCAAAGAATCAGTGCGGAGGTCCGGCTGCCAAGGATGGGGAAGCCCTCCCATCTTTCGACGGGTCGGAGCACGGCATGCTTTAGGGGAAGCGGCCGGTCAGGCGGCGAGTCGTCGTCGTTTGCGCTCGCGCTTTTGCAGGAGCAACCCGATGCGATGCAGGTTGGCGGCCAGTACCGACAGTGCGACGGTGCGCGCGAAGCCGTCGGCGCCATGGCTGCGGACACGGTCGAGCCCCCGGTGTTCCAGCCCATTGATGGCCGACTCGATTGCCGGATGCGCACGCCGCGCGGCCGCGAAGGGTTCCTCCGCCTCCCGTTCGCGGTCGGCTCTGGAAAGATACCCCTTTCTCGGCAGCGCGTTGAGGTCGAGCAGCGCGTCGAGCTTGATTCGGTTGTCAGGGCTGTGAAAGCCCCGGTCGAAGCTGCACGCCCGCAGCTCGGGATACCGCGCCTGGGCTTCCCTCACCATCGGCGCCGCCACGTCGACGTCCTCGCCCTCCCACAGGATCTTGTGGTGCAGGATGAATTGATGCTGGTCTTCGATGAGAGCTACAGGAACCCCGAGTTCTACCGGCGTGCCTGCCTTGCCCTTGGAAACCCAGCGAGTATGCTCCTCGAAGACCGAGAACACCTTCTCCTCGTGAGCAATCGCCTCGCCCCGCAGGAGTCGGCGCTCGACCTGGCCGAGCTGGCGCTGGGCATGCGCGATAAAGCCCTGGATTGATTGGCAGGTGGTTTCCTCGACGCCCTTGTCCCGCAACTCGTCGAGGGTCTCCATGGTCCGAGCGACCAGTGCACGGCAGCGCGCCAAGTACGCCTCCACCCGCTCCGGACGGCGCTTGGCCCGCCGCGTCGAACGCACCTGGTTGAACAGTTTCCTGACCTCCTTGGACAGATGCCGCCACTGACGCCATCCCCCCACCGCGTGTCTCCCAGCCGCCCGCCCGGTCTCCCGCAGCAGGCAGCGCAGCGCGTCCCACAACAGGCTGACATCCGTCGGATAGTGCACGTCCGTCTCGACCACGAACGAGTCACACCGCCCGCGCAATCGCTCGCCAGGCTTTTTTTTAGCGACCGTATGGCCGCTCTCCACCACCAACCGCCCGACTTCTGACAGCAGCTCCGGCGTCAACAGACACACATTGTCGAGCACCGTTTGATACTCGTAATACGTCTTGTCGGCGAAATCGCCGTGGCCCAGGAACGCGCGCACCGTCTCGTGATGGTTCGCGAGGTCGTGAAGGCGGTCGAAGTCGCAACCCAGACCCTGCTTCAACACCCCCAGCACCAAAATCCGCCAGAGCGCCATCCCCGGACGCCCGACCTCCCGGTCGGTCTCCGGCAGGACATGCTCGTCGAGCAGCGCAAACAACCGCGCGCGCAACTCCTCGTCAGACCAAATGTGCTGAAGCCCCTTCAACACCGCCGGGATGTCGTCCCGCGACTTGGGGTCGATCCAGATCTTCTCCACCGGAACCTGACCAAACTCGAACTGCCGTCTGTGAACTTCTCTCATGACGTCGACGTCTCGAAGATTCCCCCGAAATGGGCCGATAGTGGAAATTCCACCCACAAAACTACGACATCTCAACGTTCTTCGCCACTTGAAATCCGAAATGCGACTCGTAGAATCAACCTGTTACGGGTTTTCTGGCGGACACTAATTATCCGTAAACGGGTCGCGCTTCACCATCCCTTCCCAACCCGGAATACCCAGAGTCTCCCAGCCGACTAGAGCGTCGTCCTGTGATTCCACGGCTATGGGCGTAGCGGCAATGGCGAACAGAGCGGCGATGATGATGATAGCAGTGCGCATGGTTACCTCCTTGGTTGGGGACTGCCGTGGCGGAGACTCAGTCGCGGACGTCGACTAAGTACAGAACTAGGCCGGTCCCCCCGCCCCGCGGCCTGAACACAAGCTCGATCTCGCTCCTATCAGGGAAGGTCCAGATAAAGATCCGGTCCTCCCCGGACCGGGAGCGCCGCGGCTGGATGTTGTCGGGCATCTGCGTGAGGATTTCTTCCATTGGCGCGCCGAGATCGCCGCTCACGCCTGATAGGTATTCGCGGGCCTGAGACTGGATGGCGTAACCCGTGGCGGCGGCTGTGAGCGAAACGACGGTGGCGACAACGACGGTGGCGAGTGCTGCGCGCATCGTGGCCTCCCGCGAATCCCGGCGGCCGTAAATGGTCACCGGGCCGACTGCCACGTAGTTCACACTCGATGGTGCGGGCTCCCGCTTATTCCCTCCTGGCGGAGGTGTCGTATTGAGCGGGCGACCCCGTGTCGAACGGGTCGAGTGTGAAAAACTACGTGGCGGGGGGATGGTATCACGGTTTGCCCACTAGGTAGACGTTGTGCGGCCGTGCTTTACTGGCTAATATGGGGGAGTTTCGCCCTGTTGGTTGGGCGACGGAACGAAACGTCGTCCTGCTCGGCGGCGCGGCGTTGACTGCGGAGGAGAGACCAACTGAGGCCCTTGAGCCGGGACTCCGACTTCTACCGGGGTCCCGGCGACTGGTCAAGGTCACTCGGATCAGGATCAGGTACGAATTGGATCCCGCAACTCACTACGAACCACCTCCGGCAGAGGAGTAACTGGAGCCGTGCGAAACCCACCGTCGATTGCTATACGATACCTAGGGTAAGCGGGAAAGCGACCACGGGCGTCATCCAATGTAGGAACCGCGTCAAAACTTGCTCCACATGATCACAACAGCACCCGCGAAAACAGTGACGGCCACGATCGAAGAGCCTCCCTGTGCGTACACGACGATAGCGAGCACCGTAAAGGTGCCAGCTACCCATGTGAGGCGTTCCTGTACAAGCAGCCCATCAAGCTTGCGTGACCATAGCCACCCCTCTTCCCTTGCTATCCGCTCTCGTTCTCGAATGGTCCATTCCTGGTAGACGAGCAGCGCAGTCTCTACCGGAATGATGATTGGCAAGAGAGCAGTGCTGAGTGACACGAGAAGAAGTTTCTCGACGACGTCACGCACCACACTAACCTCCTCAACCACTTGAGACGCCCGAAGCGCGGAGACGATTATAGTGCGAATAGGGCCGATGAACCCGTCACCAGACTCACGCTTGTGTCAAGCGACCCTCAAGACTTCCCCCCGGGGGGTCAATTCCGGATGTCGCTTGACTACGTGTTCTCGGCCGATTGATTGAGGCTCCCCCTGGGCGTGTCGTCGACTGGGGCGGGAGGGTGGGTTGAAAGAACCTCCCGCCCGCGGGGGCGGTGCTGGTCCGCGGGCGGTCGCTTGACGCCGCCGGTGGCCATCAGGTCGATCATCAGATCGTACGAGCAGTCCTGCAAGTCGGTTCGCGCGTTGCCGCGGTCAGCGGTCTTCCCCGTGGGCGTTGATTCTCCAGGCGATGTGCGAGCCCCGCTGCGGACAGATCGAGAGATGGCGCACTTTCGCCGTCAGGCGTTGACGAAACCACCGGTTTCGGCACCGGGGGCACTCCCCCATCCACGTGCACCCGACGCGCCGCGCGGCAGTGCGCCGCACGGCGTGTTATGCGTCGCCGGGCCCGACGATCGCGTGTGCGACCGGTGGGGCCGGCCGTGATGAGCTGGCGTCGGGCGTAGCGCACGCGCCACCGACCGGTTGCGCCGGCTGGCGCGGCGTGTGTGACGAAGAGGAGGTGACCGTGTAGGTACAGGGTCGGGGCGGTTGTGATCTGTGCGGCGGCAGTCGGAGCAGGTGTCGTGCTGCTCGACGATCTCAGGGATGACGCGGTGAGCACGAGGTTGCCAGCCGGGGCGATGCCGGTGCCCGTGGGAGATCCAGCGGCGATGCCGGAAGGCTGGCGGCAGTGACCGAAGACTGCCAGTCGCCTCTTGCTCGGAACCTCACCAGCGCAGGCAGGGATCGCCGACGTCCTCGAGAAGCGGGACGGCCTGCGGGACGCCGTAGAGAGTGTCGCTGTCGGCCGCGTGCTCCACGAGCATCGCGGCGGAGGAGACCTCCGCAGCGTTGAAGGCGCGGGTGAGCAGCCACCAGCGGCGCCTCGTGCAGTGGATGCAGCGCTGATAGCCGGCGTGCACGAAGCGCCCGCACGTGCCGGCGTCAATGGGCAGATCCACGCCGACACAGAGCAGCTTGCGCTCCTCGCGGACTCGCCGCATGTACTGGCGTTTGGCAATGCGGTAGCGCAAGCGCCGCAGGTCTCGCCGTTGCTGCGGGGGGAGCAGGTCGATGAGTTTCATTGGTCGTCCTCCGACGGTGAAACGGGGCAATATCGAGCGGACGTGCGTCCCGCGGGGTGCGGGCTGGCTTGCGTCGTGCGGCTAGCGGCGGGGTGCGACTGGCGGGATTACGGCTGGTTCCAGGGTCTCCAGCCGCTGGTCGACGTGGCCGAAGCCCTGTTCGACGGTGCGCATCCGCGCGTCAAGCCGTTCGATACATGCGCCGATTTCGGCAGCCGCCGTGCGGACTTGTGTCTTGAGGTTCGAGATCGGGGATCGCTACGATCGCGGGTCTGGCGCGCTGGCGGCGCGGTAGTGGATCGCGTCCTCCATCCAGCAGTCGGTCTCGTCGCGCGACTGGGCGAGGCCCATCGTCGAGCGGCCGCGGCGGGTGAGCACGGCCGCGTGTGTTGCCACCGTCAGAGCCATCGGCACACCAGCTGGCGTTCCGGGTGCTGGCTCCGGCCGAGGCGGCCGGGCGCGCGCGTGACGGCTGCGCGGCGGCTGCCCTTCGGGACTCCCCGGCGGATCGTTTCGGCGATCCACGCCGTCACGGCGTCGGCCGCCGCGGGTTCGCTGCCGTAGCCTCCCGCGACGGCGCATTCGACGACGTGGAGATCGACGGGGCCATCGCCCTGGTCGGCCATGGCCGTCCTCACAGCCACCTCGTCGAGCTCGCGGGCGAAGTGGGCGATCGCGGGCTCGTCGAGGTAGGCGGCCACCGACCGCGGATCCGTCCCCGCGAGTCCTCTCGCCGGCCGCAGCCGCGCGTCGGGCCACACCAGCCAGTGGCGCGCCGGCGCCGGCGCCATGCTGCGGACCAGGCTCCCGATGGGTACCGGCCGCGGCCGGGCCGGGTCGAGGAGCATACCCATCCAGGGCTCCGGGCCGGCAATTACGTCGCTCAACGCGAGGGCGGGCCCAGGCACCCACGGGTCCGGCGTCACGTGCTGCACTCCGCGCGGGTCGGCGCCGGCCAGCTGCGCGATCCGCCGCGGCGTAAGCCCGCGAGGCCAGACCCGCGTGTTCCTGAGCGGCCGCCCGGCGCGGTGGACCGCGTAGTCTTCGGGGCGCGTCGGCGCACTGGGACGGAGTCCGAACATGGCTTGCTACTCCTTTCGGGGCGGATGCGCCGGAGAATCCGGCGGCTCGGTTACCTGCGAGGCAGCGCCCGGAACCGGTCGCTGCGTGTCGGGAAGTTGCCTACGGGATCGCCAGCAGTTCCTCGTCGCCCAGCTCGGCCGCGAGCAGCAGCTCCGCCGGGGCCGGGACCTGCTGGAGGTCCAGCCGCACGTCGTTCATCGCTTCTCTTCCTTCCTTGAGTCGTGGGGCCTCCCGCCCCGTCGCGTGGTTCGTCCCTTGCCGCGCACAGCGCGGCAAACAAAAAGCGCGCAAAGCGCGCGCGAATTTTTCCCTTTCCGGCCGCCTGGGGGAAGGCGGCCGGGAGAGGTGGACCGGGGGCGAGGGGCAAGGGGTCGGGTCACATGATGGATCGATCGTACCAGCCCCCCAAGCCCCCCCCTGTGCTCCCCGATGGGCCGGGTCTCCGGAGGTCGGGAGTGCGCGCCGTGCGGATCGGCGCCGCGGTCCACCGCGATCTCAGCCGTCGGCCGGCGGCGCGGAGCGGAACCGGGCGGTCAGCGGGCAAGACCCGCCCAACTCGTCGCGGGTGTCGATCAGCGGCTTGGTTCATGTCCCCGGTCTCGCGGAGCCGGGGGCCGGACCGGCGCCGGCTTGGGCCGCGTGTCCGGGGTGCGGACCGAATCTTGGCGGTGCCCCTCTGCAGGTCGCTCGACCTGGCCATCGCTCTGGAGCGGCCTCGAAGGCGGCGGGAGCTGATCGCGGCGAGCCGCAGCCGCGGCGGGCGGCGTTCGGGCGCCGTCCGCGGGTCGAGAGGCCGGCCGCCGCTGCGGCATGACCTTCTCAAGCTCGGTCATCATGGCCGACCTGACGACGGCGAACAGCTGGCCGCGAGCTGCTGCGAGATCATGCCGGTTCGGCGGGTCAGGATGCTCGCGTTTCGGTCTTCCGGCCATCCGGCGGCGGGGCCATGATTGTGCCTCCCACTCCCTGAGGGCCTGCTGATGGCGCTGGTCGGCCGCCGCGTCCTTTTCGCCGAGGCAGCGGCGTCTCAGTGCGGCAGCCTCGGTTGAGAGCGACGACCGTGGTGCTGCCTCTCTGATCTGTTCGAGGACCGCTCGGTGAGCCGCCGGCGTCTCCGGCCGGGCGCTGATCGACTCGGCGACAGAGACGGCGGTGCCGGTGGCCAGCGGGATGTCTCCCCACTTCCGGGCGGCCGCCAGGGCGGCCGTGACCAGCTTGCCGGCCTGGCGCCGCTCTTGCCGCGTCTGCTCGGCCGCGGCGGACCGTGCCGGCTGGACATCGCCGCCCGGAGAACGGTCCCGACGATGCGCGGCTTTCGGCGGGCGAAGCCTGCCCAGCAGTCTTTCAACTCGCTCCCGCACCCACTCGAAGAGCCGCTTCACCAAACCGGGCGGGGCCGGCGGCTCGGGCCGCTCGGCGGCGATGGCAAGCGCGCGGGCGCGATCCGAGAGCGTCCGCGTGAGGCGCCTGCCAGGGGGGCCGGTATCGGTGAGCTCATCGAAGCGCTCGCCCGTTCGCCGCCACGCCGCGCTCGGGACATCCGGGAACTGCTGTTCCGCCTCGAGGACCACCCGGTGTTCCCAGCTGGCCGCCTGCCGGCGGTCCCGGCTCCGCTTGGCGGCACCTAGCGCCCGCTCGATGTCGATCGGAGCCGCCGTGCGCGGCCAGGACGGGCTGCGGTCCTCGAGCGCGGTGAAAAACGCCGCGTCACCGCCCGGCGCCGCGAAGAGCTCCCGCAGGCGGGAGACGCGCCTGCGGAGCGCTTCGGCCGGCGCGAGAGCTTCGTCGAGATCCGCCGTCGTGACCCGCGCGGCGCCCTTGCCGAGCTGCTGACGGTAGCGGGCGGCGGCGGCCTCGTCCGTCAGCACGCCGCGCAGGCGCTCGAAACGCCGCGCGTCGGACTCGGCAGCGCCGAGGGCCGCATCGACGTTTTCGCGCGTCGTCGCGTGGTTGCCGTTCACGTTCCACTTCGGATCGATGTCCGCCAGGTGCGCGAGGTACAGCTCCACTCCCCCGGGCAGGAGGCCGAGCGCGGCTTCGCGATCCTTCGCCTTCTCTTTCCACTTCGCCTCGTCCCGGCGCTTTTCCGCTTCGCGCCGCGCGGCGGCCTCCTTCCTCCGCCGGGCTGCCGCCTCGGCTCGCCGCTGCTCCGCCTCCAGCGCCGCGATCTTCACGTCGAGCGTCTCGATCCTCCGCCTCGCCTCGGCGGCTTCCGCCGCGTCCCGCGCGTGCGCCAGACGGAACTCCCGGGCAGAAGCCGACGCCTGCTCGTACTCGACGTACCGGTCGGGCTTCTGCTCGGGCGACCTCTCCTCCCAGCGGTGCTTCGCCGCCGGCCCGATGTGCTCTGACGGCGGGTTGAGCAGAAGGCGCTCTTCCTCCGCCGCGTCGCCCGCCTCGCGCGCCCGCGCCAGCTGCGCGGCGTGGCTCTCGGCCGTCACCCGGTCCGCCACGCCCGCGCGGCCGAACGCCAGGTTCATTTCCGCCGCCCACGCTTGCCGCGTCTCCTCCAGCCACTCCCGCGGCTTCGTGCGCTCGCTCTTCCTCGCGCCCCCGGACGCCGGGTCCCGGCCCGCCGGCGCCGCCCGCCGGAACCACTGCTCCGCCGCCCGCTCCACCCCGTCGTTCACCCGCTCGGAGAACACCAGGTGCAGGTGCGGGTTGTCCGCCGTCCCCGCCTCCTTCGACAGGCCGGCGTGCACCGCGAGGGTGTAGGGCATCTGCCCCGCCGTCACGTGCGCGGCGAAGCTCCGCGCCAGCTCGAGCCGCCGGGCCAGGTCCAGCGAGTTGGGCAGCGCCGCGGTGAGCGAGCGGAACAACCGGCCGTTGCTCCGCTCGTGGCTGTCGGCCGCCGCCCAGTACACTCGCGCGTCCGACGACGCGAACGCCGGCATGGAGCCCGACTCGACGTGCACCACCTCGTCCTGGCAAGCCCTGGCGTACCGCCCGTCGCGGCTGATGTAGTCGTACTTCGCAGCCGCCGACTGGCCGGTCGCGCGCGCGCCCGTCTTCACGTTGAGATGGCAATACATGAAGCGTGTTCTGCAGGCCGAAGGCCCTCACCGCACGTCGGTTTCGCGCAGCGAAACCGGTAAGTGCGCCCTTCGGGTTACGAGCTACTTTCAAGTTGTCGCTGCAAGGTCACGGGATCTCGTGGCTGCTCTTGTTATTCTTGCCTATTTTGTGGCCGCCTGGATTCATGATATATACCGGAGACATGCAGACGTCAAGACGCGCGGACCAGATCGCGAAGCTCCAGCAGCGGCGGCAGCAGATCGCCGCCAAGGCAAGGGACGCCGACAAGCGCCTCGCGGATCGGCTGCGTCAACTCCAGGCGGAGGAAGCGAAGACCGAGCGCAAGCGGGAGACCCGCCGCAAGATCGTCATCGGCGCCATCGTCCGGGCGGCGCAGATGTCAAGAACCGAGATCAGCCTCCGCTGGCTCGAGGCGCAGATCGACGCCCTCAAGCGGCCCGACGATCGAGCCCTCTTCGGTCTCGACCTGGAGCCGTTCGCCGACGCCGCCGGCGCAGACAAGATCGAGCCGGCGGGCGCGCCGATCACCTCCCGGCAGAAGAAGCTGCTGGCCCAGCTCGTCGAGGAGCATCCCCGGCTCGCGCGGGAGCTGGGCGTCAACCCCGACGAGCCCGGGCTGGAAAAGCTTAGCAAGGCGAAGGCGGGTTTGCTGATCCAAGCGGTGCTCGACCGCGTCAACGCGCAGGCGCCGCCCGATGAACGATGAGGACGCGTGCGGCCGGCTGGGCGGACGGCCGCCGACCGTTGCCCGGTGGCCGCTGCTGGTGAAAGCCGTCAGTGTGGAGCCGGTGGCGGGAAGTGCGCGGAAGTGCAGGTCGTGGCGGACGACGGGATCGGCGGGTGGGGCGCAGCCTTCGCGCTCTCTCGCGCGGAGGCAAGCTCGGTCACCGCCTGCTGCTCGCCCGCACGCCTGCCGGCGGGCCGGCCGACCGTTCGCCGGGCGCTCCGGACTCGTTGCGGGACGCTTCCGATTGCCGGGACAAGAGCTGCCCCAACTGCTTCACGCTCTCGACTTGCTGCAGCAGATCCTGCATTTCCGAGCGCTGGACCACGCCTTGCTCGAGCCAGCCCTTGATCCTCCGGTTGAACGAGGAGGTCGTCTCTTCCAGATGCTCCGCTACCGCGGCCTGGAGCTCCGGCTGCTCGTCGAACAGCGCTCGCCACAAACCGGTGAGTCGGCCGGGGCGCCAGTCGGGAAGCCGGTGCGCCGGGTCCGACGCAGCCACCCAGCCGCGGTACACCGCCAGGATGACGCCGCGGTCGTCGACGTCGGTGCGCTCCCACCGCTCGGGGACCAGGTCCTGGTGGCCGCTGGGCTTGGGCGGCTGCCAGGCGGCCACCTCGTAGGTGGTCGCCGTCAGCCTGATCAGCCACCGCAGCCCTTCGCGCCCTTTCCGGTCCCGGAGCCAGATCCGCTGACCGGGTTCGAGCTTCGCGCACGGAGAGACGAGGCAGAAATCCGCCGGCCCGATGCCGCTCGGGACCATCGAGTAGCCGTGAAACAACGCGTAGAACGCCTGCGGGTCGTCCAGATCCACCGGCGCCGGCCTCGTCCGATCCTGCTCTTCGCTCTCCACCAGGTAGACCTCGGGCGACGGCGGCGAAATCGCCCGCACCGGCAGTTGGACGCTCGCGTTGAAGCGCGTCAGCGGGCGGGACGTTTCCGAGCCGTCGGCCTCGACCTGAACGTCCCGCGGCGGACCGATGTAGAGCTCCAGGCCGAGGGCGCGGCAGATCTGCTCGACGCGATTCAGGCGCGGGACGTGCCCGTTCAAGACTGACCGGATGGCGTCTTGCGGCAGACCGCTGTTGAGCGCGGCCCGGTACTGGGATTGTCCTCTTTCCGCGAGGCGACGCCGGACCGCCTCGGCGAAATCGATGGTCGTCACGCCGGGAAGTATACCGCCTCTCGAGGCGGACGGCGGTTGATCAGGCTTGTTATCGTGATCCGCAATTTCGGCACATGTACGCATGCGTCGTGAGCCTACATCGGGATCGCGGTGGCGAGGACGAACTCCATTCCACCGCAACGCTTGGCCGGGCAGCGTGCCATGACGACCGCAGGTGCTGGTGATGGCTGAGCTCTTGACGGTCAAGCAGGTTTCCCCTCAGCTCGGCGTCTAGCGGTGCGGCGACAGCCGCCGGCTCAAAGCCGCTACACGCAACCAGACGCCCCGCGCGCTACAGGAGGCGACACGGCAATAGCGCTCATCGCGGCGTGGCCTCGACAACACAACAACGGGGGGGCTTTTCACGTGGCCACAGGGGTCCCTCTTCAGGTTGCCATTTCCAGATACGGCGCGCGCGGCGCCGGTTCGGAGCCGCCGTCGATGCGGCCGTAGCCGTGCCGCGCGTCGGCGGGGTTATTGACCGCCGGACATTCCGGGGCGACCACGCTGGCGGCCCATGGCTGCGGTTGGGCCCGCGTCATCCGAACCGCTGGCGTAGAATCTCGGAACCATGTGTCGTGTATTGAGCGCAGGGGCGACCGCGGCTGCCATCCGCGTGAGCGCCTGCCGGACGAATGCGGGCGGGCGCTGACGATGGCGCGTCGCTGGACGCAGACCGAGGACACGGCCGTGCGGCTCGCCGCGGCGCTTGACCACGAGGACGGCGGCGAGCGCGTCCGCCAGCTTGCCGAGCGACTCGGCCGGACCGAAGCGGCTGTTCGGTGGCGTGCGGGGCGGCTGCGCACGGCGCAGTTCAAGGGCGAAGCCGAAGGCAACGGAGTCGGTTCGCCAATGAAAGCGCTAACCGTTCATCAGCCCTGGGCATGGGCCATCATCAGCGGTCGGAAGCGAGTCGAGAATCGCACATGGAGCACCCCGGTGCGCGGGCGCATCGCGATACACGCCTCCCGAAAACCAGACAGTAATTGGTGGGACCTTGCCGCCATGCTTGAGGACGCCGCCACGTGGGAAGCCTGCTACGAGTCGCCGGACGGCGCGATCCTTGGAACAGTGGAACTGGTGGATTGCGTTGAGGAGAGCGATGACTACTCGTTCGCCGGGCGGCCGTACTACGGGTTCGTGTTGGCTAATCCGCGTCCGTTACGTAAGCCAATCCAAGTACGCGGTAGGCAGAGATTCTGGACCGTCCCTCCGAACATCGCCGGGCGCCTGCGGTAAGTCCCGCTCCTCGGCCTTTGGTGCCTGCGGCCGGCCCGTTCACCATGTCGGGGCTGCTCTCATTGTGCCCGCGCAGGTCGCCGCTGGCGGCGACGATCTCGCCTAGCGCCCGGAGCGGCCCCTCTGGTGCAAGGTCAGCCCGTGACCGGCGGCACACTGACGAAGGTGGCGCTCGTGGAGCTGGTGGCCGATGTCGGCGACCTCACGAAGAAACGCGCGGAGGTTATCGTCGAGACCGTGTTCGGGACCATCGCCGAATCGCTCCGTAAGTCTTTCAGGGCCAGGGCCAGTTCGCGCAAGGTCCCGACCGTGAACCACACCATGGTGAGGAGGTCCCGACTGAACACGATAGAGTCCTTGCCGTGGAGCTGCGCACTTGCAGCGATGCAACTGGTCGTGCTTGTCAGCCGATCGGAGTGCACAAAGCAACGGCAGAATGCATTCAGGACATCCTGCGTGAGCACTTCATCGAACTTCTGAAAGTTCACAAGCTCGACCTTCCAGCGTCCGCTCGTTTTTTTGAGACTGAACGCAGGCTTCACATCCCTGTCGGCCATCACGACTGTCCCTTCATCCTGGGCCATCAGAGCAGATTCTTGAGTTCCTGCGCGGGCCCCCCTGTGCCAATAATCTGTGAGACAACCTCCCTGTTGAGTTTAGTGTAGGGGCGGGAGAGGTTGGAGAGATGACGCGCATGCCAGACGCGGTGGAGATCGAAGTGGTTGCGGGGTCGGGGGTGGAGGGAGCCCGGAGGGCGACCGGAGGCCCCGACCCCGCAACCACGTTGCCGGCCCGTGCCCCGGACCCGGAGGTGCCGGCGACGGTGCAGCGGCGGCGCTTCTCGGCCGCGTATCGGCTGCGCATTCTCAAGGCCGTCGACGCGTGCAAGAAGCCCGGCGAGGTGGGCGCCCTGTTGCGTCGCGAGGGGTTGTACTCGTCGCTCCTGACGAACTGGCGGCGGCAGCGTGAGGCGGGCGCCCTGCGGGAGATGCGCGGGCGCCGCCGGGGTCCAACGCCGCGCCCCGTCGACCCGCGGGTGACTCAGCTCGAGGCGGAGAACCGCCGGCTGCAGCGGAAGTTGCAGCGCGCGGAGACGATCATCACGCTCCAAAAAAAAATTGCCGAGATCCTGGGGCTCCCCCTGACACCGCTCGACGACGACGAGACCGACTGATGCAGGCCATTACGACCATCGCCACGCCAGGTGAGACGGCGGCGCTGTGTCACAGCGTCGGGGTGTCGCGGGCAACGCTCTATCGACACCGGCGGCCCGCGCCGCCGCCGCCGCGCCCGCGGGCGCCATCGCCGCGGGCGCTGGGTCCCACCGAACGCCAGGCGGTCCTCGACGTGCTGCACAGCCCGCGGTTCGTCGACCAGTCGCCCACCGAGGTTCATGCCACGTTGCTCGAGGAGCAGACCTACCTCTGCTCCCCGCGCACGATGTATCGCGTGCTCGCCGCGGCCCACGAAGTGCGCGAGCGGCGCGCACAGGCCCGGCATCCGGCCTATGCCGCCCCCGAGCTGGTCGCGACGGGCCCGAATCAGGTCTGGTCCTGGGATATCACCAAGCTCAAGGGCCCGGTTCCGTATCTCTACTACTCGCTCTATGTCATCCTCGACCTCTTCAGCCGCTACGTCGTGGGCTGGATGGTCGCGCGGCACGAGAATGCGCACTTGGCCGAGCGCCTGCTGGCGGCAACCTGCGCGAAGCAGGGCATCACGCCGTACCAACTCACCATTCACGCGGACCGCGGTGCGCCCATGCGCAGCACACTCGTCGCGCTGCTCTTCTCGGACCTGGGTGTCACCGCCAGTCATTCGCGGCCCCGCGTGAGCAACGACAATCCGTTCTCCGAGGCGCAGTTCCGGACCGTGAAATACCGGCCGGAGTTTCCGGCACGGTTCGGCGCGCTCGAACACGCGCGTGGCGTCAGCCGCGACCTGTTTGCGTGGTACAACGACGCGCACCATCACAGCGGCCTGAGCTATCTGACGCCCGCCGATGTCCACTACGGCCGCGCCGCAACCGTCCTGGCGGCCCGTCACCGCACGCGCCTCGCCGCCTATGCCGCCCATCCCGAGCGGTTCGTGCACGGGCCACCCCGCCCCGAGACAATGCCCACGGCGGTCTGGATCAATCGGCCGCCGACCCTCACCAGCCAGGTGGCCCCAGCCACGACCACCGTCACCCCGGTCGACCCACAGCCGGGCTCCATGCGCCCGACACCACGCATCGACAATCGCCCGGGCACGCTCGTCACCAGCGTGGAGTCGCTACAGTAAATGCTGAATCAGGTTGTCTCAAAGTCGTTGACACGGCCCGGGCGGGCACCCTTGGTGCAGGGTGGCTCAGTGCTCTGGTGGGGTTGCTGTAGCGGTGTCAGCGGCCGGCCCTCCTCGGCGGGCCGATCGCGGTCTCAGCCGGGGCGATCACGGCGAGCGAATCAGTCACCGTAGGGTGTGCTACCCTCCGGCGATGACGATCACCAGCGCGCTCTGATATGCGAATCGAAGGACTCGAAGCGGCCTTCGAAACGCTGAAACCGCATGTTGCGGCCATCAAGCAGAACTTCGAGCACGAGAACCGCATTTTCGTTGGTCTCACCTCGACGCCTCACGACACCCTGGGGCGCGTTCTCAAATGCCATCTGATCGTCGAACACTTCCTGGGTCGCTTTCTCGTTTCGCATTTTGGCATAGACAACTTCGACGACGTTCGGCTCACGTTCGCTCAGAAGGCCAAGCTCCTACCTGATCGAGCAACGGCGGCGGCCTTCGTCAAGCCTGGCGTTGTTCGGCTCAACCGAATTCGGAACGACTTTTCCCATTCGCTTGGCGCTGAGCTCTCGGACGTAGATCTGGATCCGATTCGCACTGTCCTGGCCATCGCCAGACCGGGGGTCGATTTCGAGAGTCCGGTTGAAGCCATCGAAGCATTCACGACAGTGGCGTGCACCTTTTTGATCGTGGCGCCGCCAGACCTTCAACAGGTGTTCGCCGAAGCCTTTAAGGCGGTTCATGTGCGCGTTGATGCGGAGGACGGGCCGGAGGGTTCGAAGGAGCCAAAGTGCTTTTGGTTCTGGGGTGCCGGGTAGCTGCACGAGCTGTGCTGCTTCGGAGTGACGTGGACCTCGTTGTCGCCGTTCGACTGCGCGTTCGTGTTGATGAGGTAGTACGGCATTCTCCTCTTCACCTCTCTGGTTGCTACCTTGCGCGACTGAACTTGATCGTCTTGAAAGCCGCTGGCCGTGGGGTCGACACCGGAGGGATTATAGCGGCTCGACGCCGTGACGAAAGGCTGTATCCAACCTGTGTCCGAGCGCGTCGAGCTGTCGCATCGCCTTGACCGTCCCGCGCATGCACGCCGCCGCATGAACATCGCCGGCCCGCTCTGCCAGCGTCGCCACAGCGGCGGCCCCGGTCGCATCGTCCCCCCTGTGCTTCGTCGCGTCAAACAATCATGACCTTGATGCCTGGGCCGTGAGTGTTGAACAGCTCCTGCAGCCTCCTGAGTTCTCCTCTAGGTGTGTCGAGAAAGCGCTCGGCATCGTCCAGCCAGGATGCTTCCGCTACAGGCGGCCTGTCTTGGTTTTCGAGCTGGGACTGGGAAAGGAAATCGGACTCAATGTCGCTGAACTGATTCCTGGGTAAAACAAGCAGCTCGTGGAAGCCCGAATCAGTGGTCTTGGCTTGGAGTGCGTTGAGCGCGTCGATGCCGACTTTGGCAGCGGCACGCAGGGCCTCGACTCTCTCTTTGTCGTGAATCATTGCTTCAGTCTCGCTTCTTTTTGGGTGCGCGCTGGGCATTCTCGAGCCCGGATAGCCGTCGCATCCCGGCGCGTCAAGGCGCACGCAAGATATGGAACGCCCAGCCGCCGGATGCCACGGTAGCCGCGCCCGGCCGTCGCAACACCCGGCAGCCGAGCCGGCCGGCCGGCAGCGGGAGTTCGAGGCGCAGCAGCGGGTCGCGCGCATCGAAGGCCGGCAGCGTCACATGCCGGATCACCCCTCACCCCCGTTCCATTCGTCCGACGCCTCGACGCCATCGCGCCCCCCAGTGAGCTCACCACCCGGGCCGCGCGCCCCGCGTCGTGGAGCTCGGCGAGGTAGGCGGCCAGGGCCGCGTCGTCGATCTGCCGGCCGTCGAGCCAGGCGTCGAGCCGGCCGAGGGCGCCGGCGTAGGCCTGCCGGGTGTTGGCGCTGACCGAGGCGTCGACCAGGCGGCGCGCGGTTGTGCTCGGTGGGCCGATCGCGGTCTCGGTCGGGGCGATCACGGCGAGCGAATCATTACCCATAATGGGAATTATCGGTAGGAATTGTAGCCGCGATTGCCGCCGCGCGCGTCGCCCCCACTACACCTCACAGTGCGGAGTAAGCGCCGTCGTCCTCGTCGTCGTCCTCGTCAAGCCAGTAGCTGCCGTTAAGCTTCAGCAGCTCCGCGAGGATGTCTTCGTCGGTAATATCGGCGGGCCAACCGTAGGCATCCGCAACCGCCGCATCAAGAGCGGCATGCGCGTCCGCTAACCACTGCGGCCGGGCGTTGTAGAGGTTCGTCAGCGTGCGCTTCTTGAGCGCCTTCGCGGCCGCCTCGTCGCGGGGAACGGGACGTTTCGGATAGCCCGGGACCGGCTCGTCCACCCACTCGACCCACTCTGGCGGGTTGAGCCACCTGTCGCGCAACTCGACCAACCGGCGGGCGGCGTCCGCGATGGCGGCGGCTCGCGGGTTGGCGGTGTAGTTGGTGGCGGGCACGTTCGGCGCCAAGCCGGCCGGGAACGGGAACGTCTCGAAGGTGGTGGTCGGTGTGTAGCGCGGGTCGTTGCCCTTTCCGAGCCACGTGCAGAGCCGGAGCGACCAGAGCTCGTGGAATCGGCTGTGCAGGATCCCGAATATCGTGTCGTCGTCGCGGGCGATGGCGATGGTTGCTGAGTCGGGACAGATGCGGACATCGCGCCAGACGAACAGGCGGTGCTTGGCAACACGGGGTGTCACGATATAGCGCGAGAGGTCGCCGAGCGCCGCCCACATGTTCGGCCGTGGCCGGTGGTGCAACCACCACTGATCACGTCTCTCGGCTTCGCGTTGCTTGTTCCATGTTGGCCAAACGTGTTCCTTCACCCATCGAAACGGTTCTTCGTACAGCGCCGCGTCGCTGACGGACATCTTCAACCCGAAGTCGACGATCCACTTCCCCGCCGGCCGGCGGGTTAGGTCCATGCCGTTCACCCACGGCTTTAGAACGTCGGTGTTGGTCCGACCGTTCGGATTCTCCGGCAGCCGGAGCCATTCGCGCGCCTGATCGCCTGCAACGTCGAAGGGGCCACCCTTCGTGTCGCCCATGAACGCCACACCGGCGTTCTCCGGAAGACGCCGGACGTTGGTGAGGTCTACACCACTGCTGCCATGCCTCGCCGTCAGGTCGGTGTGGATCTCGTCTACCGGCTCGCCGTCGAGTCGAGCACCGGACACGGACTGGTCGTCGGCGTGCGCGAAGCAGACCAGCGACACTCGCACCGCAGTTCCGTCAATCACCCACGGTTCGTCGCTCCACGCCTCGAAGATCTGATGTGCCTCGGTCGCAGCTTGCAGCGCCCGCCGGTTCGCGCCGCCTCGGATGGAATTGGTCGCGACTAGCCCGGCACGCGTCGCCTTGCCGGACGCGATGTGCCGGCCCGCTTTCTCGAACCAGTAGCAGACCAGGTCGGACGACGCCGGCACGCGGCCAGCGTACGTTTTGCGTACGCGCGACATGTAATAGGGGCCGAGTCTGGCGAGCTGGCGCTTTTCGCCCAGAAACGGAGGATTGCCGATCACGACATCCACCTCGGGCCAGTCCGGTTCGGTGCCATCCGGCGTCAGGATTGCATCACGACCCTCGATGGTGTCGAGCCGCTCCAGGATCGGATCCCGTGCTTCCAAGGAGCCGTTACGTCGCATCCATTGGATCTCGCCGATCCAGATGGAAACGCGGGCCAACGCAGCCGCGTAGGGGTTAATCTCGATGCCCTTGACGTTGGCTGGACCGATCTCCGGGAATACACGCTGGAAGCCCAGCACCTCAGCGTCGATCTGTACCAGGTGCTCAAGGTCCTTGAGCGCTTGTAGAGCGAGGTACAGGAAGTTGCCCGATCCGCAGGCCGGATCGAGCACTGTAAACGAGCGCAACCGGTTAAGGAACGCGCGGTACAGACGCTCAGCCGCCTTGCGGCGCTTGATTCGGGTGGCGGGTGACTTGGCGTCCTCCGCACGTTCCAGCTCGGCGGAGATCTCAGCCTTCGTTGCATTCCACTCACGAATCAACGGGTGCCTCACGACCGGCTCGACGATCATGTTGATCTTGTCGCGGTCCGTGTAGTGCATGCCGAGCTGGCCGCGCTGGCCGGGATCGAGACCGCGCTCGAAAAGCGTGCCGAGGATCGACGGGTCTATATCCGACCAGTCGAGGCTTGACGCCGCGAGTACCGTCTCGATTTCGGACTTTTCTAGCGGTAGCGAGTTGTCATCATCGAACAGCCCACCGTTGAACCAGTCCACTCTTTCGTAGCCAATCCGGCCTCCGTTGGCCATCACGCCGAAGAGCTCACTCGCGAAAGCACGGAAGTCCTCCGGAGCTTCACGCGCTTTATCCAGCATCCGCGTAAACATGTGATTGGGCAGCAAGCCCACGTCGTCAGCGAACATGCAGAAGACCAGGCGGTTGATGAATTGCGCGACCGCGTGCGGGTTGTGACCGCGTTCGCGCAGCGCCTTCGCGACCGTTGCGAAAGACTCCGCCGCACGCTCGGTGAGCGCGTGCCTGGTCTCGCCTGGCCGCAACTTTTCAGGGTTCGACAAAGCCCACTTGAGCTTGTCGCGCGTCGCCGCGTCGGCGAGGTCATCCAGGGTGAACGCGTGGGTCTGACTGACACTGTTGGTCCAGTTGGTCCGGATCCGGATCCGCTGCATGTCTGAAACGATGAGCAGCGGTGGGTTCTCGAGCGCTAACGAGTACCGCCGGAGCTGATCGAACGCGGCGTCGAGGTTGGCGCGATGGCCCTTGTACTCCCATGCGAAGTGATAGCGTTTCCAGACATCGGCCCAGCCGTCGCCGCCCGTGTCCTTGCGCGCACCCCGCTCGAAGCAGTACCACTCACCAGTGGGGTCGGCGTCGGCGGGCTTCGGCTCATCCAGCAGCTCGCACAGGTCGAGGAAGTGTTGGTGCGAGGCGGAGCGCTCGGTCAGCGTGGAAGCGCGCCATTTGGTAATGAAGGCGTGCGGAGTCACAGCGTAGCGCTCGCTAGCAAACGGTGTGGCTGAATCCAGACGCCGGTCACACTACCGCCTTCTCCCACAGGTATTCGCCCCGCTCATTACCGCTCCCGCGCGCTCGAGAATCGGTCTATGAGTGCTTCCCACGTCCACGTGAGGAAAGGCAGCGCTGACACGGGTTCCGGCTCCGTACCGCACATCACCGTGCGGCTCGAATCGGCACCAAGCATGGCAACCAGGGCGTCTCGTTCGGCCGGGTTCACCGACAGCTGATACTTTTGCTTCACGGCTACAACCGTGGCCGCGAACCAGCCCTGGTTCATTTCCGGCATCCAGTCGCCGGCATCTCTGTCGCTCTTTTCGTTTCGGTTGACGCTCGGAGCCGCGATCGTCAGGTTGTCGAGATCGCCGGCGAACGTGCGGTACTCTGCCTCCGGGAGTCCGGAGTCGTACGCCTCCGCCAGTGCGACGATGTGTTCGATGTCCGTCGCGGCCGTTCCATCCGGCTCGATATCGAACAACATGCAGGTGTAGGGCGTGTAAACCTGGCCGTCGATCTGCGGCAGGCTCGCGACGATCTCATCCTCTTTCGAGCTGTACGCGCTGCCGAAGTCGTCACGGTCGTAGCCGCTGCGGTCTCCGGTTTCCTCACAGACCTTCAATCCCATCCACGTCTCGCTCGAGTCGGGGCAGCCGCGCGCCGTCGGCTCCGGTTCAGGCTCCGCCGTCGCCATCGGAACGTAGCCGTCCGGGTTCGAGGAGCTTTCACAAGAGATGCCATCGTTATCGGTGTCACTGCTGGTGCCTCGCTCCAGCCATTCGTAGATCAGACCTGTGCCGTCGCGATCATCTTCGTAGGCCGGAAGCTTCAAACCGTCCGCACCACCCTCCCCCAGCGCTTCTCCGCACGTCAGATCGCCGTTTCCGTTAGTGTCCCAGTACTCGAACGTGTCTCGATCCTGCGCCTCCGTCGGCAACGCACCAAGCAACATGACCGCGACAACACCCGCAACGAAACCGCTTCGCATTCTCGTCTCCCGTCGATAGTTCCCGCCGCCGGCGCAGGTCGCCCGCAGTGGTTTCCGTTCACTCACTCCCGCGGCGTGCCGACGTTCACCGTCGCACACCGTTCGGCGGGTGCACTATACCTGCCGTCTCACGCCGGTGCGCCCCGAGGTTCCTGTGCACGATCCTTGCTCGCCGGCCTGGTGAACGCCGGCGCCGTCGGGCAGCTCGGCGCGGATCACGCCGAGCTCGAGGCCGCGCGCCCGCCATCGCCCACACGATCCTTGCACCGCCTCCGGAGAATCGGCCGCTGCAGCAGCGCGGGTCTTGCGCACCGGCCGTCCTCACGCTCACGAAGTCGGGAGGAGTGCATGCGCGCTCGATCTTTTGAACGTGAGCGGGGGTTACGCGGCCAGGGCAGGCAGGGGATCGGGTGAGGCGAGGAGCTGGCCGGCGGCTAGCCCTCAAGGGTAATTATCGGTAATGATTCTAGCCGGCTCGATGCCGTGACGAAAGGGGGAGGATCCTCCACGGCGACGGTGTCGACCGACCGGCCGCACCGTGCTCCAAAAAAAGAAGCGGTTGCGGCGGCCGCCCGGACCCGCGTCAAGCGCCGCCGCCGCGGCGGCCACCGTCAAGACCGTCCGGACCGAACGGGCGTTCTGGTTTTCCCCAATGAAAACAGGTGTTTTTAAGCTAGGACACCCCCAAGTTGCAGATCGGCCGATGCCTCGATCCATCATCGGTTGGCCTCCCTCCCGAGCGTTCTGCGAGCGACCTCTTTCAGCAGCGTGATGTCGTGTTCGACGGCGCGGATGTTCTCCTGGAAACCGTCGTGACGGGTTCCCATGCCATCGACGCGCTGGTCGACCCATTCGATGCTGTCCAGGTTGACGGCCTGCTGCGCCTCCAGCGCTTCGATGCGCTTGCCCTGCTGGTGCGCTATAGCGCCCAGCACCACGAGGACCGCTAGCAGCAACACGATCAGGCTTCGATCCATCTACACCCCCCATCGGAGTGTACCAACCGACGCCCCGCTGCTCTGACTCTGGCCGGGATGCCATCCAAGCCTTTAGCGCCTCGTTCGTCGCTCGCTGCCTGGTCAATGGAGGGTTGCCGGCGGCGCCCTCACACCGGACACGGCCCAAACGGTGGTCTGGACCGCGCCGGCGACTCCTGGCGTGGCGTGGATCCACGTGGATGTCACCCGCGAGGATGGCGCGAAGGCCGGTCAGTCTGCGTACGTCCGAGTTGAAGTGCCAGAACCCGAACCTGAGCCGGAACCCGAGCCGGTGCCGGCCCTCCCGCTGCTCGGGCAACTGCTCCTGGCGCTGGGCCTGCTCCGGCTGGGCGTGATGCGGCTGTCGCGGCGCGGCGGGGCAGGCACCTGATGCGCGGGCGACGGGCGGCCGCTGGGTAACTCGGCGTCGGCCTTGCGCGCGGCGCCCACCTAGCGGCTCGGACCGTACGACTGGGATTGTTTCGACGGGGAAGACCTCTAAGGCGCTCGTCGTGTCGATTCTCGTGCCGCAGGAGCGACTCTGAGGCAACCACCTTCCCGCCTCGGCGAACCTCGGGTAACAACGGCGCGCGCCGTGTGATCGTTTCAACGACCGGAACGATGAGACGCCGGTCGGCCAGCGCCAGGTGTCGGGTTGATGTATGCCGTAAGGTGCGATTAATGGGCCGACCACTCATGCGGCCTCTCGATAGTAGAAACTGAGCAGTCCGCCGAGGCGCTCACGCCGCTGCACGTCAGCGTCCGAGCGTACCGGAGGTGGCGGTCGTTGCAGGAGCTGGTTGTCGAGTCCCTGGTGGTTTCTCTCACGATGGTAATGCTCGACGTACTCGTGGACGATGAGGCGCAAATGCCCCTCGCCGAGCGGGACGACACGATGGAGGCACTCCTCTTTGATCGACCGGACGAACCGCTCGGCATAGGCGTTGAGATTCGGGCTCTTCGGCGGCAGCCGGATTGGCCCCACATCGCCACTCGTCAGGATCTCGCCAAAGACCCGCGTGTAGAGGGGATCGCGGTCATGAATCAGCTGGTGCGCGGTCCGCAGGAAGCCGTCGACCGGATCGGTCAGATTGCGGGCCATCTGCTCCAGCCACCGGCCATCGGGCTGCGGGTGGATCCCGGCGATGTGCACCCGGCGGGTCTTCAGCTCGATCACGAAGAAGACGAAATACCGCCGAAGACCGGCCAGCGTGAGCACCTCGACCGTGAATAAATCGGCGGCCGCCAGACCTTCCCAGTGCGCCTGCAGGAACGTCTTCCAAGGCGTGCGCTGGTTCCGCTCGGGAGCAGGGGCGATCCCGTGGTCGTGCAAGATCCGCTTCACCGTGTTCCGGGCGATGTGGTGGCCGAGGTTGGCGAGTGCGCCGCGGATCCGCGTGTAGCCCCACGTCGGATTCGCCCCCGCCATCCGTACGACGAGTTCGGCCACCGCCCTGGGTGTCATCGGCCGTCCCCGACGCCGGCGGGCACTGCCATCGTACTGCTGGGCGATCAGCCGCCGGTACCAGCGGAGAATCGTGTCAGGCGTGACGATGCCTGCCACCTGACTCAAGATCCGCCGGCCGAGTTTCTGGCCTCGCACCGCGAGTCGACGGCGCTGGGCGTCGGTCAGGCGAAGCGGTCGAGGACCAAGATGCTCCCGGAGGACGCGATTCTCCTCCCGGAGATAGTCGATGCGATCTTCTTGGTGGCGATTCACCCAGCCAGCCAAGGCCAGCACGAGGAAGTGCAGAGCGTGGGGCATGGCCGGAGGCTACATGGCTCAGACACGGCCGTCACCCACGTTGTCTCGGGGATTCACTCGCCTCGGCCGTTTTCTCGCACCATACGGGATACAATGGCCGGCGCGACGTCAACATACCGCGCCACCGGTGAACCTTCCGTTCGAGATCTGGCGCACGGTCTACGGTCGCTGTGAACCCGCGTGGTCGAGCTGCCGGAGCTCGACCACGCTCTGCAGAAGACGGAGAAGTCATTGACCATGTACGCAGTGATGATGCATGCAGCGAGTCGGCGAATCGTCCCCGCAGTTCTCATCGCCGTTGTCTTGGCGGTCCCAGCTGCCGCTCAGGAGTTTGCGGCTGGTGAGCCGATCGGCGCGCTCAATGAGGCCGGCGTGTGGCAACCGATGTCGGACAACGTCACGGTCTATGGCAGCTTTCATTTTTCTGAAAGCTGCACGTTTGATTCCAACAAGAACCTGATTCTGGCCATGAATACCGGTAACCGGGGAGACAGCAGCGAAAATGATGGCTTTGTCTCCCTCATCAATCCCGATGGGAGTGTGCATACGCCCAAGTGGATCGGCGCCACTCGGGACGGATTGGAACTCTATGATCCGTTGGGCAGTGCCATCAGCAATGGCGTGCTCTATACCGTTGATGTGGGATACGTCCGTCTATTTGATCTGGAAACAGGGCGACCCCTGCGGTCCATTCCTGTTCCTGAATCTACGATACTAAATGGCATTGCCGTTGCGGATGATGGCACCGTGTACGCTTCCAATACTCGGAACCCGGAGCAGATCTGGAAGGTCACCGCAGACGGTGAGGTGTCGGTGTTCGCAGAGGGCGCTCCACTCGCTGCCCCCAACGGCGTGGCGATCGACCAGGACGGCAACATTGTGGTGGTCAACGTCGGTGACAATGCCATCATCACCTACGACCAAGACGGAGCGGTCATTCGGATAGAGCATAGCGTCGAAGGCGGGAACGATGGCATCGTGATAACCGCCGACGGGACGAAATACGCGAGCAGCGTGCGTTATGGCAGCGTGTCCCGTATCCGCCCGGGTCAAGAGGCAGAGGTCATCGCCTCGGGCATACCAAGCGCGGCGTCCATGTGCTACGACTCGACTCAGAACCAGCTGGTCATTCCGTTGAACAGCAACTACGCGCTCGCGTTTGTTCGGTTTAATAGTCAGGATTAGACTACCGACATGGGCGACCGAGTTGGGTATCGGTCGGTGGTACAGCCAGACGGCGTGACTGATGATCTCGGCCTTGATATCAGGGAACCAAAGCTCTCAACCCCGGATTTCCGATTGGGCTGTAGTACTTGTGTCCATCCGAGGCCATAATTTCGCGGGGTTCCGCACGAGGAACCCCGCCAGTATGGGGGAATGAATCGTCAGCCCAGTATCCATGTGTCAAGAGGCACCGGTCATGCAGCAACGAACGGCGCGCTGAGGGGTTGACGACGCCAGTGAACGACGGCGACGGTGAGCGGCCACCGATGGCCCGTGTACGGCTCTCACCGCCTCCGCGCCGCCGGCCCGGTCACCGCGCGAGGCGTCCCGCCAGTCGTTCCCTGGTCGTCCCGGCAGGTGGGGTGCCGCGAAGTCAGATCGGTGAAGGACGTTCAGCGCCGATACGTGGAGATGGAACCACGCGGGTCGGTAAGAAGGGTATGTTGCTCCTATATCGCCCCGGCATTGTTCCGGCGCTTGAAGCACCTTGTAGTTGACGAAGGCAAGACCCTGCAGCAACACATGAGCACCCGAGGACTCAAGCCGAGCCCTTAGAGTGTATTTCCGCACGAATCTGGTCGGTACCCTAGTACACGTGGAAATCCGGCTTTAGTTGACTCCCGCTAGAGGTAGATGGCCCCCGTAAGGTGCAGATAATCAGCCGCCCCCTCGTGCGGCCTCTCGGTAGTAGAAGCTGAGAAGTCCGCCGAGGCGCTCCCGCCGCTCAACGTCGGCGTCCGGGTTGACCGGAGGTGGCGGTCGCTGCAGGAGTTGGTTGTCGCGGCCCTGATGGTTTCTCTCGTGATGGTAATGCTCGACGAACTCGTGGACGAGCTGGCGTACATGAGCCTCGCCAAGTGGGACCACGCGACTGAGACACTCCTCTTTGATCGAGCGGACGAACCGCTCGGCATAGGCGTTGAGATTGGGACTCTTCGGTGGCAGCCGAATCGGTTGGACCCAGCCACCTGTCAGGGTCTCGCCGAAGACACGCGTGTACAGGGGATCACGGTCGTGGATCAGATGGGACGCGGTCCGCAGACAGCCTTCCACCGGGTCGGTCAGATTGCGGGCCAGTTGCTCCATCCACGCGCCGTACGGCTGCGGGTGGATCCCGGCGATGGTCACGCGGCGGGTCTCTAGCTCGATCACGAAGAAGACGAGGTACCGCTTGAGACCCGCCAGCGTGAGCACCTCAACCGTGAACAGATCGCAAGAGGCGGCCAGGCCGTCCCAATGCGCCTGTAAGAACGCCTTCCACGGCGTTCGTCGGGCCCGCTCGGGAGCCGGTTCGATCCCGTGGTCGTGCAGAATCCGCTTGACCGTGTTCCGGGCGATGTCGTGGCCGAGATTCGCGAGCGCGCCACGGATGCGCGTGTACCCCCACGGTGGATTCTCGACCGCCATCCGCACCACGAGGTCGGCCACCTCGTGTGGCGTTATCGGCCGGCCTCGACGTCGGCGGGCGCTGCCGTCGTACTTCCGGGCAATCAGCCTCCGGTACCAGCGGAGAATCGTGTCAGGCGTGACGATGCCGGCGACCTGCGCCAGAATCCGCCGGCCGAGTTTCTGGCCTCGCACCGCGAGTCGACGGCGCTGGGCGTCGGTCAGGCGATCACGTCTTCCTGGTGGCGGTTCACCCAGCCAGCGGCCGTGAGTATGAGGAAGCGCAGAGCGTCGGGCATTCCCTGAGGCTACTGCGGGAGCAGCCACTCGCACCGACCTTGTTTCGCCGATTCGCCAACCTCGGCCGCTTTGTTGCACCATACGCGGTCCGGCGAAGTGCGCCTGGCGACGTGGGACGAAATGGACCTGGACGCGGGCGTCTGGACCATCCCCGACGCGCGCATGAAGGCGAAGCGCGATCACCGCGTTCCGCTCTCGGGGCGGGCGCTCGCGATACTGCACGACGTACAGAGACTAAGCGATGGCACCGACCTGGTGTTCCGCCCTGGTGTTCCGCAGTCTGCGCGGGAAGCCACTCTCCAACATGACGCTATCGAAATTGATCAAGGAACTCGGCATCGCCGCCGTGCCGCATGGGTTCCGGTCGAGCTTCCGGGACTGGGCCGCGGAACGGACGAGCACATCCCGCGAGGTGGTCGAGGCCGCCCTCGCCCATACGGTACAGAACCCCACCGAGGCGGCCTACGAGCGTAGTGATCTCTTCGAGCGTCGGCGCCGCCTGATGGACGACTGGTCCTCTGCCATCGAGACGATATAACTCATTTTATAGCAATAGCTTACAGCTTCAGCTGTAATCGCTTCCCCTCATCGTATCCCTCGTTCGCAATCAGATTTCCGAAGGCGGTGAAGACCATCTGTGGACGGCGTGAGATCGTGGACCGCCGAGACGACCACGCGCTGATCAGCGCTGCGGGGCACCATCGTCACCCCCGCCGTTGTCACCGAACGATGATCGCGCGACAGCCAGCGACGCGTACGCGTGGCCGGCGGACAGCGGCACAATAGAGCCGAACCGCCGCGCACGACGTTCCTGTACGTCCTCTGACGTGACGTGCGGGCCTGCTCGGCGGCCGGCGCTGAGCCGCACGCTACCTTGGACGATGCTGGCACAGCGGAAACACTCCTCATACAGTGGCAGTGGTGGACGCTGCGAACCCTTGCTCAGATCGCGGTTGTAGTTGAGCTTCGGGGACCTGCCAAGAAGCCGATCTAGCAGTCGATCGCGGCCCAGGCGGCGGAGATGCACTAGCGAGGGGTTTCGATTGCTCGCATCGCCAATCATTTCGGCATCGATGACCACACGGCCGCGAAGGCCCTGCGCTGGTTCAAGCAGCGGTGATGGTGTCAATCCCCTCGGTCCGTTGCGTATTTCGGATGATGTGGATCGCTGATTCCGGTCGAAGTGGATCGGCGATTCCGGATGAAGTGGATCACCGATTTCGGCCGAAGTGGATCGGCGATTCCGGATGAAGTGGATCACCGATTTCGGCCGAAGTGGATCGCTTTCGGTCGATGTGGATCACCGATTTCGGGGATCGTGAACGCTCGTCGGTAGCCTGACCGCGGCATGCTTCGCCCTTTTGACAGGAGGGCGAGACGATGCCGGCTCGGAGGCTGCTGATGAGGAAGATTCGGGAGATTCTACGACTCAGGCATGAGCAGGGACTGTCCCACCGGGAGATAGCCCGGGCCTGCGTCATCGGTGCAGGTACGGTTTCTCGTTATCTGCAAAAGACGGCCGAGCGCGGGCTCGGCTGGCCGCTGCCGGCCGAGCTGGACGACGCGGCCCTTGAGGCCCGGTTGTTTCGCCGCCCCGCGCCAGCGGCTGGCCGAGCCCGGCCTGACTGCGCGCACATCCACCGCGAGCTCAAGCGCGACGGCGTCACCCTGCAGCTGCTCTGGGAGGAATACGTCCAGGTCCATCCGGACGGCTACCGCTACACGCAGTTCTGCGAGATCTACCGGCAGTGGGCGCGGCGGCTGCGGCCGTCGATGCGGCAGGTGCACCGCGCCGGCGAGAAGACCTTCATCGACTTCTCCGGCAAGCGGCCGAGCCTGGTCGACCGGCGCACGGGGGAGCTGCGGCCTGTCGAGCTGTTCGTCGCCGTGCTCGGCGCCAGCCGCCTCACCTACGCCGAGGCGACCGAGACCCAGCAGTTGGCTGACTGGGTCGACGCGCACATCCACATGGTGGACTACTTCGGCGGCGCCACCACGTTGTGGGTCCCCGACCAGCTCAAGAGCGCCGTCACCCGGCCCTGCCGCTACGAGCCCGAGGTCAATCGCACCTACGAGGACCTGGCCGCCCACTACGGCGCCGTCGTGGTCCCGGCGCGGCCGCGCAAGCCCCGCGACAAAGCGGCCGTCGAAACCAGTGTGCTCGTGGCCCAGCGCTGGATACTGGCCCGGCTCCGCGACCAGACCTTCTTCGACCTCGGCGCGCTGAACACCGCGATCCGCGTCCTGCTCGACCAGCTCAACGACCGGCCGCTGAAGAAGCTGGGCGTCAGCCGGCGCGTCTTCTACGAGCAGCTCGACCGCCCGGCCCTGCGGCCCCTGCCCGCCGCGCGCTACAGCCTGGCGCACTGGAAGCTGCGGGGTGTCAACATCGACTACCACATCGAGGTCGAGCGCCACGTCTACAGCGTGCCGTACCAACTGGTCCGCGAGCAGGTCGAGGTCCGCTACACCACCCACACGGTCGAGATCTTCCATCGCGACAAGCGCGTGGCCTCGCACCGGCGGCGCTACGACCGACAGCCGTCCACCGCGGTTGAGCACATGCCCAGCGCCCACCGCGCGCATGCCGAGTGGACACCGTCGCGGCTGATCCGCTGGGCTGAGAAGGTCGGGCCAGCGACCGGAAAGCTCGTCAGCCGGATCCTGGAGAGCCGCCCGCACCCCGAGCAGGGGTATCGCGCCTGCCTGGGGATCATGCGCCTGGGACGGCAGTACGGCAACAGCCGACTCGAAACGGCGAGCAACCGCGCGCTGGCCCTCGGCTCCTGCCGCTATCGCACCGTCAGGAACATCCTCGCCGCCGGCCAGGACCGTCTGCCCCTCGAGCCGCCGGCCGAGACGAACCCGACGCCGGCGCACGCCAACATCCGCGGCGCCGACTACTACGCCACGACCACCACCGGGGAGGACCGATGCTGACCCAACAGACGCTCGACAAGCTCAACGCCATGAAGCTCGGCGCGATGGCCGACGCTTTCCAGAAACAACTCCAGACCGCCGAGGCCGCCGCGCTCAGCTTCGAGGAGCGTCTCGGTCTGCTGGTCGATACCGAGTGGACGGCTCGCGAGCAGCGCAAGCTGACGCGGCGCCTCCACGCGGCCAGGCTGCGCTATCAGGCGACGCTCGAAGCCGTCGACTACACCCATCCCCGCCGGCTCAACCGCCAGCAGGTCCTCACGCTGGGCGCCTGCGCGTGGATCGCCGAGCGCCACAACTTGATCGTCACCGGGCCATGCGGCATCGGGAAGAGCTTTCTCGCCTGCGCCCTCGTCGAACGGGCGTGTCGCCGCGGCTTCACCGCCCGTTACGTCCGCATGCCGCGTCTGCTGCACGAGCTGGCCGTCGGCCGCGGGGACGGCTCCTACACGCGGCTGCTCGCCCGCTTGGCCAAGCTCGACCTGCTCGCCATCGACGACTGGATGCTCGCGCCGCTGCGCGACGCCGAGCGGCGCGACCTCAACGAGGTCATAGAGGACCGCGCCGAACGCGCCTCGACGCTCATCGCCAGTCAATTGCCCGTGACCGACTGGCACGCCGTCATCGGCGACCCCAACCAGGCCGATGCAATCTGCGACCGGCTGCTCCACGACGCGCACCGCATCGAGCTCAAGGGCCACTCGATGCGACGGACGCACGACGCACCAGCCAACCGCCGGAAGAAGACGACATGACCACAGAACCGACAACAACGACACCGCGACGGACACCGACGATCACCTCCGCGACACGCGCGACACTCCCGCCGGGCTCGTGCAGCCTGTGGATCCTGACGGTGCTGTGGAAAACGCGCGCGATGCGCTTGGCGCCGACTGCGCCGCTGCACAAGGCGCGTTTCCCACAACACCTTGGACGCCGCAGACGGCGCCCACAGCAACCACAGGCAATATCGTCCGTGCTCTCTACACGAGGTCACGTGTAGGATATCGACAACCCGTTGCGACACCGATGGAGGTTACTGGCTGACCAATCGTCGCTGCGCTCCGACGAGCGTTCCACTTCGCCGAAATCCGTGATCCACATCCCCGGAATCGGTGATCCACTTCAGCGAAATACGCAGTCCGTTGTGTCCGGCAGTGCTGCGTCCCCGCCACGCCGGGAGGGTTTAGTACCTGCCTTCAGGCTACGCGCAGCTCGCTCGTTTCTGGAGCTTGCGGGTCGGCGGGCGGCCTGCAGATCGTGTTCCGCCTCAAGCGTGTCACGCAGCGAACGTACAGGCTTGGTGTTCTCGAACTCTTTGGTCGCCCACTCCACGAGTGCGTCGGGAAAGCTCGGAAGCTCCTTGACTTCCGAGGTGCCGGCCGGACTCCAGCAACCGCCGATGGGGACATGTGGCTCGGTCAGTGCAGCGGTGTACCTGTAGCCGGGACCGCGGTGGACCCACGCCAGCATTTCCTCAAAATCGGCCATCCTGCGGTTGATCGACGCGAAGTCGTCATACCCCCGCTGGCATTTGCTGTAAATGGACCGGATTTCTTGCTGTGTCGATTCGCTCAGCTTGTCGAATACCTTTCGGGCATTGTGATGTAGCCTCTTGATCTCGCACTCGATCGCTCGCCGCTCCCGCGTGTCACCCCGCTCCATAAAGCCGCACGCGAGCCGGTGCTTCAAGACCAGCTCGATCACGGCAGCAGAATCGTCTATCAGTCCCTCTGGAGATGAGCTGGTCGCGAAGTCTGCGAACGTAGGCAGGGGAGGGTGCCCAGCGCGGGCTACAGCGCCGGCTTTCGCCTCTGCGGCCCACAACAACTCCCGCGCGAACTCTTCGGCTCCCGATATGTGACTGTAAGTCATTGATTTAAAAGCACTTACAATTGGTGAGGCGCAGGGAGTCGAACCCGAACCACGTGATTTTCTAAGTTAATGATGGCAAAGGACTTCTGGCGATAAGTCTTTGTCGGTCATCACGTTCCAGCCCTACGGTCGTCCCCTCCAGTCTCCTGGAGTCCCCCCGAGTCGACCCCAGTCGTGGCAACATTGTGGCAACGCTCCTCGCTAGGAGGACCGCCTGTTCAGTGACGTCCCGATCGCAATCGAACCGAGGGCCTCTGGCGATCGGCCTCGGGTTCCAGGTGTCGGTCCTCGAACATGACCTATTCGCACGGTTCGGACCGGCGCTAGGCTCGGGCCGAGCACCCCACCACCCAAAGACGTTGGCGCATATGTGTCTGCGGGATCTCCTTCTCTGTACAGCCGGGCTAGAGCGTGGGGATCGTTGGGCCGTTGTCGTCATCGACGTTGCGCCAGATGTCGCACATCTCGACGACGAGATCGCAGACGTGTGCTGATCCGGCGAAAACGACGCCAACGAGAGCCCGTCCAGTGGTGTCGAGCACCCGCCGGCACCATGGTTCCCCGACGCGGGAGGTTTCATTCTTCAGTCAAACCGCTCTTCTTGGCGTACACGCGTAGCGCCTCGTTCGCTCGCTTCTGCCAGCCGGAGCCCGTCGCGCGATAGGCCTCCACGACGTCGCGGTCGACGCGCAGGCTGACCAGTTCCTTCGTAGGGCGCTTCTGCGGACCGCGCTGCCCTCGATACCGGCGAACGGCTTCCGCTGTTTCCTTGGGCAACACGTCCATCACCGGCCGTGCTTGGCGAATCTCTTCTGCGGTCCATTCCGGATTCTCTACGTCAGGACGACTGGCGTTCTTTCGCATACGCTCGTTCCTCTCTCGTGTTCGCTCGCCGCAAGCTGATCACGCGCACGGCGTCGCCCCGCGCCGTGATCACTGCCGCATGAAGCTGGCCCTCAATGTGGCCCAGCACCCGTAAACGCCGTTCGCCATAATCCTTCCGCGCGTCCTCGACACTGATGGCGGTGTCGAGGTCCATGTCAGCGAAGCGCTCAAATCCGATCCCGCGTTCGCGACGGTTCTTGGCACTCTTCGCTGGGTCAAATTCGATAAACGCCATTATATAGTATCTACAATTAAAGTGAAAATGCCACGGATACGATGACAAGCGCCCAAGTGCCCGGACATCGAAGAAGTGGCCTCGCCCGGCAGTTGACCCACGCTGGCCTTTCATTAGATCGCTGCGATGTGCTTCAAGTTCGTAGACACCGGTCCGCGGGCGTCGGGACAGGTCGCTCCCTGGGGTTCTGTTGCCGGGTGCCCGGCTGATAGGATCGCCACGTGATTGTGTGTCTAGGCTGGGGTTCCCTCATCTGGAGACCCGGTGACCTTCCGGTCGGTGACTGGCGGGACGACGGCCCGGAAATCAAGGTGGAATTCGTGCGCGAGTCGACGGACCATCGCCTCACACTCGTGTTAGACCCGGACGCCGACGATCCCGTGACCAGTCTCTGGGCGCCGATGACTGTGTGCGACCTGGATACGGCCGTCACAGAGTTGGCTGATCGTGAAAGAACCGGTCGGGACAAGACAAGATAGGTCAATGGTCCACAGGCCAAGATGACCCGGAGAGACTGCCGGGTGGCCTCCTCGGTTGCGGCCGCTGCCTGGACCAGCTGGACGGACAGGACTGTGACGGGCCATGGGGTGCAGGCCCCTGTCGGGTCACGGGCCAGCCGATCAGGTAGCTGCCGTAGGTTCGCCGATGGCCGATGACCGACAGATCAGCAGCGAGGACCAGAGGTCAGTCAAGTTGAGGGTCAGGTCACCGCCCACCGGCCCCCACCAGTGTCACCGAGTGACTCCGGACAGGCGGAGGAATCATGCTCACAGTCAACTTGGTGTGGACAGTGCGCTGCTCCGCCGTGAGGTCGTTCACTCTCGCTCGTTCAGCACGCACACGTCGCCGCATCCCATTCGACGAACGCCCGCCTTCGGAGCACGCGGTAGTGCGTCGACCGTAGTAGATGTCGCCCGACTCGAAAGAGATTCTGCACAACTCCGTGCAGCCGGTCGTAGGAGCGTGTTGCCGCATCCCTGATGGGGCCGTTCGGCATCGTAGTAACGCCATCTACTTCCATCTCGGAGGGCTCGACCTCTACCCGGATGCACTGGCTACCCTCACGAAATCCTGAAGCGGCACGTTTCTCAGCTATTTCAATTGCTCAACAATCGAAAGAAGGTCCTCATCCGGAATCATCCCCAACTGCATATAGTTGAACATGTCCGCACCTAGACCTTGAGTGTGTACATTGCGCGGACAAATGTCAGTTACACCAAGAATGTAACTCTTCTCGGCGATGTAATAATTGCGCGCCAAATCAAAGCATTCGTATAGTACTTGTCGTCGTTCAATCACAATTTCGGATTCCTTTCGATAGTCTGTGTTGCGCAACGTATTCCGGATATGGTCGATTCCAAATATCTTCAATAAACAGAATTGGCGATACGTCATTCTTTCGCAGGATTTCACAATCTGATGCGCCATATGCGAACTAATGTCTGCGTTAAAGGCGACACTTGAAAACAAATACCCCATGTACAGAAGCTTCTTTTCCTCTGGTTCGCGCTGGGCCTTTAGGATTATGTTTTCCGCAACACTGTCTGCGTCCGAGCGGCCCGATGTATTTCTTGCGAAGAATCCATCCGACCGGACATTTTCTCCATCCTTGAGCCTGCGGCCTATGCTCTCAGTTGCGAACGCCAGCAAGCCACCGATTCGTTGTTTCTCGCGCGGTCCCAGTAGTCTTTTCGAGACTTCTTCGCCCAAGCCATCTAACAGATGGGCTACGGTAGTACTCGCTGCACCTAATGCCGCGGCGCTTTCTGGGCCACCAGCGAAAAACCCCAACGCACCTGCAACAGCGCCACCAGCTATCCCCGCGCCGCTCTTGATGAGACGGCGAACCGGCTCATTTGATCTTTCACCGCTCATTAGATGTTTTCACTCATAAGAGTATCCGACCCGGCCCCGGCCCGCTAGCTAGTGTCAGCCAGAAAACCCCCTTGCGGGCGGAAATCTGCGACAAATCCGGCCCACCTCGGGCGTGATTCCCACCACGGATCCTGCCACGACGGCGGTACTTGGCGGCCGGCGGGGAGCGACCGGCAAAGAATCAGTGCGGAGGTCCGGCTGCCAAGGATGGGGAAGCCCTCCCATCTTTCGACGGGTCGGAGCACGGCATGCTTTAGGGGAAGCGGCCGGTCAGGCGGCGAGTCGTCGTCGTTTGCGCTCGCGCTTTTGCAGGAGCAACCCGATGCGATGCAGGTTGGCGGCCAGTACCGACAGTGCGACGGTGCGCGCGAAGCCGTCGGCGCCATGGCTGCGGACACGGTCGAGCCCCCGGTGTTCCAGCCCATTGATGGCCGACTCGATTGCCGGATGCGCACGCCGCGCGGCCGCGAAGGGTTCCTCCGCCTCCCGTTCGCGGTCGGCTCTGGAAAGATACCCCTTTCTCGGCAGCGCGTTGAGGTCGAGCAGCGCGTCGAGCTTGATTCGGTTGTCAGGGCTGTGAAAGCCCCGGTCGAAGCTGCACGCCCGCAGTTCGGGATACCGCGCCTGGGCTTCGCTCACCATCGGCGCCGCCACGTCGACGTCCTCGCCCTCCCACAGGATCTTGTGGTGCAGGATGAATTGATGCTGGTCTTCGATGAGAGCTACAGGAACCCCGAGTTCTACCGGCGTGCCTGCCTTGCCCTTGGAAACCCAGCGAGTATGCTCCTCGAAGACCGAGAACACCTTCTCCTCGTGAGCAATCGCCTCGCCCCGCAGGAGTCGGCGCTCGACCTGGCCGAGCTGGCGCTGGGCATGCGCGATAAAGCCCTGGATTGATTGGCAGGTGGTTTCCTCGACGCCCTTGTCCCGCAACTCGTCGAGGGTCTCCATGGTCCGAGCGACCAGTGCACGGCAGCGCGCCAAGTACGCCTCCACCCGCTCCGGACGGCGCTTGGCCCGCCGCGTCGAACGCACCTGGTTGAACAGTTTCCTGACCTCCTTGGACAGATGCCGCCACTGACGCCATCCCCCCACCGCGTGTCTCCCAGCCGCCCGCCCGGTCTCCCGCAGCAGGCAGCGCAGCGCGTCCCACAACAGGCTGACATCCGTCGGATAGTGCACGTCCGTCTCGACCACGAACGAGTCACACCGCCCGCGCAATCGCTCGCCAGGCTTTTTTTTAGCGACCGTATGGCCGCTCTCCACCACCAACCGCCCGACTTCTGACAGCAGCTCCGGCGTCAACAGACACACATTGTCGAGCACCGTTTGGTACTCGTAATACGTCTTGTCGGCGAAATCGCCGTGGCCCAGGAACGCGCGCACCGTCTCGTGATGGTTCGCGAGGTCGTGAAGGCGGTCGAAGTCGCAACCCAGACCCTGCTTCAACACCCCCAGCACCAAAATCCGCCAGAGCGCCATCCCCGGACGCCCGACCTCCCGGTCGGTCTCCGGCAGGACATGCTCGTCGAGCAGCGCAAACAACCGCGCGCGCAACTCCTCGTCAGACCAAATGTGCTGAAGCCCCTTCAACACCGCCGGGATGTCGTCCCGCGACTTGGGGTCGATCCAGATCTTCTCCACCGGAACCTGACCAAACTCGAACTGCCGTCCGTGAACTTCTCTCATGACGTCGACGTCTCGAAGATTCCCCCGAAATGGGCCGATAGTGGAAATTCCACCCACAAAACTACGACATCTCAACGAACTTCGCCGCTTGAAATACGGGAAATGCCTTTTGGAATCAAGCGTTTACGGGTTTTCTGGCGAACACTAGCTACCCCTAGCGGTGGCGGCCTAGCGCGGCGTTGGTGCACAACCCTTCGGCTGCGACGAGGCAGCTGTAGGCTCTCTGGCCACGGTGACCGCTGCGGGTGCACGATCTCGACATGAGATCAAAGGTCCATCCGAAGTACAAGACGAAGTATCGCGTGGGGAATTGGTCAGCGTACGAGCAGGCCTTGGTCCAGCGAGGGGACGTGACGCTGTGGCTCTCTGCCGACGCCACGGACGCGTGGCGCCCGTCGCCGTCCGGTCGACCAGGCGCGCCGAAGAAGTTCTCGGACTGTGCGATCGAGACGGCGTTGACGCTCCGCCTTGTCTTCCGGTTGCCCTTGCGCCAAGCGGAAGGCTTCTTGCGGTCGGTCTTGTCGTTGATGGGTGTCGATCTCGAAGCCCCCGACCACACCACGCTCTCCCGACGAAGTCAGTCTCTCGCGGTTGAATTCCGCCGCATCCCATCGAGAGGACCCATCCATCTCATCGTCGACAGCACGGGACTGTCGATTGTGGGCGAAGGCGAATGGGCTGCGGTGAAACACGGTGGACGCGGCCACCGAGGCTGGAAGAAGCTGCATCTTGCTGTTGATCGAGCGGGCGTGATCGTCGCTCACGCGCTGACCGAGCCGACGGTGGATGACGCGACCATTGGCATCGACCTAATTGAGACGGTCGACGATGAGATCGCACAGGTGACCGCTGACGCGGCCTACGATACGGTCGCGTTCTACGAAGCGGCGGGGATGCGTGACGCGACTGTCGTGGTTCCACCGTCCAAGACCGCGAGGGTGTCTCGGCGTCGGCCGCGGTCGCGCGCGCGAGATCGCACGATCACGGACGTGAGGACGCTCGGCCGGCGCCGCTGGAAGAAGGAGGCCGGCTACCATCTCCAGGCGCGGGTGGAGAATGCGTTCTTTCGGTACAAATCGATTATCGGGGATCGGCTTCGCGCCCGGTCCCGAGGCGGGCGAGTGGCCGAGTCCGTGGTCGCGTGTAACGTCCTGAACCAGATGACCGAGCTCGGTCGGCCAGAGTCGTACAGTATTGGTCGGTGACTTGCCTCTGGGTTGGGATCGTTGACGGTCAGTTTCGAGTCATGCACCAGCGCCCCGCGCGGCCTCCAGGGCCGCGCCTGCGCTCTCTTCGACGCCCTGTTACTCGCCTCCCACCGATTCTGGAACCACGTATCGCGCTCGGCGGCGTTTATACCGGAAAACTGGGCAGACCCATTGTCGCTTCGCTCCACGACACCGCTTCATTCACACATGCTGCCAGACCTGCAAGAAGGCAGTTCTGCCACAGCCTGCTAGGATTCGAGAATCGATGGCGTGAACGACGGACCCGCTGCCGCATCTGGATGTGCCTTCTCGTTGCCGGGATGATTGTAGGGGGAGCAGGGGCGTCGGGTGGCGGACCGGGCGGTTTTCGAGCTACCTTGGGAGCGACACTCATGATTGCGACGAACGTATTATCCACAGTCTTTCACATCGCGTGGGGAGATTCTACCGGCACTGCTTTTGCCATCGATCATGCCTCCAAGCAATACTTGGTCACAGCTCGCCATGTTGTGAAGGGGAAAAAGCAGTAGCGCCTCATGTCAACGACCGTACACTACCGCGACGGCACAACAGGAACGTACGATGAGGTGACCAGCGCCAAACCTCGACTCAGGTTTGATGAGGCTGTCGAGATGGAACACGAAAAAAAGGCGGCTTGAAGACGTGGCCGTACTCGACGCGACGTGCGGGCCGTGTCAACGACTTTGAGACAACCTGATTCAGCATTTACTGTAGCGACTCCACGCTGGTGACGAGCGTGCCCGGGCGATTGTCGATGCGTGGTGTCGGGCGCATGGAGCCCGGCTGTGGGTCGACCGGGGTGACGGTGGTCGTGGCTGGGGCCACCTGGCTGGTGAGGGTCGGCGGCCGATTGATCCAGACCGCCGTGGGCATTGTCTCGGGGCGGGGTGGCCCGTGCACGAACCGCTCGGGATGGGCGGCATAGGCGGCGAGGCGCGTGCGGTGACGGGCCGCCAGGACGGTTGCGGCGCGGCCGTAGTGGACATCGGCGGGCGTCAGATAGCTCAGGCCGCTGTGATGGTGCGCGTCGTTGTACCACGCAAACAGGTCGCGGCTGACGCCACGCGCGTGTTCGAGCGCGCCGAACCGTGCCGGAAACTCCGGCCGGTATTTCACGGTCCGGAACTGCGCCTCGGAGAACGGATTGTCGTTGCTCACGCGGGGCCGCGAATGACTGGCGGTGACACCCAGGTCCGAGAAGAGCAGCGCGACGAGTGTGCTGCGCATGGGCGCACCGCGGTCCGCGTGAATGGTGAGTTGGTACGGCGTGATGCCCTGCTTCGCGCAGGTTGCCGCCAGCAGGCGCTCGGCCAAGTGCGCATTCTCGTGCCGCGCGACCATCCAGCCCACGACGTAGCGGCTGAAGAGGTCGAGGATGACATAGAGCGAGTAGTAGAGATACGGAACCGGGCCCTTGAGCTTGGTGATATCCCAGGACCAGACCTGATTCGGGCCCGTCGCGACCAGCTCGGGGGCGGCATAGGCCGGATGCCGGGCCTGTGCGCGCCGCTCGCGCACTTCGTGGGCCGCGGCGAGCACGCGATACATCGTGCGCGGGGAGCAGAGGTAGGTCTGCTCCTCGAGCAACGTGGCATGAACCTCGGTGGGCGACTGGTCGACGAACCGCGGGCTGTGCAGCACGTCGAGGACCGCCTGGCGTTCGGTGGGACCCAGCGCCCGCGGCGATGGCGCCCGCGGGCGCGGCGGCGGCGGCGCGGGCCGCCGGTGTCGATAGAGCGTTGCCCGCGACACCCCGACGCTGTGACACAGCGCCGCCGTCTCACCTGGCGTGGCGATGGTCGTAATGGCCTGCATCAGTCGGTCTCGTCGTCGTCGAGCGGTGTCAGGGGGAGCCCCAGGATCTCGGCAATTTTTTTTTGGAGCGTGATGATCGTCTCCGCGCGCTGCAACTTCCGCTGCAGCCGGCGGTTCTCCGCCTCGAGCTGAGTCACCCGCGGGTCGACGGGGCGCGGCGTTGGACCCCGGCGGCGCCCGCGCATCTCCCGCAGGGCGCCCGCCTCACGCTGCCGCCGCCAGTTCGTCAGGAGCGACGAGTACAACCCCTCGCGACGCAACAGGGCGCCCACCTCGCCGGGCTTCTTGCACGCGTCGACGGCCTTGAGAATGCGCAGCCGATACGCGGCCGAGAAGCGCCGCCGCTGCACCGTCGCCGGCACCTCCGGGTCCGGGGCACGGGCCGGCAACGTGGTTGCGGGGTCGGGGCCTCCGGTCGCCCTCCGGGCTCCCTCCACCCCCGACCCCGCAACCACTTCGATCTCCACCGCGTCTGGCATGCGCGTCATCTCTCCAACCTCTCCCGCCCCTACACTAAACTCAACAGGGAGGTTGTCTCACAGATTATTGGCACAGGGGGGTGCATCACCCTGGTCGAAGTCATGCAGAACGGGGTCGTTAAGCAGATCGAGCTCGGGCTGGCGAAACGACTTCGATGAGCAAAGACGAGCACGCGATCCCGCAGATTCCCACGGTGCACGATCTCCGTCATTTGAACCAAGCAAACACGCCGACAATGGATCACACCAAGTGGCGGCGGATCAAGAGCCCAGCGGTGAGAGGGTCCACCCAATGACGTGGATATCAGGTCCGGCCGTCTGGATCGGCGGCATCGTCGCGGCGGCGTTCGCGGCGGCGTTCGCGGCGTGGATCATGTTATTTCTGCAGTTCCTGCCACCGCCACAACAGGTGTGGTTGCGCATCGCTAACGCTTCTAAGGCCAGACCGCCGCTTTCTGAAACGCGGTTTCGCTTAGTGTTGTGCTGGTTAGAGAACGATCGCAGCGGCCGCGACACGGGCACGGTCGCGGAGGCATTTACGGGTATTGAGGGTATCGAATTGGTCCGCGAAGGCAGTGTCGTGTCGGCACCCGCCGGTGCGGCGGACGATTGGCGGCCGACCATACGGAAAAGAGCTCACGCGGTATTGAAAGAGTGGAATTCCGACGTGGCGGTCGTCGGCTCGGTCAAGGACCCTGGAAAAGCCTTGAGTCTATGGTTCGTGCCGCGCGAGGGAGACGGCACGCTCCGTCGTGGGTATCTGCAGCCTTACGAGTTGGTTCACGTGACGCTACAAGATGACTTCCACGACGACCTCCGCGCGCAGCTCACCGCTGAGGCGCTGAGAGTTGCGGCGCCGCTCGCGGAAACGGAAATACGCGGCCGGGTGCTGGAGAAGGGCCTGAACAACGTCACCGAGAAGATCGCCGCCCTGCTCGAAGGCGGTGCGGTCGAATCGCCGCGCCGCGCCTCTCTGCATATGGCGCTTGGCGCCGCCCTTGTGACCCTTGGCGAGCGGGAGAGCGGGACAGAGCGCCTTGAGCAGGCCGTGGCTGCCTTCACCGAGGCGCTCAAGGAGCGCACCCGTGCGCGGGCGCCCCTCGACTGGGCCGCGACGCAGAGCAACCTTGGCGCCGCTCATGAGATCCTGGGCAGACGGGAGAGCGGGACAGAGCGCCTTGAGCAGGCCGTGGCCGCCTATACCGAGGCGCTCAAGGAGCGCACCCGTGCGCGGGTGCCCCTCGACTGGGCCGCGACGCAGAACAACCTTGGCGTCGCGCTTGCGACCCTGGGCCAGCGGGAGCCGGGGACAGAGCACCTTGAGCAAGCCGTGGCCGCCTTCACCGAGGCGTTCAAGGAGCGTACCCGTGCGCGGGCGCCCCTCGACTGGGCCGCGACGCAGAGCAATCTCGGCGCCGCCCTTGAGATCCTGGGCGAGCGGGAGAGCGGGACAGAGCACCTTGAGCAGGCCGTGACCGCCTACACCGAAGCGTTCAAGGAGCGCACCCGCGAGCGGGTGCCCCTCGACTGGGCCGCGACGCAGAACAATCTCGGCAACGTCCTTTTGCGCCTGGGCGAGCGGGAGAGTGGGACAGTGCGTCTTGAGCAGGCCGTGGCCGCCTTCACCGAGGCGCTCAAGGAGCGTACCCGTGCGCGGGCGCCCCTCGACTGGGCCGCGACGCAGAGCAACCTTGGCGCCGCTCTTGCGATCCTTGGCAGACGGGAAAGCGGGACAGAGCACCTTGAACAAGCCGTGGCCGCCTATACCGAGGCCCTCAAGGAGCGCACCCGTGCGCGGGTGCCCCTCGAGTGGGCAGAGACGCAGAGCAACCTTGGCGCCGCTCTTGCGACCCTTGGCAGACGGGAAAGCGGGACAGAGCACCTTGAACAAGCCGTGGCCGCCTATACCGAGGCCCTCAAGGAGCGTACCCGTGCGCGGGTGTCCCTCGACTGGGCCGCGACGCAGAGCAACCTTGGAGCCGCCCTTGCGACCCTGGGCGAGCGGGATAGTGGGACAGAGCGCCTTGAGCAGGCCGTGGCCGCCTTCACCGAGGCGCTCAAGGAGCGTACCCGTGCGCGGGCGCCCCTCGACTGGGCCGCGACGCAGAGCAACCTTGGAGCCGCCCTTGCGACCCTGGGCAGACGGGAAAGCGGGACAGAGCACTCTGAGCAGGCCGTGGCCGCCTTCACCGAGGCGCTCAAGGAGCGCACCCGTGCGCGGGTGCCCCTCGACTGGGCCGCGACGCAGAACAATCTCGGCGTCGCTCTCATGACTCTGGGCGAGCGGGAGAGTGGGACAGAGCGCCTTGAGCAGGCCGTGGCCGCCTTCACCGAAGCGCTCAAGGAGCGTACCCGTGCGCGGGTGCCCCTCGACTGGGCCGCGACGCAGAACAATCTCGGCCACGCCATCGAGATCCTGCGTGAGCGGGGCAGAGCGTTTTAAGCGGCCAAATACGACAGTCGTGGACTCGAGAATCTGCGCGAGCGGATGGTGAGGTCGTCCGGGATGTTTGGATCCGGCACACGCTCTCGACGCCGTTCTAAACGGCAAGAGACAGTCGGAAAGCACAGGAGAGCGGATGAGCATGGCGATTGAACGCTTGACGGAGTGCATCCGGCGAGCGGTCCAACACGCACAATTCAGGAACTTCTACCGGGACCGTTTCGACTCCCACTGTACCGCACCCGGTTTCTTGGACACACGTTTGAGCTACGCGGCATGGCGTGGCTCGTATTGCTCGCGCGCTTCGAGCGGCGTGCGATACGCGAGCTTCTCGAGGCGCCAGCACTGGTTGTAGCGTTCGACGAACTCGGCGACGGCCGCGCGCACCTCGGCGAGGTTTCGAAAGACCCGGCCGTAGACGGCTTGCTCCTTGAGCGTGCGATTCCAGCGCTCGACGACCCCGTTGGTTTCCGGCTCTTCAACGAAGGCGAAGCTGGGGTGGATGCCCCAGTACCGAAGCTGATTGAGGAAGTGGTCCGACAGATACTGGCTGCCGTGATCCATCCGCAACGCCAGACGGCAAGGCGCGGTGTCTGAAGGCCGTGCGCGAGCTGTCGCAGGCATTCGCGCTGGAGGTTCCGCATCCCGAGACGGTCCGCATCCGCGACGACGTGTCGCTGTTCCAGCACGTCCGGGCGGCGCTGTCGAAGCGGACCGGCCCTAGCCCCAAGTCCGACGAAGAGCTGGACCACGCGGTGCGCCAGATCGTCTCGCGGGCCGCGGCGTCGGACGGCGTGGTGGACATCTTCGCCGCGGCGGGGCTGACGAAGCCGGACGTGTCGGTCCTGTCAGAGGACTTCCTGCGCGAAGTGCGCGGTATGCGCCAGCGCAACCTTGCCGTCGAACTGCTGGAGAAGCTGTTGAAGAGCGAGTTGGCGACCCGGCGGCGGAAGAACATGGTGCAAGCGCGCTGGTTCGCCGAGATGCTGGAGCAGACGATCCGCCGCTACCAGAACCGGGCGGTCGAGGCGGCGCAGGTGATCGAGGAGTTGATCGGCTTGGCCCGCGAGATGCGTGAGGCGAATGCCCGTGGCGAGACGCTCGGGCTATCGGACGACGAGCTGGCGTTCTACGACGCGCTCGGCGTCAACGACATCGCGGTGCAGGTGCTCGGCGAGGGGACGCTACGGGACATCGCCCGCGAGCTGGTTGTGACGGTACGGAACAACCTGACCATCGACTGGACGCGGCGGGGAACGTCCGCGCCAACCTCCGCCGTCTCGTGAAGCGCGTGCTGCGCAAGCACGGCTATCCGCCGGACAAGCAGGAGTCGGCCACTCGGACGGTGCTCGAGCAGGCCGAGCTCTTGTCGCACGGCTGCGCGACGTGATCACATCCGGCCACCGCTCGGCCACATTGCAGGAAAGGCCTTGCGGTGGTGGACTTCACAAGACCCCGGGAGGCGTCTGGTCGGAGCAATGGGACGGCAGAACACGCAGGGCAAGTGGCAGGCGCTCTCTTGGATTCGGATTGATCGCTCGGACACCGGTCTTCGTCCCACCTTCGCCTACGGCCCCCGGTCGAGTCTCTCCACCCGCTCGAAAAACGACCCGCAGTCACAGGAAGGTCTGTACCAGTCAGAAACTGCGGTTGCCTTGCTATCCAAGAGCACCGATCCGCCGCCGGGTCTCGCTTCCAAAGATGCGATCTTCCGGAGGGCCTGCCAGCAGACCAGCTCGCGATTCCTCCGTGAGTAGCCTCCCCACGTCCGTTGCTTCGGCGATTCCGTTGAGATGTTCAAGGCCGATCTCACAGAGCCGGACCGCACATGTGTAGGGTTCTACAGTTACCCCGAGCCCCGCCTCCCTTGCGACGCCAAGATCTTCGCGTGAACCAATCGCTGCCGAGACTTCCCAGATATCCTCATGATCCTCGAAGACTTGCACCAGAGAGACTTCTGGTTCACCGGCGCGATCCAGACCGACGCCGCGAAGGCCCGTCCCGTGGATTGAATTCCTCAGCGCGCCCAGAAACCGCTGGAACATCTGAAAGCTACGATTGTCAATCACGTCACCCAGGGAAGAAGCGCCATTGGCTCGCAGAGCCTGACGAAACTGCTGACTGCGGAAGTTCACTGCGCGTAAGTTGATATCCTCAAGGCCACACACGAGGCGAGCTATACGCGCTCCGGCGTCGAACGCACCGGCGAGCAGCAACGTCAAGTAGTCGAAGTGGTAGAGCATCTCGCTGCGCGTCGTGTTGTTTTGTCGGCGGTAGAATCGAAAGCCCACTTCGTCTCGTGCCTGGAGGGCGCGAAGGCAGCGAGTGAGAATCGTACCGGCGAGATCTCCGAGCTGCTCGTTCGCATTGGGAGTGTCCCGATCGCGTTGCAGGCACGCGGAGAAGTATCTCCACATTGCGGGTAGCCGATGCCTGCACAATACCCAGTAGAACAACTCTCGATCGAGAGTGTGCCTGCCTTTGGGGAAAGCGCGAATTGTAAAGTCCCCCGAAGAACGAAGGTACAGGCCAATGATGCGAAGCGCTGAACAAAGGTCTGTGACGTTCGCTTCAGGAACACGCGACTGTAGCGCGAGCAAGTCCTGGCAGGATGTCACGAAGAGATCGCGGTGGGTTTGGGTGTGCGCCACGAGCACAGGTAGCCGAAGCGCGAGGGCGCACGTACGCGCGTCCCCAGGATGTCCGATCCCGAGCAGCCGGATGGCTTCACCGGTCCAGTCCTGCGGGTAAAATGCGTGGCCGCCGGCCCATTGATTCTCCGGGTCGATCAAGTCAACCGACGCGGCGCCGTGTTCGTTCGGTGTTGGATCGATATCGATGTGCCAAGGGAAAGACCGGTCCGTGCCGACGATGCGAAGGCGGTCGAGGCAACCCAGTTCTCGGAGAAACTGCAGGCGAAACTGATGCTCGACGGAAAGTCGGTCGGGCTGCGGGCAGTAGACGGTTACACGTAAACGTCGTCCGCTTGGCTCAAAGGGAGGACGTTCGTCGCCAAGAAGGCATGAGTTCAGAGTGGGGATCATTGGGTTACATACATGATGTCGGGTACCGGTCGCTCGTTGGGAGTGGCGCGAAGGACAGGCGACGCACGTGGGCGGGCGTGAGTCTGGGGAGCACAGGCCGTACCGTCCGGTGTGCGTTTCCAACGAGTGTCAGCAGTCGCATTAGCGAGAATCGTACTCGAAGGCCGGGAAACGCTGTCGGTGGTTCTGATGTTCGACGGCGTCGTCCTGACTGTCGTCGTACTTCCGCGAGCACCCGCGACGTCGCGTGTGTCCGCGCCGTTCGGGTAATCATCGCGGGAATGGCGAACGCCGTCGTTCGTTCATCTGGTTCGATTGCCACTACTCTCGTCGGATGAGCGGCGACGGGCTTCATTTCGGTACTCTCCGAGACCGCCACGCCCGGCGGGTGGTGTTCATCGGCTTCACCCGCGTGGTCGCAGTCGCATTGGTTTCCAACGCAGCGCAGCGGGCCACGGCCTCGTTCAACCCGCCGTAGGCCGCCAGCACAGCGCCATCGAGTGTCGCGATGGCCGTCCGGATGGACGCGATTTCCTCGTCACGGCGCGCCAGCTCCGCCACTTGGGCGGCCACGGCCTCAAAGCACCCGTCAGCCTCAGCTGTTCTGGACACCCAGTCATCGAGCACTCGACTCGCCGCCGTCAGCCGCTCCCGGTGACGGCCCCGACGACGACATCGACAGCGCGACCGGCCGTCAGCAGGGTGGCCCACAACCCGGCATGCTGCGCGCCCCAGGTTCGCAAGGCGCTGCGTCTCCTCCTCGGTTGGACGAACACGGACTTCGCCCGCTCGGCATCGAGCGCGAGCGGCAGCCGGTGGATGAAGGGGCGCCGGCGCGAGCCGTCCGTCCCGGCGTGCACCCGGCCGGGCCACACATCCCTCGGCACTCCCGCGGCCGTGAACGTCGCCCCCTTCTCGCCGTCGGTCGGCAGCCTCGGCGCGTCGAGGTTGTCGATCACCAGGAGCCGGCGCAACGCCACGGCCGGAGTCGCGTCGCGGCGGGGGCGGAGGTGCTGCATATTCGTCTCACGGGAACGGGACGAGCGAGGAGCTTCACATCTCCTTCGCGGCCGACGACAGCGACGACACCACACTGCTCATCGGTCTCCCGGACGGCTCGTGGTCCTGCAACGACGGCTACGGGCCGTTCTCGTTAGATCCATTGGTAAGCATCAAGACTCCAGGCTCGGGTCCGTACAACATATGGGTCGGCTCGTACCTGTCCGGCCGTGAAGTCTCAGGCGAACTCAACATCACGGAGCGGGATCCGGATTTGCTCTGGCCGTTCGCGGAGCGCTAGGTTGTTCGCTCCTGTGGTACCGAGCCAACCGGTCAACGCGCTAGGCCGGCGCGTCGAGCGGCAGCGCGGCTGGCGCTTCGCCCCTGCAGGGTGACTCGCCCGGCCCCACGGCTTCCGATCCTCGTTTCGGGACTGGCCGGCTGAGGAGACTTCGTTGAGCGTTGACGGCGAGACCGTCTGGAAGGACCTCAAACGGCACGCCGAAATGGTTCAGATCGGCAGCTTCAGGCTCTCGGGGCGCATGTTCTTCTGGATTGGCGATCGGACCACCTAACCGAGGCAGCGATGGCTGGCGAGTCCATCCTGGACTGTCATGGACCGCTGCGGACCGGAATCATCGCGTGGTCCAGAACGTGGTATATGGCTGATCGTGCAGCCCTAAAAACGCCCGTTTTTGTTGTGCCTTTTGCGGTCCGCATCTAGTACCAGACGGTCTCGATGCCGCCCCGCAGGAACGTCGGGGCCGACGAGGTGACGGACGTGCCGACGAAGACGAGATTCAGGTCGAGGTCGACGCTGGGGGCCGTCCACGACCCCACGTGAACGCGGTTCTCGTAGGGCATGTCGCCCTAGGTCTCGTCGCCGGGCTGGCCGGGGGGCGGGCACGAGCCGCCGCCGCCACAGCTCCTCGCCGGTCTCGGCGTCGTGGGCCACGATGACGCACGCCTCGGGTCGCGCCCACGGGCGGCAGCTCGGCCCGAGAACGCCTTGCCGGCGGCTCTTGGGCGAGTCAACGGCGAGCGGATGGGGCGAGGGCAGGGCGAGCGCACCGGGGGGCAACTGGCGACCCGAGAGGATCGGCCCGGTCCCGTCGCAGTACTCCGTGTCGGCTCGCCTTGACGTCGAACGATTCGATCCTCGCAGCGTGCGGGGTCCCGGTCAGTCTGGTGATACCGCCGGCGGGGGCCGATGCTCGGGAGGGCTGGCGGCGGTTCCTTCATGGTACGCTGGTCGCGACCCTGGTCGGCGCGGAGCTGGAGCGGGTCGGGCTGTCGGGTCGGCTCGATTTCCGGGCGTTGATGGCGTCCGATCTACAGGGCCGGACTCGGGCATTCCGGCAGCTTCGGGACGGCGGGATGGGCGAGTCAGAGGCGCGGGCCGTGTGCGGATTCGACTAGGCCGGCCGGGCCGTCGATCTCGCGGTAGAATCACCCGTCATGCAGAACATCAACCGTCACGTGTGGAAGCTGCTTGCGGCCGTGGGCGTCGCCTTGAGGGCTTACGCATGGGCGGACGAAGAGCGTTTCAACCAAGCGGAGTCGTTCGGCTTGGGGGCTGGTGTTGCAATGGCGGGCGTTCTGTTCTGGCGTGACCCGCCCGGCCCGCACGCCCCCCGGTGACAACGGCCCCCGGCGGTGGGCGGCGGTCGCGCGTGGGTGTAATCGTGGGCGTACCCGGCGCGTCCTGACAGAAACCCCAATGAATGCGGGGGTTTTGCGCTGTATTCGTGCTATCCCTGCCGTAGCACCGCCGGCGACGCAGGCGGCGGGCGGGTAACGGCCGGCGCGATTGATTGCCCCCGGATCGATTGCTACAGTCACGGCAACAACTCACAACAGGGGGGGACAGGACATGAGGCGTGCACTGATCGTTATCGCGGCTACGGTAATTTGCGCGTTTGCCGCCGGCTGGGTCAGCGCGCAGGGTACGCGCGGCGCGGCGCTGACGGGACAGGATTACGCGGAAATCGAGATGTTGATGGCGCGCTACTACCAGGCGCTCGACTTCGAGGACCGCGAGATGTTCGAGTCGATATGGACGGAAGATGCCGTGTACGGGATGAAATCGATTGGGCAACCGGTGGAAGGCCGGGACGCGATCGTCCAACGGACGGTGGGGCGCTGGGCTGACCGCCCGCCCGAGCACGAACGGCGCCACTGGCAGAACAACCTCGTGGTCACCCCCACGGCGGACGGCGCGACCGCCCGCGTGTACTGGGTGTCGTTCGAGGTCTCGTACTCGCCGCCCAAGCCGGCGCTGTCAGGCCACTACGACGACGTGCTGGTGGGCACGCCGGACGGCTGGCGCTTCAAGGAGCGGCTCCTGACCATCGACGCGTCGCTCCGCGACGACATCTTCGGACACGTCTGGTAGCGGCGGCGGCCGGCGGGTCACTCCAGTTGCTGGCGCGTGAGCGCGAGCTCGGCGTACATGTCGCTGGCGGGAACCGGATAGAGCGCTGATGATGCCGTGCCCGCCGCTGTCGTAGTTCTCCTCGACGACGATGACCGTCGCGCCACGGTTCCGCGCGCGGATGGCGGCCGGCATGCCGGAGGCGCCGGAGCCGACAACCACCACGTCGGCCTCCCGGTGCCACTGCAACGCCTCGGAGCCTACGTCCTGCGCGGCAAGTCCGCCCAACGCGGCGGCGCCGGCGCCGAGGCCGGCTGCAGCACTGCCGCGCATGAACGCCCGGCGTCGAGTGCCTTCCCCCGCTTCGCCATTCCGTATCCCGCCTCACGGCAGCCCGCGGCGCCGGCCGCCGCGACCGCTACTCGTAGTAGTCCGGGGCCTTTGCCAGCTCCTGGAACAACGCCAGGTCGTGCTCGATCCAGAAGGTGGCGCCCGTTTCGTCCACGAACGCCTCCACGCGATCCATCGATGCCAGCGTCATCTCGGCGTCGTAGTTGAATGTCGGCACGCGCCGCTGCTCCCGGCTGATGCGGAAATGGTAGAGGTCGCCGGACAGCACGAGCGGACCAGTCTGCGCGAGGTCGAGGAACAGCACCTGGTGGCCGGGGGTGTGGCCCGGCGCGGAGATGATCCGCACGCGGCCGTCGCCGAATACGTCGTGATCGCCGTCCAGAATGACGGTCTCGGCGTCGCGCAGGTTCTCGTACAGCTCTGGCCGCGCCGTCGGCACGGTCTCCGGCTCCACGAACATCGCGTTGTACTCCGGCTGCTGGACGAGCCAGATCGCGCCTTCCACTTCATTGGCCACGCCGACGTGGTCGTAGTGCAGGTGGGAGAACGCCACGTAGTCGAGCGTGGTCAGGTCGAAGCCGAGGTCGAGGTCAGCCAGCTGTTGCGCCAGCGTGCGCTCGAGCCGCACGTTGTCCGGCCGCGTGTCGGGATTGTTGTACGCGGACGGCAGGCCGCCGTCCCACAGCATCCGGCCGTCCGGGTGCTCCACGACGTAGCACGGAACGACCAGCTCGCGGACATCCGTTTCATCGTTCTCGATGCTGAAGCGCCCGACGTCGTCCACCATGATGCGCCCGCACTCGAAGATGTACAGCTTGAGGGCCGCCTCCGGCATCGCTTCCTCGGCCGGGGCTACCTCGGCCGGCGTTTCGTCCATCGGCGCGCCGCCGCAGCCGGCGGCCAGCAGCGCGATCAGCGCCATCGGCAGTATCACAATCTGTCTGGTCATCATGGGCCTCCTCAACGCAGCTCCGCATAGAACGCGCGGACGTCGTCGACGAACAGCTCCGGCTGCTCCATCGCCGCGAAATGGCCGCCGCGCGGCATCTCCGTCCAACGCTTCAGGTTGTAGCGCGCCTCGGACCAGGCGCGCGGGGAATACGACAACTCTTCCGGGAACACCGCCAGTCCGGTCGGCACCTCGATGAACCCCGGCCCGGTCGGGTCGCCCGGCCGCCAGCGGCCGCTCTCGTAATACATGCGGGCAGCGGACGTGGCGCTGCCGGTCACCCAGTACAGCATGACGTTCGTGAGCAGCGCGTCACGCGAGAAGATGGTCTCCGGGTGGCCGTCGCAGTCGCACCAGGTGCGGAATTTCTCGACTATCCAGGCCGCCTGCCCGGCCGGCGAGTCCGTCAGGGAGTAGCCGATGGTCTGCGGCTTGGTCCCCTGCAGATGGGCGTAGCCGTCCTCGGGACCGCGGAAGAACGCCGAGCGCGCCCGCATCCGCTCCAGCTCGGCCTCGGGCACGCCCGCTTCCGGGTCCGCCACACCCGGCGGCGGCGGGGCGCCCGCCACGTTGAGGTGCAATCCGATGACCTGGTCCGCGTACTTGAAGGCATGCCAGCGGCTGATGATCGAGCCCCAGTCGCCGCCCTGCAACCCGTAGCGCTCGTAGCCGAGCCGCTCCATGAGCTGCGCGTTGACGTCGGCCGCCTGCTCCGGACCGAAGCCGCGGCCGCGCGGATGGTCCGAGAAGCCGTAGCCGGGAATCGACGGCGCCACCACGTGGAACGCATCCTCCGCCCGGCCGCCGTGCGCCACCGGGTCGGTCAGCGGACCGATGATCTCCATGAACTCCACCACGGAGCCGGGCCAGCCGTGCGTAACGATCAGCGGCAACGCGTCCGGCTCGGGGGAACGCTGGTGGATGAAGTGGACGTCGATGTCGCCGATTTGCGTCTTGAACTGGTCGAAGGCGTTCAGCGCAGCTTCCTGCGTACGCCAGTCATAATCGTCGCGCCAGTAGGTGAGGAGCTCGGTCAGATAGCCGCGCGGCGTGCCGTAGTCCCAGTCGGCGCCGTTGATCTCGTCCGGCAGGCGGGTGCGCGCCAGCCGCGCGTCGAGATCCTCGAGCACCGCCTCGGGAACGTCGATGGTGAACGGGCGGATCGCCTGAGGATCGCCGGGCGGCGCCGCGTCTCCGCGCCACGGCGCCACGGGCGTCACCCGGCCCGCGTCTTCCGCGGGCGGCGGGCTGCCGCACGCCCCGGCGGCAATCAGCAACAGCCCAGCGATCAGCAATCCCCGTCGCATACGTCCCTCCGATCGGTCGTCTATCGCGATTCAGCGCAGGTCGGCGAAGAACGCCCGGACGTCGTCCACGAACAGCTCCGGCTGCTCCATCGCCGCAAAATGGCCGCCGCGCGGCATCTCCGTCCAGCGCGTCAGGTTGTAGGACGCCTCCGCCCAGGCGCGCGGCGAGTAGAACAGCTCGTGCGGGAAGATCGCGCCGGCGGTCGGCACCTCCACACGCCCCGGCTGCCCGCCGCCGCCCGTGCGCGCCAGGCCGCTCTCGTAGTACATCCGCGCCGACGAAGTAGCCGTCTGGGTCACCCAGTAGATCGTGATGTTGGTGAGCAACTCGTCCTTCGTGAAGATCGTCTCCGGGTCGCCGTTGCAGTCGCACCACGTGCGGAACTTCTCGACGATCCACGCCGCCTGCCCCACTGCCGAGTCGTTGAGACCGTAGCCGAGCGTCTGCGGCTTGGTGCCCTGGATGTGGCTGTAGCCGGTCTCCGGCCCCTGGAAGAACGCCGCCCGCTCGCGCATCCGCGCCAGCTCTTCCTCCGGCACACCGGCCGTCGGGTCCTCCACGCCGAGCGGCGGTCCGGAGATCAGCATGTTCAGGTGCAGACCCACCACCGGCTCCGCATGATTGAACGCGTGCCAGCGGCTGATGATGGCGCCCCAGTCGCCCCCCTGCAGGCCGTAGCTGTCGTAGCCGAGCCGCTCCATGAGTGCCGCGTTGACGTCGGCCGCCTGTTCCGGGCCGAAGCCGCGGTCGCGCGGGTGCCCCGAGAAGCCGTAGCCGGGGATCGACGGCGCCACCACGTGAAAGGCATCCTCGGCGCTGCCGCCGTGCGCCACCGGGTCGGTCAGCGGCCCGATGATCTTCATGAACTCGGCGACCGAGCCGGGCCAGCCGTGCGTGATGATGAGCGGGAGCGCGTCCGCCTCGGGCGAGCGCTGGTGGATGAAGTGGACGTCGATGCCGTCAATCTGCGTCTTGAACTGGTCGAAGGCGTTGAGCGCCGCCTCCTGCGCGCGCCAGTCAAACTCGTTGCGCCAGTAGCCGACCAGCTCGCGCAGATAGCCGCGGGGCGTGCCGTAGTCCCAGTCGGCGCCGTCCAGCTCGTCCGGCAGGCGGGCACGGTCCAGCCGCTCGCGCAGGTCTTCGAGCACCGCGTCGGGCACGTGGACCTCGAACGGCCGGATGGCTGTCGGATCCGCCGGCGGCGCCTCTTCCGGCAACGTCGGCACACCGCCCGCGGCATCGCCGCTCTCGGCCGGCGCCGGCGCGGCGCCGCAGCCGGCGGCCAGCCCGGCGGTCAACAGAACCAGCAGCAACCCGCCCTTCGTATTCAACATTTCGTCACCTCCTCACACTGGCGCCGGATCCGGCGCCGGCGCTACTGATTGTCGTCGGTACGCCGGGCGGCCCGCTCCTCGACGATCTGCTCGTAGTCCTCGTCCGTGAGGTACGTAATGTTGACGTGCGCGTGGTACATGTCGTCGTAGCTGCGCTGGCCCCAGCCGACCCATTGCGCCGGGTCCGGGTTGGCCGGATTCGAGGCGGTGTTGTCGTGCCACGCCGTCAGGTGGATGACGGTGCCTTTGGGCAGCAACGGGGCCGAATCCTCCTCATAGACGTAGTTGACGTGCCAGTTGAAATCGAAGTCCGCCACGTGGCTCAACATCTCGACCCGGCCGTCGGGATAGATGGCCTCCATCGACATCGCCTTCCCGCGGACATGCATGTGCGGCTGGTAGTTCTCGATACGCGCCGGCAGCGAAAGCGGGATGTAGGCATGGTGCACCGTCTTCTCCCCCGGCGGCAGGTCGAACGTCTCCATCGACTGCCGCGTCCCCATCACCTGGGCGTAGACGCGGTACTTCGGCATCACGCCCTTGGGGTAGAACCACAGCCCGAGCTCCACCTGGTCGGTGGTCTCCTCGCCGACCGAGTGGTAGTGGATGTCGTAGCTGATCCCCGCGCCCGCCTTCAGCAGCTTCCCCGTATTCTCCCGGAACACGTCGCCGTTCTTGCCGACCGCGAACTCGGTGAGGAAGGCGCCGCGCCCCGAGAAATCGATTGCAGGCGTGAAGTCGCCCGGCTCCTCCTGCTGCACGACGCGCGCGAGGGCGTGATGCACCATCTGCCGGCCGCGGATGGACGGCCGGACCTCGACGCCGCGCACCCAGCGGTCCTCGGTCAGGCCCGTCTCGACCAGCGGCTGGTACCACTGGTCCTGGCCCTCGGCGGGCTGCGTCCAGGGCGGTGAAACGACGATCAGGTCGGGTTCGCCGTCCATCTGTTCGGCCAGACGCCAGGTGTCGCCGTTCGACCACTCGACCGGCGGCGGCAGGTCGGCCGGGTTGCCGCGCGGGGCGCCGGCGTCGACCCAGGCGGCGATCGTGGCGACCTGCGCGTCGGTCAGCGAGATGTCATTTGCGAACGCCTGGATGCCGACGGTCTTGTCGATGTGCCAGGGCGGCATCTCGCGCGCGACCACCTTGCGGCGGACGGCCCGTGCCCAGGGCCGAACCTCTTCGTAGGTCACCAGCGACATCGGGGCCATCTGCCCTTCGCGGTGGCAGGCCTCGCAGCGCTGCTGCAGGATCGGCGCCACGTCCCTGGAAAACGTCACTTCGTCCGGCTGGGCGGCGGCCGCGGCGACGGTCGCGCCCACGAGCAGCGCTGCGGCCAGTCCGATCATCACCACCCGGGTCAATCGCATCATCTCGCTGCTCCTTACCACTTGGGGCTGCGCCCCAAACCCCCGGCAAGCGCTAGCGGGGACCCCTTTGCCCCGCGCCGCGCTTGCCGGGGCCCGCCGTGCGGGCCTTGGGGACGACTGCTGCAGTGCTCGTCGTCCCCCGTACCGGTGCGTGCAGGCTACTGCACGCGGACGTCGACGTACGCGTTCGTCCAGCAACACTGGAAGCCACCCGCCATGATCGACCCCTGCGGGCCGGAATCGTCCCACGCCAGCACCCGCAGCACGTAGTCGCCCGGCGTGTCGAAGGTGGCGGTGGTCAGCGCCCGGTCCCCTTCGTCGATCGCCGGCGCGGTCTCGCTGAAGTGCACCGCGCCCGGCCCCCGAAACTTGCTCCAAACGAGTCCGAACGTTGGCGGGCGGCGCGACCGGACGAATGTCCGGACGCCGTCGTCAGCCGCCCAGAGCGCCAGGTCCACCGGCCTGCCGGCCGAGGCTTCCAGCCGCTGCCGAATGCCCGCGGGGCCCTGTCCCGGCTCGCCATCCGGCGTGAAGCGGACCACTGGCGGCGTGTTGCCGCTGGTCACCTCCCGGAACACGTCGATCTGCCACTCCGTGCGCAGATGCCCGGGAACGGAGAACGTCGTGCCGTGCGCCGTGAGGTTCCAAATGAGCCTTTGTTCACCGAAGTCGGCCGGAACTATCGCCGTGAATACGCCGGTCTGCCGCCGCGGCAGGAAATGCGTCGGCTGGCCGCGGTCGCCCGGCCCCGGCTCGAACCGGTTGTCCGCTCCGACCGGGATGTCCAGGCGCTCTTCGTAGTTCCGGTTGAAGTAGCCGAACGATAGAGTGAAGGTCCCGTCTCGATTCGGGTACCAGCCCTCGTACACCGGCGAGATGCTCTGTCCGGAAGCGTGGGGCATCGGCGCGTCACGCGTCTGCCCCAACGCCGCCGCCAACCCGACGCACAGGCAGCCGCACAACGCCGCCAGCGGGATGCGTCTCAACGAGCGCTCCCCGCCACCAGCTCGGCGGCGAACTTGGCCTCCATCCGCTCGTCGCGGTCACGCACCGCCTGCGCCTGGTCCGCCCGGGTCTGCAGGCAGTCGAAGCAGACCGAGCCGGGGATCGGATCACCAGTAGGCAGCCCCTGCTCCTCGTGGTAGCGGGCCAGCAGCTCGGCCGTATGCTTCTGCGCCTTGTAGAAGTCCGAGTAGCTGAAACCGAAGGCAATCGCCCACGGCGTCCAGCCGTTGCGGTCGCGGGCGTCGATCCTGGCGCCCTGCTCGACCAGATATTCCACCACGATGTTGACGCCCCGAAACGCCGCGCCCTGCAGCGCCGTCTCGCCGAGGTCGTTCACGGCGTTGACGTCGTTGCCCAGCTCGACCAGCATCCGGACCGCTTCGAGCACTTCCTCTTCCTGGCCGCCCAGCGACCCGCCGTCTTCTCCGGGGTTCCAGATATCGAGACCGGCGGCCACCATCAGCGGCGTCGTGTTCTCGGCGCTCGGGATCAACGGATCGGCGCCGCCCTCGAGCAGCACCTTCATCGCCTCGACGTCGGTCACCTTGGAAGCCAGAAAGAAGGCGGTCGCCCCCAGCCGGTTGACGCGGTTGCGCTGCCCGTCGTTCATCCCGTTGCGGGTCATCCGCGCGTCGACGTCGACGCCGCGCGCCAGCATCTTCCTGATGACGTCGATGCTGTCGGTGCTGCCGGCCGGGATCGGCCCCGGCGCGCCGAACCCGACGTTCATGCGCCGCGTGCGCACGGCCTGGTGGAGCGCGTTCCAGCCGGCGCCGGCCAGGTTCGGGTCGGCGCCGCGGTCGAGCAGGTAGGCGGCCACGTCCCAGTTCGCGTTCGCCACCGCAACGAGGAGCACGCTCTGGCCATCGGATACGGTGTCGTTCACGTCCGCGCCCGCGTCGAGGAGGGCGCCGACGGCGTCGACGTGGCCGCCGCGCGCCGCGAAGATGAGCGGCGTGAACCCGGTCACCGGCGGGATCGCGAAGATGTAGCCCCGGCCCCGCGGCTGCACCTCGCCGGTGGTGCGCGAGTTGACGTCGCCGCCCGCCTCCGCCAGCACGTGAACGGCCCGCGCGTGGCCGCGCGCCGCCGCCCACATCATGGGCGTCTGCCCGTGCGTCGCGTCGCGCGCGTTGACGTCCGCCCCGTGCGCGATCAGCACGCGGAGGGCGTCAGGGTGGCCCGTACGGGCGGCAGTCATCAACGCTGTCTCGCCGCCGGGCAGCGCGGCGTTGGCGTCGGCGCCCGCCCGCAGCAGCTTGTCGAGGATTGCCGCGCTGCCGTTCTCGGCGGCGAGGGCGATCGGCTGCACGCCGTAGCGGTTGGCGACCGTGACGTCGGCGTCGGCCTCGAGGAGCAGGTCGACCAACCCGACGTCATCGCGGTGCACCGCCCAGTGCAACGCGGTGGCGCCGTCCGACGCCGGCGCGTCCACATCGGCGCCGCTGTCGAGCAGCGCGCGCACGGTTTCCACCTCGCCCGCCTTGACCGCCTCAATCAGACCGGGGTCGGCCGCCCGGGCCGCGGCGCTCGCCGGCGCACAGGCAAGCAACGCCACCAGCGCCAGTAACGGCCAGCGATACACGCGCGTCGATTGCATTACGCCGTCTCCGCCTCTAGGAGTCCGTGGTGCAACCCCGCGTCGCACCGAGACCGGCCAGGCGCCGGGCTGACAAGGCGTGACGAGGGAACATATTCAGCATATGTGACCGAGGAACAACGCAACTCAGGCCGGATGCATGGACGGTCGAATGCAGCAGGGCTTGCACCACGGGCTCCTACAGGTCCGCGAGCCGGCCCGTGCTGTCGGAGATGCTGTCCACCTGCATCCCGACCTTTTCGAGCAGGCTCAACCCGAGGTTCATGAACGGGGTGTGCAACGCGTACTTCAAGTGCCGCCCGCCCTGCAGCGTTCCGCAGCCGCCGCCGGCCAGCGTAATCGGCAGGTCGTACGGCGTGTGGTGATCGCCGTCGCCCATCCCCGCGCCCCACAGCAGGATGGTGTGGTCCAGCAACGTGCCGTCGCCGTCCTGAATCTGGTTCATCCGTTCGAGGAGCCGGGCGAACAGCGTCATGTGGTACGTGTTGATCTTGGTGTACTGCGCGATATTGTGCTGATCCAACTGGTGGTGCGACACCGTGTGGTGCCCTTCCGGCACGCCGATGTGCGGATAGGACCGGCCGCTCAGCTCGCGCGCCATCTGCATGCAGCTCACCCGCGTCACGTCGGCCTGGTAGCCCAGCACCAGCAGGTCATGCATCAGCTTGACATGCTCCTCGTAGTCGTCCGGCACGCCGGCCGGCTGCTCCACCTCCGGCAGCGGCGTCGTGGCGTTGTGCGCTTCCGCCCGCTGGATGCGGCGCTCGATCTCGCGCACCGAATCCAGGTACTCGTCCACCGTCGCACGGTCGCCCAGCCCCAGCCGCCGCTCGAGCTTGCCGAGGCTGTCGGAAACGGAGTCGAGGATGCTGCGGTCGGTCTGCATCTGCACCAGCCGCGCATCCACGCTGCCGCCGTCGCCGAACAAGCGGCGGAATATCACGCGCGGGTCGCGCTCGTGCGGCAACGGCGTGGTGGCGGTCAGCCACGAGCTGGAGTTGATGTACGCGCAGCTGTAGCCGTTCTCGCAGTTCCCCACCTGGTAGTTGGAATCGATCGTCAGCTCCAGTGACCGCAACGAGGTGTCGGCGCCCAGCTTGTCGGCGGCGTACTGGTCGATGGTCTTGCCGGCGCGCAGGTCGGCCCCCTCCGTCCGCTTCGGCAGCACGCCGCTCAGCCAGCCGCCGTGCGCGCGGGTGTGGACGCCGCCGCCCTCGTTGGTGCTCACCACGCCGCTGTTGCTCAACCCGCTGACCACGACAATCTTGTCGCGGAACGGCTCGAGCGGCTTCAGCGTCGGCGTGAATTCGAAGTTCCTGCCGCCCTCCCCCGTGGGGTGGAAGCTGGGCAGGAACATGCCGTTGGGCACATAGAAGAACCCCATCCGGGGGATCGGCTGCGCCGCGGTCTTTGCGGCGGCCGTCAGCGCAGGCGCCATGGCGTCGAGAAACGGCAGGGCAACGGTGGCGCCGAGCCCGCGGAGCACGGTCCGCCGCGGCAGGTATTTCCTGGTAACGATCACGGTTATCAGCTCCTCTTGATGCCGTTCACCGCGCCGCCACCGCGGGCGCGCCCGCGTCATCATCTACGACACGCCGGTAGCGGAACGGATAGCTGTCGACAATGGCTGTGACTATCGTCTGAAAGCGGAAATCGTTCTGCTGCGCAGCGTTCACGATGCGCCGGACCGCCGGCATGTCGTAATGCTCCAGGCCGCGGCCGAGCGCGTAGGTCAACAGTTTTTCCGTCACCGTCGTGACGAAGCGCCCCGGCCGGCGCACCAGCGCCGCCGTCAGGTCCGTCACGCCGTCGAACGCCGTGCCGTCCGGCAGCGCGCCCGATGCATCGATCGTGTTGAACGACTCGTCGACGACGCGCCAGCGGCCGACCGCGTCGAAGTTCTCCAGCGCGAACCCGGTCGGGTCGATGATGTTGTGGCAGGCCGCGCAAGCCGGATTCGCCCGGTGCGCCGACATCCTCTCGCGCAGCGTGGCCACCTTCGCCTGCGTCTTGCGGTCGTCGAGCGCCGGCACGTTGGCCGGCGGATCGGGTGGCGGCGTGCCGAGGATGTTGTCGAGAATCCACTTGCCGCGGTTGACCGGAGAGGTGCGGATGGCGTGGGACGTCAGCGTCAGCACGCTGCCGTGGCCGAGCAGCCCGCGGCGCGGACTGCCGGCCGGAAACTCGACGCGCCGGAAGTGGCTGCCCTGCACGTCCAGCAGCCCGTAGTGCCGGGCCACCCGCTCGTTGAGGAACGAATAGTCTGCCGTCAGGATCTCCGGCAGGCTGCGGTCCTCGCGCATGATGCTGTCGATGAACAGCAGCGTCTCGCGCAGGAATCCCTGCCGCAGCGATTCGTCGAACGCCAGTGCATACGGATCGCCGGGCCGGACCACCGTTTCCAGGTTGCGCAACTGGAGCCACTGTCCGGCGAAGTTCTCGGTCAATGCGGACGAGCGCGGGTCGGCCAGCATGCGCCGCACCTGGCGCTCCAGCTCGGCCGGATCGCCGAGCCGGCCCTGCTCCGCGGCGGCGAGCAGTTCGTTGTCCGGAATGCTGCTCCAGAGAAAGAACGAGAGGCGCGACGCCAGCTCCAGGTCGCCCAGCGGGTATACCCGCGACGACTGCGCGGCGCCCGCGCCCGCGCGGGATGGCTGGTCGGCTTCGATGCGGTACAGGAATTCGGGACTGACCAGCAGCCGCCGCAGCGCCAGCTCGATGCCGTCGTCGAAGCTGCCGCCGCCGGCGCGGCTGTCGTTATAGAAGTCGAGCAGCACGTCGACGTCGCCGTTGGCGACGTGCCCGCGATACGCTCGCCGAACGAGCGTCGACAGGATCTGCCGGGCGCAGGGCGCCTCGTCGGCCGCCGTCGCGGGACGGCAGACGAAGATGCGCTCGCGGCTCGGCGTGTCGCCGGATCCGGCCGCGGAGTACGGCCCGGCAACGGTGACGGTCGTGATGGTCGGCATCCGGCCGCCGACGCCGGCGTTGTTCGAGATCGTCGGGTTCTCGAACACCTCCCGCACCTGCTCGACCAGCGGCGTCGGCTGCTTGTAGAAGGTCACACCAATCGACCGCGGTCCGCCGCCGATTGGTGTGCGGACCCTGTACACCCCGTCCGTGGCGTACATGATGGTCACGGTGTTGGTGGTCTGCTGCGCCGACGCCTCGACCTCGGCCGGCGGGCGGCCGACCTCGAACAACTGCACCGCCGCCCCGTCAACGGTGACCTCCATGCGGTGGACTTCGCGCAAGCCCCGGTCGTTCCCCACGTCGACGCGAATCTCGTATTCGGCCGTCTGCGGGAAGAAGTGCTCCACCAGCAACCCGCCACGCGTGCCGAACGGCAGCGCTTCTACGCGGTGCTGCTGCTGCATGTCCTCCTCGATGCGATAGACGGTAGAGTCGACGGCGGGCGGCGGACTGCCGACCGCCATGCGGCTGATCGTCCGCGCCGCGGCAAGATAGCGCTCCATCAGCGACTGCGACATCCGCAGGACGCCGGCGATGTTGTCGAAGCCGTAGCTGGCGTTGTCCGCCGGCAGGTAATCGTCCACCTCGATGTCCAGCGCCAGCAGGTCGCGGACGGCGTTGCCGTACTCGGCCCGGTTGAGCCGGTGGAAGGTCTCCGTGCGGCCGGGATCGGGCGCCGCCGCCCACGCGCCGTCGAGCTCGCCCTCCAGCCAGGACGTGAGCTGCTGGTATTCGTCCTCGCCCGGACGCGGCCGCCCGATTGGCGGCATGACACGGCCGTGCAGCTTGCGCAGCACGCGTTCCCACACATCGGCATGGGCGCCGACGTCCGCCAGATCGGCACCGTCCAGCGCCAGATCGGCCGTCCGCAGGCGGGCATTGTGGCAGGTGACGCAATAGCGGTCGAGGAGCGCCTGCGCGGAAGCGGCCTCGTTCGGATCGGATTGCTGCGCGGCGGCCCGGGCGCCGGCCGGCGCGACGAGAATGGCCAGCAGCAGGCCGGCGGCTGGAAGAAACGGACGCTTGCTCATAGGCGAATCTCCGCGGCGCACACGTCGAGCGTTTAAGATTCTATCCTACCGGCGGCGTCATGTCGTTCCACAAGCGGGATGGCTCCCGGCGCGGCCCAATCCTTGACAACGGAATGCCTTGCCGGCATTCTCTGCTGTGGGCTGGCGCGTGGTTTCCGCCAGCGGGAACGGCTCTGCCGATATTCCTCGATCAGGGAGATTCATGATGCCTGCACACTTTCCCATCCGAGCGATGTTTCTGTTGTTCGCGCTGTCGCTGGCCGTCGCGACGCAGCTCGGAGCCCCGCCGGCCGCCAATGCCGAGAACGACACGCCGGAGGAAGCCGGCATGAAGATCGCGCAGGATGCCCGGGCGCGCGACATAGGGTTCGGCAACTTCACCGCGCAGCAGGTCATGGTATTGCGCAACAAGCAGGGGCAGGAGAGCCGGCGTCGGCTCAGGGTCCAGGTTCTCGAGGTGTCCGATGACGGGAACAGGAGCCTGTTCGTGTTCGATGAGCCACGCGACGTCCAGGGCACGGCATTTCTGATTCACGCCCACCGGGAGGATGCCGACGATCAATGGCTCTTCCTCCCCGCGCTGAGACGCGTCAAGCGCATCAGCTCGGCGAACCGGTCGGGCTCCTTCATGGGCAGTGAATTTGCGTATGAAGACCTGACCCCTCAGGAAGTGGAGAAGTTCACCTACAAGTACTTGCATGACGAGCCGTGCGGCGATTCAACCTGCACGGTCACGGAGCGCTTTCCCGTGGACACGAAGTCGGGCTATAGCCGCCAGGTGGTCTGGCGCGACCAGGACGAACTTCGCGTCCGGAAGGTGGAGTACTACGACCGCAAGGACGCCCATCTGAAGACGCTCACCATGGAGAACTACGCGCAGCACCTTGATAGCTAGTGTCAGCCAGAAAACCCCCTTGCGGGCGGAAATCTGCGACAAATCCGGCCCACCTCGGGCGTGATTCCCACCACGGATCCTGCCACGACGGCGGTACTTGGCGGCCGGCGGGGAGCGCCGGCAAGAAATCAGCCCGGACGTCCGGCTTCCAAGGATGGGGAAGCCCTCCCATCTTTCGACGGGTCGGAGCACGGCATGCTTTAGGGGAAGCGGCCGGTCAGGCGGCGAGTCGTCGTCGTTTGCGCTCGCGCTTTTGCAGGAGCAACCCGATGCGATGCAGGTTGGCGGCCAGTACCGACAGTGCGACGGTGCGCGCGAAGCCGTCGGCGCCATGGCTGCGGACACGGTCGAGCCCCCGGTGTTCCAGCCCATTGATGGCCGACTCGATTGCCGGATGCGCACGCCGCGCGGCCGCGAAGGGTTCCTCCGCCTCCCGTTCGCGGTCGGCTCTGGAAAGATACCCCTTTCTCGGCAGCGCGTTGAGGTCGAGCAGCGCGTCGAGCTTGATTCGGTTGTCAGGGCTGTGAAAGCCCCGGTCGAAGCTGCACGCCCGCAGCTCGGGATACCGCGTGGGCTTCCCTCACCATCGGCGCCGCCACGTCGACGTCCTCGTCCTCCCACAGGATCTTGTGGTGCAGGATGAATTGATGCTGGTCTTCGATGAGAGCTACAGGAACCCCGAGTTCTACCGGCGTGCCTGCCTTGCCCTTGGAAACCCAGCGAGTATGCTCCTCGAAGACCGAGAACACCTTCTCCTCGTGAGCAATCGCCTCGCCCCGCAGGAGTCGGCGCTCGACCTGGCCGAGCTGGCGCTGGGCATGCGCGATAAAGCCCTGGATTGATTGGCAGGTGGTTTCCTCGACGCCCTTGTCCCGCAACTCGTCGAGGGTCTCCATGGTCCGAGCGACCAGTGCACGGCAGCGCGCCAAGTACGCCTCCACCCGCTCCGGACGGCGCTTGGCCCGCCGCGTCGAACGCACCTGGTTGAACAGTTTCCTGACCTCCTTGGACAGATGCCGCCACTGACGCCATCCCCCCACCGCGTGTCTCCCAGCCGCCCGCCCGGTCTCCCGCAGCAGGCAGCGCAGCGCGTCCCACAACAGGCTGACATCCGTCGGATAGTGCACGTCCGTCTCGACCACGAACGAGTCACACCGCCCGCGCAATCGCTCGCCAGGCTTTTTTTTAGCGACCGTATGGCCGCTCTCCACCACCAACCGCCCGACTTCTGACAGCAGCTCCGGCGTCAACAGACACACATTGTCGAGCACCGTTTGGTACTCGTAATACGTCTTGTCGGCGAAATCGCCGTGGCCCAGGAACGCGCGCACCGTCTCGTGATGGTTCGCGAGGTCGTGAAGGCGGTCGAAGTCGCAACCCAGACCCTGCTTCAACACCCCCAGCACCAAAATCCGCCAGAGCGCCATCCCCGGACGCCCGACCTCCCGGTCGGTCTCCGGCAGGACATGCTCGTCGAGCAGCGCAAACAACCGCGCGCGCAACTCCTCGTCAGACCAAATGTGCTGAAGCCCCTTCAACACCGCCGGGATGTCGTCCCGCGACTTGGGGTCGATCCAGATCTTCTCCACCGGAACCTGACCAAACTCGAACTGCCGTCCGTGAACTTCTCTCATGACGTCGACGTCTCGAAGATTCCCCCGAAATGGGCCGATAGTGGAAATTCCACCCACAAGACTACGACATCTGAACGAACTTCGCCGCTTGAAATACGGGAAATGCCTTCTGGAATCAAGCGTTTACGGGTTTTCTGGCGAACACTAGCTATTGACCGGAAAGAGTGAGTGACGCTCCCCTCTTGAGCGCCGTCGCTGACGATCGTCGCGGGCCTGACGGCCCGGCGGGCGGGCGAGAGATGCGACTTCGAAGCGCTATTGGGGCACGGCGGCGTGGTCCAGTTCAGGCGGCAGACTGAAGCGGACGTTCTCGATGATACCGTCCATCGTCGAGATCTGCAGGTCGGCGAATTCCCGGAGCTTCGCGATCAGATCCTGCACCAGCTCCTCGGGAGTCGAGGCGCCGGCGGAGATGCCGATGCTCTTCTTCCCTTCCAGCCATGTGGGGTCGAGCTTCGACGGATCCTCTATCAGGTAGCTCGCCACGCCGCTGTCGTTGCTGACCTCGCACAGGCGATTGGAATTGGAGCTGTTCTGGGCGCCGACCACCAGCACCAGGTCCACGACGGCGGCGAGCGAGCGCACGGCGGCCTGGCGGTTCTGGGTCGCGTAGCAGATGTCCTTGACGTCCGGTCCGACGATCTTCGGGAAGCGCCGCCGCAGGGCGGCGATAATGTCGCGGGTGTCGTCTACCGACAGTGTCGTCTGGGTTATGTAGGCAACCTTTTCGGGGTCGCGGACCTGGAGGGCTTCCACATCGGCCAAGTCGCTCACGAGCAGGACCGGCCCCGGAATCTGGCCCACGGTGCCCTCGACCTCCGGATGGTTCTCGTGGCCGATCAGGATGATGTCGTAGCCCTTGGCGGAGTAGCGCCGGCCCTCGACGTGCACCTTGGACACCAGCGGGCAGGTGGCGTCCAGCGGGCGCAGGCCGCGCGTCGATGCATCCTGTTCGACCTTCTCCGACACGCCGTGGGCGCTGAACACCGTAACGGCCCCGGTGGGAACCTGCTCGATCTGCTCGACGAAGCGCACGCCCTTCGCCTTCAGGTTCTCCACGACGCGGGGGTTGTGGACGATTTCGTGACGTACATAGATCGGCGGGCCGTACTGCTGCAGCGCGGCCTCGACGATTTCTATTGCGCGTTCCACGCCGGCGCAAAACCCGCGCGGCTGCGCCAAAATCACGCGCATCGTGCTTCTCCCGAATGGCTGTCCGCCTTGCGGTCGCACGTGAGGTTGCAGCGACGCGGCGCAGCGAGCATCATTGGAGAGAATGACGGCGCGGCAGACCGATGTCAAGGCGCCGGCCGCCGCTTGACAGACTCTCGGCGAGTCCATATATAACTGCCATTGGCCAAGCAAGCTGCGCGCCGGCGGGACCGGGGTTAGCATGGCCGCGTCCTCCTCGGACGGGATGACCGACGGCGACCTCGCCTACCAGACGGAAATCCTGCAGGGCGTATCCCGCACCTTTGCGCTCACGATTCCGCAGCTTCCCGGCGGACTCCGGGACGTCGTGGGCAACGCCTACCTCCTGTGCCGGATCACGGACACCATTGAAGACGAGCCCGCGCTGTCCGCGCTGCAGAAGCAGGCATTCGCGGAACGGTTCATCGATGTCGTGGCCGGCCGTGCCGCCGTGGAACCGTTCGCGCGCGAGCTCGGCGCGGGTTTGTCGGCGTCGACAACCGCCAGCGAGCATGACCTGATCGCGAATACGGCACGCGTAATCCGCATCACGCATGGGTTCGAGACCGCACAGCGCGAGGCGCTCGCCCGCTGCGTGCGGATCATGGCGCACGGCATGGCGGAATTTCAGCTGCAGGCTGCTACCGGCCTGGACGACCTGCCCCACCTCGACCGATATTGCTACCACGTCGCCGGCGTGGTGGGCGAGATGCTGACGGAGCTGTTCTGCGACCACTCCACCGAAATCGACGCACACCGCGACGAGCTGCTGCGGTTGTCGGTGTCGTTCGGCCAGGGGCTGCAGATGACCAATATCCTCAAGGATGTATGGGACGACCGCCAGCGCGGAGCGTGCTGGCTGCCGCGGGACGTCTTCGAGAACGCGGGATTCGATTTGCGCTCACTGTCAACCGAGCGGCACGACCCGCGCTTTGCCGACGGACTGACCACATTGATCGGGATCGCCCGCGGGCACCTCGCGAACGCGCTGCGCTACACCCTGCTTATCCCGCCCCACGAGACCGGCATCCGCCGGCACTGTCTGTGGGCATTGGGAATGGCCGTGCTGACCCTGCGCCGCGTTCACGCAACGCCGGCGTTCCGCAGCGGGCGGCAGGTCAAGATTTCGCGGCGCAGCGTGCGGGCGGTCACCGTCGTCGCCAGTGGCGTGGTGCGTTCGAACCTGGCGTTGCGGATCTTCTTCAAGGCACTCACGCGCGGCCTGCCGCACGCAGCGACAACCGTCGCGCCAGGCAAGTCGAAACGCAATCAGTTGAAGAGCGTCCCGGATACATCATGAAACCAATAATTCGTATGGGCGGCTCCAGCGAGGAATACCACACGGACACCTTCGTCACCGTGTCGGTAGAGCCGCAGGCGCCGCGGCAGAAGCGTTACCCATTCCCTGGGTGTCCGGCGGCTCCCGTTTGCTGACGTGGTTGACGCACCCGGATCACGAGTTCGAGATCCGAGTCCAGGACCTCCGCCACTCGAACCATTGTTCTCAATTCGATGTTCTGCACGTGGCCCGAGAACAACCTCGAAATCGTCGGCTGTGTCACACCCAGCCCGCGCGCGATGGCTGACCGAGAGATACCCAACTGCGCTCGTCGGGTCTCAAGCGCCTGGACGAACTCCAGGAGGAACACCTCCAGTGTTGTCCCCGTCGTGACACTCAGTCAGTGCACCGACCAGCGCATCACAGATATATACCTTATAAAGCATACCTCTCTCGTGTCACATTATTGTCGCCTGACCGAGGTCGAGCGCCTGATGCGCAACAGGGGCCGGCAGAGCGTCGCGCCGACATATCCGAGACGGTCCGGCCCGTCTGCCGCGTCCGGCCGGCTTCCGGTCGAAACTGCAATATCCATACATAACTCATTTATTACTAGAACCTATCTCAAAATTGAGATCGGGGTCGAATTAAGTTAATCTTATTGTGATGGTGAAGTTGACCGACGAGCAATGGGAACGGATTCGGGAGCACTTTCCTGAGGAGCGTCGTGTTCCGGGGCGAGCGGGTCGCAAACCTATTCCGACCCGTCGGGTGCTGGAGGCGGTCTTGTGGATTCTGAACACGGGCGCACAATGGCATATGTTGCCGCAGTGTTATTCGAACTACAAGACCGTGCATCGCCGCTTTCAGACGTGGTGCCGCCACGAGGTGCTCCGGGATATCCTGGTGGATGTGGCCAATACGCTCCGCGAGCGGGGCGGCCTGGACGAATCGGAGAGTTTCATTGACGCGATGTTCTCGTCGGCGAAGGGGGGTGGCGCGGAGGTCGGCCCGACGAAGCGCGGAAAAGGCGTGAAAATCATGGGGATCGTGGACCGGGAGGGGCTGCCGCTCTCGGTCAGCACTCACGCGGCGAACCATCATGAAGTCACGTTGGTGCAGTTGAGCTTCGAATTCTACATGATTGAGGCGACGCCGGAGCACCTGATTGGCGACAAAGCGTACGACAGTGACCCCTTGGACGCTGAACTGAAGGTCGAGGGTGTCGAGATGATCGCGCCGCATCGCAAGAATCGGAAGCGGCGCAAGACACAGGACGGTCGGCCCTTACGTCGCTACGCGCGGCGGTGGAAGGTCGAGCGCTTTTTTGCCTGGCTCCAATGGCAGCGCCGTATTGTGACGCGCTGGGAGTACTATCCGAACAACTTCCTGGGCTTTGTGCAGCTCGCATCCCTGCTGATATTGTTTAAACGATTTTGAGATAGGTTCTAGTCCGAAGTTTCAGAGCTGATCGCGTATAAGTCACTGTATTTCGGGCGGTTATTGGATTTCAAGGGGTGTCGTTAATGGCTACATTCGCGGCGACACCCCCAGCAACTCGAAGCAGCGCTGCTGCACCGGCGTGGGCCGGGTCTGCAAAGGGAAGCTGGCGCCGGTGTCGGCTACCTGCATCGTGTTGACGGTCAGCGTCCCCAGGTCGGTGAGCAGCGTGCGGAAGCTGTGGACGGGCAGGTCGTCTGCGGTCCGTTTACGGGCTGCCTTGGCCAGGGCCGCCGGTGAGCGCTGGGCCGGCGCCACGACCGAGCGCCGCCGCTGCTCTCCCGCCTGCGGGTCATGGTCATCGAAGAGCAGCGGCTTGAGCTTCCCCCGCATGTGCCACTCGACGTAGTAGGCCAGCATGCAGAGCAGGACGTGGGCGCGCACCCGGTCAGCCCGCCGGTGGTGGAGTGGCCGCACCTTCAGGTCCACGGACTTGAGGCACCGAAACGCCCGCTCGACCTTCGAGAGGTCCTTGTAGGCCCGCACGGTCTGCGCGGCATCAAACTGCGCCGGCTCGACATTCGAGCGCACGATGTAGAGTCCGTCGAGCAGCGCCTCGGCCGCGACCTTGTCCTCGTCCCGGCGAAACGTGAAAGCGTCGTCGGTGATGGTGGTGACGAAGTGCTTGGCGACTTTGTGGCGGTCAATCACCTTGCCGACACGCACGCCGATGGCGGCCGCGGAGCGCAGCGGATTCGTCTTGCGCCGGGTCGCCGCCGCAATCGGTTCGAGGTCCGCTTCGGTGGCCGAGAGCAATTCCTGCCGCTTGCGCCCCCGCTCGGCGGCCAGCAGCGGGTTGCGGCAGACGACGAGCCGCTCGCCGGGGAACTCCTCGCTCGTCACTTCGGCCAGGTCCCGCTCGTCGAACAACGACGGCGTCACCGTGCCGGCGGCCACCAGCTTGCGAATGGTCGGCGCCCGCAGCGTGGTGATCCAGCGCAGTCCATCGACGCCTGCCAGGTCCTCACGGATGCGCGCCGCGGTCAGCATGCCCCGGTCGCCGACCAATACCACCCGCTTGAGCCCGAAGCGCTGCCGGAGCTTTGCCACCTGACTGGCCACCGTGTTCGGGTCCGCTGTCGAGCCTTCGAATACCTCGACCGCCACCGGACAGCCCGTGGACGTGCACAGCAGGCCGAAGACGATCTGCAGGGTGCCCTTCTTGCCGTCGCGGCTGTGGCCGCGCCGGGCCAAGGGGCAGTGACTGCCTTCCAGATAGCTGGACGTGAGGTCGTAGAGCACCAGCGTGTGGTCCTCAAGGTGCCGTTTGGCCAGGCGTTGCTCGATGGTTGCCTGGCGCGGCACCAGCCAGTCCATCGCGGCATACAACTCATGCTGGTCGACGGCGCCGAGCCCGAGCGCCTCGCCCAAGGTGGACACGGCGCTCTCGGGGGCCAGGGCGCGGGCGGTCGCGAGCTTCGACTGCGCGTCGATGACGCGGGCGACAATCAGGGCCACGACGAGGTCGCGCGCGCGGCTCGCCGGGCGGGCGATGAGCGTGGGCAGGCCGAGCTGCCGCAGGGTGCCGAGCACGGCGGCGATGTGGCCATGCGGCAGGCTTCGGACGCAGTCGAAAGCGTTCTCGGGGTTGACGAACGTCTCGCCCTTCAGGGCACGACGGACCAGATCGATGACGCGGTCGGGCAGGTGCGAGACGTTTCCGAGGGTTTCGTGCTTGACCCTTCCGTCCTCGCGGAAGGTACGTCGGAGCAGATGGGAATGGTAGGTCTGGTTCTTGTAGCGGCGCGTGGTGGTGGCTACATGAACGGCGCCTCCCCTGCTTGCCATACGCATATACTAGATTAACTCACGTTAAAGGTCAAGTATATTAGTGGCTACACAATGCACCCAGAATTCACGACATCTTCTGCCCGCTCAAGGACTTACGCTGACTTTGCCGCTGAAACTTCGGTCTAGTGACTTATGACGGCATTCCGTGCAGTCGTGGCCCGTTCCGTGTGCAATTCGCATGCGGGAACTCGCCACGAGGGCCACGCCAGGGGCACCGGCTTACGACACCGCTGCCTGCCGGCAAGGACAGGCAGGGAACAGATAGCGCCCAGCGATCTCACGCGACGGTCTGGCCGTCGAACCTCTCGACGGAATAGCCGAGGCTGCCGTAGCCGCGGATGCGCTTTTCGCTCATGCGCCTGAGCGTTGGCACCACGTCATCGACGTAGTCGTAGACCAGCACTTCGCGTTTCGCTGGGTGCAACCGGTGGAGGCGGCCCACATACTGTGCGAGTATTCCCTTCCAGGACACCGGCATCGTCAGCAACAGCGTGTCGAGGCGGGCATCGTCGAAACCCTCGCCGACATACCGGCCAGTCGCGATCAGAATGCGCTCTTCGGTCTCGGAAACGTCCTCGAGACGCTGCATGACCTCGCGGCGCTGCCGTGTCCCCATGCCTCCCCGGAGAAGGAAAACGTTCCGGGCGAAGCGGCCGAGTCTGTCCGCAAAGTACTGGGCATGGTCCTTGCGCTCCGTGAGAAGGATAGGCGAGCGCCCCGCCTCGAGGGCGTGCAACACGTCGTTGAAGATCAGGTCGTTGCGATCCCCGTCCGCGGCCAAGGCAGCATAGACATGCTGGATCGGCGGGCGCTCCCCGTCCACCTTCTCCGGCATCCGGAACGCCGTCGGGCGCAGGATCGCCCGGTGCCCGAACGGGCGCTGTCGGGCCTGCGCCTTCGCGCTCGCCCGGAACCGGATCGGGCCGCATTGCATGAAGACGATCGGATGGTGCCCGTCCCTGCGCGTGACGGTTGCAGACAGTCCGAGGACGAATTTCGCTTTTGCGCGGCACGCTACTGCCTCGAAGCTCACGGCCGAGAGGTGGTGGCACTCATCGACCACAAGATGCCCGTAGTCGGCGACGATGTCGTCGACCTCGCCCTTCCGCACAAGGCTTTGGATGACCCCGACATCGACAATCCCTCCGGGCTTGCGCTTGCCACCACCGACCTGGCCGATGGCGGATGCCGGGAGGTCAAGGAACGCCCCGAGCCGTGCGCTCCATTGGTCCATGAGCTGCCTGCGGTGAACCAGAACCAGCGCGTTGGTCCCACGGGCGGCGATGACGGACGCGGCGACGACGGTCTTGCCGAACGCAGTGGTTGCCGCCAGCACGCCGGTCTCGTGCGCCAGCAGGGCATCCGCGGCGGCCCTCTGTTCCGGCGACAGGTCCCCGAGGAACGCTGTCTCGACAGGATGGCCGGCATTGCGCTCATCGCGTAGCCGTACGGTAATGCCGAGGTCTCCGAGCAGCCGCTCCATTGCCTCGCGGCATCCTCTCGGCAGGGCAATGTGATGCGAGAGCAGTTCCGCGCAGGCCACGATGCGGGGAATGCCGAACGTTGAACGCCGCATCGCCTGGGCGCTGTAGAAGGCCGGATTCTGGAATGCAGCGAGGCGAATGAGCCGGTTGACCAAGGCCGGCGGCAGTCCGGCACGCGGAATGTAGATCCGGTCGCCCAGTATCGCGTCGACGCGATCCGGCAGCGGTGCGGCGATCCTTGGCAACGGAAGGCGCCGCGACGGTGGCGCGGTCCAGGGTTCCTCATCCTCGTCATCAATCGGCAGGCGCAGCCCGACAACGCGGCCCTGGCGGCCGGCTTCGTTAGTAATCTCCGAAGCCTCCGCCAGGGACAGGCGGCGAAGCGACGAGAGAAACGCCCATTGGTCCGGCCAGGGTTCGAATCCCTCGTCGAGGAAAAGGCTGTTACCGCTTTCTCGCGGGCCATGCTCAAGGGGCAGCGCGATGAGGTTGCCGAAGCCGCCAGCCGGCAGGGTATCCTGACTCGGGAAGAACCGGTCGTAGGACTCGAACCCGATATCGGGGTTGCGCTCCATGGTTTCGGTCAGGAGATGGGCGCCGAGACGGCGCGCGAGGGCAGCCGGTACCGGTTCTGCGAAGAAGATCCAGACGTGCGCGCCATTGCCCGAACGCGACCGTTCCAGGACCGCCGGAACCCGCTTCGACCGGCAGGCGGCGAGAAAGGCATCGGCATCCCGCCGCCATGTCCGCTTGTCGAAGTCGGCGGCGAGAAACCGGCAGGTATCGTCGGGAAGTAGGGGATAGACGCCGACCGTGTGGCGTCCCCTCAGATGCCCGTCGATCACCTCGTCCGTCACCGCCAGAAACGCCTGATTCGAGCAAACGCCGCACTTGACCCTGGGTTTGTCGCATAGGCCCGGCATCCATTCGTTGCGGCACGCCGGCGCGTAGCCCGCCTTGCCCGTCCTGGCGTTCTCCCAGCGTCGAGGAAAAACATCTTCGCGCCCGCGAAAGAGGGATCGAAATAGCGCGATCTTCTCGCGCGCCGCCGAGCGGTTCGTTACCGGCCCCTTGGGCTGCGGACCCTTCTGTTGTTCCGACCGCGCGGCCTCAACCTCCGCCAGCCGGGCCTCAAGAGCGGCCTTCTCGTCATCGAGTCGCGCAAGCCGCTCGCGTATGAGCGCGGCCTCCCCGCGATCGGATGCTCGATGTGGCCGCCGAGTTGCCTCCGATTCCGCCGATCCAGCGAGCGACCCGCGCATGCCGGTATGCGAACTGGACTTGCAGCCGCGTTCGGAGATGTTTGTCGTCGCCATGGAGGCACTCACGCTGCCCAGCCGACGGAGAGCACCTCGGCCTGCTCCAGCACTGTCCGCGTCGCGGACTCCTGCTTGTCGGGCGGGTAGCCGTGCTTCCGCAGGATGCGCTTGACAAGGCGGCGCAGGTTGGCCCGGACGTTCTCGCGCAGCGTCCAGTCGATGGTCACATTGCTCCGTACGGTGTCGACCAGTTCGCGGGCGATGTCGCGCAGAGTCTCGTCGCCGAGCACCTGCACGGCGCTGTCGTTGACGCCGAGCGCGTCGTAGAAGGCGAGTTCGTCGTCCGACAGACCGAGTGCCTCGCCGCGGGCGCTCGCCTCGCGCAAGGCGCGGGCAATGGCGATCAGCTCCTCGATCACCTGCGCGGCGGCATCGGTGCGGGACCCGGCGCAAGCAGCGATCACGGCTCGGGCACCCGATACTCTACCAGCGCCGAGCGGCCGATGATATCGAGGATGCGCACGAGACACTCGGTGCCGTCGGAGTCGGTCAGACGCAGCTCCTCGCCGGGAACGAAGTGGACGGGCTGCTGCCTGCCCCGCGCTATGGCGATGTTGGACGCGTACAGGTATGTGCGATCCAACCTGTCGCGTTTGGGGTTCAGGCGACCCTTGAGACCCGGGATGTGGCCTGTGGCTTCGGAGAAGATGACGCTTCCGCCCCGCGGCAGAAGTTGCAGCTCCAGCGCGAGCGCGCCGCTGGCGGGAAGCCATTCCCGCTCGAGACAGGCCGCGTATCCGGGCGCAGCGCCAAATACGGTCATCGGCAGCTCCGTCGTGTACAGGTCGACGGCGGCCTCGCCGTGCTCGTCGGCAACCGCGTGCTTCCAGGTCTTGTTCGGGAACAGGACCAGCACGTCCGCTCCCGGCAGCGGCTGCCCCTCGGACCGTACGGCCACGACCGCGCGGGTCGACGTCACGTCCTGCGGTGCGGCGGGAATGACGAGCGCGACTTCCGCACCGTCGACGAGGCGGTATTTTGCCGGCCTGCCAGATAGCTCGCGGGTTTCGCGCTGTATGGTCGGCACGCCGTCCCCGCGGCGTTCCATGAAGTAGCGCCGGTCGGCGGAGCCGCGTATCTCCCCAACTCCCATACGGCCCATCAGGGAGGCGATAGCCTGGTTCCGCGTCGCCTGCCGAAGCGCCATACTCTCCAGCGTCAGCGTGTTGGGTAGTGCGCCGGGCGACTGGATCTCCAGACGGTCGGCGAACATTGACAGGCGGATACGGCTGCCGCGGACTCCATAGTCGCGGTGCACTACGGCGTTCACGACAGCCTCGAATATCGCCTTGTCGCTGTATTGCGGCATGTCGATCCGCGCCGGCGCCTTGCGGGCCGCGACCTGCATGTTGCGCACGGCGAACGCGACCGCGTCCGCGATCTGTCGCTGCAGGGGGCCCGTGATTTCCTGCGCGTCGACCTGGCCGGTGGTGCGGTCCGCGCCCCGATACCGGGTTGCCATGATGGCGGCGTTCGGCAGCCACCGCTCCGGGTGTTGCGAGCACAGCAGCACGCCGGCGACCGTCGCGCGCTGGATACCTGACTCGTCGGGTGCAAGCAGCGCGAGCTTCGCCAGCGCCACCTCCGGTTCGGCGGCACCCTCGGCGCTCAGCACCGGCCTCCAGAGCGCGGGGTCCAGTGTCTCGAACCCGGTCTCCGGCACCGGCTGTTCGTCGAACCAGAGGTAACGGCCCTGCGCCCGCCGTTGCGCGAGGCGCAGCCGCTCGTCAGCGGTCATCTGGCGCTTGGACGCGCCGACCCGGATGAAGCTGCGCCCCTTGTGCTCGTGCAGAGAATCGCCCTTGGCCACATTGACCAGCAGGAACGTGCTGCCGTCCAACTCCCGATGATGGACGTCGATGCGGACCGGCGGTTCGATGCTGTCGGTGCTCAACTTGCCCAGCAGACGATCCAGCGCCGCCATCTGCGGCCGGGACATCCCCTGGATCAGTCCGTCATCCGTAACGCCGCACAGTAGCGCGCCGCCGTTCGCATTGGCGAAGGCGGTTATCTCGTCGGCCAGATCGCCCCGGTCGGGACTGGTCGGACGGTCGCCAGAGAATTCGATCTGCTTGAACTCCCAGCGGCCGTCTTCGCCCAGCCGCAACCGCTGCCGGATGTCCTCGTCCCGCACCGTCACTCGTCGCCTCCAAAGCCCATGGCCTTCAGGTTCGCTGAGATGGCGGCGTCGAGCCGCGCGCCCTCGGCCTGTTACGCCTGCAGCTCAGCGACGAGCCGATGCATCTTCGCTTCGAATGGCTCGCCGTCGTCCGGCTGCGGCTCCGCGCCGACGTAGCGCCCCGGCGTCAGCACATGGCCGTGCCGGCGCACCTCGTCAAGCGAGGCGCTCTTGCAGAAGCCCGGGATATCGTCGTACCCGAGATCGTCCGGACCGCTGCGCCACGCATGGTACGTGCGTGCGATGCGGGCGATGTCGTCGTCGGTCAGCTCGCGGTGCGTGCGGTCCACCATTCGGCCCAGCTTACGGGCGTCGATGAACAGGACCTCCCCGCGCCGAGTGCGGCGCCGCGCCAGGAACCAGAGGCAGGCCGGAATCTGCGTCGAGTAGAAGAGTTGCCCCGGCAGGGCGACCATGCAGTCCACCAGCTCCGCCTCGACCAGGTTCTTCCGGATCGTCCCCTCGCCCGACTGGCTCGCCGACATCGACCCGTTCGCGAGCACGAAGCCGGAGATGCCGGCCGGCGCGAGGTGGTGGACCATGTGCTGCACCCAGGCGAAGTTGGCGTTGCCCTTCGCCGGCACCCCGTAGCGCCAGCGCTTGTCTTCGGCCAGCCGCTCACCGCCCCAGGACGAGACATTGAACGGGGGGTTGGCGAGTATGTAGTCGGCTTTCAGGTCCGGATGCCGGTCGTTGTGAAAGCTGTCGCCGTGAGCGATCTGGCCCTCGATGCCGCGGATCGCCAGGTTCATCTTCGCGAGCCGCCACGTCGTGTAGTTCGACTCCTGGCCGTAGATGCTGATGTCGCCGTGCGCCCGGCCGCCGTTCCCGTTGCCGCTGGTGTGGGCGTCGATGAACGCGATGGACTGCACGAACATGCCAGACGAGCCGCAGCAGGGGTCGTAGACCCGACCCCGGTACGGCTCGAGCATCTCGACCAGCACCTTGACCACGCAGCGCGGCGTGTAGAACTCGCCACCTTTCTTGCCCTCGGCGCTCGCGAACTGCGAGAGGAAGTACTCGTAGACGCGGCCGAGCACATCGCGGGAACGGGCATCCTCGTCACCCACCCGTATGTTGCTGACGAGGTCGATCAACTGGCCGAGCCGCCGCTTGTCGAGCGCGGGCCGGGCATAGTCGCGCGGCAGCACGTCCTTGAGCGCCGGGTTGTCGCGCTCGATCGCCGCCATCGCCTGATCGACGGTCAGGCCTATGGTCGACTGTCTCGCTTGTCGCTTCAGATGCGCCCAACGGGCTTCCGGCGGCACCCAGAAGATGTTCTCCGCGGTGTACTCGTCCCGGTCTTCGGCAGCGTCCTCGCCGAACTCGGCCAGCACCGAGGCACGGCGCTCCTCGAAGGCGTCGGAGATGTACTTGAGGAAGATCAGCCCGAGCACGACGTGCTTGTACTCGGCGGCGTCCATCGAGCCGCGCAGGGCATCAGCCATCGCCCACAGCTCGGCCTCATGGCCAGTCGTGGCGCCGCCGTTCGGAGTCGCCCCCGCGCCGTCTCGCTGCTGCCTCGATCTCCTTTGCGCCATGCCCTGCCATCCCCCGTCGCGAGAGTCAGACTCGCTGACCGACATGCAACCCCGTCAGCGGATAGCCTACAACCAGGTGCCGGTTTCGCACACGCCGGGCTGCGTGTGCGAGGCTGTCCCGCGGCCGGGCGCGGGTTCCCGTCAGCATCAAGGCCGTCGAGTTGCCCGCCGATCTGCCTCACCGAACCCCCATCGCCGACCGGGACACGTGCGCATCGACTCTCGGGGTCCACGGAACAAGACAGGTGACCGCTCCCCTTGACGGGGGTCGGCTTCGGGACCGACCAAATGCGTTCTCGCCCCGGTTGTGGATGAATGACGATAGCTCGTCATACGCGCGATAGATCCGAACGCGGCCGGCAAGATGCCGCGGTGCGTCCTCGCTGACGCTGGCGAGCTACCGCTGGAGATGGCGGAGAGAGGACCGCCGACGAGGAGGCTAATGGTAGGTTTCAATCTGCGCCGCTGGAGACGAACGAATTAGGTGCCGATACTGACCTCGGCGTCGGAGCAGACCGTGTCATGTCGGAGGGAGGAACCGACTGTGTCTGACAACGGACCTTGTGTCCGCGTGGAACGGTCAGGCCGGACGTCGGCGTCTGAACGGATCGGCGCCCGATGTCAAGTGGAGGATCTCAACGACATGGCTCGCCCTTCCGCAATTCACACGCGGTCGAGGACGGCAGCCGCGGCGGCAGACGGACGCGGCGTCGCCGACTACTGCTGCTGCGAGGACAACACGTCGGTCGACAGCCCGTGCGCCGCGAGGAAGCGGTGGATCTTCCCGTATATCTCCAGCATCTCCGCGCGGTTGAACCGCCCGTGCCCGCCGCCGCGGACCGTGTGGAATTCGTTCGGCACGCCGGCCCCGTCGAGCGCGGCATGCAGCCGAACCCCATGAGCGTGCGGCACCACGCGGTCGGCGTCCCCGTGCACGGTGAAGATCGGCGGCAGTCCATCACGGACGTAGGTCAACGGCGAGACCCGCTCGGCGAGCTCCATGCGATCCGCGCGGCTGCCGAGCCAGGATACGCCCCACTCGGTCATATTGGGACCGTCGAGCAGGTCGCCCACGTCGGTCACGCCGTACCAGTTGATCATGGCCGCCACGCGCAGCTCCTCGTCGCCGGGGCAGCGGCGGTCGAGGCCTGCCGAGGCCGCCGTCATGCCGGTCGTGAGCGTCAGGTGCCCGCCGGCGGACTGGCCGGTCACGACGATGCGCGAGGTGTCGAAGTTGTGCTCCTCCGCGTTGCGGATGATCCACCGCAGGGCGCACAGGCAATCCTCCACCGCCGCCGGCGCCTGCGACACCCGCGTGAGGCGGTACTGCACGTTCACCACGGCCCAGCCCATCTCCAGGTACGGCAGGATCCGCAGCACGCTCGACTCCTTGCTGCCTCCCCGCCAACCGCCGCCGTGGATGTACATCAGCACCGGCGTGGGCGCGTCGGCGTTCTGGGGCAGGTACAGGTCGACCCGGTTGTCTTGCCCCTCGGCCGTCAGGTAGGTCACGTTCGGCACGACGCGGTACTCGTTCGTGACGAACGAGGTCCAGGATGCCGTCTCGTCCAGCTGCGCATAGGCCGGATGAACCGCCGCCGCGAGTGCAATCGCCGCCACGACTACGAGCCGCCCGAGAAACCGCTTGAACATGTCGCCTCCCTGTGACGCGCCCGACGACACGCCGGACGCTGCCTGGTTGCGTAGTATAGGCCCCAGCCGGCCGCGTCAGACCGCGCCGTCGCGGCGTGCGAGCCGGCGCTCCACTTCCGGCGCCAGCGCGACCGCCTCGTCGACGCACCGTTGCGCCTCGTCGAGCACGCCGTCCGCGGCGGCCGACCAGGCCCGGTTCAGCGCCCGCTCCAGGCGGCTGAACGCATCCATCAGCGCCGCGAAACCGGCCATGCCGAGCGTCCCGACCAGCACGTCCCGGCCCTCGACCACCTGCAGCACCAGCACCGCCTGCACGCGGCCGACGCGCTCGATGATGGCGTGCGACCTGTCGGCATCGGCGGACATCCCCGGCAGGTCGCGCTGTAGATCGCGGGCGGCGGCAATGATCTCCGCAAGCGCCGCCTGCGGCGTGCCCTGCGGCCGCCCGCCGGCGTTCGCCCGCCGGCGGCGCAGCGCCCGCGCCGCTTCCCACTTCACCAGCACGCTGCCGGCCACCAGCCCGATCACCGCCAGCCCGAACAGCCAGGCGTGCTGCCAGCGCCCGACGTCGAACTCCTTGACCCGGACGCGCCGCACACCCGCGGAGCGCAGGCGCGCCTGCACCTCCGGCGTCAGCTCGGCGCCGGCCGCCACCAGCGGAATGCGCGCGCCGTCCGCGGACAGCACGAACTCCCCCGCCGCATCCGTCTCCGCCCCGGCCGGCGCATTCAGGTGCGCGTACCCGTCGCCGGCAGCCAGCGCGGCATCGTCGGCCGTGAGCAGCGGGACATACGCCGTGGTGGACGCGACGGCGCCCAGCACCAGGCTCACGGCAATGACGAGATAGGCGCTAGTGCGCATCACCTGCTGCCCTCAGCCCGTCGCCAGGACGATCATGTTGACGGTCATGGCGAGCAGCGACTCCCCCACGATGAGGCCGGCGGCGAACGGGACGCCCCAGTCCTCCGCCCAGATTCGCCCCTTCCAACGCGCCACCAGCATGTTGATGACGCAGCCGACGCCGTAGGTGGCAATGGCCGCAAACGGCAGGTACATGCTCAGCCCGACCAGCACGCCCAGCCCGCTGAACGTGCCGAGGCCGAGCAGCGCCCCCAGCAGCGCGCCGAAACCGTACAGCGCGTACGGCATCTCGCCCCCCTGCACGCCGGTGATGACCGCCTGGAGCGCCTGCGCCTGCGGCGCCGTCGTCGGCGTACCCGGGCCGAACGGCACGCCGAAACTCTGCCGGTTCGCCTCGGCAATCAGCAGCACGACCAGCATCGACACGATCGGCCCGAGGCCGACGACGAGCAGCTCCAGCACCTGTTGCCGCTTCGGCTGCGCCCCGACGAGGTGGCCGGTGCGCAGGTCCCCCATCATGTCGGCCGCCAGCGTGATGGCGACGCATAGCGCCGCGCCGATCAGTACGGCCCCCACCACCGCCCCCGTGCCGCCGAGCAGCATCACGAGCACGACCGTCAGCAGCGCCATGCCGGAGATTGGCGACCAGTCGGTCATGCCGGTGCACTGCGCGATGATGATGCCGGCCAGCCAGATCCACGCAACGCCGACGAGCGCGATGGTCGCGGCGCGCAGCAGCGGCGGAAACCCGGCGAGCCAGCCCGGCCGCGCGTTGTTGCTCAGCAGCCAGCCGTCCTTGCCTGCCGTGTCGTAACCGTCCCAGGTGCGGGCCGCCTGCTCGCTGGAGAAGCGGATGACGTATCCGCCGTGGGGGCGCGTGGCGGTCAGCAGCGCGTCGACCTCCGCGTTCAGCGACCGCACCGCGGCCCGGCGTTCATCCTCCGGCATGTCGCCCGTTATGTCCGCGACGGAGACGGGACCCACCCACTGGCCCGTGACGGGGCAGGTGCGGTTGAACGGCTTCTCTCCCACCACGTAGGCCGCCGCGAACAGCAGGACGCCGGCCAGGACGGCTGCCGTCGCCAGCACCCGCACGCCCAGCTCGTCGCCGCCGCCCTGCACCCTGCCGGCCGCCGCCACGCTCTTGAGCGCCTCGCGGATGGCCGGCAGCGACATGACGATGCCCATCATCGCCCCGCCGAGCAACAGGCCGATGCCGAGCGGCCGGTTGAAGGCGCTGAAGCCGTAGGCGGGCGCCTCGTGGGCTGCCACGGACTGCGGCATCCACCCCATGGAAAACGCCAGCGGCGTGAGTACGTGGTACGCGAGGATGCCCCCCGCCAGCACGAACAGCCCCGGCCGGCCGGTGATGTACCCGGCGCCGAGCGCGAATGGCGCGATGCCGAAGATCAGCTCCAACTGCGGCGGGAAGCTCAGCAGCCGGCCGGCATCGAGCGCGTCGGCCATCAGCACCTCGATGCCGAGCGAACCGTAGCTGGCAAATCCAAGCTGCTCGGCCGCGACGAACCAGTACACCGCCGCGCCCGCGGCGATGCCGCCCAGGAGGACGACCGCTTTCCGCGGCCCGGCGCCCGGCGACTTCAGGATCGCGGCCACTCCCGTGCCCGTCGGAAACCGCAGGCGGTCGATCTCGATCATCTGCTTGCGCAGCGGAATGATGAACGCCGTGCCGAGAATCGCGCCGCCGACGGCGGCCAGGGTGATCAGCCAGAAGTCGGCGCCGTCGGCCGCGAGCGGCAGCCCGAGCAGGAACAGCACCGGGACCGTGAAGATGATGCCGGAGTTGGAAATATTGACCGCGGATGCACAGGTCTGGGCGATGTTGGTCTCCAGGATGGACCCGCGCCGCAGGACACCCCGGAGCACGCCGAAGCCGAGCACGGCGGCGATCGCGCTACCGCCGATGGTGAAGCCGATCTTCAACCCGGCGTACGTGATCGCCGCGTTCATGACGACGCCGATGACGATCGCGAACACGATCGCGCTGGCTGTCGCCTCGCGGTAGCGGGTCTGGAAGATGTCCTGGAAGAAGCTCCGCATGAACTGGTCTCGGAGTTTTATCGTACCCACTCCACTGTTGTCTTCGAATTATGCAAACGCATTGACACCCACGCGATGAGTCGATAATGTGAGTCACAATGAGTCTCATGAGAGTCACCGAGACCGTGCCGTGCATCAACTGACAGTCCGAGGCTTTGACGCAGAGCTCGTTGGCAGGATCCGCCGGCTGGCGCAGCAGGAAGGCATCTCCCTGAATCAGGCTGTATTGAAGCTCCTGCGGCGCGGCGCCGGTCTGGGTGTGAACCGCGGCGACCCTGCCGTCATCGGGTCAGCGCTCGATCATCTGATCGGGACCTGGACGCCCGACGAAGCGGATGCAATGGACGACGCCCTTGAAGATCTCGCACGGATCGACGATTCGATGTGGAGATGAGGATCCTCCTGGACTCGAACGCCTACTCCCATCTGAAACGCGGCCATCGGCGCCTTGCCGAGATCGTCCGCGGCTCGGAGGAGATCCTGCTGTCGACGGTCGTCATCGGCGAGCTGCTGTACGGATTCAGGCGAGGCTCGCGCCTCGATCGCAACCTCCGGGAGCTGCAGGCCTTCGTCGACAGCGCCTACGTCACCGTGGTGCAGGTCAGCTTTACCACGGCGGATCGCTACGCGCGGATCGCCGCGGCCCTGCGGGCGAAGGGACGCCAGATTCCATCGAACGACATCTGGATTGCGGCGCATGCAATGGAAACCGGCGCCGAGCTCGTCTCAGCGGATCGTCACTTCGGGCAGATCGACGGACTCGCCTGGATGCCGGTGGACGGTGCGGACCTGTGACCAGACTCACGTCGGTCCGGTCGATCCGCACGGGGCGTTTTGGGCAGCGCCAGGGCCACGGGTTCCCGGCCATCTCGCAATGCGTACTCCCCGTCTGTCTGCTGGCGGCCGCACTCGTCGGATGCGCCGGCGGGACTCGGAACACTCGGCCGCCGGCCGACACGATATTCCTGGGCGGCGCGATTGTCACGATGGATCCCGCGCGGCCGCGGGTCGACGCCGTGGCGGTCAGCGGCGAGACGATTGCGGCGGCCGGAGCGCTGGACGACATCATGGCGCTGCGGGGAGACGCAACCCGCGTGGTCGAGCTCGGCGACCGCGCGCTGCTGCCCGGCTTCATCGACGCGCACGGCCACTTCCTGGCCGTGGGGCGGGCTCTGGATTCACTGTCGCTCCACCCACCGCCGGTCGGCGACGTCAACACCGTCGACGATATCGTCCGCAAGATCACGACGTGGATTGCGGAACGCGACATCGCGCCGGGCGGGCTGGTCCTGGCCAGCGGCTACGACGACTCGCTCCTCGCGGAGCGCCGCCATCCGACGCGCGACGATCTGGATCGCGCCTCGACCGAGCACCGGATCGTACTGACGCACGTCTCGGGACACCTCCGCACGGCCAACTCCGCGGCGCTCGCCGCCGCCGGCATCACCGCCGATACGCCCGATCCGCCCGGCGGCCACATTCGGCGCAAGGCCGGATCGCGGGAGCCGGACGGTGTCCTCGAAGAACTGGCCGGCACGCTCATCGGCGCCGGACAGTTTGCGATCTCGCCGGACGAGACGGACGCGCTTGCCCGGCGCGCCATCGGCGTCCATCTCAGCTACGGCGCCACCACGATTCAGGACGGGGGGACCGTCCGGGAAACGGCGGAGGCGCTGCGGGCCGCCGCCGACCGGGAGCCATTCGTCGCCGACGTCGCCGCATTCGCCGCATTCCGGGCGCCGGAGGACGCCGAGCGCGCAGTGTACGAGCCGGCCTACCGCGGCGCGTTCCGCATGGCGGGCGTCAAATTTTCCCTCGACGGCTCGCCCCAGGGGCGCACGGCCTGGGTTACGGAGCCGTACGCCGAGGGGCCGCCGGGAGCGCCGCCCGACTACCGCGCGTACGGCACGCTCGATCCGCAGCTGTACAAGGCCGGCGCAGCCCGGCTCATCAGGCGCGGCGTGCCGATTCTGGTGCACGCCAACGGCGATGCGGCCATCGACCTGATGCTGGACGGCGTCGCCGGGGCGGCAGCCGGTCTGGACGCGATGCCGGACCACCGCTCAGTCATCATCCATGCGCAGCTGATGCGCGCGGATCAACTGGATCGCGCCGCCGCGCTCCGCGCCGTGCCGTCCTTCTTCGCGGCTCACGCCTTCTTCTGGGGCGACTGGCACCGCCGCAGCTTCGGCGAGGCGCGTGGCAACAACGTCAGTCCGACGCGCTGGGCAATCGAGCGCGGCGTACACTTCACGATCCACAACGACGCCCCAATCGTGCCACCCGACATCATGCGGCTGGTATCGATTGCCGTGAACCGCCGGACCCGCAGCGACCACCTGCTCGGACCCGACCAGCGGCTCACGATCCAGGAGGCGCTCCACGCGGTGACCCTCGGCGCGGCGTACCAGTACTTCGAGGAGGATACGAAGGGCTCGATCACCGCCGGGAAGCAGGCCGACATGGTCATCCTCGAGGGGAACCCGCTGACGGCGGCTCCCGCGGACCTGGAACACATCCGCGTGCTGGAAACGTTCTCCCGGGGCCGTTCCGTCTACGTGCGATCGGACGAATGACACGGACGCGCGGCGCGGGCGCGGCCGGGAAGACCAGCCGCTACGACGCGCACATCAATCAGCGGGTCCGGCGGTCTCCCGCAGGAATGCGCGCCACACGCCGGCGTACAGTGCGCCGCCGACCAGATATGTATCGTTGTGCCCGCCCCCCTCGACGACATGGAAGTGCGCCGGGTTCGCGGCCCGCTCGAACAACCGGCGGCTGTGGTCCAGAGGCACGATCCGGTCGCGGTCGCCGTGGAGAAACAGCGTCGGAACCGTCACGCGGCCGATCTTCGACTCGTTATCCAGCCGTGTTCTGACGAGCGTGTTCGGCACGAACCAGTAGTGCACGCGCGCCATCGCCCGCGCCGAGCGGAATGCCGCCTCGAGCACGAGCGCGCCGGCCGGGCGCCGGAGCGCCACCTCGGTCGCGACCGCGCCCCCCAGAGAGCGGCCGAAGAGCACGATGTCGCGGGCCGCCACGCCGCGGGCCAGCGCGGCGTCGAAGATGGCCAGACCGTCGCGATAGACCCCCGCTTCGTCCGGCGTCCCCGCGCTGCGGCCGTACCCGCGGTAGTCGACCAGCACCACGCTGACGCCGAGTTGCTCCACGAACCAGCGCGCGTTGGGCAATCGGTCGGCGATGTTCCCGGCATTGCCGTGGTACCAGATCAGCACCCGCTCGCCCGGGCCGGCAATCCACCAGCCATGGAGCGTCACGCCGTCCTCCGTCGTGATTGTGAGCTCCTCCGCGCGGAGTCCGAAGTCGGCCGGCTCGGCCGCGAGCGTCCGCTCCGGAAAGAAGACGAGCCGGCGCTCGTTCAACGCGAGCCAGGCGACGAGCGCCAGCCAGCAGATCACGGCGATCAACGCAATCGACATCGTCCTGCGGAACAGTCCGGTCGGCTTCATCCTCCACCCGATTCTAGAGGCTCTCGTTCGGTATCATGCACGGACACGGGATCTGGAGGGAGTCGACATGTCCGAGCGCCGCCGTTTTCTCAAGCATGCCGTCCGGGCCGGGGCCGCGCTGGCCGCGGCGGGTATCAGCCGCGGCGTTGTCCGCGCGCAGGCGTCACCGAACCTCGTGCGGTTCGACCACGTCGCCGCGCCCATAAGGAACACGGCCGCGATGGTGGCCTTCTACCGCGACCTCGGCTTCGAGGTGAGGGAGGCCCCCAGCATCTACTCGGTGCACTTCGGCGACAGCAGGATCAACTTCCACCGGCCCGAGCTGTGGGAGCGTGACGACTTCACCCTGCGGGCGGCGGCGGCGACGCCGCCGTGCGGCGACTTCTGCTTCGTCTGGGGCGGCAGCACGGCCGAGCTCGAACGGACGCTGCAGCGCGTCGGGGCCGAGATAATCGAAGGCCCGATCGCCCGCGCGGGCGGCCAGAACAGCGGCAGGGACACCGGCACCAGCCGCTATATCCGCGACCCCGACGGCAACCTGCTCGAGTTCATCATCTATTCGTAGTCGTCCGCCGCCAGCGACAGGCGGACCACCTCGGCGTCGTTGCGCGCGACGACGTGGCGGTTGGCGAAGGCGGGGTGCGCCCAGAGCACCGCGCGGTCGTCCCAGCGGCCGGTGGCCCCGCCCCGCGTGCGGGTCGTGGGCCGCAGCAGCAGGGTCCGGTCGACTTCCTGATAACCCTCCGGCGTGAAGCGGGCGATGATCAGGAAACCCTCGTCATTCGTGACGAAATAGCGGTCGCCGTTCTGGACGAAGTAGGCGGTGCCGAACCGCTTCTGCACGGTCATCCGGTCGCTCTGCCACAGCCGCTCGCCGGTGGTCGCGTCAATCCCGCGCAGCTCGCCGTAGCTGCCGACGCCGTACAGGTAGTCGCCGCTGACGATCGGCGTCGCCAGTAGGGCGTGCAGCGTATCGGTCTGATCCGGCCACTCCACGCGGGCCTGACCCTGCCACAGCACGCGTGCGGCCGGCCGGTCGGGGTTGAGCGCGAGCATCATCGCGCCGTTATGGAACTGGCTGACGACGAGGTAGCGCCCGCTCCATACGGGCGTCGCAATCGCCAAACCCCCGCCGCTCGGGTAGTCCTGGTTCCAGTAGACGGCGCCGGTCGCCGGATTGAGCGACGTGATGGCCGCGGCGTGCCAGACGATCAGCTGCCGCACGCCGCCGGCGTCGATGACGATGGGCGACGAATAGCCGGCCTCGGACGTCGCGTCCAGCGCGCGCCACGCTTCCGCGCCGGTCTCCTTGTCGAACGCGACCACCTTCGCATCCGGCTCGCCGCCCAGCAGGACGATCAAGTGGTCCCCCTCGACGAGCGGCGACTGCGACACACCGTAGACGGGCACGGTGACGTCGTAGGCCTCGGTCGTGTCGACCTGCCAGACAAGCTCGCCCGTGCCGGTGTCGAAGCACAGCAGCATCCCGGCCGCGCCGAGGACGTAGACGCGCTCACCGTCGACCGCCGGCGTGGCGCGCGGTCCGTTGGCGAATTTCCACTGAAGGTTGCGGTAGGTGGCCGGCCACTCGCGCTCCCAGAGCGCGGCGCCGGTCTGCTCGTCGAGCGCCACCAGCCGCTCCATGCCGTCCATGGTGCGGCTGCCTTCCGTTTCCTGGTAGTCCAGGACGAACACGCGCCCGCCGGCGACCACCGGCCCAGCGAAACCGCCGCGTACCGGCGCACGCCACTTGACGAGCAGCCCGTCTGCGGCAAACCGCTCGACGATGCCGCTGTCGGTCCAGACCGCATCCCGGGCGACACCCCGCCACTGCGGCCAGTCCTCCGCATGGACACCGGCCGCCGCGGGAATCACTACGCAGGCTGACAGGGCAACGGCCCACTTCGGCAAACGAACTTCAGGCATGTTCTGCTCCACGGCCTGCGCGCAGGCCTTGACGCTCGCGTCCGGTCCGCCGGACCGGCGGTTCCGGACCGGGAGTATTATGCCGCGTGGCGCCAGATTCCCGTTCCACTTCGTGCACAGAGCCGCGGTGAACCTATAATCGAACCGCTGCCAACTTCGTCGCCGAGGAGGTCCAGATGCCTCTCGCCTCCGGCGCACGCCTCGCATTCATCGCCTTGCTCGCCGCCTCGTGGCTGGTGCCAGCCTCGGCCGCCGGCCGGGGCCGGGAGGCTGCGGCCGACCCGTACGTGGCGCCGCGCACCCCCGACGGGCGGCCCGACCTGCAGGGCAAGTGGACCATGGCGACCTTCACACCGCTGGAGCGCCCTGAGCGGTTCGGCAACCGCGCATTCCTGACCGAGGAGGAAGCGGCGGAGTTGCGCGCGTTGTTTACCGCCGACGGCGTCAACCCGCTGGCGCGGGCCGCCTTCGCTGAGGCGGATCCCGAGCAGCGCCGGGAAAAGACCGTCCAGACGCAGGAGAACATCCACTACGACAACGCGATCTGGCTGACCGAGGAGCGCCGCAAGGGGCTGTCGAGCCTGCGGACATCGCTGATCGTCGACCCGCCGAACGGCAGAATTCCGGCTTTCACGTCGACTGCGCAAGAACGCGAGGATCGGCGGCTCATCACCCGGGAGCATCTGCTGCGCAGCCGGCCCAACCCGGTCTTCGACAGCTTCGAGACTCGCAGCCTGCAGGAGCGATGCCTCGTGTGGCGCCACGAATGACCGCCGATGCTGCCGCCTTCCTACAACGACATCCCGCAGATATTCCAGACGCCGGACTATCTGGTGGTCTTCCAGGAGATGAGCAACAACCCGCCGCGCATCGTCCCGCTGGATGGCCGGCCACCGCTGCCCGTGCGCATCCGGCAGTGGCCGGGCGACGGCCGCGGGCGCTGGGAGGGCGAAACGCTGGTGGTCGAAACGACGAACTTCAGCCACAAGACCCACTTCCGCGGCGCCAGCGACGCGCTGCGCGTCGTGGAGCGATTCACCCGGACCGGCGCTGACGAGATGGTCTACGAGTTCACCGTGGAGGATCCGACGTCCTGGATGCGCCCGTGGAGCGCGCATATCCCCATGGCGAGCACCGACGAGATGCTGTTCGAGTACGCCTGCCACGAGGGGAACCACGACAAGCAGGCTGCCGACAAGGTCCGCTAGCAAATGGTGCCGAAGGCGAAGCCCTTGGCGCGGAGCTGGGGGATGAGCAGCCCCACCGCCTCCACGGTATAGCGGCGGTCGGCCCGCGGGTTCTTGTGGTGGCCGTCATGAATCACGACGATGTCGCCCGACCCGACGCGGCGCGCCAGCCGGTCTGCCAGACCCACCGGATTCGGCACGCGGTACCAGTTGAAGTCCCACAGGCTCCAGCCCCAACCGACCAGCGCGTAGTCGATCTCCGCCAGGCCCCGGTACATCTGGCTGCTGCGCGAGCCGCCGTGCGGCCTGAACGCGCGGCAGGGCCGGCCGCCGGCAAGGCGCTCGATGCGGTCGGCGGCGGCGGTCAGCGTGGCGGCCAGGTCTTCGGGCTGCAAGACCATCAACGCGCGCGTGTGGGAGTGCAGGGCCACCGCGTGGCCCTCGTCGAACATCCGCCGGACGATGGGCGCGGTCTCCTCGTTCAGGTGCCGATCGATGATGAAGAAGGTCGCGGCAGCACCCTCCTCCGCGAGAACGTCGAGCAGTTGCGGCGTGGCGGTCGGATTCGGACCGTCGTCGAACGTCAGATACACCGTCGGGTAATCCGGGTCGGTCGGCATGCTCCAGAGCACCGGCGCGGGCGCCATGGCGTCGAGCAGGAACGGAAAGGGGGCGACGTGTCCCAGCGACATCAGGCCGAGTCCGGCGGCGATCACCAGCCAGAACATCGTCTCATCGTAAACTTAGCAGTCCGTATATGGTAAAAGTTCCGCGTCGCACCGAGACCGGTCAGGCGCCCAGGCCGCGCACGGCGCGGCCCGGCAAGCGCGGCGCGGGGCAAAGGGGTCCCCCCGGGGGGTTGGGGCGCAGCCCCATTTAACAGAGGAAGCCATGAAGATCGCCACGTTGCTCACGGCCGTCGCCGTCGCGGCCGGCGCGTTGCCCGGTGTGACCGTCCGCGATGCCGGCGCCCAGCCGGCCGCAGCCGGCCAGCGGATCAGCGCCGCGGACTTCGACTACGGATCCCGCTTCGAGCTGCCAGACGGGCAGGCGCCGGAGATCTGGAACCCGGCCAAGCGCAAGCTGGTGGCCGGCGGGCCGCTGATCGGCGGCACGGTCCGCGCGGTGGATCCCCGCACGTACTGCGCCATGGCCGGCGCCGGGTACGACTTCATCTGGGTGGAGATGCAGCACGAGGCGATCTCCTGGGAGCAGGTGGCGCGCCTGTGGCGGACCTGTCCGGGGCCGGCCGCGCCCGGCGCGCGCGTAGCCTATGCCGACGAGCGCGAGATCCAGCACGCCACCGACATGGGCGCCCTGGTCATCGTGGTGCCGACCATCGACAGCGTCGAAGAGGCGCAGGCTGCCGTCGACTGGACCTACTTTCCCCCGCTCGGCCGGCGCAGCTTCGGGGGCGGCCAGGGGCCCCGCGAGCTGTGGAGCGACGTGCCGGGCGGCTACCGCCAGACGTGGAACGACAACGTCGTGCTGATCCTGATGATCGAGACGCTGCAAGGCGTGGAGAACGCGCGCGACATCGCCCTGATTCCGGGCGTCACGGCGCTGTTCGCGGCGAGCGGAGACCTGGGCAACTTTTCGGGATTCGGCGAGGGCGACCCGGAGTACGAGGCGCTCATCACCGAGGTCGCCTCCGCGGCGGTAGACGCCGGCATCCACGCCTGCGCCCCGCTGCGCTGGGCCAACCGGCCGTCGTTCACCTGCTTCCAGGCCGGCACCGAGTCGGCGAACATCCGCCGCGGCGCGCAGGCCGAGATTCAGCAGGCGGAGGCACGCTTTGCCGGCACGGGCGGCGGCGCCCCGGTGGAACGCTCCGGGACGGCGGCGCTGCTGGGGGAGCTGACGGCGCAGTGCGGCGCCATCACGTACGAGGCCGACTGCTACGCCGCGGTGGAAAGCGCTGCGAGCGGGGCGCAGGCGGCGCCTGCGGCGGATCGCGCGCAGGTCGTCCGCCGGCTGCGGGAGATCATGGGCGCCAACCCCAACCAGGCCGCGCGGATCGGCGAGATCGCCGTGCGGGCGGGCCTGCCCGTCACGCGCTGAACAGCCACGTGCCGCCGGCCACGTAGAAGGCGACAATCGGGATCTCACCCACGGTCACGCCAAGAAGATATTTGCCGACCGGCATCCGCAGCGATCCAGCCACGTAACAGATGACGTCGGTCGGCACGAACGGGAAGGCCGACCAGCCGGCGACTATCCAGAATCCCCTGGCGCGGACCTGCTCTTCCAGCCATCGCACGCGCGCGGCGTCGCGGCGCTCGAACAATTCCGTGAGCCCCAGGTAGTCGAAGAAGTAGTAGATCAGCGCGGCCGAGGCGACGACCGAGGCGAGCGAGACCGCGAAGACCAGCACGTAGAGATCCGGGAAGAGCAGCGTGCCGACCACCACGAGCACCGTACTCGGCACCAGCGTCACGGGCCGCAGCACGCTCACGACCGCATAGGCCAGCAGCACGAACGGCCCCGACCGGCGCAGCGCGGCGACGAGCGTCGCGGGCTCGACCAGTTCCGGATTCGAGGCATACAGCACGCTGAGCGCGAGCGTCGCCAACAGCCAGAAGCCGCAGGCGAGGCGCCGGCTCCTCGTCATGCCGGCAGGCCGCCTACAACACCTGCGCCGCGCGCGCCAGTGGGGCGGCCACCGGCGCCAGCAGTATGGCGCGTCTCGAAAGCATGTCCATCACGTCCTCGGTGGTCGGACCGTTCCGGCTTCCCGGTGGCCGATTGTATACGGGCGCTTGCAGTCCGTGGTGAAACCCCGCGTCGCACCGAGACCGGTCAGGCGCCCGGCTGACAAAGCAGGAACATCACAGTTCAGGAAAGGGGACGACGAGCACTGAAGCAGTCGGCCCCCAAGCCGCACACAGTGCGCCTCGGCGGACGCGGCGCGGGGCGAAGGGGTCCCCGCTAGCGGCCGCCGGGGGTTTGGGGCGCAGCCCCAAGTGGTAAGCGATGCATGACCGGTCGAATGCAGCGGGGCTTTTGCCACGGACTGCTTGGGTACGGCGGTTACTTGATCAACAATGGAAGCATGCCGATGCGATCGACACTGCTCGCCGCCGCCTTCGCGGCCCTCGTCCCGGGCGCCGCGGCCGTTGCGCTCCTGGCCCAGGATACCGCGGCCAAGCCGGTCGTCGAAGTGTACAAGTCTCCCACCTGAGGCTGCTGCGGGGGGTGGGTCGCATACCTCAAGCGGAACGGATTCGACGTCAAGGCAACGGATGTGCGAAGCATGGCCGGCGTCAAGCGGCAAGCCGGCGTGCCGCGCGCGGTCTCATCGTGTCACACGGCATTCGTTGACGGCTACGTGATCGAGGGGCATGTGCCGGCCGACGACATCAAGCGGCTGCTGACCGAACGGCCGGACGTGGCCGGCATTGCGGTGCCCGGCATGCCGATCGGCTCACCCGGCATGGAAGGCCCCAACCCCCAGCCGTACGACACGCTGGCGTTCGACGAGGACGGCGCCGTCAGTCACTTCGCCTCGCACTAGCGGGCGGCGCCCGCTCCGGCTCTCGGCCTGCGCGCCGGCTCCTGCGCTACCGGAGGGCGGAGTACTCGGTGGCGTCCGTGTACACCGACTCGATCTTCATCACCTTGACGCCGGCCCGCGCGTAGTCCTCCCGGAAGCTCCGCATCCCCTCCGTGTCCTGCACGAACGAGGCCCAGTTCTCCTCCGCCGCCGCCCGGCCGGCATGCCCCAGGAGGTAGACGAGCGTGTCCCGCGACCACTCGCACGCCCCGTAGTCGAACGCCGGGGAACGGATGGTGGCCCCCGGGCGGAAGGCGCCGCACTGCGGGTCTTCCTGCGGAACGCACTACGCCAGGTTGGTCATGCCGAGGCGGGCGAACGGGCATGAGACACCATGTGCAAGAACATTTCCCGTATGGCGCACTGGATTGGAAAAAATATATCGTTATAGAACTTTATTATAGGATAATCAACTCGTTAATAGAATGGATCTTCTTCTCAAGTACTGCTATCTTTTCCGTGCGTACATGTAACTGTACGCCCATTCACTTGCTCGAGCCGAGGAGGTTGGCGATGGCATCCAAGAGGCGCTTCGTGTGGTTCCTGCTTTTGGCGGCGGTGCTGGTTGTGCCGGCGGCCCTCCAGGCGCAGAGTGACAGCAGCATCGCCGGGGTCGTAACGGACGAGACGGGGGGGGTTCTCCCCGGCGTCACCGTCGACGTCGCCAGTCCTGCCCTCATTGAAAGAGTCCGCACCGCTGCCACCGACGGGCAGGGCCGCTACCTGGTCAGCGGACTCCGGCCGGGGGTGTACAGCGTCACGTTCACGCTGCCCGGTTTCAGCAGGGTCGTACGCGAAGGCATCGAGCTGACGGGGTCGTTCACCGCGGCGGTGAACGCCCAACTCACCGTGGGGGCCCTCGAGGAGACGATCACGGTGGCGGGGGAATCCCCCGTCGTGGACGTACAGAACGTCGTCCGGCGCCAGGTGGTCTCGCACGAGCTGATAGACAACCTCCCGACGGGCAAGATCTCGCACCAGTTGGCGGCGTTGATGCCGGGGGTCCGTGTCGCGTACGCGGCGGGTAACTACGAGGGGACGAGGACCCAGGATGTCGGCGGCTCGGCCGGCGAAACGCTGGGCGATGGAGTGCTGGTCCACAACAGTCGAGCTGTTGACAACCTGACGATGATCGACGGGCTGCGGATCAACGGCGCGAGCATGTCGGGCGGTGGAGGACATGGGATCAAGGGCAATCCCGGCACAGCGCAGGAACTCGTGATCGAAACGTCCGGCATTTCCGCGGAGCATGAGTTGGGGGGTGTGCGGACCAACGTGATTCCCAAGGAGGGCGGCAACAATTTCTCCGGATACATGGCGGCCGATTTCGGCAACCACGCTCTCTACAGCGAAAATCTGAGCGATGAACTGCGGTCGCGCGGGATCACCGGCATCAACAAGGTGGACAACGTCGGGAGCATCAATCCAGCCGTCGGTGGGCCCATCATAAGGGACAGACTGTGGTTCCACGTGGGCCTGAACTACCGCAACGCGAGCCGGGCGCCGGCGGACGTCTACTACGACGCCGACCCGCTCGATTACGTCTTCACTCCTGACGAGAGCCGTCCGGTGCTCGCCGACAACTGGGGCACCGACAACAACCTTCGTCTCACGGCACAGGTGTCACCAAGAAACAAGATCAACGGGTACTACGCCCTGGGATATGTGTGCTATTGCCAGAACAACCTCAGTCCGACGCGGACCTACGCGGACACCAGGCGCTATACCTACACGCCGAACTCCCTCTTCCAGGCGTCATGGGTCTCTCCCGTGACCAATCGATTCCTGCTCGAGGCGGGGGTGTCACGTCCGCTGGTCGACACCCACCAGTCGCACCAGCCTGACATTCCGCTGGACATCATTGGCGTCAGAGAGCTCTCGACGGGTGTCTACTTCCGCGGCCGGTCGTCACCCTTTACGCGCAAGAGTCGACAGTGGAACACGCACACGCGCTTCTCCGCCAGCTACGTTACCGGCTCGCATGCGTTCAAGGCGGGCTTCACCACGGCAACCGGCGGTCGCAACGTCATCCATATCTTCAACGCCGACAACTTGCACTATCGCACTTTCAGGGGGGTGCCGAGCGCACTCGTTCAGTCGGTGGCGCCGAGACACCTCACCATAAACATGAAGCTGAATCTCGGGTTGTTCGTCCAGGATCAGTGGACCGTCAAGCGCCTGACCGTCAACATGGGCGCGCGTCTGGATTCCCTGAACTCGTACTACGATGATCAGCAGCTGGGGGCCAGCCGGTTTACGCCGGCGCAATCCTACCCTCGCAGGGACAATATCCCGAACTGGAAGGATTTCTCGCCGCGCCTGGGGATGACGTACGACTTGTTCGGCGATGGGAAGACCGCTCTCAAGGGACACATCGGCCATTTCGTCGTCGGGGTGCAGACGAACATCGCCGGAGCGGTGAACCCGATGAATTCGATCGCCAACAGCGCGACCCGGACGTGGGCGGATGCCAACGGCGACTTCGTGCCTGATTGCGATCTCTACAGCAACGCGGCGAACGGTGAGTGCGGGGCCCTGGGGGACACCGCTTTTGGTACCGCGCGGATCACGAGAACCTTCGATCCGGATTACCTGGAGGGCTGGGACAGGCGGGAGGGCAACTGGGAAGGCTCCATCGGGATTCAGCAGGAGGTGTTGCCCGGGCTCTCGGTCGACGCCGCGTACTACCGGCGCGCGTACACGAATTTCACGACGACTCAGAACCTTCTCGCGAACGGGAGCCACTACGACCCGTATTGCGTTACCGCACCCCAGGATGGCCGGTTGCCGGGAGGCGGCGGCAGCGAGCTTTGCGGGTTCTATGACGTCAATCCCGAGAAGTTCGGTCAGGTCGAGCGGTTTGTGACGCCAGTACGCAACTTCGGCGACCAATTCGAGGTGTACGACGGCATCGACGTGACGTTCAACGGCCGGCTGCCGGACGGCACGCTGATTGGCGGCGGGATGAGCACGGGGCGGGTGCTGAGAGACAACTGCGAGGTGGTGGCCGAGATCGGTGTTGGCGCCTATGGGGGCCAGGCTGGACCGACTCAGTTTGGCTGCCGCAGCGCACCGCCGTGGCAGACGGAGGTCAAGGTCAACTGGGTGTACCCCCTGCCGTGGGACCTCTCTTTCAGCGGGAACTTCCAGAGCATTCCTGGACCTCAAATCACGGCATCCTACACGGCCAGCAACGCCCAGATTGCGCCGTCGCTCGGTCGCAATCTGGCCGCCGGCTCCAGAGGCAGGGCCACCGTGCATCTGATCGAGCCGGGGACGCTGTACGAACAACGCTTTCAGCAGCTCGATGTGCGGCTGGCGAAGCGGTTCACGGTGGGCCGGTTGAGTGTCCGGGGAACGTTCGATGTGTACAATGCGTTCAACTCGAGTGCCATTCTCGGGGTAAACACGCGGTACGGTCCGGCGTGGTTGCGGCCGACGGCCGTGCTGACCGGCCGCCTGATCAAGTTCGGCATGCAGATGGACTTCTGAGGCTACACGCGGCGGGCGGAGGCAGCCGTCAGTCGCGGATTTGCATCAGCCGCGGGTTCGTGGAAGGAGATTCATGAGGCAAGGGGTCTTGACGCTGGTGGTGAGTTGCGTATTGACCGTGGCGGCTGCGGGGGTCGTCCGGGCGGCACCGACGCAAGCCCGGCCCGCTACGATGTCGGGCGACCAGCTCCGTAGCCTGCTCGACAGGTACTGCGTCACGTGTCACAACGAGAGGCTCAAGACGGCCGGGTTGATGCTCGACAAGATGGATGTCGACGACATTCCCGAGGGCGCGGAGGTCTGGGAAAAGGCCATCCGGAAGCTGCGGGGGGCGCTGATGCCGCCGTCCGGCCGGCCCCGGCCCGATCGAGCCACGGCCAGCCTGGTCGTCTCAACGCTGGAGGGGGCGCTCGACCGCGCAGCCGCGACCCATCCCGATCCGGGTCGGCGAACGCTTCACCGCTTGAACCGTACGGAGTACGGAAACGTAATTCGGGACTTGTTGGCGCTGGAGATCGATGTCGGCTCGTTGCTGCCACCGGACGATTCCAGTTACGGCTTCGACAATATCGCCGAGGTCCTCAACGTCTCCCCCTCCATGCTCGAGCGCTACCTGTCGGCGGCCCTCAGAATCAGTCGCGTCGCGATTGGGGATCCGCTGATGTCCCCCACCGGCGTGACCTACAGCGTCGCACCCGACCTCTCGCAGGACCGCCATCTCGAAGGGCTGCCGTTCGGGACGCGCGGGGGCGCCGTTATTCGCCACGCGTTTCCGGTAGACGGCGACTACGGTATCCGGGTCCGACTCGGGCGGACCACCTGGGGAACGGTACGCGGCCTGGCACTCGTACAGCAGCTCGATGTCCGCCTGGACGGGAAACTGGTCAAACGGTTCGACGTGGGCGGCATTGGCCGCTACGGGGGCCAGGACGTCAGGGGCCACGATCTGGACTCACATCTGATCGTCCAGGTGCCGGTGACAGCCGGTCCGCACGAGATCACCGTCACCTTCCCGAAGAAGAGCCACGCGCAACGTGAAACCGGAGACGGTCAGTTTCGCGCCGGCGCCCCGCCCCAGCTGCGGAAACCGTTCGTCAAGAGCAACGTCAGCTACGGCACCGTGTCCGGCTTGCCTCTCGTCCACCGCGTGTTCGTCGAGGGGCCGTTCGGGGTGACTGGACCCGGAGACACGCCCAGCCGGCGACGCGTTTTCGTCTGTTATCCGTCAGAACCGGCTGACGAAGCGCCCTGCGCCGAGGAGATCATTTCGACACTGGCCCGCCGAGCGTACCGACGGCCGCCAACCGCTGAGGAAATCCAGGAGCTGCTGCGTCTTTACGAAGCCAATCGGCAAACCGCCGGCTTCGAATCGGGGATCCAGATGGCCCTGCGTGCGCTCCTTGTGCAGCCCGAGTTTCTCTTCCGGATCGAGCAGGATCCGTCCGAGCAGATACCGGGCGCCGCCTATCCGGTGAGCGATCTGGAGCTGGCCTCGCGGCTCTCGTTCTTCCTCTGGAGCAGCATCCCTGACGAGGAGCTCTTGACGCTTGCCGAATCCGGACGGTTGCGCGAGCCGACGGTGCTGGAGACGCAGACACGGCGCATGCTGGCGGATCCCCGCGCAGATCAGCTGGTGAGCAACTTCGCGGCGCAGTGGCTATACACGCGCAACATGGGCGCGACGTTTCCGAATGGGGCGTTGTTCCCTGACTACGACGACAACCTGCGGCAGGCGATGCGACGGGAGACGGAGCTGCTGTTCGACAGCATCATGCGCGACGATCGCAGTGTGGTCGATCTGCTGACGGCGAACTACACGTTCGTCAACGAGCGGCTGGCCCGGCACTACGGGATTCCGAATTTGTACGGGAGCCACTTCCGGCGCGTCGCACTAGAGGATGACGACTGGCGGGGGGGACTCCTGGGTCAGGGCAGCTTGTTGACGGTCACGTCGCATGCCACGCGGACGTCACCGGTCCAACGTGGGAAGTGGATCCTGGAGAATATTCTTGGCACGCCCCCTCCGGAACCCCCGCCGGACGTGCCAGCCCTGCAGGAAGCCGCTGACTTGTCCCGTCTCACGATGCGCGAACGGATGGAACAACATCGCGCGAACCCCGCCTGCTCGGCCTGCCATGAGCAGATGGATCCGCTGGGCCTGGCGCTTGAGTCGTATGACGCGGTTGGCCATCTCCGCACGGTCCGAGGTAAGTCGAACGAGGCGATCGACGTCTCGGGCGTCATGCCCGACGGAACCTCCTTCGAGGGGGTGGCCGGGTTGCGCAAGGTCCTGTTGAGCCGGTCCGGCCAGTTCCTGCAGACCTTCACGGAAAAGCTGCTCACGTACGCGCTGGGGCGCGGTGTCGACTACTACGATATGCCCGCCGTGCGCTCGATTCTGCGGGACGCGGCCATCCACGACCACAGCTTCTCGTCGGTCGTGCTAGGCATCGTCAACAGTCCCCCGTTTCAACTGCGGAAAGCTGGCGGGTGGCCAGCCGCCGCGCAGTAGCGACGGCCGGGCCGAGGTGAGCAATATGTTCATCACAAAGCAATTCCTGCCGAGGCGAACGGTGCTCCGGGGCATGGGCGCGATGGTGGCGCTGCCGTTGCTGGACGCGATGGCGCCGGCGCTGACCGCGCTGGCCAAGACCGCGGCCAGGCCGGTGCGACGCGTCGGGTTCGTGTACATCCCGAACGGGGCGGCAATGGCTTCCTGGACACCCGTCGGAGAAGGGACGGGGTTCACGTTGTCGCCAACGCTGCAGTCGCTCGCGCCGCTACGCGATCGGCTCGTCGTGCTGAGCGGGATGGGCCATGCGAACGCCGAGTCGGATAACGACGGGGCGGGCGAGCACGCGCGCAGCTCGGCGGTGTACTTGACGGGAGTGCGCGCGAAGAAGACCGCCGGGGTCGAGGTCCGGGCCGGTACGACCGTTGATCAGCTCATCGCGAGGGAGATCGGTCAAGACACGCCGCTGTCCTCGCTCGAGCTGGCGCTCGATTCCGCCGAGTTCGTCGGCAATTGCGATGCGGGATATAGCTGCGCGTACGTCAACACCATCTCGTGGGGGTCTCCGACACTCCCGCTGCCGATGGAGATGAATCCGCGTGTGGTGTTCCAGCGGCTCTTCGGTGACGGGGGAAGCGCCGCTGAACGCAGCAGGATCAACCAGGAAAACGCCAGCATCCTCGACGTGGTCACCACGAAAGTGGGGCGCCTGTCACGGCAGCTGAGCCCTCGCGATCAGCAGAAGCTGGACCAGTACCTCGACAGCATCCGGGATGTCGAACGCCGCATCCAGTTGGTCGAGAGCCGTAATAAGGCAAACCCCCTTCAGCCGCCCGAGACCCCCCTCGGCATCCCGGAGACTTTCGACGAGCATATGACGCTGATGTACGACCTGCAGGTGGTGGCGTACCAGGCCGACCTCACGCGCGTGACGACGCTGCTGCTCGGCCGCGAGACGACCACGCGCACGTATCCGAGCATCGGCGTGCCCGAGGGGCATCATAATCTGTCACATCATCAATACGATCCGGAGAAGATCGCGAAGCTGGCCAAAGTCAATGGGTATCATGTGCAAGCGTTTGCGTCGTTCCTGGAGAAGCTGCGCGCGACGCCCGACGGCGACGGCTCGCTGCTCGATCATTCGCTGATGCTCTACGGCGGTGGGATGGCCGACCCGCAGACGCACGCGCACTTTCCGTTGCCGCTGGTGCTGGCAGGGGGCGGCGCGGGCACGCTCGAGGGCGGACGTCACCTGGTGTATCCAGACCGTACGCCGATGTCACAGCTGCTGATGAGCCTCCTGGACAAGTTCGGGGCACCGCTGGAGGAGTTCAGCGACGCGGCTGGCGTGACCGACACACTTTCGGATCTGTGACGGCGTCCGGGTGCCCGCGGCCGGCGCACTGCGAGCGACCCGTGCCACGCCTCCACGCCTTCCGGTGCAGCGCACGGTGTCGACGGAACGCGTATGGACTCGAAGACGGGGGAAACGAAGATGCGCGCTCGTCGGCTCGGGGCGTTCTCGATGGCGATGCTCCTGTCAACCGCCGGGGTTTGCGCTGCTGCCGTGACTGAATCGCTGGTTGCCGCGGCCAGGGCGGGAGACGTGAAAGCAGTACGAGCCTTGCTCGACGAGCAGCACGTCGATGTAGACGGCCCCGAACCCGACGGCACTACCGCGCTCCATTGGGCAGTCCACCGTGACGACCTCGACCTGGCGCAGTTGTTGATCCGCGCCGGCGCGCATGTCGGGGCGACGAACGACTACGGTGCAACCCCCCTCTCCCTGGCCTGCACCAATGGAAACGCGGTGGTCGTAGAGCGGCTCCTGGAGGCCGGAGCAGATCCGGAGGCCCGGACGGAAGGAGAGACGGCCCTCATGACCGCGGTGCGCACCGGCAGCGTCGACGCGGTGAAGGTGCTGATCGCGCATGGGGCAGACATGAACGCGACGGAACCCGAGAGTGGGCAGACGATGCTGATGACCGCCGCGGCAGAGGCGCATCCGGCATTGGTCCAACTCCTGATCGCCCGGGGTGCCGACGTGAACGTCCGTTCGGTTGTCGGGTTCAGCCCGTTTACCTTTGCGGTGAGGGCCGGCGATCTCGCGTCGGTCAAGCTCTTGATGGCCGCGGGCGCGAGCGCCAATGAGAGACTCCCAGCCCCACGACGACCGGAGGTCGACGCCGACGCAGATGACAATGACACGCCTACCGGGACGACGGCCTTGGTCCTGGCCATTCTCAACGCTCATTACGAGATCGCGGACTACCTGTTGGACCAGGGCGCCGATCCGAATGCCGACAGCGCCGGGCAGACGGCGCTGCACGCGCTGGTCGCCACGATGAACTGGGAGGGCTTGGGGAGTCCGGACGCGGAGCTGACCGGCACCGGCAGGCTCGATGCTCGGGACCTCCTGGCGGTACTCCTTGCGGCAGGCGCGAACGTGAACGCCGGGCAGACGCAAGTCCGGGGTGGGGGCGTGACCACCGGCTTCTCGGTGGAGCCGAAGGCGATGCTGGGCGTGACACCGTTTTGGCTGGCGGCCCGGGCCGCCGATGTCCGCACCATGCGCGTGCTCGCGGCCCACGGTGCTGATGTGCACCGCGGGACCGAACAGGGCACGACGCCGCTCATGGTCGCCGCGGGGCTGGGCTTCACGGATGGCGCAACACCGGGTTCGGAGAGTGACGCGCTGGAAGCGGTCAAATTCCTGGTGGAACTCGGCGCCGACATCCATCACACGCAAGGGACGGATCCCGACTGCACCCCGCGCAATTATTCCGGTGGCGGCGGTTCGCGAAACCTGCCTGGATTGGTGTGCGGGTGGACCGCACTGCATGGCGCGGCCGTGCGGGGAGCGGACTCCATCGTGCAGTTCCTGGTGGACCAGGGCGCCAGGCTCGATCTGCAGGACAAGACCGGGAAGACGCCGCTGCGGGTGGCGGAGTTCACGTCCTTGAACGCTACCTCGTACGTCCGCGAGAGCACGGCGCAGCTGCTGCGGGAATTGATGATCGAGCGGAACCTGCAGCCCGAGCGATGACAGACGACTACTCGCCCGCGTCGTCCTCGCCGCGTCGACGCCAATTGTCAGGCAGACCGGAAGGGGCCGCTGACGGCTCACACCATAAGAAAAACACGGATATAGATAGTGTGCCGCATAATCGTCTGGACACGGGGGAAAATTAGGCAGAAAATTCTCCTGGAAGGCGGTTATAATTTTGTCCATTGAGATTTACATGTTCGCCTAGTCGGGATCCCTATCTACTCGGGACGAGGAAGTAGAGTAGAGGAGGTATGCATAATGGGGTCTAATCATCGATGGGTGGGGTGCGTGCTGGCCGCCTTGGTGGTCGTGCCGGCAGTCGCCCTGGCGCAAAGTGAGAGCAGCATCGCCGGGGCGGTAACAGACACTACTGGCGCCGTCCTTCCCGGCACGACCGTGGAGGTAGCCAGTCCGGCGCTGATTGAACAGGTTCGCAGCGCCGTCACGGACGGTCAAGGGATTTACAGGATTCTCGGCCTGCGGCCGGGTGTGTACAGCGTCACGTTCACCCTGCCCGGCTTCAGTCGGGCCGTACGCGAAGGCATCGAGCTGACGGGGTCGTTTACCGCGACCGTGAACGCCGAGCTCCGTGTGGGGGCCCTCGAAGAGACGGTCACGGTGTCCGGGCAGTCTCCGGTGGTGGACGTCCAGAACATCGTCCAGCAGCAGGTGCTCAGTCGTGAGATTATCGACAACGCCGCGACCTCAAAGGTGATGCACCAAATGGCCGCCCTGCTCCCCGCTGCCCGCCTGCCGCTTCGCGACCAGGATGTCGGCGGCTCGAGAGGCGAAACCCTCGGCAGCAGTGTGACCGTTCACGGCAGCCGCAACGTCGACATGATGTTGCAGATGGACGGCATGCGCTATAACGGTGTGAGCATGTCCGGCGGTGGTGGCCACGGGATCCACATCAACTCCGGCGCGGCCCAGGAGATCGTGCTTGAGACGGGGGGCGTCTCGGCGGAGCACGAACTGGGCGGCTTACGGACCAACGTCATTCCCAAGGAGGGTGGCAACGTCTACACGGGATACTTCGCGTCGTCCTTCGCCAACCACAGTATGCAGTCCAACAATTTGACTCAACGGCTGCAGGACCGGGGCATCCGCGTCACCAACAATGTGGACAAGATCTGGGATGTCAATCCGGGTGGCGGCGGCCCGCTCGTGCGGGACAAGCTCTGGTTCTATATGAGCCTTCGGAGTTGGGGCTCGTACAACGCGCTCGCAGGGACGTACCACGACACGGACCTCCTGGATTGGGTCTTCACCCCGGATCTGAGCCGACAGGCGCTTTCGAAGAACGAGAATGGAGCCGAAAGCGTTCGCTTCACATGGCAGGTGAATCAGAAGAACAAGCTGAACCTCCATTGGGAGTACGGACAGCACTGCGACTGCGAGCTGGGTCTCGGCCCGACCACTCCGCCAGCAGCGACACGAAAATACAACTACAATCCGAACTACATTGCCCAGGCCTCGTGGACCTATCCGGTCACCAATCGACTGTTGGTCGAGGCCGGTGCGACACGGGTCCTCATCGATTATTCGAACGAGCAGCAGGCATACGTCGACCGGGAAGTGGTGGCTGCCAGGGATCTCGCAACGGGCGTTAATTTCCGCGCGCCGTCTCGCGAGAAACACCCGCTGAATCGCAACAGGAACTTCCATACGCGGTTCTCCTTGTCGTACGTCACCGGCTCGCATGCGTTCAAAGCCGGGATGACCACGGTCCGCGGGCGGCGCGATCGCCAAGCGGACCGTAACGGCGACGCGCACTACACCCTTCGGAACGGGGTACCTCAGAGTCTGACGCTGTTTGCGACGCCGTACAAGTATGACGAGAGGCTGAATCTCAACTATGGGCTGTTCGTGCAGGATCAGTGGACGATCGACCGCATGACGCTCAATTTGGGCGTTCGCTTCGATCACCTGCACGCGAGCGTCCCGGCTCAGGACATTCTCGCTACCCGGTACGTACCGAGACGGGTGTACGACGAAATAGACGACGTGCCAAATTGGAAGGATGTCTCGCCGCGGGCGGGGTTCGCTTGGGACCTGTTCGGTGATGGGAAAACCGCGCTCAAGGCGAACATCGGCCACTATGTGGTCGGCAGGCAACTCAATTTCACCGCGCGTGTTCACCCCGCGCGGGCGATCAACGCTTCTGTGAACCGGACGTGGAATGACGCAAACGGAAATTTCGTGCCGGATGGCGACCTCACCAATCCGGCTGCCAACGGGGAGCTGGGCCCGTATTCGAGCAGCCTCTTTGGGACGGACCGGATTGCGACTCAGTATGCACCGGGCTTGCTCACCGGCTCCGGGAAGCGTGAGGGCAACTGGGAAGGCTCCGTCGGCATCCAGCACGAGCTGGCGCCCGGGGTCGCCGTCAACGTGTCGTATCATCGGCGCTGGTACCACGGTCTCGTCTCGACCGACAACGTGTTGGTGGGACCTTCCGACTTCGAGCCGTTCTGCGTCACGGGCCCGCGGGATTCCCGGTTGCCGGGCGGTGGGGGAGAGGACATCTGTGGGCTCTACGACATCAGCCGGGCCATGTTCGGCGCAGTTGATAATGTGATTTCGCTCTCAGAGGATTTCGGTGACAGAGCCGAGGTGTTCGACGGCATCGACGTGACGGCTGACGGGCGGCTGCCGAACGGCCTGCTCGTCAGTGGGGGCGTGAGCTTCGGCCGGACGCGGTTCGACAACTGCTTCGTGATCGATTCTCCCGACCAGCGGTTCTGCGAGAGCGCTTCGGACAAGTTCTCCTCGCCGCGAATCAAGTTCATAGTCGTCTACCCGCTGCCCTGGCAAGGCCTCCAGGTCAGTCTGACGGGCCAGAGCGTGACCGGGCCACCGATTACGGCGAGCTACGTGGCGAGCAACGCAGAAATAATGCCGACGCTCGGCCGCCCACATAACAGCGGCAGGGCCTCAGTGCCGCTAATCCGGCCGGGGACGGAATTCGACGGCCGCATGAACCAGTTCGACATCCGGCTCTCGAAGCGCTTCACCGCGGGCCGAGCCCGCATCCAGGCGATGTTTGATGTTTACAATATGTTCAACTCGGACGCCGTTCTCGCTGTGAACACGCGGTACGGCAGCCAGTGGCTGCGCCCAACCGCGGTGCTGAACGGTCGCTTGCTCAAGGTCGGTACGCAGATAGACTTCTGAGAAGATGAGATCGGCGCGGGACAGGCGGTGCCGTCGGCAGGTCGATAGGGACAACGTACGTGAGTCCTGAGGGGGGATTATGACCCGACGTGTCTGTATGCTGGTGGTCGGTTGCACACTCGTGGCGTCAGCAGCTTCCGGGGTCCTCGGGGCCGAGCCAGCGCCGCTGCAACCCCCGGCGGCATCTGCAGCACAGCTCCGCGCCATGCTCGACCAGTACTGCGTGACGTGTCACAACGAGCGGCTGCAGACGGCCGGACTGATGCTCGACAGGATGGATGTCGACCACATTCCCGAGGGCGCGGAGGTGTGGGAGAAGGTGGGGCGCAAGCTGCGGTTCGCGGCGATGCCACCGCCCGGCCGGCCCCGGCCTGAGCGGGCCGTGGTCCAAGAAGTCGTCTCGACGCTCGAGACGGCCCTCGACAACGCGGCCGCAGCGCAGCCCGATCCCGGACGCCGAGTCCTGCACCGCCTTAACCGGACCGAATACGGGAACGTGATCCGGGACTTGCTGGCGCTCGAGACCGATGTCGACTCATTGCTTCCGCCCGACGATTCGAGCTACGGCTTTGACAACATTGCCGATGTCCTCAAGATCTCCCCGTCGTTGCTCGAACGCTACCTGTCCGCCGCCCGGAAGATCAGCAGCGTTGCGGTAGGCGACCCCTCGACGCCGCCGGCGAGCGTGAGATACACCGTCCCGCCCGACCTCACGCAGGACAACCACCTGGAGGGTCTGCCGTTCGGGACGCGCGGGGGCACCGTCATTCCCCACACCTTCCCGGTCGATGGCGAGTACGTCGTGACGGTGAAGTTGGGGCGAACCACGTGGGGGACGATACGCGGCATGGAATTCGTCCACCAGATCGATTTCCGCCTGGACGGTCAGCTGGTCGAACGGTTCGACGTCGGCGGAATCGGCCGGTACGGTGGCCAGGACATCATCGCCCACGACGTGGACTCCCATTTGACCGTCCGGCTGCCGGTGACGGCAGGACCGCACGACATCACCGTCGCGTTCGTCAAGGAGAACTATGCGCAACCCGAAAGGGATCTGCGCAAACCGTTCATCAAGAGCAATGTCAACTACGGCAACGTCTCCGGCTTGCCTCAAGTCCACCGGGTGTTCGTCGAAGGACCCTTCGAGGCCACGGGATCGGGAGAGACGCCGAGCCGGCGCCGCATTTTCGTCTGTTCTCCGGCGAGCGCGGCTGACGAAACGCCCTGCGCCCAGGAAATCATCTCGACCCTGGCCCGTCGTGCGTATCGACGGCCGGTGACCGACGCCGAGGTGCAAGACCTCTTCCGTTTCTACGAGGCCAAACGGAGCACGAGTAGCTTCGAGACCGGTATCCAAATGGCGCTGCGCGCCCTGCTGGTGCAGCCGGAGTTTCTGTTCCGTGTCGAACACGATCCGCTGGAAGGCCCACCGGGCGCCGTATACGCGGTCAGCGATCTGGAGTTGGCATCGCGGCTCTCGTTCTTCCTCTGGAGCAGTATCCCGGACGATGAGCTGTTGACCGTCGCCGAGTCCGGTCGGTTGCGCGATCCGGCGGTTCTGGAGCAGCAGGTGAGGCGGATGCTGTCCGACCCGCGCTCGCAGTCACTGGTGAACAACTTTGCGGCGCAGTGGCTGTACACGCGCAACATGAAGGCGGCGTTCCCGAACGGCGCATTGTTCCCCGACTTCGACGACAACGTGCGGCAGGCGATGCGGCGGGAGACGGAGCTGTTGTTCGACAGCATCGTGCGCGAGGATCGCAGCGTGCTCGACCTGCTGACCGCGGACTACACGTTCGTGAACGAACGGCTGGCCCGGCACTACGGAATTCCCAACGTGTACGGGAGCCACTTCCGGCGCGTCACAGCCGGCGACCATGACCGTGGAGGGCTGCTGGGCCAGGGGAGCATTCTCACGGTCACCTCGTATGCCACGCGGACGTCGCCGGTGCAGCGGGGCAAGTGGATTCTGGAGAATATCCTTGGCACGCCGCCCCCTGACCCCCCGGCGAACGTGCCGCCCCTTCCGGACCCCGAGATTGACGCTGCGGCGCCCATGCGCGAGCGCATGGAACGCCACCGGGCGAGTCCAGCCTGCGCGGCCTGCCATGCGCCGATGGATCCGCTGGGCCTGGCGCTCGAGTCTTATGACGGGATCGGCCACGGGCGGACGACCCGCGGTGAGTCGAACGCACCGATCGACGTCACGGGCGTGATGCCCGACGGCACGGAGTTCGAAGGCGTGACCGGGCTGCGGGAGGTTCTAATGAGCCGCTCCGACCAATTCGTTGAGACGGCGACGGAAAAGCTGCTCACGTACGCGTTGGGGCGCGGCGTGGAGTACCACGATGCGCCAGCCGTTCGCACGATCCTGCGGGACGCGGCTCCCCGCGACCATGCCTTCTCGTCTATCGTGTTGGGCATCGTCAAGAGCACCCCGTTTCAGATGCGGAAGGCAGCGGATCGGCCAGCCGCCGCGGGGCCGGCCCAACAGTAGTGACAGCCGGGCCAGCCGGTGGCTCGGGGAGAGAACTCGGGGGAGAGAACATGTTCATTACGAGGAGATCGCTACCCAGGCGGACGGTGCTACGGGGTATGGGTGCCATGGTGGCGTTGCCGTTGCTGGACGCGATGGCTCCGGCACTGACGGCTCTGAGCAGGACGGCCGCCAGGCCGGTGCAACGCCTGGGGTTCGTATACATTCCCAATGGTGCGGCGCTTGCCTCTTGGACGCCCGTCGGGGAAGGTCGCGGGTTCACGTTCTCACCCACGATGGAGGCGCTCAAGCCGATGCGCGATCGGGTGGTTGTGTTGTCTGGCCTGGGCCACGCGAACGCCGAGTCGGAGAACGACGGGGCCGGCGAGCACGCACGCAGCGCGGCGGTATACCTCACCGGTGTGCGCGCGAAGAAGACAGCGGGTATCGAGGTGCGCGCCGGCACGACGGTCGACCAGTTCATCGCGAGGGAGATAGGCCAGGAGACGGCGCTGTCGTCGCTCGAGCTGGCGATCGACTCCGCCGAATTTGTCGGGAACTGCGATGCGGGGTACAGCTGCGCCTACATGAACACCGTCTCGTGGGGATCGCCCACGCTGCCGCTGCCGATGGAGACCAACCCGCGTGCGGTCTTCGAGCGGCTTTTTGGCGAGGGGGCAACCGCAGCTGAACGCAGCGAGATAAACCAGGACAACCTGAGTATTCTCGATGGGATCACCGAGAAAGTGTCGGGCCTGTCGACGCGGCTCGGGGCTGGCGACCAGGTGAAGTTGGGCGAGTATCTCGACAGCATTCGCGACGTCGAACGCCGCATCCAACTGACCGAGAACCGCGACAGGGAAAACCCGCTGCAGCCTCCCGCCATGCCCATTGGCATTCCGGATACGTTCGACGAGCACGTGAAACTGATGTACGACTTGCTGGCACTGGCCTACCAGGCCGACCTCACCCGCGTCAGTACATTTCTGCTCGCCCGGGAAACCAATGGGCGGACCTATCCGAACATCGGCGTGCCCGAGGGGCACCACGGGTTGTCGCATCACCAGAGGAATCCGGAGAAAATCGCGAAGCTGGCCAAGATCAACACGTATCATGTGCAGCTCTTCGCGTCATTCCTGGAGAAGCTTCGCGCGACGCCCGACGGTGACGGCTCGCTCCTGGACCATGCAGTGCTGCTCTATGGCGGCGGGATGGCCGATCCGCAGCTGCATTCGCACTTTCCGCTGCCGCTGGTGTTGGCGGGCGGCGGCGCGGGCGCGTTCAAGGGCGACCGTCACCTGATCTATCCGGACCGCACGCCCATGTCGCAGCTGTTGATGAGCCTGTTGGGCATGTTTGGGGCGCCCGTGGAGCAGTTTATTGACGCCGCGGGCGTCACCGAAACGCTCCCGAACCTCTGATTTGCTGTCCGTCCCAGACCACAAGCGCCGGGCGGATAGCGGGGCCGGTGTCTTCTGGCGCGGCGGCGCAGAGATCGATGGACCAGTAACTGGATCGAAGGAGTCACGGAGATGAGTAGAGAGCGGCTCTGTGCATGGTGGATGGTGGTGCTCGTATCCGTTGCCGGGCTCGGCGCGGCAAGCAACCGTCCGGCGCTCATCGACGCGGTCAAGCAAGCGGACACGGCCAGCGTGCGGGCGCTGCTGCAGCAGGTCGATGTGAACGCGCCCGAGCCGGACGGCACCACGGCGCTCCACTGGGCAGCCCACGGGGATGATCCGGAGATCCTGGACCTGCTGATTCAAGCGGGGGCCAATGTGAACGCCACCAACGAGTACGGCGTCACCCCCCTCTCGCTGGCGTGCATCACCGGGAGTGCGGTCACCATCGGCGCGCTCTTGCAGGCGGGCGGGGACCCGGAGGCCCGGACGTCAGGAGAAACGGCGCTCATGACGGCGGCGCGCACGGGTGGCCTCGATGCGGTGAACGTGCTGCTGGCCCACGGGGCGGACGTCAGGGCGAAGGACCCGAGCAGTGGGCAGACGGTGCTGATGGCCGCCGTGGCCGAAGCCCATCCGGCGGTGGCCCACGTGCTGCTCGAGCATGGCGCCGACCTGCACGCGCAGTCGCAAGCTGGGTTCACCGCGCTGGCGTTTGCGGTGCGGGCTGGCGATCTGGAATCGGTGAAGCTGTTGCTGGCGGCGGGCGCCGGCGCGAACGAGAGACTTGCGGTCGTGCGACGCGCGGAGATTGACGGCAGCGCCGATTACATGAACGCCCCCGACGGGACCACGGTCCTGGTGCTGGCAATCGTCAACGCGCACTACGAACTCGCGAAATACCTGTTGGACCAGGGTGCGGATCCGAATGCCGACAGCGATGGGCGGACGGCGCTGCACGCGGTGGTCCAGACCATGAACTGGGAAGGCTTGGGTTCCCCGGACGCGGAAGTGACCGGCGCCGGCAGGCTCGACGCGCGGGACCTCCTCGGGGCGCTCCTTGCGGCGGGCGCGAACGTGAATGCCAGGCTGGCGAAGAGTGGCAGGGGCCGGAACTCCTCGGTCAGAGGCTATACGGTGGAGGAGAGCGAAACGGTCGGCGTGACACCGTTCTGGATCGCGGCCCGAGCCGGCGATGTCCGCACGATGCGCGTGCTCGCGGCGCACGGCGCCGATCCGGACCTCGGGACCCAGCAGGGGACGACGCCGCTGATGGTCGCCGCGGGTGTGGGCTTCACCGACGGGGCGACGCCAGGGTTGGAGCCCGACGCGCTAGAAGCCGTCGAATTTCTGCTGGAGTTGGGCGCCGACGTCAACGCTGCCCAGGGGACGGGTCCCGACTGCGCGCCCCGCAACTATTCGGGCGGGGGCGGCGGGAGGAACTACAACGGCTGGGTGTGCGGGTGGACCCCGCTGCACGGCGCGGCCGCGCGCGGCGCGAACTCCATCGTCAAGTTCCTGGTGGACCACGGCGCCAGCCTCGACGTGCAGGATAGGACCGGGAAGACGCCGCTGCAGGTGGCGGAGTTCACCTCCTTGAACGCTACCGCGTACATCCGCGAGAGCACGGCACGCCTTCTGGGCGAATTGATGAGCGAGAAGGGTCTTGCAGGGCGATAGCACACGGCACCTCCCCACGTGCCGGCCCCGTGAAGTGAGTGAGTGCGAACCGCCCGGTGTGATTTCACCCTTCGACACATTTTCCGTTGGCGCAGAGAGACCATGGCTGGCAGGGAGAAGAGCGGATGGCCACTTCTGATATCGCAGACGTCTTAATCATCGGCAGCGGTGCGTCCGGGGGACCCTTCGCCTGGTCTCTCAGCAAGGTTCCGGGGATCAAGGTCGTCTGCCTGGAGCAAGGCGATTGGGTCGCCAAACCATCGGACAACCCCAGGGCGGAGGCCGATGGTCAGAGGCAACGACTCGTCAGCCCTCCCCCGCGTGAGGGTGTCCGGCACTTTACCGACGGGTACCCCTACGATCACTCGGAGTCCTACTGGCAGCCTATCCTGGGCAATGCCGTCGGGGGCGCCATGGTCCACTACGGTGCCGTTTGGGCAAGGTTGCTCCCTTCGGACTTCGTCGCAGGCAGCCTGTCTGGCGTGGGCGACGACTGGCCCATCCGGTACTGGGACCTGGCACCGTACTACGATTTAAACGACCGGATGGTGGGTGTGTCCGGTGTGCCGGGCAACCCTGCGTACCCCCCCAAGCCGGTTGACCTCATGCCTACACACAAGGTGAGCAAGGCCGGGGAAATCTTGAGCCATGGTTTTGACCGGTTGGGATGGCACTGGTGGCCCGCGGAGCGGGCCGTGATCACCAAGCCGCACGGAGGCCGGGTGCCGTGCCCGCAGAACTGCGTGTCGTGTCACCAGGGGTGCCGCCGAGAGGCCAAGAACAGCTCCGACGTGATCCACTGGCCCGAGGCCATCGAGAACGGTGTCGTCCTGAAGACACGCGCCAGGGTACGTGAGGTCATCGTCAACAAGCAGGGGCTGGCAGAAGGTGCCCTGTACTACGATGCCGATGGCCGCCTGAAAGAGCAGAAGGCGCGCATCGTGGTTGTGGCGTGCAACGGCATCGGCACGCCGCGGCTGCTCCTCAACTCCACATCCGCACAGTTCCCGCATGGTCTGGCCAACAGCAGCGGCCTGGTGGGTAAGGGGCTCATGGGGCATCCCAAAGCCACGGTGGTGGGTCTGTTCGAACGCGAGGACCTCACGGAGAGAGGACCCACCACCGTCTATCTGACGAGCGACGAGTTCTCGATAGACGCTTCGACCCAGGACTTTGCGAGGGGCTTCTGGATTCTATCCGGCGCATACCGCGGGCCGATCGAGATAGCGCTCGGTCGGCCTCCGGTTCCGTTAGCGTCGGTGATCCCCGCCGAACTCGACCTCGGTCGGAAGCCCGCGGGTGACGTGGCATGGGGAGCGGCCCACCACGTGGCATTTCAGGAACGGTTCCAACATACCGCTGCGATGTCGATGTATTGCGACGAGTTACCCGAGGACGCCAACCGAGTGGAGTTGCACCCCACCCTCACCGACGATGCGGGTATCCCTGCCCCCAAGCTGGTCTACAGGCGTGGGGAGAATACGCAGAAGATGCTCGACTTTGGGATGGAGCGCTGCAAGGAGGTGATGGAGGCCGCCGGAGCGACGAAGATTCTGTCGGCCGAGAAAGTGCCTCCGGCCCCCGGTCACTACCTGGGCACGGCGCGCATGGGCAACGACCCGGAGAAGTCGGTCGTGGATAAATGGGGTCGGGCCCATGATGTCAGCAACCTGTTCATCATCGACGGAAGCGTCTTCACCACCGCCGGCGGGTGTGTCCCAACGTCCACCATTCAGGCTATCGCGCTCAGAACGGCGGACTACTTCAAGAACAATGCACGGCAGCTGCTGCAATAGCTCGGCGTGGGTCCAGCAGCGGAACCTATGAGAGAGGGAACGTGCCATGGCAAAGCAGCGAGATGCGGACGCGCGCCAGGAACTTGAATCGGCAATCTCCAGGCGGAAGTTCATCCAGGGAGCGCTCGCGGCGTCCGCGGCGAGCGGTGCTGGTGCACTCGCGACGACGACGGAAGCTGGTACCTTGCCGACCCCGACACAAACCTTGAACCGAGCAGGCGCCGGAAGCGAGGAGGAGGAGTCCTTCAGGATCTTGACCCCGGAACAGGGACTCTTGTTGGCGGCTGTCCTGAACCGAATCATCCCCGCGAATGAGGTCATGCCCGGGGCCGGCGACGTGGGAGTTGCCCACTTCATCGACGCGGTTCTCGTAGACGCGCCGCACCTGAGGCGACATATCATCGGGTTCCTGACCGAGGTGGAGGCCCAGGGCGGGTCAAGCCGGCTGTCCGCGGCAGAGCTGGACGAAATGCTTCAACGGATGTCGCAGGACCGCAAGGAATCGTTCGACCTCCTGCTGCAGGCCGCCAACACGGGGTATTACAGCGAGCCTCAGGTCCTGGCGGCCATCGGTTGGGTGGATTCGACCCAATCGAGCACCCGGCCGGAGCCCTTCGACGGGAAACTGCTTGAAGGCGTTCGGAAACGCGGACCGATCTACAGACAAGCATAGGTGCGTCTCCGGCACAGGCAACTCCGGAGCGGGTTCACGAAGCTGAATCGGCAATCTGTTTCGGTCGGTCACTATGTATGGCACAAGAAACCGGTGAACAGCGCGCGTCGAACCTGGATCGGAACCTGGTGGGTGGGGCGCGCGTACCGGACCTTGCATTCCGATTCTGAGGGAGGAGCATCATGACACGAAGACTCGTCACCTGCGGTGCCGTCGTCGCGGTTCTGGTTGCTGGAGGGCTCGTCGCACGGCTGGCGACTCAGAGCTCGCCGTCCGGTATCGGTGGCTACCCGGTACTGACCCAGGAGGCATGGGATCAAATGTTCGAGGAAGTGTCCAACTGGGGCCGCTGGGGGCCGGACGACGAACGCGGCACCTACAACCTCCTCACCCCTGAGAAGGCCAAGCAGGCCGCGGCGCTGGTCAAGGAGGGGCGCTGGGTGTCCCTGGAGCACGCGTTGATAGAGACGGCTGATCCGGACGTGCACACGCCCTTCCAAAAATCCAACAAAGGTAACAAGTTCATCTGGAACACGGTCCACGGCGGGACGTTCCACAGCCATATCGATGCGCTGTGTCATATCGACTACAAGGGCCTGGTGTACAACGGATTGGTGAGGGCAGAAATTGAAGACGAGGACGGGTGCCACAAACTCGGCATCGAGCACTGGAAGGACGGGTTTGTCACGCGCGGGGTGCTGATCGACATGCCTCGCTTCAAAGGCGTGCCCTGGCTGGAGCCGGGCACTCCGGTGACGCTCAAAGACATCGAAGCGTGGGAAGAGGAGACCGGTATCGAGGTGCTTCCCGGCGATGCGGTGTTGCTGCGTACGGGCAAGTGGGCCAGGCGCGCCGCGCTTGGTCCGTGGGAGGTGGGGAGCGCCGGACCCGATGCAGGCTATCACTGGTCGGTCATCCCTTGGTTCAAGGCGCGTGACGTGGCGATCATCGGCGACGACGGGCCGAACGACGTGCGGCCTCCCGGCGCGGAAGAAAGTGTCGGGTTGCCGGTTCACACGGCAATACTCGCTGCAATGGGCGCGATCATCCTCGACGGCCAGGATTTGGAAGGCGTCGCCGATCTGGCGGCGGAGCTGAACCGTTGGGAGTTCATGCTGACCGGGGCGCCGCTGAACGTGACCGGTGGTGGGGGCTCGTCGATCAACGTCTTGGCAACCTTCTGAGTTTTCGCTGTCCCCGGGTCCTCTAGCTGGGTTGGAGGAAAGCCATGAAACAGGTCACGGCAGTCGGCTTCGGCGTGTTCGTCGCGATCATCCTGACGCTGGGCGGGTGCCAGGGGGCGCCGGGGATGTCGGAGACGCCGGCGGAAGAGCCGGCGGCAGCTCAGCCGAGCACGGAGGCGGGAGACGTTCCCCTGTTCGAGTTCGACCCGACCTGGCCGAAGATGCCGTTGCCGAACCAGTGGCTCGTCGGGAACGTCGCTGGTGTCTACGTGGATGGCGACGACCACATCTGGATCGTACACCGCCCCCGCGCGCTGCTGCATGGCCACGAGGATGACGCGTCTTACGAGGTGCCGGAGGCCGAATGCTGCATTCCGGCGCCGTCGGTCATCGAGTTCGATCAAGCGGGCAACGTCGTGCAGGCGTGGGGGGGGCCCGGTCCCGAGTACGAATGGCCGGAGGCCGGGCCGGGCAGGCGGACGCGTCGCACGTCAGGGCCGCCGCTCGGATTCGACTGGCCGGAGACGGAGCACAGCGTCTTCGTCAACGATGCCGACGACACCGTCTGGCTCAGCAACAGCGGCGGGTCACACATCGTGAAGTTCACCCGGGCCGGCGAGTTTCTCCTCCAGATCGGGCGGAAGGGACAGGACACCGGGAGCGACGATACGGAGAATCTCGGCAGGCCAGCTGGACTCGTGGTCGATCCGCAGACCAACGAACTGTACGTTGCCGATGGCTACGGGAACCGGCGGGTGATCGTCTTCGATGCCGACACGGGCGCCTACAAGCGCCACTGGAGCGCTTACGGCAACGCGCCAGACGACAGCATTCCGTTCCACTACGACCCGGATGGACCTCGGTCCCAGCAGTTCAACACGGTCCACTGCGTCCAGCTCAGCCGGGACGACCTCTTGTACGTCTGCGACCGGGCCAACAACAGGATCCAGGTATTCCGAACGGATGGGACGTTCGTCAGAGAAGGGTTGGTCGCCCCATGGTCGCTGAGAGGCGCGCCGATGGACATCGCTTTTTCGACGGACGCCGACCAGCGCTTTCTATACGTGGCGGACGGTCGGAACGAGAAGGTGTGGATTCTCCGTCGGGCGGATCTCGAGGTCGTCGGGTCGTTCGGCCACGGCGGACACTGGGCGGGCGGGTTCACGGTCGCGCACGGCATCGCGGCTGACGCGAGCGGAAACATCTACGTCGCCGAGGTCACGGAAGGCAAGCGCGTTCAGAGATTCAAGTACATGGGGATGGGTACCTCCTCGGCGGGGCAGTAGCCCGACGTCCAGTCGGATTCTGCGGCGGACGTTCGTTCTCGATCCCGTCGAGGCACTCTAAGCGGGGCAAGCCATGAAGCAGGTCACGGCAATCGGTTTTGGTGTGTTCGTCGCGATCATCCTGACGCTGGGCGGGTGCCAGGAGGCGCCTGGGGGATCGGTGCCGGTAGACGCACCAGCCGCACCCCAGCCTGGCACGGAGGCTGGGGACGTTCCCCTGTTCGAGTTCGACCCGACCTGGCCGAAGATGCCGTTGCCGAACCAGTGGCTCGTCGGGAACGTCGCCGGTGTCTACGTTGATGCCGACGACCATATCTGGATCGTGCAACGTCCCCGCACCCTGCTGCATGGTTACGAGGACGACGCGTCGTACGAGGTGCCCGAGGCCACATGCTGCGTTCCGGCGCCGTCGGTCATCGAGTTCGATCAAGCGGGCAACGTCGTGCAGGCGTGGGGGGGGCCCGGTCCCGAGTACGAGTGGCCGGATGCTGGGCCGGCCCCGTCGGTAACGTCGCCGGGCAGGCGGACGCCCAGTACTCCCGGGTCGCCGCTCGGATACGACTGGCCGGAGACGGAGCACAGCATCTTCGTCAACGATGCCGACGACACCGTCTGGCTCAGCAACAGCGGTGGGTCACACATCGTGAAGTTCACCCGGACCGGCGAGTTTCTCCTCCAGATCGGGCGGAAGGGACAGGACACCGGGAGCGACGATACGGAGAATCTCGGCAGGCCAGCTGGACTCGTGGTCGATCCGCAGACCAACGAACTGTACGTTGCCGATGGCTACGGGAACCGGCGGGTGATCGTCTTCGATGCCGACACGGGCGCCTACAAGCGCCACTGGAGCGCTTACGGCAACGCGCCAGACGACAGCATTCCGTTCCACTACGACCCGGATGGACCTCGGTCCCAGCAGTTCAACACGGTCCACTGCGTCCAGCTCAGCCGGGACGACCTCTTGTACGTCTGCGACCGGGCCAACAACAGGATCCAGGTGTTCCGAACGGATGGGACGTTCGTCAGAGAAGGGTTGGTCGCCCCATGGTCGCTGAGAGGCGCGCCGATGGACATCGCTTTTTCGACGGACGCCGACCAGCGCTTTCTATACGTGGCGGACGGTCGGAACGAGAAGGTGTGGATTCTCCGTCGGGCGGACCTCGAGGTCGTCGGGTCGTTCGGCCACGGCGGACACTGGGGGGGCGGGTTCACGGTCGCGCACGGCATCGCGGCTGACGCGAGCGGAAACATCTACGTCGCCGAGGTCACGGAAGGCAAACGGGTCCAACGGTTCGTATACAAGGGGATGCGCTCGGCTGCCACGGCGGAGTAGCTGAGCTCTGAACTGCTCGCGCTCGTGCTCCAGCACCATCCGAACCGCCCGCTCCCCTACCTCCGGTGAATACCGAGTCGGTCTTCCCATGGACTCCATCCTCATGAGAACTGGAGCTTCCATATAACCCGGTACGGTTCACCCGCTCGTCACCCGCATGAGGCCATTCAGCCAAGATGACCGCCAAGTGCATGTTCGCCCATGTTCGACGGCGCACGCCGGCGGTAGCTTTGGCGGTAGCCTTACCCTCGCTGGTCGCTCTGGCGTCGGCCGCGGCGCGTCCTCAGGAGCCGGGACCGTCTGAGGACCCGCGCGTGAGCGAGGCGCGGGCGCTGGTCCGGCTGGTCTACGCCGCCATGCGAAGCGGACTCGCGGTCGACCAGCAGTCGTTCGGCTGGTCCAACGACTTCTTCAAAGGCACCGACGGCACGGTGTACATCCCGTTCACGCTGACAATCGATCGAGTCAAGCTCCGGCCGCCGACGGCAACCCTCTACGTGCTCGTCACCCCGCGCCTGGGGGCGTCTGACCGCACCGGACCGCAGCCAACCGGCCCGAGAACCCTGGAGCCCGAAGCGCTCCAAGGCCCGCCTCCGCGCCCGATCGCATTCGAGGCGATCTACTCCATCGACCTGGCCGCCTCTGGTGGTCAGGGGAGCGACAGTTATCGCGTACGGCGGGCATTTGCGCTGGAGGCGGGCGAGTACGAGGTCTACGCTGCGCTGGGCTCCCGTTCCCGGACGCGAGCAGAGACGAGTGGCTTGTCCGACCCGGTCGACGCCGTCGACCCGATAATGACCAAGCAGGTGCTGTCGGTGCCCGACCTCTGGACCGCCGGTCTCGCAACCAGCACGGTCGTCCTAGTGGAGAGCGTGGAGTCGATCGAGGCGCCACGGCTATCCGACCCACCGATCGTCGACCCCTACGTGCTGGGTACGACCCGGACTACTCCCGCCGCGGACGCCGAGTTTCAGTCGACCGAACAGCTCGCGGTCAGTTTTTGGGTCTACAACACGGGGTTGACTCCGAACCGGCAGCCGGACGTGACGGTCGACTACCTGCTCTATCGACGGCACGCGGACGGGGTGACTTACCTCGGCCGCACAGCCCCGCAAGACTTCAACGCGCAGACGCAGGGGGGGTTCGACATCGATGCCGGCCACGAGCTGGTCTTCATTCAGGCTATCCCGCTCGAGACGCTTGTGCCGGGCGCGTACCGCCTCGAGATCCAAGTGAACGACAACACGAACGGCGCCAGCGTGACCCGACACGTCGAGTTCACGATTCGCGACGCGTGACCCGGTCGGCGCCCGACGATCCCCCGACGCGGGCGGCGTTGGCGCGCGCCGGACATGACGCCGTCGTCCGGCGTCCTGCCAGGAGCCCCGGCAACCCGGCGTCGCCGTGCTATATTGAGGCTACTCTCGATCCTCTCGAAGACTTGCGATGCAGCCTGCTCGCGCCATCGGCACCGCGCTCGCATGCGCGCTGGTCGTTGGCCTGACCGGTGCCGCCGCGGGACCGCAGGACCGCGACCCGACCCTCTGGCCGTTGACCCCCCCGGCGCGCTACATCACCGACATCGAGGTCTCCGAGGACGTTCAAGCGGTCGTGCAACAACACCTCGTTGCCACGTTTGTCCATGGAGTGCGTGCCTTCGACTGGGACCGGGCGGCCCAGGGCCTGTCGAGCGATCTCCGCGCGCGATTTCCTCGTCCGAACGACGGTCGCGCGGTCGAAGACGATCTCCTGATCATTCGCGAGTACGGACCCGACGGTCTCGCCGTTGTCGGGCGCGATGGGTTCCTGGCGACCATTCGTGCCCACGTCGGGGCATGGACCACGGTAGAGCGAGCCTCGTGGCACATGTTCGAGTTCCTGCTCGAGCCCAGTGGCGAGCGCGCCTTCGCGAAGGCGCATCTGGAGCTCGGCGGTCCAAGCTCCGGCGGGCAACGCGCCGTGGTCAACGCGGCGGTCGCCGTCGAGCTCCGTGCGACCACCTCCGATCGGTGGACCATCAACCGGCTGGATCTCCTTGATGGGATGCGCGTGGAGAACCCGTCGCCGCCGTTTCGCGACGTCACGGACTCGGTCGGGCTGCACTTCAATCGCTCGGAGGCTAACCGCAGACTGCGGCAGGACATGCTCGACACGGGGGACAGCCTGATTGACTCGGGGCTCAATGTGGTCGACTGGAACCGCGACGGCTTTTGGGACATCGTCGCCGTCGAGTCGTGGAGTCACGGTGCACTCTTTCTCAACGACGGCAAGGGTGGTTTCGTCCGTGGCGTCTTGCCGTTTTCCGATCGGCGCCGGATTCCAAGTCAACTCCTGGTCGTCGACCTGGACAACGACGGTGTCGAGGAGCTGGTCTCGAACCGGGTCCTGGGCCAGGACGACCGGGGCTGGATGGTGATCTACACGCGGCGCAACGGTGAATGGGTCATGCTGTCGCGCGCGCTGGAGTTTCACAACCCGCCAGGCCGGGAACACAGCGAGGCGCTGTCGATCACGGCGGGTGACATCAACAGGGATGGCCTCATCGATCTCTTCTTCGCCGGGTACGAGACCAATCAGTCCAGGCAGGGCAACGTATTCAACCGGGTGGATGCCGACGACGGGTCAGACAACTTGCTCTTCGTCAACCATGGTGAGTTGCGGTTCACGGAGGAATCCGAGGTCCGGGGCGTGACGGGGACCCGCTACACCTACGTCGCGCAGTTCTTCGACTTCGACGCCGACGGCGACGTCGACCTGTTCGAGGGCAACGACTACGGTCCCAACGTCGTCTGGGACAACCAGGGTGACGGAACGTTCCGAGGACTCCCAAACCATGCTCTGGCTCGCGCACCCAACTACACGATGGGTCTCAGCATCGGCGACTGGGACAACACGGGCGAGTGGGGCCTGTATGTCTCCAACATGTACTCCCATGCCGGAAACCGAGTGGTTCGGGTCTCGCAGCAGTCGATGGGCGACGACATGTATGCGCAGATCAAGCTTCTGGCGGAGGGCAACGAGCTCTTCATCCCGACCTCCGAAACGGGCCAGCTACAGGAAGTGGCACAGCCGCTGGGCGTAAACGACGGGGGATGGGCATGGGGCTGCCTCTTCTACGACCTCGACAACGACGGCGACAAGGAGATCTTCGTCACGAACGGCAACACGAGCTTCGCAGACCGGGAGGCTCCTGACTTCTGAACGTTCTTCTGGCGACAGGTGGTCGCCGATGCCCAGGCTCTGGAACAGAATCGGCCCTTCGAGGATGTCCTGTCGGACCAGGTGGCCGACTTCCGGGGATCGTTCAGCGGGTACGAGCGCGACCGACTCTTCTACAACCCGAACGGGTCATTCGAGCGCTTCGTTCAGAGCGCCTATCTCTTCGGGCTGGACTCCGACCACGACGGGCGCTCGGTCGCACCGGTCGACATCGACGGGGATGGCGACCTTGACCTGGCGCTGCTCAGTGTCCAGGGCCTGAGACTTCTCGAGAATACGTCGGCGCCGCAACACTTCGCGCGTGTTCGGCTTACCGCCGCCGATCGTCATGCGCCCGTACTCGGTGCCATCGTGGAACTCCAGGCCGGCGGCGTGACCCATCGTGACTTCGTGAGGATCACCGAGGGGTTCCGGACACAGGTACCCTCGGACCTGCACTTCGGGTTGGGCAGCACGGCGACAATTGATGCCCTCGAGGTCCGATGGCCATCCGGCCGCGTCGACCGGTGGACAGACGTTCCGGCGGACCGGTTGCTGCTCGTGGGCGAGGGCGATCGGACAATCGACGCCCGGCCGCTCGGGCGGTGGCCGGACGGCTCGCGACCCCGCCTCACAGGGCTACCCTCACCGACCGTTGATGCCCGGCGCCTCGAGGGCGGCACCCGACCGATCGCCGGAGGGCGCCCGGCTGTGATCAACTTCTGGGCACCGTGGTGTGCGCCGTGCAAAGTGGAGTTACCGCAGCTTGTACACCTCGCCGAGCGCTACGCGGGCGAAGCCGACTTTGCCGGTGTCAGCGTGGAAGTGGACGATCTCGATTCGGTGCACTCCATGATCGAGGAGTTCGCCATCACTTACCCGCAGTTCCTCGCGGATGACGCGCTGATGGAGCGGTTCTTCGGGTCCGGTGAGGCTGCGCTCCCGTCGACATTCGTGTTCGACGCAGCGGGACGGCTACGTCGACTGTTTCGGGGTGTGATCACCGAGGCCGAACTTGACACGCTGCTGCGCTCGTTCCGGGACGAGGGCCTGGCCGAGGCCAGCTTGAGCCTGGCAGCCCGCCTGTCGTTCGAGGCAGGGGATTACGACAAAGCTGTGGAGCACTATAGCCGTCTCGCGGCGTTAGAACCGGAGAGCCTTCTGCAAGTCGGTGCCGACTGGGAGCACCGCCGGGCGGTGGACCAGTTCCGGCTCGGCATCGCTCGATTCAGGTCGGGTCGGTTTGCCCAAGCCGTGATCGACCTCCAGGGGGCGCTGGGTCTGCTTGGGGACGAGCACGTCGTGCTGTTGCGGCTGGGCATCGCGGCCGCGCGCGCGGACCAACTCGACGTCGCCGCTGACGCGTTTGCGCGGGCGGTCCGAGCTGACCCCGCATCCGTGCCCGGGTGGATCCACAAGGCGCGGGTGCACAGCCGGATGGGAGAAACGACGGAGGCGATTGCCGGCTACGACCGCGCGCTTTCTCTGGATCCTGGAAGTATCCCGGCCCGGCAAGAGCGCGACGCGCTCGAAGCGGCCTCGCGCGCGCCTCGTTGAAACGCGGCCGGGCTGGCCGTCCGCCTGGTGTGTCGCCGCCTCAAGGAAGTGCCAGCGCGACCCACTCCGCCGGGTGGTCATGTGCCCCGATCGGCAGCACGATATACTGACGGCCCTCGTGCATATAGCTGATCGGTGCGCCCGTGGTCCCTGCCGGCAGCGTTGTCTCCCACAACACTGCGCCCGACGCCTTGTCGAACGCGCGGAAGGCTTTGCCCGCCGCGGGCCCTCCGCCGGGCGGGGTACCGGCCATGATCGGATCCCCCTCGCTCACGAAAAGCAGCGTCCTGGTGAGGAGCGGCATACCCCGGCCCGGCTGTCCCAGCGGGGGCAGGTTGAGGTGCCGGATTGCCGGGTGATCCCGTGGCCCGTCGCCATTCGGCACCATCCAGCGATGCTCGCCTGTGCGCATGTCGATGGCCGTGATCCGGCCATACGGCGGCTTGGTCAGCGGCAGCCCTTGTGGACCCTCGACGTAAGCCCGCAGGCCAGTCGTATACCGGACGTTCATGCGGTCCGGGTCGCCCGGTTTGAGATCGGAAGCGAACGCGGCGGTGATTGAGGGCACATAGAGCAGCGCGGTTTCGGGGTCATACGCCGCCCCGCCCCACTCCGCGCCGCCGACCTTGCCCGGCAGCTGTAGCGTGCCCTTGGTGTCGTTCGGGCCCTCGCCCCTGATCGACGGCGGCGTGAAGAGCGGTCCAAGCATGTACGACCTGGCGATTTCGATCGCCTCGGCGCGCAGTTCAGGGGTGAAATCGATCAGGTCATCGATGGAGAACCCCTGCCGATCGAACGGCGCGGGCCTGGTCGGAATCGGCTGGGTTGGCGACATCCATTCGCCGGGGGTATTCGAGCCCGGGACCGCACGTTCCTCGATCGGCCAGATCGGTTCCCCGGTTACCCGATCGAAAACGTACGCCATCGATTGCTTGGTCAGCTGCACGACCGCTTTGGTGACCCCGGGGCGCCCCTCGACTTCGACGTCGATCAGCATCGGCGCCGCGTTGTTGTCGTAGTCCCACAAGTCATGGTGGACGGTCTGAAAGTGCCAGACGCGCTCCCCGGTGTCGGCCCGCACGCAAACCACGCTGTTCGCAAAGAGGTTCTCACCGCGCCGGTGCCCGCCGTAGGTGTCGTTCGTGGGGGCCCCCGTCGGCAGGTAGACGAGGCCCAACTCTTCGTCGGCGCTCATCATCGTCCAGACGTTGGCCGTGCCCGAGTACCGCCAGGATTCGTCGAGCCAGGTCTCGACCCCGAGCTCTCCCGCCTTGGGGATGGGGTTGAATGTCCAACGCCTCTCGCCGGTCCGGACGTCGTAGGCGCGCACGTAGCCCGGGTCGGCTTCCTTGACCGGTGGATGGTCCGGCATCGCAGAGCCCACGATCACGACATCTCGAACCACCAGCGGAGCTGACGAGTACGCGAAAGGGCGTGGCTCAGCCGAGTGCTCGAAATACCGCAGGTCGACCTTTCCCCCATCTCCAAACTCGGGGATCAGCTTTCCGGTGCGGGCGTCGGTGGCGAGAAGGTACGGGCCACGGATCGACACAATGCGCGAGTCGTTGGGCGCACGGCCGTGCCAATAGGCGACCCCCCGGCTGGACCTTCCGCGGTGTGCGTCGTCGCCGGACGCGGGCAGTTCCTGCACCCAGACCGTTTCGCCCGTGGCCGGATCAAACGCTTCCACCAGACCGATGCCGTTCGACGCATAGAGCATTCCGCCGACCATGACCGGTGTGGAACGAAGGTTGTTGGAGTGCCGAAGGTCCGGAAACCGCTCACGCAGGGACCGATCGACCGCCGGGCGCCGCCACACCATGCGCAGCGTGTCGACATTCGCCTTGTCGATCTGGTCCAGCGGCGCATAGCGCGTGTACCCGGCGTCACCACCGTGGGCGCGCCACTCACGTCCGTCTGTACCCTTCTGGGCATGGGACGGGCTCATGAGCAAGGCGGACGTCGCGACGCAAAGCCCCCCAACGAGGCCCCGCCGCCTCATCGCACGCTGCCATTGACTGACCACGCACCCTCCCATCACGGCCCGGCGCTGCAAGCGTGACTCCCGACCTCCGGACCCGATACTTCTCCTCGCACGAGTAGCCGCCTCGAATACAGTCACATTGGCAGGTGCGGCCCTCCGCTATCGGGGTGTCATTTGCAGAGGGCAAACCTGGAGTGTTCGTTTCGCAGGTTGTTCCTCATATCATGCGCTGCTATAGTGTAACGCCCTTTGTCGAATCAGGGAGGAGGCAGGATGTTACCTGTAGAGTCGTTGAGTCGCATTAGAGTTGCGCTGCCGATAGCGGGCATGTTCCTGCTGCTGTCGGCCACCGCCTCGGCCCAGCCGGACAGTGGGCTCGCCGGGGCCGCTATCGACGAGTCGGGACTCGTGCTTCCGGGCGTCACGGTAGAGGCCACGAGCCCGGCCCTCATCGAAGGTGTCCGGACGGTCATCACGGACGGTCAGGGCCGTTACGCGATTGTCAACCTGCGCCCCGGGACCTACGCGCTCACGTTTACCTTGACCGGGTTCAGGACGGTAGTTCGAGAGAACATCGAGCTGACGTCGGCGTTTACCGCGACCATCGACGTGGAGATGGGGGTGGGAAGCGTGCAGGAGACGATCACGGTGACCGCGGCCAGTCCCGTCGTCGACGTCGTGAACTCGGTGCCCACCCAGACCCTCACCCAGACAGACGTCGAGCAGTTGCCGCAGGTGCGGAGCTTCCAGTCCTACGGGACCATGATCCCTGCAGTCAAGCCGTCCTCGATTCTGGGCGGACGTGATGTCGGCGGCAGCGCGGGCGAGCCGCCGATCATGAACTCCGCCCATGGCAGCACGCCCGGTCAATCTACAATCGACGGCATCAAGATCATCTCGATGGCGAGCGCGACCTGGCGCTGGATCAACGCCCCCTCCAACATGGTGCAGGAATCGGTCGTGCAGGTCGGCAACGGCGACGCCGAGGCCTGGACCGGCGGCCCCAACATCGACCTCATCTCGCGGGACGGGGGCAATTTCTTCAGCGGCAACGTGAGCGGCGAGTATGCGGGTGAAGGGTGGGATGCCGACAACCTGAACGACGAGTTGATTGCCAGTGGTGTCACCACCCGCAACTCCATTGGCCGGATCTTTGATTTCGGGTTCGGGGCGGGCGGCCCGATTGTCCGCGACCGACTGTGGTTCTACGGGTCGTTCCGGAAATACGGCACCAAGACCTTTGTCGCCGGCAACTACTTCAACGCGACACCCCACACGCTGTTCTACACCCCGGACCTTGACAGACAGGCCTTCATCGCGCGGAGGAATTGGGCCAGCGGGGGGCGCGTGACCTGGCAGGCGGCGGAGAATCACAAGCTCACATACCAGTACAACGGTTCCTACCAGTGCTTCTGTCCCCAGGGACCGGAGTTCGGGCTGGCGCCTTCAGGTAGCTATATCTACGAGCTCGCGCCCCAGTGGCTCCAGGCCGGCCAGTGGACGTGGACGCCCAGCAGCCGCGTACTGGTGGAGGCGCGCGGCGCCTACCGGCAGGATTCGTCGCGCAATGCCAACTGGGAAGGCGTGCTTCCAACCGACCGTACCGTGATCGAGCTGTCGTCGTTCAATATCTACGGCTCGAATGGGACGTGCAGCAATTGCGTGCAGGGCAATCAGCTCGTCCCCGCCTCCCAGATCCACTTCAACGGATCGGTGAGCTACATCACCGGGTCGCATACCTTCAAGGTCGGGTCCAACTGGCATAACGGAAACCACACATTCGGCGCCGAGCCCAGCTTTTCGGACTACTACCTGTTCTTCTTTCAGCGGCCACTCGCAATTACGTCCATCTCGTCACCACACCGCCAGCGCTCCGAGTTGGACATGGTTCTGGGGCTCTTCGCCCAGGACTCCTGGACGTTGGACCGGCTTACTTTGAATCTGGGAGTACGCTACGACCACATTGTTGCGTCGAGCCCGGCGCAGACCCGGCCGGCGGGTTTCTACACCGCTGAGGTGTTCTTCCCCGAACGCAAGAACATTCCGAACTGGAAGAGCATCCATCCGCGGATCGGCGCCGCCTACGACCTGTTCGGGACGGGCCGGACCGCCGTCAAGGGCTCGTTCGGCCGGTACGAGGTGGCCGACAGCTACGGTCTGGCCTTTGCGCGGCTCAATTCCCCCGTGGCCGGGATCTCCACCACCACCACAAGGCCCTGGGTCGATTTCGATGGAGACTTCGAGCCCGACTGTGACCTGAGAGATGGCAGCGATCAGTTCGCACGCGGTGGTGAATGCGGGGCGTGGGATAACCAGGCGTTCGGGTCCGTCCTGCCGATTCGGCAGGTGGCGGATGATGTGAGGGAGGGATTCAACGTCAGCCCGACCGTCTGGCAGGGCCACGTTTCGTTCCAGCAGGAACTGGCCCAGAACGTTGCCCTCACGGTCGGGTATTTCCGCACCTGGTACAACAACCTAACCGTGGCCGACAACCGGGCGACGACGCCGGCTGACTATGACCCGTACTGTGTCACGCAGCCGCTCGACGAGCGCCTGCCGGGTAGTGGCGGCAATGAAGTGTGCGAGTTCTACGACGTCTCGTTCGCGAATTTCGGTCTCCTCGACGATCTCATCATCCGCAGCCAGGATCGGAGTCAGGTATACAACGGGTTCGATTTCCTGATCAACGCCCGGCTGGACAGCGGCCTGCTCGTGTTTGGCGGCGTCAATACCGGCAGGACGGTGGTAGACAATTGTCCGTCGCCGGATGCGCCACCTGCGTTCTGCAGGGAGATCACGCCCTGGAACGGGGATACGTCGTTGAAGCTGAGCGCCGTGTATCCGTTGCCGTGGCAGGACATCAACCTGTCGGCGACCTACCAGAACTCCGTCGGGGCAGAGCGGGGAGGCGACTACGTGGCGACCAACGCCGAGATCGCCTCGTCGCTGGGGCGCAATCTGTCGGCGTGTCCCGCCCCGACCGGGCCATGTCCCGCGACGGTGACCATCCCGCTCGTCGCGCCCGGCACCTATTACGAGCCCCGGTCCCATCATGTCGATTTGCGCATCAGCAAGACCGTGACGCTGCCGGGGGCAGGCGGCCGCCTGCGGCTGAACTTCGACCTCTACAATCTCCTGAACGAATCAGCGGCAAACTCGGTGAATGGCCGCATCGGCCCGGTATACCTGCGCGCCCAGTCGATCATGCCCGGACGCCTCATGAAGATCGGCGGGTTGTGGACCTGGTGAGGCGGAGTACCGACCCGGGCGCGTCCAGATCCGAACCAGCGCAGCAGGAACGGAAAACCAAAATGACGCTCGTGAAAACCGCGCGCGCACTCCTCGCGCTCATCACGGCCGGCATGCTGGGCGCGTGCTCCGGCGCTCCGCCGGCCACCGACGAGGCGGAGCCCGAGCCGGCGCCGTCGGAAGAGTCGAGTACCACGCGGCTGTACGTGTTCGATTGCGGCTATATTTTCCTCAACGACCAGACGCTGGAGATTCTGTCTCTTGCGCCTGAGGAGGTGTCGACGCGTGATATGGCAGTGCCGTGCTATCTCATCGAGCATCCGCAGGGCACGCTTGTGTGGGATACAGGTTTGCCCGCCGAACTGACCCCCGATGCGGAGAAGACGCTCGAGGGGCAACTGGCCGAGCTGGGGTACTCATTCGGTGACATCACCTACGTCGCCATGTCGCACATGCACGGCGATCATGCGGGCAACGCGAACGCGTTCAAGGACTCGATCTGGCTGGCCCGCGAAGCTGAGCGGGAGTACGCGTTTTCAGGTGAATCCGAGGGCGTTGGCTGGGGGACGCCGGAGATCTACAGCGAGCTGGAGCATAGCGAAACGATCGTGATCGAGCGCGACGACGACCACGACGTCTTCGGCGATGGGCAGGTCGTCATCGTGTCGACGCCCGGGCACACGCCGGGGCATCAGGTGCTGTTCGTCGATCTGGCCGAGACGGGCCCGATCGTGCTGAGCGGCGACCTCTATCACACGGCCCCGAGCTACGAGCTGAGGCGGGTTCCGACGTTCAACAAGGACGCGGAGCAGACGCGCGCCTCGTTCGCCAAGCTGGATGTGATTCTGGAGGAGACGGGCGCCGTGTTGTGGATCGAACACGACCACGCCCACCACGAGTCGCTCCGGAAGTCCCCCGAGTATTACGAGTAACGTCCTACAGGTGGCGAGGCGTCACTCGGGCCCCGGCAATAATGCCTCACCACCTCAGGGCCGTAGTTGGACCAACCCCGGCGCCGCCCGGGGTGCAATCGTCCGACAGAGGCGCAACAATACACCGGATCGACACCGGAGGGCTTCCATGAGTCAGCGAGTGCTGTTCTTGTCGTGCATCCTTGTGGCCGTCGTGTTTGTCATTCCGGCGCCAGCAGCCGGCCAGGGAACCGCGGCAGGCGCCTGGTCAGCGCCCCAGACCGCATGGGGAGACCCCGACCTCCAGGGTGTCTGGACCAACGCCACTACAACGCCACTCGAACGGCCGGACGATCTGGGCGACCAGGTGGTGCTCACGGGCGAGGAGTGGGCGGCCCGCAACGCCGTGTCCGGGTTGAGTGATGACCGCCGTCCGGAAATAGAGGGTGACGTCGGTTTCTACAACGACTTCTGGCTCGAGCAGGGACAGTTGAACGAACGGACGTCCTGGATCATCGATCCGCCGAACGGCAAGCTTCCGGCGCTCACGCCGGCGGAGCAGGCGCATGTTGCGGCGCTGACAGAGGCGCGCAGCCAGAGCTATCTCTCCCCCGGGACCTGGACGGATCTGAGTGCATACGACCGCTGCATCACGCGGGGCATGCCGGGCGCCATGATGCCAGGCTTCTACAATCACAACTACCACATCCTTCAGACCCCGGATTACGTCGCGCTGCAGGTGGAGATGATCCACGACACGCGCATTATCCCCCTCGATGGTCGTCCGCATCTCAAGCCGTCGATCCGGCAGTGGCTCGGCGATGCACGAGGCCGCTGGGAAGGGACCACCCTTGTCGTTGAGACGACGAACGTGACCCATGAGCTTCGGGAGCGCGGGCTGCTTGTCTTCGCCCCCGGAGGCGACCTGCGTCTGGTCGAACGGTTCACCCGGGTCGCCCAAGATGTCATCGACTACCAGTTCACCGTGGAGGATTCCAGCGCGTTTGCCGGACCGTGGACGGCGTCGATTCCGATGCGGGCGTTGGAGGGCAACCTGTTCGAATACGCCTGTCACGAGGGCAACTACGCGATCGCCAACATACTACGCGGCGCTCGGATCAAGGAGGCCGCCGAGAGCGGGTCACGGTAGTCAGTCGCACATCAAGCGCTCGGAGGACTGTTTCGCATCGACACGCCACGGATTCCAGGGGGGTACGGGTACTTGGCGCCTTTATTCCGTTCCACTACGACCCGGATGGACCTCGGTCCCAGCAGTTCAACACGGTCCACTGCGTCCAGCTCAGCCGGGACGACCTCTTGTACGTCTGCGACCGGGCCAACAACAGGATCCAGGTATTCCGAACGGATGGGACGTTCGTCAGAGAAGGGTTGGTCGCCCCATGGTCGCTGAGAGGCGCGCCGATGGACATCGCTTTTTCGACGGACGCCGACCAGCGCTTTCTATACGTGGCGGACGGTCGGAACGAGAAGGTGTGGATTCTCCGTCGGGCGGATCTCAAGGTCGTCGGGTCGTTCGGCCACGGCGGACACTGGGGGGGCGGGTTCACGGTCGCGCACGGCATCGCGGCTGACGCGAGCGGAAACATCTACGTCGCCGAGGTTACGGAAGGCAAGCGCGTTCAGAGATTCAAGTACATGGGGATGGGTACCTCCTCGGCGGGACAGTAGCCGACATCCGACCCGCGTTCACGCGCGGGGACTGCGCGACCGCAACACCGTGGCCGGCTAGTCGACGGTCAGCGCGATCAGCTCCGCTGGGACCCCTCGCGCCCCCACGGCGAGGACGATGTATTGTTTGCCGCCCGCCAGGTACGTGATCGGGTGCCCACTCTGATTCGCAGGCAACTCATACTCGTAGATGACCGCGCCCGTCTTCTTGTCGATGGCGCGGAGCAACGGTCCTCCCCCACCCGCGGAGCCACTTGCACCCGCTATTCCGCTTCCCTCGCCGGCAAACAGCAAGGTCTTCGTGACCAGCAACCCTGCCTTGTCCGGCTTGCCGGTTCTCGGAAGTTCTACGCCCTTCAGCGCCGGATGGTTCTTCACGTCCTCCGGGGTGTCGCCGTTCGGGATCATCCAGACATGCTCGCCGTCGTTCAGATCAATGGCGGTGATGCGGCCCCATGGCGGTTTGAAGAGCGGCAAGCCAAGCGGGCGAAGCGGGTGGCCGGGAACCACAAAAGCGTCTGGGGAGGGCGGAGGCGCGGTCAACCGCAGGCCCTCCATGCTACGGATGTAGGCCACCTCGGAACGCTCCGGGTCGTGCGTCAGCGCGAGCACCTGCTCTATCGTCGTCGACGAGACGTACAGGATGCCGGTTTCCGGATCGGCCGCGGCCCCTGGCCAGTTGGCCCCGCCGGTGTTGTTTGGCAGCACGAGCGTGCCTCTTGTGCCTTCAGGATCGTAAATCGATGGCGGCGTGAAGAGTGGACCCATTCGGTACCGCCTGGCGATCTGGACCGCCTCGGCTCTCAGCTCCGGGGTGAAGTCGATCAGATCGTCCAGCGTCACGCCCTGTCGATCGAACGCGGCCGGCCTGGTGGGAAACGGCTGGGTCGGCGAGGCACGTTCGCCCGGCACATCCGACTGCGGGACGGGCGTTTCCACAATCGGCCACACCGGCTGGCCGGTCACACGGTCGAAGACATACGCAAAGGCCTGCTTGGTCACCTGCGCCACTGCCTTGATCCTCTTGCCGTCGACCGTGATGTCGAGCAGGTTCGGGGCTGCCGGGATGTCATAGTCCCAGAGCTCGTGATGCGTCAACTGGAAGTGCCAGATGCGTTCGCCTGTCCTGATGTCCAGGCACACCAGGCTGTTGGCGAAGAGATTGTCGCCCAGACGGGGACCGCCATAGTAGTCACCGGTCGGCGTGTCGGTCGGCAAATAGACGTACCCGAGCTCCGCATCGACCGCCATCGGCGCCCAGACCGCCGCACTGCCGGTGTAGGTCCAGGAGTCGTTCTCCCAGGTGTCGACGCCGAACTCGTCAGCCTGGGGGATGGTGTGGAACGTCCACAGGCGTTCGCCAGTCTGCGCGTCGTACCCGCGCACATCCCCCGGCACCGTCGACCTCGTCTGCGGGCAGCAACCGGGCCGCAGCGACATCCCAACCACGACGACGCCGTGCGAGACGATGGGCGGCGAGCTGGATCCGATCAGGCCGTCTTCCGGCACCAGCGGCTGCGTCGGGTGCGCGACTCCCTCATAGAGGTCAACGATGCCGTCCTCCCCGAAATCCACCGCAGGATCGCCGCTCTGGGCATCAAGCGCCACCAACCTGTATCCGGACGTGATCACGTAGATGCGATCGCCCTCAGCCCAGTAGGCGAGCCCACGCTTGTTGTGCCATGGGGCGCGCAAGAACCGTTCTCCCTCGTCAAGTCGCCACATCCATAGCGTTTCGCCACTCGCGGCATCGATCGCCACCACGTGGGGTCGCGGCCCGGCTGCGAAATACAGGACGCCGTTCACCATCAACGGGGTCCCCTCCGAGTTGAATGTGGGGGTCGGGCCGAAATTGTCCGTTTTCCAGCGCCACGCCAGCCGCAGGGTCTTGACGTTGTCGCGGTCTATTTGGTCCAGCGGCGAGTACCGCGTGGTTCCCCCATCTCCCCCCCAAAAGCGCCACTCGCCATTCGTCGTGCCGGATTGCCCCGCGGCGGGAACGGCCATCCAGAGCAACACGACAGGGAACATCGCCCACCCGAGAAGCGCTCGACGCCGCCTCCACACGCGAATCCACGACATGGCTGCACTCCCCTTGCGCATCTGCCCCTCCTCCCCCTCACCGCGCCACCACAAGACTCTTCTTTTCGGTTTCCGTCCGGTCTCCCGCACCTGACAGCGGCCCGACTACCCCTCTCGCGCTCGTGGAGATCCAGGGCTCAGGGCCGCAGGCTACGGCGCGCTGGCCCTGAACTCGATCTCGTTCAGTGCCTGACTCTGGTTCGGTAATTCCACTGGGCCGGCCGGGAAACCGCTTTCGCGGAACATGAACGCGGTGAGGTCGGCCGTTTCCTGCCGGCTCAACGTGTCCGGGTTGTCTTGCGGCATCGAATCCCGCGTACGGTCGAAGAGAGCGCCGATTGCGGCGCCGTCCCAGTTTGCTCTGAACTCGCGGCCCCTGAGGGGCGGCGCTGTCAGGCCGCCCGTCAGATCCGACGCATGACAACTGGCGCACAGCTTCAAGTAGAGGTGTTCGCCGCGCGTTGCCTGCCCTTCCGTGTAGACACCGTCCCACACCGAACGGGTCGCCTGCAGCGGGTTGGCATGCAGCGGCAAACACGATATGCCAAGCGCTACGGAACCGAGGGTCACGACGACAGCGACTCTCAACTGTGGTGTCACGCCGCCTCTAGCACGAGCGGCGGGCGCAAGGGCGGGAGGAGTCCGGGTTCCCACCGGCACACCGCGTCATTGCGCCCCCGCCCCTATGAACAACCTGAAGCCTTCTTCGACACGCTGCTCCAGCTCAGCTTCGGTTGCCACGATCGTTGCGCACACAACGTCGTTCGCAAGGCACGCCTCCAACACCGTCTGGATGGCCGCCTCGGTCTCTGGCGGACGGTTGGGCTCCCACGGGCCGACACCGAGCGACACACCGAGATCGTTCGGCGCGACAAATACCGCCCCGACACCCGGCACCGCGGCGATCTCGTTGGCGTTCTTCACACCCTCGGCGTCCTCGATCAGCACCATCGCAAAAAGCTCACCCTCCGGATTGAGCGGCCAGACGTCGGCGCGGAAGCCCAGACCGGGCGTGCGGGTGAAATTTCGCATCGACACGCCACGGATTCCAGGGGGGTGCGGGTACTTGGCGCCTCTCTGATTCGGGTACCGCATCGTGCGGACCGCGTAGATCGCCTGCTCCCTGGTCTCGAGATGCGGGAAGATGATTCCCAGCGCGCCCCGCTCGAGAACCTGTTTGACGATCCACCGGAACTGCTGATCGCCTTCTGCTGGAATGCGCACAAGCGGCGTCATGAGTTGACGTTTCTCGTTGCGCGCCCGACCCAGCGCGCTGATGATGATCCCTAGTCTTTCTGCGTCGTACGGCGAGTGTTCCATGTCGATCCACGTAAAGTCATGACCGACCCTGGCCACTTCACCAGCCGCCAGCCTGTCGATGAGTCGATTCGCACGAGCGTTCTCCTGCGCACGGAAGCCTTGAGCGAAGACCGCCCAGAGTCCAATCGCGACAACGACCGCCACCGCCGCAACGTGCCGCCTCTTCATTGTCGTACCCTCCCCATCAGCTGCGTGACCTGCCAGTCCTCGTGCCAGACGATCCTGCCAGACGATCCCCAACACTTCGTCAGCCGCCGGCGGCCGACTCAAGTATGAACGCTGGCTAGTATGCCAGCAATTGGCGAATGGCCACGACCAGCTTTTCAACGGTTGGCAAGTGCGCCCGCTCCAAGGCCGGGGCGAACGGCACAGGCGTGTTTGCAGAGGCGACGAGCTTGACGGGCGCGTCCAGGGCGTGGAACGAACGGTTGATGATCTCGCCAACGATGGTGTGGCCGAAGCAGCCAGTCCGTGGCGCTTCGCAGGTCACCAGCGCCCGGTTGGTCTTCTCGACCGACCGGGAGATCAACTCCGCGTCGAACGGCACCAGACTGCGGAGGTCGAGCAGCTCGATGGACACGCCGTCCTCCTTCTCGACACGCTGGACCGCGTCAAGGGCTCGCCACAGTTGTGATGCATAGCTGATCACGGAAAGGTCACTCCCCGCCTTGACGACCCGACCCTTGCCGATCGGCACGACATATTCGTCTTCAGGAATCGCGAGGTTCAGCTCTGGTGGAACCCTCTCGGGCCGGATGCGATACAGCCGCTTGTACTCCAGAAACAACACGGGATTGTCGTCGTGAATGGCCGCCTTCAGCAATCCCTTCGCATCGAACGCCGTGGCCGGTGCCACGATCTTCAGGCCGGGCGTCGAGGCGAACCACGATTCCGGATTCACCGAATGAAAGATCGACGTGTTCGGCGCCCAGCCGGACGGCAGCCGAAACACGATCGGGACGGGGCCGGTGCCGCGCGCCGTCTGCGTCGCGGCATAGTTCACGATCATCTTGAATGCCTCGGAGGCGAAGTCCGCGTACTGGAACTCGACGACCGCCCGCAGGCCGTTTGCTACCGCGCCCAACGCCAGGCCACAGAACCCCGCTTCCGAGATCGGGGCGTCGATAACGCGTCGCTGGCGCACCGGGGTGCCCGTCTGCCAGTAGTCGGTCCAGTCGATCTTGTCGTAGCGTTTCGAGAATCCCTCGGTCACCTTGAACGCACCATTCGAGATCCCCACGTCCTCGCCGATGATGAAGAGATCGGAACGCCGATCCATTTCCTCCAGCAATGCATCCTGGATTGCCTGGTGATAGCTGAGGCGCACCCCGTTCGCGGGTGGATCGACGCGCGGCGGGTAGGAAGGAGATGCCGATACGAACACACGTGCCTCGATGTCATGGTCGGTGGCGACCGGACTCTGCTCGGTTACCAGTGCGGCTTGAATGACCTCCTCAGTGGCGCGCGCGTCGGTCTCGTCGAGGTCGTCCTCGGTCACGACGGCAGCCGCGAGAAGCCTCGACCGGAACGAGGCGATCGGATCCTTTGCGCGCCACCTCGCGAGTTGCTCCGCAGGAACGTACGTCGTGAACGGGTCGGCGACCGAATGTCCTTCGAGACGCATGGACACCGTCTCGATGATGCTGATGCCTCCCCCGGCACGAGCGCGCTCCAGAGCACGCCGCACGGTGTCGAACACGGTCAGGACGTTCGTTCCATCCACGACATGGCCCTCGACGGTGCGACCATAAGCCAGGGCCCGCAGCGCCAGCGTGGGCACCGCGTACTGGAGCGCCGTTGGGGTGCCGAACGCCCACTGGTTGTTCTCGATCACGATAACAAGGGGCAGACGCAGGACCGAGGCGATGTTCAGCCCCTCGTGGAAATCCCCGGTGCTCGTAGCGCCATCGCCCGCGAAGGCCAGCGTCACGTCATCCGCTTCCCTATAGCGCGCGGCGAACGCGCACCCGGCGGCAATCGGGATGGACGTGCCAAGGTGACTGATCAAACCGATCATCCTGGTAGGCAGGTGCCCCATGTGCAGGCTCCCGTCCCACCCCCGGGTCAGCCCGTCGGTACGGCCACACGCCTGCGCGAGCAACTTATCCAACGACACGCCTCGCACGACCCATGCCCCCAGGTCGCGGACTGCCAGGGCGACCCAGTCGTTCGGTCGCGCGGCAGACGTGGCCCCGACCGCGGTCGCCTCGTTCCCCGTGCACATCAGATGTTTACCGAACGCGAGTCCCTTCCGCAGGAACTTGACGATCTCGCGGTCTGTGGCCCGCGTCAGCGTCATGTCGCGGTAGAGCTTGAGCAAGACGGATTTCGGAAAGTCTTCGACAGGTGGCGCCGCCCGCCACGACACTCCCGCCGAGGAAAGCTGAAACGAGCGGCTTTCGAGATCGTCTGGGACCTTGATCTGCTCAGCTTCACGCCAAACGTCCGCTAGCGGACTGGGGATGCCGTTCATAACCGGACTCATCCGACGAACGGGTCGGCGATCACTTGGGCAATCGTATAAAACCATTCGCGAAAGGGGCTTCTGAAATATCCGTCGAAACGGTAAGTAGACGAAGCCTCTTTCTGGAGGGCGTGGTTCTCGGCAAGTCGTTCTGCGACGACTTCGCAGCCCCTGAGCTGCGCCCTTCAAGGTGCGGATGGGCCCGGCAAGTTCCGCGCTATCGCCAACTGACGGGCTCGAACGAGCTCGACGACCCGCGAGGGTTCCAGCGCCTGGATGACGCCGTCCACGTCCTCGGGTTCGGCCACGATTTCGAGAATGAAGCAGCGGTCGTCACGATGGACCACGCGGACGTCATCGCGCAAAGCCACCGCTGGCGGTAGAGCGAGCGCACCAGACACCGCCGCAACCCTCACGAGTGCCAGCTCCCGGCACAGTGTCTCCGCCGGGTCAAGTTCTGCGACGTTCCAGACGTCGGCCAGCTTCGCCAGGCTGGCGGTGACGCGACCGGATGGCGTCCGGCCCGCGTCGATGACAATTGTCAAGCGAGCCACGCCGGGCGTGTGAGTTCGTGCTGCTGCTACGGAAACGATGGCGAACCGCCGAGCGCGCAGGAGCGAGATCACGCGGTTGATCGTGATCAGGGTGTCATCCGCATCTGCCACGAGCGTGACCTGTTTCACCGCCCTGGGCTTCATCCAGGGTCACTCCCGGTTTCAACCAGCACTGAGCCGTCCGGCCGCCTGATCATGTCGTCGAGCGACGCCTCGGCAGGGACAAGCGGGTAGACACTATCCTCCTGCTCGACCCGGAAATCGATTACCACCGACCCGCGGAACTCGCGCGCCCGCTGTACCGTTTCCACGACGTCCCGCCGAGTTTCCACACGCAACCCACACAATCCGTGTGCTTCGGCGATCTTCACGAAGTCGGGACTGGAAATCGGGGTCGCCGAATATCGGCTGCCGTAGAAAAACTCCTGCCACTGCCGCACCATTCCGAGATACCCGTTGTTGATGATCGCAACGTTGATCTTGAGACGCTCCTGAGCCAGGGTCGCCAGCTCGGCCTGCGTCATCTGGAACCCACCGTCCCCGACGATGGCCCACACTTCGGCGTCGGGTCGGGCCAGCTTTGCGCCGATCGCCGCGGGCAGCCCAAAGCCCATGGTCCCCAGCCCGCCGGAGGTAATGAGCGACATCGGAGTCTCGTGCCGGTAGTACTGCGCTTCCCACATCTGATGCTGGCCCACATCGGTCGCGACGACGGCGCATCCGCTCGTGATACGCCAGATGTCGTGGATCACATGGGCCGCATAGAGGTGGCCCGAGTCGGGCATCTGTTGAATATCACGGACTCCCACTTCACCCTTCAGGTCCTGGATATGCTGGAACCACTCAGCGTGCTCGGCCGGTTCGACCGCATCGAGCAGCGCTCTCAGCGTGTCGGCCAGGTCACCAACCAACGCGGCATCGACCGCGACGTTCTTGCCGATCTCGGCCCGGTCGATGTCGCAGTGCACCTTCCGCGCCCTTGGCGCATAGGTCTTGGGGTCACCGGTGACGCGATCGTCGAAACGCATCCCGAACGCAATGAGCAGGTCGGCCTGTTGGATCGCCTGGTTTACCCAGGCCTCGCCGTGCATCCCCATCATGCCGAGACTCAGCGCATGGCTGGCAGGCAGCGCGCCGATGCCAAGGAGCGTGACAGCGACCGGTGTCTGAGTCTGTTCGGCGAAAGTCCGGAGTGCCGCGGTCGCGCCGCTCAAGATGACGCCGCGCCCTGCAAGAATGAGTGGGCGTTGCGCTTGGCGGATGAGGGCAACAGCGCGCTCCAGATCCGCCGCATCCAGGGACGAAGGGCGGAGGGGGTTCCCTGACGGGCCCGGGGGAATGTCGACACCTTCCTCCGCCCGCGCTCGTTGCGCGTCTTTGGTGATGTCGATCAGGACTGGACCGGGCCTCCCGGAACGCGCGATCTCGAAAGCCTTACGTACAGCCGGCTCGATGTCGTTTGCCCGCGTCACCAGGAAGTTGTGTTTCGTGATCGGGATCGTAATACCGGTGATGTCGATCTCCTGGAACGCATCGGAGCCCATCACGTGACTCGCGACCTGGCCAGTGATGCAGACGACCGGAGAGGAGTCGAGCATCGCGGTCGCAATACCGGTCACAAGGTTGGTAGCGCCCGGGCCTGACGTGGCGATCGCCACGCCAACGCCTCCACCAGCGCGGGCAAAGCCGTCCGCCATGTGGACGGCGCTCTGCTCGTGCCGCACAAGGACGTGCCGGATGGGGAACTCGAGGAGCGCGTCGTAGACGGGCAGAATGGCTCCGCCCGGGTATCCGAACACCGTCGTCACCCCTTGCTGCACCAGAGTGTTCCAGAGGATCTGTGCGCCCGTGCTCTGCATTGTCCCCATCCTCCGCCGCCGATCTCGCCCCATCCAAAAAAAAGGCCGTCATCCCAAAACGGATGATGGCCTTCAGAACCGACTTGATATCGATGGTCGAGGCGGTCTTCACCCGCTGGGCATTGGTTGTGGGCGCGTAATCACGCGCACGCCAATGATGCCGCTCATGAAAACCATTGGGCTAAGTTCACCACAGACCTGCCACGATGTCAACGATCGGGATGGGTCGAGGAAGCATGGAATAAAAATTGATCCGCCATATTCGGAATAAAAACACATTAATTGGTCATTGAACAGCGCTATATTCTTGTTCTGATACCGTATCACAGGACATTCGATAGAATCTTTCTTCAGGATGAACCGGGCGGCGCTAGCAGGCCGTGGCGAAACCCCGCGTAGCACCGAGACCGGCCAGGCGCCCGGCTGACAAGGCGTGACGAGCGAGCATATTCGAAGATATGTGAGTGAGGAACAACGCAGTCAGGCGGGATGCATGGCAGGTCGAATGCAGCGGGGCTTCGCCACGGCCTGCTGGAGCCCGTGCCCCAAGGCGTGCGGCGCGCCTCCGGGACGTTAGGTGTGGACGCCGCCTGCGGCCTGACGCCGCGGAGCGACCGGGGGCTGCAGTATGCGGCGGACGCGTTTCGTCCGGTGATGAGCTGTCTCATGTCAAACACGGCCAACGGGTGGGCGAGCCGAATACGTCTGCTTGAGAGTGCGCAGTACAAAGCTGCTTCGCGTGTGCTGGATAAACGGTAGCTTGTACACCTTCTCGCGAAGAAACCGTTCGTATCCTTCGGTTCCCGCTGCCGCAATCCGGAAGACATAGTCGTAGTCGCCGGTGACGAGGTAGGCTTCGACAACTTCGGGCAGATGGGACAATTCTTTCTCGAATTGTCTCAGCGTGGCGTCGTCATGCTGTTCCAGTTTGGCATCGAGGATCACGGAATCGGGCATGCCGATCGCCTGCTGGTTGATGATCGTCACGTACTTCTCGATGATGCCCTCCGCCTGGAGGCGGCGGACTCGATTCCAGCACGGGCTCGCTGAAAGCGCCACACGCTTTGCCAAGTCGGCGTTCGTAATCCGGGCGTTGAACTGCAGCTCCCGCAGGATCTTACAATCGATTTCGTCGATCTCTCGCATGGTGAATACCTCCAAGCTGGAATCCCGGCTAGAGCACCTGCGCCGCGCGCATCACCGCCTCGCACTTCCCGCGGATTTCGGTGGCGACCTCGAACGGGTCCCCCTCCACGAACTCCGCCCGGAACAGCTCGACCGATAGAGCGCCAGCGTATCCCTTTTCCGCCAATTTCCGGAGGATGCGCACCACCGGCGCGATGCCATCGCCCGGAATAATCCGCGCATCGTTGTCGATCAGCTCGCGCGGCGTGTCGAGCAGGTCCTGGAAGTGCGCGTGGGCCAGCTCACCCGGCTCGAGCAGCTCCAGATCGTCGAACTTGCTCAGGCCCGACCAGAAGTGGAAGAAGTCGAGCATCGGCCGCACGCTGGGATGCGCCGCCGCGCGAATCACCGCGAGCGCCGAGGTGAGCGTCGCCAGGTGCGTGGACGTGCGGATGAACTCGATCATCGCCGTCAGGCCGTGCTCGCGGGCGATCTCTCCCGCCTCGCGGATGCAGTCAGGCGTCGCCGCAAAGTCGTCCGCCGTTACCGGCCGGGTGGTGATCGACGGGGAGTAGATCTTCTGCAAGCCGAGGCTGGCGAACTGCTCGCAGCGCCGGCGCCAGGTCTCGAGCGATGCGGTGCGCTCCGGTCCCGGGATCCAGATATCCTGCAGGACCGCAGCGGCGGAGACGGGCGCCAGCCCCAGATCCGTGAGCACGCGCCGTGCGGCGGCCAGGGTGTTGCGCTCCAGGAAGCCGTCGAGCAGGCTGTCGCTCAGCTCGACATGGCGGATGCCGGCCTGCGCCCAGCCCTCCAGCGAACCGCGGTAGCCGGCCGCGCGCGACGTGTTCTGGTGGATGCTGAGCAGCATGCTGCCGGGTGCGCCGGTCTGCGCGCCAGCCGCGCGCGCCAAGGGAGCGGCCACCGGCGCCAGCAGTATGGCGCGTCTCGAAAGCATGTCCATCACGTCGTCGGTGGTCGGACCGTTCCGGCTTCCCGGTGGCCGATTGTATACGTGTACTTGGGTACAGCCTGCTACATGATCAACAATAGTGGCATGATGCTAATGCGCTTGGCGGCGCTCGCCGCCGCGTTTGCCGTCCTGGTCTCGGGCGCGACCGCCGTCGCGCTGTTAGCCCAGGACACCGCAGCCAAGCCGGTCGTGGAAGTATACAAGTCACCCACCTGAGGCTGCTGCGGAGGATGGGTCGCATACCTCCAACGGAACGGATTCGTGGTCAAGGCGACGGACGTGCCGAGCATGGCCGGCGTCAAGCGGCAAGCCGGCGTGCCGCGCGCGGTCTCGTCGTGTCACACGGCATTCGTTGACGGCTACGTGGTCGAGGGGCATGTGCCGGCCGACGACATCAAGCGACTGCTGACCGAGCGGCCGGACGTGGCCGGCATTGCGGTGCCCGGCATGCCGATCGGCTCACCCGGCATGGAAGGCCCCAACCCCCAGCCGTACGACACGCTGGCGTTCGACGAGGACGGCGCCGTCACCCACTTCGCCTCGCACTAGCGGGCGGCACCCGCTCCGGACCCGGGTCGTCGCGCCGGCTCCTGCGCTAGCGGAGGGCCGAGTACTCCGTGGCGTCCATGTACACCGACTCGATCTTCATCACCTTTTCGTCACATTGTCGCGAAAGACCTGGCTGAGCAGCTCGACCTTGCCGTCCTCGACCGTGTACATCCGGATTTCGAATACACGGTCACCCGTCCGCGCCTCCACCGGCGCCGCGGACTGCCACACACGGCCGAGGACGAACGCGCAGAGGCACACCGCGCCCAGCAGTAGCCCGCGAAGGATCGACCCCTTCATCGCAATCCGCCTCCCTGCCGGTTACGGGAGCTCGTCGTATATGACCTGCGCATTCGCCTGCAGCCGCTGCTCCGTCGCCGCGTCGTAGCCGCTGTACCTGGACGGCGCCGTCCATGAACCCGCGAACTCCTCGACCGAGCGCCCGCCCTGCTTCGCCGCGCGGACGGCGTCGACGAAGTCGCCCACGTAGTCGGCGAACTCCTGCAGGTCGTCCGGCGTCATCTGCGTGCTGTGGCCGGTGATGAGGGTATCGACCGCCGTCAGCGTGCGGTGGGCGTTGCGTAGCGTGCCGGGAAAGTCCACGCCGCTCCCGCCGTTGTTGGCGTCGAGCAGCGGCTGCCCCTTGCCGGCGAACATGTCACCGGTGTGGGCCGTCCGCAGCGACGGGAAGACGACCCAGGCGTCGCCGCCGGTATGCCCCCGGCCGAAATAGTACAGGTCGACCTGGTCCGCGCCGCTCCCCAGCGTCATCCGCTCCGCAAATGTGCGCGTGGCGATGCCCCGGCCATTGTTGGCGGCGAATACATTGTCTCCGGCGAAGCCCAGCCCGGAGATGTCGTTCCATTCCCGCATCAGCCGCTGCGTGTTCTCGTGCGCGACCACCTCGACCGTCGCCGGAAAGTCCACGTTGCCGCTCACGTGGTCGAAGTGCGTGTGGGTATTGATGATGGTGGTGACGGGATTGGACGTCAGCTCCCCGATCTTGTCGATCAGCGGCTGCCCCCACCCGGGCACCTTGGTGTCGACCAGCACCACCCCGTTGCTGGTCACGAATGCTGCCGAGTTGCCGCCGCCGCCCCGCAGCACGTAGAGGTTGTCCTCCAACTGCTCGACCTCGACGACCATCTCCTCCTGCTGGCTGGCCCCTACCGCGATCGACAGCCCACCGACGGCGAGCAGCAGACCGATTGCAATCCCTCTCTTCATCACGTCCCCCTTGTTCGCACGCGGATCATACCGCTCACGGGTTGCGCGGCCGGTCGTCCGGGTCGCACAGATCGCCGAGCTTTCCCGAGCCGCCGCAATAGCTCACATCCTGGATCTGGACCGGGATGCCGTCGGGATCGTCGAACATCAACTCTTCGGCCGGCGGGTCCGAATCTGCGCGCATCCGTATGCGCGCCTCGATGCCGTGTTGCGCGAGCCGATCGGCAACCGCGACGGCATCGAACTCTTCCATGCCCAGACAGTAATGGTTGATATGCGGGCGGTCGCCTTGCGACAGCGCGATGAACTGCGGGCCGCCGCCGATGCCGAGCACCGGCACGGTCGGCGCGTTCCAGTCGCGCTCGGTGCCCTGCGTGGTCATCAGCGGCAAGCCGAGCACCCGCTGATAGAACTCGCGCGAACGTTGGAGATCCGAAACCACGACCGTGACGTGATTCATCGTCGTCACCGGAATCGGAGCCGCACCCTGGGGCGCCGCCGCCCCGGCCGCCGGCCGCGCGACAATCAACGTGGAGAGCGCGAGCACCAGCTCGCGGCGGGACATGCCTCCGCGTTCGTAGCGTCTTACGAGCTGCTCAATGGCTGCACTCATGATTCGCTCCTCTTGTATCGCACCGTTTGCGACGCGCAGTATTTCCGGACCGTGCACGTGGAGCCTACCCTAAAGAGGTCACGGAAGCCGAATACCTGGGAGCAGTGCGATAAGCTCTGAATGGGCACCAACCGGGGAGCAAGGACCGGTCTTCCCGACACCGTCACCGGTATTCGGCACACAGGAGACTGTAATGCGAATACGGAGACTATCCCGCGCGACACCGCGGATGCTCGGCGTAGTGCTGCTGGCCGTGCCGTCGGGGGCAACGGCGCAACAGCAGCCGGACGAGGACGAGGAAAAGCCGCAATTCACCGAAGAGGTCACCGTCCGGGTCACGGCCCGCAAGCGCGACGAGAACCTGCAGTCGGTCCCTTTCTCGATCGTCGCCCCGACGCAGCAGACACTCAGGAACCGCGGCGCCGACAGCCTCGAGGACGTCTCGGCCAACGTCGCCGGCTTCTCCATCCAGAATCTCGGCCCGGGCCAAAGCCAGATCGCGATTCGCGGCGTCTCGGCCGGCCAGATCGTCCGCGACCAGCCGGGGGTCAAGGAGCAGGTCGGCGTCTACCTCGACGAGTCGGTCATCTCGCTGTCCCTGTTCACCCCGGACATCGATCTGTTCGACATGTCGCGCATCGAGGTGCTGCGCGGCCCGCAGGGGACGCTCTTCGGATCCGGCTCGCTGTCCGGCACGGTGCGCTACATCACGAATCAACCTGAGCTCGGCGTGCTGGAAGGGACGGGCGAGCTGGGCTTCGACGCGCTCAGCGCCGGCGGGTTCGGCAACAACACCAAGGTAGCCATCAACATTCCGCTTGGCGAGGCGGCGGCGGCGCGCGTCACCGCCTACAACACGGTGCTCGGCGGCTTCATGGACGCCGTGCAGCCGGACGGCGGCACCGACGAGGACGTCAACAGCGGCCGCCGCAGCGGCGCGCGCGTGGCCGTCCTCTTGCAACCCAACGAGCGGCTCTCCATCACCCCGCGCGTCATCTACCAGGACGTGTCGATGGACGGCTGGAACCGGATCGACGCCTACAACATCCTGGCCAATCCGTTCACGACCACGCGGCCGGCGTTCGGGCTGGGCGAGCGCGAGCTGTTCACGCAGTTCGAGGAACCGTATGGCGACCAGTTCCTGCTGGGCGACCTGAAGGTCGAGTACGACTTCGGCAACGTGCTGCTGACGTCGATCACGTCGGTCACGAACCGGGACGTCGAGGTGGTCCGCGACTCCACCGCGCTCGCCGCCAGCGTGGCCGGCGGCACCATCGGCCTCGGCGAGGACGTCTACACGCTCGACGCGCCGCTGATCGACACGACCGCCGCCCGCGCCGTAACCGAGGAGCTGCGGCTGTCGGGAATTGCGGGGCGCGTGAATTGGGTCGGCGGCCTGTTCTACAGCAACGCCGAGCGCCGCTACGGCCAGAGCCTGCCGATCACCGGCTTCGAGGACGCCTCCGGTTTTCCGACGGCGGGCGACCACGCGGCGCGGGACGAGCTGTTCTTCTCGGACCTGAACTACGACTTCGACCAGGTCGCGCTGTTCGGCGAGCTGTCCGTCGCGGTAACGGAGCGCTTCAACCTGACCGGCGGCCTGCGCTGGTACGACTTCGACGAGCAGCGGGTGCAGACCTTCGACGGGATCTTCGCCGACGCCGGCACCAATGAGGGCGGCACGGCGGCCACGGGCGTGGCGCCGCGGCTCATCGCAAGCTATGACGTGACCGACAGCACGCAGGTGAACGCCCAGGTCTCGAAGGGATTCCGGCTCGGCGGCATCAACGATCCGCTCAACACGCCAATCTGCACGCCGCGGGACCTCGAGACGTTCGGCAACCGGGGCACCTGGGAGGATGAAGAGCTCTGGAACTACGAAGCCGGGGCGAAGTCCACCTTCCTCGGCGGCCGCGGCACGCTGAACGTCTCCGGGTTCTACATGGACATCCGCAACCTGCAGGCGACGGTGACCGCGGGCTCCTGCTCGTCGCGGATCATCTTCAACGTGCCGGCGGCACGGAGCGCCGGCATGGAGCTGGAAATCGCTGCGCAGCCGACGCCCCTGTTCGACTTCGCCATCGCGGCCAGCGTTGCCGACGCCAGACTCCAGTCGACCCTGGAGGCGTTCGACACGGACGGCAACTCCACCGGCATCATCGCCGGCATCGAGGAGGGCAAGCGCCTGCCGACCACGCCGCTGTTCCAGACCACGGCGGCCGCCACGTGGCGCTGGCTGATGGGAAGCTGGGTCGGCTATCGGAGCGGCACGTTCCAGCACGTCGGGTCGCGCTTCACCCAGATCGGCGACCAGGCGGCGGGTTTCGGCATGGTCGACCTGCTGGCGCTGCCCAACACCATCGGCGGGCCGTTGACGCACGACACGTTCCATTTCGACCCGGAGCTGCCGGCCTACAACATCCTGAACATCCGGATCGGCGTGCTCAACGGCATCTGGGACATCGCCTTCTTCGTCAACAACGTCACCGACGAGCGCGCCTTCCTGGCGCTCGACCAGGAGCGCGGGACGCTGGCCCGGGTCGGCTATCTGACCAACCCGCCGGGCCGCTTCGGCGTCGCCACGCGCTTCGACTTCTAACATGCTCATCCTGAAGATGGCGTGGCGGAACATCGGCCGCAACCGCCGGCGGACCGCGGCAACCGTCGGCGCGATGGCGTTCGGTCTCTACGCCATGGTCATCTGGTTCGGCATGCTTCAGGGGATGCTGAACGACATGGAGGAGACCGTCGTCGAGGTCGAGCTCGGCGACCTGCAGATTCACGCGCCGACCTACCTCGACGACCCGTCGCTCTATACGTACATCGACAACGTCGATGCGCTGCTCTCCAGGCTGGAGGCGGCAGGATTCCGGGCGAGCGCCCGGCTCGTCGGGGCCGGGCTCGCGGCGGCCCACGACTCGGCCGCCGGCGCATCGCTGCGCGGCATCGACGTGCAGGGCAACGCCGGCGTCAGCGTGATCTCGACGCGGCTCGCCGAGGGGGCGTGGCTCGACGACGACGACCCGGCGGGCGTCGTGGTGGGACGGCGGCTCGCCCGCACGCTCGATCTGGCTGTCGGAGACGAGCTGGTCGTCCTGAGCCAGACGACCGACGGCGCCATCGCGAACGATCTCTACGCCGTGCGCGGCATCCTCGACAGCGTGAGCGACGGCATCGACCGTTCCGCCGTCTTTCTCACCGACGCGGCGTTCCGCGAGCTCTTCGTCATGCCGGCGGGCGCGCACGAGATCGTGCTGCGCAAGCCGGACGACCTCGAGCTGACCGCGGCCCTCGAGGCGGCGCAGGGCCTGGCCCCCGACCTCGACACGCAGTCGTGGCGGTCGCTGGTGCCGACGCTCGCGACGTACCTCGACTCGGCCCGTCAGATGATGGCGATCATCTCCGCCATCATCTACATCGTCATAGCTATTCTCATCCTGAACGCGATGTTGATGGCGGTGTTCGAGCGCATTCGCGAGTTCGGCGTGCTGAAGGCGCTGGGCGTCGAGCCGCGCCAGGTGCTGTCGCTCATATTCGCCGAGAGCGCGCTGCAGACCGGCCTGGCCCTGGCGATCGGCTTGGCGCTCTCGCTCCCCACGCTCTGGTACCTGGTCGAGTACGGCATCGACACCGGCGCGCTCGGCGGCGTCAGCGTCATCGGCGCGACGTTCGCGACGGTATGGCAGGCGGCGGTGTCGCCGGCCACGTTCGTCACCCCCTCGATGACGCTGATCCTGCTCGTGCTCCTGGCGGTGATATACCCTGCCCTGAAAGCCGCCCGGATCAGCCCCGTCGAGGCGATGCGGCATCAGTGAACCGGCGCGTGAGAAGGAAAGAGCGGGCGTCATGAAGAACGGCAGTCTCGCGAGGATGGCGTGGCGCAACCTGTGGCGGAATCGCCGCCGGACGTCCATCACGCTCTCGGCGATCATCTTCGGCGTCTTCCTCTCCGTCATCATGATGGCGCTGCAGGATCGCAACTGGGCCGACATGATCCGACTGGCGGCCCGACTGGGCGCCGGGCACGTGACGATCCAGCATCCGGAGTATCTCGACAGCCCCACCCTCACCCGTCCGGTGCAGCGGACGGACGAGCTCACGAGACTGGCCGCGGGCAACCCGCGCGTCATCCGCGTCGTGGAGCGGATCACCGGGTTCAACATGTTGTCTACCGCGCGCGAGAACGTCGGCGCCGGCTTCATCGCCGTCTCGCCGGAGGATGAGGACGAAGAGACCCTGTCGCTCCTGGAGGCGATTGTCGAGGGCGAGTTCTTCCAGTCTCCGACGGACGGCGGAATCATCCTGGGGGCGAAGCTCGCCTCGAACCTGGATGTCGAGCTGGGGTCGAAGGTGGTCTACACGATGACCGACAAGGAGGGCGAGATCGTGAGCGGCCTGGCGCGCGTGTCCGGGATCATCCGCACGGGCTCGCCGAGCGTCGACGGGGGGATCTGCCTGCTGCCGATCGACACGGTGCGGGAAGCTGTCGGCTTCGGACCCGACGAAGCGATTCAGGTCGCGGCGTTCGTCGACGATCAGCGCGTCAGCGACGCCGTGGTCGCGGAGCTCGGCAGGCAGGCGCCGGAGAACGTCGCGGTGCTTCCGTGGCACGAGTTGCAGCCGGATCTGGCGGTATTCATCGCCATGAAAGTCGGCGGCTCGAAGGTCATGATGCTGGTGCTTGCCCTGCTCGTGGCGGCCGGCATCTTCAATACCCTCTTCGTCAGCGTGATGGAGCGCCTGCGCGAGTTCGGCATCATGCTCGCCGTCGGATTCAGCCCCGAACAGCTCTTCCGGCTGGTCATGTTCGAGAGCGCCTGGCTGGCGGTCGTGGGCCTGACGGGCGCGGTCCTGATCACCATCGGACCGTACGTCTACCTGGCCTCGACCGGCATCGACATGTCGGGATTGATCGCGGCCGACCAGATGGAGGTCGCCGGCATCGGCATGCCGACCGTGATGCAGGTCGGCATCTATGGCGAGAGCGTGATGCTTATCGGCTCGTCGGCGCTCGCCGCCATCCTGCTGTCCGGCGTCTATCCTGCGTGGCGGGCGGGACGGGCTGATCCGGTAGAAACGATTCGCCTGGTCTAGCAGCCTGTGGCAAAACCCAGCGTCGCACCGAGACCGGTCAGGCGCCCGACTGACAATGAGGAACATCACAGTTCAGGAAGGGGGACGACGAGCACTCAAGCAGCCGTCCCCCAAGGCGCACACAGTGCGCCACGGCGGACGCGGCGCGGGGCGAAGGGGTCCCCGCTAGCGGCCGCCGGGGGTTTGGGGCGCAGCCCCAAGTGGTACATGAGTGGTGGCAACGGTGAGACCCCTGTCGTCGAGCTCGAAAACGTTGCCAAGGTCTACCAGCAGGGCGATCAACGGGTCGAGGCGTTGCGCGGCCTGACGATGACGGTACGTGGCGGGGAGTTCACGGCCATCAGCGGCCCGTCGGGATCCGGCAAGACCACTGCGCTCAATCTGATCGGCGCCCTGGACACGCCGTCGGCGGGCACCGTCCGACTCGAGGGCGCAGACCTCGGGACGCTCACGCGCCAGCAGCTCAGCCGCCTGCGCCGCGACCGGATCGGCTTCGTGTTTCAGGCCTACAACCTGCTGCCAATCCTCAGCGCCTACGAAAATGCGGAGATCGTGATGGCCGTCCAGGGCGTCGCCGAGGCGCAGCGCCGGGAGCGGGTCATGGAGCTGCTGGCTCGCGTGGGGCTCGAGGGACTGGAGCACCGGCGGCCCTCCGAGCTCTCGGGCGGCCAGCAGCAGCGCGTGGCGATCGCGCGGGCGATCGCGGCCGGTCCGGCGGTGGTGCTGGCCGACGAGCCGACCGCCAACGTCGACTCCAACACGGCCGACGCGTTGCTCGAGATGATGGAGACCCTGAACCGGGAACAGCAGGTCACCTTCCTGTTCTCGACACATGATCCACGGGTCATGGCGCGCGCACGCCGCCTGATTCGCCTCGTCGACGGCAGGATCGATAACGACGAGGTTCGCACGGGATGACCGCGCTGCTCTGGCGGTTCCGCATCGGCATCGGCGTGCTGGCGGGAGCCTGCCTGCTGGCGGCGGCCGTGGTGCTGCCGGGCACCGCGCAACGCGACGGACTGGAGCCGCGCGTCGACGCCATCTTCGCGCCCTGGACCGAGCGAAACACGCCGGGTTGTTCGGCCGCGGTCATGCGGGGCGGCGAGTTGCTCTTCGCCAAGGGTTACGGCGCCGCCAACCTCGAATATGACATCCCGATCACACCGTCGACGGTGTTTCACGTCGCGTCCGTGTCGAAACAGTTCACGGCGCTGGCACTCGCGCTGCTGGTAGCTGAAGGCAAGGTCTCCTGGGACGACGACATCCGGCGCTACGTCCCGGAGCTGCCCGACTTCGGCACGCCGATTACCCTCCGGCAGCTCGCCCACCACACGAGCGGGATCCGCGACCAGTGGGCGCTGCTGCAGATGGCCGGCTGGCGTTGGGGCGGCGACGTCATCCGGCAGGCAGACGTGCTCGACCTGCTGTCGCGGCAGACCGCTCTCAATTTTCCGCCCGGCAGCGACTACGTCTACAGCAACTCCGGCTACACGCTGCTCGCCGTGGTCATCGAGCGGGTGTCCGGCCAGACGCTTCGTGCGTTCACCGAACGGCGGCTGTTCCGCCCGCTCGGCATGGCGCACACCGTGTTTCGAGACGATCACACCACGCTGGTGCGGAACCGCGCGTACGCCTATGCGCGGGACGGCTTCGGGAGCTATCACCTCAGCATTCCCGACTTCGCCATCGCCGGCGCCACCAGCCTGTTCACCACGGTCGAGGACCTCGCGCGCTGGAACCGCAACTTCGGGACCGGCGAGGTCGGGGGGCGCGACGTGCTCCGGCAACTGGCGGAACCGGGCGCGCTGGATGACGGCGCGCGCCTCTCGTACGCGTTCGGGCTGGCGCACGGGACGCACCGCGGCCGCCGCACGATCGGCCACGGCGGCACGGACGCCGGCTACCGCAGCGAGTTCCTGCGCTTTCCGGACGAGGACGTGGCGGTGGCGGTGCTCTGCAATACCGGCACCGCCGATCCGGGGCGCCTCGCGCGCGACATCGCCGACATCTTCCTGCCGCCGCCGAGCATCGCCGACATCTTCCTGCCGGCTACGCCCAGCATTGTCGCCCCGGTGCGCGAGACGACGCCGCGATCCGACAGAGAGCGCGGAACAGCGCCGGCGCGCGGGCGCGCCGGCGGCGCCTTCCGGCCGGCCGATTTCGCGACCCTCGCCGGCTACTACCGGCGTCCCGGCAACGACGTGCCGCTGCGCGTCGTCGTCCGCGGGGAGGAGCTCGCCCTGATGGCCGGGGGCGCGGAGCAGCCGCTGCGGCAAGTGGCCGACGGCAGGTTCCTGCTCGCCGGGACGACCGAGGTAGCGTTCACGCCTGCCGGCGGCGATAAGCCGCTGACGCTGCGCGTAGGCGCTGCGACACGTCCCGCGTACAGCCGCGCCGTTCCCGTGCAACCGGAACCGGATGCGCTCGTGGCGTACGCCGGCTCGTACTACAGCGACGACCTGGCGGTGGACTACACCTTCCGCGTGGAGAACGAGCGGCTTGTCCTCTGGAACCGCAAGCTGGGCCGCATCCCGCTCACCCCGACGTTCACCGACGGCTTCTACGGCGCCAACTGGTACTTCACCTTCCGCCGCGACGACGCGGGCCAGGTCTCAGGTTTCACCGTGAGCACGTCCCGCGCCTGGAACATCCCCTTCCGGAAGCAGCGCTAGTCCTCCGCGTGCGCTCCCGCTCTCGCGCGCCACGATCCGCATCGCATCGACCGTTTCGCCGTGGCATATTGCCCACACTGGCTGGATCGTTCCTTCGTTCGTTCGTTTTTCGACGGGTCCGGCGCGCGACGCGGTTCACGGCAACCGCGTTGACCGGTTTCGCCTGCATCCTCCTCCTGCCCGGACTGGCCAGCGCCCAGGCCATCGGCGGAACCGTCAGTGACAGCACGGGCGGCGTCCTGCCCGGCGTGACGGTAGAGGCGCTCGCAGCCCGGCGCTGATCGAGCAGGTTCGCACCACCGTGACGGACGGGAGCGGGCAGTACCAGATTATTGCCCTGGAGACCGGCACCTACACCGTCACCTTTACGCTGCCCGGCTTCAGCACGCTGGTGCGCGAGGATATCGAGCTGAGCACCGGTTTCACGGCGAACGTCGACGCGCAGCTCGCCGTCGGCGCCCTTGCAGAAACCGTCACCGTCACCGAGGCGAGCCCGATCATCGACGTCCAGAGCGTCGCGCGGAACGAAACCATCGACCGCGAGGTATACGAGGCATTGCCCACCGCGCGCACGTACGACGCGATGGCCATTCTCATCCCGGCCATGAACGTGCAGGCCGGGGTGACTACCAACACCACGGTCGACACCGGCGGCATCTCGGGCAACAGCAACAGCCGGCTGTCGATGCACGGGTCGGCGGGTACGGACGGCCAGGTGCAACTCGACGGCATGGACGTCGGCCTCGTGGCGTACGAGGGCGCCCCGGAGGGGACGCCCCTCGACACGGCCATTGCCGAGTACGTCTACGACTATTCCGCCAACACCGCCGAGGTCGAGACCGGCGGCGTGCGCCTGAACCTGATCCCCAAGGAAGGGAGCAACTCGTTCAGCGGCGGCATGTACACCGACTTTGCGCACTCCAGTTGGTTGACCAACAACATCAACCAGGAACTGGTCGAGCGCGGGATCACGGGCGGCACGGACGGCGGCCTCAAGCTGGATCAGTCCTGGTACGTCGGTACGTCGGTCCGTCGATCGGCGGCCCGATCGTGCGCGACCGTCTCTGGTTCTTCGGCACCTATTCGTACCGCAGGGGCTCGATACTGCCGGCCGGCCTGTTCAACAACGCCGACACCAGCGCCCTGAGGTACGTCCCCGACCTCGAGAATCCAACCGTCGAACGGACGAACCTGTATGAAGGGACGTTGCGGCTGACGTGGCAGGCGACGTCGAAGGACAAGGTGCAGGCGTTCCACAGCACCAACCATACGCAGTCGATTCCGGCGCTGTCCGGCGCCTCGCTGTTCCCTGTCTACATTGCCCCCGAGGCGGGCAGCGAAGGGGTGAACGGCGTGAGCACCTACCAGTTGACCTGGATCCGGCCGCAGACCAACCGGGTCCTGTTCGAGTTCGGCGTCTCGGTCATGCCGTCCAACAACATTCTCAATCCGCTCGACGCGGAGACGCAGCGCCTGCATGGCACGGGCCGGGAGGCGCTTGACGCCCGCACCGACCTGCCCAGCGTCTTCGAGGGCACCACCCTGACGATGTCCCGCAACATGGGCTACTTCTTCAACGGCACCGACGTCCACTTCTCGGCGCAGAACACCGGCATCCGCGGTTCGATGTCGTACGTCACGGGCAGCCACAACCTGAAGTTCGGCATGAACACCACCTGGAAGAACCAGACCGAGTCGTACCGCAGCGCCAACAACTGGACGAACATGCTGACCATCGCGGGCCGGCCGCTGCAGGCGCTGTTCGAGTCCCGGCCGCCCGAGTCCAACGAATTGACCAACATCGGGATCTACGCGCAGGACCAGTGGACCATCGACCGCCTGACGATCAACGCCGGCCTGCGGTTCGACTACTTCAACGGCGCCTATCCCGACCACATGTCGGCGCCGGGGACCACGACGAATTCGATCTGGGTGCCGCAGGGTTCCGCGTTCCCCGGGGCGACGGCCGCGATCTGGAAGGACCTGCAGCCGCGGCGCCATCTCCCTGGCGGGCGAGGTGAACCCCGCGGCGAACAACCGCCGGCAGACCCGGCTGTGGCTCGACGGGGCCAACAGCCACTTCGCGGCTGGACCATTCCAGTTTCCCTCCTGCATCCCGTCGGCCGCGGACCCGACGGCCAGCTCGTGCATCCCGGGCGACGGTCGCCGCAGGGCGACCCGCTCAACCCGTATCCGAACGGCGAGCTGATGTCCCCGACCGACAATCCGGCCTTCGGCACGCCGCTCGTCACGGAGTTCTTCGACCCGAACTGGGCTTTCGGCTGGGGCCGGAAGGCGGCGAACTGGGAGTAAGCGCTGAGCGTCGAGCATCAAATCGTCGATGACGTGTCGGTGGACGTCGGCTACTTCCGGCGCCACTTCATCAACTTCGACGAGTGGGACAACGGCAACGTCGGCCCGGAAGACTTCACGCGGTACACAATCACTGTCCCCGAGGACCCGCGGCTGCCCGGTGGCGGCGGTTATCCGCTCACGCTGGTCGACATGAATCCGGATGCGTTCGCCCGCCTGCAGGACAACCACAAGACGGGCACCAACAATCTGGGCGGCGAGAGCGACGTGTGGCACGGCATCGACATGAACCTCAGCGCCCGGCTCGAAGGCATCCTGCTGCAGGGCGGTGTGGCGCTCGGCCAGCGCACGACAGACATCTGCGGCCTGCAGGAGCAGTTGCCGGAAACCCTCTTCGGTTCCCCGACCACCTACACGGCGTCGCGCGTCCAGGGCACCGCCGGGAGCCGCGGCAACCTGCTGGCCACCGACTTCTGCCGCGCCGAACACAACTGGCTGACGAACATGTCGCTGTTCGGTTCGTACACGTTCCCGTATGACGTCGAGGTGTCGGCATCGTTCTTCAGCCGTCCCGGCATTCCTCGCGAAGCGATCTACATCGTGCCGGCAGCCGACGTGTTCGCGGCGCTCGGACGACCCGCCACCGTCGGCAGGTCCGTCTCGATGAACGTCATCCCGCCGGGAACCATGTTCGGCGACCGGGTCAACCAGCTCGACCTGCGGTTCGCCAAGATCCTCGATTTCGGCGGCAGCGGGAACGTGCGGGCCAGCTTCGACCTCTACAACCTGTTCAACGGCAACGCGGTTGCGCGGGAGCAATACGCCTTTCAGCCGGGCGCGGGTACGACGGATCCGTGGCTGACGCCGCTCGGCGTCCAGCCCGGTCGGATGGTCAAGCTGACGTTCCAGTACAACTTCTGGATTGCGTTCCAGCGGTGCGCGCGGGGACGGTCCGCCGTCCCCACGTGCGCCGTCTCCACTTCCCGCCTTTCCGTTTTTCCGCCTTGCGCCGCGCGCGGTGCCGTGCGATATTCCGGTTGATCGCGTTACTGGTCCGGGACAAATGCCAATGCCGATTCTTCTGATCGCTCTCGCTATCTTGCTCCTCGCGCCGGAAACCTCGGACGCCCGTGTCACGCGCGTCGAGATCGAACGCGTCGAATCGCCGACTTTCGAGGGGCGCTCGTTCGGCGACGTAGGGCCGTACGAGAAGCTCGTCGGCCGCGTGTACGGCGAGGTCGATCCGGAAATGCCCGAGAGCGCCGTGATCGCCGACATCGAGCTGGCGCCGCGAAACGCCCGCGGCATGGTCGAGTATTCGGCCGACCTGATCATCCTCAGGCCAGTGGATCCGTTGCGGGGCAACGGCAGGCTGTTCTACGAGGCGAACAACCGCGGCCGCCTGCTGTCGCTGAACCGGCTCAACGCCGCACCGACGGCCAACAGCGACCCGACGTCAGCCGACGACGCCGGCAACGGTTTCCTGATGCGGCAGGGCTACACTTTTGTCGCCAGCGGCTGGGATGCGACGGCCTCGTCCGCCGACGGCCGGCTGAACATCACTCTACCGCTGGCGGTGAACCCCGACGGGTCGGCCATCGTCGGGCCGTCGCTCGAAGAGCTGGTCATCGACAACAACACGACGACGACCGGCCGGCTCACCTATCCGGCGGCGACGCTCGACACGTCCAAGGCGACGCTGACGGTGCGCACGCGCTACGGCGACGCGCCGCAGCCGCTCGACGCCGACGCCTGGGAGTACGTCGACGCGCGGGTCATCCGGCTGCTGCCGGCCGGGACGGCGTTCCGCCAGGGCAGCCTCTACCACCTGACCTATCCCGCCACCGAGCCGATGGTCGCGGGGCTCGGTTTCGCAGCGGTGCGCGACGCCGTTTCATTCCTGCGCCACGCCGCGTCGGACGACGCCGGCAGCGCCAATCCGCTGGCCGGGCAGATTCGGCACGCGCACTCTTTCGCCATCTCGCAGCCGGCGCGATTCATGCGCGATTTCGTGCACTACGGGTTCAACCGGGACGAGGCGGGACGGCGCGTCTTCGACGGCGTGCTGAACTGGATTGGCGGCGCCAGCGGAGCTTTCGTCAACTACCGCTTCGCGCAGCCGCATCGCACGCAGCGCCAGCACATCGCGCGCTGGTTCCCGGAGCGGCCGTTCCCGTACACCTACAACGTGGTGCACGACCCGGTCACCGGCCAGACCGACGGGCGCCTGGGCCGCTGCCTCGACAGCGGCACGTGTCCCCGGATTCTCGAGGCGAACTCGTCGAACGAGTACTGGGTGAAAGCGTCGTCGCTGCTGCACACCGATACGCTCGGCGACGACCTGCCCGACCCGCCGAACGTGCGCCTGTACCTGTTCTCCAGCTTTCCGCACAGCGGCGGCAGCCGCCAGCGCGGCAACGGCATCTGCCAGCAGCCTCGCAACACGCTGGAGGCGGAACCGGTGCTGCGTGCGTTGCTGGTGGCGCTCGACGAGTGGGTTGCCTCCGGCATGGAGCCCCCCGCCAGCCGGGTCCCGCGGCGCGGCGACATGACGCTGGTCGAAGCGCTGCCGCGCGAGAACCTCGGCTTCCCGTCCATCCCGGGCGTGCACTACGACGGGCTGATGAGCACCGGCGACCTCCTTGACTTCGGCCCGCACGCCGGCGACGGGATCATGACCTTGCTGCCGCCCGACGTCACGCAGCCCTATCCCGTGCTGGTGCCGCGCACCGATGCCGACGGCAACGACGCGGCCGGCATCCGCGTGCCGGACGTCGCCGCGCCGCTGGCGACCTACACGGGATGGGCAGTGCGCGACGCAGAATACGCCGGCAACGACCTGTGCGACGCCGCCGGCCAGCAGATCGCCTTCGCCGAAACCAGGGCCGACCGCGTGGCGCAGGGCGATCCGCGCCCGTCGATCGAGGAGCGCTACGGCGGCCGCGCCGGCTACGTGGCGGCTGTCGAGGAGGTCACGCAAGCGTTGCAGCAGGACCGCCTGCTGCTCACTCAAGACGCGGAGCAAATCATCGCCGACGCGCAGTCGCGGAGCCGCGACTGGTAGCAGCCGGTCGGGCTGCCTGAACCGTTCCGTTTGCGTTACGCTCTTCGTGACCGATGCCCTGGATCCTTCGCGTTGCCACAGGCGCCCGCGTTCTCATAGCTGTCGGGATCTGGCTTGTCGGCACCAGCCTGCTTTTCGGCACAGGTCCGTTTCCGCGCGTGCGGGCTCTGGCGCCCGGCGGGATGCTGCCGGAGGAACAGATCGGGTACCTGCCGGAAATGATGATGATGTTCCTCGGCGCGATCGGCCCGGAGGGGCGCGCCGACTACATCCTGTTCCAACGCCTGGACATTCTGACACCGCTGCTGATGGGCAGCGCAGCCGCGCTGGCAATCGCCTGGCTGCTCAAGCGGGTCGGCGCCACCACGGGATGGACAACGAGGCTGCCGTACGTGCCGGTGCTCTTCCTGTTGACCGAGGTGGTCGAGGACTTCGTGCTCACCCGCGCGGCGCAACTGTATCCGGAGGCGTCCCCGCTGACCCCCACGCTGCTCGTGCTGACCGGCGCGAAGTTCGCCGTGATGTTCGTGATGGGCGCCATCATCATCATCTACGGCTGGCGTCTCGCAGCCCGTGGCAAGACCCCGCGTCGCACCGAGACCGGTCAGGCGCCCGGCTGACAAGGCGAGACGAGGGAGCATATTCGAAGATATGTGAGTGAGGAACAAGCCGCGCACGGCGCGGCCCGGCAAGCGCGGCGCGGGGCGAAGGGGTCCCCGCTAGCGGCCGCCGGGGGTTTGGGGCACAGCCCCATCTAACAAAAGAGGGTTGACCATGTCTGCATCCCGGCGACGGTTCCTGAAGAGTGCGGTGGCGGTCGGCGGCGTGGCGCTCGGTGCGCGCGGGGCGACGTGGCCATCGTTGCCGGCGGTGCATGCTGCAGCCCCGGCGCAGGCGGCAAATCGGAGCAACCCGACGCAGGCGGAGGTGGAAGGGTGGTACCGCGACCTCCGCAACTGGGGCCGCTGGGGCCGCGACGACGAGGCGGGCGCCGTCAACCTGATCACGGCGGAGAAACGGCGCGGCGCGGCCTCGCTGGTGCGGAACGGCCGGACGGTGTCGCTGAGCCGCGTCTTCGAGCCGCCGCAGCATTTCGTCAGAAAGAACGACCGGGGCAACAGCGCCGGCTCCGTGGTCGACTACTACGGCTTCATTTATCACGGCCAGACGATCACCCACATCGACTCGCTCTGCCACATCTGGGAAGACGCCGAGGACGGCGTGTGGGGCGGACGCCACCCGGACGAGGCGGTCGACTCGCACGGCGCGTCGTTCGGCGCCGTCACCGCCTGGGAGAACGGCATCATCACCCGCGGCGTCCTGCTCGACGTCCCGCGTCACCGCGGCACGTCGCACGTCACGCCCGACCGGCCGGTGCACGGCTGGGAATTGGCGGAAATCGCCCAGGCGCAGGGCGTCGACGTCGGTCCGGGCGATGCGCTGCTCGTGCACAGCGGCCGCGAGGCGTTCCAGCGCGCCGGCAACACGTTCAGCGGCGGCGACCGGCCCGGCCTGCACGCGTCGTGCGCCAAGTTCATCCGCGACCGCGACGTGGCGCTGCTCGGCTGGGACATGATGGACGCGCGGCCGAACGACTACGGCCTCGCCTTTCCCGTGCACGGCGTGCTCACCTACTTCGGCGTCGCGCTGCTCGACAACGCGTTGCTGGAGCCGATCGCCAACGCCTGCGCCGAGGAAGGCCGCCACGAGTTCATGTTCATGGCGCTCCCGCTCCGCGTCGCCCGCGGCACCGGCAGCCCGGCCAACCCGATCGCCATGTTCTAGCGCAGGGTTCGAACCGTCCAGCGATTAGGTCCATGTGCTCAGGGCGCAGGTATTGCTACGAAACGCTACAACTGCTACGATTACGACATGCGCATGATCACACAGCGGCAGCTTCGCAACGACTCAGCAGCCATCCTGCGCGAAGTCCAGGCCGGTCAGCGCCTGATCGTGACCCGCAACGGCACACCGGTGGCCGAATTGCAGCCGGTGTCGCTGCGCCGGTTCGTGCCGCGAGAGACGATTGCCCAAGCCGCCGCCACCGCGCCGCGCATCGATGCCGCAGCGTTCCGCGCCGACCTCGACGCGCTTGTTGATCAGAGCCTAGATGTCTGACCCGCATCCTCGCCAGGAGCCCCACAACGTGTCTCGCGGTCTGCTGGATACATCCGTCGTTATCGATATCGACCTGATCGACAGCGCGCGGCTTCCCGCCGACACCGCCATTTCGGCGGTTACCCTCGCCGAACTTGCCGCGGGACCCCACGCCACGAATGACGAGCACGAACGGGGCCGGCGCCAGGACCGATTGCAGTGGGCCGCGTCGTTTTGGGATCCCATGCCTCTCGACGCAGATGTCGCGCGGGCGTACGGCCGTATCTATGCCACCCTGAAAGGCAGTGGTCGCAGCAGCCGCCGACGATTCGCAGATTTGCTCATCGGCGCGACCGCGCTGGCTCACGCACTGCCGCTATATACGCGGAATCCCGCGGACTTCAGCGGGTTGTCCCGGCTCATCACCATCAACACCGTGTAGGCGCCAGCAACGTACGGCCGCGCGCAAGGCGCATCGGTTCGCGGAACAGACCTTGACGCAGCCCCCTCCTGGGGGCATTCTGACCGCAAAGCGCCCCGTCGGGGTGAGGACATCGGCTAGCGTGTGAACACGTGAATCCGGGAGGCGGCATGAGAACTGCGATGGTCGGGACGGCGGTGCGCGGGGCGGCAGTCGCACTTGCGGCGCTGGGACTGTGCGCCTGCGGGACCGACGGCCAGGCGGACGAGCGCATGGAGACCGCAGCCGACGTGGAGCGCGCCATGCGGGAGCTGTCCAACCAGGGCCGCTGGGGCGAGGACGACGAGATCGGCTCGGCCAACTTCATCACGCCGGACAAACGCAAGCGGGCGGCCGCGCTCGTGCAGGAAGGCATCACCGTCTCGCTCGCGCACGATATCGTCGAGGAGGAAGCGGTCGACGCCACGACGATCCTGCAACGCGACGTGTTGCGCGTGAGCGAGACGGGCGGCTCGGACCGCCTGCAGTACACCGCCAGCTACCACGGTTATGTCCACAGCCACCTGGACTCGATCGACTGCCACGTCATGGTTGACGGCGTGGGCCATACCGGCGCGACGCCGGCGGCGATCGAGGAGGCGGGCGGCTGTCCGTCGGGCAGCATCCACGCGCTGCGTAACGGAATCGTCACGCGCGCGATCCTGTTCGACGCGACCCTGCTGCCCGGCAAGGCCACTGCCGAGGGCTGGCTCGAGCCGGGTACGCCCGTCCGCAAGGCCGACCTCGAAGCGCTGGAGGAGATCCAGGGCGTGCGCGCCGAAGAGGGCGACGTCATCCTGCTCCATACCGGCCGCTGGCAGCGGCGCGCCGCGCTGGGGCCATGGGGACGCGACGACACCGGAATAGCCGGCTACCACGCCGACGTGGCGTACTTCCTGAAGGAGCGCGGGATCGCGTTCATCGGCCACGACATGTCGACCGACGTCGCCCCCACCGGCATCGACGGACACGACCGGTTCCCGCTCCACGAGCTGGCCCTGGTGTCGCTGGGCGTCGGCATCTTCGACAACCTCGACTTCGGCGAGGCAGCGGAGGTCGCGCAGCGGCTGGGCCGCTACGAGTTCCTGTTCACGGCGGCGCCGCTCCGCATCCGGCTGGGCATGGGGTCGCCCATCAACCCGATCGCGACGTTCTGATCCGCCAGCCCTTCCCCAAGGGGACGGCGCCGACGGGTTACAATCGACGCTGGGTGCGCGCCCGTGACGGGCGCCGAGTCCCGGGATAGACAATGGAGTGGTGGATTTGGGTGGTGGCCGGCTTCGTGCTGTTGGCTCTGGAGCTGGCATCGCCTGGCGGTTTCTATCTCTTCTTCTTCGGCTGCGCCGCGCTCGCGGTCGGTCTGCTCGCGGCGCCGGGTTGGGCGCAGCCGCTCTGGCTGCAAGGCGTGCTCTTCGCCGGCCTGTCGGTGGCCGCGGTCCTGTTCTTCCGCCCTCTGCTCGAACGCCAGCTCCGCAGTGGCGCCAGCGACCCGGTGGATGACCTCGTGGGCGAGCGGGCCCTGGCCTGCGAAGAGATCGCCGCCAACGGCTTCGGCCGGGCGGAGCTGCGCGGGACGAAGTGGAACGCAAGGAATATCGGCGAGACTGCCGTCGGTCCCGACCAATCGTGCTCGGTCGAACACGTCGACGGGCTGACCCTATGGATTCGAGCCGAATAGCAAAGGAAGGCTGACAATGGAAATGGGTTTGATCGCCGTGGGGGCGATGATTCTGCTGCTCGTCGTCATCATCGCCAAGACGGCAACGGTTGTGCCGCAGCAGAGTCAATACGTCGTCGAGCGGCTGGGAAAGTACGCCGGAACGCGCGATGCCGGGTTTCACATTCTCATCCCCTTTCTCGATTCCATCCGCTACCGGCACTCGTTAAAAGAGAAAGCCCTCGACATCCCGGAGCAGATCTGCATCACGAGTGACAACGTCCAGGTGGGCGTGGACGGCGTTCTGTACATCAAGGTGCTCGACGCCCAGCGCGCCTCGTACGGCATCGGGGACTACTTTTTCGCCATCACCCAATTGGCGCAGACGACGCTGCGCAGCGAGATCGGCAAGATCGAGCTCGACAAGACGTTCGAGGAGCGCGCCCACATCAACACCCAGATCGTGGACGAGCTGGACAAGGCGACAGAGCCGTGGGGCGTCAAGGTGCTCCGCTACGAGATCAAGAACATCAACCCACCGCGCGACGTGCTCGAGGCGATGGAAAAGCAGATGCGGGCCGAGCGCGAAAAGCGCGCCACCATCCTTGACTCGGAAGGACGGCGCGACTCGGCCATCAACACGGCCGAGGGCGAGAAGCAGAAGGTCATCAAGGAATCAGAGGCAACGAAGCAGCAGCAGATCAACGAGGCGGAGGGGGAAGCCGCCGCCATCACGACCGTAGCGACGGCCACGGCCGAGGGCATTCGCCGCGTGGCCGAAGCGATCGAGGCGCCGGGCGGGTATCAGGCGGTGCAGTTGCGCGTCGCCGAGCAGTACGTCGAGAAGCTGGGCCTGCTCGCCAAGGAGAACAACACGATGATCGTGCCGGCCAACGTGGCTGACGTCTCCTCGATCATCGCAACGGCCATGAGCGTGATCAAGCAGACCGGCGGCCCGCAGGACGCACGGTAGCAGCCCAAGGCCTGTCAGCGAACCAGCCTTTCAAGCAGCAGGCTGACCAGATCCCGCCGGGCGTCAAGAACTGCCGTGACGTAGGCGTGATCGACGTCGTAGCGATAGATGATCCGCCACGGTCCTTCAATCAACTCCCGGTACGTATGAACGTCCACGATGCTGAGCTCGGGAACGACCCGACCGCGTGCCGGAAGCGTGGCGAGCGTCTGGCAGCGGCGCTCCACCCGATCGAGCACTGCGAGAGCCCTCGCGGAACCACTTGCCTCCGCGATGAACTCGACGACCCCTGCCAAGTCCCGCGTGGCAGCCTCGGTCCACAGAACCTGGAAGTCAGCCATCCGTGGCTGCGGTCAGGCGCGACCGGAGATCCTCGAACACCCGATCCTGGGAAATCGTCTTGCCCGCCGTCACGTCGGCCTCTCCCTGCACCATAAGCTTCAGCATGAGCAACGCGTTGCGATGGCGCTGGTGGGCTTCGAAGTCCTGGACGACAGCGCTGGCGGCGCCGCGCTGCGTCAGAACGATCTCGTGCTCGGCAGACTTCATCTCGGCAAGCATCTGCGCTGCCTTCGCCTTGAACTCGCTCAGGCTTACGATGGCGGTCGGCATGGATCACCTCAAAATCGGTCCGAATACGGGTTTTATCATAGCGCATTCGACGTTGACTTCGTTCACCTCTTCCTGCATCTTCGCCAGTGAGTGGCGCGGAAACTCCGCCTCAACACCGGGAAGACCCTTGGAACTCGTAAAAGCGATGCGGCCGGTCGCGGCTCTTTGCTTGTGCCCGTGGGATAGCGGTCTTGCGGATCACAACGCCGTGCGTACGCGCTCGCGCAGGCGAGCGAAGCAGGCGTCGGCAGTGGCGGGCGCCTACTCCACCGCGTCGTCCTGCGCCCGCGCGCCGCGCAGGACGTTACCGATCGCGTAGTTCCCCTCGTGGCAGGCGAACTCGAACAGTTCCCCCGCCGCGACGCCGCGCTCCGACTGGTTCTGCGACAGCGGGATGCGCACCGTCCAGGGGCGCGTGAAGCGCGTGGGGTCGGTGATGGTGGCCTCGTAGTCGATGGTCTCGGCGTCGACGCGCGTGAACCTCTCGACCAGGTGCAGCCTGCTGGTCGGGATGCGCCAGGTGTTGATCCACCGGTCGTGCGGCCGATCCGGGAAGTCGCGCGACTCCACCACCAGCGTGTCGCCGTCCCAGCGGCCGCGCGGCTCGCCGTTCCACTGCTCGATGTTCACGTGCGGACGCCCGTCCAGCGGGATGATGCGCCGCTGGTGGAACATCTCGTGGAAGATCACGACGTGCTCCGGGGTCTGGAAGATCTGGTGGTTAGGGTTGTAACCCATCCAGATCTGCGGCAGGCCGTCGCCGAGGCAGCGCTCGCCGGTGTCGAGGTCCAGGAACGAGTTCCACGGGCCTGAGCCGTGCGGGCGCTCGTTGTCGCGCGCGGTGGCGGTGTACGGAATCCGGCCGTCGGGCGGATCGACAACCAGCGACGTGCGCCGGTCGGGCTCCCAGGCCGTGCCGCCGTCCAGCCAGAAGTTGTTGTAGAAGCCGGGCGTGCCGTCTTCCCGCCAGTCGACGCTGCCGCCAGCGGTCGTTGTCGCCGCGGGACGCTCGGCAAGACGGACGTTGCGCGCGACCGCGCCGTTTTCCAGCTCGGCAACTTCCTCTTCCGTAAGGAATTCCCGCCCCTCGAATTGCGGCGGCCGTTCGAGCGGCGTCAGCGTGGAGCCGACCCAGATACCCTGCAGGTCCGGATCCCCCCATGCCGTGCGGGGCACTGAACCCCCGGAATCACCCGCGGGCGCCTGCGCGTGAACGGTTGCGGCGCCGAGCACCGCGGCGATTGCCAACGTTGCGGCCACGTGCGACAGACGTGGAATCAGACGCTGCATCGCGAGCCTCCTTGATAGTCCGAGGGATGGATTCGCCGCCACGCCTCCGTACGCTTCAGGATTGCGGCTCTACCGGCTCGATTCTTAGCAGCGCGCCTCGGGGCTCGTCGGTCACCAAATACAAGAGGTCGTCCGGGCCCTGCCGTATGGTGCGAATGCGCTGCTTCAGCTCGGCCATCAGGGTGCGGCGGCCGTTGCGCTGGATCAATCCCTGGTCGTTCAACACGACGCGGTGCAGCTGCCGGCTGCCCAGATTCCCCCGGCCCAGCGCGGCGATGAACGCGTTCCCCTTCCACGTCGGGAACTTGTCGCCCGTATAGAAGATGATGCCGGCCAGCGCCGGAGAGGGCATCCAGAACGCGAACGGCTCCTCCATGCCCGGCGCCCACGGATGCTCGGAAGTCGTCCCGGACAGCCCACCCAGCTTGCGGTGGTTGTAGTCCAGGCCGTAGGAAACGACCGGCCAGCCGTAGTTGCGGCCCGCCTCGATGATGTTGAGCTCGTCGCCGCCCATCGGACCGTTCTCGGTCTCCCAGATCTGGCCGGTGTGCGGGTGTACGTACAGCCCGAGGGCGTTGCGGATGCCCAGGGCGTAGATCTCGGGCCGGTAGCCCTCCCGCCCGACAAACGGATTGTCGTGGGGCGCGGAGCCGTCCTCGTTGATCCGCAGCACCTTGCCGCCGTGGTTGGCCGGGTTCTGTGCGTCGTCGGCGGTGCCGATCATGTGGCGGGTCGGCATGCCGATGGCCATGATGATCTTGCCGTCGCGGCTGAACGCAACCCGCGCCCCCGACGTCCCCTGCGACCATGCGTCGGACACGAAGACGTCCGTCACATCCTTGAGCGTGCTGGTGCCGTCGTAGCGGGCGCGCGCGAGCGTGGCCGTCGCGGCGTCCCGCTCGATCATCGGCCCCTCCGAGCCGGGCCCGCGCGGAAAGTCCTTGAACGGACTCCCGGCCATCTCTTTCGAGTAGGTGAAGTAGATGAGCTGGTTCTCCTCGAACTGCGGATGGAGAATGACGTCCATCAACCCCGAGTTCACCGCGCCGGTATTGATCTCGGGCAGACCGGCGAGCGGCTCCGGGTCCAGCACGCCGTCGCGGATGACCCGCAGGCGGCCCTCCCGCTCCGTAACCAGGATGTCGAGATTCGGTAATACGGCCAACGCCCAGGGGCGCTCGAGACCGGTGATGGGAACAACCCGGAAATGCTGTCCGTCAGCCTCCAGGACCTGCGGCCCGTCAGCCAGGTCGATACGCGGCGCGGCCGTTGCCGGCCACGGCCGGCGCTCGGTCTGCTGGGCGTGCAACCCGGCCGCGCTGAGAGCCAGCGCCAGCAGGAGCAGCAGCATTCGGGCGGTCCAATCCCACTGCGTTGCCAATTGGACTGCAGGACGAATACCGAGCGGCCGTTGCCACGGGCTTGCGGGTCTCATGAGCACCTCTCGGAAGTGCGGTCTGCCGGGAATGACGTACGAACCAGCCGCTCTCCCGGATGAGCGGCCGCACCGGCATCTTATAACGAATGCCGGCGTCTCACGCCCGGTGGGAGTTTCTCCTGTTGGCGGCGCCCGTGCGTGTCCACCGGGGCACAGGGTCGCCGATCAACCCTGTCGCGGTGTTCTGAGCCGCCGGGGCGGTCCGGCACGTCCGAGAAATGCTTGGCGCGGGCCGCCCGTTCGGTCCACAATATGAAATCGCGATTCCGTTGACAGGTGTGTCTGTTCCTTTGGCCAAGCTCACGCCCGGCTGGACGGCTGTTCTGGAGGCTGAGACGATGTCATTCACCTGCGTTCGCCGGTTTGGTTTCACCGCCGCGCTGTTCGCCGCACTCGGCGTCATCGCGGCGCCCTCGACCGCCTTGGCGCAAGACGCGTCCGGGGTGACCTTCACCCGCGACGTGGCGCCCATCCTGCAGCGGTCGTGCCAGATGTGCCACCGGACCGGCTCCATCGCGCCGATGTCCCTCCTGACGTACGCGGAGACCCGCCCGTGGGCGCGCTCCATCCGGGACAAGGTCGTCCAGCGCGTCATGCCGCCGTGGTACATCGACAAGAACATCGGCATCCAGGCATTCAAGGAAGACAAGTCGCTGAGCGATGCCGAGATCGCCACCATCGTCGAGTGGGTGGACGGCGGCGCGCCGCGCGGCAATCCGGCCGACCTGCCGCCCCCCATGGAATTCCAGCGGATGAACGAGTGGCATATCGGCACACCGGACTGGATCGTGGAGATTCCGGAGCCGTTCGTCGTCGCCGCGGAGGCGCCGGACTGGTGGGGCAACCTGGAGTCGGAATCGGGCCTGACCGAGGACCGCTGGGTCAAGGCGGTCGAGACCAAGCCGACGGCCGACAGCTTCCCCGTCGTGCACCACGCGGTGACCGGTGTCGTCAATGACGAGACCGACAGCGACAGCCTCCTGGGGAGCTTCCTGAACGAGTATGCGCTCGGCAAGAACGGCGACATCTTCCCGGACGGCCACGGCCGCCTGATCAAGGCCGGGTCGAAGATCCGCTTCAACATGCACTACCACTCGGTCGGCCGGGAGATCGTCGATCGCACCGCGGTCGGCCTCACCTTCTATCCCCGCGGCGTCGAGCCGCAGCACAAGCTGATCTCGGCCCACGTGGGCGACAACGAGGACCTCGACATCCCGGCCGGCGAAAGCGACGTGCGCCACGACGGCTACTTCCGGCTCAAGGGAAACGCCCACCTCACCGCGTTCCAGCCGCATCTGCACAACCTCGGCAAGCGCCAGTGCCTGGAGGCCATCCTGCCGGACAACTCGAAGCAGATGCTGAACTGCGCGGACTGGGACTTCGGCTGGCACATCGTCTACAACTACGCGGACGGCGCCGGGCCGCTGCTGCCGAAGGGATCGTTCCTGCATGTCATCAGCTGGCATGACAACTCCGACGCGAACCGCTGGAACGACGACCCGCGCAACTGGGCCGGCTTCGGCCAGCGTTCCAGCGACGACATGAGCTTCTCGTGGGTGAGCTGGTACGAGCTCAACGACGAGGCCTTCGAGGCGCAGGTCGAGGCGCGCGAAACGGCGACCGCCGACAACGACTAGGAGGCCGTGCTGAAACCGCGCGTCGCACCGAGCGCAACCGCCTGCGCCGTCGCTGCCGCCCTCGTCGTGGCCGCGGCGGGGGCCGTATACGGCCAGACGCCCTGGCTGCGGGGCCAGAACGTCCAGCCCGTCTTCGAGGGCTGGGAGCGCAACGCCGACGGCTCGTTCAACATGGTGTTCGGCTATCTGAACCGGAACCACCAGGAGCGGCCCGAGATTCCGGTTGGCGCGAACAACTACCTGGAGCCGGGCGAACCGGACCGGGGACAGCCCACGCACTTCTATCCTCGCCGGCAGCAGTTCGTCTTCAAGGTGCGCGTGCCGCCCGACTGGGGCGACAAGGACCTCGTCTGGACCGTGACGCACAACGGCCGCACCGACGAGGCCTACGGGTCGCTCTGGCCGGTATGGGAGATTGACCGCAACGTCATGCGCCTGAACCGGGGCAGCGGCTCGAGCCAGGGGTACTCCGACAACCAGGCGCCTTTCATCCGCATCGACGGTGCAGACCCGCGCACCGTAACGCTGCCGGACGCGCTGGAGCTGGCCGTGCTGGCCGCGGACGACGGCATCCCGCCGCCGAATCCCACGCTGGCGAAGCGCAACATGCGCCCCGGGCCGAAGACGCAGGCGATCGTCGATGCGCGGCGCGCGGCGGTCACCGGACTGGCCGTCACCTGGCTGCACTGGCGGGGAGCGGGCACGGTGACGTTCGATCCGCAGGTGCAGGCGGTCGGCGACGACGGCCGCGCGGTCACGACGGCGCGCTTCTCGGAGCCGGGGACGTATGTGCTGCGGGCGGTCGCCGACGACACGGTCTTCCTGACCCCGGTCGACGTGACCGTCACGGTAAATCCGCCGCCAGCCGGGCCGTGAGCGGGCGGTGACCGCGCGCCGCCGCAGGACGATGGACTCCACGACATACGTCCGGCCGTCACGAGATACCGCCCTGGATCTCGTGCGCGAGCCCGATCTGCCGGCGCTCATGCGGCGGGCGGCGGCGCTGCGCGATGCCGGGTTCGGCCGCGCCGTCAGCTATTCGCGGAAGGTGTTCATCCCGCTCACGCAGTTGTGCCGGGACGTGTGCCACTACTGCACCTTCGCCCAGCCGCCCCGGCCCGGCGAGCGCGCCTATCTGACGCTCGACGAGGTAGTCGACGTCGCGCGCCGCGGCGCGGCCGCCGGCTGCCGGGAAGCGCTGTTCACCCTCGGCGACAAGCCCGAGCTGCGCTACCCGCAGGCCCGCGCGGAGTTGGACGCGCTGGGCTACCCCACGACGATTGCGTACCTGGCGGCCGCCGCGCGCGCGGTCACCGACGCCACCGGTCTGCTGCCGCACGCCAACCCAGGGGTCGTCACACGCAGCGAGCTGCTGGCGCTGCGGGAGGTATGTCCGTCGCAGGGCCTGATGCTGGAGAGCGCCTCCCGGCGCCTGCTCGACCGCGGCGAGGTACACCACGGCTCACCCGACAAGGACCCGGACGCGCGCCTGGAGACGATCCGCCTCGCCGGGGAGCTGGCGATTCCGTTCACGTCCGGCATCCTGATCGGGATTGGCGAGACGCGCGAGGAGCGTATCGAGTCGCTGCTCGCCCTCCGCGACCTGCACGACAGGTACGGGCACATCCAGGAGATCATCGTCCAGAACTTCCGGGCCAAGCCGGACACGCGAATGGCGCGGGCGCCCGAACCGACGCTGGCCGACCTGCAGTGGACCATCGCCGGCGCCCGGCTCATCTTCGGCCCCGACATGGCGATTCAAGCGCCGCCCAACCTGACGCCGGACGCCTACGGCAGTCTGCTCCGGGCCGGCATCAACGATTGGGGCGGCGTTTCGCCGGTCACGCCCGACCACGTCAATCCGGAGGCGCCCTGGCCGCATCTCGACCGTCTCGCGCGCGAGACCGAACGCGAAGGCAAGGCGCTCACCGAACGGCTCACGGTCTACCCCGCCTACGTGAGACGCCTGGATACCTGGGTCGCGGAGCCGCTCCGAACGGCCGTGTGCCGGGCATCCGATGCGGAAGGGTTCGCGCGGGAAGGCGCCTGGTCGCCCGGCGACCGGGACGCGGTGCTGCCGGCCGCCCTCCTGCAACGCCTGGACAGCCCGGCCGCGCCGGCGCCGACCGCGAGGACGCGGGCGCTATGCGACCAGGCGGCGCGCGGCGACGGTCTGGACGAGTCGGAGATTACGGAGCTGTTCGGCGCCCGCGGCAACGATCTGGTGGCGGTGTTACGGGCGGCCGACGCGCTGCGCCGCGAGGTCAACGGCGACGAGGTCAGCTACGTCGTCAACCGCAACATCAACTACACCAACGTCTGCTACTTCCGCTGCCGTTTCTGCGCCTTCTCCAAGGGGAAGCTCAGTGAGAACCTGCGCGGCGCGCCGTACAACCTCGATCTCGACGAGATTGCCCGCCGCAGCGCGGAGGCCTGGGAGCGCGGCGCCACCGAGGTGTGCATGCAGGGGGGCATCCACCCCGAGTACACGGGCGCCACCTATCTGGAGATCTGCCGCACGGTCAAGGCAACCGTTCCGGGCATGCACGTGCACGCCTTTTCGCCGCTGGAGGTCTGGCAGGGCGCAGCCACCCTCGGCCTCTCGCTCGATACGTTTCTCCGGCAGCTACGGGCCGCAGGGCTCGCGACGCTGCCTGGCACCGCCGCCGAGGTACTCGACGACGAGGTGCGCCGGGAGCTGTGTCCGGACAAGCTGTCGACCGGCCAGTGGCTCGAGGTGATGGAGACAGCGCATCGGGTCGGGTTCCGGACGACAGCGACCATCATGTACGGCCACATCGACAGACCCCGGCACTGGGCCCGGCACCTGCTGCGCATCCGCGAACTGCAGGCGCGCACCGGCGGGTTCACGGAATTCGTTCCGCTGCCATTTGTGCACATGGAAGCGCCGATCTATCTCAAGGGCCAGGCGCGCCGCGGCCCCACGTTCCGGGAGTCGCTGCTGATGCACGCGGTGGCCCGCCTGGCGCTGCACCCGCTGGTGCCCAACATCCAGGCCTCGTGGGTGAAGCTGGGTCCGCGCGGCGTGCGCGCCTGTCTCGGCGCCGGCGTGAACGACCTGGGCGGCACCCTGATGAACGAAAGCATCACGCGGGCGGCCGGCGCGGGGTTCGGACAGGAGCTGCCGCCCGAGCGCATGGAGGCGCTGATTAGCGGCGCGGGCCGCAGCCCCAGACAGCGCTCTACCACGTACGGCGAGCCGCCCGAGCAGCAGGTAGTCCGGTCGTTTCACGCCGCCGACCTGCGGCCAATCGTGCAAACGCCGAATCCTGCCTGGGCGCGGGATGGCGCACCGCCGGCGCTGGTGCGGCCAGGACTCGAGGAGCGGGGCGGCGGCGAGGCTCACTCACCAGTCAACGCGAAGACGGAATGGGAGGCAAACCGATGACTGACGGACCAGTTGGCGACCTGCGCGCCAAGGCGTTGCAGCGGACAACCCTCGTCGCGGCAGCCGCTGTCGTGGTCGTCCTGGCGGGGGGATTCCTGGCGTGGTCGGCGACCTGTCCGTGTGAGCGCACGCCGGGGGCCTGGCTGTTCGGAATGGAGCACGACGAGGCGGTGACCGACTGGCGGTTCGCGAATCAGGTCACGCTGTGCCAGATCCAGATCCGCACCGGCCTGCTGCCGCACGCCATCAACCTGAACTGTTTTGCCACCAGCGGCGGCGACCTGTACCTGAGCTGCTCGAACTGCGACGGCAAGCGCTGGTCCGGCATTGCGCAAGCCAACGGCTGGGCCCGGCTGCGGCTCGACGGCACCGTCTACCCGGTGATGCTGACGCGCGCGCAGGATCCGGGCGAACTGGACCTGGCCTGGGGCGCCCGACTCGACAAGCTGAACTCGCTGGAGGCGCCCGCCAATCCGCCGGCGCCGCTCGGCACCCCGCGCCCGGACCACTGGTGGTCGTTCCGCGTCGTGTCCCGCAGCAGCTAGAGGCCGGCGCCTAGGCGGCCGGGCGCGGGAGGCCCGGGGTGGCGAACATCATGCCGGTGATCGACTTGATGCTCCGGTTGCCGTAGCGGAACGGCACGATGAGACGCAGCGGCGCACCATGATCCGCCGGGATCGGGTCGCCGTTCATCAGCCAGGCGAGCAGCACCTGGTCGTGGCGGAGCGTGTCCATGTCCTCGTCGACGTAGAAATCGTCCGCCGCCGTGAACCGGCAATAGTGCACGCCCTCGTGGAGGCCGAGCATCTCGGCGAAGTCGGCGAAGCGCACGCCGGTCCACGTCACGATCCCGCGCGGGTTCGGGGCGCCGCACTGCAGCAGGTAGGTGGCCGACCTCTGCTCCAGCTGCTCCAGGTCCTGGAAGCGGAGCGTCCCGCGCATCCGTCCCAGCCCCCGGGTGTCCACCCGCACGGCCATGTTCCGATAGTCGGTCTCGACCTCGGGCGTCCGGCGGCCCTCGGTGCGCCACATGAGCGGCGGCGTGATCCCGCCCGCCTCACTCGGGTCATGCAGCGGCGCTGACCCGTCCGGCAGCAGGGGCAGGTCCGCGGGGAACCCCTCCCGCAGCGGTCCGTCCACAAGCGAATCCGGGAAGTCCTGCGCCGCCTCGCCGCCCCGCGCCAGGAGCGGCCTGCCCGCCAGCGCGCCGACCGAGAGCCCCGTCAGCGCCGACCCTGAAATCTGAAGCGCCCTGCGTCTGGAAATCGGCATATCGATCCTCCCCCGCGCAGCGTATCACGTGGGTTGCGCGGGTAGGCCAGAACAATGACCGACGGCGGGCACGCTTGTCGGCGCGCTCCACCCGCGGCCGCCGTCGCTCCCGAAGACGATACGCGCCCCGGGCGCTCCGTCACAAGGATGTCGGCTGGCGCGCCCATCCTACCCTCCCGAGGGCTTGTCGAGCACACGCCAGCGGCCGCGGGGACGCCCGCTGGCGGTAGAATCGCGCTAGCAGCCTGTGGTGTCTGATGGATCGTAGCTGGCTCGCGACGTTGTCGTGCCTGGATGGACGGCCGCACCTGCCGTCGCACATCCGCCAGTACGTCGGCGACCTGCGGGGCCACTGGGACGGCGACACGATCGCGTACCACTTCACGATCGAGGACGGGTCGCGTTGGATCCAGCCCTTCTCGGGCGAGTACCCCTTTGTGCGGACGGACGAAGACCTGTTCGAATACGCCTGCCACGAAGGCAACTACAGCATGTCGCTCATGCTGTCGGGCGCGCGGGCCATGGAGCGGCAGGGCCGGGCCTCGGCGCCATAGCTGAGTGCCGGAGATGACGCCGGACGGGCGCCGGCTTGAGCGTGGCCGCGCGGCGCCGCTGTGGCGCGTCGATGCCGTCGGTCTCTGGTGCGCGCTGGGGTACGGCGCGCTGGCCGTTCTGGCGCGACAGTCCGGCGAGCCGCCGCTGACGGCCTTCTTCCTCCTGGTCGCCTGGACCGCGCTGCCGGTCTTCGGGCTCTTCTTGTATTTCCGCCGGCTGGACGCCCCGTTCCCGGTCGGGCGCCTGCTCTTCTGGGCGGTGGCGTTCCGCCTCTGCGGGCTGCTGGGCGGCCCGTTCTTCGAGGACGACTTCTACCGCTACCTGTGGGACGGCTACCGCTTCGCGACCACCGGCACCCCGTACGGCGCCGCGCCCGAGGCGTTCTTCGTCGACCCGGGCGTGCCGGCGGCGTTCCAGTCCGTTCTGGACGGCATCAACTATCCGGAGCTGCCGACCATCTACGCCCCGGTGACGCAGTTCATTTTTCTGATCGGCTACTGGCTGCAGCCCGGCAGCGTCACGGTGCTGCAGGCGATTCTCATAGCGGTCGATCTGGTTGCCGTGGGGCTGCTGCTGCGCCTGGCGCCGGCCCGCAACGTGCTGCTCTACGCCTGGTGCCCGCTGGTCGTGAAGGAAATCGCCTTTACCGCGCACCCGGACGGCGCCGGCGCCTGCCTGCTGCTGGCGGCCATCGTCATGGCTCGAGACCGCCGCTGGCGGATCGCCGCGGTCATGCTGGGACTGGCCGCGGGCGCCAAGACGTTCGGGCTGGTGCTGGCGCCGCTGGTGCTGGCGGGCGCGCGCATCCGGCACTGGGTGCTGTTCGCGGTGACGCTGGCCGCGGTGTATGCGCCGTTCGCGCTGCGCGGCGCCAGTGACCTCGCCTCCTTCCAGGTATTCGCGCGGGAGTGGGAATTCAATTCCGCGTTGTTCGGACTGCTGAAAAACGCACTGCCGCCGTTCGAATCCAGGCTCATCCTGGGCCTCGTATTCGCGGTGTTCTGGGGGTGCTACTATGTGAATTACACTCGGAACGGTGCGCGGGGGGTTCCGCGCGGCGACTGGATCTACGGCGCGCTGCTCGCGGTTTCCCCGGTGATCAACCCCTGGTACCTGTTGTGGCTGCTGCCCTTTGCGGCTGTTTCTCCAGGCATCTGGGCATGGACGGCCTCGGTTGCCGTGCTGCTCAGCTACGTGACCGGACTCAACCTGCAGGACTACGAGATGCACCCGTACGCCCAGCCGCTGTGGGCGCGCGGGCTCGAGTTCAGCCTGATTCTGGGGGGCTTCGGCTGTGACCTGGTGCGACGCCGGTGGGCCGCCCGCGGCGGTGGAGCCGGCGCCGCGCGCGGCTGACGGCACATCATGTACGAGGGCCTGACCGTCGGCGCGGTGATTCCGGCGCGCGACGAAGCCGGCAACATCGGCGCGGTCGTCGGCGGGCTGCTGGAATTGCGCGCCGAGTCCGGACAGCGCGTCATCGACGACCTCGTGGTGTGTGACAACGGCTCGGCGGACGCCACGGCGCAACGGGCGCGCAGCGCGGGCGCGCGCGTGGTGGTCGAAGATACGCCGGGCTACGGCGTCGCCTGCCTGACCGCCCTGGCCGCCCTGCGCCCGGTGGACGTCGTGCTGTTCGTCGACGGCGACCAGTCGTGCGAAACGGCGCAGGCGGTCGATCTGCTGCGCGCCATCGCGGACGGCGCCGACATGGTTGTCGGTTCGCGCGCGCTGGGGCGGATGGAGCCGGGCGCCCTGTCACCGCCGCAGATCGCCGGTAACCGCGTCGCGTCGCTGCTGATTCGACTGTTCTGGGGCAAGACCGTGACGGACCTGGGACCGTTTCGCGCCATCCGCGCTGACGCCCTGCGGCAACTCGACATGCGCGACAGGGCCTACGGCTGGACCGTGGAGATGCAGGTCAAGGCGATTCAGATGAACCTGCGGCTGGTCGAGACGCCGGTCGACAGCCTGCGCCGGCGCTTCGGACGCTCGAAGGTCGGCGGGACTCTGCGCGGGGTCATCGGCGCCAGCATTGGTATTCTGGGGATGATCGTCCGGTTGCGGTGCAGGCGGGCCGCACCGATTTCGAAGCGGAAGGACCATGAAGACAGACAGCATTGAGAGGACACCGGCACGCACGGGACGACGCCCCATGATGGCCGCGCTGCTCGGCGCGGCGCTGCTCGCGGCGGCCTGCGGCCCCCCGGCAGCGGAGGAAATTGCCGGCTGGGACACGAGCGACGAGTCCAACGTCGAGCGGCTCGACCATGCTCCATGGCAGGACGTCCTGGACGCCTACGTCGACCCCGATCCCGAGGGCGTCAATCTCGTCGACTATGCGGCGCTCGCGGCCAACGCCGCCGATGCGGCGAAGCTGGCCGGCTATCTGGAATATCTGGAAGGGATCGACCCCCGCGAATACGCCCGCGCGGAGCAGATGGCCTACTGGATCAACCTCTACAACGCGCTGACGGTGAAGGTCGTGCTGGATGAATACCCCGTGGACAGCATCAAGGACATCCACGAGGGTGTGGTCCCCCTCACCGGCCCCTGGGGCGACGTGCACACCAACGTTGCCGGCCAGGACCTGACCCTGGACCAGATTGAGCACGGCATCCTGCGCCCCATCTGGCGCGACGAGCGGATTCACTACGCCGTGAACTGCGCCGCCTACGGCTGTCCCCATCTGCTGGAGACCGCGTTCACCGCCGCCAACACCGAGTCGCTGCTCGACGCCGGCGCGGGTGACTACGTCAACAATCCGCGGGGCGTCGATGTCGTCGACGACGACTTCATCGTCATTTCCAGCATCTACGAGTGGTACGCCGAGGATTTCGGGAACACCGAGGAGTCGGTGGTCGCGCATCTCCGTAAGCATGCCGGCGGCGAGCTTGCAACCTTCATGGAGAGCTTCGAAGGCGCCATCGAGTACGACTACAACTGGGACCTGAACGAGCCGCAGCACTAGCGGCCGTGTTTTCCTGTTACATTGGATTTCATGGCCGTCGAATGCACGGCGGTCGTCCTGTGGGAGGAGAGGGGATGTTGCGATTCATTCGTATAGGCGTGCTGCTCGCCGCCGGGTTATGGCTGATCCCGGGATCAGTCGACGCGTCGGGTTCCATCGGCACCGGTGCGGGCAAGGTGAGCCCCCGCGCCGCGTACTCGCAGGGCAAGGCGCTGACGTTCAACGAAATGGTCTGCGACGACTGCCCGATTCAGAAGGGCGAGCTCGACCGCGACCGCGCCGAGAGCCTGACGGCCAGCCTCCTGGCGATGTACGAAGGCGGCCAGGCCCAGGCCGGAGACGGCGACGCCGTGCGTGCGCTGTGCGGCGGCGCGACCGTCGACGACGAAGACTGCTCCCTCAAGATGGAGCTGGTGCACTACTTCCTCAGCCGCCGCTACAAGCTGTAGTCCCGGCCATTCCTGTGGATTTTCCTTTGACTGGAGACACGAGAAAAATGCGCGGCCACTGTCGTTCGCTCATCACATTCGCTGCCTGTCTGGCGCTGCTGGCGTCCGTGCAGGTCCGGCCCGCATACGCGCAGGGCACACCGTGGATCTCGGAACCGGAGACCGGCTCCGTCAGCGTGACGTTCGCCAATCAGCGCGCCACCGAGTTCTTCCGCGCCGACACCGCCACCAAGGGTCCCTTGGGCGCCACCGATGCGCACCTGTCGCAGAGCACGCTGTGGTTCGGTGTCAACTACGCCTTCACGGATGCCGTCGCCATCGACATTCAGTCGGCCTGGGCCCGTAGCTTCCTGCCCGGACCGGTCGGCCCGACGCCGGAGGAGAGCTTCAGCGGCCTGGGTGATTCCAACATCGCCGTGACGTGGCGCATCGTCGACGAATACGTCAGCAACGCGCCGAGCGTCGCGATTCGCGGTGCGCTGATTGCCGCCGGCAACTACGAGACCGGCTACATCAACTCGCTCGGCGACGGCGGCCACGGGTTCGAAGGGTCGATCATCGCCGGCAGGTTCTGGAGACACGCCGGGTTCTCCACCGAGCTCGGCTACCGGTTCCGTGGGAGCACGGATATCAACGAAATGGCCGTCGGCGGAACGACGGGCGAAGTCGACATTCCGGCGGACGTCTTCTTCAACCTGGCCGGCTTCTTCCCGCTCAACGACGTGCTGACGCTCGGCGTCGACTATCAGATGGTCAACGCGCGGGACGGCATCGACATCGGCGGGGCCGGCTTCTCTCCCAGCCGCTTTCCGGCATTGGAGGAAGACGCGCATATCGTCGGTGGGCGGCTGCTCGCAAACGTCACCGACGCGATCAGCCTGAACGTGTTCGCCGGACAGGTAGTAGCCGGCCGCAACACCGCCAAGTCGCGCGTCATCGGCGTCGGGGCGACCTTCGCCTTCGGCGGCGGCGGCGTCGGGTTGTAGAACACTCTCGTCGCCAACGGCGGAGCTGGCGGGCGCCGCCAGCTCCGCTCCGTGCGGCGTCGCATTATCTTTTCCTTCCGCCCCCGCACCAGCACAAACGGACAGTCGCACGTAGAATGGGCACGTCGGACTGACCCGTCATGCGGTTTCGAAACTCCTTCTGGAAAGGGATCGTGGCGGGCCTCGCCAAGGCGCGTGGCGAGCTTATGGGCCGCGGCGCCGAGCAGCCGGCCGCCCCGCCGGTTGCCGAGGACCTGCGTGAGGTCTGCCGGAAGCTGCTCCGCACGCGGGGCGAAGCGTCGGTGGTCACCCTCGCGCGTGACGCCCTGGACACGTTCGCCAGGCTCGACGCCGGCGAAAGGCGCAAGTTCTTTGATTTCCTCGCACGTGACCTGGGCCCCGACCCTGCAGTTCTCGATGCGGCCATTGCGGCCTACCGTGACGACCCAGGTCCGGAGACGGCGACCGCCCTCGCGCGGGCGGCCGAGTCGCCGCGCCGCGACCTGCTCGGCCTCCTCAATACCGCGCCGAACGGCATGTCCGACCTCCTGGCGATGCGCGCGATGCTGCTAGACGCGCTGCCGGAGCGGCCCGGGCTCAAGCCGCTGGACGACGACTTCCTGTATCTGCTCCGCGCCTGGTTCAATCGCGGGTTTCTCGAGCTGCGCCGCATCGACTGGCACACGCCTGCTTTCGTGCTCGAGAAGATCATCGATTACGAAGCGGTACACCAGATCCTCGACTGGGAAGATCTGCGGCGGCGCCTCGAGGAGGACCGGCGCTGCTTCGGATTCTTCCATCCCTCCCTCCCCGACGAGCCGCTCGTCTTCGTCGAGGTGGCTCTTTGCAAGGGACTGGCTGCGTCGGTCCACGATCTGATCTTCGGCCAGGTCGAGCTGGACCTCGAAGCCGACACCGCGGTGTTCTATTCCATCAGCAACTGCCAGCGCGGACTCGTCGGTATCTCGTTCGGCGACTTCCTCATCAAGCAGGTAGTCCACGAGATCGCCTCGGAAATGCCCGCGCTGCGCAGGTTCGCCACGCTGTCGCCCATCCCCGGGTTCCGCGGCTGGCTGAGCAGGGCCGCCCGGGAGAACCGGCTCCCCGGCGCGGACGATCTCCGCGCTGTCGAGAGTCCGGAGTGGCCGGCCGCTCACGGACCGGCGGACGATCTGGAACCGCACCTGCTGCGGCTCTGTGCACACTACCTCCTGCACGAGAAGCGGGGGCGGCACCCCGTCGATGCGGTCGCCCGCTTTCACCTGCGCAACGGCGCGCGCCTCCAACGGATCAACTGGATGGGCGACCCTTCGCCGTCCGGCCTCGCGCAGTCGGTGGGCATGATGGTGAACTACGTGTACGACGAGGCGGAGGTGGTGGCCAACCACGAGGCGTTCGTCAACGACGGGCGCATCGTGCATGCCGCCGCGATTGGCTTCCTGGCGGACGCAGCCGGCGTCGCTCCCGTCACCCCGGACCGCGAGGAGGCACGCTGACGCGCAATCGCCTGTTCGGTGTCGGCGCCACGTTGCTGGTGATCGTCGTGATCCGGGCCGTCGGACCGCCGCTTGTCGAACCGGGCGCGGCCCAGAGCCTGGAGCCTGCCATGGCGCCGACGTTCGAGTGGGACCCGGCATGGCCCAAACCGTTGCCGGAGAAGTGGGCGGTCGGGCCTGTCGTGGGGGTGTCGGTCGACACGCGCGACGGTACGTTCGTGCTGCAGATCGGGCGGCAGGGACAGAGCGGAGGCAACAGCGACACCCGGAACCTGCAGCGGGCGGCCGACATGGAAGTGGATCCGGCGACCAACGAGCTGTACGTGGCCGACGGCTACGGAAACCGCCGCGTCATCGTCTTCGATGCCGGCACGGGTGCGTTCAAGCGGATGTGGGGCGCGTACGGCAACCGTCCGGACGACGCGGATATCGGCGCCAACGACCGGGTGCAGGTATTCACGAAGGACGGCACGTTTGTAAAGGAACAGTTCATCGCCAGACACACGCGCCTGTCCGGCGCGGCGTCCGGCGTTGCGTTCTCGGCGGACCCGGAGCAGCGCTATCTCTACGTGCTCGATGGGGCGAACCACCGCGTGTGGATCGCGCTCCGCGAGTCGCTGGAAATCCTGGGGCATTTCGGCCGGCACGGCCACTGGGGCGGACAGCTCGACGTCCCCCACAACGTAGACGCCGACAGCAGCGGGAACCTGTACGTCACCGAGACGCTGCAAGGCAGGCGCGTACAGCGGTTTCTCTACCAGGGTCTCGCGCCCGCAGGCCGCGAGTAGCACCGAGACATTCAAGCTCCACTTGACAACGCCGTCAGGAGTTCCACAATGGAAGCACCTGCAGGTGGGACCGGCCCGAGCATGTGGGGGACCGACCGATGACGACTCGACATCACCGTTGCGCAGCCGTCGGCGCCGTGCTGCTGCTGGGTGTCACCAGCCCGGCCGCCGTGGCCGGTCAGGGGGACTGGTCGCCGGGGCCCGCAGCCTGGGAGGGTGACCTGGCCCCGATCTCCGCGGCCGACTGGAACTACGACCGCGCCGAGCACCTGCTGGGCCGTGCGGGCTTCAGCGGGACGCCGGAGGAGATCCAGAAGCTGGCGGACATGACGCCCGAGCAGGCGGTGCGCTCCCTCGTCGAGTACGACGACATCCCGAACGACCACCTGCTGCCGTTCGAGCATTCCGGCCTGTGGGACGAGACGTTGACGCATTTCCCGCCGAGCCGGCCCGCCGCCACCGACCTGGCAATGAAGCGTGGCGCGAGCATGGGGATCCGCGTAAAGCCCGAAGGCGTCAACCGCCACATGCAGCCCGTGTCCGACCGCTTCTTCTATTGGCTGCGCGCCACGCAGCTCGAGACCCGCCGCGTCGGCTACTGGTGGGCCGAGCGGATGCTCGACACCAATCGCCCGCTCGAAGAGAAGATGGCGCTGTTCTGGCACGGCCACTTCGCCACCGCCGAGAACAAGGTGCGCGACTACCGCAAGATGCTGCTCCAGGTCGAGACGTTCGAACGGCACGCGGCCGGCAACTTCCGGGACCTGGTCGTGGCCGTCGCCCAGGACCCGGCGATGCTCTACTATCTCGACGCGGGCGTGAACGTGAAGGGCGCGGCGAACGAGAACTTCGCCCGCGAGGTGATGGAGCTGTTCACGATGGGCGTGGGCAACTACTCCGAGATGGACGTGCGCGAGGCGGCGCGCGCCTTCACCGGCTGGAACTTCGAGAACCTGGACTTCGTGGTGCACCCGGCGCTGCATGACGAAGAGGAGAAGACGTTCCTGGGCCGGAAGGGGAACTTCGACGGCGTGGACTTGCTCGACATCATCCTGGAGCAGGAGGTGACGGCGGAGTACATCGCGGCGAAGATCTACCGCTTCTTCGTGCACGAGGACCCGTCGCCGGAGCTGCAGGCGAAGCTGGGCGCGGTGTTCCGGGACAACGGCTACGAGCTGCGGCCGCTGCTGACGACGATGTTCCTGTCGCGGGACTTCTACAGCGCGGCGAGCTACGGCGCGCACATCAAGGGTCCGGTGGAGCACGTGATTACGTTGCTCAAGCACCTGGGCGCCGAAGACGTGCCGGGCATTCCCGATTTCAACCGGACGACCATTGCGCTGGGCCAGCACCTGCTGAACCCGCCGTCGGTGGCCGGCTGGGCGCAGGGCAAGTCGTGGATCACGCCGGCGCTGATCCAGGAGCGCGGCAACGTCGCCTTCAACTACCTGTTTCCGGATGTCATCGCGTTCGACGATCCCAATCTCCTCGGCCAGAGCGGGGACGGGATTGTCGGCCAGCGCCTGCGCCGCGGCTACCCGTACAGCTCCGCGATCGCCCTGGATGACCCAGGCAGGATGTCGGCATTCGATCTGGCGGCCACGGAGCGCGATGAACTGTTCAACACGCGCGTCTCCGGCTACCAGGCGTGGGCCCACGCCATGCGCAAGCTGATTCCGACGCCGCGCGGCACGGCCCGGATTGACATGACGAATATGATCCTTGACACGGGCGCCGCGACAACCACGGAGGCCGTCGACTACCTGCTCGCCAGGTTCCTTCGGATGCCCGTATCGAGCGACACGCGCGACGTACTGATCGGGTTCCTGGACGACGAGCTCGGCACCACGGATATCGACCGGGCCAGCACCTACCTGGAAGATCCACTGCGGATGGTGGCCCACCTCATCATGAGCACACCGGAGTATCAGATCGACTAGAGACCGATGGACATCGCAAGGCACGCAGGGGAGGGACAACATGACCGCAGGATTTCGTGCAATCAGCGTCTGTGCGGCGGCGGCGTTTGTGGCGGTAGGCCTCGCGGGGATGGGCGGATTCGTCTCGGCCCAGGACGCTGACATCAGTGGTGTCGTGACCAGCGCGGCCGGTCCGGAGGCCGGCGTCTGGGTCATTGCGGAAACGCGGGATTTCGATACCCGGTACCGGAAGATCGTCGTAACCGACGACGCGGGACGGTTTCTGGTTCCGGATCTCCCGGAAGCCACCTACCAGGTGTGGGTGCGCGGATACGGCCTCGCCGACTCCGAGAAGACCCCCGCAGGCCCGGGCGACGATCTGGAGCTGACCGCGACGGCAGCCGCCACGCCGCACGACGCGGCGCAGATCTATCCGGCCAACTACTGGTACTCGCTGCTCGAGGTGCCGCCGGCCAGCGACTTTCCCGGCACCGGGCCGCGCGGCAACGGCATCGGCGTCACCATGCTGACGCAGGCCGATTGGGTCGACCGGCTGAAGGATGGCTGCCAGCTCTGCCACCAGATCGGCAATCAGGCGACGCGCGAGATGCCGATGCTCGACCTCGATGAGTTCGACTCGGCCGTCGAAGCGTGGGATTACCGCATCCGCGCCGGCCGGAGCGGGCCGGCGATGGCGGTCGAGATAAATCGGTTGGGGCGGTCGCGCGCCATCCAGCTGTACGCCGACTGGAGTGACCGGATTGCCGCCGGCGAGCTGCCGCCTGCGCCGCCACGCCCGCAGGGCAGGGAACGCAACGTGGTCCTCAGCATGTGGGCCTGGGGCCACCCGCGCGGCATGGTGCACGACGAGGTCACGACCGACAAGCGCAACCCGACGCTCAACGCCAACGGGCCGGTCTACGGTGTGGGCGGCGCCGGCCTCGTGATCACCGATCCGCGCACTCACCGGTCGGTCCGGATGGATTTGCCGACCCTCGTCGAGCGGCCGCCGCGCGGCAATTCCTATCAGGGATCGTCGACCGCCATTCCGTCGCTCTATTGGGGCAACGAACGGGTCAATCTCCAGAGCCGGAGCGCCCACAACCCGATGCTGGACGGCAAGGGACGCCTCTGGATCACCCAGGCGGTCCGGCCGAACGACGTGCCCACCTGGTGCCTGGAGGGTTCGGACCACCCGTCCGCGCAGTACTATCCGATTCAACATCGCGCCGAGTCCCGCCAGGTGTCCTACTTCGACCCGGAGACCGGCGAGTTCGAGCTGATCAACACCTGCTACTTCACGCACCACCTGCAGTTTGCCGACGATGCCGACGACACGCTCTGGATGAGCGGATCGACCGAGGCCGTGGGCTGGCTGAACACACGGCTGTACGACGAGACCGGCGACGAGCAGGCAGCGCAGGGCTGGTGTCCGACCGTGATCGACACGAACGGCGACGGCCGGATCACCAGACCGTGGAACGAGCCGAACGCGGCGGGCGAGGTCGAGATCGACCCGGCGCTGGATACGCGGATCGGCAGCCTCGACAAGTTCAAGCGCGCCTACGGCGTGATTCCGCACCCGGACGGCTCCGTCTGGATCTCCAGGCGGTTCGACGTACCGGGGCGGCTGGTGCGCCTGGACCCCGGCGACAATCCTCCCCAGAGCTGCGTATCGGAAGTGTACGAGCCGCCGTACGATCCGGACGGGAACCCGCAGGAGTGGGGATTCGGCCCGCGCGGGATCGACGTGGACACAAACGGGCTGATCTGGACCGCGCTCGGCGGGAGCGGGCACCTCGCCAGCTTCGACCGCAGCAAGTGCACCGTGTTGAACGGGCCCACGGCCACCGGCCAGCACTGCAAGGAGGGGTGGACGCTCCATTCGACCCCGGGTCCGAAGCTGAAGGGCGTCGAGGGCTCGGCGAACGCGGACTATCACTATTACAACTGGGTCGACCAGTTCAACACACTTGGGCTCGGCGCGAACGTGCCCATCGCCAACGGCACGTCGTCGGACGCGCTGCTGGCGCTCGACCCCGACAGCGGCGAGTGGGTCGTCATGCGCGTCCCGTACCCGCTCGGCTTCTACAGCCGCGGCCTCGACGGCCGCATCGACGATCCGGACGCCGGGTGGAAGGGGCGCGGCGTCTGGTCCAGCTTCAACACGGGATCGCCGTTCCACATCGAGGGAGGCAAGGGGACGACGAGCGAGATCGTGCGGTTCCAGATACGACCGCATCCACTGGCGAACTAGCTGCGGTCTGTCGCGCGGGCGGGTGCGGGACCAGCTATCCTGTCGGCGGCTCTATGCGCAGGTGGCGAATGCAGTAGCCACCAGAGCGTAGGGGTTGCAAGCAATGTCCCTTGTCAAGTGGCTGGTCCTGCTCCCGGCTCTGTTCGGGCTCGTATTCGTCGGCCTGCTGTCCTACGCCCTGCTGATCGGCAACCCGCGGGTGATGCGGGAGCTCGAGAACGATCCGCAAGGAGGGCAGGCCGGCATCGTCATGCTCCTTGACCTACCGAACGGCCGTGCGCTGCCGGTGAACTACCGGCGTGAAGGCAGCCAGGTGTTCGTCGGCGCCGATGGCCCCTGGTGGCGCGCCGTGCGCGAGGGGAACGCGCCGGTGACCGTGACGATTCGCGGTGAGACGTTGACGGGCCGCGCGCGCGTCGTGCTGGACGACTCCGACTACAAGCGCGACGTCTTCGAGCGCCTGCGGCCCAACGTCCCGAAATGGCTGCCGGCGTGGCTCGACGCCCACCTGGTGGTCATCGAACTGGACGAGTAGCACCGTAACCGCCGGCCATGCGCCGACGGCTCGACGCCGATTCGTGGCGACCGGCTACCCTACCGACTCGTCCACCTTGCCGGCATCGAACGCGAGACGGTCCCGCACCAGCTCGGCATCGCGAAAGGTTTGCTCGTAGCTCCACGCCGCATCGCGGATCTCGCCGTTGGGACCGCGGATGACGTAGTAGGTGGCAAGCCCCTTGAACGGGCAGTACGTCGTCTTCCCGGTCTTCTCCACCCGCGTCATGTCGACGCCGTCGCGGGCCAGGTAATAGCGCGTCGGATAGCCCTGCTCTTCCAGGGCCACGACGTCGGTCGTCGCCGCGACCGCGATCCCGCCGGCGCTGACGGTCACGCGCGCATGCTGCGGCACGTACGCGATCCGATGCTCGGGTGCACGGGCATAGCCCGGACCGCGGGTGCCGGGCGGGATGCCGGTAGGTCGTTCAGCCATGTGCCATTATGCGCCGTCGGAGCGAGCGCCGCACAGCGCCGCGAATCAACTGGACTACGCGTTCGCGTCGCGCGGGTCGTGCTCGACGACCCCGACTACAAGCGCAGCGTTTTCGAGCGCCTGCGGTCTAACGTCCCGAAATGACTGCCGGCGTGGCTGGATGCCCACCGAGCAGCCTGTGGCAAAACCCCCGCTGCATTCGACCGGCGATGCATCCCGCGCAGGACCTGCGTTGGGCATTGAAAACAGTAGGGGCTCACATATTGGGAATATGCTCGCTCCTCGCGCCTTGACCGAGCCGTGCGCAGCATTGATACGGGCGGGTCTCGGTGCGACGCGGGGTTTCACCACAGGCTGTTAGTGGTCATCGATCTGGACGAGTAGGCGGCGCTCGGCATCCCAGCCTGCCGGGCTATCCCCAGCCCGCGCAGCGTTCCCGCGGGAGCGTCGCGCGGGCTGACGACGAACTTTTTCGCCCTTTGTTCGTTTTTTGCTTGACAGCCTTTTCGAGGCTGGTGGGCGCCTGTCCGGACCGGCTTCAGGAATGCGCCTCAGACCGTCCCTCTGCGCCGCTGGCGGCCATCGGCCAACCCGGGCACCAATTTCGTCACCCCACGCCCGCGGCGACCGCCTGAAAGCCATGCAAGCCATTTAAAAACAGTGGTTTATGATGAAGTCATGCCTCTTTCCCGACACGTCGTCGCCGATCGTCCCGCCATTCATCCATCAGCCCAGCCGCCGGTACCGACAGTGGACAATCGACCGGCGGACGGCCGCATTCGCGGTGCGCGGTTCGTATCTCCCAGCGGACCACGCGCCGAGATGGAGCAGTTGGCCGACCGCATCGCCGAACTCTCGGCCCGCATCCAGGCCGCCACGTACGAACTGCTGGTCCTCATCCATCAGTTCGACCAACGCGACGGCTGGAGCGGCTTCACCTCCTGCGCCCATTGGTTGAGTTGGCGCGCCGGTCTTGCTCCAGGCGCGGCCCGCGAGCACGTGCGGGTGGCGAGCGCCCTCGCCGATCTGCCCAGGTTGAGCGACGCCATGCGGCGCGGCGTGATCTCCTACTCGAAGGTGCGCGCCGTCACGCGGGTGGCGACGCCCAAGACCGAGCAGACGCTGCTCGACGTGGCGCTGGCCGGGACGGCCGCGCACGTGGAACAGGTGGTACGGGCCTGGCGGCGCGTGGACCGCACTGCGGAGGCGGCCGACGACCGGCGGCGCCACGCCAGCCGCGTGCTGCACACCTGGGTGGACGACGACGGAATGGTGGTGATCCGGGGCCGGCTGACGCCGGAGGTCGGCGCCGTGGTGCGGCGGGCCCTGGAAGCGGCGCTGGATGAGGAACTGCGCGCGGCGGCAGCGGCGCGGTCTGCGGACGAGCCGGACCCGGTGGACGAAGCGGTGGGGGTGGCGCCGAGTTTCGGCCAGCGGCAGGCGGATGCATGGGGAATGGTGGCCGAATGCGCCCTGGCCGGCGGACTCGACCGCGGCACCGCGGGCGATCGCTACCAGGTCGTCTTGCATGTGGACGCCGGCACGCTCGCAGAAGATGCTGACGTTCCCGCGGGAACGTCCCCGCCAGCACAGCGCCACCATCCCTCGCACGGAACACCTTCGCGCTGTCCGGGACCGCGCCGGCCCGGGTCTGCATCCGGCCTGGTTGCAAAGCGGCAGGCAGCATTGGAAGAAGTGGGCGGCATTCACGTCTCAGCAGCAACCGCACAGCGGCTGGCCTGCGACGCCGCCACCGTCGAGATGCGACATGGCCCGGACGGGCAGGTGCTCGACGTCGGCCGCAAGACCCGCACCATCTCCCCCGCCCTGCGCAGGGCGCTGGCGTCTCGCGACCGGCAGTGCCGATTCCCCGGATGCCAGGCCCGCCGCAGCGATGCGCATCACATACGGCACTGGGCGCATGGCGGGGCGACGGCGCTCGACAATCTGGTGCTGCTCTGCCGACGGCATCATCGGGCGGTGCACGAGGAAGGGTTTCAAGTCACGGTTGACTCAAGGGGAGCGGCGGCGTTCGTGCGCCCGGACGGGCGGCCGCTACCGACCGTGCCGCCGGCACCGGACTGGACCGGCTTGCCGCTGGAGCCGACGGCGAAGCGGTTGGCGACAGCCGGCATAGACATCGACGGGACCACCGCCACGCCGGCGTGGCGCGGCGAGCGGCTGGACCTGAAATGGGCGATCGGAATCCTGTGGCGGCCGCGGCCCGGAATGGCCGAAGAGCCCGGCGTTCCCGCGGGAACGTCCGGCCTGTGACGGCAGCGTGGAATCAGTGATCCGTCGTCGACTGACCGCATTGTCGAACGGAGCAACCGCCGGCTGCCTACACCGCTCGCGCAGTCACACCCTATTCAACCCAGGCAGCAGGATACGGTCGAATTCGAACGTTAAGAAATCCGCTCTGACGATCCCTCCTCGCCCGCTGGATCGCCAATCATGGCTCCATAGCCATCCCGGAAGCCGGGGTACTCGAACGCGTAGCCGCTGGCGACGAGGCGCGCGTTGCGGCAGCGCTTGCCCAGCCCGCTCGTTTCGGTGACCGCGCGGGCGGGGGCGGGAAGCCCGAGCCGCCCGGCGATCCAGTCCATCACCGAGCACTGCGTGGCCGGCTCGTGGTCGGCGCCCAGATACAGCGGCAGCGGCCGTTCGACTCGCATCAGGTGGCGCAGTACGCCGGCGCAGTCGTCGCGGTGGATCCGGTTCGTGTATGCCGCCGTGCACGGCTCGCCCGCCCGCACCCGGTCGATGAGGCGCGTACGACCCGGTCCGTAGATGCCTGCGAGACGCACGACGACGGCAGGCGCCGCGCTTTCCCGAGCGGCTGCCTCGCCCTCGAGTAGAAGCCGGGCATATATATCGTCGCCGCCAGTGGGAGACTCCTCATCCACCCATTCCCCGCCGTTCTGGGAGTAGACGCGAGTGCTCGACGTGTACAGCACCCTGCGCAGCGTGCTGGTGCGCGCGACTGCGCGCAGCACGTTGCGGACACCGTCAACGTAGGCGGCACGGTACGCGGCGGCCGAGCGCCCGTCGGCGGCGGCCGCGTAGCACAGCACGTCGAGCCCGCCCGGCACCGCCCGCAAGCTGTCGGGATCCCCAAGGTCCCCCGCGACCGGCTGAACGCCCCCCGGCAGGAGATGCGCGCGGCGGCGCAGTCCGTACACCTCGTGTCCGTCCGCCAGCAGGCGCCTCGCCAGTTCGCCCCCGACGTCCCCGCAGCCGGCGATCAGGACCCTCATGAACGTCCGTTCCAAAAATTAGCGGGCAAATACTCTCGTATGATGAATCGTCATACCACTCAGACCAATGCCGAAAGCCAAGGTCGCACTGACACTCGACGCTACGCTGCTTGACCGTGTCGACACGCTGGTGTCGGAGCAACGATACCGAAATCGGAGTCAGGCGGTAGAAGCCGCCCTGACGGAAAAACTCGATCGGTTGGCCGGCATCCGCCTGGCGACCGAGTGCAGGAAGCTCGATCCCGCCGTCGAGCAGCACCTCGCCGAGGAAGGTCTCGCCGGACGTGTACAACACCCTGCGTAGCGAGCTGGTGCGCGCGACGACCTGCAGCACGTTGCGGACACCGTCAACGTTGGCGGCGCGGTACGCTGCGGCCGAGCGCCCGTCGGCGGCGGCCGCGTAGCACAGCACGTCGAGCCCGCCCGGCACCGCCCGCAAGCTGTCGGGATCCCCAAGGTCCCCCGCGACCGGCTGAACGCCCCCCGGCAGGAGATGCGCGCGGCGGCGCAGTCCGTACACCTCGTGTCCGTCCGCCAGCAGGCGCCGCGCCAGCTCCCTCCCGACATCTCCGCACCCGGCAATCAGGACCGCTGCCATACGCGGGACTTCGGCTTGTCGCCACCCACCGGACGGTCGGAACCTCGGTGCGGAAGTCCCGAAGCCTCGGCGCTGGCAGGCGAAAACGGGTTGTGGAACGGATGAAGACTCAATTGAATTCGCACACAACCGGCAGGTGGTCGCTCACTCTCGGCACCTGGTCGAACACTTCCTGGCGGCTCGGTACCCGCGCATTCCTCAGCCTCTTCAGGAGCGGCGTGCTTACGTAGAGGTAGTCGAGCTGGTGCTCCACCGCCTTGGTCGTTTGCTGAAACGTCGGCACGGGTTTCTCGGCGTCGGGACTGAGACAATCCGTCAGACCTAGCTTCGTCATCCTCTCCACGATTTCCCGGTTGCCTCTGTTCCTTGGTTCATCGAATTTGACAGAGCTGTTGAAGTCATCCCCCACGATCCAGTTGGTATCGTCGGTAATCTTCGCGTTCTCAAGTAGAGACCACAAGATCTCCGTGAACCAGAGCTTCGGGTTGTTCCTCAGCTGGATGGCCGAGACATCCACGCCGTCCAGAAACTCCCGTGGGACGTGAAAGGCCGGCGCATGAACCGAAACCACACGGAACCGCGCTCCCGCGTCGTCGACGACCTCGCATCCGAGGATCCATCCATAGCGCTCGGCGTGAATCTTGTTGACCCACTCGAGGTCGGATTTCAGAAACGGTCTCTTGTTGATCGCCCATTTGGTGAGGACCGCCGTCTGAAACCTGGCATGGTGACCGCCGAAGAACCTGGGACAAACAGAATGACAGTTTCCGTTGTAGAGGTGCAGAATCCGATCGGGAATCCTGGTCACTTCCTGTAGCAGCACGATGTCCGCATCTTCTTGCACCAATCTCTGCCACACGCCCGACCGTGAAAGGCTCGCCTTGTTGACATTCCACGTGAGTATCTTCATCTGCGTTCGACTCTCCTCCAGAATCCGGACGAGATGAACATGACAATGCTGGCGTTCGCAATCTCGTGACAGTTCCTACGCCGAGGTCATTCGCGCCAGGTGGTCGAAGAAACGCGCGACGTTCCTGATGGTCTTTAGCTGAACTTCGTTGAGCCCTTTGGGATTGAAGTGCACAACCTCGTTCCGTATTTTTCGTACGGCATCCAGGTGCCGGATGAATTCCGCGCGATCGATGTCGAGGTTCAGGCCCTTCCAATTGTCCTTGTTCTCCAAAAGTCTGCGGTAACCGCCGAACGTCAGGTCGGCCAATCCGTCGATGGCTCGCTCTTCACCGGATGCAGCCTGTAACTGATCGAACGTGAACTTTCCTTGTATGAGGTTCCGTACATGGTCCTCGATCTCGCCGATGAGCAGAAACGGCCGGGCAAGTTTCTCGAACAGGTGCGCGACGTCCGTGGCCGTCACGATTCCAGTGATCACATTTTTTTCACCGCGCACCAGCACGTATCCGTGTTCAGCCACCTTGTGTACCGCGTCGAACAACCGGGTATCGGTGGGAATCACTTCCGCAGGCTGCATGCACTGTCGGACATACGTGCAGTCAAGTCCTAGCGCCAGACGGGTCCCAATTGACTGCCAGGTGACTATTCCCGACACCTCCCGCTCGTTCTTCATCACGGGTAGCCGGGAATAGTGGTTCATCTGCATGATCGTGGTTGCTTCTTTCAGCGAACTCTCGGGCTTGACACTTGCGGGTGGAGACTTCCTGTCCAGGAACGCCGAGACGCGATGCGTGGGATCGGATGTGCGGGGCGCCGCGGATGCCCCCGCGGCGTCTGAATCGAGCTCGATCGTGATGGGCGAGTCGGGCCAGGCCGCCGTAAAGTCCTCGTTCGTACGAAGCATGAACTCTTCCAGTACGTTTCGGATGTGGTTGTTGATCCCGTCGCTCCGGCGTTGATAGCCAAACTGCTCAAGCATCTTGCGCACGGTTAGCCGCTCAGGCCCCGGCGCAGCCCCCTTGGAAACTTCGCTCTTCATCCGATCGGCAATACCCTTCAACCATGTGTAGCCTTCATCCATGGATTCCGATTTCCCTTCCGTCAGCGCATTCGTTGAGCTCGCTCTCCGACCAACACGGAGGACGCCGTAACGATGTGTGGCTACGCTGGCGAGCCACAGTCCGAGCAACGATACCGCAACTAAGATCGGGCGGTGGAAGCGCCCGGTCGGAAGACCCAGAAAGACCTTGTCGGTGAAACGTGGCTCGAGCAATGGACGGCGATATCTGCACGGCCGACCTTGGAACCGTTCCACGGCCGGGTAGAATGGCCGCAGCAGGGCTGCGCGGCGAACCGGGCGCCTGAGCGAATCCGGCAGCCGTCGGCTGCAGCGACACGCGCGATACCCGCGACACCTACTGATGGAGGCTCCGATGAAGAACGTTCTCGCCACGGCGCTTGCAGGCGGGCTGCTCATCGGCGTGAGCGCGAGCGCCCAGCAGCAGGAGACCTACGACTACTGGCAGCAGCAGCGGCGGATGGTCCGCCACGGCCAGCAGGCGCTCCTGATGTGCAACGGGCTGTTCACGTCGAACCGGACGCTGGAGCAGGTGTTCGCACAGGAGCTGGCGTTCCTGCCGGAGCCGATCGGGACGGCCGGCGGCGGCGACTACGAGGTCGACCTGCGCCGGAAGGCCGTGACGGTCGGCGCCGGGCACGGCACGCCGCGGATGCGGGCCGCGTTCCGCGACGGGATTGGCTGCGTGATCCTCGCGCCCGATCAGACCCTCGACGACGTCGACAACCTACCGAGCCTCACGCTGGCGCCGCCACCCGGCGATCCGTCGGCGATAGCCTGGCCGGACGGCGACAAGGTCCCGTCACATCCGCTCCCGTCCTACGTTGACGAGGCCGCGCTGCGGGCGGCCTCCGACTGGTCGTTCGACCGGGCATCACCCGAGCAGGTGACGCTCAGCCTGCTCGTCGTCCATCGGGGGCGGATCGTCCACGAGCGGTACGCGCCGGGCGTCGAGATGACGACGCGGACGCGGACTTGGTCGACGGCGAAGAGCATCGCGTCGACGCTGATCGGGATGCTGGTCGATGAGGGGAAGCTGGCGCTCGACGCGCCGCTCGGCTACGACTTCTTCCCGGCGTCGGCCAGCGGCCGGGACCCGCGCTCCGGCATCACGCTGCGGCACGTCCTGAACATGTCGAGCGGGCTCCAGACGGTCGACAACGGCGGCCGCGAGTACGCGATCGGCTCGGGTCTTTCGTACTGGGCCGGGGCGAGCTCGGTAGTCGGCGCGCGCAGCCGCGCCCTGATTCGCGAACCGGGAACCAACTGGGACTACGAGAACTACGACACGCTGCTCGGCGTCTACGCCCTGAAACGCGCGCTCGACAGCGAGCAGGTCTACCGCGAGTTCCCGCGGCGCCGGCTGCTCGACCGCATCGGGATGCGCAATACGCTCGTTAGCACCGACCGCTTCGGCGACTTCATCCTGAGCAGTCAGGTGTATACGAACGCGCGCGACGTGGCGCGCTTCGGGCTGCTGTACCTGCAGGGCGGCGTCTGGAACGGCGAGCGGCTCATTTCCGAGGAATGGATCGACTTCGTCCGCACGCCCGCGCCCGCCACGGCCGAGAGCGGCAACTTCTACGGGGGCCAGTTCTGGCTCGTGCCGGACGGCCGGACCGACGTCCCGAAGAATGCCTATGCGACGTCGGGCAACCGCGGGCAGTACGTGGTGATCGTGCCGACCCACGACCTCGTCATCGTGCGCCGCGGGCTCGACTACGGGCGGCAGGGCTTCGACCGCTGGGACATGACGCGCGAGGTGCTGAAAGCGTTCGGGGAGATGCCGTCGCAGGAGCAGTGACCAACCCCGCCGCAACCGCCATCGGTGGCCCCGTCTCCCAGGCGGCCCGCATCGACGCGATCGACGTGCTGCGGGGCTTCGCGCTGCTCGGCATCCTGGCCATCAACATCCAGTACTTCGCGATGCCGGATGCGGCGTACTTCAATCCGACCGCCTACGGCGACCTGCAGGGAGCAAATCTCCAGGTCTTTCTCTGGAGCCGGCTGCTGGCGGACCAGAAGTTCATGACGATCTTCTCGATGCTGTTCGGCGCCGGCATCGTCCTGATGGCGGCGCGGGCGGCGAAGCCCACCGACGCACGCCGCAGGCACTACCGCCGCATGGCCTGGCTCGGGCTCATCGGCCTGCTGCACGCCCACCTCCTCTGGGCCGGCGACATCCTGTTCCTCTACGCCGTCTGCGGCGCTCTGGTCTATCCGCTGCGCGGGCTGTCGCCGAGGCTGCTGCTGGCGATTGGCGCCGCCGCCATCAGCGTTGCGTCGGCGCTCTCCCTCGCCGGCGGGGCGTCGCTGCCCTACTGGCCCGAAGCGGTACGGAGCGATTTCATCGCCACCCTCTGGCAACCGCCGCCGGCCATGATCGAAGCCGACCTGGCCGCCTATCGAGGTGGCTGGCTCGAGCAGCTTCCCGCCCGCTCGGTAACGGCGTTCACCTTCGAGACATTCGCCCTGCTCACCTGGGGCATGTGGCGGGCCGGCGGGCTGATGCTGATCGGGATGGCGCTGTTCAAGCTCGACGTCTTCCGCGCGCAACGCTCACGGCGGTTCTACGGCGCGCTGGCCGTAGCGGCGCTCGTTCCCGGTTTCGCGATCGACGCGTACGGGGTCGCTCTCGATTTCCGCTACGGCTGGGACATCTGGTCGTTCTTCCAGGGCGAGCAGTTCAACTACTGGGGAAGCATCGCGGTCAGCCTCGGCTACGTCGGCCTCGTGATGCTGGCGTGCCGGACTCCCGCGCTACGCGGCGCCACCCGCCCATTTGCGGCGGTCGGCCAGACGGCGCTGACCAACTACCTGCTGCAGACGGTCATCTGCACGACGATCTTCTACGGCCACGGCCTCGGCTGGTACGGTTCGGTCGACCGACTGGGACAGATCGGGGTTGTGGCCGGCGTCTGGGCGCTGCAGTTGATCGCGTCGCCGCTCTGGCTGCGGCGCTACCGCTTCGGTCCCGCCGAGTGGTGCTTGCGCGCGCTGACCTACCGGACCCGCCCGGCGCTGCGGTAGGCCGCAGTCGCGCGGTCAATCATCGAGACCACGGTCGACGCGACCAGCACCCAGGCGGTGATGCCCGCGAGCGGCGTCAGCACGGCCGCCTGGCCCGCGATCACCTCCAGCGGCGCGGCCGCTAGAATCACCAGCGGGACGAAGTAGCCGATGCCGTTCCAGCGGCCGATGGCGCTCATCCGCAACCGCTTCTCCCGGTGCAACCACCAGGAGTCGACTAGGTACTGGCCGAAGGCGGCGGCGACCAGTACCGGCAGCGCCGGCGGCACGCGGCCGGACAGCGCCGCGCCGGTCAACGCTGCGGTCACGAACAGGCAGTCGGTCGCGTGGTCGAACAGTTGCCCGCCGGCCGTGGCCGTGCCCTGCCGCCGGGCGACGACGCCGTCGAACAGGTCGGTTGCGATGGCCAACGTCAGCAGCACGCCGACCAGGCCGGGGCTCAACAGCTCGGGCCGCGCGAAGGCAATCGCCAGCGGTAGCGCCAGCGCGAGGCGGATGGCCGTGAGCAGGTGGGCCATGCGCCGCGATACCGCCTACCCGAAGAGATCCCGCTGCGCCCGGCGCCAGAACGCGGCGCCGATGAGCGCGTTGAACAGGATGAAGAAGTTGTGCTGGACAAAACCGAACGCGGCCATCTGCCCTTCGTTCTCGGGAAACAGGATCACCCAGGACGTGATGGCGGCGGCGCGCATCGGCGTCGGCACGGCGGCGGCGAAGAAGATGACCGGCAGGTAGCCGAGCAGCTCCAGGAAGGCCGCATCGACGCCGAACAGGTTCAACGCCGTGGTGTACACGACCACCGCCGCGAGCAGCGCCGGCGAGCGGAGCACCAGGAACAGCGCATAGTGCTTGAGTCTCGCCGCCCGGAACGCGTGTAGGATCCGCCGCTCCCGCAGGCGCTGGCCGACCGGGATCATGCCCCGGAAGTACAGGACCCAAGCTGCGAAGACCGGCACCGCACCGGCGGCGAGCCAGGGGATTAGGCCGAATGCCGGCGGCAGGGAGGATCCGCTGGCGAGGTAGCCGACGGTCGCCCAGAACAGCAGATAGAACGTCTCGCAGAACATCACGAACAGCATCACCGAGCCGACTTCCCAGCCCGGCACCTTGTCGCGCCGGTTCAAGTAGTAGGCCATCGCGCCCTTGCCGACCTGCTCGTTGAAGATCGAGATGATGTAGGCGCTGGCGCGGATGGGCAGGATGTCGCGGTAGCGGATCGGCGTGATGAACCAGTTGAGCGCGCGCGTGACGACCAGCGTGTCGATGCAGAAATAGAAGACCGAGTAGGCGACCATCAGCGCCATCCAGGCGCCCCACTGGACGTTGGCGAAGACGCGCGCCATGTAGTCCGCCAGCGACAGCCCCTCGCGGGACGCGGCGCCGCTCAGCCGGAAGTAGAGGTAGGCGAAGCAGGCGGCGCTGAGGACAATGAAGGCGACGCGGCCGGCGCGGCTGCGTCCCGGGCGGGCGCCGGATGCGGGATTGCCGGGGCGCGTTTCGTCGATCTGAGGTGCATTCATGTCGCTTTGGATGCCTCCACCAACCGCGCGAGCGTATCAGTCAGTGGCGTCAACTCGACGCCCAGATCCGCGTCGGCGTTCCGCCGCACCGTCTCGTCCGAGGTTATGACGTCGATGACCGCCGGCGTCAGGCCGCCCGTTCGCAACAGGCCGGCGCAACGCGCGGCCAGCTTCGCCAGCCCGATCGGCATTGTTCGCACCGTGGGATCGTTGTCCAGAAGCCGCGCAGCGCGTTGCAGCAGGTCGCGCTGGCTGAGCGTGGTCGGGCCGACCAGCTCGTACGTGCGCGCGCCACCCAGCGTGGTCGGGCCGACCAGCTCGTACGTGCGCGCGCCACCCACTGGACCCGCGCGCCGGACCGGGAGATCGGTGAGCCTGTAACCTTCGGCCACCGCGACCAACTGGTACGTGCGCGCGCCGCCCGCCGGTTGCGCGCAGCAGTGCAGGATGGCGCTGCACAGATCGTCGACGTCGAGCGGGCGTAGCAGGTGCACCCCGCCGCCCAGCACCCGCACCGAACCGCGGGACGCGTCGCGCAGCAGCGCGCGGCCGCCGGCCGTCCCGGGACCCAGCAGCAGCGGGGTGCGGATGATGGCTGCGCCGGCGCCCGCGCGGGCCACCACGCGCTCCGCCTGGCCCTTGGACCGGTAGTAACCGTTCGACGAGCGCGGGTTGGCGCCGAGCGAGCTGACGAACACGATTCGGCCCACCCCGGCGTCTCGCGCGGCGTCCACCAGCGCCCGCGTGGTATCGACATTCGCGGACCGATACCGCGAACTTGGACTCTCGAACAGCACGCCCGCGAGGTGCACGACGCAGTCGGCACCGTCCAGCAGGGCACGCAGGCTGTCGGCGCTGTCGTAGTCGATGAGCCGTGCCGCAATGCGCGGAGACTGGGGCAAACCCGCCAGCGCCTGCGGGCGCCGCACGCCGGCTGCTACCCGCAGCGTCTCCTCGCCGGCCAGCCGCGCCAGCAACGCCCTGCCGACGGCGCTGTTGGCGCCGGTGACCGCAACCCGTCCGCTGCTCACGTAGTTACCTCCACGGATGCTACCGCAATCCGGCGCACGAACATCCCGGCACGGGGAGGGTCGAAGACAACGCCGCGAGGCGGTATGATGGCGTATCTTTGGTAACGATGCGGCGCACAGGGAGGTCAATGATGGCGCGGAACCTGATTGATGCGAAGAACCTCGTGTTCGCGGGCGGTGCGATCCTGGCCGTCGCGCTGGTAGCCCTGCCGGCCTGCCAGTCGCCGGCTCCCGCAATCCCGATGGACGACGACGACATCGGGGGCGTGGTCAGCGGCCCGGACGGCCCCGAGGCGGGCGTCTGGGTGATCGCCGAAACGCGGGATCTCCCGACCCGGCACATCAAGACGGTCGTCACCGACGATGAGGGGCGCTACCTCGTCCCGGACCTGCCGCCCGCCACCTACGACGTGTGGGTGCGGGGCTATGGACTCGTCGACTCCGCGAAGGTGCAGGCGGAGCCGGGCAACGCGCTCGACCTGACCGCCGTGGCCGCGCCGGACGCGCGCGCCGCCGCCGAGTACTACCCGGCCCAATACTGGTTCTCCCTGCTCGAGGTCCCGCCGCCGGACCACTTCCCGGGCACCGGACCAGAAGGAAACGGCATCTCGCCCGCGATCGAAACGCAGGGCGCGTGGATCCGCGGGGTCATCAACACGGACGGCTGCACCGGCTGCCACCAGCTCGGCAACAAGGCGACGCGGGAGATTCCGGCCGCCTTCAGCGAATTCGATTCGCACGTCGACGCCTGGGATCGGCGCATCAAGTCGGGCCAGGCCGGCATCAACATGGACCGGCGCTTCGACCAGGTCGGCCGCCAGCCGGCGCTGGCGATGTACGCCGACTGGACCGACCGCATCGCGGCGGGCGAATATCCCACCACTCCCCCGCCGCGGCCCCAGGGGGTCGAGCGCAACGTGGTCGTCAGCCTGTGGGACTGGGCCGAACCAGAGGCGTACATGCACGACCTGATCTCGGCCGACAAGCGCGATCCGACGGTCAACGCGAACGGTCCGGTGTACGGCGCGGCGGAGAACAGCGCCGACTACATGCCGGTGCTGGACCCGGGCAAGCACCTGGCGTCGAAGGTGACGCTGGAGGTACGCGACCCGAACACGCCGACCACGGCGTCGACGCTGCCGCTGATGTCGTCGCCTTACTGGGCCGGCGAGGTGATCTGGGGCAGCCAGAGCAACGCGCACAGCTTCGCCATGGACAGCCAGGCGCGGGTCTGGATTGCCGCGCGGGTGCGCCCGCCGGAAACGCCGGCGTTCTGCCAGGAGGGGTCGAGCCATCCCTCGGCGCAGGTATTTCCGATAGCACGCAGCAACCGGCAGGTGCAGATGTGGGACCCCGCGGCCGAAAAGATCACGACCGTCAACACCTGCTTCGGGACGCACCATCTGAATTTCGCGGAAGACGACAAGCTGTGGTTCTGCGGGAGCGGTCCGGTGGTTGCCTGGTTCGACACGCAGGTGTTCGATGAGACCGGCGACGAGGAGCTGGCGCAGGGCTGGACGGTGCAGGTGCTCGACACCAACGGCAACGGCCGGCGGGACGCGTATGTCGAGCCGGGCGAGCCGCTGGATCCGGCCCTGGACACCCGCGTCGAGCGCGGCCTGTACGGCGTCGCCCCGAGCCCGACCGACGGCTCGATCTGGGGCTCGACCCTCGGCATGCCGGGCGGACTGGTGCGCGTGGTGCCGGGCGACGACCCAACCCATACCGCGTTGACGGAGTTCTTCGAGGTGCCGTGGAACGATGACGCCGCGCCGGTGCAGGGGTACTCCCCGCGCGGCATGGACGTCGACAGCGACGGCGTCGTCTGGACCGTGCTGTCGAGCGGCCACCTGGCGAGCTTCGACCGCGGCAAATGCGCGGGGCTGCTCAACGGACCGACCGCCACCGGCCGGCACTGCGACGAAGGCTGGACGCTCTATCCGTTCCCGGGGCCCAACTATGAGGGGGCCGTCGAATCCGCGAGCGCCGATTCGGCGTACTACAACTTCACCGACCGGTTCAATCTGCTGGGTGTCGGCGAGAACGTCCAGCTCGCCACCGGCAACCTGTCGGAGGGCGTGCTGGCGCTGGTCGACGGCGAGTTCCTGACCTTCCGCGTGCCGTACCCGCTGGGCAGCTTCTACGCGAAGGGACTGGACGGTCGCATCGACGATCCCGCCGCCGGCTGGAAGGGCCGCGCGGTCTGGACCACGTCCGGCAGCCGGGCGCCGTTCCACGCGGAAGGCGGCACCGAGAACGTGGCGCCGGTCTTCAGGTTCCAGGTGCGGCCGGACCCGCTGGCGCACTAGCAGCCCCTGGCCGGCAGGTGACTCGGTTATGACGATGGAGAATTGCGGATGCGCCGTCGAGCGCCGCTAGTCGCTGCCTGCGTCTGCGCGATCACGTTTGTGGCCGGTGCGACTCTGCCCGGCCAGGCACCGGCCTCCGGGGTGGCGCCGGACCGCCTCGAACGCGTCACCGCGGTGCTGGACAAGTACATCGAGGCGGGAGAGCTCGCGGGCGCCGTATCGCTCATCTATCGGCACGCCAAGGTCGCCCATGTCAGTGCGCGAGGCGTCCAGGACCTCGATACCAAAACGCCAATGGCGCGCGACACGATTTTCGGGCTGGCGTCGATGACGAAGCCGATTACGGCGGTCGCCGCCATGATGCTGGTCGAAGAGGGCAGAATCGGGCTCGACGAGCCGGTGGACCAGTGGCTCCCGGAGCTGGCGGACCGCAAGGTGCTGAGCGATCCGAACGGGCCGCTCGACCAGGTGTACGACGCGCCGCGCGCCATCACCCTGCGCGACCTGTTGCGCTACACGATGGGCATGGGCTTTACGGAGTGGGCGGGGATTTCCCCCGACGCGCCGATCTCGCACGCCTTTGCCGACATGCGCCGCGGCGGCGGGACAGCCGACGACTTCATGCGGCGCCTCGGCGCCCTGCCGCTGGCCTTTGCGCCGGGAGAGCGCTTCGTGTACCACACGCCGTCGATGGTCGCCGGCGTGCTGATCAAGCGGGTGTCCGGAATGGGGCTCGAACAGTTCATGAAGACCCGCATCTTCGACCCCCTCGGCATGCCGGACACAAGCTTCCGGGTCCCCGCCGCCAAGCGGCCGCGGCTGGCGAGCTACTACCGCGGCGGGGAGCAGCCGGGAACGCTGGTGCCTGTTGCGGACAACGAGACACGCTACGCTGCGCCGCCAAAGTTCCCCTCGGCCGGAGGCGGCCTCGCCTCGACGGTGGACGACTACCTGCGGTTCGCGCGGATGTTGCTCAACCAGGGCGAACTGGAAGGCGTGCGCATTCTGTCGCGCGAGTCGGTCGAATCGATGACGACGGACCAGATGCCGGCGGAACCGCACCGCAACTTCTTCATTTTCGAGAACTTCTGGCGCGGTTCGGGCTTCGGCCTGGGCCTGCAGGTCACGACGGAGCAGCTGGATCCCGGCCCCTCGGTCGGATCGTTCTGGTGGCACGGCGCGACCGGTGTCCAGTGGACCGCCGACCCGCAGGAGGACTTGATCTTCCTGCGGTTCATTCAGCGCAGCGGCGTTCCGCGCGGGTTCGGCGCGGAGTACATGCGGGCGGTCTACCAGGCGATCGCCGACTGAACTGAATCGACGGTCCCGCACGCGAAATGGACCGCCCGGCAGTGCTTGACGTTGTGGCCGGACGCCGCTAACGTAGCCGCCGTGGGCCGGAAATCCATCGCAGTCAGCGCGGGCGCGCTGGTGTTGCTGACCCTGGGCGGATGGGGCTATGCGCAGACACAGACCCAGCCGTTCCGAGACGTCCCGGTCCCGCGCGCCAGCGGTCAGAGCGTGACGCCGGCGTTCGAGGGGTGGTACCAGAACCCCGACGGCACGTTCAACCTGTCCTGGGGCTACATGAACCGCAATTACGAGGAGCGCCTCGATATCCCGGTCGGCCCCGGCAACCGGATCAGCCCCGGTCCGCCGGACCAGGGACAGCCGACCCACTTCCTGCCGCGGCGGCAGACCGGGGTCTTCACGGTGCAGGTTCCTGCCGACTTTGGCGACCGCACGCTCACGTGGACCCTGACCGCGCACGGCGAGACCATGGCCGTTCCCGGCCATCTGCGTCCGGAATGGCAGATCGACGCGCTCCGCGAGGTGACGACCGGGAACACGCCGCCGCTCCTTGGGTTCGAACCGAACGGCCCGCGCGCGCAAGGCCCGCGGGGAGTCCGTTCGGCCGCGGTGGTTTCGCGGTCGAATCCCGTGTCGCTTGCGGTATGGGTGAATGACGACATGGTCCTGCGGAGCTCGGGCAACTATCCAATCACGCGTGAACCGCGGCTCGGGGTGACGTGGACCAAGTTCCGGGGCCCGGGGACGGTATCCTTCAGCGAGGCCGAGCCGGCGCTGGACCCGGCCGGCAAGGCGGTCACGACCGCCACGTTCGACACGCCGGGCGAGTACGTCCTGCGCGTCCTCGCGTGGGACGATTCGGGACCGCAGCTCGCGACGATGGCGGTCGGGTTTCAGTGCTGCTGGACGAACGGCTACGTCGACGTCCGCGTCGAGTAGCGGGAGAAGTGAGGGGATCGTGCCTGTCGCATCATCATGCCGATTCGCGGCGTTCGCCGGCGCGGCATCCGTCGTGCTCCTGCTCACCCACACCGCTGCGGCGGCCCCGGTAGAGGGCGACCCGACCTTCACCCGCGATATCGCGCCGATCCTGCAGCAGAAGTGCGAGGGCTGCCATCGCGCGGGGCAGATGGCGCCGATGCCGCTCGTCACCTATGAAGAGGTGCGGCCCTGGGCGCGGGCGATCAGGACCAAGGTCGTCGCGCGTGAAATGCCGCCGTGGCACATCGACAAGACCGTCGGCATCCAGAATTTCGTCAACGACATCTCGCTGAGCGACGCGCAGATCGCGACCATCGCCCGCTGGGTCGACGGCGGCGCCCCGCGCGGCGATGCCCGCGACCTGCCGCCGCCGCGCGAATGGCCGGTGGGCGAGCGCTGGCGCATGAGCGACCTGCTGGGGCGACCGCCGGACCACACCTTTCAGTCGAAACCGTGGACGCAGCCGGCCGAGGGGACGGACCAGTGGTGGCAGCCGATCGTCGATTCGGGTCTGACCGAGGAGCGCTGGATCAAGGCGATCGAGGTGCGGCCCACCCCGGACGGCCGCCGCATCGTGCACCACGGCAACGCCCGCTATCTGGTCGAGTATGCGGTCGGCAAGCCGGGCCAGCTCTACACCGACGACACGGGCCAGCGCATGCCGGCGGGCATGCAGGTGCGCTTCGACATCCACTACCACTCGGTCGGGGAGGAGATCACCGACTTCCTTACGGTCGGGCTGTGGTTCTATCCCAAGGGTGAAGTGCCGAAGTACGAGGTGAAGCACGCGCGCATGGGCGTGAACACGGCCGACCTGGACATCCCGCCGCATACGGTGACGAAGCACCAGGGCTTCACCCCGCTGACCGCGCCGACGAAGATTCTCAGCTACCAGCCGCACATGCACATCCGGGGCAAGGCGATGTCGCTGGAGGCGGTCCATGCCGACGGCCGCGTGGAAATGCTGAGCCACGTCGACGACTTCCAGTTCAACTGGCACATCAATTACGTCTACGCCGACGACGCGGCGCCGCTGCTGCCCGCGGGCACGTTGATCCGGGTTTCGGCGTGGCACGACAACACGGCGGCGAACCGCGCCAATCCCGACCCGAACCAGTGGGTCGGATGGGGACAGCGCAGCTACGACGAGATGTACCACGCCCACGTGTGGTACGTGGAGTTGGAGCAGGACGACTACGACGCGCTGGTTCGCGAACGGCAAGAGCTGAGCCGGGCGAACGACCAGCAGTAGCGATCCGGCGGCTGCGCACACGTCTTGAAATGAAGGCGAGATCAACGGGCCGGCTCGCCGCGGGCTGCGCCTGCGCGTTGGTCTTCGCATCGCCGCCGGCCGTATTCGGCCAGAGCGGCTCGCCGCCGGGCGAGTGGCCGACCTACGGCGCGGACCTCGCCAACACGCGTTACGCCGATCTCGACCAGATTGATGCCGGCAACTTCGACCAGCTGGAGGTTGCCTGGCGCTTCAAGACCGACAACCTGGGACCCCGGCCGGAATTCAACTTCCAGTCGACGCCGCTCGTGGTTGATGGCGTGCTGTACTCCACCGGCGGCAGCCGGCGCGCCGTCGTGGCGCTCGACGCCGCCACGGGTGAGTTGCTCTGGGTGTACCGCCTGGACGAAGGCGCGCGCGGCGCTGCGGCGCCGCGGCGATTGTCGGGCCGCGGTCTCGCATATTGGGCCGATGGTGCGGACCAGCGGGTGGTGTTCGTCACGCCGGGCTACGTCATGGTCGCGCTCGACGCCGGAACCGGGCGGCCGGCGCCCGGGTTCGGCGACGGCGGGATGGTCGACCTCAAACGTGGGGCCGACCAGGTCATCGATCCCGTCGAGAGCGACATCGGCCTCCAGGCCGCCCCCATCATCGCCAACGGCGTCATCGTGATCGGCGCTGCGCACTCGCCGGGCGTGGCGCCCAAAAGCATGCGCAACGTGAAGGGATTCGTGCGCGGATACGACGTGCGCACGGGCCGGCGGCTGTGGATCTTTCACACCGTCCCGCTGGCCGGCGAATTCGGCGCGGACACCTGGCTCAACGACTCGCGCGAGTACACCGGCAACACGGGCGCCTGGGGACAGATGTCGGCGGACGAGGAGCTGGGCCTGGTCTATGTTCCGACGGAGGCCCCGACGAACGACGCCTACGGCGGCCACCGGCCCGGAGACAACCTCTTCGCGGACAGCGTCCTGGCCCTCGATATCAAGACCGGCACGCGCCGCTGGCACTACCAGACCGTGCACCACGACATCTGGGATTGGGATCTTCCCTGCGCGCCGATCCTCGTGGACATCACGGTCGCCGGACGGACGATTGCGGCGCTCGCCCAGCCGACGAAGCAGGGGTTCATCTTCGTGCTCGACCGCGCGACCGGGGCGCCGGTCTGGCCTATCGAGGAACGTCCCGTGCCGGCGGGAGACGTCCCCGGCGAGTGGTATTCGCCGACGCAGCCGTTTCCAACCCGGCCGCCGCCGTTCGAACGGCAGGGCGTCAGCGTCGACGACCTGATCGACTTCACGCCGGAGCTCAGGGCAGAGGCCGAGCAGTTCGTGTCGGCCTACAAGACAGGACCGATCTTCACCCCTCCGATCGTGAGCCGCTACCCCGGCCCGCAGGCGACGATCCAGTTGCCGCGCCCCACCGGGGGACCCAACTGGCCGGGCGGCGCAATCGATTCGGAAACGAACATTCTCTACATCTTTTCGAACACCAGTCCCTGGGGCATGGGCCTGGTCCACGCGCCCGAGCACACGGATCTGGACTTCGTGCAGGGCCTCGCGCCCGATCCGGAATCCGACGCGAGCGGCGCAAGCGGCGTCCTCCGCTTCGCGCGGCTCGCGGTTCAGGGCCTGCCCATCATCAAGCCGCCGTGGGGCCGCATCACCGCGATCGACCTCGACGCGGGGGAGATCGTCTGGCAGATACCCCATGGCGAGACGGCCGACAACGTCCGCAACCACCCTGCCCTGCAGGGTCTGAACATTCCGCGGACCGGCCGTCTGGGACGCCTCGGCACGCTCGTGACGAAGACCCTGGTCATCGCCGGCGACGGGGGCGTGTTCACGGCTGCCGGCGGCGCCCGCGGCGCCATGCTGCGCGCCTATGACAAGGGCACCGGGCGGGAGGTCGGCGCCGTCTACATGCCGGCCCCGCAGACCGGATCCCCGATGACCTACCTGCTCGACGGCCGGCAATACCTGGCCGTGGCCATAAGCGGCGCCGGCCATTCAGGCGAGCTGCTCGCCTTCAGGCTGCCGCAGTAGCGGCGCGCGGCGCACCCCGAGCGGTTGGGAGATTCACGCGCCCACTGGGAGAGCGACACCCTCGTGGTCGCCACGCAGGCGGCTTCGAGGACCGCCACAGCTTCGTGAACTCCTGGCAGCCTGTGGCAAAAGCCGCGCGCATCGCCTTGACTCGTATTCCCGGAAAATGGCTGGAGATACGCCGGGAGGCTGCATATAATGCGGCGGGAAGGAGTCCACAGAATGTCCAAATCACGCTTCGCCCTGCTGTTCGTCGCCGTGATGAGCCTGGTAATCGCCGGGGCCCCGGCGGCGGCCCAGTCGACGGCAATGACCGGCGTCACACCCGAGTTCGAGCACATCGGAAAGCTGGCGTTCGGGCCCGAAGGCGTGATCTTCGCAGCCGACGGCCAGGACGTGTCGATCACCGCCCTGCAACTGGCCGAGCAGATGGCCGGCGGCGTGCCCGGCACGCAGGACGTGCCCGCTGTCGACCAGAAGATCGCCGGGCTGCTCGGCATCGACGCCGGCAACCTGATGATCACCGACATGGTGGTCGATCCCGCGACGCGCAATACATACATCGCCGTGATGCGCGGGATGGGCGCCGGCGCGATGCCGGTCCTCGTGCGCGTGGACGGCGCGGGTGAGATCGACGTCATCTCGTTCGAAGGGGTCCGCTATACGCGGATCGGGGTGCCCAATCCGCCGCCGCCCGAGACGCCGCTGGTGCTCTCGGACGGGAGGGCGATCCCGGTGAGCAACTACCCCAACACCGTCGATCCCCAGGGGCTGATGGGCGTGCAGACCATCACCCACATGGCCTTCGTCGATGGCCGCCTGTATGTCGCGGGCCTGTCGAACGAAGAGTTCGCGTCCAAGATGCGGGTTATCCCGTATCCGTTCAGGACGATGGACCAGGGCACGAGCGTCGAGATCTACCATGGCTCCCACGGGCAGATGGAGACGTTCTCGCCCGTGTTCACGTTCGTACCGTATGAAATCGATGGCGAACCTTCGATCGTCGCCAGCTACCTGTGCACGCCGCTCGTCACGTTCCCGCTCGCGGCGCTGGAGGCGGGCAGCAAGATACAGGGGACGACCATCGCCGAATTCGGGAACCGCAACCGCCCGATCGACATGATCGTCTACGAGAAGGACGGGCAGGACTACATCCTGCTGTCGAACAACCAGCGCGGCGTGATGAAGGTGCCGACGGAGCCGTTCGCCAAGGCTGCGCCCATCACCCAACCTGTCCCCGACGTCGGCGGCGTGCCGTTCGAGACCATCGCGTCCATGCAGGGCGTGCGACAGCTCGATCTGCTGAATTCCACGCAGGCCATGCTGCTCGTCGACGCCGCGGGCGGCGGACTGAACCTCGAAGCGGCCGCTCTGCCGTAGCAGCGAATGCGCTACACGGCGAGGGTCGCGGCCATGGCCGCGACCCTCGCGCTCGCGCCGGCGTGCTCGCAGACGAGCGGGCAGGTTCCCGGCCCCGTTGACGGCGAACCCCGTATTCGCCTGGGCGCCGCGCCGTCCGGGCAACGGACGGTCGACGTCAAGGGACTGCCGGCCGAGGATCTCGCGCATCTCGAACAGACTCCGCCGGCACGCGACGGGTGGCAGGCGCTGCTGCGCGTCCACGTCGCCCGCACCGCCCCGACCTCCACGGACCTCCCGCCCGTGCTCGGAACCTACGGCGTCCGCGACGGCGCGTTGCGCTTCACGCCGCGGTTTCCCTTCGATCCCGGTCAGCGTTACGAGGTCGTTTTCGATCCGTCGTCCCTGCCATCCGTGCGACGCGGTTCCGTACCCGTGCCGCTGCGCCCGCTCAGCACGACGGTCGAGATTCCGGCTCCGGTCCGTACGCCTTCGACCCGGGTGGTCGCGGTCTATCCGACGGCTCCCGAAGTGCCGGCAAACCACCTCCGGCTGTACATCGCCTTTTCCGCGCCGATGGGTCTGGGAGAAGGCGCCTCGCACATACGCCTTCTCGACGAGCATGGTCGCGCACTTGCCGATGCATTCCTGCCTCTGGAGGTCGACTTATGGAACGCGGACCGCACGCGGTTCACCGTTCTGTATGACCCGGGGCGCGTCAAACGGGGCATCCTCCCGAACGAGGAGTTGGGCCGCCCGCTTGCAGCGGGCCGAACATACACGCTCGTGATCGATGCGGACTGGCGCGACGCCGCCGGCCAGCCCCTCGTCGCGCCGTTCCGCCGCGAGTTCCGGGTGGGGCCGCCCCGAGAGCATGCCCTCGATCCCGCCGACTGGCGGCTGGAGATTCCGGTCCAGGGCACGCGGGAGCCGCTCGCGGCGCGCTTCCCCGCACCACTCGACTACGGCCTGCTGCAACGCGCGCTCCGGGTGGCGACCGAAACCGGCCAGCCGCTGGATGGGGAGATCCGCGTAGAGGAAGGCGAGACGCGCTGGGTCTTCACGCCGAGCGCGCCGTGGCAGTCCGGCCAGTACCAGTTGGTCGCGGCCGCGACGCTCGAGGATGTCGCCGGCAACCGCATCGGACGACCATTCGAGGTCGATGAGACCAACGGGTCGGGTACGCAGCGCGCCAGGGGCGCCCAGTTGCCGTTTCAGATCCGTGGTTCCGGCGCGGCCGGCCGCGAATGGACGGCGGCGCCCGGGGCTGATTTCCCCTTGACCGGCGGCAACTACTGGCACCAGCGCTACTCGACGCTGGATCAGATCAACGCCTCCAATGTCACGGAGCTCGGCGCCGCATGGTTGGTCGGTCTCGAGGGCGGCCGGCCCGGCGGCCAGCTCGAAGGGACGCCGGTGGTCGTCGACGGCGTGATGTACGTCTCGACCGGCACGCGCAGCGTGCTGGCGCTCGACGCCGCGACCGGCGCGGTCAAGTGGCGGTATCGTCCCGAATCCGCGGCGCCGGGCGGCAACAAGGGCGTGGTGGTGGCCGAGGGCAAGGTGTTCTTCGGCCGGCGCGACGGCGTGCTGGTCGCCCTCGACCAGGAGACCGGGAAGGTCGTCTGGGAGACGCAGCTCACCGCCGAGCAGGGCGCCTATGTATCCGCGCCAGCCGTCTACCACGAGGGTCTCGTGTACATGGGGACGTCCGGCGGCGACTCCGGCGCGCGTGGACAGATGGGTGCGTACGACGCGAACACGGGTGCGGAGGTGTGGAAGTTCTACACGATCCCCGGCGCGGACGACCGCTTCGCGGACACCTGGGAGGGCGATTCGTACAAGAACGGGGGCGGCGGCGTATGGGTCAGCCCGACGGTCGATCCCGAGCTGGGGCTGATCTACATGTCGGTCGGCAACATCGGCCTGCGGCAGTACGGAGCAGCCGACCGGAATCCGGAATTCCGCGACGAGGGGGACCGCGGTTTCGACAATCTGTTTACGGGATCCATTCTGGCGCTCGATTTGAAGACCGGCGACTACCGCTGGCATTTCCAGCAGGTGCGTCACGACATCTGGCACTACGATGCGGGTGGGCCCTCGGTGCTCGCCGACATCACGTACCAGGGCCGGCCGCGCAAGATCCTCATGCACCCGGGCAAGACCGGGTACCTGTACATCCTCGACCGGACAGACGGAACGCCCCTGATCGGGATTGAAGAACGTGAGGTGTCGCAGGAGACGCGCATGAAGACCGCGCCGACGCAACCGTTCCCGATCGGCGATTCCTTCGTGCCGCTCTGCCCCGAGCCGCTGGGCGACCACGAAACCGGCTGCCTCTTCGCGGCGTACGACGAGCGGTCTCGGCTCATCGCGCCCGGGTCCGCCGGCGGCAACAGCTGGGCGCCCATGACCTTCAGCCCGCGGACCGGCCTGGCCTACGTCCCGGGCACCATTTTCGACTCGCTGTACACGCTGGGCGCCGAGGGAGCGGGCCGCGAGCTGCAGTCCACCACGTATCATCCGCCGGGCGTGCGCAGGGCCGGTACGCTCACCGCGATGGATCCGACGACGAGTCGCATCGTCTGGCAGCAGCAGATGAAGTACCCGATGGGCGGCGGCAGCGGGCTGCTGAGCACGGCGGGCGGACTCCTCTTCAGCGGCCGTCCGGACGGACACCTGGTGGCGTACGACATCCGCAACGGTGAACAGCTGTGGCGCTTTCAGACCGGGGCCGGGGCCGACGCCGGCGTATCGACGTACGAAGTGGACGGCGAGCAGTACGTCGCGATAATGGCAGGCGGCAACCGGGTGCTGCGGTCCGAGCGCGGCGACTACCTGTGGGCCTTCAAGCTCGGCGCGACGCTGCCCGAGGCTCCCGCTCCGCAGGCGCCGCCATTGATTCAGCCCTGAGCCGCGCGCCCGAACGTCGCGACGAGAACGCGACGAGAAGAAGAGAGCAGCCATGAGGCGATTGGGACTGGTGGGTGTGGCGGCGGTGCTCCTGGCAGCCGGCGGATTATCGTCCTGGATCCGGACACCGGCGCGTTCAAGCGCATATGCGGGCATCCACAATCTCGCGGTCAATTCCAGGGGCAACCTGTACACGGCCGAGTCCGATCCGAACAATCGCGCCCAGAAATTCGTGCTCAAGGGGATGTCCGCGGCAGGGCGCTGAAGGAGACCGCCATGAAGGCATGCGCGTGGGTCATCGCATTCGTTGCGGCGGCGGTGCACCTGGGCGCGCAGGCGCCGGACGGTCCGATCGAATGGCCCTATGTCGGCGGCCGGCAGGCGCATACCAAGCACTCGCCGGCGACGCAGATCACGCGCGAGAACGTCGGCCAGCTGCGGATCGCCTGGCAGTGGGACCCGAACGAGATGCCCATGCCGGAGCTCGGCATCCGGCCCGGCTCGTTCCAGGCCACGCCGATCATGATCGACAACGTGCTGTACCTCTCGACGATGTACAACCGCGTCGCGGCCCTCGATGCGGAGACCGGCGCGGAGCTGTGGACGTTCGATCCGCGAGCATATGAACCCGCGGAACCGAGTCACAGCTTCAAGCATCGGGGGGTCGCCTACTGGCGGGAAGGCGGAGACTTCCGCATCTTCCTCAACAGCGGCACCAGGCTGTACGCCATCGATGCGCGGACGGGCGCAGCCGTTACGAGCTTCGGCGAGAGCGGCAGCGTGTCGCTCACCGACAACCTTGGACGCGCGGTCTCCCCGGCCGAATTCGACCAGACCTCTCCGCCGGTCGTATTCGACGACCTGGTGATCGTCGGCAACCGTACGCCGGACAGGGTGCAGCGCAAGTTCGACGCGCCCGGCTCGGTCCAGGCATTCGACGTCCGCACGGGGAAGCGCCGCTGGGTCTTCTTCACCATCCCGCAGTCGAACGACAACTTCGGCGCCGACACCTGGGAGGACGAGTCGTGGCGCTACACCGGCCACGCCAACGTCTGGGGCCTGATGTCGCTCGATACCGAGCGCGGCCTGCTGTACGTGCCCACCAGCACGCCGAGCGGCGACTACTGGGGCGGCCGCCGGCTGGGGGCGAACCTGTTCGCCGAGTCGCTGGTCTGCCTGGATGCCCGCAGCGGAGAGCGCCAGTGGCACTTCCAGGCGGCGCACCACGGTGTCTGGGACTACGACTTCAACGCGGCGCCGAATCTGGTCACGATCAACGTGGACGGCCGGGAGATCGACGCCGTGGCGGAGGTGTCGAAGCAGGGATTCACACGTGTTCGACCGCGTGACCGGCGAGCCGGTGTGGCCTATCGAGGAGCGGCCTGTCGACACCGAGACCGACGTGCCGGGTGAGGTGCTCTACCCGACGCAGCCGTTCCCGACGAAGCCGCCGCCGTTCAGCGGCCAGGGAGTGTCACTGGACGACGCGAACGACCTGACGCCGGAGATTCACGCGCTGGCGGTGGAAGAGATGCAGCAGTTCCGGCTGGGCCCGCTGTTCACGCCGCCCAGCCTGCGCGGCACGCTGATGCGGCCCAGCGCCCAGGGCGGCGCCGACTGGGGCGGCGCGGCGTTCGACCCGGAGACCGGACTGCTCTACGTACGAACGAACGAAAACACGAGCCCCAATCAAGTCTGCGAGAATGCGGGCGCCGACCCGAATGTCGACGTCGAGTACTCCAACAACTGCCCGCGCGGCTCCTACGCCACCATGTTCCGGAACCGGCCGGGCGCCGCCGAGGTGGCCCGGAGCAGGCTCGGCCCCATCCCGCTGATCAAGCCGCCGTACGCGTATCTGGTGGCGATTGACTTGAATGCGGGCGAGATCGCATGGAGGGTGCCGTTCGGCGAGGGCAGCCGGATCATGCGCAACCATCCCCTGCTGCGCGGCGTGGAGCTGCCGGAGCGGCTGGGCACGCCGGGCATCCCGGGGCCGATGGTCACTGCAGGCGGCCTGGTCTTCCTCGGTGGGGGCGCGCCGTACCTGTATGCCTTCGACAAGGCGACGGGCGAGGAAATCTGGCGCGGCGCGACGCCGCACCGGACCAGTGCAAACCCGATGACCTACCGGGCGCGGTCGGGCCGGCAGTTCGTGGTCGTTGCGAGCGGCGCAGGGCCGGACGCGGCGCTCGTCGCGTTTGCGCTACCCGACTAGCGGCGCGACGTTCAGCGGCCGGCCTCGGCCGCCGGACGACACAACGCCGCCGGCGGCCGATGGACTGTCCCGGCGGACTCTGCAAGAATGCGGTCGTGGGTCCCCGGGGCCGTTTTCTTGCGCGCGGCGTGACGGGCGCCCTGCTCTGCATTGCCGCCCTGGCGCTGCCGTAGGCGGCGTCACGCGGGCAAAGGCAGCACCGCGGCAAATGGTCAAGCACCTGGCAACCCTGGATATCCGCGACGGCGACGCGTGGCGGGCGTGGTTGCAGGCGCACCATGCGGCGAGTCCGGGCGTCTGGCTCGTGTTCCACAAGCGCCACACGGGCGTGACGTGCATCTCCTACGAGGCGTCCGTGCGCCAGGCGCTCTGCTTCGGCTGGATCGACAGCCTCGTCAGGCGGCTCGACGACAGTCGTTACGCCCGCAAGTTCACGCCCCGTAAGCCGCGGAGCAACTGGTCCGCCACCAACCGCCGACGCTGGATCGAGCTGAAGGAGGACGGCCTGCTGGCGGACGCCGGCCTGGCCGCGGCGCCGACCGACCTTGGTGCTACGCCGCCGCCGGAGATTCCGGTCCTGCCGGCCTACATCGCCGCGGCCTTCCGTGCGGAACCTAAGGCATGGCGGTTCTTCGAGCAGCTCGCCCCGACATACCGGCGGCACTTCGTGGCGTGGATTCACACGGCCAAGCGCCCGGCGACGCGCGAGAAGCGCATCCGCGAGGCGACCGCCATGCTGGCCGCCGGCAGAAAGCTCGGCCTGAAGTAGGCGCGCCGTGAGACGGCAGGCGCCGGCCGCCGCTGCAAGGCTACCCGGCCCGGGTAGAATGAGGAATTACAGGAACTTGGCCTGCAGGCCATGCCGAGAGAGGATATCGCGATGACCAGGACGAGACTGATTTGGGCGGCGGCGTTCGTGATCTCGACGGTCCTCGCGGCTGCGCCGTCGGCGACAGCCCAGCAGCACAACATGCTGACGAGCACCGAGCGGGCGGACGGGTGGGCGCTGTTGTTCGACGGCACGAGCCTGGACGGCTGGGCCCCTCGCGTCGACGCGCGGTGGGAAGTTTCGGACGGCACGATCAGCGCCGTCGAGGGTTCGGGCCGGGGCCTGCTCGCCACGACGGCCCACTACGCGGACTTCCAGTTGAAGGTCGATTTCTGGATCGACGACGCCGCGAACAGCGGCGTGTTCATCCGCTGCCCGGCGGAGGGTCCAATAACCCAGGGCAACGCCTTCGAGGTGAACATCTACGACCCGCACGACTCGTGGCCCACCGGGAGCATCAACGAGGTCGCGAAGATCCAGACCATGCCGGATACGACGGGACAGTGGAACACGTTCGAGATCACCGCCGACGGCGACCACTTGATGGTGAGACTCAACGGTGAGACGACGGTCGACGCCCGGTCGGATCGACATACGCACGGCCCGGTCGCCTTGCAGTACAACGCCTCCGGGCAGGTACGGTTTCGAAACGTCAAGGTCAAGACGCTCGACTAGCCTGGAATGCCGGGCCGTCCTCACCAGACCGTGCGGATACCCATATGGCACCGCCGCGGATATCCGGACTAGACTCCAGGTGTAATCGGCATTTCACGAGAACACCCATGAAATTCGGGATCGAGCTGGACCGCGAAGACGATGGCCGGTGGCTGGCGGAGGTGCCCGCCCTCTCCGGCGTGATGTGCTATGGCCGGACCCGGGACGAGGCCGTTGCCCGAGTCCAGGCACTGGCTCTGCGAGTCATTGCGGATCGGCTGGAGCACGGCGAGACCGGGCCAGCGCTCCTGGATGTGTCCTTCGAGGCGGCGTGAGTCGCTGGCCGGCAACGAAGGCAAATCGTGTATTCGACGCCCTGCGCCGAATCGGCTGGACGCTGAAGCGGCGGAGTGGTTCGCACCGAACCCTGCAACGGGCCGGCTGGGTCGACTTCGTATTCGCGTTCCATGACAGGGAGGAGATCGGCCCCAGAATGTTGGCTCGGATAGCGCGCCGGACTGGACTCACGCCGGAGGATCTGTAGGAACCTGAGGAGCCGATTCGATCCGTGGGTGGAGATCGGCATCCCAGCGCTCGCCGGTTCCGCAGGGGTCGCCAGTCTCCCGCAGGATGCTTCCTGCCAGGCTCCGCGACCGGTCAGCAGCGAGGTACGGCACGAGTTGCGCCACTGGCTTGCCGCGCATGGTAATGACGACAGGCTCCCGCGTGGCGGCTACCTCGTCCAACGCCTTCAGACAGACGTCCTTGAACCGGTCCGCGGCTATCGTTCGCATAGCCCCACATTGGCCGTAGTCACGTGGCCATGTCAAGCGGTGCAGACCTACTCCGGCGCCGGGAGGTAGGCGAGCCGGTCGCCGCGGTACGACCCCAGCCACAGCTCGTCGCCGATCCGGATGGCGGTCGTCGACGCGATGAATCCGTTCATGGCCGGGTGCACGAAAATCCGCTCGAACTCCAGCGTTTCGGGATCGATCGCCGCCACGTTGGTCGTCTCCAGTGTCGGCTCCCGCGGGAGGGTGATCGAGTTGCCGTCCTTGTCGGTGTGCCCGGCGGCGGGAACAGCACGGTCGAGGTCTTCTCGCTCACGCTGAGGAGGTGGAGCCCACCTCCCTCCCGGGCGCCGGAGGTGATGGCCCACTCCGCCCCGGGGACGACCGCGATGTCCTCGGGGCTGACCATGTCGCAGATGAACTGGACCTCCCCGACCGGGTTGCAGGGGTGCTCGCCCGCGACGGCGAACTGCGGCGGTTCGGGCGCGGGTTCCGCGGCAGGCTCCGGATCGGGCGCCGGCGCCCCGCAGCCCGCCGCGATCATCACCACCAATCCTAGCAGGCTGACGCGCGGCCCATCGCCGGCCGCGCGTCACAGCGCGCCTCCTCATTACGTCATGGGTAGAATGTGGACACAGGAATTGCCATGCCGACACTCATTACCGTCGCAACCGCCGTCCTCACACTCATCCCGCTGGCCGGATTCGCGCAGGATCTGGCCACCGACGTTCTGAAGGCCGACATCGAGGCAGTTCTGAACAGCCCCGACGGCGGCGTCGACCGGCAGATCAGCGTGGTCGACATCGGCAAGCTGAACGTCGCGGTGGGTGTCCTGCAGCGCGGACCGACCGGCGACAGCGCGGGTCCGACGACGGCCATCGAGCACAGCCAGGTCACCGAGGTGTACTACGTGGTCTCCGGCTCCGGAACGTTGATCACCGGCACCGCGGTGGATGATCAGGAACAGATCGCACCCGACGCGGAAATCGTCAAGGTGGCGGTCGGTCCCAGCAGCCGGGCGAAGTTCCGGGCGCAGGGCAACCAGGTGCGGGAGATCTCGGCGGGCGACGTCGTCGTGATCCCGGCCGGCGTGTTCCACGGCTGGCGGGACATCGCGGACCACGTGACCTATCTGAGCATCCGCCCGGATCCCGACCGGGTGCTGCCCGCCGGCTACCTGAATCCGGCCGTGACGCGGTAGCGGGCCCACCATTTCGTGAGCTGATCCGCGGTCCGTTTGCGCACTCCCGGACAACAGGGAGACGCAAGTCGTAAAGTGCCCGCTCTCGGTTTCAACCCGCAACCAAGTGAATCTCCACTCTCATACCGACGGCCTCGGCGTAGCGTTCCACGGTCTTCAGCGACGGCTTGTGCCCGCTTTCCAGGCGGGCCACCGTGGGCTGGCTCGTCCCCATCCGCGCTGCGACCTCGCTCTGGCTGAGCCCCGCCTTGATACGCGCCTCGATGAGTTCCCGCGCCAGTGCGAACTCGGGTGCGAGAGCTTCGAACTCCTTCTGGAACTCGGGATCCTTTTCCCACTTTCTCTGAAGATGGGCGTACGGAATGGTCATTGTTCCAACTCCTTCAGCCTGGACAAGGCTATCTCGATGGCCACCTTCGGCGTCTCCCGGGTCTTCTTGCGGAACGTGTGCAAGATAACGACACGGCGGTCCCTCGCGGTCACGTAGATGGACCGGGCGATCCCGTCACGCCCCTTCATTCGCATCTCCCAGAGCTTGCCTCGAAGAGGCCTGACGTACGGCTCGCGAACATGATGCAGGCCGAGCTCCTCGATCAAGCGGACGATGTGGTCGAGCTTGGCTCGCATGTCCGGCGGAAGCGAGTCGAGCTCTTCCATAGCCGCCTGGTTCAGGACCTCGACGCGCCAGCCCATTGCTTAATTATATCAATTTAGATATAACGCAGGACGATACGATGCTGGGCAGGCCAACCGTCCACGTCCTTAACGCGGCCTCTCAGTCCAGCAGGTCGAACAGGTAGCTGTACTTCAGGATCACGCTCCGGCCGGCGCCCGGAGGGATGAACTCTCTGATGCCCTCTGTCTCGTTGTAGACGAGGAACAGCCCGGTGTTGGCGTCCTGCAGCCAGCCGAAACGAAAGTTCACCGACCACAGCTGCCGGCTGTCGTTGTACTGCACCAGGCTCTGCGCGAACAGCCGCGGCGAGAAGTTGTAGCCGACACGCGTGCCGAGCAGGTTCGTCACCACGCTGCCGGCCGGCAGGTCGATGTCGTTGCGGGTCCAGATCAGCGAGAAGTTCAACGTCTCGGCGTAGCGCGCATTGAGCGACGACCGTACCGACAGGATGTCGCCGCCGAAGAAGCCCCCGAAGACCAGCCGTACGCCGGCGTTCACCGGCGCGGACCGGTTGTAGTTGAACGCGATGTTCCCTTCGCTCCACTCGTACTCACCGATCGGGACGGGAATCCCGGACACCTCGAACGACTCCTTCACTCCTTCGCCGCGCACGTTCCACGCCGTTACCAGGGTAGAGCTGTCCTCGAATTCCCAGCGGTTGTCCATATGGAGGAGCGACGTCTCCATGAACCCGTTGAAGTCCCAGAAGCGGTTGTAGGTGACGTGGGGCCGGAGCTCGAACGACTTGAGGAAGTTCTCGGGGCGCCAGGTATAGAAGATGCCGCCGTCGACCTTGCGGAATCCGACCCGCCGGGTGAATCCGACCTCCGGGTTGAAGTCTTCGCCGCTCTCCATGAAGCCGCCCTGGAGGCGCCAGGTCTGCGACTCGTAATTGGCGCCGACGTTGTACGCGTGGTCGCGGCCCTCGCGCCCCGGGGTCTCGGTGCGCCCCGCGAAACCCTGAATGTCGCCGTTCTGACCGAGGCCCATCCGCCCGTCGAAGGCATACGTCCGGTTGTAGTTGTCGCCGGCGGCCAGGCGCCCGGTGGCCTGCCGGTTGACAAGCAGCCCGCCGATGCTCGAACGGTTCGGCAGGTCGCGCCGCACCCGCGCCACGGTGAAGTTGTTGGCCGGCGTCAGTCCGTCGACCGCCTCCGTCTGCATGTTCAGGAAACCGACGGTCACCGAATTCGAGACCTTCCCGGAGAGCCGCGCGCCCGCCACGATCGGCACGACCCGGCCCTGCTCGATGCCGATCCCCCGGCTGAAGAACAGCTCCGTCTGCGCCGGGTCGCCCTGCACGGCCCCACCCGCATTGCTCACCGTGAACGCGCCGGCGTTCTCCAGGAAGAACGGCCGTTTCTCCGGAAAGTACAGGTTGAAGCGGTCCAGGTTGATCTGCTGCTCGTCCACCTCCACCTGCGCGAAGTCGGTGTTGTACGTCGCGTCGAGCGTCAGCCCCGAGGTGACGCTGTATTTCAGGTCGCCGCCGATGTCGCCGAGGGCCGTCGTCCCGCGCTTGGGATCGGCATCCCGGCTGATCGCCTCGCCGGTGACGTACGGCGTGAACTGCACGTTGCGCGTGGCGCCGCGGGGCACCTGGAGCCCGCCGAGTCGGCCGGCCTGCGAGACCCGGAACAGGTTGTACTGCAGCGTCAGCGGCGCCCAGTACGCGGTTTCGTTCCGGCGCCGGATGGTGCGCTGGAAGTTGACGCCCCACGTCTGCGGATTTCCGGCCGGATAGCGGAGGGTGCGGAAGGGGATGGCGAACTCGATGCTCCAGCCGATGTCGGAGACCTGCGTCCGGACCTGCCAGACGCCGTCCCAGTTGAGGTTGAACCCGCCGCCCCCGCCGCGGCTGGCGCCGCCGCGGCCCATCCCCGAGCCCCCCACGCCTTCGTTGATCACCTGGCCGTCGTACTCCTGACCGGCCGGGCTGGTGCCGAACACGAATCCGTTCTGCTTGTCGAGAAACGTGTCGAAGATCAGCTGGAAGCTGTCGCTGTTGGAGAGAGACGAGTCGCGGCGGCTGTCGGTGACGATGATCGCTTGGGGGTCGCGATCGTAGCAGACCACGCCGACATACAGCGTGTCGGCGGTGAACAGGACGCGCACCTCGGTCCGCTCCGTCGCCGGTTCTCCTTCGTCCGGGTTCGTCTGCCGGAAACCGGTCGCGAACGGAACGTCGACCCAGGCCGGGTCGCCCAGCACGTCGCCGTCGACGGCCGGCGGCTCCGCGGCTGCCGGCACCGCCTGCAGGGTGGGAACGGGCGGCGCGTTCAGCCCCGGTTGCGCCTGCGCCGGCGCTGCCAGCAGCAGCGCCCCTGGCAGCGCCAGAGCCGCGATCCACGCTATCGCTGCGTTCCCGCTACCTGCGCCGCCTTTTCTTTCGCCCGCGCGCCGCTGAGGATGTGTGCGATGCCGTAGTTCCCCTCGTGACAGGCTTACTCGAAAATCCATTAAACGGGTCGTTGACATGGTTCGCGGGGGTGCTACGCTGGCGCAGAGGAGCTCGCCGTGCGGAATCCGGAGTTCACCGCGCGGATCAGGTTCAACAGCATCTACGAGGTGTACATGGAGCGGGGCGGCTTGATCCGGCAGACGTCGCTCATCGTCGACCCGCCGGACGGGCCGCCGCACCTGCGGTCAGGGATCCGCCAGTGGCTGGGGGACTCCCGCGGCCGCTGGGAGGGCGACACGCTGGTGGTCGAAACCACCAACTTCACGCCCAAGGCCGAGCAGAGAGCGCATTATCTGGTAGTTACCGCGTTTTCAACCGGCAAGAACCTGCATCTGGTCGAACGCTTCACCCGGACGGACGCCGACACGATCGACTACCGCTTCACGGTCACCGTGACGTCGAGCGGGGTCGTCAGGATGGAGTCGTCGGCGTAGCCGCGGAGCACGTAGGTGCCGGGGCTGCCGAAGGTCGCCGTCGTGGCCGTCTCGCCGCCCCGGCCACCTTCCACCGCGATGCTCATCGGATCGAACGTGACGGTCCCGGGCCCCCGGTACAGCGTCCACGTCACCGCGAGACCGGTCCTGGCCGCCACACGCGCGCTCACCACCGCCTGGTTGGTGGGGCTCGGCCTGCGCGCCCGCTCGCGCTGGAACGCCGCCAGCCGCGGGTCGGACGGCGGCTTGCTCGGCGGGCGCGGTCCGGGAACGCCGTCGTCGGTAACCACCGCGGTCAGGGTGAGGGTGTCCGGCAGCGTGACCGTCAGGTCGTGCACGCCCGACAGCGCGACCGCCGGGTGCTGGTTGTCGTAGAGGGCGCCGGTCGGCGTGCCCATGCCCCGGTTCTTACTGAGCACGCCGACGTCCATTTCCCATACCGGCCACAGCGACCCGAACGCCCTGTCGGTGCGCCCCTGGTGGGTGAGCGTCCAGACCAGGTCCTTGTCGCCCCAGTCGGCCGCAACCTGAACCCTGAAGACGAACTGCTGCCTCCGGGCGTAGAAGCGGGACGGCTGCCCGCGATCCGCGGGGCCCGGCTCGAAGAAGTTGTGCGGGCCGACCGGGATGTGCGGCATCTCCTCGTAGTTGCGGTTCATGTACCCGAAGACCATGTCGATGGTCCCATCGGGGTTCCGCTCCCAGCCCTCGAACACGGGGGCCACGTTCTGACCGCGTTCCCAGCGCACCTGCGCGCTCGTCGGGGCGGCGGTCCCGAGCGTTGCCAGCAGGGCCAGCGTGAGCAACAACACCATCGTGGACACGCAGGATCGACTCACCATTGTGCTCCCCCTCGTCGCGCCTTGCCGCCAAGCTTCGTCCGGGCCGTTCCTACTGGTCGTTGTCGTTGGCGCGGCTCCCGCGCTCCTCGACCGCCGCCGCGAACTCTTCGTCGTTCAGCTCGTACCAGCTCGTCCAGGTGAAGCTCATGTCGTCGCTCGAGCGCGACCCGAAGCCGGCCCAGTTGCGCGGATCGGGATTCCAGCGGTTGGCGCGCGAGTTGTCGTGCCACGTGATGGTGTGCAGGATGGTTCCCTTAGGCAGCAGCGGCTGTACGTCGTCCGCGTAGTTGTAGACGATGTGCCAGCCGAAGTCCCAGTTGGCGCAATTCAGGGTGTCGACGATGCCGTCCGGGTGGATCGCCTCGATGCACTGCCGCTTGCCGCGGTTGTGGAGATGCGGCTGGAATCCCGTCAGTCGCACGTTCTCGTCGAAACGATGGTAGCCGTCGTGCCGTACCTCGTCCTCGCCCGGCGGTATGTCGAGGTCGTAGTTGTGTCCCAGGCCTCTCGAGAACAGCTCGTGCCTGGGCGTCTCCCCCTTGGGGTAGAACGTCAGGCCGACGCTGGTCCGGTCGGTGACCTCGCGGCCTACCGAGGCGTAGTGCATGTTGAAGCGGATTATCGAGCCCGCCCTGAGCAGGCGGCCGGTGTTCTCGGGAAACACGTCGCCGTTCTTGCCCTGCGCGTACTCGTTCAGGAAGTCGCCCTCGTCGTCGTCCTCCGTCAGCTGCAGCCGCGTCACGGCGTGATGGACCACCGGGAAGCCCTCGGCCGACGGCTTGGTCTCGACCGCCTTGATCCAGCGGTCCTCGGTCAGGCCCGAATCGGCGAAGAAGTCGCCCCACCAGTTGGGCGCCTCGGCGGCCACCACGAACGGCTCCGGGAGCGGCACGATCCAGTCCGGCTCGCCGATATGCCACCGGTCCCGGTCCGCGAACTCGAACGGAGGCGGCATGTCGGCCGGATCGCCGCGCGGCGCTCCACCATCCACCCAGGCGGCGAGGGTCGCGATCTCTGCGTCGCTCAGCGACCGATCGTACTTGAAGCCCTGGACGCCGACGTTCCTGTCGATGTACCAGGGCGGCATCTCGCGCGTCTGGACCTTCTCCTTGATGGCGCGCGCCCAGGGCCGCGTCTCTGCGTAGGTCAGCAGCGACATGGGCGCGATCGCGCCCTCCCGGTGGCAGGACTGGCAGGCGCGCTGGAGGATGGGCGCCACGTCCCGGGTGAACGTGACGTCGGCCGACTGCGCAACCGCCGTTCCGGATGTCAACCCGCCGCCGACCGCCGCCAATACGACGATGCCGAGCGAACCGAGAAACCGGCGTTCCATGATCCCCCCCTGTGCCTGCAGTTTTCTTCCTGCAACACTGTTCTACGGCGGCCGGCCGGTGTCAAGAGAAACTGCCTGCTGCCGCACCGCCGGATCGGGTCCACGGCGGCTGTGGGGGTGGCATTTGGATGCCGCTTGCGATACAAGGGCCATGGAGCGGAGATTCCGGAAAGGAAAGCAGCATGAGAGCGAACGCATCAATCTGCGCGGCCGTCGCCACGGCGGTGGTGCTTGCGGGCGGGCCGCCGGCCGGCTCGGGCTGTGCGCGTCAGCCGGAATCCGGCCAGCAGGCCGCCGCCGGCGAGGGGCGCGGCGTGACGGCGGAGCAGTTCGATCGGTGGATGACGGAGCTGTCGAACTGGGGCCGGTGGGGCGACGACGACGAGCTTGGCACGCTCAACCTCATCACGCCGGCGAAGCGCATCCAGGCTGCCGCGCTGGTGAAGGCGGGCCTCAGCGTATCGCTTTCGCGGAGCCTGGTGCTCGGTGAGGACGTGACGTTCCAGCGCGGGTTCGAGAACGTCTTCGCCCTCGGCCTGCTGGATCTCGGCGAGCGCGCGGCGTGGATCGAGGAGCAGCACCGGATTGGATACCACGCCAGCCCGCTGACCCACCTGGACGCGCTCTGCCATGTGGCATGGGACGGCATGACCTACAACGGCCGGCGGTTCGACGAGACGGCGACCGTCGAGAGCGGCTGCACGAAGAACGGGGTGGCCCCGCTGAAGCACGGCGTCGTCACGCGCGGCATCCTCATGGACATGCCCGGTCCGGACCGCGTCGCGATCGACGACATCGAGGCCTGGGAACGACAGTCCGGCATCACGATCTCCGCCGGCGACGCCCTGTTCCTGCGGACCGCCGGTCAGGGCGGCTTCGACAACTCGGTCATGCCCTTTCTCAAGGAGCGCGACCTGGCGATGCTCATCGCCGACACCATCGTCGACGGCGGCCCCGTCGAGGGGCGCACCACGTTGCCGATGCACGTGTTCACGCTGGTGGCGCTCGGGATGCCCCTGATTGACAATGTCGACCTCGAAGCCGTGGCTGAAACCGCAGCGACGGTGAATCGCTGGGAGTTCATGTTCGTCGTCGCCCCGCTGCCGGCCGACAACGGCGCAGGATCGGCGGTCAATCCGGTCGCGATCTTCTGACGCGATCCGGTGAGTTGGTCCGTGCGGCGGTCCCATGCGCCAGCTTGGTTGCCGACGCGCGCACGCGCTCCGCGCGTCATCAGGTAGGATAGCGGCGTTCCAGCTGAACTTCTGGGAGAGGACAGGTGCGTGAAACCAACCTCAATCGGATGCTCCGTCGCTTTCGTCCCGTTCGCGGCGGTGTTCGCGCTGCTGCTGATGCCGTCGCCCGCCATGGCCGGACAGGCGGCCGGCGCGGACCAGGTGACGTTCGCGGAGCACGTCGCGCCGATCCTGCAGCGCAGCTGCCAGAGCTGCCACCGGCCGAACTCCCTCGCTCCGATGTCGTTGATCACGTACGACGAGGTGCGGCCGTGGGCGCGCAGCATCAAGAACCGCACCGGGCTGCGCAACCGCATGGGCGTCATGCCGCCATGGTTCCTGGAGAAGGACGTCGGCATTCAGGCCATCAAGGACGACATGTCGCTGACCGAGGAGGAGATCGCGACCATCGCCGCCTGGGTGGACGGCGGCGCGCCGCGCGGCAATCCGGAGGACATGCCGCCGCCGCTCGCCTTCGCCGCCCCCGGGGAATGGGAGATGGGCGAGCCCGACCTGGTCGTCGTCGGGCCGTCGGCCTCGCGGGACGCCGACGAACCCGACTGGTGGGGCGCGCTGCCGCCGGTGGAGACCGGATTGACCGAGGATCGCTACGTCAAGACGATACAGGTCAAGGAAGTGGGCGACAGCGCCCGGACGATCGGTGGGCGGTTCATCTACCACCACGCCTTCTTCTCGCTGATCGACGAGGACGACAACCAGCTCGACAACGGCGACTGGCCGACCATCCATGACATGCGCAACAACCCGCGCGGCTTCACGTTCGATCCGGAGGCCGGCCGGTTCGTGCCCGGGAACTCCCGGCTGCAATGGGACAACGTGCACCTGCACTCGAACGGCGAGGACACCACCGCGCACCTGGAGGTCGCCTTCCTGTTCCATCCGCGGGGCTACGAGCCGACGAAGAAGATCGGGCGGATCGGCTTCGGCACCGCCGAGATCGACATCCTCCCGAACCAGGCCGGCCAGGTGCAGCACTTCTACCAGACCCTGCAGCAGAACGTGAAGCTGACCATGTACGCGCCGCACATGCACGCAGCCGGTGTGCGGATGTGCATGGAGGCGATCTGGGCAGGGCGCGTCGAGACGCTCAACTGCGCCGGCTACGACCACAACTGGCTGCGCTACTACCGCTACGAGGAAGATGCCATGCCGTTGCTGCCGAAGGGTACGATCCTCCACGGCATCGGCTATTTCGACAGCACGGAGACCAACCCGAACATTGTCGACCCGCGCAACTGGACCGGCTTCGGCCACCGGGCGATCGACAACATGCTGCTGGTGCTCGCGCCGGCCTTCATCCTCACGGATGACGAGTTCGAGGCGGAGATGACCGCGCGCCGGGAGCGGCTCCAGCTCACCGAGGGCGACACCGTGCTCGGCTGCCCGCTGTGCGGCTTCGACGAATTGCCGCGGCAGCCCGCGCGGCCCGCCGCCGACCAGCAGTAGCGCGCGACTGAGCATGATGCGGCTCCACCGTTGCCTGCGGGCCGGCGCGCTGCTGGCGGCGTTGCCAGCCGTCACCCTTGTCGCCGCCGGCGGCGCGCAGCCCGGCCGCGAGCACGGCCAGAGCATCTCGCCGGTCTACGAGGGGTACATCGAGAAGCCGGACGGGTCGTACGACCTGCTGTTCGGCTACCTGAACCGCAACTGGGTCGAGCACCCGGTCCTCGAAATCGGCCCCGACAACCACATCGAGCCGCGCGGCCCCGACCTCGGTCAACCCACCCACTTCTTTCCGCGGCGCAGCCGCTTCGTCTTCCGCGTCCCGGTGCCGGCCGACTTCGGCGCCAACGAGGTGGTCTGGACGCTGACGGCCAACGGCGTGACGGCGCAGGCTTTCGGCACGCTGCGGCAGGGGTACGCGGTTGACGACACCGTGCTGATGGCCAACTTCGGCGGCGGTGGACCGGGTGGATTCCACCCCGACACGCTCGGCAATACACCCCCGGAGCTCGCCGTCGAGACCGCGCGCGAGCTGACGGCGACCGTGGGCGAGCCGTTCACGCTGCGCGCCGTCGCCACCGACGACGGCATTCCGCCGCGCCGGCCGATCCCGTCCTTCTGGATCGGCCGCAGCCGGACGGTGTTGTTCGCGTCGACCGGCCTGCGGCTGTCGTGGTTCCGCTACCGCGGCCCCGCACCGGTCACGTTCGACCCGCCGCAGACGAAGGTCTGGGAGGACTTCCGGGACGGCGGCGGCTCGCCCTGGTCGGCCGGCTGGGAGCCGCCGCCCATCCCGCCCGACAACCGCTGGGTGGTGCGGGCCACGTTCCATGAACCCGGAGCCTATGTCCTCCGCTGCCAGGCCCACGACGGCGGACTGCAGACGTATGACGACGTGCGCGTCGTCGTGAATCCGTAGGCGCGAACCGTAAGGAACGCGCCTGGAGATCGCCGATCTGGCACACGCCCGCCGACCCGTAATTCCGCTACTTCTTCTATATCACGACGGGTAACGGCCCATGAACCCTCACCCCTACCGGCCCGGATAGCTCACGTTCTCAAAAGGCCATTCTTCCGCTATCCAGCGCTGAACCCTGTAAAACAGGTCTCCATACAGCGTCTCGTATTGTTCTTTCCGAACCCACATGAAGACATCGGCATCTGCCGTTTCAGACGGATATCGGACGGCGCGTCCCTCCGGTGGTCACGACGCCACCTCCACCGTTCCGCCGCGGGACTCGAATGCGTCGAGGACCGGTTTGATGGCCGACTGGAAATCGTCGCGCGCGAGCCAGACCGTCTCTCGCAGTCTCACCCGGCGGGCCCGCGCCGACTGCTCGGCGAGGCGAGCGAGCAGGGCGGCGCTCGTTCCGTTCATCCGGGCTTCGACGAACGTCATGTACAGCCGCTCGCACGAGACGTCGAGGGTTCGCGTGCGGCCACGGCCGAGCAGGATGAAGTCCCGGCGATTCATCGGCGCTCACCGCTCAGCCGCTACCAGACAGCGCAGCCACCCACCATCCCTGCAGCACGATCAAGCGCTTCCCGCCAGCGAGAGCAGCGTCCGGCGCACCAGATTCTCGACCAGCGGAACCTTGTAGCGGTTCTTCGACAGCGGCCGGGCGCCGTCGACGGCGAGCCGCCCCGCTTCGGCAGCGAGTGACTCGGTCACCCGCTGCCCCGCCAGCAGCGCCTCGACCGTCGCGATCCGCCACGGAATGGGGGCAACGCCGCCCAGCACCACTCCCGCACGGCGAACGCGGTCTCCGTCCATCTCCAGCGCGAGCGCCACGCTGACGACGGCGTGGGTCCACGCTTCCCGGTCGAGCACCTTGGCATACGTGCTCCGGAGACCGGACGCGGCCGGAACGGTGACGTCGGCCAGTATCTCGTTCGGCTGCAGCACGTTCTCGCGCGCCACGTCAACGCGCGGCAGCGTGAAGAACTCGCCCGCCGGAACGACCCGCTCTCCGCCGGGCCCGACCAGGCGCAAGCGGGCGTCGAGGGCCACGAGGGCCGGGGCCGTGTCCGACGGATGGACGATGTAGCTCGGACCGCCGCCGAAGATGGCGTTGAACTGATTCTCGCCGGTCCGGGAGAAGCAGCGGTTTCCGCCGTGCTTGTAACAGGGGAACTTCTGGCGGAAGTACCAGCACCAGGGCCGCTGGCAGAGGTTGCCGGCCAGGGTGGCGACGTTGCGGATCTGGGGCGTCGCCGCGGACCCGGCCGCCTCTGCAAGCACCCGGTAGCGTGAGGCCACCTCTGGATGCGTGCTCAGCCGGGTCAGCGTCACCAGCCCGCCGATGTGCAACTCGTCCGCTCCCGACACGACGGCGGCCAGTCCGTCCGAATCGGCAAGCGTCCTGAGATTCACTACAACGTCGGGTGACGCCAGATCGTCCTTGATCATCCCGAGCAGGTCGCTGCCACCCCCCACCGCGGCGGCCCGCTCGCCGCCGCGCTCCAGGCGCGCGACGGCGTCGGCCAGGCTCGCCGGATTCACGTTCGTGAGCGGTCTCACGCCAGTGCCTCCAGCACCCGATCCCGGGTCATCGGGAGCTCCCGAAGCCGACGGCCGGTCGCATTGAACACCGCGTTACCGATGGCGGCCACCACAGGGATGATCGGCGGCTCACCGACGTTCTTCGCCCCGTACGGTCCGTACGCGTCGTCCGGCTCGATGAACCGCACCTCGATCTCGGGTGCGTCGAGGTGCGTCATGACGCGGGCGCCGTAGTACCCCGGGTTTACCGGTATGCCGGTGAGCCGGTCGTAGATCAGCTCCTCGTGCAGCGCCATGCCGATCCCCATCGTGACGCCGCCCTTCACCTGGCTCTCCGCAGTTAGCGGGTTGATGATGCGTCCGCTCTCATGCATCGCCAGATACTTCAGCACCCGGATGCCGCCGAGCTCGGTGTCGACCTCGACTTCCACGAAGTGCGCGGCCGAGGCGTAGCGCGCCAGGCCGTCGAGGACCGGCTCCGGCGTCGCCTGCGCGATCAGGGTCTGGCTCTCGAGGGGTCCCTCGGCCGCGGCCATCTGCCGCTTGAGGTCGTCCGCCGCTTCGAGAATCGCCTGTCCGGTATGGGTCGTCGTGCGGCTGCCCGACTCCCCCACCGAATACGGACAGCGGTCCGTATCTCCCCAGATCACGGTGACGTCGGCCAGGTCCATCCCCAGCGCCTCGGCCGCCAACTGGGCCATGGCGGTCTTGGTGGCGGTGCCGATGTCCGTCACCCCGATATGGAGGAACAGGCGCCCGCTCTCCAGGCGCAACACCGCACTGCTCCGCCCGAGGCGGGCCGCGAACATGCCGATCGCCATCCCCACGCCACGCCGGTGCGGACCGGTTCGTGTCCCGGCCCGCCGCCACCGCGCTGGCCAGTCGAACCGTTCGGCCCCCTCGGCGAGGCATTCGCGGAGCGCCCAACTGGTATAGGGCGTCTCGTCGTTGTAGGCGCGCGTCAGGTTCCGAAGATGGAAGTCGACCGGGTCGATCGACAGCTCGTGGGCCACCTGGTCCATGACCGATTCGATCCCCCAGACCCCCTGCGGATAGGAGGGACCCCGGAAATTCGCGGCGACGGTCATGTTGGTGTAGACCGGCGAGACTTCGCGGCGCACGTTGGGACACCGGAACAGCTCGATCCCGGCGATGCCGCCGCCGCTCTTCCGATGCGGCCCCATCCCGCTGAAGCCCCGGAGCTGAATCGCCTGCAGCGTCCCGTCGCGCGCGGCTCCCACCCGGTAGTGCTGCACCGTCGGCCAACGGCCGTGGACCCCGAGAAAGTCGTCCTTCCGCGTCAGCTCCAGCTTGACCGGACGCCCCGCCTGCCGCGCGAGGAGCGCCGCGATGAGATCGGCGTCCTGACACTGATTCTTGTTCCCGAACCCACCGCCCATGTACTCGCAGACGACCCGCACCTGCTCGGGCGGCAGTTCGAGATCCCGCGCCACGTCGGAGCGGCAGTTCGAGATGCCCTGGGTCGGCGTCCACAGGGTGAGCTCGTCGCCCTCCCAACGCGCCACCGCCGAGCGGGGCTCCATCTGCGCGTTGCTGTGGTGCTTGGAAACGTACGTCTCCTCGACCACCACGTCCGCCGCGGCAAAACCGGCGTCGACGCTGCCGCGCTGATAGGTCTCGGGCAACGCCTCGCCGTCGCGTCGACGCGACAGGTTTCCCCCCGGCTGGATCTCGACCGCCCCGGGCTGGAGCGCTTCTTCCGGATCGAGGACGAAGTCGAGCGGCTCGTAGTCGACCTCAATCGCCTGGATGGCCGCCTCGGCCACGTGGCGGTCGACGGCGGCCACGGCGGCGACCGGATCCCCGACGAAACGAACCGGGTTGTTGAACAGGTAGCGCGGGTTCTGCTGATCGCCGGACCGCCAGATGGTGTCGCAGTTCTCGCGGGTCAACACCGCGTAGACGCCCGGCATCGCCCGGGCCCGCCGGGTATCGATCCCCCTGATGCGGGCATGGGGATGCGGGCTCCGGAGCACCCGCGCGTATGCCATCTCTGGAAGCTTGACGTCGCCGGTATAGCGCGCCGCGCCGGTGACCCGCTCGACCGCATCGATCCGGGGGCGACTCTGGCCGACCACGCTCATCGGATCCCGATCCGTCGCCCGCTCGGGGGGGCGGTCAAGGACCGCGGCGACGTAGCGGTTGTAGTTCGAGCAGCGGCAGATGTTGCCCGCCATGCCCTGCCGAACGTCATCCTCGGTGGGATTCGGCGTCGCCGAGACGACCGCCTTGGCCGCCATCAACTGGCCCGACGTGCAGAATCCGCATTGCGGGCCATCGCCGGCAACAAATGCCTCCTGGAGCGGATCCAGCCGGTCGCCGTCGGCGAGCCCTTCGACAGTTGTCACGGCGCGGCCGTCGGCCCAGACGGCGAGCTGACTGCACGAGTAGACCGGGACACCGTCGAGATGGACCGTGCACGCGCCGCACTCGCCGCGGTCACACCCGATCTTGGTCCCCGTGAGATCGAGATGGTCGCGGATCAGCTCGGCAAGCGTCCAGCGGTCCTCGACGTCGACAGTGCGGCGCTCGCCGTTGACGGTCAGTGTGATAGCGGTGCGAGGCGCCGAATCGGCCGGACCACTCTGGGCGCCGAGCGGCGCGCGCGTGGCCGGCAGCGTCGTCGCCGCCGTGACGGCAGCGGTGGACTCGAGAAACGCCCGCCTGGAGACGGGTTTCACGACTGCATCATAGACTATCGACACTGCGGCTGACGTGTGCGCAGGTCGCACTTCCGGCGGGTTGACTCGTGCCGCACGAGACGGGTAGGGAACGAGACGGCCCGGGGGGGGCCGGTGCCACCACGGCTGCTAAGCTGGACTTATGGGGCCTCAACAAGGCGATTACCGCTCGCTCTTCTCGCTGCCGCCGGACTTGCACTACCTCAACTGCGCGTTCATGGCGCCGGCCTCGAAGCGCGTCGCCGCGGCCGGCCGCCGGGCGCTCGGGCGGATCGAGGCGCCTGCCCGCCTCGGGATAGCCGATTTCTTCGAGCCCGGCGCACGCGTCCGCGAGCTCTTTGCGGGGCTCATCGGCGCGCCCGACGCGGACCGCGTGGCGATTATTCCGTCCGTCTCCTACGCCATGGCGACGATTGCACGCAACACGCCGCTCGCTCCCGGACAGGTGGTGGTCGTCGTCGAGGAACAGTTCCCGAGCGCCGTCTACACCTGGCGGCGGGCCTGCCGCGAATCGGGCGCCACGCTGCGCACCGTCGCCGCGCCGGACACCGCCGGATCGCGCGCCGAAGCGTGGAATGCCGCCTTGCTCGACGCGATCGACGACCGGACGGCGGCGGTTGCCATTCCGGAGCTGCACTGGACCGACGGGCTGCGGTTCGATATTGACGCGGTCGGCGCGCGTGCACGGGCGGTGGGCGCCCGGTTCGTCATCGACGGGACGCAGTCGGTCGGGGCATTGCCGTTCGACGTCGGACGCACCCGGCCCGACGCCCTGGTCTGCGCCGGCTACAAGTGGCTGACCGGACCGTACTCCGTCGGCGTGGCGTGGTACGGTCCCGCCTTCGACGGCGGCACGCCGCTGGAGGAGAACTGGATAGCCCGCCGCGACAGCGACCGCTTCAACGAGCTCGTCAACTACCGCGACGACTATCGGCCGGGCGCCATCCGCTACGACGTCGGGGAACGGTCGAACTTCGTCCTGCTACCGATGCTGGAGGCCGCGCTGGAGCAGGTGCGCGAGTGGACGCCGGAGACGATTGCGGCGCACACACGCGCCTTGACCGGCGCGGCAGTGCCGCGACTCCGTGAACTGGGCTGCAGGATCGAGGAGGACCGCTGGCGCGCGGGACACCTGCTAGGGGTACGCCTGCCGGCCGGCGTCGATGTCGAGCAGCTCGGCCGCAGCCTGGCCGCGCGACAGGTGTCGGTGTCGCTCCGCGGCGGCGCCATCCGCGTCGCGCCTCACCTGTACAACGACGCCGGCGACCTCGACGCGCTCATCGACGTCGTCGCCGGCGCGGTGCGGGCCTCACGAAGCCCAGGTCGAGCTGCGCTCCCAGCGTCGCGCTAGTCCGGGAGCCCTTCATACCCGGGCGGCAGCTGCGCCCCGAGGCTGTTCTGGAACATCGCCAACTGGGTGTAGTCGCCGACGATCAACACGACCTCCCTGACCTGATCCTCGGTATAGCGCGCGGCCAGCGCGTTCCAGGTGGCGTCGCTCACGAAGCGGCTCGTGTGCAGCTCGTCCGCGGCCCGGAGCAGGGTCGCATCGAAGTCACTCCATCCCGGCGCCCCGGGCCCTTCCGTGATCCGTTGGATCTGCTCATCCGTCAGCCCGGCCTCCTTGCCCCTGACGTAGTGCCGGCCCCAGATATAGTCGCCGCGCGACAACCAGGCGGTGCGGAGAATGAGGATCTCCTTGTCGCGGTATGGAATCGTGTAGCCGTCCACGAAATACACCGTATACGCCCAGTACTTCTGGCATACGTCGAGACGATTGGGGCAGAGCCGTCTCATCTCGCTCCCGCCCGGCGTCGACTCCCCTAGCTCGACCCGCGGCGCCGTGAGGTGGGTGAACGGCTCGACCCGTTGCGCCGCCGAGCCCCCCTGCGCGGCGACGGGCGCAGGAACGGCGAGCAGGGCGCAGGCGACGGCTATTCCGGCAATGGCGACACGCGTCTTCATCACGCGACCTGTCGCGGCGTCGCAGTCAACGAAACGTCCAGCCTCACCTGATCGTACGGGACACGCGGCACCAGCGTGCCGCGCTCTCCCGCATTCAATTCCACCAGCCCGTACAGCGACATCGTCTTCAATGTCCGCGACAGGTTCGACTTGCTTCGCCCGGAGAGCACCTTCGCAAAGCTCTCGATGGAGGTGAACCAGACTTTCGGCTCATCCCTGGCAGGCTTGTGCATTCCCTTGGCGATCGCCATCGTACGCGCCTTCATCCGGTCGTAGCCGGCAATCCCGATCTTCAGCGTCTTCAAGGCAGCGATCCCCTTTCTCGCAGAACGTCGTCCACTTCCTTCCAGAAATCCTCGAGAAGCGTTGCCGCGTCCTTGTAGTCGTAGGCCCGGACCGCGCGCAGCCGGTGCCGATGGTTGACCGCGAGCTCTAGCCTTCGGATTCTCCGACCACTTCCCATAGGTACGCCGGGTGCCACTGCTGCAGGTGGGTCCGGACCCAACCGATCAGGCTGACGAGCTTTTCCACTGCATACCTGTACCGGCCGCCCTTGACCTTGACGACAAGCGATACGTGTCCTCTCCGTCGCACGAAGTGCGCGTCGGCCGAGCGTCGGTCGAGACGCCGGTGGGGAGGCAGATCGCGATCGAACAGCGCCGCCAGAAAGTCCTGCAAATCCGCGTACATTCCGGCGGGAACCTGCCGCAGCATGTTGCGGATGACCAGGGTGTGATCCCGCTCCGCAAGCTCGACCGTCACGGGTTGGTCGTCGAAGAGCAGGAACTCGAACCGGGTCTTCCCCTGCCGGCCCTTCGTCTCGCGGAAGTCCTGGAAGATCCCGCGATCGGCGTAGGCCTTCAGCCCGTCCCGGACGACCGCCGCCGGCAACCTGCCCATGGCACCCGCGACTTCCGGTCAGTAAGAATAGGCCCCGACGCCCGGTTCGACCTTGCCGAGTATCGCCGGAGGATACAGGGACGCATCCCAGAACTCCTTCCTGCCCTGGACATTGATGACCGTTGGCAGCCGCTGGTTGACCGCGACGTCATAGGCTCGGCGTAGCGCCGGCAGAACTTCATTCGCCTCGGTTACGTACTCGCCATGGCACCCCAGGGCCTCGGCAACCTTGTCGTAGCGCAGATTCTCCTGGAAGAGGTGCAGGTGCTCCTTCCGCGGCCGGTCGCTGGATCCGGCGCGCCCCCGCTGCGCGGACCAGGTGCCCCAGGCGTTGTTGTTGTAGACGACCACAATCGCCGGGATCCGATACTTCGCCAGCGTTTCCATCTCCAACCCCGTGATGCCGAAGCCGGCGTCACCGGTGATGGTGAGGATGGGACTCCCGCGGTACGGCGCCTGCGGGCCGGTCCCCAATTCCATCGCGACACCGGCTCCCATGGTGTAGGCGATATCCGGGCCGACGACGATCTCCCAGTAGGGCCCGTTCAGGATCTGCCCCGGCCGGTACGCGCGGAGGTACTGCCGTGTATAACGGGCGATCCCATAGCCTCCCGAAACGATCGTCATCTCGTCCTTCGGGATATCGCCGCGATACAGGAACTCGCCGACCGCCCTGGCGATGGCCGCGGGATGCACGGCGCCGGGCTCGGAATACGGCAGGCACCTGGCGTAGATCTCGTCGCGTGCTTCGTCGAATTTCAGCTCGCAGGCCCGCACCTCGGCGATCCAGCTGTCGTGGCTCATCCGCGGCGTTTCGTCGTACAACGCCTCCAGCGCGGCCTTCTCGTCGCTCACGATGCCGACGTCGATCGGGATGTCGCGGCCGATCTCCTCGGGGACCGGGTGAATCCGGATGTACTTCGCATTGAAGGGAAACGCCCACTGGCCGAGCGGCGGCATGCGGTAGTGCCCCACGACGAGCACCAGGTCCACACTGCCGTAGCAGCCCGGGGAGGCGCTCGCCGACAGCGGGTGGTCATCAGCGAAGGTCCCCTTCTGCGGGGCGGCTTCGGTGACCGGAATCTGGGCCCGTTCCGCAAAGGCCTTCAGCTCATCCCAGGCTCTCTTGGCGAAAACGCCCTGGCCGCACACGATCATCGGCCGCTCAGCCTGCCGGAGCAGGTCGATGGCCGCGGTGATGGCCTTGGGTTCGGGGTACGCTCTGGCCTCCGTGCGGTATTTTGAATTGTCGTGGTAGTAGCTCAATTGCCGCGGCGTCTCGAACCTGGCGCTGAGAACATCGCTCGGGAAGATCAGGTGCGTCGACTGTGGAATCCCGGTCTTCATCTGCCGGAACGCTTCGGCGGTGTGCTCCCAGATGCGGTCGGCGGTCAGGATGGTCTTGCCCCATTTCGTCACGCCCGTCGTCATCCACTGGTCGCGCCAGGTGCCGGCCACCATTCCCTTCCGTCTCCCCGTATCCTCATCGGCGACTCTCCCGCCGCCGCTCAGGATGAGGATGGGGGAGCAAGCGCTATGCGCGATCGTGAACGGGGCCATGCCCATCGCCAGGCAGCCGCCCCATTGCGCGTTGATTGCCGCAATTTCGCCGGTGACCCGGTAGAAGGCGTCGCAGGCATGTCCCATGTGCCCGTCATGCCGGCCGCCGTAGGACGGGATGCCGGCCTCCGCGAGCGCATTCTGGACGGCGTAGTTGCCGGGACAGTGGATGAAGGCCGCGAGTCCCTCGGCCTTGCAGCACTCGGCGAACACGTTGGCGGCCGTCATCGGCCACGTATGCTCCGGCAGCGGCGCCGACCGGGACGCCTCGAACTCGGGCGCCAGCCTGATATCCGGATCGGGGGCAGCCGCGGCCGCTTCGCCCACGAGAGCGGACGCGCCGGCCGGAGCCACCGCGGCGGCCGCACCCGCGCCCACGCCCGCCTTCTTCAGGAACCGCCTTCGCGACATCGCCGTCTTCTTCTTGGTCACGACACTCCTCCCGCCACCGTTCACGTGCCAGCCTCTCTGCAGCCGCTCTGGCTGGCTCGAAGTCTTCCAGGCTCAGCGTCAATCGTTTGGAGGAACAGCCTCCATCAGTATCTCGAGAGCATTCTTCAAGGCCTGGACCCCAGGAACCTCACCGCTGTAGTGCCCTAATCTGACGACCACGAGGTCGTGCGACGGGATGATGACGGCGTACTGCTCTCCCGCGCCCGACATGTAGTAGGCATCTCGCGGGACTGCAAAAAAGTCATCTCCGTTGATCCAGAAGAATCCTCCGTAGATTGACCGACCATCAGCTTCCCACGCCGGTGCAGGCGTTTTGACGAAGTCCGTCCACCCCTCCGGCAGGATCCGCGCGCCGTTCCAAACGCCGTCCTGCAGGTAGAGGTTGCCCAGGCGAGCCCAGTCCCGTCCCGTGCCAAACTCGTAGCCATGCAGTAGGAAGTTCCCGTACGGATCCGTTTCTATGACCATGTCGCGAACGCCGATCTTGTCAAAGATCGCACGCTGTGGAAACGAGTGGTACTCGTCGCCGCGTCCCTCGACGCCGAGGCGGATCAGATAGTTGATGAGCACGGGTTCGCAGTTGCGATAGCGTCCGACCGTGCCGGGTGGCCATTGCTGCGGCCGGGTGGCTGCCCATTCAAAGGAGTTCACGCTTCCCGTATACACGTACCGATGATCCGGGTAACCGAGTGAGGGGTCGTACCCGGGGTCGAAGGGTGATCGGCAGCGCAGGCCGCTCGACATATGGAGAATATCGGCGATCCGGATCTCGGCGCGCGGGTCACCCTCGTTTTGCCATTCGGGCACCGGCGCAGGCTGCCAGAGATCGTAGACGCCCTGATGAACAAGCACGCCCATGAGCGCCGCCGTCAGGCTCTTCCCCATTGACCAGCCCTCGAGCGGTGTGTGCATTGTGATGCCGTCGCCATAGCGCTCCCCGATGATGCTCCCCTTCCAGGTCACGACGACCGCGGCCGTCATACCCTCGGCGGGCTCGAACGCGGCATTGACCGCCTGCTCTACCTTCTGCGCGTCGAGTTCTGCCGAGAGCGGCTCGTCCGGCAGCACGTCGCCCATCGGCCAGGGCTGTGTCGAGGGATCAGGCAGCGTACTCTCGACATCCACTGGCGTGAAGTGAACGCCATCGTCGCCGATGGACAGCGTCACGCACCCCTGGTCACCGAGGTATCTGGCGGTGCGCGTTACGCCGCTCGGGAGCGTCAGACGGACTTCCTTCTTCTCGCGGTCGACGACGCGTTCGGTGACCTTGGCGCGTTCTTCGTAGGGACCTGTGAAGTAACCGATGTTCTCGGCGGCAAAGTCCTCGTCCAGGCCGCTGATGAAAACGGCCGAGCAGAGGATCTTGGCGAAGCCCGAGGTATGGTGCTCGAGCACGTTCCCCGGGGGCGGGACATACTCGGTATCCAGTTCGAGCTCGGCCGCGCGGGCGAGCATCTCGTCCGGCTCAGCCACGCTGGCTTCGGGGATCTCGTCGCCGCCACTTCCCTGGCAGGCGATGGAGGCCAACATTAGAAGCCCTCCGAGAAAGGCCACACGTCCCCCTGTTCGGCTGCGAGTCATTGAAGACCTCCCCTCGAAACGAATACCCGATCCCCTGGTTCGCCAAACGGCCAAGCGCGGCTCATGACCACGACGACGTCTTCAGCACAACGGTGCGGCCGGATGGGTGAGAAAATGACGACGCGGAGATTATACGCACGGTCTAAAGCGCGGGTCACGGACGCTGGGGCCGATTCCGCTGTCTGTTCCTCTGTCTTGACACGATCGTCGTACGGACGATAATCAGTCCGACGCGCAGAATGGGGACTCCGCGCGATGACGTGCGGGGTCTCGCTCAGGCTGGAACGTCCGGTACCAACAGAATGCTGAGGATTGAGATGCAGATCCCCAACTTCGCCGGAGTTGCTGCTGTCGCGGTCGGCCTGTTCTTCGCCGCGACGCCGGCATTCGCTCAGACGCAACCGCCGACCGAGGGACCGGCGGTCGACGGGTCACCAGCCTGGTTTCTGAAGGGCTCATTTCCCCGCTCAGGTGTGCGATCCATCGTTGACTCGGAGGGCAACGTGACGATCGTGCCTCACAGCGAGTCAGGCGGCGATCGTACGGCCACCGCGGAGACACCGGAATGCAGTCACTCACCGATCTGTGGCAATCGTCTGGGCCGCCGCATGGAGTCACTGCAGCGTGTTCAGTGGGAACAAACGCTGGGCTATACCTTCTCGTACCCCTATCGGCTGCCAGCGGGGCCGGGCGGTGTCCCGGCGGTGGCTCTTGATTCGAACGACAACCTCTGGGTGTTTCAGCGGGCGGAGGCGGGTAAACCGCAGCTCTTCAAATTCGATCCGGATTTCAACCTCATCCTGAAAGTCGGGCCGGACGTGATCGGCTACCAGGACAAGGCGCACGGCATGGCCGTCGATGCAGACGACAATGTCTGGATCACCGCCACACATGGTGCCACCGTGATGAAGCTCAGTCCCGAGGGCGAGCTGCTCTTGACGATCGGTGAGAGTGGGCGCCGGGGGGACTGGAATGAAGCCGCAGGGCAACGGCTGCTCTGGCAGCCGGTCATGGTCGCCTTTTCGCCGAACGGCGACGTCTATATCGGCCAAGGCCATGGGAACGAGAGCCCCAACGATACCGATTCAGGTGATCCGGCCAACAACATCGGCGCGTCGAGGATCCTGCACGTCGACAGGAACGGCCAGTTCATCAACCAGTGGTATGGCAACGAGGCCGGACCCGGGAAGTTCAACTCGGCCCATGGGCTGGCCGTCGATCCCACGAACGGCGATGTCTGGATCGGCGACCGTGAGGACTATCGCATCGTCGTCTATTCCGGTGACGGCAAGTTTCTCAAGACGCTGCAAATGAGAAACCTGCCATGCGCCCTCTATTTCGATTCGCATGGCCAGCCATGGATGGCGACCGGTCGGGACGGCCAGTTCCTGAAGCTGGACAGCAACGGGAAGGTGCTCGGTGCGGTCGGAAACGGACCGGGGATCGGGACCGGCCAGTTCCTCGAGGCCAGCTACTGGGCGATGGACAAGGACGACAACCTGTATGCAGGCGACACGGCCGTGGGCCGGGTCACGAAAATGGTTGCGCCCGAGGAGTAGCCCCCCCCCGAAGGTTTACACTTCCCCGCAAAGGAGGCCCATCGTGAAACCACCAGTTCTCGGCTTCGTGGCCGCTGTCGCCCTGACGATTGTCCTCTTTCCAGCCATCGGCCCCGCTCAGGAGCAGCAACCGGACAACAGCAACGTGCCGCTGATTCCGTTCGTGTCTGTACCCAACTACTTGAAGTATTCCCCGGACATGAACCTGGGTGAGATTCTGGGGGTCGCGGAGAACTCGAAGGGCCACCTCGTGGTGCTGAACCATCCGGGGTCGGCCACAACCGGCCCGCTCTACGGCAACGCCACGCATCAGCTCCTGGAGTTCGACGACCGGGGCCATTTCGTGCGCGAGATCGGAAAAGGGGTGTACGGCCTGGGGTACTCGCACTCCGTCCGATTCGACAGACACGACAACCTCTGGGTCGTCGACAAGGGCACCAACGCTGTCGTGAAGTTCGATCCGGCCGGCTACGTGGTCTTGAACCTCGGGCGACGCCCGGAGGGCTATGAACCGCCCGAGCACATCAGCCCGGAGGACGCCCAACCGAGAGATGGTTTCTTCGACGGCCCGACCGACGTCGGATGGGACGCCGATGACAACATCTACGTGAGCGACGGGTACGTCAACTCTCGGATCGCCAAGCTCGACAAGCATGGAAACTGGATCACGTCCTGGGGCACCTACGGCACGGAGCCTGGCCAGTTGCGGCTGCCTCACAACATGCAGGTCGACAGGGACGGCAACGTGTACGTCGCCGATCGAACGAACCGGCGGATTCAAGTGTTCGATTCCGACGGCAACCTACTGCGCATCCTCTATCTCAACGCCCCGTACGACAAGAAACGGCAGCCAGTCTTGGGCAACGTCAACCCGAACCGCCCGGACAACACCCAACCGTGGGCGCTGTGCATTTCCGGCGGCCCGACGCAGTACCTGTTTGCAGTGGACGAAGAACCGGGCCGCGTGTACAAGATGACGCTCGAAGGCAAGATTCTCGGCATGTTCGGGGAATCCGGACGTCAGCTCGGCCAGTTCAACTGGGCGCACGGCATCTCATGCCGGTCGGAGGACACGCTTTACATCGCCGACATGAACAACTGGCGAGTACAGAAGATCTTGCTGCACGAGTCGACGGATTCGTCTGGCGATCGGTAGTCCGCCTTCGCCGAGGCTACGGCGGAGACGGAGCGGGCAACAATCCCGTATCCATGCGGCATCACGACACCCTACCGAGGGCCTTCTGCAGATTCAGCACTGCCTCGACGACATCGTGCAAGGCAGTGAGCTCCGGCTGGTCGACGTGGATCCGCCGTGCCGCCATGAGCCAGTCAAGGGCCTCCTGGTAACGCTCGAGACCGATGAGGACGTTCGCCCGCTCGATCCACGCGTCGACACGCCGAGGGTCGAGCTCGACGACGCGGCGGTACGGCTCGAGCGAGTCCTCGGGGCGCCCCAATGCCTCGAGGCTCAGGGCCAGCCCCATGTGCGCTTCCACGTGATTCGAATTGTGCCGAACGGCAAGGGCAAAGCGGGACGCCGCCTCCTCAGCTCGCTCCTGCCCGACGAAGATCACCCCCAAGCTGTAGTGGGCTAGCCCGTCCGTCGGCGACCGTCGGACGATGGCTTCTAACTCCTCGACCGCGGCGTCCGTCTCGCCCATCCGAGCCAGCGCCAACGCACGCGGATGCCGAAGCGCGAGCGACTCTGGCTCGAGCTCCAGCCCCTTGTGGAACAGCGCCGCCGCCTCGGCCCATCTCCCGGCTTGGTACGCTGCCCACCCACGCCTCTCATACGCCCGGCCGCTTTCCAGCAGCCGATCGTATTCGGTCATGAGCGGGTCGGACAGCGTCGGTTTGCCATCCCCGCGCTGCTGCAGATGCGCGTCCGTGTTGTGCGGTTCCCCGAGACCCCGGTACGCCATCGCCAGCGGGTAGTGCAGGCTCGTAGCCTCGGGCTCGAGCGTCAATGCCCGCGTCAGGAGCTCCACCGCCTGCGCATGGTCACCACGAGCGAGGGCCACATGGCCCCGGCCGGCCAGGGCCACAGCCGAGCGGGGATCGTGGTCGAGCGCTTGCTGAAAGAGCCCCTGTGCGTCGTCGAGTCGACCCTGATCGACGTACAGCCGAGCGAGATGAACGAGGGTTGGGACGTAGGCGGGGCGCAGCTCGAGCGCGCGTTCGAACAACGCGGTCGCCCGCGCGTGCTCGCTCCGGTAATTGTGGAATTGGGCGAGATAGTAGGGCCAGCGTGGATCGTGCGGCGCGACCGCCTGGGCGTTACGGAGACTGGACAGCGCCGCGGTTTCGTAGCCGGCCGCCATCAGAATGAGGCCGAGATCCCCATGGGCGCGACCGAGCTCATCGGCGGGCGCCTCGGGGCGATCGATCCGCGTCAGTGCGGTGTGGCGCTCGCGGACCTGGGCGCGCACCGAATCGGGCAATCGGAACAGATCAGGAAGCGTGACGGGCCGTACCTCGTGGGGACTCTCTCCTGCGGCGTCGCGGGATGCCGGGCGGGTCGCTCCGGCATCGTCCAGAGGGGCACACGCGCTCACGCCGGCAACGAGCAGTCCGGTCAGCACCGCCCCGGCGATCGAGGTACGGCTCATCGGCCCTCACCGAGGGACTTCTGCAGAGTCAGCATTGCCTCGACGACATCGTGCAACGCGGTGAGCTCCGGCTGGTCGACGTGGATCCGCCGTGCCGCCACGAGCCAGTCACGGGCCTCCTGGTAACGCTCGAGACCGATGAGGACATTCGCCCGCTCGATCCACGCGTCGACATGCCGAGGGTCGAGCTCGACGACGCGGCGGTACGGCTCGAGCGAGTCCTCGGGGCGCCCCAATGCCTCGAGGCTCAGGGCCAGCCCCATGTGCGCTTCCACGTGATTCGAATTGTGCCGAACGGCAAGCGCAAAGCGGGACGCCGCCTCCTCGGCTCGCTCCTGCGTGGCGAAGATCGCCCCCAAGCTGTAGTGGGCTTGCGCGTACGTCGGCGACTGCCGGGTGATGGCTTCGAACTCCGCGATCGCGGCGTCGGTCTCGCCCATCCGAGCCAGCGCCAACGCGCGCGGATACCGAAGCGCGAGCGACTCTGGCTCGAGCTCCAGCCCTTTGTGGAACAGCGCCGCCGCCTCGACCCAGGCTCCGGCTTGGAACGCTGCCCACCCACGCGCCTGATACGCCGTGCCGCTTTCCAGCAGCCGATCGTATTCGGTCATGAGCGGGTCGGACAGCGTCGGTTTGCCATCCCCGCGCTGCTGCAGATGCGCGTCCATGTTGTGCGGTTCCCCGAGACCCCGGTACGCCATCGCCAGCGGGTAGTGCAGGCTCGTAGCCTCGGGCTCGAGCGTCAGCGCACTCGTCAGAAGCTCCGCCGCCTGCGCATGGTCACCTCGAGCGAGGGCCGCACGGCCCAGGCCGGCCAGGGCCGCGGCCAAGCGGGGATCGTGGTCGAGCGCTCTCTGAAAGAGCAACTGTGCTTCGTCGAGTCGACCCTGATCGACATACAGCCCCGCGAGACGAACGAGGGTCGGGACGTCGGCGGAGCGCAGCTCGAGCGCGCGTTCGAACAACGCGGTCGCCCGCGCGTGCTCGCTCCGGTAATTGTGGAAGTGGGCGAGATAGTAGGCCCAGCGTGGATCGTGCGGCGCGACCGCCTGTGCGTTATGGAGACTGGACAGCGCCGCGTTTTCGTAGTCGGCCGCCATCAGAATGAGGCCGAGATCCCCGTGGGCGCGACCGAGCTCATCGGCGGGCGCCTCGGGGCGATCGATCCGCATAAGCGCGGCGTGGCGCTCGCGGACCTGGTCGCGCACCGAATCAGACAATCGGGACAGGTCAGGAAGAGTGACGGGCCTCACCTCGTGGGGGCTCTCTCCTTCGGCGTCGCGGGGTGCCGGGCGCGTCGCTCCGGCATCGTCCGGAGGGGCGCACGCGCTCGCGCCGGCAACGAGCAGTCCGGTCAGCACGGCGCTGGCGATCGAGGTAAGGCTCATCGGCCCTCGCCTTCCGTGAGCCACGTGTATTGGTCGATGGGTACGTCGCGCCACTCCTCGACCCGTCCGCTCGGCCACATGACGCGAACGTCCGGTGCGGTCGCCTGCTTGCCGAGGCCGACGAGCACCCGCGGATCGTTCGCCGAGGCGTAGCTCCCATCCGCTCGAGCCCGGCGCCAGAGTGTCGAGCCATCCGACCGAATGACCGCCACCCGCGCCCCGAGCATGTCACGGGCCGGGCGTCCGCCGACGAGTCGCAACCCGATCCAGTGGTGCCGGGTGCCGATGTCGTTGACGAGGAGTCGAACGGGTCCCTCCGCGTTCGCGATCACGACGTCGGTGTCGCCGTCGTTGTCGATATCGCCAAACGCCGCACCGCGGCTCACCTCGGACAGCGCGAACACGGCACCGGCGCGGCCGGTGACGTCGTCGAACGTCTGCCCGCGCAGATTGCGGAGCAACAGATTGGGCTGCTGCAGCGGGAACGGGTTGTCGGGTCCCAGCGCATCGTAGTTCTGGGTCACGTAGCCGTTCACCGCCAGGATGTCGAGCCACCCATCGTTGTCAAAATCAATCCAGCCCGCGCCGAACCCGGTAAACCGGAGGCTGGCGAGCCGTAGACCGACCCGGCCGCTCCGTTCTTCGAACGCTCCGGCGCCGTCGTTGACGTACAGCGTGCTGCCCTGTCCGGTCAGCTCGGTGATGACGAGGTCCTCGTCGCCGTCGTTGTCGAAGTCGCCGGCGTCGACCCCCATGTCGGCCTTGCGCTCACCGGAGGCACCCAGCGCCGTGCCCGACAAAAGCGCCAGGTCGCGGAACGTACCGTCCTGCTGGTTGAGCCAGAGTTGGTTTTCCTGCTGGTCGTTGGCGACGAACATGTCGGTCCAGCCGTCGCCGTCGAAGTCGGCGGTCGCAATGCCGAGTGCCGGCCCAAACGTGGCAGCCAGTCCCGCGTCGGCGGTCACGTCGACGAATTCCCCATCCCCACGATTGCGATACAGCCGGTCGGGCTGGGGGCGATAGCGCTCGGGCGGGCAATAGTCCTGACTGCCTGACTGGCTGTAACAGGTCACGTCCTGATCGATGTCGAAGATGAGGTAGTTGCCGACGACGAGATCGAGCCAGCCGTCGCGGTCGACATCGAGGAACCCCGCCGGCACGCTCCAGCCCGGGTCCGCCGTGCCGCTCGCGTGCGACACGTCGGTGAACGTACCGTCGCAGTTGTTGCGATACAGCTGGTTCGGTCCGACATGGGTCAGATACAGATCCACGCACCCGTCGTTCGTGACATCGCCCGCCGCGACGCCCATCCCGTAGCTTCGGGCATCGATGCCACTCGCGTCGGTCACGTCGGTGAAGCGCAAGGCGTCGGGACCGGCGGCCGACCCCAACTCATTCCGGTAGAGGCGCCCCCTGAGCGGGACGGGCGACGGCGGCGCGCCGGCCTCCGGCGGGACGGTCGCGCCCAGCATCTGCCCTTGTACCAGGTACACGTCGAGGTCGCCGTCGTTGTCGTAGTCGAAGAGCGCGGCGCCGGGACCCATGATCTCGGGCTGATAGAACCGCCCCGACCGGCCGGTCGTGTGCACGAAATCGAGCCCGGCGGCCTGGGCCCGATCGATGAACCACTCCGGTTCGGCGGTATCGACGTCGGCCGGCTCAGCCACGCTGGATGTCGGTGGATCGGTCGTGCCCCCGGCACAGCCCCCGACTCCGGACGCCGCCACGCAGAACACCCACGCGATCGGGACCCATTCAGTGCGGCAGCGCAAGGACAGGCAAGGTATTGCCGGCGCTCGACCGGAGGTGAGGGGCATCAGCCGTCAGGATCGCACAGCGCTGAAGAAGAACGCCACAGAAGGCTGGACGGCTTCACGCCAGGAGCCTTGGTGGCGACATGATCATGGCGCTGTTCGAGTGCAAGGGTACCACGCCCGGACCCCTCGGCTTGGGGGGTCTGGCCCCGCTTCCAACGTGGTCAAGGTCGTCCGGCTACGGGCGCAGTAGGTAGGTGGTATTATACGTAGTTGTTCGGACAGCGGGACGCGTCCGTCGGAAGCGGGGTGTCGTCCGCCGGGTGACCGAGGCGCCTATGCGAATCGCGACTTCCGCGCTGACCGCTGTCGGGATCTGGGTTCTGTTGCCCGGCGCCACCGATTCCCTCCGTGCCGCCAATCCGCACCCACCGCAAGCCACTGCGTCCGCCCCGACCGAGACCGGCGCCGCGCATCGCGCGTTGCTCGATCGCTACTGCGTCACTTGTCACAATGACCGGCTGCAGACGGCCGGTCTGGCTCTCGATACACTCGACCTGAATCACATCGATGACTCCGCGGAGATCTGGGAAAAGGTCGTGCGGAAGCTTCGGGCGGGAGCGATGCCGCCTGCCGGCCGGCCGCGGCCGGATCGGGCGGCGTATGACGGCTTGGCGACGTGGCTCGAAACCTCGCTGGACAGCGCAGCAGCGGCCAACCCGAATCCGGGCCGCACCGAGCCGTTCCATCGCCTCAACCGCGCGGAGTACCGGAACGCGGCGCGCGATCTGCTGGCACTCGATCTCGACATCGCGGAGTGGCTTCCGCCCGATGACGCGAGCTACGGTTTCGACAACATCGCAGGCGTGCTGAAGATGTCGCCCACGCTCATGGACCGGTATCTCGCGGCAGCGCGGCACATCAGCCGTCTCGCGGTCGGTACGCCGGTGAGCGGACAGCAGGTCGATACGTACCGGCTGCGACCCGACGCCCCGCAAGATCGTCACCTCGACGGTCTGCCATTCGGCACCCGCGGCGGCGCCAAGATACGACACATATTCCCGGTGGACGGCGTGTACCTCATTCACGCGCGGCTCTCGCGACCTTATGGCACCGCCACGACCGAGAACATCGCGAGGTTCGACGTCTCACACGATCTCGAGCTGAGCGTGGACGGCGCCAGAGTGGAAGTGTTCACGCTGGCGGGCGCGCCTACCGGAGAGGAGGAAGGGAGTCAGCCGGAGCAGTACGGGGATGCCGGCCGGAAGAACCTCGACCGGGATTGGCAGGTACGCCTTCCCGTCAAGGCGGGACCGCGGGACATTCAGGTTACGTTTCTCGCGCGTTCCAGCATCGTGGACGATACCGACTACCGTCTGCCCTTCGAGCGGCCGCTCCACTACGTGGACGAGCGACGTCAGCCCTATCTCGGCGAGGTCGTGATCAGGGGTCCCTTTGACTCGTCCGGACCAGGGGATACCCCGAGCCGCCGGCGCATCTTTGTGTGTCAGCCGGATTCTGCAGATGACGACCCGGCGTGCGCGCGGACGATACTGGAGACGTTGGCCAACCGGGCGTACCGCCGTCCGGTCACCGACGCCGATCTCGCGCCGCTCCTCGCTCTCTACCAGGAAGGTGCGACCAGCGCCGGCTTCGACGCGGGCATCCAGCGGGCCCTCGACCTCCTGTTGGTGAGCCCCGAATTCCTGTTCAGGGTCGAGCGTGATGCGGAGCACGTCCCTCCGAACACCGCATATCGCATCAGCGGCCTCGAGCTGGCCTCACGCCTGTCGTTTTTCCTGTGGAGCAGCATTCCGGATGCCGAGCTCCTCGACCTCGCCGTCGCCGGCGAGCTTGCCGAGCCTGCGGTATTGGACCGGCAGGTTCGTCGCATGCTCGCCGATCCGCGGTCCGAGGCCCTCGTCACGAACTTCGCCGCGCAGTGGCTCTTCCTTCGCAACCTGCCGGCGATTACGCCTGACCTGAGGCGGTTTCCCGACTTCGACGAGAGGCTGCGCGAGGCGATGCGTCGCGAGACGGAGCTCTTCGTCAAGCACATCATCCGGGAGGACCGTCCGGTCACCGAGTTCCTGACGGCCGATTACACGTTTGTCAACGAGCGCCTCGCCCGCCACTACGGGATCACGCACGTACAGGGCAGCCATTTCCGCCGCATCGCCATTGCGGACGAGGCTCGCAGAGGGCTCCTTGGACACGCCAGCATTCTGACCGTGACCGCCTACCCTCATCGCACGTCGCCCGTGCTACGCGGGAAGTGGGTCCTGGAGAATCTCCTCGGGACGCCCCCGCCCCCGCCACCAGCGGATGTGCCTCCGTTGGAAGACACGCCGGGTGCCACGCAGGAGCTTTCCATGCGCGAGCGGATGGCACAGCATCGCTCGAATCCCACCTGCGCCGCGTGTCACGCGATCATGGATCCACCGGGGCTGTCGCTCGAGCACTTCGACGCCATCGGGCGATGGCGTTCAGTCGATGCCTCGTTCAGCCCGATTGACGCGTCAGGCGTCCTGCCCGACGGTGCCACGTTCGATGGTGCGGCAGGGCTCCGCCAAGCGCTCCTCGGTCGGCCGGAACTGTTCTTCACGACGCTGACCGAAAAGCTGTTGACGTATGCCCTCGGTCGCGGCATCGAGTACTACGACGCTCCGGCGGTGCGCGCGATTGTTCGAGACGCGGCCCGCGACGACCATCGTTTCTCGTCGCTCGTACTGGCCATTGTGAACAGCGCGCCGTTCCGGATGAGGAGAACACCGTCATGATCATCACGAAGCGTGCGCTTCCTCGACGGACCGTGCTGCGAGGCCTCGGCGCCGCCGTGTCATTGCCGTTGCTCGACGCCATGGTCCCCGCGCTGTCGGCCATGACCGCGACGGCGGCTGAGCCAGTACGGCGGCTGGGATTCCTCTACATCCCGAACGGCGTTGCGATGACCGACGATGTGAATCACTGGACCCCGGACGGGGTGGGCGCGGACTTCACGCTCTCGCCGATTCTGAAGCCGCTCGAGTCTCTCCGGGATCACGTCGTGGTTGTGAGCGGACTCAGTCACAAGGAAGCCGATTCGAAGGGCGACGGAAACGGCGACCACACCCGCGGGTCGGCGACCTGGCTGAACGGGGTCCGGCCGAAGCCCACCGAAGGTGCCGACGTGCGGGCAGGTACCACTGCGGATCAGATCGCGGCCGCCGCACTGGGCCAGGACACGCCGCTGCCATCGGTCGAGATCGGTCTGGACCCGAACTACATGGTCGGGAACTGCGAGGGGGGGTACAGCTGCGTCTACATGAACGCCCTGGCGTGGCGCACCCCGACGACGCCGCTCCCAGCCGAGGTCAATCCTCGCGTGGTCTTCGAGCGGCTCTTCGGCGAGGGTGGCACGCCGGCGCAACGGGTGGAGCGGGCGCAGCAGACACGCAGCGTGCTCGATGCGGTCCGCGAGCAGATGGCGCATTTGCAACAGACGCTCGGGCCCGCCGATCGGGCCAAAGCCGGAGACTACTTCGATGCCGTCCGAGAGATCGAACGCCGCATCCAGCACACGGTGGAACAGGGTGGCGCCGCAGTGCTGCCAGCGCTGGAGCGTCCGCTTGGCATCCCCGACACATACGTCGAGCACGTGGCGCTGATGTTCGAGCTGCAGCGGCTGGCCTTCCAGGCTGACATCACGCGGGTCTCCACGTTCATGATGGGCCGCGAGACGAGCCCGCGCACGTTCCCGGAGATCGGCGTCTCGGAACCCCATCACGCCCTGTCGCACCACGGTGACAAGGCGGAGCAGATCGAGAAGCTCTTAAAGGTGAACACCCACCAGGTGCAGCAGTTCGCGTCGTTTCTGGAGACGCTGCGGGCGACACCGGACGGCGACGGCACGCTGCTGGACCACTCGTTGTGGCTCTACGGCGGGGGGCTCAGCAATGGGAACGAGCATTCGCATATCAACCTGCCGCTCTTACTGGCCGGCGGAGCGGCCGGGCGACTCCAGGGTGGGCGTCACCTCGAGTATCCCATCGACACCCCGATGACGAACCTCCTGCTCAGCGTCCTGGAGAAGGTCGGGGTGGCGGAGGAGCGGCTCGGTGACAGCACCGGCCACCTACCGCTCGACCGTCAACCGTTGTCTGGCGTGTGAGCGTCCGCGAGAGAACCGATGACGCCACGGGGAAGCGTGTGAGGGCGTTCAGTCGAACTCGTGCGGTCCTGGTGCTCGCGCTACTCAGCCTCGGCGCAACCGGACGTGATTCCCCGCTGGTCGATGCGGTCAAGGCAGGCGACGCCGCGACCGTTCGTGCTCTCTTGCAGCAAGAGGTTGACGTCGGCGGCACGGACATCGATGGCACGACGGCACTGCACTGGGCTGTCCACCACGACGATCCGGACATCGTCGACCTCCTTCTAGCGGCTGGTTTCGACGCGGCGGCGGCCAACCGGTATGGCGTCACGCCGCTCTCGCTGGCCTCGGAAAGCGGCAACGCCGAGATCATCGAGCGACTCCTGGGCGCCGGGGTCGACCCCAACGCCGCTTTCACGGACGGCGAGACCGCACTGATGATGGCGGCGCGCGCAGGGCAGGCTGACGCCGTCGAAGTCCTCCTTCGGCATGGAGCTGACGCCAACACGACGGAGGACCAACGCCAGCAGACCGCTCTCATGTGGGCGGCGCACCGCAACGCCGCCAGTGCTGCCGAGGTCCTGATTCGGGCAGGCGCCCGGATCGATGCGCGCTCGGCCGGCGGATTCACCCCGCTGTTGTTCGCGGTTCGCGCCGGACACATCGACACCACGAGAGCATTGCTCGCCGCGGGGGCGGAGGCTGACGACGCCTTTCCAGACGACGGACCGAGTGCGTTGGTGCTGGCCATCATCAACGCCCACTACGAGCTGGCTGCGGATCTCCTCGACGCGGGCGCCGACCCAAACGCCGACGGGCAGGGGTGGACCGCGCTACACCAGGTGGCCTACACCCGCCGCCCGAACCTCGGGTTGAGCGATCCCGGACCGGTGCCGACAGGAACGGTCAGTAGCCTCGATCTCGTTGATCGGCTGGTCGCGCACGGTGCCGACGTGAACGCGGGACAAACCAGGGAACGCAAGCTCAAGCACGGGGTGAACGACCGGAACATCCTCAACCGAGTGGGGGCAACACCGTTCCTGCTCGCGGCCAAACATGCCGATGCCCCCCTCATGCGGCGGCTCGTCGCGCACCGGGCCGATCCGAACCTGACCAACGAAGATGGAACCACCGCGCTGATGGCGGCGGCCGGGGTCGGGATTTGGGTGGTGGGAGAAAACGCCGGCACGAACGAAGAGGCACTAGAGGCCGTTCAGCTCGTTCTCGAGCTGGGCGGCGACGTGAATGCGGTCGACGAATACGGATACACGGCGCTTCACGGAGCCGCGCACCGCGGGTCTCCGGCCATCGTGCGGCTACTAGCGGAGCGGGGCGCGAAGCTCGACGAGCAGCTGACCAGGACGAACCCAAAACACGGTGGGGCAAAGGAAGGCTGGACACCGCTGACGATCGCGGAGGGCGTGTTCTACGCGAACTCGTTCAAGCGGAACTTCGAGACCGCCGCTCTCTTGCGTGAGCTCATCTCGGAGCAGTAGCCCCCATTACTGGTACGAGAACGTCTCGCCGTGAGCGGTGAAACGGGTCATGATTCCATCGACCGGCAGCTCCATTACCTGGCGTTCAAACGCCCAGTCGAGGTCCCATTGTCCGTTGGCCTGGTGCTGGAAGTGCCAGACGAGCTCACCGGTGTCCGGGTTGAGCGCCAGGGTCGAATCCAGATAGAGGGCGTCGTTGGTCACACCCTCTTGAGCGACCAGGTCGCGAAGCGGGCCGGTGTCGTAGGTGTTCCCCGGCCCGAAGAGCGCCACCGCTCTCGGAAGTCGATCCCTTTGAGCGCGGCCGCGAACTCGCCGTCGTCCATATTCTCCCCGTGACAGGAGGCGCAGTGCTCCTGGTAGGCCAGACGTCCCCGGTCAGCCTGCTCGGTCGTGTAGCTGAGGGGGGCGAGCTCTTCCTGCGCCACTACCTCGCCCCACCATCCCAGGGGTGAGAGCCAGAGCGCGAGTCCAGTGCAGAAACCGACACCCACGCGCCATCGCAGACGTTGCCAGATAGCCGCACTCATGCGCGCGATTGGTGAGGTAGTGGTGCGTGCTGCACCAAGGCAGGTGCGAGGTGCGGCCTGTCGGGACAGGCCGCACCCCGGCGTGGTGTTTAGAAATCGACCAGTACGCCGATTTTGACCGTCCGACCCAGCAGAACATCTACGGGTCGTAGCCAGCTTCCCCCGTACGTGTCGCTCACTCTTAGGACTTGGTTGTTGTTCAACAGATTGTAGACGTCAAGCTGCGGCTGGAAGCGGACGGCTCCCCAGTGGAAGTTTCGAGCTAGCCGCAGGTCGACCTGTTGGAACCGGCCGTCTTCGTACACCTCGCCGTATGGTACGAGGTTCACTCTAAAGGAGGACGCCCCGCCCGACAGGGGACGACCCAGCGAGGGCTCAATAAGCGCCGCAGGCGCCGAATACCTCGCTCGGATGCCGGCGACGCGTGGAACGATACTGTCTACCGGCGTCTCGAAGCTCTGGTAGACCGCGCTGAACATCACGTCACCCGGCAACGGGATGACCGCGGAGAATTTCACGTTCGTCTGGATTGGCGGCTTGATGTTGCAATGTTCCGTCGATACCTCGGACACCTGCTGCCAACGTCGTCCGCTGGTACGCGTGAACGGACCGACGGCCGTAATTTCGGGATGCCCGACCAGCACGTTACACAGGTCGATCTGCGAGCGCCCGGTGCTTGTGCCCCCCTGCAGCAAGATCCCGTTCGGGAGCCGCGCATTGAGGAGGACGTCCACGCCGTGATAGTCCTGACTGATGCCCCCGAAGTTCTCCGCCGAGGTGATAATCTCATCGCTGAGGCCAAAGGCCGCCGGCGTGCGGTTGAAGAAACCACACACGGTCTGGCCGCTGTTTGGGAGCCGCGGGTCCACGGGCACCGGGACGCAGAACTCGTCGAAGTCGGCTGCCGTCACCGCATCGTTAAAGGAGACCCGGTGATTGCCGAACCAGCGCCGGTGGTAGGACACCTCGACCGACGCGCCCGGGTGGAACTCATGTTGGATGCCGAGCATCCCCTCCCAGTTGTAGTCACGGTTGCCCCAGCCCGTGCTGTATTCCGGGTCGAAGCGAACGGGGACGGCGCGCGCTTGGCCGAAGGTCGAGCTGCTAATTGCTCCACACTCGCCGTTCGCCGCGAAGTTTTCCAACACGCAATCGGGGACGAAGTCCATGTTCACGTCGTTCCAGGAGCGCGTGGTGGCCAAATTCGAAGCCCCCGCCGGGTTGACCTGGCCGGCGAGTCCGGTCGCCATGGCGCGCATGTACTTGCCCAGGTGAGCCTTGAAGGCCGTGCGCCCGTCGCCAGACAGGTCGTAGGTCACGCCCAGGCGCGGCGTGATGTCATTCCAATTCGGGAGGTCGGGGATCGCGGCAAAGGTACGCTCGCCCACGAACCTGCCCGCTGGGACAGTTTGCGCGGGGATGCCGGCACTGATGTGGTCAAATCGCACCCCCAGGTTGAGCGTGACCCGGTCAAGGGTCAACTGTTCCTGGACGAAGAGCCCGAGGTTTAAGTTGACCTCATTTGTGTCTATTCGTGGTACGGCCCGCAGTTGCAAACTGTCCGGCACTCCGTTGCGGAAGCGGTAGTTTACTGGGGCACCACTGTCGATATTTTCGCGACCCCCGTGAAGCCACTGCCCCCCGAACCTGAGGCTGTGTGCGCCGGTGACCCAGGTCATAATGGCCTTACCGTTGTTATTGCCTCCTTCATAGCCGTCCTCAACCCAAGGGGCTGCCCCATACCAAACGCCAGTCCCAAGATCCCGGAGCCCCGGAAAATCCACTGGGATGTCGCGATTCCGGGGGAAGCCCGCGGCTGCTTTTCTGTGGGTGTAGCCGATCTCGAGGAGCAGGTTATTGGAGATGGTCGTGTTCGACGTGACCTGGAGGAGCTGGTTGTTGGGAGCGTCATAGTCCCAGGACGCCTCCTTGGTCCAGGTCGAGCTGACCCCGCCACCTTTCTCTTCGCGGTTCATATTATCGAAGTAGATCGACAGCTTGCTCTTGCTCGCCGCTTGCCACGTCACTCGGAAATTCTCGCTGCGGGTTTTGGCGGACTGGTTGGCGGGGTCGCCGGGCTCGAAGATGAAAGACCCCGGGTTGGCTTCGGAAATAGCGCCAATCGGCTGCCTGTGGTTGCCCAAATGCCGGAAAGCCCCATAGAACCAGAGCTTGTCCTCCACGATCGGTCCGCCGACCGCCGCGCCGGCATCCCAGATTCTCGTGATGTCGAGGCCGGTACTCACCCCGCGGTCTTCCAACGCTTGGTCAAAGTTGTCAAACGTGAGCCCGCCACCCGTCCCGGTGCCGATGAACTGCCCGGAAAACGCGTTCGCGCCCTGCTTCATGATGATATTGGTCACAACCCCGGCGCCCTCGTGCTCGGCCGTGACGCCCGACGTGACCACGGCGAGCTCCTCGATCATGAGGTTGTTGGGCCGGTAGCCGGCGGTGGAGTCGCCGCCACCCGACCCGCCGAGGGTCGAGTAGCTCATGCCCTCAACAAGCAGTGGCGTGTCCTCCGGGGCACTGCCGTGAATCCCCATGATGTCGCTTAAAGCGGCGCCCAGTTTAATACCCCCCACATTCTGGATTTGTGTGGTGACGCCCGGGATGAGGACGACATAGTTGTTCGGGTCCCGACCCGTGGGCAGCTCGTCCATGGCCGCGCGCGTGATCGTCCGCTGCTGAGTCGCGTTCTGCACGTCGACGACCGGGGCCAGCCCCGTGACCGTGACCGTCTCCGCGACCGAGCCGACGGCCAACTCGGCGTTGACGGTGACGGTGACGCCGGCCGGCAACACGACCCCGTCCCGCACGAGCGTCCTGAAACCCTCGAGGGAGAACGTGACGGTGTAATCACCGAGGCGCAGATCGACGAGCCGATAGATGCCTTGACCGTCGGTGATGGCTACCCGGGTTCCTTCGATGAGGGCAGGGCTCGAGACTTCCACGGTGACGCCGGGCACCACGGCGCCAGAGTCATCCCGCACCACCCCGGAGATGGTGCCGGTCTGAGCAGACGCGGCCAGCGGGTACAGCATCGCCACCGCGAGGAAGATCACGCCTAAGGTGAACGTTCTACCACGCAACATAGTTTTGCCCCCTCCCGACCCAAAAGACTGCAATCCAGATTCGCCTACAGGATCTGCAGGCGCAAGTGTCTAGGGTAACATGGGCCGCACTTGACGAATTGACTAGTGCTCTGTAAGCCTTGCTCAGGCGTCCAGCCACGCTGGCCACTCGTACGGATGGAGGACGGCTCATGGACGTGTTGTCAGATGTCCTGCGGGTAGTACGCCTCACGGGTTCGGTGTTTTTCATTGGCGAGTTCTCCGCGCCATGGTCGATGGACGAACCCGATACCGACCAGCTGGCTGCCTCCAGCATCCCCGATGTGGAACGCCTGGTGCTGTTCCACATCCTAACGGAAGGCGATGGGTTTTTTGAAGCCCAGGAGCTGCCACCGGTACACCTGACGTCCGGCGACGTGATCGTGTTCCCACATGGCGACCGGCACAGGATCAGCAGCCAGCTCGGCGTGCATTGCCAACCTCTGAATCCCGCAATGCCACTGGCCGTGGCAGGGAGAGATCTGGATCAGCTTGTGCTAGGCGGGGGCGGAAAGACCACGCGTTTCATCTGTGGCTATTTGAACTGCGACCAGAAGTTCAATCCGCTGCTCGGTGCGCTGCCGAACATCCTCGTGATGCGCAGCCGCGACGCCTATAGCGTCGTCGAAGCGATTGACCGCGACGGCTTGCGCCCGGCTCAGGTCCCGCACGGATCAAGTTACTGGCTGAGCACCACGCTAGAGTACATGGTCCACGAAGCACGCGAAGGGCGCCCAGGAAGCCAAGCCATGCTCGGCCGACTGACCGAGCTGATGTTCGTCGAGTTGCTCCGGCAGTACATGAGGCAGCTCCCTGCCGACCAGTCCGGCTGGCTGGTCGGGTTGAACGACCGGCAAGTTGGCAGGGCCCTGCGCTCGATGCACGACCAGCCGGAGCGCAACTGGACCGTGGATGAATTGGCGCGCGAAGCAGGTATGTCCCGGTCCGGGTTTGCAGAGCGATTCACCGGATTGATTGGCGACCCTCCGATGAAATACCTCACTGCGTGGCGCATCCAACTCGCCAAACATCTGCTGCGCGAAGAGAACAGCGTGGCAAATGTGGCCGGGCGCGTCGGCTACGATTCAGAAGCCGCCTTCAATCGCGCCTTCAAACGATCGGTCGGCACCCCTCCGGCCTCCTGGCGCAAGGTCGAACGCACCACGTCGCCGTTCGGATCGGCAGCCAACACCCACGGGCACCGTAGCGCCGCTGCCTTAACCGAATTCAAAGCAGCCCGCCAGGTCCTGTCGTGATGGACGAGCTGCAGCTGTCCTGCCGTCACGACGAGATTGAGCCTCAGCGGAACCATCGCGCGGGTCTTCCGGAATGATGATGTCATCGTCGTCAATCGTCATTACGGCCGGTGGAAAAACCTGGGTTATCCTCCCGGAGGGTTTGTCTTTGCGCTGCCGCACTGAATGGGGCCCGATCGCTTGGGTGTTCTGCGTGGCGGCGTTCGGAGTCTGGGGCTGTGCCGGGGGCACGACCGATCCACCAACATCCAGCGTGGCTGAGCCGGCCGACGTCGATACCGCCGAACCGGAGTGGTTCATCGATCGGGCCCAGGCCGCCGGGCTCGATTTCGTGCACACGACCGGCCGGTCGGGGCGGTTCTATCAGCCCGAGATCCTGGGTCCCGGCGCCGCGCTCTTCGACTACGATAACGACGGCGACCTCGACGTGTACCTGGTACAAGGGCAGATGCTGGGCGCGACCGTCCCGCCGGAGGCTCGCGGCGCGCCGTCGTCGCCCGTCCCGTTCGGGGGGCGCCTCTACCGGAATGAGTTGGGGTCGGCCGCCGGTCCCGACGCCTTGCGCTTCACCGACGTGACCGACGCGAGTGGCATCGATGCTCGAAGCTACGGGATGGGCGTCGCGGCGGGCGACCTCACGAACGACGGGTGCGTGGATCTGTATCTGACCCACTTCGGACCGAACCAGCTGTATCGCAACAACTGCGACGGCACGTTCACCGACGTGTCGCACGCGAGCGGCACGGCAGACCCGAGCTGGAGCGTGCCGGCGGCGTTCCTCGATGTCGACCGCGACGGCTGGCTCGATCTCTTCGTCGGCAACTACCTTGTCTACGACATCGATCAGGATGTGCCCTGTTACACCGAGTCAGGCAGTCAGGACTATTGCCGGCCCCAGCAATACCACGCCCAGCCCGACCGGCTGTATCGCAATCGTGGGGATGGGACATTCGCCGACGTGACGGCCGACGCGGGACTGGCCGCCACGTTTGGGCCGGGACTCGGCATTGCGACCGCCGACTTCGACGGCGACGGCTGGACCGACATGTTCGTCGCCAACGACATGCAGGAAAACCAGCTCTGGCTCAACCAGCAGGACGGTACGTTCCGCGACCTGGCGCTTTCGTCGGGCACGGCGCTGGGTGCCTCCGGTGAGCGTAAGGCCGACATGGGGGTCGACGCCGGCGACTTCGACAACGACGGCGACGAGGACCTCGTCATCACCGAGTTTACCGGAGAGGGCAGCACGCTGTACGTCAACGACGGCGCCGGAGTGTTCGAAGAGCGGAGCGGCCCGGTCGGTCTACTGCTCGCCAGCCTCCCGTTTACCGGGTTCGGCGCGGGCTGGATTGATTTTGACAACGATGGGTGGCTCGACATCCTGGCGGTGAACGGTTACGTGACCCAGAACTACGATGCGCTGGGACCCGACAACCCGTTCCCGCTGCAGCAGCCCAATCTGTTGCTCCGCAATCTGCGCGGGCAGACGTTCGACGACGTCACCGGCCGCGCCGGTGCCGCGTTCGCGCTGTCCGAGGTGAGCCGCGGTGCGGCGTTTGGCGATATCGACAACGACGGCGACACCGACGTCGTGATCGCGAACGCGGAGGGACCCGTTCGACTCCTCGTCAACGACATCGGCAACCGGAACCACTGGATCGGGTTGCGACTCGTCGGCGGAAGCCCGGCACGTGACATGCTCGGTGCGCGGGTGGCGGTCATTCGGTCGGATGGCTCGACACTCTGGCGCCGGGCTCGAGCGGATGGGAGCTACGCCTCGGCGAACGATCCGCGGGTGCTCGTCGGCCTCGGCGAGCAGGCGACCGCACCGGACGTTCGCGTCATATGGCCGAGCGGACGGGTCGAGGAGTGGCGCGACGTACCCATCGACCAATACACGTGGCTCACGGAAGGCGAGGGCCGATGAGCCGCCACACTACCGATCGCCAGACGAATCCGTCGACTCGTACAGCAAGATCTTCTGTACTCGCCAGTTGTTCATGTCGGCGATGTAAAGCATGTCCTCCGACCGGCATGAGATGCCGTGCGCTGGTATCTTCGGTACTCACTCTCGCTCCGCGATGTCGAAGAGCTCCTCGATGAACGCGGCCTGAAAGCTGACCACACGACGGTCTGGCGATGGGTTCAGCGCTACGGGCCGGAACTCGAGCAGAGGCTGCGCCGGCATCTCAAGCCAACCAACAAATCCTGGCGTGTTGATGAAACCCATGTGCGGGTCAAGGGCCGCTGGTGCTATTTGTATCGGGCTATTGATACGAGGCAATGCACATGATTCGGAAGGGGCAGGTGAGGTGGGTGAGCGGCTCGGATGTGTGGCGCCAGATTCAGTTCATCAACAGGCTGTTCGAGGTGGCTGCATGAGACCTCGATACCGAAACGGCTTCCGTCACCACTTTCAAAATTGCAACACTTCCGCGGCCGGGGCTATGATGGCGATCATGGTCCGCCCAAAGATTCGCGTCACTGTCGGGTGCTTGGCCGTGGCGCTCCTGTTGGGCTCATTCTCGTCTCTCGTCGCGCAGGACGATCGGCCGATCACGTTTCCGCGACCGAACGACGTATACACCGTGGACAGGCGCCACTATCGGCCCGCTGAGATATACGAGTCCCCCTGGATGGAGGAGCGCGCCGCGCTGCAGATGAGCACGGTTGACCAGTTTCAGGTATTTCACGACTTCCGCTTCATAGATCAGCTGCCCGAGAGCGGCATTACGTTCAGGCACCGCACGGTCGATGACGGCGCCAAGTTCTACAAGAATGTCCACTACGACCACGGAAACGGGGTGTCCGTCGCCGACGTGGACGGCGACGGGCTCTACGACATCTATTTCGTGACTCAGCTCGGCTCGAACCAGTTGTGGAAGAACGCCGGCGGCGGGAGGTTCGAAGAGATCACTGAATCTGCAGGTGTCGGCCTGGCCGACAAAATAGCCGTGACCGCGTCGTTTGCTGACATCGACAACGACGGCGATCCCGATCTTTACGTCACGACGGTTCGGCACGGAAACGTGCTGTTCGAGAATGACGGTACCGGCACCTTCGAGGACATCACGGAACCGTCGGGGCTCGGCTACAGGGGGCATTCCTCGTCGGCAGTATTCTTTGACTACGATCGCGACGGGTTGCTCGATCTGTATCTGACGAATGTCGGGCAGTACACGACGGACGAGATCGGTGAGGGCGACTACTACGTGGGCATGACCGACGCCTTCTTGGGGCAGCTGTACCCGGAGCGCAACGAGCTGAGCATCCTGTTCCGCAACGTGGGTGACCTCCGTTTCGAGAACACGTCGGTGTCGATGGGAATCACCGATGCGAGCTGGACCGGCGCCGCAAGCCCCATGGACGTCAACGACGACGGGTGGCTCGATCTCTATGTATTGAGCATGCAAGGTCACGACAACTACTACGAGAACGTCGAGGGCAACAGATTCGTCCGGAAGAGCCGTGAGGTGTTCCCGCAAACCCCGTGGGGGACGATGGGTATCAAGACCCTCGATTTCGACAACGACGGGCACATGGACATCTTCATCACCGACATGCACACCGACATGATCGACGGTGTCAAGGATCTGCGGCGCCACTGGTACGCGGAGAAGATGAAGATGACCGAGCGGCTTCCACTCGACTTTCTCGTGAGCGATGGGAATCACGTGCTCGGCAACGCGTTCTTCCACAACCAAGGCGATGGTACGTTTCGGGAGATCTCTGAAGAGATTGATGCGGAGAACTACTGGCCGTGGGGGCTGAGCGTCGGCGACTTGAACGCCGATGGCTGGGAAGACGCGTTCATTACCTCATCGATGAACTTCCCCTGGCGGTACGGTGTCAACTCGGTCTTTCTGAACAACCGCGGCGAGAAGTTCCTGGACAGCGAGTTCATTCTCGGCGTCGAGCCGCGCCGAGAGGGGCGCTTCAGTTCGCACTGGTTCGATCTGGACTGCGATGGTGCGGATCAAGACCACCGAGGGTGTGAAGGACAAACGGGGCAGTTCGAGGTCCAGGGCGCGCTGGGGAGTCGGTCGTCGGCGATCTTCGACCTCGACAACGACGGAGACCTCGACATCGTGACCAACGACTTCCACTCCGAGCCGATGGTGCTTATCAGCAATCTCAGTGAGCAGAAGTCGGACGTGCGGTACCTGAAGGTTGACCTGGTTGGCTCCAAGTCGAATCGCAGCGGCATCGGCGCTCGCGTGCGTGTCACGGCCGGTGGCCAGACCTATACAAAGGTCCAGGACGGCCAGTCGGGCTATCTCTCACAGAGTATCTATCCGCTCTACTTTGGGCTCGACGCGGCGACCCGGGTCGACCAGATCGAAGTAACCTGGCTATCGGAGACAGGCACCCAGGTGGTCGACGGTCCCATCGAGACGAACCAAGTCTTCACCATCACCGAGCCGTAACCCACTTGTCTCATTGTCTCAACCGTCGGCCTCTACGAGGTTGGCCTTTCGGCTACGGCGTGTGGCCCAGTCCCGGCGCGATGAGGAGGGCCGCTACACCGGTGATAAACGCCGATCCCTTGACCAATCAGCTCCTCGCACAGATTCCTGGGTCTCAGGTATGCTGACGGCAGTCGCGTTTTCAGTAGCGCCATGCGACGGAACGCCGCCGAGAGCGTAGACGCGCGTGGGCATAGCTGTGAGGTGAGAGATGAGTGCTCGTTTTCTCGCCGGGTTGTCAACGATCATCGCCATCGCGTGGGTAGCACCGCTGCCGGCCGGACAGGGCCTGCCTCGGACACCGTGGGGCGACCCCGATCTCCAGGGCGTCTGGACCAGCATGACCATGACGCTCTTGGAACGCCCGCAGGATCTCGCTGGAAGAGAGTTCCTGACCGAGGAGGAAGCGGCAGCACTGGAACAGCGTGCCGATCAGAATCGCTTCGTCGAGCGCACCCCCCAGGACGGCGATCCGGGCAGCTACAACCAGATCTGGTTCGACGACGCCACGCGAATCGTTCCCGACCGGCGCACCGCGCTAATTGTCGACCCACCCGACGGACGTATTCCGTATACACCGGAAATGCGAGAGCGTCAGCGTCTCCAACGGGCACATCGCGTGAGCGGCGCACGCAACTCGTGGGTGGACGTCGACACCGGGGAACGATGTCTCACCGACGGCGTGCCGATGTACTGGGATAGCTACAACGCGAATCACCAGATCGTGCAGACGCCCGATCATGTGGTGATTCTCCACGAGATGTTCCGCGACCGGCGTATCATCCCGCTCGATGGACGGCCGCGCCGCACCATCCCCCAGTGGAACGGTGACATCCGGGGGCGATGGGAGGGCGATACGCTCGTCGTCGAGTCGACGCACTTCGTCGATAAGACCGACGAACGGTGGGTGTCCGCGTGGCGTATGCCCACCGAGACGATGCACCTGGTCGAACGCTTCACACGTGTCGACGCCGACAACCTCGAGTACGAGTTCACCTTGACCGATCCGGCAAAGTTCACGCGTCCGTGGAGCGCCCGCATTCCGCTGACGACCGATCAGGCAGCCCGCGGCGTGACCCAAGGGCCGCTCTACGAGTACGCCTGCCACGAGGGGAACTACAGCCTTGCCAACGTGCTCAGCGGTGCGCGCGCCGCTGACCGCGCCGCCGACGCGGGCGAGGGGACAAAATGACCAACCGCGGAGACCGAACGATGCCATTCACTTCACGCCGTGTGTCCACACTGACGCTCGCAATCGTCGCGATTCTGACGGGTGTCGGACTCGCGTGGCTCAGCAGCCAGACGGCGGCTCAACCCACCGTCATGATCGACGCCGACGACATCGGTGGAGTCGTACGCAGCGCCAGTGGACCAGAAGCAGGCGTGTGGGTCATCGCGGAAACCGATGACTTGGCCACGAAGTACCGCAAGATCGTGGTGACCGACGATCAGGGACGATACGTCCTGCCGGATCTTCCCGATGCCAGCTACGGCGTGTGGGTTCGCGGATACGGCCTCGTCGATTCGAGTCCGGTCACGGGCGAACCTGGGCAAACGCTCGACTTGACCGCCCCTACGGCATCGAGCCCTCAGGAAGCGGCGCAGGTCTACCCTGCCAACTACTGGTATTCGCTTATCGAAGTCCCGGGTAAAGACCAATTCCCTGGCACCGGCGCCAGAGGCAACGGCATTCCGCCACGCATGCGAACGCAGGCGCACTACATCGATTGGCTGAAGCAGGAATGTCAACTGTGCCATCAGCTTGGCAACAAGGCGACGCGAGAGCTGGTGAACCCGGAGGACTTCGACTCGACCAAAGCCGCCTGGGAGTATCGGCTCAAAACGGGCCAGCGTGGCGCGTACATGATCTCGGTGTTGAACCAAGGCGGCCGGGACAGCCTCCTCGAGACCTACGCGTCATGGACTGACCGGATCACGGCCGGCGCCGTTCCGTCCGCCCCGCCGCGGCCGTCTGGACGCGAGCGTGACGTCGTGCTCACGATGTGGGACTGGGGTAACCAGGTGTCGTACATCCACGACGAGGTCACCACCGACAAACGGAATCCGCAGATCAACGCGAATGGCCCGATCTACGGCGTCGACATCGGTAACGACAAGCTGGTCATCGTCGACCCGACGACCCACCAGGCGCGCGAGATCAAGCTCCCGGTGCGAGATACGCCCGGTGAAGGTGACTTTCGCAGTTTCTTCCCGCAGTCCCAGCCGGAACCCTCACTCTATTGGGGTGACGAACTGATGTTCAACAACCCCGGCAACCCGCACAACCCGATGATGGATGCCAAGGGCCGGGTCTGGTTCACGCATCAGATCAGAGGACCGGGGAATCCTGACTGGTGCCGTGAGGGGTCGGACAATCCGTTCGCCAAGCACTATCCGCGCGAGCGTGCCCCGCGACACGTGGCGTATTTCGATCCCGAGACCGAAGAGGTCGAGCTGATCGATACCTGCTTCAACACGCATCACCTGCAGTTCGGGTTCGACGACGACAACATGCTCTATCTGAACTCGGTGAACAACGTCATCGGCTGGATCAACACACGGGTCTACGACGAGACAGGCGATGCCGAACAGGCTCAAGGGTGGTGTCCCGCCATCGTGGACACGAACGGGGACGGCAAGATCACCGACTGGGTCGGGCTGAACGAAGAGTTCGATCCGACGAGAGATACGCAGCTCGGGGACTGGTGGTACGGCATCATCCCGGATCCCACCGCCGAGAGGGTCGTGTGGGCCGCGAACGGCGGCGTGCCCGGATCGATCATCCGGATGTCACTCGGAGACAACCCTCCCGAAACCTGCAGGACGGAGTACTACGAGCCGCCGTTCGAGAATCCGAAGGCGCCGATCCAGGGCTACTCGCCGCGAGGCATCGATATCACCACCGACGGGATCGTCTGGACCGCGCTGTCCGGCAGCGGCCACATGGCGAAGTTCGACCGCAGCAAGTGCGACGTCTTCGAAGGCCCGACCGCGACCGGCCAGCACTGCCCCCAGGGATGGACGCTGTACGCGACCCCGGGCCCACAGATGGCGGGGGTCGATGACGACGGGAGCGCCGACTTCCACTACTACAACTGGGTGGACCAGTTCGGCACGCTGGGGCTCGGACCGAACGTTCCGATTGCAACCGGGTCGACGTCAGACTCGTTGCTCGCCTTCCTTCCAAACGAGGAAGAGTACGTCGTGATGCGTGTTCCGTACCCGCTCGGGTTCTATTCGAGGGGTCTCGACGGGCGGATCGACGATCCGGACGCAGGATGGAAGGGCCGAGGCGTATGGGCCGACTACGGGTCCGCCGCTGTTTGGCACACCGAGGGTGGTAAAGGAACCAAGGGGAGCCTCATCAAGTTCCAGGTGAGGCCGGACCCGTTGGCACACTAGCAGCCTCACAACCCCAGAAGATCGCGCTCGAGCTTGTCAAGCACGCGCTCGTGCGCCCACGATTCGGCGATAGGGAGGTAAACCAATGCAGCGGCTCGTGATCGTTTCCTGTGTCCTCATGGCGGCGTCCACCCTGGTGATGGCCCAATCAGCGGAAGACGAGATAGCCCGCGCAGTCCTCGCAGCGCCCAGGGCGATGGCGGCCGACGCCATGGTCGTGCGTCTGGCGGCCGACGGGAGCCACGAGGTGCTCCGCGAAGGCACCAACGGCCTGGTCTGCTACGACCGATCCAATGAGCCCGGCCGCTCGTTCGCCGTGCAGTGCACCGACGAGGAGAACCTGCCGCGCGCCAAGCAAAACCATCGGCTCAGAATGGCCGCCGGCAACGCGGACGAGGCAGGCAAGATGATTGCGGCCGCAGAGGCGGACGGGTCACGGGAAGCCCCGAAGTTCGGGAGTGTCTGGTACGCCCTGACCGGCCAGGACCAGGCCTCGGTGACGCCGCACCAGGCCCACATCACGGTCGCGGTGCCGTTCGCTACAAGTGACACCCTGAGCTTGCCGAGCGAGGGTGCGTACACCCAGGCGGGGGCCTGGATCATGGAGGCGGGCACGTCCGCCGCGCACATCATGATCCCCGGTCGCTAAGTCTTCACGATGCCGGCGTCGATGCCGAATGGAGTTGCTTAACGGTCGATGCGGTACACGCGATTCTCCGCATAGCTCGACACATAGAGGCTTCCGTCTCCAACCGCGATGCCGGCCAGGAACCCGACGGATGTCGACTCCCGAATGCTCTTTTGTTCCAGACCGTGGAGAGTGAGGCCGTCCACGACCAGTGTCTTCGCGCCGGTCGCGGGATCCACCTGGATCACGCGACCCGCGTCCTCCTCTACGACGTACAGGGTGCCATTGTCGTCCGCCGCGATACCTTCAGGGCCGGCCAAATCGCCAGCCACCAGGCGCGGCGGCTCGATGCGCTCGCCGTCGTCAAGAATCTGCAGGAGCGCCCCGCTCCGGTCCGCGACATACAGGTCGCCGCCATGGACCGCCAGGCCGGCGGGCGCCTCGAGACCGCTCGCCAGCACGGTGCGGGCATAAGGCGCGTCGGGGTCGAAACGCACGACGCTGCCCGTCTCATACTCGCTCACGATGATGTCGTCACCCAGCGGAAGGGCGTCGACCGCCTCCTCGAAGCCTTCGAAGCGCGCGACCAATCGATCGCCGTCCGGATCCCAGATACTGACAGTGGTGGCGCCGGACAGGATCAGCTGGGCGCCATGCGGGTGCGCCGACAGCACCTCTCCCACGTCGGAGCTGAATCCGGTCACCGCGTGGACTGCCGCGCCGGTCCCGGGATCCAATTCCCGCAGCGCCCGTCTGTCAGCGAGAAACAGTCGGCCCGCGCCACCGGCCGCCGGCAGATACGCAAGGCCGCCCGGGAAACTGACGCCACCCGCGATGACTGTCCGGTTCGTCTCGGGTCCGGTGACCTCGACGATGGAGCTGTGGGTGAAGCTCGAGACATAGAGCCGGTCTGCCGCGTCGAAGGCCAGGTTGTCGCTGCCAACCCCGACCCGGCCGACGACCTCTGTGTCCCCGGTCGCGACGTCGACACGCAGCACCTCCCCGGCCCCCGTGTCGAGCACGTGCAGCCGGTGCTGCGAGTCGAACTTGAGCGCGACCGGAGCCTGGAAGCCCGAGGCGACCGTTTCTATCGTGCCGCGATCGACATCGACCCGCACCACCTCGCTGGCAGACATCCGTGGACCGTACAGTCGATCGTCCGGGCCCCAGTCCATGCCGTTCAGGCCGCAGCCCGGACCGAGCTGGTCACTGATGAGGCGTGGCTCCTCGATGCCGTCCGGATCGATCTCGAAGAGCTGGTCACCGAGCGCACACTGCGACACGAATAGCCGACCGTCATCCGAGAACGTGATCGGATTCACGCCGGGGCCGGGTGAGGCCACCACGGTCGTCGTCCCGTCGGGCGTGCGCCTCCCAACGTCGCCAAAGGCGAAATCGGTCCAGTACAACGAGCCGTCCGGCCCAAAGGTGAGATCGTCGGGTCCCTGCACCCCCTCCTCGGGCCCCCAACGCTCCAGGACTGCCCCACTCTCCGGGTCGAGCGCAGCCACCGTCGCACTTGACACGCTGACGACATAGAGGCGCCCATCCGGACCGAAATACATGCCGTTCGTCGCGTGCAAGGGTCCACCCTCAGCGAGGACCGTCACCGTCCATGCGGCCGGTTCCGGCGGACCCGGCGCCGCGCAACCGATGAGCAGCGCCACACTGAGACCCACAATCCACCGCGCTTCTGCTCGCAAAGACATCACCCCTCCTCGCCCTCCATTGAATCGTGCCTCACTCGGGAAGCGCCAGCGCGATGAGCTCCGGCACCGGTTCGCCTCCGATTGTCAGCGTGATGTACTGCCTGCCGTCAAGCATGTAGGTCATCGGCATCCCCAGCGTCGCCCGCCGGAGAGCCCGCACCTACCGGCCGGCCGTTTGTCGCTCCAGGGCGCGGGCGCCGGCGAGTATGTTGGGCATCGCGTAGTTCCCTTCGTGGCAGGCGTACTCGAATACCGGCAGATCGCTCCTCACCATCGGCAGGTTGACGGTCCAGGGCGCCTTCCAGTTGTCGCGGTCCGTGACGGTATATTCGTACTCGAGCGTGTCCGCATCGAGCCGGCGGAAGCGCTCGACCAGCGTCATGTTGTCGGTCGAACCCCGCCAGGCCCGTTTCTCCGCGAAGTTCTTTGTCTCCACCACCAGCGTGTCGCCTTCCCAGTGTCCGCGCGAATCGCCGGACCACTGCTGCACGCGGTCATCGAGATGCGGCTGGCCGTCCAGCGGGATGATCCGGGCCGTGTGCACCATTTCGGTCAGCATGACCAGTTGATCCGGCGTCTGGAAGATCTGCACGTTCTGGTTGTAGGCGGCCGGCGTGATCGGCGGCCCGGCGTTGAACCCCTGGATGCAGCGGTCGTAGGAGTTCAGGTCGGTATAGCTCTCCGGAAACTCGACGGTGAACGACCCGCGGTTGATGCGCGCCCGCGCCTCGCCTTCCTCCGTCAACTCCGGCAGGCGCCCATTCGGCGGATCGATGATGAGCGAGGTGCGCAGCGTCTCGATGACACGGGTTCCGCGGTCCATCCAGAAGTTGTTGTAGCCGCCGACGTTGCCGCCGGCCTCGGTCGTGCGCGGCGCCTGCTCCCACAACTCGATGTTCCGGTCGACCTCCGCCTGCTCGCGCTCGGCTGCTTCCTCGGCTGACAGGAACGCCTTGTCCTCCAAATCCTCCGGCCGCTGGAGCGGCGTGAGGGTCCGGAAGTCCCAGACTCCCTGCAGATCCGGCTCGCCCCATGCGGTGCGCGGCATTTCCTGCGCCGCTGCCATTATTGGGATAGCGGCCAGCCCGACCACCACCACCATGAGCGCACTCGTCGTCCTACCCGTCATGTCACGACCTCCCCCTCGAGAACCCGATTCGCGCATTCACGCCATCATATTACGCAATAGCGGCGCGCCTCGAAGGCGCTAGTTCCGGAACTGCAGCAGGATGACACCCCGCACGCCCCGGGTCGACCCTTCAGCAAGTGTATACACTGGCACGGCGCTGCTCCGCGGAGGACGCCCGGGCGCCTCTTCGCTTCGGGAGGACCGATGAAACGCAGATACATTCGGATCGCAGCTCTGGCCCTGACGGTGGCCGGCGGGGCCGCGCAGCAGGCTGCCGCGCAGGAGGGACCCGCTGCGGCGGCATATCAGGCGGCGTGCGCGGAGTGCCACGGACCGCAGCTGGAAGGAAGCGCCCACGGTCCGGCGCTGACGGGAACGAGCTTCGACAGCGTGTGGGGCGCACGCTCCGTGGACGAGCTGGTCGAGTATCTCCAGGCCGAGATGCCGCCCGGCCGGGAGGGACAGCTTGGCGCGGAAACCTATCGACAGATCGCCGCGCTGATTCGGAGTTCCGGCGACCTGGACCCGGCGGTGCTGGCGGCGATCGGCTTCGGGCCGGCGGCGCCTCAGACCGGCACGACCCGGTTTCGCGACGCCGGAGCCGGGGGGCTGGCAGTGGTCACCGACGAGCTGCTGCGCCGGCCGCCCGCGGAAGACTGGCTCAGCTGGCGTCGAACGCGCGACAACCAGGGCTACAGTCCGCTCGACCAGATCACGCGCGAGACCGTGGGCGAGCTCGAGCTGGCCTGGGTCCTCGCGATGCGTGAGGGGCAGAATCAGACGACGCCCCTGGTGCACGACGGGGTGATGTTTCTGGCGAACCCCGGCAACGTCGTCCAGGCGATTGACGCCGCCACGGGCGATCTGATCTGGGAGTACCGCTACGGCTATCCGCCTGACGCGCTCAAGGGCACCGGGGCCACGCGCGGCCTGGCGCTCTACGGCGACAAGGTGTTTCTGGCGGCGTACGATGCGTCAATCGTCGCCATCGACATGCGGACCGGCGAGCAGGTCTGGCAGACGACCAAGGCCGACTACACGCAGGGTTTCACGCACACCTCCGCGCCGGTAATCGCCAACGGCGTCGTGGTCAGCGGGATCAACGGCTGCGAGCAGTTCACCGACGCCGGCTGTTTCATCACCGGGCACGACCCGGACACCGGCGCCGAGCTCTGGCGCACGTCGACCATCGCCCAGCCGGGCGATCCCAACAACAGCAGCTGGGGAGATATCCCGCCGCATCTGCGCGGCGGGGCCGATACCTGGATTCCCGGCGCGTACGATGAGGCCCTGGACCTGTTCTATATCGGGACGGCGCAGGCGAAGCCGTGGGTGGCCGCCAGCCGCGGGATGTCGACGACGCACGACGCGCTCTATACGAACTCGACGCTGGCGCTCGACCCGCGGACGGGACAGGTGGCGTGGTTCTTCCAGCACGTTCCCGGCGAGACGCTCGACCTCGACAGTGTGTATGAACGCATGCTGATCGACGTCGACGGCGAGCCCCTGCTGCTGACGGCGGGCAAGGATGGACTGCTCTGGAAGCTTCGCCGTGACAATGGTCGGTTTCTCGACGTGAAGGAGATGGTCTACCAGGACGTCTTCGAGTCGATTGACCGCGAGACGGGGCGGGTCACCTACCGGCGGGATATCCGCAACGCGCAGGTCGGCGAACCCGTGCCCGCCTGTCCGGGATACTTCGGCGGCCGCAACTGGATGGCGTCGGCCTACAGCCCCGAGACAAGCGCGATCGTCTTCCCGCTCGTCCAGGCCTGCATGACGATGACCGGCCGGCCCGTGGATCTGGTCGAAGGGAGCGGCAACGAGGGTGGCATCGCCCAGTTGCTGCCGATGCCGGAGTCGGACGGGAACCTCGGCAAGCTCGCGGCGTTCGACGTGCGAACGTTCGAAGAGCGCTGGAGCCACGAGCAGCGGGCCCTGTTTCTGACGTCGGCGTTGACGACGGCCGGAGGCGTGGTCTTCGCGGGCGACCTCGACCGCTATTTCCGGGCGTTCGACGTCGAGACAGGCGACATCCTGTGGGAGAGCCGCCTCGGCCACGCGGCGCACGGCTACCCGATCACCTACGCCGTGGGGGGCAAGCAGTACGTCGCCGTACCGACCGGCCTCGGCGTGTTCAGAATCGTCTCGGCGTCGCTCAGCCCCGAGATCTTCGCCCCCCAGAGCGGCAACGCGATCTACGTCTTCGCCCTGCCGGATTGAGTCGGGCGGAATCGTGAGTTGGCAATGCACTCGGTGACGGAATCGCCAACACGTGGAAGTAGCGGCGCGCCGGTTCGACCGTGTAGTTCGTGCGTAACGCACAGTCGCACCGCCTCACATGCACTATTGGTGGCTTGACACAAGAATGAACTGAATCATAGGGACGTTCATAATGAGTGAGCAAGAAACACCCCCCGTCAAGGAGGAACCAACGCCCACGCCTCTTGCGGAGTTCCTTGAAGGAACGGCGCCAGGAACCGTGATTGACGTTGCCAACCTGGCCGCGCCACGCCGCAATCCCAGTGGCAGTTACCTTGGTCACGAATTTGTCGCACCGGACATTCAGCTTCACTGCGGAAGTGATTCGTGCAACGCCACGATGTTCTTTCGACGTACGGCAACTCCTCCGGATCTCCCGCCGAACAACTGGCATTTCTTTTACGTCAAGTACCGTTGTTCCAATTGTTGAGACACAGAGAAGACATTTTCACTGGCGGCCTTCTGGGACAAAGGCACTACCTCAGGCAAATGCTACAAGTTTGGAGAGCTTCCCGATTACGGGCCTCCAACAGCCGCCCGCCTTATCAAATTAATCGGTCCTGACCGAGACATTTTTCTCAAGGGTCGGCGTTGCGAGAATCAGGGACTTGGAATCGGTGCCTTTGTCTATTATCGCAGGGTCGTCGAGAACCAGAAGGATCGAATTCGCTACCGAAATAATTTCGGTAGCGAAGAAGTTGGGCGCCGGTGCGGAAGCCGTTCAGGAACTTGAAGCGGCTAAGGCCGAGACACAGTTCAGCAAGGCGCTAGAAAATGTAAAGGACTCAATGCCCCAAGTATTGCTGATTAATGGTCACAACCCGCTGCAACTGCTTCATTCCGCCTTAAGTGAGGGATTGCATGGCCGCAGTGATGCCCACTGCCTCGACCTCGCGGGCAGTATCCGTGTTGTCCTAGCGGAACTGTCGGAGCGTCTGACTCTGGCCCTAAAGGACGAGGCCGAATTGAATCGCGCTCTGTCGCATCTCTTGAACCGAAAGGATGGCTAACGTCGTGCCGCAAACCGTGCCGCAAACCGACGCGATTCTGGTTCGTGGCTGCAACGCGGCGAACTGTCAGAGGCCGTAGGTATGAAGGAACGACGCGGCGTACATTCCACCGTAACGGAGGGCTCACCGAATCAACAAGGAATGGGATCGATCACTATGCCGGATGCGAAGTCTACTCAGGACACAAGAGAGGCGGTCCGACTTGCTGCAACGGATGACTCGCTCACGAAGCTCCGTAGTGATCTTGCGCACTTCACGGCCGAGACGTTATCTCGTACGGGGCAAGAGCTCCACATGATGGGACATCTAATTGGTTCAGATCGTGCCGATGGGCTCTCACCGTTCGGACACGGAAGTGATGAGACGGTCGCAGTTTCGATGTTGCTACGGATCGCTGCTCAGCTCGTGTCTGGAAGTGCGGACATGTTTTTGGACGGACGCTCGTATGCAGCGGCAGCCCTACTCAGACAGATGGTTGAGATTGAATATCTAGCATGGGCGATCGCAACGCGCGACAGAGACGGCGAACGGTGGCTACGCAGCAACCGCCGGCAGCGCGAGTCGTTCTTCAGTCCCGCTAAGCTGCGCAAGGCCGCTCAGGGAACATTCCGAGGAAAAGACTATGGTTACCATTGTGAACTCGGCGGCCATCCAGTCCCGCGTGCATTCGTATTACTCGATGGTGACCCAGCAGTGTCCCAACTTCTCTTAGCTGACATGCTCGGACACGCTGGTCGGATTTGGGACCATCTTAGGGATTGGGCACGGGGCAGCACGAATGGTGCACCTGTTCAAATGCGTAACGAACATATGGTGCAAAAGTTTTCCGAGTGGAAGGCCCTGGATCCTTTGGCTGTGCTGCCGCCTCCACCTTGAACGGCCGGGCACGGTACGTGCGTTGCGAATTCATGGCCTTCACGGCTGCATGACGTCCCCTTCATGGAGTGCACTCCAGAGAATAGACCAACTCTTTTCGCTCGCCGTGCACTTTTCGCTTGACAACTTTTTCGAGGCGAGTCGGCGTGGGTTGGCCACGTCGACAGCAATGCCCCTCTGACCCTCTCTCCGGACGCCTGCCACACGCGGGCAGACGGCAGGGTCAAATTTTGCCGTTTCGCGGCTCTGACGGCCCTCTCGTGAGCGTATAAACCATTTAAAAACAGTAGGTTATGATGGGGTATGCCTGTTGAAACCGCCGCCCTCGCGCCCTCGTCCGATGCCCCATCTTCCGTGCTTGCGGCCTGGATGGATCCCGCTGCCGCCGCACCGGACGATCCCTGGACCGCGCCGCCCGACAATCGCCGCGCCGAGCTTGAACGGCTCGGCGACCGGATTGCCGAGCTGTCAGCCCGCATTCAGGCTGCCACGTACGAGCTCCTGGTCCTGATCCGCGAATTCGACGCGCGCACCGGCTGGTCGGGCTGCACGTCCTGCGCCCACTGGCTGAGCTGGCGTACGGGCCTCGCGCCGGGTGCGGCGCGCGAGCACGTGCGGGTGGCGCGTGCACTAGGCAACCTGCCGAAGCTGAGCGACGCGATGCGTCGCGGCGTCGTCTCCTACTCGAAGGTCCGTGCGGTCACACGGGTGGCGACGCCGGAAACCGAGCAGACCCTGCTCGACGTGGCGCTGTGCGGTACGGCGGCCCACGTGGAGCAGATCGTCCGCGGCTGGCGGCGGGTCGATCGAACGGCAGAGCAGACGGAAGAGCGGCGGCGTCACCAGGCACGCTCGCTGCGGACGTGGGTAGACGATGACGGCATGGTGGTGGTCCAGGGGCGGCTGACGCCTGAGGTCGGGGCGGTGCTGCGGCGCGCGCTGGAGGCAGCGTGCGACGAGGCGCGCGCAAGGCGTGAAACGGCGTCGGATACCGGTGCGGCTGCGGCGGCGGACGCGGCTGGCCCGGACGTAATGGCAATTGAGAAACAGTTGGCGGCAACGTTCGCGCAGCGGCAGGCGGACGCGATAGGGACTGTGGCGGAATGTGCGCTGGCCGGCGGTCTGGACCGGGGGACGGCTGGCGACCGGTATCAGGTGGTGGTGCACGTGGACGCCGGCGCGCTGGCGGAAGCGCCAGACGTTCCCGCGGGAACGTCTGCGAGCACGGTGTTCGATGCCGAGCCGACCAAAGACGCCCAGTACGTTCCCGCGGGAACGCCGGCGCCGGCGCACGCTTCAGCGGGCGAGGGCGGCCAGACCGTACTGGAAGAGGCGGGCGGCATCCACGTTTCCGCGGAGACGGCGCGCCGGCTGGCCTGCGACGCTGCCACGGTGAAGATGCAACACGGTCCCGGCGGCAAGATTCTGGACGTCGGCCGCAGGACGCGGACGATCTCGCCAGCGCTGCGACGGGCGCTGGCGGCGCGCGACCGGCAGTGCCGGTTTCCCGGGTGCCAGAATCGCCGCTGCGACGCGCACCACATTCGGCACTGGGCAGATGGCGGCGCAACGAAGGTCGACAACCTGGTGCTGTTATGCCGGCGCCACCACCGGATCGTGAACGAGGAAGGGTTCCGTATCACGCTCGATGCATCGGGCAACGTGCAGTTTGTCCGGCCGGACGGCCGACCGTTCCCGACGGCGCCGCCGCCGCCGCTGTGGGCAGGTACGCCACTGGCACCGGTCACGGACCGGCTCGATCAGGACGGCGTCGTCATTGACGCACAGACGGCCACCCCGGCCTGGCGGGGCGAGCGAGTGGACATCGGTTGGGCCGTCGGGTTGCTGTGGCGTCCGCGCTCGGTTGCAGCGATTGATTGACGGCGAGACTCGCCGCGCGGTATCCGACCGGGCACGGCCGCATCGAGCGACCGCGGTCTATCCGGGTGGCGTCGGATGAAGTGGCGTCGCGTCGTGCGGCACTCCAAGGCGCGAGCTGATCCGGGCCGCGACATCGCTCACCGACAGATTGTCGGTGGCAATGTGCTCGCGGAACTCGGGACGTTCCAGCGCTTCACAGCAGCGCTCGACTCGGGCCCAGGCCCACAGGATCGGCTGCGCCCGCACTAGCCTCGCCAACAGCCGACGTTTGATGGTTGCCGGCCGCGCAGTCAGCGCAAAGTGAAACACCTCTACCCCGCTGCCTCTCAGCCCTCCGATGATCTCCTGACGGTAGGCGTCGTTGGTCAGCGTCATCGGCACCACGACGGGTCGGCGGTACTCGGTCACCAGGCCTGAGACGGTCTCCATCGTCAACCGCCGCCAGAGCGGAAAATCCTGGTAATCATCCGTGTGCCGCTCATGCGGTATCGTTCGCCGGAGCAGAGCGCCAATCTGCTCTGGGTCGAACAGCACCGCGCCGTCCCACTGACGAACGAGCGCCCGGGCCACCGACGTCTTGCCCACCCCGAACGCGCCGTTTATCCACACGACGACCGGTTCGATGGTGCTCACCCCATCGCTTGTCGCGGACCGACCGGCGTGGCGATCCGGTCCATCTGCATCCAAACGGCCGGCTCGCGGCATCTGTACAGGCCGGCGCGTCAAGGCGCGGTGATCACGATTCCCCGCGGCCGACAGCGCTCGAAGTCCCCCACGTTGTAAGTGAGGATGCGGTCGATCGACACCCTCTCCGCGCAGCAAACGTGGACCGCATCGTAGACGGCGCCGCTGGGGAGACCGCCGTCTGCGACACGGCGCAGGGCGTGGGTATAGTCCTCGGCCGTGAGCGCAACAGCGGTTACCCGCCCGAGAATGCTCTCCTCGATCAGCTGTCTGGCCTCGTTCGGGAGAATACGTCGCGGCAGCGGGATGGCCGTCATCGTGGCATAGCACTCGGCGAGCGCATGCGTAGAGCAGAATCCCCGATGCGGACCAGCCGTGTGGTTCAGAAGCGCGTCGAACACCGTTTCGTGGTTGGCGAGCTGGTCGACTACGGCCGGCACGAGCACCGATGCATCGAAGAATACGCGCACCTACTCGCCGCCCTCACGCGCGATCCGGCGGCTGCGTGAATCCCTTTCAGACCGCATGAATGCGACAATGTCCAGCGTGGCGCGCGCGTCCCCGTGATGCACCAGAATCCCCTTCTTGCGAACCAGCGCCGGCTTCGCATCGACCTCGCGAAGCTGCAGACTGTCGCCGTTCGTTTCCATTTCCAACTCGGTGCCCGCCATCAGGTTGAACCGTTCGCGAAGGCGCTCCGGCACGATGATGCCCCCGGCGGCGTCAACGATAGTGACCACCTCCACAAGAGTCTTCGCGGGTCTGATGGCCTTACTCTCCGGGATTGATAATCGCTGCGGCCGGGCCGGTCAGCTCCACGATGTGCAGGCCGGTGTCGGCGCGGTCCGTCAGGTAGATCAGCCCGCGGTCGTCGACCTCCACGTTGTTCGTCTGGATCGCCACCTGGCACGTCTCGACGCCGTCGACGGTTGCGCAGCGCTCGGCCGTCCGATCGGTCGTGGCGGGTATGTAGTACGCCACCTCCGCCATGTTGAACGGGTCGCGGACGTCGATGACCCGTGCGCCCGCGTTGAACCACGACACGACCATCAGCTTCCCGTAGAACGGCGGCTCCATGGACCACTGCGGCGCGTGCGGGCCGAAGCGGCCGCCCCGGTCGCAGTAATCGCCGCTCGATTCCGGAACCTGGAAGATACCGATCGGCAGAGGGTGGGCCTCGTCCGTGATGTCGAGCATGAGCGAGACGTGGCGCGTCTCCTGGCAGGCGTTGGCGGTCGATTCGGAGACGACAAACAGGAAGTCGCGCGTCGCGTTGTCGCTGTTGCCGGCGTAGTCGGCGATCTCCACGCCGAGCAGCGGTATGGCGGTGTGCGCGCCCCAATAGGACGGCAGGTCGATGCGGCCGATCTGCGGGTAGGCGAGGGCGGCGGGGCTCACCCCGAGCGGCGCGGCGGCATCCGGGTCCCCATTCAGCAGCCGGTCGCGGTCGAGGATCTGCACGGCGCCGTCGGCGGAGGTGCCGTACGCCATGTAGATGCGATCCCCCAGTCTGACCGCCTCGTGCAGCCCCGATCCCCCGGGTATGGGTCCGCTCGCGTCCGGCTGGACGCCGGGCAGGCTGAAGTCGCGGATGCGCCGCGGGGCGGCCGGGTCGGCCAGGTCGAAGATCTGCAGGATGCGCGGCGCGCGCCAGCCGTCGGCGGTCCCGACGAGATAGGCGACACCGGTGTCGCACTCCCACCAGTTCTTGTGGGTGTGCTGCTCACCCGACGGCGTGCGACCCATCTCGGCCACCGTGCGCACGAATGCGGGGCTCGCCGGATCGGTGACGTCCCAGACCTCGTGGCTGCGGTTCCCGTTCGACCGCAGCAGGTAGAAGCGGCCGCCCGCCGGTCCCGGAAGCCGATCGCCTTCGCACACCTGGACCATCTGCGCGCCGCTGGCGCCGCCGGTCGCGGGGATGTGGGCCAGGTAGACAGGAGAGGCCGGATCGGAGACGTCGACCACCGACGTGCCGTTGGGCTCGACGGCGCCGGTCAGCGGGTTCAACGCCTTCCCCGCGTGGTGGCCGACGTACGTGATGCGGCGCTCCCCCTGCCGGACCGGCAGCGGCTGGTAGGCGGATCGCCCCTGCAGATCGTGCGCGCCGACAAGCCGGGCGTTGAAGCGCTCCTCGCCGTGGCCGCTGTCCGCGGGCTGCGCCGGCGCGCGACCGGCGGCGACGACGACCAGCGCGGCGAACGAAAGGGAAATCCAGCGGTTCATCGCAGCCTCCCGGTCAGCTACCGGTCAGGTTACCCGAAGCGCCGCCCGTCACACGCCGCCGCAGGCGGGTGGCGCCGGGCGATCCGGCGGGGCGGAGGGCGCAACAACGCGGAATGATGGAGCGGTCAGGGCACCTTCGGTGGCACGACATCCTTGTCGGCCCGTGGAACGGAGACGTAACCGGGAGTCACCTATCCGGTGCCAGATGCTGGAGCGTGCCCGAACGCCGCTGGGCCTATCCCTGACGGCATGAGCCCGAAAGACGTAACCCTGGGGTGCCCCCGAAGCATCGCCGGCCCGTACGGTGACAGGACCCGCCGGATCCGCCACAGGATCGTTTCCAATCCAGCCGTCAGCGCATCACCGCGCGCGCCCGGTCACGGTGACCGGGACGTAGGCGTTGGTCCAGCAGCAATGGAACTCGAAGTCTTCCACGGGGTCGTCGATCCCCTGCACGCGGAGCAGATAATCGCCGGGCTGGCCGAAGGTGACCGTGACCGTGGCCCGACCCTCCGCCGGCTCGACCCAGAGCTCCGGCGCGCTGATCGTCACGTCGCCGGGTCCCCGATGTTTCGTCCAGCCGAGCCAGCTCCGCTCTCCCCCGTGCTCTGCCCAGACCGTGACCTCGAGCGGCTGCCCCACCGCGACCGTCCGCCCCGCTGCCGTATGTCCGGAACGCCCCCGGAAGCGAGGCCCGTTCTCCTCGAGGCGCAAGGTCGGCGCCGACTCCCCCCGGCCGCCGGAAGTGGGCTCGTCGAGCACATAGTCCGGATGGAGGTAGCCCGGCGTGGAAGCGCGCGCCGAGCCCCGCTCGATCGTCCAGACGATCTGCTGCCGCCGGCCGAACCCGCGCGGCACCGTCACCGTGAAGACGCAGTAGTAGCGCCGATACGGCGTCTCCGGAACCGAATCGAAATGGGTCGGCTGCCCGCCGTCGAACTCTGCCGGCTCGATACCGTTGGCCGGCCCGAGCGGGATGTCGACCGCCTCCTCGGTGTTGAGGCTGTAGTAGCCGAAGCAGAGATCGGACGAGCCGTCCTCGTTCCGATACCAACCGTCGAAGATCGGGACGATGCCCTGCCCGTACGGACGCAGCACCTGCTCGTCGAATAGCCGGTTCTCGAGGGGGATGACCTGCCCGGCCGCGGCGCCCGCGCCCCCGGTCAGCAGCCCGAGGATTCCGAACCCGATCAGCTGTCGCCAGCCGCGTCTGTGGAGCTCCCCTACCATCGCTCGGCCAGCAGCATCTGGTACTGCTCTGCCTCGAGATACGAGATGCCGACCCACATGTGCGACATCTCGTCCACCCCGCGCCGCCCGAAAACGACCCACTGGTTCGGGTCGGGGTTGATCTCGTTGGCCGCCGTATTGTCGAAAACCGACGTGAAGAGCAGCGTCGTCCCCTTGGGCAGGAGCGGCTGCGCCCCCTCCTCGATGAGATAGGTGATTTGCCAGTTGTGGCGGTAGTTGCCGACCTTGCCCAGCATCTCACGCCGGCCGTCGGGGTAGAGCGCCTCGAGTGACATCTCCTTGCCGCGGGCGTGCATGTGCGGGCGGAAGCTCTGGATCAGCGCGGGGCGGTCGAGCGTGTGGACCCCCTGGAGCACCTTGTAGCTGTTGGGCGGGATGAGAATGTCGCCGCCGCGGGGCATGCCGCCCATCCGGTCCACGCGGAAGAGCACCTCGCCCGCCGTCTCGATCCGCGGCGTCGCACCCTCGGGATGGAACCAGAGGCCGACCTCCACCACGTCGCCGGGGACCGCCTCCGTCGTGGCGAACGGCGCATAGTGCAGGTTCCAGGTCACGACCGCCTCGCCCGCCGGGAGCAGCATGCCGACGTCCTTCGGGAAGGTCTCGTAGCGCTTGCCCACCCCGTAGTGGGCGATCGCGACGCTTCGCTCGCTGTCGGCCGTTCGGTAGTTGGCGTGGCCATGGTGGACCACCTTCATGCCGCCCGGGTAGGACGGCTTGAACTCGTAGGCCTGAATCCAGCGGGCCTCGTCGATCCCCTCGACCGGGACCGTCGGGCCCCACCATTGGTCCTGGCCGTTGGGCTGGACGTCGTAGGGCGTCGACCTGACGACCAGATCGGGCGGACGCTTCAGCTCCGCCTCAAGCTGCCACGATCCCCCCTTGGGGAAGGCGGGCACGGGCGGCGGGGCGCCCTGGCCGCGGGGCGCGCCGGCATCCACCCACCGCACGATCGTCTCGATCTGGTTGTCGCTCAGCGAGATGTCGTTCTTGTAGGCCTGCACGCCGACGTTCCTGTCGATGTGCCACGGCGGCATGAGGCGCTCCTGCACGCGCAGCTTGATCACGCCCGCGTAGCGCTTCGCCGTCTCGTGGTCGAGCAGCGACATCGGGGCGAACGAACCGGGCCGATGGCACTCGACGCAATGCTTCCACATGATGGGCGCCACGTCCGCGGTGAACGTGACCTCCTGGGCCTGCGCGGAAGCGCCCGAGAGCGCGGCCGCAGCGAGGATCAGTCCGGCGAGCCGGACCTGCCTCCGGGCATGATGAATCGTCCGTTGCACCATGATCCTCCTCCTGAGGAACCGAGATGCCCAGTGTCCTCGCTTCCGGCAGCAAACGCAAGGAAGGTCCCACCTCGGGTTCGGTGGAGATCATGGCCTTCACCGCATCGTCTTGAAGCAGGCCCGCAGCTCGGCGACGAACGTCTCCGGCTGCTCGAACGCGGCGAAGTGGCCGCCGCTTTCCAGGACGTTGTAGTAACGCAGATCCTTGAAGCGCAGCTCCACCCAGCGCCGCGCCGCCTTGAAGATCTCCTTCGGAACGATGGTGTCGCTATCGTAGCCGACCGTCGCGGCCGGGCTCAGGCAAGAAGGCCGACGACCCGCAGGATACGTTGCAACTCGCTGTCATGCCGCGCCGCCCGTCTCAAGTCGTCCAGGGTGAAGTGTCGGCTCAGCTCGTCAGCGGTCGGTGGCTTGCGGTACTCCGACCAAGTCGCACGCAACTCGTGCAGAGCGCTCCGTGCGGCTACTTGGCGACGCTCGTACCCATCGTGCAACCGTAACAATAGGCCTTCCAGGTTCGGCTGGAGGTAGATGAGCTGCAACCCGAATTCCTTGGTCGCGACTAGTGGATCGCGTCCCGCCTGCCGGTCTTGCTCGACACGATCTGCATCCAGCATGACCAACATTTCAGCAAACTGATGTCGGGTGACTGAACGAGCAAGCCAACGTCCGGCGTTCTGAACGACGCCTCGCGAGTCACCGCCGCCGGCAACCGAAACACTCAAATGCACATGAAGACCCTCACCGTCGCAGCAGCGCTGAAGGAAATTCACGAGCGCCTCTTCACTCCGCCCTTCCACACCAATGAAGATCGGCTTTCTGCGGGGAACTGCACGACGGCGGGGCATCTGGTCCTAACCGAAGCGCGGCACGCCGCCGAGCACCCCGGAACGATATTTGGGATACAGACGGTTTACCCGCCGCAGGCCGCGCACGTCCTGCGCACCGTGGACCCGGGTGGAACCCGATTCGTCCTTCTCGACGATGAACAGCTCTTCCTTCTCAAGACCGTCGAGGAGACCGACGTTGTGCGCCGCCGCAAACAGTTGCGCGCGGTTCGGATTGGTCTCAGGAGACTGGAAATAGTGCAGTATCCGGCTCGCCATATCGACATGCAGACCGCTGTCGAAATCGTCGAGGACAACCGGCGCACCGGAGGCGAGTACGAAATAGAGTTGAGGCAACAAATGGAACAGTCGCCTTGTCCCAGTTGATTCGAATATCAAGTGCACCGGTGAACGTAGCCCGTGGTGCTCGAACAGTGCAAAATCTTCTCCCTCCTCCGACGCCACCCCCCGCACGCTAGCTATTCCTAGATCACCACGTTGGATCTCACTGTTGACCCAGTTCTCAAGCTCGGAATTGCTGGTGATAGCCCTGACAGCGAATTCCGTCTCCTCCTGCCCCGCCGGACTACGCTCAACATCGCTGAATGCAAAGGCATTACCCAGCCACTCGCCCATGCGCTTCGCCAGCGGCACGTTGAATGCCGCCAACGTTGCCATGATCGACGCATCGTCACGAATAGCATTCAGACGTTCGTCGCCGGCCTTGAATCCGAGATCGCTTGCCGCGAATATTGCGGTCCCCGGGGAGCGGCGTTCCAACAGACGGCGTGGCCGGCGGTGGGGGAAGTGGTAGAGCGCCTCCTGAACCACGATCCGCGACCCGCGCCCAACAGGTATCCCTACAGCGAGCTCATAGCGAAACAGTTCCATCCCCTCACCCGGAGACAGCCAGTCAGCCTCTATATCCATGCATACACGTGTCGGATCGAGAGACGGCGCCACTGCACGAAACGGCTCGAAACCACTTACTCTCGGACCGTCGGCGCGCGGGGCAGATAGCCTGGAAACGAAGCAGGCGACATGCTCCAGAGCAGCGAGTAGTGTCGTCTTTCCGGATCCATTCGGCCCCATCAGCACAGCAACGGACGGGAGGCGGACATCCGGCCTGGCGGTGCTGTGATGGAAGCGCGGCAGGTCCGGGGCAGTCTTGGGAATCCGGAGATCGAGCACCGCTGTGTCTCGAATCGAACGGAAGTTCGAGACCGATATCTGGTGAATCATTTCAAAAGTTTAGCATTTTTTTGTCTTAATCTGTATTTGACAACCCCTTCAGGTCGAGTTTCACACGAACAGAGACCTAGATCAGTATCGGCCTCTCTCGGTGAACGTCTCGCCCGAGAATCGAGTGATAGGCCGCCCAAAGATCCGCAGTGGCGATCTGCCCCCGGAACTCCGTCCGTTCCAGAGGATCACAGCAATGCTCGACGGGGGCCATGGCCCAAGAGATCGACTTCGGTCCAGTCGGTCTCCACCGCCGCCGAAGCCTGGCACGGAGCCCCGCGTCCGCGGTGCCGTAGCATCCGCGTCCCCATTCCTAGCAGCAGCAGGCCGAGCACCCCGACGCGCCGGCGGGTGGCGCCGGGCGGTCCGGCGGGGCGGAGGGTGCAACAACGCGGAACCCTGGAGCGGTCACAGCACCGCCGGCCCGCCAAGTGACAGGACCCGCCGGATCCGCCTCCGCTTTACGGTGGCTAGCCTGACCGTCAGCGCATCGTCGCGAAGCAGGCCCGCAGCTCGTTGACGAACGTCTCCGGCTGCTCGAACGCGGCGAAGTGGCCGCCGCTTTCCAGGACGTTGTAGTAGCGCAGGTCCTTGAATCGCAACTCCACCCAGCGCCGGGAGGCCTTGAAGATCTCCTTGGGAAAGATGCTGGCGCCCGACGGTATGGATACCTCGCCCATCGGGACGCCGCGGAAGCTCTCCCAGTACAGCCGCCCGGAAGAAGCGCCCGACCCGGTCAGCCAGTAGAACATCACGTTGTCGAGCAGTTCGTCGCGGGTGAGGATGTTCTCGGGATGGCCGTTGCAGTCCATCCACCGGTGGAACTTCTCGACGGTCCAGGCGGCCTGTCCCGCCGGGGAATCGACCAGGCCGTAGCCGAGCGTCTGCGGGCGCGTGCTCTGCTGCTTGGAGTAGCCGGAATCCCAGTCCTGGTAGTACTTCTGCCCCGCCAGGGCGTCGCGCTCCTGATCCGTCAGGTCCGCCAGCATCTCCGGCGGGGGGAAGACGACCGGCATGTTGGTATGCAGGCCCATGCAGTGCGCCGTGTCCTGTATGCCGATTGACGTGGTGATCATCGATCCCCAGTCGCCGCCCTGGGCGAAGTAGCGGTCGTAGCCGAGCCGCGCCATCAGCGTGCTCCAGGCGCCCGCGATGCGCTCGACGCCCCAGCCGTTCTTTGCCGGCTTGTCGGAGAAGCCGTAGCCGGGAATGGCGGGAACCACCAGGTGGAAGGCGTCGGCATCGGAGCCGCCGTGGCGGGCCGGGTCGGACAACGGCCCGATGACCTTCAGGAACTCGACGATCGAGCCCGGCCAGCCGTGGGTCAACACCAGCGGCGCGGCGCTCTCCACCGGCGAGCGCACGTGCAGGAAGTGGACGCCGATGCCGTCGATGTCGGTCTTGAACTGTGGGATGGCGTTCAGCCGCGCTTCGGTCGCGCGCCAGTCGTAGCCGTCGCGCCAGTAGTCGCACAGCTCGCGGACGTAGGCGAGCGGAATGCCCTGGCTCCAGTCGTCGACGGTCTCGGCTTCCGGGAAACGCGTCCTGGCCAGCCGGTCACGGAGATCGTCGAGGTCAGCCTGCTCGATGTCGATGCGGAACGGTCGGACTTCTGCGCTCATGGGCCCCATCCTGCTTGGCGCGTATTGTGTCAGAAACGCGACTGTTACAGGTGGCATTCCCGGGCGTGGACGCCGACTGCGGAGTGGACGGGCTGTCCGTGCGCCGGAGGGCCCATGCACGATAGGATCGACGCGGCGCATGACGCAGGCCACGACACGGTCCGAGTACAGGGTCACAACCGCGCGGTCGGGGGCGGTGCTCCTGCTCTGTCCGTCGGCGGCGTGCGCCGCGTGCGGGGCGTGCCGATTCCCGCGGTGGAGGTCGGCGTGATCACTCTGGGACTCCAATAAGGGAACGACCTCGTTCTACAGGAAGAAAGGAACACGCCATGGCAGCTCGGGATTTGACGCTCGCGCAGTTGTACGACCTGAACGGGAAGGTGGCCGTGGTCACCGGCGCGGCCAAGGGCATTGGCCAGGGCATTGCGAACCGGCTGGCGGAGGCGGGCGCAACGGTGCTTCTGGTGGACGTCGACGCCGACGGCGCGCAGGCATCCGCCGGCGCCATCGAGGAGCGCGGCGGCACGGCCAGCAGCGCCGTGGCGGACCTGTCCACCGTGGACGGCGCAAACGCCGCCGTCGCCACGGCCATCGAGCGCTACGGCCGGATCGACGTGCTGGTCAACAACGCCGGCATCTATCCGATGATGCCGGCCCTGCAACTCTCCGAGGAGGTCTGGGACCGCACGCTCAACCTGAACCTGAAGGGAGTGTTCTTCGCGTCCCAGGCGGCGGTCCGCGCCATGGTCGACTCCGGCGGCGGCGCGATCATCAACATCGCCTCGGTCGACGCGATCAAGCCGATCGGCAACCTGCCCCACTACGATGCATCGAAGGGCGGGGTGGTGATGCTGACCAAGTCGCTCGCGAAGGATCTGGGGCCGCTGGGCGTCCGTGTCAACGCCATTGCGCCGGGCGCAATCCAGACGCCGGGCACTGTCGCCCAGATGCCGGACGAGATTCCGCCCGACGTCGCTGCGATGGCGGCACAGTTGACGGCCGCGATGCCGCTGCAGCGCATGGGCGAGCCGGACGACATCGCCCGTACCGCGGTGTTCCTCGCCTGCCCCGCGTCGGAATATCTCACCGGCAGCACCGTCGTCGTGGACGGCGGCATGCTGCTGATATAGGGGCCTGGCATGCGTCGCTACGAGCCACTCCCCTTCGCCAGCGCTTCCACCCCGAACCGCTCGACCCCCTCCAGTGTCTCGCGCACGTCATCCCACGTCGAGGTGTAGTTGACGATGCAGAGCCGGAGGGAAAACGTCTTGCGGAGCCGCGTCGACGACATGAACGCGCGGTCTTCCCAGAAGACGCGGGCCAGCACGGTCCGATTGATGCCGTCCAGGGCCTGCTCGTCGAGGCCGGCGCCGGCGGGATTGACCCGAAAGCACACGATCCCCAGTGACGCGGGATTGAGCAGCTCCAGCTTGGGGCTCTTCCGTATGTAGTCCTCCGCGCGGGCGGCCAGCTCCATGCCCTGTGACACGGCCCGCCGGAACGCGGCCATCCCGAAGGTCTGGACCGACATCCAGATCTTCAATGCGCGGAACGAACGGCTCAATTGCAGGCCGCGGTCCGACACGTTGGAGTGATTCCCGCCCCAGATCGTGTCCTGCAGCATGTCGTGCGGCACCGCGAAGGCGTTCTCGAGCGTGCCGACATCCTTCACCAGCAGGCAGCCCGCTTCGTACGGCTGGAAGAACCATTTGTGTGCGTCCATCCCCACCGAATCGGCGCGCTCGATACCGGCCAGGAGCTGCCGACCGCGTTGGCGCACACCGCAATCGGCGTCAATCCCGCGGCGCGGTCGACGACCACCGCGCGCGTGAGCGCAGCCGCGTCCAGGCGGAAGCGCCCGTCGCTCGGCACCATGCGTACGCACTCCGGCCGCACGCCGACAATCCGGGCCGCGCGAACCTGCGCGCTGTGGCTCTGGTCGCTCATGTACACGGTCGAATGCAGTGGAATTTTTGCCGCGGGCTGCTAGAATCGGGCGAGACATGTCGCGATGAAGGCACGCAAACGCACGGTCTGGCTCGGCAGCCTCGTCGTCCTGGCCGCCGTGTGCGTTCTGGCCGGCGGGCCGCCGCCGGCCGCGCTGCAGGCGGCCGCACAGGCGCCGTGGCTGGCGCGGCAACCCGCCGAGCCCCTGGCGCTCGACCCCGTCACCGACGCGATGCTCCGCGAGCCGGCGCCTGGCGACTGGCTGATGTACCGCCGGACGTACGACGGCTGGGGCTACAGCCCGCTGAACCAGATCGACCGGACCAACGTTGGGGAGCTGCGCCTCGCCTGGGTCTGGTCGATGGAGAACGGCCGCAACCAGCCTACGCCGCTCGTGCACGACGGCGTGATGTTCCTCGCCAACCCCTACGGCGTCGTGCAGGCACTCGACGCCCGCACCGGGGACGGCCTCTGGGAATTCCGGCGCGAATACCCCGAAGGGTTCGCGGGCGGCGAACGCGGCATGCGGAACTTCGCGCTGCACGGCAACCGCCTGGTGCTGGCGACGGCCGACGCGGCCATGATCGCGCTCGACGCGGCAACCGGCCGGCTGGTGTGGGAGCGCCAGGTCGCCGACCCCGCCCTGGGCTACAACAACACGGCCGGCCCGCTCGTCGTCCGCGGCAAGGCGATCAACGGCATCAACGGCTGCAGCCGGTTCCAGCCGGACAGCTGCTTCATCACCGCGCACGACGTGGAGACCGGCGAGGAGGTCTGGCGCACGTTCACCATCGCCCGTCCCGGCGAGCCGGGCGGCGACACGTGGGGCGACCTGCCGCTGGAGCTGCGCGGCGGCGGCGACTCCTGGATCGCCGGCAGCTACGACCCGGCGCTCGACCTGTTGTACTGGGGCGTGGCGCAGGCGAAGCCGTGGGTGCCGGCCAGCCGCGGGCTCACCACCAACGACGCCGTGTTGTACACCAACTCCACGCTGGCGCTCGACCCCGACACCGGCGAGATCGTCTGGTACTACCAGCACGTACCGGGCGAGGCGCTCGACCTCGACGAGGGTTACGAAAAGGTGCTCGTCGACAGCAACGGCCGGGCGGCGCTGTATACCATCGGCAAGCACGGCATCCTCTGGAAGCTCGACCGCGAGACCGGCGCGTTCCTCGGTCACAAGGAGACCGTCTTCCAGAACGTCTTCTCGCATATCGACCCGCAGACCGGCGCGGTGACCTACCGGGACGACATTGCCGCCGCGGGCGTCGGAGACTGGGTGTCGGTGTGCCCCAGCACGGCGGGCGGGAACAACTGGCAGGCAATCGCGTACAGCCCGGAAGCGCGGCGGCTGATCATCCCGCTCAGCCAGAGCTGCATGGAGCTCGCCGGCCGCGAGGTGGTGCTGGAGGTCGGCTCGGGCGGCACGCAGGCGGACCGCCTCTGGTTCGAGATGCCCGGAACCAACGGCAATCTGGGCAAGCTGGCGGCGTACGACGTCGACACACTCGAAGAGGCGTGGGCAATCGAGCAGCGCGAGGCGTTCATCACCGGCGTGCTGACCACGGCGGGCGGTCTGGTGTTCGCGGGCGACGTCGACCGACGCATTCGGGCGTTCGACGTGCGCGACGGCACGGTGCTGTGGGAGAAGCGGCTGGGCACGTCGGTCCAGGGCTTTCCGATCAGCTACGCGGTCGACGGCCGGCAGTACATCGCCGTGCCGACCGGGCTGGGCGGCGGCAGCCCGCGGCGGGTGCCGGACCTGCTCTCGCCGGAGATTCGCTATCCCCGGACGGGCAACGCCCTGTACGTCTTCACGCTGGACTAGGAACTCCTGCAAAGGGAGGGCTCGCGCCATGCACGTACCGTTGCTATCCGGCCGGCTGGTCATGGTTCTGACGACGGCGGTCGTTCTGGGGGCGGCGGCGCCCGCGGCGGTGCATGCGGCCGCCGGGCGGAATGCAGACGGCCCGACCTTCACGAAGGACGTGCTGCCGATCCTCCAGCGATCCTGCCAGAATTGCCACCGCCCCGGCACCGGCGCGCCGATGTCGCTGCTCACCTGGGAGCAGGCGCGGCCGTGGGCGCGGGCCATCAAGGACCGCGTCGCCACCCGCCAGATGCCGCCCTGGCACCTCGACCGGAGCATCGGCAAGTTCTCGCCCGACCCCTCGCTGAGCGACGCGGAGATCGCGGTGATCGGCGCGTGGGTGGACAACGGGGCGCCGCGCGGCAACCCCGCCGACGCGCCGCCGACGCTGGTGCTCGACGACCTGGAGCAGTGGACCTACGGCGAGCCGGACGTCATCGTGTCGATGGCCAAGGGATTCGAGATTCCCGCGGAAGGCCCGGACTTCTACCCATCGGAGGTGGTCGACCCGGGATTCACGGAGGACCGCTACGTCCAGTGGGTGCAGATGATTCCCTCCGCCTGGTGCTGCGTGCACCATTCGCACGTCTACGTCAGCGTGCCGGAGACGGCCGAGGACCGGGAGGAATTCCGGCTGGGCATGGGGTCGAACACCGAGGAAATCGACCTGATCGAATACGCCATGGGCAGCAGCGGCCAGCTCTATCCCGAGGGGACCGGCCGGAAGCTGCCGGCCGGCGGCCTGTTCCGCTTCGCGCCGCACTACCACCCCTGGGGCGTGGAAACGCACGACATCCAGCGGGTGGCCATCAAGTTCTATCCGAAGGGCGAGGTGCCCGAGCTGATCGTGACGGCCCACCGCCTGCGCACCGGAGTCGGCAACGACTGGTTGCTGAACCGCGAGGAGGTCGAGGATCGCCTGCTGCGCGCCGGATACGACCTGGACCTGCATGAACCGCAGATGCCGGCCGGGGCGTGGATTGACGAGAACACCCTCAACGGCGTGGCGCTGCTGAGCGTCCCGCCGAACACCGTCGCCCGGCACGAACGGTTCCTGCCGCTGCCGCAGGCCGCGCTCATCCTCAGCTTCCAGCCGCACATGCATTTCCGCGGCAGCCGCATGCTGCTCGAAGCCATTCACCTCGACGGCCGCCGCGAGGTGCTCGTGGACGTGGACAACTACGAGCAGAGCTGGCAGATGGTGTATCCGTTCGAGCAGCCGCATCTGTTTCCGCAAGGGACCATCCTCCACTCCGTCTCCTGGCACGACAACACCGCCAACAACCGCCACAATCCGGATCCTTCGGCGTGGGTCGGCTGGGGCGGCCGGACGATGGATGAAATGGGGCAAGGCTGGACCGACGTGGCGTTCATGACCGACGAGCAGTACCGCATCCGGCTGGCCGAACGGGAGCGGGAGCGGTAGATACCGCGGGCATGTCGATGACCGGCCGGCACGTGGTGGCGCTGCTGGCGCCGGCCGTCATCTGGGCTGCGTCGTCGTGGAGCCCGGCGCTGCGCGGCGCCCCGGCCGCGCAGCAGGTCTTCGACGCCGGCCTGGAGCGGCAGGCGATCTTTCCCGTGTACGACGGCTACACGCGAAACCCTGACGGCTCGCTCACTCTCGCATTTGCCTACTTCAGCCACAACGCCGAACCGGTGAGCATTCCACCCGGCCCGGCGAATGCCTTCTCGCCCGGTCCGGCGGACCGGGGACAACCGACCACGTTCCTTCCGGGACACCACCGCTGGCAGTGCATCATGGTCGTCGGCCCGGAGTTCGACGGCAGGCTGCGGTGGACCCTGTCCCATGGCGGCGCGACGCGTGAGACCAGCAGTTCGATGCTGCAGTACAACTGGGAGTTCACGGAACGCGACATCGGGTCTGTGCTGCGCGGTATCGAGGATCCGGCGGCCGCGCCGCGCGGCGTCTGCCTCAACCGTTCTCCGCTCGTCCGCGTGCTGGGCTACGGCGGACGCAGCGGCCCGCACGAGATGCGCGCCAGCGTGGGAGAGCCGCTCAAGCTGTTCGGCAGCGTGCGGGACGAAGGACTGCCGCGCGGCGGCGCGCTCAGCTCCACCTGGCAGGCGGTGAGCGGCCCGGGCGCCGTGCGCTTCGACGATCCGGCGCAGCCACGTACCACGGCGGTGTTCGATGCGCCGGGCACGTACGAGATCGAGCTGTTCGCGACCGATTCCGAGCTGAGCGCAACGACCGATGTCACCGTCGTCGTCGATCCGGCGCCGTGAGAGGAGCAGATGGGAGCGCTTGACGGACATGTAGCGATAGTGACCGGCGCCAGCCGCAGCATCGGCAAGGGCTGCGCGCTGGAGCTGGGCGCGGCCGGAGCAACGGTCTACGCGACCGCGCGGACCCTCAAGGAAGGCGACGCCGCGCTGCCGGGCAGCCTGGAGACGACGGCGCGCGAGGTCGACGCGCTCGGCGGGCGCGGCATCGGTGTGGCCTGCGACCACCGCGACGACGCCCAGGTGGCCGCGCTGTTCGCGCGCGTCGCGGACGAATGCGGGCGCCTCGACGTGCTGGTGAACAACGCGTTCCTCATCCCGCCCGAGCTGACCTCCGGGCTGCCGTTCTGGGAGACGCCGCTGTCGAACTGGGACGACATGATCGACGTGGGCACGCGCTCGGCGTACGCCGCCACGTGGCACGCCGCCCGGCCGATGGTGGCGCGCAAGCGCGGCCTGATCGTCAACGTCAGCTCATCGGGCGCCGCCGGCTTCGCTTGGCACGTGGCGTACGGCGTGGGCAAGTGCGCGCTGGACCGCATCACCGCCGACACCGCCCACCAGCTCCGTGAGCACGGCGTCGCGGTCGTGTCGCTCTGGCCCGGGCTGGTGTACAACGAGCGGCTGCAGCAGGTGCCGAACGTGGAGCAGATGTTCGACCTCAGCGGCGCCGAGACGCCGCGGTTCTGCGGGCGGGCGGTGGCGGCGCTGGCCGCCGACGCGGAGGTGCTGCGTCTGTCGGGCCGCGCCGTGTCGGCGCGCGAGCTGGCCGACCAGTACGGTTTCACCGACGTGGACGGCCGCCTGCCCAAGGGGCCGCTGTCGCACGACGCCCGGGCGGACGCCGCCGGACAGACCTGACACGCCGTTGCGCCTGCCAGCCCTCTCCTGGCGGGCCTTCCGCAAATCCTGGAGGAACCTAGCGATGACATTGCCGCAGACGACCGTTGACCGGCGAACCGTCCTGAAGCTCATCGGCGCCGCTGGCGCATGGCCCGCGGTGGCCCCGGCTCCGGCTGTCGCGCAGACGCAGACGGACATCCAGCGTTTCAGGATCAGCGTCAGCGACGACGACCTCGCCGATCTGCACCGGCGCCTCCGGAGCACCCGCTGGCCGCCGGACGCGACCGGAGAGCCGTGGTCGATGGGGACGGACCGCGCCTATCTCCAGCAACTGGTCGCGTACTGGAGGGACGACTACGACTGGCGCGCGCAGGAGACGGCGCTCAACCGCTTCGATCATTTCACCACGATGATCGACGGCTACAGGATCCACTTCATCCATCAGCAGTCGCGCAACCCCTCGGCGGTGCCGCTGATCATGACGCACGGCTATCCGGGAACCTTCTGGGAAATGCTGCCGTCGATTCCCGCGCTCGTGGATCCCGCGGCCCACGGCGGCGCGGCCGGCGATGCGTTCCACGTCGTCGCGCCGTCCCTGCCCGGGTACGGCTTTTCCGGCGAGCCGCTCGCGGACTTCACGCCGGGCACGGTCCCGGATCTCTGGATCAAGTTGATGGACAAGCTGGGCTACGACCGATTCGGCACGTACGGCAGCGACTGGGGCAGCCAGATGGGCAGCCGGATCGCCGCGCGCGTCCCGGACCGGGTCATTGGCGTCACCACGCCGGGGCAGCCGCCGCGCACGAGATTTGAGCCGCGCACGGCCGAAGAGCGCGCGTATTGGGAGAGCATGGACCGCTACACGGCCGAGGAAACGGCGTACCAGCTCATCCAGGGCACAAAGCCGCAGTCGCTGGCCTATGGCTTGACCGACTCGCCCGCGGGCGTCGCGGCCTGGGTCGTCGAAAAGCTGCGCGCCTGGAGTGATTGTCAGGGGAATCCCGAGAACAAGTTCACCAAGGACGAGATCCTGACGCTGGTGTCGATCTACTGGCACACGGGCTCGATCGGCACCGCCGTCCGCATCTACTATTCGTCCGGTAATTTCAGAACGCCCCCGGCGCCGCGCACCGTCGGGCTCACATTGGAGAACCTGCGCGGCAGGCAGGCGTCAGCGCAGCAGCAGCCGCAGGCGACCGGCCGGCGCGTGCCCCAGGGGTATTTCGACTTCTACGGCATCACGTCCCGCGCACGGCCGCCCCGATCGCTGGTCGAGGAGGTGCCGGACCACGTCCGGCTGTGGTCCTACCACGAAACCGGGGGACACTTCCCGGCGGCCGAGGAACCCGGGCTCCTCGTCGGCGATCTGAGAACGTTCTTCCGGCCGCTTCGCGAGGCCTGAAGCAGGTGTGCGCAAACCGCAACCCGCGGCGGATCTTGTGGCCGCGGCTGAAGGTCGGATAGCCGGCGCGCTCGACCAGGATGGCGAGGAACGTGTGCTGGACGAGGCAAAGCATTAGACCGGACTGACCGCGCCTCAAGTGGACTCCGCTGTGCAGCGTCTCACTGGAAGAGCCGCGCCACGAACCCGCCGGCGGGTGCGCGGCGTATCTCTGACGGCGTCCCGCACTGCACGATGCGGCCCCGCCGCAGGACCGCGATCCGATTCGCGATCTCCAGTGCGTCGGCGGGATCTCGCGTCGCGTAGATCACTGTCCGGCGCCGCGGCCTCGGGTGCAGGGCGTGCAGGTCGAGGATGAACGCGCGCCGTTCCGCCGCGTCGCTAAATCGCGGCTTCGTCGACAGATCGTCGACCAGCAGCAAATCCTGCCGGTCGGGGTCGTTGGGAGCCGCGCCGGCCCAGCCGACGTCACGCACCGTGCCATCCCCGGAGTAGATGGAGAGGGACACGTTGTCGGCTCCCTCCGACCAATCGCCGGGGCGCTCGCGGTCGGAGCCGTCCAGCGCCATGTTCGGGAACGCATAGCGCCGGATCCAGACGCCGCGCCATCGCTCCGAGCGCCACTCGGGTGGGAATGCGTCATCTCCCATGGAGAAACGCCAGCCACGGATCAGGCCCGGCTTCCGCCCGCTCTCGTCAGCCTCCGAACCGAGGAATACGCGGTCCGGTCCGTCCGAGCGCCTGCCTACGTAGCGGAGCAGCGTCGCCTTGCCGGCGCCGGCTGGGCCGACCACTGCGGTAATCTCTCCCGAGCGGACAAAGAGGGAGAGCCTGTCCAGGACAGGAGCCGGCGCACCTCGATACCGAAAGGTGATCGCGTCGAGGAAGACGTACATCAGGCTTCAGCCGGGCGCCTCGTCCGGCAGGGCTTGTTCACCGCCCAGCTGCCGTTATCGCCAGCAACTCGCGGAGGACATCGGTCAGTAGACGATAAGCCGGTCGCCCGTGCACAACACCGTGGTCTCGGTCTTGCCATCGTAGCTGCCGGCAGGATAGGTGTCCGTGGCCCGGAAGATCTTTTCGCCGCCGATGGGATTATGGATGTGCAGGACGACCTCCCTGGTCGTTCCCATGTCGGAACAGGTCGGCTTCCATGTGCGAGGAACAGCGCCATGCCACGTCCAGTTGCCGACGGGTGCGTCGCCGGTCAGCTTCCGCGCGTCGTCCGATGCATCCTGCCCGTCGGCCTGCCGCGGGGGCTTGGAGAGAATCGTCTGGTCGCTCCAGACGCAGCCGTGCCAGATGGCCCCGAATTCCGCTGCCTCGCGGCACAGGATCGATGCCGACAAGTAGGACCAGGGACTGCCGTCGCCCTCTATTGCTTGCATGAGCGGCACCGCCCCCGGCGGCCGCGGAGGTCCCAGCCAGGTGTCGTCGAGCCTGGGACAATCGTCCGGAGCAACCAGCGGGGTATCGGCCGGCACCGCCCAGATGATGCCGTTGCCGTTGCTGCCTGCCCGATACTCATAGGCATGCAGGGCGAATCCTGCCTTGAGCCAAAGCGTATCGAAAACACGCACAAGGTCGTTGGCGTCGTAGGCACTGGCAAACCAGCCGTCGGATGGGCTCCGATCGGGGTCTTCGGCAACCATTCTGGCCCCTTCCGCTGCCCGTCGCAGGCGATTGACCCGGGTGATGGAAAATGAAACGGACTTCATCGATTCTCAAGACCGCACCGTTCATCGTCCGGGCGATCTGCTCCAGGAGCCCCACGAGTCCGAAGCCGGCCCGCCCATCGCCGGCCGCCGTTGAGCGCCAGCAACTCGCGGAGGACCTCGTCGTTGGAGTTGTGTGCGGACCAACCGTAAGCAGTTGCCGCGGCGGCGTCAAGGGCCCGGTCGCCCGACTCGACGAGCCTGCGAGCTTCCAGGGCTACTACCGCGTGGTTGTTAACATTCCTGGCGATGCAGGGCAAGTGTGGCGGTGGCGATTCCCCGAGTCTCGCCGCGGCATGGTTGATTTAGGTCGCAGATTTAGGCCGTAGTTACAGCCGTAGTTACACGCGCCAGGAGGCTGCGCTGATGGCACGACAAACAAGAAGATGGAATCCTGGCGATGCCGCAAACGCTTTTGTGCGCGTCATCCTGTCGGACGCGGGGGCAAGGCTCGGTGGACTGACGGAGACGGAATGGGAACGGACCCTCGACTGGTTTGGCAGGCGGTGCGCTTACACAGGCGATGCGTTGGTCGATGGCCAGATGGATCGCGACCACGCGATTCCGATGAACCGTGCCCATTGCGGCTTGCACCTCTATGGCAATGTCCTGCCCGCGACCAAGGAAGCGAACCGGCAGAAGGCCGACAAGCACTACCAGGACTTCGTGGAGGATCCTGACCGACTCGACCGAATCCAGTCCTTCATTAGGGAGTCAAGATACTGGGAACGGGTTTCGGTGTTTCGCGACCTCCAGCGCTATTGCGAAGCCCAGTACCGCTCGATCGATGCGCTTTGCCGAGTGAACCGACAGTACCTCGCCAGTCTATTGCCCGAAGACGTGAACGACGGACTCGGAAGCGACCCGAAGCCTCTGGACTTGTCCCCGGTAATCCGACCGGAGAGGGACTTGCTGCCGATTACTCTCGACCCGCCGACGGCTGAGGAGTTCAAGGACGCACTTCTGAGGAAGCGAGAGGCGCGGATTTTCGAGATTCACCGGGATGGACGGACGATCGAGCGGCGCTGGAATGCGAGCAACATTTCCGAGTCGTCGAACGTCCTAGGGAACCTGCGAAGCCATCCGCGATACCGAAGAGGTGCTTGGAAGCGCCTGGGCATCCAGTCCCTAACGGTTTCCGTCAAGCAACCGTGAGGGAGCATCTTCCGGCGGCGATGACCATGAATTAAGGTTTCGCGAGCGGGCGTTCTCTCACCAACCGCATCGCACCGGCCTTGGTGCGATCTGGCGTCGTTGCGCGACAAGGGCTTAAGATCCGTGCGAACAAACGAGTTGCAGGAACGCACCACCCACGACGGTCACTGATTGAGAACCCCCAGCGACGACGGTAGCGGCCCCACGGCTCGTTGCGGAGGCACGCCGGTCACCCAAAGAAAAGAGGAGCGACCATGTCGGAAGTCATGTTCATCGCAATAGCTGTGGTTGCCGTCGCCGGTCTCCTGTTCGCTCTGCGTTCGCTTCGCGACATGAGACGGCGGTACGGAGGCATCATCGACGTGGAACGGGAGCGCGATCGTGTAGCTGCGGAGAAGGAGGCACTGGCATCGGAGGTCGCGACTCGTCGAGCGTCTTGGGAGAAGGATTTCCGTGAAGCGCTCCGCGAACTCGAGGAGCTCACGCGTGAGCTAGACGCGGCTCGCGATCAGGCTAACCTGCAATCCTTTGGGGTCTATGAATCCCATTACGACTTTGAGTCTTCCGCCGCGTTCAAAGCCAAGCTGGACGAGATCCGGACGCAGCAGAAGGCAATGGTTCGAGACAAGACCGCCGCGGTCTGCAGAACGGAATGGCAGGTCGAGGGCAGTAAGGTCAAAGGGCGCCAGATGGTACAGCGGTATCTCAAGCTCCAGCTTCGGGCGTTCAACGGCGAGTGCGACGCAGCCGTCGTCAAGGTGCGCTACAACAACGTGACCGTGATGGAGCAGAGGATCAACCGGTCGTTCGAGACGCTGAACAAGCTGGGCGAGACGCAACACTGCACCATCGCACCGAAATACCTGGATCTCAAGATCAGCGAACTCCGTCTCGCGCACGAGTATCAGGAACAGCGGGAGGCGGAGCGGGAGGAACAGCGCCGAATCCGTGAGCAGATGCGCGAAGAGGAGCGCGTCCGCCGCGAGATCGAGAAGGCCAAAAGCGACGCCGAGAAAGAGGAGCAGCGGTATGAAACCGCCCTTGAAAAGGCGCGCCAAGAGTTGCAGAGTGCCGGAGACCAGAAGCGTGACGAGCTTCAGAGTGAGATCGAGAGGCTACAAGGCCAACTCGACGCAGCGCATGAGACGAAGGAGCGCGCCTTGTCGCGTGCACAACTCACGAAGTCGGGTCACGTCTACATCGTCTCGAACATCGGATCGTTCGGGGAGAACGTCTACAAGATCGGCCTTACGAGGCGTTTGGACCCCCAAGACCGGATCCGGGAACTCGGCGATGCGTCGGTACCCTTCCCGTTCGACGTCCACGCGATGGTTTACTCAGAGGACGCACCAAACCTCGAACAGACACTGCACCGTGCTTTCGACAACCGGCGGGTCAACCTCGTCAACATGCGGAAGGAATTCTTCACGGTATCGCTGTCTGAAGTCGAACAGGCCACGCAAGACCACGGTACGCTGGAGTTTACTCTTGCGGCCGAAGCTGAGGAGTACCGGAAGACCCTAGCCCTGCGAGAGGCACGGGAGACCGCCGCTGACGAGCCTGCAGCTCAGGCCATCGTCGCAGATGCGAAGACGCGCTTGGAACAGCGCAAGGCATCCTGGGCGAGCCAATCCGCGTAGGTGGCATTGCCGGTTCACCTGGTAAGCGTCATGGCATCTTCACATGGGGGCAACAAACTGTGAGTCGCCGTGAGTCGAACGGCATCTGCTGGCGGGGTGCGGGCGATCTTCGGCCCTGGTGGTTCCTCGCGCGGCTGTTTTCGCTCGTAGCCACTGCCGAACCGCGCAGCCGAGTTGGCCGGTGCCGTCTTCTTGGACTGGGTGAATGAGCATCTGAATTGAGGTGGTGTCGATGGATTTCAGCGAGATCGAAGCGCTGCACGCGGACGGTCATGACACAACCGCTTGGAGCCTGTTCGCGCAAATGTGCAGGCAGGCATTCTACGACGGGCTTCGCGTGCCCGCCGACGTGTCGCATCTGGTGCACTACACGACGCTGGGGGCCTTGACGTCGATGCTCGGTGTAGTCGAGGCAGCGCACGGGAAGTACCGGCTGGCCACGCTAGTGGCGAAAGGAGTTGCGAAAAAGCACGGTGGTAGCGTGGGATATCTGAGGCTATACGACACCTTTTCCTCCAATGACCCAAACGAAGGAGCATTCTTCGTCAACTCGGCGGACGCAAAGGGCAGTTTTCGACGTAGGTACAAAGCCGTTTGGAGCCTGTTTGAGAACAGGTCGGCGTCGCCTGCGTACCAGACGTCGCTGACGTACGTTAGGGACGCAACGGAAGCGGACAACCTCGTGTTCTGGAGAACATACGGTAAGGATGGCACTGGATGCGCGTTGGCGTTTCCCATGACGTGTTTCGATGAACAGGACAATTTGTTTCGAATTAGGTACGGTGAGGGTGAGGTAGCGACGTGTCTCAATACGCTCTCCGTGCTGTTGGAAGAGTACGGCAAGATTCCCGGGGCTCCGAATTTTTCAAGCATGAGTCGGATTTCGGAGTTGCCCAAGCCACTCGTGAGCGTGCTGTCGCCATTGGTGTACCTCTACAAGTCAAAGGACTACGAGTACGAAAAGGAGGTACGGATAGTGATTCCGTTTTCAGACTTGAAGAACGGGTTGTACCTTCAAGGCTCCTCGGTGGCCGGCAGACCGGTTGCGTGGAGGCACTTCGCGGAAGTGCCGGGCCTGCAGGTGCCGCGGGTATTCATATCGGAATCGCGTATCGTCCTGGGGCCGACGGTCGAGTCGGCGGCTAACGTTCAATTCGTTCTGGAGAGGCTTCTTCTGGAACGTCAGCTGTATGGACCCACGGTAACGCAGTCGACCATTTCCTACAGGCAGTGAGAAGTCTCGCGGGCAGAGAACGCGACGACGGTAACTCGGGTTCAGCGGGTCGCAGGTAGCTCGGCGGGCACGTGTCGCCACGGGCGACGCGGTCACGGAAAGAGCAGTGTGGGTGGCATTCGATCGTCGAGGCGACGGTGCGAGCAGCAATAAAGCGGTATTCCTGCCGTGAGGTCGCCGGCCACCAGTCGTCGGCGATCAGGTAGCGAACCATGAGATTGACCTGCATGCTGGCGCTGCCGAGGCTGAATGGGAAGACGTTCTGGTTTCTCGGTCGGAGCTCCGGCGGCAGGTTCGCGATATAGGAAGGGTCGTCCAAGGACCCGTCGAGTTCTTGGAGAACGTCGCTGGAGTTGTACTGGCCGGTGCAGCGAATACAGGCGTGTCCCGGAACGACCAAGTGGCTACGCCAACGGGCGGATTCGAAGTCGCCGGTGGCGGAATTGAGTTCCACAGCCACGCCGCCCTCGATGACCGGGATCAGATGCGAGGTGGCGACGTAGTTCAAGACGTCGCGGGCGACCGGCCTGTCGACGCAGCTGACGATCAAGTCGCAGTCGAGCGCCTCGCGGTACGCGTCTTCGTGCTGTACGCCAGCCGGTATGGCGCGGATCTTGACGTTTCGAGCGGTGGAGCTGCGATGCGCCTCGGTCCGGGCGCGGGAGACCTTCAGCTCCCCCACGCTGGACTTGTCCGCGTGGAGGAGGCGGTCCAGGTTGTGGGGCTTAATGGTATCGGGGTCGATGAGCGTGATCTCGGACACGCCCATACGGGCGAGAGCTTCCGTCACCAGCGCGCCGACGCTGCCGAGGCCGACGATGCCGATTCGCAGGTTCTCGATGTGCCGCTGTGTGCCGACGCCCCAGGTATCTATGGTGCGGCGCTGACGCGGGTTGTCTTCGAAGCTGGTCAGCGCCGATGGCTTCCAGTGGATCGCATATCGGTTGGCTGCGGGGATGCGCACCTTGCGGCACCATGTGCCTACCATCCGGTCGGTCTCCTTCTCCCAGAGCCGTGCGCTCCAGTACCCGTCGTCGCCCATGGTCATTCCAAGGAGCGGTTTACCGGTAGCCTGTGCGGGGTAGGCCACCTCGTCGCGCTCGGCGGCGATGTCAGTATCGCTAAGGTCCTGCCACCCCGACGAAGGGTGACTGTGCAGGAGGGCTAGGCCAGCGTCGCGCTTTCTGGCTTCCCTAATGGCGCGGGTGACGTAGCGTCCTTCGAAGCTGGCGTTGCCGTGCAGATGCACTTCACCAGGGTGGGGAAGGACCAAGTCGGCGAGAATGGCTGTCAGACGGTTCCGGCCGCGCGACGGGTACCAGAGACCGAGGCAGAGGTCTTCCTGTAACCGGCCTTCGCGGTAGTGGCGAAGCAGGTGGTTTTTGGCGAGGGAGTGGGTTGCGTCTGTGAGCGCGGCGTCGCGCCTCACGCTTCCCTCCAGAAACGGCGCATGTGAAGCGCTAGGTAGGTCGCCATGTTTTTTTCGTGACGGGGCAGGTTGTCCCAGAAGTCGGCGGGCGGCCTGCTGAACGCGACCCAACGCCTCCCCCTTGCATCGTCGTAGGCCATGCCGGGGCGGCCGTGCTTCTCTTCGATGGGTGGCGTGACGTGTATCCAGTGCGGCGCGAACTCGGGGTAGTCCGCCTCTTGGAAACTGAGGCCGACGTCGAAGGTGCGGCCGGCGTACCGACCCTTCGGCGGGATGTAGGGAAAGGCGACAACTTCGGTCTTGGCCCCCTCAACAACGTAGGTCTGGAGGGCGGACTCGTCGAGTTCGTCTCGGATCTTGCACAAAGCGGCGTTCACAACCTGCTCTCCGCTACCGGAGTCGGACCGGACTTCTCCGTGATGAACTTTTTATACTCCAGAAGGTCGACGATGTCATCGGACTTGAACTCACGATCGGGGGCCAGCGACTGGAGTACGTAGTCCTCCGGCTTTCCGGAGACGCCCGCGGCACCCTGCTTGATGGCGAGGCGAATGATGTCTCCCGCAGAGAGCTTCTCGTGGGGCGTCTTGATGAGGGTCTCGTTGACGGTGAATTCGTAGACGGTCTTGTCGTCCATGGGATGTTCCCTCCTGCCAAAAAATGAACCTTGCTACGTAACGACGTTGAACGGAAGCCTGACTGCGCAACGACGAAGTCATGGAGAATCGACCCAACCTGGTGGCCGCGCGGCGGACGCCAAACGGCCGACCCTCCTCTTTTATCCGGGTCGACGCTGGGCACCCATTGGTAGCCGGCCAGTACGCGGGCGGTCTACTCAGATTCCACAGGAGTTGAGGCACCCTGTCATTCCGCCACACCAAATTGCCGCCGAACCTCACCTGTGCCGACGAATTGGGACAACAGCCGATAATTTCGCTGTTCGTAGCGGATCCTGCCGGCGACGATTGCCGGATGAACTTGCAGCGCCTGAGCCAGATTCATCACGGTCATTGGCGACGGGTCGTCCCGAGCCGCGCTCGCTTCCCAAACCACGCGGGGAATGAGCGCCTCCTCCGCCCATTCGTCAGCCTGTGCTTCTCTCGCGTCTTCGCGTCCCGCTTTCACAGCGCGCAAAGTCAGGTCGTCAACGAACGCACTGCCGTCGTTGTTGTCGATGTGGCGGCCTACGTGCGCCAACTCATGCAGTAGACAGAACCAGAAGTTGTCGATCCGGTCATAGCGCAGTGTCAGTGCAATTACGGGCCGTCCGTCGCCGAGCCGGAGCGCTGCACCATCAAGATAGGTCTTGGGCAGGTGCTGCAAAATTACGAGAGGAATGCCGTTCCTTGCCAGGAATTCCTTTGCCAGTTTCGGTCCGTTTTCCGACCAACTCAACCGTGCGATCTGCCGCAGGAAGTCCAATGTCACGGCGCCGCGCGTGTAGTCGGCCTTCGGCCGGTTCCGATTCGCGGTCGCCAGGACCTGCCAACACCAGGCCTTTAGTGCGAAAGGGTCCATCTTGGCGTTCGCACGCAGGTGATCGTTCCTGCGGTAGAGCGCGGCGGCGGCCACCTCCCGTCCTCCGGCGCGCTCAATCAGATCGCCAATGAACTCCTCGGCCTGCGCCGCCAGATTCGGGACTCCAGGAAGCCATCCGAGCTTGACCATTGCCCTGAGAGGAAATCGGCGCCAGTCGATGTCGGCCAATGGCTCGTCCAGTGCTGCATCCAACTTCCCGAGCAACACATCCGCCGGAATCCCGAGATGCTCATGGAGCGCGCGCGCCATCGGCATTGTGATGGCCCGCCTGCCGGAGAGGATTTCCGACACCTTCGCGCGGCTTCCGATGAACGGGATCAGGTCGCGCGGGCTCAGACCTGCCTGCTCCATGCGAAACTCGATCGCGGCGACGGGGCTTGGATGTCCCATCGGCTCGTGTTTGCTCTCATACAGCTCAACGAGGTCTACCAGAACATCGAGTTCCCCGCCCTCAGGGCTGCCGAGCTCCACATCCATAAGCGCGTCGATCCGAGTCAAGGCGGCCTTGTAGTCGCTCTCGGTCCGAATCGGTCTGATATCTGCCATCTCACACCTCCTCGGCGTCCACGGTGTCGTACTCGGCGTGTGTTCCCATGAAACGCACGTAGACGATGCGGTACGCGTAGGCGATCCTCACCACGAGCCGGTAGTCGTTGCCCTTGATGTTGAACACCACCCGGTCGCCGCCAATGATGCTTGCGTTCCGGTACTTCGCCTTCACCTTGGCCGGCGTATCCCAGTCTTCCTGCTCGACTTCCCGATACCAGGCGAGAAGCGGCTCTGCGGCGTTCGGATGCCGCTCCCAGAAATCACGGAGCGTCTTCTTGGCGATGATCCGCATAGAAGCATCTAGTGTGATCCCGCTATTCTAGATAGTAGAACGCTCCCAAAAACGTATATAGCATAACGCTTGGTCGTCTATGCGTCAACGGCAGTGGCGGCGTTGCCAGGGAAACTGGCGTCGGGGTGCTGGAAGCGGACCTGACTGACATGGACGTTCGGACGGCGCGCGTCCGGTGCGGCAACCGAATCGTAGAGAGACATCGCGGGCGAACCGGACGCTCTCCCGTTGATAGCTACCGGGCGTTTTCCACCGGACTGCCAGCCCGCGGCTCACTCGATCGTGCGCACCTGGATGGCGTTCGAGTGGCCGTTGCTGGTGGTGACGTTCGCGACGATCACCACCGGTTCGCCGCTCTCCAGTCGATCGTGCGCTTTCAGGAGTTCGAGGGCATGGAGCACCACCTGTTCCGGCTCCTCCGTCAGGTCGAGGGTGAACGGCACTACGGATCGCGAGAGCCAGAGCCGGCGGCGGACGATGTCCGTGGTCGTGAAGGCGTAGATGATGGCGCCGCGCGGGCGAAAACTGCTGACGAGACGTCCCATCAGGCCCCGCATGGTCATGACGACGATCGCCCGGGATCCGAGCGAATCGGCCAGTAGACAGGCGCTCCGGGCCAACTGATCGCGGATCGATTTCGGTTCCCGGTCGCGGTGGAGCTCCAGCCCGCGTTCCTTCTCGATGCGCCGCGCAATGCGGTCGAGCACCGAGACGCAACGCACCGGGTACTTGCCGGTCGCCGTTTCCCCGCTGAGCATCACCGCGTCGACCTGTTCGTAAACCGCGTTGGCGACGTCGGTGACCTCGGCCCGGGTCGGCATCGGGTTGTCGATCATCGATTCCAGCAGGTGGGTCGCCACGATCACGGGCTTGCCGGCGATCGCACAGCGCCGCACCATGTCGCGCTGGGCCACCGGGAGCATCTCGAACTCCACCTCGACGCCGAGATCGCCCCGAGCCACCATGATGCCGTCGGCCGCGTCGATGATCTCGTCGAGATTGTCGATGCCCTCCTGGTTCTCGATCTTGGCGATGATGCGCATGGGGTGCCCGCCGGCCTCGGCGATGATCCGCCGCGCGTCGCGCACTGCCTGGGCGCTGCGCACGAACGACACGGCGAGGAAGTCGATGTCGTGCTCCGCCGCGAAACGGATGTCTGCAACGTCCTGGTCGGTGATCGACGGCAGGTTGATCCGCACGCCGGGAAGATTGATGTGCCTGCGCGATCCCAGGACCCCGCCGTCCAGCACCCGGCAGCGGAGATCGCGCTCGCGTACTTCCAGCACCTCCAGGTTGATCAGTCCGTTGTCGACCGTGATCCGATCACCCACCTTCAACTGATGCATCATGTCCTGGTAGTCGACGTGGATGGTTCTCTCCTCCGGATTCTCGGTGGGGCCGACGGTGACGTGGAACTCCTGACCGGCCTCGAGGGATAGCTGCCCGAGGCGGTCGCCGGTGCGGATGGCCGGTCCCTGCAGGTCGAGCAGCAGGGCGATCGGGTGGTTCAGGCGCTCGTTGAGCTTCTGGACGACCTGGATCACCTGCAGATGGCTCGCGTGGTCGCCATGCGACATGTTGAGCCGCGCGATGTTCATGCCGGCGGCGGCGAGCTGTTCGATCTGTTCTGGCGTTGAGCTGGCCGGACCCAGCGTGCACACGATCTTGGTCTGCCGAAAGTCGCGTCTCGGTGCCATGGCCAATCTGTCCTTCCGTGTCGTGACGGCCCGGTGCCGGTGGCGGCCTCGGCGCTTGATTCCTTGGCGTCCGGCGCTCAGTCAGACAGGGCGAAGATGAAGAGGTTGTTGCCGGTGCTCGGCCGCAGCTCCGGCGTGAGACGTATCTGGGCGTTCGTGGTGCCGGTAGCGCCCGTGCTGGCGGCTACGTACTGGCGTCCGTCTACGGCGAAGGTTATCGGGAAGCCGGTAACCGACGAGCCGAGATTGATCTCCCACAGCACGGCTCCCGTGTCCTGGTCCAGGGCCCGGAACCGCCCGTTCGTGTCGCCGCCGAAGATGAGGCCGCCCCCGGTAGTCAGGAGCGACGTGGTGCCCGCCCGCTGCTCGTAGCGCCAGAGCGTCTCCCCCGTCTCCGCGGAGACGGCCTGGACCACGCCGAGCTGGTCGGTGCCCGGCGCCAGCTCCTCGCGCATCGTGAGGGCGAGGAAGGGGTTTTCCTCTTCGGGAACGGACATCATCTGCGAGCAGGTGTTGCGCAGCGGGAAATACATGGCGTTGGTCAGGGGACTGTACGCGCCGGCCTCCCAGTTCTTGCCGCCATACCAGGTCGGACAGGTCGTCACCGTCTGCCCCGTTGCGCTGAAGACGACCTCCGCGTTCGCGGTGACCGCCCCGGTCGCAGTCGGGGATTGGTCCACTGCACCGCGGCGGCCGACGGAGACACCGCCGTATCCACCAGCAACCGTTCGAACGGATGGTCGAGGTCCCAGTGGTCGATCAGGTGCTGATAGTACCAGCGAATCTCTCCCGTATCGACATCAAGCGCCAGCGTGGAGTTGTGATAGAGATGCTGCTTGTCCGCGCCCCCCAGCAGATACTTCGGTGACGGCGACGTCACCGAGGTACCGACGTAGATGAGGTTCAGCTCGGGGTCGAAGCTGGGCACCATCCAGGCGGCGGGTCCGCCCTTGGGTATGCACCCCCGGCCGGACACGACCTTGCCGTTGGCGATGATCGGACCTGAGGTTTGGTGAGCCGGATTCTTCCTGTAGTCCAGGATCTCGGTGTCCCAGACCATGCGCAGATCGTCGACGTTCCGGCGGTCGATCTGGTCGAGCGGGCTATAGCCCCAGCTATCGAGCGTGCGACGCCACATCAGCCAGTCGCTTGGATCGGGTTCCTGAAGCATCGCGTCCGTGACGGGCGCGACATCGGCGCTGGACTGGGCCAGCGCTTCCCCCGGCGGCAGCAGCAACAAGACGACCAGCGCCAACCATCGAGTCAACACCGCACGCCCCCTCTCCCGGTGCCCATGCCCGTCAGTCCGGGGCCGCAGAATACCATCTTCGGCCGGCCGTCGAGGCGGATCCCGGGCGGCCAGGCGGTCGAGAAGAGGAGTGTCGGCGCGGCGCGGGATTTAACCGCGGACCGCTAGGAGTCCGTGGTGAAACCCCGCGTCGCACCGAGACGCTGCCGTATCAATGCCGCGCACGGCCTGTACAAGGCGCGAGGAGGGAGCATATTCCCAATATGTGACCGACGAGCAACGCAGTTCAGGCGGGATGCATCGCTGGTCGAATGCAGCGGGGCTTTTGCCACGGGCTCCTAGTGCAGGCTGGCGCGCAGGTGCTCGCGCAGGATGTCGCGGCCGAAGTCGCCGTCGAAATCCCGCCACACCGAGTGGACGTGGTTGCCGTTGTTCTGCGTGTTATCGAACTCGATCAGGAACGTCGGCCCCTGCACGCGGTAGTAGTGCCGGTCGCCGCGCTCCGTGCCACCCGCCCACGCGAACAGGATCTCGTCGATGCCGGCCTCTTCCAACTCCGCCATGCGGGCCGCGGCCAGATCATCCGCCATCAGCGACGTGTAGGTGCCAATCAGCCGCATCAGCAGGCTGCGCTGCGCCGCAGTGAGATCCGCGGCCTTGACGCCGCCGGGGCCGAGCGCGTGGACCGTCGAGAATGCCTCGGTGGCGATGTCGCGCGGCGCCTCGTCGTCGATGATGGCGGCTGCCTGCTGCTCCGCGTCGAGCGCCTTCAGCAACTCGCGGGCGGCGTCCTCCTCCGTCCCGAGCACCCGCATCCCCGTGTGCGGTCCCTCCTTCACCTCGGCCGGGTTGCTGCCGAAGAACGTCGGCGTGCTGGCTACCGCCTCGCCGTTCACCACCGTGAAATGCAGCGACAGATGGTGCCCCTCCACGCGCCAACCCCACGTGCCGCGCGGCGACGGCCTGCCGAACACCGAGAAATAGTACCAACCGGAACTGCGTACTATGCGGCCGTTCGTCTCGAGCGTGCCGAGAATCCCCTCCAGCTCGATGACGTCGACCGCGGTCTTGTAGCCGACCTCGCTGAGACCCCGAGACAGCAGCTCGTGGGCGGCGGCGCGCTGCTCCTCGTTCATGTCCTCGATCTTCAGGCCGTGGCGGAGGAACATCTCGGTCGGAATATAGTGAAAGCGCTCGCGGTCGTCCGAGTCGAACGAAAAGCTGGCGGTCGCCCGCTGATCCGCCGGCAGCGTGGCGAGGAACGCTTCCGCTGAGGCCGCCATCGATGCCGCCGTCCGTTGCGACGCAACGGTAGAGGCGAGACCGAGTGCGGCGAAGAACCCGACGGTGAGCAGCAACCGATACCATGTCAGACGGCGCATACCTACCTCCTGCTTCGTGGGTGTGTCCCGCACGTATCTTACCAGCGTGTAGCAAGACCGCGCTGCATTCGACCGGCCATGCATGCCGCGGGCGGTTTGCCTCGGCGCGCGCCGCTTGCGTAAAGTGATGCCCCACGAGAGAGGATTTTCCATGCGCATCTCATTTTGGATGGTGTTCGTCGTACTGGGTCTTGCGGCCGCCGGCTGCGGCGCCGCGGGAGCGGCTCGACGCCGCGGCCTACCCCACCTGTCCGGGGCCGATGGACCCGGATGAGGGCGCCGCGTTCCGCGCCCACGGCCTGTATCTGAAGCCGGGCGACGGCGGCGTCCACACCGTCTACCTCGTGCACCACGGCAACCGCGAGTCGGTAGAGGTATTCGAGCCGGAGGCAATGACATTCGAACGGGTGATCGACCACCCCGTCATCGAGCGGTTCGCGGCCAGCACAGCGGCGGTGCAGATCGGCGACGAGATCTGGATGGGCACGAACCGCGGCGAGAAGATCGGCTACTTCCCCGCCCCATAGTGTGCCGCGGCAAGGAGACACCATGCGACTCGCCAAGTTGACGTTCGTCGTCGCGATCCTGATGGTGGCCGCGAGCGGTGCGACCTGGATGATCGCTCAGCAGCAGCGTACGTCCGACATGCTGTCGCCGCAGGACTACCTCGAAATCCGCCAGATGTACTACCTGTACGCGCATGACGTCTACGCGCATGACGTCGACCCGGGGTCCGAACACGATGCCTCGTGGATGTTTGCCGAGGACGGCACATTTTCGTCGGGTGGCGATCCGGTCGTCGGCCGGGCGGCGCTCAAGGAGTTCTACGAGGGGGTGCGAAACCGCCACAGCGCCGGCATCCGGCACGTCAACGCCAGCGTCGTGATCATGCCGACCGAGGAAGGAGCGCGCGGCGACACGTCGAAGCAGTAGGCGCCAGCACGCCTTGGCTCACTGCGACCCATGCAACTATCGCCTCTGCGTCTCGAACGGCGCCGCCGGCCGGCCGCGCTGGCCAGTCTGGCAATCGGCGTTGCCCTGCTCGTCCCCCTTCACGGGCAGGGCGCGCCGCGCCTCAACCGCATCATCGAGCAGGTCGAGCGCGACGAGGCGGCCGTCACCGGACAGCACTGGCAGTTCATCGACATGGAGCACGGTCCGTATCTGCTCGACCGGCTCCAGACCAGACTGGCCGACCTGAAGCCGGGCGGCGAGGCGCGCCCCACCCGGACCCCGCTGGTGCGGATTCCGATGGAGGGCGGCGAGCCGGTGCGCTTCGCGGTAAAGCAGGTGCTCGACATGGGGGCGTTCGGCGTCGTCTTCCCGCGCGTCGAGACGCGCGAGCAGGCGGGACGCGCCGTGCAGGCGATGCGCTATCCGCCGCAACGGGGCGAGGCCGAGCCCGACCCTCCCGGCCTGCGCGGCTGGGGGCCGGGACGGGCGGCGCGCTATTGGGGGCTTGCCGTGCCCGACTACGTCGCACGCGCCGACGTCTGGCCTCTCGATCCGGACGGTGAGCTGCTCGCGCTGATCATGATCGAGTCGGCCGCCGGCGTGGCCAACGTAGATGAAATCGTCTCCGTGCCGGGCGTCGGCGCGCTGTTCATCGGCCCCGCCGACCTCGCCATGTCGCTGGGCGTCGGCCCACCGGGGCGGGAGCACGCGGCCGAGACCGAGGAGGCGATCCAGACGGTGCTGCGCGCCTGTCTGGCGGCCCGCGTCACCTGCGGCATCGCCGAATCGAATACACGCGCCGAGCAGCGGATTGCGGAAGGGTTCCGCGTCCTGCTCGCCTTCTGAAGCGAGCGAAAACCGGTGTCCACCCACTCGGTACGCCGCCACCTGCGCGTCGAGATCGACGCCTACGACGAGACGATCCGCCGCTTCATCCCCGGCTATGAGGAAATACTGCAGATGGCCGCGAGAACCCTCGCGTCCGTCCAGCCGGCCGTGGCAATCGATCTTGGCGCCGGAACGGGCGCGCTCTCAGCGGCGATCCTCGTGCACGGCGGGGCCGAGTTCGTAGAACTGATCGACGTCGACGACGAGATGCTGGCGCAGGCCCGGACGCGGCTGGCGGCGTTCGGGACGCGCGTCCGTTTTCGGAAGATGTCATTCGCCGAGCCGCTGCCGCCGTGCGACGCGGCCGCAGCGTCGCTCGCACTGCATCACGTTCCGACGCTCGGTGAGAAGCAGGCCGTCTACGCGGGCATCCGCGCCGCGCTGCGGCCGGGCGGCATCTTCGTCAACGCGGACGCGGTGATGCCGGCGGACCGGGCCGGACGCGACGCTTCATACGGCGCCTGGGCCGACCACATGGCGGCCTGCGGGATCGAGCGGGCACGCGCATTCGAGCACTTTGCCGAATGGGCCGAGGAAGACACCTACTTCCCCTTGGAGGATGAACTGGCGGCGATGCAGGCCGCCGGCCTCGACGCGGAGTGCGTCTGGCGCAACGGCCCCATGGCGGTGGTGGCGGGACGGCCTCGCTAGTTGTTGTTGTTCCGGGTGTTGGTCGCCCGTTTCGTGCGGGCTTCGAACTCCGCTTCGTACTCCGGCATGTCCGCCGGATCGCCGTCGGGCCGGGTGACCTTGTCCTTGATGGACCGTGCCCACGGGCGCGCATCATCGTAGGTGATGAGCGACATCGGCGCGATGGAACCGGGCTTGTGGCAGTTGGCGCAGGCATCGCCGACAGCGCCAGCCGCAGTGCGCCCGTCATGCCGAATCCGACGGCGAATCTCGAACGCGTATCTCGTTCAGTCTACGACCGACTGCCGGCAGGGCCGACAGCCGGGATCAGTCGATGGCGAAACAGTAGAACAAACCTGCGCCGCCCGTCGCCACCAGATTCGCCTGACCGCAGCCACGGCTCGGATGCGCCGAGTTCCACGACCCGTTGGGGCCGCCCTGCTTGTCGTGGTGCCCGACCTGGGCCGACCCGTCCTCGGCGTTGCCGGTCCAGTTGCTGCAGGTGTGGTCGTTGCTGTCGGTATACGCCCTGCCGTCCGGCTGCGTGCCGGTCAGGATGTCGTGCTGGTTCGGCGTGTCTCCCAGGCCGGGCACCGGATTCCCCTGCTCGGTCAGCGCAATCGCCTTCCCGAACGAGATGCCGGCCCGCGCCAGCTCGAGCGTGTCGCCGTGCAGCGTGGCCAGGTCCGCTGCGATCCGCCGCCGGCCGCCGTGCGCGTACCAGGGACCGCTGCCAATCCGGTCGCGGGCGTTGACTGCACTGGAACCCTGCGCGCTCAGGTAGGCTTGCCAGGTCGAATCACCCCGGCCGGCCGCCGCCGCCAGCGACTGGCAGTGGGCGTCCGCGCCAGCCAAGCCTCCGAGGTTCGCGCCGTCCCCAACGCCCGCGCTCGTGATGAAGAACGACATCGGCTGCGGATCGCCCTGCTGGGCCGTGACGACGTGCGCGCCCGCGGCCACGACGATTGCCAACCCGAACGCCATCCATTGCTGTCTTCGATTCATGCCCATCGCTCCCAGAAGAAGGTTTCGCCGACGCATTGTAACCCGTTCGGGCCGGCAATCCATGAATTCGGACGGCAGCGGCGAAGCGCGTCCGCAGGATGCTAAGATCGGCCGGTTCGGCGGCGCGGCGTCGCGGAATGCGCGAAAGGAAGAACGGACCATGAGGCTTTCGAGGGTAGTGCTCGTCACATTGGCGGTCGTGATCGGGATGCCCGGGTGCAACCCGCTGGCCCAGTCGGAAATCCCGACGTTCGTGCGCGACGAGTCCTGGCCGAAGCCCCTGCCGGACAACTGGCGGCTGGGCATCATCTGGGGTGTCGGGGTCGACCCCGATGACCACGTATGGGTCTTGCATGCACCTGACAACTTCCGTTCCGAGATCGACGACGAAGGCAAGGTGCCGGCGCCGCCCGTGCTCGAATTCGACCAGGAGGGGAACCTGCTGCGGCACTGGGGCGGCCGCGACCAGGGGCATCCATGGTTCTACCGGATGGACAACCCACGCATGTCACGCGTCGACGAGCATCCGCATCTGGTGCGCGAGCACGCGCTGAGCGTCGACCACGACGGCAACATCTGGCTCAGCGGCGGCGGCCACCTGGTGCTCAAGTTCTCGCCGGACGGCGAGTTCCTGCTGCAGCTCGGCGAGCTGGGCATGACTGGCGGCAGCAACCACACGGAATACCTCGGCAACCCGGCCAGCGTCGACTTCGACCCGCGGACGAACGAGGTGTACGTGGCGGACGGCTACTTCAACAAACGCATCATCGTCTTCGACATGTACACCGGGGAATACAAGCGGCACTGGGGCCGCTATGGCGAGACACCGGACGATTCGTTCGAACCGGGCGCCATTCCGGCGTGGTCAGGAGAATACGCTGCGCCGACCGGCTTCTTCCCGCGCTTCGGGCACGGCGTCAACGTCGCGAACGACGGGCTGGTCTACGTGGCCGACCGCGCCCACACCCTCCTTCACGTGTATGAGCCGGACGGCACGTTCATCAAGGAGGCGCCCACGCCGGGTCCGATAAACTCGGTCGCCTTCTCGCATGACGCCGAGCAGCAGTTCGTCTACGGCGCCGGCCTCAACGCGGCGGCCAGGATCTACATCATGCGGCGCGACGACCTGGAGGTCGTGGGAGAGTTCGAGAGCACCGGGCAGCACTACTTCGACGGCGACTCGCAGGGAAACCTGTACACCTGCGGGCTGTTCATGCCCATCAAGTTCGTGCTGCAGAACTAGGACTGCCGCTGACGAGAAGGATGCTCGTCTAGCCGGCTACGACGACTGTGATGTCCTCGTAGGTCATCAACCCGCCGTCGTCGGCCCACGCGCGGAGGACATACGTGCCCGGCACGGCGAACGTCGCCGACGCCTTCCATTGGTCGTCGGGCGGCGCGGGCGGAGCCCCCCACCCGGATGACCAGGGCGAGTTCGCGCCGTCGCGTACGTCCTCCCAGACCGAGACCTGCTTCGGGCTGAACTTCACGTCGGCGCCCTCGCCCCGGTAGACGAACCAGGACACCCACAGGCCCGAGGCGCTGTCCGGGGTAACCCGGAACTGGAACGGAATCGGCGGGAGCGCCCGCGGCTCCGGAATCCCGTCGTCGCTCGCGTAGGCGGCGAGCTGCAGCGTCTCTCCCACCTTGACGTTCCGCGTCAGCGAACCGTCCACGCGGAGCTCGGGCGGCTTGTTGCCTTCCAGCTCATAGCCGCCGCCGCCGCCGCCGCCGGCGCCCTTGTTGTTCATGATGACGGTGTCGTCGGTGAAGTAGTCGATCAGCAGCGAGCCGTACGCGCGCTCGGTCACGCCGTTGCTGGTCAGGGTCCAGACGAGCTCCTTGTCACCGAAGTCGGCCGGGACGCGCACCTTGAAGATGAACCGGTTGCGCCGCGGATAGAAGTAGGTCGGCTGGCCGTAATCAGGGCCGCCCGGCTCGATGCGGTTGTTCAGACCGACCGGGACGTGGAGCTCCTCGGCCCAGTTGCGGTTGAAGTAGCCGAACAGCAGGTTGAACGACCCGTCCTCGTTCTCCTGCCAGCCCTCGAAGGCCGGGGCGATGTTCTGGCCGCGGGGCGACGCAATCTGCGCGTTCACCGCCGGCAGGCCGGCCAGCAGCACGGCCAACCCCAGCGCCAGCGCAACCGTCAACTTCGTCAACCTGATCATCATACCCTCACCTCGCCATGCGCTCGGGAAACGCAAGCCTACTGCTGGTCCTGGCCGGCCGACTCCTCGGGGAAGTCGCCGCACAGCGGGCAACCCGGCACGTACTCACCGGCCTCCAGATTGAGCGCTTCGCGCCGCTCGGCCATCTCCTGGGCGAACTGCTCGTCGGTCAGGTACATCCCCTGCGTCAGGTTGATCATCATCTGATCGATAGAGCGGTGGCCCAGGCCGGACCAGTTGCGTCCGTCGGCGACGTTGCGGTTCGCCGCGGTGGTGTCGAAGTAGCCGCTGATGCGCAGGATGGTGTTCTTGGGGATCAGCGGCGCGGCATCGTCGGCGTACGTATACGCCCTGACCCAGCTGTGGTTGTAGCCCGAGCAGCTCAGCGTCTCCCTCGGGCCGTTGGGATAAATCGCGTCCAGGCACATCCGGACGCCCGCCGCGTGCAGGTGCGGCTCGAACAGCGTCAGCTTCGCGTTCTCGCGCATGGTCTGGAACGCTTCGATCTTCTGGTCCGCCTGACTGCCCCGCACGTCGATGTCCAGCGTGCCGGCGAACAGCGGCTGGTTGGTGTAGTCCGGCTCGTAACCCCGCGGATGGAACTTGAAGCCGATGTCGAGCCGCGTCTTGGTATGCGATCCGGTGGAATGGAGGTGGGCGGAAGTGAACGCGATGCGCGACCCGGCCTTGATCAACTGCCCTGCGCGCGGGTCGAAGTAGTCGGCGTTGCGGCCGACCTCATGCACGGGCCAGAACCCCTGTCCCGCGGCCTGTGCGGCGACGCGCTCGAACTCGGCAGGATCCTCCCGCTGCAGCCGCTCCATCTCCTCGGGACTGACTTGCTCGTCGTGGACCGCGCTCCAGATCAAGTGGTGGATGGCGAAATTCGAACCCACCGTGGCGCGCTTCGCATTCGTGGTCGGCTCGCGGTTGCTGACTTCCTTCTGCTCGACGGCGGCGACGTAGCGATCCTCCGTCAGCCCGGTCGGCGTCTCACCGATCGCCCCCCACCAGTCCGGGTCCGCAGCCCCGACCTCGAAGGTGGGCGACGAAATGATCAGATCCGGCTCGCCGATCGCCCACTGGTTGGCGTCGAGGAACTCGAGCGGCGGCGGCATGTCGGCCGGGTTGCCCTGCGGGGCGCCGTTGTCCACCCAGGTCGCGATGGCCGCGACCTCGGCGTCGCTCAGGGACGGGTCGTTCTTGAACGACTGAATGCCGATGTCCTTCTCGATGTACCACGGTGGCATGGATTCCGGCTTGTTGCGCAGCCCGGTGCGGTTCTTGATGCTCCGCGCCCAGGGACGGACCTCGTCGTAGCTGATGAGCGCCATCGGCGCGCCGCCGTCGGGACGATGGCAGTTCTGGCAGCTGCGCTGCAGAATCGGCGCGATGTCCTTCGTGAACGTGACCTCATGGCCCGCATCCTGGGCAGCGGCCGGCAACGGCGCGCCCCCCGCGATAACGAAGAACGCCAGCACCGCCGGTATCAGAGTCCACCTTGTCGTCATCGGAGCGTCTCCCTGCGAGTATCGGTTCGTCGATGCGAGATTTTTGAGCCGGTGCATATTATCACAGACGTACGGCAAACCTGCGCACTCGGAGGCTGCTGCGAACTCCGCCGCGCTCCCGCCGTCAGTGCACGGTCACGGTGACGTCAGCCGGCGCGAGCCGCAGCGCGTCGCTGGCGTACGCCCGCAACGTATACGTGCCCGGCCGGCTGAATGTCACGGTCGCCTCGAAAGTGGCCGTTGTCCAGCCGTCACCCGCCGTCGCGGTCGATACGTCGCTGCGCGGCCCGACCGACGGATAGCGCCGCGCCTGCGTGCCGGTCGGCTCCACCTCTCGCTCGGACACGGACCGCTGGAAGTCCGGCGGGTCGATCTCCGCGCCTGCGGGCCCCCGGTAGACGACCCAGAGCACCGACAACCCGTTACGCGCCGGCCGTGGCCGCTGGTACCATTCGACGTTGTCCGGCACGGCGGGCGCATCCGGCGGCGGCTTCAACGCCGGCACGCTCGAAACGGACTGCCCGGTCCCGCCCACCCGCCGCTGCGGCGGCAGCCGGCTCGGCAGCGCGTCGTCCTCGATGATCGCCTTGAGCGCCAGCGGCTGTCCCACCGCCACGGCTGGCCGCGCCGCCTCGACCGTCAGCCGCGGCGAACGATTCGCGTACCACTCCTGCTTGCCCCGTCCGAACCCGATCCCGGTGTTCTTGATGATCGTGTCCTCGTCGATCTCCCACTCCGGCTGGAGCCAGGCAACGGCGGTCTGTTCGCTGCCGTTGTGCCGGACCGTCCAGACCAGCCCGTCCTCCAGGGCGGTCCCCATGCCCTCCGGTGCTCGGACCGAGAGCTGAAAGCGGTGGGTGCGCGGATAGAAGTAGGCCGGCTGCCCGCGGTCCGGGTCGCCCGGCGAAAAATGGTTGTCGGGACCGACCGGTATGCCCGGCTGCTCGCGGTAGTTCCGGTTCAGATAGCCGAAGTGCAGCGTGATGCTGCCGTCGGGGTGGCGCTGCCAGCCTTCGTAGATTGGCTGGATGTCCTGGCCGCTGTCGAAACGCTGCTGCGGCTGCGCGGCGAGCGGGACGTCGCGGCGGTCCACCTGCGCCTCCGCGCGGGGCGCGCCCGCGCACAGCAGGCCTGCAACCATGCAGGCAACCGACGCCCGGCGGGAAATCGAGGTCATGGAAGGCAACGGAAGCTAGTTGTCGGAACTGGCCTTACGGCGCGCCGCCAGCTCCGCCTGGTATTCCTCCTCGGTCAGGTCGTGCCAGTTGATCCAGCCGAACGCCATCTCGTCGATCGTCCGGTTGCCGCTGCCGGCCCAGTTGTGCGGATCGTGATTCCCGCGATTGGCCGCGGTGTTGTCGTGGTAGCTGATCACGTGCATCGTGGTGCCGGCCGGGTATATCGGCTGCGCGTCGTCGGCGTAGTTGTAGACGATGTGCCAGTTGAAGTCGAAGTTGGCGCAGCTCACCATCTCCGTCGTGGCGTCCGGGTAGATCAGCTCCAGGCACTGCCGCGTGCCGAGGAAGTGCATGTGCGGCTGAAAGCCCGTCAGCCTCCCCGGCAGGTACATCTTGGCGTACCCGTCGTGGCGGGTGACCTGCCCCGCCGGAATGTCCAGCTCGCCGGCCAGCCCGAGCTGCCGCGACCAGAGGACGTGATCCGGCTCGTACCCCGGGGGATAGAACGTCAGGCCCAACTCGGTCTGATCGACGACCTCTTCGCCAACCGAGTGATAGTGGAAGCTGAAGCGCACCTGCGCCTCGGCCGGAAAGAGCTTGCCGGTCCCCTCGGGATAGCGGTCGGCGTTCTTGCCGACCGCGTACTCGTTCAGAAAGAAGTCGTTGGAGCTGTCGTCCGGTGACGGATTCGGGTCCGTGACTGCATAGGTCAGTGCGTGGTGCACGACGCGCAGGTCGCCCGCCCGGGTCTGGATGGCCTGGATGTAGCGATCCTCCGTCACCCCGGACGGTACGATGTAGTCGCCCCACCAGTCACCGGCCTCGGCCGGCACGGCGTGCGGCGGGGACGTGACGATCACGTCCGGCTCGATGGTCCAGGCGCCGAAATCCTGGAACTCGACCGGCGGCGGCAGGTCGGCCGGGTTGCCGCGCAGCGCGCCGCCGTCCACCCAGGCGGCGATCGTGGCGATCTCCTCGTCGCTCAGCGAGCGGTCCTCCTTGAAACGCTGGATGCCGACCTTCTTGTCGATATGCCAGGGCGGCATCTCGCGGGCCACCACCTTGCTGCGGATGGCGCGGGCCCAGGGGCGCGTCTCCTCATACGTCATGAGGGACATCGGAGCCATGTTGTTCTCGCGGTGGCATACCTGGCACGACCGCTGCAGAATGGGCGCCACGTCCTTCGTGAACACGACCTCGGCGTCCTGCGCCGCCGCGCTGCCGGCGACGATGGCGGCAGAAGCGACGACCGCCGCGATGCGAGCAGTCCGTTGCAAAACCCCCGCTGCATTCGACCGGCGATGCATCCCGCCTGAACTGCGTTGCTCGTCGGTCACATATTGGGAATATGCTCCCTCCTCGCGCCTTGTCAGCCGGGCGCCTCCCCGGTCTCGGTGCGACGCAGGGTCTTGCCACGGACTGCTTGGACCGACTCTCACTTGCGTCCTCCGTTCCTGTCCGGACTGCCGGGGAGACGACGCATCATTATCGCACCAAATCAACCGGCGGGCAGCATCCTTTACCACTTGGGGCTGCGCCCCGTCCCCTTACCAGCGCAACCCGCAGGGGCAACCGGGTGCTTCAGCGGCAGTCGCGGGACAGCACCTCGGACTCGATCACGACGCCGCAGACGTGGGTGATGTACTCGAAGGGATCGCCGTCGAACAGGACGAGATCGGCGTCCTTGCCGACTTCGATGGAACCCACGCGCTCGGCGATGCCGAGGATGCGGGCGGCCCCCAAGGTCACCGCTTCGAGCGCCAACTCGCGGCCCAGGCCATTGGCGGCGGCTATGGCGGCCTCCCACAGCAGCACGCGCGTCTTGGGCACGTAGCCCTCGAAACCGGTCTGGATGGCGAACGGGATGCCGGCCTCGGCGAGCCGGGCCGCGGTCTCGAACGACCCGTTGCGCACGCGGCTCATGGGCGGGTGGACCACGACCGGCACGCCGGCGGCGCGGATCTCATCGAGCAGCAGGTACGACTCGGCGGCGCCGTCGAGCACCAGGTCGAAATCGAACTCGCGCTGCAGCCGGAGCGCCGCGGCGATCTCGGTGGCGGTGTTGGCGGTGACCAGCAGCGACAGCTCGCCGTCGAACACCCGGCCCAGCACCTCCTTCGCCAGGTCGCGCGCCGGCGGCTGCGGACCATCCGCGCCGCCCTCGGCCGCCCGGCGCACCTGCGCCGCGTGCTCCCGGGCGCCGATCAGCGCGGAGCGCAGCATCGCCACGCCCTTGGCCGACGTTCCCGGCGACTCGAAGTTCGAGGACACCGCGCTGCCGAGGGTCGCCGCCAGCATCCGCGCGGGCGCTACCACCGCCTCGTCCACGTTCCGGCCGCGGGTCTTGACGACCATCGTCTGGCCGCTGATCAAGGCGCCCGGTCCGTGCCCGGTATGGAGCGTCGTGACACCGTAGGAACGGACCCACCCGACGAGCGTCTCGGTGGCGTCGTAGGCGTCGATGGCGCGCAGTTCGGGCTGAATCGGAGCGGACGTGTCCAGCTGGTCCTGATCGCGGACCTGCCCTGCGTTGCTGTTCAGGGCGCCCGAGAGGCCGACGACGGAGTGCGCGTCGACCAGTCCGGGCGTAACCACCGCGGCTTCCAGCACCTCGACGCCGTCTGGAATGTCGGCGTCGGCCGCGGGGCCGACCCATTCGATCCGGCCGTCGGCGCCGGCAATCACGACGGCGTCCTCGATCGGCTCCCCGGACACGGTGTGAAGCACGTCGGCCCGGACGGCGACCTGCCCCGCGGCCGGCGCCGCCTGCCCGCCGACCAGGGCCGCGGCCAACATGACCAGCGCCAGCGCCGCCCTGGATCCCGGTATCCGGCGCCCCGTCATCGTGCTTCGTCCTCCAACAGCCGCCGGAGCGCCTGCGCTTCTTCGGCCGTGGTGCGGTAGACGTTGTGACCGCCGACCGCGTAGCGCCGGTGCTCCGGGTTGGACCGGTCGTAGATCAGCCGCCCTTCGACCCAGGTCTGCTCGACCGTCGTGTACACGCTGAACGGATCGCCCGAGAGCACCACGAAGTCGGCGTCCTTCCCGGCTTCGAGCGAGCCGACGCGGTCCTCCAGGCCCAGCATTCGCGCCGGCGCCAGGGTCAGCGCCTCCAGCGCCGCGGCGCGCGACATGCCGTTGCGCACCGCGAGCGCCGCGGCGCGCAGCAACAGTCGCGAGTCGGTTATGAAGTCATCCGTATTGAAGGCGACGTCGACGCCGGCGCGCTCCAGGATGGCGCCGATCTCCAGCGACCAGTCGAGCGTCTCCTCCTTGCCGCCCGGCGCGTCGATGAAAGTGATGGACACCGGCACCCCGGCGGCGGCGATCTCATCCGCCAGCTTCCAGGACTCGGTGCCGTGCTGGATGACGAGCCGGAAACCGAACTCGTCGCGCAGCCGCAGCACGGTCGCGATGTCGTTGTGGCGGTGGGTGTGGTGCTGCACGATGCGGTCGCCGGCCAGCACCTCGGCCAGCGCCTCCATGCGCAGATCGCGCGCGGCCGGCGGGTCGCCGTCCGTCCGCTCGCGTTCGCGCTCCGTGTAGGCGCGCGCCTCGTGGTAGAGCCCGCGCACCAGCGCCGCGGACCTGGCCCGCGTGCCGGGAAAGGGCGCCCGGCGCATCGAGTTCGTGCCGTTCGCCATCTTCATCCCGCCGCACACGTCCGTCAGCGGATCGCCGCAGAACAGCCAGTCCTCTATCGTACGGCCGCCGTCCCGCAGCTTGAGGTAGACCGTCTGCCCCGACATCAGGTGCCCCGAGCCGGACATCACGTTCACCGTCGTGATGCCGCCGGACCGGGCGCGCCAGAAGCTGTCGGAGGCGATATCGATGGAATCCAGCGCCCGCACGTCGGGGTGCAGCGGCGAGGAGCTGTCGCCGCCCGACACGGAACCGACGTGGGAGTGGCTGTCGACCACGCCGGGCAGCAGCACGCGGCCCGCGAGGTCGTGTTCAATCGCGCCCCGCGGCGCGGGCAGCTCCGCCCCGCCGACCTCGACGATGGCGCCGTCCTGCACGATCAGCACGCCGGATTCGATCGGCGGGCCGGCAATCGGCAAGACGGTGGCGCCGCGGAAGACGTGGACCTCGTCCTGCGCCGCCGCCGCCGAAGGCTGCAGCGCAGCCAGCGCCAGCACGAGCAGGAGTAGACGGAACGGTTGCTGCATGGCAGTCACCCGGCGCCGCGCGCCGCGTCGGACCCTGTGCGGGATGCCGCCGCGCTGCTTCGGCGCTGTTTTAATTGTACGCCGGCCACTGGCGCAGCCGATGCGCATTGCAATAACGCCGTGCGGGCGGTAGGCTGGTGCTCTCGATTCAACTACACAGGGAGCGTGATTGTGGCTGACTCCAGGCTGATCGGCAAGCCGTACTCGACCGCGGATCTGGTCGCCAAGGTGACCGGGCGGGCGCGCTACGCGGAGGACTTCCGCGCCGATGGGATGCTGTTCGCGAAGCTGCTCGTGAGCCCCATGCCGCACGGCCGGGTGCGGCGCATCGACACGAGCGCGGCGGAAGCGCTGCCCGGCGTGGCGGCGATCCTGACGGCCCACGATTTGCCGGCGGTGGAAGCGCCGAACGAACGGGCGCTGACCAACGAGCCGCTGTACGAGGGCGAACCGATCCTGGCGGTGGCGGCGGTGGACGAAACCACGGCGGCCGATGCGGTCGAGCGTATCGTCCTGGATCTCGAACCGCTGCCGTTCGTGCTCGATCCACTCGACAGCCTGCGCCCCGGCGGACCGAACGCGCGGCTCGACGGCAACACCATGAGCGGCACGACGCTGGCCACCATCAAGTGGGACGGCGCCGACTGGGCGGCCATCGAGCGGGGCGTGCTGCCGCCGAACGGCCCCGCCACAGGCGAGTGGGAGGTGGGGGACGTCGAGGCCGGCTTCGCGGAGGCGGACCTGATTCTGGACGAGACGGTGTTCCACCAGTCCATGTCGCACCAGCCGCTGGAAACGCGCAGTGCGATGGCGTACTGGCAGAACGGCAAGTGCCATCTGCACGCCTCGACGCAGAGCACCGCGCGCACGCTCGGGCCGGCCGCACGACTGATCGGCGTGGAGCCCGAGGACATGGTGCTGATAGCCGAGTACTGCGGCGGCGGCTTCGGCAGCAAGGCGCTCGGATCGATCCAGATGGCGATTCCGGCCCTGCTCTCCCGCAAGGCGGGCAGGCCGGTGATGATGCGCATCACCCGCCAGGAGGAGCATTTCATCGGCCGCGCCCGGCCCGGCATCCAGGGCCGGATCAAGGTGGGCTACCGTCGCGACGGCCGCGTCACCGCGATCGACATGTTCCTGGTGCAGGACGGCGGGCCGTACGGCCACTCCGGAGACCACATGCAGGCGGCCGACTACACCTCTCTGATGTATCAACCGCTAAACCAGCGGATACGCGGCCTGTCCATCTATACCAACACGCCGCCGCGCGCGGCGCAGCGCGCGCCGGGCGGCCTGCAGGCTGTCTCCATGATGGCCCCGCTGATGCACAAGGCCGCCAATCGGCTGAATATCGACCAGCTCGACATGATCCGGATCAATGCACCGGCGGGCCGGGCGCTGTTCGGCCAGCCGCGCCAGGGCGTGCAGCCGAACGTGTCGAGCGCGTTCGTCCGCGAAGCGGCCGACGCTGGCGCCGAGGCGTTCGACTGGCCGGGCATGCGGGCGAAGAGCGGCCGGCGCGACGGCACGCGGGTAACCGGCATCGGCGTGGCGCTCAGCGCGTTCACCGCGGGCGCATCCGGCATGGACGGGCTGCTGACCATCCGGCCCGACGGCAAGGTGTACATCCACCAGGGCATCGGCAATCTCGGCACCGCGTCGGTGTTCGACACCGCCCGCGCCGCCATGGAGGTGCTGCAAACGGACTGGGAGCGGGCCGAGGTGGTCTGGGGCAACACGGCCCGGCACCTGCCTTGGAGCTCCCTCCAGGGCGGCACGATGACCACGCATGCCCATACCCGGGCCAACCATGCCGCGGGCGAGGATGCGCGGCAAAAGCTGCGGGAGATTGCGGCGCGCGATCTCGGCGGCGCCCCCGACGACTACGAGGTGACGGACGCCCGGGTGTTCCGGCGCGGCAACCGGTCGCAGGGCCTGGGCTTCGCGCAGGCGGCGCGGCGCGCCGTCGAGCTCGGCGGCCGCTACGACGGGCACGAGCTGCCGGAGGACATCAACGCGATGACCGTTGCGTCGGCGACGGCCCTCGCCGGACTCGGACTGATCGGCGTGGCCAGGGACAACTACCCCACCGGCGGCCGCGTCCAGTCCTACTGCATCGGCTTCGCCGAGGTGGAAGTGGACGTCGAGACCGGCGCCATCGCGTTGAAGGACTACCGGGTGGCGACCGACTGCGGCACCGTGGTGAACCCCCGCACCATGGCCGCGCAACTGCACGGCGGCGGCATCCAGGGATTCAGCGAGGCGCTCGGCCGCAAGTGGGTGTACGACAAGCGGTGGGGCCTGCAGGTATCGAAACGGTTCTACTCCAACCGTCCCCCCACCCTGCTCGACGTGCCGCACGACAGGGAAATGGCGTGGGTCGCCGCGAACCGGCCGGACCCGTTCACGCCGGTCGGCGCGCGCGGCGTCGGCGAACCGTCGCACGGCGCGGGGGCGGGCGCCGTGTTGTGCGCCATCGCCGACGCGCTGGGCGACGGCTACTTCAACCGCACCCCGGTGATGACCGACATGATCCTGACGCGGCTCGAAGACCTGCCGGCGCCGGTGTCGACACTGACTGCCCACGCCTGACACTCCTGCGCGCCTGGATAACCGTTCTGCTGACGCTGGCGGGCGGTCGCCTACAACACGTCCGCAGGCGGGCCGGCCGCGACGACCCGGCCGTTATCGAGCACGACCGCCCACTCCGCGACGCGGCGCACCTCTTCGGCCGAGTGCGATACGTAGATGAACGGCGTGCCGATCACGTCGCGGATAGCCTCCAGGTACGGCATGATGCGGCCGCGCAGACCGTGGTCGAGCGAGGCCAGAGGCTCGTCGAGCAGCAGCAGGTCCGGCGCGGTCATCAGGGCGCGCGCGAGGGCCGCGCGCTGGCGCTCGCCGCCCGACAGGGCGCTCACCCGGCGATCGAGCAGCGAATCGATCTCCAGCAGCTTGGCGACCCGCTCGAGCCGGGGTTCCAGACGGTATTCGACACCGCGTGAACGCGCGCCGTACAGCACGTTGCGCCGGACGTTCAGGTGCGGAAACAGGGCGAGGTCCTGCGGCACGTAGCCGATGCGCCGCGTGTACGCCGGGAGATTGACGCCGAGCTCGTGATCGAACAGCACGCGCTCGCCGATGCGGATCGTGCCGGCATCGGGCCGGAGCAGGCCCGCCACAAGATCCAGGGTGGTGGTCTTGCCCGCGCCCGACGGCCCGAACAGCGCCAGGGTGCGCGCCATGGCAATCCTCGGCAACTCGAGCCGGAAGGCCTCGTCCCCGCTGCCGAGCCGTACCGCGAGCTCGATGACGATCGAGCTCACGGCGTGGTCCCGGCGCGGTTGGCGCCATACACGGCGGCAAAGCCGATGGCGGCCGAGCAGGCGATCAGCGTCATCGCGGCGGCATCGTTGCCCAGTTCGGCATTGCGATAGATGGCGACCGAGAGAGTACGCGTGCCCGGCAGGGCGCCCGCCAGCATGATGGTGGCCCCGAACTCGCCGATGGCGCGCGAAAAGCCGAGCACCAGGCCGGCCAGCACGCCGCGCCAGGCAAGGGGCAAGCTGACGGTCCAGAACGCGCGCCAGGGGCTCGCGCCGAGCGTGCCGGCGATCGCCTCGTAGCGCCGATCCACCTGCTCGAACGCCGCCCGAGCCGCTCGCACGAACAGCGGAAACCCCATCACGGCCATCGCTATCACGACCGCCTTCCAGGTGAACACCACCTCGATGCCGAGCGGATCGAGGAGCCAGCCGATTGGGCCGCGGCGGCCGAACAGCTTCAGGAGGATCAAACCGGTGGCCACCGGCGGAACCACGATGGGCAACGCGACCAGCGTCTCCACGACCGACCGGCCCATGAACTCGCGCCGGGCGAGAACCCACGCGAGCGCCAGTCCCGGCGGCAGCATGACCAGCGTCGCCAGCGCCGCCATCAGCAGGGTGAAACCGGTTACCTCCAGCAGCTCCGCAATCATGATGGTTGGTTGCCTGCGGCCGGCTGGAGCAACACGAATCCCGCGGCCTCGAACAGGCGTCCTGCAACATCTCCGCGCAGAAAGTCGAGGAAGCGGCGCGCAGCGTCGGGGTTCGGCGTGCCGGCGGCGAGCGCCGCCGGATAGACGATGGACGGGCCGTCGGCGCGGGGCACCTCGAACGCGACCGCCACGCCGGTCGAGGTCAGCGCATCGGTGCGGTAGACGATGCCGGCGTCCACGCCGCCCGATTCCACCGCCCGCAACGCGGCGCGCACGCTGCCCGCCGGCGCCACCTTGTCGGCTACCGCCTCCCACAGCCCGATCGAGTCGAGATAGCGCCGCGCATAGACACCGGCCGGTACCGCCTCCGGATCGCCGACCGCGATGCGCCGGACCGTATCTCGCGCGAGCGCCTCGGGGCCGGTTACGCTGCCCTTGCGGTCTACCGGCACGACGCCCACGAGCTGGTTCGACAACAGATTCACCCGGCTGGCGGCGTCGATCCGGCCAGCGGCCAGCACGCGATCCATCTGGCGCACGTCCGCGCTGATGAAGACATCCACCGGCGCGCCCTCGAGGATCTGCGCCGCCAGCACGTGGGAGCCGGCCGCATTCAGCAGGATGCGTCCCCCTGTCTCCCGCTCGAAGGCGTCCGCCACGGCACCAATCGCGTCCGCAAGGCTGGCTGGCGCCGAGACGAGAAGCACCGGTGCTCCGGTCCCGGGAATCTCGTCCCCAGCCGTGCCGCATGCCGCCACCAGCGCGCCGATGCCGGACGCCGCCAGCAGCGCCGCGGCCGACCGTGCGAATCTGCTACGCCACCTCCTGCCCACGAACATCCAGTTATTTTAGTGCGATTCCGTCTGATTCTGCGCGCGATTCCATTCGAAAAAGCAAATGCGGACATCGCTGTCGGGCGGGCGCCGCAGGTATCCTATGGAGATAGCGCCTGTCGCGCGTTAGAATGCCCTGCAGACCACTGGAGGTGACCATGCCGAACCGACTTCTACCGTTCGCAAGCGTGCTCGCCGGCGCCGCGGTGTTGTGTTTCTCGACCTTCCTGGGCGCCCAGGAGAGTGAGACGATCACCCGCGAGGTCCGACCGTTCGTCCCGATCACCGACGACATGCTGCTGGACCCCGCTCCCGGGGACTGGCTGATGGCGCACCGGACCTACGACTTCCAGGGGTACAGCCCGCTGTCCGAGATCAACCGCGACAACGTGCACCAGCTGCAACTGGCGTGGATGCGCGCCATGGACGAGGGGCCCCAGCAGATCCAGCCGCTCGTCTACGACGGGGTGATGTACATCGCCAACAACGACGATCACCTGCAGGCGCTGGACGCCACCACCGGCGACATGCTCTGGGACTACCGGCGCCGCGCGCCGGACGATCTGCGCGAGTACGTCACGCTGGGCAACCGCACGCGCCATCTGGCCATCTACGGCACGCACATCTACCACCTGACCGCCGACGCGCACCTGGTCGCCGTGGACGCGCGCACGGGCGAGCTGGCCTGGGAGCGGCAGCTGGCCGACTACCGGGACGGCATCACGCACTCCTCGGGCGCGATGATCATCGACGGCAAGGTGCTCACCGGCCGCACCTGCAGCCCGGGCACGCTGTCGGTGCGCTGCTTCATCTCGGCGCACGCGTCCAACGACGGCGAAGAGCTCTGGCGCGTCTACACGGCGGCCGGCGCGGATGATCCGGGCGGCCAGACGTGGGGCAATCTGCCTACCGTGAACCGCATCCACGTGTCGCCGTGGGGCTCGCCCGGCAGCTACGACCCGGAGCTCGGGCTCATCTACTGGGGCATCGCCGTCCCGCTGCCCTTTCCCCGTATCATCCGCCGCGGCACCTGGGACGTCGGCGACAGCACGCCGTGCGAGCTGTACTCCAATTCCACCGTGGCCCTGGGCGTGGACTCCGGCGAGATGGAGTGGTACTACCAGCACCTGCCGTGCGATGACTGGGACCAGGATTTCGTCCAGGAACGTACGTTGATCGACACGGTGGTCGACCCCGACCCGGACGCGGTGATGTGGATCAATCCGAGGCTCGCCGGGACAGCCGAGGAGCGCAAGATCGTGGTGACGATTGGCGAGCCCGGCGGGCTGTTCGTGATCGACCGGGCGACCGGCGAGTTCCTGTGGGCGACGCCGCTGCCCTACACGAGCACCGAGCGCTTCGTCATCAGCGACATCGACCCGGCGACCGGCCAGGTGTTCATCAACATGGACCTGGTGGCGCGGGAAGTCGGCCAGCAGTTCATCATCTGCGGGCACAACGTCAAGGGCTGGTGGTCGTGGTCGTACAGCCCGCAGACCGGGCTGCTGTACATTCCCATCAACCGTTCGTGCCTGAACCAGACGGTCAACGACCGGTCAAGCTCGGGCACCGGCCCGCGCTTCACCGTGCCCGATCCGGGCCTCGATGAGGACGGCGACCTGACCGAGGTGCGGGCCGTCGACATCTCCACCGGCCGCGAGGTGTGGCGTTACAGCCAGCGCGCGCCGAACGCCGGGTCGACGCTGGCGACGGCGGGTAACGTCGTCTTCCACGGCGACCTGAACCGCCGCTACCGCGCCCTTGACGCCGAGACGGGCGAGGTGCTCTGGCAAACGATAATGGGCAGCCAGATCACCGGCTTCCCGGTCACGTACATGGCGGGCGGACGGCAGTATCTCACCGTGCCGGTGGGCGGTACATCCGTCTTCCAGCTGACCAGCTACGCCGCCGAGATGGAGGCGCCGATGGGCAGCAACATGCTCGTCACGTTCGCGCTGCCGGAGTGATAGGTTGCGGCGCCGGCTCGTAGCCGTCGCACGCCAGCACCGGCAGGCGGGGGTACTTCGGGAAGCGCGGGTCGACCGCCGCGCGCTCGCAGTCGAAGCAGTAGCCGAACGCTCGCCCTACGGCAGCTCGTCGTAGATCGTCTGGAACGCCGCTTCGATCCGATCCGATCGGTAGCCCGGATAGCGCCCCGCCAGATCGAATGCGGCCGCCGCCTGCTCCGGCGTCTGTCCGTCGCTCTTCCCGGCGCGAGCCGCCGCGACGATGTCGGCGTTGAACCGCTGGTACTCGACGAAGTCGTCCCACGACGTCACGGGAATGTGGCCCGGAATGACCGTATCCACGTTCTGGATGCCCGCCACAGCCCCGGCCAGCGTCTCCGGAAACGCCAGGCCGCTGCCGCCGTTGTTGCGGTCGAGGAACGGCGCGTCCTGCCAGGCGAACATGTCGCCCGCGTGCAGCACACCGAGCGCGCGGAACACCACGAACGTGTCGCCGCTCGTATGGCCCGGGCCGAAGTGGTACAGGTCGATCCGCCCGTCGCCCGAGCCGAGCGTCAGCCGATCCGAGTAGGTCCGCTGCGGCAGGAACTTCATTCCGTCGCCCTGGAACGCCTCCATGCCCTCCATGTTCGAGCGGGTGTTGTCGTGCGCCACGATGGTGACGTTGTCGGGAAAGAAGCTGTTGCTGCCGACATGGTCGCCGTGCGCGTGCGTGTTGATAATTCTGATGACCGGCGCGTCGGTGACGGAGCGGATCCGCTCCAGGATCGTCGGCCCCCACCCGGGCAGCTTGGTGTCGACGATGGTCACGCCCTCGTCGGCGATGAAGACACCGACGTTGCCGCCGCTGAACGCGGCGCGGTTCCACGACTCCCCTCCGGCGACGTAGTACAGGTTGTCCCGGACCATCACCATCTCCGCCGCCTCGAGCTGCGCCGGCGACGGCTCCTGCATGGCACCGACCCCGATCGACACGCTGCCGATCGCCAGCAGCGCGACCAGCATCATTCCTCGCCTCATCAGAATCCTCCTGGAAAGAATACCCGCTCCACGAACCAGAACGCGCCGGCCGCGATCACGACCACGGAGCCGCCCACGACCAGCCGGCGGCCGGCCGCCGCGCTCCAGTGCCGCAACGCCGCCAGCAGCCACGCGGCGACCACCACGATGGCGAGCTGGCCCAACTCCACGCCGACGTTGAAGGATACCAGCGACCAGGCTATGTCGCGTGGCGGCAGCGCCATGGCCTGCAGCACCGAGGCGAAGCCGAAGCCGTGGATCAAGCCGAATCCCAGCGCGATCCAGGCGCGCATGTCGCGGCCGTCGCCCACCAGCAGGTTGTCGGCGCCCACGCACACGATGCTCAGCGCGATGGCCGGCTCGACCAGATGCGCGGGCGGGTTGAACAGGTTGAGCACGGCCACCGACAGGGTAATGCTGTGCGCCAGCGTGAACGCCGTGACCACGATCAGCAGCTGGCGGATCGTGCCGCCCAGCAGCAGCAGGCCGACGAGAAACAGGATGTGGTCCGGCCCGATCAGGATGTGATGCACGCCCTGCGGCACGAACTTGCCGATGACCGCGCCGGTCCCCTGCCAGGTGCCGGTGAAGTACTCCGTGCGGGGCTGGCCGATGTCGAGGATGGCCTGCGTCCGCAGCGACCCGTCCTCGTACACGTTGAGAAACGTCTGGTGCTTCGGGTCGTATGGAAACAGCTCGGCGGTAACGTCCAGCCGGCCCGGGATGCCGTCCAGCTCGTAGCGGAAGAACAGCCTCACCGACTGGCGGTCCCGGAGCACCTCGGGGTCGGACCAGACGGGCGTCAGCACCCGGTCGCCGGCGCTGACTTGGAGGCGCGGGCCGAGGATCTCGCTGATGGCGTCGGCCTCGCGCCGCGCCACGTCCGGAATCAGCAGCCGCTCGGGCTGCTCGATGCCGAGCTCGTGCGCCAGGTCGATCATGTGGGCGACGAGCGAGGCCTCGATGCCGTCGCCGCCGATCCGCAGGTCGAGGTAGCTGAACGGGATCGGATGCGCCGTGGCGGAGCTGCCGGACACCAGCCACAGCGCGGCCAGCAGCACCACCATCCGCCGCCGGACAACGGAGTTATGCATCCTGCTCGCGACTAGGAGCTGGTTTCCAATGTCTCGAGGTACCGCCGCTGCGCGTCGATGAGCGCTCCGTCGCCCGCGGCGCCGCGACGGTCGGTAACGCTGAGCATGCTCGAATATCTTACCCGCAAGTCGCGCCGCCGCCGGCCGCGCGCATCTGTCAGGGCTCGGCCGGGATCCGCACGTCCGGCTCACGATTGATCCCGTTGTCGGCACTCTTCAGGTAGTGGTCGAACCAGCGGGAAGTCAGCGCCAAGTCGAAGGTCTGGGCCTCGGGACCCCAGCCGATCAGCCCCTGCGCCGGCGTATGGCCGCAGCAGGTCATGACCAGCTTCGCACCGTACCGGCCGCGGGCATCCTGGTTGAGGCCGACGTAGCCGTGGCGGGCCAATTCCGTCAGCCGCGGGTTGTCGCAGTTGCTGCCGGCCGCCAGACTGCCGCGGGTAGATGGACTGCGCGTCAGGGCGGCGAATGCGCCGAGGGCCAGCACGATCCGCCACGTAAGCACCGCCTTCGCCGCGCGCAGACTGTCGAAGCCGGTGCTCATGGGTCGCGCTCCTTTGACCAATAGCCGTGAACGGGACCAGCAGCCCCGCGAGCCCGACCTCCACCCGAACAATAGCACGCCATTTCGGCGGTTCCAACCTGGGCTTCCGCGTCACTCGGCCGGCGGGACACGCGGCGCGGTCGCCGGCGGTGTGCGGGCGCAGGTGTGATAACATCTCCCGCCGAAAAAGGCAGACCGAGATTCCCGCGGCGGTCGGCGAATAACTCGCGGGGCGGATGGTCGAGGAGGCTCAATGCAGGTTAGCTATCGATTCGGCGTGCTGTTGCTCGGAGCGGTTTTCGCGGCCGGCTTGCTGGCCGGCGTGGCCCTTGACGGTACCGCCGAGGCGCGCGCCGCGTCCGACGGGGTGTACGAACTGCGAACCTATACGGCGGCCCCTGGCAAGGTGGCCGAGGTGATCGACGAGTTGCGTTACGCCGCAGAGGGGTTCGAGCGCAACGGCATCGAGAACGTCGGATACTGGGTGCCGACCGACTCTCCGCATTCCGAGACCACCGTTGTCTACATGCTGAAGTGGGACACCCGGGAAGGGCGGGCGCAACTGATGGAGGACTTTCGCACCGACCCCGAATGGCGCAAGGTGTTCGAGGAGTACAACAAGGACGGTCGCATCGTCGCCAACGTCGACTCGCTGTTCCTGAACGCGACCGACTACTCGCCGTTGCAGTAGGCGGCTGCTCGACGCACCGTTTGCACGGATCGCGAAGTCGCGCAGGTGCTCGACGACGGCGGCGGCGCCGTCGTCGAGCGGCTGGCGGCAGCTGGCGCCGCTCCCGACTTTCCCGCCCCACCGGTATCGCCGCCATCCTGTTTGGACCGCGGGCCACCGCCCGGGGGGCCGTTCCGTAAACGTTCACGAATGTCGAAGTCCTCCGAATCCATATCGGCGGCAGACGCCCGCAGGTCCGCCGTTCGCTCCGTAACCGCCATGTCCAACACTCAACAGACATCCGTATCCGTCGAACCGCCCCCAACTGTGGCACTGCGGGTCGTACCGCCAGCCCGGCACGGAGCCGGACCCCACGGTGCCCGGGATGGGGCCGTCCGCAATCGTGCATCCGGACCATGCCGAGAAGGGCGTCGCCCCGCAGCCGATGACGCAGGCCGATATCGACGAGGCCATCGCGTCCTATGTGCGGGCGTCCGTCGCCGCGCGCGACCTCGGATTCGACGGCGTCGAGCTGCACGGCGCCCACGGCTATCTCATCGACCAGGTCTTCTGGGAACGCCGGGAAGCCGACGATCACCGTCGGCAGCGTCGGTCTGGATCTGGAATTCCTGCGCCAGTTGTCGGGAGAAACGGCGCACTCCGCGAGGCTCGACGCCCTGCTCGAGCGTCTCGACAACGGCGAATTCGACCTGGTCGCCGTCGGCCGCGCGCTCTTGGGGGACTCCGCCTGGGCAAACAAGATCCGCGACGGCCGGGAGAACGAGATCGTGACCTTCACGCCCGAACATGCTGCCACGTTGACCTAGAAACACACGGTCCTGTGATACCGTCCGGGTAGCATGGAGGAGCGCGACATGATCCGTGCATCCCGGCAATCCCGGTGGGCCGCCGGTCTGCTTTCCGCAATCCTGCTCCTGGCGCTCGGCGCTCAGGTTGCGCCGGCATCGGCCCAGCAGGGCTCCGGCGGCGAATGGCGCACATGGGGCGCCGACGCCTCCTTCACGCGCTATTCCCCGCTCGATCGGATCTCGGCGGACAACGTCGGCGACCTGCGCGTGGCGTGGCGCTGGCCGACCGCCGACCGCGAGCTGCAGCAGTCGAACCCGCTCTGGCGCGCCGGCCGCAACGAGGACACGCCGCTGATGGTGAACGGCGTGCTGTACACCCTTACCGGCCTGGGACTGGTCGCGGCGCTCGACCCGGCGACCGGCGAGACGCGCTGGGTGTACGACCCCGAGAGCTATGCCGGGGGGCGGTCCGGAGCGATCGGCTTCGTCCAGCGCGGCCTCGGCTACTGGACCGACGGGACGGCGGAGCGGGTGCTGGCGGGCACGATCGACGCGCACCTCATCTCTCTGGACGCGCGGACCGGCCAGCCGGACGCGGCATTCGGCGACGGCGGGCGCGTCGACCTGCTCGTCGGCGTGCCGCGCACGAGCCGCGAGGATCGGCACGTGGCCGCCCGGCGGCCGCTGATCGCCGGCGACGTGGTAGTCATCGGCAGCTCCATCTCGGATCGTGCCGCCAACCGGGAGATGCCGCCCGGCGCCGTGCACGCGTTCGACATCCGCACAGGCCGCCGGCTCTGGACCTTCTTCACCGTGCCGCGCGAGTTCGAAGCGGGCTACGAAACGTGGCTCGGCGGCTCAGCCGAGTACTCGGGCAACGCCAACGTCTGGGCCGGCATGGCGTACGATCCGGAGCTCGATTACGTCTACCTGCCCACGTCGACGCCCACGAACGACTACTACGGCGGCCTGCGGCCCGGCGACAACCTGTTCGCCGAGAGCCTCGTCTGCCTCGAAGCCAGGACCGGCCGGCGGGTATGGCATTTCCAGGCGGTGCACCACGGGCTGTGGGACTACGACTTCGCCTCCACGCCGGTGCTCGCCGACATCACCGTCGACGGCCGCCCGATCAAGGCGGTCATCCAGGCGAGCAAGCAGGCGTTCGCCTACGTCTTCGACCGCGCCACCGGTGAGCCGGTCTGGCCGATCGAGGAGCGGCCGGTGCCGGAGTCGACCGTGCCGGGCGAGTGGACCGCGCCGACCCAGCCGATTCCGACGCGGCCGGCGGCGTTCGACCTGCAGGGCGCCACGGAGGAGAACCTGATCGACTTCACGCCGGAGCTGCGAAGGCGGGCGATGGAGCAGCTGCAGGGATTCGACCACGGTCCGCTCTTCACGCCGCCGTCGCTCGACGGCACGCTGATATTGCCCGGCATCGTCGGCGGCGCGAATTGGCCCGGCGGTACGTACGATCCCGAAACCAGGCTCTTCTACGTGGCCTCCCGCATGAATCCGTCGCTGATCAAGCTAACGCCCGTGGCTCCGGAGCGGTCCAACCTGCGTTACCGCGGGCAGGCGGGCGGGCCGGGCCAGGGCGGCGTGGGGGGCGTCCCGGACGCCGCGGCGCGGATGACCGTGGACGGGCTGCCGCTGTTCAAGCCGCCGTACTTCCGGGTAACGGCCATCGACATGCACAGCGGGGAGCACCGCTGGACGGCGCCGCTGGGGAACGGGCCCATCAACCACCCGCTGCTGCGCGACCTGGACCTGCCGCCGCTCGGGGGCGACTACCACCGCGGCAGCGTGATGGTGACGAAGACGCTGCTGTTCGCCAGCATGTCGGCGATGCATTCCCAGGGCGTCCCGCAGCGCGCCGCTTGGAGCGAGTGGGCCGATCCGGACGACGAGCTGAACCTGCTGTACGTCTTCGACAAGCTGTCGGGAGATCTGCTGCGCACCGTGCAGCTGGAGGGGTTTTCGGCTGCCGCGCCGATGACCTACGAGCATGACGGGCGCCAGTACGTCGTCGTGGCGACGGGGTCCGGTCCCGACTCCGCGCTGGTGGCGCTGAGCCTGCCGGAATAGCGGTTCAAGCCGCGCACAGCGCGGCTCGGCAGGCGCGGCGCGGGGCGAAGGGGTCCCCGCTAGCGCCTGCCGGGGGTTTGGGGCGCAGCCCCATCTATAGATGCCGCGCCACGCGCCACGTCCATCACCATCCGCGCCAGCAGATACAGACGTGGGACCACCGAGTCGAGCTCCACGTACTCGCGGGCGTCGGAGTGCGCGCCGTAGCCGACCGGACCGAACCCCTCGATGATCGGCGCATCCGTTTCGAGTGCGGCGAACGCCGCGTCGGTCCCGCCGCCGGCCGCCCGCTCCGTCACCCGCAGCGCGCGGCCCAGCTCGCGGTAGACCGACTGCGCGTGCGCCGCCAGCGTCCGTGACGCTTCGCTCACCTCCAGCGGCGGCCGGCGCCGCTCGAACGACACCTCCACCGTGGCGTCCGGGATGAGCTGGTTCTTGACCCGCTCGCGCACGAGCCGCTCAACCTCGTCGTACGCCGCCACCCGCAGCACGCGGAAATCGGCGGTCGCACGCGCCTTGGCCGGTATCACGTTGCGGGCCGAACCGCCCGACGCCAGCGTCCAGTTCAGCTTGATCCCCGCCTCCGCATCGGTGAGGTCGCGCATCTGCAGCATCTGGTGCGCCAGCTCGTACAGCGCATTGAGCCCCTGCTCCGGCGCGCCGCCGGCATGCGACGCGCGGCCCGTCACGTCCAGCAGCACCGCCCCGATGCCGGCCGTGGTCAGCGCCAGACGGTCGGAGGCGCCGCCGCCCTCGTGGGAGAAAACGACGTCGTGCTCGGCTCCCAGCTCCGTGATCAGATACCGCGAGCCGGCCGAGCTGACCTCTTCGTCGCCGTTGATCAGCACCGTGATCAGCTCGTAGTCGTCGAAGCCGATGGCGCGCAGCGCCGCCAGCAGGTGCAGGACCAACGCCACGCCGCTCTTGTCGTCCGCGATGCCCAGGCCGTACGCCCGGCCGTCGGCCACCCGGAACGGCTGATCGGCGAGCTGTCCGCGCAGGTAGACCGTGTCCATGTGCGCCAACAGCAGGATGCGTCCCTGCCCCCGGCCGCGAAACCGTCCCACCACGCTGCGGCCGATCTCGTCCGGCGTGTCGACCATGACATACGGGGCATCGTGCGCGACCAGCTCCACCTCGCCGCCGAGCACCCGCAGACGTTCGGCGATGACGCCGGCAATCTGCTGCAGCCCCTCCGCGTCACCGCTGCCCGACTCGATCGACACCAGCTCGCGCAGCGTATCGAGCATCGGCTCGCGTTGCGCCTCGGCCGCGGCCATGACCGCGCGGTCCATCCGTGGCGCGGCGCCCTGGGCGGCGGTAGCGGTCCCGCAACCCAGCGCGAGGCAGCCGGCAACGAACGCCGAGGCATTGCGCATGGTGGCCGCAATCATACTGCGGCCGGAGGCCGGCGGCAGCCGCCGCGCGGACGCGGACCGCCCATCACCTGGTGTACGATAAGGAGTTTGTCGTGTCTGAAGGAGACCGACCGGGGCGGGCCCACTCGTACTGGACGTCTTCGTCGCCGCCGTGAACTTTTCGAGGAGGCATTCGGAAGCACCATGTCAACCGCCAGAATCACTTGGACGAAAATCGATGAGGCGCCGGCGCTGGCCACCCACGCGCTGCTGCCTATCGTGAGGGCGTACGCCAGGGGCACCGGGGTGGACATCGACCTGCGCGACATCTCGCTCGCCGGGCGCATCATCGCCGCCTTTCCGGAGCGCCTGCGCGAGGAACAGCGCATTCCCGACGAGCTGGGCGCACTGGGCGAGCTGGCCAGGACACCCGCCGCCAACATCGTCAAGCTGCCCAATATCAGCGCCTCGGTACCGCAGTTGCGGGAGGCCATCGCCGAGCTGCAGAGCCACGGCTACGACCTGCCCGCCTACCCCGCGGAGCCGGCCGACGACGCCGAGCGCGCCATCCAGGCCCGCTACGCGGCCGTGCTCGGGTCGGCCGTGAACCCGGTGCTGCGCGAAGGGAACTCCGACCGCCGGCCGGCCGCCTCGGTGAAGCGGTTCGCCCAGAAGCACCCGCACCGGATGATGAAGCCGTGGCCGGAATCCGGATCCAGGACCCGCGTCGCGCACATGGACGCGAAGGACTTTTTCGGCAGCGAGCGCTCCATCACCGTCGGCCAGGCGTGCGATGTCCGCATCGAATTCGTCGCCGGCGACGGGACGGCCACGGTGCTGAAGCCGTCGGTGCCGCTCGAGGCGGCCGAGGTGATCGATTCGGCGGTCATGAACGTGGCGGCCCTCCGCGACTTCTTCGGCCGCACCATCGACGCGGTGCAGGCAGAGGGCACCCTGCTTTCGCTCCATCTCAAGGCCACCATGATGAAGGTGTCCGACCCGATCATGTTCGGCCACTGCGTCTCGGTGTACTACGAGCAGGCGCTTACTAGGCACGCCGACACGCTGCGGGAGATTGGCGCGAACGTGAACGACGGGCTGGTCGGGGTGCTCGACAAGCTCGACGCCCTGCCGGCGGAGAAGAAGGCCGAGATCGAAGCGGACATCGCGGCCCTATACGAGACCCGCCCGCCGCTGGCGATGGTCGATTCCCGCAAGGGCATCACCAACCTGCACGTACCGAACAACATCATCGTCGACGCCTCGATGCCGAACGTCGTGCGCGACGGCGGCCGCATGTGGAACAACGACGACGAGCTGCAGGACACCGTGGCGATGGTGCCCGACCGCTCGTACGCCACCATGTATCAGGCGATCATCAAGGACTGCCAGCAGCACGGGCAGTTCGACCCGTCGACCATGGGCAGCGTGACCAACGTCGGCCTGATGGCGCGCAAGGCGGAGGAGTACGGCTCGCACGACAAGACGTTCACGGCGCCCGCCGCCGGCATCATCCGCGTGGTCGACAGCGGCGGCGCGGTGCTCCTCGAGCAGACGGTGGAGACCGGCGACATCTTCCGCATGTGCCAGACCAAGGACGAGCCGATCCGCGACTGGGTGAAGCTGGCCGTCGGGCGGGCCAGGGCCTCCGGCGCGCCCGCCGTGTTCTGGCTGGACGAGCGGCGCGGCCACGACACCGAGATCATCGCGAAGGTGAACGCCTACCTGTCCGACCACGATACGGCGGGGCTCGACATCCGCATTCTGAAGCCGGTGGACGCCATGCGTTTCTCGCTGGAGCGGATCCGGCGGGGCGAGGACACGATTGCCGCCACCGGCAACGTGCTGCGGGACTATCTCACGGACCTGTTCCCGATTCTCGAGCTGGGGACGAGTGCCCGGATGCTGTCGATCGTGCCGCTGCTCAAGGGCGGCGGCCTGTTCGAAACCGGCGCCGGCGGCTCGGCGCCCAAGCACGTGCAACAGATGCTCAAGGAAGGCCACCTGCGCTGGGACTCGCTCGGCGAGTACTGCGCGCTGGTGCCGGCGCTGGAGCTCGGCGCCGCCCAGACCGGCAACGCCCGGGCGGCGCTGCTGGCCCGCACGCTGGACCAGGCCGTCGAGAAGTATCTGGAGAACGCCCGCTATCCGTCGCGCAAGGTGAATCAGATCGACAACCGCGGCAGCACGTTCTACCTCGCGCTGTACTGGGCGCAGGCGCTTGCGGCGCAGGACGACGACGCCGAGCTCAAGGCGCGTTTCGCCGGTCCGGCGGCGCAACTGGCGGCAGCCGAGGAGACCATCACCGCCGAGCTGCTGGCGGCGCAGGGCGAGTCGGTCGACCTCGGCGGCTACTATCGGCCGGACGACGATCTGGTCGAGCGCGCGATGCGGCCGAGCGCGACGTTCAACGCGACCATCGACGCGCTGTAGGCGCCGCAACGTAGCGGCCAGCCGCGGCAGCGCGGCTGGTGACCGGACCGGGCCCTACTGTCCGGTCCGGTCGATCAGTCGCATCAGGTTGTCCACGTGCGCCTGCAGGCTGGTCCGGCCGGCCGCCGTCAACTCATACCAGGTAACCGGCCGCCGGCCCCGGTAGGTCTTCTCTATCGCGAGATAGCCCGCATCCTCGAGCTTGCGCAGGTGCGTCCCGAGGCTGCCGTCCGTCTCGCCCAGCACCAGCTTCAGGCGGCTGAACGACATCGCGTCGTGCTTCGAGAGCAGGACGCAGACTGCCAGCCGCACGCGGTGCTCCAGCAACCTGTTGAGTGCCGCCAGTTCGTCGAGGCCGGGAATGTCCGGATCAGTTCGCGGCTGCACGTGAAGGCGCTCCAATCCACGCCTGCGCCGTCAACACCGCCGCCACGACCACGCCGGCCGCGGTCCAGCCGTACCCGGGCACGAAGAGCGTCACGAGATAGCAGACGCCTGCCGCCGCGCCGATCGGCAGCATCCGCCGGTCCAGGTGCACGCCGGCGTGGAAGTACGCCAGCGCCAGCAGCAGCACCCAGAGCGAAGCGAATCCTGCGTTCGTAAGCTGCCCTGCCGAGACGAGCGCCGACCCGAGGACGCCCGCTGCCATGAACCCCAACCAGTGCAGACCCCAGCGAACCCCCTCTCGGCGATCCGCCTGCCCCGCCTGTCGGCCGGCCCGACGGCCGAGCCACAGCGAGACGCCGCAACCCGCGGGCCCCGCGATCATCCAGTAGACGCCGAGCCAGCTGTAGTCGGTAACGACATCCGCCAATCTGAAGCCGCACAACGAGATTGCCGCCCACAGGATGTAGATGGCCGGGACGTGGACCGGACCCGACCGATTCGCCGTGGCCCGCACGTACGCCATGTCTTCCCTGAGCTGTTCTGTACCGGTCATGCGTTTCCCCTCTCCGGGTTGCTCCGCCGCCACCCACCATGAACTCTCGTTTTGAATATACTCTTATTTACAGAGTTTTTGTCAAGCCCCTGCTCGCGCGGGGTCCATGGCCAGTTGCCGGCCGGCGCCTTGTGACCGTACGCTGAACCTCGCCGTACTTGACCGGCTTATGGATGTCCCCGGTCATGGCGAAAGGACCTGTCGATGTCGCAGCTGGGAGAGAGGCTGGTTACCGGCGCCGTCATGTGCCTGGCGATCGAGGTCTGGATGACTGACACGGTGGACGCCGGCATACAGCTGTACACGGCGGCCTCCATCGTCGGGCTTCTGCTGGCGGGGTTGGGACGCTGGCGAAAGTCCCGCGAGGACAGCGGCTCGCCGACAGCCCTCTGACCAGGTCGGGATCGGCAATCTGACCACGGACTCCTAGCCGGCGCACGGAGAGGCGCGCCGCCGCATTGAGGATCGCGTCGACGTCGAGGCCGTAGGCGCGATACAGATCGGGAATGTCGCCGGACTGTCCAAAGCGGTCCACGCCGAGCGGCAGCACCCGCTGGCAGCCGACCGATCCCAGCCACGAAAGCGTCGCCGGATGGCCGTCGAGGACGGTGACCAGACCGGCATCCGGCGCCAATGGTTGCAGGAGCCGCGCGATGTGCGGCCGCGCATCGCTCGCGTCGGCCCGCACGCTGCGCATCCACGCATGATGCAACCGCGACGCCGAGGTCACGACCAGCAGCCCTGCCCCGGGGATGTCCTCGACAATCTGCCCGTGGGCTTCGATCGCCTCCGGCACGACGGCCCCGGCCGCCACGACCGCCAGCTCGGCCCCGTCGGCCGGGGGCATCAGCCAGTACCCGCCCGCGATGATCTCGGCCCTGAGTTGCGGCGTCAGCGTGCGTTCCGGCTGATCGATTGACCGGGTGGAGAGCCGCAGATACACCGCGCCGCCGTCGTCGGCCTGCATGTGATCGAAGCTCCAGCGGAGGATCTCCGCCAGTTCGTCCACATGGGCCGGCTCGAACATCGTCAGGCCGGGCTGGCCCATCCCGATGAGCGGCGTGAGCACCGACTGATGCGCGCCGCCCTCGGGCGCCAGACTGAGTCCCGACGGGGTGGCGACCAGCAGGAACCGAGCGTTCTGGTAGCAGGCGTAGTTGAGAGCATCGAGTCCGCGCCGGATGAACGGGTCGTACAGCGTCCCGACCGGCAGCAGCCGCTCCCCGAACCGCCGCCCCGTAAGCCCGAGCGCCGCCAGCAGGATGAACAGGTTGTTCTCCGCAATGCCGAGCTCCAGGTGCTGGCCGCGCGGTCTCATCGTCCAATCCTGCGCCGACAGCGCACGCTCCTGGCGGAACGCATCCGGCTGCCGGGACTACGCGAAGACGCCGCGGCGGTCGACGGCCGCCTGCAGGCGCTTGCCTTGCTTGAGGGTGATGACCTGCCACTCCATCGTCCTGAACACCGTGTCCAGGCGGTTGAAGAAACGGTCGGCGACAATCGCGTCCAGGCTCTGGCGGTTGTAGTCGATGATCCACCAGACGTTGGTAACCTGATGCTTCCACGCTTCGAGCAGCGCCTCGAAGATGTTGCCCTCGTCGAACTCCGCATCGCCCGCCAGCGCGATCATCCGGCCCGGCGGCTCGCGGTCGCTCACGAGCTGCTTCTTGCGCAGGAACTCCTGGGCGAGTGCGGCGAAGCTGGTCATGGCGACGCCCATGCCGACCGAACCGGTAGAGATGTCGACGTCGTCCACGTCCTTCGTGCGGGAGGGGTATGACTGCGCCCCGCCGAACGCGCGGAAGCGCTCCAGCTGGTCCCGCGTCTGCCGGCCGAGCAGGTACTGGATGGCGTGGAACACCAGGCTGCCGTGCGGCTTCACGGCCACCCGGTCCCGCGGCCGCAGGACATCGAAGTAGAGCGCGGTCATCAGGCTCACCATCGACGCGCTGGAGGAGGCGGGCATCATCCGCGACTACGTCGCGCTCCTGGATTCCCGCGCCGTTGGCCGGGCGGTGACCGTATTCATCGAGATCCGGCTCGACCTGCAGGTCAAGGACCGGCTCGATATCCTGGAACGCGCGATCCGGGAATGGCCGGAAGTCCTGGAATGCAACCTGATGACCGGTGACGCGGACTACATGCTCCGCGTGGCCGTCCCGGACGTCGACGCGTACGAGCACTTCCTGCGGGACAAGCTGACGCGGCTGGAGGGCGTGGCGAGCATCAAGTCGAGCTTCGCCCTGAAGCAGGTCAAAAACACCACCGCTCTGCCGATCGGCCACGCGATACGAAGCGTCACCCGTTAGAATCGCAATCTGTCACCGTCGATGCCCAAGGAGAACACTATGACCCGAGACGCGGACTCTCACGACGCTCGACTGCCCCAGTCCCTTGCGATGGATCGCCGTACACTCGTCACGCAGTCCCTCGGCGCCGCCGCGTTCGGCGCCCTGCTGGGATCGTCCGCCTGCATGACCGCCTCGGCGCCCGCCGGCGAGGAGCAAGCGCCCGCTACAGCGGCCGCGCCGATGCCCGGGATTGCGCTGCCGCAGGGCATGCGGCGCGTCGTCACCGGCAACGACGCGGAAGGCAACTCCTATATCGTCGCCGACGATCGCGTCACGATCGGTCCGGAATTCCCGAACATCTTCAAGACCACGGGGGACGATCCGTTCGGTCCCGGCCCGCAGCCCGAACCGCGCACGCTCTATCCGACCGATATGGCGCGGATCGAACCCGAGGTTGGCGGCGCCAACTTCCATTTCGTGGCGTTGCCGCCAACGACGGCGGACGCGCCCCCCGTGTGGCACCGAACCGAGACGGTCGACATCGACGTCCTGCTGGGTGGCGAGCTGATTCTCATGCTCGACAAGGAGGAGACGACGCTGCACCCCGGCGACGTCGTCATCCAGCGCAACACCAACCACGCCTGGAAGAACCCGACGAACGACCCGGTCTACTGGGCGGCCGTGCTCGTGCCGATCCGCCAGCGGATGTGACGCAGCAGCCGCTCGCCCGATGGGCTCGCGACAGCTAAGGAGGTACGGCAGCGACTCGATTGGAACGACCCGCCATAGCCGTTGCGGTTCTGGGGCTGCTCCTGCTCGACTTCGCGGCCCTGGACGACATAACCACCGGCGTCCAACCACACTTCTACTACGAGTACGGCATGCTGGCGGTCAGCCTGCCACTGCTGGGATGGCTCGTCCGGCGCTTCGTCAGCGCGACCCGCCGTCGACGATCGAGTTGATGCCGACAGCTCAGCCGGAGACGGCGCAACCTGAGGAAATTAGCACTCGACCTGTCGCACTGGCGGAAGGGCGTCCCGCACGCACCCGTGGCAGCCGCTTACCCAACCGGGTCTACGACGCGCAGAAAAGGGAACTTCCTGAAGTCCCGGTCGTGGGTGTAGATGGTACGAATGCCGTGCGCTCTCGCCAGCGCCGCCACGTGCGCGTCCGGCACCAGGTTGCCGCGCGCCATGACCTCAACGGCGACCTCGCGGTAGGCCTCCAAGAAGTCCTCCGGCTCACTAACCACGCGACACCGAGGCATCACCACCAAGGCGGCAACGTTGCTGACCGCTGCGCTCGGAGTGAGCGGCCTATCGAACAGCCGCGGGTGAGTGGCCAGACGCACGTAGCCCATGATGACCGGCCACATGAGGCAGAAAATGTCCGGGTCTCCGGCTCGCTCGCGCAGGAAGGCGGCCGCCGCCTGGTGGAACGGTGACTCGCGATCGGATGCGTACAGCAGAATGTTGACATCGACGGTGTAGCTCATGCGCCGTCATCGTCGAGCAACGCGTAGACGGCCTCCTTGTCATCGAGGTCGACGCGTGCACGCATTGGCTGGCTGGTCCAGTCGAGCTCCCGCGCCGCCGGATCCGAACGGCGCATTTTGAGTCCCTCTGCCAGCAGCCCATTGACAAGCTCACCCAGGGTGCCGCCGTTCTTCCTCTTGACCTGCTTCAACTCCTCGAGGATCGGCGCGGAGATATCGATGGTAGTCCGCATGACATCAGATGCTAATTTCATACGCATCAGATGTCAACGAATGCGCACGCCGCCCGGACTAGGGTTCGCTCAGGCTCTTCACGTAGTTGACCACGTTCCAGATCTCTTCTGCCGTGAGCGGGCCGTCGAAGGAGTCCATCGCGAAGTCGGGGCCGATGCCGTCCCTGCGGGCGGCACGTTGCCCTTCGGCTTCAGCGCCGCAATCCCCGGTCCCGACGGGTTCCCCAGCGTGAACCACAGCACGCCCGACCGGTCCGCATCCAGCTTCGGCGTATGCGCCCGCAGCTCCGGAAACGGAAAATACGTGAACCGGTTCGTTCCCTGGTCAAACTTCACCAGCGAGTTGTAGATCATGTTCTCGACCCACAAGTTGTCGTCCCCGTCCGGCCACACGTCATACGGGTTCCCGTCCTTGAGCGGCAGCTTGTACTCCGTAATCTCGTCCGTCACCGGGTCGATCTTCGTGATCGCGTTCCCGTAGAAGTGCGCCGCCCAGATCTTCCCGTTCGCGTCTATCGCAGGCCGCCGCGCAGGGTTCTCCATCGGATACGACTTCCACTCCTGCGTCTCCTGGTTGTACATCAGCGTTGCCGGCGTGTGCAGTCCCACCGCCCACACCCGATCCTGACGGTCAACCACAATCCCGTACCCGCTGAAGCCCGACAGCGGCTCCCACTCCTCGAACTCCTTCGTCCGCGTGTCGAACCGACCGATCTTCCCCGCCGACGCGAAATACGTGTACCAGATGTTCCCCCGCGAGTCCGCCCAGCAGCTGTGCGCGCCGCCGCCCGTCACAGGCATCCGATACCGCTGCATCTCCCCCGTCACCGGGTCCAGCTCCCCCAGGTGGTCCCCCGTCAGCTCCACCCAGTACACCGTCCCGTTCAGCTCCAGGATCCCGTGCGGCGTGACGTTGATGTTCTCCGCGTTGTCTATCCAGTACTCCGTCGTCCGCGCCGCGAAGTCCCGCTCCTGCGTGTCCACCTTGATGATCGAGTTCGAGCCGTTCCCAGACACCCAGATCACGCCAGGCTCCGCCAGGCTCGCGAACACGCTGTGGATCGACCCCGACGGCGCGCGACCGCTCACCTCGGGCCGCGGACCCCGGTCGAGCTCATACTGGATGTACACCGCCTCCGACAGTCCCGCCTCGTCCCGCACCAGCGGGTCGAGCAGCAGGTCCCGCGGCGCCGACCCCGGCCCGAAGTTGTCCGCCAGGTAGTCGATGATCAGCTCCTTCTCCTCCTCCGACACCGTCTCGTGCGTCAACTGCGGAACCCCCACCGACATGTTCGCCACGCGTCCGTCCACGTCGAACATCCGGTCCACCGCGCGCCGCCAGCCCGCCTCGTTCTTCATCCCGCGGTTGTGGAACGCCGCCGGGCCGTGGCAGCCGAAGCACGAACGCAGCATGACGTCCCGCGCAGGGTGCGGCGGATACAGCTCGTCGAAGTCCACCAGTGCCGCGCCGTCCGCGTTCACCTGCGTGCCGCCGTAGTTCGCCCGTGCGCCCTCACTGCCGGCGCCCGCGCCCTGAGCCGCCACCTGGCCCGTCGACTCCAGCGCCAGGTCCGCCGTCGCCGTCCGCCCCCCCGACACCTCCACCGTCTTCACCAGCGGCGCATAGCCCGCCTCGATTACCTGCACCTCATACGACCCGGGCGGCAGGTTGTAGATCCGGTAGCGGCCGTCCACCGTATACACCGTGTACGCCACACGTCCCACCGTGTCCCGCGCCTTCACCCGGAACGCGCGTACTTCTTCCCCGTCCGCCGTCACGCTCCCGGCAAGCGTCCCTGTCGACTGCGCGGCAACGGCTGGCGGAAACGCGGCGGCCAACGCCGCCACAACCGCCAGCACAGGAACCAAGGCTCCGCTGGTCTTCAAATTCTGACGCGCCTTCATGACTTCCCCCTCATGCGTGGAACGTGGGAACCGCCTATTTTACATTGGGACTATTGGCGCGGACCGGAACCAAGGTCTTCCAGCTCCCGGCGCGCCGTTGCATTCGCCGGGTCGACTGCCAGCGCCCGCTGATAGGCGGCCGCCGCGCGGTCGAGCTCCCGGAGGGCGCGGTGCGCCCTCGCCTTTCCGATCCAGGCCGCGCCACGCCGAGATGGAACTGCGCCACGGCATTCGCCCCCGCCCGGCTCCGGAACTCGGCCGCGGACGCCCTCACCGTCCGCCGAAGGTGTAGACCGCGCCGGTGAAGAACCGGTGGTGGTGCAACCGGTAAGCGTCGAATACGCGCCGGTAGTCGGCGCCGATGCGGATCGCCAGCCGTGCGGACAAGGGCAGCTGGATGCCGCCGCCAATCTGCAGAGCTCCGTAGGCAGCGTCCTCGCCGGCCACGGAGTCGACCGGAAACGCCAGGTGGGTGGTCCGTTCCACCCGGACGGCGCCGAGCAGGACCTGCGCATACGGCGCGAATCGCGGCCGGCGATGCAGGAGCCGAACCCCGGCCATCGCGCTGTCAACGTTCGTCTCGACGTCGATGAATCCGATATCCTGCCGGCGGCGGTGCCGGCCCACCTCGCCGACCAGGCTCAGCCAGGAGGTCGCCCGCCAGCCCCCGTCGGCGAACCACCCGGCGCCGTACCCCTCCGTCGCACCCGCGCCGCCGAGAAAGGCGTAGCCCCCACCCACCTCGAAGGCCGGCGCCTCCGGGGCCTGGCCGAACGCCGGGCTCCCCGTCGCGACGATTACGCAGGCCGCCGCCACTCTGCCAATCGCAGTCACGTCCCAGTCCCGAATGATCCCGCCGGCGCGCTCTGGCGCCCGTATCGATCTCACCAACAGCGTAGCAGCCCGTGGCAAAAGCCCCGCTGCATTCGACCGCCCATGCATCCCGCCTGAGCTGCGTTGTTCGTCGCTCACATATGGTCGAGGCCGTGACCGACGAGCAACACAGTCGAGGCGGGATGCATCGCCGCCAGTCGCTGGCCTGAGACTCTAGCCTGCCGCTACAAGCGCCCGAGCAGTTCGGCCAGATGCCTGAGCCGATAGTGGCCATCAGCCGGATTGTGGTATCCGACTTCCCTCGCGGGCCGCGTCAGGTCCGCGTAATCTCTCATCGGCTCGTATTGAGTCCCCTCGTGCCACTCGTTGAACGAGGTGATGTACGCCAGAAAGAAGCCCCGCTCCGCATTCCCGAACAAGGGATGGGTTTGCAGGATGAGGTTCAACTGCAAGGTGGCCTCGGTGCGCTGCTCCGCGAGTTCACGGGCCCACTCCCGGTCAGCTGCCCGCGACCACTCCAGCTCTCGGGTCGCAGGAACGAACGACCGCGGGCGGTAGCAGGATTGGGGCGGGACGACGCGCCGCTCGATCTCGTCCCATCCGGGATTAACCGGCAGGCAGAACAGCAACCCGTCGCGTGACGCCCGCCGCGCGTGGTCCAGCCAGCGAGCCAATGACTCCCGCGGGTTGTAGACAGCGATGCCGTCGAACCCCGAGGCCGCGGCCCGTGCCGTGTCCGACGTATTCGACAGCAACGTCACCTCCGTGAAATCGGCGCGCACCGCCTCCCGGAGCCGGTCCGTCTGGCGGCGCCACTCCCAGTCCGGCACGTACGACGCTACCTGATGCCACACGCCATGGCAGTCCTGCGTCCGCTCCGGCCGCGTCGTGGAGAAGAGCTTGAAGACCGGCCCCTGCGTCCCGTCGGCGCGTTCATCGATGAAGAAGCAGTCCCACCCGCGCCGCGCGCCGTAGCGGTCCAGCAGGTACTGCACATCGTCGGGCAATCTCTCTGCCCGGTCCCGGCTGTACGGCTCCAGGTGAAACGTCACCCGGATATCGTGATCCGCCATCACGTCCATGACCAATGGAACCGCACGGTCCGAAAAACTGTCCCGGCCCCACCAGCTCACGTTGATCACGCCGACGCCGGCCTCCGCGATCCAACGGGCGTGCTGCTCGACCACCGCCCGCGACCGGGAATCGTACGCCCCGAGCAGCGGCATGGTATTGGCGGCCAAATCGACCGGCGGGCGCCGGTCCCACTGCGTCCAATGCCAGAACGGGTCGGCCGAGTACCAGGGGTAGTACTCGAAAATGAAATGCCGCCGCGGATCGCGAAACCGGCTCCGCAGCCGATCCCCGAACTGGCGCCACGGAAACGGGTCGTTCGCCGCGGCGGTTGCACTGGCGGCCGCGGCGGCTGCATCAGCGGCGCCGGTCGCCACCGAGCCGCCCGCCGCCAGACACGCCGCGATAAACGCCCGTCTGTTCACCACCGCGCAGATTCCGCGGAGAACGCCTCGCCGGCCCGGCGCAGGCTGCACCGTGGCGCCTGGCGCCCGGCCCTGACGCCGAGCTCACTGCGCGTGCACGAACTTCTGCACGCGGCGGCCGTCGAGCGTATCCCCGACATACAGGTTGCCCTGCGAGTCGATCGCCAGACTGTTTGGCGACTCGAAGTTGCCCGCCCAGCGTCCTTGGCGGCCGAACGACGTGACCGCCTCCAACGTCTCGCGGTTCAGCGTGTGCACCCGGTGCGTGCGACCGTCGGCCACCACCAGCAGGCTCTGCCCGGCGTCCGTCGAGAACCCGATGTCCCAGGGGTTGCCGCCCACCTGGCCGCCGGCCAGCGGCGCGTCGGCGGCCGGCGCGGGCATCTCCGGAGCCGGGCCGCCGCAGGCCGCGAGAGTAACGCCGAGCGCCAGGAGGACGGTGCTGCCGCAGGTGCCCGCCGCTGGTCTCATGTCGTGCTTCCAGTCCGCCGGGATTAGCTGTAGAGTCCTCGTAAGCCACTCATAAAAGGTGACTTGTTATCACTGGTATAGCCACGCTTCCCGCGTTGATTCCCACACCCCGGCGGGCTGACGGCCTTGACGCCGGCTCCGCGCACGCTCTCCAGGATGGCTCTTGTCCGACGATGCCGAATCACGACCCCGCCCCACACCGTCTGCGCCGCCGCCATCATACCGGACACGGCAACCGAATCGGCGTGCTGTGGCATATCATGGCCGCACGTGAGTTCGCCTCACGCCGACCTACGACACCATCGCCGAGCGCTACCGCGACTCCAAGTGGTTACTGTTCCGCCACTTCATCGAGCGGTACACCCTGATGAATTTGCTAGGTGACCTGTACGACCGGACGGTGCTGGACATGGCGTGCGGCGAGGGAGTCTACGCCCGTCAGTTCATGCAGGCTGGTGCGGCGGAGGTGACCGGCGTCGACATCTCGACGGCGATGGTCGCTCTGGCCGAGGCCCAAGAGCGGGCAGAGCGAGTCGGCTGCCGCTATGTCTGCGCGGATGCCGCGGCATTCACGCCCGCCGCGCCGGTCGACGTGGTGACGGCCATCTATCTACTGAACTACGCGCGCACCGCGGACGAGGTGGAGCGCTTCGGCCGCGCCTGCTTCCGTGCGCTACGGCCCGGCGGCCTGCTCGTCGGCTTCAACGACAATGTTCGCAATCCGCCCAGTCCGGACGATGTGTCTCTCGTCAAGTACGGACTGGAACGGACATGTGCGAGGCATCCGCCCCGCGAGGGCGAAGCCATCCGGTACCGCATCACCAACCACGACGATCGGACGTTCGAGTTCGAGAACTACTACCTGCAACCGGCCACCTGCGAGGCCGCCATGCGAGACGCCGGCTTCAACGACTTTCGCTGGGTCGATGCGATGCTGGATCCGGCCGAGCAGCGGGATCCCTTCTGGGACGACTTCATGGCGCTTGCGCCGATCACCGCGTTCCGGGCGACGAGGGCATGACTGGCCGGGATCGGCCCCGACAGTTCAGGTCGCAAGCCGAACCTCACCGGGCCGCGCCGCGGTCAGCACTAGAAACTCGAACGCCAGCTTGATCGCCGGCTGAGCCGACGCCGATGCCCGCACCGTCTCGATGGCCGCGGCCACGTCTTGGTGAGGGAGCGCGCGCCTATGCTGCACGATATCGTTCTGCGGACCCAGCACCGGTAATAAAATATTTATGGCTATTACTGCACGACTATGGACGCCTGCTGAGAATGTACGTCTATTCAGGCAGGGTGAGTTTCATTATTTTCATAAGTCACTCATAAAAAATGACTTGCCGAAGGTATGCCGACCATGATTCCCGTTGTGATTCCCCTATTTTGAACGGGAATCCCAGAGACAACTAAAGCCGCCCACGGACCGCACCGTATCACAGCCTTGCCCACCCGCAGCCGCCGTGCGGTGCCAGCAACTCACGTCAGACGTGCGGTTCAGTGTTCACCGAACAGCGTCCGCCATAGTTCCTCTATCGTTTCGAGACGCCTAAAGTGCCCCTTTGGAACGACTCGGAGATTGGGTCGTACGCGCCTAACTCCGTTAGCGTCGGCCCTCGTGTGCTTCGTCTTCCCGAACGAGTCCAAGTCGGGGAGTGGCCGTCCGGGCTCGCCACCGAAGAAAAGGAACGGTCCGAGGCTCAACGAATCGTCGTCGAGAAACGCCCAGACAACACACCCGGAGGGCTTTTCGGCCAATGCGAGCTGGACGTCCTGCGTCGCAGTCGTTGCGCCCTTCCGCGCCCCCTTCAGTTGAATATGTCGCAGGTATCTTCCGTCTTCAGCTACGAGGTCGTAGCCGGCCCGATCCACCTCGGGGCGGGAGATCTCCAACGAACAACCACCGTTCTTCCATGAGAGCTTGAGCAACTCGCCGATCAAAAGATGCTCGATGAGCTTTTCCCGGAACGACGAGTGGTGAGAGTGCTGGCTCTGCAAGTCGTTGGCACGTGCGGGACTCGGCACCTGACCTCAGACCTCCACGGACCTTGCACTGCTCTTGGGCGCACCAGCGACGGTCAGCATCCTCACGGCGGCGTGGGCGTCCATCGCGGACAGAGTATCACGGTCTGACGGGAGGTCTGCGGAGGCGAACCACCCCGTCAGGCGGCGCATCACGCCGCTTGCGCGGCGCTCGGGTCACCGGTGGCATCGTCGGGCCAGCAGCGTGAGCGTGTGCTCGCCAGCGTCCAGGCGCTCCGCTGACGCTCCGCCCCCGCTGCGCGGGGCTGCGGCCTGGACGCCGGCTCCGCGCACGCTCGTCCAGATTGGCCCTTAGACGACGATGCTCTCTCAGACGCTCCCTTCCGAAAGGCTGCCGGACGATCTGGCGGCGAAAACAGAGGTCGTACGGGATGCCTGTGCGGTCCTGTCTGCGCTCGTACGGTCCGGAGAGGTATATTTACGTAAAGTATTACTAGTAAACAGTTTACATGGACTCCGTGCTACACTCGACCAGCACCGTGCGCAGCGAAACAACGTCGATCTCCAGCACCAGGACCGCGTCGGCCCACGGAACCAGGACCATGTCGATCCACCGAACCAGAACGCCCGACCGACCGGGGCACACGAGGCGAGGGCAACCGGCACATGAGCTCCGAACAATCCCACCGACCCGCCAGATCCCAACCACCCCGTTCCATCCGAATCAGAGCAACCGGGGCAGATGACGACGCGGCAATCTCATGACGGAAACGGAACCAGACCTGAACATCTGGACCCGCTCACCAGATCCGAAATGACCAGCTCACGAACGAAGGAAACGGCGCGCGGGAACAGCTGGCTCCTGACGAGTTACGTGTCATGAGCCAGCCCACGCAATGTGCCACATTGCGCATCTGGCGAGGGGGAGCTGCGTCCCCCTTCGAACCCCTTGCCGTGCCTCGCGCCTGGCCGCCGCTCCCGGAAGTGCATCGGCTCGTCGCCGACCACCGCCGTCGCGCCGTCGTGGTCGTGTCCGTGCGCCGTATAGTCGTCGCCGACGCGGTTGACCAGCTGGACGGCGGGGTGGCATCGCTCCCCGGCGGCCTCGTGGTCGCGAACCGCCGGACCGTCATGTCCGGCCCGCGGTCGACCCGGCGACGGCCGAAATGGCCGCGGGGTCTGAACCGGCGCGGCGCGCCGAATCTCCGTGCGGGGGTCGAGGGGGCGGAGCCCTTCGCCAGATCCCAATGTACGCACATTGGGTAGGCTGGCTATGACGCCTAACGGGTGTCATGGCCAGCCTCCGTGTCTCCTGATCTGCCGCCCGTCAGTCTCTCTCCACCGCCCGGAACTTCGTCGTCGCGCGCCTGGATGTTCTCCTTCTCCGGCGCTCTCGTTTCGATGTCCTTCCGCGCTCGATCCCTGTCCCGCGCCTGACGTCTGTCCGTGCTCCCGGTCGCGCCCCCACCCATTCTGCGGGGGTCGGTCTGATCGATCAGGGGGAGCAAGGATCGGGTTCGGCCGTGGTCACGGTGCTGCGTTGCCGGCGACTTCTTGTTCCGCAGGCTCCGCGATGGGAGACTGCGGATGGTGTGCGCCGGCAAGGTAGGTCGCCCAGTCATCCATCGGCAGCCGGGGCCGGTCGAACAGGTCCGGCCCGTCGTAGTCCTCCTCTGGCTGGCCGCTCACGGCGTTCGGCCAGCGCGGCGTCGATGACGGCATGCCCACGTTCCGTCCTTGCAGGGATGCTGATGGCCGCGGTAATCTGAAGGTGGTCGGTGGCGTAAGTCCGCCAAGAACCGGGAGGATATGGCCGTGCGATGGAGGTCGACGCTATGAGCATGCTACCCCTTGACCATCGCCTCACCGTTGAACTGCTGAATGCCCGACGAGAATGGGCAGCCGCACAGTTGGCCCAAGCAGGATCGTCCCTACCAAATCGGCTCGACACGGCCAGAGAGCGCTTGAACCGAGCGGAAGCGCATCTTCGGCGCCAAGTTGGCCTTCGGGGAGGTTAACCAGCGCTTCCTGACCATCAAGCGCGTCTTGATCCCCTTGGCAACGTCCGGTGAGTAGCTCTACACGAGGACTGTGCTGGACAGACGAACTTCGACAACTTCCGCGACGACCCTAGTCAAACTGGACAGAACGTCACAGCGCAGCCCCAAGTAGCCATCCGTGACATAGCAGCGTGGCACGGCGTACGTAGACAGGCAGTTCACAGGATTGTCAAGCGTTTCAAAATCGAGCCGATCCAGTTACGAAGTGAGGAAGCCAAGGGTCAGAGGGTCTCGTACATCACACAGGACGAATACGACAGGATAAAGGCCACTTTGGATGGCTTGGTAGAGCAAGATGCTGCTGCCCAAAGTGGAGCAGACTCGGTTTTCTACCTGCTGCTGCCTGAACCGAGCAGTGATCCGAGCCGATTCAAGGTGGGCTTTGCGGTCGATGTGAAAGAGCGAGTACGGCACTTTAGGACTATCGCACCGTTCACGAAACTCGTTAAGACTTGGCCGTGCAAAGCTCTTTGGGAAAAGACTGCAATAGACTCTGTGACTCATGGCTGCGAACGGATCCACACGGAGGTGTTCCGATCTGATGCCATCGAGGAAGTTGTCTATCGGGCGGACAAGTTCTTCGAGTTGATGCCCAAGCCATCCTCGGAATAGCGGCGTTACCGAATTCGTCTCCGGCGCAGCGCCACAGCCGTATCACCCACCCGGCGGACCACGAGATACGCGGCCCAGTCGGTCATCAGCCGCCGCCGCCGCTCGAACAGGTCCGACCGTGCATACGCCGCTTCGACCTTGTTCTGCACGATGTGCGCCAACGCGGCCTCGATGACCTCGCGCGGGTGGTCGGTCTCCTCGGCCGCCCAGTCCCGGAACGACGAGCGGAAGCCGTGCGCCACGGCGGCGATCCCGTGCTGCCGGAGCACCTTCGGCAGCGTCGACGCCGCTATCGGGTTCCCGCTCCGCATCGGGAACACGAGATCGTTGCTGCCGCCGAGCGACCGCGCGGCTTCGAGGACCTCGACCGCCCGCCGGCATAGCGGGACCCGGTGCTCGCGCTTCGCCTTCATCCGCTGAGCCGATATCGTCCACACGCGGCCGGCCACGTCCATCTCGTCCCACGTCGCCAGCCGGACTTCTCCCGACCGCGCCGCGGTCAGCACCAGAAACTCCAGCGCCAGCTTGATGGCCGGCGCGGCAGACCCTGACTTCCGCACCGTCTCCACCGCTGCGGCCACGTCCTTGTGAGCGAGCGCCTGCATGTGCTGCACGATGTCGCCCTGGGGACCGAGGACCGGCAGGACGCGGTCGCAGGGGTTGTCCATGCGCATCTCCATCGCGACGGACCACTCCAGCACCGACCGGACTCTCTGGCGCACGGCCCGCGCCGTCTCCGGCTTCACGTGCCAGATCGGCGTGAGGATCTCCAGCACGTCGGCGCTGTTGACCTGAGAGACAGGCCGGCTGCCGATGCGCGGGAAGGCGTACCGTTCGAGGCTGCGGATCCAGTTCTGCGCGTGCCACCGGCCGCGCCATCCGCCCTGCTTCTGCTCGACCACGCGCCGGGCCGCTTCGGCAAATGTCGGAACGCCCTGGATGCGCCGCTTGTCGGCCAGAGGGTCTCCGCCGGACCGGGCCAGCTTGCGGTTGGCGAGGGCCAGTTCGCGGGCTTCGGCCAACGAGACGAGCGAGACACTCCCGAGTCCCATCTCGCGGCGGCGTCCGCGGATGACGATCCGCTGGATCCAGCTTCGCGTTCCCTCGGGCTTGACGTAGAGGAACAGGCCGTTCCCGTCGGCGTGCCGTCCCGGCGGCGCGCTGCGGATGAAGGCGGCCGAGAGGGCCTTGTCGGGGTGTCGGCCTCGAGGCTTGGATCGGCGGGGTTTGGCGTCGGCTGTGGTTACAGTATACATTCCAGTATAATATACGGGAATGGAGCGTATTTTACGGGGTCTGTCCGCCTGAGACAGGATTCTAATATGAGTAATAACTGATTATTTAACAGTCACTTAAAGAACATACGGAACGACTGTAGAAAACCACGGCGCATACATGACTATTCAGGCAGGGAGAAGACGAAGATGTTGTTGCCGGCGCTCGGGCGCAGCTCCGGTGTCAGCCGTATCATGCTCGAGGCATTTGCAGCCGACCCCGTGCTCGCCACCACGTACTGCCGGCCGCCGACCGCGTACGTGATCGGATACCCGGTGAGCGGTGAGCCGAGGTTCACCTCCCACAACACTTCGCCGGTGACCTGATCGAACGCCCGAAACCGGCCGTTGTAGTCCCCGCCGAAGACAAGCCCGCCGCCCGTGGCGACCAGCGCCGAGGTGGCAGCCCGCTGCTCATGCAGCCAGAGCGTGTTGCCGGTCTCCACCGAAATCGCCCGCACGGTGCCGACCTGATCGGTGCCCGGCGCAATCCTGCCTCGCGACGCCAGCTCGTACAGCGTTCCCTGGTCCGTCGCCATCTGATCGGCGCAGGTGTTGCGCAGCGAGAAGTACATGGTGTGGGTGTCGGGGCTGTACGCGCCCGCGTCCCAGTTCTTGCCGCCGCTCAAGGACGGGCAGACCGTGACCGTCTGTCCCACGCTGGAGAAGACGACCTCGGAGTTCTCCGATACCTCCCCCGTCGCCCCGTCGATGCTGTTGATCACATTCTGGCTGATGGTCGGATTGGCCCACAGAAACTCGCCGGTCTCGCGGTCGAGCGTGTAGACGACGCCGGTCTTGCCCGGAATCCCGGTCACCACCCGGCGTCGCTCCCCGGGTTGGAGCCGCGGGTTGATCCAGCTGACCGATGCGGGATCCGGGGCGACGGCCGTGTCGACAAGATAGCGCTCGTAGGGATGGTCGAGATCCCAGTGGTCGATGAGGTGCTGGTAGTACCAGACGATCTCGCCCGTGTCCCCGTTCAAGGCCAGCGTCGAATTGTGGTACAGGTGCTTGTTGCGCGCGCCGCCGAGCATGAACTTGGGCGCCGGCGACGTCACCGACGTCCCCATGTAGATCAGGTCCAGCGCCGGATCGTAGCTGGGCACCATCCATGCCCCGACGTGTACCCGCTCCTCGTACGGCACGTCGCCCCACGTCTCGTCCCCCGGCTCTCCGGGCGCCGGAATCAGGCGCGTGCGCCACAACTCTGCGCCGGTGGCGGGATCGTGCGCGGTGATCACGCAGGACACCGGACCGGCTCGCGGACGGCAACTCCGCCCGGAGACGAGCTTGCCGTTGGCGACGAACGGGCCGGAGGACTGCCGCGCGGGGTGGGTCTGGTAGTCGAAAATCTGCGTTTCCCACGCGGGCCGGCCCGTCGTGGCTTCGAGGGCGTAGATGTAATCGTCGGCGCTCGAATCGAAGACGAAGTTGCCGTAGAGCGCCAGGCTCCGGTTCGTCGTCTCCAGCCCCCCCACGTACGAACCGACGTCTTCGGGAACGTTGCGGCGGTGGTCCCACAGGAGGTCGCCGGTCTCGGCGTCGATCGCCTGGGTCAGGTCGCCGGGATTGGGCAGGTACATCACACCGTCGTACACCAGGGGCGTGGCCTGCTGGCTGCCGGGCCCCATCGCCCGGGTCCAGACCAGGCGCAGATCATCCACGTTGTCGCGGTCGATCTGCCGCAGGGGACTGTATCCCCAGGCGTTGACCGTGCGGCGCCACATGAGCCAGTCCTCCGGGTCGGGGTCCAGGAGCATGGCGTCCGTGACCGGCACGTATTCGCCCCGCGATTGCGCGTGCAGCGTATTGCGCTCTGCGGACAGCAGCTCAGGGATTGCGATTGCAGCGATTGCGATGACAAGCGCGGCGCGCGCCGCAGACACTGATCGGCTCACTTGAAATCCTCTCATGGCGTGGATACTACATCCGCAGGATCACCGTGCCGCGGGAGCCTCGTCCTCCGCCGCTATTCTTGAAGGCCCAGCAGCCTTGCCGGGTTGACGCTAATCATCGTGTCGATGTCGGTGTCCGATATTCCCGCCCCGCGAAATGCCTGGATGTAGGCACGCAAACCGTCGGGGTGCAGCGGGTTGTTCGCCTGGCCGAGGTCCGAGGACATCAGGAAGTGCTCGGCGCCGAGGGCGTTGACGGCCTCCACGTATTCGTCGATTGTCCGCCCACCGCCATACACTGCCAACCAGTCGATCTCCATCACGGCGCCGGCGTCCGCCATGCTGCGCATCTGCCCCATGGTGGGGTACTGCCCGAAGACGTGAGTGATGAGAATGCGCCTGACGCCCAACCGCTGCATCTCCGGAATGAGCAGGAGCACTTCCTCAGGCGCGGAGTGGCCGGTGGCCAGCACCAGGTCGTGCTCCGCCACGAGCGTGAAGATCTCCTCCAACTCGGGCGCCGGCCGGCCGTCGACGACCACGGACACGAACGGCTCGGAAGATTCCTCGCGCGTCACGTAGTACTCGGCGTCGAATGTCGGCAGCCATACCACCTTGCCGCGGCCGCCCGAGGTCCAGACCATGTGGCGCACCGCCTCCGCGTTCAACCCGCCCACGGCGCGGTTGAGGACGACGCCGCCGAAAATCTCGAGCCCGTCGACCTGCTCCATCGCCAGAGCAGCGCGGGCGGCCGTCGTCGTGAAATGGTTCTTGAGCACCAGGCCGCGCATGCCGGCCGCCTGCGCGGCGCGCGCCGCCTCGATGTCATTGACGGACCGCGGGCGGGAGTCGGGACCGGAGTGGGCGTGGAAGTCGATGACGCCCGCGAGCGATACTTGCGGCTCCGGCGCCTGCTGCGGCTCCCCGGCGCAGGCGGCCAGCGCCGATACCGCCACCAGCGCCGGCAGCCCATGGAATCGAACGGTTCGCAGGTGCCGCGGCACCCTACTGCGCTCCTTCGCGCTGCGCGTTGTAGCGCTTCGCGCGCTCGACCATCGTCTGGTTGCGCACCAGCTCCCAGCGGCGGTCGGGATCGAGCGCCAGTTCGCCCGTGGCGCCGACCTGTCCGTCGCGCGCCAGCTCGCCGAGGGCGCGGTCGACCGCGCCCAGCGCCAGCAGGTTGAGGCCGGCGAAGAAGGCGATGCTCACGCGGTTGTCGCGGGCGTCCCCAACCGACGAAACGGACGCCAGCATCGGCCGGCCGGCCGTCTCGATCGCCCGCGGGCACTGGTCCACCGGAATCGACGGCACGAAGATGACGTCGCCGCCTTCGCGCGCGTAGCGGGCCACGCGCTCGAGCGCCTCGTCGAGCGTGCCGCCCGCCGCGAGGACGTCGCAGCGGGTCATGAGCACCATGTCGGCGTCGCGGCGCGCGTCCGTGGCGGCGTGGATCTTGTCGACCATGGCGTCCGCGCTCAGGATCTTGCCCTCGCTGTAGCCGGTCAGATGCTTCGCGCCATACAGGTCCTCGATCATGACGCACGCCGCGCCGGCCTGTTCGTAGCGCTGAATGGTGCGGTAGACGTTGAGCGGGTTCCCGCCGCCGTCGTCCGCGTCGGCGATGATCGGAATGTCGATCGCCTCCGCGGCGCGCTGGCAGAATCCGATCAGGTCGTCCATCGTGCCCATGCCGTAGTCGCCCAGCCCGAACTGGCTCAGCGACATCGCGCTGCCGCCCGTCATGGCGATTTCGAACCCGTGCATCTCCACGAGGCGCGCCGTGGCGACATCCCCGCAATTGACGCAGCGGCTCGGCTCGGGCCGAGACAGCAGCGCGCGCAGCCGCGCGCCCGGGCTGTTGCGGACGGGCGCCTGCGCCGCCGCCGCGACCGGCGCGCCCAGCGCGTGCGCGGCGACGCCGCCCGCCGCCGCGGCCGTGCCCTGGATGAAGCGGCGCCGCGACGGCTCCTCACGTTGGTCGGATCGGACCGGGATGCCCATCGTTCCTCCTTGCGACTCGGTGGCCGGCCGCACATGCCGCCGACGCTGCCCATCCTATCGCACCCGGCCGGAAATTCAGCCCTGGCGCGCCCACTATAATCAGCCCGGTGTGAGCACCCTTGCGTACCTGCACGGCGCCTCCGAGACACCCCTGCTCGGTGAGACGATAGGCGCCAACCTGCGCCGGACGGTGGGGCGCTGGCCGGACCGCGACGCGCTCGTCGTCCGCTCGCAGGGTTTCCGGGCCAGCTACCAGGAGTTCTGGAACCTCACTACGCAGCTCGCGCTGGCACTGCTCGCGCGCGGCATCGCCAAGGGCGAGCGGGTCGGCATCTGGGCGCCGAACCGCTACGAATGGGTCGTCACGCAGTATGCGACCGCCCGCATCGGCGCCATCCTGGTCAACGTCAACCCGGCGTACCGGGCGCGCGAGCTGCAGCACGCCGTCAACCAGTCCGGGCTGCGGCTCCTGCTCCACGCGCGGCGGTTCCGATCCACCGATTACGGCGCCATCCTGGACAGCGTGCGCCACCGCTGCACCGCCTTGGAGCAGGTCGTGATCCTCGACGACGACTGGGAGGCGCTGCTGGATGAGGCAACAGGTACCAGCGAGGCGGCGCTGGCCGAGCGGGAGGCGAGCCTGGATTACGACGATCCCATCAACATCCAGTACACGTCCGGGACGACCGGCGCGCCGAAGGGCGCCGCGCTGTCGCACCATAACATCCTGAACAACGGCTACTTCTGCGGCGAGATCCTCGGTTACACCGAGGCCGACCGGGTCGCCGTGCCGGTGCCCTTCTACCACTGCTTCGGCATGGTCATCGGCAACCTGGCCTGCACCAGCCACGGCGCCTGCATCGTGGTGCCGTCGGAGGCGTTCGACGCCGGCACCTTCCTGGCCGCCATCCAGGAAGAACGGTGCACGTCCGTCTACGGCGTCCCGACGATGTTCATCGCGGCGCTGAATCATCCGGATTTCGCCGGCACGGACTTATCGTCGCTGCGCACCGGCGTCATGGCCGGCTCCCCGTGCCCGGTCGAGGTCATGAAGCAGGTGCGCGGCCGCATGCACATGCCCGAGATCACGATCTGCTACGGCATGACGGAGACGTCGCCGGTGTCGACGCAGACCCGCGTCGACGACCCGCTCGACAAGCGGGTGGCCAGCGTGGGACGGATCCACCCCCACGTGGAGATCAAGATCATCGATCCCGGCAGCGGCCGCACCGTCCCGCGCGGTACGTCAGGCGAGCTCTGCACGCGCGGGTACTGCGTGATGCTGGGGTACTGGAACGACGCGGAAGCGACGTCCGCCGCGATCGACGCCGCGCGCTGGATGCATACGGGCGACCTGGCGACGATGAGCGACGACGGGTACGTCAACATCGTCGGCCGCATCAAGGACCTGATCATCCGCGGCGGCGAGAACATCTATCCGCGCGAGGTCGAGGAGTTTCTCTACACGCATCCGGACGTCGAGGACGCGCAGGTCATCGGCGTCCCCTCCGCCCGCTATGGCGAAGAAGTGATGGCGTGGATCAAGCCGAAGGCCGGCGCCGCCCTGTCCCCGGAGCAGCTCGACGCCTTCTGCCGCGGCGCCATCGCCACGTACAAGATCCCGCGCTACTGGAAGCTGGTCGAGTCGTTCCCGCTGACCGTGACCGGCAAGGTGCAGAAGTTCCGGATGCGCGAAATCGCCACGGCCGAGCTGGGGCTCCAGGGCGCGGCCGGCGTCGAGACCGCGTAGCCACCATCTCCTTGACCTCTTTTGGTGTGCCGTCTAAGCTGATTGGAACTCGTACCGGACCATTGGACGGCTCGATTTCGTAGCGTAATCCGAGCGTCGGCGCGCGGCCGCTGGGAAGGCGACACGCTCGTGGTCGAAACGACCAACTTCACCGAGAAGCTGGACGAGCGGAACACGTTCGTACCCAGCATATTCGCGTCGGGCGCGAACCAGCGCCTGATCGAGCGCTTCACGCGCGTCAGCGAGGACGTTATCGACTACCGCTTCACGGTTGAGGATCCGACGGTCTTCACCGGCGAATGGACCGCGGCGATTCCGCTCAACCGCTTCGACGGCACGCTGTTCGAGTACGCGTGCCACGAGGGGAACTACGCGCTGCCGAACATGCTGGCGGGCGCCCGCGCTACCGAGGCGGCGGGCGCGGCGGGCGGCGGCCAGTAACTGAGAGCTGAAGCTCCTCACCGGCGTGTAGCCGGAAGAAACGGAGAAGAAGAGATGACCATACGACGCATCGCACCCATTGCAACGTGCGCCCTGGCCGTAGTGTTCGTGATCGCGGGAGCTACCGGGCTGGCCGGCCAGCAGTACGAGGCGCCGAAGACAGCGTGGGGTGATCCGGACCTCCAGGGCGTCTGGAACAACAACACCGTCGTGCCGCTGCAGCGGCCCGACCAGGTGGGCGACCGCGAAACGCTGTCGGACGAAGAAGTGGCGGCGCGCCGCCAGGCCAGCTCCGACGCGCTGTTCTCCGAGCGCGAGGGGGACACCGGCTTCTACAACGAGTTCTGGTTCGAGTACGGCCAGGACACCAACCGCACCTCGCTCATCATCGAGCCCGCCGACGGCAAGCTGCCGGCGCTGACGCCGCAGGCAGAGCAGGAGGCGAAGGAGCTCATGGCGGTGCGCATGCGCTCAATGCAGGCTCCGGACCACTACCTCGAGATGAGCGCCTATGACCGCTGCATCACCCGCGGGTTGCCGGGCGCCATGATGCCGGGCTTCTACAACCACAACTACCACATCCTGCAGACGCCCGATTACGTCGCGCTGGTGGTCGAGATGATTCACGACGCCCGCATCATCCCGCTCGACGGACGCGACCGCATCCCGTCCGGGATTCAGCAGTGGCTTGGAAACTCGCGCGGGCGCTGGGAAGGCGACACGCTGGTAGTCGAGACGACGAATTTCACGGACAAGCTTTACGAGCGGGGCCTGTTCCTCCCGACCGTTTTTGCCTCGGGCGAGGGCCAGACGCTGATTGAGCGGTTCACGCGGGTGGGCGAGGACACCATCGATTACCGCTTCACGGTCGAGAACCCGCACACGTTCACCAGCGATTGGACCGCCGCGATTCCGCTCAACCGGTTCGACGGCACGCTATTCGAGTACGCCTGCCACGAGGGCAACTACGCGCTGCCGAACATGCTGGCGGGCGCCCGCGCTACAGAGGCCCAAGCCGCGGCGGGCGGCGTCCAGTAACGCGGTTCGAGGCTCTGCTACACGCGACGGGCCGGGCCGCGGCCCCCGTTTCGGGACGGCGCCGCAGTCCGGCCGGCGCCACCACCCACCCCGCACCGGCGGCGGTCAGCCGGCGGCGTGCTCGAGCGATTCCAGAAACCTTCGTATGCGTGCGGCGTTTGCGCCGAGATCGCCGACGCCAACGCGCGAGATCGACCGGACGTCCACACGGGTCGCACCGGCGCCGGCCGGCCGCAGCCGTATCGCGACATCGTCCTTGAAGCCGAACCAGTAGGTCGTGTCGGTTGCCTCGATCAACCCGGCGTCCGCGTTGACGGCAACAATCTGCCATCCGAGCGCCTCCGCCGCGGCGCGGGCAAGCTCCATTACCTCGCTCGGCGGCATGCCGACCACCAGCGGCTGGATATCCGGGTACGCCGCGCGCTGCGCAGCCGCCAGCTCCGGTCCCCGATAGTCGAGCGGGTTGGGCGCATCGGCGCGCGCCGCAACAATGGCGTCGAATCGCGGCGGGTCGTCGGTGTCGCTGGTGATGTCGTGGATCGGCGGCGCCGTGATCGACGGCAGGATCATGGCCAACGGCACTGCGCTGGCGCAGGCCGCGATCGCGAGCGCGGCCCCCGTCCGGAGATCGAGCGTCGCCAGTCCGCCGCGCAGCAGCAGCAGCGCGACCGCCGCCACCGCCCAGAGCGACACCAGCAGCCCGAGGACCAGCAGCCCCAGCGCCGCGGTTACCGGCAACACCCCGGTTCGGTAGCCGAGCGGCCCGCCCGCGACGGCCACGGCCCCGGCGATCAACAGTACAAATCGCGTTGTCGACATCTGCGTCTACGGCAGCGCGAACGCCATCAGCTCCCCTGCGTGGTCGCGTTCGCCAAGCGCGCCGGTTCCGCCTGCTGCGGAGCGACGCGCGCCAGCTCGGCGCCCAGATACACCGCCACCGCCCGCATGCCGTACCGGCCGACCGCCGCCTCGGCTTCGCTGTTGTAGTTGGTGTTCGTGTTCACGTCGTAGGTGTAGACGGTTCCGGTCCGGTCGACGATGAACTCGACGCCGGCGATGTGAATCCGGTTGGCGGCCAGGAACTGCTCGTAGCGCGCCACCAGCGGGTGCTCGAATCCCTCGATGATCCGGAACAGGCCGCCGGGCGACTCCCCCGCCGGACAGAACGCATCGTCGGCCCGGCAGGCATCGGCGGGACACAGCTCGAAGCCCTGGCTGGTATCGACCCGTACCGCGTACAGGAATCGGCCGCCCACGAACTCCACGCGGGTGATGCACGGCTCCGGCGCCTCGATGTACTCCTGAATCAGGGTGATGCCGTCCACCGACGGCTCGAACGCCTGGCTGTCGACGTACTGCTCCAGCGCGGCGGCGTCGTGAAACAGCCGCACCCCGAGCCCCTTGCCGGCGCGGTTGTGCTTGGTGATGAACGGCGGCTCGAACGCCCGTCCCGCTTCGACGATGGCGTCCCGCCCCAAGGCGGCCACTGTCCGCGGCGTGCGGATGCCGTGCGCTTCGAGCGAGGCATACTGCGCTACCTTGCTCACCTCGAGCTGCAGCGCGCGCGAGGAATTTACGACGCAACGGCCGTGCCGCTCCAGCCAGGCCAGCACCGCCGCCGCATGCTCCGGCGCGTAGCGGTGGCCGCGGGTATGCGACGACGCGCTCATGCGGTTGTAGAAGACCCCGCCCGGCGGCGGCTGCGTCAGGTCGAGACGGCCGGCGCCGAGGAACCACTCCTCGAACGGCAGTCCCAGCTCATGGAACGCGGTTCGGAGCGGCTCGACCCAGGCGTCGTTTTCGTGGATGACGTAGATCCGGTTCATTGCTCGTAATCGGCCGCGTTCAGCGACGCGCGAATGATCTCCGTATCGCTGCGGGCATGGACGTGCCGGTTGGCGTACGCCGGATGGGACCAGTTGACGAAGCGCAGCTCACGCCGATTGCCCGGCCGCGTGGTCGGCGCGATCAGCTGCGTGCTGCTGATCTCCTGATAGCCCTCGGGCGTGAAGCGGGCGATGATCAGCTCCCCGCGATCGTTGTTGACGAAGAACCGGTCGCCGTTGCGCACGATGAATCCCGATGCCCAGCGCGCGCGCTCCCGGGTAAGCTCCTGCGTCTCCCAAATCCGCTCGCCGGTGGCGGCATTCAACGCGCGCAGCTGGCCGTAGCTGCAAATGCCGTAGATGTAGTCGCCCTGAATCACCGGCGTGTTGACCACAGCGTGCAGCGCGTCCGTCAGGATCTCGCTCTCGCTTGTGCTCTTCCAGGTCACGCTGGCCTCGGGCCGGTCGGGGTGCAGGCCGAGCATGAGCGAACCGTTATAGAAGGAGGACACGAACAGGCGCCGTCCGCTGTGCACAGGGGTGGCGACGCTCATGCCCGCGCCCGCGCGGACCGGCTGCTCCCAGTACACCTCCCCGCTCTCGGGGTCCAGAGACGCCACCGCTTCCGGATGCCAGATGATCAGCTGCCGGACGCCGCCCGCGGCGATGATCGTCGGCTGCGAATAGCCCGGCTCCGAATCGGAGGGCAGCGCGCGCCAGATCTCGGCGCCGGTCAGCTTGTCGAACGCCACCACCTTGGCGCCGGGCGAGCCGCCGACCAGCGCGATGAGACGCTCGCCGTCCACCAGCGGCGCGCCGGCGAGACCCCAGGTCGGTATCTCGGTGTCGTACTCCTTCACGTAGTTCCGGGTCCACAGCAGCTCGCCGGTCTCGACCCGCAGCGCGCGCAGGATGCCCGAGGCGCCGAGCGCGTAGACGCGGTCGCCGTCCACCGTCGGGGTGGCGCGCGGGCCGGTCGCCCAGGTACTGGAGAGCCCGGTGTAGTTCGCTTCCCACTCGTGCGTCCAGAGGATTTCGCCGCTCAGCTCGTCGATGCATACCAGCCGCTCGACCACGTCGTACGCGCCGACGTGGCGCGCATCGATGACGAACACGCGGCCGTCCGCCACCGCCGGTCCGGCATACCCCTCGTGCACCGGAACCCGCCAGTCGACCTGCAGGCCCGCCTCCGGAAACGTCTGGACGATGCCGGTCTCGGCCCACACCCCGAGCCGGCCGGCGCCGCGCCATTCGGGCCAGTCGTCGGCGCGCAGGTCGACGCCTGATCCCAGCGCGCACGCCAGGCAGAACAGCGCCGCCGTCATTCGTGTCGCCATATGCGTATGCTCCTCGTCCCGCCGGATTCGTCAGCTGTACGGGACGTCGTGCGTGTGGACGCGCTTCTTGAACCGCCAGCCGTCCGCCGTCTTCACGAGCGTGTCCTCATAGATGCCCGTAACGGTCGTCGTGGGCGGCAGCGTACTCACGTCGAGCTGGTTGAAGTAGACGAAACCGCGGGCCCCTTCCGGCGTCGGCGTGATGCGCAGATTGGTATAGACATGCCGCTGAGTCGTGCCGAACACCTCGCGGAACCCGGACGCCATGCTGGCCAGACGGTCCTCGCCATCCAGGATGGTGATGCAGACCCGCGACCCGTCCCGGTCCGGGATGCTGCCGCGGATGACCTCGCGATCGGCAAGCTCCCAGGGCCCGTCCGCCGGGCAGGGTCCGGGCCCGCTGGCGCCGTCCGCCAGTCGCATGACCAGGGCGAATATCCCGTCGGGCGTGAACACCCCGGCGTAGTCGCGGCCGTCGGCGGCGCCGAAGTCGATTGCGTTGGTGTACGCGATGTACAACTGCTCGATGTCAATGTAGTCCTGCGTGGCCAGCCCCGGCGCCTGACTCTGCAGCGAGGCGTACCCGAGGCCAAGCCCGATTCCGAGCACGACCAGGCTCGCCGCGACGATGCTCTTGCTTCTCGGCATGGCGTTTCCTCCCTGACTTCTCCTTGCGCCGTACTCCACCGGCCGCTGCGCGCTGCCGGCTCAGAACCGAAACAGACGGTTGATCTTCACGATGAGCGCGCGGTTCTCGAGCATGGGAAAGCGCCGCGCGAGCGTGTCCCGTTGTTCGTTGTAGACGATGAACAGCTCGCTGCCCGGCTGATACTCCCAGCGCAGCCGCACGTTGGCGCTCACGTCGTTGGCGGCCGAGTTGTACTGCACGAGCGCGCTGGCGAACAGGAACGGCGTCATGGTGAACGTCGTCCGGGTGGTGACGAGCGTCGTCATGACCTCGCCGGCCGGGATGCTGATCCAGTTGAGCGACGCGCCCGGCTCGAACGATACGCGCGGCGTGATCGCCAGCCGCCCGCCCGACAGGCCCCGCCGCCGGCCGAACCCGATCGTCGTCTTCGTGCCGCCGAAGAACCCGCCGTGCTGGGCGGTTACCATGCCGGAGAACCGGCGCTGCTGGCCCAGCTCGTAGGCCACCTGCACGTCCTGGAAGCGGTAGCCGCCGGTGCCGACCTCCAGGCCCCGCACGCGCGCCACGTCGTACGGCTCGTCGACGTATTCGTTGCTGCGGAGGTAGTCGACCTGGATGCGGTCGCTGTTCTCCAGTTCGATGGCGAACTGGCCCTGGAGCAGCTCCGTGTCGAGCCGGCCGACCCGGCTGCGGCTGGTGATCGAATCGAACCGCGCCTCCCAGACGAAGCGTCGGATCGCGGCGATGGAACGGGGCCGCGGGCTGAACCGGAAGACGCCGAAGCTGCGCGCGAAGTCCTCGCGGCGCAGGAAGCCGACCTCGGGATTGAAGTCGGCGCCCACCACCAGCCGCTCGAGCTCCACCCCGTAGCGGTCGCCCCGGTAGTCGAGCTGCGCCCGGTAGCTGATGTCGTCCGGCTCGGCGGCCGCCGGCAGCAGTGTGTCGCGAACCGTGCGGGTCGTCGCCCAGTAGGTATTGATGGACAAGGCATCGTAGAAGCCGAACGTCCCGTCGACGCCGTACGTCTCGGCGGAACCGCTGCCGTTTCTTGAAATCGACCGCCGCGTGGCGATGGCGCCGACGCTGCTGCGCCGCAGCAGGTCGCGCTTGAGCCGCACGACCGAGAAGTTCGTGGCCGCGACCGCCGCGGCCGGATCGCCGCCGGCGTCGTGGTCGCCGGTCCGGATGTTGAGCAGGCCGACGCTGAACGCCCCTACCCGCCCGGTCATCCGCGCGCCCGCGTCAATCGGGATCTCCTGCCCCCGGTCGAGGCCTACGTTCCGGCTGTAGAACAGTACCGGCGTATCACCGCCGCCGAACGGCCCGGCGCCGGCGCCACCGAACGCGAAGAGCCCCTGGTTCTCCAGGAAGAACTCCCGCTTCTCGGGGAAGAACAGCGAGAACCGCGTCAGGTTGATCTGCTGCTCGTCCGCCTCCACCTGGGCGAAGTCCGTGTTGACGGTGAAGTCGGCCGTCAGGTTCTGGGTGATGCCGTACTTGACGTCGAGGCCGCCGGAGCCGCCGAAATCGTTTCTGAACGGCTCGGCGGCCAGCAGGTCGCTCGACATGTCGGCGATGGCGTACGGCTTGATCTCCACCAGCCGCGAGGCGGGCGGCGCCTCGAGGCCGACGACCGCGGCCGACAGCGACGAGCGGAAGTGCCCGTTGTTGATGAACGCGGGCGGAACCGGCGTGATATACGACACCTCGTTCTTCCAGCGGTTGGTACGGCGCGCCTGGAAGCCCCACACCTGCTCGCGGCCGGGCCGGTAGCGCAGCGACTTGAACGGGATGGCCGCCTCGACGACGTAGCCGTCGTCGAAATAACCGGTTCCGAAGTCCCAGACCGGGTTCCAGTCGAGGTTGACCTGCGACTCGTTGGTGACCTGGGCGTCGATCCTCCCGCCGATCGCGTTGACCTCGAACAGTACGCCGTTGCGGTGGTCGTGAAACGTGTCGAAGCTCCAGGCGAAGTTGTCGTTGCGCACGATGGTGACGTTGTCGCGCCGCATCTCGTTCGCCACCAGGCGGTCCGGCTCGGTCTCCCAGGCGCGGCCGACGACGTACACGTTGTCGTCGTCGAAGAAGATCCAGACGTCGGTCTTCTCCGTGGCCGGGGCGCCCTGGTCCGGGTCGGTCTGGATGAAGTCCGACATCGGCGGCACGGTGTCGTAGATGGCTTCGTCGAGCCGGCCGTCCATCTCGAGCGATTCGGTGATGCGCACGGCGCGCAGCGTTGCCCGGCCGTCCGTATCGCGCGTGATGACATCGGGCGCCACCGGCGCCGGGGGATGCCCGTCCAGAGAATTGCCGCCTTGCTGCTGCCCGGCCGCCCCGACCGGGGCCGCCAGCAGCGCGGCGCCGACGGTCAACGCGGTGGCAATCCGGATAGTGCGCGACGTCGATATGCGGGACGGACGCCGCCGGTTGCCGTGCATGCGTGCACGATATTATCAGTCCGCGACGGTGCGGCGCGCCGCTGCGAGACTGTCCGGCAACCGGTGTACGATGCGACACGAGCGAAGCTGGACTGCCGGTCAGGGCCAGCCGACTACAGGAGCGTGCCATGAAAACGCTTGCATTCTCGACGGCAACGGCATTGCTGCTGCTGCCGGCCGGCTGCGGCGGGCCGCCGGAGTCGGCCGAGCCGGTGTCACAACCACCTGCGGCCGGCGGCGAAGCTGTGCCGGTCAATCCGGAACGGGACGTGTACTTCGGGGACCTGCACATCCACACCATGCTGTCGATGGATTCGTACTACCTGTTCGGCACCCGGCTCGGTCCGGAGGACGCCTACCGCTTCGCGCGCGGCGAGGAAGTGATGTACATGGGCGAGCCGATCCGCCGCCGCCGGCCGCTCGACTTCATGGCAGTGACGGACCACGGGCAGATCATCGGCTCCGGGATGGCGATGGAGGATCCGGATTCCGCGCTGGCAACGAGCGCGGTCGGCCGGCAGTTCCGCGCCGATCAACGTCGCTACCTCGGCAGTCCCGGCTATCAGGCGTGGCGGGCGCAGACCGCGGGCGAGGTGCCCGGATTCGACATCGCCCCCGTGAGCCGCTCGGCATGGACCCGGCTTATCGACGCCGCCAACACCTTCTACGAACCCGGCAGGTTCACGACGTTCATCGCCTACGAGTGGACGACGGGCGCGCCCGCGAACAACGCCGACGGCGGCCCCATCCACCGCAACGTGATCTTCCGCGGCGACACGGCGCCGCTCCCCTTCTCCTCCCTGGATTCGCAGCGGCCCGAGGATCTCTGGACTTATCTGGAGGAGCACCGCAGCCGCGGCATCGAGGGGCTGATAATTCCCCACAACGGCAACATGAGCAACGGCGTGATGTACGACTGGACCGACAGCGACGGCCGGCCGATCGACGAGGCGTACGCCCGCCGCCGGCTGCTCAACGAGCCGATCAGCGAGATCGCCCAGATGAAGGGCCAGTCCGAGGTGCACCCCGCACTGGCGCCGAACGACGAGTTCGCCAGTTTCGAGCTGTTCGACGTGACGTTCGCTGGCCAGCCGAGCCAGCCCGCGGGGAGCACCATTCGCGACGCTTACGGGCGCGGCATGGTGATCGAGGAGCGCGCCGGCGTCAACCCGTACAAGGTCGGCGTGATCGGCGCCAGCGACTACCACGGCGCGCTGACCGAGGAGGGCGAGGACGTCGTCTACGGCTCCAAGTCGTTCAACGGGTTCGCGGCCGGCGTGGACGTGCCCCGCTCGCACGTCGAAAGCATGTTCGGCATGGGCGAGCCGGAGATTCCCGCGGGAGGCACCGCGACCGGATCCGGCGGCCTGGCCGGCGTGTGGGCCGAGTCGAACACGCGCGAGGCAATCTACGACGCGCTGCGCCGCAAGGAGACGTACGCCACGTCGGGCACCCGGCTGCGGATCCGCTTCTTCGGCGGTTGGAACTACGCCGACGGTCTTCCGGAGCAGTCGGCCTGGGTCCCGGCGGCGTACGCCGGCGGCGCGCCGATGGGCGGCGACCTGCCCGCGCAGCCGGAAGGCGCTCAAGCGCCGCGGTTTGTCCTGCACGCCGTGAAAGACCCCGACGGCGCCAACCTGGACCGGGCGCAGATTGTGAAGGTCTGGCGCGACGGCGACGGTTATCAGGATCAGGTTTTCGACGTCGTACTGTCTGACGGGCGCACCGTCGATCCGGCCACCGGCAAGGCGCCGCCCGTCGGCAACACCGTGGACCTGTCAACAGCAACCTACGCAAACACCGTGGGCGCGACGCAACTGGCCGCGGTGTGGGAAGACCCCGCGTTCGACCCGGCGGTACCGGCCGTCTACTACCTGCGGGTGATCGAGATCCCGACGCCCCGCTGGTCGCTCTTCGTGGCGCTCAAGTTAGGGCGGCCGCACCCGTCAGACCAGCCGCCGACCATCCAGGAGCGCGCCTGGTCGTCCGCCATCTGGTACGTCCCGCCGGAATAGGCCGCAGCTCACCGCGCAGCCGTCACGCACCCGGGCATCCCATGAAAGCGATTGTCTCCTCTGTAGCAACGGTGTGCCTGGTGCTGCCGGCCGACAGTGCGGGCGCAGCGGCGAATCCGGAGCGGGACGTGTACTTCGGAGACTTGCACGTCCACACCCTGCTGTCTATGGACGCGCACTTCATGTTCTCGGCACCCGGTTGGGCCCGGAGGACGCCTATCGCTTCGCGCGCGGTGAGGAACAGTGATGTTCATGGGCGCGCCGATCCGCTGCCGCCGGCCGCGAAATCTGGCGCGTGCCGACGCCATACCGCGTCAACGCAAACCCGATCACCTACCGTGCCCAATCGGGTCGACAGTTCGTCGTCGTCGCGACAGGAGCAGGCCCCAACGCGGCCCTGGTGGCGTTCGCTCTGGCCGCGTCGAAGTGACAAGCGGTCCCTCATATTCACTTGTCGTCCCAGTTGTCGTACAAGCGCCTCTATGGCGTGCTCGCCTGTACGTTCCTGATGTTTGGAGCCGCGTGCTGTTGTTCCTCATGGGTGATCCTCTTCAGCACGGTCTGTGGGGGGATTCTGCCTCGACCAAGTTTCCCGAGGACGCCATCGAGACTCCTGGTGACCGGACGGCAGCTACGGGACGCGTGCGACGTGCACGATTGGTAAGGTCTCGCGAGGTTGAATCAAGGTGTCGCCGCTGCGGGGTCTCAGGCTGCTCCGGACGGCGCCAACAGCGCGGGGTCAACTCTACCGCTGCGTTCAAGGTGATGCCCATGCTGGCGGCGACGGACTGCGGAATCCTGAGCGCCAAACTGTTGCCCCATTTACCGATACGTGTCTCCATGGCGGCTCCCACTCGCACCAGACGAGGAATAGCGATGTAGATACAATGTTTATACGCTTGCCCGGCGACGGGCGTCAACCCTACGCTGAGTAGATGTCGTTCCTCCTCCACAACCTGATCCACTTCACCCGGCTGCTGCACCGGCTGGGGCTCGACGTGCAGGCCGGGCGTACGCGTGACGTGGCGGCCGCGCTCGCCTACGTCGACGTCGGGCGGCGGTCGGAGTTCTACCACACGCTCCGCAGCCTGCTAATCCACCGCGTCGACGACCTGGCGCTGTTCGATGAGGCGTTTCGCGTCTTCTGGCGGCGGCCGCACGGCGACTGGACGACCAGGGACCTCAGCGCCATGGGCGAGAAGCGCCGCTCCGGGGCGCCCGAGTACGAATCCGAGGCGCCGCCGGAATCGGATGCGGCGGGCGACGACGCGGGCGGCCAGGCGCGCTACCGCGTGGAACGGATGGCGGCGCTGAGCTACAGCGACCGTGACGCGCTCTACGTCAAGGACTTCGAGCAGTTCACCGAGGAAGAGGTGGCGGCGGCCGAGCGGATGCTGGCCGACCTCGACTGGGAGCTCGGGGAGCACCGCTCCAAGCGCTGGACCGCCGGCCGCGGCCCGGCGCTGGATCTGCGCCGCGCCGTGCGCGCCAACATGCGCTACGGCGGCGAGCTGATCGACCTGCCGGAGCGGCGGCGCAAGACCCGGCGGCGGCCACTAATTCTCCTGTGCGACGTCAGCGGCTCGATGGAGCGTTACAGCCGGATGCTGCTCCACTTCGTCCACGCGCTGGCCGGCGGCGGGCGGCTGGGTAGGGTCGAGTCGTTCGTCTTCGCCACGCGCCTGACCCGCATCACCCGCCAGCTCGCCGCGCGCGCGGCGGATGCCGTCGTACCTTCATTGCCGCGCACGATCGGCGATTTCGGCGGCGGCACCCGCATCGGCGATGCGCTGCGGACCTTCAACGTCGACTGGGCGCGCCGCGTGCGCGGCCAGGGACCGATCGTCCTGCTGATCTCGGACGGCTGGGACCGCGGCGAACCGGCGGTGTTGCGGGCGGAGATGGCGCGCCTGCAGCGGTCGTGCCACCGGCTCATCTGGCTGAACCCGCTGCTTGGATCGCCGGACTACCTGCCGCTGACGCGCGGGATGCAGGCGGCGCTGCCGTCGATCGACGACTTCCTGCCGGTCCACAACCTGGCGAGCATCGACGCGCTGGCGAAGCACCTGAACTCGCTGCCCACGCACCGGCCCGCGCGGCGGCAGGTCGCGACAGCCGCGTAAGGGTATCCTTCACCGCATGGATGTTTCGGCGACGTATACGTTCGACGCACCGCGGCAGCGCGTCTGGGATCTGCTGACCGACCCCGCGGAAATTGCCGGCTGCCTGCCCGGCTGCGACTCGATGGAGCCTGCCGGCGACGACGCCTGGCGGGCGACGATGACAATCGGCATAGCGGCCGTCACCGGCCGCTATGAAGGCACGGTCCGCATGACCGACCGGCAGGCGCCGGAGCGTTACACGCTGACCGTGAATGGCCGCGGGCGGCCCGGCTTCGTGAACGGATCGGCCATCCTCACGCTGTCCGAGGAAGACGGCGGCTCGCGTACCCGCGTCGAAGTGGCCGGCAAGGCGCAGGTGGGCGGCACCATCGCCCGTGTCGGCCAGCGGCTGATCGGCGGCGTCTCGAAGATGACGATGGACCGCTTCTTCACCTGCCTGCAGCAGCGCGCGGCGGCTCCTAGCTGATCGGTTCCAACCGCAGCAGCGCCCCGGCCTCGTGGTCCGTCGTCAGGTACAGCAGGCCGTCCGGTCCCTGCTTCACGTCGCGGATGCGCTGGTTGAGCTCGGTCATCAGCGCCTGGCGGCGGATCGGCAGCCCTCTCGCGTTGAACATGACGCGGTGCAGTTGCGTGGTGGACATCCCGCCGATGAACAGGCTCCCCTTCCACGCCGGGAACCGGTCACCCGTGTAGAGCGCCATGCCGCCGGGTGAAATGACGGGCGACCAGAACAGCAGCGGCTGCTCCATGCCCGGGGTGCAGGGCTCGGGCAGCTCGGGCCCCGACCCGCCGGCGCCGACCGCCGCTTCACCCGTGTACGCGCGGCCGTACGAGACGACCGGCCAGCCGTAGTTGCGGCCCGCCCTCACGATATTGACCTCGTCGCCGCCCTGCGGACCGTGCTCCACCTCCCAGAGCTCGCCGGTCTCGGGATGGATGATCAGGCCGAGCGGATCGCGGAATCCCAGGGCGTATATCTCCGGCCGGTAGGCCGGCTCGCCCACGAACGGATTGTCCGGCGGCGCGGTCCCATCGTCGTTGAGGCGCAGGATCTTGCCGGCGTGACTGCCGGGATCCTGCGACTGCTCGGCCGTGCCGATGCGATTGCCGCCGCCGTGCGCCTCGTCACGCAGCGGCATGCCGATCGACATGAAGATCTTGCCGTCGGGGGCAAACACCAGCCTGGCGACGCTGAAGCCGGTGACCCGGACGTCCGACACGAAGATATCTTCGACGTCGGCCAGGGTGTGCCCCCCGTCGAATCGGCCGCGTCCGAGCACCTGCGTCCCCGACACGCCCTGATTCCCGCCCGCATCCGGCGGCACGTCCGCCTCGTCGGCATTCGGTTTCAGGTACGTGAAGTAGACGAGCCGGTTTTCAGCAAACCGGGGATGCACGGCCGCGTCCCACAGGCCCCACCGGCCGCCGTTACCCCTGTGCACCTCCGGCATGCCGCCGATCGGCTGCGGGTCGAGCACGCCGTCACGCACGATCCGCAGGTTGCCGGATCGCTCGGCGACGAGGATGTCGCCGTTCGGCAGGAAGTCCACGGCCGACGGGCGGAAGAGGCCCTTGATCGGCACCACGCGGAAGCGCTGGTCGCCGAAGCCCGAGATCTGCGGCTCGTCGGGCAGCGTGTCGGGTCCGACGCCGCGGCGTCCCTGCTGCGCGTTGCTGATGGCGATGAAGAAGCACATCGTGAGAATGACGAACCACACGGGAGATTGTCTCGACGAGCATGTGCGGGTCATGGCGATCCTCTCCTGGTGAACCGATGATGGCGGGCGGCAGCCTCCGGATGCGGCAATCGTAGACCAGCCAACGACGACGAGGAGATCAATGCGCAACATGCCCGCCCCGGCCTGCGGGCGAAGGGCTCGAATCGGCCGTGGTAAGGTGAACGGATGAAGCGGATCGCTGTCGCGCTCGCGGCTCTGGTCGCGCTAATTCTCACAACCGCCGGCATTCTGTATGCGGTGTTCGATCTGCGCATCGAGCTGGCCGGCAACGGCATGCGGCCCATCGTGACGTTCGGCGACGCGGAGGAGCACTACGACACGCTGGAGCTGAACCGCTCCCAGCACTACTCCCGGCTGCTGCCGGCCGGCCCGCCGCCCGCAGCGGCGTCGGACGCTGCCGCTGCGGACGTGCCGGACGGGGCGGACGACATCTACTGGACCGACTTCAGGGGTCCGCGCCGGGACGGGCGTTACACGCAGACCGCCGTGCGCACGGACTGGTCGGCGCAGGGGCTCGACCCGCTCTGGGCGCAACCGATCGGCGGCGGCTACGCCTCGTTCGTCGTCGCCCGGGGGCGCGCGTTCACCATCGAGCAGCGGCGCGATCAGGAAGTGGTCACGGCATATGACGCGGCAACCGGACGCGAGCTGTGGAACCACGCTTGGGATGCGCATTTCCAGGAAGCCATGGGCGGCCCCGGTCCGCGGGCGACGCCGACCTGGCACGACGGGCGGGTCTACGCGCTCGGCGCCGCCGGCGAGCTGCGGTGCCTGGACGCCGGCTCTGGCGAGCTACTCTGGCGCCGCAACATCCTCGAGGACGGTGGCGCCGACAACCTGCCGTGGGCGATGGCCGCCGCGCCGCTGATCGTGGACGACCTGGTCGTGGTGCAGCCCGGCGGAACCAGCGGGTGGTCGGTGGCGGCCTACGACCGGACCACCGGCGAAATCGCCTGGCATGCGCTAGACGACGTCCAGGCGTATACGTCCCCCATGCTGGTCGACATTGCCGGCCGGCGCCAGATCGTGACCGTGACCGCGGAGCGGGCGGTCGGGCTCGACGTCGCGGGCGGCGCGCCGCTGTGGGAATATCCGTGGACGCCGCCGGTCGTGCCGAACATGGCGCAGCCGATCGTCTTCGGCGGCAACCGCGTATTCCTCTCGGCGGGCTACGGGTACGGCGCCGCCGTGATCGAGGTGCAGCCGGCCGGCGGCCGGTTCACGGTCGAGGAGATCTGGCGCAACAACCGGATGAAGAACAACTTCAGCAGCGCCGTGCTGCACGACGGCTACGTCTACGGCATGGACGAGGCCATCCTGGCCTGCGTGGACGCGGCGACCGGCGAGTTGCAGTGGAAGGGCGGCCGCTACGGCCACGGGCAGGTCCTGCTGGCCGGCGACCACCTGGTCATCCTCACCGAGCGCGGCGACCTGGCGCTCGTGCGGGCCACCCCCGAGCGCCACGAAGAAGTCGCCTTCTCCCCCGCCCTCGAAGGCAAGACCTGGAACGTACCGGCGCTCGCGGAAGGCCGCCTGCTGGTGCGCAACGCGCGCCAGATGGCCGCGTTCGACCTGCGGCCGTAGCGGGGAATTCCGCACCGTCGGTTCGACCGGTCCAAGCCGTGATTCCCAACGTCCCCGGCCGAGCGGTGTCAATCGGAAGTGGTACGCTTGCCGTGAACGCTCGCATGCCCTGCAGATTTGCCCTGGCCCGTACCCTGCTCCTGCTGGGCGGAGTGGCGGCGAGCGCCGTCGTCCTGGTCGGGATGCCGGCCGGCCGCCTTCCGGGCGTCCGTGCGGCCGCCGCACCGCCGGTGCTGGTACGTGAAACGGAGGTGGTGGGCGCGGTCCACGTGCATACGACGGATTCCGACGGCGCGCTGGACGTGGCGGGCGTCGTGGACGAAGGCCGGGCCGCCGGCCTGGACTTCCTCCTGATTACCGATCACAACACGCTCGCCGCCAAGCCGCAGGAGGGGTACGCCGGCGACCTGCTGTTGATCGTGGGGACCGAGATATCGACCGACAGCGGGCATATCCTCGGCTTCGGTTTCGACCCGCAGGAGCACCCGTTTCCGCACCGCGCGAAAGACGTCCTGCGGGACATCGAGGACCTGGGCGGGACAGCCATCGTCGCGCATCCGACCAGCCCGAAGGAGGGTCTCGCCTGGACCGATCCGGCGCTGCCCGGCACGTGGGGCATCGAGGTGGTGAACGGCGACACGCAGTGGCGCTCGGCCGGCGTCCCGCGCATCCTGTCCAGTGGGCTGGTCTATCCGTTCAACCCGCAGTACGCGCTCACCCGGCTGCTGACGCGGCCCGCGGCGGCGGCACTGTGGGACGAGCTGCTCGCCCGGCGGCGTACGACCGGCATCGTCGGGGTGGACGCGCACACGCGCCTGCCGTCCTACGAGGCCGTGTTCCGGGTGGCGCGGAACCACGTGCTGCTCGACGTGCCGCTGGCCGGCGACGGGACGCGGGACGCTGCGGCCGTAACCGACGCGCTGGCGCGGGGCCGGGCGTTCGTCGGCATCGACGCGATTGCCCCCACGGACGGCTTCTACTTTGCCGCCGAGCACGGCGGCCGGTCCTGGACGATGGGCGACACGGTCGCCCCGCACCCGGAACTCAAGCTCCACGCCGGCGGATAACTCGACATCGACGCGGCCACGGGGGAATTGGCTACCGACCTGTCTCGAGCCACTCCATGATGCGCGGCGTTACAAATTCCGGCGCCTCGCGATGCGGCCCGTGGCCCACGCCCGGGAGCACCTGAATCGTCAGCGGCCCATCAATCCAGTCCCACATCTCGTTCACCGTCGGGTTCAGGAAAAACGGCCCGTCCGAATCAGCGGTGTATTCTACTGCGCAATGAGCGCGCAGCAGCGCACGATCGACCGGCGAACGCTCCTGAAGCTGGTGGGCGCCGCGGGCGCGTCGGCAACGGTGGTGTCCGCAGGTCGACCGCCGTCGGCGGCCTCCTCAGCCGCTCCCGCCTCGAATCTCGCCCAGTCGGATATTGAACTGTTCCAGCTTTTCGTGAGCGATGACGAGCTCGAGGACTTGGGCCGCCGGCTGGCCTCGCCGCGGTGGCCGGCCGACGCGCCGGGCGAACCCTGGGCCGCCGGCACCGACCGCGCGTACCTGCAGGAGCTGGCGTCGTACTGGAGGAACCAGTACGACTGGCGCAGACAGGAGACCGAGCTCAATTCATTCAACCACTACACCACGACAATCGAGGGACAACGCATCCACTTCGTCCATCACGCAGGGCGCGGGGCCTCGCCGCTGCCGTTGGTGATGACCCATGGCTGGCCCGGGACATTCTGGGAGATGCTCCCGGCGGTCCGCGCGCTAAGCGACCCCGAGGCCAACGGCGGAGTGGCTGCCGACGCCTTTGACGTCGTCGTGCCGTCGATTCCCGGCTTCGGCTTCTCCGCTGAGCCGGCCGCGGGCACAGACGTCGTGCGGACCGCCGAGCTCTGGGTGGCGCTCATGGAGAAGCTGGGCTATCCGCGCTTCGGCGCATACGGTAGCGACTGGGGCGCGGGCGTTACGCGCGCGCTCGGTGCGCGCTTCCCCGAGCGGCTGATTGGCATTCACACCGCGGGGACGCCCCGGCGTGTGCAGCGCGATCCGCTGACCGACGAGGAGCGCGAATATGTCTCATCAGTCAACCGCTGGTCGGTCGAGGAAAGCGGGTACCAACGCATACAGGAAACGAAGCCGCAGACGCTCGCCTTCGGGCTGACCGACTCTCCGGTCGGTCTCGCCGCGTGGCTTACCGAGAAGCTGCGCTCGTGGAGCGATTGTGGCGGCGACGTGGAATCGAGGTTCAGCAAGGACCAGATACTCACGCTGGTCTCGATCTACTGGCACACGCGCACCATCGGGACCAGTGCCCGCTACTACTACGCCAATGGCCTGGTGGGCAGCTCTGGCGCTCGCAGGGCGCGCCCCGAGGTGGCAGCCGCCCTCATGGGCACCGCCCCCATACGGGTGCCGCAAGGCTGGGCTGAATTCCTGGGGATACCCGGCCGCACGCGTCCACCGCGTTCGTTCGTCCACGAGCTTCCGGCGAACGTCACGCACTGGCAGGTGTATGACTCGGGGGGACACTTCCCGGCGTTCGAGGAGCCCGAGATCCTGGTTCAGGATCTGCGAACTTTCTTCAAGCCGCTGCGGTCGGCGTAGCGGGAGCGGAGGAACAGGGACTCGAACCCCTCGCGGACGAGTGTGCCGAGCCTCCACGGCCACGCCGGGCAGCACACCGCCATTCCTGTCCGTGACGGTGCCGCCGATCTGCCAAGCCGCCGGCGTAGGAGCGCCAGCCGTTATCCCATCCCGACCAAGTTGACAATGCCCGTTAACCCACTACCACGTGGCAGCTGCAGTTGACAAAAGCCGATACAATCCGCGACATGAGACGAACGGTGCTGAAAGTTCCCGGAACGAGTGGCGTAGCGGCCGGCAGCGCGGCTGTCCTCTTCGGCATAGTCATCGCCGCTTGCGGGACCGCGCAAAGTGGCGCCCAACCGGGTGGAGGGCATGCGCCGGTGACTGCGGCCCAGTACGATCAATGGAAGACTGAACTGTCCAACTGGGGCCGTTGGGGGCCAGACGACCAGATGGGCGCGCTGAACCTCATCACACCCGAGAAACGCAAACAGGCGGCCGCGCTGGTCACCGACGGCGTCACCGTCTCGATGGCGAACGATGTGATCACCGAGGCGTCAATCGAAGGGTCGAACCCGTTCGAGGTGTCGACCTACGTCACCGAAGGCGGCGCAGGCGACGTCCTCTCGGTACACTTTCACGGCTTCATCCACACCCACATCGATGCCTTTGCCCATCAGTTCATGGACGGCAAGATGTGGAACGGCTTCACGGCAGACAATGTGACGACCGAAAGCGGTGCCCAGAAGGGCTCGGTGTACGCCGCCCACCAAGGCATCTTCACTCGGGGGGTGCTCATGGACATGGCCCGCCTCAAGGGCGTCCCCTATCTAGAACCGGGTACCCGCATCTACACCCAGGATCTCGAGGCGTGGGAAAGACAGACTGGGGTCCGTGTTTCGTCGGGCGACGCGGTGTTCATCCGCACCGGTCGCTGGGCCCGCCGGGCCGCGGTGGGGCCGTGGGACGTGGCCCGCGAGCGCGCGGGATTGGATCCCTCGGTCATCCCTTGGCTCAGGGGGCGCGATGTCGCCATCCTGGGCAGCGACTCGATGCATGACGCCGCACCGGTCCAGCAGGGAGCCGAGCTGAGCGGCGTCCCGCTCCACACCTTCGCGCTGATCATCCTTGGGGTGCATCTGTTCGACAACATGAACCTCGAAGCGGTTGGCGAGGTCGCAGCGGAGCGCTCCCGCTGGGAGTTTCTGCTGACGGCGGCGCCACTGCGGTTCCGCACGGCAACCGGATCGCCGCTCAACCCGATTGCCGTGTTCTAGCAGGAAGAGCGTACAGACGGGCCGTCGCCCACCAGAATCCGAGATGATGATGCGATCCCCAGATGAGTAGTACACCCCGACGAGGTCGTAGACGTAGTGGTGCAAACGAGTATTGCTGTTTGAGCCAGGCGATGTCCAAGACCTGGACGCGATCATTTTCAACGCATCAGCGTCCGCATTGGGCAGCTTACGAATCGAGCAGGTTCGATTCTGCCGACCGGCGCGCGCTCGCCGAGCCGCGCTTCCAGCCCTCCACGACTGCCGCTAAGAACTTGTCCAGTGGCTGCTCAAGCGATGCCCAATCGTTATTGCCGAAGGTGAGCTCGATCGGGTAGCTGCGGCTCCTGTTTCTGACGGCACGGGGAGCTTGACGGCAGAACTCTTCGACCGCGTCCGCTGCGCCCTTCGCCGCCTCGCCGACGAGCGGCCCGACTGTCCGGCGCCTCGTCAGCGGCCGCGCGTTCTACTCACTGCCGCCTTCTGGCTTTGTGGCGGCGCGACGCCGGATCGTACAAGTGGAACGCGTGAAGATACATTCCAATAGACGCGAGAATCGCCACCGTAACAAGCCAGTTGAACCATGCCACAATGGACCATGTCGACGAACCCAACGGCCAGGGTAGCCCCGAACTCTGCCGCCATACCCACACCACAACCACCACAGCGAGCACGACCGGGAACACTAACGTATACAGGTGTCGTCTTATGCAGCGACACTGTTGGCCGACTTTCCTGAAGCACAGCTGCTCCGACTACTCGAAGCCCTTAGTGCTGACTTCATGGCTCGGGAGGCGTTCGGAGCCTGGTCTTACCCGAGCGCCAACAAGGCGTTGGCGCGGGCGGCACGTCTCGCCCAACTGCCGGCCTTCACGGTGTATGCTATTCGACACTCGTTCGCAGCCGGGTTGCGACGCACCGGGGCCGACGTGGCTGACATTCAAGACTTGTACGGGCACACGAACCCGAGCACGACGATGATTTATGCACCGCCTCGACTCGTGAAGCACCGGGCTGCAATCGCGCGTTTGCGCGTGCTGGAGAGCGAAGCGAGGGGAAACGGCTGGCAGTACTGATCCCGTCACTGTAAGTTGTTGATTTTAAGCGCGCGCCTGTAGCTCAGCTGGATAGAGCGCCGGGCTTCGAACCCGTAGGTCGGGGGTTCAAATCCCTCCGGGCGCGCCAATATTTCGTGCGCCCGTAGCTCAGCTGGATAGAGCGTCGGCCTCCGGAGCCGAAGGCCACAGGTTCGAATCCTGTCGGGCGCGCCACATGCCTATGTTTGACTGCACCGGTTTCGCGGGCGTACGCTGGCCTTGTACGGACGGCTCGCCGACGCTTCATGACTGACAACTCTGCTTCGTCCCCCGCGCCCGCCGGTTCCGGCGGCTCATTGCGCTTCGCCCTGACCGTCGGCGCCTGGTTCGTCGGTCTGTTCGGACTGATGCGGCTCGGCTGGGTGGAGCGCAACCTGCTCACGCCGTTCGCGCAGGTGCAGCAGGAGGTGGCCGACCAGCTGACCGGGGCGCCGTCCAACCTGGTCTATGCCGACGCAAGCTGCAGCGGGGGCGACCCGATGGCGCTCTGCCTCGGCGCGATCTTCGCGTTCCCGGCCACCTGGAGTTCGCGGATGCGCGGGGCGGCTGTCGGCCTGCTGGCCATCACCGCCCTGAACATCGTCCGCCTGGGCAATCTATCGCTGGTGGCGGCCGACCGGTCGCTGCTGGATCTGCTGCACATCTACATCTGGCCGGCCATCCTGATCCTGGCCGCGGCCGGTTACGTCTACTGGTGGATGAGCCGCCAGGGAACAGACTCGTCCGACGGCACGGGTGGCTTCGGAGCGGTGGGCATGAGCGGGGCGGCGCGGCAGTTCCTGCTGTTGACCGTACTGTTCGTGGTCGGCTACTTCGCCCTGACCCCGCTGGTGTACGAGAGCCCGGTGGTCAACGTCCTGTCCGGTTGGGTTGCTGTGGTCGGCGGGGGCATGCTGGCCGCCGCCGGGACAACGGTCAACGTGTCGGGCGCGCTGTTGCGCACGTCGCACGGCTCGTTTCTGGTAACCCAGGAGTGCATCTTCACGCCGCTCATCCCGGTCTACCTGGCGGGCGTGCTGTCGGCGCCGCTGTCCCGCCGGCGACGGGCGCTGGCGCTGTTGGCGACGCCGTTCATCTTCTTTGCCGTCGGTGTGGCGCGGCTGCTGGTGCTGGCGGTGCCGCGCGCCGTCATCCCGGCGCACGATGTCGCCATCCATGCTTTCTCGCAGACGCTCGTCGCGATAATCCTGGTTGCCGCCGCGGCCATCTGGGCCGGCACGCCGTCGGGTGCGCACCGGACCGGCGGGGCGGGGCGGGGCGGGCTGGCAATCGTCGCCGGATTCCTGCTGGCGGCCGCGGCCGGGCTGTTCTGGGGCGACCTGATCACCGGGGCGACAGGCTGGCTCCAGACGCTGGCTGCGCACGGCGGCCACCAGTACAGCGACGCACAGGGCGCGCTCGCGATCCTGCCGGCATTTCAGCTGGGCCTGTTCGCGGCACTGTGGCTGGCGTTGGGCGCCGTGCGGGCGTGGCGGCGGGCGCTGGCCGGCATCGGGCTGCTGGCGCTGCTGCAGGCGCTGCTACTGCTGCCGCTCGGGGAACTGGCGGTCCACTTCGGACTCGACCCCCACGTTGGCCTGATCCGCACCTGGGCCATCGCCGCACCGCTCGGCATGGTCTGGCTGCTGTGGCGGCCGGCCGCTGCCGCCCGGACCGCGCCGCTGCCGACCACTCCCCTGCCGCAGCCGAGCTAGGACCGGGACCAGGCGCATCATGCCGTCCGTGCCGCCGCCGGCGCCCGGGCCATCCGCCTCCGCCGCGTCGCGCGGGAGCGGGAGCACGGCTTGGCTCGAGCACTGGTTCCTCCGCGTTGCACTCGGCGTCAGCGCCGTCGCCTGGATAGCGCTGCTGCTGGCCGAGGTCGGCCAGTTCCACCTCAGCCTGCTCGTGGCGCTGCTGGCGGCAGGCATCATCGGCCTCGTGGTGCAGACCCGCCTCATCCAGCGGCAAAAATCCGCGGCGCAGTCCACCCGGTTCCGTGCGAAGGGCGTCATCGCCTTCTGTGCGGTCACCCTGCTGGGCGCGGTCCTGTACTTTCCGGCGTACGACAGCGTCGTATTCGGCGACGATGCCTCCGTCTATCTGAGCTTCGGGCGGAAAATCGCCGAGACGGGCCGGCTCGTGTTCGACGACCCGCTGTTGCGGGAGATGCCCGCCGAAGCGCGGGAAGACCTGTTTCTGAACCGCCAGCCGCGGGACATGACCGGCCGCTATGCGCGGTTTCCCGGCGGGTTCCTGATCGCCGACATCGCACAGCCTGACGTCACGGCCGGGTTCTCACCGCTGTTCCCGGTGCTCACGGCGCTGTTCTACGAGGCCGTGCCGGCGCGCGGCGCGCCGGCGGTCACGCCGCTGTTCGCGGTGCTGAGCCTCGGCGGCCTGTTCCTCGTGGGCGCCAGTATCGGCGGCATCCGCACGGGGCTGCTTGCGGCGGTGCTCCTCGCAGTGTCGCTGCCGCAGCTCTGGTTCGCGAAATATCCGGTGCCCGACATCGTTGCGCAGTTCTTCGTCGTGGCGGGGTTGCTGGCGTTGCTGGCGGCCTTTCGCGACGACCGGCCGTGGCTGGCGGCCGCAGCCGGCGGGCTGTTCGGCATGGCCTGCTTCGCCAAGGTCGACATGATCGTCCTGCTCACCGTCACGCTGACCGCCTTTGCCGCCTGGCGGTTGCTCAGCCGGCCGGCCGGCGGCGAGCGCTGCGTCACCTACCTGTTTGCGGCGTCCGGCGTCATGCTGGCGCACAACCTGCTGCACTACCTGCTGTTTCCGTCGCACTACACGCGCTACGTGGAGGAATTGATCACGACGTCGTTCCTGTTCCGCCTGCTCGCGGAGTCGGTGGTGCTGGTCGGGGTGCTCGTCGCGGCGTTGCTGGCGTTTACGGCCCTGGCGGTCGTCGTCGCCCGCTGGCGTGGGCGGACCGGCGCGGCGGCGCGCCAGGCGGGCGGATTCCTGTTGCTCGGACTGCTGGCCGCCTACGCCGTCAACTACGCCGTGACCAACCCGGGCCGGTTCCCGGACACGATCTTCTGGCTGGGCTGGTACCTGTCCTGGCCGGTGCTGGGCCTGTGCGTGATCGCCCTCGTGTGGCTGCTGCGGTCGGGACGGGCCGGGAGCGTGAACCAGGGGCTGTCGTTCATGCTCATCCTGATTGGCGTCGTCGGCCTGCACTACCTGTACGACCCGCTCGAGGACGGCGACCACATCTGGTCGATGCGGCGTTTCGTGCCGGTCGTGCTGCCCGGGCTCCTGCTGATCCTGGCAACCGCCGCCAACCGGCTGATCGAGTGGATCTATGTCGAATACCGCACGGCGGCGACGATTACCATCGGCCTGATCCTCATGGCGCTGTTGGGCAGACCCAGCTTGGCGGTGGCGGGCAAGCCGCTGTGGGAGGGGGCGCTGGAGCAGACCGCCGCGCTGGCCAGGGTCTTCCCCGAGAACGCCGCCGTGCTCGTGAGTCCCGAACTGGCCGGCACGCACGTGCAGACATCGCTCGCCTACCTGCACGACATCGACACGATCCTCATACAGGAACAGCAACCCGGAGAGCGCCTGCGCGACGTGGTGCTCGATTGGCTGTCGCGCGGGCGCGAGGTGTTTATCGTCGTCAGCCGTCAGGGTTTCTCTTTTCCCGCTCCGGAACTGACGCTGTCGGAGTTCCGGAACATCCGTATCGACGTGCTCACGCTGGAGCAGACCACGGACCGGCTGCCGCAGGCGCTCGTCGAGAGCTCCGCCGGCATGCGGATTCTGCAGGTGGTCCGCGGCGACGGCATCACGGTTCCCGCCCGGACGGCGGTGAACATCGGCAACCCGGCCGACGACATCGTCTCCAACCTGGAGGGTTTCTACGCGGCGGAGCAGGATCCGGCCGCCGGACCGTACCGCTGGAGCCGGGAGCTGGCGTCATTTGCAATTCCGGCCGGTGACCGGGTGATGCTGGTGGTGGCCGGCGGGCGGCCGGCGGGTGCGCCGCCGGCCGAGATATCCGTCTGGACCGGGCGGTATCAGATTGCGGACAGCCTGGTCGTCGAGAACCAGCCGCAGGCGATCACACTCGACATTCCGCCGTCAGAACGTGCCGGACCGACCGAGCTGATGATCCGCTCGACGGTATTCCAGCCCGAGGCCCTGGGCCTCTCGCCCGACACGCGGAACCTGGGCGTGCGGGTCTACCGCGCGGACATCCTGCCCGCGGAATCCGCAGAGTCCGAGGAATCCGAGGAGCCGGAACCGGACGAGCCGCAGCCCCCTACGCGGTGAGCCGGAGGGCCGTGCCCGAAAGCGCTCCTACGACAGAACCAATAATTCGGCGCCCTCGTCGACGAGATCTCCCTGGCCATAGTGCAGCCGCTCGACGACGCCGTCGGCGGGCGCGATGATGCTGTGTTCCATCTTCATCGCTTCGAGTATCAGCAGGGTATCGCCGCGTTGCACGCTATCCCCTTCGCTGACGCTCACCAATGTCACACGCCCGGGCATGGGCGCGGTCAGTCCGCCGGCCGCGCCGGATTCGCTGTCGGCCCGCCGGGCCGGATCCATATGCTCGATCCGGTACTGCGCCCCCTGATGGAGAATCGTGATGACGTCGCCCTGCCGCACCATGGTCACGCGCAACCGGCGACCGTCAAGGGTTGCGGTCAGGTCGCCGCCGGTGTCGTAGTGGCCAGCGGCGCGGGTCGGCCCGGCCGGCGTTCTCACCTGATACTCACCGCCACCGTATTCCACGGTCACCCGCTGTTCGATGCCGTCGACCACGAAGTGCAGCGTCTGTGTCCCGGTCTCGTTCAACCGCCAACCGCCGGCGCTGTGCCAGGGTGAATTGGGGTCGCCGGAAACGGCCGCGTCGCTGCGCGCCCGGGCTTCCTGGCGCAGCATGACATCGAGGGCGGCGACGACCAGCGCCCCGTCCGGCGGAGGACCACCGATGCCAGCGAGATCGCTGCGATGACGGTCGATGAATCCGGTATCGACGCCGCCGGCGGCGAATGCATCGTGAGCCGCGACCGTAGTCAGAAAACCCAGGTTGGTCGTCACCCCGATGACCTGGGTTTCCCGCAGCGCGGTCTGCAGGCGGCGCAGCGCGCAGGCGCGGTCCGCGTCCCACACAATCAACTTGGCGATCAGGGGGTCGTAGTGGATGCTCACCGGGTCACCTTCCCGGACACCCGTATCGATCCGGACGTGCCGTCCGGCCGCCGGGTAGCGCAGGTGCAACAGATGGCCGGTGGCCGGCAGAAAGTCCCGATCGGGATCTTCGGCATACAGCCGCGCCTCGATGGCATGACCGTTGATGACCAGATCACCTTGAGACAGCGGTAGCGGTTCGCCGGCGGCGACCAGCAACTGCCATTCCACCAGGTCCTGCCCGGTTATGAGCTCCGTGACCGGGTGCTCGACCTGCAGCCGGGTATTCATCTCCATGAAGTAGAAGCGCCCGCCGGAGTCGACAATGAACTCCACCGTGCCCGCACCCAGGTAACCCACCGCTTTCGCCGCGTCGACCGCGGCCTGTCCCATGGTCAGCCGCTGCCGGTCAGTCAGCCCCGGGGCGGGGGCTTCCTCGATAATTTTCTGGTGCCGCCGCTGCACGGAACAGTCCCGCTCGAACAGGTGCAGCACGTTGCCATGCGCATCGGCAAACACCTGTACCTCGATGTGCCGCGGTTGCGTCACGAACTTCTCGATGAGCATGTGGGCATCGCCGAAGGACGCGCTTGCCTCCCGGCGGGCGGCCGCGAGGGCGGCGTCGAATTGCAAGGCTTCACGCACGACGCGCATGCCTTTGCCGCCGCCGCCGGCCGAAGGCTTGAGCAATACCGGGTATCCGATGCGATCGGCCTCGGCGCGGAGCAGGTCGTCCGATTGATCGTCACCGTGGTAGCCGGGTACGACCGGTACGCCGGTATTCTCGATCAGGGACTTGGCGGCGCTCTTGGAGCCCATGGCGCGTATGGCCGCCGCGCCCGGCCCGACGAAGACCAGGCCCGCAGCGGTGCAGTCTGCGGCGAATCCGGCATTTTCGGAGAGGAACCCGTAACCGGGATGAATTGCCGCGGCGCCGGTCCGCTGCGCCGCGGCAATGATGCGGTCCCCGCGCAGGTAACTGTCCCGCACTGACGCGGGACCTATCTCCACCGCTTCGTCGGCGAGGGTGACATGACGGGCCGTCGCATCCGCTTCCGAATAGACGGCCACCGTAGAGATACCCAGACGCCGTGCGGTCTTGATCACGCGGCAGGCGATCTCACCCCGGTTGGCAATCAGGATCTTCGTGAACACGGGCCTGCCACTTACATGCGGAACACGCCGAACTGCGTGTCCTCGATGGGCGTGTTCATGGCGGCGGAGATGCCGAGTCCCAGCACCATGCGGGTGTCCCGGGGATCGATAATGCCGTCGTCCCAGAGTCGGGCAGTTGCGTAATAGGAATGTCCCTGCAGCTCGTACTGCTCCCTGATCGGAGCCTTGAATGCAGCCTCCTCTTCTTCGGGCCATACCTCGCCCCGGGCTTGCATGGCGTCCCGACGCACCTGGGCCAGCACGTTCGCAGCCTGTTCACCGCCCATCACGGAGATGCGGGCATTGGGCCACATCCACAACAGACGCGGACTGTACGCACGGCCGCACATGCCGTAGTTGCCGGCGCCGAAACTACCGCCGATGATCACCGTGAACTTGGGCACCCGGCTGCACGCCACCGCAGTCACCAGCTTGGCCCCGTCTTTCGCGATACCGCCCGCCTCGTACTTCCGGCCCACCATGAAGCCGCTGATGTTCTGGAGAAACACGAGGGGAATCTTCCGCTGGCTGCACAGCTCGATGAAATGGGCGGCCTTGAGCGCAGATTCGGAGAAGAGAATGCCGTTGTTGGCGACGATGCCCACGGGATAGCCGAATATATGCGCGAATCCACAAACCAGCGTCGTGCCGTAGAGCGCCTTGAACTCGTCGAGCTCGCTGCCGTCGGCAATTCGCGCGATCACCTCCTGCACGTCGTAGGGTTTGCGGGTGTCTTGCGGCACGAGTCCCAGGAGCTCATCCGCCGGATAAAGCGGCTCCTTGTTGTCCCGACATACGAGTTGGATCTGTTTCCGGCGATTCAGGCTGCGGACCGACCGGCGGGCAATCGCCAATGCATGGTGATCGTTGAGTGCATAGTGGTCGGTCACGCCGGAGGTGCGGGAGTGTACGTCGGCGCCGCCGAGCTGCTCGGCGGTCACTACTTCGCCGGTCGCGGCTTTCACCAGGGGGGGGCCACCGAGGAAGATCGTGCCCTGCCCCTTCACGATGATGCTCTCGTCGGACATGGCCGGCACGTACGCGCCGCCCGCGGTACAGGAGCCCATCACGACGGCAATCTGGGGTATGCCCAGGGCCGACATGTTCGCCTGGTTGTAAAATATCCGGCCGAAATGCTCGCGGTCCGGGAACACCTCGTCCTGCAGGGGCAGGTATGCGCCGCCCGAATCGACGAGGTAGATGCAGGGCAGTCCGTTTTCCAGCGCAATTTCTTGCGCACGCAGATGCTTCTTTACGGTAATCGGGTAATAGGTGCCGCCCTTGACGGTCGCGTCGTTTGCGACGATGACGCATTCCTGACGGGATACCCGCCCGATGCCGGTCACGATGCCGGCGCAGGCGACCTCGTTGTCGTGCATGCCATGGGCGGCAAGCTGAGACAATTCAAGGAACGGGGCGCCGGGATCCAGCAGGCTGCGAATGCGGTCGCGGACCAGCAGCTTGCCGCGCCCCAGATGCTTGTCCCGGGCCCGATCGCCGCCGCCCCGTGACACGGTAGCGACTTTTTCCCGCAGGTCCTGCACCAGAGCCTCGTTGTTCGCCCGGTTGCGGTCGAAGTCCGACGAACGGGTGTTCAGACTGGTCTGCAGGACCGTCATTCGAGATTCTCCAGCAACCCTCGCGCCCGGTGTACCGGTGGCCCGATCAGGACAGCATCGCGTCGCGGGTACTCGGCTCCAGCGCCACATTCGGGCCCGTGGGCACTGGATAGTACCGCGATTCGCGGCACACCGGCTGGTCTCGTGGACACATCCGGCTTCTTCCCCCGCCGATCCCGGGAGCCCCGACCCAACCGTCCATCAGCGGTGATGACCTCATATAATCGGCGATCATGACCACGACCGCCAATACGCCGGCCGTGACGCCCCGGCAGTGGGGCCGATTCAACTGGGAAGACCCGCTGCTTCTCGAGAGCCGGCTCGCCGAGGACGAGCGGTTGGTACGCGATACGGCCCGGCAGTACGCCCAGGAGAAGCTGCTGCCTCGGATCGTCGAGGCCTACAACAACGAAGAGTTCGACCGCAGCATCATCGATGAAATGGGTGAGCTCGGTCTCCTCGGCTCGACCATCCACGGTTATGGGTGCGCCGGTGTGAACTACGTGTGCTACGGCCTGATCGCACGGGAGATCGAAGCTGTCGACTCATCCTACCGGTCGACGCTTTCCGTCCAGTCGAGCCTGGTGATGTGGCCGATCTACAACTACGGCACCGAGGAGCAGCGCGAGAAATACCTGGGCAAGCTCGCTACCGGCGAGCTGGTCGGCTGCTTCGGCCTCACCGAGGCCGACCACGGCTCCGACGCCGGTGGCATGACGACCCGCGCGAGGTCGGTCGACGGTGGCTATCTCCTACGGGGCTCGAAGATGTGGATCTCGAACTCGCCGATCGCCGACGTGTTCATCGTCTGGGCCAAGGACGATGAGGCGGTGATCCGCGGATTCATTCTCGAGAAGGGCATGCAGGGCCTGTCCGCACCAAAGATGAAGGGGAAGCTCAGCCTGCGCGCCTCGATTACCGGCGAAGTGGTGATGGACGACGTGTTCGTGCCGGAAGAGAACAGGCTGCCGAACGCGCGCGGGCTCGGCGGACCGTTCGGATGCCTCAACAACGCGCGCTACGGGATCGCCTGGGGCGCCCTTGGCTCGGCCGAGGCGTGCTGGCGGGCCGCGCGCAAATACACGCTCGAGCGCACTCAGTTCAAACGCCCGCTCGCCGCGAACCAGCTGATCCAGAAAAAGCTCGCGGACATGCAGACCGAGATCGCCATCGGCTTGCAGGCCTGCCTCCAGCTCGGCCGCCTCATGGACGACGGACGGTGTGCGCCGGAGATGATCTCGATGCTCAAGCGCAATTCGACACTGAAGGCGCGCGACATCATCCGTGACGCACGCGACATGCATGGCGCCAACGGCATCATCGACGAGTATCACATCATGCGGCACCTCATGAACATGGAATCCGTGACCACCTACGAAGGGACGCACGACATCCACGCTCTGATCCTGGGTCGCGCGCAAACCGGCCTGCAGGCGTTCACCTAGGGACCGCGCGTGGTTGCGCGAATCGAGACGACCTGCCGCGTCCCACGCTACACCCGCGTCAACGGCCGATGGGAAATGACTGCGGCCTGCCAAGCTCGGTCATCCGATTCAGGACGTTGCATGCCAGCAAGGATTCGACGCGCCGCCCACTCCCCCTCGCCGAACGTCGACAGGCCCGTGCTATGGTGGCGAAGGTGTCGCGAATTTCGGCCTTCGGCATCCACTTCTGCAGAGCAGGCCGATACACGTCAAGGTCGGGCTCGGCTGCTGGTCGAATCACGTTCATAGTTGCAGCACGTTCATTCGATTTCGGTCGGATCCTCTCGCTCCTGTTTCGTCCCCGCGAAGATCGTCCGCTTGTGGTCGCCTAAATCGACCGTGAGTCGAACGAGTTTGTTCGACCCGTCGACCTCACTGACGCTCTCGATCGTGCCGACACGGGCGTCTACCTGATTGACGACCTCAAGGTCGATGACGGGCTTGACCTGTGCGGGCTTCATGTCTTCCAATCGATCCGTCCAAGCCTGCGGAGGTATCGATGAGCATGCGTCTGACGCAAGTGGCTCTGGCCGGTCTGTTCTTGACTCTCGGTGTCCGGGACGCGGCGGCGGAGGTCATGAGATGGCAGATCGACGGCGAGACGCGCGAAGCCATCGTCTACGTTCCGGCGTCCCCGGGAGGGGAAGGAGTTCCGCTGGTCTTGTCGTTCCATGGGTACGGCGACAACATGCAGAACTTTCAGTACACGAATGTTCACGTAGCATGGCCCGACGCGATCGTCGTGTACTTTCAGGGACTCGAAACGCGCGGCGGCCTTCCCGGCTGGCAGGTGGAGCGCGGCGGCGGCAACCGCGACCTCAAGCTCGTCGACGTGGCACTACGGTCGCTGCGTGAGACGTACAGAATCGACGACGATCTTATCTACGCGACCGGCTTCTCGAACGGTGGAATGTTCACCTACCTCCTCTGGGCGGAGCGTCCCGGCGTGTTCGCCGCGTACGCCCCCGTGGCAGCCCGCCTTCGTCCCTCGGTGCGGCCCACGCAGGCCAAGCCGGTTTTTCATGTGGCCGGGGAGCGCGATCGGGTGGTCCGCTTTGCGGATCAGGAAGCCGCGATCGCGGTCGCCATCGAGGTGAACGGCGTTGACGCGACGACACACTGTGGAGCCGGCTGCACGGAGTACGGAGCCGGTACGGCTGCGCCGGTCATGACCTGGACCCATGCTGGCGCCCACGTCTACCCGCGCGGGACCAGCGAGCGGATCGTCTCCTTCTTCCGCGAACACTCCCGTTCGCGCTGATCGTGGCCGACAGTGACCGGCAGCGACCGGATCGACTCGACCACCTCTGGCTCTACTCGTAGTCCGCGGCTGCCAGCGAGAGGCGCACGACCTCGGCGTCGTTGCGCGCGATCACGTGGCGGTTGGCGAACGCCGGATGCGCCCACAGGACCGCGCGGTCGTGGTTCCTCCAGCGGTTTGACCCACCGCCGCGGGTACGGGTGGTGGGCGTCAGCAGGTGCGTCCGGTCGACCTCCTCGTAGCCGGCACGAGTGAACCGGGCGATGACCAGCTCGCCGGTCTCGACGGAGATAAACGAGCGGTCCTGGTGCTGCACGAGGTGCGAGCTCGCCCAGCGGTCCTCGGGTACGAGCCGGTCGCTCGACCACAGCCGCTCGCCGGTCGCCGCGTCCACGCCACGCAGCTCGCCGTAACTGTTGAGCCCGTAGATCGCGTCGCCCACCACGATCGGCGTCGACGTCATGGATCTCTGCACTGGGCGGTCGGTGCGGTTGGGGTTCGCACCCGTCCAGACCGGGCGGGCCGCCGGACGGTCGGGGTTGAGCGCCAGCATCAGACCGCCGTTCTCCACCTGCGTCACGAGCAGATAGCGCCCGCTGCGGACCGGCGTGCCGATCGTCAAGCCGCTCGCGAGCGGGAAGTCGTGCTGCCACCAGATGCGGCCGGTGTCCGGGTCGAGCGACGTGACCGCCGCCGGGTGCCAGACGATCAACTGCCGCACACCCCCGGCGGTGATCACGATCGGCGAGGAGTAGCCCGCCTCCGCGACCGTCTCGATCGCGCGCCACGCCTCGGCGCCCGTCGCCTTGTCGAACGCCACGACCATGGCGTCGGGTTCGCCGCCGAGCAGCGTGATCAGGAGCTCGCCCTCCACGAGCGGCGAGTGCGCTACGCCGTAGACCGGCACCGTGACGCGGTAGTCGGCCACGGTGTCGATTTGCCAGATCAGATCGCCGGTGGCGGTGTCGAAGCACGACAGCATGCCGGCCGCCCCGAGGATGTAGACGCGGCCGCCGTCAACGGTCGGCGTGGCCCGGGGGCCCGTGGCGAACACCGGGACTATGTTGCGGTAGGTGGCTGGCCATTCCCGCGTCCAGAGGACCGCTCCGGTCTCCTCGTCGAGCGCCACGAGCCGCTCGTGGCCGTCCATCGTGCGGCTGCCCGGCGTCTCCTGGTAATCAAGGACGAAGACGCGTCCGTCGGCGACGGCCGGTCCGGCGAAGCCAGCGCGCACCGGGGTGCGCCACTTGACGATGAGCCCGTCATCGGCAAAGCGCTCGACGATACCGGTCTCGTGCCACACGGCGGCCCGGTCGATGCCGCGCCACTGTGGCCAGTCTTCGGCGTCGAGCACGGCGGTCAAGCAGCAGACGACGGCGCAGGCGAGCGCCGCGATCATCCGGCAGGGCGTACGACGGTCAGGCATCAGCGACTCCAGATTGTCCCGGGCCGATAAGCGGCCAATTCAACTCACACACCCATCGTGTCGACACCGCAGCAGGCGACGGCCCCGCGCCGCGCGAATCCGACGCGCGTAGAACGGATGCCCGCCGCCCTGTGGCAGGTCCGCCGTCGCCACCCACATCGATTGTTGTGACCCGTCGTCGCGGGTCGTCCCCATCGCCATTCCGGCCAGTGTAGGGCACGGGATCGGCCGTGTCGATCCCTCCCGGACGGACTTGCACCACAGGCTGCTGGACCGGATTGAGGAGGAGTGTCGGGGTTGCGGTAGGGGAGCAGGCGTGCGCCCCGGTGAAGTTGCGGCACACAGTGGAGGATCTGCTCGGGCAGCGCGTGTGGTCACGGAGCCTGCTGAGCCCAGCCACGGCCCATATGGACCGCAGGGACCAACCGCATCGGCGTGGAGTTCGCCTCGGAGGGCGGCGTGCTAGGATCTGGAGATGCTTTGCAAATCAGGAGGAATGGCAAGGCTCGTGTCGGCCCCGAAGCGGCCGGGCGTGCGTGCTGGCGGCTGCTCACGGCACCGTCCGTGGGCCATGGCGAACGGACTGCTGCAGATTTCAACGCTCCTTTGGCTGGCAGTACTTCGGGAATTCCTCGTAAGTTATTGATTCTAAACACTGTGGGCCGCTAGCTCAACTGGCAGAGCAGCAGACTCTTAATCTGCGGGTTTGGGGTTCGAGTCCCCGGCGGCTCACCAACTTCTTGCTGAGAAAGACGGCGCAAACTCCTAGTTCGGGAGCCCTTCATACCCGGGCGGCAGCTGCGCGCCAAGGCTGTTCTGAAACATCGCCAGTTGCGTGTAGTCCCCGACAATCAACACGACCTCTCTGAGTTGATCCTCGGTGTAGCGTTCGGCCAGCGCGTTCCACGTGGCATGGCTCAGAAACCGACTCGTGTGAAGCTCGTCCGCTGCCCGGAGGAGGCTTGCGTCGAAGGCATTCCATCCCGAAGACTGCGGCCCCTCGGTGATCTCTCCGATTTCCTCCTCCGTCAGCCCAGCCTCCTTGCCCCTGACGTAGTGCCGCCCCCAAATGTAGTCGCCGCGCGACAGCCAGGCGGTGCGGAGAATCAGAATCTCTTTATCGCGGTATGGAATCGTGTAACCGTCCACAAAGTACACCGTATACGCCCAGTACTTTTGGCACACGTCGAGACGATTGGGGCACAACTGCCTCATCTCACTCCCGCCTGGCGTGGTCTCGCCGAGTTCGACCCGCGGAGCCGTGAGGTGGGTGAACGGATCGACCCGTTTCGCCGGAGAGCCCGCCTGGGCGGCGACGGGCGCCGGAACGGCAAGCGCGGCGCAGGTGACAGCGATTCCAAAAATAGTAGCGCGCGTCTTCATGAGGTCCCTCCATTGGCACGTGGCAAGCTGAATCCGACTTGATGCCTGAGGCATTGTGCCTCAGATGTCGACCTTCGCATCGCTCGAACCGAGGTATAAGATAGCGGCCTGTGGCAAAAGCCCCGCTGCATGCGACGCGGCGTTTTGCCACCGGCCGCCAGACGCTGGGAGGTAGAGACTAGTGTCCATCCACCTTGGTCGTTTTGTCGCAGGAGTCTTCCTCGTCCTCGCCATCGGATGTGTCGCCTCGTTGCCTGCTTCGGCGCAGCAGCTTACCCCCAGTGGCGAGTGGCGGCACTATGGCGGAGATTTGAGCGGCACCAAGTACTCGCCGCTCGATCAGATCGACAGAGACAACGTCGGGGAGCTCCAGATCGCCTGGCGGTGGAGGACAGACAATTTCGGACCGCGACTGGATTTCTACTACCAGGCGACGCCGCTGATGATTGGCGGGGTGTTGTACACCACCGCGGGTTGGAACCGCAACGTGGTCGCCATCGATGGCGCTACCGGCGAGACGCTGTGGATGCACCGCTACGACGAGGGCGACCGCGGCAGCCGGGGGCCGATTCGCGCCGCCGCCGGCCGGGGCGTGGCGTACTGGACCGACGGGCGGGATGATGAGCGCATCATTTACGTCACCAGGGGCTACCGCCTCGTTGCGTTGAATGCAAGAACGGGACTGCCGGTTGCCACGTTTGGCGAGGAAGGCATCGTAGACCTTTACGAGAATCTCAACGAAGGGTTGGACCGCCCGGCGATCGAGGACGGCCAGATCGGTCTGAACTCGCCCGTCACGATTGTGGGTGACGTGATCGTCGTCGGGGCGGCGCTGCGGGCCACTGCCCCCGCAAGAGAGTTCCCGGCCGGTTTCGTCCGCGGGTTCGACGCGCGCACCGGCGAGCAGCTGTGGATCTTCCACACGATCCCGCAACCCAGCGAATTCGGGAACGATACGTGGGAAAACGGCTCCTGGCGCTACTCGGGGAACACGGGCGCGTGGGCGCCGATGTCTGCGGATGAAGAATTGGGCTACGTCTACGTGCCGGTGGAAACCCCGACGAACGACCTCTACGGCGGCCATCGCCCCGGCGACAATCTGTTCGCGGAAAGCCTGGTCTGCCTTGATGCGAAGACCGGCGAGCGGATCTGGCACTTCCAGTTCGTTCATCACGGAATCTGGGACTACGACACACCTACGGCACCGGCGTTGGTCGATATCACGGTGGGCGGCCGGCGCATCAAGGCGGTCGCCCAGGTGACCAAGCAGGCCTTTACGTACGTCTTCGATCGCGTCACCGGTGAACCGGTGTGGCCTATTGAGGAACGCCCCGTACCCCAATCCACCGTGCCTGGCGAGCTCACGTCGCCGACGCAGCCGTTTCCGACAAGACCCGCACCTTTCGACCGGCAAGGCGTCACGGGCGACGATCTCCTTGACTTCACGGCTGAGTTGAACGCCGAGGCGCGGCGGATTGCATCGGAATACCAGCTCGGCCCGCTCTTCACCCCGCCGATTCTGGCGGGGAGCGGCGGTTCAAGGGCTCTGTTGATGCTGCCGCACATGACCGGGGGAGCCAACTGGCAGGGCGGGGCGGTGGACGTGGAAACCGGCATCCTGTACGTGGCCTCGGTGACGAACCCGACAGTTGCCGGACTCACGAATGACCCCGCGCGCACGACGATGGACTATGTGAGCGGAGGCGGGCGCCGGACACCCGGGGCGCGGCAAACGCAAGGCTGCGGCGATATCGGTCCGCTGGGGCTCCCACTGATCAAGCCACCGTGGGGACGGATTACAGCCATCGATCTCAACACGGGCGATCACCTGTGGATGATCCCGAATGGCGATACGCCGGACTGCGTGAAGAATCATCCGGCGCTCAGCGGCGTCGAGATTCCCAGGACGGGAAAACCTGAGCGCAGCGGCATCCTGGTCACCAAGACGTTGCTGTTTGCAGGCGAAGGCGCGGGCGTGTTCGCCACACCCGCGTGGGCGGGAGGGCCGATGTTCTACGCCTACGACAAGCAGACTGGCGAGATCCTCTCGGAGTTCGAGCTGCCGAAGAACCAGAGCGGCATCCCCATGACCTACATGGTCGACGGCAGGCAATACATCGTCATGGCGATCGGCGCGCGTGGACAAGCGGCCGAGCTCGTGGCGCTTGCGCTTCCCAACTAGTCCTACCCCTCAACCTGCCGGTTGCCATCCGGGTGACAATGGAACCGATGCCTGCGGAAATTCGCGCGTCGCTGCCGGTTCGGCTCTCCAGGATCCGCGAATTTGCAGAAGAGGTGGAGGCATTCGGACAGGCCGCCGGTCTGCCGGATACGAAGGTCTACATCGTCAACCTCACGCTGGACGAACTGATTGCCAACGTCGTGATGTACGGCTTCGACGGCGTGGCCGACCCCAAGATCAACGTCGAGCTGACGGTTGCCGACAAAAAACTGGTGCTGGTGCTTGAAGACAATGGCCGGCCGTTCGACCCGACGCAGGACCTGGCTCCCGATACCACGTCGACGCTGATGGAGCGGCCGATAGGCGGCCTGGGGCGGTACTTCGTCAAGCGTCTGGCCGACCGGTTGTCCTACGACTTCGTGGATGGCCGGAATCGTGTGACCGCGGAGTACGATCTGGCGCCAACCGGGAGGTGACGCCATGGTCTGCTGCCGGTGGAGGCCTTGAAGCGGTGGAAATCGAAGTTGTAGAAGAGCGGGATCAGGATGCGCTGGTGCTGCTCCCGGTGGGGTCGCTGGACAGTGGAAACGCCCACGCGTTCGAAGCGATCGTCATGGGGCATGTCAGCAGCGGCGAGCAGCGCCTGATCGTCGATTTCAGCCGGCTCCACTTCGTCAGCAGCGCCGGCCTGCGGGTGTTCATCATCGCCGCCAGGGCGCTCAAGGCGAGCAGCGGGCAGATCATCCTGTGCGCCATGCAGCACCACGTCGAGGACGTCTTCCGGGTTAGCGGTATCTATCGGGTCATCGCAATCGAGGAAACACGCGCAGCGGCGCTGGCCGCTCTCGCCTGACCCGCGGCCGGCGGCTGGCGCGCCGCCCCGCTGCCGGGTCGGGGTGAGTCAGCGTTCGTAGACCCGCAGCGCCTGGAGCAGCGCCTCCTCTTCGGCGGCCCAGATGTCGCGGATTGTCTGCAGCACGCTTTCAGCGGTCGGCGCCTGCAGCGCCAGTGCGCGGTTCTTTGCCTTCAGCAGTCCCTTCGCGACCGCGTGGTCCAGGAACTTGAACAGGTCGTCGTAGTAGCCGCCGACGTTCAGAAAGACGCACGGCTTGTCGTGCACCTCCAGCTGGGCCCAGGTGAGCGCTTCGAACATCTCCTCGAGCGTGCCGAAACCGCCGGGCAGGGCGATGCAGGCGTGGGCTGTCTGCTGCATGCGGTGCTTCCGCTCGTGCATGGTGTCGACCACGATCAGATGGGTCAGACCCTCATGGGCGACTTCCTGGTACTGCAGGTGCCGCGGGATGACGCCGGTGACGACGCCGCGGTGGGCAAGGACGGTGTCGGCCAGAATGCCCATCAGTCCGACGCGGGCGCCGCCGTACACCAGCCCGATCCCGGCCGCCGCCATCAGGCGGCCGAGCGTCCGCGTCTGCTCGACGAACTGGCTGTCGCGTCCGAGGTTGCCGCCCAGGTAGACGCAGATGTACTTCCTGTCATCAAGTGCCTCGGCTGAAGCACGCTCGGTATTGTCTCCGGTCGGCCTGCTCACGGTGAAGTCGTCTGCCCTGTGGGACGCCCTGTATCTGTCTTATCGTCACTTTTGTCCGTATCGTAAATCCTAATGGAAATCCCGACTGCCGGCTGTCGGGGGCGCCAGCGGAAGCGCGGGCAGCCAGAGCGCGTCGGCCACGAGATGGACGACGCCCGCCTCCGACTGGAGCGTGCCGCTCACGCCGAGCAGCGACGCGGTCCGCGCGAGCACGGCATGGTCGTCGAACACCCGCTTCCAGAGCACCACGTTCACGAACCCGGTCTCGTCCTCGAGAGTCATGAAGGTGGTGCCTGAGGCGGTTGCGGGCCGCTGCCGGCAGATCACGATGCCGGCGTAGCGCACGCGCCGGCCGTGGCGCATCGCCGCGACGGCCCGGGCATCCGGCAGCTGCTGCGCGGCGAGCGCCTCGCGGTGGGGCGCGAGCGGGTGGCCGTGCGTGCTGTGCCCGCTGAACCGGTAGTCCCACTCGATGGTTTCGAATGCGCCGAGCGGGGCAAAGTCCGGCCGCGGCTCGCGCGGATCGAGCGGCAGATCGGCGGCGGGCGCCCCAGCGGCGCCCCGCACCTGCCACAACGCGGTCCGGCGCTTGCCTTCGAAACAGGCGAACGCCCCGGCCTCGGCCAGCCGTCGCAGCACGCGGCCGTCGAGACCGGTGCGGCGGGCGGTGTCCTCCATCGAAGCGAACGGCCGCGCGGCGCGCGCCGCGGCAATCCGTTGCCAGTCGCGCGCCTCCGAAAGCCCCTTCACGTACCGCATTCCCATCCGCACCGCATGCCCCCGGCCATCGCGGGGCTCCAGCGTGCAGTCCCACGCGCTGGCGGCAATGTCGATCGGACGCACCTCCACCCCGTGCCGCAGCGCGTCGTCGACGATCGTCGCCGGCGTGTAGAACCCCATCGGCTGCGCGTTGAGCAGCGCGCAGGTGAACACGTCCAGGTAATGGCGGCGGAGCCAGGCCGTGGCGTAGGCGATCTGGGCGAAGCTGGCCGCGTGGCTCTCGGGGAAGCCGTACTCCCCGAACCCGCGGATCTGATCGAAGACCCGCTCGGCGAACTCGCGGGTAATGCCCTTGGCTTCCATGCGGGTCACCAGCCGCTCGCGGTGGCGCTCGATGCACCCGCTGCGGTGCCACGCCGCCATGTCGCGGCGGAGCTGGTCCGCTTCGCCCGGCGTGTAGTCGGCCGCCACCACCGCCAGCCGCATCACCTGCTCCTGGAAGAGCGGCACGCCGAGCGTCTTGCGCAGCACCGGCTCCAGGCAGGCGTGCGGGTAGACCACCGGCTCCTCGCCGTTCCGGCGCCGCAGGTAGGGATGCACCATCCCGCCGGTGATCGGACCGGGCCGCACGATGCTCACCTCGATCACCAGGTCGTAGTAGTGGCGCGGCCGGAGCCGCGGCAGCATCGCCATCTGCGCACGGCTCTCGATCTGGAAGACGCCGACCGTATCCGACCGGCAGATCATGTCGTAGGTGTCCGGATCGTCGGGCGGTATCCGGTCGAGCGCCAACTGCCGGCCGTAGTGCCGGTCGATCAGGCGGAAACCGCTATCGAGCTGCGTGAGCGCGCCGAGCCCCAGCAGGTCGACCTTGAACAGGCCCAGATCCTCCAGGTCGTGCTTGTCCCACTGGATCACCGTCCGGCCGGGCATCGTCGCGTTCTCGATCGGCACCAGGTCGTGGACCGGCTCGTGGCCGAGCAGGAAACCGCCCGGATGGATGGACAGGTGCCGGGGGAAGTCCTGGATCTCCGCGACCAGCCGGCGCAGGTGCGCGTGCGCCGGCGCCGCCGGATCGATCCCGGCGTGGGCCAGCCCCGCCGCGTTCAGTCCGTCGTGATGCGACAACAGCTTCGCGGCGCGATCCACCACGGTCTCGGACATGCCGAGCGCCTTGCCCACCTCGCGGACGGCGGACCGCCCGCGGTAGCGGATGACGTTGGCCACCATGGCGGCGTGGTCGCGGCCGTACTTGCGGTAGACATGCTGGATTACCTCCTCGCGCCGCGCGTGCATGATGTCGAGGTCGATGTCGGGCGGCTCGCGGCGCTCGCGCGACAGGAACCGCTCGAACAGCAGCGCGACCCGCGTCGGGTCGACCGCCGTGATCCCGAGGCAGTAGCAGACCACCGAGTTGGCCGCCGAGCCGCGCCCCTGGCAGAGGATGCCGTGCTGCCGGCAGTACTGCACGATGTCCCGCATCGTCAGGAAGTAGCCGCCGTAGTCGAGCTCCTCGATCAGCGCCAGCTCCTTGCCGATCTGCTCGCGGACGGCCCGCGGGACGCCGCCGGGAAAACGCGTGCGCGCGCCGTCGAGGGTGAGCTCGCGGAGCCAGTCGGACGACGTCCGGCCGTCGGGCAGCCGCTCGGCAGGATAGCGATAGCGGATTTCGGAAAGCGCGAAGGCGCAGCGCTCCGCCACCTCGCGCGTCCGCGCGACGAGCGCCGGCTCGTCGGCGAACAACCGCGCCATCGGCCGCGGCGCCTTCAGGTCGTGTTCGGCGTTGGGCTTGATCAGGCGCCCGGCGGCGGCCAGCGTGACGCCGTGCCGGATGCAGGTGACGACGTCCTGGACGTCGCGGCGGGCCGGCGTGTGGTACAGCACCTCGGTGGCGGCCACCAGCGGCAGGCCGGCGCGGGCGGCATGCTCGCGCAGGCACGCTTCCTGGCGGCGTTCCTCCGCCCGCCGGTGCCGGCTCACCAGCGCATACAGCCGGTCGCCGAACGCCTCCCGCAGCCGCGCGACGAGCGCGGCCGGCACGGCGCCGCGGACCAGCATGCTCCGGTCGCCGCCCCAGAGCGCGACGAGTCCCTCGGCGTGCCGGCACAGCTCCGGCCAGGTGACGCGCGACTCCCCTTTCGGCCGCCGCAGCCGGCCGGCGGTAATCAGCCGGCAGAGGTTGGCGTACCCCGTCCGGTTCGCCGCGAGCAGGACGCAGGTAGATAGCGCGGGCGGCTGGTCAGGCCCGGCGGCGGCAGCGGGTTCGGCAACGGTCACCTCGGAGCCGACGATGAGGCGCACGCCCAACTCGCGCGCCTTCACGTGCGCCCGCACCACGCCGTGGACGCCGTCGCGGTCGGTCAGGGCCAGCGCTGGCAACCCGAACGCGAGCGCCTGCTCGACCAGCTCCTCGGGATGGCTGGCCCCTTCGAGAAACGAGAAATTGCTCTTGCACCAGAGCGGAACGTACGGGTCTGCCATCGGTCCTATTCGACCTGCCCCTGCCAGCGCCAGCACCGGCGCGGGCGGTCGTAGTAGATCCACAACATGCCGCCGCCGCGCTGCGCGGCGAAGTAGTACTCGCGATGCGCCGCCGCCCGCCACCATCCCCCGGACACCACGTGCGGCCCGGCAAGCGTCGTGAGCGGGCCGGCGGCGGCGGATACCGGCTCACCGTCAGGTCCGCAGGGTGGACACGGCGACAGCGGCAACGGACGGGTATGGAGCCGGCGCACCAGCGGCCGGCAGTCAACGGTGCGTGGCGCAGGCCGTTCCACCGTCATGGCCGGCTCCCAGGCGAACCGCGCCTCCGGCAGATGCGCCTCCGCGAGGCGCGCCCGCACCACCACGCCGTCGCCGAACTGCGCGCGCACGCGGGCGAGCGCGCGGCTTGCCAGCGCCAGGTCGCGGCGCGGCCGCTCGGCAAACAGCGCCGGCTGCCGCAACGCGGGCCGCACGGCGCGGGCGGAAAGCCGCATCCCGGTGACGCCGGCCTGCAGCGCCAGCGCCTCGAGGCGCAGCCGCACCAGATTCAGCAACTGGCCGACATCCAACGTCGGCGCGGCGGGACGGATCCGCTCGGTACACGCGGCGGCGCCATCGAGCCACAGGTGCAGGGTCAAACCGGCCAGCGCCTCGTGGCGTGCGCCGGCGGCGGCCAGCAGCCGATCCAGCAGGCGCTTGACGGCAAACAGCAGCCGGGAGGCGTCGGACTCGGGATGCTCCAGGTCGATGCGCGCAACCAGCGGCTCCGCGATCCGTAACGGCTGTACCGGCGCCTGCAGGACACCGGCGGCGCGCCGGTGCAGGCCATGCGCCGCCCGGCCGAAGCGGCGGCGGACACCCTCCGGCGGCAGCGCCAGGAAGGCGCGCACCGTCCGCACACCAAGCTTGTCCAGGCTGTCATGGAGCGCCGGGTCGACACCCAGCCGGCCGAGCGGCGCCTGCCCTGCCAGGATCCGCTCGGCGGCGCGATCCCGGACGACCGCTACCGGGCTGCCGGCCGCGACGGTCCTGACGATGGCATACGTGCCGAAGCGCGTGAAGCCGCAGGCGATGGCCGCCTGGAAGCCGGCTGTCCGCAGCGCGGCCTCGATCGCGCCTGCCCACTGGCGGAGCGACGCATGAAGGTGCGACAGGCCGGAGGCGTCCAGCCAGAAGACCCCCGGCTCCTCGCGGCACGGCTCGACACCGGGCGTGAACCGGCGCAACTGCTCCACCACCATCGCCACTGCCCGGTCGACGTCCGCGGGCGCCACCTCGCCGGCGCGCAGCGCGGGCGCCAGCACCACCCCGGCGCCGTACCGCATCCCGGGCCGTACGCCGCGTGCGCGGGCCGGCTCGTTCACCCACCGGATCACCCCCCGCGGCGTGTCGCGGTCGACCACTGCCGCCGGTGCGGTGCGCCAGTCGGGATGCCGCTTCAAGAGGATCTGTAACGGAAACGCCGGCAGATCAACACAGGCCGTCCGGTCCACGACACCACTCCTCGTCGGTCCAGCCGGGACCGCGCCGCTTGTCCTTGAGCGCCTGCACCCGGCAGGCGAAGCGGCCCGCCCCGGGGCGAATCCGCAGTGCATGGCCGCGCACCGCGACAAGCGACCCGAGCGACGGCTGCTGCTCGGTCTTGGCCGTCAGGCACAGGATGAGCGTGCCGTGGGCAACGGCCTGGTCGGCCAGCCGGGTCTGCGCGGCGAGCGGCAGATCGAGACACGCCCCCAGGTCGATCACCAGCAGCCCGAAGGCGCCGGCGCGCGCGAGCTGCTCGGCGGCCTGCAGGCGTTGCCGCACGCCGGCCAGCCGGATCACCGGCAACGCCGCCAGATCGACGCCGCCCTCCGCCGCATCGGGCGGATAGAACGTGCTGTCGGCCCGCGCCAGCCAGGCCACCGGCTCGCCCTGCTGCTGCACCTGGCGCACCAGGCCGAACGCCAGCGTGAGCGACGGCGCGCCGGGCTCGCCCGACAGCTCGGCCAGACAGCCGCCGAGCGCGGCGCTGGTCCAGGCGGGCGGGGGCGGCGCACACAGGCTGCGCTGCAACCAGGCGCCCGTGGCCAGACCGTGCGCGGCGGCCGGGATGACCGTGGCCAGACCGTGCGCGCTGCCGGCGCCGGTGTGCTGCAGTTGGACAGTCATGGGAGAAAACGCCGGACCTCGACCACTTTTCCGAGCAGAACGACCGCGGCAGCGTCAAGGACAAGCGGCTCGAACGCCGGATTCTCCGGGTGGAGCTCGACCTGCCGGCCGCGCGGCCTGAAGGTCTTGACCGTGGCATCGTTGCCCACCAGCGCCACGACGACATCGCCGCTGGCGGCGGTCGGCTGGCGGCGCACGATCACGAGATCGTCGGGCAGAATCCCGGCGCCGGTCATGCTTTCACCGCGCACCCGGAGAGCGAACAGATCATCGACCGCGCCCCTGGCGTCCACCGGCAGGTAACCGTCGGGGTCTTCGACCGCTTCATCGAGCGCGCCGGCCGGCACGCGGCCGAGCAGCGGCACGAGCACGGCAACCGGCGCTGCAGCCGACGCCGGCAGCCGGTATCCGCGCGCCTTGTGACGGTCGACCGCCAGCCGGCCCTGCGCAACCAACTGCTCCAGGTGCTGGCGCGCCGTCCCGACCGCCCGGAAGCCGAACGCCTCCTGCACCTCGCGCACCGTGGGCGGCTGCCCCGCCAGCAGCCGGGTCCGCACGAAAGCCAATACCCGGTTGCGCGTTTCGCCTGCTGGTGTTCGTCCCATTGCTCCTCCGCTGTGCGCCGAAAGCGGAGTGTAGCATACATTTGTATGCTATATATCGCAGACGAACTTTCCTGCTCCCTGGCGGAATTCAGATCGCTACCGGCGCATTGGATCGACTGGAATCCCGGATGGAACTAGAAGTCCGTGGTGAAACCCCGCGTAGCACCGAGACGCTGCCGTATCAATGCCGCGCACGGCCTGTACAAGGCGCGAGGAGGGAGCATATTCCCAATATGTGACCGACGAGCAACGCAGTCAGGAAGGGAGACGACGAGCACTCAAGCAGTCGACCCCCAAGCCGCACACAGTGCGGCCCGGCAAGCCCGGCGCGGAGCATAGGGGACCCCGCTAGGGCTTGCCGGGGGTTTGGGGCACAGCCCCATCCAGGAAATACCGCGCAGCCCCATCCAGTCATGAAGACGGCTACTGGCCGTCGTAGATCGCCTGCATGTTGTCGCGCACCCGCTGCGGATCGATCGTGAATCCGCTGTGGTCGCGGGCCAGGAAGGCGTCCGCCGCGGCATCCACGGCGGTGCCGGCCTCCATCCCCTCGCGCGACGCGGCCAGGAATTCGTTCATGAAGTCGGTGAAGGTGGTGAAGTCGTCCCAAGACAGCAGCGTGTTGTCATGGCCGGCAATGATCGTGTCGACGCCGCTGATGCCGTCGACCGCCTTCGAGAGCGTCTGGGCGAACTCGGTGGCGCTGCCGCCGCTGTTGACGAAGTCGATGAACGGCATGTTCATGCTCTGGAACATGTCACCGGTGTGCATCATGCGCACCGCCCGGAAGACGACGAACGTATCGCCGTTGGTGTGGCCGCGCCCGAAGTGGTACAGGTCGATCCGCTCCGGCCCGTCGAACAGCGACATCCGTTCCGTATAGGTCCGCTTCGGCAGGAACCGGGCGTTCTCGCCCTGGAACGCGGCGCAGTTCGTGACCGGCTCGCACGTGGCCCGGGCCATGTTGGCCCGCGTGTTCTCGTGCGCCACCACCGTAACGCTGTCCGGCAGCTCGTTGTTGCTCCCGGAATGGTCGAAGTGGGTGTGGGTGTTGATGATCATCGTGACCGGCTTGTCGGTCACCTCCCGCACCCGGTCGAGGAAGTCCTGTCCATAGCCCGGAAGCTTGGTGTCGACCAGGATGGCGCCCGCCTCCGTCACGAAGACGGCCGTATTGCCGCCGGTCCAGCTGGCGCGATCCGCCGGATCGGATGCCGCCAGGAGGTACAGGTTCTCAGCCACTTCTTGGATGTCGGGCATGTCCGCCCGCTGCTGCTGCGACGCGGCGGCGACGGTCAGCGACAGTCCGATGAGCATGATGGCGGCCGACACGCTGCCACGGCGCCGGCATACGGCTTTCCAGCTCCGCATAAATAGAGATACTCCTGGGACGAGGTCGCCCTACCCTAACGGAGATTCGGAGGCACTGCAAGATCGGTCCGGGCGCTCGGCTTGCACCCATGGGTTGCATACGGAGGGGACGGCGAGCAGTGATGTAGCCGTTCCCCAAGCCGCGCACGGCAAGCGCGGCGCGGGGCGAAGGGGTCCCCGCTAGCGCCTGCCGGGGGTTTGGGGCGCAGCCCCAAGTAAAAAATGCCGCTATCATGCGCCGGGATGCGTACGATCTCACGCCGCGTGATGCTGCAGATATTGGCGGCGCAGGCGCTGGCCGCACGCGCCGCCGGCGCGCAGACCATCCGGCACGCCGGGCCGAAACCGCTGTCGGCCGCGGCGGCGACGCACGACTGGACCGACTTCCTCGGCCCGTCCCACAACGGCGTGTCGACCGAGACGCACCTCAGCCGGGCGCTGCCGCCGCCGCTGGTGTGGGAGCTTCCCAAGGGGACCGGCTACACCTCGCCGGCCATCGCGGGCGATCGGCTGGTCTTCGTGCACCGCCTGGGCGACGAGGAGATCGTCGAATGTCTGCATCCGGAGACCGGGGCGTCCCGCTGGCAGTTCCGCTACCCAACCGCCTTCGAAGATCGATACGGCTACAACAACGGCCCGCGCTCCAGCCCGGTCATTGACGCCGGCCGCGTCTATACGGTCAGCGCCGAGGGCACGACCCACTGCCTGGCGCTTGATTCGGGAGACGTCGTCTGGAAACGCGACCTGCGTGCGGAGTACCGCGTGCCGCAGGATTTCTTCGGCACCTCCTCCACGCCGCTCATCGAAGGCGGACTGCTGCTGGTGAACGTCGGCGCGTCGGGCGGACCGTGCGTCGCGGCGTTCGACACGGCGACGGGACGCGAGGCGTGGCGCGCCGGCACGGAGTGGGGCCCCAGCTACGCGTCGCCCGTGCCGGCCGACATCCACGGCCGGCGGCGGGTGCTCGTCTTCGCCGGCGGAGAATCGCAGCCGCCCGCCGGGGGGCTGCTGTCGATCGACCCGGCAAGCGGCGCCATCGACTTCCGGTTTCCGTTCCGCAGCCGCACCTACGAATCGGCCAACGCCTCCAGCCCGGTCGTGTTCGACAACAAGGTGTTCGTCACGTCCAGCTACCGCACCGGCAGCGCGCTGGTCGAGATCCTGCCGGATTTCACCCACCGCGTCGTGTGGCGGACGGCGGACATCGGCATCCACTTCAACACCCCCATCCACCGCAACGGGTACCTGTACGGCTTCGACGGCCGCAACCCCGGCGACGCGTCGCTGGTGTGCATCGACGCGGCAACGGGCGCCGTGGCCTGGCGCGCCGAGCCGGAGTGGCAGGAGGTGATCGAGCGCAACGGCAGGCCGGCGCCGCAGCCCATGAGCACCTACCGGGGATCGCTGCTGGCCGCCGACGGGCAGTTCCTCTGCCTCGGCGAATTCGGACATCTGCTGTGGCTCGATCTGACGCCGGCTGGCTACACCGAGATCGCCCGCGCCTGGCTGTTCGCGAGCCGCGAATCGTGGGGACTGCCGGTGCTGTCGCGCGGCCTGCTCTACGTCACCCAGAACACCCGCAACCTGCTGACCGGCGGCGGCCCGCGGCTGTGCTGCTACGACCTGCGGGCGTAGCTGGCCGCGATACGGCGCGGGGGTGACAATCGGCAGCGCCTGTTGCACACTTACCCGCATGGATTCGAGCCCCGACACCTCCGCGCGTCCGTTCGTCCCGTTCGTTCCCGAGTCGTCAGACCTCCCGGAGCTGACCTTCCGGGCCGTGCTCATCGGCACGGTGATGGCGATCGTGCTCGGCACCGCCAACGCCTATCTCGGCATGCGGGCCGGGCTGACGGTGGCGGCGACCTTCCCGGCGGCGGTGGTCGCGATGGCGGCGCTGCGGATGTTCGGCGGGTCGGTGCTCGAGGAGAACATGGCGCGGACCACGGCGTCCGTCGGGGAAGCGCTCGTCGCCGGCGCCATCTTCACCATCCCGGCGTTCATCATCAGCGGCGTCTGGGACGAGCTGCGCTACTGGGAGAGCACCGCGATCATGCTGGTGGGCGGCATCCTCGGCGTCCTTTTCATCATCGTGCTGCGCCGCACGCTGGTCGTGGAAGCAGAGCTGCCGTTCCCGGAGAGCGTGGCCGCGGCCGAACTGGTCAAGGCCGGCCAGGGCGGGCGGCAAACCGGCGCGGCGTTCGTCTTCAAGGCGATGGGGCTGGCGGGCGCTTGGGAGCTGGTCAAGAACAGCAACGGCATCCAGTTGGTGGCCGATTCGGCATCGGCGTTCGTCTCGCTCGGCCGCTCGACCATCGAGATGGCCGGCCAGCAGATCAGCTACGTCGGCGGGTTTCTGCTGCAGTCGCCCGCGGCGTCGCCCGCGCTGGTGGGCGTCGGGTTCATCGTCGGTCCACGCATCGCCGCCACGCTGTTCGCCGGCGCCGTGATGGGCTGGTTGCTGCTCGTCCCGCTCAGCCTCTTCCTCAATCCGCAGCTCGCGGCGCAGGCCGCCGACTCGGCCGGGTTCATGGAGCTGAGCACCGAGGTATGGATGCGGCAGGTGCGTCCGCTGGCGGTCGGCACGATGATCGTCGCCGCCTTCTACACGCTCTTCAACCTGCGCAAGTCGCTCGTCCAGGGCATCGGCCGCGCCCTGGGCGACCGGCAAGCCGCGCAGGCGGCGGATACCGGCCGGCGCGACACCGACATCAGCTTCCGGAAGGTCGGCGTGGCCGTGGCCGTGCTGTCGGTGCCGCTGTTCGGCCTGTACTGGTATTTCAGCGGCAGCCTCGGCGGCGCCGTGTTGCTGACGGTGCTCATGTTGGTGCTCGGCTTCCTGTTCGCCGCGGTCGCCGGCTACCTGGTGGGGCTGCTCGGCAGCTCGAACAACCCGATCAGCGGCCTGACGCTCAGCACGCTGCTGATCGCGGCGGTCGTCATGGTCGCGATCGGCGTCACCGGGTCCAGCGGCATCCTGGGCGTGCTGGCCGTGGCGGGCGTCGTCTGCTGCGCCTGCGGCATCGCCGGCGACATGCTGCAGGACCTCAAGGTGGGCCACATCCTCGGCGGCACCCCCTGGAAGATGCAGGTAGGCGAGCTGATCGGCGTCACCGTCGCGGCGCTGGTACTCATCTGGCCGATGATCCTGATGGACCGCGTGTACGAAATCGGCAGCCCCGAGCTGCCGGCGCCCCAGGCCGGACTGATGGCGCTCATCTCGCAGGGCATCGTCGGCGGGGACATGGCCTGGCCGCTCGTCATCGCCGGCATGGCGCTGGCTGGCGCTCTGATCCTGATCAGCGCGCCCTCACCGATGCTGATCGCGGTCGGGATGTATCTGCCATTCCCGTCGACCGCCGGGATCTTCGTCGGCGGCCTCGTGAGTTGGTGGCTCGGACGCGCCCTCGATCAGCGTCAGGCGACCGGCGAGCAGCGCACCCGCGCCATCAACACCGGCGTGCTGCTCTCCTCCGGCTTCATCGCCGGCGAGGCGCTGATGGCGGTGCTGCTGGCCCTGGTGGTCGGCGCCAGCGAGGCGCTGCCGTGGCTCGCGCTGCCGCAGATCGCGGAAAGCGCGCTGCTCGGCGCCCTGATCTTCATAGTCCTCTTCTACATGCTGGTGCAGGTGCCGCTGCGCGCCATGCGCTCGGATACGCCGGGCATAAAGGTAGATTGATGCCGTACGCCCGTACCGCCGGCGGCGCATGACGGCGGAGGCCGAGCGGTTCTGGAACGCGTGTCCGCGCCGCCGCCTCGACTGGCGCGAGGCGCAAGACGGGCACTGCGTGGTGCTCCGCCCGAAATTCGGCGAGAGCCGCGCCGGCCGCTGGCTCGCCGCCCGCCTGGGCGATCCCTGCTACCGCATCCGTCTCGATGACGTCGGCAGCTTCATCTGGAAGGCGTGCGACGGCCAAACCCCGCTGACCGTCATTGCCGTTCGGCTGCACGATGCGTTCGGCGCCCGCGTCGAGCCGGCCGACGAGCGTCTCGCGCGGTTCGTCCAGACGATGCTGCGGTCCCGGATGATCGAGATGTAGGCAGTCAGGCGGTCAGATCGACTGCCGGAATACCCATTGTGCTCGCCGCGTCTACCATCCGGCGGTCGTACGAAAGGTAACATGAGCATGTGCGCACCACGCTCGACCTTCCGGAACGCTCGATGTCGACGTCGCCAAGGCCCGTCGCCGCCCGCGCCGATGATCTGCGTCCATACCTCGGGCTCGGCGGCGGCGAACGCAGCCGCAAGAATCCCATAAGTTACTGATCGGAAGTCTTTTAACACGCAGCACCGAGTGGCCGCTATTCGTTCCGCATACGATTCATGCTAAGTGGGATGTGGTGCGAATCCCCGCCGGACGGCAGCGAGTGGCTCTGGTTCGACGCCGTCGCGACGCGCACCTCGCAACGATCCACGCCCATCGGCGACTCTACGGTGGAGGTTCGTAGTGAGCCCCCATGTTCCGCTCGCAGCTGATCTCAAGCCTCGTAACGTCGATCAGCTGCTGGGAGTCCGGGCGAAAGTGTAGCCCGGGCTCAACGCCCTCAGACAACGGTTCCGACCTCGACAGCGCCACCGCTCCGAACAGCACGACGTTGCGGTGGCTAGCTTCCTGGACCGGGCCATAGAGCTGTCCTGACTCGGGTGCCCGTCCTGTCTGCACAGAGCGATAGACCACGCCGTCCAGCCCGAGCGTGAATCGGACATATTCCGCGAAGACCTGTGTGGGAATGTAGTCGAGGCTCTCGTCACGGGATTGAATGAGGTCAGGCAATCGGATCGATCACCGGAATATCCAGCGCCCGGGCGGCATCGCGCATCCGGCGGTCGTAGGTGGCAAGTTCGACGGCCTGTCCCCGCTGTCGCAGGAAATCGATCGACGCCATGTGTAACGCATCGAGCGTGCGAACCGGCACGGGAAATGCCCCGAGCGCTCGTGTGAGGACCGGTGGCGACAGTTCCACCAGGGCGATCCGTCCAAGGAGCGCAGCAGCTGCATCGCCGTGGGATTCCGCGAACGCGCGGGCGTGCAGGACGGTCCAGGTTTCGTACTCGAGAAGACGACTGGATACCAGCGTGTTGTCCCAAAATTCGCGGGGTGGACGCCGACCTTCAAGGAAGAGGTGTGCAAGCGCGACGGAGGCGTCGATATAGATCACCGGTCGCTTCTCGCGTCGTCCAGCTCCGCGAGCAGCTGGTCCAGCGACATGATGGGCGGCGGCTTCGGCGGCGGCCCGGAGCCTGGCATGGCAGGTGGCGTCAACCAGCCCTTGCGCACCGCTTCGGCGAGCAGGGCGTCGGCCAGGATGGGGCTTCGCTCAGCTCTGGGCGGAACGATTTCCGCCACGACGCGGTCGCGATCCGTCACCAGCACGGTTTCGCCGGCGGCAGCCAGACGCACGTATTCGCTCAGCTTGTTGTTGAGCACCTTCAGGCCCACGGATCTCATGCTCTAGAAAGTAGCTTCCGGTAGCCACCTACGTCAAGGGAGTGGCTGGCATCGGTAGCGTGCATGGATCAGGCTATGACGGTGTGTCTAAAAGCATAGTGATATAGGATGAATGTATGCGCACGACGCTTGACTTACCGACGGAGCTGCTCAACGAAGCGCAACAGATGCTCGGATTCAAGTCGAAGACCGATACGGTCGTGCTCTCGCTGCGCGAGTTGATACGCCGGAAGCGAATCGATGAGCTGCGGGAACTCTTGGGAGCCGTGACGCTCGATGTCGACGTCCCCAGGTCCCGGCGCCGTCCACGCCGATGATCTGCGTCGATACGTCGGTCTGGGTAGCCGCGCTACGTGACCGCGACTCGGCCGCCGGCCGCCGTCTGGACGAGCTCCTGGATCGCGACGAGGTCGCATTGCCGATCCCGGTGCGCGTGGAGATTCTGAGCGGAGTGTCGCGCGCCCAGGAGCCGCAATTGCGGCGGGCGCTGTCCGGTCTGCCGGTCTTGTCCCCGACCGACGCGACCTGGGATCGGATCGATGGTTGGGTCGGACAAGCCACCGGATCGGGCCACAGATTCGGCGTCGGCGACCTCTTGATCGCGGCGATCGCAGCCGATCACGGCATGCCGCTCTGGTCGCTGGACAACGACTTCCAGCGGATGCGACGTCTGGGTTTCGTTGAAGGGTACGACGCCGAATGAATGGCTGTCGGGAAGAATAGTCAGCTTACCTACCGCAGCAGGTTGTACTTGACGATGCACCAGACGGCGTGCAGGCCGTCGCGCCAGTCGATCTTCTTGCCGTCCTCGAACGTGCGCCCGGCGTAGGAGACGCCTACCTCGTAGACGCGGATGCCCGGCTGCTTGACGAGCTTGGCGGTGATCTCGGGCTCGAAGCCGAAGCGGTCCTCCTCGATGCGGATCTGCTGGATCACCTCACGCCGGAACACCTTGTAGCCGGTCTCCATGTCCGTCAGGTTGAGATTCGTGAACAGGTTGCTCAGGAACGTCACGCAGCGGTTGCCCAACGCGTGCCAGAAATACAGCATGCGGTGGGAGTGGCCGCCCACGAATCGGGAGCCGTAGACCACGTCCGCCCGGCCCTCGAGAATCGGCTCGACCAACTGCGCGTAGTCGCGCGGGTCGTACTCCAGGTCCGCATCCTGCACGAGAACGATGTCCTGGCGCGCCAGCCGGAACCCGCTGCGCAGCGCGGCGCCCTTGCCCTGGTTCCGCTCGTGGCGGACGACCCGGATGTCGTCATCCTGCTCGAGCCGATCGAGTTTTGCGCGCGTGCCGTCGGTGGACGCGTCGTCGACGATGATGATCTCCTTCTCGAACGGCGCGGCCCGCACCCGCTCGATGATGGTCTCGATCGTGGAGGCTTCGTTGTACGCGGGGATGACTACCGACAGGCCCATTGAATGTTCCATCCGCGCCGGGACGGCCGCCTAGCGCAGAATCCACGCGTAGCGCGGCGCGTAAGACAGTACCACGCAGGCGCTATGATCCGCACGGGAGACCGCCATGAAGACAGCTCAGGAGATCGCGGCGTTCGTGGGCGGCACGCTCAGGGGCAACGCGGACCAGCAGATCCACAGCGTGGGCAGCCTGGACCATGCCGGTCCCGGCGCGCTGGCCTACGCCGAGGCCGCCTACCTCGACCGCGTGCCCGCATCCGGCGCCTCGTGCGTGCTGGTGGCGGCGGGCGAATTTCCGGGCCGCACGGTCATCCTGGTCGACAATCCGCGTCTGGCGTTCGCCCGCGCGGCGCAGTGGCTGGCGCCCGCGGAACCCCCACAGGCCGGCGTGCATCCGGAGGCGCTTATCCACCGGGGCGCCGTCGTTGCGCCCGGCGCCGCGGTCGGGGCCTGGACGCTGATCGAGCATGGCGCGCGCGTGGGCGAGCGCACCGTCATCTATCCGGGCTGCTACGTGGGAGCCGGCTGCCGCATCGGTGACGACTGCGTCGTCTTTCCCCACGCCGTCATCTACCCGGGCGTGACCGTCGGCGACCGGACGATCATCCACGCCGGGGTGGTGCTCGGCGCCGACGGCTTCGGCTTCGTCCCGGACGGGAACCGGCACGTCAAGGTGCCCCAGCTCGGCCGCGTGGAGATCGGCTCCGACGTCGAAATCGGCGCGAACAGTTGCGTGGATCGGGCGGCGCTCGACGAGACGACCGTTGGAGACGGCGTCAAGATCGACAATCTCTGCCAGGTGGGCCACAACGTCCGGATCGGCGCGCACACCACCATCTCCGCACAGACGGGCGTGGCCGGCAGTACGCACATCGGCGACCGTTCCACCATCGGCGGCCAGGTGGGCATCGGCGACCACTGCCGCATCGAGGAGGGGGCGATCGTCGGCTCGGGAGGCGGCATTCCAAGCCGCAAGCGCGTGCCGGGCGGCGTCGTGTACTGGGGCACGCCCGCGCGGCCGCTCAGCGACGTCAAGGTGCAGCAGGCGCATCTGTCGCGTCTGCCGAAGATGGCGGAGGAGTTGAAGCAGCTGCGGGCCGAGGTGCAGGCCCTGAGGGACCGCCTGGACACCTGAGCCGGAACGGCTCAGGCACCCCGCAACAGCCGGTCGACCTGCTGCGCCACCGCCTCCACCGGCACCTGATCGAGGCAGGGCGGCCGGCCGTCGGCGGTTGGCGGCGACGGGCACTCGTCGAAGAAACGCTCCCGGCAGGGCGAGCAGGAAAAACGGGCCGAAACGGCGCGGTGCGCAACGCCGGGACCGGCGCGCGGCGATGTATGGTCCGGGGTCGACGGCCCATAGATGCCGACCGTAGGCAGGCCGAGCGCGGCGGCGATGTGCAGCGGCCCGCTGTCGTTCCCCACATACAGCCGGCAGCGCTCGATGACCGCGCCGAGTTGAATCAGCGTGGCGCCGCTCACGAGATGGATCGCGGGGTGCGCCGGCCAGCCCGCCGGCGGGTCGAACGGCGGGTGGTGGTGGACGAGCACCGGCGCGCCGGCGCCGCAATCCGCAATCGTCTCGGCCAGCCGGCAGAACCGATCGGCCGACCAGGCCCGGGGCGTCTTGGCCGCTGCCGGATTGACCAGCACCGGCCGGTCCTTCCCGGCAATCCCCGCCTGCCGGAACAGATCGTCCGCATACCCGCGCTCAGGCGCCTGGAAGCTGAACGCCGCCGCTCCCGGCGCCGGCGGCGCCCCGAGCGCGGCGGCCAGGTCCAGAAAACCGTCCGTCCGGTGCTTCCGGGGGTCGGCCTCCACGCGGTGGGTCAGCAACAGCTCGCGCCGGTCCGTTGCATGTCCGACACGCACGGGAATTCCGGCGGCGCGTGCCGTCAACGCGCTCTCGAACGAGGGCGCCAGCAGCACCGCGGCCTGCAACCGTTCGGCCCGCAGGGCCTCGACCGCGCGCTGCCAGGCGCGCAGTCGGCCGCGCCCCGCCGGCGGCGGCGCCGGCAGAACGTGGTCGAATGCGGTGACGCGGCTTGCCAGTTCCATGTGCGCGGGCCGCGCCATGGCCACCAGGCGCGCCTCCGGCAGGTGCCGGCGCAGCGCCTGGACGGAGGGCAGCGCCATCAGGATGTCACCCACCCAGTTCGGCAGCCTGATCAGCAGGCCCGAAAGCGGGGGCTCGGTACGGGTACTGCCCACTCCCGCATTCTACCGGCTGGGGAAACTGCGGCCGGTCTTGCGCCGCGCGCACGGTCAGTCGGCCCACGGTCTGTACAATGGCGGGCCGTGAGCATGGCCGGCCATACCACGCCGTCGGAGCCACCCGGCGGCGCCGATGTAGTCCTGGCGCTGTCGGGAGTCGATCTCGTCCGGGACGACCGCACGATCCTGCGCGGCATCGACTGGCGCGTGCGGCGCGGCGAGCGCTGGGCGGTGCTCGGACCGAACGGATCGGGCAAGACGTCGCTCTGCCGGGTGGCCGGCCTGTACCTCCATCCGTCGCGCGGCACCGTCGACGTGCTCGGACAGCGGCTCGGGCGCACCGACACGCGCGAGTTGCGGCGCCACGCGCAGCTCACCAGCGCCGCGCTGGCCGACATGCTGCAGCCGCGGTTGCGGGTGGAGGACGTCGTCGTCACCGGCCTGAACGCCGCGCTGGCGCCCTGGTGGCATACCTACACCGCCGCCGACCGCCGCAAGGCGCACGCGCTGCTCGAGCGCTTCGGCTGCGGAGCCATCGCCGCGGCCACGTTCGGCACGCTGTCATCGGGCGAACGGCAACGTGTCCTGCTCGCCCGCACGCTGATGAGCGATCCGGCGCTCTGGCTGCTGGACGAGCCAACCGCCGGACTCGACCTCGGCGGACGGGAACAGCTCGTGGCGATGCTGGATGCGGTGGCGGCCGATACGGGTCCGCCGTCCATCGTGATGGTGACCCATCACGTCGAGGAGATCCCCCCCGCCTTCACCCATGCGCTGCTGCTGGCCGGCGGGCGGGTGCACGCGGCCGGCGCCATCGAGGATGTCCTGACGTCCGAACACCTTTCGAGCTGCTTCGGGATCCGGCTCGACCTCGAGCGGCGTGACGGCCGCTGGCTGGCATGGAGCGGGAGCGCGCGCGCCTGACCGGACGGATCAGTCAGGCTGGGCGGCAGGTGCGGCGGCCGGGATGCCGGCGCGAAACTGCTGGACGAGCGACTCCATGACGGCGGTGAAGCTGCCGGTCTCGCCATAGAGCCGGCGCTGCTGCAGGTAGTTGGGCCCGTCGCGCATGATCGAGCGGACGCGCGTGAACTCGTCGCGGGAGCCGAGGCGCACCGCCACCGGGTCGAGCGCCTCGAGCAGTGTCTCGATCGCGTCGCCCAACCGCTTCAGCTTGCCGTCGTCGTCGACGATCAGATCGGCATCCAGCGCCCAGCGGGCTGCGCGCCACTTGTTCTCGCGCACGATCCAGTAACGCTGGAGCGGGAGGTAGATTCCCTCGTCGTACTGGTCGCCCAGCCAGACCACGAGCGCCTGGATCACCGCCGTCATGGCCACGACGTCGTCCAGCGTCGGGAGTCCGTCGCAGATGCGCACCTCCACCGTGCCGAATTCCGGATGCGGGCGCACGTCCCACCACACCTCCCGGATCGACTCGATCGCCTTTGCGTTCACCAGCGTCGTCATCAGCCGCTGGAACTCGCCCCAGTTGAGCAGCCGGTACGGCAGCCCGGCATTCGGCAGGTTCTCGAACACCTTGACGCGGCAGGACGTCAGCCCGGTGTCGAGGCTGTTGAAGAACGGCGAGCTGGCGGAGAGCGCCAGCAGATGCGGCAGATAGGTGGTCAGCGCGTTGAAAACCGCGATCGCCTTCTCGCCGTTTTCGATGCCGACGTGCACGTGCAGACCGAAGATCATCAGGCGGCGCGCGGGCCACTGGCAGCGGTCCACCAGCATCGTGTAGCGCTCCTTGGGCGTGACGCGCTGCTCCGACCATTCCGCGAACGGGTGCGTGCCGGCGGACGCGACCTCGTAGCCCAGCTCGTCGCAGACTCCCAGGAGCTGTCCGATCCGCAGCTCCAGGTCGCGGCGCACCGCCGTGACATCGCTGCAAACGGCCGTATTCAACTCGATGGTCGACTCGATCAGCTCCGGCTTGACATGTGCATCCCCCGCCAGCCGCTCCAGGATGCGAGGCGCACCTGACACCAGATTCTTGGTTGCACGATCGAGCAGCTGGAGCTCCAGCTCGACGCCCAGCGTCGGACCCGGCGAGCCCTTGAACATGATCTTCATTGCTGTATAGTTTCCCAAATCGGCGCGCGCTTTGCGCAGCCGACCGCAGGATTCCCCCCGACAACCGATCGAGCACCGTGCGGACAAAGCATCCGGCATTCTGGCGGTACACCGCGTTCCAGATACCCGGCTGGCTGCTGGCCGGCGCCGGCGGGTGGTGGCTGCACGGTTCGCTGGACGTGCCGCTGTGGGCGGCGGCCAGTCTGCCGGCGGCCTGGGTGATCAAGGACTACGCGCTGTACCCCATCCTGCGGTTCGCCTATGAAATGGACCAGCGGCGTCCGATCGAGTTCCTGATCGGCACCGGGGGTAAGGCGATTGAATCGCTGGAGCCGGCCGGTTACGTGCGCGTGCGGGGCGAGCTGTGGCGCGCGCTGGCGAACGCGTCCGTCGGCGCGGGCGACGCGGTGGAAGTGGTGGGCGTCGAGGGCACGACGCTGCTCGTGCGGCCGCGGGCGGTCAATCCGCCGGGAACAGCGAGCGGTCGATACCGGGAATCACGTCGAGCGCGTTCCGGTAGTACAGCTTCCTGAGCACCTCGTCCGCCAGGTCCATGCCGTACATCTGCCAGAAGGCGTGATAGCGCCGGTAGTAGTCGAAGTACTCGTCCGCCGTCTCGAACGTGCGCCAGTAGTACGGGAACTCGTCCGGCGCGTAGCGGTCCTTGCCGAACAGCACGCGGTCCTGGTACCGCGTGAAGAAGGCATGCGCGGCCCGCGGCTGCCGGCCCAACTCGTAAAGGATGGCGCCGGTCTCCGCATAGACGTTCGGCAGGCGGTCGAGCAACCGGCCGAGCCGGCCCAGGTCGTTGGCGTGCCAGCCCATGTGGGCCGCGATGAACCGCGTGCCCGGATGGCGCGCGAAGCGCCGGTCGCGCTCCTCCATCATCGTGTCGAAACCGGGAAAAGCATCGGCCGGCAGCCGCCGGCCCGGCAGCAGCGTCAACTCCAGCCAGCGCTCGTTGAAGCGGTCGACCGGATCGTAGAACGACAGCGGCTCGCCGACGTGCATCAGCACCGGAATGTCGAGCCGCCCGGCGGTCTCGAACACGGGGTCGAGCTCCGGGTGGTCCACCGGCACCCGCGCGCCACTCCGATCGCGCACGCTGATACCGAAGTTCTTGAAGAATTTGAGGCCGACCGCGCCGGCGCCGACGTCGCGCTCGAGCTGCGCCGCGGCCTGCTCGCCGAATCCGGGCCCCACGCCGCCGCTGAAATTGAGCGTGGCGAAGAAGACCATCCGTCCCGGGTGACTGCTGCCGGCGATCGTGTCGACACCGCGCTGCAGCCCCGCGCCCGACCCGCCGCTCAGGTTGACGAGCACGCGCAGGTTGAGCGCATTCATCTCACCGACGATGCCGTGCCAGCGGTCGACCGAGAAGCCGGGCCGGTGGTGGCTGTGGACGTCGACGACGGGAAACCTGGCGCGCGCCACGGGATGCTCGTCCACCACCAGGGTGGATCGCGGCTCGTATTCCTCCACGGTCAGCGCCTCGTCGCCGCGCGACTGCGCGGCGGTTGGACGGGTCTGCGGAATCGGAGACAGGCCGGGAGCCTCCGGCAGCAGCACCAGGACGACCGCGGCGAGCGCCACCATACCGACCGCTATCGCGAGACGCCGCATCACGCCACCTCCATACAAGGTTTCGCACGAGGTTCCGCCGCAGCGCGGCCATAAGCCGAATTCTGTGCCGCCGCGCCGCGATCGCTCGCGGACGCGCCGGCGACGACCATTCCTCTAGCCCCGCCGTCACCGGCGGGGTCAAGCGACCTACCCGGAAGCTTCGGGCGGACCACCCTCAAGCGCCTCCCTATTTGGTCTTGCTCCGTGCGGGGTTTAGCCTGCCACCCGCCTTGCAGCGGGCGCGGTGCGCTCTTACCGCACCTTTTCACCCTTACCCGCGGCGCCCTCGCGGGCGCCACAGGCGGTATGTTTTCTGTGCCACTTTCCTTCAGGTCACCCTGACCGGGCGTTACCCGGCGCACTGCCCTCTGGAGTTCGGACTTTCCTCCCCGCGCACGCGCCTGGGCGCCTGCGCGCAGCGGTCGTCCGGCCGTCTGCGGCGGAATGTCAAAGAACCAACGGACTGCCCGAAAGTCAGGAGACGGGCGGTCAGCCGTCCGTCTCCTGGCGGATATTGTACTGCTCGAGCTTCTTGTACAGGTTACTGCGCGGCGTGTCGATCTCCTCGGCGGTCTTCGAGATGTTCCATCCGAACTCGCGCAGCTTGCGGACGAGGAAGGCGCGCTCGCTGGTCTCCTTGAACTCGCGCAGGGTGCTGCCGGCCGGTTCAGCCGCGGCGCCGGCCGGCCGCACGGCGGCGCCCAGCACGGCCCCGACCTCGCCGGCGCCGATCTCCTGGCCCGACGTCATCACTATCAACCGCTCGACGGAATTGCGGAGCTCGCGGACGTTGCCGCGCCAGTGCTGCCGGCCGAGCGCGTCGAGGGCGTCGCTGGTGAACGTCTTGGCGTGGAAGTTGTTCTCCTGCGCAAATAGCCCGGCAAAGTGGCGCACGAGCAGCGGCACGTCCTCCGCCCGCTCGCGGAGGGGCGGCACACGGATCGGAATGACGCTGAGCCGAAAGAACAGGTCCTCGCGGAACTCGCCGGTGTCGATTGCCTGCTGCAGAGCCTTGTTGGTGGCGGCGAGCACCCGCACGTCCACCTTGATGGTCCGCGCGGAGCCGAGCCGCTCGACTTCGCCCTCCTGCAGAACCCGCAGCACCTTCGCCTGGGTCTTCAGGCTCATGTCGCCCACCTCGTCCAGAAAGATGGTGCCGCGGTCGGCCTGCTCGAACTTGCCGATCTGCTTCTGCGTTGCGCCGGTGAACGATCCCTTCTCGTGGCCGAACAGCTCCGACTCGATCAGCTCGTCCGGTATCGCGGCGCAATTGACCTGCACGAACGGCTCCTGGCTGCGCGGGCTGGCGCGGTGGATGGCGCGCGCCACCAGCTCCTTGCCGACGCCGCTCTCGCCCTGGATCAGCACTGCGCTGCGCACCGGCGCGCCCCGCCGGATCGCCTCGCCAACCCGATCGAGCGCCCGGCTCTCGCCGATCATCCGGTAGCGCTCCTCCGCCGCGCGCCGCCAGTTGCGGTTCTCCCGCCGCAGTCGGCGCTGGTCGAGCGCGTTGCGAATGGTGACGATGACGCGCTCCGTGGAGAGCGGCTTCTCCAGAAAGTCGAACGCCCCGAGGCGGGTGGCCTCGACTGCGGTGCTGACCGTGCCGTGCCCGGAAATCATCACCACGGGCAGGGTCTCGTCGAGGTGGCGAATCCGCCGCAGCACCTCCAGGCCGTCCATGCCCGGCATCTTGACGTCGAGAATCACCATGTCGGGAGCGTCGGCGGCGATGCGCGCCAAGCCTTCTTCCCCACCCGGCGCCGGCAGGCACTCGAAGCCGTCGTATTCCAGGATCATCCGCAACGAGCCGCGGATGGCCGCCTCGTCGTCGATCACCAGGATGCGGTGTCTCATCATTCAGTTGGCGTCAGCTTCCGGTGCGGTGATAAACCGCGGTCTCCGGTCGGCGGCGCCACGGATGAGCGCCTCGATCTCGTCCAGGTCTGTCGCGAACGCCTTCGCCGCGACGTCGTAGTAGCGCCAGTAACTGAAAAGGTCTCCGCGAGTTTCCTCGTGGAGTGCCTTCCGCGCCCGTGCGACGCTGTCCAATGCTGTCGCGTTCTCGCCGGTGGCCCACTGCGCTATCGCCAGACACTGAAAATAATTCGCATCGTTCCGCTCCGTACCCGCTTCGTGAAGTTCAACGACCCTCGCAAAGGGCCTCGGATGCACTTCACCAGTCTCGCCCCACACTGCCATGCTGTAATTGAATGCATCTTGAATGACCATGCCGTCCACCTCACGCCCCTCGCCGGCCAGCAGTCTTCTGGCTGCAGCGCAGTCTCCGAGTCCGAGATGGCACAGCGCCAGCATACTTGTAGCCACAGCACGCTTCTCGATGGACAGGTTTTCGTCTCCCGCAACTGGCTCCAGGATGTCGATGGATACTTTCCTTTCCTTCCTCGATCCCGCAAGCACACCTACTAGCCAGAAACGTCCATCCGCATCTAGGGTCGTAACCGCCACAGACCGCGCGACATCGCCGGCCCGCTCCTCCGACACCAGCCGCGACGCTTCCCTGATGATTGGAGGCGGCAAACCGTCATTCTGCAGAACATGCAAGGCATCTTCTGTCGCGCCCGTCGGATCCGCGGAAGCGCGAACCCGCGCGCGCTTCAAATATGCGTCGGGCTCTTCACATCCGGCGTCTATCGCCCGGTTGAACAGCGAGACCGCACGCTCGTGTTGTCCGTCGTTGTCGAAGAAACCGCCGAGCGCAAACAGGACGTCGCCATCGTCTGCATGCACGCACTCGATCCGGTCCAGCTTCGCGTTAATCTTTTCCGGCGATTCGAACACCCTTCCCCGCCTGCGCCACCGCTCTCCGGCTCGCTGGACGTAGTCGAGCGAGCCGTCCCGGTCCTCCAGGTTGCGGCCGACGATCTCGCGCACGAGGCGTCCGTATTCCCTGGCCAACCGGCTTCGCGGGCGATCCTTCGCAAACACCACCTGGTTCAATAGCGACAGGCTGTCGTAGCGGTGCACGATCAGCGGTTCGCCCCGGAAACCGAGCTGTTCGCGAAATGCATCGATCTTCGCCCGCAGAATACGGTCTTCGTCGTCCAGATCTGGAACATTGGACATCACGAAGTGAAGGTCGATTTCCTTTCTGCGAGGCTCACCGGACTCGGCCCGGATATCGCCCACGATCTTCTTGAGTCCCCGCAGATTCTGTTCATTGGGAAAGAAGAGGATCGCCACCGCATCCGGAAGTTGCCGCGTGCAGATGCCGCCGGTATCCGTATGACCGGTGCGGGAGTCAATCAACACATAGTCGGGCTTGATGGTCTGCTCCCACTGCGCCTTGAGATCCTCGAAAAGAAGATAGCCGTCGCGCTTCTCGTACAGCCCGGCCCAGTCGATTTCATTGAACTGCACCCCGTAGCCTGCGTGTTGCGCACCGGACGGCATGATCCACAGTTCGCCTCCGCCGTCACCGACAGCGGGCAGTTTGGACATGAAATTGCGGGCGTCGGGCGCCTGATCGGAGTCCAGGTATTCCTGCACAAATTCGATAATGCCCGGAACCTCTTCCGGGGGACGCAGGACGTCGAACGTATCCAGCCCCGGCGCCTCCAGGTCGAAATCCACGGTGAGCACGCGGCGACCGCGCTGCGCCAACTCGACGGCAACATTGGCCAGCGCCATGCTGCGCCCCACGCCGCCCTTGAACGAGTAGAAGGTCGTGATGTACATGGTGTCAGGCAACGGAGCGTAGAGAAAAGGCGCTCTGCTGAGCCCGCAGGTTCGGAGTCACCTCCAGCGCCATCCATGGCTTGCCGCCTGCGCCCGCATCTTCGGTCAGTGATCTCGACGGCTGGGCAAGTCTCCTGAGCCGCGTCATCACCCACGGATCCGCGAGCAGCCGGACGTATCGGTCGTACGCCCGGGTGTGGTTCATCGACCCGTTCTCCCAGCGCACGAGAGTAGCGACGCCCAGCCCCGTAGCCTCCGCGAACTCGGCCTGCGTCATGCCATAGCGTTCCCGGATCCGCCTTATGCCGGCCGGGGACAGGATACCGAGGTGCTCACAGATCGCCTCCAGCTTGATCTTCTCGGACTCCTCATCGAGAAACTCGAAGCCGCACGAGGTGCAACGCCGTACCGGAAGGTCCACCGTCAGGTCAGCTGGTCCGTAACGGAATGCGTGGCGATGTTCGACGGTATCTACGGCCATTGCGCCACACTGGGAACAGGACCGTGCGCCTTCGCCAACTGGCCGAAGAACTTGCGTTGAACGCGCCCTTGGCACCCCAACTACCCTCTCTTTCGTTCCGATTCATGAAAACTGCGACCAATGACCTCACCCGACCCCAGTTCGATCTTGACGTAGAGCATGGGCCGCTCCGGATTGAGTTCGATCTTCAGGACGTAGGCAGTCTTTCCGGGCGGCTGGTCCAGAACGACGGTTTCCACGTCGTGTCCACCCTCGAGTCTGGATGCGATCAACTCCCAGGCCGATTGGTCATCGAAGTACGGCAGCAGCAAGCCGCTGGGATTCGGCACGTCGCCGGGCCGCCAGTCCTTGGGGCGTGTCGACGTAAACGCCGACGTCCGCGTTCCTTTGCGTCTCGCAAGCATCACGAGTTGGCGGCGGATCGAGTCGCTGATGCTCACGCCTGCACCCAACTCGGTGGAGGCAGCACAACACAACCATGACAAATCATATGATAGTCCGCACAGTGTTTATGCGCCATAACAACATCATATGAGTCCTCACATCGTACGCGAACTCTACTGCGCGAGGTAGAACTCCCGTTCAAAACTCTCTCTGGCTCGAACCTCGATGCCGTACTCCAGTGCCTTCTTAACCTTGCCGGTCGGCTTGGCGTCGGCGTCCGCCATGAGCAGTGTCGTGACGTTTTTGGAGACCCCGCTGGCGACCGCTCCGCCGACGTTTCCTATTCTTGCCGCCAGTACTTCGTCGCGGAAGCCGGTGAAGACGAACACCTGACCGCTCAGGTCCGCGTCATACGCAACTTCCGCGGGCGCCGGGGTGTCGGCGGGCGGCGCCATCGGCGCGAGACTGACGGTGCCGCCGAGGAGCCGGCGCACCGCCCGGTACACCTCGATCGTGGCGCGACAGTCATCAAGCGCACGGTGGCTGCCCTGGACCGGGACGTTGAGCTTCTCGGCCAGGGCTGACAGCCGATACGGCGCTCCCAGGGGCACCCGCTGCGCCATGCGCATCGTGCACACCCATTCGTTCCCGGCGAACGTAATGCCCATGAGCCGGGCGTTATGCTCCAGGAACCTGCGGTCGAAGTGAGCATTGTGTGCGACGATCCGGGCGTCGCCAACGAAAGCGGCGACTCGTGGCAACACCAGGTCTATGGCGTCGGCACCGGCCACCGTTTCGTTCGTTATGCCGGTCAACTCGCGAATCTGCTTCGGGATGTTCCCCGATGGACGCACGCACTCGTTCAGCACCCGTTCGTGCGTAACGCCGTTACGCGTCTCGATGCGGATAACCGCGATTTCGATGATCCCGTCACGTGCCGTACTGAAACCAGTCGTCTCGATGTCGAGAACGCAGAACGGCCACGCGTCGTCGTCAAGATCGTCCGGCTCAACGGGCCGCTCGACCAGGGGGCGCTTCCGGCCGCGCTGGGTGAAGTCGGTCGACCCATCAGCATCGACATCCTGTATGCCGACGGTTCCGATGCCGGCCACGAATCCGACCGCGAACACCCTTCGGGCCTTGTCGGTGAGCCTCATCATCGTTGCTGCACGTGCAGTCTTCTGCGTTGCGCGGGCAACGCCAGTCTTGAGATTTGGTCAGAAAGCGTCCCGGCGTAGCGGGTGAACTCGCTCGGCGAGCGAGTACGGCCGCGATTTCATCGTGACGATGCGCCGGGCTACAGAGTGAGTTTGATCGGCCTCACGCAGTCCAATTCGCCAATGTTTCGGATCGAGACGCCATCGGCGATAGACTCGTCAGCCGGCAGAAATTTGGAGAGACAGCATCTCAATGAGTCCAGTTTCGTCAATTACCTCAACCTCTAGTTGCCTTGCCTTCTGCAACTTGGAACCGGGATTCTCGCCCGCTACCAGGTAGTCGGTCTTGCAGCTGACGGACCCGGTGAGCTTGCCTCCTGCGGTCTTGATGCGTCCGGAGGCCTCCTCGCGGGTCATGCTCGAGAGAGTCCCAGTTAGAACAAACACCTTGCCGGCCAGGGGTGCGGGTTGACTTCGAGTCTGGGAGGGCTGTCCGAAGTTCAGTTTATGGTCACGCAATCGCTGGACCACCTGCATGTTCCGCTCGGAACGAAAGAATGCATGGACGGATTCCGCGATTCCGGGTCCAATTTCTTCCACGTTCTGCAGCTCCTCAATCGAGCCGCCAGCGATGTCATCCAAGGTTTGAAAGTGTTCCGCGAGCAACTCCGCTGCGCGCTCACCTACATGGCGAATGCCGAGGCCGTACACCAACCGCCTCAGTGGGAGATGCTTGGAATCCTGCAAGCCGTTGACGACTCGTTCAACCGACTTCGCCCCAAGTTTGATGGGTATCGGCACGCGTGCAAGTTGCGGCTCGGTCATCCGATAGAGGTCGGCCGGAGACCGAACCAGGCCGCGGTCGACCAGCTTGCTCGCCAGCACATTACCCAGCCCCTTGACGCTGCTCACGCTCCCCTGAACAAAACGCCGGAGAGCCTTTTTGAACACCTCCTCCTCATCGGTCAGAAGCAAGCTCGGCGCCTGCCGCAGTCGCCCAGGCAAGCGATCGGGCACATCCGAATGGCTCGTGCCCGATCCAGCAGGTAAACCAGCCTGTAACACCAAGTCCACGAGCCTTCGGTTCGGTGGGTCGGCAAAAAACGTGCGTATCGACTCCGCGTCACGACGGTCTATCCCCTCGACAAGACGAAGATCGTTCGGTTCCGCATCCGCGAGCCGCTCTAGGGTCCCGAATGCACTCGCCAATGCCGCTGCTCTCTGCGGGCCAACCCCCGGTATGCCGAGCGACTTCAGTACGTGTGCCAGCGTCATTCCTCGCTTAGATTCGGCAATGGCTTGGACGAGTTCGGCAGCCTTTTCTTCACCCAGCTCAACATCCTTCTCTAGCTCCGCAAGCTCCCTCCGGCGGTCCTTCAACGCGTAGAGATCGGCTATGTCCCTTAACTGAAGCCCGCTGCTCGCAGCGGGAGACGCGACTAGCTTGGTGACAAGCCAATCACCGAGACCGTCGATGTTCATGGCGGAGCGGTGCGCGAAGTGCAGGATCGATTCCTTCAGCTGGGCACCGCAACTTTCGTTTGGACACCGCATGACCGCTTCGTCTTCCAGGGGTTCTATGTCCGATTTACAGGCAGGACACTGTGTAGGCATTGTGAAGGGACGTCTACCATCTCCCTCGCCTACCACCCGCACCACCTTCGGGATTACGTCACCGCTCCGTTCAACCAACACGCGGTCGCCGATCTGTAGTCCGAGGCGCTTGATCTCCCCCTCGTTGTGGAGCGTTGCCCGTGACACCGTCACGCCGCCTACCTCGACCGGCCGCAGGCGAGCGCGGGGGGTGATCGCACCGGTTCGCCCGACCTGAACATCGATATCCTCGACCACCGTCTCGGCCTGCTGTGCGGCCGGCTTGCACGCAATCGCCCAGCGCGGCGCCTTGGCCGTCGCGCCCAGCTGCCGCTGCAGCGCCACGGCGTCGACCTTGAACACGAGGCCGTCGATGTCGTACGGCAGCGACTCGCGCTTCCCCAGCCACTCGTCGCGGAACCCTGCCAGCGCGTCGACGCCGTGCAGGCGCGCGCGGTGCGGATTGACCTTGAAGCCGAGCGCATGCAACGCTTCCAACGCCTCCCAGTGCGAGCCGAACACGGCCGCACCGTCGGCCAGCAGCAGATAGGGATAGAAGTCCAGGTGCCTCGACAGCGTGACCGCGGCGTCGAGCATCCTGAGCGACCCGGCGGCGGCGTTGCGCGGATTGGCGAACACCGGCTTGTCCGCGGCACGCTGCCCCTCGTTCAGGCACGCGAATGCGGCCTTGGGCATCACCACCTCGCCGCGCACCTCGAATGCTTCCGGTACACCGGCCGCGGCGAGCGCCGGCGGCGGGATGGACAGCGGCACCGTCCGCAGCGTGCGCGCGTTCGGCGTGATGACCTCGCCCTGCTCCCCGTCCCCGCGCGTCAGCGCCAGGTCCAGCCGGCCGCCGGCGTAGCGGACCGCCATCGACACGCCGTCGAGCTTCAGCTCGCCGACATAATCGAGCGTGTCGGCCTCCCCCAGCTCCCGTGCGCGGCGGTCGAAGTCGCGCAACTCCGCGTCGTCGAACGCATTGCCCAGGCTGAGCATCACCGAGGAGTGGGCGGCCTTCTCCACGCCGTCGCGGGGCGCCCCGCCGACCCGCTGCGACGGCGAATCGGGCGTCACCAGGGCGGGCTGCTCCGCTTCGATCCGCCGCAGCTCGATCATGAGCGCGTCGAACTCGGCGTCGCTGATTTCCGGCTGATTGAGGACGTAGTAGAGATGCTCGTGGCGGCGAAGCTCAGCGCGCAACTGAGCGACCCGTTGCCGAGCGCCGGCGGGCGTGATGTCTGACACCGCGTGTGAAATCAGCGGTCGCGGGCAAGCACGAAGTCGGGCAGTACACCGAGCACGGCGCGTTCCGGCGACGGCGGGAACGCTTCGAGACATTGCTTGGCGGCCGTCGCATACTCCGTCGCCGCATCGTAGGCGTACTGGATGGCGTGCCGCTCGCGCAGCAATCCGACCAGCTCGCGCCACTCCTCGTCCCCGATCTCGCCGGTCTCCACCACGGACCGGACGATGTCGTGGGCGCGGCTCTCCGGGCCCTCCCGGCGCAGGAGGTGGATGGCCGCCAGCGTCACCTTGCCCTCGCGCAGGTCGCCGCCGACCGGCTTGCCGAGCGCCGCGCGATCCGCCGTGAAGTCGAGCATGTCGTCAATCAGCTGGAACGCGACGCCGAGGTTGAAGCCGTAGCGGCGCAGCGCCACCTGCTGTTCCTCGTCGATATGACCGAGCATGCCGCCGATCTCGGCCGCGCCGCTGAACAGGTAGGCTGTCTTGCGCCGAATGATCTCGAAGTACTCTTCCTCGGAGATGTCGGTCGCGCCCACCTTCGTCAACTGGTAGATCTCGCCCTCTATCATCCGCCGCGTGACGTCGCACAGCAGCCGCACGATGGCAATGGCGTCGTCATAGGTGAGCGCCACCTCCATCGCCCGGATGTAAAGGTAGTCGCCCAGCAGCACGGTCATGTTGTTGCCCCAGCGCGAATGCATCGCGAGGCGGCCGCGCCGCAGCTCCGAACCGTCGATGACGTCGTCGTGAACCAGTGTCGCGGTGTGGATGAACTCCACCGCGGAAGCGAAGATGACCGGCCGCTCGCCGCGGTAGCCGCACATGCGCGCCGCCATCAGCAGCAGCGCCGGCCGCACCCGCTTGCCGCCGCTCGCCTGGATGTAGCGCGCCATGCGTGGAATCAGCTCGTCCACGGCATGCCGCGGCGCCTCCGCCGCGCCGGCCGCGTCGGGGTCGACGCCGGACTGGATGTGGGTGGTGTAGGCGCGCTCGACCGCCTCGAGCTCGGCCCGGATCGGCTCGAAGAGTTGCGTCAGCTCGGCCAGTACGGGCGCGTCGATTCTTGGTTGCACGGGGCGGAATGAATCAGACCATACTCGCCGAACGGGTGTCAACGCGGCGCGCGCGCGGCGGCGCTCCCCGCATCAGGCTGCGCTCCCGAAAAGTGCGGCGAAAGCCGCGGAGGCAGCGGCCGCCACGTCCGTGGCCGGCTGGTTACGGACCGTGGCCAGCACGTCCACGACGCGTGCGACCCAGGCCGGCTCGTTGCGCTGGCCGCGGTAGGGAACCGGTGCGAGATACGGGGCGTCGGTCTCGACCAGCAGCCGGTCGGCAGGGACGATGGCCGCCGCCGCCCGGATGTCATCCGCGCGCTTGAACGTGGCGATCCCCGAGAACGACACGTGAAATCCGAGGTCGAGCGCCCGGCGCGCCGCCGCGGCATCACCGGTGAAGCAATGGAATACGCCGGCCACGTCGCCCCCACCCTCCGCGCGGAGAGCGGCGAACGTATCGTCGTCCGCCTCTCGCGTGTGGATGACGACCGGCCGGTCGAGCTCCCGCGCCAGCGCGATCTGCCGGCGAAACACCTCGATCTGCACCGGCCGCGGGGCGAAGTCGTAGTGGTAGTCCAGCCCGATCTCACCAATCGCGCAGACGCCCGGGCGGCTGTCGACCACCTGCCGGACCGCCTGCGCCGCCGCGTCGGCGCCGCCGGCGAACGGCGCCGCCAGATGCGGATGCACGCCTGCCGCGAAACCGGCCGCCGGCCACGTTTCGGCCACCCGGTCCGCGCGCTGCGCTTCGTCCGCGTTGGTGACGTCGAGGATGCAGAGCGCCCGCGCGACGCCGGCGGTTCGCGCACGGCCGACCACCGCTTCGAGATCGTCCGCGAACGCGGCGTCGGCCAGATGGCAGTGCGAATCGATCATGGATCGGCTTCTAGCTGATCGCCGAACCGGGCGGCGCCTGGTCCGGAAGGTCTACGGTCAGCAGCACCGGCGTGCCATCCGCGGCGCTCGCGGCAAGCACCATGCCGTTCGACTCGAGCCCCGCGAGGCGGGCCGGCTTGAGGTTCGCGATGAACACAACCGTGCGGCCGATCAGCGCCTCGGGCTGATGGGACTTGGCGAGACCGGCCACGATCTGGCGCACCCCGGCGCCATCCTCGACATCGAGGCGCAGCAGCTTCCGCGACTTCGGCACCGCGTCGGCCGCCACGACGCGGCCGACGCGCAACTCGACCTTCGCGAACTCGTCAATGGAAATCTGGGGGGACGCCGGCTCCGCCTGCGGCGCCCCGTTCGTATCCGATTCGCTCATCGTCCCCTGCTCCTTTCGCGCCGGCGGCGGCGCGGCCTTGGATGCCTCCGTTTTGGCAGTGGCTGCCGCCGCCTTGCCGGTGTCGAGCCGCGGCCAGAGCGGCGGCCCCTTGATCAGGCGCCGCTCGGCACCAGGCGGCGCCTGCCAGACGGCGTCCCGGTCGAGTCGCAGCGCATCCGCGGCCGCCGGCGAGCCGATGCGTTCCAATACCGCGGAACACGACCGCGGCATGACCGGCGCCAGCAGCACGGCGGCCATCCGCACCGCCTCGCTCACGTCGTAGAGATGCCGGTCGAGCTCCGCGGCGCGCTGCGGATCCCGGGCCACCACCCATGGTTCCACGCTGGCGATGTATTCGTTGGCGGCATCCACGATCCGGAACGCCGCCGCCACCCCCTGGTGCAACGCGAAGCGGTCCATCGCCCGGCGGTAGTCTGCGATCGCGTTTGCCGCCGTCTCGGCGAGCGGGCCCGTGGGCCGCGCCGGCGCCACCAGCCGTCCCTGCCGGTAGCGGTCGGCCATCGCCACGATGCGCGATACCAGGTTGCCGAAGTTGTTCGCCAGGTCGACGTTGTAGCGATCCTCGAAGCGGTCCCAGGTGAAGTCGCCGTCCTGCCCGAACGAGATCTCCTTGGTGAGGTACAGCCGGAGCGGGTCGGGGCCGAGGCGGTCGGCCGCTTCCAGCGGATCCACCACCGTGCCGAGCGACTTGCTCATCTTCTGGCCCTGCCAGTGCACCCAGCCGTGCCCGAACACCTGCCGCGGCAACGGGACGCCGGCGCTCATCAGCATGGCGGGCCAGACGACGCAGTGAAAGCGCGTGATGTCCTTGCCGATGACGTGCAGGTCCGCCGGCCACCACGTCTCGAACAGCGCATCGTCGGTGCCGTAGCCAACCCCCGACGCGTAGTTGATCAGCGCGTCCACCCAGACGTAGACGACGCTGTCCGGATCAGACGGGACCGGGATGCCCCACGACTGTCCGGTCCGGCTCATGGAGATATCCTCGAGCCCCGCCTCGAGCAGCCGCAGGATCTCGTTGCGGCGGATTTCGGGCTCGAGCGCCTCCGGGTGCTCCGCGTAGTGGTCGAGCAGCCGCTGCCGGTACTTCGACAGGCGGAAGAAGTGATTCTTCTCCCGAATCCATTGCGGCGGGCGCTGATGTACCGGACAGGCGCCGTCCACCAGATCCTTCTCCTGCCTGAACGCCTCGCACGAGACGCAGTACCACCCCTCGTAGAACCCCTCGTAGACGTCGCCGGCTTCGATCAGCCGCGAGACCAGCGCCGTCACGCCGGCGCGATGCCGCGGCTCCGTGGTGCGGATGAAATCGTCGAACGAGATGTCGAGCCTCTGCCAGACGTCGCGGAACACCGTCTCCATCCGATCGCAGAAGGCCAGCGGCTCGACGCCCTGCTCGCGCGCCCGGGCGAAGACGTTCTGCGAATGCTCGTCGTTGCCCATCAGGAAGCGGGTCTCGATGCCGCACAGCCGCTTGTAGCGGGCGATCACATCGGCGGCGATCTTCTCGTAGGCGGTGCCGAGATGCGGCTGGCTGTTGACGTAGTCGATCGCCGTGGTCATGTAGAACTTCGCCATCACATCACCCGTTCGCATCCAGCCAGGCCCGGACCGCCAGCGCCTGCGCCGTCTTCACCGGGAGGCCCCGCTCGGCCGCGAGCCGCGCGCAATCCTCGAACTCCGGCGCCGCGTTCACCACCGCGCCGCCCCGCCGTGCAACCTTGACCCGCACCGGGCCGATCGGGCTTTCGACCGTCACCACCTCGCGGTCGAGCCGCTCACGAGCCGTCTCGGTGACCCGCACGCCAATCGTGGTCGATTCGGCAAACAGCACGCCGGCCAGCACCTCTCGCCGCGCCGGCGGCGCCACCACCGTCACCAGCGTGCCAGGCCGGTTCTTCTTCATCTGGATCGGCGCGTAGAACACGTCGAACGCGCCCGCCTGCGTCAACCGTTCCATCAGGACGCCGTACAGCTGCGGATTCATGTCGTCGATCTCGCACTCGAACACGACGACCCGCTCGGACGCCGCGGTCTCCGTCACCGCCTCGTCCGCCTCGCCGAGCAGGACGCGCAGCACGTTGGGGCTCGCCGGCAGGTCGCGGTCGCCCGCGCCGTAGCCGATCCGCTCAACCCGCATCGGCGGCAGCGGGCCGTAGGCGTCAGCGTACGCCGTCACCAGCAACGCGCCGGTCGGCGTTACCAGCTCCACCGGCGGTCCCTTCGCGTAGATCGGCACGCCCGCGAGCAGCTCGACGGTAGCCGGCGCCGGCACCGGCAGCTCGCCATGCTCGCAGACGACGGTTCCCGAACCGACGTTGAGCGGCGAGGCGACGACCCGGTCGGGCGCCAGCCGCTCCATCGCCGCCACCGCCAGGGTGATGTCGACGATCGAGTCGATCGCCCCCACCTCGTGCAGGTGCACCTCCTCTAGCGGCACACCGTGAATCCCCGCTTCCACCTCGGCCAGGCGCCGGAACAACCCCACCGCCCGTGCCCGGGCCGCCGCCGACAGCGCTGCCCGGTCGACGATCGCCGTGATCTCGGACAGGCCGCGATGGTGATGCTGCCGCCCGCCGGCCGCGTCGTGGGAGTGGTCATGATGATGGTGATCGGCATGGTCGTGATCGTGGTGGTGATGGCCGTCATCGTGATGGTTGTGCTCGGGATCGTGGTCGTGACGGCCGTCCGGCGGTGCGCCGTCGAGCGCCACGCGGAACTTCGTCGCACCGATTCCGGATCGGTCGACGCGGTCGCGCACTATCGACACCCCGTCGAGGCCGAGCGACTCGACCACCTGCACCAGCCCATCGAACGGCGCGCCGGCATCGAGCAGCGCCCCGAGGAACATGTCGCCGGAGGCGCCGGAGAAACAATCGAGGTACAGGATCTTCGACATCGACAACCGCTTAGCAGTCCGTGGCGAAACCCCGCGTCGCACCGAGACCGGTCAGGCGCCCGGCTGACAAGGCGTGAGGAGCGAGCATATTCGACTATATGTGATCGTGGAACAAGCCGCGCACGGCGCGGCCCGGCAAGCGCGGCGCGGGGCTACGGGGTCCCCGCTAGCGCTTGCCGGGGGTTTGGGGCGCAGCCCCAACTAACGGATGCTGCATGGCCGGTCGAATGCAGCGGGGCTTTCGCCACGGGCTGCTACAGTCGGCCGCTCTCCTTGAAGCTGAAATACCGCACGTCCGCCAGCACGATATGGTCGAGCACCTCGATCCCCATGATCGCCCCAGCCTGCACCATGCGCTCCGTCAATGCCGCGTCATCCACGCTCGGCGTCGGGTCACCCGACGGGTGGTTGTGAAACAACACCAGCGCAGCCGCTCCGCCGGCCGCCGCCGCCCGGAACACCTCGCGCGGGTGCACCAGGCTGGCATCCAGCGTACCGACGGACAGCACGGCGGCCCGTACCACGCGGTGCTTGGTGTCGAGCAGCACGATGCCGAACTGCTCGACCGCGCCGGCGCCGTAACGCGGGAGCAGGTACGCCGCCACGTCCCGCGGGCTCCGCAGCAACGCCCGTTCCGCCGGCGACCGCGACAGCGTCCGCCGCCCCAGCTCGATGGCGGCCAGTATCTGCGCCGCCTTTGCCGGTCCGACTCCCGGCACGCGCCGCAACTGGCCCTCGGTCAAGCGGGTCAGGCCGTGTATGCCGCCCGATGCCCCGAGCACCCGATTCGCGATGTCCAGCGCGTTCGCCCGGTGATACCCATGCCCCAGGATGACGGCCAGCAGTTCATTGTCGCCGAGGACGCTCGAACCGAGCAGGTCGAGTTTCTCGCGGGGGCGGTCGTGCGGTGCAAGCGAGTCCATGCACTGCGCACCTTCAAGCCGTATGCCGCCCCGCCATCGTACTACAGCGGCCGCGCAGCCGCCGGAATCGGGCGCCGCGCGCCGTTCGGGCGCCGCGGGCGCCGGGCGGCACGGCAACAACCGTTATGCGATCAGGTCGCCGCGTACGCGAAAGCTACACTCACGGCGGCCATTTTCCACTTGGGGCTGCGCCCCAAACCCCCGGCAAGCGCTAGCGGGGACGGCTTCACCAGCTCGGGGCTGCGCCCCAAACCCCCGGCAAGCGCTAGCGGGGACGGCTTCACCAGCTCGGGGCTGCGCCCCAAACCCCCGGCAAGCGCTAGCGGGGACCCCTTCGCCCCGCGCCGCGCTTGCCGGGCCACGCCGTGCGCGGCCGGGCGCTCACATATGGTCGAATATGCTCGCTCCTCGCGCCTTGTCAGCCGGGCGCCTGACCGGTCTCGGTGCGACGCGGGGTTTCACCACGGACTCCTAGTGACGACACGGCACTAGATGTCACCCCAACGGCGCGTCGGACGCGCCCAGCCAGACGCCGCGGCAGACGAGCTCGGCCCAACCGGTCAGGTGGATGCCGTCCGGCGCCCACTCGACGCGCTGCGGCCCGCCCGGCGAAACCACGTCCACGGTCCGCGCGGCACCGCCGAAGGCGGCCGCCGCCACTGCCGCTGCGCAGGCCCCGGTGCCCGACGCCGCGGTCGGCCCGACGCCGCGCTCCCAGATCAGAATGCGCAAGCGGTCGGGCCGCTCGACCGCGACCAGCTCCACGTTTGTCCCGGCCGGAAACCGCGCATGCGTCGCGAGGCGCGGCCCGAGATGCTCGAAGCGCCGCCTGGCCTCCTCGAGCGAATCGACCAGCACGATGCACTGCGGGTTGCCGACCGACAGCACGACCACCTCTACCTGCTCGCCGCCGACGTCAATCCGCTCCTGCCGCAACGCCTGGGGCTGGCCCATCTGCGCGCGGAAGGTATAGCGGGGCGCGGCGGCGTCGAGCAGGGTCAGCGTCTTAGCGCCTCCCTCGGTCTCGACAACGACGTCGCCCGCATCCCTCGCCCGCTCGGTCGCGACGAGCAATGCGGCGAGGCAGCGGACGCCGTTGCCCGACACCTCGGCGCGGCTGCCGTCGGCGTTGCGGAGCGTCATCGTGGCGCCCGTTGCGGTCCGGCGATACGCGATCAGCCCGTCGGCGCCGACTCCATGGTGGCGGTGGCAGATGGCGCGCGCCAGCGGACCCAGCGCCCCGTCAGGCAGATCGTCGTGGTTGGCCAGCAGGAAATCGTTGCCGTAGGCGTGGCCCTTCACGAAGCCGAGACCGGCGGCGGGCGTCACGGGAGGCTGAACGCGCGGAAGGCCCATGTGAAACCGGCGGTCATCCCGATATCCGGATCGCGCGGCGTAAGTCCGATGATCAGCGCGCCGTCGAGCCGCTTCGTGCCCCACGTCGCGCGCGCACCAAGGCGGGCGACGCTCGAGCTCTCGGTGCCGGGCGGCGGCGTGCCCTGGCGCGTGTTCACCCGGCCTGCGTATTCGGCAACCACCTCCGTGGTGTGCGTCATGGCGCGTGCGATCGACACACCGTAGGTCAGCACGTCGTTCTGGCGGTGGCCGGTCGTCGGATCGCTCAGGATGCCGATACCGCCGTTGGCCACCACGCGGACCGTGTTCATGGTCTTGCCGACCAGCAGGGAGGCATAGAAGTCAATCGTGTCGAGCCCCAGCCCGTCCTCGTTGCTCGCGTTCGGCAGCTTCGTGGCCAGATGGAGCCCGAAGGAAGGGGCGCGGTCGCCCTCGTCGATCAACCGTACCTTGGTGCCGATCACCAGATCGGAGATGCTCGACGTGGCATCGCCGTCAAAATCCAGAAATTCCGAAAGCGGCGCCGGCGCCTGATCCGTCAGGCCGAGACGGTTGAAGGACAGGCCGTCGATCTGCAGCTCGGCAATGTCGCTAAGCCCGATGCTCAACCCGATCTGCGGGCCGCGGATCAGATTGCCGGTGAGACCGGACGCGGAAAACTGCTTGTTGAGCACATAGTCGAAGCCGGTCTCGATCAGCAACACGCCGCCGCCGACCGATTCCGGGTCCTCCGTCACGAACGGCCGCTGCTGCGCGCTCACCGCGGCGGGCGCCGCAATCGCCAGCAACAAACCCGCCACCACCGCCTGTCGTCGTCGCATCGAATGATGCTATCAGCTAGAAGGCGGGTGTGGATCCGGACGCTTCAAAAGCCCCGCCGGCTGTCGAGCAGCAGCGTCACCGGGCCGTCGTTGACCAGCTCGACCTGCATCATCGCCTGGAATTGGCCGGTCCGCACGGTCACGCCGGTGGCCCGCAGCGCGGCGACGAGGTCCTCGTATATGGTGCGCGCTCCCGCCGGGGGCGCCGCCTTGTCGAACGAGGGCCGCCGGCCCCGCCGGCAGTCGCCGTACAGCGTGAACTGGGAGACGACGAGCAACTCGCCGCCCACGTCGGCGAGCGAGCGGTTCAACTGCCCGGCGTCGTCCTCGAAGACACGCAGGTTGCAGATCTTGCCGGCGGTATATTCCACGTCCGAAGGACCGTCCTCGCGCCCCACGCCGACCAGGGCCACCAGGCCGCGCCCGATCCGGCCGCATTCGCGGCCGTCCACGCTCACGCGCGCGGAGCTGACGCGCTGCAGCACGACGCGCATGAATGACTTTCAGCGCCCGCCAGGGGAGGGCGCGCGTTCACGAGGCAGGCAGCCCGGGGTGAAAGCCCCGCTGCATTCGACCGGTCATGCATCCCGCCTGATCTGCGTTGTTCCTCGCTCACATATCTTCGAATATGCTCCCTCGTCACGCCTTGTCAGCCGGGTGCCTGAACGGTCTCGGTGCGACGCGGGGTTTCACCCCGGGCTGCCAGCGCGCCGGCGGCCGTGGCGCGGAGCGCGGCGGGCGGGTTGAGACGGGTATCGAGCAGGTGCCGCGGGGCGACGTTCCCCAGCGCCGTCAGCATCGACTGCTTCAGGCCCGGATGCTCCCGGTCGAGGTCGATCAGCAGACGCTTGATGCGCTGCCGCTTCAGGCTCAGGTCGCCGCAGACCGGGCAGCAGCAGCCGATGACCGGCAGCTCGCACGCCCGTGTGTAGGCGCGCGCGTCGTCCTCGGCCACGTACACCAGAGGCCGGATGACCACGTTCCGGCGGTCATCCGAAACGAGGCGCGCGGGCATCGCCTTCAGGCTGCCGGCGAAGAACAGGTTGAGCAGCAGCGTCTCGATGAAATCGTCCGCGTGATGGCCGAGCGCAATCTTCGTTGCGCCCACATCGGCCGCCAGCCGGTACAGCACGCCCCGGCGCAGACGCGCGCACAGCGAGCATGGCGTCGCGTCGGCGCTGAGCACGTCGTCCATGATCTCGCCGATGGAGGTGTGCTCGATGCGGTACTCCCACCCGCGCTGATCGCAGGCCGCGGCAATCGCGTCGTGCCGGTAGCCGTCGTAGCCGGAATCGACATTGACGGCAATCAGCGAGAAGCGCACCGGCGAGCGCCGCCGCAGCACGTCCAGGATCTGCATCAGCGCCCAACTGTCCTTGCCGCCGGACAGGCCGACCATTACCCGGTCGTCTGCCTCGATCAGGTCGAAACTGGCGATCGCCCGGGTCACCTTGCGCGCCAAGCGCGCTTCCAGGTCGCTGCTGTAGCCCATCGCTGCGGGAAGTCTATACGACGTATCGCCGCTCGATAATTCGCCGCCAGGGCGCTCGCCGCCGCCTGCCTGCGGGTGGCAGGTCACGGCCGCGATGCGCACCGCGGACGAAGGTACAATGGCTGCAATCGAGTCGTCACGCACGCCAGCAGCCCGCGGCTAGGAACTCGTGGCGAAACCGCGCGGCGCACGCACCCGAAGAGGCACCCTTGATTCCGCTGGTCGACCTGCAGGCGCAGCACGAGCGTATTCGCAACGAGGTGGAAGCGGCCGCGCTGCGCGTGCTGCGGAGCGGACGCTATGCGTCCGGGCCGGAGGTGGAGGCGTTCGAGCACGAGTTCGCGCGGCACTGCGGGACAGCGCGCGCCGTGGGCGTCAACTCGGGCACCAGCGCCCTCCTGGTCGCGCTGACCGCCGCCGGGATCGGCGCCGGCGACGAGGTGATCACCGTGCCGTTCACCTTCGTCGCCACCGTCGAGACCATTCGGCAGACCGGCGCCGACGTGCGGTTCGTCGACGTCGAGCCGCGCTCGCTCACGATGGACCCGGCCGCGCTCGAGCGGGCGGTTACACAACGCACCCGGGCCATCGTCCCGGTCCACCTGTACGGCCAGCCGGCCAACATGGACCCGATTCTGGAGGTTGCGCGGCGCCGGCGCCTCATCGTTGTGGAAGACGCGGCGCAAGCCCATGGCGCACGCTACAAGCAGCGGCGCGCCGGCGCCACCGGCGACCTGGGCTGCTTCAGCTTCTACCCCACGAAGAATCTGAGCGCCGCCGGTGAGGGCGGCATCATCGTCACCGACGATCCGGAACTCGACCGCGCCGCGCGGCGGTTGCGGAGTTGGGGGGCGACCGACGCGTGCGGTCACGGTGCGCCTGGGGGCAACTACCGGATGGACGAGGTGCAGGCGGCCATCCTGCGCGTCAAGCTGCAGCATCTCGACGCATGGACCCGCGCCCGGCAGGCCGTCGCCCGGCGCTACGACACTCTGCTCGCCAAGGCGGTGGAAACGCCCGCCGTCATGCCGTACGCCACGCACGCGTACAACGTCTACGCCATCCGCTCGCCGCGGCGCGACGCCATCCGCGATGCGCTGCGGGCCGCGGGGGTGGAGACCGCCGTCCACTATCCCGCACCGGTCCATCTGCAGCCGGCGTACGCGGACCTCGGGTACGGCGGCGGCGCGTTCGAGCAGGCGGAACGGGCGGCGCGGGAGGTGCTCTCGCTGCCGATCTACCCCGAGCTCTCCGAGGACCGCCAGTTGACGGTCGTCAACGCCGTGCGGCAGGCCGCGGGCGCGGCGGGATCATAAGTCCGGCGCCGGCCGGCTTTCGAGCACCTCGCGCACGGCGTACGTCGGATTCCCCCGCGGCGGGCCCGAGGTGCGGATCTGCAGCTCCGCCAGCAGTCCTACCGCTACCAGCTGCACGCCGAGCGCGAACAGCAGTATTCCGGCCAACAGCAGCGGCAGGCTGCCGCCCGACTCTCCGCCCATCAGGTCCCTGCCGACCGCGTAGCCGGTGATCGCGATGCCGGCCGCGCCCAGGACCAGCCCCCGCGGGCCGAACACCCGAAGCGGACGAGTCGCGTAGTCGAGCAGGAACTTGACCAGCAGCAGATCGAGCGCCACGCGTCCGATTCTCGACAGGCCGTACTTGGATGCGCCGAACCGCCGCGGCCGGTGGCCCACGACCATCTCGGCGATGCGCGCGCCCTGCGCGCTGGCCAGCGCGGGAATGAAGCGGTGTAGCTCGCCGTACAGCTGCAGCGGCTTGACCGCTTCCGCGCGGTACGCCTTGAGGGAACAGCCGTAGTCGTGCAGCCGCACACCGGTCACGACCGAGATCAACCAGTTGGCGCACGACGACGGCAGGCGGCGCGTCAGCCAGGGGTCCTTGCGGTCACGCCGCCAGCCGCTGACGATGTCGAACCCCTCCTCCAGCCGGGCGACGAGCGCCGGCAGATCGCGCGTGTCGTTCTGCAGATCGCCGTCCAGCGTCACGATGATCGCCCCTCGGGCACGGTCGAAGCCGGCCGCGAACGCCGCGGTCTGCCCGAAGTTGCGCCGGAAGCGAATGACGGCAACGTGCGGGTCGCGGCCGTGCACGGCCGCCAGCGCCTCGAACGTACCATCGGTGCTGCCGTCATCGACCAGGATCAGCTCGTAGGGGCGGCCCAGGTCGCACAGCACCGCCGTCAATTCGGCATGCAGCGCCTCGATGTTGGGCGCCTCGTTGTAGAGCGGTACGACAACGGAAATTTCCGGCGGCATGAATGGTCCTCTGGCGCCCTTACGTGTCCTCGACGGGAACCCGGCGGCGGGCGCGCCAGATCAACCAGGCCGAGACACTGCCGATGACGACCACCGCGAGCGCGATCGACAGACTCCGGCCATGCTCCTCGATCAGTTCGATGGCCTGGTCGCCATAGCGCACCGCCAGCCACGCCTCCGCGGTGTACCGGAAGCCGCGCGCGAGCCCGATTACCGCGGCGAAGTGCAGCACCGGCACTCCGGCGATGCCGGCGAGCAGCACGAACACCTTGAACGGCGACGGCGGCGGCAGGACGGCCGGTATGGCGATGGCAAGTGCGCCGTAACGTTGGTACAGCGTGAGCGCCCGCTCCATGCGTTGGCCGCCGAACCAGCGTCGAGCCAGCGCGGCGCCCCCCTTGCGCCCGATGTAGTACAGCACCAGGCAGCCGGCGAGCGAGCCGAGCGTCGCCATCAGTGCGTAGTACAGCATCCGCTCCTTGTGCTGCACCACGAGGAGCACGACCAGCAGGTCGTTTATTTCCGGCAGCGACAGGAACGAGGAATCGAGAAAGGCGATGAAGAACAGCCCCGGCCCGCCGATCGTCAGCGCGAACGACTGGACCCAGGCGATAATGCGGGCCATCGGATGGCCGCATTATAGCGAAGGCGCACGCCCTGCCGTTCGCGACCCGGACCGGGCTCGTTGCTATGCGTGGATTCACAAGGGACTCCTGGTCCGTCGCGTCAGAACCGAACCCGGAACGTAAACCGGGTGGAGAGCCCGCCGAGATCGATCCGTTCCGCCAGAAAGCCCTGGTCGATACCGACCGTGCCGACCGCCTGGTGGTAGCGGACTTCGATTCCGGTCGCCATCCGCGATCCGATTGGAAAACGGGCGCCGCCGAGAATGACCCCGCCCACGTCGGTCCCCGTCGCCACGAACCGGTCGTTGAACACTTCGAAGTTGGTGAAGTCGATGAAGTCCCCCACCTCGCTGTAGCGCCAGTTGTACAGACCGACGCCGCCGCCGAAATACGGCTGGAACGCCGCCTGCGTGCCGAACGGAACCACCCGCAGGGTAAAGGTGACCGGCGTGATCCGGAGCCGGAAATCCTGCAGAATCTCGCTGCCGTCGTCGTCGACGTAGTCGTAGTACGTGCTCGGCGCGGTGCCGCCGTGGTAGTCCACGCCAACGCCTACCTCGAAGTAGCGTCCGAGACCGGCCTGCCACTCACCACCGACGTTGAGGCCGCACAGATCGCAGAGCTCGAAGGCGAATACGCTGCTGTTCTCCAGCAGGACGTCGTCGTCGATGCGGGTGTCCAGGCCGCGGAGTGAATAACCGCCGACATTCAACTCCAGCCATTGCTGCGCCTGGGCGGGTTGGCTCCAAAACATGCCGGCGGCGAGCGCGGCAGCCATGATCGACATTCGGGATGCTGACATGGTCTCCCTCCGAATAGCACCGGTCGCAAGGCGCCGCAGGCCCCAACGGCGGGCGGCCGCGACCGATATTCGCAGATAAGGAAAGCAGGATCGATGCCAGCGGCCGCAGACCGTCTCCGCCGGGGAATCGGCGGGTCAGGCGCGTGCGGGTGTCCCCGGAGGGGGTCAGTCCGTCCGGTCTCGTGAACGGTCCGCCGCGAATTGCCGGATGACGTCCAGTAGCTGGTGGTGCAGGTGGCCGTTCGACGCCAGCACGTCGCCGTCGAACGGGGTGAACCGCTCGCCGCGCAGGTCGGTCACGCGCCCGCCGGCCTCTTCCACGATCAGCGCCGCCGCCGCCGTGTCCCAGGGGTGCAGGCGCTGCTCCCAGAACCCGTCCAGCCGCCCGGCCGCCACGTAGCAGAGGTCCAGCGCCGCGGAGCCGAGACGCCGGACCGCCCGCGCCCGGCGCACGAACGCGCCGAACAGTCCGACCACCTCGTCGACGGTTTCGTGCACGTCGTAGGGAAAGCCGGTGCACAGCATGGCGTCGAGCAGCCCCGGCTCAGCCGACACCGCCAGCGGCGCGCCGTTCAGCCGGGCGCCGGCGCCGCGCTCCCCGACGAACAGCTCCTCGCGGGTCGGGTCGTACACGGCGCCGACCTCCATCCGTCCGTCGACTTCCAGCGCCAGCGACGCACAGAAGACCGGCAGTCCGTGCGCGAAATTCACCGTGCCGTCGATCGGGTCGAAGATCCAACGATGCCCGGTTCGCCCGGCGGCGTCCGCCGCGGCGTTCGGCAGCTCCTCGGCCAGCACCGTGTGGTCGGGGAAGCGCGCCGCGATCGTTTCGCGGCACATCCGCTCGACCTCGACGTCGACCTGCGTCACCAGGTCGATTGGCCCCTTCTTGCCGATCTCGAGGGTGCGGCCGAACCAGGACGTCTGGATTGCGCCGGCGCGCACGACAATTTCGAGAGCTGTCTGCAGCAGTGCCGGCGCGACCGCCATCAACCGATCTTCTTGACCATCCGGACCTCGGTCCCGCCGCCGGGAGCTCGCCGCAACGTCAGGCCGTCCATGAAGCTGCGCATGAAGAACAGACCGCGCCCGCATGGCTTGAGGAGGTTTTCGGGCGCACACGGATCCGCCAGGTCCAGCGGGTCGAACCCCTGGCCCTGGTCGAGGACGCGCACGACCAGCCGTGCCGGAGCGTCGTACGGCTCGAACTGGAACTCGACCACGACCCGCTTGGTCTTATCCTCGGTATTGCCGTGCGTGATCGCGTTCACCACCGACTCGCGCACTGAAACGCCCACCCGGTGCACCGAGTCGTCGTCCAGGTTGCCCACCCGGCCGGCATGGTCGCTCACGAGTTGCACGAAATCCAGCATGTCCAGGTGGCTGGGGAACGCCAGACGGAGGGTGCGGCAGGTGTCGGACATGCGTGCAATGGCGCCTCAGAGTACCATACCTGCCGCCTTGGAACAGCCCGCGGAATCCGTCATGTATAGTGCCCGCATGCGTCCAGCGGCCACGCTGGCCGTGACGATCAGCCCCGGCGGTCCCGTCCACGGCCAACTGCGCGTTCCCGGCGACAAGTCCATTTCGCACCGCTACGCCCTGCTGGCGGCGCTTGCCGACGGGACGTCCACTATTGGCAACTATGCACCCGGCGCCGACTGCGCGTCCACCCTGCGGTGCCTGCGGACGCTCGGCGTTGACGTCCAGGTGGAGCTGCCCGGGACGGGCGGCGGCGGCGCGACGGTCACCATCGCGGGACGCGGACTCGGCGGCTTGCGGCCCGGCGCAACGGCGCTGGACGCCGGAAATTCCGGAACCACCATGCGCCTGCTGGCGGGCATCCTGGCAGGCCACCCGTTCGAAAGCACGATCACGGGCGACGACTCGCTGCGGCGGCGGCCGATGCGGCGCATCGTCGCTCCCCTGGAGCGCATGGGCGCGCAGATTCGAACCGACGCCGGACGGCCGCCGCTGCGCATCCGCGGCGGGGCGTTGCGCGGCGCGACATACCAGCCGCCCGTTGCCAGCGCCCAGGTGAAGAGCGCCATCCTGCTCGCCGGCCTGCACGCCGCGGGCACGACGCAGGTCGTCGAGCCGGTGCGGACGCGGGACCATACCGAGCGGGCGCTGTCGGCGTTCGGCATCGAAATCCGCTGTCCCGACGGCCGGGTCGAGGTGGGCGGCGGGCAGCGTCCGGCGGCGGCGGCACTACGCGTTCCCGGCGACCTGTCGTCAGCCGCGTTCTGGGCGGCAGCGGCGGCCGCCCTTCCCGGCTCGGCGGTGGAGATCGCCGGCGTCGGCCTCAATCCGACCCGCACCGCCCTTCTCGACCTGCTCCGGACGATGGGCGCGGACGTGACGGTGGCGCAGGCCGGCGTCGCCGCCGGCGAGCCGTTCGGCACCGTTCGCGTGCGGTATGGCGATCCCCGGCCGCTGCGCATCGGCGCCGACCAGGTGCCCGCCGTGATCGACGAGCTGCCGGCGCTGGCGGCAGCGGCGTGCCTCGGCGCCACGCTGGAGGTGACCGGCGCCGCCGAGCTGCGGGCCAAGGAGAGCGACCGCATCGCGGTGCTGGCCGGCGGACTGCGCGCGCTCGGCGCCGACATCGACGAACGCCCGGACGGCTTCCTGGTGCGGCCCGCCGCCCTGACCGGCGGCGTCGTGGACGCGGCCGGCGATCACCGGATGGCCATGGCGTTTGCCGTCGCCGCGCTGGGCGCCAGCGGCCCGACGACCATCACCGGGCATGAAGCCGTCGCCGTGTCGTACCCCGACTTCTTCGAGGCGCTCGCATCCCTGCGGCGCCCAGCGCAGTGAGCCGCCCGTGGCAAGAGCCCCGCTGCATTCGACGGACCATGCAGCATCTATTAGATGGGGCTGCGCCCCAAACCCCCGGCAAGCGCTAGCGGGGACCCCTTCGCCCCGCGCGGCATACCTTAGATGGGGCTGCGCCCCAAACCCCCGGCAAGCGCTAGCGGGGACCCCTTCGCCCCGCGCCGCGCTTGCCGGGCCGCGCCGTGCGCGGCTTGCTCGTCGCTCACATATAGTCGAATATGCTCCCGCCTCGCGCCTTGTCAGCCGGGCGCCTGACCCGTCTCGGTGCTACGCGGGGTCTTGCCACGGGCGGCTAGCGTGAGAACGGACAAGATCTATCTGGTCGGCTTCATGGGCGCGGGCAAGTCCACGGTGGCTCGCGCACTCGGGACGACTCTCGGCTGGCAGGTCGAGGATATCGACGACCTGATCGTCGCCCGCGAGCGCCGATCGGTTGCCGACATCTTCGCCCGGCGCGGCGAAGCATACTTCCGGGGGGTCGAACGAACGGTGCTGCGCTCGCTGCTGCCGCTGCGGCACGCGGTAGTCGCCACCGGTGGCGGCACCTTCGTCGACCCGGAGAACCGTCGCGTGATCAACGGCGACGGCGCCTCAATCTGGCTCGACCTCACCTTCGAACAGGCGGTCGCGCGCATCCCGTCCGACGGCCGCCGCCCACTCGCCGCGGACAGGGGCACGCTGCAAGCGCTGTACACCACCCGCCGCGCGTCCTACCAGCTCACCCACCTGCGGCTCGACGCCGGACGCGCGCCCGCCGGCGAGCTGGTCGAACGCATTCGCGACTGGCTCGGCAACTGATCCCTCGGCACCGTCCACCCACTCCGCGTATTTCGGACGCCGACACCAGCGTGATACCCGCCGCCCATGCGCCGCCGACTGTGAAACTCCACACAACGCGCAGGGCGCACGCCTGCAACGCGACCAACCATGGCCCGAAGCCGGACGGATCAGTTTGAGTGCTGCCGGCAACGCGGATGTCTGCGCATCGCGCGCGTAGTCGTCAGCCGCCCGTCCATCACCGCTGTTGCTATCGCCGTGAATCCGGCATGGAGAGCGACGGCTGCGATGGCCGCCGTCCAGTTTGGCAGTCCGGCCGTCCGGAAGTATTTGGAGAGGAGAGAAGAAAATCAGGGCTACCGTCAGGGGGAACGCCCCGCGGGACGACGGCTTCCGACCGGCAACAGCCCTCGCAGTGTAAGGACCGGGACGTAGCCACCAGGCAACGGCCCGCGCCGTGCTGCCGCTTCAAGATGGGGCCAACCCGGTAGCGCTCGCCCAGTCGGAGTCGTGCCGGACACGACGAAACACATCCGTCAAGCCGGTCGTTGCCCAGTGCGCTATTTCCCGGATCAGCCCCCACATAATTTGCCCTGCCCGGCCGAAGAGGACAAGAGAGCCTCGAGCCAAAAACAGGTAGCTGGAAATCCCGGCTATCTTTTTGGAGAACTACCGGCTATGGCAGTCAGATGGCAGGCTTGGGGGAGGTAGGCGCCCGGCGCCGTCAGAACCTGCGGCGCGTGCGGTATGCGGGCGAGCTTGCTGCCAGGTAGTCCGGCGGGCGTCACTGCGCGCGGCGGGCAGCGCGGGCCTCGCGGCGCTTCAACTCCACGGCGTAGGCGTCCGCGGCGGCGCGCGACCCGAGGATCCAGCCGATGACGACGCCGACGAGAAGCACGGAGGGGATGAAGATGAAATGCCCGGCCGTCATGCCGTCGAGCATCTACGCACCCCGTTCGTCACTGTCACTGCCGGCGCGCCGGGACAGCTCGCCCAGATCCTGCTCCACGGCGGACAGGCGCCGCCAGATGGACCACAGATAGCCGAACACGACGAGCCAGACGATGGCGTAGGCGGCGATGAGGAAAGGCGCGGCCGGGAGCTGATCTTCCGGCGGCACCTGATCGATAGGCACGAACTCTTCCTGCGGCGGCTGCGGCTGGTCCACGTGCGCGCCGGCCTGCGCGCCGACAGCCGCCGCCAGCATCGTGAACGCCAGGGTGATGATGGTTGCTGCCCGTCTCACGCCGTTCATCCTTCCTCGAGCGCCAGATGCAGCCGCTCGACCTCCGCGCGCTGTCCCTCGAGCCGCGTCCGCGCCGCCAGCATCACGGTGAACAGCACGAGAAACGCAACCGTGCACCAGACGAACGGCCCGAACATCCCGGGCGCCGAGGTGGCGAGCTGCGGCACCACGCTGGTTGTCGGGTGGATGGTGCGCCAAACGTTGACCGAAATGTAGACGAACGGCACGTTCACCAGACCGAAGAGCGCCAGCCCGGCCGCCAGCTTGTCCGATCCCGGACCACCATAGCGCCGGAGCAGCAGGTAGGCGCAGAAGATCAGCTCGAGAATCAGCGCCATGGTCAGCCGCGCATCCCACTGCCACCAGACGCCCCACGCCTTGCGCGCCCACAGCGGACCGGTCACGAGGCCGATGAGACCGAACAGGACCGCCAGCTCCGCTGCCGCGAGCGCCAGCCGGTCGGCCGCGGGCTTCTGCCGGAAGAGGTGGATGGCGCTGGCGATGCCGGCGACGAACACCGCCAGGAACATCACGATCCAGCCGGGCACGTGGAAGTAGAAGATCTTCTGGATCAGCCCCATCGTCGATTCGTACGGCGCCTGGGCAATCCAGACGGGGGCGGCCGCGAACATCACGAGCCCCACGACGGACAGTCCCGCAAACGTGCGCTGATTCATAAGCACCTCATTCTGTCATGACCGGCTCGAATGTCCATAACGCGAGCGTCGTGAACACGACGTCGAAGCAGAGCAGCAGGGCGGCCCACATCCGCGCCAGGTCGAGATTCGGCTCCCCCTGCAGCAGCGCCGCCGTGCCCATCACGCCGGCGATCAACGCCGGCAGCGTGATCGGGTACAGCAGAATGGGCAGCAGGACGCTGCGGCTCCGCGTCCGCACCAGCATCGCCGCGAACAGTGTCCCGACGGCCGCGAAGCCGATGTTGCCGAGCATCAACAGCACGGCAATCCAGACGTTTTGGGTAATCTGCGGCGCCTGGAACAGCAGCGCCACCAGCACGGCGACCACCAGCTCCACCGCGGTCATAAGCAGCACGACGCCCATGAACTTGCCGACGAAGATGGCGGATCGCTCCACGGGCGCCAGCAGCAGACCGCGCAACGCGTCGTGGTGCCGCTCGCGATCGAACGTGGGGCCGAGCGCGAGCGTCCCCGAGAAGGCGACGGCGATCCACAGGATGCCGGCGGCCGCGCCGTCCACCGGCTGGCCTCCGCGCACGAACGCGAACGAGAAGACGAGCACGCACGAGACGGCGAAGAACAGGGTCGTCGACACCATCTCCCAGCTGCGTGATTCGACCGTCAGGTCCTTGCGCATCACGAGCCAGGCCACCCGGAAGAAGTCCTTGGTCAAGGGATCAGCCTGTGGCGGGCGCGGCGGCGGCGGTCAGCGCCGCCCGGTACCGCTCTCGGAGCGAAACGTCAGCCGGCGGCAACTCGGTCAAGCGGCCTTCCCGCAACATCAGAACCCGGTCGAGAAGTCCCTCTACCGCCTCCAGATCGTGAGTCGCCAGGAGCACGATCCGCTGTTCGCGCCCGAGCGCGCGCAGCCGTCCGGCCAGCGCGCGGCCGGCGGCTTCGTCGAGGCCGGTGAACGGCTCGTCCAGCAGCACCAGCCGCGGGTCGTGCAGCAGCGTCCGCTCCAGCGCGAGGCGCTGCCGCATGCCGCGGGAGAAGCCCTGGACGAGGTCGTCCGCGCGGCGCGCGAGGCCGGCCCGCTCGAGCGCGGCGCCGGTGCGCCGTGAGCAATTGTCGAGGCCGTAGAGACCGGCGAAGAACTCCAGGTTCTCGCGGGCGGTCAACTCCCCGTACAGCTGCAGCTCGTGCGACAGAAATCCCAGTCTGGCGCGCAGTGCGATACCGGCGTCGCCGGACGGCCGGTCGCCGTACAGCACGGACCCGGCGGAGGGCTGAATGAGCGTGGCGAGCAGGCCCAGGAGTGTCGACTTGCCCGCGCCGTTCGGGCCGAGCAGCCCGACCAACTCACCGGCGCGCAGCGTCGTGGACACGCCGCCGAGCGCACGCCGCCGGCCGTAGTGGCGGGACACACCGGCGACGGTAACCCGATCGAAGTCGAACGGCAGGGCGGGACGGGACGCCATCAGTGCACCGGCGCCGCCAGCGCCGCCGCCTCGTCTTCAAGGCGCTGATACAACCGTTCGAGCGCGCGGAACAGCTCGGCGCGGCGCGACCTGTGCTTTGTCGGCCCTATCTTGCCGACGCGGTGCTGCCGTTCCACCTTGACGAGGTCCAGAAACAGCGCCTCGCGCCGGGCCAGCAGCCGCTCGCGCGTCTTGTCGGCGCCGGCCGTGCCCGGCGTCGCCGCCGCCCCCCAGCCGCCAAGCCCCAGGATCACCAACGCGATGCCCAGCGCAACGTTGCTCGGCATGCGGCTGTGGTGCGGCAGCCCCGCGAGCTCCAGGGCGAACGGTGCCCCGGCCGCCACCCGCGGCCCGGAGCCGAGCATATAGTCCGTGCCGTCGCGCGTCTCTGAAGGCACCTCCACGCGCCGGTTGACCTGCCGTGACACGTAGTCGACCGCGCCCAACTGCTCGACCGACAGTAGCACCGACTCCCAGTCAACGGGAAACGCTTGCTCGATCACCAGGCTGTCACCCGTGTACGGCAGGATGTACGCGATGCGCAACGGCGTCATCCCCGGTTCGAACGGTCCGGACAGCTCCACGGTGCCGCCGTCGGCGACGGTCCGGGGCGAGGAGCCCGCAAGCACCGTCACCCCCTGCGCGCCGGGCGGCAGCTCGATGAGCACGGGCGTGGACGGCTCCACGGCCACCTGGGCCGGGTTGTTCACTTCCAGGACGTAGTACACCTCGAGGCTTTCCTCGACGATCTCCACCTGGATGAACGACTCGCCGCCGAGTGTCACCAGTCCCGGCGGCGCCGGCTCCACCGGCCGATCCGGATCGGCGCCAACGAGCATCAGCCGCACGCCGCCGCGGCCGGGTGCGGCGAACGGCCGCGATTCGATCCGGACGCCGTCGAGCTCCGTGGCGGCCTGCACCTGCTGCCCCGGGTTCAATGTAACGAAGGTTGCACGGCCGGCGGCATCGGTCGTTGCTTCCTCGACCACGTCGCCGTGGCGGAGCTCCACCGGCTGATTCGGGACGTTGTTCGAGAGCTGTCCCCGGATGACGCGCACCGACACGGTCCCGTCGTTCAGCTCCGCGTCCGGCAGCGGGATGCCCGACATTTGCCGTGGATCCGGCTGAGCGCCCGCGCCGGCCGGCAGACCGAGCAGCGCCAGCAGCAGCGCCACGACGCCTGGCAGACCCCTCATGCCGGCGCCTCCAGGGCCGCGCCGCAGCCTTTACAGAATCTCGCGTCGACGTCGTTTACCGTGCCGCACCCGGCGCAGACTGGACTCCGCGTAGCGCCCGCAGGACGCGCGGCGCGCAATTCCTCCTCGGTCATGCCGAGCCGCCGTGCCAGCTCACTCTCGATCTCGTCGCGATAGCCCGGCAGGGCGACGTCGAGCCGCTGCAGCAACGTGATGGCGCGCGCACGCAGCCGTCCGCTCATGTCCTGGAAGTCGGCCGGCGCCACCTTGCCCATGGCGCGGTCGAACTCCAGTTCCTTGAGCGCCCGCAGCACGAGCGTCTTCTCGCGCTCCAGGGCGGCGCGCGTCCGGCCGGCGATGATGTCCGTGCGGTCCTGGAAATCGGGCGCCGCCAGCGGCCACAGCGTGCGGTACAGCGTGAAGCCGACCCAGGCTGCCGAGCCGATGGCGGCCACGAGCAGCGCCAGCACGACCGGGTCGTTCGGCCGGATCACGAGCACGCCGACCGTCGACGCCAGCAGGCCGACCAGAACGAAGAGATGCCAGGGACGGAAGGTGCGGGCTTCAGTCGAGGTTTCGGAGCTCATCGTCCAGGCGGGCCTCGAGCTGCTCATCCATAGGTCCGGCAGCCGTCGCCACACGGGAGCGGGCAGCGCGTCTCGACCAGCGCACCGCCATCACGCCGATCCCGCCGAGAACGGTGAAACCGATGCCAAGCGGAAAGAGCCAGACCAGCTGGTTGAACGCGCCGATGGGCGACCCGAGCGGTTCCTGACTGCCGTAGGCGTCGATGAAGTACTGGTATACGCCGTCGCGGTCCTTGCCCGCGCCCACCTGGCCGTTCAGCTCGCGGCGCATCGCGTCGGCAGTCGCGCATGTACAGACCGACAGCTGCAGGCGCGAACAGGATCCGCAGAGGCAGACCAGCTCAGACTGCAGCTCCGCTTCCAGCCCCTGCTGCTCGGGTGTCAGCTCGGCGCTCCCCGGCACGGGTATCTGCGCCCGGGCAGGCGCGGCCATCCCGCCCAGAAGGAGCGACAGCATCAGCAGCGACGTGGTGGCGGCGCCGGCCGGCACCCGCGCGCTCACGAACGCAAAGCTGCTCTCCGGCAGCAGCGCGATCCCGGTGCCGAACGCCATCAACGCGAAGCCGAGCCAGATCCAGTTGACCAGCGGATTGACGGTGACCTGGAACGCGGCGGACTGGTCACCGACGTCGTACGTCGCCAGCGTCACGTACAGGTCTTCCGAGATCGAGCGCCGCATCGCGACTTCCGTGGTCGGCTCGGTCTCGTGCTTGCGGTAGAACCAGCGCGCCGGGTAGAGCTCGCCCGCCGACTCGCCGTCCCGCAAGACGGTCAGGTGCGCGGTGATCATCTGCTTCTGTCCGTCATCCGACTCGCTCAGCCGGTCGTGGCGCACCTCGAACCGCCCCACCTCGACCGACTCGCCGGGGCTCAACAGCACCTGCCGATCCTGCTTGTAGCCGGCGCCGGCGAAACCGAGGAACATCAGCACGATGCCGACATGCACGATGTAGCCGCCGTAGCGGCGGCGCGAGCGCATCACCAGCCCCACCATGGCCGTCAACAGGTCGGTCCCCGTAGCCTCCCGCCGCACCAGACCGCCGCGGACGAATTCCTGGCTGACCGTGCCGAGCACGAAGGCGCACAGCGCGAAGCAGAGGCCGGAGACCCAGACCTGGAACCCGATCAGGTACAGGCCGGCCGCGGTAGCCCCTGCCAGACCCACTGGCCAGACGAACTGATACACGAGGTTGCCCGGACTCGACTTGCGCCACGCCAGCAGTGGTCCGATACCGGTGAGAAACAGCAGGACGAGCCCGATCGGCACCATCCACGTATTGAAGAAGGGTGGCCCGACCGTTATCCGCTGCCCCGTCACCGCCTCGCTGAGCGTCGGGAACAGGGTGGCGAACAGAATGAAGAACGCCGAGAACAGCAGAATCCAGTTGTTCACCAGGAAGGCGGCCTCGCGCGACAGCCACGACTCGAGCTCGTTGCGCGCGCGCAACAGCGGCAGCCGGTAGATGACCCAGCCGAAGCTGAAGACCACGATGACGCCCATGAACCCGATGAACAGCGCCCCGAGCTGCGGGTCTTCGCCAAACGCGTGCACGGACTGCACGATGCCACTGCGGGTCATGAACGTCCCGACGATCGTCAGCAGGAACGTGAGGATCACCAGCGTCACGTTCCAGACGCGGAGCATGCTGCGGCGCTCCTGCACCATCACCGAGTGCAGGAAGGCGGTGGCGGTGAACCAGGGCAGCGCCCCGGCGTTCTCGACCGGATCCCAGCCCCAGAAGCCGCCCCAGCCCAGCTCCTCGTACGCCCAGATCATCCCGAGCGTCAGGCCGAGCGACAGGAACAGCCATGAGAACATCGTCCAGCGGCGCACGGCCCGCAGCCACGAGTCGTCCAGGTAGCCGGTGATCAGCGCCGCCATGCCGAAGGCGAACGGGATGGTCATCCCGACGAAGCCCGTGTAGAGCGCCGGCGGATGGATAGCCATGTACGGGTTCTGCAGCAGCGGGTTGAGCCCCCGCCCGTCCACCGGCGACTCCGCCAGATAGATGGCGAACGGGTCCTTGAGGACGATCATCACGAACAGAAAGAAGAGCTGGACGGCCGCGATGACGGCAACGACATACGGGATCAGCTCCCGCTGGCGCTCCCGGTTGCTGTGGACGGCGATAGCGCCGAACACCGACAGCAGGAACACCCAGAACATGATGGAGCCGTCGAGGCCGCCCCAGTACGAGGTCAGCTTGTAGAACAACGGCTGGGCGGAGTCCGAATAGCGGTCGACGTAGCGAATGCTGTAGTTCTGGCTGACGAATGCGTGGATGATGATCGACGACGCCAGGGTCATCAGCGCCGTTACCAGATAGAACGCGCCGACACCGCTCTGAATGAGGCGGGAGGAACGGCGACGCGCCCCCGCTACCGACGCCGCGATGGCATAGGCGCAGGCGACGAACGCGGCGAGCAACGTGAAGGAACCAAGTGTGGCCATGCTGGAGACCTCTACGCCCTGGCAGCCGACCGCCCCCGCCGTGCGCTCGACGCCGGCGGCGAAACGGACAACGCGTTCAGTTGACGCCGGCCGCGAGGTCCGCGGGCGCGCTGCCGCTGACCGTCGGCTTCGCCTCGTACTTGGACGGGCATTTCGCCATGATCCCGTCCGGCTCCACGTGGAACGTGTCGCCGTCGAGACGCCCGGTCACGACCACTTCCGAGTCGTTCTGGAAGGTGTCCGGCACAATGCCGGTGTACTCGGCGCTGACGGTGTAGCCGTTGTTTCGGATATCGAACCGGTACTCCATGCTCTTGGGACGAACCCGGATGTCGTGCGCGAAGCCGTGCACCTGCAGCCGCTTGCCGTACAACGGCTCGGGCTCGGCCATCACCTCGTCGACGTGCAGGTAGTAGGCGGCGCCGTCCGCCATGGTCGTCCACAGCAGCGCTCCGAACGCGGTCACCAGAACTACCGTCGTGAGACCGATCTTGAGTGCCTTGCCTCGCATGTACGGAACCTCCCCGTGCACCTGTAAGAATATCGCCCGCGCAACCGGACAGTCAACGCGCAGCAGAGAGATGATCGAGCAACTGGTCGAGCCTGGCCAGCGGCAATCCGATCACGTTCGAGCGGGATCCCTCGATCCGCGTCACGAACCGCGCCCCGTCGCCCTGCAGCCCGTAGGCGCCCGCCTTGTCGGACGGCTCCCCCGTGTCGACATACCAGGCGATCTGCGCGTCGTCGAGCTCGGCGAAGTGCACGACCGTGCTCTCGACGGCGCTGACGCACCGCTCGCCACGCCGCACCGCCACGCCGGTCAACACCTGGTGCGCCCGCCCGGACAGCCGGCGCAGCATCCGGGCCGCGTCGTCGGCACCCCGCGGCTTCCCCAGCACCGCCCCGTCAATGACCACCGCGGTATCCGCGCCGATCACGACGCGCTCCGGATAGCGCGCCGCGACCGCTCCTGCCTTTTCCCGGGCCAGCCGGTCTACGTAGTCGCGCGCCGGCTCGACTGGCTGCCGGCGCTCATCGACGTTGGCCGGCACGACATCGAACGCGTGCCCGGCACGCGTGAGCAACGCGGCGCGGCGCGGCGAGGCGGACGCCAGAACGAGCCGCTGCCGCTGATCCCGATGATACACTGCCTACATCGTAACAGCCCGTGGTGCAACTCCCACTGCATTCGAGCGGCGATGCATCACGGCTGGACAGCGTTGCTCATCGCTCACATATCGTCGAATACGCTCGCTCTTCGCGCCTTGCCAGCCGCGCGCCTCACCGCTCTCGGTGCGACGCGGGCATTGCACCACGGACTGTTATGATTCCCGTGCGCGAGGTCGCCCCGCGCGCCGTCACGACGCTGCTGCGCGACCAGCCATTGACGACCGCGAAGGTGCAGTTCGCCTGGCGCGCCTCGGTCGGCCCGGCCATGGCCAGAGCCACGGCGGTGAATCTGGCCGCGGACGGCACCCTGCACGTCGCCGCCGAAGGCCACCACTGGCGCACGGAAACGGCGCGGTCTATCGCCGTCATCAGGCGCCGTCTCCGCGAGCTTCTCGGACGCGGCGTCGTGAAGCGGATTACCGTGAAAGGATGAGATTGAGCAATGCGCGAAGCTGTCATCGCCAGCGCGGCGCGGCTGCCGACCGGCAAGTTCCTCGGGGCGCTAAAGAGCCTGCCGGCCACCGATCTCGGCGCCCGGGTGGTCCGTGAGGCGGTCACGCGCGCCGGCATCGACCCGTCCGAGGTCGACGAGTGCATTATGGGCAACGTCGTGGCGGCCGGTCTGGGGCAGGCGCCCGCCCGCCAGGCGGCGCTCCGCGGCGGGCTCGGGGATCACGTGGCCGCGCTCACCATCAACAAGGTCTGCGGTTCCGGCCTGAAGGCGGTGATGCTGGCGGCGCAGGGTATCGCGACGGGTGACATCGACATCGCGGTGGCCGGCGGCATGGAGTCGCTGAGCAACGCTCCATATCTCCTGCCGAAGGCCCGCGAGGGCCTGCGCATGGGCCACGTCGACGCGCACGACGCGATGATCCACGACGGTCTCTGGTGCTCGCTGGAGAACTGGTCGATGGGACTCGCCGGCGAAGCGGTGGCCGAACGGTACGGAGTGAGCCGGGAGGACCAGGACGCCTTCGCCGCCGAGAGCCACCGCAGGGCGGCCGCCGCCATCAATTCCTGTCATTTCAAGGACGAGATCCTCCCGGTCGAAATCCCCCGCCGCAGGGGCGATCCGATCCGTCTGGAGTACGACGAGCCGGTGCGCCCGGACACATCCGCCGCGGCGCTGGCGCGCCTGAAGCCGGCGTTCAAGAAGGGCGGGTCCGTTACGGCCGGGAACGCCCCGGGGGTGAATGACGGCGCCGCTGCCGCGGTGGTGATGGGAGCCGACAAGGCGGCGGCGCTCGGCATCACGCCGATGGCCCGCATCGCCGGCCAGGCGGTGAGCGGGCTGCCGCCCAAGTGGCTGCTGATGACGCCGGTGGAAGCGGTCACGAAGCTGCTGCGAAAAGTGGGCTGGAGCGTGGACGACGTCGACCTGATCGAGTTGAACGAGGCATTCTCGGCCCAGGCGGTCGCCGTCATCCGCGAGTTGGGCGCGGACCCGGCCAGGGTGAACGTCAACGGCGGCGCGGTTGCGCTGGGCCACCCGCTCGGCGCCAGCGGCGCCCGGATCCTGACTACGCTGCTCTACGCGCTCCGCAACCGGAACCTGCAGCGCGGCGTCGCCACGCTCTGTCTCGGCGGCGGCAACGGGGTGGCCCTGGCGATAGAGCGGACGGCGTAACCGCGGCGGGCGCCTACTCGTCGCGGGCGGTCCAGAAGGCGATGCCGCTGGCCTGCTTGCCGATGTCCACCGCGCCGAGGCGCTCGGCCGTGTGGACGTTGTACACCTCCACCGTGCCGGGATCGTCGCCGACGCCCTCCACCGTGACGAAAGCGAAGGCGCCGTCCGGCGTCACGACCACGCCGTGCGGAATCGTGCGCGTCGTGCGCACCCGCGCGCGCTCAACGCCGGCCTCCAGGTCCCAGAAGCCGACCGCGTCGCCGCTCTTGTAGGTGGCGACGAGCGTAGACCCGTCGGGGGTCACGGCCAGGTTGTACGGGCCCGCGCCCGTCCGGAAGGTGCGCCGGATGCGCCACGCATCCAGGTCCACCTCGAACACCGACGCGACGTTGTTGCCGGCGACGTAGACGACACCGTCACGCACCGGCGCCGTGACCCACGTCGGCTGCACGCCGTCGCCGAGCGGCAGGCGCCGGCTGACCTCGAACCCGAGCGCGTCCATCTCGACCAGTTCGCCATCCATCATGGTGACCGAGTAGTGGCGCGTCCCGTCCCGGCTCAGGCGCGACCCGTGCGGCATCACCCCGGTCTCGACGCGCGCCACCTCTTCCATGGTGTCGATCTCGACGGCGGAGACGGAGCTGGCCGCCATGGGGCCGTGCAGGTCGAAGTTGGCGGCGTACAGCAGGCGGGTCGCCGCAGCGATGTCCAGCGTGGCCGGATACATCCCCAATGTGACGTCACCCACCCACGCGTCGGTCCCGGTCTCGTACTTGTGCACGCTGCCGAACGGCAGGCCGTGGGCGATCGACACATACCAGTGCCGGCCGTCCGGGTCGACGGCAATGCCGTGCGGCCCCTCCGTTTCGGCAGGATAGCGCCCCACGGCCACGCGCCGGACCACCTCCAGGCCGCGGGGGCCGTAGCGCACGAGCGCCACTTCGTCTTCGGACTCGGCGCAGGCGTACACGTAGTAGCTCCGGGCGGGCGGGTCCGGGCGGGCGTCGGCGGGCAGCGCGCAGAGCGCCGCCAGTCCCGCCGCGAGCGCCGCCCGCAGGCAAACTGCGGCGGGGCTGACTCCGCTTGCGGCAGGCATCGCTACTGCGGTTCCCCGATGATCCGGCCGGGACCGGTCTTCGGCAGGAGGCGCACGGCCCACAGTCCGCTGTTCCAGTCCGTGAAGAAGATGTGCCCCTTGAACGGCTGCGCGCCCCAGACGAAGGGGGCGTTCGCAGTGAATGCGTCCGGGTCGAACGGCAGGAAACGGGCGATCTCGCGTCCCTGCGCGTACAGGTCGCCCAGCAGCTCGCCGGACACGTCCACCACCCGGAGTCCCCCGTTGTAGTAGCCGACGTACAGCGTCTCGTCCTCGACCCACAGGTTGTGCGACCCGGCTTCCGGCACCTGGTAACGGGCCACCTCGCGGGGATGCGCCCAGTCGCTCCAGTCGATGACGTGAATCCAGCCGGCCGCGATGATCGGCGTCCCGCCCCGGCCGCGGCTCAGGCCCGTGTACGGGAACGCCTCGTCGCCCGCGAACAGGTAGCGCTTGCCTGTCGACGGACTCGTGTACGGGAACGCCGCGTGATTCCACCCGCTGGGATAGGCATAGCGCCCCAACTCCACGGGCCGCTCGGGCGTCCCGCCGCGGCCGCCGCCGCCCACGTCGACCGCAATTACCCCGTCGCTCCAATTGGACGAGAAGGCGACACCGTCGCTCACCCAAACGTCATGAACGCTGTGGCCCAACGTATCGATCTCGAACTGCCCGACGCGCTGCGGGTCGGTCGGATCTTCGATACTGATGACCTCATAGCGCCGCCCGGCGCTCAACGCGAACACGTGCCCCTCGGAAATGAAGACGTTGTGGACGCCGCCCGTCAGGGACTGCGTGTACTCGGCCAGCACCGGCACGCCTTCGCGCGGATTGGCCACGCCGAGGATGACGATGCCGTTCTTGCGATCGGACGCCCCCTCGCGGCTGATGACCGCGATGTCCCCCGCCTCGGAAACCTTGACATCGTTCACGGTCCGCGCGTCGATCTGTATTTCCCGCAGCCTCCGGATATCGGACGGGTCGGTCACGTCCCAGATATAACTCGACCCGTCCGAACCCCACGTGCCCGTGATCGCGTAGTCGCGCCCGTCGGTACCCTCCCAGACCCAGAGGTCCGACGTGCGGCGGTCGCGCACCGGTGCGCGACCGACCAGCTCCACCTCGCGGCCTACGTCCCGGCGCCGGACGCGTACGGTCCGCCGCGCCGAGTGCCGTCCGGCGGTCGCAACCACCGTGAAGATCCCGGAACGCTCCGCCACGAAGCGTCCCTCGCTGGTGACCATGGCCGCCGCGCCGGCGGCCAGGATATCCGGCGCGGTCTGGCCGGCCACCGCGAATTCCACCGGCACGCTGCGCACCGGGAGGCCGCGCGCATCCCGCGCCACGGCCGTGAAGACGACCACGTCGCCCGTGCGCACCGTCTCCTCGGTCGCCTGCAGCGCCAGGGAGGCAACCGGGTTCGCCTCCACCTCAATGGTGACCGTGTCGGTGACCTGCCCGGCCGCGGCGGACAGCGCGGCGGATCCCGGCTGGTGCAGCAGCAGCGAACCGTACGGATCGATTTCGGCGACCGCGGGGTTGGCGCTGGCGAACTCGATGTCGACGTCGTGCCGCACCACCCCGCTCGTATCCACCACTTCCACGCCGAGCCGCGGATGGGTGCCGGCGTAGAACCGCGGCGGAATACCGGTGAAGCGGACGCGATCGACGGGAGGCTGCGGCACGGTCACCGGCACTTCGACCCGCGCCATCCCGGCGGGCCGCCGGCCGGGATCGTCGGGATCGGCCGGTACCAGCGCCACGAGCGTGAACTCGCCCGGCCGGTATGCCTCGACGGTGCCGCTGCGCGTCACCGAGACGCTCCGGCGCGCCCGCGAGTAGAACACCACGACGGCGTCTTCCATGACGGCGCCGTCGGCGTCGCGCACGGTCGCCGCGAGCCTGACCGTCCCGCCCACGTCGAGCGTCAGCGCGGGCGGCTCAACCTCGATAACCAGTTGTCCGGCGGATGGCGCGGCGTCCGGCTGTTGGGCCGCCGCCGGCACGCACCAGAGCACGAGCACGAGCCAGACGAATCGAATCCCCGTCACTGCAGGCTCTCCGGGTCACAGTGTAGCCGTACCGACGGGCCGCCAGCCCTTGCAACCGCTCATGGAGGTTGCCGGATCTGCGTCGGCCGCCGGCGCTGCGAACAGCCAGAACTGCAACGCCGCGGCGCCGGGGCGAAAGTCTTAACGACTGTAAGTTACTGAAATATTTGAATATATATGGATTCATAATAAAATTTTCGCTTGACAGCGGGACGGCACGCACCTAGAATACCGAACAGGATAGATTGCAATATTGTGCAGGCGGACGCATGCGCGTCGCGCCGCCCACCTATACCCTGACGAGTCGCCCCAGACCGGAGTTGTCCATGCGTACGGAACGTGTTCCACAAGACCGCAGCAAGGCCGTCGAGTTCGCGGTCGGTCAGATCGAGAAGCAGTTCGGCAAGGGTGCGATCATGCGGCTCGGGCAGAAGGGCGGGATCGGCGCCATCCCGAGGATCTCCACGGGCTCGATCAGCATCGACTACGCGCTCGGCATCGGCGGTGTGCCGCGCGGGCGCGTCGTGGAGATCTACGGCCCCGAAGCATCCGGCAAGACGACCCTCGCGCTGCAGGTCATCGCGCAGGCGCAGCAGCTGGGCGGCAACGCGGCGTTCGTCGACGCCGAGCATGCGCTGGACCCGACCTACGCAAGTAAACTGGGTGTCGACCTGGAGAACCTCCTCATCTCGCAGCCCGACAACGGCGAACAGGCGCTCGAAATCGTCGAGGTGCTGGTGCGCTCCGGCGGCATCGACGTCATCGTGGTCGATTCGGTCGCCGCGCTCGTGCCGCGCGCCGAGATCGAAGGCGAAATGGGCGATGCGCAGGTCGGACTGCAGGCCCGCCTGATGTCGCAGGCGCTGCGCAAACTGACCGGCGTCGTGTCCAAGTCCAGGACCTGCCTCATCTTCATCAATCAGCTGCGGGAGAAGATCGGCGTCATGTTCGGCAACCCGGAGACGACCACCGGCGGGCGCGCACTGAAGTTCTACTCGTCCGTCCGGATCGACATCCGCAGGATCGGCGCGATCAAGGATGCCGATCGGGTGGTTGGCGGACGGACGCGGGTCAAGGTCGTCAAGAACAAGCTCGCCCCGCCGTTCCGGGAGGCGGAGTTCGACTTGATGTACGGGGAAGGCATCTCGCGGGAGGGAGACCTCCTCGACCTGGCAGTCGACCGGAACATCGTCGAAAAGAGCGGCACCTGGTTCTCTTATGGCGGAGAGCGCCTTGGACAGGGCCGCCAGAACGTCAAGCGCCTGCTGCGGGAGAAGCCGGAACTGTTCTCGGCGATCGAGCAGCACGTGCGCAAGGAACTGGGACTCCTCGCGGAATCGAAAGCCACGCCGGCCTGACGCCTGGCGGCGGGTGCGGCGCTACGGCCCGGGCGGCGGCTGCTCGCTGAGAATGAACAGCTTCTCGCCCGGTCGGATCAGGCCTAGTTCCCGGCGCGCCAGATCCTCGATCACGCCGGAGTCCTCGCGCAGCTGCCGCGCCGATTCCCGCAACCCGTCGTTTTCCTGACGCAGGCTCGTGACCATCGCGGACAACTCCTCGAAAGCGTCGGAGGCCTGCCTGAACGCGGTCAGTCCCCGCATGCTGCCAGCCACGTTGCCCATAACGAACAACACCACCAGCAGCATGACGAGCCGCACGCGACGGCGGCCGACCCGGCGGTTCCGTGGCGGCGACGGGACGCCCGACGGCGCAGCGAACATGCTCTGCACGGGGATACCGTTAGGTTAACACGACCTGCCATGCGTGGCAGCCCACGGCCTGCTGGCACTCCGTGGGCTGCTAGTGCTTGAGCAGGTTCCGGAAACCCTCGAGCGGCAGGTCGAGGTGAACCGCGCTCAGCAGGCCGCCCTCGGCGTGATCGAGTACGTGACAGTGAAAGATCCACGTTCCGGGCCGCTCGTCGAACCGCACCGCCAGGCGCACCGTCTGCCGGTGCGGAATATCCACCGTGTCCTTCCATTCGAGCGGCCGCACCGGCGCTCCGGCTTCGTCGAGCACCATGAAGAAGAACCCGTGCAGATGCAGCGGATGTGACCAGTCGGTGGAGTTCGTCACCGTCCAGATCTGCGTATCCCCTAGACGGGCGACCAACGGCTGCGCCTTCCAGAACGGCACGTGATTGATGCCGTACGAAAACGATTTGTCCGCCGGATCCTGCGCTACGGTGAGCTCCAACTCGATCTCGGTGGCGCCGTCCAGCGCATACGGCTCCATCTTGCGGCTGGTCTGCGGCAGCGGGCCGCCGGCGTGCGGCGGCAGGTCCGCGAACGTAATGGCGATGAGGTCCTCCAGGTCGCGAAACTCCGTGCTGCCGTAGCCTCGATCGTGCAGCAGCGAGCGCAGCACCCGCTCCGCGCCGGGCTCGCCGGTCGGCTGCACGATGACGTCCGCCCGCTCGCCGGCGCCCAGCACGAGGAATTCATGATCTTCCGAGTACTCGGTGAGCCCTCCGTCGCCCCCGATTTTGCGGAAAACGTGCCCCTCGCCGAGATCCAGCATGAAGTAGCGGCTCTTGGCCGCGTTCACCACACGCCACCGCTGCGGGGCGCCCGCGCGCGCAATCAGCCCCGGCTTGCGCCGGCCGTTGACGAGCACATGGTTGCCTTCCCGGCCGAACAGCATGCCAACCGAGCCGCCGGTGTCGGGCGAGGCCAACGCCCCGTCCTCCGTCAGGTCGATGTCGCTGAGCACGACGATCAGATCGTCGGCGATCCCGACCGTTTCAGTCGGATCCTCCACCAGGAAGGCGCCGTAGAGACCGAACCCGACCTGCGCCGCCGACATGACGTGCGGGTGATACCAGTAGATGCCGGCATCCGGCACCACAAAGTCGTATGTGAATGTGCCTCCGGGCTCGACCGGCTCCTGCGAGTAGCCGGGCACCCCGTCCATGTCGATCGGAATCCGGAGCCCGTGCCAGTGGATGGTACTGGGGCGCGGCAGGTTGTTCGTGAAGTGCACGATCAGCCGGTCGCCGACCTTGACGCGGATCGTCGGCCCCGGAATGGTCCCGTTGTAGGTCCACGCATCGACCTCGACGCCGGGCGCGATCTCCACGCGCGCCACCCGGGCCTCGAAGTCGACCTCCACGATGTCGGGATCGGGATTACGGTCGACCGCCTCGGCCAGCCGGATGCCGGCATCCCAGCCGGCAGGCTGCAGTGACTGGGCAGCGGCCGGAGCGGCGGGCACCACAGTGGCCAGCGCCGCAAGCAGGGGCAGGGCGCGAGCCACGCGGCCCGCCGATCGCATCGGTCTCGCCTCTGTCAATGGGAGGGATATTCCATCGTGAACGGATCGGGCAGCGGAATCCGCATCAGCGGCTCGCCGGCCAGCTCCTCCAGCATGTAGTCCGGATTGTCGGGATCCCCGTCCTCGACCGCATCGAGATTGCCGACGACCAGCATGACCAGCCGGTCCGGATGCAGGTACTCGCGCGCCACCCGCAGCACGTCCTCGGCGGTAACGGCGCTGATCCGTTCACGGTAGTGCGCCAGATATTCCGAGTCGCGATCGGTATATTCGTCCCTGGCGAACAAACCGGCCGTTGCCGCCGCGCTGGAGAAGTTGCGCGTGAATGTCTCGACGAACGACGCGATCGACGTGGACAACTCCGCCTCGCTGACGGGCTCGGACCGGATCCTCTCGATCTCCTCCAGGACGATGGCGGCCGCCCGCGCCACCGTCTCGCTGCGCGATTGGAACGCGACCCGAAAGACGCCGTCGTAGTACGTGCCCATGCCGAAGCTCGAGCCCGCGCTGTACGCCAGCCCTTCGTCCGACCGCACCCGCGTCAACAGCCGGGAGGTGAATCCGCCGCCGCCCAGAATGTCGTTCATGACCAGCAACGGATAACGGTCTGGATTGTCCCGCGTCGTCCCGAGATGGCCGATCGACACGCGTCCCTGGTTGACGTCCGGCTTGTCGACGCCGTACAGCGCCGGCCGCGGATCGTGCGACGGCGGCGGCACCTCGGGAACCGGCTCGGAAGATACCGTCCAGCCGTCCAGGCGCGCGCTCAGCTTCGCCAGGATCGCGTCCGGCTCTACGTCGCCCGACACCGCGAAAATGAAGCCGCCCGGATGGTAGTAGCGCTCGTGAAACGCGAGCAGGTCCTCGCGCGTGATCGATTCGACCGACGCGCGCGTCGCCGGCCGGGTGGAGAAATGGGCATCGCCCCGCAGCAGCCGGCCCCACTCGCGGCCTTCGATGCCGCGCGTGCTGTCGTTGCGCTGCTCCATCCCCTGCAGCAGCTGGCTCTTCGCCAGATCCAGCCGGTCCTGGTCGAACCGCGGCCGGCGCAGCATGTCGAACAGCAGGTCGAGCGCCACGTCCAGGTCCTTCGTCAGGCAATTGAGGCTGGCCTGTCCCATCGTGCCTCCGATGGCGCTGCTGATCTGCGCCGCGAGGAACGCGACCTCCTCGTCCAAGTCTGCGGCCGACAGCGACGCCGTTCCCCCGGCCCGCATCTGGCTGCCGGTCAGCGCGGCAAGACCGGCCTTCCCCTGCGGCTCGAGGTAGGCCCCGGTGCGCACCAGAACGGACACGTCCACCAGCGGCAGCGCATGGTCCTCGACGATGTAGACCACCCCGCCGCCCGGCAGCGTGCGGCGGTGTTGCGCCGCGCTCGGCGGCTCGAAAGCCAGCGGCTCGAACGCCAGGTCGCGCGGATGCGCGGGAACGGCTGTACCCTGCGCCGCGACCGGCGGCGGCGCCAGCAGCAGCACCACGAGCAGCAGACCGCAACGCTTCACTGCCCACCTCCGAGCTCGGCAAGGCGTTCGCGGACCAGCTCGGCGATCGCTTCGACCATGTCCTGGTTCTCGGGCGGCGCCTGGGCGCGCATCTGGTCCGTGCCGGCCATTATCTGGCCGAGCTGCTCCTTGTCCATCTGCCGGATCATGCCCGCCATCTGCTCGACCTGCTGCCGTTCCTCGTCGTCGAGGTCCGTGAAGCGGTCGTCGCCCGCGTCCGCACCACCCTTCCGGTAGTAGATCGCCACGGCGCGCGTCTCGGGCGTGAAGTACTTGCCCGCGACGCGCATGATGTTCTCGGCCGTGACCGTGTCGTACAGCGGCGGATCCGTGTTGATCGTCTCCCAGCCGCGCATGTTCTCCCGTATCAGCAATTGCATCATCAACTGGAAGTTCCCCTCCAGGTCGCGGAAGGTGCCGGCGGCGTTCTGGTTCTTGACCTTCTGCAGCTCGCGGCTGCCGACCGGCTCGGTCTTGAGGCGCTCGAGCTCGGCGTAGATGGCCTGCTCCACCTCCTCCGGCGTGCGACCCTGCTTGGCGGTGCCGCGCAGCTCGAACATCCCTTCGAACTTGAAGCCGGCCTGCCCGCCGGACGCACCGGTCGCCACCTCCTGTTCCTCCACGAGCGCCTTGTAAAGGCGCCCCGTGCGGCCGTTCAACAGCTGTCCCAGCACCACCAGGGCCGGCTCGTCGACATGCCCGTCCGGCACGGAGTGGTAGCGGACGACCACCTGCGGGTTCGTTTCCGCGTGCGCCACCATCCGCTTTTCGGCGAGCTGCGGCATCTCACGCGTGCGCGGCGGGAACGGATTGCGCGCGCCGCGCGGCAGGCGTCCGAAATAGCGCTCGGCCAGCGCGACGGCCTCGTCCGGGTCGAAGTCGCCGACCAGGGTAGCGGCAATATTGTTCGGCGCGTAGTAGACGTCGAAGAATGCCAGTGCTTCCTCGCGCGTGATCCCCTCGATGTCCGACGGCCAGCCCACGACCGGCCAGCTGTACGGCGACGACTCCCAGAACATCGCGTCGAACTGCTCCCGGAACTTGCCGATCGGCGTGCTGTCGGTCCGCAGGCGGCGCTCCTCGTGCACCACGTCGCGCTCCGCGTAGAACTCGCGGAAGACCGGGTTCAGCAGCCGATCCGCCTCCATCCAGAACCACAGCTCCAGCTTGTTGGCGGGGACGTTGACGAAATAGATCGTGAAGTCGTAGCTCGTGCCGGCGTTCATGCCGGACGCGCCCTGCCCGGTATAGATGCGGCTGAAGTCTTCCTTGATCAACAGTTCGCTCTGCCGCGCAAGCAACGCGTCGAACTGCTCGATCAGCTCCTCATGGCGCGGAGACCGCGCGTCGGGATTCTGCGGGTCTTCGATCTCGCCGAGCCGATGACGCTCGATCAGCCGCGCCTCCTCGACACGGATCTCGGCCTTGAGGACGTCGAGCTCCCCGATGATCCCCAGGTCCTGCTCGATGTTGGTGGTGCCGATGGTGTGCGTCCCCTTGAACATCATGTGCTCGAAGAGGTGCGCCACTCCGGTGATGCCCGGGCGCTCGTTCACCGAGCCGACCTTGGCGACCCATCCGGCAGCGACGTTGGGATCGCCCGGGCGGGGCACGAGCAGCAGCGTCATTCCGTTGGCGAGCTCGTGCTCGATGACCCGTACCTCCTGCGCCGCGGCGGCGGCCGGCAGGAGCAGCAACACGAACAGAGCGATTCTTTGAATGGGTGGCATGGTCATATACGGCCTCGGTCCGGCGGGATGTCTCCCGAGTGTCGCATACTCCCGGCCTCACGACAAAATGGCCCGCGGCTGCGGCGTACAATGACTCCCGCTCAGCCCCAGGAGCGTCAGGCGCATGCGGCAGAATCGCTCATACGACTGCATCGTCCTCGGCGGCGGACACAACGGTCTTGTGGCTGCCGCGTATCTGGCGCGCGCCGGCCGATCCGTGTGCGTCCTGGAGCGCCGGCATGTGCTGGGCGGCTGCGCCACGACCGAAGCGCTCTGGCCGGGGTACAGGGTCTCCACCGGCGCGTACGTCATCAGCCTGCTGTTGCCGCAGATCGTGCGCGACCTGCGGTTGAAGCAGCACGGCCTGGCGGTTCTCCCGCGCGAGCCCTCGTCATTCACGCCACTGGCGGACGGACGCCACCTGCTGCTGGGCGCGGACACCGCGGCCAACCAGCGCGCGATCGCCCGCTTCAGCCGGCGCGACGCCGCGGCGTTTCCGCGCTACAACGCCCTCCTCGACCGGGTCGCGCGCGTGCTCGAACCGGTCGTTGCGGACACGGCGCCGAACCTGCTGGCCCGCTCCGGCGGCTGGCGGCGCGGGGCGCGGGCGCGCCTTCGCGACGCCGCTGGACTGTGGACCCTCTACCGCCGGATGCGCCGGCTGGGGTCCGACCTGCCGGCGGCAATCGAGCTGCTGACGGGCGCGGCGCGGCCCCTCCTCGAACGCTGGTTCGAGACCGAGGCGCTGCGCGCCACGCTCGCCACCGACGCCATCATCGGCGCGTTCGCGTCGCCGGCGGCGCCCGGAACCGCCTATGTCCTGCTGCACCATGCAATGGGGTGCGCCGGCGGCGCGCGCGGCGTATGGGGCTACGTGCAGGGCGGCATGGGCGGGCTCGCCGATGCGCTGGAGGCGACCTGCACGGCGCTCGGCGTCGACATCCGGCGCGAAGCCGAGGTGAGGCGGATCCTCACGGTCAACGGCAAAGCCCGCGGCGTCGTCCTGGAGGACGGGTCGGCAGTCGAAGCGCCGGTAGTCGCCTCGAGCGCCGACGCGCACGTCACGTTCCGGAAGCTGCTCGATCCCGGCGTACTGCCGGGCGATTTTCTCGACGCCGTCTCCCGGATCGACTATTCGTCCGCTTCGGCCAAGATCAACCTCGCGCTCGGGGAGCCGCCGCGCTTCACCTGTCTGCCGTCGCCAGGTATTGCGGCGCACCATCGCGGCACGATCCACATCGGCGAGACGCTCGACTACGTGGAGCGCGCGTACGCCGAGGCCAGAGCAGGGCGGCCGAGCACGGAACCGGTTCTCGAAATCACGCTGCCCACCAGCGTCGACGCCACCATCGCCCCCGCCGGGAAGCACCTGATGTCCATGTTCGTGCAGTACGCGCCGTACAAGCTGGCGGCCGGACGCCGTTGGGATGACGTCAAGGAGGCCTTCGCCGACCGCTGCATCGCCCTGCTCGGGCGCTACGCGCCGAATGTGCCGGCTGCCGTGGAGCACCGCCAGGTGCTGAGTCCGGTCGACCTCGAGCGCACGTTCGGCCTGACCGGCGGCAACATCATGCAGGGCGCCATGAACCTGAATCAGCTCTACTTCCTGCGGCCCGTACCCGGCTGGGCCGACCACCGCACGCCCGTCAAGGGACTCTACCTGTGCGGTGCGGCGAGCCACCCCGGCGGCGGCGTGATGGGCGCCTGCGGGCGCAACGCGGCGCGCGAGATCCTGCGGGACGGCTGAGTCGAGCCGTTGCTACGGTGTAACCCGGCGGGCGTGCCAGCCGAAGCGGCGCGCGCCGTCGTCGGCGTCACCCGCCAGCCGGTCGCCGCGCACGCGTCCGGTGTAGCTCGCGCCGCCCGCCCGGAAACTGAGCTCGTCGCCGCGCAGCCGCCCCGCCTCGATCGGTACCGCCTCGGACCCGGTCCGCAGCATGCCGCTCACCATCTGGAACTGCTGCTCCAGGACCAGCTCGCCGTCCGGCAATTCCCACGTGCCGGCCACGCGGGCCGGCACAATCCACAGCAGCGCCGTGCAGAAGCCGGGACACGGATCGAGCACCTCGGTAGCATCCGCGATCCACTCCTCCAAGTCCCACGTGTTCGAAACGATGCGCGTGCCGGGCGCGAGCTCGAGCAGCCGCGGGCGGAGCCGCGAGTTGAGCTCCGGCAGCAGGAACATGGTGATAACGGTGGCCGGCGACAGGTCGGTCTCGAACAGGTCGGCGTTGACGAACGTCGCCCGCTCCGACACACCGGCCGCCACCGCCGTGGCTCGCGACAGCTCGACCAGCTCCGCGTCGAACTCGACCCCGATCGCACGTGCGCCGCGCAGGGCCGCCGCGATGACCGTCCGCCCGTCGCCGGAGCCGAGGTCCATCACGACGTCCCGCTCCGACACGCCGGCGATGTCCAGCATGGTGTCCACGAGCGGGTCGGGCGAGGGCACCCAGATGACGTCCTTGCCCGGCCGGCCGATTTCCGGCACGAGCTGGCCGGGCGGGCTCTGGGCCGCCAGTCCGGCGGCGCCGAAGGCCACCACCAGCGCCGACACCAGCGTGAGCAGCCCCTGGCGAAAGCCCCGCTGCATTCGACCGGTCACGCATCCCACCTGACCGGTCTCGGTGCGACGCGGGGTTCCACCACGGACCGCTGGCAGGCGACGACGCGGGATTGCACCACGGAGGGCTTGCGTCATGGCGTTATGGCTCCCCGAAAGAATCATCGGACCGGCATCGACAGGCCGCGGTCACGGTACGGCACGTGGCACGTCTCGCACGCCACCACGATCTGGTCGCCCGCGCCGAGCAGGGCGTCCACGTCGCGCACCTCGACCGCCCTGACGGCGGTCACGCCCGCGTCCACCAGCGCCCGCGACATCGTCATCCACTCGCCGTCGTCCCGCGCGCGGCCGTCGAGCATGAGCAGGTTGCCCGATTCGGCCAGCATGAGCGCGCTGTTCAGGACGGCGCGCCAGTCATCGTCATCGGCGGGCGCCTCGCGGCCAACGTTGAATAGCGCATCCGAGGAGGCGGTGATCATCCCTTCGCAGAGCTGCTTGACCGTCGCAACGGGCATGATCGCGGACTCCTGCGCGGGGACCGCAACCGCAAGCAGGAGCACGCCGACAACCACGACCGGCAGACCAATTCGCATTCTATCCTCCTCCCCGGCAGCGCGCTGCGCGTCGCCCGCTGCGTTCGACAGGCAATGCCGACTGTCAAATCCTACCCTGACGGCGGCACGGGGCGAAGGCGTCCCCGCTAGCGGCCGCCGGGGGTTCGGAGCGCAGCCCCGAGGTGATGAAGCCGCCCCCGCTAGGGCTTGCCGGGGGTTTGGGGCGCAGCCCCATCTAACCTTGCCGCGCAGCCCCAAATAGGTACTAGAAACGAAACCGCAGGCCGAACTGCATCTCGCGCGCGGTGCCGGCGCTGAAGATGCGGCCGAAATTCGGCGACCCGAACAGGCGGTTCGGGACGTCGAAATTCGCCCGGTTGAGCAGGTTGAACACCTCCCACCGGAATTCCAGCCGTCCGCCGCCGTCCAGATACCAGTGCTTGTGGACCGCGATGTCGACATTCGCCAGACCGGGGGCGAAAACCGGATTGCGCCCCGCGCTCCCGAACGTGAACGGCGCCTGCAGCGCGAACGCCTCGGTGTCGAACCAGCGGTCGGGAGACCGCTGCCCGGCCGCCAGGTTGGGGTCGCGCAGGAGATCGGGCCGCTGCGCCGGGCCGGCCCCGATATTCGCCCGGTCCTCGGCCAGATTCACGGTGAACGGCGCGCCCGATTGCAGCATCACGACCCCGGTCAGGCGCCAGTTTCCCAACGCCGCCTCCCGCCATCCGCCGCGCCCCCGGAAGAACGGCAGCTCGTACGAGCCGCTGCCGACGAACTGGTGGCGGTGGTCGAAGCTGGACAGCGCATTCTCGCCCGGGAAGATGTTGCGCACGTCCTGCGGCACGTTCGACTCGAAAGCCGTGGCGCCCGGGCTGGAGGCGTCATCCCGCGACCGCGACAGCGTGTAGGAGACATCGAATGACGCCGCGTCGCGCAGGCGACGGACCGCCTTGAACGTCACGGCGTGGTAGATCGACCTGCCGTCGAAGCGGATGGCGCGAATGCCCGCCAGCTGCGGCACGGCGCGACGCGGCGCCAGCGGACCGGGGCCCGGCACGGGCACGTTGCGAATCGTCGAGTTGTCCGCGCCAATCGTGTACGACCCCATGTAGAACACTTCGAAGGCCGTGCTTGGCAGCAGCTCGGCCTGCACCCCGCCGCTCCACGTCTGCGTGTACTCCACCTGGTAGTCGTGGTCCATGATCGAGCCGCCGGTGGTGCCCGTGGCGTCCGCGCTGAGGATGTCGCGTGTGTACAGCAGCGGGACATGCTGCTCGATCGGCACGTCGACCTGCTTCAGGAAGAAGAACGGCAGGTTGCGGGTGAACGCGGTCTGCACGCTGTACGCCCACTGGTTGAGGAAGACGCCGTAACCGCCGCGGACAACCACGTCTGCATCCTCGCCGGGCATCCAGGCGAAGCCCAGGCGCGGCGCGAACCGCGTCTTGCTGGGACGCAGCAGGCTGTTGTCCCAGCCGATCTCCGCCGAGGTGACCCACGGAATCGGGATCAGCGGCAGGAGCGTCTGCGCCGACGGCGCGATGTTCCCCCGCGCGTCGCTGGCGATCACGTAGCGGCCGCCGGGCACCGACAGGTCGATCGTCGACAGGCGGTTCTCGACGTCACGCATGTGCTGGTTGATCTCGTAGCGCAGCCCGACGTTCAGCGTGAGGTTGTCGCGCAGGCGCCAATCGTCCTGGGCGTACGTGTGGAACCAGGTGGTCCGGCCATTCTCCGACCCGCGCCCGCCGATCCCCGAGCGGGCCGAGACCGGATGTCCAAGGAGAAAGTCCGCAAGGGCGTTACCGCTGAACTGCCCGGTATACGAGAACGCTCCGCGTGCCGTGTCCGGGTTCTCGGGCCTGAACCGCAGGTGGAACAGATAACCGCCGAACTTGATGCGGTGCCTGCCGCGGTGAATCAGAAAGTTCTCGTACAGCTCGAAATGCTCGTTGTTGCGATGCACGAAAGTGGTCGGGTCGCCCATCGCGTTGTACAGGCCGCCGGTGGATATCTGCGGGAAGCCGGCGTCCCGCGGGTCGGCGGTCACGCCCAGCAGACCTTGCCGCGCCGCGAAGTCGTTGCCGGCGTTCCGGCTGCGCTGCCCGCCGCCCACGCGCATCCAGCCGAACCGCAGCTCGTTGAGCATCTGCGTACCGAAGGTGCGCGTATAGCTGACGGCCAGATTGCGCGTCTCCGTGGCGAGCGTGCGGCCGAAGCCCGGCACGAGCGACTCCTGCAGCACGCTGGTGCCGAACGGCTGGTTATCGAGCGCGTCGAACGTGCTGAAACGGACGAACAACTGATCGCTCGTCCCGAGGCGCTGGTCGATGCGGGCGCTGAACTGGTTGATGTTCTGGTTGAGCGTCTCGATTGACGTGAGATTCCGCACCTCGCCCGTCCGGGTCGGCAGCGGGATGCGGGCCAGAAACGCCGTGGCGATCGGGTCGAGCCGCTCGGCGGGGATCCGATTGCCGGGAAAGAAACGGCCGCACGCGCCGCTCAGCGGATCGCGGCTGGTCGGGTCGCACAGCGGCGCGAACCCCGAGAAATCACCGCTGCGCACGGCGGGGGACGGCACCGAGAACGTCCTGGTAAGCGAGCGGTCGGTCCGCTGCCCCTCGAAGCTAACGAAAAAGAACGTGCGGTCGCGAACGATCGGGCCGCCGGCCGTACCGCCGAATTGCCCCTGGTCCAGCGGCGGCACCGGCTCGTCGGGCGGATCGAAATAGTTGTGCGCATCGAACCGCTCGTCCCGCAGGAAGGCGAACGCGCTGCCGCTGAACGCGTTGTAACCCGACTTGGTCGCGACGTTGATGAGCGCCGAGGCCTTGCCGCCGAACTCCGGGGGGTACATCGATTTCTGAATCTTGACCTCGCTGATCGAGTCGACCGACGGGTTGATCACGAGGTTGTTGAACAGCTCGTCGGTGATCTTCACCCCGTCCAGCAGATAGATGTTGTGTCCCGCGCGCTGCCCGCCGACGTTGGGCAGCGGTCCGGCCTGCTGGAGCGCGGCGCCCCGGGTGCCCGAAGGCGGAATCACGACCCCGTGGCCGAGCTGGGCGAGCTGCAGGAACTGGCGGCCGTTCAGCGGTATCTGCTCGACCTGCCGGTTGTCGATGACATCGCTGATCTCGGCGGTCGTGAGCTGCAGCAGCGGCGCCGGCACCGTGACCTCGACCGCTTCCGTGACCTGGCCCAGCTCCAGCGTGTAGTGCAGCTCCAGGTTGCGCCCGATGTCGACGACGATGCCGTGCTGCACGTATTGCCGGAACCCCGGCAGCGCAACCGCCACATCCCACTCGCCGATCGGCAGCGAAGACATGAAGAAGCGACCCTCGGCGTCGGTCACCCGCTCCACCGTCAAGCCGCTGTCCGGGTGCGAGGCGGTCACGGTCGCACCCGGCAACACGCCGCCCGACGCGTCCCGGATCACGCCGCTCAACTCGCCCGCGTTCATCTGGGCGGACGCCGGCGTGGCCACGAGCAGCGCCGTCAAGATCACTCCCACCGCCGCACGCGCAATGAACAGCCCGTGGTGAAACCGCGCGTCGTACCGAGACCGGTCAGGCGCCCGGCTGACAAGGCGTGACGAGGGAGCATATTTCACGATATTTGACCGAGGAAGAACGCAGTCAGGCGGGATGCATGGCCGGTCGAATGCAGCGGGGCATTTGCCACGGGCTGTTGACATCGATTCGGGATCGGGAGCGGCCTACCGGGCCGGCTGCTCCAGGCGTTCAGCCACGCGCCCGCGGGCGCTGTGCAGAACCCGCGTGATGGTGTCGAAATCCGTGCTCGGGAGGTTATTGAAGTCGCGCAGGCCATGTTCGAACTCGCGCCCGCCCGTGGCATCCTCAATGGCGAAACGCACCTCCTGCAGTGCCGGCCGCCGGTGCCGGTATTCGCCCGCGACGTTGAGGCTCGCCTGGTGCAGCGCGCAGAACACGCTCCGGCGCATCCGGCGCTCGTCGTTAACGCACACCCGGTCGTCATCCCTGTTCCAGGCCGCCGCCGTGCTCAACAAGGCCTCGGCTCTGAGCAGAATCTGAAAGTCTTCCGGCTCCACGGGCAGATCGCGCCGTTCCAGCTCGAAGCTCGTCGCTGTGAATCGTATGTAGCCCTCGTCGCCGGGCTGCAGCACCGCGTCCGATGGCCCGCTGCAGCCTGCCGCGGCGGCGGGCAGCACGGCCGCGTCCGTTCGCAGCAACGTGCTCTTGAAAAGTCGAATTATAGCAAGCAGTTTCGTCCGGCCCTGTGCGGACTCACAGCCGCCCTTGCCAGCAGTCTCCTTACACCGGCCCACGCCGGGCAGGCGGCCGGCGAAAGGGCGGTCGTGCCGTTCACGATCGACGTCCCGGATGCCGTGCTCGAAGACCTCCAGGATCGCCTCCGCGCGGCCCGCATTCCCGACGAGATCCGCGAAGCCGACTGGGACTATGGTACCAGTCTGTCGTACCTGCGGGAGTTGGTCGAATACTGGCGTGACCACTTCGACTGGCGCGCGTGGGTGGCGCGCAAGGCGACGCAGCGGATTGCCGGCGTGCACCTGGTCGGCTGCGAGGGCGTGCTGCGCAGCGCCGTTCCACTCGGCCGGCCGGCCGACATGGAATCGGACGGATTCGGGTACGTGGAGATCTAGAGCACGCGGACACAGACGGTCGGCTACGGGCTAAACGATTCGCCGGTCGGTCTCGCGGCCGGGATCCTCGAGAAGTACCACGGGGGGAGCGATCACGACGGCAACGTCGAGCAGGCCTACACCAAGGACGAGCTGCTGACGAATATCATGATCTACTGGGTGACCGGCAACATCACGTCCGCGTCGCACCGAGAGCCGCCGTATCAATGCCGCGTCCGGCCGGTACAAGGCGCGAGGAGCGAGCATATTCCCAATATGTGAGTGACGAGCAACGCAGTCCAGGCGGGATGCATCGCCGGTCGAATGCAGCGGGGGTTTCGCCACGGGCTCCTAGCGGCCCGACGCGTCCTCCTGGGCACGGGCGCCCGAGAGGATGTTGTGCATGCCGTAGTTGCCCTCGTGGCACGCGTACTCGTAGATCGGGGTATCCGACCGCGTCATGCGCACCACCGCGGTCCAGGGCCGCATCCAGGTACCCGGATCGTCGACGGTGAACTCGTAGCGGAGGGTGTCGGCGTCAACGGCCGTGAACCGCTCGGTGACCTTCATGCTCGCGCTGGCGCTGTGGTTCTCCGTGAACGCGGTGTCGCCGTAGAAGTTCGTGGTTTCGATGACCAGCGTCTCGCCCTCCCACCGGCCGCGGGAATTGCCCAGCCACTGCGGGATGCGCGCGGCGAGGTGCGCGCGGCCGTCGAGCGGTACGATGCGCGGGTCGTGAATCATCTCGTTGAAGACCACCACGTAGTCGGGCGTCTGGAACAGCTGGACGTAGTTGTTGTACGCGCTCGGCATCATCGGCGGGCCGGTGTTGAACCCGGCGATGCAGCGCTCCGCGATGCCCCGGCTGTCCCACGCGTCGAAACCGCGCGGGCGCCGGCCCGCCGGGCCCGCGCCGGGCGCCCGCGGCGGGATCCGCCCGTTCGGCGGATCGACGATCAGGGACGTTTGGCGCCCCTCCACGGCGTCCCCGAACCCGCGGTCGAACCAGAATTCGTTGTAATTGCCGGTCCCCTTGCAGACAAGCGTCGCGCCTTCCTTGGTGTCGTGGTCCACCAGCTCGAATCGCTCGCGCTCGTAGGCGGCAGACTCCTCGGCGGTCATCACCGCCCGGTCCCCGAACCGTTCGGGGCGTTCCAGCGGCGTGATGGTGGCGAAATCCCACACGCCCTGCAGGTCCGGCTGCCCGAACGTGGTACGCGGCGCCGTCCACTCCCCCGTCTGCGCGACGGCTGGAGCCTGGCCGGCCAGCACCAGCCCGAGGGCCAGCAGGATTGCGCGGCGCACGATTCGATATCCAGCACTCATTTCCCGATCCTCCTCTGACTACCGAATCGACAGGGATACCTTACCATCGCCGGCCTCTACCCGCAGCCCGTGCGGACGACGACGAGCACCGCGAGCGCCGTCAGCAATACGACCCAGCCGATCTGCTGCGCGCGGGTCGGAAGGGACACGGCTACGCGGGCGGCATTTCGTTGAAGTAGAAGGTCACCGTGAAAAATGCATGGTCGTCCGGATACTCGGGCGGCAGGGGCTGCGTCGGATTGGAGGACAGCAGGGCATTGAACGCCGAGTTGGTGAATGCCTCGACGTGCGACGGCCTGACCACGGTCAAGTCGGTGAGCGAGCCGTCCGCGTGCACGTTGAAGGTGAGCACCACGTGGCCGTGCATGGACCAGATCGCGTACGGCACGAACCAGTTCCGGCGAATCTGCGCCACGAAGCGGCGAATCCACGGCCCGAACTCAACCCCCTTGGAGTCGAACTGGATGTCCGGACCGAACCGTCCGGTGTCGCCGCTGAAGTTCCGGAAGGTCTCGCGCCGCACCCGCTGCCGGAGATTCTCCACCGCGCGGCCGAGCAGGCCGTCGGGCGACAGATCGAGGCGCGGCGCGTCGGCGGGGTCGGGGTCGCCGGGACCGGCGCCCGCGTCCGCGAGGAACGAGTCGGCAAAGACGGGCCCGTCCGGGTTGTCCAATTCCGGCACCGGACCGGGATCCTCTACCGGTTCCGATACCTCCTGCTCCGCTTCGTCCTGTCCGGCGGACTCCTCGGGCTGCGGCGACTCGTCGAGGGGCTGCGCCTCGACCTCCTCGACACCATCGTCCTGCTCCTCCACGGGGGCCGGATCGAGTCCTTCCTCCGGCGCTTCGGGGTCCACCACGAATGCCGAGGTATTGCCCTCGGAGACCGGCAGGCGATTCTCCGGATCGAGGGTTCTGACCGGCGACTGCGCCACGCGGTCGCGATCGGACAGCACGGCGTCCGGCGGCGGCGGCGCCGGCGGATCGAGCTCGACCCGCGGTTGGATGAAGACGAATGTCTGGTCGTCGCGCTGCGCCGGCTGGAGCAGCTGCGCCTGCAGTTGAGCCTGCTCGGCCAACTCGGCCTGCTCCGCCATCTCCAGCAGCCGCTCGGCGCGGCGCTCGGCCGCCGCCTGCACGAACGGCAGCCGCGGCACCAGCAGCACCAGCAACACCGCGGCGGCATGGACGAGGAGGGATAGCAGCGCCTGGTCCCGCCAGGTCATCACCGACCCGATGGTCGGCGTTTCGCCGGGCCGCCCTTCCAAATTCAGGTACATCAGGAGGTTGCCCGATTATAGCGGCCTTTTGCCCCTTGGGGCTGCGCTGTAACGATAGATGGGGCTACGCTGCAAACTCCACGCCTTGTCAGCCGGGCGGCGGAACGCTCAAGCTGCGCGGGCGCTGTAGAGGCAGACGATGCCGAGCGTCAGTCGCTCGCAGCGCACCCCGCTGAACCCCGCCTCCTCCAGCATGGCACAGAACGCATCCGGCGCGGGAAACGCCCCGACCGACGCCGGCAGGTAGGCGTAGGCGCTGCCGTGGCGGGAGACCAGGTGCCCGACCAGCGGCAGCAGGCGCCGGAAATACCACAGATACACGGCCCGGACCGGGGCCGAGCCCGGCGCGCCGAACTCCAGGATCGCCAGCCGGCCGCCCGGTCGCAGCACACGCCGCACCTCGACCAGCGCGGCCACCCGATCGCGCACGTTACGGATGCCGAACCCGATCGTCACGCCGTCGACGGACCGGTCCCCGAGCGGGATCCGTTCGGCGTCGCCCCGCAGCAGTCCGACCGCGCCGCGCACCGGGCTGCGGCGGATCTTGCGTTGTCCGAGCCGCAGCATCTCTGCCGAAAAATCGACACCCACGACGCGCGCGGCGGGGCCGCGCGGCGGGGCCAGCGCCAGTAGCAAGTCCGCGGTCCCGGTGCACAGGTCGAGGACCGTCTCACCGCCCTGGAGCTGGAGGCTCTCGACCGCGCGCGCGCGCCAGATACGATCGCGTCCCCCGCTCAACAGCCGGTTCAGCAGGTCGTAACGGCCGGCGATCCGGTCGAACATCCGGGCCATCTCGTCCGGCGCTCGGTCGGCCACAAGCTTGGCCTCGGCTGCGGCTGGCTTCGGCATCACTTAGGAGTCCGTGGTGAAACCCCGCGTGGCACCGAGACCGGCCAGGCGCCGGGCTGACAAGGCCTGACGAGCGAGCATATTCACTATATGTGACCGTGGAACAAGCCGCGCACGGCGCGGCCCGGCAAGCGCGGCGCGGGGCTACGGGGTCCCCGCTAGCGCTTGCCGGGGGTTTGGGGCGCAGCCCCAACTAACGGATGCTGCATGGACGGTCGAATGCAGTGGGGCTTGCACCACGGGCTCCTACCGCTATCCGGTCCAGACCGGATACAACTGGTGTTCGAAACCGAGGGCGGAAAGCACCTTGCCCGCCATGAAATCGGCGAGGTCGTCGATCGAGTGCGGCTGCTGATAGAACGCCGGCATCGCCGGCAGCACGACGGCGCCGGCCTCCGCGCACAGGACGAGGTTGCGGAGCTGCGGCAGACTCATCGGTGTCTCGCGCGGCACCACCACGAGACGGCGGTGCTCTTTCAGCATGACGTCGGCCGCGCGCTCGATCAGATTCCTCGACGCGCCATGCGCGATGCCGGCCAGCGTCTTCATCGAGCAGGGCACGACCGCCATGCTGTCGCAGGGACAGCTGCCGCTGGCGATCGACGCCCCCATGTCCCGGTTACTGTGCACCACGAGCGCACCCGTGCGCACCTCGTTGCCGTACCGTTCGGCCAGGTACTCGGCCAGCCGATCGACGGCGGCGTCCGGTCCGAGCTCCTCCCGCAGCAAGCGACGGCCGAAATCGGACGCCACCAGCTCCACGCGGCAACCGTTGGCGAGCAGCGCCGCCACCGTGCGGGCCGCATAGATCGCGCCCGACGCACCGGTGACGCCGACCGCGACGGCTCGTGTCCGCTCAGACATAGAGCGCTGCGGCCGTGGCGGCCAGATAGAGGATTCCGACGTACCCGTTCAGGTTGAATGCTTCCCCGACGCGTGACAGATCATCCGGCCGGACGAGCGACTGCTCGTAGGCGAGCAGCAGGGCGACGCCGGCGACGCCGGCGACGTACACGGGCCCGAGCGGCATCACGAACGCCAGCGCGCCGAGGCTCGCCACGGTGGCGAGATGGAAGAGCCGCGACACCCGGAGCGAACGCGCGACGCCGAACCGCGCGGGAATGGAGTAGAGCCGGCTGCGCCGGTCGAATTCGATATCCTCGCAGGCGTACAGGATGTCGAATCCGGCCACCCACGTGCCGGTGCCGAACGCCAACCAGGCCGCCGCCCACCCGAACTGCCCGCAGACGGCGAGCCATCCGCCGACCGGCGCGACGGCCAGCGCCAGACCGAGCCAGAGCTGGGTGTAGTGGGTATAGCGCTTCGCACACGAGTACCAGAAGACGATGGCAAGTGCGACGGGCGACAGGGCGAGGCAGACTGGTCCGAGCTGCCGCGCTACGGCGACGAAGACGACGGACGACGCCACGACGAGCGCTACCGCCTCGCTCCGGGACACCACGCCGCGCGGCAACTCCCGCTGGGCCGTCCGCGGATTGAGCGCGTCGAAGCGCGCATCCGCAAGGCGGTTGAATCCCATCGCGGCGGTTCTCGCGGCTGCCATCGCCAGGACGATCCACCCGACGCGCCCCCAGGTCAGCGAGCAGCCGGCGCCGGCCGCGAGCAGCGCGCCGGTGAGCGCAAACGGCAACGCGAACACGGTGTGCCCGAAGCGGATGAACGACGCGTAGGCGCGGACGCGCCCCATCACGGTGATGACTGCCTGCACTCCCCCGGCTCTCCCAAACTGTCGATCCAGGTGATGTCCTCCGGCCCGACGCCGCCTACCAGGTATTCTTCCACATCGCCCGCCTGCCCGGCACCCGCGACCGCAATCAGCGCCGCCCGGCGGCCGGCGGCAATCGCGCCGTGCGTCGCGCCGTACCCCAGCGCTTCCGCGCCGGACGAGGTAGCGGCGCGCAGCAACTCGGCGGCCGGCACCGCCGGCGCGAGCCGCCGCATCTCGGCCAGCTCCGCGAACAGGTTGAGGTCCGCTACGCTGGCGAGACTGTCTGTCCCCACTGCGAGGCGGACTCCGGCGCCGTGGAATCGCTGGATCGGCGGAGCGCCGGCGCCGGTCCAGCGGTTGCTGCGCGGACAGGTCACCAGCGTCGCGCCGGCTGTGGCGATGCGCGCCAGCTCCGCGTCGGTGAGATGCACGCCGTGCACCACCAGGGTGCCCGGCCCGAGCCAGCCCAGCTTGTCGAGGTAGCCGACCGGGCTTGCCGTGCCGGCGCTCCAGTCGGGATCCCAGCGGCCCAGCTCCTCCAGGATGTCGCGCCACGCGCCGGTCCCCGCGCGCAGGAACTCCAGCTCCTCTCGCGACTCGGCCAGATGCACCGACAGCGGCCAGAGTTGCCGCTCCTCCGCCGCCGCGCGCAACGCGGCGAACAAGGCCGGCGATACCGAGTACGGCGCGTGCGCCGCCAGACGCAGTCTCGGATTGTCTCCGTCCTGCCGCTCGAACCGGGCGCAGGTCCGCGCCACGAGCGCCGCGGGGTTGCGCTCGGCGAAGCCGAGCAACTCGCTGAAGACCACCGCCGGCATCCCGGCGGCGTGCAGCGGCGCAACCGATGCGAGCGTATTGCCGATATCGCCCACCAGCGCCGTGCCGCATCGCCGCGCCTCGGCAACGGCCTGCTCGATGGCGGCGGCATCCGGCGCGCCGCCAACGCGCCGCGCCGTCATGCGGCGCACCCAGACCGGCATGCTCGGCGCCGGCGATACCTGGTCGCGCAACCCCGACAACTCGAGATGGACATGGGCGTTTACCAGACCGGGCAGGATCGCGCTGGTGCGCAGGTCGACGTCCCGGCGCTGTCCGGAGCCGTCACCTGCGGACCGGCCGACCGCCGTGACCTTGCCGCGGTCGACATCGACCCAGCCGTCGCGGATCGGGCGCCCCGCTATCGGCACGACCCAGCCGGCGTGATACCGCGTCATTGTTACTCGGGGCTGCGCCCCGAACCCCCGGCAAGCGCTAGCGGGGACCCCACCGCCCCGCGCCGCGCTTGCCGAGGCCCGCCGTGCGGGCCTGGGGACGACTGCTTGAGTGCCCGTCGTACCCCTTGCCACTCGGGGCTGCGCGTCCATGTTAGATGGGGCTGCGCCCCAAACCCCCGGCAAGCGCTAGCGGGGACCCCGCCGCCCCGCGCCGCGCTTGCCGAGGCCCGCCGTGCGGGCCTGGGGACGACTGCTTGAGTGCCCGTCGTACCCCTTGCCACTCGGGGCTGCGCGTCCATGTTAGATGGGGCTGCGCCCCGAACCCCCGGCAGCGCTAGCGGGGACCCCGCCGCCCCGCGCCGCGCTTGCCGGCCGGGGGCCGACCGGTCTCGGTGCTACCTGGACGGTTCACCGGGTTGCCTGGCGGAGCTTGCCGGCCCGGCTCCGCGCCGGATAGCGCTCGAGCTCCGGCGCCACGCGCGCGTCGCCGTCCTCGCGCGCGACGTCCAGCGCGGTGAAGCGCGGCACCGCGTGCTGGCGGAAGAACGGCTCTCCCAGGATCTCGTAATGCATATTGCGGCGGCGCGGCGCGAATCCGGCGTCCTCGACGTTGCGCGTGATCTCGACCTCGTCCATGCAGTATGCGGCGCCGGCGGCCCGCACGACGTTCTCCTCGATCATGACGCTGCCCATGTCGTTCGCCCCGAACGTCAGACTCAACTGTCCGATCTTGCCGCCCTGGGTCACCCACGAGGCCTGCAGGTTGTCGAAGTTGTCGAGCACCAGACGGGCGATGGCCAACGTGCGCAGGTACTCGATGCCGGTCGCTTCCGAACCGCCCAGCTCCGTGTTGGGCGGCTGATAGCTCCAGGTGATGAACGCGGTGAATCCGCCCGTCCGATCCTGCACCTCGCGCAGGCGCAACAGGTGATCGATCCGCTCCTCCGGATGCTCGACGCTGCCGTACATCATGGTGGCCGTGGTCCGCAGGCCGAGCTCGTGGGCCGTCTCCATGACGCCGAGCCATTCCGACGCCGTGGCCTTGGAATAGCAGTTCAGCAGGCGGCGCACGCGGTCGACCAGGATCTCCGCTCCCCCGCCGGGTATGCTGTCCATCCCGGCCGCAATCAACCGTTCCAGGACGCCGCGGACCGGGAGCTGCGAGAGCCGGGACAGATGCACCACTTCCGGCGGCGACAGCGCGTGCAGCTTGAAATCCGGATAGCGCTGCTTCACGGCGCGGAACAAGTCTTCGTACCAGGTCAGCGGCAGGTCCGGATTATGCCCGCCCTGGAGCAGCAACTGCACCCCGCCGAGCGCGATTGTCTCGTCGATCTTGGCGAAGATCTCGCCGAAGCCCAGGACGTACCCGTCCGGCGATCCGACCTCGCGGTAGAACGCGCAGAAGTTGCAGCGGGCGACGCAGACGTTGGTGTAGTTCACGTTGCGGTCGACGATGTAAGTGACGACGCCTTCCGGATGCTTGCGAGCCCGCACCAGGTCCGCGAGCCGGCCGAGCTGGTGCGTCGGTGCGTCGCGGTACAGCACGATCGCGTCGCCGCGTGTCAGCCGCTCGCCTGCCGTTACCTTGCCGGCTGCAAGGTCCGTTGCCACAGCCGTCATCGGGGATCAGTCCCCTCGTAGAAGCGCAACGGGCGGGTTGCCGGTACGACGCCGAGTTCGTTCGCCTTCTCGTAGAACCTGTTGAGGCTGGCCACGCGGCGGTCATCCAGCACGCACTCGATGTTGTCCCGCAGGTAGCTGCGGACTGTCTCCAGCTTTTCCTCGTCGTCATCCGCCGCCACGAACCGGCGGGCAATCTCGTCGCGCGCCGCCACACCCCCGTCGCGCGCCGCCTGCAGCGCCGCCAGATGCGCCGGCTGAACGGCGCCCGGGTGGCCGGCCCAGAAGGCCCAGACGAACGGCATGCCGGTCATCGTGGACCACTCCTCGCCCAGATCGACCTTCTCGAGGCCCGCTGCTTCATGGTCGACAAAGAGCGCGCGGTCCCCGATGATGAGCGCCGCGTCGCAGCGTTTGAGCATCGGATCCAGATCCGGGCGCATCTTTACGAATGTCGGTTCGATGTCGAACCACTGGGCGCACAGGATGCGCAGCAACGCATTGGCCGTGCGCGAGCTCGAGTCGACCGCGATTGATCGGATGGCGGCGGCAGGACGCTTGCTGAAGATCGCCACCGAAGCGACCGGTCCGTGCGACGCCACGGCAACCCCTGGCACGATTCGGTAGTTCGGTCGCTGGAGGTACTCGATGGACGGAATCAGACCGAGGTCCACCGTGCCGCCATGGAGAAGCGCCGCGCACTTTGCAGGTACGTCGTACTGCATCGTGAACAGGTCTGGCTGTGCATCCAGACCATGGACGAGCGGCAGTGCGTTGAGGTACTCGACAGCGGCGACGCGGATTTTACTCATCTTTACACGGGCTCGAAGCGGCCGTTCCGTTCCGCCGGCACCAGCGCCGAGGCACGGATGTTCCGGGTGATCTCTGCGAGCGGCGCCCGCCGGGCCCCGAGTCGCCCGCTATCGTCGGGGGACACGGCATCCACGTCGCTGGCGCCGAAAATCAAGGCGACCTGCGCCAGCTTCGGTCCGTACAGGCTCCAGTCGATCTGGATCGAATCGACATTTTCAACCAGCAGGCGCGCCAGCGCAACCTTCCGCAGATCCCGGTAGCCGGTCGTCGGCTGCGCCGGAAGCTCGCGCACCAGCGGGGCGAACGCGTGGACATGAGCGAGCGCGCCGCCCCAGGCCGCCACGCGCCGGATCAGATCGATGCCGCCGGCATCCCCGGCCGATTCGCCGACCGTGAGCCGTGCGACCCGCACGCCCGCGCGGCCCGCCGCCTCCAGCCACTCCGGTCCGGGCAGCCGTTCCGCGCGGGCCTCCGCCACGCACGACAGGCCGGCGTCTTTCAGCGCCGCCAGCACATCCACCACGGCGTGCGGCTCCCAGCCGTTGGCCTCCGCGAGGTCATCGAGCGCGAAACCGGTAACCGGAATCGATTCGGCCGCGGACACGACACGCTCCACCGCGCGAACCGCCTCTCGCCGCTCGGGAAACCGGCCGGCGATACGCACCTCGCCAGCAGCGGGGAGCAGGTTGAAATCCGAGGCCTCGACGGTCTCCGCCTGGATCTCCTGCACGCGTACGAACGTCACCCGGTCGCCGTGCCGCTGGCGCCGGCAGTCGTCCGCCAGCGCGCCGAGACCGAGCAAGTCGCGGGAGGCGACCACCGTCGCGGCGTCCTGCGCTGTGATCGACTCGCCTTCTCCAAGCCGCGTCCCGATTTCCTGCAGCGTCGTCATTTCCAGGCGGGCTCCTAGGCCGCAGCCGCCATGGCATCCGCGACCTGCTGCGCCAGCGCCAGCGCCCGGCGGCCGGCGGGGCCGTCCACGCCCGGACGACCGCCGGACCGTACGGCATGGACGAAGTCAGCCAGCTCGAGCCTGAGCGGTTCGCCCGGCGGCACGCCGAGGGCGCCGCCTTCGATGGCCGGTTCTACCCCGGCCGTTCGTCTCACGCGCCAGGCGTCAACCTGCTGCGCCCCGCAGTCGACGGCAATCAGTCCGTCGTTCTGGAAGAAGCGGAGCTTGCGCACGCGGTCCCGACTGATGCGGCTGGCGGTCAGGTTGGCAATGCACCCGTTTTCGAAGCGGATGCGCGCGTTGGCGATATCGACCCGTTCGCTGAGCACCGGTACGCCAACCGCTTCGATGGCCGCCGGCGCCGACCCGCCCAAATCGAGCACCAGGTCCAGATCGTGAATCATGACATCGAACACGACGTCAATGTCCAGACTTCGCTCGGGGAACCGTGCCAAGCGATGCACTTCGATGAAACGCGGCGCCGTGATGAGCGGCCGTGCGACGGTAACGGCGGGATTGTACCGCTCGGTATGGCCCACAGCAAGTATCGTCCCGGCACCGGAAGCGGCTGCAATCAACGCGTCCGCCTCGGTTACCGAGGCGGCGATCGGCTTCTCGACCAGTACCGGAATGCCCCGCTCGAGAAACGGCAAGGCGACGCGCAGGTGCGCCTCCGTCGGGACCGCGACGGTGACCGCATCGAGGCCCGCCAGCAAGGCATCGGCGTCGCCCTCTGCGCGGCACCCGCTCGTGGCCGCAACCGCCGCGGCCCGGGCGGCGTCGATGTCGGCGACCGCAACCAGCTTTACGTCGGGCAACTCCGCGAGAATCCGCGCGTGATGGCGGCCGACATGGCCGACGCCAACCACTCCGATCCGCAGGGCTGGCCCAGGCATCACGTTTCGTCGTCCGGCGCCCGCCCGACCACCGCCAGCCCCGCCTCGTCGGCCGCCGTGAATACCGCGTCGCCATCGAGCACGAGCGTTCGCTCCGCGTCGATAGACAGGGCGGCCGCCTCGGCCTTCCGCAGGGCACGGATGGTCGGGAGGCCGATGACCGGCACGTCGAAGCGCATGTCCTGGCCCGGCTTGGCCACCTTGATCACGCGGATGCCCGGACCGGCGAGACGGGCCGCACGGCTGATTACCGCGTCGGTACCCTCCATCGCTTCCACCGCCACCACGGCGCGATCCTTTACGACCACCGTCTGGCCGACATCCAGGCCGGCAATGGCGTCGGCTACGCGGTAGCCAAATTCCAGATCCGCCCGTTCGTCGTCCGACGGACCGCGGCGGGTCAGGGTGCCGCGGCGGGCCATCAGCGGCCGGAGGAAGCTGGTGGAGTCGACGAGCTCTATGCCGCGTTCTGACAGCACGTCGGCGACGGCCGAGATCAGCGCATCGGTATTGCGGCCGGCCAGCCGACTGAGGACCGACAGCAGGAGGAGATCGGGCAGGACGCCGGAGAACAGCTTCGTATGCTTGACCTGCCCCGCCATGACGGCTTGCGAGACGCCCGCATCCGTCAGCACCTTGATGCACCGCCCGAGCTGGCCCAGCGAAACCCAGTGCAACGCCGCCGGCGGCGGCCCGGCCGCCGCCGCCTCCAGGCCACTGTCCGCCTCTTCCCGGATGGCGACCACCGTAACGTCATGACCCAGGTTCCGGGCTGCATCCAGCACGAGGAACGGGAACCGGCCGTTGCCGGCGATCAAGCCGATACGCATCGTGGATCACCCGCCGGGGGGTCAGTAACCGGTCGGACGCCTACTCGTCGACATCCACCGGCTCGACGCGCCTCGACGGCCGCCGCAGGTTGACTCCACGTTTGGAGGTCCGAATGAACTCCACGAGATACTCCACCTCGGGACACGCCACGCCCGGGTCGTCCATGATGCGCCGCACGGCGCGGGTCGTGTTCAGCTTCGATTGCAGCAGATAGCGGTAGGCGCGCTTCAGCTTGGCGACGGTCGCAGGTGAGCTGCCCCGGCGGACAAGGCCGATCGTGTTGAGGCCGTAGATGCGCGCCCGGTTGCCCACCGTCTTGCCGTACGGCAACGCATCCTTCGTCACGACCGAGTAGCCGCCGATGAACGCCTGGCGGCCGACCCGGCAGAACTGGTGGACGCCCGAGTAGGCGCTGACCGTGGCCTCGTCCTCCACGACGACGTGTCCACCGAGCGTGGCGCCGTTGCCGAAGATCGTCCGGTCGCCGATCCGGCAGTCGTGCGCGACGTGCGCGTACGCCATTACGACGTTGTCGTTGCCGATCGACGTCACGCCGCCGCCGCCGCGGGTCCCGCGATGCACCGTCACGAACTCGCGGAAGACGTTCCGCTGGCCGATCACGAGGCGCGTCGGCTCGCCCTTGAACTTCAGATCCTGCGGAATCAGCCCAATCGAGGCGAACGGGTACACCTTGCAGGCGTCGCCGATCGCGGTATCGCCATCGATGACGGCCGAGGCGCCTACGCGGCAGTTGCGGCCGATGCGCACCTGCGCACCGACGACGGCGTGCGGCTCGACGACGCTGCCTGCGCCAATGACGGCGTCCGGGTGCACGATTGCGGTCGGGTCAATCTCCACCGCATCGGCCTCGATACCGACCAGCAGCTCGGCCTCGGCAACGATCTGCGTCCCGACCTTCGCCTCGCCCCGCACGATGGCCAGGCCGGTCCGGCGGCGGCACAGCACCACGTCCAGCTTGATCCGGTCACCCGGCACCACCTGGCGACGAAATTTCGCGTGGTTCACCCCGCGCAGGAAAGCGCGCGACGTACCCGCATCCTGACCTGTCCGCAGCAACAGCGTCGCCACCTGCAACAGCGACTCGATCATCATCACCCCCGGCATCAGCGGCATGCCGGGGAAGTGTCCCTGGAAGTATTCCTCGCTGACCGTGACGTTCTTGACCGCCACCATGCGCCGGCCGGGGTCGTGCTCGACCACGGCATCCACCAGGAAGGCGGGATAGCGGCAGTGGAGACCGTCGAGAACGTGTGGGATGTCGAGTGACACTAGCAGCCTGTGGCAAGACCCCGCTTCGCCCCGAGACCGGGCTGGCGCCCGGCTGACAAGGCGTGACGAGGGGCTCGCCCGACGCTACGGCGCGCCCGTCTGCGCGTTGAGCAGCTCGATCAGCTCTTCGGTCAGGTCGAGCGATGTGTCGGCCCAGATCAGGCCGCCTTCGCTGGCGCTGAAGATGAATGCCAGCTTGCGGTCGACGGCGACCTGCTCGAGCACCGGGACCAGCCTCTTCTGGAACTCGATCTGCAGCTCCTGCTGCAACTGCTGCACATCCGCCTCCGCATCCTGGGTGAGACGCTCGGCTTCGGCCTGCGAATCCTGGGTGGTGCGCTGAACGTCGATCTGGAGCTTGGCGATCTGCCGCTGCAATTCGATCCGCGCCTCGGCGCTCATGATGTTCTGCCCCTGCTGCAGCTTCTGTTGCAGCTCCTGGAGCTGCTCGTTCAACGCCGTGACGCGACCCTGCAACTCGGCCGTCTTCACCTCGATCTCGGACAGCTTCTGCTGACTCAGCTCCTGCACCCGGGCGTTCGCCTGCTGCCCCGCGTCGGACTCCGACGCCACACGCTGAAGGTCAACGTACGCCAGCGCGCCGCCACCCGCCGCCGCCGGCGCGGCCGCGGGCGGTTCCTGTTCCTGGGCGACGGCCGTAGCGGCAGTCAGCAAGCAGGCAGCCATCATGATCGAATTCACAAATCTCATCGGTTGTATACCTCTGATCGTCCTGTACGACCGGCTCCCCCGCCAGCGGAGTCAGAAAGTCGTGCCCACGGCAAACCGGAAGACCGTCTCTTCCTGCTCTCGATACCGGTCGTTGTAGACAGACTCATACTGTGGATTCCACGCGTAGATCAATCGGAACGGCACGTTCAACATCGGGATGAAGAACCGCAGCTCCACTCCGGTGGACGTCTTGAACCCATCCATCGCGAAGTCGTGCCCGAAGTCCTGCACCTGGCCAGCGTCGTAGAAGGCGACGATACGCACCGGGTCGGCAATGCTGAACTGGTACTCCACGTTGAACAGCAGGCTCTTGTTGCCGCCGATCACGTAGCGCCCCCGGAAATTGTCGTCAGAAACCTCTGGATCGCGATCGCTGAGCGTCGGTCCGATCCGGCGGATGTCGTAACCGCGCACCGAGTACTCGCCACCGAGCCACAGGCGTTCGAAGATCGGGATCTGGTCCGGATTCCCGGCCGCCAGAAACTGATACTGGGCGCGCAGACCGATCGTTATGCGCTCCGTCTGGGGCAGATACCAGACGCCCTCGAGTATCGGCTTCCAGAACTTGGAGTTGCCGCCCAGTCCGGCCAGATCCACCCCCGCCTGATACCGCGTCCCCCGGCGGGGAAAGATGGGATGATCGACGGTGTTCATGCTGATCATCGGCGTGACCTTGCTGACCGTGCGATGGCCGTCGCTGTCGAGCAGCAGCAGGTCCGCGAAGAACGGGTTGTACTGCAGGTAGTCCGGATCATTCGTAAAGTACGGACTGACCTCTCCGACGCTGGTCGCCTCGTAGCTGTAGCTGAAGAACAGGCGCGTATACAGGGCCAGCGGTATGCCGACGGTGGCGGTGCCGCCCGTGCTCGCCTCGGTGTACGCCCCGATCCAGTCGATCTTCCGCGAGAACAGCCCGATGCTGCCCGACATGTTGCGGTCGAACAGATACGGCTCGGTAAAGGTGACGTTGATGTCGCGGACGCGGGAGCCGCTCTGAACACCCACGCCGAGCGTCTCGCCGCGACCCAGGAAGTTGCTGGTCTGGAACGAGACCGTCCCGAAGAACCCGTCGTACTGCGACACGCCGGCGCCGAAGGTCAGCTGGTTCAGGTTCGTCTCGGTCAGATCGATCGTCAGGTCGACCTCGTTGTCGGCGCCCTCGGTCTTTTCGATGTTGATCGCCTGCTCCTCGTCGAGCGGCTCGAAGAAACCAAGCTGGTTCAGTCGCCGCACGCTGTGCTTCAACCCGGCGGTGTTGAACACGCCGCGCTCGACGAGCTGCAGCTCGCGCCGGATCACATCGTCGTGGGTGGTGTGGTTGCCGGCGATGGTGATCCGGTTGACGAAGTACTGCTCGCCCTCCTGAATTCGGATCGTGACGTCGACCACCGGGCTCCCGTCAATGTGGGTCGGCCGCTCCGCCACCGCATGCGCGCCGTCACCATTGCCGTTCCCGTTGTCCGCGCCGTTCCCGTTGTCCGCGCCGTTCCCGTTGTCCGCGCCGTTGCCGTTGCCATCGCCGGCCGCGCCGCCGTCGCCATCCCCTTCGGCCTGGGCGTCAATCGCGACGGACTGACCGGTGCGCGGTTGCAGGTCCGGGAACAGAGTCATCTCGTAGTAGCCGAGCGCGCCGTACAATTCCCGGGCCGTATCGAAGGCCTCACGGATGTATCCCTCGCTGTAGTAGTCGCCCGGCTCCAGCTCCCCGAAGAGCTGGGACATGCCGAGTGAGTTGACCACGTCGTTGCCGTCGAAGCTGATCTCGCCGACCCGGTACCGCTCACCCTCCTCGATCGGAATGCGGAGGCGCAGCCCCCGGCTCTCACCGTCCAGCGCCACTTCGAGGTAATCGAGATCGGGCTGCCCTACCTGGGCATCGATGTAACCCTCGTCACGGTAGAATGCCACGAGGCGGTCGGCGTCCTCTTCGAACTGCGCCTCCTTGTAGGTGCCCCGCCCCGTTATCCACGACAGGAACCAGCGCTCCTTGGTGTTCTCCATCTGGCTGCGCAGCTTGCGATCGCCGTACGCCTCGTTGCCGATGAAAGAGATGTCCTCGACGAACACCTTCGGGCCCTCGTCCATGTGGAACGTGAGCTGCACCGTCTTCGGCCCGCCGGGGAGCTCCGTCACTTCATGATCGATCTCCGCGAACTGGTAGCCCTTGTCCGCGAACATGAACCCCACGAGCCCCTTGACCCGCTTGATCGTCCCCAGATCGAGGAACGAATCGACGCGGATGCCGATGCCGTTCTCCTGCATCGCCGTCTCGATGTCGCCGCGGTCGACCTCGTCCGACCCTTCGAAGGTGACGATCTTCACCCGCTCGCGCTCTTCGAAGTTGAATATCACCCGCTTGCCGATCACGCCGTTCGGCCACGGCTCATCCACCACTTCGATCCAGAGATCGTCCAGAAAGCCGGTGTCCCACAGCCGCCGGAAATCCTCGCGGATGATCCGTTCGGTCTCCGCGGTATACGGCTCCCACTTGTTCTGCGACGGGAGGCTGCGGTAGTTCGGCACCTCCATGTAGTAGAGGTACGTCTGCGGATCGATGCTCGATACGTTCCCCTGGTTGGGAAACGCCACTTGCACCGTCCGCAGCAGTTCCGGCGAGTCCTCCGGGGGCAGCGGCGGGGGCTGCCGCCCCGGTTGGGCAGCGGACGCTTCGGGCGCGGCCGCTGCTCCGGAAGGCGGCGCGGCGCCGGCCGCCAGCACCGGCCAGGCGAGCCCGGCTGCCAGCAGACAGACGTACGAAGACGCTCGTAGCACTTTGGTCATTGCCTGTAACGCCCTAGCCGCACGTGGCGACAATAAGTATGCCAGTGTACGAAACTTTAGACGCCTGACGCCAGCCGGCGGCCTTCCACCGAGTCGCCAAGCCGGCGGTAGGCGAGCATTCCGCCGTTGAGATACACCTCGATGTCGCCGCTGTCGAGGCGGCCCCGGATGAGTTCCTCGGCCAGCGGGTCCTCGACATGGCGCTGGATGGCGCGCCGCAACGGGCGCGCGCCGTATGAACGATCCTTGCAAGTCTGCTCGATGATCCAGTCGACCACGTCGGCCGTCAACGAAATCCGGATCATGCGGTCGACGAGGTTCTCGTTGAGCCGCGCCACGAGCATGTACGTGATCTTTCTGAGATCGTCATCCTGCAGCGCCTCGAAGACGATGATCTCGTCCACGCGATTGATGAACTCGGGATTGAAGGTCCGCTTCACTTCGCCGAGCACCATTTCGGAGACGCTGCGCTGGCGCTCACTGGCGCCGGGCGACTGGAAGCCCATCGCCGCCTGCTTCTGAATGTGACGGGCGCCGATGTTGGACGTCATGATGACGATAGTATTCTTGAAATCGATCCGGTTTCCCAGGCCGTCAGTGAGATGCCCGTCCTCGAACACCTGCAGCAGGATGTTGAACAGGTCCGGGTGCGCTTTCTCGATCTCGTCGAGCAGCACCACCGAGTACGGATGGCGCTTGACCTTCTCCGTCAACTGCCCGCCTTCTTCGTGTCCCACGTAGCCGGGCGGTGATCCGATCAGCTTCGACACGGAGTGCTTCTCCATGTACTCCGACATGTCGAACCGGATCAGCGCGGTGTCGCTGCCGAACAGGAAATTCGTCAGGGCCCGGGCCAGCTCGGTCTTGCCGACCCCCGTCGGCCCGAGGAACACGAAGCTGCCGACCGGCCGGCTCGGCGCCTTCAGCCCGGCGCGCGAACGGCGTATGGCCCGGGCGAGCGCCGAGATCGCGATCTCCTGGCTGATCACCCGCTGGTGCAGGTGCTCCTCCATCCGCACCAGCTTGAGACCTTCGTCCTGGTTGACGGAGGCGAGCGGCACGCCGGTCCACTTCGAGACGACCTCGTCGATTTCCGTCTTGCCGACCTGCACCTGCCGCTCGCCCGACTTGACGACGAATTTCTCGCGGACGAACTGCAAATTCTCGCGGGCCAGCGCCACCTGCTCGCGGAAGAACTGCGCCTGGTCGAAGTCCTTGCGGGCCGTCGCGCTTTCCATCTGCTCCACGGCGACGCGGACGCTCTTGTTGATCTCGCTGAACTCCTCGCTGCGGCCTGCCTCACGCAGCTTGACGCAGGCTCCTGCCTCGTCGACCAGGTCGATCGCCTTGTCGGGCAGGAAGCGGTCGCTGATGTAGCGGCTCGACTGGTTGACGGCCGCCTCCATGGCCTCCTTGGTGTACGCCACGTGATGGAACGTCTCGTAGCGGTCCTTGACGCCCATCAGGATCTCCAGGGCCTCCGCCTCGGACGGCGGATCGACCCGCACCACCTGGAACCGGCGCTCCAGCGAGCGATCCTTCTCGATGTGCTTGCGGTATTCGGCCGGGGTCGTCGCACCGATGCAACGGATCTCGCCGCGCGAGAGTGCCGGCTTCAGGATGTTGGCGGCGTCGAGCGACCCTTCGGCGGACCCGGCTCCCACCAGCGTGTGGAGCTCGTCGATGAACACGATGATGTTCGGGTTCTCGGTGAGCTCCTTCATGATCGCCTTGAGGCGCTCCTCGAACTGCCCGCGGTACTTGGTGCCGGCCACGATGAGCGAGATGTCCAGCGCCAGCATCCGTTTGTCGGCGAGAAAGTGCGGCACGTCGCCGCCGACGATGCGCTGCGCCAGACCCTCGACGATCGCGGTCTTGCCGACGCCCGGTTCGCCGATCAGCACCGCGTTGTTCTTCGTACGGCGGCACAGCACCTGCTGGACCCGCTCGAGCTCCGTACGGCGGCCGACGAGTGGGTCGAGTTGATTCTTGATGGCGGCTTCGGTGAGATCGCGGCTGAATTCGGCCAGCAGCGGCGTCTCCTTGACGCGCGTCAGCGTCGTCTTCTCGCTGAGCAACTGAACCACGTCTCCCCGGACGCTGTTGAGCCGCATCCCCCTCTCGAACAGGATGGATGCCGCCACCGACCGCTCTTCCCGCAGGATGCCGATCAGGAGGTGCTCGGTGCCGACGTAGCTGTGCAGCAGCCGGTCGGCCTCTTCCGCCGCGTGCTGGAGCACTCGCTTGGTTTCGGTGCTGAAGGGGATGTCGACCGAGGTGGACACCTTCTCCCGGAAGACCGTGCGACCCTCGACATCCTTGCGAATGTTCTCGAGTGACAGATGGGAGCGCGCGAAAATGCGGCTGGTGAGCCCCTTGCCTTCGCGAATCAGCCCCAGCAGCAGGTGCTCGGTCTCGATCGAGATGCTGCCGAGCTGACTCGCCTCGTAACGCGCGAAGAACAGAACCCGGCGCGCACGTTCGGTGTACCGCTCAAACATCGACTCCCGCCCGTCAACGGCGTCGAACAGTCCGACGCACCGTCAGATTCGGCCGCATTATAGCAGTCCGCACCCCGCGGGCAGCGCGATCAGGCCGGCCGGAGGCGGCCGTCCTCGAGACGCAGCACCCGGTCGCACGCCGCCGCGAGGCGCAGATTGTGTGTCGCAATCAGCGACGTGAGGTTGTGCAGGCGGTGCATCTCGCGCAACAGCTCGTGCAATCGCTCCGCCGTCGGCTCGTCGAGATCGCCGGTCGGCTCGTCGGCCAGCAGCAGGGACGGGCGCATGACCAGCGCACGCGCCACCGCCACCCGCTGCTGCTCACCGCCGGAGAGCATCCCGGGGCGGTGATCCAGACGCTCCTCCAGACCGACCTGCTCCAGCACGTCCCGGGCTCGCGCCGCGGCCTCGGCCGGCGGCAGCCCGGCGATGCGCATGGGCATCGCGGCGTTCTCGAGCGCGCTGAACTCCGGCAGCAGATGGTGGAACTGAAAGACGAAGCCGACGTGCCGGTTGCGGAAGCGGACCAGCTCCGCATCCGCCAGTCCGCTGACATCGGTGCCGCCGACGACGATCCGCCCGTCGTCGACGCGGTCGAGCCCGCCGACTACATGCATCAGCGTGCTCTTGCCCACGCCGGACGTGCCGACGACCGCCACCATCTCGCCGACATCGACCGCCAGTTCCAGATCCCGGAGCACCGCCAGCGAGCCGCGCGCGACGGGGTACGACTTCGAGAGCCCGACGACCTCGAGGAAGCGCTGCCCCGCAGCCGTCACCGGTACCTCAGCGCCTCGGCCGGATCCACGCGCGACGCCTGGCGCGCGGGATAGATGGTGGCGGTGAAGCAGATAGCGAGAGCCGCCACGACCACCAGCGCGAAATCGAACGGCTCGACCGTGAACGGCACGTACGAGAGATCGTACACCTCGACATCGAGGCGAATCACCCGGTAGCGGTCCAGCAGCGTCGCCAGCAGGTACCCCGTCCCCGCACCAACGGTGGTGCCGACCGTGCCGATGACTATGCCCTGCAGCATGAAGATCCGCATGATCGCGTGCGACGCCGCTCCCATCGTCTTCAGGATCGCTATATCGCGGCTCTTCTCCATCACGAGCAGCACAAGCGAGGCGACGATGTTCAGCGCCGCCACCATGACGATCAGACCGATCGTGATCGAGATCGCCATTTTCTCCAGCCACAGGGCCGAGAAGAGCGACTGGTTGAGCTGCGACCAGTCCTCGGTCACGTAGCCGGGACCGAGCGCGTCCGACACCTCCACGGCCACCTGCCGCGAGTCGTAGACGTCGTCGACGCGGAGCTCCATCAACTCCACCCGCTCCTTGTTGAACAGCCGCTTCGCCACGTCCAGACTGACGAAGCCGTAGCCGTTGTCGTACGTGTACAGCCCGAGGTTGAACGTTCCGACAACCTGCAGGCGCCGTGGCCGCGGCATCATCCCGAGCGGCGAAAGGGTCCCGTGCTCGGTGATGAGCGTGATCTCGTCGCCGACGAATGCGCCGAGCTGCGCGGCCACCCCGTCGCCGAGCAGGACGCCGCCGATCGCCGGCGGGTCGATGTCCGACCGCTCCAGATCCGCCAGACTGCCGCCCCGGACCGCCGCCGCAACCTCGGTCACATGCTGCTCCAGGTCGGGGTCGATCCCCTTGACGCTGATGAACGCCTCGCCGTTGCGCGTGGTCGCCAGCGCCTTGCCGAGAATAGAGGGCGCCGCGGCGACGACGCGCGGCAGCGCCCCGAGCCGGCGCGCCTCGGCGTCGGGATCCTCGAATCCGCCGCCCGCCACATTCCATACGTACACGTGCGCCTCGGAGCCGGTGATCCGGTCGCGCAGTTCGTGCTGCATCCCCGTCATCAGCGCCAGCGCCACGACCAGCGCCATCACGCCCAGCGTGACGCCCAGCGTCGAGATCAATGAGATCAGAGAAATGAAGGCCTGCCGGCGGCGGGCCAGCAGGTAGCGCGTTGCGACGTGCCACTCGAAGGACACCAAGATCACTCCACGCGCGCGGGCCGCATGAGCGGAAACAGGATGACGTCCCGAATCGACGTGCTGCCGGTCAGCAGCATCACCAGGCGGTCGATGCCGATCCCCTCGCCGGCCGCGGGCGGCAGGCCGTACTCGAGCGCCCGGATGTAGTCCTCGTCCAGAGCATGCGCCGCGTCGTCGCCGGCAGCGCGCAAGTCAAGCTGCTCCTCGAACCGCCGGCGCTGCTCCAGCGGATCGTTCAGCTCGCTGAAGGCGTTGGCGATCTCCATCCCGGCGATGTACAGCTCGAACCGCTCCACGGTTTCAGGGTCGTCAGCCCGCTGCTTCGACAGCGGCGATACCTCGGTGGGGAAATCGTAGACGAACGTCGGTTGCACGAGGTTCTTCTCGCACAACGCCTCGAACAGCGCGAACGCGATGCGGCCCGCGCCCGCGCCGGCCGACACGTCGACCCCCAACTCGCCGGCCAACCCGGCCGCCGCCTCCCGTTCGCGCAGATCGCCCTCGGATACGTCGCGGCCCAGACGCTCGGCAACCGCCGCCTGCACGGCCGCCCGCAGCGACAGCCTGGCGAACGGCGGATCCCAGGAGATTGCCGCTCCGTCGTACGTGCATTCCCGCCCCTCGAGCACCTCGTCCGCGACGGCGCCGAGCAACTCCTCGGTGAGCGTCATCAGCGCGTGGTAGTCACTGTACGCCTCGTAGAACTCCAGCATCGTGAATTCGGGGTTGTGGCGGGTCGAAATCCCCTCGTTACGGAAGTTGCGGTTGATCTCGTATACGCGCTCGATGCCGCCGACCACCAGCCGCTTGAGGTACAGCTCCGGCGCGACGCGCAGGTAGAGCGGCAGGTCGAGCGCGTTGTGGTGCGTGACGAACGGCCGCGCGAGCGCCCCGCCCGCCAGCGGCTGCATCATCGGCGTCTCGACCTCGAGGTAGCCGCGTGCGTCGAGAAAGCGGCGGATGGCCCGGATCACACGTGCACGGACCTCGAAGACCTGCCGGGACGGGGGATTGACGATCAGGTCGAGGTAGCGCTGCCGGTAACGAATCTCGACATCGGTCAGTCCATGCCACTTCTCCGGCAGCGGCTCCAGGCACTTGGCGAGAAACGCGATACGGGTGGTCCAGATCGTCAGCTCGTCGGTCCGCGTCCGGAAGACTCGGCCGGCCACTCCGACCAGGTCTCCGACGTCGAGCAGCTTGAACACGTCGAAGTCACGTGCGCTGACCGAATCCTTGCGGACGTAGGCCTGCAGCCGCGCCCGCCCGTCCGACAGCACGAGGAAGTTCGCCTTGCCGAAGCTGCGGATCGCGACGATGCGCCCGGCGGTGGCCACCTCCGGACGAGCCGCCTCCAGCTCCTCCCCGGTTCGGCCTCCGTGCGCGTCCACGATTGCCGACACCGCGTCGGACCGCTCGAAAAGGTGGGGGTACGGTTGCACTCCGAGTGCGCGCAACTCCTCCAGGTTCTCCCGGCGCTGCTGCAACTGGTCCGTGTCCTGCTTGCGGTTCACTCTCTATTGCCCGTTCGGAACGTCCCGCGCTGGCAACCCGCGGGATATGCCGTCCAGAACCCCGTTGATGAATCCGGTGGCGTCCTCGCCGCTGAACGTCCTGGCCAGCTCCAGCGCCTCATCGATCACGACCGCGGTCGGCGTGTCGGTATGGGCAAGCTCGTAGACCGCCATCCGCATGATAAGCCGGTCGATCACCGCCATCCGGGCGAGCCGCCAGTTGTGGGCGTTGGACTCGAGCAGCGCGTCGATGGCCTCGAGATGGGACGTCGTCCCTTCGACGAGCTCCGTGGCGAACCGGCGCCGGGGGCCGGGAGCAGGATTGACGCGCCAGTACTCCTTGCTCGCGTCGCCGAGGCCACCCGATCCGGCCCAACCGATTTCCCATTGGTACAGCAGCTGAAGCGCCGCCTCGCGGGCGCGGTGGCGCTCCGCCCCGGTCCGCCCGGCGGTCACGCGGCCGATCCGGAAGAGCGCGGCCGCGCCAGACGGCGCTTGACGTCCGTGAGCTGCAGCGCGGCCATGGCCGCTTCCCAACCCTTATTCGCGGCGCCCGGCCCGGACCGGGCCACGGCCTCCCCCAGCGAGTTCGTGGTGAGCACGCCGAAGCTGATAGGCACGCCGGTCGTCTGCGACGCACTCATGATGCCGTGGGCGACCGCCGACGCAATGTAGTCGTAGTGCGGCGTCTGCCCCCGAATCACGCACCCGAGGCAGACGATCGCATCGAACCGGCGCGTCTCGGCGGCCTGCCGCGCCGCGAACGGAATCTCGAAAGCGCCCGGCACCGGAATCACGACCACCGCGTCGTCGCGCACGCCCGCGCGCTTGAGCGCCGCCACCGCGCCGTCGCGGAGCGCGCCGGTGATGGAGTCGTGATAGGCGGAGACGACGAGGGCAACCCTCAGATTGCCGGCCTCGGCCCCCGGACCGTCCGGGATCGCGGGCGTGGTCTTCACCGCCCCTTGAACTCCGGGCGGCGTTTCTCGAGAAACGCGCGCGTACCCTCCCGCATGTCGTCGGTTGCGGCCACCACGCCGAACAGGGACGCCTCGTAGTCGCAGCCGTCGGCGAGCGACATCTGCATCCCCGAACGGACAGCGTCCAGGATGTAGCGCACCGCCACCGCCGGCCTGGCCGCCAGGGCCGCCGCCAGCTCGTCGGCTTCCGCTTGCAACCGGTCTGCCGGCACCACCCGGTTGACGAGACCGAGGCGCCGTGCCTCATGCGCCGTGATGGGGTCACCGGAAAGCAGCATCTCCAGGGCCGGTCCCGGCCCGACCAGCCGCGGCAGACGCTGCGTGCCGCCGTAGCCGGGAATGAGCCCCAGGTTTATCTCCGGCTGCCCGATGCGGGCCGTGTCGGCCGCCAACCGCAATGTGCAGGCCATGGCCAGCTCGCAGCCGCCTCCCAGGGCAAAGCCGTTGATGGCCGCGATTACAGGCTTACCGGCCTCGGCAATCAGATCGCACAGCGCGTGTCCGCGCCGGGCCACCTCGCGCGCCTCGGCGGGCTGCAGGCGTGCCAACTCGGCGATATCGGCACCGGCCACGAACGCGCGCTCGCCCGCGCCAGTCAGGACGACGGCACGGACCGCCGCGTCCGCGCGCAACCGGCCGAAGACGTCGAGCAGCTCGGAGATGGTGGCCGCGTTGAGCGCATTGAGCACCTTCGGCCGCGACACGGTGACGCGGGCGACGCGATCGGCGCCGGCTGGTGTGACAGTTACGTTATCCATGAAATTCGCGACGGCGCTCACCCGGAACCGGGGGGCCGAAACGACAAGACTATACCGCACGCCCAGACGAGGAGGACGCCGCACGTCGCCCCCGCGAAGTCAGCTCCCAGGTCGAGCAACTCCGCCGTCCGCCCCGGCACGAAGCGCTGGTGGAGCTCGTCGCTCAAACCGTACATCCCGGCAACGACCACGGCGCCGGCCGCGTGGCGGACCGTGATGCCGCGCAAGCGCCCGCCGGCCAGCGCGTGCAGCAACAGCGCCCCCAGCAGGCCGTACGCCAGGCCGTGCGCCGTGAGGTTGAATTCCCGCCAGAGCACGGGTGAGGAGCCCGGGATCGACGAAAGCAGGAACAGCAGCGCCATCATCGCCGCCGGCGGCCCCCACACGCGCACGGCGCGACGGAGGTTTGAGTTCATCAGAATCCTGTTAGAACGGCAGCGGATACATCAACCAGCCGATCACCACCGCGGACGCCGTGAACGCCGCCCAGAGCAGCGCGCCAAGCCGCAGCTGCTCGCGCGGCTCGTCGCGCGCCAGCAGCGCGAACACCAGCGCTACGAAAGCGGCGAACAGCGCCATCACCCAGAAGTGACTGGTCATCGGCATGCGGCTGCGCGACGGCGCCTACTTGCGCCCGCGCGCGATGTCTCCGGCATCGAGCATCACCAGCAGGTTGAGCAGGCCGGCCACGATCAGAAACGTATTTCCATGTTCGTAGGTGGGAGCGACCACCTGCCCCTCGCCCAGTCCCAGCATCGCCGCCACCAGATACGGCGTCCCGCTTCCCAGTTCGGCGAGCGCCATCAACAGCACCAGCGGCTGTCCCACGTCGAACGGGAACAATCGTCCATCCAGCCACAGACCGACCGCGAACATCAGGGGCAGGGCAGCGAGCAGGATCGATCCGGTGCGGCGGCGCCCCAGCAACAGATGCCCGGCGCCGGGCGCCACCCAGGTGGCCGCGCACACGAGCACCGGACTCACCGCGAGCGGCGGGGACTCCGGCCGTTTCTGCGCCATGGTCAAACGTGCTCCTGCCCGCATGTTACCAGCGGCTCGAATTGCGTGAGCTGCCCGAATTCGCCGAACCTGGCCGCCACTTCCGCCTGGTCCAGCCGCAGCAGCCGGTCGACCCCGAAATCCTGCACCGCGAACGACGCCATCGTGCTGCCGGCAACCACGGCCTGGGCCAGCACGGCGTCGGACATCCGGGCTGCCGACGCCAGATAGCCGATGAAGCCCCCGGCGAACGTGTCGCCCGCGCCGGTCGGGTCGCACACCACCTCCAGCGGCATGGCGGGCACCGCGAAGAACCGCTCGCCGGCGGTCATCAGCACGCCGTGCTCGCCGCGCTTGATCACGACACGCTGCGGTCCGAGCGCCCGGATCGCGCGAGCAGCCTTGACCAGATTCCGCTCGCCGCTCAGCTGCCGCGCCTCTTCGTCGTTGATGATCAGCACGTGCACGCGCGCCAGCACGCGCCGCAGGGCGTCCGGCGTGCCCTCGATCCAGTAGTTCATCGTATCGAGCGCGACAAGCCCCGGGGACGCCACCTGTTCGAGCACCTCCAACTGGAGGGCAGGGTGAATATTGGCGAGAAACACGAAGGGGCTGTCGCGAAACGCCGCGGGGATGCGCGGGCGGAACGCGTCGAACACGTTCAGCTCGGTGTAGATCGTCTCGCGGCGGTTGAGATCGAGGTGGTACTCCCCACGCCAGCGAAACGTCTCTCCCGCGACCCGCTGCAGGCCGCTCAGGTCAATCGGCCGGCCGTCGAAGATGCGCTGGTGCTGCGGCCCGAAGTCGTCACCGACGACCGCCACCAACCGGACGGGTGTGAAGAACGACGCCGCGAGGCTGAAATACGTGGCGGCGCCGCCGACGACGCGCGACACCTCGCCCGCCGGCGTCTTGATCGAGTCGAAGGCCACGGAGCCCACGGTCAGGACCGGCTGCATCGGTCAGTCCAGATACTTTCCGACGATGGGCGCCAGCTTCCGTCTGGTCTCCGGCGGTACGGCATCCGGTCGCGTGATGATGGCGGACTCAAGCGCCGTGGCGCAGCCGCAGGTCCTTTCGGCCGGCAGGCGCTCGACGAGCGCCTTGACGACCTTCTGCGCGGTCTCGGCGTTGTGGAGCAGGTTCTGGACGATCATCTCGACCGTGACATGGTCGTGATCGGGATGCCAGCAGTCGTAGTCGGTGACCAGCGCGAGCGTGGCGTAGCAGATCTCCGCCTCGCGCGCGAGCTTCGCCTCCTGCAGGTTCGTCATCCCGATGATGTCCATGTCCCACGAGCGGTACAGCCGCGACTCGGCCAGCGTCGAGAATTGCGGACCTTCCATGCAGACGTACGTCCCGCCCCGGTGCGTGCGCGCGCCGGCCGCGCCGGCTGCATCGCCCGCCATGCCCGCCAGGGCGGCGCAGACCGGATGCGCAAAGGGAATGTGGGCGACGATCCCGCCTCCGAAGAACGTGCTGATCCGCCCGCGCGTGCGGTCGAGGAACTGGTCCGGGACAACGATGTCGAGCGGTGCGTACTCTTCCCGCAGGCTGCCCACGGCGCTGGCCGACACGATCCGTTCGACGCCGAGCGTCTTGAACGCGTAGACGTTGGCGCGAAAGTTCAACTCGGAAGGGAGGATCCCGTGACCGATCCCGTGGCGGGCCAGAAACGCCACGCGCCGGCCCGCCAGTGAGCCGATCACAAAGGGCGCCGACGGCTCGCCGAACGGCGTCGAGACCACGACCTCCTCGCGGTCGGTGAGGTCCGCCATGTCGTACAGACCGCTCCCGCCAATCACCCCGATTCGGACCGGCGCCTCAGCCACCTTGCTCCTTCTGCTGCAACTCGACGAGCACGCCGTGAGCGCTCGAGGGATGAACGAACGCCACGAGCGCGTTCTCGGCGCCGGGACGCGGGACCTCGTCGATCAGCCGTATCCCGCGCGACTTCAGCCGCTCGAGCGTCAGCGCCAGGTCGTCCACCCGCAGCGTGATGTGGTGCAGGCCGGGGCCCCGGCGGTCGACGAAGCGCGCGATCGGAGACGTGTCGGAGGTGGCCTCCAGCAACTCGAGCGCCGGACCGCCCACCCCGACGAAGTGCGCCCGCACGTGCTGCGACGCCACCTCCTCGGTGACATCGATCTCGAGCCCGAGCGCGTCGCGGTAGAACGCGACGGCCTCATCCAGGCTGGCCACCGCGATGCCGACATGGTCGAGCACGGCCTTCATGATGCACGCTCCATGATCTCCGCGGCGGCGGCGTACGGATCGATCTGGCCGGCCGCCATCCGCTCGACGGCGTCGTCGAGCAACTTGCGGGTCTCGTCTTGCCGTTCGAGCCGCTCGACGAACTGCTGCTGCAGCAACTCCATGAGCCGGAACCGGGCGCGGGCGCGCCGCCGCCCGCGGCTGTCGCCCCGTTCGGCGTCGAAGCGCGCGACCGCCTCGACCACGGCCGGCACCCCGTCTCCCGTTGCGGCCCGCGTCTTGAGCACCGGCGGGCGCCAGGCCCCCGCGTCGAATTCCCGCAACGACAGCATCTCCTCGATCTCGGCCGCCGCCCGGTCGACGCGCGGGCGATCCGCCTTGTTCACCACGAACACGTCCGCGATTTCCATGATGCCAGCCTTCATCGCCTGCACGCCGTCACCGGCATCCGGGATGGTGACCACTATCGATACGTCCGCCGTTCTGGCGATGTCCACCTCCGCCTGGCCCACGCCCGCGGTCTCGATCAGCACCACGTCCCGGCCGGCGGCGTCCAGGATGAGCAGCGCGTCGCTGGTCGCGTGAGACAGCCCGCCGAGATGGCCGTGCGTCGCCATGCTACGGACGTACACGCCGTCGTCCAGCACGTGGCGGTGCATCCGGACACGATCACCGAGAATGGCGCCGCCGCTGAACGGGCTCGTCGGATCGACCGCCAGAATCCCGACGGTGCGGCCCATAAGCCGATATTCCGCCGCCAGCCGGTCGACCAGCGTGCTCTTGCCGACGCCGGGCGCACCGGTAACCCCGATCACGCGGGCTTTGCCAATCCGGCCGGCCAGCCGTGGCATCAGCACGGCCGCCACATTCGGATCGTTCTCGACGAGGGAAATGGCGCGCGCGATCGCGCGCTGGTCGCCGGCCAGAACGCGGTCTGCCAAGTCCATGAACCGCCCAGACTGTATCACAGGGGTCCGCAGCGAAGAACGGCCTGCTGGACCACGGAGCGAAGGGTAAGATAGGTCATGCGCCGCACGATTACCGTACTCCTGGTCCTGCTCTTCGTCCTGGCCGTCCGCGAGGCGGCGGCCGATGTCGTGCTGTTTACGGGCAAGGCGTCGACCCCCTCGAGCCGCATGGCAAAAGGGGTTGCCGTGGACGCCGTGCTGCTGGTCATCGGTGTCGAATTCGAGTATTCCGATACCGTCGAGGACATGGCCGCGGATGCCCCGGCTCTGCGCACCGCGATGTTCAACGCCATCGTGCAGTCGCCCAGCATTCTCGGGCTGCGCTTCTATGCCACGGCCGGCGGCGGGCTGTACGAAGAGAAACTCACCAGCACGAACTACAACAAACGGGGTGTCGGCACCAATACCGGCGGGGGCGTCAAGATACCGGTGGTCGGCCCCATCGGCCTGCGGGTCGACTACCGCGTGTTCTCGTTGCGCGGCGGCGCCCTCCACGAGACGGTGCAGCGGTTCTATATGGGCGCCAACCTGTCGTTCTGACCACGGTTGGAATTCACTCGGGCGGGGCGGGCCCGATGCTGACCGGCTCCAGGTTGATCAGCGCCTGACCCGATCCGAACGCCTCGCTGAACGCATCGAACAACGCCTGCGACTCGTCGGGCAGCGCCGCGCCGAGCAGCGCCGGCACGGCATAGTCCGCTCCGGCCAGCGCCGGATCGATCAACCAGACGTACAGGACCTCGCCGTCGGGACCCGGCTCCTGCGCCCTGTACACGCGCCAGCCGGACGCCAGCTGCCGCTGCTGCTCGTCCTCGCTGCTCGCAAGCGCCGCGCCAAGTCTGCTCATCACACGCTCGAAGTCGGCGCCGCTGCCGCTCTTGATGTAGCTGAAAACCAAGCCGGCGGGCGCCGCGAACGTGCCGGCGGGCTGCTCCGGATCCAATTCGCCGGCGGGCGCCTCCGTCCCGGGCTCCGCCGAAGTCTGCTCGGCATCGGCGGCCTGCGCCGGGTCTGCGGGCGACTGCACAGTGTCAACCGGTTCGGCCACCGGCGCGGCGTCGACGTCGCCGGCCTGTTGCGGCGACTGGATTGCGTGGGCCGGCCGCGCGCCGACTCCCACGCCAACAGCCATTGCCGCCGCCAGCACACACGCCGCCGGCGCACCTCGGACGCCGCCGCCGCCAAACGCCAGGATCCGTATCATCCGCCACCCCGCGACACGGTGCAGCCTGCCGCCGGGCGCTCCGGGAGAAGGGACGCGGGCGGCCGCCCGCCCGCCGCTCAGCGCCCGAAATCCCGGACCAGATCGAGGTTGAGCAGGAGCTGCTTCAGCTGGGCGTCGGTGTACGACCCGTTGTACGCCTCGTACAGCGCCTGCACTTCCTCGGGCAGCGCCTCGTTGAGGATGGTCGAGACGGCGTAGTCGGCGCCGCTATCCACCGGGTCGATCGCCCAGACGTACATCACGTTGCCCCCGCCCGTGATGTCGTTGTCGGCCCTGAACACCTTCCACCCACGCGCCTGCGACTGGCGGCCGGAGTCGAGCGCCATGTCGAGCTTCTCCATCACGCCTTCGAACGCCGTCGACGCGGACGGCTTCACGAAGTGGAACATGAGGGCGGCATCGCCGCTAAAGGTCCGGGTCGCTTGTGCCTCCGCGGTGGGTGCGGTCAGCGCCATGCCGAGCGCGACCCCCACGAGCAACGCCGTAATGAGCGCGCACCCTGTGAATACCTGCCGGCGTGACAACATCAGATTTTCGAACCAGCGCATCTGTGGAAGCCTCCTTGTTGGTACGAGCGGTTACTTTAGCGTACCGACAGGCTCGAAGTCCGTGGCAAAAGCCCCGCGGCATTCGCCCGGCGATGCATCCCGCCTGGACGGCGTTGCTCCTCGGTGGAATATATACAATATTCTCCCTCGTTGCGCCTTGCTCTGGCCGTGCGCGGTATCGACACGGGCGGCGGTCGGTGCAACGCGGGGTTTCACCACGACCTTCTAGACGAAAGTGCCCATCACTTCGTTGGCAAGCAGCATTCCCTGGCGCGTCAGTCTGAGCCGGCCGGCCTCGTGCAAGAGCCACCCGGCCCCGAAAAACGGGTCGAGCGCGGCGCCGTAGCGCGCCATGACATCCACGCCGTAACGCTCCCGCACCTGGTCCAGATCGATCCCGTCGACCACCCGCAGGCCGGTGAACAGCGCATCGCCGAGCCGCTCGTCCCGGGTCAGCTCCCGGCGCTCCGCCACGGGCGCCACCCCGCCGTCGACCATGTCGATGTAGCGCCGGGTATCCGCCACGTTGCGCCACCGGCAACCGGCGCGCGTCGAGTGCGCGCCGCAGCCGAAGCCGAGCCAGGCGCCGTCCTGCCAGTACTTCAGGTTGTGCCGGCAGCGCTTTCCGGGCCGCGCGACGTTCGAGATCTCGTACTGCTCGTATCCCGCCGCATCAGTGCGCGCCAGGGTGTCGATATACATGGCGGCGGCATCGTCGTCGGGCGCCAGCGACCAGCCGGCCCGCGCCATTTCCTCCCGCAGCGGAGCGTTCGGGTACAGCTCCAGCAGGTAGAACGACAGGTGGGTTGGTTGGAGTTCGAGGAGCGCGGCAATGGACGCGGCGCAATCTTCGCGCGATTGCGCCGGCAGCCAGAGCATCAGGTCCGCGCTGACATCGCAGCCGGCCGCGCGCGCCGATTCGATCGCCTCCTTGGCCCGCGCCGCGGAATGCCGGCGCCCCAGCCGCGCCAGCTCCGCGTCGAGCAACGACTGCACACCGAGGCTGACGCGGTTCACGCCGGCATCGGTCCACCCTCGCAGCGCCTGCGCGTCGACCGTTTCGGGGTTCGCTTCGAGCGTCACCTCCGCGTCTGGCGCGAGGTCGAACGACGTCCCGCAGGCGGCAATCAGCGCTGCGATCTCTTCCGGCTCCAGCAGCGACGGCGTGCCGCCGCCAAAAAAAATGGTGTCGACCGGCGCGCCGTCGCCCGCGGCGCGCACTTCGTCCGCCAGCGCGGACACGTATCGCGCCTTGAGCGGCGCATCGAACAGGCCGCGGTTGAAGTTGCAGTAGTTGCAGATCGAGGTGCAGAACGGAACGTGCAGGTACAACCCGAGCAAAGGGTCGCGTTGCGGGCGCCGCGCCATCAGCCGCCACCGGCCTTGCCACCCTCCCACGGCAGTTCGAGCCGGCCGTCCCGCAACTGGGCGCGCGCCGTTACCGTGGCACGCCGGGGCAGCTTGCTGCGGGGCCGCGCGCGCCAGCGCTGCAGCAGGTCGTCGGCTTCCGGCTTGAAGTCGAACTCGCGATAGTCGGGCCCGTCGTATTCCAGGAACTCGCACATCTCACGCAGGCGCGAGTGCATGCGGAAGCCGACGCGTACGCGCAGCGCATCGAGATCGCTCTCGTCCGACACGTCCGCGTAGTTGGATGTGAAGATGGTCGGCCGACGGTCGTTGTAGCGCGTATTGACGATGAGGTTCATGGTGTCCGCGACCCAGTCGGTCGTCCGTTCGGCGCCCAGGTCGTCGAGCACGAGCAGCTCCGCGCCCATCACCCGCTCGAGCACGTCGGCCTCGGAGGTGCGCGTGACCGGGTTGAACGTGCTGCGGATGGTGCTGAGCAGCGTCCGCGTGTCGAAGTACAGCCCGCGTGCGCCCTTGCCGAGCACCACCTCGCGCAACGCGGCCACCGCCAGATGCGTCTTGCCTATGCCGGGCCGGCCGATCAGCAACAGGCCCTTCTCGACCACCGGGAACGCCTCGGCGAACGCCCGCGCCTTCTGCACGGCGCGGCGCAGCTTCTCGTTCGGGTACGTAACGAACGTCGAGAAGCTGCATTTCTGGTAGCGGGGCGGTATGCCGGCCTCCGCCAGCAGCGTCTGCGCTACGCGCCGGTGCCAGCAGCCGCAGCGCTCCACGCGCCGCACGCCCTCATCCTGATGGGCCCGCCAGCCGCTGCCGCCGCACTCCGTGCACTCCATCCAATCCCCGTCCGTTCGCTGCGCGGCGCCCGTCGCCGCGCCTCCACCTCAACGACCCGATTACAGGATACCCCGGCGGGCAATCGCGGCCCGCTCAGTCGGGCGGCGGGACGGTGCGGACCCGCGTAGAGGGCGGCGCCTTGACGAGGGCGGTGCCGAGCCGCTCCTCCCAATCACCGACTCCGCGGGTCATCTCGCGCTTGACGTACGCCATGAATTCGTTCACCTCGCGCTGCATCCGGTCCATCTTCTGCCGCATGTTGAGAATGATCTCGACCCCGGCAAGGTTCACGCCGAGGTCGCGGGTCAGCGTGAGGATCGTTTCGAGCCGATCGAGGTCGGCCTGGGAATACAGCCGCGTGTTGCCCTCCGTCCGCGACGGCTTGAGCAACCCTTCGCGCTCGTACAAGCGCAACGTCTGCGGATGGATGTTGTAGCGCTGGGCGACCGCGCTGATCATGAAGAGCGCCTGGCCCGGTGGGTTGTCCTTTCTCACCATGATTGTCACCCGGCAAACAGATCACGCCGCGCATCGGTCGGGTTGATGCGCCCGAATTCGCGCAGCAATTCCCGGGACCGTTCGTCCGTCAACCGCGGCACCACGATGCGCATCGCCACGATCAGATCGCCGCGGGCGGCCCCGTCGCGCCCCGGGGCGCCAAGCGCCGGGAGGCGCAGGCGCTGGCCGGACTGCGTGCCGGCCGGCACCCGCAACGTCGTGAAGCCATCTATCGTCGGAATACGGATATCCGCGCCAAGCGCCGCCTCGTGCACGCCGAGCGGAACTTCCAGGGTCAGGTTGTCGCCGTCCCGCTCGAACAACGGGTGACGCTCGACAGTGGCAGTGATGTACAGATCGCCCAGCGGCCCTCCGTGCGGTCCCGAATTGCCCTTCCCGGGAATGCGCAACCGGGCGCCATCCGTGATGCCGGCCGGCACCTGCACCGTGATCGTTTCGGTCACGGTGGCCGTGCCCGCGGCCCCGCAGGCGGTGCAAGGCCGCTGCCGCTGCCGTCCCGACCCGGCGCAGGATTCACACGTCTTCGAGAACACCATGTGCCCGCGCCGCCACTGCCTCGTCCCACTGCCCTGGCATGCGGCGCATCCGCGCTCGGCCGCGCGGCGGACGCCGCTGCCGCCACAGACAGCGCACGCGTCGAGCCGCGTGACGGTCAGTTGCCGCACCGCGCCCCGCAGCGCCTCCTCGAAGCCGAGCGTGATCTCTCCGTGCAAATCGCCGCCGCCGTCGGGGACGGCGGTGCCAGACGCATCCGGCAGCAGCTCGGAGAACAACTCGCCGAACGTGGCCGATGCGCCGGAGACGGGCGTCGAGAAGTCGAAGCCGTGGAATTCGACCGACCCGCGCTGCACCGCTGCGTGCGGTTCGCCGCCCACGTCGTACGACCGCCGGCGGTCCGGGTTGCGCAGCGTCTGATACGCCTCGGTCACACGCTGGAAGAACGCGGCCGCCTCGCTGTCAGCGGGATTGATGTCCGGGTGATACCGCCGCGCCAGCCGCGTGTACGCACGCTCGAGCTCGGCGGTCGACGCGTCGCGCTCGACCCCCAGGATGACGTAGAAGTCCATCGCCTACTTCTTGTCTTCCTCAACGACCTCCGCGTCGATCACGTCCTCGCCGTCCGTGGTGGAGTCGGGCGAGGGACCTCCCCCCGCGTCCCCGCCCGGCGGCGGCGTGCCGGCGGCCTGGGTGTTCTTGTACAGCTCCTCGGCGGCAGTCTGCTGCGCAGTATTCAACCGCTCGACCGCGCTGTCGATCGCGGCGCTATCCTCGCCCTGGAGCGCCGACCTGACCTGCTCGACCGCCCCCTCGATAGCCTGCTTCGTGTCCGCGCCCAGCTTGTCGCCGGATTCCTGCACCAACCGCTCCGCCGCGTACGCCGATTGATCGGCGAGGTTCCGCTTCTCCACGATCTCCTTGGCGCGTTTGTCCTGCTCGGCGTTCGACTCGGCCTCCCGCATCATCCGATCGACGTCTTCCTTGCTCAGCCCGCTGGACGCCGTGATCGTGATCTTCTGCTCCTTACCGGTACCGAGGTCCTTGGCCGACACGTTGACGATGCCGTTGGCGTCGATGTCGAACGTGACCTCGATCTGCGGGATGCCGCGCGGCGCCGCGGGAATCCCGACCAGATGGAACTTGCCGAGCGTGCGGTTGTCCCGCGCCATCGGACGCTCCCCCTGCAGCACGTGAACCTCGACGCTGGTCTGTCCGTCGGCCGCCGTCGAGAACACCTCGCTCTTCCTGGTTGGAATGGTGGTGTTACGGGTGAGCAGGGTCGTCATCACGCCGCCCAGCGTCTCGATCCCGAGCGACAGCGGCGTCACGTCCAGGAGCAGCAGATCCTTGACTTCCCCGGCCAGCACGCCGGCCTGGATGGCCGCGCCGATCGCCACCACTTCGTCGGGATTCACGCCCCGGTGCGGCTCCTTGCCGAACAGCTCCTGCACGATCTGCTGCACCTTCGGTATGCGGGTTGAACCGCCGACGAGGACCACTTCGTCTATCTTCCCCGGGTCGATCCCCGCGTCGGACAACGCCTGCCGCACCGGCGTCACCGTGCGCTGCAGGAGATCGTCGACGAGCTGCTCGAAGCGGGCGCGCGTCAGCTTCTTCTGGAGGTGCTTGGGTCCCGACTGGTCGGCCGTGATGAACGGCAGGTTGATCTCGGTCTCCACGACGGTCGACAACTCCATCTTCGCCTTCTCGGCCGCCTCCTTCAGCCGCTGGAGCGCCATCCGGTCCCGGCTCAGATCGATACCCTCGTCGCGCTTGAACTCGCCCACGATCCAGTCGATGATGCGCTGGTCCAGGTTGTCGCCGCCGAGGTGCGTATCGCCGTTGGTCGACTTCACCTCGACCACGCCCTCGCCCACTTCCAGAATCGAGATGTCGAACGTACCGCCGCCGAAGTCGAACACCGCGATCGTCTCGTCCCGCTGCTTGTCGAGTCCGTAGGCCAGCGCGGCCCCGGTCGGCTCGTTGACGATGCGCATGACCTCCAGCCCGGCGATCTGTCCGGCGTCCTTGGTCGCCTGCCGCTGTGCGTCGTTGAAGTACGCCGGCACGGTGATGACTGCCTTGCCGACCGCCTGTCCCAGGTATTCCTCCGCCGCCTGCTTCAACTTCTGGAGCACCATGGCGGATACCTGCGGGGGAGAGTAGTCGGTGCCGAGCGCCTCGATCTGGGCGGCGCCGTTGGCGGCCCGGCCGACGACATACGGCACCATCTTCATTTCTTCGTTGACTTCCTCATAGCGGCGGCCCATGAAGCGCTTGATGGAAAAGACGGTGTTCTCGGGGTTGGTCACCGCCTGGCGCCGGGCGACCTGTCCGACGAGCCGTTCGTCCCCCTTGGTGAACGCCACCACGGAGGGTGTCAGCCGGCTCCCTTCCGGATTGGTGATTACGGTCGGCTCGCTGCCTTCCATGACCGCCACCACCGAATTCGTCGTACCCAGGTCGATGCCGATGATCTTGCTCATTGCACAGTTCCTCTTTTGTTAGATGGGGCTACGCCCCAAACCCCCGGCGGCCGCTAGCGGGGCCCCTGCGCCCCGCGCCGCGTCCGCCGAGGCCCGCCGTGCGGGCCTTTACCACTTGGGGCTGCGCCCCAAACCCCCGGCTCGCGCTAGCGGGGACCCCTGCGCCCCGCGCCGCGTCCGCCGAGCCGCGCTGTGCGCGGCTTGGGGACGGCCGCGTCGATGCTCGGCGTCCCCTCCGCATTCAACCGTTATCTGGGGCTGCGCCCCAAACCCCCGGCTCGCGCCAGACTGTTGCTGCTTTGCCAAGTGCGCAGCCTGTCTCACAACCTCATGCAGCCGGAAGTATAAAATATGAGCTTGATCATGTCAAAAATGCTGCCATACAGCCGGGTAAGGTCGCACGCGCACAACCCAGGCCGAGGTCCGCATCAGCGGGTCCCAGGCGCGCGATCATGCCCGCGCTTCGAGCTTCCGATACACTAGGTGTGCGTGGTAACAGTCCGGCTTGCACGGAACCCTGCGCGGCTCGGCCGGCGCGGGGCGGGGCTACAGGGGCCCCGCGGCGTGACAGCGAGTTGCAACGCATTTGGAAAGGGGGGACGACGAGTACTGACGCAGTCGCCCCCCCCCCAGCCGCGCACGGCGCGGCTCGGCAGGCGCGGCGCGGGGCGAAGGGGCCCCCGCTAGCGCCTGCCGGGGGTTTGGGGCGCAGCCCCATGTAACAGATGATCAGGACGATCAGATACTTCGTCAGACACCCCTTGATCATCGGCATCGTGATGCTGGGGGCACTGCTGGGCGCTGCGAGCGGCGCCCTCTTCGCCTATTCATCCGACCTGCCGATCATCACCGAGCTCGATGACTACGCTCCGGAAACCATCACCCGCATACACGACCGCGGCGGCGAGGTGATCGGGGAGTTCGCCACCCAGCGCCGGGTGATCATCGAGTACGAGGACATCCCCGAGGTTCTGCGCCATGCGGTGATTGCGGCGGAGGACGCCGACTTCTTCGGTCACGTCGGATTCAACCTTCCGCGCCTGGCCGTGACGCTGGCCAACAACGTCCTGTCCGGGGATCTGACCGCCGCCGGCGCCAGCACCCTGACCATGCAGCTGGCCAGGAACATCACGCTGGGCGGCGAGCAGCTCGGCCTGCAGAAGACCTGGCAGCGCAAGCTGCGCGAGGCGTACTACACGCTCCACATCGAGAAGCGCTATACGAAGCGGGAGATCTTCACCCTCTACTGCAACCAGATCTGGCTCGGGACGGCGACGCACGCAGCCCACGGCGTAGAGGCGGCCTCCCGCCTCTACTTCGGCAAGCCCGCGCGGGATCTCGAGCTCGAGGAAGCGGCCCTCATCGCCGGCATCCTGCAGTCACCGTCGCGGCTCAGTCCGCTGGTGAACCCGGAACGGGCGCGCGCGCGGCGCAACTACGCACTAGACCGCATGGCAGACGAGGGCTACATCACGCATGAGGAAGCCGAGACGGCGAGTCAGCGGCCGGTCCGGTTGGCGCCGCGCGTCCGGCGGGCCAACTCGATTGCCCCGTATTTCATCGAGGAGGTGCGGCAGTACCTGGAGGCCGAGTACGGGGCGCAGCGCCTGTACGAAGACGGCTTGGTCGTCCACACGACGCTGGACGTCCGACTGCAGCGCGCGGCCAACCGGGCGGTCGAGGAGGGTCTCCGGCGGCACGACAAGCGTCACGGATTCCGGCCGGTGGCGCGCAATGTCCTCGCCGAAGGCGGGGCTCTCGACGAGTTCGAGCACGACCAATGGCGGCTGATGATGGAGGCCGGCGACATAGTACCGGCCGTGGTGACGGCGGTCGACGGCGGCGTCATCGGCGTCCGCTTCGGCGCCTACCGCGCGCAGATCGGCCCGGACGGCTTCGCGTGGACCCGCCGGTCGCCGTCGCGGCTGGTCAAGATGGGCGACCTGATCGCGGTCCGCATCACGCAGCTCGATCGCGAGCGCGGCACGGCCGTCGCGACGCTCGAACAGGAACCGGAAGCCGAGGCGTCGCTCATCGCCATCGACAACCGCAGCGGCCAGGTGCTCGCCATGGTCGGCGGCTACAGTTTCGACCGCAGCAAGTTCAACCGGGCGACGCAGGCGTACCGTCAGCTCGGCTCGCTGTTCAAGGGAGTGCTGTTCGCGGCCGCCATCGACCAGGGGTATACGACCACGTCGATCATTCAGGACGAGCCGGCCAGCTATGACGTCGGTCCGAACCAGGACCTCTATGCGCCGACCAATTACGACGAGAAGTACGAAGGGCCGATTACCCTGCGGTACGCCCTCGAGAAATCACGCAACGTCCCGGCCGTGTGGCTGATGAACGCCGTGGGCCCCGAGGTGGTCGTCGACTTCGCCCGGCGGCTGGGCTTCACCTCCCCGATACCGCCGTTCCTGTCGGTCGCCCTCGGTTCGGCCGAGGCCACGCTCAAGGAGGTGACGAGCGCGTATTCCGCCTTCCCGAACGGCGGGGTCCGAATGGTGCCGTACCAGATCGAGCGGATCGTTGACCGCGAGGGCGCCGTGCTCGAAGAGTTCCGGCCGGTCCCGCGCGACGCCATCCGCGCCGACACCGCCTACATCATGGTTTCCCTGATGCGCGGCGTCGTCGAGCGCGGCACGGGCAGGGGCGCGCGGCGCCTCGAATGGCCGGTGGGCGGCAAGACCGGCACGATGGACGAGTACACCGACGCCTGGTTCGTCGGCTTCGACCCGGAGATTACGGTCGGCGTGTGGGTCGGCTACGACGAGAAGCGCACCCTGGGGGATGGCGAAGAGGGCGCACGCGTAGCGCTGCCGATCTGGCGCGACTTCATGCAGGCGCATATCGATCAACGGCGCGGGAAGACGGCGCCCGAAAGCTTTGTTCCGCCTTCGAATATCGTCTTTGCCTCGATCGACCCGAAGACTGGACGCGCCACCGAGCCGTGGGCCCGGGGCGCAATCCAGGAAGCATTCATCGCCGGGACGACACCCGGCACGGCGTTCCGCTAACGCCCGGCCTGAGCCTCCACGGCACGCGAACCCTTCAGGATGTTCGTCATGCCGTAGTTGCCTTCGTGGCAGGCGTATTCCACGAGTTCGTACTGTTCGTCATCCTTGTCGAAGCGGAACATCGCCGTCCACGGTCTGGTCCAGACTTGCGGATCGTCGATGGTGAACGAGTACTGCATCGTGGTGGGTCCGACGCGGGTGTAGCGTTCGGTCAGGACCATGTCCGCGGTGGATCCGAGGTATGACGCCCGGCCGTTGAAGTTGGTCGTCGTCACCACCAGGGTATCGCCCTCCCACCGCCCCTGCGGCACACCGAGCCACAGCCCGATGTCATCCCCCATCGCGGGCTGCTCCCCGGTCGGAATGATCCGTGTCTCGTGGATCATCTCCTTGGTCATCGCGACGTAGCCGGGGCCCTGCACGATCTGCATCCCGTTGTTGTAGCCGATCGGCATCATCATTGACGGCAGGCCGCGGGTGATGCAGCGCACGTAGGGGGTGAGGTCCTCGGGGCCCGCCGACGGACCGCGCGTGTAGGCGCGCCGTTCGGCGTCGGCCTTCGCCGCCAGCTCCTCGCCTTCCGGCGTCAGCGGCGGGATGCGGCCGTCCGGCGGATCGACGACCATCGCCACCTGCGTCGAAACCGTTCCTCCGCCGAAACCCAGCGCCGTGTCGCGCCACTCCCGGTCATAGCCCCAGATGCCGCCGAGCGTGCCGCCCTCGCGGCGGGCAACCGCCTCCTCGGGCGTCAACTCCGCGGTGTCCAGGCCGTCCGGGCGCTGCAGCGGTATGCCGTGCGACACGTTGCTCGTCCAGACCCCCTGGATATCCGGCTCGCCCCAGGAGGTGCGCGGCACGTCATACGGCCCGTGATCGGTGGCCGCCACGGGCGTCAAATCGGTCACCACGCCGGCGAAGCCCGTTTCGACGACGGCAATCCGTACGCTGTCGGGCCCAAGAACGAACGCCCGCTTCGCCTGCGTGCGCGCTTTTGGCGGCACGGTCGGCTCTTCCTGGAACCGCACGCCCGCCTGGCGCAGCACCGGCGCCTCGGTATCCAGGCTGTCCACCATGAATGCGATGTGGTCGATCGCCCGCCCCTGCGTCGCGGCCGGCGTCGTGCCTTCCGGGTGCCGCGACGCCAGCAGCCAGACGTCATCGAACAGCAGCCCATCGAGCATGCCCCGCATCGTGGCCGGCTCGCCCCCCATCACGTCGCGGTAGAACGCCAGCGTCGCCTCGGGATCCGTCGCGCTCAGGTGCACGTGGTGGAAGCCGAGGTAGTCCTCGTCCTCGACCAGCTCGATCCGCGTGCCCCAGGGGTCGAAGATGAACGCAATCTTGAACAGGCCGGGAATGTCGCGGATTATCGTCCCGTCGTCGTTGCGCCGCAGCCGCACCCCGGAACCCCGTACCCCGACCGCCTCGAGCTCCGCCATCTTTGCGTCGAGGTCGGGAAAAGAAAATCCGATGTGGTTGACACCGGTGCCCTGGCTCCCCCCGGCGGTCGGCTGGGGCACGAACACGAGCTCGACCCCGTCGCAGTTGGCGGCGTCGTCACGGTCGGCCAGCGGCTCGCAGTCCAGGTGATCGGAGTACCATTCGACCCCCTTGGCGGGACTCGACGACGTAACGTGCACATGGTGGTAGTCGGCGGCGAGGGCCAGCTCCGGCACGACGGCGAGCACCGCTGCCAGCGGCAGCGCGCAGGTAATACGGGTCCAGGTCATCGTGAAATCCTCCTCGAGTTTGACGCGGAGAGCATAGCACCAGGCTCAACCGCCAGGCACGGCAATCAGGCGCCCGGCGCGACGCCGGCGGCTGCCGCCTTCTGCATCAGGTAGTCCTTGATGAACGCATCGATGTCGCCGTCGAGCACCCGTTCGACGTTGCCGACCTCCACCTTCGTCCGGTGGTCCTTCACCATCTGATACGGGTGGAGGACATAGCTGCGGATCTGGCTCCCGAAGGCGATGTCCTTCTTTTCGCCGCCGATCTTATCGAGCTGCTCCTGCTGCTCCTGCAGCCTGCGGTCGTACAACCGCGCCCGCAGCACCTTCATGGCCGCATCGCGGTTGCGGTGCTGCGAACGCTCGTTCTGGCACGACACGACGATGCCGGTCGGCAGGTGCGTGATGCGGACGGCCGAGTCGGTGACGTTCACGTGCTGCCCTCCGGCGCCGCTGGACCGATAGGTGTCGATCCGCAGATCCTTGTCGTCGATATCCACGTCGACTTCGTCCGGCAGGTCAGGCCAGACGAAGACCGACGCAAACGAGGTGTGGCGGCGCGAGGCCTGATCGAACGGCGAGATCCGGACCAGCCGGTGCACCCCTGCCTCCGCAAGGAGCAGGCCGTACGCGTAGTCGCCCGCCACGGTAATGGTTGCGCTCTTGATGCCCGCTTCGTCTCCCGGCTGGTAATCGATGACCTCGCGCGCGAACCCCCGGCGCTCTGTCCACCGGAGGTAGACGCGCAGCAGCATCTCGGCCCAGTCCTGCGACTCGGTGCCGCCGGCGCCGGGATGCACGGAGAGGATGGCGTCGGAATGGTCGTGGGGACCGCCGAGCATCTTCTTGATCTCGGCCGCCTCTATCTCGACGGCCAGATCGTCGAGCCCGTGCGTCAGATCGTCAATGACCGGCTCGCCCTGGCCGGCCCATTCGACCAGGATGTCGAGGTCGTCGTTGCGCCGCTTCAGCGATTGCGAAAGCTCGCGGTCCTCCTCGAGCCGGCGACGGCGGCGGAGTACGCGCTGCGCGCGCTCGGCGTCGTTCCAGAAGTCGGGCGCGGCCGCGGTCTTCTCCAACCGCGCGATTTCGTCAGCCGGGCTGGCTGCGTCAAAGATAGCTCCGCAAATCGGCCGCCCGCTTGACGAGATCCTGATACCGCCGAACCTGTTCTTCGAGTGCGATGTCCATGCTTCTCTCCTGTTCCGCCGTCGGCTGCACCGCCGGGTCTTGCCACGGGCCGCTAATCAGACACGGCGCCTGCCGCTGCTCCAGAGGACGAGCGCAGTCACGACGGCGCAGGCGTACGCCACGATGTCCCCCGTCCGGTTGTAGAGGGTGCGTGCATCGAGCAGCCGTACGTCGGCGGCCAGCATGTGCCGCTCGTACAGCGGTGTGCTCGCCATCACCCGTCCGTACGGATCGACGAAACCGCTGATCCCGGTGTTCGCCGCCCGCACCAGATAGCGTCCCAGCTCGATGGCTCGCATCGACGCCTGCTGGAAGTGCTGATAGGGCGCCGCTGTCGGCCCATACCACGCGTCGTTCGTGATGGTCACCAGCAGCCGGCTCCCGCGCGTCACGAAACCGCGCACCAGCCCAGGATAGATGATCTCGTAACAGATCGCCGCCCCGACCGGTTCGCCGTCCATGCTCAACGTCCGCGGACCGGGTCCGGCCGAGAAGTCGCCAACGGACTCCACAAGCGGGGAGACAAAGAACAGCAAGCGGCGCAACGGGACGTACTCGCCGAAAGGAACAAGGTGGTGCTTGTGGTAGATGCCGGCCGTCTCCCCCGCTGCATCGACCATCACCGCGGCGTTGAAGTAACGCGGCACCCCATCGTAGCGCACGTCGGTGGTACCGAGCAGCAGGTGCGTCCCCGTGGCGCGTGCGACCTGCCGGATGGCGTCGGCCCTTTGCGGGTCGTTCTGGAACGCGAACGGTGTCGCCGCCTCGGGCCAGACCACCAGGCGCGCCCCGCCCGCCGCAGCCTCTCGCGTCAAATCGAGGTACGCCTCGACTATGTCGTCACGCAATACCGGATTCCACTTGTCGTGCTGCGCGATGTTGCCCTGCACCACCGCCGCCCGCAGCGGTGTCCCCGCAGCCCGCAATGCATCGTCGTGCAGCCGCCAGGCGCCGAAACCGAGCGTCGCCAGCACGATTGCCACGGTGGCCGCGACAACGCGCGTGCACCGCACGCCGCCCACTGCGACGGCATACGCCAGGGTCGCATTGACCAGCGCCACGAGTGCCGACAGACCCAGCACGCCGGCCAGGCTCGCCAATTGCGCAACCGGCAGTACCGGCGTCTGGCTGTAGCCGAGCAGTACCCACGGAAAACCCGTAAACAAGTGAATGCGCGCCAGTTCGGTTGTGACCCACAGGACCGCGGCGGAATGGAGCGCGGCCGGCCCGTGCCGGCGGGCGACAAGCGCGAGTCCCGCGCCGAACGCCGCGACGAACAGCGCCAGCACGGCCACGAGCAGCAGATGGACGACCCAGGCGAGCGCCCCCGGCAGCCCGCCGTACTCGTTCATTACGCGCGGGATCCAGTAGATCGTGCCGGCAAAGTACACGCCGCCCGTAACCAGACCGTACGCGAACCCCTTTGCGACCGACCGGGCGCGCACCACGGCCAGCAGCAGCGGAACCAGCGCGACCCACGCGAACGCGGGATGACCAACGCGCGGAAAACTGAGCGCCAGGAGAACGCCGGACGTTGCAGGGAACGCCAGTTCGAGCAACCGGTTGCCGGCGAGCATCACGTGTGGAGCGCCCAGAACAAGACCGGTCTACCGCGTGATCCAGGGCATCAGCTGCTCTTCCTGCTGTAGCCGCTGCCGAACCTGCTCCGCTTCACCGTGATCGGCGTAGCGGCCGACCCGGACGCGGTACATGGCGACCGGTCCCTCCGGCGAGGGTGCCACAATGTAGGCTGGAAACCCCTTTGCAATCAGCCGGCCGGCGAATGCTTCGGCCGCTTCGGGAGCCCGCAGGGCGGCCACCTGCACCGTATACGAATCGCTCTCGGGCGGCGAAACCGACGCCGCCGCTACGGGCGCGGCGGCAGGGGCGGGACCCGCGGCATCGACGGGATTCGCGGTGCCCACGGCAGCCGATGACGCGCCCGCGAGCGGGTCCGACGACGCCGAAGGGGGTGGTACGGCAGCCGCGGCCGGCGCTGGCGTACGGGGTGCAGCGCCTGCCCTGTAGAGCGGCAGGCCGCGGAGCGTCTCGTCGTGCGGCCCGTCGGCGCCGAGCCGATCGGGGTAGGTCACTTCATCGAGCGCGCCGGCCGTCGGCTCCCCTTCCGGCTCGCCGACTATCACCAGGCGCGGCGAGGCCTGTGACGCGCCGGGCGCCGCCGGGAGGGGGTTGTCCGCAGCGCCCCGCGCGGGGTACGGCGAATCGCGCCCCACCACCACCCCGACAACGAACGCCACGACCGACACGACCGACACGAGTATGCAGGCAAAGACGACCTGCTTCGCGCTGAACAAGTTTGTCGTCGAAGCTGGTGGCGCCATCGCGCGTGGCAGGCTCGGCTGCCGTGGAGCCTGCTGGTTCAGGACGACTACTTCTGCTTCGGCAGCAACGCGCTGATCAGATCGACGGGCAGCGGAAACACGAGCGTCGAGTTCTTGTCGCCCGCAATCTCGGTGGCCGTCTGCAGGTATCGGAGCGTCATGGCCAGCGGTTCCTGCGAAATTACGCCAGCAGCTTCCGCGAGCTTCTTCGACGCCAGGAACTCGCCGTTGGCATGGATGATCTTAGCACGCTTCTCGCGCTCCGCCTCCGCCTGGCGCGCCATCGCGCGCTGCATGTCCGGCGGCAGATCGACGTGCTTGACCTCGACGGCCGATACCTTCACGCCCCACGGATCGGTCTGCGTATCGAGGATCTGCTGCAGTTCCTTGTTCAACGCTTCGCGCTCCGACAACAGGCCGTCCAGCTCGACCTGCCCCAGCACGCTGCGCAGCGTCGTCTGCGCCAGCTGCGACGTGGCGTAATGGAAGTTCTCGACCTCGACGATCGCCCGTAGCGGGTCCATGACGCGGAAGTAGACGACCGCGTTGACCTTGACCGACACGTTGTCCTTCGTAATGACGTCCTGGGGCGGCACGTCCATGACGATCGTCCGCAGGCTCACCCGCACAATCCGGTCGATCGGCGCGAACACCAGAATGACGCCCGGCCCCTTGGGCGTCGGATACAGCTTGCCGAGCCGGAAGATGACGCCGCGCTCGTACTCGTTGAGGATCTTGATGGAACTTGCGAGGTACAGCAGCACGATGACACCGAACATCAGGAGCGGACTTACATTCATGGACTTGATCCTCCAGGTGGCGGTGCCGGGTTCCGCCTCACGATGAGCCGCATCCCCTCGACCGCCAAGACGCGCACCGGCTCGTCTGCGCCGATCTCTTCATCCGACGTGGCCGACCAGAGCTCGCCATGCGTCAGCACGGTGCCGGCCCCGCCGGCCGGGATAGGCTCCGTGGTCCGCCCCGGCCGCTCGATCATGCCGCTGCGGCCGGTCACCGGCCTGGCGAGCTGCGCCCGTACGCCGAGCCGCGTCAGCAACATGACGATCAGCCCGAGCGCCAGCATGGACGAGAGAATGAACGGCCACCCGAGCTGCATCTCCGGGGCGGGCGAATCGACCACCATCAAGCCGCCCAGCACCATGGAGATGATGCCGCCGGTCGCCAGCAGGCCGTACGTGGCGGTCAGCATCTCCGCCACGAGCAGCGCCAGCCCGAACAGGATGAGCAGCAGCCCCACATAGTTGATGGGCAGGATCTGGAACGCGAAGAACGCCAGCAGCAGGCACAGCCCGCCGACGATGCCCGGCAGGATGGCGCCGGGGTTCCACAACTCGATGGTAAGGCCGAGCGTGCCCAGGCTGAACAGCAGCACCGCCACCTGCGGATGCGCCACCGCGCTGAGCAGCCGCTGGCGCCAGTTCATCTCGACCCGCTCGATGTCCGCGCCCGCCGTGCGGAGCGTGACTATCTCGCCGTCCCAGCGCTTCACCTGCCGCCCGTCGAGCTGTTCGAGCAGCGCGTCAAGGTCGGCCGCCACCAGATCGATGAGCGGCGGATCCGCCTCGAGCGCTTCGCGCTCGGTGAAGGACTGGCTGTCGGTGACGGCCTTCTCGGCCAGCTCGACGTTGCGCTCGCGCTGACTCGCGAGCGACCGGGCGTACGCCGCAACGTCGGACGCCGCCTTCTCCGCGGCGGTCTCGTCCATTGCCTGACCCGTGCCGGAAACCGGGTGCGCAGCGCCGATGTGCGTTCCCGGCGCCATGGCGGCGACGTCGGCGGCAATCGTAATCAGGAAGCCGGCCGACGCGGCCCGCGTGCCGCTCGGACCGACGTAGACCACGACCGGCGTGTCCGCCTCGATAATGCTCGTGTTGATGTCACGGGTGGAGTCGACGAGCCCACCCGGCGTGCGCAGCACCAGCACCACCAGCTCGGCATCGTCGGCGTCGGCGCGGCGAATGGTCTGGGCGATGAACTCCGCCGACACCGGATGAATCAGCGCATCGATCTCCGCCGCGACCACCAGCGGCCGGCCCGCCGCGGCGCCGGCGGCGCCCTGGCCGGCTGCGACCAGTGGACCGGCGGCCGCCAACGTCAGCCAGACGGCGGCCAGCCGGACACGACGGCGTGCGGGTAGCATATGCATCGCTGCGGGGGGGTCACCCACTCCAACGGTAGCGAAGCGCCATCGGGGTGTCAACGCGGCGGCGAACGCTTCTGCGCGCCGGACTAATCTGATACTGTTAGCGGCTCGGATGTGCACGGCGGCGATTCTCGCTGGCGGTCAGGCACGCCGCTTCGGCGGGCGGCCAAAAGCGCTCCTTCCTTTTGGCGATCGACGCATCATCGATCGCCAAATCGCAGTCCTGGGCACGGTGGCCGACCGTGTTGCCGTCGTGACCAACGATCTGGAACGCTACGGCGCGCTCGGCGTACCGATCTGGGAGGATCTGGTGCCGGGCGCGGGGCCGCTCGGCGGCATCTACACGGCGCTGGTCCGTGCGGCGGCGCGCACCCTGGTCGTCGCGGGGGACATGCCGTTTCTGACGCCGGCGTTCCTGCGTCACCTGGATCTGGTCGGCCGCGACGCCGACGTGGCGGTTGCCCGCACCGCCGACGGCTACCATCCGCTGTGCGCGTCGTACGGCGAGGCTTGCGTTGACGTGATCCGGCAGCGCCTCGAGCGCGGGGCACTCAAGGTCGGCGACCTGCTGACGCAGTTGCAGGTGCGTGAAATCGGGCCGGACGAGCTGCGGCCGTTCGATCCCGACGGAACGCTGTTCTTCAACGTCAACACACCGGAGGACTACGCGCGAGGCCTGCAACTGGCCGCCCGCCGCTCATCATGATGCTGCAGCTGCACGCAACGCTTCGGACGCGGATCCGGCAGTCGCTGGTCGAGCTGTACGGCCTCGATGCAGCGACGCTGCCCGCCATCGCCATCCAATACCCTCCGAATCGGACCCTCGGCGACCTGGCCGTCACCGTGGCGTTCGAGTTGGCGCGCGTACTGCGCAAGGCGCCCAGGCTGATTGCGCGCGAACTGGTCGAGGCGCTCGGCCCGCTCGACGGCGTGGCGCGCGCCGAGGCCACGCCCAGCGGCTACGTGAACGTCTATCTCGACCGCGCGGCTCACGTCCGGCAGGTGCTCGGCAATCAGCACCTGCCGTCCGGAGCTGACCGCGCTGCCAAGACCATCGTCGAGCACACCGCCATCAACCCGAACAAGGCGGCGCACATCGGACACCTGCGCAACGCGGCGCTCGGCGATACGCTGGTCCGCCTCCTGCGCTTCCAGGGCGCCCCGGTGGAGACCCAGAACTACATCGACGACACCGGCGTGCAGGTCGCCGACATCATCGTCGGCTTCCAGCAGCTAGAGGATCGGACACTCGAGGACATCCGCCAACTCGCCGCCGGCCCCCGCTTCGACTACTACTGCTGGGACCTGTACGCCCGAGTGACGGCATGGTATGAAGCGGACAGCAGCCGGCTGGAGACGCGGGCTCGCATGCTCCGCGACCTGGAGCATGGCGGCAACGCCAACGCCGAGATCGCCCGCTTTGTCGCCGACCGCATCGTCCGCCTGCATCTGGCGACGATGGATCGCCTCAACGTCGAATACGACCTGCTCAGCTGGGAAGGCGACATCCTGCAGCTCGAATTCTGGGCGACGGCGTTCGACGTGCTCAAGGCCGCCGGGGCCGTCTCGTTCCAGACGGCCGGCAAGCAGGCCGGCTGCTGGGTGATGCCGATCGACCCCGACGAGGACGCCGGCGCGGATGCGGACGCAGAGACGCGGTCGAAGGTGATTGTCAGGTCCGATGGCACAGTGACCTACGTCGGGAAGGACATCGCCTACCAGCTCTGGAAATTCGGCCTGCTCGGCAAGGAATTCCGTTACCGCCCGCACGGCGACCAGCGCTCCGGACGGCAGCTGTGGACGACCCGCCAGGACGCATCGAGTCCACCGGTGGAGCACGCCGCGACGCCCCGATTCGGCCATGCTCGCGCGGTGTACAACGTCATCGATACCCGCCAATCCTATCTCCAGCAACTGCTCAAGCAATCGTTGGCGGCAATCGGACACCCGGCCGAGGCGGAGCGGTCCTTCCATTTCTCGTACGAGATGGTCGCGCTGTCGCACGCCACGGCGCGGGCGCTCGGTTATGACACCAATGCGGAAAGCGGGCGGCCGTTCGTCGAGGTTTCGGGCCGCCGCGGGCTCGGCGTCAAGGCGGACGACCTGCTGGACCGCGTGGTCGCGGCCGCGCGCGTCGAGGTATGCGCGCGCAACGCCGAGCTGCCGGCCGGCGCCGCGGACCGCACCGCCGCCATGATCGCGACGGCGGCGGTGCGCTACTTCATGATCAAGTACTCGCGCACGAAGGTAATCGCGTTCGACATCGACGAGGCGCTCAGCTTCGAGGGCGAGAGCGGCCCGTATCTGCAGTACGCCGCCGTGCGCGCCGGGAACATCCTGGGCAAGCTGCAGGCTCAGGACGGTACCGACGAACAGGCCATCACGGGCGCTATCGGCGATCTGCCCCCCGCCGCGCTCGACGACGCCGACAGCGCGGACCTCTGGGCGCTCGTACTCGACGCGTCCCGTCTCGACGAGGTCGTGGAGCAGGCCGTCCGCACGCTGGAACTGTCAGCGCTGGCGAAGTACGCGTTCGGCCTGGCGCAGGCGTTCAACACGTTCTACCACCGGTATCCCGTGATCGCGGAAGAGCGGCGCAGCGTCCGGCTGTGGCGTGCGGCGGCCGTCGTGTACGCCCGGCGGCAGTTGACCCGTGCGCTGGGGTTGATGGGCTGCGAGGTGCCGCCCCGCATGTAAACATGGCGGGCCGCTAGTCGAACGCGATGCGGGGCAAATCGAGCTGCTCGCGCAGCAGACGGTCGGCGCCGGCCTCCACCGCCTTGCGAAACGCGGGGGGCGGCATCCGCTCCCGATAGCCGGCCAGCTCCCGCTCGGCGTCCCGCCGCAGGCGGTCCCGCAACGGCGCCTCCACGGCCGCATGCGCCGCCGCCAGCAACTCGCCGTCGGCCGCGCTCAACCGCGCCAGTAGCCGGCCGCGCTGTTCGCCCCGGGCGGTGCGGGCCGCCGAGCGTTCGGCATCGAGCTCGGCGGCGAGCCGCTCGGCCAGATCCCGCAGCGCGGCCGGATGCCCGCGATGCGCACGGAGCGCGGTGAGCGCCAGTACGACCCGCTCCAGATGCGCGGGCAACGACGGCCCGCGCGCCGGGCGACGCTCAGTGCCGGCTTCCTCCTGATCGGCGCGGGCCACCCCCACGGCGCGGCGCCATGCGTCGAACAGCTCCTGGACGTCCTGCGCACAGAACTCGATCCGCACCGGCCGCTGCCACGCCCGCGCCGCCGCGCGGCGCTCCACCTTCTGGTCGATCGCCCGGAACACGACGCTCAACGGGATGCGCCGGGCCTCCCAGCCGCAGACAAGATCGAATGCCGGCCCCACGATCCGGATCAGATGGCCCCCGTTCCGCCGGCACAGGTACGACTCGATGTCACGGCAGTAGTCGCCGGCGCTCATCGGCCGCGCCTGCCGGCAGCCGCATCTCCGCCCGGCGCGCCGTCCGCCCGGCGGGACACGTTGCGCTCCCAGAAAATTAGCAGGTCGGAACCGTAAAGCATTGCAAAAACTGGAATTATAGAACAGGCTGGGCACCGTTACCACGCATGCGCCCACTAGTCCGCTGGCGCCTAGTCTGCGCCACGCGCGTTCGCACGTATCTATTACTGTACACGCCTGTACGCCGGGCCGGATCGGCTACGACTGGTTGAAGTCCACGTCCCGGATATAGTGGGTCACATGCTCAGCGGGCCAGCCGAGCTTTTCGGTCAGATACGAGACCAGGTGCTCTTTACGATCAAGTGATGCACCCTTACGTTGGTCTTGGATGAACCGGAGAACCCAGGATGGAAGACCGTAGCAAATCACACAGCGCCCGTACTCTTTGTACCGAACCCGCGCGCCAAGAACTTTCCTTCTGCCGTAGCCCTTGCTCGGACGGCACACCCGGATGACGGCCAGATCGGGTTCCTCGATTATGCACTCAGGCTCGACTATGTCCTCCGGTTCGATTATGTCCTCCGGTTCGAAGTGTAGACCGGCATCGCGGAATATCGGTCCGCCGAATGCCGGAAGAACGACCAGATGCCGACCCTTCTTGTCCAGGCGGTCAGGAGCAAGCGGCACTGTCTCCGGCAGATCGTTACTCAAGAGCAAATTACGCCAGTACTTCAAGTAATCGTCGAGATCAATGAGCCATGCGTTGGGACCGGCCTGCTTCATTCGGGTAAGCAGCCTCGACATGTGATCCCTGAACAGGTGGCCGTGCGGCACGTCTTGCAGTTGGCGGTCGATATTCGATACCGCCTCTTCCAGCTCAGCTACCGTGTAGCGGCGCTCCACGTTCACCCCCTATGTGAACAAGTGCCGCGCCCTCTTGCCGCCTCGACGGCCCGGCCCGCGCCGTTGTCTAACTGACATCGGCTCGCCCCTACACTATAGGTGTAGGCATACGTACTTCGTACGCGGCCGCGCGCAGGAGATACGTTTGCATACATTGCATGCAAACTCTCACTTGACGGCCCGTAGATAGCTCGACGGCCTCAGATCGACGCCCCGCCGCGCGCCCGGTGCGCACCACAACATCCGTGGCGACTTGCCCGGCAGCCGCGTAACCTTGTATTCCCAGCCCGCGGCGATCAGCGCGCGCTTTGCATCGGCCTCGATCCGCCCCGGCGCGCGTACGCCCGACTCGTACGTCGCACGCCTTGAGCACTGCGTGCAGCGGCATCCGGCGCCCGCGCGTCTCGCCCGCCCACTCCAAGACCGCGTGAAAGGTGGCGCTACCCTCGCCCGCCTCTGGCCGGCGCCGGGCGACAACGCCGACGATCCGCCGCTCCATGCGCGCGCCGCGCAGCCCCCACGGCTCCAGCATCGCCCCGCGCCTCACTTGCGCGGCCTCGCTGCACGCATACAGCAGATCGTCCAGCACGTCCGCAACGCACGCGCGCCAGTGCGGCTCACCTTTGCGGCGCGCCTCCGGCTGATCGGCTGTCTCGTTCCACCTCAGCTCCCACGACGGCGAGCATAGGCGCATGGCCTCCTCCAGCCCGTCCGCGGTCGCCGGCAGCTCAGGCCGGCTCGCCTGGAGCTTGACGGGCCGCGCGGCCTCTGTCGCCTCGCTCGCCGTCTCGACCGCGGCGCGCTCGACGCCCATGCGCTCCTGCACCCGCTTGTTGATCTCCCGCTGCACGTCTACATCGGCATAGTCGTCCAGATATGGATCCCGCCGGCACGCCTCCAGCGCCGACGCGCGGCCCTCCGGTGTCGCTAGAAGATCCTCCGGGATCGCCTTGACGTAATGGCGTACGGTTGAACGCAGGAATTCGTACGGAATCGCAGCGGTGAATCGAGTATCGTTGGATCTGTCGGTCATGGTGTGGGGCGTCTCCATCGCCCGCGCCGCCAATCCCGGACCCGCCAGCCGTGGGGGCTGCGCGGGTCCGAATCTTGTACGGCGCTTACTCAGTTGACGCAGGGTCTCGGCCGCGGTCGCGGCGCTGGTCGCCCGGCAGGACGCCGGTGGAGTAAGTTTAGCACCACGCACTGGAGCACGTCAGATGACAACGCCTCTCGCTCTTGTTGAACCGCTGTATACAGTGGTGCCTCTCCAAAGGAATCCGCCATGCTGAGTTTGTGGCTCGATGGGCCAGACGGAAATACCGCCTATAGGGCGCGTCTCACTGACCAGGAGGCGTACGCCCTCAGCCGGAAACTCTCAAAGGTCGTACATGACCTCTCGAATCGCTCTGAAGGACGTCACTGGAGTATCCCCATAGACCTTGAGGCCGCTGGCTTGATCGTGTCCGATATCTTGCCAAAGTCCGACGGACCCGCCAGGGTGCAATTACGGATAGACGCACGAAACGGGCAGCCCGCGTGTGAGGCGGATCTCAGTCAGGAACTAGCTAGTGCCCGCCAGAAAACCCCCTTGCGGGCGGAAATCTGCGACAAATCCGGCCCACCTCGGGCGTGATTCCCACCACGGATCCTGCCACGACGGCGGTACTTGGCGGCCGGCGGGGAGCGACCGGCAAAGAATCAGTGCGGAGGTCCGGCTGCCAAGGATGGGGAAGCCCTCCCATCTTTCGACGGGTCGGAGCACGGCATGCTTTAGGGGAAGCGGCCGGTCAGGCGGCGAGTCGTCGTCGTTTGCGCTCGCGCTTTTGCAGGAGCAACCCGATGCGATGCAGGTTGGCGGCCAGTACCGACAGTGCGACGGTGCGCGCGAAGCCGTCGGCGCCATGGCTGCGGACACGGTCGAGCCCCCGGTGTTCCAGCCCATTGATGGCCGACTCGATTGCCGGATGCGCACGCCGCGCGGCCGCGAAGGGTTCCTCCGCCTCCCGTTCGCGGTCGGCTCTGGAAAGATACCCCTTTCTCGGCAGCGCGTTGAGGTCGAGCAGCGCGTCGAGCTTGATTCGGTTGTCAGGGCTGTGAAAGCCCCGGTCGAAGCTGCACGCCCGCAGTTCGGGATACCGCGCCTGGGCTTCCCTCACCATCGGCGCCGCCACGTCGACGTCCTCGCCCTCCCACAGGATCTTGTGGTGCAGGATGAATTGATGCTGGTCTTCGATGAGAGCTACAGGAACCCCGAGTTCTACCGGCGTGCCTGCCTTGCCCTTGGAAACCCAGCGAGTATGCTCCTCGAAGACCGAGAACACCTTCTCCTCGTGAGCAATCGCCTCGCCCCGCAGGAGTCGGCGCTCGACCTGGCCGAGCTGGCGCTGGGCATGCGCGATAAAGCCCTGGATTGATTGGCAGGTGGTTTCCTCGACGCCCTTGTCCCGCAACTCGTCGAGGGTCTCCATGGTCCGAGCGACCAGTGCACGGCAGCGCGCCAAGTACGCCTCCACCCGCTCCGGACGGCGCTTGGCCCGCCGCGTCGAACGCACCTGGTTGAACAGTTTCCTGACCTCCTTGGACAGATGCCGCCACTGACGCCATCCCCCCACCGCGTGTCTCCCAGCCGCCCGCCCGGTCTCCCGCAGCAGGCAGCGCAGCGCGTCCCACAACAGGCTGACATCCGTCGGATAGTGCACGTCCGTCTCGACCACGAACGAGTCACACCGCCCGCGCAATCGCTCGCCAGGCTTTTTTTTAGCGACCGTATGGCCGCTCTCCACCACCAACCGCCCGACTTCTGACAGCAGCTCCGGCGTCAACAGACACACATTGTCGAGCACCGTTTGATACTCGTAATACGTCTTGTCGGCGAAATCGCCGTGGCCCAGGAACGCGCGCACCGTCTCGTGATGGTTCGCGAGGTCGTGAAGGCGGTCGAAGTCGCAACCCAGACCCTGCTTCAACACCCCCAGCACCAAAATCCGCCAGAGCGCCATCCCCGGACGCCCGACCTCCCGGTCGGTCTCCGGCAGGACATGCTCGTCGAGCAGCGCAAACAACCGCGCGCGCAACTCCTCGTCAGACCAAATGTGCTGAAGCCCCTTCAACACCGCCGGGATGTCGTCCCGCGACTTGGGGTCGATCCAAATCTTCTCCACCGGAACCTGACCAAACTCGAACTGCCGTCTGTGAACTTCTCTCATGACGTCGACGTCTCGAAGATTCCCCCGAAATGGGCCGATAGTGGAAATTCCACCCACAAAACTACGACATCTCAACGTTCTTCGCCACTTGAAATCCGAAATGCGACTCGTAGAATCAACCTGTTACGGGTTTTCTGGCGGACACTAGCTAGGAGTCTGCGCCGCAGGAAAAATAACGAGCTAAAAATCCCACCAGATGGCCCAGAACGCTGCAGAATACGCCGGCCTTTCCCACCACGGAGCCTTCTTGTGGCACCGATCGAGAACAATTTCCCACCACGAGGTCCCAAAATCGTTCTGGGGCGCAGACTCCTAGCAGTCTCGCCTGTGCGCTTGCACGCGACGATCAGAAAGCGACTAACCAAAGCACGGGCAGCTGACGCCTATCCGCACGATGGAATCGGGCGGCCGGTGACCAACCACTTACGCCGCCGCGGGCGGAGACCCACCCGCAACGAACCGCCCGAAATGCGAAATGGTGGAGCGGCGAGGCCGGGAGGCCCCGTTGCCCCGGCGCTCGACTGGGCACCCGCGCGCCGGACCGCTCCATAGTTGTCACCCGTCCCGGCCGCTCTTCGGGCCGAGATTGATCGCCCAGCCTGATTCGCCCTGCCCCTTGCGCCGCGGCATCGGCTCGCCCTTGCGCAGCCCCCGCCCGCCATGCAACCGGCAGCGCGGCACCTCCAGCGGCAGGAACTCCGCCGGGCGCCCACAGACCAGACCGGACGGCCAGACGGCGCCGCAAAACCGCATGTAGTGCCACGCATGGCCCGACACCACCCGCGGCGGATTACTCACCCGCCAGCCTCGCCAGCCATCGGGACCACTCCAGCCGCTCGACGTCCGCATGCTGCGCAAGGTGACAATCGCGGCACAACGTCTCCAGGTTGCCCAGCTCCAGCGCCGCCCCGCCGCGCTCCAGCGGCTCGACGTGATGCACTTCCAGATCGCCCGGCATGCCGCACTCCCGGCAGCGGTAACCGTCCCTCGACAACGCCGCCAGCCTCACCGCTCCCACGCCCTCGACGGCATCCGGCGCCACGCCCGCGAACCGCCTCGACTGGTCATGCGTCATACCACCAACGTCAGCCTAGGCGCGCGGCATACCGGGCGCCGCACGGCCGCCCCAGCGGCCAGCACCAGCGCCGCCGCAGCGTCATCCCTGCCGGTATTGTGGCTCCCGCTTTTCGCTATCCGCGTGTTTCCCTGATCGTCCGACTTGACCACCGCAACGCTCAGGCTCGCACGTAGCAGGGCCGCCGCGCCAGGCTCGACAGACAGCGGCCCGTCAAGCGCCAGCCGCCGCAGCGCCCGGATATCCTCCGCGCAGCTAGACCAGCGGGCGATCCGCGGCACGACAGCCGCGCGCGTGCCGATGGCGTCTTGCAGCTCACCCAGCCGGAACCGATCGCACACGACCACGGCCGGGCGCCATGCCAGCGCGCGCGCGGTCAACGTCTCGACACGCGGCACGCGCCAATCCCCGTCCGTCGACAGCACGCCCGCCGCGGCCAGCCGCTCGTACGTCCCGCGCGGCACGCGATCCCGCCGTTCCTGATCGGTCAACGATGGCGTACCGGGCGCCAGCGCCAGCGCCTCGATGCGCCCGGCCGGCCAGATCGCAACGGCCGCCGACCATGCTCGCCCGCCGCCGAGATCGATCCCGACTACGGGCCGGCCTATGCGCCGAGCGACTGGGCGCGCCTTGTCGCGCTCTTCGCGCAACGTCTCGCGGAACTCCGGCGAGATCGCCGTGAGCGGATTACAGCGCCGGATCTCCGGCCAGCGGTCCCACTTGTCGCCGTCGCCGGTGAGCGCTTGCACGAACGTCGAACCGCCCGAACCATCCGCGATCAGATCGTGCCACCATCCCGAAACGGCCGGGGCGAGCGTGCCGATGTAGACGACCGTCAGATCGGTCCCAGGCTTGCCGATGGCGGTGTCCAGTGCATCGGCCATCAGCTCGCCGCCGACGACATCCCATGCGCCCGGCTCATCAGCCACGGCCAGCCGAGCGCCCACAATGCCGAACGCGCTTTTCGCCCGGCTCGACAGCACATTCAAGATCGTGTTGCTCGGCTTGTGGCGGATCCCCATCGCCCCGGAATAGTCCCGGTAGGCGTATTCGCCGCCCTCGCCCAGCATCGCCCGGGCGAACCGGTAGACGTGCCGCGCTTGATTGAATGAACCGCTTAGCAGGACGTTTTCAGCGCCGGCCGTATACAGCCCTCCGCCCGGCCGTAGCGCCTCGCTCACCAGGTAGCCAGCCAGCCACGATTTACCGTTGCCGCGCGGGAGAGACAGCGCCGTCCGCCGCACGCCGCGCCGGCATGCCGCCGATACGAACCGCCGTCGAAACGGCCTCAGATCAACGCCCATGATCCCCGGATGGGCATAGCCCACCCCGCTCCCCCCCATGGATCCACCCATAAACAGGGGTCCCCGCGTGGTATGCATCGTGGTAGCGCGGCCTCATTTCAGCCCCGCCAGCCGCCGCGCCTCGCCGTCATCCATCGAAGCATCCCGGCCAACGAAGCCACGCCACGCCCGCGCGCGGCCCGCTATGTCGCCAGCCTCCAGGCGCCGGAACGATAGCCGCGCGTCTGTCTCTAACTTGCTCGACAGCTCGGCCTCACACAGCCGGGCCAGCGGTTGAACCGAACCATGCAAAAATCGCCGGTAGCTCTCACGTTGCGACGTGCCATCCGCCGACGCATCGGCCAGCCCCGGCGGTATGCCGAGCACACCGAGTACGCACGCCTCGACAGCCGAGCGCAGCACGCCGAGCGCCGCGGGCGGATTGGCGCCCAGCCGCCGCGGTGTCCAATCGCTCGCGGGCGCCGCCGCCTTACCCTCGCCCCATCCGCCCGCTACAGTCTCGACAAGCGCCAGCCGCCCGGCCAGCCCGGCCAGCTCGCGGCGCAGCGTTGCCGTTACGCCCTCGCCCTCGCCCTCGCCCTCATCGGCGCCGGCATCTTGCGGCAGTGCGATCAACCGGCCCACCGGCCCGGCCAGCTCTTGACCTAGTCGCAACTCCAGAGCCGCAGCCAGCGCGCGCGAATCCTCCGCGAACGACAGCGGCGGGCGCCCGCGCCACGGCTCGCCCGGCCGCGTCGCATAGCGCACGTGCACGACTCCCGCGGCCGGTATGGTTTCGGTAGTGGTCGAAGATGGCCCGGACGTTGTGACCGTGTAGCGCCAGCCGTCCGGCGCCGGCCCGCCGCGCACGTCCCAGCTCGACGCCTCGCGTAGCTCGACGCGCCCGCCGTCTACCTCGATGGCGTGCAAACTCTCGCCGCCCGTTGCCAGCCGCCGCGCCAGGCTCGACAGTAGCGCCGGGGTGAGCGCAGCCGTGCGGGCGCCGGCCGGCTCGACTTCAGCCGCAGCGAACGCGCGCGCATACATGCCGGCCGCTACCTCGACAGCCCCGAACGCAGCGCCCCGGACCGCAGCGCCGGCCGCGTCAGCCACGGCCGCATCGATGCGGAATTGGGTGTAGTTGCGTCTCTCGACGGGCGCCCGCGCGATGCCTAGCTCTATCACTGGCCCGCCTCGCATGGCGCCGCCCGGCGCCGTTTCCACGCGCTCAGCAGCGCCGTAGCGCCCGAACTCCGCAGCGGATTAGGCGATCCGCGCCGGGCCGCATGTATGAGCGTTTCGGGCGAAATCTTGAGCGGATATCGCGTGTGGTAGTCGTAGAACGCCAGCCGCAACACGGCCGCCTTGCAGACCTCCGCCGGAATGTGGGAACCCGCCGCGTACTGCGTGACTAGAACCTATCTCAAAATCGTTTAAACAATATCAGCAGGGATGCGAGCTGCACAAAGCCCAGGAAGTTGTTCGGATAGTACTCCCAGCGCGTCACAATACGGCGCTGCCATTGGAGCCAGGCAAAAAAGCGCTCGACCTTCCACCGCCGCGCGTAGCGACGTAAGGGCCGACCGTCCTGTGTCTTGCGCCGCTTCCGATTCTTGCGATGCGGCGCGATCATCTCGACACCCTCGACCTTCAGTTCAGCGTCCAAGGGGTCACTGTCGTACGCTTTGTCGCCAATCAGGTGCTCCGGCGTCGCCTCAATCATGTAGAATTCGAAGCTCAACTGCACCAACGTGACTTCATGATGGTTCGCCGCGTGAGTGCTGACCGAGAGCGGCAGCCCCTCCCGGTCCACGATCCCCATGATTTTCACGCCTTTTCCGCGCTTCGTCGGGCCGACCTCCGCGCCACCCCCCTTCGCCGACGAGAACATCGCGTCAATGAAACTCTCCGATTCGTCCAGGCCGCCCCGCTCGCGGAGCGTATTGGCCACATCCACCAGGATATCCCGGAGCACCTCGTGGCGGCACCACGTCTGAAAGCGGCGATGCACGGTCTTGTAGTTCGAATAACACTGCGGCAACATATGCCATTGTGCGCCCGTGTTCAGAATCCACAAGACCGCCTCCAGCACCCGACGGGTCGGAATAGGTTTGCGACCCGCTCGCCCCGGAACACGACGCTCCTCAGGAAAGTGCTCCCGAATCCGTTCCCATTGCTCGTCGGTCAACTTCACCATCACAATAAGATTAACTTAATTCGACCCCGATCTCAATTTTGAGATAGGTTCTAGCAGGTTTGCCGACTCGCAAACGACCTTGACCGCCGCCCGCTCGCCCGGCTCCAGGTCCGCGAGCGGCTGGCCCACAACGTGCAGCGCTACCGCGTCTGGCCTGTTAATACTATTTAGCCTGATCGTGTTACCCTTCATGGGTGGAACTCACCGAGGCACAGTACGCGCGCATTGCGTCCTATCTTCCGCGGCAACGTGGCAATGTCAGCGTGTCCAACCAGCAGGTGCTCAATGCGATCCTGTACGTCGCCGAGCACGGGTGCAAGTGGCGGGGCATGCCGCGTCGCTTCGGGAATTGGCACACGATCTATACCCGCATGAATCGCTGGTCCAAAAACGGGGTGCTCGACCGGGTGTTCGAACACCTGCAACGCGCCCAGTTGATCCGCATCAAGCTGGAGGCGGTGTCGCTGGACAGCACCATCGTCAAGGTCCATCCCGACGGCACGGGGGCGCTAAAAAAAACGGTCCCCAGGCCATCGGCAAATCCCGCGGCGGGTGGACCACCAAGATTCATCTGGTTACCGCGGATGCTCGTACGGCAATAACGTTCGCGCTTTCCCCCGGCCAAGCCCACGATGCGCCGGAAGGGCGCAAGCTCCTCACGCACTGGGGACCGCACGACGAGCCGCTGGCGCTGGTGATGGACCGCGCCTACCAGGGTGACGAGACCCGCCAACTGGCGTTGGACCTGGGGTTCACGCCGGTGGTGCCGCCGGTCGCGACCCGCGTGGACCCTTGGGAGTACGACCGGGAGCTGTACAAGCGGCGCAACGAGATCGAGCGCCTGTTCCGCCGCTTGAAGGGCTATCGCCGGATCTTCTCGCGCTTTGACAAGCTGGATGTGCTCTTCCTTGGCTTCATCCACTTCGCACTCATTTTCGATGCACTGCGTTAGTGTTAACACGCCCTAGTTGATTGCCGAGCGTCGCCAGCGCGGATCGCATGTTCGCCCGCATCGGCGGCCCGTTGCGCGTGACGGTCACCTTGATCCCCATATCAGTGCACCCGCCAGCGCACGCCGCCGGCTGCGGCGCAGTCGGCCGCGTGCATACGCTCGACAGCCCGCGCCAGCATCGTCACGAACGGCATCAGCAGATCGAGCGCCTCGCGTAGCTCCTCGCCGGCCTCTGGGCGCAGTCTGCAAAAATCCCCGAGCATCGCCGGGGTATCGTGTTGGAGCGTGCGTTGTAATTCGGCCGCGTAGTGCAGCGCATCAGCGGCGGTTAATTCAGGCATGCGACCTCCCGGCATTGGGTCGCCAAGTCTCCCGGTCGCAAGGTCGCGCGCCAGGTTGCGCGCCAGGTCGCAGGTCCGCAGGTTCGCAGGGTAGGCGGGAGCGCCAGCCGGCGCCCTCGATGGCGAACGCTTCCAGGTTACGGCCTATTGGGCAAGCGGTCAACGCCTACCCAATAGGCATTGGGCAATACAGCGATTACGAACGGGCGCCGGTCATGAACGCCGCCCACTGGTCCATCAAACCGCGGCGCCGGTCGAAGAGATCGGACCGCGCATAGGACCGCTCGACAGCGGACCCAACCGAATGCGCAAGCGCCATCTCACAGACCGCGTGCGGCGCGTCGGTTTGCTCGCTGGCCCAGTCGGCGGAACGAGGAGCGGAACCCGTGCGGCACGGCCTCGACGCCGGCGCGCTGTAGCGCCCGGACCAGCACCGTATCCGACAGCGGCGCGCCCGGCCTCGCGGGAGATGGAAACACGTAGTCAGACCCATCGCACAGCCCCGCCGCGTGCTCCAGCACGGCCAGCGCCTCGCGCGACAGCGGCACCCGATGCTCCCGGCCGCCCTTCATCCGCTTGCCCGGTATCGTCCACGTTGCCGCCGCTGTGTCGATCTCGCTCCAGCAGGCGCCGCGCGCCTCGCCAGACCGAACGCCGGTCAGCACCGCGAACGTGATGCACGCCTTGACGGCCTCCGCCGCGCTCGACGCCTCGACGGCCCGCAGCGCCGCGCCCACCTCGCGGTAAGGCAACGCCTTGTGATGCTCCCGGACGCTCGCCGCTCGCTTGGGTAGCGCCGCGTCGATAGCCTCGCCGGCCGAGTTGGTCTCGGTGAAGCCGTTCGCCATGGCCCAGGCCAGCACCGCCCGGACGGCCCGCCGCACGCGCCGCCCCGTCTCCGGTTTCTCGGTGCAGACAGGTACCAGCACGCGCAGCACGGCGGCCCGGTCTATCTCGTCAACGCCCTTGTTGCCGATGGCCGGATACACGTACCGCTCTAGCTGGCTCACCATGTCGGTAGCCGTCCGGCCGTTGCGCCAGCGGCCCGCGTTCGCCGTCATCATCCGCTTCGCTGCCTCGCGGAACGTCGGTACGCTGGCCTTGCGCTTGGCGTCCCGCGGGTCGCCGCCGGCCCACACTAGCTGGCGATTCTCCAGCGCCCGTTGCCGCGCCATCGCCAGCGTAACGACGCTCGCCGGGCCGAGTCCAACATCGCACCGCCGCCCGCGAAGCATCAGCCGCTGCACCCAACTTCGCCCGCGGTCAGCCTTGCCGACTAGCAGGGTCAGCGTACCGCCGTCCGAGTACCGCCCCGGCCCTAGAGTCCGAACTTGCGCCGCTGTCAGTCGCCCCATGTGGCACCCCCTTGCCGCAGAAATTACCACATTTACAACCACAAAAAAGCCCGCTTACCACTGTTGGAGAAACCGGGCCGGCCGCACCGCGTCAAGACGAGAAACGCCGTAAACCCCGTATTACCAATTGTCTACAGGTTCACGCTTGTTGTTAGCGAAGTGGTAAGGATGTAGAGTTTCGCTCCCAGACAAGCCGCAGGCCGGTCAGCGTGAGGTCGTGGTCCACATGATCAATGAGCGGGGTCTCCCCGGCGATTGCGCCGGCCAGCCCGCCGGTAGCGACGCAGACCGCGTCACCCTCGTCGCGCAGGGCCTCCCGGAGCCGCTCGACGATCCCTTCGACCATGGCGACGTGGCCGAAGAACAGGCCCGACTGCATGGACGCCACGGTGGTGCGGCCGATCAGGCCGGCAGGCCGGCTCACTTCGACCCGCGGCAGGCGCGCCGCGCGCTGGAACAGGGCGTCCGCGGAAATGTCGACGCCGGGACAGATGACGCCGCCGAGATAGCCATGGCGCATCGACACCGCGTCGAACGTGGTGGCGGTGCCGAAGTCGACCACGATCACCGGTCGCGATTCGGTCCCGTACAGCTCGCACGCCGCCACGGCGTTCACGAGACGGTCGGCGCCCACCTCGTCCGGATTGTCGTAGCGCACCGCAAGCCCCGCGTTGCTCGTATCGACCCCCAGCACCGAGCGGCCGAGACCGCGCTCGACCATCTCGGCAATGGTCTTCGTCAGCGCCGGCACCACCGATGACAGGACTACCCCGTCGATGGCGTCAATCGCCACGTGCTTGCCTGCGAGCAGCTGGCTGACGACCACCCATAGCTCGTCAGCCGTCCGGTCGGGCCAGGTTGCCAGGCGCAGGCTCACCGCCAGCTTGCGGCCGGCGAAGATCCCCATGACGATGTTGGTATTGCCGATGTCGATAGCCAGCAGCATCCGAGGCCCTCTCAAGCTACAAGCCGATGGACCCGGACGGGCCGCTTGCGGGGGCGGTCACCCAGGTCACTTCTCCCGCGACCAGGCGCTCCACGCGCTCCCCGCGGCGGACCAGCAACGCACCGTCGAGATCGATCCCGGCCGTCACGCCGCGCCGGCGCGCGTTGTCGACGCGCCATTCCACCGCCGCGCCCGTGCTGCTCGGGGCCAGCGCGCGCCAACGGTCGAGCACGCGCGCCACCTCGCCGGCCGCCAGCAGCCGCAGCCAATGCGCCAGTGCGGCGAGCAACTCGACGAGCACGGCCCCGCGATCCACCGGCGCGCCCAACGCGGCGCCCAGCGATCCGGCGCGCGCGGCAATCTCCTCGGGAAACGCCACGTCCGCCACGTTGATCCCCACGCCGACGATAACCGCTTCCGCGGCGGCGCCGAGGCGTGCCGCCTCCGTGAGAATGCCGCCGACCTTCGCCGCGCTGCCGCTAGCCTGCACCGGGAGCACTATGTCATTCGGCCACTTGATCTCGACCGGCAGTCCGGTCGCGGCGCGCACGCCCTCCGCCGCCGCCACGCCCGCCGCGAGTGTCACTACCGCCGAATCGACACCCCGCACCACCACCGAGCAGTACAACCCGGCGCCCGGCGCCGAGAACCACCGGCGTCCCTGCCGGCCGCGCCCCGCGGTCTGCGCCCCGGCCAGCACCGTCGTGCCGCCGGCGGCGCCTGCCGCCGCCAATTGCCGCGCGACGTCGTTCGTGGACGGCACGACGGAACGGTAGACGACACGGTCGGCCCAGGCTCCCAGGCGCCCGGAGGCGGCGCCGAGCGCCCGCGCGACATCAGCCGGGAGCGGTTCGGTCATGACCACATGGGGCTGCGCCCCAAACCCCCGGCAAGCGCTAGCGGGGACGGCTTCATCACCTCGGGGCTGCGCCCCGAACCCCCGGCAAGCGCTAGCGGGGACCCCTTTGCCCCGCGCCGCGCTTGCCGCGGCCCGCCGTGCGGGCCTGGGGACGACTGCTTGAGTGCTCGTCGTCCCCCTGGCAGACTCTGTTGTTCCTCGCTAACGAATTGTCGAATACGCTCGCTCGTCACGCTTTGTCAGCCGGGTGCAGGTCGAAGCTGCAATCGACCGCCGGGGCCGAGTGCGTCAGGGCGCCGACGGAAATGCAAGTCACGCCCGTGGCCGCCAACTCGGCGGCCGCATCGAGCGTCACGCCGCCCGACGCCTCGGTCTGCGCGCGCCCACCGATACGCGCGACCGCCTCCCGCACCTCGTGCGCCGGCAGGTTGTCGAGGAGAATGATGTCGGCCCCCGCCGCGAGCGCCGCCTCGGCTTCGTCCAGGCTGCCCGCCTCCACCTCGATCGGCAGGCGGTGGCCGGCGGCCCGCGCGCTGCGCACCGCCGCGGCCAGCGACCCGGCGACCTGGATGTGATTGTCCTTGATCAACATGCCGTCGTCGAGCGCCGTCCGATGGTTGGTGCCGCCGCCGGCACGCACCGCGTACTTCTCCAGGACGCGCAGCGTGGGCGTCGTCTTGCGCGTATCCAGCACGACGCAACGGCCGGCAACGACGTCCACGAAACGGCTCGTCAACGTCGCGATTCCCGACAGGCGTTGCAGGAAATTGAGAGCCGTCCGCTCCGCCGCCAGGAGCGCCGGCGCCGCACCGGCAATCCGGGCGACCGTCTCGCCGGCGGCGCACTGCTCGCCGTCCCGCCGCAGCCGGGTGATCCCGGCATGAGGATCGAGCTGGAGAAACGCCTCCACCGCCACGTCGAGCCCTGCGAGCACGCACGCCGACTTGACGATCAGCGCGCCCGTTGCGCGTTGCGCCGCCGGGATCGTCGCTGCGGTCGTGACGTCGCCACTGCGCATATCCTCGGCGAGCGCCCGGCGCACGATCTCCCGGTAGCACGCGGGATCGAGCCGATCGACCGCGCTATCGCTCACACGCCGAGCTCCTGCAGGATCTGCTCGAGCTTCGCCTGCTGCCGGGCTCCGTCCGCCGCCTGCCGGCGCGTTTCGCGCACCACGGCGGGATCGGCCTTCTCCACGAACGCGCGGTTCTCCAGCCGCCCCTCAAGCGCCGTGCGCTGCCGCAGGAGCTTCTCCAGATCGCGCTTGACGCGCGCGGCCTCACGGGCGCGGTCGACAACCCCGGCCAGCGGCATGTGCAACTGGAAATCGCGCACGAGGCGCCGCACCGTGTCCGGCGCGCGCGGCACCTGCTCGGCACACTCGATCGATTCGAGACCCGCCAGCCGCTGGATGTCCTCGGCGCAGCGCTCGATCAGCTCCCGCACCTCGGTTCCGCCGCCCTCCACCACCGCGTTGATCCGCCGCGAGGGGGCCACGCCCCACTCGGAGCGCACCGTCCGGATGGCCGTGACGATCTCCTGCAGCAACGCCATGGCGGCGACCGCCCGGTCGGCCCGCCAGGCCTCGACCGGCGCCGGAAACGGCGCGAGCGTGATCGTGCGCCCCGCACCGTCGGGCGTGCGGCCGTCGCCGGCGCGCGGCGGCAACGCCTGCCAGATCTCCTCGGTGACGAACGGCATGAACGGATGGAGCATGCGCAGAATGCGATCGTGCACCTCGAGGAGCACCGCCACGGCGTCGTCCCCGACGGCGCCGGCGGTCTGCAGGCGCGGTTTCACGAGCTCAATGTACCAGTCGGCATATTCGTGCCAGCAGAAGTGGTACAGCGCGTCGGCCGCCACGTCGAAGCGGAACTCCTCGAGCGATACCTGCAGCCGGCGGCTCACCTCGCTCGCGCGGTGCAGAATCCAGCGGTGGATGAGGTCCAGCTCGGGCGCTGCGGGGACCGCCGGGCGCGTCTCCAGACCCGCGGGCAGATTCATCAACACGAACCGTGAAGCGTTCCAGATCTTGTTGACGAACTGCCGGTAACCGCGCAACCGGCCTTCCGACAGCGAAATATCCATCCCGGGCGAGGCCAGCGCCGCCAGCGTGAAGCGGAAGGCGTCCGCGCCGATCTCGCCGATCAGCTCCAGCGGATCGACTACGTTCCCCTTGGACTTGCTCATCTTGCGGCCGTGCGCGTCGCGCACGAGCGACGTGATGTAAATCTGCTTGAACGGCACGTCGCCGGCGAACTTGATCCCCAGCATCATCATCCGCGCGACCCAGAAGAAGATGATATCGTGCGCCGTGATCAGCAGGCTGGTCGGGTAGTAGCGCGCCAGGTCGGCGGTCGCGGCGGGCCACCCCATCGTGCTGAACGGCCACAGCCCGGAGCTGAACCAGGTGTCGAGCACATCGGTGTCCTGCCGCACAGGCGCCCCGCACGCACAGGCCGCGGGCGCCTCTTCCGTGACGGTGATCTTGCCGCAGGCGTCGCAATGCCAGGCGGGAATCCGGTGGCCCCACCAGAGCTGGCGCGAGATGCACCAGTCGTGGATGCCGGTCATCCACTCCTCGTAGGTCCGCGTCCAGTTGCCGGGCACGAAAGTGGTGCGGTCCTGCCGCACCGCCTCGATCGCCTGCTCCGCCAGCGGCCCGATCCGCACGAACCACTGGGTCGACAGCAGCGGCTCGATCACCGTTCCGCACCGCTGGCAGTGTCCGACGGCGTGCACGTGGTCCGTCACGCCGGCCAGCAGTCCTTCCGCATCCAGCGCCGCGACGAGCGCCTCGCGCGCCTCCAGGCGGTCCTGGCCGGCGTACGGACCCGCTTCGGCGGTCATCCGGCCGTCCTCGCCGATTACGGACACTTGCGCCAGCGCGTGCCGCTGCCCCATCTCGAAGTCGTTCGGGTCGTGGGCCGGGGTCACCTTGACGGCGCCCGTCCCGAACGCCGGGTCGACGAATTCGTCGGCGATTACCGGCAGCTCCCGGCCGAGGATCGGCAGCAAGACCGTGCGCCCGACCAGATCCCGGTAGCGCTCGTCGTCAGGGTGCACGGCGACCGCCGTATCGCCCAGCATCGTCTCCACGCGCGTGGTCGCGACCGTGACCGTCCCGCCGCCGCCGGCAATTGGATACCGCAGGTGGTGCAGGTGGCCGTTGGTGTCCTGGTGCACCACCTCGAGATCGGACAACGCCGTCCGGCAGCGCGGACACCAGCTCACGAGGTAGGTGCCGCGGTAGATCAGGCCATCTGCGTGCAGTGACACGAACACGCGGCGGACCGCCCGGGACAGGTTCTCGTCCAGCGTGAAGCGCTCGCGCGACCAGTCGACCGACGAGCCGAGCTTGCGCATCTGGCTGGTGATGGTGCCGTGGCTCTGCTCCACCCATTTCCAGACGCGCGCTTCGAATGCCTCGCGTCCCAGGTCGTGCCGCGACTGTCCTTCGGCCGCAAGCTGCTTCTCGACGACGTTCTGCGTCGCGATGCCGGCGTGGTCGGTGCCGGGCAGCCACAACACGTCGTACCCCTGCATCCGCTTCCAGCGCGCCACGATGTCGGGCAGCGTCTGATTGAGGGCATGGCCTATGTGCAGCCAGCCGGTTACGTTCGGCGGGGGCAGCACCATGCTGAACGGCGGGCGGCCGGATGCAGGGTCGGCGCGGAACGCGCCCACCGTTTCCCAGTACGCGTACCACTTGGGATCAACCTGCGCGTGCTCGAAGACCTTCGTCAGTTCAGGCATGCTGGGGGGTGGCGGCGGGGGCCGCCCGGGGCGAATTCCACCGCGTTCGAACGGATTCCTGTCAGGTGGCGGCGGACTCGCTGCGCCGGACGTGGCTCTGTATGAATTCGCTGATCGCCTGCATCGGGGTGCCCGGCTGGAACACCCCGCCGATGCCTAGCGCCTCCAACTGGGGCACGTCGGCATCCGGAATGATGCCCCCGACCACGACCAGCACGTCGTCGAGGCCCTTCTCCCGTAGCAGCGTCACGAGCCGCGGACAGATGTGATTATGGGCCCCCGACAGGATGGAGAGACCGATGACGTCGGCATCCTCCTGCAACGCCACCTCGACGATGTGCTCCGGTGTCTGCCGCAGCCCGGTGTAAATCACCTCCATCCCGGCGTCGCGCAGCGCGCGGGCGATTACCTTGGCCCCGCGGTCGTGCCCGTCGAGCCCCGGCTTGGCGATGACCACTCGTATGGCGCGTGTCATAGGGATCAGACCCCTGGGGTCTCCTCGTACTCGCCCCAGACGTCGCGCAACGCGTCGCACATCTCGCCGACGGTCCCGTACGCGCGAACGGCATCCAGGATGAACGGCATCAGGTTCGCGGGCCCCGAGGCGGCGCGCCGGAGCGCGTCGATTGTCCGCTCGGCGGCGGCGGCGTCCCGGCGGCCGCGCAGGTCGGCCACCCGCGCCACCTGATCCCGCTCGACCTGTTCGTCGATCTGCAGAATCGGAATATCGGCCGGCGCATCGTCCGTGTAGCGGTTCACGCCGACGATCGTCTGCTCGCCCGCTTCCACCGCCTGCTGGGAACGGTAGGCGCTGTCGGCGATCTCGCGTTGCGGATACCCCTCCTCGATGGCCTCCACCATGCCGCCGTAGCGGTCGATCGTCTCGAAATACTCCCGCGCGCCCGCCTCCAGATCCGCCGTGAGCCGCTCCAGGTAGTACGACCCGCCGAACGGGTCGACAACGCTGGTCACGCCGCTCTCGTGCGCGATCACCTGCTGCGTACGCAGCGCCAGCAGGACCGCCTCGGACGTGGGCAGCGCAAGCGCCTCGTCCAGCGAGTTCGTATGCAGCGAGTTGGTGCCGCCGAGCACCGCCGCCAACGCCTGAATCGCCGTCCGCACGACGTTGTTGTACGGCTGTTGCGCGGTCAGGGTCACGCCGGCGGTCTGGGTGTGGAAGCGCAGCTTCCACGACCGCTCGTCCTGAGCGCCGAAGCGCTCGCGCATGACGGAGGCCCACAGCGCGCGCGCGGCGCGGTACTTCGCGATCTCCTCGAAGAAGTCGTTGTGCGCGTTGAAGAAGAACGAAATGCGCGGCACGAAGCGGTCGACCGGTAGACCGGCGTCGACGCCGTACTGCACGTACTCGACACCGTCGCGCAGCGTGAACGCCAGCTCCTGCAGGGCGGTCGACCCCGCCTCCCGGATGTGGTAGCCGCTCACCGAAATGGTGTTCCAGCGCGGCACGCGATCGGCGCAGAAGCCGAACACGTCGATCACCAGCCGCATCGACGGACGCGGCGGGTAGATGTACTCCTTCTGCGCGATGTACTCCTTCAGGATGTCGTTCTGGATCGTCCCGGACAACTTCGCCCACGACGCGCCGCGCTGCTCCGCCACCACCAGGTACATCGCGAAGATCATCGCCGCAGGCGAGTTGATCGTCATCGACGTCGTGATTTCGTCGAGCGGCAGCCCCTCAAGAAGTTCCTCCATGTCGGCCAGCGAGGCGATGCTCACGCCGCACTTGCCCACCTCGCCGAGTGACAACGGATGGTCGGGGTCGCGCCCCATCAGCGTCGGGAGATCGAACGCCACGCTCAGGCCGGTCCCGCCGGCGCGCAGCAACTCGTGGTAGCGCCGATTCGTCTCCGCCGGCGTGCCGAACCCGGAGAACTGGCGCATTGTCCACAGTTTGCCGCTGTACCCGGAGGCATGGATGCCGCGCGTATACGGGAAGCGGCCCGGCTCGCCCAGGTTCTGCGAAGCCGTCTCCGGCGCATCCGCTGCCGTGTAGAGCGACCGTGGGGAACGATCGGAAACCGTGGATGACGTCATGAGCGCAATCTGAAGGCGACCAACTGCGTCACCTCATCGGTAGGGGACGAGGCGGAGAGCTCGATCACGTAGTCGCCCGGCGGCAGATGGGCCGGCCGGACGTCCACCTGGTACGGACGTCCGGATTCGGCCGCCCGGACATCGAGGGGGTGCATCGGCTCGCCGCCGCGGTTCAGCAGCCGGGCCTTCACCTCCGGCTGCGCGTCTCCCGCCGCGTAGGCCTCGAACCGGATCAGGATCCGCTCCGTGCGCCGGAACTCCCGGGACGCCGTGGGCACTACGCCGGCGTCGTCGACCACCGCCCTCCATTCCATCTCGTTGCGGGCGCGCACGAACGACGGCGTGCTCAGCACGAGGTCCGTGCCCGTGAAATCGGGGATCTCGACCGTACGCCGGTCGCGCTCGATGACGTCCCCGGCCGCATCCTCGACCGCCAGACTGAGCTGCAGCGGACCGGGCGCCGCCTCGAACTGCACGCTGGCGTCCCCCGGCTCGGCCGGTGCGTCGCGGCGGCCCGTGCCACGGCCGGCGCTACCCTCCGATTCGGGCACCCGCCCGCGGTAGGACGGGCCGCCATTGTCGCTCATCGCCGTCAGCAGAACCCGCGCCGGCTCATCACCGCGGCCGCCCGCAGCCGGCTCCGGCTCCCACAGGAAGGTGACCCGCGTGCGCCCGTTCTCGCCCTTGGCGGCTCCGATCCAGGTGCGCACCAGGCGCCGGCCGCGGCGCGGCGCGGCGAGCGCCGAGAGCGCCGTGTCGACCGCTTTCGGCGGCTCGTTGATCACCGGCGTCATCGCGCGCTCGATGTCCCGCTCGGTCAGCGCCCAGTACCCCCGCCGGTGCCGCACGTCCACATCGTCGCGCTGCACCCGCACCTCGATCTCGTGGTACTTGCCGTCCGTCGGCGCCCGGGACGAGCTGTACCCCAACAGGTAGTAGGCGCTCGAATCGCGCAGCATCTGGTTGAGCCCGGGCCGCAGGTCGTTCGAGTTCATGATGGTGCGGCCGTCGGTCTCCCGCGCCAGGACGTACAGCGTGTCGCGGGTGGAACGCAGCATCCGGTCGTCCGTGCGCCGGTTGACCGAACGCTGGCTGACGTCGTACTCACTGATCGCCAGTCCGCGCGGGTCCAGCGAGTAGATCGTCGTGTTGAAGCGGTTGGCGGTCGAGTACACGTCGCGCAGGTCGAATATGAGGCCCGAGTCCGAGAAGAACTGGGCGGTCTCTTCGTAGCGCTCGTTCCCCACCGTCGGCACCGTCGGACCGTCTAACATCTCCGCGTTCATGCTGCGCAGCTCGACCGGCACGTAATTGGAGAACCCCTCGCTGATGAGCAGCACGTTCTTGCGCCCCTCGCGCAGGCCGCCAAGACGGATCATCAGCCCTTCGAGCGCCGACAGCGACACGTCGTTGCGCAGGCGCTCCACGATCTCCGTCGGGTACTGCGCGTAGCGCTGCTCGAACATGTTGCGCGGCTGGTAGTCGTACTTCACGCCGTAGAAGTTCTCCGCCGCCTCCGCGATCGCTTCATGGTTGCGGGTCAGCCGCACGTCGTCGAGCGGCGTGAGCGGATACATGACGCCGATCATGTCGGTCGGCCGCAGGTTCTCGCGGATGAAACGCGCCAGCGTGCGGCCGGCGCGGACGCCGTTCTCCCAGCGCACGTGATAGTCGTCGAAGAAGACGACGAATATGCGCGTGTCCGCGCGCGCCGCCTCCCGCTCCTCGTCATAGCTGTTGATGATCGGACGCGCCGGCTCGGCGTCCGGAGCGGGAACCGGTCCGATCTCGATCAGTTGGAACGACTCGATGTTCTGCGGCTCGCCGTCCTCGAGCACCTGAAAATCCGACACGTCCAGGTCGCGCACGAGGTTGCCGTCGTCGTCGGCGACGATGACGTCGACGCGGATGAAGTTGATGCCCGCCCGGAAGGTCGGCGACTCGGGCTCCGCCGGCTGCTGCTGGTTCGCCGGCGCTTCCGCCTCAGCGGGCGCGGTGTCCGGATCCGGCGCCTGCTGCTGCGCCCGCGCCCCTGGCAGGCGCGCCAGGACGACGACGGCAAGCACGGCAAGCAGGACGGGAAGCAACCGCCGACAGGTGAGACAATGCATGCAGGCCTCGTAATCCCGGGGGGAACCGTTCTCAATGATACCATCGGGGCAGGAGCCCGCCGCGGGCCGGGCAGCCTGTGCCGAAACCCTGCGTCGCACCGAGACCAGTCAGCCGCGCGGCTGACAAGGCGCAACGAGCAAGCATATTCGACGATATGCGCTTGCCGGGGGTTTGGGGCGCAGCCCCATTTAACAAGAGGTTCGATAGATGTCTGACACCGTGGATCCTGCACCACCCTTGACCCGGTTATCGGAGGACGAGGAACTGCTGCGCGCCAACGTGCGCGCGTTTGCGGCGGCGGAAGTGGCGCCGCTCGTGCGCGAGATGGATGAGCAGGCGCATATTCCGCGCACGCTGATCGACAAGCTCGTCGACCTCGGCCTGATGGCGGTCGAGATTCCCGAGAAGTTCGGCGGCGCGGGAGGGCATTTCTTCCTGTCCGTCATCGCCGTGGAGGAGCTGGCCCGCGTCGACCCGTCCGTCGCCCTCGTCGTGGACGTCCAGAACACGCTGGTGATCAACGCGCTGCTCCGCTGGGGCAGCGACGACGTCAAGCGCCGCTTCCTGCCGCGGCTGGCAGGGGGCGCGGTAGGGGCCTACGCCCTGTCGGAGGCGGGTTCGGGAAGCGACGCCTTCGCGCTGGCGACTCGCGCCGACGCCGACGGCGACGACTACGTGCTGAACGGGCGGAAGCTCTGGATCTCCAACGCGGAGGAGGCGGAGCTGTTCATCGTCTTCGCCAACGCGGCGCCTGGGGACGGCTACCGCGGCATCACCGCCTTCCTGGTCGAGCGCGCGACGCCCGGGTTCCGCGTCGGCAAGAAGGAAGACAAGCTCGGCATCCGCGCCAGCAGCACCTGCGAGCTGCTGCTCGACGACTGCCGCGTGCCGCGCGACAACATCCTGGGCGAGCTCGGCCGCGGCTACAAGGTGGCGATCGAAACGCTGAACGAAGGACGGATCGGCATCGGCGCGCAAATGGTCGGTCTCTCGCAGGGGGCGCTCGACCACACGCTCGCCTACGTGCAGGAGCGGAAGCAGTTCGGCCAGCCGATCAGCGCCTTCCAGGGCGTGCAGTTCCAGCTCGCCCAGGCGGCGACCGAGCTCGAAGCGGCGCGGCTGATGGTCTACAACGCGGCGCGGCTGCGCGATGCCGGACGTTCCTATCTGACCGCGGGGGCGATGGCCAAGCTGTTCTCGTCGCAGGTCGCGGAGCGCGTTACGTCGCTTGCCGTGCAGCTGTTCGGCGGTGTCGGCTACACCAAGGACTACCCGGTCGAGAAGCTGTATCGGGACGCCGTCATCGGCCAGGTGTACGAAGGCACCTCGAACATGCAACTGCAGACGATCGCCAAGCAGGTCCTGGCCGGCCGCGGCTGACGTTTCCACTTGGGGCTGCGCCCCAAACCCCCGGGGGCCGACTGCTGGGGTGCTCGTCGTCCCCCTTCGTCGATTGTGAGGTTCCTGCGTTGTCAGCCGGCCGGCGCGGCGAGCACCCGCTCGAAGATCGGCCGCAGGCGCTGCGCCGTCGCGTCCAGCGTTTCCGGCACGACGCGCGTGCCGGCCACCACCGTCATGAAGCTGGTGTCGCCGTCCCAGCGCGGCACCAGGTGCACGTGCAGATGTCCCGGCGCGCCGGCGCCGGCCGCGCGCCCCACGTTGATGCCCACGTTGATGCCGTGCGGGGCGTACGCCGCCGTCAGCACCTTCTCGGCCGCCTGCGTCAGCGCGGCCAGCTCACCCAGCTCGACGCCGTCCAGCCCGGCTAGCGTCCCGAGGTGACGGTGCGGCACGACCAGCAGGTGGCCGTTGCTGTAAGGGTATTTGTTCAGAATGGCGAAGCACCGCGCGCCGCGGTGCAGGATCAGGGGTGAGGGCGGGTCGGTGTCGAGCGCGCCGCAGAAGATGCAACCGCCGCTGTCCCCGCTGCTCGCGCTCGTCACGTACGCCAGCCTCCACGGGGCCCAGAGACGTTCCACGGCCTGGCCGACAGTTTCCTAGGACAGCGCCGCGCGGCCGGCCTGATCCACCTCGCGGTTGATCAGCTCCTTGAGTTCCTTGCCGGGCTTGAAGTAGGGCACGCGCTTCGACGGCACGTCCACCCGGTCGCCCGTCTTCGGATTGCGGCCCCGGCGCGGCTCGCGGCGCCGGAGGCGGAAGCTGCCAAAGCCGCGCAGCTCGATCTTCTCGCCCCGGTGCAGCGCCTCCACGATGCTGTGGAACACGGTGTCGACGATGATTTCCGCGTGCTTCTTCGTGAGGTCGGCGACGCGGGCCACCTCCTCCACGAGCGCCGCCTTCGTCATGCTGCCTTCGGTCACGGGTCGTCCATATCACCGCCGACGGTTACGATCTGCGGTGCTTGAAGTGATCGCCCAGCGTCACCTCGGGCGATTCGCTCGTCGCGTAGTTCTGCCAGTTGCTCTCGTAGTTGTCCGACTTCAGCGCGCGGACGCTGAGGCCGATCTTCCGCTCGGTGGGGCTCAGCTTGATGATCCGCATCTTGATCGTGCGGTCGACGACGATCTCCGAATCCGCCGCTCCCTGGCGCGCATCGAACTCCGATACGTGGATCAGCCCTTCGATCCCCTCCGAGAGCTCGACGAAGGCGCCGAAGTTGGTGACGCGCACCACCTTGCCCTCGACGACGTCGCCGACCCGGTTGTTCGCGAAGAAATCATCCCAGATATCCGTGGTGAGCTGCTTCAGACCGAGCGACAGGCGCTGCGTGTCGGGGTCGATGTTGAGGACCATGGCCTCAACCTCGTCGCCCTTCTTGAGCACGTCGGACGGGTGGGCAAGCCGCTTGCTCCACGACATGTCGGAGACGTGGATCAGGCCGTCGATGCCTTCCTCCACCTCGACGAAAGCGCCGAATTCCGTCAGGTTGCGCACCTTTCCGTTGATGCGCGCGCCGATCGGGTACCGCTCCGCCAGATCGTGCCAGGGGTTGGTCTCGATCTGCTTGAGGCCCAGCGAGATGCGCCGCGCCTCCTGATCGACGCCCAGCACCATCGATTCGACCGTATGGCCGATGGTCAGCAGCTTCGACGGATGCTTCACCCGCTTGCTCCACGACATCTCCGAGACGTGGATGAGACCCTCGACGCCCGGCTCCAGCTCGACGAATGCGCCATAGTCCGTCAGGCTGACCACCTTGCCCGATATCCGCTGGCCGACCGGATAATGCTCGTTCACCGACGTCCAGGGGTCGTTGTGGAGCTGCTTGTAGCCCAGCGACACACGCTCGGTTGCCGGGTCGTACTTCAGGACGATGACCTCCACGTCGTCGTTCACCTTGAACAGCTCCGACGGGTGCTGCGCCCGTCCCCACGACATGTCGGTCACGTGCAGCAGGCCGTCGATGCCGCCCAGGTCGATGAAGGCGCCGTAGTCCGTGATGTTCTTGACGACGCCCGGCATCACCTTGCTCTCGGCGATGGTGGCCAGCGTGTTCTTCTTCTTTTCGGCGTTCTCCTCCTCGATCAGCACCTTGCGCGAGAGGACGATGTTGCCGCGCTTCTTGTTCGCCTTGATGACGCGCATCCGGAGTTCCTGCCCCTTGAGCGCGTCGAGATTGCGGACCGGCCGCACGTCGATCTGCGATCCAGGCAGGAACGCCCGGACGCCGATGTCCACGGCCACGCCCCCCTTGATGCGCTCGATGACGCGTCCGATGACGACGCGGCGCTCGGCGTACGCCTTCTCCACGTCGTCCCAGATCTTCATCTTCTCGGCCTTCTCGCGCGAAAGCACGATATGGCCGTCGCGGTCCTCGGTGCGCTCCAGCAGCACGTCGACCGAGTCGCCCGGCTGCACCGTGACCTGCCCGTTCTCGTCGAGGAATTCCGTGACGGAGATGATCCCTTCCGACTTGTATCCGACGTCGACGATCACCTCGGAGGACGAGACCTTCAGCACCGTCCCCTCGATGACGTCTCCTTCGCTTATGTTGCGGAAGCTGCTGTCGTACATCGCCAGGAGCCGGACGTGCTCTTCCTGGTCCATCGCTTCGTCGTCGCCGCCGAAGCCGGCCGTCACGACGTTGTGTGGATTCGTCATGCTCTCCGTGGTCTCCTCATCTGTCCAAATCTGTCCAACGGGTCTCTACGGGATTACTCCGGCGCTCGCGGACCGGCGCCGCGGAAACCCCTAGCCTATCCTAAATGCTGTGAGCAAAGGAATATACGATGCTTGTCCGCGGCCGGTCAACAGGAGTCGGCCGGCGCGTCGAGCCGCTTGCCGGCGGCGGTCACGCGCGCGCCAGACGGGCCCGCACGATCCCCAACACGCGGTTCACGACAGACTCGATCGGCAAACCCGTCGTATCGACCACCGTGGCGTCCGGCGCTGTGCGCAGCGGCGACGCGAGGCGCGTGCGGTCGAGATGGTCCCGCGCCGCGAGCGCGTCGGCAACAACGCCAATCGCGGCCTCCTTCGACAGGCCGTGAGCCGGATCGCTCGACCTCCGCGCGGCGCGCGCCTCCGGTGAGGCGTCCAGATAGACCTTGACGGCCGCGTTCGGAAAAACGACCGTGCCGATATCCCGCCCCTCCATCACGACCGGCCCCTCCGCCGCGTACCGCCGCTGGCGCGCCACGAGCTCCTCGCGCACCCGCGGCAGGCGTGCCACCCGGGCGGCCGCGTCGTCGATCTCGGGTGTGCGGATGGCGATCGTCACGTCCTCTCCATCGATCGCCACCCCGTCGACGTCCACCTCGATCGCCGCGTTCGCGGCCACGGCCGCCACGCGGTCTTCGTCCTGCGCCTCGAGCGACAGGCCGGCGCGGCGCGCGCGCCACGCGACCACGCGATACATGGCTCCCGTATCGACATGGGGCCATCCCAGCGCGCGCGCGACGGCCCGGGCAACGGTTCCCTTGCCGGCTCCGGACGGCCCGTCAATAGCGACGACCGGATACATTGCGCCGGTCACGCGGATGAAACCTCCCGGCTGCCCGCCGCGAACGCGGCGGCGCGCAGTGCGGCCAGCTCCCGGGGCAGCAGCTCGCGGTACTCGCCGGTCTTGAGGCCGCGGTCCCGCAGCGGACCGAACTGCACGCGGCGCAGCCGGAGCACCGGATGCCCGACGGCGATGAGCATTCGCCGGACCTGCCGGTTGCGGCCCTCGCGCAGGACGATCTCGACGCGCGCCTGGTCGGTCCGCCTGGCGCGGTGGCCGCCGATGAGGTGCGCCTCCACCGGCGCCGTCCGCCGACCGTCCAGGTGCACGCCCGCGCACAGCCGCCGCAGCTCCGCCTCGCTCGGGATGCCCCGGACCAGCGCTTCGTACACCCGTTCGAGTGCGTGGCGCGGATGGGTCAGGCGCTCCGCCAGTGCGCCGTCGTTCGTCAGCAGCAACAGCCCCTCGGAGTCATAGTCGAGGCGCCCGACGGGATAGATGTATTCGCGGACGCGCGGCATCAGGTCCAGAACCGTCTGCCGCCGTTGCGGGTCGCTGCGGGTGGTGACCACGCCGCGCGGCTTGTTCAGGAGCATGTAACGCCGCCGTGGAAGCCGTTCGACGCGGCGCGCGTCGACGCGCACGACGTCCCGCTCCGGGTCGGCGCGCGTACCGAGCTCGGTGACAATCTCGCCGTTGACGGTTACGCGCCGCTCGCGCATCAGCCGTTCCGCGGCGCGGCGCGATGCGACCCCGGCAGCCGACAGGATCTTCTGCAGCCGAACGCCCCGCGCCGCGGCCGCCGGGGCGCACTGTGTGCGCCTTGGGGGTGTCACCACGGACTCCTAGTGCACCTGCTCGCCGGAGGAGTCCTGGGGGCGGTCCGACGGCTCGAACGGCAGCGGCTCGGCGACCGGCCCGCTCTCCGCGGCGACGGACACGTCCATGCCGAGCGCCTCGGCCATATCCTCCACCTTCGGCAGGTCGGACAGGTCGTTGAGCCCGAAGCGATCGAGGAACTCGCGCGTCGTGGCGTACAGGAACGGACGGCCGACCACCGCCTTGCGGCCCGTTACCTTGATCAGCCGCCGCTCGACCAGCGTCCCGAGGACGCCCGACGTATTGACCCCCCGAATCTCCGCAATCTCGGGTCCGGTGACCGGCTGGCGGTAGGCGACCACCGCCAGTGTCTCCAGCGCCTGTACCGACAACCGCTGCTTCGTATGCTCGTGGAACAGCCGGCCGACCCATTCGGACAGCTCCGGGCGCGTGACTATCTGATACCCGCCGGCCACTTCAACCAGCCGCAGGCCGCTCTCGCGCTCCCAATCCTGCCGGACCGCGGCGAGCGCCTCCTCGACATGCTCATGCGGCTCCTCGTCGAGGATCTTCAGGATCGTCTTCCGCGCCAGCGGCTCGGGCGACGCGAAGATGAGCGCCTCGACAATCGCCTTCAGACGGCTCAGATCCTCAGGCATCGTCCCCGACTCCGGTCGGGCGCGGCGCAGCCGCCGGTCGGGCGCGCTTGTACACCCGGATCGGCGCGAACGCCCCGGACTGGAACAGCCGGATCAGATTAAGCCGCACCATCTCCAACAGCGCGAGAAAGGTGGTCACGAGATCGGACCGGCTGCGGTCCCCCTCGAACAAATCCTCGAATCCGCACGCCTCGGCCTCCGACAGGCGGGCGAGGAGCTGCCGGATCCGTTGCTCGATGGAGACAATCTCCGCCGGCAGCGCCAGCGGCCGCCGCTCGCGCGCGCGCGCCACCACCGCTTGGAACGCCTGCAGCAGGCTGAACAGGTCGACTTCTATCTCGCGCTCGATCGGCTGGCCGGCGATGTCGGCCACACGGCTGTCGGGACGCATCCACTGGGCACTGCGCACGGTCTCCCGCTCGTGCAGCAGCTCCGCCGCCGCCCTGTACTTCTGGTGCTCGATCAGCCGCTGAACCAGCGAGTCGCGCGGGTCGCCGGCGTCCTCCCCCTCCGCTGCCGTCTCGGGTCGGGGCACGAGCATGCGCGACTTGATCTGGATCAGCGTCGCGGCCATGATGAGGAACTCCCCCGCCACATCAAGGTCGAGTTCCTGCATCAGCTGCAGATGCTCGACGTACTGCTCGGTAATCAATACGATCGGGATGTCGTAGATGTCGATCTCGTGCCGCCGAATCAGGTGCACGAGCAGGTCCAGCGGCCCCTCGAAGTTTTCGAGCTTCACGGGGTACTGCGGGATGATCGACTCGAAGTCGCGCGGCGTGTTGATCGTCATCATCCGTAAGTCAGCCGGACCGCTTCACGCACCTCCGCCATCGTCTGGCACGCGATGGCGCGCGCCCGGCTCGACCCGTCGAGCACGATCTCCCGGATGCGGCCCGGCCGGGCGAGCAGCTCCGCCCGGCGCTCGCGCAGCGGTTCGAGCACCTTGTTGATCGCGCCGACCAGGCTCCGCTTCACCTCGACATCGCCCACCTTGCCCGCCCGGTAGCGCCGCTTGAACTCTTCCACCTCGGCGGCGTCCGGATTGAACGCGTCGTGATAGGTGAACACGGGGTTCCCCTCGACCGTGCCGGGGATATCCGCCCGGATGCGCTTCGGATCCGTGTACATCCGCATCACCTTGCGGCGCACCGTCTCGGCGTCGTCCGACAGGTCGATGGTGTTGCCGTAGCTCTTGCTCATCTTCCGGTTGTCGATGCCGGGCAGCCGCGGGAAATGGGTCGTCAGCGGCAGCGGCTCCGGAACCAGCGCGCCATAGAATCCCTGGAACCGCCGCACCACCTCGCGCGCCAGCTCGAGATGCGGCACCTGGTCCTCACCGACCGGAACGTACTGCGCGCGGTACATCATCACGTCGGCGCATTGCAGCAGCGGATATCCCAGGAAACCGAGCGTCGAGAGGTCGCGGTCGGCAAGCTGCTCCATCTGCTCCTTGTGGGTCGGCACCCGCTCGAGCCAGGGAATCGGCACGACCATCGACAGCAGGAGGTACAGCTCGGCATGCTCCGGCACCAGCGACTGCACGAAGATCGTGCTGCGGTCCGGGTCGATCCCGGCGGCGATCCAGTCGGCGACGTTGTCGTACCCGTAGCCGGCCACCGCGCCGGTATCCGCGTACTCGCTGGTCAGCGCGTGCCAGTCCGCGACGAAGTACATGCAGTCGTAGCGCGCCTGCAGATCGACCCAGTTCTGCAGCGCCCCCACCAGGTGGCCGAGGTGCAGCTTGCCGGTCGGGCGCATCCCCGAGACGACCCGCGGATTCACAGTATCGGCAGGCACGACTGAGAATTCCGGATGGAGGTTGACGTGCGGAAGCAGGCAGACAACGGCATCAGAATAAGACCAACGGCGCCGTTCGGCAAGCGCGCCCGGCTGTCGCGCGCCGGCATCATCCGGCGAAATGCGCCAACAGGGCCTCCGCAAGCCGGGCGCCGACCACGCCGCGCAGCTCGTCGCGCGTCGCCCGCCGGACGTTCGCCGCGCTGCCGAACCGCTCCAGCAGCAGGCGGCGGCGCGCCGGTCCGATGCCGGGAACCGCATCGAGCTCCGAACGCAGGTCGCGCATCGCGCGGGCGCGGCGGTGGAACGTCACCGCGAAGCGGTGCGCCTCGTCGCGGATCCGCTGCACCAGCCGCAGGGCGCCGCTATGGCGCGGCAGCGCGATCGGGTCCGGCCGGTCGCGCGTCACGATCAGTTCTTCGCGCTTGGCGATGCCGATTGCCATCAGGTTCGCGAGACCCAGCTGTTCGAACGCCTTGTACGCGGCCGACAACTGTCCTTTCCCGCCGTCCACCAGCACGAGGTCGGGAAACGGACCGCCCTGCTCGAGCAGGCGCCGGTAGCGCCTGAGCACGACCTCTTCCATCGCGGCGAAGTCGTCGGGGCGCGCCAGCGCGGCGTTGCGGATGCGGTACTTGCGATACTCGCTGCGCCGCATGGATCCGTCCTCGCACACCACCATCGAGGCGACGCTCTCGGCGCCCTGTATCGTCGAGATGTCGAAGCACTCCACCCGCCGCGGACGCGCCGGCAACCCGAGCGCCGCGCGCAGCTCGTCCAGCGCCTCGCCGTGCGCCTGCGCCTCTTCTCCGTAGCGCGCCTCGTACGCCAGCCCGGCATTGCGTGCGGCCAACTCGAGCAGCCCCCGCGAGTCGCCCCGCCGCGGAACGTGGAGGCGCACGCGCCGGCCGGCGCGGGTCTCGAGCCAGCGCGCCAGCGCGCCGTCCTCGTCGCGGTCGAGCGCCACCGGCAGGTGGATTTCGGGCGGCACGGCGCGGTCCGTGTAGAACTGCTGCAGCGCCGCGCGGACCACCTCCGCCTCACCGTGATCCGCTGCGCCACCGGCGCCGGCGGCCAGCTCGATCCGCTCCACCACGCGTCCGCCGCGCATCTGGAACACCTGGACGATCGCCCCCGCCGGTCCCACCTTGACGCCAAACGCGTCACGGTCGCCCAGGCGCGCGGTGGCCATCTTCTGCCGCCTGTCGCGCAGCGTCTCGACGGTGCGGATCGCGTCGCGGAACTGCGCCGCCTGCTCGTAGTGCAACCGCTCGGACGCGGCCAGCATTCCGCTGCGCAACTCCGTGAGCAGTTCGTCGTTGCGGCCTTCCAGGAACATCCGCGTGCGGGCGACCGCCTCGCCGTACTCGGCCTCGCTGCACAGCGTGTCCACGCACGGCGCGACGCAGCGCTTGATGTCGTACTCCAGACACGGTCGGCCGCGCTTGCCGGTGATCACCTCGTTGCAGGAGCGGATGCCGAACAGGCGGTGCGTCAGTGACATCGTCTTGCGGGCGAACGACGCCGGCAGGAACGGACCGGCGTAGAAATTTCCGTCGCGCGCGACCCGGCGCGCGACCAGCACGCGGGGAAACGCTTCCGTAGTGGTTATCTGCAGGTAGGGATAATTCTTGTCGTCGCGCAGCAGGATGTTGAAGCGCGGCGCCCGCTGCTTGATCAGATTGTTCTCGAGCGCCAGCGCCTCGACCAGGGAGTCGGTGACAATCACCTCCAGCCCGACGATCTCGTCGAGCAGCGCGTTGGTCTTGGGACTCGACCCGTAGGCGCCCAGATAGCTGCGCACGCGGTCGCGCAGCACGGTGGCGCGGCCCACGTAGATCGTCTCGCCGGCGCCGTTGGAGTACAGATAGACGCCGGGCTGGGTGGGCAGGCGGCCGATCTGGTCCTTGAGATCGCGAATCGGCATGAGCTACACTTCGCCTGCCGCGGCGGGCGGGTGCCGGAAACACGCGGTGGCGCGCGTCGTGTGTCCCCCCGAATTATAGCGTCCGCCCCTCGCGCGCCCGATCCGGCATCACGATGACCTTCTCCGGCGCCATCGGCACGCTCTGCATGTATCCGTTGCGCGCGATCATCAACGCGTGCGTCCGGTTGCGCATCCACCCGAATCTGCTGACCCTGACGGGCGTCATCATCAACGCCGCTGCCGGGTGGGCGCTCGCCACCGGCCAGTTCCGGACCGCCGCCGTCGTGATGATCGTCGCCAACATCTTCGACTTCATCGACGGCAAGGTCGCCGAGCGGACCGCCCTCGCCTCCGGTTTCGGCGGGTTCTGGGATTCGGTGATGGACCGCTTCTCGGACATCCTCCTGTTCATCGGGCTCATCTATCTGTACGCGGCGCTCGGAAGGACCGACTACGTCCTGGTCACGGCGCTGGCCCTGATGTTCTCGGTGATGACCAGCTACACCCGCGCCCGCGCGGAATCGCTGATCGAAAAGTGCAAGGTCGGGTTCATGGAACGGCCGGAGCGGATCGTGCTGTTCATGATCGGCGCGTTCACGAACCGCATGGGCGCAGTGATGTGGGTGATCCTGGTGCTGTCGATTGTGACGGTCGTGGATCGGATCTACTACACATGGCGCGAGTTGCGGACCGCCACCCGACGGGCGCCGCACCCCATCCGCATGACGCTCAAGCGGGCGCTCGCGCTGCCGGCCATCGCCGTCTGGCACGCGCTGTTCTGGACCTTCGAGCGGGCGACCTGGCAGTACGACCTGATGGTGATCGCCATCCTGACGTTCGTCTGGGTGACACCGCCGATATGGCTGGCCGACCCGACCGCCGCCGGGCCGGGGCTGATCGGCCTGCTCGCCGCCGCCCTGCCTTAACAGTCCGTGGTGAAACCCCGCGTCGCACCGAGACCGGTCAGGCGCCCGGCTGACAAGGCGCGAGAAGCGAGCATATTCGACCATATGTGAGCGACGAGCAACGCAGCTCAGGCGGGATGCATGGCTGGTCGAATGCAGCGGGGCTTTTACCACGGGCTGTTAACATCGGCAGCCTCTCTCAGCGCGACGGACAGTTCCCCCTCCGCCCCCGAACCGGCGCAGCGAGCGCGCCCGCTCCCGTTGCGACGCGGGGTTTCAGCACGGGCTCCTAGACGCGGTCGCGCTCGTCGGCGCCGACGTCGAGCGTCTTGAACGTGAAGTGGATGTCGTGCGCCGCGATCCGGTCGCGCAGCACGCGCCTGACCTCGGCGTAGTGCTCGCGCGGTACGACCAGCCGGCGCACGAGGCTGCGCAGGCGGTAGATGATCACCAGCGTGACCTGTTGCCGTTCCTCGCGCCAGCTCAGTCCGCCAATCGCCGAGTAGGGCACGAAGCCCGACTCAGTCCAGATGCCGTCCTCGTACAGCCCGCGCCCAACGCGCAGACTCATCGGCAGCAGGTAGGCGTAGTAGAGACAGACCATGCCCTCGCCGAACGCCGAGCCGAGCGGCTGCTGCCGCACGACCAGCTTGACGAACACCAGCCCGGCCAGGATGACGCCCAGCGCCAGCAGCAGGCCGTACTGCGGCGGCTTCGAGCCAGGCCAGGTCAGGCGCGCGGTGGAACGGAGCCGCAGGTAGCGCAGCAATTGCGCGACGACGCGGACGTTGGCCGCCAGGAAGGCAACCCCGAGTCCGAAGAGCGCGATGCGGACAACGGTCGCGACGTCGATGTCGGCCACAGGCTGACAGGCGGCGGGACGCGGCGCGTCAGGCGCGCCCCTGATACTCGCCGGTTTCCGTATTTACACGCACCTTATCGCCATTGGCGATGAACGGCGGCACCTGTACGACCAGGCCGGTCTCCAGCTGCGCCGGCTTCAGCTGCGCGCTGGCGGTGGCCCCCTTGATCGCGGGCGCAGTTTCCGTCACCGTGAGGCCGACCGTCAGCGGCAACTGGATGCAGACCGGCTCGTCCTCGAACAGCTCCACGGTGATCTCCGACTCGGGCAGCAGATAGTTGACCGAATCGCCGAGCGTCTCGACCGTCAGCGCCACCTGCTCGAAGGTCTCCGTGTCCATGAAATTGTATGCGTCCCCGTCCGCGTACAGAAACTGCATGCGGCGCGCGTCGAGGGCGGCCCGCTCCACCTGATCCTCGGAGCGGAACTTGTGGTCGGTGAGCGTCCGGGTTCGCAGATTGCGCAGCTTGCACTGGACGAATCCATGCCCCTTGCCCGGCGTGAGGTGTTGCGCGTCGAGCGTGCGGAGCAGGTTGCCGCCCATCTGGATCAGCATCCCCTTGCGTAGACGAGTGGCTTGAATATTCATCGAGCTGGTGATCGTACCATGAACGTCGCGCCGGCAATGCGGGCCGGCGGACACGCTACAATGGAAGTACGGCAGTCCGACTGCCGTACTTCCCATGCGCACCGGGGCGATTCTAGCCGGCTTGCTGCTGTTCCTGGCGGGAACGACCGTGGGCGTCGTGCTCACGGGCCGCCTGCGTACGCTGGCGGAAAGCCCCGTCGTGCCTGCAGTAACTGTTGGTACGTCCCCCGCGCAGGCGCCCGGCAGCGGATCGACGGGATCCGCCGCCGCGCATCCCCGCGCCGTGGCGCGCCAGGGCGCCGTCGCAAACCTGCCGGACTTCGCCGGCGTGGCCGAGGCAAGCGTCCCGGCGGTTGCCAACATCTCGTCCCGGCAGGTGGTGCGGCAGCGGTCGCTGTTCTCCAACGACGCCTTCTTCCGCTACTTCTTCGGCGACTCGGGCGGGTTCTCCGGCTACCGCGAGCGGCCGAGCCTCGGCTCCGGCGTCATCGTGGACGCGGACGGCCGGATCCTGACGAACGCACACGTCGTCGGCCGCCAGACGGCCGGCATCACCGTGACGCTGCCGGACAACCGTGAGTTCGAGGCCACGCTGGTAGGCCGCGACGAGACGACCGACATCGCCCTGCTGCAGATCGAGGCAACCGGCCTGCCGACGCTGCCGTGGGGCGACTCGGGAACGCTGCGCGTCGCGGAGTGGGTGCTGGCCATCGGCAACCCGTTCCAGCTCAACCAGACTGTCACGCTAGGCATCGTCAGCGCCGTCGGCCGCGACAACCTCGGCGTGGCGCGCTATGAGGACTTCATCCAGACCGACGCTGCGATCAACCCCGGCAATTCCGGCGGCGCACTGATCAACGTCCGCGGCGAACTGATCGGCATCAACACCGCCATCTTCAGCGAAAGCGGCGGCAGCCAGGGCGTCGGGTTCGCCGTGCCGAGCAACCTTGCCCGGCGGGTCATGCGCGACCTGATCGACCACGGGGAGGTACGCCGCGGGTCGTTCGGCTACGTGGACGTGCGGCGGCTCACGCCACAGTTGGCGCGGGAGCTCGGCGCCGAGGGCACCACGGGCGTCGTGGTCTGGCGCATCCACCAGGCGTCCGAGGCGGCGCGCGCCGGCCTGCAGCCGGGCGACATCATCACGGCGTTCGACGGCGTGCCGATCGAGGACGGCTCCGACTATGCGCGCATGCTGTCGGACGCCCAGATCGGCAGCACCGTCACGCTCGACGTCCTGCGCGGCGGCGAGCGCCTCACGTTCGACGTGCAGGTATCACTCGCCCGGCAGCGGTAGCGCCGCGGGTGGTCCCGCGCGGCGAGCCCACCGAGACGTGCGGGTTGCCGGCCGCGTAGCAGCGCCACGGGCGGTCCGCACCGACCGTAATCCCGATCCGCGGGCTCCACGCCACCGGCCGCTCCGGCAGGCCGCGATCCGCGATGAACAGCCGATCGCCGGACAGGTCGATGCGGTTCTGGTCGAGCGTGATCCCCAGGGCGGAGGTCAGGTTCCCCGGTCCGCGGCACAACGCCGGATCGGCGGGACGCGCGCCTGCCGGACTGGCGGCGGCGGCGCGCCGCCGCCGCATCAACGGCAGACCGTCGACCGGCTCCAGCGCCCGGATCAGCACCGCCGCGGGCGCCCCTTCCGGCTCGGTCACCGCGTTGACCAGGTGGTGCAGTCCGTAGTTGACGTAGACGTAAGCCTGGCCGGGCGGCCCGTACAGCGGCGCGTTTCTGCGCGTGAAGCCGGCGGCGGCGTGGCAGGCGGGATCGCTTTCGCCGATGTACGCCTCCACCTCGACGATCGACCCGGCGGCAGTCCCCTCCGGCGCGGCGTGCACCAGCACCTTGCCGATCAGTTCGCGCGCCACCTGCAGCGTCGGTCGAGCGTAGAACGCCGGCGGCAGCGGGGCTTTCGCCACAGGCTGCTAGGACCCGGCGTACGCGTGCGGCCGGCCGTTGGCGAGCGCCTGCCGCAGATATCGTCCGGTATGGGATCCGTCGTGCGCCGCCACCTGCTCGGGGGGTCCGGCCACCACCACGTGGCCGCCCTCCTCGCCGCCCTCGGGACCCAGGTCGATGACCCAGTCCGCGGTCTTGATGACGTCGAGGTTGTGCTCGATGACAACCAGCGTATGTCCGGCTTGCACCAGCTTGCGGAACGCCGCCAGCAGCTTGGCGATGTCGTCCACGTGCAGGCCGGTCGTCGGCTCGTCGAGGATGTACAGCGTGCGGTCGCCGCGGCGCGACATCAGGTGCGCGGCAATCTTGATCCGCTGCGCCTCGCCGCCTGACAGCGTGGTCGCCGGCTGGCCGAGCCGCAGGTACCCCAGGCCGATCTCGTCGAGCACCTGCAGCCGCCGGCCAATCTTCGGCGACGCGTTGAAGAATGCCAGCGCCTCGCGCACCGTCATGTCCAGGACGTCGACGACGTTGCAGCCGTGGTAGCGCACCGCGAGCACGTCGGGCTTGAACCGCTTGCCGTCGCAGTGCTCGCACGGCACGAAGACATCGGCCAGGAACTGCATTTCCACGCGCAGCTCCCCCTCCCCCTCGCACGCGTCGCAACGCCCGCCTGGAACGTTGAACGAAAAGTGGCTGGCCGTCAGCGCCCGCGACCGCGCGTCCCGGGTGGACGCGAACAGCTCCCGGATCGGGTCGAACGCTTTCAGATAGGTGACCGGATTCGAGCGCGGCGTGCGCCCGATCGGCGCCTGATCCACCAGCACGACGTCGCTGATGAGCCCGAGGCCGTCGATCGTGTCGTACGTCCCGACGCGTTTGTCCCACACGCCCTTGGCCCGCTTGATGGCCGCATACAACACGTCGTGGACGAGCGTCGACTTCCCCGACCCGCTCACGCCGGTGACGCAGGTGAGCAGGTTGATGGGAATATCCACGTCGATCGCCTTCAGGTTGTGCTCGGCCGCGCCCAGCACGCGGATGGCGCGCGACTGCGGCAACCGCTTGCGGCGCGTCGCCGGCACCGGGATCGCCAGATCGCCGCGCAGATACTTGGCGGTCAGCGACGTCTGCTCACCGGCGATGCCGTCCGAGGGACCGGCATATACGACCTTGCCGCCGCGCGTGCCCGCCCCCAGGCCTAGATCGACCAGATAGTCGCTACTGCGGATCATGTCCGTGTCGTGCTCCACCACCAGCACCGTGTTCCCCTGATCGCGCAGCTGCCGCAGGATGCGCAGAAGCCGGTCGTTGTCCCGCGGGTGCAGGCCGATCGACGGCTCGTCCAATACGTACAGCGTCCCGACCAGCGCCGACCCGAGCGAGGCGGCCAGGTTGATCCGCTGCGCCTCGCCGCCCGACAGCGTGGAAGACAGGCGGTCCAGCGTCAGGTAGTCGAGCCCGACGTCGCTCAGGAACACCAGCCGGCGGCGGATCTCCCGCACTATGCGCTCCGCGATCTCCGCCTCCTTCTCCGTGAGCTTCAGCACATCGAAGAACCGGCGGGCGCGAGCGACGGTGAGCGCGCACACCTCGTCGATGGTGCGGCTGCCGACCTGCACGCAGCGCGCCTCCGCCCGCAGCCGCGTGCCGCGGCACGCGGGACAGACCAGATATCCGCGGTAGCGGCTGAGGAACACGCGGACGTGCACCTTGTACTTCTTGGTCTCCAGCCAGCGGAAGAACCCGCGTATGCCGGTGTATCCGCCGCCGTCCCCGTCAACGACGAACGTGCGCTCCGCGTCGGTCAGCTCCGACCACGGCACGTCCATCCGGATGTTGCTGCTCCGCGCCGACCGCTTCAGATCCGCGAGCCGCGAGCGGTAGTGCGGCTTGCTCCAGGGCTCGATGGCGTTCTCGCGGATCGACTTCGCGGGGTCCGGGACCACCAGTCCCATGTCGAGCTCGATGACGTTGCCGAAACCGTGGCAGTCGGAACAGGCCCCCTGCGGGTTGTTGAATGAGAAGAGTGACGGTTGCGGCAGCTCGTAGCGGATACCGCAGTCCCCGCACTCGAACCGCTCGCTGAAAAGGTGCGTCCGGCCGCCGTCCGCTTCGATGGCGAACGCCGCCCCGCCGCCTTCCTGATAGGCCGTCTCGACCGAGTCGGTGAGACGGCTCAGCACGTCCGGTCCCACCTCGATCCGGTCGACCAGGACGCGCAGCTCCGCCTCGCCCTCCAGCGCGGCGGGCTCGACGTCGTCAACCGACACCGGCTGCCCGGCCACCACGAGTCGGCGGAACCCCTTGCGGCGGACTGCATCGAGCGCTGCGGCTGCCGCCGCGGCGGCAGCCGCCCCGGCCGGACCGTCGGCGGCCGCGGCGCGCGCGGCCCCATCCTCAGCGTTCGGCGCAGCGTCCGCCACCGCGGCGACCACCGGCAGCCGGAACCCGATCAGCAGGCGCGTGCCGGACGGCAGCGCGGCCAGCTCGCGCGCGGCCAACTCGGCGCTGTCACGCAGCACCTCGTGGCCGCAACCCCGGCAGATGGTGCGGCCCGCGCGCGCAAACAGCAGGCGCAGGTAGTCGTGGATCTCGGTCTGTGTGCCGACCGTCGAGCGCGGGTTGCGCAGGCTGTTCTTCTGGCGGATGGCAATGGCGGGACAGATGCCGTCGATCTCGTCGACATCCGGCTTCTCCATCCGGTCCAGGAACTGCCGCGCGTAGGCCGACAGCGATTCAACGTACCGCCGCTGCCCTTCCGCGTAGATCGTGTCGAAGGCGAGCGACGACTTCCCCGAACCGCTCACCCCGGTCACGACGATCAACTGCCGCTGGGGCAGCGTCAGGTCGATGTTCTTGAGGTTGTGCGTCCGCGCGCCCCGAACGATGATCTGCGGCGCGCGGGTGGGCGTGGACTCTTGCATGATGCGGGACCGGAACGCCGCAGGCGGCCTGCACCGTCCAGGCCGGAACAGGCCAGTTTAGCCGCATGCCGGCGGTGGTTCAACCGGGCGGGCCGCACCGCCCGCTTTGCGCTACGCTTGGCGCGCGACGAATGACGGAGCAGAAATCTTCCGCCAGGAGAGGAGAACTCCGAATGACCACAGCCCGCCGGCGTCTGGCCGAGTTGACCCGGCGCTTCGTGACCGCCTTCAACGACAACGACCTCGACGCCGACGCCGACGCCGACGCCGGCAAGGTCATGGCCAACTGGCGCAGCACGTGCCCCGTGGGCTCAGCGGCCCCGTGCCCGCATCCACTCCGCGTGCTCCCGCCGCATCTCCTCGTACTGAGCCACGCGCGTGGCGGCCTCCTCGCGCGCCGCCTCCATGGCGTACTCCTCGTCGGCGCGAGCCGCACTCAGCTGTCCGACGATGCCGTAGTTCCCCTCGTGGCACGCGGACTCGACCATCAAGAGGTCGTTCTCCATCACCATGGGACGCAGCACGGTGTAGGGAGCCACCCACACACTGGGATCTTCGACCGTGTAGCTGTACTCGAGCATGTCCGGTCCTGTGCGCGTGAAGCGCTGGGTCACACGGAGCGTCTCCCCGGTGCCGCGATACCGCTGCAAGGGCGTCCGCTTCGGCATGACCGATCCACCGTCCTGACGAGGAATGAAGCTCTCGGTCTCGACGACGAGGGTCTGCCCCTCCCAGCGCCCGCGCGACTCGCCCATCCACTGTCGGACGCCAAGGCGTGGACGCCCGTCGAGCGGCACGACCATCGGCTCGTTGTGATTGAACGCGTCGACGCGGATCGCGACAACGCCAGGAGACTGGAAGATCTCGAAGGTGCCGGTCGTGAACTTGATCTGGCCAGAGGCAATACATCGCTCCCCGATGTTGCGGTCTCGCCAGTCATCCACTTCCCCGCGGTGGGCACGGGCCGCTTCTCTTGCTTCCAGCCGATCGATGGCGTCAATCGTCAGCGGCGGCATCCGCCCATCCGGCGGATCGATGATCTGCGACGTCCGATTCCACGGCGTCACGGGTCGGGGGTCCGACACGACCCAGAACCGGTTGTACTCCTGCCCGAAAATCCCCTGCTCGGTCGGCCGGGCCGCGGCCGCCTGCGCGGCGCTGCGGGGATCCGCTTCCTCGGGATCGTCGGGTTCCGGCGGAGGCGGTCGGTTGGTCAGCGCCTCGACCCGCGCCGCAATCTCTTCTTCGGTGAGGAACTCCCGAGTCCCGAACTCCGTGGGACGCTCCATCGGCGTGCCGCTGTTGGCGGTGTTCCAGATCCCCTGCAGATCCGGGTCGCCCCACGCGGTGCGCGGCGTCGTCCAGGTTGCCGGCGCCTGGGCAATCGACGCTGCCACCAGCACGACCGCCAGCAGCAACGCCGTCAGCGAACCGACTGTGCATACACGATATGGCTTCGTCATGGTGACTCCCCCTGCTTCACCGACTGGATTCCTTGACGAGCGTGCCGTAGAGATACTGCTCGGTTAACTCGACGCACCGCATGTCGAGGAACTCGACGTTCTCTTCCACCCGACGATAGAGCGGAAAACGGATCGTCCAGGGCCGGGTAAACGTGTTGGGATCCTCGATCGTGGCTTCGTACTGGATGTGGTACGGGCTCATCGGGGTGTAGCGCTCCACGACATGCAGCCCCTCGCTGGCGAAGTTCCCCGCGCGATCGAACCAGGTCCGGCCGTTGAAGGCGGTCACGTCCACCACCAGCGTGTCGCCGTCCCAGCTGCCGTTGGACCACCCCATCCAGTTGTCGACCGGGGCTTCCTGGTGATTCGTCATGAAGATGTACCGGCTGGACGCGGCAAACGGAAACGCCATCAGGACCTTGTCTTCTCTCTGGACAATCTGGAACGGGTACGGCTGGTACATGGCCCGTGGCACACCCCCGATGTAGCACTTGGCTTCCGGGTCCCCGGTGTCATGCATGTTCTGGGGATCGATCGTCAGCCGGCTCTCGAAGTTCTTCCGCTTCAGTTCCAGAGCCTCGGGCCGGTACGGAATCTCGTTCCCGACCACGATACCGGCGCCCGCGGGCTGCACGCCCCAAGCCCCGAGCAACTCGGGAAACGGACCGGGCGCCGCGCCGTGGTTCTGGATGTCCCAGTTGGCGGTCGTCAGCGCCTGCCACATGCCGCCGAGGTCCGGGACCTCTGCCCCCGGAAAACGCGGGGCTCGATAGTCATCGGCCTGCGCGTAAGCGGCCGGCGGGCTTGACAGAAACAACGCCGCCACCACGGTCACAGCCAGAACGATAGGGATCACGACGCCGGCGTGCGACCCCCGCTTGGAGACTTCTGCTTTCAGCGCCATATGCACCTCACTGCCACTCCCCCCGCGAGGCCGCTGCGCCACCGACACCTCGACGCAACGGGTCGCCCTTCGCGACCGGCTGGTGCGCGCCAGGATGACGATGACGCGCAGCCCGCCGTTATCGTTCCGTGGGATCTCGACCGTCGCTCGGGGCGCCGGTGCCCGACGAGCCCATGAAGAGCTTCCGCCCGTCCGCGAACGTGAGATCGCGACCGTTGGCCCGGAAGGGGTTGCCCTTGGCGCGATACCCGTCGACCATGATCTCGGTGCCGACCGGCAGCGAGGCCTTGGTGAAACCCCGCCGCAGCAGCGCAGTCGGGTTCCCGCCTTCAATCATCCACCGATCCACCGATCCATCCCCGTTCTCCACGTCGATGTGAATCCAGGAATGCGGGTTGATCCACTCGACCTTCGCCACTTTCCCGCTCAGGATGATCGGCTGATTGGCGTCGAACTCGGCGGCAAACGCATGGTGCGCCCGCGCCGACCCGGCGGTCAGCAAAAGGCACAGCCCAGCCGCGGCGACGGCACACACTGCGAGTCGTGTTGCACGCATTGACGTTCCTCCTTGGTTGCCGGAACCCAACCGAGCGCCTCCGGTGTCAATCTCCCCTTGGGTTCGCCTACCTCGAACCGGTTTCCGAGGCAGCCTCTTCAACAGCCTGCTTTTCAAGGTTCCGAGCGATGCCGAGGATGTTCGGTATGCCATGGTTACCCTCGTGACACGCGTACTCGAACATCATCTCATCGGTCCTGATCATCGGGACTTCCGCGACCCAGGCGCTCGCCCATGACGTGGGATCTTCGACCGTGAACTCGTAGTGGATCCTGTCGGAATCGACCCGTGTGAACCGCTCGACCACACGCAAGGCTTCGCTGGAGCCGCGAAAGCGAAAATTCCGATGATATCCGGCCTTGTGGCTGAAGTTCGTTGTCTCGACGACCAGGGTCTCGCCCTCCCAGTGGCCACGCGAATCCCCCGGCCAGAGCCGGATGGTCCGGGGCAGATGCGGACGCCCGTCCATGGGGACGATGCGAGGGTTGTTGTTACTCATCTCCTGGAAAATCACCACGTAGTCAGGAGTCTGGAAGATCTGAAGAATATCGTTGTAGGACGGCGGCAGCATCGGTGGGCCCTCGTGTTGCCAGACGATGCACCGCTCGGATAACGTGCGGCCCTCGTAGCTGTCGGTGCCTCTTCCCGCGGCCGTTTGACTCTCTCGCTGCTGTGCGGCCGACGTCAGGGAAGGGAGCCTTCCGTCCGGCGGCTCCACGATCAGCGAGGTTCGTCGGCTCGACAACCCCTTCGGTCGTTCCTCTCTGAGCCAGATCGTGTTGTCGTAATGGACGTATGACGGGTCACGGTTCTGCTGGTAGACCGCCTTCTCCCTGGCCTCCGAATCAGCGATGCTGAAGGCATCATGCCGCAGGGGATCGACACCGTCGGCAGTGAGCTGCTCCATCAGCGCCGCGGCTTCCTCGTCGGTAAGAAACTCCTGACCCGCAAATCGGTCGGGGCGCTCCAGGGGCGTGAAGGTCGCCATCGTCCATCTTCCCTGCAGATCGGGCCGCCCGTCCGGCGTACGCGGAGGTGTCCAGCCGTCCACTGCGCTCGTCCGGGTCTGGCTTACCGCGGGCGCCGAACCCAGGCAGATGATCGCAATGACAGCGAACAGCACGGAGAAATGTCGACGAGTCATATCGGTTCTCCTCCTTGATGGATCCGCCTCAACTGTCGCAACGCGGTTCGCCCGCCACACGATTCTAGTCGGTTCGCTCGGTCATATGAATTGCTAGGCTAGATCGAAGCGATCAAGGTTCATCACCTTGTTCCATGCAGCCACAAAGTCACGCACGAACGCCTGCTGCGAATCGTCACATGCATAGACCTCCGCCATGGCTCGGAGCTGGGAGTTCGAACCGAAGACGAGGTCGACGGCGGTGCCGGTCCACTCGAGCTCGCCCGTCCCCGGATCCCGTCCCTCGAACACGCCTTCGGACGCCTGCCACGTGGTGTTCATGTCGAGCAGGTTGACGAAGAAATCGCTGGTCAGCACCTCGGGCCGCTTCGTGAAGACGCCGTGTTCGGACTGCCCGGCGTTTGCGTTCAGGACGCGCAAGCCGCCGACGAGCACGGTCATTTCGGGAGCGGTCAGCGTCAGCAACTGCGCCCGGTCCACCAGCAACTCTTCGGCGGCTCGGCGGTGTCCGTTCCCGAGGTAGTTGCGGAACCCATCCGCCGTCGGTTCCAGCACGGCGAATGAGTCCACGTCCGTCTGTTCCTGCACCGCGTCGGTTCGCCCCGGCGAGAAAGGCACCTGCACGTCGTGCCCGGCGTTCTTCGCAGCCAGCTCGACAGCCGCACATCCGCCCAGAACGATCACGTCCGCGAGCGAAACCTTCTTCCCGCCGGACTGCGCGCTGTTGAAGTCCTTCTGGATTCCCTCCAGGACACCCAGCACCGTTGCCAACTGCGCCGGCTGGTTCACTTCCCAGTCCTTCTGCGGCACGAGGCGAATGCGTGCCCCGTTCGCCCCGCCGCGCTTGTCGCTGCCACGGAATGTCGAAGCGGACGCCCACGCGGTCGAGATCAGTTGGGAAATGGACAGTCCCGATTCGAGGATTCTGCTCTTGAGCGCGGCGACATCGTCCGCATCAATCAGCTCGTGATCGACGGCGGGCACCGGGTCCTGCCACAAGAGCTGCTCGCCGGGAACCTCCGGGCCGAGGTACCGCGAGATCGGCCCCATGTCACGGTGCGTCAGCTTGAACCACGCTCTGGCGAAGGCATCCGCGAACTCGTCCGGGTTCTCGTGGAAGCGCCTCGAAATCGGTTCATAGATCGGGTCCATCCTCAGTGCGAGGTCGGTCGTCAACATAACCGGGGTGTGCTGCTTCGATGGATCGTGGGCGTCCGGCACGGTGTCCGCGCCCCCGGAGTCCGTCGGGACCCATTGATTCGCCCCCGCCGGGCTCTTGGTCAGCTCCCACTCGTAGCCAAACAGCGTCTCGAAGAAGCTGTTGTCCCAGGTCACCGGCGTCGGTGTCCAGGCGCCCTCCAGCCCGCTGGTGATCGTGTCGCCGGCCTTGCCGCTGCCGAAGGTGTTATTCCAGCCGAGGCCCTGCTCCGCGATGGTGGCGCCTTCGGGCTCCGGACCGACGTGCTGGTCCGCATCGGCGGCGCCGTGGGTCTTGCCGAACGTGTGCCCGCCGGCGATGAGGGCGACCGTCTCCTCGTCGTTCATTGCCATCCGGCCAAACGTCTCTCTAATGTCTCTGCCGGCGGCAACCGGATCCGGCTCACCGTTCGGACCCTCGGGATTCACGTAAATCAGGCCCATCTGAACCGCACCGAGTGGGTTCGCGAGCTCCCGGTCGCCGCTGTAGCGCTCGTCGGCAAGCCACTCGGTCTCGGGCCCCCAGTAGATGTCCTCCTCCGGTTCCCAGACGTCCTCGCGTCCGCCGGCGAAACCGAACGTCTTGAGCCCCATCGACTCCAGGGCGCAGTTGCCCGCGAGGATCATCAGGTCGGCCCACGAGAGCTTCCGGCCGTACTTCTGCTTGATCGGCCAGAGCAGCCGGCGCGCCTTGTCGAGGTTCGCGTTGTCGGGCCAGCTGTTGAGGGGAGCGAAACGTTGCGTACCGGAGGCGCCGCCGCCGCGGCCGTCGTGGATGCGGTACGTGCCCGCGCTATGCCACGCCATCCGAATAAACAGCGGCCCGTAATGGCCGTAGTCGGCCGGCCACCAGTCCTGCGACGTCGTCATCAATTCGTCGATGTCTCTCGTCACGGCATCCAGGTCGAGGGTCTTGAACTCCTCCGCATAGTTGAACTCCCTGCCCATGGGATCAGACAGGGAAGAGTTCTGGTGGAGAACCTTCAGGTTCAACTGATTCGGCCACCAGTGTTGGTTCGAGATGGTTCCAACGGCCGTGTGTCGGTGCGGCCCGCCCAGCGCCGGGCACTTGCTTTCGGTCTGCATGTTCTCTCCACTCGTGTTGTGCATGTCGGGCCGCGGGGGTATCGCGACCGGCTGCGAAGGACGCCCCTCCATCCAGCTGAGCTACGGGCACTCATTGGTGGCAACGTCCAGTTTACCAGCGCGTGAGGTGTTAGCGGGAGTCGCGCTCCACGCCGGCAACGGACTACAATAGGGACACCTTGACGGTAGGGAACAGGACACGGTCGTGCTTGCCGCAAGTCGCTGATTCCAGAAACACGCCGGCGTAGCTCAGTTGGTAGAGCAGCTGATTCGTAATCAGCAGGTCAGCGGTTCGAGTCCGCTCGCCGGCTCCAGCATCTCCCCAATCCGAATCCTCGCCTCCGCAACTTTCGGCCCCGGCCCGTGTTTATGCTCTTGGCGGTCACGAGAGGAGAACTCATGCGGCACGGCGGCAGGCGCGGCGCGACGGCGGTCTCGGCGGCGGCAATCCTCACCTGCTCACTCCTGCTGGCAGGCTGCGATCCGCTGACGACCGTGCGCTGCGGCATGACCGCAATCCTGGAGTCTGCCGGGCCGGACCCCCAGCCGTCCGATACGCAGACCGTGACCGCGACCACCGAGACCGTCCCGGTCGATGACCCCTGCGACGCGGCGGACGACCCGGCCATCTGGGTGAACGAGGACAACCCCGAGGCCAGCCTGATCGTCGCGTCCAACAAGGTGCGCGGCCTGCTTGTCTATGCCCTCGACGGCAGCGTGGTGTCGCGGCTCGATTCCGGCCGCATCAACAACGTCGACCTCCGCGGCGGCATCCGCGTCGGGGGCGAGGAAACCATCGTCGTCGCCGGCACCAACCGCACCACGAAGACGCTCGACATCCTGGCGCTCGATGCCGGCAGCGGACAACTCGCGCCGCTGGGCGATCCGATCGATCCGGAATTCGCGGCGGACCCGTACGGCATCTGCCTGTACCACAGCGCGGCGAGCGGCGACCTGTACGTGTTCGCCAACGCCCAGGACGGCGCTGTCGGACAGTGGCGGCTCGACGACAACGGCCGCGGCGGCCTGAGCGGCGCGCCCGTCCGCAGCTGGATGCTCGCGAGCCAGCCGGAAGGCTGCGTCGCGGATGACGCCAACGGCTGGCTGTTCATCGGCGAGGAGGAGGCCGGCATCTGGCGCTTCGACGCCGAGCCGACGGCCCCCGCGGACCAGCCCACCGCGGTCGACAGGACCGGCCTGGGCGAGCCCGGCGGCGGTCGCCTGGCGGCCGACGTCGAGGGCCTGGCGCTCTACGCCCCGCCCGGGAGCAGTAACCGCGACGGTTTCCTCGTGGCGTCCAGCCAGGGCAACCACACCTACGTGGTGTACGACCGCGCCCCGCCCCACGCCTACCGCGGCACGTTCCGCATCGGCGGGGAAGGCTCCATCGACGGGACGGAGGAGACGGACGGCATCGATCTGGTCGCCGCGCCGGTCGGCCCCGACTACCCCGCCGGCCTGCTGGTTGTGCAGGACGGGTTCAACTATGAGCCCGATGGATCGCGGACCAACCAGAACTTCAAGCTGGTCTCCTGGGAAAACGTCCCTTTTTAGCCTGCCGTGAGCCACTCTTACTTGCCGTAGACCACCCCGCGGCAATATCCTCCGTGGTTGGTACGCGCCCATGAAACCTGCCTGTAACATGGCGGGCGCGCCGCTGTCCGAACTGACTCGAGGAGGAGTTGCATGCTCGCACGCGTCGGAATCGCCGGCGAGCGCCCAGGCCATCGGTGGTACGGTGACGGACGAAACGGGCGGCGTGCTGCCCGGCGTCACCATCGAAGTGCGTAGCCCGGCCCTGATCGAGCAGGTCCGCACCGCCATCTCCGATGGGTCCGGCCAGTACCTGGTCACGGGGCTCGTCTCGGGCGAGTACTCGGTCTCGTTCGGCCTCGCCGGCTTCTCCACTGTCCTGCGCGAAGGGGTCGTTCTGAGCGCCGGCTTCCAGGCGAACGTCGACGCACAGCTGGCGGTCGGGTCGGTCGAGGAAACGATCACCGTCACCGGCGCCGCGCCAACGGTGGACATCTCGAACGTCCAGCAGAACGAAGCAATCAGCCGCGACATCATCGACACGATTCCGAGCGGCAAATCGTTCCAGAACCTCGCCATCCTGATACCGGGCATGGTCGGCGACGGCGTCGTCGGCTCGACGCTGGCGGTCGACGTCGGCGGCCAGCCAGGGCGGCGTCAACTACCAGCGGCTGGCGATCCACGGCGGCGAGAGCCAGGACCAGATGGTGCAGATCGACGGCATGGGCGTGGAAGCGGTCACCCGCGATGGCGACTCGTCGAACATGTTCTTCGCCGACGGCAACTACTCGGAGTACTCCATCGACTACTCGGGCAACTCCGCCGAGATCGAGTCGAGCGGCGTGCGCATCAACATGATCCCGCGCGACGGCAGCAACACGTGGGCCGCCCATCTCTTCGGCAGCTTCTCGACGCCGGATCTGCAGTCCAACAACGTGGGCGACGAGCTGATCGCGCAGGGCATCGGCAAGGACGAGGCCAACCGCCTGAGCAAGCTCTGGTTCGTCAACCCGGCCGGCGGCGGGCCGATCATCCGCGACCGGCTCTGGTTCTGGGCCAGCCACACCTCGCAACGGACCGACCAGTACGTCGCCAACGTGTTCTTCGACGCGAACCCGAGCGACCTGATGTACACGCCGACCGACGAGCAGGCGATCGACGACCAGCTCGCGCAGTCCACGACGGTACGCCTGACGGCCCAGGCGACGCCGCGCAACAAGCTGACCTTCTTCTACGACAACAATTACAACAAGCGGAACCGGTTCCTGATCGGCAGCACGTTGACGAACACGCTGAACGTGATGCCGGAAGCCGCGGTCGACTCCACCATCAACGTGCAGGCGTATCAGGGCACGTGGACGGCGCCGATCACCAACCGTCTCCTGATCCAGGCCGGCGTGTCGCTGCACCCGCAGCACCAGAACTGGAAGAACACGCACGACGCCGACATTTCGTGAGGCGCCCCCAGTTTTCTTGGACACGGATTAAGGGAGAATCCGATGTCAAAGGAGGTGGGGGGCATGGTTCAGTCGAGGAGGGTGCAGGGAGCGGGGTCGGCGCGGACGGAGGGAGCCCGGAGGGCGAGCGGAGTCGGCGCCGACGGCGCGGCGGTTGGGGCGGGGGCCTTGGCGCCCGGCCAGCGGTGGAGCGCGAGCCGGAAACGGGACGTGGTGTTGCGGCTGCTGCGCGGCGAGTCGCTGGAGATGGTCTCGCGTGAAGTCGGGGTAGAGCTCTATCGCCTGGAGGCGTGGCAGGCGCGGGCGCTGGCCGGTCTCGAGCTCGGTCTGAAGGCGCAGGCCGGTGAGCCGCTGGCCGCCGAGCTGGATGCCGCCAAGCGCCACATTGGCGAGCTGTCGATGGAGATTGAGCTGTTGCGGGAGCGTGCCCGCGCAGCGGAGTGTCGCCTCCCTTTAGCGACGCGGAGGTCGCGACGATGAGCCGAGCGACCTCCGCGACGACGGGGCGGCGCTATGGTCTCAAGCGGGTGTGTCGAACGTGGGATAGGTCGCGCTCGGCGCTCTACGCGCGGCGGGCTTGTTTGCGGCGCCCAGAGCGGGGTGATGGCCCGGCGCGCCGCGGGCCGACGCCCGCACTGTCGGATGCGCAGCTGCTGGCGGCCATTCGCACTGACCTGGCCCGCTCACCGTTCCAGGGCGAGGGCCATCGCAAGGTCCACGCGCGGCTGCGGATCCTCGACCGGATCCGAGTCTCCCGGACGCGGGTGTTGCGCGTGATGCGCACGCAGGGGCTGCTCTCGCCGCACCGCGGGCGGCAGGGTGAGATGAAAGCGCACGAGGGGACGATTGTCACCTCGGCGCCCGACGGCATGTGGGGTACCGACGGCGTGCGGGTGTTCACGGCGGAGGACGGCTGGGTCTGGACCTTCGCGGCGGTGGACCACTGGAACGCCGAGTGCGTGGGCTGGCATGTGTGCAAGGTGGGGAACCGTTTTGCCGCCCTCGAGCCGATCGCGCAAGGGCTCGGGCGACACTACGGCTCGGTCGAGGCGGACGTGGCCCGCGGGCTGGCGCTACGGATGGATCACGGCAGCCAGTATCTCTCGGACCACTTTCTCAACCAGCTCCGCTACTGGGGCATCCACCCCAGCTTCGGCTTCGTTGAAGAGCCGGAAACCAACGGCGTCGTCGAGCGCTGGAATCGCACGCTCAAGGAGCAAGCCATCTACGGCCGGGTCTTTCGAAACCTCGCCGAGGTGCGCGCCGCCGTCGCCGAGTTCGTCGAACGCTACAACCAGTGCTGGCGCCTCGAAAAGCTGGCGTATCGCACGCCGCTCGAAGCGCGCGAGCAATACGAGCTACGCCATGCCGCGTAGCGTAAACGTGTGTCCAAGAAACCGGGTGCGGTACAACGCCGACATTTCGCTGCAGGGCGCGCTGCTGATCCCGGGCAACCGCGCGATCCGCGGGATGTCGAGCTGGTTCAGCGGCACGATTTTCCAGGACCGCTACGCCGACACCAACGCGGCGCGCGCGTCGGTCTCGTACGTCACGGGCAGCCACGCTTTCAAGTTCGGGATGAACCTGACATCCGTCGCGGAGGACCAGTACACCGAGAGCGTCCAGTACCAGCGGATCATCTCGCTCGCGCGGTTCATCTCCCCGGTCGACCTGGTCGACTTCTACGCGACGCCCTCACTGGAGGAGAACAACGTCCCGGCCAACCTCGGCCTCTACGCGCAGGACCAGTGGACGCTCAACCGCTTGACGCTCAACCTGGGGGTCCGCTGGGATTACTTCAATGCCGCCTATCCCGACCATGAGACCGGCACGTCGCTGTACCGCCCCACGTCGGCCAGCTTCCAGGGCCAGCAGGTGGTCGGTTTCAAGGACATCCAGCCCCGCGTCGGCATGGCCTACGACCTGTTCGGCGACGGGCGCACCGCTTTCAAGGCGTCGTTCGGCCGCTACGCGGACCGGGATTCCAACACGCGCTCCGCGGACATCAACCCGGCGGCCACCAACATAGAGCGGCAGCGGGCGTTCCTCGACTTCAACCAGAACGGCCTGGCGGACTGCGACCCGCTCAACCCGGCTCCCAACGGCGAGTGCTTTACCCCGTCGGACAACCTGGCGTTCGGGCTGCCGCTCATCAACACCTTCTACGACCCGGACTGGGCGTTCGGGTGGGGCACGCGCCACGCCAACTACGAGACGTCCGTCAGCGTGCAGCACGAGCTGGCCGACAACCTGTCGATCGACGTCGGCTGGTTCCACCGCTCGTTCGTGAACTTCGAGGTGGTGGACAACCAGGCTACCGGCCTGGACGACTACAGCACGTTCTCGGTGACGGTGCCGTCCGATTCCCGGCTGCCGGGCGGCGGCGGCAACGTGCTGGACGGGTTCTATGACCTCAACCCTGACAAGCTGGGGCAGATCGACGACCTGACCACGGGCGCCGAGGCGTTCGGCGGCCGGTCGCGCAACTACTCCGGATTCGACTTCTCACTCGACGCGCGGCTCGACAACCTGCTGCTCAGAGGCGGCGTCAGCACCGGCGAGACGAGCTACGACAACTGCGACTTCATACCGAATCTGCCGGAAGCGCAGGAGGTGGGAATCTCGGAATATTCCGGCGACTACATCTCGCCGCCGTTCTGCAGCTTCGGCTCGGGATACCTGACGCAGGTCAAGCTCCTCGGCTCCTATACGTTCCCGTACGACATCGTCTTCGCCGGGACGCTGCAGAGCATCCCCGGGCCCGAGCGCGGCGCCATCGTGACGTACTCGAGTGCCGCCGTCGCCGCCTCTCTCGGGCGACCGTTGTCGGCGGGCGGCACCATCGATATCAACATCGTCGAGCCCGGCACGGAGTACGGCGACCGGCTGAACCAGGTCGATATCCGGCTGTCCAAGGCGTTCAACCTCGGCGAGTCGCGCTTCCAGATCATGTTCGACGTGTACAACCTGCTGAACGAGAACTCCGTCACGGAGGAAGACCTGAACTACGGGCCGAACTACCTGACGCCCACCGCCATCATGCCGGGGCGGCTGGCGAAGTTCGCGTTCCAGTACAACTTCTAGGAGCACGCGGGGCGCTTTCCCGCACGAACCACTCGAAGGCCGGAGCCTGACCTGGGCTCCGGCCTTTTTCCTTACCGGACGCGGGTTGCCCGAGCGTTCAGCCTCCATCAACCGTGATGCAAAAAGTCGATCTCAAGAAGACGTACAAGGATCTCTTCTCGGCAGGGCTGACTCCGCGGTTCGTCGACGTCCCGCCGCTGTCCTACTTCATGATCGACGGCCAGGGCCCGCCGAGCGGCGAGGCGTTCCAGGTGGCTATCCAGGCGCTCTATTCGACGGCCTACACCATCAAGTTCGCGCTCAAGGCGGCCGGACGGACCGACTTCGTGGCCCCGCCGCTCGAAGCGCTGTGGTGGTCCGCCGACCCGCGCGCCTTCGAGGAGAACCGGCGCGACGCGTGGTGCTGGACGTTGATGCTGATGCTGCCGGAGCACGTTGGAAATGCCGATCTGCAGGCCGCGCTCGAGACGCTGGAACGCAAGGGGAAACGCGCACCGGCCCATGACCAGATGCGCCTGGCGACGCTGGAAGAAGGACGCGCGGTGCAGGCGCTGTACGTCGGGCCGTACGACGACATGGGGCCCGCCGTCGATCAGTTGCGCGCCTTCGCGGATTCCAACGGGTACCGGCAGACCGGCCGGCACCACGACATCTACCTCTCGGACCCCCGGCGCAGCGCGCCCGAAAAGCTCAAGACCCTTCTGCGCCAGCCGGTCGCGCCCGTTGCGTGAGCGGCGCAACTGCCGGCAGGCGCACCGGACGCTTGCCTGACTACCAGCGACCGGCTACCCTGCGCATGAGCGCTTAAGCGGATAAACATCTATACATAATAAATATATGACTCGCTGGAACCTTGTCGTCTCAGATGACACCGACCGCGGGCTCCGCAGTTACCTCGCCAGAACCGGCGGCAAAAAAGGAGATCTGTCCCGGTTCGTCGACCGCGCCGTGCGGCAGGCCATCTTCTGGGAAACCCTCGAATCGGTCTGGGAACGCAACCGCCAACTCTCGGCCGCCGAAGCCCAGGCCCTCGCCGACGCAGCAGTGGCGCATGCCCGTGCGGATCGTGCTTGACACCAACGTCCTGGTGAGCGCGTTGATCTCGCGAAACGGGCCGGCCGGCCGGATGCTGGCCGAAGTCAAGCGCGCAGGACTCAAGCTGATCACCTCGGCGGCGCAACTCCGCGAGCTCCGTAACGTACTGGACCGGGAGCAGCTGAGGCGCTACATCCGCCGCGATGAGGCAGAGGATCTGATCCGCAACCTGGAGGCTGTGGGCGAGGTCGTCACCGACCTGCCGGACGTAAACGTCTCAACCGACCCCGACGACAACCTGATCCTGGCCGCGGCGGTCGCCGGACGGGCGGACATGATCGTCTCCGGTGACAGGAAACACATGCTGGCCCTCGGGGCTGTCGAAGGCATCCCGATCGTCACCGCCCGCGACGCCGTCCGCCAGTTGCGCGGCCAGCAACCGCGCTAGTCTGTTCTCCAGAACGTCACCGGCCAACCCGGCGTTCATCCAGCAACGCCTCCAGAACCGCGGCGCCCGATTTAAGGGGCTGCCCCAGAACCTCCAGCGGACTACCCGATCGCTGGCGCACCACGATGCCCGTCGCTTCGAGCCGAGCCAGTCTCGCGTCCACATCGCCGTGCTCTCGCAATGATGCGTATGCTATTTTTGATGGTTGTTCGTTTCACAAGAAGGGGAGCATGGCCGTGTCGGACAGCGCGACGAAGACCACCCACGATTTCCAGACGGAAGCGCGGCAACTGCTGCAGTTGATGGTCCACTCCTTGTACTCGAACAAGGAGATCTTCCTGCGCGAGCTGATCTCGAACGCCTCGGACGCCTGCGACAAGTTGCGCTTCGAGGCGCTGACCGACCCGGCGCTGCTGGCCGAGGGCGCGGAATTCGCGATTCATGTGCGGTTCGACCCCCAGGACCGCACCATCACGGTGACCGACAACGGCGTCGGCATGTCGCGCCAGGAAGTGATCGACAACATCGGCACGATTGCGCGCTCCGGCACGCAGGAATTCCTGGCGCAGCTGACGGGGGATCAGACCAGGAACGCCCAACTCATCGGCCAGTTCGGCGTCGGCTTCTACTCGTCTTTCATCGTCGCCGGCCGGGTGACGCTCACCACGCGGCGGGCCGGGCTGACCGCCGGGGACGGCGTGCGGTGGGAGAGCACCGGCGAAGGCAGCTACACGCTGGAAGCGGCGGCGCGGGCCGAGCGCGGCACGGAAGTGACGCTCCATCTCCGCGAGGGAGAGGACGAGCTGCTCGACGGCGCACAACTGCGGATCATCCTGCGGAAGTATTCCGACCACATCTCCATCCCGATCGTGATGGAGAAGGAGGCGGTTCCAGGCAAGCAGGTGGACACGGGCGAGGTTGACAAGAACGAGCAGGTCAACCGCGCGGCGGCGCTGTGGACGCGGCCGAAGTCCGAGATCAGGGCGGAGCAGTACGAGGAGTTCTACAAGCACGTCGCGCACGACCTCGAGGCGCCGCTGGCGCATCTCCACGCGCGGATCGAGGGACGCCAGGATTTCACACTGCTGCTGTACATCCCGCGGCGCGCGCCGTTCGATATCTGGGACCGCCAGCGCCGCCACGGCATCAAGCTGTACGTGCGGCGCGTGTTCATCATGGAGAACGCCGAGCAGATCATGCCGGCCTGGCTGCGGTTCGTACGCGGCGTGATCGACTCGAACGACCTGCCGCTGAACGTCTCGCGCGAGCTCCTGCAGCGCTCCCAGGACGTCGACGCCATCCGCGCCGCGGCGGTCAAGCGCGTGCTCGGCCGGCTCGATGAACTGGCCGACAAGCAGCCCGAGCAGTACGCCACCTTCTGGGAGGAGTTCGGACGGGTCGTCAAGGAGGGCGTGAGTGAGGATCCCGCGAACCGGGACCGCATAGCCAAGCTGCTGCGCTTCGCCTCGACCCGCGCGGAGACCGCCGGCCAGACCGTCGCGCTGGCCGACTACGCGGCGCGCATGCCCGAGGGGCAGGCGGCGATCTACTACATCACCGCCGACAGCCTGGCCGCCGCCCGCAACAGCCCGCACCTGGAGATCTTCCGCAAGAAGGGGATCGAGGTGCTGCTACTGCACGACCGGATCGACGAATGGGTCGCGGGCCATTTGACCGAATTCGACGGCAAACCGCTGCAATCCGTCGCCCAGGGCGACCTCGACCTGGGCAAGCTCGCCGACAGCGAGTCGGACGCCGAGCAGAAGGACAAGCTCGCGGACGATTTCAAGCCGGTCCTGGAGCGGATCCGGAAGGCGCTGGAGGGGCGAGCCAGGGAAGTCCGGCTCACGGACAGGTTGACCGAATCGCCCGCGTGTCTGGTGGGCGACAAGGAGGGGATCAGCGCCAACCTCGAGCGCATGCTGCGGGCCGCCGGCCAGGACGTGCCGAACGTGCCGCTGGCGCTCGAAATCAACCCGACCCATCCGCTCGTCGAGCGCCTCAAGGCAGAGACGGACGACACGCGCTTCGCCGACTGGAGCCGCATCCTGTTTGACCAGGCAGTACTGGCGGAGGGCGGCAAGCTCGACGATCCGGCGGCCTTCGTCAAGCGCCTGAACGCCATGATGCTGGCGCTGGCCGGCGAGCCGGCGCCGCGCATCTGGACCCCCGGAAGCAGTGCCTAGATGGGGCTGCGCGGCATTACCATCTCGGGGCTTCGCCCCGAACCCCCGGCGGCCGCTAGCGGGGACCCCTTCGCCCCGCGCGGCATACCTAGATGGGGCTGCGCCCCAAACCCCCGGCAAGCGCTAGCGGGGACCCCTTTGCCCCGCGCCGCGCTTGCCGCGGCCCGCCGTGCGGGCCTGGGACGACTCTGCTGCAGTGCTCGTCGTCCCCTTACCGCGTGGCGCTGCGTCCTATGCTCCCGGTGGCCTCGTTGCGGATGCGCGCGATCTGCTTGTCGCGATCCGCGGCACAGCGGGCCAGGTCGCGGCGGTAGTTGGCCTCCAGTTCCTCGCGGGCGGCCGGCTCCAGCGTCGTCGCCAGCGCCGACTGGAACAGGATGCGGCACTCGGCGATCCGCGCTTCGCAGACGCGGCGGGCCTCCGCGATCGCCTCGCGCTGGGCGGCGGTCAGATGCACCTGTGCGACGCCGGCCGCCTCGTCCTGCCGCTTCAGTTTTTCCATCGCCAACTCGAACGCGCTCTTGGGCGCACCGCCCGTCATCATTGACTAGATGGGGCTGCGCCCCAAACCCCCGGCATGCGCTAGCGGGGACCCCTTCGCCCCGCGCCGCGCCTGCCGGGCCGCGCCGTGCGCGGCCAGGGCAGCCCGTGAACGGAGTCCCGGTCTATTGGAACGGCTGTGAATCTCTCTCCACCTGGACCAGATGGGGCTGCGCCCCAAACCCCCGGCATGCGCTAGCGGGGACCCCTTCGCCCCGCGCCGCGCCTGCCGGGCCGCGCCGTGCGCGGCCAGGGCAGCCCGTGAACGGAGTCCCGGTCTATTGGAACGGCTGTGAATCTCTCTCCACCTGGACCAGATGGGGCTGCACCCCAAACCCCCGGCATTCGCGGTGTGCCGGGGAGGGTTGAATTGGTGGGCGCTAGTGGATTCGAACCACTGACCCCCGCCGTGTGAAGGCGATGCTCTACCACTGAGCCAAGCGCCCATGCCGACACCATGCCAGTGTACCGCAAGTTCCTGCGCGCTGGCCAGCGATCGCCAATGCCGCGATGTCACCTGCCGCACGCCGCGGCGCGGGGCTTCAGCGCACCTGCTCGATGAGGGCGTTCAGCATCCGGACATACCGATCGTCCGCATCGGCCGCCGCCTGCATGTAATCGTCCCGGGACATGTTCTGCGCCTCCCAATCGCCGTTCAGGTGCAGCACGCCCGATCCGTCGTCGAACATGTCGACCGCGTCGTCCGACGCGTGCAGACCGTCGGCGCCGGCGTCGGTCACCAGCACCTTCGTGCCGGCGATAGACGCAGCGTTCAGATCGATATAGACGTCACGGAACTGGCGGTTCTCAATCTTCTGCTCCACATAGATGGGCACCTCATAGCGAGCCGAAACGACCAGTAGCTGCCCTGGGAACGCGAGCGCGGCGACGAATCGGTTCTCGTCCCCCCCAGCAGCCTGCCCCGCCAACGCGTCGAGCTGCGCGCCGCTCATCAATTCGGCAAGCTGGGCGGCGAGCGGTGCGGATGCCGGAGTCTGGGCGGCTGCGGGGATCCACAGCAGCAGGCAGGCCGCAGCGGACACGCCAATCACAGACCAGCGGGACGGTACCGTTCTCACCATGGCGCTCCCCCTTCGACACAAGTGTAACGAGGTAACTACATACCACCGTTGGCAAACGCGGTCAACGCGGCATCATCTACTTGGGGCTGCGCCCCAAACCCCCGGCGGACGCTAGCGGGGACCCCTTCGCCCCGCGCCGCGGCCGCCGGGCCGCGCCGTGCGCGAGCTGCTACCCGATGAAGAGCGCCTCCTGCTCGTCGTCCGCCGCTGACTTTGCGGGCGCGTCGCGCGGGGTGGTCCGCAACATCTCCAGCGCCGCGCGCAGCGCCTGAATCAACGCCGCGCTGCGCCGCACCGGTTCGATCACGGCGTCCTGCCCCACCGCCATCAACCGCTCGGCGCGCACGGCGAAGCGCGCGAACAGCTGGTCGGCCCGCTCGATCTGCGCGACTGCCAGCGACGTCGCGCGCGTGACGTCGCCGCTCACCGCGTTGATGCGGTCGAGGGCCGGCTGGATGTCCTTCTCCACCCGGTTGGCAATCTGATCCAGCCGCCGCATGACGCGCAGCCCGTACCAGAGCGTAGCGACCTGCGCCACGGCGATCGTGAGCACGGCGAACGTGATCACTCCCATGAACAGCGTCGGCAGCTCCATTACCCTTGGTCCTCTGCCGGTTTGGCGTTTTCCTCGTTGGTCTGCTTGTACACTTCGATGCCGCGGTCGACGGCCTCCGTCAGGTGCTCCCGCTGGCGGCGCACGAATTCACGCCCCTGCTCGGCCGCCTCGTTGGCCTTCTCGCGTCCTTCCCGCGCCTTCTTGCCCAGGACGTCGCGCGTTTGCTCACCGGTGGCGGGCGCCGCCAGCAGGGCCGTGACGGCGCCCGCCACCGCGCCCAGCAGGAATGCCGCCACGACGATTCCCGCGTGCCCTTCGTTGTCCTTCGACATGAGACTCTCCTTGGCCGCTTCCGGGGGCGCTACCCAACGGCGCCCGCTTCCATCTTCTCACACCTGATCGGCGCGGTCACTTCCGGAGCCCCAGAGTCCCAGGTCCTGCTGGCGCAACGCGCGGATCCGGTCGCGCAGCGACGCCGCGCGCTCGAACTCCAGGTTGGCCGCCGCCGCGTGCATGTCCCGCTCCAACTCCGCCATGTGCGCCGAGCGCTCGTCCCGCGTGCGAAACGTCTCGCCGCGCTCCTTGACCTGCGGCACCGCGGCGTAATCGCGTTCGTAGATGCTCGTCAGCACGTTGTCGATGTCCTTCACGATTGACGCCGGGGTAATCCCGTGCCGGCGATTGTACTCCCGCTGCAGGCACCGGCGGCGATCCATCTCGCCGAGCGCCGTGCGCATCGAATTCGTGACCACATCCGCGTACATGATCACCCGGCCGTTCACGTTGCGCGCCGCCCGCCCCGCGGTCTGGATGAGCGAGCCGGACGAGCGGAGAAAGCCCTCCTTGTCGGCGTCGAGAATAGCCACCAGAGACACCTCCGGCAGGTCGAGTCCCTCGCGCAGCAGGTTGATCCCCACGAGTACGTCGAACGTCCCGCGACGCAGATCACGCAGGATCTCGACCCGTTCCAACGTTTCGATGTCGGAGTGCAGATACCGCACGCGGACGCCCAGCTCCTGGTAGAACTGGGTAAGGTCCTCGGCCATCCGCTTGGTCAGGGTGGTGACCAGCACGCGCTCGCTGCGCTCCGCGCGCTGGCGGATCTCGTGCAGCAGGTCGTCCACCTGCCCCTTGACCGGCCGCCGCTCCACCAGCGGATCGACCAGTCCGGTCGGCCTGATGATCTGCTCCACCACGACGCCGCTGCTGGCGCGCAGCTCGTACGGCCCGGGCGTGGCGGATACGAAGACGACCTGCCCCACCCGCGCCTGCCACTCCTCGAAACTGAGCGGCCGGTTGTCGAGCGCGGAGGGCAGCCGGAACCCGTGCTCGACGAGCACCTCCTTGCGGGACCGATCGCCGTGATACATCGCCCGGATCTGGGGCACGGTCTGATGACTCTCGTCGATGATCGTGAGCGCGTCGGGCGGCAGGTAATCGAGCAGCGTCGGGGACGGCTCGCCCGGCGCGCGGCCCAGCAGATGCCGGGAGTAGTTCTCGATCCCGTGGCAGTAGCCGATTTCGCGAATCATCTCGAGGTCGAACATGGTGCGCTGATGCAGCCGCTGCGCCTCCAGCCGGCGGCCGTCCTGTTCCAGCCGCGGCCGGTGCTCCTCGAGCTCCGCCTTGATCTTGTCCACGGCCTGCAGGGTCTTCTCGCGCGGCGTCACGAAGTGCGTCTTCGGATAGATCGTCATCCGGTCGTGGCGGCGGTGCGTCCGCCCCGTCAGCGGGTCGAAGGTGACCAGCTCGTCAACCTCGTCGCCGAACAACTCGATACGTACGCCCTGGTTGTCGTACGACGGAAACACCTCGATGGTGTCGCCCCGGACACGGAATGCGCCGCGGTCGAAATCGTGGTCGTTCCGCTCGTACTGGATCTCGACCAGCTTGCGGAGGATTGCGTCGCGGTCGATCCGCTGGCCGCGCTCCAGCGGCAACAGCATCCCGTAGTACGCCTCCGGCGAGCCGAGCCCGTAGATGCACGAGACGCTGGCGACGATCACCACATCGCGGCGCTCGAACAGCGAGCGCGTCGCCGACAGCCGCATCCGGTCTATCTCGTCGTTGATCGTCGCCTCCTTCTCGATGTACGAGTCGGTGGCCGGCACGTACGCCTCCGGCTGGTAGTAGTCGTAGTAGCTGACGAAGTACTCGACGGCGTTGTGCGGAAAGAGCCGCCGGAATTCCTGATACAGCTGCGCCGCGAGCGTCTTGTTGTGCACCATGACCAGGCTCGGGCGGTTCACCCGGGCGATCACCTGGGCCATCGTGAAGGTCTTGCCCGAGCCGGTCACGCCGAGCAGCACCTGGTGGCGGTCGCCGCGTTCGAGGCCGCTGGTCAGCTCGGCGACCGCGCGCTGCTGATCGCCCTTGAGCTCGAAGTCCGTGACTAGCGAGAAGGCGTCGTAGGTCGAGGCCAGGACAGGCTCCCGGGGAAGTGGAACCCTTTATCGTACTACAGCGGCGCGGCCGGCCTGCGGGCGGCCGGGAAGGTGGCTACGGCGCGGGTTCGAGAAAGGGTGCGAAGTACCCTTCGCGGGTTCGTACGCGCAGGCGTCTGTGCTCGGAGGGCGGATTCGGGAGCTTCACCTCGATCTCGCGCCACGACCCGTCCATCCGGTTGTTCGCCGAGACGTAGCCGATCGAGTAGCGCGCGTCGAGCTCGGCCGAAATCTGTTCGTAGATGTCGTCGAGGTCCTCCACGCTGTCCGGAAAATAGCTGCGTCCGCCGGTCATGTCGGTGAGCTGCCGGAGCCGCATGCGCTCAATCGGCCGCACGCTGCTGGGCAGCCGCTTCTGGAAGCCGATCGCGTAGATGGTGACGTCGGAGGCCCTCACGAGATCGACAACATCGGAATGGCTCGTCCGGCTGCGGGTATCGGCGCCGTCGGTATACAGCAGCAACACCTTCCGGCCGTCCTGGGCGAACGCCCCGTCCAGGTACACCCCCAGCGCGTCGTACAGGGCCGTGTTGCCGGTGGTCCGGCTGGACCGGATCCGCTCGACGAGCCGCGGGAAGTCATCCCGATAGTAGCGGCCGACGCGCACCTCCGTGTCGAAATCGACCACCGTCATGTCCTCGGCATAGGTGAGCGTGTTGAGAAACTTGATGGCGGCGGTCTTCGCGAACCCGGCGTCCCGCTCCATGCTTGCGCTGGCATCGAACAGCACGCCCAGATGGGTCGGCACGGTCTCGGCGTCTTCCACCAGGCCGCGGGCGAAGTAGCGGATCTGCTGCAGCTCGCCGTCCTCGTACACTTCGAAGTCGTCGCGCGTGAACATCGTCAGCGGCGTTCGGTCACGGCCCACGACGGTGACCCCGACCTGTACCAGATCGATCCGACCTGTGAAGAGCGGTTCCTGCGCCTGCGGGCCGGCTGCGATGAGCAGGGCGACGGCGGCAATCCGCAGGCAGAAGCACATGCGCCCCATGGTAACAGCCCACTACTGATCCGGCGACACCGTATAATCAGTGTTTCCGATGCAGTGTGTGGCGGTTTGTCGCGACGTGCTGATCGTCAAGGCCCTGCACCGGGCCCTGGCATCCAACCTCGAACTCGAATTCCTCATCGGCGACCGGACGGCGGCCCGCCGGCTGGAGGGCGCCGGCATCCTGGCGCGCGTGGCCGATCCGAGCCTGGAAAAGAGCTACCTGGAAGCCGGCCTGACGCCGGCCACCTGCGTCATCGTCGAAGACGACGGCACACGGGATCTGCAGCCGGTGCTGGAAGCCGTCACCGGCGCCGGCGCCACGCTCGTCTACGTGCTGTGCATCGGCGAGTGGAGCCGGTCGCGCACCGATGCCTGGCGGTCCTTCTTTCCCGATGTGACGGTGCTCAGTGTCGGGAATCTGCTCCAGGACTCGCTGCTGACCGCCCTGGGCCGCTCCCTCACGCGCGCCCGCGTGCAACAGTATCAGCGGCATTTCGCCGGCGCGGACCGGATCCTGATCCTGCTCCACAACGATCCCGACCCCGATGCGATGGCGAGCGGTCTCGCCCTGCGCAACCTGCTGCACCGCACGAAGACCACGGCGATCATCGGCGCCTTCCACGGCGTGACCCGGCCGGAGAATCTGCGGATGGCCAATCTGCTGGACATCCACGTCGAGAAGGTGACCGCCGAGTCGCTGACGCAGTACACGAAGATCGCCACCGTAGACGTGCAGCCGCACTACTTCGGCGGTCTGATCCACCGGGTCGACCTGGTCGTCGACCACCACCCGGCGCGCGACGGGTACACCGCCGTCTTCAAGGACATCCGGCCGGACTACGGATCGACGGCGACCATCCTCACGGAGCACATGCAGTCGGTCGCCGCAAACGTCTCGGAGCGGACGGCCACGGCGATGCTGTACGCGATCAAGTCGGACACGCTGTTCCTCAGCCGCCACACGCACCGCGCCGACCTGGAGGCGTTCACATTCCTCTATCCGCTGGCGAATGCCGCCCTCGTGCGCAAGATGGAAGGTGCGGAGATCACGATAGAGCGGCTGGAATTCGTCTCCAGGGCCATCGAATGCGGCCAGAGCCGCAACCAGGTATTTGCCGCCCACATCGGTAGCGCACCGCGCGAGGACCTGATCCCGTATATCGCCGACTTCCTCCTGCAGCTCGAGGACGTGAAGTGGTCGATCATCTCGGGCCTGGTGAACGACACGATCGTCATCTCCGTCCGCAACCTCGGCTACTCGCGCAATGCGGGCGGGTTCGTGAAGGCGTGCTTTGCGGACGTCGGCAACGCGGGCGGGCACCGGGCGATGGCCAAGGCCGTGGTGCCGGTGGCCGCCTTCCGCGACAAGTTCGGGAGCCTCGAGAGCGAGCGCATGTCGCAACTGCTGAGCGATCTGGCGGAGGAATTCCTGGGCGAGGCAGCGCAGGGGCACGCGCAGCCAGCGGCGGCGCCGGCAGGCCGAGCCGTCTCGCGGCGCGGCGCGGCGCCACGCGACCAGCGGCCACGCCGGCCGCTGGTGAAGCCCCGCCAGACGCGCTAGCGACTCCGTCCCGCCGGCCGCGGACCGCTAGCGGGAATCGATCCACTCGCCGCTCTCCCCTACCACGGCATTGACGAACTGGCCATACGCGTCCGCGTAGCCCCGCGATACCAGTTCAGCCAGGGTATGCCGGCGGTCGGAGAGCTCGTCGTATGCGCCCCCGAAGTCGAACGGCCCGAGCGGATTGTGGGTCGGACGGATCTGGAAAACCACCTCGAAGAGCCGGCTGGGCAGCGCCAGCGCATCCCGGATCGAAGCGCTCTCGACGGCAACCAGCGACTCGCCGACGCGGCCGAGCGCGTCGCGGCGGCTCGACGTCAGGCGGCCCGGCTCCGACGGCCAGCCGCACGCGGCGACGAGGATGACCTGTTCCGCACCGGCGTTGGCCACTTCCTCCAGCAGTCGGGCGGTCGACTCCGGCCGATCGCACAAGCGGTGCGTCTCGCCCTGCCAGGCGCTCTCGGTGGAGAACCGCGCCAGGTGCGGCTCGGTCACCGCCGGCAAACTCAGCGACGCCACGAGCATATCGACGAGGTGGTGGCGGCCGGTGTCCGCGAGGTCAAGCGTCTCCAGATGCCGCTCGCCCCCCTCCTCACCGACGTTTCGGAGGAAGAACGGCCGGCGGTGCGGCTCGGCCAGCAGGGCCGCCACGAAATCGCGGCGTCCGTCGAGGTCGTGGACCAGCAGCACCAGCTCGCGGAACCCGGGTTGGCCCACGTTTTCTCCCAGCAACTGCGCGTAGCGCGCGCCCAGCTCGGCCGCTGCCGGCCTGGCCGCCGAGTCGGCACCGCAAACGACGCGCCACAGCTTTCTGGTGAGCGACTTCGCCGCGAACGACCGGTCGAGCGGCGACCCCAGCAGCTCCCACCAGATACCGCCGCGCGCGCGCCGGCGCAGTCGTGCACGCAGCCACACCACGACCGCCCCGCCCGCCAGCACGCCGAGCAGCAGCAGCAGCATGATGGTGACGAAGCGCGGCAGGTAGAGGGGCAGCGCACCCGGATCGAAGAGCGCTTCCACGAGGCTGGCGTAATGCACGGCAAACCAGCCGCCCATCTCCAATCCCAACAGCTGAAGCAGGAATCCGGCCGGAAACAATGCCAGACCACCGACCAGCACCGTCAGCGGCACCAGGAGGGCGCCGAGCGCCAGCGCCAGCGCCAGCGCCGCCAGCCGCAACGTCCAGCGCCAGCGGTAGAAGCGGGAGGCCGCCCCCGTCGACCAGCTGCCGGCGGCGCCCCACAGCTGATCCCCGGCGTCGATTGCCGAGAACATGGCGCCGGCGGCGCCGATGCCCCGGCCGGCGACGATGTCGATCTTGACGCCCGCCTCCTGCAGCGCCTGCAGCACACCGGCATGGTAGGCGCCGGCCGTGCCCGTCCCGGTAAGCACGAGCGCCGTCCGAAGATCGGGGGAGTAGGGAAACGGCCGGGAGGAATCGGTAGAAATAGTCCTGACCTGGCAGCTGAAGCTGCTATTCCTCGTCGTGGATCGTCGTCAACTTGACGACCTCGAACTCGCGTTTGCCGCTCGGCGTCGGTACGTCGATCTCGTCGCCGACTACCTTGCCCATCAGCGCGCGGCCGATTGGCGATGCGGTAGAGATCCACCCGCGGGTAGGGTCGGCATCCTCCGCCATGACGATCTGGTACACGAGCGTGCCGCCCGCCGGTTCGCGCAGATGCACGGTGGAACCGAATCCGGCCTTGTCGCGGGGCAGACGCGACAGGTTCATGAGGGCGATTTCCGAAACCCGCTTGTTGAGCAGGCTCAGACGCGCCTCGACCAGTCGCTGGCGCTCCTTGGCGGCCTGGTACTCCGCGTTCTCCCGGAGATCGCCCAGTTCCCGTGCGCGTCCGATCTCTTGCGGCAGCTCACGGGTCAACTCGCGCTGGAGCGTCCGGATCTCGTCCTCGAAACGCTTGATGAATCTTGAGTTCATACGTGGCGAGACCGGTCCGCGCGGCGTCCTCTCCCGCGCGCCGGTACAGGCTGACCAGACTAGCACATCTGTTATGCTCTGCGGGCGGCGGCGCGGCCGGTCCCGGCAGCTCATCCGCGACACGGGCGCCCCCCGGTCTCGTGCAGATCATCACCAGCCGGCACAATCCGTTGGTCGCCCGCTTCCGGGCCGCCGCGCGCGAGCGCCGGGGTGACCGGGAGCACCTGCTGCTCGATGGCAACCGCCTGATCGACGCCGCGCAGCGCGCTGGCGTACAGCCGGAAACGGCGATTTTCGCGCGCAGCGCACTGCAGCGGCGCGACGGCGCGCTGGCGGATCTCGCCGGCCGCCTCGAGGCGGACAACGTAACCGTAGTGGCCGCGTCCGCAGCGGTGTTGTCCGCCGTCAGCCCCGTGCGCACACCGTCCGGCGTCGTCGCGCTGGCGCCGCATCGTCCGCTCGAGGCGCGGCAGGCGCTTGCCGGCGGCGGCATCGTGCTGGCGCCGGCGGGCGTGCAGGATCCAGGCAACGTCGGCGCCATCATCCGGGCTGTCGACGCCGGCGGGGGCGACGGGGTGCTCGTCACGGAGGGCTCTGCCGATCCGTTCGGCTGGAAAGCGCTGCGCGGCGCCATGGGCAGCACGTTCAGGCTGCCTGTGATTGACGCCGGCCCGGCCCCGGCGGCGGTCGCGGCGGCGCGGGCGCACGGCGCGGGCGTACTGGCGGCGGTGCCGCGCCGCGGCGCGCCGCTGCACGATGTCGACCTGACCGGGTCGTGGCTCGTATTGATTGGCGGCGAGGGGGACGGGCTGAGCGACGCGGCCTCCGACCTGGCGGACGCGCGGATATCGGTACCGATGCGGCCCGGCGTGGAATCGCTGAACGCGGCAGTCGCTGCGGCGCTGATCGTCTACGAAGCGCGGCGGCAGCGGACGGGACCGATTTTGACGAAGGCCGGGGCGTGAACGTGGAACCGGGACATCTTTTCGAGCCGGCCGGCGGTGACGTACCGGCGTCGCCTGCGCCGCTGGCCGAGCGGATGCGGCCGCGCACGCTCGACGAGCTGGTCGGCCAGCAGGAGATCGCGGCGCCCGGCCAGCCGCTGCGCGAGGCGATCGAGCGCGACGCGCTGCAGTCGATCATCCTGTGGGGACCGCCCGGCACCGGCAAGACGACCATCGCACGCCTTATCGCCAGCGTCACGCGTGCCCACTTCATCGCGTTCAGCGCCGTGCTGTCGGGCATCCGGGATATCAAGGCGGTGATGGCCGAGGCGGAATCCGCGCGCCGGCGGATCGGCCGCCGCACCATCCTGTTCGTCGACGAGATCCACCGCTTCAACAAGGCGCAGCAGGACGCGTTCCTGCCGCGTGTCGAGGCGGGCGACATTGTGCTGATCGGCGCCACCACGGAGAATCCGTCGTTCGAGGTCAACGCCGCGCTCCTGTCGCGCTCGCAGGTATTCGTCCTCCGCCCGCTGAGCGACACGGAAATCGAGACGATTCTGGAACGGGCGCTGCGCGATCCGGAGCGCGGGCTGGGCGGCGAGCCGGTCGCGGCGGCCGAGGGCGCCCTGCCCGCCATGGCGCGGCATGCGAACGGCGATGCGCGTGTCGCGCTGAATCTGCTGGAGCTGGCGGCCGCCATCGCCCGCTCGGGCGCACCTGCCGGCCAGGCGCAAGCCGCTGACGGGCAGGCAGACGAGCCGGCCGGCATCACGCTCGACCTGCTGGCGCGGGCGGTGCAGCGCCGGACGCTGCTGTACGACAAGTCGGGCGAGGAGCATTACAACCTCATATCCGCCCTCCACAAGTCGCTGCGCAACAGCGACCCGGACGCTGGCGTGTACTGGCTCGCGCGGATGGTCGAGGCGGGCGAGGACCCGCTCTACATCGCACGGCGGCTGGTGCGCTTCGCGTCCGAGGACATCGGCAATGCCGACCCGGCGGCGCTCCCACTGGCGGTGGCGGCGAAGGAGGCGGTCCATTTCATCGGCATGCCCGAGGGGAATACGGCCCTGGCGCAGGCGGTCATCTACCTCGCCACGGCGCCGAAGAGTAACGCCGTGTACGCGGCGTACAACCGCGCCGCGGCCGACGCCCACACTGACGCCGCCGAGCCGGTGCCGCTCCACCTCCGCAACGCGCCGACCCGTCTCATGAAACAGCTCGACTACGGCAAGGGGTACGAGTACGCCCACGACAAGCCGGACGCCGTCACCGGCATGGACTGCCTGCCGCCGGCCATGGCCGGCCGCCGCTACTACCGCCCCACCACGCGCGGCTACGAAAAGGATGTTGCGCGCCGCCTCGACGCCTGGCGGGCGCTCAAACAGGCGCGGCGGAACACCGCGAAGGACGATGGGTGACCGCATGCCGGGAATCCTGTACTACGCCGGACGCGGGCTGCAGCTGATCGGGATGTGGCTGCTGCTGGTCTCGATCGTCACCGCCGGACCGCTCGGCCCCAGTCCGCGTATCTTCGGCGGCGGCGTGGCGGTGTTCCTCGCGGGCTGGCTGATCGTCAGGCGGCGCACCCGCTGACGCACCGCGCGAGGATGCCGCGGTCACTTCCCACTCGTCATGCGCCGGTGTCACGGCTGAAATCGCACGTGTACCGTTTGGACGTGCCCTTCGGATACGCGAACCAGACGACGGCGTCACCGGCCGCCCTCAGCGTCAGCGCCCGGGCCACGGCGTCGAGCTCGGTCTGCCGGCGAACGAACGCCAGCGCGAACGTGATCGGCCGCGAACCGGAAAGGGTGCGGCGCACCTGCACGCCATGCAGGCGCTGGAGCTCTGGAACGAACGAGTCCGGCGCGTTGAGGACAACGATATCAGCCTGATCCTTCAGGTTCAGCTTGCCGAATACGCCAGGCGCGGCCATCGGTCCGGCCCTGCTACGGCAGCCGGTACGCAATCAGCTCGGCCGGGTAGCCGGCGCCGCTGACGGCCAGCACGATGTACTGCTGACCTTCGTGCAGGTAGGTCATGGGCGAACCGGAAACGCCGGTCGGCATGTACACCGCCCCCACCTCCGCCCCCGTTACCTTGTCGTAGGCCCGCAGCATCGCCCCGACCTCGCCCGACGGCGTCGTGAAGGTCCTGGCCTCGCCGGCGATCACCAGCGTGCTCGTAATGACCGTGCCGACGCGGCCGACGCGGCCGGTCCGGGGCACGCTCACGCCCTGGAGGTCCGGATGGTTGCGCACGTTGTCGGGGGTCTCGCCGTGCGGCACCTGCCAGAGGATTTCGCCCGTGTTCAGATCGATGGCGCTGATGCGCCCCCACGGCGGCTTGATCAGCGGCAACCCGCGGATGGTGAGCATCCGCCGCGGCGCCGGCACTCCGGGTGGATTGCCGCGGATGAAGTCCATGTCGGAGCGCTCCGGATCGTTCACCAGGCCCAGGGACACGACCTCGGTATAGGAGTACCCGTAGAAGATGCCGGTCTCGGGATCCAGCGCGCCGCCGGGCCAGTTCGTGCCGCCCCCGGTGGCCGGCAGCATCAACGTACCGTACGGGCCGTCCGGATCGGCGACCACCGGCGGCGTGAAGATCGGTCCGAGCCGGAAATTCGACACCAGCTCGAGCGCCTCCGCGCGCAGCTCGGGCGTGAAGTCGATCAGGTCGTCCTCGCTGACGCCCTGCCGGTCGTAGGCGGGCGGACGTGTCGGAAATGGCTGCGTCCGCGCCAGTAGCTCCCCCGGCACGTCGGACGGCGGCATCTCGCGCTCCTCGATCGGCCAGATCGGCTCGCCGGTCACCCGGTCGAAGACGTACAGCCAGGACTGCTTGCTCGGCTGCGCCACGATCTTCCGCTCCACGCCGTCGATCACCACGTCGGCCAGTATCGGCGCACAGGGGAAGTCCCAGTCCCAGACGTCGTGATGAATGACCTGGAAGTGCCACAGCCGGTCGCCGCTGTCGATGTCGACCGCCACGACGGTGTCCGAGAAGAGGTTGTCCCCGTGCCGGTGGCCGCCGTAGTAGTCGTTGGTCGGCATCTCGGTCGCGAAATAGATGATGCCGAGATCGAGATCCGCGCTCATCTGCCCCCATGCCCCCGTGTTGCCCGTGTAGCGCCACGAATCGTTCAGCCAACTGTCGTTGCCGAACTCGTCGGCGCCCGGAATGGTGTGGAAGATCCACTTGCGCACGCCGGTATCGGCATTGAAGCCGCGTACGTACCCCTTGGTATTGCGCATCGAGCGGGGGGCGCTCCCCGGGACGTGCGCGGCGCCGACCACAATCGTGTCACCGGCCACCAGCGGCGCCGAATGGAGCCCGATCTCCCCGGCCAGCGGGTCGATCTCCTGGTCCATGTTCTGCATCAGATCGACCATCCCGTTGTCGCCGAAACCGGCCAGCCGCTCACCCGTACGGGCGTTCAGGCCGATCAGCCGGTAGCCCGTCGTGACGTAGAAGATCTGCCCGTCGCCGCCGTCGTCGCGATAGGCGAGACCGCGCGCCGAGCGGCGGCGCGGGGAAACCTCGGCCCGCTCCCCCTCGTCCATCCGGTGGATCCAGAGCAGCTCGCCGCTGCCGGCGTCGACGGCGAACGCGATGCGCCGCGTGCCGCCGGTCGAGTAGACGACCCCGTCCACCATCAGCGGCGTCGCCTGGAGGTTGAACTCGGGCTCCGGCCCGAAGTTGGAGGTCGTGACGCGCCACGCGATCTCCAGATCCGAGAAGTTCTCGGCGTTGATCTGGTCCAGCGGCGAATAGCGCGTATTGGCGATGTCGCCGCCGTAGGTCCGCCACTCGCCGTTCTCGGTCCCCTGTGCGGCCGCGCCGGCCGCCGCCGCCAGCAGCGCGCCGAGCACCGCGGCCCGCGCCGGGCCGTATCCGAAGCGGATATTCATGCGATCCTCCCGGAAAATGCGTGTGTGGGCGCCATCAGTTTCGCCGTTCCGCGCCGAATGCACAACCCGTGTTTCGGGGGAAGGCTCAGAAACGGACGCGGACGCCGAAAGACGGCAGCAGCGGAAACCCGGCCGTCGGCATCTCGACCAGACGCGGGCGCAGGCCGTCCGGGTCGTGCAGCAACGCCGTTTCCAGCTCCACCGGGTTGTCGCGGTTCAGGAGGTTGATCACTTCCAGGTACCACGACCAGCGGCCGCCCGGGCCGCCAGGACGGTTCGTCACCCGCAGGTCGACGCGCGCGTAGTACGGCAGGCGCCCGCGGTGCAGGTTGTCCAGTCCGCCGTAGTCCACGGCGTAGACGAGCGCCCCGACCGCGTCGCGCGCCGGCACGAGGCGGCCGTCGGCATTCTCCACCGCCGCCACGCGCAGGCCTGTGGCGGGCGTGTACGCGAAGCCGGTGGCGACCTGCGCCGTCGCGGCGACGCTCCAGCGCTCGCCCAGGCGATAGCGGCCCACCGCGTTGAACGCGTGGCGGCGGTCGTACTCGAACGGATAGCGCAGGCCGTACGTCTCCCGGTCGGCCCGCCCCCAGGCGTACGACAGCCAGCCGGCGAGCCGGGCGGCCGCGGCGGTCCTCGCCACATACGCGTCGATGCCGTACGCCGTGCCCTTGCCGCCATTCACCGGCAGGCTGGTGATGGTCGCCGTCGCCGGGATGCTGGCCTGCGTGGCGGCCGGAAAATCGTACTGCGCGAGCCGCCGCCTGCGCTCGTCCGCGGTTTCGAGCCGCCCGACGATCAGGTCGTCGAACGCCTTGTGGTAGCCCTCGACGCGCGCGAGCACGCCCGCGCCCAGGTCGCGCTCGTAGCCGACCACCACGTGCGTGGCGCGCTCGTGCTCGAGCCCGGCAACGCGCGCCGGCGACAGGTCGAGGAAGTAGTCCGACTGGATCAGCTTCTCGTAGCCCGGGCTCTGCGTGTACAGGCCACCCGCGGCGCGCAGGCGCCCGGCGCGCCCGAGCGCCACGGTAGCGGCCAGCCGCGGCGAGACCGTGGCGGCGCCGTTGACCGTGCTCCAGTCCAGGCGCAGGCCCGGCTCGAGCGAGAAGCGCGGCGACGGCGCGTAGCGGTCCTGAATCCACAGGCCGCCGCGCGTCCCGCTGAGCGCCGAATCGAGCGCCCCGGGAAGCGCCGCGCCGCCTCTGACGCTGGTCGGGTTCGCGGCGGAGTCGTTGCGGTCGCCGCTGATCGTCTGGCGGACGCCGGTGGCCAGGCGGTGCAGCTCCACGCCGACGTCGAGCGCATGCGACGGCGTGAGCTGGAAGGCCAGCTCCTGCCGCACGGAGAAGTCCCGCACCGCCAGCGCGCGGTCGAAGATGATGCGTGAGAGGGCGCTGGCGTCCGCGTCGTCGGGGGTGTTGGAGCGGCGGGAGTCCGTCACGAACTCGGCGTTCACGTCGAGCAGGTCGGTGTTGCGATACCACGCGACGATGGTGCTGGACGTGGCGCCGGGGCCGATCTGCGCGTCCAGCCGCAGAGAGCCGAGGTCGTTGCCCGCCGTGGTCATGAAGCGGCCGGAGTCGCGCCCGTCCTCCTCGTCGAGCCGAAAGTCGGCGTTCTCGCGGCTCGACAATCCGAGCACCGCAAGGTGATGCCCGGCGCCGAATTCCCAGTCCGCCTGCACCTGCACGTCGGCGAATGACGGGAAATCCTGATCCGATACCAGGTTGGCCACCAGGTCGTAGTAGGTTCGCCGCCCGCTCACCAGCCACGACCCGCCGGCGGGCGCCGGTCCTTCGAGCACGACGTTGCCATCCGTGAAACTGGCCGACGTCGACCCCTGGAAGTCGGGCCGGCCGGCGCGGTTGTTCACGGTGAGGATCGATGACAGCCGGTCGCCGTACGCCGCCCCGAAGCCGCCCGCCGTCAACTCGAAGCGGTCCACCGTCTCCGGATTGAAGGCGCTGACCAGACCGAACAGCCGGTACGGATTGTGGATTTCCACCCCGTCCATCAACGTCAGGTTCTGGTCCGGCGTCCCGCCGCGCACCGCCAGCCGGCTGCCGAAATCGCCCGTGGACGCCACGCCCGGCAGCGTGTCGAGCGTGCGGAACACGTTGTCGATGGCCCCCGCCACCTCCAGCACCTCGGTCGCGGCGATAGGCGTCGCCGACGGGCGCTCGGGCGCCTGCACCGGCGGCGTCACCCGCACGGTCTCGGCGAACGTGTTGCGGAACAGCAGGATCTGGAGCTCGGCCCCGGCGGCCAGCACCGCGGGCTCGGGCGTGACGGTGGCCTCAAGGTAGCCGGGCGCGGCGATGCGCAGCGTCGTCTCGCCCGGCGCGAGGGTGATGGTGAACCGCCCGTCGGGGCCGCACGTCACCGTCGCGGCGCCCGTGCGGACCTCGGCGCCCGGCAGCGGCGCGTTCGTCTCGCCGTCGAGCACCACGCCGCTCAAGACCGCCGGCGGCTGCGCCGCCGCGGCGGGCCAGGCGGCCAGCAGCAGCAAGCCTGACGCGAGCCGCAGCAGGGAACGCGCGGACCAACCGCCCGCACGCGGTCCTTTGGAAGCACCCAAACAAGCCATGGTACTCTCGTTCGGTGAGATTGGCTGGCCGCCGCCTCGACACGCTGCACATCGCCAGCCTCTGGTGCATCGCCGTAGCGCAGCCGCTCTTCGACGTCCTGCCGGGTAGCCCCGAGTTCTTCGTCGCCCACGACACCGGACCGTTCGACCTGCTGGGCCTGGTGCTGCTGATCTGCCTGGCAATACCTGCCGCTGCCGCGCTTGCGCTCTGGATTGCCGAGCGGCTGGCACCCGGCTGGCGGCCGGGCGCCGCCGGGACTGTCATTGGCGCACTCGCCGCGGCCGTCGCGCTCGCGGCGCTGAAGCCGCTCGCCGGCTGGCACGTCGGCCTCCCGCTGGCAGCGGCGGCCGGCTGCGGCGCGGCTGCCGGGATTGCCTACGTCCGGTTTGCGCCGATCCGGCTGTTCGCCACCTTCCTCGTGCCCGCCCTCGTGGTGGTGCCCGCGGTGTTCCTGCTGAATCCCGCGATCGCCCGCCTGCTGGCGGCATCCGACGAGCAGCAAGCGCTCGACGTCTCCTTCGATTCCACGCCGCCGGTCGTGGTCGTCATCTTCGACCAGCTGCCGCTCGCCTCCCTGCTCGACCGCGACGGCCGCATCGACCCGGCGCTGTATCCGAACCTCGCGGCGCTGGCCGATGCGTCGACGTGGTTCCGCAACGCAAGCGCCGTCGCTGAATACACCGGGTTCGCGCTGCCGGCCATCCTGACCGGCGACTATCCGGAGCGGCGGCGCCTGCCGCTGGCGGCCGACTACCCGCAGAACCTGTTCACCCTGCTCGGCGGCCGCTACCGCCTGCACGTCCAGGAGCCGCTCACCGAGCTGTGCCCGGCGGCGCTCTGTCCGCCGGCCCGGGCCGGGCCCGCAGCGCGGCTGGCGGGCGTCCTGAGCGACCTGACGGTCGTCTATCTGGCCGTCGTTCTGCCGGACGACCTGGTCACGGCGCTGCCGCCCGTCACGCAGGGTTGGCGTGACTTCGCCGCGCGCGACACGTTCGCCGAACGGTTCTTCGCGCCGCGCCCCGACCCGCGCGATACGATCGCCGCCTTCACCGCTTCGATCCGCGCCGGCACGGCCCGCGACGAACCGGCGCTCTACTTCCTGCACGTGCTGCTGCCGCACCATCCGTGGATCCATCTGCGGACCGGCCAGCGGTTCACGCTGCAGCGCGGCGACGTCGGTCTTCGGAACGAGCGCTGGGTGGACGACGAGTGGGCCGCCGCGATTCGCTACCAGCGGCATCTGCTGCAGGTGCAGTACGTCGATACGGTCGTGGGGGCGCTGCGGGCCCGCCTGCGCCAGGCGGAGTTGTACGACGACGCGTTGATCGTCATCACCGCGGATCATGGCGCGAGCCTGCGGGCCGGTTTCCCGTTCCTGCAGGCCACCGAGGCCTCGTTCGCCGACGTCGCGGCGGTGCCGCTGTTCATCAAGCGGCCGGGGCAGCAGCAGGGGGAAACGGTGGACACAAACGTCGAGACCATCGACATCCTCCCGACGCTGGCGGCCGCGCTGGGCGTCCGGCTGCCGTGGACCACGGACGGCGCCAACGTGCTCGACCCGGCCTGGAGCGGCCGCCCCGCCAAGACGCTGCTCGCCGGCGGCGCAACCCGCCGCATGGCGGGTCCGGCCGATCTGCGCGGCGCCGTCATGGAGCGCGTCGCGCACAAGCTGGCGCTTTTCGACGCGGGAAACCCGCTGAATCCGCCGGCCGCCGGCGGGCGTAGCGATCTGCTCGGGCGGCGGGCTGACGACTACCCGGCCACGGCTGCGGCGAACATCACGGTGACCGTGGACGCAGCGGAGCTACTGGGTGCGGTCGACCCCGACGGCGACTTCGTGCCGGCGCACATTACCGGCGCCGCCAGCGGACCCGACGGCGCGCCGCCGCCCCTGCTAGCGGTCGCGCTCAACGGCGTGGTGGGGGCCGTCACGAGGCCGTATCCCTTCCGCGCCTACGGCCGCGACGCCGCCTGGGAGGCGATCGTCGACCCCGCCCTGCTGCGGCCGGGCGCGAATACGGTCGACGTGTTCGCGGTCAACGAGCGCGCCGACGGGACCGTCGGTCTGGCGGCGGCATATTCCGGCGGAGGCGAGCCGGTCGTTCCCAATCTGCTGCGCGACACGGCGGCCGAGCTGCTCGGCGCAACGAACGCCGGCTTTCACGGGCTGGAGCATGCGGAGGGCCGCGCGTTCCGCTGGACCACTGGCGAGGCAAGCTTCACCGTTCCGTTCGACACGGAAGCGCCACCCGCCGCGCTGGCCGTCGACGTGCTGATGACCGGCCGGCCGAAGCAGCTCCGTATCGAGGTCGATGGCTGCGTCCTGTTCGACGACACCATCCGGAACCGCTGGAACGAAACGTTCGCGCTCGACGACTGTCCGCTGACGCCGCCCAGCCTGGAGATCCGCCTGGTCAGCGACACGCACGTCCCCAGCGCCAGCGACAACCGCACGCTCGGCGTCGGCGTCGCCGCGATCGAACTGCGCGGCGGCGAGGCGCAATAGCAGCCCGGCGGCGGGCGGAGATTCCCGACCGGGATGCCGGTATCTGCTCGTCGCGAGGGACCACTGGCGCTGGATGGCGCCTCCTGACGGGATCGCCGTTGTTGAATTCGATGCCTTTGCGCCGGCGCTCACGCGATCGGGCAATCTTCCCGACGCGGTGGCCGAATTGCTGACGTACGATCGGCTTACCGTCGCGGGAAGGGACTTCTTCGTGCGGTATGACAGGGCTGCTGTAAATGGCGTGTCGATCGAATCGCAGGTGTTCCAAGTGACGTTTTCCGCGTCAACGTCGTCAAGTGCAAGAGAATGAAATCCACCCTTTCTTCGCACGCGTTTACCTCGAAATCGCAGCGTTTCCAGGAGGGCATATGACACACGACAAGAGCCTGGTGGAGAAAGTCACGGCTACCATTGTTGAGACCATCAAGGCCACCGGCGACATCGCCAACGCGGCGACCGATGTGGCGAGCAGCTCGCTTGCGCACGCGATCAAGGGAACGGGCGCGGTCGGCGCCGCCTTGGCGAGCGCCGTCTCCGATATCGCGCGGGGCGTGATCAACGGCGCCAATGAGGTCGGCGGCGATCTCGGAAGTGCCTCCAAGGGGACGATCATCGGCATCGTTCGCGGTACCAGGGAGCTGGGTGGGGAGACGCTGGACGCGCTCGGCACCAGCGTCGAGAGTCTGGTCACGACGACTGCGGATGTCGGTGGCAACGTCGCGAACGCCGCGAAGAACGCGGTCAGCGGCGCCATTGAGGGGGCCAAGGAGATCGGCATCGACGTTACCCAGGCGGCCGGCGCCGCGGCGGCCAGCGCCGCCCGGGCGGCGGCCGGTGTCGGAACGGCGGTGGCCGGCACGGCTGCAGAGGTGGCCAGCGGAATCATCCACGGCGCGTCCGAAGTGGGCGGCGACATCGGCGCGGCCGCCAAGGGGTCGATCATCGGCATTCTGCGCGGCGCGAAACAGGTGGGCGCGCAGACGCTCGAGACGATCACCAGCAGTGCGGAAGGCGCCGTCAGGGCGACCGCAGAGGTCGGGGGCGACCTCGCGACGACGGCGAAGCGAGCGGTCGAGGGGGCCATCGAAGGCTCAAGGGAGCTCGGTGTCGACGCCTCGGAGGCCGCGGCAGCCGCGACGGCGGCGGCAACCGGCGCGCTGCGCGCCGCCGGGAACGTCAGCAAGGAAGCCGTCGCTCAGGTGCGCGCGGTGACGAACGGGGTGATTGCCGGCGTGAAGGTTATCGTGAAGGAGCCGTTCAAGTAGACGAATCGATGTGAGTCGGAAGAGCGGTCAAGGCAATTGGAATGAAGAGACATATGCAGCGGGGCTTTTGCCACAAGCTGCTAGATCCTCTCGAAGCGCTTCTCGAGCTCCTGCCGCGACAACCGCAGCAGCACCGGGCGGCCGTGCGGGCAGACCGTCGAATAGGCGGTGCGCCGCAACTCCCGGAGGAGCCACGACATCTTCTCCATGGTCAGCCGGTCGTTCGCCTTGACGGCGGCATGGCAGGCGGTGGTGGCGGCGATGCGGCCGAGCGCGGCGGCGGCGCCGGTTCCGCGTTCGAGCCCCTCCAGGTCTTCGGCCAGCGCGCGGATGGCCGCCTCCGACACGGCGCGGCCCAGCAGGCCCGGCACTGCCGCCACCTGCACGCTGTCGCCGCCGAACGGCTCGATCTCGAACCCCAGGCGTGCCAGGTCGCCGGCGTGCGCGGATAGCGCCTCCCGGCCGGCGGGTGGCAGCGCGATGACGATCGGATCGAGCAGCCGCTGCGCCTGTGCCTGACCTTCGGTCAGCCGCCGCATCACCTGCTCGAACAGGATCCGCTCGTGCGCCACGTGCTGGTCGATGATGACGATCCCGTCGTTGTCGACCGCGACTATGAACGTGTCGCGGCACTGCCCGAGCGGGATCAGGGGCCCCGTGCCCATGGCGCTCAGGTCACCGGCGGCAGCAGGCTGGGCAGCCGGCGGCGGCGCGCTGTCGCGCACCATGTCCCGGGCGTCCTCGCCGGGCGCGCGGCGGCGGAACAGATCGGTCACCGGGCCCCAGCGGCTGGCAGCTCCCAGCCCGCCCAGCACGCCGGGGATGGATTGGGCGCGCGGCTCCGGAACGGGCGCGGCCGGACGCTCCAGCGGCACGTGCGGGACGACTTCCTGGCCCAGCGCCGCACCGAGGGCCCGCCGCACCACCTCGTGCACCAGCGACTGCTCCAGGAACCGTACCTCGGTCTTGGCCGGATGCACGTTGACGTCCACCCGCTCCGGCGGCAGCTCCAGGAACAGATGCGCCTCCGGCCGGCGCGGCTTGATCGTGGCGCGGCGGTACGCCTCGCCTATGGCGTGGGCGATCGTCTTGTCCTTCACCGGACGCCGGTTGACGAACAGGTGCTGCGGGCCGTTCGCGGGCGCCTCGCCGGCGAGCGAGGCGGCGAAGCCGAACAGGCGGATGCCGGCCGCTTCCTTGCGCACCTCCACCAGTTCCGGCCGCTCGCCGTAGATCTGCTGAAAGCGCTCCGCGAGCGAGGCGGCCGGCGCGCAGTCGACCAGCGTGCGCGGCCCGCTGACCAGGGTGAAGCCGATCTCGAAGAACCCCAGCGCGAGCTGGGTTATCGCGCGGGAGATATGCCCCGTCTCGGCGCCGTCGGACTTCAGGAACTTGCGGCGCGCCGGCACGTTGTAGAAGAGGTCGCGCACCTCCACGACCGTGCCGGGCGGCGCGCCGGCCGGCGCCACCTCCGCCGCGCCGCCGCCCGCCACCCGCACCTCGACCCCCTCGCCGGCGTCGCGCGCCCGCGTCCGCAGCCGCAGGCGCGACACCGAGGCGATGCTCGGCAGCGCCTCCCCGCGGAACCCGAGCGTGGCGATGGCCGCCAGATCCTCCGGCCGGGCGATTTTGCTCGTGGCATGGCGCTCGAGGGCCAGCGCCGCGTCGGCGGCCGTCATCCCTTCGCCGTCGTCCTCGACGCGAATCAGCCGCTTGCCGCCGAACTCGATGGTGATGACGATGCGGGCTGCGCCGGCGTCGAGGGCGTTCTCCACCAGCTCCTTGACCGCCGCGGCCGGACGCTCGACCACCTCGCCGGCCGCTATCTGGTTGGCCAGTCCCGCCGGCAGGCGGATGATCTTTCCCTTGGCGGTCACGCTACCTGCGGGCCAGCGCCGCCTGCGCCGCGGCCAGCCGGGCGGTGGGCACCCGGAACGGCGACGCGCTGACGTAGTCGAGGCCGACCTCCTCGAAGAAGTCGATCGAAGCGGGGTCGCCGCCATGCTCGCCGCAGATGCCGAGCTTGAGGTTCGGCCGCGCGGCGCGCCCCTTCTCCACGCCAATGCGCACCAACGCACCGACCCCCTCCACGTCGATCGACTCGAAGGGGTCGCGGGTCAGGATGCCACGGGCCTGATAGTCCTTCAGGAACTTGCCGATGTCGTCCCGCGAGAACCCGAACGCCATCTGCGTGAGGTCGTTGGTGCCGAACGAGAAGAAATCGGCGTCGGCCGCAATCGCGTCGGCAACCAGCACGCTGCGCGGAATCTCGATCATCGTCCCGACCAGGTACTTCACCTTCACACCGGCCGTGCCGAGCGTCTCGGCCGCCACCCGGTCGATAACCGCCTTCTGGTCGCGGAACTCGCCGACGTGGCCGACAAGCGGGATCATGATCTCCGGAACGACCTTCGACCCTTCCCGCGCCAGCCGGCACGCCGCCTCCAGGATGGCGCGCGTCTGCATCTCGGTAATCTCGGGATAGCTGATCCCCAGCCGCACGCCGCGGTGCCCCATCATCGGATTGAACTCGTGGAGCTGCTCGACGCGCCGCAGGAGCGCCCGCTTTGCATCGAGCCCGTCCGTCTCGCCGCGCACTTCCGCACGCGCGATCTCGACCATCAGCTCCTCGCGTTTCGGCAGGAACTCGTGCAGCGGCGGGTCGATGAGCCGGATGGTGACCGGCTGGCCGCGCATCGCCGTGAAGACGCCGTAGAAGTCCTCGCGCTGCAGCGGCAGCAGCTCGTCGAGCGCCGCCCGCCGGTCGGCCTCGGTCTCCGCCAGGATCATGCGCTGGACGATCGGGATGCGTTCCTCGCCGAAGAACATGTGCTCGGTGCGGCACAGGCCGATGCCGCGCGCGCCGAAGGCGTAGGCCGTGGCGGCCTGGTCCGGCTGGTCGGCGTTGGCGCGGATGCCGAGCCGGCGGACCTTGTCGGCCCACTTCAGCAACCTGGTGAACCGGCCGTAGATGTCCGAGCGGCGCTGGCTCAGCTCGCCGGCCAGCACCTGCTGGATCTCGCTCGGCCTGGTCTGCACGCGTCCGATCTTCACCTCGCCGCTCAGCCCGTCGAACGAGACGTAGTCGCCCTGCTCGAACCGCTGCCCGTTGACGGTCACCACCCGCTCGGACTCGGATACGTTGAGCTCTCCGGCGCCGACGACCGACGGCTTGCCCATCTGGCGGCCGACCACCGCCGCGTGCGAGGTCATGCCGCCGGTGGCGGTCAGCACCCCCTGCGCGACGTGCATGCCGTGGATGTCGTCCGGCACGGTTTCCTTGCGGACCAGCAGCACGTCCCGCCCCTCGGCCGCCCAGCGCACCGCCTCGTCGGCGGTGAAGACCACCTCGCCGCACGCCGCGCCGGGCGAGGCCGGCAGTCCAGTCGTCACCGCCGGCAGCGCCGCCCAGGCGTCCGGATCGAAGACCGGCGCCAGCAACTGGGTCAGCGCGTCGGGGTCGACCATGCGCACGGCGTCGTCCGGCTCGATCACCCCTTCGGCGACCAGGTCGGTGGCGATCACCACCGCGGCGTACCCGGTGCGCTTCCCGTTGCGCGTCTGGAGCATGTAGAGCTTCTCGTCCTGGATGGTGAACTCGAAGTCCTGCACGTCCCGGTAGTGCTGTTCCAGGCGCTTCGTGATCGCGCGCAGCTCCTCGTAGGCGCGCGGCATCACCTGCTCCAGCTCGTGGATGGGCTGCGGCGTGCGGATCCCCGCCACGACGTCCTCGCCCTGGGCGTTGATCAGGAACTCGCCGTAGAACTCGTTCGCGCCGGTCGCCGGGTTGCGGGTGAAGCCGACGCCGGTCCCGGAGCGGTCGCCGATGTTGCCGAACACCATCGCCTGCACGTTGACGGCCGTGCCGATGGCGTCCGGGATGTCGTAGATCCGGCGGTACTCCTTCGCCCGCGGATTCTGCCAGGAGCGGAAGACCGCGTCGCGCGCCATCCGCAGCTGGCGCCGCGCGTCGAGCGGAAACGGCTCGCCGCTCTCGCGGATGACGACCGCCTTGAACCGCTCGACAACCTCGCGCAGGGCGACCTCGTCGAGATCGGTATCGAGGGTGACGCCGCGGTGCGCCTTGACCCCGTCGAACTCCGCCTCGAACGCCTCCTTGGGAATCTCCAGCACGACGTTGCCGAACATCTGTATGAACCGGCGGTAGCTGTCGAACGCGAACCGGCCGTTCGACGTGCGCGCCTTGAGCCCCTCGACCGCGCGGTCGTTCAGGCCCAGGTTCAGGATGGTATCCATCATCCCGGGCATCGAGAACTTGGCGCCCGAGCGGACCGACACGAGCAGCGGCTGACCCGCGGCGCCGAGCTTCGCGCCGGTGAGCTGCTCCAACCGGACGAGATGCGCCTCCACTTCCCGTTCGACGGCGACCGGGACGTGGCGGCGCTGCTCGTAATAGGCGGTGCACGCCTCGGTCGACACCGTGAACCCGGGCGGCACCGGCAGCCCGGCGTTGGTCATCTCGGCGAGGTTGGCGCCCTTGCCGCCGAGCAGGTCGCGCATCGTGCGGTCGCCCTCGGCGGCGCCGCCGCCGAAGAAGTGGACGTACTTGTGCGGCGGGAAGGTCTCTGTCCCCGGGGCGGTCTGCTTCTGCGTCTTCGGCATGCGGATTTATCCGGCTCTCCGCCGGGTATTTCCCGGCGCTGAAAACAGCGTTCGATTGTCGGCTCGGAACGTCGCGCGAGGCGCCCGGCTATTTTAGCAGCCTGTGGTGAAACCCCGGGCGGTGGCCCGATCGGGGTCCCGACTGCGGCCGGCCGACCGTGCGCGCTGGCGCGATGCACTAATGTGAGAAGACCACCTGCGGCCCCTCACCGCAGAGGCGTTCAGCATGGATACCGCCATTCGCATGCGCAGCGTCACCAAGACGTTCGGGCGGATGACCGCCGTCGACCGTCTCGATCTCCGCGTGCCGCGGGGCGGGCTGTACGGCTTCATCGGTCCCAACGGCGCCGGCAAGACGACCGCGATCCGGATGATCATGTCGATCCTGTTTCCGGATTCCGGCGAGATCTCGATTCTGGGCCGCGCTTCCGCCGCGGACGCCAAGGACCGCATCGGCTACCTGCCGGAAGAACGGGGCCTGTACAGGCGGATGCGCGTGCGGGCGTTCCTGCGCTACATGGCGCGCCTGAAGGGCGCCGACGGGCCGCAACTCGATCGGGCTATCTCCGCGGCGCTCGAGCGCGTCGGGCTGAAGGACATCGAGCGCAAGCGCTGCGACGAGCTGTCCAAGGGAATGTCCCAGAAGGTGCAGTTCGTCGCCGCGACGCTGCACCAGCCGGATCTGCTGATCCTCGACGAGCCGTTCAGCGGCCTCGACCCGCTCAGCATGCGCACGCTGCGCGACATCGTCCTCGAGGAGCACACACGGGGCGCCACCATCCTGCTCTCGACGCATGTCATGCCGCAGGCCGAGGACCTCTGCGAGCACATCGTCATGGTGCACGCGGGGCGCAAGGTGCTGGACGACGATCTCACCGCCATCCGCGGCCGGTACGATCCGCGGTCCATCCGGTTCGAGCCGCTCGAGCCGGACGCCGACACGAACGGCCTGACGGCCATCCCGGAAGTGGAGCGCGTGCGGCGCGCAGACCGTGGCGCGGAGGTCCTGCTGCGCGACAAGGCGGATCCAGCCGCGGCCATGCGGCGCATCATCGAGACGTTGCCGGTCGCGCGCATCGAGCTTGCGCGCCCGCGCCTCGAAGACATATTCATCCGGCTCGTCGCCGGGGACGGCCCGGTGGATGAGCACGACCGGCTCCGCGCGGCGCTGCAGAACGCCGGCGCGGACCGAGACGGCGCATGACGCGCATCCTGCACATCGCCCTGCGCGACTTTCTCGCGATAGTCGCTACCAAGGGCTTCCTCATCGGCTTGCTGCTCGTGCCGGCCATGGGCGTCGTCATGGTAATCGTGGGGCCGTGGCTGTTCGACGACCGGCAGTATCAGATCGAGGGCGAGTACGCCGTGATCGACCCGACCGGCGCCGTGTTCGGCGAGCTGGCGGCGGCCCTCGATCCGGAAACCATTGCGGTCCGGCGCCGGGAAGCGTTCCGCGGCGGTCTGGATCGCACGCCGGAGGCGGTGCGCGGCATGGCGGAGGAGGCGGTCCGCCGGTCGTTGGATGAAATCGCCGGACCACCCCCCAACATCCGCCTGACCCAGCTCCCTGCCGGGACGGATGTCGAGGCAGCCAAGGCCTGGCTCAGCGCCGAGCCCGACGGGCCGCGCCGCACGGCGCTCATCGTCATCCAACCCGACGCGGTCGACGCTTCCGGACCGGGACGGGAGCTCGGAACCTACGACCTGTACGTTCGCCCCAACCTCGACAGCCGGGATCTCGGGTTCATCTACCGCAGCGTCCGGGACGCCATCGTCAACGCCCGGGTCGCGGCCCACACCCTGGACCGGGCCCAGATCGAAGCCCTGCTCCAGGTGCCGCAACCACCCTCGATCACCGTCGGCCCGGAGACCGAGCGCCGGACGGTCGCGGAATTCAATCAGTTCCTGCCGCTGGCCTTCATGATCCTGATGTTCATGGGGATCGTCAGCGGCGGCCAGATGATGCTGACCTCGACGGTCGAAGAGAAATCGAGCCGTGTGGTCGAGGTGCTGCTGTCGGCCGTGTCGCCCATGGAGCTGATGGCGGGCAAGCTGCTCGGCGCCGCCGCGCTCAGTCTGTTGACGATCGGCCTGTACCTCGCCATGGGGCTGGCGCTGCTGGCGTCCTTCTCGCTGTTCGGCCTGCTCGATCCCTGGCTGATCCTCTACCTGCTGATCTTCTTCCTGATCGGCTTCTTCGTGATCGGATCGCTGATGCTGGGGGTGGGCGCCGCGGTCAACGACATGCGCGAGGCGGGCACGCTGCAGACGCCCCTCATGGCGGTCCTCATGATCCCCTGGTTCCTCTGGCCGGCCATCTCCCGCAATCCCGATTCCACGTTTGCCGTTGTCATGAGCTACCTGCCGCCCATCAACACGTTCGCCATGCTGATCCGGATGGCGTCGACCCAGCCGCCGCCGTGGTGGGAGGTCTGGCTGTCGATCGCCGTCGGCCTCGCGTCGGTGGCCGGCGCCGTCTGGGTCGCGGCGAAAGTGTTTCGGATCGGACTGCTGATGTACGGCAAGCCGCCCGACCTGCGCACGTTGATCCGGTGGATCCGGGCCGCGTAGAGCGTCAACTTGACCAGTCCGCCACGACGTGACTACATTGAGGCTAACGTGGTTCGTTCAAGGACGCCCATTCCATGATTACTGCCGGTATTCGGGAGACGAAGGCTCGTCTCAGCAGCCTGCTGGCCGCCGTCCGCTCGGGCGAAGAGGTGCTCATTACCGACCGGGGCCGGCCGGTGGCGCGCATCGTCAAGGAACTGGCGCGCGCGCGACCGATCGAGGAGCGCCTCGAAAAACTGGCGGACACGGGCTTTCTGACGCTGCGCAACGAGCCGCATCGACGTGATGGCCTGACGACATACCGGCTCGCCGGAACGCCGCTATCGCGGATCGTCGCCGAAGACCGACGATGACCGTCTATCTGGACACGAGCGCCCTGGTCAAGCGCTACGTGCGCGAGCCGGGCACCCCGCGTGTACTGACGCTTTGGCGGCAGGCGGATCACCTCGCGACGTCGCGACTCACCTACGCGGAAACGGTGTGCGCAGTCAGACGCAAGGCGCGCACCGAGCCACGCACACAGGCAACTCTGGCAAAGGCCCTGTTGGACTTCGATCGCGATTGGCCCACGCTGGCGATTGTGGAGTTGACAGCCACGCTCGGACCGTCGATCCGGCGCCTCGCGGAGCGGTATCCCCTGCGGGGCGCAGATTGCGTACATCTGGCATCGTGCCTGGAGCTGGGCCGGCGGATCGACGAGTCGGTTGTCTTCGCCTGCTGGGACGAGCACCTCTTGCGCGCGGCGCGCGCGGAAGGGCTGGAGACGGCGAGTCGCCCGACTTCAGGAACCTGATCCGGTGGATCCGGGCCGCGTAGGCGGAACTTTCCGACAGTCAGTCTTCGGCCAGGTCGAGGACCTCGAGCAGCGCCTGTCCCACCCTCGCCATCACGCGCGGTCCGACTCGCATGAGCGGGCCCCGGATCAGCCGGCGATTATCGACGGCGCGGAGTTGGTCGATCAGGGCATCCGAGTCTCGCTGCAGTTCCCCCGCCGCGGGAATCCTGATCCGGAGCGGTTCGGCCTCATCCACCAGGCGTGTCGTGAGCGGTGCGACAAGGGTCGAAGGATGACCGGCGTCAAGCAGCGCCTGCGCCTGAACGACGAGCACGGGCCGGGTCTTCCCGGGCTCGGTGCCCCTCCTCGGATTGAGATCCGCAACCCAGACCTCGCCCCGCTCAGGCATCGACGTCCCGTTCGACGGCGTCGAATTCGGCGTTGACACGCATGCTGTCCTGTCGGACTCGATGGGAGGCGGCCCGGAGCCGTTCCGCGCGCAAACGGCCGCGCGTATCGTGGTTCATGCGCTCCAGCGCCCGCCGGATGTACTCGGCGCGCGACAGTTGAAGGGCCGCGGCGCAACGGCCGGACGTAGCGAGCAGATCCTCCGGGAGCTTCAGTGAAATGGCAGGCATGGATATGTATACCGAGTTTCAAAAAGGAATATCAAGTAATAATATCCACCTGCGCACGCGACAGGCCCCGGCTGTCTCCGTCGTCACGAAGACGGGACGGACCCACCTGGCGACTCAGCGGCAACAATGGCAGGTGGTGGACGCCACGCTGCGCGGGATCTGGCGGAAGGCCACCCCGGCGCACGCTCTCGGATAGCCCGCACGGCGAAGAGGTGGAACGACCGATGGCCATTCACGACGACGCGCTCGAAGCACAGATCAGCCAGTGGCGAACGTATCTGCGCCGGCGGCCGGCGATCCGCACCTCGGACGTGGAGGAGCTCGAAGGCCATCTGCGCGACCAGGTAACGGCGCTGGTCGAGTCCGGTCTGGACGCCGACGAGGCGTTCCTGGTTGCCGTCAAGCGCATGGGCAACCTCGACGCCGTGTCGCGCGAATTCGCGCGCGAACACTCCGAACGGCTGTGGAAGCAGCTGGTGGTGGCCCCGGAGGCGGAGAACGAAACCGCCGGCGCCGCGCGCGCGGAGACCCTGGTGGTCGTCGGCCTGGCGGCGGCGGCGGCGCTGGCGGTGAAGCTGCCGGAGTTGTTCGGCTACCCGCCCCTGGTCCACGCCGGGGCGTTCTACTTCCCGAACCTCAGCTTCTTCGTGCTGCCGCTCCTGGCAGGCTATTTCGCCTGGAAGCGCCGGCTGGACCGGTCTGGCTGCCTCCGGCTGGCACTGGCGTTCGCCGCCGCCGCCCTCGTCGTCAACGCCTTTCCCTTTGCGCCGGACGGCCACACGCTGACGCTGGCGGCGCTGCACCTGCCGATCGCCCTGTGGCTCGCCGTGGGCATCGCCTACGCCGGAGGCCGCTGGCGCACCGGCGGCGGACGCATGGACTTCGTACGCTTCTCCGGCGAGCTGTTCATCTACTACGTGCTCATGGCCCTCGGCGGCGGCGTGCTCACGATGTTCACCGGCGTCACCTTCGCCGCCATCGGCGTGGACGTCGCGTGGTTGGCGCAGGAATGGCTGCTGCCGTGCGGCGCGATGGGAGCCGTCATCGTCGGCGCCTGGCTGGTGGAGGCGAAGCAGAGCGTCATCGAGAACATGGCGCCGGTGCTGACGCGCCTGTTCACGCCGCTGTTCGCCGCGCTGCTGCTCGCCTTCCTGGCCACCATGGCCTGGACGGGCAGCGGCATCAACCTGGACCGGGAGGTGCTCATCGGCTTCGACCTGCTCCTGGTGCTGGTGCTCGGCTTGCTGCTCTATGCCGTCTCCGCGCGCGACGCGCAGGCCCCGCCCGACGCATTCGATGCCCTGCAGCTTCTGCTCGTGATCAGCGCGCTGGTCGTCGACGCCGTGGCGCTGGCGGCCATCGCCGGGCGGATCTCCGAATTCGGCTTCAGCCCGAACCGGGTGGCGGCGCTGGGTGAGAACCTGATCCTGCTCGTCAACCTGGCGTGGTCGGCGTGGCTCTATGCACGGTTCCTCGGCGGCCGCGGCCCGTTCTCCGCCCTCGAGCGCTGGCAGACCGACTACCTGCCTGTCTACGCCGTCTGGGCCGGATTCGTCGTCGTCGCCTTCCCGCCGCTGTTCGGCTACTTGTGAATCCCCGCGGCCATAAATATGGCAAACTGCATAACCATATGAAGACCACCGTCGATCTCCCGGACGACCTCCTGGTGGCAGCCAAGAAACGAGCCGCCGAGTCGCGCTCGACGCTGCGTGCGCTGTTGGAGCGTGGCCTGCGCCGCGAACTGCGGCGCCCGCGCCGCGCGAGACCTGCGGCTCAGCCTGCCATCCGGTGGGTGACGGTCGACGGCGGCCTGCCGGAAGGGCTGGACGTAGCCGATCGGGCAGCCATGAGCGACTGGCTCCGCCGCAACGAATGATTGCGCTCGACACGAACCTGCTCGTCTATGCGCACCGCGCGGCGGTTGCTCAGCATCAGCCAGCCCGTCGCGCCATCACGCGCGCCAGCCGTTCTCCCGGAGGTTGGGGCTTCAGCCTGCCGGTGGCGGTGGAATTCTGGAGCGTCGTCACCCACCCGACGGCCTCAGGCCGCCCCTCCACCCCGAACGAGGCCGCCCAGTTTCTCGCCGCGCTCGAAACAGCCGGCGCCGAGTTGTGGACGCCGGGTGCGGGCTTCGCGACCCGGCTGGCGCAATTGGCAACCGACCTGTCCGTCGTCGGACCGCGAATCTTCGATCTGCAGATCGGCTTGATGGCGTTCGAAGGGGGCGCAACCGAGCTGTGGACAGCCGACCGCCGCTTCGCCTCCCCGCCCGGCCTGCCCGTGGTGCCGGCGCTCGAAGCGTGAGGCTGTCAATTGCCGCTCGCGTGAGATACCAACCCCGATGAGGCGCATTAGCCGTACATCGCTTCTCACAACCCGGGCCGGCTGCGGGGCTCGCCGCGGAACACTTCACGGCGGTGCCAGGCAACGAAGCCGGCATCCGGCTGTTGCGATTTTTCCTGGGGAGGCCGTAGCGACTTTCCGCGAATGTCGAGCAGTTCCCGGAACGCCGCGCTCTGGCCGCTCACCTCGTTCGAGACCAACAGGCGATGCGCCCCGGCCGCGCGTTCGAGCCCGATGACGCCACGGTCGAGCGCCCTGTGGTGGAAGACGCAGAGTGCGAGGCCGTTCGGCACGACGTCTGGACCACGGTGTGAGTGCCACCTGATGTGCGCCGCCTCCAGGCCAAACAGGTCGCCAGCGATCTGCAGGTCGAACTCGCAGACCGTGCACCGCCGCTCGTAAGCCCGCAGCACGGCATGCCGGAAGTCGGGATCTCGCGGCGCACTGCCGCCCGTATCCCCCTCCCGCGCCATCGCACCGCGCGTCATCGCGTCGCGCGGAAGGCCGACCTGGTCCCGGATCGCGTCGTGCAATGATTCCGGGAAATGTTCGAACAGAATCCGGTCCGCGGCTTCCCGAATCAGCTCGGGATCGCGGCGCAGGCGATCGTACAGTGGCTTCGGCAGGCCGGCGCGGACGCCGTGCGTGTCAAGATTGCTACGGGTCGGGCTCCTGCGAGGTGGGAGCCTCAAGGGTTCGTCCGCGGTTACGGCCCACAATTCTCCCTCGCCTTCCGATTGCAGATGCCAGAATGGGTTCTCCGGATGCACCACCTTCCGTGGAGGCCCGAATTCCTTGAGCAGACGCGCAATTGGTTCGTGCGCGTCTCGTGCGTAGGACGCCAGCCGCGGCTTGCCCTGCCGGACGCGTCCGAACGCCCAGAGCAGGGTAAGCGGTTTGTGGGGTGCGCGCGTATCTCCGCGCTTCCAGGGTCTGAGCCGGTCGATGGCGTCAAGCAGGCGTTGGCGGGTCATCCTGGAAATGGGCCCTAAAAGCAGACTGTACGATTAACCGCCGCCACAGCGCGCCGCGACGTGAGAATTCCAAGCGAATCGAAGCCACGAAGATATCGCGCACTCGTTAATTCACTCGCGAGATCCGATGTGGCAAAGTTTAGTGGGCTGTTATGAGAACTATCGAGACCTGAGTGAGTAGACGCAACCCATGGAGGACAATATGCCAAACATCAAGGAACTAAGTTCCAAGGCGCATGACCTGTACTGGCAGATCGAAGACTGGATGTCTGACTTCGACATTCCCGAAGAGCGCGTCAACGAAGCTCTCGGCTTGTCCGCGCTACTCGATGACGAACTTGCCAAGCTCGGCAAGGATTCGGAGATCCGCAAGCACGAAGCAGCACCTCCGGGAGGATCGAGCCGGATTGACGACAGTTCGATGTCGACAGCGACGCGTTCTTCATCCGGACGCTCGAACGGCCGACGCTGACGCCAGAGCGGACCTGTCTGCCGTGGAATTCCGCCGTGGAATTCCACGGCACTACCCTTCCCGGACGATCTCCGAGACGTCGGCGAGCTGCAGGATCACCTGCTCCACCTGCTGCATGAGGCGCAGGCGGGCAGTGCGCAAGGTGGGGTCGTCGGCCATGACGAACACTTCGGTGAAGAAGCGGTCGACGGCGGGGCCGATCTTCGCCGCCTCGGCGAACGCCTCGCGGAAGCCGGCGCCCGTCTGTACCGCGGCGTCGATGACGGACCGGCGCGCGGTCAGCTCGGCGAGCAGGGCGCGCTCGGCCGGCTCGGTGAGCACGGTTTCGAACGGCTCGTCCGGCGCAGCCTGAGCTGCGTCCCGCGGCAGCTCCCGAGCGATGTTCTTGACGCGCTTGAAGAGCGTCGCGAGCGTCCGGAAGTCGGCCGTGTCGGTCAGCTCCGGCAGCACCTCCAGCTTGCGGCGCGCGTCGAGCGGCCGGATCTCGTCGAGCGGCTGGTGCGTCACGGCGCGCACGTTGCGGACGTCGAAGCCGCGCGCTTCGAGGAGATACCGGAGCCGGTCGAGCAGGAACGCGGTCTCGCGGTCTCGCGCGCCGGCGGCGGCCTCTCCGTCCCCGTGCCACGCGTCGGCGAGGCGCCGCAGGGCGCCGATCTCCACGCGCGCTTCGAGACCGGTCAACTCCGGCAGGTCGATAAGGACCCGCAGCAACCCCTGCGCCTGGCGGCGGATGCCGAGGGGATCGCGTGAGCCGGTCGGCTTCTCGCCGGCGCCGAACAGGCCGGCCACCGTGTCGGCCTTGTCGGCGAGCGCGACGGCGGCCCACGTCGCGGCCGCCGCGCCCAGCGCGTCGCGCGACGGCGGGTCGCCGGCGCCGACGCCAATCGGCAGGTAGTGGTGGTAGATGGCCTTCCAGACCGCCTCGGGCTCGCCCTGCTCGCGGGCGTAGACGCCGCCCATCACGCCCTGCAGCTCGGGGAACTCGCCCACCATGTCGCTGGCCAGGTCCGCCTTTGCCAGCGTGGCGGCGCGGCGGGCGTCCGCGGCGGCATCCGGGCATTCGAGCACGTCGCGGGCGATCCGTTCGGCCAGGTCGGCCACGCGGTCGGATTTGGCGCGGTAGCTCCCGAGCCGCTTGTGGAACAGCAGCGTGTCGAGACGCTCGAGTCGGTCGTCCAGGCGGCGCGCCCGGTCGGCGTCCCAGAAGAACCGCGCGTCGCGCAGCCGCGCCACGAGCACGCGCTCGGCGTTGCGGGCGATGCGGGGGACGTTGTCGCGCGGGGTGTTGGTCACCGCCAGGAAGTGCGGCAGCAGCCGCCCGCCGGCGTCGACCACCGGGAAGTAGTGCTGGTGGTGCACCATCGTGGTCGACAGCACCTCGTCCGGCAGCTCGAGGAACTCCCGCGGGAAGGTTCCGGTCACCACCGCCGGGTGCTCGACCAGGTCGGGCACCTCGCGGGCCAGCGCCGACTGTGTCTCGATCGGCGCGACCGCGCCGCCGGCCTTGCGTGCGCAGGCGGCCAGCTTACGCGTGACGCGGGCGCGCCGCTCGGCGCGATCGATCAGCACGTAGGCGCTTGCCAGACGCTGCCGGTAGTCGGCGAACGACCCCACCTCGATCGGCTGGCCGGCCTCGCCCTCGCGGGCGAAGAAGCGGTGCCCATAGGTGACGTTGCCCGCGCGGACCGGCGCGACCCCCGCCGCCTTGGCCGCGGCGGTGCGGCGGATGATGAACGGCACGACCCGGCCGCCGTACAGGAAAACCAGCCAGCGGATGGGCCGCCCGAAGAGGAATTCCTCGCGCCCGTCGTCGAGCGCGGCGTCCCAGCGCATGGCCTTCGGGAACGCGAGATCGGTCAGCGTCGAGGCGAGCACGCCGCCGAGCACGGACCGCGTCGTGCCGCCGCGCTGCCGCCGGCGGTACGCCAGGTACTCGCCCTTCTCCGTGTCTACCCGCTCCAGCGCCGCGACGTCCACACCCTGCTTGCGCGCGAAGCCGAGCGCCGCGCGCGTCGGCGCGCCGGCCGCGTCGAACGCGGCGCGCACGGGCGGGCCGGTCACCGTTTCCTCCAGATCGGACTGCCGGTCGGCCAGCTCGGCCGCGGTCGCTACCAGCCGGCGCGGGCCGGCGAATGCCGTGACCGGCGTCCGGCAAGCGACGCGCGCCTCCTCCAGACGGGCGGCCAGGCGGGCGGCAAGCTGCGCCTCGATGCCGGGGATCCAGCTGGCCGGCATCTCTTCGCAACCGATCTCGAGCAGCAGCTCGCGGAAGGCCATGCTCACGCGCCCTCCGCCGGCGCCGCCGCGCCGGTTGCCGCCTGCTCCCAGGCGACGTGCGCGGCGGCAATGGCCACCGCCAGCTTGCGGACGCGCAGGATGTAGGCGGCGCGCTCGGTGACGCCGATGCTGCCGCTCGCGTCGAGCAGGTTGAAGGCGTGCGAGCACTTGAGGCAGTGGTCGAGCGCCGGCAGCGTCAATCCGGAGGCCAGCAACTGCTCGGCCAACGCGTAGTAGCGGTCGAACAGCTCGCGGTGCGCCCGGCCGAACTCGCCGGGCGGCAGATCCACCTGGCCGAAGGCATACTTCGACTGCTCCACCTCTTCGCGGTGCCGCACCTCGCCGTACGACACCCCGGGCGCCCACTCCAGGTCGTAGACGTTTTCCACGCCCTGCAGGTGCATCGCGATCCGCTCCAGACCGTAGGTCAGCTCCACGGAAATCGGCGCCAGGTCGATGCCGCCCGCCTGTTGGAAGTAGGTGAACTGCGTGATCTCCAGCCCGTCGAGCAGCACCTGCCAGCCGATGCCCCAGGCGCCCAGCGTGGGCGACTCCCAGTTGTCCTCCTCGAAGCGCACGTCGTGGCGCGTCGGGTCGATGCCGCACGCCACCAGGCTGTCCAGGTAGAGCCGCTGCGCGGCGTCGGGCGACGGCTTCAGGATCACCTGGAACTGGTGGTGCTTGAACAGCCGGTTCGGATTCTCGCCGAAGCGGCCGTCCGCCGGGCGGCGCGACGGCTGGACGTACGCCACGTTCCAATGGCGCGGGCCGAGCACGCGCAGGAACGTCTCGGGATGCATCGTGCCCGCCCCGACCTCCGTGTCGAGCGGCTGGTGGATCAGGCAGCCGCGCGCCGACCAGAAGCGGGACAGCGACAGAATGAGGTCCTGGAGTGTCATGAGACGCTGGACAGTCGACGGCGAGCGCGCGGGCGGGCCGTCAGTCGGGATCTTCGAGCGAATCGTAGAACTTGATGATGTCGCCGCGGTCCGCCGACTCGTTGAACGCCATGCCCGCCCGCGGATGCTGGTTGAGCACCCCGGTCATCATGTACGGGTAGTCGAAGCCCCACTTCAGCGCCTCGCGCATCGGCTCGATATGGTGCTGGATGCAGTGCAGCACCGGCCGCAGGCGGAACTTGGGGTTGTGCAGAAAACTGAGCAGCAGCTCCAGCGGGCAGTTGCCCGCCCCGCGGCCCAGCCCCGCCATGCTGGCGTCCAGCCGGTTGGCGCCCCGGATTGTGGCCTGGACGGTATTGGAGAACGCCAGTTGGCGGTTGTTGTGGGCGTGCATGCCCACTTCCTTGCCGTTCTCCGCGGCGTACTGCTGGAAGGTGTACACGTAGCCGTCGATCTGCTCGCCGTACAGCGCGCCGAAGCTGTCGACGATGCAGACGACGTCCGCCTCGGACTGCGCCACCAGCGCCAGCGCCTCGTGCAGCTCGCGCTCCGGCACGGTGGACAGCGCCATCAGGTTGAGGCTGGTCTCGTAGCCCTTGTCGTGGGCGTTCTTGATCATGTCCAGGGCCAGCGGAATCTGATGGATGTAGGTGGCCACCCGGATCAGGTCCAGGACGCTCTCCGACTTCGGCAGGATGTCCGCCTCGTAGTCGCTCTTCTCGGCGTCGGCCATGGCCGACAGCTTCAGCGGCGTGTCGTTGTCGCCGACGATGCGGCGGATATCGCTCTCGACGCTGTGCTTCCACGGGCCGAACTGCCCGGGCGGGAACTGCGTACGGGAGTTGATGTACCCGATCTCCATGTAGTCGATGCCGCTCTCGACGCAGGCCTGGTACACGGCCTGCACGGTCTCGTCGGTGAACTTGTGATCGTTCATCAGCCCGCCGTCCCGGATCGTGCAGTCCAGCACCTTGATCTCGGGTCGGTACGACACCCAGTGGCCCGCAGGGGTGTCCTGCGGCGCTTGCTCGCTCATCGCGCGGTCTCCTTTGTGTATGACGTGTCGCCGGTCATCTCCCGCACGACACGCAGCGACTTCAGGTCCTTCTCCAGATGCGTCCGGATCAACAGCCGGTGGGCCGCCGCCAGCTCCCGGTCGGCCGCGTCTTCCAGCACGACATCCACCAATGCGCCCGGCGCGGCCGAACGCGCCGCCCGCAGAAACGCGACCGCGGCGCCCGACAGCGGCGACCCGCCGCCGGCGGGCTCGCACGCGGCGCAGACGAGCGCGCTGGCGCCGGGCAACAGGCGCGCGCCCGTGGTCAGATCGCCTCCGCAGCGGCCGCAACGCCCAACCGACGGGTACACGCCCTGCAGCCGCAGCAGCCAGTATTCGAAGTAGCGCGCGAGCCGCTCGACCGGCCCGCCGGCCGCCAGCGTCTCGACCACCGCCGCGCCCAGCCGAAACAGCGCCTCGCTCGGATCGGCCTCCGGCGACCACTCGTCGATCAGCTCGGCGAAGTAGCTGGCGTGCGCGAGCGCGCTGGCGTCGCTGCACAGCAACGGCGAGCAAACCGGCTCGACGTAGCGCAGCCGGACCAGTTCGCGCCGCTCCTGCTCGAAGTACGCCACCCGCCCGCGCGTCAGCGGCTCCAGCCCGCCGGAGAACCGCGACTTGGGCCGGCGCGCGCCCTTCGCCACGCCGCGGCGCTTGCCGCGGTCCGCCGTCAGAAATACGACGATCCGATCCGCCTCGCCCAGCTTGTACGTGCGCAGAATCAGCGCGTCGGCGGCATGGAGCGGCATCAATAGCCAGCAGCCGCCGCGCGCGGCCAGGGCCGGGGGCGGCGGCGCACTATTCTAGCAGTCATAGCACGGTGCAATTCGGCCGGCGCGCATCCCGCTACAACTGCCCCAGGAAGAACGAGGCCAGCCCGAGAAAGGCGAAGAATCCGAAGACGTCCGTCAGCGTGGTGATGAACACCGCCGACGCCAGCGCCGGGTCGATCTTGAGGGCGCGCAGGGCGATCGGTATGAGCGTGGCCGCCACGGCGGCGACGATCAGGTTGATCAGCATGGCCAGCGCCAGGATGCCGCCCAGGTACGCGTTACCCGCCAGCCACCAGGCGATGCCGGCGCCCGCCCCGCCCAGGATGAGGCCGTTGCCGATCGCGACCAGCGCCTCCTTGCCGAGCACCCGCCGCGTGTTACCCCAGGTGAGCTCGCCGAGGGCGATCCCGCGCACGATGACGGTGAGCGTCTGGGTGGCGGCGTTGCCGCCCATACTGGCGACGATGGTCATCAGCGCCGCGAGCGCCACCACCTGCTCCACCGCCGCCTGGAACTGCCGCACCACCATCGCCGCGAGCGTCGCCGTCACCAGGTTGACCGCCAGCCACGGCAGCCGCTTGCGCCACGACTCGAACGGCCCGGTGAACACGTGCTCATCTGCAGACACGCCGGCCAGGCGCAGGATGTCCTCGGTCGCCTCGTCCTTGATGACGTCGATGACGTCGTCCACGGTGATGATGCCGACCAGCTTGTTCTCCTCGTCGACCACCGGGATCGCCAGCAGGTTGTAGTTGGCCACCTCGCGCGCGATCTCTTCCTGATCGGTGTCGACGCGGGCGCTTATCAGGTCCGACGTCATCACCCGCTTGAGCGGCGTTTCCGGCGACACGAGCAGCAGCCGGCGCAGCGAGACGACGCCCACCAGATGGCGCCGGGTGTCCACCACGTACAGGTAGAACACCATCTCCACTTCCCGCGACCGCTGCAGCTCCTCGATCGCCTCGCCCACGGTCAGGCTCTCGAACAGCGCGAAGACGTTCGGGTTCATGATGCGGCCGGCGGTCTGGTCGGCGTACTCGAGCAGGTGCTGGACCTCGCCCGATTCCTTCTTCCGCATCAGCTCGATCACCGAGATGGACAGGTCCTCCGGCAGGTTGTCGAGCAGCGCCGCCGCGTCGTCCGACGGCAGATCCTGGAAGAGCAGCGCGAGCCGGTCGGGCGGATGGTCGACGAGCATCGAGGCGGCCACCTCGGGCTCCAGCTCGGCGAGCGACTGCATCGCCAGCCGGCTGTTGTGGTCCAGAAGCGTATCGAATACGGACCGGCGGTTGCGGTCCGGCAGGTCGGCGAAGACGTCAGCGAGATCGGCGGGGTGCTGCTTCTGGAGCAGGTTGATCAGGTTGGCGGTCGCACCAATCCGCTGCAGTCGCTTGACCGAATCGAACACCACGTCGATTCTGCGCTGGGGCGGCATGGTAGCTACCTGAAAGGTGTCCCGACCTCACCTGCATCGGCGCCGTGAACGGTTGTTGGCCTTCGTCCAAATCAGAATCCAGAACGTTCAAGTGTACCACAGTGCCAGCAGTCCGGTATGCCCGTGGTCAGGCGCCCAAGGGGATGAAAACGGTGTTATTCAGAACAGCCTGTGGTGAAACCCCGCCTCGTACTGAGAACGGTCAGGCGCCCGGCTGACAAGGCGCGAGGAGGGAGCGTATTCTACGATATGCAAGCGAGGAAGAACGCAGTCAGCAAGGCCCGCACGGCGGGCCTCGGCGGCTACGGCGCGGGGCAACGGGGTCCCCGCTAGTAGCAGCCGGGGGTTCGGGGCGCAGCCCCGAGTTAGTGATGAAGCCGGCGCGCCACGCCGATTTCGTCGAGCATCCGCTCATCCTCGCGCCAGCCGCTCCGCACCCGCACGTGCAGGTCGAGGTACATCCTGGCGCCGAAGAACCGCTCCAGATCCGCCCGCGCCTCGGTGCCGATCTGCTTGATGCGCGCACCGGCGCGGCCGATCACGATCGCCTTCTGGGACGCGCGGTCGACCAGGATCGAGCACCAGGCGCGGATGAGCCCGCCCTCGCCCGCCTCCTCGAACCGGTCGACCACGACCGCCGTCGTGAACGGCAGCTCGGCGTGGGTATGCCGCAGCACTTTCTCGCGGACCGCCTCGGCCACCAGCACCCGCTCCGGCTGGTCGGTCAGATAGTCGTCCGGGTACAGCGGCTCGCCCTCCGGGAGCAGGTCCAGAACCGTGGACAGCAACTGGTCGCAGCCGTCGCCCGTCAGCGCCGAGATCGGCACGATGGCGGCGAACTCGCGCTGCTGCCGGTACCAGTCGATGACCGGCAGGAGTTGCGTCTTGGGGATCAGATCGATCTTGTTGAGCACCGCCACGACCGGCGCGGACACCCGCTCTATCAACTTCAGCACGTAGCGGTCGCCGGCGCCGGTGTCGACCGCGGCGTCGAGCACCACCGCGAGCAGGTCCACGCCCCGGATGGATTCGAGCGCGACGTCGACCATCCGCACGTTCATGCGGTGCAGCGGCCGGTGGATACCCGGCGTGTCCACGAACACGACCTGGCCGGAAGCCGCGCCCGAGACGTTCCGGACGCCGACGATGCGGTTGCGCGTGGTCTGCGGCTTGTCGGAGACGATGGCCAGCTTCGTGCCGACGAGCTGGTTCAGCAGCGTCGACTTGCCGGCGTTGGGCCGCCCGATCAACGATGTGAACCCGACGCGCATGGCTACGATCCGGCTCCCGCGGCCGACTCCTGCCGGCGCATGCGGACACGCTGCACGCGCCGCGCCTCCCCGTCGAGAATCTCGACGGTCACCTGATCGACATCGAGTGTCTCGCCGACCCGCGGCACCCGGCCCAGACGCGACAGCAGATAGCCGGCGACGGTCTCGAACCCCTGCCGCTCGACGGCGACGTCGAGGCGCTCCGCCATGTCGTCCACCGGGACGGTCCCCGCGAAGACGAAGCTGCCGCCGCCCTCGTCGACAATCGGCTCGGCCTCGACGTCGTACTCGTCCCGGATCTCGCCGACGATCTCCTCGATGAGGTCCTCCAGCGTCACCAGCCCGGCCGTGCCCCCATACTCGTCGTGCACTACGGCAATCTGGACCCGCTGCCGCTGGAACTCCTTCAGCAACGTTGCGACGCGACGGGTCTCCGGCACGACGTGCGCCGGCCGCAGCAGGCGGCTGATGATCCGCTCGTCGCCCGGCGCGTCGGACAGCGGCACCAGATCCTTGACGAAGACAAACCCGAGCACGTGGTCGAGGTCCTCCTCGTAGACCGGGAGCCGGGAATACTGCCGCTCGACGAACAGCGCGCGCAATTCGGACAGCGTCGCGTCCGCCCGCACCGCGACCACGTCCGGCCGGGGCGTCATCACCTCCCGCACCCGGGTGTCCCCGAACTCGACGACCGAATGCAGCAACTCGCGTTCTTGACGCTCGTCCGCCGCCGACTGCGGCTCGCCGTCCCGCCCGGCGGGCGCCGCCGCGCCGCCGGCCGCCTGCTCGTCGCCGCCGCCGGCCAGCCGCTCCAGCATGGCGCCGGTCAGCGGGTGCAGCAGCCGGGCCAGCGCATGGAACGACGGCAGCAACGCACCGAGCACGCGCTCGGGATGGCGCCGCACGACGAGCAGCGGAACCACCCACGTGCACACCGGCACGACAGGTACGAGCCCGGCGAGCACCAGCCAGCGGCCGACGCCGTCATCCCCGGCCAGCCGCAACGAGAGGACGGCGGCCAGCAGCACGGCTACGGCCTGCAGCAGGCTGGCTGGCGCAAACAGGCGCACCGGCTCGTCGAGGTAATCGCCGAGTATGCCCCGCTGGCCGCGCCGCTCGGCATTGAGGCGGAGCGGCAGCCGCATCAGCAGGCTGAACGCCGCCTGCACCGTCCCGATGTAGACGGCCGCGCAGGCGAGCAGGAACAGCAGCAGCGGGGTCACCACGCCTCCCCGGTCAGTCCGCCCTTGCGCCAGAGCCGCCGCTCAAGCCGCTCCATCCGGCCATCGTCGCACGTATGGTCGTAGCCGAGCAGGTGCAGCAGGCCGTGCAGCGCGAGCCGCCGGTGCTCCACGTCGAGCGGACAGCCGCGCGCGCGCGCCTGCCGGCGGGCCACGCCAGTGGCGATGACGACGTCGCCCAGCCACTGGCGGCCGGCGTACGGGCGCCGCTCGCCGGGATCGGCCGGAAAGGAGAGCACGTCGGTCGGGCGATCGATGCCCCGGAACTGCCGGTTCAGGTTGCGCATCTTGGCGTCCCCAACCAACGCCACCACCATGTCGCCGCGCGCGGCGCGGGGCGCCACGCGGGTGAGCCAGCCGGGGAGTCCGGCGGGCGGCCGGGGACGGCCGCGGCCATCGGTAACCGCCACGTGCAGCGGCGTCCGGGCCTCCACCACCACCGCCGCGGCGTCAGGTTCGTCGGGGTCAGTGGTCATGTGGAACGAGCAGCGGCTCGGGGGCCGGCGGGGCGTTGCCCGGCGGACGGGTATCGCGGCCTCGCTTCGAGAAAAGATCGTAAGCCTTGACGATCGCCTGCACCAGCGGGTGCCGCACAACGTCCCGCTCGTCGAAGCGGACCAGCGCGACGCCGTCGAGGGAACCGACCACGCGGACCGCCTCGACCAGCCCGGAGACGCGCCCGGCCGGCAGGTCGACCTGCGTCACGTCGCCGGTGATAACAGCCTTCGACCCGAACCCCAGCCGCGTCAGGAACATCTTCATCTGCTCGCTGGTGGTGTTCTGCGCCTCGTCCAGAATGACGAAGGCGTCGTTCAGGGTCCGGCCGCGCATGAAGGCTATCGGCGCAATCTCGATCACGCCGCGCTCCAGCAGGCGGTCGATGCGCTCGGCGTCGAGCATGTCGTACAGCGCGTCGTACAACGGCCGCAGGTACGGAGTGACCTTCTGCTGGAGATCGCCGGGCAGGAACCCCAGCTTCTCGCCCGCCTCGACCGCCGGGCGGGCCAGGATGATGCGGTTCACCCGCTTGGACGTCAGGAACGCCACCGCCTCGGCCATGGCGAGGTACGTCTTGCCGGTGCCTGCCGGCCCGACGCCCAGCACGATGTCGTAGCGCTCGATGGCGTCCAGGTAGCGGCGCTGGTTAACGCTCTTCGGCCTGACCTGCCGGCAACTGGACGGCCGCACCGCCGCACGCAGCAGAAAGTCGCGGACGTCGACGCCGGCATCCTCCGCCACCAGCCGCGCCGCCTGCCGCACGTCGTCATCCGACAGTGCATGCCCCTCGCGGATCAGGCCGGAGAGCTGATCGACAACCCGCTCGATCCGGGCGAGGCCGGCGGCGTCGCCGCTGACCAGCAGCGCGTGGCCGTCGGTCTGGATCCGTACGTCGAACTGGCGCTCGAACTGGCGGAGGTTCTCGTCATGCGACCCGAACAAGGTCTCGATGCCCTCGTCGGGAACCGCAATCTTGATAAGAGAGGGTGTAGCTATGTCGGCCACCTAGCAGCAGCCTGTGGCGAACGCCCCGCTGCATTCGAGCGGCGATGCATCCCGCCTGAACTGCGTTGTTCGTCGGTCACATATCGTCAAATATGCTCCCCCCTCACGCCTTGTACCGGCCGGACGCGACATTGACACGGGCGGCTCTCGGTGCGACGCGGGGTTTCACCACAGGCTGCTCACGCGTTCGACGACCGGCGCGCACCCCGCGATCTGTACCACGCACGCCGGCCGATGGTCAAGCATGCACATGCCGCGCTACCGCACCAGGTGCAGGTCGCGCAGCTGCCGGCGGTCGACATCCGACGGCGACCCCGCCATCAGGTCGACGGCGCCGGCCGTCTTCGGGAAGGCCATGACGTCGCGGATCGACGGCTCACCCGCCAGCAGCGCGACGATCCGGTCGAGACCGAGCGCGATGCCGCCGTGCGGGGGCGTGCCGTACTGCAGCGCGTCGAGGAAGAAGCCGAAGCGCTCCCTGGCTTCGTCGTCGCTGATCCGCAGCAGCCGGAAGATGCGCGCCTGCAGCTCCGCGTCGTGGATTCTGATGCTGCCGCCGCCGATCTCGCTGCCGTTGAGCACCAGGTCGTAGGCGCGCGCCCGGACGGCCGCCGGATCATCCTCCAGGCGGTCGGCGTCCTGCGGCCGGGGCGACGTGAACGGATGGTGCATCGAGACCAGCCGCTGCTCCGTTTCGCTCCATTCCAAAAGGGGAAAGTCGACGACCCAGCTCAGCGCGGTCCGGCTCTCGTCGATCAGGCCGCCGCGCTGCGCCAGCAGCAACCGGAGCTGCCCGAGCAGTTTCGAGGCCTCGTAACCCTGACCGGCCGCCAGCAGCGTCAGGTCGTCCGGGCCGGCTCCCGCCAGGTCGACCACCTGGGCCAGCGCCTGCGGACCCGCCGCCTTCAGGATGGAACTCTGGATGGCGCCGTCCGGGGCCTGGCGCACCCAGACCAGCCCCTTCGCGCCGAGCGCTATCGCCTCGTCGACCAGGTTGTCGAGCTGTGCGCGCGCCTGCCGCCCGGCGCCCGGCGCCACCAGCGCGCGGACCGCGCCGCCGGCCGCGACGATGTTCCGGAACACCTTGAAGCGGCCGTCGCGGAACGCCTCCGACACGTCCTGGACCGGCATGTCGAAGCGCAGATCCGGCTTGTCGCTGCCGTAACGGCGCATCGCCTCGTCGTAGCTCAGCCGCGGAAACGGCACCGCCACGTCCTTGCCGACCTGGCAGAAGACGGCCTGCATCAACCGCTCCACCGCCCCGAACACCACTTCCTCGTCCACGAACGACATCTCCATGTCGATCTGCGTGAACTCCGGCTGGCGGTCGGCGCGCAGGTCCTCGTCGCGGAAGCACTTCACGATCTGGAAGTAGCGGTCCATGCCGCCCACCATCAGAATCTGCTTGAAGATCTGCGGCGACTGCGGCAACGCGTAGAACTGCCCGGGCTGCAGCCGGCTCGGCACCAGGTAGTCGCGCGCGCCCTCCGGCGTCGACTTGGTGAGCATCGGCGTCTCGATCTCCCAGAACCCGTCGGCGTCGAGACTGTTGCGCACCGCCATCGTGATCCGGTGCCGCAGGCCGATGTTGGCGCGCATCCGCGGCCGGCGCAGGTCCAGATACCGATAGCGGAGCCGGAGCTCCTCGGAGACCGGCGTCTCCTCGTCGATCTGGAATGGCGGGGTCAGGGCGGTGCTCAAAACGGTGATCCGCCGCACGGCCACTTCCACCTCGCCCGTATCGATCTTCGGATTGAGCGTGTCGTCCGACCGCCGCTCGACCGGCCCGCCGACCGCGACGACGCACTCCGGACGCAGCCGGCCGGCAACTTCGAGCATGTCCGCGTCGTCGCGCGTGACGACCTGCGTCAGGCCGTAGCGGTCGCGGATGTCGATGAAGATCACGCCGCCGAGGTCGCGCACCTTGTGCACCCAGCCCATCAGGGTGACGCCGGCGCCGACGTGGTGCGGACGGAGCTCGCCGCAGGTATGCGTTCTTCGAGGTGCTTCGGCCTGATCGGTCACGGTGCGCCGCAATCCTTCCGCTCCCGGCGCAGGCGCTCGACGACGTCGCCGCGCGGCACCGTCTCCTGCTCGCCGGTCGCCATGTCCTTGAGTGAAACCCTGCCGTCCGCAAGCTCGTCGGCGCCCAGGATCAGTACGCGCGCCACCTGCGCCTTGCCGGCGCGCTTCATTTGCGAGCGGAGCGAGCGGCTATCGTAATCGACCAGCGCACACAAACCCGCGTGACGCAGATCGCGGGCCAGCACCTGCGCCGGCAGGCGCGCCTCCTCGCCGATCGCCACGACGTACGCATCGGGCGGCACGGCTTCCGCCGCGTCCGCCGGCATTGCCAGCACCAGGCGCTCGAGGCCGGCCGCGAACCCGATGCCGGCCCGGTCCGGACCGCCGAGCTGCTTGACGAGACCGTCGTAGCGCCCGCCGCCGAGCAGTGCGTCCTGGGCGCCGATCGCCCGCCCGAGGATCTCGAACGTGGTGCGCATGTAGTAGTCGAGGCCGCGGACCAGACGGTGCGAGACCCGGCAGGGCACGCCGTACGCGTCGAGCGCCGCCCGCACCGCAGCGAAGTGTTCACGGCAGGGCTCGCAGAGGTAGTCGACGGTATGCGGCAGGCCGTCGATGAGCGGCTGGTCGGCCGGCTGCTTGCAGTCGAAGATCCGCAGCGGGTTGGTCTGCGCGCGCCGCCGGCAGTCGCCGCACAGGTCCGCCACGCGATCCCCGAGGGCCGCGAGCAACGCCTGGCTGAACGCGGGGCGGCACTCCGGGCAGCCAACGGTGTTGATCACGAGCTCCGCGTCTTCGATGCCAAGCGCGGCCACCAGGTGGGCCGCCATCTCGATCACCTCGGCGTCCAGGGCTGGCGCCTCGACCCCGAACGCCTCGACGTCCAACTGATGGAACTGCCGGTAGCGCCCCTTCTGCGGCCGTTCGTAGCGGAACATCGGCCCCACGCCGTACAGCTTCGCCGACGGCAGCGCCTGCTCCAGCGCGTGCTCGACGAACGCCCGCACCAGGCTGGGGGTCGCTTCGGGCCGCAGCGTGACCCGCTCGCCCCCCTTGTCCGTGAACGCGTACATCTCCTTCTGGACGATGTCGGTCGACTCGCCCGTGCCCTTGGCGAACAGCTCCTCGCGCTCGATCACCGGCGTGCGCACTTCGCGGTACCCGTAGCGGCGGCAGACGTCGTGCGCCACCTGCTCGAGGTGCTGCCAGCGCTCAACTTCACCGGGCACGACATCGCGGGTACCGCGAACGGCTGGAATCATGGGATGCGGGGCAAGTCCAAGTCCGTGGCGATTATACCCGCGCGCCCGTCGGTGCAGGCCGTGCACAGCGCGGCTCGCCGGCCACGGAGTGGGGCGCAGGGGTCCCCGCGAGTGGCCGGCGGGGGTTTGGGGCGCAGCCCCATCTATGAAAGCTGCGATAATGAAACGCAGATGTCCACCCTCGACCGTCGCGGCAGACCGCTTGGCAGCCTGCGGATCTCCGTGACCGACCGCTGCAACCTGCGCTGCCAGTACTGCATGCCGGAGCCGGAATACGTCTGGCTGCCCCGCACGGACATTCTGGCGTTCGAGGAAATCGGCGCCCTGGCCGACATCTTCATCGGCCTCGGCGTGGACCGCGTGCGGCTGACCGGCGGCGAGCCGCTGCTGCGCACCGACCTGGCGGACCTGATCCGCATGCTGGCCGCCAGACCCGCTATCCGTGACCTGGCGCTGACTACCAACGGCCTGCTCCTCGGCGAGCAGGCGGCGGCGCTGCGGGCGGCCGGGCTGCCCCGGATTACCGTGAGCCTGGACACGCTGCGCCCGGGCCGCTTCAAGGACCTGACCCGCGTGAACGCGCTCGACGCCGTGCAGGCCGGTCTGGCCGAGGCGGCGGCGCGCTTCGACCTCGTCAAGATCGACACCGTCGTCATCCGCGGGCTCAACGATGATGAGCTGATAGACATCCTGGAATACGGCCGGACGCTAGGCGCGGAAGTCCGCTTCATCGAGTACATGGACGTGGGCGGCGCCACGCGCTGGTCGCTTGCGGACGTCGTCTCGCGCGCCGATATGCTGCAGGTGATCGAGGCGCACTATGGCCGGGTGCAGCCGATCGACGAGCGCACGTCCGCGCCCGCGGACCGCTTCCGGCTGGACGACGGCACCACATTCGGCATCATCTCCTCCACCACCGCGCCGTTCTGCCGCGACTGCGACCGCTGCCGGCTGACGGCCGACGGCATGTGGTACCTCTGCCTGTACGCGCTGACCGGCACCAACCTGCGGGATCCATTGCGGGCCGGCGCCTCCCCGGAAGAGCTGCGGCGGCTGATTGAATCGGTCTGGACGGCGCGCGACGACCGGGGCGCCGAGTTGCGCGCCGCGGCAGCAGACCGCCAGCCGCTCATTCCGGTGGAAACGCTCCGGAACGCCCCGCACCTGGAGATGCACACCCGGGGCGGATAGCCTGCTTTACCCGGCGCGCGGCAATCCCGACGACGACACCGCGTCCGACCAGCGCGTGACTGCGAATTGGTGATCTTCGCTCGCGATCGCCCGCGCGAGCGCTTTCCGCAGCCCCATGGGCCGGATAGCAAAGGTATCGCGCGCGGCCCGATTTCGGACCACCGTCGGGTTGCGCAGGCCGTCGATCAGCCTGCGGCCGATGCGCGCGTAGACCGGCGTCGTCAGGCCCAACCACAGACTGGAGAGCCGCGGCGAGTGCACCGGCACCGGAATCAGCCGCCGCCGCAGGCCGCGCTGCCGCGCATACTCCAGCATGATGTCGCGGTACGACACCTGCTCGCGGCCGCCCACCTCGAACAGCCGACTGTCGCCGTCCGGCAGTTCGAGCGCCGCCAGCAGATAGAGGATCAAATCCTCGACGGCGATCGGCTGGGTCGGCGTGCGGACCCACGCGGGACACACCATCACCGGCAGCCGCTCGACCAATGCGCGGATCAACTCGAACGAAACGCTGCCGGAACCGAGCACCATGCCGCTCCGCAGCTCGACGACCGAAACGCCCGACGCCCGCAGCACGGCGCCGGTCTCGTGCCGGCTTCGCAGATGCTTCGACAGGCGGGACCCGTCACCCAGCCCGCCCAGATAGACGATCCGCCGCACCCCTGCGGCGCGGGCTGCGTTGCCCAGGTTGCGGGCAGCCGCTCGGTCCCGCGCCTCGAAGTCGGCCGGCGAGCCCAGCGAGTGGACCAGGTAGTACACCGTCCTGATGCCATCGCACACGCCGCGAAGCGAGGCCGCATCCAGACAGTCACCGCGGACGACGGCAGTTCCAGGGCCGGCACGCGCCACCACGAACTCGGGGCGGCGGGCCAGACAGCGAACGTCGTGCCCGCGCGCCTCCAGCGCCCGCAGCAGCCGGCCGCCGATGTAGCCACTGGCGCCGGTCAACAGGATTCGATTCTTTGTCTCCACCCGCTACCGATACGACGCTCCGGCGATCGCTCAGGGTGCAGGCGTCCAGGCAATAGCAGTCGGAGGCCGCTTGCGGACCGGAGAGGGGCGGCGGCCAGGGAGAGCGGTGTCGGCTATACGAACCGGACCAGCCGCACGTTGAGGGTGCGCGACTCGCTGCCGGTGCCCTTCCACTGCACGAGGATCGGGCTCTGGTAGGTGCCCCAGCCGATCTCTCCGACGCCGTCGCCCAGCCGGTCGAGGAGCGGCAGGCTGATGGCGCGCTTCATCCGCAGGAAATGGGACACCGGCAGCGCGAGCGCCCGGTTGACGACCCGCTCGACCAGCGAGCGGCGCGCGCCAACCTGATCCATGAGCTTGTTGAACACCTGGACCACATCGTACTGCGCGTAGTTGAGCACCTTGGCCGGTATGGCGCGGGGCGCCTGGAGCGCCTCCCGCCCGAGCTGCGCCGCGAAGCGCAGCGGGTCGCGCAGCACGTCCCGCAGGTCGTGCGTCATGAGCAGGGTCTCGTACTCGTTGACCGTCAGGCCGGCGTTGCGCTCTTCCAGGGGCAGGGATATTTCGAAGCGGCCGAACGACACCCGGTGCTCGCGAGCCAGCTTCTCCAACTGGCCGATCAGGCCGAGGGCCGGATCGCGCAGGTTCTGGGCGTCGATGGAGCGCGGTGACGCCGGTACCTGCATCCGGATCTGCGCGACCTCCTCCTCCCCGGCATAGGCGATCACCGTAGTGCGCCTGTGCCGGGTGCCCCCGACGTGGACCCCGTCCAGCTCCACGAACCACACCGGCTCGTCCCCGCGCAGCTCGTACGACGTGGCGCTGCGCAGGCCGCTCCCCATGAACGCCAGATGGGAATCCGCATTGAGCGGCTCGACGGCGCGCTGTTGCTCCGACAGCTCGGTGCGCAGATGCAGCTTGTCGTGGACGTAGTCGGCGCCGGGCGGAAACAGCTTCAGGAATACCTGGAGGTAGTCCTCAATATTGGCGCTGTCGTGCTCCAGCACCTTCGCGAGGCGCTGGTCCAGATAGCCGGCGGTCGTGTGGTCCGAGATGTAGAACGCCCTGGGATAGCGCGTAAACTCCGGCCCGAATTCCTCACGCAGCTTGCCCCGCACATCGATCAGATCGACGCGCGATGCGGGCTTGATGCGCAGCGTCGCGTGGAACGGCCCACCACTGGCGCGGGTGTGCCTATTCACCAGAATCATCGTATTGAAGCGCCAGTCTACATTAGCCGTGTCCGGAGATCTACCGCCGTCGCGCAGACACCATATTCGCTTCGCGCGGCCGGTCTGCGCTCGACGCCGCCGTAGGTTCCGGAACACTCGACCCTATTGCAACCCACAGCACAAAGTCTGCCAAACGTCAACCACGCCCTCGCGACTGCCGTGATCCGTACTAGAGTTGCCAGAGAGTCCACCACGAGACGCCCACCAATACACCTGCAATTGCCTGACTGCGACCCGTTGGCACTAAAGCACCTTGCTGACCGCACGAAAACCGCCACGAGCTACTGATACTGCCTTGCACCTACACAGAGAATTGCGGCACCAACCATCACCGACCATCGAAAGCGGCGCGATGTTGCTTGATGTACTTGTCGATGCGGCTCCATGAACCCGCACCATTTGCTACCGGGAAACTACGATGCTGCATTAGGAAATGCCCCATCAGGATCTCTTCAAGTGCTCGTGGTTTCAGCGGCCCCCATACCTTCACGTAGCAGTAGTGCGTTCCGAAACTCGCGGCATACTCATAGCGCGGCCAATCGCGAGTGCCCTGACGGCATTCTCTGCGTCTGGCGTCATTGGCACGCTTCCAGTGGGTGTGGAGTCGCCTGTGAAGACTCGTTGACTGGCCGATATAATAGACTGCATTTTTCCCAATCGGGTACTGAAACCGGGTGCCACGCGCCAGAAGAATATAGGCCCCGGCCTTGGCGGGGATTTCGTGGTTTCCCAGGTCCCAGAAGGCATGCAACCCACTGAAGTACTTGGTATCGCGTAGGTCTTCACCGTGATCATTCTTGACGAAATCCAGATCCGCCACGCCAACCTCCCCCGGAGCCTATCGCAGGCCGCTCCATTCTCGAGTGCACCCGTGAACCAGACGGCCACAGCGGCGGGACTGATATCGCTGGGTCGTCATAATCCGAAAGCTGGGAACAAGTTCAATCATTCGTTCGCATCCTCACCGGTCAGTCAATGGGCGAAAACCGCACGCGCGCAAGTAGTCCCATGTCTCGTCCAGCTCGGACAGGCGCGGCACGAAAACGACGTGCGCGTCGCGGCCGCGGGTCAGCAGCACGCGGTAGGCGTTTGCGCGCAGTTGCCAGGGATTGCGAACGGTTGCGTTGCCGAGTGAGCGGTACTTGCGTGCCCGATCGATTGCCCATTTGCCTTCGCGCAGGACAAAATCCGTCCCCCATGCGAGCAACACGGCGTCGAGCTCGAGACCCTGTGCTCCGAATTCGGTCACGCATTCCCGCAGGTGCCGGCAGGACTGCTGACCGTCCTCCGTTTCCCCGTCGTTGTACCATGGCCCGAACCGCAACCGTTTCGTCGACTGGAAGTCATTGGGCACGCCGAACCGGACTAGGTCACGGTCGCGGCTGGAAGCCATCAGCCCGAAGCGCGCGTCGGGATCCTCACGATACCGCTCCCGGAGGTATCGTTCGGCCGCGGCACGGTCGCGCGTGATACGCAAATCGTGACCGTCATGCATCAGTTCCTCGGCAATCGCGCACAGGTCAGCGGCTCGCGGCGGTTTTTTTCGTAGCAGGTACGCCACGAACGCATGGAGCCGTGCAGCGCGATGCGACCGAAGCGTCTCGTCGAGCGTGAGCTTTGCGGACGTCTTGACAGTGAGACCGGCGAAGCTACCGGCGACGGCCGGCGGCACGTGCACGGTCCAGCTGTCCGGCGAGGGACTCCGGCGGATGGCGTCGGCCCACAAGCGCAATCCGCCTTCCTCGCCGACATGAATCTCCTGGCCGCCACCCACGAGGCCAACGATCACCGACCAGTCGCGGGTGCGCCCGGCGAACTCGACGAAGTGCTCAGGTTCCGAGTGCGAGTCGGCCAAGGGGTGCTTGTGCGTATCCGCCACCTTCGCCCGGTCGAACGCGCGCTGGGCCTCATCAAAGACCACTACGTGTTCCGGCGGCTCCAGATCCGGATGGCCACCGTAGCGGCGCACATATTCCCTGATGGGCCGGACGAATGTGCGTCCGGCGCCGCCCGCCGCGCGCAACACATACTGGAGAACCTCGACGAGCGGACCGTTTCCCGACAGGAATACGGCAGGGGCCCCGTGTTCGCCGCGCTTCACGAGATCCAGACCGGGGTCGTGGGCAATGCGCATCCCGACCAGCGTCTTCCCGGCGCCCGGAACCCCCGCCAGCAGCACGAGCCGGCGCGTACGCGTCACGCTGGCGTCCGCCACGATGCGTGCGATGTGGTCTACCGCGTCGTCCGTATTGGCCGCGGCACGCCACAACTGTGGCGGCCGCTCGGTGAGAAACAGGTCACGGGCCGCGCGGATCAGGCTGGGCAGCGGCCGGTAGGCGTCGGCGTCCAGAAATCGCTGGGCATCAATCGGCGGCCCCGTCTGCCGGGTGTCCAGGCTGCCGACGAGAGCGTCAAGCGCATCCGGGCCGCACACGTGCACGTTTCGTTCGGCCCCCGCGCGACCGCGCATCTGCGTCGGCACCAGGACCGCATGTACCGGCCGCTCGTGACAATCGCGGTGATAGCAGCGCAGGTCGCGCGCATAGGCGTGCGCCTGATCTATGTCGGCGTCGGTGGGAAATGACTTGCCCTTGAGCTCGATCACGACGACGCCTTGGCGGAGAAGCAGTACCGCGTCGGCCCGACGCGATTCCATCGGCAATTGGTATTCGAGAACGGCCGTACAGCGGGCGAAGTGCGTATCGATACGGACGACTTCGCCGATTTCCTGCTGAAGTCTGGGAACCGTGTTGCCCCACGAGAGCCGCTCTTCGCGTGACGATTCCGGGTACGCCAACCGCAGGCGCTCCAGAATCGTGGAACGCGGCGTCTTCTCGAACCGGACGAAATCGGAATCCCAGCCGCGTTTGGCTTCGGTCACGAGGCTGTGCGGGCGTGATGCTGCTGCGACGAGGGGTTCGGCCAGTTGTCGCTGATGCGCCGTCGCGGCGGCCTCCCGCCTTGCCCAGGAGGCCGCCGCAGTCGCGGGAACTAGTTGACGCCGGCGGGTACGTCCTTCTTGCCGGGGCCCTTGAGGCCCTGGATCTGGACGACCGGGGCCTGCTCCTCCTTGAGGACGTGCTGGCGGTAGAGCGCCGCCATCTGCTTGTTGTAGACAGGGTCCTTGCCATTGCCGTTGGCGCCATTGCCGTTGGCGCCGTTGCCGTTGGCCTCCTTCGCCGCGGCGCGGGCCGCCAGCTTCTCCTGGCGCGCGTTCTTGGCGATGCCCTGCTCGTCGAGGTCGGTCTGCGCCCCGGCCGCCACCGCCTCCGGGTCGAGCACCAGCGAGTGGTCCTTGTCGGTGAGGTTGACGTGCTTGCCGCCGGCGAAGATTTCATGGCGGCCATGCTCGTCGTACCACTTGGTGAGCGTCGCCGTCATGTGCATCTTCTCGATGATGTTCCGCCAGCCCACCCCGGTGTTGTAGGCGCAGAAGGAGATCTCGCCCTCCTGCGTCGCATACGGGATGATGCAGCGTTCCGTGCGGCGGAAGTCATAGTTGAACAGATCCTGGAACCACATCCCGGCAACGAACAGGAAGTTCCAGCGGTCGGACCGCCGCTCCGTGATGTCGTCCTTCGTCCGGTCGCCGCTGACCTTGCCGTACTTCTTGCCGGTCGCGCCGAACGTCTTGTCGAACTTCTTCAGCAGGTCCGTCACCCGGAAGTGTTTCGGCGCATTGAACGGGTCGTAGTTGCGCATGAGCGACAGCGCCATGCCGAGGACCGACATGAACCGGCCGTGCGCACCATCGTTGACGCGGGCGATGTCCTTCGCCAGCTGCTCACCCCTGACGAACGCGGTGAACGGCACCGCCTCCTTCGTCTCCTTGTCGATCATCACCGCCATGCCGACGCCGCAGTTCGGATGGCAGCCGCAGTTGAGCTGGCCCCAGTCGGTCTGCGGGCCGTGCACCAGATCGGCCCAGTCGGTGAACGTGCCCATGAACGAGATGGGGAACCAGTCGCGCGTCGGCTCGCCGATGCCGGTCTGGTTCCGCACGTCGTGCGCGAGGTGCGACAGCGTGTAGCGCTGCGCCTTGCGCCGCTCGTCGGTGATCTCCTCGTCGCGGCCGGTGAACGAGACCGGCTGGAACGACAGGAAGCTGATCGTCTTCGGGTTGTCGAGGGCGAACTGGACCACGCGCCCGACCTGCTCGTTGTTGATGCCGTTCACGATGGTGATGACCGGCACGATGTCGACGCCGGCCTTGTGCAGGTGCTCGATCGCCTGCAGCTTCACGTCGAACAGGTTGCCGACCAGCCGATGCGAGTTGGCGGCGTTGCCGATGCCGTCGAACTGCAGGTACGCGTAGCGCAGACCGGCTTCGGCCGCCGCCTTCGCGAAGTCGAGGCTCTTGGCGAACTCGATGCCGTTGGTCGCCGCCTGCACGCTGTTGTAGCCCACCTTGCGGGCGTAGCGGACGGCATCGAGGAAGTACGGCGACATCGTCGGCTCGCCGCCCGAGAACTGCACCGACATCTGGCGCCGCGGCTTGATGGAGATGGCGTTGTCGAGCAGCGTCTTGATGTCGTCCCACGGCAGCTCGTGCACGAACCCAACCTGGTTGGCGTCCATGAAGCAGGGGTCGCACATCATGTTGCAGCGGTTGGTCAGATCGATCGTCAGCACCGAACCGCGACCGTACTTGATGGTGCTGCTGCCGTGATTGTGCAGTTTCTCGTCGTTGTGCGCCCGGATGTCGCTACCCGGGAACGACTCCTCCAGGTGCTTGAAGAATTCCGTGTCGATCGCCATGACGTCCTCGAAGCGCCCGTGGATCGGACACTCCTTGACCATCACGATCTCGCCGTCGCGCTCGATGATCTGCGCCTTGATCTCGCCCACCTTCTCGTTGATCAGGATCTTGTAGTCCCGTTTGCCGTCGAGAATCTCCTGCCGCGTCTCGCGCACGCAGGTGGGACAGAGCGAGTCGGTCTCGCGCGGCCAGCCGAGCGGCGGCTTCACCTTCTCGTTCGATTTGAGCAGCGGTTTGTCCGACCAGCCGGGCGTGAACGACGGCCGCTGACTGATCCGGTTCACCGCGTCATAGACGACCCAGGCCCCGCCGGCCGCGTATGACATTGCCTTCTCGACGTACTTTATGGGTTTGTGCATGCTGACCCCTCGTTGCCTAGATCTATCGCACCATAGCCAGATTTCGATGAGGGGAAAGGATATCCGGGATTCGAGGCGAACTGCCAGACTTTTTTGCCGTGCGGGCGCAGCGGCGGGCTGAGCGGGCGTCACCGCCGCCGAATGGCCCGCGCCCCGGGGGGCGTCAGCAGCAGCCGGGACCGCAGTCGCCGCCCTCGCCGGGCGTGACCTCCACGGCGCCGGACGGATCGTCGACGATGACGAACGCGCCGTCGTACGGCCGGTTCGACAGCTTGGAAGCCGTGTCGGTGCACACTTCCACCGGCACGCCGCGCGGGAAGAGATGGCCTTCCTCGTCGATGACCGCCTTCTGCGGTCCCAGGTAAACGGCGTACTGGCCGGCGAACCGGCAGCCGGCCTTCTTCTCGAACTTGTAGCCGCGCACGGTCACCGAGAAGAACCGGCAGCCGTCGATCTCGCGCCACGGGGTCTTCTTGAGGATGGCGACGCCGTAGAAGCCGGCCCGCTCCAGGGCGCTGAGGAACGCCTCTTCCGTCAGCGCCCCGCTGAGGCACTCGCCCCACAGCCGGCCGTCGGCGCGCACCTTGGGGGGCACGTCCCGGTCGGAGACGATGTCGGCGATCACGGTGCGGCCGTGGTCCTTGAGGACGCGCCAGATCTCGCGCAGCACGCGCGGCTTGTCCGCCGACAGGTTGACGACGCAGTTCGACGTCACCACGTCGGCCACGGCGTCGTCGAGCGGAATCTGCTCCAGATACCCCTTGTGGAACTCGACGGCGTCATAGCCGAGCGCCGCCGCCACCTGCGGCTGGCTGTCGCGCGCCACGGCCAGCATCTGATCGGTCATGTCGACGCCGTGCACCCGTCCCTCGGCACCCACCTTGCGGGCGGCGATGAAGCAGTCGATGCCGGCGCCCGAGCCGAGGTCGACCATCGTCTCGCCGGAGGCCAGCGCCGCATCCGACACCGGGCTGCCGCAGCCGTAGAACCGTTCGACCACTTCCGGCGGAATGTGCGCCAGGTCTTCCGCCGCCGGCTGCACCGGACAGCAGAGGTCGGCCTTCGGCTCTTCGGCCGCCTCGCCGTAATACTCCCTGACGGTCAGCCGCGACCGCTCCAGCACCTCTTCCGACAGCACGCAGGCGGTGTGCGTCGTGCGGACGATGGCCTCCTCGTCGTGCAGCGTGTGCTCCCCCATGGCGCGGAACACCACCGGCCGGTCGAACCCCGACCGGGCCTGCACGGTCTGGCGCCCCTCCCGCGCCATCTCCGCCAGCGCGTCGTCGGCCAGCCCCTTGTACAGGTCGCAGTACGGGTCGTGGGCCAGGAAGCTCCCGCGCCGCCCTTCGCCCTCGGTGGCCGAGGTCCAGTAGCCGTGCTCCAGGTCCCCCCCGCCGCACAGGAACTTCAATGTGCAAGACCGGCACAGCGGCTTCTTCTCGACGCTCGCCTCGCGCAGCTCGCGGCAGACGTCGCTCTCCCGCCAGATCTGCGCCAGCGGCGCGGCGGCCAGGTCGCCGCAGCGCAGCTCGGGGACGCCGGCGGTGGACGCCGACGGATACACCCAGCCGTCCGTGTAGAGACAGAGGCTGTTCCACCCGGCGCCGGTCAGGTCGTTCTTCACCCCCGGGGCGCCGTCGAGCCGCAGGCGGAACTCCTCCACGTTGTCGATGGAGATGCCGAGCTCGCCGGCCGTGCGGCGCGCGCCGCGCACGGCGCGCAGCATCGCGTCCGGCGACGGCAGCTCCGCGAACGGTCCGCTCAGCACCCGGCCGCGGCGGTGCGGCCAGAGCAGATGGAGGATGCCGATGCCGAGGTCGCCGGCCAGGCGAACGATGTTGTCCAGGTCGTCCAGGTTGTGCTTCAGGATCGTGGCCGTCAGCGTGGGGCGCAGGCCGGCGGCGAGCGCGGCCCGCAGGCCGGCAACCGTTGCCGCGAAGCTCCCCTGGCCGCGCACCGGGTCGTTGACCTCGGCCGTGGAGCCATCCAGGCTGACCTGGACGCGCAGGCTGTCGGGCGGCGGTTGCCCGTCCGGCGCCGGCAGCTCGACGGCCGCCAGCTCGACGAGCGCGTCGAGCCGCTTGCCCTTGAGCAGCGTGCCGTTGGTGAGGATCACCAGCTCCCGGCCATGTGTCGCGATCACATGCCGGCACAGATCGAGGATGTCGGGACGGGCCAACGGCTCGCCGCCGGTGAAGAAGACCCGCGCCGCGCCGAGCGCCGCCGCCTGGTCGATGGCGTCCAGGATCCGCCCGGTTTCCAATCCCTGGTCGCGTGTCGGCCCGGAGGAGACGAGGCAGTGCGCGCACGCCAGGTTGCAGAAGTCGTTCACCTGCACCCACAGCTCGTGGAGCTCGGCGGTCGCCAGGTACGCCGCGCGGCCCAGATACGGGGCCGGCGCGGCGCCGTCAGTCGAAAGAAAGCCCTGCCGCAGCGCGTCGGCGGCAAACGTCTCCACGTGGAGCCATGCCCGCGCGACGTCGAGCCCGGACGCGCCGGCATACTCCCTGACCACCTGCGCGAACGGGGTGCGGCCGTCGAACTGGCCGAGGAGCCGGATGCCCCGGTCGTCGCTGGCCAGCCAGTGCGGCTTCGCCGGGTCGAGAGCAACCGTCTGTCCGCCGCTGCGCCGGACGGAGAACGCCGGCGCGCGCAGCAGCGTTCCGTCATCGATGAATGTCGGCATGCGGTTCCTTCCGTGCCCTCGGCGAATGCATTGTGTCGAATCGGATTCCCAATCGCAAACCGCGAGCCCGCGCGGCTGCCATGTCCGCTTGGACGCGCGTCAGGCCGCGGCAGATCCAAGCCTGCCCCGGCTGAGAAGCCAGGCGGCCCCGAGCGCCGCGATCAACAGCCCGTACTCGATCGGTTCCACCCAGCCCGGCAGCACCCAGCCGGCGCCGGCCGCGCGCGAGGCCCACACGATGTAGGTGAGCGGCGCGGCCAGGGTCCAGACGATCAAGGGCCAGGCCCGCGGCGCAGCCAGGAACGGGATCATCCAGACGAGGTACCACGGATAGACGGTCGGCAACAGCAGCAGCGTGGCCGCCAGGGGCCACGCCCACGCCTCGGGCGCCGCCGCGGGCAGGCGGGCGCGCGCCACGGCGGCCACGGCCAACCCGGCGCCGACGGCGAGAACGAACGCGGCGGGCGCGCCGACGGCGGCCTCGATCCACGCGAACAGCGGTCCGTTGAAGCGCCACTGCGCGGCGAACTGCGGCAAAGACCCGATCGGGACCGGCACCGTTCCGCTGACGAACGGCAGGTACAGCAGGCCGACGGCGGCGACGGCCGCCAGGCCGTCGCGCAAGCGCACCCGGCGCCACAGCAGCGGCGCCAGGACGACCGGCAGGAACTTGACGCTGAATGCCGCCGCGAGCGCGAGCGACGCAACGAGCGTGCGCCGGGCGTGGAGCGCGGCGGCCGCCGCAACCACGAGCAGCGTCCCGAACAGATCGATGTGTCCCGCCGCGGCGCCCTCGATGGCGGGCAGCGGATGCCACGCATAGGCGAGCACCCACCACGGGCTGCGGCCGCACGCCGCCAGCCAGCGCCACAGCAGCAGCATGGTCAGCAGGTCGCACACGACGACGGCCGCGACAATTGCCGTCACCGATTCGTGGATGCTCGTGACGACCCGCAGGAAGAGCTGCGCGGCCGGCGGATAGACGGCCGGCAGGACCGCGCTGGTCGGATCGATGCGGCGCGTATCCGCCGTGTGCAGCGCCGCCAGCGCCGGGTCGGCCGGCGCCGCGGCGTACGGGTTGTAGCCGTATTGTTGCACCCGCCCGTCCCACAGGTAGCGATAGACGTCGTCGGAGGCGACCGGCGCGGCGCCGACCAGCAGCAGGCGGCCGGCCAGGGCGATCAACAGGCACGCCGCGAGCTGCCGCCGGCTACCGTGCGGGCGGCGGACCAGCAGCAGCAGCGTGGCAACGTAGGCAACCGAGGCGCCCCCGAGCAGCCACAGGAACGGCAGCGTCGCGACCCGTGCATCCAGGCACGAAACGCCGGCCAGCAGCAGCAACTGCGCCGCACCGCAGGCCAGGATCAGCCACGGCGCGGCCCGGCGGACCAACGGCTGGGCGCCCATCACCGGGACCCGCCCGGCGTCCCGTAGTAGGCGCGCGCGAGCCGCGCCGGCGGCACGCCGGCGGCATAGCCCAACAGCAGCAGCAGGTTGAGAGCGGTCCGCCGCGTCCAGCCCTCCCGCTCCCAGCGCCGCGCGGACGCGAGGATCGGAACCTGCGAGTACACCAGGCGCCCGCGGCGGCGCACGCGCCGCACCAGATCGACGTCCTCCATCAGGGGCAGCGGCCGGTACCCGCCGAGCTGCTCGAAGAGCGCCCGCCGCACGAAAATTCCCTGGTCGCCGTACGGCAGACCCATGCGCCGGACGCGCCACGCGACGCCGCGCTCCACGATCCGCGCCCGCCAGTCCGGCGAGCGGAGCGTCAGCCGCAACGCCCCGCCGACCGTCAGCGGATCCGGGTCGATCCCGCGGATCTCCTCCAGCCAGCCGGGCGCCGGACAGCTGTCGGCATGCAGGAACAGGAGCCACGCGCCGCGCGCCAGCCGCGCGCCCGCGTTCATCTGCTGCGCGCGCCCGGGCTCGGCGGTCGTCCAGCGCACCGCCGTGAACCGCGCGCGGAGCGGCCGGATACCAGGATCCGCGGCGTCGCCGTTGACCACGATCACCTCGCACGCGCCGCCGCGTCCGCCCGCAGCCGGCGGCTGCCGCAGCAGCTCGCCGAGCAGCCGCTCGAGCTCCATGGCATCGTGGAGCACCGGTATGACGATGGAGACGAGCGGCGACTCAACCGCCACCGTCGAGTCCCAGAAAGGCCGCCGTCTCCGTCCAGACGCGGCCGATGCTGGCGGCCAGCCGATGGTCGTCATCCAGCGGCACCAGCCGCGCGTGTCCCCGGGCGTCCGCGAACCGCCGGACCATGGCGGGGTCGACTACCTCGTCGCCGCGCCCCTGGAAGATGAGCATCGGCGTGGCAGCGCGGACGGCGAACGAATCGTAGCGCGCGGCATCGGCGATCAGGTCGAAATGCAGCCGCCGCGTCTCGCCGTAACCGTGGTGCTGCACCGCGATCCATCCGTCCCGCCGCCAGTGCGCAAACCGATCCGCCTCGCGCTCGCGCATACCGGCCGTCCCGAAGTCGAAGGCGGGCGCCAGCAGCATGAGCCGCTCGACCGGGTACGCGGGCAGCTCGGACCGCGCGTGCTCCGCCAGATGCAACGCCACGAACCCACCCAGGCTCGAGCCGATCAGAACGACCGGCGCCGGCGGCAGGCGGCGGAGCGCAGCGGCCACCTGGCCAATCATGCGGGTGGTCGTGAGGGTGGAGAAATCGGGCTCGTTCAGGTCGGGACAGTGCAGCGTCAGGCCGCAGGCGGCGAGCCGCTCCGCCAGGAAACGGGCCTTGCCGGAGCGGGGCGACGACGCCAGTCCGTGGAGGTAGAAGAAGTGGCGCATCGGACGGCCGGCGCGCCAATTATAGCTGGTATACTGCGCGGCGCCGACTCGCCGCCAACCAACTGTCATGCCGGCTCCGCGCTTCACCGACGCCACGCTCACGTTCCTGCGCGCCCTGGAACGCAACAACGACCGCGAGTGGTTCCGCGAGCGGAAGACCGAGTACGAGCGGCAGGTGCGGCAGCCGATGGTCGAATTCATCGAGCGGCTGGCGCTCGACCTGCCGCGCTTCGCGCCGGATCTGATCGCGGCGCCGAAGGTGTCGCTGTACCGCGTCTACCGCGACACGCGGTTCTCGAAAGACAAGCGCCCGCTGAAGACGCACGTCGCCGCCATCTTCCCGCACCGGAAGCTCAACAAGCATGGCGGCGCCGGCCTGTACTTCCACGTCGCGCCGGACCTGGTGTTCATCGGCGGCGGCTGCTACGCCCCCGATCCGCGGCAGCTGTATCGTCTGCGGCAGCATGTCGCCGACAACCTGCGGGAACTGCTGGCCATCGTGGAGGCGCCGGCGTTTCGCCGGAGCTTCGGAGACCTCGGCGGCGAACGGCTCCGGCGGGTTCCGTCCGGGTTCGCGAAAGACCATCCGGCGGCGGAGTATCTCAAGCTGAAGCAACTGCTGGCCGGCTGCGAGCGGCCTGCCAGCTTCGCGACCGGCCCGCGCGCCTACAGCGCGCTGCTGCGGCTGTTCGAGCGGCTGGCGCCGCTCATCGCCTTCATCAACGAGCCGCTGGCGGCCATGCCGCCGCTCCCGGCAGCGCACCCGCCGCCCCGCTGACGCCAACTTCCCGGCAGACGACCTGCATGCGCTGGCAGCCTGCTAAGATACGGTGTCGGAGCGGTCGGCATGCCGGGACTACTGGGGGAGATCGTCGACAGCCTGCACCGCGGCATCCAGTTGCGCTGTCCCTGCTGCGGCTACGGGCCGCTGTTCGCCACCCGCTTCAGAACGTATGACCGCTGCTCCGTCTGCGACGAGCGCTTCGAGCGCGAGCCGGGCCAATGGTTCGGCGCCGTCTACGTGAATCTCTGCCTCACGCTCGTGCTGACCGTTGGCGGCTTCCTTCTGACGCAGACCTTCACGCCGCTCTCGTCCACCCAGCAGCTCTGGATCTGGATACCGCTCGCCGTCATCGGGCCCCTGCTGCTCCATCGATCCTCGACCGGGCTGTGGACCAGCCTCGTCTTCATCGGTGAAGGGCTGTACCTCCGGTGGCCGCGCCGGTAACCTGGCCCGGCCATATCTCGGCCGCCCTCTACCGTCTCGGCGCCGCGTTCACCTACCCCGCGTTCCGCAACCTCTGGACCGCCGCGTTCACGTCGGCCGCCGGTACCTGGATGCAGCGGTTCGCGCAGCAGTGGCTGATCTTCGAGCTGACCGGATCCGCCTTCTACCTCGGGCTCGACGCGTTCGTCGGCGCCGTGCCGTTGCTCCTCTTCACGCTGATCGGCGGCGTGACCGCCGACCGCTACGACCGCCGCCGGCTGCTGATGGCGTCGCAGGTGGTGCAGATGGCCTGCGCGCTGGTCCTGACGCTGCTGGTGCTGACCGACACCGTGCAGCTCGGCTACATCCTGGCGCTGTCGTTCACCACCGGCCTGGCGCAGGCATTCGGCGGTCCGGCGTTCCAGTCGCTGATCCCGGCACTGGTCCCGCGCCACACGCTGCCCAACGCCGTGGCGCTCAATTCCATCCAGTTCAATCTGGCGCAGTCGATCGGTCCGCTCGTCGGCGGGCTGGTCTTCACCAGCTTCGGACTCGCCGCCTGCTTCGGAATGAACAGCGTGTCGTTCCTGGTGGTGATCGTCGTGCTGGCGCTGATGCAGGCCCAGCCTGTCGCACAAGAACGGCGCCAGTCGATGGCCGAGGACCTGAAGGGCGGCCTCTCGTACGTGGGCCAGGGCGGCGCGCTCCTGGCGCTCACCGGCCTGGCAGTCGCCACCACCTCGCTCGGCCTCCCGCTGCGCGCCTTCCTGCCGGTCTTTGCCGGCGACCCGGAAACCCTCAGCCGGATGATGACCGCCCTCGGCTCCGGCGCCGTGACCGGCGCGCTGGTCGTCGCCTGGCTCGGCCAGTTCGAACGGATGGGATTGACGCTGCTGCAGGTGCTGGCCATGTTCGGCCTGCTGGTCGCCACGTTCGCGTCGCTGCCGATCGGCCCCTGGAGCTACCTGCTGCTGTTCCTGGCCGGCAACGCGCTCCTCATCGTCTTCTCGCTGACCGCATCGCTCGTGCAGCTCACCGTGCCCGACGAGCTGCGGGGGCGGGTGATGAGCATCTACCTCACCGCGTTCCGCGGCGGCCTGCCGCTCGGCAGCCTGGTCAGCGGCGCGCTGACGCGCTATGCCCCGACCGAGACGATCGTCGCCGTCAATGCCGGCCTGCTTTCCCTGGTGGCCGTCTACTTCCTGGTGCGCAGCCACGGCGTCCGGGAGCTGTAGCCGCCCGCCGGCTGCACGAGCCGCATCTCGTACCGAATGCCCCGAAGCATCCTGAGCCGTCGTTACCATTGCCATCATTTTGATGGAGATGTATATTTCCCTGCATCGTGATCAAGACGCAGATTCAGCTTCCCGACAGGCTGTATCACGACCTCAAGCGGCTGGCGGCAGCTCGGGAATGGTCGCTCGCCGAGACGCTGCGGCGTGCGGCCGAACAGCTTCTCGCACGGCACCCGAACGTCACGGTCCCGGTGTCCACATGGCGTGCACCGCTGTCAGATGCGGTCGGCTGGCGCGGTTTGAACCACGCCGCGGTTCACGAAGCGGCGCTGGACGACCTCGAACGCCGCTCCGTCGATGGCATCGAAGGCGGTGCGAAACCCGCGGAGGACGCCGACGGTGACGTCGTTTGACGCCAACATCCTGCTCTACTCGTTCAGCCAGGCCAGCCCGTTTCACGAACGCGCCCGGCGCTTTCTCGAAGACCTGACGCCGCGCGACGACGTCGCCGTCTCCGAGCTGGTGCTGGTGGAGTTCTACACGTTGCTGCGGAATCCCGCCGTACTGCTCAGGCCGCTGGGGGCCTCGGCAGCGGTCGATGTCGTACAGACCTACCGCCGGCACCCGACATGGATGCTGTTCGGCGTCGACGCCGACAGCAAAGCACTTCACGACGAGCTCTGGCCGCTGGCGGCCGAGGCCGGCTTCGGACGGCGCCGTATCTACGACGCCCGCCTGGCGCTTGCATTGCGCCGCCAGGGCGTTACGGCCTTCGCCACGGCCAACGTAAAGGACTTCAGCGGGTTCGGATTCGACCGCGTCTGGAATCCGGTCGGATGAAGCGCGGCCTCCCACGAGGCCGACGGCGTACGATCTACTGCGGAACACCGCGTGCCGCAGCTCCGCGAACTCGCTACCACAAGGGCGCAGCAAACGTTCGGACGATCGTGCTCGGGATATCAACTACGTCGGGAACTGGTTTCACGATGTCGCGGGGATTCGCTTTCGTGGGAATTCGTCTCATCCGGAGTTGCCCTGCGCATCCGGCCGCGGCCGCCACAGCACGCCGACGGCCCAGTGGAGGTCCAGTCGCTCGCCCCGCCAGGCCGGCGTGGCCGTGTGCGGGTCAATCGCAATGTCGTCCTGATCGAGCCGAGCTGTTACTGGTGCGAGGGGTGCGCCCGTCCAGTTTGGCGCCGGCGGGACCGCGGGGAACGGGCGGCCGTCCGGCCGTACGAACTGCACGTCCCCGTCGGTATCGAGCGTGACGCGGAATCCTTCCTCGTGCACCGCCAGGTGGTGCCGGCGGCACAGTAGCACCAAGTTGTCGAGCGCCGTCGCGCCGCAGGACAACCGCCGCGCCGTCTCCGGTGAAACGTGGATACCGCCTGCCTCTTCCAGCACCGTCTGGCTGTGGGCACCAGTGGTATATGACGAACACCCCCCGCGCCGACGCACCGATTGCCCCGCTGCGGACCTACAGTTTCCGCCCGCGGCCACCCGCACCCGATCGCTGGCATCACCCTGGCACGTTCCCGCGGGAACGTCCGGCTCGTCCGCCAGGGCGTCCGCGTCCACGTGCACCACCACCTGATACCGGTCGCCCGCCGTGCCCCGATCCAGGCCGCCGGCCAGCGCACACTCCGCCACCACGCCCATGGCGTCCGCCTGCCGCTGCGCGAAAGACGGTGCGAGCTGCCCCGCTGCTTCGTCCGCTGCGGTGCCGGCGCCAGGGTCCGACCCTCCCGAGGCCTGCCCGCGCGCCTGGTCGCACGCCGCCTCCAGCACCCGCCGCAGCACAGCGCCCACTTCAGGCGTCAGCCGACCCCGAACCACCACCATCCCGTCGTCGTCCACCCAGGTGCGCAGCGACCGCGCCTCGTGCCGCCGCCGGTCCCCTGCCTGCTCGGCAATCCGATCGACCCGCCGCCACCCGCGGACGATCTGCTCCACATGGGCGGCCGTGCCGCACAGCGCCACGTCGAGCAGCGCCTGCTCGGTCGCCGCGGTAGCTACCCGCGTCACCGCCCGCACTTTCGAGTAGGAAATGACGCCACGCCGCATGGCGTCGCTCAGCCTCGGCAAGTTCCCCAAAGCGCGCGCCACCCGCACGTGCTCGCGGGCCGCACCCGGTGCGAGTCCGGTACGCCAGCTCAGCCAGTGGGCGCAGGACGTGCAGCTTTCCCAGCCGTTGCGCTCGTCGAACTGTCTGATCAGGACCAGCAGCTCAGCAGCCCATGGCGAAACCCCGCGTCGCACCGAGACCCGCCCGTGTCAATGCCGCGTCCGGCCGGTACAAGGCGCGAGGAGCGAGCATATTCGCGATATGTGAGCGAAGAGCAACGCAGTTCAGGCGGGATGCACGGCCCGGGGACCGTACGGGGCGGCGACGGCCGGACCGAAACCGGCCGCAGGACCTGCAGACGATGCAGGCGTAGTGGAATTGGTTTCAACAGGCATACCCCATCATAACTTGCTGTTTTTTAAGGGCTTGTACGCCCACCAGGCGGACGATAGCGCCCGCGTGCAGCAAATTTGACCTGCCGGCCAACGGCGCGCGGCCTGTGCCCAGCGAAACGGTCAGAGGGGTATTCCTGACGGCGCGCGTGAACTCTGGCAGTTCACGGCTGGAGACTGTGCCTCCTCGGCGTTTGACTTAGTATATTTAGTCATCCATCCTTCTGCTCATGGAATTGATCCGCACGATCCGAGGCCGCCGCGGGCTGTCCCAGCGCGCGCTCGCCCAGCGCGCGGGGCTGTCGTTTCGGGGCATGCAACTGCTCGAATCCCCCGACCACGACGCCCGCATGTCGAGCCTGGAGCACGTCGTCCACGCGCTCGGGTTGCCGCGCAGCAGCGTGAGGCGCGCGGTTTCGCGCGTTCTTCTGGAACCGCCGGATTCGCTGTTCTGCGCGTCCCTCCGCATTCTGGAGGACGGACAAGGATCGTGGCGCGGCCATCTGATGGACTGCGTGGACGCGGTGCGCCGCTCCCGGTCGGTGGTCGGGCTGGAGACGCCGCCGGCTGCGGAATTGCCCGCCCGGCTGCGGGCGCTGATTGCGGGAGTCGCCGAGACGCTCGCGGCGGAGTGCGGAGGCGGCGCGCCGCCGTGGACCAGCGGCGTCGGCCCGCTCGACCGTCCATGGTTCGTCTCCGGCTACGAGAGCCTCAAGGCGTCGGCGCTCGCCGAGAGTCCGGCGCCTTTCCGCTCACGCAACGTGTTCGTCCTGGCCAACTTCCTCGAGCGAGCCTGAACGTGCTGAGCAGCGACCGCATTCGAGGACTCTTCGCGGCACTCGACCAGGAGCTCGCCAGGCGGTCGGTCGTCGACGAGGTCGGACTGCTCGGCGGCGCCGTGATGTGTCTCGTGTTCCAGGCCCGCGAACGCAAAGGCGTCTGCGCCGATCATGCGCGGTGATCCCCGGGAATTTCGCGAACAAACATCGTGCAGGCGCCGAAACCTCCGCCTTCCCTGCGGCTTGCAGTCCAACCAGCGCGCTTCAATTCGCGAGCGATCATGCGGTTGAAGAATCCGTGGCCGACAAGAATCACGCAGCCTCGTTCCATGGCACGATTCTCCAGTGCCTTCGCGGCGCGTCGGGCGCGTGCCGCAGCCATCGCGTAGCTCTCCGCCTGTTGGTGGATCCCGAGCATCCAGAGCACGCGGGCAGTCAAGACCGCGGCGGAATATCGCATTGCCAGTCCGCAGAGCGGTAGCCTGGCGGGCAACTCCGCCTCACGATAGAGCGGGTCGGCCGCGGCGGCTTCGATATTCAGGAAGAACGAATTCGCCGACTCGATCGAACGCCGCAAATCGCTCGTGACAATTTCGACGCGGCTCCCCTCCCGGCCTTCGGCATCGATGAGCCGCGCCATGATTCTGTTGGCGCGCCCGGCCGCGTGCGGCCGCTCAATGCCCGCTTCGTCGTAGGCGGACAACGCTTCACCCATACTCGACGTCCGCACGCGCACCGACGTATCGAAATCTGGCTTGGCGTGCCGCATCAACACAATCGTCTGCATGGGCGTCGGATGTCTTTGCGGCAAGAGCCGTAGCGCCGGCTATTGCGGGTTGCTGCCGCTGCCAACCCGTTGCCGGGAAGCGCGGCAACCGCCGCCGGCCGCTACTCGCGGACGAGCGGGCGCCACGCCAGCTCCCAGCGGAGCGGCGCTTCCGCCGGGATGTAGCACACCTCGTCGTCGCACGCCTGGTACTCGAGCGTCCCCTCGATCACCAGCGTGCCACCGGGCGCGGCGGACAGCGCCGCCGTCTGTTCGCTCAGCGGCACGGTGACCTCCTGGACGAGGCGGAACGGCTGCTGGTAGACCGGCACGGTCTCGTCCAGCGGCTCGTAGTGGTAGGGCTCCGAGGGTGGGTACGACAGCGGGTGGACCCGCAGATAGTCGGGGGCATCCAGACGGAGCCGGACAACCCGGTACAGATGGTCGCCGGGCGCGTAGACGTGCATGCCCGGCTTCGGCTCGACGTCGACGACGAGTGCAAACCGGTTTCCGGGCGCCACCACGGCGTCGCTGGCATGGGCGCGCGCGCCGATCAGCCGGGTGTCGACCGCGGTCCCCGCGGCGCCGCCGTCAAGCGGCTCGCCGAGCCGCAGCGCGATGCTCGACGCGGTGGACCGCTCCTGGTAGCGCTGCTCGAAGAAGCGCTCGACGACGCGCCCCGCGCCATCGAGCACGAACGTGCCCGGGTACGGGATCCCATGCAGCCGGAAGTCGCGGACGTGCGCGTCCGGATCGATCTCCCGGTTCAGGATGCCGTAGCGCCGAATCACTTCCGACCCGACGTCCGACAGCACGGGGAACTCGATCCCGCGGGCCGTGGTGAACGCGCTGATCGCTTCCGGCGGGTCGTAGAGGACCGCGGCCAGACCGATGCCCCGCGCGGCGAGATCGGCGTAGCGTCCTTGCAGCTCGACGAGCTGCGTCTTGCAGTACGGTCACCAGACGGCGGAACGCGAGAAGACCAGCAGCGCGCCGTTCGGACCGAGGATGGACGCCAGCGTCCGGGCGCGGCCGGCCTGGTCGACCAGCTCGAAATCGGGCACGGTCTCGCCGACCTGCGGTCCGAACCGATCGACGTCAGGCAACTGATCGGGCGCCTGGGCGACGAGCAAGGCGCTTGCGGCAAGCACCAGTCCGCAGGACAGGATCCGACGTAGTTCCATCAAGCCTCCCGGACGCGATCCGGCAACCGGCGTCAAGCCTCATCATAAACCGGCGTCCGCGGCGGACGCTTCAGCCCGCGCCACCCAGATAGCGCACGCCCTCCCACAGCGAACGGACGCCGAGCAGCGCCAGGGCGGCCGCCAGCAGGCGCAGCGCCGGCCGGTGATAGCGATTGTCGAGCCGGACCCGCCCCTGGCCCGCCGCCACGGCGGTCAGCACCTTGGCGCCGACGAGGCAGGAGTACATCCCTGCGACGAACCCGACGGCCGCGAAACCACTGGCCGCGCGCGCCTGCACGAGCGTCGGGGCGCCGACTACCAGCCAGAACAGGTAGGGATGCGGGTTCACCAGGTTGGCGGCCACGCCTCTCGCGAACGAGCCGAACCGTCGCGGCCCGAGAGCCGCCGGTCCGCCGGCAGCCGGCGCCGGCAAAGGCGCGAGCGTGCCCGCCGCCAGGTACAGGAGCACGCCGCCGCCCGCCAGCGAGACGACGCCGAGGATCGGGCCCGGCTCGGCGATGCGCGTGAACAGCAGCAGCGACAGCAGGATGATCGGCGGGTCCGTCACGAGCGGCGAGACGGCCACCTGCACGCCTCCGGCCGTACCGTGGCGCATGCTCTCCGCGAGCACCAGCGCCAGCAGCGGCCCCGGGGCGAACCCGGCGCCCAGGCCGAATACCACCCCCGACGCCGCGAACCCCAGCGCGGAATCCATCCCGCCGGAACGATAGCCCACATTTCTCAACGGCGTTCGCCGCGAGGGCGCCGGTGCCCCGGGGCAAGTGGCTGGCGACAGGCGCCTGCGCCGCCGACCGGCGGGCGGTATGATCCGCCTGTTCGGCGCGGCCGCGCCGCTGCGCGCACGAGCCGACCGAAGGAGGATGACATGAGACGCTGGGCGAGGCCGGGACTGCTTGCGGCCGCCTGCATGCTCCCGGCCGCGGTCGCCGCCGGGAGCGGCCAGCCGCAGGACGAGCGGGTCGTCGAGATCGACACGCTGAACGTGCGGGACGTCCTCTACCACCTGTGGGGCGGCGGCGCCAACACGATGGCGCTGATCGACGAGATCAACGGCGGCGTCGTGCTCGTCGATACGAAGCGCTCCGGCTGGGGCGCCGCGCTGCGCGCGGCGGTCGCGCAGGTGACCGACCTGCCGGTGACGACCATCATCACCACCACCGCGCACCCGGACCACGCCGGCGCCAATGCCGACTTTCCGGAGGTGCCGCTGATCATCGCGCACGAGAACACACGTGCGAATCTGGAGCGCGCCGGGGGTGGGGACGCGGCCGGCCTCCCGACCACCACCTTCGCGGACCGCTTCATGCTGCTCGAGGATCTCGACCGGATCGAGCTGTACTACTTCGGTCCGGCGCATACCGACGGCGACATCGTCGTGGTGTTTCCGGAGAAGCAGACCGCCTATCTCGGGGCGCTGTTCCCTGAGAAGGCGGTGCCGGCCATCGACCGCGCCAACGGCGGCAGCGGCGTGGCGTTCCCGGAGACGCTGGCGAAGGCGGCGGCGGCCATCGACGGCGTGACGCGGGTGATCACCGGCCGCGGACCGCGGCCGTTCACCTACGCCGGACGGGGACCTCGCGTGGACGTCGAGCGCCGCGCCGCCGGGCGGATGAGCTGGGACGATCTGGAGGAATACGCCGACTTCACGCGCGAGTTTCTCGCCGCCGTGGAGACGGCGTTTCGCGCCGGCCGCAGCGCCGGCGATGCGGCGGCGGATCTGCGGCTGCCCGCGCGCTACGCCGACTACGGCACGGAGCATGCGCAGGCGACCGTCGAGGCGATCTATGCGGAGCTCGAGCAGGCCGCCGATGCAGGGAGATGAGGTCATGCCGATGACTTTGCGGACAGCAGCGGCAGGCTGCTGCGTGTGCCTCGTGCTTGCCGGCGGCGCCTCGCGCCTGCTTGCCGAGGACTGGCCCGAGTTCCGCGGTGCGGGCCGACTCGGCGTATGGCACGAGACGGGACTGCTGGAAACGTTTCCGGCAGAGGGTCTGTCCGTGCGTTGGCGGGCGCCGATCAAGGCGGGGCTGTCGGGCCCGGCCGTGGCGGGCGGACGGGTGTTCGCCACCGACTGGGAGCCGGCGGACGGCATGCGCGGCGTCGAGCGGGCGCTGGCGTTTGACGAGGCCAGCGGCCGCCTGCTGTGGTCGACCGAGTGGGAGGCGGACTACGCCGGGGTGATGTGGGAGATCGGCCCCGGCGCGACGCCGACGGTGGACGGCGAGCGGGTCTACATGCTCGGGCGGAGCGGTACGCTCTCGGCGCTCGACGTCGAGAGCGGCGCGCTGCTGTGGCGCAAGCAGTACAGCGCGGACTACGGTGTCGACCGCATGCAGTGGGGCTACGACTGGGGCTTCGCCAGCGCCCCGCTGGTGGACGGCGACCAGCTCATCTGCCTGGTCGGCGGATCGCCGGACGCGCGCGTGGTGGCGTTCGACAAGCACAGCGGCGAGGAGCTCTGGCGGGCGCTGCCGAGCGAGACCGATCTCGGCGTGGCCCAGCCGATCATCATCGAGGCGGGCGGCGCGCGGCAGCTGATCATCTGGGATCCCGACGAGGTCGTGTCGCTCGACCCGGCCACCGGCGACATCTACTGGCGCCAGCCGTACGTCGTGGGGGGCGGCATGACCGTCGCCGTGCCGGTGCAGGCCGGCGCGCAGCTCTTCTTCACGACCTTCTACGACGGGCCGATGATGATGGCGCTCAACCAGGACCGCCCCGCCGCCAGCGTGGCGTGGAAGGGGACGAGCAACAGCGAGATCCGCACCGAGGGGCTCCACGCGGTGCTGGCGACACCCATTATCGACGACGGCTACATCTACGGCATCGGCAGCTACGGCCAGCTCCGCGGCCTCGACGCCCGCACCGGCGAGCGGCTCTGGGAGACGCAGGAGGCGACGGTCGAGCGGCGGCGCTGGGTCTCCGGTTTTCTCGTCCGCAACGGCGACCGGGTGCTGATCAACAACGACCGCGGGGAACTGATCACCGCGCGCCTGAGTCCGGAGGGGTACGACGAGGTGAGCCGCACCCACCTCATCGCGCCCACCTCCCCGCCCGGCAACCGCCGCGAGCTGCGCTTCGTCAACTGGGTCCACCCGGCCTACGCCAACAAGCATGTCTACACGCGCAACGACAAGGAAATCATCAGCGCGTCCCTGGACCCCGCCGACTACCCGTAGCAGCCAGTAGCATGCCCCCCGCCGCGCCGCTCCGCGAGCTCGCCGTCCTCTTCCTGCGGCTCGGCATCACCGCCTTCGGCGGGCCGGCGGCGCACATCGCCATGATGCGCGCCGAGGTGGTGGAGCGCCTGAAGTGGCTGAGCGACCGCGAGTTTCTCGACCTGCTGGCGGCGACCAACCTGATTCCCGGCCCGAATTCGACCGAGATGGCGATTCATCTCGGCTACCGGCGCGCGGGGCTCCCCGGCCTGCTGGTGGCCGGGTCGTGCTTCATCCTGCCGGCGGCGCTGATCGTGGGCGGCATCGCCTGGGGCTATTCCCGCTACGGCGAAACGCCGGCCGTGGGCTGGCTGATGTACGGCATCGGACCGGTGGTGATCGCCATCGTCCTGCAGGCGCTGGTGAAGCTCGGGCAGGCGGCGCTGGGCCGCTGGGCGCACGGTCTCATCGCGGCCGCCGCGCTGGCGGCGGCGCTTGGCGGCGTGAACGAGCTGCTGCTGCTGGCGGCCGGGGCCGGAGCCGGTCTCCTGTTGACCCTCGGGCCGGGACAGGGCGCCGCCGCAGGCGTCTGGCTGGCGCTTCCGACCCTCCTGTCACGCGCGCTAAGCGGGACCACCGCGCTGGCGGCCGCGGCGCTGGCGGCGGCCGAGACGGCGCCGTTCACCCTCACGCGGCTGGCGCTGTTCTTCCTGAAGGCGGGATCCATCCTGTTCGGCAGCGGCTACGTGCTGCTCGCCTTCCTGCGCGCCGACCTGGTCGAGCGCTGGAGCTGGTTGACCGACCAGCAGCTCATCGACGCGATCACCGTCGGTCAGATGACGCCGGGACCGGTCTTCACGACAGCCACTTTCATCGGTTACCTGCTGGGCGGCTGGGCCGGCGCCGTGCTGGCCACGGCCGCCATCTTCGCGCCCGGCTTCGTCCTCGTCGCCGTCACGCAACCGCTGATCCCCCGGATGCGGGCCTCACGGCTGCTCGGCGGCTGCCTCGACGGGGTGGTCGCCGCCTCGCTCGGCCTGATGGCGTCGGTAACCTGGCTGCTCGGGCGTGCCGCGCTGGTCGATCTCGAGACCGTGATCATCACCGCGGGGGCGGCGGCCGTCCTGCTGGTCTGGCGCCCCAACGCCACCTGGCTGATCCTGGGCGGCGCGGCTGCCGGGTGGCTTCTGGGCGGCGGCGGGTAATGCCGGCCGGGCAGCGCGCGGCTGACGCTCAGCGGGAGTCCGGACTTTCGCAGAACGTCTTGACGGCGTCCATGTCCTTCTCGATCGCCGTCCTGATCATCCGGAGCACGAACGGCACCGTCAGCTTCGCCTGCCAGCGGTAGGGACGCGCGTCCATCGTCATCGTCAGCTCCGCCTGCCCGCCGGACGACGCTACGGCGAACACGGTGTCCCAGACCGCGCCGCCGGCGTCGGAAACGATCCGCACGTGCTCGTTCTCGGCATGCTCCGTGACCTCGAGCTCGGTGGACATCTCGCGGCCGTTCGTCCGGCGCGTCTCGCGAAACCGCGTGCCGACGCCCGACCGCGCGCCGCACGACCACGCGGCTCATTCGCCGGTTTCCGGGTGCGCGCCGGCGGCGGCCGGCCGGTCGGCCGGGCGCGACTCCTCCAGGGTCATCTTGAGCACGCGGCCGACCCTTGTCGGCGGAGCGGCGTGCAGATCCCCGCCGCCGCGTTCCATCCAGATGTCGCCGCCCGTCTGCGCCGCGGCGGCGCCCAGGTCGAGGACGAGCGCCTGCTGCGCCACGTACTGGCCGTGCAGCGCGCGGCACTCCCGCTCCACGTGCAGCCGCGCCGCCTCGAGCGGAGCGTGCCACGGCTGGCCGGCCGCAGCGGCAATCGCGTCCTGCATGAGGCCCGCCAGCACGTCCAGGTCGTGCAGCCGGCCCAGCGTCTCCTGCACGCTCCGGGCATCCCGCACGGCGCGTTTCGTGCGCGCCTCACCGGTATCTCCCGCCAGCTCCAGCACGTAGCGCAAGCGCTTGGTGGCGATCCGCACCGCATGCACGCGGTCCGCGATGTACAGCGGGCCGGCGGCGTCCACGGTCTCCCGCAGCAGCCGCGCCCGACTCTGCATCCGCGACGCCAGCACCTGCGCCCAGGCATCGGTCTGCCGCCGCATGCCGAGCAGCCGCGCCACCTCCGCCAGGTCGCGCTCCAGCTTGCGCGCGTTGATCGAGCGCAACCGCTCGAGCATCTGCTCGCGGTGCTCCTCCCGTTCGTCGACGAGGTGCTGCCGCAGCCGCTGCTCCGCCTCGTCCCGGACGACGCTCTGCCGCGCCAGCTCGTCCACCAGCTCGAGCGACACGTCGAGCTCGCGGACCGGACCCATCGCCCGCCCCACGCGGCGCAGGCGGCGACGGGCGCGCCGCGCGATCCCCGTGGATACCTCGGGGCCGCACAGCGGCAGCAACTCGCGCAGGCGCCGCGTGGCGACGCGGCATTGGTGCAGCGGTTCGACTTCCCCATTCACCGCCTCCGGCAGGTACGTGCCGAACGCGCGCGCCTGCCGCTCGAACGGCGGCAGCAACGGATGGAACGGCATGATCATCGGTGGTGTGGGGAAACGGCGTGGCACGCCGGAATGTCCGTATATCATACAGGGCGCACCCCGCGCCTCCCGGCCGCGCAAGCGCGGCCATCGACACGCGCATGCGCATTGCCGCCATCGACATCGGCACCAATTCGGTTCACATGATCGTCGTCCAGGTGCGGCCTGACCGGTCGTTCGAGGTGGTCGACCGCGAGAAGGAGATGGTGCGGCTCGGCGCCGGCGGCCTGGGCGGCCGCGCGCTGACGGAGGCGGCCACCGCGTCGGCCCTGCAGGCGCTGTCGAAATTCCGGCGGCTCGCCGAGTCGCACGACGTCGACGAGATCATCGGCGCCGCCACCAGCGCGGTGCGCGAGGCGGACAACGGCCGGGAGTTCCTCGACGCCATCCTGGACCGCACCGGCATTCGCGTGCGCGCCATCTCCGGCGCCCAGGAGGCGAAGCTGATTCACCGCGCGGCGGTGTACGGCGTCGACGTCGCCGACGGCCCGGCGGTCGTCATCGACATCGGCGGCGGCAGCGTCGAGTTGACGCGCGGCACCGCAACCCGGATTCACGTGGCCCACAGCGCAAAGATCGGGGTGATCCGCCTGACGGAGCAGTTCGTCCGGACCGACCCGCTCATCGAGCGGGACGTGCGCCGGATGACCGACTACGTCAGCGACGAGATCGCCAGCGTATGCGACCGGATCGTCAAACTCGGCTTCGAACGCGTGATCGGCACGTCCGGCACCATCCTGAGCCTCGGCGCGCTGGCGGTCGGGAACGGACGGGCGGTCGGCTCCGACGCGCTGCGGAACCGCCGCATCCCCGTGAAGCAGATCCGGCGCGTGCGGCGCGAGCTGAGCAGCATGACGCTGGCGGATCGGCTGCGGATTCCGGGACTCGACCCGCGCCGCGCCGATCTGGCCCCGGCCGGCGCGATCGTGCTCGACACCATTTTGAAGCGGCTCGGCGCGCGCGACCTGACGCTGTGCGATCTGGCGTTGCGCGAGGGCCTGGCGCTCGACTACATCCGCCGCAACCGGGCCCAGATCGCCAACGTCGAGAAATACCCGGATGTCCGCCGCCGCAGCGTGTTCGAGCTGGCCGAGCGCTGCAGCTACGCGCGCGACCACTCGCGGCAGGTGGCGCGCCTGGCGCTCGAGCTGTTCGACCAGACGCAGCCCGCGCACCGGCTCGACAGCCGCGCCCGGGAGTGGCTGGAGTATGCCGCCCTGCTGCACGACATCGGCGTCCACATCAGCCACGCGCGGCATCACAAGCACTCCTACTACCTGATCAAGAACGGCGATCTGCGCGGGTTCGAGCCGGAAGAAGTGGAGGTGATGGCGCTAGTGACCCGCTACCACCGGCGGGGCCAGCCCAAGCGCTCGCACGACGGCTACGTCCAGCTCGGGTCCGAGGCGCGCCGGATGGTGCGCACCCTGGCTGCAATAGTGCGCGTGGCCGAGAGCCTGGACCGCAGCCACCAGCACAGCGTGGCATCCATCGAAATCGTGCCCGGCGCCCAGGACTACCTCGTACGGCTGAAGCCGGACGGCGACACCGAGCTGGAGTTGTGGGCGGCGCAGCGCAGCGCAGCGCCGCTCGCGAAGGCGCTGCGGCGCGTCATCCGCTTCGAGGTGGCCGCCGGCAGCACGCGGGCAGGTGCGCGCAAGGCGCGCCCGAAGGTTCGCGGACGCGTCCACCGGACCGTCGCCGTGCCGATCGAGGCCGCCAACCCCGTGGCCGGGGCCCCGGCTCCCGGCGCGCGCACGGAGACCGGTCAGGTGCATTAGCACCAGCACCGGACAACGCATGCCGCACAGCAAACGCCACGCTCGCCCCGTTGCCTGCGCCATCCTCACCCTCGCTATCTGCCTGTCGCTCCCGGCGGGTGGCATGCCGGCGCAGGAGTTGCCGGCGCTCGTCGCATCCGGCGCGCGCGTCGAGCGGATAGCGCGCGGTTTCGCCTTCGTGGAGGGACCGGCCGCCGACGCCGACGGCGCGCTGTACTTCACCGATATTCCCAACAACCGGATCCACCGCTGGACCCCGGATGAGGGGCTGACGACGTTCCGCGAGGACAGCGGCGGCGCCAACGGCTTGCGCTTCGATGCGGACGGCGCGCTGATCGCCTGCGAGATGGGCAACCGGCGCGTCACCGGCACGGACCCGGCGGGCGGCGTACGCGTGTTGGCGCAGCGCTACGACGGCGGCCGGTTCAACAGTCCGGACGACCTGTGGATCGATCCGCAAGGGGGGATCTACTTCAGCGATCCGCGCTACGGTTCGGAAGACGACCTCGAGATGGACGGCCACCACGTCTACTACCTCACGCCCGACCGGACCGACGTATTGCGCGTGGCGGTCGATCTGGAGCGCCCGAACGGCATCATCGGCTCGCCGGACGGCACGCGGGTCTATATCGCCGACCACGGCGGTGGCCGGACGTACGTCTACACGCCGGCCCCTGACGGCACGCTGGCGAACAAGCGGCTGTTCGTAGAGCAGGGCTCCGACGGCATGACGATGGACGAGATGGGCAACGTCTACCTGACCGGGGAGGACGTTACCGTGTACGACCCGGGCGGCGATGTCGTCGGATCGATTGCCGTCCCCGAAGCGCCGGCCAACCTGACATTCGGCGGCCCGGACCGTACGACGCTGTTCATCACGGCGCGTACGGCGGTCTACGCCGTGGAGATGACGGTGAGCGGGCAATAGCCCTTGGCGCGTGGTTGCCGGACCGCCCCTGCTGATACAATCTGGAGTCCCGATCGATGGAAGAGCGTGGCGCCCTGTGTGTGCAGTGCCGCCGCCGGCCGGCCGTGCCGGCGTGGCGCCCGTTCTGCTCGGAACGCTGCAAGCTGTTCGATCTCGAGAACTGGCTGGACGGCCGCTACCGCATCCCGGGACAGACCGATGAGCCGCTGCGGGGCGGCGAGCCGACAGACGGGGAAACGTGACCGGAGAGGCGAAGAACGATCCATGGCAGACACGCTGACGATTACTGACAACCGTACCGGCCGACAGTACGAGATTCCGATCACCGACGGCACGATCCGGGCCATCGATCTCCGGCAGATCAAGGTAGACCCGGACGAGTTTGGCATGATGTCGTACGACCCGGCCTTTCAGAACACCGCCTCCTGCCGGAGCCGCGTAACGTTCATCGACGGCGACAAGGGCATCCTCCGCTACCGCGGCTACCCGATCGAGCAACTCGCCGAGCACAGCACGTTCACCGAAACCGCGTACCTGCTGCTGAACGGGGAGCTGCCGACCGCCGCGGAGCTGGAGTCGTGGGAGGCGGAACTCGGCGGGCACGCCCCGCTGCCAGAGGGGATCAAGAGCCTGCTGGATGGGTTTCAGCCCGATGCGCATCCGATGGGCGTGTTTCTCAGCTCGGTGGGCGCACTCTCGACGTACTATCCCGACGCGAAGCAGATATTCGACGACGAGAACCGCCGCATTCAGGTGGCGCGATTGATCGCCAAGGCGCCCGCCATCGGCGCGTATTCCTATCGGCACGCCAACGGCCTGCCGTACGTCGACCCCGACAGTTCTCTCGGCTTTGCCGGCCGGTTTCTCGGCATGCTGTACGGAAAGCCCGGCGCCACCTACACCCCGGACCCGGTGCTGGAGCGGGCGCTCGACATCCTGTTCATCCTGCACGCCGACCACGAACAGAACTGCAGCACGAGCGCGATGCGCGGCATCGGCAGCTCGCAGGCCGACCCGTTCGCCTCGATGGCAGGGGCGGCGGCGGCGCTGTACGGGCCGCTGCACGGCGGCGCGAACGAGGCGGTGCTGCGCATGCTCGCCGCCATCGGTTCGGTCGACAACGTCCCGGACTTCATCAAGACGGTGAAGGCGGGCGAAGGCCGCCTGATGGGCTTCGGCCACCGAGTCTACAAGTCGTACGACCCGCGCGCCACGGTCATCAAGGAGCAGGCGTACCGCGTCTTCGAGGTGACCGGGCGCAACCCGCTGCTGGACATCGCCATCGAGCTCGAGCGGATCGCCCTGCAGGACGACTACTTCGTCCAGCGCCGGCTGTACCCGAACGTCGACTTCTACTCGGGTCTGATCTACGAGGCGATGGGCTTCAAGCCCGCCATGTTCACGGTGCTGTTCGCCATCGGCCGCACGCCCGGCTGGGTCGCGCAGTGGCAGGAGATGCTGGGCGACAAGGCCCAGAAGATCGCCCGCCCCCGCCAGATCTACCTCGGCGCAGGCGAGCGCGACTATGTGCCGATGGACCGGCGGTAGCCGGGCAGATCTGGTAAGCGACCGCCGCGGCAGTGCACAGGCAGCGGGTCCGGCGGCCGGTGTCCCAGGCTGCCATGTGGGCGGATGGCGTTGTAATGGCGCCGCCAGATCCGCTCGACCCGCTTGTCGTTGACCTGCCAGCCGGCGTCGCGCAGCAGGGCGGCGATCCGCCGATAGCCGTAGCGGCCGTACCGACACTGCCTCCTTCTCAAGCTCCTAGAAGCGGCGGAGCTGGTCACCGCTCATCCCGCCATACTCCTTGCGCCACCGATAGAATGTGGCCTCGCTGACCCCCACCTGCCGGATCGCGTCGGCCATCGACATGCCCTGGCCGTGGAAGACCTCAGCCTGCCGCAGCATGCCGACGATCTCCTGCGGGTTGTAACGCTTCCGTGCCCGCTCCGGTTTGAGCTTGACCATCGTCCCACGGGACGCTCGTTACGCTCGCGGAGGATCTCACGAAAGACCTCGACGAACTCCGGGTAGGGCCCCGTGCCCGACGCCTTCTTCCGTGACTCCACGTAGACGTGCAAACTCATCGACGGCGCCTCTCTCTCCGGGGTCGCCGTTTTCGATATCGCCTCTTCCAGCCCTTCCGACAGCACCTCCCACAGCGACGCGCCCATGGGATTCTTCAGGCTCGCGTTGGCAGCGTCCTCGTACTGCGCCGACCGCCCCTTGCGCCATTCCCGTAGCGCCTCAGGCGTCGTGTCCCAGATCACGACGACCTTCCGAACGGACAGTCCCGCCTCCGCAGCACCCTTCGCCTGACGTTCTCCAGCCCCAGGGTTATCCGAGTCATGAAGTCATCGATCGCATTCTCCGCCCGTAAAGGATCGTGGGGAGGGGCCACAAACCAGAGCGGCATCCCAACCACCAGCGTGCCGTAGCCGTACCTCTCCAGCAGATCCCGGTACGAGCTCTTGGCCAGCTTCCTCTCGATCTGCGCGATCGCCCGGTCCGCGGCGCATCGCTGTTCAACCCTCGAAGGGCGTCCCCGCGGCAGGCCCCTTCGAAATTCGTCGAAGTCCACCGGGTGCTTGTCCGAGATGCCGTTCCATGCCCGCATCGCCCCTTCGATCTGCGACGCCGGCGCCGTCGTGAACACCTCGGTCACCTCCAGCCACTCGAACCGATCCTCGACCCGCGGCGCCATGCTGACGAGGTAGACGAACCCGTCGCCCGGTTCGTCGCTTCGTCTGCCCATCGCGGTTCGGTCCGGCCGCCAGTTCAGGGTCGCATTCACGGACCACTTTCGGCCCGACTTCGATTCCGCGCGGCGTGCCCAGTACACCTCGCGCAGCCGGCCCGGCCTGTCCCGGTCCGGCGCCGCCGCCCAGTCCCGCTCTTCAGCCGCCTCGCTTGCGTAGAGGACGCTCAGACCCGTCACCGACCTTGCCCTTCACGAAGTGTCGCTCCGCCTCGTCTCGGCTCTCCGACCGTTCGCTTTCCCCGCACCTGGTGCCGGCCCATCCCCTTCCTTCGCCACACCCGGTCCAATCTTCGGTCCTCCTCCGCATCCAACGCGTCACGCCTCAAATCGATAGCCCTTGCCCAGCACAACTTCGTCCCAGTTCGGAAGCGCTCCCTCTCTCACCATGCGCAATAATGCCTCCCGGCAGAGCTCCTGGGCTCGACCGACCGTGCCGGCATCCTCCTCCCGGTTTTTCCTCTTGAGGCCCCTGCCATGCAGGATGCTCGATGCCAGTCCATACGCCTTCCGGAGGGTATCGAAGCAGGTTTTGCGCTCGTCATAAGTGTCCCCGAGAAGCCATGCCCCCCTTGTCGCGATACGAAACTGAATTTCAGGCGAGTTTCCCGAGTCGCCGGCATCCAGTTGGACGTAAAGGGATCTCGGAAACTCCTCGCCGTTGCCCAACAGCGTTTCCAGGACGAGTCCGTCCCTGGGCGATATCCGTCCGTCGTTGAGCACCCCCTTGAGCAGGAAACATTGCCACACTGGGATGGGCTGCCCTTCGACCCAGCCGCAAAACGTTGCCGCGGAGCGCCCCGGCCCGGTGCGGGCCGCCGCCAGGACGAGTATCCGGGCGTAGTCTTCGACCGAAGGCAGCCGAGGAGAAGCCAACGCTCCCGTCAGCCTGTAGAGACCGTTGCCGACTGCGCCCGAGTCGGACGCTCGATAGGGCGCAAGCATCGGAACGATCGCGGAAACGAGATCGGCGAGTTCGTCTTCGCGCACAGCGACGGAATTGGCGCCGTTAAGGCAATATTCGTGGTGACGCTTCCTGGCGTAGAGCTCGTGCATCGCCCCCGCACCGAAATGCTGTCGCCAGACATTGCGGAACTGCGTCCGGCCGAGGGCCCGTTCTATACATTGCTCCAGGCGTTCCCGCTCCATGCCGTTCGTCTCCTTGCGCCATGCCGGCGTTTCGCACGCGAACGTCATCGCGTCGAGCCGAAACCGGCTTCCGAAAAATTGTAGATGCCAGCGGGCGGTTCGGATAGTGCTGGAGCATGAGCGCGAGCACGACTCGCGGTGGCTATTTGACCGGCGCGTAGACGTGCTTGGAGAGCTGCGGAAGGTGCGACTGGTGGTCGAGGTGCCACGGGGGGATAAGCGCCCGCTTGTGGTGTCGACGTACCCGCTCGACGAGATAGGGGCCGCGACCGAGTAACCTCAGCCGCAGCCGGTTGTCCCGCCTCTGGCGCCCCGAGTTCCAGATACTCGCTTCTAGTCCAAGTCTGAGGTCAGCTGCGTTTTCTTGGAGTCAAACGGGACGCCGACATGGTAGCAGATGTGCGTTTTGGACCAAAAAACCGCTATCGAACTTATTTTAGTTTGACGCCAGATGAGAGTTTCGCTGCAGGCGGCGAAGGGACTTCAAGGCGTCATCGCGTACCTCCACACACGCGGAATCGCCTCTCCGTCTCGGGGACGCGTACATCCGGTTACCCGGTCGCGCTGCCGGCAAGCAGTGTGTAGCCGGCTTCCTCGAAATGCCTGTCGAGCCCCAGGACATCAGTGATGGCGTGCCGGCGCATGAATTCCAGGCTGACGCAGTCAACGAGGCTTAGGCGCCGCCGGTCTTCCATTGAAAGGCGCCGCATGCCGCGGCGGTGCAGATCTTCCGAAATCCATTCCACGGACAGCAGCGGAAACACGTGGTTGTCAAAGTCGCGCACCGGTTCCAATCCGACACGGTGCTGCAAGAGTGCGACTGTCTCGATGATGACATAGGAGGTCGTCCGTAGCGGTCGATCGCTCGCGACGGCGCTGCGGAATGCGCGGACCAAGCCGGCGTGACCTTCCTCAGAACCTACAAGCAAGGCATACAGACCTGACGTGTCGGCGAAAATGCTCATCGCCCGTACACCTCGTCCAGATGGCGATCATGTTCCTGAGCCACGCGGGTCGCGCCGCGCGGGTCGCGGTATTTTCCGCAGATTGCAAGCGCCGCACGAACCTGTTCGTCACGTGACGCCAGCGTCTCGTCCTGAACGAGCTGCGCATCGACGCAGCGACGTACCGCTTCCGCCAGCGAGATTCCGAGACGTTGGGCGTGCCGGGTCAACCGCCGATGCTGCTCCTCCGAGACCTGTATCTGTGTACGCACCATGATGTCATCAGTATAGTGTCATGCTGGCATGCTTGCCCGCCCTTCAGCCGAGACTGGCGGTGCCCATCACGTGGCGCACCGAAGCGGTCTCCATTCTCCCGGGAACCGTGAGTGTAGAGTGATGTTCGGAACCTGCGACCGGTGACAGGCTTGGTGGACGCGGACGAAACCGTCGCGGTGTCGTAGTGAAGGTGCTCGTCGTATCGATCGGCAGCGCCGGCGATGTGCATCCGTCGGTGGCGGTCGCGCAGTTCGACGCCTTCACCGCGAACCCCGCCCTCTGGCGTCACTTGCGCGGGATGGGTGTCATCGCGCGCATGGTGGACCTCGTCACGTCGGATATCTACCGCCTCATCGAGCAGCAAACGACCGGAAGGGATACCGTCGTGGTGGCGCATCCGCTGGCGTTCGGCGCCCGGCTCGCGCAGGAGAAGCTCGGTGTGCCCCTTGCAACGCTGCACCTGGCGCCATCCACCTTAAGGACCAGAAGATCGCCCGCCCGCGGCAGATCTACCTCGGAGCAGGCGAACGCGACTACGTGCCGATGGACCAGCGTTAGGGCACAGCCCGGCGGGCCGCCGGCCAACAAGCGGTGGCTATGGAACCCGGTGCGCTCAGCGGGGCGCCGCGACCGTCAGGCCAGCCTCCGCGGCCGCGGCGTGCAGCCGCGCGTCGTACGTCACGAAAGCTTCGAGTCCATCCAGAGACAGCGCCGTGGCGAGGTGCACGGCGTCGAGGCTTCGCAGCGATTTCGGTGGGAGTCGGGCCGCGGCGCGCAGGACCGGCTCGTCCAGGGCCACCAGGGCGATACGCTCGAAAATCTGTTCCGCATGTAGCACCGTCGCGTCGCTTGCGTCGGTCCGCTGCAGCGCCCGCAGCACCTCCACGCGGGCAAGCCCGCTCGAAACGCGATCAGCGTGCGCAGCGAGGTATTGGCGCAGGGCGCCGGACGCAGGCTCCGCGACGGCGAGCTTCACGATGGCCGAGGAATCCAGATAGACCAAAGACCCCTAGAACCGATCGTCGCGGTCGGCGATCAGCGCGTCGCTCGCGGCTTTCGATGGCTCGCCTGCCGGCGCGGGAAGGTCCAGCAGGTCTCCGTCCGGCATGCTTGCCCGCCCTTCAGCGATAAGCCGCGCCAGCGGAGACAGGCTTCCGGCTAGCGGTACGAGCAGCGCCACGGGCCGGCCGCGGTCGGTGACTTCGAACCGCTCGCCGCGGTGGATGCGCTCGATATAGACACTCAGATTCTGCCGCAGCGCCCGTATGCCGACGCTGGACGTTCCCCCACTGGCGCCAGACATGGTGACGCACATGGTAGCACATAGCGTGAGAGGCGGACACGAGCCCTACGCGCGGCAAACCGACGCCGTTGCCATTTTCCCAAGACCGGTAAGTGTAGAGTGATGCTTGGAACTTGCGACTAGTGACAGGCTTGACCGGCGCCGACGTAGACAAAACCGTCGCGGTGACTTCGTGAAGGCGCTCGTCGTATCGATCGGCAGCGCCGGCGACGTCCATCCGTCGGTGGCGGTCGCGCTCGCGTTGCGCGACAGGGGGCATTCGGTCTCCGTCGTCACCAACCCCTACTTTGCCCCGCTCCTCGAGCGGGTCGGGCTGCCGCTGCTGCCAATCGGAACGGTTGCGCAGTTCGACGCCGTCACCGCGAACCCTGCCCTCTGGCATCAGTTGCGCGGGATGGGTGTCATCGCGCGCATGGTGGACCTCGTCACGTCGGACGTCTACCGCCTCATCGAGCAGCAAACCGCCGGAAGGGATACCGTCGTGGTGGCGCACCCGCTGGCGTTCGGCGCCCGTATCGCGCAAGAAAAGCTGGATGTGCCGCTGGTAACGCTGCATCTGGCGCCGTGCTCGATCTGGAGCCGGGACCAGGCGCCGGTGCCGGTCCGCTACCTGAACTCCATCAACTCCTGGCCGCGACCGCTGAAGCGGCTGCTGCTCGCACTGGGCGACAGGTTCCTGGATCTGGAGCTGGCGCCACCCCTGAACCGGTTCCGCGCGGAGCTGGGCCTCGCTCCGGTACGTCATGTCGCCAGCCGCTGGTGGCACTCGCCGCAGCGCGCCATCGGCTTGTTCCCCGAGTGGTTTGCGGCGCCGCAGGGCGACTGGCCCGCGCGCACGGCGCTGACCGGGTTTCCGCTCTACGACGAGCGCGGCGTGTCGCCCGTTCCGGCCGATCTGGAGGCGTTTCTCACCGCGGCGGAGGCCGCCGGCGACCCGCCCGTCGTCTTCGCCCCCGGCTCGGCAAACCGGCAGGCCGTCCGGTTCTTCGCGGCGGCGGCCGACGCCTGCCGGCGCCTCGGCCGGCGCGGCGTGCTGCTGACGCGCTACCCGGAACAGCTTCCGGAGCCGCTGGCGGACGGCGTGCGGCACGCCGAATACGCGCCGCTCAGCGCCGTGCTGCCGCGCTCGGCCGCGCTGGTGCACCATGGCGGCATCGGCACCGCCGCGCAGGCGCTGGCGGCAGGACGGCCGCAGCTCGTCATGCCGATGGCGTTCGACCAGCCGGACAACGCGGCGCGGCTAGTGCGGCTCGGCGTGGCGCGCATGCTGCCGCCGGCGCGCTTCAGCGGCGGACGGGTCGCGCGCCATCTCGCGGCCCTGATCGGCTCGGATGTCGTGGCGGACCGCTGCGCGGAGCTCGCGCGGCGCTTCGATCGCGCCGACCCGCTAGGCGCCACCTGCGACCTGATCGAGGCGTGTGCGCGCTGAGGCGCGGTCGCGTGCCGGTTGACCCCGGCCCGTCTGGCCAGCAAGATCGTAACGTGATGGACCATCCCCCCGCCGCGCCCGTCGGTCCAACCGGCGCCAGGACCCGCGCGCTGCTGATTGCGGCGTTCACGGTCGCCACCTGCGGCCTGATCTACGAGCTGCTGGCCGGCACCATCGCCAGCTATCTGCTCGGCGACAGCGTGACGCAGTTCTCGACCATCATCGGCGTCTATCTGTTCGCCATGGGCGTCGGCTCGTACCTGTCGCGGTACGTCGAGCGCGATCTGATCGCGCGCTTCATCGAGATCGAGATTCTGGTCGGCGTCATCGGCGGCCTCTCGTCGCCTGTCCTGTTCTTCGCTTTTGGCTGGATCTCCGCCTTTCGGGTCGTGCTGTACGCCTGGGTGCTGGCGACCGGCGTGCTGGTCGGCCTGGAGATCCCGTTCCTGCTGCGCATCCTGAAGGATCAGTTCCCGCTGCGCGACCTGGTCTCGACCGTCCTCTCGCTCGACTACCTGGGCGCGCTGGCGGCGTCGCTGATCTTCCCGCTCTGGCTCGTGCCGCGCGTCGGGCTGATGCGCTCGTCGTTCGTCTTCGGCGTGCTCAATCTGGTGGTCGCAGTCTGGATGTGCCACGTCTTCCGCCACGAGCACCGCCGGCCGCGGCTTACCGTGCAGGCCTGGGCGGCGCTCGTCCTGCTGCTGGCCGGTGCGGTATACGCGGACGATCTGATGGAACGGTCGGAGCGGCAGCTGTACGCCGATCCGGTCATCCTGTCCCGCACGTCCACGTATCAGCGCATCGTGCTGACGCAGGCCAACGGTGACGTGCGGCTGTTCCTGAACGGCAACCTCCAGTTCTCCTCGCGCGACGAATACCGCTACCACGAGGCGCTGGTCCATCCCGGCCTGGCCGCCGTCGCGGCGCCGCGCCGCGCGCTGGTGCTCGGCGGCGGGGACGGGCTGGCGGTCCGCGAAATCCTCAAGGACAACCGCGTCGAACAGGTCACCCTGGTGGACCTCGACCCGCTGGTGACGGAACTGTTCGCGGCGCACGAGGCGCTGGCGGCGCTCAACGACCATGCCCTGCGCTCGCCGCGCGTCACGGTGGTCAACGCCGACGCGTTCGTCTGGCTGGAGGAGCATGCCGACCGCTACGACTTCATCGTCGTCGACTTCCCCGATCCGTCGAACTACTCGCTCGGCAAGCTGTACACCACCACCTTCTACCGGCGGCTGGCGGCGCACTTGAATGCGGGCGGCGGCGTCGCGATCCAGAGCACGTCGCCGCTGGCGGCCCGCGAGGCGTTCTGGTGTATCGTCGCGACGGTGCGCGACGTCGGCCTGCACGCCGCGCCCTACCACGCGGCGATTCCGTCGTTTGGCGAATGGGGCTTCGTGCTCGCGTCCCGGGAGCCGTTGCAGGCGCCGGACCGCTTCCCCGCCGCGCTGCGCTACCTGACGCCGGCCATCGCCCGCTCGCTCTTCGAGTTCCCGGCCGACATGGACGCGGTGCCGGTCGAGGTGAACCGCCTCAACAACCAGATCCTCGTGCAGTACCACACGGACGGATGGAGCCGCTACGCACGCTGAAGCGGGGCCAGCCGCTGTCGCGCCGGGACCTCCTCAGGCTCGGTCCCGCGGCGGCTGGCGTGCTGGGCTTCGGCTGCCGGCCGGGCGCGCCGCCGGCCGGGCGGACGCCGGCCCCGGCGCGAATCAGCGGCCGGATTGTCGGCGCCTCTCACCGTATCGGCCACCGCCTGCGGGACGGCGAGTTCCCCGCGCCGCAACAGACGCGCGAGGTCCCGGTCGTCATCGTGGGGGGCGGCATGGCGGGGCTGTCGGCCGGCTGGAAGCTCGCCGGGAGCGGCATGCGCGACTTCGTGCTGCTGGAGCTCGAGCCGGAGCCGGGCGGCAACGCCCGCTGGGGACAGAACGATGTCTCGGCCTACCCCTGGGGAGCGCACTACGTGCCGGTGCCGGGCCCGGAAGCGACGGCGGTTCGTGAATTGCTGGACGAGATGGGCCTTGTGCGGGACCACGGCCCGGACGGCGAGCCGATCTACGACCCGCGGCATCTGTGCCATGCGCCGCAGGAGCGGTTGTTCGTCGACGGCCAGTGGCGCGACGAGATCTCCGCGCGGGCCCTGGTTGACGCCGAGGAAACCGGCGCCGGCGCGGAACTCGCCGCGTTCGAGGCCGAGGCACGGCGCTACCGCAACTATCGCGATGCGCGCGGCCGCCGGGCATTCGCGCTGCCGCGCGCGGCAAGCACGACCGACGCGGACATCGTCGCGCTCGACCGGCTCTCCATGCGCGACTATTTCGACCGCGCCGGCTGGTCGTCCGAGCGGCTGCGCTGGTACGTCGACTACTGCTGCCGCGACGACTATGGCTGCACGCTCGACACCACCTCGGCCTGGGCCGGCTGGCACTACTTCTGTTCGCGCCCGGCGGACGCGGAATACCTGACCTGGCCGGAGGGGAACGGCCGCATCGTCCGTCATTTCATGGAGCGCCTGGCGCAGCACGTCAGCACCGGCATGCTCGTGCACCGGCTGCGTCCGGCGGTGGACCCGGACGGGGCGCCGGCGCCGGATGGCGGCGTCGACGTCGACGCGCTGGATACCGGCGCCGGGACCACGGTCCGTTTCCGGGCGCGCCACGCCATCTACGCCCTGCCGCGCTTCACGGCCCGCCGCGTCATCGACGGCTACCCGCCGCCCGGCGCGGAGCCGGACGCGTTCACGTACTGTCCGTGGATGGTGGCCAACCTCACGGTCGACCGGCTACCGGACGGCGCCGCCTGGGACAACGTGCTGTACGACAGCCCGTCGGTCGGCTACGTCGTCGCCACCCACCAGAACCTGCGGATGGCGCCCGGGCCGAGCGTGCTGACCTACTACCTGCCGCTGACCCCGCCCAACCCGGAGGTAGCCCGCGCCTGGATGCTGGAGCGGAGCTGGGACGACTGGGTCTCGCTGATCTTCGCCGACCTTGTACAGGCGCACCCCGCGATCGAGTCGCTCGTGTCCAACATCGACGTCATGCTGTGGGGGCACGCCATGGTCCGGCCGGTGCCCGGTTTCTTGTGGGGCGTCGCGCCGCACGCCAGCCGGCGCCACGGCAGCATCCGTTTCGCCCACTCCGACATGAGCGGGCTGTCGCTGTTCGAGGAGGCGCAGTATCAGGGCGTGCGCGCGGCCGAAGAGGTGCTGCGCGCGCTGGGGCATCCCCACCCCAGCAGCCTGATCCCCGCCGCGGAAATTTGAGCGCAGCGTCGCGACCGGACGTTACGCCGGCGGCGCGATCCCCATCTTCTTCTTCAGCGCGGCGAGGGAATCGGACGTGGCGCTCGGGGAAGGATTGGCCAGGGCCTTGTCGATGTCCCCGTCGATGTCGCCCCCGACGTCCGCCAACTGGTCGTACGCCTCGGCGAGCGACTCTTCCTCGCTCACCTTCTGCTTCATCTTCTCGAGCATCGCCACGGTGCCGGAGGCGTCGGCGCCCGCCAGTTGCTGGTTGATCTTGCGCATGGACGACGCGGTGCGCGCGCGCGCCTTCAGTGTGATCGCTTCGTTCTCGAATTTGGCGATCTGCCGTTTGAGATCCTCCACCTTGCCCTGCAGCTGATCCGCCATCTGCTGCTGCGTCTGGTGGTCGGCGACGCTGCGCGCCGCCTGCTGCAGCGACTCGTCCTTCTTCTCGAGCGCCGCCGTGGCCAGCCGCTCCGCCTCGGCGGCGTCCATCTCGCCCCCTTCCATCCGCCGCAGGAGCAGCATCGCCTTGCGCTCGTAGTCGGCCGCCCGCTTCTTGTGATCCTCGCCCTCCTTTTTCATGCGGATCGCCAGCGACTTCACCTGGGCCAGGCTGACCATGGCGGCCTGCAGATTCTTCTTGAGGTCGCGAATGCCCTGCTCGGTCATCTTGATGGGGTCTTCGAGACCGTCCAACGCGGTGTGGGCATTCGCCTCGGCGACCTTGAACATCCTGCGAAAAATGCTGGCCATGACTGCGTCTCCTTCAATCGTCCAGAGCTATTTCTTCAGATAGGTGAGCAATTCGGCGCCGTACTCCGCCAGCGCCAGGGAGAGCGCCCGGATTGAGCCCTCCAGCTCGTTGATGTCGAGGTTGCTGATCTGCAGCGTGTCGCGGAAGAAGATGCGGCTGCCCGTCTCGTCGAGCACGAACGCGCCGTGGACGAGCGTGTTGTTCATCTGCAGCAGCCGCACGAACAGGTCGCCCGGCTCCGCCGGCACCTCGGCAATCAGTTGCTCGAGCACCACGATCGGCGGCTCGCAGTCGATGACGAGCTGCTTTATGCCGTTATCCTCGTCGTCCACCACCACCAGCTCCTCGGCCTCGTTCTCGGCGACAATTGTCAGATCGAGGTCGAGCAGGTAGCCCTTCACCCGATCGAGATTTTCAGACATCCCGTGGCACCTCCTGGCGGGCCATGCGGCCCGGTCGTCCCCCGCGCGGCAGCGCGGGCGCGTCTTCCTGATCCTACCGTTGTTTGCGGTCCGGGCGCGCGGCCAATCGAGCGCCCGCGCGCGGCGCTCACCCGGCCGGCGGTACGCCGCCCCGTGCGGCGCCGGCGACGACCACCAGCCGGTCTCCGGACGTGACGACGGCGTCGGCATCCGGATTGGTGACGACGGCCCCGCCCGCGCGGGGCAGAATCGCCAGCGCGATCATGCCGCGCTCGCGCTTCAGGCCCGAGAACAGGTCGAAGAACGTGCGGCCGGCGAACTGCTCCGGCACCGGCACGGTGATGAGGTCGTGGCCGACCTGCGCGCTGAGCAGCTCACGCAGCACGGCGGAGATGCCGTGGTCGAGCGCGGCGGTCGAAATCACGCGGCTGCTGAACTCGGCGCCCACGATGATCTCGTCGGCGCCGGCGCGCTCGCAATGGGCGACGTTCTCCTCGCTGGCCAGCTCGACGATCGAGTGGACGGCCGGGTTGAGGCTCTCGACCGTCAGCACCGACAGCACCGCCTTCGCGTCCCGCGCGCCGTGATCGAGCGACCGGTCGCCGACCATGACAACGGTGGCCGCCCGCTCGATGCCGGCCCGCTTCAAAGTGTCCTCGGCCAGCTTGCCGCGCACGAAGAAGAGCTGCTCGTCGGCGACCGGCTTCGCCTCGATGTCGGCGACCAGCACGATCGGGGCCTCGGCTGCGCGCGGGTCGGCCCGCAGGTCCTTGAGGATCTCCCGCGTCCGATTGTTCCATTCGCACAGAATGATGTGCCCTTCCAGATCGTACGAGCCCATGCCCCGCTCCTTCCGCAGCCGCTTTTCGACGAACACGCCGGCAATGGTGGCCGTGAACATCCCGAGCACGCCGATGCCGAAGAACATGAGCACGACGCCGATCAGCCGGCCGCCGAGCGACGTCGGCGAAATATCGCCGAAGCCGACCGTGGTCACGGTGACGATGGCCCACCAGAGCGCGTCCGGGAACGACCGGTTCTCCTCGAAGACCGTAAGACCCGCGGCCCCGACCACCACCAGCGCCACGATGGCGGCCATCAGGCGCAGCAGGTTCTCGCGCCGCAGGAACGCCAGCAACGCCAGCAGCGGCTGGGCCACCCTTTTCAGGAACGCGCGCATGGATTGCGTGGCGGTGATGCGAGGCGCGGCGGCGCTACAACGTCATGCCGATCAGCATCGACGCCGCGACGTAGGTGACCGCCTCGATCACGCCGGCGGCCAGGTTGGGCCGCTCCTTCACCAGCTCGCTGCTCAGGTTGGCGCCCGGCAGGAGCAGCTTGTCCGCCACCAGCCGAACGACCGGCAGCAGGACCAATCCGACGACGGTGTAGTAGCCGAACCCGGTCAGGCTCTCGGTCCAGGAGACGAAGTCGCCTTCGCCCGCCAGCCGGATGATGTTGCCGAAACCGACCAGGACCCCGGCGAACGCCACCCCGACCGCCACGTTGTCCTTTTCGATCTGATCGTGGAGGTCGTACGACGTGATCCGGTCGTACAGCAGGCCGGCGATCACCAGCGCCGCCAGACCCGCGACCCAGAACGCCAGGCCCGGCAGCAGGCCGCCCTCGCCCGACATCGCCCCGGCCGTAATCAGACCGACTGCAATGTAGTTGCCCCCTTCGACGGCTCCCAGTCCGGCGTTGCGGTCCTCGACAATCTCCCGCTCGTTGTCGAACTTCGAAAAGACCACCGTGTCGTTGACCCACGCCGAGAGGTTGAGCAGCCCTATCCCCAGCAGTCCGAAGATCGCCAGACTGATGACGTCGTCGAGCAGGCTGAAGGAGGCCGGCCCGTACGCCACGCCGCCCAGTACGATCGCCAGTCCGACGTAGTAGCCGGCGACGGCGAGGGCCACGGCCAGGTTGCCCTTCTCGAGCAGCTCGACCCGCAGCACGAAGCGCCGGTGCAGCGCGTCGTAGACCCACTTGCCGATGACGAGCAGGACCAGCACGACCGCCAGATAGATGAAGCCCGTCACAATCTGGTCCACCGCCATGATTAACCCTCCTCGGCTGCCGGCGGCGCGCTACTTGCCGCCGAAGCGGCCGCCGCCCAGCATCCGGCTGCGCACCCGGTCACCGAAACCTTGTGTCCGCGCCGCCTGCCGCGCCTGTTGGCGGCGGAAGAAGTCGGGATTCGTCTGCCGCGTGACCGTGCCGTTCGTGCCGTACGCGCCGCCGGGACCGTAGTAGGTCTGACCGCGGGAACGGGAATCCCGGTACCCGTTCCAGTCGTTCCGGTAGATGGGGCGGTTGAAGCCCCCAATCACATGACTCAACAGGGCGTACTGCCCGTAGAACTCCCAGAACGAACGCCCGCCCCCATCGTCGCGCCAGCGGCCGTAGCGCTCGTCGCCCACCTGCTGGTAGCCCGGCGGGTGCTGCTGCTGGTCGATGGCGCCGTCGGGGCCCTTCGAAAGGATCACCATGCCGAGAAACGACTGATACTGGTTGTAGGTTCGGCGGCCTACCTTCAGCCAGGCGAGCAACTGTTCGCGGTGGACCACCTCACCGGACTCGCCTCCGGGTTCGCCGACGACCACCCGGTACTGGTGGTAGAACCCCTCCGGCCGCATGTCCTGCAGGATGACCGAATACTCGGGAAAGGGTTCGAGCTCGCGCTGCAGCCGCTCCAGCGGCGTCTCGCCGGCGCACGCCGCGGCGAAGGTCAGGGTGGCCACCACCATTGCCGCCAGCGGCGCCCGGCCGCTCACTCGACCACCCCCGGCAGCAGGTGGGTGAATTCGTACTCTTCGACCACAATCCCGGCAGCCGCCGCAAACTCCGTCTCGCTGCGCTGCTCGATGCCGACGAAGTTCTTCTCGGCCGCGTCCAGGAACTCCCAGCGGATCAACTGCTCGCCGCCCCCCTTGCCCTCGGGAAACATGTGTCCACCATAGCAGGCGTCGAGGTTGTATTCCGTGCCCTCGAACACGATGCGCGCCGGCGGATCGTCGTGGTCCAGGATATGCCGCCGGATGTCGCCGTCGATCGCGCCGATCGAAATGGTGCGGGAGAGCGACCAGCCGCCGTCGGCCAGCTCCAGGTAACGCCGCTCGCCGCCCGCCATGAGCTCCCACTCCTCCACGCTGCGGTCCTTGCCGGAGAAGGTATAGCGGCAGTAGGCGGTGACCTGCCAGGTCTGCAGGTCGTAGTCGACCAGGTAGCCCACCTTGAGCTTTTCCAGTACCAGATCGGCCAGCGGATCCGGTCCCTCGTCCGCCTTTTTCCCGCCGAACACGCGAGCCATCAGACCCATGACATTTCCTGACACCTGCGCGGCCGTGCGCCCGGCGTACCGGACAGCATACCAGCAGCCTGCGCCCAATATGTTTCCGCCGCGATTATCGCAGTGTTCCGAACTGTGTGCATGACCGCTTGAGCAGGAAGAGCGGACGTGACAACGCGAAGCCTTCCTGGCGGGAGGCGCGACCGGGGCGATCATTGACAGCCTTCAGATGTTCCTCCATGGTGGAGGCGTAATGGAGGAACCCGGTGGCTGTGCTCAACATCAAGAATCTGCCTGAGCATCTGCACGCGAAGCTGCAGGAGCGGGCCAGGCGGGAACGACGGTCCGTCGCGCAGGAAGCGACGCACCTCCTGGACGCGCCGCTCGACGCGCCGGAGCGCCTTTCCATTCTCGAACTTCGCGGGCTCGGGAAGGAGCTCTGGACCGACGTCGACCCGGTGACCCACGTGCAGCGAGAACGAGCGGCATGGGATTGATGGCAGATGTCGGCCCCGGCCCATTGGCCATCGGTACCGGTTGTCGAACGCTGCTCACTACCGATCGCCGTATCCCGTCCATACCGGGTCTCCGGATCCGGCAGCTCAGCGCCTACGTGACATGAGGTCGTGTCGGATCAATCGACGTCGGCGCTCATTGCAGCAGGCGCCACGTCAACAGCACGCCGGCGGCGCCCAGTATCAGCCAGACCGCCGCGGAGATCGGCTGGCCGCCCACGCCGAGGTTCACGAAGAAGCCGAGCGCCAGCAGCAGGACGACGCCCAGCGCGACCGGCGCCCACACGCGGCCGGCTGGCCGGCCCGCGGGCGCGGGCCGCTCGGGCTTGCTCGTGGCCTCGCCGCAACGGAAGCAGATCAGAGCGTTGGCGGCTATCTCCGTTCCGCAGTGCTGGCACTCCATCGTCTTCGTAGCGTCGCGCATCAGTCGGACCCGGCGCGCTGCCGCAGCTCGCGCGATACGCGGGCAAGCTCCACCAGCAGCCGCTCCAGCTCCGGGGCGTACTCCGCCTCCGGCAGCGCTGACTTGCGCGCCCGGTGCGCAGCCACCTCCGCTTCGAGCGCCTCGCGGCGGGCGACGAGCGGCGCGAGCGCCGGATCGGCCGCGGCCGCGGGTTGCTCCACGCCGGCCCCGAAATAGAGGCTGGCCGCCAGCCGGCCGTCCGCTCCCGGCCGGTCGGCATCCGCGCCGATGCCGTCGCCCGAGTCGTCCAGCACCGCCCGCTCGGTTGCGAGGCGTCCCTCCTGCTGATACCAGCGCCGGACCCGTGCGCTGGCCGACATGAACGCTTCCCACACCGACACGCGGCCGTCCCTGTCGGCGTCGGAGGCCGGATCGCCTACCGCCGCTACAAAGAAGCGGGGAAACACCGTGTCGTAGCGCTGGGCCGGCGATCCCGTGGCGGCAATCACCACACGGCCCTCCCTCGCCAGCCGCCGGACGAACGGGAGGCTCGACGCCGTGGTGTTGACGAACACGGCACGGCCGGGCAGCGAATCGAGCAGGCCGCGCCACTCGGCGGCGGACAGGTCCGGCCCGACGAGGTTGAAGCGGGCATCGACGCCGTCGTCCGTCCCGTGCCCGATCAGGACGACGAGCAGCAGCGCGTCGGCCGCCATGCGTTGCCGGAGCGCGTCCACCGCGGCCTCGACCCCGTCGCGGGAGGCGCGTCCGACACCCGGACCGGGCGTCTCCCCCAGCACGATCAGGTGGTCGTCCCGAAAGCCCGGCTGGTCCCGCAACGCTTCGACCAGCGCCTGCCGCCAGGCAGTGTACGTTTCGACGTATTGCGGGCCGCCCGCCGCGCCGCTCACCACCAGGGCGAACTGGTCGCCATGCGCCGGCGCCGGCGCCAGCAGCACCCCGGCCGCACCGCTGAGAACGACGAGAGCCGCGACTGCGTGAATGCGCATGCGCACGTGACTCCTACCGCATCCCCCAGGCTCGCCGCAGCGACCACTCGGCCGCAAGCAGGGCCAGCAGCAGCAGAAACGTCCACGCGCCGTGCCACAGCTCGCGCGTCACCGGCGGCGGCGCGACGGCGTCCGCGCGCAACAGTCCGCCCAACTCCCCGGCTTCGGACGCCGTCAGGTACGCACCGCCGCTGCCGTCGGCCATCCGGCGCAGCAACGCGTCGTCCGGCCAGGGAGCCGCGAATTCCGGATCGACGCCGCCGACCAGCAACCACCTCGTGGACGACGTGGGGCGATCCGCGCCCGGACCGGACCGCGCGTCTATCCGGTAGACCCCGGCGTCGCCGGCGCGGAAACGCGCCGCGTAGCGCCCGGCGCGGCGGTCCGCGAGCACGGCATCGACCGTCCGCACGTCGCCGGCGGGCGTCGTGACTTCCACGATCGGCGGCGCATCCGGCCGCGGCCGGTAAGCCGCATCGCGCGCGAGGATGTCGATCTCGATCTCCTCGCCGGGCGAACGGTTGGCCGGCGCGGACAGCGCCAGACGCGCCGGCGTCTCCGCCGTGAGCCAGCGCGCCGCCTGCCGCCAGAACAGGTCGTAGGTCCGGCTGTCGGACGGCAGCATCATCTTCCAGCGCCAGGCCGCGTCGCCCGCGAACACCATCGACCGGCCACGGCCGTACCGCTGCACGGCAATCAGGGGACTGGCGCCGCCCTCCGGGCGCCCGACGAGGGCCAGCACGGACGCGCCCGGACGCGGTCCGCCCAGCGACACGCTGCCCGCCAGCGCCGGCGCCGCCTCCCAGCCGGTCCGCGTCTCCCCGGCGTCCGGTCCCAGGCGCATGATCGGATGCGCCTCGCCGTCGGCGGTCAACAGCAACCGGTGGCGGTTGGCGAAACGTCCCGCGGCGGTCACGGGGCGCTCGCGGTCGGACAACTCCAGCGGGACGACCACCTCGACTGCCGATCCGGCCAAGCCTTCGCTTTCGAGCGTGGTGGCCCCGAGCAGCAGCAACCCCCCGCCCCGGTCGGCCACGAACGCCGCTGTCATCTCGAGCTGGGACGGCTGGAAGAACGCGGGCTCGACGTTCGCGAAGACGACGGCGTCGTACTCGAAGAGCGCTTCCCGGCTCTCGGGATAGCCGGACGCCAGCGCCGCCGTCCGGGCCGGATCGCCCTGCACGTAAAACGTCTGCTCGCCGCGCTCGTTCAGGCCCTTGCGCACCACGGCGTCGATCGCCAGGCCGGGGTCGGCCAGCCAGACACGCTTCAGGAAACTGTGCTCATGGCCGGGCGCACCCTCGACCAGCAACAGGCGGCGGACGCGGGCGGGCGGCTGGACGAGTACGCTGCGGCGGTTGTTCTCGACCACGGCCTCGCCGCCCGCGGGCGGAATCTCCACGGTGTAGAGCGTGGCGGCGTCGGCGTCGGGCGCCACGCGGAAGACCGTGCGCAGCGGCGTTCCGGGCGCCGCCGGCGTAACGCGCCGCGTTTCGATCAAGCGGCCGCCCGCGAGCAACCGCACCGGAATCGGCTCGAGGTCGCCGCCACGGGCAACCACGTCCGCGGCCAGCTCGACGGCCGATCCGGCCACTGCCGCCTCCCCGGCGGTCAGCGCCGCGACCTCCAGGTCGGGAAAGCCGCCGGCCGGACCCAGGCCGACCGCGTAGACCGGACCGAGACTGCCGTCGATGACGCGCTGCATGCCGGCGCCGCCCGTATCGCCGCCATCGGACACCACCACCACACCGGCGAGATCCCGTCCCTCGTAGCGTTCCGCCACCGCCTGCAGCGCGGCGGCCAGGTCGGTCCGGGGCGCCGCCGGCTCCACCGCGTCCGCGGCGGCCGCTACGGGCGTACCGTCGAGCGTGACGACCTCCACGTCGAAACGGCCGGCCAGTGACGGCACGATCGTATCGCGCACCAGCGTTGCCGCCCGATCGATCCGGCGCTGCGGCAGGCCGTCGGCGAGCCGCATGCTCCGCGAGTCATCCAGCAGCACCGCCACTGCCGCACCGGGGGCCGCGCCCGGTTCGGTGGATACCGGCCGCAGGAGCAACAGGAGGAGCAGGAGCAGCGCCGCAAGCCGCAGCCCGGTCAGTCCGGCGCGGCGCGCCACGGAAAGCGGGACGGGCGGGCTGGCGTAGGCCATATACGCCGTCACAGCCGCCACGGCGGCCAGGATCGCCACCAACCAGACCGGAATGTCAGCAGCCTGGGACACTGCTGTAGCCTAGCAGCCCGTCGAGCATGTTTGAGAGTATGTGAGCGAGCACGAGGCCGCGCACGGCGCGGCCCGGCAAGCCCGGCGCGGGGTAAAGGGGTCCCCGCTAGGGCTTGCCGGGGGTTTGGGGCGAAGCCCCATCTAACGATGCTGGCGCTGCTCCGCGAGCGATCGGTAGTACTCGTCGACCATGCGGCGGTAGGGCGCCGGCATGGACGGGTTCGCGCCGAGGCTTGGCCGCTCGCCGGCCGCGTCTCCGGCAAGGGCGCGCGCGCGGGACGCCTCGAATTCGTCGAGCAGTACCTGCAGCTCACTGTACAGGCTCGTCCACGCGGACAGGTCCTGCCGTGCGGGATCGTTGCCGGGAGCCGCCCCGCTCCACCAGTGCTGCGCCCACTGCTCCAGGTCGGGCCCCAGGTCCGGCCGGGCGCGGGCCAATTGCTCCAGCACGCCGTCGATGCCGGCGCCCGCCGCCCCCTGGCCCGGCTCCGAGCGGTCGGCCGGCTCGCGTCCGGCCCCGGCGCCCGGCGGGCGCGCGCCGATCTCCGCCAGTCTGCGCCGCAGCTCCTGGGCGGCCTCCAGCTCGGCCGCCAGCCGCCCGCGCTCGCCGCCGGGCGCGTCACCGGCGCCGGCCAGCGCCCCGGCCACGCGTTCCAGCGCCTGTGCCAGTCGCCCCGGGGACTCCCCGGCACGGTCCGGATCCGCGCCGCGCGGCTCCCCATCGTCCGGGGCGCCGCCGCCGGCCGCGGCCGCGTCGTCCGCGTCGTCCTCCGCCGCGCCGGCACGGCGCCACTCGTCCGCGAGGTCCCGCATCCGCCGCGCGACGTCCTCCTCCGCCAGCGCCCGCGCCGCGCCGTCCAGCGCCGCCTGTTCGCCGTTGGCCGCGCCCGGTTGCGCCCGATCGATCCGGGCGGCCAGCGCGTCAACACGGTCGGCGAGGCGACTCTGCCGCTCGCCGCGGCGGCCGGCCGCCGCGGCGGCACCCGGCGCCGGCTGCGCCCGGCCGGTCTCCTCCGCAAGCTGCCGCTGGAGGCCGGCAATCTGCTGCGCCTCCAGTTGGAGGTCGCCAATCCGACCGCGCTGGCCGGCGCGCGGCGCGCCGTCCCCCAGACTCCGTCCCAGCTCGCGCAGACCATCGAGCGCCTGCCGGCCGCGCGCGGCCGCCTGCGACGGGTCGCCGCGGCCCAGCTCGTCCGCGGCGCGCCGCATCTGCTCGGCGGCTTCGCGCGCCGCGCGCGCGTCGGGCGGGCTCCCCGCGCCCTGCCGCTCCGGCCGCACCAGCTCGCGGCCCAGGTCCTCCATCTGCCGGCGGATCTCCTCCTGCTCGCGCGCCAGCCGCTCGAGAATCCGCTCGGCTGACTGGCGATCCGCCTCGGCGTCCGCCAGCGCCTGCTGTTGCCGGTTCAGGTCCTCCTGGCGGTGGGCAAGCTCCGCCAGCCGGCGCCGCAGCGCGTCATCCTCGGCCTCCGGAGGCTGCTCCGGCGCCTGGGGCCGATTCTCGTAGTTGGTCTGCTGATCGCGGCGCAGCTCGCGGTCGAACAGCGCCGACAGGTCTTCCTGCGCGCCGCGGCCGTTGCCGCGCGCGCCCTGGCTCGTCGGCGGCTGCACCTGCGTGCGGCTGGACTCGTCGCGCGCCCGCAGCAGGTGGTCGAGCGCCGCCATCTCGTGCGGGATCGCCGCGCCCGTGCGGCCGGCGCGCAGTCCGGCCTCGGCCGCCGTCATCGACTCGACCGCCGCCGCCAGCGCCGCCAGCACCTCGCGGGCTTCGTCGCCGCCGCCGGTGTCCACAGCCGGGGCCGGCGGGCGCAGCCGCGACGCCAGCACGCGGGCCGCCAGCGCCACATCGTTCTGGGCGTCCGCCACGGTCTCCAGATCCTCAGGCGCCCGCTCGGCCTGCGGCCGGCTGTCCAGCTTCCAGGTCGCTACTACAATCTCCTTCTGCAGCTCCGCGAGCCGCCCCAGCTCGTCGGTCGGCATCCCCGTCGAGTCCTGGCTGCGGGCCTCCTCGAACTCGCGGCCGAACGGCCGCACCTGGAGAAAGTAGATGTCGCTGCGCGTCTCTCTGGCGCCGGTATCGTGCGCCCGCACGTGGTAGGTGATGAACTTGCCCGGATCCAGCGACAGCTCCTCGGCGAAGATGGTGTGGGCGCCGGCCGCGCGCGCCGCGCCGTGATCCTGCTGCAGGCTGACGACCCGGTCCGGCCTTCCGGGCACGCCGTACACCAGCTCGAACCGGCGCAGCCCGTAATCGTCCGCGGCGCGGGCCTCGACCACTACCTCCTCGAGCGGCGTGATCTCGCGGTCGCCGCCGGGGCGCAGAATCTCCACCGCGGGCGGCATGTCACGTATGGTGCGGATGAAATAGTCGATGCCCGCGGGGTTCCGCAATCCGTCGGCGTCGACCGCGTCGATGCGGTAGGTGTCGTCGGCCAGCAGCTCGAACGAGCCGGCCAGGACCTGCGGCCCGCCGGCCGGCGCCAGCGTCGTCGCGCCCCCGGCGGCGCGGGCGAGCACGGCTTGCTCGACTGGCTTGCTCATGCGGGCGGTGACGGTGACGCGCGTGCCCGGCGGCGCCTGCACATCCCCCCCGTCGATCTCGATCCGTGGCGGCAGGCCGGTCGACGGCGGGTAGCGGTACGCGACGTCGATCCGCTCCACCCGCGGCGGGTGCAGCGCGGTCACGTCGTACTGCTCCGACGTCAACGAGGCGGCGCGCACGCGGTAGGCAAAGCTCTCGTCGACCGCGGGAATGTCGACGCTGTACACCCCGTCGCCGGCGGCAACCATCTCGACCGCTTGCTGCGCACCGGCGCCGTTCGTCATGACGACGACCGGCGGCGTCCGGGGCGGCGCGCCGACGGCGGCGTCGAGCCTGGCGTTCAGCCGCAGCGGGCGACCCGCCGGCACGCGCGCGTCGCCCGGCTCGACGTGCAGCGCGGCGGTGTAGGGAAAGGCGTAGAGCCAGGCCGTGCTGCCAAGGCGGCCGAGCGGACCGCTGCCGAGCGCGAGCACCAGCAGCAGGACGGCGGCGGCCGCGATCGTCTGCGCGAGCGGCAGGTGGAGCTCGCGCCGCGGCACCACCTGCCGCGGGTCGACCCGGCGTAAGTGGCGCGCGGCATCGCGCACCACCATTTCCCGGAACGGCGAGGGCCGGCCGCCCCGCATGACGTCCGCCGCGCTGGCCAGGCGGTCCTCCAGCGCGGGGCAGCGCTCCTCTATGTAACGCGCGACCTGTCCGAACTCCGGCATGCGCCGCAGGCGCCAGGCGGCGCGGGCTGCGGCGGCGGCGCCCAGCAGCAGCGCGGCGCCCAGCAGGGCCACCATCAGCGTGTCGGCCGGCCGCAGCCAGCGGTCCGTCGCGAGCACCAGCAGCAGAATGGCAGTGCACGCTGCCGCGCCGGCCGCGGTCACGCGCAGCACGCGGGCCGCCTGCCAGCGGCGGCGCACCTGTTTCAGCAGCGCCAGGAGATCGTCGAGAGTGGATGGCGGCACGATGAGCCCGGAAACCTGGTTCTGGCTCCCCGGTAGCCCAATTCTGTCACGCGGCGGCTCGGCCGAGCCAGGATTCGGCCAGCAGCAGGACAGCCATGGCCAGGATGGCGTACCACCACCAGCCCTGCTCCGCCTCCCGGGTTGCCGCATCGTCCCGCGCCGCACCCGCCGCCAACGCGCCGTCGCGCCGTCCGACGCGCGACTGGAACGCCTCGGCAGTCATGCGCGCCGGATCGGACTCGCGCGGATCGACGTTCAACACGATGGAGCGGCCCGAGACCGGCTCGACCACCGCGCCTGGCAGCGGATCGGCGCCCGGCGGCGCGTCGGCTACGAGCCGGCTGCGCGGCTGCTCCCGGCGCGCCCCGAGATACCGCGTCACCTCGTGGACGAACGGCACGAACGCCGGCCGGCGCGGGAAATCGTTCCACTCGTTGCCGAGGTCCGAGGCAAACAGCAGCAGCCGGCCGGCCCCGGAAACCTGCTCCACGAGCGCCGGCATCCCGTCCGAGAATGCCGCGAGCACGCGCCCCCCGGTCGATTCCACCGGCTGCGTCCGCGAGAACCGCACCTGACCCAGCGCACCGGGATCCGCACCGAACACCCGGAAGACAGGATGCCGGGCGTCGCGCACCGACCATCCCAGCGCGTTGCCGGGCGGCGGCGTAGCCGGCGCGAGGGCGGCGCCCGGACCGAGCAGGTCGGCGGCCAGCGCCGGGTCGAGACCCGGGCCGGCCACCACCAGCAGGCCGGCGCCCGCGGCGACAAGCGCGGCGAGCTGCCCGCGGCCGGCCCGGTCAAGCCCGGCGTTGCCGAGCAGCCAGACGGCGCCCACGCCGTCGAGCGCCGGCGCGGTGACGGCCGCCGGCTCGAGACTCCGGACGACGACGCGCTCCGGCTCCGGCGCGGCGCGCAGCGCCCGATCCAGGTAGAACGCGTCGGCGGCGGAACCGATGAGCGCCACCTCCATGCGATCCGCTGCGCCGAGCAAATGGTAGCGGCGGTCGTCGGCCGCCACGCCGCCGGGATCCTCCACGGCAACTTCCAGCAGGCCGGCGGGCGGCAGCGCGGCGTCGAAAACGATGTCGTTGGCTCCCGGCGCGAGCGGCATCTCCTCCGCCTCGATCACGGCGCCGCCGGCGCGCAGCTCCACCCGACCGGTCCGGCTCTCCTGACCGGTGTTCACCACCACCGCGGCAGCGCCGGCAGGCGTCACCTCCACCGCCGTCACGGCCAGATTGCCGCCGGCCGGCTCCACGTCCTGCGCCGTCACGGTAATCCCCTCCGGCAGCAGTCCGCCGCCGCCGGCCGCCCAGCCGGACTGCTGAAGATCCGTGACCACCACGATGCGGCCCTCGCGGGCACCGATGACGCCGGCCGCGGCGTCCAGCGCCGCGGCATAGCGCGTGGCGCCATAGCCGGCCGCCGCGCGGGCGATCGCGGCCACGGCCGCATCACGGCCGGGCGCCGGCTCCGCGACGACGCGCGCACGGTCGTCGAACGTCACGACACCGACCAGATCGCCGGCCGGCGCCGCCGCGACCGCTGCCCGCGCCGCGGCCCGGGCGCGCTCGAACATGCCGGGAAACGCCATGCTGAACGACCGGTCGAGCGCCACGACCGTGACGGACCGACCTGCGAGCCCGCTCGCATCGAAGAACGGGCGGGCGAATGCCGCCGCCAGCAGCAGCAGCGCCGCGACCCGCAACGCCAGCAGCAGCCAGTCCCGCAGCCACCGCCGGCGCGTGGCCGCCGTCTGCGCGCGGCGCAGGAACCGCAGGTCGCTGAACGCCAGCGGCGGCGCCGATTCGCGCCGCACAAAGTGCAGCAGTATCGGAATGGCAACCGCCAGCGCGCCGACCAGAAACGCAGGGAACAGGAAGGACACGAGGATTCAGCTAACAGCGCCGGCTGCGCGCCGAGAGGTACGCCAGCAGCGCCGCGTCGAGCGCCTGCGACGTATCCACCAGGCAGTAGTCGATGCCGGCCAGCTGCAATTCGCGCCGGTACAGCGCGATGAACGCCTGGACCTCCTGCAGGTACCGCTCGCGCACGGCGGACGGCACGGCGGTCAGCTCGGCGCCGCTCTCCAGATCGCGGAATCGCGCGGCGTTTTCGAACGGAAACGTCAGCTCCGCCGGATCGAGCAGATGGAACACGATGACGTCGACGCCGCGGAAGCGCAGATGCCGGAGTCCGCGGATGACCGCGGCGGGGTCGTCCAGCAGGTCGGAGATGAGCACCGCCATGCCGCGCCGCGACAGCGCCTCCGCCAGCCGGTCGAGCGGCTTGGAAAGGTCCGACCCGCGCTCGGCCCGCAGCGCGTCCAGCGCCAGCAGCAGCCGCCGCAGATGGCCGGGGCGCCCGCTGGCGGGCAGGTGCTGGACGATCCGGTCGGCGAACGCCAGCAGGCCGACCGCGTCGTGCTGCCGGTTCATGAGGTACGCGATCGAGGCGGCCAGATATGCCCCGTACTCCTGCTTCGTCACACTGCCCGAGCCGTAGCCCATCGACCCGGAGACGTCCAGCAGGAGATGGCACTCCAGGTTGGTCTCCTCCTCGAATTTCTTTACGTAGTGCCGGTCGCTGCGCGCGTACAGCTTCCAGTCGATCAGCGCCGTGTCGTCGCCCGGCATGTACTGCCGGTACTCGGAGAACTCCACGCTGAAGCCTTGGGAAGGGCTGCGGTGCAGCCCGCTCAGGAAGCCTTCGACGACTGCGCGCGCGCGCAGTTCCATGGAGCCGATGCGCGCGATCACCGCCGGGTCGAGATAGCGCAGCTCGTTGGGACGGGGCACCGCAGCCATGTCAGCCCGTGGCAAGACCCCGCGTCGCACCGAGAGCGGTGAGGCGCGTGGCTGGCAAGGCGTGAAGAGCGAGCATATTCGAAGATTTGTGAGCGATGAGCAAGCCGCGCACGGCGCGGCCCGGCGGACGCGGCGCGGGGCGAAGGGGTCCCCGCAAGCAGCCGCCGGGGGTTTGGGGCGCAGCCCCATCTACCGGATGCCGCATCGCCGCTCGAATGCAGTGGGGTCTTGCCACGGGCTGACGACCTCACATGCCGCTGGCGGGCGCCGGCACGGTCTCCAGCAGGCGCGCGATCACCGTTTCCGCGTCGATGCCCTCGGACTCGGCGAAGAAGTTGGTGACCAGCCGGTGGCGCAGCGTCGGGGGAGCGAGCCGGCGGACGTCCTCCACCGACACGTGGTAGCGGCCCTGCATCAGCGCGCGCGCCTTGCCGCCCAGAATGAGCGCCTGCGAGGCGCGCAGGCCGGCGCCCCAGCGAACCCAGCGCTCCACGAATTCCGGGGTGTTGGCGCGGCCGGGCCGCGAGGCGTCCACGAGACGTACCGCGTAGCGCGCCACTTCGTCCGACACTACCACCTGACGCACCAGCCGCTGAAACTCCAGGATGTCCGCGCCGTCGAGGATCCGCTCCGGATCCCCGTGTTCGTCCGAGGTGGTGGTCGTCACCACCCGCACCTCGTCGTCCTCCGGCAGGTACGACATGACGACGTTGAACATGAACCGCGAGAGCTGCGCCTCCGGCAGCGGGTAGGTCCCCTCCAGCTCGATCGGGTTCTGCGTCGCGAGCACGAGGAACGGCCGTTCCAGGTCGTAGCTCCGGCCGGCGGCAGTGACCTGGTACTCCTGCATCGCCTCGAGCAGGGCCGCCTGCGTCTTGGGCGGGGTGCGGTTGATCTCGTCGGCCAGGATGATCTGGGCGAAGACCGGCCCCTTGACGAACCGCAGCGCCCGGTGGCCGTCGCTCTCCTCGAGCACCTCGGTGCCCGTGATGTCGGCCGGCATCAGGTCGGGCGTGAACTGAATCCGCTTGAACGTCAGGTGGAGCACGCGCGCGAGCGTCTTGACCAGCAGCGTCTTGGCCAGACCCGGTACGCCGGTGATCAGGCAGTGACCGCCGGTGAACAGCGCGACCAGGACCAGGTCGAGCACCTCGTCCTGGCCGACGATGACCTTGTGCAACTCCGTCAGGATGCGTTCCCGTCCGTCCCTCACGCGCGCCGCGGCCTGCTCCACGGCGTCCGTCTCAATGGGTGAGTGCATAGACGATCTCGTTGATGATCATGCGGTATGCGCGGCCCGTGTGCTCCACGTAGCCCGGATACTCCTCGGCGTTCGACCACTCCCAGCCGTCGCCCATGTCGGTGTTGAAGTTGGCCAGCACCATCGCCCGGCCGTTGTCGTCCAGGATGCCGTGCAGCTGCGCCCGGTAGCCGCCCTTCTCCCACGTCACGCCGCCGAAGAACGACCCGAGTCCGGCTATCTGCGGATACTCCGGCAACACGTAGAAGCAGCTGAACACCGGATGGTCGGACGCCAGCTCGACCAGCGCGCGGTCGGGAAACACCCGCCGCAGCTGCTGCTCGAACAGCTCCCATTCGAGCGGGCCGTGGAAATCGTCGAACGTGGCGGTGCCGCCGCGCAGCAGGAATTCGCGCAGGATCCCGGCCTCCTCCTCCGACAGCTCCATGTTGGCCGGCTCGACGAAGTAGATCCATGGATACGTCCAGAGCCGCCGGTCGGACAGCTCCATGATGAGCGGATCGTTGACCTTGACGGAGGTGACGCGCTCCATGCGGCGGGACAGGTTCTGCTCGGCGGCCGGCCCGTCGATGGCCCACGGCTCGCTCCAGTAGCGGCGGCGGAACTGCTCCAGACGCTCGGCCTCCGAGCTGTAGCGGATCCGGACGAACGTCCACTCGAGCCCGTCGAGGTTGGCGCCGATCACCTGGGCGCCGACGGCCGGCGCCGCCACGGCGAGGAGCAGGCTGGCGGCAGCAGTGAGCGCAAGCCACGCCGGGAGGCGTTCCGGCCAACGGCCGGTAGCCGTCACGGCGCCTCCTCGATCGCGCGCAGCAGCAACTCCTGCGCGCGCTCGTAGGTCGGCGCCATCTCCAGCGCGGCCAGCGCCGCGCGCTTGGCCTCGTCGAAGCGGCCGCCCTGCAGGTGGCTCTCCGCCAGATTGCACCAGGCCGACACGCGGTCGACCGGCCCGGCCTCCAGCGCCACCGTGAACTCCAGCGCCGCGGCGTCCGCGTCGCCGCGCGCCAGCGCCATCCGCCCGATCGCGAGGTGGGGCACGGGATCGAACGGATCGATGCCGATCAGGCGGTCGTACGCCAGGTTCATCCGGCGCTCGTCGCCCGCTTCCTCCGCCAGCGCGGCAAGCTGGCGGGCGGCTTCGAGCGAGGTCTCGTCAATTTCGAGCAGCAACTCCAGCTCCCGCAGCGCGCGGTCGCGATCCCCCTGCGACTCGGCAATCGCGGCGATGAGCCCGCGCGGGCTGTCGATGCCCGTCATCATCGGCGCCAGCATGACCGCCCGTTCGAGCGCCGCAATCGCAGCCTCCATCTCGCCCGCCTCGCGCAGCGCCCGTCCGAGTGCGAACTGGATCTCGAACCGATCCGGATGCTCCTCCGCCAGTTGGCGCAGGGCGTCGAGCTGGGCCGCCGGATCCGGCTCCGCCGGGGGCGCCGCGAGCGGATCCGCCGGCGCTTCCGGCGCCTCTGAAGCCACCGGTCGGAGCGTTTCCTGCAGCGCACCGAAACGCTCAGCGACGGACTCGTCGAAACTGGCCTGCAGCGTGTCGAAGTCGAGGCCGATGCTCACGAGCGCCTCCTCGGTGTCGAGGCCGCGCCCGTACGAAGTAATCAGGTCGTGCAGCACCGGCTCACCGTAGCGGTCCACGATATGCGCCACCAGGATCGACGCCTGAAAATACGCCAGCGAGATGGTCCGCGGGTCCGAGAACCCGCCGTTGAGGTCACGCAGCGACAGCACGGCGTCGTCGTTGAGCGCCCGGGCGAACGACATCGCCTGGTCGCGGCCCCACGCCGGCCGGGCGCGCTGCTCCTCGTAGACTGACACGCCCTCCGACAGCCACCGCGGCAAGCGCTGCGCCGACATCTGCAGCGTGACGACGTGGGCGATCTCGTGCCACAGCGTGGCGCGCCAGTTGAAGTCGCCCGGCGGGCGGGCGCGCGGCGAATCCATCGTGACCACCCGCCCGAAGCAGGCGCCGAGCGCGCCAATCATGCCGGGCAGCCCCAGATTGCGCACGGCGAAGTCGTCGTGCCGCGGAAATACCTCGACCAGGATCGGCCCCTGGATCTCGACGTCGTACAGCGCCGCCAGGGTGTCGAGCGCCTCCTGCGCGAGCGACAGCACGTACTCCTTCAGGATCGGCGCCTCGGAGGGGTGGAGGCGCACGATCAGATCCCCCCGCTCGAACGTCTCGAACTCGTCGAGCGTGTCCATCATCTCCAGCAGGTTGTAGGTGATGACGTCGAACGGGTCGTCGGCGAACGACCGCTCCAGCGCGGCCCGCGCCGCCGGCTCGTCGCCGGTGCGCAGCAGGTGCATGCCGAGCTCCGCCTGCGCCCGGCTGTTGCCGGGATCGATTCGAATCGCGCGCCGCACGAGCGCGACCGCCTCGTCGAAGCGGTACGCCTGCGCGGCGTGGCTGCCGGCGATGCGATAGATCTCGCCGTACGCCGGGTTGATCTCCAGCGCGCGCGCCACCTCCGCCTCGAATTCAGGGATGCGGTCGTCCAGGTACGCCATGGCGGCCGCGAGCGAGCGCGCCTCCAGGCTGCCGGGATTGATCCGCAGCGCCTCGTCGAGCGCCGCACGGGCCGCCTCTTCGTTGCGGTCGCCCAGCTCCTGGGCGGCCACGAACAGGTGCGCGCCGACGTTCTCGGGGTCGATTTCCAGCGCCCGGTCGACCGAGCCGCGCGCGGCCGGCGGATTCTCGTCGGCGATGGCGTGCGCCAGGCCGAGATGGGCGGGCGCCCATTCCTGGTCCAGCTTCAGCGCGTCCGCGTATGACTGCACGGCGTCGGCCCGGTTGTACTTCTCGAGGAACAGGTCGCCCCACGCGGTCTGATTGGCAGGGTCCTCGGGGGCTGCCAGCGCCGCGGACCGCAACATGCCGTTCGCCTGCCGGAACCGCCCCAGCGCACGCTCGGCGAGGCCGCCGCGGTACTGGTCGACCGGCCGCCGCGAGCGCGCGCCGTAGGCGGCCACGGCATCCAGGTACGTCAGCGCCTCGCGGGCGCGGCCTACCCGCTGCAGCAGCAGCCCCATCTCCAGCGCGGCAGCGCTTGCCGGAGCGGCCTGGGCTATCGGGTCGAGCAGCGTCTCCGCCTCGGCGTAGCGGCCGCGGCGCACGAGCACGGCGGCCCGCACCGCGGCGGCGGCGGGATCGTCCGCGGCGCGTGCGGCAGCCAGCGCCTCGGCCTCGTCCAGCTTGCCGCGCGCCAGCGCGCGTGTGGTTTCCTGATGGAATTGCTGCTCGGCCGTGGCGGTGTCCTGCGCGCGGAGCGGCGCCGGACCGGCCGCGAGGATGCCGGCCGCCAGCACGGCGGCGAGCCGGCATTTCGACTTGGGGCTACGCCCCAAACCCCCGCCGGCCACTCGCGGGGGCCCCGTCGCCCCACTCCGTGGCCGACGAGCCGCGCCGTGCGCGGCTTGCTCATCGCTCACATGGCGGCGAATATGCTCGCAATTCGCGCCTAGCCAGCCGGGCGGCTGACCGCTCTCGGTGCTACGCGGGGTTTCATCACCGACTGCTGGCGCTGCGGCGCGCGGATTGCCCTGCGGCATGTCGCTCGATTATAAGCCGATGAAGCCGCCGCCCCGCCGCCGGGAGCCGGCGGCCAGGGGTGTAGCACGGTTGAATATGGAACGGGACGACGAGCACGCAAAAAGTCATCCCCAAGCCGCGCACGGCGCGGCTCGGCGGCCGCGGCGCGGGGCTATGGGGTCCCCGCTAGCGGCCGCCGGGGGTTCGGGGCGTAGCCCCGAGTTGATAAAGCAGCGCAGCCCCGAGTTGATGAAGTAGCGCAGCCCCGAGTGGAACTAGAAGAACGCGAGGCTCTGGTGGGAAGGAATGTCGAACCGGCGGCGGCACTTCTAGCAGACGACCATGTCGTCCACGCGCACGAGGTAATTGCGCAGCTTGTCGAACATCGCGCGGTCGCGCTCGCCCGCGCCGCGCGGCAGACGGCTCTTGCGCGTGCGCCGGATCCAGCGTACCTGGTAATCCCCCCGGAAGCGGCACTTCGGGCAGGAATAGGTGGCCGTCTTCGTTTCCGGCCGTTCGTCGAAGAATTCGCGCTCGTGCACGGCGCCCCGTCCCGGCCGCGCTACGCGGTCGGACCTTCCTTGCGGAACGTGACCAGCGACCAGATCCGGGGGATGTTGACCTTCTCGATCGACACCGGCTGGAATCCGGTCTGGAGCAGGAACGCCGGCAGGTCGACATCGGCCTTGAAGCCGATGTGTACCGTCAGGGGCGACAGGATGCGCTCGGCCCACGCCATCATCCGGTTCTCGCTGCGGAAGTGGTTGAGAACCACCACGTGACCGCCGGGGCGGCACACGCGGTGCATCTCGCGGGTGACTTGGACCGGGTCGGGAACGACGCTGATGACGTACGGGGCGTATACGTGATCGAACGAGTCGTCCTCGAACTGCAGGTCGGCCGCGTCCATCTCCAGGAGCTCGACGTTGCGCACCCCGCGCGCCGCGATGCGGCGATCCGCCTTCGCCAGCATGGAAGCCGAGAAGTCGATGCCGGTCACCCGGCAGTCGCGGGGATACAGGCAGGCGTTGATGCCCGTGCCGACGCCCACTTCCAGGATGCGGTCGCCCGGACGGATCGGCAGGCGGCGGATCGCCTCGAGCCGGCCGGCGTGCAGCGTCGGCCCGAAGAACAGGTCGTACCACCAGGAGATGTCGGTATAGACACGCTCGACGAAGTCGTTTTCGACGGCAGTGACGGACAGCGCGCGGGTCGCCGCGTCCGAGGCGACGACGGCGTGGGCGCGCCCCGAGCCTGCCTGATCGAATAGAGAAATCAAGGGGATGGGTACTCCGTACCGGCGCACGGACTATATCCTGTCCCGTCGCCCACCGCAAGAAACAGGTATAGTGGTCGCTGGTCCGTGCCGGTTGACGTGAAGTTTCTCTCAGCGTCACAGTTCCTGCTCACGACGCTCGTGGTCAAGGTGGCCGTCGTGGCCGTTCTGGCCACGATGCTGGTCCGCTTCCAGCAGTTCCGGCGCATTCTGCTCACGGAGCAGCGCGCCTGGCGCGAGCGCCTGGTATTCGCCGCGGCGTTCGGCCTCCCGCTGTGCGGCGGCGTCACCGCCCGCCTGTTGCTCAACTACAACGCCAGCGACCTTTCTCTGGCCGGACCGTTCCTGACCGGCCTGATTGCCGGGCCCTACGCCGGCGCCATCGTCGGCGTGCTCGTCGGCGCGCCGGCGCTCATCGCCGGCGAGCTCATCGCCCTGCCGTTCGCCGTGGGGTGTGGATTCAGCGGCGGCGGCCTGCGCGAGATCTGCCCCAAGGAGGCGATCTGGCGTTTCTCTCCCATGTTCTTCGCCGACCTGCACCGCCATGCCTGGCAGCTGGTCAGCCGGCTGCGGGTCGACTGGCTCGTGGCGCTGCTGGCGGCGCCGGTCGGCCTGGAGCTGCTCCGTCTCGGTCTCGGCCTGCGGTTCGGCGACCATCTGTTCCACATGCAGCCGCCGAACGCCTGGCTGGCAGTGGTAGTGGTCGTATCCACCGTGATGTGCGTCACGATCCCGATCAAGATCTGGAACACGGCGCGCATCGAGCACCGCCTGCAGGAACAGGAGAAGCTGTTGCTGGCCGCCCGGCTCGAGGCGCTGTCCAACCAGATCAACCCGCACTTCCTGTTCAACACCCTGACCTCGATTTCCTCGCTGATCCGGTCGCAGCCGGATACGGCCCGGACGCTGATCCTGAAGCTGTCGAGAATGCTGCGGCGGTTGCTGCGGAGCGGCGAGCAGTTCGTGACGCTGCGCGAGGAGCTCGCGTCCATCGACGAGTATCTCGACATCGAAACGGCGCGGTTCGGACCGACGCTGGCGGTCGAGAAGGAGATCAGCGAAGACAGCCTTGAGCTGATCATGCCCAGCATGCTGCTGCAGCCGCTCGTCGAGAACTCGATCAAGCACGGGCTCGCGCGCAAGGTCGGCGGCGGGCGCGTCACGATCCGCAGCCGGCGCACCGGGGAGCACGCGATCATCGAGGTGGCCGACAACGGCGCCGGCATGCCGGCGGGCGCCGCCGGCGCCGGCGGAAACGGCGGCATCGGCCTGCGCAACGTGGACGAACGCCTGCGGGTGATATACGGAGAGAACTACCATCTCCGCTTCGAAAGCACCCCCGGCCAGGGGACCTGCGCCCGGATACGGATCCCGCTGGTCGACGTGCCGCGGCCGGCGGCGATGCAGGCGGTCGAGCAGTGATGACGCTGCGCACACTGGTGGTCGACGACGAGCAGCCGGCCCGGCAGGAGCTCTGCTTCCAGCTCGATCGAATCGCCGCGGTGGAAGTTGCCGGACAGGCCGCCGACGGCCTGGAGGCGCTCGCGCTGATCGACGCGCTGCGTCCGGACCTGGTGCTGCTGGATATCCAGATGCCGGGCCGCAACGGCTTCGACGTGGCCCGCGATCTGCTGGCCCGCCACGTCGACACCCGCGTCGTGTTCGTGACGGCCTACGACGAATACGCCATCGATGCGTTCGAGGTCAACGCGGTAGACTACCTCCTCAAACCGGTGGAGCCGGATCGCCTCGAACGGGCCATCGAGCGGGTCCGGGGGCGGTTGGCGAGCGAGCGGGCGGCGGGCGGCGCCGCGATGGCCGGCGAGGAACTGCGGCGCATCGTGCAGTACGTCGCCGAACGGCAGGGCGGGCGGGCGCAACTCGCGGTCAAGGTGGCTGAGCGATTCCAGCTTATCCAGTCGAGCGATATCATATATGCCGCGCTCGCCAACGACGTCATCACCGTGGTGACCGACGACTTGACCGGCACGGCGAGCTATCGGACGCTCGACGAGCTGCAGGCGAATCTGGACCCGGCGGTGTTCTGGCGCGTACGGCGCTCGCATCTGATCAACATCAACAAAGTCAAGGAGATCGTGCCTTGGTTCAGCCGGAATTACATCCTGAAGATGCAGGACGCGAGCGGTACGGAGATCCCGGTGAGCCGCACCCAGACCAAACGGTTGCGGACGCACCTGAATCTGTAGGCGCCGCGCTCCCCGAAGCCATCGGGCCACCCCCCCCGATGTGGAACCGCCGCCGAGCGGTGCTGCTGCGCCGCGCCGGAGAGGAGCTGACCGCCTGGGTCAAGACGCTGGCCTCGGCTGCGGTCTACGCCACGCTCATCGTCACCTTTGGATTCCAGGTGGCGCGGGTCGAGGGCCGCAGCATGGAGCCGACGCTGCAGGATCAAGATCGTCTGATCGTCAACAAGGCCGCGTACCAGTTCTTCGGCGAGCCGGAACCCGGGGACATCGTGATGCTGGACTATCCCCGCGACCCCGACAAGTCGTTCGTCAAGCGCATCATTGCGGAGGAGGGTGACACCGTCCGGATCGAGAACGGCCGCGTATTCGTCAACGAGGTGCTGCAGCCGGATTTGTACGTGCCGCCGGAGTTCCGCAGCTACGAGAACCACGGCCCGGAGGTGGTACAAGAGGCGTACTACTTCGTGATGGGCGACCACCGCAACAACAGCTCGGACAGCCGCCACTGGGGCCAGGTGCCGAAGGGCTACATCATCGGCCGGGTCCAGTTCCGCTGGTGGCCGCTCGCGAGCATGCGGATTTTTTAGGAAGCGTACAGCTCCTCGATCAGGTCGCCCCACTTCTCGGCAATCACCCGGCGCTTCACCTTGAGGGTCGGCGTCAGCTCGCCGCCCTCGATGCTCAGCTCGGCCGGCAGCAGCCGGAAGCGCTTCGTCTGCTCGTAGGCCGGCCGGCCCGCGCTGACCGCAGCGACAACCGGATCGTAGAGCCGCAGCACGTCGCTCCGCCGCACCAGCGCCTCCCGGTCGGAGGCCGCGGGCTCACCCAGCGCCGCCGCCAGCGCGTCGAAGTCGGGCATGATGAGGACCGCGACAAACGGCCGCCGGTCGCCGATCAGCACCGCCTCCGCCACCAGCGCGTGCTGCTTGAACTGCTGCTCGATCGGCTGCGGCGCGATGTTCTTGCCGCCCGCGGTCACCAGCAGCTCCTTCTTGCGGTCGGTGATGAGGAGGTAGCCGCCGTCATCGAAGCGGCCAATATCCCCGGTGTGGAACCAGCCGTCCTGGATCGCCTCGGCCGTTGCTTCCGGCTTGCCGTAGTAGCCGCGCATCACGTTTGGGCCGCGGGCCAGGATCTCTCCGTCCTCCGCCAGGCGGAGCTCCACGCGCGGCAGCGGCAGCCCGACGGTCCCGGTCCGCGGGGCGCTCAGCGGATTGGTGGTGAGCACCGGCGCCGTCTCGGTCAGGCCGTACCCCTCCAGCACCGGTATCCCGACCGCGAACAGGAAGTCGGCGACGTGGACCGGCAGCGGCGCGCCGCCCGAGCAGACGAACCGCAGCCGGCCGCCCGTGCGCTCCCGGATCTTCGAGAGCACGAGCCGGTCGGCAAGGCCGGCGAGCAGCGGCGGCCGTCCGCCGCTACGGCCGGCCAGGACCCGCGCGCGCCCCACGCCGACGGCCCAGTGGAACAGGCGCTGCCGGATGGCCGGCGACTGCGCCACCATGTCGTGCACGCGGGAATGCAGCTTCTCGAACACGCGCGGCACGCCGGTCATCACGGTCGGCCGCACCCGCACCATGTCGCGTGCAACCGTGTCGAGCGATTCCGCAAACGTCACCGTAACGCCCTTGAACAAGTACATGTAGACGGTCGTGCGCTCGAAGGCATGGCTCAGCGGCAGGAACGACAACGCCTCGTCCGTCTCCTCGAAGTGCACCGACGCATCCACATCGATCAGGTTGGCCACAATGGCGCCGTGCGTCAGCATGACCCCCTTGGCGTCGCCGGTCGTGCCGGACGTGTAGATGATGGTGGCCAGCTCCTCGGCTTCGATCGCCGCCGCGGCCTCCTTGTACTGGCGGGCAAGGCCGTTCTCCGTCATCAGGCGCTGGTGACCGCGCGCCTGCACCGCGGCGAGGGTCGTCTCGCCGTCCCGGTCGGCGCCGCCTTCACCGTCGATGAGGATCAACTCGCGCAGTTGCGGCAGCTCGGGCCGCGCCTGGCGCACTTTGGAGGCCTGCACCTCGTCGGCGACGATCGCCACCGCGGCGCCGGAATCGGCCAGGATGTAGCCTGCCGGCGCCGCCGGCAGGGTCGGGTAGATCGGCACCGTCACGGCGCCCGCGGTGAGTATCGCCAGGTCGGTGATCACCCACTCCGGCCGGCTGTCGCTCATCAGCGCCACCCGGTCGCCCGGCTTGACGCCGAGGGCCGCCAGCCCCAGGCTCAGGGTGCGGATCCGATCGAACAGGTCGTTGCTGGAGTACGTATCGAAGCCATCCGGCGTGCAGCGCTGCACCAGCGTCGGCCGCGGATAGCGCCCCACGATGTGGAACGGCAGGTCGGCCAGCGTGGATATCTGCGGCTCGGGCATGGGATTACTCCGCGCGGTACGTGCCGGACCGGCCGCCGGCCTTCTCGATCAACCGGATATCGCCGATCACCATGGAGCGGTCGGCAGCCTTGAGCATGTCGTAGACGGTGAGCGCCGCCGCCGAGACGGCGGTCAGCGCCTCCATCTCCACGCCGGTCGGGGCGGTCGTCGACACCCGCGCCTCGATCTCGTACCCCTCGTCCAGGCTGCGCAGGTCGACCTCCACGTGCGTCAGCGCGATGGGGTGACAGAGCGGAATCAGATCGGCCGTGCGCTTGGCCGCCATGATGCCGGCGATGCGCGCGGCCTGCAGCGGGTCGCCCTTCGCGATCCGGCCGTCGCGGATCAGCCGCCGGGCATGCGCACTCATGGCGATGCGGCCGCGCGCTACCGCGACGCGCGCCGTGGCCGGCTTGCCGCCGACGTCCACCATGCGCACCCGCCCGCGGTCGTCGACGTGCGAGAGCGCCGCGGCCGGCGGTGCCTCCGTCCCGGGCGGCGCCGCGTCCCCCTGGTCAGTCACGTTTCTGGTTCCGGCCCGCCTCGCGCGCCAGATAGAACGAAAGGCTTTCGAGCGAAACGGTCAAATCCACACTCTTCAGCTTGACGTGCGGCGGCACGCGCAAGGCGCCGGGCGAGAAGTTGAGCACGGCCTTGATGCCCGCCTCCACTACCGTTTGCACGACGTCCCGGGCGGATGCCTCCGGCACCGCGATCACCGCAATCGTAATCGCCTCCTGCCGCGCGATCCGCTTGAGGTCGCGGATATCGTGGATGGCGACGCCGCCGCGGGAAACCCTGCCGACCTTCGTCTGCAGGTTTTCGAACAGTGCGACAATCCGGAATCCCTCCTGGCGGAATCCCGGGTAGTCAGCCAGCGCGAGCCCCAGATTGCCGGCCCCGACGATCGCTACGCCGAGCTCCCGGTCGAGCCCCAGAATCGAGCGCAGCTCCCGCCGGAGGTCCTCCACGACGTAGCCGACGCCGCGTACCCCCAAGTCGCCGAAGTGCGCCAGATCCTTCCGGATCAGGGCCGCCTTCATGCCGAACTGCTCGGCCAGCGTCTTCGACGACACGGTCCTGACACCCCTGCCGTGCAGCTCGTTGAGAAACCGCAGGTAGAGGGACAGGCGGTTCGTCGTCAACTCCGAGATCTGATCGGGCATCGGACATCCGCCAAGGCTAGCTGCCTGTGGAGAGCGATTCTATGGCTCACCCCGACCCCGGTCAAGGCGCGGGACGCGTGCTACCATGCAGCGGAGGCCTTTTGCCACGGGCCGCTCGCCAGTGCAACGATTCCTACGGACCCTGCTCGTTCTCCGGCTGCTGCCAGTGGCCCTGTGCGTGCCGCTGGCGGTTCACGCGCAGTCGGTGGGCCGGCGCGCCGTAACGCTCGAATCGCTCAGCTCCGCGCCCCTCTTCTTCCATGGCACGGACGTCATCGTGCAGGCCGATGTCGAGGCCGACGGCGTGCTGGCGTACCTGGTCGACGACAGCGGCATCCGCCTGCTGGCGCTCGACGCCACACCGCCGCCCGCCGGAACGCGCGAGCGCATCGAGGCGACCGGGACCTTCTATGACGTCGGGCGGCTCGAACCGGAAGATCCGCGGGTAACGAACCTCCCGCTCGATCGGTTGGCGATATCGCTCCTGGGCAAACCGTGGCCCGGCGTTGGCGAGCTGCCGGTGCTGGTGGCTTCGTCCACCCGCGTCGTCGCCGGCGGAACCGGCCCGGGAGGCACGACGCTGCGGGCGCTGGCGCTCGACCCGGCCGCGCGCCTCGGCGAGTCGGTCACGGTATCCGGCCGCTTCCGTGGCCGCAACCTGTTCGGCGACCTGCCCGCCGCACCCGGCATGAGCCGCTGGGACTTCGTGTTGGCGTCAGTCGACGCCGCGCTGTGGGTAGCGGGTCGGGAACCGAAAGGGGACGGATTCGAGCTGGACATTCAGGCGCGCATCGACACCGGCCGCTGGCTGGAGGTGACCGGGCGGGTCGTGCTGCACGAGGGCATGGTCGTGCTCGACGCCACCGGCATCGGCCTGGCCGAGCCGCCCGCGGACCGCCAGCCGATTGCGCCGGTCCGGGCGCGGCAGGGCCCGCCGCCCGAGGTGATCTTCAGCGCGCCGCTGCAGGACGACGTGGACGTGCCGCCGGACACGACCGTGCGTATCCAGTTCTCGCGCGACATGGATCCGGACTCCTTCGGCGACCGGGTGACGGTGTCGTATGGCGGCCCGGCGCCGGGGGCCGGCGCGGCCGCGGGGGCAGCTGACGCCATCGGCTTCGAGGCGGCGTACCGCGCGCGCAACCGCGTGCTCGAGATCCGCTTCGACGCGGAGCTGGAGCAGTTCCGCACGATCGACGTGCGGCTGCTCGACGGGATTGCCTCGACCGACAGCGTTCCGCTACCGGCCTGGACGCTGTCGTTCTTCATCGGCGGCTGAGCGCTGAATCGGCCCCTGCGCGAGCAGGTCCGCCACGGCGGCGCGCGTCCGTTCCAGCAGCGCCGCCTCGCCGCCCGGCGCGCCGGACTCAATCGGCGCACCGATGCGCACGCTGACGGTGACCGGCCGGACGACCGGGCTGCCCTTGCGCATGGCGTCGCGCGTCCCCTGAATCGCCACCGGCACGATTGGCGCCCCGGCCCGGGCGGCAATCAGAAACACGCCCGGCTTGAACGGCAGCAGCGCGCCCGTCCGGCTCCGCGTGCCCTCGGGAAACACGAGGAACGAATTGCCGGCGCGCACCGCCGCCGCCGCCTGCAGGATGGCCTGCATGCTGCGCCGCGGACTGCGCCGCTCGATCGGCACGAAACCGGCAATGTCGAATGCGCGGCCGAGCACCGGGAGCTTGTGAATCTGCGCCTTGTAGAGAATGCGCAGGCGCGGATGGAGCGCCGCCAACGCCATGTACAGGATCGGTGGTTCGACGTTGCTGGCGTGGTTGACGCAGTACACGGCCGCCCGGTCGCGCTGAATGTGCTGCTCCCCGGCCACCCGGCAACGGATGCCGGCTGCGCCCACACCGATCCGGACACCCAGGCGCCCGAGCACATACAACCCATGCGGACGGCCTGTCGCCAGCGCCAGCAGCATGCCGGGCGGGCCGCACACGAGGACCCACATGCTGACGCCGACGTACGCCGCCAGCGAGCGCACGGCCGCCACGACCGTTTCGAACGCGTTCTTCATGGGGCTGACAAAGAAAAGGCCCGACCCTGCAAGGGGCCGAGCCGCGGTCGCGACGGGGAACGGACCGGCGCCGCTGCTCCTAGGACGCGTGCGCCTCCTGCTGCGCGACCTCTTCCTCGCTCACCTTGGCCTCTGCCGTGTGCGTCTTCGCCAACTGGCGGGCATGGTTGGCGAGGCAGCGGTCGAGCGCGTTGTTGACCTTCTCCTCGACCGCGTCGCTCTCCTCGCTCGTCACCTCGGATACCTCCGAGACAACGAGGAACCTCGCCCGGTCGAGCATCCGCTTCTCGCGGAACGAGAGGTTCTTGGTCTGACTCAGGAAGTTGAGGTTCTTGAGGACGTCGATCTCGTCGTAGATCGAGCCGGTCCGCATCTTGTCCGAGTTGTCCTTGAAGCGGCCCTTCCAGTTCTGGTGATTGTCGATCTTGCCGTTGCCCAGCAGGGTGAACACCTTCTTGACCTCGGTGCCCGCGATGGCGCCGCGCAGCCCCACGCCCTCTACGTTATCAATCGGGACCAGAACCGTCGTGTCGCTGGACGCCATGCGCAGCGAGTAGAATCCACAGGTGGTGCCAAGTATGGTCTTCGTCTCGATACGCTTGACGACGCCAACCCCATGATTCGGGTATATGACCTTGTCACCGATCTCGAATTCCAACATAACCCCCGGTTGCAACCAGATGCCGGTTGCAGGAAACCAGTGTTCGAGACAGACCGTCAATTTTAGCGCATCCTGCGCCATTGGGCAACCGGAACCTGTTCAAACAAGGCAATTTACCCTGACTCGCCCGCACTCGCCCCGGGTGGCGGCAGGCAACGCCGGCGGGTGTCGAGCGGGCGTGTTGTAAAGTTATGGGTGCCAGGAGCGACTGTGCCATGATTCGACGTCTCGCCTATCCGCTGCTCGCCGTCGCGCTGGTCGCGGCTATTTCCACGCTCGGCGGACAGCACCGGCTGGCCGCCCAGGGCGGCAACAGCCTGGCGCCCTTCGTCCCCACGCCGCAGGACGTGGTCGACCGGATGCTCGAACTCGCGGGCGTCAGTGGGTCGGACGTGGTGTACGACCTCGGCTGCGGCGACGGCCGGATCGTGATCACCGCCGCCCGGGAGTTCGGCGCACGCGGGGTCGGCATCGACATCGACCCGCAGCGGATCGCGGAGGCGAACGCCAACGCCGAGCGCGAAGGCGTGCAGCACCTGGTGACGTTCATCGAGCAGGACGCCATGACGGTCGATGTCTCCGACGCCACGGTCGTGACGCTTTACCTGCTGTCTTCGTCGAACCTGAAGCTCCGCCCGCTGCTGACTTCGCAACTGCCCCCCGGCGCGCGGATCGTCTCGCACGCCTTCAGCATGGGCGACTGGTCGGCGGACCAGATCGACCGCTTCACCGACTTGCGCGGGAACACCCGCACGCTCTTTCTGTGGCGGCACGACGGCACCGTCCGAGAGTAGCCGACGCCATTTGCACAGGCCCTGCACGCCGGAGTGGCGAAACTGGCAGACGCGCTGGACTCAAAATCCAGTGAGGTTCACCCCTCGTGTCGGTTCGATTCCGACCTCCGGCACCACCTTCCCTTTTCCCGACCGTTCCTACCTGTTCCCGGAAACACCCGCAACGTCCGGCGGCCTACTACCGCGCCTTGCCTAACGGCCAAGATGTACCTGATATAGACTAGTCTGAGTACGGACTGAAGTAACCTCATGGAGGTCTCGACTGGTGTCAGAAATTGGCGCATTCGAAGCCAAGACGCATCTTCCCCAGTTGCTCAAGCGCGTGCAGCAGGGGGAACGCTTCGTGATAACCAGGCACAATCATCCGGTGGCCGAATTGATCCCTTTTCGACAAAGCAACGCCGCCACAATCCGGACAGCTATTGACGGGTTGAAGGAGTTCCAGCGGACGCACAGCCTGGGAGGGTTGTCGGTGCGGCAGATGATCGAGGAAGGACGACGCTATTGAATGGCGTTCGTACTTGACTGCTCGGTCACCATGACGTGGATTTTCCCCGACGAGGCTACCGCAGCGACGCGCCGGTTGCTGGACGAGTTGCTCGATACTCGCGCATTCGTCCCGGCGCTGTGGCCCGTCGAGACGGCCAACGTGCTGCTCGTTGCGACCCGTCGGGGCCGCATCACGAAGGACGAGTGGCCCGAGGTTCGTGCACACCTCGATGCTCTGCCGATCGAGGTCGACCCGATCGCTGCGTCGCGCACATGGGGTGCGGTGCTCGACTTGGCGAGCACACACCGAATCTCCGCCTACGATGCGATGTACCTGGAGCTCGCCGTGCGGATGCGGATTCCGCTGGCCACGCTGGACCAGAGTCTCGGCGCCGCCGGGCGAGCGGCAGGTGTCGACGTGCTGGCAATCCACTGAGCAGAGTCGGATCATCAGCGCGACTACCGCTCCTCCGCCCGCGCACCGGCCGGAATGTCGTACAGGCCGTAGTTCCCCTCGCGGTCCTCCGCCCAGCTGAGATCCTCGCCGAAAGTGACCGCGCGGACAGGTGGGCCATCGCGCTCCAGAGACGACACGGAGCGCTCTGCGGCGCCTGCGATCGCCAGTGCGCGAACCGCCACACCTCCCAGCGCAGCAGCGCCAGGACGGCGATGATTTCCAGACGGCCAATCCACATCGTCGCGGTCAGCAGGACCTTGCTGAACGGGTGCAGGTCGCCGTAGCTCGCCATGGGACCGACCCCGCCCAGTCCAATCACGCACGCGGCGGTCACGGCGAAGACGAGCACGTAGAACAGGAAGAAGACCAGCACCCCGCGCGGATGCAGCGTGCGCCGCAGCTCCAGCAGCGTGTAGCGGCCGATGAGCAGATGCCGCAGCACTTTCGGCCCCCCGGCGGCGGAACCGGCGCAGCCTCCGATGAACATCAACGCCAGCAGCACCACCCCGGCGCAGGCCCGAAACTCCTCGTCCCGCAGCAGCGCTCCCGGACGGCCGAGCAGCACCCGGTACTGCAGGGCGAAGTTCGCGCCCGCAAGAAACATGAACAGGCAGAGGATCCACTCGATCGCGGGACTCTGGTAGCCCATGATCGACTGCGGGTTGGGAGAGAAACCGCCGGCGGACAGCGTCGTCAGCGCGTGGCACGCCGCGTCGAACAGCGGCATCCCGGCCGCCTGCAGCACGATCAGCTCCGCCGCGGTAAGGCCGGCGTACAGCCGCCAGAGATACGCCGCCGTCTCGCGGACGTGCGGCGCCAGCGACTGGGCCGTCGGGCCCGGGGCCTCCGTGAAGAACAGCTGGCGCACACCGAACGCGAGCCGCGGCAGCATCGCCACGAACAGCGTGATGACGCCCATCCCGCCCAGCCACTGGGTCAGCGCGCGCCAGAATATCGTGGCCCGGTCGAGCTGTCCGAAGTCGACCAGCACCGTTGCGCCCGTCGTGGTGAAGCCGGGCATCGACTCGAACACCGCATCGACGATGCTCAGCTCCGCCCAGACAACGGGATGGCCCCGAACAGCGCGACCGGCACGAGAAACGCGGCGCCGAGCAGGCGCAGGATCCGACCGGCGACGTGTATCACGACGAAGATGCGCATGCTGTCAACGGTTGCTGGTGCGGGAACGCTTCAGGGGGCCGCCAGGGAAAACGCGTCGCGGACGTCCGCCGCGGCGGCGTCGGTGCAGCAGATGAGCAGCCGGTCCCCCGCGCGGATCTCGTCCTTGCCTCCAGGCACGATGGCGTCGCCCGTGCGCAGCAGCGTGCCTACGATCGATTCCTGCGGCATCTGGAGATCGCGCAGCGCGGTTTGCGGGTAGCCGGCAGGCACGGTCAGCTCCACGACCTTGGCCTGGCCGTCCTCGAGGACCGCCAGCAGGCTGGCGCGCCCGCCGTCAATCTGGTGGACCACCGACGCGACCGCGGCGCCGCGGGCGCCGTCCCGCTCGATCACTCGCAGCCGGATGCCCCGCACCCGCTCCAGGCGCCGCGCCAACCGGAAGCCGACGTCGCCGCCGCCCACGATCGTTACCATCTGCCGGCTCGCGTCGGCCGCGGGAAGAATGCGCCGGCGGAGCCGGGCAATGCCCTCGCGCATCCCCATCACGATCACCCGGTCGCCCTCCGAGAGCTGGAAGGTCCCGCGCGGAATCGAGACGGAGTCTCCATGGCGGACAGCCGCCACGACCACGCCCGGCGGCAGCTCAAGCACCGCGATGGGTCGCTACGCCAGCGGCGAGTCCCGCTCGATCCGGAATTTGAGCAGCTCGATGCGCCCGTCGGCGAAGACGGCGGCGTCGAGGGCGCCGGGGGCCATGATGATCCGTTCGATGGCGTCCGCGAGCTGCGCCTCGGGCCAGACGACGTGGCCTATTCCGAAATGCTCCCGGAGGCTGTCGGCGCCGCCAGAGCCTCCGCGAGCGCGTACCCAATCCCGCCGCCACCCACGACCACTATGCGCATCGATGGCTCACCCGCCGGCGCCCGCTGGAACCGCCGCCGGCACGTCAACGCCCGTCTCGCCTTCCGAGCGGGCAATGATGGCGGCGCCGCAGGAATCGCTGTATACGTTGACCGCGGTGCGGAACATGTCCAGCGGCCGGTCGATGGCCAGCATCGCGCCGACGATCAGCTCCACCTGCGGCCCGGTCAGGTTGACCGCCTCGAGCACGATGAAGATCACGACCAGCCCGGCGGAGGGCACGGCGGCCGCGCCGATCGACGCCAGCAGGGCCGCGAACACGACCAGGATCTGCTGTTCCAGCCCTAGCGTCACCCCCAGCACCTGCGCGATGAACAGGACGCCGGCGCACTCGTAGAGCGCCGTGCCGTCCATGTTGATGGTCGCCCCCATCGGCAGCACGAAGGACGTGACGCGGTTCGACACGCCCACCTTCTTCTGGACGACGTTCATGGTGACGGGCAGTGTCGCCCCCGACGAACTGGTCGAGAACGCCATTACGAGCGGCTCGACCATGTTCCGGAAATGCACGATCGGGTTGATGCCGCCCACCAGCCACAGCAGCAGCGGCAGGACGAGCAGCAGGTGTAGCGTCAAGCCGCAAGCGAGCATCAGCGCGTACCAGCCCAGCGCCTGGAATGCGCCCAGGCCGGTGGTGCCGACCAGATTGACGATGAGGCCGAACACGCCGATCGGGGCAACGTAGTCGATGATGCCGCGCGTCAGCCGCATCATCGCCTCGAAACCGGCCTCGAACAGCGTCACCAGCGGCTCCCGGTGGCGCGGCTGCAGCAGGGCGATGGTGACGCCCAGCACGATGGCGAAGAAGATGACCGAAAGCATGGAACCCTCGGCGGCCGCCGCCACGACGTTGGGCGGGACGATGTCGAGGATCAGGTCGACCGGCGAGCGGTTAATCGCGAGGTCCGGCATCGAGTGGGTCTCGGCGCCGGCGAGGTCGGCGCCCACCCCGGGACGGATCAGGTTCACCATCAGGAGGCCGATGGTGCTCGCCAGCGCGCTGGTCAGCAGGTAGTAGCCGAACGTCTTGCCGAACAGCCGCCGCAGGCCGGCGCCGGCGGCGACCGAGGCGACACCGGTCACGATGGACGTGAGTACGAGCGGGACGATGATCATCCGCAACAGGCGGATGAAGAGCTGCCCCAGCCAGCCGACGGCGCCGGCCAGCGGCTCGCCCCCGGCCAGGCCGGCAAGCGTGCCCAACAGCATCGCAACGGCGATGCGCCAGTGCAGTTTGTAATACCAGGCGGAGTTTGCGATCGTGGTCTGTGCAGGCGCCAAGGGTACCTCCGCGCGCAGCCTAACACGCACGGCGCGCCGGTGGCAGGCGGCTAGTGGCTGCGGCTTGAATCGAACGCCTCGCCGAATGTGCGGCGCTGATGGAGACTCCCGAGCAACAGCAGTTCTCCATCGGGCGGCAGGATGCTCTCGGCCGTCAGCGTACTGATGTACTGACCTCCCTGCTGGATCCCAATCACGCTCATCCCGGTCCGCGAGCCGATCCCCGAGTCGCGCAGCGGCCGGCCCGCCAGCGACCGCGGCACGCCGACCGTGAACAGCCGAACCCCCTCGCCGAGCAGCACCGGATCGTGCCCGTCGAGCAGCGATATCACCGCCTCGACCCCGATCGCGGTATCGCTCATGACGAAATCGGCGCCGGCCCGATGGATGGCCTCCAGGTTGCGGGTGATGCGGCTGACGATGCGCACGTCCGGGTTCAGACGCCGGCAGTACACCGCGAGGTAGATGTTCACGTCGTCGTTGTTCGACGTGAGCAGCACCGATCCGGCGCGGCCGACACCGGCCCTTTCGATCAGCTGGCGGTTCGCCGCGTCACCCGCGAATACCTCCTGGGCATGGCCGGCAATCTTTTCGAGCGCCGCTTCGTCGCGGTCGATCGCATGCACGATGATTCCCTTGCGGTGCAGGGCCGCCGCGGCCGCCTGCCCCACGGACCCGGCGCCGATCAACAGCACCGGCCGGGTAGGGTCCGTGCGCCCCGGCAGCAGACTGGTCAACCCGGCGACCTGCTCCGCCTTGCCCGTCACCACCAGCACGCTGCCGGGGTCGATCCGGGTATCCGGATACGCCGGCAGCAGCCGCCCCCGCTCCCACAGGCCGGCGACGCTGAGGCCGGTCCGCTCCCGCAGGTGCGTCTCGCGTATCTGCAAACCGGCAAACGGCGTGTCGCGGGCCGGCAGCTCGGCAATCTGGAGATCGTGGATGGCGCCGACGACGTGCGCCTCCACCCGGCCTGCGTCGACGCGGCTCGCCAGGTACTCGCCGAGTTGCTTCTTGAGCGGCAGCACCGTCGTAGCGCCGCTCAACTCGAGGATGTCGATGGAATCCTCGTCCTCGGCCGTGGCAACGATCGGGGTGTCGGCCGCCACCTCGCGGACCGTGAGGGTGACGTTGGTATTGGCGGTATCCGTCCCGTTGGCGAAGACCAGGCGGGCCGCGCCCGCCCGCAGCCGCTCGTACGTCGCCTGCTCGTCGATCTCGCCCGCCACCACCGGCACGCCGTCGCCGAGCAGACGCGCCGCCTTCACCGGATCCGGCTCGATCGTGAAGCAGGGTATCCCCTCGTCGGCCAGGCGCCGCACGAGGCCGACCGCTATCGCGTCGTACTCGATGATGATCACGTGGCCGGACGTCGTGAACGGCACCTCGCGCGGCGCGAGGATGCGGACGCGCGCCTCCAGCCACGGGGTGTAGAACAGCCGGATGAAGAGGAACGGAAGCATCACCAGCAGGAACACCACGCCCGACAGCAATACGACGAGGCTGAACGACCGGCCGATATCGCTGGCGAAGGTGATGTCGCCGAAGCCGAGGGTCGTCATCACCACGAGCGTCCAGTAGAAGCCCGTGAACCAGGAATGCTCCTGCCCCTCCACCTGCAGCATGATGAAGTGGAACAATCCGGAATACGCGGAGACGAGCAGTCCGAGGAAGACGAGGTACCGAAACAGCGCCAGCATGTTGGCGCGCATCTCCGGATGACTGGTGAAAACGGCGAGTCGTCTGAGGAGAAACGTCATGGCCCTCCGGTCAGAACCGGAAGAGCCGGGTCAACTTCACGACAATGGACCGGCTTTCCAGCATCGGCGCGCGGCGCAGCATGGTGTCGCGCTGGTCGTTGTACACCAGGAACAACTCGCTGCCGGGCTGGTACTCCCAGCGGAACCGCACGTTGGTGCCCAGCTGCATGCTGATCGAGTTGTATTGTACGAGCCCCGACAGGAACATGCGCGGCGTGAACGTATGGGTCACGCGGGTGGTGGCCAGGGCAACATTGAAGCGGCCTTCCGGGATGTCGATGCGATTGATCGCCACAGTGGGCTCGAGCGACAACTGCGGCGTCACCTCGATGCGCCCCTGCCGGTAGCCGAAGGCGATAATGTCGCCGCCGTAGAACCGGCCCTGCTGCAGGAACACCGAACCTGAGAACGGTCGCTGCTGCCCCATGAAGTACGACAAGAACAGATCCTGGAAGCGGTACGCGCCGGGCCTTATCGCCACCTCCGGGGTGATGTCGAACGGCTCCACGAGCAATTCGTAGTTGCGCAGCAGGTCGACGTTCACCCGGTCGCTGTTCTCGAATTCGGTACTGAACCGCACCTGGGCCGCACGGGTCTCGACCTGCCCCTGGCCGCTTTCGATGTAGTCGAGGCTGCCCGCCCAGGTGAACTGCCGCACCGCCTCGATCCCGCGGGGACGGGGGCTGTACTGCGCCGCCATATAAGTGCGGCGGAAGTCCAGGCGGGGCCGGAAACCGACCTCCGGGTTGAAGTTGCGGCCGACGAGCAGGTGGTCGATCTGCACGCCGTACAGATCGCCGCTGTAGGTGAACGCCGCCTGATAACTGGCATCGTCGCCGGTCCGCCCCGCAGTCCGCGTGCGCGCGTAGTAGCCGTTGAAGGTAACGTTGTCGTAGAACGCGAACGATGCATCGGCGCCGTACACCTCGTTCGCGCCGGGCCGCTCGGAGCTCACGCCGAGCGCGTTTATCGACGTCGAGCGCCGCGTGTAGATGCCGCCGATCCGGCTGCGGCGGAGAACGTCCGCCTTCATGCGCACGACCGTGAAGTCCGTGGCAAGCGCGCCCACGTCAGCCTCGTCGCCGGTCCGGATGTTCAGGGCGCCGACGCTCATCCGTCCCACCTTCCCGGTCAACCGGCCGCCGGCCCGGATCGGCACCGTCTGCTGCTCCTCCAGGCCGATCCGCCGGCTGAAGAACACCAGCGGCACGTTGTTGCCGCTGCGCGTACCGGGAGGCCCCTCGAGCCGGGCGCCGCTGGCGCCCCCGCCCGAGCCGAGCAGGTTCGGGCCGGCGCCGAAGTCGAAGACGCCGCGCGACTCGAGAAAGAAGTCGCGCTTCTCCGGGAAGAACAGGTTGAAGCGGGTCAGGTTCACCTGCTGCTGATCCACCTCCACCTGGGCGAAGTCCGTGTTGACGGTGAAGTCGGCCGTGAGGTTCTGCGTCACGCCCCACTTCATGTCGATGCCCGCCGTGCCATCGCCGCGGTTCGAGTACGGCTCGTCGGCCGTCAGATCAGTGGCCAGCGATCCGATGCCGTACGGCTTGACCTCCAGCCGTGTGCTCCGCTCCGGCGCCTCCAGGCCGACCAGGGTGGCTGCCACCGACAGCCGGAACATGCCCGGCCCGGCCGAGATGGGGACCGGCGTGAGATGGGAGGTCTCGTTCCGCCGGCGCTGGCGCCGGCCGAATTGGATCCCCCATACCTGCGACCTGCCGCCGGCGTAGCGGAGCGAACGGAACGGAACCGCCATCTCGACCGACCAGCCGCCGTCGAAACGACCGGTCCGCACGTCCCAGACCGGATTCCAGTCGCTGTTCGGACTCCCCTCGTCGCTGATCTCGTAGTCGAAGAACCCGCCGATCGGGTTCACCATGAACGCCACACCGTTGCGCCGGTCGTAATAGGTGTCGAACGCCACGCTGAAGGTATCGTTGTTGATGATCTGGAAGGAATCGCGGCGCATGTCGTTGGCGATCCACTCATCCTCGGGCGCGGATTCCCATAGGCGCGCCGAGACGTAGACATTCCGGTCGTCGAAAAAGACCCAGACCTCGGTCCGCTCGCTCTCCGGATCGCCCTCGTCCGGAACCTGCTGGATCAGTCCCGACACCGGACGGGTCTGCTCGTAGACCGCCTCGGCGAGCGCGCCGTCCACGCGCAACGGATCCGCAAGGCGGACCGCGCGCACCGTGGCGCGTCCGTCGGCGTCGCGCGTGACGGTCTCGGGCGGGACCGGCGGCAGTGGGCCGTCGATCCTGACGCCGGATTGAGCCGCCGGCTGGCGGTCCTGCGCGGCGAGCGGCGCCGGCGCCGCGACGAGCAGGACCGCGGCGGCCAGACAGCCGGCGACACCGACACGGCCGCGTTCGAGACGCGCCGTCAACGTCCGCTGCACCGGTCTGCCGCCGGTCCGTGGACAGGCCGCCTTGCCACCGGACCGCGGCTCCCGGTATCGTCGGAAACCCCTGTCATGCGACGTCTGGCGCTGCTGACCGCTGGCTTCATCGTCCTGTTCAGCATCCTGCCGACGGTGCTGCCCCTCGAGGGACTCGTCGCGGCATTCGTCCTTTTCCTGGCATGCGTGGCCTGGCGCGTACGATCCGGATAGACCGGCCCGCGGCGGAAAGCCCACGCCGCTACACTACAGCGCTCCGCCCTGGCGGCTGAGCAGCTCGTCCCGGCGCCGGTGCGCGTAGGCGCGCAGGTCCGTCTCCTGGTCGAACTCGTCGACGATCTCCCGCCCGATCAGCTCCTCGAGAACGTCTTCGAGCGTCACGATTCCCGCAAACGCCCCGAACTCGTCGATGACCGCGACCAGGTGCTGGCGCCGGTCGAGAAAAGTGTGCAGCAGCGCGTCGAGCGGCGTCGAGTCCACCACGAAGTGCAGCGGCCGCATCAGCGCGTCGAGCGTCACGTCGAAGCGGTCCTCGGCAACCGCCGCCAGCACGTCGCGCCGGTGCACCACACCTACGAGGTCATCCGGGTCCTCGTCGAACACCGGCACGCGGCTGTGCATTCCCAGCCCCTCCATCGCCGTCGCGTCGCGCACCGGCACCTGCGCGCCGAGCGTGAAGACGACCGGCCGCGGCGTCATCACGTCCTTTGCCGAGCGCGTCTCCAGCGCCAGCACGTTGCGGATGACGCTCGCCTCGTGCGGCTTGAACGCGCCGCTGCGCAGCCCCGACCCGACGAGCGACAGCAGCTCCTCATCCGATACACGGTGCTCCTGCTGCCCCTTCCAGACCAGCTTCGTGGCCAGCTGCGTCAGCGCCACCAGCGGCTGGAACGACACCACGAGCCCCTGGAGCGGATACGCGATCCACGCGGCGAGCCTGCCCGCGTGCACCACGCCGATCGTCTTCGGCAGCACCTCCGAGAACAGCAGGATGGCCAGCGTGAACGCCGCCGAGAAATACACCAGGTTGCCTTCGCCCAGCTCCCGCGCGGCGATGGCGCCGGCCAGGGCGCCGCCACCGGTGTTGGCGACCGTGTTCAGCGACAGGATGGCGGCAATCGGCCGATCGACCTGTCGACGCAGATGCACCAGCAGCCGGCCGGACGGGCGGCCGGCCGCCTCCAGCACGGCGATCCGGCTGGCTGGCACGGCATAGAGCACCGCTTCGAACAGCGAGCAGGCCGCCGATATCACCAGCACGATTGCAACGACCAGCGCGAGCTCGGGCATGACGCGTATCGCCTCCGTCCGGAAAGTCTACTCTGGCAGCCCGTGGCAAAAGGCCCGCTGCAGGCGACGGTCCACGCGTCCCGCCCGGCCGGTCGCGGTGCGACGCGGGGTTTCGCCACCGGCTGCTGGCGGTCGGGACGGGAACTTGCGACAATGAAAGGCAGATTCCCATGCCCGAACGCCGATTCTTCTCGGACGTCGGCCGCTACTTCGACCGCGCGGCGGCGTTCGGCAGCTATCCTCCCGGCCTGCTCGACCAGGTCAAGCAGTGCAACAGCATCTACCGCTTCCACTTCCCGGTCAGGCGGCGCGACGGCAGCCTCGAGGTGGTGCGCGCCTGGCGCGCGGAACACAGCCACCACAAGCTGCCGGTAAAGGGCGGCATCCGTTACAGCCCGCACGTCTCCGAGGACGAGGTGATGGCGCTCGCGGCGCTGATGACCTACAAGTGCGCGATCGTCGACGTGCCGTACGGCGGGGCGAAGGGGGCGGTCTGCATCGACACCCGGCAGTACGCGGACGAAGAGATAGAGCGTGTCACGCGGCGCTACGCCTACGAGCTGATCAGCAAGAACTTCATGGGACCGGCGGTGGATGTCCCGGCGCCGGACCTGGGCACTGGCGCGCAGGAAATGGCGTGGATCGCCGACACGTACCAGGCGGTCCGCGGCGACCAGATCGACGCGCTCGGCTGCGTCACTGGCAAGCCGCTGTCGCAGGGCGGCATCGCCGGCCGCGGCGAAGCGACCGGGCGCGGGCTGTACTACGTGCTGCGGGAGGTGTGCGCGGACGCCGGCGAGATGGCCCGCCGCGGCTTGGCCCCCGGGCTGGACGGCAAGCGCATTGCCGTCCAGGGGCTCGGCAAGGTGGGCTACTGGGTGGCGAAGCTGTGCCATGACGCCGGGGCGCGGATCGTCGGCGTCGCGGACATGAGCGGCAGCGCCGTCGACCCGCGGGGGATCGACCCCGAGGCCCTCCGCCTGCACATCGCCGCCCAGGGCAGCGTCGCCGGGTTCCCGGGCGCCGCCATCCACGACAGTGCGGCGGCCGTGCTGGAGCAGGACTGCGATGTGCTGATCCCGGCTGCCGTCGAGAACCAGCTCAGGGCGGACAACGCGGAACGGGTACGGGCGCGGATCGTCCTGGAAGGGGCGAACGGGCCGACCACGCCTGAAGCCGACGCCATCTTCCAGGCGCGCGGCGTGCTGGTCATCCCCGACGTGTACGCCAACGCCGGCGGGGTCATCGTTTCCTACTTCGAGTGGCTCAAGAACTTGTCCCACGTCCGCTTCGGCCGGCTGGAGCGCCGTTACCACGAGCGGGCCGACAACCGCCTGCTCGACGTCATCGAATCGGCGACCGGCACGACGCTGAGCGCGAACGACCGCGGGCAGATAGTAACGCCGCTCTCCGAGCTGACCGTGGTCAACTCCGGCCTCGAGGAGACCATGATCAGCGCCTACCACAAGATCCGCGAGACGCAGCGGACCGTGGGCGGCATCGACGACCTGCGCACGGCCGCCTTCCACCTGGCCATCGACCGGGTGGCGCAGTCGTACATGCAGCGCGGCGTTTTTCCTTAGCGTCTCGGAGGAGACTACGGCCGGAGATCGACGCAGACCAGGGTGTCGCCGTTGCGCACGTACAGCAGGCCGCCCGCGAGCGCGGGATAGGCCCGCACCACGGGCGGGAGGATCTGCGCCCGGGCCAGCGGGGTGAACGCGTCCGGCGCGGCCGCCGCAATCACCAGCTCGCCGCTCTCGCGGACGATGACCAGGCGGTCGCCCGCCAGCGTCACGCTGCCGGCCATGAAGCGGTCTTCGGACCACTGCACGGCGCCCGTCCGCAGCTCCACCGCGCGGAAGCTCGGGCCGTACTCCTGCCGCCCGTGAAACCCGTACAGGTAGCCGTCGTGGTGCACGCTGGTGGCGTAGTGGTTCGACAGCGCGTCGTCCGACGACCAGAGCGCGGTGAGCTCCGGCCCTTCTGCCTGGTACACGACCGCGCCGGTGCCGTACGACGCCGAGGCGAAGATCAGGTCGCCGATCACCAGCGGGGTTGCCGCGTTGACCGACGCGCGCAGCCGCGATCGCCAGGTCTGCTCGAAGCGGATGGCGCCGGTGGCGGGGTCGAGACCGACCAGCCCGGCGCGCGTGAGGAAGATGGCCTGGCGCACGCCGCCGATATCCGCCGCGACGCCGGAGGAGTAGCTGGCCTCGTGCGACGTGGCGGTCCACAGCACCGCCCCCGATTCGGCATCGAACGCCACGATGCCGGCGTCGTCGCCGCCGATGTTCGTGATGACCCGCCCGCCCTCGACCAGCGGCGAACCGGCGGCGCCGAAGAACCCCTTGCGCACGCCGAACCGTTCCGCGGTGTCGACCTCCCAGAGCGGATCTCCCGTCTCCAGGCTGACGGCGGAGAGCCGCCCCTGCGCGCCGAACGTGAAGATGCGCCCGCCGGCCACGACCGGCACGGACCGCGGCCCTTCGTCGAATCCGAAATCGTCCCGGTAGGCGGTCGGCGCGTCGTGGCGCCAGAGCGGACGCCCGGAGGCGGCGTCGAGCGCTTCGAGGACCTCGCGGCCGTCGAGCCGATGGAACAGCAGCAGTCGCTCACCCGCCACCACCGGCCCGGCGAACCCTTCGCCGGCGGGCCTGCGCCACAGCTCCGCCGGTCCCCCGTCCGGCCAGTCCGTGCGCAGCGCGGGGCCGCTGTACTGACCGTCGCGGTCGGGCCCCAGCCACTGCGGCCAGTCCTGGGCCTGCGCCGGCCCCGGCAGCGCCGCCGCCAGCAGGACGGCCGGCAGCCACCGCAGCACGCGCCGGCGAGCAGCCGCGTGCGCCGATCTCGCGGGGCTCATGGCGCGGCGGCGCCCTCCGCCGTGATCCGGTACAGCTTCGAGGCCGTGCGGATGAACAGGCTGCGGTGGGCGATTGCCGGCGTGGCCATCGTGAACTCGTTGAGCGGATTCGTGCCGAGCAGCTCGAATTCCGGCCCGGCCTTGATGACGAACGTATCGCCGTCCTCGCTCAACGCGAAGATCTTGCCGTCGTAGGCCCACGGCGAGGCCGAGAACCCGGCGCCCACCTTGATCCGCTGGCGGCCGTACACCTCCGCGCCTGTGCGGGCGTCGTGGCAGGTGAAATAGCCGCGGTCGAGCAGCGTGTAGTAGTAGTCGCCGTACACCAGCGGGGAGGTGTTGTACGAACCCCCCTGCGGCAGGTGCCAGGCGAGCGACGCGTGCGGGGGGCGGTCGTCCGCGACGGACAGGTCCCCGCGCGCGCCCGGCCGCACGGCGAAGACCGGCCGCTTCTGGTCGCCGATGTAGCCGGAGCTGACATAGAGCAACCCGAACCGCGAGAACGGCGTCGGCGCGACGATGGAAGACATGCCGCCAATCTCCCACAGCAGTGCCCCCGCCAGGTCATAGGAGCGCACCCGGCCGGTGCCGGTGGTGACGATCTCCGTCCCCGCGTCGTGCTCCCAGACGTACGGCGTCGACCAGTTGGTGCCCTCGTCCCGGCCCACGCGCCACAGCTCGGCGCCGGTCTCCTTGCTCAGCGCGACCAGGTACGACTCCTCCTCGTTGTCGTTGACGACGTAGACGCGGTTGTCGTGAAGCACCGGCGACGCGGCGGTGCCCCAGCCGGCGCGCGTCTCGACGGCGTCGAACGGCCGCGACCATACGAGGCGGCCGTCCATGTCGAGGCAGAACAGACCGACGTTGCCGAAGTAGGCGTAGATATGCTCCCCGTCGGTGACCGGGGTCTCGGATGCGTACGTGTTCTTCAGGTGACGGGAGGCGGGCGGGATGCCGCGATACACCTCGCGCTCCCAGCGGATGGCGCCGGTCGCCGCGTCCACGCCGTACACCAGCCAGCGGTGCTCTTCGGTCGGCACGCCGCGCTCGCCGCCGAGGTACAGGCCGCCGCGCGGCGCCTCGACCGCGCCGCTGCTCACCACCGACGTCAGGACTACCAGGTCGTCCCAGACGATCGGCGAGCTCCAGCCGAGACCATCGATCCCGGTGACCCAGGCGACGTTCTCGGTGTCGCTCCAGGTATCCGGCAGGCCGGACTGCTCGGACACGCCCAGCGCGCCGGGACCCCGGAAGCGGGGCCAGCGTTCTTCCGCTCCGGCGGGCGCCGCCAGCGCCGCCGCGATGACCACTGCCGTGCAGGCAGACAGCACTCGCCACATGGCGATCATTCTACCGGCATTCGGTGCCGGCCGTCCGGGACGCCGGCGCGGCGCAGCAACACGATCCGGTTCGTGTTGGTGCCGCCCCGGTTATTGGCGACGCCCCAGGTGTTGGACGTCTTCGTGAACGCCTGCGCGTTGATGACGATGCAGATCGGCTCCCACGGCGTGTCCCGCGCAACGTCCGCGACCACGCGGTCGAGCAGCAGCGCGCCGCGGCGAATCTCCCCCACCTCGAAGGCGAAGAACCCGCCGCGCTTCGTTACGGCCGCGACGTTGCCCAGCACGGCGCGCACGAGGTCCATCCAGTCCTCCAGCCGCCTCGCCTGCGTGATGCCGATGCCGTCCGGGTCGACGCCGGCGAACCAGCACCGCATCCAGTTGTCCTGGCGGTAGTTCACGACGTCCATGAACGGCGGCGAGGTCACCGCCAGCGCCACCGCCGGCCCGTCGTAAGCGAACGGCGTGTCGACCGCCTGTTGCAGAAAACCGGGCTCGACGCCCACGGGACACTGCCGCTCCGCATCGCGCAACAGCGAGCGCGTCTTGCGCAGGATCAGGCGGGCCACGTCGCGGAACTCCGGCGTCTGCCCGCGCCGCGCGTTGATCCGGCGCTGGCTCTCGATGGACGCCGCCTGGTTGGGCGGCAGCGTGTAGACCGAGAAGAAGCCGCTGGAGTGGCCGGTCAGACGGTTGATGGCGACCATGCGGATCCAGCGGTCGACGCCGTCCGGCACGCCGGCGGAGTCGCGCTCCAGCAGGTAGGCGCGCAGCCGGCAGATCTGGTTGAGCGTCCGCGCATGAAAGAACGCATCGAAACCGGCGGGGGCCGCGATCGGCTCATCCAGCGCCAGCGTCCCGAGCCGCGCGTCGACCTCCTCCGCCGGCGGCGGCGCAAGCCGCGGCTCGACCAGCATGCGCGACAACGGATTGACGTCGTTGCCGAGCGGTCGCCGGCCGAGCAGCGCCGCCTCGAGCAGCGTCGTGCCGCGCCCCATGAACGGGTCGAACACGACGTCGCCCGGGCTCGTGAGCCGGCTGATGAAGAACCGCGGCAGCTGCGGCTTGAAGCAGGCCCGGTAGGAAATCTCGTGGAGCGAATGCGCCGCGCGCTGCCGCGACGTCCAGAACTCGTTGGAGAACACCGGGACGCCGTCGTACTCGCTGACGGCCGTCGCCCGGCCGAACCGGCGCCAGTGCTCCAGCTCGCCGGTCAGCTCGCTGCAGGTCATGCGCCTACAGCCCGAGGAGGTTCCGCTGCAGCTTCCCGAGCCCCTGCCCGTCCGCCCACAGGTCGAGCTCGACCGACGCCAGCTCGTCCACGGCCGGCACCGCCAGGCCGTCGGTGCGCAGGTCCACCGTCTTGAGGTAGGTTCGGCAGCTCGTGCACTCCTCCACCCGGAGGTGCGGCCAGTCGTCGGTTTCGTGATACCGGAGCTGCTGCGCCCGCGTCTCGCCGCAGGCCGGACAGGTGGCGCGCAGGAACCGCCAGACAGTCGAGCAGAACGAGCAGACGAGATGCCGCCCGCCCTTCGCCTCCGGCTCGTCCTGCAGCAACCCCACCAGCGGCGGCCGGCGGCAGTGCGGACAGCGCGCGGGAAAGCCGGGCACCGCGGGAACGTCGTCATCGCCCGGGGGGTCGGCAGGCCCGTCGAGCACGTCCCGCTTCTCGGCCGCCGCCTCGATCAGCGGCTGCAGGAACGCCTGCGGAAAGAATTCGAGCGGCGACGGCTCGCAGCCGACGTCCGCGGCCAGCGCGTCGAGCGACCCGCCGCCGAGAAACGCGCGCAGCAGCTCGCCGGCCGGCGAACGGAAGGCCGCCAGGCGCCCCGCGATCGGCGCCAGCACCTCGGTTGCCGCCGGCTGGAGGTCGCGCGCAAAGCGCCGGAACAGGCGGTCGATCTCACGGCCCGCAAACTGGTTCAGGTCGAGGCCGGCGGCCCCGCCGGCCGCCGCGCGGGCGGTCCACGACGACGCCGCCGCGCGCCGGTACAGCGGCTCCTGCAACTCGAGCACCTGCGCGTAGAACGCGAGCAGTTCGGCGGCGTGCGGATGGGCCGCGCCCAGCTTCTCGGCGCGGGCGCGGCGCCGCTGCCAGTTGAAACGTGGCGGCACGAGCAATCAGCAGGCCACGAGGAATGACGGTCAGGAATCCGTCAGGCGGGTCTGCTCTGCGTGCCAGCGCGGGTGGTGTAGCCGGGCCCACCGGCGGGTGACCATGCCGTCGATCATGCCGCGGGCGGTGCCGGGGTAAGCGACCGTGCCGAGGTAGACGTGCAGCACGAGGAACAGCCCGCCGCCGAGGCTCGCGGCGTAGTGCAGCAGCCGCGCGGAGGACAGCAGGATGCGCGCCGGCGCGAGCTGCTCCGGGAACCAGAGCATGACGCCGCTGGCGACGAACACGACCGCCAGCACCCCCTGCACCCAGAAGAACAGCTTCTGGCCGGCGTTGTACTTGCCGGCGGGCGGCACCTTGTCGCGCTGGTGCGTCGCGTAATGGTGCACGGCGCCCAGCCACTGGATGTCCTGCCGGCCGAGGAACATGTCCCGGAGCCAGAGCACCACCATCAGCACCATCGCGATGCCGAACAGCGCCCCGATGTACGGGTGCAGCACGCGCGCCGCGGCGCCGCCGCCCAGGGGCGCCGTCAGCCAGAACATCGCCGGGTAGGCGAACGCCAACCCGGTCAGCAGGAGCGCGACGTACGTGACGCCGACCACCCAGTGGACGGCCCGCTCCAGCAGGTTGAAGCGGTGCAGCAGCGGCTCACTCATGGTCGTCCGGGGATTCCTGACCGAACGCCAGCAGGTGGCCCAGCGCCCCGATCAGGCTGAAGCCGAACATGAACGCGCCGATCCGCTTCAGGAAGTTGAGCGCCGTCAGCGGCGCGGGACTCGCGGTCGGATCGGTCGGCAGGCTGTAGTCTTCCAGGCGGTCGCCGTGCGGCACGACGTACATCATGTGCGTCCCGCCCACGCCGGCCGGGTCGTAGACCGCGGCGTGCTCATACCCGCGCTTCTTGAGGGTTTCGACCTGGTGCTCGGCCTTGGCCAGCATGTCGTGCTTGGTGCCCCACGAGATCGCGTTGGTCGGACAGGTCTTGACGCACGCCGGCTCCAGCCCCGCCTCGACCCGGTCGATGCACATGTTGCACTTCGAGACCGTCTTCGTCTTGGCGCTGTAGCGCGGGATGTCGAAGGGGCAGCCGGTGACGCAGTACTGGCAGCCGATGCAGTTCTCCTGGTTGAAGTCGACGATGCCGTTCGTGTACTGCACGATGGCGCCGGGCGCCGGGCAGGCATACAGGCAGCCCGGCTCCTCGCAGTGGAGGCACGCGTCCTTCTTGATCAGCCACTGAAGGTTCTTGCCGACCTCGATCTCCTTGAAGCGCATCAGCAGCCACGTATTGGGCGACAGATCCTTGTGGCTCTGATAGCTCCCGAAGTTGGCGGTCGGCTCCACCTGCAGTTCGTTCCACTCCTTGCAGGCGACCTCGCACCCCTTGCAGCCGATGCAGCGCGATATGTCGACGAGCTTGGAGTACTCGGGACCGCTCGACCGCAGCGCGTCGATCGGAATGAAAGCCCCGGCGCCGCCGGAAATACGTTTGATGGTCAGGGTGTCGGCCATGTGTTTGCCGGGGGCTGCCTCCTATGCCTTCTCGACGTTCACCAGGAACGCCTTGAATTCGGGGCAGCGCGTGTTCGCGTCGCCGACGAACGGCGTCAGGAGGTTGGCCATCGAGCCGGACGTCAGGCCGACAAACCCCCAGTGGACCGGAATGCCGACCGTCCAGACGGTCTGGCCGTTTACCAGCAACGGCTTGATGCGCCGCGTCACGATGGCGGTGCCCTGCACCGACCCCCGCTTCGACCAGACGCGCACCTGGCTGCCGTTCTCGATCTGCTTCTCGCGGGCCAGCCCCTCGGGCAGCTCGACGAAGAAGTCGGGCATCGTCTCGACCAGCAGCGGCACGTTGCTGGTGACGAAGTGCTCGCGCTCGACCACGCGGTAGACCGTGCAGGCGTACGGAAAATCGTCGGCCTCCGTGGCCAGCGTCTCGCGGACGCCGTCGTACCACTCGATGACCGGATTGATCGGCACCGACTCGTGCAGCGGATTGCCCGTGGGGCTCTCGACCGGCTCGTAGTGCTCCGAGAGCGGGCCGTCGACGAGGTCGGTCGAAAACAGCCGCGCCACACCCTCGGCCGTCATGATGAACGCCCCGGCCGCGTCGGGCGGCGTGGTCCGCCCGTAGTCCGGCACGTCGCCGATCCACTCGCGGCCGTTCCAGGCGATGCCGGCCCGCGTGGCGTCCCACGGCCGACCTTCGGCGTCGGCGGAGGCCCGGTTGTACAACACGCGCCGGTTGGCCGGCCAACTGAACGCCCAGTCGTGGTGCATGCCGAGGCCGGTGGGGTCCGCCGTCCCGCGGCGGGCCATCTGGTTGCCTTCTTCGGTGTAGCTGCCGGTGTAGATCCAGTTGCCCGAGGCGGTCGAACCGTCGGCTGCCAACTCGCCGAACGACGACAGCAGCCGGCCGCTCGCCAGGTCGCGGCCGTTGATCTCCTCCGCCAGCTCGACGGTGGTCGGCAGGCGCGGGTTCAGATAGTTCCAGGCCAGGTGCTGGATCGGCGCATCGTACGCGCCGCCCTCCTGCTGGTACAGCTCCTTCACACGCCAGAACAGCTCCGACAGGATCCACGTATCCGGCTGGACGCCGATCGGCGGATCGACCACCTGCTCCTTCCACTGCGCCCAGCGGCCGCTGTTGGTGAACGACCCGTCGCGCTCGATCCAGTGGCTGCTCGGCAGGTACAGCACCTCGGTGTCGATCTCGGCGGGGTTCATCCCGGGCGCCTTCCAGAACTCGGCGGTGTCGAGCATGAACGGGTCGATGACGACCTTCCACTTCAGCTTCGACATGGCCTCGAGCAGCCGCGGCACGTCGGGGCCGGCCAGCAGCGGGTTGAACCCGAGCGTGACGAACCCCTCCAGATTTCCCTGGTGGGCCTGATCCCACATCGACAGCCAGGAGGTGTCCTTCACCTGCTTCGGCAGGTGGTCATAGGCGAAGTCGTTTTCGCTCGTGGCGTGGTCGCCGAACCACGATTTGAGCTGCGAGACGAAAAACTTCGAGTAGTTGGCCCAGTAGTTGACCGTGTCGGGCACGAGCGGCTCCGGCGTGGAGTCGCCCAGATGGTCCGCGAGCGTAGCCTGCTGCGGCAGCGGCACCTTCAGGTAGCCGGGCAGCAGCGCCGCCACGATCGCGTGATCGGTGGCGCCCTGCACGTTCGCGTGGCCGCGCAGCGCGTTGATGCCGCCGCCGGGCCGGCCGATGTTGCCGAGCAGCAGCTGGAGAATCGCCGCCGTCCGGATGATCTGGCTGCCGACCGTGTGCATCGTCCAGCCGACCGCATACATGATCGTCCCGACCCGGTCGGCGCGCCCGGTCGAGCAGATGATGTCGGCCATCTCCATGAAATCGTCCGCGGTGCAGCCGGCAATCTGCGCGACGACGTCCGGGGTGTAGCGGTTGTAGTGCTTCTTGAGCAACTGGAAGACGCAGCGCGGATGCTGCAGCGTCGGGTCGCGCCGGACGTAGCCGTCGGGGCCCCGCTCGTACTCCCACGAGGTCTTGTCGTAGCCGCTCGCCGCCTCGTCGAACCCGGAGAACAGCCCGTCCTCGAAGCCGAACGCGGAACCGACGATGAACGACGCGTTGGTGTGCGCCACGACGTAATCGGCGTGCTGGAGATCATTCTCCAGAATGTGGCGCAGCAGCCCGCCGAGCACCGCGATGTCCGAGCCGGGCCGGATCTGCAGATGCCGGTCGGCGACGGCCGACGTCCGCGTGAAGCGCGGATCGATCGTCAGCAGCTTCGCGCCGCGCGTATCGCGGGCCTCGATGGCCCACTTGAACCCGCAGGGATGGTTCTCAGCCGGGTTCGCGCCCATCACCAGAACGACATCGGCATTCTTGATGTCCTTCCAGTGGTTGGTCATCGCCCCGCGACCGAACGTGGCGGCCAGACTGGCCACCGTGGGGCTGTGTCATATGCGGGCCTGGTGGTCGAAGTACACCAGGCCCATGGCGCGCATCGTCTTGGAGATGAGGTAGGCGTCCTCGTTGGACACCGTGGCGCTGCCGACCCAGCCGATGCCGTTGCAGCGGTTGACGGTTTGTCCCTGCTCGTCCTGCTCCTCGAACGTCGCGTCGCGGGTTTCCTTGAAGCGGCGCGCGAACCACTCCATCGCCTCGTCCCACGACACCTCTTCCCAGTCGGCCGCGCCGGCCCGCCGCAGCAGCGGCTGGTGCCGCAGGCGCGGGCTGATCGCGAGCTGCATCTGGGACGCCCCCTTCGGGCAGAGGGTGCCGCCGTTGATCGGGCTGTCGGGATCCCCTTCGACGTGAATGACGGTATTGGTCGTGTTGAGGCCGCCGCTGCCGTGCACGTAGGCGATCGTCCCGCAGCCCACCGCGCAGTACGGACAGACCGTCCTGTACTCCTTGGCGTCGCGAATCTTGAGCTGGCGGACGGCCGCCTGGACCGGTTGCAGGTTGAAGCCGAGGGCGCTGATGCCGGCGCCACCGACGAGGGAAGCCTTGATGAAGGTCCTGCGCGAAATCGGCATTCGGTTCTCCGCGCCGCGGAGCGGCTTCCAGAATAACAGAATTCGGGAGCCCGCGAAAAATCAGTAGAATGCAGCAGCCCATGGCAAAGGCCCCGCTGCATTCGACCGGCCATGCATCCCGCCTGACCGGTCTCGGTGCGACGCGGGGCTCCACCATGGGCTGCTAGATATGCCAGTAGACCAGGTAGTTCCCGTCGGAATCCGCGCCGTTCCGGTCCAACGCTCCGGCGGGCGTGTCGAGGACGACTTCGTGGTCGTCGAGCAGCCGCTGGAGATACGGGTCGGCGGCCGGCCGGTCGTCGTCACGATGCGCACGCCCGGGCACGACGAGGAGCTGGCGGCCGGCTTCCTCTATGCCGAGAGCATCATCGCGGGCGGCGCCGACCTGGCCTCGGTGCGCGCCGTGGCCGGCGACGGCGGCGGCGCCGACCGGGCCGGCGGCACCCGGATGGCCAGCTTCGCCGGCGACCGCGTGGAGGTGACGCTGGCTGGCGGCGCGGCGGCGACCGCGGCGCCCGGCGCGGCATCTGTCGGCGCCGCAGAGCCGACGGCCGGTCGTGCATTCGCAGCGACGGCCGCCTGCGGCGTGTGCGGCAAGGAATCGATCGACGAACTGGAGCGGCTCAACCAGGGCCTGCCGGAAGTGACGCCGGACGGCGCTGCGCCAGTGCCGGTCGAGCAGCTCGAAGCGCTCCCCGACCGCCTGCGCGCCGCGCAGGCGCTGTTCGACGCCACCGGCGGCATCCACGCCGCGGGCATCTTCACACCGGACGGCGAGCAGTTGTGCGTGCGCGAGGACGTCGGGCGCCACAACGCCGTCGACAAGGTGATCGGCCACTTCGTCCTGCGCGACGCGGTCCCGCTCCGCGACCGGATTCTGGTGGTGAGCGGCCGGGCCGGGTTCGAGCTGGTGCAGAAGGCGCTGCGGGCAGCCATCCCGACCATGGTCTCAGTGGGCGCCGCCTCGAGCCTGGCCGTAGAGATGGCGGCCGGCGCCGGCATGACGCTCTATTCCTTCGCCGGCCGCGGCCGCGGCAACCTGCACGTGCGGTAGGCGGCTGCGCTCGCAGCCGGCCACCCGCCCGGACTCGCCAACGAGATACTGAAGGCGCGGGAGAACTGAACGCGATGGACCCGAGCTATCAAAAAGCGCAGTGGCGCAGTTTGTCCGAACCAAACGATATCGAAATTCCAGCCGGGCTTGCATGGACGAGGACGACTGCGGCGAGTACATGCACGTGGAAGATCCGGTCGTGCTGGCAGCGTTCGTTGCATTCTGCGGCAAGACCCATCGACCTGTTTACCTTCGGGGATGTTGGCGGAATCACTCGAATTCGTTCCCATCACTCTATCGAGCAGGCTGGCCGGTCTCGCGGGTGCTGTTGGCCTCCAGTACACGAACGACGAGCTGGAGGCCGGCGAGGAGTGCTGATCATGCCGGACGATGTTGATTTGCGGGCATGGCAACCTGCAAGTGTTCCCGCGGGAACGCAGACGCCGAACTTGCGGCGCAACTTTTTTTGGCTATTTTTTCGTTTTCACTTGACAGCTTTTTCGAGACAAGTTGGCGCCGCTTGGCCACGCTGCGAGGAATGCCCTTCTGACCGTCTCTGCGGGTGGCAGGCTGCACGTCGCCGGCCGGCAGGTCAAAATTGCCGCGTTTCGGCGCAGTCGCCCGCCTAACTTGACGTGGCGCTGTGCGGCACGGCCGCCCACGTGGAGCAGATCGTCCGCGGCTGGCGGCGGGTGGACCGGGTGGCCGAACAGGCGTGAGAACCGGCGGCGGCACGAGACCAGGTCGCTGCGGACCTGGGTCGACGACGACGGGATGGTGGTGGTGCACGTGGACGCGGACGCCCTGACGGACGAGTCGGACGTTCCCGCGGGAACGTCTGCGGGAGCGGTATCTGGATCCAAGCGGGTCGGAGGCTGCCCGCGCGTTCCCGCGGGAACGTACCGGCGCGAAGCCGGCGATCAAGTACAGGCAACCGCGCTTCCGGGCGCCTGCACGAAGGGTCCCGCAGGAGCTGTCCGCCGCGGGGATGATGCCCGGCCGGCGCGCCGGACTTCGGCGCCCTGTCCGGGGAGTCCCCCGGCGGCGAGATCCTGAACGTCGGCCGCAAGACCCGGACCATCTCGCCTGCGCTGCGCAGGGCGCTGGCGGCCCGCGACCGGCAGTGCCGGTTCCCGGGGTGTCAGAACCGCCGCTGCGATGCCCATCACATGTGGCACTGGGCGGACGGCGGCGCGACGGCGCTCGACAATCTGGTGCTGCTGTGCCGCCGCCATCATCGAGCGGTGCACGAGGAGGGGTTCAGCGTCACGCTCGACGCACAGGGGAACGTGCAGTTCGCGCGGCCGGACGGCCGCCCACTCCTGGTGGCGCCGCCGGCGCGGGCCTGGACGGGCGCGCCGCTCGGACCTGTGATGGAGCGGCTCACTCAGGAAGACATCGCAATCGGCCCCCACACGGCCACCCCGGCCTGGCGGGGTGAACGGCTGGATGTCGGTTGGGCGGTCGGCGTGTTGTGGCGCCGTCGACCTCCGGTATACGAACGACGAGCTTGAATCCAGCGACGAGTACCGAGCCTGCAGGGAGCCTCCCGCCGGATCGAGTTTCCTGGCCCCGCAGGCGAACAGCCGCTCCGCGCCGAGATCCTGTCGTGGCCGCCCGCCGGCCCGCCCGAATGTGCGGCTGCTTGCCCGTTCGCACCTCGTTCCGTATGCTTGCCGAAGGTGGGGATCGGGTTGCCAAGGTGTCCGGGTGCGCGCCGGGCGCCGGTCAGAGAGCGTGGTGGCGGCCGCCACGGTCTGATCGGACGGGGATGATGTCCAGGCAGGAGTGGGTCGGCGCGGGTGTCGGAGTCGCCGCCATATGCGTAACCATCGGCGTCTCGTCGGGCTCGACCAACGCCCGTATCGATGACCTTCGCACAGACTTTCGGGCGAACATTCAGGATGTTCGGGCGGATCTGCGCGAGCTTCGGAATGACGTGGACGGCCTCCGCGCGGACGTGGGCAATCTGCGGCACGACGTGGACGGCCTCCGAGGGGACGTGGACAGCCTCCGCACCGACGTAGAAGGCCTCCGTGGCGAGGTTGACGGCTTGCGCTCCGACGTCGACCTGTTGAACCGTCTGCTTGTCGAGCATACGGCCGGACACGAGCACAGCCCCGGTTCGAGGTGATGCCGACCTGGAGGATTGCCGCATCATGAACGCGGCGCATCGCACCGGGACGCATCTGCCGCGGGGTAGCACCGTCGGTCTCCTGGCCTGCATCCTGGCTGCCGCGGTTGGTTCCGGCCCGGTCCGCGCGCAAACCAGCGAGCAGTTCGGCGGGCGGCTGTCGCGGATGCCGGTCGACCGCGCGAACGCGCCGGCCATCAGCGGCGGCGGCGACGTGCGCGCCACGCTGGCCGGCAGCGAGCTGACGATCGTCGCGACGTTCGCCGGCATGAGCTCGCCGGCGACGGCCGCCCACCTTCACAACGCGCCGGCCGCGCGGCGGGGTCCGGTCGCGTTCACCCTCGACGTCCCGGCGACCGCGGGCGGCCGCATCGAGGAGACAGTCACGCTCACGGATGCCCAGCTCGCCGAGCTGCGGGGCGGCCGCTACTACCTCCAGATCCATACCCGCGACAATCCGGGGGGCGAGCTCCGGGGCTGGCTGCTACAAGGCCGGCCATAGCCGCGGACGGCGGAACGATGACCTGCCCTGGAAGCGCGCGGCCACTACCCCGCCGCCGGCGCTGTGCGTTGCCGGCGCTGCTGGGCGCCGGTCTGCTGCTGGCGTGGGCCGGCAGCGCCCGGGCGCAGGGCGGACCGGACTACGCGCCGGAGCAGGCGGATGCGGGGCGCACGGCGTACGAGAGCGCCTGCGCCGCCTGCCACACATCCACGCTGCAGGGCTCTTTCGAAGCGCCCGAGCTGGCCGGACCGAACTTCCTGAACCGCTGGGGCGGGCGTCCCGTGAGTGAGCTGATCGACTACGTGCGCGCCACGATGCCGCCGGACGGCACGCGGCCCAGCGAGGCAGGGTACATCAGCATCATCGCCTACATCCTGCAGCGCAACGGCGTGGCCGCGGGCGAGCGGCCGCTGCTCGCCGCGTCGGGGGCGGCGATCGGGGGCGGCGACGCCCTGCCGCCGGCCGACGCGCCGCCTGCGCGCCCGACGCCGGCGGCAGGGCTGGCTCCCGAGCTCGACTGGCAGGGCGAGGTGGCGGGCTTCCGGCCGGTCACCGACGCGCTGTTGCGCGACCCGCCGCCGGGCGACTGGCTGAACTTCCGCCGCACCTATGACGGCTGGGGCTACAGCCCTCTAGACGAGATCACGGCGGCCAACGTCGGCGGCCTGGAACTGGCCTGGGTCTGGGCGATGGCGGACGGCACGAACCAGCCGACGCCGCTGGTGTATGACGGCATCATGTACCTCACCAACCCGGGCAACATCATCCAGGCGCTCGACGCGGCCACGGGCGACGTCATCTGGCAGTACATCCGGACGTTCCCCGAGGGGATATCGGCCAGCAGCTTCTTCAACCAGCTCCGCAACATCGCGATCTACGGGGACAAGGTGTTCCTGGCGACGAAGGACGCGGCGCTCGTGGCGCTCGACGCCCGCACCGGCGCCGTGGCGTGGGAGCACCAGATCGCCGACCCGGCGCTCGGCTTCACGAACGTGAGCGGCCCGATCGTGGCCGGCGGGCTCGTGGTGAACGGCATCAACGGCTGCACCCGCCTGGTCGAGGAAAGCTGCTTCATCACCGCGCACGATCCGGAGACGGGCGAGGAACGCTGGCGCACCTACACCATCGCCCGCCCGGGCGAGCCGGGCGGCGCATCGTGGGGCGACCTGCCGCTGGTGCTCCGCGGCGGCGGCGATTCGTGGATGCCCGGCAGCTACGACCCCGAGCTCGACCTGCTGTTCTGGCCGACGGCGCAGGCCAAGCCGTGGGTGCCGGCCAGCCGCGGGCTGACGGTGCACGACGCGGTGCTGTACACGAATTCGACGCTCGCCCTCCGGCGCGGCACGGGCGAAATCGCCTGGTACTTCCAGCACGTGCCGGGCGAGGCGCTCGACCTGGACGAGGCGTTCGAGAAGGTGCTGATCGACCTCGGCGGGCGCAAGACCCTGTTCACCATCGGGAAGCACGGCATCCTGTGGAAGCTGGACCGGGAGACGGGCGCGTTCCTCGGACACAAGGAAACGATCTTCCAGAACGTCTTCGAGCGGATCGACCCGCAGACCGGCGCGGTCACGTACCGCGGGGACATCGCCGCGGCGGGCATCGGCGACTGGCTCTCCGTCTGCCCCAGCACGGCCGGCGGGCACAACTGGCATTCGATGGCGTACAGCCCGGAGGCGCGCGCCCTGATCATTCCGCTGAGTCAGACCTGCCTGGAGGTCGCCGGCCAGGAGGTCGTGCTGGAGCCCGGCTCCGGCGGCATCGGCGCCGATCGCAAGTGGTTCGAGATGCCCGGCACCGGCGGCCGCCTCGGCAAACTGGCGGCGTACGACGTCGACACGCTGGAGGAGCGCTGGTCGGTCGAGCAGCGGGCATCGTTCCAGACGGCCGTGCTGACCACGGCGGGCGGGCTGGCGTTCGCGGGTGACCTCGACCGCTACTTCCGGGCGTACGACGCGGGCAGCGGCGACGTGCTGTGGGAGCGGCGGCTCGGCACGTCGGTGCAGGGCTTCCCGGTGAGCTACACCGCAGGCGGCGTGCAGTATGTCGCGGTCAGCACCGGCCTCGGCGGCGGCAGCCCGCGCACCGTCTCGGATCTGCTGACGCCCGAGATCTGGTATCCGGGCACCGGTAACGCCCTGTATGTATTCAAATTGAGGGAACGATGACAGCCATGGACGCGGGTGAATTCGAGTTCGAGACGCCGGCGGCGAAGCCACAGCCGCCGGATCCGCCGCAGGCAGACCGGCAATGGCCGGTGAAGCTGATCGCCGCGGCGGCTGTCGCGGTCGTCGTGCTGGGCGCCGGCCTGTGGTGGCTGCTGGGCGGCACGGACGACCCCGGCGACACGCAGGTTGCGGAGGTAGCGGCAGAACCTGCCGAGCCGGAACCGCCGGCCGCGCCGGTCGAGCTGGCGGAGCCGGAAGTGATTCCCGAGCCGGTCGAGCTGCCGGCGCTCGGTGACAGCGACGCGTTCGTGCGCGAACTCGTGGACGCGCTGCTGGCGCACCCCAATCTGGCCGCCTGGCTGGTCGGCGATAACCTGATCCGGCAGTTCGTCGTCACGGTGGACAACGTCGCGAACGGCCGCAACCCGGCGCAGCAGCTGGCGGTGCTGCGCCCGGAGCGGCGCTTCCGCGCGACCGGCGACGGAGAGCAGATGCTCATCGACCCCGCCAGCTATCAGCGCTACGACCTGTTCGCCAGGGTGACAGGCGCGCTCGACCCACCCGGCGCCGCATTGCTGTACCAGACGCTCGAACCGCTCCTGGACGAAGCCCACCGCGATCTCGGCTACCCCGACACGCCGTTCCGGCGCACGCTGGAACGCGCGGTCCGGCACCTGCTGGCTGCGCCGGCCGTCGAGTCGCCGCCGGTCGTGGTACGGCGCGCCACGCTGCACCTGTACGCCGACGAGCGCCTCGAAGCGCTGACGCCGGCGCAGAAGCAGTTCATCGGCATGGGCCCCGACAACGTGCTCGTGGTCCAGGCGCAGCTGCGGGCGATCGCCGGCGAGATCGGTCTCATCCTCGAGTGACGCTCCGTCTCGCGCTGTGCCAGGCGAACCTGCCGGTCGGGGACCTCGCCGGCAACGTCGAGCGCATACGTCACGGGATTCGGCAGGCCCGGGACCGCGGGTCCGACCTCGTCCTCTTTCCCGAGCTCGCGCTGACCGGCTATCCGCCCGAGGACCTGCTGCTCAAGGCGAGCTTCGTGCGCGAGGCCGCAGAGGCGGCCGGCGCCCTGGCCGCCGAGGTGACCGGCATCGTCGCGGTTGTGGGCGTCCCGGCCAGCGGCGCCGAGGCGGCCCTCCACAACGCGGCGGTGGTGCTGGCGGACGGCCGGATTGCGGCGACGTACCACAAGCATCATCTGCCGAACTACGCCGTCTTCGACGAGCGCCGCTACTTCGCGCCGGGCCGCCAGGCGCTGGTGATCGAGGTCCGGGGCTGGCGCGTCGGCCTGACCATCTGCGAAGACATCTGGATACCGGGCGGGCCGGCCGACTGGGCCGCCGCGGAAGGCGGCGCGGACCTGCTGGCCAACCTGTCCGCCTCGCCGTACCACCGCGAGAAGGGCCGGGAGCGGGAAAACCTGTTTGCCGCCCGCTGCCGCCGCCAACGCTGCGGCCTGGCGTTCTGCAACGCCGTCGGCGGCCAGGACGAGCTGGTGTTCGACGGGCACAGCCTCGTCATCGGTCCGGACGGCGCGGTGATCGCGCGCGGCAAGCAGTTCGAGGAAGAGATGCTCGTCGTCGACCTCGAGAGACCGGCCGGCAGCCGCAACGCGGCCCCGGAGCCCGCCGGCGACGGGCAGGTCGCAACGGTCTCGCTCACCGCACCGGCGGCGCCCGCGCCCAGGCCTCCCCTGCCGTCCCCGCAGACCGCCGCCCTGCTGTCACCCGCGGCGGAGACATACCGCGCCCTGACCCTCGGCACCGCGGACTACATCCGCAAGAACCGCTTCCGCGGCGCCGTGCTCGGGCTGTCCGGCGGCATCGACTCGGCGCTGACGCTGGCGATTGCCGCCGACGCGATCGGCCCGGAAGCGGTGACCGCCGTCTCGATGCCGTCGCGCTACACCGCCGGCGAGAACCGCGACGACGCGGCGGAGCTGGCGCGCCGGCTCGGGGTGCGCTTGATCGAGCTGCCGATCGAGGACCTCGCGGCCGCGTACGCCGCCGCGCTCACGCGTCCGTTCGCCGGTACGGAACCCGACGTAACCGAGGAGAACCTGCAGGCGCGCATCCGCGGCAACCTCGTCATGGCGCTCTCGAACAAGTTCGGCTGGCTGGTGCTGACCACCGGCAACAAGAGCGAGATGAGCGTCGGCTACGCGACCCTGTACGGCGACATGGCAGGCGGCTTCGCCGTGCTCAAGGACGTTCTCAAGACCTGGGTGTACCGCCTCGCCGTCTGGCGCAACCGGAACGGCGAGGTGATCCCGCAGCGGATCATCGACAAGCCGCCCACCGCCGAGCTCCGCGCCGATCAGCTCGACTCGGACAGCCTGCCGCCGTACGATCTGCTCGACGCAATTCTCGAAGCATATGTGGAGCAGGATCACAGTCCAGCAGAGATCGAGGCGCTTGGTTTCGACCGCGATACGGTGGAGCGGATCGTGCAGCTCGTCGACCGCGCGGAGTACAAGCGCCGCCAGGCGCCGCCGGGCGTGCGGATCTCGACGCGCGCCTTCGGCAAGGACCGCCGGCTGCCCATCACGAACCGCTACCGGCCGGCCGGGTGACGAACGGACAGCTTGACGTCGCCAGCGATGCCGGCACGCGTGCGAGATCCCCGACCGCAACTGCTCTACCGCGCCATCCGCGTTGCCGCGGCTCTCGCCGCGGCAACTGCCCTGACGACCTCCGTCCAGGCCGCACAGCCGGCCGGCCAGAATGCCCCTCCGGCACCGCCCGGCGTACAGCAGGAGCGGATATTCGGACCGCCGCCGCCCGCGCCGCCGGCCACCATCGCGCGCGACGCGGCCAACCAGGCGACGCTGCGCGCGGTGCGCCTGACGGTGCCGCTCCGCATCGACGGCGTGCTGGACGAGCGGGTGTACCGCGACCTTGCGCCCGCCTCCGACTTCATCCAGATCCTGCCGGACGAAGGGGAGATCGCCAGCGAGCAGACCGAGGTCTGGGTGCTGTTCGACGATGACAATCTGTACGTCTCCGCCCGCTGCCTCAGCGCGGCGCCCGAATCGGAATGGGTCGCCAACGACATGCGGCGCGACGGCATGGGGCTGGGGCAGTACGTCGGCATCGTGCTCGACACGTTCTACGACCGGCGCAACGCCGTCGAGCTCGTCATCAATCCCCTGGGCGGGCGGATGGACGGCCAGATCACGAACGAGCGCGGCTGGAACCAGGACTGGAATCCCATCTGGAGCGTGCAGGTCGGACGCTTCGACGGCGGCTGGACGTTCGAGACGGTCATTCCCTTCAAGTCGCTGCGCTACCGGCCCGGCCGGACGCAGGTGTGGGGCTTCAACATCGAGCGTCGCGTCGTCTGGAACAACGAGTACTCGGCGCTCGTGCCGCTGCCCGCCTCCCGCAGCTACGCAGCCATCATGCAGATCTCGGAAGCCGCCACGCTGGTCGGCCTGGAAGTACCGGACGCCGGCATCAACCTGGAGTTGAAGCCGTACGCCATCGCCGAGCTGAGCGGCGCGCGCACGGCCGCGCCGCAGCTCTCCAACGTCGCGACGGGCGATTTCGGCCTCGACGTGAAGTACGGGATCACGGAGAACCTGGTAGCGGATCTCACCCTGAACACCGACTTCGCCCAGGTGGAAGCGGACGAGCAGCAGATCAACCTCACCCGGTTCAGCCTCTTCTTCCCCGAGAAGCGCGAGTTCTTCCTCGAAAACCAGGGCGTGTTCGCCTTCGGCGGCGAGGCGGGCGCCGGCCAGTTCGCCGGCATCAGCAACACGCCGATCCTGTTCTACAGCCGGCGCATCGGCCTGCACTCGGAAGACGGGGTGACGCGCGAGGCGCGGATCGACGCCGGTGGCCGGCTGACCGGACGGATCGGAAAGTACAGCGTCGGCCTGCTCAACATCCGCACCGGCAACGCGCCGGCAGCCGGGGCGCAAGCCACCAGCTTCTCCGTTTTCCGGCTACGGCGCGACCTGTTTCGGCGCAGCAACATCGGCGTCATGGTCACCGACCGCTCCGTGTCGCAGCACGGAGCCGCCCGCAACCAGGTCTACGGCGTCGACGGCCTGTTCTCGTTCTACCAGAACCTGAACATCAGCACGTACTGGGCCGAGACGCGCACGGGGCGGGCGGACATCGGTGCGGACCAGTCGAGCCACCGGGTCCAGCTCGACTACACCGGCGACCGCTACGGCGTACAGCTGGAGCGCCTCGCCGTCGGCGACGACTTCAATCCGGAGATCGGCTTTCTGCGCCGCGACGACTTCGAGCAGAGCTTCGCGAAGTTTCGCTTCAGCCCGCGCCCGCGGTCGATTGCGGCTATCCGGCAGTTCTTCTGGGAGGGGCAGATCGACTACATCACCGACCGCGACGGCCTGCTGGAAACGCGGCAGGCGCGCGGCCGCTTCGCGGTCGAGTTCGAGAACAGCAACCTGTTCGACGTCATCTACAACCGCAACTACGAATACCTCATCGAACCGTTCCAACTGGCAGCCGACGTCATCGTCCCCGTGGGCGGCTACGACTTCGACGACGTGGAAGTGGGCTACCAACTCGGCCAGCAGAACCGCGTCTCCGGCCGCGTCTCGCTCCAGCACGGCGGGTTCTACGGCGGAACAAAAACCAGTTTGAATTTCGGCATGGGCAGCGGCTTCTCCATCCCCCGCCTGGAGCTGACAAACCAACTGTCGATCGAGCCGAATCTGTCGTTGAACTGGATCGACCTGCCGTTCGGCGAGTTCAGCACGCGCCTCGTGGGCACGCGGACCATCTACGCACTGAACCCGCTGATGTTCGTCAGCGCGCTGGTGCAGTACAACTCCGCCACCAGCAGCGTCAACACCAACCTCCGGCTGCGCTGGGAGTATCACCCCGGCAGCGAGCTGTTCGTCGTCTACAACGAAGAGCGGGCCAACACCCTGCTGACGCCGCGGCGCTACCCGCTGCAGAACCGCGCGCTGATCGTGAAGTTCAACCGGCTGTTTCGATTCTGAGGTCCGCGGCGACGGGACGCGACTGCGCCGCACGGCGGTGCAAGATGCGGGCTATGCTTTCGGGATGTTCCGGCCGAAACCACTGACGTGACGCGCATTCCGGATATCTACGCCACGAAACGCGCGGCGGGCCGGCCGGTCGTTTCCGTCGAATTCTTCCCGCCGAAGACCCCCCAGGGGGACGAGAGCCTGTTCGAAGGGGTGCTGCCGCGGCTGGCGGCGGTGCGCCCGGACTTCTACTCGGTGACCTGCGGCGCCGGCGGCGGGGGCGTGCGGGCGCGCACGCTGCAGATCGTCGACCGCATGCAGCGCGAGCACGGCATGACGGCGATGGCGCACATCACGTGCGCCAGCTTCACCCACGCGGAAATCGACGGCTTCCTGGACGAAGCGGCGGGCCGCGGCATCCGGAACATACTGGCGCTGCGCGGCGATCCCCCGCCGGGACAGCCGGACTTCCAGCGTCCGGCCGGCGGCTTCGACTACGCCTACCAGCTCATCGACGTCCTCGAGGCGCGCGCGGACCAGTTCGCGATCGGCTGCGCCGGCTTTCCGGAAGGACATCCCGACTGCACGGTGGGCCGGCGGGTCGACTGGCAGCGGCTGCGCGACAAGGTCGACCACGGCGCCGAGTTCATCCTCACGCAGCTGTTCTTCGACAACGCGTACTACTTCGAGATGGCCGACTATCTGACCGGCCGGCTGGGCGTGAAGGTACCGATCACCCCCGGCGTGCTGCCCATCCTGAACACACGGCAGATCAAGCGCTTCACCGCGCTCTGCGGGGCGACGCTGCCCGCGCCGCTCGTCGCGGCGCTCAACCGGCTCGGGGACGACGACGCGGCGGTGACGGAGTACGGGATCGAGTTCGCCACGCGCCAGTGCGAGGCGCTGTTGAAGGGCGGGGCGCCCGGCCTGCACCTGTACGGCCTGAACCGCTCGCGATCGGCGGTTGCGATCCTCCGTAATCTCGGACTGGACTGACGCCGTTGGCACTGCCGCCCGGAGCGGCTTACTGCTGCTGCTCCGCCGCGGCGTCGGCCGTCCAGCCCTCGATCCCGCACAGCGGGCAGCCGATTGCGGTGTCGCCCTCGGCGAGATCGAGCGCCTCGCGCCGCTTCGCCAACTCCTCCGCGAACTCCTCGTCCGTCAGATAGACGCCGCGCATCAGGTTGATGAACATCTGGTCGACCGAGCGGTGGCCGCCGCCCGACCAGTTGCGCGGATCGGACACGTTCGGGTTCGACGGCGAGTTGTTGAAGTAGCCGGTGATGCGCAGGATGGTGCCTTGCGGCAGCAGCGGCGCGTCGTCGTCCTCATAGTTGTAGACCCGCACCCAGCTGTGGTCGTAGCCGGCGCAGTTGAGCGTCTCGACGGTGACGCCGTAGATGGCGTCCATGCACATCCGCACGCCGGAGGCGTGCATGTGCGGCTCGAAGATAGTGATCAGGGTGTTCTCCGGCAGCGTGAAGTGGGCCTCCATCGTCTGGTCCGGATCCATTGCCTCGATGTCGAGGTCGACGCCGTTGCCGAACGACATGCGCACCCATTTGCGGGTCGGCATGTATCCCCGCGGATGAAACTTGAAGCCGATGTCCAGGTGACCCCGCGTCCGCGCGCCATTTGCGTGCAGGTGCATGGAGTCGAACACGAGCTTCGAGCCGGCCTTCATGATCTTGCCCGCCCTGGGGTCGAAGAAGTCGGCGTTGCGCCCGACCTCGTGGGTTGGCCAGCGGCGCTGGCGGGCCAGCGGATCGTTCTCGTCGGGATCGGGATCCGGATCGGTGACGCCGAGCGTCGCATGGTGCACCACGAACAGCCCGCCGACCGTGTTGCGGGTCGTGCCTTCGCGGGAGTCGGTGACCTCCTTGTACTCGAGCGCCGCAACGTAGCGATTCTCGGTCAGCCCCGTCGGCACCTCGCCGATCGATCCCCACCAGTCGGGCGCGTCAGCCTCGACCTCGAAGCTCGGAGAAGAAACGATCAGGTCGGGCGGTCCGATCTCCCACTCGTCCACGTCGATGAACGCCAACGGCGGCGGCAGGTCGGCGGGATCTCCCTCCGGGGCGCCGTTGTCCGCCCAGGCGGCAATCATGGCGATCTCCTCGTCGCTAAGCGAGGGATCGTCCTTGAACCGCTGGATACCGATGTCCTTTTCGATGTACCAGGGCGGCATGACGCCCAGCTCGTCCCGGAGGCCGGTGCGGTACTTCATGGCCCGCGCCCAGGGCCGCACTTCTCCGTAGTCGATCAGCGACATCGGGGCGAGCGAGTCCGGCCGGTGGCACTTCTGGCAGCTGCGCTGGAGGATCGGCGCAATGTCCCGGTTGAAAGTGACCTCTTCCGCGGGCGCCGACTGCGCCGCCGCCGGAGACGGCAACCCGACGACCGCCGCCGCCATGGCGAGCAACACCCGCCCTGCGAGATTCCGCCACGGATTGCGCACCGTCATCATTGCCGCCTCCCGGGTCTCTACGTGGTTTGCGGACATTCTAGCAGTCCGCGGGCAAATCCCCACAACATTCGTCCGGGGCGTTACCGTCGCGGCGGCAGGCTGACGCCGTTGCGGGCCAGCGCCCGCTCGAACGCGCCCGGCCAATCGCGATTCGCCAGCGGACTGGCGGGACTCGGATGCGGCACTGCGCCGAGCGCGACGCCGGCGCCGTCGAGCGCGATACGGGCGCGCTGCGCGGCGAAGTTGCCCACGCCGAGCACGCGCGCCACGCCGAGCGCTGCGGCGACACCGCGCAGCGCCGCGTCGCACGGGCCGAACAGCGCCGCACGCTCGGCGGCGGGCAGTTTGTCCGGCGTGCGGTTGCGCCCCCCCGCCTCCAAGAACGCCAGCGGACAGTAGTTCCAGACGAAGAATGCGCCGAAGAAGCGGCGCGGGTCGCCGTAGCGCGCCGACGCCCAGCCCCACAAGCGCCGGCCGCTCACCTCGCCGCGCGTGGCCTCGAAACCGAGCACCGGACGTTTCGGATGCTGGGCCTCCGGGACGCGGATTTGCGCGCGGATGCCGAGCCAGTCCCGCACCATGCCCACGTCGCCGAACGGCACGCCGGTCTGGCACATGCCGTGCGGTCCCGGATTCATGCCGACCAGGAGCACCTGCGCGCCGAGGCCGGCGTACGCGGCGACGTACGCGGCATGGGCATCCCAGGCGTAGGTCAGCGGGTGGTACACGTGGGCGACCGGTGGAGCGAAGACGAGGTCCGCGGTCGCGTCGACCAGCCGCCGGCTGTGATCGAGAACGCCGCGGGAGCCTAGCTGCGGTCCATCCACTCGACGAAGCGGGACGGCTCCTCGACGATCATCACCCGCACGACGCGCTGGTGCTCGTGCATGAGCTGCTTCGCGGCCGCCTTGGCATCGTCCGCCGAGGCGTAACGCACGGCGACAGCAGGGTTGTTGACGGCTCCACCTCTGACGGTGGTGATCAGTTTGAACATGATGGCGCCGCCGATCATACCACCCCTCCGTTGCTCCTGAACTCATAGTACCGACTGGCCGGTGATGCATCCCGCCTGGCGGCGTTGCTCGGCGGACGCGGCGCGGGGCATAGGGGTCCCCGCTAGCGGCCGCCGGGGGTTTGGGGCGCAGCCCCAAGTGGTTAAGGCCGCGTCCCGCGTGGGTGGCGGAGCCGGCGGGGCCTGTCGCCGGGCGGGCCGGCAGCGCTCGGAGCGCACCCGGGTGTTACGTCTGTCGGGCTCAGGCCGTCACGTACCGGCCCAGCGGCAACCGGGCACGCACGGTCATTTGGCCGTGGATTGCCGACTCCCGTTTACGTCGCCTGTCTACGCCCCGGCAGGGACTTTCCAGAATCGGCGGTGCCGCGATCGGTGCTGTGTACCGTGTAAGTGCGTCCTCGCTCTGCCGGACCACCCGGCACCACCCGCCGGCTGTTGGACTAGTGTGACACCTGTGTCTGTCCCGATCATCAACTGATCGTGATCGCGCGCAACGATGACACGACGTTTCGAATTCTGCACACTCGGTTTCGCGAGCTCTGGTCGCTCCGGCTTTGCACGTGGTTTGGGAAGGGCAACGACGCCGGAACACGCCTCGCGACGTTCGAAACGCTTCCGTTCCCAGCCGGTCTGACGCTCAACGATGCCGCTGCAGACTACGTGGGCAACCTGCATGCGCGTAACCGCCGGGAATAAAATACATACCAGTTGACAACAAAAATGTTATCTATTAATATGCATCAAAATCGCTGTCAACAGAGGTGATGTATATGAAATTGGCCACTGGTCGCTGGGTGATCGGCAACGACTTCTTCGATCGCGAATCCGAGTTGCGGGTTCTGGATGCGCGGGTTCGCGCTGGCAACCACACCCTGCTGACCGGCCAGCGCCGCATGGGGAAGACCAGCGTCGCTCGAGAGCTTGGGCGACGGCTCGAGGCCCAAGGATGGGTCTTCCTCTTCACCGATGTCGAGGGCGCGACCTGCGCGGAGGATGTGATCGCCGACATCGCAGAGGCGGTGCATCCGGTCCGACCTATCTCATCGCGCTTGACTACGACGATGCAACGCTTGTTTACGGAGAATGTCGAGGAGCTTGGCGCACTCGACTTTCGCGTCAAGATTCGCGCCGGCCTGAACGCCGGCAACTGGCGTCGGTACGGCGCGCAGCTCATCGGCGACTGTGCGCGGCACGACCAACCTGTCCTGCTCGTCATCGACGAGCTGCCGATATTCCTGAAGCGCATACTCGGTCAAAATGACGGTCTCCAACGCGTCGACGCGTTCCTGAGTTGGCTGCGCGCTGTCGTTCAGGGGATCGAAACCGGGTCCCTGGTCCTCATCGTATCCGGCAGCATCGGGCTCAAACCGCTGGTACAACGGCTCGGCATCCCCGACCGCATCAACCATCTCGATCCCTTTCGCCTGGGACCCTGGACTTCTCACGCCAGCGTCACGTGTTTCGAACGTCTGGCCGAGAGTTACGAAATGCCAGTCGAGCCTGGCGTGGCAGAGGCCGTGTACGACGCGCTCGGGACCGGCATCCCCCACCATGTGCAGTCCTTCTTCGCACGGCTACAGGAGTTCGCCATCATGCACGGGCGAGACCGAGTGACGGTGGAGGATGTCGACACCGTCTATCGCACTGCCCTTCTCGGACCTTCAGGGCAGAACGACCTTGTGCACTACGAGACACGTCTTCAGGAGGGGCTAGAAGACGAACGCTACACAATCGCCATGGAGATCCTCGCCGAAGCAGCCACCCAGGAGCGGTTCACACCGTCGGCGCGGCGCTGCCTCGAACAATTGTACGCACCGGTCGTCGATGATGCGCCAAGTCGCATCGCGGACGTCCTTGAAGTCCTGCTGCACGACGGCTATCTCGAAGACGGCGACGACGGGTTGCGGTTCCCGTCGCGGCTATTGAAGGACTGGTGGTCGGCACGCTTCCGCGACCACCACATCCCCCTCGAAGAGCGCAGGGGCGACCATGACTGAGGTGGCTCCGATGAATACCACACTCGATCGGCCGATCCGCAAGTTCAATCCGGGCACGTTCCAGTCAGATAACGAGGTGGTCAGACAGTTCGTGGTCAGGCAGCGGGAGCTCGACCTCGTTCTGGAGGTCATACGTAGCAACACCGATTCGCCGTCGTGCCAGCACGTGCTGATCGTCGCGCCGCGCGGGCGAGGAAAAACCATGCTGCTAGCGCGCGTCGGCGCGGAGTTGCGGACCAACAATGCACTCTCCGAGCGTCTGTTTCCTGTGCGGTTCATGGAAGAGAGCCAGGAGATCGCCACACTGGCCGACTTCTGGCTCGAAGCGCTGTTCCACCTCGCTCAGGCGAACGCGAGAGGCAATCCGGAGTTATCCCAGGAACTCCTCGCGACGCACGCCGATCTGACCGCTCGGTGGCGTGACACGAACATTGAGGGGTACGCGCGCGCTGCTGTTCTGGAGGCGGCGGATCGACTGGGTCGGAAGCTTGTCCTCATGGTCGAGAACCTGCAGTCCCTGTGCAGCGAAGTCGACGAGGATTTTGGTTGGCAGCTTCGCCAGACGTTGCAGTCGGAACCTCAAATCATGCTGCTCGCCACGGCGACCAGTCGGTTCAAAGGGCTGGATGAAGCGGCGCAGCCGTTCTTCGAGCTGTTTCGCATCGTTGATCTGGAACCGCTGGATACTGACGAGTGCCGGCGTCTCTGGAACATGGTAAGCGGTGACGCGCAGACGAGTCGCGAGATCACGCCGCTCCGGATTCTGACCGGCGGCAACCCCCGCCTGCTGATCATCATCGCCACGTTTGCGCGGCACCGGTCACTGCGCCAGCTCCTGGAAGATCTGGTTGCGCTGGTCGACGACCACACGGAGTACTTCCGCGGCCATCTGGAGGACTTTGCCAAGACGGAGCGCCGCGTCTATCTCGCGGTGATCGACCTCTGGCAACCGTCGAACGCCGCCGAGATCGCGGCGCGAGCTCGCAAGGATATTCGCACCGTATCGGCGCTGATCGCGCGGCTGGTCGACCGGGGCGTAGTTCTAGTGGAAGGGACGGGCAGGAAGCGGAAGTACGCCGCTGCAGAACGTCTCTACAGTATCTATTACAAGCTGCGACGCGAACGCGACGAGGCCGAGCTGGTACGCAACCTGATCCAATTCATGACGGTGTTTTACTACGGTGACGAACTAGCCGAGATGGCTGGCACGTGGCGTGTGGAGGCGGCGCAATCGTCGGCTATTCGCGAGGGACTTGAGCGGGCGCTGGCCGCCAGCGACACACTGGACTACCAGATGGAGGTTGCCTCGGCGCTGTTCAGCAAGGGCGTCAGGCACCACCAGCGCGACGAGTACGACGCGGAGCTGGCCGCCTACGATGATCTGGTCGCGCGTTTTGGCGCCAGCGACACCCCGGAACTCCAGATGCAGGTTGCTAAGGCGCTGCTCTTCAAGGGCATTACGTACGACCAGCGTGACGAATCCGACGCGGAGCTGGCCGTCTACGACGATCTGGTCGCACGCTTTGGCGACAGCGACACCCCGGAACTCCAGGTGCAGGTTGCCAAGGCGCTGCTCTTCAAGAGCATTACGCACGGCCAGCGCGACGAGCACGAGGCGGAGCTAGCCGCGTACGACGATCTGGTCGCACGTTTTGGTGACAGCGACACCCCAGAGCTCCAGATGCAGGTTGCCAAGGCGCTGTTCTTCAAGGGCATTACGCATGGCCAACGCGGCGAATCTGACGCGGAGCTGAGCGCCTACGACGATATGGTCGAGCGTTTTGGCGCCAGCGACACGCCGGAAATCCAAGGGCAGGTTGCGAAGGCGCTCGTCAACAAGGGAATCACACATAGCCAACGCGGCGAGTTTGACGCGGAGCTGGCCGCCTACGACGAATTGGTCACGCATTTTGGTGACAGTGACACCCTGGAGCTCCAGGTGCAGGTTGCTAAGGCGATGTTATTCAAGGGCGCTACGTACGATAAGCGTAACGAACCTGAGCCGGAGTTGGCCGCCTACGACGGTCTGGTCGCGCGTTTTGGTGACAGCGACGCCCCGGAGCTCCAGGTGCACGTTGCCAAGGCGCTCGTCAACAAGGGCATCACACATGGCCAACGCGGCGAGTCTGACGCGGAGCTGGCCGCCTACGACGGTCTGGTCGCGCGTTTTGGTGACAGCGACACCCCGGAGCTCCAGGTGCACGTTGCCAAGGCGCTGTTCTTCAAGGGCATTACGCATGGCCAGCGCGACGAGTCTGAGGCGGCACTGGCCGCCTACGACGACTTGGTCGCGCGTTTCGGCACCAGCGACACCCCGGAACTCCAGGTGCAGGTTGCCAAAGCTCTGCTCTTCAAGGGCATCACGTATGACAAACGCGGCGAGTCTGACGCGGCGCTGGCCGCCTATAACAAGCTGGTCGCGCGTTTTGGCGCCAGCGACACCCCGGAACTCCAGGTGCAGGTTGCCAAAGCTCTGCTCTTCAAGGGCATCACGTATGACAAACGCGGCGAGTCTGAGGCGGCGCTGGCCGCCTCAGACGATCTGGTCGCGCGTTTTGGTACCAGCGACACCCCGGAGCTCCAGGTGCAGGTTGCCAAGGCGCTTGTGAACAAGGGCATCAGGTACGTCCAGCGCGACGAGTCTGAGGCGGCGCTGGCCACCTACGACGGGCTAGTCACGCGTTTTGGCGCCAGCGACACCCCGGAGCTCCAGGTCCAGGTTGCCAAGGCGCTGTTTCTCAAGGGCGTCACGCACGGTAAGCGCGACGAGGCTGAGGCGGCACTGGCCGCCTGGGACGCGGTGGTCGTACGTTTTGGCGCCAACGACACCCCCACGATCCAGCAGGTCGTTGCCCCGGCTTTGGTCGCCAAGGGCATCACGCATGTCCAGCGCGGTGAGCACGAGGCGGCGTTGGCCGCATGGAACGCTGTGGTCGCGCGTTTTGGCGCCAGCGACACGCTGGAACTCCAGCAGTCAGTTGCCTCAGCGTTAATCGGCAAGGGCATCACGCACAGCCAGCGCGGCGAGCACGAGGCGGCGTTGGCCGCCTGGAACGCGGTGGTTACGCGTTTTGGCGCCAGCGACACGCTGGAACTCCAGCAGTTAGTCGCCTCAGCGTTGGTCGGCAAGGGGAATCAACAAATCGAGATCGGCCGCGCGGAAGAAGCCCTGCGTACCAGCAACGAGCTCGATCAGCGGTTCGGTGGGATCACTGACAACGAGCCCGGCACGGTCGCAATGTGGCGGTGGCGAGCAAAGTGGATTAGAACGCACGCGCTGCTTGTTCAAAAAGAACACCCGGCGGCCCTGGACGTGTTTCAGTTGATGTGCGCCATGTTCGTCGTCGGCAACGAAACGATGCTGCGTGAAATGCTGGAGGGTTTGCCTATCTTGATCGCAGCCGGTGCGTCGGAGCGTGAACTCGCCAGGATCTTGTCGGCGGACAGCAAGACCGCCGACGCGTTGGCGCCGCTCATCGTCGCACTTCGGCTCCTCGCTGGCGAGTCGGTTCGTGCATCAGCTGAGACGCTTGAGGTCGCTGCTGACGTCCGCAAGAATATCGAAGAGGTGAAAAGGCGTCGGGCTGATCAACGGGGCGGCGGCTGAACCCGTCGAAGACATCATCAACGGTTAAGGTTGGCGACAACGGTGGCGGGCGCCGACCGCGATCAGCAGAAAACGGCGCTCGTGCACGGCGGCGTCCAGGCGCAGGTGGCCGTGACGCCCGAGCGCGGGCACCATGATCGGCAGCAACGCCTTCAGGCGCTTCCGCCACATGCGGTCCGGTGCCTCCTGCGCTTGATCCGGCTATGCGGAGGTCAGCATGGATGGATGAAGTCCAGATGAGGTTGGAAAGCGGGAGTCACTGGACGTCTCGATCCCCAGGCCGGACCCATCGCCGGCCTGTCGTTACGCTTGGACGCGCATCAACACTGTGCCGGCGGGTGGCGCCGGGCGGTCCGGCGTGGGGAGGGCGCACGAGTGTGTTACGAGGCTCCGGTCACGGCACCGCCGGTGCTTCAAAATCCCTGCCTGCGCGTGGACAGGCGACGTAACCGGGAGGGAGCAGTCCAGTGCCAAATGACGGCGCGTGCCCGGTTGCCACTGGGCCGGTACATGATGGCCCGAGCCCGGCGGACGTAACAGCGGGGTGCGTTCCGATCCACGCCGGACCGTCCGGCGACGGGTCCCGCCGGCTCCACCACCCAAGCGAATTCATCGCCGGCCAGCCGGTACATTGAGCCGGATCCGTACTACCGCGGAGGGGGTGGTTGGGCGTCCCACCAGGCCCGACTCCCCAGCACCAGATCGACGACGGCCCCATAGCTCGCCACCCCCGCCTCGACCCGGTTCGCCTTCAGGTACTGGTCGTAGACGCGGCTGGCGTTGCGGCGCACGATCGGCACCGCCTCGCGCGTACGCGCCGCCACTGCCCGCAGGTCGGCGGCCGGCCCCGCCGTCAGGCGCCCCCACACGCGGCTGCGCTCTTCCTCGCCTAGATGGCGCACGAGCTGAGGCGCCAGGTACAGCCAGGCGCTGTAGCGCGACGCGTCGTCACCCGCCAGGCAGGTGAGCCAACCCACGAAGCTCGCTTCCGATTCGTCCGCGAACCCGGCGAGATGCCCCCACTCGTGGGCGACGACATAGGGACGCTCGAAGGGCAGCACCGCCTCGTTGACCAGGATCTCCAGCGAGAAGGGACTGACCATCCCGTCGATGCCGGCCCGCCGGAAATACGGCGCCAGGAGCGTCCGTTTGGGGGTCCCGGCGGTGGCGACACGCGTAATCCCGAGCCGGCGCTGCACCTGCCCGAAGGCCTGCCCAAGGCGTTCCGGCATCCCGTCCAGACTGGACCAGGAGGCGCGCTGCGCCGGCGCGTGCAGCGCATTGAGCCGGTCGACCGACTCGTAGGCCAGCGCGGCGACCGCCTGCTGCGTCACCCGGGCCGCATCGTGGTCGAGCGCCGTCGCCAGCGGCTCCCGGCGGTAGTTGAAACCCCAGACGAGCAGGAAGACGAGGTAGACGCCGGCCAGCAGCGCCAGGGTGTCCCAGCCGGCGCCGAGTACGGCGCGCAGGCGCCGGCCGCGGGCGGCCCGCCCCATGGCCCGCCACCAGCGGACCCCCACGCCTGCCGCCACCGCGGCCAGCAGCAGGTCGAACAGGGCGAACGGGGCCGCGCCGGCCAGCGGGGTGATCACGTTCTGCGCGACGAGATAGAGGCGGCGGGAGTACAGGTCCTCGATCCACGGCGCCGGAAGCGGCGCGAGGGCCAGCAGCGCGGCCGCGGCAACCAGCGCGGGACGCAGGAGAAACATGCCGGCCATTGTGCCACGTTGCCACTTGGGGCTGCGCGGCTTCATCAACTCGGGGCTGCGCCCCGAATCCCCGGCAAGCGCTAGCGGGGCCCCAATGCCCCGCGCCGCGCTTGCCGAGGCCCGCCGTGCGGGCCTTGGCGTCCGACGGGCACGGCGCTGCGGTACACTGAACCGATGGCGGCACACGACGAGGGGGCGCGGGTAACGGTCGAGACGGCCTGTCCGCTCGACTGCCCGGACACCTGCAGTCTGGCGGTCTCGGTCGAGGGCGGCCGCATCGCCAGCATCGACGCATCGCCGCGCCACGAACTGACGGCCGGCGCGGTCTGCGGCAAGGTGCGGCGCTTCGGCGCCCGCGTATACGGTGAGGATCGCCTGCTGCGGGCCGGGCTGCGCACGGGCCCCAAGGGCGAGGCCAGCTTCCGGCACGTGTCCTGGGACGAAGCGCTCGACGCGGTGGCGGACAAGCTGGCGGAGACCCGCAGCCACTGGGGCGGCGAGGCGATCCTGCCGTTCTCCTACGGCGGATCGAACGGGCTCGTCACCCAGGACACCGCCGACGCACAGCTCTTCCGCCAGCTCGGCGCCAGCCGTCTGGCGCGCACCGTGTGCGCCGCGCCGACCGGCGCCGTGGCGACCGCCCTGTACGGCGGGATGCCGGGCGTCGCCTACCAGGACTACCGGCACGCGCGGTTGATCGTGGTCTGGGGCGCCAACCCAGCGACCTCCGCCATGCACCTGGTGCCCCATATACGCGCCGCGCAGCGCGCCGGCGCAGCGCTGGTGGTCATCGACCCGCGCCGCACGACGCTTGCCAAGCAGGCCGACATCCACCTGCCGGTGCGGCCCGGCGCCGACGTGGCGGTGGCGCTCGCGCTGCACCGGTTTCTGTTCGAGCAGGAGCTGGCGGATGACCGCTTCCTGGCGGAGCACACCCGCGGCGCCGATCTGCTGCGGGCGCGTGCGGCGAAGTGGCCAATCGAGCGGGCGGCCGCGGTCGCCGACGTCGACCCCGAGCTGCTCGAACGGTTCGCCGAGCTGTACGCCGAGACCTCCCCCGCGGTCATCCGCTGCGGCTGGGGTCTCGAGCGCAACCGCAACGGCGGCAACGCCGCCGCCGCGGTGCTGGCCCTGCCCGCCGTAGCCGGCAAGTTCGGCGTTCGCGGCGGCGGCTATTCGCTGAGCAGCGCGGGCGCCTGGAACCTGCGCGCGGACGACTGGATCGGCGCCGGCGAACCGGCTACGCGGGTCGTCAACATGAATCGGCTGGGACGGGTCCTGACAGGGGCAGGCGAGCCGCCGATCCGGATGCTCTTCGTCTACAACGCCAACCCGGCCGTCACCCTGCCGGACCAGAACCGGGTGCTGCGCGGCTTGGCGCGCGAGGACCTGTTCACCGTGGTCTCGGATCAGGTAATGACCGACACGGCGCGCTGGGCTGACGTCGTGCTGCCGGCGACGACGTTCCTGGAGCACTACGACATCGCCCGCAGCTATGGCGCGGTCAACCTGCAACTGGTGCAGCCGGTCATCGAGCCGGTCGGCGACTCGCGGCCGAACGTGGAGCTGTTCTCGGCGTTGGCCCGCCGGCTCGGCGTCGAGTTGAGCGCGTCGCTCGGCACGGATGCGGAAGCGTTGCTGCACGTCACCGGGGCGCTGCCCGCGCCGCTGCGCGACAGCCTGCTGCAGGACGGGACGGCTGCCGGGACGGCGCCCCGGCAGCCGGTACAATTTGGAGACGTGTCCCCGCGTACGCCCGACGGCAAGGTCGACCTGTTCCCGGCGGCGTTGGACGCCGGCGCGCCGGACGGGCTGTACACCTACCGGGACGGCAAGGCCGGCGCGGGTTCGCTGATCCTCTTGTCACCGGCCAGCGGCAAGACCATCAACTCGACGCTGGGCGAACTCCGGCCGCGGTCTGCTGCGCTGCAGATCCATCCGCACGACGCCGCTGCCCGCGACCTCGAAGCCGGCGACGTGGCGCGCGTGTTCAACGATCTGGGAGAGGTCCAGTGCCCGGTCGCGCTGAATGCCGACATGAAGCCGGGCACCGTCGGCCTCCCCAAGGGGCTGTGGCGGCGCAGCACGCTCAACGGCGCCACCGCCAACGCCCTGGTGTCCGATGCGCTGACCGACATCGGCGGCGGCGCCTGCTTCAACGACGCACGGGTCGAGGTCACGCGGGTCGTGAGCGCCACCTTCGGCGGGCGGGACATCTCGATCTGGACCGCACCGACGCGCCCGAACGGCGTACACTAACGATCCGGCCAGGGCCGGAATCGCGGAGACATGACTGTGGATGGACACGACGACAAGCAGCCCGGCCAGCGCATGGTCCGGTGCATCAAGCTCCAGAAGACACTTCCCGGCCTGGATGCACCGCCCTGGCCCGGCGAGCTCGGGCAACGGGTCTACGAAAACGTATCGGTCGAGGCGTGGAAGCTCTGGGAGGAACGGATGACGATGATCCTCAACGAGTACCGCCTGATGCCGTGGCAGAAGGAGGCCCAGAAGCTCGTCGCCGAAGCGATGGACGACTTCTTCTTCGGCGAGGGCTCCGCCCTCCCGCCCGACTACGTCCCGCCGCAGGCCAAGCAATAGCCGCGCCGGCGACCGCGCCGGCGACGGTACCGGGAGCGAGCGCTACACCACCGGGATGACCGGGTGGATCTCTATCCGCAGCCGGCCGTGCGCGGCGCGGAGCGCGGCGGTCACGGCCGCCGGGCGGGCGGCGTGCGCGAATATGAAACCCAGGTAGCTGCCGCCGTCCGGCGGCGGCTGGATGGTCTGGCCGCGTCGGGCGGTGATGACGACCTCATCCGCGCCGTCGACAGCCCGCGCAGCGTCGAGACCGGTTACCTGGCCGAGGCGGCCGGCCGCCGGAATCGGAATCATCATCACCCCGGCCGCGGGCGCCTCCCGCCGCCAGCCGGACAAGTCCTCTCCGAGGGCGTGCCGCAACAGCAGCGACTCCAGCGAGGCCCCGCGGACGGCGGGCCCGTCGAACCGGAGCACCCGCGAGCAGAGCCCGCCAATCGGCCGCGCGGCCACCTCCAGCACGAATACGCCCGCCGGGTTGATGCGGCATTCCGCATGGACGGGTCCGTCGGTAAGGCCGAGCGCCGTGACCGCGCGCTGCACCGCAGCGGCAATCGACCGTGCCTCCGAACCGCCGCCCGGCGTGACGTAGATCGTCTCTTCGAAGAACGGCCCCTCCAGCGGGTCGGGCTTGTCGAAGATCGCCAGCACCCGCAGCCGGCCGCCCGCCAGCACCCCCTCCAGCGCCACCTCCCGCCCCGGTATGTACCCCTCGACGAGCACCGGCGGCGGCGCGGCGCGGCGGCCCTTCAGCTCCGGCGGCCCGCCCAAGCGCCGCACACGCTCCACCGCCGCGGCCAGCGCCGCGGGGGTGTCGGCGCGCACCACGCCCTGGCTGGCCGCCATCGCCAGCGGTTTGACCACGCACGGAAACGCCGCGTCCCCGGCCGGCCCGCCGGCCGGCGGCTCAGCGGGCCCCAGCACCCGGAACCAGGGACCGGGCAGACCGTGCGCCTGGAAACAGCGGCGGGTCGACAGCTTGTTCGACGCGGCGCGCACCGCCGCCGGCGGGTGGCCGCGCAGCCCGAGCGCCGCGGCGGTGGCCGCGGCAATCACCGCCGGCCGATCGCCGACGGCCAGCACGCCGTCGAGCGGACGGGCGGCCGCGCGCTCCCGGACGGCGCGCACCGCGTCAGCCTCGGCCGCCTCACCATGAAATCTGACCGGAATGGCGCCGTCGCGCCAAGGGTCGTCGAGCACGTGACAGCGGTCGGTGGCGAGTATCAGCTCCACCCCGGCCTGCCGGGCCGCTGCGTCATACGACCGGAGCTGATAGCCGGTCGTCGCCGCCACCAGCAGCACACGCCGCGCGCGCGCAATCGTCACACCAGGGCAGCCTGCCCGGTTGCCGGTTCGGCTCAGCAGTACCAGGGCTCGTTGAGGTACGGCACGTCCGTGCGGCGCACCGGGTGCGCGGCGCGGCGGGAGGGCGGGAGGGCGGCCCGCTCGTGCGCCAGGCGCCAGACGGCTTCGAACAGGTCGCGGCGCGACGCGCTTATGCGGCGGCCGACCAGCGCGCCGACCGCCTCGCTGCAGCGGTCCACACGCGCGTCGGCGTGGCGCCACGGGTAGACCAGGCGCGCCGCGTCGAACGGCCCGATGTGCGGCCGCAGCTCGGGACGCCCGAGCAGCAGCGAGCCTTCCGGCACGAGCAGGCGAAGCGTCAGCTGAACCGGCGCCACCTGGTCCACGAGCCCGAGTCGATCGATCTCCGCCAGCAGATCGCAGTAGCCGGCGAGCGTGGTCCACGGCGTGAACGGTATGAAGGTGGGTGACAGCGTCAACCCGGCAGTGCGGCACGCCTCCAGCGACTCCTGCACATCGGCCCGCGTGTGCCGCTTGTCGAGGATGCGCAGCACGTCGTCGTCGAAAGATTCCACGGCGCTGGTCACGAAGAGACAGCCGGTCTCCCGGAGCCGCGGCAGCAGGCGGCGGTGGCGCAGCAGATGCTCGACCTTGATCGTGACGTCGTACGTCACCCCGGGGCACGCCTCGGACACCCGCTCGACGACCCGCAGCGCATGCCGCGGCCCGTTGAAGAAGTCGGGATCGCCAAAGGTGATGTGCCGCGCGCCGGCGCGCACCTGCGCGCGCACGTCGTCGACGACGACCTCGACCGGCACCACGCGGAACTGGCCCGCGTAGATCGGCACCACCGGACAGTGGCGGCAGGTGTGCTTGCAGCCGCGGCTCGCCTCGGTGTAGCCGACGGTCCGCCGCTCGTCGCCCACCTGGAGGGATGCATATTCCGACAGCGGCGGCAGGCCGCTGCGATCGGGCGTGACGAATGCCGGCCGCGGCAGCGAGCGCGGCGCGGCGGGCGCCGCCGACGGGCTCCGGCCGGACGCAATCGCCCCGGCCAGCTCCACGAGCGCCGGCTCGAACTCGGCGCCCAGGATGTGCCGCACGCCGAGCGACCGCAGCCAGGCCGCGTTCAGCGGCGCGTACAGCCCGTAGCAGCACATCTGCGCGCCGGGATACGTCCGCCGGACCCGCTCCAATACCGGCACGGCGAGCAGCGTCGCCGTGTGCATCGGGAGATGGAACGCCACGAGGTCGGGGTCCGGGCCGGCGGCGTCGAATGACTGCCGCGACAGGTCGAGGCAGGTTACTTCGGCGCCGGCGTTCCGCAGCCAGGCGGCCGGCGAAGCGAGGCCGAACGGCTGGCGGCCCAGCTCGTATGTCGAGATCAGGAGTACCCGCACGGGCTCCTAGTCCACGCTGCCGGCAAGGCGCCGGACCGGCCCGCTCGCCAGCGCCAGCACGAGGCCGGCGCCGGCCATGATCAAGCCGACGGCGCCGAACAACTGCGGCAGCGGCAGGCTCTCGATCAGCCCGGCCACCAGGCCGGCCAGCAGGCTGCCGAGCGCCGAGGCCATGAACCAGATCCCCATCATCTGGCCGACGAGCCGCTTCGGAGAGAGCTTCGTGATGCTGCTCAAGCCGACCGGGCTGAGGCACAGCTCGCCCGTCGTATGAAAGAAGTACGTCACCACCAGCCACATCGAACTGACCCCGTTCCCGGCCGCCGCGAACGTGCTGCCCCAGGCGAGCACCAGGAAGCCGACTCCGAGCTGCGCCAGCCCCAGCGCGAACTTGACCGGAATGGACGGGTTGCGGGCCCCCAGCGCCAGCCACAGCGAGCCGAACAGCGGCGCCAGCAGGACGATGAACAGCGGATTGACGGACTGCAGCCAGCTGGCGGGCGCCTCCCAGCCGAGCACGGTCCGATCCGTGAGCCGCTCGGCGAACAGGTTCATGGACGAGCCGGCCTGCTCGAATCCGGACCAGAAGACGGCCGCCGCCACGAACAGCACCGGGATGACGGCCACGCGCCGCCGTTCCTGCGGGTCGAGCCCGCCAAACAGGAACACGTACGCGAAGTACAGAATCACCAGCACGGTGATGATGACGCCGGCGGCGCGGGCGATACCCACGATCGACAACGCCAGCACGCCGGCCGCCTGCAGCGCGAGCAGCAGCAGGCCTAGCGCCACCAACGCCGCCGCGCCGCCCCACAACCCGCGCAGCGCCTGGTCTCGCCCGCCGGCCTCGCGCTCCCGCAGCCGGCCGGCATCGCCGAGGTGCCGCCAGCCCCGGACGTACTGCACCACGCCGAGCACCATCCCCACGCCGGCCGCGCCGAAACCGAGGTGCCAGTTGATCCCCTCGCCCAGGTAGCCGCAGATGATCGGCCCGCCGAAGGCGCCGACGTTGATCCCCATGTAGTAGATGGAGAAGCCGGCGTCGCGGCGGGCGCCGCCCTCGGGGTACAGGTCGGCGACGATGGCGCTCACGTTCGGCTTGAGCAGCCCGGTGCCGATTACGATCAGCGCCAGTCCAAGATAGAAGGCGGTCAGCGTCGGGACAGCCAGCAGGAAGTGTCCGGCGGCGATGATGATGCCGCCATACAACACGGCATTGCGCTGGCCCAGCAGGCGGTCGGCAAGCCAGCCTCCGGGCAGCGCCACCGCGTACACCGAGAAGGTGTAGAGCCCGTAGATCGCGGTGGCGGCGGTGTCGGTCATTCCCAGACCGCCGCGCGCCGCCAGCTCGGTCATGAAGAGCACCAGCAGCGCCCGCATCCCGTAGTAGCTGAACCGCTCCCACATCTCCGTGAAGAACAGCGTGGAAAGCCCGCGGGGGTGGCCGAACCATTCGGCGCCGTTGGAGTGCGGGGCGGGTCCTGGCATGGGGCGCCTAATGATAGCGTGCGGCGGCGCGACGGCGTCCGGCGCTACCGGCCGCTGGCGCTAGAATGCCGTGATGGACGATTTCGTGCCGGCACGGCGCGCCGCCGGCAGCCACCGGATGACGCTCTTCACCTGGGCCAGCGAGCGCTCGTTTCCCGCGCTTCCGCCGGCCCTGCCGCGCTACTTCGACGTCGCGCCCGACGCGCGGGTGCTGGCGCACTGCCACTGGCAACCGGACCCGCCGGCCCGGCCGACGCTGCTCGCCCTCCACGGCCTCGAAGGGTCGAGCCAGGCCCACTACATGCGCGGGCTGGCGGACAAGGCGTTCGCGCGCGGCTTCAACGTGGTGCTGCTCAACCAGCGCAACTGCGGCGGAACGGAACACCTGTCCGCCAGCCTCTACCACTCCGGACTGACCGCCGACCCGCAAGCGGTCATTCACGAGCTGGTAGCGCTCGACCACCTCTCCTCGATTGCCGTCGTCGGCTACTCGCTGGGCGGCAACGTTGCGCTGAAGCTGGCGGGCGACTACGGCGCCGAGCCGCCCGCCGTCCTGCGGTCCATCTGCGCCGTCTCTCCGACGATGGACCTCGCGCGCTGCGTGGAGGCGCTGGAGCGGCGCGGCAACGTGCTGTACGAATGGAATTTCGTCCGCAACCTCAAGCGGCGCATGCGCCGCAAGGCGCAACTGTCGCCGGGCCGCTTCGATCTGCGCCCGCTGCGCGGCGTCCGCACCGTGCGCGCGTTCGACGAAGCGTTCACGGCGCCCCATCATGGCTTCCACGATGCCAGCGACTACTACCACCGCGCCAGCAGTCTGCGGGTGATCGAGCGCATCGCCTTGCCGACGCTCATCGTCAGCGCCGATGACGATCCGTTCGTTCCGGCAGAACAGTTTCGGGATCGCGCGATCATGGCCAATCCGCGGGTGCGCGTCGTCATCACGCGCGGCGGCGGTCACTGCGGCTTCTTCGCCGAGCCCGACGGGCCGTTCGACGGGTTCTGGGCGGAACGGACTGCGGTGGGGTTCGCGGCGCGGCACGCCGGCGTCTGATCCGGGCTGTTAATCGAGATCGAAGTCGCGCGCCGGACGCACGACCGGTTCCTTGCGGGCCTGCTTGAGCGCTTCCTCGAACCGTTTCGACAACGCGTCGCCGCGGCCCCTCTCGTCGGCTACCGACTGCTTGAAGATCGCTTCGCGGCGGGCGGCCTCATCGGCCAGAATCCGCTGCGCGTGGTCGAGTTGCGGCTTGTCCTCGCGCTCCGGTTCACGATGCGCGACGATCCGCCGCAGGTTCAGGTCGAAGACGAGCGTCGCCCCGCAGCAGGGGCATTCCAACTCGGTCTCGGACGACAGCGTGGACATGCGGCCCTCCGTCAACTGCTGGGCGGGTTGTGGAGCGGGAAGGGATGCCCGGCGGGCTAGCCCTCTTCTTCGTACTCCCCTTCGGCAGGCGGGATGACGCGCGTCGACGGTCTCAACGCCTCGCGATAGTCGTACACCGGCAGGCCCTGAACATGCAGCGAGAGGCAGCAGCCGGATGCCTTGCGGTCGACGACGACGGCGACCGGACTGCCCTCGACACCGTCTTGAAACCGGAGACGACAGCCACAGGCGAGACGCGCGCGGGAGAAGCCCTTCAACATCACGGGCATGATACTACACCGGGCCGGATCGCGGAACGGAGCGGGTGTTTTGGAACGTCATAACAGAGTCTTGAGCGCGAGCTCCAGCTCGTCCTTGCTCGCGATCCCCATATGGGTCTTGCAGAGCGTGCCCTCGCGATCGATCCAATAGGTGACGGGAAGCCCCCAGATCGGACCGTACGCCTCCTGAAAATCATCCCGGTCGAGCCCCACGAGCATCGGGTAGTTGACGTCGAGGTCCTCGGCGAACGGGCGAATCTGCTCCGGCGGATCGTCTACCGACAGTCCGAGCACCTGAAATCCCTGATCGCCGTACTCGTCCTGGAGCTCGATGAACGCCGGAATCTCGATCTTGCACGGCCCGCACCAGGTCGCCCAGAAATTGAGCAGAATCACCTTGCCCTTCAGCGACGCGAGGTCGAGCTCGTCCCCGTTCATGTCCGCGAGCGTGTAGTCCAGCGGCGCCGGGCGGGCGTCGTCGTCGCACTCCGCGGCGCCGGCCCCCGCTGAGACGGCCTCCGCGCCCGCCGCGGCGCTTTCCGGCGCCTCGGCAGGCGCCCCCACGTTCAGGCTGCGGACGGCCGGCAGCGTGAGCAGGGCGAGCGCCGCGCAGGCGCCCGCCGCGAGTATCCACCGCATTCTCATGCTCGTTCCTCGCAGAGAACCCACCCCCGGGTGGGTCAATTCACCGTCTGGCGGACGTGACGCGCGACCTGTCCCAGATCCGTCGGCCCGCGCTCGGCAATCAGCACGTACGCGTGGCTGCCAGCGGACCAGACTATCGCGTCGTGATTGATGATCTCAAGCATCTGCTCCCGATAGGAGCGGTCCGGCACGACGAACAGCGACACCGGATCCCCACTCCAGTTGCACAGGACATGCGCCGCGCCGCCGTGCTCATAGGCGCATTCCCGCACATCGAGGAGATCGAAGTCGGGCGACTCGAAAGGCAGGGCAATGTCCGACCCGACGATGCCGGCCAGCTGTACACGCGCCTCCTGACGGCCGAATTCGGGAGCCGCGGCGGGCTCGACCAGGAAGCACTTGTCGTGATCGATGGCAAGCTGCGCGACGAGCGCCCCGATCCCCGGACTCTGCCGCTGCCCGGCCATGAATAGCGCGCCCGCGGCCAGCAGGATGGTCGCCGCCATGGACAGCGGCGCCCAGCGGACGGTTCGTTGCGGCGGGAACTGCGCGACGGTGGCCGGGCCGGGTCGGGCGGCGGTCGCGCAGCGCGCCCACAGCGCCGCGGGAGCACGCTCCACGAGCGCGGGCGAGGCGGCGAGCAGGCGTTCCCGCACGGCCTGCTCCGCGGACGCGCGGTCGCGGCAGGCGGGACAACCGTCGAGATGCGCCCGCACGGCCTGTGTCTCGGCCGCCGTGACCTCCCCGTCCACGTAAGCGGTCATGATCGCGTCAACGTCGGCACAGTTATTCATCACAGCCATCCCCCCGGCGTCACGGAATCTGGCCCCCGGCCAGACGTTCGTGGAGCAGCCGGCGTCCGCGTGAGATTCGCGACATGACGGTACCTGGCGCCACCTGCAGGATGTCGGCGATCTCCCGGTACGAAAACTCCTCGACGTCCCGCAGCCAGACAGCCTGGCGGAAAGCGTCGGGCAACGAATCGACGGCGGCCTGAAGGTCGCCGGCGAGCGCCCGGCGCAGCAGCACCTGCTCCGGCGTGGGCGCCTGGGACGCCGGCGCCCCGGCCTGCTCGACGACATCGCCGCCGACGACGACCGGCTCGCGCGCCGCCTGGCGCCGGGTGTTCAGAAACGTGTTGTACAGAATCGTATGCAGCCATGCCTTGAGACTGCTGCCCGGACGGAAGCGGGCCGCAAACCGAAACGCCTTGAGATACGTCTCCTGGACCAGATCCTCGGCGTCGGCCGGGTTGCGGGTGAACCGCAGCGCCGCGCCGTACAGACTGTCGACGTAGCGGAGCGCCTCCTCGGGCAGCACCGCGCCCCCTTCCCCAACGGACTCCCAGGAAGTCTCCGCTTGTCGCCGTCGCAGCATCTCGGGTCGTAGGCATCCGGGCACTCGGGGAGAATTGCGCCGATGTAGAACAAACACGCAGGCGTAGCCGTTTATTCCAGACCCGATCCCGCGGATGCCATGGTTATTGTAACGCTCCGCCGCGCCGCGCGCGGGACGGCGTGCGGAACTGCGGTCAAGTGCTTTTGGTCAAGTGCTTTGCGCCGGCGTTGGCGCTGTAGTAACTTGGGGTCATGAGACGCAGTGGCACCCGTTCCCCGCGGCGAACATTTCTCTCCATCCTGCTGGCGCTGGCGATGGCCGGCGGCGCCGGCGCGCAACTGCATGCGCAGCAGGACTTCATCCCGTACTGGGGCAAGAACCGCATCAAGTACGACCGCTTCGACTGGCACATATACGAGACCGACCACTTCGAGATCTATTACTACCCGGAGATGGAAGAGCACCTCGAGCGGATTGCCGGCTACGCCGAAAGCGCGTACCAGGAGGTCAGCGCCCGGCTGCGGCACGACCTCGCCTTCGTCGTTCCGCTCATCGTCTTCAAGACCCACAGTGAATTCGAGCAGCAGAACGTGTTTCCCGGACAGAGCCCGGAGGGGGTCGGCGCGTTCGCCGAGCCGCAGCGGAACCGCATCGTGCTGCCGATCGACGAGGGACCGGACGGTCTGTACCGCCTCATCACGCACGAACTGACGCACATCTTCGAGTTCGACATCATCCCGCGCGGCATCATCCGCCAGGGCGTGCCGCTGTGGGTCGACGAAGGGCTCGCCGACTTCATGGCCGGTGTCTGGCGGCCGCTGGACATCATGCAGGTCCGCGACGTCGCCGTATCGGACACCGTGCCAGAGATGACCAGCTTCGAGAGCTACGGCGGGTTCGCCAGCGCCCGGGTCGTCTACAACCTGGGGCACGCGGTTTTCGAGTTCATCGAGAGCCGCTGGGGCGACGACGGCATCCGGCGCTTCATGTTCGGGCTGCGCCGCAGCTCCGTCGGCGGCGGCGGCGACCCCTACGAGGAAGTGTTCGACCTGGAAGCGGAGGAATTCGACGACGAGTTCAAGAAGTATCTGGACGAGCGGTTCGAGCCGTTCCGCGAGAAGGAGCGCCCGACGGATTACGGCCGGAATCTGGCGCCGGATCCGCTGCGCTCGCGGTATCCGCTGCTGATCTCAATCGAGGCGTCACCCTCCGGCGAGGTGATTGCGGCGGCGGCCCTCAACCGCAAGAACCGCGAGCTCGACATCGTGCTGGTGTCGGCCCGGACCGGCGAGATCATCCGGAATCTGACCGAAGAGTTCGATCAGGATCTCGGATTCCAGTACATCGCCACGCTCGGATTGCGGTTCAACACGGTTCCCTGGCTGGCATGGGCGCCGGACGGCGACCACCTGGCGTACTTCGTGCGCAAGAACAAGCACAAGTCACTGGTGATCCAGAACATCGTGACGCGCGAAATCGAGCAGATCATCGACCTGGAGATGGTCGACGAGCCGGAGTCGCCCGACTTCTCCCCCGACGGCCGCAGTGTCGTCTTCTCGGCGCTGACGCGGGCGGTCGGCGACATCTACCGCATCGACCTGGCCACGCAGGAGGTCACGAACCTGACCGAAGACGCGCTGGCGGACTACGCGCCCGTCTACGCGCCGGACGGCAACAGCCTGCTGCACCTGAAGCGGATCAGCGGCAACAACAAGCTGTTCAGGCTCGACCTGGCGACGGGTGAGCAGACGCAAGTGACGTTCGGCACGCACGACGAGGGCGGCGCGCAGTTCATCGACGACCGCACGATCGTGTTCTCGTCGACTGCTGTCGATCCGAACGATCCGCTCGAGGCGCAGGTCGCGCGCGACGGCGAGATCTTCAACGTCTGGACGCTGGATCTGGAGAACGGCGAGCTGCACCAGTACACGGATACCGCCACCGGCAACGTCAACCCCGTCCTCATTACGCCCGAGGAGGATGGCGAGCCCGACCGGTTCGCGTTCATCACCTACTACAAGAGCGAGTACGGGCTGCACACGGTGGAGCGCGAGGAGCCGGTCTTCACCGCCGTCACCAGCGACTTCGGAACCGGCGGCGGGCCGGTCATCGATTTCCAGGCGCCGCTGACCCACACCCTGATCGGCGCGAACGCGCGGCAGAAGGGCGCGTTCGAGAACATGTTCCTCGAAGGGCGTCCGCCGCTGAACGTCGGGATGACGAGCAATGGGGACTTCCTGGGCGGCACGCAGATCACGTTCGCAGACGTGCTCGGCGACCAGCAGTTCAGCATGCTGGCGTACTCCGTCATGCAGTACCGCACGTTCGGCGTCTCGTACGCCAATCTGGCTGGGCGGATGCAGTTCGCCGTGCAGGGCGCCACGCAGCAGCAGTTCTTCTACGGCTACGCCCCCGGCTTCGCCTTCAATCCCGGACTCGGCTTCCTCAGCCGCGACGACGCCATTGCCGTCCGCTCCATAGACGGCGGATCCGTGTTCGCCATTTATCCGTTCGACCGCTTCCGGCGGGTGGAGCTGTCGGCCGGACTGTTCCGCTACCGCGAGCAGTTCGACAATGAGTTTCTCCAGACGCAGTCGACTGCGTACCAGACGGCAAATTTCGGCAGCGTGCTGTTCCGGAACGGGGCCTTCATGCCGCTCGGGATCAATTTCATACAGGAGACCACCGTCTTCCGTGAGTTCGGCCCGATTGCCGGCAACACCTTCCGGGTCGCGTACGAGTACGCGCCATCATTCGGCCAGTTCCTCTCGCGCCAGTCTCTCGATCTCGACGGCCGCTACTATCTGCGGATCGCCGAGACCGGCGTGCTGGCGCTGCGCGCGCGCGGGTTCCGGAGCTGGGGCCAGTATCCCGACTTCTACTACTTCGGCGGCAACTCGGACATGCGCGGCTACGACTACCTGGAGTTCATCGGCCACAAGACGTTCTTCGCCAACGCCGAGCTGCGCTTCCCGCTGGTGGAGGCCATGGCGACGCCGATCGGCATACTGGGCGGCATCCGCGGCTCGTTCTTCTTCGATTTCGGCATGGCCGGTTTCGACAACGCACCGCTCACCGCCTGGAACCGCGACCCGGAGATCGTGCGGCCGATCGTCGGCTACACCGTGAACTCCGACACCGGGCAATACGCCGAAGTATTCGGCCCGGCCGCCAGCGTCAGCGGCTTCCGGCTGGTGAACGCCCGCGCGTCCTACGGGCTCAGCCTGGCCACGCTGGCCATCGGCATCCCGATCCATTTCGACTGGTCGTGGCGCACGCTGTTCAACCGGGGGTGGGAGGACATCGTCTTCGCATCCACCGGCGGCAGCGAAGACTTCCGCCGGGTCCGCTTCACGATGTGGATCGGCTACGATTTCTGAGTGGTCAGACGCGGGTGAGCCTGAGCATGGCGCGCTCCATGTCGATCACGACATGGTAGTTGCTCAGGAACGTGTGGCCGATGATCCCGCCGATGTGAAACCCGAGCAGCGCGCTCGGCCGGTGCAGGTTGAGGACGACGACCGAAAAGTTCTCGTAGCTGATCTCGTCGAACGCCAGCCGCACTCCTGGCAGCAGGAACGCGTCCGTATCCCAGCCGGACGTGCCGTATACCCGTAGCGGGATGTATCGGGGCGGCGCCACGCCGAGGCTGCCGGCGGTGCCGATACTGAGCGAGATGACCTCTCCGCCGGTATCGACCACGAAGCTGCGCGGAAATTCGCCGTTCACCACGCCGCGCACCACGGCGAGACGGTCGACGCGCATTGGCAGCTCGATGTCTGCCGGGCTGTCCGGAAGGCGGCGCGCCAGGGTCAGGCGGCGCGTCTCATAGTCGATCGCGGCCGACAGTCCCAGCGCCACCGGCGAGATGCTGTCGGGCACGCGCCGCACGGGCAGGCCGGTCAGCGGCGGGTTCTTGATGATCGTGGGCAGGTTGCGAACGAGCAGCGGACCGACCTCCAGCGAATCGACGCGACCCACCTCCAATCCGCGGATGCCGACGTTGCCGACGCCGGCGCTGATCGTGGTCGCGACCACCTCGGCGCCCATCTGCTCCGCCGTCTGCTGCGACAGCACCATCTGCTCGGCGCCGGTGTCGATGACCAGGTCGATCAGCGGCCCGCCGTTGACTCGGCCGCGCACGACAATCTTGTCCTGTTTCAGCTCGAACGGGATGACGTGGAGCCCGTCGGGATCGTGGACGATCTCGAACGGCTGCTCGTCCCCGAACGACCGCAGCAGGCGGGCCTCGGAGCGGGCCCACTCGGTGCGCCGGTTCTGGCTGACGTTCGGGAGCGTGTCGGCGTACCGTTCCAGGGCCGCGGCCGCCTCCGGGAAGCGGCGCAGCCTGCGGTATATCGACCCGAGCGTGTGGTGGTACTGCGGGCGGCTGCGGCCGGCGATCGCCGCCTGCACCTCGACCAGCGCCTCCGCGTGCCGGTTGCTGGCCGCCAGACTGCGGGCGAGGCCGTGGCGCGCGTCCGGGCTCGATGCGTGCGTGGACAGGATGTCACGGTACATCCCCTCCGCCTCGTCGAACAGGCCGGCCGCCCAGAACGCGTCGGCCCGCAATGTTCGTATTTCCGGGTCCGCCGGCCGCAACTCGCCCAGGAACACGGCCTCCTGATACGCGCGGTTGAACTCGGCGACGGTCATCGTCGACCGCAGCAGCCCGACGGACGCGCGCAGCAGCTGCGCCGGCTTGGCGCCCGGCTTGGCCAACTCGTAGGCCGCGAACGCCTCCCAGTAGCGTTCGTCCTCGAGCAGAAGGTCCCCGAACTCGAGCTGCAACTCGCTGCGCGCGGAATCCGGCGTGGACTCGGACCCGGCGACAATCGACACGCCGGCCGCAAGCAACAGGAAACACAACGCATGCCGTAAGTGGATCGGCATCAGGTCCGACAGCAATATGCACCAACCGCGAGACGATAGCAAGAATGGATCCGCGGGATGGAACCGCCCGGCACGGCGATCAGCGGTTGTACTGCTGAATCGGCACCCCGTCGTACATCTCGTCTACGCGCAACACCTGGGAGTTGCGGCTGTAGGTGCCCAGCTCGTAGTCCTCGCTCATGATGAGCGCCTTGACCGGCTTCGTCGGGCACACCTCCGCGCAGAGGCCGCAGAAACTGCAGCGCGACAGGTTGAAGTCGAAATAGTCGAGCACCTTGATCTTGCGACCCGGCTCGCGGTGCCCGCCGAGGTTGATCAGCTCGTCGGGGCATACCTTGGCGCACTGATCGCACACGATGCAGGTCTGGGCGCCGGTCTCCGGCTCGACCTGCAGGCGGAGCAGGCCCCGGAAACGGGGCGCCACCGGCCGCCGCTCGGCCGGGTACTGAAACGTGAAGGCCGGCCGCGGCGTGTACTTGAGGGTGACGAACAGACCCTTGAGCAGGTCAATCAGAAAGATGCTTCGAAACAGTCGCGCCAGCACCCGCTACCCCCGATCCTCGACCAAGATCGGCTCGGTCTGGCCCGCCATGATCACCCGCTCGCGCCGCAGCACCGTGCTCTCCTTGCGGATCTTGTCCTGCAACCGCATCAGCCCGTAGAGCAGCGCCTCCGGGCGTGGCGGACAGCCGGAGACGTACACGTCGACCGGCACGATCTTGTCCACGCCCTGCAGCACGCTGTAGGTCGGGAAAGGCCCGCCGGCGTTCGAGCAGCTGCCCATGGAGATGACCCACTTCGGCTCCGGCATCTGGTCGTACAGACGGCGGAGCACCGGCGCCATCTTCTTCGTGACGGTGCCGGCCACAATCATCAGATCGGCCTGCCGCGGCGACGCCCGGAACACCTCGGCGCCGAAGCGGGCGATGTCGTAGCGCGACGTCGACGACGCGATCATCTCGATCGCGCAGCAGGCCAGCCCGAACCCCATCGGCCAGAGGGACGACTGGCGCGCCCAGTTCAGCACCTGGTCCACGTTGGTCGTGATGAAGTTGTCGGAAAAGCGGTGATCAATCAGGCCCATCGGCGGATACTCGTACCCAGGCAGCGCCGGACGCGGCAGTGCGGCGGCTACTCCTCAGCGAAGTACGCCGCGTCGACGTCGATGTAGCTCGCCCATTCGTCGGGCACTTCGTCGTTGGCGAAGATCGCCTCGACCGGGCAGGCCGGCACGCACGCGCCGCAATCGATGCACTCGTCGGGGTGGATGTACAGCTTCTCGGCCGACTCGAACTCCTCCTCGTCGGCGCGAGGATGGATGCAATCAACCGGACACACGTCAACGCAGGCGGTGTCCTTGGTGCCGATGCACGGTTCACAAATCGTGTACGCCATTGAAAATCCTCCGTCTCGACACGGCGCGGTTTCGCACACCGCCTGACAGCCGCCAGCATACACCGGGCAGGAAAGTGGGTGCAAGCATGCGCCGCCCTACTTCCCGGGCCCGCAAGCGATCTTTACGGCCCGATCGCCAGACGATAATATTCCGGGTTGCCGTGGCTGACGCAACGACGAATCCGATCACGCTGGTGCGCGGGCGGAAGCCCCGCGAGGCGCCGCCCCGCGAGCCGAAACCGCGCTGGCTGCTGGTGCGGCCGCCGGGCAGCCCGGGGTACATCCGACTCAAGCGGCTGCTGCGGCAGCTCGATCTCAACACCGTCTGCGAGGAAGCAAACTGTCCGAACATCGGTGAGTGCTGGGACCACGGCACCGCCACGTTCATGATCCTGGGCGATGTCTGCACGCGCTCGTGCGGCTACTGCAACGTGATGCACGGGCGGCCCGGAGCGGTCGACGCGGGCGAGCCGGAGCGGGTGGCGACAGCCACCGCCCGCCTCCAGTTGCGGCACGTGGTGGTTACGTCGGTCGACCGCGACGACCTGGCCGACGGCGGCGCCGGGGTTTTCGCCGACACGATCCGGGCCATTCGCCGGCAGGCGCCGCGCTGCCGCGTCGAGGTGCTGATCCCGGACTTCAGCGGACGGGAAAGCGACCTCCACAAGGTGCTCGAGGCCGGCCCCGACGTGCTGAATCACAACATCGAAACGGTGGAACGGCTGTACCGGAGCGCACGTCCCGGCGGGCGCTACGCCCGCGCCCTGGAGCTGCTCGCGCGGGCGGAACGGCTGGCGCCCGGCATCCCGACGAAGTCCGGATTGATGGTCGGGCTCGGCGAGCGCTGGCCCGAGATACACGCAACGCTGGCGGACCTGCGGCGCGCCGGTTGCGATCTCTTGACGATTGGCCAGTACCTGCGGCCGTCGGTGGCCCATCTGGCGGTGGATCGCTACTACACGCCGGACGAATTCGCGCGGCTCAAGGAGGCGGCCCTGCGGCTGGGATTCGGCCACGTGGAGTCCGGCCCGCTGGTGCGCAGCAGTTACCATGCCGCCGAGCAGGCGGAGGGGTTGGTGGGCGCAGGCGGCAATCGTTAGATGGGGCTGCGCCCCGAACCCCCGGCGGCCGCTAGCGGGACCCCTTTGCCCCGCGCCGCGGCCGCCGAGGCCCGCCGTGCGGGCCTGGGGGCCGACTGTTGCAGTGCTCGTCGTCCCCCTTCCTGAACTGTGATGTTTCTACCTTGTCAGGCGGGCGCCTGACCGGTCTCGGTGCGACGCGGGGTTGTACCACAGGCTGTTCTGAGAATGGAATCGCTACGCCGCCCTTCGGTCGGTGATAGTGACTGCCGCCGGCATGCGCGGGCGGGTGGCGCCGGGCGGTCCGGCGGCGGGAGGGCGCAACGGCGCGGTACTGGGAATCGGTCACGGCAGCGCCGGTGGTCTGAAGTCCTTTCCTGCGCGTGGACAGGCGAGGTAAGCGGGAGTCTGCAATCCACTGCCAGATGATGGAGCGTACCCGGATGCTGCTGGGCCTGTACGTGGTGGCTTGAGCCCGGAAGAGGTAACGCGGGGGGTTGCGTCCGACCGCCGCCGGACCGCTCGGTGACGGGTCCCGCCGGGGCCACCGCCGCGGGCTGCCTCGAACGGATAATTTTCATTCCCTTGGGTGCACGGCCACGGGCATGGGGAACAGCTAGCTCCGCCGCGGGCGGTACAGGTGGGTGCACTCGCCGAAGAACAGGTCCGCGGCCTCCGCCACCGTTTCCGACAGCGTGGGGTGCGGATGGATGGACAGCCGCAGGTCCGCGACGGTCGCGCCCATCTCGACGGCAAGCACCCCCTCGGCGATCAGCTCCCCAGCGCCCGCACCGGCCATGCCGACCCCCAGCAACTGCTCGGTGTCGGGATCGACGACCAGCTTGGTCAGCCCCTCGGGACGGTCGAGGGTGAGCGCGCGCCCGGAGGCGCCCCAGGGAAAACGCGACACCTTGACCGTGCGCCCGGCGCCGGCCGCCTGGGCCTCGGTCAGGCCGCACCACGCCACCTCGGGATCGGTGAACACCACCGCCGGGACCGCGAGCGGCTCGAATGCGGTTGGCCGGCCCGCGATGGTCTCGACGGCCGACCGGGCTTCGTGAAACGCCTTGTGGGCCAGCAGCGGCTCGCCGGTGACGTCGCCGATGGCGAAGATCGACGGCTCGGCGGTCCGGCGCTGCGCATCGACCACAACGAAGCCGCGGCCGTCGAGCTCCACCGCCGTCCGATCGAGTCCCGCGATCCGTGAGTTCGGGGCGCGGCCGACCGCCACCAGCACCTGGTCGAACACGCGGGCATCCGTCTGTCCGTCCGGTCCTTCCAGCAGCGCCTCGATGCCGTCCGCCCGCGGCCGCAGCGCCGCGACCTTCGTGCGGAGCCGTACGCCGTCCAGCTCGCGGTCCATCTGCCGCGCGACCACCCGCACCAGATCGGCGTCGACGCCCGGCAGCAGGCTGGCCGTCATCTCCACCATCGTCACCTTGCAGCCGAGCGCGGCGTACACCGTACCCAACTCCAGGCCGATGTAGCCGCCGCCCACCACCAGCAACGACCCGGATGTGCGGGCCAGCTCGAGGGCGCCGGTGGAATCCATCACGCGCGGGTCGTCGGCCGCCAGCGCCGCGGGACGCACCGGCCGCGAGCCGGTCGCCACGATGGCGTAGTCGAACGGCACGCTCAGCGGCGCCCCGCCGCCGGCCGGCGTGACGGTCGCGGTACGGGCGTCGGCAAAGCCTGCGCGGCCCTGCAGGCAGGTCACCGCCCGCTGCTTCGCAAGCCGACCCAGCCCGCCCGTCAGCGTGGACACGACCTCGTCCTTCCAGCGGCGGAGCCGGTCGGGATCGATCTCCGGTGCGCCGAACGTAACGCCCCAGCGCGCCGCCCGGCGCGCATCGCCGAGCACGCCGGCCGCGTGCAGCAGCGCCTTGGACGGAATGCAACCCCGCTGCAGGCAGACGCCGCCCAGCCGCGGCGCCGCGTCGATCAGGGTGACGCGCATGCCGAGGTCGGCGGCGTGAAACGCCGCGGTGTAACCGCCCGGCCCGGCGCCGATTACCACGAGTCGTGTCGCTTCAGGCATACGTCGAAGAGGCTCCAGAATCAACGCTAGCACACGGGCGCCGCCCGCAGTCTGGCCGCGCGTGGGACGAATGCCTATAATGGCCCGGTCTGCTCGTGGCACCGGCTACGGGCCGCGCGGCAGCTTCCCGCGCGCTATCGCGGGAGAATTAGGTGAACATGTCGCAACCAGAACTCATTGTCGGCATTGGCGGTGCAGCAGGGGACGGCGTGGCCTCGGCTGGCAACTCGCTGGTGCTGTCGCTCGCGCGTCAGGGGATTGGCGCCTACAGTTACAATGCCTATCAGTCGGTCATTCGCGGCGGCCACTCCTGGCTCCGGCTGCGCTTCTCCGCCAACAAACCGCTCAACCATGGCGATCAGGTCGATGCGGTCATCGCCCTGAACCAGGACACGCTCGACCGCCACCTGCAAGAGCTGCAGCCGGGCGGCCTGGCGCTCTACAACGGCGCGAAGCTCAGTCCGGCGTACGAGCCGCCGACGGGCGTGCAGCTGTGCCCGCTGCCGGTGCCGGAGCTGTGCCCCGCGTCGAAGCGCCTGCCGGTCATGCAGAACACGGTGGCGGTCGGCGCGCTGATCCAGCTCATGGGGCTGGACATCAGCGGCCTGGAGTCGGTGCTGGAGTCGACGTTCGCCACGAAGCCGGCGGTGGTCGAGTCGAACATAGCCGCGGCCCAGGCGGGCTTCGACTACGCCGCGGCCAACTTCACGCCGCCGGCCACGCAGCTCCAGCAGACGGACCTCAAGTGGGCCCAGGCCTCGGGCAACCACCTGTTCGCCATGGGCGCCGCACTGGCCGGCTGCAAGTTCTACGCCGCCTATCCGATGAGCCCGGCCACCCACATCCTGGAGTGGTTCGCCACGCACGCGCAGCGCCTGAACATCTGCGTGCGGCAGGTCGAGGACGAGATCTCCGTCATCAACATGGCGATTGGCGCCGGCCACATGGGCGTGCGGAGCATGTGCGCCACCTCCGGCGGCGGGTTCGCGCTGATGACCGAGGCGATCGGCATGGCCGGCATCATCGAGACCCCGGTCGTCGCCATCAACGTCATGCGCGCCGGCCCGTCCACCGGCGTGCCGACCAAGACCGAGCAGGCCGACCTGAACCAGGCGTTCGGGGCCAGCCAGGGCGACTTCCAGCGGGTGATCATCGCGCCGCTCAGCATGACCGACTGCTTCAATACGCCGCACGAGGCGTTCAACGTGGCGGAGAAGTACCAGATCCCGGTGATCATCCTGGCCGACCTGCTGATGAGCGAGGGGAGCGAGACGGTCGACCCGGCGCTGCTCGACGTCGAGTTCCCGATCAACCGCGGTGAGGTGATCACCGCGCCGACCGGCAGCGACGAGCCGTACCTGCGCTACAAGAACACGCCGTCCGGCGTCTCGCCGCGGGCGCTGCCGGGCCTTCCGGATCACCTTTACGTGTCGGGAACGGACGAGCACGACGAGGACGGCGTGCTGCTCAGCGACGTCTACACCGACCCGGTGCGGCGCAAGAAGATGGTGGACAAGCGGGTTCGCAAATTCGCGACGGTCACCCGCTATCTGCCGGCGCCGGAGCTCGCCGGGCCGGGCGACGCCGATGTGACGCTGCTCGGCTGGGGCTCGACCTGGGGCGTGATCGTCGAGGCGGCCGAGCGGCTGCGGCAGGAGGGGATCTCGACCAACCACCTGCAGATCAAGTTCCTGGTGCCGCTGCACGTCGAGGAGATCTCCGCCATCCTCGGCCGGAACCGGCGCACCATCATCGTCGAGAACAACCAGAGCGGCCAGTTCGCTCGGCACCTGCGCGCCGAGACCGGAATCGTGGCCGACGGGCACATCCGGAAGTACGACGGCGAACCGTTCGAGCCGAAGCACATCGTGGCCGGCGTGAAGGACGTGCTGGCCGGCGCCGAGGTCGTCGACGTGCTGTCGAGCGAGCCGGGCTGGAGAACGGATCACCCGACCGGCACGAGCGGCCCGTGGCACGGCATGCGCGTGGGCGCGGAATCGAAGACGTTTGCCTGATCAGCCCGGATGAATCCGCGGCAGAGGGGATAGATACAAGATGGCAACGGCAGCTGTCGCAGTAGAACCGAAGGTGTTCAAGCCGGAGGTCCCGCCCGACTGGTGTCCCGGGTGCGGCGACTTCGGCGTGCTTAACGGCCTGTTCCAGGCGTGCGCCGGGCTGGGGCTGGACCCGTCCCAGATGATGGTTGTGTCCGGCATCGGCTGCTCGTCGAACCTGCCCGGGTTCTTCCGGTCGTACGGCGTCCACAGCCTGCACGGCCGGGCGCTGCCGTTCGCCACGGGCGCCAAGCTGGCCAACACGTCGATGACCGTCATCGCGACCGGCGGCGACGGCGACGGCTACGGCATCGGCCTGAACCACTTCATCCAGGCGATGCGCCGCAACATCAACGTGACGTACATCGTGATGAACAACGAGATCTACGGGCTGACGACCGGCCAGGTCTCCCCCACCAGCGAGACGGGGATGAAGACCAAGACCACGCCGCTCGGCAACCTGGAGGGGATGCTCAATCCGCTCGCACTTGCCATGGCGTCGGGATGCGGCTTCGTCGCCCGCGGGTTCAGCGGACAGCCAAAGCATCTGACGGAGCTCTACAAGCAGGGCATCGAGCACAAGGGATTCGCGCTGATCGACGTCTTCAGCCCGTGCGTCACCTTCAACAAGGTGAACACCTATCCGTGGTTCCGCGAGCGCGTCTACAAGGTCGAGGATACCGACCACGACCCCACGGACTTCCACCGCGCGATGGACAAGGCGCTGGAGTGGGACGAGCGAATCCCGATCGGCGTGGTGTACCGCAACCCCGATCCGCGGCCGTCGATCGACGCGCTCGATACCGCCCTGCAGGGCGAGCCGCTGGTGTATCAGGATTACACCATCGCCCCCGAGACACGGCAGGACCTGATCCGCGAGTTCATGTAGGGCCCGATATGCAGCGACCGACGGTGCTGGGTGACCTGCGCCGCGCAGTGGATGCAGGTCGGATCCCGCGGCGCACCGTCCGGCAGGAACTCCGCGACAACCTGATCGACAAGCTGCGCCGGGGCGAGACGCTGTTTCCCGGCATCATCGGCTACGACGACTCGGTCATCCCGCAGATCGGGAACGCCATCCTCTCGCGGCACGACCTGATCATCCTCGGACTGCGCGGGCAGGCGAAGACACGTATCCTGCGCGCGTTGGCCGACCTGCTCGACGACGAGCTGCCGGTGGTGGCCGGCTGCGAGATCAACGACGATCCGTACGCGCCGCTCTGCCCCGCCTGCCGCGCCCGCGCGGACGAGGAGGGCGACGGCCTGCCGCTGGCCTGGCTGCCGCGCGCGCAGCGGCTGGTGGAAAAGCTGGCGACGCCGGACGTGACGATCGCCGACATGATCGGCGACATCGATCCGATCAAGGCGGCGCGGCGCGGCCTGCAGCTCTCCGACGATCTGACGGTGCACTACGGCCTGCTGCCGCGCGCCAACCGCGGCATATTCGCCGTCAACGAACTGCCGGACCTGGCGGGCAAGATTCAGGTCGGCCTGTTCAACATCCTTCAGGAGGGCGACGTCCAGATCAAGGGCTATCCGGTCCGCCTGCCGCTCGACGTCATGATGGCGTTCACGGCCAATCCGGAGGACTACACCGCCCGCGGCAAGATAGTCACCCCCCTCAAGGACCGGATCGGTTCCGAGATCCGCACCCACTATCCGCGGACCCGGCGCGACGCCATCGCCATAACGCGCCAGGAGGCGTGGGTTGGCCGCGGCCACGAGACGGTGGACGGCGACGACGTCACGGTGCCGGCGTTCGTCCGCGAGACGGTCGAGGAAATCGCGTTCCAGGCGCGGGTCGACAAGCGCATCGACCGGCGTTCCGGCGTCAGCCAGCGGCTGCCGATCACCTGCCTGGAAAATGTGGTCTCGAACGCCGAGCGGCGCTCGCTGGCCACGGATGAGCGGCCGGTGGTCGCCCGCATCACGGACATCTACGCCGCCCTGCCCTCGATCACCGGCAAGCTCGAGCTGGAGTACGAAGGAGAGCTCAAGGGCGCCGACCAGGTGGCGCTCGACCTGATCCGGAGCGCGGTGCGGCGTGCGTTCGACGGCTGGTTCGACGGCGTGGACACCACCACGGTCGTGGAATGGTTCGAGATGGGGGGCACGCTCACGGCCGGCGACGCGACGTCCGCCGCCGAGCTGCTCCGGCAGGTATCGGGAATCCAGGGTCTCGACGAGCTGCTGGAGCGCGCCGGGAGCCGCGCCGGCGACCCCGCGGCGGCACGGGCCGCGGCCGTCGATTTCGTGCTCGAAGGACTGTTCGCGCAGAAGAAGATCACGCGCACCGACGACCGGCAGTACCAGGCCGCCGAGCCGGTGCGACGCAGCGGCCGGCCGGAATTCGACCCCAATACGCCGCTGCCCGGCGCTGGCGGCAAGAAGTACTACAACTGACGTGCGGTATCGGTACACCCGCTACACCGGCAGCGTCCTCGACGAGATCGATCTGGAGGCGCTGGTATCGAAGCTGTCCGACCTGCTGCTGTCGAGCGGCTTCGCCAACCCCTACGGCGACCCGTATTCCGACGGCGACGACCGCACCCTGGAGACGCTCCACGACGCTATCCTCGAAGCGCTGCTGCACGGGGGACTGCTTCCGGACGACGCGCTGTCGAAGCTTCTGGGCGACCCGGCCGACGCCGATCAGGACGTGGACCCCACGCCGCTCACCGAGCTCGTCCGGCAGTTGGTCGAGCGGCTCGCCGAACAGGGGTACATCTCGATCCAGCCGGCGACCGGGGAGGGCAGCGGGCAGGGTGGCACCACGGATCCGGCGCAGGGCGAACCGCCGCCCGCGCAGTTCGAGATCACGGACAAGAGCCTCGACTTTCTGGGCTATCAGGCGCTGCGCGACCTGCTGGGCGCGGTCGGCCACGGCAGCAGCGGGCGCCACGATGTGCGCGACGTCGCGACCGGTATCGAGGCCGGGGGCGGGTCGAAGCCGTACGAGTTCGGCGACACGCTGAACATCGACGCGAGCGGCACCATCCTCAACGCGGTGCGACGGGCGGGAACGCTCCGGGGCGCGCACGGCTCCGCAGCCGGCTCGCGGGCGATCGACGTGCAGTACCCCGACCTGATGGTGGCGCAGGGCGAGTACCAGAGCTCCTGCGCCACGGTGCTGCTGCTCGACTGCAGCCACAGCATGATCCTGTACGGTGAAGACCGCTTCACCCCGGCCAAGCAGGTGGCGCTGGCGCTGGCGACCTTGATCCGCAACCAGTACCCGGACGACGCGCTGAGCGCCGTCCTCTTTCACGACTCGGCCGAGGAGATCCCGCTGCGCCAACTCGCGCGCGTGCGGGTCGGCCCGTACTACACCAACACGCGCGAAGGGCTGCGGCGCGCGCGGCGCATCCTCGAGCGGCAACGGAAGGACATGCGTCAGATCATCATGATCACCGACGGCAAACCGTCGGCGCTGACGCTGCCCGACGGCCGCATCTACCGCAACCCGTTCGGCCTCGACCCGCGCATCATCTCGGAGACGTTCGCGGAGGTGGGCAGCTGCCGCAAGGCGGGGATCATGATCAACACGTTCATGCTCGCCCGGGATCCGGAGCTGGTTGCCTTCGTCCGGCGGGTGGCGTCCATCTGCCGCGGCAAGGCGTACTTCACCACGCCGTACACGCTCGGCCGCTACGTGCTGATGGACTACCTCACGCGCAAGACGCAGACGGTGCACTAGCGCAAGAAGCAGACCGCGATCCGATGGTGCCGCTCTTCCCCCTGCCGAACGTCGTGCTGTTTCCCCAGGTATTCCTGCCGCTGCACATATTCGAGCCGCGCTATCGGGAAATGGTCCGCGACGCGCTGGCCGGCGACCGGATCATCGGCATGGTGCTGCTGCGGGAGGGCGGCGGCGCGGGAGACGCCAACAACCCGCCGGTATACCCCACCGGGTGCGCCGGACTGATAACGCACTGCGAGCAGCTGGCGGACGGGCGCTACAACATCGTGCTGCGCGGGCTGTACAAGTTCCGCATCCTGGAGGAGGATCGGACCCGGAGCTACCGCCGGGCGCGCGTGGAGACGGTGGCGGAACCGGACGATAGCGACGGACTGCACGAGGGGCGTCGGCGCCTGGAGCGGCTGCTCACCGGAACGGGGTCAAACCTGAAGCTGCCGGCCGGCATGAACGACGCCGATCTGGTGAACGCGCTATCGCAGTACCTCGAGTTCGACCCTGTCGAGAAGCAGGCGCTGCTGGAACGCAGCGACCTGACCGAGCGCTGCCGGGCGCTGGGCGACTTGCTTGAGATGCAGTCACTGGCCGCCGCCGGCAACTTCCGGTTCACCTCGGCGCAGTAGCGGCTTCATTTAGATGGGGCTGCGCTGCATCATTGGATGGGGCTGCGCCCCAAACCCCCGGCGGCCGCTAGCGGGGACCCCATTGCCCCGCGCCGCGTCCGCCGAGGCCCGCCGTGCGGGCCTTTCCACTTGGGGCTGCGCCCCAAACCCCCGGCGGCCGCTAGCGGGGACCCCTGCGCCCCGCGCCGCGTCCGCCGAGCCGCACCGTGTGCGGCTTGGCGCTTGTCGGGCGGGCGCCTGACCGATCTCGGTGCGACGCGGGGTTTCACCACAGGCTGCTCGCGCCGGGCCTCACGCTTCGGCCGTGACGCCGCGCAGCTTGCGCACGACGTCGCCCACCACGACCTGACCGTGGAAGCGCCCGTTCTCGATGAACACTTCCCCGCGGTTGGCGCCCGCGACGACCGAACCGGCCAGGTAGAGCCCCGGCACGTTGGTCTCGAACGTCTCCGGATCGTGGCTCGGTACGTTCGTGGCGGCATCGACCGAGACGCCGCACTCGCGCAGAAAATCCAGGTCCGCCAGATAGCCGGTCAGCAGAAATACCGCGTCGGCGGGCAGCGCACGCCGCGCGCCGGCGGCGGCGCGCTCGCCGGTCGGCTCCACGACCACTTCCGACGGCCGGATTTCGACGACCCGTGACTCGAAATGCGCCTGGATCGACCCCTCCTTGATCCGATTCTCTATATCCGGCTTGACCCAGTACTTGATCGACGCGCCTAGCGCCGCGCGCCGGTGGACGAGCGTCACCTGCACGCCGGCGCGGTACAGGTCGAGCGCGGCTTCGGCGGCCGAGTTCTTGCCGCCGACGATCACGACCGACTTGCGGTAGAACGGGTGCGGCTCGCTGTAGTAGTGCGAAACGTGCGGGAGATCCTCGCCCGGCACGCCCATCCGGTTCGGATGGTCGTACGTGCCGGTGGCCAGCAGCACGGTACGGGTCGCCCAGCGGGCCGCGTGTCCTTCGCCGTCGACGGTCGCCACCGTGAACAGACCGTCCGCCACGCCCCCGTCGCGGGCAACCGCCGTCACCGTGTGCGAAAAGGCCACTTCGATGCCGACGGCATCGACCACCCGCCGGTAGTAGCGCAACGTCTCGTCCCGCGTCGGCTTGTCGCGCGACGAAACGAACGGCAGACCCCCTATTTCGAGCAGCTCCGGCGTGGTGAAGAACACCATCTGGCTCGGGAACCGGAAGAGCGAGTTGACGAGCGCCCCCTTCTCGAAGATTCGGAAATCGAGCTCGGCCCGCTTGGCGGAGATGGCGGCGGCCAGCCCGGCCGGGCCGGCGCCGATGATGATCAGATCATGACAGCGCATCTCAGGCTCGCAACAGACGTTAACGGTGATTCACCATCACCGGGGACGGTAGGAGAGGGTGGCGTTGCTCAGGACGGCAATCGGGCGACCGACCGTGTTGAACGTCTCGCGGCCGTCGACGCGCACCACGTCCAGGCTCTGTCCGACGACCGCCACCTGGTCGATACCGGCCGGCAGGGTAACGAACAGCCGCTCGACGCCGATCGGCGCAACAGCCTTGAGTCCGCCCGGTCCGCCGCCGCCGCCCACGCGGTCGATCAGGTCTCCGGCGGAGCGGAACTCGCTCAGCACGATGCCGCGCGAGATGACCTCGCCCTCCATCGTCGCCACGGCAATCGACGCCTGGTACTGCGTATAGGCGCGCCCGGCGAGCGTCTCGGTCTCGGAGTAGGCGTGGCGGTTGTGCAGATCGAACGCCAGCGTCGCCTCGCCGCGGTGCGGCGGCAGCACCACCAGCACCCCCAGGCTCGGGTCGTGCTGCACCTCGATGTCGCAGAACGGTACCTGCGTGGCCACGCCGACACCGAGCACCGACGGACAGCGCACCTCCACGGGCTCTGCCTCGCGGCCCTGCGCCGCGGCGCCGGCGGCCAGCGCCAGCATGACGATCAGGACGCGCAGCCCGGTCATCGCACCGACTCGACCCTTACCGGCGGCGAAATGGGATCCAGCAGCGCCCGCGAGCTGTCCCGCCGGCCGATCAGCTCCAGGAACTCCATCCGCGTGCGCGCGTCGTCGCGGAAGCTGCCGAGCATGGCGCTGGTGACGGCGAACGCGTTCTGCTTTTCCACGCCGCGCATGCGGATGCAAAGATGGGTCGCCTCGACGACCACCCCGACGCCCAGCGGATCCAGGATATCGGCCAGACTGGTTGCAATCTGGTGCGTGAGACGCTCTTGCACCTGCAACCGCCGACTGAACATCTCGATCAGCCGCGGGATCTTGCTGAGACCGATCACCCGTTCGCGCGGCAGGTACGCGACGTGGCAGCGGCCGAAGAACGGCAGCAGGTGATGCTCGCAGAGGCTGTAGAAGTCGATGTCGCGGACGATCACCATTTCGCTGCTGTCGACGGCGAACAGCGCGTCGTTGACCACCTCATCGATGTTGGTGTCGTAGCCGCTCGTCAGGAACCGCAACGCGCGCGCCACCCGGTCCGGCGTGCGCACCAGCCCGTCGCGGGTGGGATCCTCCCCCACCTCGGCCAGCAACAGCTCCACCGCCTCCCGAACCCGTTCCTCGTCCATCTTGCGTCGATGCAATCTCAATAGATATAGAAGCCGTGTCCGCTCTTGCGGCCCAGCCGGCCCGCCGTCACCATTCGGCGCAGCAGCGGGGGCGCCGCGTACGCCGGATCACGGAATTCCTCGTACATGATGTTGGCGATGTAATACGTCGTATCGAGTCCGATGAAGTCCAGCAGCTTGAACGGACCCATGGGGTGGCCGCACCCCATCTTCATTCCCTTGTCGATGTCCTCGATGGTGCCCACGCCCGACTCGTAGGCCCGGATGGCGTCCAGCAGGTACGGAATCAGCAGGCGGTTGACGATGAATCCCGGACGATCCGGGGCGGTTACCGGGTCCTTGCCGAGCGTCCTCGCGAACTCCATCCCGCGCCGGTACGTCTCGTCGCTGGTCGCCAGTCCACGGATCACCTCGACCAGCTTCATCACCGGCACCGGGCTGAAGAAGTGCACGCCCAGGAACCGGCCGGGATGCTGCATCGCCGCGGCCATCTCCGTGATGCAGAGCGACGACGTATTCGAGGCAACCAGCGTACGCGGCCCGACGACCGCCTCCAGCGCGGCAAGCATCTCGCGCTTGGCGTCCAGGTTCTCCACGATCGCCTCGACGACTACTTCGGCGCCGGCAAGATCGGCAACATCGGTGGTGCCCGACAGGTTGGCCAGGACGGAGTCGCGCGCCGCCGGGGTGGTCTTCCCGCGCGCCACGCCGGCGTCCAAAAACGCGCGGATCCGGCCGAGCCCCTTCTCGACCAGCCTCTCGTCCACCTCGCGTACGATGGTCCGGTGACCCGACTGGGCACACACCTGCGCGATCCCAGACCCCATCAACCCGCATCCGAGCACGCCCACCGTTACCATCCGCACCTCCGGCCCGGCGTTCACCGCCGGCCAAACCTGTCGATAATAGCAAAGTCGTTGCTACTCGCCCGCGAACCAGCGCGCGCGGATCGGCGGTGGCGGCGCAACCCGCGGAGCGACGCGGGCCAGGTACTCCCGGTAGTCCCCCGACGGAATCCGGACGGCGCCCACCAGCGGCTGCGCGTAGAAGTAGATCCAGGCGGTGCGGAGTCCCGCGCCGTCCAGCGCAACCGGCACCGCCGCGCGGACGTACTCGCTGCGGGCGGGGTCGTCCGGCAGGTAGCGCTCGACGGCGTCCACCAGAACCAGCAGCCGGTCCGGATCCGTCACGGCGTACACCTCGCCGCGGACCGTCCCTTCCGCCCGGACGACGGCCGGATATGGACCGAGATCGTAGAGCGCGCCGCGGACGGCGCCCGGGCCGACAAAACGCAGCAACGAATCGATCGCGGTGCGGCGGCGCAGCTCGAAGCCGCGCATCAACGTGCCGTAGAAGAAGATATGCGGCATTACCACTTGGGGGCTGCGCTGCTTCGTTAGATGGGGCTGCGCTGCTATACCACTTGGGGCTGCGCCCCAAACCCCCGGCAAGCGCTAGCGGGGACCCCTTTGCCCCGCGCCGCGCTTGCCGAGCCGCGCTGTGCGCGGCTTGGGGGACGACTGCTTCGGTGCTCGTCGTCCCCCTTCCCCAATTGTGTCGTTCCTGCCTTGTCAGCCGGGCGCCTGACCGGTCTCGGTGCGACGCGGGGTTTCACCACGGACTCCTAGTGGTCCGTCACGTCATAATCTTCGGATAGACGGACTTGAGTTTACAGCGCGCATCGTCGACCTTCATCTGCCAGTCCACGCCGCGTTGCGTGCCATTGACGTCGGTGGACCACGCCGACACTTCGCCGTGCAGGGTCTCGAGGTCGCCGATGCGGCGTTCGCGCAGGCATTGGCGCGTCATCGAGCTCAGCTCGTTCTCCGCGATGTTCAGCCAGCTCCCGTGTTTCGGCGTGTGGCAGAACTCGATGCGACGAACGAGTTGCCGTGCCCGGGTCGGCTCGAACACTTCGTAGAAGGCGCCCTTGGTGTGCGTGTTGAGGTTGTCGCACACCAAGGTGATCTTCTCGCAGTCGGCGTAGCGTCCTTCCAACAGGCCGGCGACCTCCAGCGCCCAGTCCACCTTCCTGCGCCGGGCCCGGGCCGTCGCCTGCCGCCAACCCGCCAGCGGTTCGCTGAACAGGAAGACCGCGGCCGTGCCGGCCCGTTCGTACTCGTAGTCGACACGCCGGGGACGCTGCTTCGTGGCCGCCATCGGCGGACGGGTTTCCCTGACCAACTGCACCGGCTGCTCGTCCATGCACACGACGGGACAATCCGGATCGTAGGGTTGCTGATACAGGTCCAGGACCTGTTCCATGTTCGCCGCGAACTCGGCATCGGCCTGTGGCGGGATCACCCAATACTCGATTTTCCGCCGCGTCATGCCGTTTTTTTAAGCGTGCGCCGGATGGTTTCGTGGCTGATCGACTCGACGACCCCCAACTCGACGACCCGGCGCGCCAACAGCCGTAGCGACCAGTTCGCAAAGCCCCTCGGGGGCGGCCCCAGACGCAAGGCGATGACCTGGGACTCCTGTTCGCCGTCGAGCAGCTTCTCGACCGGCGGTGATTCGCGTCGTTTTCGCTCCAGCGCCTGTTCGAACCCGTCCAGCACGCATCGTTGGCGAATGTTCTCGACCGTCTTGGTGCGGCACGAAAAGGCCTCGGCGACCTGCCGGTCGGTCCACCTTGGCCCGTCCGCATCGGCCTTCAAGAGAATCTGCGCGCGGCGCACCTTCTCGCTGCCGCCGTTGAGCGTTCGGAGCGTCTGTTGACAGACCTCGCGTTCCTGTGCCGTGAGTCGAACGATGTATTTTTTCCCCACGGAAACTCTCTCGGTTCGAGATGAGTTCCACGACAGCCCTAATGTTTACTCGTGGCAAAGCACTAGCCAGTCCCGGCGCCGGACGGGGCCGGACCGCCGGCTCCCAGTCCGAGCTCCGAGGCCTGCTCGCGCATGAAGCGGATGACGTTGGCGACGTGCTCCGCGAGCGGCAGGCCCAGTTCCTCCGCGCCGAGGCGGAGATCGTCCCGGCTGACCGCGCGCGCGAACGCCTTGTCCTTCATCCGTTTCAGGACCGAACGCGCCTCCAGGTCGAGGACGCTCTTCGACGGCCGCACGAGCGCGGCCGCGGTCACGAACCCGGCCATCTCGTCGCAGGCGAACAGCGTGTGCTCGACCGGCGCCTCGCGCGCAACCCCGGTATAGTCGGCGTGCGACAGGATTGCCCGGACGATCCATTCCGGATAGTCGAGCGAACGGAGGATCTCGCTGCCGCGGAACGGATGATCCGCGAGGTCGGGCCAGCGCTCGTAGTCGAAGTCGTGCAGCAGCCCCACGATGCCCCACGCGGCATTCCTTAGATGGGGCTGCGCCCCAAACCCCCGGCAAGCGCTAGCGGGGACCCCTTTGCCCCGCGCCGCGCTTGCCGAGCCGCGCTGTGCGCGGCTTGGGGGACGACCGCTTCAGTGCTCGTCGCCCGCCTTCCTCAATTGTGTTGTTCCTGCCTTGCCCGCCGGGTGCCTGACCGGTGCCGCTGCGACGCGGGGCTTCGCCACTGACTGCCATCGGCAGGGCGGCGTGCGCGTTCAGGTCGAGCGCTCCCGTCCGCCCGGCGCGCAGGTTGCGCAGGCCGGCCGCCGCGATCATCGCCGCGTTGTCCGTGGCCAGCGGCAGGCTCGGCAGCAGCAGCGGCAGGCCGGCCGCGGCGCCGCGGCGGGCGGCATCGGCGCGCAGCCGGCTGTTGGCCGAAACGCCGCCGGCAATGCCGATGCTGCGGGCGCCGAACCAGCGCGCCGCCTCGAATGTCCGGTCGAGCAGCGCCTCGACCACCACGCGCTGGAAGCTGGCGCAGATGCCGGCCACCTCGGCCGCCGGCAGCGACTCGACGCCGAGCGCCGCCCGGCGCGCCGCCACGTGGCGCTTGACGGCGGTCTTCAGGCCGCTGAAGCTGAACTCCGTGCGGCCGCCCAGCGTGCCCGGAAAACCGGCCGGGCGGGCCAGCGGCGGCCCCGCGTTGCGGTCGGCGTGCGTAATCCGCGCGACCGGCAGCGGGACCGCGCGGTCGTCGGCGCCGCGCGCGACGCGGTCGATCACCGGGCCGCCCGGATACTCGAGGCCGAGCAGCTTCGCCACCTTGTCGAACGCCTCTCCGGCGGCGTCGTCGCGCGTCCGCCCCGCGAGCCGGTAGTCACCCTCCTCGGGCACGTAATAGAGGCTCGTGTGCCCGCCCGAGACCACGAGCACGACCGCCGGCAGCGGCTGGGCGCCATTGTCGACCACCAGCGACTCGATATGCCCGGCCAGGTGATGGACCGGAACCAGCGGCAGATCGAGGGCCGCGGCGGCGGACTTGGCGAACGCCACGCCGACCAGCAGCGACCCGACCAGCCCGGGCCCCTGCGTCACCGCGATCGCGTCGAGGTCGGACCAGCCGGCGCCCCCCTCGCGCAACGCCCGCTCGACGACGCCGCAGATATCGCGAACGTGCTGGCGGGACGCGAACTCCGGCACGACGCCGCCCCACTCGCGGTGAATCTCGACCTGGGAAGCGATGACGTTCGACTGCACGCGCCAGGGGCGCGCCGGGTCGCCGGTTTCGGCAACGACCGCCGCCGCGGTCTCGTCGCACGAGGTTTCGATGCCCAGAATGATCACTGATCCGCTTCCCGGGCGGCCCGCGCGCACGCGGCGGGGAGGCTCTCGGCATACGGCGGACGGCAGATGCCGTGCTCCGTGATGATGCCGGCGACCAGGACGTGCGGCGTGACGTCGAAGGCGGGGTTCCAGACGCCGGCGCCGTCGGGCACCATCCGCTTCGCGCCGATGTGCGTCAACTCGCGCACCGCCCGCTCCTCGATCGGAATACCCTCACCGCTGGCCACCGCCAGATCGATTGTCGACACCGGCGCCGCAACGTAGAACGGCACGTTGTGCTCGCGGGCCAGCACGGCAACCGTGTACGTGCCGATCTTGTTAGCCACGTCCCCGTTGGCGGCAATCCGATCCGCGCCGACGACCACCACATCGACCCGCTTCGCCCGCAGCAGCGGCCCCGCCATTCCGTCGGCGATCACGGTCGTGTCGATGCCGTCGCGCAGCAGCTCCCACGCCGTCAGACGGGCGCCCTGTAGAAACGGGCGCGTCTCGTCCGCGAACACCGCCACCTGCTTGCCGCGCTCCACCGCCGCGCGGACCACCCCGAGCGCGGTGCCGTAGCCGCCGGTCGCCAGCGCCCCCGCGTTGCAGTGGGTCAGGACGCGGCCGGCGTCCGGCACGACCTCCGCGCCGTGAGCGCCGATCGCCCGGCAACTCGCGACGTCCTCGTCATGGATCCGCCTTGCCGCCGCCACGAGCGCGTCCGCAATCTCCGCCGGCGAGCGGCCGGCGCGCGCCGCCGCGCTGAAGACCGTCTTCATCCGGTCGATCGCCCAGAACAGGTTGACGGCGGTCGGGCGCGACGCCGCCAGCAACTCGCACAGTCCGTGAAACTCGGCCGCGAGCTTGACCGCGCCGCGGGCCCGGCTGCGCTTGACGCCGAGCGCCAGCCCCATCGCCGCCGCCACGCCGATGGCGGGCGCGCCGCGGATCACCATGGTCCGGATGGCGCGCGCCACGTCGCGGGCAGACCGGCAGTGGACGTACATCTCCTGCTCCGGCAGCTTGCGCTGATCGACCATCACGACGACGTCGTCCCGCCACTCGATGGTGGGCAGCATGCCGGAGATCATACCCGCGCGCAGGAGCCCGTGGTGAAACCCTACGCCGCACCGAGACCGGTCGGGCGCCCGGCTGACAAGGCAGGAACATCACAGTTCAGCAAGGGGGACGACGAGCACTGCAGCAGAGTCGTCCCAGGCCCGCACGGCGGGCCTCGGCGGACGCGGCGCGGGGCAATGGGGTCCCCGCTAGCGGCCGCCGGGGGTTTGGGGCGTAGCCCCATCTAAGGCATGCCGCGCGGGGCAAAGGGGTCCCCGCTAGCGCCTGCCGGGGGTTTGGGGCGTAGCCCCATCGGTATGCCGCGCGGGGCGCAGGGGTCCCCGCTAGGAGCCCGTGGTGAAACCCCGCGTCGCACAGAGACCCGCCCGTGTCAATGCCGCGTCCGGCCGGTACAAGGCGCGAGGAGGGAGCATATTCCCAATATGTGACCCCCTTATGTTCTCAACGCCCAACGCAGGTCCTGTCGGGATGCATCGCCGGTCGAATGCAGCGGGGGTTTTGCCACGGGCTGTCAGGCCGCGCACGGCGCGGCCCGGCGGACGCGGCGCGGGGCAAAGGGGTCCCCGCTAGCGGCCGCCGGGGGCTTGGGGCGCAGCCCCATCTAAAATGATGCAGCGCAGCCCCAAGTGGTAAAGCTCAGAGCAGGAGGGCCGCGATTGCGGCATTGATGAGCGTAGCCGTGAAGCCGCCGAGCAGCGCTCGCAGACTGAGGCCGGCCAGCTCGGCGCGGCGCTCCGGCGCAATCGCCCCGATGCCGCCCAGCAGGATGCCGATCGAGCCGACGTTGGCGAAGCCGGTCAACGCGAAGGTGGCCAGCATGCGCGAGCGATCGCCCAGCACCGCGTCGTACTCCTGCGCCAGCTTGACGTAGGCCACGAACTCGTTGGCGACCAGCTTCGTGCCCAGCAGGTCGGCCAGCACCGGCACGTCGGCCGCCGGCATGCCGACCAGCGCGGCGACGGGCGTGAACACCACGGCCCCGACGGCCGCCAGCGAGAGGCTGGGGTGGAGCAGGCCGAGGCCGAAATCGACCATCGCAATCAGCGCCAGGAACGCAATCAGCATCGCCGCGATGTTGAAGGCAATCCGCATCCCGTCGATGGCGCCGCCGGCAGCCGCGTCGATGACGTTCGCGTGGCTGCCGCGCCCGGCGACCACCGCGACGCCGGCCGTGGCGGACCGGGCGGTCTCCGGCAGCAGGATCCTCGCCACGTACAGGGCGCACGGCGCCGCCATCACACTGGTGGCCAGCAGCGCCACCGGGTCGGCGCCGAGGGTGAGATAGACGCCCAGCACGCTGCCGGCGATGGTCGCCAGCCCGCCCGTCATCAGCGTCAGCAGCTCCGAGCGCGTCATGCCGGCGACGTACGGCTTGACGACCAGCGGCGCCTCTGTCTGACCGACGAACACGTTGGCCGCCACCGACAGCGTCTCCGCACCGCTCGTGCCCATCAGCGGCATCATCACCCGCGCCATCAGCGCCACCACGAACTGCAGCACCCGCAGGTGGTACAGCACCGCGGAGAGCGCCGAGGCGAAGATCACTATCGGCAGGCCGGTGAACGCGAAGATGAGGCCGTCCGGAAACACCTCGCCCAGCGCTTCCGGGTCGGCGAGCACGCCGAACACCAGCCGCGTGCCGGCGTCGGTGAAGCTGAACATCCGCGTTGCCGCCGCGGCTAGCGCCGAGAAGAGCTCGAACCCGGGCCGCATGCCGCCTACCTCCAGGCGGAGAATCAGCACCGCGAGCAACAGTTGCAGGCCGATGCCCCAGCCGACCGTCCGCCAGCGGATGGCGCGGATGTCCGACGAGCAGGCAACCAGGGCGGCAATGAAGCAGACCACCCCGATCAGCGCGCGCACGCGGCCGGGCAGCACGTCCAGCAGCAAGAGCGCGGCGGCCGCCCCCAGCAGCGCCCCGCCGGCAACCAGGACGCGCAGGCGGCGGGTGTCGGCCGGGGCGGGCTCGGGAGTGGCGGAATCCGCGTCCGTGCGCATGGGGCCGCTCACGGTATACTGCCGCCGATGCGCCGTCAAGGTCTCCGAACGCTCCCGGCGCTGGTGCTGCTGGCGGCGGCCCTGGTGCTGCCCGCCAGCGCGCAGCAGCCGCCCGCCATTCCCACACCGGAGGAGTTCTTCGGCTTCCCCATGGGGGCGGATCGCCAGCTCGCCCACTGGGACGAGATGGTCGACTACTTCAACCTGGTCGGGGAGCGCTCGGAACGCGTCGTCGTCCGCGAGCTGGGCAAGACCACGCTCGGGCATCCGTACCTGCTGGCCGTCGTCTCGACGCCGGACACAATCCAGGAGCTGCCGCGGTATCAGGCCATGCAGCGGGAGCTGACCGACCCGCGCGCGACGCCGCCCGCACGGGCGGAAGAGATCGCCCGGACCGGGAAGGCGGTGGTGCTGATCGGGGCGAACGTCCACGCCACCGAGATCGGCACGAATCAGGTGATGAACGACCTGATCCACCAGCTTGCCACCGAGCAGTCCGCGTGGATGGAGCACCTGCTGGAGCACGCGATCGTGCTGCTCATTCCGTCCCAGAACCCGGACGGCCAGCGGATGGTGGTCGAATGGTACCGGCGCAACCTCGGCACCGCCTACGAGGGCTCGCCGCTGCCGGACCTGTACCACCCGTACGCCGGCCACGACAACAACCGCGACAGCTACATGCTGACCCAGGTGGAGACACGCCATCTGAACCAGGTCCTGTACCAGGATTGGCTGCCCGAGGTGTACCTGGATACCCACCAGATGGGCAACCGCAACGCGCGCATCTTCGTGCCGCCGTTCAAGAACCCCCCCAATCCGAACGTGGACCCGCTCATCTGGACGCAGGTGAACCAGTTCGGGCAGGCCATGGCCAGCAAGCTGCATGCGGCGGGCAAGCCGGGCGTCATCTGGGGCGAGCTGTACAGCGGGTTCTGGCAGGGTGCGAACAACACCAACCCGTGGTGGCACAACATGGTGGGTCTGCTGACCGAGGTGGCGAGCGCCGAGCTCGGCACGCCGGTGCGCCAGCAGCGCGTCGGGCCGTATCGCCGGGGGCGGTTGCCGCGCGGCGAGTCGCTCGGACCCCGGCGCGGGCTCGGGCTGCCGCTGGCGCCGCCGCGCGACACGCAGCCGAGGATGAACTATCCGCAGCCGTGGCGCGGGGGGCTCTGGTCGCCCGCCGACGTGGTCGAGTACCACGCCCTGTCGATGGAGGGACTCCTCGAAAGCGTCGCCAACAACCGTACGACGCTCAAGCGCAACTTCTACAATATGAACCAGCGCGCCATCGAGCGGTTCGCCGGCGGCGCCCCGTACGCGTTCGTAGTCCCGGAAGGGCAACGCGACCCGGCCGCCGCCGCCAGGCTCGTCCGGTTGCTGCAGGCGGAAGCGGCCGAAGTGGAGGTTGCCCGGAGCGCATTCGTTGCGGACGGATCGGTGCATCCGTCCGGTTCGTACGTGGTGCGCCTGGCCCAGCCGTTCGGGCGCTGGATCAAGGACATCCTCGAGCCGCAGAAGTACCCGGACATCCGCTGGCCGCATCCCAGCGCGCCCATCGACAAGCCGTACGACATCACGGCGTGGACGCTCGGGATGCTGATGGCCGTCGAGACGGTGCAGGTGGAGCGGCCGTTCGAGGCGGACCTCCAGCCGCTGGCCGGACCGGCGGCGATCCCGGCGGGGCGCGTCGCCGGCGATGGCGCCACCTACCTGATTTCCCACGACACCAACCGCAGCTTCACCGCGCTGAACCGGCTGCTTGCAGCCGGCGCGTCAGTCAGCTGGGCGACGGAAGAGATCGACCTCGGAGCGGACGGTCGCTACGGACGCGGCGCGATGCTGATTGCCGACACGGACCGGGCCGTGGTGGACGACGTGGCCGCCGACCTGCGCCTCCAGGTAGCGGCGGTCGATCTGCCGGACGATCTGCCGCGGCTGTCCATCCATGCGCCGCGCCTGGCGCTCTACGAGCCGTGGGGCGGCAACATGGACGCCGGCTGGACCCGCTGGGTGCTCGACCAGCACGAATTCCCTTACACCCATCTCCGCGGCGCAGACCTGCGGTCGGGCGAGCTGCACGAACGGTTCGACGTCATCATCCTGCCGGAAATGAACTCCATCCGCTTGATTCAGGGCCTCCGTGCGCCCAACGTGCGTCCCGAGTACCGCGACGGCATCGGCGCGCCGGGCATCCACAACCTGCTGCGCTTCGTGGAAGAGGGCGGCACGCTGATCACGCTGGGCAACACGGCCGCCTTCGCCATCGAGCATTTGGGCGTACCGCTGGTGAACGTCGTCCGGGGACAGTCCGAGGAAGCCTTCTACTGCCCGGGCTCGCTCCTGCGGATAACCGTCGACCAGACGCATCCAATCGGATACGGCATGCCGCGCGAAGCGGACGCCATGTTCGTCGCCAACGGCGGCTACCGCCCGGCGCGCACCCGGCGCATTGCCGACGTGCGGCCCATCGCCCACTATCCGGACGCGCCGCTGCTGCGGAGCGGCTGGCTCGTCGGTGAGGAACACCTGCGCGGAACCGGAGCGATCATGGAAGTCTCGTCCGGCAAGGGGCGGATCATCCTGCACACCTTCCGCGTGCAGCACCGCGGGCAGACCGAAGGCACCTTCAGGCTGCTGTTCAACTCGATCTTCTACGGACCGGCAACGAGCGGTATAAGCGCCCCCACCACCACGCTCGACGCACACTAGCAGCCCGTGGCAAAAGCCCACACCGCGTCGCGTTTCTCGATGCGGGCCGCCGCGGCTGCGGCAATGCTGTGTCTCGCCGCTCCGGCAACCGCGCAGCCGGAGCCTCCGGCGCTGCTGGTGGTTTTGGCGGTCGACCAGCTGCGCGCCGGCTACATCGAGACGTACGGCCACCAGTGGCATGCCGGCCTGCGGCGGCTGATCGATGACGGGGCCTGGTTCGAGAATGCCGCGTACCCGTACCGCGCCACCGTCACCTGCGCCGGTCACGCAACGATCGCCACCGGCAGCTTTCCGGCGCGCCACGGCATGGTCGGAAACAGCTGGTGGGATCGCGCGGAGGCCGCCCAGGTGAGCTGTACGACCGACGCTTCCCAGACGCCAATCGCCTACGGCGGCCAGGCGCGCGAGCGGCACGGCCCCGCGCCGTTGCGCACCGCGACGCTCGCCGATGTCCTGCGCGCGGAGGCGTCCGGCCAGTCGCGGGTGGTCTCGATGTCGCTGAAGCCGCGCTCCGCCATCACGTTGGCGGGACAGGCGGCTGACGCCGTGACGTGGTTCGACGCGGGCGGCGTCTGGGCCACGTCGACGGCGTACGCGTCCGCGCCGGTTGACGCGGTTCGGCAATTCGTCGCGGCGCATCCGGTCGAGCAGTTCGCCGGGGAGGCCTGGCAACGCCTGCTCCCGCCCGAGACGTACCTGCACGACGACGACGGCCTTGGCGAGTCGCCGCCGGCGGGATGGAATGCCCGCTTTCCGCATCCGTTCGGCGCGGAGGGAGCGGCCGGAGCAGAACCCGGGTCGCTCGACGCGGCGTTCTACACGCGCTGGCGGGCAAGCCCGCATTCGGACGAGTACCTCGGTCGGATGGCCGGCGCACTGATCGAGGCGTTCGAGCTCGGCGCGGGCGACCGCACCGACTACCTGGCGATCGGCTTTTCCGCCGTGGACTACATCGGGCACCGCTTTGGCCCGCGCAGCCACGAGGTGCAGGACGCGCTCGTCCGCCTGGACCGAACGCTCGGCCGGCTGCTCGAAACGCTCGACGCACGCGTCGGCCGCAACCGTTACACCGTGGCCCTGAGCGCCGACCACGGCGTGTCGCCGGTGCCGGAGCAGGCCGCCGCGCGCGGCGTCGACGCCGGACGCCTGGATACGGACGGTCTGGAAGCGGCCGTCGAGGCACTGCTGGCGTCACGCCTCGGACAGGGCCCGCACGTCGCCGCGCTGCGCGGACTCGAGCTGTACTTCGAGCGGGGTGTCTACGAATCGCTGCGCGCCGACCCGGACGGCCTGCAGGCCGTACTGGCGTTGCTCAAGCAGACACCCGGCGTCTGGCGCGTCTATCAGGGGGCCCGGCTGCAGGACGGCGCCGCGCACCGGGATCCGATCGCGCGCGCGGCCGCGCTCAGCTACTTCGAAGGGCGCAGCGGTGATCTGATCCTGATTCCCAAACCGTACTGGATCTCGCCCGGGCTGGCCGCCTCGCACGGCAGCCCGTTTCCCTACGACACCCGCGTGCCGGTCGTGCTGTACGGAGCCGGGGTCGCGCCGGGGCGCCATGCCGTTGCGGCCACGCCCGCCGATATCGCGCCGACCCTTGCCGCCATCGCGGGCGTGACGCTGCCGGACGCGGACGGCCGCGTGCTCGCGGCGGCTCTCGCACGTGACTGACAGCCGGTTCCAGCGACGGGTGCTGGCGGTGGTCCGCCGCATCCCGTCCGGGCGGGTCGCCACCTACGGCGACGTCGCGACGCTCGCGGGCCGGCCGGCCGCCTGCCGGGCGGTCGGCAACATCATGCGGCACTGCCGGGAGATCGACGTGCCGTGTCACCGCGTCGTCGCCGCGGGCGGGCGGCTCGGCGGCTACGGCGATCCACTGGCCAAGCAGGCGCTGCTCGCGGCCGAGGGTGTGCGGGTGAGCGGGGGCCGCTTGCGGGGCTTCGCGGCTGTCCGCTGGCGGCCATCGCTGGTGTGACGCCGCTACCGGTTCGGCAGCGTCATCACGTCGAACTGCTCGTGGTGCAGTTGCACGTCGGCCTTGACCGTGACGCGCCGGCCGAGGATCTGCTCCACGTCGCGGAGCACGCCGCGCTCCTCTTTCTCCAGCGCGCGCGCGATGTCCGGGTTGACCCGCAGCAGCACCCGGTGGCCGTTCAGCTCACCGCCCAGCTTGCGCATCTCCGACAGGATCTCGAAGCAGATCGTGGGGGTCGCCTTGATCACGGCGCTGCCCGAGCAGTACGGGCACGGCTCGGTGAGCTGGCGCTCCAGGCTCTGCTTGACCCGCTTGCGGGTCACGACGATCAGACCGAATTCCGAGACCTGCACCGCCTTGGAGGGTGAGCGGTCCTTCCGCAGCTCCTGCTCCAGCAACTGCTGGACGCGCTGGCGGTTCTTGCGCTCCTCCATGTCGATGAAGTCGAGCACGATGATGCCGCCGAGGTCGCGCAGGCGGATCTGCCGCACGATCTCCTTGGCGGCCTCGAGGTTGGTCTTGACGATCGTGTCCTCCAGCCGGCCGGTCCGCTTGCCGACGTAGCGGCCGGTGTTCACGTCGATCGCCACGAGCGCCTCGGTGTGGTTGACGACGATGTAGCCGCCGGACTTGAGCCACACCTTGCTCCGCAACGCCTTGTCGAGCTCCGCCTGGACGCCGTACTCCTCCAGAATCGGGAATTCCTTCTTGTAGCGCTGCGTCTTGGGCACGAGGCCGGGTATGACGCGCTCGATGAAGCGGAGCGAACGCGCGTACTCCTGCTCGTCGTCGATGCGGATCGCCTGGAAATCGTCGGTCAGGTAGTCGCGCAGCAGCTTCGCCGCCAGGTTCTCCTCGCGGTGGATGATCGCCGGCGCGCGCGCCTTCTCCATCTTGCCCCGCGCCTCCGTCCAGAGCTGGTGGAAGTACGACAGGTCGGCGACGATGTCCTCCTCCGGACGGCCGCCCGCCGCCGTGCGGAGCACGATGCCGCCGGCGAAACTGTGCTCCTCGCGGAAGCGCTTCACGATGCCGCGAAGCCGCGCGCGCTCGTTGCGGGCGTCGATCTTGCGCGACACGCCGATATGGTCGATGGTCGGCATGAACACGAGGAAGCGGCCGGGGATGGCCACATGCGACGTGATGCGGGCGCCCTTCGTGCCGAGCGGATCCTTGACAACCTGCACGAGGATTTCCTGACCCCCCTCGAGCAGTTCCTCGATCTTGTCGGTCTTGTCGGTCTTGTCGGTCTTGCCGTTCGTGGGGGAGCGCTGCGCCGGCTCGTCGTCCGCGTCACCCGTGTCGAGCCGCTCGAACTGCTCGACCGTACCGACCACGTCCGAGACGTACAGGAAGGCGTCGCGCTCGAGCCCGATGTCGACGAAGGCGCACTGCATGCCGGGCAGCACCTTCGAGACCCGGCCCTTGTAGATGTTGCCTACCGAGCCGCGCTGACTGTTGCGCTCGATGAATATTTCGGCGACCTGGTCGTCCTCGATAATCGCGGCCATCGTCTCGTGGCGCGACGAGGAGATGATCAACTCCTTGTTCATGCGTAAAAGTCTCCGGGGGACCGGTCGCAAGGGCGCGCCGGACGTCCCGCATCCGCGGCGGCGGCGCGGCGGCGGCCTGCAACAGGCCAGACCCCCGCATCCGCGCGGCCAGCGCAGCGGTATTCGACGTCATCCGTGCACTCTCGATCCGAGTCACCAATATCTCCGACCCCAGCGGGGGCGGTCAGTTTGTAAAACGACGCATCCTGACATTCAGGATGAGTCCGAATCCCATCAACGTCGCGATGACCGACGACCCGCCGTAACTTATCAACGGGAGTGGCAACCCCTTGACGGGCGCCAGGCCGGCCGACATCGTGATGTTGTAGATCACCTGAAACGCGAAGCCGGTCGTGATCCCCACGACCAGCAGCAGGCCCATCCGATCGGCCGCCACGCGCGCGGCATCGAACGATCGCATGATGATGAACAGATAGAGACCGAGTGCCACGAGCACGCCCAGGAAGCCGTGCTCCTCGGCCAGCACCGAGAAGATGAAGTCGCTGTGCGCGGCGGGCAGGAAGTTGTACTGACTCTGCGTGCCCTGCAGGAACCCCTTGCCCGTCAGGCCGCCCGACCCGACCGTGATGCGCGCCTGGATCTGCTGGTAGCCCGCGCCGCGCGGATCCTGCTCGGGGTTGGCGAACGTGGACAGCCGCGCGCGCTGGTAGTCCTCCAGCGCATACGTCCAGACCACCGGCAGCGACAGTATCCCCACCACGCCGAGCACCATCAGAAACTTCAGCCGCAGTCCCGCGAAGACCATGATGGCCAGGCAGACGGGCAGCAACGTGGCCGCCGTCCCCAGATCCGGCTGGCGCATGATCAGCAGGAACGGGCCGGCCAGGATCAATCCGCCCGCCACCCAGCCGATGGTGCGCCACTGCTTGCTCCACACCGTCGCGTACAGCGTCGCCAGCGCCAGGGCCACCACCGCGCGGGCGAATTCCGACGCCTGGAGGTTGAATGGACCAAGCGCGATCCAGCGCTGGCCACCGCCGCGCTCGATGCCGAACAGCGCCGTATAGATCAGCATCGCGAGCAGTCCGACGTAGATGGCCGTGACATGCCCGGGGCGCAGGCGATAATCGACCCCCAGACAGCACACCAGGGCGACCAGGCCGATCCCCAAGGCCAGGAGTTGGCGGAAAAACTGCGGCCCGACACGCCCGGTGGTCGGTTCGTAGGTGGTGCTGTAGATCATCACCAGCCCGACCACGCAGGTGGTGAGGATGGCGGCGATAAGCCACCAGTCGAGGTGGGCGTAGAGGCGTCGATCAAGCACCGTTTGCACGCTCCCCCGCAGGCGCTGCGCTGGCCTCCGCCGCGGCGTCTTCCGTTGCGCCGGTCTCTGGCCCGGCGGCTTCCGCTGCTGCCGCCTCCGTTGCAGCAGCCGGTTCCGGGACGGCCGGCGCCGGTTCGTCGTACTTGGCGAAGTAGGCCTCGATCATGGCTTTCGCGATCGGCGCGGCCAGGTAGCCGTGCTCGGCATGCTCGCCAAACACGACGCCGGCAATCCGGGGATCGTCCCGCGGCGCCGCGAAGACGAACCAGCCATGATCCGCGAACTGACGGCCGCTACCGCCACCCGCCTGCACCGCCGCCAGCCCCTCGATCGAGATCACCTGCGCCGTGCCGGTCTTGCCGATGACGTCACGACCGTTAATCCGGGCGCGGCGCGCCGTGCCGGCGCGATTGACGGCCATCCAGAGCCCCTCGCGGACCGCCGCCACCGTTTCGGGGCGCAGATCCACGCGCTCCGGCTCCGCGTGGTCCGCCGCCACCCAACCGGTCTCCGACCGCACGGCCTGCAGCATGTGCGGCACCGGCCGGAGGCCGCCGGAAGCAACCGTGGAAATCATCACGGCCAGCGAGATGGGCGTCACCGACACCGCGCCCTGGCCGATCGCGACCGACAGCGTCTCGCCCGGGTACCACGGCTGGTTGAACCGCAACTGCTTCCACGCCCGCGACGGCACGAGACCCGGCACCTCGTGCGGCAGGTCGATGCCGCTCGGCTCGCCGAGTCCGAGCGCCGTGGCCCAGTGATGGATCCGGTCGATGTCCATCATGCTGCCCAGCGTATAGAAATAGGTATTGCACGACTTCTCCAGCGCCTCGTGCAGGGCCACCCGGCCGTGGCGCGTGTGGCAGCGGAAGAAGCGGCTGTAGAACCGGGCGCCGCCGCCGCAGTTGACGGCGAAGTCGGGTGTTATGACCCCCTCCTCCAGCGCCGCCACCGCCATGGCCACCTTGAACGTGGACCCGGGCGCGTAGCGCCCCTGGAGCGGACGGTTCTGCAACGGCCTGCCAGCGTCGCTGTTGAGCGCAGACCAGGTCTGCTGATCGACGCGCGGAACGAAGTCGGCCGGGTCGTAGGCGGGCAGGCTGACCAGCGCCAGCACTTCCCCCGAGCGCGGGTCGAGCGCCACGGCGGCGCCCTCGAATTCAGAGCTCGCGAACGCATCCTCCGCGGCCTGCTGCACGTCCAGGTCGATTGTCAGCCGCAGTTGCCGCCCCTGCAGCGGGGGCACCTGGTCGATCGTCTCGATCTCGCGTCCGACGTTGTTGACCGCCACGCGCCGCGCGCCGTTCTCGCCCATCAGCAGCAGGTTGTACGACTGCTCGAGACCCGACTGCCCGATGATCGCGCCCAGTCTCACCCGCGGATCGCTCGCGTCGCGGAGCTGGTGCTCCTGCGCTTCCCCGACGTATCCGAACAGGTGCGACGCCGTCTTGCGGGCCGGATAGTAGCGGGCCGGATCGTGCTCCACGATCACGCCCGGCAGCTCGAGGGCGCGGGCCTGAACCGCGGCCACCTGCGCCAGCGACGCGTCCGGGACGACCACGATCGGTCGGAACGCCGGCACGCCGCGCTGGTCGTCGACAGCCGCGCGCAACGCTTCCGCGCTGGCGCCGGTGACCCGCCCGAGCAGGTCGAGCGAGTTGTCGAGATCCGCGACCCGCTCGCGAATGACCGAGATGTTGAACGTGTAGCGGTTGTCGACGAGCACGTGCCCGTTGCGGTCGACAAGGATGCCGCGCGGCGCCCGCAGGCTGATGGTGCGGTCGTGGTTGTTCTCGGCCATCTCCGCGAGGCGGTCGTACTGGCCGATCTGAAGGCTCCAGAAACTGAGCGCGAGAAGGCCGAAAACGATCCCGACGATGACGCGGCCGAGGATCAGCAAACCACGCGCCTGCTCGCGCCAGCGGATGCTGTCGAGGTTCACCATGGCTCTATTGGATGACCCAGCGGCGGTCCGAGAATGGTGTCCAGAGCTGCCGCAGGCGCCGGAACCCGCCGGGCGCCGCGCGCACCAGCCAGACCGCGACGATACCGACCACGCCGTTCACCACCGCCTGGGTCAGCAGAAACCCCCCGCTCGCGGCCGGCGCCCCGGTGTCGATCAGCATGTACACACCGAAGAAGCAGACGGCGTGCAGCAGACTGGCCGCCACGTAGGCGAAGAATCGACTTACGGCGGCGGCGAGGATGAACCGCGTACCACTCAATCCCACCAGCACGCCCGTAAGGCACTTCGCGAGGCCGCTCACGCCGACGATCCCGCCCGAGAGCACGTCCTGCAACAACCCGGCGGCGGTGCCGGTCCAGAGCCCGGCCACGGGCCCCCGCGACAGTCCGGTGAAGACGACCACCACCAGCACCAGATCCACCGGCACCGGCCCGGACGCAAGTATGCGCAGGAACGCGGTCTGGACGAGCAACGCCGCGCCGAGCGCCAGCACGATATGCGAATTCTTCACTCGTTCTCTGCCACCAGCCCGACCGACCTCCGCTCCGCCACGACGACGAGGACCACCTCCAGCCGGGAGAATTCCGCCGCGGGAACAACGTCGATCTCCAGGTGCAGCCCCGAGCCGCGCCGTACCTCCGACACGTCGCCGATAACGAACCCGGGCGGATAAATGCCGTCGATCCCCGACGTCACAATCCGATCCCCGACGCGGACGTCCTCGGTGTTGGACACGAACTCCATGCGCAGCAGGCTTTCGTCGTCGGACCCGCGCACGATCCCCGCCGCGCGCGAGCGCTCGACACGCGCCCCGGCGGCCGCGTTGCGGTCGTTCAGCAGCTGCACCTGCGAGGCGCCCCACGCGGGTTCGCCCAGCACCCGTCCCACCACGCCTTCCGGCGCGATCACCGCGGCGTCCGCATACACGCCGTGCGCGCTGCCCCGGTCGAATGTCAGCGTCCGGATGTAGGGCGTGGCGCCCGCGGCGATCACGCGCGCGCTCACGGTGTCCAGCTCGACGTCCCGGCGCAGGTCAAGCAGCGCCTGCAGGCTGCGCGCGCGGTGTGCCAGCGCGCGCCGCGCCTGTAGCTCCAGCTTGAGATCGTCGACTTCGGCGGCCAGCGTGTCGTTACGCACCTGCAGGTCCCGCAAGGCCACGTATTCCGACCAGGTGCCGGCGACCGTGCCCCAGGCGAACGTCAGCATCTGCTGCATCTCGGCGAAGATACCGAACGTTACCTGCTCGAAAGCGCTGTTGCGGGGCCCGGCCTTGACCTGGGTGGAGATCAGAACCAGATGGCCGACGACGACGGCCAGGACGAGATAACCGGTGCGCTGGCGGCGATCCACTTTTGGTGCCTCTGTGCCCCCGCCGCCTCGCGCGGCCGGGGGAACCAGCCGAAACCAGAATGACCAACGTCCGTTCAGTTCCGCGAAATCTTCCGCAGGAGATCGAAGTCGGACAGCATCTTGCCGACACCGAGAACAACGCACGAGAGCGGATCCTCCGCCATCTCGAGACACAGCCCCGTATCGTCCCGCAACCGCTTGTCCAGATTCCTGAGCAATGCGCCGCCGCCGGTCATCACGATGCCGCGGTCGACGATGTCGGCGGACAACTCGGGCGGTGTCTGCTCCAGCGCCACGCGGACCGCGTCGACGATCACATTCACCTTGTCGACCAGAGCCTTGCGGATCTCGTCGTCTCCGACCACAATGGTTCGCGGAATGCCGTCGACCAGGTGGCGGCCCTTGATCTCCATGGTCTTCGGCTCGTCGAGCGGAGCTGCCGAACCAATCTCAATCTTGATCCGCTCCGCCGTGCGCTCGCCAATCAGCAGGCTGTACTTCTTCCGGACGTGCTGCATGATGGCGTCGTCCATCTCGTTGCCGGCAACCCGCACCGCCTTGCTGTAGACGATGCCCGACAGCGAGATGACCGCGATGTCGGTGGTCCCGCCCCCCACATCGATGATCATGTTGCCCGCCGGCTCGGTGATCGGCATCCCGGCGCCGATGGCCGCCGCCATCGCCTCTTCCACCAGGTATACCTCACTTGCCTTCGCGCGGTAGGCGCTGTCCTTGACGGCGCGCCGCTCGACCTGCGTAATTTCGGACGGCACCCCCACGATAATGCGCGGCCGGACCCAGACGTTGCGGTTGTGGGCCTTCCGGATGAAATAGGCGAGCATCTTCTCGGTGACCTCGAAGTCGGCAATCACGCCGTCCTTCATCGGCTTGATTGCAACGATGTCACCGGGCGTCCGCCCCAGCATCTCCTTGGCCTCATGGCCGACCGCCTCGACGCTGCCGTCGCGGCGGTTGATGGCGACAATGGACGGCTCGCTGAGCACGATTCCCTTGCCGCGCACGAATACGCAGGTGTTGGCGGTACCGAGATCGATCGCGAGATCGCTGGAAAAAATCGAGAAGATCGAACCGAGGTTCACGGGGACCGGGCCTCAAGAAGCTGCACGAAGATATCGATCACATCCGCGTAAATATAACACGAAAGTCGGTTTCGGCTCGTTCGGCCGTGCCTGGCGCCGCTTCCACGGATGACAAGACTCCTCCGACGCGGCTAGAATCAACAGCGCAATGACGATGCTCGATGGTATGCGGCGGCACAAGGGCTGGCTCAAGTGGAGCCTCGCCCTTGTCTGCCTGGCGTTCGTGTTCCTGTACGTGCCGGGATTCGTCGATCAGACGGCCCTCGAGGGATTTCCGAACGATGTCGTGGCGCGGGTGGGAGACCATGACATCACGGTGGCCCAGTTCCGGCAGATGTACCTCCTCCAGCTCGAGAACTACCGGCAGCAATCGTCCGGCGAGGTGTCCGAGGAGGTGCTCCGGTCGCTCGGCATCGACCGCCAGATCCTGCAGGGCATGATCGCCCGCTCTGCGGCCGTGGCGGAAGCCGAGCGGCTCGGGCTGACGGTCAGCGACGCGGAGGTGCGCCACCGCATCGTCAATCTGCCCGGATTCCAGGTGAACGGACAGTTCGTCGGCGAGGCGCGCTACCGCCAGGCGCTGCAGTTCCAGCGCCCGCCGATGACGCCGGCGCAATTCGAGGAGGAAGTGCGCCGCGACATCATGTTCGAACGGCTGGAGGCGGCCGTCACCGGATGGATCGCCGTGTCCGACGACGAGATTGCCGACGAGCACCGGCGCCGGAACGAGAAGGTAAGGGTTCAGGTGGTCGCCTTCCGCGGTGACGACTACCGGGACGATATCGACGCGACCAACGAGGAGATCGAGGCGCTGTACGAGGAGAATGCGCTGGCGTACGAAGTGCCCGAGAAGCGGCAACTGCGGTTCCTCCTCGTGGACGAATCGGCCATCTTCGAGAGCATCAGCCCCTCCGACGACGAAGTGCAGCAGTACTACGACGCGAACAGCGCGCAGTACACGACGCCGGGACAGGTGCGCGCCAGCCAGATCCTGCTGCGCACCGGCGGCGACGACGAGGCCGAGGTCGAGGCCCGGGCGGCCGCGCTGGCCGCCGAGGCGCGCGCCGGGGCCGACTTCGCGGAGCTCGCGCGGGAGCATTCCGAGGACGAGGCGACAGCGGAAGACGGCGGCGACCTGGGCATGTTCGGCCGGGGCCGGATGGTGGCGGAGGTCGAGGCGGCTGCCTTCGAGCTGGACGTCGACGCCGTCTCGGACCCGGTGCGGAGCGCGATCGGATTCCATGTCCTGCGCGTGACCGAGAAGCAGGAGGAGACGCGGCAACCGCTCGAAGAGGTGCGCGAGGCGATCGAGAACACCCTGAAGAACGAGCGCGCCACCTCCCGCGCCGACGCCCTCGCGCGGTCGATCTCGGCCGAGGTCGAGACGCCGGAAGATCTGGAGCGGGCGGCGGGCGCCAGGGGCTTCGAGCTGCAGGAATCCGGTTTCGTTGGACGCGGCGAGCCGATTCTCGGCCTGGGATTCGCGCCGCAGGTATCGGCGGAGGCGTTCCGGATGGAGCCGGGCGAGGTGGCCGGGCCGATCCAGACACCGACCGGACCGGCGTTCGTCACCGTCGCTGAACTTCAGGATCCGGCTATTCCGCCCCTCGACGACGTGCGCGAGGATGTGACGCGCGACGTCCGGAACCGCAAGGCGCTGGAGCGGGCGCGCGTGGAAGCCGAGGCAGCGGCCGGGAGCCTGCGCGACGGCGAGGACTTCGAGGCGGCGGCCGAGGCGGCCGGTCTGACCGTCGCCACGAGCGAGCTGATCACGCGCGGCGCGGCCTTTCCGGAGGTCGGCGTCAGTACGGCGGTCGAGCATGCGGCCTTCAACCTGCCAATCGGCGGCGTGAGCGGCATCCTGGAGGCGGGCGGCGAGACGCTGGCCGTCGTGCGGCTGGTCGAACGCGAGGACGTCACGCCGGAGGAGATTGCGGAAGCGAGCGAGGCGGTCCGCAACGAGCTGATCCAGAGCCGCCGCAACGAGTTCTACAGCGCCTACATGTCCCGCGTGCAGGAGCAGTTGGGCGTCGACATCGACTACGGCGCCTTCGAAACCGCCGTCGGCACGTGACCGGCGGCGTCCCCTACCAGAGATAAACGAACGGCATCAGCGCCAGCGGCTCGCCCGGACGGAAGAGGCGCAACTGCGCGGCGGCGGTTTCGACGCCGGCGGCCGCCTGCGACCCGGGCGCGAGTCCGCTCAGGATGCCCGCGCCGGCGCGGATTGCGAGCCCGTCGCCGAGCACCTCGAAGAACGATCGCGGGCGCGGGTACGGCACGAGCGTCACCTCCCGGTCCGCGTCGATGCCGGCCAGTCTCTTCGCCGCGGCCACGGCGGCGTCCATGCCGCCCAGCTCGTCGACCAGTCCGATGTCGCGCGCCTGGCGGCCGGTCCAGACACGACCCTGCGCCACCGCGTGCACGGCATCGCGCGACATGCCGCGGCCCTCGGCCGCGCGCGCCAGAAACTCCTCGTAGAACGCATCGATCTGCTGCTGGACGCGTTTGCGCGCTTCCTCCGAGTAGGGTGTCGCGAAGGAGTTCATCTCGGCCATGCGGCCGGCCGAGACCGCCTCGACCGCCACGCCGAGCTTTGCGAGGGCGCCGCCGAGCGCCAGCTTGCCGCCCACCACGCCGATCGACCCGGTCAGCGTCCCCGGCTGCGCCACGATGACGTCGGCCGGCATCGCCACGTAATATCCCCCGGATGCGGCCAGATCGGACATCGACGCGACGACCGGCTTCTCCTCTCCGGCCAGCACGATCTCGCGCCAGATCAGGTCGGAGGCGATGGCGCCGCCCCCGGGACTGTTGATGCGCACGATGATCGCCTCGACGTCCTCGTCCTCGCGGGCCGCGCGCAGGGCGTCCATCAGGCTGGCGGCGCCCGCCGTCCCGTCCAGGCCGCCCCCTTCGCCGTGCACAATGGCGCCGACGACGTACACCACTGCTACGGCGGGTCCGCCGCCCAGTCCGAGCGTCGCCGGATCGATCCGCTGGTAGTCGGCAAGCGACAGCCGCTCGGCCGCTGCGTCCCCTTCCGCGACCCGCTCCAGCAGCTCGTCCTCGTACAGCAGGCCGTCGACCAGCCCCCGGGCGAGCGCGTCGTCCCCCAGGAACGGGCCGTCGTCGATCAGCGCCTGCACGTCAGCCACCTGCAGGCCCCGGCCGCTGGCGATGCCGATGACGAGCTGATCGTAGAAATCGCGCGCGAGCGCCTCGTCCATCTCCCGGTGCGCCGGCGTGAACGTCGTCTCGGTGTAGATGTTCGCGGCGGTCTTGAAATCGCCGGCGTGGAGCATGTCGGGGTACGCCCCGATCTTGTCGAGGGCGTCCCGCGCAAACAGCTCGTAGATCGTGACGCCGATCAGGTCGAGCGGACTGGTGGGCGCCAGGAACACCTCGTCGCAGGCGGCTGCGAGGTAGTATGCCTGGCTGCTGCCGTACTCCAGATAGCCAACGATGCGCTTCCCCGAAGCCCGGAACGCCTCCACCGCGCCGCGGATCTCCTGCGCCGTCGCCCACGGCGCCGGCTGGGGCGAGGGCGCGAGGACGACCGTCCGGATGCGCGCGTCGGCGGCTGCCTTGCGCAACGCCCCCACCACGGACGACAGGGTGGTGCGGGGGCCGCCAAGCTGCGCAAGGAGGTCGTCGGGGCGCCGTTCGGCCAGCTCGGCCGGCAGGCGGAGCCACAGCACCGATCCATCGGGCACCGCCGGACCGCGCGTGGCAAGCATGACGATACCCCCCACGGCCAGCGCCGAAACGAGCGTTGCCACAATGACAGTGGAGATGACGATGCGGGCGCCGCGGGTCAGTGCCACGTGGTTGCCTCCCTTGCTATACTTCGTGACTCCCGCTGCGGAAGTGGCGGAACTGGCAGACGCGCAAGCCTCAGGAGCTTGTGGGCTTCGGCTCGTGGGGGTTCAAATCCCCCCTTCCGCACCATTACCACTTGGGGGCTGCGCGGCATTATTACTTGGGGGCTGCGCCCCAAACCCCCGGCGGCCGCTAGCGGGGACTGCTTCATCACCTCGGGGCTGCGCCCCGAACCCCCGGCAAGCCCTAGCGGGGCCCCTTCGCCCCGCGCCGGGCTTGCCGAGCCGCGCGCGGTGCGCGGCTTGGGGACGACATGTGAACCGCGTGTCGTCCCCTTTCTATTGGGGCTGCGCCTCGAGTCCGCGGGCGGGCGGCGGGGGCGACAACGATTGCGGCTACTCGCCGGATTGCGCCGGCCGGTCGCCGGACTCCGCGGTGCCCAGCAGCCCCAGATAGCCGATGAAGAACTGGCGGCCGTCGTCGTACACCAGCGTCTGGCCGTTCGCCCGCAGCGCCCCGTCCCGGGACTGATAGCCGTCGATCGTGACGCGCGCGCCGGGCGGGATCGAGTCCGGCGAGAAACCGCGGCGCAGCAGATTCATCGGCGCGGCCGCCTCGATCATCCACTCGTGCGTGCTGCCGTCCGCGCCGGTGACGTTGATGTGGATCCACGGATGCGGGTTGATCCACTGCACCTTCACCACTTCACCGGCCAACGTGACCGGACGGCTGCGGTCGAATTCGTTCACCTCGATATGGTGCGCGCGCACGGCCGCGCCCCCGGACACCAGACCCGCCAGCAGCACGACCGCGGCCGCAAAATGCTTACCGCTCATCCGCCACCTCCCCCGCCGCTAGGGGCGCCATCCTTCGCCTGGGCGCCCGCCAGGATGTTGTACAGCCCGTAGTGCCCCGCCCCCCGTGCAGTATACCGCCCGTCCAGGAGTCCGTGGTGAAACCCCGCGTCGCACCGAGACCGGCCAGGCGCCGGGCTGACAAGGCGTGACGAGGGAGCATATTGGGCATATGTGACCGAGGAACAACGCAGTGGTTCTCCTCACTTCCTTCAAACCATACCACCACCGTTGGCCTCGTCCAGATGCTGCAGCTCAGTTCGGTGGAGCTCAGGCGATTCGATCTGGCGCCGGCCGCCCTCAAGCCGTACACTGTTCGATGGCTCCCAATTGCTGCACGCGCTTGGTTGAGCTAGCGTCCCAGGATGTGTTAGAAATTTGTGCGCGTCGAGCGCGGTACGGTGCGGGATCGGTCCGACGTGGTCGCCGCCCTGCAGGAAGCCGGCCTTCGACTTCCTGGTGCTGACGGCGGCGCGGTCCTGGGAAGCGCGGTTGGCGACGTGGGACGAAATCGACCTTGTTGCGTTGGCGTGGTACCCGGATGAAGGCGTAGCGCGAGCACCGCGTGCCAGCGCACCGGTGCACCGACTTTGGGACACCCTCCTATAGTGAGGATGTGGGGAGAGCACGATGCCGATCATCAAAGACCTGCAGGAAGCGTTGAAGAAGAGAAAGCTGTCGAAGCCGGCCGATGCACTTCAGGCGGCGGTCGCCGCCGCGCAGGAGGAACGGGCTGCGTTGAGCGCGATGTTGACGCAGATCAAGCCCCATGCTGCAAAGTTGTCGAAGATTGGCGCATCGGTGAAGCAGGTGACCGAGCGCGCCTCGCGCGCCACGACCACATTGGAGGACTTGTCGAGCCGGCTGTCGGCGGTCGAGGCCACAACAGAGAGTGTCAAGGCCCTCGAGGGCCGAGTGCAGTCGCTCGTCGATTCCGTCGGTGAGGCGCAGCGGACGGCGCAGAACCTGCTGGCTACTGACGGCGACCTCGCCAAGCACCGCCAAGCGGTACAGCAGCTCACCAAGCAGGGGATCGAGGCGACCGCGAACTTCGATGCCCTTGACAAGGAGCGCGCGATTCTCAAACGCGCTCGGGAGGAGCTGCAGCAGACGCAGGCGGTCGTGAAGGCATCTTCCGACAAGTCGGGTCCGCTCGCGGACGATCTCGACAGGCTCCACGCGCAGGCGTCCCAGTTGCATAAGGATCACTCCAACCTGAGCGAGTCGTTGCGCGAGACGCGAGAGAACGCGGACCAGACCGCCCGGACCGTCCGCGACGTGGAGGAGCAGCTGGGATCGCTCACCCAGCTTCACGAGCTGAGCAAGACGACCGACGAACGGTTATCCAACCTGAATGCGCTTGCCGAGCACGTGCTCAGCAAGGTGAAGTCGCTTGAGAGCCAGAAGCAGACGGTCGAGCATGCGGTGGTCGAATCGAATCGGTTGAGCGAGATGGTCTGGAAAATGGAGGTCCAGATCGGCAAGCTCGACGAGGCGAACAAGCAGGCGGCGCAGGTCGACGAGACGGCGCAGCGGATCGAGCAGGTCTCGAAGGAGATCACCGCACGTTTCGAGCAGGGGGAGAAGATCCGAGAAAGTTACGGTACAAGCCTCGCAGCGCTCGAAACGGGACGCACGGAGCTCGTCGAATTCGTCAAGGATTACACCGAGCGGCTGGCCATCGAACGTAAGACGTTGGACGGCCACGATGGGCGAGTGCGGACGCTTCAGAGCGCGCTCTCCGGGGTCGAGCAAGACATCGGCAGTCTCTCCCACAAGGCCGGGGCCGTGGCGGCGATGCAGAAGCGGACCGACGATCTCGGCGGCGCGCTTGAGGGCTTCGGCGGTCGCGTGCAGCATCTTGAGGCGCGGGCGGGCGAGCTGGAGAAGCTGGAGAAGCGCTTGAGCGGGGTGGACGCGCTGATCGAGGAGGTCGAACTCCGGCAGACGGCGTTGGCGCAGGGGCGCTCGGAGCTCGACGCCCTTCGCAAGGAAGTCGACCAGTTTCACGTGGCGCACGCCGAGATCGTCAAGGCCCAGGACCAGATCAACTCCGACCGGGGCGCGCTCGAGGCGTTCGTCAAACGGATAAACGAGTTCCGTAAGCACACGCCGGAGATCGAGTCTCGCGTGGACGCGGTCAGCAAGAAGCTGTCGGTCGTCGACGAGGCAACGCAGAAAGCAGCATCACTTGAGACGACGGTCGACGATCTTGACAACCGCATGGCGCGCGTCACCGATCATCAGCAACTGGTCGCGAACATCGGTACGCGTCTGGAAGCGCTCAACACACTGAGCGCTTCCATTGACGAACGGGTTGCCGAGCAACTGACCCGTCAGCAGGCAGTGGAGGCGCTCAAGAACGCGTGCGACGGTGTCGATGTCCAGATAGCTGACGCGCAGAAAAAGTTGCAGACGGTGGCCGCGCTTCAGAACACACTCTTGCCGCTGACGACCCAGGTGGCGGCGCTGAAGACGCAGATCGATGGGCTCGCAGCCACATGCAAGGACTACGACGCCGAAAGGGCTGACCTGACCGCGCTGGAGCGGCGCATCTCCGAAGCGGTCGACCGCAGCCGCGACGTCGCGACGACGGTTGACGACCAGATCCGGCGAGTCCAGGGCGCTTCGGAAGAACTCGGCCGGGTTTCGGGGCTCAAGGACGAGTTGCTGCAGGAGCTGGGTCGCGCTCAGACACACCAACGCGACGTCAAGGCGCGCATGAAGACCGCGGATGGACAGATCAAGCGAGTCGATCTGCAGCTCGTGCAGCTCGATCAGCGACATTCCCAACTGGCGTTCTCCGAAAAGCGGATTTCCGCGGCGGAGAAGCGGGTCACCGAACTCCAGGCCCTGGAAAATGGCGTCGAGCGGCAGATGCAGGCCGTCGTTGCGCATGGAGACGCAGTGGGCGCCGTCAAGAAGGAGGTCGACAACGTTCACGAGATCAGTCAGCAGAGCAAGACCGACCTGCAGGAGATCATCAAGCAGCGTACGCAGATCGACACACTGCACCGACTGCTCAACGCCGTAAGGAAACGCGTCGGCGAAACGGAGCAGCAAGTGGCCTCCATCGAGTCCCGCAAGGCGATGATAGGTGAGTTGCAACTCAAGACGAACATGATTAGCAACGTGCTGAAGGACGTGCACCTGAATCTCGAATTGCTCGCCGAGCAGCGCGCCGTTGTCGACCACGCCGTCGAGGGGACGGCGCGTGTGCAGGAAGACATCCGGAGCGCACAGGCGACACTCAAGGCGCTTCAAGCCGAGCGACAGCTCGCCGAGCGGATCGAACGCGGCATCAAGCGGCTGCGGACCGAGACGGCCGCACCGTGGACGGATGTCGAAGCGCCGGAGAAAGATGCCAAGGTGCGCCGACCGGCCTGACAGTCACGCGTGCTCCACGGCATGGGGGCACCCAAGTGGACGACAACGGTGTTGCGGGTGAGGTCGGCGACGACGTCTTCGGTCAGCTGGAGGTAGCGCTGCGTGCTGGCGATGCCCACGTGCCCGAGGTAGGTGGCCAGCGGGGAATCCCCGCGACGGCCAGGGGCACGAGCCGCGACTTGCCGAACTTGGTGTCGCGAATGCGGAGCACCGCCGTCTCCAGATCGACGTCCGCGGGTCATCGAGCGCGAGGAAGCGACACACCTCCCGGATGAGCGTCAGCCGATGCGCACGCGTGGTCTCGGACTCGGTCCCGCGCCGGGCCACGAAGGTGCACACGATGGCGCTGGTGATCACGGGGTCGGTCGGTGAGAGGGTCTCGCTGAGCAAACGGTCGAGTGCGCCCAGCGCCTGGGCTTCGGCACGGTAGCGATAGCCCGCGGCCCGTTTGCCCTCGAGAAACCGCTGCAGCGCGGCGGCCAGCGGGGACGACCACGTCGAGTGCGGCCCGCACGTGCCTGCCGTCATCGCCGCACCTCCGCTTCGGTGATCGCCACGCGTCGGAGGGCCGTCAGATCGACAGAGACGTACTCCATGGTGGTGTCGGTGGACGCATGCCCAAGCTCGGCTACGTGCCGTTCGACAAGGCCGGCGCCGACCTGCTGTTCGGCTTCATCAGCCGGCGCTACGAGCGCGGGCCGATGATCCTGACCAGCAACCAGAGCTTCGGGAGCTGGGGCGAGGTCTTCGGGGACCGCGTGATCGCGAGCGCAATCCTCGACCGGATTCTGCACCACGCGATCACGATCAGCATTCGGGGCGACTCCTATCGGTTGAAGGACAAGCTCAAGTCCGGGGTGGTCAAACCGACGGCGGTGGGGACGTGAGCGGCAACAGGCCGGTGGACGCTGCCGTCACCGTGGACGCAAAAACGCGCCCACCGCGACTTGGACAGGCCGCAGACGGCCTGCCCACAGCGTCCACCGGCCGTCATTTTCGTCGTTGGATTCACCAGGGGGTGGGGGAATTTTCAGTGACCACAAGTGGGGAATTTTGAGTGACCCTTGCCAGGCGGGAGGGGCAGGCGCTTTGACGGGAGCGCCGTCGTGGAGGTCGCCGCCGGCGCGCGGCGTGTCGACTCTCCCTCGGAAGTTCGCGCCTCCAGCAATGACCACGCGAGGCGCCTCAATGTTACCGTTGAGAGTACCGCATTGCCTGATGCGCACCATGTCGACTGCGGTGACGTTCCCGGTGACCCGGCCGAGGATGTCGACCGACTTCACAATCAAGTCCGCCTTGATTCTGGCGTTTCGGCCGACCGTGAGCGTGTGATCCCGAAGTTCGATCCGACCTTCGAACTGACCGTCAATGATGATGTCCTCACTCCCGTTCAACTCCCCCTTGATGACAACCGCCTTGCCGATGTATGGGACATTGCTCGCGGCTGAGTTGGCGCTTGCGTCCGAAGGATGACCCGCCGTCGCTCGTGCGCCGTGACCTTCGTCGGAGCCGCGTTCCTCAGTGGGAGAAACGTCGTCGATCTTCTTCAACTGCCCTCTCCTCCTCTCCGGGACGCCAGCACATCCGCCGCAACAGCAGCCCCGCATGTAATGGGCCAGTATCCCGACAAGGCGTCGCATGGCATGAGGTCGATCTGGCTAGTTCTCAACTTCTTACCATAACCGCTCATCTGACTCAAGCGGTCTTGGACACAGGTAGTGGGCTAGTTTGAATCTACTACCGGTACAGCTGCGTATTTCGGATGATGTGGATCGCTGATTCCGGTCGAAGTGGATCGGCACGAGGCAGGGCCGTCCAGCACAGCAGAACATAGAGCCATCCGGCGCGGGTGTCACCCAGGTAGAAGCGATGCAGGCCGAAAGTGCCGCCGAACACGGCCGGCAGAACGCCGATCGGAGCTGACTTCTGAGGGTGCATCAGCGATAGTCGAAGGTGGAGCCGGCACCCGACCCGGAGGCACCAGCCCCGGTCGCGCGTGAGCGGAGGGTAAGACCGAGCCCGCGCAGCTAAGGAAAGCGTACGCCAGATAAGGCACATACGAAACCCCGAAGATGTGGGAAAGGGTCGCTCAAGATCGTGATCTGCCTGGGCGGCGTATCTGGACGGAGACCGGCAAGCGGAGGACTCGTCGCGGCGCTGACACGATGTCGCGGTAGACGGCGAACACTCCGTCGGGCGCCGCGTCAAGCCCCTGTGCGGCTGCTATGGCCCTTCGCCCCTGGCGGTGACACACCGCCCGCCGGGACGGTCAGGGCGACTATGACTAGCAAGCAGGCTTGCGGCCCACAAGCGACCGCATCGACGAGGACGGCGGCGCGATGCAGGTGGTCGGCGACGAACCGAGCCACTTCCGGGAGCGCCGGCCGGGCGCGACCGGCGGCAAGGGGTTCGAAGGGAAGCGCAGCATCCCCTCGCCAGAGCCCAATGTGGCACATGTAGAGTCGACGACTGGCGCGGTGGCGGTAGGCGGAAGGGGGTAGCTGTTCCCGGCGGCTTTCGCCCGTTGCCGGTGCCTCACTCCCCGCCCTGACTCCGTTTCCAGCCGGAGTCGCTCGTTCGGGAAGCGCACATATTTCCCGAACCGCACCTTGTGCTTGCGACAGAGCCACTGGCGCAGCCGTCGCATGGTGTGCTGGTCAACGGCGCGATACGCTGGACTGACCTGCCCCAGGGAGAAGTAGTTCGCCCAGCCGGTCAGTACCCGGTTCAGGCGCGCTACCACGACCTCTGCGGACCGGAGCCCATCGCGCGGCGGCGTCAGCTCGCTCACTCGACGGCAGATGCTGCGGACGCTCTCCGGGGTCGGACGTGTGCCGCTGTAGGCTGCACCTGTATCCGGCCGGTAGTTGCGTCCAAACCGGTACCACTGCCGAACCGCACGCGGCCGGTAGGTCCCCGCCTTCAGGTCCCGCGCCAGTGCTCCCAGCCACCGCTCCACGCCGAACGACTCGATATCCGCGACCGTCTCGCCGTCCACCCCAGGCGCGCCGCCGTTGCGGCGAACGGCCTGCCAGGCACCCGCGAGCACGTCGTCGCGCCACACCTTGTCGCTCAACGAGTAGAACCGGAAGCCCGGAACTTCCTTCGCTTTCGCATGTAGCGCCGTCTGGAGTCGCTGAACTCGTTCTGAGGCTGTTAGGCTCGCGCCAGTCCCCACGTCCCGTCCCCCGTCATGCGCTGCTCTCGAACCAAGGCCCCTTCCCTCCACCGGCGTTACCCGGCTTCCCCGGTACTACGGGCCTCTCCGCCACCCTGACCGGCCCGGCCTGACCCTCGCGGGCTGTCGGTTGGCGCGTGCCACGCCGCCGGCAGGGCTTCCCGTGTTGCGTCCGTTCCCCTCTTCCATGCGTGCTGCCGCCAATACCCCGGCGGAACCGGCCGGTGCTCGCGTCGCTCGCTTCCCGACCGCTGGCAGCCTTCCCCGAGGTTCTTGAGCTTGATTCTGACCGCTATCCCCTCCACGCCGATCTGTGTCTGCGTCTGAGTGTGGTCCTTCGTGAGCTGTGGATCCCTGAGTTCGAGGCCCTGCTGGTCGTTGTGCATGGTGGGTTGGTGAGTTGACCGGTCTGTGTGCTGTGGGAGGGTGCCTGGGGTTGACGTGGAGCAGTCTCTGATCGGCAACTGGGGGGATCCTCGGATCGCTTGGGAGGTTCTCAGAGGCGATTTCCCGGTTTCTCGATGTACCGACGAGATGGGACTGGTCAGCGAACCGCGACGAGGAGCCCGGTCCCGTAACTGCCCGCGTTTCCGACGCGGCGCAGGCCGCGATAGACTCTCTCGATGGCAGGGTCGATCCCGGACTCGGCGTCGCGGCCGGCGGTCGGATGCGCGGTCCGGGAATGCGGATGGCGAGGGCGATGGCGCATGACCAGAGGATGGAAACACCCGGCCGCTCGGTCTGAACTGGTCCGAAACCGGCTCACGTCGGCCCGTGGAATCTCATTTGGAATGAGGTAATAAACAGGGTGAGGCGGGACGGCCTGTCTAGTACAAGTTCCGTATTATGAATAGTTTACGAAGTTTTTGCGGAGGCCAACGCAGTTCAGACCGGATGCATGGGCGGTCGAATGCAGCGGGGCTTTTGCCACGGGCTCCTTAGGGATGCGTACCCCAGACCAGCTCGGCGAGAAAACCCGCCGGGATGCCGACGACGAACAGCGCCAGGCTGACCAGCAGCAGCCGGGGAAATATGGGCGTCCTGATGGCGCGGTGCGTGAGCTCGACGCGCACCGCCTCCAGCTCGTCGATCGCCTCGTAGGCGCGCGCCAGGCTGCTCTCGTCCGTCACGTCGAAATAGTCGCCGCCGAACTCCCGGATCATGTCGATCAGGGGGGGCGCCTCGGACGATTCGGTGCCGCTCCCCGCATCACGGATGTTGATGTAGATCATGTACGGCACGATGTTCCGCTGGTTCAGCGCCGCCAGCTCGGCCGACGGCACCTCATCGACATCGGCATCCGTGATGATCAAGACCGCACGATGCTGGTTTGCCCCGCCGCCCGACGTGGTTTCGTCGCTGTCGAAGTGCTTCACGATCGACTGCAGCGCGCGAATCAGGTTGGTGTTCCCCTCGGTCGGAATGATCCGCACCTTGTCGGGCGGCACGTGGATCTGGTCGCGGCTGGCGCGAAACTGCGGCGCGAGCAGCCGCACGGTCACATACGGCGCCTCGAACACCTGGAAGTAGTACAGCTCGTCGTCGACGATGAAGTCGTCCAACATGTACGGATAGGAGGAGAACATCCACAGGGATACGCGGTCGTTCTTGTCCCGCCGCATATCCAGGAACTGGAGGTGCGCCTCGCGCGCCACTTCCGCGCGCGATCGGCCGGTCTCGGGAAACTCCCAGGCCATCGACAGCGACGTATCGACGAGATCGACGCGCACCCGCGATTCCACGTCGCCCTGGACCTCTTCCGTGCCGGTCAGGAACGGGTCGGAGACCGCCAGCAGCAGCGCGGCGACGGCCAGCAGCAGCAGCAGCTTCGGCACGTGATAGAGCGCCCGCACGAACGGGCCGCGCTGGAGCTTCTCGTGGATGAGGTGGCCGGAGTGATGGCGCGAGTGGCCGCGGGGCCGGAAGAAGATGCGGTAGAGGGTCAGCACGAGGGCGCCGGCGACGACCATGGCCAGCATGATCGCGAGACTGACATCGCCGTAGCGCACCTGATCGAACTGCGTGTCGGCCAGCTCCTGGGTACGAGTCCGCAGGAATTCGATGAACTCCGCCCAGTCGATCAGCATCGTGGTCCGCGGCGCCGCGCCGACGCGAGCGATCCGCCTTCAGCTACCGGCACTACCGCGACCCGGCCGCAGCTTGCGTGTTCTTGTTGCGCGCACCGGCGAGGATCCCTTCCAGGCCGTAGTTGCCCTCGTGGCAGGCGTACTCGAACAGCGGACCGTCTGTCCGCCGCAACGGGAACAGCGCGGTCCAGGGGCGCGTGAAAGAGTTGGGATCCTCCACCGTGAACTCGTACAGCACCGTGTCGGCATCGACGCGCCACAGCCGCTCCACGAGCTGCGTGTCGGCCGTCGAGCCGCGGAACGCGGTCTCGCGCAGGAAGTTGGTCGTCTCGATCACCAGCACGTCACCTTCCCAGCGGGCGCGGGAGTCGCCGCTCCACTGGCGCAGATCGCCGTGCGGGTCGCTGTCGGTCGGAATGATCCGTGCGTTGTGGACCATCTCGTTGTAGATCACCACCTGGCCCGGCGTCTGGAAGATCATGACGTTGTTGTTGTAGGCGCTCGGCACCATCGGCGGACCCGCGTTGAAGCCCATGATGCAGCGGTCCTGGAGGCTCCGGTCCGTGTACGAGTCGGCGAATCCGGCGCTGAGGTTGGCGCGTGTGATGCGGTTCTTCTCGCGCGTCGCGTCGGTGTAGGGGATCCTCCCGTCCGGCGGATCCACGATGAGCGAAGTCCGCTTGTCGCGCGTCAGCTCGACGCCGCGCTCGTACCAGAACTCGTTGTAGGACAGGACGCCGCCCTCGGCCCGCGGCGCGTAGCCGGCGTTCGGGGCGCCCGCGATCGGATCGAACAGATCACGGTTGAGGCGCGTGCGCTCGGACTCCTCGAACGCCGCCGCCTCCTCGGCCGACAGCGTCACCTTGTCCCCGAGCGCCTCGGGGCGCTGCATCGGCGTAATCGTGCGGAACGTGTACGTGCCCTGCAGGTCCGGGACGCCGTCCGGCGTGCGCGGCGGCGTCCAGCCGCTATCGGGATCCCGCTCCACCTGGGCCACGGCGGCTCCGGGAACGAGGCAAACGAACGTCAAGACGGCAAGCAACGCAGCAAGGCAGCGGCGGCTCATCGGCGGACCTCCCGGCAATTGTTAGATGGGGCTGCGCCCCAAACCCCCGGCAAGCGCTTGCCGGGTCACGCCTTACCAGGCGGGCGCCTGCCCAGCCTCGGAGCAACTCGGGGTTTCACCACGATTTCCTGGAGCACAATACTGTCCCACCACGTCGGTCGGACGCAAGTACCGGCGCGCTTCAGCCGGGCGGTTGCCGGCGGTAGACCGACAGCCGCCAGGGTGGCGAGCCGTCCAGGGGAACGTCGCGCCGCGCGTGCAGCGGCAGCTCCGCGATGCTGAGCGAGCGGTCGTGGGTGAACAGGCAGAGCGTGGCGCCGGCGCCCGCATGCCGCGCGACGAACCGCACGAGCGGCCGCTGGTTGCCGTCCGGATAGTTGACGATGACGAGCGGGCCGCGCAGGTCGAGCCCGCATGACGCGTACGTGGCCGGGTCGCAGTAGTCACCCTCGACCAGGTGCGCCGCGCCGTAGGCGCGGTTCCAGCGGCGCAGGGCCGCCAGATTCTCGACCGCCCGTGCGTACAGCGCCGGATCCCACTCGATCCCGTACACCGGCCGCGCGGGTTCGAAGTGCGCCAGAACGGCGGCAACCCGACCGTCGCCCATGCCGGCCTCGATCACCGGCGCCGGCGGCGCCGCGGCGCCGAGCACGCCCATTTCGTGCAGCAGCGTGACGACGTTCACGAGCAGCGGAATTGTCGCCGGCACCCAGATGCCGGCGGCCGTCTTGCGGATCGGCACCCCGCGCGCCAACGCCCGCGTAGACCGCTCGAAAACCGCCCGCAAGCGCCTGACGGACATGCCGTACCAAATGTATCCGACCGGCGCCGCCGCGGCGCATGGTTCCGCGGCGATCCGACAAGGCGGCTGGTATACTGCGCGAAACCCCGGGAGGTCGCCGATGTACCACTCTTTCAGCCCGGCGCCGCGCGCAGCCTCATTATTGTCCCTCCTGCTTCTCGGCCTGCTCGTCGCGGGCGGCGGCTCGGTAGCGCCGGCGGTTGCCGGCGAGGGCCAGGGCGCCGGCAATGCGGCCCGCACGTCGTGGGGCGACCCCGACCTGCAGGGCGTCTGGACGGCGAACGAGATGCACGCCGTCCCGCTGGAGCGGCCGGAGGACCTCGGGGCCCCGGGCGCGCTCTCGGACGAAGCGGCCGCCGAACGCCGCGAGGCGGCCACGCAGCGGACGGTCAACGCCGAGGGGATCGGCAACTACGACCGCGCGTTCCGCGATACCGCGCTCGGCTACACCAGGCAACAACCGTCCACGCAGGCGTCGCTCATCGTCGATCCGCCCGACGGCCGGCTCCCGCCGCTGACGGCTGCCGAGCAGCGTCGCCGCGAGGCGGCGGGGCCACAGCGGTACAACCTGCGCGCCACGACGTGGGAGGAGATGGGCAACTGGCCGCGCTGCATCACGCGCGGCGCGCTCACCATCGTGCAGCCGAGCGGCTACAACAACGGCGTCCAGATCGTGCAGGGCCCGGGCCACGTAGCCATCACGAAGGAAATGCTGCACGAGACGCGGGTCATTCCCGTGGACGACCGCCCGCGCGTCGGCGCGGACGTGAGCACCTGGTCGGGTGACGCGCGCGGCCGCTGGGAAGGCGATACGCTCGTGGTCGAAATCGCCAACTTCAACGGCAGGAGCAGCCTGTTCGGCGCGACCGCGAACGCCCGCCTGACCGAGCGGTTCACCCGCATCGGCCCGGATCGGATCGAATACCTGTTCACCGTCGAAGACCCGGCGGTCTGGACCCGGCCGTGGACCGGCCGGATGACCATCTCGAAGGACGACTCGCAGTACGAGCTGGTCGAGTACGCGTGTCACGAAGGCAACTACGCCATGGTCAACTCGCTGAGCGGGGCCCGCGCCGCGCTGGAGGCCGAAGGCGGCGCACGGTAACAGCCGGTCAGGTCATCTCCCCGGCACCCAGGACGGAGGCACAACATGAAGCGCAGCATCGTTCTCGCCCTGCTGATCGGCATCGGCGCCGTCTCTCTCGCGGTCGTGGCGGCCCAGGACGGGCCGATGGTGATTGAGGTTGAGCAGCTCGAGGACAACCTGTACGTCCTCCGGGGACAGGGCGGCGGCGGCAACACGGCGGTATTCGTCACCACCGACGGCGTCGTCGTCGTCGATTCGAAGAATCCGGGCTGGGGCGGGCCAATCCTCGAGCAGATCCGGGCGCTGACGAGCAACCCCGTGACGACGCTCATCAACACCCACAGCCACCACGACCACGTGAGCGGCAACGTCGCCTTCGCCGAGACCGTCGAGATCGTGACCCACGAGAACACGAAGGCCAACATGGAGGTGATGCGGCCCTACACCGGACGGACCGAGCCGCCCGCCAACGTGTTCCGCGACTCCAACGGCCACGGCCTGCCGACGCGCACGTTCACGGACCGCATGACGCTCGGCAGCGGCGCGGACCGCGTCGAGCTGTACTACTTCGGGCGCGGCCACACGGGCGGCGACGCCTGGGTCGCCTTCCCGGCGCTACGGACGCTCCACTCCGGCGATGTCTTCCTGGGCCAGCGGGTGCCGTTCCTCGATGCCGAAAACGGCGGCAGCGGCGTCGACATCCCCGACACGCTGCAGAACGCCCACGACAACATCCGCGGCATCGACACCATCATCACCGGCCATAGCACGCAGATGGAGTGGTCCGACCTGAACGAATGGGCCGCCTTCAACCGCGACTTCCTGCAGATGGTCCGGGACGGCCGGGCGCAAGGCCGGTCGGTCGACGAGATCGCCGCCGCCTGGTCGCTGCCGGCCGCCTACGCGCACTACGACGCGCCCAACGAATTGGGCGTGCAGCGCAACATCCAGGTGATCGTCGACGAACTGGAGGGCAACCGGTAGACACGAACCCGCCGTACGATCCGGGGCTTGTCTACGCGGATTGACGGTCCGGTGCGGACCGCGTTGTTCCTTCTTCGCTGCGCGCGGGCGCCGGTCCCTTGCGGATCGAACCGCTACCGGGAGGCCTCCTGCGCCGCGGCGGCCCGCTCCTGGGCGCGGTGGCCGGCCAGGATCCCTTCCATGCCGTAGTTGCCCTCGTGGCAGGCGTACTCGTAGAGCGCGTCACTGCTGCGCATGAGCGGGATCGACGCGGTCCATGAGCTGGTCCAGATGGTCGGGTCGTCGATCGTGACCGCGTACTCCAGCGTGTCGGGACCCGTGCGGGTGAACCGCTCCTCCACCCGCAGGTTGTCCGACGCCCCGCGGAAGCGGCTCTTCGGCGAGAAACCGCGCGTCTCGACCACCAGCGTGTCGCCCTCCCAGCGGCCGCGCGAGTCGCCGTGCCACTGGCGCAGCGCCGGGTCCAGAGGCGTGCGGCCGTCCAGCGGGATGATCCGCGCGTCGTGGTTCATCTCCATGTAGAACACCACGTAGTCCGCGGTCTGGAAAAGCTGGTAGTAGCTGTTGTAGCCGGCGCCCAGCCGCGGCACGCCGTAGGTGACGCAGCGCTCCTGGAGCGGCACGTCATCCCACGTGTCGGCCGGATGCTCGGCGCGGTAGGCCGCCCGCTCCGCCAGCAGCCGCTCGGCGGCCGGCGCCAGCGCCGGTATGCGCCCCTCCGGCGGATCGATCACCAGCGACGTGCGGTCGTTGAAGTCGCGCTCGACGACCCAGAACCCGTTGTAGTTGCCGGTACTTGGATCGTACGACTCCGCCTTGGTCTTGGCGATGGCGGCCAGCACGAGCTGGTCGCCGAACAGCGCGTCCTGCCCCGGGTCGGTGGCCTCCGCGGCGGCGGCCTGCAGGTCGGCCAGCTCCTCGGCACTCAGCCGCGCCTTGCCGGCCCAGGCGTCCGGCCGCTCCAGCGGCGTCGCGTTGTTGTTCGCCCAGACCCCCTGCAGGTCGGGTTGGCCGTCGGGCGTGCGCGGTGCGACCCAGCCCTCTCCCGCCGTCTGCGCCGCGACGGGCGCGGCGGTCAAGGCCGCCATTCCAAAGGCGATCAGCCCAAGCGCGGTGCACACTTTCTTCGACATGAAACTCCTCCTCGCGGGCCGCTTCGAGCGGCGTCGGCGCCCGCCTGTACGACGCGGGGAGCGGTGGCGCCTATGGTAGCATCCGGCGACGGCGGCGGCAGCCGGACTCCGGCAGGCGACGGCCGCCAGGTGAAGGAGACGAGATGCGAGCGTTCAGCAGGCGGACAGCGCGATCGGCAGTGGGCGGGGCGGCCGCGGCGGCGGCGATCATCGGCCTCTCGGCGACCTGCGTCGACACGCAGGACCGCCAGTCCATGACCACCCGGGCCGACTTCCTGCAGGCGATGGAGGAGCTGTCCAACTGGGGCCGCTGGGGCGACGACGACGAGCTTGGCGCGGCCAACCTGATCACGCCGGACAAGCGGCGCGCGGCGGCGGCGCTCGTCACCGAGGGGACCAGCGTGTCGCTCGCCCACGACGTCATCCAGGTGGAGGCCATCGACGCGTCATCGATCCTCGAGCGCACGGCGTACGGCATCTCGCCGACCCGCGGCTTCGACCGCCTGGCGTACACCGGCAGCTACCACGGCACCATCCACAGCCACCTCGACTCGATCGCCTGCCACATCATGTGGGCGGGGCGCGGCTACAACGGCTACCGCATGGAGGACATCGAGGCGGCCGGCGCCTGCCCGCAGGGGCACATCAACAACCTGAAGGACGGCATCGTGACGCGCGGCATCCTGTTCGACGCGACGCAGCTGCCCGGCAAGGCGACGGCCGAGGGCTGGCTGGAGCCGGGCACCGCGGTGCGCAAGGCCGACCTGGAGGCGCTGGAGGAACTGCACGGCGTGCGCGTCTCGGAAGGCGACGTGATTCTGCTCTACACCGGCCGCTGGAAGCGGCGCGCCGCGGTGGGGCCGTGGGTGGGGGCCGAGGACGGCGTCGCGGGTTACCACGCCGACGTGGCGTACTTCCTGAAGGAGCGCGGCGTCTCGTTCATCGGCCACGACATGTCGAACGACGTCGAGCCGCACGAGTTCTACGACGAGGTGCGCCTGCCGCTCCACAACCTGGCGCTGGTCGCCCTGGGCGTCGGCATCTTCGACAACCTGGACTTCGAGCGCGCCGTCGAGATGGCGCGGCGGCTCGGCAAGTACGAATTCCTGTTCACCGCCTCGCCGCTGCGCATCGAGGGCGGCATGGGGTCGCCGCTGAACCCGATCGCGACGTTCTGACCACCCATGGTAATCCTGGGAGCCCGTGGCAAGAGCCCCGCTGCATTGGTTGAGAAAATCTCCAAGAGCAGAGGTCGTCAACCGTGACGGAGCAGGTATTTCCGGAGCTCCAACCGGACGCACGTTCCCCCTTCGTCGCAGGCGGCCGGCGGCGGATGCACGGCGTGCTGCCCGCGCAGGATATACGCAAGCTCGTCCAGGCGGGGGCGATCCACGCATCGGACGGAATCGAAGACAGGCAGATTCAGCCGGCCAGCCTCGACCTGCGGCTGGGCAGGACCGCCTGCCGGCTCCAGGCCAGCTTCCTGCCGGGCAGGTCGAAGGTCAAGGACAAACTTGGCTCCCTCGTCATGGCGCGGCTCGATCTGTCGAGCGCCGTCGTTCTGGAAAAGGGGTGCGTGTACCTGGTGGAGTTGATGGAAGCGCTTCGGCTTCCCGGTGACGTCGCCGCCAAGGCGAATCCCAAAAGCACTACCGGGCGGCTGGACGTGTTCACGCGCCTGATCACCGATGACGGCACCGAATTCGAGCGTGTTCCAGCCGGTTATACGGGGCCGCTCTATGCGGAGATCGTGCCCCGGACGTTCTCCGTCATCGTCCATCCCGGACTGAGTCTGTCCCAGCTCCGCTTCATCCGGGGGCAAGCACCGTTGTCTGACCGACAACTGCTCGAGCTGAACAAGCGGGAACGCCTGGTCTACCTCGATGACACGAAACCCGGCGCGGCGCTGATCCGCGGCGGGTTGCAGGTCTCCGTAAGCCTGCGGGGCGACCGGCAGACCGATGTGGTCGCCTACAGGGGGAAGAAGAACGCGAAACTCGTTGATCTGAAGAACGTTGACTTCTACGAGCCCGCAGATTTCTGGGACACGATTCACAGCCGCCCGGACGGACGCCTGATACTCAATCCCGGAGATTTCTACATCCTCGCATCACAAGAGCGCGTGCGCGTTCCACCCCGTTACGCGGCTGAAATGGTGCCGTTCGATCCGTCCGTCGGCGAATTCAGGATTCATTACGCCGGCTTCTTCGATCCGGGGTTCGGGTACGGCGAGAGCGACATCCCCGGCACGCGCGCGGTACTGGAAGTCCGGGCACATGAAGTGCCGTTCGTTATCGAGGACGGTCAGGTGGTCGGACGTCTCGTCTACAGCCAGGTTCTCGACCTGCCGGACAAGATCTACGGGGTCTCGATCGGTTCGTCCTATCAACGCCAGGAGCTGGTGCTGAGCAAGCAGTTTCGCCGCTCGACGTACCCTCACCCGCGTCCGGATGTTGAGCACGCGGACTGCTAGCCGCTGCGCATCGAGGGCGGCATGGGGTCGCCGCTGAACCCGATCGCGACGTTCCGACCCGCGCCCGGGCGGGTCGGCCGGCGTCAGTTCGCCGCCGCGGCCGCCGCCATCTGCGTGTCGAACAGCGCGAGGTCGACCGCCTCGGCCATGACGCGATAGCCGTCATCGTTGCCGTGGATCGCGTCGCCCGGATCGTACGCCGGCAGGATGCGGGTCGGGTGGTCCGGATCGCGGATGGCCGCGTCGAACTCGATCACGGCGTCATACGCGCTGTCGGTCCGCATCCATTCATTGAACGCCTGCCGCTTCGCCTCGCCCGTTTCCGAGTAGGTGCGCGCCCCCTCGAACGGCGTGAGGGTGCCGCCGTAGATACGCAGGCCGCGCGCGTGCGCCCGCTGCACCAGGGCGGTATGCGCCACAATCAGGTCCGCGGCCGCGGGCCACGGGTTGTCGAACGCGAACCCGACATCGTTGATCGATTCGAGCACGATGACGTGGGTGACGCCGCGCTGCAGCAGGACGTCGCGGTCGAAGCGCGACAGCGCCGATGGCCCGAAGAACGCGTTCGGGTCGGGCGGCGTCTCGCCGGGACCGAACGGCGCCCCGCGGCGCAGGATGGTCTCCATGCCGCCGTTGTGGCTCAGCACCCGGTTGCCGCCGATGCCCACGTTGAGCACGCCCGGCGCCGCGTCGCCGTACTCCTCCACCAGCCGCGCGGCGAGGAAGTCGGGCCAGCGGCTGTTGGTGTCGGGCGTGGAGGCGCTGCCGTCGGTGATCGAGTCCCCGATCGTGACGATCGCGCCGGGCGCGGTGCGCGTGCTGACGTCGACGCGCGCCAGGAAGAACCAGGTCAGCGTGGTCGAGTCGACCGGCAACTCGGGCGCGCCGGCATGGTCGCCCGGCGCGGAGAGATACGTGGTCGACAGCGCGTTGCGGTGGCTCGTGGCCGCGGAATCCGTCGCCCAGGTGTCGCCCGGGAGATAGAGGTCGATGGCCAGATCGCCGAGCGGCGGCACGGCCAGCTCGGCCGGGTCGCTCAGCAGCACCGCGCCGCGTTCGATCGTGGCGGAGGGCGCGCCGCCGAACGTCAACGAGCGGCCGGACGCGGCGGCAATCGCGGGTCCGCTCTCGCGCAGGGCGATATGCGCCGCGCCGATCTCCAGCGGCTCGCTACCGTACTGGTTGCTGAACAGCACCCGCACGCTCGACCCGCCGATGCTCGTGCGCACCACCTGCCGGACCGTCTGGCCGGCGATGCGCGGCGTCGCGCCCGGCTGGCCGGCCGCCTCGGCGTCGGGTACCGGCAGCGACACCGGACCGGTCGCCCAGGTCCCCACCCAGCGCGCCTCCGCCGGCGCTTCGGTCGCGGCCGGCGGCTGCGGCGCCGCACACGAGACCACCAGAGCCGCTGCCGCCAGCGCGAACAGCAGGCCGCCGAGCCGATTCCAACTTTGCCGGATGCTCATCTCGCCTCCAATCCCTGCGCCACGATCAGCGTGCCGGGCGCAGATTCGAAACGCAGCGGCAGGATCGCCTGGTACTCCGGCGAGTCGTACCAGGCGCGGAACGCCTCGCGCGTGGCAAACTCGACGATGACGGTGCGGGGATAGTCAATCGTCCCCTCGACCACTTCCGGCGTCTCGTCGAACGCCACGACGTGGCCGCCGTGGGCGCTGATGGTAGGCAGCGCCTGGGCCACGTACCGCGCGAGCATGTCCGGTTTCTCGATTCGTCCCTGTGCCACGACATAGACCGACATCGGACTGCCTCCTGTTCGCCTGCAGCGGGTCCGATCATACCCGCGCGGCCACGGGCTGGTATAGTGCCCGGACCGCCGCATGGCGACATTTCAGTCCTGACGCGGGAACATTCCAACGCCGTCCTATCACCCCCCAACCATCCTTGTGCGCCGTCTGCCGGCCCTGCTGCTCGCCGTACTGCTAGTCCCGGCCGCCCCGGGCGCAGCCGGCCAGCAGCCGGATCGGGAGCGTACCGGTGCATCCGGCGGCAGCGGTCTGGGCATCGGCCGGCTCGCAACGCTCGACGACGCGGTGTACGCCCGCGTGCCGCCGATGACCGGCTTCATCCAGAACGACCCGGTCGAGGGGGGCCGGCCAGCGAGCGGACCGCGGTCTGGATCCTGTTCGACGACGAACAGGTGTACTTGTCGGCGCGCTGCTGGGAGAGCCGGCCGGACCGCTTGCGGGCCACCGAGATGCGGCGCGACAACACGAACATCGCCCAGGACGACAACCTGGCCTGGACCTTCGACACCTTCTACGACCGGCGCAACGGCTTCCTGTTCGAGGTGAACGCGGTCGGCGGCCGGATCGACGCCCAGACCAGCAACGACGGACAGGCCAACTTCGACTGGAACCCGATCTGGCAGGTGGAGACGGCGCGGTTCGACGGCGGGTGGACCGTGGAGACGGCCATCCCGTTCAAGTCGTTGCGCTACCGCCCGGGGCCAGCGCAATTGTGGGGCTTCAACCTGCGGCGGCGGCAACGCCGGACTCGACGTCAAGTACGGGCTGACGCAGAACCTGACCGCCGACTTCACCCTGAACACCGACTTCGCCCAGGTCGAGGCGGACGAGCAGCAGGTGAACCTGACCCGCTTCAGTCTGTTCTTTCCCGAGAAGCGGGAGTTCTTCCTCGAGAACCGCAGCACCTTCGAGTTCGGGGGCGGAGGGAGCGACACACCGATCCTGTTCCACAGCCGGCTGATCGGCATTCAGGAACAGGAGCACCGGGTGGTGCCGGTCCGGGGCGGCGGGCGGCTGACCGGCCGGATCGGCGGGTTCGACCTCGGCGTGATACGGATGCGGACCGGCGCTGAGGAGGTGTCGGGAGCGCTGCCGACCGACTTCTCGGTGGTGCGGCTGAAGCGCAACATCCTGCGGTCGAGCAGCATCGGCGTCGTGATGACGCGACGGTCGGTCAGTCTGCGGGGTCCGGGACCGAGCGGAGCGTACGGCATCGACGGCGGCTTCTCGTTCCTCGACAACCGGCTCACGGTGGACACCTGCTGGGCGCGGACCGAGACCCCGGAAGCCTCCGGGAACGAGTCGAGCTGGCGGGCGAACGTGGGGTACGACGGCGACCGGTACGGGTTCCGGGCCGAACGGCTGGCGATCGGCGACGACTTCCGGCCGGAGGTGGGGTTCGTGCGGCGGCGGGACATGGCGCGGAGCATGGGCCGCTTCCGGTTCAGCCCGCGGCTGTTGTCGGTGCCGGCCATCCGGAAGCTCGTGTGGATCGGCGGGATCGACTACATCGAGAACGGGCGGGGCCAGCTCGAGACGCGCGAGGGGGACGTGGGGTTCACCGTCGAGTTGGAGAACAGCGACCAGTTCGGCGTGCGCTACGCCCGCAGCTACGAGCACCTCCTGGAGCCGTTCCCCATTACGGAGGAGATCAGCATCGCGACCGGCAGCTACGCCTTCGACGCCGTCCAGGTCCAGATCGTCCTCGGCGCGCAGCGGGCGGCCTCCGGCCGCATCCGGCTGGAGCACGGCGCGTTCTTCAACGGCCGGAAGACGGACTTGGCGTTCACACGCGGCCGCCCGCAGCTCACGCCGCGCGTCTCGGCCGAGCCGACTCAGCCTGGTGGACCTGCCGGCGGGGACGTTCACGACGCACCTCGTCGGGTCGCGCACCACCTTCACGGTGACGCCGCTGATGTTCACCAGCGCGCTGATCCAGTACAACTCGTCGAACCGCACCATGGTTGCCAACATCCGCTTCCGGTGGGAGTATCAGCCGGGCAGCGAGTTGTTCGTCGTGTACAACGACCAGCGGAGCACGCCGGGGCTGCGGCCCGGGCGACTCCCCATCGAGAACCGCGCGGTGGTGGTCAAGCTGACCCGGCTGTTCCGCTTCTGACGCCCGGCGTGGCGGCCGTGGGCGGCATTCGCGAGGCTCTACCGGCATCGCCTGACAGCTGCATTCAGCGCTAAAATGCAACGGTCCAGGCTCCAGGTATCAGTCACTTCAGAGTGCACGCTCCGAATCAGATGAATCGCCCGATACCCGCGAACACCACGCTGCCCGTGTGGGCGCACATCGCTGATGGCCTTACGCTGCTGCTCGCCATCGCTGCAGTACGAGTGGTCGTTCTTGGCGGAATTCGGATCGGGACCATCTTTTCGATGTCCACGCCGTGGCGGGCTCTGATCGGACTGACCATTATTTGCGGTCTGCGTCACTACCTGATCCGAACATCCCCGCTTCATGAACGCGTCTGGAGCTGGCTCGAGTCCGCCGCGCGGACACTGCCGTCACTTGCGCCAAGTTGTGGACGCAGGTGTCTGAGCGCCTACGAGCGTGCCACCCGCATGACGGTGGCCAAGGCGCTTCAATTCTTCGCATTCACGGCGCTCGCCGTGGCCCAGCCGCTGTTCGACGTGGTCTCTCGCGAACCGACATTCTTCGTCGCACGAAACACCACGTCCGGCCAGTTGGGCGCTTTCGTGGTCATCATCGGGGTAGCGCTACCGCTCGTTCTTATCGCGATAGAGGCCATCTTTACGCGACTGCATGCGGTCGCGGGCAATGTCGTCCACGTCCTGCTGATGACCGTGTTGGGGAGTGTGCTGTTGCTGCCGCTCTTGAAGCGGGCGGACGGGATGGACACGATCCCGTTGCTTGCCGTGAGCCTGGTGCTGGCGGCCGGCGCCGCGGTCGGCCTGCAGCGATCCAGCGTCATTCAAATGTTCCTGACGGCATTGAGTCCAGCCGCTGTCGTCGTGCCAGCCCTGTTTCTTGCGAACCCTGATATCCGGGGCGCTGTGGTCGGTACAGACCTTGCCCCCATACCCGCTCAGGTAGAGCACGCGCCGCCGATCGTAATCGTTGTCTTCGACGAGTTTCCGACCAGCTCCCTGCTCAACAGCGAGCGCGAGATTGACCGGCGCCGCTACCCGAACTTCGCAAGATTCGCCGACGATGCGACATGGTTTCGCAACGCAAGCACTGTCTCCTCCCAGACTGCCTGGGCCGTCCCGGCGATAGTCACGGGCAGGTATCCGATCGAGCCGTACACCCTGCCGACGCTACGCTACTATCCGAACAACTTGTTCACGATGTTGAGCGAGAGCTATCGGATGACGGTGTTCGGCGCATTTATCCAGCTCTGTTCCGCGAACACTTGTATGTACGATCTGGAGGTTCGCGACACGTTGTCGGCGCTCACTGCAGATCTGGCTGCCGTTTTCCTGCACATAATTGCGCCGGATTCGCTTGCGGCCCGTTTGCCGCCGATCGTGGGCGACTGGCGGGGATTTACTATGCGACGCCGGTTTCCGGAAGTTGACGGGAGGCGTACATTTCACGACCGGTCGTCGGAGTACGATCGGTTTCTCCAGACGATCACGTCCGAACGCAGCGGGCGGTTGTACTTCCTGCATACAATGACGCCGCATATGCCGTTCGACTATGTACCCTCCGGCGCCCGCTACAGGGCGCGGGATTACGCGGCGCATAGGGAAGGTGGAGAGCGGCTCTTTCTCAAGAGTGATCCGTGGTTGCCGATCGTTCTCCAGCAGCGGCACCTCTTGCAGGTCGGCTTCGTCGATCGCTTTATTGGAAACCTTGTCGACCGTCTGCAGGCGCAGGGTGTTTACGACGAGTCGCTGGTCGTCGTTACCGCCGATCACGGTTCGAGCTTTCGGCACGGCATGTCCCGTCGGACCATTGAAGGGGACGACCCGGCCGACATAATCCTGGTACCTCTTTTCATAAAGTTGCCGCGGCAGAAGACAGGTGCGGTTAGCGACGCAAACGTGGAAACCGTCGATATCGTTCCGACGATCGCTGACGGCTTGTCCACAACCGTCCCGTACGAGATCGACGGGCGGTCGCTCCTGGATCCGCCTGAACCCGAAAGGCCGACCAAGACGTTCGTCCGCCGCAACCTTGAACGGGTGAGGATCAGGAGTTACCCGCCGCACCTGGAGGACCATGCGTTAGAGCAGAAGTTGATGCATTTTGAATCCGGGCTGTATGGTCTCGGCCCGCATGCGCCGTTGGTTGGACGCCCGGTTGCAGCGCTTGACGTCATGCCAGCTACAGAGTCGGTCGTGAATCTGGGGAATGCTTGGGAATTCGCGAACGTCGATGTCGAAGCGGGAGTATTGCCGCTGCACGTTCGAGGAACCCTCGGCAGTGATGTGACCGAGCGCGTCAGTCTGGGCATCGGCATAAACGGCGTGGTGGTCGCAACGACCGTATCGTACCGGGAGCGGAACCGGTGGGTCTTTGCGAGCATGATTCCAGAGGAGGCGCTGGCGCCTGGAGCCAACGACGTGCAAGTCTTCGTTCTCGGTAGCGCGAGCGATGACTTCGTAGAGGTAAATCGCGCCACAGGCTGCTAGTCGTCCGGCAGCGTGAAGGCGAAGACCGTCGCCCCCTGGCGCGCGCCCTCCAGCTCCGGGAAGAACAGCGCCAGCCGCGCCCCCAGCGACGAGCCCCAGCCGGACGGCGTCGCGATGTACTGCCTGCCGTCGACGGCGTACGAGATCGGTCCGCCGCGGTGGCCCGAGCCGGTCTGGAAGCTCCACAGCTTCTCGCCGCTGCGGCCGTCGAGCGCGAAGAAGTTGCCCTCCGGGTCGCCCGTGAACACCAGCCCGCCCGCGGTGGAGAGCAGCGCCGCCAGCAGCGGATGCTTCGTGTCGTGGCGCCAGACGCGCTCCCCCGTGAGCGGGTCGAAGGCGTCCAGGTGCGACAGCACCTCGCCGGACGGGGACGGCAGCATCTTGATCGAGCCGCCCAGCCACGAGTCGCCCTGCTCCACCTCCTGCTCGCGCGCCTGGAACTCGCCGCACCACTCGATGCCGATGTTGTAGAGCAGCCCTGACGCCGGGCTGAACGTCGCCTGGTTCCAGCTCCGGCTGCCGTAGAAGTTCGGGCAGATCGTGGTCGGATAGTCCAGCTTCGGCTCCAGGCGGCCCTGCGGCACGCCGGCCGCGTCCAGGTTGGTGCTCCAGGTCAGCGTATCCACGAACTTCCAGCCGGCGAGGTACTCGCCGTCGGTGCGGTCGAGCACGTAGACGTAGCCGTTCTTGTCGGGGTGGATCAACAGCTTGCGCGGCTGCCCGTCAACCGGCAGATCGACCAGGATCGCCTCGTACGCCGAGTCGAAGTCCCAGACATCGTGCGGGATAGTCTGGAAGTGCCACTCCAGCTCGCCGGTCGCCGCCCTGAGCGCGACGATGCTGTTGGTGTACAGGTTGGCGCCCGTGCGGTGCCCGCCGTAGAAGTCGGACGAGGCGTTGCCGGTGCCCCAGTAGATCAGGTCGAGCTCCGGGTCGTACGAGCCGGTCATCCAGGCGGCGCCGCCGCCGTACCTCCAGCTGTCCCCCGCCCACGTCTCGTTGCCCGGCTCGCCGGGGCCGGGAATGATGTTGAACCACCAGCGCTGCTCGCCGGTGCGCGCGTCGAACGCCACGATATGACCGCGGTGCGCCTGGTCGCCGCCGCGCGAGCCGACCACGACCACGTCGTTCACCAGCAGCGGCGCCGCCCGCATGTAGCAGCCGAACTCGGCGCGGTCCTCGACCAGCGTGCGCCACGACTCCTCGCCCGTCTCGACGTCGACCGCAACCACGTAGTTGTCATCGGTTCCGAAGTACACGTTGCCGTGGCCGAGCGCCAGCCCGCGGACCGTCTCGACCGGGCGCCGGCCGCCGCCCGGGTGCGGCGCCGAATGCTCGTAGATGTAACGCCAGATCTCCCTTCCGTTGGCCGCGTCGAGGGCGTAGACGCGGTGCCCGGAGGTGGAGAGATACATGACGCCGTCCGCTACCAGCGGCGTGCTCTGCAGGCCGTGTTCGAGCACGCCGCCCTGGAACGCCCACGCTGCCTGCAGGTCCTGGACGTTGCCGGCGTCGATCTGGTCGAGGGCGCTATGGCGCAGCGAGCGGTACGTGCCGCCGTACACCAGCCAGTTCTCCGGCTCGTCCGCGGCGTTGACCAGCCGCTCCCAGGTGACCTGCGCGCCGGCGGGGGCGGGCAGCAGCCACAGCAGCGCCGCCAGGGCGATCAGCGGTCGTCTCATTGCGACACCAGTCCCTTCAGGGTCACGGGATACGCGAGGAGATCAGCCCGGCCGCGCCGGCCGCGATCGCTGGCGCGAGCCAGATGAGGAGAAAGCGCGTCGACAAGGTGAGGGCGATTATTGTGCCGGCCGGCGGCGCTGTCAATTCGCTGCGGCGGCGGCGCGCGCCGCCTTACAATACCGGACGATACCGAAACATCGACCCCTCGTTCCCCATACCGGAGGCGCCGTCATGCGGAAAACCTACAACCTGATCGCGGTCGGACTGCTCGGCGTGCTGGCGGGGGCCGGCTGGAGCCAGACAGCGGGCAGCGCCCAGCAGGGCTTCAGCGGCGCTGACGTCGCCGAAATCCAGCAGCTCTACGTGCGCTACAACCAGGGCCTCGACTTCCAGGATGAAGAGCTCTATCTGTCGGCCTGGGCCGACGACGCCGTGTTCACCACCGGCGGCGGCGTGCCGTACGCGGGGAGGGAAGAGATCCGGCGGCGGTTCCGCGAGCGGCCGGGAGGCGAAGGCAGGACCATCACCCACAACAACACGAGCTCGCTGATTACGCCGACCGCGGACGGCGGCGCGAAGGGGCGCACCTACTGGATGGTGATCGACGTCGCCGAGGCGCCGCCCCGCGTCCTGGCCGCCGGCTACTACTTCGACACGTTCAAGCGCACCCCGGACGGCTGGCGCATTGCGACCCGCGGTTCCCAGCGCGGCTGGGACTGGCGCCTGGAAAGCCAATAGCCGCGCCTAGCGCGGAAACGGCTCGAGCGTGACCGGCGGGGGTGATACGTCCGTCCGGAGCGGCGTGCGCGCGGTGTTCATCACCATCGCGAGCAGCGAGTAGTAGCCCTCGATGGCGACCACCTCGACGATGCCTTCCTGGCCGAACGTCTCCAGCGCCCGCGCGTAGGTTGCGTCGCTGACCTGCCGGTTGCCGTGCAGCTCCATGCTGAGGTCGTACAGCACGGCCTCCTCGTGCGACATCCGCTCCGGCCGCCGCCCGTCGGCGATCGCCTCGATGACGGCCCGGTCCAGCCCGGCCCGGATGGCGGCGCCGTAGTGCGCGTTCCAGACGTAGTGCTGCGTCCACTCGCGCGCGGCAATCATGATCGCCATCTCGGTCAGCTTGAAGCTGAGCAGGCTGCGGTCCCGGACGTGCTCGCGCACGTCCACCATCAGGTCCATCATTTCGGGGCTGCGCAACAGCGGCACCCACGGCCCGCGCAGGCGGTAGCCCCGCTCGGCCTCCACCGCCGCGGCGGCGGCGCGCTGGACGTCGGTCATCTCGCCCTCCGGGATCGGCGGCATCCGGTCTTGCGCGAGCGCGGGTGACGCGCATGCGAGGACGAGGGCAGCGCACAGGACGCACGCCGCGTATGAGTAGCTGCTTGCCATCGGCCGTCTCCTTTTCCGTCCGCGTGACGCGCCGGCCGCGGCGCGGCCGGCTTGAGCTGCTAGCGTCCCGCGGCGGCATCCTCGTCGGCGCGGGCGCCGGCGAGGATGCCGATCAGCCCGTAGTTCCCCTCGTGGCAGGCGTACTCGAAGATCGGGCCTTCAATCTTCTGCATCGGGATCAGTGCGGTCCACGAACCGGTGAAACGGGTGTCGTCCTCGACCGTGAACTCGTAGTGCAGCGTGTCCGGGCCGACGCGGGTGAACCGCTCGATGAGCCGCGCATGCTCGCTCGATCCCCGGATGCTCGTCTTGTCGGTGAAGTTGGTGGTCGTCACGACGAGGGTGTCCCCGTCCCAATGGCCCCGCGAGTCGCCGAGCAACTGCCGGATGTCCGACGCGATGTGCGGGCGGCCGTCGAGCGGAATGACGCGCGCTTCGTGCATCAGCTCCTGCAGGATCAGGACATGGTCGGCGGTCTGCACTATCTGGTAGTTCGTGTTGTAGCCGGGCAGCAGGTTCGGGACACCGTTCGTCAAGCAGCGCGTGAGCAGGCCCAGCTCTTCCCAGGACGCGGCCGGCTCGGCGGCCGTGAAGCGCGCCAGCTCCTCCGCCAGCACTTGCTGCGTCTCGGGCCTGTACGGAATCCGGCCGGTCGGCGGGTCCATGACGAGCGACGTGCGGTTCTCGAAATGCCGCTCCGTCAGCCAGAAGTTGTTGTAGTTGCCGGTGCCGGTGCAGAACGTCTCGAACTCCTCGGCCCCGCCGGCGGCGGCCAGGAACACCTCGTCGAGGAATCCGGCGTCGGCCGACTCGCTCGTCAACTCGGCGGCCCGCTTCTGGAACTCGGCGAACTCTTCCTCCGTCAGCACCGGCCGGTTCTCGAATCCCTGGGGCCGCTCCAGCGGCGTCGCGCTGTCATTGGCCCAGATGCCCTGAAGGTCCGGATGACCGGCCGCGGTGCGCGGCACCGTCCAGTCGCCGGCCGCCCCGGCCTGCCCCTGCGCGGCGGCTGGCGCCGCGGCCAGCAGGACCGCGGCGAGCAGCACCGCTCCCAATGCCAACGGATGTCGATACGCCATGATCAACCTCCTCAATCTCCCGCAGCTCTACCGATCGCCGCGTTTCGCCGACGAGAACCGGGCGTGCCCGCCCTGCGCGCGGGCCGCGCCGGTGCGCGCGGCCGCGTTCGCCCGTCCGGCGTGCGCCGCGTCGTCGAAGATCTCGATCTCGCCGCTCGCCACCCGCTGCTTCACAAGGTCGCGCTCGGCGTCCGGGGTCGCGATCTGCCCCTCCTTGCGCGGGCCGAGACGGAGCACCCGTCCTCGCGACAGCGGGATGCGCAACGCTCTTCCTGTCCGGTTCACGACCGTCTTCATGGTAGTCCGTAGTATAGCGCCCGGCTATTCGCTGCCGCCGCCCAGCTCGATGTGGGGGCTGTCGATCTCGACGACGCGCGTCGTCCGCTCGGCCCCACGCCGCACGACGAGATCGTAGGCGCCGTACGGCACGCCGGAGAGGGCGAAGCGGCCCTCGCGATCCGCGATCGCGATGAACGGACTCGCCGTCACCCGCACCGTGGCGGCCATCCCCTGGTGCACGTTGCAGCGGACGCGATAGTCGCCCGCACGTTCGAACACGTGTTTGAACGTGCCACCGAGAATCGGCATGCCGACGTTGAACAGCGTCTCGCCCGCCTCGTCGACGACGTTCACGTTGTGCAGCTCGTTCTCGCTGTTCTTGAAGCGCACGGTCTGCCCTTCGCGGACCACCACCAGGCGGGGAATGAACGCGCGGCCGTACTGGTCCATCTCCGCCGGCTCGGCGGGCAGTGGGACGTCGAGCGGCGCGCGCGGGTCGAGGGTGACGACCGCCGTGGGCGCGCCCGGGCGCTGCTCGAGGCGCCCGCTGACCTCGCTCGCGCCCTGCGCGGCAGGCGGGGACGCCGGATCCGGCGTGTCGGGCAGACGGGATGGCTCGCCGCCGCAGGCGGCCAACGCCAGCAACCCCGCCAGGACCAGGACGAACGCCGCGCGGCGGCGGCTCGGAAGGGAAACCAAGGAGCTAATGCATCATCGTGTAGAGCAGCACGTTGATGCCCAGTCCGTAGCCGTCCGGCGAGAAGCGCTCGAAGAAGCGGGGGTCCTCGTTCTCCCGCTCCCAGGCGTCGGCCACGTCCGTGTTGTGCGTCATCACCACCAGAAAGCGGCCGTGCTCGTCGGTGATGGCGCGGAAGTGCGGCACCCGGCTGTCGGCGCCGCGCTCCGACGTCGTCCGTCCGCCGACGCCGTACCAGAACTGGATGGCGGTGATCTGCGGCACCTTCGTTACGTGCGCCTGCGTGCGGAACACCGGGTGGTCGAGCGGGACGTCCTTGATGGGATACTGCGACGGCGGCAGAACGCGCCCGATCTCGCGCTCCCAGTGGTACCAGGCGCGCGAGCCCCAGAAGTCGTCCACCCAGAGCAGGCCGCCCTTCAGCAGGTACTCCCGCAGCCGGGCCACCTCCTCGTTGCTGAAACCGATGGTGCCGACATCCGCCGCCATCGTGAACGGGCAGTTGAACAGCGCGTCATCCATGAACCGCACCACCCAGTGGTTCGGCTCGCCGTGGTCGTCGAAGCTCACGCGCGCGGTGGTCAGCTCGGAGAACCGGATCATCAGGTTGATGCCGGCGTACGGGTAGTCGGTGGACCAGCCCATGCCCAGCCGCTCGTAGCGCACGCTGTTGTACATCACCTTGCAGAAGGCAAAGTCGCGGTCGGGCATGGTGCGCGGGGGGAACCGGGGCGGAAAGTTCCCTTCCATGATGCCCCACTGGGCGTGCGCGACCGAGAGGCCGCCCGCCGCGCAGAGGGAGGCCGCCAGCAGGACGAGTGACCGCCGCATTTTCACGCGCCCACTTATAGCATGACTAGCGCGTGAGACCGAAACCGCGCAGCGTGGCGTGGGGGTTGATCAGGCCGTAGCCGAATTCGTCGTCGCGGCCGGCCGGGCCGAGGTCGACCGCGAAGTACTTGATCGCCGCCTCGATGACGGCCGGGTCGGTAATTCCCTGCGTCATCAGCAACGCCGCCAGCCCGGCCACGTGCGGGGCCGCGAACGACGTGCCCTGCGCGCCGGCGATCACCAGCTCGTCGAAGCGCGGCGGACCGTAGAACGCCGGCGGCAGCAGAAACGTCAATGCGGCCCGCCGGCTGATCCTCTGTTGCAGCACGGCGCCGCCGTCGTAGCTGCCGTCGCGCGCCCGATAGCCGCCGGGAGCAGCGATCTCCACGTAGTCGCCGGTGCTGGAGTACGCCGCCCGCCGCAGCGCCTGATCGACCGCGCCGACCGTCATCGCGCCGTCGATGGCGGCGGCCGACGCCGCCGGGTAGCCGCGCGGATTGCCGTCCTCGAACTCGTTGCCGGCCGCCACGGCGACGAACGCGCCCCGGTCGACCGCGTGGCGGATGGCGTCGTCGATCACCGGCGACTCGTCCTCCCCGCCGAGGCTCAGATTGATCACCCGCGCCCCGTTGTCGACGGCGTAGCGGATGGCGTCGGCGATGTCGGCGTCACTGCCGCCGCAGCACTCGTCATTGTCAATGGCGCCGAATATCAGGTCCCACTCGTTGGCAATCACCTTGAGCGGCATGATCCGCACGTTGAACGCCATGCTCGCCACGCCGATCCCGTTGTCCGTGAGCTGCCCGATCGTGCCGGCCACGTGCGTGCCGTGCCCCTCCAGGTCCACGGGTGTGTCGTCGGCCCAGATGAAATCCCAGGGCGCGGCGAAGCGGTCCGGTCCGGCGAGGTCGGGCGCCGCCGCGAACGGGATCCGCAACGCCCCGAGCGCCGGATACTCCAGCACGTCATCGATCGTGAATGCCGAGGCTTCGAACTCGATGTGGCCGTCGAACAGCGCGACGCCGGTGTCGATGACGGCGGCGATGACCGTGTCGCCCGCGCCCGGGTTGATGTCCCACGCCTGCGTCATGTTGAGGATGGCCAGATTCCACTGCCGGTTGAAGTACGGATCGTTCGGCACGAACAGCGGCTGCCGCAGGTACGACGGCTGCGCGTACTCGACGTCCGGCCGCACGGCCAGCGCCTGCGCGACGGCCTCCGGGTCGGCGGCGGGATCGAGCTCCAGCAGGTCGAAGCCGGCGTGGTTGGGGCGGCGCGCAGCCTCCCGCACCCCGAGCGCCCGCAGTTGCCGCGCCGTCCGCTCGGGCGCCGCGCCGGGCGCGAACTTGACGATTACCTCGCCGGACACATAGCGGGGACTTGCGGCCGCCGCGGCGCCCACCCGCGCGATGGTGGACGCACGCCGGGAGCGCACGACGTCGGGATCGAAACCCGCGTCGGCGGCCGTCACGCCCCCCGCCTCGACAACGCGCCTCCCGGCCGGCGCGGCCGCCTGGCCCAACCCCACCTCGCGGGAACCGAGGAGCAGGACGCCGGCGAGGCCCGCCAGGACGGCCAGGACCCGCGGCAGCGCCGCTCCGGTTCGTCGAGCCCGACGCACGTCAGTACCCCACCGACAGCTTGACCCGCAGCGTGAAGCCGCCCAGGTCGGTCTCGTCGAACGCGGCCGAGACGCCGCCGGCGCCGAGCGCGTCGGGCACCCACGTCCACTGTCCCTCGGCGCCGATCCAGAGCCACGACAGCAGCGCGGTCTCGATCCCTCCCAGGACGTGCCAGCTGCGGTGCGTCTCGCGCACGTCGCCGCCGTAGGGCGGCCCGAGCGGCGGCGCCACGGCGCTCCCGGGCGCCGCATCCGGCCGCCCCGACTGCGGGCCGAACGGGGCGGATTCGGCAAACCGGTACATACCGAAGCCGCCGCCGCCGTAGCCCGCGACACGGCCGCCTGCCCGGTAGCCGGCCGTCAGCTGCACCGGGGTGATGGTGACGCGGTTGGGAATGCCGAGATCGAACACCCGATCGTCGAGCACGAACACCCGGCGGCCGGCGGCCTCGTAGCGCTCGACGCTGCCCTGCACGAACAGCCAGCCGATGCCTATCTGCCCGCCCCCGCCGTAGGCGAAACCGGTCGGGCTGCCGGTGGTCGCCTCGATGCTGCGGCTGGCATCGAACCGCAGGTGGGACGCCTGGACGAACCCGCGGCCCGTCACCTGCGCGGCGGCGGGCGGCGCCCAGGCGGCGGCGACCAGAAATGCGGCGACGCACCCGCCAAGATAGCGGCCAACAACCGCTGCGCCGCGCGCCGTCACGACGCCCCGTCCCGCGCGGCGGGCGGCCAGGCGTCGCCCCAGGCCGCCTTGCGGGCCCGGCGATAGTCCGCGCGCCTGGTCCGCTCCACCGTTTCGTCCCGCACGCCCTCCGGCCCGCAGAGCCGCAGCCTCACCCTGCCGGGCAGCGGACGCGGCCGCCGGATCACGCGCGCCTTCACCGGCGATCCCGCGGCGCGCACCGCCAGCACGTAGGCGTATTTCTCATCTTCGTATGCCAGCTCTCCTCCCTTGAGACGCCGCTGCAGGGAGGTGCGGTTCAGGCGCACGCCGAAGTGGCACCAGTCGCCGGGCGGCAGCGGGCAGGCGGCAGCGTGCGGGCAGGGCGCGACGATGCGCGCGCCGCGGGCAATCAGCCGGTCGCGGGCGTCAAGTATGCGCTGGTAGCCCGCGGCCGACCCCGGTTCGATGATGGCGACCGCGCCCGCGGCCGCCGCCCAGGCGTCCTCGACCACCTGCCGCCGGGCCGCGGCGTCCAACTCCGCGAGCACGTAGCCGGCCACCACCAGGTCGTGCGGCTGCGCGGCGGCGAGGCGCGCGGCGGGCGTCTCCCACCAGGTAGTGGCGACCCCGGCCTCCGGCGGCGACCCCGCCAGCAGTTGCCGGCCGAGCGCCGCCATCCGGGCGTCAGGTTCCAGCAGCGTCGCGCGGGTCACGCTGTCGAGCTCCGTCCAGACGGCCCACAGCGCAGTGCCCGGGCCCGAGCCGACGTCGAGCAGGCTGCGCAGCGGCAGGGCGGGACAGCGGGCGCGCAGCTCGCGGAGCACTGCCGCTGTCGCCCGCCACGTGGCCGGCATCCGCGCCGCGGCGTACGCCAGACGGTCCAGGTCGGTCCAGGCGGATGCGCCACGGGCAGGCGCGCCGTCGCCCGCGCGGTACTCCACCGAGAGGCGCACGGCCGCGTCGCGCAACTCCCGCAGGCCGACGCCCTCCACCGCCGCGTCGATTGCGCGGCGCAGCGCGGCCGGCGGCAGATTGTCGCGCGGACCGGAGCCGGCTACGGCAGGCTTAACGCCACCCACTGGGCCGGCTCGTCGATCCCTTCGATCGCCACGACGACGTACTGCTTGCCCTCGTGCAGGTAGGTCATCGGCGCGCCGGTCGTGCCGCCCGGCAGCTCCATCTCCCACAGCACGTCGCCGGTCGCCTTGTCGTACGCCCGGAACCAGGGCTCGCCGTAGTTGGTCACGATCTGCAGCGGCATGCCGTCGGGAATGCGGTCACGCCCGCGCTCGGCGCGCGCCCGCGACCCCTCGCCGATGAACAGCAGCGACCTGGTGAGCAGCGGCGCCGGCCGGCCCGGCCAGCCGAGGCGGTCCAGGTTCAGGTGCGCGATGGCCGGGTGGTTGCGCGGGCCGTGCCCGTTCGGCACCATCCAGACGAACTCCCCGCGCTTCATGTCGATCGCCGTGATGCGACCGTAGGGCGGCTTGAAGAGCGGCAGTCCGCGCGGCCCGCCAATCCACAGGCGGGTGCCCTTCACGTAGCGCAGGTTGGTGCGGTCCGGATTCCCGTCCAGGACGTCGGCCACGAACGGCGCGGTGATCGACGGCACGTACAGGTAGCCGGTCTCGGGATCGTACGCCCCGCCCTGCACGTCCGCGCCGCCCTGCGAGCCGGGCAGCTGGATGGTCCCCAGGTTCGACCCGCCCCGGATGCTCGGCGGCGTGAATATCGGTCCGATGGTGTAGCGGCTGACGATCTCCAGCGCCTCCCTGCGCAGCTCGGGCGTGAAGTCGATCAGGTTCTCCACGTTCGACCCGTGGCGGTCGAACGGCGGCGGCCTGGTCGGGAACGGCTGCGTCGGCGAGGTCCGCTCGCCCGGCGTGTCCGACTGCGGCACCGGGCGCTCCTCGATCGGCCACAGCGGCTCGCCGGTCGCGCGGTCGAACGCGAACGCCATTGCCTGCTTCGTCAACTGGACCACCGCCTTCGTGATCCCCGGCCGCCCCTCGACCTCGAGGTCCATCAGGATCGGCGCCGTCGGCAGGTCGTAGTCCCACAAGCCGTGGTGAACCGTCTGGAAGTGCCAGACCCGTTCGCCGGTCTCCGCGTCGACGCAGACGATGCTCTGGCCGTACAGGTTGTCGCCGACGCGATGCCCGCCGTACATGTCGCTGGTCGGCGAGGTCACCGGCAGATAGACGTAGCCGAGCTCGGGGTCGGCGCTCATCAGCGACCAGACCGGGGCGTGCCCCGAGTACTGCCACGAATCGTCCTCCCAGGTGTCGGTGCCGTACTCCCCCGCCCGCGGGATGGTGTGGAACTCCCAGCGCTGCTCGCCCGTCCGCACGTCGAACGCCCGCACCGGCGCGCGCACCGCTTCCATGGTGATGAACGTGTCGGTCATCGACTGGCCCATCACGACGACGTCGCCGACCACCAGCGGCGCCCCGGTCCAGCGGTAGCGGGCCTCCGGGCCGAGCCCGATCGTCAGGTTCACGCGGCCGCCGTCGCCGAAGTCGGGGTACGGCCGGCCGGTCTTCGCGTTGAGCGCGATGAGGTGCTGGCCGCGCTGCACCAGGATGCGCGCGTCGCTGCCGTCGGTCCAGTAGCCGACGCCGCGCGTCTCCGCCCCGCGGTAGCCCTGGGGCGCGGGGTCCATCGGCTCCTGCACCCAGAGGGTCTCCCCCGTCGCCGGGTCGAACGCCTCGGCCAGACCGACGGCGTTGGAGCCGTACAGGATGCCGTCGACCATCAGCGGCGTGTTCGTCAGGTTGTTCGTGAAGTTCAGGTTCGGCACGCGGTCGAGAATGCTCTGGTCGACCGCCGGCCGGGTCCAGGCAATCCGCAGGCTGCCGACGGTGTCGGCGTTGATCTGATCGAGCGGCGCGTACTTCGTCGACCCGATGCCGCCGGCGTAGTGCCGCCACTCGCCGTTCGCCGCCCCTTGCTGGGCGGCCGCGGGCGCGGCGGGCAGCCAGACCAGCAGCGCGACCAGGGTGACAAGCGAGCCGACGCAATCCATTCGATGGCGCATCCCATGCCTCCGTCAGTGTGCCGAGGAGTCCGAGGAACCCTAGACGCGGATTATAGCTGTCCGTCCCGAATTCGCTTGACGATCCCGCTGAAGGTGAGCAGCACGCGTCCGCCGGTCACGAGCTGTCCGCGCACGAAGGCGAGCGTCCGCGTACGCCGCACCACCTCGCCGGACGCCTCGATCAGGTCGCCCGGCGTCCCCGCCGCCACGAAGTCGCTGTGACACGACACCGTGACGCAGTGCTCCCCGGGCTGGTCCCACACCGCGATCAGGCACAGCGCGAAGTCGGCGAAGGTCATCAGCATGCCGCCGTGCACCGTGCCGCCCGTGTTGCGGTGGCGGCCGTCGGACTGAAACGCGAACGAGATGCGGCCGTCCTCGACCTTGTAGCCGAACGGCCCGACGAGGTCCTCGAACGGGTCCTCGTAGGCGTAGGGCAGGTAGCCGGGGGGCAGCGTTGGGCTCATGTCAGGAGAGCGCCGGGGTTGCGACCAGACCGATGACGTACAGCGCGTACAGCAGCAGCAGCGCGATGCCCGCGGCGCGGCGGACGAGACCGAACCGCAGGACGGTCCCGATCACCATTACGAAGAATATCCCGAGCCAGGGGAACCCGTACCATTGGCTGAACGCATCGAGCTGCAGCGGCCGAATGGTCCCCGAGAGGCCCACGATCAGCAGCAGATTCAGCACGTTCGCGCCGATGATGTTCCCGAGCGACAGGTCGGGCACCCCCTTGCGCGCCGCGCTCACGCCGGTCACCAGCTCCGGCACCGACGTGCCGATCGCGATGACCGAGAAGCCGATGATGGCCGACGGCACGCCGAGCGCCGCCGCCAGCCCCTGACCGGAGGTGACCAGCAGGCGGCTGCCGACAATGACGCAGGCCGCCCCCACCGCGAACCAGCCGACCGCCGCGCCCAGCCCCTCGGGCGCATCCGGATCCCCGGCCTCCCCCGCCGACTGCCGCCGCGAGCGCAGGATGCCGGCCAGATCCCAGGCGAGGTAGGCGGCCGCGCCCGCCAGCAGCAACAGGCCGTAGATCCGCTCCATCGAGCGATCCCACGAGAACGCCACCACAAGCACGCCGCCGCCGACCATCCACGCCGCCCTCCGGATGAAGTCGGGCCGGTCCACCGCCACCGGCATGATGATGGCCACCAGTCCGACGACCAGGCCGATGTTGCAGATGCACGACCCCACCGCGTTGCCCAGCGCGATGCCCGAGTCGCCCATCGACGCGGCCGTGACCGACACCACCAGCTCCGGCGTCGTCGTCGCCAGGCTCACCAGCGTGCCGCCGATCACGAAGCGCGGAATCCGCAGCGCCCGCCCGATGTGGATGCTGGAGTCGACGAACAGATCCCCCCCCTTGGCCACAAAGGCGAACCCGACCGCGATCAGCAGGATGTCGTAGAGCATCTTCGATTAGATGGGGCTGCGCCCCAAACCCCCGGCAAGCGCTAGCGGGGACGCGCTTGCCGAGGCCCGCCGTGCGGGCCTGGCGACGACTGCTTCAGTGCTCGTCGTCCCCCTTCCTGAACTGTGATGTTCCTGCCTTGTCAGCCGGGCGCCTGACCGGTCTCGGTGCGACGCGGGGTTTCACCACGGACTCCTAGACGCAGGGTTCTACCGTCACGGCGGTGACCGGCAGCCGGCCGGGCGCCCGACCTGCGCATTGTAGTGGTCACCGGTACTCATTGCCGGCGCGTGTCCGCTGACGGGCGGGTCTCTGTGCGACGCGGGGTTTCACCACGGACTCCTGGCGATATCGAATCTGCATGACCAGCTAGTTATCTTTTTGTTGGTCATGTTCATGGACTAAAATATGACCCCATGATCAGGGTCAACCTTGCCGACGCCAAGGCGCGCCTCTCGCAGCACCTCGACCGCGTCGAACGCGGCGAGACCGTCATCCTCTGCCGGCGCAATGTCCCGGTCGCAGAAATCCGGCCACTGCCCAAGCCGCTGACGGAACCCCGGCCGATCGGCACCGATCGCGACTTTGTGGTCCCGGACAGCTTCTTCGAGCCGCTTCCGGAAGACCTGCTCCAGGCGTTCGAGGGCGGTGGTCCCGCCGCCTGGAACGAAACGACCGGGCGCTCGGCGGAATACGCCGTTGCACCATTGGACCAGCAGTTGGCGAACAGGCTGAAGACGTTCTTCGCGCTGAAGAAACGTCCGTCGCACCGCGCGGACCTGCCGACCCTGAGTGATGTGGTCGCACGACTGCAGTCGCCCCATGCCGCGGACCAGGCTGAACTCGTGGCGGCAGCCGAACGGCACCTGATGGCTGCTGGCGGGAGGAAGGCCGGCAGATGAGCCGGCGGCTGATTGCCTTCAGGCTGAGTCGTGCGGGTTGGGGCGATAGTCAATCGCTCGATCTGAATGTTCGGCAGATTGAAACGGCGTGCGATCCCGAAACGTTGCCGAACCTCTTGCGGGTCAAGGCCAATGCGCCACTGGCCGCCGTGCTGTCGTGGCCCGGGCTTTCCGGTTGCGCCCTGCAGTGCCAGTACGAGATCGGTCCGGTCGACCGCGGCGGGCCCGGCACGCTAATGAGTGCAGAAGCTGTCAAGCGGGGTCGCAGCCGGGAGACGTTCGAGATCGAGCTCGTCAATGGTTGGCGCGGCGAGCCCTACTATTGGGGCAACCGTCCGGTCCACGAGGAAGAGGTCGAAGCCGCCATACATGGCCTGGCGCCGAACGACGATTTGCAATTGCGGCGCGTTCCCACCGGCCGCGACACCCATGACGCGCCACGTGCACGGATCCTGGAGTCCGGGACAGACGCGGCGGTGCTGTTCGTGGCGGTCTCGCTGGAGGAGGCGGGAATTCTGTCCGGCGTCGTTGAACGGCTGTGCGACACCGGCGCGCTGGTGCAGTGCACGGATGAGGTCTATCCGCTGGAAGGCTCTTCGATGACCGGCACGGAATACCAGCGAACCGACAAGCCGGCGCCACTGGTCACGCGCTGGCTCGGCGGCTACGGCACCCGCTCGCAGCAGGCGCAAGAACAGCGGAGCGGAGCCCCGTCTCCCCTCCCCATCCGCTGGTCCGGAGTGTCGCCGTGACGCTCCTGCTCGACACCTGTACTTTTCTCTGGCTGGTATCCGACGATCCGCGGCTGCCGTTGCGCGCCCGGGCGGCGTGTCGGGCCCCCTCGAACGCCGTGTACCTCAGCGCGCTCTCGGTGTGGGAGATCACGATCAAGCATCGGCTCGGCAGGTTGCCGCTGCCCGAATCACCCGAGTCGTTCGTGACGGGTCGTCGCCGGCGGCTGCAGATCGAGCCGTTGCCATTCGATGAACGCGACGGGGCGCACGACCTGCTGCTGCCGCCGCATCATCGCGATCCGTTCGACCGGGGACTGGTGTCGCAGGCAATCTTGCGGGGCCTGACGATCGTGACGCCAGATCCGTGGATCGCGCGCTATCCGGCCCCCGTGCTCTGGCTTTGATGGTGGACGACGCGCCGAAACCGGCCACAACCCCAGCAACCTGCTCCTACACGACCGACCGCTGTACCGCGACGAGCACGGACGCAGACCGTCGCACGCGCGATGGTCGCATCAGCTCCGGGCGGCGCGTGGATCCTGCCACCGGCGTGGAAAACGCGCGCGGGCAATCGAGTAAGAGGGTCACATCGGGAAAGCGCGTTTCCCACCGCGCTTTGGACGGCGGAGAGCGCCGCCCACAGGAACCACACGCATCATCGTCGATGTCGATCTACATAAGCCTGGTCATGGACACCGGGTCGGCTTGGCTGACGCTGTCGATATAGGAGCCGATCAGGATCAAGCGGCGGGTGCGGCGCTTGCGGTCGGCGGCGGAGACGCGCCCATGCGCTGAGCAATCACCAGCACGTGGTCATTGTCATGCGTGATGTGCGTCACGTCGCGGAACGCCTCCCGCACGCGCTGGCGGAAGGTGTCGATCGCCGTGCGGAGCGCATCTTCTGAATACAGCCGAAAGGTCGAATAATGATAGTGGGTGACTTGTTCGACGAGTCGAACCAAGGAGGTGGTGACCGGCCACGCAACCGTCTGCGCGCGCACCGACCTGAAGGCACCGGTGGCTTCCAGGGCGGCTCGCACATCGTTGACCTCATGGAGTCTCGTTTCCCGCGTGGCGAACTCGGGAAAGTGGCGGCCCCAGATTGTGCGGCGGTTCTGCTCTGGGGTTCGCGTATAGACGACGAGCTGGCCGGATGGGGTGAGCACCCGAGACGCCTCGCCAGCAAACCGGGCGAGGTCGAAGTGGTGCACGGCATTGAAGCAGGTCATCACGTCACAGCTGGCGGCCCGGAACGGGAGCGTTTCGACGGCCCCGACCAGGTGCCGCGTACGCAGACCCGCGTGTCTGTTGCGGATGCGCGCTTGCCTGAGCATGGGCGGACTCAGATCCAGGCCGATGGAAACGACCTGCATGGCAAGAGCTGAGCCTAAGCAATGATTGACCGCGTCCAGGTACCGCCCCGAGCCCGTGGCGACGTCCACAAAGCCGCACGGGTCTCCCTAAGTCCACGGCGCGAGCCACCACGTCGCTGATGATACGCACGGCCTCTAAATCCAGCTCGCGCAGCGTTCGATACCGTGCAGACACCTTGGCGAAGTGGTCGCTCAACCGCACCGTGCGACCGCGCGCTTCCCAGTCGTCCGTCCCAGGGGTCATCTCGACAGTCAATTCCGGAGTGCCTCCCGTGGCCATCAGTTTTCTGTGGAACGCCGGACCCCATGGCGGGCTCGATTCAGAGGACTCGACGACAATACGCCCTATACTCTGCCGCTACTCCGGCGACCTGTCAAATGCTACGGTGATGGAACCACCAACCCACTTGGCCCGCTGCGGCTCAGAAAGCCCTCAGCAGGCCGTGGTGAAAGTCCGCTGCCAGGGGTCGACATGATCGATCCCGTGTACTACACGGTCGTCCATGGCGATGGGCACGACCCACGACGACGAGTCCCAGGACGCGATGTGGGTGGCAACGGCGGACCTGCCGCGGGGCGCCGGGCATCCGTTCTACGAGCGGCTGAACCAGATTCTGGCCAAGGCGGACTTCGACGCGTTCGTCGAGAGTCTGTGTGCGCCGTTCTACAGTCCCGACGGACACGATGCAGATCTCCCGGGGTAAGCTTGACCGCCTTCGCCGCACACCTGCCGAATCTACAGCCTGAACCTGTGGTGGATACGGGACTTCGCGGATTCGGGCCCGCTCGTCCGACCCAGACTGCCTCATTATTCGGTTCCTGTCCGTCAGGTCGCGGTTTTGCTTCCGCGCTTCCTTCAGACGGCGCCTCGCGGTCACCGCCCTTGCGCCTCGCTAGCCCTTTGTCTCCACCAGACCTGGGCAGAGGACTTGCACCTCCAAGCTGTCAAGCATGCCCGGCACACCCGTCACCGTGGACGCGCACTGCGCCGCCCACCGCGACTTGGACAGGCCGCAGACGGCCTGCCCACGAGCGTCCACCGGCGTCGAGGTCGATGATGCATTCAGCAAGGGGTGGGGGAATTTTCGATGACCACACCTGGGGAAAATTGAATGACCGTTGACACCGTGACCTCGATCTCCTGCCGTTGCTGTCGCCTTCCCCGTGCCGCTGATCTGTCCGTGTCCCGATCTCGGTCAAGCGCCGCGCTCCTCTCGATGGCCTCCGATCTGTTCCGCGCCCCGGATCTCCGGTGCTCGGCGTGGGCTTGATCCCGCGCTCCGGGAATGGCGACCGGGCGAAGACCTCCTGGCGAACCGACCCCAGACTGGCGGTAAGCTGGTAGGAGCCAGTGTCACCCAATGTGCCACATTGGGATCTGGCGAGGCGATGCTGCGCGCCCTTTCGAACCCCCTGCCCTCCATCGCGTCCGGCCGCCGCTCCCAACAGTCAGCAGTGGTACAGTTTGACCGGGATCACACCAGATGGTGGAACATCACCGCGTTGAGATACATACATCAGCAGGTATGCGGTGAAGACGGTCGCACCGAGGATCAGCACCGGTACGGCGGTCAACAGGAACAGCACGATGAACGCGCGGTCGATCGCATCGGCCTCGCGCCAGAGCTTAAGCATCCAGGCCACTACCACTGCGAAGCGTTCGCCCTGACCGGGACGTACTTCTTGATGTGCAACCATGTCGCCGGCACTGCATGCTGCCCTGAGTGTACTGTCACGACTGCTAGCAGCGCCGTTCCTCCAAGCATCACTAGGCCGGCCGCGAACGCTATGCGCCAGCCCCCGAACGTAGCGACGGCGGCGATCACCGCGAGCGAAACGAGACACCCGTATCCCCGAGCGGAGGAATCACCCGTCATCTCGCAGCCTCGCGGTGCGCGTCCCACGCCAAGTGAGACGGCCGCCTCACACCCATAGCCCTGCGTAGGGTCGTATCTTCGTCCACCATTCGGCCGGTGTCACAATGTCCAGCGGCAACCCCCTCAAATCAGCTCGATGCTTCAGAACCGTTGTCCAGTCCCGAGTACAAAACAACTCGCACCGATAGACGGTGGCGTCACAGACGAGTATGCGGTCCGCCACATCAGGTAGGACGTTAAGGCTGCCCGACGCGAGAAGGCGAACACGAGTATCTTCCGCTTCAATGAAACTCGGAAGGTCGTCGTCTTCGTGAATGACGTTTAGCCAATACTGCCACAGGTCGTCGAACCAAGTTTGTAGGTGATCGCGCCGCCGCACTGTTTTCGTCGCCGTTATCTCCTGGTACGTGTGAGGGGAAATAGCAAGCTGCCACATTGCCCGCCGGCCAACGAGCATGATGTTGTACAAGGCCTCAATGTCTCGGACGATCCGTTCGCCCGCGTCGACCGGCACCGGGGCACCATCATGGATCTGCTTGCCGTAGTCGAGCATGAAGTTGACAACGCATGAGGCGCATGTGTCCAGGAAGACTCGACCCGGTATGTCTTTAAGGTCCATCCGAAGGGTTCTTGCCGTCTAATGTTGTATCCGGAATGTCCATTCTAGATCTACCTGATCACGCTCGCGACGGCCCGCGCGGCAAGTGCGCGATGGACGCCACCTGTCCGCAGAGAGGACAGCTGGGCAGCCGACGAAGCAGGAGCGGCTGCAGGTATCCTCCACCCACAGCTGCGCGCCAGCAACGCGGCATCACCCAGCGCGAGCTTGCTGCCAACACCGCCACCACGCGCGAGGCCATCGCCATGGTTCAGTGCGGCAGGTCCGGCTTCTCTGTTCGGGGCGATGCTCCATGGACCTCCACGGCATGCCCAAGCGGTCACGCAAACCCTCAGTCGATCCTAATGTCGCCGCCTTCAACGTCGTCCAGCAGATCATAGAATCCGGCGAGGCGGAAGGAAAAGACCCGTTGGCGGTCACCCTTGGGCGGCTTGGCGGTCTCAAGGGGGGCATCGTCGTGCAGCGAACATGACCCCGGAGCAGAAGTCCGCCAGTGCGTCCAAGGCAGCGCAGGCCAGATGGCCAGTCAAGACTGACAGCTAGAACACCCTACTTGCGAAAGATGGCTACCGCGGGGCCGGTACTGCGGAGCCGCCACTGCTCTCCGTCACGCAGATATGGGCCGTCCGCCTTGGACCCTCTGTGCAGGGCGTTGTAAACTTGGTTTACGAAGCTCTTTGCATCAGATGGAACACCGCCGGCCTTCATTGCGTCGGCCACCTCTCGCGTCGTCTGAGGGCGACCAATAGATTCCATGTGAACCCGAATAGCCTGCGGCAGATTCTTACCTCTAATGGACGGCCCAGCGGCGGAAGCTCCTCGTGGAACAGACTCGCCCGCAGACGACTTGTTCGCAAGCCGTTCTAGGCCGGACATTATCGTATCGAGTTCAGCGACCTCATCGACAAGAGCCTGTCGACGAGCCCGAAGCTCAGCAAGCACACCAAGGTAGTCGGCCATTTTTGATCCCCAATTCTGGTATACTCGTAGACGCAAAAAGGACGTTTGGGGCCGGGTTTCCCCGGCCCCCACCCTCGACGGGTGGCGCGTTTTTTCACTGCGCCCTTTCCTTTCTGCACACTGGGCGGCGCTTCGGGACTCCCTCAACCAGAATCCCCGGAGCGACCGCCCCTCTTCCTGTGTGGAAGCATACCACACAATCCCATATCAAAATCAAGCGAATCGGACGGCGAATGTCCATAAAGCTTACCGTCCTGTCTACATTAGGGCCATAGCAAGCGTTACAAGAGGCTTGACATGCGTGAGCGGTTACGCATGTACTTAGCCCATACTGAACAAGCTGAACATGGCCAAGCGGGTGGAGTTGACCCGATCTAGTGGACACCTGATCCTCTTGCGAGGAGGAGGTATCCACGATGCGGAGCACGAGGCCGCCGTACCCGGCGGTATTCCGGCAGCAGATGGTCGAGTTGGTTCGGTCCGGACGGACACCGGGCGAGTTGGCTCGGGAGTTCGAGCCATCGGCGCAGGCGATACGCAACTGGGTCGCGCAGGCTGATCGCGATGGCGGCGAGCGGGCTGACGGCCTGCGCACCGAGGAGCGTGAGGAGCTGCGTCGACTGCGCCGGGAGAACCGGCGGCTGCGCGAGGAACGCGAGATTCTGGCAAAAGCCACGGCCTGGTTCGCACGGGAGACCGGATCCGGGAGGTCTACCGGTTCATGAGTGCGAATCAGGCGCGTTTCCGCGTCACCACGATGGCCCGCATGCTCGGTGTCTCCCCGAGCGGGTACTACGCGTGGTGTGGACGTTTGCCGTCGGCACGCGCACGCGCCGATGCAGCGCTGACGGCTCGCGTTCAGGCGATTCACGCCCGCAGCCGCGGGACGTACGGCGCGCCGCGAATTCACGCCGAACTGGCCGCAGGCGGCGTTGTGGTCAGCCGCAAGCGGGTCGCGCGGGTGATGCGCACCGCGAGTGTGGCCGGTGTAAGCCGGTGCCGCATGCCGCGCACGACGCGTCGGGATTCGCAGGCCCGACCGGCGCCGGATCGGGTCAACCGCCGCTTCGAGGCCGACGCGCCGAATCGCCTGTGGCTCGCCGACATCACCTACGTGCCGACCCGCGCCGGCTTCTCCTACCTCGCCATCGTCCTCGATGTATTCAGCCGGCGCGTCGTGGGCTGGGCGATGGCTCCGCACCTGCGGACGGCACTGGTGACCGAGGCGCTGGAGATGGCCGTGGGGCAACGCCGGCCGGCCGGGGTCATCCATCATTCCGACCAGGGCAGTCAGACTAGGTTCAAGGGGTCGTCGCAACGCTACTCTCGAATTAAACATAGGTAGTCGCCAAGGGCTTCGGCCGGTGTCTTCCAGCCGAGAGTTTTGCGGGGACGACTATTCAGCGCAGACGCGACAGCCTCGAGCTCGTCGCGGCCGTGTCCGCATTCATCGAAGGGTGGTACAACACGCGGCGGCGTCACTCCGCGCTGGGCTATCTCTCGCCGTTGGAATTCGAGCGACGCCATGCAGGCCCTGTGGACGGTGCCCGGCCTGTGGACGCCCTGCGGGCGCCCACGAGCCCGTTGGAGCCCGCGCTGCGCGCGGGCTCCACACCGCCCACAGGGAACGATGTCGATGTACAGATCATGACGTGAACCCGAAAGCGTTAACCTGTCCACGAAATCGGGGCAACCTCAGTCCTTGTTCGGGCCACGGAAGCGCGCCGTACGTCCGCAACCCGCCGTGGTGGCGCCCCGACTCGTCCGGGTCTCGGCGCGGTCTCAGCGTCCCGGCTGGCCGTCCCTGCGCCGCTCTCCGTCAAGGTAAGTCGCCCAGTCGCTCATCAGCCGACGCCGACGCTCGAACAGGTCGGAGCGAGCGTAGGTCGCCTCGGTCTGGTTGCGGACCACGTGCGCCAGCGCCGCCTCGATGACCTCGCGCGGGTGGTCGGTCTCCTCGGCCGCCTAGTCGCGGAACGACGACCGGAAGCCGTGCGGCACGGCCGCGATCTCCAAGTCCTTGAGCATTTGCGACAGGAACGAGTCCTTGATGCAGTTGCCCCAGCGGTTCGGGAACACGAGCGGATTACCGTCGGCGAGCGTCCGCGCCGCGGCGAGGACTTCCAGCGCGGGTTCACTGAGCGGCACCCGGTGCGCACGGTTCGCCTTCATGCGCGTCGCCGGAATAGTCCACACCCGGCCGGTAGTGTCGATCTCATCCCACGTCGCCAGCCGCACCTCGCCGGAGCGCGCCGCCGTCAACACCAGAAACTCAAACGCGAGCTTGAGCGCGGTCGTCGCCTTCGACGACCGCACCGCCTCGAGCGCCCCCGCCGCGTCACGATGGGGCAGCGCCCGCATGTGCCGCACGACATCGCGTTGTGGGCCGAGCACCGGCCCGATCCGGTCGCACGGGTTGTCGGTCCGGTACTCCATCGCGACGGCCCACTCCAGCACCGCGCGGATACGCTGGCGGACAGACTTCGCGGTCCGCGCCTTGGTGTGCCAGATCGGGCTGAGGATCTCCAGCACGTCAGCGCTGGTCACCTCCGAGACGGGCCGAGAGCCGATGCGCGGGAACGCGTAGCGCTCCAGACTCCGGAGCCATTCCTTGGCCAGCCTGGGACTGCGCCAGCCGGCCTGCTTCTGCTCCACCACGGTGACGGCGGCCTCAGCGAAGGTGGGCACGGCCTGGGTGCGTCGCTTGTCGGAGAGCGGGTCTCCTCCCGAGCGGGCGAGCTTGCGGTTGGCGAGGGCCTGCTCGCGGGCCTCGGCGAGCGAAACCAGATGGACGCTGCCGAGTCCGAGTTCGTGTTTCCGGCCCCGGATGACGAGGCGCTGGATCCAGCTGCGGGTTCCGGTACGCTGGACGTAGAGGTAGAGGCCGTTGCCATCGGCATGCCGCCCGACGGGCGCGCTACGGACGAAGGCGGCGGCGAGGGCGTTGTGGGGATGTCGGCCCTTGGGCTTGGTTTTCCTGAGTATCGCGGCGTCTACCGTCACATTATCCATTCCCATATCATATGCAAGAAGGTGGCGGATTTCACGCGACGTTCTGACCGTCCTAGTCTGACCTGATGAGTAATAAACTACTACTATTCAGTTAGTTAAAGAACTATCCGCATCAAGATGAATACCGATGGACCATGTAGTTGTGCTGCTCTGCCGGCGGCATCACCTAGCCGTGCACGAAGAGGGGTTCAGGGTCACCGTCGACGCGAGTGGCGCGGCGGCGTTCGTGCGGCCCGACGGGCGCCCGCTGCCCGCGGCCCCGCCGGCGCCGCACTGGACCGGCTTGCCGCTGGAGCCGACGGCGAAGCGGTTGGCGGCAGCCGGCATGGACTTCGACGGGACCACCGCCACGCCGGCCTGGCGCGGCGAGCGGCTGGACCTCGAATGGGCGATTGGAATCCTGTGGCGGCCGCGGCCCGGCATGGCCACGGAGCCCGGTGTTCGCGCGGGAACGTCCAGCCCGTAGCGTCGAGACCAGCGCTTGCGGTGTGGTCGCGGCCTGCCCGCTAAAGCCCGAGCCAGAGCACGGCGGCGCCGCTGGCGGCCACGACGAGGCCGGCGGCGACATCGGCGTGGCGGCTGATGCGGCTGCCGGCCATCAGCCCTACGCCGCTGCTGGCGGCGGCCACTGCCAGCAGCATGACGGCGACCGTCAGCAGGCCGAACACGCCGACGACGGCGGCGACGGTCAGCCAGTCACCTGCCATGCCGGGCACGACCATCAATGGGATGAGCGGCTCGCAGGGGCCGAGCACGAAGACGATGAAGAGGGCCCACGGGGTGATCCGGGCGGCGCCGGGCGCGCCGCCGTCCGCGCCGGCAGTGTGCAGGTGCGCGCCGTCCCGCCCGCGGAGGCGGCGCCAGACCGCCCACGCCGCGTACGCGAGGCCGAAGCCAATCAGCAGCGCGGCCGCCAGCTCGCCGCGGGCCGACTCGATCCAGAGCAGCGCGTCGGTGGCAATGCCGAGCGCGACGCCGAGGGCGCCGATGGCCACGGACGACGCCACATGGCCGGCGCCGCAGACGGCCGTGACGAGCAGCGTCCGCTGCAGCGTCCAGCCCCGGGCGCGGCCGAGCGCCACGAACGGCAGCGAGTGATCGACGCCGAGCAGCGTGTGCACGACCGCCAGGGAGGCAGTCGCACCGAGCAGCAACGTCGTGGCGTGGAAAGGCTCAGGCATGGGCAGCGCCCGGGACGTCCGGGCAAGAGTGAGAAGTTACACTATTGCTACACGCGCATGACGCCCCTGGACCACAAAGTCGGACAGTTGCAGGCCATGCTCGCCGGCCTGGACAAGGCCGTCGTCTGCTTCTCGGGCGGCGTCGATTCCGCCTACCTCCTGGCGGAGGCGGTCGGCGTGCTGGGCGAGCGGGCGACGGCGCTGACGGCGGTCTCCCCCAGCCTCGCGCCGGAGGAGGGCGCCGATGCGCGCCGGCTGGCAAGCGAGATCGGTGCGCGCCACGTCCTCGTCGAGACGTTCGAGCTCGACGACCCGCGCTACGCGGCGAATCCGGTGAACCGCTGCTATTTCTGCAAGCACGAAGTGTACGGCCGGGCGGTGGCCGAGGCGCGCAAGCTCGGCGCGGCGCACGTCCTCGACGGATTCAACCGGGATGACCGCGCCGACTGGCGCCCGGGCCGCCAGGCGGCGCGCGAGTTGGGCGTGCGGTCGCCGCTCGACGAGACCGGGTTCACGAAGGCCGACATCCGCGCGGCGGCGCGGCGCCTGGACCTGCCGGTGTGGGACAAGCCGGCGCTCGCCTGCCTGTCGAGCCGCTTCCCGTACGGCACCGAAGTGACGCCGGCGCGGCTGACGCAGGTGGCGGCCTGCGAGCGGGTGCTGCGCGCGCACGGCTTCCGCGTCTATCGGGTGCGGTATTTCGGTCCGCGGGCACGCATCGAGGTCGCTCCGGAAGAGGTCGCGCGGCTGCGCGACCCGGCGCTGCTGGCCGACGTGACCGCCCGCTTCCGCGCCGCCGGATTCGATGACGTGGAGGTCGATCCGGACGGCTACCGCCAGGGTGCCCTGAACGCGCTCCCCGCGTAGCGGGCGCCTGTCCGCGCGCTATGCGGCAGGCCAGCGCGCGCCTTGCGCGGCGATCGCGGCCGCGACGTCCCGGGCAAGCTGGCGCGCGAGGCGCGCGGTCGTCGCGGCGGCCCCGTGCGCGAGCAGGCGGTCGAGCCGTTCGCGGTCGAGGCCCGGCAGTACCACGCTGCGGTCCGCCGCGCGGAAGCCGCCGGGCGACTCGGGGCTGGCAACCCAGATGCGCGCGCCGTCGCGGCGGCTCCACGTCCAGACCTCGCGCACCCCCATGCGGAAGTACGGCGCGAGCTTGCCGCGCGACTTGACGCTGCGGTCGACCTCGGCCACGAGGGCCGGCAGCGGGTGGCCGGCGCGGCTGTCGAGCCAGCCCTCCTCCTGCAGCGCCGCTTCCACCGCCGCGCGGCCGACGAACAGGCTCGCGTCCGGCTCATAGGCGCCGTCGTCGCTCAGCAGCCGGGTTGCGGCGGCGCTCAGCATCTCGCCGGCTGCGGTCTGCCCCACATCCTCCAGGGCCTCCTCGATTTGGATGAAGAGGGCCGTCAGCCGCGCCGCTCGCCACTCGTGCGAGATCCCCGGCTCCGCGACGAACTCCGCCAGACCCGTCGCCATGTCGTAACGGCACCGCGGCGCCTCGTCATGGTCCGTAAGGCGGTCGAAGAGGTCGCGCGGCATCGGAACTTCGAGCCGCACGGGCCCATCCGGGCTCGAGACGCTGACCGGCTGGAACGCGGCGTCTGATTGCGCCGCCGGCAGACTGGAGGTCATCGGATTACCCCTTGCAGCGGATGGCATTTACCATCCTAGCACCCCGCGGTGAAACCGCGCGTCGCACCGCGACCGGTCGGGCGCGCGGCTACTCCACGTCGCGGAACATCTCGCGGACAGGAACGATTTGGACCCGCTCGGGGTTGAACGGGATCGGGTATTCGACGATCTCGGCGTCCTCGGCGAGGATGTCTTCGCCCACCGCGGTGTTGTAGGTCGGCGGCGAGGGCTCGTTCGCCAGCAGCCGCTCGACGAACGCCTCCGCATCCGAGGTCACTATCGCCACCGCCAGGTCGTCGAAGCGCAGGTGGCGGCGGACGGCGGCGTTCACGTCGTCCACGGTCAGACGCGGCAGCCGCTCCCCGATCTCGTCCACCAGGAAGCCGGCCTCGTAGAGCCGCGCGTCCAGCAGATAGCCGAGGCGGCGGTCCGTCGTCTGGACATGGAGCTGGGAGTAGTTGATCAGGAAGTCGCGCGTCGCCTCGAAGTCCTCGGGGCTGAGGCCGTGCTCGACCAGCCGCTGCAGCTCGCGCAGCGCCTGGCGCAGCGCGAAGTGCGCATTGTGGTGCGCGACCGGCCGGATCCAGATGCTGAAGAACTGCTGGCGGCGCGGGATGTTCGGCGCCGGCAGCCGCGAGAACCCCTCCTGGATGAAATTCTCGATGTAGGAGTAATCCCCGTAGTTGAGGCCGCGCGCGCCGCGCATGACGTTCATCAGCAGGCCGTTGAACGTGCGGTGTTCGCCGAAGTAGGAATTGGCCACCAGCAGCGGGTAGAAATCGTCATCGGCGCGCGTCACGTCAAGCGGGAAGCCGATGGAGATGGCGGTGGCGATCGCCTGCTTCTCGACGACCAGCAGCTCGACGCCCTCCAGCGCGCGGGGCGCCGGCAGCGCCACCGGCGCCGCGTCGCCCGCCGGCAGGCTGTCGCGCAGGTCGGACTCGATCCGCTCCACGAACCCGGGCGGGTACCCGCCACCCGCGCCGGCCAGGAAATTGTCCCGCGTGTAGCGGCTCGCGTGGAAGTCGCGGACGTCATCCAGCGTGATCGCCTCCAGGCCGGCCTCGGTGCCCATGGGCGGCGCCGCGTACGGGTGCCCGCGGTACATGAGGGCGTTGAGCGCCTCCTTGCCCAGCTCCTCGTCGTCGTTGCCGCGCAGCGTCGATACCACGCCGTTCCGCAGCCGGTCGCGGTTGCGCTCGAAGTCGGCGGGGTCGAAGCGGGGCGCGGCGATCAGGTCGCGCACGATGGCGTAGAACGGCTCCAGGTGGTCGCGGTGGACGCGGCCGGTGATGGTGGTCACCTCCTTGTCGTACTGCGCGGATATGGAGGCGGACCAGGGGTACAGCACCTGCGCCAGGTCCTCGTACGCCAGCGACTCCGTGCCGCCCGCGCCGATCATCAGCGCCGTCAGTGCGTTGAGGCCGTTCAGGCCGGCCGGGTCGTCTACCGATCCGCTGCGGAAGACGATGCGCAGGTTGACGATCGGCGAATCGGGCGCGCGGAAGCCGGCGCCCGCCGCCGTGGACTCCGCGGACGGCCCCGGCCCCCCGCACGCCGCGCCGACCAGCCAGACCGCGGCCAGCAGCGCGGACAGTATTGCGCGGCCCGTCATGGCGCTGCCTCCTCCTCGCCGTCCGACTCCGCAGCCGGCGTCAGCGTCACCTCGGTGCGGTTCGTCTCCGGGAAGTACGTCACGGCCACGTGCTGGATGTCGTCCGGCGTGACGGCGTCGTACTGCCGGTACACCCGGTTCACCGTCTCGGGATCGGCGGTGAGCTGCAGGTAGTGCGCCAGCGTGCGCGCCACGCCGCCCGGGTTGTCGAGCCCCAGCGCAAACTGGTAGCGCATGTGCGATTTCGTCTCGGCCAGCACCTGCGCATCGACCGGCTCCACCTTGAGGCGCTCGATCGCGGCGATGATCGCGTCGCGCACATAGTCGATACGCTCCGGGTCGGTGATGCGCGCGATGATCGTGAACAGCCCGCCGTCGCGGCTGTCGAGCGCGCCGCCGGAGACCACGTCGACCACCTGCTCGTCCAGGTACAGCTTGCGGTACAGCGGCGCCGTCTCCGCGAACAGCAGTTGCGACAGCACGTCGAGCGCCGGCATGTCGATGGTCTGGTCGTTGAAGGCCGGGGCGTGATAGCCCAGCATGAGGAACGGCAGGGTCGGGTTCGGCCAGGTGACGCTGTCGCTCCGCGGCCGCGTCTGGGGCGCCTCCACCGGGATCAGCGGCTCGTAGTCGCCCGGCTCCCAGGCCCCGTAGTACTGCTCCGCCAGCCGCTCCAGCTCGCCCGTGTCCACGTCGCCCACCACGACGATGATGCTGTTGTTCGGCCGGTAGTAGCGGTCGTAGAACTCCAGGCTGTAGTCGTAGTGGTTCGGCATCTCCTGGATGTCCGCCAGCAGGCCGAGCGTGGTGTGGCCGTACGGATGAAAGCGGAACGCGCGCGCGCGCAGGCGTTCCTGGAGCAGCGCCAGCGGGTTGGAGAAGTTGAAGTTGTACTCGCCCAGGATGGCGCCGGCCTCGGTCCGGTAGCCGTCCTCCGAATACTGCAGGTTGAGGAAGCGGTCCGACTCGATCTCCATGATCGTCTCGAGCGCGTCGGCGCTCGCCACGATGTGATAGGCGGTCCAGTCGTTGGTGGTGAACGCGTTCGAGTCGGCCCCCATGCGCTTGATGACGGCGTTGTAGGCGTCGGTCGGATAGCGCTCGGTGCCGCGGAACATCATGTGCTCGAAGAAGTGGGCGTAACCCGTGAAGCCCGGCTCCACCTCGTTGCGCGAGCCCGCCCGCACCACCGTGTAGTAGGCCACGATGCCCGGGCTGTCGTACTCCACCGCCACCACCTTCAAGCCGTTGTCGAGCTCGAAGGTGGAAACCGGAAACGGGAAGATGTCGTCGCCGCCCGGTCCGCCCGCGCACGCCCCGGTCAGCAGGACCAGCGCGAGCGCCGCCGTGCTCCGGATTGGACACCAGCGGCCTCTTCCGGCGACAGACGCGGTGACGCGATACGCTTGCATGTCCCTATTTTGCACCATTCCGGCGTCTTGTTGACGCTGGCACACGGCTTGCGTACTACAATGGCAGCCTGCCTTACGTGGGGGCGGGCACTACGCAAGGAGTCGATCATGCAGCGGGCGATCGTGCTGGCGACGATGATTCTGGCGGGCGCGGCGGTCGGCATCCCCGACATCGCGTTCGGCGAGCCCCAGCGGGCCCGCGCGCGGGTGCGGGGCGGTGGCGGCGGTGGGCAGGCGGCGGGCGCGCCGCGGGCCGTGGGGCCGGCGGTGCGCCAGCGGGCGCCGGCGCGCCGCGCACCGGCACGGCCGCCCACGGCGGGCGGTGGGCGCACGGCCAGTGCGCCACGCACAGTCAGGCCGCAGCGGCCGGCCAGCCCGCCCGCGCCACGCGCGACAGCGCCGGCGTCGCGGCCGCGCAGCGCACCGGCGGCGGCGGCCGCGCCCCAGCGGCGCGTGCCGCGCAGGTCGCCCGCGGCGGCGGGCGGCGGGCGTCCCGCCAGCGCGCAGGCGCCGCGGACGGCTCGGCCGCGCCGCGCGCCGGCTCGGCCTCCGGCGGCGGGCGGCGGGCGGAGCGGACGTCCCGCGACTGCCGGTCGGCCGGCCGGTGCGCCGGGGCCGCGGGCGCGGCGACCGGCGCGCGCCGGGGACGGCGGCGGTGGACGCGGACGGCCGGGCGCCAGCGGCGTGCCGCGCCGCGTCGCGGTGCCGCGGCATCGCGTGCCCGCCAGCGGCGTGGACGGCGACCGGCGCGGACGGCGACCGATTCCGACCGCACCCGCCGTCGGCGGACGCGCTGGACGCGGCGGACGCGGCGGCAACAGAAATCCGGAGCGTCTAGGGGGTGCTCCGCGGACGCCGGGCGGCGCGATCCGGACACGGGGTCCGGACGCCCGCCGCCCGGCAGGTCCGAACGCCGTCGCGCGGCGCGCGGTGCCGCGGGCGCCCGGGCAACTCACGCGCCCCGGCGGCTACCGCCGCGTGCACCGGCAGGGCTTCAGCTATCCGCAGGTGTACGGCTCCTACTACTACTCCCCGGTCTTCGGCCACGGATACGGCTACAACCCGTACTACTACGGCTACCCGCGGGCGTACGGCTCCTACTTCCACTTCGGCGGCTACCCCTACACCGTGGGGTACGGCTATCCCTGGATCTACGATTCCGCGTGGGGCTACGGCCAAACGCCGTTCTACGGCGGCTACGCGGCGGACTACGCGGACTACTACCAGGGCTCGCTGCGGCTGAAGATCAAGCCGCGGGACGCGGAGGTGTACGTCGACGGCTACTACGTGGGCGTGGTCGATTCGTTCGACGGCGTCTTCCAGCGGCTGCAGCTGGAGGAGGGGCCGCACCGCATCGAGATCCGCCATTCCGAATACCGGCCGATAGTGCGCGAAGTGTTGATCGTCGCCGGCGAGACGGTCAGCTGGGAGGAGCGGATGCAGCCCCTCTAGGAGCCCGTCAGGGGCGGGGGTCGCCGCGCGTGCGTGCTACCCTATGAATTCTTGGAAAACGCCCTGCAGCAACCGTCCAGCAGCCTCTCCCGTGAAGCGGTCGCAAGCGTGTACCACCGCGGCCTGCTCGATCTGGTGTTCGACGCCGCGCAGGTCCACCGGCGGGCGCAAGACGCGGCCGAGGTGCAGTGCGCTTCGCTCCTCAGCGTGAAGACGGGCGGCTGCCCCGAAAACTGCGCCTACTGCCCGCAGTCCGCCCACTTCCGCACCGAGGTCGAGGCCGAACCGCTGCTGCCCGTCGCGGCGGTGGCGTCGGCGGCGCGCGACGCGAAGGCGAACGGGGCCGATCGTTTCTGTCTCGGCGCCGCCTGGCGCGAGGTGCAGGACGGTCCGTCGTTCGAGCGGGTGCTCGAGATGGTGGGCGCCGTCAAGCGCGCCGGCCTGGAGACCTGCGTCACGCTCGGCATGCTCACGCCGCCGCAGGCGGCGCGCCTCAGGGACGCGGGGCTCGACTACTACAACCACAACCTGGACACGGGGCGGGCGTTCTACGACCGGATCATCACCACGCGCTGCTACGACGACCGCCTGAGAACGCTCGAAGCGGTGCGCGCGGCAGGCCTGAAGGTGTGCTGCGGCGGGATCCTGGGCATGGGCGAGAGCCACGACGACCGGATCGACCTGCTGCACGAGCTGGCCCGGCAGCGCCCGCAACTCGAAAGCGTCCCGATCAACACCCTGGTGGCGGTCGCCGGGACACCGCTCGCGGACCAGCCGCCAGTCGCCTGGGACGACCTGCTGCGCGTGGTCGCCAGCGCGCGCATCCTGATGCCGCGCGCCCGCATCCGGCTCAGCGCGGGGCGGCTGCAGATGAGCGACACGCTGCAGGCATTCTGCTTTTTGGCCGGCGCCAACTCCATCTTCCTCGGCGAGCGGCTGCTGACCACCCCGAACGCACCGTCCGGCGAGGACTTCGCGCTCCTCGAGCGGCTGGGGCTGCGCGCGGTGCAGTCGGGAGATACCGAATCGTTGGAGGTCGAGGCATGAGCACGTTTCACAAGCATCTGTCCCGCTGCCTGGCGGCGGCATTCCTCATTGCCGCCGGCGCGCTGCTGCACATGGCCGTCGCGCCCGGTTCCGCTGCCGCGCAGGCGCCTGCCGCGGACCGCACGGCCCGGGCTGCGGCGCTGCCGCGCGTAGCGGACCTGCCGTCCGACTTCCAGCCAGTCGGCGACATCGCCGGCCGCGGCACGTTCCATGCCGGCGGGGGGCAGCGGACCTACCGCAAGGACGACGGCAGCCACTACCACGGCTATGCGGGCCCCGGGGTATGGGCGCAGGAGCCCAAGGGAACACGGACGGACGGCGTCGTGTACGGCGTGGAGGGCGGCCACGTCGTCTCCGCCGGCTACATCCTGCGGCAGGCGGACCTGACCGCCGGCCGGAGCTTCCACGGGTTGACGCTGCGCGCGCTGGATTTTCCGGCCGCGCACGCTTTTACGACCGACTTCCTGCCGGACGAGACGTCGGGCGACCACCGCTTCCTGTTGCTCTGGCACTTCCGCCCGCCCGCGGACAAGACGCCGGAGACGCTGCCGCACGGCCAGCTGCCGCTGCTCACCAGCCTGCCGAAGCGCTTCTCGGTCTTCGCCTGCGATCAGTATCCGGACCTCTTCTGTCCGGGCATGGGACGTCACTTCACCGACCTGTCGAAGCCGGCGGGCGCCTGCCGAGCTCACGCGCCGACGACGGTGTGATCTACGGCGAGGCGGCCGGCAAGCTCATCTTCATCGAGTACGTCCTGGGCCAGAGAGAGCTTGCGGAAGGCGTCTCGTGGCCGGAGATGCCGCTCTACCACCTCCCCATCCCGCCCATCGACAACGCCCACGTGCTGCATTTCGGACGCGCGGGGTCGCTGAGCGGGCGCTACACGGTGCACATGTACTTCCTGCCCGAGGAGACCTATCTCGCGTGGGAGACCGAGCCGCCGCAGCTCTAGGCGAGACCGCGGAGCACCGCGCCGATCTCGTCGAGCGCCCAGGCGGCCTCGGCGTCGGTGATGGCGTAGGGCGGCATGAAGTACACCACGTTGCCGAGCGGCCGGATCAGCAGGCCGCGGTCGAGGAACTCGCGCGCCACGCGCGGGCCGATCTGGTCGAAGTAGCCCCCGGCGTCGCCGGCGCCCGGCGCGGGCGCCAGCTCCACCACGCCGACGCCGCCGATCACCCGCACGTCGCCGACCCACGGCAGCTCCCGCAGCGGCTCCAGGCCGCCGCGCAGCTGCGTCTCGAGGCGCGCGATGCGCCCCAGCACGTCCTCGTCGCGGAACAGGTCCAGGCTGGCCAGTCCGACGGCGCACGCGAGCGGGTTGGCGGCGTACGAATGGCCGTGGAAGAACGTCTTGCGGCGGTCCTCGCTCAGGAACGCCTCGTAGATCGCCTCGGTGGCGCAGGTGGCCGCCAGCGGCAGGTAGCCGGCGGTCAGCCCCTTGGAGAGACAGATGATGTCCGGGGTGACCTGCGCGTGCTCGCAGGCGAACATGCGCCCGGTGCGGCCGAAGCCGGTCAGCACCTCGTCGGCAATCAGCAGCGTGCCGTAGCGGTCGCACAGCCGGCGCACGCCGGCCAGGTACTCCGGCGGCTGGATGTTCATGCCGCCCACGCCCTGCAGCATCGGCTCCAGCAGCACGCCCGCCGCGCGCGGGCCGAGCGTCTCCAGCTGCGCTTCCAGGCTGGCCAGGCAGTCGCTGCCGGTCCGCGTCCGCATCTCCCCGAGCGGGCCGCGGTAGCAGTACGGGTCGTCCGCGCGCACCACCGGGAACAGCAGCGGCTCGAACGGCGCGGTGAAGCTGGACGCGGCGCTCACCGACATGGCGCCGACCGTGTCGCCGTGGTAGGCGTGCTCGAGCGTGATGAACGTCCGGCGCTCGGGCTCGCCCCGGTTCAGCCAGTACTGCCAGGCCAGCTTGAGCGCCACCTCCACCGCCGTCGAGCCGTTGTCCGAGTAGAAGACGCGCGTGAGTCCCGGCGGCAGCAGCGCCACCAGCCGCTCGGCCAGCTCCACCGCCGGCGGGTGCGTGCAGCCGGCGAAGATGACGTGCTCCAGCGTGTCCGCCTGCCGCGCCAGCGCGGCGTTCAGCTGCGGGTGGGCGTGCCCGTGGATATTGACCCACCAGGACGAGACGCCGTCCAGATAGCGCCGCCCGTCGGCCGTGTACAGGTACACGCCGGCGCCCCGCACCACCTCCAGCGGCGCGGGCGGGTTGAGCATCTGCGTGTACGGATGCCACAGGCAGGCGCGGTCGCGCGCCGCGAGGTCGTCGTTCGGGGTGCGGGTCATGCGAGCCACCTCAGGAGCCTGCCGCCGGGGTCGAGCCCGCCCCGCACCCAGCCGTCCAGGGCGGCGGCCGACAACGGCTCGAGCCGCGGCAGCTCGCCGAGCACGTCGACCCGGCCGTAACGGGTTATCGCCTCGCGGTTGTCGCGGTCGGGGTCGCCGACCATCACCACGCCGGCCACCGCCAGCGAGCGGGCGCGCAGCGCCTCCAGCGTCAGCAGCGTGTGGTTGATGGTCCCCAGCGTGCTGCGCGCCACCACCACCGCCGCGAGACCGAGCCGGCCGATCAGGTCGGCCATCAGCGCGAAGCGGTTGATCGGCACGAGCAGGCCGCCCGCGCCCTCGATAATCCAGCGCGCGTCGGGCTCGCCCGCGGGGCGCGCGACCAGCGGCTCCAGGTCGATCGTCTCCCCGGCGCGCGCGGCGGCCAGGTGCGGGGAGACCGGGTCGGGCAGGCGCACGCCGCCGTCGACCACCTCTGCCCCGGCGCCGGCCGCCAGCCGGCGCACCTCCGCCGTATCGTCGTCCGGCGGGACGCCGGTCTGGATCGGCTTCCAGTACCGCAGCGGCGCCTCCCGGCCGTAGCGCCGCAGCAGCGCCGCGGAGACGACGGTCTTCCCCACCCCGGTGTCGGTGCCGGTCACGAACAGGCCGCGGCCCACTTCTGCCCTTCTCCCTCCTGCAGGCAGGCGCGGACCGCGGCGGCGAAGCGCCCGAGCTGGTCCTCGCTCAGGCCGGCGTTCACCGCCACGCGCAAACGCGCCGTGCCCGGCGGCACCGTCGGCGGGCGGATGGCGCGCACGTCGAAGCCGCGCCGCTGCAGCGCCGCCGCCAGGCCGACCGCCGCCGCGTTGTCGCCGATCACGATCGGCACGATCTGCGACGTGCCGTCCGCCGCCCGCTCGAAGCCCTCCGCCGCGAGCCGCGCGCGCAGGTAGCCGGCGCGCGCCGCCAGCCGCGTGCGCCGCTCGGGCTCGTCCGCCACCACGTCGAGGGCGGCGTCGATCGCCGCGGCCACGGCGGGCGGCGGCGCGGTCGAGAAGACGAACGTCCGGGCGCGCTGCTCCAGGTAGTCGATGACCCAGGCCGGACCCGCCACGAACGCCCCGGCCGCGCCGAGCGCCTTGCCGGCCGTGTTGATCGACAGCAGCACGCCGTCGTCCACCCCGGCGGCGCGGATCAGCCCGCTGCCGTCGTCCCCGTAGATCCCGACGGCGTGCGCCTCGTCCACCACCAGCGCCGCGCCGAAGCGCCGGCAGACCGCCGCGTAGTCCGCCAGCGGCGCCAGGTCCCCGTCCATGCTGTAGACCGACTCGATCACGACGAACCGCTGGCCCTCGACCGTGTCCGCCGCCAGGCGCCGCTCCAGCGCGCCGGGGTCGGCGTGCGGCGCCACCACCCGCCGCGCGCGCGACAGCCGCAGGCCGTCGATCAGGCTGGCGTGGTTGAGCGCGTCCGAATAGACGACATCCCCGGCCTCCGGCAGCGTGGCCAGCACCGCGAGGTTCGCCAGGTAGCCGCTCGAGAAGTACAGGCTGCGCTCGGTGCGCTTGAACGCCGCGAAGCGCCGCTCGACGGCGGCAAACGCCTCGCGATGGCCCCGCAGCAGGCGCGACCCGGTGCTGCCGCAGCCGGCCGCCGCGGCAGCGGCGAACGCCTGCACCACGCGCGGGTGGACGGCCAGCCCGAGATAGTCGTTGGAGGAGAGGTCGATGCCCAGGGGCGGGCGCAACCGCCGCAGCAGCCCCCGCGAGCCGAGGTCCGCCAGACGGGCGCGCACCCGGGCGGCGAGTGGGATGTCCATGCAGTGAGGGTCGGATTATACGCCGACGCAGCCCCGTCAGCCTGCGCAGCACGCGTTGAGTGTGATCATGCTTTGAGTCATACTTTTTCCGTGGGTCGTAGCGAGCGCGTCACCATCACGCTACCCGGCGACCTCGTCGAGGGGATCGATCGGCTGGAGCGGAATCGCAGCCGCTTCATCGCCGGCGCGGTCCGGCGCGAATTGGCTCGGCGGCGTCGCGAGGCACTCCTCCAATCGCTCGGCAACCTCTCTCCTGTTGATTCGTAGTCAGTCCGGGTCTGCGCCGGCAGGTGGCAGGGCATACCACTTCCTGGTAGTGTTTTTGAACGACCACCCGCCGGCGGCCGGGCAGCCCGGCTCGCCGGCGCGCGACGGAAACAAAATTCAGATCGCGCCCTCCATCAAGGGCGGCTGATCTGCCGGCAGGCGGGCCGCCATGGTGACTCCTGGCGGCTGCCCGGCGCGGCGCATTGCCGCTGCTCCCACGAAATCAAGTGGCGAGCACTAGCGAATATGGGGCTATTGACAAGCCCGCCCAAGAACAAGCCCAAGGGGCGGCATCCCGAAAACGCGCTCTCGACGGCCTTCGTCCGCAACGTCTCCCGGGCCGGCCGCTACTGCGACGGCAACGGCCTCTACCTGGAGGTCAAGCCGAGCGGCACGCGGAGCTGGATCCAGCGGCTCGTCATCCGCGGCCGGCGGCGCGAGCTGGGCCTCGGCGCCTTCCCGCTCGTCTCGCTCAAGGAAGCGCGCGCCCTGGCGGTCGCCAAACGCAAGGTCGCACGCAGCGGCGGCGACCCGCTGGCCGAGAAGCAGCGCGCCAGGGGCATGCCCACCTTCGCCGAGGCCGCCGAGCGGGTCTGGGCCGACAAGCATCCCGGCTGGCGCAATCCCCAGCACGCCCGCGACTGGCTGTCGAGCCTGACGCGCTACGTGCTCCCGCGCATCGGCCGCATGCCGGTATGCGACGTGACCAGCGCCGACGTGCTCGCCACGCTCCGGCGTATCTGGCACGTCCGTCCCGAGACCGCGCGGCGCGTGCGCCAACGCATGAGCGCCGTCATGGATTGGGCCATCGCCATGCAGCTCCGCACCGACAACCCCTGCGACCGTGTCGGCACGGTGCTCGGACCGCAGCAGGACCTCGTGAAGCACATGCCGGCGCTGCACCACACGGAGGTGGCCGCGGCGGTCCGCACCATATGGGCCTCGGGCGCGACACCCGCCGTCAAGCTGGCGTTCGAGTTCCTCGTGCTGACGGCGGCGCGGTCGGGAGAGGTGCGCGGCGCCGAGTGGGCCGAGATCGATCTGCGCGCCGGCGTGTGGACGATTCCCGCCACGCGCACCAAGGCGAAACGCGAGCACCGGGTGCCGCTGTGCAGGCGCTCGGCGCGGATCCTCGACGCGGCGCGGGCGCTCGACCACGGCCGCAGCCCGCTCGTCTTCCCCAGCCAGGCCGGCAAGCCGATCGGCGTGACGCGGCTGCCCAAGCTGCTGCAGCGGCACAAGATCGCGGCCGTGCCGCACGGCTTCCGCTCCAGCTTCCGGGACTGGGCCGCCGAGGAGACGAATCACCCGCGGGAAGTGATCGAGGCGGCGCTGGCGCACGCCGTGACGAACCAGACCGAGGCGGCGTACGCGCGCTCGGACCTGTTCGAGCGCCGGCGCCGGCTCATGAACGAGTGGGCCACCTACCTTGACAGCGGGCGCGCGCAAACGCTCCCGCTGGGCTGAGCCACTTCCACAAGCGGCATTTGCGGTCCAAAGACGTCCAGCTCCTTATGAGGGGTCTATTGCGGGGATAGCTGTTGCGTGAAGGGTTTTCGACACTAATTCCTGGTGTTCAAGCCATTACGTCCACAGAAGAAGTAACCGTTACCCCCTAGTCTCAAAGGAGCGACAGTCATGAACGGAGTCAGATCAATTTCTATGCGGAAGGGCTACCTGCTCACTGCCCTTGCCGCGGCTGTGCTGCTTGCGGCGTCTTCTGGGACGGCGTTGGCACAGAACACGACGGGCGTCACCATCACGGGGCCGTCCATGAATACGGTGAACGAGGGTGGTACTGCCACGTATACCGTGGCCGTCAGGGGGTATGTCGACGCAGCCTCAGCCGCGGATTCCCCCACCGCTGCCAATACGGTTATCGTGACATTGGCCACGCCGACGGCGACCGCCACCCCTGCTGCGACCGAGGGTGAGGCCGTTGACCTGAACAGCAACGCGCACGTCCTCAGCGTCACATTCAATACGCCGATGAATTCGAGCACTGCTAATGCCCGCCTGTTCACCGGTTCGAAGACCATCACCGTGGCGACGCTCCACGACAATGACGCGGAGAACGAGCATTTCACGTTGGCGTTCAGCCTGATCGATGGCGACGGCGACCTTGCCGACGGCGACCTTGACACGACCGCGGATGGTGATGACGCGATCACCCTGGCGGACAGCGCCGGCACGGCAGCCCTTGCGCGATACAACCCGGTCGCGCTCATCATCAAGGACGACGAGACGCAGGGGTACACTCTGACCCTGGGGCCGGGCCAGACGCCGACGGAAGGGGTTGGCTTCGAGGTAAACCTTGCGGCGTCGCCCGCTCATGAAGATGGCAGCGGGATGTTGCAGGTGAACATCGACAAGCCGTCGGGTTGGATGCTCGCCGCAACCTCTGCGAATCCCGTCACTATCGGCGAAGGCGGCGTCGCAAGGGAGACGCTCACCATCACGCAGGACGCTGGTGATGGGAACCGGGTGACCGACACCGTCACCGTGTCGGCGCATACGGGAGTGGTAGGCGCTTCCGTGGAAAAAGCCTCGCTCTCGATCGATGTTGCGGACGCCAACGCGCTGCAGGCGGTCACGGCGATGGTGGTCGACGCGGACGGGGTGGTCCTCAAAGATCAGCCTACGTCGGTGGAGGAAGGCAAGTCCATCAAGATTGCGGTCATGCCGCTCGACAAGGACGGCAAGGTCACGACGGCGAACGAGGCTCTCGAGATCGCGCTGGCGCCCTCCGGCTCCGCCGATGCGCGGGACTATCGGCTGAGCGCGCCGATCAAGATCACGTCGGGCCAGAACAAGAGCAACGTCGTGGACCTGATGGTGGAGACTGACGAGGACGTCGGCATGGAGACTCTCATGTTCGACGCCACGGTGTCCGGTGTTGCGACCCAAGGCACCGAGACCAGGATGGTCGCGGGCGTGCTGTCACTGATGATTACGGACACCACGGACGAGAAGATCTGGCCGAAGTTGGAGGACGATGCGTACCCGAGCATCACAGATCCGATGGAGGAAGCGGCCGGCAGCGACGGCCTGAATCCCAGCGAGTCGTTCATGGTCACGATGAGCGACCTGTTTGGTCTGAAGGATGGCTACACGGCCACCTACGGGGCCGACAGCGAAGGCAGCGCGGTCAGTATCTCGGAGAGGGGTGACGTCGTCACGATCGAGGCGGCAGAGGCCGGCACATCCAAGGTCACCGTCACCGGGACGGCGAGCATGGCCGGGTCAGGGTTCGCGCCTTCGCAGACGGTTTCTAACGTTGCCCATGTCGCGTTTGAGGTGACGGTTGTCGACACGGAGCTGGTCGTGACGCTGAGTGCCGATCCCATGAAGATCGATGAGGGCGGCACGTCGACCATCACGGCGATGGCGAACCGCGCGGTGGTTGCGAACGACGGCGACGTCGCGATCAACCTGAGCGTGGTCGGCGACGGTATGCTCGACCCCGATGCGATCATGATCGCAGCGGGCGACATGAGCGGCTCGGCGATGCTGACGGCCGGGGTAGACGACGACACCGCGGACGAGAAGGTGACCGTAGTCGCCTCGGGTTCCGGAATTACCGGCAACATGCAGGTCACCATCGACGTTACCGACATCACCGTGCCCACGGTGGTCACGCCGCCCTCGAACACGATCAAGCCGAGATCCCGGGACGAGGCTTATCCGGTAATCACGGGTGCGATTGAAGAGGGGGCCGGCGAAGAAGGCCTGAACCCCGGAGAATCGTTCTCGGTCATGGCCAGCGACCTGTTCACGGTGGATGAGGGCTACACCGCCAACTACGCGGTTTCGGTGGACGGCGATGCGGCTAGCGCCTCCGTCTCGGGTTCCACGGTCATGGTCTCGGCCGACGCGGTTGGTGATTCGAAGGTCACCGTTACAGGAACGGCAACGATGTCTGCTTCATCGCTCGAGGGCGGGCAGCCCGCGACGAACGTCGCAACGCAGACCTTCCCGGTCAGCGTCGTCTACAGGGGCCTCGTGGTTACCGTGGCTGCCGCTGCCAGCGATGTTGACGAGGGCGACAGCGTAACGCTGACCGCCACTGCCAACCGTCCTGTGGATGCTGCCGTCTCGCTGGATGTCACGGCGACTGGCGACTCCGCAGCGGTGTCTGTGGGTGAGCTGTCCATCGCTGCCGGTGGGACCGAGGGCACGGCGGACGTGATGGCCGTCGAGGATGACGACACAGCCAACGCTGACGTGACGCTGGTCGTCTCCGGTGAGGGCATCGCGACGCCTATCTCCATCTCGCTGTCGGTGACGGACAACGACCGCACCGTCACGGCGCTTGCGCAGGCGTCTGTGGACGCTCTGTTCAACGCGGCCGTCTCGACCGCGGCGGGCGGCAGCATGTGGCTGCTTGGCGGCAACGATGCCACGGTCGACATGAGCTCGCTGTTCGAAATCGAGGACGGCGCGACCGTGGAATACGAGGCTTCGTCCTCTAACGAGGATGCGGTCGCGGCCAGCGCGAGCGGGTCGTCTCTGTCGCTGTCGCCTGCCGGGACAGGCTCGTCGACCATCATGGTGACGGCCACCGATACGAGCGGTGACGCGGACGACACAGCCTATGTCTCGTCCATGGTGAGCGTAGGCGTGCTGCCACTGCAGCTCACGCTCCACGCGCCCGCCAACGTCATGGAAGGCAACGTGGTCGAGGGCGAGTCCTACGAGCTGACGGTGATGGCCAACCGTGCCGTGGACGAGGACACCGAAGTCACGTTTGCCAGGGACCGCTCGAAGAGCGACGCCGAGGAAGGTGTTGACTACGAACTGTCCAGCGCGATGATTGCTGCCGGCTCAGACTCGGCCACGGCAACGCTGAACGTGCTTGAGGACATGGAGCCCGACGCCGGCACGAACGACAACATGGGCGAGGCTCTGGTCATCTACGCGATGGCGGGCGATGTCCAGTCGAACGACCTCCGGCTGACCATCTGGGATAACGCTGTGCCGACACTGCCGCTCATCGGGCAGTTGCTGCTCGCGCTGTTCCTGATGCTCGGAGGTGCGCGGCTGTATCGGCGGCGCCAGGGCTAGGCGAGCCCGATCGTTCTGAGAGACCTATTGGGGGGTCTGAGGAGGGGGACCCGGCGCGAATGCGCCGGGTCCCCTTTCTTTTTCTGGCGGCATTCAGGTCTGCCAATTCCTCCTATCAGTTCCCAACTACCTGTGGCCATTAGTTGTGCGGCGAGCTGTTCCTGCGGTGTTTCTACGGTGTCCGTTCGCCGGTTTTTTCATTTACAGCTACCACCCACCGAATTCGTTCCGCGGATTGGATTCTGGTTGTGCCGCACACGTCCACGGCAGTCTCAGCCAGCTCGGTCCACTGCTCCTCGTTCTGCTGCTGATCACCCTGCCTGGCGGGCTGCCACGTGGCCGCTCCGGCGCCACGCTCGGATCTCGAAGCGAGTTGCACCGTCCGGTAGATTCCGCGGGTATCCACGAAGCAGTGAGGGGTATCTTGAGGGGTAGCAATGCTCGCCAGGACGCCCTGCAGGCGAGCCGCCCGGAGTTCGGCGGCGCGAGCGCCGGCGACCGCAGAGTACCCAACTACACTTGAACGCAGGGAGCGGCTAGGGCCAGAGTTTGATCACCCAGTCGAGCCACTCGCGAAGGAACATGGCCATGACCGCTCGAGCGACCCGCGGCGCGACGCCTAGCAGAGTCGTATTCCTGGTCGGGGCGGCGGCGTTGGTCGTTGCGCCGGCGGCGCCGGCCGGCTCCCAGGAGGCGGCCCCGGACCCACCCGGACCGAGCACGGCAGACGTTGCGCTATGCTGGGGCCTGCTCGGCGGCGAGGTCGGCGCCATGCCGGCGCGGCCCGCAACTGGCGCGGCGGAGACCCGGACCCGCCTACGAGCGCGCCGCCGCCGGACCTCGTGGCTCGGCCGAACCTGCTCATCGCCGGCCTCGGAGAGATCACGGCATCTGGCTGGCAGTCGAAGCGGGTCGGCGACAAGCGACGCCGCGGGCGTCAGGAGCTGGCGCCGAACGGTCTCCGGCGCAGTTGGTGAGCTGTGACTGAGCGTTCCTCTCAGCGGAGTGGGGCGACGTACGTGAAGCTTCCGGTGCGAACCGGAGTGAAGACCCGGCCACCGTACGTCAGAACTGTCGTGCGCGACGCGGTTGCGCTGTCCGTGGGGTTCGGGCTGGGTGTGTTGTACTCGCAGATGGGCGGCTCGGCGCCTGACCTCGCGGAGCCGCCCGCCCAAGAGCAGCGCACCGTGATTTCATCCGCGGTCAGCGCCGCCACCTGGACGGACGGGCCGTGGCCATTCACCGTTGAGGAAGTCGAGCTGACGTGCATCGGACCCGATGATGCTCCGGGCGTTTTCGCCGTGACCGACAAGGGTGAGATGTTCGCACTGAATCCTGCCGCGATCCGGATGGCGGGCCGGGTAGGCGCCATGGCGGACCTGGATCCGATATGGCGGGATGACCCCGAGATCTTGGGAGTGAAGGTGAACGTGTCGCCGATGATTCTGTATGGGCTGACCCTCTGTTGAGGCGACTTCGCCAGCGCCGGCTATCAGCGAGCCCATCATCTGTCACAACTGGTTGCCCATGTAATCGGTCACAGGCTGGGCGCCAGTTCAACGCACACGGAACGAGGGATCCGTACATGCGAGTGCTCTGTTTTTCTCGTGCGGCCGTCGCCGGGCTGACCGTCGGTGTGGCGGTGTCCGGACTCGCCGAGGTGTCCGGTCAAGAGTTGCGCGGTCCGCTGGAGATAAGCGCGGCGGCGTTCGACGACGTGTCGTCGCTCCGCCGGTTCGACGCGCTGATCGAAACACTGGCGGCCGGCGGCGAGCTGGTGCTTGCGTCAAGCCGCCCCGACGCGCAGTTGCAGGGCCGCACGCAGCAGTTCTTCCAGCAGTACCACGAGGGCGTTCCGGTATACGGCGCCGGCGTGTCGCGGCAGCAGGCCGGTGGCGCGACCGTTTCGATCCTGGGCGCTATCGAGACCGGGATCGAGCTCGATCCGCAGCCGCGGTTCCAGTCAGTGGAGGCGCTTAAGCTGCTGGAGCAGCAGACGGGCGCCGGTGCGCTGGCGAACGCGCTGCCGGAGCTGGTCATCCTGCAGATCCCGAGCGGGCGGTATGTGCTGGCATACCGCGCAACGATGCGGGACCTGCGGACTTATTTCCTGGACGCCCACAGCGGGTTCATCGCGCATGACGAGAGCGCCGTGCGGGAGCAGAGCGTCGGCGCCGGCAACGGCATTCAGGGCCAGCGCAAGAAGCTCAGCACCTCGCGGGCCGGCGGCACGTTTCAGGCTTACGACCGCCTGCGCCCAGCCGAGATCATCACGCTCGACCTGCGCTACGACAGCGAGCATTTTCTTGATCTGCTCCTGGGAGAGGTCGTTTGGGCGTCCGGCGACATCGCGAGCGATGCCGACAACGCGTGGAGCGACCCGGCCGTGGTGGACGGGCACGCCTACCTCGGTTTCACGTACGACTACTTGGCGACCCGCCAGGGCTGGCACGGCGTGGATGGCAACAATGGCCGGATCTTCAGTATGGTCAACGTCGAGCGGGGCTTCGACAATGCGCTCTACGCTTATCCGCCGCTCGGACCGGAAAGGCTCGGCGTCTTGGCTTTCGGCGAGACCGAGGGCGGTTCCGCAATCGTGTCGGCCGACGCCGTGGCCCACGAGTTGATGCACGGCGTGACGCATCACTCCGTCCTGCAGCGCACCGGCACGCCCCTGCTCGATACCGACCGGGCTGTTCCGGGACCGTCCAGCTTTACGGTCGAAGACGAGGTGCACGAGTGCGGCCGGAGCTACACGTGGACCAACGCGATCATCGAAGAATGGCGGGGGCGGAAGTTCCACTTTCGGTGCGAAGCAGGCCGCCATCTGCTGGTTGCGAACGAGGGCGGCGCCGTCAATGAAGCCTGGTCGGACATGTTCGGCACCGCCGTCGAGTTCATGGTGCACGAGCCGCGGCAGGGTCCGCTACGCGCAGACTACCTGGTTGGTGAGGACACGCAGCCGGCCATCCGCAACCTGGCGAGCCCGACCTCGCAGGCGGTGGAAGGCGCCGCTGGGTCTGTGACCTATCCGGACGCCGCGAGCCGCATGATCCGGTTCCTGGTCGCTGAATTCGAAGACAACGGGCGGAGCTTTTTCTCGCCCTACGGCTCCGTCGACGGCGAGAACATCGTCTCATTCGGCACCATCCTCTATGACGGCGTCCATTGGAACTCCACAGTCCTGAGCCACGCGTTCTATCTCGCGATCGAAGGGGGCGCCCACGCGACCACCGGCCTGACCGTGCCGGGCGTGGGCGGGGACCGCCGCCACGATATCGAGAGGGTTTTCTTCAGGGCCATGACGGAGCTGATGCCGCCGCGGACGAACGTGGAGATCGCGGCGGAGGCGGTCCGCGTGGCGGCGCTCGACCTGTTCGGCGCGGGCAGCGATGTTTTCGCGGCCGTCGACCAGGCGCTCACCGCCGTCGGCCTGGGTCTCGGCGAGAGCGACCAGTAGGGACTGCAGATCGACCGCTGGCTGCAACCGCTCGTCCGGCGTCGCCGTAGCACGACGGTGGCCTGCGTGTCTGTTTCTGACGCACCGGAACGAGGTTTTCGTACTATCCGTTCACCTTCTCTTGCGTGAGGTCGGTGCGTCAGATCCCTCGCACGCCAGCCATGATCCGCCGTTAATGCAACACCGAGGTATCAGTGCGTTGGCCGCGCGGACCGGCCTCTGACTCTCGGGACCTCGGGGTTGATCGCTCGGACCGAGTCGCCGGCCGTCCGCGAACGGCCGTTGCGGCCCGGTAGGTTCCTGTTCAGGATGAGGGGTACGTCGAGGTAAGCGGGTTCTGCGGTTTCTTCGTAATCGTCCTGTTATGAATGACTTGCACTCCGCTTGCCATGTCCATCACAGTAACGGCCGGCTTTGGCCACATTGCGGACGAAAGCGTTCGATAGTGCGCGCTCCGGCCAGCGGGGCTGGGGCTTGCTGCACAGCGCCTGTAGCATGACTACCTCCAGAGTTTCGCCGTCAGTTGGTGGACACGGTTGGATCGTACAAGGCGGCACGGCCCCGCGTCGAGATCCGAAATCCCGCGTAAGTGACTGCCATATACGTCTTTACAGACCGGAGTGGACGCCGCTGGACGCCGCGGGCCGGCAGACCGCCGCGGACCAGTCCTCCATCAGCCGCCGCCGCCGCTCGAATAGATCCGACCGCGCATAGGCGGCCTCGACCTGGTTTTGTACCACATGGGCAAGCGCCGCCTCGATCACCTCGCGTGGGTGGCCGGTTTCCTCGGCCGCCCAGTCCCGGAAGGTGGAACGGAAACCGTGAGGCACAGCCGCGATATTGAGGTCCTGAAGCAGCCGGCGCAGCGCCTTTTCAGGCAGCGGCGCCCCGTCCGCGGCGGAAAACACGAGCGGACCGGCAACAAGCGTCCGCGCCGCATCGAGGATCTCCGTTGCGCGCACCGACAGCGGGATCCGGTGCGGGCGTTTCGCCTTCATGCGCGTCGCCGGAATGGTCCATACGCGGCCGGCGATGTCGATCTCGGTCCACTCGGCACCGCGGACCTCGCCCCACCGAGCCGCCGTCAGCACCAGCAGCTCGAACGCCAGCTTGACGACGGCCGCCGCCTCCGATGCCCGCACCGCGTCAACGGCGGCCGGTGCGTCCTGATGAGCCAGTGCCCGCATGTGCTCAACCGTCGCCTGCTGCGGTCCGAGGACCGGCCCGAGGCGATCGCAGGGGTTGTCCACGCGCAACTCCACGGCCACGGCCCACTCCAAAACGGCCCGGATTCGTTGGCGTACGCGGCGCGCGGTCTGAGCCTTTTCGTGCCAGATCGGCATGAGGACTTCCAGGACATCGGCGCCGGTGACTTCGGAGACCAACCGTCCGCCGATCCGGGGGAATGCGTAGCGTTCCAAGCTGGTCAGCCAGCTCCGTGGGTGCCGGGAGTTGCGCCAGCCGGCGCGTTTCTGTTCCAGCACGCGGCGGGCAGCTTCGGCAAAGGTCGGGGTGCTCTCGGCGCGGCGCTTTTCGGCGAGCGGGTCGCCGCCCTCGCGGGCGAGTTTGCGGTTGGCACGCGCCTTCTCGCGCGCCTCGGTGAGCGGAACCAGCTGGGCGCTGCCGAGTCCGATCTCGCGGCGGCAGCCTCGGACCACGATCCGCTGAACCCAGCTGCGGGTTCCAGACGGCTGGACAAAGAGATACAATCCTTGGCCGTCACAGTGCCTGCCCGGCGGCGCGGTCCGCACGAAGGTGGCCGACAGCGCCTTGTCGGGATGCCGGCCTCGGGGTTTGGTTCTTCGCGGTTTGCCAGCGGCGTCGGTCGAGCTATTCATTCCGCCATAATATACCGGATTCCTGAGTATCGTGCAGGACGAAGTGACCGGCTACGACTCCAGATAATGTGCAGTAAATATCCATTATTACGTCGTTTATGGTACGTATAGCACTGTATTGAACGCCAGTGGACTCCGTGAAGCCGTAGCTGTGATGGCAACGGCCTGTACCTGCAGGTGCAGCCCTCCGGGGCGCGGAGCTGGGTCCAGCGGCTGATGATTCGCGGCCGGCGCCGGGAGCTGGGACTCGGCGGCTTCCCGCTGGTCTCGCTGGCCGAAGCGCGCGCCAAGGCGTTCGCCAACCGCAAGCTGGCCCGCGAGGGTGGCGACCCGCTGACCAACAGGTTCCGCGCCGAGGGGATGCCGACGTTCGCGGAAGCCGCCGAGCGGGTGTGGAACGACAAGATTCCGGGCTGGCGGCACTCGGGGCACGCGCAGGAGTGGATGTCGAGCCTCACGCGGCACGTGCTCCCATACATCGGCGACAAGCCCGTCTGCGATGTCACGAGCGCGGACCTGCTCTACACGCTGCGGCGGATTTGGCATTCCCGGCCCGAGACGGCCCGGCGCGTGCGCCAGCGCATCAGCGCGGTAATGGAGTGGGCCATGGCGATGCACCTGCGCGAGGACGACCCGTGCGACAGGCTCGGCAAGGTGCTCGGCCCGCAGCAGGACCTCGTGCAGCACATGCGGGCGCTGCCGCACGGCGAGGTCGCGGCGGCGGTCGCGGCGGTACACGCGTCGGGCGCGACGCCGGCCGTCAAGCTGGCGTTCGAGTTTCTGGTGCTCACGGCGGCGCGGTCGGGGGAGGTGCGCGGCGCGAAGTGGAGCGAGATCGATCTGCCGGCCCGCGAATGGACCATTCCGGCCAAGCGCATGAAGTCGCGGCGGGATCACCGCGTGCCGCTCTCCGGGCGCGCGATGGAGATTCTCGAGGCGGCGCGGCAGCTCAGCGGCGGGCATAGTCCGTTGGTATTCCCGAGCCAGGGCGGCAAACCGATCAGCATCACGCGGCTGCCGAAGATCCTGCAGAGCGTGAAGGTGGATGCCGTGCCGCATGGGTTCCGGTCGTCGTTCAGGGACTGGGCGGCCGAGGAGACCAACTATCCACGGGAGGTCGTCGAGGCGGCACTGGCCCACGTAGTCGGAAACCAGACTGAGGCGGCGTACGCGCGGTCGGACCTGTTCGAGCGGCGGCGGCGGTTGATGGACGAGTGGGCCACGTACGTCGCTGGCGATCGCGGCCGGGCGATCTCGCCACGCCGTTAACGGACGGAACCTTCCGGCGTCTCAACGAGTGGTACACGCACGGTGTTGCCAGTCCGTTGAAGCCGGCGGCGGGAGGATACACTAGCGGCGGCCGGCGGGCGGGAACGTCGTGAGACGGCGACAAGTGGCCAAGTATGCGCGGAGGGTGGGTTGAAGTACGAGGTCGAGGTCACCGACGAGTTCACGTCCTGGTGGAACCAGTTGAGTGAGCGGGAACAGGACGACGCAACGAAGGTCGTAGAGGCGCTCGAAGAGCAGGGCACCAATTTGCCGAAGCAGTACTCGTCATCGATTCGCACGTCGAGGCACGGCCACATGCGGGAGCTTCGGGTCCAGAGCGGCGGGCGCCCGATCCGGATCTTCTATGCGTTCGACCCGCGACGCACGGCGATTCTGCTGATCGGTGGTCGCAAGAGAGGGGGCTTATATACGAAAGTGTCGAAATGCCGCGTCAGTCGCCAAAGAAACAGTCTTTGGGTAGACTGTTCAAGTCTATAACTCGATCTGCTCTCTGCATCAACTGATCAGAACGCGACGACTTGAAGCACGCGACCTCAACGTGTTTGCCGGTGCCCTTCACGGATTCAACGGCATGCACATAGTCAGCATCACCGCTCACTAAGACAGCTACGTCGTAGACATCATCGTGAGCCATCGTCAGCATGTCTACCGCGATGCGCACGTCGATGCCTTTTTCGATCAGGCTATCACCCCTTCTTACGAGCCTGCCCAGGCGAACATCGAAATATGGAATGCGGCGAATGGCCTCAAAAAACTTCTGTTGGTTCTTGTAGCGATCTACGCCCTCAGCTTGGATAACAGATGCGTTGTAGTAGTAGACCCGAACCAAGAACCGGCTATCAAGCAACAACTCCGCGAATTTTCTTAGGTCAAGATCAGTGCGCCCGAAATCCTGTTTTGTGGAGTGATACAGGTTGCTGCCGTCAATGAAGATGGCTACGCGAAGCTCCGGCATGAAACCACCTACTGAGGAGGAAAAGATACAGGGGGTTGGAGTCCAACCCCCTGGCTGTGATGACCCAACGTTGCAGAGTGCAAAGAGGGGGAAGTAATCAGGTAAGACCCTACTAGGATAACACAGATCGTGTCAAGAGAAAAACGCAGCAGGCCAAGCGGCTAGTCATCCTCAACGATCACGATGGGCGTGACGGCGGCTAGGGCTAGCTCTTCCGGCGTCGCGTCTACGATCACCGGTTCCTCTAGCTCTGCCTTGCTTGGCTGGTAGGAGTAGGGCTTGGCGGGAACGATGGGGAGATCGTCTTTCTCTAGCATGGCTAGCTACACTCGCATCATACAGCACGCCTGAACCTATTGCGCCCCCGGTTTTCTTGGACACGGATTAAGGGAGAATCTGATGTCCAAGGAGGTAGCGGGAATGGTTCAGTCAAGGAGGGTGAAGGGAGCTGGGTCGGCGCGGACAGAGGGAGCCCGGAGGGCGAGCGGAGTCGGCGCCGACGGTGCGGCGGCTGGGGCCCGAGCCTTGGCGCCCGGGCAGCGGTGGAGCGCGAGCCGGAAGCGGGACGTGGTGCTGCGGCTGCTGCGCGGCGAATCGCTGGACACGGTCTCGCGTGAAGTCGGGGTAGAGCTCTATCGCCTGGAGGCGTGGCAGGCGCGGGCGCTGGCCGGTCTCGAGCTCGGTCTGAAGGAGCAGGCCGGTGAGCCGCTGGCCGCCGAGTTGGATGCCGCCAAGCGCCACATTGGCGAGCTGTCGATGGAGATTGAGCTGCTTGTGGGCGTTGACGAGCTCCTCGAAGGAGGCCTCATTGATGAGCACGGTGGCTATGGACCGTTGGCGGCTGGTGGGGTTGTCGGCGCGCAGGGCGTCGTAGAGCTCGATGGTGGTCGGTGGGACGCGCCAGCCGGCGCAGGCGCCGCCGAGCAGTCCCCGGATGGTCTGGGAGCGGGGACCGGTGGCGTCGGGGTCGGCGTCGAGACCAGCCGCGGCGAGGTCGTCGGCCGTGGCGTACTCGTCGGGGAAGGCGTCGATCGGGGCGAGGGTGGGCTGTGTGGCGGCAGCGTATCGCCGGCGCTCGGTCTCTGCCTTGCTCCAGGTCCAGGTTTCCGTCTTCCAGGGGCCGGCGGCATCAGGTGGGATAAGGGTCGCGGGCGCCGACGTGTTCTCGGCCCGTTGCTTGAGGCTCCCCCTGGGCGCGAGGTCAACCGGGGCGGGAGGGTGGGTTGAAAGAGCTTCCCGCCCGCGGGGGCGGCGCCGGTCCGCGGACGGTCGCTTGACGGCGGAGGTGGCCATCGGGTCGATCATCAGATCGCAGGAGCAGTCTTGGCAAGCCGGCTCGCGCGTTGTCGCGGTCAGCGGCCTTCCCCGTGGGCGTTGATTCTCCAGGCGACGGGCGAGCCCCGCCGCGGACAGATCGAGCGTTGGCGCACTTTCGCCGTCAGGCGTTGACGAAACCACCGGTCCCGGCACCGGGGGCACTCACCCATCCACCGCTTCAGGCTCTGTGTGGCGGTGCTGCAGCGCTTCGCCGTGCAGCCGACGCGCCGCGCGGCGGTCCGCCGCACGGCGTCGTGTGCGTGGCCGGGCCCGACGATCGCGTGTGCGATCGGTGCGCCCGGCCGTGATGAGCTGGAGTCCAGCGTAGCGCACGTGCCACCGGCCGGTTTCGCCACCGACGATGGTGTCGTGGCGTCTCAGCTCGGTGACGGCGGGGAAGACGGTGCGCCGGTGCCGGTCAAGGAACGTGAAGACGCTCCGCACGGGGAACTGTTGCCCGGGGAAGCGAGTGTCGATCAGTTGTTCGGGCATCGTGGCCGAGAGCGTACCGCCAGGCGGCGTTGGTGTGGATTCGCCTCGCGCGACGAGACTGCTTGCTCCGGCCGCATGAACGGTCAATGCACGGCGGTTGCGGTGGGCCAGTACTCGACGTTGACGTGGCACATCTCGGCCTCGTCGTCGAGGTCGTGGTGAGGCGCCTTCGGGTCGTAGGGCGGCGGCGTGACCACGGCGAGCCCGAACGAGGCGCCGGCGGAAGGCGGAGCCGGCCGGCTGTCGATGTGATGCGACACGGCGAGGCGGGCGGCGACGTCGACGTTCTGCGCGTCGACCTGGATGACGGGCAGGTGGTCGAGGGCGACCGCGGCTTCGCGCGCGCGGGTCTCGGGCTCGAGGAAGACTCTGTAGGTGGTTGGCGTGTTGGCTGCCTCTTGGGGCCTGCTCGAAACCTCACCAGCGCAGGCAGGGATCGGCGACGTCCTCAAGAATCGGAACGGCCTGCGGGACGCCGTAGAGAGCGTCGCTTTCGGCCGCGCGGTGTTCGAGCGTTGCGGCGGAGGAGACCTCCGCAGCGTTGAAGGCGCGGGTGAGCAGCCACCGCGGGACGCCGTAGAGAGCGTCGTTGTGAGCTGCGTGCTCTTCGAGCATCGCGGCGACGGACACCTCCGCGGGGTTGAACGCGTACTTGAGCAGCCACCAGCGGCGCCTCGTGCAGTGGATGCAGCGCTGATAGCCGGCGTGAACGAAGCGCCCGCACGTGCCGGCATCAATGGGCAGATCCACGCCGACACAGAGCAGCTTTCGCTCCTCGCGGACGCGCCGCATGTACTGGCGTTTGGCGATGCGTTTGCGCAGCCGCCGCAGGTCTCGCCGCTGCTCCGCGGGGAGCAGGTCGATGAGTTTCATTGGTCGTCCTCCGGGGGTGAACGCGGCGCTAGCGGTGGCGCATGCACCGATGGCCGCTGGGGTCCGCGGACGCGGGTGACCGTGACCTTCCGCGCGGCGTTGCAGGTGCTTTGCCCGGGCTGCGGTCGGGGCCGGCGGCCGGGCGGGCGGTTGCGTTCGGTCGGTGGGAGCGTCAGCCGTTGATGCGGGCGGGGAGTTCGGCGACGGGTGCGATGTCGGGGTGGCCCGGCTCGACGGCGGAGGCGCGGGCGGGCTCGAAGCCGGGTGGCGCCGAGCGGAGCGCCCGCTGGCGGGCGTCGTCGGCGAGCTTGAGCGACGCCGCCGACGGGTTCGCTGTCAGAGCCACCGGCACACCAGCCGGCGCTCTGCGTGCCGGCTCTGCCGGCCGAGGCGGCAGGGCGCGCGCGGGACGGCTGCGCGGCGGCTGCCCTTTGGGACTCCCCGGCGGATCGTCTCGGCGATCCACGCCGTCACGGCGTCGGCCGCAGCCGGGTCGCCGCCGTAGCCTCCCGCGACGGCGCATTCGACGGCGTCGGCGTCGACGGGGCCGTCGCCCTGGTCGGTCATGGCCGTCCTCACAGCCGCCTCGTCGAGCTCCCGGGCGAAGTGGGCGATCGCGGGCTCGTCGAGGTAGGCGGCCACGGACCGCGGATCCGTCCCCGCGAGCCGGTGCGCCGGCCGCAGCCGTGCGTCGGGCCACACCAGCCAGTGGCGCGCCGGCGCCGGCGCCATGCTGCGGACCAGGCCCCCGATCGGCACCGGCCGCGGCCGGGCCGGGTCGAGGAGCATACCCATCCAGGGCTCCGGGCCGGCGATTACGTCGCTCAACGCGAGGGCGGGCTCGGATACCCACGGAACCGGAATCAGTTGCTGCACCCCGCGCGGGTCGGCGCCGGCCAGCTGCGCGAGGCGCCGCGGCGTGAGCCCGCGAGGCCAGACCCGCGTGTTCCGGAGCGGCCGCCCGGCGCGGTGGATCGCGTAGTCTTCTGGGCGTGTCGGCGCACTGGGACGGAGTCCGAACATGGCTTGACACTCCTTTCGGGGCGGATGTGCCGGGGGTTGCCAGCGGTTGCGTTAGCTGGGAAGCAGCGCCCGCGGCCGGTCGCTGCGTGTCGGGACATTGGCTACAGGATCGCCAGGAGCGCCTCGTCGGCCAGCGCGCCGGCGCGCGAGGCTGCGGCGCCACCGCCGCCGTGCGGCCCGCGACCGGGGCCTGCTCGAGCCGTGGCGCTCGACCTGCTCGTTGGCGAGCCACTCGGCCACGCCAGGCGCCGCGGCGTGGTCGCGATGTTCGTCGAGGACGCGGCGCAGCGCCGCCTCCGGGCTTCTCCTCGCCGCGGCCCGCAGCCGCGCCACCGCGAGCTCGCCGCTTGCCGCGTCGTGGTGGATCCACTCGTCGTAGATCACGGTCCCCGCGGGGGTCACGCGGTAGACCCGCCAGCCGCGGGCATCCGCCGCGTCGGTCCGGGCGAGCAGGGCGGACCCGATCGGCACGCTCGGAGAATGCTCGGGCCGGCCCCGCAGCGGGTTGCCGTACGCCGCCCCGGAGGGCGTCTCGGTCGCCTCCGACGTCAGCAGGCGGCGCGTCAGCATCGCGCCGACCTTGATGCGGGCCGAAGGCTCGCGGTCGCCGTGGCCATCGGGCTCCGGCCTGGCGTAAATGGGCCGCCCCGGCGCGTCGTCGCCCAGCTCGGCCGCGAGCGGCAGCTCCGCCGGGGCCGGGACCTGCTGGAGGTCCAGCCGCACGTCGTTCATCGCTTCTCTTCCTTCCTTGAGTCGTGGGGCCTCCCGCCCCGTCGCGTGGTTCGTCCCTTGCCGCGCACAGCGCGGCAAACAAAAAGCGCGCAAAGCGCGCGCGAATTTTTCCCTTTCCGGCGGCCTGGGGGAAGGCGGCCGGGAGAGGTGGACCGGGGGCGAGGGGCAAGGGGTCGGGTCACATGATGGATCGATCGTACCAGCCCCCCAAGCCCCCCCCTGTGCTCCCCGATGGGCCGGGTCTCCGGAGGTCGGGGGTGCGCGCCGTGCGGATCGGTGGCACGGTCCACCGCGATCTCAGCCGCCGGCCGGCGGCGCGGAGCGGGACCGGGCGGTCACCGGGCAAGACCCGCCCAACTCGTCGCGGGTGTCGATCAGCGGCTTGGTTCATGTCCCCGGTCTCGCGGAGCCGGGGGCCGGGCCGGCGACGGCTTGGGCCGCGTGTCCGGGGTGCGGACTGAATCTTGGCGGTGCCCCTCTGCAGGTCGCTCGACCTGGCCATCGCTCTGGAGCGGCCTCGAAGGCGGCGGGAGCTGATCGCGGCGGGCCGCAGCCGCGGCGGGCGGCGTTCGGGCGCCGTCCGCGGGTGGCGAGGCCGGACGCCGCTGCGGCATGACCGTCTCGAGCTCGGTCATCATGGCCGACCTGACGACGGCGACGAGCTGGCCGCGAGCTGCCGCGAGATCATGCCGGTTCGGTGGGCCGGGATGCTCGCGTTTCGGTCTTCCGGTCGTCCGGCGGCGCGTCCATGATTGGGCCTCCCACTCCCCGAGGGCCTGCTGATGGCGCTGGTCGGCCGTCGCGTCCTTCTCGCCGAGGCAGCGGCGTCTCAGTGCGGCAGTCTCGGTTGTGAGAGACGACCGTGGCGCCGCCTCCCTGATCTGTTCGAGGACCGCTCGGTGAGCCGCCGGCATCCCCGGCCGGGCGCCGAGCGACTCGGCGACAGAGACGAGGGTGCCGGTGGCCAGCGGGATGTCTCCCCACTTCCGGGCGGCCGCCCGGGCGGCCGTGATCAGCTTGCGGGCCTGGCGCCGCTCTTGCCGCGCCTGCTCGGCCGCGGCGGCGCGTGCCGGCTGGACATCGTTGCCCGGAGAACGATCCCGATGATGCGCGGCTTTCGGCGGGCGAAGCCTGTGCAGCATCTTCCGAACGCGCTCGCGCACCCACTCGAAGAGCCGCTTCACCAAACCGGGCGGGGCCGGCGGCTCGGGCCGCTCGGCGACGATGGCAAGCGCGCGGGCGCGATCCGAGAGCGTCCGCGTGAGGCGCCTGCCAGGGCGGCCTGTATCGGTGAACTCGTCGAAGCGCTCGCCCGTTCGTCGCCACGCCGCGCTTGAGGCACCCGGGAACTGCTGTTCCGCCTCGAGGACCACCCGGTGTTCCCACGTGGCCGCCTGCCGGCGGTCCCGGCTCCGCGACGCGGCACCCAGCGCCCGCTCGATGTCGATCGGAGCCGCTGTGCGCGGCCAGGACGGGCTGCGGTCCTTGAGCGCTGTGAACAGCGCCGCGTCACCACCCGGCGCCGCGAACAGCTCCCTGAGGCGGGAGACGCGCCTGCGGAGCGCTTCGGCCGGCGCGAGAGCTTCGTCGAGATCCGCCGTCCCGGCCCGCCCGGCGCCCTTGCCGAGGTGCTGACGGTAGCGGGCGGCGGCGGCCTCGTCCGACAGCACGCCGCGCAAGCGCTCGAGACGGCGCGCGTCGGACTCGGCGGCGCCGAGGGCCGCATCGACGTTTCCGCGTGTCGTCGCGTGGTTGTCGTTCACGTTCCACTTCGGATCGATGTCGGCCAGATGCGCGAGGTACAGCTCGACTCCCCCGGGCAGGAGGCCGAGCGCAGCTTCGCGATCCTTCGCCTTTGCTTTCCACTTCGCCTCGTCCCGGCGCTTTTCCGCTTCGCGCCGCGCGGCGGCCTCCTTCCGGCGCCGCGCTGCCGCGTCGGCCCGCCGCTGCTCCGCCTCCAGCGCCGCAATCTTCACGTCGAGCGTCTCGATCCTCCGCCTCGCCTCGGCGGCTTCCGCCGCGTCCCGCGCGTGCGCCAGACGGGCCTCCCGGGCAGAAGCCGACGCCTGCTCGTACTCGGCATACCGATCCGGCTTCTGCTCGGGCGACCTCTCCTCCCAGCGGTGCTTCGCCGCCGGCCCGATGTGCTCTGACGGCGGGTTGAGCAGAAGACGCTGCTCCGCCTCCGTGTCGCCGGACGCGCGCGCCCGCGCCAGTTGCGCGGCGTGGCTCTCGGCCGTCACCCGGTCCGCCACGCCGGCGCGGCCGAACGCCAGGTTCATTTCCGCCGCCCACGCCTGCCGCGTCTCCTCGAGCCACTCCCGCGGCTTCGTGCGCTCGCTCTTCCTCGCGCCCCCGGACGCCGGGTCCCGGCCCGCCGGCGCCGCCCGCCGGAACCACTGCTCCGCCGCCCGCTCCACCCCGTCGTTCACCCGCTCGGAGAACACCAGGTGCAGGTGCGGGTTGTTTGCCGCCGCCTCCTTCGACAGGCCGGCGTGCAGCGCCAGCGTGTACGGCATCTGCCCCGCTGTCACGTGCGCGGCGAAACTGCGCGCCAGCTCGAGGCGCCCCGCCGGGTCCAGGGAGTTGGGCAGCGCCGCGGTGAGCGAGCGGAACAGCCGGCCGTTGCTCCGCTCGTGGCTGTCGGCCGCCGCCCAGTACACCCGCGCGTCCGACGACGCGAACGCCGGCATGGAGCCCGACTCGAGGTGCACCACCTCGTCCTGGCAGGCCTTGGCGTACCGCCCGTCGCGGCTGATGTAGTCGTACTTCGCGGCAGCCGACTGGCCGGCCGCGCGCGCGCCGGTCTTCACGTTGAGATGGCAATACATCAGGCGTGTTCTGCAGGCCAAAGGCCCTCACCGCACGACGGTTTCGCGCAGCGAAACCGGTAAGTGCGCCCTTCAGGTTACGAGGTACTTTTGGGTTGTCGCTGTGGAGGCACGGGACCTCGCACCGACGATTGTGACTACTGCTGCTCAGGTGGCCGCCTGGGTTCATGATATATACCGGCCACATGCAGACGTCAAGACGCGCGGACCAGATCGCGAAGCTCCAGCAGCGGCGGCAGCAGATCGCCGCCAGGGCGAAGGACGCCGACAAGCGCCTCGCGGATCGGCTGCGTCAACTCGAGGCGGAAGAAGCGAAGAGGGAGCGCAAGCGGGAGACCCGGCGCAAGATCGTCATCGGCGCCATCGTCCGGGCGGCGCAGATGTCAAGAACCGAGATCAGCCTCCGCTGGCTCGAGGCGCAGATCGACGCCCTCAAGCGGCCCGACGATCGCGCCCTCTTCGGTCTCGACCTGGAGCCGTCCGCCGACGCCGCCGGCGCAGACAAGTCCGAGCCGGCGGGCGCGCCGATCACCTCCCGGCAGAAGAAGCTGCTGGCCCAGCTCGTCGAGGAGCATCCCCGGCTCGCGCGGGAGCTCGGCGTCAACCCCGACGAGCCCGAGCTGGAAAAGCTTGGCAAGGCGAAGGCGGGTTTGCTGATCCAGGCGGTGCTCGATCGCGTCAACCCGGAGGCGCCGCCCGATGAGTGATGACGACTCGCGCGGCCGGCTGGGCGGACGGCCGCCGACCGTCGCCCGGTGGCCGCTGCTGGTGAAAGCCGTCAGTGTCGAGCCGGTGGCGGGAAGTGCGCGGAAGTGCAGGTCGTGGGGGACGACGGGATCGGCCGGCGGGCGCAGCCGCCGCGCTCTGTCGCGCGGGGGCAGGCTACGTCAGCGCCTGCCGGTTGCCCCCACGCCTGGCGGCGGGTCGGTCAACCGTTCGCCAGGCGCTTCGGACTGGTTGCGGGACGCTTCCGATCGCCAGGACAACAACTGCCCCAACTGCTTCACGCTCTCGACTTGCTGCAGCAGATCCTGCATTTCCGAGCGCTGGACCGCACCCTGCTCGAGCCAGCCCTTGATCCTCCGGTTGAACGAGGAGGTCGTCTCTTCCAGATGCTCCGCTACCGCAGCCTGCAGCTCCGGTTCCCCGTCGAACAGCGCTCGCCACAAACCGGTGAGCCGGCCGGGGTGCCAGTCGGGAAGCCGGTGCGCCGGGTCCGACGCAGCCACCCAGCCGCGGTACACCGCCAGGATGACGCCGCGGTCGTCGACGCCGGTGCGCTCCCACCGCTCGGGGACCAGGTCCTGGTGGCCGCTGGGCTTGGGCGGCTGCCAGGCGGCCACCTCGTAGGTGGTCGCCGTCAGCCTGATCAGCCACCGCAGCCCTTCGCGCCCCTTCCGGTCCCGGAGCCAGATCCGCTGACCGGGTTCGAGCTTCGCGCACGGAGAGACGAGGCAGAAATCCGCCGGTCCGATGCCGCTCGGGACCATCGAGTAGCCGTGAAACAACGCGTAGAACGCCTGCGGGTCGTCCAGATCCACCGGCGCCGGCCGCGTCTGATCCTGCTCTTCGCTCTCCATCAGGTAGACCTCGGGCGACGGCTGCGAAATCGCCCGCACCGGCAGTTGGACGCTCGAGCTGAAGCGCGTCAGCGGGCGGGACGTTTCCGCGCCGTCGGCCTCGACCTGAACGTCCCGCGGCGGACCGATGTAGAGCTCCAGGCCGAGGGCGCGGCAGATCTGCTCGACGCGGTTCAGGCGCGGGACGTGCCCGTTCAAGACTGACCGGATGGCGTCTTGCGGCAGGCCGCTGTTGAGCGCGGCGCGGTACTGGGATTGTCCTCTTTCCGCGAGGCGACGCCGGACCGCCTCGGCGAAATCGATGGTCGTCACGCCGGGAAGTATACCGCCTCTCAAGGCGGACGGCGCTTGACCAGGCTTGTTACCGTGATCCGCCGTTTCGGTACATGTACGCATACGTCGGCAGGTTGCATCGGGATCGCGGCGGCGAGGACGAGCTCCATTCCGCCGCAACGCTTCGCCGGGCAGCGTGCCATGACGACAACAGGTGCTGCTGATGGCTCAGCTCTTGACGGTCAAGCAGGTTGCCGGTCAACTCGGCGTCTCGCGGCGCGGCGACGGCTGCCGGCTCAAGGCCGCTACACGCGTGATCAACGACAACTATTATGGCAGGCCGACGACGACGCGGTTGGCCGGTCGGAGGGCGGTGAGATGTGCGTGTGAGACTGCCTGTTTTCCCCTGGGAGGACGGGTTGGTGACCGACGCGCAGGTTCGGCGATTGCGACACAAGCGGATGGAAGGGAAGACGGTGGCGGCGGCCGCGGCGGCGGCGGGGATGGGCGAGCGGACGGCGCACCGCTGGCGGCGCGGGACCTTACCGTCGGCGGCGAAGGCGCCCCGGACATGGCGGACGCGGGAGGATCCGTTTGCGGACGTTTGGGAGTCGGAGGTGGTACCGCGATTGGTGGCCGACGCGGGAGGACGGCTGCAGGCGCTGACGCTGTTCGAGTGGTTCTGTGAGCAGCATCCTAGCCGCTTTGAGCCGGGCCAGCTGCGGACGTTGCAGCGGCGGGTGCGCGAGTGGCGGGCGCAGCACGGTCCGGATCACGAGGTGTATTTCGAGCAGGTGGCTGCGCCGGGCCGGGAAGCGGCGTTCGACTTCACGGACGCTCGCGATTTGCGGGTGACGATTCAGGGCGCGGCGTTTCCGCACCTGCTGTTCGAGTGGGTGCTGAGCTACAGCCGGTGGACGTACGTGACGTTGGCGCTGAGCGAGACGTTCGAGGCGCTGGTGGCAGGCGTTCAGGGGGCGCTCTGGACGCTGGGCGCGGCGCCGGCGGTGCTGCGGCACGACAATTTGTCGGCGGCGACGCGCGAGTTGCGACGTAGTGGCGGGCGGCAGCTCACTGCGCGGTTCCGGCAGGTGCTGGAGCATTACGGGCTGCGCTCGTCGCGGATTCAGCCCCGCAAGGCCCATGAAAACGGGGTCGTCGAGCAGTCGCACTTCCGGACTAAGACCGCCATCGAGCAGGCGCTGTTGTTGCGGGGCGCTACCGACTTCGTCGATGAGGCGGCGTATCTTACCTTTGTGCGGGCGGTCGTCGACCGGACGCGGAACCGGGCGGCGGCGGCGCGGCTGGCCGAGGAGAGGATACACCTGCGGCCGCTGCCGGCGGCGCCGGTCCCCGAGTACACGACGTTTCAGTGCAGGGTGCGTAAGTGGAGCACGATCCGGGTCGGCGGCCGAATCTACTCGGTGCCGTCGCGGCTGATCGGGCACACGGTCGAGGCGCGTCAGCATCCGACGACGGTTGAGGTCCTCCATGGTGGCCGGGTGTTGTGCACGATGCCGCGGCTGCGGCGCGTGGTGGAGCACCGGGTCGACTATCGCCACATCATCGGGAGCTTGGTCCGCAAGCCGGGTGCCTTTGCGCGGTATCGCTACCGGGAAGAGCTGTTTCCGTCGCTGACGTTTCGGGCAGCGTACGACGCGCTCGGGCGGACGCATGGCGAGCGGTCCGACGTCGAGTACGTGCGCCTGTTGCACTTGGCGGCCACGACCAGCGAGCGGCAGGTCGAGGCCGCGCTTCGCGCCCAGCTCGCCGCCGGCGCGACATGCGACTACGCCAGCGTCCAGGCCCACGTGCGTCCGCCGGCCCCGACCGTCCCCGTCGTGCACATACCCCGCCCGGACCTGGCGCACTACGACGCGCTGTTGGCCACAGGTCTGCGCGGATGACGCCGGTAACCGCGCAGGTGACGACGCTGCTCAAGCAGTTCGGCCTGACGACGGCGGGCGAGGAGATCGTGCCGCGGTTGACGCAGGCCGGCCATCACGACGCGCTGAAGGTGCTGCTGGAAGTGCTGGAGGCAGAAGCCGAGGCACGCCGTCAGCGCCGGATCGCCCGGCTGCGCCGGGCCGCGCGCTTGCCGCCCGGCAAGACGTTCGAGACCCTCGACACCGGCCGGTTGCCGGCTCCGCTCGTCCAGCAGCTCGAAACGCTGGCCACCGGGGCGTTCGTGGAGACGGCGACCAACGTGCTGGCGTTCGGCCTGCCCGGCGTTGGCAAGAGCCACGCGCTATGCGCCGTCGGGCACGCGCTGGTCGAAACCGGCCACAGCGTGTTGTATACCCCAGCCTACGCCCTGGTGCAGGAATTACTCGGCGCCAAACGCGACCTCGACCTGCCCCGCGCGCTCCGCAAGCCGGACCTCTTCGACGTAATCCTGCTCGACGACTGGGCTACGTGCAGCAGAGCTCGGACGAGGCCGAGGTGCTCTTCACGCTCCTGGCCGAGCGCTACGAGCGCCGCTCGGTGATGGTGACCAGCAACCTGGTCTTCAGCCAGTGGGACCGGATCTTCCGCGACCAGATGGCCACCGCCGCAGCGATCGACCGCTTGGTGCACCACGCCGTCGTGCTCGAGTTCGACGTGCCAAGCTACCGAACGGACCGATCCCGCCGAAAGGCGCCGCCGTCCGCCATACCCCGCGGACGGGCGCCGGGTCCGCTGTTGCCGCGGTCCCGCCGAGTTGCTGCTTCCTGAGCCCGAAAACTAGGAACCAGCCGAGCTTGCTCGAAGCTACGTTGACGCGGGGGTGGACGGCGCGCGCGCCGTCCACCCCCGCGTCAGGCCATCACCATACTCTCGACACCGGTGCTGGTCGCACCTGAACCTGCCAAAATAATTGTCGCCAAGACGCCAAAGTAGTTGACGCTGAACACACGCGATCAGGCGCCCCGCGCGCTACAGGAGGTGACACGGCAATAGCGCTCATCGGGACGTGGCCTCGACAACACTACAACGGGGGGTCCCTGTTCATCTTGCCGCTACCACCCTCCGCTCAAAGAGCAGTTATGGGCCTTGCGGCCCTGCCTGGACGGCGGCGTCGAGGCCGTCGACGTCTTCACGCCGGACGCGCGAGGAACCGGCGGGCGCGTGGGCTTGGTATGCGTAGTCGCGAGGGCGCAGCAGAGGCCGTGAACACGGGGGTTCTTGGGGTTCGCGAGCCGTCGACCTGCGGCCGTTCACACCCACACGAGTTTGAGGAGACTCGCAAATCCGGCCGGCCCCAATCACTCCCAAACAGACAGAGGAGGACGACCGTCGTGCGCCTGGATCACGAACCCAAGCGGATCCTTATTACCCAGAGCAGATGTAGATGTTGAGCTTCCACTAAACTCAATACGAAACGGCGCATAGAGCTGGCCGTATTGAGTAGCAATACGAACACCAGCGCTAATGGACCACCCCGGCCCGAAGTTACCGCTGTCGATGTTTACGTTCCAGCTCGTGCGATAGAACCGGTCTGCGCCCGACAGGTACCGCCCCAAAGCACCATAGTACGAAATCAGCTGCCGAGCGTCGCTCGCATAGGCCACCGAGCCACCTGTCGAGTTGGCCAATCGCGTCAAGACATGGAGGTCTGTGCTCGCCGACAGGGCAACGGTGTGTAGTGCCACGTTATGCCGATTGGCAGCACTAATGGCATCGTCGACGCTAGCACTGCTCGAGGTATCCTCCCCGTCTGTAAATATAAGCACTGCGCGGTTCGTATTGCTTGCATGCGCAACAGTATAGTCTACGGCGGTAATGATAGCATCATAGAGTGGCGTGGACCCGCCTTCCGCTCCGGCCAATCGACGCAACTCCGCATCAAATCCATCTGGATCGTTCGTGAATCTCGTCCCGTTGCGATCCCTGTGTTGGGTAACCGGAGGACGTGTGTCGCCAGTAAACGAGAGAAGCGCCACCTCGTCGCCACGAGAAAGTTTGTCCATGAACACTTCTGCAGCATCGATCCTTGTATCCCCAGGATCCGTACTCTGAATGCTTCCACTCTGATCGAGCAAGAATGTAGCCGAGTACGGGCCGGCATTGCCCTGGCTCACAACGCCAACACCCTGGTTTCTAAAATCGAAATTTATGCCGTTGGACTCAAAAGAGTTGATGGTGAACGCGTTCTGGTTCAGAGAAATTAAGTTGGAGTCAGCGTCCAGTGCAAAAACGTCAACCGTGAAGTCGGCGGAACGAGCCGAATAGCTTGTGACCGCGGTCCCAAAGGCACCAGCAACCGGCAGCCCGGCCGCGATCTTGACAAGCGAGAAATCCTGCATGCGATCCCGATCGAGCGTCACCCGAGCATATTCGTCCCTGTACCCAGTCGCCCTCGCCCGAATCTCCATGTCCCCAGCTACGTTGCTGATCGAGTATCGCCCGGTGGCATCGGTCGTCGTCGCACGCCCGGCATGCGGCCCGTCCTGGATCTGCAGAGTCCCCCCCGAGATGCTCGTCCCGGCTGAGCTGTCGCGCACGTGCCCGGAAAGCGTGAACCCTCCCCCTACGACACCGCCGACACCGCTGAGGACGTCGTCGATGCATTCGCGCAATTCCGTGATGTGAATCGCCTTGATTCTCGTTATGCCGCGAATAATCGGATCGTCGGTCCACGGTGGACAGACAATCGCCGCATTCGGCAAGATTTGTTGGGCAAGCGCTTCGCGGATTTCGGTGATATGCACGGCCCTAATCGGCGTCCCTTTGCCCAGCCCCGGATCAGTCCACTGCTGAGCCTGAAGTGTCAACATCATCGCGATCGAAACCGCCAATAGGAGCGTCATTTTCCGCTTCATATTGTTATTCTCTCGAGCCTTACGCTACTCCGGCGCCCAGCACGTACGCGGGAGTGTACCGCAAAGACCCGGTCCAGGGCGAGCGAGGAATACCTGCCGGTGGTGCGTCCCATCGTGCGCCGCTTCGACATCGAGGTCGGCCACTGCTCGCAGTGTCGGCGCCGAGTCCAGGGCCGCCAGGCGCTGCGCAGACCTCCGAGGCGTTGGGGGCTGCCAGCGTGCAGCTCGGCCCCGAGGTCGGTGCCTTGGTCGTGGAGTTGATCGAATGGTTCGCGCGCAACGGGGTCGCCAACCTGATGACGGTGTTGATCGTGGCCAGCGGGCTCCTCGCTGACCGCGTGCAGCCCGTTACCCGCCGGCCGGATGCGGTAGGTCGCCTCCGGCGTCCGCACGGTGCCCGCTACCGCATCGCCGTTCACGACCAGCGTCACCGTGCCCATCTCGATACCGCCCAACCGGCCCGACAGCGCCTGACCACCCGAAAAGGTCGGCGCCGTCCGCTCCACGAGGCCGGTGAACACCGCGTCCTCGAACAGGTTCAGCGTCAACACCCCGCGGGGCGCGATCTCGATACCCGCCGCGGCTACCCGGGCCGCCGAGTCCGGCGCCGGCGCGAGTTGCCCGAGGTCAATCTTGACCAGACGCCGCCGCAACGTCAGCGGGTCGGGTGCGGTCCGAGCGGCGTTCGCGGCCGCGGCGGACGGCGAAACGGCCGTAAAGAGCCCGCCGGGCTGCCCGGCCGTCTCGCCCACCGGCCAGCCCGAGAGTAGCAGGACGGCCAGCGCTGCGAGCTTGGGCCACGCGCGGCTAGTGTACCGTGCGCTAAGTACTTGTACTGGTTACCGAAACTTGGTACTGTCTGATGCATGCAGACGACCAAGGACTTTCAATTGCTCCCGGAGGACCGGGAGACCTTTAAACGGTGGCTGCGACGGTCGACGACGCCGAGCGGTCAGACCCGGCGGGCGCGCATCCTGCTCTCGCTCGACGGGGGCCGCAGCCCCACGGAAACTGCTCGACTGTTGCACATCAGCCGGGCGACCGTGCACCTGTGGCACCGTCGCTACCGCGCCGATGGGCTCGAAGGATTGGTGGACCGGCCGCGCTCGGGGCGGCCGACGGTGCTCAGCCGGCAGACCGTCGAGCGCATTCTGTTTCTGACCACCGAGCGGGTGCCCGTCGAGGCGACGCATTGGAGCACCCGGCTGATGGCGCGCTACGCGGGGGTCACGCAGTGGCAGGTGCGGAAGGTCTGGCAGGCTGCCGACGTCAAGCCCCATCGGCTCAAGACCTTCAAGCTGAGCCGGGACCCGCAGTTCGCCGAGAAGGTTATCAACGTGGTCGGGCTCTACCTCAACCCACCCGACAACGCACTGGTGCTCTCGGTCGACGAGAAGACGCAGATCCAGGCCCTCGACCGGACCCATCCGATGCTCCCGCTGCGGCCCGGGCAGGTCGCGCGGCGCACCCACGACTACAAGCGGCACGGCACCGCGAATCTCTATGCCGCCTTCAACGTCGCCACCGGCGAGGTGCTCGGCCGCATCACCCGGCGCCATCGCGCCACCGAGTTCCGGCAGTTCCTTGCGCAAATCGACCGTGCGACGCCGCCCGAGCTGGCGTTGCACCTGATCGTCGACAACAGCAGCACGCACACGACCGAAGCGATACGCGACTTCCTCGCTGCCCATCCCCGCTTTCACCTGCACTTCACGCCGACCAGCGCGTCATGGCTCAATGCCGTCGAGACCTGGTTCGGACAGTTGGAGCGGTGCGCTCTCAGACGAGGCGTCTTCACCAGCGTGAGCGACCTGCGAGATGAAATCCGCCGCTTCATTGAGACCCACAACATGCACGCTGCCAAACCGTTCAGATGGACCGAGTCGGCCAGCGCCATCCTCGATGCTGTCGAACGGGCGCGCCAATCATTGCGTCAAGAAACCTCCCGCACGGGACACTAGTGGTCCGTCACGTCATAATCTTCGGATAGACGGACTTGAGTTTACAGCGCGCATCGTCGACCTTCATCTGCCAGTCCACGCCGCGTTGCGTGCCATTGACGTCGGTGGACCACGCCGACACTTCGCCGTGCAGGGTCTCGAGGTCGCCGATGCGGCGTTCGCGCAGGCATTGGCGCGTCATCGAGCTCAGCTCGTTCTCCGCGATGTTCAGCCAACTCCCGTGTTTCGGCGTGTGGCAGAACTCGATGCGACGAACGAGTTGCCGTGCCCGGGTCGGCTCGAACACTTCGTAGAAGGCGCCCTTGGTGTGCGTGTTGAGGTTGTCGCACACCAAGGTGATCTTCTCGCAGTCGGCGTAGCGTCCTTCCAACAGGCCGGCGACCTCCAGCGCCCAGTCCACCTTCCTGCGCCGGGCCCGGGCCGTCGCCTGCCGCCAACCCGCCAGCGGTTCGCTGAACAGGAAGACCGCGGCCGTGCCGGCCCGTTCGTACTCGTAGTCGACACGCCGGGGACGCTGCTTCGTGGCCGCCATCGGCGGACGGGTTTCCCTGACCAACTGCACCGGCTGCTCGTCCATGCACACGACGGGACAATCCGGATCGTAGGGTTTCTGATACAGGTCCAAGACCTGTTCCATGTTCGCCGCGAACTCGGCATCGGCCTGTGGCGGGATCACCCAATACTCGATTTTCCGCCGCGTCATGCCGTTTTTTTAAGCGTCCGCCGGATGGTTTCGTGGCTGATCGACTCGACGACCCCCAACTCGACGACCCGGCGCGCCAACAGCCGTAGCGACCAGTTCGCAAAGCCCCTCGGGGGCGGCCCCAGACGCAAGGCGATGACCTGGGACTCCTGTTCGCCGTCGAGCAGCTTCTCGACCGGGGGTGATTCGCGTCGTTTTCGCTCCAGCGCCTGTTCGAACCCGTCCAGCACGCATCGTTGGCGAATGTTCTCGACCGTCTTGGTGCGGCACGAAAAGGCCTCGGCGATCTGCCGGTCGGTCCACCTTGGCCCGTCCGCATCGGCCTTCAAGAGAATCTGCGCGCGGCGCACCTTCTCGCTGCCGCCGTTGAGCGTTCGGAGCGTCTGTTGACAGACCTCGCGTTCCTGTGCCGTGAGTCGAACGATGTATTTTTTCCCCACGGGAACTCTCTCGGTTCGAGATGAGTTCCCCGACAGCCCTAATGTTTACTCGTGGCAAAGCACTAGGAGTCTGCGCCGCAGAAACGGTGCGACAATTGTAGGCGAGCCGAGGAGGAAAGGACCTGATGTCGACGACGTTTCGCCCCTACGCACCGGATCAGATGCTGCTGTTGCCGGCGGACCTGCGGGCGTGGTTGCCGGAGGGCCACTTGGCGCACCACGTGAGCGACCTGGTGGACGGTCTGGATCTGACGGCGTTCTACGCGCCGTATGCGGGGGACGGTCGGCGCAACGCGCCCTATGCACCGCGGATGATGGTGAAGGTGCTGCTCTACGCGTATGCGACGGGGGTGTTCTCGTCGCGGGGCATCGCGCGGAAGCTGGAAGAGGACGTGGCGTTTCGGGTTCTGGGGGCGGGCAACTTCCCGCAACATCGGACGCTATGCGAGTTCCGGCGGCGGCACTTGGCGGACTTCAAGGAGCTGTTTGTAGCGGTGGTTCGTCTGGCGCAGGAATTGGGTCTGGCGCGCTTCGGGAAGCTGTCGATTGACGGCACGAAGGTGCGGGCGAATGCGAGCAAACGCAAGGCGATGAGCTACGGGCGGATGGCAAAGGAGGAGCGGCGGCTGACGGGGGAGATTGAGGCGCTGCTGGCGGCGGCCGGCGCGGCCGACGTGGCCGAGGACGCGCGGTTGGGGGCGGACGTGCGGGGCGACGAGCTGCCGGCGGAGTTGCGCCGCCGGGAAGACCGTCTGGCGGCGATCCGGGCGGCCAAGTCGCGGTTGGAGGCGCAGCAGCGGGCCGCCGCCGACGCCTGCGGTCGGCAGCCGGACCAAGACCGGAACCCGAAGGGCGGGCAGCCCTACAAGCGGTCGTATGGCGAGCCGGACGCGCAGGCGCAGAGCAACTTCACGGACCCGGAGAGCGGGGTCATGAAGACGAGCAACGACGGGTTCCAGCAGTGCTACAACGCGCAGGTGGCGGTCGATGGTGAGCACCAGTTGGTAGTGGCGACCGAGGTGACGGCGAACGCGAGCGACCAGGGTGGTGTGCCGGCGCTGCTCGACGCGCTGGCGGAGACGGTCGGCGAGCAGCCGGAGACGGTGCTGGCGGACGCCGGCTACAGCAACGAGCGCGACTTGGCGGACCTGGAAACGCGAGGCATCGACGGGTATGTGTCCTTGGGCCGGGAGGGGAAGGCGGCGAGGCCCCGAGACCCGGAGAAGTATCCCGCGACGAGTCGCATGGCAGAGAAGCTGTCGACGGCGGCGGGCCGTGCGGCGTATGCAGAACGCAAGTGGCTGTCGGAGGCTCCGAACGGCTGGATCAAGCACGTGCTGGGATTCTGGCGCTTCAGCCTGCGGGGGCTGGCGAAGGTGCGCGGCGAGTGGGACCTGGTGTGCCTGGCGCTGAACGCCAAGCGCCTGCACGCCCTGATGGCGGCGTAACACGCGGGGAATGAGGCTCGCAATGGCTACCGATCGGCGCGCATCGGGCTCTCTGGCGGGTCAGGCGGCCCCGCAAGGCCGAATCTTGCTATCTGGTTCGCCCGCCGCCGAGGAGCTACCTCGTCGGCCAACCGCCGAAGTCGCTCCGGCACAATGACGAACAGCATGGGCCGACGACCCATTTCACGCCGCGGCACCTCCTGCGGCGCAGACTCCTAGCCCGTCCCGGTGATACGTGTCCGGAGCGCTCCATCATGACTTACCTCTGCTGCCAGTCAGACCCCGGCTCATGCGGCCTGCGCCCGGCACGGCTATTCTAGCGCCACCACCGCGCTCCGCAGCTCCATCAGGTGCTCGAGCCTGACCGGCGTAACTCCCGCCCGCAGCACCGGGTCCGTCCAGCGGAGCCGCCCCAGACCCGCCGCTTCCCGCAGGAGGTCGATCCGTTCCCGTAGCTCCGTGAAGTGGACGGCCCTCACCGGCGTCACCCCGGTGCGAAGCGGGTCGTCGGTGAACGGAGCCCGCACTGTCGTCGCCACGGTTACGGTGAATGACTGCGTAGCGCGCAGCCCGCCCGGATCGGTCGCCGTCACGTGGACCATCGCTGTTCCCGCGCTCACCGCCGTCAGCGTCACGCGGGCGCCCGTCGAGCCTACCGTCACCACGTCCGGCGCCGACGACGACACGGTGTAGGTCAGCGGGTCGCCGTCGGGGTCGGAGAAAGTTCGTGACACGTCCACATCCAGCGTGCCCGGCAGCGTCAGCGCCTGGTCCGACAGCGTCTCGACCGTGGCTGGCGGGCGGTTGGCGCCAGCCGGCCGATCCCGCCACAGCGCCACCGCGGGACCCGTGGCGTTGAGGACGGCCGCCGCATCGGCCGGGCCGGTCACGTCCGACCCGAATCCGTAGAACCTATCTCAAAATTGAGATCGAGGCCGAATTAAGTTATTCTAATTGTGATGGTGAAGTTGACCGACGAGCAATGGGAACGGATTCGGGAGCACTTTCCTGAGGAGCGTCGTGTTCCGGGGCGAGCGGGTCGCAAACCCATTCCGACCCGTCGGGTGCTGGAGGCGGTCTTGTGGATTCTGAACACGGGCGCACAATGGCATATGTTGCCGCAGTGTTATCCGAACTACAAGACCGTGCATCGCCGCTTCCAGACGTGGTGCCGCCACGAGGTGCTCCGGGATATCCTGGTGGATGTGGCCAATACGCTCCGCGAGCGGGGCGGCCTGGACGAATCGGAGAGTTTCATTGACGCGATGTTCTCGTCGGCGAAGGGGGGTGGCGCGGAGGTCGGCCCGACGAAGCGCGGAAAAGGCGTGAAAATCATGGGGATCGTGGACCGGGAGGGGTTGCCGCTCTTGGTCAGCACTCACGCGGCGAACCATCATGAAGTCACGTTGGTGCAGTTGAGCTTCGACTTCTACATGATTGAGGCGACGCCGGAGCGCCTGATTGGCGACAAAGCGAACGACAGTGACCCCTTGGACGCTGAACTGAAGGCCGAGGGTGTCGAGATGGTCGCGCCACATCGCAAGAATCGGAAGCGGCGCAAGACACAGGACGGTCGGCCCTTACGTCGCTACGCGCGGCGGTGGAAGGTCGAGCGCTTTTTTGCCTGGCTCCAATGGCAGCGCCGTATTGTGACGCGCTGGGAGTACTATCCGAACAACTTCCTGGGCTTTGTGCAACTCGCATCCTTGCTGATATTGTTTAAACGATTTTGAGATAGGTTCTAGGGAACGCCCAACGGGTCGCCGTCGTGGTGCTGGCGTGGATTCGAAAAACGGACCAATTGGCGGCGGCATTCTGTGGAGGCATCGATGCACTGGTCAGGCTCGGCCATTATCGTGCGCCAGCGGCGGGTCTGCGGGGCCCCGACAGTGAGCCCTTCCTGGTTCACGTAGCCGTACGCGGGATCGGACGACAATGCGCTCCCTTCGGGATCCTGATTGTATCGGTCGTGAAGGAGCCCCAGGTTGTGGCCCGTCTCATGCACAAAGACTCCCGGACAGCACAAGTCCGTGAGGCCGAAAGGGCCACCCAGATCGGCTACGCCGCCTATGTCGCCTCCGCCGAAGGGGCGAAGAAGCAAGTGAGCGAGATCAGCCCCGGTCCGTTCGCGCACCGGGTGCACTTCGTCCATATGGCCGTCAGACGGGTCAGAGAAACGGCGAAGATCGGTAAAGACATCGCCGGACTCCGTGTATGGCACCTCAGATCTGGCTACCAGCGCCATACGGTGTCGGACCCCGCTCATAGTGTAGGCCTCGTTCGCCAGGGCTATCAGCAGGTCCATCTCAGCCTCGATGGCGGCGGTACCACCTGCATCCTAGCGCGCGCCCGGTGTGTAGAAGATCGCCACGTCAATCGTCGCGGGGTCGTCCTCGCACGATGCTCCGTTAAAGTCGATCGTCTGCAGCCAAGCCCGCCAGGCGGCCGGCGCACACACCTGGGTCAGCCAGATATCCAGTTTACTAAGACGCGGAAGGCGCAGGCTCGCCGGGAGCAATCCGGAAAGCTCCCAGTTGCCGGAGAGTATCAGCCACTCCAGATTGGCGAGGCCGCTCAGCTCGTCCGGGATCGGTCCGGTCAAGTCATTGCCAAAGAGGGCCAGCCACCTGAGGTTCGGCAGGCCACCCAGTTCGGCCGGGATCGGCCCCATCAAATCGTTGCTCGAGAGGTCAAGCGTCTCGAGGTTCACCAAGCTTCCCAGCTCGCCCGGGATCGGTCTCGTCAATCCGTTTTGGTAGAGGTGTAGAGATCGGAGGTTCACCAGGCTTCCCAACTCGCGAGGGATCGGCCCGGTCAACCCGTTACCCGGCACCTCCAGACTCGTGACTCGGCCAGCGGGGTCGGTGGTCACCCCGAACCACTCGCCGAGCGGCGCCGATGCCTTCCAGTTCGTGCTGTCGGTCCAGTTCCGACCATCGGTCGCGTCGTAGAGCGCCTCCAGCGCCGCCCGATCCGAAGCGACGCTTCCCTGCGCGACTGCATCGACGGCAAGACCTGCCCACACGGCACACGCGGCCAGAAGCGGTGACACGCCGCGCCAGCGGCGATTGGCATTCGGCATTGACCGACCGATACGCCTCAGGCGAACGTCACACTCGACGACGCGCACCGCGGAACGTGGGATGGACCTGAGAAGCCAATGCCGCACTCCCGGCCCACGCCCGCGGAGTGCGCGCGTGGACTTGCGTGTTCACAGCGCGCGGACACATATGTATACTTTTAGCTATACGTTGGACAGTCTTGAACCGGACAGGGAATCACGGCACGCTGATCGATGCCAAAGCCGACGGAATCATGCGGGAGTGCGATATATGCTGGTTGCCAAGTTGCCGGCAATATTTTGCGCGAGTCGGAGGTGCGTTGCGGGCGCGGTCGTCAGCGTGCTGGCAGCTTGCGGGGCGTCGGTCGCCGCGGCCGAGGAGTTGCACATAGCGATCGGCGGCGGTCGGGTAACGCTGATCGCCGACGATGCCACGCTGGGCGATGCCCTGGCCGCGTGGGCGCGCGCCGGGGGGACGCGGTTCACGGGGGCCGGGCCGATCGAAACGGCGCGGGTGTCGCTTCATCTGGTCGACTGCGACGAGGCGCAGGCACTTCGCTGGCTGCTGCAGCCGGCGGCCGGCTACGTGGCCGTCGGGCGTGCGCGGTCCGACCCGGAGGCATCTCGTTACGAGCGGGTGGAGATCCGCGCCGCACCCGTTCCGCCGCGCCCGTTGGCCTCGCCCGAGCGGTCAACGGGCTCCGAGCCTGGCCAGCCGCCGTCCGAGCCCGAGGCCGCGCAACGTGAGCGGTTGCGGCAACTGCTCCGACCGCACGATATCGAAGAGCCGGCGCCGCCGGCGCCCGTGCCCGGCGGCGGACACGTTCTGCTGACCACGCCGCGTCCCGGCATGGTGGTAGAGTCGATGCCGCCGGATCTGGAGGTCAGGTGACGCGCACCGGCGCGGCGTCGGGAACCTGGGAGAGTGGACCTGCCACGGGTTTCCCGGGTTGGTTGCCAAACATGGGAGTGTTCCGATGACGAATGGGCGGAGTTTCTTTTCGATTGGCGGCCTTGTGCTGTTGGTTGCGGCGAGCGTCGTGTATCTGCAGGCCAACGCGCAGATGCCGCTGGTGCCGCAGCCGCTCATAACGGAGGCGCTCGTCAACGTCGAGACGGCGGCGCTGACGATCAACGGCTACGACTTTCCGACGAGCGTTCCCGAGGTGACGCTCGGCATGACGGAGCTGGCCGTGGTGTCGGCGACCGAGTCGGCGCTGCTGGCGGGGTTCCCCGAGCTGCTGCCCGGCACGTACCTGCTGGCGGCCACCTGGCCCGAGGGCGTGGGCGCAATCTTCTTCCTGACCGTGGGCGCCGCCGGCCCGGCGGGGCCGCCAGGGCCCCAGGGGCTGCAGGGTGGCACCGGCGTATTCCTGTCGTCCGCACCCGAGTCGCCCACCATGCCGGCGGCGGACGAACGCGCCGCTGCGGATGACGGCGGCAGCTACACCCCGCAGGACCACTCCGACAGCACCACCAACACGCACCTCGGGTCGCGTGCGCTGGAGTCGGTGACGACGGGCACGGGCAATACCGCGGTCGGCCAGCAGACGCTGCGCTCGCTGACCAGCGGCCTACAGAACGCCGGGTTCGGCTGGCAGACGCTGCGCAGTCTGACGACCGGGCGCTCCAACCTGGCCATCGGCACCGCTTCGATGGTGCGGGTGACGGACGGGTCGTTCAACACGGCGATCGGCAGCGATACGCTCAAGGCCACGGAGTCGGGTGAGGACAACGTCGCCATCGGCACGGGCGCACTGCTCTTCAGCCTGGGCAACCAGAACGTTGGCATCGGCCGCAGCGCCCTGCGGCGCAACGAAGAGGGCTCGGGCAACATCGCGATCGGCTACGGCGCCGGTATAAACAGCCTGACCGGCAGCAACAACATATACATCGGCAGTGCAGGCACGAGCGACGACGAGGGGACCATCCGGATCGGGACCGAGGGCGTGCACGACCGGATCTACCTGGCCGGCGAGATCGTGGGGGGTGCCGTCGCGGCGGTGTATCAATAGGTCCATCCGTGAGCATGCCGCGCACGATCACCGGTGCGGCGCACCCTTCGGGACCGAAGTGGTTCAGCGGGCAGTCGCGCCAGACCATCCCACCAGGTACAGCGCGTTTCCCGCCCTGCTTTGGACGGTGGACGCGCCGCCCACAGGCTGCACAGGCATCATCCTCGTCGGTCTCGATCCACCGGACGGAACGAGACTAGGAGTCTGCGCCGCAGAAACGGTGCGACAATTGTAGGGCAAGCGAGGAGGAAAGGACCTGATGTCGACGACGTTCCGCCCCTACTTACCGGATCAGATGCTGCTGTTGCCGGCGGACCTGCGGGCGTGGTTGCCGGAGGGCCACTTGGCGCACCACGTCAGCGACCTGGTGGACGGTCTGGATCTGACGGCGTTCTACGCGCCGTATGCGGGGGACGGTCGGCGCAACGCACCCTATGCACCACGGATGATGGTGAAGGTGCTGCTGTATGCGTATGCGACGGGGGTGTTCTCGTCGCGAGGGATCGCGCGGAAGCTGGAAGAGGACGTGGCGTTCCGGGTTCTGGGGGCGGGCAACTTCCCGCAACATCGGACGCTATGCGAGTTCCGGCGGCGGCACTTGTCGGACTTCAAGGAGCTGTTTGTAGCGGTGGTTCGTCTGGCGCGGGAATTGGGTCTGGCGCGCTTCGGGAAGCTGTCGATTGACGGCACGAAGGTGCGTGCGAATGCGAGCAAACGGAAGGCGATGAGCTACGGGCGAATGGCGAAGGAGGAGCGGCGGCTGCGGGGGGAGATTGAGGCGCTGCTGGCGGCGGCTGGCGCGGCCGACGCGGCCGAGGACGCGCGGTTGGGGGCGGACGTGCGGGGCGACGAGTTGCCGGCGGAGTTGCGCCGCCGGGAAGACCGTGTGGCGGCGATCCGGGCGGCGAAGTCGCGGTTGGAGGCGCAGCAGCGGGCAGCGGACGACGCCCGCGGTCGGCAGCCGGACCAAGCCCGGAACCCGAAGGGCGGGCAGCCCTACAAGCGGTCGTATGGCGAGCCGGACGCTAAGGCGCAGAGCAACTTCACGGACCCGGAGAGCGGGATCATGAAGACGAGCAACGACGGGTTCCAACAGTGCTACAACGCGCAGGTGGCGGTCGATGGTGCGCACCAGTTAGTGGTGGCGACGGAGGTGACGGCGAACGCGAGCGACCAGGGTGGTGTGCCGGCGCTGCTCGACGCGGTGGCGGAGACGGTCGGCGAACAGCCGGAGACGGTGCTGGCGGACGCCGGCTACAGCAACGAGCGCGACCTGGCGGACCTGGAAACGCGAGGCATCGACGGGTATGTGTCCTTGGGCCGGGAGGGGCAGGCGGCGAGGCCCCGCGACCCGGAGAAGTATCCCGCGACGAGTCGCATGGCCGAGAAGCTGGCGACGCTGGCGGGCCGTGCGGCGTATGCAGAACGCAAGTGGCTGTCGGAGGCTCCCAACGGCTGGATCAAGCACGTGCTGGGATTCCGGCGCTTCAGCCTACGGGGGCTGGAGAAGGTGCGCGGCGAGTGGGACTTGGTGTGCCTGGCGTTGAACGCCAAGCGCCTGCACGTCCTGATGGCGGCGTGACGCCGGGGCATGAGGCTCGCAGTCGCGACCGACCGGCGCGCATCACAGTCTCTGGCGGACCAAGTGGCCCGTCAACGCCGGATCTCGCCATCCGCCGAGGATCTACCTCGCCGGACGACCGCGGAAGCTGCTCCGGCACGATGAGGCAGAGCATGGGCCGACGACCCAATTCACGCCGCGGTATCTCCTGCGGCGCAGACTCCTAGCGCGGCTTCGCCGCGTTTGTCGTCGGCCTTCCTGAACACCCGATCATCGTCGGTACGTCGACAATCAGGGAAGTCGCCTCTGAGCGCGACCTGATGCCCTCGGCGACGAGGGAGACTAGTTGCCCCACGGAACGTGCCCCACGTCAACCACAGCCCTCCTCAACGCCGATTCCTGGGACCACACCATCGCAGCCATGCCCGAGGACCTGGTGGACCTGTAGTTCAAGAATCTGTCTAACGACGGGGACAACGGAACTGTGACACTGAAGACCGACCCTGCCGCCAACAAAGAAACCGGACCGAAACAACAACACCGCGAGCACCACGACCCAGCCTCGTGGTACATCTGGCCGTCTGCGAACTCCGAGAACCACAGCTCACGAAGGACCAGACCGTGTATGGTGCAACAAAGCGGCCGAGGTTGGCGAATCGGCGAAACAAGGTCGGTGCGAGCGGCTGCTCGCGCAGTAGCCTCAGGGAATGCCCGACGCTCTGCGCTTCCTCAAACTCACGGCCGCTGGCTGGGTGAACCGCCACCAGGAAGACGTGATCGTGAGGAAGACGTGATCGATTATCTCCGGGAGGAGAATCGGGTCCTCCGGGAGCAACTTGGCCCACGTCCACTTCGCCTGACCGACGCCCAGCGCCGTCGAGTCGCGGTGCGAGGCCAGAAACTCGGCCGGCGGATTCTGGCGCAGGTCGCCGGCATCGTCACGCCTGACACGATTCTCCGCTGGTACCGGAGGCTGATTGCCCGGAAGTACGACGGCAGCGCCCGCCGACGTCGAGGCCGGCCGATAACGCCACGCGAGGTGGCCGACCTCGTGGTGCGGATGGCGGTCGAGAATCCACCGTGGGGGTACACGCGCATCCGTGGCGCGCTCGCGAATCTCGGCCACGACATCTGTCGGAACACGGTCAAGCGGATTCTGCACGACCACGGGATCGAACCGGCTCCCGAGCGGGCCCGACGAACGCCGTGGAAGGCGTTCTTATAGGCGCATTGGGACGGCCGGCCGCCTGCGATCTGTTCACGGTTGAGGTGCTCACGCTGACGGGTCTCAAGCGGTACCTCGTCTTCTTCGTGATCGAGCTAGAGACCCGTCGAGTGACCATCGCCGGGATCCACCCGCAGCCGTACGGCGCGTGGATGGAGCAACTGGCCCGCAATCTGACCGACCCGGTGGCGGGCTGTCTGCGGACCGCGTCCCATCTGACCCGCGACCGCGATCCCCACTACACGCGTGTCTTCGGCGAGATCCTGACGGGTGGCGGTGTCCAGCCGATTCGGCTGCCACCGAAGAGTCCCAATCTCAACGCCTATGCCGAGCGGTTCGTCCGCTCGATCAAAGAGGAGTGTCTCAGTCGCGTGGTCCCGCTTGGCGAGGCTCATGTACGCCAACTCGTCCACGAGTTCGTCGAACATTACCATCACGAGAGAAACCATCAGGGCCGCGACAACCAACTCCTGCAGCGACCGCCACCTCCGGTCAATCCGGATGCCGATGTTGAGCGGCGGGAGCGCCTCGGTGGACTTCTCAGCTTCTACTACCGAGAGGCCGCACGAGGGGGCGGCTGATTATCTGCACCTTACGGCGTTGCGATGTATCCCGGCGGCTCTGATTTCTTTTGCCGCCGTCGTTGGGACCTAGTGGATCGCGGCTGTTCTGGTCTCCACTGCCGCGGTCCGCGTCGCCACCGTCGCTGTGGCGTTGGTTCAGAGCATCGATGTGGTCCCCGTGGCCGTAGATCGCGCTGGCGCCGGTGGTTGATTGATGCTGTTCGGCTCTCATGGCCTGGTTCACGTTGTGCGGCCTCCCACCATGCATGGGCAGTACTCGATGCCGTGTACCCACTCAGGCCGCCCGAGCAGGTCGCCGTGCACCCCGGCTATACGCCGGGGCGGTCGGTGCCGGCGCGGGGACGGCTGGCGATGAAGTCGAGCAGCTCCTGCTCGACCCAGCGCACGGCCCGGCTGCCGATGCGGATCGGTTTCGGGAAACGGGACTCGGCCATCATGGCGTAGACGGCCGAGCGGGACAGCGCGGTGATCGCGGTCACCTCGCGGAGCGTGAGCAGCCTGGTGGTCATCCGGTTCCTCCTGAGTTGGCGGCCGTTCTTCTCCCGGCCGCGGCCGTTGTTCGGGTTGCCCGGGGTGACAGTCTAGCCCGGTTAGTAAGTCTTGTAAAACACTGATAGTTAAAGCGTTACGTCCATTTCTGACCGCTTCTGAACACCGCCGTCCCGTCCTGACCGCTTCTGACCGGGTCTGACCGTATCTGTCCTCGTCGGTCGGCGCGTGAGTCCAAAATTTTCCGCGAAAGAACTGTTCGCGTTCTCGGTGAGCGGCTGCCGCGGCTGCGCATGGCGCCCAAATCGACGCCGCATGTCAAGCGACGTCCAGTCCTAAGCACTAAGGCGACACCCAGTCTCATGCAGGTTTCCTGTTCAGGGTGGACTCGGGACATGGCCTGGCAGGCGGGTCCCGGCCCCAGGTCTGGCACAGAGCGGGGGCCGGACCAAGGGAGCTCGGAAGGCGACCGGATCGCCGCCCCGGTGAGAGCCGGTCGAGGCCGGACCCCTGATGGTTGCCACCGGTGCTCCCGCACCGTGCATTCGAGCTCGCGAAGCCGGTAGCTGCGGCCCTAGATGTCGAGCACGTGACACTTGTGGCAGCAACCGGTTGAGGACCGCGGCGGCCAGCACCTCGGGGCAGTCGCGAATGCCCTTGTTGGAGATGCTGTGGGAAACGCAGCTCGACGCTGCTACTGTGCTACGGCTTCGTCGTCGGATGCCTCGGTAGCGACGACTGAGTTGCGGCCCGCTCTGGCTCCTCGATCGCCTGCACGACCTGGACGGCCCGCGCCGTGGCGCCGGCACCGCTTAGTTCCCAGCGCCAGCCACTTGCCTTGGGTCGCTCTAACGCTACGCCCCGCCCCGGCAGGTGCGCGCCGGCTGAGACCCGGAGGGCCTGAAGTGCCAGATCGGCACCTCGGACAGCGAGGCGCTCACCGTCGAGCGGAACGGTGACGGCCCACGGAGGGCCGGATCAGGTCCGCCGGAGGCCGCTTGCGTCCACGGAAATCCGTTCCCAATGTAGGGGTATCTTGGATGAAGGCGGAGCCATGACCCACCCGTAACGCTCTGCTACAAAAGGACTTGTCGGCGCATCACTTCGAGAAGAAGTAACCGTTACCCCCTAGTCTCAAAGGAGCGAGTCATGAACGGAGTCAGATCAATTTCTATGCGGAAGGGCTATCTGCTAACTGCCCTTGCCGCGGCTGTGCTGCTTGCGGCGTCTTCTGGGACGGCGTATGCGCAGAGCATCGGGTTCGTCGGGACGAGTTCCACGATGATGGAGGGCGCATCCCCCGATGACAAGACCCCCAATCCAATAATGATCGACATTAACGTGGGCGGTCTCACCTCGCCTTCGGAAGGCGTTGTTGGAGATCTGGAAGATGGCCTTGGAGCAGTCACGCTCGATCACTCCGCAGACGATGCGTACCCCGGGCAATTGGAGCGCACGGGCGACAACCGGCGGATTTGGCTGGATTCCAAGAGTTCAGCCATCGATGAGGCGGAACTCGCCGGTAACAGCAACCTTACCCGGCACACCGACGCCGACAAGGTCCACCTGTACGGAGTGGCGGACGGCGCCGTAATTGACTACGACAGCAACGGCGTCATCAAGCTGATCATCATCGACCCGGACGGTGACGGCAACTGGATGGACAACATGTTCACCATGGACCTGCGGACGCCGAAGGCTGGCATATCTCCCAGCCCCGGCAGCTACAGGGTCACGGTGAGGGATACCAGTGCGCAGCCGACCGTTGCGTTCAGCAGAACCAGCGTCGGGCTGACGGAGGGAACCCAGACCACCGAGGGCAACCCCGTGAACGTGGTTTTTGGCGCCGGCAAAACGGGTACGGACGATGATCCTTCCGGTATGGGCAGCCTTACGAACGTCATCCAGTTCACGACCTCTCCCGAGGGCGCCGCGGTAACCGGCGGCTGCAATACGACCGATGACAACGACGTCCTCAACCTCTCGTTCGGCAACAGCATTGAAGCAGTGACGGATGAGGAAGACACGTGGATGGTGGGGGCGGCCGGTCAAATCGGCGGCACTCCTGCGAACTACACGATTGGCATCGAGGCCTGCGGCGACATGTCTGGCTTCAACGACGAGATGGTCACGTTCAACTTCGTCACGAAGTCGCTGAAGGGCGAGCCGACGGGATATGGCGACATTGCCGCCGGTACTGATCTGGTGGTCACGGTGCGGAGCGAAGGCGAGGCAGTGCCCACCGTTTCGTTCGCGACGACGAGCATCGCAATCGACGAGGGCGACACCAACACGGTCGCCATCCTCGCCGACGGCACGCTCGGCACCGAGGTCGGATCGGTAATGGTGTCCGTGAGCGGCGACGCCATGCTCTCGCTGTGGCAGGCCGGCAACACGATCGAGTCGGGCTCCGGCGGAATGTACGAGGTAATGCTCGGCACCGCTGACGAGCCTAGCGCCAACACCATCCTGACGATCAGCGCCGACAGCGACCGGGCGCTGGAAGACGGGATGACGAGTTCGGCGACCCTCACGATCGAGAGCGCCAACGGCGCGACGATCGGCGGCCGCGACTCGCTGACTGTGACCGTCATGGGCTCCACCGCGGTGGCGGCGCTGCCGCTGCTCGGTCAGCTGCTACTCGCCCTGTTCCTGATGGCCGGCGGCGCGCGGCTGTATCGTCGGCGCAACGGATAGCTCCATCGTCCTAGGCGTTAGGGGGGACGGTATTCGGGAAGGGGGATCCGGCGCGAATGCGCCGGGTCCCCTTTCACTTTCTCTGCGGCCTCCCGGGTGTTCCAGCCCTACTTCTCAATCCCCGGCTAATGCCCGGCGGTCTCGTGGCGGATGGGTTCTGATGGCGCCCGTTCGCCGTTTTTGTCTGTACGGAGCGAGGTCTATCTTCATGCGCAAGCGCCACTTGTTCACCGCACTGACCGCGGCCCTGCTGTTGGCGGCGTCCGCCGGGACGGCGTTGGCGCAGTCGCCGCGCATCGGTTTCACCCCGCGCAGCGGCTCCGTGAACGAAGGCGCGACTGCGGACGCCGACTCCGAGCACCCGCTCCTGACGGTGACCGTCAGGGCATGGGGTCTGGCCGCGGGCCCGGCCGGCGAGGGCGCCGACGGTCAGCCGACTGCGCGCCAGCAGGCCATCGACGCGCTCGGCGAGATCACCATCGAGACCGAGGGCATCGGCCGCCGTGAGGCCGCCACCATTTCTCCGGCGTACAACACGCGCGCGGGCCTGGACGAGGACGCGGTGTTCGCCGCGAGCGATACCTTCCAGCTGACCATCACGCCCGTGCAGGATGACGACTCGTACAACGACGCGTTCCGGTTGCGGCTGCGGTCGACCGAGTCCATCAGTACGGGCGCGCGTTACCGGGGGACGGTCATCGACGACGACCCGCTGGCTACGGCCACGTTCAGCCGCACCGACATCAAGGTCTTCGAGGGGAGCGAGGCGAAGCTCAGCGTCCGCGTCGTCGCCCCGGAGGGCGGGAGCTTTCCCACGCAGGCGGGCAACCAGAATATTGTCCTGAGAGCTACTCCCGGCGCCGCGGTCGGCCTTGCCGCCTGCCCGACAGAGGGCGAATCGGACTTCGCCCTGCGCATCTGGTCGGAGACGGAGACGCTGGCGCCTGGTCCCCGGCGGGGCGAGATCACCATTGAAAAGAGCCTCGCCAACTATCAGCGGGGGCCGGCGGATCTCTGGCTCACCGCGTGCGGCGACATGTCGGATTTCCGGGATTCCACCGTCACGCTGGCGTTCAAGGAATCGTCGCTGCAGACGCCCGCCGGCAGAATCGCAAACGGACCGCCGGCAGTAATTCAGATCCTGAATGACGACCCGCTGCCGAGCGTCTCCCTGTCGACCGCCGCACTCACCATCGACGAGGGCATGACCGAGACGGTTGCCATCATCGCGCAGGGCGCGCTTGCCGATGCGGTAATGCAGGTAGGCGTCCGCGTCACCGGCGACGCCCTGATATCGCTCTGGCAGGACGGCGACCAATTGCCGGCCCGCGGCGGCGTTACCTACACCGTCGACCTCGGCGGCAATACGAGCACGGTATTGACCATCCGCGCCGACGAGGATGGGAGCCTGGCCGACAACCAGACCAGGACGGCCACCGTGACGATTGTGGACGCCGGCGGCGCCGACATTGGCGACAGAGACTCGTTGACTGTAACCGTCCGTGGGTCCACGGCGGTGCCGGTTCTTCCAACAATTGGCCAACTGCTGCTCACCGTCCTGCTCCTGGCCGGCGGCTTACGGCTGCACAGTACGCGGACGCGCACGGCGCGCCGCCTCTGACGGCCGGCCGATTCGCCGCCACGTTCCGAATAGCAGCGCCCGAATGGGGGGAGACTTGGCTGGTCTAATCCGGACTTCCCTGCACATAGGGGGTAGTGCGAATGCCAGTTTCGATATTGGTCTACCGTCCCGGTAGTCCTTCGGAACTGCAGTGGTAGTCTGCACTGTGACCGGTTGCGGTGTCCGTTCACTACGTTTCTCTTCATTTGCAGCCGCACCGAGCCAATAGGTTCCACAGATTGAATCCGGCGCATGCCGCGAGTGTCCGCAGCGGTCCGACCCGGTCGCGGGACTCCTCCTTCCTGAGCACCTGATCGCCGTCGCCGAGCGGTCGTAGAGCGGCCGGACAGCAGTCCGGCGTCAACCGGGGCCGTCCCGCGCTGTTCCGGGGTATCGCGAAAAAAATGTGGGATAACGTGTGGGACAGGCGCAGGCCCGGCGGGGCTGTTCGATCCGTTGCGCCAAGCGGCCGGCGGTTGCCGCCTCGACCTCGGGCGCCGTGGCCCATCGCTCAGTTCCGTCGGACGCTGGCCGCGGGTTGGTTGACTGGAAGCTGAACGGCGCCGCCGGCCTGGCTGCGAAGTGCTCACCGGTAGCGGCAGCGGACGCGGCGGGCCGGCAAGGCGGGACCGGTCGCGGATGCATCGGCGCGCGGCGAGCGGGTCGGTGTCGATCCCGAGACGGGCTGCGGGTCGGCCTTTCGATCGGTCTGTCCGGAGTCTTCCGGAGGAGGTCTCTACGGTCCGGCTGGTTCCTATTCAGGTAGTGGGAAAGAACGAGGGAACGATGCTCGTCGCCGCGGCGGGAAGTCTTTTTCTATCAGTCGCTTGCAGGTTATCGGCCGCGGCCGTCGCCGTAGCGGCCAGCCTTGGCCACATTGCGCACGAATGCGGGCGTCAGTACGTTCTGCGGCCGTCGGCCTTGCAGGCTGCCGTTGAGCGCGTTCGTCGGAAGCGTCATGGTTTCACAGTTCTCCTCTCGTTCGGCGCCGGGGCTCTCTACCGCTCGTAGCCCATGCTCCGATCTCGGAACGCACGCTCCAGTAACGCGCGCCCACGGACCTTCACGTACTCCCCGGGGAACACCTGCTCGTAGATCCGGATTGCCTCCTCCCGACGCTTCAATCCCAGGTGCTTACAGAGCACCGCAATATCTTCCCGGTCCTGCTCCCGGCCCGCCCGCAGCTTCATCGCCAACAGGTGCTTGGCCGACGCGCCCGTCACCGTCAGGTACGGACTCTCGTACACCGTCTGTGCCCGCGCATCTTCAGCGCGAGGCATCCACGCCGTCGCCTGCTCGTTCAACCACGTATCCGGCAGCCCGTGTCTCAGCCCCACCGCACGCACCGCCTCCGCGAGCCGATGGTGCCCCGCGGCGATCCGCGCATCCACGTCCCTTGTCGTTCGCTCGCGGTCGAACGCCAAGCTCATCGCCGCGCCCCCGACCACGTAGATCTGCGCCCGCGCCCGGCTGAAGCGCAGCTCCTCCGACAGTTCCTCGAACAGCTCGAGGATTTGCTCACGACCCAGGGGTCCACTCATCGCGTTCTCCGCCGCGGCCATCGAGATCCCGCGGGTCCGGGATCGCCCCGTGCCGCAGGAACGCGGCCGGCGCAAACATCAACGCCTCCATCCGAATCACCGGAACCGGCGACAGCACCCACGGGGTGTCGAGGAACCGTTCCGGCTCATCCACCCAAGCCGGCTGCTCGAACCCATGCAGCCTCGCCAGGTGCTCCACCATCGCCGCCAATAGCGCGTCCCATTTCGTGCGGGTCAGCGGAACCCGCTCCGCCAGGACCTCCCGCTGGTCGGCCTCGCCGAGCGCGTGAATCTCCCGCGGCAGACCACACACAATCCACCGTTGGATATCCCCCTCCGGCCAGCCTTTCCCGACCCCCGCGATGAAATCCGCCAACGAGATCCGCCGCGCACCGGTCACCACCTGCCCAACCCGGCCGGCGCGTTCACTTCTCACTCCGATGTCCTCCGCTCCCTGCCCTGACGAGGTCGAATAAGCCGCGCACCGGTCGGCGGTCCAAGCGGTCCCCGTCCCTCAAGACGACACGCACGCGCCGCGATCCTAACACCTGTCCATGCGAACGGCGCTGCTAGACAACGCCCCCGCCGGGAGACGCCGAGCCGGCGCGCCGAGGCGGGACCGCCGGCGATCCGAGGCGCGAGATTCAGGGGCACGGCGCGTCGTCAAGTTCCCGCCGTCCATTCAGATACGCCGCCCACTCGTCCATCAACTGCCGGCGGCGCTCGAACAGGTCCGACCTCGCATAGGCCGCCTCTACCTTGTTGGTGACGACGTGGGCCAGCGCGGCCTCGATGACCTCGCGCCGATGCTCAGTCTCCTCGGCCGCCCAGTCGCGGAAGGTGGACCGGAATCCGTGAGGCACGGCGGCGATGTTCTGCCGCTGCAGCAGCCGGCGCAGCCGTTTTTCCGACAGCGGCGACCCGGCGCGACCGGGAAACACGAGCGGACCGTCGCCCAGCGCCCGCGCCGCATCGAGGATCTCCACGGCGCGGCCCGGCAGCGGGACCCGGTGCGGGCGTTTCGCCTTCATCCGCACGGCAGGAATGGTCCATACTGCGCCGCGGTCGTCGATCTCGACCCACTCCGCGCCGCGGACCTCACCCCACCGGGCCGCCGTCAGCACGAGAAACTCCAGCGCCAGCTTGGCGACGTCGGCGCCGCTCGACGCCCGCACCCGAGCGACGGCCGCCGGCACGTCCTGGTGCGGCAGCGCCCGCATGTGCTCAACCGTCGCCTGCTGCGCACCGAGGACCGGCCCGATTCGGTCGCATGGGTTGTCGCCGCGGAGCTCCATGGCAACGGCCCACTCCAAAACCACCCGGATTCGCTCGCGTACTCGCCGCGCGGTCTGCGCCTTCACGTGCCATATCGGGGTGAGCACGTCGAGCACCTCGGCGCTCGTCACGTCGGAAACCGGCCGCGCGCCGAACCGGGGAAAGGCGTAGCGCTCCAGACTCGTCCACCAGCTCTGCGGATGCCGGCCGTCACGCCAGCCGGCGCGCTTCTGTTCCAGCACGCGCCGCGCGGCCTCGGCGAAAGTGGGCATGCTCGCCAAGCGGCGCTTCTCCGCGAGCGGGTCGCCCCCCTCGCGGGCCATCCTGCGGTTAACCAACGCCTTCTCGCGCGCGTCGGCCAGCGGGACCAGCTGCGCGCTGCCGAGTCCGATGTCCCGGCGCCGGCCGTGGATCACGAGCCGCTGGACCCAGCTCCGCGTACCGGACGACTGCACATAGAGATACAGTCCCTGGCCGTCGCAGTATCGTCCGGGACCGGCCGACCGCACGAAGCCGGTAGTCATCCGCTTGTCGGGATGGCGTCCTTGTGGCTTCGTCTTGCGACGCGACTCTGGAGGCCGGTGCGCGCTATACATTCCCCTATTATATAGCGGACGCATGTGCATAGAACCAGACGTCCTGACCTGCATAGTACACCCAGAAGGCATGAAATAGAGCGAATTTACGGGCCATACTTACACTGTCCCGCACAGGATGGGACGTATACTGACACCCGCGGTCCGTAGAGGCGACGGCAACGGCCTTTACCTGGCCGTGCAACCCACGGGATCACGGAACTGGATCCAGCGGATCGTCATCCGCGGCCGCCGCCGCGACGTGGGGCTCGGCGGATTCCCGCTCGTTTCGCTGCGGGAAGCGCGCGAAGCGGCGTTCGCCAACCGGAAGGTCGCCCGCTCGGGCGGCGACCCTGTTGCCGAGAAACGCCGCGCCGACGGCATACTCACCTTCGCCGAAGCCGCCGAGCGTGTCTGGAAGGACAAGAATCCGGGTTGGCGCCACCCGGGGCACGCGCAGGAATGGATGTCGAGCCTGCGCCGGCATGCGCTCCCCGACCTTGGCCGGATGCCCGTGAATGAGATCAGCAGCGCGGAACTGCTCGACACGCTTCGGCGCATCTGGCACGCGCGGCCCGCGACCGCTCGCCGCGTGCGCCAGCGCATCAGCGCCGTGATGGACTGGGCCATCGCGATGCAGTTTCGCAGGGACAATCCCTGCGACCGGCTCGGACACGTTCTGGGACCGCAGCAGGACCAAGTGCAGCACATGCGGGCGCTGCCCCACGGCGAGGTTGCAGCGGCGATCCGGGCCATGTGGGGCTCGGGAGCGACCGAAGCCGTCAAGCTGGCGTTCGAGTTTCTCGTGCTGACGGCCGCCCGGTCAGGTGAAGTGCGGGGTGCGCGGTGGGCCGAGATAGACCGGAAGGTCAGCGTGTGGACGATTCCGGCGACGCGTATGAAGGCGAAGCGCGAGCACCGGGTCCCGCTGTCCGGGCGGGCCGTGGAGATCCTCAGAGCTGCGCGCAAGCTCGGCGACGGCCGCTGTCGGTTGGTGTTTCCCAGCAGGGGCGACAAACCGATTTCGATAACGCGGCTGCCGCGGATGCTCCACAACCTGAAGGTCGCGGCCGTGCCCCACGGCTTTCGTTCGTCGTTCCGGGACTGGGCGGCCGAGGAGACCGACCACCCGCGGGAGGTCGTCGAGGCGGCGCTGGCCCATGCCGTGGCCAACCAGACCGAGGCTGCCTACGCACGGTCGGACCTGTTCGAGCGGCGGCGCCGGCTGATGGACGAGTGGGCAGGCTACCTCGACGGGAAGGCACCGCCGACGGATGATGCCGCCGCTTAGTTGCTCCGGGCCCGATCCTGCGGCGCTCTGACCAACCGCTCTTCAAGCCACGCGGCAAGTTCGACCGTTACCGACTGTAAGGTGTTAGGCTACACTTAACGAGTGACGATCGAGCACATCGTCCATCGGGGTGTCCGTCGCCTGTTTCTCATGGACGATCCCAGAGGGGTTCCGGCCGCCGCTGTGGACAAACTCCGCAGGATGTTGGCATTCCTGCAGGATATGGGAACGTCTGACGAGTTACGCACGATCCACGTCTGGAAGGCCCATCAACTGACTGGCGACCGCAAGGGGGTCTGGAGTCTCCACGTCACGCGTAACTGGCGGCTCACCTTTCGGGTCGACGGCGACGAGATTGTTGACGTGGATCTGGAGGATTACCACTAGCAGGAGAATGACCATGCGCATGCTGAACCCACCGCATCCTGGTGAATTCGTCAAGACCGAGGTTATCGAGCCGCTCAACCTGACCGTCGCTGCCGCTGCGATTGCGCTCGGCGTCTCCCGTCCTGCACTGTCAACGTTTCTCAACGGGCGTTCCGACTTGTCCGGCACCATGGCGTTGCGCATCGAGAAGGCCTTCGGTATCAAGATGGACACGCTCATGCGGATGCAGGCATCCTACGATATCGCCCGCGCCCGGATGCGCGAAGGCGACATCAGGGTCGAGCGTTACCGCTCCGCTGCCGTCTAGCAGCGTGGTATGGGGCGGCCGGGTTTGGCGCCGGGCCGCTACTTTGGGCTGCTGCTCGGCTACTTCGAGGGTCTCGATTCGGAACGTGCGATTTTCCCTACCTACGTTTGACCCACGGCGCACGGCTATCCTCTGAGACCATAGTCCCGCTCGCGCGTACGGTGCGAGATTCGCTGCCGCATCACCTCCAAGGCTCGCGGAACGGCGCGGCCAGGTCGGTCAAGCAGGTCACCTGCCCGACGAGCCGACGCATGGCGCCGCAGCAGTTGACGTCAGACAGGATGACGAACGTAGCCCCCTTGGTGAACACTCATAACCGGCTGTTAGTGAACGTCTGAAACCCGGCCATTTCGGCTAGCGGCTCAAGACGTTGACAGCGGTCAGGAACTGCACGTTCCTGCCGGTCATGAGCAACGCCTGAAGAGAAGCGACAGTAGGATTGGTCGTCGGGACCCGGTGGATGCAGGGGCGCAACGCCGCAGCCCTTCTTGCCGAGTGCGCGGGGACGCCGACGCCCGGCTGATTCCGGCTCACCGTGCCGAGGATCGCGGCGTTAGCATAGACGCGAGCCAACCGGCTCGGTCTATCGGCGCGGCGGAGCCCTGTCACCGCCGCGCCGACGTTTCTGCGCTTCCTCGCTACCCGCCGTGTGATTCCAGCCGGTATCGAAGGTGCCGTGCCGGCCATCCGCGAGCGGAAGCACGCCGCGCCGTCGCCGGCGAGGACGTCCAGAGGGTGCTGGCCGGGGTGGACGAGACGCGCCCGAGCGGGCTTCGCGACCGCGCCATCCCCCAGCTGCGGATGAGCCTGGTTTCCAGGTCGGTGATCTCGATGCGGATACCGGCAGTTTCCGTCCGCAGCTGGGCGGGGACCTCGGCGACTCCGGGCTTCAGCTGGGCGGCCGTGACGTTGGTCGCCCTGCTCGGCGAGCTTCCCCGTGGGGTTTGCGATGAGTTCGGCCTAGTCGCGGTCGATGCCCCTGGCGGTCAACTCCTGGGCGAGCGAGTGCGTGTCGAGCAGGGCGTGAACCCCTACGGCCGGCCGGAGTCGCGGACGACGATGAACTGCTGGTTGCGGGAGACGACCTCGGTGATCGTAGCCGCCGAGGAGCCGCCCCGGCTGTCGGTGATGCTGATCGGGGCGGCGCGCGGGTCCTCCGCGAGCGCGGCCGTGCCGGGTCAGTCGAGCACGGCGCCCCAGGCGTCCCCGAGCTTGCAGGGTTTCCATCCGGCGAGGGGTTGTCTCTTCGGCGCCTCGAGGTCGGCCTGCAGTTCACGGTCGAGTGCTGCCGCGATGACGTCTCGAGCCCAGGCGCCGGGGTTGAGGTGCCGTTCATTGCGAAGTCGCGCGAGGCGATCGCGGAGTTCGGGTTCGATGCGGATCTGGAATACGTCTGTACGTCGCATGACATGACACGGTAGCACGCGCGGTCCGCGTCGAGCCTTCCCCGCAGGGAAGAATGGCCCCTGAGCGACCCCGGCGGCTCGGGAGTGAGGCTCATTGGCCCGCGCAGTTTGCGGGCCGGGAGTCTTACGACCCGGGCGGGGGTCGCTCAGGGTAACTCAGACCCTTCTCGGGGCTTGCCCCGACGGATTTGGAGATCATGGGGATGTGCTTATTTGAGTATGACTTACGTCTCGTGGCTCCCGAGGGTTTGGAGGTCCGAGATCCGGCGGATCTCGATTTTCGGGGTGTTCCTGTCTCGGGGCCAGCCCCCGGGGCTGGCCCGCAGGGTCGTAGGCGGCCGAGGATCGTGGTCGTTGCCGGGCAGCATGCTGGCGTTTGTCAATGGCGTTGCCTTGGTGGCTGCTGGCGGCTGCCGGTCGACCAGCCATCGGTGCACCTGGTTGTATTGGTCGCGTGGTCGGGCTGGGCTGCGACCGCGTGGCGGGCGGTATCGCGTGAACGATGCTGCGCTTCGCGGCCCACAGGCCGGCTGCGGGTTCGGGAAGCGTCAGGTTATCCATCGGTTCTCCGGACGCGGAGGAGGCATCGCGAAGGCGTTGATCAGGCGGATCCGTAGTGGCGCTGCGGCGCCCTAGCGCCGGGCTGCTCGGGCGAGCTGCCGCTAGGTGAACGCGCCTTCCGTGTGGGCATTGACGAGGTCCTCGAAGGAAGCCTCGTTGATGAGCACGGTGGCTATGGACCGTTGGCGGCTGGTGGGGTTGTCGGCGCGCAGGGCGTCGTAGAGCTCGACGCTGGTCGGTGGGACGCGCCAGCCGGCGCAGGCGCCGCCGAGCAGTCCTCGGATCGTCTGGGAGCGGGGACCGGTGGCGTCGGGGTCGGGGTCGAGACGAACGGCAGCGAGCTCGTCGGCCGTGGAGTACTCGTCGGGGAAGGCGTCGATCGGGGCGAGGGTGGGCTGTGTGGCGGCAGCGTATCGCCGGCGCTCGGTCTCTGCCTTGCTCCAGGCCCAGGTTTCCGTCTTCCGGGGGTCGGCGGTATCAGGTGGGAGGAGGGTCGCGGGCGCCGATGTGTTCTCGGCCCGTTGCTTGAGGCTCCCCCTATTTGTGTCGTCAACAGGGGTGGGCGGGTGGGTCGAAAGAGCTTCCCGCCCGCGGGGGCGGCGGAGGTCCGCGGACGGTCGTTTGACGGCGGAGGGGGCCAGCGGGTCGATCATCAGATCGGACGAGCAATCTTGGCAAGCCGGCTCGCGCGTTGCCGCGGTCAGCGGCCTTCCCCGTGGGCGTTGATTCTCCAGACGATGTGCGAGCCCCGCCGCGGATAGATCGAGCGTTGGCGCACTTTCGCCGTCAGGCGTTGACGGAACCACCGATCTCGGCACCGGGGCACTCACCTATCCACCGCTTCAGGCTGTGCGTGACAGTGCTGCAGCGCTTCGCCGTGCAGCCGAGCGCCGCGCGGCTGCCTGCCACACGGCGTCGTGTGCGTAGCCGGGCCCGACGATCGCGTGTGCGACCGGTGGGGCCGGCCGTGATGAGCTGGAGTCCAGCGTAGCGCACGCGCCACGGACCGGTGGGCTGGCTGGCGCGGCGTGTGTGACGAAGAGGAGGTGACCGCGTGGGTACAGGGTCGGGGCGGTTGTGATCGGGGCGGTGGTAGTCGCAGCAGGTATCGTGCTGCTCGACGATCTCAGGGATGACGCAGCGAGCGTGAGGTTGCCAGCCGGGGTGATGCCGGCGCAGGTGGGAGATTCAGCGGCGATGCCGGAAGGCTGGCGGCAGTGTCCGAACATTGCCGGTCGTCTCTTGCTCGGAACCTCACCAGCGCAGGCAGGGATCGCCGACGTCCTCAAGAATCGGGACGGCCTGCGGGACGCCGTAGAGAGCGTCGCTTTCGGCCGCGCGGTGTTCGAGCGTTGCGGCGGAGGAGACCTCCGCAGCGTTGAAGGCGCGGGTGACCAGCCACCGCGGGACGCCGTAGAGAGCGTCGTTCTCCGCCGCGTGATCTTCGAGCATCGCGGCGACGGAGACCTCCGCGGGGTTGAACGCGTGATTGAGCAGCCACCAGCGGCGCCTCGTGCAGTGGATGCAGCGCTGATAGCCGTCGTGGACGAAGCGCCCGCACGTGCCGGCATCAATGGGCAGGTCCACGCCGACACAGAGCAGCTTGCGCTCCTCGCGGACGCGGCGCATGTACTGGCGTTTGGCGATGCGTTTGCGCAGCCGCCGCAGTTGTCTCCGTTGCTCCGGGGGGAGCAGTTCGATGAGTGTCATTGATCGTCCTCCGGGAGTGAACGCGCCGCTATCGGCGGTGCATGCGCCGATGGCCGTGCCGGTCCGCGGACGCGGGTGACCGTGACCTTCCGCGCGGCGTTGCTGGTGCTTTGCCCGGGCCGGGGTCGGGGCCGGCGCCCGGGCGGGCGGCTATGTTCGGTCGGCGGGAGCGTCAGCCGTTCATGCGGGCGGGGAGCTCGGCGGCGGGTGCGATATCGGGGTGGCCCGGCTCGGCGGCGGAGGCGCGGGCGGGCTTGAAGCTGGGCGGCGCCCAGCGGAGCGCCCGCTGGCGGGCGTCGTCGGCGAGCTTGAGCGACGCCGCCGGCGGGTTCGCCGTCAGAGCCATCGGCACATCAGCCGGCGCTCTGCGTGCCGACTCTGGGGGGCGCGGCCGGGCGCGCGCGTGACGGCTGCGCGGCGGCTGCCCTTCGGGATCCCCCGGCGGATCGTTTCGGCGATCCACGCCGTCACCGCGTCGGCCGCCGTGGTGTCGCTGCCGTAGCCTCCCGCGACGGCGCACTCGATGACGTGGACGTCGAGGGGGCCGTCGCCCTGGTCGGTCGCGGCGGCGATCACGGCCACCTCGTCGAGCTCCCGGGCGAAGTGGGCCATCGCGGGCTCGTCCAGATAGGCGGCCACGGACCTGGGATCCGTCCCCGCGAGGCCTTGCGCCGGGCGCAGCCGCGCATCGGGCCACACCAGCCAGTGGCGCGCCGGCGCCGGCGCTATGCTGCGGACCAGGCTCCCGATGGGCACGTGCCGCGGCCGGGCCGGGTCGAGGAGCATTCCCATCCAGGGCTCCGGGCCGGCGACGACGTCGCTCAACGAGATGGCTGGCTCGGGCACCCACGGGTCCGGCGCCACGTGCTGCACGCCGCGGAGGTCGGCGCCGGCCAGTTGCGCGAGCCGCCGCGGCGTGAGCCCGCGGGGCTTCACCCGGGTGTTCCTCAGCGGTCGTCCGGCGCGGTCGACCGCGTAGTCTTCGGGGCGCGTCGGCGCACTGGGACGGAATCCGAACATGGCTTGATGCTCCTTTCGAGGCGGATGTACCGGGGCTTCCGGCGGCTCGGTTACCTGGGAAGCAGCGCCCGGAGCCGGTCGCTGCGTGTCGGGAAGTTGCCTACGGGATCGCCTGCAGCTCCTCGTCGCCCAGCTCGGCCGCGAGCAGCAGCTCCGCCCGGGCCGGGACCTGCTGGAGGTCCAGCCGCACGTCGTTCATCGCTTCTCTTCCTTCCTTGAGTCGTGGGGCCTCCCGCCCCGTCGCGTGGTTCGTCCCTTGCCGCGCACAGCGCGGCAAACAAAAAGCGCGCAAAGCGCGCGCGAATTTTTCCCTTTCCGGCGGCCTGGGGGAAGGCGGCCGGGAGAGGTGGACCGGGGGCGAGGGGCAAGGGGTCGGGTCACATGATGGATCGATCGTACCAGCCACCCAAGCCCCCCCCTGTGCTCCCCGATGGGCCGGGTCTCCGGAGGTCGAGAGTGCGCGCCGTGCGGATCGGTGGCACGGTCCACAGCGATCTCAGCCGTCGGCCGGCGGCGCGGAGCGGGACCGGGAGGTCACCGGGCAAGACCCGCCCAACTCGTCGCGGGTATCGATCAGCGGCCTGGTTCATGTCCCCGGTCTCGCGGAGCCGGGGATCGGGGCGGCGATGTCGCTGGCGCCGGCTTGGGCCGCGTGTCCGGGGTGCGGACCGGAACGTGGCGCCGCCCCTCGGCAGGACGATCGACCTGGAGCTGATCGCGGCGGTCCGCAGCTTTGGCGGGCGGCGTTCGGGCACCGTCCGCGGGTGGAGAGGCCGGCCGCGGCTGGGGCATGACCTTCTCGAGCTCGGTGATCATGGCTGACCTGACGACGCCGGCCAGCTGGTCGCGAGCTGCTGCGAGATCATGCCGGTCCGGCGGGTCAGGATGCTCGCGTTTCGGTCTTCCGTCCATCCGGCGGCGCGGCCATGATTGGGCCTCCCACGCCCCGAGGGCCTGCTGATGGCGCTGGTCGGCCGCCGCGTCCTTCACGGCGCGGCAGCGGCGTCTCAGTGCAGCAGCCTCGGTTGTGAGAGACGACGGTGGTGCTGCTTCCCTGATCTGTTCGAGGACCGCTCGGTGAGCCGCCGACGTCGCCGGCCGGGCGCCGATCGACTCGGCGACAGAGACGAGGGTGCCGGTGGCCAGCGGGACGTCTCCCCACTCGCGGGCGGCCGCGCGGGCGGCCGTGATCAGCTTGCGGGCCTGGCGCCGCTCTTGCCGCGCACCCTCGGCCGCGGCGGCGCGTGCCGGCTGGACATCGCCGCCCGGAGAACGATCCCGACGATGCGCGGCTTTCGGCGGGCGAAGCCTGTGCAGCATCTTCCGAACGCGCTCGCGCACCCACTCGAAGAGCCGCTTTACCAATCCGGGTGACGCCGGCGGCTCGCGCCGCTCGGCGGCGATGGCAAGCGCGCGGGCGCGATCCGAGAGCGCCCGCGTGACGCGCCTGCCAGGGCGACCGGTATCGGTGAGCTCGTCGAAGCGCTCGCCCGTGCGTCGCCACGCCGCGCTCGGGACATTTGGGAACTGATGTTCCGCCTCGAGGACCACCCGGTGTTCCCAGCTGGCCGTCTGCCGGCGGTCCCGGCTCCGCCCCGCGACACCGAGCGCCCGCTCGATGTCGATCGGAGTCGCCGTGCGCGGCCAGGACGGGTTCCGATCTTCGAGCGCCGTGAACAGCGCCGCGTCACCGCCCGGCGTGGCGAAGAGCTCCTGCAGGCGGGAGACGCGCTCCTGCAGCGCTTCGGCCGGCGCGAGAGCTTCGTCGAGATCCGCCGTCCCGGCCCGCCCGTCGCCCTTGCCGAGCTGCTGACGGTAGCGGGCGGCGGCGGCCTCGTCCGTCAGCACGCCGCGCAAGCGCTCGAGACGGCGCGCGTCCGACTCGGCGGCGCCGAGGGCCGCATCGACGTTTCCGCGTGTCGTCGCGTGGTTGTCGTTCACGTTCCACTTCGGATCGAGGTCGGCCAGGTGCGCAAGATACAGCTCCACTCCCCCGGGCAGGAGGCCGAGCGCAGCTTCGCGGCCTTTCGCCTTCGCTTTCCACTTCGCCTCGTCCCGGCGCTTTTCCGCTTCGCGGCGCGCGGCGGCCTCCTTGCGGCGCCGGGCTACCGCCTCGGCTTTCCGCTGCTCCGCCTCCAGCGCCGCGATCTTCACGTCGAGCGTCTCGATCCTCCGCCTCGCCTCGGCGGCTTCCGCCGCGTCCCGCGCGTGCGCCAGCCGGACCTCCCGGGCAGCAGCCGACGCTGCCTCGTACTCGGCATACCGGTCCGGCTTCTGCTCCGGTGTACCCGACCGATCCTCCCAGCGGTGCTTCGCCGCCGGCCCGATGTGCTCGGACGGCGGGTTGAGCAGAAGTCGCTGCTCCTCCGCCGCGTCGCCGGCCTCGCGCGCCCGCGCCAGTTGCGCGGCGTGGCTCTCGGCCGTCACGCGGTCCGCCACGCCGGCCCGGCCGAACGCCAGGTTCATTTCCGCCGCCCACGCCTGCCGCGTCTCCTCCAGCCACTCCCGCGGCTTCGTGCGCTCGCTCTTCCTCGCGCCCCCGGACGCCGGGTCCCGGCCCGCCGGCGCCGCGCGCCGGAACCACAGCTCCGCCGCACGCTCCACCCCGTCGTTCACCCGCTCGGAGAACACCAGGTGCAGGTGCGGGTTGCTTGCCGCCCCCGGCTCCATCGACAGGCCGGCGTGCACGGCCAGCGTGTAAGGCATCTGCCCCGCCGTCACGTGCGCGGCGAAACTGCGCGCCAGCTCGAGCCGCCCCGCCGGGTCCAGCGAGTTGGGCAGCGCCGCGGTGAGCGAGCGGAACAACCGGCCGTTGCTCCGCTCGTGGCTGTCGGCCGCCGCCCAGTACACTCGCGCGTCCGACGACGCGAACGCCGGCATGGAGCCCGACTCCATGTGCACCACCTCGTCCTGGCAGGCCCTGGCGTACCGCCCGTCGCGGCTGATGTAGTCGTACTTCGCAGCCGCCGACTGGCCGGTCGTGCGCGTGCCGGTCTTCACGTTGAGATGGCAATACATCAGGCGTGTTCTGCAGGCCAAAGGCCCTCACCGCACGTCGGTTTCGCGCAGCGAAACCGGTAAGTGCGCCCTTCGGGTCACGAGCTACTTTCAAGTTGGCGCTGTGGAGGCACGGGACCTCGCGCCGACGATTGTGACTACTGCTGCTCAGGTGGCCGCCTGGGTTCATGATATGTACCGAAGACATGCAGACGTCAAGACGCGCGCACCAGATCGTGAAGCTCAAGGAGCGGCGGCAGCAGAATGCGGCCAAGGCAAGGGATGCGGACAAGCGCCTTGCGGATCGGCTGCGCCAACTCCAGGCGGAAGAGGCGAAGAGGGAGCGCAAGCGCGAGACCCGGCGGAAGATCGTCATCGGCGCCATCGTGCGGGCGGCGCAGATGTCTGAGACCGAGATCAGCCTCCGCTGGCTCGAGGCGCAGATCCACGCCCTCGAGCGGCCCGACGATCGCGCCCTCTTCGGTCTCGACCCGGAGCCGTCCGCCGACGCCGCCGGCGCGGACAAGACCGCGCCGGCGGACGCGCCGATCACCTCCCGGCAGAAGAAGCTGCTGGCCGAGCTCGTCGAGGAGCATCCGCACATCGCGAGACAGCTCGGCGTCGACCCCGACGAGCCCGGGATGGAAGCGCTGGACAAGGTGAAGGCGGGATTGCTGATCCGGGCGGTGCTCGACCGGGTCAAGCCGCAGGCGCCGGCCGACCAGCAATGACGACTCGTGCGGCCGGCGGCGCGCAGCCGCCGACCCTCGCCCGGCGGCCGGTTCTGGTGCGGGCCGTCACTGCGGAGCCGGTAACCAGAGGTGTGCGGAATTGCCGGTCGTGGGGGACGAAGCAGTCGCCTGGCGGGGCGCAGGCCCGGCGCGCGGTCGCGCGCGGGCAGGCCAGGTCAGCGACTGCCGGTTGCCCTCGCGCCTGCCGGCGGGCTGGTGAACTTTTCATGGCGCGCTCCGGACTCGTTGCCGGAGGTTTCCGATCGCCGGGACAAGAGCTGCGCCAGCTGCTTCACGTCCTCCACTTGCTGCAGCAGATCGTGCATTTCCGAGCGCCCGGCGACGCCCTGCTTGCGCCAGCTCTTGACCTTCCGGTTAAGCGAGGAGGCCGTTTCTTCCAGGTGCTCGGCTACCGCAGCCTCGAGCTCCGGCTGGTTGTCAAACAGCGCGCGCCACAAAGCGGTGAGCCGGCCGGGGTCCCAGTCGGGAAGCCGGTAAGCCGGGTCCGACGCAGCCACCCAGCCGCGGTACACCGCCAGGACGGCGCCTCGGTCGTCGACATCCTTGCGCTCCCACCGCTCGGGGACCAGGTCCTGGTGACCGTTTGGCTTTGGCGCCTGCCAGGTGGCCACCTCGTAGGCGGTCGCCGTCAGCCTGATCAGCCACCGCAGCCCTTCGCGACCCTTCCTGTCTCGGAGCCAGATCCGCTGGCCGGGCTCGAGCTTTTCGCACGGAGAGACAAGGCAGTAGTCCGCCGGTCCGATGCCGGCAGGGACCATCGAGTGGCCGTGAAACAAAACGTAGAACGCCTGCGGGTCGCCAAGATCCACCGGCGCCGGCCGCGCCTGGTCCTGCTCTTCGCTCTCCGTCCGGTAGACCTCCGCCGAGGGCTGCGAAATCGCCCGCACCGGCAGCTCGACGCTCGAGCTGAAGCGCGTCAGCGAGCGGGACGGTTCTGCGCCGTCCTCCTCGACCTGAACATCCCGCGGCGGACCGATGTAGAGCTCCAGGCCGAGGGCGCGGCAGATCTGCTCGACGCGGTTCAGGCGGGGGACGTGCCCGCTGAGAACTGCCCGGATGGCGTCCTGCGGCAGGCCGCCTTTGACCGCGGCGCGGTGCTGGGATTGACCTCGTTCCGCGAGGCGCCGCCGGATAGTCTCCGCGAAATCGATGGTCGCCACGTCAGGAAGTATACGGCCTCTCGAAACAGACGGCGGTTGACCACGCTTGCGTCTGTAATCGTCCATTTCGGTACATATGCGTATGAGCCAACAGCCTGAATCGGGATCGCGGCGGCGAGGACGATCTCGATTCCGCCGCAACGCTTGGCCGGACAGCGTGCCATGACTACAGGAGGTATTTGTGATGGCTCAACTATTGACGGTCAAGCAAGTTGCCGGTCAGCTAGGCGTCGCGCGGTCGACCGTGTACAAGATACTGGATGATCGGGTGTTCCCGGCCGCGCCGATCCCGGTTCCCGGCGGTGACCCTCGCTGGCCGCAGGAGGTCATCGATGAACGTGTCGATACCCGCAGATGCGACGGAGATCGCTTACCGCCGAGGCGATAGCGGTACGGCGGATGCGGTGGGCGCGGCTCGTGACGCTGCCGAGTCCGGGGGAACCGCGGGCGAGGCGCGCGTCAGCTCGACGGTGCCCTCGGTGTCCTCCCCTGCAGGTCCGGTTCGGGAGACGGCAACGCAACCGCACCGCACGCTCCCACCGCCGCGGAGGCGGGCGGAGCACGATCGGCGACATGCGTGCGACACTGAGACCAACTCCGGGGCGGACATGCAGGCGAGGAAACCGAGGCAGGCAGGCACGAGCAGACGCGAGAAAATCGCCGCAGCCAAGCTGAGCGAGCTGGCGGCCGAGGCGCGGGAGGGCCGGGACGCCACCACCCTCGAGCGGCTTATCGTCAAGGGCCTTACCCGCTACTACTACGGCATCGACAACGAGGCGCGCAGAGCGCTGGCCGCGGCCGAGCCGCCGCTGACCGGCACCGTCTGGGACGCCGTGATCGCCGCGACCGTCGAGCACGCGTGCACGACGCACGGCGCCGAAGTGCCGGCGTGGACCCAGGCCCCCGAGCGCTTCCTGAAACGACCCTGGGTGTACCGACGCGGACCGATCGAGCGCGGCACGGCGCTGGCCAACGCGCCGGCGGCCTTCATCCGGCACAACGCGTTCATCGAACCGCGAAACCTCGACGAGCGAGGAGGAGAGCGACATGTCTGGGCCGATCACGAGAGCGCGGCTCCTCGAGTTGTTCGACCGGCTGAACGAGAAGCTGAAGCAGGCTGACTAGCAGGGCGAGTTGTACATCGTCGTCGGCGCGATGATGGCGCTGGCCCACGATGCGAAACGGGTGACCGAGGACGTCGACTCGCACATCCGCAGGGGCCGCGCCGCGGTGACGCGGGCGGTCGCCGAGCTCGCGGACGAAGAGGGCCTGAGCAAGTACTGGCTGAACGAGGCAGTGACCATGCGCTACCTGCCCGAAGATCCCGACCGGGGCGAGCGGCGCGTCTATGGCAACTCGCACCTGACAATCGCGGGTGCCTCGACCAACCGGATGATCGCGATGAAGCTGCACGCGGGTCGTCCGCCGGACTTGGCCGACCTCGACATCCTCCTGCGGGAGGCCGGCGTAGAGACACGGCGGGAGGCCGTACGGTTGCACGAGCTGACGTACGGCACCGAGCCGATGGCGGCCGAAGCAGACCTGTACCTGATCAAGCGGTACGGACGGCGGCCGGACCGGGACACCGGGCCGACACGACGAGCAGTCACGACACCGCCGCGCTGGACGCCGACCAAGAGGAACGGTCGGCCGACGTGGTAACCGGAGGACGACACGAACCGGCCGAGCTCGTACTGGGCCGGCTCGAGGCGCGCATGGCCGAGAGCGGGCTACGCGCCCACATCTACCTCACCGAACGCACCGTGATCGAGTTCGCGACGCGCCGGAAGCGGACCGACAGGCCGCTGGAACGCAACGTCGGGCCGGAGCCGGTCAGGCGCGTTCTCGCGGAGCTCCTGCGTCCCGAGACAGAACCGCAGAGCTGGCTCACGCGCCTGCACGCCGTCGCGGCGGGACGGAATCGAGTGCCGGCGCCGACGCTGTGGAACAGCCCGTTTCTCGTGGTGACCGGGGCCATGGCCAGCCGGGCTCTGTGCGCGGCGCTCGAGCACGAACCGGCCTATCCAGCCGAGACCATCGACTGCCTGATGCAGGAGGTGGACGTGGACGAGGACGAGGCCGCGTCGATGTTCGAGGCCGTGACCGGCAAGCCGCTGAGGCCGAGGACCGCCCGTTGAAGAGACCGTTCTGGACCCGACGCGTACAGCGAGTCGGGATCGGCAGAAACCCGGACCCGGAGAGGACGCACTCGGTGACTAGCAGCGCTGGCAGGTGTCGGTCCGGGGCCTGACTCAGCCTGAATGGAGATGGCTAAAGGGGGCGGTCGAGCTCTGGGAACGGTGGCTCCACAAGCTGACATTCTCCACGTGTTGTTGGCGCAGAACGGGCGCGTGCAGTGACCAACATGTGGCCGGTCGGGACCGCGGGCGGCCCGGATGGTCCTCTGCCCCCTATGCAGGTAGACCGTCGCAGCCGGATCCAGCTACTGGTATCATCGCGGTCCATGCCGCGCGGGTGCCTGTGGACCTCAGCCGAAGATCGGCTCGTGCGTGAAGCTGCAGCGCAGAATCGTCAGCACGGGATCGCTGGCGGCGGAAGATACGAGAACCGCCTACGGGCTGTAGCGGAGCGGATCGGCCGCAGCTAAAGCGCGGTTCGTAGTCGCGCGATCCATCTGCGGGCCAAGTCCTACGGCTACCGCTGACCGTCCTGCCGTTGTGTCCCGGACAGGCGTCCCTCTACGGTCTTCCCGCCCGCCGGTCAACGTCACGATTGTGTTTTCGGCGGGAGCAGCGCTGTCCAGAGTCGCCATCAACGGCTCAACGTCCTCAGCCAGTACGGTGTCCGCGCTCAGGGTCCGCGTGGCCGGCAGAGCGTAGTCGTGGTTCTCGATGGTCAAGATGAGATGCTCGGCGGTCAGCGTGGGTGGCGCGCTCTCCGCGCCAGTGAAGACAAACCGGCGCAGTGTCAAGGTCTCGTCGGTCCTGACACCGCCGGCTACTCTGACACCGGCGGCGGGACGAGCTGCGCCGGCTACCGGTTGATCAACGCCTTCAACTCCTTACCTGGCTTGAAGTAGGCGACGCGCTTCGACGGCACGTCCACCTGCTCGCCGGTCTTCGGGTTGCGGCTCCTGCGCGGCTCGCGGTGCCGGATACGGAAACTGCCGAAGCCGCGGAGTTCGACCTTCTCGCCTCGGTGAACCGCCTCCAGGATGCTGCTGAACACGGTGTCGATGATGATCTCGGCGCGGCTTTTGGTAAGGCCGGCGGCGGCGGCCACCTGCTCGACGAGCTCCGCCTTCGTAAGGCTGCCGTTGGTCACGGGTTGGTTCTCTCGTCCGGAAGCGCTCGGTCAGCAGGCTCCCGGCGCAGGCCTCGTCGTCAGGCGACGGCCTGCGCCCCGAAATGATAACAGCGGCAGCCTTGAGCACGCCGGTCAGCGGCGAAGACCGAGCAACCAGGCGTCCCGCAAGCGAAAGGAGGTGCCAAGGCAATAGCGCGCATCGCGACCTGGCCTCCCGTCGCTCCGCTCCGTCCGGCCACGTCGCAACGACTACCACAACTCATAGTCGGGGGGTCCCTTTTCACGTGGCCACAGGGGTGCTTTTTCAGGTTGCCATTTCCACGCCGTTTGATCACCGGTGTAAATCACGCCCGGAATCGCACGGCTTCCGGTCCTCGTTCCGGGACTGGGCTGGCGAGCAGACCGACCATCCGCGGGAGGTTATCGAGGCGGCGCTGGCGCACGTGTCCACCGACGTAATGCGGTAAATTATTTATATAGAGTAGCTTACATCATGTCTTCCGCTAGCGTACCCCGTGTTGTACCCCGTAATCTAAACGGGACCGCACTGCACATCGAACACTACCCCCGGACCGATCAGGATCGGACGTGCTGGCCGGCGTCGGCGCTTTCCCACCCCGCCGACCGCACACCGGTCCGACGAGCCGAGCGTGATCTCATGCTCGAGCTTTACCGGGTCCGAATATCTCGGAGGCTGATGATCCCGCCCCGATGACATTACCGCGCATCGACGCGCGTTACCTGTCCAGACCGACCTGTACAGACCGACCAACAGTTTTCACGCGCACCTGTCAGTCAGAAAGGGTGGCGAGCCGGGCCGGCGAGTTGCCGTGGCCGTGAAGGTTCGGGTGTCGTTTTGCTCACGGCAAGACAGGGTGTGCTACCGCAAAGTCTGAGGCGCAGTAGATCCGTTCATAGACGAAACGCGGCGTCTGGCGCAGGTTGGTCACGACGAAGCGCGGGTTGTCGCGCGGCTCGCGGTCGCCGAGCCGGACGACCTCGGCCTTGATCACGACGCGGCGGTCGCGGTCCCACGTGCGGGCTCGATAGCGGGTGTCGGCGTAGACGTGCGCGGTCTGGCCGCTGGCCGCACTCTGGGCCTGCGCCACGAGCAGGGCGGGCTCGGCGTGGCGCCGCAACACGGCGTTCTTGGCCATCGCCACCACGTAGTCGAGCCGCGGCTCGGCATCCAGGAAGTCGAAGATCTCCGGCGTCGCAAAGCCCCCGTCGAGCCGGACGAGAAACCGCGCCTGGGGAAAGGCCTGCCGCAGCAGGGGCAGCAGCCGACACAACACGCCCACGGTCCCGCAGGTGGCCGGCACATTGCCGCAGCACCGCCGCGCACAGATACTGTTCGCGTTCCTGGTCGAAGGTCAGAAACGCCAGCAACGGCAGGTAGCACCAGCTGTCGTAGTGCCCGTTGAAGAAGGTGAGCTGCTGGGCGCCGTGCGTCGCGTCGTCGGTCGGGTCCAGGTCGATCGTGATCCGCCGCGCCCGCCCGTCCAGCCGGTGCTGATGCCGCTCGATGACCCGCATCGCCAACTCGCGTCCCAGCGCGTAGAGGGCGGAGGGGCCGACACCGTTCTCGAACCGAGAGATCGTCGGCTGCGAGGCCAACGCCTCGCCCGCTACCGGGTCCCGCCCGAGCAGCAGCTTGTGGATCGGGTCGTCGGCGAGGTGGTCGGCGTCGTTGCCATCGGGATGACCGCAGGCAATGCCGAAGATCCGCTGGCCGAGCAACTCCGTCAGCGTGTGCCGGATCTTCCCGAGCTCCCGCCGGTCCACCAGACAGCGGGCGAAACCCGCCACCAACCCATACACGCGCTCCGCCGCCTTGAGCAGCACAGCGCCACCATCGGAACTCGCGTGCTGGCGGTCGAACGTCGCGACGAGGGGCTTGTCGAAGAGATCCGGAAAGAGGACAGTCTGTGGTATCGTATCGGTCGTCACGCAAGGGCCTCCGTGGTGGGTAAATGTCTGTGAACAAGCCATTTATACCACGCGGAGGCCTTTGTTTTTCTACCGAAATCGGACCCTTCCTGAATAATCCGGGCTAATATCGTCTGATAGCGCCACGCTTCCGGGGTCTGAAATTGTGCCGCTGAGTCTCAACTATGCGCTTTGGCAAAAAACAAGGCCCGGCCATCCGTTCCGAACTCTTCAGCCTCAATTTGGCGATCCTGCTATTCGCGCAGGCAGTGGGGGTCACCGGCTGGTTCGCTGTCGTTACGGCTGGCGGAATCCTTGGCCGTAGCCTGGCGGCAAACCCGGCCCTGGCGACCTTGCCGGTGTCACTGCTCATCGTGGGCAATGCCGTTTCCACGATCATCGCTTCGTGGACCATGGCGCACGTGGGCCGCGCCCGTGGCTTTGCGATTGGCGCGACGGTGGGCGCCTTCGGAGCAGCCTGTGCTTTCCTTGCAACCCTGACTCACGACTTCGCGCTGCTTTGTGGCGGCTCGATCACGATGGGCTGCGCGGCCGCGTTTTCTCAGCAATACCGCTTTGCCGCCACTGAATGTGTCGGTGCGGCGGCCGCACCAAAAGCGATCTCAATCGTGCTTTTGGGCTCCATCTTTGGCGCTTTCCTCGGCCCGGGACTGATGTCGTGGGGCGAGGCCTGGGTCGCGGGCGCACCGTTCGGTGGCTCATTCGCCGCTATTGTGGCGTGCTATTTACTTGGCGCTGCCGCCCTCCTTGCCTTGCGGCCGATGACCCCTTCGGCCGAGGAAAAAACAACCGGGGGCGCTCGTCCTCTGCGCGTCATAGTTCGCGGCCACTTCTTTATCGCGGCCGTCACGGGGGGCGCGATCGGGTGGGGCGTCATGACTGTCTTGATGACGGCCGTACCGCTGGCCATGCATATTGTCGACGGGTATTCCCTGGCGGCAACGGCGGCGGTCATCCAGGCCCATGTGCTGGCCATGTACCTTCCTTCATTGATCAGTGGTACTCTCATCGGACGCTTCGGCGCCGGGCGGGTGATGATTGGGGGAGTGGCGCTGCTTGGCGCCACCCTGGTTGCGGGCCTGGCGGGCCGCCACATGCTGCACTACGGCCTGGCCATGGTGGCGCTCGGCGTCGGTTGGAATTTCCTCTATGTTGGAGGAACGACGCTACTGGCCCGAGCCCATCGTCCAGCCGAACGCTTCCGTGTTCAGGCGTTGAACGATTTCAGCATTATGGGTATCTCGGCCTTTGCCTCCTGGAGTTCGGGGGCAGTCATGGAGCTGCATGGCTGGAACGGGGCGCTCTACGCCTCGATTCCCGCCATCCTCGTTGCAGCTATGGTCATTCTCTGGGTACGTCCGGACCCTCCGCCAGCAGCTGACCGCGCATGAGAGCAGGGGCGGCTGTCAACGGTCATCAGAAACCGCGTCAATCTGAACAGATGGTCGACCACAACATCTTGTAAGAATTAGGGGACGTTGTTGAATTACTGGAATAACTGTCTCCGTTTCCTATTCCTGACCGACTGAAACGGCGTAGCAGATGCCTTCCCGAACGCTTCGGTACACTCGCAGGCACTCACACCGCGATTCGTCCTCGAAACGCGGCCGAATCGTTGCACCAGCAACTCGCACACGGTATCCTCATTCTCTGCCCGTTTTTTCCTCCCTCCCTAACCTGCATTATTCGTGAAGGCTCCAAGTCGGCCGCGCGGACGGTGTAATTGTCGCGCACCGGCGCATTGCCTCGCCTGATCTGCTACCGGGCGAGCATCGTTGCCTCAGAATTCCTGCTACCGAAGGGAGGCACGATGTCGACGATCAGTCCGCAAGCACGGCAGGAGTTGGTGACGGCGGTGGCCGAGCGGTATCAGCGGAGCACGCCAGCCGAGAGGGGGCGGATTCTGGACGAGTTCGTCGCGCTCACCGGGCACCACCGCAAGCACGCCATCCGAGTCCTGAACGGAAGCTCGGCATTGCCGGCAGTACGGCGGGGGCGCCGGTCTGTGTACGACGAGGCCGTGACCGAGAGGCTGGTCGTGCTGTGGGAGGCATCGGACCGCGTGTGCGGGAAGCGCCTGAAGGCGTTGCTGCCGACCCTGGTGCCGGCACTCGAGCGGCACGGGCACCTGACCCTGGACCCGCGGGTACGCGAGCAACTGATGGCGGTGAGCGCCGCCACGATCGACCGCCGCCTGGCGTCCGCGAGGGCGGTGACGGCCGGTCAGCGCCGGCGCCGTCGTTCCGGGGGCGACCGCGTACGGGGCAGGGTTCCGGTGCGCACGTTCGGCGATTGGCAGGATCCGGCGCCGGGCTTCGTCGAGGCCGACCTCGTCGCGCACTGTGGATCGTCGATGGCTGGCAGCTTCGTCTGGACGCTGGTGCTGACCGATATCGCCAGCGGCTGGACGGAATGCGTACCGCTGCTCGTGCGTGAAGCAAGCGTCGTGGTCGACGCGGTGGATCGGCTCCGCGGCGCCCTCCCGTTTCCGTTGCGGGGGGTCGACACCGACAACGGCAGCGAGTTTCTCAACGAGGTGTTGATCGGCTTCTGCAAGGAGCACGGCATCGAGCTGACGCGGTCCAGGCCGTATCGGAAGAACGACCAAGCCTGGGTCGAGCAGAAGAACGGCGCGGTCGTCCGCCGATTGGTCGGGTATGGCCGTCTGGAAGGCATGCCCGGCGCCGAAGCGCTGGCCCGCCTGTACTCGTCGGCGCGCCTGTTCGTGAACGTGTTCCAGCCGTCGTTCAAGCTCGCCGAGAAGACACGGGTCGGCGCCCGCGTCCACAAGCGCTACCACGCGCCGGAGACGCCGTGTGCGCGGTTGCTCGCCTCGGACACGGTTCCCGCCACGATGAAGGACCGTCTGCGGGCGCTGGCCGGGACACTGGATCCGCTCGGATTGCTGGACGAGATCCGTGCAGTTCAACATCATCTGGCCGGACTGGCTGCGGGCTCGACGGTTCACCCGATGCCGCAACGCGATGCCGACCTCGACGGCTTTCTGCGGAGCTTGGCGCTGGCTTGGCGCGCTGGCGAGGTGCGGCCGACGCACCAGCCTCGCAAGAGACCGCCGCGACACTGGCGTACTCGGCAGGATCCGTTCGAGACGACGTGGCCCCGTGTCGTCGAGTGGCTGGAGGCGGAACCGCACCGGACCGCGAAGGAGCTCTTCGACCGTCTGCGGCGGGAGCACCCGGGGATGTTTCTCCCGGGCCAGCTCCGGACTCTGCAGCGCCGCGTCAAGGACTGGCGCCGTCTCGCCGCCCGTCGTCTCGTGTTTGCCGATCCGATCGGAGCGTCCCAAGGCGCTGCTGCGTCACCGAGCCCAGACGCCGATTCGAACGACTTGGCTTCCGACTCAGCGCCATCGATCCCGATCCGGGAGGTCGGGACCGTGTAGCTGCGGGCCAGCCCGGCAGCCTTGCGACGCGTTTCGGGTCGGACTCCGGTCGCTCCGCTCCCTGCGTCCGACCCGAAACGCCCGGTGCGTATCAACGGGAGAACGTCCGCTCCGACCGAGACGTCTCTCCCCGAAGTGTGCAGTTTTCGGTTGCCATTGACACGGAGCACGCCGCGTGCCGCGGCGTGCTTCCGGTCCAGGGTGAACCTCCGGGCGGCCGGTTCCTGGCCGTGGGTGCCGCCGGCTCGCGATTCGTCCGAGACAGCGGGTACGATCATTCTGAGGATGGCGGGTAACATCCTCCAATGAGGCAACACGACCGGGCGCGCCGGGCGTCGCTGCCGTCGGGCGCTGGCGGGATGGACACTGATTGTCGGTGCGGACGGCCTGGGTACGGGGCCGTCCAGGGACGGCTTCGCCACGGGCGGGCTCGGTGCGCCGTTGGGATGCGTGTATGCGCGGCTGACAGGCGCTGTCTGGGGCCTATCCGGCGCGGGCGCCGAGTGCAAGCGCGATGTGCCGCCAGGCGTTGGCGCGTGCCACGCCACCGCCAGGGCTTCCCGTGTTGCGTCCATTCCCCTCTTGCATACGTGCCGTCGCCAATACCCCGGCGGAACCGATCGGTGCCCGTGTCGCTCGCTTCCCGATCCGTGTCAGCCTTCCCCGATTTCAGGGCGGGTCGGCTTCCGCATTACCCGTTTCGAGGCCTGCTCGGCGTTCACTACGTGTTACGGCCCGTGCGCTCGCTGAGTCGCCCACGGCGACCCTTTGTCACCGGAGTGCTTCGACCGATGTTGTTACCTCCATCGTCCGCTCCGACTGCTACCGGCTGGAGCGACAGGTGCCGGGCGGGGATTCGCACCCGCTGAGGAATAGCGCCTTCTCACGGCGCATCTGAAACTTCGGGTTAACTAGTGTTCGCCAGAAAACCCGTAAACGCTTGATTCCAAAAGGCATTTCCCGTATTTCAAGCGGCGAAGTTCGTTCAGATGTCGTAGTTTCGTGGGTGGAATTTCCACTATCGGCCCATTTCGGGGGAATCTTCGAGACGTCGACGTCATGAGAGAAGTTCACAGACGGCAGTTCGAGTTTGGTCAGGTTCCGGTGGAGAAGATTTGGATCGACCCCAAGTCGCGGGACGACATCCCGGCGGTGTTGAAGGGGCTTCAGCACATTTGGTCTGACGAGGAGTTGCGCGCGCGGTTGTTTGCGCTGCTCGACGAGCATGTCCTGCCGGAGACCGACCGGGAGGTCGGGCGTCCGGGGATGGCGCTCTGGCGGATTTTGGTGCTGGGGGTGTTGAAGCAGGGTCTGGGTTGCGACTTCGACCGCCTTCACGACCTCGCGAACCATCACGAGACGGTGCGCGCGTTCCTGGGCCACGGCGATTTCGCCGACAAGACGTATTACGAGTACCAAACGGTGCTCGACAATGTGTGTCTGTTGACGCCGGAGCTGCTGTCAGAAGTCGGGCGGTTGGTGGTGGAGAGCGGCCATACGGTCGCTAAAAAAAAGCCTGGCGAGCGATTGCGCGGGCGGTGTGACTCGTTCGTGGTCGAGACGGACGTGCACTATCCGACGGATGTCAGCCTGTTGTGGGACGCGCTGCGCTGCCTGCTGCGGGAGACCGGGCGGGCGGCTGGGAGACACGCGGTGGGGGGATGGCGTCAGTGGCGGCATCTGTCCAAGGAGGTCAGGAAACTGTTCAACCAGGTGCGTTCGACGCGGCGGGCCAAGCGCCGTCCGGAGCGGGTGGAGGCGTACTTGGCGCGCTGCCGTGCACTGGTCGCTCGGACCATGGAGACCCTCGACGAGTTGCGGGACAAGGGCGTCGAGGAAACCACCTGCCAATCAATCCAGGGCTTTATCGCGCATGCCCAGCGCCAGCTCGGCCAGGTCGAGCGCCGACTCCTGCGGGGCGAGGCGATTGCTCACGAGGAGAAGGTGTTCTCGGTCTTCGAGGAGCATACTCGCTGGGTTTCCAAGGGCAAGGCAGGCACGCCGGTAGAACTCGGGGTTCCTGTAGCTCTCATCGAAGACCAGCATCAATTCATCCTGCACCACAAGATCCTGTGGGAGGGCGAGGACGTCGACGTGGCGGCGCCGATGGTGAGGGAAGCCCAGGCGCGGTATCCCGAACTGCGGGCGTGCAGCTTCGACCGGGGCTTTCACAGCCCTGACAACCGAATCAAGCTCGACGCGCTGCTCGACCTCAACGCGCTGCCGAGAAAGGGGTATCTTTCCAGAGCCGACCGCGAACGGGAGGCGGAGGAACCCTTCGCGGCCGCGCGGCGTGCGCATCCGGCAATCGAGTCGGCCATCAATGGGCTGGAACACCGGGGGCTCGACCGTGTCCGCAGCCATGGCGCCGACGGCTTCGCGCGCACCGTCGCACTGTCGGTACTGGCCGCCAACCTGCATCGCATCGGGTTGCTCCTGCAAAAGCGCGAGCGCAAACGACGACGACTCGCCGCCTGACCGGCCGCTTCCCCTAAAGCATGCCGTGCTCCGACCCGTCGAAAGATGGGAGGGCTTCCCCATCCTTGGCAGCCGGACCTCCGCACTGATTCTTTGCCGGTCGCTCCCCGCCGGCCGCCAAGTACCGCCGTCGTGGCAGGATCCGTGGTGGGAATCACGCCCGAGGTGGGCCGGATTTGTCGCAGATTTCCGCCCGCAAGGGGGTTTTCTGGCTGACACTAACTATGCGCCAGGCTGCGTGTTCACGGACCGAGTGCCCAGACCTCAGCGTAACGCAATTCGACTCACGTCCGCCAACGCTTCAGCCGCGCCATCTCTCTCCCGGTGTAGATGGCGAAGCCAGTCCACCATGGGCGGCAACGTTCGGCCAAGCTCGGTCTGCCTGCTCGCGATCTCCTTGAACAATGAAGTGGCCCTCGCACACGACTCCGGCTTGTGGCGAAGGGCTGGCAAAACCCGCAGTGGGTAGTGCCCGAGTCCGGCAAAAATGCAATAGTAATTGTGATTTGTCCAGAAGTTCTTCAGTTCAAGTTCGAAGTTGCCGTAGTACTCATCGGCGCTAGTCGTCAGTGTGCTCATGGCTAAGCCGGACTCATAGGTCTCGCGCTTCTCCATAAAATTGGACGATACACGGAGATCATGGCGATTGGCCCGCCAGAACGGCGTATCGTCCCGCGGCGAAATCACGTAATGCGCCTGGATGAAATCTCGGCAGTCGTCAAACATTGTTTCTACGTGGTGGTTGAAGCGGTCCGCAAGCACAGGGTCGAACGATGTGTCGGGAAAGTGCTTGGCCAATTTATAAATAGACGCATAAATGAAGTACAACCCGGTCGACTCGAGCGGCTCGAGAAAGCAGGAGGAGAGACCAATGCTCACGCAGTTCTTTACCCACGCGCGACGATTTCGTCCAACTCGGAAGCGTAGGTTGGCGACGTCGATCGTCCGTTCGTTGAGGTCCCAGAGCTCGCAGAAGTCCCGCATGGCCTCGGATTCGCTTGCGCATCTGCTGGAATACACGTATCCGCTACCGAAACAACCGGGCATCGGAATCTTCCACGTCCAGCCGCTTCGCATGGCAATCGCGGACGTATAGGGTTCGACGCCGTGCCGATCGTCGTCGTGGGGTATCCGCGCGGCAATGGCTCGGTCGCACAGCAAGTAATCGTTCATGTCAACGAACGGCTCGCCGAGGGCCTTGTTGATTAGCAGACCCCTAAAACCGGTACAGTCTACGAACAGGTCGCCGTCGACCAGCCGTCCGCCGCGCGTTTTCAAGGCGGTGACGAACCCGCGGTCGTCCAAAATGACGTGGTCGACATCATCACGGATGTGACGGACGCCCTGGCGGCGCGTGGAAAAGCGCTCGAGATACTGTGCCATCTTATGGGCGGAGAAGTGCCACGCGTAGTTCGTGACCCGTCGGCCGTCCATGTGAATCGGCGATAGATTGGCATTGAGCATCGGCGGTTCAATGAGGCACGCGTCCGCGTATGCCGTTTGCATTCCACTCTGCAGGCGCTGGAACCAATAGTGAGATAGGGGTACCCCGTCAACACTTGGCGGGGCGCGAAATGTGTGGTAAAAGTGGTTGTCGCGCCCGTCCAGCGCTGGCGCTCGCCAGTTCACGAACTTGACAGCTGTCTTCAATGAGGCGTTGCAGTGTCGCATCCACTCCTCCTCGGCGATCCCGAGGTAGTCAAAGAAAACGCGCTGCAAGTTGGGAATCGTCGCCTCGCCCACGCCGACGGTCGATACCGTCGGCGACTCCACGACCGTGATGCCAACGGTCTGCTGCAACGCCTTTGACAGATACGCGGCGGTCATCCACCCCGCGGAGCCGCCGCCGACAATGACCACCCGCCGGATGGGTGCGCTCATGTGCGTCCCCGCCAAATTGGAATCTCCTCAAACACGTGTGGGTAGGGGCAGCGCCGATTCGACACCTCCGCAGCAGAGTAACAGCATCGAGATGGGCGCGCCGTGCGAGTGGAAACCGTAGGCGCGGCGCGCAATTGCCCCGCAGCTTGTGGTTGGAAGCCTTCGACGGGCCCAGTGGTCATCTTCGTGTCGCGGATCGCGTGGGTGTGCTGTACGAGGTCGTAGACGACCACTGCGGCCAGACACGCGGTGGCCAGTCGCAGCCAGAGCATCGGGGTGGGATCTTACCCGATAGTATGAGCCGTCAGCTCGCGGAGGTCTCCCCTACCCCGTAGTGGACGAGCACGCGCCGCACCGTGAGTCCCTGCACCAGGATCGAAAACACGACGACGGCATACGTGCACGCCAGCAAGTAGTCGCGCGCCGGAAATCTCGGCAGCGACAGCATCATGGCGACCGAGATGCCCCCGCGCAGGCCGCACCATGTGAGTATCGGCACGATCCCGCGCCGGTAGGGGCCGCGGAGACTCATGGCGGTGATCGGCAGGCTCACAGAGACCAAGCGCGCGGCGAGCACAATCGGCACGACGAGCAGGCTGGCGACAATGGCCCCGGGACCGGCCGAGACCGCGAATACTTCAAGGCCGATCAACAGAAACAGTACCGCGTTGAGGATCTCGTCCACCATCTGCCAGAACGCGTCCACGTGCTCGCGGGTCGGCTGGCTCATGGCGAACTTACGACCTCGATTGCCGATGAGCAAACCGGCCAGCACCACGGCAATCGGTCCCGACACGTGGATCCAGAACGACAGCGTGTACATGAACATGACGAGCGCGAGCGTGATGAGCAGCTCGAGCGAATGATCGTCGATGCTCTTGAGCGCATGGTAGCCGACGTATCCGAACCCCAGTCCGAGCGCGGCGCCCCCGAGCACTTCCTGAAGAAAGAAGCTCGTCAGGCCCGTAGCGCCTCAAGGCCCGTAGCGCTCATCGTGATGGGCTCCATCTCACCTGCTCCGGAGAGCCCCGCGACCGACACGAGCGCGAAGAACACGACGACGGCGACGCCGTATGGTGCAACAAAGCGGCCGAGGTTGGCGAATCGGCGAAACAAGGTCGGTGCGAGTGGCTGTTCCCCCAGTAGGCTCAGGGAATGCCCGACGCTCTGCGCTTCCTCATACTCACGGCCGCTGGCTGGGTGAACCGCCACCAGGAAGACGTGATCGAGAATCTCCGGGAGGAGAATCGGGTCCTCCGGGAGCAACTTGGCCCACGTCCACTTCGCCTGACCGACGCCCAGCGCCGTCGACTCGCGGTGCGAGGCCAGAAACTCGGCCGGCGGATTCTGGCGCAGGTCGCCGGCATCGTCACGCCTGACACGATTCTCCGCTGGTACCGGAGGCTGATTGCCCGGAAGTACGACGGCAGCGCCCGCCGACGTCGAGGCCGGCCGATAACGCCGCGCGAGGTGGCCGACCTCGTGGTGCGGATGGCGGTCGAGAATCCACCGTGGGGTTACACGCGCATCCGTGGCGCGCTCGCGAATCTCGGCCACGACATCGCCCGGAACACGGTCAAGCGGATTCTGCACGACCACGGGATCGAACCGGCTCCCGAGCGGGCCCGACGAACGCCGTGGAAGGCGTTCTTACAGGCGCATTGGGACGGCTTGGCCGCCTGCGATCTGTTCACGGTTGAGGTGCTCACGCTGACGGGTGGCGGTGTCCAACCGATTCGGCTGCCACCGACGAGTCTCAATCTCAACGCCTATGCCGAGCGGTTCGTCCGCTCGATCAAAGAAGAGTGTCTCAGTCGCGTGGTCCCGCTTGGCGAGGCTCATGTACGCCAGCTCGTCCACGAGTTCGTCGAACATTACCTTCACGAGAGAAACCATCAGGGCCGCGACAACCAACTCCTGCAGCGACCGCCACCTCCGGTCAACGCGGACGCCGACGTTGAGCGGCGGGAGCGTCTCGGCGGACTTCCCAGCTTCTACTACCGAGAGGCCGCACGAGGGGGCGGCTGATTATCTGCACCTTACGGGTTCCGGTCTCATGTGTCGCGGTGGTCCCGGTCCCGTGGATCGTCGTTGTCGGGTTCTGTGCCCGAGGTCGCGCGGGTTTCATGGACCGAGGGTGGTTGGTGTTCAGGTCGTTCGGTTCTCGTGGACAGGTTCACGCCACCGGGCTCACGTCGTGCATCGGGAAGTCGAGGGCGCCGTGCATCCGCTCCGGGCGCCCGAGGAGATCGCCGTGCATCCCGGCTACGCGGTGGGCCGATCGGAACCGCCGCGAGGCCGGCTGGCGATGAAGTCGAGCACTTCCTGCTCGACCCACCGGACCGCCCGGCTGCCGATGCGGAGCGGCTTGGGGAAGCGGGACTCGGCCATCAGCGCGTAGACGGCCGAGCGGGACAAGGTGGTCGCCGCGGTCACGTCGCGCAGCGTCAGGAGTCGGGGTATGGCGGTTCCGGCGGTCTGGCACCGAGGGGTGGAAGGTCGCTTCGTCGTCATCTGATGCGCTCCTTGATGGGGTGGATTGTCCGCGATTCGTCCGCGAAGAGCTTGGATTCGAGCCTATCATAAAGCGCCGTAAACCTATGTAAATAAATAGGTTGACACGTTTAGTCGCATTCGAACACGTTCGGACAGGTTGGGACCGGGTGAGGCTATCCCATAAGGACCGCAAGAGACCGCTGTGTCGTGAAGATCCCGCGCATCGACGACGTATCGAGAAAAACCCCTCTATCGCGCAATCGGGTCGGTCTGGTTCGTTCAGTTTCTGGGAAGTCGTGCGCGGCGTGGTCCGTTCTCGGCCCGCAAGTGTGCTTGCGGCCCACAACTGCCCGAACCGCACCGGCGGGCGGCGGGTCACCTGAGAGGCCGAAACGGAGTGGAGGAGCCGCGTTGCGGGTTGACGCGCTGCAGGGCGGGGTGGTTCGCCGACCTTAGCCTCACCGACCACCACTCGCGCACCAGTGCGCGTCTTCGGGAAAACCGCTTCGGGCCTGGTCAGGGCAACCGGTGCGCGATGCGGCCTGCGCCCGACGGAGCTACGGGTCCGACCTGAAGCGTGCCGGCGTCACGCTTACTGACTTTGCGGCGCTCGGCTGCGCGGTTCGACCCGCCTCGTGCCTCAAGCGAACCCGCGCAACGGCTCGCGAGGAATCACGTACCGCTCGGCACGGCCGCGGCCGGAGGCGTACCACCGAGGAAGACAGGGCCGGTGCTCACGGCAAGCCAGGGGGCCGGACTCCCTCCGCGAAGTTCCTCTGGCGTCCAAATGCGTCCCACCAAAAATGTGGGCTAAGACGTGGGTAAGCCGTGTGAATGAATCTTGTAAACCGTTCATATAAAACGAGTAAGGGGCCTCACGCGAAATGTAGAAGTAACCGTTACCCCCTAGTCTCAAAGGAGCGAGTCATGAACGGAGTCAGATCAATTTCTATGCGGAAGGGCTACCTGCTCACTGCCCTTGCCGCGGCTGTGCTGCTTGCAGCGTCTTCTGGGACGGCGTATGCGCAGAGCATCGGTTTCAGCGGGTTGAGTAACTCGGTAATGGAGGGCGCAACTCCCGATACGAAGACCCCCGCGCCCATTGTGGTCACCATCAACATCAGCGGTCTCACTCTGGAAGGCGACGACGCCGATAGAGAAGATGGCCTTGGAACGATCACGATCGATCACAACGCAGATTTGGCGTACCCAGGTCAAGCCACTCGCAGTGGTGACCAGTTGCGGGTTTGGATCGATGGCGAGAGTTCGGCTCTCGATGAGTCCGAGACCGTCTCTGACCAGAACCTGGACGAGCACCCCACGATTTCCGGCAAGTATGGACTGCCCACTGGTGGCGAGATTCACTACGACAATAATGGCGTCATCAAGCTGGTGATCATCGACCCGGGCGGCGACGGCAACTGGATGGACAACGATTTCATCATGGACATCGAGTCGGACATGCTCGGCATATCAGCCAACCCGGGCAGCTACAAGGTCACGGTGGTGGATACCAGTGTGCAGCCGACCGCTAAGTTCAGCAAGACAAGCCTCGTGCTGACGGAGGAAACCCAGACGAGCGTCCCTGTGGCCATCACCGTGGGCGTTGGCGCGGATGACACGGCGCCTGACGGTCTCACGAGCCTTACGAACATGGTCCAGTTCACGACCTCTCCTGCCGGCGCCGCGGTTATAAATTGCAATGACGACAGTGAAAAGGACGTAGTCGCCCTCACGCTCACCGGTATTACCGCATTCACGGAGATGGATGCGAAGGATACTTGGCAGGTGGATGTCGGGGCCGGAAACGATGCCGCCGCTACGATTGGCATCATTGCCTGCGGCGACATGTCCGGCTTCAACGACGACATGGTCACGTTCAGCTTCGTCGCGAAGTCTCTGGCGGGCGTGCCGACGGGTTACGGCAACGTCGCCGCCGGTGCTGATCTGGTCGTCACGGTGCGGAGCGAAGGCGAGGACAAGCCGACCGTTACGTTCGCGACGACGAGCATCGCCATCGACGAGGGCGACACCAACACGGTCGCGATCATTGCCGACGGCAAGCTCGGCCCCGAGGTCGGATCGGTGATGGTCTCGATGAGCGGCGACGCCATGGTCTCCCTGTGGCAGGGCATGGATATGCTGGAGGCTGATGACGACGGGATGTTCGCAGTCGACCTGGGCGGCAGCGCCAACACCATCCTGACGATCAGCGCGGACAGCGATGCGGCGCTGGAAGACGGCATGACCAGCTCGGCGACCCTCACGATCGAGAGCGCCAACGGTGCGCTGATCGGCGACCGCGACTCGCTGACGGTTACGGTCAGCGGCTCCACCGCGGTGGCGGCGCTCCCGCTGCTCGCTCAGTTGCTCCTGGCCCTGTTCCTGATGGCCGGCGGCGCGCGGCTCTATCGTCGGCGCAACGGATAGCTCCATCGTCCTAGGCGTTAGGGGGGACGGTATTCGGGAAGGGGGATCCGGCGCGAATGCGCCGGGTCCCCTTTCACTTTCTCCAGAGTCGAATCCCCCGGGTTTTCAGCCCTTTTCTTTTCTTTCCCTGGCTACTTCCTGGGCGGTTTCTCGGCGAGCGAGTGCTGACAGCACACGTTCGCCGTTTTGTTTTTCTGGCGCTTCCGCTGGTTGTGGGTTGCTCGCGCAGCCCATGGTTCCTGATGGCCGGCGAAGGGCGTGCGGTGGAACAGGAGCGACAGCCGTGACCCGACCGAGATCAATCTTCATGCGCAAGGGCTTCCTGCTCACCACGCTGGCCGCCGCGGTGCTGCTGGCGGCGACTGCCGGGACGGCGTGGGCGCAATCGCCGCGCATCGGTTTCACCCCGCGCAGCGGCTCCGTGAATGAGGGCGCGACTGCGGACGCCGACTCCGAGCACCCGCTCCTGCAGGTGACCGTCCGGGCCTGGGGCCTGCCTGCCGGCCCCGCCGGCCAGGGCGCCGGCGGTCAGCCGACCGCGCGCCAGCAGGCCATCGACGCGCTCGGCGAGATCACCATCGAGACCGACGGCATCGGCCGCCGCGAGGCCGCCACCATTTCTCCGCTGTACGACACCCCCGCGGCTCTCGACGAAGACGTGGTATTCGCCGCGAGCGATACCTTCCAGCTGACCGTCGACCCCGTGCAGGACGACGACTCGCTGAACGACGAGTTCTCCCTGCGGCTGCGGTCGACCGAATCCATCGATACGGGCGCCCGTTACAGGGGCACGGTCATCGACGACGACCCGCTGGCGACGGCGACGTTCAGCCGCACCGACATCAGTGTCTTCGAGGGGACCGAGGCGCAGTTGAGCGTCCGTGTTGCCGCGCCTGAGGGCGAGAGCTTTCCCACGCAGGCCGGCGCCCAGAACATTGTCCTGAGCGTTACTCCCGCCGCCGCGGTCGGCGTTGCAGAATGTCCGACGGACCGCGAATCCCGCTACGCCCTGCGCATCTGGTCCGAGACGGAAACGGTGACGTCGGGTCCCGGGCGGGGTGAGGTCACCATCGACAAGCGCATCGCCAACTACCAGCGGGGGCCGGCGGACCTTCGGCTCACGGCGTGCGGCGACATGTCGGATTTCCGCGATTCCACTGTCACGCTGGCATTCCAGGAATCGTCGCTGCAGACGCCCGCCGGCAGGATCGCGAACGGACCGCCGGCAGTGATTCAGATCCTGAATGACGATCCGCTCCCGAGCGTCTCCCTGTCGACCCCCGCGCTCACCATCGACGAGGGCAAGACCGAGACCATAGCCATCATCGCGCAGGGCGATCTGGCCAATGCGGTGATGCGGGTACGCGTGCAAGTCACCGGCGACGCCCTGCTATCGCTCTTGCAGGACGGCGCCAGATTGTCGGCGAACCGCAGCGGCGCCTACACAGTGGACCTCCGCGGCAATGCGAGTACGGTATTGACCATCCGCGCCGACGGGGACGGGAGCCTGGCCGACAATCAGACCAGGACGGCCACGCTGACCATTGTGGACGCCGGCGGCGCCGACATTGGCGACCAGGACACGCTGACTGTCACCGTCCGCGGCTCCACCGCCGTCCCGACGCTCCCGCTGGTCGCCCAGTTGCTCCTGGCGCTGCTGCTGATGGCCGGCGGCGCTACCGGGATCAGCCGTGCACAATCTCGGACCGAGGCTGCACCGCTCCAATAAAATGCAAACGATTCTGAACACAACCGACTGACGGGAGCGGCGCAATGACCGCAGGAACAAATGTCGCGACCATCGGCGAGTCAATCGTCATCAAAGGCGAGTTGAGCGGGGACGAGGATCTGGTGATCGACGGTCAGGTCGAAGGCAAGATCAATTTGAACCGGAACGCGCTGACGGTGGGTGAACACGGGAAGGTCAAGGCAGCGGTTGTCGCGAAGACGGTAGTCATGGCCGGCAAGGTACGGGGCGATATCATGGCTGCCGAGAATGTCGACATCCGAGACACGTGTTCGATGGAAGGCAACATTTGCACGCCGCGGCTGGCGATGGCCCTTGGGGCCTATTTCCGTGGCGGTGTCGACATGCCGCAGTCGCAAAGCGGAAGCCCGGCCGCAGCGTCCGCCGCCGACAGCGGAGTGGACGTGCCGCACAAACCCCGCGCGAAGGACCCTCCGAAGCCGGAGTCCGTCCGGTCTGTTCCTCCTGCTTCTTACAAGACTTTGAGGGGATAACTGGTAGGTGTCCGTTCACCGTTTTTTTCTTCATTTGTAGCCATCATCGAGTCAATAGCGTTCGCAGATTGGGTCCGGCGCACGCCGCGGATGTCCGCAGCGGTCCGACCTCGTCGCCGGACTCCTCCTTCCCGAGCGCCTGATCGCCGCCGCCGTGGGGCCGTCGAGCGGCCGGACAGCCAACCCGCTCCAGTCCGGCGTCAACCGGGGCCGTCCAGCGCCGTACCGGGGTATCGCGAAAAAAGTGTGGGTAAGACTGTGGGTAAGCCGTCCGCTCCCGGCACGGTTAGGGCCGCTGCCGATGCGTTCGCGCTCGAACCGACGCGACCGGCCGTGCAGATCGGCCGTCCTGCGGCCCGGACTCCGTGGCAAGTTGGTTGCGTGCCGGGCACGCATGCGGCCGCCGGCGAGCTGACAGCGGCCGGGACTCACCCGGATCACGCCGACGCCGTCACGACGGCCCACCTCACTGCGCTTGAGCTGCGCCTCGTGTGTGGTCGGCCGGCGCCCCGTTCGCCGGCACTGGACCAGAGCCGGGCCGCGGAGCGCTTGTTCGGTCGATCTGTCCGGAATCTTCCGGAGGTGGCCTGTGCGGTCCGGCAGGTTCCTGTTCAGATAGAGGGGTACAACGTGGGAATCAAACTCTACGGCCTGTCAGCAAGCCTATTATTATGAGTCAGTTGCACGCGATCGGAGGCAGCTGTCCGCGTAGCGGCCAGCCTTGGCCACGTTGCGCACGAAGGCCGGTGTGAGCGCGTTCTCGAACCGCTGGCCGCAGCGTCGTCGTTCGCGCTGTTGGGTCGATGCCGTCATGACCTTGCTGCCTCCTCTGATGCCGGGAAGGGAAACATTCTACACAGCTAGACGGCCCGCCCCGTTCACATAGGCGGACCAGTCGTCCATCAGCCGCCGCCGGCGCTCGAACAGGTCCGAGCGGGCGTAGGCCGCCTCGACCGGGTTCTGGACGACATGCGCCAGCGCCGCCTCGATCACTTCGCGCCGGTGCTCGGTCTCCTCCGCCGCCCAGTCCCGGAACGTGGACCGGAAGCCATGAGGCACGGCGGCGATCCCCTGCCGCTGCAGTAGCCGCCGAAGCCCTTTTTCGGCAAGCGGCGCCCCGCGGCGGCCGGGAAACACGAGCGGACCGCCGCCGTCGCCGAGCGAATGCGCCGCGTCAAGGATCTCCATCGCGCGCGCGCACAGCGGGATCCGGTGCGCGCGCTTCGTTTTCATCCGCGTCGCCGGGATAGTCCACACCTGTTCAGCGACGTCGATCTCCGACCACCGTGCGCCGCGGACCTCGCCCCAGCGGGCGGCGGTCAGCACGAGCAGCTCGAACGCCAGCTTGACGACCTCGGCCCCGCCCGACGCCCGTACCGCCGCGACGGCACCGGCCACTTCCCGATGCGGCAGCGCCTGCATGTGCTCGACCGCCGCGTGCTGCGGCCCGAGCACCGAGCCGATGCGATCACAAGGGTTGTCCGCTCTCAGCTCCATTGCAACGGCCCACTCCAGCACCGCACGGATCCGCTCGCGCACCCGGCGCGCCGTGGGCGGTTTCCTATGCCAAATCGGCGTGAGCACGTCGAGCACCTCGGCGCCCGTCACGTCCGACACGGGCCGTGCGCCGATCCGGGGAAAGGCGTAGCGCTCCAGACTCATCCACCAGCTCTGCGCGTGCCGCCCTTCACGCCAGCCGTCCTGCTTCTGCTCCAGGACGCGGCGGCTAGCCTCGGCGAAGGTCGGCATGGCCTCCCTCCTGCGCTTCTCGGCAAGCGGGTCGCCGCCCAGCCTGGCGAACTTACGGTTCGAGAGGGCCTGCTCGCGCGCCTCGGCCAGCGGTACGAGCTGCGCGCTGCCGAGGCCGATGTCGTGGCGCCGGCCGTGGATCACGATCCGCTGCACCCAGCTCCGCGTGCCCGAAGACTGCACGTAGAGATACAATCCCTGGCCGTCGCAGTATCGTCCGGGGCCGGCGGAGCGCACGAAACCAGCCGTCAGCCGTTTGTCGGGATGGCGGCCTCGGGGCTTTGTCTTTCGCGGCGATCGCAGAGAGCGATCCGCGCTATGCATTCCCCCATTGTATAGCGTATGCGCACGGACCGTCCCGGATGCCCTGATTCGATGAGTCGACCCGAAAAGTGCAAATAATGCCTGTTATACAGCAGAAAATGCTACATCCACGGACGGAAACAGACCAGATCGGACGCACATGTGCTGTAGTGCAGACAGCAACGGTCTTTACCTGACTGTCCAGCCCACGGGCTCGAGGAGCTGGATCCAGCGGATCATGATCCACGGCCGGCGCCGGGACCTCGGCCTGGGCGGCTTCCCGCTCGTCTCGCTCAGGGAAGCGCGCGACCGGGCCTTCGTCAACCGGAAACTCGCCCGTGAGGGCAGCGATCCGCTGAACGGCAAGCATAACCATGTGAACGTGCCCACCTTCGCCGAAGCGGCCGAGCGGGTCTGGAAGGACAACCGTCCCGGCTGGCGCAACCCACGGCACGCTCAAGACTGGATGTCGAGCATGACGCGGCATGTGCTCCCCTACATCGGAGGCAAGCCGGTTTCGAGCATCAGCAGCGCCGACGTTCTCGAAACGCTGCGGCGCATCTGGCACAGCCGGCCGGAGACCGCGCGGCGGGTGCGCCAGCGCATCAACGCCGTGATGGACTGGGCCGTCGCCATGGAGTTTCGCGGCGACAACCCCTGCGACCGGCTCGGGCCGGTCCTCGGCGCGCAGCAAAGCGTCGTCGAGCACATGCGCGCGGTGCCGCATGGCGAAGTCGCGGGGGCGATCCGCAAGATGTGCGGGTCTGGCGCTACGCCGGCCGTCAAGCTGGCGTTCGAGTTCCTCGTGCTCACGGCGGCGCGGTCGGGAGAAGTGCGCGGCGCGCGGTGGGACGAGATCGATCTACCGGCCAAGGTTTGGACCATTCCGGCCAAGCGCATGAAGTCGAAGCGCGAGCACCGGACTCCGCTGTGCGGCCGGGCGATGGAGATTCTTGAGGCGGCGCGCAAGCTCGTCGGCGGCTCCGGTCCACTGGTGTTCCCCAGCCGGGGCGGCAAGCCGATCAGTATCACGCGGCTGCCGCGGATGCTCAGCAACCTGAAGGTGCCGGCCGTTCCACATGGATTTCGCTCCAGCTTCCGCGACTGGGCGGCCGAGGAGACTGACCATCCGCGTGAGGTTGTCGAGGCGGCGCTTGCCCACGCGGTCGGCAACCAGACCGAGGCGGCGTACGCGAGATCGGACATAGACTCGTTTCTTGGGCTGCGGAATCTGGAGCTTTGCGCGACGCCAAAAGCGGTCATCGGCTTCCGGGATCTCCGAGAAGTCGATGTTCTCGTCAGGGATTGCCTCAACGCTATGGCGCTTGCTGCTCAAGGTACGCATGGTATGCCTGTCTTTCCTTCAAGCTGGCCTTCCGGGCTGAAATCAGCCGGATGCGCCCGCTCCGGCGAGCGTACACTACAGCGATGAACCTCCTGGGGCGCGACGGCTCCATAGCTGATCAGACGCTGCTCACCGTAGTCCTGGCGGTCGTCGGGCGCGGTGACCACTGGGCCGTCGAAGATGCCACAAGCGTCTTCGAATCCGAGACCGTGCTTGGCGCGGTTGGCCTTGTTCTTCTTCTCATCCCACTCAAACTGCGGCATCGGGGCGGCGTCGTCGACAAGTAGCTTCTCCCACCGGGGCGAGCACCGGTATGTATCCTCCCATTCGATCAGGACGAGCGGCGGTTCTTCTGGCTGGCCCGGCCGAGCGTTCGACCTGCTGCCGGCCTCTCTGGCATGCTCGCGCTCCGATCGCGCAGCGTCCGCCCGGCTTTATGGAATTACCCCACTACCTTTCCCGGTGCTCCGGCGCGTTCGGCGCGGCGCTCCGATCACCTCGATGAGGTCGCCGAGTTGGGTGGCGCTGGGAAGTTGGACCCACCGCGGTGCGTGAGATACACCCGCCGAGCGTCGGGCGTCCGCGCGCCGGGGCAAGACGCCGGTCCTGCACCCCGAGGAGGTGCAGCTCCTGCTCGACTCGATCGACACGTCGGCCACCGCGCACGGCAAAGACCCGTACACGGAGTCGATCATTGACGCGCGGCCGGCGGACACGATCCGGCGCTTGAGCGGCGGCTGCGCAGCCTCGAGGTGCAACTCGAGAACGTGGTCGGCACGCTGCCACCGGCAGCTTGGTGAGAGTTCGAGCGCGAGCGGCAGGCGTTAAGACGAGACCAGGGGCTGGACCGTGCGAGATGAGCAGGGCGAGAAACGACCTGTACGCGACGCGGACCAGATCGGACGAGGAAATCGCCTTGCCGGACACCCAGAAAACCGCAGCACGGGGCTGCTGATCGCGTCTATCGCCGAGGTGTGAGCTACCTGGGAGCGGTGAGCCAGCGGCGTGCTATCCTGTGAAGGCAGAAACCGCGTCCGTACAGACGAACACCCGGTGCTCGCAACACCGGGTGTCGAAAGTCGGCGGGCGCGCGGGCGGTAGAGGCACCCAACGCATGGGCCACTCTACCGGAACATCCGGATCTGATACAAGAGCATCTGTTCAGGGGCCAGGCGGCGCTGGCCTGCACGAACCCGCAGCCGCGGCTGCCGCACTCGGAGGCCTCGGTGCCTGAGCAGCCGGAGACGTTCATGCGCCGGACCCGGCGCGTACGCATCGGCCAACCGACAGCGGCAGCAGCGAAACCAAGCATGGATCGAGGGCCTGCTGGCTGCGAGCGCGGGCCGTGCGCGGAAACTCGGGATGGAGTACGACGAGGCGGATTAACGGCCGGCTCGCAGCGGGAGAGGTAGGCGTCGACGAGCGGCAAGCACTCGCCGACGAGATCCAGGATCGGCGCCGGGAGCCGGAGGCGGTGAGGATGACGTTCACGTTGGGCGGCTACACCCGGGGGATCGAGGAAAGCTGGCCGGCAGAGGACACCTACCGTTGGATTGTGTGTCAGCTCCCGCGGAGCTTTCATGGCCGCAGCGCGGCCGAACAGCGAGCGGCGCTCGCCGAGCGGGTGCCGTTGACGGGCACGAAGTGGGATGCGCTGCTGGCCGCCATGGTCGAGCACGTGGCGTGGCTGCACGGGCACGAGCGGCCGGCGTGGGTAGACGAGCGGGAGCGATTCCTTGACACCACCTGGGTGGTGGCGGACACGCCGTGGACACGGCTGTACTCGGTGATCTTCGCGCCGGCAGCCTTCCTGCGGCACGGGGCGATACCGGACCCGCGGGATCTGGACGCACGAGGGGGAGAGCGTTTTGAATGGACCCCTTGGCCGTGAGCAGCTTATTGAGCTGTTCGAGGAGCTGTCCTCGGAGCTGGCAAGGCGGGGCGCCCGGGCGCATGTGTACGTGTTCGGCGGCGCCGCGATGAGCGTAGCGTTCGACCGGGGCCGAACCACGGTCGATATCGATGTGCGGGTTGACAGCGGCCGCGAGAAGCTGATGGAGGCGGTCGAGGCAGTCGGCCGCCGGCACGGGTTCGAGGCAGGGTGGTTCAGCGAACCGTTGGCCGTGGTGTTGCCGCGGGGGTCAGACCAGCGGGCAGCGACGTTGTACCAGTCGCAATATCTGACGGTGACTGGTGCGTCGGCGAAGCACATGCTGGCAATGAAACTCGTGGCGGGCAGGTTGAGGGACCATGGTGATATCGCGGTGCTGTGCAAGAAGTTGGGCCTGACCAACGAGCAGCAGGCGCTCCGGATCAAGGACGAGGTGTTGCCGGGCGTGCCGGTCAACCGGCAGGCGCGCGAGGCGTTGGAGAAGGTGTTCGAGCGCGACCTGGGGTACGAGCGGTAGACGTATTGTTCCTCGTGTCTCTCTCCCCTGGGTCACGGGAAGTGGCAGCGGGCCGCAGGCCGGTCGTCGCCCGATGCGAAACCGACCAGCGGTTGGAGCGCTTCGACGATCACCTCGTGCATGTGCACGGCTTGGTCGTCGGGACCCGGAGGATGTACCGGCGCAATGCCGCAGCCCTACTTGCCGAGTGCGCGGGGACGCCGACGCCGGGCTGATTCCGGCTCACCGTGCCGACGATCACGGCGTTCCTGCAGACGCGAGCCAACCGGCTCGGTCCGTCGGTGCCGCGGAGCCCTGTGACCGCCGCCCCGACGTTTCTGCGATTCCTCGCTACCCGTAAGGTGCAGATAATCAGCCGCCCGCTCGTGCGGCCTCTCGGTAGTAGAAGCTGAGAAGTCCGCCGAGGCGCTCCCGCCGCTCAACGTCGGCGTCCGGGTTGACCGGAGGTGGCGGTCGCTGCAGGAGTTGGTTGTCGCGGCCCTGATGGTTTCTCTCGTGATGGTAATGTTCGACGAACTCGTGGACGAGCTGGCGTACATGAGCCTCGCCAAGCGGGACCACGCGACTGAGACACTCCTCTTTGATCGAGCGGACGAACCGCTCGGCATAGGCGTTGAGATTGGGACTCTTCGGTGGCAGCCGAATCGGCTGGACACCGCCACCCGTCAGGATCTCGCCGAAGACACGCGTGTACAGGGGATCGCGGTCGTGGATCAGATGGGACGCGGTCCGCAGACAGCCCTCCACCGGGTCGGTCAGATTGCGGGCCAGTTGCTCCATCCACGCGCCGTACGGCTGCGGGTGGATCCCGGCGATGGTCACGCGGCGGGTCTCTAGCTCGATCACGAAGAAGACGAGGTACCGCTTGAGACCCGCCAGCGTGAGCACCTCAACCGTGAACAGATCGCAGGCGGCCAGGCCGTCCCAATGCGCCTGTAAGAACGCCTTCCACGGCGTTCGTCGGCCCGCTCGGGAGCCGGTTCGATCCCGTGGTCGTGCAGAATCCGCTTGACCGTGTTCCGGGCGATGTCGTGGCCGAGATTCGCGAGCGCGCCACGGATGCGCGTGTACCCCCACGGTGGATTCTCGACCGCCATCCGCACCACGAGGTCGGCCACCTCGCGTGGCGTTATCGGCCGGCCTCGACGTCGGCGGGCGCTGCCGTCGTACTTCCGGGCAATCAGCCTCCGGTACCAGCGGAGAATCGTGTCAGGCGTGACGATGCCGGCGACTTGCGCCAGAATCCGCCGGCCGAGTTTCTGGCCTCGCACCGCGAGTCGACGGCGCTGGGCGTCGGTCAGGCGAACACGTCTTCCTGGTGGCGGTTCACCCAGCCAGCGGCCGTGAGTATGAGGAAGCGCAGAGCGTCGGGCATTCCCTGAGGCTACTGGGGGAGCAGTCCGATGCGCTGCCGGTGGCGTTGGTTGACGGTGCACTGCTTTGTTATGATTAACGTCAATCATTTAACTAGGAGCCGATCGTGGGCAGCCCTGCAACCCCCCTGATTCACCACCTCCCCATCACCGAGGCCCGCCGCAACCTTGGCGGGCTGGTACGCCGCCTGCACAAGAAGGGTGAGTACTTTGTTTTCGTGAAGGACGGGATCCCGGTGGCCGCGCTCATGGACCCTGACGAGCTCGACGACTACCTCGACCTGCAAGATCCCGCTATCAGGAAGGCGCTCGCGGAGGGCGAACAGGACGCCAAACACGGCAAAGGCCGAGACGGTCATGGTCTCCTCACGGAGCTCAGGAACGAACACGCCACAGCTGGGCGCCGGCGTCGAGGATGACGCCGGCGTTTGTCGTCCGAGTCACCACGGCGTTCGAGCGCCGACTCAAGAAGCTCATCCCTCGGCATCCTGGACTCGTCAACCACTATGCGGAAGTACTGGCCGCCCTTCAAGATGATCCGCAGAATCGACGCAGCACTCACAACATCAAAAAGATCGGACCGAAGCGGTATCGGATTCGGATCGGCCGGTGGCGGTTCATCTACACAATTGACGGTCGGGTGGTGTGGTTGATCTACTGCGGGCTCCGACGAGAGGATACGTATCGGCGATGACCCGTTAGACAGGCGAATGATCGTGTCCATCTATTCGTTAGTTCCCGATGCGAAGGCCCTGCTCGAGCTTGAGCCCGAGGAGCTTGCAGGCGTCTTGATGGAGTACCTCAACTCTCTTCCTCCCTCCGAACAGCGACAGCGACTAAACCGGAACGTCATCTGTCACGTTCAAACAGTTCAAGAGTATCCGCAGGACCAACGGGAAAAACTGAGTCAGGCCCTGATGGAGGCGTGGGTCTGGCTTGAGCGTGAGGGGCTTCTTGTGCCGAATCCTGGGGAACAGGGTGAGTGGGTCGTGATCTCTCGACGCGGTCAACAGCTACGAACGCGCGATGAAGTGGATTCTTACCGGCAGGCGGACTGCCTTCCGCGTAAACTGCTTCATTCAAAAATCGCACAGAAGGTGTGGGCGCCTCAGCGGTCCTTTGGCAGACGCTACGGCGCTCAAGGCAGAGCAGCAGGCGCTGGCTGATCTCTTTGCGGGTGCAATCGGGTCTTACAAGAATCCCCACAGCCATCGTAGCGTTACCATCGAGTCAACCGAGGCCACCGAAATGATCGTACTGGCCAGTCACCTGCTTGGCATTGTGGACAAGCGCTCGTCCAACGAGCGTTAAATACGGCCGTGCAGGAAGTGATTATGGAATTCCTCTACAAGTATGTTTCATCGGAACGAGTTCTTAATTTTCCCATGAACCCGAAATCATTCAACAAGGCACTGCAGTATTACTTCAATCTCAGCTATCACCGCGGCGTCATACTCGAAGGGATTCGCCTGGTCGCATATCGCAACATGGGACACTTTAACCGAGCGAGGGAAAAGTGCGGCGCCCCTTCAATCAACAAGCACGAGAACATCGCCTCGATTCGCGATCAAATGATAACTGATCAAGGCCTGGAGGCGGATACAACAAACAGACGGTTTTTCGATTTCATTACGTGGTACCCATGGGACATTTATCTTTGTCTTCTATACGCTGAAATCGAGTATTACAAATGGTACTCTCAACGGCTGCCGGTGCTGGCTTCTGGGCCACTGGATGCGTTTATCAAGCAACACCCGAATGTAATTCGATACCTAAAGCAATATCGGGACAAGGTGCTGCACCCCGGAAAGGGCATCGACTTAGATGCTTCGTTGGGAAAGCTTTTCGACGCTCTAGACCTGGATCACATTTCCTTCTATGGCAGCGTCGTGAACATCCAGTACCTAATCGACGCTCACGCGGAGGCTTTCCGACGTGCATTATATTCTTCTGCAATAGCAGAGGGCTATCGGATAACAGCCGGTGGACCAAACGACAGGACGTATCTGGAAGCCTATAGGACTGGCAAGACGGCCAAGCTTGAAACGTCCTTGGAGATGCTGAGCAAGCCCTTGCCCAAGGCCGCAGACCGCCCGGAATTGGAAGGCAGGCAAACTCCAATACAAACGCAAAACCTGCTTTTTCTAATTGACATCCATGTAAGAGAAACGCGTGAACAACCGCGTTGGGAGTATCCACAGATCGTCAAACAGGCGCGGGTCGATTGCCTGCGTTGCCTCATGCGAGCACTCGTCTTGACAAATGAAACTAGCTCCTACATCGACATCGAGAAACTGCGGGCAATAGAACCCCCGGACCATCCGGACAAGCATGACCCATTTGAATTTCTCGCTGGAGACAAGGTGCCAGGGACACTCCAAGAAACGGTAGAATGGCTTGCGCCCGACAGGGTTGCAGTGGCGCTCTTGGCAGAACCACTGCGGGTTTACCTGCAGGCGGTGAGCACCGGGCCAGTATTGCTTAATGAATATCTGGATCGCTTTGTTGCGAACGAGTCGGTGTATCGCGCGCTCCGGGAGTATCGTAACGTGATTGAGGCGCCCCCAGTTTTCTTGGACACGGATTAAGGGAGAATCCGATGTCAAAGGAGGTGGGAGGCATGGTTCAGTCGAGGAGGGTGCAGGGAGCGGGGTCGGCGCGGACGGAGGGAGCCCGGAGGGCGAGCGGAGTCGGCGCCGACGGCGCGGCGGTTGGGTCGGGGGCCTTGGCGCCCGGCCAGCGGTGGAGCGCGAGCCGGAAACGGGACGTGGTGTTGCGGCTGCTGCGCGGCGAGTCGCTGGAGATGGTCTCGCGTGAAGTCGGGGTAGAGCTCTATCGCCTGGAGGCGTGGCAGGCGCGGGCGCTGGCCGGTCTCGAGCTCGGTCTGAAGGCGCAGGCCGGTGAGCCGCTGGCCGCCGAGCTGGATGCCGCCAAGCGCCACATTGGCGAGCTGTCGATGGAGATTGAGCTGTTGCGGGAGCGTGCCCGCGCAGCGGAGTGTCGCCTCCCTTTAGCGACGCGGAGGTCGCGACGATGAGCCGAGCGACCTCCGCGACGACGGGGCGGCGCTATGGTCTCAAGCGGGTGTGTGGAACGTGGGATAGGTCGCGCTCGGCGCTCTACGCGCGGCGGGCTTGTTTGCGGCGCCCAGAGCGGGGTGATGGCCCGGCGCGCCGCGGGCCGACGCCCGCACTGTCGGATGCGCAGCTGCTGGCGGCCATTCGCACTGACCTGGCCCGCTCACCGTTCCAGGGCGAGGGCCATCGCAAGGTCCACGCGCGGCTGCGGATCCTCGACCGGATCCGAGTCTCCCGGACGCGGGTGTTGCGCGTGATGCGCACGCAGGGGCTGCTCTCGCCGCACCGCGGGCGGCAGGGTGAGATGAAAGCGCACGAGGGGACGATTGTCACCTCGGCGCCCGACGTCATGTGGGGTACCGACGGCGTGCGGGTGTTCACGGCGGAGGACGGCTGGGTCTGGACCTTCGCGGCGGTGGACCACTGGAACGCCGAGTGCGTGGGCTGGCATGTGTGCAAGGTGGGGAACCGTTTTGCCGCCCTCGAGCCGATCGCGCAAGGGCTCGGGCGACACTACGGCTCGGTCGAGGCGGACGTGGCCCGCGGGCTGGCGCTACGGATGGATCACGGCAGCCAGTATCTCTCGGACCACTTTCTCAACCAGCTCCGCTACTGGGGCATCCACCCCAGCTTCGGCTTCGTTGAAGAGCCGGAAACCAACGGCGTCGTCGAGCGCTGGAATCGCACGCTCAAGGAGCAAGCCATCTACGGCCGGGTCTTTCGAAACCTCGCCGAGGTGCGCGCCGCCGTCGCCGAGTTCGTCGAACGCTACAACCAGTGCTGGCGCCTCGAGAAGCTGGCGTATCGCACGCCGCTCGAAGCGCGCGAGGAATACGAGCTACGCCATGCCGCGTAGCGCAAACGTGTGTCCAAGAAACCGGGTGCGGTACATATCGTAACGTGATGTTCCATGTTCCCCAGAAGCGCGTGAACTTGTATAGGGTAGAAACTGAATTGCTGAGTGGAGGTCCGGGCCTCTTCCCAAAACGCCTGATCAGACCACTAATCGACTTCTACATGGCGTGCCCTGGCGCGAGTTGAATGTCCAGGCCTATCCGCCAAGTGTCCTTCGATTCATGCGGTTCGGTGGACTGGGTGTCTCAGACGCAAAACGTCTGACCGGCCTGCACGGAGACCGCAAAAAAGTTGGGCGGAAAGTTTGCGCACAACTCGCTCTTGAACCGTACCGGGGTTCTCGGAGACCTCATTGTTTGGGAGGATGGGGTTTAACGGTTCTACGGCATCGCCCCAGGCACGGCCGAGGTCGCAGAGCCCGAGCGTTTCAAGGATTTCGCGCGGTGAGATCAGCGCCTCACCGAGATGACCGGCTTTCGGCGGCGCCCCGTTGGGGAGTTCGCTGCGCTCGCGTACTTTGAATTGGAACCCGGAGTTCAGCTGGGGGTCGCCTCGACGACTACCAGCAGCACCGGGCGCGCGTCTGGGGCATCTACACGCTCGGCATGGGATCGTTCGGTGATCTCGACTTCGGCGGCTTCTGGCGGTACGACTCGGCGGATAACTACAGCCTGGCGTCGAGCAGCTTCCGCGTGACGCCGGAGCAGCAGGCGATGCTCGACGAACTCGGCTACGTCGACGGTCCGTCGTCGCGGACGCTGTACTACTCGGCCGGCCGCGGATCCAAGCTCTACAACGGTTCCGGCCGGTTCGACCTGTCGCTCCACTACGACATCCCAGTCTGGCGGAGCCTGCGGCCGTGGCTGTAGATCGAGTGGTACAACCTGACCAACAACGACAAACTGCTCTCCTTCAATACGACGATTCGGCCTGACACGGACGGGCCGCGGGACGCGTTGGGAATCCCAACCACGTACATTGAGGGAGACCGCTTCGGCGAAGCGACCTCGGCCGGCGACAACCGTGCTGCCCGGTCGTTCCGCATTGCGTGGGGCCTCCGCTTCTAAGGCAGTTTTCATCACGGTGCGGCACCGGTGTAGCCGCAATGTACGGGCGCGACTACCGGTTGGGCGATGGCCTGACGGTGTCGCAGGGCGATGTGCTCGTCGTCTGGAAACTCGCCCGCCTCGCCCGCACTCTCGCCCCACTTGGTCAACACCGTGCAGGAGCTGTCGGCCCGCGGCGTGGGCCTGCGGGTGCTCACCGGGCAAGGCGCGCAGATCGACACCACCACCGCCGGCGCCGGGCCGGCCGCATCCGCCGCGCCGCCAGCGGCGACGGCCGTGGTCGCCTTCGCGGCGTCGATCCTGACGGCCCCCAGGTCGCGGCGGCCGGAGACCGCGCTGGCCTTCGCTGCGGCGCTGGCCGCAGGCGACGGGAACGCGCAGCCAAGATTTTTCGCAACCTGCCTGTCCGGTTCACTCCTGCCATACGTCGTTAGACAGGTAGTGAGGGTAAGTCGCTCTACGGCATGGTGTGGCGACCCGGGCCGAGGGGCCACATTGGGACGCTGCAGACAATGCCGCGTTCGGGAAGATCCCGTGACGGGTTTCGAACGCGCGTACGAACTGCTGGCCAGTAGCTTGCCGACGTTCCCCTGGCCGATGGTAATTGCCGACTGGCAGGGGCACTCGTTTCACCTCGGTGGTGATCGGCCGCACTGGTGCGGCAAGCCGCTTCGCATCCGGTTCAACAACACGATTGACCGACATGGGTCGTGTGGTGAGGCTGGGAGCGATGTCACGCGAGGAGACGCCGACTGCCGCGATGCGTTCACTGATCCTGTCCGTTGTCCTTGTTGGGTTCGCCACACCCGCCTTCGCGCAGGCCGTGTGCGGGGGACACTACATCACCTACATCGGCGGGCTGCCGACGGCCACGCCTGGTTTCCGCACCTACATCGGCGGGCCGCCGACGGCCACGCCTCGTATCCGCCAACACGGCCCCCCGACCCTCTCTGAACCGTCCGGCATGACGGTGCAGGACCGCGCGCTCTGGGACGCGCTCATCTTCGACGCCTACGAACACCCGACGCCGAGCCCCGATGCGGAGGATTACTGGCGGTCATCGATCCCGTTAGAAGAGCGCCACACGCGCGTGATGGACACGGGGGATGCCACATCGTTTGGGCTCTGTATCCAGAAGGCCGATGAGTCCTATACCGGGCAACGTCTCGAGCAGTACGATTCGGCCTGGTGGCGTGGGGAGGTGCAGCGCTTCACGAACGGCCGATGGACTGGGACCCTCGAGGTGGGCACCTGCACGGGAGATCCGCCGGCCGGATGGGTGTACGTGCGGGAGGGCGATCCTGGTGAAGTCGACGATGACTCCATTGCGCATACCGTGAGTTGGTTTTCCACCAATACCCACGGCACCGTGGAAACGTGGGTCAAGTCAGAAATCGTGTTCCACTCCGAGCGGAAGGTGAGGAACACGAGCGAGGCCTACTTTAAGGTCACGCTCGCGCACGAGCTCGGGCACGTGCTCGGGCTGTCGCACGTGCCGCCGAGTTCGGGTTTCGTGATGGCACCTGGCACCTTGTCCACCTGGCCCGACCAGGAGAGCAGGCTCGCCCAGTTGGCGCATCAGGTCGGCGCCGGCTTCGAGTACCCCGGATTCGGACCCGCCAACACCCCCGCGACGGGGGCGCCGACGATCACGGGCACGGCGCGGGTGGACGAGACGCTGACGGCGGTCACCACTGGCATCATGGACGACGCCGACGGGCTGACCAGCCCCACCTACACCCGGAGGAGGCAAGGGCATCTATGCCTGGCGCCGCGGTACTACCACCGGCGACGTCACGGTGACCGTGCTTTACACCAACATCACCACGAAGGGCGGGGCCGGCCACGGCATCGATGTCGATCATCAAGGCGAAGATACCGCGCACATTACGATCGACGCGGACCGCAGCCGCATCGACACGGCAGGTACTGGCGCCTACGGTGTCCGTGGATTCCGCCGCTTGGGTGCCGGCAACATCGATATCGACGTTGTCGGCACCGACATCAACACGACGGGCGATCGAGGCCGCGGCATCAATGCCTATATGTATCAAAACAACGGGGACATCGACGTGTTCGCCAAGAACAGCGACATTACGTCGACGGGCGAGCAAGCCCACGGCATCTACACCCGGTTTCAATAATTAAATAGCGAGGCAGAGGCAGTCGGCAACATCTTCGTCGACGTCCGGGGCGGGTCCATCGAGACGAAGGGCATCTTTTCTTACGGCATCTACGGCTTGCACGATGGCGACGCCAATATCACGATCGACACTCGAGACGGCCATGCCATCACCACCACGGGCGACAACGCCCACGGCATCGTCGCCGACCACTACGGAACCGAGGACTCCAGGAGCATGGCGGTCACCGTCGGGGGCAGCGTCGAGGCCAGCGGGGCGGGCGCGCAGGGCGTCCGGGTTGGTGTCGTCAACGCCGACGGAGACGCGGAGCGCGTCGCCGCCGTGGGAGCCGACGGCTACCGCCAACAGACCGTCACGGTGAACGGCCGGGTGTACGGCGGCTCGGGTGAAGGAGTGGGCGTCTTTCTCGCGGGCGGCGGCCGGATCTATATCGGGCCTGCCGGAACCGTCGGCGCGGATTCCGGCATCGCGATTCGCGCGTCGGGCGGCGCGCCCAAGCTCTACCTGGACATGAATCTCGACGGGCGCAAGGTGGCGGAGGTCATCGGCGACGACTGGATCATCAACGACGGCGGCGAAACCACCATCGTGGTCAACGACGTGACGCTGCACGACGGGGCGACGGGAAGCACCGGGCTGAAGGCTGCGAACGGGGCCTGGGACGTCATGGTGATCGACGAGGGCGTGACGGTGGATACCAGCACGAACCCCTGGACCATCTCCGCGAGGTCGACCGGGGTCGTTGCTGACCGGGATTTCTCCGCTGACGATTTTGACGAATCCGCCACGCCGCCTCCTCCTCTGGAGCCCGAGCCGGAACCCGAGCCCGAGCCCGAGCCCGAGCCCGAGCCCGAGCCCGAACCCGAACCGGAGCCTGAACCCGAACCCGAACCGGAGCCTGACAATGGACCCACGTTCATGGAGGTGTATGCGCCGCGAGCAGCTCTATACGAGGTTCTGCCGGACTTCCTGCTGCGCCTGAGCGACCCAGGGGCATCCAGGGAGCGTCCATCCCGATCCCAGCCCGTCTGGTTCACGATCTCGAGGGGGTCGGGGTCGTATCAGGCCGCGCGCTCGACCGTCGGCACGGCCTATGACTTCGATCGCTTCGAGGCGGAAGCCGGCCTGAACGTGACCTTTGCCGAGGATGCCGGCACCTGGTTTTCGGCACGCTATCTGAACGGTTCCGCGGACGTTTCCGCGGCAACGGGCGGCGGCGCAATCACGGCCAAGGGGCTGGGTCCCGCGCTCGGCGTCTACTGGGGCGGTGCAAACAGCTTCTACGCCGATGCGGGCTATGCGCTGACCGTCTATGACGTAGACCTCTCCTCGGATACGCGGGGCCTGCTCAAGGCCGGCGGCGCGGGCTACGGCCAGTCGGTGGACGTCGAACTGGGCCGGAACATCGCGCTGGGCGAGTCAGTGAACCTGACGCCGCGGGCGTGGGCGGTCGGTTCGAGAGTTTCCGTGGACGATTTCACGGATGCGGTCAACTCCCGGGTTTCGTTTCCCGATGCGGATCGCCTGATGGGCGGCCTGGGGACGGTGGTCGAAGCGGCGCGGGCCTGGGATGGCCGCTCGTTCTCGCTGCGCGGTTCGGTGGACTTCGAACGGATGTTCAGCGGCGCGGAGACGATCGCCCTGGTGTCGGGCGAGAGTCTGCGCCTGGAAGCCGCGACGGACAGCATTCTCGTGGGTCTGAATGCCGAGTATCGCCAGAGCCACTTCTCGCTCGGCGCGAAGGTGTGGCTGCGTGAGGTGCTGGATTCCAACGCCCGAGAATATTCCGGCATTCTGAATGTCGGAGTACGTTTCTAGCCTGCATTATTCCGGGAGAGCATCCCCGCCGGCGTCGACCGGGCGGCGGAGGGCCGGCCGCAGTCTGCTCGTCGCGGCCAGGAGATAAAGTCCAGAGAGGAGTAAAGAGACCACAAATGACGGGACATCGCCATGCGGGCCTTGATGGCGTCGATGCGCCGACGGCGCTCCGGGGTCAGGTCCTTGTCGAGTTCGCTCCACGAGGCGCGAGCGACGGGACGCGGAGAGCTAACTTGCGGGAGTTCAGTCGCGAGGTCGCCATTCTCGGGCCAACCGCTGCGCCTCGTTGACTGGCACGCAGAGTGCCGCAAAAACGACACCTATCACTGCGTAAGCCGTAACGCGGGTGCTCTTCATGGTTCCTTCGACCCTCTCATACACTACCGTATCCGCTTCAGTCGAACACCGCGCTGGACGACCCCGAGGCCCGGAGGTGATCTAAGCGCGCGCGGATTATGGGGTGCCCGACTAGTCCCTCCCGTGTGGTCGGGCGGCCCGAGGCGCCGCGAGTCGCCAGAAGCCGACGATGAGCCCGACGAGCAGCAGGAGCGCGAGCCACTCCGCCGCCGCGCCGGCCCAGGCGTCTCCCAGGCTCCAGGGCGTCCGCCCTCGAGAGACCGCATAGCCGGCCGCACCGGCGATCACCACCCCGATCAATCCTTCCCCACCCACCAAACCGGACCCAAAGAGGATCCCCCGGTCGCGCCGGGCGTCCCGCTCCCCGCTCGTAGCGGCACCGCGCTCGAGGATCATCCGGAGCAACCCGCCGAGGAAGACCGGAATCATCGTCGAAACCGGGAGATAGACGCCGACCGCGAACGGCAGCGATGGGATCCGCAGCAGCTCGACGACGACGGCGATTCCAGCGCCGACGGCGACGAGGGTCCAGGGGAGCGATTGGCTGAGCACCCCGTCGATGACGAGCCGCATCAGCATCGCCTGGGGGGCGGGGAGCTCTGCGCCGCCGAAACCATACGCCCGGGCCAGGAGCAGCAGCGTCAACGCCACGAACGCCGCAGAGGTCATCACCCCCACCAGCTCGCCAATCTGCTGACGCCGCGGCGTCGCCCCGATCAGGAAGCCGGTCTTCAGATCCTGCGACGTGTCGCCCGCGATCGACGCGGCGATGGCGACAACGGCACCAACCGTCAGTGCGGCCACCTTGCCGGCGTCGTCGGTCCAGCCGAGCAGCAGGAACAACGAGGACGTACCGAGCAAGGTGGCGATCGTCATCCCGCTGGTCGGGTTCGACGTCACACCCACGAGTCCCACAATCCGGGAGCTGACGGTCACGAAGAAGAAGGCGAAGACGACGACCAGCAGCGCCGCCAGGGCACGCCCGGCAGCCACCTCGATGCTGCTAAACGCCATCGGCACGACGGCGAGGATGGCAAAGATCGCCAGGGCGCCGAACCCCACCACGCCGAGCGAGAGGTCCCGCTCGGTCCGAAGAAGGGCGGTGCCCGCCCCGGCCGTGAGCCGCTCCCGAATCTGCCGCGAGCCGATCCGGAAGCTTGCGACCATGGTGGGAACGCTCCGGATCAGCGTGATCAGGCCGCCGGTGGCAACCGCACCCGCTCCGATATAGCGAACGTAGCGGGTCCAGAGCAGCCCCGGCGTCATCTCATCGATCACCAGCGTCGTCTCGGGATAGAGCGGCACCATCCGGCCCTCGCCCCACCACGCCATCGCCGGGATGATGACCAGCCAGGACAGCAGCCCGCCGCCGACCATGATCGTGGCGATGCGAGGGCCCAGGATATAGCCGACGCCGAAGAGGGCGGCGCTCACCGCGGTGCCGAGCTGGCCCTTCCTGAGGAACGGAATGGAGATCTGGAGTTCGTCCGGAACGGCCCGCATCCAGCCGGTGACCCCCTTGAACAGCGCCCCGAGTCCCAGCCCGAGGAACACGTTGCGGGCGCGTGCGCCTCCCATCTGGCTGGCCTTGAGCACCTCGGCACAGGCGGTGCCCTCGGGATAGGGCAGATTTCGGTGCTCCCGCACAATCAGAAACGGCCTGAGCGGGATCATAAAGAGGACGCCAAGAAGCCCCCCACTCATCGCCAGGATGGTGATCTGCAGGAGGTTGGTGTCGAAACCCCAGAGGAAGAGCACCGGCAACGTGAAGATCACCCCGCTGGCGACCGAGCTGGAGGCCGACCCGACGGTCTGCGAGAGGTTGGCCTCGAGGATGCCGCTCTGGACACCGCCGGCGCGGAGCGCTCGAAAGAGCGCCACCGTCATCACCGCCACCGGGATCGACGTCGAGATCGTCAGCCCCGCCCGCAGCCCCAGATAGGCGTTGGCTGCGCCGAACAGGATCCCGAAGAGAATCCCGGCCGTCATCGCCTTCAGCGTCGCTTCGGCGGGGGACTCGGTGGGAGAGACGAACGGCAAAGGGGTCTGCTCGTCAGCCACGTGGCGTCTGATTGTATCCGGACCGATCCTCGGCATCGTGACGCAGGGACCCAGCCGGCTCCGGCTGCTCGGGCAACTGCTCCTGGCGCTGGGTCTGACGGCCGCAGGGGCGCGGTTAACGCATCGGCGCCAGCGCTAGCAGACGGCAAGAAGCACGGCCGTTGGGTCTGGCGCTACGCGGACGGAACGACGACACCCGCAACCTGGGTTGCGGGTGTCCGCCAATAACGGTGCTGAAGCGGGCCGAAACCCCGACACTCCGGCAGGTGAACGTCCTGCCTACCGCCCCGCTTCGCGTTCTTCCGGATGTACAGCGTCCGCAGCCTGGCGCTGGACGACGAACACCCGCGGGGCGGGGGTCGAACGCCGACGTGCGCACCCCCCAAGCCGGGAAACCGGGATAACGGCTCCGAAGGGCCGCTGACCGCCCGATCCGGACCGTTGTAACGACCCCTCTCGCTCGATTCGTGAGCCGCGACCCGCATCCGGGGTCACTTCCGGAGCGCACACCCCAACGCCCCGGTCACAGCGGAAGACGATGTTCAATCCTTGCCGTGCGTGCCCGTTTGCGTTCGGCGACCCGGTCCAGACAGTGTCGGCATCGCGTGGCTAGGTCGCCCCGGACTAGCTCAGCGCGGGGTCTCTTGCCGCAGGAGCGACACAACCCCGCAGCGAGCCGGCTCCGGCGCAACTCGATCATCCTCCTTCGCGATGAGTCCATACACGCCCGGCACTTCTGCACCTTCCGACTCCCGCCGCTACGCGGCCGAACGCGGGAGCCAGGTCCCAACGCCCCCGACTACGCTCCACACCCGGACGGCCTACACCCCCAAGCGCCGCCATGACTCTCCGTCCAGCGCCACCTATCCACCGACACGACCCCGCCAATCTCGCCTCATGTTGCCTGCCATCAGCCCCGCTCCGCGGCGGCAGTCGGGTAGCGCGCACCGCACCGCGCCAGGACGCTACGCTTACCTCCGCGGTCCCTGTCACGTCCGTTGTCACTGCGCTCCTGTTCCTCCTGCCACCGCTCCCGCACGGCCTCCTGTATTCGGTCATTTATAGACTTTTCAGTATCGCTGTGAACCGTAGAGGACGGTAGAGGACCGTAGCTGTTATGGCAACGGCCTATACATCCAGGTTCATCCCACTGGCTCGCGGAATTGGGTCCAGCGGCTCATGATCCAGGGCCGGCGGCGAGAACTGGGACTCGGCGGCTTCCCGCTCGTCTCGCTCGCCGAAGCGCGCGCCAAGGCCTTCGCCTACCGTAAGGTGGCCCGCGACGGCGGCGACCCGCTGACGGAGAAACGCCGCGCCGACGGCGTCCCCACCTTCGCGGACGCCGCCGAGCGGGTCTGGAAGGGCAAGAACCCCGGCTGGCGCCATCCTGGGCATGCGCAGGACTGGATGTCGAGCCTGAGGCGGCACGTACTCCCGCACATCGGCCAGATGCCGGTGTGCGACGTCAGCAGCGCCGACGTACTCGACACGCTACGGCGCATCTGGCACGTCCGGCCCGAGACGGCGCGGCGCGTGCGCCAGCGTATCGGCGCCGTGATGGAATGGGCTGTTGCGATGGAGCTGCGGACCGACAACCCGTGCGACCGCCTCGGCGGGGTGCTTGGGCCGCAACAGGACCTTGTGCAGCACATGCGGGCGTTGCCGCACGGCGAGGTAGCGGCGGCGATACAGGCGATGTGGGCGTCCGGAGCCACACCGGCCGTCAAGCTGGCGTTCGAGTTCCTGGTGCTGACGGCGGCGCGCTCGGGGGAAGTGCGCGGCGCGCGGTGGGCCGAGATCGATCTGCCGGCCAGAGTGTGGACCGTGCCGGCCGTGCGCATGAAGTCCAAACGCGAGCACCGGGTTCCGCTGTGCGGACGCGCGGCAGAGATTCTCGAAGCGGCGCGCCCGCTCGGCGACGGCCGCAACCCGTTCGTGTTCGCGAGCCAGGGCGGGAAACCGTTCTCGATAACGCGTCTGCCTCGGCTCTTGCAGAACTTGAAGATCGCGGCCGTGCCACACGGGTTCCGTTCGAGTTTCAGGGACTGGGCGGCGGAGGAAACCAACCATCCGCGAGAAGTCGTCGAGGCGGCGCTGGCGCACGTGGTGGGCAACCGGACCGAGGCGGCATACGCGCGGTCGGACCTGTTCGAGCGCCGGCGGCGCCTGATGGACGAGTGGGCCGACTACCTGGATGGACGTGGGCAGGTGAGCCCGCTGTCGGGGGTGAAGCCACAGCCCCCAGATCGCACCGCAGCAACTTGATAGCGTCTACCGTCGGTCTTTCTACGACTCTCTGTTGGGACCTTGTAATGCAGCCACATCGTAGCTACACTGGAGCTACAATTAGGAGGCCAATAGGTGAGTACTAATACTGTCGTACGCGCTCGGATCGATAGCGACACGAAGACCCGAGCGACTGAAGCACTTCGCGCCATGGGCTTGTCGGTGTCCGATGCCATTCGTCTGCTGTTAATACGAGTGGCGGACGAGAAGCGGCTGCCCTTCACCGTCCGGGCGCCGAATGCCGCCACGGTCAAGGCCATGGAGGAACTCGACGCGGGCAAGGGCAAGCGGTTCAGCAACGCCGAGGATCTATTCGAGGATCTCGACGTCTGACATGTTGACCCCGGTACGGTCCGCACAGTTCAAGCGCGACGTAAGAAAGGCCGAGAAACGAGGCAAGGATCTGGGTAAGCTGCGGGTGCTGCTTACGTCGTTGATCCAACAGAAACCGCTATCCGCTCGCTACGTCGATCATCCGCTCAGGGGGACTTGGGGCGGTTATCGGGAGGCCCATCTTGAGCCGGACTGGCTCTTGATTTACCGCGTCGAAGGGGACGAACTCCGCTTGGCCCGTACCGGCTCTCATTCTGACCTGTTTCGGGAGTAACTCGGCGTGAGAGTGCCCTCGCGCAGACGGTACAGGGCGAGGTTCTAGCGGCTCGGGCCAGAGTCCCGCTCCCGCGCGCGCTGCTGGGCGTGGCGGTGCATCAGCTCTACCACTCGCGCAACGTCGCGGCGATCGTCTTGTAGTCCGCGTCCAAGCCTGTCACATGCCCGGAGAGTTGCTCGATTTGCCGCCGCAAGGTTTCGCTCTGCGCGGCCTGCTGCTCGACACGCCGCTGCAAGGCTTCGACCTGCTCGGTGTGCCGCCGCTGTGCCGTCTCGTACTGCGCGGACAACTTCCGCAAGGCCGCCGTCAGCTGCCGTTCTAATTCGGTCATACAGCTCCTTCACTCGCTCGACAGCATCACGGCAGGCCGCCCGCCCACTCTCCAGGGCGGATTGTCCAGCGAACCGGCCGGCATCACCACGAACCGCTCCCCCTCGATCTCCCGCAGCGTCAACCCCCACGTCGTCTCCTCGAGCTCGGCCAGGGTCTCGCGGGCCTGCTTGATGTTCACGTTGAGCACGGCCACGGTCCTGATCCGGCTCTCGATGCTCGCCGACAACCAGTGCCTCGTCGCCCAGCTGCCGCCGGAGATACCGAGAAAGAGGCTCAGGCCCATCACCAGGGGCCGGACCCAGGCGCGCATCAGCAGAACGTGCATCCGTCCGGTCGACGCCGCCATATCGTCTTCGATGGAATGCTGCGCGTCGCTTGCGGCGGTCCTCAAGCTCTCGCCAAGCCTCCGCAGCTCGCGCGTGGCCGTCGCCTCGATCTCCATCCGCTCTGTTTCCAGCTTCTGCCGCAGCCTCTCGGTCAAGTCGCTCTGGCTCGAAGTCATGCTCGTACAACGCTCCCTTCAGCCGCCACCGCTTCCCGCTGTCCGGATCCCGCGCGGTCACGTAGCTGTCGCCCTGGCGCGGCACGTCAAGGCCCGCCTCCTCCAGGGCGGAGACGACGTCGGCGCGGCTCTGCACGGCGCCGTTCTCGACCCTCTGCACGAGGTAGTCCCGTATCAACTCGCGCGGCTCTGCCTCGTGCTCAAGGCCGGTCCGCAGCGTTGCCGCTTCGACGTAGGCGCGGTGTCCTGGCTGCTGCACCCTGGCGCGCGCCGGGTCTCCAGCCGTGCTCGTGGTTGAAGCCGTCGCGAAGTGGGGCGAAGGTCTGCTGCCAGCCGGGCGGCGCGATGTTGAGGCTGCGGCCCGTCTCCAGGTCGCAGCGGGCGGCGAGGACATGCACGTGCACCCCGCCGCCGCGCTCGCGGTGCTCGACCGCCGTCCACGAGTAGCGGTCGGGCTCGAGCCCCGCCCAGGCCATGTCCTCGAACTTGTCGAGGACCGCCTCGATCTGCGCTTCTGTCGGCCGGTCGTCCGGCGCCCAGGCGATCACGCCCGAGGTGTGCTTGTGCTCGAACTCCAGCGTATCGGCGACGGCCGCCACCATCTCCGGATCCCCGCGGAGGACATCGACGCCCTCACGCAGCTCCCCGGCCGAGTCCCGCTCGCCGAGGAGGTAATCGACTGCCGCCGCCGCCGAGCCGGTCCCGCGCGCGATGAACTTAACGTGCACGGTCGGCCTCTCCGCCGACACGGGCAACCGTGCGCAGCGCCCGCGCGATGTCGACGAGGTTGACGATCACCTCGACGGCCTCGAATCCCGAGGCGTTGGTGTTCGCCCAGCGCGCGACCTGGTTCAGGTTGTTGCCGATGCGCGCAACCTGCCGGGTGCGCTCGCGCTCGACCTCGGCCGCCGCGGCGGTCCAGGTGCGCGTCCGCGCCATGGCCTGCCGCAGCAGGCCGGAAGGCGACACGCCGGCCGCCGCCGCCTTGGCCTGCCAGGCGGCCTGCTCCGCCGGCGTGACGCGCGCGGCAACCATGACGGTGCGGCGATCAGCCATCAGCGCACCGGGAGGATGGAGCGGGGGCGCCGCCGCCCGCTCTCCCGCGCGCCGGACTTAGGCGCGCGGCGGTGGGGGTTCGAAGGGGGACGCAGATCCCCCTCGCCAGAAGCTCAATGTTCAACATTGAGTATGCTGGCTCCTGACGTACATGCGTCAGGGGCCAGCCCGTTCCGCGACCCGCGCGCGGCCTTCGATTTCCGATTCGAGGCTCCGCCGCTCTGCTGGATCGGCGCTGGTCTGCTCGCCTGGATCGCGGTTGCCCTGGTCTACTCGACCGCGGTCGGCTCGGTCTCATCGGCGGGGGTCGCTCGGCTCTCGTGGGCACGTTGACGCTCTCGGATCTGGCGCCACGGCATCTGGAAGGTGAGGGCGCCGGGCGGAGCGGTTCCACCCGGCGCCCGAGCTGGTTTCGGCTCCAGCTAGGCGGCTGGCCGCTCGGTGCCGCCGCGGGGTCGGCTGGCGATGAAGTCCAGCACTTCTTGCTCGACCCAACGGACCGCCCGGCTACCGATGCGGATCGGCTTCGGGAAGCGGGACGCGGCCATCAGCGCGTAGACGGCCGAGCGGGACAGGGCGGTCGCCTGGGTCACGTCGCGCAGCGTGAGGAGCGTGGGCATCGCGCGCGCGGGGACCTCACGGCGAGGGGTGGGACTGTGGTCAGTCTGCATGGCTGCTGTTCTCCTTGACTCGGCAGGATTGCCGCGATCCGCCTGCCAACGGTTCGGAGGGAAGCGTACCACGAAACCCTGTAAACGACTGTTTATAAACAGGTTGACGCCCTGGGCGCCCTTAGGCGCTCATGGGACGCGGTGGGACCCCGAGCGTCCCGCACTTCGCGAAAAAAAATCGACCCGCAACGAAAAAAATCTGGATGACCGCCTTTTTTGGTCAGTTGAGTAGCTCTGTCGCCATCCTGTCGACCCCGGCTCCGCCCGGCAGAGCTACCGGTTCGACGTGAAACGTGCCGGCGTCACGCTTGCCGACGCGACGGCGTTCGACGGCGAGGTCCGAACGGCGCTGCCCACTCCCGCGCGGGCAGCGCCGCCCGCAACGGCTCGCAGGAAGTCACATCTCTGAGGTTGCCCCGATCCCGAGGACAGGTCAACGCTTTCGGGTTCCGGTCATGATCTGCACATGAACATGTCGTTCCCTGTGGGCGGTTGTGGAGCCCGCGGCAGCGCGGGATCCAACGGACTTGTGGGCGCCCGCAGGGCGTCCACAGGCCGGGCACCGTCCACAGGGTCCGCCTGGTGAAGACATCCACGAAACCGGGGCAACTTCATCTCAGACCGAGACGGTAGCGTTCAGAGTGCTGGCGGGCATTCCACTGCCGTTATCGCCATCGACATAGACCGGCCACGCACGGCACGTGCGCGCGCCTGATCGCGTCCACGAGCGCCCCCTTACGTCTATTGGAATCCAGCTCGGCGGTGTGGGTATCCTGGTGGGTAGAAATTCTAAAAAATACCGTAAACCCTTTGAGAAGAGCATCGCCAACTACCAGCGGGGGCCGGCGGACCTGCGGCTCACCGCGTGCGGCGACATGTCGGATTACCGGGATTCCACCGTCACGCTGGCGTTCCAGGAATCCTCGCTTCAGACGCCCGCCGGCAGAATCGCCGACGGTCCGCCCGCAATTATTCAGATCCTCAATGACGATCCGCTCCCGAGCGTCTCCCTGTCGACCCCCGCGCTCACCATCAACGAGGGCATGACGGAAACAGTCGCGATCATCGCCCAGGGCGATTTGGCCGATGCGGTGATGCGGGTACGCGTGCAAGTCACCGGCGACGCCCTGATCTCGCTCTTGCAGGACGGCGCCAGATTGTCGGCGAACCGCGGCGGCGCCTACACAGTGGACCTCGGTGGCAATACGAGCACGGTATTGACCGTCCGCGCCGACGAGGACGAGAGTCTGGCCGACAACCAGACCAAAACGGCCACGCTGACGATTGTCGACGCCGGCGGCGCCGACATTGGCGACCAGGACACGCTGACCGTCACCGTCCGCGGCTCCACCGCCGTCCCGGCGCTCCCGCTGCTCGCCCAGTTGCTGCTCGCCCTGCTGCTCATGGCCGTCGGCGGTACTACCGGGATCAGCCGTGCACAATCTCGGACCGAGGCTGCACCGATCCAATAGAATGCGAACCATTCTGGACACAACCGACTGACGGGAGCAGCGCCATGACGGATAGAACAACTGTCGCGACCATCGGCGAGTCAATCGTCATCAAAGGCGAGTTGAGCGGGGACGAGGATCTGGTGATCGACGGTCAGGTCGAAGGCAAGATCAATTTGAACCGGAACGCGCTGACGGTGGGTGAACACGGGAAGGTCAAGGCAGCGGTCGTCGCGAAGACGGTAGTCATGGCCGGCAAGGTACGGGGCGATATCATGGCTGCCGAGAATGTCGATATCCGAGACACGTGTTCGATGGAAGGCAACATTTGCACGCCGCGGCTGGCGATTGCCCCTGGGGCCTATTTCCGCGGCGGCGTCGACATGCCGCAGTCGCAAAGCGGAAGGCCGGCCGCGGCGTCCGCCGCCGACAGCGGAGTGGACGTGCCGGAAAAATCCCGCGCGAAGAACGCTCCGAAGCCGGAGTCCGTCCGGTCTGTTCCTCCTGCTTCTTACAAGACTTTGAGGGGATAACTGGTAGGTCATGGCACTCGTTGCTGCGGAGTAGGCGTCAGGGCGCCCCGCTCGATTCCTGAAGCGAACTGCGCCGTCCAGTAGGGTCCTTCGGTTTTCACAAAAAAATGTGGGACGTAATGTGGGTCGTGCCACGCGCGACACCCTCTCCTAAGCGCAAACTCCGAGGCGGCATCCCGAAAAAGCCCTCCTGGCCGCGTTCGTGCTCAGCGTTGCCCGGGCTGGCGCTACGGCGACGACCCGATCGAATCCTCGACGGCAGGCGACCAACACGGATGACGCTGACGCCAAGTGAGGCGCTGATTTTGGTCAGCGACCGCGATGAAGCGGCGGCGTGTGGGTGGTGTTCCTGCTGACCGTCTTCGCCAACAGCGAGAAGGCAGCGGCGCGGCCCGGTGGACAGGGGCTGACGTCGAGGATCCCGACTGACTGCTCCGTGTCCCCGTGCTCCTCGGCCCGGCGGCTGCTCCACAGACGGCTTTGGTGGTCCAGCCGGTTCCCGTTCAGATAGAGGGGTGCAACGAGGGAAGCATGGCCTGATGCCTGTCAACAAGTTGTTTCTTATGAATCACTTGCATGTGACTCGCAGCGACCATCGCAGTAGCGGCCAGCACGGGCGACGTTGCGCACGAAGACGGGCGTCAGTGCGTTCTGAGGCCGTCGGCCTCGCGGGTTGCCATTGAGCGGTTGTGTCGGGAGCGTCATGGCCTTGCAGCTTTCCTCTCGTTTGGTGCCGGGAACACGAGCATACTTCCGAACCGGACGATAGGTAGTGTGTCAGTTTGAAATCTGAATCCGCCGCGGAGGCGCTGGCCCATACCCGTCTGGCTCCGGCCTCCGCACCCCATCAGACATAACGACGGCCACGACCACGACGGCGCTGACGGCCAGGAGAGCCCAGGTAGCGCCCCGGCCCGGACGCTGCCGCCGCTCGGCGTGGGCGCACGTCGGCGCCGGCGAGCAGCCGTTATCGGTCTGCGGCACGGCGAGCGGTGTCTCGGCGGCGAGCTTCACGGCCGCTTCGAGGATTCGGACCTGCTGCGCCTCGGCCGGAACGGCCAGCGCGACGATCAACGCAAAGGCGAGAGCGGTCGGGCGCATGTAAACCTCCATCGTTGGATTCTATCGCTACCCGCTGGGTTGTGACCGGGATCTTGGGGCGGTGTGGGCCACTCGCTCCGCCAGCCTGGAGGGCCCTCATGGAACGGATGTGTGGTCTGCGGGCGGCCCGGTGTCGGGCCGCGTACGTCAACGAAGGGTCCGGGTGCGGGCGCGCACGGCCAGATGCGCGCCGAGCACCCGTCGGTAAGCGGATCGGCCGCGGCCTCACACCGATGCGCGACAAGCCTAACACGGGTAAACATCAGGGGTGCGGGATGCTACGTCTCGGTCCGGTTGACATAGGCCGACCAGTCGTCCATCAGCTGGCGGCGGCGCTCGAACAGGTCTGATCTCGCGTAGGCAGCCTCGACCTTGCGACGGCCGCAGCCCGTTCGTGTTCGCCAGCCAGGGCGGGAAGCCGTTCTCCATAACCAGGCTGCCGCGGCTCTTGCAGAACTTGAAGATCGCGGCCGTGCCGCACGGGTTCCGGTCTAGCTTCCGCGACTGGGCGGCGGAGGAGACCAACCATCCGCGGGAAGTCGTAGAAGCGGCGCTGGCGCACGTGGTGGGCAACCGGACGGAAGCGGCATACGCGCGGTCGGACCTGTTCGAGCGCCGGCGGCGCCTGATGGACGAATGGGCCGCGTACCTCCTGTAGGACTAATGCGCCACGTCGGCGCACAAGATGCGAGAGCTTCTTCGGTGGCCGACTCGCGGCTTGCCGAGGTTTCGGGCTAAACGTTAGACTGCGACGATACCTAACAGTGCGATACGGATGGGGGGCGCGATGACTTCAACGGGTGCCGGGGGACCGTTGGTCAAGGAAATCGCTGCGTACGAAAGGATGCAGGAAGAGTTGGAGCGGGACTACGCGGGGAAGTGGGTGGTGTTCCACAACGGCAAACTGGCTCGAACGTTCGATGAATTCGAGGAGTCTGCGGAGTGGGCGCTTGACGAGTATGGCGAGAAGCACTTCTTGATCAGGAAGGTCGGCCTGGAAGTGTTGCCGCCGCCCATTCTCGGGCTACCGTACGTCGCTCATGACGCCTGAACTAGGAACACCTTCACAAGCGGACATTCTCGTCAACCGGGGTGCGTTGGTTGGTGTCCATATCGGCGTCCCGCGGTCCCAGTCGGCCCGGACGAGCGAATGTTTCCGACGCGTGAAACTCGACGCCGTGGGGATCGCCGGGGTTGATGGTCTCCGCTAGCTTGTCCAGCTCCTGTGTGATCCAGTGCGACTGCGTTTCGAACACGGAGACTCCGCCAAGAACCAAGTATTGTTCGTTGGCGTTGCCGACGGCACCGGAATCGTCGAGGTACAGGAGATGCATCTTGGCGAGGAGATAGGTGAGCCGTACACGAAAAAAGCAGCCGGGTGAGCCAGAAGCTCAACGGACCGCCGAGGCAGCCCTCCCAACCGCAGATTGATTCTTGCTGAACCGCGGTACGGTTGTCAATGGCCGCGTGCCTAGCGGATCGGAACCGAGGAGAGGCCGCCGCTCTCCGAGCCGTGTTGACTGGCTGACAAGTGGCGCATACGCTTGGTGCGTTACGTTCCCCCGGTGGCGCAGCTGCCGGGCGTTATTGCCCCAGGGAGCCGGAAACGGCTCCCTGTTTTTTTTGTGAGCAACCATGCACGTTCGAATCGCTGACGGCGGCGCGCTCGGGGGAAGTGCGCGGCGCGCGGTGGGCCGAGATCGATCTGCCGGCCAGCGTGTGGACCGTGCCGGCCGTGCGCATGAAGTCCAAACGCGAGCACCGGGTTCCGCTGTGCGGGCGCGCGGCAGAGATTCTCGAGGCGGCACGGACGCTCGGCGACGGCCGCAGCCCGTTCGTGTTCGCCAGCCAGGGCGGGAAGCCGTTCTCCATAACCAGGCTGCCGCGGCTCTTGCAGAACCTGAAGATCGCGGCCGTTCCGCACGGCTTCCGGTCTAGCTTCCGGGACTGGGCCGCTGAGGAAACCAACCATCCGCGGGAAGTCGTCGAGGCGGCGCTGGCCCATGCGGTGGGCAACCGGACCGAGGCGGCCTACGCGCGGTCGGACCTGTTCGAGCGTCGGCGACGCCTGATGGACGAGTGGGCGGCCTATCTGAATGCGGCGAGGGCAGGTAGGTGATTCCGGCTCGCCGGTGACAGCCTGCCATGTAGGGGGGCGCGGCGCGTTGTCTAAATCGGGTTATCCGCGTACGATGCAACCAGCTACGATTGTCGATGGCTGGCGTGGGTCACGGCCGTGGCGTAGTCCGAGACCGACTTCACCGTAACGAACAGAGGGTAAGACGATGGCAAGCCCCCGGATCGCCGACCTGACCGTGAACGAATTCAAGGAGCTTGTGCGGGAGTCCGTGGTCCAATCCATCACCGGGTTGCTCGGCGATCCGGACAAAGGACTGAGGCTGCGCGAGGATTTCGCCGAAGAGCTGCAGCGCTCGCTTTCAGAGGTCGATGCCGGCGGCAGAACGACGAGCCTTTCGGATGTCGCAGAGCGGCTTGAGTCGTCGCGGTGACCTGTGACGTTGAGTTAACGCCCACGGCGGAGAACGATCCGACCGCCTGGATACGACCGTTGCGGATCGCGTCATCGCGAAACTCAGATGGCTGGCGGAGAACGCGGACACCGTCAGGGTTGAGACACTGTCGGGCCGGTGGCGGGGTGTGTGCACCGTTGCGGATCGCGTCGTCCACTCGCGACACCGAAGCTCAGATGGCTGGCGGAGAACGCGGACACCGTCAGGGTTGAGACACTGTCGGGCCGGTGGCGGGGTGTGTGCAAGCTGCGGGTGGGCGACACTCGCAACCTGGCGGCGCGACGGATTGTCGTCCACTTCGTCCGACACCGAAGCGACGTATACAAGGCCGACAGGACGTAGCGGTAGTGCTGCGCTGCGAGTGTCTCCGGGTGGGTTCTCCGAGCGGAGAGCGTCGCGAGTAGGTTCTAGCGGCTCGGACCAGAGTCCCGCTCCCGCGCGCGCTGCTGGGCATGGCGGTGCATCAGCTCTACCACTCGCGCAACGTCGCGGCGATCGTCTTGTAGTCCGCGTCCAAGCCTGTCACATGCCCGGAAAGCTGCACGATTTGCCGCCGCAAGGTTTCGCTCTGCGCGGCCTGCTGCTCGACACGCTGCTGCAAGGCTTCGACCTGCTCGGTTTGCCGCCGCTGCTGCGTCTCGTACTGCGCGGACAACTTCCGCAAGGCCGCCGTCAGCTGCCGTTCTAATTCGGTCATACAGCTCCTTCACTCGCTCGACAGCATCACGGCAGGCCGCCCGCCCACTCTCCAGGGCGGATTGTCCAGCGAGCCGGCCGGCAGCACCACGAACCGCTCCCCGTCGATCTCCCGCAGCGTCACGCCCCACGTCGTCTCCTGACGTCGTCTCCTCCATCTGCGCCAGGGTCTCGCGGGCCTGCTTGATGTCGACGTTGAGTATCGCGACGGTCTCGATCCGGCTCTCGATGCTCGCGGACAACCAGTGCATCGTCGCCCAGCATCCGCCGGAGATACCGAGAAAGAGGCTCAGGCCCATCACCAGGGGCCGGACCCAAGCGCGCATCAGCAGAACGTGCATCCGTCCGGTCGACGCCGCCATATCGTCTTCGATGGAATGCAGCGCGTAGCTTGCGACGCCGTTCAAGCTCTTGCCAAGCCTCCGCAGCTCGCGCCCCCCCTGTCTGCTCGATCTCCAGCCGCTCGGTTTCCAGCTTCTGCCGCAGCCTCCCGGTCAAGTCGCTCTGGCTCGAAGTCATGCTCGTACAACGCTCCCTTCAGCCGCCACCGCTTCCCGCTATCTGGATCCCGCGCGGCTCTGCTTCGTGCTCAAGTCCGGTCCGCAGTGTTGCCGCTTCGACGTAGGCGTGGGCTGGCATGTGTGCAAGGTGGGGAACCGTTTTGCCGCCCTCGAGCCGATCGCGCAAGGGCTCGGGCGACTCTACGGCTCGGTCGAGGCGGACGTGGCCCGCGGGCTGGCGCTACGGATGGATCACGGCAGCCAGTATCTGTCGGACCACTTTCTCAACCAGCTCCGCTGCTGGGGTATCCACCCCAGCTTCGGCTTCGTTGAAGAGCCGGAAACCAACGGGGTCGTCGAGCGCTGGAATCGCACGCTCAAGGAGCAAGCCGTCTACGGCCGGGTCTTTCGAAACCTCGCCGAGGTGCGCGCGGCCGTCGCTGGGTTCGTCGAACGCTACAACCAGTGCTGGCGCCTCGAAAAGCTGGCGTTTGAGTTCCTGGTGCTGACGGCGGCGCGCTCGGGGGAAGTGCGCGGCGCGCGGTGGGCCGAGATCGATCTGCCGGCCAGCGTGTGGACCGTGCCGGCCGTGCGCATGAAGTCCAAACGCGAGCACCGGGTTCCGCTGTGCGACCGCGCGGCGGAGATTCTCGAGGCGGCGCGGTCGCTCGGCGACGGCCGCAGCCCGTTCGTGTTCGCGAGCCAGGGCGGGAAGCCATTCTCGATAACCAGGCTGCCGCGGCTCTTGCAGAACCTGAAGATCGCGGCCGTGCCGCACGGTTTCCGATCCAGCTTCCGGGACTGGGCGGCTGAGGAAACCAACCATCCGCGGGAAGTCGTCGAAGCGGCGCTGGCCCATGTGGTGGGCAACCGGACCGAGGCGGCATACGCGCGGTCGGACCTGTTCGAGCGCCGGCGGCGCCTGATGGACGAGTGGGCGGCCTACCTCGACGGCTAGCGCGGGCAGGTGATCCCGTTCCGCTGGCGACAAATCCTGGAAGCTGGCGGGCAACGCACGCAGTTCATCACCACGCCGCCGGTTTCTGGATGGTCCCGCCACGACCATCCGGAAGGTGAAGCGGCAACTGCGCCAGCGGTAGAAGCTCCAACGGAAACGTCCTGTGCCGATGTGCTACCCCTCTGAGTTCTCTGGCGGCACCTCGCACCCGAGTCCGCGCTGGTACATAGACGGTCGTCCTGATACGAGGGAACCGCTCCCGAACCATCTGAATCGGCGGGACCAGATCGGAGTCGCCACTCACAAGCACCTGCCGCTCACAGCGTTGCCGATACGCATCGTCGAGCATGTGAATGGCGATGTTCACGTCCGTGCGCTTTTCCTCGGGAACGGTGAAGACGCCCGTACCGCGAGTGCGGTCGACGCAACCAGGGCAGGCACAGGTGACTCGCTTCCGCTTGAAACGTCCGGGAATTATCTCAACCAGAGGCAGCATCGCGAAGGCGCGAAGCAGCGCATCCTGGCGCTCGCGACTGGGACCGGGTGCGACTATCGCGGTGAAGTACTTGATCGCCTGGATGTCGTCGTGTGGGCGCAAGAACCTGAAGAGGCGCTCAAGGTCTAGCCACTTGTAGGGCGTGTCCTTGAGGACGCCGTAGTACAGGTTGAACCCATCTACGTACACAATCGTTCGTGGCGTCGGCGGGCACATTAGGTAAAAAAAAGGCGGCCATGTAGGCCGCCCAACCGGCCGAGGCCGGGGAGTCGTACGTGCCATAACCCTAGCGGAGGCGTAGGTATGTCGTCAAGTAGGCAACGAACGCGGGTAGTGGTCTGGATTGGCTCCGACCCAGCCTCGACCACAGGTATGGCAGTAGACGGTAGCGCCGGAGATGTTCGATATTTTCCGCGCCCGATCCGCTCCGCCCGTGAACTAGGAGCGCTACGCGCTCGACCCAGCCCTCGCCACTCCGGCCGGCACGGGGCTCGCTAGGCCGCCGGGTAGTGACCCGAAACCGATCACTTCCCCCGACGCTCGACGAGGTTCAAGTAGCCCTTGAACTGCTGGAGCGCCGTCTCGTGTTGGCGCAGAAACCAAGCCTCCTCCTTGTGCATACCATCGGTCACCTTTTTGTGGTCATAGGCAGGCGGCCAGGGCCGGCTGGAGTCCCGGTACTCCTCAGCCCACCTATGCAGCTGAACCCCGTGCGACTACGTGACTGTCCGCCGGCTGCGAGGTGATGGCGACGAGCACCACGTCTTGCACGCGCGCGTTGAATCTGTCTGGTGAAACGACGAGCGCGGGACGCTTCTTGGTGGAACTGAGGTCAGTCGGTGAAGGGGAATGGGACGAGGACGATGTCGCCGCGTCTATAGCGTGTCGTAGACGGCATCCGCCGGGTTGTCCCAGAATTCGAAGCTCTTTTCCGCTGCCTTGAGCCAGCCGACTGTCTCGATGAAGTCGCGTAGTTCTTCTTTCGAGAAAGCGGTGTAGATCGCACCGGGCTCTGTGCCCGCGACCTCCTCAAGCGGCTTGAACACGCCATCGCGGTACGCGATCTGGATACTCATAACAGTCCGATTATACCGTCCAAACGAGGGCCTTAGCGGCTCGGGCCAGAGTCCCGCTCCCGCGCGCGCTGCTGGGCATGGCGGTGCATCAGCTCCACCACTCGCGCAACGTCGCGGCGAGCGTCCTGCCGGCGCGCCACGTCATCGCGCCGCTCGTCGGCGCGTCCGCTCGCGCCCGTTGGCGGGCGTCTGAGCCTTCCAGCATGGATGATTTCGGACGGGAGCGACTCTGTGTCTCGAGCACTTAGGGGGGAGTTGTGCCCTACCCGGCCGCTGCGCGGGCCGTTCGGAGCAGCGCCAGCGCGTAGATAATCCCAATGGCCGGAACCACCGAAAACGCCACCGCAAGCTCCCAATCTCCCCGCACTACGCCCGTGGCAATCAACTGCGCAACGCGCAGGTCGGCGATTACGTTCGCCGTCAGGAGCGCCGCTATGGCGAGGATCTTCTTCGTGGCGAGGCGGGGCAGCAACACGAGCAGAAGCACTCCCGCGGCGCCAAGAGGGTGAAGGAGGCTCATCAGCAGCCGTTGCCAGACATCTCCACCGTCGGCGAATGCTCCAACCATGGCCGTGAGTCCTGCGAAGGTCGCGTGAATCACGGCCAGAACCAATACCGAAATCCTGAAGCTGGTCATGTAGACGTAACAGTTTACTGCCAAGGATCTCCCAGTCCTGACGGTGCCCGTTCGCCGTTCTTGTCTGTACGGCCGCTCCCGCTGGTCGGCCAGTTGCTCGCGGCCCTGTTCCTGATGGCCGGCGGCGCGCGGCTCTATCGTCGGCGCCCGGGCGGCTGCGCGCTTCCATCGTCCTGGTGGACGGCGTGGGTACGGTAAACGCGAAGGGGAATGAGGGAGCGCGGTGGTCAGCGCCCCAGTGCGGCGGCGGCAATGGCGCCGATGGCGCCGATCATTGCGAGCAGGGTGGTTATCTGTATGCCGACAATCCAGCGGAACTGTCGGGACATGTTCTCGTCCACGACCTCCAAGCGCCGGTCGAAACGCTGCTCCATGGCCTCGAACCGGCGTTCCATCGCTTCGAACCGGCGTTCCATCGCTTCGAACCGGCGATCCATCGCCTTGAAGCCTTCGACGATTGCTTCACGCAATCCATTAATCGAGCGTGCGTTTTCTGCCACTTTGTACTCGACCTCGGTTGCTCGTTCCTCTTCGGTCTTCGCAGCCACAGCAGCCTCCCCAGTATAGATCGGCGGGTTTTCCTCGACAACGCCGAACAACAGGATAGGCAAAAATCGTGCCAGGAATAGATCGAGCGGCGGGTTGAGCCGGTCCATACCGTTCCTCTTGCGCTGGATGGTCGCGCCGATCATCAATCGGGAGTCCCGCTCGGCGCTCCTGGATATGCTGCAGGCGATGAAGACGAAGCTCGAGGTTCCGGCGAGCGTACCATGGTGATATGTCTGGTCCGGCAGCCAGAGGGAGGTTGGAATGGCCATCAACACCATGGCGAAGCTTCGTGCGGTCTATCGTCCTCCCGCCGCCCGGGCCGACGCCTCGCCGCGGGGCGATCCACCGGGGTCTTTGGCGTACATGCCGGACGACAAGACGCTGCTGCTGCCCGACCGGCCGGGAAACCGTCAGGTGGACACGTTGATGAACCTGGTGGAACGTCCCTACGTGGGCCTGGTGTTCCTCGTGCCGGGCTTGACCGTAACGCTGCGGATCAACGGACTGGCGGAGATCTCCACCGACCCGGTGTACCGCACCCGGTTTCTTGGACACACGTTTGCGCTACGCGGCATGGCGTAGCTCGTATTCCTCGCGCGCTTCGAGCGGCGTGCGATACGCCAGCTTCTCGAGGCGCCAGCACTGGTTGTAGCGTTCGACGAACTCGGCGACGGCGGCGCGCACCTCGGCGAGGTTTCGAAAGACCCGGCCGTAGATGGCTTGCTCCTTGAGCGTGCGATTCCAGCGCTCGACGACGCCGTTGGTTTCCGGCTCTTCAACGAAGCCGAAGCTGGGGTGGATGCCCCAGTAGCGGAGCTGGTTGAGAAAGTGGTCCGAGAGATACTGGCTGCCGTGATCCATCCGTAGCGCCAGCCCGCGGGCCACGTCCGCCTCGACCGAGCCGTAGTGTCGCCCGAGCCCTTGCGCGATCGGCTCGAGGGCGGCAAAACGGTTCCCCACCTTGCACACATGCCAGCCCACGCACTCGGCGTTCCAGTGGTCCACCGCCGCGAAGGTCCAGACCCAGCCGTCCTCCGCCGTGAACACCCGCACGCCGTCGGTACCCCACATGACGTCGGGCGCCGAGGTGACAATCGTCCCCTCGTGCGCTTTCATCTCACCCTGCCGCCCGCGGTGCGGCGAGAGCAGCCCCTGCGTGCGCATCACGCGCAACACCCGCGTCCGGGAGACTCGGATCCGGTCGAGGATCCGCAGCCGCGCGTGGACCTTGCGATGGCCCTCGCCCTGGAACGGTGAGCGGGCCAGGTCAGTGCGAATGGCCGCCAGCAGCTGCGCATCCGACAGTGCGGGCGTCGGCCCGCGGCGCGCCGGGCCATCACCCCGCTCTGGGCGCCGCAAACAAGCCCGCCGCGCGTAGAGCGCCGAGCGCGACCTATCCCACGTTCGACACACCCGCTTGAGACCATAGCGCCGCCCCGTCGTCGCGGAGGTCGCTCGGCTCATCGTCGCGACCTCCGCGTCGCTAAAGGGAGGCGACACTCCGCTGCGCGGGCACGCTCCCGCAACAGCTCAATCTCCATCGACAGCTCGCCAATGTGGCGCTTGGCGGCATCCAGCTCGGCGGCCAGCGGCTCACCGGCCTGCGCCTTCAGACCGAGCTCGAGACCGGCCAGCGCCCGCGCCTGCCACGCCTCCAGGCGATAGAGCTCTACCCCGACTTCACGCGAGACCATCTCCAGCGACTCGCCGCGCAGCAGCCGCAACACCACGTCCCGTTTCCGGCTCGCGCTCCACCGCTGGCCGGGCGCCAAGGCCCCCGACCCAACCGCCGCGCCGTCGGCGCCGACTCCGCTCGCCCTCCGGGCTCCCTCCGTCCGCGCCGACCCCGCTCCCTGCACCCTCCTCGACTGAACCATGCCTCCCACCTCCTTTGACATCGGATTCTCCCTTAATCCGTGTCCAAGAAAACTGGGGGCGCCTCACTCCACCGACCCGGAGCTACTGAAGCCTCTGGCCATTAAGGGCAGGCTGCCCGTGTCCGTCCTGAAGGTGACGGTGGAAGAAGCGTTCCTCCACTGCGCCAAGGCCCTTATTCGAGCCCGGCTCTGGGATCGTGAGGCGCAAGTTGCACGCTCCTGCTTCCCGACCTATGGACAGGTGCTGGCGGACCAGATCGCCGGGGCTGACGCCGCGGAGATTGACGACGGCGAGGAGGAGAGCGCCCGGACCGAGCTGTTTTGACGGGATGCGTGCCGGCAGCGGACGCGGGATGATCAAGTGTACAATCAAGTGCATCAGAACATGATCCGCAGAGACCCGCATATCGACTGAATGGATGACGATTCGCATCGTTGGCGTTGCCTAGCGGCCCATAGCAGGAGCCCCGCCACGTTTCCCGGCAAGCTTTCCGAATGAATCCTGATACGCCGCCCCCTTCCACCGAGGAGGAGGCCTACCGCGGCTTCTGGGCCGATGTGGGCGAGAACTTTCCCGACCTGCGGGGCGCCCGCTCCACCATTCAGTACCAGGAGGATGAGCAGCGGCTGCTGCGCATGTTCCTCGCGCCGCTGGACGGTCTGCGCATCTTCAAGACCGACCTGTGGGACGAGTCGCGGAACACGCGCATCCTGCGCTGGGCCGCGGCCAACGGGGCGCAGGCGTTCGGCATCGACATCTCGCCGGCCATCGTTGCCAGCGCGCGCCGCCAGTTCGCCGAGCTGGGCTTGCGGCTCCACGGCGCGCAGTCCGACGTCCGCTCCCTGCCGTTCCGCACCGGCAGCTTCGATGCCATCTACTCGATGGGCACCGTCGAGCACTTCGACGAGACCCAGCAGGCCTTGGAGGAGATCTTCCGCGTGCTGCGACCCGGCGGCCGCGCCGTCATCGGCGTCCCCAACCGCTGCGACCCGTTCCTGCGGCCGTTGATGGTGGCGATCATGTACCGCCTCGGCCTGTACGGCTACGGCTTCGAGAAGTCGTACACCCGCCGCACGTTCCGCCGGATGCTCGAGCGCGCCGGCTTCGAGGTGACCGCGGAGACCGGCATCCTGTTCATCCCCGGCTGGCTGCGCATCGTGGACCTGGCGGCCAACGCCTGGGCGCCGCGCTTCGTCAGCCGCCTCACCGGCCTGGCCTGCGCCCCGTTCGACCACCTCTCCCGCCGCTTCGCGCTGCTCCGCCGCCACGGCTACCTGCTGGCGACGGTGGTGGTGAAGCCGGAGCGGTAGAGAGAGCGGTCAGCGCGACGCCGCGCCCGGCATCTCCTCAAGTGTGTGGATTCTGGTGTGCACGCCAGCGTGACGCATCCGCAAGTTCCTGAGCGTGGCGCGTCTGCTCTTCACGATCCGACGCAGCCGATTCCGGAAGGATGATGTCGGCGTGATACGGATTCTTGTCTGGCACAGGGGTGGCCATGACGTTTCTTCCGTTGCTTCGGACCGCATCGGCGTTGACGGTGGCCCATCCGTAGAACGTGCGCCCACGGTCGGTAGCGGCTGCCAGAGCCAAGGCAATGGCTTGGTCCGGCGGTGTAACGCTGAGCCTGTCGACAGAGATGCGGGTATCGCCCGGTTTGGTCAGGAAAACGTGGTGAGGAACCGATGATCGTAGAGCGCGGTTGGCGTGTCGGTGCGAAAAGACACTACGCCCAAGCTCTTCTTCGTGACTGATGCTGTCGGGAACACTCACGAAACCTGGATTGGTTCGTCCAGTTCATCAAGAGCTTCCCGAACGAAGCCATCGGGCAGCGCTGTTACGGTGGTGTACCGGGCGCGGCGATGCTCGCCGTTCAGGTTAACGGAGCACAAGGCACCGCCGTCCGAGTCGCATAGCACAAGCAGCGATTGCCCATGCCCGCCAGGCACGACGATGGCAATTTCGGCGTCCGGCGTCGGATAGACCTCGAAACGGCAGTTGCGAAGCCTGTAGAGGTCCCGCAGCAGGCGTTCCGCATTCTTCAGCGCCAGGCTCGACGGTTGCGGGTAGCCTTCCTCTCGTGCCTCCTCAATTGCCCCGTCAAGATCCTGCATGGCGGCACGCAGATCGGCGTTCGCAGTAAGCGTGGCCGACGTGATCGCCGGCTGGATTTGTCCCGACCGCAGTACAAGAGCGAAAAACTCGTGTCGCCGTATGTCTACACTCGACATGTCATCAAGCGTCCGGACATCGGTAGAGGGATGGGGGCCTCGAATCAGTCTTCGCCAGCACTCGGTTGCCTCCTCGCTCGTCGACCAACCCAAGTCAACTGGGTTACTGAAGACGAACGAGCCAGTCCGAAATGGCACAGTGTCCTCAGTGTGAAAAATGGACTCGGATTCTCCCGAGGCAGTCTCGGTCCAGTCCGGTGTCGTCTGCAGCGATGTCATGTCAAATCCTGCACGGCGTGTAACTCGAACTTGTGCACGAGCGTTCCGAAATCAAGCACGTCATTTTCCCAACTACGGATGATGGAAACCAGAGCTTCGATGCGCCCCTGCTGGGTGGTTTGTCCAAGATCTCGGTGGATGTTGCCTGTGAACAGAAGGCCCGGAACTCCTTGTCCGTTCCGGAGACGTCTTGTCGCGCCAAGCACGTCCATGATGATCTTACGTGAACTGAACGGATAAATTGCCTTAAGCTGAATCTCCGGCTCGCTGTCCTTGTAGGAAAGCCACGAGCCTCGATCCTTAAGCGCATTCGCCACACTACCACTCGTGGCCTCGTCCATACCGAGGTGGAACTTGGGGTTGATGCCGACGGCCCGGTACGGAACGTGCGGCACGGTTCGCACATAGCGTTCCGCCATGTCCGCACAGATGATGTTTGTCAGGCGCACTTCAGATGTTGACTGAATGAACATGACCCGGTCCGGGTCTGCGCGAACGGTCACGCCACCCTCGAATGCGACCTGTGAGAAAACGGGTGTGGCGAGGGAATCTTCTCGGAGTGGACAGTCCTTGCCGACGATTTCGTTGTGGATCAGGAAGTCCCGATTGATGATCGAAGGGTTGTTGGAAGTGGCGACCAGGACGACAGACAACTCAACGAGGTTGACGCGTTGTCCATCTCCGCCCGAGCCGTTCGTCTTGGCTTTCATCTGGCCGATCGCGTCGGCGCCTGTCGGGGACGCCATCCTCAAGTCAACACTTATTCTAACCAACCCAGATAAGAGTCAGTGGACCTGGCGGCCAACGCCTGGGCGCCGCGCTTCGTCAGCCGCCTCACCGGCCTGGCCTGCGCCCCGTTCGACCACCTCTCGCGCCGCTTCGCGCTGCTCCGCCGCCACGGCTACCTGCTGGCGACGGTGGTGGTGAAGCCGGAGCGGTAGCAGCTCAGGCGTTCCAGTACCGCCAGCCCCGGCCGCGGTGTCCGAAGTCGCAGCGATCGGGGTGCAGGCACTCGGCCAGGATCTCGGCCGACTCCACGACGCGCGGTCCGGGCCGGTTGAAGTACTGGTTGCCGTCGGCCATCACCACGCGCCCGTTGCGGACCGCCGAAAGCTGCTGCCATTGCGGGTGGCCGGCCAGCGGCTGCATCTCGCGCCAGGCGCGGTCGATGTCGAAGCCGCACGGCATCACGGCAATCACATCGGGGTCGGCCGCGAACAGCTGCTCCATGTCCAGGTAGCCGGAGTGCTTGCCCGGCTCCCCGAAGCGGTTCGCGCCGCCGGCGCAGTCGACCAGCTCGGGCACCCAGTTGGCGGCCATCATCAGCGGGTCGATCCACTCGACGCAGGCGATGGATGGGCGCGAGCCCGCCTGTCGCGTTTGGCTGCGGACAGTCTCCAGCCGGTCCTCGAGCCGGGCTACGAGTTCCTCGCCGCGCGCCGGCGCGTCGAGCGCCGCCGCCACCGCCCGGATGTCCTTCCATATGTCGCCCAGCCCCATCGGCTCCAGCGTCACGATGGACGGCCGCGAGCTGACCAGCTCGCAGACCGCCTGCTCGACGTCCTTCAGGCTCACGGCACACACGTCGCACTGCGTCTGCGTGATGATTACGGTCGGCGCGAGCCGGTTCAGCAGGTCCGGATCGACGCGGTACACGGACAACCCGTCGGCGACGATCGACCGTACCTGGTCGTCGATGGCGCGCCCCGCGGCGTCGAGCCGCACCTTCGACGTCGAGCAGGCCGGGAGCTTCACGATGGACGCCGGATAGTCGCATTCGTGGGAGCGGCCGACGAGCTCGTTTTCGAAGCCGAGCGCGCACACGATTTCGGTGGCGCTGGAGATGAGCGAAACAATCCTGTGGGGCATGGCTCGTCGTTGGTCGGACCGACGCGGCGACGATAGCCGACCGCCCGCGGGCGGTCAAGCGAGGCGGACCCCGGCTGGCGATGCTGCGCCGGGGGCTCATCCCGGGCTGGGCGGGGGATCCAACCAGCGCCTACCGTCTCATCAACGCGCGGGCCGAGACCGCGGCGTCTCGGGCAGCCACCGCTCGAAGAACGGCAGCACGCGCGCCCGGTAGCGGTCCGGGGCGGACAGCGATACGCCGTCGTGGCGCGAGCCGGGGAAGATCCAGAGGTCGTAGACGGCGGGTCCGGCCGCGGCGGCGATGCGGCGGGCATGGTCGACGGGTATGAGCCGGTCGGCCTCGGCATGGATGATGAACAGCGAATTCGGCGGCAGGCCGGCGACCGCGTCGACCGGGTTCACGATCCTCGCGTCCGCGTTGAACAGGGTCCTGGCGAAGTAGAGGATGGACGGATTGAAGAAGCCGGGCAGTCCGCTCGCGAACGGCAGCTGCCGGTCCAGCAGGTCATCGAGGCGGGCGAAGCTGCTGTCGGCCACGATGGTGCGCACGTCCGGCGAGGCGGCAGACGCCAGCAGCACGGTGGCGGCGCCCATTGAATGCGCCCAGAAGCCCATGCGCGCCGGCGCGAAGCCGCGGCTCTCGAGGTAGGCCACGGCGCCCAGCACGTCGCGCTGCTCGACCGTGCCCAGGGTGTAGCGCACGCCGCCGGATTCCCCGTGGCCGCGGAAGTCGAACAGCAGCGCGTTGTAGCCGCGCTCGACGAGCGCCTCGGCATGCGGCACGAGCTCGCCGTGGTCGCCGCTGCGGTTCGAGTTGCGGCCGTGGACGATGACCACGACGCGGTCGCTGCCGGCGGCGGGCAGGAACCAGCCCCGCAGCGGGACAGCGTCGTCGGTGCTGGGGAAGGTCACGTCCTCGTATTGCAGGCCGAAGACGGCCGGCGACGAGGCCAGCGGGCGGCGGTACGGCTTCGTCACTTGGTCGGCGACCACGACCGACACGCCGGCGTAGGCCAGCAGCGCCACCAGGACCGCGGCGAGACCGATGCGGAGGCGCCTGCGGTACGCGCACATGTGCATATTAATAGTGCGAATTACCGCACAAAAAGTGTGGCGCGACGCCGCTGCCGGCCCGCGGCTTCCTGTCGGCCGCGCTGTTCAGCGACTGGCCGCGCGCAGACCCTTCCAGGTGCTGTAGCACATGGCTACCAGCACCAGCGCGAACGGGAAGCCGGTGGCGAGCGCCGCGGCCTGCAGCGCCACGAGCCCGCCGCCGAGCAGCAGGGTGATGGCGACGATCCCTTCGAACGCGCACCAGAAGACGCGCTGGGCGACCGGCGCGTCGAGCTTGCCGCCGGCGGTGATGGTGTCGATGACCAGCGAGCCCGAATCGGAAGAGGTGACGAAGAACACGATCACCAGGACGATGCCGATACCCGACGTCACGCCGGCGAGCGGCAGCGCCTCCAGCATCCTGAACAGGGCCATTTCCGGCTGCTGCGCCTGCACCGCCGCGACCACGGCGGTCTGGCCCGCATCAAGATGGTGCGACAGCGCAGTCCCCCCGAAGACGTTCATCCAGAGCGCGGAGACCAGCACCGGGACGACCAGCATGCAGCCGACGAGCGCGCGCACCGTGCGGCCGCGCGAGACGCGGGCGATGAACAGGCCGACGAAGGGCGACCACGAGAGCCACCACGCCCAGAAGAAGGTGGTCCACCCGTGCAGGAATTCGGAATCGTCCCGTCCGACCCAGTTGCTGAGCGGTCCGATCGCCGCGGCATAGTGGCCGAGGCTGGTGACGAACCCGGTGAGCAGGTCGAGGGTGGGCCCGACCGCCAGCACGAACGCGAGCAGCAGCAGGGCCAGGAGCAGGTTGGCCTGGCTCAGGCGCTTGACGCCCCGGTCCATCCCCGCCACCACCGACGTCAGCGCGATGGCGGTGATGCCGGCAATCAGCAGCACCCTGGTCGTGTCGGTGGCCGGCACGCCGAACAGGTGGGCCAGCCCCGCCGCCGTCTGTTCGGCCCCCAGCCCCAGGGACGTCGCCAGCCCCATACCGCCTCGCCCAGGACGGGATAGAACGCCGACCGCAGCGTCAGCGGCAACCCGAGGTTGTAGGCGGCGAAGGCCAGCGCGACCGCGACGACCGCGAATATCGCCCAGGGATGCACACCCCAGTGGAAGATGGTGGCGGCAACGGCGAGCCGCTGCGCGGCGGCGGTGTCGGCCGGATCGAGGCCGAGCGGCGGATTCAGGAAATGGTCGACCGGCTCGGCCACCCCGAAGAACATCAGGCCGATGCCGATGCCGGCCGCGAACAGCATGGCGAACCACGACCAGGCGGAGTAGTCGGGTCTGGCCTCCGGACCGCCGAGGCGGACGCGGCCGAGCGGCGTCACCAGCAGCATCAGGCAGAAGAGGACGAAGACGTTGGCGGTGCCCATGAACACCCAGTCGAGCGTCGAGGTCAGCCAGGCGTAGAGCGCGTCGAAGACGCCGCCGGCGGCGTCCCGGAACGCCAGCACCCCGGCAACGAACGCGACGACGGTGAGGCTGGAGACGACGAAGACCGGGTTGTGGACGTCGAGACCGAGGAACTTGATGTTGTCCCGCCCGAGCTCGTAGTCGGTCTGCGCGGCGATGGCCATGCGGAGCCTGCTCGACGGGTCCCGGCGGTTCGGTCGAAGGCCCGGAGCAGCGCCTTCGTCGCCCGTCGCCGCCGGTGCTTCAGTTGAGATCGCCGCGATTGTACACGGCTTCAGCCGTCGCCGGGATCCCGCAGCAAGAGCCCCGCTGCCGGCACTGTCAACTTGGTGTGGACAGTGCGCGGCTCCGCCTCGAGGTCGTTCGCCCTCGCTCGTTCAGCACGCACACGTCGCCGCATCCCATTCGACGAACGCCCGCCTTCGAAGCACGCGGTGATGGCTCGACCGGAGTAGATGTCGGCCGACGCGAACCGTTGCACGTGGGCGGCCGACGTGAAGCGCCGCATCTGGCGCTCCCGCTGACGCGTCGGTTGGTGGGAGACCTCGGCTCGATTGTTCGCGTACTGATCAGTGACGTGGACCACCGACGGCATCACGGTGCGGCACGCGGCGGCGTAGGAGCGCAGCTGGTCGGTGATCAGCCGGCGAGGGATACGGCCCTGGGTTTTCAGCAGTGTCCGAAAGAATCGGACGGCTGCTCGCCGATTCCGGTGCGATTGCACGAGGATGTCCAGGACGTCACCGTCCTCGTCTACTGCGCGCCACAGATACTGTTGGCGACCCTGGATCGTGACGAACACCTCGTCGAGATGCCAGGTGTCTCCCATCCGACCGCGCCGGCGCCGCAGCTGCCGGGCGTAGACCGGACCGAACCGCTGGCACCACTGCCGAATCGTCTCGTAGGTGACCGTCACGCCTCGCTGCGCGAGGAGATCTTCAGCATCGCGGAAGCTGAGACAGAATCGATAGTAGAGCCAGACCGCGTGGCTGATGATGTCGGGTGGGAATCGATATCCGTGATAGCTGGCCGACTGACTCCTCATCGGCCTACTCTGCCACTCGTCGCCTCAACCTGACAATACCCTCCACCATGATCGTTCGTGTGCATATCCTTTATTATCAGTGAGATACGCCAGAAATCGAGCGGGCAAAGGGCCGCGCATTTTGGCCAAACGCAATTGTCCCATAGGGTAAAATATTTCAGACAGGCCGGTTGAGGTATGCGTGCTCCCACCGCACGGCCGCGAGCCCCCGGGGGCCGGCCGCCGTCCCGTCCGGAGAGCACGTGCTCGGCCCGCGGCTTCGGGACGGTGGGCTATGTGAGACACTCACCCTGATCACCCGCACGATTCCAGCCGAGCCCGCCTCCAGTCATGTCCAGCCCGCTTGCCGCCGCCGACCGGTTTCCACGAGTCCGGCTCGGCCACGCGCCAACGCCGCTCGACCCGGCGCCGCGTCTCGGCGCGGCCCTCGGCGTCGAGCTGTGGATCAAGCGCGACGACTGCACGGGGTTGGCCTTCGGCGGGAACAAGGTGCGCCAGCTCGAGTTCCACTTCGGCGAGGCGCGGGCGCGCGGCGCCGACACGGTGCTCGCGACCGGAGCGGTGCAGTCGAACCTCGTGCGCCTCGCCGCCGCCGGGGCGCGCCGGCTCGGGATGGACGTGCACGTCCAGCTCGAAGAGCGCGTCGACGACGCCGACGCGCTCTACCGGACCTCGGGCAACCTGCTGCTCGACCGGCTGCTCGGCGCGACGCTGCATGCGTTTCCCGTGGGCGAGGACGAGGCGGCGGCGGACGCGGCGCTGGAGCGACGCGCCCGCGCCCTCGCCGGCGAGGGCCGCCGGCCGTACGTCATTCATTCCGGCCCCGGGCATCCGCCGCTCGGCGGACTCGGCTACGTGGTTGCCGCCGAGGAGGTGTCGGCGCAGGCGCGGGCTCTCGGCGTCGCATTCGACGCGGTGGTCTGCGCCTCGGGCAGCGGGCTCACCCACGCCGGCACGCTGGTCGGGTTGCGGGCGCTGGGCGAGGCGGCGGCGGTCCACGGCATCTGCGTGCGGCGCGAGGCTCTGCGGCAGGGCGAGCGGGTGAAGCAGGTGGCGGCCGAGCTGGCAGCCATGATCGAGCGCCCGGCGGCGTTCGATGCGGGCGACGTCGAGGTCTCAGACGCGCCGCACGCGCCGGGCTACGGCCGGCTCAATGACGCGGTGCGCGAGGCGATGGCACTGGCGGCGCGCCGCGAGGCCCTGCTGCTCGACCCGGTGTACACGGGCAAGGCGATGGCGGGCCTCGTCGTCCTTGTGCGTTCGGGGCGCATCGCCGCCGGCAGCCGGGTGCTCTTCATCCATACCGGCGGGTTGCCGGCCATCTTCGCCTACGCGGACAAGCTGGGAACCTGGCTCTCGAAGGTGCCCTGGGCGCCGGCGGGCTGACCGGGATGCGGCGGCGCGCCGGCTCACGGCCAGCGCGCGCCGTGATCGGGCGCGGTCCGGGTCGCGGCCCGGGTCGCGGCCCTGGCCTCGTCGAGGGTCCATTCCCGGAACGCCCGCACCTCCGCCCGCTGGCGGGCGGCTGCCGTGGTGATGAGGCAGCAGCGCTCGGGCGCCTCGGCCTGACGGTCGAAGACGGGCACCAAAGCCCTGCTTTCCAGCTCGCGCGCGATCAGCATGGGCCGCCCGATGGCGGCGCCGATCCCGTTCACCGCGGCCTGCACCAGCATGCTGTAGAGGCGGAAGCCGGACGCCCGAGACAGGTCCGGAGTGGGCCGGCCCTGGCGGGCGAACCAGTACGACCAGTCGGCGTCCCATCCCAGATCGTAGAGCAGTGGCCAGCCGCCGAGGTCGGCTGGCTTGCCGGGCCGCCCGCGTGCGGCTAGCAGAGCGGGACTGCAGACCGGCAGCAGATCTTCCTCAAAGAGCGTCTCCTCGAGCAGCGTGTCCTCGCGGCGCGTCACTGGGCGCGGCGCTGCTGTCTCACCCGTGTAGGCGAACCACACGTCGAATTCCCGACTGTCGGGGTCGACGCCGCGGTGGTTGGTCTCGATCTCGATGGCGACGCCGGGGTGCGCCGCCTTGAAGGAAGCCAGCCTCGGCACCAGCCACTTCTCGGCGACCGCCTCGACCGAGACGATCCGCAGCCGCCGCGGCCAGCGGCGCTGGCGCTCGGAGATGCCGTGGACCTCGGCGAGGATGCGCTGCACCTCCTTGAGGTAGGCCCGGCCACGGCGGTTGAGGCGCACGCCGCGATGGCGGCGGTCGAACAGCGGCACGTCGAGATGCTTCTCCAGCATCCGGACGCGGTGGGCGACGGCGGCGGGGGTGACGCCGAGCTCCTCGGCGGCGCGGGTGAAGCCCTGGAGACGGGCCGCAGCCTCGAAGAAGCGCAGGCTATCGAGCGGGGGCAGGAACAGCAACGCTAAAGGACCTCCGGACGAAGCGCAATGACGATACGCGATTATGTCATCGCATATTTGCGCGCCGGCGGCAAGTCCTTTCGCTCGAAGGAAGCCGCCGGATCCACTGGACATGGGCCAAGGATAAATAAAATTAGTCCACAGGGATAATACATATTGGCCAATATCAGGGCGTTCGCCGACGGCTAACGAACCCTTTGGCACGATTATAGCAGCGAGTTACCGCCAATTCCAGCCAAACCCTGTAGAATAATTTTATTACGGCACAGGAATAATATATCAGGACTATTTATTCTGTAATTGAATTGGACTACGATCCCCGGTTGAGATGGCGGCAGGACTTCCATGTACGCCACGGCGCGGCAGGGCGTGGCGACGGCGGAGCTGGTCGGTGCGACGGTCGATTGCGGCTTGCGCTACGTGGTGTTTTCGTCGACGGCGGCGGCTGATGGACGACTGGTCGTCTGCCATAGAGTCGAGGTAACTCATTCTATAGAAATAGCTTACAGCTGTAGCTGTAATCGCTTCCCCTCATCGGACCCCTCGTTCGCAATCAGATGTTCGAGGGCGTTGAAGACCCTCTGTGGACGGCTGGAGATCGTGGACCGCAGAGACGACCACGCGCTGATCAGGCACTACAGGGCACCATCGCCACCCCCGCCGTTGTCACCGAACGACGATCGCGCGTCGGCCAGCGACGCGTACGCGTGGCCGGCGGACAGAGGCACAAGAGAGCCGAACCGCCGCGCAGGACGTGCCTGTACGTCCTCTGGCGTGCGGGCCTGCTCGGCGGCCGGCGCTGTGCCGCACGCTACCTTATGGAAGTAAACCGCGTAGGGGAAGCGCGAGAGGACGGCGCGCCGGATTTCGCCGTGCACACGCGGAAAGGCCCGGGGACTGGCGGCCATGCGATCCAGGAGGGCATCAACGGCTTCGGCGAACTCCCCTGCCGAGTCCGGTCCGTCGCGATTCGTACCATGCGCACACCGCAAGCGTCTCGCCTTCGGCCTGTGGCCTGAATACGATTCGCAGCGGCACGCGTCAGCCCAGCAACTTGGAGCGAATGTCAGCCCAGGAAAGCGCGGACTCCGGGTTTTTGATGTGTTCCCTCCACCGACGGTCGAGCTCGACGCGCTGCGGCTCGCTTAGTTGAAGCGTCTCTTCACGATCAGCGTCGGTCAGGCTTTCCCACAGCGCCATGGCCAGCTCAGCTCGATCGACGGCCGGCAGCTTCAGCAATTCCACAAGTGGGCTCAAGAGCATGTCCCGATCCTCGCATGACCAGCACGAGCACAGCAACCAGACGGCCTCGAAAATCGCCACGCCGGTATGGAGCCCGCGTTCCGGGATCATGAGCCATTCCGGGGTGTGCGTCTCCACGGTATCGGCCTCGGAGTCGAAGGCCGGCACGCTGTTTGGAGGAGCCGATTCTCGAGGACGACCTTGGCCACGACCGGCTTGCGCTGGGCCACTTCCTTCCGGAGGTCTACGACTGTGATCGGTACGACCTCGTTGGACGCTGAGACTGTAGCTCACCCGAGCTTCTCGCGGAGCGCTTCGTACGGGGTCTTGCCCCGAAAGGCTCCGTGAGGACGTTGGTAGTTGTAGAAGCGCTCCCACTCCGCGAGCTTGGCATTGAGGTCGACATCGCCCGTATAGGTCAGGAGCTGATAGAACTCCTGCTTGTCCGTCCGGTGTGAGCGTTCGACCTTGCCATTCAGCCGCGGCGTACGCGGCTTGATGTAGACATGACGTATCCCGCGGTCAGCAAGATGCCAATGAAACTGGGCTTGGAACTCATGACCGCGGTCGGTGCGGACCGTGTGAATGCGAAACGGGAATGTGTCGATCACGTGGTCGAGGAAGTGCATGGCGTTCTTCTGGGTGTGGCGCGGATAGACCTTGAGGGCGCGGATGCGGGTGGCGTCGTCGATGGCCCGGAACCTGCTTCGCGTAACGATGCGTCCTCACCGCGCGGCGCGCGACCCGGTGAGGTAAAACCGGTTGAGCCCGTGGCGCCGCAAGATGCAGTAGACGGTCGCCTCGGCAATCGCGATGCCGTGATACCGCTCCAGATACCAGATGATGCGGATGGGGCCGAGGTGATAGGTGGGCCGCAGGTGAAGCACCTTCTCGACAATCGCAACGAGTTGCAGAACGCAATCGAATTCCGCAACCCGCAGGACGACGCAGGCGCCGCCTAACGCACGAAACGCCGCGGCGGGACCGCTCCCCGCCGCGGCCTTCTCTGTACATGCGAGCGCCGGCCGGCGGCACGCTGGAGGATCGTCTGCGGGACGGGCCGCTCGCCCCCGCGCAGGCGGTGTCTGTCGGGGCCCGGCTGGCCGACGCCCTGGCGGCCCTGCACGAGAAGAAATGCCTGCACGGGGCCGTCAAGCCCAGCATTCGCCGGTCTCTCCGCGTAATCGGTGTCCGTCTCCAGGACGTTGCAGGTCGCGGCTCCCGAGATCGCCAACCGCACCGCGCCGTGCAGCTCCACGCCGTCGACCTCGCGGAGCGACTGCGCACGTGCAGTGGCGTCAGCGCCGGCGCCAGCAGCAGCATGAGCGATAGAACGCCGACGGGACAGGACGGAACGACGTATACCGAATTCTACGTTGCTGGTGTTCCCCAATAACGCTGCTGAAGCGGGCCGAAACCCCGATACTCTGGCAGGTGAACGTCCTGCCGACCGCCGCGCTTGTCGTTCTTCCGGATGTGCAGCGGACGCACCGCCCGGCGGCGGCAGCCGAGGAATGACGAACACCCGGGGGGGCAGGGAGTCGAACCCGTTCGCGCTTGTTTCAGTAACTGACTGACGACGCGTAGTTTGTGGTCTAACACGTTCGACGTCAAGCGTTTGTCGGCAGCCGTCGAGTCTACTGGTATCCACCTGAGTCCCCTCGAATCGACCCGGTTCGTGGAGGAATAGTGGAGGAGGCGGGAACCTGTTCCCGATCCGCCGCCAAGCGGCGACGGGTGCGGGTCCGTCTCCTCTACGAGTCGGTCGCCCGAGCCCCGGTCGGTTCCCGGCTTCGGCAGCAGTGTACTCCCCGAAAAGCCATCGCATCGTCGGATGAGCCCACTTCGCCGTCTTTAGGGTGTTGAGGGTTCTGGAAGTTGCGCATACGGCAGATTGGACCCTTACGCGCAACAATAGTTGCGTGTAAACTTTATTGTTGCGCGTATATGGGTTTTAATTGCTCGTATAAGTATAGGCGCAACTTCAGAGGATACCTCACCAATGCCAAGGCCAATGCCTACAGACAAGCTGGATGAAATCGAGAAGGCCGTGCGCCCGCATGGCGGGGCTGTTACCGCCCCGGAGATCGCGGAGGCGCTGAGCGCGCCCATGCCGCGCCGGACGCTGCAGTACCGGCTCAAGCGCCTCGTGGATGACGGGCGTCTGGTCATGGAGGGCGAGGGACGCTGGGCGAAATATCGCGCGCCCGAAACGCGCGCCGCCGCCAAAGCCGAAACCCCGGCCGAGGAAGAGTCCGGGATCGCGCTCTCACGCGCCGGTGAAGAAATCAGAGCGCATCTGCGCCAGCCGCCCGGAGCGCGCAATCCGGTCGGCTATGAACGGGGTTTTCTGGACTCGTACCGTCCGGGAGAGAGCTTCTATCTGCCCCGCGAAGAGCGCGCGCGCCTGGCCGAGGCGGGCCAACGCCACGTGAGCGCGCAGCAACCGGCGGGCACTTACCCCCGGCAGATCCTGAGCCGGCTTCTGATTGATCTGTCGTGGAACTCAAGCCGCCTTGAGGGCAACACCTATTCCCTGCTCGATACGCGGCGGTTGATCGAATTCGGCCAGGAGGCGCCTGGCCGGGACCGGCTCGAGGCGCAGATGATCCTCAACCACAAGGATGCGGTCGAGTTTCTCGTGGGCAACGCCGCGGAGATCGGATTCAACCGCTATACGATTCTCAACCTGCACGCCATCCTTGCGAACAACCTTCTGGCCGACCAAGGAGCCGCAGGAAGGCTGCGGCATATCGGCGGCGGCATCGAGGGGTCAGTCTACCATCCGCCTGAGACGCCGCGGCTCGTCGAAGAGTGTTTTGACCAGCTGCTGGCAACGGCGGCGGCGATCGCCGATCCGTTCGAGCAGTCGTTCTTCGTGATGGCGCAATTGCCCTACCTGCAGCCGTTCGACGATGTGAACAAGCGCGTATCGCGAATCGCGGCGAACATCCCCTTCGTCAAGACCAACCTCTCGCCGCTGTCTTTTACGGACGTGCCGCGCGGCCTCTACACCGACGCGATCCTCGGCGTGTATGAGCTGAATAGGGTCGACCTGCTCAGGGATGTCTTCATCTGGGCGTACGAGCGCTCGGCCGCGCGCTATGCGGCGGTCCGGCAGTCGCTCGGTGAGCCGGACCCTTTCCGGCTGCGGCACCGCGACGCGTTGCGCGCGGTGGTCGCCGAGGTTGTGCGCGCGGACGCGTGCCACGAGCGCAGGCCGCCGCTCACATCGCTTCCCGGGTGGAGCAGACTATCGCTCCCGACGAACGGCAAATCTTTCGCGAAGTCGCGGAAGCCGAGCTCCTGCACCTGCATGAGGGCAACTTCGCGCGTTATCAGATCACGCCCGGAGAGTTCGCGGCGTGGCGGAAGGTCTGGGACACGCGTGACGGGGCTCCTTGAACCTGAAAGCTGGTCCGTGGGCTTGATCCGGTTATGCGGAGCTCCGCATAAATCCGGTTTGGCGGACATCTTCCGAAAGGGGAATACGATGTCGACCATGGCGGACACGAAGGGCAGGGTGGCGTCCCTCAGTTAGCGCCTTGACACTGCTTCGAGGCGGCGGTGATTTTCTTGCGAACACGTTGGCCTGGTGTGTTGCCCAGTGCCTTCCCAACACCTGTCGCTTCCAGTTGGCGATCCGACTCCTGCTCCTCGGGATTCCTGTCTACCTGCTATGCCTACCGCCGTGCAGTAGTCCTCGAACGCTTGCTCTGATGGACTAATACTCATACGAGTAGTTTAGCTGACGCCAATGTGTGCCTGTTGGGCACACATTATGCTACCTTGTCCTGAGTGAAATTCTTCACCTGGGACGACGCCAAGAACGCGAAGCTCAGAGCGGACCGGGGCAGCGGGTTCGAGGACATCGTGTTCCATATCGAGCGCGGTGACTTGCTCGACATTCTCGAACACCCGAACCCCAACCGTTACGCCGGCCAACGCATCTTCGTTGTCCAACGCGACGACTACGTGTATCTGGTGCCGTACGTCGAGGACGAGGACACGGTCTTCCTGAAGACGATCATTCCGAGTCGGAAGGCCACAACTCAGTATCTCGGTGAGGAGTCTGAGGACCATGAAGATTGACGCCAAGGAAAAGGACTTGCTCAAGTCAGTCGAGCGCGGAGAGTGGAAATCTACCGGTGGCGGCAAGCAAACACGAACGCGCTACGCTCGCTACGCCAAGGCCACGTTCCGCAAGGACCGCCGGCTGAATATTCGGCTATCGAGCAAGGACCTGGAGGCGATCCAGAAGCGCGCGCTGGCCGAGGGGTTGCCGTACCAGACCCTGATCTCGAGCCTGTTGCACAAGTACGCCGCCGGGCACCTCAAGGAGGTCTGATCCTGGCCGTGCCATGCGCGTTCGCTCGACGTATGCAAGACATGGAATCAGACACGGGATACGACACACGGCGGCACGCGCCGGACGGCGCCCTCGCCCGCATGTCCCCATCGTCGAACGATACCGGCCGAGCGGATCCCACGGATCCCGGCTCCGAGCAGCGTCTTCTGAATCGGGTGCGGCGGGGCAGCTCCTCGGCGGCGCCGCAGTATCAGCAACGCCTGCACGATGAGATGTGGGGGCGTTACCGGGAAGGCCTGAAGCGCCTGAAGGTCCGCGATCGCCGGCTGATCGTCGGCCGGGCGGAACTGGGGTACAACTACGAGCAGCTCGCCGCGATCGAACGCCTACCGAGTCCGGACGCAGCGCGCAAGGCGCTCAAGCGGGCCGTCATTCGGCTGAGCGCGGTCATGCCGCTGGCCTCCAGCCGGTAGCGTCCCGCCCGCCGGCGCGCCCGGGCGCGCGCCGACGGCCCACCGTGCGGAAACCGTCCGGTTCCGCCCCGGCAGACGTCATTAGAGACATACTCCGCGGGCCGAGCGCCGTGCGCGAGGGCTGGCGCTGCGCGGCTGCGCGGTGGGATTCCGGATGAGCGATGAGCACCGACGACCGTGACGATCTGGTAGGCGACGTGGCGGACGCGCTCACGCTGGACCAGCAGGTGCAGTGGGAGCGATGCGCACGGCTGGTTGGCACCGGGGTGGCGCTCGGCGATGTCGTTGAGGAAGTGCGCCCAGTCGGTTTTGGTTCTGCGCGCCGTCACCTTGGTCATGCGCCGCCCGGCCAGGGGTTCGGTCGCCATGAACACATTGCAGCTTCCGCGGCGTCGGTACTCGTAGTCTTCGCGCGCCGGTCGACCCGCTGCCGCCGGAACCGGTTCGCGCGTCTCACTGATCAGTTGCCGGGGCGTCTCGTCCATGCACACCACCGGAAAGGCCGCATCGTAGGGACGCCGGTAGACGTCGAGAACCTTCTCCATCGCCGCCGCGAAGTCCGCGTTGCCCTGTGGGGGAATCACCCAGCCGACCCGCCGCCGGAACCTGTACCGGCATTGCCTGTGGCCGGCGCGATAGGACTCGGTCTGCTACTGCTCGGCACGGGAGGACGCGCGCTGCGCCGCCGCGCGCGAGGCTGAGTCCGGATCGCCGGCGGGCCCCCTGCTGCCGCATCACCACGGCGGCTGCCCGGCCGCGGCCCGAGATCCAAGCCTTCCGGGCGTGGGTCTTGCGTGAGGCGTGAACCCGGCCGGGACGGCCTGCGGTCGTCGTCGTCTCCACCCGAGTCGTCGTCTCGTCGAGAGCTGTCCACGGAGCTCAGCAGAGCGCCGTCAGCCGTCCGCCGGCCCTCACCGATGTGAGGCACGCGGAGACGGTGGGATGGCCCACCCCGTGACGGGACACGCCCTCGACCGTAGAAGATCAGGAGCTGTTCGATACGGTCGCGTCGGCACCTCCGGGGGTTTGATTCCGCCAGCCTACCGCCGCACGTCGGCTTCGTGTTCGAATGGGTTCAGGAGATCGACCCCGAGCTGGTCAAAATCGCGCACGTTGCGGGTCACGACCGTCAGCCGATGCACCAAGGCCGTCGCGGCGATCATGGCATCCTCCAGCAGGGTGTCTGAACGGCGATGCTTGAGCCGCGCCCATGCCCGGAATGTGTCTGCATTCATTGGGAGCACGCTATAGGAAACCAGTACCGCGCTGAGCCACGCCTCCAGTTCCTCGGCCTTGGCGATATCCTGCTCGCGGGTGAGTTCGATGCCCGCTTGGATCTCCCCGACCGTCACCGCGGACAGCAACAGCTCATCGGCGGCCACCTGTTCAAGCCATTCGACGACCGCTGGATGCGGATGCGGGCGGCGCAGTTCCGATACGACGTTGGTATCGAGCAGATACACGGGCTTACTCGAAGCTCGGAGACACACGGTGGCGATGCCGTGGCCGTGGCGGCGTCAGTGCGTCGGTGCGCGCCTCCGGGGCCAGCAGCAGTTCCTTGAGATCCGGTCGGGCCCGCTTCTCCAGTTGCCGCCACACGCCAATAGGAACCAGCACGGCCGCCTCCACGCCCCGCCTGGTCACGATCTGTGGCCCTTCGGTGAGGCTCGTCTCGAGCAACTCGCTGAAGCGCGCCTTGGCATCCTGAACCTGCCATGTTTTGCTCACGCAGCGTTACCTCCGTCGAATACTGACTAGACGTCAGACTAGTCTAGTTCATTCCGTTTCATCCTTTCAGTCTGGTCTGCTGCCTCGAAACGTCGCACCGTATTCGTGCACCAACGCCGGGGCGCCGGCGAAAGGCCGCCCCTCATGCCGCAGCCAGCGTACGGCGCCGCGATGCATCAACGACGCACCGGCGATGGCACCGAGCGCGGTGACGGAGACGATGAGCGCCGTAAGCAGAGAAGCGCCGGCAAGCGAGCGCCCCTGAGTCTCGATCAGGAAGGTCGGCAACCATGTCATCAGTGCAAGCCACTGGATCGAGAACAGCACGAAGCAGACGCCGAAGAGCCAGGCCCCCGGCCGGGCCAGCCGATCGAGCCAAGCAGCACCGACCCGCTACCAGCGAAGCCGCCGGCCGCGAGCGCCAGCGCTACGATGTCCCAGCGTGTGCGCGCGGACGACATTTGTGCGCGGGCCTATGGCGTCGGGCGACGGGTTGACCGCGGATGCGGCACCGGGCTCGCGCCGAACCGGGTCGGCCAAAATGAATGCCTCTACGGACAAATCGCGCAAGTATTCGCTGCGATTCACAGATCCCCGTCCTCCCTGGCCGGCTCGCCGCCCGTCCGGAGCGCGCGCACGCAGCTGTCGAGTCCCGGGCGGTAGTCGCGGACGCCGGACGCGAAGTCGTGGTAGACGTGGCCTGCGCCGGCGCCCTCGGCCTGCACCGCGTCGCGCTGCAGGTCCAGCGACTGGGAGCCGTCTGCCTTCGAGACGCGGGTGTAGCCGATCAGCATGGCCCGGCATCCAGCTCACGTACCGGCCAGAAAAACCTTCGGAGTTCACACATGACCTGTCACTGTGCAGCACGGTGGAGTACTTCTTCGGCCCACTGGTTCAGGCTCTTGCCGGACAGTTCCGCCGCGAGCGCGGCCTGGCGGTGTACTTCGGGGCTGACGCGAAACATCATCCGGCCCGAATAGGGCTTCTGGGGTTGCTTGCCGATCGCGGCACAAGTCTCGAGATAGTCCTCCACGGCCTCATGAAAGGCTTCCCGAAGGGCGTCCACGGTATCGGCGTGAAAGCCGACCCCATCGCGGATGCCCGCGATCCGGCCGGTGAACACGCTGTCATCGTCGTCATAGTCGATCCGGGCCGAGTACCCCTTGTAAGTCATGGTATTCGTCATGGTGTGATCCCCATTCTTTCCAAAAACGCGCGGGCGGCTCGAATCTGATAATGCTTGGCCTCCTTGGTCGGGTGCGGGCGGTGGAACGTTTCGACCTCGCCATCTTTCTCGAACCGCACCCGTGACCCACGACCCTCGATCACCCGTGCGCCCGCGGCGATGAGCAGCCCTTCGATGGCCGCCTATTCGATGGTACCGGACACTGGATCACGAAAGACGGCCGTCAGAGTCTTGCGCTGCTTACCCGTCACCATTGGAACGCTAACGGATGCTTGCAATATGTGCAAGCAGTAGCGGCGATCGACCAGATCCGTGGGCCGCGGTATCGGTGACGGCGGCGGATTTCCGCCGACCTGCCATATTGGGACGACACGGGTACGCGCGCAGGGAAGTGACGACCGTAAGCCATTGACCGTAAACGGCTTAGTGGTGGAGGCGGCGGGAGTCGAACCCGTGCGAGCGTGTTTCGGTAACTGACTGACGACGCGTAGTTTGTGGTCTAACACGTTCGACGTCAAGCGTTTGTCGGCAGCCGCCGAGTCTACTGGAATCCACCTGAGTCCCCTGGAGTCGACCCGGGTCGTGGAGAAATAGTGGAGGAGGCGGGAACCTGTTCCCGATCCGCCTGGCGGCGGGTGCAGGTCCCGCCGCCTCCACAGGACCATAAGGTGTTGTTGCCTGAAGACCCGTTGCGGCGAGTGCCCTCCGCCTTCTGACGAGATGACACGTGGCCGTTGCAGCATGAGATCTGCATCACTTCAGACCGACGGCTGCGGCTGGTATCGCTCGACGTTGATCCGGTCTTCGTCCTTGCGCGCCTGGACGAGATCCCAAGTGGTCTGTCGGCGCAGCCAGAACTCGGCATTGGACCAGCCCGCCTTCTCAAGCCGAATGGCCATCTCCGAGGAGATGGCCGCGTGGCCGTTCAGAACCCGCGAGAGGGTGTGACGGGCGACACCCAGCACCTTCGCCGCTTCGGTCACGTTCAAACCGAGCGGGGCCAGGCAGTTCTCGCGGATACTGCGTCCGGGATGCGGGGGATTGCTCATTGCCATGTTGCTGCCTCCTGCTAGTGGTAGTCGATCAGGTCGACGTCGTAGGCATCGCCATCTTCGAAGCGGAAGATCACCCGCCAGTTGTGCCGGAAACTGAAATGCTCCAGTACCCCTTCAGTCCGCGATGACGAAACCTTCGGATCATGAGGGAATGTACCGCGTGCCGGTACACATGTCGATTGGAAATCCTGTCGGACCGCAGCACGAGTTCTTGCCTCATACGCGAGCATCACGGCCGTAAACTGCAGCCCCACCGCCTGCGGCGAGAGCGGAACCACGCGGCCCTCTGGCGCCGCGGCGACGGCGCGCGCAGCGCCGTTCTTGAGGTGTACGTGCCTGGTGCCAAGTCGTCCGACAGCCGTCCCGCAATCGTGACCCGTCCGGTCTTCCTCGGGTACTTGAACTGACGGTGGCTGCCTTTCGTGGTCACCTTCCGCCAGCCATCGGCTTCGATCAGCTTGATGGCCTCACGAACCTTTGGCATCGACCTCTAGTATCCTTCGGTGGAACTCGTGAAAGGCGGGTGGCGATGAGCACAGACGACCAGCAGAAGCGCGGCGGGTTTGTTCACGTCGGCGACCGGGCTACGTCACAAGCTGCCCTACGGCAACTTGCCGCGTCTGTTGCCGCCGTGTCAGCAGCGTGAGCAGCAGGGCCTCGGGGCCAAACCACCCAGCCGGTCCGCTGGCGCAGGCCAAACGACGCATCTGGCGCCTTGGACGTCACGCCGCGATCCCCACAGCGCGTGGGGGGGGAGCCACCATGGTGGCGGGGTCTCCACCAGTAGAATCCAAATGGCCCGGAAACGTCCTAGAAAGGCGAGGCCGTATTTGAGACTCGGTGTTCACACAGGCGGAAGGTACAGGCGGAAGGTAACCGACCATGACTGACAGAGAACAAGGCTGTAAAGATGCACTCAACATCGTTCTCGATAAGTTCAGGGATTTCGCTTGGAAGAAGGATCTAGCCCAGGAGCGCGAACTGGCCGCTGCTGCTATGGAAAAGCAGGTCGAGTACAAGGGTCGCAAGAAGTCCCAGGAGTACAAGCATGCTATGGCCGACGTGGTGAGGCTGTTCTGCAAGATGTTGATGAAGGACGGAACCTAGCTCGGGCAACTAAGCGTGAGTCAGGCCGACCCGGCGGCCATGACGCGGCTATAGGGGTGCGCGGGGTGGCAGCGGCCCCGATGCGGGAGCTTGACAGGTGAACGAGGGGCGAGCATGAGCAACAACATGAGCAACAAGGGGACATCGCCGGCCGGCGGGCCGGGTCCGGATAACCGGGTGTTGACTCCGGTCGTCGACGTGTCCGGGCTGCGGGATGTGCCGGTCGTCGTCGTGCCGGCCGCGGGGGTATCGTGGCTACCGCTGCCGCCGGTCGGGCCGGTGCCGGTGGGGCCGCGTTACGCGCCGGCCCTGCCGACGTCGGCTGATGGGCCGCTCGCTGGCCTGGGTGCGGGCGTTGCGGGCCGATGCTCGAGCGGCTGATTTGGGTGTGCCGTTGGCGCTGCGCGTGCTGAGACGGTATCCAGAGTGCGCGCCGGCTGACGTGGGCCGGGTGGCGGTCCTGCGGCGGTTGCGGGCGCTGCCGGCTGAGTGGTTGGGCGAGTCGGCCGGCGATGATGCGGAGTGGCTGCGGCCGTGGGTGGAACGGGCCGCGGCGGGTGAGGACCTGCGCGGGTCGGCGTCGGCGGTGCCGGTGGAGCTCCTGCGGCGGCGTCAGACTGCCGGCGTTTTGCGGGTCGCTGTGCGGCGCTGCGGCCGGGCGGTGTGGCGCTGGCTGGTTGAGGATATGGGCGGCGGGGGTCCGGTTCGTGCCGGGTAGGCGTCGGGTCCAGTCGGCGGCCGATACCCTGGCCGCTTGGTGTCGGGAGGTTGAAGCGCTGAACGAGCCGATCCGGCTCGATGGCGTCGTGCGCTACCTCGGCCGCTCGCGGGGCGGCGCATGGGACCGCTACCGCTGCCGGGATGGCTCGATGCTTGAAGTTTCGACGGCGGCGGATGGCCGCGGCCGGCGTCTCAACACCCCAGCCAAAACCGCTCGGAAATTAGTCCAGGGTTAGGCCGAACAGACGTCGCCAGTAGCCATGGGTGAAGAAGATGTGCTCATTGCCGGGGACAAACGCTTTAAACATCGGCAGTAGAGCGATGATTCCGAGCAGCTTTAGGAAATGCCATCCAGAAGTGAAGCTTTCAGCCCATCCAAGAATGTGTACCGCACCCGGTTTCTTGGACACACGTTTGCGCTACGCGGCATGGCGCAGCTCGTATTCCTCGCGCGCTTCGAGCGGCGTGCGATACGCCAGCTTCTCGAGGCGCCAGCACTGGTTGTAGCGTTCGACGAACTCGGCGACGGCGGCGCGCACCTCGGCGAGGTTTCGAAAGACCCGGCCGTAGATGGCTTGCTCCTTGAGCGTGCGATTCCAGCGCTCGACGACGCCGTTGGTTTCCGGCTCTTCAACGAAGCCGAAGCTGGGGTGGATGCCCCAGTAGCGGAGCTGGTTGAGAAAGTGGTCCGAGAGATACTGGCTGCCGTGATCCATCCGTAGCGCCAGCCCGCGGGCCACGTCCGCCTCGACCGAGCCGTAGTGTCGCCCGAGCCCTTGCGCGATCGGCTCGAGGGCGGCAAAACGGTTCCCCACCTTGCACACATGCCAGCCCACGCACTCGGCGTTCCAGTGGTCCACCGCCGCGAAGGTCCAGACCCAGCCGTCCTCCGCCGTGAACACCCGCACGCCGTCGGTACCCCACATGACGTCGGGCGCCGAGGTGACAATCGTCCCCTCGTGCGCTTTCATCTCACCCTGCCGCCCGCGGTGCGGCGAGAGCAGCCCCTGCGTGCGCATCACGCGCAACACCCGCGTCCGGGAGACTCGGATCCGGTCGAGGATCCGCAGCCGCGCGTGGACCTTGCGATGGCCCTCGCCCTGGAACGGTGAGCGGGCCAGGTCAGTGCGAATGGCCGCCAGCAGCTGCGCATCCGACAGTGCGGGCGTCGGCCCGCGGCGCGCCGGGCCATCACCCCGCTCTGGGCGCCGCAAACAAGCCCGCCGCGCGTAGAGCGCCGAGCGCGACCTATCCCACGTTCGACACACCCGCTTGAGACCATAGCGCCGCCCCGTCGTCGCGGAGGTCGCTCGGCTCATCGTCGCGACCTCCGCGTCGCTAAAGGGAGGCGACACTCCGCTGCGCGGGCACGCTCCCGCAACAGCTCAATCTCCATCGACAGCTCGCCAATGTGGCGCTTGGCGGCATCCAGCTCGGCGGCCAGCGGCTCACCGGCCTGCGCCTTCAGACCGAGCTCGAGACCGGCCAGCGCCCGCGCCTGCCACGCCTCCAGGCGATAGAGCTCTACCCCGACTTCACGCGAGACCATCTCCAGCGACTCGCCGCGCAGCAGCCGCAACACCACGTCCCGTTTCCGGCTCGCGCTCCACCGCTGGCCGGGCGCCAAGGCCCCCGCCCCAACCGCCGCGCCGTCGGCGCCGACTCCGCTCGCCCTCCGGGCTCCCTCCGTCCGCGCCGACCCCGCTCCCTGCACCCTCCTCGACTGAACCATGCCCCCCACCTCCTTTGACATCGGATTCTCCCTTAATCCGTGTCCAAGAAAACTGGGGGCGCCTCACCCATCCAAGAATGAAGCCTACGAAGATCGTGTAGATGCCTGATATCAGTAGGCGGTGCTTAAGGCTTGGCATAACTTAGGTAATGTGTTCACCACCGTCGTTGCCTAGCAGCCTGTGGTGAAAGTCCGGGATAGGGATCGACAGGGTCGATCTGCCGTACTACACTTCCTTCCATGGCAATGGGCAAGCGCCGCCGTGGCTGGCGGCAGCCGTCGATGTGGGTGTCCAGTTCGGACCTGCCGCGCAGCGCGGGCCATCCGTTTTACGAACGCCTGAATCGTGTTCTCGACGCGGCGGGCTTCGACGCCTTCGTCGAGGAGCAGTGCGCCAAGTTCTATGCCGACGGGGTCGGTCGGCCGAGTCTGGCGCCGGGCCGCTACTTCCGGATGCTGCTGCTCGGCTACTTCGAGGGGCTGGACTCGGAACGGGCGATTGCGTGGCGGGCCGCCGATTCGCTGAGCCTGCGGCAGCTGCTCGACGTGTCGCTCGACGCGGCGCCGCCGGACCACTCGACGGTGTCGCGCACGCGGCGTCGGATCGACGTCGAGACGCACCTGGCGGTCTTCACCTGGGTGCTGCAGCGGCTGGCCGACGCGGGCCTGGTCGGGGGCAAGACGGTCGGCATCGACGCGACGACGCTGGAAGCCAATGCGGCGCTTCGCAGCATCGTACGCCGGGATACGGGCGCGGATTACGAGACGTTCCTGCGCGGACTGGCGGCGGCGTCGGGCATCCCCACGCCGACGCGCGCCCGAACTGGCCCGCTTCGACCGCAAGCGCCCGAAGAAGGGGTCCAACGACGACTGGACGCATCCCAAGGACCCGGACGCGAAGATCACGAAGATGAAGGACGGCAGGACGCGCTTGGCGCACAAGGCCAACCGCGCCGTGGACCTGGAGACGGGCGCGGTGGTCGGCGTCAGTGTCCAGGACGCGGATGCGGGCGATACCCAGACGATGCTCGAGACGCTGGTTACCGCCGCCGAGCAGGTCGACGCGGTGCTGCCGGCGGGGCCCGGCATCGCGGAGCTGGTCTGCGACAAGGGCTACCACAGCAACCAGACACTGGTCACGTTGGCCGCGGTGGAGATCCGCAGCTACGTGTCGGAGCCCGACCGGGGCCGGCGCAACTGGCGCGGGAAGCACGTCGCCCGTGACGCGGTGTATGCCAACCGGCGACGGATTCGCGGCGCACGCGGTAAGCGGCTGCTGCGTCGGCGCGGTGAACGCCTCGAACGTCCCAATGCGCATCTCTACGCCACCGGAGGGATGCGCCGGGTGCATCTGCGCGGACACGGCAACATCCTCAAGCGCCTGCTCCTGCAGGTCTGCGGCTTGAATCTCGGGCTGCTCATGCGGCAACTGCTCCGCGTCGGGACGCCGCGCGGCCTCCAGGGCCGCGCCTATGCCCTCGTCGACGCCTTGCTGCTCGCATTGCGCCGCTTCTGGGGCCTCGTATCGCGCTCAGCGGCACTCCTGTCGGAAAATTGGACCGCTCCATCGTGGATTCGCCCGATGACGCCGACTCATTCACACATTCTGTCAGGGCTGCAAGAAGGCAGTTCTGCCACAGGCTGCTAGCGGTGAAGTTTCCGGTCTGCGTCGCTGGTCGGGTCGTAGGAACCGTAGAAGTTCAAACCTTAATACTAGCCCCATCGCGGCGGCATCGACGACGGCGGCCGCGGCGCTGAACGAGCTGGCCTGGCCGCGATCGCTGGCGGTTCGCCGGTAGCCGGCGAGCACTCGGGCGGTCCGCGCGGCGGCGGGGTCCTTCTGGCCGGCCAGCTTGGCCCGGAACCGCGCCGCGGCGACCGCCATCGCGGCGCTCGAGGCGGCGCGGCCGGCGTCGTGGAGCTCGGCGAGGTAGGCTGCCAGGGCCGCGTCATCGAGCCGGAGGCCGGCGAGCTAGCCCAGGGCGCAGGCGTAAGCGCGGCGGGTGTTGTCGTTCATCGACGCGTTGACCAGGCGGCGCGCGGTCGCCGTGGGGCGGCCGATGGCCATCTCCGCCGGCACGACCACGGCACCCGAATCAGCCATCGTAAGGTTCTACCCTCGTATCGCCGGCGTCCGAGACGTAGACCTGGAAGTCGTTGAGATCCTCCAACTGATGGTCTGGGCTCTCTTTGATCCAGGCGATCAGCCGTTCTACAAGGTGCTTGCCGCGCCCCTGGGGCGTGTTCTCCGGCATCCGCTGGATCGCTTCCAAAGCGATCCGAAAAAACACTTCCTTGTTCCCCGGCTCAAGCCGCACACTGAACCAGAAAGTCTGACTGTTGGGTTCCCGGTGGGGGTCGAGCGGCGTCAGGGTTCGAAGTCCGCCGGGCCAAAAGTAACACTTCCCTTTGATGACGATCGCCGGCCCGTTGGTCATGGGCGCGCGCCCTCTCTGTCTCCCGAATCATTCACGATAATGGGAAGGCAGGCTCGGCTGCCGGGGCTGCCGGCCGAAGACGGGCGGTTGTGGCCCGGCGGGAAGCGCGCCGGCTGGACCAGTATCGCAGCAACGGCGCAGCCGTGCGCTGCCGGCAACGGTCCGGACCGCACCGGCAGCCGGACCCGCGGCCACCGAGCCTGCGAGCAGTGCCCGCCAAGCGTCCGGAGCAAGCGCCGCGAGAAGTGGTCGCCGACGATAGCCCGGAAGATGGCCGCGGATCTCGGGGTAGACGTGGCGCAGTTGAACGCGGCCCACGACGCCGCGGTGGGAGAGACGCCATGAGCGCATCGAGGATGATCAAGATCGACCGCGGCCGCATCCACCCGAACATGACCGAGGATGAGATTCAGTCCCTGGCGCTGGACATGATGGCCCAGATGACGTCGGCGGAAATTCGCATCTGGGAGCCGCACCTGGCCGACGTGATCCGACGCAAGGCGCAGCAGCGCAGCGAGGAGACGCCATGAAGGCCCCAACACTGAACGACCTGACGGACGCCATCTGCGCCTACGTGGCAGAGCACAGCGGCGCGGATGAGGTGAAGTGCCGTATCGTCATGGCGGCGCTTGTCGGCGCGATCTGGAACGTAGCCGACACATGGCCCGAACCGCGCGGCGCGAAGATTCTCGACGCCTGCCGCCGCGAGCTGCTCGACACCGTGCCGGCTGACCTGCGAGGCGAACCAACGGTGCACTGAGTATGGGAACCAACCGAACGCGCGAGCGCCAGCTGGCGGAACAAGGAGAGAAGCCATGAGCCGAGCAAAAGGGCGAGTTTGCGCAACGTGCAACGCCTGGAAGGAGTCCCCATCCAACTACCAAAGTCCCAACATGGGAGAGTGCCGCCTGCACCCGCCGCAACCGCTGCTGGACGCGACGAGCGCGTGGCCGGAGACCAAGAAAAACGACTGGTGCGAGGACTGGCACGACGATTAGCCGCGCTGAAAGGGGATACGACGTGAGCGAGCCGAGCAACCCGAAGTGCATGACGACGGCTGAGCTGGCGAAGTGATGTGCGCCTACGTGGCAGCGGCCGGCCGGCGCGGGGATGGTGGCACGGCGGGCCGGGGTATATGTATCGGGAAGCATCGAGCATGAGCGGGAGCAGACGAAGCAGACAACCTCTGAGAAGTACGAGCGGCCCGCCGCCTTACACCGTGCCGCCGCCCGGCCGTGTAGAGCGATGACTTCAACGAAGAAGACGCCGGGCGGCGGCAAGTTCTACGACCGGCCGTTCCTGTGCGACAAGGCGGTGCTGAACGGTGGCGACCTGTTCAGCCCATGCGCGATCGATATCGACGCGCGCGAAGTCATCCTGAAAGCCGACGCGGCGGCGGGCGGCTTCGTTGAAATCGGGAGCGAACGCTTCGCCGCTGCGCCGTGGGTGTCCGGGTCCGGCATGCCGTACACCACGGTCGCGCTGACCAAGGCCGATATCGCCCGGCTGCGTCGGGCGCACGTGTTGCTGGCGCTAATGGCCGAAACCTGGAACGACGCGCCGCCGCCGGCGCCGAAGCCATCCCCAAAAGTCTGGCCGCGGGCGTGGAATCCGCCATCGTAGGCGGCCCGGCCCGGTCTGCTATCTTCGACCTGACTCCGCCGCCCGGGCGTATAACGTCGGACCACTTCAGAAGCCGTGACAACAAGGGCGGCGGGGTCGCTTCGTACCCTGGCCCGCTGGCGGCTTCCACGTGATCCCGCCGCCCGGGCCGTTCGCGCAGATGACTTCGAAGGGTCCGAGCACGGGCGGCGGGATCACCTGGCGGGCGGGCTAGTATCGTTCAGCGGTCGCGCTCGGCCGGCCGATCGCGGTGTCGGCCGGGGCGATCTGGGCGAGTGAATCTTTCACGATAACGGGACTTATCGGTAGGAATTCTAGCAGTCCGCGAGGCGCTGGAAGGCGATCCTCCGGTTCCTCAGGACCGGCTAAAGCGCGAGCTGTCCGGCATGGCGCGGCAGTTGGCGGTTTCTGGAGACCTGCGCTCTCGGCAGCTTGCGCATTTCGTCCGGGACGACGGGGAGTTCATCGGCCCGGAAGCAGTCGCCAGCAACGACGGCTTCGAGCAGTTCTTGCTGTTTCGGGTAACCCTCGACGGTGGTTTCGAGCACCCAGAGCAGTTCGAGTAATTCGGTGGTGAACTCCGAGGTCCACCGCTCGGGATGGATGTTGTTGAGGGGTGAGGACTTCCGGCCCGCGCCGTTCTTCATTCGGTATCGGAGCCACGACTGCACGACCTTTAGGCCCGATACCTCGAACTTGAATACCTCCGGTGCGACACCGGCGAACTCGCCTCGGCCCACGTGCAGGGTTCGCGCCTCGGCGTCGTGCCGGAACGACTCCGGGTAATCGTCCGCATTGCCGGGAACGGCCTTCGTGCACCTGGCCGATCCGGTCGTAACACGGCCTCGTGGTTCGCCATCGGGAACGAAACGTTCACCGTAGCTGTGCAGGCGGAGCAGCTTCACTCCCGCCTCGCGCAATGCCTCGAACAGACCACGGTCCCTGGTCATCGGCACGCGCAGCTCGCGTGTCTCCAGTTGTTCGGAATAGTGCTCAGTAAATGCCGGATGAGCCAATACGCCGTACAGGTACGCCGCGAAATCCTCCGGTGTGATTTCTAGCAGCCTGTGGTGAAAGTCCGGGATAGGGATCGACAGGGTCGATCTGACGTACTACACTTCCTTCCATGGCAATGGGCAAGCGCCGCCGTTGCGGGCGGCAGCCGTCGATGTGGGTGTCCAGTTCGGACCTGCCGCGCAGCGCGGGCCATCCGTTTTACGAACGCCTGAATCGTGTTCTCGACGCGGCGGGCTTCGACGCCTTCGTCGAGCAGCAGTGCGCCAAGTTCTATGCCGACGGGGTCGGTCGGCCGAGTCTGGCGCCGGGCCGCTACTTCCGGATGCTGCTGCTCGGCTACTTCGAGGGGCTGGACTCGGAACGGGCGATTGCGTGGCGGGCCGCCGATTCGCTGAGCCTGCGGCAGCTGCTCGACGTGTCGCTCGACGCGGCGCCGCCGGACCACTCGACGGTGTCGCGCACGCGGCGTCGGATCGACGTCGAGACGCACCTGGCGGTCTTCACCTGGGTGCTGCAGCGGCTGGCCGACGCGGGCCTGGTCGGGGGCAAGACGGTCGGCATCGACGCGACGACGCTGGAAGCCAATGCGGCGCTTCGCAGCATCGTACGCCGGGATACGGGCGCGGATTACGAGACGTTCCTGCGCGGACTGGCGGCGGCGTCGGGCATCCCCACGCCGACGCGCGCCCGAACTGGCCCGCTTCGACCGCAAGCGCCCGAAGAAGGGGTCCAACGACGACTGGACGCATCCCAAGGACCCGGACGCGAAGATCACGAAGATGAAGGACGGCAGGACGCGCTTGGCGCACAAGGCCAACCGCGCCGTGGACCTGGAGACGGGCGCGGTGGTCGGCGTCAGTGTCCAGGACGCGGATGCGGGCGATACCCAGACGATGCTCGAGACGCTGGTTACCGCCGCCGAGCAGGTCGACGCGGTGCTGCCGGCGGGGCCCGGCATCGCGGAGCTGGTCTGCGACAAGGGCTACCACAGCAACCAGACACTGGTCACGTTGGCCGCGGTGGAGATCCGCAGCTACGTGTCGGAGCCCGACCGGGGCCGGCGCAACTGGCGCGGGAAGCACGTCGCCCGTGACGCGGTGTATGCCAACCGGCGACGGATTCGCGGCGCACGCGGTAAGCGGCTGCTGCGTCGGCGCGGTGAACGCCTCGAACGTCCCAATGCGCATCTCTACGCCACCGGAGGGATGCGCCGGGTGCATCTGCGCGGACACGGCAACATCCTCAAGCGCCTGCTCCTGCAGGTCTGCGGCTTGAATCTCGGGCTGCTCATGCGGCAACTGCTCGGCGTCGGGACGCCGCGCGGCCTCCAGGGCCGCGCCTATGCCCTCGTCGACGCCTTGCTGCTCGCATTGCGGGCCGGTGTAGACCCTGGAGGGTGGGCCAGTGGGACACCAGCCCACTGCTGAATGTTCGGCTTGCGCGGATGGATCTCGTTCAGACGACGGAGAAACCGCGCGGGGGATGCCCCGCGCTGTCACCGATTACAAAGGGATGAAAGCGATGATGCGAATCATACTAATCGGCGTGTCACTCGCAGTCCTCTCGGTTGGATGCCGACAGGACCCGTTGGCTGAGTTGCGAGAGGGTGCTCAGGGAATCCTGGACGACGCGCGAACGAGGGCAAACGACGTGCGCGAGCTGTCGGCAGCAGAGCTCCAGGCTCTCTGGGCCATCGAATACACGTCACTCGAGGTGGCCCACGCTGATCTGGGAGACGTGGACGAACGGCTCAATGCGATGGGACGGGAGCGGTGGGAGTGCTATCACGTCAGCGAGCATGAGCAGGGACGGGTCTTCTACTTCAAGAGACGCACGTCGAACGCGGTCGCCTACCTGACCAATCTGCTGCGGGTCGGCGCGGTCGCGTTCTAGCTGGACATTTCCTGGGACCGCAGTCTATTTTACGTTGCATTTTGGCTTGATTCAGGCTCTCCCGTCGGGGCTACATGGACGGGTTTCTGCCACGGGCTGCTAGAATCGGCTGGCGACCCTTCTTGGATCTGGATAAATTGTCGTTGCGACGCGTTGCGCTGTGGCTCACCATCGGGTGCACGGCGCTTGCTATCACCTCGCTGCTCGGCGGTTCGATGGTTTGGTACGCCGCTGGCGCTCACGGACTGGACATCGATGGCGTTGCCAGGCTGACCGACCGCCCGGCACACACTATCGACGTTGGCCATGGCTGGTCCCATTACGGCGGTGACGCGGGCGGACACCGGTACAGCCGAGCGAGCCAGATCAGCGTCGAAAACGTCGCCGCGCTCATGCCGGTCTGGGAATATCGGACCGGGGACCTAACCGCCAAAGCCGAGCTGATGGACCAGTCCGCCGGTCAGGCGACGCCGATTCTGGTCGAAGATTCGCTCGTCTTCTGCACGCCCTTCAACGAGATCATCGCGCTCGACCCTGGGAACGGCAGCCAGCGCTGGCGGTTCGATCCGGAGATTGATCTCGACCAGCGCCCCGCCAATCAGTTCGTGTGCCGTGGCGTCACCCATTGGCGCGATCCGCACCCTTCGCCGGCGTGCGCCAGCCGCATCTTCATGGGGACGAACGACGCACGGTTGATTGCCGTCGATGCGGCGACGGGCCAGCCGTGCGACACCTTCGGCAGGAACGGCCAGGTTCACGTCGACCCGGGAATGGAGTTGCTATGGCCCGGCGAGTTCCAGATGACGTCGCCGCCGGTCGTCGTCGGTGACACCGTCGTCGTCGGGTCGGCCATCGGCGACAACGCCCGCGTAGCGGCGCCGGTCGGCTCGGTGCGCGCTTTCGACGCGTGAAGCGGCGCTCCACGGTGGGAGTGGGATCCCATTCCGCGAACCGCGGGCGACCCGGCGATCACAAGCTGGCAGGGAACATACCCGCCCCGCGAGGGCCACGCAAACGCGTGGGCGCCCCTGGCGGTGGACGAGCACCGCGGGTTGGTCTTCGTCCCGACGACAAGCCCCAGTCCCGACTTCTTCGGTGGCCTGCGCCCTGGCGACAACCGTCACGCGAACGCCGTCGTGGCGCTCGACGCGGCATCCGGTGAGCTGCGGTGGAGCTTTCAGACCGTGCACCACGACATCTGGGACTACGACGTGCCGGCGCAGCCGGGTTTGTACTCGGTGTGGCGAGACGCCCAACTGCACGACGTGGTTGCCCAAGTCACCAAGACCGGCTTTGTCTTCGTCCTCGACCGCGCGACGGGCGAGCCATTTCTGCCGATCGAGGAACGCCCGGTCGATCAGACTGGGACGCCCGGGGAGGCGCTCTCTCCGACCCAGCCTTTTCCTGCGGTGACGCCGCCTGTCGTACCGAACCGACTCTCCCCAGACGACGCGTTTGGCATCACCTGGTTCGATCGCCGCGCGTGCCGCCAGCAAATCGCGAGCGCGTGATCGGAGGGTCTCTTCACGCCACCGTCGGAGCAGGGGACCATCCTGTATCCCTTTACCGGCGGCGGCGCAAACTGGGGCGCGCAGCGTTCGATCCGACGCGCAACCTCCTCGTGATCAACATGAGCAGTGTCGCGCATCACGTCCAGCTCATTCCGGCCGAAGAGATCGATGCGGTGCGGCAGGCGTTCCCCGACGAGGAGGTGTCGACACAGGCGGGTGCACCGTTCGGCATGAAGCGCGAGCTGCTCATGTCACCACTCGGTATCCCCTGCACCCCGCCGCCTTGGGGTGTGCTTGCCGGAGTCGATCTCGCGAGCGGCGAGATCGTCTGGCGCAAGACATTGGGCGAGATTGGCATTGCGCTCGGCACACCGAATCTCGGTGGCCCCCTCATAACTGCCGGTGGCCTCGTCTTCATCGGGGCCACGATGGACAACTCGTTGCGAGCGTTCGACGTCGCTACGGGCGAGGAGCGCTGGAAGGGCGATCTGCCCGCTCCCGGCCTCGCGACACCTATGACCTACATGTGGGAGGGGCGCCAGTACGTCGTGATCTTCGCCGGCGGCAACGCGATTACGGGGCTCGAACTGGGGGACGCGATAGTCGCCTTTTCGGTACCGGAGCAGATGACAGACCTTGCTGAACCATAGGAATTATGCTAGCCGAAGGGGAGGGAAACGACTCCGGTGCAGCCCGTCGCGTTCAGCCTTGGCGAGGCTTGCCTGCATTCTGCTGGGCGTGTTGTGTGCGGCGTGCAAGGCGGATGAATTGGTCGTCGAGTATCGAGAGGTCGAGCATCGCTTCTCCGTAGCAGAACGCCGTGCGATCGAGCGCATTACCCGCGGCACCATTGCCGAAGTCAGGCAACTCCTGACCGCGTTGCCCGAGAGAATCGCGCTCCGAGTCGATGCGGACGACAACGTGGGTGCAATGACCAACGCTGCGGCCACGGCCGTCGCTCCGGACAGGATCTACTGGTCAGTGGATCCCAACCGCGGCGGCGGTGTCCTTGCAACCGCCGAGGTGCATTTGCGCGCGATGCTGTTTCACGAATTGCACCACTTGGTCAGGGAGGCGGCTATCCCCCGAGTGTCCTTGATGGATCACGTGATCACTGAAGGGATGGCAGCGGCCTTTGAGCGCGACTATGCGGGGGCTCGTTATCCCTTCAGCAACTACCCGGACAACGTGGCGGCCTGGGTGGCCGAGCTCGCGATCCTCCCTGGGTCGGCGGATCTGAACCAGTGGATGTATCGCCATCCGGACGGCAGAAGATGGATAGGATTCCGGGCCGGCACCTATCTCGTGGATCAAGCCATGGCCGCTTCCGGGCGGTCCTCCGGGGACCTGGCCGCAACGCCTACCGCACGCGTACTCGAAATGGCCGACGTCGAACCCGCAGGGCCGTAGGACGCCGTACTGTCTCGGTGGTACAAGCACTCTGCGCACGTGACGCTATTCGATGAGGAAAAGCAATCCGTTGGCCCGCAGCGCCTTGAGGCTCCCAAGTCTCTCAATCGCGTCGATGATCGCGTCAGTGTCACGCCCAGCGAGAATGAAACTGCGGGCATGCTCATTTCGCTTCAATGCAAAGGCGAAACCTCGATGCTGCAGGAGCGATGACTGGTCTGAAATCTTGTCTCTAAGTGTATCGAGTGCGTCGTAGCGGACGAACCGAACCGCATCTAGATGGGGAAAGTTCTCGAGTTCGTGTTCGTCGTCGAACCGCGCAGCCCCCCACGGCAACATAGCCCGATAGTAAGCCGAGGCGAGTTGATCACCGATCGCTTTGGGCACGGCACTGTCAACTTGGTGTGGACAGTGCGCTGCTCCGCCTCGAGGTCGTTCGCCCTCGCTCGTTCAGCACGCACACGTCGCCGCATCCCATTCGACGAACGCCCGCTTTCGGAACACGCGGTGGTGCCTCGACCGGAGTAGATGTCGCCCGACTCGAAAGAGATTCTGCACAACTCCGTGTACCGACGCGAACCGTTGCACGTGGGCGGCCGACGTGAAGCGCCGCATCCGGCGGGCGTAGACCGGACCGAACCGCTGGCACCACTGCCGAATCGTCTCGTAGGTGACCGTCACGCCTCGCTGCGCGAGGAGATCTTCAGCGGGCGTGTGCCGCGTCACCGAACCAGACCGCGATAACGACACGCCACGGTCGATGCTTCGCCGTATGCGTCGACCGACCGGCGTTGTGGGCGGCGAGCCGGCATCGCAGATTCTGCGTCAGGCCAACGTAGTGCTGCTGCGGGTGTTGCTCGGACTGCAGGAGATAGACGATGTTGCGACCGGCCACGCACGTGCAACGTGCAAGGCGCCTGCCGAAGCTCGCAGGGCCCGCCTTCGCTGATAGTTGCGCTATGGCCCGCCAGCCGTAGCTCGCCTAGCAAACCGGCGAGCGAAGGCTGGTGGAGGCGGCGGGAGTCGAACCCGCGTCCGAAAGTGCGTTTCCGCCGGAATCTACATGCTTGTCCGTCCTTGCAAGTCTCGCTCCCGGCATCGAAGGATGGCGAAAAAAACCGGGAGCCAGTCCCGAAAAGTCTTGCCGGCAGGCGTCGAGACGGCGCCTGAAGGCCAGCCCACTAAATGACGCCCAATCCCGTCACGCGGGCGATGGCGGGGTGGACGGGTCGCGTTTTACGCGGCCAGAGGCAGCTGCGTGTCCGCAGTTACATCAGGTTCCATCGGATTAGCGAGTCGATGGTGCTCGGCATGCATCCAGCGGATCCATCACCCCCGTCGAAGCCGTGTCGCCCCCCTTGGTGACCGGTAGGGGATATTCTAGCAGTAGACGCGGAAGCGGCGGGCAACGGCTTGCATCTCCGCCGCACCTCTCGGAAACCATGGCGGTTACGGCGGTTACAGGGAGGGCCGGTCAGGGTGGGTCCTCGGGGAGGAATCGATGAGGTCTGCATTCGTGACGTCGGCCCGAGGCCGGCGGCTGGCGGCGGTGGCGGCGGTGGTGCTGGCGGCGCTGGCGTTGGCGGCGGTGGAGGCGGTCGCGCAGGAGTCGGGGTGGACGGCGCCGCTGACGGCGGACGGGCGGCCGGACCTGCAGGGCATCTGGTCGAACAACACGGCGACGCCGTTTGAGCGGCCGACGGCACTGGCCGGCAAGGAGTCGCTGACCGACGAGGAGCTGGCCGAGCTGCAGGAGCGCGCGGCCGAGCTGCGCGAGAACGAGCAGGCGGGCAACCTGCTCGGCGATCTGCTCATTCAGCAGGTGCTGGAGGATCCGGACTTCAAGGAGTTCGATGCCGGCACCGGCAACTACAACTCGTTCTGGTTGGCGGAGCGGCAGCTCGACAACCGCACGTCGCTCATCGTCGATCCGCCGGACGGCCGCATCCCGGCGTTCACGGCCGCGGCGCTGGAGCGGTTCGGCTCGCGCCCGCCGGCGGGCGACCACCCGGCCGGTCCGGAGAGCCTGCCGCTCACCGAGCGCTGCATCACCTACGGCGTGCCGAACCTGCTGGCCGGCTACAACAGCTACTTCCAGGTCATGCAGACGGCGGATCATCTGGTGTTCCTGCAGGAGCTGATCCACGACGCGCGCATCATTCCGATCGACAAGCCGGGGCAGCTCGACGCGTCGATCCGCCTGTGGCACGGCGACTCGCGCGCCCGCTGGGAGGGCGACACGCTGGTGATCGAGACCGCCAACTACTCGCACCAGTCGATGCTGCGCGGCGCGACCCGGAACACGCACGTCTTCGAACGGCTGCGGCGCATCGGTCCGGATACGCTCGAGTACGTCGTCACCTTCAGCGATCCGGACACCTGGGAAAGTCCCTGGACGCTGATGATCCCGCTGGAGCGGTCGGACGAGGCGCTGTTCGAATACGCCTGCCATGAGGGCAATTACGCCATGGAGGGCATTCTGGCCGGGGCGCGCGTGCTGGAGGCGGCGGGCCGCTGACGCATTGCGCCGCGGCGCCGGTCCGCACTTGCACGCCGGCCGTGCATGTGCCACCATTCGGCCGTCGGCGCCGCCCCCGTGGAGGCGCATGCACATCGAGCGAAGGAGAGCCATGAAAAGCCTGCTACGCAACCGCAAGCTGTGGGTCGGCATCGTGGGGGTCGCGTTGCTGCTCGCACTCGGCGCCGGCCAGGCGGTGCTGGAGCGCAAGGCCGTCGCACAGACGGAAGGTTTGACCTGGGGACCGATCTTCGAGGTCGACCCGCTCTGGCCCCGGCCGCTGCCCAACAACTGGGTGATCGGGGCGGCCATAGGCGTATCGGTGGACGACCGCGACCACGTCTGGATCGTGCACCGCGCCTCCACGCTCAACGCCGGGGAGATCGAGGCGGCGGCCGACCCGCAGGTGGCGGTCGACTGCTGCGTGCCGGCACCGCCGGTGCTCGAATTCGACCCGCAGGGCAACGTGGTGCGGCACTGGGGCGGCCCGGGCGAAGGGTACGAGTGGCCCAATTCGAACCACGGCGTCACGGTCGACTACAAGGGCAACGTCTGGATCGGCGGCAACGACGCCGAGGACGCGCACCTGCTGAAGTTCACGCGGCACGGGCAGTTCCTGCTGCAGGTCGGCCGGGCGGGGATGAGCCAGGGCAGCAACGACATGGAGAACTTCAGCCGGGTGGCGGAGATCTCCGTCGACCCGCTGGCGAACGAGGCGTATGTGTCGGACGGCTACGGCAACCGGCGCGTGGTGGTGCTGGACGCCGACACGGGCGAGTTCAAGCGCTACTGGGGCGCGTACGGCAACGTGCCGGACGACACGGACCTGGGCCGCTACGACCCGCGGGCGCCACCGGCGCGGCAGTTCCGCACGCCCGTGCACTGCGCCGAGATGTCGCACGACCGGCTGCTGTACGTCTGCGACCGGGTGAACGACCGCGTCCAGGTGTTCAACCCCGACGGCACCTTCGTCGAGGAGATGTTCATCGAGACGGAGACGCTGGGCGCCGGCTCGGTGTGGGACATCGCCTTCTCGCACGACGGGGAGCAGAAGTACCTCTACGTGGCCGACGGCGTGAACGAGAAGGTGTACATCGTGGAGCGCAAGACGCTGACGATGGTGTCGAGCTTCGGGAACGGCGGGCGCCAGCCGGGCCAGTTCTACGGCACGCACAACGTGGCGGTCGACTCGCTCGGCAACATCTACACCACGGAGACGTTCGAGGGTAAGCGGCTGCAGAAGTTCGTCTACAAGGGCGAGGGCCCCATCCGGACGCCGCACCAGGGCGTCGTCTGGCCGGGCAGCAGCGGCGACTGAGGCCGCAGTCGAGTTACGGCAATGAAAAAAGCCCCGCGCCACGCCGGCGCGGGGCTTTTTTTGCGCGCGTTGGCGCCGCGGGCGGCTGGTCCGCCGTTACGGCAGCGTCAACCGGGCAACAGGTCCACGCCCGCAGTGATCGTCCGGTGCCACGACGGCTGGTCGCGCCGCAGTTGGTCCAGCTCCTCCAGGGTGTACGGAAACAGATCCAGCCCCACTGGAAATCCCAACGGCAGGAAGTCGGCGGCGCGCTCCCGGAACGGCTTGTCGGAGCGCGCGAGCACCAGGCAGATGTCGACGTCGCTGCCGGGAGACGGAATCCCGTTCACGCGCGACCCGAACCAGACGATGCGCCGCACCTCGGACCGCTGCGCAGCAATCCCTGCCACCCAACGGCGAACCGCCCGCTCAACGGCCGCTTCGTTGTTCGACTTGACGACGAGCGAAGGCGCTGAGCCGTTCGGCGCAGGCGATGGCATCGTCGGAATCCTTCCTCGTATAGAAGTCCGTTGGCGCTCCCGCATCGAGGCCATTCGGGTAGCGCGTCGGAATGTAGTGCTTGTCGAGCGTCTTGGCGCAAACAGTCAGCTCCTCCGCGGCATCGTCGTCGCACGTGACGACACCGAGCAGCGCTGTCACCGTGTGGCCCCAGGCGTCCGTCCCGCGACTCATCAAAACAGCCTTGAGCGCCTTCTCCGCTGCCTGATGGGCAGCGAAACACGCCCAGTCGTGCGCGTTGCCGTCCCGCGCGTGGCGGGCAAGCCGCAGATCGGCGTCCGCCTGACGAAGCCAGTCGGCATGCCTGGAAGCCATGGCAGGCATTCTAACGTGAGGAGCCGACGCCAATGCGGCCGACTCGTCCTTAAGGCAGCGAGAACACGAAGACGCTGTTGCCGGTCGGCGGGTGCCGCTTCTCCGGCGTCAGGTCGGTCGGCACCAGGTTGCTCCAGCTCGCCCCGCCTACGCCGGCCGGCACCGCCAGGTACTGCCTGCCGCCCGCCTCGTAGCTGATCGGAAAGCCCTGCACCGAGGTGGGCAGCCGCGTCTGCCACAGCACCTCGCCGGTCCGCGCGTCGTACACGTAGAGGTGGCGGTCCCAGTCGCCCGCCACGGCAATGCCGCCGCTGGTGGTCAGCGCGGCGGTGTTGATCGGCGTGCGCGTGCGGTGCCGCCACAGCACCTCGCCGGTCCGCATGCTCATCGCCAGGAACTCGCCGATATGCTCCGGGCTGCGTGGATGGAAATGGTTGGTCCGCCGCACTGGCCCGACGCCGCCGCCGCCCTCCCGCTTCTCCACCGGACCGAACACTCCGGTCTCGCAGTTGAGCGTCAGCGGGACGTAGAACGCCTCGGTGTCCGGGTTGTACGACATGGCGCGCCAGCTCTTGAAACCGGAGGTGGTGGGACACCAGTGGATCTCCTCGCCGATCTCCTGGATCATGCCGTCGCGGTAGGTGGCCCGCCCGGTCTCCGGATGGATATCGACCAGCGTCTGGTAGCCCAGATCGTGCGCGGCGCGGAACTGGCCGGTCTCGCGGTCGAGCTCCCACAGCACGGCGATCTTGCCCATGGAGAAGACCGACTGCCGGCCGTCGTAATCCACCAGCACCCGCTCGAACACCTCGTCCATGTCGTGCGTCTCGCCGGGCAGGTGCTGGAAGTACCACTTCATCTCGCCGGTAACCGGGTCGAGCGCCAGCGTGGAGTTCGTGTACAGGGCGTCCCCATCGGTGCCGCGCACCGCCCGCGCCCACGGTTTCGCCTGCGCCGTGCCGAAGAACAGCGTTTTCGCGCGCGGGTCGTAGCTGCCGGGGATCCAGGCGTCCGAGCCGGCCCGGAACATCACCGGCAGGTCGCCCCACGAGTCGCCGCCCCGCTCGCCGGGCCGGGCCACGGTGGAGGTGCGCCACAACTCGCGGCCGGTCTCCGCATCGAGCGCCACAATGTAGCAGGTGTCGTCGCGGTAGCGCTCGCAACCGGTCAGCCCCGACACCACCTTGCCGTCGGCGATGATGGAACCGCTCGTGTACTCGTAGCCCTGCTCCCCCCCGACGTTGGTATCCCACACCTCGTCGCCGGTGCGCGCGTCGAGCGCCACGACGTGCCCGTCCGACGTGTTCAGGTAGACCTTGTCCTGGTAGATGGCCAGGTTGCGGTGCTGCAGGTTGGGCGGCGTCCGGCCGTCGTCGCCCGGCTGCCGCCGCCGCTGGTACTCCCACAGCAGCTCACCGCTGGCGCCGTCGAGCGCCTGCACCCGCTCGCCCGGGTTGGCGATGTACATCACGCCGCCGTACACCATCGGCGTGGTCTGCTGCGACCCCTCGGCCAGCGCCCAGCTCCAGACCAGCCGCAGCTGGCCGGCGTTGTCGGCGGTGATCTCGTCGAGCGGGCTGTGGCCCCAGGCGTCCAGGGTGCGGCGCCAGTGGAGCCAGTCGCCCGGGTCGGGATTCTGCAGCACGGCGTCGGTCACCGGCTGGAAGTCGTCGAGCGCCTGCGCCCGCGCCGTCTCCGCGCCGCCGGCCGCGGCCAGCGCCGCGATCCCCGCGGCGCACAACAGCCGCCGCCAGCCCGTCCGCCCGTCATCCGTCCGGCGCGCCAACCCCGCCCCAGCGCATCTCGTCATTCGTCGCCTCCGGGGCATTCCGCCGTGCGCCGCCGCTTGCCGCGCCGGCTCTTACCCATCGCGGCACACTATACCATTGGGGTCTCTGGCCCACGGATACTGAACGAGACCGCCCGAGCCAATATGCGTGGTACCAAGGTGTCGGCGGATTCGGTACAGCGCCGGGTCCGGACATCTATCCTGGGCTAGAATCCAACCGCCACGGATTGCCATCTGGCGGAAGCCATGTCCGACCAACCCGCTAACGCCCTGCATCTTCCGAGTCTGTCGATTACCGGTTTTCGGGGGATCGACCGTCTCCCGATTGGACGACTGGGGCGCGTGACCCTGCTGGCCGGACGGAACGGCGTCGGCAAGACGACGGTGCTCGACGCTGTGCGCGTCTATGCCACTCGCGGACGACCGAACGTACTCAATGAATTGCTGGAAAGGCGCGAGGAAGTCGCAACCGCTTACGGCGAGGATCAAGCGCCAGTCGTGTCTCCGGATTACGCCGCCCTGTTTCACGGGTGGGCTGCGATACAGGCGTCGCCCATCACAATCGGCCCGAACGGCGGCACGGACGACCTCCGAATCGAAGCGGTCAAGCCGGGGGACTGGTCCCCGGAACAGACGGACCCGTTCGCCGACTTGTCGACAGAGGCAGACGTCCAGGCCGTCAAGATCGTGTACCACGGAAAGGAGCGGGTACTTCCCTGGTTTCTCGCCGTGAACGAACGGCGCCCCCAATGGGCGCGGCGTCGTTACATCCGGAACCTGCAACGCGGCTGGTTCGAAGAGAGCGAGTGGCCGGTCATCGATTGCGAAGTCCTGGGACCCGGCCTGCCTACCAACAGCGGATTGGCGAGCCTCTGGGACAATGTAGCCCTAACCGAGGAGGAAGACCTCGCGATAAAGGCCCTCCGGCTGATCCTGGATGACAGCATAGACCGGGTTGCAGTGGTCGGCGACGGGGCCATACGCATGTTTGCTGCCGGCCTCGGCCTTGCCAATAGCCGTGGAGGGTTTCTGCTCATCGACGAAGTAGAGAACGGAATCCACTACTCCGTGCAACGGGATTTCTGGCGCATGATCCTGCGCGCCGCGCACAACAACAACGTGCAAGTACTGGCTACGACCCACAGTTGGGACTGCGCGACGGGCTTTGCGCGGGCGGCCAGCGAGTGTGCCGATATAGAGGGCGTCCTTTTTCGACTCGAGCGGAACGGCGATGGAGTCCGGGCGATCGAGTACACGGAGAAGGAACTGGAAACGGCCGCCGTGCAGGGAATCGAATTCAGGTAGCCGCGTGGCCGGGCAGTTGCCATCCGGACGGGTGCTGTTCGTGGAGGGTGTTGACGACGAGCATGTCGTCCGACACCTATGCCGGCCGCAGCAGGACATGCCGGAATTCGACATCCTCGACAAGAAGGGCTTTCCCAACCTGGAAGCAGCGATCGGTCCGGAAATCAAGGCACCGGGTCGAATCGTGGTCGGCATCCTGGCTGACGCGAACGACCACCCGGATCGGCGCTGGCAGGCCATAGCGGACCGCTTGCGGAACGCCAATTTCGAACCGCCGCCGGCGTTGGAGCCAGACGGGACCGTCATTGAAGGCACACCGCGGGTCGGGATCTGGCTGATGCCGGACAACAGGTTGGCTGGTGAGCTGGAGGACTTCATCGAGCAGCTGATTCCCGCCGATGATCGCGTGTGGCCACTCGCGCAGACGTATATCGACGGTATCCCCGCGACGGACCGCAAGTTCTCGGACGGCAAGATCCTGAGAGCCAGGATTCATGCGTAGCTCGCCGCACGGAAGGAGCCGCGGAAGATGGGCGCCGCCATCGGCGCCGGTGATCTGGACGTGACGGTACCGCTGGCGACGGCTTTCACCGGCTGGCTTCGCAGGTTGTTCCGCTGATACACCTTCTCCGGCTAACTCCGGGGTCTCCGGCCCACGGGCTGTCCCGATAATAGAATCGCTGTGCCGCCCTCCGGGTCCACCGCCACGGGCCGCCTCGAACGGGCGATTATCATTCCCTTGGGCGCCCGGCCGCGGGCCGCGGGCTTGTTATACTGCACGCCTTGTTACTGGCAGGGAGCGCTGCGCGCGAAGGGAGCTTGACGATGAAGGCGAACCTGTGGTGCGTGCTGGCGGCGGCGGCGCTGCTGGCGGTCGGGGCCGGCGAGGCGCGGGCGCAGTCGTGGGCGGCGGAGGGCCCGGTCGTGCACGGGCATCACCATCTGAACGTGACGGACCGCGCGGCCCACGAGCGGTTCTGGGGCGACACGCTGGGCGGCATTCCGACGCCGTGGCGCGCCGTCCACATCTTCAAGTTTCCCCACGGGCTGGTGTTCCTGTCCGACCGCGAGCCGTCGGGCGGCACGATCGGCTCGGCGCTGAACCACTTCGGCATGTGGGTGCCGAACACGCGCGCCATGGTCGACAAGGTGCGCGCCGCCGGCTACGAGGTGATCACGGAGCGGGAGCTGCCGAACGCCGACGTGCAGGACGGCGTGGTTTGCTCCGACAGCCAGAACACCTGCATCGCCTACGTGCTGGCGCCGGACGACGTCAAGGTGGAGCTGGTCGAGAACCGCGGCCAGACGGAGCCGATCAAGAACCATCACCTGCATTTCCATACGGACGACATCGACGCCATGCGCGACTGGTACGTGAAGACGTTCGGCGCCGTGGCGGGGATGAACGGCCAGTTCAAGGTGGTCGACCTGCCGGGCGTCAACATCCGCTTCTCGCAGGCGGACGGCCAGGTGGCCCCCATCCGGGGCCGCAGCTACGACCACATCGGCTTCGAGGTGGACGGGCTGGAAGCGTTCTGCAAGCAGCTCGAGGCGCAGGGCATCACGCTCGACCGGCCGTACACACGGCTCGACGAGCTGGACATCGCCATCGCCTTCCTCACCGATCCGTGGGGCATCACCATCGAGCTGACGGAAGGTCTCGACAACCACTAGCAGCAGCTACCAGTCGGCAATGCCTTCGGCGGAGGGCATCGCCGGTCGATTGAAGGGGGCTCCGATGGGATGCACCAGAGCAATCGTCGCCGGTGTTGCACTGCTGGGCTTGGCGGCCGTCCCGGCGGCGGCCCAGCGGCCGATTCCCGACGTCAACGACGGCAACGCGCTGGCGCGCGAATGCGGCGCGGCCATCAGCCAGGCGGACGGCGGACCGGTGGACCCCGACCGCGAGGAAATGGAGCGGGGCAGCGACATGGGCCAGTGCCTCGGCCTGGTCACCGGCGTCTGGCACACCCACATGATCATGGTGGACGACTTCGGCGGCCGCGAAGCGTTCTGCGCCACCGAGCAGGTCAGCGCGGGCCGCATGGCCCGCATCGTCGACACCTTCCTGAAAACGCACCCGGGCGAGCTGGAGTCGTGGGATACCGTGCTGATCCTGCGCGCCTTCGTCGACGCCTTCCCCTGCAACTAGGAGATCCCGACCAACCGCCGCCGTTCGGCGTCAGTTGCCCGGAATGCGGAGGTGCTGGCCGACGTTGATGACGGTGCGGCGCCCCAGGTCGTTGGCCGCCTGGATGGCGCGCACGGTGGTGCCGTAGCGCCGGGCGATCCTGCCCAGAGTGTCGCCGCGCTGGACGCGGTGCGTGGCGGCCGCGGATCGCGCGGCGGATGCCTCGCTGCCCCGCACGCGCAGCTGCTGGCCGATCTGAATGGTGGTGCGGCGCCCCAGGTCGTTGGCCGCCTGGATGGCGCGCACGGTGGTGCCGTAACGCCGCGCCAGATCGGTCAGATTGTCGCCGCGCACGACGCGATGCGTCGTGGCCGCCCGTGCGGCCGGTGGCGCAGCTGCTCTCCGCGGCTCGGGCTCGGCCCGCGCCACCGGTGCGGCCGCCGCCTCCGCGTCCGCCGCGGCCCGGCTGGTCGGCATGCGCAGCCGCTGGCCGATGCCGATGACGGTGCGGCGTCCCATGTTGTTGGCGGCCTGGATCGCCCTGACGCTGGTGCCGTAGCGCCGCGCGAGCGCGCCCAGGGTGTCGCCGCTCCGCACGCGGTGCGTGGCGTAGGCCGGCCGCGGCGGCTCGCGCTCGATGCGCAGCACCGCGCCGGCAGTCAACCGCTCGTCCCACAACCCGTTGTCGCGGATGATGCGCCAGGCCGACGACCTGTGCTGCCGCGCGACGGCGCCGATGTCGTCTCCCGCCTGGACCCGGTAGGTCTGCGCATTGCGCCGCCTCTCGCGCGCCATCGGAATCTGCAGCAACTGGCCGGCCGGCAGCGTCTGCAGCCGCCACAGCCGGTTGTCCTCGCGGAACTTGTCGCGGTCGGCTTCCAGGACGAGCGCGATGTGGAGGATGTTGTCGCCGTGCCGCGTGCGGTACTCGACGTGGCTGTCGCCCCGTTGGACCAGCAGGTCCGTGCGCGGCGCCGGCGGGTAGGCGATTACCTGCCCTTCCCGCAGACGGCGCGTCGCGAGGAACGGGTTGTGCATCCGGAGCTGCACCAGCGGGATGCCGAGCCGCCGCGAAAGGGTCCACCAGTCGTCGCCGCCGCGCACCGTCGCGAGCCGCATCTGGTCGGCGTAGTGGCGGATCGACCGCTCGTGCAGCATCAGCACGTTGCGGTACTGTCCGACCGCCAGGATGTACTGGAGCGTCTCGAGCGGCGGCCGGCCGCGGCGCACCCGGCCGGGCCCGGCGTTGTAGGCGCCGAGCGCGTAATCCTCGCGGCCGAACTGGCGGATCATCTGCGACAGGTACTTGATGCCCGCCTCGATGTTGGTCTCGACCCGCAACGACCGGAACGTGGCCGGCATCACCTGGAAATAGCCGCGCGCGCCCGCGCCCGACCGCAGGTTGCCGTTGCCGCCCGATTCGTGCAGGCAGACCGCCCGCGCGAGGTCGATGTCGACGCCGTACTTCTCCGTATGGCGGCGGATGTCGCCCTCGATCTCCATCGTCTTGCGGTACATGCCGAGCAGCCCGGGCGACAGATCGTTGAGCGGCAGCAGCTGGTCCGGATTGGAGGCGTCGTCGGTCTGCGCCGCCGGCGGGGGTCCGGCGTGGGACGGCGACGGAATGGCGAACAGTAGCAGCGCCGCGAAAGCGGCGCCGCACAGGCAGGTGGTCCAGGTAATCGGCGAACGCTGCATCTGCACCTCTCCGCTGAGTCTGTCGTGCGTATGGCTTGCGCCTATTATGCACCAGGATTGTGCAGTCCCGCGCATGTCTGGGCAAATCGGCGAGCCCGCCAAATATAATTGGCCTACGGTCCCTCCCGGTCCGGCTTCCCAATGCTGTCCTTGAACTCCGCAGCCCGAAGGCTGCTGCCGTACGTCACGCGCTACCGCGCGCGCTTTGCGCTCGGCGCGGTGTTCCTGCTGCTGACGACCGCCATTCAGCTCGTGTCGCCGTGGGTGCTCAAGCTGGCGGTCGACGACCTGACGGCCGGCGCGACCCGCGCCAGGCTCGGGCTGTACGCCGCGGCGCTCGTCGGCATTGCCGCGCTGGGCGGCGTCTGCCGCTTCTGGATGCGGCGCGTCATCATCGGCGCGTCGCGGCTGATCGAGTACGACCTGCGCAGCCACTTCTTCGCGCGGCTGCAGCGGCTCGACCTCACGTACTACCAGCACCACCGCACGGGCGACCTCATGTCGCGCGCCACGAACGACCTCGGCGCGGTGCGCATGATGGTCGGGCCGTCGCTGATGTACGCCGCCACCACCGGCATCCTGTTCGTCGTCGCGGTCGCCCTGATGCTGTCGATCTCCGTCCGGCTCACGCTGATCGTGCTGCTGCCGCTGCCGCTCGTGTCGCTCGCGGTGCGGCGCTTCGGGGACGCCATCTACCACCGCTCGGAGCGGATCCAGGCGCAGCTCGCCAGGATGAGCTCCATTGCCCAGGAGGCGCTGGCCGGCGTCCGGGTCGTCCGCGCGTACGGCCGCGAGGCGGTGGAGCTCGACCGCTTCGAGGCGGCCAACCGGGAGTACGTGGCGCGCAGCCGGGCCGTCATCCAGATCCAGGGCCTGTTCTACCCGAGCCTGGCGTTCTGCCTCGGCCTGTCGGCGCTGGTCGTGCTGTGGGCCGGCACACGGGAAGTGGTGGCGGGCCGCATGACCGTCGGCGACTTCGTCGCCTTCAATGCCTATCTCACCATGCTCGCCTGGCCGGTGATTGCGTTCGGCTGGGTCACCAACATGATCCAGCGCGGGCTGGCGGCCTGGCAGCGGATGCTCGCCGTGACCGACGCCGAGCCCGGCGTGCGCGACCCCGAGCCGGACGGTGCGGCGCCGGCGGCGGGCGCGCTGCGCGGGCGGGTGGAGTTCCGTGACCTCACCTTCGCCTACAACGGGGAAGCGGTGCTGGAACGGGTGTCGGCCGTCGTGGAGCCGGGGCAGGTGCTGGCGCTGGTCGGCCCGACCGGCTCCGGCAAGTCGACGCTGATCAACCTGCTCCCGCGCCTGTTCGACCCGCCGCCGGGCGCCGTCTTCGTCGACGGCGTCGACGTCCGCCGGCTGCCGCTGGCGGTGCTGCGCGGCGCCATCGGCTACGTGCCGCAGGAGCCGCTGCTGTTCTCCGACACGGTGGCGGAGAACGTGGCGTTCGGCGCGTCCGGCGCCGACCCCGCCGCGCCGTCCGTCGAGTCGGCGGTCGCGCTCGCCTGCCTCGACGCCGACGTCGACCGCTTCCCGGACGGGCTGGAGACGACGGTCGGCGAGCGCGGCCTGACGCTGTCGGGCGGCCAGCAGCAGCGGGTGGCGCTGGCCCGCGCGCTGTTGACCGACCCGCGCATCCTTATCCTCGACGACGCCCTTTCGGCGGTCGACGCCGGCACCGAGGAGGCAATTCTGACGCGGCTGCGCGGCGTCATGCGGGAGCGCACGTCCATCGTCGTCTCGCACCGCATTTCCACCGTGCGCGGCGCCGACCTGATCCTGGTGCTCGACCGCGGCCGCGTCGTGGAGCGCGGCACCCACGACGAGCTGCTCGCCCGCGGCGGGCTGTACGCGAACCTCGAGCGGCAGCAGCGGCTGGCGGCAGCGTTGGAGGAGGCCTGACGGTGACTGCCCACCTCCCCGACGAGCCGCTCGAGGCAGCCTACGACGCCCGCCTGCTGCGGCGCCTGCTGCGCTACCTCGTGCCGCACCGGCGCACCGCCGTCGTGGCGCTCGCCGCCATCGTCGGCCACGCGCTGCTGCAGCTCGCCGAGCCGTACCTGATCAAGCTGGCCATCGACCGCCACATCCTGACCGGCGAGCTGGCCGGGCTGGAGCTGATCGCCGCGGCGCTGCTCGTCATCCTGACCGGGTCGTTCCTGCTGGAGTACGTGGAGACGTACACCATGGGGATGGTCGGGCAGCGGATCATGTACGACCTGCGGATGGAGATCTACGCCCACCTGCAGCGGATCGACGTCGCCTACTACGACCGCCATCCGGTCGGCCGCCTGATGACGCGCGTCACCACCGACGTGGACGCGCTGAACGACCTGTTCGCATCCGGGGTCATCTCGGTCTTCCGGGACGTCGTGCTGCTGGTGGGCATCATGGGCGTGCTGCTCTGGATGGACTGGCGGCTGGCGCTGGTGGCGTTCTCCGTGCTGCCGCTCATCGCGCTCGTCACGCAGTGGTTCCGGCACAACGCGCGCGCGTCGTACCGCGCGGTGCGGGGCTGGATCGCGCGCATCAACGCGTCGCTCCAGGAGAACATCAGCGGGATGTCGACGGTGCAGCTGTTTCGCCGCGAGGCGCGCAGCTTCGCGGCGTTCGACGGGCTGAACCGCGGCCACACGCAGGCCAACCTCGACTCGATCTTCTATTACTCGGTCTTCTATCCGGCCATCGAGCTGATCGGTGCGGTGGCGACGGCGGCCATCATCTGGTACGGCGGCGGCTGGACGCTGGAGGGGACGCTGACGCTCGGCACGCTGGTGGCGTTCATCCAGTACTCGCAGCGGTTCTTCCGGCCGATCAGCGACCTGTCGGAGAAGTTCAACATCCTGCAGGCCGCCATGGCGTCGTCCGAGCGCATCTTCGGCCTGCTCGACACGCCGCCGCGGCTGGTCAGCCCCGCCGCCGGCCGCCTGCCGGACGGCCCCGGGCGGATCACGTTCGAGCACGTCTGGTTCGCCTACCGCGGCGACGACTACGTGCTGCGCGACGTCTCGTTTGCCGTCGAGCCGGGCGAGCGGATCGGGATTGCCGGCGCGACCGGGGCGGGCAAGACGACGCTGATCAACCTGCTGCTGCGCTTCTACGACGTCAGCCGCGGGCGCATCGCGATCGACGGCGTCGACATCCGCGAGATACCGCTCGACCACCTGCGGGGCCGCTTCGGGCTGGTGCTGCAGGACGTGTTCCTCTTCTCGGGCACCATCCGCGAGAACATCGCCTGCGGTCCCGCCGCCGTCTCCGACGCGGAGGTACGCGCCGCGGCCGACGCCGCGCACGCCAGTCCGTTCATCGACCGCCTGCCCGGGCGGCTCGACGCCGCGGTGGCGGAGCGCGGCGCCACGCTGTCGGCGGGACAGAAGCAGCTGCTGTCGTTCGCCCGCGCGCTGGCGTTCGACCCGCAGGTGCTGGTGCTCGACGAGGCGACGTCGAACGTGGACACCGCCACCGAGGCGCTGATCCGCGACGCGCTCCACCGCCTGATTGCCGGGCGCACGACGCTGGCGATTGCCCACCGCCTCTCGACGCTGCGCGACATGGACCGCGTCCTGGTGTTCCACAAGGGGAAGCTGCGCGAGGCGGGGTCGCACCGCGCGCTGCTGGCGCGGCGCGGCATCTACCACACGCTGTATCAGTTGCAGTACCGGGACCAGGAAACGGCCGCGACTCAGGCGTCCTGAGCCCGTGACGCCCGGAAGTGCTCGTAGCCGTCCGGCAGCGGCGTGTCGGCGCCGTCGCGCCGCAGCACGACGTCCGGCTCGCGGGTGATGACGCCGATGCGGGTGAGCGGCACGCCGTGCTTCATGCGGCCGATGGCGGCCAGCCGCCGCCGGGCGCGGGCAGGGGCGGTGAACAGCAGCTCGTAGTCCTCTGTCGCCAGACTGGCGTCCAGCGGGTCGCGTCCGTGCTGCTCGAACCAGCGCCGCGCCCCCGGCTCGATCGGCACCGCCGCGGCTTCCACGATCGCACCGGCGCCGCTGGCCGCCGCCAGCTGGTGCAGGGCGTCCGCCAATCCATCGCTCAGGTCGACGCAGGCGCGCGCCGTCCGCGTGCGGCCGAGCAGGCGCCCCAGGCGGACGCGCGGCTGCGGGCGCAGGTAGCGCTGCCGGCAGGCCTCCAGTTCGGCGTCCGGCCCGTCCTCGCCGGCGGCATCCGCGCTCCCGGCCGCGCTCCGCAGCAGGTCCAGCCCGGCGGCGGCGCCGCCGATGCGGCCGCTCAGGTACAGCCCGTCGCCCGGCCGCGCGGCCGACCGCAGCAGCACCCGCCGCCGCTTGACGCTGCCGAGCGCGGTCACTTCCACGAAGAGGGGTCCGGTCGAGCGGGTGACGTTGCCGCCCACGACCGACGTGGCGTGCCGCGCGGCCAGCGCCGCGACGCCCGCCGCGAGCGCGTCCAGGTCGGCCACGGGGAACGCGTCCGGCAGGCCGAGCGACAGCAGCGCGTGGCGCGGGACGGCGCCCATCGCCGCCAGGTCGCTCAGGCTGGCGGCAAGCGCGCGGTGGCCGATGGCGTCGGGCGGGGTGAAGCGCCGGTCGACGTGCACGCCGTCCACGACGGTGTCGGTGGTGACGGCGGTGAGCGTGCCGCGCTCCGGCTCGACGACGGCGGCGTCGTCGCCGATGCCGACGGCGACCGCTGCGTCCGGCGCCGGCAGCGCCGCCGCGATGCGGGCGATCAACGCCCGCTCGCCTAGGTCGGCGACGGTCGGTCCGGCGGGCGCACTCAGCACGGGCTTGCGGGGAAGGCTAACGGGCGTAGTCGATGGCGCGGGTCTCGCGAATCACCGTGACCTTGATCTGCCCGGGGTACTCCAGCTCGTTCTCGATCCGCTTCGCGATGTCCTTGGACAGCCAGATGGCCTCCTCGTCGGACACCTGCCCGCTCTCGACCATGATCCGGATCTCGCGTCCGGCCTGCAGCGCGAACGCCTTGTTGACGCCCTTGAACGAGTCGGCAATCTCTTCGAGCTTCTCCAGGCGCTTGACGTACGACTCGAGGATGTCGCGCCGCGCGCCGGGCCGCGCCGCCGACACGGCGTCGGCCGCCTGCACGATCATCGCCTCGAGCGACGGCCAGTCGATGTCCATGTGGTGGGCGGCCATCGCATCCACCACCGCGTCACTCTCGCCGTGCTGCCGGAGGAAGGCGATGCCCAGCTGCAGGTGGGTGCCCTCGAGGTCGCGGTCCATCGCCTTGCCGATGTCGTGCACGAAGGCGGCGCGCACGCAGACGTGCGCGTCCAGGCCCACCTCGCGGGCCATCACCCCGGCCAGGTAGGCCACCTCCTTGGAATGCGCCAGGACGTTCTGCCCGTAGCTGGTGCGGAACTTCAGCCGCCCCATCAGCCGGTAGATCTCCGGATGCATGTCGTGCAGCCCCAGCTCGAACCCGGCCGTCTCGCCCTCCTTGCGGGTCGACTCGTCGAGCTCGGCGGTAACCTTCGCGACCACTTCCTCGATCCGCGCCGGGTGGATGCGGCCGTCGGCCACCAACTGCTCGATGGCCTGCTTGGCGATGGTCCGCCGGTACGGGTCGAAGCTCGACAGGATGATCGCCTCGGGGGTGTCGTCGACGATCAGCTCCACGCCGGTGGCGTTCTCCAGGGCGCGGATGTTGCGCCCCTCGCGGCCGATGATGCGTCCCTTGAGGTCGTCGCTGGGCAGGTCGACCACGGAGACGGTGGCCTCGATGGCGTGCTCGGCCGCGCTGCGCTGGATGGCCTGCGTGATGATCTGGCGCGCTTTTTCGGCGGCCGTTTCGCGCGCCTCGTGCTCCAGCCGCTTCACCAGGTTCGCGGCGTCGCGGCGCGCATCCGACTCGATCTGGCGGATCAGCACGTCCTTCGCCTCGTCGGCGGTCATCCCGGACACCCGCTGCAGCTCCCGCTGCCGCTCCGCGCCCAGCTGCTCGTAGCGTTCGGCGCGTGCGGTCGCGGTCGCCTCCCGCTCGCGCAGCGACGCCTCGCGCCGGCCCAGCTCCTGGTCCTTCTGCGTGGCCGCGGAGGTGCGCTCGGCAAGCGCCCTGTCACGGTCTTCCTGCGCGCGTTTGCGCGCCGCCAGCGCCTGCTCGTCAGCGGCCGCCTGCGCGCGTATCTTGCGGGCCTCCGCCTCGGTTGCCTGGCGCAGCGTGTGCGACTCTTCCTTGGCCGCGAGCAGCAGTTCCTTCTGCTTCGCCTCGGCGTCGCGCAACAGGCGCTCGGCGTCGTCCCGGGCGCGGCCGGTGATCTGCCGCGCGGCATACCGCCGCGCGGCGAGCCAGACGAAGAGCAGGAGGAGGCCCGTCAGGAGGGCGACGGCGGCGGGGGTGACGCTGGATGCGAACTGGCCCATGTGAGTCGTCCCGACGGACTCACGGGCAGCCGTTCGACGAGCGCCGAGTGCCGGCCGCGATCAGGTACAGTGCGCGCCGGCGCTCGACGCGGTCAGTGGTGCAGCGCCAAAGGGCCCCGCGTTGCCGTGTGGGGAGGTCGCATGAACCTGCCTCGGCAGGGCGAGCCGATACGAAATCCCTGCTTCAGGCTTCCTCGCGCGGAGGCATGCACACCACAAGGTATCACGGCTCTCATCGTCATCGCGTTGGTTCAAGCGATCCCCCGGACCATCACAAACAAAGCAGGGATAAACCCTTAATCACTGGCCACCCGCGACCGGCCGTCAGCGCCGTCCGCGAGCCGCCGTAACAGTTGCCGTCTTCCGTCCGTATCCCGATCTTAGTTTGAACCCGGAGCGCAGGCAAGGTGTCAGACCGGCGCTTCGGGCTCGTCCGCGGACGGCGCCTGGGGCTGGTCGGACTCGTCCGCGGCGGGGGCCTTCCCGGTGAGGGCGGTGTCGATCAGCTCTTCGAGCTCCAGCGTCAGCCGGCGCGCGTCGCTGCCGCCGCCGCGCGCCTCCAGCAGCCGGAAATGCTCGTCGGCGATGTTGAGCGCCGCCAGCACCGCGATGCGGACGCTGTCGCCGCCGCGCGTCTGATCGGCCGCGGCGTGCATCTTGCGGTCGACGTACTCCGCAATCCGCTTGACGTACTCCTCGTTCAGGTTGCTTCTGACCGGATACCGGCCGCCGAATATCTCTACCGTGACGATGTCCGCGGCGCGGGCGCTGGTCATGCTTCGCTGAGCGTTTCCTGATCCTCGAGGGACGCGCCGATGGTCTCGAGCTGCAGCAGCATCCGCTGAACGCGCTCGCGGATCTCTTCCCGCTCTTCCAGCAGGCGTTGCGACTCCGCCGCCCGCGCCGCGCCCGCGTGTTCCAGCTGCGCGCGCAGCGCGTCGACTTCGCGGAGCAGGGAGGCGTTCTCCTGGCTCGCCTCCGCCAGCGCGGAGCGGGTTCGCTCCAGCTGGTCGATCAACCCCCTCACCTTCTCCGCGAGCCGCTCGATCTGTACGAGGTCAAGCGCCTGTGCCGACTCATCCATCGCTCTCACTCCCATCCTTGCGCAACGCCGCGCCATGCTCTGCGGTCAGGCGCTGCACGATGTCTGCCATGGTTCGCGTTACCTCGGCATCCGTCAAGGTGCGATCGGGCGCCCGGAACGTCAAATGGAAGGCGAGGCTCACACGGCCGTCGGGGATCTCCTTGCCCGCGTAGCGATCGAACTCGCGAACGCCGACGAGCGTCCGCGCCGCCGCCGCCCGGATCGTGTCACGAACCGCGCGCGCGGACAAGGCGGCGTCGACCACCACCGCGAGGTCGCGGACAATCGACGGATGGCGCGGCAGCGGCGATGCGTGCAGCGGTCCGCGGTCGGCCGCCAGCCGGTCGAGCGCCTGCAGGTTCAGCTCGGCGGCAAGCAGCGCGCCGCCCGCCGCCGGAAAGCCGCGTCCGGTCGCCAGCGCCGGGTCTATCCGGCCCGCCCGGCCGATAGTCTCCTCGCGTCCGTCGTGCGACCGTCCGTGGATGACCGCCGTGCGCCCGGCCACGAACGGTGCGCCCGCGCCCGCGCTCTCGAACGCCGCCGCGACGCCGAGCGCCTCGCACACCCGTTCGACGATGCCCGTGACGTCGAACAGATCCGCCTCGCGGGTGGCGCTGCTCCAATGCGGCGGCGCGCCGGCGCCGGTCACGACGATGCCGGCGGCGGCCGCCTCGCCGCCGCTGCGGCTGAAGCGCTTGCCGATCTCGAACAGCCGGATGTCGTGATGTCCGTGCCGGCGGTTGTGCACGGCCGCGTCGATCAGGCCGGGCAGCAACGACGGCCGCAGGACCGTGAACTTCTCCGACAGCGGATTGGCGAGCGGCACGATCTCGGCCGCGTCCGCGGCGAACGGCTCGGCCGCCGCCCGTTCGATGAACGTGTAGGTGAACGCCTCGGAGCAGCCGCCGGCCGTCAGCAGGCGCGTGAGGAGCCGGTTGCGCCGCAGCCACCCGCCCGGCTGCGCGGCCGGGCGCGCGAGCGCCGGAAACGTGGACGGCAGGCGGTCGTAGCCGTAGTGCCGGGCGATCTCCTCGATCAGGTCCACCTCGCGGCTGACGTCCACCCGGTGCGTCGGGACGGTCACGGCCCAGGTCCTGGCGTCGTCCGCGCCGTCCACCCCGAATCCGAGCCGCCGCAGTGTGAGCGGGATGAACGCCGGGTCGACGTCGACGCCGAGCACGCGGCCCACCCGGGCGTGGCGCAGGGTGATGACCGCGCCGGCGCGCGGCGCCGGATAGCGGTCGGCGATCGGCCCGCGCGCCCGCCCGCCGGCGATGTCGGCGAGCAGCCGCCTGAGCCGCCGCAGCGCGGCCACGGGCGTCTCGCTGTCGGTGCCCCGCTCGAAGCGGAACGACGCGTCGGTGGACAGCGCGGTGCGCTTGCTGCTGCGCCGCACCGAGACCGGCTCGAACCAGGCGCTTTCCAGCACGACGGTGCGCGTGGCCTGCGACACCTCCGACGCGGCGCCGCCCATCACGCCGGCCAGCGCCTGCGGCCGCTCCGCGTCGGCAATCACCAGCATCTCCGGGTCGAGCGCGTGGTCGCGGCCGTCGAGCGTGCGGAGCGATTCTCCGGGCGCCGCCCGCCGGATGCGGAGCGCCGGGCCGGCCAGACGCGCCAGGTCGAAGGCGTGCAGCGGCTGTCCCAGCTCCAGCATCACGTAGTTGGTGGCGTCGACGACGTTGTTGATTGGCCGCATGCCGGCGGCTTCCAGCCGCGCGGCGAGCCACGCGGGCGAGGGGCCGATGGTCACGTCGTCCACCGCCGCCGCGTAGCGCGGGCACAGGTCGGGGCTCTCGATGGTGATCGGCAGCTCTACGTCGCCCCCGTCGCCGCCGTGCCCGTCCCCCTCCGCGTCCGCCGGCTGGGCGCCGTCCAGCAATGGCAGGCCGTAGATGGTCGACACCTCGCGCGCGACGCCGCGCACGCTCAGGCAGTCCGGCCGGTTGGTGGTGATCTCCAGGTCGAGCACCGCGTCCCCCGCGGCGCCGCCGGGCGCCGCGGCAATGTCGGACACCTCGAACCCGCGCATCGTGAGGGCGTCGGCCAGGTCGCGCGGGTCGGCGTCGGCCGCGACGAACTCCCGCAGCCAGGAGACCAGGATCTTCAAGAGGGGAACTGCTCCAGCAGATGGAGGTCGTTGCCGTAGAAGCGCCGGATGTCGTCGACGCGGTACTTCAACAGCGCCACGCGGTCGATGCCGACGCCGAACGCCCAGCCGGTGAACCGCTCCGGGTCGTAGCCGACCGCCTCGAACACCGCCGGGTGCACCATGCCGGCGCCCAGGATCTCGATCCACCCGGTCTGCTTGCAGACGGCGCAGCCGCCGCCGCGGCAGAAGACGCAGGTGATGAACACCTCGGTGCTCGGCTCGGTGTACGGAAAGAAGCTGGGCCGGAATTCCACGCGGATGTCCTCGTCGAATAGCGCGCGGAGGAAATGCGCCAGCGTGCCCTTGAGGTCGCCCATCGTGACGGTCTCGCCCACCAGCAGCCCCTCGACCTGCTGGAACATCGGCGAATGGGTCAGATCCGGCGTGTCGCGGCGGTACACCAGGCCGGGCGCGATGATCCGGATCGGCGGCTCATGCGTCTCCATGTAGCGGATCTGCATCCCGGAGGTGTGCGTGCGCAGCAGGGTCGCCGGCCGCCCGCCGCCGGGCGCCGGGATCGAGCCGTCGAGGTACAGCGTGTCCTGCATGTCGCGCGCCGGGTGCGCCGCCGGCATGTTGAGCGCTTCGAAGTTGTGGTAGTCGTCCTCCGCCTCGGGGCCCTCCAGGATCTCGAAGCCGATGGCGGAGAAGATGGATTCGATCTCTTCACGGATGAGCGAGAGCGGATGCCGGTGGCCCAGCGCCGGGGCGCGCCCGGGCAGCGTCACGTCGACCGCGCCCGCCGGCCCCCGCCGCCGCGCAGCCGCCGCGCGGCGCGCCGTGAGCTCGCCGTCGATCTCCTGCTTGAGCGTGTTGGCGGCCTGGCCGAGCGTCCGCCGCCGGTCGGGCGGAACGCTGGCGAGCGTCTTGAGCAGCGCGACGAGCCGGCCGCGCTTGCGCCCGAGGTAACGGTCGCGGAGGTCCTGCAGGTCGCGCGCGGTCGCGGCGCGGGCTAGCTCCGCGCGGAACGCCGCCCGCAGCGCGCTCACCTCGGGGGGTATATTCACCACGGGCGCGGGCTGCTAGGCCCGGGCTTCGCGCGCCTGGGCGGCGATATGCGCGAACGCGGCCGGGTCCTGCACCGCGAGGTCGGCGAGCGCCTTGCGGTCGAGGCCGATGCCGGCCAGCTTGAGGCCGTGCATGAACTGGCTGTAGCTGAGGTCGTGCAGGTGGGCGGCCGCGTTGATGCGGATCACCCAGAGGCGGCGGAAGTCGCGCTTCTTGCGCCGCCGCCCGACGAATGCGTAGACGAGCGACGTCTCCACCGCTTCTTTCGCCGCGCGGTACAGCTTGCTCTTGGTCTGATAGAAACCCTTGGCTCTCGCCAGCAGGCGCCGCCGCTTGTTGCGCCGCAGGCTGCCTCGTTTCACTCGGGGCATGTCCTACTCCCGCTACCCGGTTCCGGTCCGGGGCTATTTGTACGGAATCATCCGCTTGAGGCGCGGGACGTCGGCTTTGTCCGCCATCGTGGTGCCGCGCAGTCCCCGCCGCCGCTTGGCGGTCTTGCTCGTCAGGATGTGCTGCTTGAACGCCTTGGCGCGTCGGACCTTGCCAGTGCCGGTCGTATTGAACCGCTTGGCCGCTCCGCGGTGTGTCTTCAGTTTGGGCATCTGTCTAGCGTCCCTTCCGGGCAACCGATCGGCTGCTCAGAATGGTGTGCATCTGGTTGCCTTCCATGCGCGGGATCGTTTCCTGTACCACCGTCTCGCCCAGTTCTTCCACGAGCCGCTCCAGGATGAGCCGGCCCAGCTCGGGATGCGCCATCTCCCGGCCGCGGAAGAAGATGGTCGCCTTCACCTTGTCCCCGTGGGCGAGGAACCGTTCCACGTGCTTCTTCTTGAACTGATAGTCGTGCTCGTCCACCTTCGGACGGAACTTGATCTCCTTGACCTCGATCGTCTTCTGGTTCTTCTTGGCTTCCCGGGTGCGCTTGTGCTCCAGGTACTGATACCGCCCGTAATCGGTTATCCGGCAGACCGGCGGCATCGCGGTGGGGGAAACCTCCACGAGGTCGAGCCCCTTCTCGCGGGCGATGACCAGCGCCTGCTGGGGCGACATCACGCCGAGCTGTCCGCCCGTGTCGTCGATGACGCGAATCTCGCGTACCCGGATCCGCTCGTTGGTCCGGGTTCGATTGGCACGGAAATCCCGCTTCGGTCCTCTTGCGAACCCTATGACAGTCTCCCTTCCACTCGAATTCTATCTTTCGGCCGCCAGCGCCTTGCGCTGTATCTCGTCGAGGGCCGCTGCGATGAACGCACCGACCGGCTGCGCCCCCTGGTCCCCGCCGCCGCGCGTCCGCACGGCAATCGTGCCGGCAGCCGCTTCGCGGTCGCCGGCCACCAGCATGTAGGGCACCTTGCCGATCTGCGCCTCGCGGATCTTATACCCGATCTTTTCCTGGCGGGCATCCAGATCGACCCGCAGGCCGGCCGCGGCCAATTGTTCCCGGACCGTGTCGGCGTACTCCGCGTGGCGATCGGCGATCGGCAGCACCACGGCCTGCACCGGCGCCAGCCACAGCGGGAAGCCGCCCGCGTAGTGCTCGATCAGCAGCGCGATGAAGCGCTCGAAGCTGCCGAAGATGGCGCGGTGGATCACCACCGGACGATGCTCGGTGTTGTCGGCGCCCACGTATTTCAGGTTGAACCGCTGCGGGAGCTGGTAGTCGAGCTGGATGGTCGCGCACTGCCACTTGCGGCCGATGGCGTCCATGACGTGGAAGTCGATCTTCGGACCGTAGAAGTTGCCTTCGCCCTCGGAGAGGGCAAACGGCCGGCCGGACGCCTCCAGCGCCTGGCGCAGCTGCGCCTCCGCGCGGTCCCAGGTGGCGACGTCGCCCAGATGGTCTTCCGGGCGGGTCGACAGCTCGGTCGTGTAGCGCAGGCCGAAGTCGGCGTACACGCCGTCCACCAGCCGCAGCAGCCGCTCGACCTCCGCGCCGATCTGCTCCTCGGCGACGAAGCAGTGGGCGTCGTCCTGCGCGAACTGCCGCACGCGCGTCAGCCCCGACAGCACGCCGGACGCCTCCTGGCGGTGCAGCACCCCCTGGTCGGCGATGCGCAGCGGCAGCTCGCGGTAGCTGCGCATCTGGCTGGCGAAGATCAGCATGTGGCCGGGGCAGTTCATCGCCTTCAGGCCGAACGGCTCGTGCTCCGACTCCACGAGGAACATGTTCTCGCGGTAGTGCTCCCAGTGCCCGGACGTCTCCCAGAGCTGCTTGTTGAACACCAGCGGCGTGCGCACTTCCTGATAGCCGCCCGAGGCCAGCCTGCCGCGCATGTAATCGGAGAGCAGGCCGTACAGCAACGCCCCCTTCGGCAGCCAGAACGGCGCGCCGGGCGCCCAGTGGTGGAACATGAACAGCCCCAGCTCGCGCCCCAGCTTGCGGTGGTCGCGCTTCTTCGCTTCTTCCAGCCGGTTCAGGTGCTCGTCGAGCGCGGACCGCTTGAAGAACGCGGTGCCGTAGATCCGCTGCATCGGCTGGTTGGCGGCGTCGCCCTTCCAGTAGGCGTTCGAGCTGCTCAGCACCTTGAAGGCCTTGAGGCGGCCGGTGGACGGCACGTGCGGCCCGGTGCAGAAGTCGATGAAGGCGTCCTCGATGGTGTAGCACGAGACGACGTCGCCGCCCTTCTCCTCGATCAGCTGCACCTTGAGCGGCTCGCCCCGGTCGGCGAAGTACGCCTTGGCGTCGGCCTTCGGCAGCATCTTCCGTTCGTACGCCAGGTCGCGCGACGCCAGCTCGCGCATCTTCTCCTCGATGGCCGCGAGGTCCTCGGGGACGAACGGGCGGTGGACGATGAAGTCGTAGAAAAAGCCCTCTTCGGTCGGCGGGCCGATGCCGCACTGCGCTTCCGGGAACAGGGTGGTCACCGCCGCCGCCAGCAGATGCGCGGTGCTGTGGCGGTACAGCGCCAGCGCGCCCGGCGTCCTGGGGGTCACCACCATGAGCGACACGTCGCTGTCGAGCGGATACGACAGGTCGACCATCCGCTCGTCCACGTACGCCGCCAGCGCCTCGCGGGCCAGCCGCGGCGAGATCCCGGCCGCCACGTCCCGGACCGGGGTGCCGGCCGGCACGCTCCGGGTGGATCCATCCGGCGTGCTGACGGTGACCTGACTCATGCGGTGGTAATTGCGTCGTTGAATGCCGGTGTCCGGCGGGATGAGAAAGGCATGGTAGGCACGGGCGGACTTGAACCGCCGACCTCCTGCATGTCAAGCAGGCGCTCTAACCAACTGAGCTACGCGCCTTTGCTGCGGAAACCCATGGTTGCGGGGCAGACACGATCATGCGTCCGAGCATGATCGCCCATTCCGGCGAACGGCGTCAACTTGAACTCGGGGCTGCGCCCCGAACCCCCGGCAGACGCTAGCGGCCTTCGAGCATGAGCGGGACGAGGTGCTCGAGCCGGTAGTTGGGCGCCGCGAAGTCGGAGTAGCGCTCGGGCAACGCGTAGCTGCGGACGATCTCGGCGGCGCCGCGGCCGGCCGCCCGTCCCTCGTGGGTCTGCATCAGCAGGTCGTTGTAGAAGCCGGCGTAGTCGACGTCGATGTGCGGCAGCAGCTTGCGGGCCATCATGTCGCCAACCAAGATCGCGCGCGCTTCCTTGAAGACGACGAATATGTCGCCGTCGCTGTGGGCGCGGCGGTGTTCTCATGCGTGACGATGTTGACCGTCTCGGAGAACTCGGGGTTCGCGCCGGCCTGGTCCCAGTGGGTGTGGGTGTTGATGATGGTCGTCACCGGCAGGTCGGTGATCTTCCGGACCGCGGCCAGGATGTCGGCGCCGTAGCCCGGGATCTTGGTGTCCACCAGGACGGCGCCGGCAGCGTTACGCCGATGATCGTCACCATTGCCAAGCGCGCAAGCCGTCCCATTGCCGTCTCCTCCCGGATCCGGCCGCCACTATGCCACTACCGCTTTTTCGACCATCACGGTAGCGCGTCGATGGGACCGTGCGATCCGCATGAGATCTCGAAAAACATCGGGATCGATTCGTTGGGGCAGGTTGGCAAGGTAGGCGCGCAGTTCACGTGCCACCGTATCTTCGGCGCTCCGCGGCTCCAATCTACCGCGGTGCACGCTGATTCGAGCATCGGTCCGCGCGAGGTCGCCTACGCCTACCGTCTTGAGCCCGTGGTGCCAGTTGCTGCCGTCAATGAAGACGATCGCCCGGTCGGGCGTTTCGCGGCGGTCCGACACAACAGAGCAAAGAAAAACCCCGGCGTGTGGCAGGAGCCAGACCCCGGGGGGATGAAGACCTCACTCCCGCAGGAGCAAGGCTTACCTGTTCGAATCTCCACTTCCTCGCCGTTGGCGACAGCGGCGACGTACTCGCCGAGGTGATTCTTGAACTCGACGATGTTGGCCACTTTCATGTGCAGCGGTCACCCCTGGGCGCTTGGGGAGATCACCCTGGTCCCCGACTAACGTCCCTCCAGGATGAGCGGGACGATCTGCTCGAGTCGGTTGGTGGGCGCCGCGAAGTCGGAGTAGCGCTCGGGCAACGAGTAGCTGCTGACGATCTCGGCGGCGCTGCGGCCGGTCGCTTTTCCCTGTTGCGTCTGCATCAGCAGGTCGTTGTAGAACCCGGCGTAGTCGACGAGGTCCTGCCAGACGTGCGGATCGTCGGCGTGGCCCGGGATGACGGTATCGACATCCGGGATGCCGTCGACCGCTTTCCGCAGCGTTGCGCCGAACTCCGTGGCGCTCCCGTTCGAGTTGGCGGCATCAATGAACGGCAGTCCCTTGCGGGCCATCAAGTCACCGGTGTGGACCGTGCGCGCGTCCTTGAACACGACGAAAGTGTCGCCGTCGGTGTGGCCGCGGCCGAAGTAGTAGAGGTCGATCTGGTCGGCGCCGCTGAACAGCGTGTGCCGCGTCGAGAAGGTCGTGTCGGGCAGGAACTTGCGGTTCTCGCCCTGGAACTGCTCGCAGTTCTTGATCGAGCCGCCCTCGAAGCCCGCGCCGTCGTCGCAGTCGGAGCTGGCCATGTTCGCGGCGGTGTTCTCGTGCGCGACGAAGTTGACGGTGTCGGGGAACTCGGGGTTCGAGCCGCTGTGGTCCCAGTGGGTGTGGGTGTTGATGATGGTCGTCACCGGCTTGTCGGTGATCTTGCGGACCGCGGCGAGGATGTCCGCGCCGTAGCCCTTGATCTTGGTGTCCACCAGGACGACGCCGTCGGACGTCAGGAAGACCGCGGTGTTGCCGCCGGTGCGCATCCCCTGCTCGGCCGGGTCCGACGTGAGCATGTACAGGTTGCCGGTCAGCTCGAGCGGGCGGATGGGGTGGCGGCCCTGCTGCGCCTCATTGGCCACCGCCGCCAGCGTCACGCCGATGATCGTCACCATTGCCAAGCACGCAAGCCGCCCCATTGCCGCCCCCTCTCAGATCCTGACGGCACTATACCAGCTGACCGGCTTCGGTGCGACGCGGGGTAGACTCGTGCAGACTCTGCTGGGGGGGCGCCGGAATGAGATCGCTGTTGAGCGTGTGGCTCGTGGTCGGAGTGGGTACTGGGGTCGCGCTGGCCCAGGGGCAGGAGTGGCAGACCTACGGCACTGAAAACGGCGAGTGGCGCAGTTACGCGGGCGACATTGCCGGCACCAAGTACTCGCCGCTCGACCAGATCGACGCGGAGAACTTCAGCGACCTCGAGATCGCGTGGGAGTGGCTGTCGGTCGACAACTTCGTCAGTCGGACTACCCCGGGGGGCGGCGAGTGGTGGGCTCCTCTCGACACGATTGTCGAAACGCTCGTCGAAGAGACGCCGGAACTCTACCGTGACAGCCAGCCGCCCAACCCCTCGCGCCTGCAGGTGACGCCGCTCATGGTCGGCGGCGTGCTCTATTTCAATACGCCCCTTTCGCAGGGAGTCGCGGTGGACGCCGCGACAGGCGAGACGCTGTGGGTCTTCAATCCGAAAGGCTATGAGGAAGGGACCCCGTCGATGAGCGGTCCGTGGACGCAGCGCGGCGTCGCCTACTGGACCGACGGCGAGGATGATGAGCGGATCTTCTGGGGCACCGGCAACGGCTACGTCGTGTGCGTGAAGGCCGGAACGGGGCAACCGTGCCCCGACTTCGGGCCCAGCGGCAGCGGCATGGTCGACGCGATGGTCGGCATCCCGCGGGTCGATCGCGAAGCCCGGGACTACCTCAACGCGCTGCTCTATTCGATCAACTCTCCGCCGATCGTGGTCCGCGACAGGGTGATCCACGGCTCGCACATCGCTGACCGGCGCATCACCAGGGAAGCGCCTCCCGGATGGGTGCGGGCCTGGGATGTCCGCACCGGGGAGCACGCGTGGGATTTCCACACCGTCCCCAACAGCCCGGACGAATTCGGCGCGCAGACCTGGGGCAACGAATCCTGGCGTTACTCGGGCAATGCCAACGTGTGGTCGATGCTGGCCGGCGACAACGATCTCGGCCATGTGTACCTGCCGACCGGCACCACGACGAACGACTACTACGGGGCCGACCGGCCGGGCGACAACCTCTATTCGGAGTCGATCATCGCGGTCGACGTCGAGACCGGCGAGCGGGTCTGGCACTTCCAGGCGGTGCACCACGGGTTGTGGGACTACGACTTCCCGACCCACCCCAACCTCGTGGACGTCGTGGTCGACGGACGCCCGATCAAGGCCCTGGTGCAGGTCAGCAAGCAGGCGTTCGTCTATGCGTTCGACCGGGTGACCGGCGAGCCCATCTGGCCGATCGAGGAACGCCCGGTGCCGCAGGAGACGAACATGCCGGGCGAGGCGCCCTCGCCGACCCAGCCGTTCCCGACGAAGCCGGCTCCGTTCGACTACCAGGGGGTGACGATTGACGACCTCGTCGACTTCACCCCGGAACTGCGGGAACTGGCGATCGACGTGGTCTCGAACTACAAGATCGGACCACTATTCACACCACCGGGACGCCCGATCGACGGGGGCACCCAGGGCACGTTGATGCGTCCGCCCGCCTTCGGCGCGGCGGGATGGGCCGGGGCCGCCATGGACCCGGAGACCGGGATGCTCTACGTTCCCTCGCGCAACGTCGCCATCGCCATCCCCCTCTACACGCCCGACCCGGCCCTCGGCGCCACCATGCTCTACACGCACGGGGCTCCGGAGGAGCAACGGTTGCGCCAGATCCGGCAGGGTCAGTCCTACCAGGCGCGGATGCCGCAGGGACTGCCGCTGCTCAAGCCGCCCTACTCGCGCATCACGGCCATCGACATGAACACCGGCGAGCACGCCTGGATGGTGCCCCTCGGCGATGGCGACCGCATCCGCAACCACCCCCGCCTGCGCCACCTGAACCTGCCGCCGCTGGGCGACGGCGCCATCGCCGGGCCGGTCCTCACCAGGACGCTGCTTATCAGCTCGGTGGCGACCGGCGGACCGAGCGGGGGACCCGGACTCGTGGCGTGGGACAAGCGGACCGGTGAGATTCAGGGGGCCGTCGACCTGCCGGCCGGGACCGTCGGCACACCGATGACCTACATGCACGCGGGGCGGCAGTACATCGCCATGGCGATCGGCGGCGGCCCGCGGATCATCGCCTACGCGCTGCCCGAGTAGGCCGAGGCCCGCGGTGCAGGCCGGGGGACGACCGCCCAGCGCTCGTTAGCGCCCCTCGAGAACGAGCTGCACGATCATTGGCGGGAGCCTCGAAGTCACGGTAGCGGTCAGACACCGAGTAGCTGCTCAAGAACTCCGTGGCGCGCCCGTTCGAGTTGGCGGCGTCGATGAACGGCAATCCCTTGCGGGCGAACATGTTCTCGCCCTGGAACCGCTCGCAGTTCTTGATCGAGCCGCCCTCGAAGCCCATGCCGTCGTCGCAATCGGTGCTGGCCAGGTGCGCGGCGGTGTTTTCATGCGCGACGAAGTTGACGGTGTCGGCGAACTCGGGGTTCGAGCCGCTGTGGTCATAGTGGGTGTGGGTGTTGCCGCCGGTGCGTCTGCCCTCCTCGGCCGGGTCCGACGTGAGCACGTGCAGGTTGCCGGTGCTTTTTGCTTGACAGTTTTTTCGAGGCGAGTTGGCGCCGGTTGGGACCGGCTTCAGGAATGCACCTCAGACCGTCCCAGTGCGCCACTGGCGGCCTTCGACCGGTCGGGGCGCCAGAATTCGTCATCCCGCGCCCTTGGCGGCCATCTGAAAGCCGTGAAAGCCTTTTAAAAACAGTAGGTTATGATGAAGTCATGCCTCTTGAACAGCACGTCGCCAACAGCTCTCCTACTATCCAACCGTCAGTCCGGCCGCCCGCAGCGCCGAGCTCTCGGCGCGCATCCAGGCCGCCACCTACGAGCTACTGGTTCTCATTCGGCAGTTCGACCAGCGCGAGGGCTGGAGCGGCTTCGCCTCATGCGCCCATTGGCTGAGCTGGCGCATCGGACTGGCCCCCGGCGCGGCCCGCGAGAAAGTGCGCGTGGCGCGCGCCTGGAGGCGGGTCGACCGGACGGCGGAAGCAGCCGACGACCGGCGGCGGCACGCCAGCCGCGTGCTGCACACCTGGGTGGACGACGACGGCATGGTGGTTATCCGGGGCCGGCTGGCGCCGGAGGTCGGCGCCGTGGTGCGGCGGGCTCGATCACGGCACGGCGGGCGACCGGTATCAGGTCGTGGTGCACGTGGACGCCGCCACACTGGCGGAAGACGCGGACGTTCCCGCGGGAACGTCTCCGCCGGCGCTTGCTGTAACCGGGCATCCCGCCGGTGGCGCCGGCCAGCGGACGCGCGCGGGCAAGCGAGACCTTGCGGGCAACGGCCGGCAAATGCGCAGGTCGTCGCACGAGTGTCCGGGGCCAGGCCCAGCGGCTGGCCTGCGACGCCGCGACTGTCGGGATGCAGCACGGTTCGGACGGGCAGGTTCTCGACGTCGGCCGCAAGACGCGCACAATCTCGCCAGCCCTGCGCCGTGCACGAGGAGGGGTTCAGGGTCACCATCGACCCGAGCGGCGCGGCGCAATTCGTGCGGCCCGACGGGCACCCGCTGCCCGCGGCCCCGCTGGCGCCCGACTGGACCGGCGCCCCGCTGGCGACGACGGCGAAGCAGTTGGCGGCAGCCGGGATTGAGATCGACGGGAGCACCGCCACGCCCGCCTGGCGCGGCGAGCGCCTGGACCTGAAATGGGCGATTGGAATCCTGTGGCGGAACTGCCTTCTTGCAGCCCTGGCAGAATGTCGAGTGGTCCGGCGGCGCTTGCCCATTGCCATGCCAGGAAGCGTAGTACGCCGGATTGCTCCTGTCGATCATTGTCCAGGACTTTCACCACAGACAGCCGGTGTGAAGTCAACGAATAGGAACAAGGCCTACCTATCGACATACCGTCCGTCAGACGGTGTCAGAGGGACTGGGGGAACTCCATCTCCCAGTCGTCGTTCGGGATTATGGGGCCGGTTAGGCTCGCCCTGACGGTGATTGTGCCTGCACCGGAGCCAAGGACCGTTCGGGTGTCGCCTGGCGCGGGAATCGGGACGATGCGCGTCACCAGCCAACGAAGGCGATTTCTCGGGATATGGGCGCCAGTTGGCCCTGGAACGTCAGGCCGCCGCTGATTCCGCCTGGAGATGTTCGAGGGCCCGGTCCAGAATCGGGTCGCCGTCGGGCCATGGCTCGCCGAGCTCGACGGTCGGCAGCTCGACCGCCACGGCCGGCTCCACGCCCGCGCGGTGCAGGGCGTCGCCGGTGGCGTGCAGGTAGCGCGCCCACGACAACCAGAGGCCGCTGCCGTCCGGCAGCGGCCTCAGCTTCTGCAAGCTGACGCGACCGGCGGTCCGCTGGCCTACCGACTCGGCGCGTTCGGCGCCGGTCAGGCTGGCCGCGAACAGCTCGGCGCCGCCCGCCGTGCCGTAGTCCGTGAGCAGCAGCACCGGGGTGTCGATGGCGTCGGCGCCGGCCGTCGCGTCGATCGTGATCTGCGTCCCGCCCGTCTCCTCGCGTTGCAGCAACGTTCCCTCGGCGACGAACAGCCGCGCCGCCGCAATCCCTTCGTCGAACGAGCCGGCGGCGCAGTTGCGGACGTCGATTACGAGCTGCGCCGCGCCCTCGCCGGCCAGTGCGGCGGCCGCCTGCGCGATCGCATCGGCCGTGCCCGGTTCGAACGCGGCGACGCGCACGTAACCGATGTCGGCGGTCAGCATCCGCCGGCTGACGTCCGGCCCGGCCGGCGCTTCGCGCACCAGCTCGATGTCGTACGGCTCGGAGGTGTTGCCGCGCAGCAGCGACAGCCGCACGGTCGTGCCCGGCTCGCCGCGCAGCCGCGCCACGCCGTCGACGCCGGACAGGCGCCGCGTCGGCTCGTCGTCGATCGCCCGGATGTAGTCGCCTGGCCGCAGCCCCGCGCGGGCCGCGGGCGAACCGTCCCGCACGCCCACTATCTGCGTGTAGTAACGGGCGATGGTCTCCACGCCGATGCCGGCCGGTCCGGCCGGTGGGCCAGTCTCCAGCCGCGCCACGCTCTCCGCGGAGAGGAATGTGCTGTCGGCGTCGAGTCCGCCGGCCAGACCGCTGAGCGCTCCGTCCATGACCTGGTCGAGTTCGGCATCCTCCACGTAGTTCTCGCTGATGAGCGAGACGACGTCCTCGAAGATGCGCAGGTGGCGGTAGGCGTCCTCGCGGGCAACCACCCCGCCGAGCCAGCCGCCCACCAGGGTGAAGGCGACCAGCGGTACGGTGGCGAGCAGAAAGATGAGACGTGTTCTGGCGCGCATGCTGACGGCCATTCTAGCGGATCGATGGACAGACCCGCCACCCGCGATTACGCTAGGCGATGGTGGTGAACGCCCCGCTGCACGCGCCCGGCGCCCGCACCGCTGCGACCCCGTCCCACGGGGCGCGCACGCTCGGCATCGATCTGGGCGCGCGCCGCATCGGCCTCGCCCTCAGCGACCCCTCCGGCACGCTGGCCACGCCGCTCGACACGCTGGCGCCGCCCGGCGGCCTGGCCGCCCGCGTGGCGGCGGTGGCCGCCGTAGTCGAGCGGCTCGCCGGCGAGGATGACGGTCTGGCCGCGGTCGTGGTCGGCTGGCCGCTGGCGCTCGACGGCAGCCCCCACGAGCAGACCGCCCGCGTGGAGGCGTTCGTCGCGGCGCTCCGGCGCCGGGTCGCGCTGCCAATCCGGCTGCAGGACGAGCGGTTGACGAGCCGCGAGGCCGAGGGCCGGCTGGCGCTGCGGGAGAAGGACTGGCGCCGCCGCCGCAGGCGGCTTGACGCGGCCGCCGCCGCGGTCATCCTGCAGGAGCATCTCGACGCGGCCCCCGCCGCCGCGGCCGAGCCCGCGGGAGGCGGATGATGCTGCTGCGCCGCCTGTTGCTGCTCACCGGCGTACTGGCCGTGGCCGCGGCGATCGGCGCGGCGCTGGCGGTCCGCGAGCTGGGCCGCCGCCTCGACGCGTCCCACCGCGGCTACGCCGCGCCCGAGGTGTTCGTCGACATCGAGCCAGGCGCCGCGACCCGCGCCATCGGCCGCCGGCTCGCCGCCGCCGGCGTGGTGCGCGACGAGCTTACGTTCCGTATTGCAGCCTGGCGCGACGGCCGCGGCCTCGAGCTGCAGGCGGGCGAGTACCGCTTCGACAGCGCGCTGTCGGCGATGGACGTGGTCGACGTCATCGCCACCGGCCGCGTCCACCTGCGGCCGATCACGTTTCCGGAAGGCCTCGTCATCGCCGAGATGGCGGACATCTTCGAGTCGTCCGGGTTCGGGACGCGCGACGCGTTCGCGGCGGCGGCGCGCGAGACCGCGCTCATTGCCGACCTCGACGGCGACGCGGCGGACCTCGAAGGCTATCTGTTTCCCGACACCTACGCGCTGCCGCGGGATGCGACCGCCGGCGACCTCGTGCGGGCGATGGTGGCGCAATTCCGGCGGGCGTTCGACGGTGATATCCGCAGTGCGGCCGGGCGCCGCGGCCTGACGGTCCGCGAGGCGGTCACGCTGGCGTCGCTGATCGAGCGGGAGACCGGCAGCGCGGGCGAGCATGCCCTGGTGTCGGCCGTGTTCGCCAACCGCCTGCGCAGCGGCATGCCGCTGCAGTGCGACCCGACCGTGATCTACGCGTTGCGCCGCGACGGCCTGTACGAGGGCAACCTGACGCGCGCCAACCTGCAGCACGACTCGCCGTACAACACCTACGTCTACGGCGGCCTGCCGCCCGGACCCATCGCCGCCCCCGGCCGCGCCGCCCTGGCGGCGGTCGTCGCGCCGGCCGACGTGAGCTACCTCTACTTCGTCAGCCGCAACGACGGCACGCACGCCTTCGCCCATACGCTGCGCGAGCACAACCGCAACGTCCGCGAATTCCAGGTGGAATATTTCCGCCGCCGCCGCAGCGGGCAGTAGCGGTCAGGGTCCCGCGGCAAGCGCCGCCGGATCGACACGGCTGACCGTGTCGACTTGATCGAAGTGCCGGTCGGCCGAGAGGATCCGTTCGATTCCCCGTTCCTCCATGGTTGCCACATGCAGGGCGTCACGCGCCGGCAGGTGCGGATGGCGGTCCAGGAGATCCAGCGCGCGCGCCGTATGCCGTTCCGTAATCGGCAGGATGTCTGCACAGATGTCGGTTGCCGCTCCGTACACCGCCCGGGCATGGGCGGGACGCTCGAGCGCCGTGTAACGGTGGAGGATTTCCTGCAGCACCTCGGCGCTCGTCACGAGCGTAATCTCCTGCTCGGTCGCCGCACGCAGGGCGCGGCGGCACCCCTCCCGAAGCCGCGCGTCCCCGCCCGCCAGGTACATGAAGACATTCGCATCGACAAAGAGCGACTCACGGCCGCTCATCGTCTCTCCCGTCTCCGTCGGCACCGGTCCCTGCATCCTGGGTGCAGCCCGTTGCGAGGCCGGTCTTGAGGCTGCTGTACTCGCGGTTCCAGTGTTCCATCGACGCAGGTACGGGCAAGGGATCCATGGCGTACAGCGCCTCGATGGCGTCCAGTCGCCGCTGCCTGGCCTCCGGCTCGACGCAGTATTTCTCTACCGCCTCGCGTACAACGGCGGCCAGCTTCCTGCCGTCCTTGCGGGAAATCCGCGACAGGGCGGCGTACTGCCGGGCGTCAAGGGTGACCTGCACCTTGCGCGTTCGTTCCATGTGGCGACTATATGCTGGCGATTTGGTTGTGTCAATACGAATGTGTCATGCGGGGTGTGTTTCGTCAGCGCAGTGGCGGCGGCCAGTTTTCCAGGTCGGTGTGGAACAGCGCGGTGGCGTCGCGGCCGGTCGCGAGGTTGTGCTCGATTGCCGTCCCGGCGCGCGCCTGGCCGCCGTCGATCTGAATCGGGTCGAACAGCACGCCGCCGAACGCGAGGTAGGCCGCGGCCAGCGTCAGCACCAGGTTGAATGCCTGGCCGGTCAGGTACAGCTGGATGGGACGGCCGCCGCCGGCGCGCCGCGCCAGTTCGCCCAGCCGCGAGTCGAGGCCGATGCTGGCGAACGCCAGGCAGAACAGCCAGCCGCGGAGGTCCGCGGTGAGATCCAGGATGGCGTCGACCCGCCCGCCGCCGAGCGCCGGCGTCAGCACGAACGAGAAAACCAGCGAGGCGCCGACGAAGCCGAGGATGAACTTCGGGAACCGCCGCCAGATTTCGCCCGCCCCCGGCCGCGGCCCGCCGTCGCCGGCCTCCACGCGCGTCACCCAGAACACCGCCACCAGGAAGGCGACCAGCCCGATCAGGCTGTTCTGGATCATCTTCACGATGGCGGCAATCTGCTCCGCCTGGCTGCCGAGCAGCGCGCCGGCCGCCACGACCGCCCCGGTGGCGTCCACGGTGCCGCCGATCCAGGCGGCGCCCACCACCATGTCCATGCCGACCGCGCGGATGCCGAGCGGCATCAGCACCATCATCAGGACGGTGAAGATCAGCGACATGCCGACCGCCAGGGTCAGCTCCTCCTTGTGCGCGCGCGCCGCCGCGGCCACGGCGATGGCGGCCGAGACGCCGCACACCGACGTGGCGGCGGCGATGACGATCACCAGCGAGCGGCTGGTCATCTTCAGCACCCGCGTGCCGAACAGGTACATGAAGACGAGCACCGTCGGCGTCACCACCCAGGCGACGAACAGCCCGGGGGCGCCCAGCCGCAGCACGTTGCCGAACAGCACCTCGGCGCCCAGCAGCACCAGCCCGGTCTTGATGTACAGCTCGCTGCGCAGCGCCGGCTTGATCCAGGCCGGCGTGCCGACGGTGTTGGCGATCAGCAGTCCGCCGGCGAGCGCCCAGAAGGCATAGCCGAAGCCGGCGGCGCGCACCGCGGCCTGGCCGGCGGCCGCGTAGGCGAGGACCGCCAGCAGAAAGACCGGCACGAAACCGGCGGCAAAGCGCCGGCCGTCGCGCGTCAGCACCTGCACGGCGGCGGCGGCCAGCCCGCCCAGGCCGAGCCCGAGCGCCAGCAGCCCGGCCGTGCGCCCGGCAAGCGCCTCGGCGGGTGACGCGGCCCAGCGCCCGACGCGCGGCACGCCGCTCACGGCGCCCACCGCGACGAGCAGGATGAGCCCCCCCGCGAGCCAGATCGCCCAGCAGTCCTCGGACGCAATCAGCGGATGCCGTTTGGCCTGCATACGGTGGATTGTAAGCGGCTACCAGCGGGGGGACGTCGCCGGTCGATTGTACCTATGAGGAAAGACGTACCGATGTGGCGCCGAGAATCGATCCGCCGGCCCCGGCCTGGACGAAGACCACGATCCGGAGCTGCTCGCGACGCCAGGAGCGCCCCAGTTTCACGCGCGCGTCCACCGGCCCGCCGTCGAGCGTCTCGCGCGGCAGCGAGCCGAGCCAGGTGAGGCTGCGGACCACGCCCGTGTGGGTCAGCGTCTTGGAGGCGTTCTCGCCGCGGGTCACTTCCGTGCTCATTCCGCTCTCGGTGACCGCCACCCACACTTCGGCCTGGGCCTCCGCGGGCGGCAGCTCCGTGATGACGCCGGTCACATGCACGTCCGAGCCGCCGGGCGCGACCGCCGCCTCGATGGCCAGCCGCGCCTTCGGCGCCTTGCGCGCCTCGACTACCGCTTCACGCGCGGTGATCGGCCGGCTGCCGATGATGGCCGCGTCGCCGTCCACCACCATCATCGGGGTGTACAGGGAGTCGATGCCGATGCTCTCGGCGTACTCGCGCTGCCGCTCGCTGAAGCGCCGCGACGAGAACGGGTCGCGCCAGCCGAGCCGGTTCCAGTAGTCGACGTGCTCGCTGAGCGGGATGATCAGGGCGCCGGCCACCGGCTGGTTGCGCTCGAGGGTGCGCAGCAGGTCGTCGGCCGGGGGGCAGGACGAGCAGCCCTGCGAGGTGAAGAGCTCGACGAGCACCGGGGTGAACTCGTCTTCACCCGCCGCGGGCGCGGCCGGCCGCGCGGCCCACAGGCCCGCTGCCAGGGCCAGCGTCAGGAGCGAGCCGGCCACCGCCGGGGAACCGTTGCGCATCGGGGCTCTTGCCACAGGCTGCCAGTGTCTTCCGCCTATACTAGTGCAGCTCGAAACCGGTTTGCCAATACGGGTTTCCAACGACGGAAAAATCTGCAGTCAGGAGCTACGATGCCTGGACGATCCATCGCCTGCGCCGCGCTTGCCGCGGCGGTCTTGACGGTCGCCGCACCCGCACCGGCCCGCGCCCAGTTGGGCGAGGTGGGGGCGTTCCTCGCCACCCTGGACAACCACTACCGCGTGGTGCCGGACGTGACGTACCACGTGGCGAGCGGGCACGAGAACAAGCTCGACGTGTACGCGCCGCGCAACGCCGACGGCCCCGTGCCGGTGCTGCTGCTGATCCACGGCGGCGGGTGGGTCATCGGTCACAAGGACACCTACACGATGCGGGTGCTGCCGTACCTGGAGATGGGCTTCGCGGTGGTCAACGTCACCTACCGTCTGGCCGACGTGGCGCTGGCGCCGGCCGCGGTCGAGGACTGCCTGTGCGCCCTGCGGTGGATCGCGGGCAACGCCGAGGAGTACGGCTTCGACGCCTCGCGCGTCGTCGTGACGGGGATGTCGGCCGGCGGCCACCTGTCGCTGACGACCGGCATGATCCCCTCGGCGTCCGGCCTCGACCGGCAGTGCTTCGCGCGCACGTTCTCGGGTCCGCGCCCCGACGACCCGGCCACGGTCGCCGCCATCGTCAACTGGTACGGCATCACCGACGTGGTCGACATGCTCGATGGTCCCAACACCAAGGGCTACGCCGTCGAGTGGCTCGGCAGCCTGCCGAACCGCGAGGAGGTGGCCGCCCGCGTGTCGCCGCTCACCTACGTGCGCCGGGGCCTGCCGCCGATCCTGACGATCCACGGCGACAACGACCCGCTCGTGCCGTACGAGCATGCGACCCGGCTGAAGGACAAGCTGGACCAGGCGGGCGTCGCGAACGAGCTGCACACGGTGCCGGGCGGCGGCCACGGCGGATTCGACGACGCGGAGACGCTCGAGATCTACGGCGTGATCCACAGCTTCCTTGCGAAGCACGGCCTGGGCGGCAACGGCAGCACGTCGCAACAGCAGGACTGAGCGCGGGTCCCGTGGCGCAAGTCCCGCTGCATTCGCCGCTCGCGGGCGCGGCGCCGGCCTGCGCGCTGATCGCGCTGCTTGTCGCCGGGTCGGCGGCGGTTGCGCCCTCCCCGGCCGCGGCGAACGAGGCGCTGGACGCCGCGTTCGCCCGGCTCTGGGCCGCGGAGACGGACCAGGAAACGGCCGGCGCCGTCGAGGCGATCCTGGCCACCGGCGCCGCTGCCGGCGAGGTGCGCGCCCGGCTGCGGACAGGCCGCCCGTACGCGCCGGCGCCCACCGGCCGGCAGGCGCTCAGCCGCCGCAACCGCGACGGCGTGGAGCACCCCTACATCCTGCACGTGCCGGCCGGCTACGACCCGGCCGCGCCGCTGCCGCTGCGCGTCTACCTGCACGGCGGCGTCATGCGCCCGCTGCCGTCGGGCGACGACTGGTGGCGCGGCGAGGACCGCTGGGTGCGCGACGACGCCATCGTCGTCGCCCCCGCGTCGTGGATCGACTCTCCCTGGTGGCGGCGCAGCCAGATCGAGAACGTCGCCGGCCTGCTGGCGGACGTGAAACGGCGCTACAACGTCGACGAGAACCGCGTCCACCTGCTGGGCGTGTCCGACGGCGCCACCGGCGCATACTATTTCGCCTTCAAGGCGGCCACCCCCTGGGCCGGCTACCTCGCGTTCATCGGCCATCCGGCGGTGCTCGGCCATCCGCGCACCGAGGTGGACGGCGAAATGCACGTCGTCAACCTGCGCGGCAAGCCGCTGTTCGTCGTCAACGGCGCCCGCGACCGGCTGTACCCGGCCGCCCTGATCGAGCCGTACGTGCGGCTGTTCGCCGGCGCCGGCGTGGAGGTGGCGTTCCGGCCGCAGGCCGAGGCCGGGCACGACCTGAGCTGGTGGGACGCGGAGGCGGGCCGCGTCGAGGCGTTCATTGCCGGCGCCGTCCGCAGCCCGCTGCCGGACGTGCTGGCGTGGGAAACGGAGAGCGCCCGCGAGTTCAACCGCAGCCACTGGCTGGTGATCGACGAGCTGGGCGCGGTGCGCGGCGAACCGGCGCTGGACGAGCACAACCAGGTAAGCGTGCCGGGGCCGCGCACGCCGCTCGGCATCGACGCTGTCGCCGAGCTGCCCGACGGCGCCGGCCTGCGGCTGGCGCAGGTGGGCTCGGGCTCGCTGGCGGAACAAGCGGGCCTGCGGCCCGACGACGTCATCCTGGAGATGGGCGCCGCAGCGGTGCGCACGGTCGAGCAGGCGCGCGCCGTCATCCTCGAGGTGCGGCCGGGCCAGGACGTGCCGGTGACGGTGGAGCGCGGCGGCGCGCCGCTGCAACTGACGCTGCGCTTTCCGGCGACGCAGCCGGGCGAGTCGCGCATCGCCTTCCCCCGCCGCCAGATCTCCGGCCGCGTCGAGATCGCGCGGAGCGGCAACACCGTGGAGGCCTCCACACGCGGCGTGCGCCGCTTCACGCTGCTGGTCTCCGGCGACCAGTTCGACCTGTCGCAGCCGATCCGGGTGGTCGTCAACGGCGCCGTCGTGCACGACGCCATAGTCACTCCCGACGCCGCGACGCTGCTGCGCTGGGCCACGGTCGACTGGGACCGCGGCCTGCTGTTCGACGCCGAGATCCCGGTCGAGGTGCCGCCCGCCCCGTAGCACGGTCCTCCCTCCGCCTGCGCTGCGGGCGCGCGTCGGGAAACAATCCAACTTGTGCGCCGCGAGCGCTGCAGGTAAGGTTGATTCCAGTAGAGCATCGCGGACTACGAAATGCGTGTCCGCAGTGCGTATTCCGACATTGCTTATGTCTTCCGGCGCCGGCGAATCAACCGGCTCGGGCGTTTCCGGCGCTAGTCGCCTGCCGACCTGGCTTATGCAGGCGAAGGTGATGGCGCCGGAGTTGCCCGCCAGCTACCTTCCGCGTGAGCCGCTGCGGCAACGCCTCGACGGATACCTGGAGCGGCGGCTCACGGTACTGCGGGCGCCCGCCGGATTCGGCAAGACCACCGAACTCACCGACATCGCGCGCGACACGCAGGAGCAGGGGCGCATCGTCGGGTGGCTGTCGCTCGACGACGACGATACGCCGGAGGTGTTCGGGAGCTACCTCGCCTACGCCTTCGAGCGCGCAGGCCTCGATCTCAGCCTTCCAACCGCGCAGGACGCCTGGTCCTCGTCGCCGGCGCCGCATCAGGTGGGCATGCTGGCGCGCGCCATAGAGCAGCACGCGGCCCCGTGCCTGCTGGTGCTCGACGAGATCGACCGGGCGCCGCCCGTCACGGTCCATTTGATCGACAGGCTGCTGCAACGCGCCCCGCGCAATCTCCACGTGGCCCTGGCGTTCCGTTCCGATCCGGGGCTCGATATAGCGGCGCATTTCCTCGAAGGCAAGGCGCTCCTCGTCAGCGCGGAGGCGTTCCGTTTCTCGACAGCCGAAATCGCACGGTTCTTCGGCGGCGAGCTCGCGCGCCGGGAGCTCGCCGCGGTCGAGGAGCGCACGGCCGGCTGGCCGGTCGCGCTGATGGTCCATCGCAACATGCGGGACGGCGCGGCCGCGGAATCCGGCGGCGATGCGGCGATGTTCACCGAGAACTACATCGGCGTGCGTCTGCTGCGCGGCCTGTCGCCGGAGGACCGCGGCCATCTGCTGGATCTGGCCGTCTTCGACCGGGTCGAGGCGGATCTGGTGGACGACGTGCTGGGGTCGAGCCAGGCGCGCGTGCGCATAACGGGGCTGCAGGCGCTGGATGGTCTGCTGCTGCCCATCGGCGAGGACCCTGCCTCCCAGCGCCTGCAGCCGCTGCTCCGGAAGCACTGTCTCGATCTGCTCGAGGCCGAAGACCTGCCCCGCAAGTGCTCCCTGCACGAGCGGTTGGCGCTGGCGCTGTGCCGCCGCGGCGAGCTGACGCCGGCCTGGCGCCACGCCAGGGAGGCGGGCGACCGGCGGCTGGTGGGTGATCTCATCGAGCGGTTCGGCGCCTACCAGTTGTGGCTGTGGGAAGGCGCGCACCAACTGATCCTCGCCGGCCGGTACCTGACGCCCGAAATCACCGAGTCGTATCCACGGCTCGAGCTCCTGCGCTGCATCTATCTGCGCCTGTCTTCGAGACACCAGGAGGCGGAAGCGTTGTTCGAATCGGTCGCACGGCAGACTGGCGGCTTCGCGCGCGACCGGGATGGCGGCGACGACGAAGCGCTGGCCGCCGACAGTCTCCTCGCGCGGGCGATGCTTGCGGGGGCCGCCGCCGCGCCTCCGGACGGAGCGCCGGAGCCCGTGTTGCCGGTCGGAGCGAGCGCGGCGGCGGGCGCCACGATTTCGCGGTCCGTCGCGTCCGCCCGGCATGTGTGGCTCTGCGTAGCGTGCCATGAACGCGCCGACTTCGAGGAGAGCCGGCGTCATTGTCAGCAGGCGCAGCAACGCTTCTCCGGGAACGCGCGTTTCGGCCGTATTTTCGTGGACATCTACCTGGGGATGTCCGCCATGGCGCAGGGACGCGTAGCGGAAGCGACGGCGTCGTACGCGCGAGCGCGGCAGGGTATCCGGAATTTCTTTCCCTCCGATCCATACCTCGCGATGAGCATCGACGTGCTGAATATGGAGATCAACTTCGAGCGCGGCCGCACGCCGGCGTTCCCGAGGTGGACGCTGAAAGGTCTGTCGACGCTGCGTGAAGTCTGGGCCGACATCCATATCGCCGCGCTCGGGGTGAGCGCCGAGTTGACGTTCGAGCAGCATGACGGCGACGCGGTCATCGAGCGCCTGACGGAAGTTGCCGACAACGTACGGCCGACGGGCAGCGCGATCTTGTCGAGCAATCTGTCGGCGCTGCTCGCGTACTACCTGGTGGAGGTCGGGCGTCCCGGCGAGGCCGGGCGGGTGTGGCGCGACCATGGACTGCCGTGCGCCGCGTCCGAGCTGCTCGATCTCGACCGGCAGTCGTGGCGCGCGATGGAGGCGCTGTCATGCGCGCGCGTTCGCCTGCTGGCGGCGCAGGGGGAATGCGCGGCCGCCGAGGAGCTCGCCAGCCGCTTGTGCAGTACGGCGGCGGAGCGCGGCCTGACCCGTACCCTGCTGCGGGGACTGGCGCTTTCAATGGTCGTCGCCGACGGCGCCGGATGTCCGGATCGGGCCCGGGCGCGGCTTGTCGAGTTTCTGCGTCTGGTGGGCGAGGTGGATTACGTCGGGCCGTTGGTGCGCCATCGCGAGGTCAGCCGGCGGGTTCTGAAGCAACTGCTCGACACGGACCTCGACGAGGACGTGCGGCGGGCGGCCGAGTCCCTGCTGGCGCAGGTGGACGCGCCGGCGATCGACAACAACGGAATCTTCACGCCGCGGGAGGTGCAGGTGCTGCAGGAGGTCCAACAAGGCCATCCCAACCAGGAGGTCGGCAGCCGCCTCGGAATGACGTTGGACGGCGTGCGCTACCACCTGAAGAGCATCTACCGCAAGACGGGCGTCAGCAGTCGGACGGACGCGGTGCGCTACGCGCTGTCCGCGGGCGTTCTCTCTTGACCACCGCAGATTCTTCCCCGCCCTCATCGACCGGCGAGTGCAGCAGACCGGAAGCGCGTCAGGCTGCCTGGGAACGGCGCCTGCTGGCGCGGGCCCGGATGGGCAGCCGGCCGGCGCTCAACACGCTGGCCGACTGGTATTCGTCCTGGCTCAGGCGATGGGCGCGGGGCCGCCTGCCGGGCTGGATTCGCGGCGCCGTCGACACCAGCGACGTGGTGCAGGACGCCCTGAGCAATACGTTCTCGCGGCTGACCTGGTTCGAACCGGCGCACGCCGGCGCGCTGCGGGGCTACCTGCGCCGGGCCCTCGAGAACCGGATTCGTGACCAGTTGCGGCGCGCCGCACACCGCCGGGTTGTCGACGCGGCGGATCTACCCGTGCGGGCCTCCGAAGAAGGCGCGCCGCAGTTCCGGCAACTAATGGACAACGAGGCTTGGGGGCGCTACCTGGACGGTCTGAAATGCTTGAACGCCCGCGATCGAAGGCTGATCGTGGGCCGCGTCGAACTCGGCTACAACTACCGCCAACTCGCGTTCGTCGAACGCATGCCGAGCGCGGACGCGGCGCGCAAGGCGGTGCGGCGCGCGCTGATCCGGCTGAGCGGCGAGATGCCGAATGCGTAACGAGGATCCCGACGACATTGTCGTCGACGCGGCGGACGCCGTCACGTTGAATCAGGACGTGCAGTGGGAGCGCTGCGCGCGACTCGCCGCGCCCGCCAGCCGCGGCGCGCTCGACAACCTGCGCACGCTGTCGCGGGCCTTCCCGTCCGGACGCGCCGCGGGGCACGCGCCGGTCAACCCGGCGTTGTCCGACTCCGAGCCGTACGCCGGTCCGTTCGTGCGCCGCATCCTCAAGGCGCTCCTCGCCATCGCTGCTGTCGAGGTGGCGCTGGCGCTGGCGCTGCTCCCCTGGACATGGAACGATTTCGTTCGCCAGCAAACCGATTTCGGCATCTTTCTTACCGGCCTGCTCCTTGAGTATACGGCGACGGCGGGCCTGCTGCTGCTCGCGGGACGCCGCGACCGGCGCACCCGGCTCCTCGGCGGCTATTTCCTCCTCCAGGCTGCGATCGCGCCGTACCACATGTTTAACGCGTTCCTCTGGGGGATGCCGGATCTCGACATGATTGAGAGCTATATCCTGGAGATGCCCGTGTCGGGCGTGCTTCTGGAATACCTGTACCTCCATCCCTACCTGTACGCGCCCGCGTTCCTGTGGGCGTTCGCCAGAGAGTGTCCACAGGTACAGCGGCGGACGCGGCTGGATGACCTGGCGCGGCGCATGGTTCCAATCAGCCTGGGCGTCGGATTCGGCATCTGGTTCATGGGCTCGGTGTCATTCACATTCGCTTGGCGGGGTCACGGGAGCGCGGCCCTCTTCGCGATCTCAGATGCAGGCGTCGCTGCCCTGAGTTTTTTGGCGCTCGCTGCAGTCGGGGTTATCGCGCTACGCGCGCGTATGGCGCCGGCCGACGAAGCGCGGCGGGTCGTGCTGTTCAGCAGCGCGTTCCTGCTGTTCGCGGGGTCAACGTTCGGGTACGACGCCGTCGAGGCGTTCTCGCCCGGGGTTTGGCCGTCGAACTATGAATGGTCCCCGTACAGTCTGCTGGCCGACTTGGTCCGTTTTCCGGGGATGGCGCTGTTGTGGTACTCGGTGCTCGCGGTGCGAGTGCCACACCCGCGCGAGGTGGTGCGGGCGTGGTACAGACGGTTGCTCATGCGCCGCCGGCTGCTCGTTGCGCTGGCAGCGGTGCCGCCGGTGGCGACGGGCTTGCTGGTAGCAAGTCGACCGGAGCGCGCGGTCGGCGCCTTCATCGCGGATCCGCTGGTGCTGTCTCTCGCCGCGGCCTTCGGGACCCTGCTGCTGGTGGCCGCCGGCCGCGAGCGCATCCTGGTGCGCCTGGACGCCTGGGTCGTTCCGGAGACGACGGACCAGCGCCAGGCGCTGGCCGCGGCGACCGCGGCGCTGGCGCAGGCGGGGCACATCGAGGTTATCGGCCGAACGGTGACGCGCGCGATCAACCGCAGCTGCGGTTCGCCCGCCGCGCTGCTGGTTGCAGGCGAGAACGGAACGGGAGCGGAGGACTTCGAGGCGCGGGATGCCGCACTGCCGCCCCTGGCGCGCGCCTCGTCGATCTTTCACATGCTGGAACGAGCCGGCGGGTCGGTACGGGTCCATCCAGGCGACGCGACGTCCGTGTTCGAGCTGCTGCCGCCCGACGAGGCGGTGTGGGTCGTCGAGACCGGAGCCGACGCCGTCGTGGCGGTCGTCGGTCCCGGCGCGGAGGTGATCGGGGTGCTTGTCGTCGGCCGGCGCTTCGACGACCGAATCGTGCGTTCCGTCGACGTCCCGTTCCTCGAGGCGCTTGCGGCGGCCGCCGGACTGGCGATTGCGCGCCTGCGCTCGCTGCGCGTCCCGCAAGTCGGTTCGCTGGACGGTCCGCCGGCGCGCCAGTGCCCGCAGTGCGGCTGCCTGGCGGCGGCCGCCGCGGCGCGCGGATGCGACTGCGCATTGGAATACGTCGAGACGGACGTTCCGGTGCTGCTGGCCGGCAAGTATCGGCTGACGCGCCGCCTGGGCAATGGGGGCATGGGGACGGCATACGCCGCGCTCGACATGCAGCTCCAGCGCGACGTGGCCGTCAAGACCCTGTCGGGGATGTCGGTGGCGCGCCTCATGGCGCTGCGATCGGAAGGCTGGGCCATGGCGTCGGTGCAGCACCCGGCGCTGGCCCAGATCCACGGCATCGAGTCGTGGCGGGGCCGCCCGCTGCTGATCGTCGAGTTCCTGGCGGGCGGCACGCTCGCGGATCGGCTGCGGCGCGGGCCGATCGCGCCGCCGCGCGCCGTTGCGATCATCGCCGCCCTCGCGGACGCGCTCGTGGCATTGCACGCGGCGGGCTACCTGCATCGGGACATCAAGCCGAGCAACATCGCGTTCACGTCGGACGGTTCCCCGAAGCTGCTGGATTTCGGTCTGGCCGGAGCAACGGATGACACCGCCCTGACAGGCGGCACGCCGCGCTATGTGTCGCCCGAGGTGCTGTCCGGCTCGCCGGCCGGGGAGGCCGACGACGTCTGGTCCCTCTGCGTGGTGCTGTACGAGATGGTGTCGGGACGCCATCCCTTTGCCGGTACCGGCGTCGACGAAGTTACGGACCGCATTCTTCATCAACGCATCGCCGTCCGGGTACCGCCCGGGCCGGCCGCGGATACGCCCTCCGCCGCGGTCAGGTTCGCGGCATCGATATTGACGGCCGAACGGCCATCGCGGCCGGCAACCGCGTGCGCGTTCGCCGACAAGCTGCAGAGGATTTGCGGACAGGGTGAGTAGGCCACTACCTGGCCCGCTGTCCGGTCTCCGTTACGAGCACGGCTGGAGCCGCCCGGATGACCCGGCGCGCGCAAGGCGGTGCGGGCGCGCGTTGGTTCGCCTGAGTGCCGCGATGCCACATGCGTAATGAGAATCCGGACGCCATAATCGTCGACGCGGCGGACGCCGTCACGTTGAATCAGGACGTGCAGTGGGAGCGCTGCGCGCGACTCGCCGCGCCCGCCAGCCGCGGCGCACTTGACAACCTGCGCACGCTGTCGCGGGCATTCGCGTCCGGCCACGGCGCAGGACGCGCACCGGTCAACCCGGCGTTGTCCGACTCAGAGCCGTACGCCGGTCCGTTCGTGCGGCGCGTCCTCAACGCGCTTGTCGCCATCGCCGCTGTCGAGGTGGTGGCGGGTCTGGCGCTACTCCCCTGGGCGTGGGGCGACTACCACCGCCAGCACGGTGAGTACGCCGTCTGGATGACCAACCTGTTGGTCGCGCATGCGGCGACAGCAGGTCTCTTGCTGCTTCTCGGACGTCGTGACCGGCGGTCCTGGCTCCTCGGGGCCTATTTTCTCCTCACGGCGACGTGCGTGCCGATCGACCTGCTGTATGCGCTTTTCTGGGCGATGCCGCCGCCCGACATGACCGAGCGCTTTATCCTGGAGCTGCCGGCGTCGGGCAAGCTCCTGTTATCCCTCTACGTCCACCCCTACATGTTCGCGCCGGCGTTCCTGTGGGCGTTTGCGAGAGAGTGTCCCCGCATCCATCGGCGCACCCGGCTGGATGACCTTGCGCGACGAATGGTCCCCATCAGCGTGGGAGTTGGTTGCGGCATCTGGGTCGCGTGCGCGGTGTCGGCCGAACTCGCGTGGGCGGGCTACGGGACGGCCATCTTCGTGGTCATCGATGCGACCTTCGCTGTGCAGGGTCTTCAGGCGCTGGCGGCGGTCGGGGTCATTGCGCTGCGCGCCCGCACGGCGCCGGCCGATGAAGTACGGCGGGTTGTGCTGTTTGCCAGTGCGTTCTGCCTGTACCTGGGAATGGAGACGGCGTACGACGTAGTCGAGGCGTTCACGCCGGGACCCTGGGCGTCCAACTACGAGTGGTCCCCGTACATGCTGCTGGTTGACCTGTTCCGTTTTCCAGGGATGCTCCTGCTGTGGTACTCGGTGCTCGCGGTGCGCGTACCGCACCCGCGCGAGGTGGTGCGGGCGTGGTACAGACGGTTGCTCATGCGCCGCCGGCTGCTCGCGGCGCTGGCGGCTGCGCCGGCGGTGGCGACGGGCTTGCTGGTAGCAAGTCGACCGGAGCGCGCGGTCGGCGCTTTCGTCGCGGATCCGCTGGTGCTGTCTCTCGCGGCGGCCTTCGGGACCCTGCTGCTGGTGGCCGCCGGCCGCGAGCGCATCCTGATGCGCCTGGACGCGTGGGTCGTTCCGGAGACGACGGACCAGCGCCAGGCGCTGGCCGCCGCGACGGCGGCCGTGGCGCAGGGGGGAGGCATCGAGGCACTCGGCCGGACGGTGACGCGCGCGATCCAGCGCAGCTGCGGTTCGCCCGCCGCGCTGCTGGTTGCAGGCGAGATCGAGACGGGCGCGCGGGATTTCGAGGCACGGGATGCCGCGCTGCCGCCGCTGGCGCGCGCCTCGTCGATCGTGCACATGCTGGAGAGAGCCGGCGGGTCGGTGCGGGTCCATCCAGGCGACGCGGCGTCCGTGTTCGAGCTGCTGCCGCCCGACGAGGCGGCGTGGGTCCTCGATGCCGGGGCCGACGCCGTAGCGGCGGTCATCGGCCCCGGCGCGGAGGTCATCGGGGTTCTGGTCGTCGGCCGGCGCTTCGACGACCGGATTGTGCGATCCATTGACGTCCCGTTCCTCGAAGCGCTGGCGGCGGCCGCCGGGCTCGGGATTGCCCGACTGCGCTCGCTGCGTGTCCCGGCAGTCGGTTCGCTGGACGGTCCGCCGGCGCGCGAGTGCCCGGCGTGCGGCTGCCTGGCGGCGGCCGCGGCGACGCGCGGGTGCGACTGCGGAACGGAGTACGACGAGGTGGAGGTGCCGGCCCTTCTCGCCGGCAAGTATCGGCTGACGCGGCGCCTCGGCAGCGGCGGCATGGGGACGGCATACGCGGCGCGCGACATGCAGCTCCAGCGCGACGTGGCCATCAAGACCCTGCCGGGGATTTCAGTGGCGCAGTTGATGGGCCTGCGGTCCGAAGCCTGGACCATGGCGACGGTGGCGCACCCGGCGCTGGCCCAGATCTACGGCATCGAGTCGTGGCGCGGCCGCCCGTTCCTGGTCGTCGAGTTCCTGGCGGGCGGCACGCTTGCGGATCGGCTGCGGCAGGGACCGATCGCACCGCCGCAAGGGGTTGCCATCACCGCCGCCCTTGCGGAAGCGCTCGCGGCGCTGCACGAGGCGCGCTATCTGCATCGGGACATCAAGCCGGGCAACATCGCGTTCACGTCGGACGGGTCGCCGAAGCTGCTGGATTTCGGTCTGGCCGGCGCCATGGATGACGCCGCCATGGTGGGCGGCACGCCGCACTACGCGTCGCCCGAGGTGCTCTCCGGCCGCCCGGCCGGGGAGGCCGACGATGTCTGGTCGCTGGGCGTGGTCCTGTACGAAATGGTGTCGGGACGCCATCCCTTTGCCGGCGCCGGCATGGACGAAGTTACGGACCGCATTCTTCGGCAGAGCATCGATGTCGGCGTCTCGCCGGGGGCGGCCGCGGATCCGGCGTCCGCCGCGGCCAGGTTCGCGGCATCGATACTGACGTCCGGGCGGTCCTCCCGCCCGGCGACCGCCCGCGAGCTCGCCGAGGCGCTGCGCGGAATTTCCGGGCAGGACTGCTAGTACCCACCGTCGTTCGGCCCGCTGTCCGGTTTCCGCCTCTCGCGCGTTACTTCAAGTGTGAAGTTCGCGATCCCGGAACTGCCGGCCGGCCATGTGCGCCGGGAGGCTCTGGTGCGACAGCTCGACTCCCTGCTGGACCGGCGGCTCACCGTCCTGCGGGCGCCGGTCGGATTCGGCAAGACCACGCTGCTGGCTGAAATATGCCGCAAGCAGCGGCAAGAGGGCGTCGCCGGCTGGCTTGCGCTGGACGCCCACGATACGCCGAGCGAGCTCGCCAGCCTTGTCGCCTGCGCCTTCCACCATGCGGGCATGGATCTCACGCTGTTGCGGGAATTCGACGGATGGTCGGCGTTACGCAGTGCGCAGCAGATGGGGCTGCTGGCTCGCGCGATAGAGCTGCATGCGGCGCCCTGCCTGCTGGTTCTCGACAACGTGGATCGGCTCCCGCCGCGCAGCACCGACTGGCTCGACCGGCTGGTCAAGCGCGGACCGGGGAATCTCCATGTGGCCATTGCGTGCCGATCCAACCCGACGATCAATCTCACCGGGCACGAGCTGGACGGTTCGGTGAGCATTGTCGGCACAGAGCAGTTGCGCTTCTCGGCAACCGAGGTGGGCCGCTATTTTCACGACGAGTTGTCGGACCGCGCGCTCGCGGCGGTCTGGGAGCGTACGGCTGGCTGGCCGCTGGCGGTGGCGCACTGCCGCAGCGCTCCGGGACCAGGGAATTCCGAACCGGATGCCGGGAGCATCCCGGCGGACTTCGTCGGCATTCGGCTACTGCGCAGCCTGCCGGCGGAAATCCGAACGGCTTTGCTCGATCTCGCGGTTTTCGACCGGATCGATGCGGATCTGGTGGACGCAGTGCTGGGATCGAGCGCCGCGCGCCTGCGCGTGGTGAAGCGGCCCGAGTTGGACGGCTTCTTCCTGCCCAGCGACAAGGCCGGCGCCGCGCGACTTATGCACCCGCTGGTCAAGGCGCATTGTCTCAAGCGGTTGTCGCTGGAGGACCCGGCCCGCAAGCAAGCCCTGCAGACCCGGATTGCGCGCGCACTGGCGCGGCTCCAGGAGCGGCCTGTCAGCGGGTGAGTATCGTGAGAAGGATCACGACCAGCGTGCCGACCAGCCAGAAGAACTGGCGGGACAGCTTCTGGTCCATGGCCTCGAACCGCCGGTCCATGGTCTGGTTGATCGCGCCGAACCGCTGGTCGCTCGTCTCGAACCGCCGGTCGATGGTCTCGAACCGCCGGTCGATGGTCTCGAACCGCCGGTCGATGGCGTCGAACCGCTGGTCGATGGCGTCGAATCGGCGATCGATGGCCTCGAATCGGCGATCCATCGCCTCGAAGCCCTTCACGACCGCTTCGCGCAGCCCGTCGATCCCGCGTGCGTTTTCTGCCACCTGATGCTCGACTAGGAGTCCGTGGTGAAAGTCCCGCGTCGCACCGAGACCGGTCAGGCGCCCGGCCCGACAAGGTACGCCAGTTGCGTGAGCGTGGGTTCTTCAGGATTCCAGTGGTACTCGCCGCATCACGCGTTCCTTGCGATCGGAGAACTTCGGATGGGCGCTCAACCACCGAACAAGCCCACCTGGAAAATCGCCCTTAATATGTAGGCGGCGCACTTGACGATGGCTCTCCCCGTCTTCTTCGCCGCCCTCCCCACAATTCCTGCGGTTGTTCCAGGCATTATGGCTTGCCGTCATCGATACGCGCAGGTTCGGAACACCCGGCCTTGTTACACGCCAGAACCGCATAGTCCCTCCAACCCCAGTGTTGGAAGAAGGGGAGTGTGTAGAGGAAGCTCTGTTGAGGCGCAGTCACCTCCGCCTCCAGGTCGGAATTCCGGTATATCTCATAGTAGGTCGCTCCATCCACCGGATCCCACAATATTTCTATTGGGTCTCGGGCCAGCGACCGCTCCACCATTCTGCCCCGGACACGCGTGGGCGCTAATGGAACATCAACAGGACCGGCAGCCTCCGTTGTCCCACCTGTTGACGAAAACGGCGAGCACCCATAGGCGTTGCAGGCCTTGATCCGGTAGGCGTAGACCGTGGCTGGATTCAACCCCGAGTCGCCATATCTGGTCTCGGTAGCAAGCGTCCAATGTTCATGATCGTAATCCACGTTGGTGATGCGCGAATCTACAAGGATGAAGCTATCGGCTGAAGAGAGGCGCCGATGCAATTCGAAATGAGTCGCCCCCCTTGCTCGCCAATTTATCGTCAATTCGTCGCTGGTTCTGGCAACGACTCCAGGGGAATATAGACCAGGTATCTGTGCTGTAGCGAAGACCGGCTCCGCAGGGAAAGGTGAACAGCCATTGGCGTTGCAAGCTGCCACCCAGTATGCGTGGTAGCCCAAGGTTGGAGTGTAGGTATAGCTCGTTTCTTTGATGTCAGATGCCAGTTCGAGACAATCCCGATGGATATCGCCATCGACATAGCATTGAGGGTCCCACGTACCGGGGGGCAAATCGAAAATTTTCCTGCTGCGCTGGTACACCACGTACTGATCCGCACCTTCGACGAGCGCCCAGGTGAGGGTCACGGATCCACCCTCGCCCGTAGCTCGCACGTTGGCAGGCGCGTGAGGACCGGTCTGCGCCCCGACCAGCGCGGACATGCCGCCGATCAAGGTCGGGACGAACAATGTCAGAACCAACAGTCTCGCGCCCATCTCCGGCATCCTGCCCCCCTGTTCTCGACGCTGCTCCCGCTGAGACCCCGTCACGCCGAACGGGGCGCATGGCCGACATCCTCACACGGATGCGCTCCCGCAGCCGGCGCGATACTCCACATTCGCCTAACGTTGTCCACACGAGAACCGATTGTCAAGCTCCAGGAGCCCGTGGTGAAACCCCGCGTCGCACCGAGACCGGCGACGCGAGCGTCTGCCCCTGTCAGCGCCCAACGAGCCAAGGAACAGCCCAAAAAGCAGGGCGGTCGTCGGGTTTTTTCGCCGACGTTGAAACTGCATGTCAAATTGGTTGCGCTCTTCGTTCGACACCGGATGCCGGGAGCATCCAGGCGGACTTCGTCGGCATTCGGCTACTGCGCAGCCTGCCGGCGGAAATCCGAACGGCTTTGCTCGATCTCGCGGTTTTCGACCGGATCGATGCGGATGCGGTTGTCGCTGGAGGACCCGGCCCGCAAGCAAGCCCTGCAGACCCGGATTGCGCGCGCACTGGCGCGGCCTGTCAGCGGGTGAGTATCGTGAGAAGGATCGCGACCAGCGTGCCGACCAGCCAGAAGAACTGGCGGGACAGCTTCTGGTCCATGGCCTCGAACCGGCGGTCCATGGTCTGGTCGATGGTCTCGAACCGCCGGTCGATGGTCTCGAACCGCCGATCGATGGTCTCGAATCGGCGATCGATGGCCTCGAATCGGCGATCCATCGCCTCGAAGCCCTTCACGATCGCTTCGCGCAGCCCGTCGATCCCGCGTGCGTTTTCTGCCACCTGATGCTCGACTAGGAGTCCGTGGTGAAACCCCGCGTCGCACCGAGACCTCCGCAGTATAGATCGGCGTGTCGTCCCCGCCAACGCCGTTTCCCGGAGGTATTGAAAGCAGGAAATGTGCCAGCTGCGGCGTGGTTCTTGCGATTCAACGACGGCGCCAGGTCTGCAATCGCATCGCGTGCCTTGGGGCCACGAAAGCCTTGGAGCAATTCCTGCAGCACCAATCCAGTGGTCCAGATCTCCGCCTGGGAGGCCAAGGCTTCGCGCAGACGGACCTGCTCCGGCGCGTCACCCGGCGTGTCTTTCCGCAGTGCAAGCGACCAGACGCTGGTGTCGACGAACAGGCTCATGAGCGCGAGCGCCCGGTCTTGTAATCGTACGTCGGGTCCCATTCGAGCGAGTCGAACAGTTCGATCAGGCCACGCTGTTCCCGCCGCGCGATGAACTCTTTCAGGGCGAGGGTCACGGCCGCGGTCTTCGTCTTGGCGCCGCTGAGTTCCACGGCGCGGTTGAGGAGATCAGGCCCGATTGCCAAGTTTGTAGCCATGTGCCAAGCGTCGCACAACCAACGGCACAAATCCATGATCAGCTATGGAGCCATAGCGCCGAAGGTGGTCATTGCTGTGGTATACACTCGTCGTCACGGTCGCATCCGGGTGATTTCAGCCAGGAAGGCCAGCTTGAAGGAAAGACAGGCATACTATGCCTATCGTGAGCAACAAGCTCCGGAGCATTGAGGCGATCGCAGACGAGAACATCGACTTTTCGGATATCCCGGAAGCCGATGACCGCTTCTGGCGTCGCGCAGAACTCCAGATACCGCAGCCGATCAAACGCGCCCATGTTCGCAGCGCGCCTTCTCGTACCAACGAGGTGTACGCCGCGCCACGGATAGCCAACAAAGAAGTCACGAGCCGAGCGGCAGCGTCTGCAGCGGGCAAGGTGCTTCGCAACCCGAAGGCGAGCCGGGCAGCCAAGTCGGCGGCAGCGTCCTCGGTCACTCAACGGCCCAACAAGAAGCAGTAGAGTTGACGCTATCCGCTAGCCGGCACGGTTTTGGCGGCATGGCGGATCCTCGGACAGCCTCGTCCCGTCGAGGTATTGAGCCTGTACCGCACGCGGTTTCTTGAACACACGTTTGCGCTACGCGGCATGTCGTAGCTCGAATTGCTCGCGCGCTTCGCTTGGCGTGCGATACGCCAGCGTTTCGAGGCGCCAGCACTGGTTGTAGCGTTCGACGAACGCAGCGACGGCCGAGCGCGACCTATCCCACGTTCGACACACCCGCTCGAGACCGTAGCGCCGCGCCGTCGACGCGGAGGTCGCTCGGCTCATCGTCGCGACCTCCGCGTCGCTAAAGGGCTAAAGGGAGGCGACGCTCCGCTGCGCGGGCACGCTCCCGCAGCAGCGGCGGCACACCGAGCAGGTCGAAGCCTCGCAGCAGCGTGTCGAGCAGCAGGCCGCACAGAGCGGAACCTTGCGGCGGCAAATCGAGCAGCTTTCCGGGCATGTGACAGGCTTGGACGCGGACTACAAGACGATCGCCGCGACGTTGCGCGAGTGGTAGAGCTGATGCACCGCCATGCCCAGCAGCGCACGCGGGAGCGGGACTCTGGCCCGAGCCGCTAAAGCCTACTCGTGAGGCTCTCCTCTTTGGACGCCGTGCTCGTTCCTGAGTTTGAAGCGGTTGCGTTTGCCTCCGGCCAGGAACATCATTCCCGTGCCGACGCAGTCGGTGCGGTCTACTTTTGTTACGCTAGTTCAGTCGTCGCAGTAGCCTGCAAGGAGAGAAAGCGATGCCAAGCAGAAGCAACGTGCATGTGTCAAAGGACGGCGGTCGGTGGAAGATTACTCAAGCCGGTTCTAGGATTTCCTCACACAACACCCAGGCCAATGCGATCCAGGTCGCACGGCGCGAGGCGCGGCAGGATGCGGTCGACCTCGTGATTCATGGTCGGGACGGGAGAATCCGTTCGAAGGACAGTTACGGCCGCGATCCGTTCCCACCGAAGGATCGAGAGCACTAGGGGCTCACTTGGATTCAAGTTTGCAGCTAGCCTCGGAGTCGTAAGTTCGGAGCAGGATGGGCTGGCAACGCCTCGTACCACCGACAGGACGCCGCAGGACACGTTCGCGCTTCCACCTGGACGAATCAGTCCCTCGCTCTGTCGAAGAGGTCTTGGACCGCCACAATTACAACTTCACTACCACGAGACAACTTCAGATGGCGGGCCGGCCGGACGACGACCAAGCGGCGCTGTGCTGGAGAGACAACCGGACTCTTCTAACGTTCGACTGGGACTTCCATGACACCAGGAACATCCCGCTTCACCGAACCCCCGGCATCGTGATCGTCGACTGTGACAGCGATAGCGCGCAAGACGTTTCTCTAGCCCTTGGTGCCCTCGGTGAGTACGAGCGTCTCCGCGGCGCTGTTTCGCGAAGAACTCGCGTCGTTGTCAGGTCGGACGGTGAGGTAAGTGTGTGGACCAGCGCCGAGTCTCGACAGGCTCCGAATTTCCGGTTCAGATTTGTGCGAGAGCGGCCACCGTTAGTGTGGATAGATTAGTTGTTGGTGGCCCATGGCCCTGCCGCGGTAGTGGCCTAGTTTGAGAACGTGGGGCCAGCGCCCACCCGGACACCAGCCGCGTATGCTACCCGAACGCGCTGTCCCTCGCCAGCGCCAGGCTCTGGACGCTACCGCTCCCGTGGACGCAAAGAACGCGCCCACCGGAGCTGTGCGAAACCGCGCAGACGCGGTTTCGCACAGCCCCCACAGCCTTCATCGTTGTTGTTGGTACTTTCAACCTGACGAAACGAACGACAAACCGGAAAGACCGACAGGTGTCGAGATTCGGTCAGTTCTACGTGACCGCTGACATAGGCGGGGCCGGCATCACCCGACGTCACTCAAAAGCGACGCCAGCCCCGGCCGCGCGTGAGCGGCCGGTAAGCCGCTCTGCGCGGCAAGGTCGGTCCTACTGAATCTCAGGCCGCAAACGTAGCCGATTCCATCTAATGGCTACAGTTTCTGCCGAGGTAGGCCGACCAGTCGCCCATCAGCCGGCGGCGCCGCTCAAACAGGTCCGACCGCGCATAGGCCGCCTCCGTCTGGTTCCCGACCACATGCGCCAGTGCCGCCTCGACGACTTCACGTGGATCAAGGTTCGTTTCCTCCGCAGCCCAGTCCCGGAAGGACGACCTGAACCCGTCTGGCACGGCCGCGATCCTGTGGTTCTGAAGCAGCCGGGGAAGCCGCGTAATAGAAATCGGATTCCTCCCCTTGCTAGGGAACACGAGCGGGCCGCGACCGTCGCCGAGCGCCCGCGCCGCCTCGAGAATCTGCTTCGCCCGCCCGGACAGCGGGATCCGGTGCACGCGTTTCGCCTTCATCCGAGTGGCCGGAATCGTCCACACGCGGTCAGAAAGATCGATCTCCGCCCACCGCGCACCGCGCACTTCTCCCGAACGGGCCGCCGTCAGCACGAGGAACTCAAACGCCAGCTTGACGGCCGTTGTTGCTCCCGAGGCCCACACCGTCCGGATCGCCCCAGCTACCTCGGCGTGGGGCAATGCCCGCATGTGCTGCACGAGATCCTGTTGGGGGCCTAGTACCGGCCCGAGCCGGTCGCAGGGATTGTCCGTCCGAAGCTGCATCGCGATGGCCCAGTCCATCACAGCGCCGATGCGCTGGCGCACGCGCCGCGCGGTCGCCGGGCGGACATGCCAGATGCGCCGTAGCGTGTCGAGCACGTCGGCGCTGGTCACCTGGCTCACGGGCATCTTGCCGATGTGCGGTAGAACGTAGCGTGTCAGGCTCGACATCCAGTCCTGAGCATGCTGGGGATGGCGGCAGCCGGGGTTCTTGTCGTTCCAGACCCGTTCAGCGGCGGCGGCGAAGGTCAGCATGCCGTTAGCGCGGTGTTCTCGGCCAGCGGGTCACCGGCGGCCCGGGCGAGCTTGCGGTTGGCGCGGGACTCGGCCGGGGAGCTGCGTGAGGGCGTCGACGTCCTCCGCGGGGATCCGGAGATGGTGGCGGCCGTCGCCGATACGCTGGAGTTCGAGCACAAGTACACCTCGGGGGTGATCGCCTGGGCGCCAGAAGACCGACCGACCGATGCGCAGATCGAGGCGGTCCTCGACAAGTTCGAGCAGACGGCCTGGGCGGGGCTTGAGCCCGACCGCTACGCGTGGACGGCCGTCGAGCACCGCGAGCGCGGCGGCGGGGTGCACGTGCATGTGCTCGCCGCCCGCTGCGACCTGGAGACGGGCCGCAGCCTCAACATCGCGCCGCCCGGCTGGCAGCAGACCTTTGACCCGTTGCGCGACGGCTTCAACCACGAGCACGGCTGGAGCCGGCCGGACGACCCGGCGCGCGCCAGGACGCAGCAGCCAGGACACCGCGCCTACGTCGTCTCCGCCCTGGAGGAGGCGGGCCTTGACGTGCCGCGCCAGGGCGACAGCTACGTGACCGCGCGGGATCCGGACAGCGGAAAGCGGTGGCGGCTGAAGGGAGCGCTGTACGAGCATGACTTCGAGCCAAAGCGACTTGACCGAGAGGCTGCGGCAGAAGCTGGAAACCGAGCGGCTGGAGATCGAGGCGACGGCCGGGCGCGAGCTGCGGAGGCTTGGCAAGAGCTTGAACGGTGTCGCAAGCTACGCGCTGCGTTCCATCGAAGACGATATGGCGGCGTCGACCGGACGGATGCACGTTCTGCTGATGCGCGCTTGGCTCCGGCCCCTGGTGATGGGCCTGAGCCTCTTTCTCGGTATCTCCGGCGGATGCTGGGCGACGATGCACTGGTTGTCCGCGAGCATCGAGAGCCGGATCAGGACCGTGGCCGTGCTCAACGTGAACATCAAGCAGGCCCGCGAGACCCTGTCGCAGATGGAGCAGACGACTTGGGGAGTGACGCTGCACGAGATCGAGGGGGAGCGGTTCGTGGTGCTGCCGGCCGGCTCGCTGGACTATCCGCCCTGGAGAGTGGGCGGGCGGCCTGCCGTGATGCTGTCGAGCGAGTGAAGGAGCTGTATGACCGAACTAGAACGGCAGTTGACGGCAGCCTTGCGGAAGTTGTCCGCGCAGAGCGAAACCTTGCGGCGGCAAATCGAACAGCTTTCCGGGCATGTGACAGGCTTGGACGCGGACTACAAGACGATCGCCGCGACGTTGCGCGAGTGGTAGAGCTGATGCACCGCCATGCCCAGCAGCGCACGCGGGAGCGGGACTCTGGCCCGAGCCGCCAAGGACCTCTCTCTTGGCTCTCTGGGTAGTGGTAGGGGTTCGGGGGCTACATCAAGATGCGCCCAGCGCCGCCGCGACTATTCTCGCAGAACGCGTTGACGCACGATGCTAGTATATACCCTATACGCATATTAACAGCGCCGTGATCATCAACCGGCTGAAGCGTGAGGGATGGCGCAACGTCGGCGGTCGCGGCAGCCATCAGAACTTCGCGCATCCGACGAAGCCGGGCCGTGTCACCGTGCCGCATCCGAGGAAAGACCTCTACGTCAGGACGATCCGCAGCATATACCGGCAGGCCGGCTGGGACTGGAGAGACCGATGATCATCTACTTCGCGAAACTGCACGCCGAGCGCGACGGCGGCTACAGCGTCGAGATCGTAGACCTTCCGGGATGCTTCACCGAGGGCGATAACCTGGACGATGCGGTCCGCAACGCCGAAGAGGCGATCCTGTGTCATCTAGACGGCATGATCGCCGACGGCGAGCCTATCCCGGAGCCTCCGCGCATGCTGCACGCCGTCGAGCCGGGGGCGTTTCTGGTAGGCATCCACGTCGACCTTGAAAAACTGCAAATCTCGAACAAGACTGTCCGGCTGAGCGTCACAATTCCGCAGCGGGCGCTCGCGCGGATTGACCACGCCGCGCGGCTCGCCGATACCTCCAGATCCGGTTTTCTCACCCAGGCCGCTCTGGCCTACATCGAGCGGCGCGCCCTGAAAGACGGGTAGACAGATGCCACGGAGAGCACCGGAGCACTACCGACTGATGTACTCGGCCCACTCATCCATCAGCCGCCGCCGCCGCTCGAACAGGTCCGAGCGCGCATAGGCCGCCTCGGTCTGGTTGGCCACCGCATGCGCCAGCGCCGCCTCGACGACCTCGCGCGGATGGTTGGTCTCCTCGGCCGCCCAGTCCCGAAAAGAGGACCTGAATCCGTGAGGCACGGCTGCGATCTTCAGGTTCTGCAGCATCCGTGGCAGCCGCGTTATCGAAATCGGTTTGTCTCCCCTGCTGGGAAACACCAACCGACTGCGGCCATCGCCGAGCTTGCGCGCCGCCTTGAGGATCTCCACCGCCCGACCGGACAGCGGGACCCGGTGCTCGCGCTTCGCCTTCATGCGCGTTGCCGGAATCGTCCACACGCGGGCCGACTTGTTGATCTCGGCCCATCGCGCACCGCGCACCTCGCCGCCGGACAGCCGCTTGCGTCCGATCGAGGCGCGCGGCAAGCTCGCGCTGACGCTGGCCACCTCGGTCGTTGTCGAGCGCCGCAGCGAGCCGCACGGCCGTGTCCTCACTCTCGGTCCAATGGCGCGCCATCATCAACGCCCTACGTCAGCGGTGCGTTGGTGCGGCTGCTCGGGTGAACGCGACGTGCGACGTCACTCGCACTGCGTGTCGCGCCGTTGGCCACTCGGTCAGCGGTCCGGGTCTTGTGTGCGCCCGGGTCGCCTGTCGGTGACGGCGGGCGGAGCCGTTTCGCTTTCCCATACCTTCTGGTGGCCTACGCCGGTTCGGCAGGCGTCGTGGAGCGCTTCGCGGATGCGGCTCGCACCGAAGGCGGTGGCGCCGAGGTAGTGGCCGACGCCGCTCTCGTCGAGCGTGCGGTCGATTTCGCCGGGGGCTATTGCGGTTCGGTGGATTGCACCGCTGTTGGTGCGGCATTCGATGATGGCCTGTTTTCCTTCGGTCCAGATGGCGACGTGGCGGTATACGGCTCCCCGCAGCGCGGCGCCGGCTTGTGTGCCAAGCGTGGCGGGGTCGTCGATCTCGCCGGCGCCGACGAGCTGCGTGCGGGCATCGCGCTCGAGGGTCGCGTCGGCGTGTTCCAGCGTGAGCGCCGTGACCTGTGTGTCGTACAGGCTGCGGCAGTTGACCGCGGTGGCCAGGGCCTTGGGGTCGTGCTCGTTGGCCTTGATCAGGTCGAAGACATCTCGCACCAGTGCGTCGTCGGCTCTCTCGAGCTTGCCGTGGAGTATCTGGGAGCTGTCGAGGACCATTGCCTGGTGTCCGTTGACGAGTGCCGCTCGCTCGGCGCCTGACGGGATCGGGCTCAGTTGGACAAGGTCGACTTCGCCGGCGTCGAACTCGATGATCCACTGCCTTTCGTGGTACGTCGCTGTGCCCCCCAGATCCCCCATCGTCTGACGGAACGGGTTCCCGGGTTCTGCGAGGTCTCGCAGGGGCACGTCGCGGCCCACGGCGAGGTCGAGGTCGAAGCTGTCGCGGTGTTTCCAGCGGGCGGCCAGCGTGGTGCCGCCGCCGAGCTGGAAGCGGTACGGTCCGCCGTGCAAGTTGGCCAGCGCGTCGGCTATCGCCTTGTGCACGCGATCCCACAGGTGTCCGCCCGTCGTGGAGAGGGTCAGCTCTTCACGGCCCATCGGTTGATCTTGTGGATTCGGGGGGCGCAGGCGAAGTTGGCGCGGTGCAGCGCAGCGACGAGCTGGCGCAAGGTGTACGCGTGTTGGACCCACGCTTCGATGAGCTCGGCCGCCGTTGCCTCGGCGCCCCACATTCGGATGATGCTGGCTTGCCGGTCGGTCGGTTGCTCGGCACGCACGGCGTCGTAGAACTCGTCCGCTGTTGGGCGCCGCTTCCAGCCGGCGCAGCCGCTGGCGAGTCGGCGCTGGACAGCACGGGCGTGGCGATCGCGCGGCGTGCCGGGCGCGCACAGTCGGCGGAAGTCGTCTTCGGCCGCCGGGCGGTCGCTGAAGGCGCCTGGCGGCAGCAGCGTAGCGGGTCGCCTGGGGTTCCGTTCGGCTTTCCGCCGCCCGCTCTCGGTGCGGGTGTCGAAGGTGGCAAGCGTCAACATGACGATTCACGATACCGTACTCAGTCGGTGCGGATACCGGCAGTTTCCGTCCGCAGCTGGGCGGGGACCTCGGTGACTCCGGCCTTCGGCTGGGCGGCCGTGACGTTGGTCGCCCTGCTCCGCGAGCTCCCCCGTGGCGTTGGCGATGACTTCGGCCTGGTCGCGGTCGATGCCCCCGGCGGTCAACTCCTGGGCGACCGAGAGCGTGTCGAGCGTAGCGTGAAGTCCTACGGCCGGCCGGAGTCGCGGACGACGATGCGCTGCTGGTTGCGGGAGACGACCTCGGTGATCGTAGCCGTCCAGCAGCCGCCCCGGCTGTTCGTGATGCTGATCGGCGCGGGGCGCGGGTCCTCCGCGAGCGCGGCGACACCGGTCCGTCGAGCACCGCGCCCCAGCCGTCCCCGAGCTTGCAGGGATTCCAGCCGGCGAGGGGTTGTCTCTTCGGCGCCTCGAGGTCGGCCGGCAGTTCACGGTCGAGTGCTGCCGCGATGACGTCACGAGCCCAGGCGCCGGGGTTGACGTGCCGTTCATCCCGAAGCCGCGCGAGGCGGTCGCGGAGTTCGGGTTCGATGCGGATCTGAAACACGTCTGTACGCCGCATGACATGACACAACAGCACGAGCGGATCGTGCCGGCGACGAGAGGCCGGTCGCACGCGGGCGCGCCGCGCTGCGCGTCGAGCCTTCCAGCATGGAAAAATGGACCCTGAGCGACCCCGGTCGGTTCGGGAGCCTTACGGCCCGGAGCGGGGTCGTCTCGCGCGGCGCCTCGGTGTCGAGGTCGGGCAGGAGCACGTGGGCGAAGGCGCCGAAACGGGGTTGGAAATCGTCGCAGCCCGCGACGTGGATGTCGTGCGGGCCGGCGCCCACGATCTCGAGCGCCCGCAGGCTGGCATCGCTCACGCCCCGCGCCGGCCGCTCGCGCCGCGGCGGATTCCGCCAGGGCGGCTTCCCGCCAGCCGTCGAGAACCGAGAGGAGCCCTTCGAGCGTCCTCGCGCCGGTCGTGTGCGTGCACTCGGCGGCGGCCGTGTCCTCCGTCAGAAGCCGAACGATACGGCCAAGCCGCGGCGGTTGCTCGCCAAGAGCGGCGCTACGGTCACGCGCTGCGCGGCGCCGGTCGGTTGGTAGATGACCTGCCGGCTCGGCACAAGGGCATCAAGTCCGACGCCAACTCCGGTGCCGGCCGCTGCCCACAAGCCGAAGAACATCGCGGCGTATCGGCCGGCTATGTCGTACTTGGGGATGAAGTATGTCGCTCCGATGGCTGCTCCGACCGCGAGGCCAAACCACGCGCCGTTCCGCAGCGTGTCCTGCCGCATTTGGCTGATCGTGTCGATGTGCGCCTCGCGGAAGTCGTGGCGTGCGCCGTCCGTCAGCAGTCCCAGCGCGGTCGGCGAGAGGTCAATGATCCGGCCGGTGCGCTCCCGCCCGGCGCTGTCGGTCACTGTGATGCGGTCTCCCGATTCGACAAGCACGGCCAGTTGCTCGAACGAGCTGGCGGTCTGAGCAGCGGCGGGCGCCGCGGATGCCACGATCAGGAGCAGCAAGGTCAGGCTGAGCCACGCATTCATCGTCTGCGTCATCGTCGGTCCTCCCCACAACCACGTTCTGAAGAGGAATGCGACAACCGGCCGCAAATCGGCTCAGTCAGGAATGCACCCGTCGCCATGGCGGCGCGGCTCGCGGCACCGGAGACGGAAACTGCCGAAGCCGCGGAGTTCGACCTTCTCCCCGTGGTGCAGTGCCTCCGTGATGTTGCCGAACACGGTGTCGACGATGATTGCGGCGCGCTTCTTCGTGAGACCGGTGGCATCGGCCACCTGCTCGACTAGCGCCGCCTTCGTAAGGCTGCCTTCGGTCACGGGTTGGTCAATCGTCGGAAACACCAAGTGCGGGCGTCGTCGCCCGGCGATATCCGGCGCGGAGAAATGATAGCAGCGGCAAGACGGTGGTCTCGTCGGCCACCGGAGGGGTCTGCCACGGGATCTGATGTATCCGTGGTGAACACTGGCTTCGGGGTGAGCAACCTGCGGCCCGAGACCTGACGACTCCCGGCGTTCAGCGTCCTCCTGAATGGTCTAGGACCGGTAACAGCGGCGGGCTCGTACTGGCGGCTCGCCGGGAGGCAGCCTGGACGACAGTTACTATGACCTCGCCCAGATCTGCAAGAACGGGCACGTCGCGAACTTCAGCACCGCAGGAACGGGACGACAAGACAGCCAGAAAAATCCAAAACTTTGGGCCAAAACTAGCACTTCCAAGAACTGACTGCCAAGAATTTGACTTGTTACACATGCGCGCTTAATCTGCGACCAGAGTTATATTTAGAAAAATAACGGAGGTGGGCATGGACGCCGAGGCGATCGCGTTGGAGTCGGAGATCGCGTTGGAGTCGGAGATCGAGGCGTACGAGGAGCAAAAGGAGCAGCTTGAACAGAATCACACTGGGAAGTGGGTCGTGTTTCGAGATCGCCGCGTCGTCAGGGTGTTCGACAGCTTTGCCGAAGCTGACGACTGGGTTCTTGAGACGTACGGGCATGGTCCCTGCCTAGTCCGAAGAGTTGGAGCTGGCCCACGTATGCTTCCGAGCTCCCTCTGGCCGCGCCCGCATGTATCCTGACGAACTGGGCTTCCGTGACGACCCAGGACGACTCATCAACGACGGCATTCTCGTTGACGTTCGCATCGGTCGCCGGCCGACCCGAACGGAGCCGCACCCCCCGCAAGTCGAGCAGCAGGCCCTCATCGACACCGGCGCCCAAGACTGTTACGTAGATGTCGATCTCGCTAGGAAGCTGCGACTAGACCTGCGGGGCAGGGATCCAGTTGGTCGCATACGCGATGTGCGAGGCCCACAGAACGTACTGATCTACTCTACGCTCATCGTCATAGACCGTTTCGACATCACCCTCCACGATCCCTGCCCAGGCTACAAAATCCGGTCATGGAACTCGTTCCAGGCGATCTGCAGGTTCCAGAAGCTTCGGCTGAGTCGCGGATGCTGCAACGAATGGATGAGTTGGCGATACGTTCGCGCGACATGAGGCGCCAACTTCATATGCGGACAAGCCCAGAGAGTCCCGACTCCATGCGCATGTACCTGAACGATGAGCTTCAAGTCGTTCTGATGGAGGAGCTGGAACACGGCGACCGAGCGGGACGCCACTAGCAGCCCCTTCTGCCACGGGCTGCTAGCGGATCTGGTTGTTGTTTCCAAACCGCTCGTTCGTGTCCCTGATCGTCGGCCCGAGCCCGTCGCGCTGGACGACGTTGTGCCGGAGGTTCGGGAGGCGTTCACCAAGCTGCCATACCTCGCCCCGAGCGCCATCGTCCCATCCCCTTGGGAAGCCGCAGCAAGAGCAGGTTCATCTTCGCGCCGCCGCGCGTGGAGCCTGACGGCCAAGGCGACCTTCTCGTCCTGCCCCTAGTCGACGACGACGACGCTTGCCCGGTCGGGAAGATTATCCGGTGCGTAGTGGTTGGACAGCTCAGCGCGGCGGACCCAGACGCTGGAGTGGACCTTGGATTCCGGGCGAATCTCCCGGACGTGCTCGCCGCGGAACTGCCAGAATCCCCTGTACGATTCCTGCGACTCGCCGTGCGGGTCGGGCCGGTAGCGTCTGCTCTCGAGCCGGCGCCGGTCCACCTCCATTCGCTCCGTCACCGCCTTGCCGAGCATCCAGTGCAGGGAGATATTGGCAAGGCCGCGCTGCGGATGATAGCCCCCAACGTCGGAGTGCACGCCTGCAAACCACACCTGCTCGAGCGTCTGCCCCGTCCGCGTATTCCTCGCATCCCAGAGACAGGGCCGAAAGTCCTTGCGCCGCTCGTCGATGGCGAGGGCGTGGTACGCGAACGTGATCTCCGGGTTCAGCCGGGCATTGGTCCAGCGCTTGCCTTCGTTCAGCACCAGAGATGCGACCGTATCCCAGACGCCGATGAAGTGGACCGGAGCAGCCCGGCTGAACGTCCTCTTGAAGCCGGCCGCGACGCGGGCGTTGCCCTGCCGATTGTAGATCTTCGCCGCGTACTCGACGTGGTTGTCCGCGTTCCGCTCCAACAGCCCTACCTTGTGCAGCATGCCCGCAAGCGAGCGTACCGTGAAGGCGCCGCGGCTGAAGCCGAACAGGAAGATGCGGTCGACCTCCGGACCCCGATATACCTCCATCAGGTACCGGTAGGCGTCGTTGACGTTCTTCTGGAGGCCTGCCCCGGTTCCCTGGTCGGTGAGCGCACGCAGGACGCCGCTCTCCTCGTCATAGGCCCAGCCGCCGGTTCCGACCCCCGGATCGTAGTAGGCAATCTGCGTGGCTCCCTTCCTGGCGAGCGTGTAGGTCTCGATGACGTTCGTGTTGTTCTTCCCGTATTCGTTTCCGGTACCGTCGCAACAGACGATGAGGTTCCGCACTGCCGCCTCCTTGGAGCGCGCCACCGCATTGTAGTAGTCATGGCTTGCGCCGTGGCGACGCTGGTCTATGCCGTCCTGGGAGGCATCTCCGAGGCTGGCTTCAACTTCGGACCATTCAAGGTGACCGGCAGCGCGGCGGTGCTGTTCGGCGGCGCCTGGTTGATCAATGCGGCGCTGGAGCCGCAACTTGAGCGGATCCGCGACGAACGCCGCGTCGAGCAATTCAGCTTCGACTTCGACGAGCACGCAGCCCCGGCCGACGGCTGGTTCGCAATCGACGAGAGGACTGCTGTTCCTGTGGAGGTTGAGTTCACTGATCCCGTCACCGAGAAAACCGCGGAGGTCGTGACGCCACCGAGCGCGCCCAACCTGCCGCTCAAGCTGGTCCCCGAACCGAGCAACGACAACTACCTGGTCACGGGTGCTGGTACGGAAACCGGACCAGGGCTCGGCTACGTGAGTGCGCAAGATCTGATCAGCGCCGTGGGCGCCTTCGGCTTGCAGCCGGGGACAGGCTACGGGTTTCAGCGCCTCCATCTCGCCACGGAAGGCGGACTGCCGGACGGGATGGTGCGGCGGTGGGGCAACACCATGTGCCGCGGCGCGAGCATGCCGTTCGAAATCGAGGCCATACGATTCAGTGGATTCGCTGACTACGACCTCCGGCGGTGCGACGCCCAGGAAAGTGCTCCGCCAGATCACTCATCAAGTCTTGCCAGCGGCGACGGGGAGTTGGTGACGCTGACGATTGAGGGGGAACGACGCAGTTTCCTCATAGCCGTCGTGGCCGCCGACCATCGAGCGAACCCGAACGAGCCGCCTTGGTCCACTTTTTTTGTGACTGAGATGATATCCGGACGCTAGTTGCACACGTCTTGCCACCGGCCCGAGAGCGGGCGGCGCGGATGGTGCAGGATCACGAGCGCGAGCAGTACTCAGCGAGTACGAATCGAGCCAGGTGGCACTCAGCGGATTCCACGTCAGCCGGCCGTCAAGGGACAGCTCGATGTAGTCCTCGCCCCGGTCCAGCTCGGTCAGCATCCGGCGGATGTCGTGGCAAGAATCGCCCCTCACTTCCAGGACAAGCGCCGCCGCGCGCCGCTCGGGATTCGTCGCTTGCCAGCTCAAGAGCTGGCGCGCGAACGGGTGCATACAGGCGGACGTCTTGCCGGACCCGACGGCCCCGAAAATCGCCACGCCGGTATAGAGGCCGCGCTCCGGAATCGTCAGCCGGACGGTGGGCCAGATCGTGAAGCGGTCAATCGCCCCTCGCGCCGTCGCCTTGGTGGGCATGCCGTCGGGGCGTTGATGGTCGGCAGTCCCAAGATCGTATGCGGCATCGTCACCCTCCTCGCCGTGCAACGGAACTCCCAGGTGTGAAGAGACGCTCGGGGTCAGTGAGCAGGCGTACGACCGATGGCGGCGGGAGCAGGGCGGGCTCCGTGTGTTCCACTGAGATAGGCGGCCCAATCGTCCATCAGGCGGCGCCGACGCTCGAACAGGTCCGACCGCGCGTAGGCCGCTTCGACCTTGTTCTGCACCGTGTGCGCGAGCGCCGCCTCGACGACCTCGCGTGGGTGATTCGTTTCCTCCGCCGCCCAGTCTCGAAAGGTTGACCGGAAGCCGTGCGGCACGGCCGCGATCTTCAGGTTCTGCAAGAGCCGCGGCAGCCTGGTTATCGAGAATGGCTTCCCGCCCTGGCTGGCGAACACGAACGGGCTGCGGCCGTCGCCGAGCGTCCGTGCCGCCTCGAGAATCTCCGCCGCGCGCCGGCACTCCCCCCGACCGCGCTGATGCGCCGGCGCACGCGCCGCGCCGTCTCGGGCCGGACGTGCCAGATGCGCCGTAGCGTGTCGAGTACGTCGGCGCTGCTGACATCGCACACCGGCGGGTGTCCGATGTGCGGGAGTACGTGCCGCCTCAGGCTCGACATCCACTCCTGCGCATGCCCGGGATGGCGCCAGCCGGGGTTCTTGCCCTTCCAGACCCGCTCGGCGGCGTCCGCGAAGGTGGGGATGCCGTCGGCGCGGCGTTTCTCCGTCAGCGGGTCGCCGCCGTCGCGGGCCACCTTACGGTAGGCGAAGGCCTTGGCGCGCGCTTCGGCGAGAGAGACAAGCGGGAAGCCGCCGAGTCCCAGTTCACGCCGCCGGCCCTGGATCATGAGCCGCTGGACCCAACTCCGCGCGCCAGTGGGCTGGACCTGGATGTAAAGGCCGTTGCCGTCACAGAAACAGGCCGGATGGAGCAACTCCCGGCACGCGAGCACCTGGCTTCGCAGCCTGGAAACCTACGCCTTCCCGCGGATCGGCGGGCGACTGGTGTCTGAGGTGACCAGCGGCGACGTGCTGGAGGTCCTCACGCCCATCTGGCACGAGAAGGCGCAGACCGCCCGGCGGGTGCGCCAGCGCGTCCGGGCCGTGCTGGAATGGGCCGTGGCCATGGAGCTGCGGCCCGACAACCCATGCGACCGCATCGGGCCGGTCCTCGGACCGCAGCGGGCGCCCGTGCAGCACATGCGGGCGCTGCCGCATCGCGACGTGCCGGCCGCGGTTGAGGCCGTCAGGACTTCGGGCGCGGCTCCTGTCGTCAAGCTGGCTTTCGAGCTGCTCGTGCTGACGGCGGCCAGGTGGGGCGAGGTTCGCGGTGCCGAGTGGGCGGAGATCGACTCGTCCGGCCGTGTGTGGACCATACCAGCCGCGCGCATGAAGGCGCAGCGCGCGCACCGGGTCCCGCTGTGCCGGCGGGCGGCGGAGATTCTCGAGGCGGCGCGGACGCTCGGCGCCGGCTCCGGTCCACCTTCCGGGACTGGGCAGCCGAAGAAACGAACCACCCGCGCGAGGTTGTCGAGGTGGCGCTCGCGCACATGGTCCAGAACAAAGTCGAGGCCGCCTATGCGCGTTCGGACCTGTTCGAGCGCCGGCGGCGGCTCATGGACGAGTGGGCGGCCTACGTCGATGGCGACCGCCGATCGGCGATCGCGGCAGAAAGCAGGTGAAAAATGGAATACCTGAATGGGTCGCGAAGGCCTAACCCGCGGGGCCACCACCCAGAGAACGCACTCACGCCCGCCTTCGTGCGCAACATCGCCCGCGCTGGCCGCTACTGCGATGGTCGCTGCGAGTCACGTGTAAGTGACTCATAAAAAGCGACTTATTGACAGGTATCGGGCCACGCTTCCCTCGTTGTACCCCTCTATCTGAACGGGAACCGGCTGGACCACCGAAGGCGTCTGTGGAACAGCCACCGGGCCGAGGAGCAGGGTGACGGCACAGTCAGTCGGGATCCTCGACGTCAGCCCCGGTCCACCGGGCCGCGCCGCTGCCTTCTCGCTGTTGGCGAGGACGGTCGGCACGAACACCACCCACACGCCGCCGCTTCACCGCGGGCGTTGACCGAAATCAGCGCCTCACGAGACGGCAGCGCCATCCGTGTTGGTCGCATGCCGTCGCGGATTCGATCGCGTCGTCGCAGTGGAAAGGGTGTCCCGCGTGGCACGTCCCACATAGCGTCCCACATTTTTTTCTGGAAACTGGAGGATCGGACTGGACGGCGCAGTTCGCTTCAAGAATCGAGCGGGGCGCCCTGACGCCTACTCGGCAGCCGTGCGCCGCCGGCCATCAGCAGCAACTGGCCCACCAACTCCAGCGCCGGGACCGCGGTAGCCGTCGCCCGGATCAGCGTTGAACACCATGGCGGCAGGAGGACTCTCTTGCGCTACCGGCGGGGGGTAGGTTCACCTATGCGACGCCCTACCATTTCTCCCCCCAAACGTTTGGGGATTTTTGGCGTGTGATACCGGAATTAATAGTTCACTACTGGACACAAAAAAGGTCGACTACCACTCTGTAGCCATGCGCCACCGGCCGTCGGCAGCAGCGCGAGCAGCAACTGGCCGACCAGCGGGAGCGCCAGGAACGTTCCGAGGGCGCAGCTACGATTTCAGGCCGCGAGCACCGCTCGCCGCAACGGACTTCGGCTTCGCAGCGTACTTCGCGGGGGGCTTGTACGGTACGACCACAGGCCTGTTGGCCGTGGACGCCACGGCGGCCCTTCCGTTTTGCGACTGCGGCATGTCGATGCGACCGCGGACATAGGCCCCAGGGGCAATCGCCAACCGCGGCGTGCAAATGTTGCCTTCCATCGAAACACGTGTCTCGGATGCCGACTTTCTCGGCAGCCATGATGTCGCCCCGTACCTTGCCGGCCACGACTACCGTCTTCGCGATTACCGTTGCCGTGACCTTCCCGTGTTCACCCACCGTCAGCGCGTTCCGGTTCAAATTGATCCTGCCTTCGACCTGACCGTTGATCACCAGATCCACGTCCCCGCTCAACTCGCCTTTGAAGACGATTGACTCGCCGATGGTCGTGACAGCTGTTCTATCCGTCATGGCGCTGCTCCCGTCAGTCGGTTGTGTCCAGAATCGTTCGCATTTTTTTGGAGCGGTGCAGCCTCGGTCCGAGATTGTGCACGGCTGATCCCGGTAGCGCCGCCGACGGCCATCAGCAGCAGGGCGAGCAGGGTCGCTGTAGACGCACGCGGCACAATCAGCACCTAACCGGCAGAGTTGACTGCGCTAATCGCGGCCGTACAAACAAAAACGGCGAACGGGCGTCGTCAAGACCCGCTTGCCGAGAAACCGCCGGGAAATAGCCCGGGAACTTATTGGAAAGGCCGGGACCCCGGGGGACGCTGGAAAAAGAAAGGGGACCCGGCGCATTCGCGCCGGATCCCCCTTCCCAATTACCCCCCAGGTCTCAGAACGTGGGCTCGCTTAGCCCTGACGCCGCCGATACAGCCGCGCGCCGCCAGCCATCATGAACAGCGCCAGCAGCAACTGCCCAATCAACGGCAACGCCGGCACCGGCTCCACCGCTTCGACCATCACGGGGAACACGATTTCGGCGACGTTGGAAACCGTCTGACTGGGGATGAACGAGGACCCCATCATCCGGGCCGTCGCGGTGACGGTGACCTTGGACTCGCCGGTCATATCCTCTGACGCGGTGAGGGTGAAGCTCTCGCCCGACGCGGACGCGCTGATCGTGTTGCCTTCCACCGCGGCGCCGAAGCTGGCGGTGTAGCCCTCGGCCGTGCCGAACAGATCGCCCGTCATGATCGTAACGGTCGCCCCCTGGGTCACGGCGCCACCGAGCGCCGCCATGATCGCCTCGTACGCCCCGTCCTCCACGAAGACCAGCGGCTCCGTCCCGTCCTCAATATTGATCGAGAACGTCCCGCTGGAGGTCCCGCTGCCGTACGCCTTGCCACTGGCATCCTTGCCACCACCGGTGACATCAAGGCTCACCATGAGCGTCTCCATGCCAATGTCCTCGTCGTTCACCGCTTCGATCGTGAACGGACCGACCACCGTCTCGTCGCCGCTTTCCTCGCCATCGGATATTTTCATGTCGGTCGGCATGATCCGCGCGTCGAGCACCTGGCTCCCGGAGAGGGTCGGCCTCACCGTGAAGTCCTCGTCGTCGGAGATACGGTCGCCATCACCCTTCTCGTTCACCACCGTGACGTACAGAAAGGCCTTCCCGCCCTCCGCCACCATGGTGACGACCGCGTCAGTTTCCTTGCCGTCCTCATCCGCGCCATTCGCCTCGCCGGTGATGTCGGTCGGCAACTGGTGAATATCAAGCACGGTGATCGACTCGGAGGTGGCGATCGTCTTGTTGCTCACCGCGCTGCCTGTGACCGCGCTCAGCGTGATGACGTCGTCGGTCCTGTTCCCGTCGTTTTTCGGCGTCTTCACCGTGATGTCCAGGAGCGCCTCAGTAGCGGTCAGACTCACAGAATCCTTCGGCACCACGTAATCCTTCGGGGCCTTCAGGAAGAACGTCACATCTTCGTTCGCGGGTCGGTTGGGCTTCGCCTTCAAGGTCACATCGAAGTTGTCGTCCTCCACGATCTCATCGTCGTCCGTCTTCACCTCGAACTCGTAGGTCTGCATCTCGTCGTCCACGATCGAGCCGGAGAAGTTCCCTGTGAGCTTGCCTGCGTCGGTGACGTCGTCGACCGCATCAAGCGTCGCCGTGATGACGAACTTCTCACCGACCGCGTCCAGGTCGTCGTTCACGAGCAGCGCGATGGACACCTCGTCTTGGTCTTTGTTGACGGCCAGGGTCTCGCTCCCGAGAAGGAGATCCGCGGGCTCCCCGCCCATGGCCACGAGCTCGGCTTCGCCCTTCAAGCCACCTTTGCCGCCGCTGGCCACTCCAATTTCCAAGGTGATTTTCGCCGCGGTGGCCGCTGTCCAGTCCTCGGTGAGGGTCACCGTCACCATGGTCGAGGTGCCCTCGTTCACCTTGTTGTCGCTATTGGCTGCATCCACCTTCACCGACTTGATGCCGATGTCTCCGGCCTTGGTTGTGGTTGTCCCGACGCTCGGGAGGTTGATGGTCAGCGAGTTTTCGCCCACGATTTCACCCAGGGCGTCAGTACCGTTGAGCGTCGCCGACAGGGGCACGAACGAAAACGTGACCTTGGGGATCGTGTTATCAGCCAAGTCGCCGTCCGCCGTGATGTTCAGATTCACACCAACGTCTTCAGCATCAAGGTCATCGATAGGAAAGGAGAACAAACCCATCTCGTCCGGGTCTACCGGCGGAGTGTCCGTCCCCCCGACGGTGACTGTGATGATCCGGCGGTCGTCGTCAAGCGCATCGGCGTCAAGCGCATTGGCAGGTACGACCTTGACCGTGATCTCGTCTTCATTGATGACGTCAGTGATTGAGTCGACGGGTTCCACGCTCATCGTCACGGTCGCGTTGGTGCCATCGTTCAACGTGATGCTGTCCCTTGAGAACTTTGCGACAGGCGCAGGATCGTTGACCGTTACGCGGAGCGTTGCGTTACCTATAGACTGACCCTCCGCAGACACTAGGGTCAGCAAACGCTGCTCGCTCACCCAGTTCTGAGGAACATCCGCCACCGCGGTGATGGTAAGCGTGATCTTGTTACTATCGTCTGGTGTGAATGTCAGTAGGCCGTTGCTGTCGTACGTGCCCCCGGGGGTGGTTGCCGCCACCGCAATCGTAAGACCAGTCGGCTCAGCCAAGGTGATCTCGCCATACTTTGCAACGAAGGCTTCGTTGTCACCGCTCCTCGTCACCGTGACATCAACGGTGTCACCCTCGTCCACCTCAGCAGTGGCCGCGCTGAAACCCGTCAATGTCTGCGCCCACGCCGTCCCAGAAGACGCCGCAAGCAGCACAGCCGCGGCAAGGGCGGTGAGCAGATAGCCCTTCCGCCTGAAAATTGATCTGACTCCGTTCATGACTCGCTCCTTTGAGACTAGGGGGTAACGGTTACTTCTTCATTTCGAGTGAGGACCGTTACTCTTTTAAAATGAACGGTTTACAATATTTGTTCACACGCCTTACCCACGTCTCAGCCCACATTTTTGTGGGGACGTACTTGGACGACAGAGGCACTTCGCGGAGGGAGTCCGGCCCCCTCGCTTGCCGTCAGCACCGGCCCCGTCTTCCGCGGCGGTGCACCTCCGGCCGCTGCCGTGCCGTTAGTTAGTGTCCGCCAGAAAACCCGTAACAGGTTGATTCTACGAGTCGCATTTCGGATTTCAAGTGGCGAAGAACGTTGAGATGTCGTAGTTTTGTGGGTGGAATTTCCACTATCGGCCCATTTCGGGGGAATCTTCGAGACGTCGACGTCATGAGAGAAGTTCACAGACGGCAGTTCGAGTTTGGTCAGGTTCCGGTGGAGAAGATTTGGATCGACCCCAAGTCGCGGGACGACATCCCGGCGGTGTTGAAGGGGCTTCAGCACATTTGGTCTGACGAGGAGTTGCGCGCGCGGTTGTTTGCGCTGCTCGACGAGCATGTCCTGCCGGAGACCGACCGGGAGGTCGGGCGTCCGGGGATGGCGCTCTGGCGGATTTTGGTGCTGGGGGTGTTGAAGCAGGGTCTGGGTTGCGACTTCGACCGCCTTCACGACCTCGCGAACCATCACGAGACGGTGCGCGCGTTCCTGGGCCACGGCGATTTCGCCGACAAGACGTATTACGAGTATCAAACGGTGCTCGACAATGTGTGTCTGTTGACGCCGGAGCTGCTGTCAGAAGTCGGGCGGTTGGTGGTGGAGAGCGGCCATACGGTCGCTAAAAAAAAGCCTGGCGAGCGATTGCGCGGGCGGTGTGACTCGTTCGTGGTCGAGACGGACGTGCACTATCCGACGGATGTCAGCCTGTTGTGGGACGCGCTGCGCTGCCTGCTGCGGGAGACCGGGCGGGCGGCTGGGAGACACGCGGTGGGGGGATGGCGTCAGTGGCGGCATCTGTCCAAGGAGGTCAGGAAACTGTTCAACCAGGTGCGTTCGACGCGGCGGGCCAAGCGCCGTCCGGAGCGGGTGGAGGCGTACTTGGCGCGCTGCCGTGCACTGGTCGCTCGGACCATGGAGACCCTCGACGAGTTGCGGGACAAGGGCGTCGAGGAAACCACCTGCCAATCAATCCAGGGCTTTATCGCGCATGCCCAGCGCCAGCTCGGCCAGGTCGAGCGCCGACTCCTGCGGGGCGAGGCGATTGCTCACGAGGAGAAGGTGTTCTCGGTCTTCGAGGAGCATACTCGCTGGGTTTCCAAGGGCAAGGCAGGCACGCCGGTAGAACTCGGGGTTCCTGTAGCTCTCATCGAAGACCAGCATCAATTCATCCTGCACCACAAGATCCTGTGGGAGGGCGAGGACGTCGACGTGGCGGCGCCGATGGTGAGGGAAGCCCAGGCGCGGTATCCCGAACTGCGGGCGTGCAGCTTCGACCGGGGCTTTCACAGCCCTGACAACCGAATCAAGCTCGACGCGCTGCTCGACCTCAACGCGCTGCCGAGAAAGGGGTATCTTTCCAGAGCCGACCGCGAACGGGAGGCGGAGGAACCCTTCGCGGCCGCGCGGCGTGCGCATCCGGCAATCGAGTCGGCCATCAATGGGCTGGAACACCGGGGGCTCGACCGTGTCCGCAGCCATGGCGCCGACGGCTTCGCGCGCACCGTCGCACTGTCGGTACTGGCCGCCAACCTGCATCGCATCGGGTTGCTCCTGCAAAAGCGCGAGCGCAAACGACGACGACTCGCCGCCTGACCGGCCGCTTCCCCTAAAGCATGCCGTGCTCCGACCCGTCGAAAGATGGGAGGGCTTCCCCATCCTTGGCAGCCGGACCTCCGCACTGATTCTTTGCCGGTCGCTCCCCGCCGGCCGCCAAGTACCGCCGTCGTGGCAGGATCCGTGGTGGGAATCACGCCCGAGGTGGGCCGGATTTGTCGCAGATTTCCGCCCGCAAGGGGGTTTTCTGGCGGGCACTAGTTAGGTGACAGCTCGCGAGCCGTTGCGCCTGCACGGATGACCCGCAGCGAACCGTTCGGGCTCAGCGCGTTATCGTTGTTCTGCGGTGGACAGCGTGAGGGATACCCCTGTAGTATCACTGGGAATACCTATGGGGTAATCCACGATGACGACGCCGACGGATCGATTGTTGACACGTGCGGAGGTTGAACGGCGCACCGGGCTCAGGCGGAGCGCGCTGTACCGCGCGATGCGTGAGGGCCGGTTCCCCGAGCCGTTTCGGGTTGGGCCGGCAGCCGTTCGATGGTCGCAACGGGAGATCGAGGCGTGGGTAGAGGCGCTCCCGCGCTCCCGCGGCGATGGGATCCACCGCGCGAGCAAGCAAGACGTACCGAGCGCGTCACATTGAAGCGAGAGGCATGCCCAAATCACCACGCCACACCATCAATCTCAAGCTCTCGATTGAGGAGTTCGCGGCGCTCGCAGCGGATGCCGACAAGTGGGAGGCCGCGCCGACGACGATGGCGCTCAGTCATGTCTTGTCCGGCATGCAGCAGTTCCGGGACGTGATTCCGGACGTGACCGTCCCCGCGAGCCGCGCCGCGTACGCACTGAAGGACGCGGCAGAGGCTCTCCGTGCGACCGGAAACGCAGAAGCCGCACAGGCCGCAGATTCTGTGGGCCAGGAACTGTCCCAGGCAGTGGCTGACGCCCGGGAGGGGCTCGGCTGGATCGTGTCGCCCGGCTGGCGGCTAGACGCCTTTCGTCACCGCATCCCGTGGGAGGGGCCGGATGGCGGTCGGCCGGACTTGACAGAGTCCATTCTCAAGAGCCGATGAACTCACGCGCGAGTGGTGTGGCGGGCGAACGCCTGCACGGTGAGCGCACCTTCGCAAACCGGGCGGCAAGTTGCGCGAAGGTCCTGGTGCTGGCCGGCGTGCAGAACTGCGGGATGGCGGCGCTGCTGGAGTCGCTGATCGCGGCGCGGAGACGGATCCGGCTGCGCGACCTCGACCCCGCTACGGAGGGTACGGCCAGGGTTCCGTGTCGGAACTGCCGTCGATACGGCCGGCGCCCGGTCGAGCCTCGCAGGCAGTTGCACGAGCGCTGCGCGATCCACTCGACGAGGTGCTGGCCGGGAAAGACGCCACCCGCCGCCGTCACCGCGCTGCTCGACCGGCTGCTGCATCACGCCCACATCCTCAAGTGCGGGCCGCGCAGCTGGCGCACCAAGGTCCACACATCCTTGCCAACACACGACGCCGTGAAGTAAAACTCAACTCCCGTCTCGGGACGCCGGAAATGGCCGGATTTGCGGTGTCCACAAATGGCCGGATTTGACCCGTCCACCGAGGAGCGAGCTACACGCGTGGGGCGTGGCCCACGCTCCGCTCTGGGCCGCACTGCGGGCGCGGACTATTGCCGTGCACGTCATAGCGGTCGGCACGCGCGTAGGGGCGGCGCAACGCGCCGCGCACGTGCTTGAACCCTGGACGCGCGACGGCGACGATCAGGCCGAGACGCACCCCGCCGGGCGATTCCGAGTAGACCGAATGACGGCAGGTCTACTCAACTGCGAAGAAACGGCGGTCATCCAGACTTTTTTCGGTGCGGGTCGATTTTTTTCACGACGTGAGTCCATTCCATGCGGTTCCCAGGGCGACCCAGAAAATCCCAGGGTACTCATAGGTAAACTACCTATATACAATACCTTACAGAATATTATGGTACGCTTCCCTCCGAGCCGTTGGCAGGCGGATCGCGGCAATCCTGCCAAGTCAAGGAGGACACCAGCCATGCAGACTGACCACAGTCCCACCCCTCCGCGTGAGGGCGCCGCAAGCGCGATGCCCAGACTCCTCACGCTGCGCGCCGTGACCCAGGCGACCGCACTGTCCCGCTCGGCCGTCTACGCGCTGATGGCCGAGTCCCGCTTCCCGAAGCCGATCCGTATTGGCAACCGGGCCGTCCGTTGGGTCGAGCAGGAAGTGCTCGACTTCATCGCCAGCCGTCCCCGCGGCGGCACCGAGCGGCCAGCCGCCTAGCTGGAGCCGACAGCAGCTCGGGCGCCGGGTGGAGACACGCCGCCCGGCGCCCTCACCTTCCAGATACCGTGGCGCCAGATCCGAGAGCGTCAACGTGCCAACGAGAGCCGAGCGACCCTCGCCGATGAGACCGCGCCGACCGCGGTCGACTGCACCAGCGCAACCGCGATCCATGAGATCAGTTCAGCGCCGATCCGTGAGAGCGGGGGAACCTCGCATCGGAAATCGACGGGCGAGAACCGGTCGCGGAACAGGCTGGCCCCTGACACTTGTACGTCAGGAGCCAGCCCACGCAATGTCCGCACATTGCGTCTGGCGAGGGGCTGCTGCGCTCCCCCTTCGAACCCCCGGCATACCGCGCCCCTACCGGGCTCGCGCAAGAGCGGAGGGCGTTGCCTCCGCTCCACCTTGGCGGTGCGCTGATGGCTGAGCGCCGCACCGTGAGGCTGTGGGTCCGCGTCTCGCCTACGGAGCTTGCCGCCTGCCAGGCGAAGGCGTCGGCGGCCGGCTTGCCGGTGTCCGCACTGCTGCGGCAGGCCATGGCGCGGACGCGCACCTGGACCGCGGCGGCGGCCGATATCCAGCGCGAGCGCAATCTGCAGGTCGCGCGCATCGGCAACAACCTGAATCAGATCGCGCGCTGGGCGAATACCCACGCCGCGGCGGCCGAGGCCGTCACGGTGATCGCCAACCTCGTGTCGTTCGAGCGGTCGCTGGTCGCGGTAGTCCGCTCTGGCGGTGAGGTTGACGATGCACATTAAGTGCCTCCGTCGCGGCACCGGCTCAGCCCGTGCGGCGGCCGACTATCTCGTCGGTGAGCGGGACGCCGCCGGGCACGAGCGCGAGGGCGTCAAGGTCCTCCGCGGGAACCCGGACATCGTGGCCGCCGTCGCCGACTCGCTGGAGTTCGAGCACAAGTACACGTCGGTCGTGATCGCCTGGGCGCCGGAGGACCAGCCGACCGACGCGCAGATCGAATCGGTCGTCGACGAGTTCGAGAAGACGGCCTGGGCGGGATTGGAGCCGGACCGCTACTCGTGGACTGCGGTCGAGCACCGCGAGCAGGGCGGCGGGGTGCACGTGCACATCGTTGCGGCGCAGTGCGACCTCGAAACCGGCCGCAGCCTCAACATCGCGCCGCCCGGCTGGCAGAAGACCTTCGACCCGTTGCGCGACGCCTTCAACCACGACCACGGCTGGAGCCGGCCGGACGACCCGGCGCGCGCCAGGACACAGCAACCCGGCCACCGCGCCTATATCGAAGCGGCAAAGCTGCGGGCCGGACTTGAGCACGAAGCAGAGCCGCGCGAGTTGATCCGGGACTACCTCGTGCAGCGCGTCGAGAACGGCGCCGTGCAGAGCCGCGCCGACGTCGTCTCCGCCCTGGAGGAGGCGGGCCTTGACGTGCCGCGCCAGGGCGACAGCTACGTGACAGCACGGGAGCCGGACAGCGGCAATCGGTGGCGGCTGAAGGGAGCGCTGTACGAGCATGACTTCGAGCCAGAGCGACTTGACCGAGAGGCTGCGGCAGAAGCTGGAAACAGAGCGGATGGAGATCGAGGCGACGGCTTCGCGCGAGCTGCGGAGGCTTGGCGAGAGCTTGAACGGTGTCGCAAGCGACGCGCTGCATTCCATCAAAGACGATATGGCGGCGTCGACCGGACGGATGCACGTTCTGCTGATGCGCGCTTGGGTCCGGCCCCTGGTGATGGGCCTGAGCCTCTTTCTCGGTATCTCCGGCGGCAGCTGGGCGACGAGGCACTGGTTGTCGGCGAGCATCGAGAGCCGGATCAGGACCGTGGCCGTGCTCAACGTGAACATCAAGCAGGCCCGCGAGACCCTGGCACAGCTCGAGGAGACGACGTGGGGGTTGACGCTGCGGGAAATCGACGGGCAGCGGTTCGTGGTGATGCCGGCCGGTTCGCTGGACAATCCGCCCTGGAGAGTGGGCGGGCGGCCTGCCGTGATGCTGTCGAGCGAGTGAAGGAGCTGTATGACCGAACTAGAACGGCAGTTGACGGCGGCCTTGCGGAAGTTGTCCGCGCAGTACGAAACGGAACAGCAGCGGCACACCGAGCAGGTCGAAGCCTTGCAGCTGCGTGTCGAGCAGCAGGCCGCGCAGAGCGAAACCTTGCGGCGGCAAATCGAGCAGCTTTCCGGGCATGTGACAGGCTTGGACGCGGACTACAAGACGATCGCCGCGACGTTGCGCGAGTGGTAGAGCTGATGCACCGCCACGCACAGCAGCGCGCGCGGGAGCGGGACTCTGGCCCGAGCCGCTAAGGCCGTTTCACTAGCATCTCTGTTCGGGAGGAGGGGCAACCCTATCTCGATCTCGCGAGTGTACTTGGTGAGCGTCTCACCCCAATCCTACGTCGGATCAGGTCCTCGCCTGGAGAGGCTCGAAAGAGATCGTCAGACGTGAGTTCGTTGCCGCCGCATAACGTTCAAGGGCGCTGGTCGACGGGGTAACGTGGCCGCCCTCTATGCGGGCGATGTACGACTGGGACGTCTTCATCCGCTTGGCAAGCTGCGTCTGTGTCAACCCGGCGCGGCTTCTGGCCTCGATGAGCTCTCTGGCAAGTTGAAACTCATCTTCCAGAGCCTCATATTCACTTCTGTATTCCGGATCGCTCAGCCACCTCCGGTGCAGATCGTTTACCTTGGTCATGCCTTATTTCCTCCAAATATTTGGTAATTTGCCAGTCTGGTTCGAAGTTCTCTTATGTCACTCTGTCAACCTCTTCGCTCGTTCACAGGCCACGTTCAACTCTCTGACGGGGATCCTCTCGGTCTTCTTGACAAAAACGCGCACGACTACCACGCGTTGGGGGTTCGTCGTCACGTACAGGGCGCGCGCGATTCCGGTCTTCGATCTGATGCGAATCTCCCAGATGGACTCCTTAACGTGCCTTACGTGTGGTTTCCGGACGTTGGGCAATCCGACGTCCTCGATGAGCTGCGTTACGCGGACGAAGCGCGCACGCAAGTCCGCGGGCAACGCTTCTAGTTCTTGGTCGACTGCTTCGTTCAGTGTTTCGACCGTCCACGGCATGCCGCACTATACCAGATCTGAAATAATCTACACGGGATGGTACAAGACGCGGCGGCGTCATTCCGCCCTCAGTTACCGGTCGCCGCTCAAGTTCGAACGTCTTCACCAAGCGGATCCTGTGGACGGTGCCCGGCCTGTGGACGCCCTGCGGGCGCCCACAAGTCCGTTGGATCCCGCGCTGCGCGCGGGCTCCACACCGCCCACAGGGAACGACATGTTCATGTACAGATCATGACGGGAACCCGAAAGCGTTAACCGGTCCTCGGGATCCGGGCAACCTCAGAGTGACGCTCTAGGTTCCCGTCGCCGCCGATTGGCGTGCTCTTGTTAGGACGCGTGGGTATTACCCGTGCAGGGGGACCAATTTCGCAGGCTTGCCGTCGAGGTAGGCCGCCCACTCGTCCATCAGCAGCCGCCGCCGCTCGAACAGGTCCGACCGCGCGTATGCCGCTTCCGTCTGGTTGGCCACGGCGTGCGCCAGCGCCGCCTCAATGACCTCGCGCCGGTGATCGGTCGTCTCCGCGGCCCAGTCCCTGAAGCTCGATCTGAAGCCGTGCGGCACGGCCGCGATCTTCATGTCTTGAAGCAACCGCGGCAGCCGCGTGATGGAGATCGGCTTTCCGCCACGGCTGGGAAACACCAACCGACAGCGGCCATCGCCGAGCTTACGCGCCGCTTTGAGGATCTCCACCGCCCGACCGGACAGCGGGACCCGGTGCTCGCGCTTCGCCTTCATGCGCGTCGCCGGAATCGTCCACACGCGGGCCGACTTGTTGATCTCGGCCCACCGCGCACCGCGCACTTCTCCGGACCGCGCCGCCGACAGCACCAGAAACTCGAACGCCAGCTTGACAGGCTCGGTCGCCCCTGAACCCCACATTCTCCGGATCGCGCCTGCCACCTCGGCGTGGGGAAGCGCCCGCATGTGCTGGACGAGATCCTGCTGCGCCCCGAGGACTGGTCCGAGTCGGTCGCACGGATTGTCCGCGCGAAACTGCATGGCGATGGCCCAGTCCATCACGGCGCTGATGCGCTGGCGCACCCGCCGCGCCGTCTCCGGCCGCTCGTGCCAGATCCGCCGAAGCGTGTCGAGCACCTCCGCGCTGCTGATCTCGCTCACCGGCATCCGGCCGAGGTCGGGGAGCACATGCCGGCGCAGGCTCGATATCCAGTCCTGGGCGTGCCGCGGATGGCGCCAGCCGGGGTTCTTGTCCTTCCAGACCCGCTCGGCGGCTTCTGCAAAGGTGACCATGCCGTCGGAGCGGCGCTTCTCGGCCACCGGGTCCCCGCCCGAACGCGCGACCTTGCGATTCGAAAACGCCTGCTCGCGCGCTTCCCTCAGCGATACGAGCGGGAATCCGCCCAGCCCGAGGTCCCGGCGCCGGCCGCGGACGATGATCCGCTGGATCCAGCTCCGTGATCCCGTGGGTTGTACAGCCAGATAAAGGCCGTTGCCATTTCCGCAACGGACACTGGTGTTCCACAGGTGTCCACGGTAGTGCTGTAAGGGCGTTTGTGTTCATATTTGTAATCACTTATGACTCGGTCGTGAGCTGCCCGACAGGTTGGTTCGTTCTGGAAAACCCCGTACTTTCCACCATATAATGCGGGTATGGATACTGTGACGGCCGCAGCGGGCAGCCCGCGAAAGACCAAACCACCAGGCCCTCATCCCCGCAAGGCGCTGACGCCCGCCTTCCTGCGCACCGCCAGGCCCGGTCGCCATGCTGACGGCAACGGGCTGTACCTTTTCGTGCAGCCGACCGGCGCCCGGAGCTGGGTGCAGCGGCTCGTCATTCGCGGCCGGCGGCGTGAGCTCGGACTCGGCAGTATCGAGCTGGTCACGCTGGCCGAGGCGCGCGAGAAGGCGGTCACCAACCGCAAGCTCGCGCGCGAGGGCGGCGACCCGCTGGCCATGAAGCGCCGCGCCGCCGGCATGCCGACCTTCGCCGCCGCCGCCGAGCGCGTGCTGGAGCAGAAGCGGGCCGGCTGGCGCAACACCCGGCACCCGGCGAGCTGGCTGAGCAGTCTCGAGCGTTACGCATTCCCGTGCATCGGCAGCCGGCCGGTCTCCGAGGTCAGCAGCGCCGACATGCTGGAAATCCTCACTCCCATCTGGCACGCGAAGGCGCAGACAGCGCGGCGCGTGCGCCAGCGGATCCACGCGGTGATGGAGTGGGCCGTGGCCATGGAGCTGCGAAGCGACAACCCCTGCGACCGCATCGGGCCAGTGCTCGGACCCCAGAAGGCTCCCGTCGAGCACATGCGGGCGATTCCTCACGAAGACGTGGCGGCGGCGATCGACGCGGTGCGGGATTCCGGCGCGGCTCCCGTCGTCAAGCTGGCATTCGAGCTGCTGTTGCTGACGGCCGCGCGGTCCGGGGAAGTGCGGCTGGCGGCCTGGGACGAGATCGACCTTGGCGAGATGGTCTGGACGATTCCCGCCCCGCGGATGAAGGCGATGCGCGAGCACCGGGTCCCGCTCTCCGGGCGGGCCGTAGACATTCTCCGTGCGGCGCGGACACTGGACGACGGTCCGCTCGTGTTTCCTGGCCGGCACGGAGAGCCGCTGCCCGAGAAGCGCCTTCGCCGGCTGCTGCAGAGCCAACGCATCGCCGCCGTGCCGCACGGGTTCCGCTCGTCCTTCCGGGACTGGGCGGCCGAGGAGACGAATCACCCCCGCGAGGTGGTCGAGGCGGCGCTGGCGCACGTCGTGCGGGACAAGGTCGAGGCTGCGTACGCCCGCTCGGACCTGTTCGCGCGGCGCCGGCGGCTGATGAACGACTGGGCGGCGTATCTTGGTGGGACGCGCCGCGCGGCTCTGACCCTGGTAAGCGAGAGGAACACCTTCAGGCGATGGAGATAACGACACCGACCCGCAAAACCGGGCCGCGAGGCCGGCAGCCCGTGAACGTACTCACGCCCGCCTTCGTGCGCAACATTGCCCGCGCCGGCCGCTACGGAGACGGTCGCAGCCGATCACGTTCAAGTCATTCATAACACGTAACTTGCTGGTATCCGGCCTGCCGTCGTTCCCTCGCTTTACCCCCTTTTCGAAGCGGGAACCCGCTGGACGGCTGACGCCACCCGCGGACGGGCCGCGACTGAGTCCAACTCTGTTTCAGCGAACCGGAGCGTATCACCCGCTCACCGCTTGCCGACCAGCGGGCCGCGACCGGCGCGGGATTCCTGGAGCGGTGCAGTAGGGGCGCCGCCAAGGCGACGTTTGCGCCACGGACCGCGATCCGTTGGACCCAGTTCCCGTCGCAGGCCATCTGAACCAGGAGATAGACGGCGTGACCCGTCACGAGAGCGGCCGGCTCACGCAATGCTGCTGACGAAGGCGGCCAAGACGGCGTCTCTCAGATGATGGCCTCGGAGCCTGGGCATGCCAGACCATACCGCGAGTTTCGTCTCCCACAGTTTTACCCACATTATTTTTTCGATACCCCAGGACCGGGCCGGACAGCGCAGCTCGTATCTGGAATGGAGCAACGAGCCATCACACCTCACCTGGTCGCCGAGCGAAGCCAGCCACCAGCAGCAAGGCGAGGAGGATCTGTCCGACCAGCGGGAGCGCCGGAACGCCCGTGGAGCCTTCGACGGTGACTGTCAGCCCGCCCTTGCGACGCTACCTGTCCACGGTAGTCCGTTAAGGTCCAATGTCACGCCAGACCTACCTGGCCGGCCTACCATTTCTCCCCCCAATAACTACCGGACACAGGTGGATTCAACCGGATCTATCTGGACGCTACCGGACCATGGCTTCTGTCCCTACCCTCTGCGATGCAACCGTGCGGCGCCCGCCGCGGCGGCCCGTCCGCCTTGCGACTGCCGCATATCGATGCGGCCGCGCACATCGGCCCCAGGGGCCATCACCAGCCGCGACGTGCAGATGTCGCCTTCCGCCAAACACGTGTCTCGGATGTCGACTTTCTCCGCAGCTATGATGCTGCCCCATACCGCGCCGACAATGACTACCGTCTTCGCGGCGATCTTTGCCTTGACCTTCCCGTGTTCACCCACCGTCAGCACGTTCTGGTTCAAATTGATCGTGCCTTCGACCTGACCTTCGATCACCACATCTTCGTCCGCGCTCAACTCGCCCGTGATGACGATTGACTCGCCGATCATCGTGACAGTTGCTCCATCCCTCATGGCGTTGCTCCCGTCAGTCGGTCGTGGCCGGAATTTCTCAGCCTATCTTTTTGCGACTGATGACCCGCCGCCGAGGCCATCTGGAAAATCGCCCGGACGACGCTTTGGCGGCGGCTGCAGACCGTCCAGGGCTCGATGGGGCTGCGCCGGTACCGCCAGGACCCATTCGGTCGACGCGGTTTACCGTTAGGCGTGACGGGGGCCTGCACGTACACCGAGTTCCGTGGGGCAAGCTCGTAGCGGTCCGCCCCGATTCGCCGGTCCGACGTGCACTGGATGACCCGGACGCCGGGGAACCGCTCAACCACCAAGGCGCGGAGCTGCTCGAGATGTTGCTGAGAAGTCAAACCATCCATGCGGTAGATCTCCGCGACTCAACAGAGCGTCAGCGCGTACAGGATCATCGGTGACACATTCACCTTTGCACCGAGGATATCGGGCTCGTTCCTCCAAATCGGGCCCAGGTCCGCTATGGCCCCTACCTGGTCGGCCATCTGGATCGCGGCCGGGTTGAGCGCGAACATGTCGCCGTTGTCGGCGCCAATGAAAACGCCAGGATCCTCTGCCGGTCCGATGCACGTCAGCTCGCCGCCCTCGATAGTGAATGGCCACGGCCCGTCCGTCCACGTGGCGTCACTGACCGTGCTGGATCGCTCGCCCCGCTGCCCGTCGGCTGGCTGGTGCACGTCGTCCACCCCAGAGCCGACGACCAGCGAATACGCGATACCCAGACCGAACCCGACGCACACGGCAAGCACATCGCGCGCGATGCGTCTGACGTATGCGGGAGGGCGATTCGCCACTGTCAGGATCCGTTTCCCGAAAGACCGCCGGGCAGGAGCCGGGAATTGGCAGGAAAGGGGCCATGACCCGGAAACTCTAGAGAAAGCGAAAGGGGACCCGGCGCATCCGCGCCGGGTCCCCTCTCCCGATTACCGCCCCCCCTACACCGTCGGCGACGAGCTATCCCTGGCGCCGCCGATACAACCGCGCGCCGCCTACCATCAGGAGCAAGGCCAGGAGCAACTGGCCGACTAGCGGCAGCACGGGAACCGCGGTGGAGCCGACGACGGTCACCGTCACCGTATTCGGGTCACCGATTAGGGCGCCGCTGGCATTCGTGATCGACACCGTCGCGGTCTTCTCCTCGCCATCCTCCAGCGACGGATCGGAATTGGCGACGATCGTCAGCTCCGCGTTGGCGTTGCCGCCGAACGACACCGTGCCGCCGATCGGGCTGCCGTTCTGCTCCAGCGAAATGAGGGCGTCGCCACGCACCGCAACGGTTACCGCACCAACTTCGTCACCCTGCATGCCGCCCGCAAGGAGGTGAACCGTTTCGCTGTCTCCCTCGTCGATGTCGATGCTAGCGGTCGAGAACGTAACGGTCGGCGTCTCCTTACTGCTCAGGATAGTGACCGTGGCAGGAGCAGCATCGTCAATGCCGCCGCCGTCAGCCACCTTCTGTTCCGCAGTTCTTCCGTCCATGAGCGTGAGCGTAACTCGTTCATCCCTGAACCCGGTCACATCCTTCACCGTGATCTTCAGCGGGATGCCCGTCATCGAGACAGCGGCCGAGATTGTGCCGATGTTATACCTGCCCTGGGCGTCGGCTAGGCGGAAGATGTCCACCTCGCCATCCCCGAACTCTATGCTGATAATGCCTTTATCGTCATCATCATCAGCATCGTCATGATCATCAGCGGGTCCGAGGGCATCCGCGGGGCTGACGGAAAGCAGGATGCTGTCACTGCTTTCGCGCTCGCCGTTGAGGGTGCCCAGCTTGCCATGGATACTACCGGTCGCGGCGTCATCGACCCCTCCCGGAAGATCTCCTTCACCGCCGGCGCCGACACCCACACCCACCATCACCGTCTGTTCGCTGCCCTCGGCCAACAGGATGTTGGTATCGTTGAATTTGAATACGGGCTGCGGGTCGTCGTCGGTGATCGTCACCGTGAATTTCGAAGACGTGAAGTCGTTTACGAAGGGATTCCATAGGGCGTCTTTTAGTGCCGTTTGTGTCTCGAGCTGGTCCGCCCTGTACTCACTCGCCACGCCCAGGGCGGCGCCTTTGGTCAACGTCATGGAAAACTTCTCGGGAAGCCAATCGCCATCATCGTCACGGCCGTCTACGAACGTCAGCACGATTTCGGTTTCAGCGATATCAACGTTAGGACGTTCAAAGACCTCGCGCTTGGTATCGCCCTCCACGGCTGGCACCGTTGTCTTTTCCAACCTCGTCGTGCCCGATGCGGGAAAGTTTAACGAGGCGGTTCCGTCTGCTCCTATGGCGAGATCCGTAGTCGCATAGTCCGCCCCAACTGTGACCCCGGCAGGAAGGCCAGGGTCGCCGTCGTATTCAAAATAAATTTCGAGATGTTCATCGCTGCCGTTCACGGACGGCGGGTAGTTATAAGGGTCGTTCCTGGTCTTAGTACTCCGTCTTATGGTCACCTCCAAGGGTGCCGGTGTGCTGGGGCCCATATCTGCGCCCTCTGGCAGCGTTCGTGAGGAACCACTAAATCTTGAGGTTGCTGTAACCTTCGTCCCCGTCTGCGCCCACGCCGTCCCCGCGGACCCAGCCAGCAGCACAGCCACGGCAAGGGCCGTGAGCAGGTAGCCCTTCCGCATAAAGATTGATCTCGCTACGTTCATGACTGTCGCTCCTTTGGATACTGCTTAGGACTGCTGGACACTGCTGGAACCCGGCCGCCGCCAGATAAATTGAAGGGGGACCCGGCGCATTCACACCGGAGCCCCCCTCGCATATACCGTCCCCCCTACGCCTGGGATGATGGAGCTATCCCTGGCGCCGACGATACAGCCGCGCGCCGCCAGCCATCAGGAACAGGGCCAGAAGGAGCTGTCCAACCAGCGGCAGAGCCGGCACCGCCGTCGAGCCGATGACATCGACCCTGAACCAGTAGTCTTCACTGATTGCGGCGCCGTCCGTGGCGCCTTCCATGAGTTTCCAGGCCTTGTACGCCGTGTCGCCGTCCATCAGGTCCGGATCGCTCAGGGACATGGCCGTCAGCCGCACCTTGGTACTGCCGCCAAGGTTGACCATGACGTAGCCGTCCATTTCTTCCAGCATCTCGCCGTCGCGATAGAGGTCAACCATGGCATCACCCTCGACCATGAGCTTTACCATGCCTACTTGGTTAGCGTTCTCTCCCTCGGCGAGCAGCACGGTACTGACCGAGTCGCCCTCGTCGATGGTGACGTCAGTCGGCGTAAAGGATAGAGTCGGGATGGCATCGTCGTTCCGAACCTCGATCATCAGGCTCGGGCCCGCCGTTACACTTCCGGCGTCCGTCATTAGAGACTTCTCATTGAACGACAGCGTGATCGTGAAATCCCCGAAGTCTCCCTTTTCAGGGCACGCCACAAGCGTAAACGTCTGTGGGGCCGCAGGAACATCATTCCCAAACAACACGTCCAAGTCTTCTAGCGTCAACTTCCCATTCCGGTACGTTTGAGTACGCGGAGTTTCACCCTCCGCCACTTTAATGAACACCGGCGTCGGCGAGTCCTTACACGTTTTAATGGCAGGGACAGGGCCACCGAAGACGGTGAATGCGTCGGCGGGGCTTACGTCCACTATGAGGGGGAAAAGTACAGGCATCGTCGGCTTGTTCGGGTTGGAGGTCCTTGGTTTACCGACGCTGACCTTCAGCTCCCTTTCGCTGCCTTCGGTCAGCCTGATAGTGCGACTCTCGCCGAAACTCGCAACAGGCGTCCATTCCTTATCTTTAATCGTTCCCTGGAGAGGCCTGCCGATGTTGACGACGCGGCTAGAATCGGAAGTCACACTCACGGTAAAGGACTCGTCGTTCCAGTTTGTGTCCTCCACCGGTGCCGCCGCCGACAGAGTCAGCCTGATCTTGTCGTCGAGTTCAAGCGCCTTCTCCAATGGGTTCTTCAAGGCGTCGTCGTCTTCCGGTCTCCCGATCAACTCCACCGGCACCAAAACCGGTTCCTGGTCAACCTCTTCTACTACAAGGCTGATTTGGGACACCTCAGTATCAGTTTGCTGTGCAACGCTGAAGGTAAGCGACCCAAGGACCTTGATAGCCTCCCTACGTGGCGTGTCGACGCCCGCCGAGCTAGTGCCAATGGCCCCCGAGGGAAGACCCGACACAATCACGTTCACGCTGACGTGAGGATTCCCAGTGTCGTTGGTTGCGGGGTCGACCGCGCCCTCTCGCACAGTGACGCTGGTATCTTCGAAATCCACGCTAGGGGTCTGCGCCCACGCCGTCCCAGAAGACGCCGCAAGCAGCACAGCCGCGGCAAGGGCAGTGAGCAGATAGCCCTTCCGCCTGAAAATTGTTCTCGCTCCGTTCATGACTGTAGCTCCTTTGAGACTAGGGGGTAACGGTTACTTCTTCTCGAAGTGACGCGCCGACAAGTTCTTTTTTAACAGAGCGTTACGGGTTTGTCAGGGCTCCGCCTTCATCCAAGATACCCCTACATTGGGAACGGATTTCCGTGGACGTAAGCGGCCTCCGGCGGACCTGATCCGGCCCTCCGTGGGCCGTCACCGTTCCGCTCGACGGTGAGCGCCTCCCTGTCCGAGGTGCCGATCTGGCACTTCAGGCCCTCCAGGTCTCAGCCGGCGCGCACCTGCCGGAGCGGGGCGTAGCGTTAGAGCGACCCAAGGCAAGTGGCTGGCGCTGGGAACTAAGCGGTGCCGGCGCCACGGCGCGGGCCGTCCAGGTCGTGCAGGCGATCGAGGAGCCAGAGCCGCAACTCAGTCGTCGCTACCGAGGCATCCGACGACGAAGCCGTAGCACAGTAGCAGCGTCGAGCTGCGTTTCCCACAGCATCTCCAACAAGGGCATTCGCGACAGCCCCGAGGTGCTGGCCGCCGCGGTCCTCGACCGGTTGCTGCCACGAGTGTCACGTACTCGACATCTAGGGCCGCAGCTACCGGCTTCGCGAGCTCGAATGCACGGTGCGGGAGCACCGGTGGCAACCATCAGGGGTCCGGCCTCGACCGGCTCTCACCGGGGCGGCGATCCGGTCGCCCTCCGAGCTCCCTTGGTCCGGCCCCCGCTCTGTGCCAGACCTGGGGCCGGGACCCGCCTGCCAGGCCATGTCCCGAGTTCACCCTGAACGGGAAACCTGCATGAGACTGGGTGTCGCCTTAGTGCTTAGGACTGGACGTCGCATGACATGCGGCGTCGATTTGGGCGCCATGCGCAGGCGCGGCAGCCGCGGCAGCCGCTCACCGGGAACGCGAAAAGTTCTTTCGCGGAAAATTTTGGACTCACGCGCCGACCGACGAGGACAGATACGGTCAGAAGCGGTCAGGACGGGACGGCCGTGTTCAGAAGCGGTCAGAAATGGACGTAACGCTTTAACTATCAGTGTTTTACAAGACTTACTAACCGGGCTAGACTGTCACCCCGGGCAACCCGAACACGGCCGCGGCCGGGAGAAGAACGGCCGCCAACTCAGGAGGAACCGGATGACCACCAGGCTGCTCACGCTCCGCGAGGTGACCGCGATCACCGCGCTGTCCCGCTCGGCCGTCTACGCCATGATGGCCGAGTCCCGTTTCCCGAAACCGATCCGCATCGGCAGCCGGGCCGTGCGCTGGGTCGAGCAGGAGCTGCTCGACTTCATCGCCAGCCGTCCCCGCGCCGGCACCCACCGCCCCAGCGTATAGCCGGGGTGCACGGCGACCTGCTCGGGCGGCCTGAGTGGGTACACGGCATCGAGTACTGCCCCTGCATGGTGGGAGGCCGCACAACGTGAACCACGCCATGAGCGCCGAACAGCATCAATCAACCACCGGCGCCAGCGCGATCCACGGCCACGGGGACCACATCGATCCCCAGAACCGGAGCCACATCGATGCTCTGAACCAACGCCACAGCGACGGTGGGGACGCGGACCGCGGCAGCGTCGGCACGACTGTCTCTACAAATGACTGAAAGAGAGGCAGCTATGGCGTGCCGGTGCCGTCGGTCGGGCCCTCCCCATCCCTGCCGTACTTCCCCTTCCACTCGTCGATATGCGTCCTGTCCGACAACGGGACATTCATCCGGTACGCCGCGCGCGCGATCGCGTGGGCGGCAACCGGAGCCGTTACCAGCAGGAATATGACCGTCAGGGCGGCGATTGCGGTCTCGGCCGTATTCCCGAAGTACAGGGCTGCTGCGCCGAACACCAGGCCAACGCCCAGCGTGCCCGCCTTCGTGGAGGCGTGCATGCGAATGAGCACGTCCGGCAGACGCAAGATGCCGAGTCCGGCGACGAACAGGAAGAAGCCTCCGGCCAGAAGGCAGGCGGCAACGATCAGATCCGACCACGGAATGTCACCTGCCATCGGATTTTTTCACCCTTTCGGTGGCCCCTCTGTCGCGATTGAGCAACTCGGTCGTGCGCTCGGCGTACCAGGCGAAGGCGACCGTCGCCAGAAAGGCCACCAGCGCCAGCGCCACGGCGATGTCGAGAAAGTCGGGCTCGCTGTGCGTGATTGCCAGGAGGCCCGCGATAGCGACTGCCAGCACGGTGATGAGGTCGATCGATACGACGCGATCCGGCAGGCTCGGTCCCTTTATCAGGCGTACGAACGAGAAGACCAGCCCCAGCACGGTCAGGACCGTCGTGAGGTCGACCGCCCACCTGACGATCTGCGAGTGCTCCGCGAGGTCCGTCACTGCATGGCCTCCCGGACGAGGCGCTCGAAGCCCGTCTTGATCCTCCTGCGCGTCTCGTCCGGATCGTCGGCGAACATCTCGTGCACGTACAGCGTCTTCCCGTCCGGGCTGACGTCGAGGCTCAGCGAACCGGGCGTCAACGAGATGAGATTCGCCAGCACCGTGATTTGTATCGGCTCCTCGAGGTCCAGCGGCACGGCGACGATGGCCGGGCGCGATCGGTGCGCGGGCGTGATCACGTCCCAGGCGACATGCAAGCCCGAGACCGTGAGCTGATACAGGAAGTAGGCCCCCAGACGGGCCGACATCAGAACGCGCTTGAAGTAGGCGGTCTGGCCGAACATGGGGCTCGACAGGCTCAAGGCCGCGAACGCCAGGAGGAAGCCCCGGACGAAGGTCCCCAGGTCGAAGGTCCCGAACAAGGCGCACCAGCCGCCAGCGAGCAGCAGGTTGATTTGGAAGAGCTTCATTCCGCGTCGTCTCCGTAACCGGGAGCGGTTACCGCGACAGTGTCCCGGTCGAGCACGGCTTCGACATAGATCGAGGGGTCCATCAGCTCGGTGGCGGCTCGTTCCGCCAGAACGTAGAGAGGCCGAGGGTAGAGACCGATTGCCAGGGTGATGGTCGCCAGTGTCGCAATGGGAGCCAGCAGCAGCCACCGCCGCTGCGGCGAGAACGAGGGGGTCGGCCCGGCCTCGTCCGGCCGAGCCTTCCAGAAGGCGTTGAGCCAGATCTTGGTCATCGAAAAGACCGTCAGCAAACCCACGACCAGCGCCACCCCCGCGAGGACGAATTCATCGCGCTCGACCGAGGCCTGGATCAGGAGGAGCTTCGCCCAGAAACCGGACAGCGGCGGGAAGCCCGCCAGCGAGAACGCCGGCACGAAGAACAGCGCCGCGAGCAGCGGTTTGTCGCGGTAGAGCCCGCCGAGCGTCCGAAGATCGGTTGATCCGGCCAGTCGATTGACGGCGCCGGAAACGAAGAAGAGGTTCGCCTTCACGATGATGTGGTGGATAACGTAAAAGATGCCGCCCAGCAACCCGAGCGTCGTGAAGAGCGCGAGACCCAGGATCATGTAGCCGATCTGGCTGATGATGTGGAACGACAGAATGCGCCTGAGCTCGCTCTGCGAGGCGGCCCCGAGGACGCCGGTGACCATCGTCAGGCCCGCCACCCAGAGCAGCAACTCGTGCGTGTACCCGACGTCGTGCCGGAAGATCAGCGTGAAGAAGCGTATCAGTGCGTAGACGCCGACCTTCGTCAGCAGGCCGGCGAAGACGGCCGAAACCGCGGTCTGCGGCGTGTGGTAGCTGGCCGGAAGCCAGAAAAAGAGCGGGAATACCGCCGACTTCAGGCCGAACGCGACGATGAACACCATGGCGACCAGGGTGAGCAGCCCCTGGTCTTCGACCTCCTGCACGCGCAGGTGCAAGTCGGCCATGTTGAGCGTGCCCGTCAATCCGTACAGCAGTCCGATGCCGCTCAGCAGCAGTGTCGTCGCGATCAGGCTGAGGGCGGCGTAGCGCACGGCTCCATCCAGCTGCGCGGGGCTGCCTCCCAGCACCAGCAGGGCCAGCGAGGCGATGAGCATGACCTCGAACCAGACGTAGAGATTGAAGACGTCTCCCGCCAGGAACGCGCCGCACACGCCCGCCAGCAGTGCGTGCAACAGGGGATGCAGAGCCTTGGATAGCTGGCCGTGCCGGGTGTCTCCGAAGGCGTAGATCACGGTGGCCAGTCCGATCAGGGCGGAGACCGCGACCATCGCCGCGCTCAGGTGATCCGCCACCAGCGTGATGCCGTAGGGCGCCGGCCACCGGCCGATCTGGACCGACGCGATACCGTCTCGCCACACGGTCGACAGCAGGCCCGCGGCCACGGCCGACAGGCCGACGGCGCCGGCGAGGCTCACGGCTCGTTGCGTCCTCTCGCTGCCGCGGCCCGCAAACCCGATTACGGCCGCAGCCAACGGAATCACGATCGGACAGACCAGCAGCCAGTTCAATCGACCGCCCTCAGTCCCGCATCCGCCCCTGCGTCCGCCGACGAGGGTTCCGCGGCGCGCATGCGGTCGGTGTCCACGGTCTCCAGCTCCTGATAGGTCCGGAAGGCGAGCACCAGCGTGAACGTGAGCAGGCTGAAGGAGATCACGATCGCGGTGAGCATCAACGCCTGCGGCACGGCGTTCGAGATGTCTGGGAGGGGCGCGGACTCTCCCGGCGCAATCAGCGGCGGCCGGCCGCGCGTCATGCCTCCGCTGGCGAAGATCACGAGATTGGCGGCGTGGGAGAGCAGCGCCAGCCCGAAGATGAATCGCACGAAGTTGCGGCTGAGCATCAGGTAGACGGTTGCCGCCATCAGGACGCCGACCAGCACCGCGACGATTGGCTCCATCGTTGATTGTCCCTGCCGTCCGGCTCGCGGGCTACCGCTCCTTGATGCCGATGACGAAGGTCAGCACGACACCGATGACGACGAGGTAGACCCCGACGTCGAACATCACCGGCGTGCCGATCTTCAGCCCCGCCAGGGTTCCCCATTGGCCGGTCAGGAACGGGGCGGCATCCCGGATCGATCCGACGAAGCCCGATGCGATTGCCACGGCCAGACCGACGGCGCCGACAGCGCGGGGGTCTGCGCGCAACATCCCGCGAGCCGCCTGCGGGCCGAAGACGAAAGCGTGCAGGCTGAACGCGATCGACGCGACCAGCCCGCCGACGAAGCCGCCGCCGGGTTGCTCGTGGCCCCGCAGCAGCAGGAACACGGAGAACACGAGAATCAACGGCACCAGCCGGCGAGTGGTTTCCCGCAGGATCATGGTGTTCATGATGCTGCCGCGCCACGCCTGGGCGCGCGTTACCGCTCCCCCCGTACCCGGAAGCGGCGTGCCCTCCCGCCGCCGGGGACCCGGCAGCAGCAGGGCGAAGACCGCCGCGCCCGCGATCGCGAGCACCGTAATCTCCCCCAGGGTGTCGAGTGCACGGAAATCCACCAGTATCACGTTGACGATGTTCCGGCCCTGACCGCCCGGCACGGCCGTGCGCTCGAAGTAGTCCCTGAGATCCGGCTGGGGAGGGGACGCCGTTACTGCGAGGAGGACCAGGGTGACGCTGACCCCGACCGTGACGGCGACGATGCCGTTGCGCAATCGCCCGAGCTTCGAGGGCCAGATCTCGTTTCTGAAGTCCGGAAGCTTGAGCAGCACGATGGCGGCGATCACCGTGACGAGCGTCTCGACGATCAACTGCGTCATCGCGACGTCCGGGGCCCCGAAGGTGAGGAAGATCAGCGCCGTGGCGACCCCCACCACGCCGAGCGCGCAAATCCCGAGCAGACGGGACCTGGAGCGGATGATCACGACCGCCGCCGCGGCAACCAGGGCGGCGAGCGACCAATCGAGGAACGTGGCTTCCGCCAACCGCACGGGCCAGGGGACCACGTTCTTGATCCAGAGAGTCACGGCCAGGCTCAGCCCGAGCGTGGCGAATACGATCAGCAGATAGTTTCGCTGGACGCCGGACTGCAGCCGGCGGGTCTGCCAGGCTGCGACGGCGGCGATGCCGTTCATGGCCGCGTCGTACGCGCGGTCACCGCTGAATGGAACCAGTCTCTTGCAACCGGCGAGCGCTTGCGTGACCGCTGCCCGCTTCCAGAATCCGAGAACTGCCGCGGCCAGTGTCACGAGGGTCATCGCAAAGGCCTCGCCCGTGCTGTGCCAGGGAGCGTGGTCGACAGGCAACGGCTGCCCGGTCACCATCGTTTCGGCGGGCACGAGCAGGCTCATGAACGGGAACTCCGGTGACAGCCCCCAGTAGATTCCGACCGCACCGAGCACGACCGGCCCGCACCAGAGCGCCCAATGGCCTTCCCGCTCCGACTTCTGATAGTCGGGACGGGGGCCGAAGAACGGCTTGATCGCAAGAACCATCGCAATGGTCGCGATTGGCGCGGCTGCGAAGAACGTCGCCCACGGAAGGTAGGCCGAGGTGTCGGGTGCGAAGCCGACGGTGTACAGGAGTTCCTTGCCGACGAAACCGACCGAGGGCGGCACGCCGGCCATCGAGACGGACGCGGCCACCGCGGCGGCGAACGTGATGGGCATGGCCTTCCGCAGCCCCCCGAGCTGCGTCAGCTCGCGGGTGCCGGTCGTCTTCTCGATGGTCCCGGCGACCATGAACAGGGCCGCCTTGTACAGGGCGTGCGCGACCAGGAATGCGAGCGCCGCCAGGACTCCCCGTGACGGCGCGCCCTGCCCCGCGACGGGCGGCGATCCGAGGAACATGACACACACGCCGAGCGCCATGACCGTGGTGTAGGCCAGCACCTGCTTCAGGTCGGATTTGCCCAGCGACACGAACGCCGCGTACACCGCCGTCACCGCTCCCACGGCGGTCAGCGTCTCCATCCAGAGCGCGGTTCCGCCCAGAATTGGGGTCAGGCGGGCCAGCAGGAACACGCCGGCCTTGACCATCGTCGCCGAGTGCAGGTAGGCCGAGACCGGCGTCGGGGCCGCCATCGCGTTCGGCAGCCAGAAGTGAAACGGGAATTGCGCCGACTTGGTGAAGGCTCCGAGCAACACCAGAACGACGACCGCCGTGTAATGTGGGTGATCGGCGAAGGTCTCCTGGTTCGCCAGCATCTCCCGCAGACTGAAAGTACCGACAGCCTGGCCCAGGACGACGAAGCCGGCCAGCATCGCCAGGGCACCCGCGCCGGTTACGAGCAGCCCTTGAAGAGCGGAGCGCCTGGCCGTGGCGTCCTCATGCGAGTAGCCGATGAGCAGAAACGAGGTGATCGTGGTGAGTTCCCAGAAGACGAACAGCGCGACGAGGTTGTCGGCCAGCACCAGGCCGAGCATCGCCAGCATGAAACTGACGAGAAAAAGAGTGAACCGGCCGCGTTGCCGATAGCCCTTCATGTACTCGCCGGCGAAAAGGAAAATGAACGCGCCGATCCCCGTGATCAGCAAGGCGAACAGCAGACTCAGGCCGTCGACTACGAAGTCGAGGTCGATGCCCTGTTGCGGCAGCCACTCCGTTTCCCAGACGAGGATCTCGCCGCCGGAGACGGCTGAAATCATCGTGCAGAACCACACGAAGAGCACAACGGGCAGGGCAACTGCCAGGCGCACGTAAGGCGGGTTCGTCACACTCGATCCCCGGAGCGGCCGTCTCGTTCACCGTCCTGCGCGGCCAGCACCATGGCGCGACGTGACTCGAGCGAGGCGCCGGCGCACCCCATCAGGGCCCGACGCATCCAGCACGGGAGGCAGCCTTGGCCGAGCAATCCGTAGGCGTTTGAGGTCGCCAACGCCGGTTCCGAGCCCGCTGCGGCCATCAGTTTCGGGGCAGCGATAGCACGAATACAGCCAAAAATACCCGGATTTATTTGGATTGCTGTCAGGACGCGCCGGGTACGCCCACGGTTCCACCCACGCGCGACCGCCGCCCACGGCCGGGGGCCGTCGTTGTCACCCGGGGGCGTGCGGGCCGGGCGGGTCATGCCAGAACAGAACGCCCACCGTTGCGACACCAGACCCACAAGCTCCTGAGGCTTGTATGTATTCAAACAAGACAATAAATATGGGGCTGTACGAACATTCCATAACTGACAATACTTGACAACGTTTCGGCTATTCCAGCCCACTTGGCGGCGTCCATGGCCGAGTCCCGGCGCCGCCGCCAGACCACCGAAACCCTCACCAGACTCTACGACGGCAAGCTCCGTCTGGAGCGTCGCAACGGCGGGTCGAAAATATACGCTCGCACCTTTGTTCAGGGCCGGAGCCGCCTCAAGAGCACCGGAGAACGCACCGTCTCCGCCGCCACCAAGATCGCCACCGGCTGGTATCTCGACCTGCTCGACCGGATGCGCAAGGGCGAGACCCTCCATGGTCGCTCGTTCGCCGAGATGGCGGAAGCCTTCTGTCTTCATGCCGACCAGATGCGGGAGGTGTCGGCAGGCCAGCGGCGCAACTACCGCCACAAGTGGCACCTGCTCAAGGATCATTTCGACGGCGTCAAGGTGACCGACGTTGACGCCAAGTTCCTGCTCGCCCTCAGGGAGGCACGCTCGCAGGCCATGACGAGGAACGGCACCGCGGTCAAGCCGGCAACGCTCAAGAAGGACATGGATTTCATCCGGCTCGTCCTGCGCCACGCCAGAAACATCGAGAAGTGCCTGGACGAGTTGCCGGAGTTCCCCTCCTTCCGCGGACGGGCGTGGGAAGTCGTGCCCTCGCCGCGGCCGTTCCTCGACTACAAGCAGTGGGGCACGTTGCGGAACCTCGCCAAGGCCCGCATGAACGAACCCGACCTTAACCCCCGCACACGGCGCCAACGTCAGGAGCTCTACTGGTTCCTGCTCATGTGCGTCGGCAGCGCGCTGCGCGTGGGCGAAGCCTACTCCTTGTGTACCGCACCCGGTTTCTTGGACACACGTTTGCGCTACGCGGCTTGACGTAGCTTGTACTCCTCGCGCGCTTCGAGCGGCGTGCGATACGCCAGCTTCTCGAGGCGCCAGCACTGGTTGTAGCGTTCGACGAACTCGGCGACGGCCGCGCGCACCTCGGCGAGGTTTCGAAAGACCCGGCCGTAGACGGCTTGCTCCTTGAGCGTGCGATTCCAGCGCTCGACGACCCCGTTGGTTTCCGGCTCTTCAACGAAGCTGAAGCTGGGGTGGATGCCCCAGTAGCGGAGCTGGTTGAGAAAGTGGTCCGACAGATACTGGCTGCCGTGATCCATCCGTAGCGCCAGCCCGCGGGCCACGTCCGCCTCGACCGAGCCGTAGAGTCGTCCGAGCCCTTGCGCGAGCGGCTCGAGGGCGGCAAAACGGCTCCCCACCTTGCACACATGCCAGCCCACGCACTCGGCGTTCCAGTGGTCGACTGCCGCGAAGGTCCAGACCCAGCCGTCATCCGCCGTAAACACCCGCACGCCGTCGGTACCCCACATGATGTCGGGCGCCGAGGTGACAATCGTGCCGTCGTGCGCTTTCATCTCACCCTGCCGCCCGCGGTGCGGCGAAAGTAGCCCCTGCACGCGCATCACCCGCAACACCCGTGTCCGGGAGACTCGGATCCGGTCGAGGATCCGCAGCCGCGCGTGGACCTTGCGATGGCCCTCACCCTGGAACGGGGAGCGGGCCAGGTCGCTGCGAATGGCCGCCAGCAGCTGCGCATCCGACAGTGCGGGCGTCGGCCCGCGGCGCCCCGGGCCATCACCCCGCTCTGGGCGCCGCAAACAAGCCCGCCGCGCGTAGAGCGCCGAGCGCGACCTCTCCCACGTTCCACACACCCGCTTGAGACCGTAGCGCCGTCCCGTCGTCGCGGAGGTCGCTCGGCTCATCGTCGCGACCTCCGCGTCGCTAAAGGGAGGCGACACTCCGCTGCGCGGGCACGCTCCCGCAACAGCTCAATCTCCATCGACAGCTCGCCGATGTGGCGCTTGGCGGCATCCAGCTCGGCGGCCAGCGGCTCACCGGCCTGCGCCTTCAGACCGAGCTCGAGACCGGCCAGCGCCCGCGCCTGCCACGCCTCCAGGCGATAGAGCTCTACCCCGACTTCACGCGAGACCATCTCCAGCGACTCGCCGCGCAGCAGCCGCAACACCACGTCCCGTTTCCGGCTCGCGCTCCACCGCTGCCCGGGCGCCAAGGCCCCCGCCCCAACCGCCGCGCCGTCGGCTCCGACTCCGCTCGCCCTTCGGGCTCCCTCCGTCCGCGCCGACCCAGCTCCCTTCACCCTCCTCGACTGAACCATTCCCGCTACCTCCTTGGACATCAGATTCTCCCTTAATCCGTGTCCAAGAAAACCGGGGGCGCCATAAAGCCTACTCCTTGCGCTGGCGCGACTGCGAGTTGATCAAGCTTGGCGACCAAGACCACACCGAAGCCGTTCACATGCGCGTGCTCGGAAAACACTCCCGCGGCGGCAACCGCGAGGACGCCTAGCTGACCGGCAACTTGCTTGACCGTCAGGAACTGAGCCATCACAAGTACCCCCTGTCGTCAAGGCACGCTGTCCGGCCAACCGTTGTTGCGGAAACGAGATCGTCCTCGCCGCCGCGATCCCGATGCAGGCTGTTGGCGCATACGTATATGTACCGAAATGGACGATTACAGACGCAAGCGTGGTCAACCGCCGTCTGCTTCGAGAGGCCGTATACTTCCTGACGTGGCGACCATCGATTTCGCGGAGACTATCCGGCGGCGCCTCGCGGAAAGAGGTCAATCCCAGTACCGCGCCGCGGTCGAAGGCGGCCTGCCGCAGGACGCCATCCGGGCAGTCTTGAACGGGCACGTCCCCCGCCTGAACCGCGTCGAGCAGATCTGCCGCGCCCTCGGTTTGGAGCTCTACATCGGTCCGCCGCGGGACGTTCAGGTCGAGGCCGACGGGGCGGAAACGTCCCACCCGCTGACGCGCTTCAGCTCGAGCGTCGAGCTGCCGGTGCGGGCGATTTCGCAGCCCTCGGCGGAGGTCTACCGGACGGAGAGCGAAGAGCAGGACCAGGCGCGGCCGGCGCCGGTGGATCTCCGCGACCCGCAGGCGTTCTACGTTTTGTTTCACGGCCACTCGATGGTCCCTGCCGGCATCGGGCCGGCGGACTACTGCCTTGTCTCTCCGTGCGAAAAGCTCGAGCCCGGCCAGCGGATCTGGCTCCGGGACAGGAAGGGTCGCGAAGGGCTGCGGTGGCTGATCAGGCTGACGGCGACCGCCTACGAGGTGGCCACCTGGCAGGCGCCAAAGCCAAACGGTCACCAGGACCTGGTCCCCGAGCGGTGGGAGCGCAAGGATGTCGACGACCGAGGCGCCGTCCTGGCGGTGTACCGCGGCTGGGTGGCTGCGTCGGACCCGGCTTACCGGCTTCCCGACTGGGACCCCGGCCGGCTCACAGCTTTGTGGCGCGCGCTGTTTGACAACCAGCCGGAGCTCGAGGCTGCGGTAGCCGAGCACCTGGAAGAAACGGCCTCCTCGCTTAACCGGAAGGTCAAGAGCTGGCGCAAGCAGGGCGTCGCCGGGCGCTCGGAAATGCACGATCTGCTACAGCAAGTGGAGGACGTGAAGCAGCTGGCGCAGCTCTTGTCCCGGCGGTCGGAAACCTCCGGCAACGAGTCCGGAGCGCGCCATGAAAAGTTCACCAGCCCGCCGGCAGGCGCGAGGGCAACCGGCAGTCGCTGACCTGGCCTGCCCGCGCGCGACCGCGCGCCGGGCCTGCGCCCCGCCGGGCGACTGCTTCGTCCCCCACGACCGGCAATTCCGCACACCTCTGGTTACCGGCTCCGCAGTGACGGCCCGCACCAGAACCGGCCGCCGGGCGAGGGTCGGCGGCTGCGCGCCGCCGGCCGCACGAGTCGTCATTGCTGGTCGGCCGGCGCCTGCGGCTTGACCCGGTCAACCGCCGCCCGGATCAGCAATCCCGCCTTTGCCTTGTCGAGCGCTTCCAGCTCTGGCTCGTCGGGGTTGACGCCCAGCTCCCGCACAAGTTGCGGATGGTCCTCGGCGAGCTGGGCCAGCAACTTCTTCTGCCGGGAGGTGATCGGCGCGCCCGCCGGCTCACTCATGTCCGCGCCCCCGGCTTCGGCGGACGGCGCGGGATCGAGACCGAAGAGTGCGCGATCGTCGGGCCGCTCGAGGGCGTGGATTTTCGCCTCGAGCCAGCGGAGGCTGATCTCGGTCTCAGACATCTGCGCCGCCCGCACGATGGCGCCGATGACGATCTTCCGCCGGGTCTCGCGCTTGCGCTCCCTCTTCGCCTCTTCCGCCTGGAGTTGGCGCAGCCGATCCGCAAGGCGCTTGTCGCCGTCCCTTGCCTTGGCCGCATTCTGCTGCCGCCGCTCCTTGAGCTTCACGATCTGGTGCGCGCGTCTTGACGTCTGCATGTCTTCGGTACATATCATGAACCCAGGCGGCCACCTGAGCAGCAGTAGTCACAATCGTCGGCGCGAGGTCCCGTGCCTCCACAGCGCCAACTTGAAAGTAGCTCGTGACCCGAAGGGCGCACTTACCGGTTTCGCTGCGCGAAACCGACGTGCGGTGAGGGCCTTTGGCCTGCAGAACACGCCTGATGTATTGCCATCTCAACGTGAAGACCGGCGCGCGCGCGACCGGCCAGTCGGCTGCTGCGAAGTACGACTACATCAGCCGCGACGGCCGGTACGCCAGGGCCTGCCAGGACGAGGTCGTGCACATAGAGTCGGGCTCCATGCCGGCGTTCGCGTCGTCGGACGCGCGAGTGTACTGGGCGGCGGCCGACAGCCACGAGCGGAGCAACGGCCGGCTGTTCCGCTCGCTCACCGCGGCGCTGCCCAACTCACTGGACCTGGTGGGGCGCCTCGAGCTGGCGCGCAGTTTCGCGGCGCACGTGACGGCGGGGCAGATGCCTTACACGCTGGCCGTGCACGCCGGCCTGTCGAAGGAGCCGGGGGTAGCCAGCAACCCGCACCTGCACCTGGTGTTCTCCGAGCGGGTGAACGACGGGGTGGAGCGGGCGGCGGAACAGTGGTTCCGGCGGGCGGCGACGGCGGGCCGGGACCCGGCGTCCGGGGGTGCGAGGAAGAGCGAGCGCACGAAGCCGCGGGAGTGGCTGGAGGAGACGCGCCAGGCGTGGGCGGCGGAAATGAACCTGGCGTTCGGCCGGGCCGGCGTGGCGGACCGGGTGACGGCCGAGAGCCACGCCGCGCAGCTGGCACGGGCGCGCGAGGCCGGCGACGCGGAGGAGGAAGAGCGTCTTCTGCTCAACCCGCCGTCAGTGCACATCGGCCCGGCGGCGAAGCACCGCTGGGAGGAGAGGTCGCCCGAGCAGAAGCCGGATCGGTACGTCGAGTACGAGCAGGCGTCGGCTTCTGCCCGGGACGCCCGTCTGGCGCACGCGCGGGACGCGGCGGAAGCCGCCGAGGCGAGGCGGAGGATCGAGACGCTCGACGTGAAGATCGCGGCGCTGGAGGCCGAGCAGCGGCGGGCCGAGGCCACGGCCCGGCGCCGGAAGGAGGCCGCCGCGCGGCGCGAAGCGGAAAAGCGCCGGGACGAGGCGAAGTGGAAAGAGAAGGCGAAAAGCCGCGAAACTGCGCTCGGCCTCCTGCCCGGGGGAGTGGAGCTGTACCTCGCGCACCTGGCCGACATCGATCCGAAGTGGAACGTGAACGACAACCACGCGACGACGCGCGAAAACGTCGATGCGGCCCTGGAGGCCGCCGAGTCCGACGCGCGCCGTCTCGAGCGCCTGCGCGGCGTGCTGACGGACGATGCCGCCGCCGCCCGCTACCGTCAGCAGCTCGGCAAGGGCGCCGAACGGGCCAGGACGGCGGATCTCGACGAAGCTCTCGCGCCGGCCGAAGCGCTGCAAAGGCGCGTCTCCCGCCTGCGTGAGCTGTTCGCCACGCCGGGCGGTGACGCGGCGCTGTTCACGGCGCTCGAGGATCGGAACCCGTCCTGGCCGCGCACGGCGGCTCCGATCGACATCGAGCGGGCGCTGGGTGTCGCCGGGCGGAGTCGGGACCGCCGGCAGGCGGCCAGCTGGGAACACCGGGTGGTCCTCGAGGCGGAACAGCAGTTCCCGGGTGCCTCAAGTGCGGCGTGGCGACGAACCGGCGAGCGCTTCGACGAGTTCACCGATACCGGCCGCCCTGGCAGGCGCGTCACGCGGGCGCTCTCGGATCGCGCCCGCGCGCTCGCCATCGCCGCCGAGCGGCCCGAGCCGCCGGCCCCGCCCGGTTTGGTGAAGCGGCTCTTCGAGTGGGTGCGGGAGCGAGTTGAAAGACTGCTGGGCAGGCTTCGCCCGTCGAAAGCCGCGCATCATCGGGATCGTTCTCCGGGCAACGATGTCCAGCCGGCACGGGCCGCCGCGGCCGAGCGGGCAAGGCAAGAGCGGCGCCAGGCCCGCAAGCTGATCGCGGCCGCCCTGGCGGCCGCCCGGAAGTGGGGAGACATCCCGCTGGCCACCGGCACCCTCGTCTCTGTCGCCGAGTCGATCGGCGCCCGGCCGGGGATGCCCGCAGCTCACCGAGCGGTCCTCGATCGGATCAGGGAGGCGGCACCCTGGTCGTCTCTCACAAACGAGACTGCCGGACTGAGACGCCGCTGCCGCGCCGAGAAGGACGCGGCGGCCGACCAGCGCCATCAGCAGGCCCTCGGGGAGTGGGAGACCCAATCATGGACGCGCCGCCGGATGGCCGGAAGACCAAAACGCGAGCATCCCGACCCGCCGAACCGGCATGATCTCGCGGCAGCTCGCGGCCAGCTGGCCGGCGTCGTCAGGTCGGCCATGATGACCGAGCTCGAGAAGCTCATGCCGCAGCGGCGGCCGGCCTCTCCACCCGCGGACGGCGCCCGAACGCCGCCCGCAGCGACTGCGGCCCGCCGCGATCAGCACCAGGTCGAGCGTCCTGCCGAGGGGCGGCGCCAGGTTCCGGTCCGCACCCCGGACACGCGGCGCGAACCGGCGCCAGCTACGTCGCCGCCCCGATCCCCGGCGCCGCGAGACCGGGGACATGAACCAGGCCGCTGATCGATACCCGCGACGAATCGGGCGGGTCTTGCCCGCTGACCGCCCGGTCCCGCTCCGCGCCGCCGGCCGGCGGCTGAGATCGCTGTGGACCGCGGCGCCGATCCGCACGGCGCGCACTCCCGACCTCCGGAGACCCGGCCCATCGGGGGGCACGGGGGGGGGCTTGGGGGGCTGGTACGATCGATCCATCATGTGACCCGACCCCTTGCCCCTCGCCCCCGGTCAACCTCTCCCGGCCGCCTTCCCCCAGGCCGCCGGAAAGGGAAAAATTCGCGCGCGCTTTGCGCGCTTTTTGTTTGCCGCGCTGTGCGCGGCAAGGGACGAACCACGCGACGGGGCGGGAGGCCCCACGACTCAAGGAAGGAAGAGAAGCGATGAACGACGTGCGGCTGGACCTCCAGCAGGTCCCGGCCCCGGCGGAGCTGCCGCTCGCGGCCGAGCTGGGCGACGAGGAGCTGCAGGTGATCCCGTAGGCAACTTCCCGACACGCAGCGACCGGCTCCGGGCGCTGCCTCGCAGATAACGAAACCGCCGGATCCCCCGGCACATCCGCCTCGAAAGGAGTATCAAGCCATGTTCGGACTCCGTCCAAGTGCGCCCACGCGCCCCGAAGACTACGCGGTCGACCGCGCCGGGCGACCGCTCCGGAACACCCGGGTGAGGCCCCGTGGGCTCACGCCGCGGCGGCTCGCGCAGCTGGCCGGCGCCGACCCGCGCGAGATGCAGCACGTGACGCCGGACCCGTGGGTGCCTGGGCCCGCCATCGCGTTGAGCGACGTAATTGCCGGCCCGGAGCCCTGGATGGGTCTGCTCCTCGACCCGGCCCGGCCGCGGCCGGTGCCCATCGGGATCCTGGTCCGCAGCATGGCGCCTGCGCCGGCGCGCCACTGGCTGGTGTGGCCCGACGCGCGGCTGCGGCCGGCGCAAGGACTCGCGGGGACGGACCCGCGGTCCGTGGCCGCCTACCTCGACGAGCCCGCGATCGCCCACTTCGCCCGCCAGCTCGACGAGACGGCCGTGAGCGCAGCCGCGACCGACCAGGGCGACGGCCCGCTCGACGTCCACGCCGCCCAGTGCGCCGTCGCGGGAGGCTACGGCAACGACGCCGCGGCGGCCGACGTGGTGACGGCGTGGATCGCCGAGACGCTCCGCCGGGGGATCCTGAAGGGCAGCCGCCGCGCAGCCGTCACGCGCGCGCCCGGCCGCGCCCCCCAGAGTCGGCACGCAGAGCGCCGGCTGGTGTGCCGATGGCTCTGACGACGGCGACCCGCGTAGCCGTGATCACCCGCCGCGGCCACTCCGACATCGCCCCCGCCGCCGAGCTTCCCGCCCGCATGAACGGCTGACGCTCCCACCGACCGAACATAGCCGCCCGCCCGGCCGCCGGCCCCGACCCCGGCCCGGGCAAAGCACCAGCAACGCCGCGCGGAGGGTCACGGTCACCCGCGTCCGCGGACCCCAGCGGCCATCGGTGCATGCGCCACCGCTAGCGCCGCGTTCACCCCCGGAGGACGACCAATGAAACTCATCGACCTGCTCCCCGCGGAGCAACGGCGAGACCTGCGCCGGCTGCGCAAACGCATCGCCAAACGCCAGTACATGCGGCGCGTCCGCGAGGAGCGCAAGCTGCTCTGTGTCGGCGTGGATCTGCCCATTGATGCCGGCACCTGCGGGCGCTTCGTGCACGACGGCTATCAGCGCTGCATCCACTGCACGAGGCGCCGCTGGTGGCTGCTCACCCGCGCCTTCAACCCTGCGGAGGTCTCCGTCGCCGCGATGCTCGAAGAGCACGCGGCTGATAACGACGCTCTCTACGGCGTCCCGCGGTGGCTGCTCACCCGCGCCTTCAACGCTGCGGAGGTCTCCTCCGCCGCAACGCTCGAACACCGCGCGGCCGAAAGCGACGCTCTCTACGGCGTCCCGCAGGCCGTTCCGATTCTTGAGGACGTCGCCGATCCCTGCCTGCGCTGGTGAGGTTTCGAGCAGGCCCCAAGAGGCAGCCAACACGGCAACCACCTACCGAGTCGTCCTCGATCCCGAGACCCGCGCGCGCGAAGCCGCGGTCGCCCTCGACCACCTGCCCGCCATCCAGGTCGACGCGCCGAACGTCGACGTCGCCGCCCGGCTCGCCGTGTCGCATCACATCGACGGACGGCCGGCTCCGCCTTCCGCCGGCGCCTCGTTCGGGCTCGCCGTGGTCACGCCGCCGCCCTACGACCCGAAGGCGCCTCACCACGACCCCGGCGACGAGGCCGAGATGTGCCACGTCAACGTCGAGTACTGGCCCACCGCAACCGCCGTGCACTGACCGTTCATGCGGCCGGAGCAAGAATCCCGCGGACACGCGCCGCCCCCGAGGGCGGGCGGCTCTCTTGGCCCACCCGCCCACCCCTCTTGACCTCGCGCCCAGGGGGAGCCTCGGACAACGAGCGGAGAACACGCGGGCACCCGCGACCCTCCTCCCCCTGAGACCGCCGACACCCGGAAGACGGCGGCCTGGGCCTGGAGCAAGGCAGAGACCGAGCGCCGGCGCCACGCCGCCGCAACACAGCCCACCCTCGCCCCGATCGACGCCTTCCCCGACGAGTACTCCACGGCCGACGACCTCGCTGCCGTTCGTCTCGACCCCGACACCAACGCCACCGGTCCCCGCTCCCCGACCATCCGAGGACTGCTCGGCGGCGCCTGCGCCGGCTGGCGCGTCCGCCCGACCAGCATCGAGCTCCATGGCGCCCTGCGCGCCGACAACCCCACCAGCCGCCAACGGTCCATAGCCACCGTGCTCATCAATGAGGCCTCCTTCGAGGAGCTCGTCAACGCCCACACCGAAGGCGCGTTCACCTGGCGGCAGCTCGCCCGAGCCGCCCGGCGCCAGGGCGCCGCAGCGCCACTGCGGATCCGCCTGATCAACGCCTTCGCGACGCCTCCTCCGCGTCCGGAGAGCCGATGGAGAAGCTGACGCTTCCCGAACCCGCAGCCGGCCTGTGGGCCGCGAAGCGCAGCATCGTTCTCGCGATACCGCCCGCCGCGCGGTCACAGCCCAGCTCGACCACGCAAGCAAGACAATCAGGTGCACCGATGGCTGGCCGACCGGCAGCCGCCAGAAACCACCACGGCAACGCCATTGACAAACCCCAGCATGCTGCCCGGCAAGGACCACGATCCTCGGCCGCCTACGACCCTGCGGGCCAGCCCCGGGGGCTGGCCCCGAGACAGGAACACCCCGAAAATCGAGACCCGCCGGATCTCGGAGCGCCAAACCCTCGGGAACCACGAGACATAAGTCCCGTTCCAGCAGGCACATACCGCGAAACACGAAAGTCCTGGGGGCCAACCCCGAGACTGGTCTGAACTGCCCTGAGCGACCCCGGTCCGGGCCGTAAGGCTCCCGGCCCGCAGACAGCGCGGGCCGATGAGCCTCACTCCCGAACCGACCGGGGTCGCTCAGGGGCCATTCTTCCTTCCAGGAAGGCTCGACGCGCCGCGCCGCGCGCCCGCGAACGGAACATCGGCCAAAGAGACCGCCCGGCGGCCAACGCGCACCACCGGCGCGGGCGAGGGCAACGGCCGCAAGACGCGCAAGGCCCGCCCCGCCGGGACCAGGGGCAACGACCCGCGACGCCCGCAACGCGTGGTGCCGACGCGCGTTTGACGTACGCGCGCGACTATTGCAGTTTAGGAAAAGAGGGCGTTGACGCGACCGCGCACGCGCCGACACCCTCGACCGCGGGAACACCCGCATTGCGGCAACGCGCGCACGCGTCAAGTGACGGACACGTCAAGTGACGCACGCGCGCCCGAGCACCCGATGACAGACATCCACCCCGCAACGCGAACGCGCCCTCCGGATGCCCCGCGGCCCCGGGTGGTCAGCGTGCTGTCGCGGAGGGGCGGCACCGGGAAGACGACGCTTTGGACGCGGACTACAGGACGCTCGCCACGACGTTGCGCTAGCTGTGGAGCTGATGCAGCAGCAAGTCCGGCAGCGCGGGCAGCAACGGGACTACGGTCCGAGTCGCTAGTGTCTCCTCGCGAGGCTCTCGGCACGGCGAAGAGACAGCACTTTCTCAGTACGACGTCTGCCGGATGCCGTTGCTCGCCGTTGTGTTGCGTTGAGAGCCGGATCTGGCGCGCTGTCAGCCGTCGGCCTGATTCAGCTAAACGCCTGGCACGCACGCCCCAAGGGGCTCTCACCGGTTCAGTGCTGCCGGCCGCCGCTGTAGGCCTTCGCCATCACGATCGAGCGACGTTCTCCGGCCCTCGCGTTTCGCTTTCTCCAGCTCCACTTCCTCGCGGATCTTCGCCTTGCCTGCTTCGATATTCGCCCGGCGTTCCGGTGTGAAGTGCTTCGTCAGCTCTCTGAACGGTCGGTGACCCATCGTTCTCATCCCCTCTACTGCTGCAGCAGGCCCTCGCGCTGAAGCTCGCGCAAGTACTGATCGTAGATCGCATCCGCGCGCCGTACATAGTCTCGATAGAACCGGTCCTGCCCTCTCTTGCGACCACCGATCAGCAGAATCGCCGTGCGTCGCGGGTCGAACGCATAGAAGATCCGGATCGGGCGCCCGCCGCTCTGGACCCGAAGCTCCCGCATGTGGCCGTGCCTCGACGTGCGAATCGATGACGAGTACTGCTTCGGCAAATTGGTGCCCTGCTCTTCGAGCGCCTCTACGACCTTCGTTGCGTCGTCCTGTTCCCGCTCACTCAACTGGTTCCACCAGGACGTGAACTCGTCGGTGACCTCGACCTCGTACTTCAACCCACCCTCCCGCGCATACCTGGCCACTTGTCGCCGTCTCACGACGTTCCCGCCCGCCGGCCGCCGCTAGTGTATCCTCCCGCCGCCGGCTTCAACGGATTGGCAACACCGTGCGTGTACCACTCTTGAGACGCCGGAAGGTTCCGTGCGTTAACGGCATGGCGAGATCACCCGGCCGCGATCGCCAGCGACGTACGTGGCCCACTCGTCCATCAACCGCCGCCGCCGCTCGAACAGGTCCGACCGCGCGTACGCCGCCTCGGTCTGGTTTCCGACTACGTGGGCCAGTGCCGCCTCGACGACCTCCCGCGGATAGTTGGTCTCCTCGGCCGCCCAGTCCCTGAACGACGACCGGAACCCATGCGGCACGGCATCCACCTTCACGCTCTGCAGGATCTTCGGCAGCCGCGTGATGCTGATCGGTTTGCCGCCCTGGCTCGGGAATACCAACGGACTATGCCCGCCGCTGAGCTGCCGCGCCGCCTCGAGAATCTCCACCGCGCGCCCGGAGAGCGGCACGCGGTGATCGCGCCGCGACTTCATGCGTGTGGCTGGAATCGTCCACACGCGCGCCGCCAGTTCGATCTCCGTCCACTTCGCCCCGCGCACCTCACCCGACCGCGCTGCCGTGAGCACCAGAAACTCGAACGCCAGCTTGACGGCCGGCGTCGCCCCCGACGCGTGTACCGCCTCGACCGCCGCCTCGACCTCGCCGTGCGGCAGCGCCCGCATGTGCTGCACGAGGTCCTGCTGCGGGCCGAGCACCTTGCCGAGCCGGTCGCAGGGATCGTCGTCACGCAGGTGCATCGCGATGGCCCACTCCATCACGGCGCTGATACGCTGGCGCACGCGCCGCGCCGTCTCGGGCCGGGAATGCCAAATCCGCCGCAGCGCGTAGAGCAGGTCCGCGCTCGTGACATCGCAGACCAGCTTGTCGCCGATGTATGGGAGCACGTGCCGCGTGAGGCTCGACATCCACTCCTGCGCGTGCCCCGAGTGCCGCCAGCCCGGAGTCTTGTCGTTCCACACCCGCTCGGCGGCTTCCGCGAAGGTCGGCATCCCCTCGGCGCGGAACCTGTTGGTCAGCGGGTCGCCACCCTCGCGGGCCAGCTTGCGGTTGGCGAACGCCTTCTCCCGCGCTTCGGCGAGAGAGACGAGCGGGAAGCCGCCGAGTCCCAGCTCCCGGCGCCGGCCGCGGATCATCAGCCGCTGGACCCAGCTCCGCGCCCCGGAGGGCTGCACCTGCAGGTACAGGCCGTTGCCATCACAGCTACGGTGGCATGATGTCCTTTGTCGTCCATGGACGTCCCGTACATGCCTTAAATGACCTACTCATAGTTATTTACTGCACATTCTTTGGTGTCGAAGTGGGTCAATTCGTCCTGCAAGGCACACCTGCATCCGGTATATTATGGCGGAATGAATAGCTCGGCTGATGCGGCAGGCAGACCGCGAAAGACCAAGCCCCGAGGCCGGCATCCCGACAAGGCCCTGTCGGCCGCCTTCGTCCGTACCGCGGCCCCTGGGCGATACTGCGATGGGCAGGGATTGTATCTCTTCGTCCAGCCGTCAGGAACCCGGAGCTGGGTCCAGCGCATCGCCATCCGCGGGCGCCGCCACGAGCTCGGACTCGGCAGCACCGCGCTGGTCCCACTCGCCGAGGCACGCGCCAGGGCGCTGGCCAACCGCAAGATCGCCCGCGAGGGCGGCGACCCACTGGCCGAGAAGCGCCGCGCCGAGACCACGCCGACCTTTGCCGCCGCTGCGGCTCGCGTACTGGAACAGAAACAGGCCGGATGGAGCAACTCCCGGCACGCGAGCACCTGGCTTCGCAGCCTGGAAACCTACGCCTTCCCGTGGATCGGCGGCCGACTGGTGTCTGAGGTGACGAGCGCCGACGTGCTGGAGGTCCTCACGCCCATCTGGCACGAGAAGGCGCAGACCGCCCGTCGGGTGCGCCAGCGCGTCCGGGCCGTGCTGGAATGGGCCGTGGCAATGGAGTTGCGGCCCGACAATCCATGCGACCGTATCGGGCCGGTTCTCGGACCGCAGCGGGCGCCCGTGCAGCACATGCGGGCGCTGCCGCATCGCGACGTGCCGGCGGCCGTTGAGGCAGTCCAGACTTCGAGCGCGGCTCCTGTCGTCAAGCTGGCGTTCGAGTTCCTCGTGCTGGCGGCGGCGCGGTGGGGCGAGGTTCGCGGGGCCGAGTGGACGGAGATCGACACGTCCGACCGTGTGTGGACGATTCCCGCTCTGCGGATGAAGGCGAAGCGCGGGCACCGAGTCCCGCTGTGCCGGCGGGCGGCGGATATTCTTAAGGCGGCGCGGACGCTGGGCGCCGATCCCGGTCGGCTCGTGTTTCCCGGCGCGGACGGGGCGCCGCTGCCCGAAAAGGCGCTCCGGCGGCTGATCCAGGACCACCAGATCGCCGCCGTGCCGCACGGCTTCCGCTCCACCTTCCGGGACTGGGCCGCCGAGGAGACAAACCACCCGCGAGAGGTGGTCGAGGCGGCGCTGGCCCACGTGGTGCACAACCAGGTCGAGGCCGCTTACGCGAGATCGGACCTGTTCGAGCGGCGGCGGCGGCTGATGGACGACTGGTCCGCGGCGGTCTACCGGCACACAGCGTCCGCTGGAATGCACGATAGACGACAACCGACGTAACGATAGTCATTCAAGACGTCGAGCGAGGGATGAAATCGCGCTGGCGATGGTATGATTCGGTCCTCCCTGCGCGGAAGGCATAATCAGCACTCCTGCGCGTCACCGGGCGGACGGCACTCTTCGACATCCGCCCCGCCTCGCTCTCGCAACTGCCGGCATTTTGTTACTGGAGGTCGGGTCGTGATGCATCTGGAGGCACTGGATCGGTTTGATCACGGCTGGGCGCGGTCCGAGCTGGAAGCCTTGTTTGCCGACATCCATGCGACGTACCCGCACGTCCGGGCCGGCAGTGCCGGTCCGGGGCAGATTACCTTGTTGTTCGCGCCTGCAGTCATAGGGTTTGCGGCCCCGCTCGGGCCTCGTCAGCGGGGATGGCAGGTGCATGTGCCCATGCTGGGCGGGGAGCCGGGTCTACCCAAGCGGATGCCGTCCAGAGCTGCGGTGGTTGAATTTCTCCAAAGACACATAGACATTCGCGACAACTACTGGTGACTCGACGCGGGGCCGTGCCGCCCCGTACGATCTGCCGTGTCCACCAACTGACGGTGAATCTCTGGAGGTAGTCATGCTACAAGCGCTGCGCAGCAAGCCCCAGCCTCGCTGGCCGGAGCGCGCCCTCACCAACGCCTTCGTGCGCAACGTCGCCAAGGCTGGCCGCTACTGTGATGGGTATAGCTGGTACCACGGAAACCACTGACAACACGCCACTTACCGGTAGTGCGCCGCACGCGCTTACCTCGACCTACCCCTCATTCCAAGCAGGAACGTACCGGCCCGCCGTGGCCGTCCGCGGACGGCTGCGGACCAAGCCCAAGCGAGGCCCCCGAGCGGAGCACATCCGCCGCCAGCCGGTACAAGTCGATCTCTGGACGGAATGTCCACGGACGATCGACCGCCACTGGTCGATGGCGGCCGGCGCGGCGCAACGTCACTCGCCACGCGTGCCTCAGGAAAACGGCTTCGAGTGAAGCGCTGTTCACAGTGATGGCGGCGACCGCCCGTGTGCCCTTGTCCTGGCGGCCGGACTAGTCAAAGTGGAGCATGAGGAAGGCGATGAGCGACCACCCGCGACGCCTGCCTCCCTCCTTGCCGCTCATCACGTCCCGGCGCGGACGAACGCTACCCCTCAAGATACCCCTCACTACTTCGCGGATACCCGTGAAATCTACGGGACGGTGCAGGTCGCTACCGGATCCGAGCGTTGCGCTGGAGCGGCCACGTGGCAGCCGCTCGCCGGGAGCGTTCAGAGTCGGAAGGTGGGTGAGCTGAGCGACGAGCCGGGACCGCCGTGGACTGCCGCGGCGCAACCAGCGGTCCAATCTGCTGCATTAGCTGAGTCGGTGGTGGATCAATATGAAAATGACGGCGCACGGACACCGCAGGGGCTAGCCGCAGAAAGACAGTTAGGCGATAGCCGGGAATTGATAGGAAAGGCCAAGCCCCGGTAAACCGTCCACTCTATGCGGAGCTAGCTCTGGCGCCGCCGATACAGCCGCGCGCCGCCGGCCATCAGCAGCAGGGCCAGGAGCAACTGACCGACCAGAGGCAGCGCCGGGACCGCGGTGGAGCCGCGCACGGTGACGGTCAGCGTGTCCCGGTCCCCAATGTCGGCGCCGCCGGCGTCCACAATCGTCAGCGTGGCCGTCCTGGTCTGGTTGTCGGCCAAGCTCTCGTCCCCGTCGGCGCGGATGGTCAGCACCGTGCTGGTGCTGTCGCCGAGGTCGACGGTGTAGGTAACGCCGCCTCCCGACACAAACGCTTAACGGTAACCCGCGGGGCCGACACCCTGAGAGCGCACTCACGCCCGCCTTCGTGCGCAACGTCGCCCGCGGTGGCCGCTACTGCGATGGTCGCTGCGAGTCACGTGTAAGTGACTCATAAAAAGCGACTTATTGACAGGTATCGGGCCACGCTTCCCTCGTTGCACCCCTCTATCTGAACGGGAACCGGCTGGACCACCGAAGGCGTCTGTGGAACAGCCACCGGGCCGAGGAGCAGGGTGACGGCACAGTCAGTCGGGGTCCTCGACGTCAGCCCCGGTCCACCGGGCCGCGCCGCTGCCTTTTCGCTGTTGGCGAGGACGGTCAGCACGAACACCACCCACACGCCGCCGCTTCACCGCGGGCGTTGACCGAAATCAGCGCCTCACGAGACGGCAGCGCCATCCGTGTTGGTCGCATGCCGTCGCGGATTCGATCGCGTCGTCGCAGTGGAAAGGGTGTCCCGCGTGGCACGTCCCACATAGCGTCCCACATTTTTTTCTGGAAACTGGAGGATCGGACTGGACGGCGCAGTTCGCTTCAAGAATCGAGCGGGGCGCCCTGACGCCTACTCGGCAGCCGTGCGCCGCCGGCCATCAGCAGCAACTGGCCCACCAACTCCAGCGCCGGGACCGCGGTAGCCGTCGGCCGGATCAACGTTGAGCGCTATGGCGGCAGGAGGCCTCTCTTGCGCTACCGGCAGGGGGTAGGTACACCTATGCGACGCCCTACCATTTCTCCCCCCAAACGTTTGGGGATTTTTGGCGTGTGATACCGGAATTAATAGTTCACTACTGGACACAAAAAAGGTCGACTACCACTCTGTAGCCATGCGCCACCGGCCGTCAGCAGCAGGGCCAGCAGCAACTGGCCGACCAGCGGGAGCGCCAGGAACGTTCGGAAGGCGCCGCTACGATTTCAGGCCGCGAGCACCGCTCGCCATAACGGACTTCGGCTTCGCAGCGTACTTCGCGCGGAACTTGTCCGGTGCGTGCACAACCCTGTCGGCGGCGCGCGCCGCGGCGGCCATTCCGCTTTGCCACTGCGGCATGTCGATGAGGCATGTCGATGCTGCCGCGGACATAGGCCCCAAGGGCAATCGACAGCCGCGACGTGTAAATGTCGCCTTCCACCAAACCCGTGTCTCGGATGTCGACGTTCTCGGCAGCTATGAGGCTGTCCCATACCGCGCCGGCGACGACTACCGTCTTGGCGGCGATCTTGGCCTTGACCTTTCCGTGTTCACCCACCGTCAGCGCGTTCCGGTTCAAATTGATCTTGCCTTCGACCTGACCGTCGATCACCAGATCCACGTCCCCGCTCAACTCGCCTTTGAAGACGATTGACTCGCCGATGGTCTCGACAGTTGTTCTATCCGTCATGGCGCTGCTCCCGTCAGTCGGTTGTGCCGGGAATCGGTCGCATTTTTTTGGATCGGTGCAGTTGGCCTCATGAATGGAACGGGACGCCCGAACGCCTACTCTGCAGCCGCCCGCCAGCGGCCATCAGCAGCAGGGCGAGCAGTTGGTTGTCCGCCAGACTCACATCCTCGCCGGCGCTCATGCCGCGGCCGACCGATGGCGTCCGGCGCGCGAACCATGTGGGCCTTTCAACAGAGCGTCAGCGCGTACAGGATCATCGGCGACACATTCACCTTCGCACCGAGGATGTCGGGATCGTCCCGCCAAATCGGGTCCAGATTCGCTATGGCGCCTACCCGGTCGGCCATCAGGATCGCGGCAGGGTTCAGCGCGAACATTTCGCCCTTGTCGGTAACGAGGAAAACACCAGGATCGTCGGCCGGTCCGATGCACGTCAGCTCGCCGCGGTCGACGGTGATTGGCCACGGCCCGTCCGTCCAGGTGGCGGCGCTGACGGTGCTTGAATTCTCGGCGCCCTGCTCTTCGGCAGGCAGATTCGCGAGGTCAGGCGCCAAGCCGCCTACCAGCGCGTACGAGACGCCCAGCCCGAACCCGACGGATACCGCGAGCACATCGCGCACGATGCTTCCGACGTATGGCGGTCTTGTGTTCACTTCGGTTCCCTGCCACGGCATCAAGCGGACCGTGCCGCGCCACTGACGGAAACGCTTGGCCGCAACCCACTGAGCCGGACGCCGCTGGGCGCCAGCTCCAGACGCTCGCGGCGCCGCGAGCATCCAATCTGTGGAATCAATTGGGTCAGTGGTGGCTGCAAGAAGGGAAAACGGCGAACCGACACCGTAGGAGCAGCTCGCCAAGAATCGCCGGGCAATAGCCGGGAACGAACAGGAAAGGCCAGGACCCCGGGGGACTCTCAATAAAGTGAAAAGGGACCCGGCGCATTCGCGCCGGATCCCCCTCCGGTTACCCCCCCAGGTCTCAGAACGTGGGCTCGCCTAGCCCTGACGCCGCCGATACAGCCGCGCGCCGCCAGCCGTCATGAACAGCGCGAGCAGCAACTGCCCGAAGAGCGGCAGAGCCGGAACAGGCTCCGGCATCTCTTCTTCAACCATCACTTCGAACGTGATGGAGGCCACGTCCGAGACGGTCTGCTCAGGCTTGAACGAGGACGCCATCATCTCTGCCGTCGCCGTGACGGTGACCTTGGATGTGCCGGCCACATTCGCGGCGATGGTGACCGTGTCGTCCGGTGCCGTCACACTAACCGCGCCGCCGGACTCCGAGACCTTGTAGTTGGCGTCGTAGCCTTCCATCACCGTGAACAGGTCGCCCATCATGATCGTGCCCGATTCACCGGGGTTCATCACGGTAGTTTGGGGATCGTTGCCGAGAGCCGCCCTGATCATCGGATAGGCCTCCGCCTCCGACTTCGGCGAAACCTTGGGCGTGGTGGCGTCCACGATCTTGATCGAGAATGTCCCGGTCGAGGTCGACGTCCCATTAGCAGCAACGCCCGACACGACGAGATCCAGCATGAGATATTCCATGCCGACATCATCGTTGCTCAGCGCTGACAGCTTCAACTCCACGGTGGCCTCACTGGACTGCTTACCAGTCTCCCTCCCCTCAAACGTAACTTCGGACACCGACAAGGTGTAGTCGGTCACCTGCGCTGGGTCGGCTGGCTTAATGTCCACCATGAGCGTTTCATCGGTGATCGAGGCCCTCGAGTTGCCGCGATCCACCGTGACGTTCAGGTAGACCGGGTCGCCGCCTTCCATAATCTCGGTGACCTCCTTGCCGTTCCTCGCCGCGTCCCTCGCCACCGCCGTGATGGCGTCCGCGTCTGGCAGCACGTGGATGTCATCCAAAGTGACATCCACAGAGTCCACGACCTCGTAGTCTCCCGCCGATCCCTTAAGCAACTCGACGGTGATCGTGTCCTCGACCCTGTTCTTGTCGTTATTGGGCACGTCGATCAGCGCTGGCACAGTGTTTCGTTCGTCTACATTCACGTCTGGTATGGTCGTCATACCGTCTTCGGAACCGACTATGGTGTCAGCAGGCGGCACCTTGTAGCTCTTCAACAAACCGCCGTTCTCATCAGCGACCCGCAGGCGAAATTTCCCATTCGCCTGAACATGCTCAGGGTCAGCCGATATCTCGACCATGAAATCCTCACCCTCCTCGTACCTCTGTCCCCTAACTAGGTCTATCGTGTAGATTTGGGTGTCCACGTCCGTGATAGTGATGTTTTTATTAGAGACAACGTCTCCTGCCGCACTGCCAACGGAGGTACCCTGCTCGTTCTCTAAACCGGCGATCGCAACCAACAACGTCACATACTCGCTTTCGGCGTCTCCGTCATAGAACGTATCCAACTCGATGGTACCCCGGCGGGTAAGTGGGACGGTCAGGAGGGTAGTGGCGCCATCATCGTCGCTTGCGGGGCCATCCCCAAAGTCGAGTACCAATGCGCCGCCCAATCTGAGGTCGCGCTGCTCGTCTATTTCTGCGGCGGTAGCGGAGCCCTTGCGGACTTGGCTGGCCTGCGGTGCTGTGATCGTTACCGTGACTTGGGCATCCGTCGCTTCCTCAGCGACCTTTCCCTTGACGGTCACGTTGATAGTCGCGGTCTCGCCCTCGTCCACCTTGGACGTCATCGTGATGAGGACGCCGCGGCCATCGCCAAGGCTGGGATCCCTCCTGACCTGCGCTGACGCCGTCCAAGAAGACGCCGCCAGCAGTACCGCTGTGGCAAGGGCAGTGAGCAGATAGCCCTTCTGCATAGAAATTGATCTCGCTCCGTTCATGACTGTCGCTCCTTTGAGACTAGGGGGTAACGGTTACTTCTTCTGTGATGGTCGCGCTGCACAGCGATGTCTGCTTCCCGTCAAGGCCGGTGATAGCTTCCGGCAAGGCGTTGTCTGCATCCTCTTCCAAGTCACGCCCGCCGACCGCCATCTCATTCCAGTGGTCCGACCCGGGAGCGAAGCAAAGGGTGGATAGCACCCGGCATGCCTGGCGAGCCCTGTCGGCGTTCGAGACGCGATAGTCGCAAACGTGCAGATCGGCGGTAGCATAACCTCGTTCGGGCCAGAGATGCAACACAAGATGCGATTCTGCCAGTACCCATACCAAGGTGTAGCCGCCGCCATCGAACGGTACCGCCTGATCGGCAACGACCTGCAGGCCGCACGACTCGATGGCCGTCCCGACCTCTGCCAGCAGACGTGTGGGGTCCGGGCCGCCTGCTGCATACGCCGCCGCGAGGCTGTGCGATAAACGCCCGGTTCCGATGAAATGATGCGATGTCAGCACCAAATTTCCCACCAATGTTGCGGGAGTCTATCGATCCTTCGCCGCAACGTCAAGAGTCTTTTCGGTATCATTCCGCCATGACTGTAGAGCACGAGCCGCAAAACCAACGATCTGATGATGGGCGATACCGTGAGGCGCCGCCGCAACCGCCACGGCAGCAACGGCGGATCCAGCAACAGATCCAGCAGCAACAACAGCAGCAGGCCCATCATACAACGGTATGGGGTGCGCTGAGTAGCCGCTTGTCGGCGGCGCTGAAACTGGCGGCCGCGCCGGTGGCCATCCGCTTCCTCGCGGACGCCGGCGAGGCGGCGGCGGAGCGGCGCGCCGGGGAGTACCCGCCGCCCAACGCCCGCGGACGGACCGGCCAGGTGCCGGCCGGCTGCGTTTTCTGGATCGAGGCGGCCGACCGGACGTTTGCCACCGCGCCGGCCGACCACGCCAACTGCAGCGTCGGCAGCCTGACGCACGGGCTGATCAGCCTCGAGGAGGCGGCGACCCGCGACGACGTCGAGGCGGTGCTCGGCGCCGGCTGGGTCGACGAGAAGGCGGTGCTGGCGCTGCCGCGCGTCACCGAGCGGCCGGCCGCCATCGTCTACGGCCCGCTCGGCGAGGTGGACAACGACGAGAACCCGGACGTGGTGCTGCTGCGTCTTAACGGGCGGGGGCTGATGACGTTGCGCGACACCTTCCCCGAGATGCCGATCGAGGGCAAGCCGCAGTGCCACATCGTGGCGATGGCGAAGGAGCAGGGCCAGGTGGCCGCCAGCGTCGGCTGCGCGCTGAGCCGCACGCGCACGGGGATGCGGCCGGAGGAGATGACCGCGGTCATCCCGGGTGAGCGGCTGGCGGGCGCGGTGGACGCCATCGAGGCGACCGTGGCGCTCAACGGACAGATGGCCGGCTACGCCGCGGCGGACGCGCGGCGCTTCACGGCATGAGGAAGCGGCGGAGGCAGCTCGCGGCGGCGGCGGGCGCCGCCCTCCTTCTTCTTATATACGTGCCGGCGGCGGGCGTGCGCGCGCAGCGTGCGGCGGGCGGCTCGGCGGGGGCGGTCGCCGTCCCGGCCGGCAGCGGCGCGGCGGCGCGGGCGGCGTACTACCAGACCCAACTGCGGCTGCAGGAAGATCTGGAGGCGTTCCGGCAGTTCCGGCCGGCGTACCCCTTCTGGCGGCACATCTACACCGTCCCGGACGGCAACATCATCTATGGCAGCGCCGCCGACGGCCGGCTGCTGGCCACCTTTCCGCGGCGGGGCAACTGGGCCCGCGACGGCGAGTGGGCCGACCCGTCGCTGGCCGGCGTCCTGGAAGGCGCGGAGCTGCCGCGGCGCCTGCGCGACCGGCGGCGGGCCGTGGAGGAGCTGCTGGCCGTGGCGGCCGGCCCCATCGTCCAGAACGCGACGCGGGGGCGGTTCCTTTCGCGGAACGCCGAGCGCCACGCCGACTTCCTGCGCGACTGGGGCGCAATCTACGAGCGCTTCGGGGTGCCGGCCGAGATCGGCCTGGCGCAGGCCATCGTCGAATCGGGGCTCAACGGGCGGGCGCGGTCGCAAGCGCGGGCGCTCGGCTTCTGCCAGTGGCTGCCGCGCAACTGGAACCGCCTGAAGCGGCTGTCGCCGTACGTAATAGAAGGATACAACCAGACCACCCAGGCGCCGTTCTGCGCCGCCTACCTCACCATCCTGACGACGATGTACGACAGCTTCATCCCGGCGCTGTCGGAGCACCACGCGGGCGGCGTCAACGTGGGGCGCACGGTGGTGAACGGCGCGCGGCTGGGCGGCAGGGGCGCCCGCGAGCAGTACCTGCTGGGGTCGGACTTCGCGCGCGCGCTGCGCGACATCTCCGTGCGGCGCTACCGGGTGCTGTACCGCACGTACGGCCGCCGCTCGGCGCTGTACGCCGAGATGGTGTTCGGCAACATGTACAACGTGCGGGAGATCACGCGCGAGACGCCGCAGTCGGACATCTACGCGATGCGCGTGCCGCGCAACACGTCGCTGTCGACGGTGGTCGGGCAGAGCGGCCTGAGCCGCCGGGAAGTGAAGCGCTACAACCCGGCGCTGGTGCGGCGCGTGCCGCAGGGCGCGGCGCTGTACCTGCCTGTCTATATGGAAGAGATGGGCGAGGACGTGTCGTTCTGGCGCCGGCCGCCGAGCGAGGAGTACGCCGCGGCGCTCGCCGACTTCGTCAGCCTGGACGCCACGGTGAACGAGTGGCACGACCCGGCCTTCGAGGAGACGCTGCAGCAGTTCCGGGAGCGGTTCGCGGCCAGCGGCACCGAGGAGGGCACGGTGATGGCCACCACGCTCGCCTTCGTCATCGCCGACCTTTCCCGCAGCCGCCGCGGCGCCATCCTCGACGAATTCCGCACCAGCGACCGGGTGCGGGAGCTGTTCGAACGCGGCAAGCAGGCGATCGCGGAGCGCGAAGAGGACTAGCGCGTCGGACGACTATGGTTGATTGCAGTGGAGGTGCTGCGCAAACCTCAGGCCACGTCCTGCAGCTTGTTCGCCAGATCCGCGCCGGCTGTGACCGGCGGCAGCGGTTTCCCGTGGGCGTGATAGAGGGCTATGGTCTCTTCCACAATCTCGCAAAGCCGCGCAAACACCTCACGCTCATCTGTGCCAAGGTGTACGAGGCGGTCCAGCCGATGAGCACGAGGCCGGTGACCGCCTCGCTGACGGCCAGGATCCGGGCGGCGAGGGCGAGGACGACGGCCAGCGCGACGGCGACGCGCGCCGCGCCCGCCACGCGGGGCTTTTGCCACGGGCTCCTGGCGACGCCGGCCCGGCGGCCGGCGCCGCGGAGAGTGCGTCAGGCGGAGTAGGCGCGATAGCGGCCGCCCTCGAGCTTGGTGGCCTTGTTCTTCTTGGCCATCCGGCCGAGCGACAGGCGCACCCCGCGGTCGTCGGCGCCGAGCGCCGTACTGATCTCGAGCGCGGTGGACTCGCGGGCCGGGTCGGCCGCGAAGTACTCCTCGATGCGCGGCTCGAGCTTCGGGGCGGCCGGTTTCTTCGCGCCTCTCGCCCTGCGGGCTTTCGGCGCGGCTGCCTTGCGCGGCCGTCCGACCTTCCGCGCGGGGGCGGCGGCGTTCTTGCGCGGCCGCCCCGGGCCGCGGCGGGCCGGCGCCGCGGAAGTCTCCATAACGTCGCGCAGGGCGTCGATGGCGGCATTCAGTTGGCCCAGTTTCGCCTCGACCCGATCGCGCTCCGCCGCCAGGGTGGCCATTGCATCGTCAAGTTTGCTCGGCATCAGTCAATACCTCTTTCTCGGGACCGTGTCCGCCGGCCAGTTGCCGGCGGCCGGGCGCCCGGCAGGACGAACGAAATGGTATCGCCTCGATTGCGGCAAGTCAACCGCCGCCATTGCGTGCACCCACCCCGCAATCCGTCCCGCCGCATTGTCTCATGTCAGCGCGTGCGTTCCAGGTACTGCAACAGCTCGCTGTCGGTGCCGAGAATGAAGTACGTGTTCGAATCCATCGTCTGCTCGTACGTCTCCAGCGATTTCGTGAAGGCGTAGAATCCCGCGTCGCGGCTGTAGGAATCGGCATAGATGCGCGTCGCCTCGGCGTCGGCCACGCCGCGGAGCTCCTCCGCCTGACGATACGCCTCGGACTGAATCTGCGCCAGCTCGCGCTCGCGCTCGCCGTCGATGCGCGCCGATTCGCCCTGCCCTTCCGAACGGAACTGCTCGGCGATGCGCTGCCGCTCCGCAATCATGCGGGCAAAGACGTCCTGCTGCACCTCCTCCACGTAATTGATGCGCTTGAGTCGCAGATCGAGCAGCTCGATGCCGAGATCGGCGGTGCGCCCGGACGCGGTTTCGAGAATGGAGCGGGTTATCTCCTGGCGGCCGCGCTCGATCGTTTCGAGGATCACCGCCTCCTCCTCGGATTCGATGGGCACGTCTTCCGGGTCGCGATTGGTGCTGCGGACCAGCTCAATGAGGTCGTGCCGCGCCACCGCATTGCGCGTCTCGCCGTCGAGGATGTCGTCGAGCCGCGACTGCGCGCCGCGCTCGTCGCGCAGCCGCTGGAAGAACAGCAGCGGGTCGGTGATGCGCCAGCGGGCATAGGTGTCGACCCAGATGAAACGCTTGTCGCGCGTCGGCACCTGATTGGGGCTGCCGTCCCATTCCAGGAAGCGCTTCTCGAAATAGTTGGGACGCTGGATGAACGGTATCTTGACGTGGAGGCCGGGGGCCACCACCGGCTCCCCCACCGGTTCGCCGAACTGCGTCAGGATTACCTGCTCGGTCTCGGAGACGGTATACAGCAACTGGTTCAGCAGGATGAGGAGCGCGACGACGGCGACAATCTGCAGGGTGCCCACGCGGCTCATTGTCCACCTCCCCCGGCGACGGCCGGCACCGACGGCGCGGCGGCACGCAGGCCCGTCCCGTCGATAGACAGCAGCGGCAGGACGCCGCTGGCGTCCTTGTCGATGTACAGCTTGCGGCCCACGCGGGGCAGCACGCGCTGCATCGTCTCGAGGTACAGGCGGCGGCGGGTCACCTCCGGCGCCTGCTGATACTCATCGTGGACGGCGACGAAGCGAACCGCCTCGCCCTGCGCCCGGTTCACCCGGTCGAGGGCGTACCCCTCGGCCTGCAGCACGGCCTGCAGCGCCTCGCCGCGGGCGCGCGGGATGACGCGGTTGTACTCGGCCCGCGCCTCGTTGATCATCCGGTCGCGCTGCTGCTGCGCCTGGTTCACCTCGTCCCAGGACGGCTTGACCGGGTCGGGCGGGTTGACGTCCTGCAGCACCACCTGGTCGATGGTGATCCCCATCTCGTACTGGTTGGCCAGGTCCTGCAGCCGCTCCTCGACGCGCGACTCGATCTCCTGGCGGCCGACGGTGAGCACCTCGGTGACGGTGCGGTCGCCCACCACCTCGCGCATGACCGCCTCGTTCATGGCGCGGAACGTGCCGTCGAGGTTGCGGACCTTGAACAGGAAGAGATAGGGATCGGCGACGCGGTACTGCACGATCCACTCGACGACCGCCACGTTCAGGTCGCCGGTGAGCATGACCGCTTCATCGCCGAGACGGCGGTCCGTTTCGGCGTACTGCGTGCGGATGCCCGCGTCCAGGGTGCGGAAGCCGAACTCGTGCTTGAGCTGCCGCTGGACCGGCACCTTGAGCACCTCCTCGACCAGCGGGATCTTGGCGCGCAGGCCCGGCTCGGTGGTGCGGACGTACTCGCCGAAGCGCAGCACCACGCCCACCTCCTCCGGCTGCACCTGGTACAGCGTCATGAAGCCGGCGACCACGGCCAGCAGCAGTGCAAGGACCGCGGCGGCCGCGGCGCGCGGGATGCGCGGCAGGCCGCCCGGCACGCCGGGCACGTTGATCCGCCGAAAGTCGACGATGGGTCCGTCATTCATGTTGAACCACCCTCTCATTCACGCTGGGGAACCGGGCCGGCCCCGCGGGCCGCATAGGCATGTATCCGTCCACGGTAGTCATTTTCGGCGGCGCACACAATAAAAGTTGGCCTGTTAGACTCGCGGCATGACTTTCCTTTGCGGCCGGATCAATCGCCTGGCGCCCGCATTCGCCGTGGCGGCGGCGCTGGCGGCGGCGCCCGCGGCGGCGCAATTCCGGGCGCCCAGCCCGGACGGCCTTGCCTCCACCGAGACCGGCGGGCGCTACGCCGGCGGGCGCACGCCGTACTACATCGAGGGCAAGTGGATTGAGGTGAGCTACGGGCGGCCGATCAGGCGCGGCCGGGACCTGTGGGGCAACGACCAGACGTACGGCATGTGGCTCAACCGCGGCGCCCGGGTCTGGCGCGCCGGCGCGGACGTCTCCACCTATCTGATGACGGAGGCGACGCTCGGCATTGGCGGCGCCGAGATCGCGCCGGGCGGCTACAGCATGTTCATCGACCTCAAGCCGGACGACTGGACGCTGATCGTCTCCGACTGGCAGCCGCAGCGCCGCTACGACCCGGACAACGACGGCGAGCTGTGGGGGTCGTACGGCTACACGCCCGACAAGGACGTCGTGCGCGTCTCGATGGAGCTGGCGGAACTGCCGTGGTCGGTCGACCAGCTCACCTGGCTGTTCCTGGACATGTCGGACACGGGCGGGCGCCTGGCGATCATGTGGGACCGGATGATGGCGGCCGTGCCGTTCGGCATCGCGCCCGACCCGCCCGAGTCGGACGAGCCGGCGGATGCGGGCGAGCCCGCGGACGGCGGCGGCGTCATCCCGCCGTACACCGTGGACCCGCGCGCGCCGCCGCCCCCGGTCAACGGCCCCGGCCAGCGCTGAAGCGGTGCGCCTGCAGCCGCGGCGCGCGCTACTCCGTCAGGGCGTCCGCACGGCTCAGTCGAGGCCGGGCCTGTCAGCGCTGCGGCTAGCTGCGAGCCGCCTGCACCTGCTCCAGTTCGCGAACGAAGAGCGGCTCGTCGGGCTTGAGCTCGATCGCCTTGCGGTAGGCATCCTCGACCTCGCGAGCCGGCGCCCGTTGCCATCTGAGCGTGCGCGCCAACTCCAGCCATGCCCAGGCACGACGGGTCTGTGCCGTATCGAGCTGGATGACACGCTCCAGGAGAGTCCGCGCTTCGGTGAGAAACCGGCGGTTCGAGTCGCGCCGCCGTTGCCGGTGCGCTTCGCCCGCCAGCCAGAGCTTGGTCTGAGCGAACTCCAACAACGCTCGGGGATCGGAATACACTGTTTCTCCGGCGCGCTCGAAGTACCGGTGGGCAACTCGTGATTCCTTCGCGCGGCGGGCCAGGATGGCGGCGTCAATGGCGTCCTGGCCGAACACCGAGGGTCGGCGTTGCGTGAGCAGACGAAGCGCCTTTTGCCGGTCACCGGCATCCATCAATACGTCGATCAGGACGTTCGCGACGTGCGACACGGCGTTCTCTGGCCCTCGCCTCTCGAAATTCTTCAGAACCTCCTCGGCGGCTCCGATATCTCCCCGCCCCGCGTACAGCCTGATCATTTCCGACGCGAGCACCGCTGACCCCGGGTTGGCCGCCCACGCGGACTCCATCCGCTCGAACGCTTCCTGCGGCTGCCCCAGCGCCTGGAGGTGCGCGGCGTCCCGCAGTGCGGAGAGCGCCCCGTATTCCGGATGAGCCGGCAATGCGGCGCGGAAGTAGGTCCGCTGCTCGTCGAAGTCGAAGTGCGGCGCCGGCGATCCGTTCGCCTCCATCGCCTGAAACACTTTGGGCAGCCCGGAGAGCCGTCCTTCGGCAAGTTTCAATTCCTTGAGGAACTCACCGATGCGGCGGTTGCGGGCGGGCACCGGCGGAACGTGCGCGTCCGGCGCCAGATGCCGCGGTTCGATGCCCGGCACCGGCCCCGGATAACTGATGACCTCGACCCGGCTCGGATAGAGATAGACCTTGGTGGGTTCGGGCTGGTCGACGTCGTAGCCGCGGTGATATACCGCGTTGACCAGCGTCTCGCGGAGCGCCGGGAGGGGGTAGCTGACCCAGCCGCGAACCTGGCTTCGATCGTGCTGCTTCTGGAGATGGTGCGTAGAGAGGTTCTCGAGGTAGTTCAGGCAGCCGCGGAGCTGGTCCACGAGCCCGCCGCGGAAGGCACGCTCCTCCTGCACGTCGCCGGCGCTGTCTGCTGCGAACTGGACAACTTCGATGCTGGCGCCCCGGAACCACCGCGAGGGATCGTTCGAGAAGAACAGCACGCCCGCATTCCGTGGCGCCTCGTGATCGTTGACGCGCGTGGTGATCCGCATGCGCCGGTAGATTTCCCGCTCGTTCGGCTCGTCGAGCAGTCCGCTGCCCACGTCGCGGAGGAACTCGCGGACCTTCGCCTCGCGCAGGTCTTCGACGCGGACGTCCGGCGCCCGGCGGTCGTCCCACGGCACGCGGGCAGTCTGCTGCATCAGACCCCGCAGCATGTCGCCGCGTTGTTCGGCGTTCACCGTTTCGGAGCCGAGGCGGACCCAGTACCGACCTGGCCCGCCGCCCACGTCCGGGCCGCGATGGGGCCGCACGTCGCTCGCCGGCGCCCAGACTACCAAGAGCCTGCGGTCTTCAACCGTCTCCGGCGACAGGACGGGCTGGAAGGCGGGATCGAGCCGGTTGCATTGTCCGCGAATCCAACGTTGCGCAGCCTCGACCTCTTCGGCCGACAAGCCGGCCGGCGGCAGGGCGGCCCGCCCTTCCGTCTCGCCGACGCCGATGACGACGTAGCCGCCGTTCAGGTTGTGGTAGTCGTTCGCGAACGCACAGATGGTCTTGAGCACCTGGGGACCGGTGATGTCCGGATCCCACGTGGCCTTGAACTCGACCCGCTCCGACTCCACGCCGCGGCAATAGAGGAGATCGTCGAGATTTATGGGAAGGATCGCGCTCATGTGCGAGTCGGCGGCGCTCCGGCGGCCCTACTCCGTCACCACCACGGTCACGTCGGCGTTCGACATGTACACGCCGTCGTCGGCCGCCGCGCGGATCACGTAGGTGCCCGGCTCGCTGAAGCGCGCCGTGGTCTCGGCGCGGCCGTCCACCATTTCCACGGGCGTGGTCATCGGGCTGAACGTGACCCGGCCCGGCCCGCGGTAGTGCAGCCAGGTCACCGCCAGGCCGGTCTTGTAGGCGGAGCGCACGTCCACCATGTTCTGGTCCTTCGGCCCGCCGTCGCCGCCGCCGGCGCTGCTCCGCCGCCCGCCGATGACCGGCAGGTCGTTCGGCAGCGGGTCGTAGGCCGGGCGCTCGCTGCGCATCTGCGGCCCGGGGTTGCCGTCGTCGCCCGCCGCCGCCGCCAGCCGCACGGCCTGCCCCACCGCCGCCTGCACCTCGGCCTGACCGACGATGCGCACGGACGGGGCCTGGTTCACCAGCGCCTGGGCGCCGTACCGCCCGCGCAGGCCGCCGCCGCGATTGACCTGCCACACCCCCTCGTCGACAACCCACGAATCCCACAGCGAGCCGCGGGCGGTGAACGTCTCCCCGTGGACCTGCAGCGTCCACACCAGGTCCTGGTCGCCCCAGTCGGCGGGCACCCGCACGCCGAAGGCGAAGCTCTGGCGGCGCGGATAGAAGTGGGTCGGCTGCCCGCGGTCCTCCGGCCCCGGCGAGAAATAGTTGGCCGGGCCGGCCGGCACGTGCGGCTCCTGCTCGTAGTTGCGGTTGAGATAGCCGAACCAGAGCGTGTAGCCGCCGTCCGGGTTGGCGTTCCAGCCCTCGTACACCGGCTGCACCGACTGCCCGCTCCGGTGCAGGGTCTGGGCGTGCGCCGCCGCGCCGCCCAGCCAGCCGCCGGCCGCGAGCAACCCGCCTAGCAACGCCGCCGCCCGCCAAGTTCGAATCCTCATGCCTGCCCCTCCCCCGCTCTCGGTGCGACGCGGGGCCTCACCACGGACTCCTAGTGCCCTGAACATCCCCGAGAACGGCGCGATTGTCAAGACGCGCGCGCGGCGCGGCGGCAGATGGTTGCGGCGGGCGCAGTCCCCACTGCATATAATGCCCGCGAAGCATCATGAGGCGGCCGACATTCCGGCGTGACAACCCGAAGGCGCGACGGGTACAGCCGCCGCCGGTACAGGGCTTGGAATGAGCGTGCATTTTCGATTCGACTGGGTCGATGCGGGACCATCACCCGACCTATTGGCCCAGTACACGATGGCCGCGCTCTCGGTCGACGCTGGCGGCGCCGTCATCACGGGAGCTCTCGACCGGCAGAGCGGAACATACAGCAGAAACGTCGTCGTGCCCCTGTTCAGTATCGCCGAGTGGCTAGTCACCAACTGGTGGCATCTCTGGTACGAGGTTGGCGACGTCAGCGAGCCGCACCCCGCGTTCGAAGCCCGGCACAACCTGGCGTTCGCCGGCGACGGGTTCGTGCTGCCGAGTCTGCGCATGACCCGCGCCACGGGGCGCATGCGCCTGGAGTGGGCTCGCTACAGCCCTGAATACGCGCGGATTGAATTCGTCGACGAGGGCCAGCATGACGTAGAGCCGGCAGAGCTGGAAACGCAGTTCCGAAACCTCATCGACGCCGTGCTGGAGCGCCTGCACGGCCGTCCCGAGACCCGCCACGGGCTGCTCAGCTCCCTGGAGACGGCACGTCAGGCGCAGTCGCGGGCGTTCGCGGCGGAGTTCCTGGCGCCTGCCGCAGCGCTGCGCCGGAAGATCAACGGTGGCCGCGCGGACGTCGAACAGATCGACGATCTCGGGAATGAATTCGGCGTCTCCGACTGGGTGATTCGCCACCAGATCGAGAATCACGAACTTGCGAAAGTTGCCGCGTACTGACGGTCATGCTCGCGCCGATTGGCAGTCATCTCCAACACTGAAGCAACCGGCCGCGAAGTATCCCCGTGAGCCGGCCCGCACGCTCCTGGTGATGCCGAGCCAGTCCCTGAGTACGGCTACACGCGGACGGCCACTGGACCAGAAGTCCGCGGCGCGAGCGCCCACAGAGTCAAACTGAGACGCTACCGGAATGCCGGCGGCTCGGGGCAGATGGTTGCGGCGGGTTCGGTTTCAAGCGATACTATCGGCCACATTTCAACCAGCGGATCGAGAGGCGGGAGAACCGCGATGCGTGCCATTCGTCGTTTCGGGCTGCCGGCCGCCGGTTTCATGGCAGCCCTGTTGTCGCCCGCGCTGTCCGGCGCGCAACCGGCCGGCGCCGCCGGCGAGGTGACATTCGCCAGGGACATCGCGCCGATACTGCAGCGCAGTTGCCAGCAGTGCCACCGGCCGGACTCGGTGGCGCCGATGTCGCTGCTCAGCTACGAGGAGACCCGGCCGTGGGCGCGGGCCATCAAGGCGCGCACCGCCCTGCGGCACCGGCGCGGCGCCATGCCGCCCTGGTTCGTCGAGAAGGACATCGGGATCCAGCAATTCAAGGACGATCCGTCGCTGACGGAGGAAGAGATCCGCACGATCGCCGTCTGGGCCGACAGCGGCGCGCCGCTCGGCGACCCGGCCGACCTGCCGCCGCCGATCGACTTCGCCGACGCGGACGCATGGACCATCGGCGAGCCGGACCTGATCCTCGAGTCGCCGGCGGTGGTCGTCCCGGAGGAGGCGCCCGACAAGTGGACGTCGCTCGGCCTGGTGCCGACCGGGCTGACGGAGGACCGCTACGTGGCGGCGGTCGAGGTGCGCGAGTTCAACGACGCGTCCAGGCGGCAGGAGAGCGACACCGTGGGCGGGCGCTACATCTTCCACCACATGACGTACACGTCGCGCGTGCCGGACGAACCCGGGGACGAGCCGGCCGCGCGCTGGCCGATCCACGAGGTGGGCCGCAACGCGGACGTGTTCCCGCCCGAGGCGGGCCGGCTGCTGCGGGCGGGCTCGGCGCTCGATCTGGAGACCGCCCACCTGCACGCAAACGGCCGCGAGAGCCGGGCGCACCTGAAGTTCGCGTTCAAGCTGCATCCGCGCGGGTACGAGCCGGCGGTGAAGTATGCGCGGCAACTGATCGGCAACGGGGTCGACATCGACATCAAGCCGAATCAGGCCGGCCAGGAGCTGCACGCCTACCGCGTGCTCGACGCGCACACCAAGCTCATCACCTTCGAGCCGCACCAGCACGCGCCCGGCACGCGCATGTGCCTGGAGGCCATCTGGGGCCACAACATCGAGACGCTGCAGTGCGTGGGGTACGACCACAACTGGGTGAAGCAGTACATCTACGCGGACGACTACGCCCCGCTGCTGCCGAAGGGGACCATCCTGCACATCATCGGCTGGCTGGATACGACGCGGGCCAACCGCAACGTGGCCGATCCGCGCAACTGGTCCGGCGGCGGCCGGCGGTCGGTGGCCAATATGTTCATCGATCTGGGGCTGGCGTACGAGCTGACCGACGAGCAGTTCGAGCAGGAGATGGCGGCGCGGCGCGAGCGCCTGCGGTTGACGAAGAACGACCACGTGATCGGCTGTCCGCTGTGCCAGGTGGACTTCCCGTCGCAGCCGGCCAACCAGCAGGACGATCAGTAGCTATTGAGGCCGCGCCCGGCGCGCGGCCGGCACAGGACCGACATGAAGGGCAAATTGATCGCGGCGACGATGGTGTCGCTCCTGCTCGGGCTGGCGGCGGGGGCGGAGGCGCAGACCCGGTTCACCTACTCGCGGGGGCAGAGCATCTCGCCCGCGTTCGAGGGGTGGTGGCAGAACGCGGACGGCACCTACTCGCTGTTCTTCGGCTACATGAACTCCAACTGGGAGCAGCAGTTGGACGTCCCGGTCGGCCCCGACAACAACATCGAGCCGGGCGGGCCGGACCGCGGCCAGCCGACCCACTTCTATCCTCGCCGCAACATGTTCCTGTTCACCGTGGAGGCGCCGGCCGATTTCGGCGACCAGGAGATCGTCTGGACGCTGACCACCAACGGCCGGACGGAGCGGGCGTACGCCTCGCTGCGCGCCGACTACCTGCTCGACCCGCAGACCATCGGCACCGAGATGGGCGCCAACTTCGGGGGCGTCAACGACTCGTGGCGCGACAACCAGTTCCCCGACCTCGACGTGGCGGTGGACCAGCCGCGGCGCGTCCGCGTCGGCGAGCCGCTGGAGCTGGTGGCGTTCGCCAGCGACGACGGCGTCCCGGCCGGCGATTACATGCCGCCGGAGCCGGAGGAGGGCAAGCCGCACCCGGCCTACCGGGCGCCGCGGCAGATCGTGCCCGGCAACCCGCCCGGGCTGCGGCTGTCGTGGATCGTGTACCGCGGCGACGCCTCGAAGGTCCGCTTCAGCGAGGACCAGCTCAAGACCTGGCAGGACACGCGGGTGTACGCCAACTCCCCCTGGTCGTTTCCCTACGCGCTGCCCCCGGTCCCCCAGGACGGCAAGTGGGAGGTGGCGGCAACGTTCGAGGAGCCGGGCACCTACGTGCTGCGCGCCATGGCGAGCGACGGGGCGCTGACGAGCACCGAGAACCTCGTCGTCACCGTCACCCGCTGAGCGCCGGCCGGCGAGCGTGCCGGACCAGCTGCAGGGCGCGACGGTCGTTCCGTCGGAAGTCGCTCTTGGACGAAGAGTTGCGCGTGTCGACCACCAGCGTGTCGCCCTCCCGATAACCCCGCACAGATCGTCTTACACGGGCAGGTTAAGCCGCGACACAACATCGACAGGTCATCGACAGGTCATCTCACCGGCTCCCGGCGCTCTCCTTCTCCTTGGCCCGTGCCCCTGCCAGAATGTTGTACAAGCCGTAGTTTCCCTCGTGACACGCGTACTCGAACACCGCTTCTCCCCGCCTCATCGGCAACACTGCGGTAAACGGCCGTGTGAAGGTCGTCGTGTCATTGACGGTGAACTCATACCGGAGAGTGTCCTCGGCCACGAGGCTGAAGCGCTCCGTCAGGTGCAGGGTGGTGCCGTCCCCGGCCGCGCTCGAAAGCGAGGGGTTGAAGCTCGCGGTCTTGCCAGTGAAGTTCGTTGACTCGACCACCAGGGTGTCGCCCTCCCAAGAGCCGCGCGAATCACCCATCCACTGGCGGATGCGCTCGGGCAGATGGTCGCGCCCATCGAGCGGTACGATGCGGGCATCGTGCACCATCTCGTTGAGAATCACCACGTAGTCCGGCGTCTGAAACAGCTGAATGTTCTGGTTGTAGACGGCGGGCACAATCGGCGGACCCGAGTTGAGCCCGACGAGACATCGCTCGGACAGACCCCGGGTGTCGTAGCTGTCGGCGCTCATCCCCGCCGAACGGGTGCGATCCGGCCCGACGCCTCCCAGTTCGTCGTCGAACGAGAGGATCTGCATCTCGACGCCAGGCTGCAGTGGTGGCAGGCGTCCGTTGGGGGGATCCACAATGAGCGACGTTCGCTGGTCGTCAACGATGGTGCCCCCCAGGTCCATCCAGAAGCTGTTGTACGCGCCGACATCGGCGCCGACCTGCAGGTCCTCTCGCTCCGTGGTGGGCGCAAACGCCGCCTCCCTTCGCGCGTCAGCCCTCGCCTGGATCTCGGCGGCTTCCTCAGCCCCCAAGACCGCCTTGTCGGCGAGCGCCTCTGGCCGCTGGAGCGGCGTCAGCGTACTAAAATCCCACACGCCCTGGAGGTTGGGGCTGCCGTCGGGCAGCCGCGGGGGGTCGAATGGCGTCTGGGCGCCAGCCGAGGATACGCATACTGCGAGCGCCAACAGCATCGGTGCAAGGGCGAAAGCTAGCCTGTTCATCTTACCCTCCTACTCTTCAAGAAACCGTGTGACACAGCGTAGTCATACGTGGGCAAGGTTTCAAGAATCTTTCGAGATCCTGATCCACACCGATCCTTCCGCTTGGATGTCAGACTCGGCTGTCGGGACCGGCAGCCAGTCACGTTGGAGTTCTCCCCGATCATCCAAGCGGCGCGTCCTTGCACGCAGTTGCGTTCTGGTCCATCATGGGTGCACGCGAGAAAGCTCAGAGGAGGGCAAGATGCGCCAACGATGTGTCGTTGCGGTGTTTGTCGTGATCGCGGTCGTGGCGCTGACGCCACTGTTCGCTGCGGCTCAGTCGACGGAGGCGCCCCGAACCCCGTGGGGCGATCCGGATCTGCAGGGGGTCTGGAACAACGGCACCATCACGCCGATGCAACGTCCTGAAGAGCAGGCGGACAAGGAGTTTCTGACAGAGGAAGAGGCGGCCAACATCGAACAAGCAAGGATTGCCCGGAATGAGCGCCTGTTGCACCGGCCCGCGCGGCGAACGACGGCCGGCGGCAACGTAGACAGGGGAGAGGACGGGGCACCGGGCTTCTACAACAATTTGTGGCTGGACTATGGCACGACAACCACGGGGCGCACGTCGATAGTCATCGATCCGCCGAACGGGAGGCTGCCCGCCTTGACACCAGAGGCGCACACGAGGAGCACGTCGCCGGAGGCGCAGCGGATCAGAGATGTGGCGGCTGGACGCAGCCCCGCCGCTTCATGGGAGGACCTGCCGCTGGCCGTCCGGTGTATCTGGTACCGTGGAATCCCCTCGCTGCCCAGTGGGTACAACAACCACTATCACATCGTGCAGGCTCCCGAGTGGGTGGCGATTCTCCAAGAGCACATCCACGAAGTTCGCTACATCCCCCTGGACGGGCGTCCCCATATCGCGCCAGCCATTCGTCAATTCGCGGGGGACTCGCGTGGTCACTGGGAGGGCGACACGCTGGTGGTCGAGACCACCAATTTCAGAAACAACACCATTATCAGAAAGGTCCCTGGAGATCTCAGTGAGGCCTTGCATGTGGTCGAACGCTACACGCGCATCGGTCCCGACACGCTCGACTGGGAGTTCACGGTGACCGATCCGAAGACGTGGACGCGCCCCTGGACGGGCTCGCTGCCCATGACGCGCACTCAGGCTCCGATGTTCGAGTATGCGTGTCACGAAGGCAACTACGGGCTCTATAACATCCTCACGGGGTCCCGCGCCAAGGACAAAGCCGCCGGGGAAGCCGCGACACAAGGCTCGAGGTAAGAGGAAGGGAATCATCATGGAGTGTCGAACCACATTGCTATCGAGACACGCCGGGCTCGCCGCGACGATGTTCGCGTTCGCCATCTCGACGATCGCCGGGACGGCGGCGGCGCAGACGTCGCGCACGCCGTGGGGGCATCCGGATCTGCAAGGCACGTACACGAACGGCTCCCAGACACCCTTTGAGCGCCCCGAGGCCCTGGGCGACAAGGTCTTCCTGACCGAGGAGGAGGCCGCGGAGCTGGAGAGTCAGCGGGCCGAACAAGTGGCCTCAGCCTACGACGCACCCGCGGTCACGACGGAGGCCGGGGGCCGGATCGGGGGCTACAATCAATTCTGGACGGACCCCCGGACGAGGGTCGTCAGCACGCGCCGGACCTCTCTGGTCATGGACCCGCCGAACGGACGCGTGCCCGTACGCCCGGAAGCCCTGGCCGACCGCGATTACCACCTCGCGAGAATCTCCGATGACTACGTCCACCTGGGCCCGTGGGACCGGTGCATCACCCGCGGCACGCCGGGCAGCTTCTTTCAGTCCGCCTACAACAACAACTACATCATCCTGCAGACGCCGGACACGGTCGCGATCTTCTTCGAGATGATCCACGACGTACGGGTGATCCCGCTGAACGATCGTCCCCACGTCGATGCCGGCCTTCAGCTATGGAACGGCGACTCCCGTGGCCATTGGGAGGGTGAAACTCTGGTCGTGGAGACCACGAATCTCTCCGACAAGGGCTGGACCGCGACCAGTGGGTCCCAGGGTCGGATCAGGGGCATCGCTCAGACGAAGGACACCCGCGTCGTCGAGCGCTTCACGCGCCTCGATGAGGATACGATCGACTACCAGGTGACGGTCACCGACCCCGCCATCTACACGGCACCCTGGACGGCTCAGATCCCTCTCCACACAGAGGAGGGTCTGACTCTGTACGAGTACGCGTGCCACGAAGGCAACTGGGCGGTGCGCAACACCCTGAGCGGCGGCAGAGCCGAGGATCGGGCCGCGGCTGCGGGCGGCCGGTAGGGCGCGTCAAGAGCCCTGCCCGTCTCGAAATTTCGCGCTCCTGGCGAGCGGCGCCCCGGCCTGGTCAAGGCCGACGTGGCGCCGCTCGTCAAAACGTCCTGCCGGGCAGCCCGCCTCCTTCAGCCCGGCCCGCTACTGCCGGTCTCGGTACAAGGTGCGGCTCTTGATCCGCCAGCCCTTTGAGGTCTTGACGAATACGTCGTCGATGTATCCGGACCCCCCCGCACGCGGCTGCTCGCCGCTGACATTGAACGCCATCCAGTACGCCCGGCCCTTGGCGCCGCCATCCTCGGTCGGCGTGATGACCCAGCTATTCGTGTAGTGGCGCGAGCCGCCGGGGGTGCCCTCCTGTCCTTCTTGTATCCGTCCTCGCAGGCGGGCCAGCAGCGCCTCTCGACCGACAACTACCTCCTCCAACGGCCTAAAAACGGCATCGTCGGCAAAGGCCGACATGTACAGCTCAGGGTCACGGAAATCATTGGCCTGGTTGTACCTCCCGTACAACTGCATGATCTCGCCGTAGTCCTCCCCAGTCAGCATCGGGCCGCTGCCCTGGGCCGAGACCCACCCGAGCGCTGCAAGAACACCGATGGAAAGGATCGCGATCATGGCACCTGGCTTCCGCATGTTGCCTCCTTTGTGTGGTTGGTTGGTGTTACCGCTTGGTCGCGGCTCCGCTCTTCGGTGCGTGCCCCGCTCAAGGCGTTCGGCAACCCATAGTTGTACATCGTCAAACCAACGGAGACCAATGAGCCTGGTTTGCAAGAGGGATGCACAGGCTCACGGGAGGTTGCCGGATGATGCCGGGCTCGCCGGGACTACACTGTCAATGGGCCAGCCGCAAAGTTGAGATGCCGACGCTTTTCGATCCACCGACGCGGGACGCGATTCATGCGCGGGTCGACGGCCTCGACGCGGGGCAGGCGCCCCACACGACCACGCCTCGCCACCCTCGCCGGATGTTGACGCGGGTCGTTCTCACCCTGCTGGCCGCGCTGTGGGCGCCCGGCGCAATCCAGGCCCACGGCGGGGGCATCGCGGGCGCCGTCCAGACCCGGGACGGCGTCATCGAGGGGACCGTCACCGACACGACCGGGCTGGTGCTGCCCGGCGTGACGGTGGAGGCGCGGAGCACGGCGGCCGGCGGCGCGGTCGCGGTGGCCGTGACCGACGGCGCCGGCGCGCTCAACATCGACGGACTCGCGCCGGGGACCTACGACGTGACGTTCACGCTGCCCGGCTTCCACGAGGTCGTGCGCGCGGGCGTGGCGGTCGGGGCCGGGGCTACGGTAAGCCTCGAGGTCGAGCTGACGGTGCAGCTCGAGGAGCAGGTGGTCGTTGTCGGCAGCCGCGCGCGGCCGCGCTCGGTGACGGCATCTCCGGTCCCCATCGACGCCATCCCGTTCCGCGACGTCGTGAGCCAGGGCGCCACCACGCTCGACTACCGGCTGCGGACGCTGGTGCCGTCGTTCAACGTGGCCACGCATCCGATCAGCGGTGCGGCCTCGCTGGTGCGGCCGGCCAGCCTGCGCAACCTGGCCCACGACCACACGCTGGTGCTGGTGAACGGCAAGCGCCGCCACCGCTCGGCAATCCTCGTCTGGTTCGGCGGCGTGACCGACGGCACGCAGGGGCCGGACATCTCGACCATTCCCTCGATTGCGCTGCGCCAGGTGGAGGTGCTGCGCGACGGCGCCTCGGCGCAGTACGGCTCGGACGCCATTGCCGGCGTGCTGAACTTCCTGCTCAGGGACGACCGGTCGGGCGGCAACCTGGAATTCAATACCGGCACCTACCGCGCGGGCGACGGCGATGCGTACACGATTGCCGGCAACGTCGGGCTGCCGCTCGGCGACACCGGCTTCGCCAACCTGAGCATGGAGTACGGCAACGCCGACCCGACCAGCCGCAGCGTGCAGCGCGCCGACGCGGCGGCGCTGATCGCCGCCGGCAACACGGCGGTGGCGGACCCGGTGCAGATCTGGGGCGATTCGCGGGTCGACGACGACCTGAAGCTGTTCGGCAACTTCGGCCACCTGTTCGCCAACGGGGTGCAGGCGTACGGCCACGCCAACTACGCCGAGAAGACCGCGACGCAGGGGTTCTACTACCGGAATCCCAATACGCGCGCCAACATCTTCAGCCTCGACGGCGGGCAGTCGCTGCTCGTCGGCGACGTGCTGGACGCGCAGGACGGCATCCGCGACGGCTCGGGGGGCTGTCCCGCCGTGCCGATAACCGACCACCGGCCGGATCAGGCGGCCCTGGCGCAGGTGTTTGCCGACCCGCACTGCTTCAACTTCCAGGAGATCGCCCCGGGCGGCTTCACCCCGAGCTTCAGCGGCGTGATTACCGACATGTCGGCGGTGGCCGGCGTGCGCCGCACCGCGGAAAGCGGCCTGACCTGGGACGCCAGCGCCAGCTACGGCGCCCACGAAGCGGACTTCTTCCTCTACAACACCGTCAACGCCTCGCTCGGCCCGGCCAGCCCGCGCGATTTCGACCCCGGTCTCCAACGGCAGGCGGAGGTCAACCTCAACTTCGACGTCGCCTACGCGGTCACCGAGCTGGTTCATCTGGCCGGCGGCGCGGAATGGCGCGACGAGCGTTTCACTATCCAGTCCGGCGAGCGGCCGTCGTGGGAGGTGGGGCCGTACGCCGCGCAGGGGTTCGTCTCCGGCTCCAACGGCTTCCCCGGGTTTCCCGACTACACGGCCGGCACCTGGACCCGCGCCAACGTGGCCGTCTACGGCGACGTGGAGCTGCGCGAGCCGGATGACCGCTGGACCGTCGGCGGCGCGCTGCGCGTCGAACGCTTCGACGTGTTCGGCGCGACGACGAACGGCAAGGTATCGGCCCGCTACGGGCTGACCGGCGAGCTTGCGGTGCGCGGCGGCATCAGCAGCGGGTTCCGCGCGCCGACGCCCGGCCAGCAGAACACGTTCAACGTGCAGTCGACCATCAACCCCGAGACGCTGGACCTGGTCGACAGCGCCACCGTGCCGTCGACCTACCTCGCCGCGCAGCTGCGGGGCGGCCGGCCGCTCGACCCCGAAACCTCGACCAACGCCACGGCCGGGCTGGTGGTCGACAGCGGCCCGTTCACGCTGACCGCCGACTACTTCCACGTCGGCGTCAGCAACCGCCTGGCACTGTCGCAGAACTTCACGCTGGCGGCGGACGAGCGCGCGCTGCTGCTGTCGGAGGGCATAACCTCGGCGCGCACGCTGGCCTTCTTCCGCTTCTTCATCAACGATTTCTCGACCCGGACGCGGGGGGTCGACGTCGTCTCGACCTATACGCCCCCAGCACTGCGCGGCAACACGGTCTTCAGCTTCGCGCTGAACCACACCGACACCGAGGTCACGGAAGATTCGGACCTGCTCGGCCCCGGCGACGTGCTCGCGCTCGAACGCGGCGTGCCGGAGACGCGCTGGAACGTCGCCGTCAACCAGCAGGTGGGGCGGGTCGGCCTGCTCGGCCGCCTGCACTACTACGGGTCGTGGGTCGACCACCTGGACGCCCGCTCCGTGCGCGGCGCCAACGCGCCGACGCTCGACGGCCGCTTCATCCTCGACCTGGAGGCCAGCATCCCGCTCGTTCAGGACGTGACGCTGGCGGTCGGCGGTCAGAACGTCTTCGACACCTTCTCCGACCGCATGGACCTGTTCGCCGACATCTACGGCCTGCCCTACAGCCAGTTCACCCCCTGGGGCCTCAGCGGCGGCTACTACTACGCCCGCCTGAACTACGCCTGGGGTCGCTAGCGCGTGATCGCCGACGGCGGCCTGGTTGTTCTCCACATCGAGGCGCAAGAGTGGATCGCGATGCCGTTGGCCGCGAACGCAAGTGTCTGGACGCCCCCTTACTTCGATGCGGGCGGCGGTGAGATCTGGATGATTACGCGCTCGGTGCCGGCGCGAGACGGCGAGGGTATTTTCGCCATCGTCACCACCGATCTGCCTGTTGATGCCCCCGCCCGGTGACATCTCACGGACGTGCTGCAGGCCATGCCGGCGTTCAGCATCAGCGAGTGGACACCCTCATGAAGTACTTCGCGTACGGCTCGAACATGCTGACGCGGCGGCTGACCGATCCGTCCCGCGCACCGTCGGCCGTCGCGTGCGGGGTCGCGCGGGCCCCGGGGTTCATCGTGCGGTTCCACAAGGTCGGGGCGGACGGTTCGGGGAAATGCACGCTCATCGCGGCCGGTGGCGAAGCAACGGCGGCGTTTGGCGTGCTGTACGAGGTAGCGGAGACCGACAGCGAGAATCTCGACAGAGTGGAAGGGGTACACACGGGCGGCTACGTCCGGCGCTCCGTGGAGGTCCGCCTTGCGGACGCACGCACGACGAACGCCATGACCTATGTGGCCGGCGTGCGGCATATCGACGCGTCGCGCGTCCCGTTCGACTGGTACCGCGATCTTGTCGTCGCCGGTGCGATCGAGCACGGCCTGCCGGCGCACTACGTCGCGGAACTGGCGCGGGTGTCGGCGTTGCCGGATCCGGACGCCGCCAGAGCCGCCCGCGCACGCCGGCTGCTCGGCGGTTCATGACGGCGCGGTATGCGCGGCCGTCGCCGCATCCACCCGCGGCCGCCACAGCACGCCGGTCGGCCATAAACAGCGATGGCCAAACGCCACCGCATCCTACAAGTCGTCCAGGACAGCCCCCAGATGTACTATTGGAATCAGCCGTCGGGCCTCGTCGAGGTCGGACTCGACCAAGACTGCCTTCGAAACGTCCGGGGCGGTTCAGATCGCTGAACCAAGATCGACGAAGAGCCGGAAGACGACGCGCACCTCATGGCAAAAATTGGATACGGCTTTGGCAGCGAGTGGCACCTGCTGCAGCACCTGGGGCGACGTCGAGACGCCTTCACTAGAACCATTGAGGACCCTCACCGGAATCTCATCCATCCACTGGCAGGACCACAAAGAGACACTAGACCGGTCCACTCTTGCACCAACGGTCAGGGAACTGGTCGGGCTTGAGTTCCTGGACGCGCAGGACCCAGCCCGGCAGGAATGGGAGCGGCGATGGCCGCAGAGTGGGACGGTTCATAACTGGGATGCGGTTGGGCAAGGGCTCACGCATGACCGCCAGACGTGGATTCTGATTGAGGCCAAGGCCCACGTCGGCGAACTGCGGTCACGTTGCGGCGCAACGTCGGAAACGAGCCTTCGCAAGATTCGGACAGTGCTCGACGTCACCCGGCGTGATCTGCAAGTAACGATCGAGACCGACTGGACACGGCCCTACTACCAGTACTGCAATCGAATCGCGCTGCTGCACTTCCTCATCGAGCACGGGGTCGACGCTCATCTCATCTTCGTGTATTTCACGGGCGATCGGTCCGACCTGGGCAGCCATGGACGCGAATGTCCAGCGAACCCAGAGGGTTGGCGGGATGCGCTTGACGCCCAGGATCATCACATCGGCGTGCCCGCGGACTCTCGAATCCGCGACCGGATCCATAGGACCTTTCTGCCCGCGTATCACGCCCAGATCTGAAGCATGAGCCTGCTCGACGACACGAACTCCGGAACGCTCACGACGGAGCATCCCGACCATCACCTCCTGCAGTTCGGCGTGTAGGACTGCGCGACGTTTCCGCGGGAACGCAGGCCCCGCCCGGCACAGCGCTCGCGCGGTCCGCGTTCCAGCGGGAACGCGCCGCGGATGCATTGGCGCCACCGCTGAACGCCTGGAAACGACCGCGGGTCGTCGGGCGCTCATGACGGCGCGGCATGTGCGACCGTCGCCGCATCCACCCGCGGCCGCCACAACACGCCGACGGCCCAGGTCAGGTCCAGGCGTTCGCCGCGCCAGGCGGGGGTGGCCGTGTTGGGGCCAATCGCAATCTCCTCCTGCTCGAGTCGCGCGGTCACCGGCGCAAGGGGCAGACCGCTCCAGGCCGGCGCCAGCGGGGCCGCGAGAAGCCGACGGCCGTCCGGCCGGATGAACCGCACCTCTCCAGCTGCGTTGAGCGCGACGCGGAACCCTTCCTCGTGCACCATCCGGTGGTGCCGGCGGCACAGCAGTAGAAGATTGTCGAGCGCCGTCGCGCCGCCGTCGGCCCAGTGCCGCACGTGGTGCGCGTCGCAGCGGCGGTTCTGGCAGCCTGGGAACCGGCACTGCCGGTCGCGGGCCGCCAGCGCTCTGCGCAGCGCGGGCGAGATGGTTCGCGTCCTGCGGCCGACGTCCAGGATCTCGCCGTCGGGTCCGTGCCGCATCTTCACGGTTGCCGCGTCGCAGGCCAATCGCCTGGCGGTCTGGGGCGACACGTGGATGCCGCCCGCCTCATCCAGTACTGTCTGACCGCTGGCTGCGGGCGTGCACATCTCCTGGCCTGCGACCGGACGCCTGGGCGTAGCGTGCGCCGCCGCAGGCGTTCCCGCGGGAACGTCCGGCTCTTCCACCAGCGCGTCCGCGTCCACGTGCACCACCACCTGATAGCGGTCGCCCGCCGTGCCCCGATCGAGCCCGCCGGCCAGCGCACATTCGGCAATCACGCCCATGGCGTCGGCCTGCCGCTGTGCGAACGACGGTGCGAGCTCCCCCGCGGTCTCGCTGGTCGCGGCATCCACGCTGGCGTCCGTCGCCACCGCCACCGCCTCCGGGCCAGAATCCGACCCGGCCACGTCCTTGCCCCGCGCCTGGTCGCACGCCGCCTCCAGCGCCCGGCGCAACACCGCGCCCACCTCGGGCGTCAGTCTTCCCCGCACCACCACCATCCCGTCGTCATCCACCCAGGCGCGCAGCGACCGCGTCTCGTGCCGCCGCCGGTCCTCCGCCGCCTCGGCCGTCCGGTCCACCCGCCGCCAGCCGCGGACGATCTGCTCCACGTGCGCGGCCGTGCCGCACAGCGCCACGTCGAGCAGCACCTGCTCGGTCTCCGGCGTCGCCACCCGCGTGACCGCCCGCACTTTCGAATAAGAGACGACGCCGCGCCGCATGGCGTCGCTCAGCCTGGCAAGATTCCCGAGCGCACGCGCTACTCGCACGTGCTCGCGGGCCGCGCCCGGCGCGAGACCCGTACGCCAACTCAGCCAGTGGGCGCAGGAGGCACAGCTCGACCAGCCGTTGCGCTCGTCGAATTGCCGGATCAGGACCAGCAGCTCGTACGTTGCGGCCTGAATGCGCGCAGAGAGCTCGGCGATCCGGTCGCCCAATCGTTCGAGCTCGGCGCGGCGACCTTCGAGATGCACGCGCCGGGGGCCGTGCGGACGTATGCGCCGGGGGCCGTGCGGCGCGGCGACAGCCGGAACCAATCCGGTTGCGGGTATGGTGGACAGTGTGCGTGTAGTGGAAGTGTTCTCAACAGGCATACCCCATCATAACCTGCTGTTTTTAAAGGGCTTATACGCGCCTCTAAGGGACGAACGCGCCGCTGTGCGACGTTTTTGACCTGGCGGCCGGCGGCGCGCGGCCTGCGCCCGCTGAGACGGTCAGAGGGCTATTCCTGGCGGCGTGCCCGAACCGCGCCGATCGGCCTCGAAAAAGCTGTCAAGCAAAAAGCGAACGAAGAGCAAAAAAATCGGCGCCAGCGCGGCGGGGCGTTCCCGCGGGAACGCCTGGGCAGACCCGGCACGCTTCGGGTCTGGATGCCACCACCGTAGACGTTCCCGCGGGAACGTACCGCAGGCCAACCGGCCGGACGCGCCGCAACATGCGGGACATGGAGCGGACCCCCAAGCACGTCCTGGACAAAAACGCGAGACTTGGTCGGACAGGCCTCGGGGTCAGACTGTCAACGCAGGCACGCGCCATGTTGACCGTCTTCAATCCGTCCGTACGAGAAGCGCTCCATGAGCGAGTCGACCGCCTCTCTCCGGAACAGACCCGGCGGTGGGGTTCGATGCAGGTGGGCCAGATGGTCTGCCACGCGGCCGATCAGCTGCGGGTCGCGCTCGGCGACATCGAGTCCCGTCCCGGGCCGATAGGAATTCGGCTCGGCAACATGGTAGCGAAGACACATTCGGGGCTTCTCCGCTTCCGACCGTTTCGACAGCTAATTGTCCGCCGGTCGCCGTGGCCGAGGGCGAGAATCAAGGCCCCACCTGAAATGTTCACGACAGAGCCGAGCGGCTGGGGTGATGACGTTGCCACTCTCCATGCCCTGATCGACCGGGTGGGCGAAAAGGATCCGACGGTTGAGTGGGCCGTGCACCCGATGTTCGGGCCGCTCTCGGGTCAGGAGTGGGGCCTATTGTGCTGGAAGCACATGGACCATCACCTGCGGCAATTCGGTGCGTAGGCGTCCAGAAATTGCGGCCGGCGACACACCGGCAACGCCTGCTCGGCCCCCGGCAACCGCGAACGACGTTCCCGCGGGAACGTACTGCGGACGCATTCGCGCGACCACCGGGCGCCTGGGAATTGCCGCGAGTCGCCGGGCGTTAGCGCTGGCCGGTCAGCCGCGGAGACGCTGCATGAACCACCAGTGGTGGCCTTCGGGGTCCCGGGCCTGGTAGGTGCGGTCCGCCCAGTAGTCCTCGCCGTAGTCCTGGGTGGTCGGCTCGGCCACGATGACGGCGCCGGCGGCGCGGGCCTGCTCGCAGTGGGTGTCGGCGTCGTCGACGTACACGCACAGCGACTGCGTGTTCGCGCCGTCGAGCCCTTGCGGCGATCGGCAATACGGCCGGTCCGGCGACAGCCCGGCCTGGCCGACCATGATGAGGCCGCCGTCCATGACGATCTGCGAATGCACGATCTGTCCGCGTTCGTTCTCGACCCGCTCCTGCACCGCGAAGCCGAATGCGCGCGACAGCCAGTCGATCGCGGCGGCGGCGTCGTCATAAAACACGCTGGGGGCAATTCTCGGCCAGCCTTGGGGTGTCTTGCTCATTGCCTTCGCTTTCTGATTGGCGCGACGCCTGCGGGCGTCCATTCCATATCGCTGGATCGGCGCCGAATTTACGCCGACGCAACCGGGACGTCGAGCCGCGGTAACACCGGCGCGCTATCCTGCCTGGTGTAGGTTGAGGCCGCCGGGCCGCCGGGCTTTGGTGGTCGAGACCTCAGAAGTTCCGCGTTAGTCAGTTTGTCCGCCCGGGCCGCCGCCGCATTCCGGCCGACGGTGCGGGTGGACGCCGACGGGTGGGTGCGTGGTCCGTGTCTGCGGGCGGATGTCCCGGGATGCGGCACGTTCCACCTGTCACCTTCTTCCCCTCACCCGCCTCCTTCCGGCCTCCTGCCCTGCGGGCCGTGAGTCGGTGTTCCGTTCAAGGAGCCTGGGGTAAGACACTGCATGGCCGGTCGAATGCAGCGGGGCTTTTACCACAGGCTGCTACACCCCGCCAATCCGGCGGCGCACCACATCCGCGAACTGCAGCAGGTCGTCCAGGCGATGCTCCACGACGTCCTGCACGACCGACAGGTCCACCGTGTGGTAGCCGTGCACCAGAACGTTCCGGAATCCGGCCATGTTGCCGAGCGTCTCCGCCAACTGCGCGTCGACCCAGCCGGCGCGGGCTAGCAAGCTGAACAGCTCGCGGTTCGAACGCGGCTCGCCGAGGCGCTCGTCGGACACGATGTGCGACGCGGCGTCGAGCGCGGCCTGAATCGCCAACTGGAGAGTGTGCTCGACGAAACGCTCCTCGCGCACGTCAGCCGGGATGGCGGCCGGCCGCGCGAGTTCCCGCAGGTCCCGCACGCAGGTGTCGATGACCGCGAGCCGCTTGGCTAGCAGGTCGGGATCGGTCATTCGGCCGGCGTTCCCATCCGCCGGTACTCGCGGAGGACCGGCTGGAGATCGAACCACTCGTTGCGAGTCTGGACCTCGAACCGGATGCGGGCGGATGTATCCCGGTCGAGGATCAACACACCGTCGCGCAGCACGCGGGCGCGGAGGTCGGCGGGCGCGGTATTGAGCGTGACGACCTGGGTGGCCCGGCCGAGCCGGCGCTCGATTTCCCCCTCGAGCCGCAGTGGCAGCCCCTCGAAGGTCGCCGGCGGATCGCGCCGGTAGAGAACCCCCACGTCGACGTCGCTGCCCGGCCGGTCGTCGCCGCGCGCCACGCTGCCGAACAGATAGACGACAACCTCATCGCCTGCCTCGCGCCGGGCGAAGAACTGTTTCAGGCGCCGCACAATCGCCTGCCGCTGCATGCTTGCGTGAGTATAGCGGCGGCTGCGGATGAGGACAGTGCGCCGCGGGAGGGGCAGCTCCTAGTTGCCGCTGCGGCGGTGGGCCTCGAAGCGGTCGTACAGTGCGGCGCCCTCGCGGTGGAGGCGGGCGCCGGGCTCGACGCTCGCGGCGAGCGTGAGGTGCGCGTCACCGTCGAGGGTGTAGGCGGGCCAGTCCGGCAGGCCGTCCCGGTTGGGGTCGCCGGCGGCGGCAAACTGTGTCCAGTCGCCCATGATGGTGTCCGAGACCGTGCGGTCGGCGGCGGTCCAGGGGGTGTCGGGCGACGCGTCGAACGTGCCGAACACGTAGGCGAGTTCCGAGGCGTGGTGCGCGCCGAAGCGCTCGCCGCCGGGCGTGGGCGGCACCTGTGCGAACTGGTAGAACCAGACGGGCGCGGCGGCCGCGGCGTTGGCGCGGAGCTGCAGCCGGGCCGGTCCGGCGAAGAACAGGTCGTGCACCAGGTGGTCGAGGCCGGCCCCTGCCCCGCCGTCGCCGTGCACGTCGTAGAGCTCCAGCGCCTCGGGCGCGATACCGGCGAAATCGGACCGTACGTACGCCTCGAAGCCGCCCGCGTCGGCGATGTCGAACCGGGAGCGGAAGAGCGACCCTTCGTTGGCCGTGATGCCGGCGATCAGCGGCACGTCGTGCGGCCGGCCTTCTTCATAAATCGCCACCGGGTCGTCCGGGATGATCCAGCTGTCGACGTTCGGCGCCCACAGCGTGCCGCTCCAGATGAACAGCGCCCCGGCGCCGGACGCCTCCAGCACATCCGCCGCACCTGCCGCGCGCATCGCGGCCAGCGAGTCGGCGCCCGCGCCCGGGGCGCCGAGCGCCGCCGCCAGCTGCTCGCCCTGCGCCTCGGCCGGCTCCCAGCCGCGCGCCGGGCTGGCGAGCGGCCGGTCCCAGCCGTGGATGTACGTACTCTGGGCGATGGCCCGCTGGAACAGGCCCTCGGCCTGCGGCGCGATCATCAGCGCCATCACCGCTCCCCCGCCGGCCGACTCGCCGAAGATGGTGACCCGGCCGGGGTCGCCGCCGAACGCCGCGGCGTTGTCGCGCACCCATTCCAGGGCGGCCACCATGTCCATCAGGCCGTAGTTGCCCGAGGCGCCGTGCGCCGATTCGGCCGACAGCGCCGGGTGGGCCAGGAAGCCGAAGACGTTCAGGCGGTAGCCGCCGCCGTGAATCCAGACCATGACCGGCAGCAGTCCGGCCGCCTCGGCGGGGGCCCAGAGGTTGAGGAAGAGGCAGTCCTCGCTGTGCGGCTCCTGCTGGGCGCCCTGCTGCATACAGATCGACCCGGAGGCGGTGGCTTCGCGGACGCCGCCCCAGGCCTCGACCTGCGCCGGCATCTGCGCCGGAGTGCCCGCCACAGGCTGCTCGACATCGGCAAGCGTGGTCAGACTACTGGTCGTCGTTGTTCGTGCGAATGGCCAGACGGGCGTCGAGCTCGGCCTGGTACTCCTCGTCCGACATCTCGTACCAACTGATGTGGGCGAACGCCATGTCGTCGGTCGAGCGGTTGCCCCAGCCGACCCAGTTGCGGGGGTCGCCGGCCCAGCGGTTGCCCTGCGAGTTGTCATGCCAACTGATGATGTGCAGGACCGTGCCCTTCGGCAGCAGCGGCTGCACCTCGTCGGCGTAGTTGTAGGCGATGTGCCAGCCGAAGTCCCAGTCGGCGCAGCTCAGCGTCTGGACGCGCCCGTCCTGGTAGATGGCCTCCATGCACTGCCGCTTGCCCAGATTGTGCAGATGCGGCTGGAACACCGACAGCCGCACGTTGTTCTGGAGGAACGTGTAGCCGTCGGTCCGCACGGTGCTCTCACCCGCGGGGAAGTCCAGATCGGTCACGTTGCCCACCGACTGCCGCGACAGATGCCGTTGCGGCACGGTCCCCTGCGGGTAGAACCACAGCCCGATGCTGGTGCGGTCGTAGGTATCCTCGCCGGTCGGGTTGGCCGAGTAGTGCAGGTTCCACAGCAGGTGGGTGCCCGCCTTCATCAGGCGGCCGGTCCCGTCGGGGTGGATGTCGGCGGTCTTGCCCAGGGCGTACTCGCCGAACCGTTCCCGATCCCCGGGCGAATCGGGCTGGAACATGCTGGTCGAGGCGTGATGCACGACCGGGAAACCCGTGATCGACGGCTTCGTCTCCAGCGCCTTGACCCAGCGGTCCTCCGTCAGGCCGGTGTCGCTCACGAGCTCGATCCACCAGTTGGGGCTGCCGCCCGGGACGAGGAACGGTTCCGGGATCGGCACGACCAGGTCCGGCTCGCGGCCCAGCTCGTCCGCCACGGTCCACTCGTACAGGTTGTCGTTGAACGTCACGGGCGGCGGCAGGTCGGCCGGGTTGCCGCGCGGCGCGCCGGCGTCGACCCACTGCGCGATGGTGGCGATCTCGTCGTCGCTCAGGGAGCGGTCGTCCTTGAAATGCTGGATGCCCACCGTCCGGTCGACGAACCAGGGCGGCATCTTGCGCGCCTCGACGCGCTGTTTGATCGACCGCGCCCAGGGCCGGCTGTCCTCGTAGGTCATCAGCGACATGGGCGCGATGGACCCGGGCCGGTGGCAAGACTGGCACGAACGCTGCAAGATGGGGGCCACGTCCCGCGTGAAGGTGACCTCTTCCTCGGCCGCCGCCTGCGCAACGCCGGGAACCGCCACCGCCGCGACGATCGCGCCGAGCGCGATCGCGAACGCCGTACGTGTCGTCACCACAGTCATCGCCGTTCCTCCTGGCCCGCGCGGGCGCTGCCGACTGCCACGTCCAATCTTTTTCCGGCAAGTATATCAGCCTGTGGTAGAGCCGCGCGTTGCAACGAGACTGGCGAGGCGGGCGGACGCGCGGCGGCGCGGGCCGCCGCGGAGGTTACAATCGGTCGCGGAATACGCGACGGAGGTGGCCATGAACGGGCGGGCGCTCGTTGCGGCGGCGGCGCTGGCGGCGGCAATCGGACTGGCGGACACGGCGGCGGCGCAGGAGCTCGAGCTGGTGGGGACGATCGCCGCGCCGGCCGGCGTGGTCGCGATCAGCGGCGACTACGCTTACCTGGGAGACGGCCCGACGCTGCGCGTCTACGAAATCAGCGATCCGGCGGCGCCGGCGGCGGCCGGCTCGGTCACGCTGCCGGCGATCATCTACGACATTGCCGTCGCCGGAACGGTGGCGTACGCGGCGATGGACTTCGATGGCCTGGCCACGGTGGACGTGTCGGACGCGGCGGCGCCGCGGCTGCTCGGCACGTTCAGGACGCCGGGGCAGGCGCTCAGCGTCGCGGTCTCCGGAACCACGGCGGCGGTGACCAACCGGCTGTCCGGCCTGGAGCTGGTGGACGTTTCGGATCCGGCGGCGCCGGCGGCGCGTAGCTCGTACTTCGCCGAGGGGTACGCCGTCGACGTGGCGGCCGACGGATCGCACGCCTACGTGATCGATACGCCGGGCGGGCTGTCGATCGTCGACCTCGCGGTGGCGGACGACGAACTGGAGGCGGCGGGCACCCTCTCCTTGGCCGAGCAACCGGCGGCGGTGGCGGTGACGACCGCGCGCCGGGGCGGCGCGGAGATCACCCTCGCCGTGTTGATGAGCTCGGAATCGACGCTGGAGCTGGTCGACGTCTCGAACCCGGCGGCGCCGGCGCCCATCGCTACCTACCGCGACCCGGACCGGCCGCGGACCGGCGCGTACATCGCGGCAGCCGCCACGGGCGGACTGGTGCACGTGGTGCTGGCGGACTCGCGCGCCTACCTGGCGGACGCCTATCCCCCGTTTGCCGTGCAGGTTGTGGACCTGTCGGACCCGGCGGCGCCGGCGGCGCTGACGACCTACTCCTTGCCCGGCCCGCCGCGCGACGTCGCCGTCTCCGGCGCGCTGGCGCTGGTGGCTGTGGCCGGCGCGGAGCTGGGCGGGTCGGGAGACCCCGGCGTGCAGATCCTCCGATTCACCCCGTGAGCGACGGCTGCTAGAATGATGCCCCGCATCCAAGGAGGATCGAAGTGACTCCGAAAACATCCAGCCAGCGGCCACTGCCGGCGCCGGCGTTCGTCCTGGCAGGGCTCGCCGTGCTGCTGCTGGGCGCCGCCTGCGCCGCCCAGCCCGACGCGGCCGCCGGCGGCGACGAAGAGGGGCTGAGCGACCTCGAGCGGCTTCTGGCTATCGAGGAGATCGGGCGGCTCAAGGCGAGCTACTTCCGCTGCCTGGACACGAAGGACTGGGCCTGCATCGAGACGCTGTTCGCGCCCGGCGCGGAGGTGGCCTACAACACGGAAGGCTCCGGCGCCCCCGCCACGCCCGAGAACCCGGTGACCGGCCCGGCCGCCATCTCCGCGTTCATCCAGCGCGCCGTGGAGCATCTGGTCACGATCCACCACGGGCACATGCCGGAGATCGAGATCACCTCCCCCACCACCGCCAGCGGCATCTGGGCGATGGAGGACATCCTCCAGGCGCCCGGCGGGGAGAACCTGGTGCAGGGCTGGGGCCACTACCACGAGACGTACGAGCGGATCGACGGCAGGTGGCACATCAAGACGCTGCGGCTGACGCGGCTGCGGGTCGACCGGGCGGAGTAGAGGCCGAGCCGCGGCCGGCGGGGCGGCCTGCTACGGCTGAATCGGGCTGCCGTCCGGCCTGGTGAGCTCCGCGCAGCACATGCCGTACGTGCCGGGGGCCCGGGACGGGCGGCCCACCGCGCGGATCTCTTCGCCCGCGTTGATCGTGTCCGGCGTCCACCCCCTCCGGCTCATCGACACCGCGGCCCCCATTTCGATCTCCCAGGCGATCGCGCCGCCATTGTTCCCGGACCCCTCGAGGTACAGGAACGAGTGCGGGTTCTTGAACACGAACTTCGTCACGACGCCCCGGGCCTCCACGCTGCGGGTATCGTCGTAGAACGGCGCGCTGGCGTGGTGTGCGACGGCCGGAGCCACCGTCAGAAACCCCGCCGTCAGACACGCCGTCGCGACCCGTCGCGGCACTGACACCCCACTACCTCCCCGGCCCTAGCGATACTTCGGGACCATGAACTTGACCGGATGCCGCGCTTCCTCCGCGTCGCACTCGTACGGCTGCAGCATGTAGCCGTCGGCCGCCGGCAACCACTGGGTGGTGTACGACGCCGGCTCCCTGAGAAAGAGCGGATCTTCGACGGTGACCGTCACCTTCAGCGCCTCGCCCTCGCGCCAGTAGCGCTCGCGCACGCGTTTGAGCTGCGAGGACGGGATGCCGTTGTAGTCGTCGAAGCCCGTGACGTCGAATACGAAGTGGGTAGTTTCCACCAGCAGCGCACCCCCCTCGTAGCGGCCGACCGAGAAGCCCTGGACGCCGTAGTCGTGGACCGTCGGCTGGCGCCCGTCGAGCCAGACGGTGCGCAGCTGATCGTCCTTTTCGTAGCGCAACAGCACCCGCTCGGGCCACTGCACGACCTCCATCATGTACGGGTCGTACTGCAGCGCGGGCGGCGTGGCCGGCACGCAGTCGTACTTCTGCGCCAGCGCCTCGTCGAACACCTGCTGGTAGGCGAGCGCCCGCTCGTTCAGCACCGGAAAGTTGTCGGGTGTCCACGGCATGTTTGGGCCGTTGACCGGGCGCGAACGGGGGCTGCCGTCCCATACGCCCGCCAGGCGGGGCATTTCGCCGGAGGACTCCGCGGCCGACTGTGCGCCCGTGCGCGGCCCGGCGGGAGCCATAACCGCCATCAGCAACGCCAGCGCGGCCGCCGTCCGGACGGACCGCGCGGCAGCGAACCGAGTCCGCATTTTCGGCATGGGCGTCTTTCCGATTCCGGAGTCTACTCCTATAATTGCATGCGCGCCATGTGGCGCGCGGGGAGGATTTCTCATGCAGCTTACGAGGCTTTCGGTGGTAGTCGGCGGGCTGGTCGCTTGCGCGCTCGCAGTGGGCGCGGCCGGACAGGGTACGGCGGGGTGCGAGCCGGACGGCGACGTGCGTTTCGTCTGCGGCATGGTCAACCCGGAGGACCTGCTGCCGGTGCCCCGGACGCCCATGGTGGTCGTGTCGAGCATGACTGACGAGGGGCGCCTGTATCTCGCCGATACGCGCGACCGCACGACCGCGGTGCTGTTCCCCGCCGCCGGAGCACGGACACGGCACGATACGGCGACGTACGGTGCGTGCCCCGGCCCGCCGGCCGGCTTCCGGCCGCACGGCCTCGGCCTCCGCCAAGGCGACGGCGACATCCACACGCTGTACGCCGTGGGCCACGGCGACCGGGAGTCGGTGGAAGTGTTCTGGCTCGATATGGGCGGGACCTCGCCATTGATCACCTGGGTCGGATGCGCCGTGGCGCCGGACGGCGTGGGCCTCAACTCCGTGACCGCGCTGCGTGGCGGCGGCTTCGCCGCGACCCACTTCGCGCGTCCCGAGGGCGAGGTGTGGGAGTGGCGGCCAGGGCTCGGCTGGGCGGAGGTGCCCGGCAGCAGGATGCTCAGCCCCAACGGCCTCGTGGCGTCGGATGACGGGCGCTGGCTCTACATCGGGGGCTGGGGCACGCAGTCGGTGGTCCGCCTGTCGCGCGGCCGGACACCGGTCGAGAAGTCCGAGGCGGACGTCGGTTTCTACGTGGACAACCTGCGCTGGACCGCCGACGGGTCGATACTGGCCGCCGGGCAGGGCGCCGCCTCGGAGGAAGCGGTGTTCGACTGTGTCGGCAACGGCGCCTGCGACGAGGTCTCGTCGCGCGTGGCGCGGGTCGATCCCGACTCGATGACCGGCGAGGAGATCGTCCGCTACCCCTCCAGCGACCTCGTGATGCTCGGCACCGCCGCCATCGAGGTGGGAGACGAGATCTGGCTGGGCGCCATCGGCGGCGGCACCCGCATCGCCCGCTTCGCCGACCCGTCGCGGTAGGCGACAGTCGTCGGGACGAGTCTCAACCTCGCTGGAAGCTCCCGGCGCCAGGGACGCGTGCGGTCGCCGTGTAGACTGTCGGGCGAATACCGGCGGCGGCTCGACCAGGAGCCGATTGGTGGAGAACGAGGTCCATGACTGAAAGCACCGACCGACTCGCCGCCCTCGAAGACAAGGTTGCTCATCTCGAGAACGTCATCAAGGCCACACGCATTGTTTCGGCGGACGTAGCGACCGCCATCGTGAACGCCATCGACGAGGGGCCACCGGGTGGGCGGCAGACGACGAATCGCGTCATCGTCAAGCTGGAGGAACTGATCGCGGCGCTCGACAAGCTGCCCGCTGAAGCCAAGTCGTCGGTCGGGGACCTGAGTCGGCATTATTTGAGTGATGTCATCAAGCGGCGGACGCCGGCGCAGAAGGCCGTCCAGAGCGTCATGTCCGGGCTATAGTCCACCGCCGGCGCAGTTTCCGGCATGACCATGGGCCAGCGCCACCTCGCGGACATCCCGTCCCGGCGCATCACCCCGCCGGAGGTGTTCTTCGGCCGGCGGCGGTTCCTGTCCAGGGTGGGCGGCGGGCTGCTCGCGGCGCCGCTGGCCGCGGCGGTTGCGGCGCGGGCCGGGGCGCAGACGCCGCAGGCGAGCCTGATCGACGTGCCGTTCGAGCGGCCCGATGTCTTCCCCGCGGCCCGCAACGAGGAGTACGGCCTGCCCTACCGCATCCTGAACGCGGTGCCGGTACTGGGCGGGTCGAGCGGGCGCGGCGACACGAGCGGCCCCACGCCGCGCGAGGCGGCCGCCGCGCACAACAACTTTTACGAGTTCCTGGCCGGCCGCGGCGGACCGGTGTGGCAGTTCTGCGGCGACTTCGAGGTGCAGCCGTGGAAGGTCGAGGTGGGCGGCGCCTGCCGCCGGCCGGCCACCCTCAACCTGGACGACCTGTTCGCCTTCGACCACGAGGAGCGCCTCTACCACTTCCGCTGCGTCGAGCGCTGGGCGATGAACGTGCCGTGGACCGGCTTCCCGCTGCGCCGGCTGCTGGAGCGGGTCGAGCCGACGCCGGACGCCCGCTACGTCCGCTTCGAGTCGATCGTGGCGCGCGAGCAGATGCCGGGCGTCCAGAGCGCCGGCTGGTATCCCTGGCCGTACCACGAGGGGCTGCGGCTCGACGAAGCCATGCACGATCTGACGCTGGTGGCGACCGGCGTATACGGCGAGCCGCTGCTGCGGCAGCACGGCGCGCCGGTGCGCATCGTGGTGCCCTGGAAATACGGCTACAAGAGCGCGAAGTCGATCGTGAAGATCGAGCTGACGCGCGAGCAGCCGGGGACGTTCTGGAGCGCCGAGCAGCCGCACGAATACGGCTTCCTGTCGAACGTGAACCCGAACATCCCGCACCCGCGCTGGCCGCAGAACGTCTCGCACTGGCTCGACACGGAGGAGCAGTTCGTGACGCCGATCTTCAACGGCTACGGGAGCTACGTGGAGAGCCTGTACCCGGACGAGCCGCGGCGGCCGCAGCCGGCGCTCGGCGCCGGCCAGACGGCGCGCTGAGCGCCCTCCCGGCGCGCAGATCACTGCTGCGAAACCGCGCCCGCGAGTATACAATGGGCCGTCTCAAGCCGACATTCCGGCTACAATCGCAGTTTTCGTGGAGGGGGAAGATGACTCACCGGTTTCTGACAGTGCTGGCGGCGGTCGTTGCGATCACGGCGTTCACGCCGGTTGCGGCCGACGCCCAGTCCGTTCCGCGCACCCCGTGGGGCGCACCCGACCTGCAGGGCGTGTGGGACTTCCGCAGCCTGACCCCGATGGAGCGGCCGGAAGACCTGGCGGATGCCGAGGTGTTCACGGCGGAGGAGGCCGCGGAGTTCTCCGAGGAGTCGATCCGCCGGCGCAGCCGCGACAACGACACCTCCGGCCGGGTGGTGCCGTACAACGACTTCTGGTTCGACGAAGGCACGTCGGTGACTACGGAGCGGACGTCGCTGATTATCGACCCGCCCGACGGGCGCATTCCGGCGATGACGACGCACGCCATGAAGCTCAGGGATGAGATGATGATGGCGCGCAAGGGCACGGGCTCCCACGAGCCCACGCCGGGCGGCTTCGTCGAGGACCTCGGCCCGGGCGGCCTGCAGGCGCGCTGCATGCTCGGGTTCAACTCCGGGCCGCCGATGGCGCCGAGCGCCTACAACAACAACATGCAGGTGTTCCAGACCGAAGAGATGGTCGTGTTGTTCGCCGAGATGAACCACAATCCCCGCTTCGTCTACCTGGACGGCCGCGAGCCGCTCGACAGCGACATCCGGCTGTGGACCGGCGACTCGCGGGGCTACTGGGACGGCGACACGCTGGTGGTGGAGACGAAGAACCTCCTGCGCGAGACGAACTTCCTGCGGGGTATGACGACCTCCAACCTCACCCTGACCGAGCGCTTCACGCGGGTGAGCGCGGACACGCTGCAGTACGACGCGACGGTGAACGACCCGACCGTGTGGGTCCGTCCCTGGACGTTCTCGGTACCGATGCAGTGGTACGACCAGCCGCTCTACGAGTACGCCTGCCACGAGGGGAACTACGCCGTGTACAACATCCTGGCCGGCGCAGTCGAGTAGTTGCCGAGTTGTCCCGACCGCCTCGGCCGTCAGCTGCGGCATGACGGCGTACAACGATATCCGACGTTTCTCGGGTGGGCCAGCGCCGAATACGGACGCGGCAGAGGATGAACGGATGACGACAGACGGCGACGCAGCCCCCCGGCCCGACCCTCCGGCGGTGGAGCTCACGCTGCCCCCCCGCGGCGCGGCAAAGCGGCCGGAGCAGCTTGCAGCGCTCCTCGAAAGCACGCTGCGGCGCGAGTTTCCGGACGCGGCGGCGCTGATCGAGGTGGCCTGCCTGCCGGACGGCGCAACGGTCGCCGTGCGCAACCTGGACCAGGTGGACGAGCGCACCGCCCGGAAGCTGGGCCGCCGCGCACACGTCGTCTACAACGACTTCCTCATCAGCCCCTGGTATTAGCAGCGCCCGGCCTGCGGGCGCTGGTTCAGGGGGCGGCGCGGAGGACGGCGACGGCCAGGACGGCCCAGCCGAGGATGAAGCAGGCGCCGCCGATCGGCGTGATGGCCCCGAGCCAGCGGGGCCCGGTGACCGCCACCAGGTACAGGCTGCCTGAGAACAGGACGATGCCGGCGACGAAGAGCCAGCCGGCCGCCGTCACCCCGGCGCCGGGCCAGCGGGTGGCGGCCCACGCCACGGCCAGCAGCCCGAGGGCGTGGATCAGGTGGTAGTGGGCGCCGGTCTCGTACACCGCGAGCATTTCCGGGTCGAGACGCGCCCGGAGGCCGTGCGCGCCAAACGCGCCCAGCACGACTCCCAGCCCGCACAACGCAGCGCCCGCGGCGAACCAGCCTGCTGCCATGGGTAGCGGATCATACACCCGCTGCAGGGAGCATGGAAGTTATTGACGGCCGGCGGCGCGCCGATGACCATCGCCGGGTCCGGTTCGCAGGGGTTGCGCGACTTGAACCGACGGCTACAACAGCTCCCACCTTGATGGTGACGTCGCAGCGCAGGCGACCCGGCTCGACCGGCGGGAATGCTGACGGATCATCTGCTGCCTCCTGATCAGCCCGGTGGCGCCCGACCGTAATATTCGGTACTGCATATAATCGGGCTGTCCGACCGGACCGCTACTGGCCGCGGCCGGCTTGCAGAAAGCGAGGCGTCCATGCGACCGACGGTTTCGACGAGAGCAGCCCGATTGGCGGCGGCTGGGCTCGGCGCGTTACTGCTTTGCGGGCTGGCCGCGACGCCGGCGGCGGCGCAGCAGCCGCAGCGCGAGCCGGCGCAATATACGACCGAGCAGGCGGATGCCGGGCTGGCCGCCTACCGGCAGCAGTGCGCCTCCTGCCACGGCGAGAACCTGGACGACGGGCCGTTCGCGCCCCCGCTGCGCGGCATCGCCTTCCGCGCGAAGTGGTACATCCGCTCGGTGGAGGCGCTGTTCACCGAGACCGTCGACACGATGCCGCAGGATCGGCCGGGCTCCCTTGGAGACGAAACCTACACCGACCTGATCGCGTTCCTGCTGCAGGAGAACGGCATCGAGGCCGGCCCGGATCCACTGCCGGCCGACCCGGCGGCGATGGCGGCGCTGTCGCCGGGCTGGGGCTCCGGAGGCGGCGGCCTGTCGGCCGGCGTCGCCCTGCCGCCGATCCCGGTGCGGCGGAACCCGCTCGACGGCATCCGCCCGGTGACCGACGCCATGCTCGAGAAGCCGGACGCCGGCGACTGGCTGCTGTGGCGGCGCACGTACGACGCGTCGGGCTACAGCCCGCTGCGGCAGATCACCCCCGCCAACGTCGGCAGCCTGCGCGCCGCGTGGTCGTGGGCGCTGCCGGCCGGTCCGAACGAATCCACTCCAATCGTGCACGACGGCGTGCTGTTCGTGCACGGCTACGGCGACAAGGTGCACGCGCTCGACGCCGCCAGCGGCGACCTGCTCTGGGAGTACGCGCGCCGCCTGCCGCGCGACGTGTCGCCGAACCTGAAGCGCGGCATGTCGATCTACGGCGAGCGGCTGTACGTGCCGACGTCGGACGTGCACGTGGTGGCGCTCGACGTCAGGACCGGCGCGGTGGAGTGGGAGCAGAAGGTGGCTGAGCCCGGGACGCGCACCCGCATGAGCGGCGGCACGCTGGTGGCGCGCGGCACGGTGATGGTCGGCACCACCGGCCGCGCGGGCGGCGGCAACTTCATCGTGGGTCTCGACGCGGAGACCGGCGCGGAGCGCTGGCGGTTCAACACCATCCCGCCGCCGGACGCGCCGGGCGGCCATACCTGGAACGGACTGGCCTACGAGGACCGCAACGGCGGGTCGGTCTGGATTCCGGGCAGCTACGACCCGCTGCACAACCTGGCGTTCTTCGGTCCGGGCAACACGTACGACACGGGACCGCTTCGCGATCCTGTCGGGCAGGCGGGGATCACCAACGACGCCCTGTATCTGGACACGACGCTGGCGCTGAATCCCGACACCGGCGAGCTGGCGTGGCATTTCCAGCACCAGGCCAACGGCCAGTGGGACCTCGACTGGGCGTTCGAGCGGCAGGTGGTGGAGCTGCCGGTCGGCGGCGTGCCGACCAGCGTGGTGGTGACCGCCGGCAAGCAGGCGATCTTCGACATCGTCGAGACGAAGACGGGCAGGTACGTATCGTCGATCGACCTCGGGCTGCAGAACAGCATCACGGGGATCAACCCGAGCACGGGCGAGAAGATCGTCGACCCGCGGTCGATCCCCGGCGACGGCGAGACGAAGATGGTCTGCCCGCACGTCGCTGGCGGCCGCAGCTGGGCGCCCACGGCGTACAACCCCGAGACGAAGATCGTCTACGTGCCAATCACCGAGGCGTGCATGGACATGGTGCCGGTCGGCGAGGACGAGCGCGGCAGCCTGTCGACCGGCGTGCGCTGGACGGTCCGCCCGCGCCCCGAGAGCGACGGCAACTACGGCCGCGTGGAGGCGGTGAACCTGGAGACGCAGGAGACGGTGTGGATCGCCCGCCAGCGGGCGCCGCAGACCACCGGCGCGCTCGTGACCGCGGGCGGCCTGCTGTTCGCCGGCTCGCTCGACCGGCGGCTGAGCGCCTACGACGCCGCCAGCGGGGAGCGGCTCTGGGATACCCGGCTGAGCGACGTGCCGAACGCGCCGCCGATCAGCTTTGCGGTGGACGGGCGGCAGTACGTGGCGGCCATCACCGGCGCGGGCGGCTACCTGACCAGCGCGTACTCCGTGATGGCGCCGGAGATCCAGAATCCGACCGACCGCAGCGCTACGCTGTGGGTGTTCGAGGTACCGGAGCGGTAACGCGGCTTGGAGGGCCGCGGTTCCCCGCTACCTGCCGTCGGGCAGGGTGAAGACGTAGAGCGCGTTGCCGCTCAGCGGGTGGTGCACGTCGTCCGCCAGGGCGCGCGGCGCCAGACGGGGGCTGCCGCCGCCCAGCCCGGTCGAGACGGCGACGTACTGCCGGCCGGCCGCCTCGAACGCGATCGGGAACCCCTGGACGGAGGTGCCGAGCCGCGCCTCCCAGAGCTCCGCGCCGGTCTCGACGTCGAACGCCCGGAAGCGGCGGTCGAGGTCGCCGACGAACGCCAGCCCGCCGGCGGTGGACAGGACGCCGGTGAGGAACGTCGCGCGCTGCTCGACGCTCCAGACCTCCTCCAGCGTCTCCGCGTCGAACGCCGCCAGCTTGCCGAGGTTGCCGTCCGTGCCGGGCATCTCGTGGAACGGCCGCGAGCTCATCCCGACGCCGCCCGACCCCAGCTCCAGCGGCACCTCGCGCACCGCCATCTCCATGCAGGTCTGCGCCAGCGGCATGATCAGCAGCCCCTCACCCGGGTGGTAGCTCATCGGATGCCAGTTCTTGCCGCCCGCGGTGCTCGGGCAGGCCGGCACGAGCTGCTCGAACCGCGCGTCGATGATGTCCTGGCGGTAGGTGACCTCCCCCGTCTCGGGGTCGATCCGGTCGAAGACGTTCTGGAAGACCGTCTCCTTGTGGCCGAGGAACTCGCCCGTCTCCCGGTCGAGCTTCCAGAGGATGCCGTGCTTGCCGGCGCTGAAGACGACCTTGCGGCCGCCCACGTCCACCAGCACCCGCTCGTACACCTCGTCCAGATCGAGGCTCTCGGCCGGCACGTGCTGGAAGTACCAGTCGAGCGTGCCGTCGGTCGGCCGGATGGCGATGGTCGAGTTGGTGTACAGCCCCGTGTCGCGCATGGTCATGCCGCGGCTGACGGCGGCCCACGGCTTCGCCTGCGCGACGCCGAAGTAGACGAGGTCGAGCCCGGGGTCGTAGCTGCCGGTGATCCAGGTGTCGCCGCCGGCGCGCAGATAGTCCGGGACGTCGGCCCAGGTGTCGCCGCCCGGCTGGTCCGAGCCGGCCGTGGTGTGGAAGCGCCAGCGGCGCTCCCCCGACGCGGCGTTGTAGCCGCTGATGAAGCAGCGCTCGTGCGTGAACCGGCCGCAGCCGCTGAGGCCCTGCACGACGGTGCCGTTCACCACGATCGGGCCGCTTGTGTTGCGGAACCCGTCCGCCTGGTCGGCGATGGGCACGTCCCACGCCAGCGCGCCGCTGCGGGCGTCGAGCGCCACGAGGCGGGCGTCGGGCGTGGCGAGGAAGAGCTGGCTGCCGTGGATGGCCAGGTTGCGGCTGGTGCCGGAGTAGCCGGGGGTATGTACCGGGACGCGGTACTCCCAGATCAGATCGCCCGAGCGAACGTCCAACGCCTGCACCACCGGGCCGATGCCGGCCACGTACAGCACGCCGTCGTGGGCGATCGGGGACGGCGCGTTCCAGCCTCCTTCGGGCAGCGCCCAGATCCACGCCAGCTCGAGCCGCCCGACATTGCCGCGGTCGATCGCGTCGAGGGGACTGTGGCTCCAGGCCTCGTAGTTGCGCCGGATCATCAGCCAGTCGCCCGGGTCCTGGTTGCGCAGCATGGCGTCGGTGACCGGGCGGTAGCCTTCCACCTCGCCCGCCACCGTGATGCCGCTCTCCTCCATGTCGGGCTGCGGCGCGGCGGACGCCGGTGCGGCGGGACCGGCCGCTGCAGCCGGCGGCGGCTCGCCGCTCGCCACCGAGGCGATGGCGACCGCGGTGGACGCCTCCAGCGGCGCGGCGCCCGCCGGCGCGCCGTTCGCCTGCAACAGGTACGCCACGACGTCGACGTAGGCCGCCTCGCCGAGGCTGCCCGCCTGGTCCGGCGGCATCGAGCTGCTGCTGCGGTCGTACAGGTCGCTGGGCGCCAGGTCGCCCCAGAAGCGCAGGAAGCTCTCCCCCGCCAGCGGCGGCGCCTCGAAGCTCCCCTGCAGGTTCGGCTGGTGGCAGCTGGCGCATTCCTGCTCGTACACCGCGCGGCCCGCCGCGGCCTGCGCGGCCGTGTAGACGCTCTCCGGCGCCTGACCCGCGGCCGGTGCCGAGACGATCAGCAGCGCGGGCGCCAGCAGCCCGCAGGTCATCGCGTGTGCGGTCCTCATCGCCTTCGCCTGCATGCCTCTGGTCCGCTGTAGCGGTGGCTAGCGGGACGGGAAACGGGCGATCCGGTCGCCCTGGAGTGAACCGACCCAAATCTCGTCGCCGACCTCCAGCGCCACCGTGCCGGTGCCGAACAGGTCGCTGTTCGGGTGGTTGACGATCTCCACGGCCGTCATCGCCTCGGGATCGACCCGCGCGACGTTGGAGGTGCCACCCGGAGCGCCCAGGTTCCCCCCCTGCCCCGCAGCCAGCACCGTGCCGTCCGGCGCCATGCGCAGGTTGTCGACGCGGAACCCCGTGGGGACCTCATCCCGCTCGACCGGCGTGCGGCCGCGGGACAGCCGGATCAGCGCCTGCGGCCCCCAGCCGCCGATGTAGAACCAGCGGCCGTCGGGCGAGATCTCGATACCGTTCGGGCCGGCGGTGTCGCTGCCCGGCACCTTGCTCCAGCCCGAATCCGCCTGCCACTCCCAGATGGCGCCGGAGATCTCGCCGCGGATGATCGACTCAATCGGTCCGCCCTTCGGCCGGAAGCTGGTGGCGGCGAACCCGCCCTCCGGCAGCTCCACCACCGAGTTGAGATTCAGGTTTTCGCCGGCGGGCGCCACGGCACAGCCGATCCAGGTGAGCAGCGGCGGCTCCTGCCGCACGTCCAGCTCGAACACCTCGACCGACTCGCGCGTGCGGTGGTGGACGGCGTACAGCATGTGCACATCGGACGGCCGCGGCGCGATGTACAGGCCGTGCGTGTCGAAATCCGCCCCTGCCGCCGCGACGACCGGGCCGGGACAGGTCGGGTAGGCGTCGCGGTCGTGGCGCTCGCGCGGCGCGTCGGCCGGCAGCAGGACCGTCGTGCTGAGGTCCCGCGTATCGATCAGCCGCAGGCCGCCGTTCCCTTGCGCGTAGACCCCCGCCAGCACCCACGGCGTGCCGGGCACGGCCGCCAGGTCCTCCGGGCCGGACTGGCTGCAGATGAACATCACGTCCCCGTCCGGCGCGCATTCCTGCGCGCGGGTTTCTGCCGCGCCGGGCGGCGCGAGGACGGCCAGGGTGAGGGCGATTGGCGCCAGCGTTCTCATCGGGACTCCCACCGGTACGAAGGCGACGGTCAGCGTTTTGTGCTGCACAGCATACCAGTCCGTGGCGAAACCCCGAGTCGTACCGAGTGTGGCGAGGCGGCAGGCGGCAACCTGCCGGCAACCTGCTATCGTGTCCGCGCGGCATGGCGTTCATCGACCTCGCGATCGTCGCGGCGTTCGTCCTCCACGCGGCCGCCGCCGGCCTGCGGAACCGCCGCGCCGCGTCGCGCAACCTCGACGAGTACTTCCTGGCCGGCCGCAGCCTGCGCGGCTGGCAGGCGGGGTTGAGCATGGCGGCGACGCAGTTCGCGGCCGACACCCCGCTGCTGGTGACCGGCCTGATCGCCACCGCCGGCATCTTCGCGCTGTGGCAGCTCTGGATCTACGCGCTGGCGTTCCTGCTGATGGGCTTCGCGCTGTCGGCCGGCTGGCGCCGGGCCGGCGTGCTGACCGACGCCGAGCTGACCGAGCTGCGCTACGGCGGGCGGGCGGCGGCGGTGCTGCGCGCGGTCAAGGCGGTCTATTTCGGCACCGTGCTGAACTGCACCGTGCTGGCCTGGGTGCTGCTGGCGGCGGCCACGATCGCGGGGCCGTTCCTGCGCTGGGACGAATGGCTGCCGGCCGGCCTGTTCGAGCCGGTCGTCGACCTGGTGGCCTGGGTCGGCGTGCCGCTGGCGCTCGGCCAGGCCGGCGACCCCGGCGTCTGGACCACGACCGCCAGCAACCTGATCTCGCTCGTCCTGCTGCTGGCCCTCGTCGCGTCGTATTCCGCCACCGGCGGCCTGCGCGGCGTGGTCGCCACCGACATCGTGCAGATCGGCGTGATGCTGGCCGGGACGGCGGCGTTCGCCTGGATCGTGGCGGCGGAGGTGGGCGGGCCGTGGGCCATCGCCGAGCGGATCCGGGAGCAGTACGCCGGCGGCGGACCCGGCGGCATCCGGCCGGACGAGATCCTGGCGTTCACGCCCGACCGGGCGCGGGATGCGACGCCCGCCCTGCTGGGCATGCTCGGCCTGCTGTGGCTGATCCAGCTCAATGCGGACGGCAGCGGCTATCTGGCCCAGCGCACGATGGCCTGCCGCAGCGACCGGGACGCGCGCACGGCAGCGGTGGTGTTCACCGGGACGCAGGTGGTGCTGCGCAGCCTGCTGTGGCTGCCGCTCGGCCTCGGCCTGCTGGTGCTGTTCCCGCCCGACCCCGGGCTGGCGCCGGAGCTGCTGCAGGCCGACCGCGAGGCCTCGTACGTGCGCGGCATGGCGGAGCTGCTGCCGCCGGGCGTGAAGGGGCTGATGCTGACCGGCATGCTGGCGGCGATCGCCTCGACGGTGGACACCCACCTGAACTGGGGCGCGTCGTACTGGACCCACGACATCTACGGGCGCTTCGTCTGCCGCGCGTGGCGCGGCGTCGAGCCCGACGACCGCGCGCTGGTGCGGGTGGCGCGCCTGGCCAGCGTGGCGATCCTGGTGATCGCGCTGCTGATCATGACGCGGCTCACGTCGATCAATCAGGCCTGGCAGACCAGCCTGCTGATGGGCGCCGGGATGGGCGTGGTGCTGGTGCTGCGCTGGATCTGGTGGCGCGTCACCGCCTGGGCGGAGATCGCCGCGGCGGGCATCTCGCTGGTCGCGGCGCCGGCGCTGATGGCGCTGCTCGGCGACGAGCGGCAGGCCGAGCGGCTGCTGATAGTGGCGGCGCTCGCCACCGCCGGGGCGCTGGCCGCCATCCTGCTCGGCCCGCTGGAGGACCCGCAACGACTCGCGGCCTTCTACCGCCGCGCGCGGCCGCTCGGTTTCTGGGGCCCGATCGCTGCAGCCGCCGGCGACGCGCCCGCGGCGGGGCCGCGGCGGCTGGCGCGGGCCGCCGGGGCGACCGGGGCCTGCGCCCTGTCGATGTTCTGCGTCCTGGTGGGCGCCGGCAGCTGGCTTACCGCCGCCCCGCCGCCCGTGTGGTTCCCCTGGCCGGCCGCCTGGTCCGCCCTGCTGCTGGCCGCGGGCGCCGGGCTCGTCCCGGTGTGGGTGCGTTGGGGCCTGCGCGGCAGCGCGACCGGCGGAGCGGAGGCAAGCGGCCGCCGAACCGAATATTAATAATGTCTTTTGTCATATAAATATATTAATTGCCATATCCATGCGCATATGACACACTCCCCCATTGGGAGACGCATGATGCCTGATTCCGCCGCAATGCAACGCGTAGTGGACGGCCTCAGTTCGATATCCGGGAGAATTCGCGCGCTCGACGCCGCCGGATATGCGCGCGCCGACATCGCCAGATTCCTGGGCAAGAAGTATCAGCACGTACGCAACGTGCTGCTGCTGGGACCGCCGAAATCCGAGGCTGCCGCAGCCCGCTCCGCAGCACTCCGGGAGCCGGGAAATGTCGCACCGCAGACACTGCGCGTCGCCCGGAATGGACGCCTCGTCATCCCGGCCGACATGCGGTCGGCAATGCTGATTGAAGATAGCGGCCATTTGACCGCGCGCGTTGTCGAAGGCGAGCTGCGCATGCTCACACCTCACGCTGCGGTTCGCAAATTGCAAAGGATGATGCGAGACACCGTGCCCGCGGGCGTTTCTCTGGCTGACGAACTGAGCGCAGAACGGCGGGCCGAGGCGCAACGTGAGGATGGCGCATGAGCGTCGTGCTCGACGCCTCGGCGCTGTTGGCCATGATCAACAGCGAGCCGGGCGCAGAGATGGTTTACGGCGTCCTGATGGGCGCCTCGGTCAGCGCGGTGAACTATTCGGAGGTGATAGCGAAGCTGGTGGACAAGGGGCACGACGACGGCGAGGCCATTGGTATGCTCGACGCGCTGCCGATCACCGTTCGCCCGGTCGACGTCGCCCAGGCGCGGCGCGCCGGACTGCTGCGCGGCCGGACCCGCGCACGCGGCCTGTCGCTTGGGGACCGCATCTGCCTGGCGCTGGCGATCGAGTTGGAGCTTCCCGCGCTCACCGCGGATCGCGCATGGGCCGGACTCGACCTCGGCATCGAGATCGTCGAGATCCGGTGAGCGCGATTCCGGCCCCTGGGAGTCCGTGGTGACACCCCGCGTCGCACCGCGACCGGTCAGGCGCCCGGCGACAAGGCAATAACCTCACAGTTCAGGAAGGGGGACGACGAGCACTCAAGCAGTCGTCCCCAGGCCCGCACGGCGGGCCTCGGCGGTTGCGGCGCGGGGCAAAGGGGTCCCCGCTAGCGCTTGCCGGGGGTTTGGGGCGCAGCCCCGAGGTGGCGAAGCCGTCCCCGCTAGCAACCGCCGGGGGTTTGGGGCGCAGCCCCAAGTGGTAACGAAGCCGCGCAGCCCCAAGCTAGAAACTAAAAGCGCAGGAGCCGGTTCACCTTCAGCACCAGCCCGCGGCTGCGCAGTCCGTAGGAGCGGTCCGGGCGCAACGGGTCGGCGTGCCGCTCATCGGTATAGACCACGAACAGCTCGCTGCCCGGGGTGTATTCCCACCGCAGCCGGAGATTGCTGCTGATCGTGTTCGTGCTCGAGTTGTACTGCACCAGGCCGCCGAAGAACATCCGCGGCGTGAACGTGTAGGTCACGCGCGAGACGAGCAGATCCGCACGGAACGCGCCGTGCGGCGTGTCGATCCAGTTGATCGAGAGCGTCGGCTCGACCGACAGCTGCGGCGTCAGCTCCAGCCGGCCGCGCCTGAAGCCCACCGAGCGGATGCTGCCGTTGAAGTACTCGCCGACACGCACCCGCAGCGTGCCGCTGAACCGCCGCTGGGCGCCGGGCGCATACAGGATCTCCAGGTCACGAAAGCCGTAGCCGCCGACGGGCAGCGTCACGTCCGGCCCGGCGTCGAACGGCTCGACTAGCAGCTCGTAGTTGTCCGCCGCCGACACGCCCAACCGATCGCTGTTCTCGAACTCGGTCGAGAACGCCAGCTGGGTCTGGCGCGTCTCAACGCGCCCGGTGTCCGCGGTCAGGGTGTAGTCGAAGCTTCCTTCCAGGCGGAACTGCCGGACCGCTTCCATCGAGCGCGGCCGCGGACTGAAGCGTCCGGTGGCGTAGGAGCGCCGGAAGTTGTGGCGGCGGAGAAAACCCACCTCGGGCTCGAAGTTGTCCTCGACGAGAAGGTGCTCCGCCTGAAACCCGTAGCGGTCTCCGCCGTAGACGAACCGGCCCTGGTAGCTCAGATCCTCTCCGTCGAGGCCGGGCGTACTCGTCTTCGCGACATAGGCGAGAATGTTCAGGTTGTCGTAGAACGAGAACGTGGCATCGGCGCCGTACGCCTGGTTGGAGCCGTCGCCGGTGACCGACACCGAGCGGTTCGTAAACAGCGCACCGATGCTGCTGCGGCGCAGGATGTCGCGCTTTAGCCGCACGACGGTGAAGTTCGTCGGAACGGCGCGGGAAGTCTCTTCCCCGTCGGTCTGTATGTTCAGCGCCCCGACGTCGAATGCGCCGACCTTGCCGGTGAGACGCCCGCCACCGACGAGCGGCACGACCGTGCTCTCCTCGAGGCCGATGCGGCGCGAGTAGAACAGCGTCGGGGCGTTGCCGGCGCGTTGGCCGGGGCGGCCGCCCCCACCCTCCTGCCGCAACCCCGCGTTGCGCCCGCCGCCGTCGGCGGCGCCGCGGGCGAAGTTGAAGATGCCCTGGCCTTCGAGGAAGAACTCGCGCTTCTCGGGAAAGAACAGGCTGAAGCGCGTGAGGTTCACCTGCTGCTCGTCGACCTCGACCTGGGCGAAGTCGGTGTTGTAGGTCAGGTCGGCGGTCAGATTCTGCGTGAGGCCGTACTTGACGTCCAGGCCGGCGGCGCCCTCCCCGGCGTTCCGCCGCGGCGGGCTTGCCGCCAGGTCGGTGGTCAAACCGGCGATGCCGTACGGCTTGATCTCGAGAATATTGCCACCGGCCGGCACCTCCAGCCCCACGAGCGTGGCCGCCTGCGATACGCGAAATATGCCCGTCCGGCCCACCGAGATCGGCATCGGCGTGAGAAAGGCCAGCTCGTTCCTGCGCCGGATGGTGCGGCGCAGCTGAACGCCCCATACCTGGACCGGCCCGGGCCGGTAGCGCAGGGACTTGAACGGGATCTCCATCTCGACCGTCCAGCCCCCTTCGAAGCGTCCGGTGCGGACGTCCCATACCGGGTTCCAGTCGCTGTTGGGATTGCCTTCGTTGGTGATGGCGAAGTCGCCCAGCCCGCCGAGCGCGTTCGTGAAGAAGGCGACGCCGTTGCGGCGATCGTGGAACGTGTCGAATACGACCCAGAAGCTGTCGTTGTCACGGAGCTGGCGCGTGTCGCGCCGCATCTCGTTGGCAACCCAGTCGGCCGGCGGCGCCGAGTCCCACACGCGCGCGCTGACGTAGATGCTCGCGGCGTCGAACATGATCCAGGCTTCGGTCTTTTCGCTGGCCGGGGCGCCTTCAGCGGGCATCACCTGCACGAAGTCGGTGATGGCGCGCAAGCAGCCGTATGCAGGCTCGTCGAGCAACCCGTCCAGCCGGAGACCCGTGACCAGCTTGACGGCGCGGACGGTGACACGGCCCTGATCGTCTCGGACGATCACGTCCGGCGGGACAGGCCACGGCGCACCGCCGGCCTGCAGCCCCGCCGCGCCACCTCCGGCGCTCGCGGCGACCGTGCTCCCCGGCAACTCGCGCGGATCCGGCGTGCCGGGCGTCGGGTCCGGCGTCGCGGGAGCCGTCTGGCCCGCTGTCTCGTCGCCCGGCGTCACGCAGGGGGTCGCCGCGACCGCCGGACGGCTCGTGAGCGCCAGCGCGGCAAGCGCGACTGCCACGCAACGACACAAGGCCGGCATTGTCGAACCCGCGATCAACTGCGGCCCGGCTCCGCCGCGGGGACCATCCGTCGCAATGGCATTCTGGAGTGAAGATTGTACCTGCGGTCAGAGCACGACACGCCAGCGGCGGTCGATACGCACCGACGCGGGCGGGCGCGTGATAGATTAGCCCTCGCGGGCGGGACTGCCCCGGAGAGGCTCAAATGAGGCGCGGGTTGTTGTTGGGGGTTGCGGCGGCGGTGATGCTGGCGGGGTGCGGCGGGCCGGATCAGGACCTGCCGGTGCCGAACGCCGACTGCGATCCGGCCGGCGAGATGGCGTTCGTCTGCGGCGTCACGAGCCCGGAGGACCTGGTCGCCATACCGAACACCGACCTCGTGGTGGCGTCCGGCTACCTCGCCGGGGCCATCCAGTACGTCAGCCGGCGCGACCAGTCCAGGATGCGCGTATTCCCGGTGAACAACCCGCGCCTCAGGCACGACACCGAGCGCTATCCCGACTGCCCCGGCCCCATCGACCCGGAGGAGAACGAGCAGTTCAGCGCCCACGGGTTGAACCTGAAGACCGTCGACGAGGGGCTGCACCTGCTGTACGTCGTCCACCACGGCTTCCGCGAGTCGGTCGAGATCTTCGAGATCGACACGCGCTACCAGGGCGCCGTGTCGGTGTCACCGATCCCCGGCTTCACCTGGATCGGCTGCGTGATCGCCCCCGAGGGCATGCAGCTGAACTCGGTCAGCCCGCTGCCGCACGGCGGATTCGTCGTCACGGTGCCGTTCGTGCCGCCCGAGGAGGGAACGTTCGAGGCAACCGACATCGGCGGCGACGCCTTGCGCGGCGTGGTCTGGGAATGGCACCCCGGCAACGGCTGGTCGACCGTTCCGGAGAGCGAGTCGCCCGGGCCGAACGGGATCGAGGCCTCGGCGGACGGCGAGTGGCTGTACGTCAACCTCTGGTCCGCCGGGCAGGTGATGCGGCTGTCGCGCGGCCGCACGCCGGTCGAGAAGCAGGTGGTCGACCTGGGGTTCTTTCCGGACAACATCCGCTGGCAGACGGACGGCTCGCTGCTGACCGCCGGGCACAGCGCGGAGAGCATTCTGCGCATCCTGGAATGCCTCGAGACGCTGTGCGAGGACATGGGGACGCACGCGGCGCGGGTCGATCCGGTCACGCTGGCCGTGGAGCACGTGGTCGACGCGCCGGCCAACGCCCAATTCTTCACCGGAACCGCGGCGCTGGACGTCGGCGGCGAGATCTGGATGGGCAGCATGCGCGGCGAGCGGATCGCCCGCTTCTCCGGCGATTGACGCCCGGAACGGCGGGCTGAATTCATGCGCTGGCCGCCAGGCGCTCGTCCGTCTCCGGCGGCGCGAGCTCCTCTACCCGGCCGGCCTCCATACCGAGCTCCTGTGGCGGCGCCGTCTCGGACGGCACCAGCAGCAGTCCGCGGCGGCGGCTCCAGGCGCCCAGCGAGCGGCTGCTCGTCCAGCGAACCAGCGGGGCCGCCAGCAGCAGGCCGGCCAGGATCGGCGACAGCCAGAGCAGGAACGCGGGACTGGCGTACAGCGTGACGGCGCCCCAGACGCCCCCGGCCAGCGTGATCCACCAGGCGCCGCCGGCCCATGCTTCGCGCCAGCCGAGGGTGTCCCCCTCGCGCACCTGCGCCTCCCAGCGGACGTCGCGGCCGGCCAGCACGCTCGCCACGAAGCGGGTGTGGTAGAGCATCATGACCGGCGCGGCCACCACGGCGAAGAGCGTCTCCAGCAGCGCGCCGGCCAGCAGGCGGGGCGCGCCGCCGAAAAGGCGGCGGCGGGTGGCCAGCACCTGCAACAGCGCGAGCAGGCGCGGCGCCAGCAGCAGCGCGGCCGTCACCGCCAGCAGCGGGACGGCGGGCCCGGGCCACGAGCGCGGGACCCACAGGATCGGCGCGGCGGCGCCCGGCGCCGACAGCAGCACGTAGAGCGTGCTCGCCAGCAGCAGCAGGAGCCAGGCGACGGACGAGAGATAGCCGGCCGCCCCGAGCAGGAAGTACAGCCGGTTGAGCAGGTGGAAGCCGGGCACCGCCAGCAGCCCCAGGTGCTGCAGGCTGCCCTGGCACCAGCGCCGGTCGCGGCGGGCGTAGTCCACGACGTTGCCGGGCGCCTCCTCGTAGCTGCCTTCCATGAGCGGCCGCAGGTAGACGTCCCAGCCGGCGCGCCGCATCAGCGCCGCCTCCACGAAGTCGTGGCTCAGGATGGCGCCGCCGAGCGGCGGGCGGCCCGGCAGCACCGGCAGGCCGCAATGCGCGCTGAACGGCGCGACGCGGATGATGGCGTTGTGGCCCCAGTAGTTGGCCGTGTCGGTCTGCCACCACGCCTGCCCCGCCGCCAGCAGCGGGCCGTACAGGCAGCCGGCAAACTGGATGAAGCGACCGAACAGCGTCGTCCGCCGCGCCGGCAGCGGCACGGTCTGGATCAGGCCGGCCTGCGGGTTCGCCTCCATCGCGCGCACCAGCGCCAGCAGCGCCGCGCCGGTCATGATGCTGTCGGCGTCGAGCACCACCATGCAGTCGTAACCCGCGCCCCAGCGCCGGCAGAAATCGGCGATGTTGCCCGCCTTGCGGCCGCTGTTGGCGGCGCGGCGGCGGTAGTGCATCCCGGCGGCGCCTCCAATCCGGCGGCAGAGCGCCGCCCAGGCCGCCTCCTCCGCCGCGGCGATCGCGGGGTCGGTCGTATCGCTCAGCAGGAACAGATCGAAGCGGCCGCCGTGGCCGGCGCGCTCCAGCGAGCGCAGCATGGCGGCCAGACCGGCGGTGACGCGCGCGGGATCCTCGTTGTGCACCGGCATCACCAGCGCGGTGCGCGCCGCGTCGGGATCGATCTGCGCCGGCGCTCCGGACGGCGCCGGCGGCTGGAGCGACAGCGGCTGGAGCGACAGCGGATCGCGTCCGAGCAGCGCCAGCACGAACCCGATGACGGCGTTCCAGAACGGCATGGCGATCCAGCCGAACGTGGCGGTGAACAGCGCCAGGATGACCAGCTCGAGGAGCGTGACGCCGCCGTCGCGCATGATGTCGAGCATCATGGCGGCCCCGGCCAGCGTGGTGGCCCCGACCAGCGCGCCGTACAGCCAGCGCCGGAGTCGCATGGCCGGCAGCCGGATCGCGGCGCGCGGGTGGCCGTTCACGCCTGTCACGTCATTGCCGGACATGGTCGGGATGCCAGACATAGTTCCAGGTTTCCGAAACGCGGCGGCCGCCCCGGTGCAGGTACAACCGCAGCCCGGCCGGAGTACGGCCGTCCGGCTCCAGGCGGAACGCCGCGCGCCACCCGCGCGCATCCGGCAGGGATTGGACGACGAGGTCGGAGACCTGGCCGGAGGTGGCGTCCAGCACCGCCTCGACCGGCGGCGGCGCGCCCGCGCCGCCCGGCTCCGCGAGAGCCGGCGGCAGCGGGCCGAAATCGACAACGAAGCGGCGTTGGCTGCGCGGCGGCGGATCCTGCTGGCCGGGGAGCGCATCCTGCCCGATGCTGGTCCGCTCCACCTGCGCGAGCGTCTGGGCGGGGAGGCGCGCGTCGAAGGTGGACAGGCGGTAGCGGTAGCGCCGCGCCGCGCCGGCCATGAACGGCTCGTCGGGCACCCAGTACGCCGCGACGTTGTCGGCAAACTCCGAGCCGACCGCGAACTCCAGCAGCTCGACCCGTCCGCTGCCCCAGTCCCCGCCGAGCGGCTCGACCCACTCGCTCGGGCGCCGGTCGTAGCGCGCCTCGGCGTCGAGGTAGCTCTCGAAGCGGCGCTCGCGCTGCACCAGGCCGAACCCGCGCGGCGCGGCGCCCGGGAACACGGCGACCTGCACGTCCGGGCCGTTGCCGAGCGGACGCCAGATCCACTCACCGCCGGCGGCGTGCAGCAGCAGGCCGTCGGAATCGTGCACCTGCGGGCGGAAGTCGTCGAACTCCGGCAGCCGGTTGCGGCCGTACAGGAACATGCTGCTCAGCGGCGCCACGCCCAGCTTGGCGACGTCCGCGCGCGCGAACAGCCGCGCGTCGACGTCGAGCGTCGCGGGCGCGCCCGGCTCGAGGACGAAGCGGTAGGCGCCGGCCACCGAGCGGCTGTCGAGCAGGGCGTGGAACGTCATCGCCGCTGCATCGGGATCGGGTCGGACCAGCCAGAATTCCCGGAACAGGGGAAACTCCTCAGCGCTCTCGAGCGCCGTGTCGATGGCCAGCCCGCGCGACGACAGTCCGTGCACGTGGCCGCGCCCGAGCAGGCGGAAGTACGACGCGCCGAGGAACACCGCCGTCTCGTCCTTGATGGCTGCGTCGTTAAGCGGGTAGTGTACCCGGAATCCCGCGTGGCCGGTTCCGGGTGCGGCCGCCGCGGCGCCGTCGTAACGGAACCGCGCCGGGTCGAACGGCAGCGCGGTGATCCGGCCGTCCTCCACCAGGTGCAGGCGCACCGGCTCGCGGTGGATGAAGCCGGGGTGGAACAGTTGCAGCTCGAAGCGGGCGGCGCCCTTCCACAGCGCAGCCTCGGGGCGGAACCGAATCGAGCGATACTGGTCGTAGTCGAGGCCGGCCAGCGCCGGCGGCAGAACGTCGCCGGGCGGCTGGTACGGGGCGGCCGCCAGCCGGCGGGCGCGGGCCGTCAGATCGTCGTGCAGCGTCTCCGCCGCCAGCGGCGGGCCGGCGGGCGGCTGGTCTGACTCCGGAACCCCGCCGTCGAGAGCCGGCGCGTCGCAGGCCGCCGCCGGCAGCAGCATGCAGAACGCGATGACACGGCTAGTGGGTCCTAGCATGGTCGGGAGCAGCACCGGGGGCGGATTTCTGAGTCTGCTGATTGCCCTGCTGGTTGTCAACGTGCTGCTGATCGCGCCGGGCTGGCTGCTGCCGGGCGGCGCGGGCCGCACGTGGCTGGCCGCCGAGGCGGTGGCGGCCGTCGGGCTGTTCGCCCTGCTGCCCCGCATCCGCGGGCGGCGGATGGCGGCCTGGGGCGCCGCGGCCATGCTGATCCTGGGCAGCCTGCTTGTGTTCGCCGACGCCGTCTTCCGGCTCAGCCTGGGCCGCGCGCTCAACCTGTACCTGGACATTCCGCTGGGCATGGCGGCCGGGCGGCTCATCGCCGGCGTGGCCGGCGGCGGCGGGGCGCTCGTGGCGGCCGTCGTCGTCGCGGCGGCGGGACTGCTGGCGGTGCGGCTGGTAGCGGGGCTGCTCCTGCGCTCCGCCGTGCCGGGCACGCGGCGGTGGACGCTGGCGGCGGCGGGCGCCGTCGCCGTGGTCACGGCGCTGGCGGCGGGCGCGATCCCCGCGCTGGAGTCGCGGGTCGCGGCGCCCGCGGTGCGGCTGGCCGTCGACCAGGCGCGACACGCCGGGCGCATGTTCAACGAGCGGGACGCATTCGCCGCCGAGCTCGACGCGGCCCCGGAAGACTATGCGTCCGTGCCGGGGCTGTTGCGTCGCCTGCGGGACCGCGACGTGCTGATCGCCTTCGTCGAGTCGTACGGCATGTCGGCGATTGACGACCCGCGCTACGCGCCGGTGCTCGGGCCGCGGCTCGACGCGCTGGCGGCGCGGATGTCCGCGGCGGGGCTGCAGCTCGCCAGCGGCCGGCTGGCGGCGCCGACGCAGGGCGGACTGTCGTGGTTCTCGCACCTGTCACTGCTCAGCGGCCTGTGGGTGGACAATCAGTTGCGCTACGACCTGCTGCTGGCGGACGGGCGCGAGACGCTGATCGACGACTTCAGGCGGGCCGGCCACCGGACCGCGGCGCTGATGCCGGCCAACACGCTGGCGTGGCCGGAGGGCGAGCGGCTCGGCTACGACGAGATCTGGACCCGCCGCGACATCGACTACGCCGGCCCGGCCCTCAACTGGGTGACGATGCCGGACCAGTTCACCTGGTCGTTCCTGCAGCGGCGCATCCGGCGATCCGCCGACCCGCGCCCGCTGTTCGCGGAGCTGTGCCTGATCAGCAGCCACGCCCCCTGGACGCCGATTCTGCCGGTGCTGGACGACTGGGACGGCATCGGCGACGGGGCGGTGTTCGAACGCTGGCGCGACGCGGGCGAGCCGCCGCACGAGCTCTGGCTGGACCACGACCGCGTGCGCGAGCACTTCGCGCTGTCGGTGGACTATGCCGTCCACGCGGCGACCGGCTACGCTGAGCGCTATGTCGACGACCGCACGCTGCTGATCGTGCTGGGCGACCATCAGCCGGCGCCGCTGATCACCGGCGAGGACGCCACCCGCGACGTACCGGTGCACGTGATCAGCGGCGACTTCGCCCTGATCCAGCCATTCCTGGAATGGGGTTTCGCGGCCGGCGCCCGGCCCGACCGGTCGCGGCCGCCGGCAGGCATGGACGCTTTCCGCGACTGGTTCGTGGGCGCGTTCAGCGCGCCGGACCGCGACAAGGCGAAGCCGGCCGGCACGAGGTGAGCATGACTATCTCCTACACGGCGCAGCGGGACTACGGCACCGGGGCGCGGCTGTTCCACTGGGTGACGGCCGTGCTGGTGGCGGTGCAGGTCGGGGCGGGGGTCGCGATGACCACCGAGGCAATCGCGGCGCTGAACGACGCCGTGTTCATCCTGCACAAGGGGCTGGGATGCGTCTTCCTGCCGCTGATGGGCCTGCGGCTCGCCTGGAAGCTGGCGCATCCCGTGGCGGCGCTGCCGGCGGCGGCGCCCGCGCCGCAACGGCGGCTCGCCGCGCTGACGCACAACGCGCTGTACGGGCTGCTGTTCGTCCTGCCGGTCAGCGGCTACCTCCGCACGGTGGGCGATGACTATCCAATCGAATTGCTCGACGCGCTCGGCATTCCGCCGCTCGTCAGCGGCATCCCGGAGATCGCCCGCGTGTTGATGGTGGTCCACGCCGCTGCTGCGTATCTGCTGGTGGCGCTGGTGGCCGCACACCTCGCGGCGTCGGTCCACCACGGCCTGAGCGAGCGGGACGGCGTGCTGGCGCGCATCTGGCCGCCGCTGCGGCCGGCCGCGAGGAGTCCGCGTGACTGAACTGCTCGGTCTGCTGCGCTCGCTGCTGGTGTACTGGCGACCCGGCCGGCAGCGCGGGCTGCGGCGCATGTACCGGCCGCTCGTCGGCCCCGGCGACCTGGTGTTCGACATCGGCGCCCACGTAGGTGACCGCTCGGCGGCGTTCGCCGCGCTCGGCGCGCGCGTCGTCGCGCTGGAGCCGCAGCCGCGGGTGGCGGCGCTGCTGCGCCGGCTGCCGCCCATCCGGCGCTGGACCGGCGGCGGGCGGATCACGGTGCGGCCCGAGGCGGTGGGCAGCGCGACCGGGACCGCGCGGCTGGCGATCAGCCGGTGGACCCCGACCGTGTCGACGCTGTCCGACGCATGGCGCGCCGGTCTGGCGGCGGCCAACCCCAGCTTTCGCCGGGTCCGCTGGGACCGGACCGTGGACGTGCCGGTCACCACGCTGGACCGGCTGATCGAACGCTATGGCCTGCCACAATTCTGCAAGATCGACGTGGAGGGGTACGAAGCGGATGTGCTTGCCGGGCTGAGCCGGCCGCTGCCGGCGCTGTCGGTGGAGTTCGTCGCCGGCCGGCTGGACCTGGCCGCGGCGTGCATCCGGCGGCTCGACGCCCTCGGGCGGTACGAGTTCAACGCCGTGCCGGGCGAGCGGCGGCGCTTCGTCTTCGACGCCTGGGTGCCGGGCGAGCGTGTCCGAAGCTGGCTCGCCGCGGGCGCCGGCGGCGTCTCGTCCGGCGACCTCTACGCACGCCTGGCACCGGCGCCCGCAGGGACAGTGAAATGACCGCCGGCGGCGCTGCCGGCATCCCGGCCGGCCGGGCCTGGCAGGCGCTGACCACCGTGGAGGCGGCGCGGCTCGCCGCGCAGGACCCGGTGGCCGTGCTGCCGCTGGCCGCCATCGAGCAGCACGGCCCGCACCTGCCGTTGTCGACCGACCTCGACATCGGGAGCGGCCTGCTGGCCGCCGCCTTGCGGCGGCTCCCCGCCGACTTCCCCGCCTGGGCGCTGCCGCCGCTGGCCGTCGGGGCAAGCCGGGAACACGCCCGGTTCGCCGGCACGCTCAGCCTCGACCCGGAGCTCGCCGCGGGCGTGATCCACGCGCACGGCGCGGCGCTGGCACGGGACGGGGTCCGGCGGCTCGTGCTGAGCAACAGCCACGGCGGCAACCGCGCCGTCGCCGAGCTGGCCGCGCTGCGGCTGCGCGACGAGCTGGGACTGCTGGTCGTCACGGCAAACTATTTCCTGTTGCCGCGCCCCGCCGGCGTGGACCTGCCGGAGGCGGAATGGCGGTACGGGCTGCACGGCGGCGCCGTGGAGACGGCGATGATGCTGCACCTGCGCCCCGATCTGGTCCGCACGGCGGCGATCACCGCCGCCCACTCTCTCGGAGCGGACCTGGAGGGAACGCTGCGCCGCGTGGAGCCGGGCGCCGCCGGCGCGTCGTTCGCCTGGCTGGGCGGCGACCTCCACCCGTCGGGGGTGACGGGAAACGCGGCGCTGGCCGATGCCGCGCTGGGCAGGCGCCTCGTTGACGGCTACGGCGCGGCGCTCGCGGACGTTATCCGCGACGCGCGGCAATTCCCGCTCGATCGGCTGGCGACCCCGTAGCGGGCACCGCTACCGGCCGTTGCCGTTAGCGGTGCCCGCCAGCAGCTCGCCCAGCCAGTGCCCGGCGCGCGACACCTTGGCCTTGACGTACGCAAGGTTGTGGCGGTTGAGCGTCCCGTACAACGCCTCGCGCTTGACCACCTCGATGCCGGCGTCCTGCAACGCACGCACCTTCTCGGGATTGTTGGTCAACAGCCGGACCCGACCGATCTGCAGATGCCGCAGCATCTCGATGGCGGCGTCGTACAACCGCTCGTCCGCGCCGAACCCGAGCGTGCAGTCCGCGTCCACCGTGTCGAGCCCCTGCTGCTGCAAGGTGTAGGCCCGCAACTTGTTGCCGAGGCCGATGCCGCGACCCTCCTGCGCCAGATACAACAGCACCCCGCCGCTGGCGGCGAAGATGCGCAGGCTGCCGCGCAACTGCTCGCCGCAGTCGCAACGGAGGCTGCCGAACAGATCGCCGGTCAGGCAGGCCGAATGAATACGGACCGGCACCGGGTCGGGCCAGCGGCCGCGGTCGCCGATGAGGACCGCCACGTGCTCGAGAATGCCGTTCGCCTCGCGGAAGCAGATGAAGGACGCATCCTCCGCATCCTCCAGCGGGACCGGCCCGTCGCTGACGTACGTCAGCTCAAGCCGCGTATTGGCCGCCAGCAGGTCGACCTGCGCGGTCGTCACGTGCAGGATCGCGCCGCGCTCGAGGTTGCGCCGCAGCGCCGGCCGCTCGGCCGCACCGACCGGCGCCGTCACGACCGCCGGAATCAGCCGGGCCAGCCGGGCCAGGGTGAGGCCGGCCGCCTCCGATGCCGACGCCTCGCGGACGTCGCGCTGCCGGCCGCCGGCGTCCGGGACGGTTGCGAGGCGCAGGATATCGTCGGGCGCCGCCGCGTCCGGCAACGGCAGGCTGAGCGGGACCGGGCGGCCGCCGTTGGACAGCCCCATCGCGCGGGCGCGGTGGGCGGTCACGCCGAGGCGGAGCGGCTGGCCGGTGAGCCGCGCAAGCCGTGCGAGCGTCCCCTGGCGCGCCCCCTCGACCACGGCCACCAGCGCGCCGAGGGTGCCGCCGTCGGCGTCGGGCGCGGTGATGTAGACGGGACGTCCCTGCTGCAGATCGGACAGCCCGCGTTCCGCCTCGTGCATACTTATGCCTGCCTCCGACCCCGGAGCGTGTGTGAATTCCCCGATCGACGAACGCACCGCGTGGGACCTGCTGCGCGCCGTTCCGCCGGGCGCGGCGGCGGCCGGTGCGCCGCTGCGCGTGCACCATGATCCCAATCCGGCTGTCTGGTTGCAAGTGTACCCGTCCGGCGCGTGGGACACGGCACACGAAACGACCCCGGCGGCGCGCGACCTGCTGGACCTGCTGCTGCCGATCCGACTGCCCGCGGACCTGGTGATCGGCCAGGCCGGACAGAGCCTCGACGGCCGCATCGCCACCGCCCGCGGCGACTCACATTACATCACCGGTCCGGCCGACATCCGGCGGCTGCACCGGCTGCGGGCGCTGGTGGACGCGGTGGTGGTAGGCGCCGGCACGGTGGCGGCGGACGACCCGCGGCTGACCGTGCGGGAGGTGGCCGGCCGCAACCCGGTGCGCGTGATCCTCGATCCGAACGGCCGGCTGGGCGCCGACCGGCGCGCGCTCCGGGACGGCGCCGCGCCCACGCTGGTGGTCCACCGCGCCGGCGACCCGGCCCCCGCGGCCGGCCACCCCGGCTGCGACGTGCTGCGCCTGCCCGCGGACCCGGGCGCGGCGGGGCGCGGCTTCGCACCCGCGGCGGTCGTGCGGGCGCTCCGCGCGAGGGGCTTCCGGCGGCTGCTGATCGAAGGCGGCGGCAACACGGTTTCCCGCTTCCTGCAAGCGGACGCGCTCGACCGGCTGCACATCACGGTGGCGCCGCTCCTGATCGGCTCGGGGCCGCCGGCGCTGACGCTGGACCCGATCGACTCGCTCAACAAGGCGCTACGGCCCCGCTGCCGGCGGTTCCCGCTGGGCGACGACGTGCTGTTCGACCTGGATCTGCGCAGCGGCTGACGCGCCGTCAACCTGGCGCCTGACCGGTCTCGGTGCGACGCGGGGTCTCACCCCGGCAGCAGCGCGAGCAGGTCCTGGTGTCCGACGACGAGGCGGAAGCCGCCGGCGGCGATCGTCCGGCGGCGGCGGGCGGCCCACGTGCGCACCCGGCCGGCCAGCGCCGGGTCGCCGGCGATCTCCAGCGCGGCGCGCTCCCAGCCCGCAACGAACTCGCGCAGCAGCGCGGCGTCGGCCGGGCCGAGCCGCCACGGGCTGGGACGGAGCGTCGTCCGGTAGCCCTCCGCCGCCAGCAGCGCCGCCGCCACCGGGGCCGCATCCGGTCCGAGCGCCGGGGCGGGATGCTGTTCGCGCCGCTGGTGTGCGTTCACAAGCCGTTGGAGCAACCGGTCGTCGGCGTCATCCGCCGCGTCCTCGGCGGCGCCGCCCGCGGATTCCTCCCCGGCGGCCGGCAGCCAGCGCATGGTTCCGTCGTAGGTCAATGCAAGCAACACCCCGCAGGACGCGGCGCGGCAGGCGCGGGCCAGGCTGCGCAGCCAGTCCGCGGAGACCAGATCGAGCAGCGCGGAGCAGGTCACCAGGTCCGCATCCGCCACTGCCGCCAGTCCATCGCGCGCCAGATCGCCGCGCAGGCGCGTGACGCGGTGCGCCGGCCCGGCCGCGGCGGCGCGGGCCAGCAGGTGCGCATCGTGGTCGAGCAGGGTCCACGCCTGCTCGCCCGGCAGGCGCGGCGCCAGATAGCGCAGGTTCGAACCGGCGCCGCTGCCGAGGTCCAGGATGCGCCGCCAGCCGCCAGCGCGCCACGCGGCGCACAGCGGGGGCAGCAGGTCGGCCGCGCGCGCGCGGTGGTCGGCCGGCTCGCGCAGGACGAGCCAGTCCGGGCTGAACGCCTCGGGCTGCCCCGTCATCGGTCCGCCCGCGCCGGGCCGGCAGCCGGCGCGGCGGTCAGCGCCAGCACGGCGGCCGCGAACACCTCCGACGACGCCTGCCAGCCCGGCAGGCCCGCGGCGTGGCGTCTGGCGGCGACCGCAAGCCGCGTGCGGCGCGCGGCCGCCGTGTCCTTTCCGACCGGTCCCTCCCGTTCGGAAAGGAGCGTCCGGAGCGCGGCGGCGAGCGCGGCATCGTCGCCGGGCGGCACGAGGATGCCGGCCTCCTGAGGCACGGTGTGGGGAATGGCGCCGCCGGTGGTGCTGACCACCGGCAGGCCGCGGGCCAGCGCCTCGGTCAGCACCATGCCGTACCCCTCGAAGTGGGACGCCAGGACGAACAGCGAGCTGGCGTCGTACAGCGCCTCCATGTCCGCCACGCCGGCCTCGCCGGGAAACGCGACGCGCCCCGCGAGACCCGCCGCCCGCGCCTGCCGCCCGACCGCGCGGGCGAAACGCGGGGCGCGGTTGAGGCTGCCGGCGCAGACGCAGCTCCAGGACAGATCCGCCAACCGCGCCAGTGCGCGCACCAGCACGTCCTGCCCCTTGCGGGGAGTGACCGTTGCGGCGCACAGGAGTCGCGGCGGAGCGCCCGGTCCGGGGCCGCGCGCCGGCAGCGCCGAATCCGTACCGGGCAGGACGACCCGGACGGCATGGGCGTCGATACCGAGCGCGGCAACGCGCGCGGCGGTGTACTCGCTGGTGGCGACGACGCCGGCGCAGGCGGCCAGCGCCTGCCGCTCCGAGGCGGCGTACTGCTCGCGGCGGCGCGGTTCGAGCCCCGTTTCGTCGGCCAGCAGCAGATGGGTCAGCGCCACGATCCGGAGCCGGCCGGCGGCGGCGCATACCGGACCCGGCAGCCCGCCCAGCGCCAGGCCGTCGATCGCCACCCGGGCGCCGGCGGGCAGCCGCCCTAGCACCCCGGCCAGGCTGCCGCGGGCGCGCGCGTCGCCGCCGGGAAACCGGCCGGCGAGCGGGTGGACCGTGACGCGCCACCCCAGGCGCCGCAGGCCCGCCACGATTCGCGCGTCGTAGATGTAGCCGCCGGTCCGCTGGCCGAGCGGGCCGGGAACGAGGACGTGCAGCGCCGGCTCGTTCACAGGCTTCCTTCGTAGCTGCCCCACGCGACATGCGACTCGCGCAGCGTCACCCGCAACGACGTGATGCCGCGCGCACCCGCCCCCAGCGCGCCGCCGCGCACCTCGCCGGCGAGGCGGTCGAAGATCGTCCGGGCCAGCACCTCCGTGGACGTGTTCCGGCCGGCGAACGCCGGATCCTCGTCCAGGTTGCGGTAGCGGAACGCCGCCAACACCGCGTCGAGCCGGCTGCTGGCGAGGCCGATATCGACGACGACGCCGTCGCCGTCCAGCTCCGGGCGGCTGAATGTGACGTCGACCACGTAGGTCGCGCCGTGCAGGCGCTGGGCCGGGCCGAACGCCTCCCCGCGGAAGCTGTGGGCGATCATGAAGTGATCCCGAACGGTCAGGCTGTACATCGAGATGCCTCCTGCGCTGGCGGACGACTAGGTCGACAGATATCGGATGCGGTGGCAGAGCGCCGCGCCCGGGTCGCGGCTGAGCCGCGCCAGCACGCCCGGCAACGCGGTGAAGTCGCTCTCCCCGCTGATGAGCGCGTCGAGCGCGGCGGCGCGCAGCAGCTCGAGCGCCAGCCGCAGCCGCCGCGCGTGGCTCCAGCGCGGCGCGCGGGCGGGCGGGATGCGCCCCACCTGGCTGCTCCTGATCGTCAGGCGCCGGGCATGGAAATCCTCTCCGAGCGGCAAGGGCACGGAGCGCGACCCGTACCAGCTCGCTTCCACGATGGTCCCCTCCACGCCGGCCGATTCCAGCGCGGCGCGCAAGCCGTCCGGGTGGCCGCTGGCATGGATGACGAGGTCGGCATCCCTGCCGGCCGGCGGCTCGACGGCAAACGCCAGGCCCAGTGCCCGGGCGGCGGTCTCGCGCGCCGGGTTGACGTCGACGATCGTGACCTCGGCGGCCGGCGCCTGCCGGCAGAGCCAGGCCGCCAGCAGGCCGACGACCCCGGCGCCGATCACGACGATCCGGTCGCCGGTCGCCGGGCGGGCGTCCCAGACAACGTTTACGGCCGTCTCCATGTTGGCCGCCAGCACGGCGCGGGCGGCCGGGAGGCCCTCCGGGAGCGGCGTGACGGCGCCGGCCGGCACGCGGTACAGGTCCTGATGCGGATGGAGGCAGAACACGGTGCGTCCGGCGAGCCCGGCCGCCGCGGCGGCGCCCTCCTCCACCACCTCACCGACGCTGGAATAGCCGCAGGTGACCGGTCCGGGATAGTCGCCCTGCTGGAACGGCGCGCGCATCGCCGCATACTGGGACGGCGGCACCTCGCCATTGAACACCAGCGCCTCGGTGCCGCGGCTGATGCCCGAATAGCGCGCGCGGACCAGCACCTCGCCGGCTTGCCCGGCGGGCAGGTCGACCTGCACAATCTCAGCCAGGCCGGGCGACTGGATGCGGCACTGTCGCGCGGTGTGGTTCTTGGACATGATGAGCATGCGCCGGGCAGGCGCCGATCTGGCGGCCGGAGCGCCGCTGCTGCTGGCCGTCGCGTTCGCCACGCAGCGACTGGCCGGACTGCCGGCCGCCTACCTGCTGCAGGCCTCCGCATTGTACGCGCTGCTGGCGGCGCTGGTGGTGCGTTTCGCGCCGGCCGCCCTGCCCGGCCGCGGGCTGGGACCGGCCAACCGCGTCACCCTGGGCCGCGCGGCGCTGGCGCTGGCGATCATGCCGCTGGCGCTCATCCCCGGCCCTCTGGGCGCTCCAGTCTATTGGTGGATCATCGCCGTGTCCGCGGCGGCGATGGTGCTCGACGGCTTCGACGGCTGGACCGCGCGGCGCAGCGGCAGCGCCACCGCGTTCGGCGCCCGCTTCGACATGGAGCTGGACGCGGCGCTGCTGATGGCGCTGGCGGCGCTCTTATGGCGCAGCGGCCGGGCCGGGCCCTGGGTGCTCCTGATCGGGGCGATCCGCTACCTGTTCGTCGCGGCCGGGCAGCTGTGGCCGGCGCTGCAGGGGGCGCTGCCGCCGCGCTGGGGGCGCAAGGCGATCTGCGTAGTCCAGGGGGTGACGCTGCTGGTCGCGCTGGGGCCGATCATCCCGCCGTGGCTGGCCGTTGGCGGCGCCGCGGGCGCGCTCGCACTGCTGGTCTGGTCGTTCGCCGTCGACACGCACTGGCTTCTCCGGCACAGGCCGGAGGCCCGCGCGGGGTGATACATTGAGGAACATGCGCAGGGCGACGCGGCGGGCAGGATACCGCGGGTGGATTGCCGCCGGCGCGGCCGGCTGGCTGCTGGCCGGCGCCGCGGGGCTGCAACACGATCTCGTGGCACAGCAGGCCGGGCTGCCGGTGATCGGCAACCACATGCGGCACGCCCGCGGGCAGAACGTCGTGCCGTTGTACCGCGGGTGGTACACCGGCGCCGACGGCCGGACCTACGCCGCCTTCGAGTACCTCAACCGCAACTCCGCCGAGACGCTGGAGATCCCCATTGGCCCGGACAACATCTTCACGCCCGGCCCCGCCGACCGGGGCCAGCCGACCCATTTCCTGCCGGGACACCGGCAGGGGGTGTTCGCCGTGCCGCTCCCGGCGGGGTCCACGGAGGAAATCAACTGGACGCTGCGGATCCGGGGCGAGACGCTTACCATGCCGTCCAACCTCGGCCCGCTGTACGAGATCGAGGGCCTGGTGAACCACGGCGGCTCGTTCCCGGGGAACACGCCGCCGGTCGTGCGGCTCGCGCCCGACGGACCGTCCGGGCAGGGTCCCGGCGGCCTGACCGTCGCGCTGGTCACTACGGCGGGGGCGGGGGCGGCGCTCCGCGTCTGGGCCACCGACGACGGCCTGCCGCCGCCGCCCGACCCTTCCAAGGTGCTCCGCTCGCTGCAGAACAGATACCGGCGGGGCAATGTCGCCGCGCAGGGTGTGACCGTCGCCTGGAGCAAGTACCGCGGACCCGGTACGGTAAGCTTTGGCGACGCGGCGCTGCCGGTCGTTGATGGCGTCGCGGAAACCACCGCGACGTTCCATCGGCCGGGCGAGTACATGCTGCGCGCACTGGTGTCGGACGGTTCGGGATTCGCCGGCTGCTGCTGGACGAACGGCTACCTGCGGGTGACGGTGCAGCCGGCCGAGCGGTAACAGCCAACGATACGGACGGGGCGGCATGATGCATGCGGGCAGCGGCGGATGCGGGCAGCGCGGCGCGGGCGGCAGCCGGCTCCTGGTCATCGGCGCCGGGCTGCTGGCCGTCGGGCTGCCGTGGGCGGACCCCGCGGCGGCGCAGCCGGAGGTGGCGTTCTCGCGCGACGTGGCCCCGATCTTCCAGCAGAAGTGCCAGGAATGCCACCGGCCCGACAGCATGGCGCCGATGTCGCTGCTCACCTACGCGGAGTCGCGCCCGTGGGCGCGCGCCATCAGAGCGCGGGTAGCGGCCCGCGAGATGCCGCCGTGGTTCCTCGACAAGACGATCGGCATCCAGCGGTTCATCAACGACATCTCGCTGAGCGACGCGGAGCTCGACACCATCATCCGCTGGGTCGACGCCGGCGCGCCGGAAGGCGATCCGGCCGACATGCCGCCGCCGCTCGACTGGCCGAGCGGCGACCGGTTCCGGTTGGAGTCCGAGCTCGGACCGCCCGACGTGGTCGTCCGATCCGTGCCGTTCACCATGCCGGCCGTGGCGCAGGACGTCTTCTTCCGTACGACGGTGGATGTACCGCTGACGGAGCCGCGCTGGATCCGGGCGGCCGAGACGAAGCCTTCCGGCCGCGACGGGCGGCGCATCGCGCACCACGCCTCGACGTACCTGCACCAGGCGGAGAGTCAGGAGTTTCTGGACGCGGAGCGCGCGCTGCTGGACGGCCAAGCGGCGGCGGACGCCGTGCTGCGGGTCGCGCGGGAGCGGGTCGGCGGCGACTCGCTCGACACCCGCGAAATGCTTACCGAATGGGCGCAGGGCAAGGGGGGCGAGCACTATCCCGAGAACACCGGCAAGCTGGTGCTGCCGGGGGCGCGCGTGGAGTTCTCCATTCACTACCACGCCGTGGGCGAGGAGATCACCGACCAGCTCGAGGCGGGCTGGTGGTTCTACCCCAAGGACGTGACACCGAAGTACAGCGCGTCGTTCATCTCGCTAGGCAGCTCCAACTCGAGGCCGCTGCACATTCCGCCCCACTCCGAGACGGTGCACCAGGGCTCCTATACCCTGCCGGCGCCCGCCATCATTCACAACTTTCAGCCGCACATGCACTACCGCGGGAAGGCGTTCTCGCTGGAGGCGATCTACCCGGACGGGCGGCGGGAGCTGCTGAACCACGCCGACCGGTTCAGCAACGACTGGCACATCAACTACGTCTACGACCCGGACTACGCGCCGGTGCTGCCGGGCGGCACGGTGCTGCAGATCACCGCCTGGCACGACAATACGGCCGCGAACCGCAACAACCCCGACCCGCGCCAGTGGGTGTGGTACGGGCCGCGCACGGTGGACGAGATGGCCCACTCGAACACGCAGATCATCTTCATCGGCGACGACGACTACGAGCGGATCAGCGCCGAGCGGCTTCGTTAGTTGGGGGCTGCGCCCCCAAACCCCCCGGCGGCCACTAGCGGGGACCCCTACGCCCCGCGCCGTGGCCGCCGGGCCGCGCCGTGCGCGGCCTGCTGCGCCGCGGCGCTACCCCGCGTCCAGGCTGCTGAGCCGCTCCCAGTGGATGTAGCGCTGCACCAGGCGGCCGTCTATCTCGCGGGGCACCGGCATCAGGATCAGCTCGTTGTCGCGGAACTCGTAGAACCGTTGCCCGTCTACGCCCGCTGATCCCGGATCGAGCGCCGCCGGCCGGCGATGCAGCACGTAGCCGTCGCTGGGATGGACGATGAACGGCCCGCCGTAGCTCCCGTAGCTCTCGAACGCCGCGATCGCTTCCTCGCCCGTCGGGCGCCCGGCGGCGTACGCCTGCCGGTCGGCGCTCCGCAGCAGGTGCACCGCCATGTGCCCCGACGGCATGTAGATGATGTACCCGGCGGCGGACGGGCTGCCGGCCGGCAGCGGGTCGCCGCCGTCGAGCGGCTCCTGCTCCACAAAGTTAATCCGCCAGAACCCGAGGAAGCGGCGCTCCTCCGTCGTCAGGTCCGCCTTCGCCGGCATTTTTTCCCAGACGATGCGCGCCTGGACGCCGTTCGCCCCCGGGGGCGGCCGCAGCGCCAGCTCGTTGCCGGAGAACTCGTAGAAGCGCTGGTTGTCGGCCCCCGTCGTGCCCGGATTGTTGCTGCCCAGCACGTGGTGCGTGACGTATCCCTCCGCTTCGTTGACCGTGTACGGCCCGAAGTACGAGACATAGCTGGTCGCTGCCGCTATCGCCTCGTCCCCCGTCGGCAGTGCGCCGGCGAACGGCTTGCGGTGTTCCTGCTGGATGACGACGCCCATGCGCTCGCCGTCGTACATGAGGTAGCCGAGCGGCGCCCCGGCAGCGAGCGTGCCCGGCTCCGCCGGCGGCAACAGCTGGCCGCTGGCGTCGTAGCGCTCGAAGCGCACCAGCTTCCACGTCCCGACGAACTGGTCGCGCGGATCAGCGGCGGCGTCAGCGCCGCTATCACCGGCGGCCGGACCCGCGGCCGGCCCGCCGCCGCACGCCAGCAGACCGACGAACGCCAATCCCGAAATTCCAAGCAGAAATGTACGCATGGCTCGCTCCTTACCGCGACCCGGCGGCCGCTTCGGCCGCCAGCTGTTCCTCGAGGGCGCCGGCGAGGATGTTGTACAGCCCGTAGTTACCCTCGTGGCAGGCATACTCGTAGACCGCATCCGGGTTCTTCTGCATCGGCAGCGCGTACGACCACGGCCGCGTCCAGGTGGCTGGATCGTCGATCGTCACCTCGTACATCAATGTCTCGGGGCCGACGCGCGTGAAGCGCTCGACCAGGCGCAGGTCACGCGTCGAGCCGCCGCGCATGAAGCTGGTCTCGCGCAGGAAGTTGGTCGTCTCCACCACCAGCGTGTCGCCGTCCCAGCGGGCGCGCGAGCTGCCGGACCACTGGCGCAAGCCGTCGGGCAGGTGCGGGCGGCCGTCCAGCGGCACGACGCGCGCGTCGTGGACCATCTCGGTGAACAGCACGACGTGGTCCTCGGTCTGGAACACCTGCACGTTGTTGTTGTAGGCGCGCGGCTCCATGGGCGGACCGGAGTTGAACCCCATCAGGCAGCGGACCTGGAGCCCGTTCGAGCCGAGGTCGTCGGTGAAGCCGCCGGGCGTCGGCATGTGCCGGCCGGTGCCTTCGCGCGCCTTCGCCTCGGCCGCCCGCCGCGCCTCGGCTGCGGCGGTCAGCGGCGGGATGCGCCCGTCCGCCGGGTCGGTCACCAGCGACGTCCGATTGGTCTCGACCACGGTGGTCCCCCGATCGAACCAGAACTGGTTGTAGTTGCCGACGATGTCGGCCGGCTCCTCCTCGTCGAGCGCCGCAATCTCCGCCAGGCGCCGCGCCTGGAACTCGGCGGCCTCTTCCTCCGTGTAGACGTCCTTCTGCTCCAGGTCCTCGGGCCGCTCCATCGGCGTCAGGGTGCGGAAGTCCCAGACCCCCTGCAGGTCGGGCGCCCCCCACGGCGTCCGGGGCACCGACTGTCCCGCGGCCGGGGCGGAGACGAGGGCAACCGCCGCAACCGCCAGCACGACTGTCGGGTAACGCATCTGAACCTCCCGGGTCCACGTTCCGGTCCATCGACACGCGAAGATTTTTCCGCATGCTAAGCCCCTTCCGGCGTAATGTCCAGATCGATTGGAACGTGCTGCGCTGGAAGGCGGAATTGCGGCGATGGATCGACTGCAGTGCCGCGGCACCGAGAGCGGTCAGGCACCCGGCTGACAAGGCAGGAACCTCACAGTTCAGCAAGGGGGACGACGAGCACTCAGGCAGTCGGCCCCCCAGGCCGCGCACGGCGCGGCCCGGCAAGCGCGGCGCGGGGCAATGGGGTCCCCGCTAGCGCTTGCCGGGGGTTTGGGGCGCAGCCCCAAGTAGTAATGTCCAGATCGATCAGAATGTGTGCGAAAAGAGGGCGGCGGAGCGGCAATAATGAGATTGCCGCCCGGCAGACGAGACAGCGCCGCGGCCGCCCGCGGGCGGCGCGGTGAGAGAACGGGAGCAGATGATGACGAAAGCAACATGGCGGACCTTGGCGTGCGCGGCGGGGGTGCTGGCGGTCGGGTGCGGCGGCGGGATGCCCGCGGAGCCGGACGGCGCGGCGCCGGAAATGGAATCGGCAGCCGCGCCGGCGGACGGGAACGGCGCGGGCAGCATCCTGCGGATCGATCCGCGGCTGGACGCGCTCGTGCCGCCTGACGCCGTGATCGAGAAGGTGGCGGACGGCTACACGTTCACCGAGGGACCGGTCTGGGACCGCTTCAGCGCCACGCTGTACTTCTCGGACGTGCGGGGTAACGCCGTCTACCAGTGGTCGGAAGCGGACGGACCCGGCACACTCCTCGAGCCGGTTTTCGAGGGCGACCGAGAGGGTCTGGCGCTGATTTCGACCAACGGACTGACGCTCGACGCGGACAACCGGCTCATCATGTGCGAGCACGGCAACCGGCGCATCTCGCGCCTGGAGGCTGACGGCAGCCGCTCGGTGGTGGTGGACAGCTATGAGGGCCGCCGGCTCAACAGCCCCAATGACGCGACCTACGGGCCCGACGGCGCGCTCTACTTCACCGACCCGCCGTACGGCCTCGCGGGACAGGAGGAGTCGCCGCTCCGCGAGCTGGACTTCAACGGCGTCTTCCGGCTGCGCCCGGACGGCGAGCTGGAGCTGCTGGTGCGCGACATGAGCCGGCCCAACGGCATTGCGGTCGCGCCCAACGGCGCGACGCTGTACGTCGCCAACTCCGACGACAGCCGCAAGGTCTGGATGGCGTTCGACCTCGACGAGAGCGGCGCCTCGAACGGACGCGTCCTGCGCGACGTGACCGCCGAACCGGCGGTGGGAACGCCCGACGGCATGAAGGTGGACCAGACAGGCCATCTGTTCGCGACCGGCCCCGGCGGCGTGTGGGTGATGACGCCGGAGGGCGAACACCTCGGGACGATCATGCCCGACGAGGTGCCGGCCAACGTGGCCTGGGGCAGCGACGGCAACATGCTCTACATGACCGCCAACACCGGCGTCTACCGCGTCGCGCTGGCGACCACCGGAAAACTTGCGGGCCCCTTCCGGCCGTATTGAATCCCCGTGTCGTACCGAGACCGGTCAGGCGCCCGGCTGGACGCGGGATCCGGCGGGGCCTGTCGCCGGGCGGTCCGGCGGCGCTCGGGGCGCACCCCCCTGTTACGTCTACCGGGCTCGGACCAACATGAACTGGCCCAGCGGCAGCCGGGTACGCCCCGACATTTGGCCCTGGATTACTGACTCTCGGTTACGTCGCTTGTCCACGCGCCGGCAGGGACTTTGGAAGACTGCCCGGCTGGCAAGGCGCGAGGAACGAGCATATTCTCTATGTGAGCGAGGCACAACGCAGTCAGGAAGGGGGGACGACGAGCACTGAGGCCGTCGTCCCCAGGCCCGCACGGCGGGCCTCGGCATGCGCGGCGCGGGGCAAAGGGGTCCCCGCTAGCACTTGCCGGGGGTTCGGGGCGCAGCCCCGAGGTAGGTGAGGAAGAGCATGCAACGGCAGCAGGGTTCGCTTCGGTCAACTGGCAGCAATGGTTCGAGGCGCCGCACGGCCTGGCTGGCCGGCCTGGTCGCGGCCGGGCTGGCGGTGAGCGCGGCGGCGCACGAGGGGCTGCAGGACGCGCTGCCGCCGATTACCGGCATCCATGCGGTGGCGGACAACCTGTACCTGCTGGCCAACGCCGACCCGGACGACCAGGGCGCCTGGACCGGCGGCAACACCGCCGTCTGGATCACCGACGCCGGCGTGGTGCTCGTCGATACGAAGCTGGCGGGCTACGGGCAGGCGATCCTGGAGCGGGTCCGCGAGGTGACCGACAAGCCGGTCACCACCATCATCAACACGCACACCCACTTCGACCACAGCGGCAGCAACACGGAGTTCCCCGACAGCGTCAGCTTTGTCGCCCACGAGAACACCGCGACGCAGATGGCGCGGCCGGAGTGCTCGCCGGTGACGAACTGCGACGCCTTCAAGGGCGAGAACCGCAAGTACCTGCCCGATCGAACCTATTCCGACCGGCTGTCGCTGTTCAGCGGCCGCGAGCGGGTCGACCTGTACCACTTCGGCCGCGGCCACACCAACGGCGACACGCTGGTGGTGTTCCCCGCCGTGCGGACCATGCACACGGGCGACCTGTTCCCGTGGCGCGGGCTGCCGTTCGTCGACGTCGAAGGCAGCGGCGGCAGCGCGGTCGACTACGGCGCGACGCTCAACAAGGCGGTGGCCGGCATCTCCGGCGTCGAGACGGTCATCGCTGGCCACATCGATACGCCGGTAGCCTGGTCCGACTTCGAGGAGTTCGCCGACTTCTACAACCACCTGGCCGACGCGGCGCGGGCCGGATTGTACGCGGGCCGCAGCGCCGAACAGACCGCCGCCGACTACACGCTCCCCGACCGCTTCCGCGGCTACGACGCCGAGCCGGAGACCGTGCTCAGCATCGTGCAGCACATCTTTGCCGGCCGCTAGCAATCCGCAGCAAGACCCCGCCAGGCGCCAGCCGTGGCCGAGGCTGCCGCGTCAGCGGGCGCCCGCGAGGATGTTGTACAGCCCGTAGTTACCCTCGTGGCAGGCGTACTCGTATATCGGGTCGGGATTCCTCTGCATCGGGACGGAGTAGGACCACGGGCGCGTCCAGGTTATCGGGTCGTTCACCGTCACCTCGTACAGCAGCGTGTCCGGCGCGACGCGCGTGAGGCGCTCGATCAGGTGCAGGTCACCCGTCGAGCCGCCGCGCAGGAAGCTCGTCTCGCGCAGGAAGTTGGTCGTCTCGACCACCAGCGTGTCGCCGTCCCAATGGGCGCGCGAGCTGCCGGACCATTGGCGCAGTTCGGCGGGCAGCTGCGGGCGGCCGTCGAGCGGCACGACGCGGGCGTCGTGGACCATCTCGGTGAGCAGCACGACGTGGTCCTCGGTCTGGAACACCTGCATGTTGTTGTTGTAGGCGCTCGGGGTCATCGGCGGTCCGGAGTTGAACCCCATGATGCAGCGGAGCTGCAGCCCGTTCGAGCCGAGGTCCTCGACGAAGCCGCCGGGGGTCGGAACGTGCCGTCCGGTCCCTTCACGCGCCTTCGCCAGGGCCGCCCGGCGCGCCTCCGCCGCGCCGGTCAGCGGCGGGATGCGGCCGTCGGCCGGGTCGGTCACCAGCGACGTGCGGTTCGTCAGCACCACCGTCGTGCCGCGGTCGAACCAGAACTGGTTGTAGTTGCCGACGATGTCGGCCGGCTCCTCCTCGTCGAGCGCCGCGATCTCCGCCAGGCGCCGCTCCTCGAACTCGGCCGCCTCCTCCTCCGTGTAGACGTTCTTCGCCTCCAGCTCGTCGGGCCGCTCCATCGGCGTCAGGGTACGGAAGTCCCAGACGCCCTGCAGGTCGGGCGCCCCCCACGGCGTCTGGGGCACCGACTGCCCCGCCGCCGGCACGGCCGCCAGACCGATTGCCGCGACTGCCAGTACGACTGTCAGGTAACGCATCTGAACCTCCTCAGTCCACGTCCGGGTCCGTCCGCACGCGACGATTTTTCGGCTTGTCACGTCTAGCCCATGGTGAAACCCCGCGTTGCACCGAAAGCGGGCAGGCTCCCGGCTGACAAGGCACGAAAATCACAGTTCAGCAAGGGGGACGACGAGCACTCCAGCAGTCGTCGCCAGGCCCGCGCCCCGAGGTGATGAAGCCGTCCCCGCTAGGGCTTGCCGGGGGTTTGGGGCGCAGCCCCAAGTGGTAATGCCCGCGCCGCGGCAATGCCCTCCTGCTCGTCGAGGCGCCACAGGAGCACACCGCCCACCACGAAGAACAGCAGCAGGCTGGCCATGCCGACCCGCTGGTTGTAGGCGTCGCTGAGTACGCCCAACAGCAGCGGTCCGAGGAACGCCGTCAGCTTGCCGGAGAACGCGAAGAAGCCGAAGAACTCCGACGCGTGGCGCGGCGGCGCGAAGCGCGCCATCAGCGAGCGGCTGGCCGCCTGGTTCGGCCCGGCGAAGATGCCGACGAGCACGGCCGCCGCCCAGAACGCGTTCTGGGTCTGCGCCAGCGCTCCCAACAGGGTCGCCGCGGCGAGCGCCACGATGCTGATGCCGATGGTCACCTTGGCGCCGGCGCGGTCGTCGAGGATGCCGAACGCCGCGGCGCCCAGGCCGGCGGCGACGTTGATGACGATGCCGAACGTCACCAGCTGCGTGAAGCTGAAGCCGAAAGTGCCGACCGCGTAGATGCCGCCGAAGGCGAAGATCGTCACGAGCCCGTCGTTGTAGAACAGCCTGGCGAGCAGGAACAGCCCCGCCTGGCGGTAGCGGCGCAGATTGCGCACCGTGGCGGCGATGCCGGCGAACGTGCTCCGGATGCTGACCGCGCTCGCGCTGCGCGGGGTGTCGTCCCGCAGCAGTATGAACGCCGGCAGGCTGAACAGCAGGAACCAGCCGGCGACCAGCAGGTTCGTCGCCCGCAGGTTGAAGCCCTCGTCCGTCGGAATGCCGAACAGCGGCGTCTCCGGCACGAACACCACCAGCGCCACGGCCAGCGCCGAAAGTCCGCCCGCGTAGCCGATGCCCCAGGCGTAGCCGGAGACGCGGCCGATCCGGCCGGGCGGCGCCAGGGCGGGCAGGAAGGAGTTGTAGAACACCAGGCCGATCTCGTACGCCACGTTGGCGACCACAAACAACGTGAGCGCCGTCAGCACCGCGTGCGGCTGGCTGGGACGCACGAAGGCGAGCGCCACCGTGGCCGCCACGCAGACGAGCGCGCTGAGGATGAAGTACCGCCGCCGCCCGCCACGGTCGGCCAGCACGCCGGCCACGGGCGCCAGCGCCGCGATGCCGAGCGCGCTCACCGTGACGCCGCGCGACCAGAGCGCGGTGCCGCGGCCCGCATCGGACGCGAACGCGTCACTGAAATACGCCGCGTAGATGAACGAGACGACGAGCGTCGTGAAGGCGGAGTTGGCCCAGTCGTACAGGCACCAGGAGCCGACCTGCAGACCGGCGCGCGGCTGCTGCATCTGTCGCCGTCTCGTCCGAGCGCCGCCGGCTACCGGGAACGCTGCCGTCCGGCGGCCGCCTCCCGTTCCTCGGCGCGCGCCCCGCTCAAGGAGTTGGGCACGGCGTAGTTGCCTTCATGGCAGGCGTATTCGTACTGCAGGTACTCGTTGTCGCGCCGCCACGGGAAGGTGACGGTCCACGGCACGGACCAGACCTCCGGATCGTCGACCGTGATCGAATAGCGCAGCGTGTCAGGGCCGACCGGCGTGAAGCGCTCGACGATGCGCCGACTGACCGTCTGCGGCAGGTAGCGGCTCCCGGGCGCCCGCATGTTGTTGGTGTGCTTGAAGTTTGTTGATTCGACGACCAGCGTGTCGCCCTCCCAGCGGCCCTTGGGATCGCCCTCCCAGAGCTGGATGTCGCCGGCGACGTGCGGGCCGCCGCCGATCTTGACGATCCGCGCGTTGTGGATCATCTCGCTGTGCATGACGACGTAGCCGGGCGTCTGGAGGATCAGCGTGCCGTTGTTGTACGCCGTCGGCATCATCATCCCCAGCACGCCGCGGGAGATGCAGCGGTCGCCGCCCTCCATGTTGCCGTACGTGTCGTGCAGGTGTTCGCGGACGTAGGCGGCGCTGTCGCTCGCCTGCTCGGTCGGCGCCGGCATCTTGCCGCTGCGCGGCTCGGTCAGCAGCGCCGGCCATTCGCCGCCCACCGGATCCTGCCAGTACCAGTCGAACCAGTACAGCGCGTAGAAGCCGGGATCGCCCTCCCGCAGCGTCTCGTTCGCCTTGATGGTGGCGTCGTAGCGCGCCTTGGCCAGCTCCCGCAACTCCTCCGGCGTGAAGCTGTCGCGTCCCGACAGCTCGTCGGGCAGCTCCAGCGGGGTATGGTTGGCGTCGGCGTTGTTCCACATCCCCTGGATGTCGGGCTGTCCGTCCGCCAGCCGCGCCGGCTCCCAATCCTGCGCGGTGGCCGGCGCCGGCCACGACAGCAACAGGATGGCCGCACCCGTGAGCGCAACCGCCGGAACGAAATAGCGACTCTGCATGGGACCTCTCTCTCGCTCTCTTTCGCGGCACTGGCGTGCCCGACGCGTCGCCTGGCGAACTTCCCCCGGGGGGGCACGACAGGATAGTCTGACTGCTCACAGTAGACGACCGGCACGGCTCACGCAAGCAATCATCCCCGAAGGCCCGCACGGCGGGCCTCGGCGGACGCGGAGTGGGGCGAGGGGGCCCCGCGAGCGGCCGCCGGGGGTTTGGGGCGCAGCCCCAAGTTGAGGAAGCCGCGTAGCCCCCATATAAGAAATGCACAAGCGGGTGTTGATCACGGGGGCGAGCTCGGGCATCGGCCGGGCGACGGCCATCGGGCTGGCGCAGCGGGGGGCGCGCCTGCTGCTGACCGGCCGCAACCCGGAGCGCTGCGACGAGGCTTTGGCGGCCGTGCAGGCGGCCGGCGGCACGGACGCGCGGATGTTCCGGACGGACTTCTCGCGGCTCGGCTCGGTGCGCGAGCTGGCCGCCGGCATTCGCGAGCACGCTCCGCGGCTGGACGTCCTGGTCAACAACGCCGCGTTTGTCGCCGTGCGCCGGTCGCTCACCGCGGACGGCTACGAGATGACGTTCGCGGTCAACCATCTGGCCCCCTTCCTGCTGACCGGCCTGCTGCTGCCGCTGCTGAATCGCGGCGCGCGCATCGTGAACGTAGCCTCGGACGCGCACCACTGGGGCGCGCTGGATTTCGACGACCTGCACAATGAGCGGAGCTACCGCTCGCTGCGCGTGTACGGGCAGTCGAAGACTGCGAACATCCTGTGGAACCTGGAGCTGGCGCGGCGGCTGGAAGACAGCGGCGTGACCGCCAACAGCCTCCACCCCGGCGCCATCCGCAGCAACCTGGGAGGCGGCCAGGGTTTCGCCGCCGATCTGCTGCGGCGCGCCCTCGGACTGTTCATGAAGTCGCCGGAGCAGGGCGCGGCCACGTCGATCTATCTGGCGCAGTCGCCGGACGTGGAGGGCGTGTCGGGCCGCTACTATGCCGACTGCCGCGAGAAGCAGCCGGCGGCCTACGCCGTGGACGGGCCGACCGCGGAGCGGCTGTGGGAGGTCAGCGAGGCGCTGGCGGGATTCCGCTACGACTTCAGTGGACTACCTGCGTCGCCATGAAGTCGTCCACCAGCTCCAGATGCGGAATCTCCAGGGTGCGCACGGAGTGGATCGCCAGCGCCAAGGCTTCGTCGGCGCTGTACGGCGGACGCTGGGTGCGCAGCTTGCGGCGCGTTTCCCGCAAGGCCCGCAGGATCTGCGCCCGATCGAATCGTTGGCCTGCGCAGTGATCGCAAAAGCTCATGATGGTCTGTCGCCTCCGTCGCGAATTGGCGCCGGGCCAGCCGGTCGGGCCGTATCGGGCCTGAGAGTATACTCACCTATTATGCCGCTTCGACGCCGCCCAGTCAGCCGCCGGGCCTGCTTTCTTGCGCTTGCCGTCCTGATTGCCGGACTGGTCTTGACCGCCGCCCCCGCGGCGGCGGAGGACTGGCCGGAGTGGCGCGGCGCGGGACGTCTGGGGGTCTGGCGCGAGAGCGGCATCATCGACCGCTTCCCGGCCGGGGGGCTGAAAGCGGCGTGGCGGGCGCCCGTGCGGGCCGGCTATGCCGGTCCGGCGGTGGCGGACGGGCGCGTCTTCGTGCTCGACTGGCGGGAGGATCCGGAATCGCGCACGCTCGATGGCACCGAGCGGGTGATCGCGCTCGACGAGCAGACGGGCGAGCAGCTCTGGAGCCACGAGTGGACCACGTCCTACCGGATGATGATGCAGACCTACGCCATCGGCCCGCGCGCCACGCCTACCGTGGACGGCGACCGCGTCTACGTGGTGGGCGCCACCGGGCGGCTGTGGTGTCTCGACGCCGCGTCGGGGCGCGTGATCTGGCACAGGGACTACGTTTCCGAGTACGGCACCAGCGTGCCGACGTGGGGGATCACCAGCGCGCCGCTGGTTGACGGCGAGCGCCTGATCACCGTCGTGGGCGGCGAGCCGGATGCCCTCGTGATGGCGTTCGACAAGCGCACCGGAGACGAGCTGTGGCGGTCGCTGGAGGTCACGAGTGAGATGGGCTACGCGCAGCCGGTCATCTACGAGGCGGGCGGCGCACGGCAGCTCATCGTCTGGCACCCCAACGCGCTCGTCTCGCTCGACCCGGCGACCGGCGCGGTGTACTGGCAGGAGCCGTGGGACGTTTACGCGGGGATGACCGTCGCCACGCCCGTCAGGAGCGGCGACTACCTGTTCGTGACCCAGTTGTACGGGGGCTCGCTGATGATGCGCCTGGACAACGATCGTCCTGACGCGGCGGTGCTCTGGAACAGGAAAGGCCGCAGCGAGCTGCCCGGCGAGACCGACGGCCTGCACGCCATGATCACCACGCCGCTCATCCTCGGCGACTACGTGTACGGCGTCGACAGCTACGGGGAGCTGCGCGGGCTGAGCGCCCGGACCGGCGAGCGGTTCTGGATGAGCCGCGAGTTGACGGTCCAGAACCGCTGGGGCACGGCCTTCCTGGTGCAGCAGGGCGACCGCTTCTTCGTCAACAACGAAGAGGGCGATCTGATCATCGCGCAGTTCACGCCGCAGGGCTACGTGGAACTCGACCGCACGCCGCTGATCGAGCCGACCTCCACCGGAGGCCACCGGCCCAACGCTTGGACCCGCACCGTCAACTGGTCCCATCCCGCGTACGCCAACGGGCACATCCTGCAGCGGAACGACCGGGAGCTGATCCGCGTCTCGCTTGCTGCGGCCGACTACTGATCGGCGATTCCGGATCCCCGCCATGCGACTACCCGCGCTGCCGACCCGCCCTATCGTCCCGCTCGCGCTAACATTCGCGCTCTGCGGCGCACTGCCCGCCGGGGCCGAGGACTGGCCGCAGTGGCGCGGCGCGGACCGCCTGGGCGTCTGGCACGAGGACGGCATCGTGGACCGTTTTCCGGACGGGGGGCTGCAGGTCGCCTGGCGCACGCCGATCGGATCGGGCTATGCCGGTCCGGCGGTGGCCGACGGCCGCGTGTTCGTCCTCGACTGGCGGCCGGACCCGGACTCCCGCACGCTGGACGGCACGGAGCGGGCGCTGGCGCTCGACGAGGAAACGGGCGCCGTGCTCTGGACGCACGAGTGGCCCACGTCGTACCAGATCCTGCAGGCGCGCTACGCGGTCGGCCCGCGCGCGGCGCCGACCGTGGACGGCGAGCGCGTCTACGTGGTCGGCGCGACCGGCCGGCTGTGGTGCCTCGACGCCGCGACCGGCGCGGTCGTCTGGCAGAAGGACTACATCGCCGAATACGACACGTCCGTCCCGACCTGGGGCATCACGAGCGCGCCGCTAGTCGACGGCGAGCGCCTGATAGCCCTCGTCGGCGGCGAGCCGGACGCGCTGATCATGGCGTTCGACAAGCGGACCGGCCAGGAGCTGTGGCGCGCCCTGGATGTCGTCGGGGAGATGGGCTACGGCCAGCCGATCATCTACGAGGCGGGCGGCGCGCGGCAGCTCATCATCTGGCACGCCGCGGCGCTGGTGTCGCTCGACCCGGAGACGGGCGCGGTGTACTGGGACCAGCCGTGGGAAGCCGGCATGGGCATGTCCATCATCACGCCGGTCAGGGGGGACGACTACCTGCTCGTGAGCAGTTTCTACAACGGGTCGCTGATGATGCGGCTCAACCAGGACCGGCCGGCCGCGACCGTGCTGTGGCATGGTGAAAGCCGCAGCGAGCTGCCGCGCCAGACCGACGGCCTGCACGCGGTGATGAGCACGCCGGTCATCGTCGGCGACTACATCTACGGTGTCGGCAGCTATGGGGAGCTGCGCGGGCTGGACGCAGGCAGCGGCGACCGCCTGTGGGACAGCGGCGACATGACGCCGCAGGCGCGCTGGGGCACGGCGTTCATGGTGCGGCAGGGCGACCGCTACTTCGTCAACAACGGCGACGGGGACCTCATCATCGCGCGCTTCACACCGGAGGGATACGTCGAGATCGATCGCACGCACCTGATCGATCCGACGAACGAGGTCGGCACGTCGCGCGCCTCGATCCGCACCGTCAACTGGTCGCATCCGGCCTACGCCAACCGCCACATCATCCACCGCAACGACAACGAGATCCTCCGGGCGTCTCTCGCCGCCTCGGACTACTAGCCTCAAGCGCCGGCCAGTCGAGTCTGTTGCTAACGATCGCGTACGCACGTCGCCGCCCCCCGTATCGATCTCAAGTGCAGCGTCACCGGCAAGAGGCCGGGGAGGCGCCCGCCTGGCAAGGCGCGAGGAGGGATGCGGCCGAATCAGGCCGTGACCGACGAGCAACGCAGCCCAGACGGGATGCATCGCCGGCCAGTCGGTACTATGAGTCCCAATGTCTCTACACCCGGAATAGTCGGGTGATCTTCACGATGAAGGCCCGGTTCTCGAGGCCCGGGAAGCGCCGCATGAGCGTGTCGCGCTGCTCGTTGCAGACGAGGAACAGCTCGCTGCCGGGCTGGTACTCCCAGCGGAAGCGGATGTTGGCGGCCACGGTGTTGTTGGCGGAGTTGTACTGCAGCAGCGCGCTGGTAAACATCTTCGGCGTGGCGGTGTGGATGATCCGCGAGCCGGGCAGGTGGGTGGTGAACTCCCCTTCCGCCAGGTCGATCCAGTTGACTTCCCAGGACGGCTCCACGGCGAACTTCGGCGTGAACTTGAAGCGGCCGCGGTCGACGCGGACGACCGTCCGGTGCCCGCTGTAGAAAGTCCCGTGCTCCACCCGCACATTGGCTCGCAGCGGCCGCTGCGAGCCGAAATTGTAGCCCGCGCGCACGGCCGCGAAGTCGTAGCCGCCTACAGGCAGAATCACGTCCGGGGCGATCTTGAACGGCTCGGGCAGGAATTCGTAGTGGCTGCCGTAACTCACGAAGAAGCGGTCGCTGTTCTCCAGCTCGATCCCGAACCGCAGGTCGCTCTCGCGCGTCTCCAGCCGCCCTGCGAGGTCCTCGATGTAGTCGATGGACGCGCGCCAGTCCAGCTTGCGGATCCACGGCACCGACCACAGGCGCGGGCTGAACCGCATCTCGCCGGCGCTCTTGCGCATGTCGTCGCGCCGCACGAAGCCGACCTCGGGGTCGAACGCGTCGATCGCCATGGTGTTGCGCAGGAAGCGGAACGAGCCGTCGACGCCGAACGCGGTGTTGCCGCCCGGGTTGTCGAGGCTGACCGAGCGCTGCGTCAGCAACACCCCGACGCTGCTCTGGCGCAGCACGTCGCGCTTGAGCCGGACGACGGAGAATCCGGTGGGGCTCGCGGCGGCGGCGTTCTCCGCGCCGGTCCGGATGTGCAGCGCACCGACGTCGAAACCGCCGACCCGGCCGGTCATGCGGCCGCCGGCCTGCACCGGCACCTGGCGCCCTTCCTGCAGGCCGATGCGCCGGCTGTAGAACAGGATCGGCGTGTCGCCGCTGCCGCCGTAGCGCTGGGTGCCGCCGAAGGCGAACGTGCCCTGGTTTTCGACGAAGAACTCCCGCTTCTCGGGAAAGAACAGGCTGAAGCGGGTCAGGTTGACCTGCTGCTCGTCCGCCTCCACCTGTGCGAAGTCGGTGTTCAGGGTGAAGTCGGCAGTCAGACTGCGGGTCAGCTCGTACTTGACGTCGAGTCCACCCGTGCCGGCCAGTGCGTTGGATATCGGCGGCGTGGCGGCCGGGTCGCTCGTCAGATCGGCAATACCGTACGGCTTGAATTCCAGGCTGCGCGCGATCGGCGGCGTCTCGATGCCGACCAGCGGCGCGGCGAGCGCCGCGCGCAGCCCCCGCCCCCCGACCGCGGCCGGAATCGGGATGAGATACGACAGCTCGTTCTTCCACCTGTTGCGCCGCCGGGCGTTGAAGCCCCAGATCTGCGCCGTCCCCGGCCGGTAGCGGATCGACTTGAACGGGAGCGCCGACTCCACGGTCCAGCCCTGCTCGAAACGGCCCACCTCGACGTCCCAGATCGGGTTCCAGTCGAAGTTGGTGCGACCGTCGTTCGCCGATTGGCCGTCCATCCGGCCGCCGAGCGGGTTGACCTCGAACACCAGGCCGGTGCGCCAGTCGTAGAGCGTGTCGAAGAACCACGACACGTTGTCGTTGCGCCCGATGTTGTTGTTGTCGCGGCGCATCTCGTCGACCGTCAGCCGGTCCGGCTCGCTCTCCCAGCAGCGGGCGACGAGATACACGTTGGCATCGTCGAAGAAGACCCAGATCTCGGTCTTCTCCGTCGCCGCGGCCCCGGCCTGCGGCTCGACCTGCATGAATCCGGACATCGCCGGCACCGTGGAATAGACCTCCTCGTCCAGCCGCCCGTCGATGTCGAGCGGCGTCGCGATCCGCACGGCGCGGCCCGTGGCGCGGCCGGCCGCGTCCCGCGCCAGCACGGCCGGCGGGACGGGGAGCGGGGGGCCGTCGATGGTGGCGAGCAGGTCGATGGCGAGTCCGGCGCGCTGCGCCGCGACCGGAACGGGAAGCGCCAGCGCGGCCGCCAGCAGGGCGGCGGCAGGGAGCGCGACACGAGGCTCCCTGCGAAACTAAACGTCCATGGCCAAACCGTGCACTATAGCACGCGCCGGTTTCGTGACCTGCGCGAGGAACCCTGACCGGATCCGGGCCGCCCTGAAGCTCGCCGGAACACCGCAATACGCCGGAGCGCCGGACACGGGGGACTCACATGAGGCAGCATGCGATTACGGTGGCGTTCGTGCTTGCGCTGGGCGCGCTCGGCGCCGCCGAGTCGGCCGCACAGTCTACGTCCCGCACGGCATGGGGCGACCCCGACCTGCAGGGCGTGTTCACGTTCGCCACGATCACGCCGCTGCAGCGGCCGGACGATGTGGACGGACGCGCGAAGCTGACCGCCGAGGAGGCGGCCAGCTTCGAGGAGAAGACGGCGCGCGAGCGGGTGGACCGCCCGCCCCGGGCGGGCGACACCGGCACCTACAACCGGTTCTGGGTGGACTACGGCACGCGCGTCGTCGGCGACAGGGCCACGTCGCTGATCGTCGATCCGCCGGACGGCAAGCTCCCGCCGCTGACGGTGGACGCGCTGGCGCGGACCGACGCGCAGCGCGCGACCTTCGGGCAGCCGCCTGCCGGCCACGAGGACCTGTCCATCACCGACCGCTGCATCATGGGGTTCAACTCCGGTCCGCCCTTCGTCCCCAGCGCCTACAACAACACCGTGCAGATCCTCCAGACGCCCGACCACTTGGTGATCCTGAACGAGATGATCCACGACGCCCGCATCGTGCCGCTGGACGGCCGGGCGCACATCGGCTCGCAGGTCCGGCAGTGGATGGGCGACTCGCGCGGGCGCTGGGAGGGCGACACGCTGGTGGTCGAGACCACCAATTTCTCGTCGAGCCGCGCCATGACCGGCGGCGTCAGTCTCTGGCGCTACACGAATCCGCACGGCGCGGTCGGCACGTCCCGCGTCGTCGAGCGGTTCACGCGCCTGGACGGCGAGACGCTACGCTACGAGTTCACCGTGGACGACCCCGGCACCTGGACGCAACCGTGGTCCGCCACGTTCCCGCTGGTCGGCATCGACGGCGAGGTGTTCGAGTACGCCTGCCATGAGGGGAACTATTCGGCGGCCAATATCCTTGCCGGCGCGCGCGCCGACGAGCAGCAATGAGAGCGGCGGCGTGCCAACGTGCAGGGAATGCCGCGGAAGGATAGAGAACACATGAGAGATCGCGGGTGGACATCGGCTCGACGAGGGCCAGCCGTGGCAGCCGCGTTGCTGCTGGCCGGGGTGCTGGCGGCATGCGGCGCCCCGCAAGGCGGCGGCGGGGCGGAATCGGCCATGGACGGCATCCCGCGCACGCCGGACGGTCATCCGGACCTGAACGGCGTCTGGCAGGCGTTCACCACCGCCTCGTGGAACATCCTCGACCACAACGCGCAGAAGGGCGTGCCGGCGGGCCAGGGGATCGTCGAGGGGAACGAGATCCCGTACCAGCCGTGGGCCGCAGAGCAGCAGCGGATGAACTACGAGAACCGCGAGGAGCTCGACCCGCTGCACAACTGCTACCTGCCCGGCGTGCCGCGCATCATTACATGCCGTATCCGTTCCGCATCAACCAGACGCCCGAGCTGACCGCGATAACGTTCGAGTACAGCCACGCCTACCGCTGGATCTGGACCGACGGCAGCGACCATCCGGAGGCGCTGGAGTTCTGGATGGCCGACTCGCGCGGGCGCTGGGAGGGCGACACGCTGGCGGTGAGCGTGGCCGACTTCAACAACCGGACCTGGTTCGACCGCGCCGGCAACTTCCACAGCGAGCAACTGCGGCTGGAGGAGCGCTTCACCCCCATGGGGTCCAACCACATCAGCTACGAGGTGACGGTCGAGGATCCGGCCGTGTTCACGCGGCCGTGGGACATGAAGACCGTGCTGTACCGCCGGCTGGAGGAGAACCTGCAGACCCTCGACTACGAATGCCTCGAGTTCGAGGAGCCGTTCCTCCCCTGGGACGAGTTGCCGGCGCCGGACCTGCCCGGACCGCCGGGTCAGTAGCCACACGCATCGGCGCATCGATGAGGATGCAGTCATGACGAAGCAACGTGGAATGCTGGCGGCAATGGCGGCGGCGGGCGCCGGAAGACTACGTCCTGTTCGAATACGCGTGTCACGAGGGGAACCGGACGATGGAGCTGACATTCGGCGATTCGAACGACTGACGAGGTGAGTCCATGCGCATGAGAAACCTGACGTTCGTGCTTCTGGCCACGGGGTTGCTGGCCGTCCTCGGCGCCCGGGCGGCGATCGCCCACCACGCGTTCACCGCGGAGTTCGACGGCACGAAGCCGGTGATGCTCCAGGGCGTGGTGACACGAATGGACTGGGTGAACCCCCATTCGTGGATCTACATCGACGTGTCCCAGCCGGACGGCAGCGTGGAGCAGTGGGAGGTCGAGGCCGGGGCGCCGAACGCCATGTTCCGGCGCGGCTGGAACAAGAACTCCATCCCGGTCGGCACGGAGATCGTGGTCGACGGCTACCGGGCCAAGAACGGCAAGAACATCGCCAACGGGCGGAACGTGACGTTCCCCGACGGGCGGAAGATGTTCGTGGGCTCGTCGGGGACCGGCGCACCGCTCGACGGCGCCGACCCGACCGAGCGCTAGGAGCCCGTGGTGAAACCCCGCGTCGCACCGAGACCGGTGAGGCGCCCGGCTGACAAGAGGGAGCGAGATGCGGGACGACGCCCGGATAGCGCGGTACGTGGCGGCGGCCGGTGGGAAGGCAACACGTATGAAGCCACCATCGAGGACCCGAACGTGTTCGAACGGCCATGGAAGATCGCGTTTCCGGTCTGGCAGCGCGCACCGGCAACAGAAGCAACGCTCCTGGCGGCGCCGGAGTCCACGCCTGCCGGTCCGCCGGCAAGTGAGATCTCGATGACACGGATCGCGGTCGGCGACTTCACGTTCGACGTGCGCGTCGCCGGACCGGCGGACGGCGAGGTCGTGCTGCTGCTCCACGGCTTTCCGCAATCGTCCTATGAATGGCGCCAGCAGCAGCGCGCGCTCGCCGAGGCCGGGTATCGCGCCGTGGCGCCCGACCAGCGCGGCTACTCGCCCGGCGCGCGCCCCCCGGCCGTCGAGGATTACGCGCTGCCGCTCCTCGTCCAGGACGTCATCGGCCTGGCCGATGCGGTCGGCGCCGAGCGGTTCCACGTGGTCGGCCACGACTGGGGCGCCATCGTCGCCTGGGCCGTGGCGATTGCCGTCCCGGAGCGCGTCATCACGGCGAACCCGGTCTCGGTGCCGCACCCGGACGCCTTCGCGGCGGTGCTGAACGACCCGTCATCTTGCCAGGTCGAGGCATCATCCTATTTCGACCTGTTCGTCCAGCCGGATTCGGAGGACGGCTTCCTGGCCGACGACAGCGAGCAGCTCCGCGCGCTCTTCGCAGAGCTCGAGGCCGACGCCGTAGAGGAGTACATCGGGGTCGTCGGATCGAAGGCGGCCCTCGGCGCGGCGCTGAACTGGTACCGCGCCAATATTGCGGCGCGCAACTTTCAGGACGGGCCGCTCGGTGCGGTGCAGGTGCCGACGATGTTCACCTGGAGCGACGGCGACCAGGCGCTCTGCATCGACGGCGCGGTGCTGACCGAGGAGTACGTCGAGGGGCCGTACCGCTTCGAGATCCTCGAAGGCGTCAGCCACTGGATTCCGGAGGTCGCGGCCGAAGCGCTGTCGGCGCTGCTCGTCGACCACATCGGCCGCTACGCGGAGCGCTGAGAACCGGCGTCGCGGGCGATTCGCACCACCCAGACCGCCGCGCCCAGTGCGGCGGCACCCTTGAGCAGCTCCAGCATCGTGTAGGTCGCGTGCAGGATGCCGAACGTCGCCACGCCCGGCGGCGGCGGATCGCGCGGGACGAAATCGAGGCTGCGGCCGACCTCCAGAATCTGCGGCGTCACCCAGAACGTCAGGAAGGCGAGCAGCAGCAGCATCGCCGCGAGCAGCGCCCGCAGGCGGGCAGCGCCCGGGAGGCTCCAGACGAGCCAGAGGGCCGCGCCGCCGACGGCGAACTGCGCCCCGTTCCACAGCTGGAAGAACAGGCGGTTCAGCTCGGACGACAGGTAGCGCAGTACGCTGCGCGCGGTCTCCCTGCCCGCATCCTCCGCGAAGCCCGCGAACGCCTCGTGGCTCGGCCCGTCCAGCAGCCGGTCGATGGTGTAGAAGTTCTGCATCGCGACGATGCTGACGCAGACCGTGCCCATGACCCACGCGCCGAGGCAGAACAGCGCCGCCTGGGCGCGGATGGACTGGGAGGTTTGTCCTGGCATCGATGGTCATGATTACATAACGCCGCATGCTGATACGCCCTGCGACGCTCGCCCTGGCGGCAATTCTCGCCGCCGCCCTGCCCGCCTTCGCGCAGGCGCCCGACGGCGCTGCGGTGTTCGCGGAACGCTGCGCGCAGTACCACGGCGCGGATCGCGACTCGCGGGCGTCCGAACCGACGTGCTGGCGGGCGACTCCTGCGATCGACTATCGCACCTGGGACTACTCGGATGACGACGATACCGGCGGGCTGCAATTGGGAAACTTGCTGTCGCGGCCGGGCGTGACACCGGAGCAGGTGGCCGCGGCGATGGCGGACAGCTATGCGAACATCGCCGAAGCACACAAGGAAAAGTACCGCGAGGTGTTTCACCGGCTGGCCGCCGGCGATCTACCGCTGGCCTTCAACTGCTCCGCCGGCAAGGACCGGGCCGGCACCGCGGCCGCACTGATTCTCTCGGCGCTGGGCGTGCCGCGCGAGGTCGTCGTGCGGGATTACGCGCTGAGCGAGCAGGTGGTGGACTACGAGGCGGAACTGCTCGCGCGCAATGCCGGCGGCGAGGACCCGGACCGCGAGCTGTACGCGACACTGTCCGCGACGCGAACCGCGCTGGTCCGGCCGTTGCTGCGCTCCGACCCGGCCTACATCCGCAGCACGTTCGCCTACCTGGACGAAACGTACGGCGGCGTCATGGGCTACATCCGCACCGAGCTGGAGATCGACGACACCGAGCTGGCCGGCATGCGGGCCGCCCTGCTCGAATAGGGCGCCGGCTGCCGCCGGCCCGCGGCGCGCACCGGCGGCGGATCGCTGCAGGCCGGTGCGAAGCTACGCGCAGGTAGCGACGCCAGCCTCTGCGCACACGCCGTCGAGCAGCGCCCAGTAGGCGTCGAGCGCCTCGCCGGCCGCCCCGACAACCGCGGCCGGCTCAGCTCCGGCGGCGAGGCAGCGCGCCAGCGCGTCCCGCTCGCCCTGCCGGTGGCGGACGTCGGCGGTGGCGTGCACGTCGAAGTACGCCAGCGCTTGTGCGTCCCGCACCCCGTAACGCTGACGGAGACCGGTCCCCTTCGCCTGCGACACTTCCGGCTGCTGCGACTCGTAGGCGTACAGTGCGGCCAGCCCGCTGGCGCTATCGCGCCGCGCCAGACGCTCGAACGTCTCGACCGCGGCGCGCGCGGCGGGGGCAGGGCCGGCCTCCTCGACCGCCTGGCGGTCGAGACCGAGCGCCGCGGCGAAGTCGAGCCACAGCTCCGGGTGCGGCTTGGGCGTCGTCAGCTCGTCGGCCAGGTTCGCCGCGAGCTCGGCGCGCACGGCCGGGTCGCCGGCGCCCGCCAGCGCGGCGCGCAGATAGCCGGGAAACGCACGCACGTGCGGGTAGTAGACGCGCGCGTAGGTAGCGAGCTGGTCGCGGGTCAACGTCCCCTGCTCCCAGGCTACGTAGAACGGATGCTGGAGAATGCTGCGCGAGGCGACAAGCTGATCGAGGCTGCTCAAGACGTCAAACCGATCCACTGCGGTTGGCTCCTTTCCCAAATTGCCGAATGGTACCATAGGTGCCCGATCAGGGACCCCCAGGAAGCATCAATGATGACAGGGAGCGGAGTCGCCGGTCCAGCGTCGTTGGGTCGGATCGTCTGCGGCGCGTGCGTCGCCGCCGCCGGACTGGTCGCCGTGCTGCCGCAGCCAACCAACCTCATCTGGCAGACAAGCATCCTCCTGAGCGAATGGGGCCACTGGCTCGCGGCGCTCGCGCTGCTGTTGCTGCCCGGCTGGCGCCGCTCGCGGGTCGACGCCGCCGGGGCGCTCGCGGCCGCCCTGGGCATCCTGCTGCTGCTCTCCCCGGTCGTCCGCGCGCGCTCTCTCAACGCCACGCTGCCTGGCGTGCTGGACCGCGCGTTCGGGTCGCCGCCCGAGAACTCCCCCACCATCCAGCCGGCGCGGCCGGCGCCGCTGGTGCTCACGGACTTGGTGTTCGGCGTGTCATCGGACGACGTGATCGTCGACGAGCACGTCTACGCCGTCGTGGAGGACGAGCAGCTCACGCTCGACCTCTACCGCCCGGCGTTCGCCGAGGGGACGCTGCCGGTGGTGATCGCGATCCACGGCGGCGGCTGGGTCGGCGGCAACAAGCGCGACATGGCGGATCTGAACGAGTACCTCGCGTCGCGCGGCTACGTCGTGGCGAGCATGGCCTACCGGCTTGCCCCGCGCTGGATATTCCCCGCGGCGCAGGAAGACGTGGCGGCCGCGATCCGCTACGTCCAGGGGCTGGCGCACACGCACAGCCTCGACCCGCAACGGATTGCACTGCTCGGCCGGTCGGCCGGCGGGCAGATTGCGGTCCTGGCGGCCTATGCGACATCCGACCCGGCGATTCGCGGCGTGGTCTCGTTCTATGGGCCGTTCGCCCTGCGCTGGGGATATGAGAACCCCGCCAAGCCGGGCGTGGTCGACTCGTCCCGGCTGCTCGAAACCTATCTGGGCGGACCGCCAAGCACCCACGGGGAGCAGTACTACGCCGCCGAGCCGTCGCGGTTCGTGACGCCCGAGACGCCGCCCACGCTGTTCATCCAGGGTCTGCGAGACGAGCATGTCTCCCCGTTTCACGCGGAGTTCGTCAGCTCCCGGCTGATTGACGCCGGGGTGCGCCACGCCATCGTGCGCCTGCCCTGGGCGACGCACGCCTGCGACTTCGTCTTCAGCGGACCGTGCGGTCAGATCAGCACGTACGCGGTTGAACGGTTCCTGGGAGCAGTCTTGCGCGGGACCGATTGAGTAGTTCATGACCCTGCAGCTCGGCGTGCTCGTGACGTACGCGGCGCTGCTCATGGGCTTCGGCCTGTGGGCGGGCCGCCGCTCGCGGACCGCCGGCGACTTCTTCGTCGCGGGACGCCGGCTCGGGCCGCTGCTGCTGTTCTCCACCATCCTGGCGTCGAACATCGGCGCCGGGTCGACCGTGAACGCCGCCGCGCTCGGCTACCGCGACGGCCTGAGCGCCTGGTGGTGGGTCGGCTCGGCGGGGCTCGGCTCGATCGTGCTGGCGCTGTGGATCGGGCCGCATATCCGGCGCATCGCCGCGCGGCACCAGCTCGAAACGGTCGGCGACTTCCTGGAGCTCCGCTACGGCCCGGGCGTACGCGCGGCGGTGGCGGCGCTGCTCTGGGTCGGCACTCTGGCGATCCTGGCCGGGCAGTTGCTGGCGATCGGTTGGGTTCTGAACGTGGTGACCGGGATGGACCGCTGGGCCGGCTGCGTGCTCGGGGGGCTGGTCGTGACCGTCTACTTCACGGCCGGCGGCCTGCTCACCGCCGTCTGGGTGAACGCGGTGCAGCTGGCGGTGCTGCTGGCCGGCTTCGCCGTCGTGCTGCCGCTGGCGTTGGCGGAGGCGGGCGGTCTGGACCACGTCATGGCCGCCACGCGCGACCTGGAGGGTTACTGGAACCCGTGGCAGGGCGGCGGATCCGGTTGGTTCTACGCCGCCATGCTCGGACCGGCGTTCATCGTCTCGCCCGGACTGCTGCAGAAGGTGTACGGCGCCCGCGACGATGCCGCGGTGCGCACCGGGGTCGGACTCAACGCCGCGGTGCTGCTGCTGTTCGCGGCAGCGCCGGTGCTGCTCGGGATGATCGCCCGCGCCGTGCATCCGGGGCTGGCGAATCAGGATCTGGCGTTGCCGATCCTGCTGATGGAGACGGTGCCGCCGGTGGTGGGCGCCTTGGGCCTGGCGGCATTGTTCTCCGCCGAGGTGAGCTCGGCCGACGTGATCCTGTTCATGCTGGCCACGTCGCTCTCGCGCGACTTGTACAAGCGGTTCCTGCGGCCGGCCGCCAGCGCCGCGGAGGTGCTCCGCGTCGCGCGGCTGGCGGCGGTCGCCGGCGGCGTGCTGGGGACGGCGCTCGCGGTGGCGGCCGAGTCGATTGCGGGCGTGCTGACGTTCTTCTACACGCTGCTGAGCGTCAGCCTGTTCATCCCGGTGATTGCCGGGCTGTACTGGCGCCGGGCCGGCTCGGCCGAGGCGCTCGGCGCCATGGCCGGGGGCGTGGCGCTGGCCACGGTCGTACAGGTGGCGACCGGCGGGGCCGGCATGGCCGGCATGACGCCGGCGATGTGGGGGCTCGCGGGCGCCGCGCTCGGTTGCGGCGCCGCCGCGGTCGCCCGGCTGCGGCAGCCGCCGAGCGCCACGAAGTCGCCTAATTGAGAAGCTGCGCCTTGAGCCAGTCGACGATGGCCGGCTCCAGGTCGGGGTTCTTCCCGAACATCGGCAGCCCGTGCTCCGTGCCGCCGTAGATCTTCACCATCGAGCGCGGGTTGGTCGAGCCCTCGACCGCCGCCTTGACCACTTCGTGCACGCCCGGGGTCAGGTCGTCGGCATCCGCCGCGGCGCCGAACACGGCCAGGCTCGGCGTATGGGCGATGTGCGCCCTGGCGGCGTCGCTGGGAAAGCCGGAGAGCGCCATGAAAGCCTTGATGTCAGGATTCCGCGCCGCGAGATCCGACGTCAGCGCAACGCCGCAGCTCGCGCCGCCCACGCCGACGCGCGACGCATCGACGCCGTCCTGCTTCAGGAGGAACGCGTACGCCGCGTCGACGTCCGGGGGCGACTGCTTCATCAGCCGCGGGAACGACTCGGGCGATACCAGCCCCTCGCCCGGCGTCTCCCCGAAGCCCCGCAGGTCGAACGTCAGGACATGGACACCCGCCTCCGCGAGGCCGCCGGCCAGACTCTCCCACGAGGTGCGGTCCATGTTGCACTGGTGCACCAGCAGCATGGCCGGGCCGGGCCGACCGGGATCGTAGTAGCTGCCCTTGAGCACCACGCCGTCGGCGCTCGTAATGTCCACGGCGTCGCCCGCGGCGAGCGCCGCCGGGGCAGCAGTCAGAACCACGGCGAGACTCAGGATCAGCGACCGCATCGGAACCTCCAGAATGATCGGGGAATGACCGGAACCGTTGAAGAAACCCGCGCCGCGAGTATATCACCGGGCACCCCATGCAGACCGCTGCCTCCCCCGCCCTGGGGCCAGCCAGTCCCGGCCGGGGTGCATCGCCGCGCAGCTGCCGACAACCTGGTACTCGCGGCATCGCCCGCCGTATCGATCTGACCTACAGCGTTGCCGGAAAGTGGCCGGCGATGCATCCCGCCTGAGCTGCGTTGCTCGTCGGTCACATATGCCCAATATGCTCCCTCCTCGCGCCTTGTACCGGCCGGACGCGGCATTGATACGGGCGGGGCTCGGTGCGACGCGCGGTTTTGCCACAGGCTGCTGGACGTAACTTGGGAATGCTCCCGATGCCACGGCGGCCCGCCCGGCGACGAGGATGCCCGCAAGGCCCGCGACATTGTCGCCGCCAGCATGACGCGCGAACAGATCGCCGATGCGCAAGCGCGGGCACGGGAATGGGCGAATCGATAGCCTCACGCCTGTCGCGTTTGCCGCGGCCGCCGCGTTATGGACCGAGTTCTGAATGTGATCCGAGGCGCACCAGGCGCAGGGTGTCGGCGCCGGCCTTCTGGTAGATCAGTACCAGGTCCGGCTTCACGTGGCAGTCGCGGTGATCGGACCACTCGCCGCTTAGCGCATGGTCGTGGTGCCGAGATTCGAGCGGCTGATCGTTGGACAGGTTCTCGACGATCAGCGCCAAGCCGGCATCGAGGTACGCCCGATGCCGGCCCTGGGACTCACGCTTGTAGTCACGCTTGAACTGGCTGGTGCGCTCAATCGTCCGCATGCAGATCGTCGAGCAAGTCCTCGACGCTGGCGAACTGCGGAAGGTTGCCCTGGCGGGCTTCCTTCATGGCCTCGATGGTGACGGCGTTAGGGACCAGCGGCGCGAAGGGCAGGGCCTTCTCCCGTGCCACCCTGGTCAACAGCAACCGCACCGCGTCGGATACGGTCAGGCCCATGGCGGCCAGCACGGCCGCCGCTTCTTCCTTGACGGCCCCGTCAATGCGGGCCTGAACGAGTTGATTCGCAGCCACGGCAAAGTCTCCCTGGGTGAATGACATTATCATGCAGTTGGCCGCTGTCCGTCCAGCACTCGCCGGCCAATCGGTACTATGAGTCCTATTCTCCCAAGGAGCCGGGTGGTCCGCCGGGGCGAGGGCGCAGCTACGCGGTACGACGCAGCGATCACGGCAAGGAGGTCGTCCAACGACCCCGCCCGCGCGTGGAACAGCGACATAACCGGGAGTCTGCAATCCAGTGCCGAATGGCGGCCCGTGCCCCGCTGCCACTGGGCCGGTAATTGGTGGACCGAGCCCGAAAGACGTAACGGACGGATGCGCCCGAGCCACGGCGGCCCACCCGGCGACGAGCAACGCAATCCCGGCGGTATCCATCGCCCGCCGTATCGATCTGACCTACAGCGTTGCCGGTAAGTGGCCGGTGAGGCGCCCGCATGGCAAGGCGCGAGGAGGGATGCGGCCGAATCAGGCCGTGACCGACGAGCAACGCGGACCAGGCGGGATGCATCGCCGGCCAGTCGGTACTATGAGTCCCGTTCCTTCAAGGCGGCGGTTATCTGGTGGGCGGCTGCCCATACCTCCTCCGGTACTTCCTGGGGCTCGATGTCCCCCTGGACGGCATACCTCTCCAGCCGTTCGAGCTCCGCCACGAGACGCGCGGCGAACTCGGGCGGGCTGCGGTCGAACGCCGCCTCCAGCGACGCCTCGGCGCGGCACGGATGCACCCGCACCTCGGGATGCTGCCGCGCGAACGTGGCGACGCAGCGGCGTAGCGCGAACCCCTTGGCCACCAGCAACGCCGACCGCGGGTGCAGCCCGTGATCGGCAAGCGCCGCCATGCCGAACCGAACGTTCTCCAGCGTGCTGGCCGCGGCCGGCTCGGTAACGATGGCCGCCTCGGGCACCCTGCCCGCGATGAGCCGATCCTTGAACACGCACGCCTCGGGTTTGGGGAATACGTTCCGCGTCCGACGCCCGAAGCTGCCGCTGACGAGCACGCGGGAGGCGTATCCGGCGTGATACAGGCGCGCCGCGCGATCCGGAACCGCAAGGTCGGCCGATCCGAACACGAAGACGACATCCGCGGGACGCGGCGCCGCCGACACCGCGAGATAGTCCCAGAGCGGCTGCAGCAAACGGACCCCGAGCACGGCGGCCACGATACCACCATCGGGGTGCTATCATCGCAGGAGCCGCGTCCCGGCTCGCTCCGGAAGGATCATGACCGCCCGCGCACGATGGTACGCCCCTTCGCCACGCTGCTCGCCCTGGCAGTAACCGCCGCCGCGCCGGGCGCCGCGCCGGCGGAAGCCCAGGCGGCCAACGACGCCGTGACCGTCATCTCGCCCGCCGGACGCCAACGGATCGCCGTCACGGACACCGGCGGCACCGAGATGGTCGCGCTCGACGACCTCGCGCGGCTGCTGCAACTGGACATCCGCGAGGACTCGCGCGCCGGCACCCTGTCGGTGACCGGCCGCGGCGGCGGCCTTATCATGACGCCGGGGCAGCAGATCGTCTCCGTGGACGGACGGCTGGTGTCGCTCCGCGCCGCGCCGCGGCAGGACGGCGGCCGCTGGCTCGTACCGCTCGACGCACTGAACCGCGCGCTCGGCCCGGTTTCCGGCCAGTCGCTCGAGTTCCGCGCGCGGCGCAAGCTGCTGCTCGTCGGCGATGTCCGTGTGCCGCGGGTGTCGGCGGCGTACCGCGCCGGACCGGCACGCGGCCGCCTGAGCCTGGAGGTGGTGCCGGCCGTAGAACACGCGATCGAGCGCCAGGGCGGCCGTCTCGTCGTCACGTTCGATGCGGACGCCATCGACCTGGAAGGGGCGCCGGACCTGCGCGGCGGGCTCGTGACGCGGTTCGCCCTGGCGGAAGGCGCGGCCGGCGTAACGATCGACCTTGGACCTGACGTGGATACGTACGACGTTTCGCGCGAGCCGGCGCCCGGCGGCGGCGCCACGCTGCAGATCGACGTGCTGGCCCGCCGTGCGGCGGCCGGGCCGGACCCGGTCCCGGCGCCGGCGCCCACGCTCCCGGCGCGGACCGACCTGCTGCCGGAGTTCTCGACCGGTCCGGCGGTACGCATTGCCGTCATCGATCCGGGACACGGCGGCGCGGACCACGGGAGCGAGGGGGCCTCGGGCGCGCTCGAAAAGGACATCACCCTCGCCATCGCCGGCCAGCTGCGCGAGGCCATCGAGAACCGCATCGGGCTGCGCGTGATCCTGACGCGCGGGCGCGACGAAACGGTCGCGCCCGACACGCGCGCCGCCATCGCCAACAACAACGCGGCCGACCTGTTCATCAGTCTGCACGTGAATGCCTCGGCGCGGCCGGCGGCGGACGGCACCGCCGTGTACTACCTGAGCATCGACGAGTACGGCGCGGAGGCGCGGGAGATTGCCGATCGGGAGATCCAGCCGGTGCCGGTCGTGGGCGGCGGCAGCCGCGAGATCGACCTTATCCGCTGGGAAATGGCGCAGATACGGTATGTCGGCCAGTCGGGCCGCCTGGCCGACATGGTGGAGGAGGAGCTCGGCCGCCGCGTCCTGCTCAGTCCGCACCCCGCGCAGCAGGCGCCGCTGCGCGTGCTGGTGGGCGCCAACATGCCGGCGGTACTGGTGGAACTGGGCTCGATCTCCGACCCGGAAGCGGAAGAACGCCTGACGAGCGCCGTGTTTCAGGCCGGCGTTGTGGACGCAATCGTGGCGGGCATCCGGCGTTACAGCGACGACCTCGACCGGGCGCGGCAGTTTGCGCCCAGGTTGCCGGAACCGGATCGCTCGGCCGGCACCGCCCGACAGGTGCGGGAGCGATGAGCGCAGCGCGGCGTACCAGCAGGAAGCAGCGGCAGCGCCGGCGGCGCGTCATCTACGGCCTGCTGGCCGCCGCTGCCCTGATCGCCGGGCTCTGGGCCGTGCTTACGCTGCGCTCCGAACCGCCGGCATCCTCAACGGACCCCGCGGAAAGCGCCGCGAGCGTGGATCCGGGCGGCGCCGTGCCGGCAAGCACCGTACTGCTCTTTTTCATCGACGAGGAGGGCACCGCGCTGGTCAGCCACCCGGTATCGATGCCGGCGGCGCAGACGCCGCTGGTGCGCGCCCGGCTGATCGTCGAGCGGCAGCTCGAACCGCCCGCGCCGCCGCTGCTTGCGCCCTTTCCCGACGGAACGGCCCTGCGCACGATCTACCTGACGCCGGACGGGTACGCCTTCGTCGATCTGTCCCGGCATGCGTCCGAAGGGCACACGGGCGGCTCGCTCGACGAACTGTTCACCGTGTACGCACTCGTGAACGCGCTGGCACTCAACATGAATGAAATCAACGCGGTACAGATACTGATCGAGGGCCGGGAGGTGGACACGCTGACGGGCCACGTCGACCTGCGGCGGCCGCTCGGTCTGAACCTGAGCTGGGTGGCGCCGGACGACGCGGCCACGGACCTCGCGGCGCGCGGGAGCGGATCATGAGCGAGCGGCAAGCGCCACCGGAACGCACGCGCGGCGCCGACCGCGGGCCGGCCGACCTGCGGCCGCTGCGGCTGACTCCCGGCTACACGATGCATGCCGAGGGCTCGGTGCTGATCGAGGCCGGCCACACCCGGATCATCTGCAACGCCAGCGTCGAGGACCGGGTCCCGCCGTTCCTCCGGGGCAGCGGCAAGGGGTGGGTGACGGCCGAATACGGCATGCTGCCACGCGCCACGACCACGCGCAGCACGCGGGAGGCGGCGGCCGGCCGGGTCGGCGGGCGCACGCAGGAAATCCAACGGCTGATCGGGCGGTCGCTGCGCGCCGTGACGCGGCTGGACCGGCTCGGCGAACGGACGATCTGGATCGACTGCGACGTCATTCAGGCGGACGGCGGCACGCGCACGGCGTCGATCACCGGCGGCTTCGTCGCGCTCGTGCTGGCGCTCGACAAACTGCGGCAAGGCGGCACCCTGGCGACGGTGCCGGTGGACGATTACGTGGCGGCCATCAGTGTCGGCATCGTCGGCGGGATGCCGGTCGTCGATCTGGCCTACGCGGAGGATGCCGCGGCCGACGTCGACATGAACGTCGTCAAGACCGGCGACGGCCGCTTCATCGAGGTGCAGGGCACGGCCGAGCGCGCCCCGTTCGGCCAGGGCGCGCTGGACGAACTGCTGCGGCTCGCCGACGGCGCGATTGCCAGGCTCGTCACCCACCAGCGGGAGATCGTCGGCGACATACTGCGCCCGCGCGGCGGATGAACCTGCTCATCGCCACTACGAACCGCCACAAGGCGGCCGAGATCCGGGAACTGCTGGCCGGGTTGCCCGTCCGCCTGGACACGCTGGCCGAGCATCCCGGACTGGAAGCACCGGCGGAGACGGGCGCGACGTTCGCCGCGAACGCGCGCCTGAAAGCGGTCGCCTACAGCCGGCAGACCGGCCGCACGGCGGTGGCGGACGACTCGGGACTGGAAATCGACGCGCTCGACGGCGCGCCTGGCGTGCAGTCGGCGCGGTTTGGCGGCGACAGCTACGCGGAGAAATTCGCTGCAATCTACCGGCTGCTCCGTGCGCGGGGTACGGAAACCAGCACCGCGCGGTTCGTCTGCGCGCTGGCGGTAGCCGATGGCGGGCGGATCGTCTACGAGGCGCGCGGCGTTGTCGAGGGGCAGATCGCGCCGGCGCCAGCCGGCTCCGGCGGGTTCGGCTACGACCCGATCTTCTTCCACCCGCCGTCTGGCAGGACCTTTGCCGAGATGCCGGCCGCCGCGAAGGCGGCTGTCAGCCACCGCAGCCGGGCGTTCCGGGCCCTGCGCACCTTCCTGGCCGGCGCACCGCACTCGCGGTGACGCCCATCCAGACGATCCTCAACCGACGGCCGCATCCGCCGCCGCCGGCTCGGCCGCCGCGGGCGGTCGCTCGGGCTGCGGCAGGCGGACGGTGAACAGCGCCCCGCCGCGAGTCCGGTTGGCGGCCGTCGCCACGCCGCCGTGCAGACCGACCAGGTGCTTGACGATTGCCAGTCCGAGGCCGGTGCCGCCGGGGTCTCTCGACCGCGACCGATCGACCCGGTAGAACCGTTCGAAGACGCGGTTCAGATCCGCGGACGGGATACCTGGACCGCGGTCTTCGACGGTCAACAGCATGGCGCGATCTTCCGCGGCCGTGCCGAGCACGATCCGGCTGTCGGCCGGCGCATAGCGGATGGCGTTCTCGAGCAGGTTCTTGAGCACGTCGTGCAGCTTGGCGGGATCGGCGGTGATCGCGGTAGCAGCCGGATCGATGCGGCGCGTCACGCGCACGCGCCGCGCCTCGAGCAGCGGCACCAATTCGGTCTCGACCGCCTCGAACAACGCGTCCACGGGGCTGACTACCAGGCTCAGCGTTTCCTGACCCGCGTCGAGGCGCGCCAGCCGCAGCAGGTCGCTGACCAGCCGGTCCATGCGGTTCGTGTGCCGGTCGATGATGTCGAGGAACAGGCGGCGGTCGGCCTTGCCGGCGCCGTCGATCAGGGCGTCGACCGCTGCGCGGATGGCGGTGAGCGGCGTGCGCAGCTCGTGCGAGACGTTGGCCACGAAATCCTGCCGGACCTGCTCGGCCTGCCGGAACTTGCTCATGTCGTGCAGCACGACCGCCGCCCCCTGCCGGCCGCCGCCGCCCTCCGCCGGCTCCAGGGCCGCGGTCCCGGCCAGCAGCACCGTGGGCGGCTCGGTGTTCAGGCTGACCTCGCGCCGCGACGATTCACCGTGATCGAGCGCAGCGGCGATCTGGCCGGCGATGTCCGGATGCCGCAGCAGCTCGACGTAGTGGCGCCCCACCGGCGACGTCTCGAAGCCGAGCATCGCGCGGATCGCGTCGTTGGCCATCCGGACGTGGCCGCGGATGTCGACGACCAGCACACCCTCCGCCATGCTCGACAGGATCGCGTCGGTCAGCACGCGGTGCCGCGACAGCTCGTCAAGACGGCGCCCGAGCTCGTGCACGGACGCATCCAGCGCGCGCGCAACCGTACCGATCTCGTCGTCGCCGTAGCCGCGCAGCGGCGGGCTGAGATCCCCCTCCGCATAGCGCCGCGCCACCCCCGCGATGGCGGCGACGCGCCGGCTCATGGCGGTGGACGTCACCCAGGCGAGAACGAGGGCGCCGGCGAGCGCCAGGAATATGCCGATCACCGTCGCCCGGCCCACGGAGGCGACCTGCTCGTCGATGACCGTGAGCGGCAACGCCACGCGCGCGAACCCGACGGCGGGATGGGTGACCGGCAGCGCCACGTACAGGAAGTCGCGCTCGACGGTCGTGCTGAAGCGGCGGGTCAAGCCGATGCCGCGCTCGCGGGCGGCCACGATCTCCGGGCGGGAGCCGTGATTCTCCATCCCCGCCAGACCGGCCCCGTCCTCGGCCGAGTCGCCGAGGACGATGCCGTCGTGCGCGATCAGCGTGACGCGCGCGCCGAGATCGAGCCCGAGCGCATCGGCCTCGGCGTCCAGCTCATCCATCGTCGGCGCCGCGCCGCGCCGCGCCACCAGCTCGGCCACCAGCCGCGTCTGGGCAACCAGCTCGGACTCGACGCGGTCGAGAAACTGCCCCTGGAGCGAGACGGAAACCAGCGTTCCGGCTAGCAGCAGACTGACCGTGGCGATGCCGAACGCCGCGAGGAACAGCCGCGTACGCAGTTTCATCCGGGTGTCACGTCAGCGCAGTCACCGTGGCCGGGCGCCGCTCGAGCAGCTTGTATCCGAACTGCTTGATCGTGACGATGGCGTCGCGCAGCGCCGGCAGCTTCTCGCGCAGCCGGCGGATATGCACGTCGACCGTCCGCGTGCCGCCGGTGTAGCGGTAGCCCCAGACGTCGGTCAGCAGCAGGTCGCGCGACAGCACCCGGCCCGGGTGCTCTATGAGATATTTCAGCAACAGGAACTCCTTGGCCGTCAGCCGAACCTCCTGGCCGTCGAACGTAACCACATGCTGCTCGGTGTCGATCAGCACCGTGCCGAAGCGCAGCAGCCGCTGCCCGGCGCGCGTACGGCCGGCGCGCCTGAGCACCGCGCCGACGCGCGCCACGAGCTCCTTCGGACTGAACGGCTTGGTGACGTAATCGTCCCCGCCCAGCTCGAGCCCTACGATCCGGTCGGCCTCTTCCGACTTCGCCGTCAACATGATGATCGGTATGGCGGCAAGTCCCGGATCCGCGCGCATGGCGCGGCAGATTTCCAGTCCGTTCAGACCGGGCAGCATCAGATCGAGCAGCACGAGATCCGGCGCCTGCTGCTGGACGTGCGGCAGCACATCCGTGCCCGAGTGCAGTACGTCGACCACGTAGCCCGTCCGCCGGAGGTAGTGGGCGACGAGATCGGCAATGTCGTGGTCGTCCTCGACCACGAGCACGCGCGTAACGGCAGCGTCAGTCAGGACTTCCCTCCCGTACATGATGCCGGACCGCTTGTCCGGATGCGATGAAGATCACCTCTTCGGCGATGTTCGTGGCGTGGTCCCCGATCCGCTCGAGATGCCGCGAGATCAGGATGAGGTCGAGCGCCGGCTCGGTGGTGGCCGGGTTGCCGACGATGAAGCTGAGCAGCTCGCGGAACACCTGCCCCTTGAGGTCATCGAGCACGTCGTCGCGCTCGATGACCTCTCTGGCCAGCGCCGTGTCGAGCGCCACGTAGGCGTTCAGGGCGTCCCGCAGCATTCCCTGTGCGAGGTCCGCCATGCGCGGGATGTCGATCAGCGGCTTGACGGGCGGATGCTCCATGTAGCGCAGCGCCGCCTCCGCGATGTTCACCGCGAAATCGCCGACGCGCTCCAGGTCGCGGTTGATCTTGACGCCGGAGACGATCACCCGCAGGTCGGTGGCGACCGGCTGGCGCAGCGCCAGCAGCTTGAAGCAGCGCTCGTCGATCTCGAGATCGAGCGCGTTGATCGCCCGGTCGCCCAGGAACACCCGCTCGGCCAGGTCGCGGTCGTGCTCGACGAGCGCGCGCACCGCGGAGCGGACCTGCTCCTCGGCCTGACCGGCCATCACCAGCAGGCGCGCCTTGAGCTGGTCCAGCTCGTCCTGGAAAGGCGGCACGATGCGGGGTGCAAGCTGCATCATTGATGCTCCCGGCAACGGTTATCCGAACCGGCCGGTTACGTAATCCTCGGTGATCCGCTGCGACGGCGCCGTGAATATCCGATCCGTGCGATCGTGCTCCACCAGCCGTCCAAGCCACAGCACCGCCGTCCAGTCCGAAATGCGCGCTGCGCGTTGTACGTTGTGCGTGACGACAACGATAGTGTAGCGGCGCTTGAGCTGGTGGATCAGTTCCTCGATCCGTTGCGCGGCAATCGGATCGAGCAGCGCCGCCGGTTCATCCATCAGCACCACCTCCGGACCCACCGCCAGCGTCCTCGCCAGACAGAGCCGCTGGCGCTGCCCCCCGGACAGCGCCAGCGCCGGCCCGTGGAGGCGGTCTTTCACCTCGTCCCACAACCCCGCCGAGCGCAGGCCGCCCTCGACGTGGCTGTACAGGTCGGCGCGGGTGCCGGTCAGTCGGTTGACCCGCAACCCGTACGCAACATTCTCGAAAATCGACGTCGGAAACGGATACGGCCGCTCCGACACCAGACCGACCCGGCAGCGCAGCGCGGCGATCTTCACGCCGCGGCCGTAGACATCCTGCCCGTCGATCGCCACGCGCCCTTCGACGCGCGTTCCCGCGATCGTGTCGCTCATCCTGTTGAGCGCGCGCAGGAACGTGCTCTTCCCGCAGCCGGACGGCCCGACCAGCGCGGTAACCTGACCGGGCGGGATCCCGAGCGAGACGTCCTCCAGCGCCTTGGTCTCGCCGTACCACACGCTGAGCTGCTCGACTTCGATCTTGGCCGGGTTCTGCACGTCGCGCCGGGCAGCCGCCGCCGGGCGGCCGAAGAAATCCGACATACCGGACAGGCCGGGAGGCAAGGACCTCGCGGAACCGGATTGGGGCTTCACGCAACCCTCTGCCTGCCGCGAATCCACGCGGCAAGGGCGGTCATCGCAACCAACAGGGACAACAACGCAATGATACCGGCTGCCGCGTGCCGCGGGACGACCGCCGCGGGCTGTGACATCCACTCAAAGATCCGCGGCGGAAGCGCGGCCAGCGACCCACCCGCCGGATCCGGCTCCCCCGGCATCGCCGCCAGCGCGCCGAGCACGATGAGCGGCGTGGCCTCGCCGAGCGCCCGCGACACGCCGCGGACCAGCCCCGAGAGAATTTCCGGCAGCGCGGCGGGCAAGACCTGTTGGCGGATCGTCCGCCACCGCGTGGCGCCCAGGGCGTACGACCCTTCGCGCAGCGCCGCCGGCACCGCGCGCAGCGCGTCGCGCGCCGACAGGATCACCAGCGGCAGCATGAGCAGTCCCAGCGTCGCCGCGCCGGCGGCGACGCCGCGTCCGAACGCCAGCGCGCGCACGAACAGCGCCAGACCAAGCAGGCCATAGATGACCGGCGGCACGCCGGCCAGGCTGCTGACGTTGACGTCGGCGATGCGCGCCAGCCGGCCCCGCAGGCCGTACTCCTCCAGGTAGATCGCGGCGCCGACACCAATAGGTATGGCGACAAAGGCGGCCAGCGACACGAGCACGACGCTCGAAGCCAGCGCGCTCCAGAGCACGTCGATTCCGGCGCCGTTCACGAGCGCGCCTCCCGGAACCGGGCGCGCAGCCACGCGCCGACCAGGTTGAGACCAAAGGTGCCGGCGAACAGCAACAGGCCGACGGCGAACACGGCGTGCCAGGCCGGGGCGCCGGCGGCGACGCCGCCCAGGCCCACCTGCACTATGTGCGCCGTCATCGTCTCGACCGGCGCGAGCGGGTTGGCGGTGAGGCTCGGCTGCCGTCCGGCCACCAGCGTGACGATCATCGTCTCGCCGACGGCGCGCGCAACCGCGAGAATGGCCGCCGCGGCAATCCCGCCGCGCGCGGCGGGCAGCACGACGCGCGCGGTGGCCTGCAAGCGGGTGGCGCCGAGCGCATAAGCCGCCTCGCGCAGGCCGGGCGGCACACTCCGCAGTGCCTCCTCGGACAGCGACGACACCATGGGCAGAATCATGATGCCCATGACGAGGCCCGCGCTCAGCGCGTTGAAATCGGCCAGTCCCGGCACGTACCGCTGGAGCAGCGGCGTGAGCAGGAGCAGCGCCGCCGCGCCGTAGACCACCGTGGGAATACCGGCCAGGATCTCGAGCGCGGTGTGGGCCGGCCGGCGCACTCCGGGCGGCGCGTACTCGTTGAGGTAGATTGCCGTCAGCAGACCGGCCGGCAGGGCGACGGCCAACGCCAGCACCGACACCAGCAGCGTACCCACCGCCAGCGGCAGGACGCCGAACCGCGGCTCTTCGGCCAGCGGCGCCCAAACGGCGCCGAACAGAAAGTCCGCCGGCGGGACCTCCCGAAACAGCGGTGCGCCGGCGGCGGCCAGCACCACGAAGATGGCAACCGTAACGAGCAGCGGCACGCCGGCGCATGCGAGCAACATCCACTCCACCACACGTTCCGACACGGACCGGATGTTCCGCTGCATTCTCTAGAACGGTAACGGCCGGTGATTTCGCGCCTGTTACCGGCCGGTTACGTCTATGTATAAAGCAAAGTGGGCGCGCATGGAGAAGTGCTAGCATGAACGGTCGACATGCGATCGATGCTGACAGCAGTGGCCGTCGTCGCCTCCCTGACCGTAGCGGCGCCAGCCGCGGCCCAGGTGGATGCCACGGCGATCATCGATCGCGTCGACCGTCTGCTGCGCGGCGACTCGAGCCGCGGCGTCGCCACGATGGAAGTGGTTACCGAGCACTGGGAACGCCGGATGACGATGGAGATCTGGTCGCTCGGCACCGACTACTCGCTCGTCCGGTTGCGCGCTCCGCAGAAGGAGGCCGGGACGGCGACGCTCAAGGCCGAAGACGACATCTGGAACTACCTCCCGAAAGTCGATCGGACGATCAAGGTTCCGGCGTCGATGATGGGCGGGGCGTGGATGGGCTCGCACTTCACGAATGACGACCTGGTGAAGGAGAGTCGGCTCATCGACGAATACGACATCGCGATTGCGTTCGACGGCGACGATCCGGACGGCGTGGCGGTCTGGGAGTTCCGCCTGACGCCAAAGCCGGAAGCGGCCGTGGTCTGGGGATTTATCGAGTACCGGATACGGCAGCGCGACGATATGCCGCTCTGGACGAAGTTCTACGACGAGGACGGCGACCTGGCCCGGACCATGGAGCACGGCGAATATGCCGAGTTCGGCGGCCGGGTCGTGCCGGGCGTGATGGACATGTATCCGGCGGACAAGCCGGGCGAGAGGACGACGATCCGCTACGAGGAGCTGGAATTCGACATCGACGTCGAGCCCTCCTTCTTCTCGCTCCGCACCCTGCAGCGCGGACGATAGCCACCGATGAACGGTTCCCCGTGGTGGCGTATCGGCTGGCGCAACCTCGGCCGGAACCGCAAGCGGACCCTGCTCACGGCGCTCGGCCTTGCGGTCAGCTACTTCGCCGTGGTGTTCATGGTCGGCTGGGCCGAGGGCATCTCGGCCGAGCTCATCGAGAACGCGACGTCGCTGGTCAGCGGGCAGGTTGAGATCCATCACGCCGACTACCGTCCCGAGCGGAGCCTGTACGACACCATCGGCGGGCGCGAGGGCGCCGACGTCGAGGCGCTGCTACGCACGATCGACGCCGACCCGTCGGTCGTGGCGGCGGCCCCGCGCGTGTACGCGGGCGGGCTCGTAAGCTCGGGCGACGCGACGTCGGCCGGCATGCTCCTGGGAGTCGATACCGAGCGTGAGGTCGCACTGACCCGTTTCCTCGATCCGTTGGTCGCCGGCCGGCTGCCGGCCGGCGGCGGGAACGAGCTGGTCGTCGGCGAGGAGATGGCGCGGCAGCTCGCGGTGGGCGTCGGGGACGAGCTCGTCGTCGTCGCCGCCGGCGCGGACGGGTCGATGGCCAACGACCTCTACACTGTCGCAGGCATCTACCGCACCGGTCTGGTCGAGTTCGACGCCAACACGGCCGTCATGCCAATCACCGACCTCCAGACGCTCGTGGTGCTCGATCCGGGCCGGATCCACGAGATCGCGGTCGCGACCGCCGATCCGTCGGCCGCCGGCGTGGCCGCCGAGCGCCTCGCGGCCGCCCTTGGCGCCGCCGAACGGGCGATAGCGGTCGCTCCATGGGCGGAACTCAACCCCGTGCTCGCCGAGTACGTCGCGCTCGTCGACTCGATGTACTGGATCTTCATCGTCATCATCTTCGCGATTGCCAGCTTCGGCATCGCGAACACGATGCTGATGGCCACCTTCGAGCGCCGGCGGGAGTTCGCCGTCATGCTGGCGCTCGGCGCAACGCCCGGGTCGGTCGTCGGAACCGTGCTGTACGAGGCGCTGGCGATCGGCCTCTTCAGCCTGGTCCTCGGAGCGGCCGTCACGTTGCCCCTGATGGCGTGGTTCTACGCCGCGCCCCCAAGCCTGGAGTGGCTCTACGGGAACGTCACCCTGCAAGGCGCACTGCTGACGCCGAGCCTGCGCGTGGGGTACAACTTGCCGGCCTGGACCTGGGCGACGATCGGACTGATCCTGACGGCACTGGTCGCCGCAATCTACCCGGCGGTCCGCGCGTCGCGGGTGCCGCCCGCCGACACCCTCTCCGGACTGTAGGACTCCTGGCCGTGCACGTCCGCGTTATCGCCGTCCTCGCCATGCGCAACCTGCGCCGCCATCTGCGGCGCACCGTGCTGACCGCATCGGCGATGGTCATCGGCGGCGCGCTCCTGATCTTCTCGTTGGCGATCGGCGACGGCGGACATGAACAGTGGATCGAATCCGGCGTGCGTCTGGGTAACGGACACGTCACCGTCGAGCACCCGGAATACCGCGTGAGCCGCCGCATCGACCACCGGCTGCCGGACGACGTGCGGCGTGCGGCCGAGCAGGCCCTCGCATCTCCGGAGATTGCGCCGCGCGTCGTCGCCCTGTCCGGAAAGCTCAGCATCAACGGTCTGGCGAGCTCGGCGGCCGGGGCGCGCCCGGCGCGGATCGTCGCGGTCGATCCGCTCGCGGAAGCGGGCTTCGGCATGGTCGACGACAATGTGGTCGAGGGACGCTACCTGGAACCCGGCGACAAGCTGGCGGCATACGTCGGCGCCGCGCTGGTAGACAGCCTGGAACTGCGAATCGGATCGCGTTTCGTGGTGCAGGCGCAGGACACCGAACACGAGATTGCCGGGCAACTGCTGCGCGTGGTCGGCATCTTCCGGAGCGGCGTGCCGGCAGTCGACCAGATGATGATTCACATCCCGCTCGCCACGGCCAGCGAATGGCTCGGCTCCGGGAACGACGTCACCAACGTCGGCGTCGTGCTGGACGCCAGCGCCGCGGCGGCGCGCGTCGCCGACCGCCTGGAGCACGCCCTGGCTGACCCGGTCGCGCGCGGCGACGTACGGGTGATGGGGTGGCGCGAGGCGGACCCGGCACTGGCGGCGGCAATCGCGATCGACGACTTCGGCAACTATCTCATCCAGGGGTTCCTGTTCGTCATCATCGCGTTCGGCGTCGTGAACACCGTGCTCATGTCGGTGATGCACCGCCACCGCGAGTTCGGCGTGCTGCAGGCGCTGGGGCTGACGCCGGGCCAGACCGGCGCCATCGTGCTGGTCGAGGGGCTCACGCTGTCGGCCGCCAGCGGGCTCCTCGGCGTGGGCCTGGGGCTGCTGGGCACGTGGTATTTCTTCGGCGACGGTCTCGACATGTCGGTGTTCATGGAAAACATCGACGAAATGACTTTTTCGGGCGCCGTCATCGATCCCGTCATCGTCCCGCTCTTCGGGGCAAGACGCATTGCGCAGATCGTAACGTTCATTCTGTGTATCGGCGCCGCGGCGGCCATCTACCCCGCGCTGCGCGCGGCCCGGATCGACGTGACCGAGGCGCTGAAGTTCGACCGCTGAGCCGCAAGGGAGACCCATGGCAGCGAGCGACACGCCTGCCGTCCGGACGGCAGGCATCTGGAAGACATTTCACCAGGAAGCGGAAGAGGTGCACGCGGTCCGCGACGTCAGCCTGACCATCGAGCGCGGCGAGTTCACGGCGCTCGCGGGGCCGTCGGGGTCCGGCAAGACCACCCTGCTCAACCTGATCGGCGGCCTGACGCGCCCCTCGCAGGGTCAGGTCTGGGTCGCCGGCCGCGAGGTGAGCGGCATGTCGAACCAGGAACTGGCGCGGCTGCGGCTCGAAGAGGTCGGCTTCGTCTTCCAGGCCTACAACCTGTTGCCCGTGCTCTCGGCCCTCGAGAATGCAGAGTTTCCGATGCTGCTCCAGGGTGTGGATGCCGAGGAGCGTCACGCGCGCGTCCGCGAGCTGTTCGCGCGGACCGGGATGGACGGGCTGGAGAATAGGCGTCCGGGCAAGCTGTCGGGCGGGCAGCAGCAGCGCGTCGCGGTGGTGCGCGCGGTGGCCAGCCGTCCGGCGCTCGTGCTGGCGGACGAGCCGACCGCCAACCTCGATTCGACAGCCAGTGAAGCGCTGCTCGAGGTCATGGGCGAGCTGAATCGCGATCTGGGCGTGACGTTCGTGTTCGCCACCCACGACGGCCGCGTCATGGAACGCTCCCGGCGCCTGGTCCGGATGGTGGACGGCGCCATCGACTCCGACGAGCGCCGCACGTGAAGCGATGACGAGCCCCGTCCGTGCAGTCTGTACGGTCATGGCGCTCGCCGCCCTCCCTGGTACAGCCACCGCGCAGACGCCGCCGCTCTCCGGCTACGTACAGACCGTCCCGCTCGGCGGCACCGGCGGCGGCGCGTTGAGCGACTTCAACCGCTTCCGGATATCCAGCGAGCCGGAGGTCGGGCCGTTCCGGTTCGGCGCCGCGTACGAACACGTCCTGACATTCCAGCGGCTTGCCGCGCTGCCCGGATTCAGCCTCGGCGCGGTGCCGGGCGGCAGCGAGTGGCTGGACCTGCAGTGGACGCTCACCGAGCGGGACCACGTCGTCTGGCAGCACCGCTTCGACCGCCTCCATGTCGGATTTGCACCGACCGAGAACCTGGAAATCACCGCGGGGCGCCAGGCCGTCTCGTGGGGCACGGCGCTCTTTCTCACGCCGAGCGACCCGTTCACGCCGTTCAACCCGGTCGACCCGTTCAGGCAATTCCGCGCCGGGGTCGACGCCGCCCGCGTACGTTTCTATCCAAGTGCGCTCAGCGAGGTCGATGTCGTCTTCAGGCAGACCCGGTCGCCGGCGGGCGAGGAATCGACGGCACTCGCGCGCGGCCTGACGACCGTGCGGAACTGGGAATTGTCGGGCTGGGGCGGCACGTTGTACGGCGACCCGGCGGGCGCGTTCGGCACCGCGGGATCGCTCGGCAGCTGGGCCGTGCGGGGCGAGGCCGTGCTGCGCCGCCTCGAGGATCTGCTGGTGTTCCGCGGCACAATCGGCCTCGACCGGCAACTGCAGGTCGGTGGCAGGGATCTGACGCTCCTCGTCGAGTACCAGCGCGACGGCCTGGGCGCCGCCCGGCCGGACGAGTATCGCGACCTGCTGGAATCGGACACGTTCCTGCGCGGCGAGCAGCAGGTGCTCGGCCGCGACGAGGCGGTCGTCCAGGCCTCGTATCAGCTGCATCCCCTATGGAACGTTAGCGGGCTGTGGCTGTGGAACCTGAATGACCGCAGCGCTATCCTCGGACCGAGCGTGGCGTACTCGGCCGGCGACAACGCGGCGATTGCAGCCGGCGCCTTCGTCGGTTTCGGCGACGACGCGGCGACCGACGACCGCCCGTTGCCGTCCGAGTACGGGCTGGCCGGCCTGACCGGATTCATCTCCTTCAGCTGGTACTTCTGAAGCGGCGCCGATAATGCCACCGATCGCACGGCCGATGGCTTGACAGGGACGCAACGCGGAACCAGAATCCGTACGAAAGGGGTTGCTATCGATGCTGAGTCAGCTCCGGTGGGTCGCGCTCGCGGCAGCGGCGGTTGCGTTGGCGGCATGCGCCGCCCCGGGACCGGTAGCCCAGGACAACGAGTATCGTGCGCCGCGCCTGGCGGGCGCCGACCACCCCGACCTGAACGGCATCTGGCAGGCGGTCGGCACGGCCCACTGGGACGTGGAGGACCACGTTGCACAACCTGCCCCGATACTGGCGATGGGCGCCATCGGCGCCGTTCCCGCCGGGCGCGGCGTGGTCGACGGCGCCATCCCCTATCAGCCCTCGGCCGCCGAACAGAAGCAGAAGAATTTCGAGCAGCGGATGGTGGTCGACCCGTGGAACCGGGACATCGGCGACCCGCTGGTGAAGTGCTACCTGCCGGGCGTGCCGCGGGCCACGTATCTGCCCTTCCCGTTCCAGATCGTGCAGGGCGCCGACGAGATAACGATTGCCTACGAGTTCTCGAGCGCCACGCGCATCATCCACCTGCGCGACCATGCGGAGCCCGCCATCGACAGCTGGATGGGCTGGTCGAACGGCAGCTGGGACGGCGACACCCTCGTGGTCGACGTGACCGGCTTCAACGGGAACACCTGGTTCGACCGGGCGGGCAATTTCCACAGCAACGCGCTGCACGTGGTGGAGCGCTACACGCCGGTCACGCCGTATCACCTCGACTACGAGGTGATCATCGAGGATCCGAACGTTTTCGAGCGGCCCTGGACGATGCGCATGCCGCTGTACCGCCGGATGGACGCGGGCGCGCAGGTGATGGAGTTCAGGTGTCTCGAGTTCGTGGAGCCGTTGCTGCTCGGCTCCCTCAGCAACCCGGTCCCGTGACCGTACCGCAACACGTGGAGGTACATCCCATGCGCATGGAGAGAATTGTCGCGGCGGCGTGCGCCGCCGGCTTGTTGAGCCTGTCCTCTGCGCCGGCCGTCGCGCACCACGCGTTCGGGGCGGAGTTCGACGCCAACCAGCCGATCCAGCTGGAGGGCACGGTGACTGAGATGGAGTGGATCAATCCGCACGCGTGGATCCACCTGGACGTCACACGGCCCGACGGCAGCGTGGAGAAGTGGATGGTCGAGGGCGGCCCGCCGAACTCGCTGGTGCGGCGCGGCTTCACCAAGAGCTCGCTGCTGCCGGGCACGGACATTGTCGTCGACGGCTATCAGGCCATCGACGGCAGCAACCGCGCCAACGGCCGGAATCTGACGTTACCCGACGGGACGCACCTGTTCATGGGCTCGTCCGGCACCGGCGCGCCGCTCGACGGCCGCGACCCGACCGAGTCCGGGCGGTAAGACGGGGCGGGCAGTGATCGGCACACGCGGATCAGGAAGGTGGGACGAGAGATGAGTCTGCGATATCTCGCACGACCCGGCGTGCTGGCGGTCCCGGTCGTGGCCGCTCTGCTGATTGCCGGCGGTCAGACCGGCCGGACGCAGGATGCGGACGGCGCGTCGCTGCGGACGCCCTGGGGGGAGCCGGACCTGCAGGGCGTCTGGCGGAACGAGACGGAGACCCCGTTCGAGCGGCCGGACGAGCTGACCGGCAAGGAGTTCTATACGGAGGAGGAGGCGGCGGCGCTGGTGGAGGGCCGTTGCGGCACGTCGAGCTACCGGAAGTGCGAGGACGGGCGGCAGGCCGCCGAGGGCCCGAGCCCGGAGACCGACACACAGCCGACCGGCACCTACAACCGTTTCTGGCAGGACGTGGGCGAGCCGGAGCGGGTGTTCACTCGCACGTCGCTGATCACCGGGCCTACCGGGCGGATTCCGTTCACCCCCGAGATGCAGATCGAGAGCGACCGCAACGCCGCCAGCTACGGCAAGGGGCCGTTCAACACCTGGCACGACATCGACACCGGCGAGCGCTGCCAGACGGACGGGCTGCCCGGATCGGTCTGGACCGGCACGGCGGGCGGCCCCCAGCGGATCTCGCAAAGCCCCGGCTGGGTGGTCATCGAAGGCGAGCAGTTCCGCGACCGGCGCATCGTGCCGACCGACGGGCGCGCGCACGGCGCCGTCCACCACTGGCTCGGCGAGGGCGTCGGCCGCTGGGAGGGCGACTCCCTGGTGGTTGAAACGCGCAACTTCCTCGACAAGACCGCCGAGCGCTGGCTCGCCACGTGGCGGGTGCCGACGGAGACGATGCGGATCGTGGAACGGTTCACCCGCACCGACGCCGAAACGATCATGTACCAACTGACCGTCGAGGATCAGGCCAAGTTCACCGCCCCGTGGACGGTGGAGGTGCCGCTGACCATGTTGGACCAGCCGTTCCTGGAGTACGCCTGCCACGAAGGGAACTACGGGGTGATCCACACGCTGAGCGGCGCGCGCGCCAGGGAGCAGGAAGCGGCCGGCGGCGGGCGTTAGTGCATCAGCGTCAACGCCGTTCGACGGCGCGCTGCGGCTGAGTTGCCTCTTCCCCGCAGTCGTCGCAGCCGTGGCACGCGGTCCCGCCCCCACCGGCCTGGGCCTTGGCCGCCGGCACCGTCAGCATGCCGCGCAAGTGCCGGTAGAGCGACACCACCGCCCAGCCGACGATGGCGGCGACCGCCAGATCCTGCCAGGTCACTATGTCCCCCATCCTAGCAGCGTGCCGGCCTGGTACACCACCAGCGATGCCGTATACGCCAGTACCGACATGTAGCCGAACATGAAGATCGGCCAGCTCCAAGTGCCCGATTCCCGCCGCACGACGCCGATGGTGCTCATGCACTGGCAGGCCAGCACGAAGAAGACCATCAGCGAGACGCCCGCCAGCGGCGTCATCAGCGGCGTGCCGTCCGGCCAGGTCGCGTTCTGGAGCGAGGCGCGCAGCGACGGGCTCTCCTCGTCAGCCTCCGCGATGCCGAACACGATGCCGAGCGTCGAGACGAACACCTCGCGCGCGGCGAACGCGCCCAGGATGCCGACGCCGATGCGCCAGTCGTAGCCGAGCGGCTCGATGGCCGGCTCGATCAGCTGGCCGACCCGGCCGGCGGCGCTGTAGCGCAGCCGCTCCCCCGCTTCCCGCCCGTCGAGGCGGGCAAGCTCCGCCGACTGGGCGTCGGCGTCGGTTAGCGACGCGGCGGCGGTGGTGCGCAGCGCGTCGTAGCGCTCGGTGATCGCGGCGCTGCGCGGATAGGAGAGCAGCGCCCAGAGGATGATCGTCATCGTCAGGATGATCGTCCCGGCGTCGATCAGAAACTTGCGGACCCGGCGCCAGGTGACCAGCAGCGTGTCGCGCCACACCGGCATGCGGTACGGCGGCAGCTCCAGCACGAGCGGCAGCCGCGGGCCGCGCAGCACCGTCCGCCGCAGCACCGCCGCGGCGCCGAGGGTGGCGCCGACCGAGAGGGAGTACATCGCTAACAGCACGATGGCCCCGGCGCTGAACAGACCGAACACGCGCGCGTCGCCCGCGAACACCACCGCGGTCACCAGCACGAATACCGGCAGCCGGGCGCTGCAGGAGATCATCGGCAGCGTCAGCATCGTGATCAGGCGGTCGCGGCGGCCCTCGATGGTGCGCGTGGCCATGATCCCCGGGATGGCGCAGGCAAAGCCGGACAGCATCGGCACGAACGCCTTGCCGTGCAGGCCGACGCGCCCCATCAGGCGATCGATCACGAACGCGACACGGGCGAGATAACCGGCATCCTCCAGCACCGCGATGAAGAACGACAGCATCGCGATCTGCGGCACGAACACCACGACGTTGCCGACGCCGGCAATGACGCCGTCCACCATCAGATCCGCCAGCGCCCCTGACGGCAATAGAGCCGCCACCCCGGACTGCAACCAGCCGACCGCGGACTCGATGGTGCCGATGAACGGCTCGGACCAGGAGAACAGCGCCTCGAACAGCAGCGCCATCACGGCGGCAAACGCCGCCACGCCGTACACGCGGTGCGTCAGGACGCCGTCGATCCGGTCCGTCCAGGTGCGCCGCGCGGTGGCGTCGCCCTCCCGCACGTCGGCCACCACCGCTTCTATCCAGCGGTAGCGGGCGGCGATCAGCGCCTCGTACAGGTCGACGCCCGCGCCGCCGGCGCGGCGGCGGACCGCCTCCACCGCCTCCCGCACCGGCCGATCCAGGCCTTCGACATCGTCCTCGTCCGACTCGTGGGACAGCAGCGACCAGATAGCCCACGAGCGGCGCGCCGCCGGTGTCCGCGACAGCCGCGGGCCGCTGAGCACCCGCTCCACGTCGGCCACCGCGCTCTCGACCGTCGCCGGCAGGCCGCTGCGGGCGACGTCCGCGCGCGGCGCCAGAGCGATCGTGTCGCCGATCGCGGCGCGCAGCGCGTCGAGCCCCTTGCCGGCCGGCGCCACCGTCGGCACGACCTGCACACCGAGCCACCCGCCCAGCCGGGCAGCGTCAATCGCCATGCCGGCCGCCGCCGCCTCGTCGACCATGTTGAGCGCCACGACCACCGGCACGCCGGTCTCGACGACCTGCAGCGCGAGGTAGAGCCCGCGTTCGATCGCCCCGGCGTCGACCACGACCACGACCACGTCGGGCGGGTCCCCGCGGCGCCCCAGGATCTCGTCCACCGCCACCTGCTCGTCCGGCGAATGGGTGCTCAGGCTGTAGGTGCCGGGCAGGTCGATCAGCTCGGTCGAAGCACCGTTGGGGAGCGTGATGCGGCGGGAGGCGCGGGAGACGGTGACGCCCGGATAGTTGCCGACGCGGGCCCGGGCGCCGGTCAGGGCATTGAAGATCGTCGTCTTGCCGGCGTTGGGGTTGCCGGCGACCAGCACGCGCGGGACGCGCGCGCCGGACGGCTCCGCGCGCCGCGGGTGCGCGGGGAATCGCCCGGACGCCGCCTCCCCGGCGGCCGGCTCCTGACCGTCGTCGTCGAACGGCGCCTCCCCCTCCGGCCGCAACGCGACGCCCGCAGCCTCGGTGCGGCGCAGCGACAACAGATAGCCGCGCAGCCGGATTTCGAGCGGGTCGCCGAACGGCGCCCGGCGGACCAATTCGATCCGCGTGCCCGGCAGCAGGCCCATCTCCATCAGCCGGCAGCCGACACGCGGCGCGCAATCGACGCGATGCACGACCGCACGGTCACCTATCGCCAACTGGTCGAGTGTGCGCAGGGACTGATGCACGCGGATTCTCAGTCTATTACAGCACGTACCCGTCACGCAGCGGTTCGTCGTCGTCGATCACCAGCTCCGACTCGCCCGTAATCCACGCGGCGCCTTCGACACGCGGCAGGATGGCCGGCAGACCGCCCACCTCGGTGCGCCCGGCGACGGCGGCGGCAAAGGTGGCGCCGGGCGGCGACTGACACGCGGACAAGCGGGTGGCTATCATGGGTGCGTCATGCCGGCTCCCGGGCGGTTGCCCTCCATCGTTTTCGTCTTCGTTGTCGCGTTCTCGGTCTGGTGCGCTGTTCCGGCTCAGGCGACCGCAACCGGGGCGTACCGCGACCAACTGCAGAACGGCTACGATCTGGCGTACAACCTCGACTACGACGAGGCCGTCGCCACGCTCACGCGCGCCATCGAAGCCAACCCGGCCCACCCCGGCGGCTACCGCGGCATCGCCGCGATTACCTGGCTGCAGATCCTGTTTCTGCGCGGCGGCGTGCTCGTCGACAGCTACCTGTCCGACTCGGGCGGCACGATCAGCCGGCGGCGTGCCAAAAGGCCGAAACCGCCCGAAGAACTGGCCGCAAGGTTCACGTCGCATATCGAACGGGCCGTCGAGCTGTCCGACGAGGCGGTGCGCCGCGCCCCCGACGACCCCGACGCGCACTACGAGTTGGGCGCCTCCGTGGCCCTTGCGGCGTCGTACCGCGCCTCGATCGAGGGCGATGCCCTCGGGGCGCTGCGGGAGGCCAAGGAAGCATACACGGCGCATCAGACGGTGCTGGAGCTGGACCCCCGCCGCAAGGACGCCAACCTGACCCTCGGCATCTACCGCTACCTCGTGTCACTGCTGCCGCGCGCGTTCCGCATGCTCGCCTATCTGGTCGGCTTCGACGGCGGCAAGGCGGAGGCGATCCGCCTGATCGAGGAGGCGGCCGCCTATCCGGGCGATACCCGCTCCGAGGCGCAGTTCACGCTAGCGCTGCTGTACAACCGGGAACGCGAGTACGGCGCCGCCCAGCGCGTGCTGGGCGACCTGCCGGCGTTTTCCGCGCAACCGTCTGGCCTGGCTCGAGTCGGCCTCCACCTGGCTGCGCGACGAGCGCCCGGTCCAGGCGGAACGGGCCATCGTCGACGGTTTCGCGCGGCTGGAGCGGGATGACCGGATCCGGATGCAGGGAGAAGAGGCGGTCTGGCGCCTGAAGCGCGGCGCCGCGCGCGTCGCGGCCGGACGGATAGCCGCGGCGCTGCCCGACCTCCATGCCGCGGAAGCGGCCGACGCCTTCGCCTGGGTCAAGGGCCAGGCGCAGATCGAGCGGGGCAAGATAGCGGATCTGGAAGGCGACCGGCGGCGCGCGCGCGCCGCGTACGATCAGGGCCGCAAGCTGTGCCGGCAGGCGAAGCACCGGCGCTGCGCGGCCGCCGCGGAACGCTTGAAACAACACGGGTACCCGCTTGAGAAGGCGGCGCCCGAGAGAAGGTAGTTACTGCATGCACCAGGAGAAACTGGCGATTCTTGTGGCCGGGGGGCCGGCGCCCGGCATCAACAGCGTCATCAGCGCGGCGACCATCCGTGCGCAGCTCGAGAAGGTCGAAGTGCTCGGCATCCACGACGGTTTCGAGTGGATCATGCACGGCGACATAGAGCACGTGACGCCGCTCACCATCAACGTGGTCAGCCGGCTGCATTTTCGCGGCGGCTCTCACATCGGCATCTCGCGCGCCAACCCGACGCTGCGCGAGGAGCACCTCGACAACACCATCGTGTCGCTGCAGCGGCTCGGCGCCACGCAGCTGATCACCATCGGCGGCGATGACACGGCGTACTCCGCGCACCGGCTCGTGCAGCGCTCCGGGGGGCGGCTGCGCGTGGTGCACGTGCCGAAGACGATCGACAACGACCTGGACCTGCCGCCGTACGTCGACACGTTCGGGTTCCAGACCGCGCGGCACCACGGCGTCGAGATCGTCAAGAACCTGATGGTCGACGCCAAGACGACGTCGCGCTGGTACTTCGTGACCGCCATGGGGCGCAAGGCCGGTCACCTGGCGCTCGGCATCGGCAAGTCGGCGGGCGCCACCCTGACGCTCATCCCCGAGGAATTCGCCGGCCGGCGCATCCGCCTGCGGACGTTCGTCGACACCCTGGCGGGCGCCATCATCAAACGCCGCACCGCCGGGCGCCGCGACGGCGTCGCCGTGCTGGCGGAAGGCCTGATACTCGAGATCGACCCGGCGGATCTGAAGGCGCTCGAGCATGCCGAACGGGACGCGCACGACAACGTGCGGCTGGCGGAGATCGACATCGGCGCCGTGCTGAAAGCGGCCGTCGTTGCGCGGCTCCGCGAGTTCGGGATCAAGACGACGATTGTGGCCAAGAACATCGGCTACGAGCTGCGCTGCGCCGACCCGATTCCGATGGACATGGACTACACGCGCGACCTGGGCTTCTGCGCCGCCCGCTACGTGCATGCCGGCGGCTCCGCCGCGATGATCTCGATGCAGGCGGGCCAGTTCGTCCCGATCCCGTTCGAGCGCCTGATGGATCCGGAAACCGGGCGGGCGAAGGTGCGGCTGGTGGACATCAACTCGAGCCGCTACCGGATCGCCTACCGCTACATGCTGCGCCTGCGCCGCGACGACTTCGACGACGCGGGCGAGCTCGCCAGCCTGGCGGCAACCGCCGGCACGTCGGCCGAGGCGTTCCGCGCCGAATTCGGATACGTGGTGGAGTACGAGCCGCCCCCGCTGGTGCTCGACCTCGACCGGGGCTTCGTCCTCGACAGCGAGCCGGCGCCGGTAGAGGGCTGAGCCGGCGCGGGCCGCTGCCGGGTCAGCTGGACGGCAGCAACTCCATCAGCGCCAGCGGGTCGACGCGGGCGTCGTTGAGGCGGACGGTCCAGTGCAGGTGGGGTCCGGTGACCCGACCGGTGGCGCCCACGCGGCCGACCACGTCGCCGCGCTGCACCACGTCCCCCTCGGCCACATCGATGGCGGAAAGGTGGGCGAAGTAGGAGTACAGCCCCCACCCGTGGTCGAGAATCACGACCTTGCCGGAGAAGTACAGGTCGCCGGTCAGGGCAACGTTGGCGGCGTTCGGCGCCTTGATGGCCACCCCCTTGCCGGCCCGGAAGTCGGCGCCGCTGTGGGGGCTGCGCGGCTCGCCGTTGTAGACGCTGCGGCGGCCGAAGCTGCTGGTCGACTTGCCCGTCACGGGGCGCGCGAACCCGCCCCGCCACAACCGCTCGGGGCTGGCGCCGCGGAAGATGGCGGCCGTCTCCTCCTGCTCGCGCAGGATGCGTTCGACCACCTCGGGCGGCGGGTTCACGAAACTGGGCGCCACCTTCAGGTGCCGGGTCGGGAAATCCTTGGGCGCCACGTCTAGGGCGTAGACGATTTCCGCCCGGCCGCCGCCGGCGGTAAACGCGCGCACGGTTACCTCGTAGGATCCCGGCTCGGTCGTCAGATCAATGCCGACCAGGCCGCGCCAGACGCCGTCGGACGCATCCTGGAAGAACCGTATCTCGTGGCCGAACGCCGTCGCGGATACCTCTGCCGGCGGCGCGGGCGCGCGCACCTCCAGCACCACGACCTCGCCAGGGTGTATCGCCCGGGCGCGGTGCGAAACCTCAAGCGCCGGTTTCACGAAGGCTGAGACGGTGATTGCGTGGGCGGCAAGCGCCGCGGCGATGAAAATCCGTGCAGGCATATGAAATTCCGTCATGCCCGATATTTCGACGCCAGCGCCGGCGAGCGCCAGTCCCATGCGGCATCCGGCCGCATGTTTTTCACGGAAAACTATACCGAACCGTCCGCCTTGGCCGCCGCGACCTCCGCCGCGCCGAGGCCGAGCACGTCCGTCAGAATCTCGTCCGTATGCTCCCCGAGCAGCGGCGAACGCTCGATGTCGACCGGTGAATCCGACAGCTTGATGGGACTGCCGACCGTCAGATACGGGCCGCGCTCCGGGTGATCCACCTCGACGACGGTGCCGCTGGCCCGCAGCGACGGCTCCGCCGCCAGCTCCTTCATCGACAGCACCGGCCCGCACGGCACGTTCAGGGAATTGAGTATCTCCATCACCTCGAACTTGTCCCGGGTGCTGGTCCACTGCTCGATCGCCGCGAACACCTGGTCGAGCTTCGGCAGGCGCGCCGCCGGCGTATTCCACTCCGGGTCGTCCAGCCAGTCAGCGCGGCCGATGGCGCGCGCCAGACCGTCGAACGCCGCCGCCTGCGCGATGACGTAGGTGTACGCGTCGGGGTCGTCCTCCCACCCCTTGCACTTGACCACCGAGCCCGGCTGTCCGCCGCCGGAGGCGTTCCCGGAACGGGGCGTCGCCGCCCCGAACTTGCCGTGCGGATACTGCGGATACTCGGAGAGCGGTCCGTGCGCCAGCCGCTGCTGGTCGCGCAGCTTGACGCGGCACAGGTTCAGCACGCCGTCCTGCATCGCGCACTCCACGCGCTGGCCGCGGCCGCTCCGCTCGCGCTGGAACAGCGCCGTCACGATGCCCAGCGCCAGATTCAGCCCGGTGCCGGAATCGCCGATCTGGGCGCCGCTCACCGTCGGCGGGCCGTCGTCGAAGCCGGTGGTGCTGGCGCCGCCGCCGGTGCACTGCGCGATGTTCTCGTACACCTTGCACTGCTCGTACGGGCCGGGGCCGAAACCCTTGACGGACGCGTAGATGATGCGTGGGTTGATCTCCTGGATCCGCTCCCACGAGAACCCCATCCGGTCGAGGGCGCCGGGCGCGAAATTCTCCGCCAGCACGTCGCACGCCCCGATCAGACGCGTGAGGATGGCCTTGCCGCGGTCGCGCTTGGCGTTCAGCGTGATGCTGCGCTTGTTGTGGTTCAGCATCGTGAAGTAGAGGCTGTCGACGTCCGGCGTGTCGCGCAGTTGCCCGCGCGTGGCGTCACCGACGCCGGGACGCTCCACCTTGATGACGTCGGCGCCGAACCAGGCGAGCAGCTGCGTGCAGGTCGGACCCGACTGCACGTGGGTCATGTCCAGAATGCGAACTCCGTCTAGCGCTTTCTGCATCGTTTTCCACTTGGGGCTGCGCCCCAAACCCCCGGCGGCCACTAGCGGGGACCCCGTAGCCCCGCGCCGCGGCCGCCGAGCCGCGCTGTGCGCGGCCTGCGGACGGCTGCTCATGCACTCGCCGCCCGCTGTTGGATGGGGCTGCGCCCCAAACCCCCGGCAGTCACTAGCGGGGACCCCTTCGCCCCGCGCCGTGCCTGCCGGGCCGCGCCGTGCGCGGCTTCTCTCACTCCGGGCTGCGCCGCAAACTAACGCGGGACGCCGGCGATGCGGATCCCCTCGTCGCGGATTGTATGGTCCAGGAGGCTCACGCAGGCGTACAGCGTCCGCAGCGCCGGCACCTCCACGCCGGTCGCCTCGGCCAGCTCGACCACCGCGCCCAGCATCCCGTCGATCTCGAGCGGCTTGCCCGCCTCCACGTCCTGCAGCATCGAGGTCTTGTGCTTGCCGACCGCCTCGGCGCCGCCGATGCGCCGCTCCATGGTCACCCGAAACCCGGCGCCGAGACGCTCCCCCACCGCCTGCGCCTCGGTCATCATCGCCGCCGCCAGCTCCCGCGTGAGCGGGAAGCGGCAGATGTCGACCAGCGTGGCGTGCGTCATCGCGCTGATCGGGTTGAACGTCAGGTTGCCCCACAGCTTCAGCCAGATCTCCGAGCGGATGTCGTCCAGAATGCGGGCCTTGAAGCCGGCCCCGGTGAAGGCGTCCGACACCCATTGAACCCGCTCCGACGCGCGGCCGTCGAGCTCGCCGAGGGGGAAGCGGTTCCCTTCGATGTGACGGATGACGCCCGGCTCGGCGACGATGGCCGCGGGGTAGGCGATGCAACCGATCAGGCTGTCCGGGTCGATCGTCCGCAGCAGCACGCCGTGCGGGTCGACGGCGCGCACGACCCGTCCGGAGAACTCCCCGTCCAGCTTCTGGAAGTACCACCAGGGGATGCCGTTCTGCAGGGTCACCATGACGCCGCCGGGCGCCAACAGCCCCGGCAGGTCGCCGGCGACCGGCTCGATCTGGTGCGCCTTGAGCGCCAGCAGCACCAGGTCCTGCGTCCCGAGGTCGCGGAGGTCGTCGGTGGCCGCGACCGGCGTAATCGTCCGCTGCCGGTCCGCTTCGATCAGCGTCAGGCCGCGCTGACGGATCGCCGCCAGGTGCGGGCCGCGGGCGATCACCGACACGTCGTGTCCGGCGTCGGCCAGGCGTACCGCCATGTAGCCGCCGATGGCGCCGGCTCCGACCACGCAAACCTTCACGACCTCACCCCCCGAAGAGCGTCAAGCCGAAGACGCGGGCCATGATGACGACGACCGTCAGGCCGGTGAAGACGATGAAGCTCAGCCAGGCGAAGGCGCGCACCGGCGCCGACGGATAGAACGCCGTGTCGGTCTTCGGGATTACCGTGACGCAGTAGTACACGTTCAGGAAGAAGATCACCGGGGCGATGAAGAACGCGAGCGCCGACGAGACGAGCACGAGGAAGACCGGCCGCGGCAGCCCGGCCATGATCAGCACCGCCGCGACGAGCGAGTAGCCCATCGTCAGACGGTAGATGTTGTATTCCGACACGACCGTCCGGCGGTGCGCGTCCGTCAACTCATCAGCGGCGATACCGGGCAGCGCGGCGGTCGAGCGGAACAGGTTGCGGCAACAGGCCGCCACGACGCGCGGCCAGCCGTCGAAGTAGTTGAACGCGGTGGAGAACGTCGCGGCGAAGGCGCCCAGCAGGAAGATCAGCATCATGCCGGGTCCGATGCTGTCGGTGAAGATGCGCGCGATCTCGCCGATCACCGCGTTGCCCGCAACCTCGCTCGGATAGAGCCAGACTGCGGCCAGCAGCAGGAAGATCACCGCGAGGACGAACGAGACGATATGTCCCAGCGTGAAGTCCCAGATTCCGATACGGAACCAGCGCCGGCAGTACTCCTGCGCATGGCGCGGCAGCTTGGAGACGTCGACGGCCAGATCCGTGCTCTTCGACCCGAATGCGTCGAAGCGGCGAGCCAACCCGTCGCGTTCGAGCTGCTCGCGGATCCGCCCCATGCCGACCCGCTTCGCCTTGCCCCATTCCGACGCCTGCAGCGAGACGTCCATGCCGGTCGGCAGCAGTCCGAGGAAGGCGGCGATGATCAGCCACGAACCCTCCGGCGTCTCGACCACGAAGAAGCGGCCCATCGCTCCCAGCGGCGCCGGCTCGAACAGGTACACGCCCACGGTCGAGACGAACAGCAGTCCGGCCAGCAGCTTGGTGGCCAGCTCCACCGCCGCGTAGCGTCCGTACAGGATGATGCTGACCGAGAGCACGCCAAGCCCCAAGCCGTACGCCCAGCTCGGCAGGCCGAGCCCCAGGTATTCGGAGAAGACGTAGAAGAGCACAGCGGCGGCGGCCGCCAGCCTTCCCGCCTGCCCCAGCGCGCACTGGATGATGGTGGTGATCAGCACGTACCAGACCGGCCACTTGCCCGGCGCCGTGGTGTAGGCGTCGAGCATGCTGCGGCCCGTGGCGTTGGTGAAGCGGAACGCCATCTCGAAGCCGTAGTACTTGAAGATGTACGCGACCGGAATGCACCAGAGCAGGGCATACCCGAAGCGCCCGCCGGCCGCCGGCGCCGTCACCAGGTGGCTGGTGCCGATGCCGGTCATCATCAGGATGAGTCCGGGCCCGAAATGGCGCAGCAGGCCGCGCGGGTTGGTCTCGGGCAGCGGCAGCCGGTTCAGTTCGTCCGCGGGCTGCGCGCCGGTCGGGGTGCTCGTGTCCCCGGTCATCGCCGGCCGGCCGGCGCCCGGCTGGACGCCGGCGCCTGATACAGCGCCGTGCCGACGAAGAACGGCCCCATCTTGGCAATGAACTCCGACGTCTGGCGGGTGGACCGCATCTCCTTGACCAGCTTGGAGAGCGCGTGCAGCTCGGCGCCGATCAGCCCGATGACGAAGTCGTTGTCGTCGCGGTCGATGCCGTGGCATTCGAGCCGCACGTCGGCGGCGAACCCCGCCTCGCCGTAGCGCCGCCCGAGCATGCCGTGCTCCATCATGATGCGCCCCTGCTCGGCGCGCGGCAGCCGGTTGTAGGCGCCGTGCCGGCGGAGCGGATACCAGACGGCCCACGGCGTGTCCGGGTTCAGGACGTTGCGCCGTACGCGGTAGAGCAGGAAATCCTCGAGGTCCGCCTCGCGCCCCTGCGCGTACGTGCGGCCGAGCATCGTGAACGCGGGCAGCGGCGTCAGCGCGGCGAACGGCGGCGCCGTGAGCAGCGCGCGCGCCGGCCCGGCAAACGCGGCTGGATCCTCATCCATCATCACGACGCCGATGCCGCGCGGGTCATTCACGTTCGCGTATACCGCCGCCTCCAGACCGCTGCGCCGTACCGCTTCCACGGCGGGGCCGGTATCGAGGCAGTCGGTGAACACCTGGAGCTGCACGAACAGGCGCTTGTCGAGCGCCTGCGGCGCTCCGCGCACGGGCGCGCCATGCTCCAGGAGGTTGGGAACGGCAGGCGCCGTATGGACGGTTTCGGACATTGTCCCCTCGGACGCCGGCGGAAACACAGGCGTAATCTTGCCGATCTTATACTGACGCGCTGCGGCAACGCGTGGCTGCCGGGGCCGCAGCGTTTAGCGCGGGCCGGCGCGCGGCGGGCGGTGCCAGCGCGCCAGCAGGTAGGTCAGTACCGCGAGCAGCAGCTCGTCGACGAACGGCAGCGGATCCGGAATCAGCAGATCGGCAAGCAGGAGCAGCGCCGCCAGCAGTGCGAGCTGCCACGACCGGAGGCTTCCAGGAATCTACCCATCGGCTCGGCGCCCTTCGTCCCAGGTGTGACCCAGGATCATGCCAGGCACCGGCAACCTCACCGGGCACCTCCGCAAAGCACCTCCATTGCGGCATGCCTGCCCGTTCGACTACCGGGGGCCTTTACCACGCACAGTGGAATCCGAGCGCCGCAGCCACGGTGCGCTGCCGCCTGTCGCGCGTGATGAACGCCATGTCACCCGCTGACGGAGCTACGTAGAGAGCCGCGGCCACGTGCCACAGGTCCGCACCGCGCAGGTAGCCGGCTGCCAGGACCGCCGTGATCTCCGGACGCAGCGACCGGTCCGGAAGCACCCACTCGAGGTTGGCTAGGACTTGCTCCGAGAAGTCGAGCCCCTCCCGCGCGCAGGCCGCCCGTATCTCCGCCTCCAGCAGATTCGACGAGAGCAACCGTGAGAATGTTCCCAGTTGCGCCGCCAGCGCGGGGCCGCCGCGCTCCCCAAAGGCGACTGCCACCAGCGCCGACGTGTCGAGGTAGGCGACGTTCATGCGTTGCGGTCGTCGAGGAACCGCCGCAAGGCGCCCGGCTGGCGCTCCAACACCCGGAACGCCGCATTAGGTTGACCCGCTGGCACGATGATCCCGCGCCGGGAGAGGTCGTCGAGCCGCTGTTCGAGCGATTCGTGAGCCCGCTGTATCGACCGAATCTCCGCCACAGGCTCGCCACGGTACGACACCGTCACAGTTTTTCCTTCCCGCACCTGTCGAATGATCTCGGAGAATCGCGCCTTCGCTTCGTATGTCGAGTAGAGGAGGCCCATAAGCCGCCATCCTATCTAGTCACACTAGTCTAATCAACCACTGGCCCGGTCGGGTCGCCCCCTCTTGCCGACGGTTGGCGGAGCGCCCGGTCTTCTATAGTGGGCGCGTGGACGCGCCTTACCTGATCGGCATCGCGGGGCACTCGGGGGCCGGGAAGACCACGCTCGCGCGGCGGCTGGCAAGCCGCCTGACGGGCACGCCGGAAGCGGTGCTGCCGCTGGACGCGTACTATCTCGACCGCCGCGGCGTCCCGCTTGCCGAGCGGAAACGCCTCGATTTCGAATCGCCCGCGGCGTTCGACCTGCCACTTCTGCTCGAACAGTTGCGGCAAGTCGCGGCGGGCCGGACGATTGAGCGGCCGGTGTACGACTACCGCACGCACGTCCGGCGGCCGGAGACCGCGCTCCTGGAGCCAGGGCGGACGGTCATCGTGGAGGGGCGGCTGGCGCTGTATTGGGAGGCCGTGCGGGCGCTGCTCGCCATGCGCATTTTCATCGCCTGCGATGCGGGCACCTGCCTGCAGCGGCGCCTGGCGCGCGACGCGCGGGAGCGCGGCCGGAGCGCGGCGGCGACCCGCGCGCAGTGGCGCACGACCGTCCACCCGCAGTTCCGCCGCTACGTCGAACCGACACGGCGGCACGCCGATCTGGTCGTGGACGGCGCGGTGCCCGTGGAGGCGGCGGCGGGCGCCATCCTGCGCGCGGGCGCCGGCCGGCTGGCAATCCGCGGCGGTTGACAATTACCCGTTCGGTGCACGCCGCGGGTCAGCTGGGCGCGCCGCGGCCGCGCCCAGCATCCGCCCGACACTCTCGAGCAGGCGCGTCGTCGCCGCGGCGGGCGCGAGCTGCTCGGGCGACAGGAACTCGAAGACGGCAACCACCTGCTCCCCGCACGTGACCGGAACGCCGCACGCGCCGCGGATTCCCGGCAACGCCACGCGGGCGCCGGTCTGGAACGCGGGATCCCCCTCCACGTTGGGGACCCAGGCGACGCGGCGAGCGCGCACCGCGCGCGAGGCGACGCTGTCCGCATCCGGCGGCGGCTCGGCGGCCAGCATCGGCCGGAGCGGCTCGAACGCCTCGCCGGTAGTCACGAGCGCTTCCGGCAACACCTCGCAGCGCAGCGGCTCTGCGCCCGCCACGCGCCAGGCGCGGCCGATCGGCCAGCCGGCCCAGGCGCAGACGAGCGCCACGACCTGCGGGACGGCCGCCTCGAACGGACGGCTGGCCGCGCACGCGGCCGCGCTATTCAGCAGTTCCAGATCGGCGGCGCGGCGCGTGAGTTGCCGGGCGTGCCCGGACAGCTCGGCCCGGGTCGCCTCCGCGTCCGTGACGTCGCTGTACAGCAGCAGCGTCTCCGCGTCGTCCGACGGCACGGCGCGCATCTCCAGCCAGCGCCCGGCCGCGGTACGCACGACCTCGCGCGCACCCTCGCGCATGCCGGTCAGGCGCGCCTGCACCCACGCTTCGACCTGATCGTCGGGCACCTGCACCAGGCCGCGGGTGGCGGTGAAGCGGATCAGGTCCTCCAGCTCCAGTCCCGGCTTGAGCGGCACATCCGGATACAGCTCGGAAAAGCGGGCGTTGCACGCCACCAGGCGCCCGGCCGCGCTCCACACCGAGAGTCCGGTGCCGGCCGCTGCGAGCACCGCCGCCAGACGCGCCTCGACACGCGCGGCGCCGTCGCGCGCCTGTTGCAGCCGGCGGGCCAACAACACCAGCAGCAACGCCAGCAGCAACGCCAGCGCCACCAGCGGCACGAGAATCCAGGCAATGGACACGTCGGGGCGATCGTACACGTATGCCTTGACGGACGGCGGCGCGGCTCGTACGGTAGGAGAGTGATGGCGCGCATGGCGCTGCCGTGTACGGCGGTATTCCTGCTTGCGCTGCTGGCGGCGCCCGCCGCGCACGCCGGCGGCGGGCAGGCGCCGGCCGGCGACGACCCGGCCGAGGCGGATAGCACCCTCGACCTGCCGGTCTCACTCGAGCGGATCCAGCGAATGCTGGCGCAAGTGCCGAACCTGGAATCCCGGAACGGGGTGCTCCGGCTGAACATTCAGGTGCGGGTGTTCGCGCCGGCCCCTGAGTTGCGGCTGTACCAGGGGATAGACCTCGAGCATTCCCCGCCCCGCTACGGCTCCCCCGCGCATGCCGAGATGGCCGCCTTCACGACGCCGGGGCGGCACCGTTTCCGCAACGGCACGCCGGCCATCAACACCGGCCACATGATCTCCTGGGGCGGGCGCTGACGTCCCGCCGGTGGGAGCCTACGCCTCCTCCGGCAGCGTCCACCGCCGGAGGGGCACCGACACCAGGATGTACTTCTTCCGCAGCTCGACGACGTGCGCGGAGTACACCGGCTTGGGAATCTCGCCCCGAACGTGCCGCGCGCGAAGCCGCCGCAGCTCGAACCGATACAGGTCGTTAACGTACTCGTGCACCAGCTCCGGCCGCGAATGCGGCGTCGGCCGGACCCCGTGGGTCGCCAGCTCGGCGAGGATCTGCGGGCGGTACTGGAACGTCACGCACCAGCCAGCGCATCGGCCGAGCTGACGCCAAACGTCTCGAACCAGGCATGGGCCCGCGTCAGCCGCTCGTTGACGTTGCCGATGTTCTCGACGCCTTCGGTCTGCAGCCAGCGCCGGAATGCCCCGATCCCTTCCTTGGCATAGACCGGGATGCCGTCCTTCCAGGTCGCCCGCCCGCACAGCACGCCGGCCCAGGTCACGCCCGACTCGGCGGCCAGCTCCAGCGACCCGGTGAACTCGGCGTTGCTCACGCCGGCCGACAGGTAGATGAACGGCTTGGTGGCGACCGCGGCGGTGGCCCGGAAATGCTCGAGCGCCTCGTCCCGCGTGTATGCCGCCTCGCCCGCGAAGCTGTCGCTGCCCGCCACGTACTTCATGTTGACCGGCACCTCCACCTTCATCACGTCGACGCCGTAGCGCGCCTTGGTGAATTCGGCCATGCTGCCGGCCACTACCTGCGGCTTGATGCGGGCGAACTCCAGCCCCTTCTCGTTGCCACCGGCCGGGTCGTACCCGACGAATTCCAGGAAGAACGGCAGGTCGTTGGTGCGGCACTCGTCGCCGATCCGCTCCACGAACGCATGCTTCTCCTCGTTCACGTCGGCGGTATCGAACGGGGTGTAGTAGATGAGCACCTTGACGCAGTCGGCGCCCGCTTCCTGCAACCGCCGCGCCGACCAGTGCGGCAGCAGATCCGGCAGCCGCCCGGGCCGGCTGTTGTCATAGCCGCTCTGTTCGTACGCCAGCAGCAGGCCCGCATTGGCGCTGCGCCGCTTCGAAGGCCCGATGCCCCACTGCGGGTCCAGCAGGATGGCGGAGGCGTGCGGCGTCAACACCTCGGCAACCGCCCCCTTGAACTCCTCCATCATGCCGTCGCTGACGTCGCCCCCGCTCGCCTTGGCCAACGCCTTCTGCAGCGACCCCCGCTGATCCATCGCGGCGGCGCCGATTGTGCCCCTGGCGGTCGACACCGCCTTCATCCCGGCCAGCTTGCCTGGTGTCATCTTCTACTCCTTGGGGCTGCGCCCCAAACCCCCGGCAGGCACTAGGGACCCTCGCCCCGCGCCGCGCCTGCCGGGCCGCGCTGTACGCGGCCTGGGGACGGCCTCGTTCACGCTTGCCGTTCCCTTCCACAATTGTTGGCGGTTGCCGCGTGCGATGCGGCGCCCGGGTTCAACCCGCCATTGTACCCCGCACGGATGCGGTGGAGTAATATGGGGGCGCATTCGAGCGACGAGGGAAACCCCAAATGCTCAGGCGCGGCGCCGGCCCGTTCCGGCTATTCCGGCTGACCATCACCGCGGCTGTCGCGGCGGCGGCAACCGTTGTGCTGGCCTGCGGCCAACCCCAGGGACTGACCCGCCGCATCTCCATCGCCACCGGCGGCACCGGCGGCGTCTACTACCCGTACGGCGGCGGCATCGCCAAGGTGATCAGCGACAATCTCGAGGGGGTCGAGGCGACCGCGGAGGTGACGGCCGGCACCGTCGACAACTTGAAGTTCCTCGCCAACCGCTCCGCGGATCTCGCCTTCGCCCTGGCCGATTCGCTCGACGACGCCTATAACGGCCGGGGCGCGTTCGACACGTTCGGCGCGGTCCCGGCACGCGCGATTGCGGTGCTGTACGACAACCACAACCACCTCGTGACGCTGACCGACACCGGTATCGAGTCGGTGTCCGGGCTGGACGGGCGCGTGGTGTCGACCGGCGCCCCGGGCAGCGGCACCGAAATCAGCGCGTTCCGCATTCTGGAGGCGGCCGGCGTGGATCCGGAGCAGGACATCCGCCGCCAGAGCCTCGGCGCGACGCAGTCCGTGGGCGCCCTGCGCGACGGCAAGATCGAAGCGTTCTTCTGGAGCGGCGGCATACCGACCGGTGCGCTGCTCGACCTCGCCACGACCCCCGGCCGCACCATCCGGCTGATACCGAACGGCGGCACCCTGGAGTCGCTGCTGACGCGCTACGGCGCGGCGGTCTATCACCGGTCGGTCATCCCGCAACAGACCTATCCCGGCATGGACGGCGACGTCGCGACGGTCGCGGTCTCGAACGTGCTCGTGGCGCATGAGTCCATGGATGCGGAGATGGCGCGGGGCATCACCGCCGCGCTGTTCGCGTATCACGAGGAATTGGCAGCCGTCCACCCGATGGCGGGCGTGCTGTCGCTCGAGACCGCCGTGGTCGGCTCGCCCGTGCCGTTCCACGACGGCGCGGCGAGCTTCTACCGCGAGCGCGGCGTCTGGGATGGCGCCGGACCGTAGGACGCCGGCGTCCGCCGCATGCCGCGCCGCTAGGAGTCCGTGGCAAAAGCCCCGCTGCATTCGACCAGCCATGCATCCGGCCTGAGCTGCGTTGTTCCTCAGTCACATATGCTCAATGTGTTCCCTCGTCATGCCTTGTCAGCCCGGCGCCTGGCCGGTCTCGGTGCGACGCGGGGTTTCACCACGGACTCCTAGATGACCGAGCCCCACCCGCCGGCGACGCCTGACGGGCCGACCCGCGCGCTCACCGGCTTTCCACGGGGGCTCGCGGTAATCCTCACCGCGGGGTTGTCGCTGTACGCCCTGTACTGGGTGGTCGGCATCATCCAGCCGCAGATCTACCGGCCCAGCTTCCTGCTGCTGGTGCTGATCGCCACCTTCCTGCTCTACCCGGCCCGCGCGCGGGCGCGGTCGCGGGTGACGGCTGTGGACTGGCTGCTCGTGGCGGCCGCCGTGGCGGCGCTCGTCTGGCCGATCGTCGACTTCGACCGGTTCGTGTACCGCGCCGCGACGCCGAGCGTCACCGACCTGCTGCTGGGCGGCGTGGCGACGCTGCTGGTGCTGGAAGCGACGCGCCGCACCGTCGGCCCGATCCTGCCGGTAACGGCGGTCGGTTTCGTGCTGTACGGCTATTTCGGCCCGCTGTTCGAGCTGATCGGGCTCGACCTGTTCGCCCACCGCGGCTACGACACCGCCCGGCTGGTCGGCACGCTCTACATGACGCTGGAAGGCATCTTCGGCGTGCCGCTCGATGTCGCGGCCACCTACATCGTGCTGTTCACCATCTTCGGCGCGATTCTCGCCCATTCGGGCGCCGGCCAGTTCTTCATCACCTGGACGATGGCGGCGTTCGGACGCTCCGGCAGCGGCGCCGGGCCGGGGCGCACCGTGACCATCTCCGGCTTTCTCCTGGGCACCGTCTCCGGCAGCGGGGTGGCGACGACGGTTACGCTCGGGGCGGTCGCCTGGCCGCTGCTGCGGCGCGCCGGGTTCTCCGCCGACGTCGGTGGCGGCATTCTGTCGGCGGCCGGTATCGGGGCGATTCTCGCACCCCCCACCATGGGCGCGGCGGCGTTCCTGATCGCCGAGTTCCTGCAGATCAGCTATCTGCAGGTGATCGCCATGGCGATCCTCCCGGCGGTGCTGTACTACCTTTCCATCATCCTGATGATCGAGGCGGACGCGCGCCGGCTGCATACGAAGGCGGTCGCGGTCGATCTGCCGCCGGCGTGGACGCTGCTGCGCCGCTCGGGCTACCAGTTCCTGCCGCTGGTGCTGATCGTCGTGCTGCTGGTCTCGGGCATGACGCCGTTTCGCGCCGTCTTCTTCGCCACGCTGTGCGCCATCGGCCTGAGCTTCGTCCGTTCGGAATCCGCGCTCGTGCCGCGGCGGCTGCTCGCGGCGCTCGAGGACGGCGGCAGAAGCGTGCTGTCGGTGGCGGCCACCACGGCCACCGCCGGCATCATCGTGGGGGTGGTGACGCTGACCGGACTCGGCCTGAAGCTGGCCGGCATCCTTGTCGCGCTGGCCGGCGGCAGCGTGTTCCTGACGGTGGCGTACGCGGCGGTCGCGGTCTGGATGCTGGGACTCGCTGTCCCGGTCACCGCCTCCTACATCATCGCGGCGGTGATGATCGCGCCGGCGTTGACGCTGGTCGGCATCCCCGACTTCGCGGCGCACATGTTCATCTTCTACTACGCGGTGCTGTCCGAGGTCAGCCCGCCGACGGCGCTCTCGCCGTTCGCCGCGGCCGCCATCACCGGCGGCAGCCCGTTCCGTACGATGATGCTCACCTGGAAGTACACCCTGCCGGCGTTCCTGGTGCCGTTCGCCTTCACCCTCAGCCCCGAAGGTGCGGGCGTCCTGCTGCAGGCGCCAATCGGCGACATCGTGCGCACTTCGGGCACCGCCGCGGTCGGCGTCAGCGCGCTGGCGATGGGCCTGGGCGGCTGGCTGACGAAGCCGGCGACGCCGATTGAGCGGGTGGCCGCCGTCGCGGCCGGGCTGCTGCTCTTCTACGCAACCACCACAACGGACGCCATAGGGCTGCTGCTGCTGGGCGCCGCCGTCGCGCTGCACCTGATCCGCAAGCGGTAGGTCCTGCAGTCCGGCAGACTATTCGCGCGTCAGCCTGCGGAACCGGATGCGGTGCGGCTGGTCGGCGGCCCGCCCCAGGCGGCGGCGGCGATCGGCCTCATAGGCCGGATAGACGCCGGGGAACCATTCCACGCGGCTGTCGCCCTCGAAGGCAAGGATGTGGGTGGCGACGCGGTCGAGGAGCCGGCGGTCGCCCGTAGCCACCACCGCGCTGCCGGTGAACGCGAGCAACGCGTCCTCCAGCGCGCGCAGCGCAGCGACATCCAGGCCGCGCTCGGGCTCGTCCAGGAACACGAGGTTGACGCCCGTCCGCTGCAGCGCGGCCAGGCCGGACGCCGGGTCCGGACACGGCCCGCCGTCGGGCGCGGCCAGAAACGCCGCCCGGACCTGCGCACCACGACGGACGACGCCGGCATCCGGCGCTTCATGGCCCGCGATCAGCTTCAGCAGCGTGGTCTTGCCGGACCCGCCGGGACCGAGCACGCCCGCGATACCGCCGGGCGGCAGCGTAAATGACAGCCCACCGATGAGCGCCCGCTCGCCGTACCCCTTGATGACGCCCTCCGCCTCGACGGCGGCCGGGCCGGGACTCGCCCCCGCGCGGTCCCGCAACAGCGCCCGGGCGCGGGCCGGCCGTCCGCGCGGCGGCATCCGCAGCCAGTCGATTTCCCGCTGCACGGCGCGCCGGCGGTCCGCCTCCGGCTCCGCGGCGGCGTCGAGCTGCTGCTGCTGCTGCTCCAGCCAGGATGCGTATCCGCCGCGCCACGCCACGGCCACGCCCCCGTCCAGCTCCAGGATCCAGTCGGCGACCTCTTCCAGGAAGCAGCGGTCGCGGGTGGCGGCCACCACCGTCCCGGGATAACCCGCCAGGTGCCGGTCGAGCCAGGCCGCAACCTCGGCGTCGAGATCGTCGGCCGGCTCGTCGAGCAGCAGCAGATCCGGCGCCTGGAGCAGCAGCCGGCAGAGCGCGACCCGGCGGCGGTCCGCGGCTGACAACTTGCCGAGCGGCGTGCGTCCGGGCGGCAGCCGCAGCGCGTCGGTGAGCGACGCGCTGCGCCGGTCCAGGCGCCAGGCGCCGGTGGCGTTGAGCGCCTGCTGCAGCCGCCCCTGCTCCTCCATCGGCGGCCCGTAGTCCGTCGGCCCCGACGAGAGCACCGCCATCACCTGGTCGTATTCCTTGAGCAGCGCGCGCAGGTGGGCCACGCCGGCCTCGACGGCGCCGGCGACCGTTTCGGCATCGTCGATGCGCGGTGCGGGCGGCAGATAACCGACCGTGACGCCGGCGGCCGGGCCGGCCTCCCCTTCGAAGTCGGTCAACTCCCCCGCCATGATGCGGAGCAGCGTCGTCTTGCCGGCGCCGGCCGGGCCGATGACGCCGACCCGCGCGCCGGCCGGCAGCGACAGCCAGAGGTCGCGGAACGCCGGGCGGCCCTGTGGCAACACCGCGCCCAGGCCCTTCATCGTGTACGCAAGCTGCGGGGTCATGGCATCGCCGGCGCCCGGGAGGCCGGCAGTGAGTCAGCGAAGGGTGAAGCGCGCATCGGTCGAGCCGCCGGCCGTCACGGTGACCGTCTGCGGCTCACCCTCGTACCGTTCGTGCCAGATGGCAAGTTCGTAGGAGCCGGGCGGGATGCCGGCCAGCTCGAAGCGGCCGTCCGCGCCGGTGACGGCCGCCCGGTCGCCGGTGACGTAGAGCCACCCGCGCATCCAGCCGTGCGAGTCGCACTCGATGCGGACGACGCCCGGACGCCGCAGGGGGCGCGTGATCTCCAGGCCGGGGAACGGGATGGCGATGTTGAACATGGTCCGCTGCCGGTCGTCGTAGGCGTGCGTGGAGTGCAGCGTCTCGTCGGCGCTCGTGATCAGCAACTGGCTGCGCGTGCGGGCCACCTGCACCCGCGGCCGGAAATAGCAGCCCTCGTTGGCGACGGTCGGCGCCGGCGGATCGGCGTCCCACTCCAACCCGCTGACGACGACGACGGCGTTGGCCACGCCGCCGGACGAATCGACCACGGTCGCCTGGTCCTCGACCTCGTCGCCGCAGACCATCTGATCGGTGTCGACCGTCACCATGATCTTCTCGGGCACGGCGTCGACGCTGACCAGCCCGGTGAGCGTGCCGCTGGCCTGCGCACGCCCCGCTGCGGATCCGAGGCCGAGCAACGCCACCCCCGCCGCCAGTCCCGCCGCCAGCGCCCGTCGTCTCATCCGTCGCCTCCGCGATCGGCACATTGTATCAACCGTCGCCGGCGGTTCTGGAGCCGTGCGCCGGGAGCGCCGGCTCGGGAAGTTCGGGCGTGAAGTCCTCGCCCGGATTGATGAAACGGTTCCGCTCCAGCCGGTACTGGGTGTCGTAGAGCTGCCGGTAGCGGCCGTCCGCCGCCAGCAATTCCGCATGGGTGCCGCGTTCCACAACCTGGCCTGCCTCGAGCACCACGATCTGGTCGGCCGTCTGGATCGTCGAAAGCCGGTGGGCGATGACGAACGTGGTCCGGCCGCGGCGCAGCGCCTGGAGGCCGTCCTGGATCAACGCCTCGCTCTCGCTGTCGAGGCTCGACGTCGCTTCATCGAGGATCAGGATCCGCGGATCGGCCAGGATGGCGCGGGCGATGGCGACGCGCTGGCGCTGGCCGCCCGACAGCTTGACCCCGCGCTCCCCCACGACAGTGTCGTAGCCGTCCGGGAACTGCTCGATGAACTCTTCGCAGTGCGCGATGCGGCTCACCTGCCGGATCTCGTCGCGTGTGGCGTGGGGCTTCGAGAAGCTGATGTTGGCGGCGATGGTGCCATCGAACAGGAAATTATCCTGGAGCACCACGCCGAGATGGGCGCGGAACTCTTTCAGGCGCAGCGTCTCCAGGTCGCGGCCGTCCACCATTACGCGCCCGGTAATGGGCCTGTTGAACGCCATGACCAGGCTGATCAGCGTGCTCTTGCCCGACCCGCTCGACCCCACGAGGGCGGTGGTGGTACCGGGCGGGGCGGTCAGCGACACATCCCGGAGCACCGGCACGCCCGCCTCGTACTCGAACCCGACCTGCTCCAGCCGTACCTCGCCACCGACCGTGCCGACCGCGGCGCGTGCCCGGTCTTCCTCGTCCTCGGTCGCCATGCTGCGGATCTCGCGGATCCGGTCGAGGCCCGCGAACGCTTCGGTGATCTGCGTGCCGATCGACGAGATCTGGATGACCGGGGCGATCAGCAACCCGGTGAACAGCAGATACTGCACCAGCGCGCCGGTCGTCCACGTGCCGGTCATGAGGGCCTGCCCGCCGAGCACGATCATCAGCGCACCGATTGCGCCCATTATGAGCGTGGCGACCGACGAGACGGCCGACACGCCGGTCACCGTCTTCGCCACGTTGCGGAACAGCCGGTGCGCGCCGCGGGCGAACACGATCTGCTCCCGCTTCTCCACCGTGTACGCCTTGACGACGCGGATGCCCCCCAGCGTCTCCCCCAGCCGGCCGGTGACTTCCGCGTTCAGCTTGCCGCGGGCGCGGAATATCGGCCGCAGCCAGGAAAACGTCAGCGACATGCAGGCGCCGAAGATGATCAGCACGACCAGGGTCAGGCTGGTGAGCTGCCAGTTGAGATAAAACAGGACACCGAGCGCCAGGGCGCCGGTGACGAAGCTGCCGGCAAGCTGGACGAGTCCGGTGCCCACCAGGTTGCGGATCCCTTCGGCGTCGGTCATGACCCGCGAGATCAGCACGCCGGTCTGCGTGGAATCGAAGTAGCGGATCGGGAGCCGGGTGACGTGAGCCATCACCTGCTTGCGCACGTCGGTGATGGCGCGCTGGGCGGCGACGCCCAGGATCTGTGACAGGCTGAAGGCGGTGGCGGACTGCACCACCGTCGCCGCGAGCCCGACGCCGGCGAGCAGATACAACTGGTCCGTCCGCCCGTTGGGGATCACGTCGTCGAGGATGAACTGCGACATCGCCGGGAGCGCCAGGCCGGCCAGGCGGCTCACCAGCATCAGCGCGAGTCCCAGCAGCAGCCGCCGCCGGTAGCGCCACACGAGCGCGCGCGCTTCCTGCCACGCGCCGGCGGTCATGCGTCTGGTCGATTCGGGCATCGTCGAACTTTCTAGTGTAGTAGACTGCGGCCTCTCGCGGCGGCAAGCGCGGCGCGGGGCAAAGGGGTCCCCGCTAGCGCTTGCCGGGGGTTCGGGGCGCAGCCCCGAGGTAATGAAGCAGTCCCCGCTAGCGGCCGCCGGGGGTTCGGGGCGCAGCCCCGAGATGATGAAGCAGTTCCCGCTAGCACTTGCCGGGGGTTTGGGGCGCAGCCCCAAGTTGTAGTTGCCGGTCATACTTGAGCAACTCGGGTGGGACGGCGCGTTTGCCGCGGCGCTCGACGCCGTGGGAACGGCGGATCTGGTTCCCGCGCGGGTAGCGATCGAGCACAACCACCTGTACCGCGTCCACACACGCGACGGCGAGCTGCTGGCCGAGGCGGCCGGCAGCCTGCGGCATGCAGCGGCCGGACCGGATGGACTCCCGGCGGTCGGCGACTGGGTGGCGATCCGCGTCGGCGGCCGGCGCGCATCCATCCTCTCCATCCTGCCGCGGCGGAGCTGCTTCGCGCGCAAGGCGGCCGGCGATCCCACGCAGCGGCAGGTGGTGGCCGCCAACGTCGATACGGTGCTGCTCGTCTCGGGGCTGGACGGCGACTTCAACCCGCGCCGGGTCGAGCGCTACCTGGTTGCCGCGGCCGAAAGCGGCGCCGCGCCGGTCGTGGTGCTGAACAAGACCGACCTCTGCCCGGCGCCGGAAGACGCGGTGAAGGCCATCCGCGCCATCGCGCCGCGCGTGCCGGTACACGCCACGAGCTGCGCCCAACCGACCGGGATCGACCAGCTCGAGGCGTACCTTGCGCCCGGCCGCACCGTGGCGCTGCTCGGATCGTCGGGGACCGGCAAGTCGTCAATCATCAATCACCTGCTGGGCAGCGAGCGCCAGCAGACCTACCGCGTCCACCGCCGCACCAGCCGCGGCCGCCATACGACGGTGCACCGGGAGTTGATGCTGCGGCCGGCCGGCGGCGTCATCATCGACACACCCGGCATGCGGGAGCTTCGGCTGTGGGACACGGGCCGGGCGCTGGAGGCGACTTTCGACGACGTCGACGCCCTCGCCGGCGACTGCCGCTTCCGCGACTGCAGCCACCGCAGCGAGCCGGGGTGCGCCGTGCAGGAAGCGGTTGCCGCCGGCCGTCTCCCGGCGGCGCGGCTCGATCACTTCCGCCTCCTGGCAACCGAGCGGACGGGGCTGCAGGCGCGTCAGGAGCAGCTGAGCCGGATGGTCGAAGCACGGCAGGACCGGCCGTCCCGCCCCGCGGCGCGGTCCCCGCGCCGGCTGTCACGATAGCCGGTTCAGCGGCCGTCCCGGCCGCCAAATTCCTGCAGGCGCCGCCGTGCCCAGGCCGCGTGCACCTCCACCACGGGGTTGGACCGTGAGCCCGCCGCCGGGACGGACAGCGCCTCGGTGGCTGCCGCCGACCCGCTGTTGCCGAGCGCCACGGCCGTGTTGCGGCGCAGGCTGCGCACCCCGGCGTGCGCCATCGCGCCGCGCTTCACGATCGGCCGCAGCACCGCATCCGGCTGGCGCCAGAGGTCGCTCAGCCTGGGCTGATCGAGCGGCCGGGTGCGGCCGCCAGGCGGGATCGTCGGATACCGCCGCCGGCGCGTTCCACGGGCACACGTCCTGGCAAACGTCGCAACCGTAGACGTGGTTGCCGATCTCGGGGCGTACCGACTCGTCGAGCTCCCCCCGCGCCTCGATCGTCAGATACGACAGGCAGCGGGTGCCATCGATCACCCGCGGCTCGACAATCGCCCCGGTGGGGCACGCCTCCAGGCAGAGGGAACAGGTACCGCACTGGTCCAGCGCCGGCGGATCGGTCTCCAGCGGCAGCGTGCAGATGATCTCCGACAGGAACAGCCAGGAACCGAGGCGTTCGTTGATCAGGCAGCTGTTCTTGCCGACCCAGCCGAGGCCGGCGCGCTGCGCGTAGACCCGCTCCTGGACCGGTCCGGTGTCGACGTACGGCCGCGCCTCGAACGGCGCCGGGCTCGCCGCCGCGCATCCAGTCGAGCAGCGCCGCCGTCCGCCCGCCGACCACCTCGTGGTAGTCCGCGCCCCACGCGTACCGCGAGATCCGCGCGCGACCGGGGTCCGCCTGCTCGACCGAGTACGGCCGGTCGACGTTGTAGTTGGTGGCGAGCGCGATCACCGCCCGCGCGTCCGGCAGCACCTGCCGCACGTCGGCGCGACGGTCGGCGGTGCGCTCCATGTAGCGCATCTCGCCTGCGTAACCGCGATCGAGCCACTCCCGGAGAAACCGCAGCTCGGGGAACGCGCCGGCCGCGGCGATCCCGCACAGCGAGAAACCGAGCGACCGCGCCTGCGCCTTGATCCGCCCGGCGGTGAGTTCCGGTTGCTCCGGCATCTGCATCCGCCCCTCAGGCTACCGTGGACGCCCGTTGCGCGCGGGCGGTCTCCAGCACTGCCGCGGCAGCCCGGCCGCTCGCGCCGGCCCCACCCAGTCGCTCCCGCACCTGCCCCAGCGCCTGCCGCGTGCGATCCGCGGCCTCCGCGTCCAGGAGAAAGCGCACGACCTCGTCGCGCACCGCCTCCGCGGTGAGGGCATCCTGCACCAGCTCCGGGACGATCCGCCGGCCGGCAATGAGGTTGACCATCCCGACCGTTTCGACATGCGCGAACGTTCGCACCAGCCGGTACGTGAGCGGCGACAGGCGGTACACGATCACCAGCGGCAGACCGTGCAGCGCAGCCTGCACCGTAGCGGTGCCGGATGCCGTGACCGCCACGTCGGAGGCCGCCAGCACGTCGTCGGTACGCGATTCGACGACCGCCAGCGGCACGCCCGCGGCGGACAGTGCCCCCAGCGGCGCAAACAGCTCGTCGTCGAGATGCGGCGCCCGCGCCACGAGAAACTGCGCAGCCGGCACCCGCCGGCGGATCAGCGGCGCCGAGCGGACCAGCTCCGGCAGGATGGCGCGCACCTCGTTCGGCCGGCTGCCGGGCAGCAGTGCCACGGTCGGCCCGGCGGGATCGAGACCGCCCGCCCGCAGGAAATCGGCGCGCGTTTCCCGCGCCTGGCACAGCTCCACGAGCGGATGGCCGACGAACTCCACGGGTATCCCTGCCTCACGGTAGATTGCGGCTTCGAACGGAAAGATGACCAGCGCGCGCCGCACGAAGCGCCGCATTGCGCGCAGCCTGCCCCGCCGCCAGGCCCACAACTGTGGACAGACGTAGTAGACGACCGGCACGCCCAGTCGATGGAGGGCGCCGGCCAGACGGAAGTTGAAGTCGGGAAAATCGATCGGGACGAAGACGTCCGGCCGTTCGGCGCGCGCCAGACGCACCAGCCGCCGGTAGACGGCGAGGGACCGGGGCAGGACCGACAGCGCCTCCGACAGCCCGGTGACGGTCAGGCCGCGGTAGTCCGCAACCAGCTCCCCGCCGTTCGATTCCAGCCCGTCGGCGCCGAGACCGTATACGCGGGCGGCGGGGTCGAGCGCCCGAATCTCGCGGGCAAGCGCGCCGGCATACAGATCGCCCGACGGCTCGCCGCAGGCCAGCAGGATCTTCATTGGATGGGGTTGCGCCCCAAACCCCCGGCAGCCGCTAGCCGGGACTGCTTCATCACCTCGGGGCTACGCCCCGAACCCCCGGCAAGCGCTAGCGGGGACCCCGTTGCCCCGCGCCGCGCTTGCCGAGGCCCGCCGTGCGGGCCTGGGGACGACTGCTTGAGGGCTCGTCGTCCCCCTTCCTGACTGTGTTGTTCCTGCTTTGTCAGCCGGGGATCCGACCGGTCTCGGTGCGACGCGGGGTTTCACCACGGGCTTTCAGGATGGCTACAGGCCGGTGGTCGACGAGAGGACGTCATCGACCGACAGCAACTCGTAGTCGTCGAAGCCGACGCCGGCCAAATCGTCGACGAACGACCTGGCGTCGCCGACCAGCACGATGGCGAGATTGTCAGGCTGCAGGAAGGTACGGGCCACACGCTGGATGTCGCCGGTCGTCACGCCGCGCACCCGCTCCGGATAGGCCTCCAGCGCATCGAGATCGAGACCGAACAGCACCGCCTCCAGCACCTGCGTGGCGATGGCGTTCGGCGTCTCGATCGACAGCGGGAAGTTGCCCGCCAGATAGTCCTGCGCGCCTGCCAGCTCGACCAGCCGCACGCGGTCGCGCTGCAGCCGGGCGATCTCGTCGACCATCAGCCGCAGCACCTCGGCCGTCGCGGGCGAGCGGGTCTCGGTCTTCGCCATGAAATCGCCGGTGAACTGGCGGCCGACCAGATCGGCCGACGCGGAATAGGTCAGCGAGCGCGCCGTGCGCAGCACGCCGCCCAGCCGGTTGCCCCCTTCGCCGCCAAGAATCTTGATCGCCAGGTCGAATGTCAGAAAGTCGGGATGGGCGCGCGGCAGGGCCAGATGCCCGGCCCGGATCACCGTCTGCACGGAACCCGGCTTGTCCACCACCACCAGCCGGGGGCTCTGGCGCGGCGGCTCGATGAGGCTCGGCACCGGCAGCTCGCCGCGCTCCCAGTCGCCGAGCACGCGGCTGACGCCGGCCAGCGCCTCCTCCGTCGTCACGTCCCCGACTACCGCCATGATGGCGTTGTTTGGCAGATAGTGCGTCCGGTGGAACGCCTGAAGATCCTCGCGGGAGATCCGCCGCATCGAGTCCGGCGTGCCGGTGCTCGGCCGCCCGTACGGGTGCTGCCCGTACACCAGGCGGCCGAATACGATGCTGGCGATGTAGCCCGGATCTTCATAGCTGACCTGCATGCTCGACAGCAGCTGGCGGCGGTGGCGGGCGATCTCGGCCAGGTCGTAGGCGGGCCGCCGGGCGACGTCGGCCAGCAGGTCCAGGGCGAGATCGAAGCTGTCCTTCATCACCAGGACGTTGACGAAGCTGAGGTCGTTGCCGGCGCCGACCGACAGCGCGCCGCCGATGTTGTCGATGTTCGCGGCGATCTCCTGCGCGGTCCGGCCGCCGGCCCCCCGGTCGAGCATCTCCGCCGCCATCGCGGCAACGCCCGGCAGCGCGTCGGGATCGTTGGTGGAGCCCGCCCGCACGAGCAGGCGCACGTTCACCACCGGCTGCTCGCGCGCGGCGACCACGACCACCTGCAGGCCGTTGTCGAGCTGCAGCAACTCGTATTCGGGGAATTTCACCTCGGAAGCGAGCAACGGCGGCGGCGGGCTCTCGATGGGCCAGCCGTCGGGCGGCTGCCCCGCCGCGGGCATTGCGGCCAGCAGCCACGCCGCCAGAAGGAAGCCGCACCGGCAGGCGCGTGCGCACCGGCTGGTCCCGATCATCGGGAGTTGCCCCCCACGACGGATGCGCCACCCGATCCGCGCGGGAGGATGGTCAGCACCAGCCGGTTCGTGTCCTTGAAGTACGTCCGGGCTACCCGCTGCACCTCGTCCTTCGTAACGTTCATGAAGATATCGAACTCGCCGTCCGCAGTGGTGATGTCGTCGTGGATCACGGCGGCGTGCGCCAGGTGCGCCGCCTTCTGCGAATTGGTGATGCGCCCGATGACGTAGTCGCGCGCGAACTGGTTCTTCGAGCGCTGCAGCTCCTCGTCGCTCACCGGCTCCTGCTTGAGCCGCTCGAGCTCCTCCATCAGCGCCTCGACCGCCTCGGCCGGCTGGCGCCCCGGCGTCACGACCGCGACGGCGTAGAAGAGATTCGGGTCTTCAATGAGGGTGCCCCGGCCGAAGGCGGATACCGCCAGCTGGTCGTCGTACACGAGCCGCCGGTGGATGCGCGAGCTCTCGCCGTCGGAGAGCACCTTCGACGCGATGTGCAGCGGATAGGCGTCGGGATGCCCGTCATAGGTGATGTGGTGCGCCACGACCACGGCCGGCAGCGGCCAGTTGTCCGCCTCGACCGTGATGCGCCGCTCGGCCTGCGGGGGCGGCTCGCGCGGGATCTCCCGCGGCACCGTGTTGACCGCCTTCGGGACCCGTCCCAGGTAGTGCTCGATCATCTGCAGCGTGTTTTCCGGATCGACGTCCCCGGCGACGACTATCGTGGCGTTTTCCGGCACGTAGTACGTCTCGTAGAAACCCCGCACATCGTCGATGGAGGCCGCCTCCAGGTCGCGCATCGAGCCGATGGCGGTGTGCTTGTACGGATGCACGTTGAACGCGTGGTCGTAGACGATCTCCGACAGCAGGCCGAACGGCTCGTTCTCGTAGCGCCAGCGGCGCTCCTCCTTCACGACCTCCCGCTCCGAGTTGAGCGCGCGCTGATCGATGCGCAGCGTCGCCATGCGGTCCGCCTCCAGCCACAGCACCAGCGGGAGGTACTGCGACGGCACGGTCTGGAGAAACACCGTCGCATCCTCGGTCGTGTACGCGTTGCCGTCGCCGCCGACGCGCGAGATGAACGTCAGATGCTGGTCGGTCCGAACGTTCTTCGAGCCCTTGAACATCAGGTGCTCGAACAGGTGGGCGAAGCCGGTGCGCCCGGGGGGCTCGTTCTTCGACCCGACGTGGTACCACATCTCGACATGCACGATCGGCGTGGAGCGATCCTCCGACAGGATCACCGTCAGGCCGTTGTCGAGGGTCGAGATGCGATAGTCGAGCTTCGGCGGCCGGACCGCGCCGTCCAGCGTGACGGCGCACAGCGCACCGATCGCGGCGACGGCGGCGGCAACGGCCCACACACCGGGCCTGGCAGCCCGCGGCAAGAGCCCCGCTGCATTCGACCGGCGATGCATCCCGCCTGGGCGGCGTTGCTCCGCGGTTGCATATGCCCCATATGCGCCCTCGTCGCGCCTTGCCAGCCGGGCGCCTCCCCGGTCTCGGTGCGACGCGGGGTCTTGCCGCGGGCTGCTGGATTTCATAACGCTGATTATGTCACAGCGATCACGCGCGCCGAGGTCACGGCGCGGGGACCGTCATCCGCACGCCCGCCTGCATCCAGCGCGTGGTGTCGCGCGTGAACTGGCCGGCGTCTATGCGCTGCTCCCAGCCCGCGTACAGGTCGACGGCGCCGGCGGCTGACGGGAACCGGACGCCGCCCGAAAGCCGCCCGCCGCGGCGGGCACCGCGCACGAACATCTCCCGTTCGACCGGCGCCAGGACGCCGTCCGCGGCGCCGATGATCGCCAGCCGGGAGCCCACCGGCAGCTCCACGGCACCGTGCCATTCGATCTGCGCGGTGTAGTCGACGCCGGCCCGCTCCGTGGTGCCCATGGCGCGCACTCCCGCAACGATCCGCGCCGGACCGACGGCGAACTGTTCGGCGTACGACACGCCGACCATGTTCCACGAAACGCTCCCCTGATCGGCCCGGTCGGCCAGATGCCGGGATACGTGGTGGAACATCGCGCCGAGCTCGCCGCGCGGCAGTCGGAAGAACAGAGTGAAGTCCGCCGTGTAGTTGTTCTGGTTCGGGTCGACGTCGCGCAGCTCGCTGCCGACGATCGTCTCGACCTGCGCCAGCACGTTGGCGCGCACGAATCCAAGATCCAACAGGTCGGTGTCGAAACGGAAGTCGACGTCCCAGTCGAATGGCGGGCCGGCGTCTGCGCCCGCAAGGTGCGCTGCGTCGAGCGTCGTATGCCAGGCCGTCAGCACGCCGCGCGCCGGCGGTGCGTGCGGCACGGGCCGCACGCCGCCCACGGTCTGCGCGCCGGCCGGCGCCGGGTGCCAGATCAGCGCATACAGGAGGACAGCACCGCGGCACCACCGCGCGGCGGTGCGTGGTGCGCGGACGGCGGCCGGAACGGGCAATGGTGGTCGGGCTGACACGGCCGGCAGTGTAACAGTCCGCGGCAAACCTCACGCCGTGGCGCCGCGCCGCGCGTGGCCGCCTCGACGCTCCCCCCCCCCCGCGGCGCGCGCAGGCGATCATGGCGGGCTAAAATGGCGCCACCGCGCTGGAGGCGCGGTGTGGATCGATGCTGACGGATACCCTCGTGCACCCAGCCTTGATACTGCTGTTCATCGTGTCGGTCGTGATGTTCGCCGGCAGTCTGACGATCATCCCGATACTGCTGGCGCGCATGCGGGCCGACTACTTCGTTCGCCGCGAGCCGCCGTTTGCAAGCTGGCGCCGGCGCCATCCGGTTGCGGCCGGCATATTGCTGGTGGCCCGCAATTTCCTCGGCGTCGTCCTGCTGCTGGCCGGCCTGGCGATGATGGTGCTGCCCGGGCAGGGGATCATCACCATCCTGGTGGCGCTGACCCTGCTGAACTTCCCCGGCAAGCGGCGCCTGGAGCTGCGCATCGTCCGCCAGCGGCAGGTGCGGGGCGCCATCGACTGGATCCGCCGGCGGGCGGGGCGGCCGCCGCTCGTGATTCCCGAGCAGCCCCCGGAAGCCGGAGGCTGATTCCCCGGGCGTTTGTGCCGCTGTTCCCGGCTAGCGTACGATGCGGTACATGCAGCGGCGGTTGCGCGGGGAGATACGGGTGGCGGCTCTGCTCGCCGCCGCGCTCGGCATCTTCCTGACGGTCGCCGTGACGACGCTGCGATCGAGCCCACAGGCGGACGCAGCGCCGCGTGCCGTGGACCCGGAGGCGCTCGGCTTCAGCCACCAGACGCACGTCACCGACGTCGGACTCGACTGCCAGCTCTGCCACGCGTACGCGCGGCGCAGCTCCGTGGCCGGGATGCCGCCGCTGTCGCGGTGCGCCGGCTGCCACCGGTTCGTCCTGCCGGACAGCCCGGATATCGAACGGCTGCTGGCGCGCTTCGACGCCGGCCAGCCGCTCGCCTGGCCGCGCGTGCACGATCTCCCCGACCACGTCCGGTTCACCCACAAGCGCCACGTGCGGGCCGGCGTCGCCTGCAGCGCCTGTCACGGCGACGTCGGTCAAATGCATGCCGCCGAGCAGACCGCGCCGCTGACGATGGGCTGGTGCGTGAGCTGCCACGAAACGCGCCAGGCGCCAATCGACTGCCTCACCTGCCACTACTGACCCGTTCGGCGCGCAGATGTCCGTGGGGTGGTGAGTCGCGGACGGAAGTGTCTGCAGGCAGAACCCCTACAATAGTCGGATGACAGAAGTGGTGCATCGGGCGCCTGCGGATACAGGCGACGTCGGTTCGGACGAGACACTGACGCGGACCGTCGGGCGGCGCAGGTTCCTGAAGGTGCTCGGCAGCTCGGCGCCCGCGGTGGCGATCACCGCGTGCGCGCCCATCCCGGCTGAGCAGCTGATTCCGTACGTCGTCCCGCCGGAAGACGTCGTGCCGGGCGTCGCGACCTGGTACGCAACGGTCTGCGGCGAATGTCCCGCGGGCTGCGGCATGGTGGTCCGCACGCGCGAGGGACGCGCGGTCAAGGTCGAGGGGAACCCCGAGCATCCGATCAACCGCGGCAGCCTGTGCATCCGCGGACAGGCGTCGCTGCAGGGGCTCTACGACCCCGACCGGTTCAGCGGACCGCAACGCCGGCGCGCCACGAACGCCGCGGCCGGGCAGAGCGTGCTGGAGCCAATCGGCTGGGAAGCTGCGCAGCGGCTGTTCGTCGACCGCCTGCGGGACGCGCAAGCGGGTCGCATCGCCATCGTCACACCGCTGCTGACCGGCACGCTCGACCGCCTGGTGGAACGCTGGGCCGGCGGCGTCGGCGCCCGGCGGATCCGCTACGAGCCGTTTGCCCACGAGGCGCTGCGTGCGGCCGGTCTGGCGGCGTTCGGCCGGCCTGTCGTGCCGCACTACGACTTCGCCCGGCCGGACCTGATCGTGTCGTTCGGCGCGGACTTCCTGGAAACCTGGCTCTCGCCCGTCGCATACGGCCGCGATTTCGCCGACGGCCGGCGCCGGGAGGGCAGCGGGCGAACGCGGCTGGTCCAACTGGAGCCGCGCCTGTCGCTCACCGGGGCGCAGGCGGACGAGTGGCTGGCAATCGAGCCGGGCACGGAGGGGCTCGTCGCCGCCGCCATGGTGCACGTCATCGTGTCGGAGCAGCGCACGCTGTTGCCGGACCCGGATGCGGGCGCCGCGGGGCGCATCTTCGAGCTGGTGCGCGACCACGCGCCCGAGCGGGTTGCCGCGCAGACCGGGGTGCCGGCGGCGACAATCCGGACGCTGGCCCGCCGCTTTGCCGACCCCGCGGCCGGGGGCGGCCGGACGCTGGCGGTCGGCGGCGGCGTGTCCGCCAGCGGCGCCGGCGCGACCGCGGCGCTGACCGCAATGCACCTCTTGAACCACGTCGCCGGCAATACGGGCGCCACGGTGACGTTCGAGCAGGAAGACGGCGGCAGCGCGGACGGCGGCCCGCCGGGTCCCGCCGGCTGGGACGGCGCCGGCTCGCACCGGGAGATGCTGGAGCTGGCCGCGGCAATGGAAGCCGGCGAGATCGACCTGCTGCTGCTGCACGGCGTCAACCCGGTGCACGCCATGCCGGGCGGGGCCGGCTTCGCGGCGGCCGCCGCGCAGGTGCCGACGGTCGTGAGCACCGCCAGTTGCCCGGACGAAACCTCCAGCCTGGCCGATCTGGTGCTGCCCGCGCATACCCCGCTCGAGGCGTGGGGCGACGCCGAGCCGCGGCGCGGCGTACGCGGCCTGCAGCAGCCGGCCATGCGGCCGCTGCTCGACACGCGCCACCTGGGCGACCTGCTGCTCGACAGCGGCCGGGCGCTGGGCGGCGACGCGGCCGAAACGCTGCCGGCCGAGGGCGACTTCCTGGATGTGCTCCGCGCGGAGTGGCGGGACGCGCTGGCGCGGCGGGCGGGCGGCGGCGATACGCCGGCTGCCGACTTCGACGTGTTCTGGGACGACGCCCGGCGGCGGGGCGGCGCATGGCAACCGGCCGCGCCGGCGGCGGTGGCGCTGAACCCGGCGGTGCTGGAGACGCCGCTTGACCTCGATCCCGAAGTGGACGGAAACCGGGCGCTCGCGCTGGTCGTCTACCCCTCGCCCCACCTGTACGACGGCCGGGGCGCCAACCGCGCCTGGCTGCAGGAGGTGCCCGACGCGCTGATGCAGACCGCCTGGAGCAGCTGGGTGGAGGCGGCGCCCGAGACCGCCGCCGTGATCGGCGCCGAGGAAGGCCAGCTCGTCACGATCGAGTCGGACCACGGCGCGGCCGACGCCACGCTGCTGCTCAACCCGCGGCTGCGGCCTGGCGTGGTGGCCGTGCCGCTGGGACAGGGACATACGCAGTACGGCCGCTATGCGAGCGGCCGGGGCATCAACGCCGCCGCGCTGATCGATCCGGCGCCGGAGGCGGCCAGCGGCGGGCCGCGCTGGCTCGGGACGCGCGTCGACGTCACGCCGCGGGCGGTCAGGCGGGCGCTGCCCCGCCTGCAGACGACGTTCGATCAGGACGGCCGGGATATCGCCCGTACGGTTACGCGCGAAGCGCTCGCCGCCGGACAGGTGGAGGCGGAAGAGCCGCCGTTCAGCCTGTATCCGGACCATCCGCATCCCGTGCACCGCTGGGGCATGGCCATCGATCTGGACTCCTGCACCGGCTGCAACGCCTGCGTCGCCGCCTGCTACGCGGAGAACAACGTGCCGGTCCTGGGAGCCGACCGCATGCGCCGGGGCCGGACGATGTCGTGGATCCGGATCGAGCGTTTCGTCGAAGAGGAGGATGCCGGCGCCGGCAACCGATTCCTCCCGATGCTCTGCCAGCACTGCGACCATGCGCCGTGCGAATCGGTCTGCCCCACCTACGCGACGTACCACACCGATGAGGGTTTGAACGCGCAGGTCTACAACCGCTGCGTCGGCACGCGCTACTGCTCGAACAACTGCCCGTACAAGGTGCGCCGCTTCAACTGGTCCGATCCGGAGGTGCCCGAACCGCTCACCTTGCAGCTCAACCCGGACGTGACGACCCGCAGCGCGGGCGTGATGGAGAAGTGCACCTTCTGCGTGCAGCGGATCAACGAAGGCCAGGACCGGGCGCGGGACGAGAATCGGCCGCCGGCCGATGGCGATATCACGCCCGCCTGCGCGCAGACCTGTCCGGCGCAGGCGATCGTCTTCGGCGACCTGAACGACCCGGACAGCCGCGTGTCGAAGGCCGCCGCCGACCCGCGCGCCTACCACGTGTTGGAAACGCTGAACACCCGTCCGGCGGTGACGTACCTGAAGAAGGTGCGCGACGCGTAGCGACCAACCCCGCAATGACCCCCAGCGCCGTTACTGACGACATCCTCGGCAAACTCGGTCGACCGGGGCGCGCCTACTTTCTGGCAGTGGCGGGCCTGCTGGCGGTCCTGGCGCTCGGCCTGTACGCCTTCGCGCACCAGGTGCGGAACGGCCTCGGCGTGGCCGGCTACCAGCCCCCGATCCTGTGGGGCGTGTACATCACGAACTTCGTGTTCTGGATCGGCATCACCCACTCCGGAACGTTGATTTCGGCGGTGCTGTTCCTGTTCCGGGCGCGCTGGCGCACCGGCGTGGCGCGCGCCTCCGAGGCGATGACCGTCTTCGCCATCATGACCGGCGCGCTGTTCCCGATCGTCCACCTGGGACGGCCGTGGCTGTTCTACTGGCTGCTGCCGATTCCGAACGAGCGCGGGCTGTGGGTGAACTTCCGCTCGCCGATCATCTGGGACCTGTTCGCCATCATGACCTATCTGACGGTGAGCCTCGTCTTCCTGTACGTCGGGCTGCTGCCTGACATCGCGACGGCGCGCGACCGGATCCGCGGCTGGCGGCGGCCGCTCTACCGGCTGCTCGCGCTCGGCTGGACCGGCACCGGCCGCCAGTGGTGGCACTACAACAGCCTGTACGGCCTGCTGGCCGCGCTGGCCGTGCCGCTCGCCGTATCGGTGCACAGCGTCGTCTCGTGGGACTTCGCCACCACGCTCCTGCCGGGCTGGCACAGCACCATCTTCGCGCCGTACTTCGTGGCGGGCGCGATCTTCTCCGGCGTGGCGATGATGATCACGCTGCTGGCACCGCTGCGGACGCTGCTCGGCCTGGAGGCGTACATGCGCCCGCGGCATTTCGACAACCTGGGCAAACTGCTGCTGGTGATGTCGCTGCTGCTGAGCTACTGCTACGCCGCGGAGTACTTCACGGTCTGGTACAGCGGCAGCCCGTTCGAGCAGGGGACGTACCTGGCGAGGCTGACCGGCGCGTACGCGCCGCTGGCGTGGACGATGCTGGCCTGCAACTCGGTCGTGCCGCTGGCGCTGTTCGCGGGGCGCGTCCGCGCCTCCCTGCCGGCGCTGTTCGTGGTCGCGATCCTGGTGAACGTCGGGATGTGGCTGGAGCGGTACGTCATCATCGTCTCGTCGCTGGCGTCGAGCTTCGACCCGGCCACCTGGACCGGCCTGTACCGGCCGACGTGGGTGGAAGGCGCGGTCACGGCCGCCGCGTTCGCCCTGTTCTTCCTGCTCTTCCTGCTGTTCGTAAAGCTGTTCCCGCCGGTGGCGATGAACGAGATCAAGGAGCAGGCGGAGCCGGCATGAGCGGGACCACCCTGATCGGCGTGTACGCCAGCGGACGCGCCGCCGCCGAGGCGGCCGCCGCCATTCGCCAGGCGGGATTGGGGACGGTGGAAACCGTGGGCCCGACGGCGGACCATGCCGTGCTGGCGGCGCTGCCGCGGCCGGGCAGCCCGGTCCGGCTCTGCACGCTGCTCGGCGCGCTGGCCGGCTGCGCCGTGGGCGTCGCCCTGCCGGTGTACACGATGCAGGCCTGGCCGCTCATCGTCGGCGGCAAGCCGATGGTGTCGATCCCGCCGGTGGTCATCATCGCCTTCGAGCTGTCCATGCTGGGCGCGGCGCTCGGAGGGTTGGTCGCGTTCCTCGCGCTGAGCGGGCTGGCGCGCCCGCGCGGATGGCTCTTTGGCGGCCGGCCGGACGACGGGCGGTTCACCGACGACCGCTTCGGCGTGCTGGTGACCTGCGCGGATGCACAGCGGGCGGAGGTCCGGGCGCACCTGGAACGCGCCGGAGCCGAGGAAGTTGCCGGCGATGCGTAGCCGCGCGCTGGCGGCGGCGCTGGGCTGCCTCTGGCTGGCCGGGTGCGCGCTGCCGCCGGACATGACCCGCGGATCGGCAGCCGGTCCGTATGAGCATCCGTTGCTGCCGCCGGCCGGGACGCTGGCGGTCGACGGACCGCCCATTGCGGACCGGCCAGCGGCGTTGAACCGCCTGGCGAATCCGCGCCCGGCGTCGGAGGCGGTGCTGGCGGAAGGGGCGACGCTGTACCGCATCTACTGCGCCGTCTGCCACGGCGCGGACGGGGGCGGCGACAGCGTGCTGGCGGAGTATCTGCCGAGCCTGCCGGACCTGCGATCACCGGTCGTAGCGCGCCGGCCGGATGGCCGGCTGTATGGCGTCATTCTGCGCGGCGGTTTCCGCATGCCGGCCTACGGCGACGCGCTGAGCGCGGGCGAGCGCTGGGCCGTCGTCCATCACGTGCGGACGCTCGGCGGCAGGAGCGAGCAATGACATCCGCGCACGGGACGGACGCACCCATTCTGCCGGCCGGGGCGCAACGCCTGCTCGCGGCGCTCGTCCTCGCCGGGGCCGGCGCCTTCCTGTACGGCTTGCTGCTCGGCGATGCGCTCCGCGCGTGGCAGGCGCTGCTGGTGAACATGCTGTTCTTCGCGGGGCTGGCGCAGGCGGGCGTGGTGCTGTCGGCGCTGCTGCAGGTGACGTCGGCGCGCTGGGGCCGGCCGCTGAAGCGCGCGGTCGAGGCGACGGCGGCGTTCCTGCCGGCCGCGCTGCTGCTGGTGGCGGTTCTGTTGGCAGGACTTGGGAGCTGGGCGCCCTGGGTCCACCATGTGGACGGGGCGAAGGCCGCCTGGCTGAACGTCCCATTCTTCGCCGTGCGGGAACTGGCCGCCTTCCTGCTCCTCGGCGGCCTCAGCGCCGCCTACGTATACCACTCCGTGCGGCCGGACATCGGCCTGCTGCACGAGTCCGGCGCGCGCCCGGCAACAGGTATTGCGCTGCGGCTGATAGCGGGCTGGCGCGGCCTGGAGGCGGAGCGCGAGCGCGGCCAGCGCGCGCAGGATCGGCTGGCGGTCGCGCTGCTGATCGCGTACGTCCCGCTCTTCTCGCTGATCGCGTTCGATTTCATCATGGCGCTCGACGCGCACTGGTTCTCGTCGCTGCTGGGCGGCTACTTTCTGACCGGCAACCTGACGGCCGGGGCTGCGCTGCTGGCGCTGGTCGCGGCGGCGGGAAGCAGCCGGCTGGGGCTCGGCAACCGCGTCGGTGACCGGCAACTCCACGACGCGGGCAAGCTGTTGTTCGGGTTCTCGATCCTGTGGGCGTACATGCTCTGGTCGCAGTATCTGGTGATCTGGTACGGCGACCTGCCGGAGGAAGCGCGCTTCATCCACCACCGGATGCACGGAGCGTGGGCGCCGGTGGCGTGGATGGTCTTCGCCGCCGTATTCGCAGTCCCGTTCGTGTTGCTGCTCAGCCGCAAACTGAAGCTGTGCCCGGCCGCCCTGGGGGCCGTCGCGGGGCTGGTGCTCGGCGGCGTCTGGCTGGAGCGGTTCCTGCTCGTCGCGCCGTCGCTCTGGGCCGGGGAGGGGCTGCCGCTCGGCCTGCCGGAACTGCTCGTCACCGCCGGCACGGCCAGCCTGTTCGTGCTCTGTTGCGCGAGCTTCCTGGACCGGGTGCCGGTACTGCCGCTGTCGGATCCGAAGCTGGAACCGGCCGCCGCAGCGGCCGCCGGCTCCAGTCCATAAGGCTAGAACCGGAAGCCGAGCGCCATCCTGAACGTCCGGCCGCCTGACGCGCCGGCCAGCCACGGCGGATAGTTACCCTGCGAGGTCCCTTCGCGGAACCGGGGACCTTCTTCGTAGGTGGTCGGCAGGCCCAGATCGTCCACCGGACCGTCGTAGACCGGGTTCACCGTGGTGTTCCAGCCGATCAGTGAGTCGTGTTTGAACACGTTGTACAGCTCGAACTTGAAGTACGGCGCCGCGGTCCGCCAGATCGGAATCTGGTACTGCACCGACAGGTCGAGCAGGCCGTATCCCTTGAAGCTCTCCGTGCCGCGCTCCCCGTAGTACAGCGTCTGCGACGTGGGACCGCTGGCGTAGCCCAACTCGTCGATGATCGCCTCCTGCTGTGCGGTCAACCCGACGCCTCCCGACGCAATGCTGTAGACCTGCCCCGAGTTGTAGCGCCAGATGCCGCCCAGGTCGACGTCGCCGGCCCAACCGAGGCCGAGGTTGTAGACGCCCCAGATGCGGACTTTGTGCCGCTGGAAGTCGTTCAGCCGGCCGAACGGATAGTTGCGCCCGGGGGTGAAGATCTCCGGGTAGTCGAAGGCGACCGACGGTACCCCGGGCTGGTTCGTGCCCTCGCCCTCGAAGTTCCCCTCGTTGCGGATCTGCACCGTGTAGCTGCCGTCGAGCTGGAAGCGGCTCGTCAGGCTGTAGCGGCCGTCGAACTGCAGCGCGTCGTAGTTGCGCTCCAGCTCATCCGTGTTGCGGAAAACCTGGTTGACAAACGTGCCGTAGCTCTGGCCCTCGTACATGACTTCCGTCGCGCCGGTCGACAGGTCGAGGAAGTCCTCGATGAAATTGCCCGCCCGCCGCCGGATGTAGGTGGCCTTCAGGTGCCCGCGGTTGCCCAACGTGCCGCCGCCCGACACGGTGAACTCCTTCGTGAGCGGCGACTTGAGGTTCGGGTCGAGCATGACGTTCTGCGTCGCGAACGAGCCGTCGACGATGAAGTAGTTGTCCGGATCGAAGCCCGGGGCAAAATCGCGGCCCTGACCGGACGGTCCGGTGTAGATGCCGATGAGCACGTCCGGGTTACCGACGTTCGTGGTCTCGGCGAACTGCGTCTCACTGTACTTGCCGGCGTAGTGGCTGTAGGTGCTCTGGATGGTGAAGCGGCCGTCGCCGAGCGGATCGTACGCCACCCCGAGCCGCGGCACCACCGAGCTGGTGTCGACCGTCGTGATGCCGCCGGTCGCCTCACTGTCGATCGTCTCGCCGCGCACGCCCAGGTTGAACGAGAAATGCTCGTCGAGCGCCCACTCGTCGTTCACGAAGAACGACGTGGTGTTGATGTCGATGCGCGCGCCGCGCGTCGCGAGCCAGTTCAAGATCAATGTCCGCGGTCCTGTCGTGAATATCGGGGTCAAATGCTCGTCGGCGTCGACCAGCGGGCTGCCGTCGGGACCGACCGCGTAGTCGGTCCGGAACACGTAGCCGGTCGCTGTCTGCGAGTTGCCGCCGGTATTGGTCGAGGTGTAACGCTCGAATCCGGCCTTGAGGCTGTGCGAGCCGGCCGACCGGCTCGACAGGAACCACGTCACGTTGCCGGTGAGCTGCCGGTTGTTGCGGTCCTCCGGGTCGGTGGCGTCAAAGTACGGCGCGTTGTAGTGCGCCAGCGCCTGCGTCCGCGTGAGGATCGGCGAGTCGAAGATGTCGGTCGAGGAGCCGCCTGAATCGCGGAACCCGAACCGCTTCTGCGAGTACTGCACCTCGGCGAAGACGTTTGTCGTCAGTGAGCCGCGGTACGTCGTGACGAACAGGTCGTTCGGCCGCCGGCCCACGGTGATCGTGCTTGGCACCACGCTGAAGCCGAAGGTAGGCGACTTCTGCGACCTGGTGTTCCGCATGTAGCTGCCCGACAGCGTATGGCCCGGCGCAATGGTCCCGGTCAGTTTGACCTGGTTGCGGTCGTTGCTGTCCGTGTCGATGAATGAAATTCCGGTATCGCTGAAGGTGTCCTCCTCCTCGATTCGCGAGAACCGGCCTGAATAAAAGAACCACAGCCGGTCCCGTACGGCGGGACCGCCGAACGTCATCTCGTGACTGAGGTTGTTGCCGAGGTCGCCCTCGCGCTCCGTTGTACCGCTCTCCCGCTCGAACGGCGTCACGGAAGTCCAGCTCGGCTTGTACATGTTGAGCCGGTAGCTACCCGAGAAGTCGTTGCCGCCGCTCTTGGTGATCACGTTGATGACTCCGCCCGAGAACCGCCCGTACTCGGCGGAGATGCCGGAGGTGAGCACCTGCGTTTCCTGGATGGCGTCCTCGACATACAGGGTGTTCGCCGTGCCGAACAGGTTGTCGTTGATGTCGACGCCGTCCACCAGGAAGATGTTGTCGTAGGCGAACGATCCGTTGATCGTCACCTGGCCGGCGTTCGGCGTGTTGTCCGTCAGTCCCGGCTGGAGCTCGGCGATCCCGAACGGCGTCCGGCTCGACGGCAGGGCGTTGACCTCGTCGGCCGTAATGTTCGAGCTGGTGACGGTGGTCTCGATAGGTGTCGGAACGACGCCCACCACCTGTACCACCTCGGTGACGCCGGCGGGCGCCATGGCGGCGTTGACCCCCACGTCGCCGCCCAGCGACACGGTCGCCATCTCGTTGATGGCGGCGAACCCCGACAGCTCGAAGACGACGTCGTACTCGCCCGGCGGCAGCGCCAGGATCTGGTAGTTCCCGTTGATGTCGGTCACCACCGTGCGCGCACCCTGCAGCGCGGGAGAACGGACCGTGACCGTTACGCCGGGCATGACGAGCCCCTGGGCGTCGACCACGGAACCCCGGACGGTGCCGGTCTGGCGGCCCTGCGCCAGTGCGGCGGCGTGCAGCGCAACCAGCAGCGCCGCGCTCAGCGCTAGTGTCGCTACGACGCGTGCGTAGCCGTGTGACCTGCTTCCATTCATCATTCAACTCCCTGCCTGCGCAATTGCGCAGCCAACCGTCGTATTAACGCCACGTTAATATGACATTAATACGATGTCACAAGCGTGCGGTCAAACTTGGGCGCCGGTCAACCGCGCGCGGGAGCGCTAGACTGTGTGCATGCCCAAGGGCGGCGCGTATCTGGTCGGGCGGATGGCGGGCAAGCAGTTCCGCAAGGCGCGGTGGATGTGGGCGTCGGCGACCGGCAGCGACGACGAGGCGATCCGGGCCGAGCAGGCGGTCGGCCGCGACATGGCCGCCGCGGTGCGCGAGGACGCCCGCGGGCCGGTCGACCCGCGGATACAGGCGTTGCTCGACGAGGTCGCCGCGCCGCTGGCCGGCCGCGTGCGAAACCGGACGTACCGCTTCGAGGTGGCGGCGCTCGCGGGGACCGAGCCTAACGCGTTCGCCCTGCCCGGCGGCTACATCTTCGTGGCGCCGGCGCTGGTCGAGCTGGCTGGACACGGCCGCGACGAGCTGGCATTCATCGTGGCGCACGAGATGGGGCACGTCATCCGGCGGCACGCCATCGAGCGCATCCTGAGACAGCGGGCGCTGCAGGCGGTCACGCTGGCCTCTCCCGCCGCGCGGAGCATCGCGCCGTGGGTGCGCACGGTCGGCGTGCGCTGGCTGGAGAAGGCGTATTCGCGCGAGCAGGAGTTCGAGGCGGACGAGCTGGGCGGCCGGCTGATGCGCGCCGCGGGGTTCGATCCCGCGGGCGCCGTGCGGATGCTGGAGCAACTGCGCAGCCTCGAGCGGGGCGGCATCCAGGCGGCCCTCGGAAGCTGGCTGGCGACCCATCCGCCGACCACCGACCGCATACGCCGCCTGCGCGAGCAGCTGGCACTCCCCGGCTGACGCCGGCTCGAACCGCTACACGTTATCGAACGGATTGACCAGCGCCAGACCGCAGCCCTCGAAGTCGCGGACGTTGCGGGTGGCCAGCGGCAGCTGATGCACGTGGGCGGTCGCCGCGAGCAGCATGTCCGCCTGGGTGCGCGTCCGGCCGGCGGCCCGCAGCTGGCCGCGCAACGCGCCTGCCCGGCGTGCAATCGGCTCGCTTGCGGAGAGCACCTCGCAGCGGCCCGCAAGGAAGCGGTCGAACCAGGCTTCGAGCCGCGCATTCGGTTTCCAGCAGAGGCCGAAACGAATTTCCTCGATCGTGACGACGCTGATTGCAAACGGCGAAACCACACCCGCCGCCCAGCGTTCGACAGCCGGGGCCGGACGCCGCCGGCACAGCTCCGCCAGCACGTTCGTGTCGACCAGAATCATGCGTCTTCCCCCGGCCAGCCGTCCCGGTCGACGCGCTCGCCGACTTCCAGCTCGTACTCTTCTCCCGCACAGATGTCGCGCGCCTCGGCGAAGAGCTCCCCGAGCGTCCGGGCCGACTGTTCACGATGCAACCGGTGGAGCAGATCGAGTGCGTCGGGATTGACGACAGCCGCCACGAGCCGGTCGCGGCTGTAAATCCTTTGCGGTTCGGATCCGGACCGTCTGATGAGCTCCGAGAAGCGCTGCTTGGCCTCCGCCACCTTCCATGTGCCCATCTTGGACACATTAGATGGACATGTTGTGGCTGTCAACACCTCGCATCCGTTTGACGCCGTGCTATCCTGCCGGGTTGTCTTCTGTCATGCGGGAACGCCCCGATCAGATCATGAGCCGGCCCGACGCGGGCGCTTCCCCGCTCTCGCGCGAGGGGCGTATCCGGCGGCGGTTCGCGCGGCGGCTGCAACTGCTGCAACTCCCGGAGGACCTGACCGGCTGGAGTGTCCTCGACATCGGCGCGTGGCACGGCTTCTTCTCGTTCGAGTGCGAGCGGCGGGGCGCGGAGCGGGTGCTGGCGGTGGACCGCTTCGCGTGGGACAAGTTCGGAATGGACGGCTTCCTGGCGGCCCACGAGCGGCTCGGCTCGCGGGTGGAGCACCGGCGCGCCGACGTTCACGATCTCGACCCGGACGAGATCGGCCAGTTCGACCTGGTGCTGCTGCTTGGCGTGCTGTACCACCTGCGCAATCCGCTGCAGGCCCTGGAGCGCGTCCGCCGCGTCACGAAGCGGCTGCTGATCTGCGAGACGCACGTGCTGCTGCCGTTCGTGCACGAGCGGTATCCGCTGATCCCGTTCTTCCCGGGCGACGAAGGGGCCCGCGAGCTGCCCGACGAGCTGTGCGCGATGCCAACGGTCGCGGCGCTGCGGCAGATGCTAGAATCCGTCGGGTTCAGCGACGCCAAGGTGCTCTACACCCCGTCGTTCCGCTACTGGAAGAAGCTGCGGGCGCTCGTCACCAACCGCCCGCAATCGGGGCGCGGCATCGTGCATGCGCGTGTGTGAAGGAGAACGAATCCCATGAAACTTGCGGTGCTCGGCCTGGGAACGATGGGCGCGCCGATGGCGGAAAACCTGGTCAAGGCCGGGTTCGAGGTCACCGTCCACAACCGGACGCGCAGCCGCGAGGAACCGCTGGAGCAGCTCGGCGCCGCGCGCGCCAAGAGCCCGGCAGAGGCAGTGGTGGACGCGCGGATCGTGCTCTCCTGCGTCTCCGACACGCCCGACGTCGAGAGCATCCTGCTGGACCCGGAGCAGGGGGCTATCACCACGCTCGAGCCGGGCAGCCTGGTCATCGACTGCTCCTCCATCGAGCCGGAGGCGACGCGCCGGATAGCCCGGCAGTTCCGGGAAAAGGACATCGGCTTCGTCGACGCGCCGGTCTCCGGCGGGTCGGAGGGCGCCATCCACGGCACGCTGACGGTGATGTGCGGCGGGTCGGAGGAAGACTACGAGCGCGCCCAGCCGCTGCTGCAGGTGATCGGCAGCCGGGTGACGCGCATCGGCCCGGTCGGCTGCGGCCAGATCGCGAAGATGGCGAATCAGGTGGTGATCACCGGCACCTTCATGGCGCTGGCCGAGGCGCTGACGCTCGCCTACCGCGCCGGCGCCGATCCCGGCCGCGTGGTCGAGGCGATTGGCGGCGGGGTGGCCGGCTCGTGGATCCTCGACAACCGCTCCCAGAAGATGCTCAACGACGACTACCCGCTCGGTTTCCGGCTGCGGCTGCACCGCAAGGATCTCGGGATCGCGCTGGCAACCGCGCGCGACGTCAAGGTGCCGGCGCCGATCGCCAGCCTGGTTGCCACGATCGAGGATTCCCTCATCGCCCAGGGCTACGGCGACGAGGACATGTCGAACCTGGCCCGCTTCGTGCGCCGCGGCGCGGGCATCCCGGACGGCCCCATGAAGGCCTAGCACCCAAGCGAATGAATATTGCCCGTTCGAGGCAGCCCGCGGCGGCGGCCCCGGCGGGACCCGTCACCGGGCGGGCCGGCGGCGATCGGGCGCAACCCCCGCGTTACCTCTTCCTGGCTCAAGCCACCACGTACAGGCCCAGCAGCGGCCGGGTACGCTCCATCAACTGGCAGTGGATTGCAGACTCCCGCTTACCTCGCCTGTCCACGCGCAGGAACGGACTTCAGACCAGCGGCGCTGCCGTGACCGATTCCCAGTACCGCGCCGTCGCGCCCTCCCGCCGCCGGACCGCCCGGCGCCACCCGCCCGCGCATGCCGGCGAAGGTAGAAACGTCACAGTTCAGGAAGGGGGACGACGAGCACAGCAGCAGTCGGCCCCCAGCCGCGCACAGCGCGGCTCGGGGAGCCCGGCGCGGGGGGCGAGGGGCCCCCGCCAGGGCTTGCCGGGGGTTTGGGGCGCAGCCCCATCTATCGATGAAGCAGCGCAGCCCCATCTGGTCTAATAAAACAGCACCGCGACCACGAACACGACCACCGCAAACGCCAGCACCCACTGCCAGATCTCCTGCTTGTCCTCGGCCGGGACCAATTGGAAGGAGATGCTGCGGTGCGAGTTCACCGCGCTGCGCAGGAACGGCGTAGACGACACGCCGGCGCTCTCGATGACGAACGAGCGGCCGCCGGTACGCTGCTCGAGCATGCCCAGGCCGTTAGTGTCGAGCCGGGTGCGAATCTGGTCGAGATCCGCCTCCAGCGACTCGTCGTAGTCCACGCCCCGCACGTAGCTGCGCAACACCTCGTCCAGGTTCGTACCGGTGCGCGATCCGATGCCGACGGTGTACACCGTCAACCCCCGCCGCTGGAACTCGGACAACGCGGTGTCGAGCCGCGCCATCTGATCGCGGCTGCCTATGAAGTCGCCGTCGGTGAACAGCAGCACCACGCGGTCGGAACGCTGCTCGGGCACCCAGTCCTCGTCACCCGACTCGAACCGGTCCTGGTTGTCGATCGACTGATAGACGTGCTCGAACGCCGACGCGATATCGCTGTCCCACGGGAAGGCATCGCCGGATAGGGTGTCCGGCGGCGTGACGCGCCCGAGCTGCTCGACGAACCGGTCGCCGTCGGACGAGAGGTGCGCCTTGCGGACGGCCGTGGTCCCGAAGACGAACAGCGCCGTCCGGTCGCCCGGCGTCAGGATCTCTTCCGTATACAGATTCAACGCCTCGCGCACGGCGAGATCGAGGCGCGGCGGGCCGATGTCGGTCACCCACATGGAGGCGGAGCCGTCGACGACGATGGCCACGTCCACGTCCCCCCGCTTGAAGCTGCGCCCACCGTACACCCAGTACGGCCGGGCCGCGGCCACCGCCACCGCCATCAGCACCAGGATGGAGAAGAACCAGAACTTGATGTGGCCGAGCAGTGGGTAAGAGGAACCGTGCGTCCGCGCCGGCCGCAGCACGAGCCGCAACGCGAGAATCGTCGATCCGAACAGCAACAGGATCAGCGCGATCGGAACCGCCATCAGGAATTCGGGGCTGTCGAATTCCACGGCCTCCCGGAAGATCGTCTGCACTATGCCCACGGGTAGCACCCTCCCGGAACCGCCCGCATGGTCAGCCTAGCCGCGGCGGCGGCGCGTGGGAGTCCCCTCCCCCTTCATTTGCTCCAGCTCGGGGGCCTGCAGCTGACGCAGCGGCTCGAGCGCGAGACGCACCGCATCAGGGTTGCTGGTCAGGTCGTAGTTCCACTTGTACTCGAAGCTGCCGGTCTCGTCGCTGCGCAGCGCCCGCTCGTAGTCGGCGTTCACGTCTTCGAGCACGTCCTGAATGATGGCGGCCTTCAGCGCCATCCCGTCGGGGTCGTCGTCGGGAATGGCGCGGTACTGCCGGCGGGCCAGCTGAAACTTGGCGCTAGCCAGCAGGTAGGAGGCGCGCGGGTCGTCCACCTCATCGGACAGGTTCCGTACGACCGCCTCGTAATCCCCCGCCAGGTAGCGGTAGGACGCCTGCTGCAGAAAGGCATCGCCGAACAGATACGCCTCGGCAATCCACTGGAGGCCCCATCCGCGGCTCTGCTCGTAGAAGTCCGTCACGCGCTCGAGACCCGCGCCCATCTGCTCGACGCTGCCGCGCTGCGCGCTGTCGCTCAGCCCGTCCAGCTCGTCGTAGAAGGCGGCCAGGCTTTGCGCGGGACCGGAGAAAACTACGTAGAAGATGACCGCCAGGATGAACCCGAGCATGTACTTGAACGCATGCTCGCGGTCGAGGAGATCCGTCACTCGCATCTTTTTTACCTCTCGGGGCTGCGCCCCGAACCCCCGCCGGCTGCTCGCGGGGACTGCTTCATTACCTCGGGGCTGCGCCGCTTCCACCTCTCGGGGCTGCGCCCCGAACCCCCGGCAAGCGCTAGCGGGGACCCCTGCGCCCCGCGCCGCGCTTGCCGAGCCGCGCCGTGCGCGGCTTGGGGACGACCGCGTTAGTGCTCGTCGTCCCCTTTACCACTCCGTGCTCCGTCGCGCGCCGCGGCGCTACGGGCTCGTCCCCCAGAACAGCTCCGCCAGGAATCCCATCGGGATCCCGACCACCAGCATCGCCATCGCGGCCAGCAGAAAACGGGAATAGATGGGCACCTTCAGCGCCCGGTGCTTTATCTCGACCCGCACCGCCTCCCGCTCGTCGATCGCCTCGTACGCGCGCGTGAGGCTGTCCTGGTCCGTCACGTCGAAGTAGTCCCCGCCGTACTCCCGGATCATCTCGATCAGGCGCGGCGTCGACGTGGGATGGCCCGCCATGGCGGTGCGGATGTCGCTGGTGTTGATGTAGATGATGTACGGCACGATGTTGCGCTGATTGAGCGCGGCAAACTCCGAGTCCGGAAACTCGTCGACCGCGGCGTCGGTGATGATGAGCACCGCGCGGTTCAGGTTCTCGCCGACGCCCATCAAGGCCTCGTCGCGCTCCAGGTACTTCATGATGGAGCGCAGCGGGCGGATGATGTTGGTGTCCCCCTCCGCCGGAATGATGCGCACCTTGTCGGGCGGCACCACCATCGCCTTGTCGAGCCGCTGCGTCGTGACGTACGGCGCATCCCACACCTGGAAGTAGTACAGCTCGTCGTCCATGACGAAGTCGTCCACCATGTAGGGATACGTCGAGAACAGCCAGAGCGAGACCCGGTCGTTCTTCTCGCGCCGCATCTCCAGGAACTCGAGATGCGCCTCGCGGGCCACCTCCGCCTTCGATTTGCCGGTGTCGGGGAACTCCCACGCCATCGACCCGGACGTGTCGACCAGATCGACCCGCACGCGCGACTCGATGTAGCCGCTCACCTCCTCGGTGGCGGTCAGGAACGGATCGGCGGCGGCGAACAGGATAAGCGCCAGCGCCATGCCGACGAGCAGCTTGGGCGTGGTGTGCAGCGCGCGGACCCAGAATCCCTTGCGGTGGGCGTGGGCAATCTCGTGGCCGGAGTGAAAGCGGGTGTGCCGCCGCTGCCACAGCCCCAGGCGGCCGGCGGTGACGAACAGGACGGCGCCGACCAGCGCGGTCAGCACGAGCGCCATGCCGACGTCACCGTAGCGGACCTGCTCGAAGCGGGTCTCGAACAGCTCCAGCGCACCGGAGCGCACGAACGCGACGAGTTCGTCCCAGGTCATCAGCATCGGATCACCACGTCACCGCAAGCCGACCAGCCCCTTGATCTGCGCCCAGAGCTGGATGTGCGGCCGCAGCATCGCCAGCGATTCGTCGAACACGCGCGCCTCGCCGGCCGGGTCGTCTATCGGCTTCGCGACGTCGCGCTCAAGGCTGCGCTGATAGTCGACCAGCCGCTCGGCCAACCTGCCCAGCGCCTCCTTGCGCAAGCCCTCCTTGAGTCCGGCAACGTAGGTGCTGATGTCCTTGGGGGTGTCGCCGGTATGCAGATCGGGAAGCTCCGCCCGCATGTATTCGCGCCCGCAGATGACCAGGTTCTGCTTGAGGTCACTCAGCTCCGCGCCGTTCTCGGACGGCGCGAGCACGTCCAGCGAGCGGATGTGCCGCCGCAGGGTGCGCCGGGCCTGCCAGATCGACGGCGGCGGCTGAATCTGCGCCTCGATCCGCTCCAGCTCTTCATCCTCCTCGCGCTTTGCCTCGGAGGCCGCCTTTGGCTTGCGCGCCCGCCGGACGAGCAGCACGAGCCAGATAAGCAGCGGCAGCGGCGCCACGGTCCAGGCCAGCACGCGGAAGGCGGTCGCCCGCGTCGAGAAGCTGCCCAGGTCGATGGTGTCGCGGATGTCGAGCAGCGGCGTGTCCGTCAAGGTCGTCACGTACCGCACCAGGTTGCTCCCGCCGTCGATCTGGCGCACCTCCGCGTCCTCGACATCCTCGCCGAGGTCGCGCACGAGGTAGTAGAAGCTGAATCCGGGCAACACGTAGGTGGACTTCTCCGGCGCGATCAGCCGGAAGACATACGTGAAATCCCAGACGTGCTCGTCATCCACCTGCCGCTTGCGGACGTCGAGCGAGATCCCCTCGAACGGATGGACCGGCAAGGTCTCCGGCACCATCCGATCCTCCAGGATGATGATCTCGCGCCCCTGGTCGATCAGGTCCGGGAACCGCACGCGGTAGGTCTGCGTGATCGGATCGCCGGTCTTGACTACGGTCGGCTCGAGCTCGAGCGTCTCTACTTGCACCGGCGAATCTTCTGCTGCGGCGGACTCACCGGCGGCCTGCGGCTGCGCCGCCGCGAGGCCGGCACTCAGAAACGCCACCGCAACCGCCGCCGCCAGCATGCCGGCGCTAATTTCTCTCATCGCTGTCAGGCTCACTACGACCTCTCACCGGGACATCCTGGAAACCAGGAATTTCGCAAGCTCATCGGCATGGTTCCGCGGCGTCAGGACGGCGGAATCGATGCCGCAATGATGCTTCAGCCGATATTGCACGTCCGCGTGCGCTTCTTCGATCTGGCGCCGGATGGCCCCGGCCTTGCGGGCGGAGATCACCGTCTGCCGCCCCGTTTCCATATCCGAGATGCGGATGTAGCCGAGGCGGCTCTTGACTTCGTACTCCGCCGGATCGTCCAGAATCAGCACGATCATATCGTGCTTCGCCCCAAGCGTTCGCAGCCGTTTGTAATCGATCGCGTCCGGGTCGTTGACGAAGTCCACCATATCGGAGATCAGCACGACCGAATGGCCGGTCTTGAGCCGGGCCATCATGAAGTCGAGCGGCACCGAGAAGTCGGCCCCGCGCCGGGACGGGAATTCGCGCTCCAGCGCCAGCTTCTCGAAGATCTGCTGCGCCATGTGGAAGACCTGCGACGAGCCGAGCCGCGGCTTCATGTACAGCTCGATGCGATCCGAGAAGCCAAGCAGGCCGACCGGATCCCGGATGTTGGCGCGCGTCAGGCCGATGTTGCCGATCAGCTCCAGCAGCAGCATCGCCTTGTTCGACTCCTGCGAGATCTGGAACAGGGTCGAATAGGACAGGTCGACCACGAGCAGCGTGCGCAGCTCCTTCGGCTCCATCCGCTCGATCCGGAACAGCTTGCGGGGATACCACCTGAGACTCAACGTCCACGCGATGTCCTTCAGCGGCTGCCCCTGCCGCCACTCGTCCACGCCGACGATGTCGTACCCGGATCCCTTGAACGCGCTCTTGTGCTCGCCGTAGTGGATGCTGGTCGCCTTCTTCTTCGCCTTGATGCTGTGCTTGATGTCGCGGAAGCGGGCGAAAACCTCCTCTACTTCCACGGAGGAACCTCCATGTCCTGGATGATCTGCTGGAGCAGCTCCTCCTTGACCACCGAGAATTCCATCCCCTCCTTGAGCACCAGACGGTGCGCGAGCACCGGCTCGGCGACCGCCTTGATGTGATCCGGCGTGATGACCTTGTCGCCGTTGAAGAAGGCGAACGTGCGGGCCACCGCCTCGAGGTGGAAGTGCACGCGCGGCGAGATGCCGACCCGGATGTACTCCTTGACGGTGCGGGCGGCGCGCCCCTGGGCGCGGTGCGGGCGCGTGTTGCGCAACAGGCGCACCTTGTACTGCTGGCCGTACTCGGAGATCTTCACGTTGTCGAAGATGTAGCGCGCGATGTCGAGCACCTCGTACAGGTTGGTCAGCTTCTCCACGTGCTTGCCGACCACGTTGTGCGCGCTGATCTTCAGCTCGTCCTCCTCGAGCTCGGGGTCCAGCATGTTGATGGAGAGCGTCGTGCGGTCGAGCTGCGCCACCGGGTTGGCGAACGTGCCTTCCTCCTCGCCGAAGATGTTCTCCGTGCAGATGACCATGAAGAACCGCGGCCCCTCGATGTCGTTGAAATCGCACGACAGCGGGAAGAGCGGCAGCACCTTGCCCTCCGCGAGGTTGCCGTAGTCGGACGACAGGGTGGCCGAGCTCTCCTCCATGCCCTCGAGCACCGCCGCCTTGGTCTTGCCCGACAGCCGGTTGTCCTCGTCGATCAGGACGATGTGGGCCATCAGCTTGCCCGGCTTGAAGTGGATCTTGCGCGTCCCGTCGAGCTCCTCGACGATCGTCTCGTAGCCGAGGATGTCCTCCGGCATGTAGGTCGGCAGACCCTGGATGCGCTCGAACTTCGCGTCCACCGCCATGGCGCAGGCGCTGACGAGGTCCGTCTTGCCCGTGCCGGTCGGACCGCGGAACATCAGGTGCGGCTGGCGCAGCAGCTTGCCCTGGCTCAGCTTGTCCGTGTACGGGAGCAGGGTAAAAAACGCCCACGACAGGATCCGCGCCGCGTCGTCCAGGCCGTACAGCCACTTGGTCGACTCGTGCTGAAAGCGGTCGACCACCTCCCGGGCGCGATCGAGATCGATCGCGGGTTTCGTCTCCACGCTCGCGGGTTTCGTCTCCACGCTCATCTACGCTCTCCCGTCGTCACCGAATCCCGAAACCGACCGTCATCCCGACGTACACTTCCCGGCCCGGCGACGGCTCGTAGTAGCGCCCGCCGAACGCGTTGGTGATCGCCGAAGAGTTGTAGCGCTCGCCGAACAGGTTGTCGATGCCGACGAACGGCCGCAGGTCGCTGTCGCCCCCCTTGCCGTCGAACGCGAAGCGGAGATCGACCACGGTGTAGGCCCAGTTGTAGGCGGTGTTCGCGTTGTTGAGGGTGTACTCGTCCACCCAGCGAAGCTGCGCGATGGAGGTCAGCCCGAACGGCGCGCGGTGCGTGACGCCGGCGAACACGCGGTGCGGCGGCGCCCCCGGCTCGAGGAAGCCGGCGTAGTCGCGGCCGTTGAGCGTGAACCGGTCGAACACGAAGTCCTGATAGGTGTACGCGAAGCGGGCGCTGAACGAGGAATCGGGCACCCACTCCAGCAGCATCTCCAACCCTTTGCGCGACGTCTCGCCGGCGTTCACCTGGTACACCTCGTCGTCCGGCCGCTGCACCGGCACGAACGCATCGGCGATCTTCGACGTGTAGAACGCCACTTCGTAGCGCAGCCGCGCCGGCTCCGCCAGCCCCCGGATGCCGAACTCGAAGCTGGTCAGATCCTCCGGATTCAGGTCCTGGTTGAAGCCGCCCTCGCCGGATGCCGTATTCGACAACTCGACGGTAGTCGGCGTCTCGAAGGCGGTCGCGACGCTGGCGAACAGGTTGACGTTGCGCGCCGCCGTGACGGTAACGCCGACCGAGGGGCTGACGGCGTCCATGTTCCGGTCTCCCGACTGGTCGCCGTTGTCCAGGAACCGGTCGCCCGCGGTGAACTTGTAGTAGTTCCAGCGCACGCCGCCAGTGAACCGCACGCGGTCGGTCGGCGAAATCCCGATCTGGGCGAATGGGCCGGCCGACACGACGTCCTCCGTCTGGCTGACCATCAGGCCGGTGGTCGACCCGTCCCCGGCCTGGCCGAACTCCATGCGGTCGTCGTTCTGCGTCGCCACGTCCACGCCGGCCGCCCAGTCGATGGTCACGGCGCCGGCCTCCGCGGCGCCCAGATATTCGGACCGGAAGCCGAACCCGTTGCGGCCCAGCTCGATGTTGCGGAAGGCGCCGACCGCGTTCAGGTCGCGCCACATCCCCCAGCCGGTGGCGCGGAAGCGCTGCGTGTCGCTGAAGCGGTGCTCCAGCGTCACGCCGCCCTGCCCCTGGCCGGCGGCTTCTCCCCAACCGCGGGCGGCGGCGATGCCCCGGGCCATGCAGGCGCCGGCAATGCACTCGCCGTCACTCCCCCGCTCCGGGTCGGTGCTCGCGTCCTGCCGGTTGAGAAAGCTGGGGCTCTCGGCGAACGGCGAGTCGAACAGGTTGAAGATGCCGCGGATCTCGGTGTCGGCCGTCAACTCACGCCGCAGGACGAAGTTGGCCTGCGTGATCTCCGCGCTGCTGTTCTGGCGGAAGCCGTCGGTCTGGAAGCGGCTGAAGCTGCCCATGAACTGTGTGCCGGTGTTGCCGGCGTCGATACGCACCTGCTGGCGGTTGTAGCCGTGGCTGCCGAACTGGATGTCGGGCCGGATCGTCAGAGCCCGCGAGGTGTCGAACGTCGTTTCCAGGTTGATCACGCCGCCGGCCGAGTTGCCATACAGCACCGAGCTCGGCCCGCGGATGACGTCGATCCGTCCAACGGAACCGAGGTCGACGTTGCTCGGCTCGGTCGTGCCATCGGCGGTGGTGATGGGAATCCCGTCCTGGATGATCGCCAGCCCGCGCAGGCCGAAGCGCGGCTGCGGGGCGCGGATGCTGAGGCCGATGCCGCCCGAGAGGCCGTAGTTGCGGCGGTTCTGCACGAACAGGCCCGGGATGCCGCGCAGCGCCTCGTCGAGCGAAGCGCGCCGCTGGCCGACCTCGATGGTGTCGCGCTGCACGACGGCGATGGCGTTCGGCACCGCCGACAGCTCCTGGTCGGTCCGCGTCACCGTGACCGTCTCGGCGATCGGGGCGATGCCGAGCACGATGTCGAGCGAAGCGCTGCCGGCGCCCACCGTAACGTTGCTCGGGTCGGTCCGGAATCCGGGCAGGATCGCCTGCACTTCGTATTGACCGGGATCCAGGCGGGGCACCAGATATTCGCCCCGGCTGTCGCTGACCACGCTACGCGAGCGGCCGCTCTCGCCGCTGGTCGCGATGACCGTAACGCCCGGCAGGATGGCGCCGCTGCCGTCCCGGACCGTCCCCTCGATGGCGCCCTGTCCGGTCTGCGCCAGGGCTCCCGGCACGATGCCCAGAACCGCGATCGCCAACGCCAGCACGATGGCTGCCGGACGGCTCGTACCACCACCCATGACTATCCGCATATCCGTTCCTCCCCAATCGTCTCTCAAGATCATTCGTCCTGCGTTACCCGTTCGCGGACACGCATGTACTCGATGAAGCTGACTGCGCGTCCGCCCAGCGGCGGTTATGCCGCCGCCTCGCGGTTGGGTTGCCGCGCAAAAGCCAGTGAGATCAGCGCCACGACGGCGAGGCCCGCGGCAATGAAGAACGCCTGCTGGTATTCGCCGGTGGCGTCGAAGACACGGCCGGCAATGACAGGGCCGATGATGCCGGCGACGCCCCAGGCCGAGAACAGCAGCCCGTAGTTCACCCCCATGTGCCGCGTGCCGTAGAAATCGGCGCAGGTGGAGGCAAAGACGGACAGCAGTGTGCCGTAGCAGTAGTAGATCACGACGAGCAGGAGGTAGAACAGCACCACCTGCCCGGCGAAAAGGTAGAAGACGGGCAGCACCACCGCCGAGAGCAGCACCATCGCCCGCAGCGTATTGAGCCGGCCCAACGTGTCGGACATCCATCCCGACAGCACGCGGCCGCCGGTATTGCCGATGGCGCCGATCGTCAGACCGAGACCGGCAGCCGCCCCCAGCCCGGCCGCCTCGCCCACCGGGACGAGCTGGCTGATCACCATCAGCCCGGCCGCCGAGCCGAGACAATAGGCGATCCACAGCAGGTAGAAGGTGGGCGTGCGGACCATCTCACCCGTGGTGTAGTCGCGCCCCGCGGGCGCGGCTGCCGGCTTGGGAGCACCGCCCGGCGCAGGAGCCGGCGGCTTGTAGCCCTCGGGCGGATTGCGGAGCAGGCACGCCGCGGCGAGCGTCATCACCAGAAAGAGCACGGCGGAGATCTGCATCGTCCCCTGCCAGCCGTACTGCGGAATCAGCACTTCACGGGCAACCGGGCCGTAGATGCCGGAGCCGGCGCCGTAGCCGCCCACCACCAGGCCGATCGCGAGGCCGCGCCGATCGGGAAACCACTTCGAGACAACCGGGATTGGAATCGCGTAGCCGAAGCCGTTGCCGGCACCGGCGATCGCCCCGAAGGTAATGTAGAGCCACAGGAGCGATTCGGTCTGGCTCGCCAGGAAGAAGCCGAGCGCGTAGAGGATGCCGCCGAGCGCCGCAACCCGGCGCGGGCCGAAGCGGTCCTGCAGGAATCCGGCGACGACGAACCAGGAGCCGACCGAGAGAATCGCTATAGTGAAAACGACGGAAACCTGGGTGCGCGTCCAGCCGAAGTCGGCGTCGAACGGCGCCACGAAGACGCTCCAGGCATAAATGACGCCTAGCGCCAAGTTCATCAATACGCCACCAACAACGACAAGCCAGCGGTTCATGGTCGGTCCTCTAGTGTGAAAGAATTGTCAAAGCCTAGCTTCTCGGGGCCGAGTGGTCAATAAACGATGCGGGCCGGCGGCCCGGACGATCCGGAGGGTTCACACGTGACGGACGGAACATTCTCGGCTGTGAAGGTAGTCGGCAACCTGGGCGAGCGGCTGTCCAGCTTCACACAGCGCTGGATCCCGGATTCATGGGTCGTCTGCATGATCCTGACAGTGCTGTCAATCCTGCTGGCCATGGCCGGCGCCAACGCCACGTTGAACGAGGCGGTGCTCGCCTGGGGCGGCGGGATGTGGCAGCTCCTCGAGCTGGCCATGCAGTTCAGCATCGCCATGATCGCGGCGCACGCCTGCGTCTCGTCGCGGCCCGTGTTCAACCTGTTCGACCGGCTCGCCAACATGCCTGACAAGCAGCGTCCGGCGCAGGCGATCGCCCTGCTGGCCATGTTCTCGATGGGGATCAGCTATCTGAACTGGGCGCTCAGCCTGGTTGCCTCCGCGCTGTTCGTGCCGTTCGTCGCGCGGCGCAACCCGCGCGCCGACATCCGCGTGCTGATCGCAGCGGCCTACCTCGGGGTCGGCACGATCTGGCACGGCGGCCTGTCCGGCTCCGCGCCGCTGATCCTGGCCACGCCCGGCAACCCGCTCATGGAACCGGGTAGCGGCGAGCCGGTGATCGACCGGCTGATTCCGGTGACCGAGAGCCTGTTCAATTCCTTCAACCTGACGTATGTCGCGGTGCTATTCGTGGTGGCGTTGGTGACGATCGTCCTGCTGCACCCGCGCGAGAACCCCCGGACGATGACCGACGAGCAGATCGACCGGATCATGCCGTCGCTGCCGGACGCCGACGAAGGGACGACGCCGGCCAAGCGCCTGGAAGGTTTCCGAGGGTGGATCGTGCTGGCGGCCATCCTGATCGCCTATCCGCTCGGCCATTCAATCGTGACGCGCGGGTTCGGCGCGAGCTGGACGATCAACGCCTACAACGCGGTGTTCCTGGTCTCGGCCCTGCTGCTGCAGGGACGGCCGGCGAACCTGGTGCGCGCGTTCGGCAACGGCGCGCGGACCGCCTCCGGGGTAATCCTGCAGTTTCCGTTCTATGCCGGCATCTTCGGCGTCATCAACAACACCGACCTCGGGAGCTGGCTGGGCAACCTGTTTGTCCGCTTCGCAACGACCGAGACCTATCCGCTGGTGGTGTACTTCTACTCGGGGTTCATGAACCTGTTCGTGCCGTCCGCCGGCTCGAAGTGGCTGATCGAAGCGCCGTACCTGCTGCCCGCCGCCGCGGAGCTCGGCGTCTCGGCCACGACCACCGTGCTGGCCTACGCGTACGGCGACTCGACAACCAACCTGATCCAGCCGTTCTGGGCGATCCCCGTACTGACCGTTACCGGGCTGCGGTTCGGCGACGTGCTCGGCTACACGGGGATCGTCTGCGTGGCATGCACGATCACGAGCGTGATCGCGATGCTGCTGATCCCCACCATGCTGTAGAAGCGCCCGACGGCGCTGCCGCCGATGACCGCCGGGGCGCTATGCGGCGGCGAGCTGGCGCAGCACATACGGCAGGATCCCGCCGTGGCGGTAGTAGTGCAGCTCCTCCGGCGTGTCGATGCGGGCGGTCACCGTGAATTCGGTGGCCGAGCCGTCCGCCGCCGTCGCCCGCACGCGCAGGTCGCTGCGCGGCGCCAATCCGCCGGCGATGCCGGTTACCTCGAACGACTCCGCGCCGCTCAGGCCGAGGCTGGCGGCGCTGTCGCCGGTGCGGAAAACGAGCGGCAGCACGCCCATGAACACCAGGTTGCTGCGGTGGATGCGCTCGAAGCTTTCGGCGATGACCGCCTTCACGCCCAGCAGCAGCGTGCCCTTGGCGGCCCAGTCGCGTGACGACCCGGACCCGTACTCCTTGCCGGCCAGCACCATGAGCGGCGTGCCTTCCGCCTTGTACTGCATGGCGGCGTCGTAGATGGACATCTGCTCGCCGGCGGGCAGGCGCCGGGTCCAGCCGCCCTCCGTACCGGGCGCGAGCTGGTTCCGCAGGCGGATGTTGGCGAAGGTGCCGCGCATCATCACCTCGTGGTTGCCGCGGCGGCTGCCGAACGAGTTGAAGTCTTGCGGCGCAACCCCCTGCGCGATCAGGTAGCGGCCGGCCGGGCCGTCCGGCGGGATGGCGCCCGCGGGCGAGATGTGGTCGGTCGTCACGCTGTCGCCCAGCAGCGCCAGCACGCGCGCGCCGGCAATATCGCCGGGCGGCGACGGCTCCGGCTCCAGGCTCTGGAAGAACGGCGGATGGCGCACGTACGTCGAGTCGTCCGTCCAGTCGAAACGATCCCCCACCGGCGCGAACAGGCCGCGCCAGCGCTCGTCGCCGTCGAATACGCCGGCGTACTTGGCGGTGAACTGCTCCGTGTGCAGTGCGGCCGTCATGGCCCGCTGCACCTCGGCGGCGGACGGCCAGATGTCCTTCAGATACACGTCGGCGCCGTTCGCATCGCGCCCGAGCGGCTCGCGCGTCAGGTCGACCGTCATCCGGCCGGCCAGTGCATACGCCACGACCAGCGGCGGCGAGGCGAGGTAGTTGGCGCGCACGAGCGGCTGTACGCGCCCCTCGAAGTTGCGGTTGCCGCTGAGTACGGACGTGACGACCAGGTCGTTGTCGCGCACCGCCGCGGCGACCTCGTCGGGCAGCGGGCCGCTGTTGCCGATGCAGGTGGTGCAGCCGTAACCGACCAGGCCGAAGCCGAGCTGCTCGAGCGGCTCCAGCAGGCCGGCGGCGCGCAGATACTCCGTCACCACGAGGGAACCGGGCGCCAGGCTGGTCTTCACCCAGGGCTTGGGACGCAGCCCGAGCGCCTGCGCCCGTTGCGCCACGAGCCCGGCCGCGATCATGACGCTCGGGTTGGAGGTGTTCGTGCAGCTGGTGATGGCGGCAATCACGACGGCGCCGTCCTCGACGCCCGCCGCGGCGGAGCCGTTGCCAGACCCGCCGGCCGGGGCGTTGCGGCCCGCGGCCAGCTCGTCGAGCACCCCGGCGAACGCCGCCTTCGCGCTGCGCAGCGGCACGCGGTCCTGCGGGCGCTTGGGTCCGGCCAGGCTCGGTTCGACCGTCGCCAGGTCAAGCTCGATCGCGTCGGTGTAGAGCGGTTCCTCGGCCGCCGCGGCAAACAGCCCCTGCGCCCTGGCGTACGCCTCGACCAGCTCGACCTGCGCGCCGTCGCGGCCGGTCAGCCGGAGGTAGTCCAGTGTCATGTCGTCGATCGGGCAGATTGCCACCGTAGAGCCGTACTCGGGCGACATGTTCCCGAGTGTCGCCCGGTCGGCCACCGTCAGCGACGCCAGCCCGGGACCGCAGAACTCCACGAACTTGCCGACGACGCCGTACTGGCGGAGCTGCTCGGTAATGGTCAGCACCAGATCGGTAGCGGTCGTGCCGTCCGGCAGCGCGCCCACCAGCCGGAAGCCGATGACGTCCGGGATCAGCATCGAGATCGGCTGCCCGAGCATGGCCGCCTCCGCCTCGATGCCGCCCACGCCCCAGCCGACGACGCCGAGGCCGTTGACCATGGTGGTATGCGAGTCGGTGCCGACGAGCGTGTCGGGATAGGCGGTCGCGTCGCCGTTTGCCCCGTCCCGGCAGACCACCCGCGCCAGATACTCGATGTTCACCTGATGGACGATGCCGGTACCCGGCGGCACGACGCGGAAGTTGCGGAACGCCTCCTGGCCCCACTTCAGGAACGCGTAGCGCTCGCGGTTGCGGGAGAATTCAAGCTTCGCGTTCAGGTCGAACGCGTCCGGCCGGGCGAAGTAGTCGACCTGCACCGAGTGATCGATGACCAGCTCGGCCGGCTGCGCAGGGTTCACCGCCTCGGGGTCCCCGCCCAGGCGCGCGATGCCGTCGCGCATGGCGGCCAGATCCACGACGGCCGGCACGCCGGTGAAGTCCTGCAGGAGCACGCGCGCCGGCATGAAGGCGATCTCGGTGTGCGTGCCGGGCGTCCAGCGGGCGAGCGTCTCGATGTCGCGCGCCGTGACGAAGCGGCCGTCCTCCCGCCGCAGCATGTTCTCCAGCAGAATCTTGAGGGAGTACGGCAGCCGCGCCACGCCGGGATAGCCGGCCGCCTCCAGCGCCGGCAGACTGTAGTAGCGCACCGGGCCGCCGCCAGTGCTCAGCATCCGCGCCGTGTCGAAAGAGTTGGTAGTGGTCATGGTCGTCATCTGCACTTGGGGCTGCGCCCCAAACCCCCGGCAAGCGCTAGCGGGGACGGCTTCATCACCTCGGGGCTGCGCCCCAAACCCCCGGCAAGCGCTAGCGGGGACCCCTTTGCCCCGCGCCGCGCTTGCCGAGGCCCGCCGTGCGGGCCTGGGAACGACTGCGGCAGTGCTCGTCGTCCCCCTTCCTGAACTGTGACATTCCTGCCTCGTCAGCCGGGCGCCTCCCCGGTCTCGGTACGACGCGGGATGTCACCACGGACTGGTAGAATGGCATTTTTCGAACCGCCAATGATCGATCACGATCGCTCCGGGACGCAAGCGCCAAGGCTGGGCGCCCACATGTCGATCGGCGGCGGCCTGCCGCGCGCCATCGATCGCGCCGCCGCAACCGGCTGCGAGTCGCTGCAGATTTTCACGAAATCATCGAACCAATGGCGGGCGCGGGCGCTCCCTGAGTCCGAGGTCGCTGCGTTCCGGGCGCGGGCGGCGGAAACCGGAATCGGGCCAATCGTTGCGCACACCAGCTACCTGATCAACCTTGCCGCGGCGAATCCGGCTCTGCGCGCACGATCGGTCTCGGCGCTGGCGGAGGAGCTGCGCCGGGCCGACCTGCTCGGCCTGCTCGGCGTGGTGCTCCATCCGGGCGCGCACACGACCGGCACGGAGGAGGACGGTATCCGCTACATCGCCGACGGCATCGCCGAAGCGCAGTCGCGCCAGACGGGCGGCAGCCTGCTGCTGCTGGAGCACACCGCGGGCCAGGGCACCATGCTCGGCTACCGCTTCGAGCAACTCCGGGCGATGATCGACCGGCTGGACGATCCTTCACGGGTGGCCATCTGCCTCGACACCTGCCACCTGCTGGCGGCCGGCTACGACATCGTCTCGGAGGCGGGCTACGCGCAGGTGTTCGAGGACTTCGACGCGATCCTCGGGATCGACCGGCTGAAGGTGTTCCATCTGAACGACTCGAAGAAGCCGCTCGGCAGCCGCGTCGACCGGCACGACGGCATCGGCACGGGCTGCATCGGCGTCGAGCCGTTCCGGCGCCTGCTGCAGGACGCGCGCTTCCGGCATCTGCCGATGGTGCTCGAAACGCCGAAGGCGAACGGCGGCGGGGCCGGCGACATCGCCGCCGACGCACTGGACCTGGAGAACCTGGCGATACTCAAGCGGTTCCGCGATGAGGTCTGATATGCGCATGCTCCTTGTCGGCGCCCTGCTCGCGACGCTGCTCCCGGCCCTGGCCTGGAGCGGCCAGGCGGACTACGTCACCGCGGTGGAAGCCTGGCGGGCGGAGCGCGAGGCCAGGCTCACGGCGGACGACGGCTGGCTGACGGTGGCCGGCCTGTTCTTCCTCCGGGAGGGCGAGAACAGCTTCGGCAGCGATCCGCTGCACGACATCGTCCTGCCGGCGGGACCGCCGGGTGCGGGCGTATTCGTGGTCCGGGACGGCAAGGTGACGCTGCGCGCCGCGCCCGGGCGAACCGTGACGGTTGGCGGAGAGGCAGTGACGGCCGCGCAGCTCTGGCCGTACGAGGACGAACGTCCGGCGGCGACGCTCGGCCAGCTGACACTGTTCGTCCATTTCAGCGGCGAGCGGCTGGCCATCCGCATGCTGGATCGGAACAACGCCATCCTGCGGGACTTCAGCGGCCTCGACTGGTATCCGGTCGACGAGGCGTACCGCGTCCGCGCCCGCTTCGTGCCGCACGACGAGCCGCGGGAGGTGCGGATTCAGAACATCCTGGGAGACGTGGAAACGCTCACCAGCAGCGGCACCGTGCGGATGTCGCTCCGCGGCACGGAAGTCGAGATGCTGCCTGTCGACGCGGACGGCCAGCTCTGGTTCATTTTCCGCGATCAGACAAGCGGGACCGAGACGTACCCCGCGGCGCGCTTCCTGTACGCGGACGCCCCCGAGGACGGTTGGACGGAGGTCGACTTCAACAAGGCGTACAACCCGCCGTGCGCCTTCAATCCGCACACGACCTGCCCGCTGCCGCCGCGGGCGAACCGGCTGCCGCTGCGCGTCGAAGCGGGCGAGCGGGACTACCGTCCGGAGCATCGTTAGATGGGGCTGCGCGGCTTTTCCACCTGGGGCTGCGCCCCGAACCCCCGGCGGCCGCTAGCGGGGGACCCCTTTGCCCCGCGCCGGGCTTGCCGAGCCGCGCCGTGCGCGGCTTGGGGGCTATGCTCCCGTTCGTCAAAGCTAGCAGGCTAGGAGTGCGGCGGACGGACGGCGTAGAGATCGAGGATGCCGCCGGCGCGGCACGCTTCCAGGGGGCGGCGCACGGCAGCCGTCACCCACGCCGGCCGCCCGGGCCGGCCGGCCACCGGCGTCTCCCAGCCGCTGACCTCGAACCCGGCCGCCTCGACGAGGCGCGCCAGCGTCCGCGGCGTGAAGAACCACAGATGGTGCAGCGCTCCGTAGTGCTTCCACCGCCGGCGTTTCAACCGCAGGCGGCTCTGCCAACTCTTGAGCGTGATGGTGAAGCCGGCCAGGTTGGGCACCCCTACGTGCAGCACGCCGCCCGGCTCCAGCACCGCCCGCGCTGCACGCAATTCCGCCAGCGGATCCTGCGTGTGCTCGAGCACGTGGTTGAACCGTACGGCGTGATAGCGGCGCCCGCCGAAGGCGATTGACGGCAACTGCCCGGCCCACAGGCGGGCGCCCGTGGCGACCGCGGACGGCGTTACGACGACATCGGTCCCGTCCACTTCCCAGCCGCGCGCTCGGGCGAACCTGAGAAACGCGCCGCTGCCGCAGCCGATGTCGAGCAGGCGCCGGCCGGCGCCTTCCGGACGTTCCAGCCAACGCATCTGTCGCTCGAACTGGTAGCGCCGCACGTAGTCGACGACGTGCTCCCCCGGCGGGTGGTAGACCGGGCCGTAGACGGCGTGGAGCAGATCGTCGAACACCGGCCGCGGACTCTGGAACTGCAGTCCGCACGCGGCACAGCGCGCCAGCTGCAATCCCTGAAAGTCGACTCCGATCGGCCGCGGCGCGATGCGGCACAGCGGGCAGGCAACCGCCTCCCGCCGGGCAAGCGCCCGCTCGACGGCAGACCGCGGGCGGCCGAACAACGACGCCGGACCGGCCGGAGGCGCGCCCCCCGATGCGGGAATCGCCACGGTGCGCCGATAATGCCCGATCGGCCCGGTCCGATCCAACCGGGGCTGGTAAACTCCTCCCGCATGTCGACCGTACTTACCGTGGCGGACGTCGAGCGCATCGCGGCGCTGGCGCATCTCGAGCTGACCGACGCGGAAGTAGCGCTGTTCACCACGCAGCTCACGCAAATCCTCGAATACGCGGAGCGCCTAAAGGAGGTGGACACCTCCGCCGTTTCAGCCACCTGGCATCCTGGCGCCGGCGCCCCGGACCTGCGCCCCGATACCGAGCGGCCGTCGCTGCCCCGGGAGGACGCGCTGGCGGGTGCGCCGGAGCGGGGACCCGAGGGCCTCTTCCGCGTTCCGAAAGTCATCGACTGATGGCGCCCGGCGCCTGGACCGTCACCGGGATCCGCGCGGCGGTCGCCGGCGGCGACCTTTCGGCGCGCGAGGTGTGCACACACTACCTCGACCGCATCGCTGCCACCGACGGGCGGCTGCACGCCTTCACCACCGTCCTGCGCGAGGCGGCGCTCGCGCGCGCCGATGAAGTGGACGCGCGGCGGGCGTCGTGGCGCGACCGGCCGCTGCTGGGGGTGCCGATCGCGGTCAAGGACGTCATCTGCACGCGCGGCGTGCCGACCACCGCCGGCTCGCGCATACTGGCCGGGTACCGCCCGCCGTACGACGCCACGGTGGTCAGCCGCCTGCTCGACGCCGGCGCGGTGATCGTCGGCAAGACGAACTGCGACGAGTTCGCCATGGGCTCCTCCACGGAGCATTCGGCGTATGGCCCGACGCGCAACCCGTGGGCGCTCGACCGGATTCCGGGCGGCTCGAGCGGCGGGGCCGCGGCTGCGGTGGCGGCGGGGCAGGCCCCGGCATCGATCGGCACCGATACCGGCGGGTCCATCCGCCAGCCGGCCGCGCTGTGCGGCGTCGTCGGCCTGAAGCCGACCTATGGCCGCGTGTCGCGTTACGGACTGCTCGCCTTCGCCTCGTCGCTCGATCAGATTGGACCGCTGACGTGGACCGTCGCGGATGCGGCCGCCGTGCTCCAGGTGCTGGCGGGGCCGGACCCGCGTGACGCCACCGCGTCGACGGAGCCGCCGCCCGACCTGTCGCGACCGTTTCCGGGCAACGTCAAGGGTACGCGCATCGGCGTCCCGCGGGTGGCGCTCGCAGACGGCGTGGACCCCGAGGTGCTGGACGCCTTCGGCGCGGCGCTGGCGATGCTGTCCGATCGCGGGGCCGAGGTATGCGACGTCGACCTGCCGCACATGCAGTACGCCGTGCCGGTGTACTACCTGGTGGCGCCGGCGGAGGCGAGCTCGAACCTCGCGCGCTACGACGGCGTGCGCTACGGGCACCGCGCCAAGCTCGACGGCGCCGCGGCCGGTGTCTCGGAGATGTACGCGCGGACGCGCAGCGAGGGGTTCGGGGCGGAAGTGAAGCGTCGCATCATGCTCGGCACCTACGCCCTCAGCGCCGGCTACTACGACGCGTACTACGTGCACGCGCAGCGTGTGCGCAGCCTGATCCGCAACGACTTCGATCGCGCCTTCGCCGCCGTGGACGCGGTCGCCATGCCCACCACGCCAACGTCCGCCTTCCGCATTGGCGAGCGCATCGACGACCCGCTCGCGATGTACCTGGGCGACGTGTTCACGGTGAGCGCGAACCTGACCGGGCTGCCTGCCATCAGCCTGCCGGCCGGATTGACGCAGGCGCGCCTGCCGATTGGATTCCAGCTGGTCGGGCGCCCGTTCGACGAGGCTACCCTGCTGCGGATCGGGGACGCGCTGGAGAGGGACGCTCCCTGGAGCGACGAACGCCCGCCGGCCTTCGCGTGAGCGGTAGGCGGCTACCGATTCCGGCCCGCCTGCTCCACCAGCTCGGGGGTGCGCAACTGGTCCGCGGGACCGCGCGGTGCGCTGGGCGGCAGATACGTGGCGCCGGTCCCGAGCCGCTCCGCGATGTTCCGCACGATGGCGGAACGCTGGGAGCGGCCGCGGTGCTTGGTGAAGCCGGCAATGACCAGGAATCCGATGAACAGCGCCAGCAGGAAACCTGTCGACACGGCCAGCCCCATCAGCGCGCCAATGGCGATGCGGGTTATTTCGGCAATATCCATCGGCGTCACGACTCGTCCGCTGCGGACTCCCGCGGCTTGGGCAGAGCGTAGGGGATCAGGCCCCTGTCCACTTCCTCCATCGCGATCCGCTCCAGCTTGGCAGCCGGAGTCGGCCGCTCGCCCGTCTCGGGATCGGGTGCGAGCGCCGCCAGCCGGGGCAACGCCCCGCGCCGGAGCTGCTTGGCGCGCCGCGAGGCGACGTCGACGTAGAGGAACCGGCTCTCACGCGTCAGCGGCGCCTGTTCCGGCCATTCCACTGACTCGACAGCTTCAACCGCAGGCTCCGGTACGGGAGCCTCCTGCGGCACAGAGATCTCTGCATTCACAACTCCTTAGTATAAACGAAAGGCACCCGCGAAGTCGATACGCAGTCCGGGCGCGGCATCGATACGGGCGGGTCTCGGTGCGGCGCCCGGCGCGTTAACACGAGCTGCCCGGCTGTGCCATGATGGGCGGACAGTCTGGAACGGCATGAAGATTCTCTTTATCGGCGACATCGTGGCGAAGCCCGGCCGTGAGATCATCCGCCGGGCGGTGCCGCTGCTCATCGAGCGCCACGGCATCGACCTTGCCGTCGCCAACGTCGAGAACGCGGCGGGCGGCCGCGGCGTCACACGCGAGGTAGCCGAAGCGATCCTCTCGGCAGGGATCGACGTGATGACGACCGGCAACCACGTCTGGGACAAGAAGGAGGCGCTCGAATACATCCGGATCGAGCCGCGGCTCGTCCGGCCCGCGAATTTTCCGGCTGGCGTCCCTGGCCGCGGCCGGTACATCACGCGTACCAAGCGCGGTGAGCCGGTGGCGGTGATCAACGTCATGGGGCGCGTCTTCATGAACCCGCTCGACAACCCGTTCAGCGTCGTCCGCGAGGAGATCGAGGCTGTGCGCAGCGTGGCGCGTGTCATCCTCGTTGACTTCCACGCCGAGGCGACGTCCGAGAAGCTGGCGATGGGTTGGCATCTGGACGGCAAGGTGACGGCGGTAGTCGGGACGCACACGCACGTGCAGACAGCGGACGAGCGCGTGCTCCCGTCCGGGACGGCCTACATCACCGACGTGGGCATGACCGGGGCACACGATTCCGTCATCGGCGTCGAGGTCCGTCCGGTGCTGCAGCGCTTCCTGGACGGGCTGCCGGCCCGATTCGACACGGCCACACGAAATCCGCGCCTCAACGCGGTCGTCATCACGGCGGACGCCGCAACCGGCGCCGCCCGCAATATCGAGCGCGTCAGCGTGTCGGCGCAGGACGTCGAGACGTACGCCAGCGAACAGGTGGCGACGTGACGCAGCGTCCCGCGCTGCCGTTCGGCGAGCCGGAGCCCGCGCCCGAGCCGCCCGCACGGCCCGCCCGGCGCGTGCTGACGGTGACGGAACTGACCGCCAGCGTCCGCGTGCTGCTCGAGTCGAAGTATGCCGAGGTCTGGATCGAAGGCGAGATCTCGAACGCGCGCGTCTGGAAGACGGGTCACCTGTACTTCACGCTCAAGGACGCCGGCGCCCAGCTGCGGGCCGTCATGTTTCGCTCCGCGCTGCGCTACCAGCGGTTCCGGCCGGAGGACGGCCAGCACGTCATCGCCCGCGGCCGGCTCAGCGTGTACGAGCCGAAGGGCGAGTACCAGATCGTGTGCGAGCATCTGGAGCCGCAGGGCGTGGGCGCCCTGCAGCTCGCCTTCGAGCAGCTGCGGCGGCGGCTCGATCACGAGGGACTGTTCGACGCGGCGCGCAAGCGGCCGCTGCCGCCGCTGCCGCGCAAGATCGGCGTGGTGACGTCGCTCGACGGCGCCGCGCTCCGCGACATCATCAACGTGCTCAGCCGGCGCCATCCCAACGTCCACGTGGTCATCGGCCCGACGCGCGTCCAGGGCGAGCAGGCGGCGGAGGAAATCGTTCGGGCGCTGCGGCTGTTGTGTGCGGTGCCTGGCGTAGACGTCGTCATTGTCGGCCGCGGCGGCGGCTCGATCGAAGACCTCTGGGCGTTCAACGAGGAGCCGGTGGCGCGCGCCATCGCCGGCGCAACCGTGCCGGTCATCTCGGCGGTCGGGCACGAAACGGACTTCACCATCAGCGATTTCGTCGCCGACCTGCGCGCGCCCACGCCGTCGGCGGCGGCCGAGCTGGTCGTGGCCGGCAAGGACGAGATAACCGCGCGGATCCGGAATCTCGAGCAGCGCCTGCGGGCGGCCGCGCGGGACGGACTGCAGCGGCGGCGCTCGGTCGTGCACGGGCTTCAGACCCGGCCGGGCCTGGCCGGGTGGCCGACGCGGGTCGCGGTGCGCGGGCGGCAGGTCGGCGAGCTCACGCACCGCCTGGCGGGGACCGCGCGCGCCGCTGCGGCGCGGCGGGAACGGCGCCTCCACGAGCTGCGGTTGCGGCTGGAGGCACTCGACCTCGGCCGCCGCATCGACGGCATCCGCGCGCGCCTGCGGGCGGCGCGGGTCGGCATGGCGGCGGCGCTCCGGGATGTCCAGCAGGGCCGGGAAGCCCGTCTGCACGTCGCGGCCGGCCGCCTCGGGACGTTGAGCCCCCTTGGGGTACTGGCCCGCGGCTATGCCGTCTGCTGGAACGCCGACCGCTCGTCGATCATCCGCGACGCGGCGAGGGTCACGGCCGGTGAGGAAGTGCACGTTACGCTGCACAGCGGAGCGCTGGATTGCACGGTCACAAAGGTCGAATGATGGAAACGACGATCAAGGATTTCGAATCGGCGCTGGCGGAGCTGGAGTCGATCGTGAAGAACCTGGAGAACGGCAGCCTCACGTTGGAGAAGTCGCTGGCGCTGTTCGAGCGGGGGGTCGAGTTGTCGCGCTACTGCCACGCCCGACTCGAAGACGCCGAGCGGCGGATCGAGGTGCTCACCGAGCGCGGCGAGGTCGGTCCGGCGCCCGCTTCCCTGGATGTTCGAGACATGCCGGACGATCCGTCGGACGAGAGGCCGCGTTGAGCCGTTCCGGCGAGCCGGCGGCGACCGGAAATCAGCCCCTGGCCGCCTACCTTCAGGAGCGGCGAGCCGAGGTCGAGACTTCACTGGACCGCTACCTGCCGACGGCGCCCGATTGTCCGGAGCAGCTCGCGCGCGCCATGCGCTACAGCCTGCTGGCAGGCGGCAAGCGGCTGCGACCCGTCCTGACGCTGGCGACGGCGGACGCCATCGACCCGGACCGCGGCGCGGCGCTGGCGATGCCGGCCGCCTGCGCCATCGAGATGATCCACACCTACTCGCTCGTTCACGACGATCTGCCGGCGATGGACGATGACACGTTGAGGCGCGGGCGGCCGACGGTGCACGTGGCGTACGGGGAGGCCATGGCCATCCTGGCCGGCGACGGGCTGTTGACGGAGGCGTTCCGCGTCCTGGCGCGCTGGCCGGCCACGGACGACCCGGCGGTGGTGGATCGCAAGCTGCGCACGGTGGAACGGGTAGCGGCGGGAGCCGGCGCGCCCGGTATGGTCGGCGGCCAGGTGCTCGACGTTCAACCGGACGAGACCGCGCCGGCCCAGGTGCAGCCCACGGCGTCCCGCGCCGCGCTGCGCGCGATGCACGAGCGGAAGACCGGCGCGCTCATCCGCGCCGCGGTGGCGGCCGGTGCGATCATGTCTGGCGCGGACAGTAAGACGATCGCCGCCCTCGACGCCTATTCGTCGCATCTCGGCCTCGGGTTTCAGATTGTCGACGACATCCTCGATGTGGAGGGCGACGCGGCGGCGCTCGGCAAGACGGCCGGCAAGGACGCGGCCGCCGGCAAGGTCACGTATCCGTCCATCGTGGGGCTCGAACAGTCGCACGTGCTGGCCGCGCGCGCCATTGCCGACACGCGGCAGGCGCTGCGGGCGGGCGGGCTGCGCGGCGGGCGCCTCGCCGAAATCGCCGACTGGGTGCTCGCCAGGACCAACTAGCCGGTTTTCTTGGCGCCCGGAACCGCCGCATGATGGCTAAACGGGTAAGGTTGGATGCGCTCGTTGTGGATCGCGGACTCGCGCCGACTCGGGCGCGGGCGCGGGCGCTGGTGCTGGCCGGGCAGGTACGGGTGGACGGAGCCACCGTATCGAAGGCGGGCGCGGCGGTGCCCGACGATGCCAATGTCGCTCTGGCGGCGGCGGACCATCCGTACGTCAGCCGCGGCGGGGTCAAGCTGGCGCACGCGCTCGACGCGTTCGGCGTGGACATGGCCGGCCGCACGGCCCTGGACGTCGGCGCGTCGACGGGCGGCTTCACGGACGTGCTGCTGCGGCGCGGCGCCGTGCGGGTGGCAGCGCTCGACGTCGGCCGCGGCCAGCTCGCGTGGAAACTGCGCCAGGACCCGCGCGTAACGGTCATCGAGGGCGTCAACGCCCGGGGACTGGACCGTACATCCCTGCCGCCGGCATTCCATCCGGTGGATGTCGTCACGGTCGATGTCTCGTTCATCTCCCTGAGGCTGGTGCTGGCGCCGCTCCCGCCGCTGCTCAGGCCCGACGGCGACGTCGTCGCGCTCGTCAAACCGCAGTTCGAGGCCGGGCGCGCGGAAGTGGGCAGGCGCGGCGTGGTCACCGATACCGCGGTGCACAGACGCGTAGTGGATGAGGTGCGGTCCGCGGCCGATCGGATAGGATTGAGGCCCGTTGCCGAGGCGCCGTCGCCAATCGCCGGCGCCGAGGGCAACCGGGAATTCTTCGTGCACCTGCGCAACAGCGGTGCCGGAACACGCCCACGCCCATGACCGTGCCCCGGATGCGACCGCCCGGCACCGTCGGCATCGTCGCCAAGACCCGCCTCCAGGAAGCCGCTCCCGTGGTGGCGGAGACGGCCGACTGGCTCGCCGCCCGCGGCGTCGTGGTGATCCTGGAAACCGACACGGCGCGGCTGGCGCAGCGGCGGGGAGCCCCGACCTGTGTCCGGGACGACCTGCCGGCCGCGGCAGACCTCATCGTCGTGCTGGGCGGCGACGGCACGCTGTTGGGCATTGCCGGCCGCGTCGCGCAGGCGGGCGCCGACACGCCGATCCTCGCGGTCAATTTCGGCAGCCTCGGCTTCCTGACGGAGATCACGCTGCCGGAGCTGTATACGGCGCTCGAGTCGGTGCTGGCCGGGAAGGCCCGGATCGACGAGCGCCGGATGCTCAAGGCGCAGGTGGTCCGCGGCGGGCGCCCCATCGTCGAACGGATCGTGCTCAATGACGTGGTGCTGACGAAAGCCGCGTTGTCGAACATCATCGACTTCTCGGTCACTTGCGGCGGGCGGTTCGTCATGCGCTCCCGCGCGGACGGACTGATCATCGCCAGCCCGACCGGCTCGACGGCGTACAACCTGGCGGCCGGCGGCCCGATCGTCCACCCGCGGGTGGACGCGGTGCTGATCACCCCGCTCGCCCCCCACACGCTCACCAACCGGCCGATCGTGATCCCGGCGACGCCCGCGGTCGGCGTGACGCCGGCGCTGGGCGGACCGTACCAGGCCGCCAGCGCCAGCTTCGACGGCCAGTTCGGCATGGAGCTCGAGGCCGGCGACAGTGTCACCGTCGAGCGCGCCCCGCGACCGCTGCGCGTCGTCCGCGCCGAGTCGCGCAACTATTTTGCGGTGCTCCGCGAGAAGCTCAAATGGAGCGAAAGATAGCCGGGCATTACCTACTTGGGGCTGCGCCCCAAACCCCCGGCAAGCGCTAGCGGGGACCCCGTTGCCCCGCGCCGCGCTTGCCGGGGCCCGCCGTGCGGGCCTGGGGACGACTGCTTGACTGGTCGTCGTCACCCTTCCTGAACTGTGAGGTACCTGCTTGGTCAGCCGGGCGCCTGACCGGTCTCGGTGCGACGCGGGGTTTCACCACGAGCTGATATCGGCGGGTGGTGGATGATCTGGACGCGGTTGCCGTCCGGGTCATCGAGATAGAAGGAGCGCGCGCCGTCGCGGTGGGTGCGCGGCTCGCCGTGCAGCGCGACGCCCTGCCCCCGCAGAAACGCGGCCCAGGCATCGACGTCCTGCGCCTCGCGCACGAGGATCCCCACGTGGTCCAGCGCCGTCTCGCGCGCCCCGGCGCCGGCCGGCGCCCGGTGCAGCGCCAGGTTGTCGGCACCGGACGTCAGGTAGACGTTGTCGGCGTCCGGCTCCCATTCGACGCGGAATCCGAGCTGGTTCACGTAGAAGCGGCGCGTCGCCTCGAACGCCCGCACGTGCAGCGCGACGTGACGAAGTCCCAGATGTAGTGGCCGGCCCGACACCGGTTCATGGTAGCATCGCCGGCATGTCATCCCGGTCCGTGACGCAGGTGCGTTGCGCGCTGTGCGGCGCCAAGGAAGTGTCGGAACCGCGCGGCGAGGAGAAGTACTGCAGCGACTGCTGGGACAAGAAGATCGCCGTCGAGGAGATCGTCGCGCGCGAGTTCGCGGTGAAGCGCTACATCCGCGCGCACAGCTCCGAAAAATACCTCGTCTACCACGCCACCCAGAAGCGGCCCTGCGGTCAGTTGATCGTGCTCGACGACGGCTACGATCTGTTTCTCAGCCTGATCCTGTACCCTACGTTCGCGTGGGATGAGCCCGCGTACCATCTCGAGGGAGACCCCGAGGGGCGCTCCTTCTCCGAACTGGTAGTCGACGTCGTCGCCGCGGAGGTCATCGAACCCTGGGGGGGCGGCAAGTGGCATCTCGACATCTTCCGGTCGGTGAGCCCGGAACCGGAGGAATGGAACGGCGAGCTCTAACTGCCCGTCGCAAAAACCCCCGTTGAGCTTGCGGGCCATCAGGACCTATAATTCCCGTTCGTGCGGTTCCAGTTTGGAGGATTTTAAATGACACGTTCCGGCCGTGTTTTGCTGTTTGGTTTCCTGGCATGCGTCCTGACTGCCGCCGCTTGCGGCGGCTCCGCTCCGGCCGAGGAAGAAGCGATGGAGGTCGACGCGGGGCCGGCTCCGCCGAGCGCCGCCGCCGTCGCCGCCGCCAACCGGCTGTCCTCCCAACTCGGGGATGGCGTCCGCCTCGTGCCGACCGTGCGCGGTCTCGCCGAGATCGGCTACGAGCAGCCGATCGCGCGCCGGGACGGCAATTTCATCGTCACCCGCTTCCGGGTGAAGAACCTCGCGGAAAACGCCATTGCCGGCCTCCAGGTCGACGAGTTCTGGTTCGACTCCGACGGCAATACCGTGACGGGCGATTCGGTCCGTTTCCGCGAGCCGGTACTGACGGGTCAGGTGGTTGAAATCGAGCTGCGCGTGCCGCGCAATGCGGCCATGGACCGTAGCAACTACGAGTTCAGCCACCAGAACGGCGAAATCAGGGCGACGCTGTTCGAAACCATCGAGGATCCGGAAGAAGAGGAACCGGAAGAAGAGGAACCCGGCGACGGCGATCAGCCGTAGCTCGCCAGTCTTCCTTCACTGCCCCGCCGCCCGGCTCGGCCGGGCCGGCGGCCTCTCCCGTGAACCCGGCCGGCCACGGGTTGCTGCGTTTCTCCGCACCGCTTGAGGCGCCGCCCAAACCAATCCACCGCCGCAGGCGTCCAATTTCATGAGAGCGGTTGCCATCCCGTGGGCCGCTATACTGCGAAACATGCTCATTGACGTCGGCGCGGTTCAGGATGCGTTGCGCGAGGAAGGGCTGGACGGCTGGCTGCTGTACGACTTCCACGGCTCGAATCCGATAGCGCAGGCGGTGGCCGGCGTGGGTGCGGGAGGCCTGACGACGCGCCGCTGGTACTACCTGATTCCAGCCGCGGGCGAACCGCAGGCGCTGGTACACCGCATTGAGCCGAACGTGCTGGACCACCTCCCGGGCAACCGGCGGGTCTACGCCGGTCGTGAGCAACTCGAGACAGGTCTCGCTGCGATGGTCCTCGAAGGGCGGCGGCTGGCGATGGAGTACTCGCCCGGCGGCGCAATCCCGTACGTGTCCCGCGTCGACGCGGGCACCGTGGATGCAGTCAGGCAGCTGGGCGCGACTGTCGTGTCCTCGGGCGATCTGGTGCAGCGATTCGAAGCCGTGTGGGACGAGCAGGCAGCCGCCACGCATCGCGACGCGTCCGCGGCCCTCTACCGCATCAAGGATCGTGCGTTCGACCTGATCGCGGAACGGATGGGAGCGGGCGCCCCGGTCGGCGAGCTCGAAGTACAGCAGGCGATGTGCGGCTGGTTCGAGGAGGAGGGGCTGGTCAGCGACTCGGCCCCGGTGGTGGCCGCCCAGGAGAACAGCGGCAATCCCCACTACCTGCCGACCGCCGGCAACTCGCGCGGCATCGGCCGCGAAGAAGTGGTGCTGCTGGATCTGTGGGGCAAGCGGGATGCGGCCGGCGCCGTGTTTGCCGACATCACGTGGGTCGGCTACACCGGGTCGTCCGTGCCGGAGCGCTACGCGTCCGTGTTCGGCGTGGCGCGCGACGCCCGCGACGCGGCGATTGCGCTGGTAGCCGACGCGGCGCGCGGCGGCCGCGAGCTGCGCGGCTGGGAGGTCGACCGCGCGGCCCGTGCGGTGATCGAAGACGCCGGATTCGGCCGGCAGTTCGTTCATCGCACCGGGCACAGTCTCGGCGAGGCGGTGCATGGCAACGGCGTGCACATGGACGACTACGAGACACACGACGATCGCAGGCTGCTGCCCGGCACCGGCTTCACCATCGAGCCGGGCATCTATTTCGACCAGTTCGGGGTCAGGACGGAAATCAACATGCACATCGGCCCGCGCGCGGCCGAGGTGACGGGTCCGCTGCAGAAGGAGCTGGTCACGCTCTGCTGATGCGGCGGCCGGCCGGCTGTCGCCGGACCCGCCGTGTAGCTATCGCGCGGCAGTTGCAGTAACGTAACGGAGTTGTCTTGCGGGAGGATACGATGTCGAAACGATTGGCGACGCTCGGTTCCGCGGCCCTGATTGCGGTGACGTCCATGGCGATCGGAATGATCATCGCGTCGCGGTTCGATATGGCGCCGGCTTCGTCGGCGCAGACGCAGACGTTCACCGCGCCGCCGATGAACAGCGACCCGCTCAGCGGGCCGATTGACGCCGGCACGTTTCGCGAGATTGCCCGGACCCAGGCGAACATGGTCGTCAACATCCGCACCGAATCGAAGCGGGCCGCCGGTTCCAGCGATCCCTTCGGCGGCGGCGACCAGTTCCGGCGGTTCTTCGGGCTGCCCGGTCCCGATCAGGAGCAGCAGGAGGAAGAGACCGTTCCGGGCATGGGCACCGGGTTCGTCATTGACGACTCCGGGCTGATCCTGACGAACAACCACGTGGTGGCCGAAGCGACGAAAATCGAGATCGATTTCTTCGGCGACGAGGACGGCACGTACTACGAGGCCCGCGTGCTCGGCCGGGATCCGCTGACCGACAGCGCCCTGCTGGAACTGACCGAACGGCCGGACGGACAGCTGTCCGTGGCGCAGTTCGGCGATTCCGACCAGATGGAGCCGGGCGATTGGGTGATGGCCATCGGCAACCCGTTCGGCTACGGCCATACGGTGACCGTGGGGGTAATCTCCGCCGTGGGACGCCCCTACCGGTCCGTGCCCGGCCGCTCGCAGGACGTCCTGCAGACGGACGCGGCCATCAATCCCGGCAACTCCGGCGGGCCGCTGCTCAACATCCGCGGTGAGGTCATCGGGATCAACACCGCGATCGTCAGCGATCGGCCGTCGAACGTCGGCATCGGCTTCGCCATTCCGAGCAATATCGTCCGCGAGCTGTTGACCGAGCTGCGGGGCGGCAAGGTCACCCGCGGGCGCATCGGCGTGCAGATCTACGACGTCGAGGACGCGGAGGACGCGGAGGCGCTGGGGCTCTCGTCGGAGATGGGCGCCATCGTCTCCGCCGTGGCCGAGGACGGTCCGGCCGGCCTGGCCGGCATGCGCCCGGGTGACGTGATTGTCGAATACAACGGCGAGCCGGTCGACGACACGCGCGATCTGCAGAACCGCGTCGTCAACACGCGGCCCGGGACGACGGTGCCGGTCCGCGTCGTGCGGAACGGCGAGGCGCGGACGCTCAACATCACCATCGAAGAGCTCGACTTCGATGTCGAGACGCGCGGTCCGGAAGCGGAGCCCGAGGAGGAGTTGAGCGAAGGGTTCGGCATGACGCTGCGCGACCTCACGCTGCAGGCCGCGTCGCGCCTGCAGCTGCCGGACGGCACGACCGGAGCCATCGTGGCCGACGTACAGCGGCGCGGGGCCGCCGCGGCCGGCGGCGTTCGGGCTGGCGACGTCATCCTGAGCATCAACCGGGTCGAGGTAGGCAGCGCCGTGGCAGCGGTGCGCGAGCTCAACAGCGTCGAATCGGGCCGCGCGGCGTTCCTGCTTATCCAACGCGGCGACGAGCAGGTATTCCTGCAGGTCCGCAAGGAGTAGCAGCCCGTGGCAAAAGCCCCGCTGCATTCGACCGGCCATGCATACCGCCTGGACTGCGTTGCTTGTCGGTTGCATATGCCCAATATGCGCCCTCCTCGCGCCTTGCCAGCCGGGCGCCTGACCGGTCTCGGTGCGACGCGGGGTTTCACCACGGGCTGCTAGCATCCGCGGTCGCCCGATCCATGACGCTCCGCGACGTCATCACGAGGCGGATCCGCGCCGCGGGTCCGCTCCCGTTCGCGGCGTTCATGGACTTGGCGCTCTACCATCCGGAGCTCGGCTACTACGCCCGCGCGCCCCGGCGATCCGGCGCCAGGGGCGATTTTTTTACCAGCGTCGACGCCGGGCCGCTGCTCGGCGAGTTGCTCGCGGCGCAGTTCGCCGAGATGTGGCGACTGGCGGCGCCGGACGGGAGCCGGCCGCAGGCGCGGTTCGACCTCGTCGAGGCGGGAGCCGGGAGCGGGCGCCTCGCCCGCGGCGTGCTGGACCACACGGCCGCGGCCCACGCGACGTTCTACCAGGCTCTGCGCCTGACGCTCGTCGAGCGCAGCCCAACCGCACGCGCGGCGCACAACGCCACCCTCGGGCCGCACGCCGGGCGCCTCGTGCAGTCGGGCGTCGCGCTGCCCGCGCGGGTGGAGGGCATCATCTACGCCAACGAACTGCTCGATGCCCTGCCGGTGCATTCGCTCGTGATGACCACGGCGGGGCTGCGCGAGGTGTATGTCGACAGCCGTGAAGGCCGCCTCGTGGAAACGCCCGGCCCGGTCTCGGCGGCGGCGCGCGCGCACGTGGAGCGGTTCGGCATCCGGCTCGAGCCGGGCTGGCGCACCGAGGTGTGCCCGGCGGCGGTTCATTGGGTGGCCGACGCCGCCCGACGCCTCGAACGCGGATTCCTGCTGCTGATTGACTACGGGCACGAGGCGCATGAGCTGTACTCACCCACCCACGCACAGGGGACGCTCGCCTGCTACCGGCGGCACCGCGTGGAAGTGGCCGGCGACGGACGCACGGCGACCCCCTGGCTCGAGGAGCCGGGGACGCGCGACATCACCGCCCACGTCGATCTGACAGCCATCCGGACGACCGCCGAGCAGGCCGGCCTGCAGACGCTTGGCACGGTCGACCAGACCTACTTTCTGCTCGGTCTGGCGGCTAGCAGCCTGTGGCGAGACCCCGCGTCGCACGGCGCGGCGGAAACGGACGACCGCCTGGATCCGATCCGGCGGCGTCTGGCGCTGAAGACGCTGCTCGTGCCGGGTGGACTTGGCAGCACGCACAAGGTATTTATCTTCGGCAAGCAGGTCGGCACGCCGAGCCTGCAGGGCTGTTCCTTCAGCCGGCGCATGACCTGACCCCCATGACCGGTCCCATCGAACGCGAAATCAAGCTCCGCTTCGAGTCGGCCGCCGCGGCGCGCGGCGCGGTGATCGCCACCGGCGCGGCGGCGCGCCGTCCCCGCCAGCTACAGGATGACCGGCTGCTAGACTGGCCCGACGGGCGGCTGCGCGAGCGCGGCTGCACGCTGCGGGTCCGCGACCAGCCGGGGGCGGCGGCGCTGACGTTCAAGGGACCGCCGCAGCGCGCCGCGATGAAGGTGCGCGAGGAGCTCGAGACAGTTGTCGGCGACGCGCCGCTGCTGATCCGGCTGCTGGAGCAGCTCGGCCTGCGTGTCTGGTTCCGCTACCAGAAGTACCGCGAGGAGTACGAGCTCCCCGGTGTCGTGCTGACCATCGACGAGACACCGATCGGAACGTTCGTCGAGCTCGAAGGGGACGAGCAGGGCATCACGGACCTTGCCGCCGCGATGGGCCGCACGCCGCGCGACTACGTCGTGGACTCGTACTACGGCCTGTTCGCCAAGGCGCGCGCCGGACGGACGGATGCTGCCGTGGACATGGTGTTCGACGTCCCGAAGTGACCGCCCCGCTGCCGCCCGCGCTCGTCCTGACGGCCGGTCTCGGAACGCGGCTCGCACCGCTGACGGGCGTGCGGGCCAAGCCGGCGGTGCCGGTGTCAGGCATGCCGCTCATCCTCCGCCTGCTGCGCTGGCTGGCCGGTCAGGGCGTCCCGGCCGCCGTGCTGAACCTTCATTACCGGCCGGATACCATCACGCGCTGCGTCGGGCACGGCACCGCCAGCGGCCTTGTGGTGCGCTACTCGTGGGAGACGACGATCCTCGGTACCGCCGGCGGGCCACGCCGCGCGCTGCCCCTCCTCGGCGAGCGCTTCTTCCTGATCAACGGCGATACGCTGACGGATGTCGACCTGCGGGCGCTGCTGCGGGCGCACGAAGCGGGCGCCGTGCAGGTCACGCTGGCGGTGGCCCCCAACCCCGCGCCCGCGCGCTACGGCGGCGTGACGCTCGACGACCGCGGTCGGGTGCGCGGCTTCAGCCGGCCGGGACGCCACACCGACCAGCACTTCCTGGGAGTGCAGATCGTGGAGTCCGCGGTTTTCGCCGGCCTGCGCGACGGCGAGCCGGCGGCGTCGATCGGCGGCTTGTACAACACACTGATCACCGGCAGCCCCGGCGCGGTCGGTACGTACGCGGGCGCCGCGACGTTCCACGACATCGGTACGCCGGCCGACTACCTGGCCGCCTCGCTGGCGTTGGCCCGGGCCGAGGGCCTGGCGGCACCGGCGGCTGGAGAACGCTGCGCCATCGATGGTGCGGCCCGGCTCGTACGCACCGCCGTGTGGGACGACGTGGTGATTGGGGCGGGCTGTCGCCTGACCGACTGCATCGTGGCGGACGGTGTGCGGATTCCGCCCGGCAGCACCTTCGACCGGCAGATCATCACGGCGGCCGGCGGGACGCCGCCGGCAGGCGGGCGGCGCGCCGGCGACCTCTGGCTGTCGCCGCTCGCCTCGGCGCCTCAGCCTCCCGTGGGCCGATGAGCGAGCACGCCCCCGGCTCCCACCTCGACCGGGTCAGCGCGTACCTGGACCGCAGCGGTCTGGCGGGACCCGGCGCGTCACTCGCGGAGCTGCGCGGAGACGCATCCGACCGCCGCTACGTGCGGTTGCGGCTGCCGGACGGATCCTCCCGCATGCTGATGGTCCACAGCGGACCGATCGACAGCCGGACGCTCCCCTTCCGCAACGTGGCGCGCCTCCTGGCGCGCATGCGGGTGCCCGCGCCGGCTGTGCTGGGCAGCGCGGACGACCTTGGCATCCTGATGCTCGAGGATCTCGGCGACGTCACCGTGCAGACGCTGCTCGACGCCGGCGCGAGTGGGCGGCGCGACTCGGCCTATGCGGAAGCGGTAGACCTGATCGTCCGCATGCAGCGCGCCGGCCGGGAACTGGCGTCGCCCCGCGAGCTGCCCTTCACCCTGGCGTTCGACGAGGACAAGCTGATGTGGGAGCTGGAGTTCTTCGTCGAGCACTTTCTCGACGGTCTCCGCCGCGCGCACCCGTCAGCCGCCGTCCGTTCCGCGCTGTCCGAGGAACTGCGGACCGTGGCCCGCGAACTCGCCGCCGAGCCGCGGGTCTTCTGCCACCGCGACTACCACAGCCGCAATCTGATGCTGCACCGCGGCCGGCTGTACGTCATCGACTTCCAGGACGCGCGGATGGGACCCGCCACCTACGATCTGGTGTCGCTGCTGCGCGACTGCTACGTGCGGCACGAGCCGCCGTTCGTCAGCCGGATGATCGCGTATTATCATGACCGGCTCGGAACGGCGGCCGGCCCCGCGTATCGGGATCGGTTCGATCTGATGTCCGTGCAGCGGCATCTGAAGGCGCTCGGGACGTTCGGCCACCAGTCGACGGCTGGCAGCAACGACCGCTACCTGAGCGCCATTCCGCGTACCGCCGGCTATTTGACGGAAGTGTTCGAGCGGCAGTCCCGCTTCGAGCGGCTCTGGACGCTGCTGTCCGGCTGCGCGCCCGATTTCGATTGAGCGCGACGCCGTCCGTAGCCGGCGCGAGTCCCGGCTGGCATGGTCGACATGGCGGACACCACGATCGCGTACATCGGCGGCATCGCCGCGCACGAAGGGCGCGAGGTGACGTTGCGCGGTTGGTTGCACAACCGCCGCTCCAGCGGCCGGATCCACTTCCTGACGGTGCGCGACGGCACTGGATTCATTCAGGCGGTCATGTCGAAGGCGGCCGTGGGCGCGGACGTCTTCCGGCAGGCGGACCATCTGGGCCAGGAGACCGCCGTCCGCATCCGGGGCCTCGTGCGGGCCGACGCGCGCGCGCCGGGTGGTTACGAGATCGACGTCGCGCACCTGGAGCTGGTTGGACGCTCGCAGGACTACCCGATTACACCGAAGGAGCACGGCGTCGAGTACCTGCTGGACCATCGACACCTGTGGCTGCGCAGCGAGCGGCAGCAGGCGATTCTGCGCATCCGCCACGAGGTCATCGACTGTATCCGCACCTTCTTCAACGAGCGCGGCTTCGTGCTCGTGGATACGCCGATCCTGACCCCGGCCGCGTGCGAGGGCACCACTACCCTTTTTCCGGTCCCGTACTTCGACACCGCCACCGCGTTTCTCACCCAGAGCGGGCAGCTGTACAACGAGGCAAACGCCATGGCATTGGGCCGTGTGTACTGCTTCGGCCCCACGTTCAGGGCGGAGAAATCCAAGACGCGCCGCCACCTGACGGAATTCTGGATGGTGGAGCCCGAGATGGCGTATGCCGCGCTCGACGACGTGATAGCGCTGGCCGAGGATCTCGTCGCCGCCGTCATCAGCCGGGTGCTGGGGTCCCGGCGGCGCGAGTTGGCGGTGCTGGCGCGGGACACCGCTCCGCTGGAGCGCGTGCGCACGCCGTTTCCGCGGGTGTCATACGACGAGGCGGTCGAGATCCTCAGGCAGCGCGGCCTGCCGTTCGAGCGGGGCGGCGACTTCGGCAGCCCGGACGAAACGGCGCTCGCCGAGCATTTCGACCAGCCGGTCATCGTCCACCGCTTTCCGGCGGCCGCGAAGGCGTTCTACATGAAGGCCGACCCGGAGCGGCCGGAAGCGTCGCTGTCGGTCGACGTGCTGGCACCGGAGGGCTACGGCGAGATCATCGGCGGCGGGCAGCGCGAGGACGACTACGACGTGCTGTGCGAGCGCGTGCGGGCGCACGATCTATCCGAGGACACCTTCTCCTGGTACCTCGATCTCCGGCGCTACGGCAGCGTCCCGCACGGCGGCTTCGGCATGGGTGTCGAGCGGGTCGTGGCCTGGATGTGCGGGCTGGCGCACGTCCGCGAGGCCATCCCGTACCCGCGCATGCTGCACCGTCTGACTCCCTGATCTACACTTGCGCGGCGCCTGCCGCGTTCCCTGCCTGCCGGCGATACGGACCCGTTCGCGCCCCCTGGCGGTCACGTTGCCGCTCCCGTTGGGGCGTGTTACTATTTTCAGCTACGTCGACGGGATGAGTTTCATGGGTGGGCGTTTGCCCACTTTTTGTGTTTCTGGGGCATGGCTGGACGGTCTGTTGACGTGACGCACGACGCGCTGCAGGCGGAGATCAGGTCGATTGCCGAACGGGTGGCCGCGAGCCACGGACTTGAGATCTTCAATGTCGACCTGCGGCGGGAGTCGATCGGATGGGTTCTGCGGGTCGTCCTGGACCGGTCCGGCGTTGCGCCAGCCGGTGGGAGTTCCGCGGGGGAGGAGATCAGCGTCAGAGATTGCGAGCGCGTCAGCCGCGACCTGAGTGCGATCCTGGATGTGGAAGTGACGTTTTCCCACGCATACACGCTTGAGGTGTCGTCGCCAGGACTGGACCGCCCGTTGCGGCACCTGGATGACTGCCAGCGGTTCGTCGGACGGTTGGCGAAGCTCGTCACGACCGAGGCGGTCGACGGACAGCATGCCTGGACTGGCCGCATTGCCGGCGTCAGGGGCGAGGACGTGGTGATCGAGGCGGCCGATTGCAGCCGTCAGATTCCCTGGCCGCTCGTCTCCAGGGCAAAGCTGGAAGTGGAGTTCTGAAAGCACGGCCATGCATAACCCAACACAGCAACAGATCGAGGCGCTGGCCAAGGAAAAGGGGATCGATCCGAACATCGTCATCGAGGCGATCGAGGACGCCGTCCTGGCTGCGTCCCACAAGTACTACAAGTCCGAGGAGAACCTGCGCACGAAGTTCAACAGCGAGACGGGACAGGTGGAGTTGTTTGCGGTCCGCCAGATCGTCGAGGACGTCAGCGACCCCGCAACGGAGATCTCGCTGAAGGAGGCCCACGATCTGTACGGCGAAGCCGCCGAGGTAGACATGGAAATCGAGTTTCCAAAGTCGACCGAGGTGCTCGGGCGCATCGCCGCCCAGACCGCCAAGCAGGTCATTTTCCAGAAGGTCCGCGAGGCCGAGCGGGAGAACGTCTACGCAGAGTACAGCGACCGTATCGGCGACGTGGTCCCGGGCACGGTCAAGCGGTTCGAGAACGGCGACATCTTCGTGGAATCGGGTCATATAGAAGCGCTGCTGCCGCGCCGCGAGCAGTCGCGCGCGGAGAACTACACGACCGGCGACCGAGTCCGCGCCGTGATCCGCGAAGTGAACAAGAACGTCAAGGGCCCGCAGTTGATCCTGTCGCGCACCGACCCGGTGCTGCTGATCAAGCTGTTCGAGCAGGAGGTTCCCGAGATCTACGACGGCACGGTGTTGATTCGCGGCGCCGTGCGGGAAGCCGGCGATCGAGCCAAGGTTGCCGTCTACTCGCGGGAGCGCGATGTCGATCCGGTCGGCGCATGTGTCGGCATGAAAGGCACGCGCGTGCAGGCGATCATTCGGGAGCTGCGGGGTGAGAAGATAGACATCGTCGAGTGGTCCGACGACCCGACCTTGTTCGTCACCAACGCGATCAGTCCAGCCCGTGTCCAGCGCGTCACGGTGGTCGATGAGACCGAGCGGGTGATAGAGGTGATCGTCGAGGACCGCCAGCTCTCGCTGGCGATCGGCAAGAAGGGCCAGAACGTGCGGCTGGCGGCCAAGCTCACCGGCTGGAAGATCGACATCAAGAGCGAGGAAGAAAAGCGGCGCGAGGTCGAGGCCCAGTTCGACGGCCTGGCCGCGGGACAATCCGCGACCCTGACGCTGCCGTCACTTGACGAGGATCAGATCCGGAAACTGCACGACGCCGGACTGACCACGGCTGAACAGCTGAGCGCCGCGACCACGGAACAGTTGTCGGCGGTGGTGGGAATCGACGAGGATGCCGCCTGGAGGGTGCAGCAGACGGTACGGGAACAGATGGAGGCAAGCCAGCGTGCGGCGGAGAACGCTGCGGCGGAGAACGCTGCGGCGGAGGATGCCGCGGCGGAGGATGCCGCGGCGGACGACAACGGACCGGATACGGCGGACGACGCGGCAGGTTCGACCGAACCGGAGGCCGGTGTTCCGTCCGGAGACCAGACAACGCGCTGACCGCGCTGACAGCGCGGCGTCATCCAAAAGGACCACGTGGGTACTATCCGGATTTATAAGGTCTCCGAGCTACTCGGACTTCCCAACCAGGAAGTGATCGATCTGCTGCACCGTGACCACGGCATCGAGGTGAAGAGCGCGTCGAGCACCGTCGAGGAGATCGTGGCCCGCCAATTCGCCGAGCGGATCGCCCGCGAGCGGGGTATCCGTCTGCCCGCTCGGCAGCCGTTTTCCGGATCTGCCTCATACCGACTGACTGCGAAACGCGGCCGGCAGGCGCCACAGAAGGCCGAACCGCCGAAGCCGGCCAGACCAACGCTTGGGCCGCCGCGTCTCGTAAAGGCCGCCAAGGCTGCGCGCGTCCAGGCCAGGGCAGAGGCCGAGGCCGAGGCGCAGGCGGAGGCGCAGGCGGAGGCGCAGGCGGAGGCGCAAGCCACGGCGGAAACGGAAGCCAAGGCGACGGCGGAAGCCACGGCAGCGGCGGAAGCCACGGCAGCGGCGGCACTGGCGGCGGAAGCTGCCGCGGAAGCCAGGCTCAAGGCGGAGGCGGAAGCCACGGCAGCGACGGCACTGGCGGCGGCGGAAGCCACGGCAGCGGCGGTACTGGCGGCGGAAGCTGCCGCGGAAGCCAGGCTCAAGGCGGAGGCGGAAGCCACGGCGGCCGCGGACCAGGTCGCGTCGCCGCCCGCCGCCGCAGCGACGGCACAACCTGCAGCCACACCGCCGGCCGCTCCGCCTGTCGCGGCCAAGCCAGCGGCGCCGGCGCCGTGGTACGCCACGACAATCACCAAACGGACCGGTCGCGTCGCACCGCCAACGCTCCGACTGCGCGTCGAAGCACCGGGACCCATTCCGCCGCCGGCCACGCCGGCTCCGGTTCCCGCAGCCGGCGTGGCCGGAGCGGCAACCGACCCGGCCGCGCCGGCAAGGGCGGCCAAACCGGTCGCTCCGGCCGGACCGGCACGGCCGCCGGCGGCGCCCGGCCGGCCACCGCTGGGAGGCCCGCGGCCCCTGCCGTCCCAGCCCGTTCGCCCGCCGTCGTCCCGACCACTCCCGCCGCGGCCCGCCGTCGGCTATCGACCGCCACCACGGCCCTATCGCCCGGGCGGCCGGCGTTCCGACCGGCGTCCACGCCCGCAGGCCGCGCCGCGCGCGCCTGCGCCGCCTCCGCCGATTACGCGGACGATAACGCTGGCGGAGGGGATGACGGTCAAGGATTTTGCCGAGAAGATCGAGGTCAAGGCGAAGGAAGTCCTCAAGAAGCTGATGGAAAAGCGGATAGTGCTGACCATCAACACCACGCTCGATACCGAGACCGCGACCATGATCGCCCGCGAGTTCGGCGCCGACGTCAAGATGCGCACGTTCGAGGAGGAGATGGTTGTCCTCGAGTCGGAAGTGACCGATCCCGGCGACCTCGTACCGCGTGCCCCGGTAGTGACGGTAATGGGCCACGTCGACCACGGGAAGACGACGCTGCTCGACGCCATCCGGGAAACGCGGGTTGCCGAACGGGAGGCGGGCGGCATTACGCAGCACATCGGCGCCTACTCGGTCGAGATCAACGGTCGCCGCATTGTGTTCCTCGACACCCCCGGGCATGCAGCGTTCACCACGATGCGCGCGCGGGGCGCCAGCGTGACGGACGTCGTGGTGCTCGTCGTCGCCGCCGACGACGGCGTCATGCCGCAAACGCAGGAAGCGATCGACCACGCGCGGGTGGCGGACGTCCCGATCCTGGTCGCCATCAACAAGATCGACAAGTCGGATGCCAATCCCGAGCGTGTCAAGCAGGAACTTGCCGAGCGCGATCTCACACCCGAGGATTGGGGGGGCCAGACCGTAATGGTGCCGGTCTCCGCGAAGAAGCGGGAAAATCTCGACGCACTGCTCGAAATGATCCTGCTCGTCACGGAGTTGGGCGAGCACAAGGCCAACCCCAAGCGCATAGCGACCGGCGCGGTGCTGGAAGCGAAGGTCGACCGTGGCCGCGGCCCGGTCGCCACGATCCTCGTGCAGGACGGGACGCTCCACGTCGGCGACAACTTCATCGTCGGTACCCACGTCGGCCGAGTCCGGGCGCTCATCGACGACCGCGGCCAGGCGCTCAAGGAGGCGGAGCCGTCGAGCCCGGTCGAGGTGCTCGGTCTGACCGGTCTCCCGCAGCCGGGCGACGCGCTCCAGGTGGTGGCGGACGCCGCGAAGGCGCGCCAGATCGCGCTCCTGCGCCAGAACCAGGCCAAGGAAAAGGCGCTCGTCAGCCGCGGCACGCGCGTGACACTCGAATCGCTGCAGCAGCAGCTCACCGAAGGCGAGGCGAAGGAGCTGCCGATCATCATCAAGGCGGACGTGCAGGGCTCGGCAGAGGTGCTGGCGGAGTCGCTCGCCAAGCTGGGGGACGAACGGGTCAAGATTCGGATCATCCACACCGGCGTCGGTGCCATCAGCGAATGGGACGTGCTGCTCGCGTCGACCTCGAACGCCATCATCATCGGCTTCAACGTACGGCCGGACCGCAACGCCGCCGGCGTGGCGGAGCGCGAAGGGGTCGACATCCGCAAGCATTCGGTCATCTACCACGTGACCGACGAGCTCAAGAAGGCGCTGACCGGGCTGCTGGAGCCGACCACGCGGGAGCGCCAGCTCGGGCTGGCCGAGGTGCGCGAGGTGTTCAAGGTGCCCAAGATCGGTCTGGCGGCCGGCTGCATCGTGACCGACGGCAGCATCACCCGCGCCGGCGACGCGCAGGCCCGCCTCGTCCGCGACGGCGTCATCGTGCACGAGGGACGCATCGGGTCCCTCAGGCGCTTCAAGGACGACGTCAACGAGGTGAAGACCGGGATCGAATGCGGCATCACGTTCGAAAGGTTCTCGGACATCAAGACGGGCGACGTCATCGAGGCATTCACGGTCGAGAAGGTGGCGGCGGCAACCGTCTAGCTGCTAGCAGCCTCCTGTGACTGCCGTCGCGCTGCTCTCCATTGAGATTCATGTCCCCGAATCGCGCTCGCTGAAGGACAAGCGGGCTGTGGTACGCAGCGTGAAGGACCGTCTGCGCCGGTTGAACGTCTCGGTAGCGGAGGTCGACCACCAGGCTCTCCGACAGCGCTGCCGCCTTGCGATTGCAGCCGCCGGCGGAACACGTGTGGACGTGGAACGGCGGCTCGGCACGGCGCTGGACGAGATTGAGCGGCACGATCCCGGTCTGATCATCGACACGCAAATCGAATGGCTCGCCTAGCACCCCTGCGAACCGGCAATCCGCTGCGGCCCGACGCCGGCCACATCCGGCCCCAGCGCGTCGGAGACGCAATCAGGGCCGAGCTCGCCACGCTGTTGCAGCGTCAGGTGCGAGATCCGGCCGTTCGGCAGGTGGCGGTCACACGCGTGCGGATGTCGCGGGATCTGGAGCTCGCGCAGGTCTACTACACGCTGCTGCCGGGCGACGGCGACCTCCGCGGCGCGGCGCGCGGACTGCGGCGCGCGCAGCCGTTCCTCAGGCGGCAGCTCGGCAGGATCGGTCTGCGGCGCGTACCCGAGCTGAGATTCCAGCACGACGATGCCGTCGAAGAGCAGGATCGCGTTGCCCGCCTGCTTGACGAAATTGCGGCAACGCCGCCCTCCGACGCCGATGACCCTCCCGGCGAAGATGCCTGACGGCCCGCTGCGGGAAGTGCTCGACGCCCTGCGGTCACGGCGACGCTTTGTCGTCGCGTCCCACGCCAGGCCCGACGGGGACGCCGTCGGCTCGCAGCTGGCGCTGACCCACGCGCTGCGGCAGCTCGGCAAGGCAGCGCTGGCCGTCAGCCGCGATCCTCTGCCGCCGTACTGCCAGTCGTTGCCCGGCGCGTCGGAAGTGTCCATCACCAGCCACGTTGACGGTGAATTCGATGCAGCGGTGGTGCTCGAGTGCGGATCGCTCGCGCGCACGGAACTCGCCGGACTCGATCGTTACTTCGTGATCAACGTCGACCACCACATGGGCAATACCAACTATGGAGCCGTCAACTGGTTCGACGAGACGGCCGCCGCCTGCGGGGAAATGGTGTTCGACATCGTGCAGGGACTGGGTGTCCCACTGACCACCGAGATTGCGAGCTCTCTGTACGTCGCCATCCTGACCGATACCGGGTCGTTTCAGCACGGCAATGTCACGCCCCGGACATTCGACATCTGCCGCCAAATCGCCGCGGCGGGCGTCTCACCGACTGCCGTTGCGGCGCGCGTCTACCAGCAGGGCTCCGTGGGCAGGTTACGGCTCACCGGCGCCCTGCTGTCCGGCATGGAGCTCCAGGGCGACGGACGCGTCGCCGTCCTGCAGGTCGACGACCGGATGCTGCGTGAGAGCGGCTGTACAGCCGACGATCTGGAGGGGTTGATCAACCTGCCGCTGGCCGCGGCCGACGTGCAGGCAGTGCTGCTGTTCAAGGACTTCGAGGGCCAGCTGCGGGTCAGCGTCCGCTCCAAGAGGTCGATCGACGTGCGTGCGGTGGCGGTCGCCTACGGTGGGGGCGGGCACCGCAATGCATCCGGTTTCTCGGTGCAGCGCCCGCTTGACGCCGCCCGGCGGCGGGTCGTGGCGGATGTAACTGCGGCGGTCAATGCCGGCAGACCGTGGTGAAACCCCGCGTCGCACCGAGACCGGTCAGGCGCCCGGCTGACAAGGCGTGATGAGCGAGCATATTCGAAGATATGTGAGCGAGGAACAACACAGTTAGGAAGGGAGACGACGAGCGCTCAAGCAGTCGTCCCCCAAGGCGCACACAGTGCGCCACGGCGGACGCGGCGCGGGGCAAAGGGGTCCCCCGCTAGCGGCCGCCGGGGGTTTGGGGCGCAGCCCCAAGAGGTAAGGGATGCATGGCCGGTCGAATGCAGCGGGGGTTGCACCACGGGCTGCCAGTCCGTGACAACCCGGCCGACGGCGTGCTGGTGGTTGACAAGCCGGCGGGCATGACCTCGCACGATGTGGTCGTCTGGGCGCGGCGGCTGCTCGGCGTGCGGCGAATTGGCCATACCGGCACGCTGGACCCGCTGGCAACCGGGGTCCTGCCGCTCGTGGTCGGCCGTGCCACGCGCCTGGCCGCCCTCCTGTCCGGCGGATTGAAAATCTACAAGGCGGTCATCAGGCTGGGGGTGGTGACCGATACCTACGACGCAGCCGGAACGCCACTGCCCGCGCCGCCCGGTGCGGAAGCCCGCGCACGCAGCCTGGATCGCGACACGGCCGCGGCCGCCTGCCGGCGGTTCACGGGTGTCTTCCGGCAGCAGCCGCCGGCCTTCTCCGCCAAGAAAGTGGGCGGCGTGCGAGCCTACCGGTTGGCGCGGCGCCAGCGGCAGGTAGACCTGAGTCCCGTGGAGGTGACGGTCCACGACTTCGAGATCACTGCGCTCGCCGACGCCTGCCTGCACTGTCGGGTCTCCTGCTCCCCCGGGTTCTACATGCGGACGCTGGCGCACGATCTGGGCCAGACCCTGGGCTGCGGCGGCCGTCTCGAGCAACTGCGGCGCGAGCGGAGCGGGGCGTTCACCCTGGACGACGCCATCGATCTCGAGGCCGGTGCCGGTGCTCCGCTGGCGCTTCACGAACGGCTGATCGCACTTGCCGCGCTGCTGCCGGAGCTGCCCGCTGTCGTCGTCACCCCGCACGGCGCGCAACGCGCCAGCCACGGCAACCTGCTGAGGCCGGCCGATATCGCGGCGGGAGGGGGACATCCGGCGGATACCGGCGCCGACAATGTGAGGGTATGCGACGACGCCGGATCGTTGCTGGCGATCGCGGTACCGGCGGCCGGCGGCGCTTTGCATCCCCGGATCGTCTTGGTGTAAGATTCCGGCTGGATAATCGTAGGAGGCAGAGTAGTTTAACGTGGGAACGGCGGTCTGGTACGCCCGTGAGCCAACGGTTCACGAGGGCGGTTTCTGGGCCGTACGCGGAGGCGGACGGACGTGGTGCTGCTCAAGGATCGGAAACTGGAGCTTATTGGTTCGTACCGTACACACGAAGCCGATACTGGATCACCGGAAGTGCAGGTTGCGATACTCAGCGAGCGCATCAGAGACCTGACGGAACATTTCAAGATCCACACCAAAGATCACCACTCGCGCCGCGGGCTCCTGAAGCTTGTCGGACAACGTCGGCGCCTCCTGAACTACCTCAAGGGCAAGGACTCCGATCGATACACCGATCTGATCAGGCGGCTCGGTCTCCGCAAGTAATCCCGCGGGACCGGATCCGCCTCGCCTACCCACCAGTCTCCTCCCACAGTTGCACAGCGAGGGAGCTGAATTCATGCAGACAGGCCAACTGAACGTCGGCCGGACCGAACTGAAGATCGAAACGGGCAAGCTGGCGAAGCAGGCGGACGGCTCCGTGGTCGTGCGCTACGGAGAGACGGTTGTGCTCGTGACCGCCTGCTGCGCACCGACCGGGCGCGAGGGTATCGACTTCCTGCCGCTCACCGTCGACTATCGAGAGAACACCTACGCGTCAGGACGAATTCCGGGCGGGTTCTTCAAGCGCGAAGGCAAACCGACCGAGAAGGAAGTACTCACCAGCCGGCTCATCGATCGGCCGATCCGTCCGCTGTTTCCGGGCAGCTGGAACCGGGAAACCCAGGTCGTCGCGCTGGTGCTGTCAGCGGATGCGGACAACGACTCCGATGTGCTGGCGCTCACTGGCGCATCCGCCGCGCTGGCCATCTCCAGGATCCCCTTCCAGAAGACGATCGCGGCGGTGCGGGTCGGCCAGGTCGACGGCGAACTGCTGATCAACCCGACGTACTCCGAGCGCGCGCGGAGCCGGCTGGACCTGGTGATTGCCGGCAGCCGCGACGCGATCGTGATGGTGGAAGCCGGTGCGAAGGAGGTCTCGGAAGACGAGATACTCGAGGCGCTAGCGGCCGGCCACGACGCGATCAAGCAGATCATCGGCACGATCGACGAACTGGCCGCCGCCGTGGCGAACCCGAAAATGGCGGTTGAGGCGGCGGCGGTCGACGAGGAGCTTAGCCAGGCAACGGAAGCCGCTGTGCTGGAGCCGCTGGCCGACGCAATGCGGATTCGGGGCAAGCTCGAGAACTACGCGCGCGTGGACCAGGTGGTGGACGCCTACATCGCCACGATTCCTGACACCGAACCCGACCGCCGCGGCGCGGCGAAGCGGATCATCAAGGACCTGAAGGAAAAAGTACTGCGCGACGAAGTGCTGGAGCGCGGCCAGCGGCTAGACGGGCGCCGCTTCGACGAAATTCGGGAGATCTGGTCGGAGGTCGGCGTGCTGCCGCGGGTGCACGGGTCCGCGGTGTTTACGCGCGGCGAAACACAGGCGCTCGTAACCGCCACGCTCGGTACGTCGGACGACCAGCAGAAGATCGAGCATGTCAACGGCGAGACGTACAAGCGCTTCCTGCTGCACTACAACTTCCCCCCCTTCTCCGTGGGTGAAGTGAAGTTCCTGCGCGGACCGGGGCGCCGCGAGATCGGCCACGGCAATCTCGCCGAGCGCAGCCTGAGCCCGATGGTGCCGGGCGAGGAGGCCTTTCCCTACACGCTGCGCGTCGTCTCCGACATCCTCGAATCGAACGGATCGTCGTCGATGGCCACGGTCTGCGGGGCGACTCTGGCGCTGATGGATGCCGGCGTGCCGCTCAAGGCACCGGTGGCCGGCGTGGCGATGGGACTCATCATGGGGGAAGGCGGCAGCCGCTACGCCGTCCTGTCCGACATCGCCGGCGCCGAGGACCACTACGGGGACATGGACTTCAAGGTGGCCGGCTCGGCGAACGGCATTACCGCCCTGCAAATGGACATCAAGATGGCCGGCGTGCCCACGGCGGTCATGCGCGAGGCGCTGGCGCAGGCGCGGACGGGCCGTCTGGCGATACTGGAAAAGATGCAGGCGACCATTGCGGCTCCGCGCGATTCCATTTCGACTCACGCACCGCGGATCGTGACGATCACCATCCCCGTCGACAAGATCCGCGACATCATCGGACCCGGCGGCAAGACGATTCGCAGCATCGTGGACCGGACCGGCGTGAAGATCGACGTCGAGGACGACGGGCGCGTCAACATCGCCTCGGCGGACGGCGACGCGGCCCAGAAGGCCATCACCATCATCGAGGAGTTGACGGCCAGCCCCGAACTGAACAAGACGTACCTTGGGAAGGTCCAGCGGATCACCGACTTCGGTGCGTTCGTGGAGATCCTGCCCGGCATCGACGGACTGCTGCACGTCTCAGAGATTGCGCACTACCGCGTCAGCGCCGTGACCGACGAGTTGCAGGAAGGCGATCAGGTGCTCGTCAAGGTCATCAACGTCGACCCGTCCGGCAAGGTGCGGCTGAGCCGCAAGGCGCTGCTGCCGGTGCCGGACGATGCGCAACGGCCGAGTCGCGACGACCAGAAGCCCGGCGTGGATGGCAGGAGCGGGAGCGGACCCGGCGGCGGGCGGCCGCGGAACCGTCCGCCCGCGCGCAACCGGTCCAATCGCGAGCACGTGAAGCGCTAGCAGCGCGGCGCCTCGCCGGTCTCGGTGCGACGCGGGGTCTTACCACAAACTGCTAGCCGCGCGGACAACGGCGGGTGGGAGTGGAACAGCCACTCGACAACCGCTGACGGCCGCTCTTCTGCCAGCGTCTGCTCCGCCAACCGGCGCAGGCCGGAGGCCAGGGCGCCCGGGTTGCAAGTCATTTCGACAGCGAAACGGTCGGCCCGCCGTTCGCACCTGCGCGAAATCAGGTTGGTTACGGGCCGCAGCAGCAGCAGAACGCCGCCAGCGGCCAGCACGACCACCGGCAGCCCCGCGATGTCTGCCGCGCCGGACAGCCCCAGCGGTGGCGCCACGCGCGGCAGCACCCACCAGGCCGCGCCACAGGCCAAGGTTACCGCGGCCGTTTCGCAGGCAATGGTCTTCCAGAGATCCAGGTGCGCGCAGTGCGCCAGCTCGTGGGCCAGGACGACCTCGATCTCGTCGTCGCTATAGTCGGCGAGCAGCGCGTCGGTAAGCAGCACGCGCCGCGCCGGACCGAGGCCGACCAGGACGGCGTTAGGCTGCGGGGCAGCCGCGTCCGTCCGCCATTCGTGGATATCCATGTGGGACATGCCGGCGCGGCGGATCAGGGATTCCAGGCGCCGGCGAAGCGGAGACGGCGGCAGGGGCCGCAGATGGCGTCGGCGCGACAGCGTGAGCGTGGGTGCGAGGCGGGCGAGCGCAAGCGTCAGACCGCCGAACGCCAGGCTCACCGCCAGCCACCACCAGCCGGGCCACCAGCGTATGGCGGCGTACAGAAGCATTACCCCCGCCGTCCAGACCAGCAGATTCAGCAGCGTGGCCTGTGCGAACACCCCCAACCAGCCGGCCAGACGCCGGCGTGACCGGCCGAAGCGCCGCTCCACGACGTACTCTCCGTACCACTTCCAGGGCGCGGCGGCCATCGCGCCGGCAAGGGCCAGGACGAACGCGTAGCCGGCGGCCACAAGCAGAAAATGAACCGGCTCGGGCGCCGGAACGCGCTGTACCAGGACGGCTGATGCATTCGCAACGGCGCGCGACGCACCGCTGCCAGCCAGTCCCACCAGCAGGGCGGCCCACGTAACCGCGGCGAGCAGCGCGGCACGCCGCCGGAGTCGCCGATAGCGCGTCGCCTTGCCTTCGTTCACGACGAGAGGCGGAGCCGCCCGGTCCGCTCAGTTGAGCCAGACCGAAACCAGCTTCGATACCCCGGGCTCTTCCATGGTGACCCCGTAGAGACGGTCGGCAATTTCCATCGTCTTCCGGTTGTGGGTCACCAGTACGAATTGCGTCTCGTCCTGCATGCCCCGCAGCACCTCGACGAAACGGCCGATGTTGGCGTCGTCGAGCGGCGCGTCGATCTCGTCGAGCAAACAGAAAGGACTCGGCTTGTACCTGAAGACCGCGAACATCAGCGCCATGGCCGCCAGCGCCTTCTCGCCGCCCGACAGCAACTGCACGCTCTGGAGCCGCTTGCCGGGCGGTTGGGCGATGATGTCGATGCCACTCTCCAGCAGATCGGCCTCGTCCAACAGTACGAGGCTGGCGCTGCCGCCGCCGAACAACGTGGAGAACGTCTGCTGCAGGTTCGCGTTGATGGCCTCGAACGCCTGCTTGAACCGATCCCGGGTCGCCGCGTTGATCCGCTCAATCGCCTTCCCGGTCGACTCGATGGAGTCGAGCAGGTCCCTGCGCTGCGTCGTCAGAAATTCGTGGCGCTGCTCAAGCTCGTCGAACTGCTCGATCGCCATCATGTTGACCGGGCCGAGGCGCTCGATGCGGGTGCGCAGCCGGGCGACGATGTCAGCGGCGGGCGGCAGGCGCGAGGCGCCGCCGGATGCCGCGCCTGCGGGTGCGACCGCCGCGTCGGTGGACGGTGGCTCGACCGGCTCCGCGGCATCGTCGCCCGCGGACGCCAGCCGCCGGGCGTCGAGCGCGATCACACCGTCCCGTTCGAGCTGCTCCACCTCGTCGCGGACCTCGTCCAGGCTGAGCCGGAATTCCTCGCGGCACGATTCAGCCAGACTGTCGCGATCGGCCTCGGCGCGCGCCTTGTCGACTTCAAGGCCGCCGACCTCCGCGCGGCAGGTCTCGAGCACATCCCGCGCGGCCTGCACCTGCTGTCCCTGCTCGGTGATGCGGTCGCGCAGATCGGCCGCCCGGGCGTCGAGGTCGCGGACGTCGGAACGCCGCGCATCGAGCTTTCGCACCTCATCGTCGACACGGGCTCCGGCGCCCGCGATGGACTCCCTCAGCGCTTCCCGCTGATCGATGGCGTCCTGACGGCCAGCCGCGCTGGCCTGCACGCGCCGATCGAGATCGGCGGCCGCCGCCTCAATCCGCCCGACGTCCGCCTCCAGGCCCGCCGCCCGTTCCACCAGCTCCGCGTGGGCAACCTTGACCTCGCTGGCCCGTGCGCCCAACGTCTGGACCATGGCCCGCGCGTCCACCAATTGCTGCCGGGCGCCCCGATGCCGTGCCTCGGCTGCCTGCCGCTCGGCCTCCCGCCGGGCGATGGACTGCTGCGCCTCGTCCCGCTTTGCCGTCTGCTCCCCGCGCTCTTCCCGGGCCCGGCGATCCTCGGTCCGAATCAGTTCACGCCGCCCCGTCAAACGCGCGTTCTCATCGTCCCAGCGCGCAAGTCGGAGCTCCGCTTCGAGCAACTCCTTTTCACGCGTGTGCTCGTTCCCTTGCAGCGCCTTCAACTCGGCCGCCGCGCGCGCCCCGGTGGCGTCGAGCGTCTCCTCATCGTCGGCGAGGCGCTGCACCGCAGCCTGCTCTGAAGCCTGGCGTACGCGAAGCTCCTTGATATCGCCACGGAGGCGCAGGATTCCACCTTCCTCTGACCTGCCGCCGCCGCGCACCAACGCCGCACCGTGAAATACGGCGCCGTCCGGCGTCACAATCGTGTCGCCGGTGGTGCGGGCCGCCGCCGACGCCGCTTCGAATGACGGCGCGAGCCAGCGCCGCGCAAGCAACCCGCGGACCGCGGCGGCGGCGGGACCATTCACGCGCACGAGATCCGTGAACGGGATCAGCGCGGCGTCCGGCGGGGCGCCTCGCGGCGTGTCGGCTGCGGCCGCCTCGGCGATGAGGAAGTCGCCGCGGCCGGCGCCGTGCGCTGCAATGAACGCCATCGCCGCGCGTGCGTCCCGCTCATGCCGGACCACCAGCGCATGGAGAAGGTCGTCCAACCCCGCCTCGACAACCAGCTCGTGCTTGCGGTCCACTTCCAGGTGGTCCGCAACAGCACCGAGATGCTGCAGGTCGCCGTCCGGCGCGGTCAGCACAAGCCGTGCCGCGTCGCCGTACCCTTCGCGCGACGCGATCAGCGCGTCGAGCGAGGCTATCCGGGCCGAAACGTTTGCCAACTCCCGTTCGCGGGCGCGCGTATCCACCAACAGGGCCTGGCGTGCATCGTTCGCCGCGGCCAGCCGGGCCTCGCGGTCCACCCGTTCGGCGCGGACCTTGTCGAGCACGGCGCGCACGCGCGCAACAACCGCCGCGTTCTCCTTGCGCCCCGCGGCAAGTTTCGCCGATTCGATCTCCAGGTCGGCGACCTCCGTAGCGAGGCGGACGATCTCGGCATCGATGCGGTCGCACGCCTCAGTGGCGTTCTGCACCACATTCTGCAGCACCGCCGCCGCACTCACGGCTGCAAATTCGGCGCTGCGCACCGCTTCGACGTCAACCTCGATACCTTCGACCGCCGCCTGCGCTTCCTCGTGCGCCGCCTCGGCGGCCCGCAGGTGTTCGGCGGAGGACTCCCGATCACTGGCGCAACGCCGGGCTGCCTCGACCTGCGAGGCAAGCTCCTCCTGCAATGGCGACCGCCTCGCCTCGAGCGACGCGCCATCTGCTTCGAGTGCGGCGGCCGTTGAGGTCAGCGTCGCAACCTGCTGCGTCTCATACTCGATCTGCTGCTGGAGGCGCCCGGCCGCCAGCTCGTGGGCATGCGCCGCCTCACGGGCGGCGGTGGTAGCCCGATCGGCCTCGGCGAGCGCAAGCCGGTGCCGCTCGTGCGCCGTCTCCAGCTCAGCCACGCGGGCCGCTGCGCCCTGCTCGCGGACGCGGGCATCTGCCAGACGCTGCTCGGCAGCCTCGATGGTCAGCGCCAGCGCGGCGCTGGCGCGGGCGAGCTGCACCTTCTCCCAGCGGCGCAAATCCTCACGCAAGACCCGGTACCGCCGCGCCTTTGCCGCCTGACGCTTGAGCGCGTTCCGCTGGTTGTCGATCTCGAAGACGATATCGTCGACGCGGGTCAGGTTCTGTCTTGCCGCCTCGATCTTCAGCTCGGCGGCCCGGCGGCGGCTCTTGTATTTCGTTACGCCTGCCGCTTCTTCCAGCAGCTGGCGCCGTTCCAAAGGACGTGCGCTCAGGATCTGACCGATCTTGCCCTGCTCGACGATCGCGTACGCCTTGACCCCCACCCCGGAGTCCATCAGCAGGTCCTGGATGTCGCGCAACCGGCAGACCCGGCCGTCGATCAGGTACTCGCTCTCGCCAGACCGGAACAATCGCCGGCCGACCTCGATATCCCGAACGAGGTGCAGTCCGTCGTCCAGAGGGCCGGCGACCTCACTTGATTCACCGGCGGGCGCGCCGTTCCCGCTGAGCATGGTCGCGGCTGCCGCAACGTCGGAGAAACGCAGTCGGACCTCGGCCGTTGCGGTCGGCCGGCGGCCGTCGCTGCCGCCGAAGATGACATCCTCCATCCGCTCGCCGCGCAGGCTCCGCACGCTCTGCTCACCCAGCACCCACGTGATGGCATCTATGAGGTTGCTCTTGCCGCATCCATTCGGACCGACGATGGCGGTCACCCCGGCGTCGAATGCGATCTCCGCCTGTTCCGGAAAGCTCTTGAAGCCGGAGATTCGCAGTTGGTTCAAGCGCATCGGCTGGTGCCTGGTACCCTACCGCGTACACAAAAAGACCGCTCGGACAGGTGTACCCCACGGTGCGCCTGTCGAGCGGCTGGGAACGCTCTCACGCGACGTTTCGGTCTGCGCAATGGCGACTCGACGCGCCGCCGGCAACTGCCCGCGCGGCGCCGGATATGTCGCTACGAAAGCGAGTTTAGCAGGGTGGTTGAGGCGACCGCAAGCAGTGCGAGTGGCTGCTAGCGGCGCGCAACGACCGCCGGCCGGCGGGTACTATCGAGCAGCCGGGCAGCCTCTACGAAGAGCGACCCGGCGAGTCGGGTCTGCGGGTCGGCGCCGAACAGGTTGCGCCGCGCCTCCTCGACGCTGAATAGCGCCTCGTCAATCGCATAGCGCATCATCGCCCGGATGAAATCGAGATCCTCGGCGAAGGCGGCGTCGTCGACCGTCAACCCGCGGCCGCGGACGTGCTCCTTGAATTCTTCAAGCAGCGCGTCGTCGATGGCGAAACCGCGCGCCACCAGCCTGCGCCCCCGGCTCACGCCGGCGATGCGACGGTCGCCTTCCGCCGAGAACCTCTCCGCGAAGCTGGCGAACTCCTGGCGCGCTGCCAGCAGACGCCCGAGGCGGGACGGGTCGAAACCCTCGATCGGCCCGGCGATGCGGTGATCGGGCTCGATGCCGCCGCCGCTGTATACCTCGCGCCCGCCGGTCGTGTACTTGCGGTCCGCGGGAGAATGCAAGCGGGTACTCTGCTCGCGCATCGAGTAGGTCAGATACTCGTCGAACGTGCCGTCCCAGGGCCGCTGAATCATGCGGCCGCTCGGCGTGTAGTAGCGCGCGGTCGTCAGCGCGAGGCCGGCGCCGTGGCTCACGCGGTAGATCGACTGCACGAGCGCCTTGCCGAAAGTGGTCTCGCCGACGATCAGGCCACGATCGTGATCCTGGATGGCACCCGCCACGATCTCGGACGCGCTCGCGCTGTTGCGATTGACGAGGACAACCAGCGGGATGTCCGTGAACTCGCCATCCGCGGTCGCGTGGTAGTCCTGGTCGGAGTTCTCGACCCGGCCGCGCGTATACACGATCAGGTTGCCGCGCGGCAGAAACTGGTTGGTGACCTTGATGGCCTGGTCGAGCGGTCCGCCCGGATTGTTGCGCAGATCGAGGATCAGGCGCTGCATCCCGTCGTCCCGCAGCCGCCGCAGCGCACGGCCGAGGTCGCGGTCCGACCTCTCGGAGAAGTCGCCGAGCTTGACGTATCCGGTGCCGCCGTCCACAACGAACGCCGCCCGGATGGTGGCGATCGTTATCTCATCCCGCTCCACCGTCAGATCGATCAGCTCGTCGTACCCCGTGCGACGGATCGAGATATCGACCGACGTGCCCTTGGGCCCGCGCAGCAGCCGCACGGCGTCATCGCTGGTCATGTCCTTGGCGTTCTCGCCCGTGATGCGAGCGATGACATCGCCGCGCCGCAACCCGCTGCGGTAAGCCGGGGAACCCTCGAAGATGCTCATCACGGTGATGTCGCCGTCGATGACGTTGATCGAGATGCCCAGGCCGTAGTACCGGCCCTCCTGCCGCTCGCGCAGCCGGGCGTACGAGTCCGGGTCCATGAAGCTGGAGTGCGGATCGAGGGTCTGGAGCATGCCCCCGATGGCCTGATAGATGAGGCGCTCGGTGTCGACCTCATCGACGTAGTGCGTTTCGACGAGGGCGAGCGCCGTGGCGAACCGGCCGTAGTGCTGCGGCAGGTCCGCCTGGGTCGCCAGTACCTGGCCACCGAACAGACCGCCGAGCAGCGCCGACAGCACGACAGCGGCGGTGCCTATCGCAAGGGGTGACGCGGCGCGCATGATGATCGGATGCTATCAGACAAGCTACCGACCCGCAATGAATTCGCGGCGGCCGGCGAGTCTGCGCCGCGCTTGACCGCTCAGGCGCCCATTCCTCTATAATTTTTCATGCGGCGCACGCCAGCCAACACAAGGAGTAGCATCTGATGTTCGGCTCAATCGGCATGCCGGAACTGATCATCATCTTCGTCATCGCGTTGGTCATTTTCGGCCCGCGCAAGTTGCCGGAGCTGGGCCGCTCTCTGGGCCGCAGCCTGACCGAGTTCAAGCGCGCATCGAACGACCTGCGGAGCACGCTCGAGGAGGAGATCCGCGTCGAGGACACGCGCGTCGCCGAACCGCCGAAGCCGAAGGTATCCGAACCGGCACAGGCGCCGGGTAACAGCGGCACCGGCGCGTAGCCGGCCCGTCTCGACCCTGCCGTAGCGCATCCGGATCCGGCGGCGGCCGATCGGCGGGTAGCACCCGTCTCGCTCCAGACTGTTTCAACATGTCGCAGGTCCCGTCTCCGATCCCTCCGCCCGACGACGCCGCCGACGAGCACGATGCCGACGGCGGCAAGATGTCGTTCCTGGATCACCTGGACGAACTGCGCACGCGCCTGGTCATCTCGGTCTCGGCGCTCTTCGTCGGTTTCCTCGCGGCCTTCGCGTTCATCTCACCGATCTTCGAGTTCATCATGCGGCCGCTGCAGGAAATCCTGCCGAACGACGGCCGCCTGGTTTACACGGAGCCGACGGAAGCGTTCTTCCTCTACATCAAGATCGCGGCGTTGGCCGGCCTGGTGCTGGCCATCCCGGTCATCTTCTACCAACTGTGGCGCTTCGTCGCGCCGGGGCTGTACTCCCGCGAGAAGCGGTTCGCCATCCCGTTCGTCCTGTTCGCCTCGGTCTTCTTCATCGGCGGCGCCCTGTTCTCGCACTACCTGCTGTTTCCGTGGGCCTGGAGCTTCTTCGCCGGGTTCACGACGGACTACATGCAGTTCTTTCCGCGCATCCAGCCGGCCTTTTCGTTGTACGTCAAGCTGCTGCTGGCCTGCGGCGTGGTGTTTCAGATGCCGACGGTGGTGTTCTTTCTGGCCCGGGTCGGCGCGGTCACACCCGGCTTCCTGGTGCGGAACACGAAGTACGCGGTGCTGCTCATCTTCATTTTCGCGGCCGTGTTGACGCCGACGGGCGATCCGGTGACGCTGACAATGATGGCGGCGCCGATGATTCTGCTGTACGGGCTGAGCATCTTCATCGCGTGGATCTTCGGGCAGCGTCGCGAAAACGACTAATATGTGGTGGTTGTGGTGGTTGTGCGATAGTTGAATGGTAGTTGAGCGGAGGGTTTCAAACTTGAAGAGAGTTCTTATTTCGGCAGCAGCCATAGCGGCCACTATTGCAACCATGGCCGGCTCCGCTTACGCGCAGGACAACGGCGAGACCAGGCCTGCCGGCGCGACGTTTCTGGGGGACACCGGCTTCTGGTTCGTACCGACCGCCGAAGTGGTCGAGGGCGGCGGGCTCACCATCAGCGTGCAGAGCGTCGTGTTCAACCGCGACCAGGGGTTCAGCAACATCCGGCACGGCGCAATCACTACCGCCGTGGGCATCGGCGGGCGGGTCGAAGTCTTCGGTTCCGTGCGGCTGCTGACGCGGATCGATCGTGATATCAGGCCGCTGTTCACAGCGGGGGACGCCAACGGGGTGGCTCGCTACGGCGGCCTCCTCAATGACTACCCGCTCGTCACCAACGGCTTCAGCGGCAACCAGATGGGCGACGTCGTTGCCGGCGTCAAGATCAACCTGCTGTCCGAGGAACGTCTGGATCCGGTCGCATTCGCTATCCGTGCGTTCGCCAAACTGCCTACCGGCGACACCACCGGCGGGACATCCACCGGCGAAACCGATGGCGAGATCGACCTGGTGATCAGCAAGGTCACTGGCAACGTCGAGCTCAGCGGCTTCGCCGGCTTTGCGCTGCGCCGCGATCCCGATGTGGTTGAAATCAGCAACAGCATGCGGTGGGGCGTTGGTGTGGGCGCACCGGTCCGCGGTCCGTTGCAGCTGTTCGGGGAGTTGAACGGCGAGTTGTATCCGACGGACGACCGGGTCATTCAGCGCGGCCCGGGGCTGGTCGGCCCGGACGGCAGCCGCGCGGCGACGTGGTCGCGGCTTCGCAATCCGCTCGACCTCACAGTCGGCTTGAACTGGTATGGCCCAGGCGGCATCTTCGCCAGCGCCGGCTTGAACTGGGCGTTGATGCATGCCAACCGCTCGGAGGTCAATCTCGGCCTGTCCTCGAGCGCGCGGGATCGGCTCAACCTGTTGTTCCGGATCGGGTATCACTCCGGTGTGCGCCTGCACATGCCACCGCCGCCACCGCCGCCACCGCCACCGCCACCGCCGCCCGCGAACCGGCCGCCGACGGTCACGCTGAACTGCAATCCGTGCGAGGTGGGCGTGGGTGAGGAGACCGAGCTCCGGGCGGACGCGCGGGACCCGGACGGCGACGCGCTGACCTACCGCTGGAACAGCCCGGCCGGCGAACTGGCGGGATCGCGAGACCAGCCGACGCAGCGCTGGCGCGCACCCGACCAGGGCGGACCGGTGCCGGTGACGGTGACGGTGAGCGACGGACGCGGCGGATCAGTGTCGGATACGGTGACGATCCGGGTGAACGAGCCGCCCGCGGAGCCGCCGCGTGAGTTCTCATTCGAGGACGTGCATTTCGAATTCGACCGCTCCAACCTGCGGCCGGCGGCTACGCGCATACTCGACGACGTGGTCGACGCCATGCGGGAGAACCCCGATCTCAGCATCCAGATCGAGGGGCACACCTGCAACATCGGCACTGCCGAGTACAACGTGGCGCTGGGCGATCGGCGGGCTAACTCGGTGCGGGAGTACCTGGTCGGCCGGGGCATCAACGGGAGCCGGCTGTCGACGGTGAGCTACGGCGAGGAGCGCCCGGCGCACGACAACTCCGAGGAGGCGACGCGGCAGCTGAACCGCCGCGCAGTGCTGGTGGTGCAGCTGCGGTAACCGCGGCGCCGGGGCTGCGCCGGCCGTTAGTATGCCTTGGCGAAGTAGGCGTCGGTCAGGCCGGGCTGCCCACACCGCAGGCACGCTCCGGAGGCGGGTGTCGGCTCCAGGGGGAGGTTGCGGATAGTGGCTTGCAGCTCCGCCTTGATGGCCGCTTCGCAGGCATCCCCGCCGCACCACGGCGCAACGACGAAGCCGGGACGCCCCTGGAACGCCTGCACGAACTCGTCGTTCGACTCCGCGCGCATCGTGTGCTCTTCCCGGAACTGCAGGGCCCGCTCGAGCAGATCCTGCTGAATCTGTTCGAGCAGTGCGACAACGTGGGACGCCAGCCCGTCGATCGGCACCGGCGTCTTGTCACGGGTATCGCGCCGGACGAGCATCACCTGCGATTGCGCGATGTCCCGCGGTCCGATCTCGATGCGGAGCGGCACGCCCCGCATCTCCCATTCCGCATATTTCCACCCTGGCGTGTGAACGTCCCGATCGTCGAGCAGGACACGCACACCGGCGCTGGCCAGCGCCTGCTCGATCTCCCGGGCCCGCGGCAGTACGGTCTCCTGCCAGTTGCCGCGCGGGATGGGCACGATCACCGTCTGGTGGGGCGCGACGCGCGGCGGCAGGATCAGGCCGCTGTCGTCGCCGTGCATCATGATCACTGCGCCGATGAGCCGGGTGGTCATGCCCCAGGATGTCTGCCAGACATGCTGCATCGACTTGTCCCGGGCCTGGAACGTGATGTCGAACACCTTCGCGAAATTCTGGCCGAGGTTGTGCGACGTGCCGGCCTGCAGCGCGCGGCCGTCCCCCATCAGCGCCTCGATTGAATACGTGACGTGCGCGCCCGCGAACTTCTCGCTCTCGGTCTTGCGCCCATCCAGCACCGGCATCGCCAGCTCCCGCTCGACAAACTCCTTGTAGACGCCGAGCATCCGGAGCGCCTCCGCCTCCGCTTCCGCCTCCGTCTCGTGGGCCGTGTGGCCCTCCTGCCACAGAAACTCCGTGGTGCGCAGGAACAGCCGCGTCACCTTCTCCCAGCGGACGACGTTGGCCCACTGGTTGATGAGGATGGGCAGATCGCGCCACGACTGGATCCACTTGGCGTACATCGTGCCGATGATCGCCTCGGAGGTGGGCCGGACGACCAGACGCTCCTCCAGCTCTTCATCGCCGCCGTGCGTCACCCACGCCACCTCCGGCGCGAAGCCCGCGACGTGCGCCGCTTCCTTGCGCAGCAGACTCTCGGGAATGAACAGCGGGAAGTACGCGTTGACGTGTCCCGTGGCCTTCAGGCGGGCATCCAGCGACGCCTGCATCAACTCCCAGATCGCGTAGCCGTACGGCCGAATCACCATGCTGCCCTTGACGGGCGAATAGTCGGCCAGCTCCGCCCGCCGCACCACGTCGGTGTACCAGCGCGAAAAATCCTCCGACCGCGGCGTTATCTCAGTGACGAATGCGTCCCGTCCTGCCGGCATCGATTTCTGCCACTCCGTTTCTCGACTCCGTTACGTGGCGAGTCCAGTCTATATCGTTCCGTTCCGGATAATCGGACCTGTAATGGGCGCCGCGGCTCTCCTCCCGGCGCAGTGCGGCGCGCGCCATCAGACATCCCACCGTCACGAGGCTCGCGAGCCGGGCGGCATCCGCGTTGGATGCGACCGGCTCGAGCGCGGCCTCCCACTCGTTCAGCGTGTCGAGCGCCCGCGTCAGCCGCGGACCGTCGCGAAACAGGCCGACGCCGCGCCACATCAGGTCGCGCACTGCGTTCTCGGATGGCCCGGCCGAACGTGCCGGTGAGCCGGGCGCGCGGGCACCCGAGTCCGGCGGCGGCGCGGGCCGGCCGTGGGCGGCCGCCCAGCGGCGCATTGCAGCACCGGCGACGGCGCCGAAAACCAGCCCTTCGAGAAGCGAGTTGCTGGCCAGCCGGTTGGCCCCATGGACGCCGGAACAGGCCACTTCGCCGGCCGCGAACAGACCGGACACCGACGTCCGGCCGTCGAGGTCCACGTCGACGCCGCCCATGAGGTAGTGGGCAGCCGGACCGACAGGTATCCGATCGCGTGCGAGATCGAGACCGGACCGGGCGCAGGCGGCGGCGATGGTGGGAAACCGCGCGTGAACGAATGCCGGTTGCAGATCCTCCAGCGTCAGATAGACGCGGCCGCCGGTACGTTCGGCCTCGCGCGCGATGGCGCGGGCGACCCGGTCGCGCGGCGCGAGATCCCCGGCCGGATCGGCATGCCGCATGAACCTGGCGCCGGCCTCGTTGACGAGCACCGCGCCCTCCCCTCGGAGCGCCTCGGACAACAAGAAGCGCGGCGCGCCCCCGACGTCCAACGCGGTGGGGTGGAACTGCACGAACTCCAGGTCGGCCATGCGCGCGCCGGCGCGGTAGGCGATGGCAATGCCGTCGCCCGTGGCGACCGGCGGGTTGGTGGTCTCCCGGAAGAGCTGACCCGCCCCGCCGGTGGCCAGGAGCGTCGCGGCGGCCGTAACGACGCCGTGCCGCCCCTGTTCGTCCAGGTAGCCCGCCCCCGCGCAACGACCGTCCACCACGACGGCATCGACCGCCAGCGCATGCTCGATCACGCGCACCCGGGGCAGGCCGCTGACCCGTTGCCACAGTACCCGCGAGATCTCGCGCCCGGTCGCATCGCGGGCGTGCAGCACCCGCCGCACGCTGTGGGCGGCCTCGCGGGCGAGCGCAACCCGGCCGTCCGGTCCACGGTCGAACCGTGCACCCCAATCGATCAATTCCTGCACGTAACGCGGTCCGAGCCCCGTGAGGACGCGTACCGCGTCTGATCGACACAAGCCGTCGCCGGCCGCCAGCGTGTCGGCCGCATGCAGCTCGGGCGAATCCGTGTCACCGACCGCCGCCGCGATGCCGCCCTGGGCAAAGGCGGTGCTCCCCTGCTCCGCGCCGCCCTTGGTCAGCACCAGCGTCTGCCCGTCGTCGGCCAGCTCTATGGCCGCACGCAACGCCGCAATGCCGCTGCCGACGATCAGAAAATCGCATTCCAAATCTGCCACGCGCGCTCCCGTCTCACGCACCATCCGCTGCAGGCGGCGACCGCAAAACGTTTGCTGTTATCCTACATGACGCAACCTTCCCACCTGTTTCCAGCATGACGGCACCCATTCGGATTGATGTTTGGACCGCGTCGCACGCCTATCAGGTCCATGTGGGCGCTGGACTGGTCGATCGGCTCGCGCCAATGGTGCAGGAGGCGGGGTCTGCCGGCCGGCGGTTCATCATTTCCAGTCCGCCCATCTGGAAGCTGCACGGCGCAGCGGTCGAACAGGCCCTGGCGGGCGCCGAGACGATTCTGATGCCGGACGGCGAGCAGGCGAAGACGTTGCAGACCGTCGCGCGGCTGTACGACGCGCTGATCAAGGCGGGCGGGGACCGCAGCGCCACCGTGATCGGTGTCGGCGGCGGCGTGGTGGGCGACGTGGCCGGGTTCGCGGCGGCGACCTTTCTGCGCGGCGTGCGGCTCGTCCATGTGCCGACGACGCTGCTGGCGCAGGTGGACAGCGCCGTCGGCGGCAAGGTCGGCGTGAACCATGAGCTGGGCAAGAACCTGATTGGCGCCTTCCATCAACCGATCGTGGTGGTGGCCGACCCGCTGTTGCTCGCGACGCTCCCCCGCCGGGAATTCCGGTCGGGACTGTACGAAGTAGTGAAGTACGGCGTCATCGCCAGCCGCGAGCTGTTCGACCGGGTGGATCGCGACCTGACCGCCATCTTCGAGCGGACGCCGGCGGTGCTGGTGCCGGTGATCGCCGAATCGTGCCGTATCAAGGCGGACGTCGTATCGCAGGACGAAAGGGAGAGCGGCCTGCGGCGCACGCTCAACTTCGGGCATACGGTGGGGCATGCGATCGAGGCGGTCAGCCGCTACCAGCGCTACGCGCACGGCGAGGCGGTGGCGTACGGTATGCTCGCCGCCGCGGACCTTGCCACGACGCGCGGCATGTTCGCCGAGAGCGACCGTGCGGCTCTGGCGAGCCTCGTTGCCAAGCTGGGTCCCCTGCCGTCGGTGAGCGATCTGTCCGCTGCCGCCGTCTGCAAGGCAATCCGCAGGGACAAGAAGGTGCTGGACGGCCGCCTCCATATGGTCCTGCCGGTGGCGCTGGGGGCGACGGAGACGGTCGACGACGTCACCGAGGCCGAATTACGGGCCGCGCTGCGCACCATTGGAATCCGCGGCGCCTGACCTGCCGCGAACGGGTCAGCGCACAATCGTCCATGACGTGACGACTGGCCGTTGATTCGGGGTCGCCCTGGTCAGCGTTGCCTGTACCGCCCGCTGCGCGAGCGCCGGTCCGATGGCGGCGGCGTGGAGAACCAGGGCGCCGTTGGCGTCCCGCAGCGGCTCGCCATCGCCGTCGGCCGGATCATCGGCGACCCAGACGGCGGCGCGCAGCAACCCCCCGGATGGATCGCGCGGCAGCACGGCACTGAGCGGTCCGTGGGCGTAAAGCCGCCAGCGCAGGCCGCGACCGGCGCCTGAACGGCCGGCACCAGCGGTCTCCAGCGCTGCCGTTGCGGCATCGAGGTCGAGCAGCGCACCGTCGGCGAGCCGCAGAGTGGTCTGGCTGTCCCAGACCACAGACCGGTGGCGGCCGGCCAACACGTCGGCCCATGACGGTACGTCCTCGAGCTCGCGTATCGCACGGGCGAGCACGGCCTCCGCGGCATAGAGCATCTGAAGCGCCAGACGGTGGTTGGCGGCGATGGCGGTTTCGCTCGACGTGAGCGGCATCAGGGCCCCCGTGAGCGCTACGAGCACCAGCAGCGCCATCAGGGTGACGATAAGCGCGATGCCGCGCGAGCCTGGCAGCCCGTGGCAACAGCCCCGCTGCATTCGGCCGGCCATGCATCCCGCCTGACCGGTCTCGGTGCGACGCAGGGATTCACCACGGACTGCCAGCATCAGAATCCCGGAGCCGTACGCGGCGTCACCTCGACGACACCGACCAGATCGGGAGCAAGACTGTGGCGCGCCGATCCAGGCCGCGCGAATAGTACCGGGTCCTGGCCGCGGTGCCGCGCAGCGGACGCCTGCAGGCGGATCTCGATGCGGACCCGCCGCACGCGGTAAAGATCGGCATCGTACTGGAACCGGCCGCCGCACCACGGACCGTCCGTCAGCTGCGCAGCAGTCAGCTCCTCTTCCGATTGAGCCGGGCCGGCATCCGAAATCGGCTCCGCGGCGAGTGCCGCCTCCAGACAGGGCGCGAGCGGCCCACCGGCACGCATGTCCGCGGAAATCGCCGGACGCCCAAAATAGCGAATGGACAACCCGACCACATCGTCCAGCACCGGAACGTCGGTCACCCAACCGTTCTGATAGCGTAACTGGGCGGCGGCACGATCGTGGTAGTAGCCGCGCAGCGCAAGCGGCATGATTGAATCGCCGGCTGCAAACGGTTGCCCTGAACCCTCGCCGACAGGCCGGAGGCGGAGCGCGCCGTCGAAGACCCGCAGCACCCGGACGATGTCGGACCGGCCGGACCGATCGAACGTCAAGGCCAGACTGTTTGCGCTGAAACCGCACGTCGTGACCCCGGGGCGGCAACGCCCTGCGGCAGGCGCCAGCGGCACGTCGCCCGGCGATCCGGAAAACGCGGCAGCCAGCGGCGCGACGACACCCCCCGGCGGCGCGTACAGCGCGGTGACGGCGTCGGATGTGAACGCAGTGCCGGCCGCCGTCGGATGGCGATGACCAATCAGCGCCGGGACCAGCGGCGGCCGCAACCGCGCGACCGACACATCGAGACTCGGATGCGGCCCGCTCCCCGCCAGCAACAGGTCGGCCTGCAGCCGCACGAACACCGCGCGCAGCCGCTGCTGCATCTCCGCGATTTCAGGCTGTACGCCCAGGGCGCCACGCGCCGGATCCACGAGCGTGAACACCGTGCCAAGCAGCACCATGACGACCGCGGCCGCTACGACCAGTTCCGCGAGCATCCGTGCACCCGCTACCGGCGCCGCTTCAGCGTGCCGAGCCAGACGAGACCCGGGACGTTGGCCGCGAGGGCCGCGTTGCCGGTGCTCTCCGCGAGGCGCAGCGGCAGCACGACGACATCGAGCGCCAGCAGATCCTCGAACGGCGGCTGGCCGGCCTGCACGGACCAACGCCGGACGAAGGCGGTGCCGGTCGGCGGGCGGTTGCCGGTCCCGACCCATGCGCCGTGCCGGTCCAGGTAATCGACGTAGCCCGCCACGCCGCGGTCGAGGCTGTCCGGCGGCGACGCCCGCAAGCCAGCCCCACCGCGCGCCGGTGGATCGCGGGAGAGGTCTGTTATCAGGTCCGACACCGGTATCTGACCGCTGGCGTCGTAGCGCCACTCGAGGGACCGCAACTGCTCCATCTTCTGCGACGCCAATAGCAATCCCAACGAGAGGTCGCCGGCGTCTCCTATCGCCTCCATCGACGTGACGGTCAGCTGCGCCGTGCCGGCCGCCAGACCGATGATCAGGCCGGCCGCGATGAGCACCTCGAGCAGGCCGAAACCGGCCGCCGCTGTAGTGAATTCGCGCATCGATGACTGGTGGGTGCAAGGTCCGCGCCAGCACGGTTCTGGCGCGGGCGGGCGGGCGGCCCCGCGGCAGCACGGCGGAAGAGAGGGAACCGGCTCAGAATCGGCCGGCGCGGCCCGTCCGGACGTCGCAGAAACTGCGCTGTCCGGATCAGTAGAGCGACAAGTACCAGGACAGGAGCGACTCTCCCACGACCGTCGCGACGACCGCGCCGACAGCCAGGAACGATCCGAACGGCAGGGGGTAACGGCGATCCGCGAGACCGAGCGCCAGCATGCCGGTTCCGACCGCCGATCCGAGGAGCGTCGCCAGCAGCAGCGTCACGAACGTCAGTTGCCAGCCCAGGAACGCCCCGATCATCGCCAGCATCTTGACGTCGCCCATGCCCAGGCCCTCTTCGCCGCGCAACCAGGCGTACGCCTTGCCGACGGCCAGCAGCAGGCCGCCGCCGGCCGCGGCCCCGATCACGGCAGCCGGCCAGCCCGGCCACAGGAAGACGGCGGCAGCCAGCCCAACACCGATGCCGGTCACCGTGACGGCGTCCGGCAGGATGCGATGGCGCAGATCGGTTACGAACAGCACGATCAGCGCGGCGCACAGCAACAGGCGCGCGGCCAACAGCGGCTGCCAGCCCAACTGGCTGTATTGCAGCAGGAACAGGGCGGGCGTGACCAGCTCCACGATCGGATACGCGGGCGAGATCCGCGCCCTGCAGGTGCGACAGCGGCCCCGCAGCGCAAGCCATGAAACCACCGGCACGTTTTCGAACCAGCGCAATGGCCGGCCGCAAGCGGTGCAGCGAGAAGCTGGGCACACCACAGACTGCGATCGCGGCAGCCGGTGGATGCACACGTTTAGGAAGCTGCCGGCCGCCAGCCCGGTAACGGCCAGCAGCACGGGAAATGCCTGACCGGTCATGGCGAGGCCGCCGGAGGCCGCTCCCCGGGCAGCGGAAACAGCGGCGAGCGAGGCGAGATCGCCACGGTCCCGGAATCGGCATCCAGCAGGTAGGGATACCCCGCCGGATCGCGTGGCGCGACCTGGTCCAGCCCACTGGCGGGCAGATCCCGCCACGCTGACGGCGGGCGTCCCTCCCGGCGCGAAAATCGGTCCACCTCGCGCGCGAGGTGCTCAATCTGGTCGAGCGCCTCGAGCTGCAACAGCCGGCGCCGCGCCTCCGTCCGTACCCACGGGTTCCCGGACGTCTCGTGCAACTGCCGCCAGAGCGTGCGCGAGCTGTCGCGGCTGCCGCCTATCGCGAACGTGTTCGCCGCCAGCGGCGGCAGCCACCAGGGAGATCCGGGAACCTCGGCGGCGCGCTGGAACCAGTTGGCCGCCGCCCGATAGTCGCGCAACCACCAGTAGTGGATTAACCCCATGTCGTACGGGTATTCCCAGCGCTCCGGCATCGCGCGCGCGCCCTTCTCAAGCAGCGCCAGCGCCTGATCCGGCCGGCCCGGACCGTTCGGCGGCGGCTCCGCCAGGAAGATCGCGCCGGTCCGGTAGGCCGCGTCGAAACGTGGGTCGAGCGTGGTGGCGGCGTCGAGCAACGGCTGCAAATTTCCGTAGAGCCCCTCCCCGCCACCCGCCAGTCTGGCCCGGCCATAGTGCTGTACGGCACGAATCCAGAACGCATCGGCCAACAACGGGTCGAACGACAGGGCCGCGCGCCGGAGCAGCGAACCTGAAGGGATGTACGCAGCCCGCGTGTCCCGTTCGCCTGCCTCGAACTGCCGTTCGCGGGCCAGCCGCATTCCGGCCGCGAGGACCAGGAGCAGGACCACTGCCGCGACGACCGCCGCGGAGCGGATACCGCGGCGTTTGCGGACGCGCGCCGATTGGGCTCCGGAGGCCGCGTCGAGGTTGGTCATGGCAGATCACGCCTGGAGAAGATGAACGCGGCTACCAGGAGCAGCGTCGCCGCGTAGACCAGCGCGTAGCCCGTCGTCAGCGCAAGGTACGCCACCGTGACCGGTTGCCCATGCACCACTTCCGCGGAGACGTTCAACGGCGCGAGATCCGGCAGGACAAAGGAGAGACCGGCCGCAACGACTGCCAGCGCACCCGGACCGGTCACCTCTTCGATCGCGCGCAGGTCGGCATTGAAGTACCCCACGACGTACATGCCGGCGGTCATGGCGGCCGCGAGGACACGGCTCGCGAAAGTCGAGAACAACAGTGCGATTGCCGCAACTACCAGCAGCTCCATGAGAATGAGAAAGTACGCCTGCAACAGCGCGGGATCAGCCGCCGGCGCCTCCCAACCGCGCTTCACCGCCTCGCTCGCGGTCGAGGCCGTCCATGCCAGCAGGCCGTACAACGCCGCCGCCATCACGCCGAGGGCGACCGCCAGCACCAGCGCCAGCCCCGCGAACTGTCCGAGGATCAATTCCTGCCGGCGCACCGGTGTGGCGAGCGTGATGTGCATGGCTCCGCGCTCGCCCACTCCCGCGACGAGTCCGGTGCCGGCCAGAACGGCGATGAACAATCCCGCGACGGTGCTGCCCGCCAGTCCCAGGTCCTTCAGGACCCTGACCTCCTGGCCGGCGGCGATCTCGCTGATCAGCAAGTGCGCCGCGATCAGCAACAGCACGTACAGGCCGGCAACATGCAGCGCCCGTTCGCGCACCACCTGCCGGAACACGTGCAAGCCGATCAACCCGACGACCGTGGCACCGGCGCGCTGCATGGGCCGCGCTCTACGCCGCGCGGCCGGCACCGCGCCCGGCAACGTGTGCGACGAAGAACTCCTCCAGGGTCTGGCGGCGTGGCGCCAGCGACACGATTCGCGCGCCCCTGCGCACCAGCTCCGGCATGATCCGCTCGGGCGGCCTGTCCGCGGGCAGGTCGATGTGCTGCCGGCCACGGTCGTCGACGACGACCGCCAACGGCGGAGAGTCGAGCGAGGCCAGCTCGGCCGGCGCGATCCCTTCGACCACTAGTTGCCAACCGCCGCCCTCGGCCTGCAGGTCGGCGATGCGGGTCGTCGCCACCAGTCGTCCCCTGTTCAGGATGGCGACGCGGCTGCAGACCGCCTCGGCGTCCGGCAGCAGATGGGAACTGAACAGCAGCGTGCGCCCTTCGCCGCGCAACGCCAGCAGCAGCGTGCGCAGGTCGCGCCGGCCGACCGGATCGAGCCCTGACAACGGCTCATCGAGCAGGATTACCTCCGGGTCGTTCACCAACGCGAGCGCGATCCCGACACGCTGCACCATGCCCCTCGAATACTCACGCAGTCGGCTCCGCCGGCGACCGCCGATGCCGACACGATCGAGCGCCAAGGCTCCACGGCGGCGTGCTTCCGCAGAATGGAACCCGAACAGGCGCGCGTGGTGCGTCAGGAGTTCCTCGGCGCTCAGCGTGCCGGGGAATCGCGGCGCCTCGGGCAGAAATCCCACGCGCCGGCGCACCTCGACGTCGCCCGCCGGACGCCCCAGGATCTCGGCGCTCCCCGACGTTGCAAAGATGAGCTGCAGCAGCAGCTTCAGCGTAGTGGTCTTGCCGGCGCCGTTCGGACCAAGGTACGCCAGCGCCTCGCCCTGTTCGACATCCAGGGTGACGCCATCCAATGCCCGGACCGGACGGGGACGCCAGAACCCGGTCTTGAAATCCTTGGTGAGAGCGTTCAGGCGAGCGGCTTGCATCGCGTCGGGCGGGGCCGGTCAGCGCGCGAGCTCGAGGGCGAGCGCGCGGTCGAAGAACGCGGGCGCCAGTCCGCTCTTCAGCAGCACCCCGTTGATCACGAATGTCGGCGTCGCCTCGACCGGCAATGCGGCGGCGGCGGCGATGTCGGCGCGTACCTCGTCGATCACAGCAGCGTAGCCCGCGGCGAAGTCCTCGACTCCCGCTATCTCACGGGCCGCCGCCGCCACGCTGTCCGGCGTCATGGTGTCCTGGTTGGCGTAGAGCCAGCTTTCCATGTTCTGCGCGTCGGCCGCACCGACCCGGCGGGCAAGCCGCACGGCGACGGCCGCTTCGCACGCGGCGTCGTGGGGGCCGGCGGGGGTCTCGTCATTGCACGCCGGGTCGAGTGGAAAGTCCATGGTCACGGCCCGCACGTCGCCAGGGTGGCTGGCGGCGTACTTCGCGAAAACCGGCGCATAGCCGACGTGCGTCCGCGCGCACGCCGGACATTGGTAATCCGTGAACTTTACCACCACGATCCGGCCGTCCGGGACGGCGAATGGCAGGTCCACCCTGGCCTGACCGGCCCACCACTGGTCGAACTCGGCGTTCCGGTCGGCCGCCTCCAGAAGCGTGCGCTCCAGATCCAGGGTTTCGGAATCCAACCCTGCAAGCCAGATGGCCGGGGCACTCGCCGCAGCGGCAAGCAGCAACGCCGGCGCAAGCATGGCGGGCCGGCGCACGACCCGGCCTGCGTCCCGCGCGAGCGCCCTGGGCAGCAGGCGAAACGGTGTCGCCGAAGCGGTTTCCGCCAGTACGAAAATGCCGATGGCGGTTACGTAGACGAAGCCGCAGAGCAGGCAGAACGCCTGCAGCACGACGAGCGACGCGTACGCCATGTACATGGCGACCGCCAACCCCGCAGTGGACCAGGCGACCAGGTAGCCCGCAACGTCCGCCTGCGACTGCGCCGACCCGCGCCGGCCGGCGCCGGCAAGCAACAACACCCCGCCGAACCAGAGCACGCCGCCGAAAGCCACCGGAACGCCCGCAACGCTGCCGAAGCGACTCTGGTACACCTGAGTGCAATTGACGGTCGCGCTGACGTCGCAGAAGCTCGCGTAGGTCGGATCCTGCAAGAGCCTCGCGTGCACGTAGGTAGAACCGGCGGATGCAAGCAACCCCGTAGCCGCCAACAACACGATCCATACCTGTACCCGTTTACTCATCGGTTCCGGCGTCAGCCGATCGTGTCGAATCGCGTGGGCAAGACACTGTTCTTCTCACGCGCGCTGCGCAGCGGCCGGCAGGCTCACCACCGCCGGCTGCGGCGCCCGCCGCTCAGCGGATGCAGTTGAAGTTTGACCACCCGGCTCGTGGCGGTCGGGAACGGAGCCCAGACCCAGGATGGGCGCGGTTGCATCCGGCTCGGGCGGCACCTCGAAAACCGGCCGGCCGCGCAGGCCCGCGCGAAGGACCATCCAGGCGATCCGCAGCGCAACGACGCCCGCAACAGCCGTCAGCGAGTAGCGAGTCACCCAGCCGGTCACGTACGCGGCGCTGTATACCAGCAGGTAGCTCGCGTAGCAGGCTCCAACAGCAAACACAACGGTCTTGATCCGCTCTCCCATCTGTTTCTCCCCAGGTTATATCCGAGCATCCGCACCCGGTTGTGTCAAGGCTCCCTCAACTCACCAGAACCGCTGGGCAGCGTACGGCATCCCGACGAACAAGGCTGCGAGCAGGATGCCGGCCGCCCACGTCCCGCGGGGCGAGAAATCGCTTACGACGAGCAGGGCGACGGCCTGTAGCGCCGACAGCCAGCACCAGAAATACGACCCTGCCAGTCGTAGCGTCGACAGCCCCGCGGCGTTGGCACTCTCTTCCTGATATCTGCGCAGGGCATCGGCCAGCTCCAGCGACGCGATGCCCTCCGGCAGCCGCAACGGCGCCGGATTCCACCACCACACGACCGCGGCAAGTCCGGCCGCCGCAAGCGGGAGCTGGGAGTAGAACGCCAGGGCAGTAAATTCGACCAGCCGCCGGCTCCGGCCCGACTGCGCGAACAGCATATCGAGAACGACCACTGCCAACGCGCTTAACGCGAACAAGAAACAGCCCGCCGTGATGCTCGACACCACCGCGATGGCCTCGCCGACCCAGGCCGGTCCCAGCGGTGGAAGCCCGGCCTGCTCGAAAGCAACCGCGGCGACACGCTGTGTCTTGCGAGCGGTCAGGAGTGCGGTAGCGGACGAGAGCGCGACGTACGCGCCGAGTGGTACAAGTGCAGCCAGGTAGCGCGGGTGGGCCTCCAGCCGTGCCCGATAGAAACGGATCGGACTGAACAAGAAGTGCCTGAGCGCACCGAATCCGGCGTCTGTCTCTTGAGCAGTCATTGGAATGTGCTCCCGTAGCTTTGAATGGCGTGCGCTTCAAGTCCGGCGGCCACAACGGCCAGCAGCAGCGCGCAGCCGACGAGCCGGAGCGCAGGACCTACATACGGCGTCGGCCGCTCCCGCAACCAGTCGAAGCAGGACCAGGTGACCAATTGGGCGGCGCAGTTGACCGCCATGATCGCGGCGAATTCCAAGGGCGCGTACGACAACATGAACCAGAATGCGTCCGGCGCAACCCGGAACACCACCGCCAGCGTGCGGCCAATGGCGTAGCCGTTGACACCCATCAGCAGCAGCCCATAGCCGCCGCAACCCAACACTCCGAGCACGAAGACCCAGAACAGCGCCCTGCTGTTGATCGCCAGAATTGTTTCGGCGTCCGCGACCGCGGCCGTTACTTCGTACTCCACGCTGCCCGTTCGGGGCGAGTGCATTGGCTCTCCAGATGCAATAGAGCTTCTCCACCCGGCCCCGAACGGCACAACGAACGCCGCGAGATTGACGATTGCGAGCACGAGCCATCGACGCATCCGCGGCTTCACCATCGTCGTCGTCTACGCGATGGAGACCAGGCTGCAGCTGAGACCGAAGACAATGGCCCCGGCTGGACCGGTAGCGAGGGCCACCGGTACGAGCATGCACGTGAAGGCGCTGGCGACACTGAAGAACGTCGACTCCGGTTCGTCGTACCGGTAATACCTGCCGATCCTGTCCGACGAGAGGAAGTGCCCCCAGGCAAGCTGAACCGGCGCGCGGTCGGTCGCTACGGGCGTCACGGGCACGGCGGGCGCCGCGGACGAGGCGGGAGCCGCGGGCGCGACCGACAGCAATGCGGCGGCGAGGGCCAGGGCGACAGCGATTCGTTTGAGCAACATCGTGAGTTCCTCCTTCCGACGTACCGCACCCGACCTCCGGGAATCTGCGCTGGCGCCTGCGGCGCCAGATATTCAAGCTCGGCGCGCCTACTGAATCGGCGTCGCGCCGGGGGGGGCACCACTCTGGGTCACCGGCACCTCCCCCGTGGACTGGAAGATGGTGCCGCCCTGGTTGGTGCCGAAGAACCGTCCGCCCGTGCCGCCGGCTGGCGAGGCCCCCACGAAGTAGGTGAAGACCACAGTGCCGGGCGGGGCGCCGTTGCACGAGGCCGGCGCGCCCGCGGCGGCGTCCCCGGCGGTCAGCGCCACCGTGTAACTGCTCTTGAGCGACGGGTCCGACCCCAGGTCGGGGCCGATGAACCCGTCGCCGCCCTGCGTGGTGGGCGGCGTCGCGAGGTTTTCCAGCGACGGCGCGTAGAAGCCGCTTCCGCAACTCGCCGCGTAGGTCGACTGGGCGCTGTTGACGGCCCGCAATGACCCTATTGCCGACGCCTCGTTGCCCGCCATGCGCGCCCGAAACAGGCCGGGCACGGCGATCGCCGCGATGATGCCGATGATCGCGACGACAATCAGAAGCTCGATGAGCGTGAATCCGTTCTTGTCCTGCACCGTTCTCTCTCCGTTCCTTATCTGCAGCAAGCGACATGCCAGGTTCCCGGAATCGGGCACCGTGACTGTAAGCATAACCACCGCAACGCCTTGGCAGCGCCCGCTCCACCGCCGCGGCGCCACATCGTCGCCGGCGACGCCGCGGCCGGCAACCCGCGTCTCCCGCCTGGCGTCGGCGCGGCTCAACGCCGTATGGGCACGGCCGCATTCATGCCCCCAAGCGACTGATCAGGTCGAAGATCGGCATGTACATGGCGAATACGATGCCGCCCACCACCACGCCGAGAACCACGATCATGACCGGCTCGAGCAGCGTCAGCAGGCCGGACACGGCCAACGCCACTTCCGCGTCGTAGAAGCGGGCCACTTTCTCGAGCATGGTGTCTAGCGCGCCGGTGGCCTCGCCGACGTTGATCATGCGCGTGGCCATGGCCGGAAACACCTGCGTCTGCTCGAGCGGCGCGGCCACCGATTCGCCCTCCTCGATCGAGCGGCGCGCGGCCCGCACCGCATCCGCCACCACGGCGTTGCCGGCCGTCCTGGCCGTGATCTCCAGACCGTCGAGAATCGGCACGCCCGACGCAAGGAGCGTGCCCAGGGTGCGGCAAAAGCGGGCCACCTCGACCTTGCGCAGGATGGTTCCGAGCGCCGGCAGCCGCAGCGCGGCGCCGTCCACGAGGCGGCGCCCGCGCGGCGTCCGATAGAAGCGCCGTGCCGCCAGCGCGCCAGCACCGCCGCCGAGCAGCAGCAGCGGCGCCGCCACGACGAGCCAGTCGCTGGCGGCGATCACGATGCGCGTCGGCAGGGGCAGCACCGCCCCGAGCCCCTCGAACAACGCCGTGAACGTCGGTACGACCTTCCAGAGGATGGCGGCGACCACGGCGGCCGAAATGACGACCACGGCCACCGGATAGGTCAGCGCCGACTTGACGCGCGCCCGGATCCGCACCGTCGCCTCGATGTACGCGGCCAGCCGCTTCAGGATCGAGTCGAGGACGCCGCCGGCCTCGCCGGCGGCGATCATGTTGGTGTACAGCGCGTCGAACGTGGACGGATAGCGGGCCATCGCCGCGGCGAGACCCGCTCCACCCTCCACCTGGCCACGGACCTGCAGGATGGTCTCGCGGAAGCGCACGTCTTCTTCCTGTCTGCCGAGTATGTCCAGGCATTCGACCAGCGGCAGTCCGGCCCCGGTCATCACGGCGAGCTGCCGGGTGAAGAGTGCCAGACTTCTCGGCGCAACGGGTTTGCCGGCCGGCCGCCGCCGCGACGCGCGCGGAGGCGCCGCCGCTTCGATCTGCGTCACGATGATCCGCTCGCCGCGCAGCGCCGCCACGGCGGCATCCATTGACACCGCGGCGCGCGTGCCCGCCACACGCTCTCCGGCGCCGTTGCGTCCAGCGAAGGCGAAATGCGTCGTCATCGGGCGACCAGCTCCTGGAGTTCCCTGCGGTTGGTCGAACGGGCTAGCGCCTCCTGCAGCGCAATCCGTCGTTGCCGGACCAGCGCCGCGAGCGCCTGGTTCATCGTCTGCATGCCGGATGCTTCCCCGGTCTGAATGGCAGTCTGCAGCTGCTGGTTCTTCGCCTGGCGGATCAGATTGCGCACGGCGGGTGTGGCCACCATCACCTCCACGGCGGCGACGCGGCCACGGCTGCCGGCCGCCGGCACCAGCATCTGGCACACCAGACCCTCCAGCACCATGGAGAACTGCAGCCGGACCTGCGCGTGCTGGCCGGCCGGGAAGACATCGATAATGCGGTTGACCGTTTGCACGGCCGATCCGGTGTGCAGCGTCGCCAGCGCCAGATGCCCCGTCTCGGCGATGCGCAGGGCGGCCTCGACCGTTTCGACGTCGCGCATTTCGCCGATGAGCACGACGTCCGGATCCTCCCTGAGCACGGCCCGCAAGGCGCTGCCGAAGCTGGCGGTGTCGGTCCGCACCTCCCGCTGGTTGACGATGGCGCGCTTGTGACCGTGTACGAACTCGATGGGATCCTCGATGGTGAGCACATGCCGGCCGCGCGTCGCGTTGATGGCGTCGACCATGGCCGCAAGCGTGGTGCTCTTGCCCGATCCGGTGGGACCCGTGACCAGCACGAGGCCGCTGCGCAGCCCGACCAGCGTGCGCAGAACCTGCGGCAACCCCAGCTCGTCGAACGGCCGGATGCGGTCGGGAATGAGCCGGTAGGCGGCCGCCACGGTGCCGCGCTGCCAGAACACGTTGCACCGGAAGCGGGCGACGCCCGGCACGCCGAACGCCAGATCGATTTCCTCGCCGCGCTCGAACCGGGCACGCTGGTCGCTGCTGAGCCGGCTGTACGCCAGCTGCGCGGTCGCCTCCGGCGTGAGCACCGGCCGATCCTCGAGCCGCAGGAGCTCGCCGTCCACGCGCACGAGTGGCGGGACGCCGACGGTCAAGTGCAGGTCGGAACCACCGCGGGCCGCCACCTCCGTCAGCAGTTCCTCCAACATCCCCTCCATCGCTCACCTCCCGTGCGGTGCGACCCGCATTTCATCCTGTGGTCTCGCGTACGATCTCATCGACCGTGGTGACACCGTCGGCGATCTTCCGGAGTCCGCTCCTGCGCAGCGTGACCATCCCCTCCGCGAGCGCCTGACGGGACAGGTCGTACGTGGAGGCGCCGGCCAGAATCATCTGCTGCAGCGCCGGGCTGATCACCATCACCTCGAACAACCCGACGCGTCCCTTGTAGCCCGTCCCGTTGCACGCCGCGCACCCCTGTCCCGCCTGCGGCGCCACGGCGCCCGCCTCCCGGTCGGAGTAACCGATGTCGCGCAGGGCTGCGGGTGACAGCGGCGCGGGCGCGGCGCACTGCCGGCAGATGCAGCGCACGAGCCGCTGGGCGCAGACGACATTCAGCGAGCTGGTGACCAGGAACGGCTCCACCCCCATGTTCAGCAGGCGGGCCACCGAGCTCGGGGCGTCGTTGGTGTGCAGGGTGGACAGCACGAGATGGCCGGTCAGGGCCGCCTTGACGGCCACCTCAGCCGTGTCGCCGTCCCGGATCTCGCCCACCAGAATGACGTTCGGGTCCTGCCGGAGAAACGAACGGAGCGCAGCCGCGAAGGTGAGTCCGATGCCCTCGCGGATCTGCACCTGATTTACGCCGCGCATGTTGAATTCGACCGGATCCTCCGCGGTCAGAATGTTGGTGTGCGGAGCATTGATGCGGGCGATCGACGAGTAGAGCGTGTTGGTCTTTCCGCTGCCGGTGGGCCCGGTCACGAGCACCATGCCGCGCGGGCTGCGGATGGCCGACTCGAACCGGTCCAGGGACCACTCGTCGAAACCGAGCTTCCTCATGTCCAGCGTCAGCCGCTCCCGGTCGAGCAGGCGCAGCACGATCTTCTCGCCGAACAACGTCGGCAGCGACGACACGCGCAGGTCGATCTCCCGCCGCAGGTCGCGGTCCCGGAACCGCGCCTTGAACCGCCCGTCCTGCGGCAGGCGCTTTTCCGCAATGTCCAGGTTGGCCATGATCTTGAGCCTCGAGATGACCGCGTCGCGCAGCGTGACGGCCGGGGCGGCCACCGGATAGAGCATGCCGTCGATCCGGAACCGAATGCGGAATTCCTGGTCGTACGGCTCCAGGTGCACGTCGCTCGCGCCGCGCTGGATGGCCGCGGCGAGCAACGCGTTGACCAGCCGCACGACCGGTGCTTCGCCCCCCTGTCGGCCCGTCGTCACTCCCTCGACGTCGGCATTGGGTGCATCCAGGATTTCCACATCGCCGGCGGCGGGCTGGAGCATGCCGCCCAAATCGTCGGCGGCGTCGGTTGGGTCCGCCTGCGCGCGCGGCGCGGCGGCGCCGTACAGCTTGCGAACCGCAGCCGCGACGGCCGTCTCGGCAGCCACCCGCGGCTCGACATTGCAGCCGGTCAGAAACTTGATGTCGTCCAGGGCGACGACGTTGCCCGGGTCGGTCACGGCGACGGTCAGCGTGGCCCCTGAGCGGCTCAACGGCACGATCAGATGCTTGCGGGCGGTGGCCGCCGGGATCAGGTCGGCCACGTCTGCGTCAATCTCGATGCGTGTGAGATCGACCGCGGGAACGCGAAACCGGCGGCTGACAATCGCAACAATTTCATCGTCCGTGACGAATCCAAGCGCAGCAACTGCACCTCCCAGCCCGCCGCCGTTCGTGCGCTGGTAGCTGATAGCGTCTTGCAACTGCTGCTGCGTAAGCGCGCCCGCCCCGGTCAGCAGCTCTGCCAGTGGCACCGGCATCCTTCCAGCCTGTGGACCGCACGCCGGCAGCCGGCCGGCGGCGGAACACAATCTCGATTGTCAGTGGACGGCCACGGGAAGACCCGCCGGCCGGTTCAGAAGCCGAAGCGGGCGGCAACGCCCCAGCCGGGCTCGGCGGAATCCCGGCTCGTGGTGATCTGTCCGTCCAGATAAAAGCCGGACGCCACGGCGAAGCTGATCCCCACAGCGCGGATCATTCGGGGATCCTCGGCCTCGAGGTTGGCGCGCACGCCGCCGCGAACGCCCAGCCACTGACCAAACCAGTGCTCGGCGCCGAGCGCCACGTTGCGCCGCTGACCGTCGATGGCGTCGGTCCGCGAGTGGAGGTCCACGTCGGCGGATATCAGCAATCCCGCGACCGTGCGCACGCTGACTCCCGCCCGCACATGGCGATCGAGGTCGAACGTGCCGCCGTCCAGCGTTTCAAAGGAGGGTTGACGCAAGTTTCTTGCCACGAGACCGACGCGTACCGTCTCGGTGCCCAGCATCAGGCCGAGATCGATGTCGAATGCGCCCTGGCCGTGGGCGCGCGCCGTGCCGGCGGCCTGCAGCAGGCTGTCTACGGGCGAACCGGGCGCGCCGCGCACACTCGCGGCCTGACCCCGCACATAGCGCAGCGTGGTCCCGACGCTGACCCCCGGAAATACGGGCTGAGCTCCGGATATCGCGAAGTGCTGCAGTCTGAGCGACTGCACTACGGCAGGCCCATCCGGCTCCCTGCCGGCCTGCTCGACGCGCACGCTGTAGTGCGCGAACGCCACTTCGTTGGTCGACAACGCCGTGATGGTGCCGGATCCGTCCGCCGCCGGGGCGTCCGGCAGGTCCGGATCCCGTCGTTGCGTGAATTCGGAGCGGTCCGCCAACAGGCTCAGGAAGTGGCCTGTCGCGAGACCGGCAGGATTCCAGTAGGCGGCGCTGGCATCGTCGGCGACCGCCACGAACGCGCCGCCCATGCCCAGGGCGCGTGTGCCGAGCGCCTCGAACGGCTGCGCGTGCGCGACGCCGGCGCAAAGGACTACGAGTGCGACCGGAACCGGCAGCAGGCGGAAACGCGCCGGACGGAGACGGCGCAACGGGGCTGCGGCGGCGACGTGCCGGCAGGCAGCGGCGCCTACTCGACGAACACGGCGGCGGCAATCACCGTGGTCCAGAATCGCTCCTTGCTCCCCGTGGCGGTCTGGGTGACATTCTGCGTGTGGACGATCTGGTTGGAGAGGCGCCACACCTCCCGCTTCTCGTCCCAACTCTTGTCTGGATCAAAATCCAGGCCGAGCGTCGTGGCCAGCATCTCGGCCGCCAGATCCTCAGCATAGTCGCCGGCGGTCTGCTCGTCCTCGCCGAAGCTGTGATGCTCGGACAGGTAGCCGTATAACTGCTGATCCCGCGGGATGGCGACGCCGACCGTGGCGGCGATCATGCGGTGGGGCTCTCGAGTGGCGTTCTCCGACATGACGACGAACGTCACCTCTCCGGGGCTGAGCCGCCGCACCCCCTCACTATGGGAAAGGATCTTGCATTTCGGCGGGAAGATGCTCGACACGCGAACGATGTTACAGGTCGCGATCCCGGCCGACCGCAACGCCAACTCGAATGAGGTCAGCTTCTCGCGGTGCATGCCGGCGCCTTTCGTGAAAAAAAGCGCCTTCGGAACGAATCCAATCACCGCAGATCACACAGCTGGTCGGGAGAATCGTCTCGCGGAGATCGCCTGCCGCCGCACGGGCGGAACGCATCGTAGTGAAACGGCGGAACCGTGTCAAGAACGGCTCGCAAGCAGCCGGTTAGGCAGTCCGCGACGGCACTGACTACAATGAGACCCATGGCGCATTGCGGCACAGCAGCTCCGCGGCGGAGCGGCGGACACCGATGAGCACCGCTGGCAAGCTGTTGATCGCGGTCGCCGTCGTGCTCCTCGGCGGGGCTGGCATCGCGCTGAACCGGTATCTGGACCGCTCCGACGACCCGGCAATCGATGTCGAGCGGATAGAGCGCCGTACGCTCGAAGCGGTGGTGTCCGCCACGGGCACCATCGAACCCCAGCTGTCGGTAGACATAAGCTCGAGCGTCATGGGGCGCGTTACGCGTCTGGCGATCAACGAGGGCGATCGCGTCGCCGGCGGCCAGTTCCTCCTGCAGATCGACCGCGAATCGCTGCGGGCAGCCGTGAACCGGAACGAGGCGTCGCTGGGGGCCGCCGAGTCCGGCGTCGAGCAGGCGCGGGTCGCCGTCGAGAGCGCACGCGTCAACCTGGAGCTCGCGCGGGACACGCTGGAACGCCAGGCCGAGCTGTGGGAGCTGCAGTTGATCTCGCGGGAGGAGTACGACCAGGCGCGGCGCGAGCTGGAGCTGCGCGAAACAGAGTTCAAGGCGCGCCAGGTCGAGGTGGCGACGGCTACGCAACGTATCCGGCAGGAACGCGCCACGCTCGAGAGCGCGGAGTACGACCTGGAGCAAGTGACGATCACGTCCCCGATCGACGGTGTGGTGACCCGCCGCAACATCGAGGAAGGCGAGACGGTGGTCATCGGCACGATGAACAACCCCGGCACCGTACTGATGACGATTGCGGACTTCTCTATCCTCGAAGCCCACGTCGAGGTGGACGAAACGGACATCCCGTCCGTCCAGCTCGGACAAGCCGCCGCGATCACCATCGACGCCCTGCCTGATACCACCTATACCGGCCGCGTCACGGAGATCGGCAACAGCCCCATACAGGGGGGCGAGCTGGGCACGAACCAGGCCACCAATTTCGAAGTCGTGGTCACCCTGAACGGCGACGTTCCGGGCGTGCGGCCCGGGTTCACCGCGACGGCGGATATCCAGACGGCCATGCGGACCGACGTTGTCGCCGTGCCGATTCAGTCGACGACGGTGCGCGAGGTCAGCCTGGACCCGGACGGCCGCGTCGTCCGGCCCGCCCCCGAGGCGGGCGCCGCCGCCGCGTCAGCCGCCGAACCCGCCGCGCCGGAACGCACGGAGGAGGCCGAAGGGGTGTTCGTCGTGCGCGACGAGCAGGCCTGGTTCGTCGCCGTGGATACCGGTATCGCCGGTGACCGTTACTTCGAGGTGATCTCGGGGCTCGACGCCGGAGACCTGGTGGCGATCGGCCCGTTCGACGTCGTCCGCGCGCTGGAAGACGGCGACCCGGTTCGCGTCAATGCGCCCACTGCTGCTGGCCGTTGAGATCGTGCGCGTCGCGCTCGGCGCGATCTGGGCGAACAAGCTGCGGTCCTTTCTGACCATCCTCGGCAATATCGTCGCGGTGGCGTCGATCATGACGCTCGTATCCCTGATCCAGGGCATCTCCGACGAAGTCACCAACGTCATCGTGACCGAGATGAGCGCCGACTCGTTCATGATCGACCGCGTGGGCCTGGTCGTCAACGAGGACGAGATGGAGCGCCGCAGGGGCAATCCCCGAATCACCCTCGACGACCAGGACGCCGTGCGGCGGTTCGGCGGGCGCATCGCGGCCGTGATGGCGGAAGGACGGGAGAACGGCGAGATCCGCTACCGCAACGAAGTGCTGGAGCAGGTGTCGATCCAGGGAGTCACCGGTGAATTCCACCGTTTTCCGACGTTCACCGCCGATCGGGGTCGCCTGCTGACGCCGATCGAGGTCTCCCGCAACCGGAACGTCGCGCTCCTCGGATGGTCGACAGCCGACCGGCTGTTCGGCCCGGCCGATCCGCTGGATCGGACCATCACGATCCAGGGCGTCCACTTTCGCGTCGTCGGGGTGAGCCAGGAGAAGGGCACGCTGTTCGGACAATCACAGGATGAGTTCGCGGTCATTCCGCTCGGCGCCTTTCAGCGTCTGTTCGGCAGCCGACGCTCGCTGACGCTGATCGCCCGGCCGACACGACCGGAGGAGATTCAGTGGGCCATGGACGATGCGACGGTGGCGTTGCGGATCGCCCGTCACCTCCGGCCGCGCGAGGAGAACAACTTCGGCATGTTCACGGCGGAATCGATCCTGGACATCTTCGAGCAGGCGACCGCCGGTCTGTTCGCGGTGCTGGTCGGAATCGTCGGCCTGGCGCTCGTCGTAGCCGGGATCGTCGTCATGAACATCATGTTGATGGCGGTCTCCGAACGGACCCGCGAGATCGGCCTGCGCAAGGCGCTGGGCGCGACTCGCGCCGCCATCCTGTGGCAGATGCTGGCCGAGTCGGTGGCCCTATCGCTGCTCGGCGGCGTCGTCGGGACGGCCATCGGAGTCGGCGCCGCGCTGGCAATCGACCGGTTCGCACCGGTGCCGGCCGCAGTGCATGCCTGGTCGGTGTTACTGGCGGTCTCGCTGACGGCGGTCGTCGGGCTGTTCTTCGGACTGTATCCCGCGTCCCGGGCGGCGGCGCTCGACCCGATTGACGCGCTGGGGCGGAACGGATAGGAGCTGCTGGCATGCGGACCGGCCTGGCTCTCGAGATCGTCCGCATGGCCGCGGATGCCATTTTGACGTACAAGCTGCGGTCTGCCCTGACGATACTGGGTGTGACGATTGGCATCACCTCGATCGTGGGCGTCACGTCAATCGTCCGGGGTTTCGACGAATCGCTGCGGGACACGGTCCGCACGCTCGGCTCGGACACGGTATACGTCTCCCAGTTCTCCGGTCTGAGCCTGTCGTCGGGCGCCGATTTTTTCGAGCTGATGCAGCGGCCGAACCTGACGCCGGCCGACGCACAGGCCATCGCCCGCCAGGCGCCGACCGTGGCCACCGTCAGTTTCGTACTGGGCGAAGGCGGACCGCCAACCACGGCGCAGATGCAGTACCGGAACCAGCGCACCACGTCGATCCGGGTCCTCGGCTCGACCGAGAACTTTCCGGAGGTGTTTCACGTCGACATCGCCACGGGCCGGTTCTTCACGGAGACCGAGGTCAACCACCGCCGGCAGGTCATCGTGCTGGGACAGACGCCGCACGAGGCGCTGTTCCCCGCCGTTGACCCGGTCGGCAAGACCGTGCGCCTGGGGAATCTGCGCTACCAGGTGATCGGCGTGCTCGGACCCCGCCCGAGCCCGGGCGGTCTGGGTGTGGGCCAGGACGACATCGTCGTCATCCCCCAGTCCACCTACCAGAAGCAGTTCGGGATTCGCGCGGTACGGGCCATGCGAGGCCGGATCACGAGCATCATGATCGCGGCGGTTCCGCACGCGGACGTCGAGCGCGACGACGCCGTACGGGACGTCGAGACCGTGATGCGCATCCGGCACGGGCTGCGGCTCGACGAGCCGAACGATTTCGACGTGGTGACCCAGGAATCGGCCATGCGGCTGTGGGACCGCATCAGTCAGGCCACCTATCTGGCGCTGGTCTCCATCGCGTCCATCGCCTTGCTCGTGGGCGGCATCGGGGTAATGGCGATCATGACCATCTCCGTCACGGAACGGACGCGCGAGATCGGCACCCGCAAGGCGCTGGGCGCCCGGCGGCGCGAGATCCTGTGGCAATTCCTGTTCGAGGCGGCCGCGCTGACGGGGCTCGGGGGCGTATGCGGGATGCTGCTCGGCACCGCGTTCGGCATCGGTGTGCACTACGCCACGGGCTTTCCGATCTCGCTGCCGTTATGGTCCTATGCCCTCGGGGCCGGCTTCTCGGTCACCGTCGGCATCGTATTCGGCCTGTTCCCCGCCATACGCGCCTCCGGACTGGATCCAATCGAAGCGCTCCGGCACGAATAGCCGCGCACAAGCGTCCCGGTTCCTTGAGCGGCCTCCGGTAAGTCGAGTAGCATTAGCTGCTTGTGCTGGGGATTTGCGGCGCAGCCCCTACTTACGGTTGAACCTGGCGGCGACGGTAAGCATCGATCCGGCCGTCCCCAAGCCGCGCACCGCGCGGCTCGGCAGGCGCGGCGCGGGGCAAAGGGGTCCCCGCTAGCGCCTGCCGGGGGTTTGGGGCGCAGCCCCATTTCAGGAAGCGGCGCAGCCCCATCTAAGGAAGCTGCGCAGCCCCCAATTGGAAAATGCTCATGAGAGTGTATACCGCGGAACATATCAGGAATGTCGCGCTGGTCGGACACAGTGGTGCCGGCAAGACCCAACTGGCCGCGGCCATGCTGTTCGACGCGGGCATGGTCAACCGGCTGGGCAAGGTCGATGAGGGCAACACGGTCACCGACTTCGACGAAGAAGAAATCGGCCGCAAGCATACGCTGTCGTCGAGCGTCGCGTTTGCGGAATGGAACCGGACCAAGATCAACTTCATCGACACGCCGGGTGTGGCGAACTTCCTGAGCGACACGCGGGCCGCGATGCGCGTTACGGAAGCCGCGGCCGTCGTCGTGGACGCGGTCGCGGGCGTCGAGGTGCAGACGGAAAAAGTGTGGACCACCGCGAGCGACGTGGGCGCGCCGTGCCTGATCGTGCTGAACCGGCTTGACCGGGAACGGGCCAGCCTGGACCGCTCGCTGGCTTCCCTGCGCGAAGCGTTCGGGCGCGAGGTCGTGCCGATTCAGTTGCCGATCGGAGAGGAGAAGTCGTTCGAGGGAGTTGTCGATCTGGTGCGGATGCAGGCGGTGCGCTCCCCCGGCGACGGGGACAAGCCCGCGGTAGGGGACATTCCGCCGGCGCTCGCCGACGACGCCGCCAGCGCCCGGGACAATCTGATCGAGATGGTGGCCGAGGCCGACGACGATTTGATGGAGAAATTCTTCGACGCCGGGACGCTGTCGCAGGAGGAACTGGAGCAGGGCCTCCGCAGTGCGGTGGGCAGCCGCCGGATCTTCCCGCTGGTGTGCACGTCGGCGCTCGCCAACATCGGCATCCAAGCGCTCCTCGACGCCATAACCACCTACCTGCCGTCACCCGTGGACCGGCCGCTGGCGGCCGTCGCGCGCGACAGCGGCGAGCCTGTCTCATACGACGCGGCCGACAGCAGTCCGGCCGCGGCGTTCGTGTGGAAGACAATTGCCGATCCCTTCGCCGGCCGCATCACGCTGTTTCGCGTGGCCGCGGGAGCACTGGCGTCCGACGAGACGGTGCAGAACGCGACGAAAGGGACAGCGGAGCGGCTCGGCAGCCTGGCCGTCATGCAGGGCAAGACGCAGAATGCCGTCGCGCGGGTGAACGCCGGCGATATCGGGGCGGTGACCAAGCTCCGGGACACGCAGACCTGCGACACGCTGTGCGCCGCGGGGAGCACGCTCTCCTTTGCACCGATCGCCTTTGCCGAACCGGTTCTGTCCTATGCCATCGAGCCCAAGACCCGCGGCGACGAAGAAAAGATCAGCACCTCGCTGCAGCGGCTGCAGGAGGAGGATCCAACCATCCGGTATGCCAGGGATCCGCAGACGCAGCAACTGCTGCTGTCCGGGCAGGGGCAACTCCACATTGAGGTTACCGTCGCCAAGTTGAAGCGCCGCTTCGGGGTGGAGGTGAACCTGAAGCTGCCGCGCATCCCGTACCGCGAAACGATCACCGCGGCCACGGAAGCGCATGGCCGCCACAAGAAACAGACCGGGGGACACGGACAGTTCGGCGACTGCAAGATCAGGGTCGAACCGCTACCGCGCGGTGAGGACTTCCAATTCGCCAACGAGATCTTCGGCGGCTCAATCCCACGGCAGTTCATTCCGGCGGTCGAGAAGGGGGTCCACGAGGCGCGCGCCAAGGGCTATCTCGCCGGCTACCCGATGGTCGACTTCCGCGTGACGCTGCACGACGGACAGTTCCACCAGGTGGACTCCAACGAGATGTCGTTCAAGATGGCCGGGCGCCTGGCGTTCCGCGATGCGATGTCGCGGGCGCGGCCGACGCTCCTCGAGCCGGTCATGGACGTCGAGGTGCATGCGCCGAGCGAGTTCGCGGGCGATTTGATGGGCAGCCTCAACGGCCGGCGGGGCCGCATCGGCGGGATGGAGACGCGCGGCACCGCCACGATCATCAAGGCGCAGGTACCGATGGCGGAAATGCTGACCTACGAACAGCTGCTCACGTCCGCCACCGGCGGCCGCGGCTCGTACCACATGGAGTTCTCACACTACGAGGAAGTCCCGGCGCACCTGCATGCGAAGGTTATAGCCGAGGCGAAGGCAGACCGTGGGGAGGCGACCGGGGACGAGGAGGACGGCGAGTAGGAATCACTCCGACTCGCCCGGGCGCGGCGCCGGGCGGCAGTCGGGCTACGCGTCTTCCGAGCTACCGCGGATCCGCCGCGCGGCCCGGCGGACGCGCCCTGCAACACCGCTCTCGGCTTCTTCCGGCGCCGGCTTGTCTGTCTCCGTTTCCGGCGTGTATTCACTACCCACCAGCTCGACCTGGGCGAGCGGCGCATCGTCCCCCTGACGCCGCCCATCGCGCAGCAGGCGCGTATAGCCGCCCGGCCGCTCGGCAAACCGGGGCGCAATCGAACTGAACAGCTTGCTGAGCACCGTGCGGTCCGCTACGTCCCGCGCGACCAGCCGCCGGGCGTGCAGCGCCCGGCTCGTGTCCGCACCTTCCGCGAGCCCGCGCTTGGCGACCGTGATCAACCGTTCCACGAACGGACGCAGCGCCTTGGCCTTCGCCACGGTCGTGTTGATCCGCTCGTGACGAATGAGCGCCGTGGCCTGGTTGCGCAGCAGGGCGATCCGATGCTCGGACACCCGTCCGAGCTTACGGTTGGCAACTCGATGGCGCATGACTGTCTATTCCGCCGCCGCGGATTCGGCATCCGCGGGCTCGTCCAGACGCATGCCAAGACTCAAGCCCATGCTGGCAAGCAGTTCCTTGATCTCGCTCAGCGACTTGCGGCCGAAGTTCTTGGTGCGCAGCATTTCCGATTCGGTCTTCAGCACCAGCTCCCGAATGGTCCTGATGTCGGCATTCTTCAGGCAATTGTACGACCGCACCGACAACTCGAGCTCCTCGACGCTGCGGTCGAGGTGTTCGTTGGCCACCGGCATGGCCGGGATCTGCTCCGTATCCGCCGGCGGCTCCAACGGATCGTCGATGTTGATGAAGATGTTGAGGTGATCCCGGATCAACTGGGCGCCGAGAGACACGGCGTCGCGCGCCGTCACCGACCCGTCGGTCCACACGTCCACGGTCAGCTTGTCGTAGTCGGTGGTCTGTCCCAGGCGCGCCGCCTCGACCAGGTAGTTGACCTTCTTGACCGGCGAATGGACCGAATCGAGTGGAATCCAACCAATCCCGAGGTCGTCCACGAAGTTCTTGTCCGCCGACACGTATCCGCGCCCGCGGTTGACCCGCATTTCCATATTCAGCGAGCCGCCCTCGGCAACAGTGGCGATGTGCACGTCCGGTTCCAGAATCTCCACGTCGGCGTCGGCTTCGATATCGCCGGCCTTCACCTCACCCGCCTCGCCGCGGCGGATATAGACCGTCTTTGTGCGGTCGACGTGCATGCGGATCGGTACCTGCTTCAGGTTCAGGATGATGTCGGTGGCATCCTCCACCACTCCTGGAATCGGCGAGAATTCGTGCATCACGCCGTCGATCTTGACGGCCGTCACCGCGGCGCCCTCAATCGACGAAAGCAGCACGCGGCGCAACGCGTTGCCGACCGTCGTGCCGAAACCGCGTTCAAATGGCTGTGCGTAAAAGCGCCCGAACCGATCGGTGAGGGTCTCCGCCTCGAATTCCAACCGCTTGGGTCGCTGGAAGTTTTTCCACAACATCGAGTTCTATCCTTTCAGCATTCCCTGGAATGCACCCGGATCACTTGGAATAGAGCTCCACGATCAACTGCTCCTGCACCGGAAGGTTCAACTGCTCGCGCGTCGGCGCGGCGGTCAGGCTGCCCGACAGCGTCTCCCCATCCAGCTCCAGCCACTCCGGAATGCCGCGGCCCTTGACCTCCTCCATCGCATAGACGATGGCCGGGTTCTTCGCACTGGTGGGCCGGACCGCGATGACGTCGCCAGCGTCTACGGAAAACGACGGGACGTTGGTGCGCCGGCCGTTTACATTGAAGTGGCCGTGGCGCACGAGCTGCCGCGCCTGGGGCCGCGACGCCGCGAAGCCGAGCCGATACACCACGTTGTCCAGCCTGCGCTCCAGAAGCTGCAGCAACTTCTCGCCGGTGACACCCCGCTGCCGGTCCGCCTTCTCGAAGTAGCGCCGGAACTGGCGCTCCAGCACGCCGTACATGCGGCGCACCTTCTGCTTCTCGCGCAGCTGCAGACCGTACCCCAGCAGGCGTGCGCGACGGCCCCTGCCGTGCTGCCCAGGCGGCACGTTGCGCCGATCGATGGCGCACTTCTCGCCGTAGCACCGTTCCCCCTTGAGGAACAGCTTCATCCCCTCGCGCCGGCACAGCCGGCACACCGGACCCGCGTATCGCGCCATGTTCCCTCTGCCCTCTCAGACCCGCCGGCGCTTCGGCGGGCGACACCCGTTGTGCGGAATCGGGGTTACGTCCCGAATCGATTTCACTTCCATCCCGACGGACGTCTGCAGCGCCCGAATGGCCGACTCCCGGCCGGCGCCGGGCCCCTTGACCAGCACGTCGACCGACCGAACCCCGAACGTCTTCGCTCCGTGCCCGGCGTTGATCGCCGCCTGGGTCGCCGCGAACGGCGTGCCCTTGCGGGAGCCCTTGAAGCCGATGCCGCCGGCGCTCGACCAAGCCAGCACTCTGCCCTCGGCGTCGGTTATCGTGATGATGGTGTTGTTGAACGACGCCTGGATGTGCACCACGCCGTGGTGCACGACGCGCTTCTCGCCCCGCTTCTTGAAGGTCTTGCCGGTTTTCCGCCGCTTGCGCTTCGCGGGTGCCGACCCAGTTGCGCCGGCCGCATCGCTCTTGGCCATCAATATCCTCTTTCCGGGCTACTTCGTCTTCTTCTTCGCCACGGCACCCTTGCGGGGTCCCTTCCTGGTGCGTGCATTCGTATTCGTCCGCTGGCCCCGCACCGGCAGGTTGCGGCGATGGCGCAGCCCACGGTAACAACCGATCTCCATCAGCCGCTTGATGTTGACGGAGATCTCCTTGCGCAGGTCGCCCTCGACGCCGCCGTGCTCCTCGACGACACGGCCGATTTTCCGGACGTCGTCCTCGGTCAGATCCTTGACGCGGATGTTGCCGTCGACGCCCGCCGCCTGCAGCATGGTCGTCGCCCGCGCCGGCCCGATCCCGAAGATATAGGTCAACCCGACCTCGATCCGCTTCGTTCGTGGAAGATCTACGCCCGCGATTCGTGCCATTACTCAGTTACCCCTGCCGCTGCTTGTGCTTCGGATTGCTGCAGAGCACCCGCACCACCCCGCGCCGGCGGATGATCTTGCACTTGTCACACAGCTTGCGAACCGATGCTCGAACCTTCATGCCATCCCCCAAACAGTCAATCGAGCCGGCTCAAGATGACCGGTCCGTCCTTCGACACCGCGACCGAATGCTCGAAATGCGCGGAAAGGCTGCCGTCCACGGTCACCGCCGTCCAGCCGTCATCCAGCACGCGCACCGCCGGCCGGCCGGCGTTGACCATCGGCTCGATGGCCAGCACCATGCCTTCCTTTAGATACGGACCACGGCCCGGCCTGCCATAGTTCGGAATCTGCGGCTCCTCGTGCAGCCGGGTCCCGATGCCGTGCCCGACAAACTCCCGGACCACCGAGAATCCGCAAGACTCCACGTGGTGCTGCACGGCATGGCCGAGATCGGAAACGCGGCCCCCGACGCGCGCGCGGTCGATCGCCAGATTCAAGGCGTCGCGCGTGACCGCCAGCAACTCGGCCGCCTCGTCCGAGATAGTGCCGACGCCCACCGTCAGGGCGGCGTCGCCGTAGTAACCGTCGAGGACGACCCCCATGTCGAGCGACACAACGTCGCCCTCCACCAGCTCGCGCGGGGACGGGATGCCATGCACCACGGCATCGTTGATCGAGACGCATAACGTGGCGGGATACCCATGATACCCCTTGAAGGCCGGGACGGCACCCGCTTCGCGTACCCGCGTCTCCGCGACCGTATCCAGTTCCTGCGCCGTCACCCCCGGCCTGACCGCCTCCCGCAACTCGCTGAGCACGCCGGCGACGAGCGCGTTGGCCGCGCGCATCTTCTCGACTTCCTCCGGCGACTTGTACACGATCATCTGGCTCCGCCTCTCACACGGCTGGCGACGACTGGACGCGCACGGCCGCCCGCGCGGCATCCATCGCGCCGGCGATGGCAATCCGCACCGCAGCGGCCGGTTGATTCCCGTCCACGCGCCGGAAGCTCGGGCGATCCCGGTAGAACTCCACCAGCGGCTCGGTCTGCTCGCGATAAACCCGGAGGCGTTCCTGCACGACCTCCTCGCGATCGTCCCTGCGCGCCACGAGCGCGGCGCCGCAGCGCGTGCAGGCCGCCGGGACTTCCCCGGCGCCGGCGCCATAGGTCGCTCCGCAGTCGCGGCATACGCGGCGGCGCGAGAGCCGCTGCACGAGCGGCTGATCCGGCACGCTCAACTCGATGACGATCAGCGGGTCGCTGCCGGCCAGGATCTCGTCCAGCGCCTCCGCCTGCGCGACAGTGCGCGGGAATCCGTCCAGGATGAAGCCGCCCCGCGTGTCGTCGCGCGCCAGACGCTCGCGCACGATCTCGACGATCAGCGCATCTCTGACCAACTCGCCCCGCTCCATGACTGCCTGCGCCTGCCGCCCGAGGTCGGTTCCCGCCTGGACCGCTGCGCGCAGGATGTCCCCGGTCGATACCTGCGGGATGCCGTGCTCCTGTTCGACACGAACCGCCTGCGTCCCCTTACCGGCCCCCGGCGGACCGAGCATCACCAGATTCAGCGCCATCGCTTCTCGCCCACCTATCCGCGGCGGCCCTTGATGCGGGTCTTCTTCATGAACCCGTCGTAGTGCCGCATGATCAACTGCGACTCGACCTGCTGCACCGTGTCCATCGAAACGCCGACGATAATCAGCAGCGACGTCCCGCCGAAGTAGAACGTCACGCCCATGCCGTCCGTAATGAACCGGGGCAGCAGCGTGTCGAGCTGGTCACCGATTAACGGCACCGCATCGGCCCGGAAGCCTGCAATCAGCAGATCGGGCAGCACCGCCACCAGCGCCAGATAGATCGATCCGACCAGCGTGATCCGGGTCAGGATGGTATCGATATGCTCGGCGGTCCGCTTGCCGGGCCGGATGCCGGGGATGAACCCGCCATACTTCCGCATGTTCTCCGCCACGTCGTCCGGATTGAAGATGATCGCGGTGTAGAAGTAGGCGAAGAAGATGATGCCCGCCATGTACAGCAGGTAGTACAGCGGCATCCCGTTCCGGAGCTGATCGGTTATCGCCTGCCCCCAGCCGCCCGCGGGGAACGCAGTGGCGATCGTCGCGGGAAACGCGATGATCGAGGAGGCGAAAATGACCGGAATCACACCGCCCGTATTAACCTTCAACGGAATGTGCGTGCTGCTGCCGCCGTACATGCGCCGCCCCACCATCCGCTTGGCGTACTGCACGGTGACGCGCCGGTGCCCGCGCTCGATGAACACGACCGCCCCCACGACGAGGATCATCACCGTCAGCAGGAGCAGGACACGGATGAGGCCCATCTGTCCGGTCCGCATCTGGTCGAGCGTCGTCAGCACGGCGGTCGGCAGGCCGACAACAATGCCCGCGAAGATGATCAGCGACATCCCGTTGCCGACGCCCCGTTCCGTGATCTGCTCGCCCAGCCACATGATGAACCCGGTGCCGGTCGTGAGCGTCAGGACCGTCATGCAGCGGAAACCCCAGCCCGGCTCGTAGACGAGCGGCAGGCCGCCGGCGATGTTCGTCTGCCGCTCGAGGAAGATCGCGATGGCCATCGCCTGCACTACGCACAGCAGGATGGTGCCGTAGCGCGTGTACTGGGTGATCTTGCGCCGCCCCAGCTCGCCCTCCTTGGAGAGCCGTTCCAGATACGGCCAGACAACCGTGAGCAACTGGAGAATGATGGACGCGCTGATGTAGGGCATGATGCCCAGCGCAAATATCGTGACCTGCGACAGGTTGCCGCCGGAGAACATGTCGTACAGGCCGAACATCGTTCCCGCCGCCTGTTCCGCGAGCAGCGCGAGCGCCTCGGTATTCACGCCCGGCGTCGGAATGTGACTCCCGACGCGATAGATCGCGAGGATGGCGAGCGTGAATAGCACGCGCCGGCGCAGATCCGGAATCGCGAAGATGTTCCTGATGTTTTCGAACATCCGGCGGACTACCCTCCCGCACCGGCCGCCAGCACCTCGGCCCGGCCACCGGCGGCAGCGATTGCCTTGCTTGCTTGCGCGCTGAAGCGGTGCGCCTTCACGATCAGCTTCTTCGACAGCTCGCCGCGCGCCAGCACCTTGACCAGGGCCCGGGACTTGCGCACGATGCGGTGCTCGCGGAGCAACTCCGGTGTCACCTCGGCGCCTTCATCGAACCGCTCGGACAGCGTGTCGAGGTTGACCACGGCGTACTCCACGCGAAACGGGTTGTGGAACCCGCGCTTCGGCACACGCCGGTGCAACGGCATCTGGCCGCCCTCGAACCCGCGCTTGCGCTTGAACCCGGAACGCGATTTGGCGCCCTTGTGCCCGCGGCCGGACGTCACGCCGGTTCCGGAGCCCTCGCCGCGGCCCACACGCTTTTTCTTGCGCCGCGCGCCTTCCGGTGGATGCAGGTTGCTGAGATCCATGATTTCCTATCCGACGCGCACGAGATGGCGAACCTTGTGCAGCATGCCGCGGATGGACGGGTTGTCGACGACGTCCAGGGAATGGCCGATGCGCCGCAGTCCGAGTCCCTTCACCACGAGCGCCTGCCGCTTGTTGTAGCCGATCGGGCTGCGCACGAGGGTCACCTTGACGCGCGGCGCCGTCTCGTTTCGCTGGCCGCGTCTCATGATTCCCCCGCCTCCTGCCCCGGCGCCGCCGTCTCGTCGCCGCCCAGCGACAGATCGACGCCGCGCAGGCGGGCAACCGTCACCGGGTCCTTCAGCTCCGACAGGCCTACGAAGGTGGCGCGCACGACATTGTGCGGGTTGTCGGAGCCGAGCGACTTGGTCAGGATGTTGTGTATGCCGGCCGCCTCCACAACCGCCCGCACGGCGCCGCCGGCGATGATGCCGGTCCCCTCGGGCGCCGGCTTCAACAGTACGCTCCCGGCGCCGAATCGACCCACGATCGTATGCGGGATGGTCGTCCCCTGCAGCGGAACGCGCACGAGCGTCTTCTTGGCCGCCTCGATCCCCTTCTTGATGGCCGACGGCACTTCCTTGGCCTTGCCGACCGCAAAGCCGACATGCCCGAACCCGTCGCCAACGACGACCAGCGCGCTGAAGCTCAGGTTCTTGCCGCCCTTGACCACCTTGGTAACCCGGTTGATCGACACGACCGTATCCTTCAGGTCGAGCATGGAGGTGTCGATCTTCGGTCGTGACTCTTTCATGCCTAGAACTCCAGGCCGGCGTCGCGCGCGGCCTCGGCTACCCGGCGTACACGCCCGTGGTACAGGCGGCCACCGCGGTCGAATACGGCCTGTTTGACACCCTGTTCGAGCAGCCGCTCCGCGGCGACGCGGCCAACGACCCAGGCGCCGGCTACGTTGCTGCCTCGCGCGCCGTTCTCGAATTTGGCGCTTACGCTCGCCTCTTGGCTCGACGCGGCCACCAGCGTCCGGCCGGCCTGATCGTCAATCAACTGCACGGAGATGTGCGCCAGACTTCTGGAAACGGCAAGCCGCGGGCGCATGGCGGTCCCACCGATCCGCTGGCGCTGCCGCAGCCGGATCCGGTTGCGGCGATCCTTCTTGGTCTTGATCTTCATCGGCTATGCCCCGGTCTTGCCGACCTTCTTCTTGAGCACTTCACCCGTATAGCGGATCCCCTTATGCTTGTACGGATCCGGCTTGCGAAGCGCGCGGATGTCAGCCGCAACCTGGCCGACCCGCTGCCGGTCGATGCCAGCCACCGTGATGTGATTCTGCTTGTCGACCGCAATCTGGATACCGTCCGGGATGTCGAACGGCACGGAATGCGAGTACCCCAGGTGAAAGACGACCTGCGACTCCGAAACCTCCGCGCGGTATCCGATGCCGACGATGTCGAGATCCTTCTTGAACCCCTGGGAGACGCCGTGCACGGCGTTCGCCACGAGGCTTCTGGCCAGACCGTGAAACTTGCTCGACGAGCGGTCGGCCGGCTGCGCCGGCTGCGCGGACAGCTGCCGCCCCTTCTCCTCGAACAGGATCCCTGGCGGAATCGGCTGCCGGAGCGACCCCTTGGGCCCGCGCACCTCGACCGCATCCTCGGCGACCCGCACGGTGACGCCGTCGGGCAACGGAATCGGCAGCCTGCCTATGCGCGACATGTCCTCACCACGCCCGCCGCCGGTGCTCTACCAGACATTGCACAACACCTCGCCGCCCACGCCGACCTTCGCGGCGTCGCGGCCGGTCATGACACCCCGCGACGTCGTCAGGATGCTCGTCCCCAGGCCGGCCAGTACCGGCGGGGCCTTGTCCCGCGCGAAGTACACGCGGCGGCCCGGACGGCTCACGCGCTCGAGTCCGGACAGCACGCGCTGGCCGCGGGGGCCGTATTTCAGTGCGATGCGGATCATCTTCCTCGGCTGCGTGCCACGCCGACCCGGCACCTCGACGATCTTGAACCCCTGAACATATCCTTCGCTCTGGAGGATTCGCGAGATCTCGAGCTTGAGTCTCGAGGCCGGCACGTCAACACGCGCCTGCCGGATGGATGTCGCGTTACGTATCCTCGAAAGCATGTCAGCTATCTGATCAGACATCAGCCCTCGACCTCTCCCGTCTCACCTGCTCGCACCCCCCCATCGCCGCGGCCCGCGCCGTCGCGCGGCCGCCCGGCGGCTTACCAGCTGCTCTTCGTCACGCCTGCAATCTCGCCCTCGAGGGCCAGCTTGCGGAAGCACAGACGGCACAACTGGAACTTGCGGAGGTAGCCGCGCGGCCGGCCGCACAGACGGCACCGGTTCCGCGCGCGGACCTTGAACTTCGGCGGCTTGAGCTCCTTGACTTTCTTTGCGATTGTCGACATCGGTAACTGTCACCCGGCGGCCGCACTGGCCGCGCAACGGCTCACTGGCTCGCCCGGAAGGGCATCCCCAGGAGCTTCAGCAACATCCTCCCCTCATCGTCCGTCGTGGCCGTCGTTACGACGCAAACGTTCATTCCGCGCGACTGATCGACCTTCATGTAGTCGATTTCCAGAAAGATCAGCTGGTCGCGGAGCCCCAACGTGTAGTTCCCGCGGCCGTCGAAACCGTTTGGCGAGATGCCCCGGAAATCCCGTACGCGCGGCAGGGCAATCGAGATCAGACGGTCGAGAAACTCGTACATCCGCTCGCCGCGCAACGTCACCATCGTTCCGATGGCCATCCCCTGCCGCAGCTTGAAGGCCGCAACCGACTTGCGGGCTCTGGTGGTTACCGGCTTCTGTCCGGTGATCCGCGTCAACTCGTCGGCGCCCGCCTCGATCAGCTTCGGGTTCTGCGTGGCTTCGCCCAGCCCCATGTTGACCACGACCCGTTCGAGCTTCGGCACCGCCATGACGCTCGTGTACCCGAACTCCTTGCGGAGCGCCGGGACCACCGTGTCACGATAACGTTCCTGCAGCCGGTTCACTTGTCCACCGCTCCGTCGCATTTGCGGCAAATGCGAATCTTGCGCCCGTCACCCAGCAACTGATGTCCGATCCGCGTCGGCGCACCGCACTCCGGGCAGATGATCTGCACGTTCGACGCGTGCACGGAGCCTTCCCGCTCGACGACCCCGCCCTTGATGTTGCGTTGCGGGTTCGGCCGGGTGTGGCGCTTGATGAAGTTCACGCCCTCGATCACCAGGCGGTTCCGGGTCGGCACCACTTTCAGCACACGGCCGCGCTTGCCGCGGTCCTTGCCGGTGGTGACCACCACGTTGTCGTTCTTACGAACCGGAGTCTGGAGTCTGGACATGTCGTAGCAATCCAAATCGCGGCGCTTACAGCACCTCGGGCGCCAGCGAGATGATCTTCATGAACTTCCGCTCGCGCAATTCGCGGGCGACGGGACCGAACACGCGGGTCCCGATCGGCTCGTTCTGATCGTCGACCAGCACCGCGGCGTTGCGGTCGAACCGAATGTAGCTGCCGTCCCGCCGGCGATGCTCCTTGTGCGTCCGGACGATGACGGCCTTCACCACCTGACCCTTCTTGACGGCCGAGGCGGGCGTCGCCTCCTTGACGGAGGCGGTCACGACATCCCCAAGTCGCGCGAAACGGCCGGTCGAACCGCCGACCGGATTGATCACGGCAATCTTCCGGGCGCCGGAATTGTCGGCAACGTCCAGCACGGACTGCATCTGAATCATGGCGCGTCCGTCCTATCAAACAATGCGGGCCCGCTCGACAACGCGGCTGACGACGAACCGCTTGCGGCGGCTGAGCGGCCGCGATTCGACGAGCGCGACGCGGTCGCCCACGTGCGCGCTGTTGGCTTCGTCATGGGCCATGAACCGGGTCGTCAGCCGCCGGATCTTGCCGTATACCGCACTGCGCACGCGGCGCTCGACGGCGACGATGACCCCCTTGTCCAGCTTGTCCCGGATCACCAGGCCGATCATTTCCCGCTTGTTGGCCATCGTTTCGTCTTCCCCGCCCGCTCTTGTTCGTCAGCGACTCTTCGCAGCGTCCGCCAGCTCCCGCTCCCGCAGCAGCGTCATCACGCGCGCCCGATCGCGGCGCAACTGCCGCATCTTGTTTGCGGCATCCGTCTGTCCCATCGACTTCTGGATACGCAGGCGAAACACCTGATCGTCGAACTCTCCCCTGCGCTGCCGGAGATCCTCGACGCCCAGCTCCCGCAGCTCGCTGATGTCCGTCATGCGCCGCCGGCCGCACCGAACCGGGTAGCGAACTTCGTGTGTATCGGCAACTTGGCCGCCGCCAGACGCATCGCGCGTTCCGCCATCTCCGCACTCACGCCTTCCATCTCGAACAGAATCTTTCCAGGCCGCACGACCGCGACCCACTGCTCCGGCGCGCCCTTGCCCTTGCCCATCCGGGTCTCCTGGGGCTTCTTGGTGATCGGCTTGTCCGGAAACACACGCACCCAGATCTTGCCGCCGCGCTTGATGAAGCGCGTCATCGCGACACGGGCAGCCTCAATCTGGCGATCGGTGATCCAGTGGGCCTCGAGGGCCTTCAAGCCGTAGTCTCCGAACGCAACGGTCGAGCCGCGCCATGCCTTGCCGGCCATGCGCCCCCGGTGCTGCTTCCGATGCTTGACCTTCTTCGGCATCAACATGATGGATTTCTCCTTGGCGCTACGCGCGGGCCATGCGCGGCGTCCGGTACTCCTCCTCGCGGCCGGTCTGCGGCACGAGGCGCTCGCCCTTGTAGAGCCAGACCTTCACACCGATGACGCCGTAGGTGGTGCGCGCCTCCCAAAAGCCGTAGTCGATGTCCGCGCGCAACGTCTGCAGCGGCAGCTGACCGTGCAGATACCACTCGGACCGCGCGATCTCGGCGCCGTTGAGGCGCCCGCCCACGCGCACCTTGATGCCGCGTGCGCCGAACCGCAGCGCCGACTCGACCGCCTTGCGCATGGCGCGCCGGAACGCGACGCGCTTCTCCAGCTGCAACGCGACCGACTCGCTGATCAGCTGCGCATCCAGCTCCGGCTTCTGGATCTCCTGGATGTTGATGAAGACCTCGCGGCTCGTGCGCTTCTGGATGTCGGTCTTCAGCTTCTCGACCTCCGTCCCCTTGCGGCCGATGATGATGCCCGGCCGCGACGTGTGGATGTCGAGCTTGAGCTTGTTGGCGGCGCGTTCGATATCGATCTTCGATACGCCGGCATGGGCAAAGCGTTTCTTGAGATCGGCGCGCAAGCCAAGGTCCTCGTGCAGCAGCGCGGCGTAGTCACGATCCGCGTACCAGCGCGAGCGCCACGTCTTGTTGAACCCGAGTCGAAACCCGTACGGGTGAACCTTCTGTCCCATGCCCAGTACCTGTCCGTTCCTCTCAGCGTCCGGAGCGCCCGCGGCGCCGGCGCCGGGGTGTGCGGCCACCTGCCGCAGTAGCGCTCTTCTCCGCGGGCCCAGCGGCTGTCTTGTCGGACGCTTCCGCAGCGACCGCGGTCACCGCTTCCGGCTGTTCCTGCACGCTCACCGTCAGATGCGACGTCCGCTTGGTGATGCGAAACGCGCGCCCCATCGCCGCCGGACGGATCCGCTTGAGCGAAGGCCCCTGGTTGGCATAGCACTCGTCAACCCACAGCCTGTCGGTGTCGCCGCTGGCGCCCTCCCGCTGTTGCAGGTTGGCGACCGCCGAGCGGAGCACCTTCAGTATGTCCCTGGCAACACTCTTCCGCGTGAACCGCAGGACGGCCAGCGCCTCGTCGACCATGCGCCCGCGGATGAGATCCATGACGAGCTTTGCCTTCTGGGCCGACGTCCGGACGTAGCGCGCCGTTGCCCGGCCTTCCATCACCGACCGCCCCTGGCGACGCCCGCAACCTTCTCACCACGGCCGGTGTGGCCGCGGAAGGTGCGCGTCGGTGAAAATTCCCCGAGCTTGTGCCCCACCATGTTCTCGCTGATGTAGATCGGCACGAACTTTTTCCCGTTGTGCACAGCCAGCGTGTGGCCGATCATCTCCGGCACCACCGTCGACCGCCGCGACCAGGTCTTGACGACCCTGCGCTCGTTGTTCCGATTCATCACCTCGATCTTCTCGAGGAGCGGTATGTCGACGAACGGGCCCTTCTTAAGCGATCGACTCATCGCAACAGATCTCCAGCCCTACCTTGAGCGCTTGCGCTTCTTCCGCTGCAGGATGAACTTGTCCGACGGCTTCCGCCGGCGCGTCTTGAAGCCCTTGGCCGGCTGCCCCCAGGGCGATACCGGATGCCGTCCGCCGGCGGCATGGCCCTCGCCACCCCCCAACGGATGGTCAACCGGATTCATGGAATTACCGCAGACGTGCGGCCGCTTGCCTCGCCAGCGGTTCCGCCCCGCCTTGCCGATCGACACGTTCCCATGGTCGACGTTGCCGACCCGCCCGACGGTCGCCAGACTGTCGCGGGCCACCAGCCGGGTCTCGCCGGACGGCAGCCTGAGGGTCACATACTTGCCGTCCTTGGCCACCACCTGAACCGCCGACCCGGCGCTGCGCGCAATCTGCCCGCCTTTGCCCGGGCGCAGCTCAACGTTGTGCACCACCGTGCCCAGCGGCATGTTCTTGAGCGGGATGGCGTTGCCCGGCACGATGTCCGCCCTCTCGCTCGCCACGATGGTGTCACCGACCTTCAGGCCCACCGGGTGCAGGATGTAACGCTTCTCGCCGTCCGCGTACGTCACGAGCGAGATCCGCGCCGAGCGGTTCGGGTCGTACTCGATGGTCGTCACCTTCGCCGGCACGTCCCGCTTGTCGCGCCGGAAGTCGACGACGCGGTAGGCGCGCTTGTGCCCGCCGCCGCGCCACCATATCGTCACCTCGCCCCGGTTGTTCCGGCCGCCCGACTTCTTGAGCGCCTCGGTGAGAGGCCGGTACGGCCGATCCGTCGTGATCTCGTCGAAGTCGTGCGCGGACTGGAATCGCCGGCCCGCCGACGTCGGCTTGTACTTGCGCGTAGCCATCGTTTCTAAGAGCCCTCGAGGAACTCGGGCAGCTTCTCTCCCGGCTTCAGGCGGACATACGCCTTCTTCCAGTCCGGCCGCTGGCCCACGAAACGGCCCTGCCGCTTCATCTTGCCGTGGGAGATCGCGGTCCGCACGTCCGCCACCTTCACCCCGAGCAGGCGTTCGACCGCCCGCCTGACATCCACCTTGGTCGCCGCCATGGCGACCTCGAACAACAGGATCTGCCGGTTCTCCATCAACACCGAGGATTTCTCGGTCACGATGGCCCGCCGGATGATGTCGGTCTGCTTCACGATGCCAACACCTTCTCGAGATGCTCCACCGCGGCCGGTGTCATGAGGATCCGGGCCGCGGCCGCGACATCCCTGGCGGTCACCTGATTGGAATCGACGACCCGCACCTTCGACAGGTTCCGCACCGCCAGCTTGAGATGCTCCCCGGACTTCCTATCCACCAGCAGCGCCGGCCCCGCCACGTCAAGCCCCGCCAGCAACTCCACCGCCTGACTGGTCTTGGGTTCGTCCACGGACAACTGATCGACCACGGTCACGGCGCCGTCGTGCAGCTTCTGGACCAGCGCGGCCCGCAGCGCACGGCGCACCACTTTCTTCGGCAACGAATAGGCGTAGCTGCGCGGCTGCGGGCCGAATACGGTGCCGCCCGTCCGCCACAGCGGATTGCGGATCTCGCCGACGCGCGCGCGGCCGGTACCCTTCTGCCGCCACGGCTTCCTGCCGGAGCCGCGCACCTCACCGCGCGTCTTCGTTTGGTGCGTGCCGCGCCGCGCAGCCGCGTTCTCCTGCACCACTGATTCCCACACCAGTCCGATGTCGACCCGGCCGCCGAAAGTCTCTTCGCCGAGCTCGATCGAGCCGACCTTTTCGTTCTGCCGGTTGACTACGTCCAACGTCATCTGCAGTTCCCGCCTATCCGCGAGCGTCGACGCCCTGCCGGAATCAGCCGTGCTTCTTCCTCGTCTTGGCCGTGGCCTGCACGGGGACCACCGGCTCGCGGCGCGGCGCCACCGCGCGCCGAATAAGCACATGACCACCCGGCGCCCCCGGCACGGCGCCTTTCACGATCAGCCGGTTGTTCTCGACATCTACCTGGATGACGCGCAGATTGCGCACCGTCACGCGGTCGCCGCCCATGCGGCCCGGCCCCCGCATCCCCTTGATGACGCGCGACGGATAGGACGACTGTCCGATAGAACCCGGTGCGCGGTGAAACATCGACCCGTGGGTCGCGCGGCCGCCGGCGAAACCGTGGCGCTTGACGACCCCTTGAAACCCGCGGCCGCGGCTCTCACCGACTACGTCCACCTGATCCCCGGCGGCGAAGAGCGACACGCGTACCTGCTCGCCGTCCTGCGGCACGTCGCCCGCCTCGGCATCGACTACGGCGACCTCCCGGATGTCGCTGAGACGAACCTTGTCCGGCTCCACCCCCGAGCGGCGGTAGTGACCCGTAAGCGGCTTCGAAACCCGCGCCGGCCGGTCTTCCACGAGGCCCAACTGGACTGCGTCGTACCCGTCCCGATCGACCGTCTTGCGCTGCACGACGACGCAGGGACCGGCTGAGAGCACCGTCGCCGGCAGCGCGGCACCCCGGTCGTCGAATACCTGGGTCATCCCGATCTTGCGTCCGATAATCCCGGTCACCATGACTCTGTCCCGCAGCGGCGCGGTTAGCCGTGTTCCTTTCCGAACGCCTTGATTTCGACGTCGACGCCAGCCGGCAGGTCGAGCTTCATCAACGCATCGACCGTCTGCGGCGTCGGCTCGAAAATGTCGATCAGGCGCTTGTGCGTCCGAATCTCGAACTGCTCGCGAGACTTCTTGTCGACGTGCGGCGACCGCAGCACCGTCCACTTGTTCGTGTCGGTCGGCAAGGGGATCGGTCCGGCAAGCCGGGCTCCCGTGCGCCGCGCGGTATCGACGATCTCGGTCGTCGACTGGTCCAGCACGCGATAGTCGTACGCCCTGAGGCGGATACGAATCTTGTCGCTGAACGTCGCCATTTCGTCTCTCTTCCTGAGCTCCGGCGTCCGGCTACTCGATGATCTCGGTGATCGTCCCCGAGCCGACCGTCCGCCCGCCTTCGCGTATCGCGAACCGCAGCCCCTTCTCCAGCGCCACCGGCGTTATCAGCTCCACGCTGATCGCCACGTTGTCGCCGGGCATCACCATCTCCACGCCGTCAGGCAACGTCGCCACGCCCGTCACGTCCGTCGTGCGAAGGTAGAACTGCGGGCGATACCCGTTGAAGAACGGCGTGTGCCGGCCACCCTCGTCCTTCGTCAGCACATACACCTCGCCGCGGAACTTCGTGTGCGGCGTGATCGACTTCGGCTTCGCCAACACCTGCCCGCGCTCCACGTCGTCCTTCTCCGTGCCCCGCAGCAGAACCCCGATGTTGTCGCCCGCTTCCCCCGCATCCAGAAGCTTCCGGAACATCTCAACGCCCGTCACTACCTTCTTCTGCGTCGGGCTGAAGCCCACGATCTCGATATCCTCGCCGACCTTCACCTTCCCGCGCTCCACGCGGCCCGTCACCACCGTCCCCCGGCCCAAAATCGAGAACACATCCTCGATCGGCATCAGAAACGGCTTGTCCACGTCCCGCTCAGGCAGCGGAACATACGAATCCACCGCCTCCATCAACTCCCGGATCGACGCCTCCGCCCCAGCGTCCCCCTCCAGCGCCTGCAGCGCAGAACCCTGGACCACAGGCAGGTCGTCGCCCGGAAACTCATACGTGCTCAGCAGCTCCCGAACCTCAAGCTCCACCAACTCCAGCAACTCCGGGTCGTCCACCGCGTCACACTTGTTCAGGAACACCACCAGCGACGGAACCCCAACCTGGCGCGCCAGAAGAATGTGCTCCCGCGTCTGCGGCATCGGACCGTCCGTCGCCGCCACCACCAGAATCGCGCCGTCCATCTGCGCCGCGCCCGTGATCATGTTCTTGATGTAGTCCGCGTGGCCAGGACAGTCCACGTGCGCGTAGTGCCGGTTCTCCGTCTGATACTCCACGTGCGCCGTCGCGATCGTGATCCCGCGCTCGCGCTCCTCCGGCGCGTTGTCGATCGAGTCGAAGCTCCGAACCTGGTTCTTATCGTCGTGCTTCGCCAACACCGACGTAATTGCCGCCGTCAACGTCGTCTTCCCGTGATCAATGTGCCCGATCGTGCCGATGTTCACGTGCGGCTTCGACCGATCAAATTTCTCTTTCGCCATCTGTTACGCCCCTCATCTTCCCTGAATCTTCGCCACAATCTCTTCGCCGACCTGCTGCGGCACCTGCTCGTACCGTTCGAAGTGCATGGAGAATGTCGCGCGTCCCTGCGTCCGCGACCGGAGGTCCGTGGCGTACCCGAACATCTCCGCCAGCGGGACGCGTGCGTTGATTATCTGCGTGCCGCCGTGCGCCTCCATCGACCGGACGCGGCCGCGCCGGCCGTTCAGGTCGGAGATGATGTCGCCCATGTACTCCTCGGGCACCACCACTTCGAGGCGCATGCTCGGCTCCAGCAGCACGGCGCCCGCCTTGCGGGCGGCCTCGCGGAACGCCATTGAACCCGCCATCCTGAACGCCATCTCCGACGAGTCGACGTCGTGGTATGACCCGTTATACAGCGACACGCTGACGTCCTCGATCGGATAGCCGGCCAGGATGCCGGTGGTCATCGCGTCCTGGATTCCCTCGCGCACCGACTTGATGTAGTCGCGCGGAATCGCGCCGCCCACGATGTCGTCGGAGAACTCGAACCCGTGTCCGGGCTGGGTTGGCACCACGCGAATCTTCACGTGGCCGTACTGCCCGTGTCCGCCGGTTTGCTTGACGTAACGCGCCTCGCTCTCGGCGGGACGGGTCAAGGTCTCGCGGTACGCCACCTGCGGCCGGCCGACGGCGGCGATCACACCGAACTCGCGGCGCAGCCGATCGACGAGCACTTCCAGGTGCAACTCGCCCATCCCCGAGATGACCACCTGTCGCGTCTGGTCGTCAGTCTTGACGCGGAAGGTCGGATCTTCAACAGTCAATCGGGCCAGCGCCGTCGCCAGCTTCTCCTGATCCGATTCGGTCTCCGGCTCGATTGCCAGCGACACCACCGGGCTGGGGAACTCCATCGATTCGAGCACGACCGGGTGCTGCTGATCGCAGATCGTGTCGCCGGTGGCAACGCTCTTCAGGCCAACCGCGGCGGCGATGTCGCCAGCGTACACCTGCCGGATTTCCTCACGCTTGTTCGCGTGCATCTTGAGCAGGCGGCCCACCCGCTCCCGGCGGCCCCGCACCGGATTGAAGACGGTCGCGCCGGACTTCATCACGCCGGAGTAGACGCGGATGAATGTCAACTGCCCGACGAACGGGTCGGTCATGATCTTGAACGCCAGCGCCGAGAACGGGGCGTCGTCGTCGGCTGGGCGCTCCACCGTTGCTTCGTCCGACCTGCGCGGATCGAGACCGCTGATGGGGGGCACGTCGCCCGGCGACGGCAGGTAGTCGACCACGGCGTCGAGGAGCAGCTGCACGCCCTTGTTCTTGAACGCGGAGCCGCACAGCACAGGCACGAACGGCGCCTCGCCGCCACGGACCGACTCGACTACCCTGCGGCTGAGGGCGGCGCGGATCTCCTCTTCGAGGATCGGCTCGCCATGAAGGTACTTGTCAAGGATCTCGTCGCTGGCCTCGCTCACCTTTTCGATGAGCTGCTCGCGGAGACTATCGGCCTCCTCCCGGCACGCTTCCGGAATCTCTTCGAGCGTGGACTCGGCCCCAAGCGTCTCGTCCACGTAGCGGATGGCCTTCATGCTGACCAGGTCGACCACGCCGACGAAGCCGTCCGCGGAATTGATCGGCATCTGCACCGCTACCGGGTTGGCCTGCAGCTTGTTGCGGATCTGGTCGACCGTCCCCGCGAAATCCGCCCCCACGCGGTCCATCTTGTTGACGAAGCAGATGCGGGGCACGCGGTACTTGTCCGCCTGCCGCCAGACCGTTTCGGACTGCGGCTCGACGCCGCCGACAGCGTCGAACACGGCTACCGCACCGTCCAGCACACGGAGTGACCGCTCGACCTCCGCCGTGAAGTCGACATGTCCCGGGGTGTCGATGATGTTGATGCGGTGGTTGCGCCAGAAGCAGGTGGTGGCTGCGGACGTGATGGTGATGCCGCGCTCCTGCTCCTGCGCCATCCAGTCCATGACAGCCGTGCCGTCGTGCACCTCGCCCAGCTTGTACGTGATGCCGGTGTAATAGAGAATGCGCTCGGTGGTCGTCGTCTTCCCGGCATCGATATGCGCCATGATGCCGATGTTCCGATTGCGACCGAGCGGGACTTGCCTGGGCATGACTCGAGACTTCTGCGCGGAGTTGTCGGCCGCCGAGGCGTTCTTCGTTTTCAGTGCAGCGACCGTCACCGTGAATTACCTGCCGATCCGCTTACCACCGGTAGTGGGCGAAAGCCTTGTTCGCTTCAGCCATGCGGTGGGTGTCTTCGCGCTTCTTGACCGAGCCGCCGCGGAGATTGGAGGCGTCAATCAGCTCATTCGCCAGCCTGTCGCACATCGTCTTGCCATCGCCCCGCCTGCGCGCCGACGAGGTCAACCAGCGGATGCTGAGCGACAGGCGGCGGTTCTGGTTCACTTCCACCGGGACCTGGTAGTTCGAGCCGCCCACGCGGCGCGACTTCACCTCGAGGCTCGGCTTCGTGTTGTCGATTGCCTTCTTGAAAACCTTGAGCGGCTCGTCTCCCGTCCGCTCTCGGATGACGTCGAGGCTGCCATACACGATGCCCTCGGCGATGCTGCGCTTGCCGCCCTTCATGATCATCCGGACGAACTTGGTCACCAGTGTGCTGCCGTGAATCGGATCGGGCGGCACTTCGCGTTTTGGAACTTCTCGTCGACGCGGCATCTGTTGTTCCTATCCCTCGTGGCCGTCGAACGGGCAGCCTCGGTTCGTCACGCCTTGGGCCGTTTCGCACCGTACTTCGAGCGTGACTGCTTGCGCCCCTGCACGCCGACGGCGTCCAGCGTCCCGCGCACGACGTGGTACCGCACGCCCGGGAGATCCTTGACGCGCCCGCCGCGAATCAGCACCAGCGAGTGCTCCTGCAGGTTGTGGCCCTCCCCCGGGATGTAGCTCGTCACCTCGATGCCGTTGGTCAGACGAACCCGCGCCACCTTGCGCAAGGCCGAATTCGGCTTCTTCGGCGTCTGCGTGAAGACCCGGACGCAGACTCCGCGCTTCTGCGGGCACCGCTGGAGCGCTGGACTCTTCGTCTTGTTGAGCATGGGGACTCGCCCCTTGCGCACAAGCTGGCTGATCGTCGGCACGACAACTCCTCCGGCACCGCGTGATGCGCAACGCTCAAGGCGTCAGCGGTGAAAGTCTTTGGCCCAGGCCTAAAAGCCGATCCCGGCTTGGCGCCTGCGGCCGGTTAAGCCTATTTCTGTATGCTCGTCGAGCAGGCCCGCTCCGCCAGCGGCGGGATCGTTCCAGAGTGCAGCGAGGCGTTCTCAACCACCGCCATCACCAAAACTGCACGACAGCGGCCAGTGCCCCCCGGACAGGTCGGAGCAGAACGGGAACCGTTCGACTCCGACAAAACCTGCGAACAATATCACATTACCCTTACGCGGGCAATGCGGCCGGTCAATCCATGGTCCGGTCCCGGCGCACCGTCTCCTCCGCATCGGTCGGATCGGCGAAGTATTCCATTTCCCGCTCGAACTCGAGCTCCTCGGGAGACGGCGGCGGCGGCGGCGGCGGCTCGTCCGGCTGGATGCGTACCTGCCGGTAATATTCGAAGCCGGTGCCGGCCGGAATCAGCCGCCCCATCGTGACGTTTTCCTTCAGGCCCCTCAGGTGGTCGACGCGACCCGAGATGGACGCCTCCGTCAGCACGCGGGTCGTCTCCTGGAACGACGCGGCCGAAATGAACGATTCGGTCGACAGCGAGGCTTTCGTGATGCCCAGCAGCATCGGCCGGCCGGTGGCGGGACGGCCTCCGTCCGTGATGATCCGTTCGTTCTCCTGCAGGAAGCGGACCTTGTCGACCTGCTCGTCGACGAGGAATTCGGTGTCGCCCACGTCCTCCACCCGCACCCAACGCATCATCTGGCGCACCATCACCTCGATGTGCTTGTCGTTGATGTTGACGCCCTGGAGGCGGTACACCTCCTGAATCTCGTTGACCAGGTAGCCCTGCAGCGCCTTCTCGCCCAGCACGCTGAGGATGTCGTGCGGATTGCTCGGACCGTCCATCAGCGGCTCGCCGGCCTGCACGCGGTCGCCCTCCTGCACGTTGACATGCACGCCGCGCGGCAACGAATACTTGCGGCTATCGGCGCCCGCTTCTTCGGGCACGATCTCGATCTCGCGCATCCCCTTGACGACGCCGCCGTGCTTGACTATTCCGTCGATCTCGCTGATCACGGCGGTCTCGCGCGGCTTGCGCGCCTCGAACAGCTCGACCACGCGCGGCAGGCCGCCCGTAATGTCCTTCGTCTTGGTCGTCTCGCGCGGAATCTTGGCCAACACGTCGCCGGCATCGACACCGTCGCCGTCGACGACCATCAGGTGCGCATGGGACGGCACGTGGTACTTCCGCAGAATCTTGCCGTCCTCACCGCGAATCTCGACGGTCGGCTGCTTCTTCTCGTCCGCCGAGTCCATGATGATCAGCCGCATGAGGCCGGTGACCTCGTCCACCTCCTCATGCACCGTCAAGCCTTCGATGATGTCCTTGAAGCGCACCGTCCCCCGCTGCTCGGTGAGGATGGAGAACGTGTACGGATCCCATTCGACCAGGATCTGGCCCTGGTCCACGTGCTGTCCATCGTTGACCCGCAGATGCGCGCCGTAGACGACAGCGTAGCGCTCGCGGTCGCGCCCCTTGGCGTCCTGGATGACCACCGAACCGGTCCGGTTCATGACCACCAGAGATTCGTCCTGCTTGCGGACCACCTGAATCCCGTGGAACTTCGCTGTTCCGGCGTGCTTGGATTCGAGGGTGGACTGCTCGGATACCCGCGACGCCGTGCCACCGATATGGAACGTCCGCATCGTCAGCTGCGTCCCGGGCTCGCCGATTGACTGCGCGGCAATCACGCCCACGGCGAGGCCGAGCTCGACCAGCCGGCCGGTCGCCAGGTCGCGGCCATAGCAGTGGGCGCACACGCCGCGCTGCGACTCGCAGGTGAGCACCGACCGGATCTTGACCTTCTCGATGCCGGCGTCCTGTGTCTGCGCGGCCAGCTCCTCGGTGATTTCCTGGTTCTCGTCGGCGATCAGCTCGTTCGTGAACGGATCGCGTACCTGCTCCTGCCGCGCCGTCACCCGCCCCATGATCCGGTCGCGCAGCGGCTCGATGATCTCGCCGCTCTCTACGATCGGCTTCGACTCGATCCCGTCCACCGTGTGGCAGTCGAGCTCCGAGATGATCACGTCCTGGGCGACATCAACGAGGCGCCGCGTCAGATAACCCGAATCGGCCGTCTTCAGCGCGGTGTCCGCCAGTCCCTTCCGGGCGCCGTGCGTCGAGATGAAGTACTGCAACACCGTGAGGCCTTCGCGGAAGTTCGACGTGATCGGGGTCTCGATGATCTCCCCGGACGGTTTGGCCATCAGCCCGCGCATCCCGGCGAGCTGGCGGATCTGCTGCTTGCTGCCCCGCGCGCCGGAGTCCGCCATGATGTAGACCGGGTTGAACCCGCGGCCGGAGACGTCGAGCTCCTTCATCTCGCCGAACATCGCGTCGGCAATCTTCTCCGTCACGTCCGACCAGATTGCAATGACCTTGTTCTTACGCTCACCGTTGGTGATGGCGCCGTCCAGGTACTGCTGCTCGACCTTGATGACCTCATCACTGGCGGTCTGCACGAGCGTGCTCTTCTCCCGCGGGATGACGAGGTCGTCGATGCCGATCGACAGGCCCGACTTGGTGGCGTACAGGAAACCGATGTCCTTCAGGCGGTCGAGCATCGAGACCGTCCGCTCGAGCCCGTGCCGCAGGTAGTAGTACTGCACGAGCTGCTGCTGGCCCTTCTTCTTGAGGAGGCCATTGATGAACGGCGTGCCTTCCGGCAGGGCATCGTTCAACACCGCGCGGCCGACGGTCGTTTCGATGATCTTGCCGTCCAGCGTCTCGACCGGGGCATGCAGCAGGTCCTGATCGTCGCGCGCGGACGTGAGGTCCATGAACTCGCCGCTCCAGCGCAGCCGAATTGGCGCCAACGTCTCCACATCGCCCGCATCGAGCGCCAGGAGCGCGTCGTTCACCGAGCCGAACAGGCGGTTCGCCCCCTTGGCGCCCGACTTGCTCTTGGTCAGGTAATACACGCCGATCACGATGTCCTGCGACGGCACCGTGATGGGCGCGCCGTTGGAGGGCGACATGATGTTGTTCGACGACATCATCAGCACGGAGGCTTCAATCTGCGCCTCCGGCGAGAGCGGCACGTGCACCGCCATCTGGTCGCCGTCGAAATCGGCGTTGAATGCCGTGCAGACGAGTGGATGTATCCGTATGGCCTTGCCCTCGACCAGCATCGGCTCGAACGCCTGAATTCCGAGGCGGTGGAGCGTGGGGGCGCGGTTCAGCAGCACGGGATGCTCGCGTATCACCTCCTCGAGGATGTCCCACACCTCCGGCTCGTGCTGCTCGACCATTTCCTTGGCCTGCTTGATGGTCGTCACCAGACCGCGTTCCTCGAGCTTGTTGTAGATGAACGGCTTGAACAGCTCGAGCGCCATCTTCTTGGGCAGGCCGCACTGGTGCAGCTTCAACTCGGGGCCGACGACGATGACCGAACGGCCGGAATAGTCGACGCGCTTGCCGAGCAGGTTCTGGCGGAACCGCCCCTGCTTGCCCTTGAGCGTGTCGGAGAGCGACTTGAGTGGCCGGTTGTTCGCCCCGCGCAGCACGCGGCCGCGGCGGCCGTTGTCGAACAGCGCGTCGACCGCCTCCTGGAGCATCCGTTTCTCGTTGCGGATGATCACGTCCGGCGCCTTCAGCTCGATCAGTTTCTTCAAGCGGTTGTTCCGGTTGATCACGCGCCGGTACAGATCGTTGAGGTCGGAGGTGGCAAAGCGTCCACCGTCGAGCGGCACGAGCGGTCGCAACTCCGGCGGAATCACCGGAATCACGTCGAGGATCATCCACTCGGGCCGGTTCGTCGAACGGTGGAACGAATCGACGACCTTCAGACGCTTCGCCAGCTTCAATGTCTTCTGGACCGACGTCTCAGCGCGCATCCGGGCGCGCAATTCCACCGCGAGCTTCTCGATGTCGACGCGCTTGAGCAGCTCCTTGATCGCCTCCGCCCCCATGCGCGCCCTGAACTTGGGACCATACTCCTCGCGCGCCTTGCGGTACTGCTCCTCCGTCAGGAGCTGATTCGGCTTGAATTCGCCGTCTCCCGGCGAGATCACCACATACGCTTCGAAATACAGGATTCGCTCGAGATCGCGGAGCGAGATGTCGAGGAGGTGGCCAATGCGGCTGGGCAGCCCCTTGAAGAACCATACATGGCTGACTGGCGTGGCGAGCTGGATATGCCCCAGGCGCTCCCGGCGCACTTTCGCCTGCGTGACCTCGACGCCACACTTGTCGCAGATGACGCCGCGATGCTTCATCCGCTTGTATTTGCCGCACAGGCATTCCCAGTCCGTGACCGGGCCGAAGATCTTCGCGCAGAACAGCCCGTCGCGTTCAGGCTTGAACGTGCGGTAGTTGATCGTCTCCGGTTTGGTCACCTGGCCGTGGGACCACGAAAGAATCTTCTCCGGCGATGCCAGACTGATACGAATGGCGTCGAAATCAACCGTCAGGGATGCCCGGTCTGCGTAGCTTGGTCGCATGAAGTCCCTCGTCTCAAGATTCATGGTCATACCGTTTCGGGCGGCGCGCCTTCGAGTACCGGCTCCGCTTCCGCCTCCTCGGCCGGCGCCAGGATCCCGACCGGGCGCCGCGTCTTGATGAGGTCGACGTCCAGGCAGAGCGCCTGGAGCTCACGAATAAGCACGTTGAACGACTCGGGCAACCCGGGCGTAAACGATGCATCACCCTTGACGATCGCCTCGTAAATCTTGGCTCGACCGGTGACGTCGTCCGACTTGGCGGTAAGCAGCTCCTGGAGGATGTGGGCGGCGCCGTACGCCTCCAGCGCCCACACTTCCATCTCGCCGAAGCGCTGTCCGCCGAACTGCGCCTTGCCGCCCAGCGGTTGCTGGGTGATGAGCGAGTACGGTCCGATCGAACGGGCGTGCAGCTTGTCGTCCACCAGGTGCGACAGCTTCAGCATGTAGATGTAGCCAACCGTCACCCTCTGCTCGAACGCCTCGCCGGTCATGCCATCGTACAACGTCGTCTTGCCGCTCCTCGGGAGCCCCGCCTCCTCGAGCCAGTGCTTGATCTCCTGCTCGTTTGCACCGTCGAACACCGGCGACGCGAAGTGCAGGCCGAGCGCGTGCGCCGCCCATCCCAGATGCGTCTCGAGGATCTGCCCGACATTCATCCGCGACGGCACGCCTAGCGGATTGAGCACAATCTCAACCGGGGTGCCGTCGGGAAGCCGCGGCATGTCCTCTTCGGGCAGCACGCGGGCGATGACGCCCTTGTTGCCATGGCGACCGGCCATCTTGTCGCCCACCGAGAGCTTGCGCTTCATGGCGACGAACACCTTGACCAGCTTGATCACCCCCGGCGGCAGCTCGTCGCCGCGGCGAATCTTCTCCTTCTTCTTCTCGAACAGCTGGGCGATCACCTCGACCTGCCGCTCGGTGCGCTCCTCCAGCTGGCGGATGGCGACCTTCAAGGCGTTGCCGGCGCCGACGAGCCGCACGCGTGTGAGATCGAGATAGCCGCGCTCGCCAATGACCTCCGGCGTCAGCGCCGTTCCCTTGGGGAGCAGAACCTCCATGCCGTGCTCGTCGAACAGGTCCGCCGCCAGCTTCTGTCCCTCGATCATGGTGCCGAGCCGCTTCTTGACCTCGTCATGCAGGATCCGAACCTCGTCCTGCAGGTTTTTCTCCATCATGTCGAGCTCTTCGGCCTCGATCGCCTTCGCCCGTTCGTCCTTCTCGATCCCCTTGCGCGAGAAGATCTTGACTCCGACGATGATGCCCTCGATGCCGGGTGGGCACACCAGCGACGCATCACGCACATCCCCGGCCTTCTCCCCGAAGATGGCGCGCAGGAGCTTCTCTTCCGGCGTGAGCTGGGTCTCGCCCTTCGGCGTCACCTTGCCGACCAGGATGTCGCCGGGCTTGACCGAAGTGCCGATCCGGATGATCCCGCTCTCGTCCAGATCGTTCAGGAAACCCTCGGACACATTCGGGATGTCGCGCGTGATCTCTTCCGGGCCCAGCTTCGTGTCACGCGACTCGATGTCGAATTCCTCGATGTGAATCGACGTGTAGTAGTCGTCCTTGACCAGCCGCTCCGAAACCAGGATGGCGTCCTCGAAGTTGTAGCCGCGCCAGGGCATGAACGCCCCCAGGACATTGCGACCGAGCGCCAACTCGCCGAGCTCGGTGCACGGCCCGTCCCCCAGCACCTGACCCTTGTTCACCTTCGCGCCGACGCGCACTATCGGTTTCTGGTTGATGCAGGTGTTCTGGTTGGACCGGCGGAACTTCGTCAGGTTGTAGATGTCCGCGCCCAGATCCTTCGATGCGTCGCCGGCGTCCGCGCCTTCCACGCGGACGACAATCCGCTGGGAATCAACGTAGTCCACGGTGCCGGGGCGCCGGGCGACGACGACTGCACCGGAATCACGCGCGGCGATATGCTCCATCCCGGTGCCCACGAGCGGCGCGCGCGCGCGCAGCAGCGGCACCGCCTGGCGCTGCATGTTCGATCCCATCAGCGCCCGGTTCGCGTCGTCGTTCTCGAGGAACGGCACCAGCGATGCGGCCACCGAGACCAACTGCTTCGGCGATACATCGATGAAGTCGACGTTGTCACGCGGGGCGAGCACGAAGTTGCCTGCCTGCCGGGAATTGATCCGCGAGTTGATGAGGTTGCCCCGGTCGTCGATCTTCGCGTTCGCCTGCGCGATGATGTAGCGGTCTTCCTCCCAGGCGGACAGGTAGAACGAGTGCGGCACGGACTCCGCCGCCCGCTTCTTGCGCGTCTTGGCGTTGGCGTTCGCTTCGGCGACGGCGTCCGCGTTGACGATCTCCCCCAACTTGAACTTCGTGCCGCCGCCGTTGGTGATGCGCACATAGTCGATGGCCCGTCCGGTCTCGACCCGGCGGTAGGGCGACTCGATGAAGCCGAATTCGTTGATCCGCGCGTAGCAGGACAGCGATGAGATCAACCCGATGTTGGGCCCTTCCGGAGTCTCGATGGGGCAGATCCGGCCGTAGTGCGTCGGATGCACGTCCCTGACCTCGAAACCGGCCCGCTCCCGCGACAGACCGCCCGGACCGAGCGCCGAGAGCCGGCGCTTGTGGGTGATCTCCGACAGCGGGTTCGTCTGGTCCATGAACTGCGAGAGCTGCGAGGAACCGAAGAACTCCCGGATGGCCGCCATGACCGGCTTCGCGTTGATCAGGTCATGGGGCATTGCCGTCGCCATTTCCTGATACACGGACATCTTTTCCTTGATGGCGCGCTCCATGCGGACCAGGCCGATACGGAACTGGTTCTCGAGCAGTTCGCCCACCGACCGCACGCGGCGATTGCCGAGATGATCGATGTCGTCGACGTTGGTGGGATTCCGCCGCAGCTTGAGCAGGTACTTGATGACCTCGTAGAAATCCTGCGGGCTGAGCACCTTCTCGTCGAGCGGGGTGTCGAATCCGAGCTTCGTGTTCAGCTTGAGCCGGCCGACGCGCGAGAAATCGTACTTCTGCGCGTTGAAGAACATGTTCTCGAACAGCGATCGGGAACTGTCCGGCGTGGGCGGATCTCCCGGCCGCAGCCGGCGATAAATCTCGATTAGCGCTTCCTCGTGCGTCCGGATCGGATCCTTCTTCAACGTCGTGGACAGGACGGTGCCGAGCTCGTCGCGATCAGGGAAGAAGACCTCGATCTCGCCGGCCTCCTTTTCCTGCGCTTCCGAGACGACCCGCGGCGTGACTTCCTCATTTGCCTCGAGCACGACCTCACCGGTCGCCGGGTCGACCACGTCCGCCGCCGTGTACGCCCCTTCCAGCTCGGAGTCGGCTACTTCGACCCACTCGACGCCCGCGGACTGTAGCGCCCGGAACGACGACTTGGTGATCCGCTTGCCCCCGCGCAAGATCACCGAGCCAGCCTGCCCTTCCACGTCCGCCGCGGCGCGCAGGCCGATCAGTTTCTCGCTGACGGCCCACTTGAGCGCCCGCTCCTTCACGGAGATGCTGTGGACGGGGTGGAACGTCTTGATGATCTCCTCGGCGCTGCGGAGACCGAGCGCCCGGAGAAACACCGTGGCCAGGAACTTCCGCTTGCGGTCGATGCGGACGTAGAGCAGATTCTTGGCGTCGTACTCGAACTCGACCCACGATCCGCGGTACGGAATGATTTGCGCGACGAAGAGCGCCTTGTCCTCGGAGTGGAAGAACGCCCCCGGGGAACGGTGCAGCTGGGAGACGATGACCCGTTCCGTCCCGTTGATGATGAAAGTGCCGTTATCGGTCATCAGCGGGATGTCGCCGAAGTACACCTCCTGCTCCTTGATGTCGCGAATCGTCTTGACGCCGGTTTCGGCGCTCTTGTTCCAGACGACCAGGCGGATGGCGACCTTCAGCGGCACGGCGTACGTCATGCCGCGCTCCTGGCATTCCTCTACGTCGTAGTTCAGCTTGATGTCGACGCCGCCGCCGCAGGTGTCGCACGCCTCGCCCCGCACCCGGACGGTATGGCCGCACGAGTGGCAGATGACCTCATGCTCGCCAAGGGACTCGATCTCCATAACCGCATCGCACTTCATGCACGGCCGGCGAAGATGATGCAGGCCCGACAGCCGGCCGCACTTGCACTCCCAGCTTCCGATCGAATAGTCGATGAACTCGAGCGACGAGTTCTCCCGGAAGTCGCTGATGGGAAAAACCGACTTGAACACCGACTGGAGCCCGATGTCGTCGCGCTCCGACGGCAGCCGGTTCATCTGCAGGAAGCGCTCGTATGATTTCTTTTGGATCTCGATCAGGTTGGGAATCGGAACGGTCGTGCGAATCTTCGAAAAGTTGATCCGTTTGCGATGCACGTTCTCAGAGAGGCTGTTCACAGCTGAATCCCTCGTGGATCGATGCGGTGACCGTGGGCGCCCGGGCAGCGCATGTACGCCGCCGGGGCCCGGCAGACTAGTGCCTCAGACAACCATCCGGACGCACGGGTCCGACTGGCAGCCCGCGAGCCGAAAATTCCGGCTCTCCGTCACTTGATCTCGACCGTGGCGCCGACGCCCTCGAACTTCTTCTTGATGGTCTCGGCCTCGTCCTTGGGAATCTCCTCCCTGACCGCCTTCGGGGCGCCCTCCACCAGGTCCTTGGCTTCCTTCAACCCGAGGCTGGTGACTTCGCGCACCACCTTGATGACGTTGATCTTCTTGGGGCCGATCTCGGTCAGCATGACGGTGAACTCCGTCTGCTCCTCGGCTTCGGCCGGGGCCGCGCCCGCCGCCGCCCCAGCCACCGCGACCGGCATGGCTGCCGCCGCCGACACGCCGAGCTCTTCTTCCAGGGTCTTGACGAGCCGCGACAGCTCGAGAACGGAAATGCCCTTGATGTATTCGACAACCTGCTCCTGCGTCACCTCAGCCATCGTTGCTCCCTCTCTTTTTCTCTGCCTGCGCCAGCACACTCACCAGATTGCGCGGCACGGCGCCCAGTACCTGCACGAGCTGCGTCGCTGGCGCGTTGAGCACCGCGAGCAGCTTTGCCTGCATCTCCTGCTTCGGCGGAAGCTCCGCGAGCGCCTTGACGGCGTCCGGCTGGATCTCCTCACCCTCCACCACGGCGGCCTTGACCTTCAGCTCCGGCGCGGTCTTCGTGAATGCAACCAGCGTCTTGGCGAGCGCGACGGGATCCGCGCTGCTGTAGGCGACCGCGGTCGCCCCGCGAAAGTGCGGGCTCAGCACCTCGTGCGGCGTGCCCTCGACGGCCCGCCTGGCCAGGCGGTTCTTGACCACGCGGTACTGCGCGGTCGCCAACTGGATCTGGCCGCGCAGCTCCGTGGTCTGCGGAACGTCGAGCCCCTGGAAGTCGAGCAGCACGACGTGTCCGGCGCCGCCGAGTTCCTTCGACAGTAGCGCGACCTGCTCTTCTTTCTGGATTCGTGAAATCGCCATGAATCGACTCGCCTGTCCTGACCAGCGCCGGCAGCTATGACCGCGTGGCCATCTCGACGCCGGTACTATCGATACGCACCCCCGGCCCCATCGTTGACGACACCGTGATGCTCCTTAGATACCGGCCCTTCGCCGCCGCGGGCTTGGCGCTTATCACGCTCGTCGCCAGTGCGTACGCGTTGGCGACGAGCGACTCCGCGGCGAACGACGCCTTGCCGACCGGGGCGTGGACCACGCCGGCCTTGTCGACGCGATACGCGACCTTGCCCGCCTTGATCTCGCCCACCGCCTTCGCCACCGCCGTGGTGACGGTGCCGGTCTTCGGATTGGGCATCAACCCGCGCGGTCCCAGAATGCGCCCCAGCTTGCCGACCGCGCGCATCATGTCCGGCGTGGCTACGACCGCATCGAAACCCATCCAGCCGCCCTGGATCTTCGCCACCAGTTCCTCGCCGCCGACCGTGTCGGCGCCGGCGTCCGTGGCTTCCTGCTGCCTGTCGGGACCCGCGATGACCAGCACCCGCTTGCTGCGTCCGAGCCCATGCGGCAGCACGACGGTTCCGCGCACCATCTGGTCCGCGTGCTTGGGATTGACGCCGAGGCGCATGGCCATCTCGACAGATTCGTCGAAATTCGCGAACCGGATGCTCTGGACGAGCGCGATGGCGTCCTCCAGCGAGTAGAGCCGGGACTCCACCTTGGCCTGCGCCGTATCGAACTTCTTGCCGTTTCGTGTCATAAACTCGCCCCGCGCGAACCGCCCGCCCTGCTAGGAGCCCGCGGTGAAACCCCTGCTGCATTCGACCGGCGATGCATCCCGCCTGAACTGCGTTGCTCGTCGGTCACATATTGGGAATATGCTCGCTCCTCGCGCCTTGTCAGCCGGGCGCCTCCCCGGTCTCGGTGCGACGCGGGGTTCCACCACGGACTCCTAGGACTCAACGTCGATGCCCATCGACCGTGCCGTGCCCGCTACGGTTCTGACCGCCATCTCCAGGCTCCCGCAGTTCAGATCCGGCATCTTCGTTTTGGCAATCTCCTCGACCTGCTGCCTGGTAACCGTGCCCACCTTCGACCGGTTCGGCTCCCCCGAGCCCTTGGCGATGTTCGCCGCGCGCTTGAGCAGCACGGCGGCCGGCGGCGTCTTGGTGATGAAGCTGTACGAGCGGTCCTGATAGACGGTCACGACCGCCGGAATGATCAGCCCCTCCTGCGCAGCGGTCTTGGCGTTGAACGCCTTGCAGAAGTCCATGATGTTGACGCCGTGTGGGCCGAGCGCGGTGCCGACCGGCGGCGCCGGGGTCGCCTTGCCGGCGGAAATCTGAAGCTTGACCTGACCGATGATCTTTTTCACTAGATCTTCTCCACCTGCAGGAAGTCGAGCTCGACGGGAGTCGAGCGGCCGAAGATCGTCACCATGACCTTCACGGTGTTGCGATCGATGTTCACATCATCGACCACGCCGTTGAAGCTGGTGAACGGCCCCTCGTTGATCCGCACCTGATCACCGTGATCGAAGGAGTACTTCGGCTTCGGTTTCTCGGCGGCCACCGTGACCTGATGCAGGATCTGATCGACCTCCTCCCGGGTCAGCGGCGTCGCCTGCGAGCCGGCCCCCACGAAGCCGGTGACCTTGGGCGTGTTCTTGACGACGTGCCAGGCGTCATCCGACATGCGCATCTCGATCAGGATGTAGCCGGGGAAGAAGCGCTTCGAGCTGACCACCTTCTTGCCGCCGCGCATCTCCACGACGTCCTCGGTGGGAATCAGAACCTCGCCAATATCGTTCTGCAGTCCATAGGCCTGCACCCGCTGCTGGAGAGACTCGGATACCTTCTTCTCGAATCCCGAGTACGTGTGCACGATGTACCACTGCTTCGTACTAACGTCCGTCATGACGCACCGAATGTCGTGAACAGCAGTCTCGCCACTCTGTCGAACACCAGATCAGCACTCCACAGATACACGCCGAACATGATCGAGGTCAGGATCACCACCAGCGTGGTGGCCTGAACCTCCTTCCACGAAGGCCACGTGACGCGCGAAAGCTCGTTCTGCACCTGGGCCAGGAACGTCCGCCCGCGCCCGAACCACCCCGCCGGGCTCTTCTCACGCGCCCTGTCCAGCATTGCCGATTTCACCATGGTAGTTGTCCGCGCGCCACTGGCAGGCCAGGAGGGACTCGAACCCCCAGCCCCCGGTTTTGGAGACCGGTGCTCTACCAGTTGAGCTACTGGCCTGTACCCCCGTGCCCTACTTGGTCTCCCGATGGGCAACGTGCCGGCGACACCACCGGCAGTATTTCTTCAACTGGAGACGTTCCGGTGTCTTGCGCTTGTTCTTGGTCGTGTTGTACGTGCGCCGCTTACACTCGGTGCACGCCAGGATAATGATGTCGCGCACTGGTCTCCTGCTCTCTCTATCGGCTCCGGTATCCGGCTACTCGATGATCTCGGCGATCGTCCCCGAGCCGACCGTCCGCCCGCCTTCGCGTATCGCGAACCGCAGCCCCTTCTCCAGCGCCACCGGCGTTATCAGCTCCACGCTGATCGCCACGTTGTCGCCGGGCATCACCATCTCCACGCCGTCAGGCAACGTCGCCACGCCCGTCACGTCCGTCGTGCGAAGGTAGAACTGCGGGCGATACCCGTTGAAGAACGGCGTGTGCCGGCCACCCTCGTCCTTCGTCAGCACATACACCTCGCCGCGGAACTTCGTGTGCGGCGTGATCGACTTCGGCTTCGCCAACACCTGCCCGCGCTCCACGTCGTCCTTCTCCGTGCCCCGCAGCAGAACCCCGATGTTGTCGCCCGCTTCCCCCGCATCCAGAAGCTTCCGGAACATCTCAACGCCCGTCACTACCTTCTTCTGCGTCGGGCTGAAGCCCACGATCTCGATATCCTCGCCGACCTTCACCTTCCCGCGCTCCACGCGGCCCGTCACCACCGTCCCCCGGCCCAAAATCGAGAACACATCCTCGATCGGCATCAGAAACGGCTTGTCCACGTCCCGCTCAGGCAGCGGAACATACGAATCCACCGCCTCCATCAACTCCCGGATCGACGCCTCCGCCCCAGCGTCCCCCTCCAGCGCCTGCAGCGCAGAACCCTGGACCACAGGCAGGTCGTCGCCCGGAAACTCATACGTGCTCAGCAGCTCCCGAACCTCAAGCTCCACCAACTCCAGCAACTCCGGGTCGTCCACCGCGTCACACTTGTTCAGGAACACCACCAGCGACGGAACCCCAACCTGGCGCGCCAGAAGAATGTGCTCCCGCGTCTGCGGCATCGGACCGTCCGTCGCCGCCACCACCAGAATCGCGCCGTCCATCTGCGCCGCGCCCGTGATCATGTTCTTGATGTAGTCCGCGTGGCCAGGACAGTCCACGTGCGCGTAGTGCCGGTTCTCCGTCTGATACTCCACGTGCGCCGTCGCGATCGTGATCCCGCGCTCGCGCTCCTCCGGCGCGTTGTCGATCGAGTCGAAGCTCCGAACCTGGTTCTTATCGTCGTGCTTCGCCAACACCGACGTAATTGCCGCCGTCAACGTCGTCTTCCCGTGATCAATGTGCCCGATCGTGCCGATGTTCACGTGCGGCTTCGACCGATCAAATTTCTCTTTCGCCATCTGTGCACTCTCCGCGCCTTAGGAGATCCTTGTTCTTCCGCATCCCGCAACCGATTCGTCGCACTCCGCTTGCTCCGCCCGGCGACACACTGCGCGGGGCGTGGAAATCTGGAGCCGATGACCGGAATTGAACCGGTGACCTCGTCCTTACCAAGGACGCGCTCTGCCAACTGAGCTACATCGGCATGCTCTGGCAATGCTCACGCACCGGACAAAAATTGGAGCGGGAGACGGGGATCGAACCCGCGACCAACAGCTTGGAAGGCTGTGACTCTACCACTGAGTTACTCCCGCCTTCATATCGATCCACTAGGAAAATTGGTGGCGAGGGGAGGATTCGAACCTCCGAAGCCACTTGGGCGACAGATTTACAGTCTGTTGCGTTTGACCGCTCCGCAACCTCGCCGACCTCCGCGCTCCGCCAGTGCCTGGCGAGCCTGTCCGCCGGACGGTGCATTACCACTTGGGGCTGCGCCCCAAACCCCCGGCGGCCGCTAGCGGGGACCCCTGCGCCCCGCGCCGCGTCCGCCGAGCCGCACTGTGTGCGGCATTTCCTCTTGGGGGACGACTGCTTGAATGCTCGTCGTCTCCCTTCCTGAGCTGCGTTGTTCCCCGGTCACATATCTTCGAATATCCTGCCTCGTCACGCCTTGTCAGCCGGGCGCCTGACCGGTCTCGGTGCGACGCGGGGTTACACCACGGGCAGCTGGAGCTGGCGAAGGGATTCGAACCCCCGACCCGCTGATTACAAATCAGCTGCTCTACCGGACTGAGCTACGCCAGCCGCGCAAACTCGTTACTATAGCACATGCTAACGATCAGCGGTCAGAAGAAGCGGCTTCGGACCGTTGGCGTACCGCCTCGAACAGCGCGATGCCCGCCGCCACCGACACGTTGAGACTCTCGACGCGGCCCCGCATCGGAATGGACGCCAGCCAGTCGCAGCGCTCACGCACCAGCCGCCGCAGTCCGCGCCCCTCGGCTCCCAGCACCAGTGCGATCCGCCCGGTCAGGTCCAGCCGGTGATAGGGCTGCGCAGCGTTCTGGTCCAGTCCGACGGTCCACACCCCGGCGCGGCGCAGCTCGTCGAGCGCCCGACTCAGGTTGACGACCGGTACGCGCCGCAGGTGCGCCAGCGCACCGGCGGAAGCCTTCTGCGCCGTAGCCCCCACCGGCGCGGATCGCCGGGTTTGATGAATCAACCCGTCCACGCCCGCCGCTTCAGCCGTGCGGGCCACCGCGCCGAAGTTGCGGGGGTCCTCGATACCGTCGAGCACCACGACGAGCGGCGCCGCAACGTCCCTCACCAGGTCCTGCACGGTGCTCGGCGCCGGATCGACCATGTCGGCCGCCACTCCCTGGTGCGCTGCGCCCGGCGCCAGGCGCTCAAGCTCGGCCGCCTCCAGCTGCTGCACCGCAACACCGGCGCGGCGCGCGCGCTCGACGAGTCGGGCTACGCGCGCGCCGGCGGTGCTCGTCCAGATTCTCGAAACCGTGCCGGCGCGTAGCGCCTCCGCCGTGGGATTGATGCCGTAGATAAGCATTTGTTACTCGGGGCTGCGCGGCTTCATCACCTCGGGGCTACGCCCCGAACCCCCGGCAAGCACTAGCGGGGACCCCATTGCCCCGCGCCGCGCTTGCCGAGCCGCGCCGTGCGCGGCTTGGGGGACGACTGCTTCAGGGCTCGTCGTCCCCCTGCCTCAACTGCGAGGTTCCTGCCTTGTCAGACGGGCGCATGAGCATCGCGACAGCGTGCACGGCGAGCGCCTCGCCGCGGCCCACCTCACCCACGCCCTCGCTGGTCTTGCCCTTGATGGAGACCCTATCCGGCGCAACGAGTAGTACATCCGCCAAACGCTGCCGCATCTCCTGCGCGACCGCGCGGATCTTCGGTCGCTCGGTCACGACGACGACATCGACGTTGCCGACCGCGAAACCCATGCCGCGTACCGCTCCCATGGCGTCACGCAGCAACTCGATGCTGGCGGCCCCTTTCCAGCGCTCATCGTTGTCCGGGAACCGCTGTCCGATGTCACCGGCGCCGGCGGCGCCGAGCACCGCATCGGTGACCGCGTGGCAGACGGCATCCGCGTCGGAATGGCCGAGCAGGCCGCGCGGGCTCGGAATGGAGACGCCGCCCAGCACCAGCGGGCGTCCGTCCACGAACCGGTGCAGGTCGTATCCGAGCCCGACCCTTGTCTCCATCGGTCCGGCGGACACCATCTGCTCGGCAAGCGACAGGTCGTCCTGGCTGGTCACCTTGAAGTTGCTCACGTCGCCCTGGACCATACGCACCGGGTGGCCGGCGCGCTCGACCAGTGTAGCTTCGTCGGTCGCGTCCGCCCCGCCGCCGCTGCGCGCCAGCGCGTCCCGGAGCACATCCACGCGGAATGCCTGCGGCGTCTGGACCAGAAAGATCCGCTCGCGCGGCAGCGTCGCACTGACCAGCGTGGCGCCATCCTCGATGCGCGCCTCCGTCACCGTGTCGAACGCCGGCAGCGCCGCCGTCGCGGCGCCGCACTCGGCCGCCGCATCGATGGTCCGCCCAATCAACCCCGGCGTGCAGAACGGCCGGGCCGCGTCGTGAATGACAACGATTTCACTTTCGGGCGCGACGGCCGCGAGGCCGGCCGCCACCGAATCCTGACGGCGCGCGCCGCCCGTGACCAGCCGGACCGGCGTGCGGATCCGGCGCACGAGGCCGGGCGGCACCGCCACCAGTTCGGCCGGCAGCACGAGAACCATCTCACCGATCCGCTCGCTGGCATCGAACGGCGCGATGCTCCGCTCCAGCAGGGTGCGGCCGCCCACGGTCCGCAACTGCTTGCGCACCGGGCCGCCCAGGCGCTCGCCCCTGCCCCCCGCCGCGATGATGGCTGAAATCTGCACCGGCATGCTCCGACCGACCGACCGGATGCCGTCGGTCTTCAGGCGGCTTTCCGCTCCACGAGGTCCCGGGTCCGATCCGCCAGACTGCGCGCGCCGTCGCGGCTCATGCCGCGTGTCTGGATCGGCTCGTGAACAACCACGTCCACGTTGCCCGGGCAGGTCATCAGGCGTCCCTTCAGCATCACATGGCGGCTGCCGGCAACCGACACCGGCACGACCGGCAGTCCCGCTTCGATGGCCATCAGGAACAGGCCCCGTTTGAACGGCCCCACCCGGCCGTCCCGGCTGCGCGTGCCCTCCGGAAAAACGATGAGCGACCGGCCGCCTTCCATCAGTGCGGCCACCTGCGCCAGCGTCGCGGCGCCGGTTCGCTCCCGTTCCACGAGCAGGTGTCCCGTGTAACGCAGATGCCAACCCAGCACCGGAAAACGGCCGAGTGACGCCTTGGCGATGATGCGCAACTGGAAGGGCAGCGTCCAGAACAGAATCGGAATGTCATAGATGCTCTGGTGGTTCGACACGAATACGTAGGCGCCGTCGTGCGGCAGGTGTTCGAGCCCCTCGACGCGCACGCGCACCCCCGTCGTCAGCAGGATCAGCCGTGCCCAGGCGCGCGCGCAGCGGTGGGCTGTGTTGCCGCTGCGATCCACCAGGCTGGACACCAGAGACAGGCTGCCGAGCACGGCGGTATAGACGCTGATTGCCGGTATCAGCCAGAAGACGGTGCGCCACCAGTGAAACGGAGGTGCCATCTAGTCGAGCAGCGCCTCCAGCGCGTCCGCGACGGTGCCGACCCCGACCTGCTCGCAGGCCCCGCCGTCGGCCCCCGGCGCGCAATTGCTGCCCGGCATGACGCAGCGCGTGAATCCGAGCTGCGCCGCCTCCCGGAGTCGCAGACCGGCGCGCGCCGTGCCGCGCACCTCGCCGCAAAGGCCGACCTCGCCGAACACGACGGTACCCGGCCGCACCGGCCGATTGCGCAGGCTGGAAGCCACGGCCGCAATCACTCCGAGGTCGGCCGCCGGCTCGTTGACGGTCAACCCGCCGGCCATGTTCAGGAACACGTCCTCCCCCGCCAGACTGAGCCCGGCGCGCTTCTCCAGCACCGCCAGCAGCAGCGACAGGCGGTTGTGGTCGAGTCCGCTTGCCGTGCGCCGCGCGGTGCCGTAGGCCCCGCCGCTCACGAGCGCCTGCACCTCGACGAGGATCGGCCGCGACCCTTCGACGGAGCATAGCACCGCCGAGCCCGGCGCATTTGCGACCCGCTCCGCCAGAAACAACTGCGACGGATTGGGGACGCCCCGGAGCCCCGAGCCGGTCATATCGAAGACGCCCAGCTCGCTCACCGCGCCGAAACGGTTCTTCACCGCACGGATCACCCGGTGGGAATGATGCCGCTCGCCTTCGAAGTACAACACGGTATCGACGACATGCTCCAGCACTTTCGGCCCGGCGAGGCTGCCGTCCTTCGTCACGTGCCCCACGAGAAAGATCGGCAGATTCCTGCCCTTGGCGATAAACAGCAGGTCCGCCGCCGCCGTCCGCACCTGGCCGATGCTGCCCGGGGCGGACTGCAGCTTGAGCGAAAAGACCGTCTGAATCGAATCGACAATCAGCACGACCGGCTTGACCCGCTCGGCCTCCTCGACGATCCGCTCCAGGCAGGTCTCCGCCAGCAGGTAGAGCGGCGGCGCACCGAGGCCAAGCCGGTCGCCGCGCATCTTGAGCTGCTGCACGGACTCCTCGCCCGAGGCATACAGCACCGGGCCGAGGGTGCGCGCGACCGCCGCCGCCATCTGCAGCAGCAGCGTCGACTTGCCGATGCCCGGCTCACCGCCCAGCAGCACGGCCGAACCCGGGACGATCCCGCCGCCCAGCACCCGGTCGAGCTCGCCTATGCCGCTCGCCTGTCGCGCCGCGTCCGCCGTCTCGATCTGGTCGTAGCGCTGCGCCGTGGCGCCGCCGGCCGCGGGCACGGGCCCCTTCGCGCCCCCCGTCACGGCAGGCGTCGGCTCCTCCACGAGCGAGTTCCACGCGCCACAGTCGGGGCACTGCCCGAACCACTTGCGCGCCTGCGCGCCGCAGGCCTGACAGACGAAGATCGTCCTCAGCTCCTTCATGGCGCCGCCGACTCCCCGGCTCCAGCAGACGCGTCCGTATCGGAATACACCCGCTCAATCCGGCTGCCGGTGCGGCACAGGATTTCATGCGGCACCGTGCCGATCCAATCCGCCACCTCTCCGACGCCGATGCATGCGCCGCCCTGGGCGCCGATCAGCACCACCTCGTCACCCGGACTGACGTCCATCGTCGTGACGTCGATGGTGATTGAATCCATGCAGACCGACCCGACGATCGGCGCGCGTCGGCCACGGACGAGCACCGCGCCAACGCCGGCCATGCGCACGTCGAGGCCGTCCGCGTAGCCGGCCGGTACCACCGCTACGCGCGTCGGCCGGTCGGCCCGGAACCGTGCACCGTAGCCGCAGGTCTCGCCCGGGCGCATCCCCTTGACCGCGACGATCCGGCTGTGCAGCGACATGACGGGCCGGAGCTGCAGGCCTGCCGGCGCCGGCAGGCCGGCCGGGATGGCCCCGTACAGCAACAGGCCGGGCCGCACGGCGTCGAACCAGGTGCGCCGATCGCGCAACAGCGCCGCGCTGTTGGCGGCGTGGCGCGGCGTGCCGCCAAGGCCGAGCTCGGAGAGCAGCGCCGTCGATGCCTCGAACCGCTGCTGCTGCTGCTCGAAGAGGGGCGCGGCCGACTCATCGGCGGTCGCGAAGTGGGTATAGACCGCCTCGAACACAAGATGCCGGCTGGCGAGCACGTCCGGCAGCGTAGAGCGCAGGTTGTCGTACCGGAAACCGAAGCGGTTCATGCCGGTATCGACCTTCAGGTGGCAACGGAGCCGGAGACCGCGCCGCGCCGCCATCTCGTGCAGCGCCCGCGCCGCTGACGGCGACGATACGGTCGGCGTGAGCCGGTGCTCGAACACGCCACCGAGGTCACTGATGCTGAGTGCGCCGAACACGAGAACCGGTATCCGGACACCGCCGTGCCGCAACTGCACCCCTTCCTCGATGTCCGCGCAGGCCAGCATCGCCGCGCCGGCTTCCTCCAGGGCCCTGGCCACGGCCACCGCGCCGTGGCCGTACGCATTGGCCTTGACGACGGCGATGACCTCCGGCGGTTGCCGGCCCACGGACGAAGGCGCGACGAACGCGCGCAGGGCGCGGTAGTTCGCCTTCAGCGCTGCCACGTCGATCTGGGCGAAGGTCGGTCGGACCACCAGTAAACGATCCGGACTACTGCCCGGCCAGACTGAGGTTGGCGAAGCGGGTGTACTGCTTGAGGAATGCGAGCTTCACCGTCCCGGTCGGCCCATTGCGCTGCTTGCCAACGATGACCTCCGCCACACCGTCATTCTCCGGCTTTTGGTCGTACATCTCCTCACGAAAGATGAACATGACCACGTCGGCATCCTGCTCCAGCGCGCCCGATTCCCGCAGGTCGGAGAGCTGCGGCCGGCGATCCGCGCGCGCCTCGGGCGCGCGGCTCAACTGGGACAATGCCACCACCGGCACGTTCAGCTCCTTGGCGAGCCCTTTCAAGCTCCGCGAGATCGAAGCGATCTCCTGCGTGCGGTTCTCGAACCGGCCGCGCCCCTGCATCAGCTGGATGTAGTCGACGATCACCAGATCGAGACCGTGCGTTTCCTTGAGGAGACGACTCTTGGCGCGCATCTCCAACACGCCGATCCCCGGGGTGTCATCGACGAAAATGCGGGCCTGCCCGAGCCTTCCCAAGGCGTCCGACAGTCTGCTCCAGTCGGTGTCGCTCAGCATGCCGGTACGCAGCCGGTGGGCGTCGACCTCCGCCTCGGAGGTCAGCATCCGCATGAAGATCTGCTCCTTGGCCATCTCGAGACTGAATATGCCGGCCGTACGCTCGCCAGCCGTCCCGACGTGCAGGGCGGCGTTGAGGGCGAACGCGGTCTTGCCCATCGACGGGCGCCCGGCGATGATGACGAGGTCGGCTGGCTGCAGCCCCGAAGTCATCTCGTCGATATCCGCGAAGCCGGTGGGTACGCCGGTTACCAGACCCCGCTGCGCCTGGATCCGTTCGACCGTTTCGAAACCATCCTTGACGAGCTCCTCCATCGACACGAAGCCGCTGTGGATGCGGTCTTCGGCGATAGCGAAGATCTCCCGCTGTGCCCGGTCGAGCACGTCGTCGGCATCGTCTTCGGCGGCGTAGGCGTTCGAGACGATCTTGTTGGCCGAATGGATGAGATTTCGGAGGGTGGACTTTTCCTTGACGATCTGCGCGTAGTGCGCGACGTTGGTCGACCGCGGCACGCCGTCGGCGAGCGCGCTGATGTACGCCGGGCCGCCGATCTTCTCGAGATCGCCCGTCCGCTCGAGCTCCTCGCGCAGCGTGACGAGGTCAATCGCCTGGCCCCGCTCGCTGAGGCCGATGATTTTGTTGAAGACGCGGCGGTGGGCGTCACGGTAGAAGTCGTCAGCCTTGACGAGTTCCGCCGCCACGTTGAATGTCGAGTTGTTGATCAGAATCGAGCCGAGGACGCAGCGCTCCGCCTCCAGGTTGTGCGGCAGCGATCGCTCGGCGGCAGGGGTCGACGCGAAGTCATCCATCCGACAGACACACCAGCAATGCGCGCGCCGCGCGCGTCAGCCCTCGATCGGCGGCCCAACGCCAGCAGACGCCGGTTTGCCGGCGGCTCCTACGCGGGCGCGCCCGCGTCGTCCCCTTCCCTTTCCCTGACGACGCGCACGCGGACGTCGGCCGTGACGTCGCGGTGAATCTTGACGGCAACAGTGAACTCGCCCAGCTGCTTGATCGGCTCGTCCAGCTGCACCTGGCGCTTGTCAATTTCCAGCGCCTGCGCGGTCAGGTACTCGGCGATGTCGGCGTTGGTCACCGAACCGTAGAGCGTGTCGTGCTCCCCGACGCGCCGCGCGATCTCGCATTCCACCGCCGCCACGCGGTCCGCCACGGACTGCGCCGCGGCGCGCTCGTCCGCCTCGCGCTGTTCGGCGATGGCGCGCTCCCGCTCCACCTGCCGGCGGTTCGTCTCGGTGATCGGCAGCGCCAACCCGCGCGGCAGCAGGTAGTTGCGTGCGTAGCCGGCGGCCACCTTGACGACATCGCCGCGGCGGCCCAGATGGTCGATGCTTTCCCGCAGGATGAGCTCTACCACTAAAACCTCCGCTAGTCGGTGATGTACGGAATGAGCGCCAGCTGCCGCGCCCGCTTGATGGCCGTCGTCAGCTTGCGCTGGTGCTTGGCGCACGTCCCGGAAATGCGGCGCGGCTGAATCTTGCCGCGCTCCGGGATCGACACCATCAGCACCCGCACATCCTTGTAATCGATGTAGTCAACCTTGTCGACGCAAAAGCGGCACACGCGCTTGCGCCGAAAACCGCCGCGCCGCGGACCACCGTTCGACGGCCGCCGCGGGCCTCGTTCCTTCTTCATTCGCTCACCTCCGCCGCGGGCGCCGGCTGGTCACCGGACTCTTCAGTCACCGCTGTCTCCTCAGCCGCTGCGGCTTCCGCCACCGCGGTTTCCTCGGTCGCAACGGATTCCGGCGGCGCGGTTTCCTCAGCCGGGACAGATTTCGGCGGCGCCGCCGATCCGCGGGCACCCTGCCGCCGCTGCCGCTTGGCCTGCCGCTTGGCCCGCGCGCGCTCGGCCTTGCGCAGATCCTCGTCGACGCGGACGATCAGATACCGCAGGACATTGTCGGCCACCTTCAGCCGCCGGTCCAGCTCGGCGACTATTGCACCCGTGCCGGTAAACAGCTCCAGCACGTACGTGCCTTCCCTGTGGCGGTCTATCTCGTACGCCAACCGCCGCCGGCCCCAGTTGTCGGTCTTGTCGATCTGCCCGCCGCCCGCGGTGACGATCCCTTCGACGCGGGTGTGCAACTCGGCAACCCCCGCGTCATCCACGTCCGGGGCGATGACGTAGATCAATTCGTACTGTCGTGGTTCAGACATCAAACTCCTCTCGGTCAATGATGGCCGCCGATCGCCGGCGGCAAGGAGCACGGGACTAGTTGAAACGGTTCATCATCACGTCGATGCCGCTTGCGGCAAACTCCTCGACTGCATCTCCAGCTTCCGCGATAGCGTCCCTGATTGTATCCAGCTCATCTGGTTCGAACCCGGCCAGCACATGGCGGGAAAGGTCTCGCCGGCGGTCACCGCGGTCGACCCCCACCCGCAAGCGGGCGAACTGCTCGGTTCCCAGCAACGCGATCACCGATTCCAGGCCGTTGTGGCCGCCCGCCGAGCCGCCGCGCCGCGCCCGCAAGCGGCCGAGCGGCAGGTTCACGTCGTCGGTTACGACCAGCACATCGTCCAGATCGAACCGGTAATAGCGGACCAGCGCGCCGACCGCCTCACCGCTCAGGTTCATGAACGTGCAGGGCTTGGCCAGCATGACTTGCGCGTTCGGCCCGCGTTCCCGCGCCATGAGGGCATCGGCCGGACTGGGTTCGAACACCAGCTCGCGCCGCCGCGCGATCTCGTCGACCACCTCGAAGCCGACGTTGTGGCGCGTGCCGCGGTATCTCGAACCCGGATTGCCAAGCCCGACGATCAGCTTCACGACGCCACGGACCGCTAGTCGCCCGCCTCCGCCTTTCCTTTCTTGGCGCCTTCCGCGTCGGCATCCCCATCCACCGCCGCGTCCTCCGCCGCCGCAACTTCCTCGTCGGGCTCCTCCTCCTCCTCCACCTTCGGCGCTACGACGTGCACCAGCAGGGAGTCGGGATCGCTCATCGGTTTCCACGTAACATCCTGGAGCAGGTCGTGCAGCCGAACGCCCTGACCGATCATGAGGTTGCTGATGTCCACCTCGATATGTTCGGGAATCTCGGTCGGCAGACACTCGACCTGCACGTCGCGCTGCACGAAATCGACGAGCCCGCCCTGCTGCTTGACGCCGGCCGCCTCGCCCGTGAGTGTCACCGGTACGGTGACTATAACGGCCCTGTCCAGCTCCGGCCGGTAGAAGTCGACATGCAGCAGCTCGTTGCTGACCGGGTCGAGCTGAAACTCCTTGACCAGCACCGGGCTCGCGGTCCCGCCGTCTACGCTCAGGCCGATCAGGGTGTTGATGCCCGAGTCCGAGTGCAGAATGTCGAGCAGCGCCTTGGGATCCATCTTGATCGCCGCGGCGCCGCTCGCCTTGCCGCCGTACAATACCGCCGGCACCTGTCCCGCGCGCCGCAGCCGCCTCGATTCGTTCTTTCCCCGCTCGTTCCGCGTCACCGCCGCCAACGTTGCGTCCATCGCCTCTGCCTGTCCCCTCTGCCGCCGCTATCCGCCACCCTGCCTGCTCAGACGAACAGGGAGGACACGGATGTTTCCTGATGAATGCTCTGAATCGCCTGCCCGAGCAGTTGCGCCACCGACAGCACCTGAATCTTCGACGATTTCGCCAACTCGTGCCGGAGTGGAATGGTGTCGGTCACGATCAACGGCTCCAGTGGTGAATCCTCGATCCGCTGCAGCGCCGGACCGGACAGCACGCCGTGCACGCAACACGCCAGCACCCGCGCGGCGCCGTTGTCGCGCAACGCCCGCGATGCCTGGCGCAGCGTTCCGGCGGTGTCGACGATGTCATCCTGAATGATGCAGATGCGGCCCCGCACCTCGCCCACCACGTGCATCACCTCGGCGTGGCCGTCCGACGCACGCCGCTTGTCGATGATCGCCAGCTCGACATCGACGCCGAGGCGCTTCGCGTACGCACGCGCTCGCTCGACGCCACCGGCGTCGGGCGAGACGATAGTGACGGGCCTGTCATGCTGCAGCTTCGCCAGATAGTCGATGAATACCGGGGCCGCAAACAGGTGGTCCACCGGAATGTCGAAAAAGCCCTGGATCTGCGCCTTGTGCAGATCCATCGTCAACACGCGGTTGGTTCCGGCGGCGCCCAGCAGGTTGGCGACCAGCTTGGCGGAGATCGGCACGCGCGGCTTGTCCTTGCGATCCTGGCGCGCGTATCCGTAGTACGGCATCACGGCGGTGATGCGCGACGCGGACGAGCGGCGGAATGCGTCGATCATCACGCACAGCTCGATCAGATTCTCGTCGACCGGGGTGCAGGTCGGCTGGATCACGAATACGTCGGCGCCTCGGATGTTCTCGTCGATCTGAAACGACACCTCGCCGTCGGAAAAGCGCCGGAGGCAGGCGCGGCCCAGCGGCACGTCCACAATGTCGGCGATCCGCTTGGCGAGCACGGGGTGCGCGCTCCCCGCAAACAGCTTCAATTCCCTGCTATGCATTGGCACCCTGACGCCACGCAGCCGACACGCCGAACCGCCCGTCGCCGCAGGCGGCGCTTGTCACAGTCACTCCCTTGCAACATACGGGGCGCTGGCTGGGGCGGAAGGATTCGAACCTTCGAATACGGGATCCAAAGTCCCGCGCCTTACCGCTTGGCCACGCCCCAACTTGAGTGGGCTCGCAGGAGGCCCGGCTGGTGACAACACCCGCCACGCCCGCTGCAGCGGGCCGCTGCAGCGGGCCCGCATGCCGCGCGCGGCGCGGAGCGGGTGAGTACTGTAGCTGATGCGACGAGAGTGGGCAAGCAGCATCGCTACCTCGGGGCTGCGCCCCAAACCCCCGGCAAGCGCTAGCGGGGACTGCTTCATCACCTCGGGGCTGCGCCCCGAACCCCCGGCAAGCGCTAGCGGGGACCCCTTTGCCCCGCGCCGCGCTTGCCGCGGACTGCTATCCAGGCGGCGACGGCACCGCCGCGACCATGTGGGCGAACTCGGTGCGGCCGGTCGTCCGCGTCAACGTGGTGCGCCAACCGCGGCGACGGACCGCCAGACGCGCGGCTTGCGCCACCCGCTGCTGGCGGTACAGGCCGTAAACCACCGACCCGCTGCCGGTCATGGCCGCCGCCAGCGCGCCGGCCCGCCCCAGCCGCTCCACCATGACCGCGAGCTCCGGATGACGCCGGGCGACCACCGGCTGCAGGTCGTTCTCCAGCCCGCGCCAGGTCCGTCGCCAGCGCCGCGGCAAGCCAGCCGGCCGCCGCGACGCGGCGCGGCGCGGCGGATCCGCGTCGAACCAGCGGTAAGCGTCGGCTGTGCCAACGCCGAACGGCGGACGCGCCAGCACCACCCACAGCGGCTCGACGTCGGGCACGCGGCGAATCCGTTCCCCGCGCCCGCGGGCCAGCGCCGCGCCACCGTCGAGGAAATACGGCACGTCGGACCCGATCTCCGACGCCAGAGCACGGAGCCAGCGCCCGCTGGCCGGGACACGCCACGCGGCGCACAGCCCGCGCAGCGCCGCAGCGGCGTCGCTGCTGCCGCCGGCCAGACCGGCCGCCGCCGGAATCCGCTTGCGGATCGTAACGGCGGCGCCCGCCGGCTCGCCGCGGCGGCCGAGCGCCTCCCACAGCACACGGGCCGCGGTCCACACCAGGTTTGCGCGCCCTGCGGGAACCTGCGGGTTGCGGCAGCGGATCGTCAGCGGTCCGCGACAGGGCTGAATCGTCAGCGTGTCGTGCAGGTGAATCGACTGCAGCAGCGTGAGGACCTCGTGGAAGCCATCCGGACGCAGTCCGAGGATCCGCAGGTGAAGATTGATCTTGGCCGGTGCGCTAACGGAGAACGTCACGGGTCGTATCGCTAGGGAGCGGCCGGGGGTACACCTTCCGCCGCGGCGCCGCGCGCGGCTTCTTCGCTCACCGCGAGCGGCCCGCTTTCGGGCCGCAGCGTCTCGATGGACGTGGGTTTGAAATCCCCGGGCACGCGCCGGGCGAACGCCCGTTCGTCGATTTCGACGTTGATGCTCACCTGGGAGAGCGTCGCCGTCACAGTGGTGACGACACTGTCCGGTCCGGTAGTCCGCATATGAATCCGGCGCGGCATGCCCCGCATGTGCCCGCCGTACTCGACGAGCAGACCGCTGCGCCGGCCGGCAACGATGACGGGCGTCCCGTCGACGCGGTTCAGGTATAGCGTCGCGTCTCCCTCGAGCTCTACGCCGACCCACCCGTTGCGATACGCGCGCGCGCCAACCGGCGCAGGATCCGGTTTGAGGCAACCGGTCAGCACGGCCCGCAGGTCGGCCGGACCGAGCGGCACTCCGGCGAGCAACTCGAGCAGATCCTTTCCCGTAGCGTCGGTAACGACGCGGCGCTGGCGCGGGAGGAGCAGTACGGCCGGTTCCGCGCCGGCGACCAGCACGAACGCGGGAGCTCCGAACGGGGCAATGCCTTCGAGGCGCAGCGAGGCCGGACGCGCAAGCGCCCCCCGGACCCGCCCTCTAAGCCGCGTGTCACCCGTCCTGCCGTCGATGGCGAGCACGAACTCGAGCGTCCGGACGCGGCGGCACGGGTCGGCCGCGGCGTTGAACAACTCCGTGTAGTCGTGTAGCGGGGTGCCGGCCCCCTGCGGCAGGATGATGCGCGGCGCCGCGCAACCGCTCAGGACCAGTGCGATCGCGCACAATGCCGCCGCGCTGAGGCGCGGGGGCTTCCTAGCGCTCGAGCTGGCGTCTGGCGTCGCCGATCTTCCGTTCGATGGCGGCACGCTCGACCTCGTGCCCGTCGCCGGCCAGGGCACGCTCCCAGGCGGCGATCGCGTCAGTATAGCGCCCGAGCTTGAGCATCAGGTCTCCAAAGTGATCCTGGACCACGGAGTTCCAGGCCATCTGCTCGCTTGCCTGCTGCAGGAGCGCCTCGGCGCGATCGAGGCGGTCGAGCTTGAAGTACGCCCAGCCGAGACTGTCCAGATACGCGCCGTTGAATGGATCGGCCTCGATCGCACGCTCCAGCAGCATGATCGATTCCTCCAACCGTTCGCCACGGTCGGCCAGCATGTACCCGAGGTAGTTCAACGTCGCCGTGTGCTCCGGATTCAGCTCGAGAATGCGCCGGAAGCGTTGCTCCGCATCCGCGGAGCGCCCGCTCTGTTCCAGGACCGCCCCGAGCCGGAAGAGGATGGAGGTGTCGTCCATGAACCGGCCCGTCGCCGACTCCAGCAGCTCAATCGCCGCATCGAACCGCTCGTAGTGGCTGTAGTACGCGGCGAGCGTCAGGTAGGCGCGCGGCTGCTCGGCTCGGGAGCGGAGCGCTTCCCGCAGCATGGCGACTCCGGCATCGATATCGCCCTCGTCTCCCAGCACGCGCGCTTCGAGACGGATAACCGCCAGATTCGCGCCATGCTGCTCCCGGACGTCCAGCAGCACGCGCCGCGCATCGGCCAGCCGCCCGGCATCGATGTACGCCTGCGTCAACCGCCCGCCGAACGCCAAGCTGTCGGGCAGCATCTCGACACCCCGCTCGTACACGCCGCTCGCCGCCTCGTGCTCCTGCAACTGCTCGTAGGCAAACCCGAGTCGTCCGAGCAGTCCGGCGACCTGATCCGGACGCAGGCCGCGGTCCATCGGGCTCTCCAGCAGCGGCGTGAGAATCTCCACCACGCCGCGGTGCTCGCGCTTCTCGCTGGACACCTCCGCCAGCGCCAACGCGCCCCGAAATCCCCCCGGCTCGACTTCGATCAGCCGGCGCGCGGCGGCTTCCGCCGCATCGAAATTCCCGAGCTCGAGCTCGACCTCCGACAACAGGTACAGTCCCGCCACGTCGTTCGGACGCATCGTGACGAGATCGTTGAGCACGTCGCGTGCGCGCGCAGGGCGGTCGCCGCGCAGCAGCGCATTGGCCAGCTCGCGCTTGGTGCGCGCGCTGCGCGGATTGAGATCGACTGCTCGCTCGTACACCTCGACCGCATCGCTCCAGCGTCCGTCCCTGCCGTACAGCTCAGCCAGCCGGCGCAACGCACGCGAGGACGGACGGCCGCCCGCGACCACCTGTTCGAGGGTCGTCACGGCGTCGCCGATGCGGCCGACCTGCTCGTACGCCCGTGCCAGCAACATGCCCGTCTCCGAAAGGCCCGGCGTGTCCTTCTGCAGTTTCTCGAGCAGATCCACCGCGCTCTGTGCGGCGTCGGTCCTGAGGTACAGGCGGGCCAGCGTGAGCTCGACGTGGAGGTCCGCCACCGGCGTATCGCGCGCCTGCTCGAGGTGCCGTCTGGCGACCTGGGCGTCTTCCGCCGTCCCCGAGCGTTCGCTGGCGCGGGCCGCGAAGATGAGCCCCAGGATGCGGTGCGCGCTCTGGTTCTCCGGATCCCGTTCGAGCCCCTCGCGAGCAACCACGATCGCCTCGTCGTTCTGGTTGCGGCGCGCGTAGACCGACGACAGCTCGGCAAGCAACTCGCCGGACTCCGGGTCCAGCTCGGCGGCCTCGCGGTAGGCGCGCACCGCCGCCTCGACATCGCCGGCGCTTTCGAGATGACGTCCGTGCAGGAACAGGCGATACGCCTCGGCTCGCGCCGCGGCGACGTCGTCCGCCGCCGGTTGGGCGGCGGCCGGCCGGGCCGGCGCCACCCAGAGGCAGGACACCAGCAACCCGAGGAGAACGCCGGAGAGCAGCCGGACAGGCATTGCCGTTCCGATTGTTCCACAGGACGCGGCCGGCGACAAGCCGGTCCGGCGCAGGACGGTTTTGGTATAGTGTCTGGAGCGCTCGCGCGGAGATACTTGTGGCACTTGACCCTGAATTGCTGGAAATACTCGCGTGCCCCGACTGCAAGACACCGGTCGCGCCGGTCGACGACGGGACGGGTCTGAAATGCGAGCGGTGTCACCGGGTCTATCCGATCAAGGATGACATCCCGGTGATGTTGATCGACGAAGCCACGATCGACGTCTAGGAGCCCCCCGGTGCCGGCCGGCCAGACGGGACTCGAGCGCGCCGCGCTGGTGGTGCTGTTGCTGTTCATCGCAGCGCTGCCGATCTCCATCGCGGCCTCACAGATACTGCTCACGCTGGCGATCGGTCTCTGGCTCGGCATCCTCATTCTGAATCGGGAACGTCCCCGGGTCCCGCACTTCTTCTGGCCGCTGCTCGGCTATGCGCTGCTGACGCTGGTGTCCGTTGCGGCGTCGCTGGACCCGGCCGCCAGCCTCGCGGACTCGAAGGAAGTGGTGCTGTTTCTGGTGGTGCCGGTCGTCTACCGGCTGGCGCGCGGCCGCGCGGCCTCGACGGCAGCCACCGTCATCATCAGCGCCGGCGCGGCAACCGCCGTGTTCGGCATCGTGCAGTACGGAATATTCGGCTACGACGGCATCCAGCAACGCCCGCCCGGATTCATGGGGCACTACATGACCTACTCGGGCCTGTTGATGCTGGTGGTCGTGCTGGCAACCGCCCGCCTGCTGTTCGACGCGCGCGATCGAACATGGGCAAGCCTCGTTCTGCCGGCGCTGACCGTCGCACTGGTGACCACGTTCACGCGCGGCGTCTGGATCGGCGCGTGCGTCGGCGTCGGTCTGCTGCTCGCCGTGAGGAACGTGCGGCTCCTCGCGGTGCTGCCGATCCTGGTGGTCACCGTCATGGCCGTGGCGCCCGGCGCGATCGCCGACCGCATCGACTCGATCTTCGATTGGCGCGATCCCACGAGTCGGGACCGGATTGCGATGGCGCGCGCGGGCGTGAGGATGGTCCGAGACCACCCGTTGACCGGCGTCGGGCCGGACATGGTGCAGCAGGTCTATCCGCGGTACCGCGGCCCGGACGCCGTCAACGAAACCAACCCGCACCTGCACAACGTGCCCCTCCAGATAGCGGCGGAGCGGGGCTTGCCGGCGCTCGCCGTGTGGCTCTGGTTCGTGGTGGCCGTGCTGCGCGAACTGGCGGCGCGGTTCCGGGAACCAGAGTACCGGATGCTCGCGGCGGCCGGGCTGGCAGCCATGGCCAGCATGCTGACCGCCGGCCTGTTCGAGTACAACTTCGGCGATTCGGAGTTTCTGATGCTGCTGCTGGTCCTGTTGACGTTGCCGGTCGCGGCGGCGGACCAGCGCCCGCAGGAGACGCGCTAGCCGGCCCCGCGCAAGGCTGACGCACGGTCGCGGGCGCGCGCGACTAGTGGCGGAAGTGGCGCCGGCCGGCGAACACCATCGCCATGCCGTGCTCGTCCGCGGCCTCGATCACCTCTGCGTCGCGCCGCGAGCCGCCCGGTTGCACCACCGCTGTTGCACCCGCCTCCGCAATGGCGTCGAGCCCGTCCCGGAACGGGAAAAAGGCATCGGACGCGGCCACCGTGCCGCCGAGCGCACCGGCCTTGAGCCTCGCCACCTTTACCGCATCGACCCGGCTCATCTGGCCGGCCCCCACGGCCGCCGCGCGATCCGCGTGGGCGAACAGAATCGTGTTCGACTTCACGTGCGCACACACGCGCCAAGCGAACCGCAGCGCGGTCCACTCGGCCGCCGTCGGCGCCCGCCGGGTCACGACGCGCAGCGTGGCGCCGGGCGCAATTTCCGCGCCGTCGCGCCAGTCGACCGCCGCCTCCGTGACCCGGTCGCGGTCCTGAACCAGCAGCGCGCCCATGATCGAGCGCACCTCGCGCCGGTTGGCGGCGCCGTCCGTCAGCGGGGCGCAGTCGGCCAGCACGAGCCGCAGGTTCTTCTTGGCCGCCAGCACCTCGCGCGCATCCGCGTCGGCGGCCGGCGCCACCACCGCCTCGATGAACGTGCTGGCAATCTCCCGGGCCGTGCCGGCGTCGAGAGGCCGGTTCAAGCCGACGATGCCGCCGAACGCCGACAACGGATCGACCTCGCGCGCCGTGACGTATGCCTCCTCCAGCGACGCCGCCGTCGCCACGCCGCACGGATTCGTGTGCTTGACCACGACGGCCGCCGGCTCGGTGAACTCGAGCACGAGCCGGGCCGCGGCATCCAGATCCAGCAGGTTCGTGAACGACAGGCCCTTGCCCTGGACAACCTGCGCCGTCCCGAATCCCCAACCCGGATCCACGGCGTAGAGCGCGGCCTGCTGATGGGGATTTTCCCCGTACCGCAGATCCTGCAGCTTGCGCGCCGACACCGCCAGATGGTCGGGCGCGAGCCCGTCGAGCACGAGCGGCGCGTGCGTGAACTGCCCGCCGTCCACCCCAACAGCCGCCAGCGCCGCCGCAATCGTCCCGTCGTAGGCAGCGGTATGCGCGAATGCCTTGCGCGCCAGCTCGAACCGGAAGCCCGGGTCCGCGCCGCCCGCGGCGGCGAGCGCCGCCAATACGCGCGGATAGTCCGCCGGATCCACGACTATCAGCACGTCCCGGAAGTTCTTGGCCGCCGCGCGCACCATGCTCGGTCCACCAATGTCGATCTGCTCGATCAAACCGTCGAAGCTGGTGTCCGGACTGGTCGCCGCCTGTGTGAACGGGTAGAGGTTCACCACCACCAGATCGATCGGCTGGATCCCTTCGCTCTCGATCGCCGCGAGATCGTCCGCGCGCTCGCGCCGCGCGAGAATGCCGCCGTGCACCGCCGGGTGGAGCGTCTTGACGCGCCCGTCCATCATCTCCGGAAAGCCCGTTACGTCGGACACGCCGGTAACCGCCAGGCCGGCCGCGCGCAAGGCGCGCGCCGTCCCGCCCGTAGAGATCAGATCGACCCCTCGCTGTGAGAGTCCGCTTGCCAGATCGACGAGCCCCGTCTTGTCCGACACACTCAATAACGCACGACTCATGCTCCGCGCCTCCAGAAAGATCGCTGCGTGACAGGTAAGAACTTTGAATTCGGCAGGAACTACGCGAGTGAGCGTGATGGTATCCTGAACGGCCGAACACCGGCAAGATTACCCCGCCCGCCGCGCACGCCGGGGGTTTGGGGCGCAGCCCCATGTAGCGACGAAGTAGCGAAACCCCTCCGAAGGTGAAGTACGGAGGGGGACGGCGACATGGAGGCGTCCGTCCCCCAGGCCGCGCACGGCGCGGCCCGGCATGCCCGGCGCGGGGCGAAGGGGTCCCCGCATGGGCTTGCCGGGGGTTTGGGGCGTAGCCCCATCTAACGACGATGACCGGCGCGTTCCACGTCATCCCTTCGATCGAAAAGCTCCTCCAGCGAGACGCCGTACGGCAGCTCGAGGACCGCTTCGGCCGGCAGGCCGTGGTTGCCGCGTTGCGCGAGGAAGCCGCGGCCGTGCGCGCCCGGCTGGCGGACGCGCCCGCGGCGCGCCCCGGCAGCGAGACGGTGGCGCGGCGGATCGAAGCCGGGCTGGCGCGGCGCCTCCACGCTGCGCTCTCGCCGTCACTGAGACCTGTCATCAACGCCACCGGCGTGATCGTCCATACGAACCTGGGCCGGGCGCCGCTGGCGCAGGCGGCCGTCGAGCGGATTGCGGCCGTCGCTGCCTATTCCAACCTCGAATTCGACCTTGCCAGCGGCTCGCGCGGGTCGCGCGCGGTCCACGCGCGGACGTTGCTGCAGCGCCTGACCGGCGCGGAGGAGGCGGCCGTCGTCAACAACAACGCCGCCGCCGTGCTGCTGACGTTGACCGCGCTCGCCGCCGGGCGGGAAGTAATCGTTTCGCGCGGAGAGCTCGTAGAAATCGGCGGCGGCTTCCGCATTCCGGACGTTCTGCGGCAGTCGGGCGCCCAACTGCGCGAGGTGGGCACGACGAACCGGACGCGGCCGGCCGACTATGCCGCCGCCGTCAACGAACGCACGGCGCTCATCCTGCGCGTGCATCCATCTAACTTCCGGATCGAAGGCTTTGCGGAGCGGCCGTCGCTGGCGGCGCTGGTGGACATCGGCCGGCGGTTCGACGTGCCGGTCGTCGATGACCTCGGCAGCGGCAATTTGCTGGAGCCGCCCACGGCGACCGGCGGCGGCCCGGCCTGGGACGAGCCGCGCGTGGGTGCGAGCGTGGAGGCCGGATGCGCGGTGTGCTGCTTCAGCGGCGACAAGCTGCTGGGTGGGCCGCAGGCTGGCCTCATCGTCGGGCGGAGCCCGCAGCTGGAGTCGATCCGGCGGCACCCGCTCATGCGCGCCCTGCGCGTAGACAAGCTCGTGTACGCCGCACTCGAGGCGACGCTGCTGGAGTACGCCACCGGGCGGGCGGGGCGCTCCGTACCGGTGGCGGCAATGATCGGCGCCACCAGGGAATCGCTACGGACACGCGCGCGGCGGATCACGGAGCAGTTCGCGACGGTTGCCCGGATTGCGGTTGCCGTCGCGGACGGTGAATCCGTGGTCGGTGGCGGGACCACCCCCGGCCTGACCATTCCGAGCTGCCTGTTGAGCGTGCGGATCGAAGGCTGCAGCAGCGGCGACCTGGAAGCGCGGCTGCGACAGGCCGCGCCGCCCGTTATCGGGCGCATCGAACAGGATCAGCTGCTGCTGGATCTGCGCACCGTGCAGCCGGACGAAGACGCGCTGTTGACTGCCGTGCTGGCGAGGCTGGCCGCGGGAGAGAGCCGTTAGGCAGAGGCCTTCCGTTTCGGACAGGCGGCGCACCTGAGCGAATCCCCGTCCGGTCCCGACAGCTCGGGACCTCCGCAGGAACCGCGCAGGCAGGTCTGGTTGAACAGCAGGCCGACCGCCATGACCAGCATCACCGCCGCGATCACCGCCAAGGAAAGCAGGAACAGCGCCATTCCACTCGATTCTAACAGCCAGCGGCCGCCCGCGTTTCGGTGCCAAGCGGGGTTTCACCCGCGGCTGGCGGGAGTCCGCTTCAGGCCGATTGCGACGGCGGCTCGACGCGCACCGTGACGACATCCGTATCGTGATATTGCTGGTGGCGCACCGCGGATGCATAGTGGCGCAGCAGCCGCAACGAGACCTCCTGGTCGACCGGCATACCGGCGGTCCGCTCGCCGAGCAGCGCCATCTGATCCTCGATGTTCTCCTCGTCGGTTGCCGCGACGAACTCGAGCTCCGCCGCCCGGCCGTCGCTGCGCGCCACCACCTGCAGGCGCCGCGCGGGCTGCTGCGCGCCGTCCTCGTCCGGGCGGATGAGCGTGAGCAGCGTCTCCTCGCCGACCGCGCGGAGCCGGTCGGTCATCCCCGCGCCCCAGCCCCGGCTGGCGGCGAATTCGCTGAGGAACTCATCGATGGCCGGGTAGGCATCGACATCCAGGTCGGTCTGGAAGCGCCGGCGGCGCGGCCTGGACACCTCCAGAAACAGCGTCATCAGTATCGCCGCGAGACCGCCGGAGGTCATGCCGTTTCCGAGCAGTCCGCCCCACGCGCCCAGCGAATCGGCGAAGATCAACTGGTTCTGGAAGCCGAGACCGACCCAGAATCCGACCCCGACCACGATGCCCTTGCGGTAGTCCGTGCCGTCCTCCACGACCACCTGCATCCCGAGCACGAAGAGCGTGGCCATCAGCACGATGGTGTACGCGCCGGCCACGGGTCCGGGAATCGCCAGGATGAGCGCCATGAACTTCGGCAGGAACGCCAGCACGACGAAAAGACCACCGATGCATACGCCGACGTTGCGGGCAGCGACCCCGGTGATCTCCGTCACGGAAACGCTCGATGAGTACGTCGTGTTCGGTACCGTCGCCGCGAGGCCCGAGAGCAGATTGCCCACGCCGTCGGCTGCGACCGCGCCCTGTACGACTCGAAAATCGGTCGCCCGCGCCTTCCGGCGCGAAACGCGCTGGATGGCGACGCTGTCGCCAATCGTCTCGATGGCCCCGATCAGGGTCACGAAGACAAACGCCGGCAGGAGGGACCAGAACGCGACGCCGAAGCTGAGATCGAATCCGGGCCAGGAGCCCTCCGGCAGCCCGATCCAGTCCGCCGCGGCGATGCGTTGGACGTCGTAGAGTCCGAACGTGACGGCGACCGCGCAGCCGACGCCGATGCCGATGACCGGCGCCCAGAGGCGCCAGACGCCCGACGCGCGCAGCGTGACGAGGACCGTGACAATGAGCGTAGCTGCGGCGCTGATGGGCGCTGCCGATGGCGCCGCGCTCTCCGGTACGTCGGTCAGCAGGCCGAACATGATCGGCATGAGCGTCACCGGGATCAGCATGATCACGGTGCCGCACACCGTCGGGGTGAGCACCCGGCGCAGCAGCGACAAGCGCGCCGAGAGGGCGAACTGGAACAGGGCCGAGATGGTGACGAGCGTGGCGAGCAGCCCCGGTCCACCGTTGGCGATCGCCGTGACGCAGACGGCAATGAAGGCGGCCGACGTGCCCATCAGCAGGACGTGGCCGGAACCGACGCGGCCGATCCGGACGGCCTGCAGCACCGTCGTGACCCCGCTGATCGCCAGCGCGGCGAACGTCGCCCACGACAGGAAGCCGTCGCTGCCACCCGCCGCCCGCACGACGATGGCCGGGGTAAGCACGATGCCCGCGACGGCGAGCATGGCGAACTGGAATCCCAGTCCGAGGGCCAGCGCCAGGGGCGGCCGCTCATCCGGTTCGTAGCGAACGTCCCGCACGGTTCCGGCGGCTGACTGGGGCATGGTGCAACGCGAGTCCTGGAATGTCCGCCGGTCGATTCTATACCGCTGCCTGCGCGCCCACCGCGGGAATCACTCGGCGCCGCAACCGCTACGACCCGGCGCTCAGGGACGCAAAAGCAGGTGTCTCCAGCTCGTACAGCGTCCCGTCGTTACGCCGGCCGATCACGAGCGCGGCCCAACCCTGCTCTACGGCCAGCGCGAACCCTGCTTCCGGCCCCAGCACGCCCAGGGCGGTGGCGAGGGCATCCGCGCGGACGCACAGCGGATCAATCACGCTGGCCGACGCGAGCCGGTGCGCCACGGGGCGGCCCGTGCGGGGGTCAATCGTATGCGACAGGCGCCGACCCTCGACCTCGTAGTAGTTGCGGTAGTCGCCCGAGGTGGCCAGCGCGAGATTACTGAGCCCGAACAGGCGCTGGACGGCCGGCGGGCCGGGCGAGGGACGCTCGATCCCGACGCGCCAGGCGTCGCCGCGTTCGCTGCGGCCGCGCGTGCGTACTTCCCCGCCCACCTCCACCAGGTACGATTCGATCCTCTCGCCGCGGAGCAGCTCGGCCACCTGGTCGACCGCGTATCCCTTGGCCAGCGCCGACAGGTCGGCCGCGAGCAGCGGGTGCAGCTTGCGGACGGTCGACGCGGCCCCGTCGAGCCGCAACTGTTGGTAGCCCACCCGCGCGCGCAAACGCTCGATCTCGGCGGCGTCCGGGAATGCCGCGGGGCGGCCCGCCGGACCGAATCCCCATGCATCGACCAGCGGTGCGACGGTGACGTCGAACGCGCCGCCGGTCAGCGCGCTGATCTCCAGGGCGTGCCGGAACACCGCGAGCGTGTCCGCCGACACCGGGAACGGCTCGGTCGACTGCAATCGGTTGAAGCGGCTCAGCTCCGACTCCGGACGCCAGGTCGACATCCGTCCGTCGACGCGCGCCAGCACCCGCCCCACGGCTTCCCGCAGCGCGTCGATGCGATATTCACCGCGTCCGTCCGCCACGACCCGCACCGCGTACGTGGTGCCCATGGTCGAGCCTTCGATCAGGTGGAGCGCGGGGCGGTCGGTGGAGGGCGCGCAGGCGGCAGCCCACGCGGCGAGCAACAGGACCGACGCGGTTCGTCTCACGGCTGCCGGCCTCCGGACTGGCGGGTGGTTATCCGAAGTCGTCGAACAGGATGTTGCCCGGCTCGACGCCCAGGCCGTCCAGCATCTCCATGCACGCCTTGAGCATGAGCGGCGGGCCGCACAGGTAGTACTCCACGTCCTCGGGCGCCGGGTGGTCCTTCAGATAGTTGTCGTGGACGACCTGATGGATGAAGCCGGTGTCGCCGGTCCAGCCATCCTCGGGCAAAGGCTCGGACAGCGCGAGATGCCACTCGAAGTTGTCGTGCTCAGCCTGAATCGCGTTGAAGTCGTCGATGTAGAACGCCTCGCGGAGGCTGCGCGCGCCGTACCAGAAGCTCACCTTCCGGCGCGTGCCCACACGCCGGAACTGATCGAAGATGTGCGAGCGCATCGGCGCCATGCCGGCGCCGCCGCCGATGAAGAGCATCTCCGCGTCCGTCTCCCTGGCGAAGAACTCTCCGAACGGCCCGGAGATGGTCACGTCATCGCCCGCCTTGAGCCCGAACAGGTACCCCGTCATCTTGCCGGGGGGCGTGCCTTCCGGCGCGCGCGGCGGCGGCGAGGCGATCCGCACGTTGAGCATGATGCCGCCGGTTTCTTCCGGATAGTTCGCCATGGAGTAGGCGCGGGTCACCGGCTCGTCGAGCTCCGCGGAGTAGCGCCACAGATCGAACCGGTCCCAGTCGGCGCGGTACTCGTCCTCGACCTCGATGCCGCGGTAGGGATAGCTCCCCGGGGGCGCCTCGATCTGGATGTATCCGCCGGCCCGGAACGGCACCACCTCGCCGGCCGGCAGGTCGAGCACCAGCTCCTTGATGAAAGTGGCAACGTTTTCGTTCGAGCGGACCTTGCACTGCCAGCGGCGGATGTCGAACACCTCGGCCGGGATCTCGATCCGCATGTCCTGCTTCACCTTCACCTGGCAGGACAGCCGCACCCCGCCCCGGACCTCGCCGCGGTCCAGGTGGCTCAGCTCGGTCGGCAGGACGGCGCCGCCGCCCTCCAGCACGGTGACCTTGCAGACGCCGCAACTGCCCTTGCCGCCGCAGGCGGACGGCACGAAGATGCGGTTGCCGCCGAGCGTGCCGAGCAGCGTGCCCCCGGCGGACGCGCACAGGGCCCGTTCCGGGTCGTCGTTGACCGTGATGTTCACATCACCCGTCGACACGAGCTGCCGCCGGGCGACCATCAACAGGCCGACCAGCGACACGATCGTGAACGTGAACATCATCACGCCGAGTGCGACCGTTACCATGCCCGTCTTCGCCTTCCAACCGCCGCCGCCGGTGCCGCGCGGGGTTTCACCACGGACTCCTAGAGCTGCACCCCGCCGAACGCCATGAAGCCGATGGCCATCAAGCCGACGACAATGAACGTCAGGCCGAGGCCGCGCAGCGCGGGCGGCGGGTTGCTGTAGCGCAACCGCTCGCGGATGCCCGCCAGCGCAACGATGGCCAGCGCCCAGCCGATGCCGGAGCCCAACCCGAAGACCGTGCTCTCCGCCAGCGTGTAGCTGCGCTCGACCATGAACAGCGACGCGCCCAGGATCGCGCAGTTCACGGCGATCAACGGCAGAAAGATGCCCAGCGCCGCGTGCAGCGGCGGCGCGAACCGGTCGAGCGTCATCTCGACGATCTGCACCATGGCGGCGATGGTGCCGATGTACGTCAGGAACCCGAGAAACGACAGGTCGTATGCGGCCAGGGCGGGATGCAGCCAGGCCATCGCGCCGGGCTGCAGCAGCCAGGTATTGATGAGGTTGTTCATGGGGACGGTAATGGTGAGCACGAAGATCACCGCCACCCCCAGGCCGAACGCCGTCTTGACCTGGCGCGAAACCGCCAGGAAGGAGCACATGCCGAGGAAGAACGCCAGCGCCATGTTCTCCACGAACACGGCCTTCACCGCGAGATTGACGTAATGCTCCATCAGTCGCTCTCCACCTGCTCGGGCTTCCACGTCCGCAGCGCCCAGATGAAGAATCCGATGATGAAAAAGGCGCTGGGCGACAACACCATCAGGCCGTTGGGCGTGTACCAGCCGCCGTCGCTCGCGAGCGGCAGCAACTGCGTCCCGAACAGGGAGCCGAATCCGAACAGTTCACGCAACGCCGCCGTACCCATCAGGATGGCGCCGTACCCCAGACCGTTGCCGATACCGTCAATCAGACTCAGGGTCGGCGGGTTCTGCATGGCGTACGCCTCCGCGCGGCCCATGATGATGCAGTTGGTGATAATGAGCCCGACGAACACCGAAAGCTGCTGCGAGATCTCGAACAGGTACGCCTTGAGTATCTGGTCGACGACGATCACCAGCGACGCGATGATGGTCAGCTGCACGATGATCCGGATGTTGGTCGGAATGTGGTTGCGCAGGACGCTGACGAAGAAGTTCGACGACATCGTCACGCCCACGACCGCTACGCTCATCACGAGGGCCGTATCCATGCGCGTGGTCACGGCCAGCGCCGAGCAGATGCCCAGCACCTGCAGGGCTATCGGATTGTTGTTGAACAGCGGGTCGATCAGTGCGTCCCGCGCCGGGTTGCGCCGAGCCATCACGCCCCCTCCCTGCCCCTTAGACGATCCAGATACGGACGAAATCCGTGCTCGCCCAGCCAGAATTGCAGCATGTTGGTCACGCCGCGGCTGGTCATGGTCGCGCCGGCCAGACCGTCGACGCGGTGTGGATCGGCCTCCGGCGCGCCCGCCCGGCCGCGAATCACCTCGATGTCCACCGCATCACCGTCGCCGAACGCCTTGCGGCCCGGCCACAGCGCCTTCCACCGGGGATTGTCCACCTCGCCGCCGAGACCGGGGGTTTCCAGGTGCTGGTAGTATGTCAGTCCGCGGATGGTGTTCAGATCGGCATCGATCGCGATGAATCCGTAGAGCGTAGACCAGAGCCCCATGCCGCTAATCGGCAGGATTACGAGATCGAGCCGGCCGGCGGCGTCCCGCAGCTCGTAGACGAGCGCCTGGCGCGGCAGCCGCTGCACGCGCGCCAGGTTGTCGGGCGCCGGCCGGCCGGTCTCCGCGCCGGCCGCTGCCGCGCGCTGATCGAAGAGGTCGGGATCGACGCCGTCGACCTCCGCGCCGGTTTCGAGGTCGATAACCACCTGGCGGATCGACTGGAAGCGCTCGGCGATCTCCGCGGGCGCCGGCCGCTCGTCGGTTGTGGCGAGACCGGCGGCCACCAGCACGTTCCGCTGCTTCTCCAGCGCCTCGTTCGCCGCCTGCAGGTCACGCAGGGATACGGCCGAAGACGAGACGAACACCGCGCAGACCACGCAGACCGCCGCGGCGAAAGCCAGATTGTAGAAGGCGCTAGCGTGCATAGCGACCCCGCCTCCGTCTGACGTTCGCCTGCACCGCCACGTAGTCGATCAACGGCGCGAACAGGTTCATGAACAGGATAGCCAGCATCATCCCCTCAGGGTACGCGGGATTGACGACCCGGATCAGCACCGCCAGCAGGCCTATCAGCAGTCCGTATACGTACTGCCCGCGCTGCGCCGCCGGCGCCGAGACCGGGTCGGTCGCCATGTACACCGTGCCAAACGCCCAACCGCCGAGCAGGAAGTGCCACGCCGGCGGTACGTCGAAGAACGGGTTGGTAGCCGAGCCGATCGTATTCAGCAATAGCGCCATCGCACCGGTGCCGACCGCGACGCTCACCATGATGCGCCAGGAGCCAACGCCGGAAACCACCAGCACCAGGGCTCCCGCCAGGCAGGCGATCACCGACGTTTCCCCCATCGACCCGGGAATCAGGCCGATGAAGGCATCCCACTGACTGACCGCCTCCGCCACGGCCGGGCTGCCGCCCAGCGTGGCGCGCGCCAGCAGGGTTGCGCCGCTCACGCCGTCCGCCGAAGTCTGCGCCGCCACCCAGACTGTGTCGCCGGAATGCTCGGCAGGATAGGCGAAGAACAGAAACGCCCGGCCGACCAGCGCCGGGTTCATGACGTTCATGCCGGTGCCGCCAAAGATTTCCTTCCCCACGACGACGCCGAACGTCACCCCCAGCGCCACCTGCCAGAGCGGCACGGTGGGCGGCATGATCAGGGGAAACAGCATGCCGGTGACGAGAAAGCCTTCGCTCACCTCGTGCCGCCGTATCGCGGCGAACAGCATCTCCCAGAGACCGCCCACCGCGAACGTCACCACGAGCACCGGCAGGTAGTACAGGCCCCCGTGCACGACGCACGCCAGCCAGTCGTCGGGCGCAAAACCGAGTCCGAGCCCCTCGACCACGCCGGTCTGCCAGGTATCGAGGTGCGGGGCGCCCGCGGCGATCGCCAGGTTGGCCTGATAGCCGGTGTTGTAGAACGCCATGTAGACGCAGCCGGCCAGCGCGATGACCACCGTCATCATCATGCGCTTCAGATCGATCCCGTCACGGACATGGGACGGGCCGGCCGTGACCTGGCCGGGCGTGTAGAGAAACGTGTCCTGCGCTTCCCATAGCGCAGCCAGCTTCTCGAGCCGCCCGCCCGGCTCGAAGTGGTGCGCCTGCCGGTCGAGCAGACGACGGAGGAGCTTCATGGTGCGGCGGACGGGCGCCCCAGGCCAGACGTCCTACCCCTCCCGCTCGAGCGTGTCGAGCACCTGGCGCAAATACGGCCCATAGTCGTTCTTCCCGGCGCAGACGAACGTGCACAACGCCAGGTCTTCCTCGTCCAGCTCGAGACAGCCGAGCTCCTCGGCGCGGTCGACGTCGCCCATGGCGAGCGCCCGCAGCAGCGCGGTCGCCATCAGGTCGAGCGGCATCACGCGCTCGAACATCCCGATCGGCACGATCGCCCGGCGCGATCCGTGTGTCGAGGTCGTCAGCCGAAACTGCCCGCCGGGCAACCACCCCGAAACGAACGTGCGAATGGCGGAGAACTTGCCGAACCCGGGCGTCAGCCAGCCGAGGAACTCACGCTCGCGGCCCTCCGCGAGAACGGAAATCTGCTGATGGTAGCGGCCCAGGTAGCCGTGGACAGGCCCGGCGGCGGTGCGTCCGGACAGCACCGAACCGGAGATGACCCGCGCCTCCACCTCGTCCAGCTCGTCACGGACCAGATCGTCGAGGGACGCGCCCAACCGGGTCCGCAGCAGCCGCGGCCGGCGCACCGGCGGGCCGGCCAAAGCTGCCACGCGGGTTACGTCCAGCGCGCCGGTCCGGAAGAGCGTGCCGATCGCTGACACATCCTGCGCGCCCACGTGCCACACGGTCTTGCGGCGGTCGACCGGGTCCAGGGTGTGGATATGCAGACCGACCGTTCCGGCAGGATGCGGCCCGGCGAACCGCTCGTGCCGGACCTGGTCGTTCGCCGGCAGCGGCACGTCGGTCTCGGCGTCCGTACACACGAAAACCGGCCCGTCCGTCAGCCGGCACAGCGCCGCCAGGCCGCGCTCGAACGGCTCGCCGCGCCCGATGACGGCGGCGGGCGACGGGGCGTGCGGCTGCGTGTCGGTGGCGGTGACGAAAATCGAGCGGGGGCGGGCGGCCGGGTCCGCGACGCGGCCGAACGGCCGGGCGCGCAGCGCGGTCCAGAGTCCCGACTCGACCAGCAGCGCCCGCACGTCGTCGGCGGCCAAGCCGCTGGGATGCCGGCCGGAGAACGCGCGATACGCCACCTCGTCCGGTCCGCGGCCCTCGCGTTCGGCCCGGCTGAGTTCGATGACGACGGATTGCAGCGCCCGCCGCGCGCCCCGGTTGACGGCGACGACTTTGCCGGCCGCCGGCGCCGTGTAGCGCGCACCCGCCGTCTGCTTGTCCTCGAACAGCACCTGGCCGCGCCGGACATCGTCCCCGGCGGCGACGTGCATCGCCGGCCGCAGCCCGACAAAATCGGCGGCCACCACCGCGGCGTGGCGGGGCGCGGCAGCCTGCTCGATCTCCTGCGCCGGCGCACCGGCAAGCGGCAACCGGAGTCCCTTCCTGAATGTATGTAGAGCCATCTCCGTAGAATCGGGTGACGATGCGGTGCTAACTTGTGAATAATTTCTCAAGGCCAGACGAAAAAATACGGGGCAAGTGCCCCGTACATCAGCCCCGCTGATCGGCCAATCGTACCGCCGGATCAGCGGCAAGTCAATGAGTCCGGCGGCGGGGTAGTGTCGCAGTTTGAAATCTGCTGAGGCGGCCATGGATGATACACTCGACCCGATATTTAGAGGGCCGACCAGCCGGTGGCGACCGCGAGATCTCGTAGCCGTAGCCGTCCACGTTGCCCGGATAGCCCCTAGGGAGATCGGAGAGATGCAGAAGCTCCCCGGGTGCCTACTCGGTAAGGCTCTGGTGTCGCGGGCGGAAGGGCGTGTGCATCTTCCATGACCCCTGAGCAGCGATCTGAACTCGGCAAGAGCGCCGCTGCTGGGCGGTGGAGGCCGACAAAGTGAAGCACGCTTCCAACTGATCGGCAGCCCCGGATCGGTCTGTGCCGCCGCGCCAAAGACTCGGCGACCTTCATCAGTGTGTGCAAACGCTGCCTGACCCGCTGACGATGCCGTTCGCTGAACGAGATCGGCGAACTTGAATCCGGATGCGTCCGCGCGGCCCTTTCAAGCGTTGACCAGTGGACCAATCTCTCGGCCAGGAACGAGAACAGCCATCTCCTCTTGAAGGCATGTCGATGCGGGCGGTATCGCGCATCACCGGCGGGTCTATCAACACCGTCACCAAGCTGCTGACGGACGCTGGCGAGGCGTGCGCCGAAGACCACGACAAGACGGTCTGCAACGTGCGGTCCAAGCGCGTGCAGGCTTACGTACTGGATCGTTGAGCTGGTTGCGCCGCGCGACCCGCAGCCGGGACCGCGCGGTCCGTACAAGAAGCGTCAGGAATAGGAGCACACTGTGAACGTTCTCAGACGGCAAGACTGGGGGTGCGGGATCTTACTGATCGTGCTGGTCCTCGTTCTGCACGCGGCTCTACCCAGATTCCAATGGCTCCCTGCTCAACACCCATCAGAGACCAGCGCTCAGTTGGCGCTCAGTGTATGGCTGCGCGTAGACGGCTGGACCGGTGAGGCTCGATTGTTCCGCTTCGGTCGAGAGCAGGACCGGGGCCGACTGGTGCCCGTCGAGCCAGAGATTTCAAACTGAGACACTACCGGCGCCCGGCTGAATAGGCGCGCCGAGGAAGCATCTCGGGCATCTGCATCCGAAGATGACGCAGTTGGGATGGGATACATGGCCGGCCGCCTGCAGCGGGGCTCGCGCCGCGGCCTGATAGACTGCGCAACGCCCACGATGCAGCGACTTGCCTGGTTTTCGCCGGTCCCCCCCGACCGGTCCGGCGTCGCGCGCCACAGCGCCGACCTGCTGCCGGCTCTCGGGCGCGACCGTATCGTCGACTTGTTCACGACATCGGCCGCCGCGCGCCGGCTCCCCGGCGCGGCTGGTCTGTACGATACGCGGGACTTCGTCCGGCAGCAGCGCGCAGCGCCATACGACCTGGTCGTCTATCACCTCGGCTCCGCGCCGTGCCACGACGACGTCTGGCCCTGTCTGCTCCGCCACCCCGGCCTGGTCGTGCTGCACGACGACAATCTCCACGATGCCCGAGCGCGGATGTTGCTGGCGCAGGGACGGGCCGACGACTATCGCGCGGAGTTCGTCTATAACCATCCCGGCGCCCCCCCCCGGATTGCCGATCTGGGCGCGTCCGGCCTGCTCGGCTCGTTGATCCGCCTGTGGCCGATGCGCCAGACCGTGCTCGACTCGGCGCGCGCCCTGCTCGTACACAACGCCTGGTTCGCCGCACGTATTCGGGAGGAAGCTCCGGCGCTCGCGGTCGATGTCGTGGAATTGGGAGTTCCCGACGTGCCGCACGACCCGAACGGACGCGCAGCGGTGCTGCGGCGGCACGGCGTGCCGGAGCACGCGGTGGTGTTCGCCGCCACCGGCTGCCTGACGCCTGCGCGGCGGATCTCCCGGATGCTGCGGGCGCTGGCGTCCCTGCCGGGCGCCGCGCCGGCGTGGCACCTGATGCTGTGCGGCGAACCCGTGGACGCAAATGCGCTGCTCGCGGAAGCGCGCGCGCTCGGCGCCGCCAGGCGCCTCACCGTGACCGGCCGAATTGCGGCCGACGAGATGCCCGCGTATCACGCGGCGGCCGACGTGGGCGTCAGTCTGAGCTGGCCGCCGTCCCGCACGATTCGAGCGTCGTGGCTCCGTTGGCTGGCCGCCGGCAAGCCGACCATCGTGACCGACCTGGTGCATGCGAGCGACGTGCCGTCGCTCGATCCGCGCGACTGGATGGTGGCCGGCCGCCCGGCCGCGCGCGACGCCGCCGGACGCCCGACCGATCCCGTGGCCGTGGCCATCGACATCCTGGACGAGGACCACTCCCTGGCGCTTGCCGCGGCCCGGCTGGCCGCCGAACCCGCGCTGCGCATTGAGCTCGGACGCGCCGCGCGCCGCCTCTGGGCGGCCCGCTTTACGCTCGACGAGATGGCTGCCGGCTACGAACGGGCCATCGAGAACGCCTGTCGCGCAACGTACGACGAGGCGCACCGCGCACGCCTGCCGGCGCATCTTGCCGGAGCCTGAGAGAAACGGATAACCTCCACCGGCACAACAGCTTAGGCTTGACTTTCCGGATGGACGCCGGTACCCTTGGGCGTTTGAATATCACGTTCAACGGCGACGCTATGGAGATCGATGGCCCGTTGGCAGTGGACCAGTTGCTCGCCAATCTTGAGATCGACGAACGGCGCGTGGCGGTCGAGCACAACCTTCAGATTCTGAAACGCGCCGCGTACGGCTCCACGATGGTCCGCGACGGCGACCGGATCGAGGTAGTCAACGCCGTCGGCGGCGGCGCGCCTCGGCACCATACGACCGATGCACGATGATTTGCTGACGCTGGCCGGCAAGAGTTTCCATTCCCGTCTCATCGTCGGTACCGGCAAGTACCCGTCAAACGCGGTGATGGCGCGGGCGCACGAGGCCTCTGGAGCCGAGATGGTGACCGTGGCCGTGCGGCGTGTGAACATCACCGACCGCTCGAAGGAATCGTTGCTCGACTACATCGATCCCGAGAGGTACATGCTGCTGCCGAACACGGCGGGCTGCTTCACGGCGGACGAAGCAGTCCGCACCGCCTGTCTGGCGCGGGAGGCCGGCCTGTCGAACTGGGTGAAGCTTGAGGTGATTGGCGACGAGCGCACCCTGTTTCCGGACAACGAGGCGCTGGTCGAAGCGACGCAGCGGCTGGTGCGGGACGACTTCGTGGTCCTGCCCTACACCAACGACGACCCGGTCGCCTGCCGCAAGCTCGAAGACGCGGGCGCGGCCGCCGTGATGCCGCTCGGCGCCCCCATCGGCTCGGGCCTCGGCATCCAGAACCCGAACAACCTGCGCATCATCAAGGAATTCGCGCGCGTTCCGGTGATTGTCGACGCGGGCGTGGGGACGCCGTCCGATGCAGCGATTGCGATGGAGCTGGGAGCCGACGCCGTGCTGCTGAACACCGGCATCGCGGCCGCGCGGGATCCGGTGGCCATGGCGCGCGCCATGCGGCTGGCCGTCGAGGCCGGGCGCACGGGACTGCTGGCCGGGCGCATCCCCCGCACGCGGTACGCCAACGCCAGCAGCCCCATGGAAGGCATCGTCGGGCGCTAGTCCATGCCGAGCGCGGAGGATCCCGCCCGTTCGCGCGCGGAGCAACCCGACGCAGAGCGCGCCTACCACGAGGCGCTGGCTGCGCTGGACGACGCCCTTCGACAGCTCGCCGCCACCCCCTACGCCGGCAATTTTCGGGCGCCTGAACCGGAAGGGCCGCGCGGCTGGGGCCAGCGGCTGTCCGCCTTTGCATGGCGCAGGGTGCCGCTGCTCAGGCAACAGCGGGACTTCAACGCGGCGCTCGTCGAAACGCTGACCCGCTTCGTCAGCCAGCTTACGCCGTACGTCGACACCCGGAACCGCGAGTTGTCGGCCGCTCTCAGCAAGCTGGCCGAGGATGCGGCGGCGGCCCGCGACGCGATGGCCGGCGAGTTCTCCGCCGGCCTCGGCAAGCTGGCACAGGATGCCTCCGCCGCACGCAGTCAGTTGGCCGAAGATGCGGCAGCGGCCCGCGACGCGATGGCCGGCGAGTTCTCCGCCGGCCTCGGCAAGCTGGCACAGGATGCCTCCGCCGCACGCAGTCAGTTGGCCGAAGATGCGGCAGCGGCCCGCGACACGATGGCCGGCGAGTTCTCCGCCGGCCTCGGCAAGCTGGCACAGGATGCCTCCGCCGCTCTCGTGGGCGTCGCCGACGATATGCTGAAGCATTGGGAATCGATGGCCGCCCGGGAACAGCGGCAGCAAGCGCGGGTGGACGAGATTCGTCAGGCCGCGACTGCCTGGCGGCAGGTGACCGGCGCGCTGCGGCAGGAGCTCGACCGGCTGCGGGCGCAGCCCGCGCCGGACGCGCCACCCTTGCCGGCTGCGGGGCGAACCGGCCAACCGGACCCGCGGACGCAGTTGGCGACACCGCAGGAGAGCTATAAATACGTCGGTTTCGAGGACCGCTTCCGCGGCGCCGCGGTCGACATCCGGGCCGGTCTTGCCGACTACGCGCGGCAGTTCGACGGTGCGTCCGACGTCCTGGACGCCGGCTGCGGGCGCGGCGAGTTTCTCGAGATCCTGCGTGAACGGGGCGTCACCGCCAGCGGTGTCGACCTCAACCCCGAGATGGTCGCCCAATGCCACGCACGGGAGCTCCAGGTCGCCGAAGGGGACCTGCTCGCCCATCTGGCAGCCCTGCCGGACGCGTCACTTGGCGGATTGTTCGCCGCGCAGGTCGTGGAGCACCTGGAACCGGCGTATCTGCTCAAGTTCATCGACACCGCTTTCCTCAAGCTCCGGCCTGGCGCGCGGATCGTGCTGGAGACCATCAACGTCGCCTCCTGGACCGCCTTCTTCCAGAGTTACGTCCGCGACATCACGCACGTGCGCCCGCTCCATCCCGACACGCTGGCGTACCTCGTAACGGCCGGCGGCTTCCAGCAGGTGGAGATCGTCTACCGCTCACCCATTCCCCCGGAACACCAGCTCGCGCGGGCGCCCGAGCGGGCGGGGGGTGAGGAAACGCTCGACCGGATGACGGCGGTCTTCAACCGGAACGTCGACGAACTCAACCGGCTGCTGTTCGGGGATCAGGACTACGCGGTGATCGCGGAGCGGGGCTGAGAGGTACGCACCGTCCTGCGCGGTGATGCCGGCAATGACGCCGCGCCGCGGCACACCGCTGGTTACGACGTTCTCCGCTGCGTGGCACAATCACCGCGGGCACGCACCGTGGAGCAGGTGGACGTCGCAATCGTGGGCGGGGGGGTTGTGGGCCTCGCCGCAGCCTGTGCCGTTGCTGAGCGCGGCCGCTCCACCTGCGTGCTGGAACGGCGCCCCCGGCCGGGCATGGAGTCGAGCACCCACAACAGCGGCGTTATCCATGCCGGCATCTACTATCCGCACGGCTCGCTCAAGGCTCGGCTGTGCGTCGAGGGGCGTGAAGCGCTCTTCCGGTTCTGCGCCCTGCACGGCGTGCCGCACGCGCGCTGCGGGAAGCTGATCGCCTGCAGCCGTCCGGAGGAAATACCCGATCTCGAGGCGCTCGCCCGGCGCGGGCGCGCCAACGGCGCCGGCGATCTGGTCGTCGTCGACCACGGATTCATCCGCCGGCGGGAGCCGGCGATCGATGCACCGGCCGCGCTCTGGTCACCGCTCACCGGCATCGTCGAGGCGGAAGCACTGGTGCGCGCTCTGGCCGCTCTGGCCCGCGACCGCGAGGCGTACCTGCTGCCGGGCACCGCCGTCATCGGCGGGACGGCGCGCCCCGGCGGGATCGAACTGCAGACGCCGCGGGAACGGATTGGCGCCCGAACTGTGGTTAACGCCGCCGGCCTGTATGCGGACGAGCTGTCGGCCATGCTGGGAGGCGAGGCGTTCACGATCCATCCGGTACGCGGCGAGTACGCCGAGCTGGCCCCGCGCGCGCGGGACCTGATCCACGGCCTCGTCTATCCGCTTCCCGACCGCTCCGGCCACGGTCTGGGCGTGCACTTCACGAGGACCACCTGGGGCACGGTCACCGTGGGACCGACCGCGCGCTATCAGTCGGCCAAGGACGACTACGAGGGAGAGCGCCTGCCGCTCGAACGCTTCCACCGATCGGCGCGGCGCCTGCTGCCCACCCTCGAACTCGACGATCTCAGGATGGGCGGCAGCGGCATTCGTGCAAGGTCCTGTCCGCCCGACCAGCCGTTCGCCGACTTCATCATCCGCCGCGACCAGCATATCCCGGCACTCGTCCACGCCGCCGGCATCGACTCGCCCGGACTGACCGCCTGCCTGGCCATCGGACGGCTCGTATCGAAACTGGTGGAACAGGCGCTCGGATAGCCCGGATTTTCCGCCGCCTCGGCAACGGACCCTGACGCGGAGCGTTGGGGTGGCCGGTTACCTTATGTCGGCGGTCGCGGCGTGTGGGGCGGTCGAAACGGGCAGGTGGGCGCACCACTCGCTGCCGGGCCGCTATGCGCTGTCCCACCGGGGTGCGCTCTTGGGGGCGAGCGCTGCGGACCGGACCGGGGGGGGCGCAGGCGCTGCTCGGCCACGACAAACAGGTTCGCGCCGGGTTGGGTCCGTTCCGCTGCGCGCCCGTGTGACTACCAAACACTACCCCGGCCGGCCGGCCCCAAGCTCGATTGCACCAACCGCGACGCCAAGTGTCCGGTTGTCCCTCGTCTGTGGGACGTGGGTGTCGCTCAGCAGCTCGATCTCCAACTTGGGTGACGTGAGCCGGCCGACATCGAGTGTGAACGTCTCGGTCCAGCGGTTCTTGATGACCTCGTTGAACAGTGTGTGGCTATCGACCTTGATCCGCAGCTTCTTCAGCCCGTCGGTCATCAGCACGTCGACGGTCATCGCCGACGGCGGCGACCGTGGATCGATCGGCACCGAGAGACGCGCCTTGCCGTCGGTCCAGCGGAATGGACGGTGCGTCAGCCATTCCACCCCGTAGAAGCCGTCTGCGGTAACGCCCAATTCGACTGCTTCTTCGCGGATCAGGTTGACCGGCGTACCGGCGGTTTCCATTAGGATGTCGCGTAGTTCCTCTTTCGAGAAAGCGGTGTAGATCGCTCCGGGTTGCACGCCGGCGACCTTCTCGAGCGGCGCAAACACACCATCCCGGTACGTGACCTTGACGCTCATGACAGTCCTATCCTACCGCTCGGACGCTGTTGCCTGGACAACGGTGACGCGCGGTCAGTGTCTCGGGACGTGGTGGATAGGTGGAGTCCGGGATACCGGCATTCTGGCTAGTCGTGTCGATCCTCGTGCCTCGGTAGCGCCTCTGCGCCGACTGTCTTCCCGCTCGGCGAACCTCGGGAAACAGCGGCGCTCGCCGTGTGATCATAGCAACGTCCCGCATGTCGGGCAGCTGACGAACGCACTTGATAACGAGGGCGCCATGATCGGCCGGTCGGCTGACTCGACCGGAACGATGCTGGCGAAGCGAGCCAGGCAGCGCGGCCGCCGAGGCGCGGCGCGATCACCCAATGCCACGCGGCGAGCGAGGCGGCCCCGGCGACGAGGATAGTTATCGCGCGCGGCTCTTCACCATCGCGCGCGTCTCGCGATCGATTTCGCGGCGCCGGATCGTCTCCCGCTTGTCGTGCGTCTTCTTGCCCTTGGCCACGCTCACGGCCACTTTCACCAGCCCGTTCTTGAAGTACATGCGGACCGGCACGAGGGTAAAGCCGCGTTCCACGAGCTTGCCGATCAATTTCCGGATCTCGACCTTGTTCAGCAGCAGCTTGCGGCGGCGCAGCGGCTCATGCACCGCGTAGCCGCGGTGACTGTACGGGCTGATGTGGACGTTGTGCAGAAAGACCTCGCCGTTCTCGATGCGGCCGTAGCTGTCCGTGAGGTGGACCCGCCCCTCGCGAATCGCCTTCACCTCGGTGCCGTACAGCACGATGCCCGCCTCGAACGTGTCGAAGAGGTGATACTCGAAACGCGCCTTCCGGTTGTCGGCCACCAGGCGTTCGGCCGCTCTCTCGGTCATTTCAGGATTGCAGCGCGGGTCGCCGCAAGTTTCGCCGCTAGACGCACGGCTTCGATCATGCTGGACGGATCGGCGACACCTTGACCGGCGATGTCGTAGGCGGTGCCGTGATCGACGGAGGTCCGCACGATAGGCAGCCCAAGTGTCACGTTGACCGCGCGGCCGAAGGCGATCAGCTTCACCGGAATCAATCCCTGATCGTGATAGCAGGCCACGACGGCGTCGAATTCGCCGTTGACGGCGCGCACGAACACGGTATCTCCCGGCAGCGGGCCACGGACATCAATTCCCCGCGCCCGTAGCGCCTCGATTGCAGGCCGCAGCACCTGCTCATCCTCGCAGCCCATGATGCCCTGCTCGCCCGCGTGCGGGTTGAGGCCGGCAACCGCGAGGCGCGGCGCAGGATAGCCGAACCGCGGCAGCTCGGATGCCGCCAGCTCGATCGTCCGTTCCACGCGTTGCCGCGTAAGCTGCGCCGGCACCTCCGCCAGCGGAATGTGCACGGTCGCCAGCACGACGCGCAGGCGGTCCGCATGGAACATCATCGCGACGTCGGACGCGCCCGTCAGGTGGGCTAGCAGGTCGGTGTGCCCCCGCCAGGGCAGGCCGGCCAGACGCAACGCCGTCTTGTTGATGGGACCGGTCGCGATGCCGTCGAGCCGTCCGTTCAGCGCGTCGGCGGCGGCACGGCACACCACGTCGTAGGCGGCCTGACCGCCCGCCGCCGTCGCGACGCCCGGCGGGAACGCGCCGCCGGCGCGCCCCGGCTCCGGCCGGTACACCAACGGTTCGCACACCTCGGTAACCCGTGGATCCCGCGCGGCCCGCTCCGCGATTTCCGGACCGATGCCCGCGGGGTCGCCGACGCTCAGACCAATGCGGGGTAGTGGAGCCAGCGGCCCGTGGCGGAACCCCACTGCATTCGACCGGCCATGCATCCCGTCTGAACTGCGTTGTTCCTCGCTCACATATCTTCGAATATGCTCCCTCGTCACGCCTTGTCAGCCGGGCGCCTGACCGGTCTCGGTGCGACGCGGGGTTCCGCCACGGGCCGCTAGCCGCACCCGCCGCACGCTCCCGAACCGCACCCGCCGCTGCCGCAGCCGTTTCCCGCGCTCCGGCTGCACGAGCCTTCGTGGGCGCAGCCCGCAAACTGCTCCCCCGCCGCGTTGGGCAGCTCGTACCGCAGGCAGCATTTCAGCCGGCCGCACAATCCGGAGAGCCGTGACGGATTGAGACTGAGATGCTGCCGCTTGGCCATCTTGATCGACACCGGCTCGAACCGCTTGAGCCACGTCGTGCAACAGAGCGGCCGGCCGCAGGTCCCGTACCCGCCCAGCAGCTTGGCCTCGTCGCGGGCTCCGATCTGACGCATCTCGATCCGGCATCGGAACTCGGATGCAAGCTCGCGGACCAAAGCCCGGAAATCGACGCGCTCGTCAGCCGTGAAGTAGAACGTGAGCCGCGATCCGTCGTACTGCTGCTCGACACGGACCAGCTTCATCGACAGCCCGCACTCCCTGATTTTCAGCGTGGCGATCCTGCGCATCTCCCGCTCGCGGTGCTGCTGCGTGAGCCGGGCGGTGATGTCCTCCTCCGATGCGCGCCGGAGCACCACGTTGGACGGCGCCGGCGCCGCGGCGCGCTGCGCGAGCGCGGGCACTGCGCGGGCGACGGTGCCGAATGCCGTGCGACCGTCGCGCGCAACGACCACCGCCTCGCCCGACTGCAGCGGCGGCTTGAAGCCGACCTCGGGCAGCAGGAAACGATGGACCCTGCCGACCGGGTCGAACTTGATGCTCACAAGCGGCGGATGCTCGGAATCCGACATCTGGCTACCTGCAGCTACAGCCGACACGCAATCCAGTCGGCGACGACCTTGGGGCTGGCGTTGCGCTCGGTCGCCTCCAGAGCTTCATCGACCGCCGCGAAAGCGGTCACGCCCCATCTCGCGGCGGCGGGCCGCGCCAGCGGAGCAAACCGGTCCTGCAAGTCCGGGTTGGCCAACGCCGCACGGTCCGCGCCGCTGGCCAGCAGTGTGACGTCGCGCAACAGGGACGCCAGCGCACGCAGGCGGTGCGCCAGCTCCTGCCGGCGGGCCTTGCCGGCAGTCCCACCGCCGGCCTTGCGGTCCAGCAGTCCTTTTGCGCCTTCGAGCCGCGCTTTCGTATCGCGCGCGCCGGTCACCGCGCCAAGCAGCGCCAATGCCGCCTCGCGCGCGGCGCCCAGCTCGCCGGATGCCAGCTGCAGGGCGCGGCCCACGCTACCGCCCGCGGCGGACGCGGCGGCAAGTGCGGCCGGTTCGTCGAATCCGTGGCTCCGCTTCAACAGCTCGGCCAGCTCCCGCGTGCCGAGGTGACCGAAGCTGATGCGCTGGCATCGTGACCGCACGGTCGCCAGCAGCCGGTCGGGACGAGCGCTGACCAGCAGGAACTGGGAAGCCGCGGGCGGCTCTTCCAGCGTCTTGAGCAGGGCGTTCTGCGCCTGCGGGACGAGACGGTCCGCGTTGTTGATGATGAGGACGCGGCGGCGCCCTTCGAACGGTCGGTAGCGCACCTCGCCAACCGCCTGGCGCACCTCGTCGATGGTGATGGCGGCGTCGCCGTCAAGACCGAGGGTCAGCACGTCCGGATGCGACCCGCGGGCGATTCGCTGGCACACGCCGCACTGCCCGCAGGCGTCGATCGGGAGGCTGCCGGCGCTACCCCCGGAAGCCGTGTCCGCCGGCGTGCCGCGCAGCGGCTCGATACAATTCAGCGCCTGCGCCAGCGCGGTCGCAACCAGCCGCTTCCCGACGCCGTCGGGGCCCGCCAGAATCAGGCTGGGCGGCAGCGACTCCCGGGCGACGGCCCCCGCCACCAGCCGGATGAGCGCACGATGACCCGAAACGTCCCGAAAAGCCATGGGCCGCATCGTAACACACGGTCCGCGGCGCGCCGCGGGCGATGCGATGGGCTCAGGTGTTGTCCGAGCGGCGCGGCTGGGGCGGATGGCGCAGGATCCAGCCGACCCCGTCCAGCAGGTTGTCGACCACCGGCGGCGGCGATACGCCCGCCGGGGGCGCCGCCGCCTGACTCGCGCCGTACCCCGTGCGTACGAGGATTCCGACACAGCCGGCCGCAGCGGCCGTCTGCATGTCGCTCCAGCGGTCGCCGATAACGAACGACCGGGTGAGATCGAGGTTCAGCTCGGTGGCAGCGCGCTGCAGCATGCCGGGCGCCGGCTTGTGGCATGCGCAACTGCGGCGGTACGCCGCGACCGCGGCATCCGGCAGGTGCGGGCAGTGGTAGTGGCCGTCGAGGCGCTCGCCGGCCCGCGCCAGCGCCCGCTGGATGTGGTCGCGGGCGTCCAGCACAATCCGTTCGGAGATCATCCCGCGCGCGACGCCCGCCTGGTTGGTGACGACGACGGCGGCGTAGCCCGCCCGTCTCAGGAGGCGTACGGCTTCAATGCTCCACGGGTAGAAGCGCAGGCGGTCGAGGCGGTCGACGTAGCCGACATCCTCGATCAGCGTGCCGTCCCGATCGAGGAACACCGCGGGCGCCAAACGCCCGCGGTGCGTTGCTTCCGACGCCCTCACTTGGCAGCAGGAAATGGCGGGGCCGACGAGACTCGAACTCGCGACCTCCGGCGTGACAGGCCGGCGTTCTAACCAGCTGAACTACGACCCCGCATAAGAGTCGATCGAACCCTCACCCACCCTTCCGCCCCGGCTCCAAACCAGAACTGGTGGGCGGTACAGGACTCGAACCTGCGACAACCGGTGTGTAAGACCGGCGCTCTACCACTGAGCTAACCGCCCGACGTTCGGCGCTCACCGCTCCGGCTGTCAACGAAGCGCTTTATTATACGTGATCGTCGCTCATGAGAGCAGCCATGCCTTCAACCCAAGAAGTCCGAGCGCCGCGGCGAACCCCGCCAGCGCCCGGGGCTCACCGTTGGCCGCCATGCGTCGCGCGCTGAAGCGCCGCGCGGCCTGCCTGGCGACGCCACCGGCGTCATCGTCGAACTCGGCGCCGAACGCCTCGCGCAGCGTGGCTTCCTCCAGGCGGGCCGCCGCGAGTAACGTCACGGCCAGATAAGCGATTACGACGCCCGCGGCGAGCGGATCGGCCGCCGCTATCGCGAACCCGAGACCGATCAGGAGCGACCCGTAGTAGAGCGGATGGCGCAGGCGGCGGTACGGCCCGGAACGGGTGACTTCCACGCCCTTGCGGAGATGGCCGGCCGCCCAGACCCGCAGCAGCGCGCCGGCGGCCGCCACCGGCGCGCCGGCGGCCAGCGAGCCCCACGTCGGGCGCGCCAGCCAGAACGCGGCGGCGGCCACCAGAAAGCCGGCGGTGACGCGGGCGCGGGCAATGACGAACAGTCGCCGCAGGCCCGGATTGGCTTCGAGGTCAAGCATCGCCTGCTGCACCAATCCGCCGGGATACCGCTTCGGCAACCTCGTCGACCGGGATGTCCGACATGCACGAGCGCACCTGCGCGCAGCGGCGGACCACCACACCGCTGGATTCCGACGGGTCGCGCCGGCAGCCGCACGCGCCGTAGCGCGAAACCACGAGGTCGGCGGCGGACCACGGACCGTTCCGGCGCGGGTCCGTCGGTCCGTACAGACCGACAACCGGCGTGCCGAGCGCCGCGGCGATATGGAGCGGACCCGTGTCGCCCGCCACCATCACCGTCGCCGCACGCGCCAGGGCCACGAGATCCGCAACGCGGGTCGGAGGCGCCAGCGCCGCCGCGGCATCCGACGCAGCCACCACGCGCCCGGCCCGTTCCCGTTCGCCGGCCCCCCAGGCGACGATCGATCGCAGACCGCGCTCCCGCCGCAAGCGGCGAGCGAGCTCTCCGAAGCGCTCCGGGGGCCAGCACTTGCTCGTCCAGGCCGCGCCCGGGTTCAGCAGCGCGAACCCCCGGACGTCCGGGCCGCCGAGCCCCTCCCGCACACGCTCGACCACGTCGGACGCCGCAGCGGCGATAGGAAACTCCGCCGGACGTTGATCCACATCAAGCGCGGCGACGAGCGCCAGGTTCTTGTCGATGATGTGTCCGGGCACGCCGGATGGCGGCGTCTCTGTGTACAGCAGCCGCGCCGCGCGCTCCCGCACCTGGCCGCGCCCGAAACCGATGACCCGGCGGGCGCCGGACCAGCGTGCGAGCACGGCTGACTTGAGCAGCCCCTGGAGATCGATCGCCGCGTCGTAGCGCGCCGCGCGCAACGCGGCCACAAGGCGTGGGAAAGCGGCCGCCGCGCGCGGGCGTGGGGCTACGAGGCAGCGGTCGATGACCGGCACCAGCTCGACGAGCTCCCGGCAACGCTCGCCGACCAGCCAGTCGATGCGGGCGGCGGGATAAGTGCGCCGCAGCGCCGCCACGGCCGGGATCGCATGCACCACGTCGCCCAGGGAGGTCAGCCGCACCACGAGCAGGCGCATCACGAGGTCGGCCCGCGGCCGCGGGCAACCGTGCGAATGAGATCGCGCGTCGAATGATCCTTGGGATCCCCGACGATGGCGGTGCGACCGCCGTACGCCTGCACGACCGTCCGCTCCGGGACCGTTTCGACGGTGTAGTCGGTGCCCTTGCAGTGCACGTCCGGCCGCAGGGCGTCGAGCAGCTCCGCGACGGTCGGGGCGGAAAAGACGACCACGTAGTCGACCATGCCGAACGCCGCCACCAGCTCGGCGCGTTCAGTGGCGGTGAGGATGGGACGCCCCGCGCCCTTGAGCGCCGCCACCGACCGATCGTCATTGATCGCCACGACTAGACGGTCGGCCTGGGACGCGGCGCCCTCCAGGTAGCGGACATGGCCAACGTGCACGAGGTCGAAGCAACCGTTGGCGAGCGCAATGGTCCGCTTCCTGGCGCGGTCCGCCGCAACCAGATCGAGCAGCTCCTCCTGGCTGACGACTCGACCCACGCTCAGCGTCCCTGCTGCGACGCGTCGGCCCGCACCGCCCGGCGCAGCTCTGCCGCCGACACGGTCGCCGTGCCGCGCTTCATGACAACGATGCCGCCCGCATAGTTGGCCAGACGCGCGGCGTCATCGAGCGTCGCGCCGGCGGCCAGCGCCATCGTGATTGCAGCGATCACCGTGTCCCCCGCGCCGGTCACGTCCGCCACCTCGTCAGTCCCGAACACCGGAATGTGCACTGTCGGGCTGCCGGGCACGAACACCGCCATTCCGCGGCTGCCGCGGGTCAGTACGAGCCCGCCTACCTGCAGGCGGTCCAGCAATTCCCGGCCCGCGCGCTCCAGGCGCTGCGGGTCGTCGCCGATCGTGACGCCGAGCGCCTGCTCCACTTCCGGCTCGTTCGGCGTAACCGCCGAGACGCCGGTGTACTGCAGCAGGTTGTAGCGCGAGTCGACGACCACCGGAACCGCCCGCGGGCGCCGCAGGCGCGCCGCCGCCGCCGTGATGCGCGCGACCAGCCGCGGGTTGACCAGACCGGCGCCGTAGTCGGATACGAGCACCGCGTCGGCGTCGCCCAGCGCGTGCTGCACGGCGCTCTCGACGGTGGACCGGATGCCGGCGTCGTCCGGAAGACGCGCGGCGTGATCGATCCGGACCACCTGCTGGCTAGTCGCGTGCAGGCCGCCCGCCAGGATGCGGGTCTTCACGGGCGCGCGGTAGCCCGGCGCCCGAACCAGACCGCCGCAATCCACGCCGTGCAGGGACCCCGCGACGTGCCTCTCGCGATCCGTATCGCCGATCAGGGCGACCAGACTGGTGCTTCCGCCCAGCGCGGCCACATTCGCGGCCGCATTGCCCGCGCCGCCCGGCAGCACGGTGGTGTCGGCGTGCGCGAGGATCAGCACGGGCGCCTCGCGCGACACACGCTCCGGGCGGCCGCGAATGAACTCATCGACGATCAGATCGCCGACCACCGTCACCCGCCGCCCGGCGGCGCCGTCGATCAGGCCAAGCAGGCGCTCCGTCAACGGCGCAGCTCCTCGCGCGCCGGCAGCGGCTGGCCCGCAGCCCGCGCGCTGCGGGTTTCCGCGGCGGGCACCCGCCAGCGCCGGTGCATCCACAACCACAGGTCCGGATGCTGCCGGACGTACGTTTCCAACACGTTCGTACAGCGCTGCGTCCAGGTCTGCACCGGATCGGCATCGTCGGCGGCGGGCGGCGCTACCGGCGGGCCGTACGCCACCCGGTAGCGGCCGTCCGGCAGGGGCATGGTGAACACCGGCAGGATCGGTGCGCCGGTGCGCAGCGCCAGCGCCGCGAGCGCCGACGTCGTCGCCGACGGCCGGCCGAAGAACTCGACCGTCACGGCGCTGCGGTCTTGCATGTGCTGATCGATCATCAACCCGACGGAGGCCTTGTCGTGCAGCGCGCGGAGCAGCCCCCGCACCGCTCCTCTGCGCCTGATGAGCCGGGTGCCGACGCGCGTCCGGACCCGTTCGAGGAAGCGCTCCAGCAGCGGATTGTCGAGCGGCCGCACCACCAGCACCATCGGCGTGAAGCGGACCGCGTGCGCCATGACCTGCAGCTCCCAGTAGCCGAAGTGCCCGGAGAAAAACATTACGCCCCTGCCGCCCGCCATCGCCCTTTCGACGTGCTCGCCGCCCTCCACCTCGACGAGACGGGTCATCCGTTCCGGGCTCATCGTCTCGAAGTTCAGCATATCGATGACGTGCCGCCCGGCATGCTCGAAGGCGGACCGGAGAATCACCCGGCAGTCCTCCTCGGTGCGCGCTGGAAACGCCAGTCGCAGGTTCTTCACGGCCAGTTCGCGCCGTGCGCCGTACAGGCTGTGGAACAGCCGGCCCAGCAGCGCCCCGGCCGCCAGGCTGACCCTGCGCGGCACGACCCGCACCGCCGCGCGGGCGGCCATTGCCACGGCGTATTCGATCCAGTGCCGAACCCGCGTCATCCCGTCCGCTCCCGCGCCCGGCTCACCCGCTCCCCCAGCCAGCCTTGAAACGCCGGCGCCGGCTCGATTTCCACCTGCAACGGCACCGACAGCAGGCTGAAGCGGAACGGCGCATGCGGCAGCAGGCGCACGAGATCCTTCTCGGTCGTTACCACGTGCGCCGCGCGGTGCTCGACCGCGAGCCGGCCTATACGGGCGACATCCCTCGCCGTATACCGACAATGGTCGCGGAATGCGGCGGCGGCGGCAAGCGTGTAGCCGCCGCGCCGCAGCCCGTCGAAGAACGATTGCGGACGGGCGATGCCGGCGACAGCAACGACTGGCGCCGCCGGAGACAGATCGACCTGCCTCCCCGACGCGGCGTCGCGGGGCGGCAGGATAGCGCGCGTGAAGTGGAACGCGTGCTCGATGTCCAGGCGGTCGGCGACATCCCGGGCCGTCGCGGGACGCGGCGTCTCGACGAGCACCGCGTCCACCCCCCGGGCCGCCTCGAGCGGTTCGCGCAGCCGGCCGCCCGGCAGTGTCCGCGGGTCTTCCAAGTCGCGTTCCGACAGCAGCAGCAGATCGACGTCGCGCCGCAGCGGCAAGTGTTGAAAGCCGTCGTCGAGCACATGCACGGTCGCGCCGAGGATAGTCTCGGCGAAGCGGCCGGCCAGATAGCGGTCCTCGGCCACGAGGACGGCGGCGTCCGGCAGCGTGCGCGCCAACATCAGCGGCTCGTCACCCGCCTCGTCGACGCCGGCCCGCAGCGCCTGCCAGTCCCGCACCACCACGACGCCGTCGCGCGGGCTCCGGCGAGCGTAACCGCGACTCAGCACCGCGGGGCGTTCGCCTGCCGCGGCGAGCAGCGCCGCGACGTGCGCCGCGACCGGCGTCTTGCCGCTGCCGCCCACGGCCAGCGCGCCGACGCTGACCACCGGCCGGTCGAGCCGCCGGCGCGCGGCGGGGCGCCGCGCGTACCACCGCCGGCGGCGGCGGACCACGCTCCCGTACAGTTGGCTCAACATTCGGCCGTCCGAGCCGCGCACTCTGCGCGCCCGGCCGCCGCTGGCAGCAGCGCACGAATCGCGGCGAGCGTCCGGCCACGGGCGCCGCGATTGCCATCGACCAGCGCCCGTGCGGCTGTGCCCAGCGCCTCGCGGCGCGCAGAGTCCGCGAGCAGCGTCTCGACTGCCTCGCCGAGCTCCTGCTCGGAATGGATCTGCCAGGCGGCGTCCCGCTCGACGAACAGGTCGGCCACGCCGGCAAAGTTCTCCATGTGCGGGCCGAACAGCACCGCCTTGCCGAACACCGCCGGCTCGAGGATGTTGTGGCCGCCCGCCGGCACGAGGCTGCCGCCGACGAATACGACCGTCGCCAACTGAAACAGCCGCGCCAGCTCGCCGATGGTGTCGAGAACGATCACGTCGGCGGCCGGTTCCACGTCCGCGTCGAGGCTGCTGCGCCGCGCGACCGCGAACCCCTGGTCCGCTGCGACCGCCACCGCCTCGGCGAACCGTTCCGGGTGTCGCGGGGCGATAATCAGCAGTGTGTCCGCGAACGATCGTCTGGCGCGGGCGAACGCGCGCAGCACCGGCTCCTCTTCACCGCGCAGCGTGCTCGCGGCGATGAATACACGCCGGCCCGCCGCGAACTTGAACGACCGCAGGACCGCGTCCCCGTCGCCGGCCGCGGCAGCGGTATCGTCCGCCGCGTCGAACTTGAGGCTGCCGCTGACGGTCAACCGGTCCGGCGGCAGGCCGAGCGCGACAAAGCGCCGGCCCCAGAGCTCGTTCTGCGCGCAGACACGGTCGACGCCGCCCAGCGCGCGCCGCATGATCCAGCGTACCAGCCGGTAGCCGCGGTACGAGCGGTCGGAGATGCGGCCGTTCACGATCATCGTCCTGACGCCGCGGCGGCGGCAGGCGCGCAGCAGGTTCGGCCAGACCTCCGTGTCGATCAGCACCAGCAGCTCCGGCGCAACGCAATCGAGCGTGCCCGCCACGCACGGCGGGAAATCCAGCGGCGCGTAAAAGGTAGCGTCGACGGCCGGCACCAGTTGCCGCGCCACGAGCTGGCCCGAGGCGGTGGTGGTGGAGACGACCAACCGGTGTGCGGGGTAGGTTGCCTTCAGCAACGCAACGAGCGCCTTCGCCGCCAGCACCTCGCCCACCGATACGGCGTGAATCCAGATCGACGGGCGGCCGTGCGGGTTGACCGCCGCCGGAGGCCGGCCGAAGCGGTCCCCGACCCGCCCCAATGGCTTGCCGTACCGCCAGGCGCGATATCCGACGACCGGCATGCACGCCACGAAGTACACGCAAAGCGCAAAGTTGTAGAGCAGGTACATGGACACGCTCGGCCGCGGCGCGCGGAGGCCCAAAAGGCTATTGTGGGCGATGCTCCTCCCTCGCGTCCAACGCGGCGCCGTTCCGATTGACCGGCCGTGAGCGCAGCCACTAGAATGAGATGTTTGTGCGGGTGCTGCCGCGCCTGCTTGTCCGCATAACCCCACTGGAGGCACCGGAGATGAGCATCAGAGTCGGGATCAACGGGTTTGGCCGCATCGGCCGCAACGTCCTGCGGGCGGCGCTGGGCGATAGCGACATCGAGTTCGTGGCGGTCAACGACATAACGAGTCCCGACACGCTGGCCCATCTGCTGCAATACGATTCGGTCCTCGGCAACCTTTCCGAACCGGTCTCCGTGGAAGGCAGCCGGCTGCAGGTCGGCCGGCGCTCGTTCGACGTGTTGTCGGAGCGTGATCCCGGCGCGCTGCCCTGGGCCGACCTCGGCGTGGACGTGGTCGTCGAGTCCACGGGGCTGTTCACGAAGCGGGCCGACGCCAGCAAGCACCTCGCAGCCGGCGCCAAGCGGGTCATCATCACCGCGCCCGCGAAGAGCCCGGACCTGACGCTGGTGCTCGGCGTCAACGACGACAGCTACGACCCCGCGGTGCACCGCATCATCTCCAACGCGTCGTGCACGACGAACTGCCTCGCCCCGGTGGCCAAGGTGCTGCACGACAGTTTCGGATTCCGTCGCGGCTGGATGACGACGGTGCACGCGTACACGAACGATCAGAAGCTGCTCGATCTGCCCCACACGGACCTGCGCCGGGCGCGGGCGGCGGGTCTCTCGATGATCCCCACCACGACCGGCGCCGCCGTCGCGGTCGGCGAGGTGCTCCCGGCCCTGAAGGGTAAGCTCGACGGCATCGCGATGCGCGTGCCGACACCGAACGTATCGGTCGTGGACCTTGTTGCCGAGGTGGATCGACCGGCTACCGCGGAGGCGGTGAACGAGGCGTTCGCAACCGCGGCCGACGGGCGGCTGAACGGCATCCTGCAACTGTCGACGGCGCCGCTCGTCTCAATCGACTTTCGCGGCAATCCCCACTCGTCGATCGTGGACGCGGCGTACACGAACGTGATGGACGGCAACCTGGTCAAGGTCCTCTCGTGGTACGACAACGAATGGGGCTACTCGTCCCGCTGCGTCGACCTGATCAAGCTCCTCGCCAGCAAAGGGCTGTAGGGACCAGTCCCAGCGCCTTGCGCCGTGTCCATACGCTCGATCCGGAACCTCGACCTGGCGGGCAAGCGGGTTCTGATCCGCGTCGACTTCAACGTCCCCATAGCGGACGGCGCGGTCGGTGACGACACGCGTATCCGCGCGTCCCTGCCAACCATCCGCTACGCGCTCGAACGGGGCGCGACAGTCGTGCTCGCGTCCCACCTCGGCCGCCCCAAGGGCAATCCGCGGCCCGCGCTCAGCCTGCGTCTGGTGGCGAATCACCTCGCCGGGCTGCTGGGACAGCCGGTGCGGTTCGCGTCCGACTGCGTGGGCGAAGCGGCCCGCAGCGCGGTTGCCGAGGCGCACCCGGGCGGCGTTGCGCTGCTCGAGAATCTGCGCTTCCACGCCGGCGAGGAGCGGAACGATGCGGCGTTCGCCGCGGCGCTCGGGGAACTGGCGGACTTGTATATCAACGATGCGTTCGGCGCAGCGCACCGGGCGCACGCATCCACCGCCGGTGTGGTCGCCCATGTCGCGGACGCGGGCGCCGGTCTGCTGATGGGGGCGGAGCTGGATCACCTCGGGACGCTGTTGGGCAGCCCGGACCGGCCGTTCGTCGGGGTGCTCGGCGGCGCCAAGGTGTCCGGCAAGCTCGACGTCATCGAGAACCTGCTCGGCCGCGTCGACGCACTGCTCATCGGCGGCGCCATGGCCTACACCTTCTTCGCGCGCCGCGGCCTGCCGGTCGGGCAATCGCTCGTCGAGCCGGACCTGCTCGAGGCGGCAGCCGGCGTCGAGCGGGATGCGCAGCGTGCGGGGGTCGATCTCCGGCTGCCTTCCGACCATGTAGTCACCGCACGGATCGAGGCGGGCTCGGCAAGTGAAACGCTCGCCGTGAACGATGCCGCCATCGGAGATCGGATCGGCGTGGATATCGGGCCCGCCACGAGCGCGGCGTACGCGTCGGTCATTCAGCGGGCGGGCACGGTCGTGTGGAACGGCCCCATGGGCGTCTTCGAGATCGACGCCTTTGCCGCGGGCACGCTGGCGGTCGCCCGCGCCGTGGCCGAGACCGCCGGCGCCACAGTGGTCGGCGGCGGCGATTCGGTTGCCGCAGTCGCCAAGGCGGGCGTGCGTGACCGCATCACCCACATTTCCACCGGCGGCGGCGCGTCGCTGGAGTTCCTGGCAGGTCGGACGCTGCCCGGCGTGAGCGCCCTGCCGAACGCGTAGCGCGGGCCGCAGCCCGCATGGTGACCCATGAGAATCCCCTTCATCGCGGCCAACTGGAAGATGCACAAGACGGTAATCGAGGCGACGGCATACGCCGGCGCCTTCCGCGCGCGCATGGATCAGATCCGCAACGCCGAGGTCGTCGTCGCGCCACCGTTCACGGCGTTGCATGCCGTTGCCGCGGCGCTTGACGGCAGCCGCGTCGGTGTGGCGGGACAGAATCTGCACGCCGAGCCCCAGGGGGCGTTCACGGGCGAGGTGAGCGCCGGCATGCTCAAGGAGGCGGGCGCCGCCTATGTCATCATCGGCCACTCCGAACGGCGGCAATTGTTCGGCGAGACGGACGCCACCGTCAATGCCAAGCTGCACGCCGCGATCGGCGCCGGGCTGGTGCCGATCGTGTGCGTCGGGGAGACTTTGGCCGAGCGCGAGTCCGGCCGCATGTTCCAGGTGCTGAACCGGCAGGTCGCGGACGGTCTGGCCGCCGTGGACGCCGCACAGTCCCGTTCGATCGTGGTGGCTTACGAGCCGGTGTGGGCGATCGGCACCGGCCGCAACGCCACGCCGCCCCAGGCGCAGGAAGCGCACGCGCACATCCGGCAGCGCATCGCCCGCGCGCTGGGCGACGGCATAGCCGCGGGCTGCCGCCTCATCTACGGGGGCAGCGTCAAGCCGGGCAACGCCGCAGCGCTGGCCGCGGAGCCGGACGTTGACGGCGCCCTGGTCGGCGGGGCCGGTCTGAACCCCGACAGTTTCGCTGAGATCGTGGCGCACAGCGCGGCGCCGGCAGTATAATCTGCTGCTTATGCTCAGTATCTTGCTGTCTGGGGTGTATGTCCTCGTCTGCTTCTTCCTCCTGCTGGTCGTGTTGCTGCAGCAGGGCAAGGGCGGCGACATTGCGGCCGCATTCGGCGGCAGCGGGAGTCAGGCGGCGTTCGGCGCACGCGCCGGCGCGTCGCTGCTGACGCGCGCCACCACCGTGCTCGGCACCCTGTTCATGGTGGGCGCCATGGTGCTCGCGATCATGGGCCAGCGCGGCCCGGGCTCGCTGCTCAGCGGACTCGGCGAACCGGCCGCGCCGGTCGAGGACGTGGCGCCCGCCGTTCCCGACGCCGCGGACACGGCAGAGGGCGGGGACACAACCGAGGAGTCCCGGTAGCTTGCATGCGTGCGGAAGTGGCGGAACTGGCAGACGCACCAGCTTGAGGGGCTGGCGGTGGCAACATCGTGGGGGTTCAAATCCCCCCTTCCGCACCACTAAATTACGGGCATTTTTGCGGGCCGTAAGTTGTCAAGTTGTCAAGCCTGTTGTCAATAAATAGCCAGTAACACCACCACGAAAACGGCCCGGATAGCCTTCCCAGTCCAGGCGTGTCAACCCCGGTGAGACGCACGGTATAGCGAGCCCCATCGAGCCGGCCGCTGATGGTGTCGCCGTCGATCACACGGTCAACCTGGGCGGTGCCGGTCTGCGCGAGGACTGGCCGGCCGGCCAGCCACGCGAGGACCGCGAGGGGGACGGCGAGCCACCGGATGCGACACGCCGCTAGACCAAGGGAAGCTGGCGGCGGTATCGGCAACCCGCATCGTGTTGACGGTCAGCGTCCCCAGGTCGGTGAGCAGCGTGCGGAAGCTGTGCACGGGCAGGTCGTCTGCGGTCCGCTTGCGGGCTGCCTTGGCCAGGGCCGCCGGTGAGCGCTTGGCCGGCGCGACGACCGAGCGCCGCCGCTGCTCTCCCGCCTGCGGGTCATGGTCATCGAAGACTGGAGGCACTCCTCGAAAGGCCTCGCCGCCTGCCTCCGGTCGTGAGGCCGCCGCCGAGGCGCGCGGTTTCCTACGGCGCACCCGGACTCTCCGGGAGCGCGAACACCCACATGACCCCGCTGCCGTCGGTAATCCTCGTGTCGGTCAACCGCGCATAGAACCGGGTGTTGGCGATGCGGCCGCCCGCCCCCACCGCGAGGTACTGCCGCCCGTCGACCTCGAAGGTGACCGGGGCGCCCGAGACGTCACCGTTCAGCCGCATCTCCCAGAGCAGGGCGCCGGTATCGGCGTCGAGCGCGAAGAAACGTCGGTCGGAGGTGCCGCCGAACACGATGCCGCCGGCCGTCGACAGCGCCGCCGCGCTCATCGCAGCGCCGCCGGGAAAGCGATGCTCCCACGCCCGCCGGCCGGTGATTGGATCGAACGCCACGAACTCGCCGACATAGTCGTAATCCGGCACTTTCTTCACGCGCGCCGCGATCCCGCCATAGCGCCGGCCCGGCCGGTATTCCTCGGAGACGAACGTGACGTCCATACAGCTGTTGTTGATGCCCGTGTAGTAGAGACCCGTCGCCCGGCTGTAGCTCGGCGAGTTCAGGTTGCGCGTGCCGACGTAGAACGGGCACACCTCGAACACCCGGCCCGAGTCGACGTCGTCCATGGTCGGGATGAGCGCGGGGTTGTAGATCGGGATCCCGATGTCGGTCCAGCCGGTGATGAGATTATCGTAGCCGGTGCGGAACGCACCCAGGAACTGGCCGGTGACGCGGTCGAGCACGATGCCCCAGCCGATCTTGCTGGTCTCGATGAGGGCCTTGCGCTCGCGGCCGCCGATGACCAGGTCGACCAGCATGCTCTCGTGGGTCGAGTCCAGGTCCCAGTTGTCCGCCGGCACCACCTGGAAGTGCCACTGCAGCTCGCCGGTGTCGATGTCGAGGGCGAGAATCGAGTTCGTGTAGAGCGCGTCGCCCGGTCCCCGCAACGTCGAGGACCAGGGGGTGGGCTGGCCGGTGCCGATGTAGATCCAGCCCAGCTCGGCGTCGTAGCTGATCGTGTTCCAGGTGAGGCCGCCGAGCGGCTCGATCTCGTGCTCGGCCCAGGTCTCGTAGCCGGGCTCGCCCGAGGCGGGCACCGTGTAGGTGATCCAGAGCCGCTCGCCGGTCTCGGCGTCGTGCGCCACGACGGCGCCCCGCGCGCTGCGGTCGCCACCGGCGAACCCCAGAATCACCTTGCCGTCGGCGATCAGGGCGGGATGGGGGTGCCCCAGCCCGCTCGTGTAGTCGCCGGTGCTCACCTCCCAGCGCTGCTCCCCCGTCAGGGCGTCCAGGGCTACCAGCGCGGCATCCGCCGTGCCCCAGTAGATCGTGTCGCCGTAGACCGACACGCCCCGGTGCCGCATGAAGGCCTGCGAGAGCGCGATGTCCTCGGGATAGCTGCGTTGGTGCAGCCACGCAACGTCGCCCGACACCACGTCGAACGCGGTGACCCGGCCGCTGCCCTCGGACACGTACATCAGCCCGTTGGCGACGACCGGCGTCGGGACCCAGCCCGTGACATCGCGCATCGAGTAGGCCCAGACGAGCCGCAGGTCGCTGACGTTCGAGCGGTCGATCTGGTCGAGCGGGCTGAACCCCGTCACGTCGTAGGTCCGGCGATAGCTCATCCAGTCGCCGTCCTCCGGGTCGAGCAGCCGGTCCGCGGTGACGGGCTCCCACTCGCCCGCCGGCTGCGCCGTGGCGTTGCCGCCCACGGCGAGATGGATCCCGACCAGGCACATCACGAATCGCTTGAGTCCGATCACTCGCATTTTGGTGCCTCCTCGGCCTTGCCTCTAGGGCAGGATGGTTGCGGATGTGCTCGGGCGTGTCAACCCATCGCGAGCCGCCGCGAGCGACGTGGTATCGTTCCTCGGCTGGGTCTCGCGAGGCTGGCAACTGCCGTCTTCCGTTCGAACTGCTGACGCTCGGTGCAATGACCCGATGGTGTTCGGTCAACGGGAGGCAACCATGCAGCGCAAACGCTCACGTCGCGCATTCCTCACGGTATTGACTCTGGCTGCTGGCGCAGGTGTGGCAACGACATGGCTGTCCGGTTCGGCCTCGTCCGCCACGGTGGCGACGGCGCAAGGTCGCAGCCTGCCGATCTTCGAGGTGGACGGGGCCTGGCCCACGGTGCCGGCCGGGCTGAAGCTCGGCGCTCCGTCCAGCATCGCCATCGATGCGCAGGACAACGTCTGGGTCCTGCACCGCCCGCTGACGCTGCCGCCCGACCAGGCCGCGATGGCGGCGGCGCCGGTCGTCGTGTTCGATGCGGCAGGCAACTTCATCAAGGCCTGGGGCGGCGCGGGCGACGGCTACGAGTGGCCCCAGCGGGAACACGGGATCCACATCGATCACGAGGGCTTCGTCTGGCTGGGCGGCAACAACTGTCCCACCAACGGCGTGCCCAGGGTCGAGCCGCTCAACGACGACCAGCTGTTGAAGTTCACGCAGGACGGCACGTTCGTCATGCAGATCGGCCGCAGCAACGAGAGCGGGGGCAACGCCGACACGATGAACCTCCACCGGCCGGCGGATCAGCAGGTCCATCCGCCGACCAACGAGCTGTTCGTGGCCGACGGCTACGGCAACCGCCGCGTCGCCGTGTTCGACGCGGAGACCGGCCGCTTCAAGCGGATGTGGGGAGCATTCGGGGACACCCCGGTCGACGACGACCAGTGTCAGGTGGTTCGCCCGACCAGCTTCTCGGATCCGGGTCCTCCGAGTTTCAACGTCCTCCACGCCATCCGGGTGTCGAACGATGGCATGGTGTATGCGGCCGACCGCGAACACCGCCGCGTGCAGGCGTTCACGCTGGACGGCGCGTTCGTGAGACAGGTGGTCACGACCGACGCGCCCTTCGCGCGCGATCTGGCCCTGTCCGCGGACCCGGAGCAGCAGTTCCTGTACGTCGGCGGCGATGACGGCATCGTCGTCGTCGACCGCGCGACGCTCGAGATCCTCGGAACGCTCCGCCCCGAGGGCATCCTGGGCACCGGCCACCACATTGCGACCGATTCCCAGGGCAATCTCTACGTGGCGGCGACGGGCGCGGGCATGCAGAAGCTGACGCTCAAGGGGATGTCCGGCGCGCAGTGACAAAGGGATGCACGAGCGATCTCGTTGACCGTAGCAGGTGGGCGCTGTTCGCTGGCAGGGGCCTGCTTTCAGCTGAGGGAGGCACAGGGTACCCATCACGACCCCAGCGATGCCCACGATTGCTCCGACGATGGCACCACCCTGGATGAGCATCGCGCGGTAGAGGTCACTTCGGAGCTCAGCCAGTTCTGCGCGTAGTCCTTCGGGGGTTGCCTGGCCGCCGTGCTCGGCCGCTTCACGGACTGCGCTTGTGATGGCCTCTGCCTGTGCTGGTGTCAGCTCTGCGTCGGTCAGCGTCCGGGCGATCCTCAGTGTGTCCAGCATCTTGGGGATCTACAGTCTGGCCTTGGCTCGCAATGTCGAGTTCTGGACAGAAGGCGACGTACGCGTCACCCTCACGTCACCAGGGCGGCTCTACGGGCCGCTTAGCGCCTCGACCGGGATTTTCCACAAAAAGCTGTGAATCCGAGAGTTTTCCATCGGTGAAACGGGAATACTCGAACCGGTTCAAGCTCTCGGCGGCGTTCGTTGTGGCAAGGGGCCTGGACGGCGCTCCGGTCACGCCTGCGGGGAGGCATCGGCCGGGCCTCTGGCCTTCCTGGGCTCCCGCGTGCGCTTCCTGAAGCCGACGATGCGCTCGACGCTCTGCTGCGGATGGGTCTGGTCGTAGAAGGAGGCGATCATCGCCGGGCTCGTGCGGTGGCAACATCGTGGGGGTTCAAATCCCCCCTTCCGCACCACCCATAATTCAGATAACGAACGGCCGGCCTACCTCCCGGCGTTCTCGTACCACTTCAGGTTGGCAGTGCGGCTGCCGATGCAAATGACATCGGGCCGGCCGTCCGCGTTCACATCGTCAATCGCGCAGCCGGACGCGCCCATGTCGCCGTCATCGAGCACCTGCCGCGACCAGGCCGCGGCGCCGGCGTCCATCCGGTACACATAGACGCTCGTGCGGCCGCCCCGCTCGCCGGCGACGATCTCGTCCCGGCCGTCCCCGTCGAGGTCGGCCACCACCAGTGTGTGTCCGTCCTCGATCGACGCGTCGATCACTTGGCGCGTCCATGCCGCGGCACCGGCGCCAGACCCCTGCCGATAGACCACGACCTGGTTACCGTGCCACGGCTCGATTGTCGCCACGAACCGCTCGGACCCGAGCACGCCGGCCGAAGCCTCGCTCGCACCGCTCTCCGGCCACGCGGCGGGGTCGCCGGCGGTGAGCCGCGTCCGGGTCCAGGCCCCGTCCGCGAACTCGTGCAGGTGGACGCCCTGAAAGCTCGCGCTCAGCACGGCGTCGCGGCCGGGATCATCCCAGGGCGCCACGCCAATGCCGTGGACAACGCCGCGCTCGGCGTCGGTCAGCACGCGCCGCTCCCAGTCGCCGGGTCGATACCACAGCAACGACAGGCTGTCGCGAAAGTCGGGGCGCAGCGACGCGGCGCCGATCAGCGGCGCGCTGACGAGCACCTTGGCGCCGCTGCCGTCGATAGCGGCCCACCGCAGCCGGTGCGTCGTCGGGACACGGTCTATCTCCCGGATCGACCAGGGCTGCCGCGGGTCGTCCCGGCTCGCGAGCAGCGACACAATCCCGGCGCTGTCGTCGTATGTGCTCGAGAAGTGGTGTGCCAGCGCCAGCTCGGGAATGCCGTCGCCGTCGATATCGTGGGCCGCCACGTTGATCATCCGCGTCAGCCCCGAAGCGATTACGTGCCTCTCCCAACCGGGATTCTGATACCAGACGAGCTCCGGTAGCCGGGTCGAGAGCGCGATGACGTCGCGCCGGCCGTCGCCGTTCAGATCGACCACAACCGCCTGATAGCCGCCGGTCAGCTCGGTTGCGATCGTGTGCGCGACGAACGGGAGCGCCTCGGACGGCGCAGGCTGCACCGCCGGCATGGCGGCCGGACCTGCCGCCATGCAACCGGCGAGCACCGCGGCCGCGCCCACACCCCGAAATGCGGGGGGACGCGGCATACCGATCCTCACTTCTGCGCCGCCGCCACGACGGCAGCCTCGTCGGCGCGCGCGCCGCTCAGCATGTTGCGCAGCGCGTAGTTCCCTTCGTGGCAGGCGTACTCGAACAGCGCCCCCTCGATGGCCGTCATCGGAATCGAAGCCGTCCACGCCGACTGATAGGTCGTCGGATCGTGCACGGTTACCCGGTAGTCGATCGTGTCGGCGTCGAGGCGCGTGAAGCGTTCGACGATGCGCGCGTTCTCGCCGATCCCGAAGACGACGTTCGCCATCTCTACCCACTGCTCGTTCGCCTTCGCGCTCAGATTGGTCGTTTCGACGACCAGCGTGTCGCCCTCCCAGCGGCCGCGGGAGTTGCCGAGCCACTGCTGGATCGACGGGTCGATGCGCGGCCGTCCGTCCAGCGGGATGATCCGCACGTCGTGGATCATCTCCACCTGAATCGCGACGTAGTCCGGCGTCTGCAGGATGTTGTGGTTGTGGTTGTAGAAGCCGGGCATCATGCTGCCGGGCAGTGCGCGCGTCAGGCAGCGATCGTAGAGGTGGAAGTCGGTGGTCCAGTCGCGCCGGTCGCTGTAGCGCACCGTGTGGATCTCGTCGGTCAGCGTGTCCCGCCCCGCCAGCTCCTCGGGCCGCTGCAGCGGCGTGGTCGTTGTGTTCGACCAGATGCCTTGCAGATCGGGATCTCCCCAGGGAGTGCGCGCCGAATCCTGACCCGCCGTCGACCCGGGTAGCAGCAGCCCGGCCACCAGGAGAAAGGCAGTAACGCACGCCGCGCGGGAAGCAAGATTCATCACGATAAGCCTCCCTGGTCCTAATTGCCGAACAACGGACGCGCCGACTGCGCCCACTCCTTGAGCCCGGCCGACTGCTCCGGAAGCAGATAGCCTGCCGCCTCCAGCTCGCCGGCCGCCGCCATGTAACGCTCCAGGTAAGCATCGAAGCTGCTGTACCGCTCCGTCACCGCCGCCCGCGGGTCGCCGCTCCGCTCGCGATCCGCGGCCGTGCGCGAAAACGGAATGCGGCCGCCGGTCAGCCGCAGCAATTCTCCCGGCGCACCGATGGCGGGGTTGCGCAGGTTCCACCCGGTAAAGGTGGCCAGCGGCACCGCGACCGACGGCATCTGCAGCACGCCCCGCTCGTTGTTGTCCCTGTCGAGCGCGGGCACGCGCACGCCGTAGCGCTTGCCGGTCCGCAACGGCGGATGCCGGTCGATCCGGCGCTGCTTCGCGAACGACTTGCCGTAGTCGAGCAGCTCCGGCTGCTGGATGACCGTCGGGTAGCGTACGTTCGGCAGCGGCGTCCACCCGGACTTGTCTTCCTGCCACGCGACCAGCGTGCCGTCGGCGATCCGCGGATGCACGCTCGGCGGGGGCGGCGCGCCGTCCGTGATCCAGCGGTCCAGCGCCAGGAACAGCGTTTGCTGGAACGGCCGGAAGACCGTCGGGCTCGGCGGCAGCTGACCGCGGTCGTGCGGACGCGCGGCCGGACCGTGCTGCGTCCCGCCGAACACGTATACCCGCACTTCCGCGGGTATCACGCTGTCCCGCTCTCCGGATGGGTCGGTCACCACCAGCGAGCCGCTGCGGTGCCAGTACTCCGACGCGCTGTCGAGGTGCATCACCTTGGGCAGCGTTCCGGAAGCGCGCGCCCGGCGCAGGATGCCGTCGCTACGGCCGGTGAACGGGTCGGTCTCGTCGCCGTAGGCGAACGGAAAGACGTCGGCGGGATAGAGATGCCCGCTGTGCTGGGTATTGGTGCGCGTGGGCGAGGCGAAGCGGTGGTTGAAGAATCCCTGCCCGCCGCCCGCGATCACCGGCATCACGCCGTCGAACACCTGCCGCCCCTGCTCGTCCGCGTTGAACCCCTCGTGGAGAAACATCCGCAGCGCGCGCCCGCTCTGCGACAGGCCCTGGCCGATCACGCGCTCGGCGAGCGGCCGGCCGTCCGCCCCGCGCAGCGGGTTCAGCGCCGACGTGTCGTGCTTGAGCAGCGACACGAGGTCGCGTATCGCCGCGAAGCCGGCGCCCTGCACCACCGCGCCGCGCGCCTCGTAGATCAGCTCGTAGACGACGCCCGGCTCGAATCCGCCGTCGAGGGCGACCTGCAGCTCGACCAGCCCGCTGCCCTCCTCGCGCGGCGGCTCCGTGACCTGCAGGCGCCAGCGGTCGCGCGCGATCGGCTCCGGCGCGTCCCTCTCCCGCAGCCGGCGGGTCAACGTCGCCTCCGCCACGCTGCTGGCGATCGGCTCGTAGCTGAGCTGGCCCGAAACCCGCAGGCGTTCGGCAGGCGCATCGGTAACGAAGTCCGCGCGGACCGTGCCGACGACATTCACGCCGTCGTCGTCGTTGGCGACCGGCGCCTCCAGCCGCAGCAGGTCGGGCGAGAGCGGCACCTCGGCAATCCATCCGCTCGACACCGTGACGTAGCCGCGGCCGAGCAGGAACGGGTCGGCGCCCCAGAGCCGGCGCCCGCGGTTGTTGACCTCGTACAGCACGGTCGGCTGGGCCTGGCTGCGATCCACGGGCACGACGATCTCGACGTCGGCGTAGAACTCGACGCGTCCGGTCTCGTTCGGCGCCGCGGCCGCCAGATCGACTATTCGTGCGTTCGCCTCATGGTCCGGATCGAGCGCGTAGACGACCCGGCCGCGCAGGCGCTCGTACGGCCCGATCCGGCCCGGCGCATCCGCCGCGTAGGGCTCGCGCGACGTGATGTCGAGACGGATGACCTCGGCGGCGGCCGGGACGGCCAGCGCCACCGCAACCAGCGCGAGAACGGCGGCCCGGCGCATGCTTGTCATGGCTGTTGCCGTCAACCTCCGAAGCGATAGGTCAGCCCCACCTTGAAGCGGCGCCCCTTCGGATCGTGCGTGAAGCCGTCGTACGACTGCTCGATGTTGGCCCAGGGCGGCAGGGTGCCGGTCAGGTTCAGCCCATAGAGCGTGACGTCGATCCCGGAGGCCGGAAAGCGCCACAGGAAGCTTGCATCCCACGTGACGAACGGGTCGATGAAGGGCACGGTGGTGGCGGCGCCGCGGTCCTCGTAGGCGGAAATGTAGCTCACGTAGTTCGCGAACGTGTACGTGTTCCAGCTGTACGTAGCCGACCAGCGGCTCTTCCAGCGGGGCAGCGGCACCGAGATCGGGTGGGCGAAGTTCAGGTAGCCGGCGGTGCTCCGCTTGGCGTAGAGCGTCAGGTCCGTCCCCTCCAGCAGCAGCTCCTTCGTTTCGTACTCCACCGTGTAGGTGGAATCCCAACTGGCCGAGATCTGGCCCGGTCCCGCGTCGAAGCGGGTGGCGAAGTGCGTGTCGATCCCAGAGGTCGTGAGCCCCGGCCAGTTCACCAGGTCGATCTGCACGCGCTGGAGGTTTGCGGCGGCGCACCTGTTCTCAGGCGCCAGGTCCGAGGCCCTGCCTCCCGGACAGACGATGAAGGGCGACAGCGCCTCCTGGGTCGCCGGATTGTCGCTGTTGTAGAGGCTGGTCACCGCGTCGTAGGGCATCGATCCGATCACGTTGTCGAAGTCGTAGCTCCAGTAGTCGACGGTCGCTTCGACGCCGCCCTCAAGAAACAGCACGCCGCCGAGGTTGTAGGTGAACGCCTGCTCGGGGAGCAGGTCGGGTTGCCCATAGCGGTCCACCGCCTGGTAGGCGCCCGTTTCCGGGATCCACTCGAGGGTCGTCAGTGGGCTGGGGTTCAGATCGTCCAGCGAAGGCGTCCGGAAGGTGGTCTGCACCGATCCGCGCAACGCCAGGGAATAGTGCAGGTTCTCGGCGATCTGCACGCGCCCGCCGAACTTCGGGTCGAAGCTGCTGACGTGGCGGCCGGCGATATTGTAGAACTCGTAGTTTGCAGCGAGCTGCGTTTCGACCCTGGGGCCGATGCCCAGCGCGAGCTCGCCGAAGACCCGCTGCACCTGCTGGTCGGCGTCATAGGGGCGGTGGACATTGGTGAAAAGGTAGGGGCCGAATCGTTCGCCCGCCGCGCAGGTCGTGTCGCCCGCCACCTGACAGGGGTTCCGTGTGACGTCGCCGGCATCGTTCGGATTGCCGTCGGCGCGCATCGCGCGATACTGGTACCCCACGGCGAAGTCGGCCACGTTCTCGACCAGGTTGCCGCTCAGCGTGGCATCCGCCACGAACATGTCGGTCGTGCTGATCAGGTCCACTTCCTCGTTCAGCCACAGCCGCAGCTGCTCCTCGTTCGCCAGCCCGGCGGCGTAGTCGGGATTCGCCGAATCCTCGAATGCCGAGCCCGGTTGATCCGAGAACTGAATGGCGTTGCTGAACGGGTTGTAATACATACAGCCGCCCTGACCCGGCACGGCGCCGTTGAGCGGCCCGAGCGCCATGCCGGCGGGAGAGGCGTGATCCGCCGTTACGCCGACGCCGCAGCCCGACCCGCCGAAGCCGCGGAAGGCCCGGAAGATGCGATCGGTGGACACCGCCGGCAGGTTCAGATTGCCCCTGGCCCGCGCGTAGGTGACCCCGACGTCCCAATGCGCATCCCGGCTCCCCAGCAGGAAGTCGCCGTCGACCGACCCCGCGATCCGCTGGGTGCGGGACTCCCGTTTCAGCCTGCGCCCCGGACCCGAGTTCCCGAACGGGCGGCCGTTGAAATACCAGGGGTCGCCGCCGGCGCAGGCGCCGCCGGGGTCGGCCTTTCCGTCGCCGGCGTAGTCGGAGCAGAACGCCTGCCGCCCCGGGTGGCCGGGCGCCACCTCCATGACGGTGGTGCTCGTCAGCGGGAAGGGCGGGTACGACGGGGTCGTGTACCAGTTCGGAATCGTCGCATTGGCCCAGAGGCCCTCGACGTGGTAGTTGGTCCGCTCGTTCACGGGGCCGTTGAGCTCGACGAAGGCGCGGGTCTGTTGCTGCTCGTCGATCAGATTGTCGTACGGCGCGTAACGGAACCGGCAGGTCCAGCCCTCGTCCTGGCCGCCGAATTCCGTGCAGCGAGGATCGAAGACATCCGCCGTCCACGGCGCCGGCCCCCCCACGGCGAACGTGCCGGGGTTCCCGATGCTGGACCATCCGGCGCGGTTTCCGCCGACGTGCGTACTCAGCCGATCGAGAGTCCAGGGCCGCTCCGCCATCTGCAGCTCCTGGCGGCCGACCGTTTCCGCTGCGACTACCAGGCTGGACGCGCCGATCCGTGCGCCCCAGATGCCGGCGACGGTCGTATCGCCCGCGCTGTCGAAGTAGTCGTGCGAGACGTTGAACTCGAATCCCCGGAAATCACTGCGCGTGACGAAGTTGGCGACGCCGCCGACGGCGTCGGAGCCGTAGGTGGCCGCCGCCCCCTCCTTCAGCACCTCGAGCCGACCGATCGCAATGGCCGGGATGGTGTTCACGTCGACGAAACGCCCGCCGATGAGACGCGCGGGGACCGGCACGTGCCGGCGGCCGTTGATCAGCACGAGGGTCCGCGAGGCGCCGAGGCCGCGCAGGTTGACGTTGGCCACGTTCTCGGTGAGCGTCGAGGGCTGATTGGAGTTGTACCAGCTGCTCCGCTCGCCGATTACGCCGTGGCTTGCGCTGAGATTCTTGAAGAGATCGACGAGCTGCGTGGACCCCTGCTGCTCGATCGTCTCGCGGCTGACGACCGCGACGGCGTGGGGCATGTTGATGGCGGGCGCGTCGATGGCGGTGCCGGTCACCGAGACGGTCACTTCCTCGAACAGGCCGCCGAGACGCAGGCTGACGTCTACGGTCGGCGCTGACGCCGCGGCCAGCTCGATGGTACGCTCCAATTCCTCGAAGCCCGGCAGCGTGAACGTGAGGGTATAGCCGCCTGCCGGCAGCGCCTCGAGCGCGTAACCGCCATCGCCGTCGGTCACAACCACCCGCGAGTCGCCGGCCAGCGCGGGCCCTTCGGCGGCGACGGTAACGCCCGGCAGGACGCCGCCGGTATCGTCGGTGACCGCCCCCGCAATCCGGCCGTCCTGCGCACTGGCGGCGTACGGAACCAGCAGCAGAAACGCCACGAATAAAGCGGTTCTCATTGTCTCCTCGTGGGCACGAGGATGGTCCAATGCTACGCCTGGAATCGGCTTCCGCCGCTGCTCGCAACAAGCGCACACGTTGCGCTCCACGATAGGATTATACGCAGCGGTAGCTTGATTATACGCAGCGGTAGTTTGATTGCACGTGCATGAATGTCCAAATGTCTTCAGCGGACGACCGGGAGCAGACATGCGGCGAATTCACGCACGCATCCCAGCACGGGCGACTGAGGTCGGCCTGACGTACCGTTGCTGGGGGCTGGAGCGGGACGTCGCCGCCGGAACCTACTGCTGCTGATTCGTGGCGGCGGCCTGGCGGGCCTTGCGCGCGGCGAGCTCCGCTTCGTACTCTTCGCCGGTCAGGTCGTACCACCCGATCCACGCGAATCCCATCTCGTCGATCGTGCGGCCGCCGTCGCCGGTCCAGTTCTTCGGATCCGGGTTGGCGCGGTTGGCTTCCGTGTTGTCGTGCCAGCTGATGATGTGCAGGATCGTGCCGGCCGGCACGATTGGCGCGACATCGTCCTCGTAGTTGTATACGAGGTGCCAGTTGTAGTCGAAGTTGGCGCAGCTCACCGTCTCGGTCTGCGCCGTCCACCCCGGCCAGGGATAGATGAGCTCCAGGCACTGATAGGTGCCCAGCATGTGCATGTGCGGCTGGAACGCCGTAATGCGCGCCGCCTTGGCGAGCACGGCGTAGCCGTCGGTGCGCACGACCTTGCCGGGCGGGATGTCCAGCAGCCGGTTGTTGATGCCCAGCTGCTTGGACCAGCGGATGTGCTCGGGCACGTGGCCCTGCGGGTGGAACACGATGCCGAGCTCGACCAGCGCGTCGACCTCTTCCCCGACCGAGTGGAGGTGATAGTCGAGGCGTATCTTGCGCCCGGCCTCCAGCAGCAGCCCGGAATCCTCGGGGTAGACCTCCCCGTTCTTGCCCGACGCGTACTCCACCAGGAACTGCGCCGCCGGGATGTCGTCGTCGCCCGCGATGCGCATCTGCTCCTCGTCCGGGTGCACGGCGAACGAGAGCGCGTGGTGCACGACGCGCCGCGACGGATCGTTGGCCGGGCGGGTCTGGATGGCGCGGATGTAGCGGTCCTCATCGAGGTCGAGGTCGGTGTAGAGCGCGCCGAACAGGTCGGGGCCCTCCGCCGGCATCTCGTATGCGGGATACTGCACCACCAGGTCGGGCTCGCCGATCTGCCATTCTGACGCATCGGGGAAATCGACCGGCGGCGGCATGTCGGCCGGGTCGCCCAGCGGCGCGCCGTTGTCGACCCACGCCGACACCATCGCGATTTCCTCGTCGCTCAGCGACGGGTCGTCCTTGAACGCCTGAATCCCGATGTTCTTGTCGACGTGCCAGGGCGGCATCTCGCGCGCGACCACGCGGTTCTTGATGGCCCGCGCCCAGGGCCGTACTTCCTGATACGTCATCAGGGACATCGGCGCCATTTCGCCCTGGCGGTGGCAGACCTGGCAGGAACGCTGGAATATCGGGACGATGTCCTTCGAGAAGGTCGCCTCGGCTCCACCGTTGTCCGGCTGTGCAACAGCCACGGCAGGCGCGGCGGCCATCATTGCGGCGAGCACGAGACCGATGCCCACACTGCGCTTCATCATCCCGCTTCCTCCTCCGGCGCACGCAGCGCCCACACCGCAAACTCTGTCAGAATTCGGCCAGACGGTCAACGATTCGGGTTGCGGCGTCGACTAGCAGCCCCGCGGCGTGTAGCCTGTTGGGAATGGGCATGAGACAGGGGTTATCAATGCGCGTGCATGTATGGAGAATGGTCGTGATCTGGATGCTGGCGGCGCTGCTGCCGGCGGCCACCTCCAGAGCCGAAGAGGCGGCGGCGGACGACAAGGCATGGCCGCAGTGGCGCGGCCCGCTGGCCACGGGCGAGGCGCCGGCGGCCGACCCGCCGGTGGAGTGGAGCGAGACGCGCAACGTCAGATGGAAGATCGCGATCCCCGGCAACGGCTCCGCCACGCCGATTGTCTGGGGCGACCACGTGTTCGTGTCGGCGGCGGTGCCGGCAGGCGACAGCGGCACGCGGGACGGCCTGTTCACGCGCTTGACGAGGCGCTTCGTCGGTACAGAGTCTCCGTCGCAGTCGCTACGGTACATGCTGCTGGCCGTCGAACGGCGCACGGGTGAGATCGCCTGGGAGCGCGTGGTGCGTGAGGCGGCGCCGCACGAGGGCAGGCATCAAACCGGTAGCTGGGCTTCGCCCTCGGCGGTCACGGACGGAGAGGTGCTGTGTTCTTTCTTCGGCTCGGCCGGGCTGTACTGCTTCGACATGGAGGGGCGGCCGCTGTGGGACCGCGACTTCGGAGACATGCAGATCCGGATGGGGTTCGGCGAGGGCGCCTCGCCGGCCATTCACGGCGACACCGTCATCGTCAACTGGGACCACCAGGAGCAGTCGTTCATTGCCGCGCTCGACAAACGGACCGGCGCCGAGCGCTGGCGGACCGAGCGGGACGAGATGACGTCGTGGGCGACCCCGCTCGTCGTCGAGCACGGCGGCCGGACGCAGGTGATCACCAACGCGACCCAGCGCGTGCGCAGCTACGACTTCGAGACCGGCGAGCTGCTGTGGGACGGCGAGGGCGCCACGACCAACGCCATTCCGAGCCCGGTGGCGGCCGACGGGATCGTGTATCTGATGAGCGGGTATCGCGGCAACCGGCTCGATGCCGTGCGGCTGGACGACGCGGCGGGGGACATCACGGGCAGCGGCGCCGTGGCCTGGTCGCTGGACCGTGACACGCCGTACGTCCCGTCGCCGCTGCTGCACGACGGCATCCTGTACTTCACCAAGGGCAACAACGGCATCCTGTCGGCCTACGACGCACGCAGCGGCCAGCCCTTGTACGGTCCCGAGCGGCTGTCCGGCATCCGCAGCATCTATGCCTCGCCGGTGGCGGCCGGCGGGCGCATCTACATCCCGAGCCGCGACGGCACCACCGCGGTGGTCTCCGCCGGCCCCGCGTTCGAGCTGCTCGCGCTCAACATGCTCGACGACGGCTTCGACGCCTCGCCGGCGGCGGTGGACGGCGAGCTGTACCTGCGCGGCCGGGAGCACCTGTACTGCCTCGCCGCCGACTAGCGGGATACCCGCGCCATATCCGCACCGCAGACGATGAGTGAGGCTGGCAGTACGCAGGAACCGGTCAACCCGCCGGCGCCGGGTGTGCTGCCGCCGCTGGCGTGCACCGCCGCGCTCGCCTCACTGACCCTGCTGCCGGCGGTGGCGGGCAACCCCACGCTGCGCTGGACATTCCTGTCGGCCGCGGCGGTGCTGGGCGTGTGGCTCGCCGCGCTGGTCACACGCCGGCGCGGCGTAACGGTGCTGGTGGCGCTCCGCCCGCAGCATTACGTGCAAGCGTGCGCCCAAGGCTCGATCCTCCTGTACTGGGGCTGGCACTGGCGGGAGGTGTACGACTCCGCGCACCTGTTGCTTGCCCAGCTGCTGTTCGCGTACGCATTCGACGCGCTCCTATCCTGGACGCGCCGCGGCTCCTACACGCTCGGCTTCGCGCCGGTGCCGGTGATCTTCAGCATCAACCTGTTCCTGTGGTTCAAGCCGGACTGGTTCTACTTCCAGTTTCTGCTGATCGCGCTCGGGTTCGCGGCGAAGGATCTGATCCGCTGGGAGAAGGACGGCCGCCGGGTCCACGTTTTCAATCCGTCGTCGTTCCCGCTGGGGCTGTTCTCGCTAGGGCTGATACTGACCGGCGCCACGAGCCTCACCTGGGGCCAGGAAATCGCCACCACCCTCAACCGCGCGCCGCAGATGTATCTCTTCATCTTCCTGGTCAGCCTGCCCGGCCAGATCCTGTTCGGCGTGGCGGGGATGACCATGGCGGCCGTGGTGACGATGTACGTATTCGGCCTGGTCTATTTCGCCCTGGCCGGCACGTACTACTTCACCGACGCGTACATCCCGATTGCCGTCTTCCTCGGCATGCACCTGCTGTTCACGGATCCGTCCACGGCTCCGCGAAGCGAGCTGGGGCGGATCGCGTTCGGGGTGGTCTACGCGCTGGGCGTGATCGCGCTGTACGGCGTCCTCGGCGCCTACGGACATCCGCGGTTCTACGACAAGCTGCTGGCGGTGCCGATAATGAATCTGCTGATTCAGCTGATAGACCGGGCGAGCCGCACGGAGATGATGCGGCGGGTCGACCCGGCGGCGCTGTGGCGCGGGCTGGCCGGGCGGTCGCGCAACGCGGCGTACGTGGGCGTCTGGACCGTCGTCTTCATTCTGATGAGCGCGGCGGGCGGAGTCGGCGACACCCACCGCGGCGTGGAAGTGACGTTCTGGCGACAGGCGTGCGCGGACAACCTCCCGAACGGCTGCCGGCACTACGCCGTGCTGGTCACGAGCTTCTGCAACCAGGGATCCGGGTGGGCCTGCAACGAGTATGGCATCCTGCTCCAGCCGGAGATCAGGCCGGATCCGGCGGCCCAGGCGTTCCGCCGCGGGTGCGACCTCGGATTCGAGGCCGGCTGCGCCAACCTGGACGACATCGGACCGGAAGGTCCGGTCCGCACGGCGCCCACCCTCGCCGACTACGAGATCGTGCTGCGCGAGGGGCGCCGGCCGCTTCCGATCCTGCCGCCGCTGCAGATCTACCAGCGCGCGTGCGAGCAGGGCTTTGCCGACGGCTGCCAGCACGCATGCGAGCACGGCGACCGGCGCGCGTGCGAGGCCGCGAACGCGGTCGAGCGGGAGGCCCGGGCACCCTGACCGCCGCGGCCGACTGTAAGATACTGCGCGGATCCACGAGGAGGAACGTTGCGAGCACAGCGAGCGGGAAGGCATGTCGGGGCGCTGGCCGTCGTCATCGCGATGGCCGGGCTGCTGGGACCGCCGGCGCGCGCGCAGCGCGGCACCCAGGACGGGGAGTGGCCGAACTTCGCGGGCAACCGTGAAGGCATGAAGTACTCGCCGCTCGACCAGATCACGAAGGACAACGTCGACGATCTAGAGGTGGCGTGGCGCTGGGCAACGGCCGACCGGGAGCTGCAACAGTCGAACCCGGCCTGGCGCGGCGGGCGCTACGAGGACACGCCGCTCATGATCAACGGGTTGCTGTACACGGTGACCCCGCTGGGGCTGATCGCCGCGCTGGATCCCGCCACGGGCGAGACCAGGTGGGTGCACGACCCAAAGGCGTACACCGCGGGCCGGCCCGCCAACGTCGGCTTCCTCCACCGCGGCCTCTCCTACTGGACCGACGGCACCGGAGAGCGCCTGCTGCTCGGCACCAACGACGCCCGTTTGATCTCGATTGATGCGCGGACCGGCGAGCCGGACCCCGAATTCGGTATCGACGGCAAGGTCGACATCATGGTCGGCATCCGCGACGCAGTCCGCGGGACGAACTTCGCGGCCCGCCGCTCGCTGATCGCCGGCGACGTGGTCGTCGTCGGCACCGCGATTGCCGACGGCTTCCGCACGAAGGAGATGCCGCCGGGCGACGTCCAGGCGTACGACGTGCGCACGGGCAAGAAGCTCTGGACGTTCCACACCATTCCGAGGGAGTACGAGGCAGGGTACGAGACCTGGCTGAACGGTTCGGCCGAGTTCACCGGCAACGCCAACGTGTGGAACGGGATGGCGTACGACGCGGAGCTCGACTACGTCTACCTGCCGACGTCGACCCCGACCCACAACGAGTACGGCGGGAACCGGCCCGGCGACAATCTGTACGCGGAGAGCCTGGTCTGCGTCGACGCCAAGACGGGCGAGCGGATCTGGCACTTCCAGGCGGTGCACCACGGGATCTGGGACTACGACTTCCCCACCCGCCCGATCCTGGCCGACATCACGGTGGACGGCCGGCCGATCAAGGCGATAATCCAGGTGAGCAAGCAGGCGTTCACCTACGTCTTCGACCGGGCGACCGGCGAGCCGGTCTGGCCGATCGAGGAACGGCCGGTGCCGCAGTCGACCGTGCCGGGCGAGCAGACGGCAGCGACGCAGCCATTCCCCACCAGGCCGCCGCCGTTCGATCTGCAGGGCACTACCGAAGACAACCTGCTCGACTTCACGCCTGAGTTGCGGCGGATGGCGCTCGAACGGCTCCAGCAGTTCGAGTACGGGCCGCTGTTCACGCCGCCGTCGGAGAAAGGCACCATCTTCCTCCCCGGCCTGCTGGGCGGGTCGAATTGGGGAGGCGCGGGCTTCGATCCCGAGACCTTGACGCTGTATGTGCCTTCGCGGACGGATCCGACGATGTATCGCATGCTGCCGGGCGACCCGGACCAGACCAACCTGGGCTACGTGCAGGACCGCCAGCGCGGCATCCGCGAGTCGACGCTGCTCGACGGCCTGCCGCTGTTCAAGCCGCCGTACTCGCGCATGACCGCCATCGACATGAGCCGGGGCGAGATTGTGTGGCAATCCGCGATGGGGAACGGTCCGCGGAACCATCCGCTGCTGCAGGATCTCGACCTGCCGCCGCTCGGCAACCCGGCGATGACGACGAGCGTGCTGGTGACGAAGTCGGTGGTATTCGGCACGATGACGAAGGGACGCGCTGCGGACCAGTGGGGCGACGAGGAGGCGGACCGCCAGCTGCTGTACGCCTTCGACAAGGAGGACGGCTCGCACCTGCGGACCTTCCTGCTCGAGGGGCGCTCGGCGGCGGCGCCGATGACGTACCAGCACGAGGGCAAGCAGTACATCGTCGTGGCGACCGGCGCCGCCAACACCGCGGAGCTGGTGGCGTTCAGCCTGCCTTGATCACGAAGCGCCAATCCGCGCCGTTCGCCGTGAAAGCGGAGCCGGCGGGGCCGGCGGGACCCGTCGCCGGGCGGGCCGGCGCCACCCGCCGGCGCGTCGGACGCCATCAACAGGAAACCGGATGCCATTCGTCGGGAGACCCGGAGACGCCGAGCAGCGCCGTCAGAGAATCAAGAAATGAGAATCTACAGCGCGCCGGTTCTGGCGCAGGTCACGCACATGCGGCACGTCCTGGAGATGAATGGCATCGAGTGTCGTATCCAGGGCGAGTACCGGTCCGGGGCGGCCGGCGAGATCCCGCCGACCGAGGCGTGGCCCGAGCTGTGGGTGGTCGATCCGTCCGACGTCGAAGAGGCGAAACGCCTGGTGGACGAGGCGATCCAGCCTGCGGGTCCGGCACAGCCGGGCTGGACGTGCCCGCGCTGCAGGGAAGTCAACGAGGGCCAGTTCGGCGTGTGCTGGAACTGCGGGACCAGTTGCCCCGAGGACTCGGACACCTGACGGGCCACCGGTCGGGGACATAGGTCGGTTGCACCCTGCGGACGAGTCGCCGTTCCACTGGACAGCCGCACACCCACCAACTTCGCGCTACCGGCCATCACCTACAGCATCTCGCAGGCGACGCTGTCTACGCTCACCGCCGACTCGATCGCCCGCGCCAGAAATTCACGGTCCACGGACCGTCGCCGTCTGACAAGGCAGGACGACCGAGCAAACTCAAAAGTGCAATCCGGACCTCTTGATCCATGGCACATCTCGGCCGACAACCGCATGGACCGGAATCGGGTGACGACTCTCCCATCGTGATCTAACAGAACCAACATGGACAGAGCTGACGCGCCAGGTGACCACGAGTGAAGAGACCACAATGTTGATGGATTCCATGCCGTAGAATAGGCGCAAGCTGGTTCGCCAGGCACAAGGATTCTCTTTCAGACAGGGATAAACAACAACCCATGCCGCTTCTGAATTGGCTGACGAGAGACGACGATATTCGGGTTACACAAAAGACGCCGTACCGGCTGCTGGAGGAAGCGCCGGAGCTTTCGGCCGGCAATGGCGATGAGCGAAACATGCTGATCCAGGGCGACAATCTGGAGGCGCTGAAGTCGCTGCTGCCATTCTACGCCGGGCGAGTGAAGTGCATCTACATCGACCCGCCCTACAATACGCGCTCGGCCTTCGAGCATTACGACGACAATCTGGAACACTCACAATGGCTGGGGATGATGTGGCCCCGGCTGGAACTGCTACGCGATCTGCTGGCGGAGGACGGCTCGATCTGGGTGTCTATAGATGACAACGAGGGGCACTACCTCAAAGTGATCATGGATGAGATCTTTGGGCGATCCAACTTCATTACCAACGTGATTTGGCGAAAGAACTACGCGCCGAAGTCGAGCGCACGGCACTTTTCCGAAGACCACGATCACGTATTGGTTTATGTGCGCGGCGCGAACTCTTGGACACCAAATCCGATGCCGCGCACCGAAAAACAAGACAAAGCTTATAAAAATATGGACAATGACCCCCGGGGATTGTGGCGCCCAAACAACCTCGCGGCCCGGAATTTCTACAGCAAAGGCACTTACAGCATTCGTTGCCCGAGCGGACGCATCATTGACGGGCCTCCTTCTGGATCATATTGGCGTATTTCCGAAGAAAAGTTTTTTGAAAAGGACCGCGACGGGCGTATCTGGTGGGGAAGGGACGGGAACAACGTCCCGGCTCCCAAGATATACCTAAGCGAAGTGAAACAGGGAGTAGTTCCCCAGACTTTCTGGAACTACGGCGAAGTCGGTCACACTCAGGTCGCGAAAAAGGAAATAGTTAAACTATTCGGAGCGGAAGTGTTCGACACCCCAAAACCCGAGCGTTTGGTGCAGCGAGTAATGCACATTGCCACGAAACCCGGCGATCTCGTGCTCGATTCTTTTCTCGGTTCAGGAACCACGGCGGCGGTGGCGCACAAGATGGGCCGCCGTTATATTGGTGTCGAGATGGGCGAACACGCTGTCACTCATTGCGTGCCGCGCCTGAAAAAGGTGATCGGTGGCGAACAGGGCGGCGTTTCCGAATCCCTTGGCTGGCAGGGCGGCGGTGGTTTCCGTTTCTACCGGCTCGGCCCGCCGGTCTTCGACGCGGACGGGTGCATCCGGCCTGACATCCAGTTCCCCACGCTCGCCGCGCATGTCTGGTTCAGCGAGACCGGCCGGCCGTGGGACGATCCACGCTTAGGCAGCGAGGCGTATGCGCGAACGAAATCCGGCGGAACACCCTTCCTCGGCATTCACGACGGGCGCGCCCATGCGCTACTTTACAATGGCATCCTTGGCGACAGGCGACCGGGCGGAGGCAACGTGCTGACGCGCGCGACGCTCGCGCTGATCCGCAAGGACATTACCACGGCACATCCCGATTTGGCCGAGGAGAACACGGAATATCCGCTTACCGTCTACGGCGAGCAGTCGCGGCTGACGCCCGCAACGCTCGTCCGGGAGCACATCACCTTCAGGCAGACACCCTACGACATCAGGGCGCGGGCATGAGAGAGTCTCCATGGAACTGAAGCAGTATCAGACCGACACTCTCTCGGTTCTTCGCTGCTTCTTCGAGGACGCGCGCGACACCCGTACCGGCAGGCTCTCGACGAAGCCTTCGACGGCCGCGTGCGCGTATTCGACATCGCCGATTTCAGTCATATTCGCCCGCACGACATCGGCGACCATTGCTGCATCGTGGTTGGGACCATCCAAACGCTGCGCGTGAGAAGCACCGATGGCCGCAAGGTCTACGCCCACAACGAGCACATGGAGCCGCATTTCACCGACCTGCCGAAGACACTGGCGGGGCTGGAGATACTGGAGAACGGCGGCGCGAAGTTCTCGTTCGCCAACCTTATGCACATTCACCGTCCTCTGATGATCGTGGACGAGGCGCACAACGCTGTCACCGGGCTGACCCGAGAGATGCAGGCGCGCGTGAACCCTTGCGCCATTATCGAGTTCACGGCGACCCCGCGCCTGAACTCCAACATCCTGCACAGCGTGACGGCGCAGGAACTGAAACAAGAGGAGATGATCAAACTGCCGGTCATGCTCTCCGAGCACGACACTTGGCAAAATGCGGTGAACGGGGCCATCGCAGCGCGCGCGTCATTGGCCAATACCGCCAGGGATGATCCTGATCACATCCGTCCTGTCGTTCTGTTCCAGGCGCAGCCGAAGAACCAGGAAGTGACGGTCGCCGTACTCAAAAAGCACCTCATGGAAGTCGAGCGGATTTCCGACGAGAAGATCGCGGTCGCGACCGGCGGCCAGCGCGAACTCGACGGGATCGATCTGTTCGATCCGAAGTGCTCCATCGAGTATGTCATCACCGTCGAGGCGCTGAAGGAAGGCTGGGATTGTTCGTTCGCCTACGCCTTCTGCTCCGTCTCCCGTATTCAGAGCGCCGTGGATGTCGAACAATTGCTGGGCCGCGTGCTGCGGATGCCCTATGCCAAACGGCGCAAGGCCGACGCGCTGAATCGGGCATATGCCTTTCTCTCAGAACCCGATTTCGGCAAAGCAGCACGGTCGCTTGTCGACAAGCTGGTCGCAATGGGCTTCGAGGAAGACGAAGCGCTCGACAACATCGAACCGGCGCAGAAGAAATTTGAGGAGAATGACGGTCTCTTCGGACCACGCGACCAACCGAAACCGACCTTCAGGTACACAGTCACGGCGACGCCGGAAGTGGTATCGGAACTGAAGAAGTGTGGAAACGTCATGGTTCGCGAGACGGGATATGGCAAGGCTGAGATCGCTGTCACCGGCCTGATCGGTGGGGGACTGGAAACGATGATCGCCGGAACGCTCTGCGAAACTGAGCGCAAAGGCTTCGCGCAGGCCGTCGACAGTTACCGGGCAGGCGTTCAGGACATGCTTTCACCCGCCCAGCGGGGAGAGACCCTTGAGGTTCCGCGCCTGATGTCGGAAGTCCAGGGAGCGCTGGAATTCGCTGACATTGACGTGCTCATGGAGCACCACGCCTGGTCAGTTCTCGACTATTCTTCAAAACTCGGCGAAAACGAATTCAAAATCCGCGAGACGGCACGCAGCTTCGAAATCGACCTCGATGCTAACCGCATCAGCTATCAGTTCGCGACCGAGAACGAACAAATGGCGCTTGATATAGAGGTGGACGGCTGGACGCCCGAAGCCCTTGTTCTCTGGCTCGACCGGCAGGTGCGCCAACCGGATATTCGTCAGAGCGAATTACTGCGCTGGCTGCGAGACCTCGTCGGTCATCTGATCGGGGTGCGCCGGATACGCATGGCCGCGTTGATGCGCTGCAAGTTCATCCTGGCCCGCAAGGTGCGCGAGAAGATCGCCACCATTCGCCAGCAGGAACGCAACGGTGTCTATCAACGCTGTCTGTTCGCACCGATAGCCAGGGTTGATGTTTCGTTCGATCACGCTTTCAGATTTAGGGATGGCATGTACCGAGACCAACGTCGGTATCGCGGACATTGGAAACCATCCCGGCATTTTCTCGGCCCCGACGACGTTCCTGCCTTTGACGGCGCCGAGAAAGGCGAAGAGTTTCAGTGCGCCCAGGCCATCGATGGTCTATCGGGCGTGAAGCTCTGGATCAGGAATGTCGCGAGGCATCCCAGCTCGTTCTGGCTGCCGACTGCGACCGGCAAGTTCTATCCCGATTTCGTAGCCCGGATGGAGGACGGACGGTTGCTGATCGTCGAGTACAAGGGTGCGCACATAGCCGAAGGTTCCGATACGGCCGAGAAGCGGACCATTGGGGAACTTTGGGAACGTAGCAGCGCCGGCAAGGGTCTGTTCATTATCGCGGAGAAAAGCGTCGACGGGAAGAACGTGCGCGGCCAACTGTTGGCAAAAGTCGGAGTTGCCTGAGAGCGAAATAGGCGCAAAGAAGATCGCACAGGTCGCTTCACTTCATTCCACCAAGCGACCACCAGCCAGACCGGCGCTGGCGGCGTGCCCGTCCGCTTTCGCGCGCAAGACCCCGCGCAGGACTACCTGGACTCGTCGGAAAACAGCGGCGACGTCAGCTCAGTGGACCGGTTCCCTTCGTGGCAGGCGTACTCGAAGAGCACGTAGTCGTCGGGGGCGCGCATCCAGACGGGGAAAGCGATCTTCCACGGCCGCGCGAACACGTTCGGGTCCTCGATGGTGGCCTCATAGTCGATCCGGCCGTCACCGACGATGGTAAACCGCTCCACCACGTGCATGGCGGGGCTGTGGAACGACCCGGCCGACATACCCTCGCCGCCCAACTCGCCGACCACCCAGGTCTTGTCGGTGAGGTTCGTGACGTCCACGACCAGCGTGTTGCCTTCCCAGCGGCCGCGCGAGTCGCCCATCCAGAGCTGGATGTCCGGGCCAGGATGCGGGCTGCCGTCAACCGGAATGACCCGGTACAGGTGGTTGTGCTCGTAGAGGATCACGACGTGGCCGGGCGGCTGGAGGATCTGCCACCCGTTGTAACCACTGGCGAACGCGCCGCGCGGCGTGCCGGCCGGCAGACACCGCACGCGCGTGTCGAGAAATGACTGCCGCTCGTAAGGATTATTTCTGATGTAGGTCTTCTTCGCCAGGGCCCAGGGCTGCCAGGGGATGCGTCCGTCGGGCGGGTCGACAACCGCTACCGCGTCGCGGTCCGGATTCTCCTCCCGCAGCGACCCCTCCGACCATTCGCGGTCGTACGCCCCGGGGTTGGGGCCGCGGACCGTTTCCATCAGCTCGTTCCACGCCTCGCGCTCCGCATCGGTCCAGCGCTCGATCCGCATGCCGTGGGGAGAGATGTAGATCCCCTGGATGTCCGGTTGGCCGTCCGGACGGAGAGACGGCGTGTACGCGTCCCCGTCCTGGGCGTTCGCCGCCGGTAGACTGCCGCTGCCGATCAACCCGACGACGACGGCGATGCCTGCAACCCACAACGCCGACGTGAAGGAGTCTCTTCGCATTTCAGCCTCCCGGCGGCATCGAGAATACCAGGGTGTGCGACGGCCACCAACCGGTTTTTGGCACGCTGTCCAACTCGTGGCGGGGGCTCCGGCGGGAGCCCGGCGCCACCCGCCGGGTAACCAGGAGGCCGCACGGCGCGGCTGCCGTCGCAAGCGGTTTGCGAGCGGTAGGATCAGGCGCATGGAACATTCCACAGCTATCCGGCCCCAGGACCATGCCGTGTACCGCTCCGAGAAGATGGGCAAGACCACCCTCTTCCGCTCCGAGCGGATGCTGGTCGGTCTGAACGCTTTCGAGCCGGGCCAGGAGCACGCGCTGCACACGCACGCGGGCATGGACAAGGTGTATCAGGTTATCGAGGGCGAGGGGCTCTTTCTGCTGGACGGTGAAACCGTTCCGATGCGGGCGGGCGTCCTGCTGGTGGCCCCGGACGGCGTGCCCCACGGCATCCGCAACACCGGCCCGGCGCGCCTGCTGGTGCTGGCCATACTGGCGCCGGCACCGTAACCGATCGCTTGTGCCCGGCACTCGTTATGTCGACAACCTGCCATACGAGCATCACGATGCTTCATGAAGACGACGCGCAATACTGGCGATGACATGCCAGGCTCCCTGAATGCGCAGAGGCGGCGGCTCAACCAGCTCGACGGTCAGCTGGAAGCCGAGGATTTTGCCGCAGAGACAGGAGACTGATATCGCAGGGTTCGCCGCGGGCCGCTACCCGTCTCGGAGGGCGCTGCCCGGCAGCAGGTGCTGGCTCAGGTCGCCGACGAGGTCGACGAAGAACTTCTTCTCCGTGTAGCGCCAGCGGCCGTCGACGCGCTCGAACTTGTCCTCGTAGCGCCCAGTGATGATCGGCTGGAGCGGCAGCGCCTCGGTCGCCTGGAACACCGTGTAGTAGGCGTTGCAGGTGGCCGTGCCCGCCTCCTCGTCGACCTCGATGAGCGTGTTGGTCATCACGTGCTTGGTCTTCGGCATGCGGGTGTCGGGGTACAGACGCGTCGTCCGACCGTAATGGGCCGCGATGGCCTCCTCGCCCCGCACGTCCATGTCACTGTGCTCGGCCGTGAGCCGCGCGTGCGCGAAGAGCTTGCCGATGCCGGCGTAGTCTCCGCCGTCGATCAGTCGCGCGTAGGTATAGAGGAGGTTGGCGATCTCCGTGGGTGCGTTGCTCATGGCATCAGCCTACTACTTAGGCGGGGGCGGTCCAATCGCTGGTCGATGGGCGGGCCGGCATCGAGCGGAATGATGCGGGCGTTGTGGATCATCTCGCTGTGCAGCACCAGGTATCCCGGCGCCTGGATAATCAGCATGCCGTTGTTGTACGCGGTCGGCAGCATCATCCCCAGCACGCCGCGGGAAATGCGGCGGCATCCTGCCGCTCTTCGGCTCGACGAGCAGCGCCGGCCAGTCGCCGGCGACGGGATCGCTCCAGTACCAGTCCCACCAGTAGAGGACATAGAAGCCGACGGCGCCTTCCGTATGCTCCCGGCCCGCAGCGATCTTGCCGTCGTAGCGGGCTTGCGCCAGCGCCTGCAGCTGCTCTCCCGCGAGAAGCTCTCACGGCCGGCGAGCGGGGCGGAGGCGGCCGGCGTCGTCCACCTGCTCGGCACCGAGTTCCGCTTCTCGACCGCGCAGGCGCTGGCCACGCGGGCGATGCGGGAAGGCATCATCGCGGAGCCGCGCATGGCCACCTTCGTCCTCAACCTGCCGATCCTCGCCGACCCCGCCGGAGAGGTGCCGGACTGGTGGGCCGACGCGGCGGAGGGTGGCGGCTGGCTCGGAGCGCTCGCCTCGCACAACGTCGACCAACTGCGCACGATGCTGGGCGAGTTCGCGGGCGTCAGCGCCTCGCTGTCGCTGGTGGCCGACCGCGACTGGACCGCAGACGGCATCCGGGACCGGGCGCTCGGGGCGTTCCTCGGACTCGCGGTAGGCGACGCGGTGGGTACGACGCTCGAATTCCAGACACGGGATACGAGGCCGCGCCTGGAGGACATGGTCGGAGGCGGCCCGTTCAATCTTCCGGCCGGGGCCTGGACCGACGACACAGCCATGGCGCTGGCCCTCGCCGACAGCCTGGCGGCCTCCGAGACGCTCGACTGCCGGGACCTGATGGACCGCTTTGTCGGCTGGTGGCGGAACGGCGACTATTCGTGCACCGGGCACTGCTTCGACATCGGAATAACGACCCGCCAGGCGCTGACCCGCTATCGACGGACTGGCGATCCCTTTGCCGGCTCGACCGATCCAAAGAGCGCGGGCAACGGTTCACTGATGCGGCTCTCCCCCGTCGTTCTCCGGTTCCTGCACGACCGGCCGCATCTGGTCTCCGCCGCCGCGGACCAATGCCGGACGACCCACGCGGCCAACGAAGCGGTGGATGCCTGCCGGGCGTTTGCGGAAATGCTCGCGGACGCCATCGCGGGAGCCCCGCGGGCGACACTGCTTTCCTCGCGGTCGTTCGATGGGGCACCGGCCATCGCCCGGGTCCTGGCCGGAAGCTGGCGTGGGCGGGCGCGGCACACGGTCAAATCCAGCGGATACGTCGTAGACACTCTCGAAGCGGCCATCTGGTCGGTCGCCCGCACCGCGGATTTCCGCGGCGCCGTGCTGCTCGCCGCCAATCTGGCCGATGACGCCGATACGGTGGCGGCGGTGACGGGACAGCTCGCCGGCGCCCTTTACGGCCTGAGCGGCATTCCCGAACGCTGGCTCGATCAGGTTGCCTGGAAAGACCGGCTGCTGGACACGGCGCAGCGGCTGCTGCCGGAGCCGGTCGCACAGCCGGCGTAAACCGTTGCGAAATTTACGCGCCACTCCCGCCGCCGGTGCTGTATCGTCGCACCCTATATGGCGTCACGCAAGAGGCCGGTAACCTGGAGGTAATGCGTTGAAAAGAGACAACCTTGTGGTGCCGACAGACCAGACCCGCCGGACGCTGCCGCCAGGCGCCGGTATGCGGCCGGGGACCCTCGCGGCAACCCTGGCGGTGACCGTCATTTTAGGCTTGACCGCGCCGGCGTCGATACGCGCGGCGCAGGCGCAGCCGGCGAACGAGCCGCCGCCCGCCGACTCGGTGCTCGACGGGGTATTCACGGCAGCGCAGGCCGCCCGCGGCGAGGCCACCTTCCGGGAGGCGTGTACCAACTGCCACGAAACCAGCGAGTTCTCGGGCGGCCGCTTTCGCCTGAGCTGGGTCGGCCGCTCGGCCGGCGATCTGTTCGACACGATCTCGACGCTCATGCCGGAGGGCAATCCGGGCAGCCTGAGCCCGAACGAGTATGCCTCCCTCGTCGCCTACCTCTTGCGCCTGAACGGCTATGCGGCGGGCGAGGTGGAGCTGCCCGCCGACCTCGCCGCGCTCCGGAACGTGGACATCGACGATCTCGACGGCAGCGTCGCCGTCGAGCGCGCGGACGCGCCGCGCCGCGCCTGGGAACCGATTACCGAGGACCGGCTGCTCACCCCCCGGGACGGCGACTGGATGACCCACCGCCGCACATACGACGTGACCGGCTTCAGCCCGCTGGACCGGATCGACCGGACGAACGTGGGCGATCTGAACATGGTCTGGGCCTATTCCATGCGGGACAACAGCCGCTGGGTACCGACGCCGATAGTCGCCAACGGGTTGATGTACGTCGCCGAGGGGAGCGGCCGCGTCACGGCCTTCGATGTCGTCTCGGGGGACGTCGTCTGGATGCACCAGCGCAGCTACCCGGAGGATATTCAGAAGTCGCAGGCGTTCGGCCGCCACCGCGGCGTGTCGGTGTACGGCGACACCATCTACTGGGGGACGGCCGACGCCGCGCTGGTGGCGCTGGACGCCGTGACGGGCGAGCAGCGCTGGGAGGTGAGCACCGGCGACTACGAGCTCGGGCTGGGCCACAGCCATCCCGCGCTGGTGGCCGACGGCAAGGTGATACTGGGATTTGCCGGGGGCGACCGCAGCGCGCGCGGCGCGATAACGGCGCATGACGCCGAGACGGGCGAGCGGCTCTGGCTCACCTACACCGTGCCGGCGCCGGGCGAGCCGGGATACGAAACCTGGGGTGACCACGAGATTCCGCCGCTCGGCGGGCTGACGTGGAACACGATCAGCTACGACCCCGAGCTGGGCTGGATGTACATCGGCACCGGTCAGCCGACGCCCTGGGCGGCCACCCTGCGCGGACCGGGCGATGCGCTGTACACCAACTCCGTGCTCGCCATCGACATCGATACCGGCGAGCTCCAGTGGCATTTCCAGGTCGTGCCGGCGGACAACTGGGACCTCGACTCGACCTACGAGAGCATGCTGGTCGATCTGGTCATCGGCGGCGTGCCGCGCAAGGCGCTCATCCACACCAGCAAGATCGGCTGGGGCGTCGTGCTCGACCGCGAGACCGGCCGGTTCCTCAACGCGTTCCGTACCGGCTTCGACAATCTGATCACCGGGTGGACGGACTCGGGCAGCCCCATCTTCAACCCGGCGCTGCTGCCGTCGCTGGAGGATGTCGACTCGGGCAGGGTGTTCGAGGTCTGCCCGCACTATCACGGCGCGCGCAACCTGAACTCGCCGAGCTACAACGCGGCAACCGGACTCTATTACGCCGGCATCAACAACAGCTGCATGGACGTCACGTTCGTCTCGGACGAATACACGCCGGGCCGGCGCTACGGCGGCATCGCCGCACGGGTGAAGCGCGTGCCGGGGTACGACTACGTCGGCGAGTTCGTGGCGTTCGATCCGGTCAGCGGCCGGCGGGCGTGGGAGTACCGCTCGCCGAACGGGGCGGCCATGACCGCCGCGGCGCTGGCGACCGCGGGCGGCATCGTGTTCGGCGGCGACGCCGACCGCCGCTTCTTTGCGCTCGATGCCGACACCGGAGCCCTGCTGTGGGAACGGCGGCTGAACGGCGACATCTCCGGCGCGCCGATCACGTTCGAGGTGAACGGCCGGCAGTACGTGGCGGTGGGGGCGGGCGGCCGCATCGGACAGACCACGTCGTATGCGCGGCTGACCAACACCACGATTTCGCCGGGCAGCGGCGTGATGTGGGTGTTCGCTCTGCCAGAACAGAATGAGAATCCGTAGCAGCCCGTAGAGTGCTACGCGTGTTCCATTTATCCCCTATTATTCGGTAGTTTCGGCCGTCCGCTGTCCCTGCCGGTCCGTGCGTGTTCTACGGTTTCCAAGTCCTGATGTGGTATATTCGTGGTATACACAGGAGCGGGGGATATCCATATGGCAGGACGACTCAGAGCCAAGCAGATCGGAGCCTTGCAACCGGGACGGCACAGCGACGGCGGAACGCTCTTCCTCGTCGTCGAGCCCAGCGGGCGGAGCCGCCACTGGGTCCAGCGGTTGACCGTCGAGGGCAGGCGCCGCGACCTGGGGCTCGGCGGGTATCCGTACGTCGGGCTCGCCGAGGCGCGCGCGGCCGCGTTCGCCAATCGTCAGGTGGCGCGCCGCGGCGGAGACCCGACCGCGCGGGTGCGGCCGTCGAGGATCCCGACGTTCCGCAAGGCGTGTGAGCACGTCGGCGCGGCGGCAACGTGGAAGGGCCTCGGAGCGAAGAACCGGGAGAGCGCTCTCGAGAGGTATTGTCGTCCGCTCATGGACCGGCGTCTTGACCAGATCCGCCGGGCCGACTTGATCGCCATCCTGGCGCCCGTCATGGCGGAGAAGCCGGCGATAGGGTCGAAGCTGCACGGCTGGATCCGCAGCGCGCTCGCGTGGGGCGTGGCACGCGAGCACCTCGAATTCAATGTGGCGGATGGCATCGGCGCGGCCTTGCCTGCTCGGAGGGCAAAGAAACACCACGCGGCGCTTCCCTACCGGGACGTGGGGGCCGCGCTGGAGACTATCGCGACTTGCGGGGCGAGCGAGGTGGTGAAGGCCTGTCTCCAGTTCACGATACTCACCGCCGTTCGGTCGGGTGAGGCACGGGGCGCCAAGTGGAGCGAGATAGACCTGCAGGCCGCCGAGTGGCGCATCCCGGCCGAGCGCATGAAGGGCGGCCGTGAGCATAGAGTGCCGTTGTCCCCGGCCAGCGTTGAAACGCTGGAGGCCATGAGGAAACTGCACAGTCCGGCCGGCTGGTGCTTCCCGTCACCGACACGCGCCGGCAAAGCAATCGCCGCGACATCGATGGCAAGGGCTCTGAAGGCGATCTACGGGGACCGCTGCACGGTGCACGGGTTCCGATCCTCGTTCCGCGACTGGGCGAGCGAGCAGACGAATGTTCCGCATGCGGTCGCCGAGGCGGCGCTGGCGCATCAGGTGGGAAGCGCCGTGGAGCGGTTCTACGCCCGATCGGACCTGTTCGAGAAGCACCGTGACCTGATGTATCGCTGGGCTGAGTTTGCAACCTAACAGGCTGCTCAATACGGTCCGCGTGAGGGATCGACACACCGACCCCGACGTACTACGCTGGTTCCACTCGGTCACGAAAGGAGCCCCGTCTTGCGTGGCCCCGATGAGCAAACCCAGCACACATTCACCTATCTGTCGCCCGAGCAGCGGGTGCCGGCGGATCATCCCCTCCGTGCGATCCGCGCGCTGACCGACGAAGCGCTGCGGTCGATGTCGGCACAGTTGGAGAAGCTGTTATTCGACGACGGGTCGGCCATCGATCCCTCCGGAGCAGTTGCCGCGCGCATTGATGCTGCTGTCAGATGCTCTACACCTGTCAAGCGACGTCCAGTCTTACGCACTAAGGCGACACCCAGTCTTACGCAGGTTTCGTGTTGAGGGTGGACTCGGGACATGGGCTGGCAGGCGTTCCGACCGGGACCTGTCGGCATGCGACTACGTCTACGGGTGGGTGACGGGATTCACGTCAACATCCAGCTGGAAGACGACCGGCTGTGCACGCTGGTGATGATCGAGTCGCCGTTCGCGACGGTCCGGCTGCGGCAGCGGGTGAGAAAGGGAGCGGGCTCCCGGACGAAGGGCCTCGTGATGGCCTTCACGCTGCTGGAGATGGCGCAGCGGCGATGCGCGCCGCCTGAACGGCGCCCACATCTGCTGCCCTTGGTGCGTGCCGGCGTCCCGTTCGCCGATGGCCTCATGCACGAACGTGGACCTTGCCCGCCGGGCAGGACCTCGCCGGCGGCGCCGGCCAGCTCGGCGGGGATCCCGCCAGCCTCGAGGACGAACGACAACAGCCGGCCGCATGATCCTTGCCTCCGGCGGGCTCGAGCTCCGGACGGTCCGGACCTGGCGCGGGGGAATCGAACGGCTGCGGCAGCTTGAACCTTGCGCACCGGCGTCGCGCACGCTCACGAAGTCGGGCTAGCGTGCGGGCGGGCGCCATCTTTTGAACGTGAGCGGGTGCTACACGGCCGCGTCCGACCTGGAATCGGGCGATCTGGCAAGCCCCCCGCCGCTAACGCCCGCCGCGGTCCCGCTGTCCGGTCAGGTGTGACGTTCCGGCTGGTCCCGCGCAGACGGGCCGGCCGGGAAACCCGGCCGGCCCGTAACAGCCATCCGAGCCGCAGCGGGCGGGCGGTGTCACCCGCAGGGCCGGAGCGGAATCGGGATAGGGGGGAGCCTCGCGGCTCCGCCCCTCCCACACCACCGTGCGTACGGGTCCGTACACGGCGGTTCGACGGAGTCAAGCGGCATGGCCTGCGGCGACGGATGCGAGGCCGATTCGGTCGAAGAAAGCGTTGGGCAGCGCGATGCAGAGCGCCGGGCTGAGGCTGACCCGCCACGGGCCATGGGCGCTGCTGGCGGTCTTGGCCGCCAGGGTCTTGCTGGCCCCGCGGCGGCGCAGCGCCGCGAAGCGGGTACGCCCATGCTTCCAGTGCTTCCAGACGACGGCGCGAAGCCGCCGCCGTGTCCACTGGTCGAGGCGGAGCAGGACAAAGGGGTCCTCGCAGAATCCGAAGTAGCCCCGCCACCCGACGAGGTAGCGGGACAGCTCCTCCACGAGACGGGTGAATCTGACGCTCGTTGTGCGGCGCGTCAGTTCCCGAACCCGCAGCTTGAACCGGGCGAGCGCCTTCGGCGAGATAACCCGCTGGGGCGTTGGTCCGGCCGTGAAGCTGAAGGCCAGGAAAGCCCGCGCCGACGGGCGGTCCACCGCGCTCTTGGCTGCGTTCACCGTCAGCTTCAGCCGCCGGGCGAGGAAGTTGGTCACGCTCGCCATGACCCGCTCGCCCGCCCGCCGGGACCGCACGTAGGTGTTGCAGTCGTCGGCGTAGCGGACGAAGCGGTGGCCGCGCTTCTCCAGCTCCTTGTCCAGGACATCAAGCATCAGGTTCGACAGCAGCGGCGAGAGCGGCCCGCCCTGCGGCGTCCCCTTGGTCGTCGGGCCGACCAGCCCGCCGTCGAGCACGCCCGCGGTCAGGAAACCGCGGACGAGCCTGAGCAGGCGTTTGTCGGCCACCCGCTTGGCCACCAGCCCCATCAGGATGTCGTGATTGACCCGGTCGAAGAACTTCTCCAGGTCGAGGTCGACGACGAAGTCGAAGCCCGCGAGGATGTGCTCCTGCGCGCGCCTGACCGCCTGATGGGCCGAGCGTCCGGGCCGGAACCCGTAGCTCGCATCCGAGAAACCGGGGTCCCACTCCTCCTGCAGCACCTGCATCACCGCCTGCTGGATGAAGCGGTCGAGCACCGTTGGCACGCCGAGCCGGCGAACGCCGCCCGACGCCTTCGGTATCTCCACCCGCCGTACCGGCTGCGGCGTGTAGCTGCCGGCGAGAAGCCGGGACCTGATCTCGGGCCAGTGGGCCTTCAGGTGATCGCCCAGCTCGTCGACGGTCATGCCGTCGACGCCGGGCGCCCCCTTGTTGCGCCGGACACGCGCCAGCGCCTTCTTCAGATTGCCGGGCTCGACGACCGCCTCCATCGACGGTTGCTGCCCAGCCGCCGGGCGTTCGGGCTCGGCACGCGCCGTGCGGGCTTCGGTCCCTTGGGCTCCGGCGCTCCGGGCTTCACCCTTCGCCGCCGGCTCCAAGGCCAGCTCCAGCTGGTTGTTCTGCCGCCTGGTCCGCATGAGCGTTGCCGTCCTACTGACCCTGTCCGTCGTTCGGGCCTTCGCCGGCGAGCCGGCTACTATGCCCTCTGCTGACTTCTGCGCCGCGGTCACGGGCCTTGCGGACCCGCTCAGTCCGGGACTTCCGGACACGGCGCAGACCTCCCGAGGTAAGACCGACCGCCTTCGCCGCATCCCCGCCGGATTTACCCTCCCGGCCCTTGATGGCTGCGGACTTCGCGATTCCGCGCTCGCTCGTCCGGCCGGGTAGGCCTCGTATCCGGTTCTTGTTCATCGGGTCGCGGCTTTGCTCCACGCTTCCTTCAGACCCCGCCTCGCGACGACGCCCTTGCGCTTCGCTAATCCTTCGCCGCCATCAGGCTGGATAGAGGACTTGCACCTCCAAGCTGTCGGTCATGCTCGGCACACGCGGAGGACGGCGCAGCCGTTGACACGGGCCGTGAGTGGAGGCTATCCGGGACCTCCGACGTGATCCGGACCAGGATCAGCAAGCGTTCGAGAAGGCGGGGTGGACGCGCGGCTGCAGGAGCTCGCGCAGCAGGTGACCGACTTCGCGGGGCAGCACGTGAAGCAAGCCGCCGCCCTGTTGGCGCGGGTCTTGTAGTCCGCTGCGATGGCGGTAAGGACTTGAGCCCAGTGCTCGCATGGCCGCCTGTCTGAGGTCTTCAGCGTCAGCTGACGCGACCGTCACGCAAGACAAACGTAACCATTTACGTATACCGTTAGAGCGCTCTTGTGATTCGAAGCTTCAAGGACCGGGACACGCGGCGGTTCTTCGAGGGCCACCGTGTCCCGGCGTTCCAGGGATTCGTCGATCAAGCCGTGCGCCGGCTTACGCTGCTGGACAGCGCGTCCGCGCTTCAGGACTTGGCAGGGTTGCCGAGCAATCGGCTAGAGACGCTCCGAGGCGGCCGGGCAGGGCAGCACAGCATTCGGATCAACTCACAATGGCGCATCTGTTTCCGGTGGGACACGGACGGTCCACGCGATGTGGAGATTGTGGACTATCACTAGCGAATGGAGAAGGCGATGCTTCCCAAGAGCGGCATGCGGCCGGTGCATCCGGGTGAGATCCTGCGTGAAGAACTCCAGACGCTCGAATTGTCGGCCAACGCGCTGTCCAAGGCGCTCGACGTGCCGGTGAACCGCATCACCGCGATCCTGCATGGGCAGCGCGGGGTCACTGCCGACACGGCGCTCCGGCTGGCGCGCTATTTCGGGACGACGCCGCAGATCTGGTTGAACTTACAGCAGACCTATGACCTACGCCGGGCCGAGGTCGCGGTGGGCCGCCGGATCGCCGAATGCGTGCAGCCCCGACACACTGCCGCGTAGCGCGCGTAGGATGCTGACGTGACGGCGACCAACAGCGAGCGATCTTTCAACGAAGCGCTCGCCCGCGTGCTGTGGACGAAGCATCCTTCCTGGCGGGAGACCCTCGCCGCGGAGCAGCACGGCGCGGTGAAGGGCGGCGGCATGCCTGATCTGATCGTGCGCAATCCGCTAGGTGCACCCGTAGTTAGTGTCCGCCAGAAAACCCGTAACAGGTTGATTCTACGAGTCGCATTTCGGATTTCAAGTGGCGAAGAACGTTGAGATGTCGTAGTTTTGTGGGTGGAATTTCCACTATCGGCCCATTTCGGGGGAATCTTCGAGACGTCGACGTCATGAGAGAAGTTCACAGACGGCAGTTCGAGTTTGGTCAGGTTCCGGTGGAGAAGATTTGGATCGACCCCAAGTCGCGGGACGACATCCCGGCGGTGTTGAAGGGGCTTCAGCACATTTGGTCTGACGAGGAGTTGCGCGCGCGGTTGTTTGCGCTGCTCGACGAGCATGTCCTGCCGGAGACCGACCGGGAGGTCGGGCGTCCGGGGATGGCGCTCTGGCGGATTTTGGTGCTGGGGGTGTTGAAGCAGGGTCTGGGTTGCGACTTCGACCGCCTTCACGACCTCGCGAACCATCACGAGACGGTGCGCGCGTTCCTGGGCCACGGCGATTTCGCCGACAAGACGTATTACGAGTATCAAACGGTGCTCGACAATGTGTGTCTGTTGACGCCGGAGCTGCTGTCAGAAGTCGGGCGGTTGGTGGTGGAGAGCGGCCATACGGTCGCTAAAAAAAAGCCTGGCGAGCGATTGCGCGGGCGGTGTGACTCGTTCGTGGTCGAGACGGACGTGCACTATCCGACGGATGTCAGCCTGTTGTGGGACGCGCTGCGCTGCCTGCTGCGGGAGACCGGGCGGGCGGCTGGGAGACACGCGGTGGGGGGATGGCGTCAGTGGCGGCATCTGTCCAAGGAGGTCAGGAAACTGTTCAACCAGGTGCGTTCGACGCGGCGGGCCAAGCGCCGTCCGGAGCGGGTGGAGGCGTACTTGGCGCGCTGCCGTGCACTGGTCGCTCGGACCATGGAGACCCTCGACGAGTTGCGGGACAAGGGCGTCGAGGAAACCACCTGCCAATCAATCCAGGGCTTTATCGCGCATGCCCAGCGCCAGCTCGGCCAGGTCGAGCGCCGACTCCTGCGGGGCGAGGCGATTGCTCACGAGGAGAAGGTGTTCTCGGTCTTCGAGGAGCATACTCGCTGGGTTTCCAAGGGCAAGGCAGGCACGCCGGTAGAACTCGGGGTTCCTGTAGCTCTCATCGAAGACCAGCATCAATTCATCCTGCACCACAAGATCCTGTGGGAGGGCGAGGACGTCGACGTGGCGGCGCCGATGGTGAGGGAAGCCCAGGCGCGGTATCCCGAACTGCGGGCGTGCAGCTTCGACCGGGGCTTTCACAGCCCTGACAACCGAATCAAGCTCGACGCGCTGCTCGACCTCAACGCGCTGCCGAGAAAGGGGTATCTTTCCAGAGCCGACCGCGAACGGGAGGCGGAGGAACCCTTCGCGGCCGCGCGGCGTGCGCATCCGGCAATCGAGTCGGCCATCAATGGGCTGGAACACCGGGGGCTCGACCGTGTCCGCAGCCATGGCGCCGACGGCTTCGCGCGCACCGTCGCACTGTCGGTACTGGCCGCCAACCTGCATCGCATCGGGTTGCTCCTGCAAAAGCGCGAGCGCAAACGACGACGACTCGCCGCCTGACCGGCCGCTTCCCCTAAAGCATGCCGTGCTCCGACCCGTCGAAAGATGGGAGGGCTTCCCCATCCTTGGCAGCCGGACCTCCGCACTGATTCTTTGCCGGTCGCTCCCCGCCGGCCGCCAAGTACCGCCGTCGTGGCAGGATCCGTGGTGGGAATCACGCCCGAGGTGGGCCGGATTTGTCGCAGATTTCCGCCCGCAAGGGGGTTTTCTGGCGGGCACTAGTTATCGAGACCGAGTACCTGCCGGCCCGGACTGTCGAGCAGGATGCGGTGGCGCGGCTCGGCCGCGAACTGACGGACACCGGGGATGCCGTTGAACAGTGCATCGCGCTACGCGCGCCCAATTCGTTGCAGAAGACGCCCCAAGCACTTCTGTACGCAGAGGCGGCAGGAGCGTCGTACGAATACTGTCTGTTCTCGCGCACCGACGAAACAGGGCATGTACGTTGGCCGCGCCGCGGCTGGCTGACCGGCGGGGTCGACGATCTGGCCAACTTGATCGAGAACGCGTCAATCTCGGAACGGGTCGTCGCGCAAAGCCTGGACATCCTGCAAGCGGGGGTCCAGGAAGCGGCCGTCCGCCTGCGCAACGCGACCGTTGGTCGTCCCGACGTGAACGCCGACATCGCGAGGGCGCTGCACCAAGAGGACGGCGAGCAGACTTCGCGGATGGCGATGGCGATCATTGCCAACGCGCTTACGTTCCAGACGATGCTCGCGGGTGTCCACGGCGTGCGGACATTGGATGCCCTTCGGCGAGGCGGCGCGCTGCCCAAGGCACCGGTCCTCCAGGAGTGGGAGCGCATCCTAGAAATCAACTATCGGCCGATTTTCCACGTTGCCCGGGCGGTGCTCATTTCGATTCCCGACGGGATAGCGGCGCGGCTGCTCGATCGGTTGGCCGACGTGTCGAGCGAACTGGAGGCGCACGGAACCACGCGATCGCACGACATCTACGGGCGAACCTTTCAGCAGTTGATCAGCGACCGCAAATTCCTGGCCACCTTCTACACGCTGCCGGCATCGGCGGTGCTGCTCGCAGAACTAGCGGTCGGACTGATCGACGCTGACTGGAGCGATCCGGCGGCTCTCACGGGACTTCGCGCCTGTGATTTCTCTTGTGGAACGGGTACGTTGATCACGGCGGCGTACCATGCCCTGCTCGCACGGCACAGGCGCGCCGGCGGCGACGACGCGGCTATCCACCGCGCCATGATCGAACACTCGATCTTCGCCGCCGACATCATGCCAGCAGCTACCCACCTGACGATCTCAATGCTGTCGAGCGCCCACCCGACTACGCCGGTCGAGCAGACACAGGTGCATCTACTTCCCTACGGCCGGCAGAAGGATGCCAAGGCCGGTTTCGCCCTTGGCGCGCTCGACCTGATCCAGAAGCAGCACGGGACCGGGTTGTTCGAAAACACCGGCATAGAGGTGCACCATGGCACCGGCGCAGCCGCGGGCGTCGAGCGCGATACGTTCCTACTGGGGCACCGCTCGATGGATCTGGTGATCATGAATCCCCCGTTCACACGCCCAACCGGTCATGAGGCGATGAAGATTGGTGTGCCAGTGCCGTCGTTCGCCGGCCTGGGCAACGATGCCGAGGAACAGGCCGCCATGTCGCGCCTACTCAAGGACATCCGGAAAAAGATCAAGGAGCCCGCCGGTCATGGGAACGCTGGGCTCGCATCGAACTTTATCGACTTGGCTCACGTCAAAGTCAAGCCGGGCGGCCTGCTGGCGTTGGTGATGCCGCTCAGCGTATTGCAGGGGAACGCTTGGGCAGGCTGTCGTGCGCTCCTGCGCTCGCATTACGAGCGAGCCACAGTCATAGGGCTCGCAGCGGCAGCCACGAACCAGAAGTCGTTCTCGGCCGACACCGGGATTGGGGAGGTGCTGATCATTGCCCGACGTCGGTTGCTGAGGCAGTGGACGGTCGGAAGCGGAAGCACCAAGCAGGTGACGTTTGTCGCGTTGCGGAAGCGCCCGGCGTCCAGCACCGAGGCGGCAGCCTTGGCGGCTGCCATCCGCGCCGCCGAACGGCACGACCAAACGCGGGTCGTACTCGGAGACGATCTCTGGGGCACGATCGCGCCAGGGACTTGGGACGATGGCAAGTGCGCCTCCATCGTGCACCCGGACTTGGTCGAGACCGTGCGCGGCTTGCTGACCGGTAGATTGACCTTGCCGCCGCAGTCGAAGAACACGCACATCATTCCGGTGGCGGCGTTGCGTGAGCTGGGCGAGCGGGGCATGTACCACGCCGATATCAACGGAATCAACAAGTCCCCGCGTCACGGCGACAACAGCCACGATTCTTTCCGCGGACCGTTCGACATCGTGTCGCTCAGTACCGACACGCCGACCTACCCCGCCCTATGGGGGCACGAAGCCGACCGCGAGCGGCATCTGGTGGTGCAGCCGGACCGGGAGGGTTCGGTCCGCGACAAGTGCGTGGAGCACGCGGATACCGTGTGGCAGACGGCCACGCGGCTGCACTTCAACCGCGACTTCCGGCTCAATTCCCAGAGTCTCTCCGCCTGCCTCACGCCAACCTCAGCTCTGGGCGGAAGAGCGTGGCCGAATTTCATGATCAAGAACCGCCGTGATGAAACGGCCGCCGTCCTGTGGGCTAACACGACGCTCGGGTTGATCCTGTTCTGGTGGGCCGGGACGACGCAGCAGGCGGGTAGGAGCGCCCTGACCATCAGTCGGCTACCGGATCTCCGGGTGCTCGACACCCGCGCGCTGTCCGACGAGCAGCACGCCTGCGCGCGCCGCATCTGTGCCGAATTCCGGGCGCGCCCGTTCCTTCCGGCGAACGAGGCATACCGCGACGCAACGCGTCAGGCGCTCGACGAGGCCGTTCTCTGTGATCTTCTCGACCTGCCGTCGTCGATTCTCGATTCACTCGACCTGTTGCGGAAGCAGTGGTGCAACGAGCCCACGGTGCACGGCGGTAAATCGACACGGCCAGAATCGGGCAGCGCGAGTTGACGACCGGATCGCGCTTGTAGCGCCGCTCGCTACCGTCACACCGCGCGAGCCGATCCGACGCCCCGCCGGCCTGGTTGACGGCGCCTGGCGGGTCGTGCAGCGGGTCCGGCGGTCCCGTGGCCACCGGCCGCCAGATCGCCGCGCGAGCGACGACTTTTGCCCGTGCATATTTCCAAGTACCGTTATCGTGAAGGATTCACTCGCCCAGATCGTGCCGCCCGGAACGGCCGTCGGCCCGCAGACCGCGACCGGGCGCCGCCTGGTCAACGCCTCGGTCAGCCCGAACACCCGCCGCGCCTACGCCGGCGCCCTCGGTCAACTCAACGCCTAGCAGCCTGTGGCAGAACTGCCTTCGTGCAGCCCTGACAGAATGTGTGAATGAGTCGGCGTCATCGGGCGAATCCACGATGGAACGGTCCAATTTTCCGACACGAGCGCCGCGGAGCGCGATACGAGGCTCCAGAAGCGGCGCAATGCGAGCAGCAAGGCGTCGACGAGGGTGCTGGCGCGGCCCTGGAGGCCGCGCGGCGTCCCGACGCGGAGCAGTTGCCGCATGAGCAGCCCGAGATTCAAGCCGCAGACCTGCAGGAGCAGGCGCTTGAGGATGTTGCCGTGTCCGCGCAGGTGCACGCGGCGCATCCCTCCGGTGGCGTAGAGATGCGCATTGGGACGTTCGAGGCGTTCACCGCGCCGACGCAGCAGCCGCTTACCGCGTGCGCCGCGAATCCGTCGCCGGTTGGCATACACCGCGTCACGGGCGACGTGCTTCCCGCGCCAGTTGCGCCGGCCCCGGTCGGGCTCCGACACGTAGCTGCGGATCTCCACCGCGGCCAACGTGACCAGTGTCTGGTTGCTGTGGTAGCCCTTGTCGCAGACCAGCTCCGCGATGCCGGGCCCCGCCGGCAGCACCGCGTCGACCTGCTCGGCGGCGGTAACCAGCGTCTCGAGCATCGTCTGGGTGTCGCCCGCATCCGCGTCCTGGACACTGACGCCGACCACCGCGCCCGTCTCCAGGTCCACGGCATGCTCGGCCTTGTGCGCCAAGCGCGTCCTGCCGTCCTTCATCTTCGCGATCTTCGCGTCCGGGTCCTTGGGATGCGTCCAGTCGTCGTTGGACCCCTTCTTCGGGCGCTTGCGGTCCAGGCGGGCCAGTTCGGTGCGCGTCGGCGTGGCGATGCCCGACGCCGCCGCCAGTCCGCGCAGGAACGTCTCGTAATCCGCGCCCGTATCCCGGCGTACGATGCTTCGAAGCGCCGCATTGGCTTCCAGCGTCGTCGCGTCGATGCCGACCGTCTTGCCCCCGACCAGGCCCGCGTCGGCCAGCCGCTGCAGCACCCAGGTGAAGACCGCCAGGTGCGTCTCGACGTCGATCCGACGCCGCGTGCGCGACACCGTCGAGTGGTCCGGCGGCGCCGCGTCGAGCGACACGTCGAGGAACTGCCGCAGGCTCAGCGAATCGGCGGCCCGGCGCCAGACTCGGCCGACCGACCCCGTCGGCATAGAACTTGGCGCACTGCTGCTCGACGAAGGCGTCGAAGCCCGCCGCGTCGAGAACACGATTCAGGCGTTCGTAAAACGGATGGCCCGCGCTGCGCGGCAGGTCCGAACTGGACACCCACATCGACGGCTGCCGCCCGCGACGGCGGCGCTTGCCCATTGCCATGGAAGGAAGTGTAGTACGGCAGATCGACCCTGTCGATCCCTATCCCGGACTTTCACCACAGGCTGATAGCGGGTTCACTGAAACCGCCTCTTTGAGACGCTTATGCTCGGCGCCCTCACCTCCGCCTCCGTGCGCCGAGATCTCATCGGCTGGAGGAAGCTCGACCACTGCACGAGGAAGTTCGAAGGCGTCTAGCACTTGGCCCCAATCTGGAAAATCCCAGACCTCATCACGCAGTCTGAGCCATGTAGCCTGGTCGAAGTCCTTCGCGTCTGGTGCGAAAAAGGCGAACCCTACCCCAGGACGCTTGGATGATTTATTGATCACCAACGCCTGAATCGGCGGCACCGGACGACCCCACCGCCTCCCAAGGTCCAGCAATGCGCGGCCCATCGAACCAAGCGGGTGGTTCAGTGTCCTTGGGTGGATCCCCATCTCGCGAGCTAGTTCACCGTAAAACATTGTCTTACGAGCTTCCGCCTGTCGCACCAGGATCGGAAGTGCAGTTCGCGCCCGTTGTTGGTATGTCTTTGCTCCTCGGGAGAACCCTTCGGCGGCTATTTCAGTGGTGTCTGGCATCTGCTCTATTCTGCACCCTGGGGGCGTCTTGGAGCGGTTCCGGCCCGTCCTCACGGGGTGGGTGCTGCCCTCCCCGACAACGGTCACAGCGCCTACCCGGCCCCGTATTTCAGGCCGTAACCTGACACCGGACGCGGTGCTCCCCTCATTTATGACGCCAACCGCGTGGTCCCGCTCTCGGCGCAGATGATAGGGCTGCGGTTTACTGTCACCGGTCCCGTCCAACCATCTCGACCTCCCCGAGCATCTGACGCTCGGGGTCGATCGTCGTCGCTGTAGTCGACATCCTACTCCTCCCCTCAGCTATCGAGGTGACGAGTTTTCAGTGACCACAGGGGGAATTATTGGGTGACCGGTGACACACCAAGTTGACAGCGCCGTCGAACGGCCCATCATCTTCCTCAACCTCCTCAACCTTCTCATTGCCTTCTTCGTCTGTAAGCCACGAATCGTGGTCTTCTAATTCGTCTCCCGAGTCGTGACTGAGGATCGGCACGTCTACCAGCTTGAACGTCCTCCGCGACACGGACTCGAAACGCTCGGCGTCCCTGAGCGCCACCGACAGAAGATGCTCTGGGCTCTTGCCTCGGAGAATTCCAGCATCGACGAGGAGCGATCGGACGGCGCAGTTCTTCACGATGCTATGGAGGGCTGAGGCAGAACGGCGTCGAGTCTGGTTCGATTCCGGTTGCTTCGATGGTGGCGACGTGTCCCTAACGGCATGCGCTGACGGCGGCCGACTCCTCCCGGGTACCTGACGGCAGCCGGTGCCTCACAGCAGATCCCGGCAAGGTTCCCTGCCATGAGCCTGATATCGTCCATTGCACAGACCCCTTCAGCATCCGGCCAGCTCGCGTACCGCCCGCTCACTAAGGCCACCGCATTCCCTCAATGCACAACCTAACTCTCCGCCTTTAGTCGCGGTCGATATCTAACCTTTAGTTCCGCACAGATCGCTTGTTCCACCGGCGCCCGAACCTTGTGAGTATTGAGGTACCATTGAGTTCTCAATGACAACACTTTTTCAATAAAGGGATATTTGTACTTTGCCAGCATCCCTTTCAGCCTTTTGTGGTCGTCTGTCGTCAATTCAGTAGCAGTATCCAACCGCAAGAAATACCCTATAAGCTCATATGCGGCGGTCCCTTTCCTGTCTACGACTTCTTCGACAAGGTCCCTAATCTCTGGCTTGTTCAGTGCCGCGACCACCATCTCGATATTACCCATCGTCCACAAAAACGACAACATCCGAATGGCCTTCTTGATTCGCTCCAAACCAAGAGCAGGCCTTCTCTTATGCACCACTGCCGCCACTCTATTCATCTCTTCCTGATCTCCCACAAGCAACCTGACCAATCGCAGACCGCCATCGGCGACAGCCTCCACAACATTGACAATAGTCTTCCGCTCCAGGCTTCCGTACTTGTTCTTGAGGACCTGACCCAGTATCTCATTATTCTTCAAAATCCTATACACATCATTGACGACACCGACATATTCCTCTTCAAAGGCGTCGTCCTCCTCTTCCATGTCACGCTGCCGCCGCTCTCTTTCCCTCTCGGCCGCCACGCTGTTCTTCGACGTCACCTCCTTTGGTATGGCTGTCACGATATCTTCGAACACTCGCGCCTCTTCGCGGTTCAATGTCGAAGGCGCCACCCCGTCCAATGTGCACATATTACGAAGCACGATATCCTCGATGATTTCACTGTCGTTCGTATGATGCACGATGAACATTAGCGTCAGGCAGTTCGACTTTACGTAGCTACGCTCAAGCATGCGGTCAATAGTCTCTCGATGCTCCTTCGAGTACTTGGCCAAAAACCTACCCAAGAAGAAGTAGAACATATAGGGGGTTCTAAATCCTCCTCGTTCGCGTGCCACGACGCCATATTCCAAGTCGCATAGGCGACTCAACGTGGAGTCTTTCAGAAGATACGTTGTCTTATATTCCCCAACAAAATTCTCAAATGCCTCGAGACCGATACCAACTCCGCCAACTTCCGCTTGGTATATCTCAAATGCCAAACGTTCGACAAAGTTAAAGCACGAGTCGATCTCGTCGTCCGAACGAGAAATGCCAGCCTTAAGGAGGTGGGCGATAATCAATACTTGGTAACAATAACCATGCGACGTGATCGACATATTTGTCGGCATGAATGCTTCATATGTCTGCAATATCGAGAGCACGTAAAACGGGTACCGCGGTACAATCCTATTGCTAATAATGACCGCGTTTACCTGGTTTTCGACCTGATCGATCCTGCCATCGGTGACATGTGTGTCGGGTCGATCCGACAGGCTCAGCCGTCTCCGTATAAGTTGTTCCTGCTTAGCGTGCGTGAGTGGGAGAATCTCCACGACGCGAAACCGAGCCAGCCTGTCGTCGTCCCTGAAGTAGGCATAGAACGTGGGGGACGATGTAGTAACAATCACGCGCTCAAACTGCTCGATGGCGAGCACTAAAAGGTCAAGTTCGTGCGGGGCACGGGACAAATTGTCAACGATTATTGTCTATTGTCTTACCCTTCTTCTTGTGCCAAAGGGAGTAGTCTCCATGGTACTGGTGTTCGTACGCGTCACGAAATGCTGCCGCCGTGGTCCGCCGGTTCAGCGTCGCGAGATTGACGTATAAAACCGGCTGTGCGTCATCAGCTAGAGACAGGAACAGATAGCGGCATAGGGCGCTCTTTCCGCTCAATTCGTCACCATGTATGAGCACCTGCTTGTTCCTGATTAGTTCTTGAGCATCGGTAACGGACCGTTGAACGCTGTCGTCTCCCTTTGTCTCTGTGTAGGAGCAGAGGTGCGGAAATACAAATATCTTTCGAAGTGGTACATGTTCTTGAGAAATAAAGTCAGTCGTGTCCATCTCGCGCCGAAAGGCATCTCTGATGGAGAAGTTGGTGCTCAAGCCAAGAATCAAGTCCCTCAAGCCATCGCAAACTTGCTGCCATGCGATATCCAGGTTGTGGAACGTTGTAACCGGTTTGCCATCATTTGGAAGGGCTCTGAGATCAGACATGCCCTCAAGTTGCTTCCAGTCGCAAGGCGCCAGTATAATTGGCACGCAAACGATGTGCGGGCGCGCATTTGCCATGTGGCGGGCTCTAAGCCATTCTTTGCGGCATGCCTCGGAAGCAAGAAAATGAGGGCTTACGAGGAATGCAAATATATCTGACGCTTCCATGTGCTTTTGGATTTCCTGGGAAATCGAGTGACCGGCTAAGATTTGACGATCGGACCATTCCTTGAGCACCCGGTCCTGGACGCGTAACAGTGTGAGAGCCTGCTCCATTCGGGCTCTATGTTGGTGGTCTTTGTGACTGTAACTATAGAACAAGCGCAACCGAAAGGTGGAAGAAGAGGTCATAGGTGGTGTTCTCCGGCTATTTCGTCAATGGCCATCCCGGGGACCGTACGCCGATTTGCCATCTTGCGCTAGCAGCCTGTGGCAGAACTGCATACGTGCAGCCGTGACAGAATGTGTGAATGAATCGGCGTCATCGGGCGCATCCACGACGGAGCGGTCCAATTTAGCAACCTGCGCGCCGCGGAGCACGATACGAGGCTCCGGAAGCGGCGCAATGCGAGCCGCAGGGCGTCGACGAGGGCGCTGGCACGGCCCTGGAGGCCGCGCGGCGTCCCGATGCTCGTCAGTTGGCGCATGAGCAGTCCGAGATTCAAGCCGCAGACCTGCAGGAGCACGCGCTTGAGAATGTTGCCGTGTCCGCGCAGATGCACCCGGCGCAGCCGGCCGGTGGCGTAGAGATGCGCGTTGGGACGTTCCAGCCGTTCGCCGCGCCGACGCAGCAGCCGCTTCCCGCGCGTGCCGCGAATTCGCCGCCGGTTGGCGTACACCGCGTCACGGGCCACGTGCTTCCCGCGCCAGTTGCGCCGCCCGCGCTCTGGCGCCGACACGTAACTGCGGATGCCCACCTCGGCCAACGTGACCAGCGTCTCGATCATCGTCTGGGTGTCGCCGGCATCCGCATTCTGGACACTGACGCCGACCACCGCGCCCGTCTCCAGGTCCACGGCGTGGTTGGCCTTGTGCGCCAAGCGGGTCCCGCCGTCCTTCATCTTCGTGATCTTTGCGTCCGGGTCCTTGGGATGCGTCCAGTCGTCGTTGGACCCCTTCTTCGGGCGCTTGCGGTCCATCCGGGCCAGCTCGGCGCGCGTCGGCGTGGCGATGCCCGAGGCCGCCGCCAGTTGGCGCAGGAACGTCTCGTAACCCGCGCCCGTATCCCGCCGTACGATGCTGCGAAGCGCCGCATTGGCTTCCAGCGTCGTCGCGTCGATGCCGACCGTCTTGCCCCCGACCAGGCCCGCATCGGCCAGCCGCTGCAGCACCCAGGTGAAGACCGCCAGGTGCGTCTCGACGTCGATCCGTCGCCGCGTGCGCGACACCGTCGAGTGGTCCGGCGGTGCTTCGTGCAGCGCCACGTCCAAAAACTGCCGCAGGCTCAGCGAATCGGCGACCCGCCAGGCAATAGCCCGTTCCGAGTCGAGGCCTTCGAAGTAGCCGAGCAGCAGCATCCGAAAATAGCGGCCCGGCGCCAGACTCGGACGGCCGACCCCGTCGGCATAGAACTTGGCGCACTGCTCCTCGACAAAGGCGTCGAAGCCGGCCTCGTCGAGGACACCATTCAGGCGCTCGTAAAACGGATAGCCCGCGCTGCGCGGCAAATCCGAACTGGCCACCCACATCAACCGCTGCCGCCCGCGACGACGGCGCTTGCCCATTGCCATGGAAAGAAGTGTAGTACGTCGGATCGATCCTGTCGATCTCTATCCGGGACTTTCACCACAGCCTGCTAGGACGATTTCGGCTTAAACGCCAGCACGTCAGGTCGCTCACGCCTAACTGTGACTGGCGTGGGCGCTCCGTCAGGCGCGTAGGCTGGCGTCCTACTCGCATGCGCTTCCATCAATTGCCGAACGAAGCTCTCCGGATATGCGACCTTGAGCGCGAGCCTTGCGTAGTCGACCTTGCGTCCGTATAGCAGCTCCGCTGTCTGACGGACTGCCCTTGGACGCTCTAGGGGCACCCGTGAACTGAGAGGTTCATGTACACGCCAGCCACGAGCCGAGAGCCGCTGAAATAAGGTCCGATACTTTCGCTTGGTGATGATACCGAGTTCGTGCGCTCGAACGATTAGAGCCTGTATTGAAACACCCCATTTGGGTTTGAGGTTGAGAAATGTCTCCAGGGTAGTAGTCGTGCCGATCTCTTGGCGCATCGCGTCCGGTGGCATCAAGAACGCACCAGCGAAATGATCCGCTTCTTCATGGATTAGCGGGGATGCCGGCAAGGGCTGGTGCATCACCAAGTGCCCCAGTTCATGAGCCGCACTCAGGCGGACTCGATCGGCTGGTCGGTCGGACGACATGATGACGATTGGCCTGCGTCGATGATCGTCTGAGAATCCCCAAACGGAGAAGGCGTCACCCTTCTCGAATGCCCGAGGCAGGGCGATCACTAGCACGCCCGCAGACTCCATCGTGTGAATCAAGTGTTTAACCGGTTGATCTGGCGACAAGCCGAGTTCGCTCCGAGCGATTCCAGCCGCCCGCTCTGGATCTCCTGGCACGTTGGGGACCCTCACGGCAACGTCGCGCACCGATTCACCGCTGACCATGCGCCGCATCAATTCGTACGCCATCTGGGCGTGTCGATGTACGGCCTTCTGCTCTCGCTCGGTCATATCAGATCGCGCGCGGAACAACAGCGAGCCGAGCGGAAACTCAGTCTCGGGTGGTGTCTCGAAAAAGGGAAGCGGGAAGCCCGTCCTAAAGACGAGCTTCTGCATGAACTCGTCAGGAGCCTTCGACCAGCCGTTCTCCATCTGCGCCACGAATGGCTGCGTCACGTCGAACTGCTTCGCGACCTCGGTCTGAGTCCATGCGTTCAATTCCCGAATCTGCCGAATGCGTTCTCCGAAGATCATCCTTGGCTGCCAGTTGCTTCATCTTCGAGAAAAATGTCCAGGTCGGTGACTTCTGCCTGAACCTGACCGTTTGCGGTCACGTCGTGACGACGCCAGATCGGCCAATCCCAATGCGCTTGCACCGATTCTCTGGTGATGTCGCCGGACATCGGACACGCCAACCACACTCGTGCCAGACTATATTCAGCGTCGGTGCTCCAGTGTAGGACAAGGCGAAGCGGCAAAGCGTCCGGGTCTGGAAATGCTTGCGCCATCATCTCGTTGAACAGTCCAAATTGGTGGTAGAACTCCTGGCGCGCAATCGAGTGCCCAGGCACCGGCAGCAAGTCCCCCTGCGCTGATCGCAGAATGCGGACTTGAACACCGAGCGCCGTCACGGAAAGCCCAAGATTCGACAGAAACTCGGCCTCATAGTCGAATTCCTCTTCGTTGTGAACGTCCTGCTCCTTCGCGACTAGGTAGCGGCGCGCACCTTTCCTCACCAGTGCTGGTGCCAGGGCCCGGTCAACGCTCTCGTCCTTCCAGTCCGAGTACTCCTGCGCGTGAATGGTGCCCAGGCGAATCGCTTCGATGAGCATACGAAACAGTGGGCGGTGAAATTCGACGACTTGCTGAGGCGATGGAATAGGTGGCATATGTTACTTATAATATAAGCGGGTTATTGACACCATGTCAATAGGCTCAAGGATCGCCAGGGCAGCCAACGAGGAACCCGTATGGTGCAACAAAGCGGCCGAGGTTGGCGAATCGGCGAAACAAGGTCGGTGCGAGCGGCTGCTCCCCCAGTAGCCTCAGGGAATGCCCGACGCTCTGCGCTTCCTCATACTCACGGCCGCTGGCTGGGTGAACCGCCACCAGGAAGACGTGATCGATTATCTCCGGGAGGAGAATCGGGTCCTCCGGGAGCAACTTGGCACACGTCCACTTCGCCTGACCGACGCCCAGCGCCGTCGACTCGCGGTGCGAGGCCAGAAACTCGGCCGGTGGATTCTGGCGCAGGTCGCCGGCATCGTCACGCCTGACACGATTCTCCGCTGGTACCGGAGGCTGATTGCCCGGAAGTACGACGGCAGCGCCCGCCGACGTCGAGGCCGGCCGATAACGCCACGCGAGGTGGCCGACCTCGTGGTGCGGATGGCGGTCGAGAATCCACCGTGGGGGTACACGCGCATCCGTGGCGCGCTCGCGAATCTCGGCCACGACATCGCCCGGAACACGGTCAAGCGGATTCTGCACGACCACGGGATCGAACCGGCTCCCGAGCGGGCCCGACGAACGCCGTGGAAGGCGTTCTTACAGGCGCATTGGGACGGCCTGGCCGCCTGCGATCTGTTCACGGTTGAGGTGCTCACGCTGGCGGGTCTCAAGCGGCACCTCGTCTTCTTCGTGATCGAGCTAGAGACCCGCCGCGTGACCATCGCCGGGATCCACCCGCAGCCGTACGGCGCGTGGATGGAGCAACTGGCCCGCAATCTGACCGACCCGGTGGAGGGCTGTCTGCGGACCGCGTCCCATCTGATCCACGACCGCGATCCCCTGTACACGCGTGTCTTCGGCGAGACCCTGACAGGTGGCGGTGTCCAGCCGATTCGGCTGCCACCGAAGAGTCCCAATCTCAACGCCTATGCCGAGCGGTTCGTCCGCTCGATCAAAGAGGAGTGTCTCAGTCGCGTGGTCCCGCTTGGCGAGGCTCATGTACGCCAGATCGTCCACGAGTTCGTCGAACATTACCATCACGAGAGAAACCATCAGGGCCGCGACAACCAACTCCTGCAACGACCGCCACCTCCGGTCAACCCGGACGCCGACGTTGAGCGGCGGGAGCGCCTCGGCGGACTTCTCAGCTTCTACTATCGAGAGGCCGCACGAGGGGGCGGCTGATTATCCGCACCTTACGCGATCGAGAGACACGACGTCGTTCCGGTAGTGGACCTCACCGAGGCGATCGACCTGCTCTTCGAGGACGACGAGAGTGGGTCCAACAACGCAGCCGCTGTAAACGACGACGGCAACGAAGGCGGCGGGGGCGCGGTCGGAGCACACCGGTACAGCCGGGCAGACCCGGCCCGGTTGTGAACCTGAAGCATGACCGCGGACCCATCCGCGACCACATCCGCGCGACGTTCCGGGAGCTGTGCCGGCAACCGAGGATCGACGGCCTGCTGGAATCGAGCGACAAGGCGATCGCGACACTGCTCGGCGAGACCAAGCTCTTCGCGTGTTCGCTCCCACAGCCAGTCGGCCTCCTGCCAGCTCGCACGGCGGTCCGGGCAGCGCTCGCCGGTGGCTGACGCAGGCCGTGCACGGGCGCGTAGGCCTGCCGCCAGCCGCGGTGGTAGAGCAGGATCCTTCCTCGGACCCGGAGTGCAGGGCGCTGGCCAGGCGCTGGCAGCCTCCCGGACCTCCTTCTCGAACGCGACCGCGACGTCCGCCCGCGGCTGGCAGCCGATAGCTTCGCAGATGTCGAAGCACATCCGCTCCGGCTCGGCGGAGTCACCGTCAGCCAATACGACGAGCAGGTCGATGTCACTGCTGTCATGCAGCTCGCCCCGCGCCGCGGATCCGCGCAAGATGACCTCGACCGGACGGCAGTGCTCAAGGATCCGATCGAGAGCCTCGTCGAGGCGCCGGCGGTCCGGCTGGCCGTCGCCACGGTTCCAGGCGGGTTGCGTCATGGCCGTCCGTCGCCGTCGCCGGCGTCCCACTCGAACCGTGCCGCCCCGGGCCGCCGAGTTCCTCGATCGCTTCGCCGATGAGGCCACGGAAATTCGGGCCGGGCGCCCGCCCCTCGACTTTCCGCAATCGGTCCAGGTCGCGCTGCCGCCGCAATGCGACCACCTCCGATCCCCCTCGGGCTCGATCGCGCCGGCTCGCATTCCGTAGGACTCGACGTATCATGGGCTGCATGACGCTCAGCGCCGCGCCGTGGGTGGCGGCGCGGGGGAGGCGGAGGTCCTCCAGGTCCGCTCGGCATGGGTACCAGACGCTGGGCTACCTTCGCCCAGAAGCTGGCAGCGGCTTCCCGACGTTGTGGGGTACTCCGTGGGATGTGTTCTCCGGGAAGTTAGGTAAGTGTATGCCTGGTAAAGCACTTACGGAGATAGTCGTGCTGCCGCTGCTTAACGTCCCATCATTTCCGGGACTGCGGCCGGAGCCAGCGGCTCGTCATCCGCGGCCGGTGCCGCGAGCTCGGACTCGGCGCCTTCGCGCTGCCAAGGCCGTCCGGCAACGCCTCCACGCGGTGCTGGAGTGGGCCATCGCAGTGGCCCTGCGAGACGACAACCCGTGCGACCGGGCGAACCGGGCGGCGCGCCCGGGGCATGGCATTCTGGCGCACCGCCGGCGAGCTCGAGGTAGCGAACCGGCTCGTGGGATGGCGCCTTACCCGAGCGACGGCGGGAGCTTATCCTGCTTCGCGATGAGCCGGCGCAGTGCCTCTCGATCGGGGTTGAGCAACTCCGCGACGCGTTCCTGGTTGATGGGGCCCACGATGATCTCCCCGACCTCCTGATTCACGTCGCTGAAGATGCCGTGCATCTTCATCTTGGTGGTCTGATAGCGGTTGTCGTCAGTCGGGCTCAGGTAGTAGACAAAGTCTGCCCGATAGCGATGCACCAGGAACAGATGGATCAGGGTCATGAGGCGCTTCTGGCGCAGGGCCTCGTCGAAGGTGTTCTGATCATGCACCGACAGGATGCGGCGCCCCTTCCGGTCCAACACGAGCGTGAAGATAATGTTGGCGAGCTGCGCGCGCCCCTCGCCAGTGATGCCGAGCTCGAGGAGCTCCAACCCGGCTCGATAGGGTTTCAGCTCTACCTGCAGGCCGCCCCGGAGTCCGTAGTGCTCGCACCACATGCCGAGCCATTCCGCCAGGAGCGAGCGCGGCACCTCGGTCTGGACCAGGTGCTGATGTTGTGTGGAGCTCTTGCCCATCGCCTTGGTGGTCGCGGTCCGCCCCGAGGATGCCGCGAGCGCTGCATCGAACCGTGGACCGCCTGCGAGCGTCTGCGGCGTTCGGTACGGTGAGTCGACGAGCCGGATCTTGCGCTGGATCCGTGCCAGCGCCAGCATGCCGTCCTCCTTCAGTGCCCTGCCAAACTCCTCGGCTGCCATGCCGTCGATCTGGTGACCGCCGTAAGTGATGAAGTTGAACACAAATCCCAGCTTGGCGAGCTCTTCCGGAAACTCCCGCATCTCGTCATCAGACATGCCGGTCGTGTCCCAGCTGAACGACGGGGAAAGGTTGTAGGACAGCATCTTGTCGGGGTACACCGCGTGAATTGCCTCGGCGAACTCCCGCGCGTCGTCGAGCTTCGCCGTCTTCGTCTCCATCCACAACAGGTCCGCGAACGGTGCCGCGGCCAGCGACTTGGCGACCGCATACGGGATTCCGCCCCGTACCTGGTAGTAGCCTTCGGGCGTCCTCGGCAACTCGCAGTCCCAGTCGATGTCGATGTCGAGTGCCCCGGCCTTCTCCTTCGCCCGGTACAGAGAGGCCGTCCCGGCGAACGCCCGCCACTCGTCGGCGGTCATGGCGACGCTCTCGCCCCGCGCCGAGCGGAACTCGATGACTTCGGCGACGGCCCCGGCATACGTGTTGAGGCCGGCCACGTCCTCCCACGTCTCCAGGAACCGGTTCGCCACCTCGTCGAGCAGATGGTCGACGGCTGTTTGCCCATCCTGCATGAAGGCCTCGGCCTTCGCCTGGAGGAACGATTCCAGCTCGACGCGATCGAACCACGCGAACGCGATGTCGTACTCCGCGTCCGAGACCGCGTAGAGCTGGTGGGCGTTGAGCGCCTCGACGCCCACATCGTGCAAGCGCTTGAGAAGAGCCAGGTAGCACAACTTGTAGGGCGGCACCGCGAGGTTGGTGGCGCCGAGGATGAACGGTTGATCCCGTTCGTCCCCATTCCCCTCGATGAGGCTGGCGGCCTCGGCGTCGGTCCGGGCCACGATGATGCCCGGGACTCGCATGATGTCGAGCTGGAAGCGCGCAGCGTTCAGCCGCTTGATCTGCTCGTCCTCCGGCACCAGCACCTTCCCCCCCTGGTGGCCGCACTTCTTGGTCCCGGGGCGCTGATCCTCGATGTGGTAGCCGGGGACCCCGACCTCCACGAAGCGCCGGATCAGATTGCGGACGTGCGGATCACCGCCGTGCCCCGTGTCGGCGTCGGCGATGATGAAGGGGCGATAATCGTAAAGGGGCGCCGCCGCGCTCTGCGCCTCGGTCATGCGCAGGCGCTGATACCGCTGGTTGCGGTCGGCGGTGAGCAACGCCCGCACGAGCAATGCTGCCTCGTTCGGCACCTGACTCAGCGGGTAGCTGGCCAGGTCGGGACCTGGATCCTCGGTGTCCGACCCTCTCGCGGAGGTCGCCCAGCCGCCGAGGTAGATCCCCTCGATGCCCAGCCGCTTGATGGCGACGGCCTGTCCGGGCGAGTACGGTCCGAACGTCGTGATGCACTCCCCCTTGGCGAACAGCTCACGCAGTCGCCCGTGGAACGCTTCCGCGGCCTCCCGCGCCACCGTGTAATCCGTCGCGATGGCACCGCGCTGCTCGACGACGTCGCGGGCCGTGTACAGCCGCGTGATCCCATCAAAGCGAGGGCTCTCAAACCATTCCTGGGTGTCCTGGATTTCCCGTCCGAGATCGCTCATCGTGCTCCTCTGCGCCCTCCGACGCCCGGCGGCCACTCTGAGGACGCCGCATCCAGCGGCACAACGGCGGGAGGCGTCTCTAGCTTAACGGCCCCTGTGGTCCACACTCGCTTGACGACGTACACCTGAGTAGACAACCATTCCCAGCAGTTGTCCAGAGTCGTTCAGGAATAGCTATAAACCTTGAAACTCCGTGAAACACGCTCCATTCCTGCATGTAATGTGGCAACGGATGCTGTAATCGAAACCGTCACCACACCCCGCAGAACCAAACGCCGCGGGCGCCATCCCGAAAATGCCCTCTCGGCCGCCTTCGTGCGGACCGCGGCGCCAGGACGACACGCAGACGGCAACGGCTTGTACCTGTTCGTCCAGCCTGCCGGCACCCGCAGAACTGGCTGCGCAGCTTCGAAGGTGGCAGAAGACGCACGCGGGATCGACGGGCTGCGAGACGCGGTCGCTGAACACGGCAACCGCCTGGATCGCCGGTTCATTCGGTAAGCGCCTGCCAGAACACGCGTAGGCGTGGAGGCATCATGTCCAAGTCAAGTCGGCGAGCATTTCTCGGTCGGCTCGGAGCGGCAGCGGTTGTCCCGGCGTTGGGCTCGCTGTCGTCGAGCTCGCTATCGATCTCCGCTCCGGCGGTTGCCGCCGCCGGCCAGGGCACGGCGCCCCAGGCGTCCTACGATCTCCTGATTGCGGGCGGTCGGGTGATCGACCCGGGGCAGAATCTGTCCGCGGTACGCGATGTCGCGATCCTGCACGGTCGGGTCACCCGGATCGCCCAGAACATCCCGCACGCGCAGGCTCGCAGCGTGTTCGACGCCACGGACAAGATCGTCACGCCGGGGTTGATCGACGTGCACTCCCACGTCTACGAGTACGGCACGCCGCTCGGCGTCAATTCGGATCGCGTCGGGATCGAGGCGGGCGTCACCACGATCGTCGATTGCGGGTCCACCGGCGCACCGATGTTCCCGGGCTTCCGGAAGTTCGTCATCGAGGGGGCGCGCACGCGAATCTACGCGCTCTTGAATATCTCGACGGCCGGCTGCTGCACCGACGAAATCTATCTCGACCCCCGCCTGATCGACGTCAGCGCCGCCCGCGAGGTCATCGAGGAGCACCGCGACCTGATCCTGGGCCTCAAGGTGCGCGTGCGGGGCCGGCGCGAGGATCTGGAGCACGACATCTCGGTCATGACGACGGCGCGGGAACTCGCCGACGAGATGGGCATCCCGATCATGATGCACTGGTCCACCGAACCGGACCTGCTCGCCATCATGAAGCGCGGCGACATTCTCACGCATCCCTTCAACCCGCCGTCACGGAACTACGCCAACGTCTTCGGCAGCGGGACAACCCAGGCCGACCAGGTGCTCCCGCAGATTCTCGAGCTCAAGGATCGCGGCATCTACACCGACGGTCAGCTCGGCACGACGCACCATGCGTGGGAGGTCTCCGAGAAAGCGGCGCGCCAGGGCTGGTTCCCCGATGCGATTTCGACCGACGTGGCGCGCAATCCGGACGGGACCCCCGCGAGCGTACTGCTGCCGATGTCGCAGTACCTGCACCTGGGATTGAGTCTCGAGCAGGTAATCGAGTGCGTCACCGCCACGCCCGCGGCGATGCTCAACTATCCCGAGAAGATTGGGTCTCTGGAGCCCGGTTCCCCGGCCGACGTGGCCATTCTGGATCTGGAGCAGGGGCGTTTCACGTTCGCTGACGGAAGGCGCGACGATTCCCAGACGCGCGAGTTGAGCCGGCTGTTCGTGAACGTGGCGACCGTGAAGGGCGGCGTCTTCGTCAAGGGCGGCATCCCGGCCTAGGAACATCGCCACAGGAGGCTCGTCATGGCGCGGATCTCGTGCGTTGCGCGGCAGTCGGCATCGCCCTGGTCGTTACGGGGGCGCTCGCTCCGGAGACGCGGGCGCAGACGGGTAACCCGGAGGCAGGCGCCCGGTCGTGGGATGCAATGTGCGACAACTGTCACGGACCTGATGCCCAAAGTGGCTTCGGGCCGGACCTCGCCGGTGGCCGGGGCCTGACACTCGACCAGTTTCGCCGGGCGATCCGCCGGCCGTGGGGCGTCATGCCGACCTTGAACGAGGAGCAGCTATCCGATCAGGGGGTTGCCGACGTGTACGCCTTCGTCGGCACGAAGCCCCCGGTGCCGGAGCCTGGCGAGTGGCGCTGGAGACGCGCCCCGGAGACGGCGCCCGTCGGGCAGCGGCTGTACATGAACACCGCCGGCTGCGGGCAGTGTCACGAACCGGAGAACGCCTATGGGCGAATGTGGCTTGGCGAGCACGCGAAGGAGGTGGACTTCGACTACTTCGCGCGGCAGATCTACGAGCACACCGACAAGTACCCGCGTGGCCGGATGGGCACCTACCGCCGAGAACGACTGCCTGAAGCCGTACTGCGCGAGATCTACGAGTGGATGGTGATCGACGTGGTCTGGAAATTCCCGCACATGGCGGCGGGTGAAGCGCCTCACTGTGTTGCACGACGCATTGGACAAGCCCCTTCACCACCGCAACTGGCATATTTCCTGCTTCCAGGCACCTCCAGAAATCGGCGTTATCGAGGGAATTGCGCCGACCTACACTGCGGAGGTAAAGGTGGCTACGAAGACCGTCGAGAAATGACTGGCTGTCGTTGAGCACAAGGCGGTAGAAAATGCACGCGGGATCGACGGGCTGCGTGAAGCAATTGCCGAGCTCGGGACCCGGATGGACAGCCGCTTCGACACAGTCGACCGCCGCTTCGAAGCCATTGACCGGCGGTTCGAAGCGATCGACCGCGGGTTCGAGACGATGGAGCTAAGAGCGGACAACCCGTGCGACCGCGTCCTGAGGGAGCTAACGCTGCCTGAGTAAGGCGAGCGCGCTACTGTTCTTCGTCGGGCGGGGCGTTGGCCGCGACCCAGGCGGCCGCCGCGGACATCTTGAGCGTTTCCGCGTCAGCGGGCAGCAGATAGCGTTCGGCGACGAGCGCGTCCGCCGCGTCGCCGTAGCGCGTCACGTACTCCTCCTGCCCGCCGGGATAGCGCTCCTCCAGGGAGAGGCGCGAATCGCCCAGCTCCATCCGCTCATCCTTCGTCCGCGGAAACGCAATCGTGGAGCCGTTCACGCCGCACAGATCGCCTTCCGCGAACCCGGGCGCGCGTACGGCCTTGCCCATCGTGGAGAGCGGGGCCGCCGCTTCCGGCGCCATGACGCCGGCCGTCAGATTGCCGTCAGGGTCGAGGCTCGGCACGAACAGCGGGTACTGCTCCTCGCTTTCCTTGGGCGGCCAGACGGAGAAGTCACGCACGCCGAGCTCGCTGATCGCAGGGTTGTACGGCCGGTCCGGGATGGTCGGATACTGCTCGCCCTGCTTTTCAACGGTCACCGCCGTGCCGTCGGCCACCGACGGCGCGCGCGTCGCCGGCGGCTCGACGCCATCCCGCACCCACTGCACCATCGCGTCAAACGCCGCGCGGTAGTACGGCCACGGCTGCACCGGGTTGGCCGGGTCGCGGCACCCGGCGTTGCCCTGCAGATGCGCGGCCGCGAGCATCCAGTAGCGCACGTTCGGCGGCAGCTCCAGCGGCTGCCCGGTTGTGTCGGTCTGGATTAGCGACGCGTGGGCGCCGTAGTACTCGGAGTCGGCATCCACCTGGATGATGTTCGGGCAGGTATTGGAGGCCGAGCAGGCGGCCAGCAGCCCGTCGGTCTTGCCCGTCAGCGGATCGGTCGTCGTCCCGAACGTGAACGGGAACTCGACCATCGGGTAGTTGTGGTCTTCGTGCTGGCGCGTATAGCGGCCCGGCTGGGCGAAGCGGGCATTGACGAACGTGCGGCGGGCGCCGGCGACGTACGGCGTCATGCCGTCGAAGACGCGCCGCCCCGCCGGATCCTCGTTGAATCCCTGGTAGACGAAGTCCCGGGCCATCCGGCCGCTCTGCGAGGAACCCACGGCCACCACGTGGTCCAGCACCGGCATGCCGTCCACGAAGAGCGGGTTCGGGGCGCCCTGATCGTCGGCGGGACTATGCCGCGCGAACGACACGAAATCGCGCATGGCGCTGAAACCCAGGCCGTGAACGATTGGATTCTGGACCTGATACACGAATTCGTAGATGGTCCCCGCGTCGGTTCCCGCGGGGGGCGTGACAGCGACCGTCATGTCGTCGACGTAGTACCACTGGTCGGCCGGCACGGCCTGGCGCGGATCGTTCTGGAGCTGGCGATGCGTGAGCGTCGCGGCGGTCTTCTCGAGCGTCGCCGCCGGATACGTGAGCCGCCCGAACGCGGCGCTGTCCGGATCCTGCCACTCCTCCATGGAAGTGCCGGTAATCGTCCGGCCGTTGTCCATGGCGAGCGGCAGATACGCCAGCACCGGACGCGGGTTACCGCTGCCCGGCGCGCCGTGCATCCACCCGCTCGACACGTACGTGTAGCCCTGGTTCATGAGGAATTCGTTGCCGGCGTTCTCGGCGGCGTAGCCCCGCCCCGCCTCGTGGAAGTAGCCGAACACGATGATGCGCCCGCGGTTGTTGATCTCGTAGACCAGGACGTCGTTGCCCCGGGTGATGTCGACCGGCTTGAGAATGTCGACCTCGAAGGTGTACTCGACCAGCCCGTCCGCGTTGCGCGGCGCGTTCTCGAGATCCACAATCCCGGCGTTAAGGGGAGCGTTCGGATCCGCAACGGCCGTAGCGGTCCCGAGCAGGATCTCGTACGCGCCGACTGCGCCGAACGACCGGCCGCCGAACGCCGGCTCACGGCTGGTGATGTCGAGCTGCGTGACGCGCGAATGCGCCAGCGGTACCGACGCGGATTCCTCCGGCTCCGGCTGAACGGCGCCCTGACACCCGCTCAGCCCGATCCCGAGTACGACCGTCAACAAGTAGCGTCGGAACCGCATCACCCACCTCCAGCCCGCATGATACCAGTCCGCGGGTTTGTGCGGGATAGCGCGGAGCAAGGTGGTGTGTGGGAGCCGCTACCGGCTTGGCGGGGCCGGCGCCAGCGCCGCGCCCGGCTGATCGGAGGTTGTCGCCGTACCGCCGCTGACCTGGCCGTGCCGCGGCCGTGCGGGCCGGCCGGGACGAGGCCGCGTTTCGCGCGTATCGCCGACGGGCGGCCTGTCATCGACCGCCAGCGATGCGAGCAGCTTGCGCAGCAGCCGGGCGAGCGTGTCGCGTTCGTCCTCGCGCAGAGCGCCGTTCAAGACCTTGTTCTGGTTCTCGACATACGCCGTCGTGACCTGATCGACGAGCTGGCGACCGGCATCGGTGAGCTGCAGGCGGATGCCGCGCCGGTCCTCCGGATTCGGAACGCGCTCGATGAATCCCGCCGCCTCCAGCCGATCGATGCGGTTGGTCAGACCGCCCGACGTCACCATGAGCGACTCGAGAAGGTCGCGAGGCGCGGGATGCTGGTCGGGCGCCGTACGGATGGCCGCCAGCAAGAGAAACTCGACTTCGCTCAGCTCGAAATGCCGCAGCAGTACCGCCGCATTCTCCTCGGCCGCGCGCGCCAGGCGGCTGACCCGGCCGAGCACGCCAAGCGAGGACGAGTCGAGATCGGGGCGCTCCCGTCCCCAGTGCTCCATCATCAGGTCGATAGCGCCTATCTTCATGAAAAGTAGTTTAACAAGAAAAATTATTTCAATAAGACACTTTACACTATGCCTTCTTGGCAATAACATGCTTTTACACCATAGACACTGAAAGGAGCTGAGCGGTGCACAACCACAACCAACCGAAAACGGAGGCGGGTTGGAGGTCGGCAGTTCTTGCCGGCCTGCTGGTGCTGACAGCCGTTGCCGGCGGCGGCGCGCAGCAGGACGGAGACAGGTCTGTCCCGGAGACGTTTACGGCCAAGACGGCGAACATGGAACCGGAGGGCACCGATCTGCGGTTCAACGTGCTGCGCTGGTCGGACGACGCGGAGCGCGAAACGGTCTTTGACGTGTTGACGGGCGCCGACACGGAAGCCAGCGACGATGGTGAGCTCGATGCGTTGACGGATCTTCCCACCCTGGGCTACGTGTGGCCCGACGGCAGCTCCCTGGGCTATGCGATCAAGTACGCGCGGCGCGATACCGCCCCTGGTGGCGGCGAACGCCTCACGTTCGTAACGGGCCGGCGGCTCGGGACGTTCGGACACGACCCCTGGACGCCCGCGGGCACACCGGACACCGCGCTGCGGCCGTTCACGGTGATCGAGTTGCGCCTGGACGGGAACGGCAACGGCGCGGGCACGATGTCGCCCGCCGCCGACGTCGCGTTCGACGAAGCGAATCAGACGGTGGCGCTGACGAACTACGACGCCGCACCGACCCTCCTGGCGGCGGCGAAGCGCCAGCCTGCGCCGTACTGGGCAAGGTAGCCGCGCAGAATCCTCTTGACCGGACGGGATCGGTCCGCTATACCGATTGCGTAGCGAATCATCTCCGCGAGAGGAGGCTGCGTCACGATGCACGCCCGAATCGGTTTCAAGGGCTGGACGGCGGCGGTGCTCATCGGCGCAGGCGCCGCAACCGGCGTTCTGTGGCTGTCCGACGGCCCGGCCGCCGGCCAGGTGCAGGTCTATCGTGCGCCGCGGCTGCCAGGAACGTCGCATCCCGACCTGAGCGGGATCTGGCAGGCGTTCGTAACGGCGAACTGGAGCCTGGAAGACCACGGCGCCGACGCGGGGCCGTTTCCGACGACGCTCGGCATGTGGGGGGCGCAGCACCCGGGCCAGAGCATCGTCGAGGGTGGCGAGATACCGTACCGACCCGAGGCCCTGGCGAAGCGGGAAGCGAACTTCGCCCGGCGTCTGGAAGTCGACCTCGACAACCTCAACACGGTGGGCGACCCCGAAGCCAAGTGCTACTTACCCGGGGTGCCGCGGGCGACGTACATGCCCTTCCCCTTCCAGATCATCCAAAGTACGGACAGGGTCGTCATCGCCTACCAGTTTGCCAACGCCAACCGCACCATCCCCATCGGCAGACCTACCGAGGCGCCTATCGATTTCTGGATGGGGTGGTCGAACGGCCACTGGGACGGCGATACGCTGGTCGTCGACGTGACGGGATTCCACGACCTCTCGTGGTTCGACCGCGCGGGCAACCACCACAGCGAGCAGCTCCATGTCGTCGAGCGCTACACGCCCATCAGCCCGTACCACATGCAGTATGAAGCCACGATCGAGGATCCGCAGGTCTTCACGCGGCCGTGGAAGATCAGCTTTCCGCTCTACCGGCGCATGGAGGAGAACGTCAAGCTGCTGGAGTTCAAGTGCGTCGACCTGGCGGAGGAGTACATCTACGGCAGCCTTCTCGAAGGGGCCGGCCAGTAAGGAAGGTGCACCGGTGAGAAATCAGCTACTCACGGCAACAGGGGTCGTGGCGCTCGTGACATTGGCGACAGGGCTGGCGCCGGCGGGGCTGGCGGGCCAGTCGCCCGACGCAGATCGCGGCGCCTATACGGCGCCCCGTACCCCTTGGGGCGACCCGGACCTGCAAGGCATGTGGGATACCCGCACCTACACGCCGCTCGAGCGGCCGGCCGAGTTCGGCACGCGGGAGTTCATGACCGAGGAAGAAGCGGCGGAGCGGGAACGGCTCGGACTGCGCAGGGTGGTGACCGACGACGACGACGCCATCGCCGAGAACCTCGTGGAGCAGGACATCCAGCGTTACGCCCGCGCCGACCGCCCGGATGAAGGCCAGCCCGGATACCGGCTCGCGGGCGCCGAATACAACGCCTTCTGGAGCGCCGACCCGACCACGCCCGGTGTTTCCCTGCGCACGTCGCAGATCATCGACCCGCCGGACGGCCAGATGCCCCCGCTGACGCGCGCGGCGCTGGAGACCTGGGAAGCGCGCGAGGACGCGCGGCGCGGGCGCAGCCAGGGGGACGACTGGGAAGACCGCGGGCTGTCGGAACGCTGCATCGTGCGCAACGGCCTGCCCGGCGAGATGATGGGCAACAACCAGCAGCCCACCAAGGAGATCGTCCAGACGCCGGGAAACGTCACAATCGTGATGCCGTACGGGTACGTGCGGATCATTCCGGTCAACCAGCCTGCTCCCATCGGCGCGGCGATCAAGCAGTGGAACGGCGACTCGCGGGGCCGCTGGGAAGGCCAGACGCTGGTCGTCGAAACGACCAACTTCAAGAACACCGTCAACAACGTCGTGCCGAGCCACGGCGGTCCGTTCGGCGGCTCCGCCCACGTCCACTACTACCCCGGCACCGGCGAGACGTTCCGCCTCGTCGAGCGGTTCACGCGGATTGACGCGGAGACGCTCGAGTACCGCTACACGGTGAACGACCCGCAGGTGTTCGTCAGGCCCTGGACGGCCGTCAACTACTTCACGCTCGACTCCTGGACCGTCGAAGGCAACCAGGACCGGCTGTTCGAGTACGCCTGCCACGAGCACAACTACGGCATGGCCGGCGCCATCCGCGGCGCCCGGGTCGACAGGGAATGGGCGCTGGACGAAGCACGGCGGGAGCAGGCGGTGCGCGAACGGGAAATCGAGGAGAAGTGGGAACGGCTGCTGGCGTGGGAAGAATCGGCTGAGGGCCGCGCTAGCGCCGGGCAGGGGTTACCCGAACCCGGCGGCAGACGGCGTATTCCGGCGGCTACTGATCCTGCGACGTCGAGAAGAGCGGCGTGCCGCCGCGGGCGGCAACTTCCGCCTGGAACTCTTCCTCGGTCAACTCGATCGTCCGGGTGATGCTGAAGAACATGTCGTCGATCGAGCGGTTGCCGTACCCCTTCCAGTTGCGCGGGTCGACCACGTTCTTGTTCGTGACCGAGTTGTTGTACCAGGCCATCACGTGGATGAGCGTACCGGCCGGCAGCAGCGGCGCCGCGTCGTCCTCGTAGACGTACACCTTCACCCAGTTGTGGTCGTAGTCGGCGCAACTGATCATCTCGCGCGCGTTGTTCGGGTAGAGCGCCTCGACGCACATCCGCTTCCCGCTGGAATGCAGGTGCGGCTCGAACATCAGCATCCTGGTCGGCTTGTCCAGGCGGTGGAACCCGTCGCGCATCACGTTGTCGTCGTTCGAGGGGATGTCGAACTCGTAGTCGAACATGTTCACGCCGCTGAAGCCGCCCGTGCTCTGCTTGTAGCGTGGCTCATACCCCTCGGGATGCAGCGTGAGGCCGACGTCGATGCGCGCACGCACCTCCCGGCCGATGGAGTGCAGGTGCATGGAATTGAAGGTGAGAACGGAATCGGCCGGCAGCTTGACCCCGACCTCGTCCGGAAAGATCGTCGGGTTCTGGCCCAGCTCGTACGTGAGCCAGAGCTGATCGTCGTTCGCCCTGCAGGAAGTCTCGTTGCCGCAGTCGAGCGGCTGCAGCGTGTTCTCGGACTGCTCGGCGGAGATCACCGCGTGGTGCACGATGAACAGGCTCAGGTCGGCCCGCCCGGTCTGATCCGCCGTGGATTCCGGAGCCGGCCCCTCGTCGAGCCTGACCTCCTTCACCTCGACCGCCTTGATGTAGCGATCCGCGGGAATCCCGGTCGGCGTCACGCCCCATTCGCCGAACCAGTCGGCCGCCTCGGCCTCGACCGTCCCCTCCGGCGACGGCACGATCACGTCCGGCGTGCCGTATGTCCAGCCGTCCGCCGGCCATTCGAGCGGCGGCGGCATGTGGGCCGGATTGCCCTGCGGGGCGCCGCTGTCCACCCACGCGGCAATTGCCGCGATCTCCTCGTCACTCAGCGACGGGTCGTCCTTGAACCGCTGGACGCCGATGTTCTTGTCGATGAACCAGGGCGGCATCTCGCGGGCAGATGTGCGGTTCCTGATGGCGCGCGCCCAGGGGCGCACGTCCTGGTAACTGATCAACGCCATCGGCGCGCCGCCCCGCGGGCGGTGGCAGTTTTCGCACGACCGCTGCAGGATCGGCGCGATGTGCTCGCTGAAAGTGACCTCGGCGTCCTGGCCAGCGGCGGTTGCCGGCGCCAGGGCCAGGGCGCCGAACACGATGCCCGCAGCCAGCAGACAGGCGAACGGCTTGCTCGGTTTCCAGGCGGAATTCATCGTTGCACTACCTCCCCACCGGTCTGTCGAATACCCCGGCAGCGCGCTAGCCGCCGCCCACGCTCACGGTAACGTCGCGGGCTGACGCCAGCCCGCCGTCGTGCGCATAGGCGCGCAGCACGTAGGTGCCCGGCTCGTGGAAGATTGCCGCCACGCCGTACCGCCCGTCGGGCGGCACCGGCGGCGGCTCCCAGCCCGGGGACCAGGGCGAGTTGCCGTCATAGTTGGGATGGATGTCGAACTGCTCCGGGTCGAACGTGACCTGGTTGCCGTCGCCGCGCCACACGATCCAGGCCAGCCGCAGACCCCACGCGTTGTAGTTCACCGGCACTCGCGAAGACGCCGGCTGGCGCGGCGGGATGTCGTCGTCCGAGGCGACGGCCGTCAGGTTGAGCGGCTCGCCGACCGCGACGGACACGCTCGACGGTCCGTCGATGTCGACCATCGGCGCCTTGTTCATCTCGCGCTCCGCGCGCAGCCCCCCGACGTCCTTCTGCATCAGCGGCGAGTCGTTCACGTAGTCGGGCTTCAGGCTGCCGTACGCCTGCTCCGTCTTGCCGCGCGCAATCACCGTCCAGACCAGCTCCGTGGTCCCGAAGTCGGGCGGCACGGTGACGCGGAACATGTACCGGTTGCGCCGGGGCTGGAAGAAGGTCGGCTGCCCCTGGTCCGGGGGTCCCGGCTCGATGTAGTTGTTCGGACCGATGGGAACGTGGACCTTCTCCTGCGAGTTCCGGTTCATGTAACCAAAGATGAGGTCGAACGTCCCGTCCGGGTTCTGCTCCCACCCTTCGAACGCCGGGACCACGTTCTGGCCGCGCTCGAAGATGATGGTCTGGCCACTGGTTGCGGTCAGCGAGGAAAGCGCCGCGGCCACGGTTAGAAGGACCACGGCGCGCCAGCTCACCCGCCACCGAGCACACTTACACGTCATGACGCTTGCGCTCCCTGGTTGCTACTGCTGATCCTGCGACGCTGCGAAGACCGGGCTGCCGCCCCGCGCGGCGACTTCCGCCTTGAACTGTTCCTCGGTCAGGTAGATGAGTCGGGGCAGATTGTAGAACATGTCGTCGATCGACCGATTGCCCCACCCCTTCCAGTTCCGCGGGTCGACGACGTTGCGGTTGGAGACCGAGTTGTCGTACCACGCCATCAGGTGGATGACGGTGCCGGCCGGGCAAACGCCACGAGCGCGGCGTCCGGCCCGGCGCCGGTGCCGATGACGACGAACTGCCGCCCCGACCGCGCGAGGTAGGTCATCGGGTTCGCGCTGGTCCGGAACGGTGTCGCGCCGCGCCAGATTTCCGCGCCCGTCGCCTTGTCGAATGCATACAGATACGGGTCGCCGCCGCCCAGCAGCACCAGGCCGCCCTTCGTCACCAGCGAGCCGAGGTGGCTGAACGTGCCCAGCCGGTCGGGCAGCTCGACGCCCCTGAGCAGCGGATGGTTGCGGAGGATGCGGCTGCCCTCGCCGAACGGCACCTTCCACGCGATCTCGCCCGCGTTCAGGTCGATCGCCACCAGATGCGCATACGGCGGCTTGATCAGCGGGATGCCCCCGAGCTTGCTGCGCGCCACCTCGGTCGCACCGGGCCGGTTGCCGAATATCATGGCCGCCGCGCCGTGCGGGCAGTTGTTGCTGTACTCGACGTCCACGGCCGCGTCGTCGCCCGCGTTGAGGCAGACCTGATTCGTGGTCGTGCCCTCCGTCGAGCGCACGTACAGCAGCCCGGTCTCCGGGTCGAACGCCGCGCCGCCCCAGTCGGCGCCGCCGCTCACCGTCGGCCGCATCAGCGTGCCGCGCAGGCTCGGCGGCGTGAACAACGGTCCCAGTCGGAACTGCTGCATCTCTTCCACGGCCAACGCGTGGATTTCCGGCGTCAGGTCGTTCGCGTCGTCCAGCGACACCCCCTGCTTCGCGAACGGCGGCGGCTTCGTCGGGAACGGCTGCGTCGGATACAGCACCTCGCCGGGCACGTCGGTCTCGGTGTTGACCGGGCGCTCCTCGATGGGCCACACCGGCTCGCCCGTCACCCGGTCGAACACGTACGTGAACCCCTGCTTCGACACCTCCGCCACGGCATCGATCGTGCGCCCGTCCACGTTGATCGTGACCAGGTTCGGCGGCGAATTGAAGTCGTAGTCCCACACGCCGTGGTGCACCGCCTGGAAGTGCCACTGGCGCTCGCCTGTCCGCGCATCCAGGCAGACCAGGGACTCGGCGAACAGGTTCGCGCCCAGCCTGTGTCCGCCCCAGTAATCGCCGCCCGGCGTGCTGGTCGGCACGTACAGCAGGCCGCGTTCCGCGTCGAGCGACATCAGCCCCCACACGTTCGCGTGGCCGGTGTAGCGCCAGGATTCGTTCTCCCAGGTGTCGGCGCCGAAGTCGTCGTTCGACTGCGGGATGGTGAAGAACACCCAGCGGCGGTCACCGCTACGCGTGTCGAACGCCTGCACCGTGCCCGGTGGCTCGAACTTGCGCTGTACACGGTCGGGCACCCGGCTGCCGACGATCACGAGGTCCTCGAACACCACCGGCGGCGACCGCTGGTCGAACTCCTCCGACAAGACCGGGCGGCCGTGGCCGGCGATCAGCGAAACGCTGCCGTTCTCGCCGAAGCTCGCCACCTCGCGCCCCGTCGCGGCGTCGATCGCGTACAGCCGGTCGCGGCTATTGAGGAATATGCGGAAGTCGTCGCCGTCGCGCCAGTACGCAATCCCCCGGTGGATGAAGCCGTGCCGCGCCTCCCGCTCGTACGCCTTCGAGTCGAACGCCCACAGTTCAGCACCGGTCTCCGCGTCGATGGCCGCCACGCGGTTGTACGCCGTCGAGACGTACAGCACGTTGCCGATCATGATCGGCGTGGCCTGGAACGAGCTGGGTCGCGCCCCGAGCTCCGGCATCGGCATTTCGTTCGGCTCCCACTCCCAGGCAATCTCCAGCTGGTCGACGTTCGCGGCCGTGATCTCGTCAGCGGTGGAGTATTTGGTGTGCGCCTGATCGCCGCCGACATAGGGCCATTCGATCGGCACTGCCGGCTGCTGCGCCCCCACGGTGACGGCGGCCGCAGATAGGATTGCGGCGGCGCAGAATCGTTTCATCCGAATCCTCCTGGGATACAGCACGTGCGTCATGCGTCACCGGTAACATAGCCCGGACTTGCGGCCGAATCCAATACGGATGTCATAATGCAAGGCTCGTAAACACGAACCGGCCGCAAGAGCCGGATGGAAGTAGGGAGGCAGTGAATGGCACGTGAAGTGGTGGTGCTGAGCGGCGTGCGTACGCCGATCGGCGGGTACGGCGGCAGCCTGAAGGACATCCCTCCCACCGATCTCGGGGCGCAATGCGTCCGTGAGGCGGTCGGCCGGGCCGGCATCGAGGCAGGCGACGTCGACCACGTGGTGTTCGGCAACGTCATTCACACCGATGCGCGGGACCACTACCTGGCGCGCGTCGCCGCCATCAAGGGCGGCCTGCCGCACGAGACCCCGGCGGTGACGGTGAACCGGTTGTGCGGCAGCGGCCTGCAGGCGATTGTCGGAGCCGCCCAGACGATCATGCTGGGCGACGCGGACACCGCGGTCGCGGGCGGCGCCGAGAACATGAGCCGCAGCCCGTACGTCTCCGGCGTTCTGCGCTGGGGCGCCCGGATGAACGACACGCCGCTGATGGACATGATGGTGGGGGCGCTGAGCGACCCGTTCGAGGATTGCCACATGGGCATCACCGCGGAGAATGTAGCCGAGCGCTACGGCGTCTCGCGGGAGGATCAGGACGCGCTGGCAGTCCAGAGCCACCAGCGCGCGGGCAACGCGATTGCGCAGGGTTACTTCAAGGAGCAGATCACGCCGGTCGAGATACGGGTGAAGCGCGACACCGTGCTGTTCGACACCGACGAGACCGTGCGCCCCAACAGCTCGGTCGAGAAGCTCGCCAAGCTGCGGCCGGTATTCCAGAAGGGCGGCTCCGTCACTGCCGGCAACGCCTCGACCATCAACGACGGCGCGGCCGCCGTCGTGCTGATGGAGCGGGAGCTGGCGGAGCAACGCGGCCTGAAACCGCTCGCCCGCCTGGTGGCGTACAGCTTTGCCGGCGTTGACCCGCGCTACATGGGCATCGGCCCGATCCCGGCCGTGCGGCGGCTGCTCGACAAGACCGGCCTCGGCGTCGACGACTTCGACGTCTTCGAGGTGAACGAGGCGTTCGCGGCGCAGGCGCTGGCCGTCTGCCGCGACCTGGGCCTGCCGCCGGAGCGGACCAACCCGAACGGCAGCGGCATCTCGCTGGGGCACCCGGTCGGTGCGACCGGAACAGTGCTGACGGTCAAGGCGCTGTATGAACTGCAGCGCACGGGCGGCACCCGCGCACTGGTGACGATGTGCATCGGCGGCGGCCAAGGCATCGCCGCCGTCTTCGAGCGAGCGGCCTAGACGGAGAGGTTCTTCAGCAACCTCGTGCTGTCGCCGAACTTCTCCAGCGGGAAGCCCATCTTCTCCAGGATGGTCATGTACAGATTGGCGAGCGGCGTGCCGTCCCCCTCGGGGGTGGCGGCCAGCTTCTTGACGAGATGCCCGAACTGCCGGAAGTGGCACTCGTTGATCCGGTGCAGCCGCTCGTACAGCACCGCCACGTAGTCCTGGTGCTGCACGATTTGGAAGCCATTGTTGTACACCTGCGGGAACCAGGTATTCGGCAGGCCGCGCGTGATGCAGCGGTCGGCCAGGTCGAATTCCTCGGGTCCGTTGAACGGGCCGCGGCCCTTGCTGCCGACGCCGGTCTGCGCGCAACGAACGGGCGCCGCAGCGGGCCGCGCCGCGATTCCGTTTATAGTCAGAAGAGACTAGTTTGCCGGGAGGATGCTGATGTCACCGCACCGCATGTTCGCGTGTCTTCTGCCGCTGATTCTGGCGTCGCCGGCCATTGCCGCGGCGCAGGGTGACACGTTCGAGGAAACCGTGCCGCTCGAACCGGGCGGCCACCTGACGCTCGATGCGTCCGCGGGCAGCGTGCTGCTGCTGGCGTGGAATCAGCCGCAGGTCGAGATCCAGGCGCGGATCGAGGCGCCGGCGGACGTCGATGGCGACTACGCGCGGGACATCGTCGAAGCTACCACCGTCGACGTCCGGTCGAGCGCCGGCGCGGTGAGTATCCGCAACGATTTCAGCGAAGTGGAGCGGCGCGGGTTCTTCGACCGGCGCCGCACCCTGCCGGATGTGCATTATGAAATCCGCGCGCCGCGGGAGCTGAATCTGGACCTCAACCTCGATCGCGGGGCCGGCACCACGCTGCGCGGATTCGAAGGGCAGATCCTGATGAACGTCGACCGCAGCGACCTGAATCTGGTCGAGCTGACGGGCACGCTCAGAATCAACCTCGTCCGTGGTCAGCTGCAGGCCAGCGACTTCAGCGGGTCGTTGACGCTCACTGTGGATCGCGGCGAGCGCGCGGTGCTGACGCGCCTGCGCGGGTCGGTCCTGATCGAGGCCGACCGCACGAACGTGGTGCTGCGCGACGTCCGGATCGAGGGCGACTCCGACGTGACGATCGACCGCGGCGACTTCGATGTCGAGCTGGCCGAGAACCTGGCGTTGACCATCGACGCCGATCTGTCGTCCCGGGCTGACTTCAACAGCGACTTGCCCGTGACGCTGCAGCAGACCGGCGACCGGTTCCAGGGCACCGTGAACGGCGGCGGGCCCGCGCTGCGCATCCGCGCCGACCGCGGCGAGGTCCGGCTGCGGTCCGGCCAAGATTAGACGGGGCTGCGCCGCACCGTTAGATGGGGCTGCGCCCCAAACCCCCGGCAAGCGCTAGCGGGGACCCCGTTGCCCCGCGCCGCGCTTGCCGAGGCGCGCCGTGCGCGCCTTGGGGCCACCGCGGCTAGCGCGCCGCTGGCCCCTCCAGAATCAGCCGGGAGTCTGCACCGGTATCGGTGCGACGCGGGGATTCACCACGGACTCCTAGAACGCTACCTGCAGGCTGACCCGCGCCGTCCGGGGAATGGACGGGTGCGTGTGGATGCCCTCCACCCCGTCGATCGGCTCGCCCGGCAGCCGTGATGCGTAGAAGTAGTCGATGTCCGCGACGTCCGAATTGAACAGGTTGAACCCCTCGATCGAGACGCGCATCTGCTCGTTGAGGGTGATCCCGAGCTCGGCGTTCCAGATGGTTGTCGATGCGGACTGCACGCTGTTGTCCTCGACCAGCGCCCGGGGGCCGAAGTGTCGCGCGCGCAGGCTCCCGAAAATCCGCTTCGCCGGCTCGACCGTCACGGCACCCGCAACAACCCGGTTGAGCGCGCCGGGAATGTACGGACCGGCCACGCCCACGTCCGTGAACCGGGCGTTCGTGAACGACATGTCGGCCTCGGCGGTCATCCAGGGCGTGAGCCGCACGTAGTTCGCCCATTCGAGGCCGTAGCGCCGGCTCGGCCGGTTCGCTTCGGTGACGCCGGAGTCGCCGATGAACAGCAGCTCCGAATCGAAGCCGAGGTACCACAGCGCCACCGTCGACTGCAGGCCGCGGATCTTCACCGTGCGCATGCCCACCTCGGCGCCGCGCGCAGTCACCAGCGGCGTCAACGTCTCGACCGGCAGGCCCGTGCGCGGATCGACCGTCAGCGTCGCCCCGCGCACGTCGTTGCTATGGAAGCCGTGACCCCAGTTGACGTAGAACTCCGTATCCTGCCAGGGGCCGAGCACAACGGTCAGCTTGGGGCTGACGATGCCGTCCGAGCCGGTACCCGAGTTGCGCGGATCAAGGGCGGTTATCTCATAGCCGTACAGGTCGCCGCGCAATCCGAGCGTCGTCCGAAATACCGGGCTCCACTCGATCTCGCTCTGCGCGAACAGGCCGCCCGACGTCTGCTTCAGGATGTCGTCCCGGATCGTGTTCGTGCGGCGCTGCCCGACCGTGTCGTACAGGCCGATGGTGCCGGCATTGTCGTGCCGCAGCTGCACACCGACCATCGACTCGACGGGTTGGCCGAGGAAACGACCCAGGCGGCGGTAGCTCACCTTGGCGCCGACCGCCGTGCGGCGGTCCTCCTGCTCGAACTGGTCGCCGTCGACGGGATTAGCCAGGAAGTACGTGAAGTTCTGGATCAGGTTCAACCCGTAGCGCATGCCGAAGGCGGTCACGCGCAGCGAGCTGTCGCCGGTCGAGCGCAGGCTATCGAACGCGATGCTGTGCCGGTACGTGCGGCCGATGTCCGTCGGATCGATGCTGCCGAAGCGGGAAATGAGGCCGGAGTCGATAGCCCGCAGCGGAACCTGATCCGTGGCGTTCCAATCGGCCGTGTAGCCCATGCCGGTCAGCGAGAAACCGTTGCGGGTGTCGCCGCGGCTGTAGCGCACGATCCCGTTCGCCTTCCGCAGGTCGTCCGGGTTGACCCACGGCCCGTCATTCCGGGACAGATCCAGCGCCACGAGCAGATTGCCGTCCCCGACGCGCGGCGACGCGGCGCCGAACACCCGCCCCCAACCCTGGCCGCCGCCGCTGATCGTCAGCAGCGGGCGGTCGAGCGCGTTCACGTAGTTGATGTTGGCCGAGCCGGCCGCCGAAAAGTCGCCGTCCTCCGCAAAGTACGGCCCCTTCTTGTACTGCACGCCGCTGACCAGTTCCGGAATGATGATGTTGGAATCGGAGTAGCCGTGGAAGTGGGCCGCCGCCGGCACGTTCAGCGGGACGCCCGCCAGCGTGGTGGCGAAGTCGGAGCCGTGATCCAGGTTGAATCCGCGGAGATAGTACTGGTTCGCCTTCCCCTCGCCGCTGTGCTGGCTGACGATCAGCCCGGGCACCGCTTCCAAAACCTCTCCCGGCCGCATGATGGGCCGCGCCTCCAGCTGCTGCGCCGTGATGGCGCCGACGCTCGCGGCGCTCGCGATGCGTACCAGATTCTCGGCCGGGTTCTCCAGGTCGGCGATGTTGCGGAACGTGCGCGTGCCGGTCACCACGACGTCGGCCGTAAGCGACAGTGTCAGCGTGGCGTTCGCCGTCAGCGTCCGGCCGGCCGCCACCGTCACTTCCTGCCGGGCCGTCGAGAAGTTGACCAGCCGGAACGTCACGATGCCCGGACCCGGCGGCACGTCCGGAACGCGGTACTGCCCGTCAGCGCCGGTAACCGTGGTCAGCGGCCCGCCCGCGGTTTCGACCTCGACGAGAACCCCGGGCAGCACGCCGCCGGTTTCATCGGCGACTAAGCCCGCCACGACCCCGGTGCTCTGCGCGGCAGCGGAAGCGGCCAGCGCCAGCACCAGCAGGGAGGTACAGACGGATACGGCATTCGAACGTACGAACATCCGATCAGCGTACCGCCTGGAGGCAGGCGCCTTTCTGAAGATTTCCTGAACGCCGCGTGAATGCGCGTTCAGAAACGCTGTCGGCGAGTCAGGCCGGCGCCCGGCGAGCAGTAGGACGGGGGTGGGCGCCGCCGGCCCGCTGGAGGCCGCCGCCACCCGCGGCGTCTACTCCAACTCAACCCCGGTCATCATCCGCAGGTTGCGGGCGTTGCCCTCGTGGCAGGCGTACTCGTACAGGATGTGGCCTTCGGGCGCCCGGTTGAACGCGTCGTACGAAATGGTCCACGGTTGCGTGAACACCTGCGGATCGGTGATCGTCGCCTCGTAGCTGATGGTGTTCGCGTCCTTCAGCGTGTAGCGCTCGACAACGTGCAGGTCGGTGCTGTGGAACACGCCGTGCCCGGTCGTGATGGCCGTGCCTGGAGCGCCCTCGGGGGCTGCACCGTGGCCTACCACCCAGGTGTTGTCCGTGAAGTTCGTGACGTCCACCACCAGGGTGTCGCCCTCCCAGCGGCCCCGCGAGTCCCCCATGCCCAACTGAATGCCGGAGGCGACGTGCTCGCCGTCATCCAGAGGGATGTGGCGGGTGTGGTGATTCCACTCGTACAGGATGATCACGGCGCCGGGCACCTGCAGGATCTGGTACGAGTTGTAGCCGACCGGCAGGTTGCCGCGCGGCACGGCCGCCGGCAGGCACTTGACGCGCGGATCGAGGTGCTCCAGCTTGTTCTGGTTGGCCATGATCTCGACCCGCTTCTCAACGGCCCAGTCCTGCAGCGGGATCCGCCCGTCGGGTGGGTCGATGATCATCGTCCGCTCCATGCGCTTGATGCCGGGCGCGGCTTGGTGATCGGGGAAGAACTGCGCCGTCGGGTAGCGCTGGAATTCCTCCGCGGTCAGCTGGCGCGCCTCCTCGATCGGGTTCTCCATCGGCGCCGAGGTGCCGGCTACCCAATGCCCCCGAAAATCGGGGTCGCCCCACGGCGTCCGGGGAATCTCCTGCCCCGCGAGTGGCACCGACGCAAACCAGACGGTCGCGAGCATCAACACCAGTAGACTACGCATCTTCATACCTCCTGATCGCTGCATCTCCATAGCCTATCGCAAGCCTATCGCAGAGTCCCCGCGCGGCAGTCAGAACACGGCAATCGGGTTGACGGGCGAACCGGCGCCGCGCTCCACGCGTAGCGGCTCGACGGTCAGCATGAACTCGTAGCGGTTGTGCCGCTCGGCGGCCTCCGCCAGCTCGTGCAGCGCCAGGTTGTCGAGCAGGTTCATCCCAAGCGCCACGATGGTGAACGTGTGGATCGGAATCAACAGGCCGGGAATGGCGCCGCCCTCCTGCGGAATGTCGGCGCCCAGCAGGGCAATGTCGCGCTCCTTGAAGAACGGGATGAGCGACGGATCGTAGCCGGCGGCGCCGAAATCCTCCGGATTCGGCTCCACGCCCGGCCGCTTCGTCCGCAGCAGCAGCGCGTCGCCCGAGCCGATGGTGATGCCGGTCTGCGCTTCCCACGCCTCGATGTCCGACGGCTGCACGCGGGTCTCCGGCAGGTCGAGCAGGATGCCGCGCGTCACGATGCCGCCTTCCGCCGAGTTGACGGACAGCTTCGAGCAGCCGCCGTCCTCGGTCACGACCTCCGCGAAGTCGAAGCCGTTGTACAGCTTGCCTTCGTGCGACACGTGGCACAGCGCGTCGAAATGGGACAGGTTCAGGCCGTGATAGGCGATCTCCTGCCGCTCGAACAGGAAGTCGCCCTGCACGAGGAAGCGGTTCGTGAGCGCCCCGTTGGTGTTGATCGCCCGCGCCGGATCGCCCACCTCACGTGGGATCGGGTGGGCGAGCGACACGGTCTCGCCGGTCCGGACGAGCGCCCCCGCCTGCGCCGCCTTCTCCGCGGTGATCAGGTTCAGCACGCCCCGCTCGTCGTCGTCACCCCAACGGCCCCAATTCGACAGCTCCGTCATCCACTCGTCGAACTGCTCCTTCGTGACGTCGCTCAGGTTGGCCTGCGCGCGCGCCTCCTGGCTGTCGCCCCCGCAGCCGACCCACAGCAGGATGACCGCGAGGCACGCAGCGATAGCATGCGTCGTCTTCATGGCGCTCTCTCCGTTTCGTAGGACCCGGTCAGGCCGGACAGGTAGGCCGGCCGATCCAGCCGGTTGGTGGGACGGACGATAGCACGTTTCACGGCGGCCGGACGTCGCGGTCCCTTGCACGTTCCAGCACGTACAATGTCGGCGTCGCGGTCCGTGGGTAGCCTCCGAAAGCTTCCGGTCGGGCGAAACGGGTGACAGGATTTTTTCGGTCGATTCGACCAAGGGAGGCTCATGGAAAGGACGGAGATGGAAGAACGCCACGTTCAGGCGGCTGTGAAACGGCGAATCGCGAGGCCGCTGGGAGGGCGACGCAATGCGCGTCGTCGAGCGCTTCACGCGTGTTGACACCGAAACGCTGCAGTACGAGGCAGCCATCGAGGACCCGGACGTCTACGGCCAGTCGTGGACTGTCTCGATGCCCCTCTTGAAAGACGACGCGCATCAGATGTATGAGTATGCTTACCATGAAGGCAACTATGGGTTGCCGAATGCGTTGAGCGGGGCACCCGCCGAAGAGCGAGCTACGACCAAGCGGTAACACCAACCAACCACACGGAGGAGGCATCATGCGGAAGCTGCATGTCACTATCGCGATCCTTTCCATCGGCGTTCTTGCGGCGATCGGGTGGGTCTCGGCCCAGGGCAGCTCGATGACCCTGACCGGGCAGGACTACGGCGAGATCATGCAGTTGTACGGGAGGTACAACCAGGGCAGTGACTTCCGCGACCCGGATCTGTTCGCCTCGGCCTTTGCCGACGATGGCGTATTCAAGCCGGGGTCCGAGGAATTCGTTGGTCATGCGACGATTCTGGCACGCCAGCGAGGGCGGCTGCAGGAAGGGCAGGAAGGCACCCCTGGCGGCTCGCGCCACATCACGAGCAGCTGGGTGATCACGCCGAACGAAGACGGTGGCGCAAAGGCGCGAGCGTACTGGATGGTCGTGAACGTCAGCGGCGAGCAGCCGAGTGCGGTGGTGTCCGGCTACTACGACGACGTCTACGTCAAGACGTCGAAGGGCTGGAAGATCAAGAGCCGCGCCTTGCACCGGGACCGGCAGTAACGAGCGCGGCGGACGAGGGGGGTGGCCCGCCTCCTTAACGTGGGGGGGCCGTCCATCGAGGCGAACGCCAGGGCGATAAACGCGGAGGTCGACCTGCGCCTGAGCAAGAGGTTCTCGCTGGGTTCACGGGCGTTGGCGATAAACCGGGCGTCGTGGGGGTAAGGATATGCAGCGCAAGATGGCAAGCAACGACGGACAGACACGCCTCGCTCTGAGCCGGCTCGTACTGCTCGGGGCGCTGGTGTTGGTGGCGACGCCGGTCGCGGCGGCCGATGACGAGGTGACGTTCGCGAAGGACGTCGCCCCGATTCTGCAGCGTTCGTGTCAGAGCTGTCACCGGGCGGGCGGCATCGCGCCGATGTCGCTGCTGACCTATCAGGACGCGCGGCCGTGGGCGCGGGCGATCAAGCTCAAGACCTCGCTAAGCTCGTCGGATCCGGAGCGGATGCCGCCGTGGTTCATCGAGAAGAACGTGGGCATCCAGGCGTTCGAGAACGATATCTCGCTGAGCGCCGCGGAGATCGCGGCGATCGCGCGCTGGGCCGACAGCGGCGCCCCGCGGGGCAATCCGGCGGACCTGCCGCCGCCGTTGGTGTTCGAGGGCGGCGCGGAGTGGAGCATCGGAACGCCGGATCTGGTCGTCTCGTCGCCGGTGCGGACGGTGCCGGCGATGGCGGCGGACTATCAGGGCGATTTCGGGCCGGCCTCGCCGACCGGGCTCACCGAAGACCGGTACGTCAAGGCGGTGGAGGTTCGGGAGATCCGGGTCAACGAGGCCCGGGTCGAAGGAGCTGGCAGCACGCCCGGGGCGGCGCTGAACTACTCGGTGCTTCACCACGCGGTGATCACGGCGCGGACGGAGCTGACGGAGGAGAGCAACGACGGCCCGGTCGGCCGTGTGCCCGACGGGTTCAGCATCGCGCACGAAGCGGGGCAGAACGCGACGTACTATCCAGACGAGCTCGGCATCCGGATCCCGGCCGGCTCGTATCTGACCTGGTCGCTGCACACCCATTCGACCGGCACCGAGGTGCAGGTCCGGCTCGATGTCGGCTTCACGCTGCACCCGAAAGGCTACACGCCGAAGTACCGGCCGGGCGGCGTGGACGGCACCGGCAGCCTGACGAATCACGACCTCGATATCCCGGCGGGGGAGAACAACGTGCGGTTCGACGCGGTGCGAGCCTTGTCGCAGCCGGCGAAGCTGTTCACCTTCGAGCCGCACATGCACTCGGGCGGCAAGCGGATGTGTCTGGAGGCGACCTACCCGAGTGGGGCGGTGCAGACGATCAACTGCGCCGGGTACAACCACAACTGGGTGAAGGTGTACTCCTATGCGCCAGAGGCGGCGCCGCTGCTGCCGTCGGGGACGATCCTGCGGGTCACTGGCTGGTATGACAACTCGCGGGGGAACCCGCGCAACCCGGAGCCGCGGAACTGGAAGGGGTTCGGGAACCGCTCAATCGAGGACATGCTGTTCTTCTTCGGGAAGTTCGTGGGGCTGACCGACGAGGAGTTTGCCGGAGAGGTCGCCACGCGCTATGCGGACGCGCGGGTGCCCGACTTTCTGCGGCCGCGGCCGGAGCGGCCGCGGCGCGCGACGACGCCGGAGCAATGAGGCGGCGGGGCGGGCTGCGGTGGCGCGGGGCAGCGGCGGTGGGGCTGGCGGTCGCGCTGAGCTTGGCCGGCGCCCTGGAAGCCGGGGCGCAAATCCAGTATACGAGCGGCCAGAACATCGCACCCGACTTCTACGGGTGGGAGACGAATCCGGACGGGACGTTGAACCTGGTCTTCGGCTACCTGAATCGGAACTACCAGGAGCATCTGCATATCCCGGTCGGACCGGACAACATGCTCGAGCCAGGGCCGGCGGACCAGGGGCAGCCGACGTATTTTCTGCCGCGGCGCAATCGGCACATTTTCCGCGTGACGGTCCCGGCGGACTTTGGGGACCGGGAAGTGGTGTGGACGCTGACGGCGCACGGGAAGACCGAGCGGGCGTATGCCAGCCTGAAGCCGGACTATGCGCTCGATGACCGGGTGATCTACCTGAACAACACGGGGCGGACGATGGCGGGGAAGGCGGAAGCCAACCAGGCTCCGCAGCTGCGAGTCGCGGGGGCGCTGGCGCGGACGGCGCGGGTGTACGAGCCGGTGGCGTTGACGGCGGTGGCGAGCGACGACGGCATCCCGGAGCCGCGGCCGACGCCGTGGGGCTCGGTGGGCTTCCAGGCGGCGTGGGGGCTGCGGGTGGCGTGGTTCGTCTACCGGGGCGCGGGCGACGCGGTAACGTTCGCGCCGGCGCAGTTCAAGGTCTATCCGGACTATCTGGACAACTCGCCGTGGACGCCGGGGTGGGAGCCGCCGCCGCTGCCGGCGGACGGGCAGGTGCCGGTGCGGGTGACCTTCGGGGCGCCGGGCCGCTTCGTGCTGCGGGTGTCGGCGCACGATGGGGGCTTCGAGAGCACTCAGGATGTTACCGTGATCGTGCAAGAGTGAACACTCGTCGGGCCCAGCCGACCCGGAACGAGGCCACCCCGCGGATTTGCCGAAGGCGGCGCGGGCCGGCCTGCGCCCAGCCGCCCGCTGACCGCCGCGTGTCGCGCGTCTCCGCGACCCGCACACAAGGGAGTCCGTATGCGTCAATGGCGAAAGCCCCGGTCGCGGTGGCTGGTGGCCGCTGGGGCGACGGCGATCGTCGTCTTGGCGCCAACAGGGAGTCTGGGCCAGCCGAGTGCCGCGGCCCAGGGCGAGTGGCGTGCGTACGCGAGCGATGTCCAGGCTACAAAGTATTCGCCGCTGAGCCAGATCGCGAAGGATAATCTCCACGAGCTCGACGTCGTGTGGCGCTGGCCGTCTCCGGATCAGGCGTTGCAGGCGTCGGATCCGGTCCTCCGCGCGTCGCGCTATGAGGACACGCCGCTGATGGTGAACGGCGTGCTCTACACGGTAACCGGGTTCGGGCTGGTCGCCGCCCTGGATCCCGCGACGGGCCAGACCAACTGGGTCTACGACCCGGTCAGCTACACCGCCGGAAGGCCGTCGAATGTGGGGTTCATGCACCGAGGGCTGGGCTACTGGAGCGACGGCGCCCAGGAGCGCCTGCTGCTCGGGACGGCGGATGCGTTTCTGATCTCCGTGGATACCCGCACCGGCGAGCCTGATCCGGCCTTCGGCGATGACGGCAAGGTCGACCTCACGGTCGGGATTCGCCACGCGATCAGGGCCCTCAATTTCCATACCCATGGGGCCCCGCTGATTGCCGGCGACGTCGTCGTGGTGGGCAGCACCATTACCGATAGCCCGCCCGACAAGGAGCAGCCGCCAGGTCACGTGCGCGGCTACGATGTCCGCACGGGCCGACTGCTTTGGACTTTTCGCACGGTGCCCAGCGAAACCGAGTTCGGGTATCAGACCTGGTTGAACGGATCGGCCGATTACAGCGGCGGCGCGAACGTGTGGGCCGGGATGTCTTATGACCCCGAGCTCGATTACGTGTATCTGCCCACGTCGACGCCGACCAACGACTGGTACGGCGGCCATCGCCCTGGGAACAACCTGTTCGCGGAGAGCCTGGTCTGTGTGGAGGCGAAGACCGGCAAGCGGGTGTGGCACTTTCAGGCGGTGCACCACGGGCTCTGGGACTACGATTTTCCGACGCATCCGATGCTCGGGGACATCACGGTTGACGGCCGGCGCATCAAGGCCGTCATGCAGGTCAGCAAGCAGGCGTTCACTTATGTCTTCGACCGTGCAACCGGCGAGCCCGTCTGGCCGATCGAGGAGCGGCCGGTCCCCCAGTCGACTGTGCCTGGGGAACGCGCGTCGCCGACGCAGCCTTTTCCCACCAAACCGCCCCCCTTTGATCTGCAAGGGGCGACCGAGGAGAATCTTCTCGACCTGACCCCAGAGTTGAAGGAACGGGCGCTGCAGCAGCTCCAGCAGTTCCAGTACGGTCCGCTCTTCACGCCGTCGTCTGTGAACGACACCGTGTTCCTACCGGGGGCGCTCGGGGGCGCGAACTGGGGGGGAGCGGGCTTTGATCCCGAGACAGGGATCCTCTACGTCCCGTCTCGCACGACACCCTGGATCTACCGAGTGGCCCCCGGCGATCCGGAGAGGACGAACTTCTTCTATCTCCGGCAAGGCGCTGGAGACCGTAGGCTGAACCTCGACGGCCTCCCCGTCTTCAAGCCCCCCTACTCGAGGCTGACGGCCATCGACATGAACCGCGGAGAACACCACTGGATGGCCCCGCTGGGAAACGGCCCGCGCAATCACCCCTTGCTGCGGGGGCTGGAGCTGCCCCCTCTGGGGGATGCTATCCAGGGCGGCAGCGTGCTCGTCACGAAGACGCTACTCGTCGTCAGCGTGACGCGACTCGGTATCGGCGGCGCCCCCGCGTCGCCGGCATGGGCCGAATGGGGCGATCCCGACGCGGGCAGGAAACTGATCTACGTCTTCGACAAGCAGTCAGGCGAGCTGCTGCGCGAGGTCGAGCTGGACGGACTCTCGGCAGCGGCGCCCATGACCTATCTGCATGACGGGACACAGTACATCGTCGTGGCGGTTGGCGCTGGCGAGAGCGCGGAGCTGGTGGCCCTGGGCGTGCCGGGGCGAGGCAACTGATGCGTCCACGGTCACTGCCCATCTGCGCAGGTGTGGTCTTGATCCTCGGCGTCGGGCTAGGTGCCGAGGACTGGCATCAGTGGCGAGGGATCGACCGGCTCGGCGTCTGGACTGAATCCGGTATCGTCGACACCCTGCCCAAGCAACTCATCGTCAAATGGCGTGTCCCGATTCATCCCGGCTACTCCGGACCTGCGGTTGCCGACGGTCGCGTCTTTGTCACGGACTGGGCGGAGGATCCCGAGTCGCGCACGCTGGATGGGACTGAACGCGTGGTCGCGCTCGACGAGGAAACCGGCAGGGTCTTGTGGACGTACGACTGGCCGACCTCCTACCGGATGCTGCAAGTGTCGTATGCCATTGGGCCCCGCGCCACGCCAACCGTCGACGGCGACCGCGTCTACGTCGTCGGCGCGACCGGGACGCTCGTCTGTCTGGACGTCGGGACCGGCGCGGTGATCTGGCAGAAGGACTACGTGGAGCATTACGGCACGAGCGTGCCGACGTGGGGCGTCACGAGCGCCCCACTCGTCGAGGGCCAGAGTCTGATTACCCTGGTGGGCGGCGAGGCTGGGGCCTTGGTCGTCGCATTCGACAAACACACGGGCGACGAGGCGTGGCGAGCCCTCGATGTCGCCGGCGAGATGGGGTACGCCCAGCCGGTGATCTACGAAGCGGGTGGTGTTCGGCAGCTGATCATCTGGCATCCGGCCGCGTTGGTGTCGCTCGATCCGGAGACGGGCGACGTCTACTGGGAGCAGGCCTGGGAGGTCGGCGTTGGGGCCACGGTTCCCACGCCGGTCAGGAGTGGGAACTATCTGCTCGTGAGCCAGTTCTCCTACGGCTCGATGATGATGCGGCTCGACCAAGACCGCCCCGGCGCGACGATGCTCTGGAAGGGCCAGGGCCGGAGCGAGCTCCCGGACCAGAGCGACGGCCTGCATGCGATGATGACGACGCCGGTAATCATCGGCGACTACTTCTACGGCGTGGGAAGCTACGGCGAGCTCCGCGGCCTCGATGCACGCACCGGAGAGCGCTTATGGATGAGCCCTGAGATGACGCCACAGGCGCGTTGGAGTTCGGCGTTTCTGGTGCAGCACGGCGATCGATTCTTCGTCAACAACGAAGAGGGGTTCCTGATCCTCGCGCAGCTCACACCCACTGGTTACGTCGAGCTCGGTCGCACGAAACTCATCGAAGCCACAGGGCAAAGCGACCGGATCGGAGCCACAGGTCGATACCTGCGACGGACGGGACGCCCGCCGCGGTCGGGCACGAGCTACGATCGAGCTGTGAACTGGTCCCATCCGGCATACGCCAACCGTCACATCGTGCAGCGCAACGACCTGGAAATCATCCGCGCGTCCCTGGCAGCCTCGGACTACCGCTAGCGCGTGCCGAGGAGGCTGCCTCGGAAGCCGCGACGGGGGTTCGGCGCCGACCGCGCCCAGGTCTGAAGTACCGGCGCACAGGAATATCAGCGGGAGCGTCTACACGACCGGGCAGGCACGTCGCGGTCAGACGGCCTATCTCGCCCAGTGCGCCATATACGGGCTGCTAGTCGGCAACGACACGGGCAGCGGGCCAGCCTAGCGTGCCTCATCCCAGTTCAGCGTACGGCTCTTGAAGCGCCAGCCTTCCGGTGTAGGTGTAATGCGCCAGGCGTTTTGCCAATGACGCCGTCCCGAATCAACCGCCCCGCCTGCAAAACCTCCAGAGAGGGACTCGAAGATTGCCTTCCTACCCACTGTCGCGCGGGTGGGACTTACCCGAAAGACGCCGTCTTCGGCGAATGCCGACGCGACGAGCTCCGCATCCCGGAAGTCGTGGCCCTGGGCATAGCGCCAGTAGAGGTCCTGGATGTCGAGGCGATCCTGGGCGGTCAGTACGCCACGGTCCCCGCGATCCTGGGCGGAGAGATATCCAATCCCAACACCGAGTCCGAGTAGGGCAACCACCGCGAGCGGACGTCTCCAGAACATGTCTCCTCCTTGCGAAAATCTCGTCATTCAAGACTGCAGAGTACCACCCCGTCAAGCGGTGGAATGAACCGCTTCGGCACTCACCGGCGGTATGCGAGCGGGCAGTGCGGATGGTGCTGGAGGACCAGCGCGCGAATGAGATAAGGAGGTGGCTCCTCAGGTTGGACTCGAACCAACAACCCTCCGGTTAACAGCTTAACTCTGGTGTTGTATCTTGTTGGTTCTTCAGTGCCTTGGCTCGGGCAGAACGACGCTGATACACGGCATTCGACGTCAGATTGTTCACAGATTGTTCACGGCTGCGGTGTCAGTTTGCTGGCGCCCTCGCGCGGAGGCATCGCGAGCGCCGCAATCATGCGGCGAGAGTTAGCGGAAGTTCAACCCACCGACGCCAGTCTTCCCGTTGAACGATTCGCTGAACCGGTAGACTCACGCGGCGTCTCCATCATCGATCTTCTCGATGATCTTGACCTGCGCTTTTGGCACCACCGCTTCGGCGCGATTCCCCGCGATAAATGAGTAGGTGTCTCCACGGTCAGAGGGCTTGTTCCCCTCGATCTTGAAGGCTTTGACTTCCCGTTGCGTGCCGTCGATGAATGTGATTCGAAATGTTGGCATGGCACCAGATGTCCCCTTCATCACACAGTACTCGAACTAGGCCGCCTCGACCAGTACCGCGTCCGGCCGAGGCGGCCACCACTTTAATCAAACTGAGACACTACTCTGGGCGCCGGGTGCTTGGTACTATTTCTGAAAATCAGTCCACTGGCGTCGCCGGCATCGGCGGTCGCGCAGGCCGGCAAGTTCTTGTGCTGACGGTTTGTCCTGCGCCTGGACCGGTGGACCAATCACCGCGAGACTGAGGACGGCTACCGAGATGGTGGTGTAGACGATGAGGGAATTCTTCCGGCGGCTGTTAGGTAGGACACCCGACCCGCGGCGCACGATACGCCACTTCGACCATGGGCGCGAGCGCGTGCACGTCCTGGCGGCACCAGCGCCAGTGCTGGCTCGCCGGATGGTGTTCGATGAGCGAATGCCGCCTGAAGCGATCGCCAAGCAGGCGGCGAACCTGCGCGGCGACTTGGCGCGATTTTACTTCCTGAACTCGGCGGCGGAGGCAGCGTGGTCGGATTGGTCCGAAGGCGCGCGTCACGACACCCGCGTCTTTTGCACGCACGTGGGGGCTGATGCGGCGTTGCGGCGGTCAGCTCAGGCGGTCGAGATCGGGATGTCGCATGACTGGCCAGAATGGGCGACGTCGCTTGTCATGGCTGATGGCGTGGTGATCGACGTCCGGGGGGAAAAGGGCCTCTTCGGGCTGGCATGCGATCCAATGGATGCCGCGGCGTTGCTGTCCGGGTTCCCGCGAATGGTCGATGAACACGATGAATAACCTGGCCGTTGATTGACGGGCGTCCGGACCGGAATCAGGGGGCGACCAGACAGCCACGCGGCGCTCCTGCCGGTAGGTCGAGGGCCACGGCATCGGCGCGCCAGCCTTTCGGCGGTGTTCGAGGCGCGCCGATGGTCACTGGACCGGGTGCGCGGCGTGCCACTCCCGCGCCCGCCGCTGCGCCTCGCTTAGATCCGCAGACGTCATCTGCTCCGCCACGGCGTCTCGCGCAGCCACGGCCAGTTCGCGCGGCGCGCCGGTTAACCGGGAGGCGGCAAGGTTCAACCACGTGTGAGCTTCGACGTAATCCTGCGGTACGCCGCGGCCCTGCTCGTACATCGACCCGAGGTTGAACTGCGCGCTGGCCACGCCCTGCTCGGCGGCTCGGCGGTACCAGACGGCGGCCTCAGCATCATCCTGCGGTACGCCGCGGCCCTGCTCGTACATCAACCCGAGGTTGAACTGCGCGCTGGCCACGCCCTGCTCGGCGGCTCGGCGGTACCAGACGGCGAGGTGACCGCCCGTGTCCTTACCAAGCTGGCAATCTCGGTACGCTCCAAGCGCGTTTCAACACTCCACCGGTGGCTTGAGGAAGTTCTAGCAGATAAGGGTGCAGTCCAGGGTGAGGAAGGCTTCGTAGGCGACTGCCTTCACGCTCATATATTACTTGTTCTTTGCGCTCTTCCCAAACGCATAGCCCATTGCTCCCGCAATAATGGTAGCAGCCTCACCCGTAAGGACATTGTTCAACGCCAAAATACCGGTGATGGGAAGCGCGATGCTGATTACAGTGTACCTAATAAATTGCCAGCCAATCCCTTTCCCTCTTTGTTCTTCATCATTGGGATTCCCTCGACGATTCAGATATCCGAGGATAAGTACCAATGGCACAGCCAAAGCTAGAATGATCGAAATACATACCATCACGCTTTCCCTTCATGCTTCCCGCTAAGCTTCTAAGATCGTGGGTAGCGTCGCACACCGGCCTGCAGGGGATGTCCCACTCACTGTTGAACTTTGAGCCGGCATTTCCGATTTGACGCCCGTTGATCGGTCGCATTCTACACCAGCGATCACGGGAGCCATTACGGGCGCGGGTCGGGATTTCTTCCCGCATGGATCTCGCATCGAATAACCTGCCTGGCGGCCAGAATTGTGACGCGCGGCACGACGCGACCGGTAGTGGTCTAATCTGGATAAACCGCTGCAAAACTGGCACTTATGGCGCGGTTATTGCTTACCGATGCTTGCTTGGGGCTGTGGCGGTTGGCGCCTATGCCTGATAGGCAAAGGGTGACACAGTGCGCGCCGCGGCCCCAGGATAGAGTCGCCCCTGACCAGCGCCGCTTGACGGCGCAGGTATGCCGGACGCCGACTCCTACGGCTTCCGTGGCGGGGGTGCCGGCGGAGACGGGGAAGACGGCGAAGGCGGCGGAGACGGCGCCTCTCGCGTCTCGGGTGGCGGGGGTGCCTGCTTCTCTGTACGTGTGGGCCTATCGTCACCGTTGCTCATGCTTGCTCCCTCACGCTTAGAGGCGAATGCGCTCCGACGACCGAAGCAGCGCAAGTTTTCTCACGCGGCGGTACAGTGAGAAAACGACCTTCATCCTGACAACCGAGTTGTCGGTGAGGCGTTGCAGTCCCTCAGTCAAGTCCAAGTCCATCGCGTCAGCAAGGGCCTGAGCCGCGTGCTCGGCAAAGGCGAGGTCTGCACGCGAGAATTCCGGCCCTGCGGTCCGTGCATCGACGGATACCAAGCCGCGCGACTTCCCTGACTTGTACAGTTCCTTGTAGGTGCTCTGCGCCCGATCGTAGTGATCGTAGACACGCTCTACGGCGTGGCCAATGCCCTCCGCTACCTCGTCAACGATTCCAAGCTCGATGAACCCGGGCGACGCGAACCGGGCCGTGTCAACGACTTTGAGACAACCTGATTCAGCATTTACTGTAGCGACTCCACGCTGGTGACGAGCGTGCCCGGGCGATTGTCGATGCGTGGTGTCGGGCGCATGGAGCCTGGCTGTGGGTCGACCGGGGTGACGGTGGTCGTGGCTGGGGCCACCTGGCTGGTGAGGGTCGGCGGCCGATTGATCCAGACCGCCGTGGGCATTGTCTCGGGGCGGGGTGGCCCGTGCACGAACCGCTCGGGATGGGCGGCATAGGCGGCGAGGCGCGTGCGGTGACGGGCCGCCAGGACGGTTGCGGCGCGGCCGTAGTGGACATCGGCGGGCGTCAGATAGCTCAGGCCGCTGTGATGGTGCGCGTCGTTGTACCACGCAAACAGGTCGCGGCTGACGCCACGCGCGTGTTCGAGCGCGCCGAACCGTGCCGGAAACTCCGGCCGGTATTTCACGGTCCGGAACTGCGCCTCGGAGAACGGATTGTCGTTGCTCACGCGGGGCCGCGAATGACTGGCGGTGACACCCAGGTCCGAGAAGAGCAGCGCGACGAGTGTGCTGCGCATGGGCGCACCGCGGTCCGCGTGAATGGTGAGTTGGTACGGCGTGATGCCCTGCTTCGCGCAGGTTGCCGCCAGCAGGCGCTCGGCCAAGTGCGCATTCTCGTGCCGCGCGACCATCCAGCCCACGACGTAGCGGCTGAAGAGGTCGAGGATGACATAGAGCGAGTAGTAGAGATACGGAACCGGGCCCTTGAGCTTGGTGATATCCCAGGACCAGACCTGATTCGGGCCCGTCGCGACCAGCTCGGGGGCGGCATAGGCCGGATGCCGGGCCTGTGCGCGCCGCTCGCGCACTTCGTGGGCCGCGGCGAGCACGCGATACATCGTGCGCGGGGAGCAGAGGTAGGTCTGCTCCTCGAGCAACGTGGCATGAACCTCGGTGGGCGACTGGTCGACGAACCGCGGGCTGTGCAGCACGTCGAGGACCGCCTGGCGTTCGGTGGGACCCAGCGCCCGCGGCGATGGCGCCCGCGGGCGCGGCGGCGGCGGCGCGGGCCGCCGGTGTCGATAGAGCGTTGCCCGCGACACCCCGACGCTGTGACACAGCGCCGCCGTCTCACCTGGCGTGGCGATGGTCGTAATGGCCTGCATCAGTCGGTCTCGTCGTCGTCGAGCGGTGTCAGGGGGAGCCCCAGGATCTCGGCAATTTTTTTTTGGAGCGTGATGATCGTCTCCGCGCGCTGCAACTTCCGCTGCAGCCGGCGGTTCTCCGCCTCGAGCTGAGTCACCCGCGGGTCGACGGGGCGCGGCGTTGGACCCCGGCGGCGCCCGCGCATCTCCCGCAGGGCGCCCGCCTCACGCTGCCGCCGCCAGTTCGTCAGGAGCGACGAGTACAACCCCTCGCGACGCAACAGGGCGCCCACCTCGCCGGGCTTCTTGCACGCGTCGACGGCCTTGAGAATGCGCAGCCGATACGCGGCCGAGAAGCGCCGCCGCTGCACCGTCGCCGGCACCTCCGGGTCCGGGGCACGGGCCGGCAACGTGGTTGCGGGGTCGGGGCCTCCGGTCGCCCTCCGGGCTCCCTCCACCCCCGACCCCGCAACCACTTCGATCTCCACCGCGTCTGGCATGCGCGTCATCTCTCCAACCTCTCCCGCCCCTACACTAAACTCAACAGGGAGGTTGTCTCACAGATTATTGGCACAGGGGGAACTCCATCGCCTCGACGCGTGGTTGGTGTTGCGCCGGAACCGCCCGGCGAAGCAGATCGTAGAAGTTGACACCGCTCCAGCCGCGGGTCCACGGATAGCCCCTAAACGCGAGTCTTATTCTCTCATCTGCTTCCCGGCCCGTGGCGAACAGGAGCGCATAAAGAGCCGAATATACTTGCACGTACTCCCGACCGAATCCGGACAGATCCAGCAGACCCCAGTCGCCGTCGATCTCTAAGCGGCGCGTGGCTATTGTGGGTTGACGGGCGGGGCCATCGTCGCCATTGCTCATGCGGACTCCTTGTCTTGGGACACCATCTGAAGCACGTTGCTTCGGCGCGTCGTGTACCGTTCCAGCGAATGCTTGCCTGACCTATACAGCACGTAGCACGCGGGAACGAGCAAGAGGAGCGGCGAACCCATCCGCAGCGCATCGACTACCAGCCCGGCTGTCCGGATCTCGGCCGCCAACCATGCCAGGTATAGCAGTCCCAGCGCGAACATCATGTTCGCCGCAAACAGGTAGAAGTCGTAGAACTGCCAGACGAGGTTCTGGTACACCAGCTCCGTCTGCGTCCCCTTGCGGGCCGACGCGTCGTGCTTGGGCGGCTCGCGCTTCCAGATCCACCTCTCCAGCACCAGCCAGCGGACGTTGCTGATGAAGACCCCTACCCCGATGGACGCCACAAGGACGAACAGGAACCCGCCGACCGAAGATGACTGTGCGGTAGACGCGACGCTGAACCAGCCCTCAATCGTCTCGACGTGCAGCGACACGCCGTATAGGCCGACCATGCCCGGGATCAAGAAGCCGATGATGAGGCCGAACGACTTGCCGAGTTGGTCCTGCTGCATGTCGCACCCCCGCCAAAATTGTAGCGTATGCCGGCACAACCTCCGGGACAGGACAACACCTGCCGCCGCCGGGGGGAGTGCGCGATGAGCACACAATCAAGCACGTAGAGAGGCTCCAGGCCATGTTAAGCGGGGAGAATATAGGTGGAGGAGAGATTCCGAATCGAGTTTATGAACCACACCAAGCGAGCGATTCGTATGCGTACCGACATCGGGGACAACGTAATCCCGGCCGGGAAATCAGTGAAGGTATCGTTCCGACCAGCAAGCGTTGTTGATGTATTCGATGCGGGCGACGAGCGCGAAACCCTCATCGCGCAGGTACCGGGCGACTACTACGACCAACGATGATCCTCCCCGGTGTGGCGAACACGCTCTGGGAGCTGGACCGGCTCGTTCCCTGAAAGTGTCCCATTCCCCTGAAGAGGGCCGAAAAGCCCACACATGCGCCTTCCGTGATACAGCTTAACTCTGGTGTTGTATCTTGTTGGTTCTTCAGTGCCTTGGCTCGGGCAGAACGACGGTGGTACACGGTATTCGACGCCGAATTGTTCACAGATTGTTCACGGCTGCGTTGTCAGTTTGCTGGCGTCAAGCGTCGAACTGGCCGAGGGCGTCGGCGTAGGCGCGGCTGAGGCGTAGGCGCGGCGAGTGTTGTCGCTCAGAGAGGCGTTGACCAAGCGGCGCGCCGTGGCCGTCGGGTGGCCGACGGCGGTCTCGGCCGGCGCGATCTCGGCGAGCGACTCAGCCGCCATAGGGTTCGATCCTCGTATCACCGGCATCCGAGACGTAGACCTGGAAGCGGTTGAGATCCGCCAACTGGTGGTCTGGGTCGTCGCTGAGCCAGGCAAGGAGGGCGTCGACCAAGCGCTTGCCACGGGCTCCCAGCGTCTCCTCCTGCATCCGGTGGACGGCCTCCAGGGTGATCCGGTACCACACCTGGTTGCCACCCGAGGCGAACTCGGCGCCGAACCAGGTGGTCTGCCGGTTGGGTTCCTCGTTGGGGTCGAGCGGAGTCAGGGTTCGAGGGCCACCGGGCCAGTCCTCACGCGTTACGTCGATGACGATCGCTGGTCCGTCGCTCATGCGTGCGTGTTCTCCGTGCCTCTGAATCTTTCGCCATAATGGTAAGGCTGGCTCGGCTGCCGGGGCTGGCAGGTGTTGCGCCGGGCGGTCGCGGCTGCCGTGGCATCCGGCGGCCGGGCTGGCGCTGCCGGCCGAAGACGGGCGGTTGTGGCGCGGGCGCTGCGCTGCGGCCTGGCTACCGTACCGCGGGCACGGTCGGCGGCATGAATGAGGGGATAGCCTGGGCCGGTGTCCGGTTACGGCCCGTAATCCAGTGCTGTGGAAGCGCTGTGACTGTTGCCACGGCGGCAGCGGCCGGGACCAGGGACGCCCTCGCCGCGGTCGTGAGCTTGGTCCGCGGCCGTGAGCCGGTGCCGAGCGCCGGGACCAGGGAAGAACGAAAGGAAGCCAATGAGCGAAAAGACGCCAAGCTATTGGAAGATCGCTCCAGGCGCCAACGCGAATAGGTGGCCGGAGTGGCGGGAGCGTAGAATCGCCTCGATTGGATGGCCAGAGCTTGGTGACCTGGCACGGGTCGATCGAGCCGAGTTCGACAGGCGGGCCGCCAAGTGCGCCAAGGAGCACAACGGCTACTACAGCCAGGGGATGTCGCAGGTATGGAAGTTCCTGGGCATTCAGCCTGACGACCGCATTGTCGCGAACCACGGCACGCACACGGTGCTGGCTATCGGGACGGTGGTCGGCAGCTACCGCTACGCGCCCGGAACGCTTCCGATTAAAGATGATGAAGACCATCCCCATCAGATCAGCGTTCGCTGGGACGACGTCGCACCGAAGCCCGTTAAAAAGGACGGCTGGCGACGAACATTAGTGGAGTTGTCGAAAGAGGACTTCGACGCGCTCTCCGAAGCTCCCGTGAGGTGGTTGTGAGGCGGTTGCCGCTGTGGCAACACCTACCCCAAAACAGCCCGGATAGCCTCCGCCCGCCAGGCGCGTCAGCGGCTCCGCCGCCCTCCATTGCGCTCCGGCCCTTCGGGTGACCCACCTGACCCGCTACGGCTCAGGCAGCATTAGGGCCGGGCACCGTTCGGCCCCGTGAGGACGGCTCGGAACCGCTCCAAGACGCCCCCAGGGTGCAGAATAAAGAAGATGCCAGACACCAATGAGATAGCCGCCGCCGGGTTCTTCCGAGGAACAAAGACATCCCAACAACGGGCGCGAACTGCACTTTCGATCCTGGTGCGACAGGCGGAAGCCCGTCAGACAATGTTTTACGGTGAACTCGCTCGCGAGATGGGGATTCCCAACCCAAGGACACTGAACCACCCGCTTGGTTCGATAGGCCGCGCACTGCAAGACCTTGGGAGGCGGCGGGGCCGTCCGGTGCCTCCGATTCAGGCGTTGGTGATCAATAAATCATCCAAGCGTCCTGGGGCAGGGTTCGCTTTTTTCGCACCAGACGCGAAAGACTTCGACCAAGCTAAATGGCGCAAACTGCGTGATGAGGTCTGGGATTTTCCAGATTGGGGCCAAGTGCTAGACGCCTTCGAACTTCCTCGTGCAGTGGTCGAGCTTCCTCCAGCCGATGAGATCTCGGCGCACGGAGGCGGAGGTGAGGGCGCCGAGCATAAGCGTCTCAAAGAGGCGGTTTCAGTGAACCCGCTATGGATCGGGCTCCCGAAGAGCCTCAGCCCAGGCAAAGTAGAGAAAAACCTTCGCTCCGGCGATTCACTCGACGTGCTCTTTTCCGACAGGAATAGACGAATCGCGGTGGAGGTAAAGGGTGTGAGCGCGCCGGACGGTGAGGTAATTCGTGGCCTCTTCCAATGTGTCAAATATGAGGCTGTTCTGGACGCCGAGGCCCGTGTGGAGGGTAGTCGAGCGTACTGTAAAGCGGTGTTGGCTCTGGGGGGCTCTTTTCCAGGCACGCTGACGTGGCTACGGCACACGCTTGGGGTGAAAGTAGTCGAGAATCTCGGCTGAAAGGGTGGTCGCCGTAATACGCGAAACGGCGGACATCATTCGTCTCGCCGTCGAGCCAGGCGTCGAGCTGGCCGAGGGTGCCGGCGTAGGCTCGGCGGGTGTTTTCGCTCACCGAGGCGGCGCCAGGTAGCGTGCCCAGCCGCCGCGCTCGACAGTAGCGCCCACCGGGTAGTGCGCCACCATTGACCAACCAGCGCCGCCAGGCTTCATCTTTCGCTGAAAGCTGCCACGTGCCTGAGCCCGTGCACCGGGCGTCAGTCCTCCCCTAGGAGTCTGCGCCGCAGGAGATGCCGCGGCGTGAAGTGGGTCGTCGGCCCATGCTCTGACTCATCGTGCCGAAGCAGCTTCGGCGGTTGTCCGACGAAGTAGATCCTCGGCAGATGGCAAGATCCGGCGTTGACGGGTCACCTGCTCCGCCAGAGACCGTGATGCGCGCCGATCGGTCACCGTTGGGAGCCGCATTCCCCGCGTGTTACGCCGCCATCAGGGGATGCAGGCGCTTGGCGTTCAACGCCAGGCACACCAAGTCCCACTCGCCCCGCACCTTTGCCAGCCCCCGCAGGCTGAAGCGCCGGAATCCCAGCACGTGCTTGATCCAGCCGTAGGGAGCCTCCGACAGCCACTTGCGTTCTGCATACGCCGCACGGCCCGCCGACGTCGACAGCTTCTCGGCCATGCGACTCGTCGCGGGATACTTCTCCGGATCGCGGGGCTTGGCCGCCTGCCCCTCCCGGCCCAAGGACACATACCCGTCGATGCCTCGCGTTTCCAGGTCCGCCAGGTCCCGCTCGTTGCTGTAGCCGGCGTCCGCCAGCACTGTCTCCGGCTGCTCACCGACCGTCTCCGCCACTGCGTCGAGCAGCGCCGGCACACCACCCTGGTCGCTCGCGTTCGCCGTCACCTCCGTCGCCACCACCAACTGGTGCGCACCATCGACCGCCACCTGCGCGTTGTAGCACTGCTGGAACCCGTCGTTGCTCGTCTTCATGATCCCGCTCTCCGGGTCCGTGAAGTTGCTCTGCGCCTTAGCGTCCGGCTCGCCATACGACCGCTTGTAGGGCTGCCCGCCCTTCGGGTTCCGGTCTTGGTCCGGCTGCCGACCGCGGGCGTCGTCGGCTGCCCGCTGCTGTGCCTCCAACCGCGACTTCGCCGCCCGGATCGCCGCCAGACGGTCTTCCCGGCGGCGCAACTCCGCCGGCAACTCGTCGCCCCGCACGTCCGCCCCCAACCGCGCGTCCTCCGCCGCGTCCTCCGCGCCAGCCGCCGCCAGCAGCGCCTCAATCTCTCCCCGCAGCCGCCGCTCCTCCTTTGCCATCCGCCCGTAGCTCATCGCCTTCCGCTTGCTCGCGTTCGCCCGCACCTTCGTGCCGTCAATCGACAGCTTCCCGAAGCGTGCCAGACCCAATTCCCGCGCCAGACGAACCACCGCGATAAACAGCTCCTTGAAGTCCGACAAGTGCCGCCGCCGGAACTCGCACAGCGTCCGATGTTGCGGGAAGTTGCCCGCCCCCAGAACCCGGAACGCCACGTCCTCTTCCAGCTTCCGCGCGATCCCTCGCGACGAGAACACCCCCGTCGCATACGCATACAGCAGCACCTTCAACATCATCCGTGGCTCATAGGGCGCGTTGCGCCGACCGTCCCCCGCATACGGCGCGTAGAACGCCGTCAGATCCAGACCGTCCACCAGGTCGCTGACGTGGTGCGCCAAGTGGCCCTCCGGCAACCACGCCCCAAGGTCCGCCGGCAACAGAAGCATCTGATCCGGTAAGTAGGGGCGGAACGTCGTCGACATCGGGTCCTTTCCTCCTCGGCTCGCCTACAATTGTCGCACCGTTTTTCTGCGGCGCAGACACGACTAGTGCTTTGCCACGAGTAAACATTAGGGCTGTCGTGGAACTCATCTCGAACCGAGAGAGTTTCCGTGGGGAAAAAATACATCGTTCGACTCACGGCACAGGAACGCGAGGTCTGTCAACAGACGCTCCGAACGCTCAACGGCGGCAGCGAGAAGGTGCGCCGCGCGCAGATTCTCTTGAAGGCCGATGCGGACGGGCCAAGGTGGACCGACCGGCAGGTCGCCGAGGCCTTTTCGTGCCGCACCAAGACGGTCGAGAACATTCGCCAACGATGCGTGCTGGACGGGTTCGAACAGGCGCTGGAGCGAAAACGACGCGAATCACCGCCGGTCGAGAAGCTGCTCGACGGCGAACAGGAGTCCCAGGTCATCGCCTTGCGTCTGGGGCCGCCCCCGAGGGGCTTTGCGAACTGGTCGCTACGGCTGTTGGCGCGCCGGGTCGTCGAGTTGGGGGTCGTCGAGTCGATCAGCCACGAAACCATCCGGCGCACGCTTAAAAAAACGGCATGACGCGGCGGAAAATCGAGTATTGGGTGATCCCGCCACAGGCCGATGCCGAGTTCGCGGCGAACATGGAACAGGTCCTGGACCTGTATCAGCAACCCTACGATCCGGATTGTCCCGTCGTGTGCATGGACGAGCAGCCGGTGCAGTTGGTCAGGGAAACCCGTCCGCCGATGGCGGCCACGAAGCAGCGTCCCCGGCGTGTCGACTACGAGTACGAACGGGCCGGCACGGCCGCGGTCTTCCTGTTCAGCGAACCGCTGGCGGGTTGGCGGCAGGCGACGGCCCGGGCCCGGCGCAGGAAGGTGGACTGGGCGCTGGAGGTCGCCGGCCTGTTGGAAGGACGCTACGCCGACTGCGAGAAGATCACCTTGGTGTGCGACAACCTCAACACGCACACCAAGGGCGCCTTCTACGAAGTGTTCGAGCCGACCCGGGCACGGCAACTCGTTCGTCGCATCGCGTTCTGCCACACGCCGAAACACGGGAGCTGGCTGAACATCGCGGAGAACGAGCTGAGCTCGATGACGCGCCAATGCCTGCGCGAACGCCGCATCGGCGACCTCGAGACCCTGCACGGCGAAGTGTCGGCGTGGTCCACCGACGTCAATGGCACGCAACGCGGCGTGGACTGGCAGATGAAGGTCGACGATGCGCGCTGTAAACTCAAGTCCGTCTATCCGAAGATTATGACGTGACGGACCACTAGGTGTTCCGACACGTTTGAAACGATGTACGCAGCATCCCCACCGTGCGTTCCAGCTGACCCTCTGTGCCACGTCGTCGCGAAGCCGCCCTCGACGCTCACGGGGTCGATCAGGGTTTTCTTGTAATCCAACGAAGTGGAGAACGCTCGACCCGCCACGATTACATTCAGATACAGGTAGGACACGAAGCCCTCTGCCGTGTACAACCGTGCCCCTCTCAAGCGGCTTTCCCCCGCGAGCACCAAGCCCCTTTGTAAGGTCTATATCCGCCGCGTCATCAGTGAGACCCTCGACCACCAATCCCATTGGTTGGCAGTTGCTGAACAGTTGGAAGCGTTTGAATCGGGTCTCTGGGTCCTGCCCGGTCGCGGCAACCACGACCAGCGCCAGCAGTCCGAGTTTTGCGGTCATCATGGCCGGCAAGTCTACCCAATGCTGGAATGAACGACAGGCCGCCCCAGGGCGCTGCGGCGTGCGGCGCGGCAGGCCAGTGAGCGCCACCTATCCACCGACACGACCCCGCCAATCTCGCCTCATGTTGTCTGCCATCAGCCCCGCTCCGCGGCGGCCGTCGGGTAGCGCGCACCGCACCGCGCCAGGACGCTCCGCTTACCTTCGGTCCCTGTCACGTCCGTTGCCCCCGCGCTCCTGTTCCTCCTGCCACCGCTCCCGCACGGCCTCCTGTCCACGTCGCTCATCCCCTTCCGCCAGCTCTACATGAGCGGAAGGGCAATCACGCCCACAACGGACAGGAGAAACGAAATGGCAAACAACACCAACGGCAAGCCCGTCGCGGAGATCCGAGTCGGCAGGATCACCGCCACCATCTGGCAGAACACCCCCACGGACGAAGGCGTGTTCTACAGCGTCCACATCACCCGCCTTTTCCGCCGCGGCTCCACCTGGGATCGCACTCCCGCATTCGGCCGCGATGACCTTCTGACGGTCGCGAAGGTCGCCGATCTCGCCAACACGCGGATCTACGAGTTGCAGAACGCAATCGAATTCCGCAACCCGCAGGACGACGCCGACGACGCCGGCGCCGCCTAACGCACGAAACGCCGCGGCGGGACCGCTCCCCGCCGCGGCCTTCTCTGTACGAAGCGGATCACCGCGTGCCGCACTCGGGGCGGGTGTTCGCGATCCTGCACGACGTACGAAGACGCAGTGACGGTACCGGCCTGGTGTTCCGCAGTCCGTGCGGGGAGCCGCTCTCCAACATGACGTTATCGAAATTGATCAAGGAACTCGGCATCGCCGCCGTGCCGCATAGGTTCCGGTCGAGCTTCCGGGATTGGGCCGCGGAACGGACAAGCATACCCCGCGAGGTGGTCGAGGCCGCGCTCGCCCACACGGTACAGAACCCGACACAGGCGGCCTATGCACGCAGTGATCTCTTCAAGCGTCGGCGCCGCCTGATGGACGAGTGGGCGGCCTATCTCAGCGGTGAGCGCGGGCAGGTGATTCCGATGCGCAGGTGACGCGCCGTCCTCACGCCACATCAACCGGTACCAACGGCGTATACCGTTCCCAGCGTGCCTGGGTCGAGGTCGTGCTTCATGCATGCTTCCTCTAGGATGTCCCGAACAGCGTGGCGAAGGAGTTTTCTCAGCGTGTCGTCGTGTTCGAACGTGGGGGAACAGGAACTGCGACGAGAACATGTGACCACACAGCCTCCAGCGTTCGGACTGCGCGGGCAATCGGATCCGTGCGACCCGATGCGTGTTGAAATCAGATTCCCATGCAGCCGCTGGACAGTGGTCTTCGTTGTCCTTCGGGTCGCTTTGCATGGCAAGCGACAGACCTTGCTGCGCGTGCGGTCTGACGTGTTGGGACGAGTGGGAATCCCAGAGGTCAACGACGGTAAACTGGCGCTGCCCGGCGCGGCAGCTGACGTAGAGGGAGATCCATCCATGTCCTTTCATGTTCCGCTCGACCGGGCGATGTGCGGGGTCGTCGTCGTTGAGCGTGTTCGTGGCGAACCAGATCGCGATATACAGGCTCCGAACCACGTCAAGCCACGGGGTCTTGACTCCATAGTGTTGAAGGACTGCCCCCAAGTTCTCCCGGTCCCACCGTGTTCCTCGAAACCGACCCCTCAGTTTTCTCAAGGCATACTTGTACGCGGACCAACGTTCTTCTGGGTCAATGCAGACGCTCTCTTTGTCTCGAAAGAGCGATGGGAAGGACTCTGGATAGTCTTCGCAGGATCCCCGAAGAAAAACGCGATGGTGATTCCCGCTGCAGAAGGCAGCGAGCGCCGCTAGCACGACAGGATCTTCCATGTGCAGGTAGTACCCGTAATTGTCCTCGCAAAGATCGACTAGGTCCGAATCCCGGTATCTCCCACCGTAGAATTGCGCCGCGATAGACTGCTCAGAGTTCTCGTCCATAGGTATCTCTCCTCGTGATTCGGGCTCGTCCATGTCTTGTCGGCGCTAGCCAGCGGTTTTCAAGGCGTGAGAACGCGACTGTGTGGGGCGGGGATCGACGCTCTTCAGTGGCCAGATTCTGCATGATCCGGTGCGACTGTACTTCGAATGCGGACACGCCGAGGGGTGCCCGCACCGCGTGGGCATACGCCCCGCTGTGGCCATCGACTGAAAGAGCGTGAACCGAGTTCTGTTCGTAAAGGTTGCCGACGGAGCCGCCATCGTCGCGGTGGAATAGGTGCATCCGTACAGAGAAGGCACAGCCGGGTGAGCGGGAAGCTCAATGGACCGCCGGGGCAGCCCTCTGGACTGCAGTTCGATCCTGACCGCACCTCAACGCGGCTTTCAAGCAAGGCGGTCGGCGTCGAGAATATTGAGTGCCAACCTCCTGAGCGATCACCATCCGCCGTCGGCCAGCGCCGAGTCTCAACAGGTTGCGGCTCCGTCGAATCCGCGCCCCGATTCTAGCGATGACAGCAACCTGCGCCGCCCGCCTCGCCTCAGCCTCGCCTCGGTCGTTGTGCGCTCCTTGGTCCTCACCGGCCAGGCGTTGCTGTTGCGGTTGTCGGTTGGTTTAGCCGCAGCTCATCGGACGTAGGCAGTTCCCGCTGGTGGTTCGGAATTCCCAGAATTGCTTGACTTCGATGGGACTTCGATGGGTGAGTTGCACCCCGACTAAATCCCACGCCGTGGCCTCGCGGCCGCGGATGATCTCTTAGTATTCGCAGGACGACGTGATAGCTGACGGTTAAGCGTGACGGTTAAGCGCCGTGTCGTTACGACGCCACCCGGCGGTAACGAATCGTCGTGTAGAATCCGCTGAGTCCTGCGGACTCCGATTCCCATTTGACTGGACCGAGCCCCCATCTGCAACATCGTATGGCCGCCGACACACCGTCCCGCAAGTGGTACTGGGAGAAGACCGACCCCAATCGCAGCGGTTCGTCGGGCGATCTCTCCAAGCTGTTCAAGAACGAGAGCGTCAAGCAGCCCGGCGTATTCTCGGCCGGCGCGCCGTCTGCGGACGCCACGGTGCTCGCACGGGAGGTGATCCAGAACTCGTGGGACGCCGCGATCGAGTTGCGTGAGGACTCGAACGATGCACCGCCTTTTGAGATACGCTTCTCGTTCAGGTCCGCAAGTGCGGAGGGCAGGCGCCATCTGATCACCCGGCTGGGGCTCAATGAACTGGCCGAGCGGTTGCATGGTCCCAACGACGGACAGCTCGGTCTCCATTCGCCCAACTGCCTGGAGCAAGTGTCGGAGGGTGGGGCGCTCCCATACCTCCTGATCCAGGAGAGCGGCACCACGGGTATGTACGGCCCATGGTCGGGCGACCGATCCAAGATGTACCTGGCGCTCGCCACGGTTTCGTTCCATACGAAGCGGGCGGGCACCGGCGGTTCCTACGGGTACGGCAAGAGCGGGCTAATCAGAGGATCTGCTGTCCGAACAGTGGTCGCCTACACCTGTTTTAGCGAACGCGAAGACGACCCAGATGTGACCCGCCGGCTGCTCGGCATGGTGTACTGGGGCCAGCACCACCTCGGCGATGGGAGCTACACCGGGTTCGCGCGGTTCGGTCATGAGCAGGGTCCGGACGCCATCGTTCCCTTCGAGAACGAAAAGGCCGACGAAATCGCCGAGGGCCTCGGCATCCCCGTTCGGAACCCGGAGTTTTCGGAGCAGCTCGGAACGACGTTCCTGCTCATCGATCCCATTGTCCGTCCCCCAGATCTCGTCAAAGCGATCGAGCGTTCCTGGTGGCCCGCTCTTGAGAGTGGGGAAGACTTTCACGCAGTTGTAGAGACGGTGGCGAGACAAGAGTTATGTCCCCGTCCCCGAAAGGACGACGTGCTCGCGACGTTCCTCAACGCCTACGAAGTGGCAACCGCGCCGCCGGACAACCGGCGGCCCGATCGTAAGCGAGTGGTCTTCAAGCCAGTGGAACGGTTTGCCACGCCCGGTGTGCTGGGGTTGGTGGCCGATCCCGCGGGGTGGTCGTACCCGGAGCAGACGGAGCCATCCGGCGACGACGTGATCGAGCACCGCAGCTTGGTGGCTCTCGTCCGGAAGCCCCGCATGGTCGTTGAGTACTACGAGGCCGGACGCGCTGCGCCGTACGTGCGTGGCGTATTCGTCGCTGACGACAGCGTCGACGAGGCGCTCCGCGCCACCGAGCCGAAGGGGCATGACGCCTGGCAGACGACCGCATCGGAATCGGACGACATCGCCCCGGCTGACACGCGGTGCGCGAAGCAGATCATTGCGCGCATCAGGACCGCGGTCGCGGAATTCCGTCGTCAGTTGAAGCCGGAGAGGCACCGTCACGCTGAGTACATGTTGCCTGCTTTCGATCGGGCCATGAGGAAACTGCTCGCCGGTCAAGCCCGTCCCCGACCTCCCGAACCGGAGCCACGGCCTATATCGATTCGCCCCGACTGGAACCTGGTGCGGGTAGCCGCCGATTCGTTGAAGGTCAGCGGCTCCGTCTCGTTCTCGCTCACGGACCAGGTTCCTGATGGCGAGGCGGAGATCGCGGTGTCCATTCGCTACGTGTTCGTGGAGGACGATCGGGCAGGAGACGATGCCGGGATCACAGTTGATCCGCCAGCCGGCTTCCGACCAGCAAGTGGGTCCGACGGGTTCGTCGGTCGTCTCGCGCGCGGCGTTGAGGCGCGTTTCGACTTTGAGACCGAGCCGTACCGGAACGACTGGACTGGCGAGCTTCGTGCGAACGCAGAGTTGGTGAAGGGCGAGAACGTTGAGCAGTGAGACTCGGACGGTCCGTCCATTCGAGGTTTCCAGATCGCTCGCGAACCTGCTCTCGAAGGCCGTACTCCGCTTCGGCAGCGACAGGTGCGAGGCCGGCGGGCGCATCACGATCCTCGATCCTGAGCTGCATGTCCGGAAGCGGGCCGAGATCCACTGGACGCCGGACGACGAGTCGTTCGTGGCATTCAGGAAGACGCTCGCGGAAGGCGCAGCCGCCGACGGTTTCGAGCCGTCGGCGCTGGTTCTGGTGGTCATTGCAGCGACCCCGTATCTGAAGATCACAAACCTCGTGCACCAAGCTTCTTGCTCGAATCTGGACTCTATGGCGCGCGTTGTGGCCCTGACTGAACCGGACCGTCCCGAGGCCCTCTGCGCTCCGCATCACGGCGCGACTGTCGACACTTTCCTTCTACTGGCGCGGGCTCTTGAACCACGGCCGCTCCGCCCGTGGCGGCGGGGAACGTGGCTGGCGCGGGAGAGGTTCAAGATCGCCACGGAACAGTCTCAACGTCTGTTCCAGCCGAAGCCGCTTGACGGCGAGACGCGGAAACAGTTCGGCCTTCCCCGGAAGACTATGCGCTACGTGCGGATGGACGACGTCGATCCGCTCGAGTCGTACAACGCCAGGGCTCTTGACCTCTTTGTCGACCGCGAGCTGCTCAACGATCTCAGCGCCCGACCCCGATCACCCGGGAGCCAGGCGATGCAGTTGCAGCTCGCACAGGACGTCATCGCGGCCATCGTCCATGCCGCGGCGGCGCGCGAAAGCGATCTGAAGGGCCGAACGTGGAATGACCTGGACGAATCTCTGTTGGCCAGGGTCCTCCGGATTGCGGCAAAGGCAGGGCCGTCGCCAGAACAGCTCCTCCGCGATGTGAGAGCCGACCCAGCCAAGGTGATTGCGCACGCGGAAGCGGCCCTCGATGTCCTCGGCCGAACCCGCGAAGCCGTTCGCGATGGTGAGTCATGAGATATCCGACCATCGGGGGAGATCAGTGCGCGAATCTCGCTCTCCGGATGTGGAAAGGCGAACGCCCAGCCCTGGAGCCCGCTGTCGAGTGGGTCGGCGAGGGTGACGACGTGCCCTTGGACTACGTAAATGAGACAGCAGCGATGATGACGGCCGATCTCAACGACACGGCCACGGATGCAGCGAAAGAGCAGCGAGAAGCTGAAGCGGCGCCGTGGCTGCACGATGCGCTGTGCGCCATCGACGTCGAAGTACTCGACGACCCTGGATTCTGGAGATATCTGAGCCTCGACCTCTTCTGGGATTTCATCCGGTGGCGTGAGACGAAGGCGTTCGCGAGGGGAAACTACCTGAGGTACGTCGACGGAAGGTCGTCGAACGAATGCGTCCTCACCCGTATGTACCTGCGGACCACGGCAGTGGGCGGGTTCGCATTCGCGGAGTACGCTTCGGCGCTGCCGAGAGCTACAGATTTCTGGCGCAGTCACGTCGTGCGTGTCAGAACTGGCACGGCGCCCTCATTGGTTCGGGCTCTCGTAGATATGCAACGGCAGCACCGACTGCCCACCGACCCCTTACGCCTGTTCGCCAAAGCCCTGAACCGAACCTGGTCGAACGTCGTGTTGTCTATCTACGACGACGAGGCGCAGGCGCTTGTTGAGGAGATCCGGCAGCAAGTGTTGTCCGAGGGGAGTTCGGAGTGAGCCGCCGCGCCCTTGTCCCGTCGTCGGGGGTAGAGTCGCTCACGTCGGAAGAGTACCGGAGGGAGCCTTCCCAGTTGGTACACACGCTACGGCTCGCGGGGACGACGATCTCCTCTGTGATCGATGTCGCCGCCTCGGGTCCGGCGCCGGACCCGAAGGGCGCTTGGTGGACGGCACTGCGAAGTGGGGCGGTTCCGCGGCCTGTCGCGCCGAGCGCCCGGCCGTTCCGGACGGTAGATCTGTTCTGCGGACCGGGTGGCCTCGCGCTTGGGGTACGGAATCTGTGCAACGAGATCGGGCTGCCCGTGCGCGCGGAGCTAATCGTCGACGAAGACGAGGAAGCGACGGAAGTCTACGCGTCGAACCACGACATCCGTGTCCGCCGGATCGCATCGGTGGCCACGCTGGTCGACTTTCGCTTGCGCCGTCGCGGCAGCGACGCCGTATTCGTGTACGAGCCAGAGATCGTGGAGGCGAGACTGGCGGCCGCCGTGCGCGGCGTCGATCTTGTCATGGCCGGACCGCCTTGCCAAGGGCACTCCAATCTGAACAACCAGACGCGGCGCGACGATGTCCGAAACGCCCTCTACCTGACGGTGCCCGCGTTCGCCGTCGCCGCACATGCGCGGATGGCGATCGTTGAGAACGTACCGGAGGTAACCAGTGATCGTGCCGGTGTGGTCCAGTCCGCGCGCCGGTTGTTCGAGTCGGCCGGCTACACGGTTGAGGAGGGCGTCCTGAGCGCAGACGGGATGGGCTGGCCGCAGACGCGCCGTCGGCATTTTCTCGTCGCTCGTGTCGACGCTGCACCGATTCCTATCCGTAGAGTGTCGCAGGCGTTGGCCGATGCGCCGCCGCGCTCGGTGTGGTGGGCGATCGGCGATCTCGAGGCGCAGTCGGGCGACGACCCGATGGATCGAGCTGCGGTGCTGAGCCCCGAGAACCGCCAGCGCGTCGACTGGTTGTTCGACAACGAAGAGTACGACCTTCCATGTTCGGAGCGTCCGGAGTGCCATCGCGAGAGCACCAGTTATCCGTCGGTATACAGTCGAATGCGTCGCGACGCACCGGCCCAGACAATCACCACCGGGTTCATGACCCCCGGGCGCGGCCGATACGTCCACCCAACGCAGCGGCGTACCCTGACGCCGCGGGAGGCGGCGCGCCTACAGGGATTCCCAGACACCTACCGATTCGTCACCGATCCACGATGCCCGCCGTCCCGGGCCAAGCTCGCCAAGTGGATCGGCGACGCGGTGCCGATGCCGCTCGGATACGCCGCTGCGCTTTCAGCCGTCGGCGGCGACGCAGCACCATTCCTGGAGTAAGGCCGGTCTGCTCAAAGGAGTGATGGCTGACCACCGAACGCCTCGTCCCAGTTCGGCGTCGGTCTCACGCCGGATGCACAACACGCGTCGGCGTGACACGCCCACTGAGATGCGGGTTCGCCTCCTACTTCTCGGACGTAGTCTTTCCTTCGAAGTGGATCGCTCCATCACAGGCGTGACACAGTCTCGTCCGGATGTCGTCTTTTCGGAGGAACGTGTTGCGGTCTTCCTCGACGGCTGCTTCTGGCATTCGTGTCCGATGCATGGCACGACACCGCACGCCAACCGGGGTTGGTGGCTTGAGAAGCTCGCGGCGAACGTCGAACGCGATCGGCGGCACGATCGCGAACTCAGGACTGCAGGTTGGCTGGTGCTCAGATTCTGGGAACACGAGGATCCCAGATTCGTGGCGGATGCGATAGAGAGCCGGATATGCAAACGCCGCAAGTCGACGCGAATCAGAGCATGAAGAGAACCGGCACTGGCGAGCTATCGTCGTCTCGCGAGCTACGTGGAGGGTCGTCCCCCTGAGAGTCGCCGTGCTCGTCGGGGCGCATGAACGGCGTCGATTGACATCCGCGATCAAGAGCCGTACCAGTACCCGAACGCACCCGCATCTTTTCGACTTGGAACACCACCGGCTGATTCGGTCGAACCAGCCGCCGCGCGGGGAGACGTCATGCAGCCGGCGCACGCCCACCAGGAACTGGTAATGGATAACGAGACGGGCACCGGACCATATGCTGTAAGTTGCTTAAAAAAAGGATCCGTGCTTGCGCCGGGGTCGGTCGGTAGCGTCACGATTCCATTGTCCCCGTCGTTCAACAGATTCTCGAGATTCAGGATCAACAGGTCGTCGCCGTGGTAACGGTGTGGCGGCTGAGAGCGGCGGTGAGGCCGGCTGGCGTCGACGTGGAGCTCGTACGAAGACGCAACTGGGGCTCCCCCCCCCCCTCCGGTTTAGGAGCACATCATGCGGCGGTGAGAGGCGATTTCCCGGCTTCTCGACGTAGCGACAGAGCTCGGGTGTCCAGCTAGGGACGACGAACAGCCCGGCCCGGAAACTGCCCGTCTTTCCAACCCGGCGGAGCCGCAATAGACTCGCTCTGCGTGGAGAAAAGGCACACGGATCTGGCCTTGACTTGCCGGCCGTCGCTTCAAGGTATCTAGCGGGGGCTGCTGATGGCCGACTGCGCGGGGTACCTCAGTGGGGCACACGGGAAAAATGCGCCATGACGACGGTAACCGAGCGTCACGGTAGCGTCATCACGGCCAGGAGTGTTGCCAACCTGCAACCGACGTCCCGCCATCCAAAGCCGGACTGTCTGGTCGAACGTCATATAGCGAACACGGTGTCGAGTCGTTTCGCCACGACTATCGAACCGAGATGGGCGCCTTCTTGGCCTCCAGTTCCTTGAGCGATGCGCCATTGCTCGGCAACACGCTCGCCGCCTGGCCAAGCGTCTGCGCATCTGGCGGCTGCCTAGACAACCAGTCAAACGAGTACACCTGGGCCTGAGCGTTTGGGACGTGCTCGGCAGCAATAAAGCCCGGTCCAGGGACGCCGTCGATGTTGCTGACAACAAGCACCGTCAGCGGAGGCAAAGAATTCAAGATGCAGTAGGACTGCATTGGCTCTAGAAGCTGACCTAGCCCCGGCCTTAGCACACCAATCAGTCGCGCCAGCTGATCGTATGTCAGTGACTGCCGTCGCGTCGCACACAGAGTAAGGAGCGGCCAAATCTGAGCCGCCCGCTGCTCTCGAGTCACAAGAACCTCCCTTCGTCACGTTCCCTGCGTTCAGAATCCACGATGACGCCGCTGGCCGTCCGAGCGGCACCGCCTAGTCTACGCCTCGGTCAGCGCCAACCTGGGAATGGCAAGCAGAAAAGGGAGCGGAACACTTGCAACCGTGTTTCGGTAACTCACCGACGACGCGTAGTTTCTGGTCTAACACGTTCGACGTCAAGCGTTTGTTGGCAACCGTCGAGTCTACTGGAATCCACCTGAGTCCCCTTGAATCGACCCGGTTCGTGGAGAAATAGTGGAGGAGGCGGGAACATGTTCCCGATCCGCTTGGCGGCGGGTGAGTGAACCGTACCGGGTTTCCTGGAGGCTCCATTTCTTGGGAGGATGGAGTCCATGGGAAGAGCGAGTCGGTATTCACCGGCGTGCGGCGGGGCGAGCTGTTTGCCCTTCGATGGCGGGACCTCGACATCTCAAGGCAGTGCCTCATCATCCGGGAAGCGGTCTATGAAGGCACGTTCAGCACGCCGAAGACGACGGCGGGGCTCCGCACGATTCCGTTGTCGTCTCTGGCGACGATGCTAGCGCAGACTTGGCGGCGGCAAGCTCGCCGGACGGGGACCAACGACTTGATGTTTGGGATTCGAACCGGCAAGCCCATCTCACCGAATAACGTGTCGCGGCGGTGGATTCGCCCAGCATGCGAAGCGTTGGATTTCCCGCTAGTCAGTTGGTTGACGTTCCGTCGGACCTTCTCCTCCTGGTCACACCAGCAGGGCGTGCCCAGCAAGGTGACGGCCGAACTCATGGGTCACCGTCGCGTGGACCTAACCCTGAACACGTACACGCAAGTGATGCCGAACGCGTCCAAGGAGGCGGTTCGCGTCATCGCCGACGAATTGTTCACGATTGTTCACACCCCGGAGCGGGGCGTGACGCTAACTCATTGAAAAGGTTGGCTCCTCAGGTTGGACTCGAACCAACAACCCTCCGGTTAACAGCCGGATGCTCTGCCAATTGAGCTACTGAGGAACGCTGACCCGGCAAGCGGATCGGCCGCGGCGCAAACCCAAATTATTAGCGAATGGGGGCCGGCTGGTCAAACCCGTTTCCGGCGCGTGCGGAACTGTACCACCAGCGCCACCACGGCCAGCACGTACCAGGCAACCGCGAACGCCGTCTGCATGTCCACGGGCGCCAGCGGGTACAGCTGCCGCACGTCGCCGGCGATGGCCGCCGTGGCCGCGCTGTTGCCGGCCAGTGCGAGGCCGCCGACGAGCGCGGCCCACGAGCCGCCGAATGACGTGGCGACGATGATCACGTAGCGCCGGACCACGAGCGCCGTGAGCGCGCCGGCCAGACAGACGCCCAGCATGAGCCAGAGGCCGGGCTCGGCGGTCGCCGACGTCCAGGCGGTATTCACGAGCAACGCACCGGCCGCCGCGCCGAGCAGCGCCACCCCGGCGAGATACGCCACGACCGCCAGCGCCGCGCCGGCCACGCCAGCGCCTATCGTCAGCGCAACGGTCGCCCACAGCTCGATCTGGCCGCCGAACTGTACCGCGAGCACGATCCCCCCGACGAAGCCGTAGACCGCCAGCAGCACACGCAGCAGCCGGTAGCCGTAGAAGCACGACACCAGACCGCCCGCAAGTAGAATGATGGCAACCGGAAGATGGAGGGAGACCGAGGCCATGCCCCGCCGATTATGCAGGCTCGACCGGCGGGACGTCCAACGGCCGGCGGCGTGCTGGCCGCCGTGGTCGGGCTCGGCCTGCTCGTTTACTTCGTCCGCCGCGCCGGCGCCGGCGCGGTGGCCGACGGCATCGTGCGGCTGGGCTGGGCCTTCCTCGCTGTCGTCGCCCTCGGCGGCGCGCGATTCCTCGTCCGGGCGGCTGCCTGGATGCGCTGCATGGACGGCCGCCACCGCCTGCGTCTGCGCGACACGTTCCAGGCCGTCATCGCCGGCGACGCCGTCGGCAACCTGACCCCGCTCAGCCTGGTCGCCGGCGAGCCCGCCAAGGCGCTCATGCTCCGGCACCTCGAGCCTGTCGGCCGTACCCTGCCCGCGCTGATAGTCGAGAACCTCTTCTATACGCTGACCGTTGCGATCGTCATCACGAGCGGTCTGGCGGTGCTGCCGCTGGTGCTGCAGGCGCCCGGACCGCGCTGGCTCGCGGGGGCCGTGCTGCTGACGACGCTGGCGGCGCTGGTGGTGGCCGCGCACTGGGTCGTCCGCAGCCGCGTCCGGACCGCCAGCCGGGCGCTCGACTGGCTGGCGCGGCGGGGGATCGCACCGGCGTGGACCACACGGACCGCCGCGCGGGTGCGCGGCGTGGAGGACGACCTGCATGCGGCGTACCCCCATGAATGGTCGCGGCTGCTGCCCGTCGCTGCGCTGGAGCTGGCATTCCACGTCCTGGCGATCACCGAGATATTCCTCGTGCTGTCACTGATCAGCGGACGGCCGCCGACGCTGCTGGAAGCGTTCCTCTTCGAATCGACGAACCGCGTGGTCGGCGCGGCGTTCAAGTTCGTGCCGCTAAGGATCGGCGTGGACGAAGCCGGCACCGGGCTGCTCGCCGGACTGCTCGCGTTCGGCACCGCAACCGGCGTGACGCTGGCGCTCATCCGCAAGGGGCGGATGCTGGTGTGGACGACACTGGGCATCGCGGCGCTGATGGGACGCGGCCTGTCCTTCAGGCACGTGCTGACGGGGCGCGCTACGGCGGGCGAAGGCGCCGCCGTCGTCGTCATGGCGCGCTCACCGCTCGGCGGCCAGGCGCCGAAGACGCGTCTGGCGGATGCCGTGGGGCGCGAGGCGGACCGGCGCCGGCTGTACGCCGCGTTCCTCCAGGACACGATCGACGGCTGCCGGTCGGTCGAAGGCGCCGCGCTGCGTGTCGCCTACACGCCGGACGGCGGCGCCGCCGGGTTGGACACACTGGGGGTGCGCGGGGACGAGCTGCTGTCGCAGCGGGGCGCGGACCTCGGCGCGCGCGAGCGCGCGGCGTTCGCGGACCTGTTCGCGGCCGGTTTCCGCAAGGTGGTGATGATCGGCTCCGACCTGCCGACCCTACCCGCCGAACACATTCGCCAGGCGCTCGAGCAGGTGGCGCCCGGCACGGCCGCGCTTGGGCCGGCGGACGACGGGGGCTACTACCTGATCGCGCTGGCCGCGCCCGAGCCGGGCTCTCCGGTTCCGGATCTTTTCAGCGGCATCCGCTGGAGCACGGCGTCGGCGTTGGAGGATACCCGCGCGGCGGCCGGTAGAGCGGGGCTGCGGGTGGTGCTCGTCCCGGGTTGGCGCGACATCGACGACGCCGCGGGACTCGCCCGGTTGCGGGCGGAGGTCGCCGCCGAGACAGGACGTGCGCGCGCCCCGGAAACGGCGCGCGTATTGGACGAGCTGTTCGATTTACCCCTTGGGGCTGCGCCCCAAACCCCCGGCAAGCGCTAGCGGGGACCCCTTCGCCCCGCGCCGCGCTTGCCGAGCCGCGCCGTGCGCGGCTTGGGGACGACATATTTGGCGCGTGTCGTCCCCTTGCTACTCGGTCTGAACGACGAGCCCGCGCCCGGATCTAGATTTCGCGGCGGCCCTCCAGCGCCTTGTACATGGTGACGTCGTCGGCGTAGTCCAGGTCGCTGCCGACCGGCAGTCCCACCGCAATCCGCGTCACGCTCACCCCCAGCGGCTTGAGCTGCTTGGCCAGGTAGATGGCCGTCGCCTCACCCTCGACGTTCGGGTTCGTCGCCAGGATCACCTCGCGCACCTGCGCCTTATCGATCCGGCCGAGCAGGCTTCTGATCTTCAGGTCGTCGGGGCCGATGCCCTGCAGCGGCGAGAGCGCACCCATCAGCACGTGGTACACGCCGCTGAACTGGCCGGTCCTCTCGATCACCGTCACGTTGTGCGGATCCTCAACCACGCAGATGACTTGGTGGTCGCGGCTCGGGTGCGTGCAGAAATGGCACGGATCGGCGTCCGTGATGTTGGAGCAGATCGAGCAGTAGGTAATCTGCTCCTTGACGTCCCGGACAGCGTCGATCAGCCTGTCCACGTCCTCCCGGGGCTGCCGTAGCAGGTGGAACGCCAGACGCTGCGCGCTCTTCGCGCCGATGCCCGGCAACTGCTGCAGCTGGTCGACAAGGCGCGCCAGCGCCCCGATCTCGGTCATCCGGTCAGCCCGGGAATCTTCAGGCCGCCCATCATGCCGCCCATCTTGCCCGCCACGGTCTCGTCGACCTTGCGCTGCGCGTCGTTGACGGCGGCCACGATGAGATCCTGAAGCATCTCCACGTCGTCGCTGGAAACGACCTCCGGATCGATCGTGATCCGCCGCACCTGCTTGCGGCCGTTCATGATCACCGTGACCATCCCGCCGCCGGCGGTCGCCTCGACCTCGGTCTCGTTGAGCTCGCGCTGCAGGCGCTCCTGCATCTCCTGCGCCTGCTTCATCATTTGTTGAATATTCATGGCTCTATCTTCTCGACATCGCGGATCTCCGCGCCGAACACATCCAGCATTGCCTGCACCACCTGATCGCCCAGCACACTCTCTCTGAGATCGTCCGTCCCTTCCGCCGCGGCGGCGGGCGCGGGCGGCGGGTCCGGCGGGGCGTCGGCGCCCGAGCGCTCGGCAACCACGGTCACCTTGCGGCCGGCAGCCTGCGACGCCATCTCTTCGAGCCATCCGCGGTTCTGCTCGACCTGGGCGGCCAGGGTCCGCTGGGCCGCCGTGAACGTGAACACAAGGCGGTGGTCGTCCGCCAAGTCGATTCGCTGCGCCTGCGCGACGACGGTGCCGTGGAAGAACTTCTTGCGCCGCTTGATCTCGGCGAGGATTGCCGCCCTCCCGTCCGCTTCCGCCGCCGGCGCGGGAGCCGCAACCGCCGACTCGGGACTGGGCGCGCGGGACACCGGAGGAGCGGACTGGCCGCCGGGGCGCGAGGCCGACGCCCGGGGCGCGGCGGGGCGTGCATCCTCGCGGGACACCGCTGCCGGCCGGGCCGGCGGGGCGGAGGGGGGGGCCGGACGCGGCGCAGGGGCGGCGGCAGGCCGCTCCAAGCGCGCCGCGCCGCCCGCCAGCAGCTCGGTCAGCGGCACCAGCTTGCGCAGATGCATCCACTTGAGCAGCGCCATCTCGAAGTGGTGCCGCGGCTGCGCCGCGCTGCGGATTTCGAACTCCGCACGCGAAAGCACGTCGAACGCCCGCATCAGGTCCTCGCGCGAGAAGCGGCGCGCCAGCGCCACCAGCCGGTCGCGGTCGGCGTCGGTCGCCACGTCCGGATCCTGCGCCCGGGTCTGGTCGATGGAGATGACGAGCATGTCGCGCAGCGCGCGGGTCAGCTCGCGGCAGACGAGCCGCAGATCGTAGCCCGCCTCGACGAAGCGGCCGGACAGTGCGAAGACGGCAGGAGCGTTCTCGTCCGCCACCACCTCCACCGCGTCGAGCACCGGATCCCGGCCGATCAGACCGAGCACGGTGGACACCTCCTCGGCCGTGATGCGGTCGCCGGCGAACGCCATCGCCTGATCGAGCGCGCTCTGGGCGTCCCGCATGCTGCCGTCGGCGGCGCGCGCGATGAGCGCGACGCCGGCGTCATCGATGGAAATCGACTCCTTGGCGGCGATCTCCCGCAACTGCGCCCCGATCGCCTGGGTGCCGATCGTCCGGAACTCGAACACCTGCGAGCGCGAGAGGATTGTGTCGGGAATCTTCTGCAGCTCGGTCGTCGCCATCATGAACACGACATGCGGCGGCGGTTCCTCGATCGACTTGAGCAGGGCGTTGAACGAGTGGCTGGAGAGCTGGTGGAATTCGTCGATAATGAAGATCTTGTAGCGGTCTCGCACCGGCGCCATCGCCAGCCCGGCAATGATCACCTCGCGGATGTTCTCGACCTGCGTATGGGTGGCGGCGTCGATCTCCAGCACGTCGATGTCGCGCCCCTCGGCGATCTCCACGCACGCATTGCACTTGCCGCACGGATCGGCGGTGGGACCCGATTCGCAGTTCAGCGCACGCGCGAGGACGCGCGCGGTGGTCGTCTTGCCGACGCCGCGCGGGCCGGCGAACACGAATGCCTGCGCGATCCGGTCGGCGCCTATCGCGTTCCGCAGCGTCTGCGTCACGCCGCGCTGGCCGACGATGTCGTCGAACCGCTGCGGGCGATATTTGCGAGCGAGTACCTGGTAGGCCATCTGTCCGGTGCGGGCCCCAGCGCGGCCCGGAGGGACCTGCAGCACCTGTCAGTGACTGCTTAGCGCTGCTGCCTTCCGGCCCTGACGCGGTTCGCAGGCTGAAATTGCACAGGGTCCGAGCCGCGGTGGAGCCCGTCATCGGCGCGGTTGCCGATGCGCCGTTCAGTCTATCACCCGCCGCCGAAAGCCGGGCGTTTCCGGCAGTTGAGCGGATGCCGGCGTCACGGTAGACTGCTGCTGCCATTCGGACAACCGGCGCAGCGCACGCCGAATTGCGTGCCGCGACGGTCCGCGGCGGCGCCACGGCGGTCGAGACCCGGCGGACGTCTCTCGTGACCGACCCGCCCAACGGGCGCGTGCCTGCGCTGACGGCGGAGGCGGCGGGCAAGCGGGCGGCGCTCATTGAGTCGCGGGCGGGGGTCAACCGCCACGAGCCGACCCCGGGGGGATTCGTCGACGACCTCGGACCGGGCAGGTATGCCGTCCGCTGTCTGGTCGGCTTCAACACCGGTCCTCCGATGATCCCCGGCACCTACAACCAGAACGTGCAGGTGTTTCAGACCGAGGACACCGTCGTGCTGTTCAACGAGATGATCCACGACGCCCGTGTCGTGCCGATCGACGGCCGCGACCGGCTCGACGCCGAAATCCGCCAGTGGCTTGGAAGCTCGCGCGGCCGCTGGAAGGGCGAAACCCTCGTGATCGAGACCACCAACTTCAGGGGCGAGACGAGCTTCATGAACGGCCTGTCGGACGCAACCTGCACCTTACGGAGCGGTTGACACGGGTTTCGGAAACCACGCTGCTGTACGAGGCGACGATTAAAGATCCCACGGTATGGACGCAGCCGTGGACCTACGAGATCCCGATGAGGCGGAGTGACGGCCCGCTCTTCGAATACGCCTGTCACGAGGGCAATTACGGCCTTTACAACATCCTTGGCGGTGCGGCTGCACGATAGCGCTAGACTATGCTGATCTGCCCGCGCGGAGAGATGTCCGAGTGGTTGAAGGAGCACGCTTGGAAAGCGTGTGTAGGGGTGAACCTCCTACCGTGGGTTCGAATCCCACTCTCTCCGCCATTTTTTTGCACACGACGCGATGAACGAATCGGCCGCTTCAGGCCATAATCCACCGACACGCCTGTTGCTCCGGATCGTCGGCTTTCCGCTCACTCGCATCACCCTCTTGACCGTCGTCGTCGCTGCACGGCGCCCTGCGCGAGACGGGCGCCGGCGCCCTGGTCGGGGCCGGCTGCCTGACGCTGACCGTGGCGTGCGTAGCCGCGCTCGGCGGCTACCACGTGGAGGGCATCGGCGCCGCCGCGTCTGACACATTCTTCGCGAAAAAGTCGCGGACGCCGTTGCACCCGAAGCCGCACTGCGCCATCATGGGCGTACGCGGATCCATCGCCGAAAGGCTGGGAGGTGTCAGATGAACGGTCGCAAATTCGCCGCGATGTTCGCCGTAGTCGCCGTTGCATCGTTCCTGCCGGGCGCAGCCGCCGGACAGGACACATCGTCGTTCCGGACGCCATGGGGCGATCCGGACCTGCAGGGAATCTGGACCAACGCCACGACGACGGGCCTGGAGCGTCCCGACGATCTGACGGACCAGGCGTTCCTGACCGCCGAGGAACGTACCGCGCGAGACGAGGAACGGGTCCGCAACTCGGACCGCCCGCCCCCGCCCGGACAGACCGGCGCCTATAACAGCTTCTGGTTGGAGCGCGGGCTCCAGAACGAACGCACATCGCTCGTCGTCGACCCCGACAACGGCAAGCTGCCGGCGCTGATGCCGGGCGAAGCGGCGCGGCGCACCGCGTACAACGACGCCCGGGATCTGGACCCCGCGGGTCCGGAGGATCGGAGCCTCTACGAGCGGTGCATCTCGCGTGGCATGCCGGGCGCCATGATGCCCGGTTTCTACAACCACAACTACCAGATCTTCCAGACGCCGGGGTACGTCGCGATCCTCGTCGAGATGATTCACGACGTCCGCATCATTCCCCTGGATGGACGGCCGCACGCCGGCGGGCAGATCCGCCAGTGGCTCGGCGATTCCCGCGGCCGTTGGGAGGGCGACACCCTGGTGGTGGAAACGGCCAACCTCGCGCCGGTCGCCGGCAGAACCCGGACCGTGTTCGGCGCCAGCGCCACCACGCACCTGGTCGAGCGGTTCACGCGCGTCGACAAGAACACGGTCGACTACGAGTTCACGCTGACCGACCCGACCGAGTACCACAGTGCGTGGACCGCGTCGATCCCGATGACGGATCTCGGGGGACCGATCTACGAGTACGCCTGTCACGAGGGCAACTACGGGCTGGAGAACATCCTGGCCGGCGCGCGGGTCAAGGAAAAGATGGCGGAGTAGCCCGCCCGCAGCGGGCGGCAGCGGAGCCTCGACTCGTGCGTCGCGGCGGTGCTACTGCGTCGCCAGCAGTCCCCGCAGGCGCTCGTGGATGGTGCCCGGGATCCCGAGGCTCGTATCGGCTCCGAGTTCCGCGAGCAGGTCTGCGACTTCGGGCCACTCCTGGTAGTGGAACGACTGCTTGGCGCCCTCGGCCAGACGAAACGCCGTCCGCCCCCGCCAGTCGCGCGCGTCGATGTCGGCGCCGTGCCCCAAGAGTTGCCGCACCACCTCGTTCAGCCCGCTGAAGGCCGCGCAGTGCAGCGTCGTGAAGTCGCCTTCGTTGGTGGCGTTCACGTCCATGCCGGCCTCGAGCAGGATTTCGACTGCCTCTTCAGCCGTCGACAGGCGCGGCGCCCGCGGCACGTTGGTCAGGTGAGCCGCACGCCCGCAGCCGGCCGCGGCCATGAGCGCCGTGGTGCCGTCCTTCGTCTTGATGCCGGGACGGGCGCCCGCCGCGAGCAGGCTGCGCAGGACCTCGCCGTTGGAGCTCGGCTGGGGTCTGCGTCCCCGAAAGGAGGCGCTGCCCGGACCGGGGTTCATTGCGAACGCCGCGACCCACAGCGGCGTCGCACCGGCCACGTCGCCGGTGCCGGTCGCGAACGTGTCGTACGCGCCGTTCCGCACGAAACCCTGGTGCGCCACGGCGGAGGCAGTCATCCGGGCGTTGGGGTCCGCGCCGCGGGCGAGAAGAGCATTCACCAGCGGCAGCCGTTCGCTCAGCTTGAGACGGCCCGCGCGCGCGCGCACGCCGCCGTGCTTGCGGTTCCACGCCTTCAGCCACGTGCCGACGGACCCGGCGGCGGCATGCAGCGCCGTGACGCCGTCGACCGCCCCGTTCGGATCGGCGCCCTGCCCCAGCAGGAAGTGGGCGAACGCGCTCTGTCCGGCGATGACCGCATAGGCCAGCGGATGCGCGCCGTCCGATCCGTTATCGTCGACGTGTGCGCCCGCGGCGAGCAGGACCTTGGCCGTCTCGATGTCGCCGTTGCGGGCCGCGGCGATCAGCGGCGAGAACGCCTGCCGCGGCCGGGGATGCACGTCGGCGCCCTGCTCGACGAGCGCGCGGACGATGTCCAGGCGGCGTTCGGCGGTGGCCCACATCAGCGCCGTTTCGTGGGTGGCGGCGGTGGCGGCGTCGACGTCGGCGCCGCGAGCGAGCAGAGCCTTGACCACGTCGAGGCTGCCCGTGCGCGCGGCCGTCATGAGCGGCGTCAGCCCGTTGGTCTGCGCCGCATTCGGATTCGCCCCGGCGTCGAGCAGCCGTTCGACTACCGCGGCGCTCGCGTTCTCGCACGCGCGGGCGAGCGGCGTAACGCCGTGGTCGTCGGCGGCATTCACGTTGGCGCCGGCCCGCACGAGCAGATCGATCGCTTCGGCGTCATCCCAGTGCGCGGCCCAGAGCAACGCCGTCGCACCATCGGCCCGCGCGGCGTCTACATCGACCCCCTCGTTGAGCAGCGCGCGCACGAGCGCGGTGTCCCGGGCCGCCACCGCATCCACCAGACGCAGGTCCGTCGACACAGCCGCCGCGACACCAACTGTCAGTGCGGCGGGCAGGAGAAGAAGACCGGCAAGACGCTTCGTTCGGATGCGCATGGTGGCTTTTCCTCTTAATCAGCGCATTGCCGGTGCTCGTTCGTCGCAGCTGCGCTACTGCGTCGCCAGAAGTCCCCGCAGGCGCTCGTGGATGGTGCCCGGGATCCCGAGGCTCGTATCGGCTCCGAGCTCCGCGAGCAGGCCTGCGACCTCGGGCCACGCCTGGTAGTGGAACGACTGCTTGGCGCCCTCGGCCAGGCGGAACGCCGTCCGGCCCCGCCAGTCGCGCGCGTCGATGTCGACGCCGTGCTCCACGAGCTGCCGCACCACCTCGTTCAGCCCGCTGAAGGCCGCGCAGTGCAGCGCCGTGAAGTCGCCTTCGTTGGTGGCGTTCACGTCCATGCCGGCCTCGAGCAGGATATCGACTGCTGCTTCCGCCTGCGGCTGACGAATTGCCCGTGGCGTGTTCGTCCAATGCCCCGTCCGCCCGCATCCGGACGCGGCCATGAGTGTCGTCGTGCCGTCGACCGTGGTGATATCGGGACGCGCACCGCCTGCGAGAAGACTGCGAACGATCTCGCCGGTCGAATCGGGCGTGTTCCACCCGATCCTCGGCCGGCCCGGCCCGGGGTTCGTCGCGAAGGCCGCGACCCACAGCGGTGTCGCACCTGCGATATCTCCGGTGCCGGTCGCGAACGTGTCGTACGCACCGTTCCGCACAAAACCCTGGTGCATCACGCCGGAAGCGGTCATCCGGGCGTTTGGATCCGCACCGCGGGCGAGCAGGGCATCAACCAGCGGCAGCCTGTCGCTGAGCTTGAGCCGGCCTCCACGCCCGCGCGCGCCGCCGTGCTTGCGGCTCCACGCCCTCAGCCACTCGCCGACGGGAGCGGCGGCGGCGTGCAGCGCCGTGACGCCGTCGATCGCCCCGTTCGGATCGGCCCCCTGCTCCAGCAGGAAGTGGGCGAATGTGCTCCGCCCGGCGACTATCGCGAATGCGAGCGGATGCGCGCCGTCCGCGCCAGCGTCATCGACGCGCGCGCCCTCGGCCAGCAGCACTTCGGCCGTCTCGATGTCGCCGTTGCGGGCCGCGGCGATCAACGGCGAAAACCGTTGCCGCGGCCGGGGATGCACGTCGGCGCCCTGCTCGACAAGCGCGCGCACAACGTCCTGGTGGCGTTCGGCGACGGCCCACATCAGCGCCGTTTCATCCGTCGCGGCGGTGGCGGCGTCGATGTCGGCGCCCCGGGCAAGCAGGGCCTTGACCACGTCGAGGCTGCCCGTGCGCGCGGCCGTCATGAGCGGCGTCAACCCGTTCGTCTGCGTCGCGTTCGGATCCGCCCCGGCATCGAGCAGCCGTTCGACCACCGCGGCGCTCCCGTTCTCGCACGCGCGGGCAAGCGGCGTAACGCCGTGATCGTCGGCGGCGTTCACGTTGGCGCCGGCCCGCACGAACAGCTCGACCGCTTCGGCGTCGTCCCAGTGCGCGACCCAGAGCAGCGCCGTCGTACCGTCGGCACGCGCGGCGTCAACATCGACCCCCTCGTCAAGCAACGCGCGCACGAGCGCGGTGTCGCGGGCTGCCGCCGCATCCACCAGACGCAGGTCCACCGAGGCGGCCGCGACACCGACTGTGAGTGCGGCGGGCAGGAGCAACAGGCCGGCGAGGCGCTTCGTTTGGATACGCATGGTCGCTTTCCCCAGGAACACGAAGAAAACCATAGCAGAACAGCCCACCGGCGGCGGGCGTCAGCGGAACTCTGATTTCATACGATAGCCGGTTTCGTCATCACCCTCGCGATAGGTTGCGTGACACGCGTCGCAGGCGCGCATGACGTTCTGCAGGGACACGGCCACCTCCCCCGCATCGACGGTGATCCCGGACAGGACCTTGTCGAGCGCGTCGAGCGCGGCTACTGCCTCGCGCGTCATCCGCACGGCATCGGGCCGCCGGCTGGTTTCCCACACTGGCCTGGTGGACGCCAGAACCTGGCGCGCCATCGTCAGCGGCGTCTTGGCAGGCTCATAAGAGCTCGACGCAACAGCTTCATCGACAGCGTCGATGGATGAGCCGATCGTCTTCATCGCGCGGTCGAACTCCTCGGGGCCCACCAATTTCTGCGCGGCCACGACGGTTGCCGCGCCCACCGCGAACGCCGCCGCCCATCCTGCCAGATGACGTGTCATCGGACCTCCCTGGGCATCGGAGCCCCGGCTCTCATTAGCCGCGGCAGCGCTACTGCGTCGCCAGCAGTCCCCGCAAGCGCTCGTGGAGGGTGCCCGGGATCCCCAGGCTGGTGTCCGCTCCGAGCTCCGCGAGCAGGGCTGCGACTTCGGGCCACGCCTGGTAGTGGAACGATTGCTTGGCGCCCTCGGCCAGGCGGAACGCCGTCCGCCCCCGCCAGTCGCGCGCGTCGACGTCGGCGCCGTGCTCCAAGAGTTGCCGCACCACCTCGTTCAGCCCACTGAAGGCCGCGCAATGCAGCGCGGTGAAGTCGCCTTCGTTGACGGCCTTCACGTCCATGCCGGCCTCGATGAGGATCTCGATTGTCTTTTCCGCCTCCGGCTGAGCGAATGCCCGCGGCGTGTTCGTCCAATGCCCCCAACGCCCGCATCCGGACGCGGCCATGAGCGCCGTCGTGCCGTCGACCGTGGTGATGTCGGGACGCGCACCCGCGGCGAGGAGACTGCGAACGATCTCGCCGTTCGAAAAGGGGAAGCGTCTGCCGTTCCGCATCCGGCCCGGCCCGGGGTTCGTCGCGAAGGACGCGACCCACAGCGGCGTCGCACCTGCTACGTCTCCGGTACCGGTCGCGAACGTGTCGTATGCACCGTTCCGCACGAAACCCTGGTGCGTCACGTCGGAGGCGGTCATCCGGGCGTTGGGGTCCGCGCCCCGCGCCAGCAGGGCATCCACCAGCGGCAGTCGTTCGCTCAGCTTGAGACGGCCCGCGCGCGCGCGCACGCCGCCGTGCTTGCGGCTCCACGCCTTCAGCCACGTGTCGACGGGACCCGCGGCAGCGTGCAGCGCCGTGACGCCATCGATTGCCCCGTTCGGATCGGCGCCCTGCTCCAGCAGGAAGTGGGCGAATGCGCTCCGCCCGGCGACGATGGCATACGCAAGCGGGTGGGCGCCGTCCGCTCCAGCGTCATCGACGCGTGCGCCCGCCGCGAGCAGGATTTCGGCCGTCTCGATGTCGCCGTTGCGGGCCGCGGCGATCAGCGGAGAAAACCGTTGCCGCTGCCGGGGATGAACGTCGGCGCCCTGCTCTACCAGCGTGCGCACTACGTCCACGTGGTGTTCGGCGACGGCCCACATCAGGGCCGTTTCATGTGTCGCGGCGGTGGCGGCGTCGACGTCGGCGTTGCGGGCGAGCAGGGCCTTGACCACGTCGAGGCTGCCCGTGCGCGCGGCCGTCATGAGCGGCGTCAGCCCGTTCGTCTGCGCCGCGTTCGGATTCGCCCCGGCGTCGAGGAGCCGTTCGACCACCGCTGCACTCGCGTTCTCGCACGCGCGGGCGAGCGGCGTCACGCCGTGATCGTCGGCGGCATTCACGTTGGCGCCGGCCCGCAGCAGCAACTGGACCGTTGCGGCGTCGTCCCAGTGGGCGGCCCAGAGCAACGCCGCCGCACCGTCGGCCCGCGCGGCATTTACATCGACCCCCTCGTCGATCAGCGAGCGCATGAGCGCGGTATCCCGGGCCGCCGCCGCATCCACCAGACGCAGGTCCGGTGAAGCGGCTGCCGCGACACCGACGGCCAGTGCGGGCAGGAGAATCAAGCCAGCGAGACGCGTCGTTCGGATGCGCATAGTAACCCTCTTGCAGTTCAGCCGCATTGCCGGTGTCGGCTACGCGTTGGGCGACAGGACTGATGCTGGAAACGCACCCGCAAGCTTATCAAAATATCGTCGGCAGCGACGCATTTCGATCGCAGCGGGGCCCGATTATGCAAAAATCCGCTGGCAGCACCCCAAAAATGGCCTGAGACAGGCCTTTTACGCCAGCGCCAAGTGTGATAGGTTGCGCAGATGAGGTTGAAGTCGTCAGGCACGTGCGCCTGCGGCGCGCCTTCCTCTTGAAACCTGCTGAAAATAAGGAACGTCCATGCGCATGCTGAGAGCGATCGGCGCTGTCTGCGTTGTCGTCGCGACCGTGCAGCCCGCGGCGGCGGCGGGCCAGACGGATACACCGTCACGCGCGCTGCTCGACCGGTACTGCGTGGCCTGTCACAACGAACGGCTGAAAACGGGCGGGGTGATGTTCGACCAGGTCGACATCAGCCGGGTGGCTGAACACCGCGAGTTGCTGGAGAAAGTCGTCCGCAAGCTCCGCAGCGGCCAGATGCCGCCGCAGGGCCGCCCGCGGCCCGAGCAGTCGGCGGTGACCGCGTTCGTGACGGCGCTCGAGGCGGAGCTCGACAACGTGGGCGCCGCGGCGCCCAACCCGGGCCGCGTGGCGTCGCACCGCATGAATCGAACCCAGTACGTGAATGCCGTACGTGACTTGCTGGCTCTGGAGCTCGACGGGGAGGCGCTGCTCCCGAGCGACATGGCGGGCTTCGGCTTCGACAACAATGCCGCCGTGCTGGCGATGACCCCGGCGTTGATGGATCGCTACATCACCGCGGCCACCAAGGTCAGCCGGCTCGCGGTCGGCACGCTCGAAAACCGACCGGCGATCCAGACGTACAGGCTGCCGACCGGAACGCGGCAGGAAGCCCGGATGGGCGAGGACCTGCCGTTCGCGACGCACGGCGGCCTGGCGGCGCGCCATGCGTTTTCGCTCGACGGCGATTATCTCTTCAAGATCCGGTTGCAGCGGGGCGACGTCGGCGGGACGATCCGCGGCAACATCGCGGAGCGCGAGTACCACGTTGAGCTGCGTATCGACCACGCGCTCGTCGAGCGCCTGACAGTGGGAGCCAGGTTCGAGGGGCAGGTCAAGTACACCCTCTCGGGAGGCGGCATCGCCCCTCCGGACGACGATCTCGTGCACCAGCGGATCGGGCTGTACAACCAGACGGCCGACGAGGATATGGAAGTGCGTCTCCCGGTCAAGGCCGGAACGCGGCTCGTGTCGGCGGCCTTCACCGACGTAGCCCCATCAGCATCGCGGGGAGTGGGCGACAACATGGTGGCCGGCGTGCAGTCGCTCGAAATCCATGGTCCGTACGGCGGGGAGATACCGGAGGAGACGCCGAGCCGCCAGCGCATCTTCGTGTGCCGGCCGAGCGGCCCTCAGGACGAGGAACCGTGCGCGAGAACGATCATGAGCACGCTGGCCCGCCGCGCGTATCGGCGGCCCGTCACGGACGCCGATACGCGTCCCCTGATGGAGATCTACGAGATCGGGCGCGCCGCCGGGGGGTTCGAGGCTGGTATTGCACGAGGGTTGGAAGCGCTGCTCAGCATGCCCGCGTTTCTCATGCGCGCCGAAGCCGACCCGGTCGATGCTTCGGCCGGGACCATCTACCGGATCAACGATCTGGAGCTGGCGTCGCGCTTGGCCTCCTTCCTGTGGAAGAGCATTCCGGATGAAGAGTTGCTGGACGCGGCCACGCGCGGCGAGCTGCGGGATCCGGTCGTTCTGGCGCAGCAGACGCGCCGACTGCTCGCGGATCGGCGGGCGGTGCGCTGGATGAACGACTTCCTCGGGCAGTGGCTGCAGATACGCAACCTGGAGACCATCGTGCCGGACCCGTTGCGGTTTCCCGGCTACGACAGCACTCTGCGCAACGCGTTGATCAAGGAAACCGAGCTGTTCTTCGAGAGCCAGGTGCGCGACGACCGCACCGTCCTCGACCTGTTGCGCGCCGATTACACCTTCCTGAACGCCCGCCTCGCCGACCATTACGGCGTTCCGGACGTATACGGCAGCCACTTCCGGCGCATCCCGGTCGCCGATCCGTCGCGGCAAGGGCTCCTGGGGCATGGCAGCGTGCTGACGGTGACCTCGTACGCGAACCGGACGTCGGTCGTGCTCCGGGGCAAGTGGGTGCTCGAGACGCTGCTCGGCGCACCGCCGCCGCCGCCGCCGGCGGCCGTGCCGCCGCTCCCGGAGAACGACGGGAAGAGCGAGCCGACGTCGCTGCGGGAGAGGATGGAGCAGCATCGCTCGAACCCGGTGTGCGCGAGCTGCCACGCCACCATGGATCCGTTGGGCTTCGCGCTGGAGAACTTCGATGCGATCGGCAGGTGGCGCGAGGACGATGAAGGCGCGCCGATCGACTCCGCGATTACGTGGAGGGGAACGGATATCGACAGCCCCGGGACATTCCGGGAAGCGTTGCTGCGCCGGGGCGAAGGCGAGCTGGTCCAGACGATCACGGAGAAGCTGCTGACGTATGCGCTGGGCCGTGGCGTCGACTATCTGGATGCGCCCACCGTGCGGCACATCGTGCGGGATGCGGCGCGCGACGATTTTCGCTGGTCGTCGCTCGTTCTGGGCATCGTCGAGAGCGACCCGTTCCAGCAGCGGATCGTGCGGGACACGGACCAACAACAGGCGGAGCAATAACCATGTTCATCACTAGAAAGCACTTGTCTCGGCGGGCGGTGTTGCGCGGCACGGGAGCCACCCTGGCGCTCCCGCTGCTCGACTGCATGGTGCCGGCCCTCACGGCAATGAGCCAGACCGCGGCGGCACCGGCGCGGTTGCGCAGGCTGGGCGTCTTCTACGTGCCCAACGGCATGTCCATGGGCTACTGGTGGCCGAGGGCGGAAGGACCGCTGCAGGATCTGCCGCCTACGCTCCGGTCGCTAGCGGCGTTCAAAGACCGGGTCCTGCTCATGGGCGGCCTGGCCGACAAGCCCGCGGATCTCATGGAAGGGGGCGGCGACCACGCGCGGTCGGCCGGGACGTTCCTGACGGCGACGAAATTCAGGTTGACCACCGGCGCCGACGTCTACGCCGCGACCTCCATGGATCAGGTGGCCGCCCGGGAGCTCGGCAGGGAGACGCAGTTGACCTCCCTGGAGCTCGGCATCGAGTCCAACGCGATGGTGGGTACCTGCGACGGTGGCTCGAGCTGCGCCTACACGAACACAGTCGCCTGGCGCACGCCGACCACGCCGCTACCCGTCGAGCGCGACCCGCGCGCCGTCTTCGAGCGCCTCTTCGGCACCAGCGGCAGCACGGATCCGGCGGCGCGGCTGGCCCGGCTCGAACGCGACCGGACCATCATCGACGCGGTCTCCTCCGAGTTGAGGCGCCTGCAACGGATACTTGGGGTGGGTGACCAGGTCAAGGTATCCGAATACGTCGATTCGGTGCGGGACGTCGAGCGGCGCATCCGGACCGCCGAGCTGCAGAGTTCGCGCGAGCTGCCGCTGGTGGACGAGCCCGCGGGCATCCCGGAAGACTACGCCACGCACGCGAAGCTGCAGATGGACCTGCTGGCGCTCGCGTTCCAGACGGATCTGACGCGCGTCAGCACCTTCATGCTGGCGAAGGAGGTCAGCGGCCGGGCCTATCCCGAGATCGGGGTTTCGGATTCGCACCACCCGTTGTCGCATCACCAGGACGAAGTCGGCAAGCTCGAACGCCTGCACATGATCAACGAGTACCACTTCCAGCAGTTTGCGCACCTGGCGACCAGGCTGGGCGAGACGCCCGAGGGCGACGGCACGCTGCTGGACCATACCGCGCTGCTCTATGGGACCGGCATCAGCGACAGCAACACGCACTTCCATGACGACCTGCCCGTTGCGGTGGTTGGCGGGCAAGCCGCCGGGATCAGGGGCGGCCGCTATGTCCGGCACCCCGAGGGGACACCGATCGCCAACCTGTACGTCGCGCTGCTCGACAGGCTCGGGGTGCACGTTGACAGCTTCGGTGACAGCACGGGCAGGGTCGAGACGCTGACCTGACGCGTCGCAGCGAGCCTTTCGCGCTCCGGTTCGTCGGTCTCGCCGCAGGATTCGGCGCGCGAGCTTTGCACTCGGCCACATCCGGGTCCATCATTTGCCTGTCCGTAAAGAAATCAGGCTGCATAACCAGGAGAGTCAGATGAGGTTCCCATCTCTTACCGCGGCATGTATGGCAGTTGCAGCATTGGCGCTGGCCCCGGCATTCGCCGCGGCGCAGTCGGCAAGCGCGCCGCGCACGCCCTGGGGCGACCCGGATCTGCAGGGCGTCTGGCATTCGTCCGGGGTCGTTCCGATGGAGCGACCCGACGAGTATCAGGGTCGGACGACGCTGACCGATGAGGAAACCGTTCAACGCCAAAGCGAAGTGGCCGAGCGCGACCAGCAGCTCTTGCTGGCCGAGCGCCGGGAGACGGTGGCCGGCGGGAACGTCGGCGCCTACAATAATTTCTGGATGGAGCGCGGCACGCCGACCGACCGGACGTCGCTGCTCGTCGATCCACCGAGCGGCAAGTTTCCGCCGCTGACATCCGCCGGGGAGGCCGCCATGACCGGCCGGCCGCGCGGCGACGACACCTGGGAGGACCGGCACGTCTGGGAGCGGTGCGTGACGCGGGGCGGCATGCCCAACGCCATGTTCCCGCGTTCCTATAACAACAACTTCCAGATCTTCCAGGCGCCCGGCTACGTCGCCATCCTCCATGAACAGATCCACGAGACCCGCATGATCCCGCTGGCGGATTTCCCTGCCGTCGCCGAGGACATAGCCGAGTGGAACGGTGTGCCGCGCGGGAGTTGGAACGGCGATACGCTGGAGGTGACGACGACCAACATCCACCCCAACGTGAGCGCGCTCCAGCCCTGGTCGCGCTTCAACTCGCACAGCGGGTCCGGCGAGGGCATGAAACTCGTCGAGCGCTTCACCCGCACCGCAGACGAGACCATCGAGTACGAGATCGAGGTCCACGACCCGCAGATGTACACGCGGTCCTGGACGGTCGCGTACCCCTTCACGGCGCTGAACCAGCCGATCTACGAGTACGCCTGTCACGAAGGAAACTACGGAATGGAGGGCATCCTGACGGGCGGGCGTGCGGAGGACGAGGAAGAAGCGGCGGCGCGAAAGTCAAGGTAGCATGGCCGGCATCCACGCGCCTTCCCTGTCGCGGCGGGGGTTCCTATTCAACGCCGCCGGCGGCGTGAGCGCGCTGAGCATCATGCGCCTACTGGGCGAGGCGGGGCTGCTCGCGCAGGAACGGGGCGGCGCGGCAGGCGATCCCCAGGAGATCTTCCAGGACGCCGTGGACGCGGCGATCCGGGCCGGCGAAGTCGGCCTCCAGTTCGCCGTGTACAAGGACGAGGAGCTGGTGGTCGACGTCTGGGGCGGCGTGGCCGACCATAGGACCGGTCGCAACGTCGACCGGCAAACGCTGTTCAACGTGTTCTCGGTGACCAAGGCCATCACCGCCACGGCGCTGCACATCCAGGCGGAGCGGGGGCTGGTCTCCTACGACGCGCCGATCGCCAGCTACTGGCCGGAGTTCGCGGCGCACGGCAAGGACAAGGCCACGGTGCGCGACGGCCTGAGCCACCGCACCGGCATTCCGGCGATGCCGGAGGGCGTCACGCCCGAGCAGATGGCCGACTACGACTGGATGGTGAACGCGCTGGCAAACCTGGAGCCCGTTTTCGAGCCGGGCACCACCAACGCGTACCACAGCTATACCTGGGGCTGGATCAACTCGGAGATCGTCAAACGCACGGATCCGAAGCAGCGGCCGTTCCGCCAGTTCGTGCACGAGGAGATTGCCGAGCCTCTCGGCATCAGGGACCTGTGGATGGGACTCCCGCCGGCGGACGAGCCGCGGGTCGCGCACATGTACAACAGCGAGAGCTCGATCGCCGATCAGAGCACGGCGCGCGGGCGTTCCATGCCGATTCAGGTGGCGGGCACCCAGGACGTATTCGGGCGCTCCATCGTCCGGCGCGCGGTGATTCCGGGCGCGGGCGGCATCTACAACGCCACCAGCTCGGCGCGCTTCTTCGCGCTGCTGGCGAACGAAGGTCAGCTCGACGGCGTGCGCCTGCTCTCAGCGGAGCGCGTGCGCCGCTGCCTGGAGCCGCGCACCGACACGGACAAGCTCGACGTCGGCCGCGGCACGATCACGCGCGTCTCGAACGGCGGGTTCTGGCTGGAGGCGCCGGGCGTGTTCGGCAGCGGGCGCATCCTGAGCCATCCGGGGCTGGGCGGTTCCATCGGCTGGGCCGACCTGGACAACCGCCTGGCGGTGGCGATGTGCCACAACCGGCACGGGCTGGCGTACGCCGAGCCACTGGCCGATGCGCTGGGCCAGGCGTTCGGCGTGACGTAACCGCTCAACGCGCGCGGCCCGCGCGGAGATTCGGTCCCGCAGGAGGTTCTACATGCGAACCGCTACCGCTACCAGGCCGTTGGCGCTGCTGTTGGCGGTCCTGCTGAACGCCTCGGCCGCGACGTCCCACGCGCAAACCCGAAGCATGGACATCTACTGGATCGACGTGGAAGGCGGGGGCGCCACGCTGGTCGTGTCTCCGTCCGGGGAATCGATGCTCGTCGACACCGGCTGGCCGCGGCCGGAGGGCCGCGACGCGGGACGGATCGTGGCGACGATGCAGGAAGCGGGCCTCGAGAAGCTGGACTACATGCTGATCACCCACTTCCACACCGACCATGTCGGCAGCCTCGCCGAGCTGGACGAGATGATCCCGATCGATCGGTTCCTCGACCACGGCGGCGAGACCGAGGAGCGCAACCAGCAGTGGCGCGACATCTACCTGGAGGTCGCCGGCGACGCCCGGATGGTCGCCGGCGCGGGCGACACGATGCAGCTGGGCGACGTCGACGTCAAGTTCATCTCCTCCAACATGGAGCTGCTCGCCGAGACGATCAACGACGGAGGGCCCAACCCGCACTGCGCAGGCGCCGAGAACAAACCGCCCGCATCAGCGGAGAATCAGCGGACGCTGGGCGCGCTGTTCAGCTTCGGCCGCTTCTCGTTTCTCAATCTCGGCGATCTGGACTGGGACATGGAGATGAAGCTGTCGTGTCCCGTCAACCGGCTGGGGACGGTCACGCTCTATCAGACGAGCCGCCACGGCGCGTTCGACGGGGCGGGCGCGCCGGCGCATCTGTGGGCCATCAGCCCGCAGGTGGTAGTCGTCAACAACGGTCCCCGCAAGGGAATCACGGCGCCGCACATGTACGACCGGATCGCCGCCATCCCGGGCGTCGAGGGCATCTGGCAGACCCATCTGGCGCTCGAGAGCACGGGCCACAACACCGTGGAAGACATGATCGCCAACTTCGAGGAGAGCGAAGACTGCCAGGGGCACTGGCTGAGAGCGTCAGTGGGTGCGGACGGCGGCTTTACGGTTACGAACGGCCGCAACGGACATAGCCGGACCTACACGGCCCGTTGACGGTTGCCCGTATACGCCAGATAGGCGGCGAGCATCAGCGCTGCTGTTGCGCCGCCGCCCGGTCTTCGGCCCGCGCCGCCTCCAGCATGAAGGTCATGTTGTAGTTCGCCTCGTGGCAGGCGTACTCGAAGATCTGCCAGTAGGCGGCGTCGCGCTGCGCCTCTATGACCGCTGTCCACGGCTGCGTCCAGGTCGACGGGTCATCCACGGTGATCTCCACGCGCACCGTCTCGGCGTCCACCCGGCTGTAGCGCTCGGTCAGCTTGAGTCCCGACCCGGCGCCCTTGTAGTTCGTCCGGTCGCTGAAATTCGTCACATCGACGACCAGCGTGTCACCCTCCCAGCGTCCGCGCGAATCGCCGAACCACGTGCGGATGCTCTGATCCAGCGGCACGCGGCCGTCCAGCGGGATGATGCGGTGCTCGTGCAGCCGTTCGTAGAGAATGGCCACGAAATCCCGGTTCTGCACGATCTGGAAACCGTTGTTGTAGAGGCTGGGGAACCAGGTGTTCGGCAGCCCCCGCGTAATGCAGCGGTCGATCGGGTTGTAGTCGTCCGGCCCGTTGAAGGGGCCGTCGCCGAAGCTGCCGCCCGCAAAGCCGATGACTGCCGACGGATCAGGCGGCCGCGACTGGGCGCCCAGGGTCAACGGCGGAATCCTGCCGTTGGGAGGGTCCACGATGATCGACGTGCGCGGGGAGGGCTTGTCCGACCACTCGTCCCAGTGCACGGGCGTCCGCAGGTCCTCGCGCGCGCCGTCCGGACGCACCGACGGATCGTCCACCGCGCGCAGCTGTTCCCTGGCCGCCCTGGCCGCCTGCTCCTCGTCCGTCAGGACGGCGCGCTCGCCGTATTCGGGAGAGCGCTCCAGCGGGACGCTGCGCAACGAGTCGGTGTCCCAGATCCCCTGCAGGTCCGGATCACCCCAGGGCGTGCGGAACTGCGTTGACGGCTCCGCGCCGCCGTCGCGCACGTCCTGCCCCACCGCCGGCGCGGGTGCGAGCACCGCCGCCATCGCCGCACCGAGAAACCAACCGAACAGCTCGCGTCGCATGCCGCCCTCCCTCGATTCGCGCCGACCCGGCGGTCGCCCACGCGCTTCAGCGCTGCTCCGCGGCGATCTGCTCCCTGTACAGGCGCTCGAGGCGCTCGACCTCGGCGCGGAAGCCCTCGGGATCCACGAACGTGAGCGGGTCGTACGCCTGCCCCGCTTCGTACTTGTCGTGCAGCCTGTATTGCCCGCCGTGCGAGGCGACCCAGACGTCGATGTCCAGCGCCCTCTGCCGGCGGAAGGTCTCGGCGAAGTCCTCCGCCACGCCGGGGTAGGTCGGGTCGACCACGAGCTGCTTGCCCGGGTTGATGGTGCCCATGTTGGCGATGACGACGTCGTATTCGCGGCCGCCCTCCTGGACGGTCATGGTGTAGCTCACGCTGCCGGCCGTGTGCCCCCGACTAGGGACCACCGTCAGCCGCGCGTCGCCAAGCTGCAGCACCTCGCCGTCCTCGATGATCCGGTCGACCGCCACCGGCTCGAACGACTGCCGGCCGCCGAAGTGCGGGTCGCTGAACCCGCCGTCCTCGAGCACCGGCGCGTCGCCGGCCGTCGCCCACATCTCGCAGCCGGCGAGCTCCTTGATCTCGGCCAGCGCGGCCGTATGGTCCCAGTGCGCCTGCGTCGTCAGCAGCACCCGCACATCCTCGAGCCGGAAGCCGAGCGCCTCGACGTTCTCGCGGATCAGCGCGGTGGAGTCTTCCAGCCCGGTGTTGATCAGGAAGTGCCCGTCGTCGGACGTGACGAGAAACACCGCCAGGTCGTACGTCCCGACGGCGTACAGGTTGCCGATGACGCGGTGTCCCGGAAACGGCCGCGTCCATCCCTCGCGCTGGGCGGCGACCGACACGGTGACGGCGAGGATCAGGCAGCAGGTCACGGCTAGACGTTGCATGGCGGCACTCTCCGGTTGCAGGCTGCGATTCGACTGAATGCACCGCATGTTACCGAAACGCCGCGCCGGCGTCTCCCCTTCTTGACCGCCGCTTCACAGTCTTTGACGCTGGTCCGGTAGGATCCCCGGACAGTGCGCCACTTCCGTCGACGCGCCCGCTCTTCCGGCTCGGGAGAATCCATGTTTCGCCTCGGCGTCTGCACCGTCCTGACCGCCGTCACTGTGCTCGCCGTTCCCGCGCTCGCCCAGAACCGGGCGACCACCGCCGAGATCACCGGCATGCTCGAAGACAGCACGGGCGGCGTGCTGCCGGGCGTCACCGTGAGCGCAGAGACCTCTGTCGTCGAGACGACCACGGACACGTCCGACGTGACGCTCGACAGCCAGGCGATCTCGAACCTGCCGATCAACGGGCGGCGGTTCCATGATTTCGTCTCCCTGACGCCCACCGCGCAGGTCGAGCCGCAGCGCGGACAGATATCGCTCGCGGGACAGCGCGGCATCAACGGCAACATCAGCATCGACGGAGCCGACTACAACCAGCCGTTCTTCGGCGGCATCCGCGGCGGCGAGCGCTCGCAGTTCACCTTTACGATCCCCCAGGAGGCGATCCGCGAGTTCCGGGTGGTCAAGGCAGGCTACTCGCCCGAATTCGGCCGCTCGACCGGCGGGCTGGTCAACGCCATCACGAAGTCCGGGGCGAACGACACCAGCGGGACAGCCTTCTACCTGCTGCGGCCGGAGCAGCTCGCCGCGCGGAACGCGTTCGGGCAGGAGGCGGCTCCCACGCAGCACCAGTTCGGCGGCTCGCTGGGCGGCGCGCTCGCACGCAACCGGGCGTTCTACTTCGTCGCCTACGAGCAGCAGGAATTCAAGGCGCCGCGCGAGGTGCGCTTCGCACGCCTCGACGTGCGCTACAACGGCAGCACGAACCAGGCGCTCAACTCCGACGGCGTCGGCGGCGTCATCGTTCCGACGACCAACCGCTCGCTCGAAACGAACGGCACGGAAGAGGACTCCACGCAGACCGTGGTCGGCCAGTTCACCAGCGTGCCGTCATCCGACTTCCTCTTCGAGCTGCGCGGGCAATACTCGCGCGAGGACCGGCCGCGCTCCGCCAACGCTCTCGAGCCGCTCGTCGACCTGTCGCTCGGCGAGTTCGGCACCCGCAGCTTCCGCCCGACCACGCAGTACGACTGGCGCGCGCAGGCGGGCGGCAACGCGACGTGGCTGGCCGGCGGCCACAGCATCAAGGCCGGCTTCGACTACAACCACGTTTTCATCGACCAGGAGTTCGGCTTCTACCAGAACGGCGGCTACCTCGTCTTCGGATCCGACGTGGAGACCACGCTGGACATCATCGGCGTCGGCGGCGCCGTCCCGAACCGGTTCGACTCGCCGTCGCTGCTCTACGTACAGCAGATCGGCAACCTGCGGGCGTCGTTCGCGACCGACGAGGTGGGCCTGTTCGTGCAGGACGAGTGGCGGGTATCGTCCACCCTGACGGTCAACTACGGCCTGCGCTGGGACGGGCAGTTCAACCCCACCCCGGAGGCGGACAACGACATCCTGCTCAATCAGCTGCGCGGCGTGATGTTCCCGATCGGCCGCACGGTCGATCCGACGGCCATCCCGAGCAGCGGCCGGCAGTTCGGCCCGCGGGCCGGCTTCGCGTGGGATCCCACCGGGGCGGCGAAGACTGTCGTGCGCGGTTTTGCCGGCATCTACTACGCGCGGACGCCGCTGCTGCTCATAGCCGGCCCCATGAACAACTTCCGCGTGCCGCCGGGCAATCCGCACGTCACGTTGTACGACCAGATGAAGTTGATCGGGATCGATCTGAACGAGCGGACCCTCGACAACCTGCCGACGCTGACGCCCGACCAGATGACGGCCATCGCGACCGCCCTCGGCATCGCGAACAACCCGTTCGCCGGCGCGCGCGTCACCGCGATGGACGAGGAATTCCGGAATCCGATGGCCCGCCAGGCGGGCGGCGGCGTGCAGCACGAAATCAGCCCCGGCTGGTCGCTCGGCGCCGACGTGCTCGTGGTCGACACAATCCACCTGGAACGGAACCGCGACCTCAACGTGCCGCCGCCGACCGTGCGGCCCGGCGATCCGGCGCAGCGTCCGTTCTTCGGCCTCCGCAGCGGTACGGCGCGGCCCGTCCCGGCGCTCGACACCGTCCGTCCGCGAGTCGACCGCCTCGGCGCTCTACCGCGCGCTGACAATCAGCTCGGAGGTCCGCCGGCCGTGGGGGCAGCTCAACGCCTACTACGTGCTGTCGAAGAATGAATCAAGCGACGACAACGAGCGGTCGGCGAGCGGCGTCTCCTACGAGAACGGCTACGACCTGACCTCGGAGTACGGCCCGAGCGCGCTCGACCGGCGGCACCAGTTCCACCTGAATGGCGTATTCGCGTTGCCGGGCGGCGTGGACGTCTCGACCGGCATGCATGTGCTGTCGGGCGCCCCGTTCGACGCGCGCATGGGCACCGATTCGAACGAGGACCGGGGCGGCGCCGACCGGCCCTACAGCGCCCCCGGCGTGCCGTTCACGCGCAACGCGTTCCGCGACAAGCCGAACGCCGACGTCGACCTGCGGGTGCAGAAACGGTTCTCGCTCGGCGGCGGTCGTCAGGCGCTCGTATCGCTGGAGTTCTTCAACCTGTTCAACCTCGACAACGTGACGCTGGACCAGGGGTACTCCACCGTCGCCAACTACTGCGCCGGCTCCCGCGACCTGGGGTGCGGACTGACCGCACAGCCGACCAACCCCGACTTCGCCCAAACCCGCGGCGCGGACGGCGAGTACCTGACGGGCAACATCCCGGGACCGCCCTTCCAGATGCAGGTCGGATTCCGGCGGCTGTTCTAGTGGCATTTCTTGCCACTTGGGGCTGCGCCCCAACCCCCGGCAGCCGCTAGCGGGGACCCCTTCGCCCCGCGCCGCGTCCGCCGAGGCGAACTGTGTGCGCCTTGTCAGCCGGGCGCCTGACCGCTCTCGGTGCGACGCGGGGTTTTGCCACAGGCTGCTCGCAGCCTTCCGCCCCCTGGCGCCGGTCGGCTCGCGAGCCGCGCACGGCCGCGTGTGGCGCATCAGGTTAGAATGCGCGCATGCCGTCGCCCGCCTCCCGCGGCGGAACGGGAACAGATGCCAATCTTCGAACGCATGAAGGCCCGCTGGGGCGTCGGCCCTGGAGGCGTGCTGGCCATTCTGCTGGCCTTCTCGCTCGCCGGCCTGACGACTGTCAGGCTGAAGGGTCCGGTCATGGGCTACCTGCTCCCTGCGAGCGCTCCCGGATGGGTGGAATGGACGATCTATCTGATCATCATGCTGCCCCTCTACCAGCTGCTCCTGCTCGGGTTCGGGACGCTCCTCGGGCAGTTTGATTTCTTCTGGAGCAAGCTGAAGGCGGTCGGCCGACTGGTCAGCGGACGCACGGCCAGCGTCTCGGGCTGACTCCTGCCGTCAGAGGCCCAGCGCCCGCTGCACCGTCCACGCCAGTCCGACGAGGGCGATGGCGACCGAAGCCGGCACCGCCAGCCACCCGCGGTACCACGGCCTGGATCGGAACCAGCCGAACGACAGCGCGGCGGCCAGGATGACCGCCAGCTGACCCAGCTCGATGCCGGCGTTGAAGGTCACCAGCGCCAGCAGGCGTTCCTGCTCGGGCAGTCCCAGCGCGCCCAGGACCCCGGCGAACCCCAGCCCGTGCAGCAGACCGAACCCGAAGACCACCGCCGGGCGCCAGCGGGTCAGCCGGTCGACCAGCACGTTCTCGATGCCGACGTAGGCGATTGACAGCGCGATGAGCGGCTCGACCAGCCCCGACGGCAGCGAGACGTAGCCCAGCGCCGCCAGCGTCAGCGTCACCGCGTGGGCGACGGTGAACGCCGTCACCTGCCATACCAATGGCCGCAGGCGTGGGCTCAGCAGGAACAGGCCAAGCACGAACAGGATGTGGTCGGCCCCCTCCGGCACGATGTGCACGAACCCCAGGCGCAGGTACAGGCGGGCGACCGCGCCGGGTCCCGGCGGCTCCACCGGTGCAGATAGATCCAGCGGCTCGCTGCGCTCTCCCGGCTCCAGGATGGAGCGCACCTCGACGCCGCGACCCGGGTCCGCGACCGTCAGGTGCACCTCACCGAACGCGCGCGAGGCGAAGAAACCGACGTCCGCCGCGCCGTCCGGAATCGCGCCGGTCAGGCGGGCGTTCAGGCCGAGCACCGTCGGTATCTCGGCTTCGGTCGCGAGCGGCGTGCCGTAGTCGGGAAAGGCAACCTCGAACGGCGCCGGCTCCCCGTCGAACCGCACCCGGACCCGCCGTTCGAACATGCGCCGGAGCCTGGCGACGCGCGTATCGAATTCGTCCGGCGCAAGGCCTGTCAGCGCGGCAACCAGCTCGGCGTCGTCCGCGTCGAGCGGTGCGCCGAGCGCGAGGGCATCAAGATCACAGACCAGGTTCGCCTCGAACGTCCCGTCCGGCTGCAGCGTCAGCGTGGCCGCGGTGAACGACAGCGGGTGCGCGGAGGCCGGGACCGCGGCGGAAAACAGGAACGCGGCCGCAAGCGCCGGCAGTACGGATGGGCCCAGCGCGGTAAGGAGGCGGCGCACGGTGGAAAGGATACCGCGGGGACTGCCGGGCACGCGCCGCGCGACCGGGCGTCAGCCCGCAGTCTCAGAGCGGGCCGTCCGCCCAGGGACCGGTCACCGCAAACGTGATCCCGGGGGTCTGGATATTGAAGAAGAGCCAGCGGCCGTCCGGGCTGTAGGTGGCACCGGCAAACTCCCTGTCGCGGTAGTCGCCGGAGAATCCGTTGCGCTCGCCATTGAGCACGACGTTGTTCTTGGCAAACGGAAAGATCTTGCCGTCGAGCGTGAGCCCCCGCACGAAGTTGTCGATCTCGCCGTCCTCGCACAGCACGAGGCCGCCGCGCGGGCTGACGCAGAGGTTGTCGGGCATGTCGAGCACGTCCCGGCCGGGCGACTGGAAGACGAGCCGAATGCGCTTACCCCGCGGGTCGTACTCCCACACCTGCCCCGCCTCCGCCTCCCCGCCGCTGGTCGAGACGACGTAGATACGGCCGCCGCCGTACCACGTCCCTTCGAGGCGCGCGAACGTCGCGCCGCCTCCGGCGACGCCTTGGGCGTAAACGCTGTCCTCGGCGATCTCGGCCGGGTCGGCGTCATCGATCGGCGCCCACGCCACCGGCCGCCAGACGTCCCGCTCCTGGCCCGTGCGCAGGTCCGCACCGGGCGCATCGCCAATCGCCAGCATCTCCAGGCTCCCGCCGGCCGCCAGGTTGCCCGGCTCCGCCGGTATGAATCGGTAGAAGCCGGAGCCCAGCCAGCGGTCCTCGGTCTCGTACACGATGCCGGTCGCCGGATCGACCGCCACCGCCTCGTGCACGAAGCGGCCCATCGCCCGCAACGGCTCGGCAGACGCCGTACCGTCCGCCGGAACCTCAAAGATGTAGCCGTGCGGCTGCCGGTATTCGTGACTCGCGTTCGACAATCTGGCCGAGGCTGCGCCGGAAGCGACGAAGTCCGGACCGGACACCGTCTCCTCGCAGGTCAGCCAGGCACCCCACGGCGTCGGGCCGCCCGCGCAGTTCACCGCCGTGCCGGCCAGGCTGGCCCACGCCTCGACCACCTTGCCGCCTGCGGTATCGAATTCGACCGTTGTCGTCCCGCCGCCCCCGTTCGGGTCGTAAATGGGACTCTCGGCATACGCGACTCCGCCCCGGACTTCGTGGTTGCGGACCAGCCGAATGCGGCTCCCGGTACCACCGAACGCCGCCATCCCATCGTGCGCGCCCGGCGTGACCAACCCGCCCGCCAGCGGGTCACCGGTCCAGCCGAACGACAGATAGCGAAACCCCGCAGGCAGTTGGAGAAGCGGCAGCCCCGTCGTCTCGTCGCGGACCGGCTGCAGCGGACCGTAGCCAACGTCCGCCGATGGCCCGTTGCCCCCGGTCGCCGCCGCCTGACCGCGGCCACCCTCGGTGCAGCCGGCAAGGGCGTAAAACGGCACCGCGCCGAGCGCCGCGCCGGTGGCGGCCAGGAAGGTACGCCGGTTCACCCTGGGCAAACTGACGCGCATTCCGCAGTGTAGCAAGCGGGCGTGAAAGGCGCGTCACATCGCGCCCGGCGGCGACGGCGCGGCCCGCATCGACGCGGCCCTCAGAAACGTACCAGCAATCCGTGACAAGAGCCGAAACGGTTGGATATAGACTGATAGCAATTCATATTAGTTGCTAGCAGTCAAACTCAAGGAGGTATTGGATGCCGACTGTCCAAGTCAGCGCGCGAATCGACGTTGCGATCAAGAAGGCGCTGGACGACTACTGCCGACGGCACGGCGTCGTCATGAATCACTTCATCCAGGAAGCGCTCATCGATCGACTCGAAGAACTGGAAGACATCGACGATCTCAAGCGAATTCGCCACGAGCCCACGCGCCCGTTCAGCGATGTACTCGCCGAGCTCGATCTCGATGACAACGTTTAGGCTTCAGATTTCCCGCACCGCAGAGCGGCAACTGAAACAGCTCCCAATCGACGGACGGAATCGGGTCGTCCGCGCCGTCCAGGCGCTCGCGAAAGACCCCCTTCCCCGAGGCTGCCGCAAGCTGAGCGGCTACGACGACGTGTTCCGTATCCGCGTCGGACCGTACCGCGTCCTCTACAGCGTCAACGCCGGCGCGCTCATCGTCGTCGTCCTCAAGGTTGGTCATCGCAAGAACGTGTACCGTTGACGCCGCGTCAACGGTTTCACCTCCCGCGCTCGCACTCGGCGGGACCCTGCGACGACGCCTGCCGGCAGGCCGGGGCGAACCGGTGCGCCAGGGCCTGCGGCCCAGCTATTGCCGCCCGGATGTTGTGCTATGGTGCCGCGTCTTCCCGATACCGGGAGCGGAGCGAATGACGCAGGCACCGAAGACAGCGAGACGGTCCCACGTGGCGGTGACGTGGCTGGGTGCACTTGCCGCCGGTTTCCTCGGAGCCGTGTCGGCCGCCGCACAGGTGGCGCCGGCAGATCTTCCGGATCAAGCCGTCGAGTGGCTACAGGAGTACATCCGGATCGACACCGTGAACCCGCCAGGCAACGAGACCGCCGGAGCCAGGTTCTTCGCGGCGATCCTCGAGGCGGAGGGCATCCCGTACGAGCTGGTGGAGTCGTCTCCCGGGCGCGGCAACATCTGGGCTCGATTGCCCGGCGGCGACGCGCCGGGCCTCGTGCTGCTGCACCACATCGACGTGGTGCCGGCGGATCCCGACTACTGGACCGCCGGACCCTTGTCGGGCGAGGTCCGCGACGGCGTGATCTATGGCCGCGGAGCCATCGACACCAAGGGGCTCGGCATCGTTCACCTCGCGGCCTTTCTCGAGCTCAGTCGATCCGGGGTGCCGCTGGACCGGCTGCGGGCGCATGAGTTCGAGCCGCGGATCGTGCCCGCGGTGGACGTGTACTTCCGCGGCCTGGCGCCGAGCATGCCGCCGGAATGGCGCAGCCGGTATGCCGCCATGGATGCGGCGCTGCGCGAGCCCGGGGTGGCGATGGATCTACTCGGCGAGTTTCCGGGTCACTACGGCCTGACCCGGAACACCTGCAACATCACGCGACTGGGTGCGAGCGACAAGATCAACGTGGTGCCGACCGAGGCCTGGGCCGAGCTCGACTGCCGCCTGCTACCCGACCAGGACCCCCAGGAATTTCTCGCCGAGCTGGGTCGCACTCTGGGCAGCGACGTCGGCGTCGAGACGCAGATGGGCTTCACGCCGGCCGTCTCCTCGTCGGAAACCGGCCTGTTTCGCCTGATCGAAGAGGTGACGCGGACGCACTTCCCGGGCGCGACGATTGTGCCGTCCGTGATTGCCGGGTTCACCGACAGCCCCTTCCTTCGCGACCTGGGCATCACCGCCTACGGCTACAGCCCGTTCGCCATTCCCCAGGAAGACCGTGCCGGGGTGCACGGCAACGACGAGCGCCTCTCGATCGAGAACGTCCGCCGGGGCGTACGGGTGATGTCGGATGTGGTCAAGGGGTGGGCGGCCGAGTAGGCGCGGAGGTTGTCGAGCGCTGTGGCCTCACGCATCAGTCCGCGGCCGACGTCCAGAATCTCGCCGCCGGAACCGTGCCGCATCGTGATCTTCGCCGCGTCGCACGCCATCCGCCGGGCCATCTCCGCCGAAGCTTGGATCCCTCCGTCCTCGTCCAGCACCGTCTGGCTGTGAACAGCCGGCGCGGACACCACTGGCGGCGGTCCCGGACAACGGTGCACCGATCTGCGCGTCTGCAAGGCATCACCCGCACGGCCGGAAACTCCTGCCCGCATCTCGTGGCGCGCGTTTGCCTGCACTCAACTGTCGGCGACGCGCTCGTACGTTCCCGCGGGAACGTACGCGGCATTCTGCACGCACCGTATCGGCTACCATCTCCGAGCGCGCACGGGCTGACTGATGACTGCCACCGAAACCTCCGCCATCACCTGGGCCGAGACGCGCTTGGCGTACACCATCCGCCGCAGCGCCCGGCGAAAGAAGACGGTCGCCGTCGTTGTGGAACCCACCGGAAGCGTCCTGGTGGTGGCGCCGGAACGCCTCTCCATCGACCGGCTCGACGCCATCGTGACCCGGAAGGCGCAGTGGATCATTCGGCGCCGACGAAGGGCAGAAGGCCACGGCCCGCCCCTGTCGCCGCGCGAGTTCGTCAGCGGCGAGAGCGTGCTGTATCTCGGCCGGCACTACCGCCTGAAGGTGCATCCGCAGGAGACCGGCGACGCGAAGCTGCGCGGTGGCTGGCTCCATGTGCCCGCGTCGGGCGGCTCGCGCAAGGCGGCCGAGGTCGTCCGGGAGGGGCTCGTCTCCTGGTTTCGCCGTCGCGCGGCGGCGCGGCTGCCCGAACGCGTGGCGGCATGGCGACCGAAGGCCGGCGTCCCGCTGCCGCGCATCATCGTGGCGAACCAGCAAAGGCGCTGGGGCAGCTGCGATCAGCGCGGCACCATCCGTCTGAACTGGCGCATCATCCAGGCGCCCATGCGTCTGGTCGACTATGTCGTTGTCCATGAGTTGGTCCATCTGCGGCATCGCGGCCACGGCCGTGACTACTGGCAGGACGTCGGCCGGGTCATGCCCGACTACGAGCGGCGGCGGGAGGATCTACGAGCGTGTGGCGTCGGGTTGGCGTGGTGACAATGCTTCTGGGCAAACCGCACGCGCTCAGCTTTCGTTCATCAGTTTGTTAGGGTGACCTCTTCGTAACAGTAGTCAGGCCATGCGCTGTCCAATGTGGCGGACGGCTTCGAGAGCATCCTCGAACGTGGGCGTCTCATCCTCATAGCCATAGCACATGGCGCGGACAAAGGCTCCGTAGTTGGCTGCGTGTTCGGGCTCGCTATCCAGGATTTCGAGGGCGTTGGCGAGACGATCGGCGGCGGGCAACGCAGCAATCTCGGGTGCAGCGTCACCGCGTGCCGCGTCAGCATCCAACAATTGACGCAACAACCCGGGAAACCCTTGGTAGTCGATCTGGTAGTCGATCGCGTGTTGTTCCAGTGCTGCGAGATCGTACACATGTCGCACCAGCGTAGGGTCGTGCCGGGTCCCAGGACCGAGAACGCGCCACGTTAGGACGCTAAGCTTGTCGGCCGCCGTCTCCGCCGGCGCAACGCATGCAATTCGCGGAAGTTCAGGATCTTCCCCCAGCACCTGGGACACAAACGACTGCAATGATCGCTCCTCCGGTGGCAGCAACGGAGACCTGAGATTAACTTCGAGCTTGAGCCGAGGACGTAGTGCAGGAGCCACAGCGGCGGTCGTCGGGTAGCCAACATGACAGCAGACGAACCGGGTCGCGTTCGCGGTGGTAACGTCACCGTCTCGAAGGATCCAGTCATCGTCGGCGCGGATCGCTTCTACCATCGCGTTGCGGTAGGCTCTGCGCTCCCGACGTCCGATGCCAGCTTCGGGAAGGAGAACCTTGAAATCGAGATCCTCGGAGAAGCGCTGGATGAGACCGAAACCCTTGGAAAGGCTGGTGCCACCGGAAAATACGGGCGCAAGCTCACCGTGCCTGGTGTTGGTAACCGTGGCAACCAGCCGCATGGCGTACCAGTCCTTCTCCACGAACGACGGGTCGACGCCGAGTTCGATGGCGGTCGCCTCAATCAACTCAATGTCGGGAGGCACGTTCAAAGACGGCATACTTGCCGCCGTAGCCGATCTTGCGCGCGAAGCGACCCTTGATGACTATCACACGGCCGGTGGGAACCTGCGTCGTGACGCCCGCATTGTACGCCCGTGCGAAGCTCGATGGCGCGGTCTCGACGTCAAGACGCGCAAGCACTTCGGCCGCCAGGGTAGGTAGGGACTTCGCCGGGATGGTCTTGCCGGACACTGGAGACATCACCGCACGGGCGTAGACCCCATAGCCGATTCTGACAAGCTGGCCCGTGACCGTGAGATTACGCAAGCCCCGGCCAACCTGGTCGTAGCCACCCAGATCCTCGAAATCACGGCGCAGGAAGATAGTCACCTTTTTGCGCGCGATCCGCTCCGCGATCCGTTTCTCCAAAGGCTTCCGGCTGGTGCTCATGTTCGTTATACTCTGCAAATATACGACACTTCCAAGTTGTAAACATACGACACTCATGAAAGAACGTCAACATCGCGCTGACGGTTCTCCATGTGGGAAGATGCCGGCTGCACAGGCCGCACGCCGTTAGCTCCGAGGAATCAAACCATGACCGGAATGCTATCGCCGCACGTCTCACGTCGGCCGGTCGCGGGGACGCCGCGCGCTTTGGCCTGGACTATCTCGATCACGCTGCTGGCGGGCACGGCGGGCGCCATCGCTCAGGAGCCATCCCCTGCCGGCGCCGAGGCCGACCGCGCGAACGAAGTTCTGGCGCTCGAGCGGCAGATCGAAGCAGCGGTGCTGCGGGCCGACGTCGACTTCCTCGACCGCGTCTGCGCGAGCGACTTCACCTACACGCATGGCGACGGGTGGACCACAGGCGGCGCTGTTCGCGGTGTCGACCCGAAATCGGAGTGGCTCGCGTCCCTGCCCGGCCGCTACAGCCAGCGGGAAGTCGATTCGCAGCAGGTGGAGATCCACGGCGATGTCGCCATCACGATGGGGCGGGTGCGGGCGCGCAGCGGTGGACCGGATGCCACACAGCGTGCCTTCAGCTTCTGGTACGTGCGCGTGTACGCGCAGCGCGACGGCCAGTGGCAGTATCTGTCGCACCGGACGGTGCACGGTCCCGTGTACGAAGAGTGAGACCTTAATGGCCTCCACGCCCGCGCGCGCTATACTGCAAGAGATGGCTATTGCCGTCAAAATCCGGCAACAAGGAGTCTCAAGATGACGACCTCGAAGATGGTCGGCCTGGTCGGGCTGGCCGCGGTCATGGCGGTTGCGACGCCGCTGCCGGCGTCCGCTGAAGCGGTTCCCGAGGAGCCGACGTTCAGCAAGGACATCGCGCCGATCCTGCAGCGGAGCTGCCAGAAATGCCATCGGCCGGACGCGCTGGCGCCGATGTCGCTCATCTCGTACGACGAGGTGCGGCCCTGGGCGCGCGCCATCAAGAACCGGACCGGACTGCGCGACAAGCCGGGCGTCATGCCGCCGTGGTACATCGAGCGGAACATCGGCATCCAGGAGTTCAAGGACGACTGGTCGCTGAGCGACGACGAGATCGCGACGATCGCGCGCTGGGTCGACCGCGGCGCGCCGCAAGGCGATCCGGCCGACATGCCGCCGCCGCAGCCGTTCATCGACGTCGACGACTGGGAGATCGGTGAGCCCGACCTGGTCATCTCGTCGCCCCCCTTCGACATGAAGGGCGATGCGCCGGACTGGTGGGGCAGCCTGGGACAGTCGCCGACCGGCTTGACCGAAGACCGCTATGTGGCGGCAGTCGAGTACAAGGAGCGCAATGACCTGCCGCGCGGCGTGCGCTCCGACACCGTCGGCGGGCTGTTCGTGGTGCACCATTCGGCGCTCTACACCATGGTGGAGGACGACGATCCGAGCGCCGCCACGATCTGGCCCGTGCACGAGGTCGGCCGCAACGCGGACGTCTTCGACGCGGACGCCGGGCGGCTCCTCCGGGCCGAGTCCATGGTGCTGTTCCCCTCGACGCACCTCCATGCGAACGGCACCGATACCCGCGCGCAACTCGACGTCGCGTTCAAGTTCCATCCGAAGGGATACGAGCCGGAGAAGGAAATGCAACTGCTCTTCTTCGGCAACGGCCCGGATCTCGACATCCTCCCGATGGATGCCAACCAGCGGGCCGACGCCTATTACACGCTGCCGGAGAACGCGAAGATCAGCGTCTTCGAGCCGCACATGCACGCACCGGGCGTGCGGATGTGCATGGAGGCGGTCTGGGGCACGTCGGTCCAGACCATCAATTGCGCCGGCTACGACCACAACTGGGTGCGCGTCTACAAGTACGCCGACGACGCCGCGCCGCTGCTGCCGAAAGGAACGATCCTGCACCTGACCGGCTACTTCAACAACTCGCCGACCAATCCGAACGTGGTCGATCCGCGCAACTGGTCCGGCTCGGGCCACCGCTCGGTCGACAACATGTTCATCAACCTGATGCAGGCGCTCTACCTGGACGACGAGGAGTTCGCCGTGGCGGTTGCCGAGCGCGAGGCGGCCATGGCGGCCAGCGGCAATCCCGACATCGGTTGCCTGGTGTGCGGAGCCAACGAGGAGCCGGCGGGCGAAACAACCGCCGGGGGCGGCAACTGAGGGGCGCCATGTGCGGCACCGTCGTGCGACTCGGGATTGTAATCGCGGCGCTGGGGGCGCTCGCGATGCCGTCGGCAGAGCTCGCCCAGCAGTCGTACGCGTCCGGGCAGACGATTGCGCCCGCCTACGAAGGCTGGGAGCAGAATGACGACGGCTCCTTCAACCTGGTGTTCGGCTACATGAACCGGAACTGGGAGGAAGTGATCGACGTGCCGGTCGGTCCCGGCAACAGCATCGAGCCGGGCGGCCCCGACCGGGGCCAGCCGACGCACTTCTATCCGCGGCGCAACCGGTTCGTATTCCGCATTCGCGTGCCCGCCGACTTCGGCGACCAGGAGCTGGTCTGGACGCTGACGACCAACGGCCGGACCGAACACGCCTACGCTACGCTGAAACGCGATTACTACATCGACGATCTGGTAATCCAGGCCAACTACGGTGCGGGCGGCGGCGCGGGGACCACGCCCGAGCTTCCGGACAACCAGGCGCCGGCGCTGGATATCGAGGGCGGGGACCAGCGCACGGCGCGCGCCGGCGAGCCGCTGGAGCTGGTGGCGGTTTCGACGGACGACGGCAAGCCGCGCGCGCGGTCGATGCCCGCGTCGAATCCGCGCCATCCGGGCCGTTTCACGACCGACACCGCCACCGGTCACCGCCTGTCGTGGTTCGTCTACCGCGGCGCGGGCGAGGTGGTGTTCGATCCGCCGCAGATCAAGGTCTGGGAGGACACGCGGGATACGGGCGAGTCTCCGTGGTCGCCCGGGTGGGCGACGCCCCCGGCTCCCCCGGATGGACGGTGGGTCGCCGCGGCCACGTTCGCGGAGCCCGGCTCCTACGTGCTGCGCGCCATCGCGCATGACGGCGCCCTGGCCACGGTGGCAGACGTGGCCGTCACCGTCACACCCTGAGGCTCAGGCGCCTTCCAGCGCCAGGTCGCCGGGAGGCCCCCCCGGCTCGCGTGGGCGCCGCAACATCCGCAGGCCGTTGAAGGTGACCACCAGCGTGGCGCCCATATCGGCCGCCACCGCCATCCACAGCGTCGCCGCGCCGAAGAACATGAAGGCCAGGAAGAGCGCCTTCGAGCCGAGCGCCAGGGTGACATTCTCGATGATGCGGGACCTGGCCCGCCGGGCGTGGCCCACCAGGAACGGAATCTTCCGCATGTCGGCCCGCAGCAGCACGACGTCCGCCGATTCGACGGCGACATCCGTAGCGTTGCCGCCGAGCGCGATGCCGACCGACGCAGCCAGCAGCGCCTGGCTGTCGTTGATGCCGTCGCCCACCATGCCGATCGAGCCGTAGCGCGCGGACAGCTCGCGGACGGCTTCCGCCTTGTCCTCCGGCAGCAGCTCCGCCCGGACATCGGACACGCCGATCCGCCCGGCAACATTCCTGGCCGTCTCCGCGTTGTCTCCGGTGAGCAGGGCGGACCGCAGACCGAGGGCGTGCAGCCGCGACACGCTCTCCGGCGCCTCGGCGCGGATCTGGTCGGTGATGGCGATGAGCGCCCAGACGTCGTCGCCTGCGCCGCAGACGACGACGGTCTCGCCGGGACGCTGCATGTCGGCCGGAACCTGCCCGAGCGGGCCGGCCCCGGTCTTCTCCCGGGCGAACCGCGTGCTGCCGACCCAGAACGCCTTGCCGTCCACCACCGCCTCGGCGCCGCGCCCCTCGACGGCCTGGAAGTCGGTCACCGCGGGCGGCTCGACGCCGCTCGCGCGGGCATAGCGGACGATGGCGCGGGAGAGCGGATGCTCGCTGCGCATCTCGACGGCCAGCAGCCGCGCCAGCACCTCGGATTCGCTCCGGCCGCCGACCGCGCGCACCTCTCGGACATCCGGCTCGCCCCGGGTTACGACGCCCGTCTTGTCCAGCGCCACGGTGCGCAGGCGCGCCAGCCCTTCCAGGTGGGCGCCACCCTTGATCAGCACCCCCTGCCGCGCGGCGGAGGTAATGGCGGCGGCGATGGTCACCGGCGTCGAAATCACCAGCGCGCAGGGGCACGAAATCAGGAGGATGAGCATCCCCTGATAGAACCAGTGTTCCCAGCCGCCGCCCGCCGCCAGCGGCGGAACGACGGCGACGGCGGCGGCTACCGCGAACATCAGCGGCGTGTAGTACAGCGCGAACCGATCGATGAAGCGCTCCGACGACGCGCGGTGGTGATGGCTCTCGCCCACCATGCGGATGATGCGCGCGAGCGTCGTGTCCGAGGCGGGCCGCGTCGTCCGCAGCTCGATCACCCCGTGCCCGTTCACGGTCCCGGCGAACACCGGGTCGCCGGCGCTCTTCCAGGCCGGCACCGATTCGCCGGTAACCAGCGCCTGATCGACGTAGGAGTTGCCGTCCGTCACCTCGCCGTCGCAGGGGATCCGCTCACCCGGACGCACGCGCACGCGCGAGTCGACCGCCACGCGATCCACCGGTGTCCGATGCTCGTGATCACCGTGCACCACAGACGCGGTCGCGGGCGAGATGCGCAGCAGCGAGCCGATCGCGCTGCGCGCCCGCCGGGCGCTCCAGTTCTCGACGAGACCCGACAGTCCGTAGAGAAAGGCGAGCGTGCCGGCTTCGGCCCATTCCTCCAGGAAGACGGCGCCGATCACCGAAACCAGCACCAGCGCGTTCATATCCGGCCGCAGACGCCGGAGGGAGGCGATGGCCTTGGGAGCGGAATGGAAGAGGCCGGCGACGATCGCGAGGACGAGCAGCGCGACGACGGGATAGTCGACCTCATGCTCGCCGTGGCTGTGCGAAAGTATCAGCGCGACGAGGCCCCCGCCGGCCACCGTCACGTGCAGCATGAACCCGCCGACAAGCGCGAGGCCGCTCGCCGCCACCATCGCGCGGCGGCCGTTCCGGTCCCACCAGGACTCGGCGGCGGCGGTCGACTGCTCCAACGGCTCGGCGCGCATCCCAAGACGCGCAACGGCCCTGGCCACCTGCGCTGGACCGAACCTGTCGGTATCGGCGTCAACGGTCATCCGGCCGTCGACGACGTGGAACGCCACCCCGTAGACGCCCTCGCGGCCGGACAGCGCGCGCCGGATGAGCGACGCCTCCTCCGTACAGTCCAACCCTGCTACGCGGAATTCCTTTTGTTCTCGGATGGTTCGGCCCTCGCTACAGCGACGAACGACGTCACTGCTCCCGCTCTTCGGCGCGAGTACCGGCGAGGATGCCCTCGAGGCCGTAGTTCCCCTCATGGCAGGCGTACTCGTAGGTCGGGTTCGGCGAGAGCGCCATCGGCACCTCGGCGGTCCAGGGCCGCACGAATGTCCGGGGATCGGTCACGGTGAACCCGTAGAGGAGCGTGTTCGCATCGGCGCGCGTGAAGCGCTCCACCAGGCGCAAGTCGCGCGTCACCCCTCTGAAGTTCGTCTCGTCCCGGAAGTTGGCGGTCTCGACGACCAGGGTGTCGCCGTCCCAGTAGCCGCGCGAGTTCCCGAGCCACTGCCGGATGCCGGCGTCGAGGTGATCCCGGCCGTCCAGCGGCACGACGCGGGCGTCGTGCACCATCTCGTTGAGGATCACGACGTGGTCCTCGGTCTGGAACAGCTGCATGACGTTGTTGTACGCGCTCGGCGCCATCGGCGGGCCGATGTTGAAACCCACGAGGCAGCGCTCGGCCAGATTGCGGTCCTCCCACGAATCGGCGGGGTGGTCGCGCAGGTAGGCGCGGCGCGCCGCCATGCGCTCGCGCGCTGGGGGTGTCAGATCGGGGATTCTTCCGTTCGGCGGATCGATGACCAGCGAGGTGCGCCGGTCCGCCGAGACGTCCGAACCGAAGTCGAACCAGAACTCGTCGTAGGTGCCCGTGCCGCGGGTCGGTCCCTGCTCTGAGAGGAACTCCGTGAACTTTGCGGACCGCGCGACGATATTCGCGACGTCCTCCTCGGTCAGCCTTTCCTTGCCGGCGAACTCCGCGGGCCGCTCCATCGGCGTCAGCGTGGCGAAGTCCCAGACGCCCCCCAGGTCGGGCTTGCCCCATGGGGTGCGCGGCGCATCGCCGGTCTGGGCGGAAGCGGGCAGCGGCGCCAGCGCGACGGCGGCGGCCGCCGCCAGCAGCAATGCTAAAAATGCGTTTCTCATCTGAATCCTCCGCAGGCTGGCGTGATCCTGCGAAGAGGTTGCCCGGCGCCCTATTGAGTCAGTCTAACATCGGACCTTTCGTCCTGCTGTAACCCCGTTCAGGTGATTGACCCGCATCCGCATCGTGGGCGAATCTTTACGGGAGGCGTACTATCGCACCCGTGCAGGCTGCCCCATGCAGCGGCGCGTCGCACCGAAGGGAACACGCTGCGGAACATGCCAGTTGCAATGACCACGATCGCCATCATCGCGGCGGCGCCGGCCTGGGCGCAGGGTGGACCGGGGGGGGGCGCTTCGCTTCGAACGTCGCGACAGATTTGGGAGTCACAGACAGCGTCAGACGGATCGTCACACATGGCCGCTTCCGCGAGAAAGCTGGCGTGATCCGTAACCGCCACGAAATCCAACGGCACACGGAGCTGCTCCCGGCCGTTGGGGCCGCTCACGACATCCCCGCGCCCGTAGCGGTAAGCCTCCGCGGGACCGTGCAACCGGTTGCCTCCGTTGTACGCGTCGAGCGACCAGCTGGTGTGAACGTGCAGATCTCCGAACCGGTGCAGTCCGACGGAACCATCAGCCCAGCAGCTCGAGCAGTGCGGTCGACACGGAAGCGGGCCGTTGCGGCGCCAGGTCGTGACCCGCTCCCTCGACGATGCGCCGCGCGACGAGATTCGTGAACCGGGCCTGATCCCCGGACGGATCGGGCGACGGGGGCCCGAACCCGCTATCCGCCCCCCGCAGCACGATGGCCGGCACGCCGATCGGCGGCCGCTCCGCGAGCCGGCGCTCCACGGCGAGAAACCGCTCCTCCCCCGGCGCGTATCCGTGCCGGTGGCGGTAGGAGTGGATGACGATGTCGACGAAGTCGGGGTTGTCGAACGACGGCGCGGAGCGCTCGTACGCCGCGTCCGTGTACTCCCAGGTCGGTGACCACGTCTCCCAGAGGTGGCGGCAGATGGCGTGGCGGTTTGCGTCCAGGCCGGCGCGCCCGCGCTCGGTGTTGAAGTACCACTGGTACCAGAGGCGCGCTTCCGCGAGGGCGGACGCGACCGGCGCCGAGGGCGAGACGGTGTCCTGCACCGAGTAGCCGCCGATGGCGACCTGGGCGCGCACCCGCTCCGGGTGCAGGATGGACGTGATGCACGCGGCGCGGTTGCCCCAGTCGAATCCGGCCAGCGCCGCCTGCTGAAGTCCAAGCGCGTCGGCGAAGTCGACGACGTCCTGGGCGATCGCCGCCTGCTCCGCCATGCGCGGCGCGTCGGGATCCAGGAAGCGGGTCGGGCCGTAGCCGCGCAGGTACGGCACGAGCACGCGGTAGCCGGCGTCAGCCAGGGCCGGAACGACGCCGTCCCACGCGCGGATGTCGTAAGGAAAGCCGTGCAGGAGGATGATCGGAAACCCGGCGTCGTCCCCGCTCGCTTCGTAGCCGATCTCGAGCACGGCGGTCCGCACCGTCCGGAACTCGCCCCGCGCGGCGCCCGCCTGCGACGGCGCCCCGCCGGCGCGCACGCGGCTACCGGTCACCGCGACCGTCCCCGCGACGCCGGCTGCCGTCAGGAATTCGCGCCGGTTGGGTACCATGATTCCGCACTGGCGCAACTGCAGCCACTGTCCGGCGAAGTTGCGCACGACGCGTTCCCAGACGCCCGCGTCCGCCCGCAGCATCTGCATGCCTATTTGGATCCGCATCCGCATCGTATGTAACGGTCCGGGTACTGTCAACGGCGGCGAGATGATAGCTTCTACCTATGGCGCCGGCCGCCGCGGACAGCGCCGGGCCTGACTGAGGAGGGCAGCAGATGCGTATTCGCCGCTTGACACTTGCCGCCGTGCTCGGGGCCGTCGCCGTCCTGTCCGGGGTGGCGCCGGGCATCAGCCAGGATCGCGCACCGGCGGTCGGGATGATTGCGGTCGAGGGCGAGGGAGCGCACTTCTGGTCCCGCTGGCGCGGTCCTTCCGGGCAGGGACTCGTCGACGGCTCCGGTTACACGGACCGCTGGAGCGCCACCGAGAATGTCATCTGGCGCTCGACCGTCCCGGGCAGCGGCAACTCCTCGCCGATCGTCTGGGCCGACCGCATCTTCCTGACCACCGGGCGCGACGGCGGCAGCCGCCTGTTCGTGCTCGCCTACCGCCGCAGCGACGGGTCGCTGTTGTGGGAGACCGAGGTGGCCCCGGGGCCGCCGGAGCGGGTTCACCGCAAGAACGGCCCTGCCTCCGCCACGCCGGTCACGGACGGCGAGCGCGTATACGCCTCGCTCGGCGGACGCGGCCTGGTGGCGCTCGACCTGGACGGGCGCGTGCTGTGGCATACGGAGATCGGTTCGATCGGCAACTACCACGGACCGGCCGGATCCCCTTTGCTCTATCGTGATCGCCTCATCATCTACCAGGACCAGGACGGCGGCGCGTTCGTCGCCGCGTACGACACCGCGACGGGCGCCGAGGTGTGGCGCACGCCGCGCGACGCCAGCGTCGGGTGGGGCACGCCGGTGGCCATTCGCGTCGGCGATCACGACGAGCTGATTGTCAGCAGCCAGCGGGACGTCACCGCCTACAACCCGGACACCGGCCGCGAGCGGTGGCGCTGCGGTGGCAACCGCTTCGAGGTCATCCCGACACCGGTGGTGGCCGCAGGCCTCGTCTTCTGCACGTCGGGCCGCGCGGGCCCAACGCTCGCCATCCGTCCCGGCGGACAGGGCGATGTCACCGACACGCACGTCGCGTGGTCGACGCCGCGCGGGTCGCCGTTCGTCCCGTCGCCCATCGTGGTCGGCGACTACCTCTACACCATCAACGACATGTCGAGCGTCGTCACCTGCTTCGTGGCCGCAACCGGCGAGGTGATGTGGCAGGAACGGCTCGGCCGGCCGCTGCGCGAAGGATTCTCCGCCTCACCCGTGGCGGTCGACGGCAAGGTGTTCTTCACCAACGACAACGGCACCACGTTCGTCGTCCGCGCCGGCCCGGAGTTCGAGCTGCTCCACACCAACGACATCGGCGCGCGAACCCTCGCCTCCCCCGCCCTCACCGGCGGCCGTTGGTACATCCGCACGGAAGTCGAGCTGCTGGCTATCGGGTGACGATCTCGCCGGCAAGGCGCAGCCGGCTCTCACGCCTTGACCAAGCCCTCAACCACCATGTTATGTTGATGCCATACGGCATTGGCCGAAACACCCACGGGGCCACATGACGGACCGGAGAAAACGACTTGCACCAGCGGACCCAGGAGAGGCACTCCGGGACGACCTGATGAGCGACTTTCAGATGTCCGATGCACTGACGGATGCTGAACACCGGTTTCCAATAGACACTCTATTGGAATGCGAATACTTCCAAAAATATCGACGGGGGTACCACGAATCCCTTAACAAGACCACGCTGCGTCAGGTTTGGGCAGGCTACGACTGGAGCGATTCCATTTTTGACGATCCGGCCACCAGGTTTTTGACGGGAGTCATTTACTTCAACCGGGGTGATTACGCCTCCAGGAAATTTTTATTCAATCCTCAGGTCGCGACGATCAGCCGTGCACACCCCAGGCGGGAGGCGTTCGACATGGAGAAGTTCCTGAGTAATCCCAACCCGAAAATCTTCGATCCGAAAAAAGTGGTCACTGCCAGCGAACTATTCGACGTGGACGAGTTTGTCCGAACCATCCATGGGGGCCGTGACGTGGCGCTCAAGGACTCCCAGGAGTGATAGTTCTCGACACCAGCGTTGTTTCCTATATCTTCAGCAGGGACCGCCGGGCCAGGTACTATATCGAGCGGATCCGTGGCCGCCGGGCGCTCGTCTCGTTCCAGACTCTGGAGGAGGTTTTGAGGTGCCCCTTGGCCTCTCATGACCGCGACTTCGCCGATATCCCCGACCTTGAACTCATTCAGGCTCCATGAGGGGCCTGAACGTGCGAGCCTCCATGCTTGTCGGTGTCTGATCCGATCCTCGTCGCGACGTTCAGCCTGGACTGATTCTGCAAGACCTCCACGATGGTGGCGCACTACGGCGCCGGCGCGACTGGCGAGCGCGGAGCCGTCGCACGCTACCTTTAAGACTTCGTCGACTTATTGCGATTCACTCGTCCCTTCAGCCGAAACGCGACCTGGTTCGGCTCGCGGCCATGCTGGAGGACGCTGCTACCTGCAACGCCTGCATGGAGTCCCCGTACGGTGCAATTCTCGGGACGGTGGAGCTGGTGGATTGCGTTGAGGAGAGCGACGACCACACGTTTACAGGGCCATACGGACGGGTGTTCGCACGACCGCGTCCGTTGCGCAAACCGATTCCGGCGCGCAGCCGACTTCGATCACCCAAACCGGGTACTGCTTCCCGGCAGGTCCCCTGCTACACTGCGGTTCCGAAACCGGAAACCTGCAAGATTGACACGGAGTTGTTCCATGGTCACTGCGACACCGCGCGCATATGCCGGATTCGTCGGTCTGCTTCTGATCGCGGCGCTGGCAGCGTTGCCCGCGCCGGGGTCGGCCCAGCCGGCGGACAGCGAGGCGCCGGTCACCTTCACGAACGACATCGCCCCGATCCTCCAGCGCTCGTGCCAGGCTTGCCATCGACCGGGCGAGATGGCGCCCATGTCGCTGGTCACTTACGAAGAGGTCCGTCCGTGGGCGCGCTCGATCAGGAATCGCGTCGTCGCGCGGGAGATGCCGCCCTGGCACATCGATCGCAACATCGGGATTCAGGAGTTCAAGGACGATCCCTCCCTGAATGACGCGGAGATCACCCTGGTAGCTCAATGGGTCGACAACGGCGCCCCGCGGGGCGACCCGGCCGACATGCCGGCGCCAAGGGTGTTCCCGGATGCTGCGGCGTGGCAAATCGGCGAACCCGATCTCATCGTGAGGTATCCAACGCTGCCGGTGCCGGCCGAGGGCCCCGACATGTTCGGGTCCACCTATTCCCCCCTGGAGATAGAACAGGACCGTTACATCAAGGCGATCCAGCACCGCCCGGTGGGCGAGGGTTCGCAGCGGGTGGTGCACCACGCACTGTCGTTCGTCGTCGACCTGGACGAGCAGACCCAGATGCCATCGGCGAGCGGACATTTCCTCGTCGAGTACGCCTCGGGCAAGGGGGCGGAAGTCTATCCCGAGGACATCGGGGTGCTGCTGCAGGCCGGCAAGAAGCTGAAGCTGGATTATCACCTCCACCCGGTGGGCGAGCAGATCGACGCCGTGGTCGAGCTGGGCATCGTCCTCTTTCCGGAGGGCGAACGGCCCGAGCATATTCGCTGGTCGAAGCAGCTTGGACGACACTCGGCGGACCTCGACATCCCGGCCGGCGAGCTGGTGCGGCAGGACGGCTACACCATGTTCCAGAAGGCGGCCAAGATCCTGGCGTTCCAGCCGCACATGCACACGCTGGGCAAGTACCAGTGCCTCGAGCTCATCTATCCGACCTCCGGCAACCAGATGCGAACCGAGGTCGTCAACTGCGCGCGGTTCAACTACAACTGGCACCTGGTCTACCAATACACCGAAGAAGCCGCGCCGCTGGTCCCCGCAGGGACCATCCTGCATGTGATCAGCTGGCACGACAACTCGGACACGAATCGCGCCAACCCGGATCCCGGCAACTGGGTCGGCAACGGCATCACGCGCACGATCGACGAGATGGCGTTCGCCTGGATCGGCTGGCACGACCTGACCCAGGAAGAGTACGAGCAGGCGATCGAGGCGAGAAAGGTGCAGCGCGGGCAGGCCTCCGCCGAGGGGCAGCAGTAGGAGGCAGCAGCAGATGCCGAAGGCGCATTCCCTCTGGCGGCGGCAGATTCTCCTTGCTGTGCTCGGATTGCTGGTAGCGGGTACCGTGGGCTCCAGCGCACAGATCCAGGAGCTCCCCAATCTCCCCTGGGTCCTCCGCTACAACGCGGGACAGAACGTGCAGCCGATCTTTCACGGCTGGTCCCGGAATGCGGGCGGCAGCTTCACCATGCACTACGGGTACCTGAACCGGAATTACGTGGAGCAGCTCCATGTGCCCGTCGGCCCGGACAACTCCCTGGGGCCGGGCGGCCCCGACCAGGGGCAGCCCACCTTCTTCTATCCACGCTTCCGCAACTACGCCTTCAGCGTGGACGTGCCGAGCGACTGGGGAGACCGCCGGCTGGTCTGGGAAGTCACCGTGCACGGGCGCACGGACCGGGCGGCGGCCTGGCTGCAACCCGAGTGGGAGATCAATCCGCCGGGCGTCGGCGGCCCGGCTCCGGGCCTGTTCGACAGTCAGGCGGCAGACAACCAGCCTCCGGTGCTGCGCCTCGAGGCCGCGGCCCCGGTGACGCTGCCGGACTCCGCCACCCTGGTGGCGAACGTGAGCGACGACGGGCTGCCAAAGGGCAGACCGGACATCGACTTCTCGAACTTCTCCTTCGCGGTCGGACAGGAAACACCCCCGACGCTGCAGCCCGGACCCCTGTCCGCAGAGGCGCCCGTGAACGTACCCCAACTCACGCCGCCCGGCGGTGACACCAGCCGCTTTGCGAGCCGGGCACGGGGCATGCTGCAGGAAGGCGTATCCGTGTCGTGGACCGTATGGCGAGGTCCCGCCGACGTATCGTTCGAGCCGGCCCGCAGCCGCGCGGAAAACGGCCGCACCGTCACGACGGCCACCTTCACGGAGCCGGGCACCTACGTGCTGCGGGCCAGCGCCTCGGACCGGGCGGCCTCGGCCACGACCGACGTGACCGTCACCGTTCGCGCTCCGTAGCCCACGCAGGACACACGGTCGGGCTCGCTATCCGGTCGGCCTGCGCCGACATCCTTGCAATTCCGGTATCCCTTGCCGGATTCGCGCGCTTCCAAGGCCGGCACCCGCCAGCGTCAACCTCCACCCGATATGCCGCCGGCCGTGAGGCTCGGGAACACCCGGATCAGCAGGAGCTTCGTCACGACCTCGCCCGCCAGGACGGCGCCTGTAAAAACCGCGACTGCCCGCCCGCCGCCCGACCGTCATCTCGCGTGCGAGCGCCACTCTATTCTTCGTCTCCGCTGGCATCGTTGTCGTCTCCCGCGGCATGGCCGGCCGCATCCGACTCCTGCGACTCGATATTCGCGCTCAGGTTGGCGATCAGATCCTCCAGCCGGTTGCGGACCGTCGGATATGAAACGCCGTAGAGTTTGGCCATCTCCGTGAGGCTGCCGCTGCGCAGGATGAAGGCGAGCGCGGACTGCGTCAGTTGCCGGGCGGAAGCAGAGACGGCAAGCGTAGGGCATCGCGGTAAGCTACTATGTCGCTGTGAATTGACTGATTAGGTCTTGCTGTATCGACCAAAAGGGACAATATGCATACCACAACCGTGTCACAGCTCAAGACTTCGCTGAGCGCCTACCTGCGACGGGTCAAGGCCGGCGAGGAAATCGTCATTACCGAGCATGGCCGTCCGGTCGCGCGTCTGCTGCCGCTCGCAGGTCCCGCGCTCGTGCCTGAACACGTGACGGACCTCGAGGCCCGGGGCCTGCTCAAGCGCGGCGACAAGCCCCTGCCTCCGGATTTCTGGGATCTGCCGCGACCCGCGGATCCCCGGGCATCGGTGCGCGCAGCCGTCGCGCGCGAGCGTGAGGAGAGCGAGTGAAGTTCTGGGACACGTCCGCCGTGGTGCCGCTGTGCGTCCAGGAACCGACCTCCTCGGCGGCGCGTGAAATCCTCTCCCGGGACACCGCCATGGTCGTATGGTGGGGCACACGCACAGAGTGCATCTCAGCCCTGACGCGCCGGACGCGGGAGAGCCTGCTGACGCACGCCGACGAACGCGCAGCACGCCACGTTCTGGATATCCTGGCCGGGGCCTGGATGGAGATGCAGCCAAGCGAGACCTTGCGCAGTCTGGCGGAACGATTGCTGGTCGTCCACGCTTTGCGGACGGCCGATGCATTTCAACTGGCCGCCGCCATGCTGTCGTGCCGGCAGGTCACTGCGGGGCAAGGCTTCGTCGCCTTCGATCAACGCCTGCGGGTTGCAGGCTATCGCGAGGGCTTTACGTTACTGCCGGAAACGCCCTGAGCATCGCCGCCGGGCGGCAGCTCCGGGCGGCGCTCGCCGGCGCGGTTGAGCTGCTCGAAGGCGTAGGCGAGGCGCAGGACGCCAAGGTCATCGTGCTGGCGGCCGACGATCTGCACACCCACTGGCAGGCCGTCGTCCGTGAAGCCGCACGGTACCGAGATGGCCGGCAGGCCGAGCACCGAGATCCAGGCGCAGGAGCGCATCCAGTCGAGGTAGGTGTCCAACCGAACGCCATTGATCTCGGTGACGTACGGCTGGTCCACGTCGAACGGCGGCACCTGGCTGACCGGCAGCACCAGGTAGTCATAGCGCGCCATGAAGCGGCTCACGCGGTCGAGCAGGGCCGACCACGCGCGCGCCGCCGCGCCGAGACGCGGCCCGGTCAGCCGCCGGCCTTCCTCGATGTTCCAGACCACGGTGTCCTTCATGGCGTCCCGGTGCTTGTCGAGCAGCGCGCCGTAGTAGAGCTCGAAGTACCACGCGCGCCAGACCTGGAACACCTCGTCGGCGCCCGCCATGTCCGGCTCGGCGTCCTCGACCACGCACCCGAGGCGCTCGAACGTGCCGCGCTCCGCGTCGATTGCGGCTGTCACGCGCGGGTCGACCGGCAGGCCGCCCAGGTCGCGGCTCCAGGCGACGGCGGCGCCGGCGACGTCACCATCCAGGGGCGGGCGGAATACGGCGCCTGGCTCGGAAAGCGAGATCGGCGCCCGCGCGTCCGGACCGGCGATGGCGCTCAGCATCAGCGCCACGTCAGTCACCGTGCGCGCCATGGGCCCCTGCACCGCCATCGGGAACCACGGAGCCAGACTCGGCCAGTTCGGCACGCGCCCGGGCGACGGGCGGAAGCCGACGACGTTGCAGAAGCTGGCCGGGTTGCGCAGCGAGCCGCCGAGGTCGTTGCCGTCGGCGATCGGGACCATGCCGGTGGCGAGCGCCACCGCCGCGCCGCCGCTGCTGCCGCCGCAGGTCTTCGTGATGTCGTACGGATTGCGCGTGGCGCCGAACAGCGCGTTGAACGTCTGCGACCCGGCGCCGAACTCGGGCACGTTGGTCTTGCCGATGGTGATCGCCCCCGCCGCGCGCAGCCGCTCGACGATCAGCGCATCCGCGTCCGGCACGAACCGCTCGAACAACCGCGACCCGAAGGTCGTCCGGATGCCCTTCGTCCACGTCAGGTCCTTGTGGGCCACCGGCAGCCCGTGCAGCGGCCCGAGCGTTTCGCCGCGCGCCACCGCCGCGTCGGCCGCCTCCGCACCCCGGCGCGCTTCATCGGGCAGCAGCGTGACGATGGCATTGACTGCCGGGTTGACCTCCTCGATGCGGGCTAGATGCGCCTCCATTACCTCGACCGCGGAGATATCGCGGGCGGCTATCGCCCGGGCGAGTTCAGCCGCCGGCCGGAAGCACGGATCGCCAGATACAGGCATCGCCATACGCTACTGCGTGCCCTGCGGGGTCATCCGACCAGCGTAACGGCACGGGTGGCGGCCGCTTGTCGGAGCTGTTGGTCGAGCGTCGCGAGTGGCAGTTCACGGCGCAGCGCCACCTCGAGATAGGCGGCGTCGTAGATCGACAGGCCGTGCTGGCGTGCGAGCGCGAGGAGCGCGCCGTCGTCGTGGTCCGAGTCGAGCGTGATGCGCAGCTCCGAGAGGTCGGCAAGGATTGCGCCGGTATCCGCGGCGTCGAGCCGGCCCCGCCGTTCGTTGACAACGAACGCGTTGCGCAGCTCGTACCACCAGATCCCGGGCACGACCGCACCCTCTCCCACGACGCGCTGCATGGCTCGCTCGGCCACCGGATCCGCCTCGTCGGCCAGACTCCAGGACATGACGATTGAATTGTCGAGCACGATCGGCATCAGAACCGATGCCCTACGTGAATCGTGCCCATCAACTCCGCCAGCGGCGCGCGCTTCAAGCGGCCGCGACGCTCCACGATGCGCCGGGCCGCCTGGCCGGCACTCTCGCGGTCGTCGTGTTCCACCGGCACCAATCGCGCCACCGGCCGGCCATGTCGGGTTATGAGCAAGCTCTCGCCGCGAGCGACGCGGTCCAGGAGACGGGGCAGGTGGGTCTTGGCTTCGTATGCGCCGATGCTCTCCATCGAGGAAAACCTCCAGATTGAATGGTACTAGTCGGTTCGACCAGTCTATCCTATCGAGAACGGTACAATCGGCAAGTTTCAGGACGTGTCGGTCGGCGTGAACCTGACAGTCAGCGCGAGGGGTTTCACGGCGGGTTCCAGCACCCATCCAGGTTTCAGCGCATACTCCCCACCATCGGGATCCCGCATGGGATATGCCAGTGATATACTTGTCACCTCCTGACCAGGAACACGTTTCACAGGAAGGATCCCTATGGAAACGAATGCCAGGCTCTTCGTCAACGGTCGCAGCCAGGCCGTCCGGATCCCGAAGGCATATCAGTTCCAGGGCGTGAGCGAGGTGCTGATTCGCAAGGAAGGCGACGCGCTCATCATCGTTCCGGCGCGCAAGACGTGGCGATCCTACGCAGACGAAGCACCTGCCGTGGGCGACGACTTCATGGTCGAGCGGCCCGAGTTGATGGATGATGACGGTCGCGTCGTGCTGTGATGCAGTTTCTGCTGGACACTGACATCTGCAGCTACGTCATGCGGGCGCGCGATCCGCGGCTGCTCGCCATCATGCAGGACAAGGCTCGTTCGGGTGCGGACCTGTCCATTTCGGCTGTGACGTACGCCGAGTTGAGACTGGGCGCCGAGCGATCACCGCACGCGGAACGCTACAACCAGGCTATCCGGGCGTTCTGCGACCGGCTGAGCGGGGTTCTCGCCTGGGACAAGGCCGCCGCGGACGCATTCGCGCTACTTCAGGGCCGACTGCTCCGAACCGGTGGTCCTATCGGCGGCAACGATGCCATGATTGCCGCCCACGCGCTGAGCCTCGACCGCGTGCTGGTCACCAACAACGAGAAGCACTTCTCCAGGGTTCCCGGACTACAAGTGGAGAACTGGACGCGTTGACGGAATTCGCTCGCGACGCGTAAATCGCCCTGCGCGGGGACAGGCCGCTGCCCCCGGATTTTCGGGATCTGACGCGGCTCGCGGATTCCCGAGGACCCGTGCGTGCAGCGATCGCCCGCGAGCGGGAGGAGAACTGCATCACCTTCCTCGTTTCCGGCGCCTGCCCTTCGGCGCGCCGAGCACGGCAAAGGCGTTCCGGATGGCGTCTTCGTCCACTACGTCTGGATCGAAGCCCGGCCCGCGCCACTCGAGCATCTCGGCGTGGTCCTCGTGATCGGGATTGGAGATTGCCTCGAGGTAGTGGGCGTAACCACCCGGTCCGCCGCAGTCCTCCGGCGGACATCGCCCGTGGGCCTCGAGTAGCCGAGGGTACGTCACGTCCGGATCGGCGTCGGCCGTGGCCTCCAGCCTCACCGCGTGCAACCAGTCGTCCCCGAAGTCATAGACATAATTGAAGGTTCTATCCCGCACCAAGTGGCCAATCAGATCCGACAGGGCCGCTGTCTCGGCCGGGCGCAGACCCGGATCCTCCCACAACGGATCGCGAACGCCGTACCGGAGGGAACGACCGACCTGGAACTCGTAGAGATGGCAGTTCTCCCAGCCCATCGCGGCCTGAAACACGAGATGCAGCTCGTCCAGACGCGTGTCCAGACGCAATTCGATACGCCGTGACACGCGGATGCCCTGTCCCGTCAACTTGATCTTCAGTCGAGCGATTTCGGCCACCGATTGCTCCCTTGTAGTCCCGATCGAATGTGCTCGGCATCAGAAGCGATGCCCTTTGTTCACGTCAGGTCCTTGTGGGCTACTGACAGTCCGTGTCGGATTCGCGGCTACGAGCTCGACGTCATCCCAAGCGCCGTCTCAGCCGCTCATAGACACTGCTACGCCGCCCGATGACGACGACCAGGACCAGCAGCAGGCGGTCGCGCACCTGATAGCACACCCGCCAGTCTCCGACTCGAATGCGCCATATTTCTGCATGCCCTTTCAGCTTGCTGGCATCGGATGGTCGGGGTTCGACCGCCAGTTGCGACACGCGCGTCAGGATCCGGCGTTGGATGGTGCGATCTGTAATCTGGCGCAGGTCACGGTCGGCCCGCCGCGTAAACTCGATCTCATAGGTCAAAGATCAAGATCCGCCTTCAGGCGCTGGAGACTGATGCCACCGTTCGCTTCGTAGTCCTCTATGGCTTCCAGGGCCTCGAGGATGTCGAGGCGGTCCTCCAGTTTTTCCAACAGCGCCACGTCATCCACGGGCACCAGGGCCGCGACCGGCTTGTCGTGCCTGGTAATGATCATCCGCTCCTTGCGGTAGTGGACCTTGCCGATCAGATCCGCGAGGTCCTTCCGAACCGCCGCCATGCTCAATGCATCCATGATCACATTCCCTCAAAAAGTACAAATATATACCTTGTGGCGGCGTGGAGCAGAAACCAGATCCCCTTCCAGCCGGTTGAGTCCGATGGGGATCAGAACTGATGTCGTGCGTGACGCGTGTCCATCAGCTCTGCCAGCGAGGCCCGCTGCATGCGGCCGCGGCGTTGAACTATCCGCTGGGCTGCCTGTCTGGCGCGCTCGTGGTCGTCGTGTTCCACGGTCACCATTCGTGCCACCGGCCGGCCGTGCCGGGTGATGAGCAGACTCTCGCCGCGAGCGACCCGGTCCAGGAGACGAGGCAGGTGGGTCCTGCTGGCAAAACCCGGGCTCCTACTCCACTCCCAGCTTCACCGAGTACTCCCCGGTATCAGGATCCTGCTCGCGGTAGACCACGTGGCAGGCATGGCAGGCGGCATCGGCGTCTGTCGCCAGGGCGGCGGCCACGGCGGCGGCCACCGGGGGCTTGGAGAGCGCGGCGTCCAGGGCGTCGAGGCCGTCGAGCACTTCGCGGAGCATGCGGACGCCGTCGTCGAGGCCGTTGTGGCGCCAGTAGGTGATCGAGACGGCAATCTGCTCGCGGGTGCGGGTGAACAGCGCCTTGGAGGTGTCGAACTCGCCGGCGTCCAGCGCCTCGCGGGCGCCGGCGAAGTTGCGGCCGACGAGCTTCATCGCGCGGTCGAGGTGGTACTCGTTGTAGACGGGGTACGGCCGCTGCTGCGCGGCCAACGCGACGCCGGCCGCCGCGGCCAGGAGACCGGTCGCGGCGAGCCGCACCGCCCGGTCATACATCCGTCAGACCTTCGACCTTCCCGGTGCTGTCGCCAAGCGTTTCGACCGGGTAGCCCATCTTCTCGAGGATCGTGATGTGCAGATTGGTCAGCGGCTGCTTCTCGTAGCGCGCGTAGCGGCCGCCGCGGATGCCCGTGTCCTTGCCCCCGACCAGCGCAATCGGCAGATCGTCGTGGAAATGGGTGTTGCTGTCGCTCATGCCGGTGCCGTACAGGAACATGCTGTGGTCGAGCAGCGTCCCATCCCCCTCGGGCGTCTCGGCCAGCTTCTTGACCAGATAGCCGAACTGCGCGAAGTGGTACTCGTTGAGCTTCGCAAGCCGTGCGAGCGTGCCGGGGTCGTCCTGATGGTGCGACAGCGGGTGGTGCGAGTCGGCGATGCCGATCTCGGGAAACGCGCGGTTGCTGACCTCCTTGCCCGCCATGAACGTGCTGACGCGGGTCATGTCGGTCTGGTACGCCAGCGCCAGCAGGTCCATCATCAGCCGGGCGTGTTCTTCGTAGCTGCTCGGGATACCGACCGGCTGGTCGACGACGGGCAGGTCGCGGGTGTCCTGTTCGGCCAACTGGAGGCGCCGCTCGATATCGCGGATGGCGTCGAAATACTCCGTGAGCGTCGACTGGTCCTGCACGCCGAGAGCGGTGCCGAGGCTGGCCGCCTGCTCGTTCACGAAATCGAGGATGCTGCGGTCCTTCTTCATGCGCGCGGCGCGGAGGGCCGGATCGGTGCTGCCGCTGGCGCCGAACAGCCGCTCGAACAGCGCGCGCGGGTTGTTCTCGATCGGCAGCGGCGTGGTCGGCGTGCGCCAGGAGATCGTGTTGAGGTAGGCGCAGGTCGATCCGCCGTCGCAGGAACCGGACAGCCCCAGGTCCTCGATGCCGAGCTCCAGAGACGCGAGCTGGGTGTCCTTGGCGAGCTCCCGGGCGGCGATCTGATCCATGGAGACGGCGGCGTGCGTCACGCCCTGGTCGTTGAACGCCGTGCCGGTCAGGAACACGCCGGACGATTTCGAGTGGTCCCCGCCGCGCAGCAGCAGCGCCGCCTCGCACGCCAGCCCGCCGCACAGCAGCACGCGGTCCTTCAGCGGATTCAGCGAGCGGAGAATCGGCGGCAGCTCGTCGAGCGGCCCCTCGGCCATTCCCGGCGGATACCAGTACGGCATCGACATGCCGTTCGGGACGTAGAACACGCCGAGCCGGCGCACCGGCGCGGCCGCCGTCCTGCTCAGGGCGGTCAGGGCCGGGACCATGCTGTCGAGCAGCGGCAGCGCCAGCGTGGCCCCGACGCCGCGCAGCACGGTCCGCCGCGGCAAGTGCTTCTTGACGATGAACATGCCCGCTACTCCTTACGCGCCCGCCTGCGGTGCGGGTACCTGGCGCATCTGGAACGGGTCGCTCCCGACGATGCTCAAGACCAGCGCCGACCAGCGGTAGTCGCCGCGCTCCAACTCACTCACGATGCGGCGCACGGTCGGTGCGTCGCGGTGGTCGAGGCCACGGCCCAGCGCGTACGTCAGCAGCTTCTCGGCCACGGTCCGCACGAACGCCTCGTGCCCCTCGGCCAGCAACGCCTCCCGGAATGCCGCCGGACTGTCGACGGTCTGTCCGGACAACGTGATTGTCGCATCGATGTCCGCCCCGTCGTCGACTTCACGCCATTTCCCGACGGCGTCATAGTGCTCCAGGGCGAACCCGAGCGGGTCGATCCGGTGGTGGCAGGTGGCGCAGACCGGGTTGCTGCGGTGCTGTTCCATCCGCTCGCGCAGCGAGGCCGGCGCGACGCCCGGCTTGTTTTCCTCGAGGACCGGCACGTTCGGCGGGGGCGGGGGCGGCGGCGAGCCGAGCAGGTTCTCCAGAATCCACTTGCCGCGCAGCACCACCGACGTCCGGTTCGGATACGAGGTGACCGTGAGCAGGCTGCCCTGCCCGAGCAAACCGAATCGCCGGGGGTCGCTGAGCGTGACCCGCCGCAGATGACTCCCGAAGATGTCCTCGATTCCGTAATGCCGCGCGAGCCGCTCGTTCAGATACGTATAGTCCGCGCGCAGCAGTTCCTGGACGGGACGGTCGCCGCGAACCTGGCTCTCGAAGAAGAGCTGCGTCTCCTGCACCATCGCTGCGCGCAGCGTGCGGTCGAAGCCGCGGAACTGGCGCCGGTCCGGCAGGTGCGCCTGCAGGTTGCGCACCTGCAGCCACTGGTCGACGAAGTCGTTCGTGAAACGCGTCGCCCGGCGGTCCGCCAGCATGCGGCGCACCTGCCGATCCAGCTCGGCCGGGTCCGCCAGCATCCCGCTGGCCGCGGCCTCCAGCAGCGCGTCGTCGGGGATGCTCCGCCACAGGAAGAACGACAGCCGGGACGCCAGCTCCAGATCGCTCACGCGGTACGCGGTCCCCGGCGACGCGCCGGCCGGCTGCTGCTCCACGCGGATCAGGAATTGCGGCGACGACAGGATTGCCTCCAGCGCCAGCCCGATGCCCGCCTCGAAGTCGCTCTCGCCGCGGCCCTGGCGGTAGACGTCGAGCAACGGCTCGACGTCCTGCGCCGTCACCGGGCGCCGATACGCCCGCCGCGCCAGCGCTGTGATGACCTGCCGGGCGCACGCCTCGTCGTCTCCGCCGCCCTCCGGACGGCAGGTCAGGATGCGGCCGCGGCTCGGCGTATGGTCCGGTACTGCACCGTTGAACGGGCCGGCGATCTGGATCTGGTCGATGCCGACCGGCGCACCGGTTTCGACGGGCGACGGCGCCGAGTCGACGAACGCGGCGGCCACGGTCCGCGTCCCCGCCTCGATCGGCACGCGGATCTCCATGTTGTCATCCGCGTGCATGCGGTAGCGGTGGATCTCCTGGCCGAGGGTATCGTCCTCGTCGATGGCGACCATCGTGCCGGAATTCAAGCCCTTGACCCGGCCGCCGACGGCAAACCGCTTCACCAGCGCGTGGTCCACGCGCAGCTCGACCTGATACTCGTCCTCCTCGATGCCCAGGATCGGGCCGCTCCCGCTGCCCCGCTCCAGCAACAGCTTGAAGACGTACTCGCCGTCCAGCGGAAAGTTGTGCCGGACGGCCAGACCGCCGTGCGTCGCGAACGGCATCGCCTCGCCCATCCGCGCGTCCTGCCGCGTCCGCGTCGGCACGGCGTAGACGTGCCCGGCGGGGCGGTTGTCGGGGCTGGCGAGCGCCGTGCGGCTGATCCGCATCGCGGCCGTCATGTAACGGGCCATCAGCACCGGCGTGATCGCGAGCGCATCCGCGTTGTTGTCGAAGCCGAAACCGGCCATGTCGCCGGGCAGCAGCGCGTCACCGTCGATCTCCAGCGCCAGCAGGTCGCGGACGGCGTTGACGTACTCGGTGCGGTTCAGGCGGTGGGACGGAATCCAGCCGGGATACGGCTCGGCGCCGGCGTCGATGGCGGTCTCCAGGCGCGTGACGAAGGCGTCCACGGCCGCGGCGTCGGGCCGCGGCCGGCCCTCGGGCGGCATCAACCCGTCGCGCAGCTTGCGGATTACCTTCTCGAGCACCTGCGTATTGACGCGCGCGGCGCCGACGTCCACGTGCTCCAGCGACAGGCCGCCGGTCATGAGCCGGTCGCTGTGGCAGGTGACGCAGTAGCGGTCCAGGAGCGCCCGGCCGTCAGCCGCCGGCTGGGCGGCGGCCGGCGGCACGACCGCGCCGGCCAGCAGGACGGCAGTCGCGCCGGCCAGGACGGCAACCCGGGGGAAGACCCTGTGCATGATCGATGGTACGGATCCGGACGCTATTGATCCTGCTGTTGCTGCTGCGCGACGGCGTCCGCGGCCGGCACGTCGCGGAGGCGCTCCTGCACCGTCCCCTTCAGACCGAGGGTGGTGTCGGCGCCCAGGCTCTCGAGGAATGCCGCGGTCTCGGGAAACTCCTGAAAGTAGAAGGCCTGCTTGCTGCCCTCCGCCAGACGGTACGGCGTGCGGCCCCGGAAGTCGCGCGCGTTGAGGTCGGCCCCGTGGTCCACCAGGATCTGGATCACCTCGTGCGATCCGCGCAGGGCCGCGCCGTGCAGCGCCGTGAAGTCGGCCTCGTTGCGCGCGTTGACGTCGGAGCCGGCGGCCAGCAGCAGCCGCACGGCCCTCTCGGCGCTCGGCTTGAGCTCGCCGCGCCGCAGGTTCTTGTCGTTCGTGTAGCGGCCGAGCCCGGCCGCCACCATCAGTGGCGTCGTCCCGTCATCGGAGGTGAGCAGGGGATCGGCGGCCGCTGGGCTGGCGTGAGGCCCGGGCCCCGGCTGGAGGCGCCGTGCTTCTGGTGCCATTCCGCCAGCCAGAACACCATATGGCCGGTCGCCGCATGCAGGGCGCTCACCCCGGCCACGGTGGCGTTCGGGTCTGCCCCCTGCTCCAGCAGGAAATACGCGAACTCGTCCTGCCCCAGCACGATGGCGAACGGCAGGACATGCGTCCCGTCGGCGCCCAGCGCGTTCACGTCGGCGCCTGCCGCCAGCAGCGTCCGCGCCATCTCGATGTCGCCGTTCCGCGCGGCCATCATCAGCAGCGTGAAGCCCTTGGCGGTCGACACGTGGACGTCCGCCCCGCGCTCGACCAGCCGGTGCACGAGGTCCCGGCGCTGGCCGGCCACCGCCCACATCAACGGCGTGCTGCGCGTCTCGACGGTGGCGGCGTTCACGTCGGCGCCACGGGCCAGCAGCGTCCGGACGAGCTCGACGCTGCCCGTGCGCACGGCGGTCATGAGCGGCGTCAGGCCGCTCGTCTGCGCGGCGTTCGGGTCGGCGCCCGCATCCAGCAGCAGCTCTACCATCGGAATGCTGACATTCTCGCAGGCGCGCGCCAGCGGCGTGACGCCGTGGTCGTCGGCCGCGTTCACCCGGGCGCCCGCCCGCAGCAGCAATTCCGCGGTTTCGAGGTCGTCCCAGTGGGCGGCGTACAGCAGCGCCGTGGCGCCGTCGGCGCGGGCGGCATTGACATCGAAGCCCTCGTCCAACAACGTCCGCAGCGCAGCGCCGTCCTGCTCCGCCGCCGCCGCGACGAGCGCCGCGTCGTCCTGCCCGGCGGCCGCCACTGAACCGCCAACCGCCAGCAGGGCCACGCCCCCCGCGGCAACCAACCGGCAGATCATCATGCGCACATCGCGCCTCCCTAGAACGTCGCTATCGGATTGACCGCTGCGCCGGTCCCGCCGCGCACGATCAGCGGCGAGAACGTCACTGCGAACTCCCAACGATTCCGCTCGGCCGCCGCTTCGCCCACGGCGGTCAGGTCCATGTTGTCCAGTACGTGTATGCCGAGGTAGACAAGCGCGAAGTTGTGCAGCACCAGGCGGCCGAGGTCGCCCGGCGGCGGGGCGACGTCCATGGACGACTCGCTGCCCAGCAGCGCGATGTCTCGCTCGCGCAGCCACGGGATGCACGACGGGTCGAGCCCGGCTACTTCCTCGTGCACCGACCAGGGCCCCACCTCCGCGCGGCGGGCCCAGCGCCCCGTGCGGATGAAGAGCGCGTCGCCGGCGGAAACCCGCACGCGGGCCTGCGCCTCCCAGGCCTCCAGGTCCTCCGGAAAGATGCGCGTGCCCGGCTCGAGGTACTCCACCCCCTTGAGGCGCGGGATGTCCATCAGGATGCCGCGCGTCATGATGCCGGTCCGCATCACGTCGACTCCGCCTCTTTCCGGACCGGTCGAGAGCATCACTTCGTCCGTGGGCGCGTAGCCGTTGTAGGTCACCCCGTCGTCGAAGATGTGCGCGAGCGAATCCACGTGCGTGATGCCCGCGCCGTGGAAGTGGATGGTCCACTCGTCGCCGCCCACCCGGTAGAACTCCTGCTCGAACGGGATGGCGTTGTCGACCGCCTCCACGGGGTCCAGCGCCAGCGCCATCGACACCGGAATGCCGTCCCGGATCAAGCCGGTCGCCTCGCGCCGCTTGGCGGGAGTGATCAGGTTCAGGGTGCCCAGCTCGTCGTCGGCGCCCCAGCGGCCCCAGTTGGAGAGCTCCGTCTTCCAGCGCGCGAGGTCATCAGGCGTGACGGGACGGTCGGCCAGGGACTCGCCGAACCCGAGCTGCAGGATCACGGCAAGGAGAACGCCGACGCCGACGCCGGCCAGAAGCGTCCTCTTGGGCATAGCTCGTCCCCAGGCTGCCAGGCTACGAACCCGCGTAAGACTTGCTGAACCCGTTGCGGCCGTTCGTGACGGTGAAGCTGCCGTCGGCCGCCGCGGACACCTTGATCCAGTGCGCCGTGCAGCCTTCGCGCGATTCGTCGAAGTTGGCGATGAACTGCTCCGGCGCATTGTATTCGTCGCCGGCTTCAACCGAATAGTGGCCCTGCCAGAAGTCCACGAGCGCCGGTGAGCTGCGCACGGTCTGCCACGCCTCCGGGTGGCCACCCTTCGTCGGCCCGTTGTTCATCACCGCAACCCGCGGCCGCAGGGCGTGCACGAGCGCCGGCGGACCGGAGACGCTGAGACCGTGATGCGTGGTGAGGTACAGGTCGACGGTGCCGAGCAGGTTGTTCGGGCAGACCAGGAGCAGCCACTGCCAGCGGGTGCGCATCGCGAACCTCCTTTGGGCAGAACCGGTATGTTACACGCCCCGCATGCATTTGCCAGCCGGAATCGGACGCGGCAGCCGCCCCTGCTACAACGGCAAAACTTCCCGCGTAGAATATCGATGTGAGCAAAATCTCCCTCGCCGACGTTGCGCACGCGCTGGACGCGATGATCGACAGCCAGATGACAGCGCAGGCGCGCATCGCCGCGCATCTGGTTGCCGCGGCGGAGGCCGCCGGGCACGACGCGGCGCGCCTGATTGGGACGCTCGACGACGTCGCCGCGAACACGGTGGTCGACGAGTTCTGGATCACCGACGAGCAGGGCGTCGCCTACCTCACCACCGTCCGCGATGAGAGCGGTGCGCTGGTACCGTTCCGGTTCGATCCCGATCCCGCCGTACAGCCGCAGGCCTCGGCGTTTCACGTCCTGCTGGCATCCTCCATCGACAGCGACGACGCCGTCACGCAGGAAGCGCAGGTGCGGGAGATCGATCACGGGGTGTACAAGTACACGGGGGTCTCCGGCGTCGACCGGCAGCGGATCGTGCAGGTCGGCAACGGCCTCGCCTTCGAGGAGCAGGTGAGCCAGAGCAACGCCTACACCTCGCCCGTCATGACCTCGGTGCTGGCGGCGTTCGACGTGCCGGAGCTGCTGAGCGACACCTACACCAGCGAGTACGACGAGATCCGGCCCATATTCGAGGAGATCCTTGGCCGGCAGATGATCGTGCAGGCGACGCTCGTTGAGCGCTTCGCCGCCGCCGCCGAGGAGGCCGGGTGGTCGACCGACGGGATCAACGGCCGTCTGCGGCGCATCGTGCGCTCCACCCCCATCGGCGAGATTCACATCGTCGGTCGCGACGGCCGCGTGCTCTACACCAGCCTGCAGCCGATCCCGGAGGAGCTGCCGGATGCCGGTGACCTTGAGCCGCTGAAAGATGGCTCGGAACAAGCCCTGGACCGGCCTACGGCGCCGCGCGCGTCGGACGGCGCCATGTACAAGTACGTCGCGACCGCCGCCGCGGGTTCGCCGCGGATTGCCCAGGTGGGCCTGCTTGTCCCGGACAGCTCGCCCGTATCCCCCCGCTTCGATGGCACGCTCTAGCGGGTCGTAGCGGGGCCTTGCCGTTGGTTGGGACCGACCTCGTGCGGAAATAATGCGACGCTCTGCGAGGTCAGTACCACCAGCAAGGAGCGATCACATGCACCGGATCAACGTGCGGAGTGTCATGACCCTGACAATCGTCGGCCTCGTGCTGGGCCTCAGCCTGGGTGGGGCGGCGGCGGCCGAAGCCGGTTCCCGGCAAGACACGGAACTCATTCTCGCGGGAAGCTGGGTGCTCAACGACGAGCTGAGCGACAACCCGCGCGGCCGAGTCGGCGAACGCGATGACGACCGCGCGCGGCGGCCCGGCGGGCCGGGAGGGTTCGGCGGCGGCCCCGGTGGTTTCGGCGGCCCCGGTGGATTTGGCGGGCGCGGCCCTGGCGGATTCGGAGGGCGTGGTGGATTCGGCGGCGGCCCGGGCGGGCGGGACGGCGATCGACCCGACCCCGAGCGGATGGCGGGCGTGCGGGAGGCGATGCGCGACCTGCTGAGCGCAGCGCGCCGCATGACGATTACGGGCGATCGGTCCGAGGTCGTGCTTACCTATGATGGCCGCGTCGTGCGGCTGATTCCCGACGGCCGCGAGCACGCGGGCATCGCCGGATCCAGCGCGCAGGTCAAGCGCACCACGCAGTGGAAGGGTGAAACGCTGGAGGCCGAGATCGAGCTGCAGTCGCGGCGCAAGTTCACCATGCGCCAGACCTACGAGGTGCAGGACGGCCCGGACGGCGGACGGCAGCTGATCGTGACCTCACACGTCGAGGGCGGCCGCTCCCGCCGCGACGGCGACCGGGAGCTCCGCCGCGTCTACGACGCCGGAGAACCGTAGCGTCCGATGGCGGGACCGGCACGCTCCAGACCCGGCCGGCGGCTGGTGCTGAAGCCGGTTCAGCCGGACACCTGGACCGCCGGTTCCTGTGGCCGGCGCCGCAGCCCCTGCAGGCCCTCTTCGAACAGCGTATAGACGACCGGCACGACGATCAGCGTCACCAGCGTCGAGGACAACAGCCCGCCGATGATCACGCGGGCGAGCGGCGCCTGCAGCTCCGAGCCTTCGCCGAGACCGAGCGCCATGGGGAGCATGCCGAGCAGCGTGGTCGTGGTGGTCATCAGGATCGGCCGCAGCCGCGTCCGGCCGGCCCGCGCCACCGCTTCGCGCAGCGGCACACCGTCGCGGCGCCGCAGGATGTTGGTGTAGTCCACCAGCAGGATGGCGTTGTTGACGACGAGACCGCCGAGCACGATGACCCCCATGAAGGCCTGGAGGCTGAACGGCGTCCCGGTCAGGAGCAACGCGCCGACGATGCCGATCCCGGCGAGGGGAATCGAGAGCAGGATGATGAACGGGTCGCGCAGCGACTCGAACTGCGCCGCCATCACGGCATAGACGAGGACCAGGGCGAGGATGAGGATCATCTGCAGTTGGCCGAACGACCGCGCCTGCTCCTCGACTTCGGCGCCGAAGCCGACCGAGAAATCGGTCGGCGCGTCGATTTCGGGGATGCGCTGCGTGACGGCGTTGACCGCCTCGCTGAGCGTCGTTTCGATCTCGGCGTTCACGCGCACGATGCGTTCCTGGTTCTTGCGTTCGATCTGTTCCGGACCGGAGTCCGGCCGCACGGTGATCAGGTTGCGCGCCGGGATGACCAGGCCCGACGGCGTGCTCAGCGGCATGTCGTTGATGTCCGCGGTGCGCAACCGGTCATCCTCGCGCAGACGGACGACGATCGGGTATTCGTCGCCCCGTTCGCGGTAGAAGGCAGCCTCGGTGCCAGCCACGCTGGTCCGCAGGGCAGCGGCGACCTCGGAGACGCGCAGGCCGAGGAGCGCGGCCTTGGAACGATCGACGTCGATAGCAAGCTCCGGACGGCTCTGCTCGGTCCCCATCTCCGCGTCGGCTATCCCGTCGGTGCTGTTCATGACGCCCATGGCCCGCTCCGAGACGCGGCGGGCGTCCTCCAGGTCGTGGCCCCGGATCTCCAGCGCCAGCCGGGCGTCATCGCCGCCGCCGCTCCGCATCAGCCGGGTCATCATCCGGTTCCCGCCGGAGGCGCGCGCCCTGACGACGACGCCGGGCAGCCGGTTCAGCGAGCGGCGCAGCGCCATGGCAATCTGGTTGCTCGTCCGCTCCCGTTCGCCCTTCTCCACGAGTGTGACGGTCATCGAACCGCGATGGCTGGACGCACCGCCGAACGGTCCGCGCCCGCCGCCGACCTGCGTGGTGACGTTGACCGACTCCGGCACGTCCGCGCGCACCATCTCTTCCAACTGGATCATCACGTTCCGGGTGCGCTCGAAGCGCGTCCCGATGGGCAGCTGCGCGCTGATGCGCACTTCGCCTTCGTCCACCTCCGGCGTCAACTCGACCCCAATGGTCGGCGCAAGCAGCAGCGTGACCCAGACAAGCCCGGCGGCGGCGAGGAGCACGGTGGGCCGGTGGGCCAGCGCCGCGTGAATCGCCGCCTGATAGATCTCATCGAGCCGTTGCAGCCCGCGTTCGCTGACTGTCAGGAACCGGCCGAGGATGCCCCGGCGCTGGTCCGCCGGCGTCGGCAGCCGCAGCAGCCGCGACGTCAGCACCGGCACCAGCGTCACGGCGACGAACAGCGACATCCCGAGCGAGATCATCACCACCACGGCCAACTGGCCGAAGATGATGCTCGCCATCCCGGTCAGAAACAGCAGTGGGAGAAAGACCGCCATCTGCGTCAGGGTCGACGCGACGATCGCCCCGCCCACCTCCTCGGCGCCGTCCACGCTCGCGGTCATGCGGTCCTTGCCGCCCTCCATGTGGCGGAAGGTGTTTTCGAGCACGACAATCGAGGCGTCGACAATCATCCCGACGCCGAGCGCCAGTCCCCCGAACGTCAGCGTGTTGAGGGTGAAGCCGGCGAAGTAGATCATCGCGAACGTGCCGATGATCGAGATCGGGATCGCCGTGCAGACGATGAGCGTCGTCCGTATGTTGCGCAGGAAGGCGAACAGCACCACCACCACGAGCATGGCGCCCCACAGCACGACGTTGCGCACGGCGTTGATCGACCGCTCGACGAAAATCGCCGAGTCCATCCGCGTGCTCAGCCTGACGGCCGGCATCTCCGTGTTGATCCGGTCGATCTCGTCGCGTACCCCCCGGGCCACGGACACCGTGTTGCGTCCCGACTGCTTGCTGACCGCGATCTGGACGGCCGTCCGACCATTGATGCGGACCAGGTCCTCCTGGTCCTCCGTGCCGTCGGTCACCTCCGCGAGGTCGCGCATGTAGACCGGCACCCCGCCGCGGGTCATGACCACGATGTTGCGGATGTCATCAAGGCTCGTGAACTGCCCGGGGCTGCGGAGCAGATACGTCATGTCGCCGTCATCGAGCTGCCCGATCGGCACGTTCCGGTTTTCCGTGCTCAGCAGCGTGATGATCTCGTTCACCGACAAGTCGAGCGCCGTTATCTTGTCCTTGGCGAGCTCGACCCGGATCTGTCGTCGAAGCCCTCCCCTGACCGTCACCGTGGCGACGCCCGGCACCCGCTCCAGACGCGGCCCGAGGTCGTTCTCGGCCATTTCCCGCAGCACTACCGGCTCGACGTCGCCCTCGAGCCCGAGAAACATGATGGGGGCGTTCGCCGCATCGAATTTGAAGATGACCGGCGGCTCGGCGTCTTCCGGCAGCCGCCCCCGCATCCGGTCGAGCCGCGAGCGGAGATCGTCGGAGGCCTCGTTCAGGTCGGTCCCCCAGCCGAAGCTCAGACGGATCTGGCTGGTGCCCTCCTGGGAGGTCGAGGTCACCTCCTCGAGGCCCGCGATCGCCGCCACGGACTGCTCCAGCGGCCGCGTGACCAATTCCTCCATTTCGAGTGGACCGACGTCGGGATAACTGACGGTCACCGTGAGGCTCGGGAACGTCACATCCGGCATCAGGTCGACCGGCAGGCGGAACAGCGCGACCGCCCCCAGCAGGACGACAACGCCGCTGATCATCGACATCGTCACCGGGCGGCGGACGGCAAGGCGGGGGAGACTCATGCTGACTCCATTCAGGCGCGGGTGGCTCTTCGGCGATCAGCGAGGCACGGCGCGGGCGCCCGGGTCGGATCCGAACAGCAGAATCGGATCGCCGTGTTGCAGCCCCGCGGCGCCGGTGGTCACGACGCGGTCACCCTCCGACACGCCGTCGATGACCTCGACGTAGCGGTCGTCCTCCAACCCGGTGGCCAGGGAGACGAACCGGGCACTCGGCGATCCACCGGCGGCGTCCACCAGGAACACCCCGCGGGCGCTGGTACGGATCACTACGGCCTCGCGGGGAACCACGAGCGCCTGGCTCTTGCTGCCGACGCCGAGGCTGACGCGGGCGTACATCCCGGGCTTGAGGCGGAAATCGGGGTTCGCGATCTCGATTTCGATTTCGGCGGTGCGCGTAGCCGGGTCGAGCACCGGGGCGATACGCGCGACGAGACCGCTGAACGACTCGGACGGATACGCATCAACCTCGATGCGCGCCTCCGAACCCGGGCGCACGAGCCGCAGGTCGCGTTCGACAAGGTTGGCCACCAGTCTGACCAGACTGATATCGACTACCGACACGATCGCCGTGTTCGACGTGACGTACGCCCCCGGATCGAGATACCGGCGGCCGATGAAGCCGTCGACCGGTGAGACCATGACGGTGTTCTCGAGGTTGATGCGCAGCTCCTCGAGCCGGGCGCCGGCCTCATCGAACTGGGCGCGCGCCAGGTCGGCCTGCGCATTCGCCGCCTGGTAGCGGGCCTCGGCGTCATCGAGCTCCTGATGCGACACGAGCTCGTTGGCAAACAGGTTCCGCGACCGCTCGCGGCTCGTCTCCGCCAGGAGGAGATCGGCATCCCTCTGCCTGACGGTCGCCCGCGCGACCTCGTACGAGGCCGCCCGCTGGCTCAACTGCTGCTGCAGTTCATCGTCCTCGACCCGGCCCACTTCCTGTCCGCGCGACACGCGATCGCCGAGACGCACATCGATTTGTCTCAGACGACCATCGACCTTCGGCGCCACCTCGACGGTCGCGGCGCCGACGAGATTCCCCACGATCTGGAGCTGTTCAGCGAGGTCCGCGCGCACGACGGGCGCCGCCTCCACCAGCATCGGCTGCGCGCCGAACCCGCCCCGCCCCGCGCCCGGACGGCCGCCGCCGGGACCGCCGCCCGGTCCCGCCCGGGCCTCCGGGGCCACGGGCGCCACACGCTGATAGACGAGCACCCCGGCGGCGCCCACGGCCACGAGAAGGAGTGCGGCAAGGTATCTGGAGACCATGTTCGAACCCGTACCGTAGACTACAACCTAAGACGCCGCGCCGGGTAGATTCAGCCGAACCGGCGCGGCGTCGAGTCGACGAATACCCCTCACTCCCGGGGCAGCTCGTAGTTGATCATCCAGTTGATGCCGAACCTGTCGGTGCACATTCCGTAGTACGCGCCCCAGAACATCTCCTGCAGCGGCATCGTCGCCTTGCCGCCCGCCGACAGCCTTGCGAACACCTCGTCGCAATGCTCGCGGCTCTTGCCTTGGATGGAGATGGAAAAGTTGTTGCCGGCGACCAACTCGGGACCGAAGCCCGGACCCCTGTCGCTCCCCATCAGGACGCTCGACCCGACCGGCAGGGAGACGTGCATGACGAGGTCCTCCGCGCCGTCAGGCATCGACATGTCGGGCGGCCCGTCCGCGAACGTCTGCAACACGGCGAATTCGCCCCCGAAGACGGACCGGTAGAACTCGAACGCCTCGCGGCAGTTGCCATCGAACGTCAGATACGTACTCAACGACATGTAATTCCTCCTGGTGGCGGCCGGCGCGGCCGCAATCTGAACGAATTTACGTAAATTTCGTCAGTTCGGTAGTCAAATTCTCCAATAAACACGTTCCTCAGGGGCCAGCCGCGGCGGCCGGGTCGCGTCCGATCAGGTCGGGGTCGGCGAACAGCGTCAGCGCCACGCCGTCCCAGCGGCCGTCGCCGGACGGGCTGTCTTCCGCCTCCGGACCGATCGGCATCGTGCCGGTCAGCTCGGCCGCGCGGCGGAAGGTGCGGACCAGGTGGTCCTGGACGGCCGAGGAGCGGGCGTCGGCCGCGATGAACTGCTGGCCGGGGCCGCCGGCGGTGGCGTACCCCTCGACGACCAGCGGGCTGTTGCGCGGGTACTGCAGCAGCTCGCCCATCGCCTCCTCGATGCGCTCCTCCGCCCCGTCGGCCAACGTCACGCTGCCGTCCTCATCGTTCTCGAACAGCACGTCCGCGCCGAGCCAGATGCGTAGCGGCGCGTAGCGTTCGTCGCGCAGCAGCTCGCGGTACTCGTCCACGGTCAACTCGTCGAGGTTGTAGAAGCCACGGTCGGAGAAGAAGCCGCGCAGCAGCCAGTTGCGCTTCATCGCCTCCGTGTTCTCGGCGAGGTCCGCCATGGCGTCGCGCGCGGACGTGACGACGTCGCCGGCATCCACCAGCAGGCGCTGCGCGGCGCTCTCGGGTCCCTGCAGGCCGCCGACTATCTGCTCGAACTGCTCGGCGCTGCCGCGCACCGACCGCATCGTCGCTTCGACCTCGCCGGCGAGACCGGTCATGTGCGTGTAGAGCGCGTCATCGGTGAGCAGCTTGCCGGCGGTACCCTCGCCGGCGGCGACCCCTTGCACGATGCCGCGCGTGTCCTCCATGACGCCGCGGGCGGCGTCCATGAACAGCGCGCTGACGGTGGTCACTTCGCGGACGTCGTTGCCGACGTCGTTGATCAGCAGGGTCGTGGTCTCGACCGTCTCGCCGAGGCCGGAGAACGTCTCCGCCATCTGCTCGCGGAGCCCCACGAACTCGTCGGCGACCACCCGGAACGTCTCGCGCCCTTCTTCGATCAGGTCCGCTATCTGCACGGCGTCGGCGCCGGCCAGTATGCCGCCGTGGGCGACCTCCGGCGCCGACTCGGTGCCGGCGCGGATCTGGAGGAAGGCGGAGCCGAGCAGCCCGTCGGTCAGCACCGCCGCCACGGAGTCGGTCCGCACCAGCGAGTGCAGGTCTTCGCGAACGCGCATCCGCACCTGGAAGCGCCCGCCCGGCGCCGGTGGGATGACGATGTCGGTCACCTCGCCGGCCGGCAGGCCGGACAGGCGGACGTCGGTGCCCACCTGCACGCCTGTGACGTTGCCGAAGTCGGCCACCACTTCGAAATGCTCGGTGAACAGCTGCCGCCGGTCGCCGATCATGAACAACCCGACCGCGAACAGCAGCAGTCCGCCGACCACGAACGCACCGACCAGCGCCAGGCGTGGGGAACCCATCATTTTCCTCCTTGGGGCTGCGCCCCAAACCCCCGGCAGACGCTAGCGGGGACCCCATAGCCCCGCGCCGCGCCTGCCGAGCCGCGCCGTGCGCGGCTTGGGGACGGGCACGTGCGCGTCCGCCGTCCCCTCCAAAATTCCACCGGCGGCTCCTAGCCGCCCGCCTCCGAATGCATGAACTGCCGCACCAACTCGTGATCGCTGCGCTCGAGCTCCGCGGCCGTCCCGCGGGCCAGCACCCGGCCCTCGTGCAGGAACAGCAGCGTGTCCCCGATGCGCCGGGCGCTCGGGATGTTGTGCGTCACCACCACCAGCGTGGTGCCGCGCTCGCGCTTGACCCGCACGAGCAGGTCGTCGATCTCTTCCGAGGTGACCGGGTCGAGCCCGGCGCTCGGCTCGTCGACCAGCAGCACCGACGGATCGAGCGCCATGGCGCGCGCCAGGCCCGCGCGCTTGCGCATGCCGCCCGAGAGCGCGGCCGGCATGCGGGCCACGGCGTCCGCCAGGCCGACCGCCGCGAGCTTCTCCTCCACACGGGCGCGAACCTCCGCCTCCGGGAGCCGCGTATGGCGGCGCAGCGGAAACGCCACGTTGTCGCCGACCGTGATCGAGTCGAACAGCGCGGCGTTCTGGAACAGGAAACCGATCTGCCGGCGCGCGATCGCCAGCGCCGCGGGCGTCAGCGCCGTGATGTCCTGGTCTCCCAGGAACACATGGCCCGCGTCCGGGTCCAGCAGCCCGACGATGTGCTTCAGCAGCACGCTCTTGCCGGTGCCGCTGCGGCCCAGCACCACGGTCGCCTCGCCCGCCGGGATCTCCAGCGAGACATCGTCGAGCACGCGCAACGCGCCGAACGCCTTCGAGACGTGCTCCAGCCGGACACCCGTGGCGGCGGGGGCGCCGGCGCTCACCCCGTGGTCTCCGGGAAGAGGAAGAAGATGAGGCGCACGAGCACCACGTTGGCCGTGATCAGCAGGATCGACGCCGTCACCACGCTGCGCGTCGCCGAGTAGCCGACGCCCTGCGTCCCGCCGCGCGTGTGGACGCCGAGATAGCACGCGGTGATAGCGATGATGAAGCCGAACACCATCGTCTTGATAGTGCCCGGCACGTAGTCGGCAAACCCGACCACCGAGAAGGCGGACCGGAAGTAGGCCTCGAAGCTCATGCCCGAGACGGCCGTTTCCGCCACCCAGCCGCCGATGATGCCGGTGAAGTTCATCACCGTGGTCAGGATGGGCATCGCCAGCATGCAGGCAATCGTCCGCGTGACGACCAGGAACTTGAAGGAATCGACGGCGACCGCCTCCAGCGCATCGATCTGCTCGGTCACCTTCATGGCGCCCAGCTCGGCGCCGAAGCCCGCGCCGACCCGCCCGGCCACCAGCAGTCCGACCACGAGCGGACCGGTCTCGCGCACCAGCGCCAGCATCAGCGCCGCCGGGATCAACGCCTCGGCGCCGAACCGCTCCAGCGACGCGCGCGTGTGCATCGACAGCACGATGCCGACGGCGAAACCGGCCACCGCGATCAACGGCAGCGAGCGCCAGCCCACCTCGTACAACTGGCGCGCGGTTTCCTTGATCTCGTACGGCGGCAGGAACATCTCGCGGATGGCGCGCGCCCCGAACGCCACGGCGTACCCCGCGCTGGATAGCGGCGCCACGATGAAGCGGACTAGAAGATCCAATACGCCATCCCCACGCTGATGACGACCGCGTTGGCACGCAGGCGGTGCGTGACGACCTCCGTATCGGACACGAACGTCACCTCGGGGCGCGTGAACAGGTAGCCGCCGAACACGTTGATCCCGATCCGCTGCGTTACGTCGTACCAGAGCGTCACGCCCGGTCGCCAGACGAAGCTGTTGCTCACGTCGACGGCGCGGCCGGACCCGGCCACCGCCTTGTCGATGTCGAGGTTGTTGAACGCATATCCCGCCACGACCGACGCCCCGGCCCCCAATCGCCCGCGCGTGAAGCCGTACTGCACGCCCGCCATCACCGGCCGGATCCGCACCCTGGCCAGCGCCGGAAGCCCGGTCGGGCTGGCCTCGATCTCGGCATTGGTCCAGTTGAAGGCGATGGTCGGCCCGAGGCCGTTGCCGGAGCGCAGCCGCAGGATCGGCCCGATGTCCAGCTCCTGGGCCAGCGCATCGCCGGCCGGGTTGTTGAGGCGCACCGAAGCGCCCGCTCCAATCAGGCGGAGCGGCCCCTCGCGCGGGCGCGGCGCCAGGGCGGGCAGCGGCGGGACCGGCCGGGCCACCGGCGGGTCGGGATCGCCGACTACCAGCGCCGACTCGACGCGCGCAACCCCCTGAACACGGCGCGCCACATCCAGCGCCCGGTCGATCTGCGCGGACGTCCGGACGATCCCCTCGAGCGTCACCACGCCGCCGGCCGCCTCCACATCGATCGGCAGCGTGCCGAGCTCGACGTCGTTGACCAGCGCCGTCTTTACGCGCACCGCCGTCTGGGCATTCTCAATCGCGGTCCGCGAGCGCGCGGCGCAGCCGGCCGATCCGGCAGCGGCCATCACGACCAGCGCCGCCACGGCTGCCACGCGACGGAACCGGCGGCGGCGGGTCTCGTTGCCGGCCGGCCGGCCGTCGAACGGCAAGCAGTCAGACATTGTTGGCTCTAGCCTCGATCTCGGAGCATCGTTCGATGAGATCGTCGAACGGCTCCTCGTCGGCCGGCAGCATGCCGTCGCCGAGCATCCGGTTGTAATCGTCTGCAAGCACATCGCGCGCGGGACCGCTGGGCACCAGTTGCAGGCGGCCGGAAACCGCCGCTTCATAGTCGATCCGGATCCCGGCGGTGTCCTTCTCCGGAAAGAACATCGCCTTGTGACGCGCGACCGAACGTGCGAGGGCGCGGTCCGCCAACGCTGTTGCTGCGATGTTGGCGTCGTCCAGCCGGACCAGATCGTGCCAATGCCTCGACAGGCGCTCGCCCTTGCGACGCTCCTGCCGGCAATATACATGCACGGCTGTGGCCTTCTCCCAAAACGTGCGCGCGGCCAGCATGACGGACGGACGGGCCGCCGGAAACGTCAGGTCCGGCAGGCAGGCCGCCGCATCGCACATGACCGGTCGAAGTTCGCGAGGCTCTCCCGTCGAGCGCGCACCGAATTCCACCATCACCTCGGGTCTGACGAAGCCGTAGCCGCCGAGCAGGGGATCGTAGTCGATATGGAGCCGCTGCTGGTCGGCCCGGACCCGCGCGGCGCAGCCAGCGCGGCCGAGACCCTCTGCGACTATCGGCCGAGCCCGTTCGCGGACCCATGTCGCGAGCCGCATCCGAATGACCTTCGACCAGTGCTGCTCCTGGCTGCGTGTGGAAGGCAGCGCCTCCTCGCCGGCTGCAGCGGCCAGATCCGGCACGAAGGCGCGAATGTCGTAGGTAATGTCGACGTTCTCCGAGAAGCGGCGGATCACCTGGTACCCCTTCGACAGGGACGTACCGCCCTTGAACACCAAGTCACTCCCGAAGGGTGCTTCGAACAGGACGCCCAGCGTCTGGACGACCCGGATGTCCTTTTCCAGCAGATGCGCTCTGCGGCCGCTCAGTCCCTGGGCGGTCCTCAGCGCATAGCGTTTGTCTTCCGCCGAAAGGTCCTGGAACGCGGCGTCAACCATCCGCGATCAGCGCACTCAGGGGTTCCGCCATCCATAGCGGCATGGTTGCGCGCGCGGCGGCGAGCTCGTCGAGGTCCTCGGCAGACAGCCTGGGCATGACCGCTTCGAGGCCGACTTCGACTTCCCGCGGACCGAGCCAGGCGAGAGCGCGGATGACATCGCCGGCCCTGCGGTGCGCCGCCGCCAGTTGCCAGCGCGGGGCATGGCGCAATTGCACGGTCAATGCCTGGAAGTGCAGCCGGCGATTGGGACCGGAAGTCAGATAGACGGGCCGCACCGGGTTCTGGGTGGTGAGGCCGAGAACGTTGGCGGCGGCCCCGCCGCAGGGGACGATGGTCTCGCCCCACAACCTCGAGAGTGCCGCAATCGCTTTGTCGACCGAGGGCGCGCAGGGGCCGAAGCGGGTCTTGACGGGCCGCATGTAGACGCCGTGGCAGATCCGCATGAGCTGCCCGGAGCGGGCGAGCCTGGACAGCGCCTGATCGACCGCCGTCCGGCTTCCCAGATGGAGCAGGGCGCTCGGACACAACGGCGCCGCCTCGGGAAGGGTCGAGGCGTTCTGCACGATGCGGCTCGACAGGCTGGGCACGGTGGTTTCCTTACGTAGCTCTTGTCAGAAATTTAGTCTTTATATTGACAAAACGCAAGGGCGGCGGAACCCTCGGCGCCAGTGCCGCAGCCGCACCTCGCGCGGCGCCATGGCGTGCACGGCCACGTGCTCCCGGTGGACGAGCTGCGCCGCCGGCGTCGCCGGCTCTGCCGCCGCCAGCGCCGCCACGGCGGCCACCCCGACCAACTGTCCGCCGGCGCCTACCAGGGCCACCTCGGTTACGCCCTCGGCGCGAGCGGCGCGCAGGCGCTCCAGTATCCGGCCCGCGGGGGTATCGGGCCGAAACGTCTCCACGCGCGCCGTCATGAGGGCCGCGGCGGAATTCGGCGGGTACACCATCAACTCGCGCAGCTCGCGGGCCTCGGCCTGCGTCAACTCGCCGAGCAACCGCTGCAGACTGCCAGGCGCCAGCCGAGAGCACACGACAGCGGCCTGCGCGGGATCGAGGGCGCGCAGCAGCCCGGCGGACCGGTCGTCGGACAACCCGTACATGACACCGGCGGCGAGGCCAGGCGTAAGCGCCGCAAAGACCGGCGACGCCGAAGCCAGCGGCGCGCGTTCCAGCATCCCGGCGCCTTCGCCGGTGCTCCAATCCTCCAGGAGTACGGCCACCTCGTCGGCGTGGCGCCGAACGTAGTCACCAGCCAGCGCCGCGCGTACCGCTGCCGCGTCCGTCAATTGCCGGCAGGCTCCTTCCCGGCGCCCGCGTGCGCGGCGAACGCGCCGGCCAGCTCACCTGCCACGTCGCTGCCGGCCTCGCAGGCCAGCTCGCCGAATTCGAGCGCCGCGGCGGCGACGGTCGTCCCGAGCGGCTGCGACGACTCCGCCGCGAGCGTGCGTACCATCGCGTACCGCATGACACCGAGCAAGCGGCCGGAGGCGTCGACGACCGGCGGCGTCTGCAGGTCGCGCCACGCAGGATGCGTCAGGATGGCATCGCGACCGGCGCTTGCATGCATCACTTCGAATTCCCGTCGGGCAATCGCACCCACGCGCGCGTCCCGCGCCGCATTCAGCAACTCGCCGAGACCGATGACGCCGGCCAGGACGCCATCCGCATCCACGACGAAGAGATACGAATGGGCCCGCAGGTCGGCACGCCCCAGGCGTTGCAGCGCATCAGCGACGGTCAGGTCCGGCGGCGCGGTCAGTACGGCCGGATCCAGCAGTGCGCCGGCGGTACCGGCTGGATACTGCAGCCGCATGCGGATGCGGGCGGCCGGGCCCGGCTGCCTGCGCTCCAGAATCAAGCCGCGCAAGTCCGCGTTGACGCGCCGCAGCACCACGCTCGCGGCGGCTGCCGACAGCGGATGGCATTCGATTTCGCGCGCCGCCTCGGCCGGGTGACCGGCAAGGAAGGCGTCCGCGAGAATGCGGTCGACCTCCATACTCACTCCTCCGCGGCCGGCAGCTCCGTGACCTGGTCGCTGAACATCCGGCCGGGCACGTGCGCCTGTGCGTCGGGGGTGGCGACGACGACGGTCGTCCTCGTGAACGCCGCTATCCGGCCGCGGATGCCGCTTCGCGCGCGACGGACCCGACGAACAGGCCGACCACGACGATCAGGCCGCCGGCACCCGCCCCAGCTTCGAGGCGTGAGACGCGTCGATCGTCACAATCTTGGCGCAGCGGATGAGAGATGGGACGGGCAGGCCCGCCATCTTCGGGTTGGCGACCGGTACATCGTCGGGCCAGCCGCGGTTCTCGGCGCTGGTAATCATGACGACCCACAACAAGCCGTGCAGCTCCTCGAGTCGTGCCGTCGAAACCACCAGGGCGGGTCGTGACTGACGCGTTGCGCCATCCGTGTACGGGAACGGCACCTTGATCACGTCACCTTGGTCAAAGGTCGGCATAGGCCTTGGTATCCGCTTCCGAGCGCCATTCTTCGAATGTGCGGAACGGGTCGTCCGTCATGATCTGTCGCCGCGCCTTGGCGAGCGTCACTCGCCCATCGTCGATCTCGTACAGGATCTCGTCCCCGGGCTGCAGACCGAGCGCCGCGCGGACCGGCTGCGGGATGGTGGTCTGGGCCTTGGAAGTCAGCTTGCTGATGATCATGGAGCTCACCTCGGTTGGTTCCGGGATACCGCTCCTGACATTGCAAGGATTTTCCTTGCTATCGTCACCCTTCCCCGCCTCCGTCTGAGCGCGGCGTTCCGGTTCGCCGCGAGTGTGCCAGAATGGGCGAGCAACTCGGGCGTTTCGTGGGGGTACCGCATGCGCCATCTCCCTTCGGTTGTTCGTAACGGCGCCGCACTCGCCGCCGCGCAGGATGCCGCGAAATAGCTCGTCTTCGACCAGCCGGTCGCCGTTTCATGAAGGGTCGACAACCACGGGACCAACAGCGGTCGTCGAAGTCGGCGGGCTCGAATTCACGTACGCGGCGGCGAAGAGCCCGGCGGTCAGAAACCTGTCGTTCCGCATCGACTCCGGCGAGGTATTCGGGTTTCTCGGACCGAGCGGCGCGGGCAAGTCCACCACCCAGAAGGTGCTGACCGGGCTGCTGCCGCGCTACCGCGGCTCCGTCTCCGTGCTGGGCCGGGACCTGGCCGCCTGGGGCGCCGACTACTACGAGCAGATCGGCGTTTCGTTCGAGCTGCCGAACCACTATCTCCGGCTGACCGGCGTGGAGAACCTGAGCTACTTCCGCGCGCTGTATCGCGGGGAGACCCGCCGGCCGGAAGCGCTGCTCGAGATGGTGGGACTGGCCGCCGACGGCGAGCGTCTCGTCTCGCAGTACTCCAAGGGGATGAAGACGCGGCTCGGCGTGGCGCGCGCCCTGCTCAACGACCCGCGGCTGATCTTCCTGGACGAGCCGACGGTGGGGCTCGACCCCGGCAACGCGCGGCGCATCAAGGGCATCATCCGCGAGCAGAAGCAGGCCGGGCGCACCGTGTTCCTGACGACGCACGACATGACGGTGGCCGACGAGCTGTGCGACCGCGTGGCCTTCATCGTCGGCGGGGAGATCCGGCTCGTCGACTCGCCGCACGATCTGAAGCTCGCCCACGGCGCGCGGTCGATCGTGATGGAGTACGACCTCGACGGTCGGCCCGGGCGCCGGGAGTTCCCCCTCGACGGTCTCGGTGCGAACGCCGACTTCCTGGCCCTGCTGCGGGACGGCGACGTCCATACGCTCCACACCCAGGAGGCAACCCTCGAGGACGTCTTCATCCGCGTCACGGGCTACAGCCTGCAGTGAACCGATGCACAGGCTGGCCGCGACCATTCGCCTGGATCTCCGGCTCCAGATGCGGAACGGCTTCTACTACGCCGTGGCGTTCGTGCTGGTCTGCTGGTTGGTCCTGCTCACCCGCCTCCCCGAGATCGACTGGGGCTACGTGCTGCCCGCCTTCGTGTTCGGCAACCTGGTCATGGTCAACTTCTACTTCGTGGCCGGCCTCGTATTGCTCGAGAAGAGCGAGGGGACGCTCGAAGCCCAGGTGGTGACACCGCTCGCCGACTGGGAGTATCTGGCCTCGAAGGCGGTGACGCTGGCTGCACTCTCGCTGGTCGAGCAGCTCATCATCGTCTGGTCGGCGCACGGCGGCGGCTTCGCGGCAGGCCCGTTGATCGGCGGCATCGTGCTGGCGGCGGTTCTGTACACCCTGGCCGGATTTCTGCTCGTCGCCCGCTATCGGTCGATCAACGAGTTCCTGTTTCCCTCCGTCCTCTTCACGGCCGTGCTCTCGCTCCCGATGCTTCACTACTTCGGCCTCTGGGACAGCGGGGTCCTCTATCTCCATCCGTTCACGGCGCCGCTCGTGCTGCTGGCCGGGGCGTTCGGGCCGATGCCCCCGTGGCAGTGGGCCTACGGCGTGCTCTACTCCGTCGCCTGGGCCGGGCTGCTGCTGCTCGCCGGCAGGCGGGCGTTCGACCGTTTCATCGTCGAGCGGGAGGCGGGCCACTGATGCCGACGGCGACCGCCGTGGTCCGGGCGCTCGGTCCGATCGACGTCAAGAGCGTCGCCCGGGACAGCATGCTGCGCTGGCTGATCGGCATGCCGATCGTCATCGCCCTGGCTTTCCGCTGGGGCGTCCCCGTCGTCCGCGAAGTGCTCGCCGAGCGATACGCGTTCGACCTGATCCCGTACTACCCGCTGCTGACCAGCTTCCTCGTCCTGATGGTCCCGACGCTCATGGGCTCGGTCGTCGGGTTCCTGCTTCTCGATCAACGGGACGATCGCACGCTCAACGCGCTGCAGGTCACGCCGCTCACCGTCGAGGGCTATCTGACCTACCGCATTGCGGTCCCGATCCTGGTGAGCGTACCGGTGATGATGGCGAGCATCGCGATCGCGGATCTGGTGGAGATGGGGTTCCTCCCGGCGCTCGCCGCCGCCGTCCAGGCCGCTCCCACGGCGCCGCTCTATGCGCTCTTCGTCGGCACGTTCGCAGCGAACAAGGTGCAGGGATTCGCCCTGCTGAAGGCTGTGGGCGTGTTGGCGTGGCCGCCCGTACTCGCCTGGTTCGTCACCTCGGACTGGCAGGTAGCGTTCGGACTCGACCCGCTGTACTGGCCGCTCAAGCTGTTCTGGATGCTGGAAGCCGGCGAGCCGCGCGTGTGGCTCTACTTTCTCATCGGCCTGGCGTACCAGTCGGTCTTGATCGCGTTCCTGCTCCGGCGCTTCAAGACCGTGCTCTACCGCTAGCAAGTAGAGCGGTTCACGCGCGCCGCTCCCGGCCGTCTTGTCGCGGAACCTGATCGCGACACGGCGCTGCTTCCAGGGCGTAGCGCTGTACGTTTAGCAGGTTATCGAGTTGCGCGGTTAGTAGGTTTTCCTGCGGAGCGAAGAGCAGGTTTTTCCGCGTGGTCCGCAGCGGTGATGTGCGCGGCTGGAACAAGCTGGTCGGCGTTGCGAAACGGCGGCGCGCCCCGCTCTTATCGCGACAGCCGGTGCTCGCGGTCGACGTCCGCGAGGCGCTCGACCAGCTCCGAGTGCCCGGTCACGTGGAAGATGTAGCGCGGCACGTCGCGGCCAACGTGCCGTGACATGAATGGTTCGCCCCAAAAGCTGAGCAGGCACTCCGGGGTTCCGGTAGCCAGCCTGTCCGCCAGAATGAACGAGACGTCCTCTTGCAGCTTGCACCAGTGCGGCGGAGCGACCTTGCCGGCGCCACCGCAAGCCGCCACCTTCGGCCAGACGTCGCGGTCCCATCGTTCGCGCTGCCGCTCGTCCAGAACGAAGGTGACGGCGGTCACGGCCGGATTCTCGATGGCCGGCCGCAGCAGCGCGTCGAAGAGCGGCTGCCGCTCGAACATCGACAGGCAGACGTTGAACCACACCATCTCGCCGGCCGCCCCGCGCGAGAATTCTGTGCTCGCTGCGCCTATCTCTCGCGGACCGATGACGAGCACGTCCGGCGGCTTCGTGCCCCGCACAAGTTGACCCAGTAGGCGCTCGCCGCGCTCCACGCCGGCCGCGACCCTGCGTTGTCCGTGCTCCGACCTGAGCAGTCTGAGGAACATCGCGGCGATCAACACGAGCGTGATGACCGCCAACACTTCGGTGTCGATGACGTGGAGGAAATGCAGGACGATCGCGGCGATGGCGGCCACGACGCCGGCGATGGCATCCCACTCGATCCTCAGCAGCCGGTGCATCAGATGGCGCCCCCCTCAGCGCGGACCGCGGCGGCCGGCAGGGCGTGCGTGCCGCGCGCGACCGGAGTAGCTTCCCCCCTGCTGTCCAGCATATTGCTTCCGCGCTATGCGCGCGCCGCACGGCGGAGACCGCGGCGCCGGTCAGCCGACGTCGTGACACCGGCCAGCGACCAGACTTGATGAAGTGTAGCCAATTGGCTACACTTCATCGTGATCAGGATCGTTCGCTACGTCTCGGAAGACGGTGCGGACGCCTTTGACACGTGGTTTCGGACCTCGTCGTCCTCCTAACTGGCGGCACGAAGAAACGTCAAGCCAGAGACATTGCCGCAGCGCAGGCTTCTTGGAGGGCGTACACCCGGGAGAAACGTCATGCCAGTCAGAGCCCATAGGGCCAGCGAATACCTGAACACGCCGGAAGACATCGCCGCGTATCTGAACGCCGCGATCGACGACGCCGACGGCGACCCTCGATTGGTCATGAAGGCGTTCAGAAACGTCGCGGAGGCCCTGGGGGGCGTGTCCGTGATCGCACGTCGCGCCGACATCGATCGTGTCGGTCTCTCGCGCGGCCTCTCAGGCAATAGAGATCCCCGGCTGGGAACCGTGACCAAGATTGCCGCCGCCTGCGGCGTAAAGCTTCAGTTCGTCCAGCGCCCACCCGCTTGAACGAGCCGCCGCCACGCTCTAGGAGCCCGTGGTGAAACCCCCGCTGCATGCGACCGCGATGCATCCCGCCTGAGCTGCGTTGCTCGTCGCTCACATATTGGGAATATGCTCGCTCCTCACGCCTTGTACTGGCCGGACGCGGCATTGATACGGCCGCTCTCTGTGCGACGCGGGGTTTCACCACGGGCTCCTAGGCCGCGGGTCGGAAGCCGCGGTTACCGCTGGAGGCCCGGCTGCAACCTGCCGGGGGCCTGCGGGATGATGCGGCATGGACTTCAAACGCATGGTGGAGGACACTGACACGCTACGGCCGCGTCATGCTCCGGCTGCGCCGCGCGCTGCTCATCATGCGCGAGGAGCTGATCCTGTTTCTCAGCGTGGCGATCGTCCTGATCTTCCTGGCCGCGGTCGGGATCTACTACTTCGAGAAGGACAGCCAGCCCGAGCTGTTCGCGTCGGTGTTTCACAGCCTCTGGTGGGCATTCGTCACCTTGACGACAGTCGGCTACGGCGACATGTATCCAATTACGCTTGGCGGCCGGATCTTCACGGTCCTCATTCTGCTCGTTGGGCTCGGCCTAGTTGCCGCTCCCGCCGGGAGCTTCGCGTCCGCGCTTGCACAGGCGCGGAGGGAGGAGGAAGAGGACAAGCGCGGCAGCACCGGGTGACCGCGGCGCAGGCCTTGGTATCCGCATCCGCGCTCAGGGCCACACGGAAGGAAACGAAATGAGCACTTTGGGCGACGATCTGATCCAGTCTCTCAATGAGGCTCTTGCTCACGCACGGGGCGACGGTCCCGCCATCGTCCACGCTCCCGTGACCCCGCGCGAGGTTCGGAAGCATGCGAACCTCACGCAGGCACAGATGGCGCCGCTGATGGGCATGAGCCTTTCCGGCTACCGGAAATGGGAACAGGGGGCACGCCGGGTCAGCGGCCCCGCCGCAACTCTGCTGCGTGTAATCGAACGCGAACCGGAGGCGGTCAAACGTGCATTGCTGTCCGCCGGCCAGGCGTGATCTTTCGACAGGGTGCCCACTCGACCCCGACCGAGGAAACTGACGTTGTCAAGGCAACCGTTTCCCGGAAGGAGGATCGAGTGGACATCCACAAGAATGCCAAGGAACGCGCCGCGGAGGACGCCGCGAGATAGCCCGCTCTCGATTCTCGGCGCCCGGGAGCCTGCGGACGCCGACTCCGCTCGCCAGTACCTTCGCTAGCGGCTCTGCGCGGGGAGTTGCTCGGCGCGCCGGGCGGTCCACGGCACCGAATACCAAGCCGGGTCGTTCATCGTGAATTCGTAGGTGAGCGTGTCACCCGCGATCCGCGTGAAGCGCTCCTCCAGAACGAGCGCCGCGCCGCCCGGTGTTGGCGCATCGTCATCCACGCGGCGGCTCCCTCGGCGGCTGTGGCCTGCACCGCGATCGCAGCGCGTGCAAACGCGGCCGGATTGTGCAACCATGGGCTCATGATGCTGGCGCGGCGCCGGTCTCTCGTAGCCGCCATCGGCTCGACCCTGATGGCAGCCCTCGTGGTGTGCCCCCTGATGGCCACCGCGGCGGCGACGCCCGCCGCGCCGAGCTGCCACGACCGGCCGGCTCCCGAGCAGCACGGCGACACCTCGACCGCGGTCACCTGCTGCGCTATCGCCGCGGCGGCGACGTCGGCAACGCACGCCCCGGATGTGGGTCACGCATTGCCGCCCACCGTCGACCGCGGGCAGCACGCGCCGCAGCACACGCCGCTGCACGCCGACCACCCCCGTCCCCGCTCCGCGCCGCCGCCGCTGTTCGTGCGGCACGCCGCCCTGCTGATCTGATCGTCCTCCTCCGTCACGGTCGTCGTCTCTCCGCCTGAGCCCCGGGGTTCGGGACGCGCATCTGAGCCGCTCGTCCCGCACGCCAGTGGCGCCTCGGGGTCCGCACGGGGCGGAGGACGCACGTCGCCTCGCACGGAATGGAACAGAGGGACGATCACATGCATGCATCACTCGCTCGGCGCTGCGCCGCCGGAATGGCCGCCGCGAGCCTCGTGGCGACGTGCGCCGCCGCTCAACCGGCGGCGCCGGACGACGCGCTCGACTTCCACGCCGCCGAGCCGGATCTGCGCGCCTACATCGACGCGGCGGTGGAACGCAATCCGGCGGTGCTCGAATCGCAGGCGCGTTTCGCGGCGGCCCGGCAGCGGGTGCCGCAGGTCACCGCGTTGCCCGACCCGGTGGTGAGCTTCACGCAGGCGTTGCGCAGCGTGGAGACGCGCGTCGGCCCGCAGCTCAACAGCGTCACGCTGAGCCAGAGCTTTCCCTGGTTCGGCACGCTGGAGCTGCAGGGCCGGGTCGTGCTGATGGAGGCGACGGCGCTGCACCACCTGTACCAGGCGGCCCGGCGGGACGTCATCGCGCAGGTCAAGGAGACGTACTACGACCTCGGCTACATTGACGCCGCGCTCGGTCTCGCCGGCGAGGAGCAGTCGCTGCTGGAGCACTACGAGACGCTGGCCCGGGCGCGCTATGCCACGGGCCAGGGCCTGCAGCAGGCGGTGATCCGGCTGCAGGCGGAGATCACCCGGGTCGTCGACCGGCGGCACCTGCTGGAGCGGCAGCGCGCGACGCTCGCGGCGTACCTCAACACGCTGCGCGACCGCCCCCCGGAGGAGCCGCTGCCGGCCGTGCCGCCGCTGATGCGGCCCGCGGCCGCCATCGATCGCCAACAGCTCTACCGCCTGGGCGAGGCGTACCGCCACGAGCTGCAGGCCGCGAGCGCGCTCATCGAGGGCAGCGAGCGCTCCATCGAGCTGGCCAGGAAGAGCGCCCGTCCGGACTTCACCGCGAGCCTCGGGCTGACCAACGTCGGCCGGCGGAACGAAGCGGCCGGCCTGCCCCTGCCGCCGGACGACGGCAGGAACGCGCTCTCCGTCTCGCTGGGGATCTCGCTGCCAATCTGGGGCGCGAAGTACCGCGGCGGCGTCGAGCAGGCGAACGCGGAGCTGCGCGCGAATACGCAGCGCCGGTCGGCCGCGCGCAACGCCATGGAGATGGAGGTTCAGGAGGCGGTCGTGCGCATGGAGACCCTGGACCGGCAGATCGACCTGCTCGACACCGTGCTGATTCCACAGACCGAGGAGGCGCTGCGCGCCACGGAGACCGCGTACGAGACGGGCGAGCTCGGCGTGCTGGAACTGCTCGACAGCGAGCGGACGGTGATCGACGTGCGCTCCATGCGCGCGCGCTACCTCTCCGATCTCCTCAACGCGCTGACCGCCCTCGAACGGGCGATCGGCACGAGCGTGCCCCGGACCGGGAGGACGCCATGACGAAAGCGACCGCAACCGGCGTCGTGAGCTTCGGGTTGGGCATCGCGCTGACGGCGCTGGTGGCCGTCAATCCCGCCGGCTGGCTGTGGCCGGCGCTCCTCTTCTCCGCCTTCGGTGACACTGCCGCGCCCGCTGCCGCAACGCCGGCCGACGCGCCGCCCGCCGGCAGCGAGCGCGAGGTGCTCCACTGGCGCGCGCCGATGGACCCCACCTTCACGTCGGACCGGCCGGGCAAGTCGCCGATGGGCATGGACCTGGTGCCCGTCTACGCGAGCGACGCCGACAGCCTGCCGCCGGGCACGGTACGCATCGACCCGGGCTTCGTGCAGAGCATCGGCGTGCGCACCGAGCCGGTCGCCCGCCGCGACATCGCCCAGACCATCCGCACCGTCGGCACCCTCGCCCACAACGACCGGCAGATCGCCTGGGTCAACACCAAGTACGACGGTTGGATCGAGAACGTGGCGGTGAACTACCTCGGCGAGACGGTCGAGGAGGGACAGATCCTGTTCGATATCTACAGCCCGCGGCTGGTGACCACCCAGATGGAGTACCTGCAGGCGATCGACTACGCGGCGCGGCTCGAGACGTCGGAGTACCCGGCGATTGCCGAGCGGGCGCGTTCGCTCGTCGCTTCCTCGCGCGCGCGGCTCCAATACTGGGACATCACCGACGAGCAGATCGAGACACTGGAGCGCGAGCGGACGCCGCGCCGCACGCTGTCGGTCCAGTCTCCGGTCACCGGCGTCGTCGTCGAGAAGATGGATCAGGCGCTCGACGGGATGTACGTCGAGGCCGGCATGAACCTATACAAGATGGCCGACCTGACGACGATCTGGGTCGACGTCGAAGTGTTCGAGCATCAGGTCGAGGCGATGCGCGTCGGCCAGCGGGCGCTCGTGGAGCTGCCCTACCTGCCCGGACGGCCGTACACGGGATTCGTCCGCTACCTGTATCCGCACTTCGATAAGCAGACGCGCACGATGACCGTCTCCATCGAGCTGGAGAATCCCGACCTGTCGCTGCGCGCCGGGATGTATGCCAACGTCACCTTCGACGTGCCGGTGGCGCGCGGCGCGCTGGCGGTGCCGGAAGAGGCCGTGATCCGCGGCGGCACCCGCGATCTGGTGGTCCTCGAACGCGCTCCCGGCACGTTCCAGGTCGCCGCCGTCACCCTTGGCCGCGAGGGCGACGGCGTGTGGGAGGTGCTGGGCGGCGTCGCCGACGGGGACACGATCGTCGTGTCGGCGCAGTTCCTCATCGACTCCGAGAGCAACCTCACCCAGGCGATCCGCAGCCTCGATGCGGGGCCGAACATGCCGGACATGCCGGCCGACCGGAGCCGCTGACGACGGGACGGGAGAGCACCGATGCTGGCCAAAGTCATCGAGTGGTCGATCAGCAACCGCTTCTTCGTCGTCCTCGGCGCGCTAGCCATCGCGCTCGGCGGCATCTACGCGCTGCGGGCGATGCCCCTCGATGCGTTGCCGGACCTCTCGGACGCGCAGGTGATCATCTTCACCGACTACCCCGGTCAGGCCCCGCAGGTCGTCGAGGACCAGGTGACCTACCCCATCACCACCCAGATGCTGGCCGTCCCCTCCGCCACCGTGGTCCGCGGCTACTCGTTCTTCGGCTTCTCGTTCGTCTACGTGATATTCGAGGACGGCACCGACCTGTACTGGGCGCGCAGCCGGGTCCTGGAGTACCTCAACTACGTCAGCGGGCGCCTGCCCGCGGGCGTGTCGCCGACCCTCGGCCCGGACGCCACCGGCGTCGGCTGGGCCTACATGTACGCGCTCCGCTCCGACGACGTCGACCTCGCCGAGTTGCGGTCTCTGCAGGACTGGTTCCTCAAGTACGAGCTGACCGCGGTTCAGGGGGTGTCCGAGGTCGCCAGCATCGGAGGCTTCGTCAAGCAGTACCAGATCACCGTCGACCCGAACCGCCTGCGCGCCTACGACATTTCGCTGTCGCGCATCCGGACCGCCGTGCAGCGCAGCAACAACGACGTCGGCGGGCGGGTGCTGGAGATGTCCGAGGCCGAGTTCATGGTGCGCGGAGAGGGCTACATCCAGGGTATCGACGACGTGCGGCGCGTCGCGCTGGGGGTGGACGAGTCCGGCACGCCGATCTCGGTGCAGGACGTCGCCACGGTGCAGATCGGCCCGGACATGCGCCGCGGGCTGGCCGAGCTGAACGGCGACGGCGAGGTGGTCGGCGGCATCGTAGTGGTGCGCTACGGCGCGAACGTGTACGACGTCGTCGAGCGGGTCAAGGCGCGGCTCGGGGAACTGCAGTCGGGGCTGCCGGAAGGGGTCGAGGTCGTCCCGGTCTACGACCGGACGTCGCTGATCGAACGGTCGATCGACACGCTGCAGGAGAAGCTGCTCGAAGAGATGGCGATCGTCGCGCTGGTCTGCGCCCTCTTCCTGCTGCACCTACGCTCGGCGCTGGTGGCGGTGCTGACCCTGCCGCTGGCGGTGCTGATGGCCGTCATCGTCATGTACCTGCAGGGCATCAACGCCAACATCATGTCGCTGGGGGGCATCGCCATCGCCATCGGCGCGATGGTGGACGCCGCGATCGTGATGGTGGAGAACGCGCACCGGCACCTGGAGCGCGACCGCGGCCGCCTGCCCCACTGGCAGATCGTCACCCGCGCCGCGACCGAGGTCGGCCCCACGCTGTTCTTCGCGCTGCTGGTGATCACCATCTCCTTCGCGCCGATCTTCACCCTGGAGGCGCAGGAAGGCCGGCTGTTCAAGCCGCTCGCGTTCACCAAGACCTACGCCATGGCCGCCTCCGCCCTGCTCTCGGTAACCCTCGTGCCGGTGCTGGTCGGCTACTGGATTCGCGGCCGCATCCTGCCGGCGCAGGCCAACCCGATCACACGCCTGCTGATGGCGGTGTACAGGCCGCTGCTGCGGCTGGTGCTGGCCTGGCGCTGGGCGGTGGTCGCCCTGACCCTGGCGGCGCTGGGCGCCACCGCGCCGACTGTCTCGCGGCTCGGCTCCGAGTTCATGCCGCCGCTCTGGGAGGGCGACCTGCTCTACATGCCGACGACCCTGCCGGGCATCTCGATCACCAAGGCCCGCGAGATCCTGCAGCAGACCGACCGGATCCTGCGCACGTTCCCGGAGGTGGAACAGGTGTTCGGCAAGGTGGGCCGCGCCGACACCGCGACCGACCCGGCGCCGCTGAGCATGATCGAGACGACGATCACGCTCAAGCCGGAAGACGAATGGCGGCCGGGGATGACCCCCGAGCGGCTGACCGACGAGATGAACCGCGCCATCCGCTTCCCGGGCGTCACCAATGCCTGGACGATGCCGATCAAGACGCGTATCGATATGCTCTCGACCGGCATCAAGACCCCGGTGGGCATCAAGATCTCCGGCCCCGACCTGACGGTCCTCGAGGAGGTCGGCCGGGACGTCGAGGCCGTGGTGCGGCAGGTGCCCGGCACGCGCTCGGCGTACGCCGAGCGGGTCATGGGCGGGAATTACCTGAACTTCGCGGTCCGGCGGGACGAGATAGCCCGCTACGGGTTGACCGTCGGCGACGTGCAGGACGTCATCCAGACGGCGATCGGCGGCATGAACATCACGACGACGGTGGAGGGGCTCGAACGCTACCCCGTCAACCTGCGCTACAGCCGCGACCTGCGCGACAACCCCGCCGCCCTGCGGGACATCCTCGTCCAGACCCCGACCCGGCAGCAGATTCCGCTCGGCCACCTGACGACCATGTCGTTCGTCAAGGGACCGCCGGCCATCAAGAGCGAGCAGGCGCGTCCCAACGCCTGGGTCTACGTGGACATCGAGGACGTCGACATCGGGACCTACGTCGAGCGTGCCCGGGAGGCGGTCGCCGCGCAGGTGGAGATCCCCACCGGCTACAGCCTCGGCTGGAGCGGGCAATACGAGTACATGGTGCGCGCGCAGGAGCGCATGCAGCTCGTCGTGCCGATCACCCTGCTGCTGATCTTCCTGACCATCTACGCCAGCACCCGATCGGTGGCCCGGACCCTCATCGTGCTGTCTGCCGTACCGCTGTCGCTGATCGGCACGTTCTGGCTGCTGTACGCGCTCGACTACAACCTGAGCATCGCGGTATGGGTGGGCATCATCGCGCTGGCGGGCCTGAGCGCGGAGACCGGCGTGGTGATGCTGCTCTACCTCGACCGCGCCTGCGACACGGCCCGCGAGGAAGGCCGCCTGCGGACGCTCGCCGAGCTCCGTCAGGCCGTGTTCGACGGCGCCACCCGCCGCCTCCGGCCCGTGGTCATGCTGAGCGCCACCACCACCCTCGGCCTGCTGCCCATCATGTGGAGCGAAGGCACCGGCGCCGACGTGATGAAGCGGATCGCCGCGCCGATGGTGGGCGGCGTCGTGGCAACCGCGATCGTCGTGCTCCTGGTGTTCCCCGCCGTCTACAGCATCTGGCGCGGCTGGCAGTTATCCGAGCGGCAGTAGGGCAGCAACCGATGCGTGCGACGTTGGCGGGAACGGCGGTGGCTCTGCTTGTGGCCTGCGGATCGGGTAACGGGCGCGAAGTCTCCGGCCAGCAGCAAGCGCCCGCGGGCGGAGCGGACGACCCGATCGCGGAGCTGGTCGGCCGGCTCGATCCGGAACGCTACAAGGCCGTCATCAAGGATCTGACGCAATTCGGTGACCGCCGGCAGGGCACCGCCCGCAACCGCGCAGCCGTCGACTGGATCGAGGCGCAACTCGAGGCGGCCGGCTGTCCCACCGAGCGGTTTCACTACACCTACGATCCGCCGCCGCGGCCGCGCGGCGACCGCGCTGGACCCCGCGGCGCGGGCGATGGCCCTCCGAACCCGACGGAGCCGACTCCCACGGGCGGACGCATAGGACGCAACGGCAGCGGTCCGGGCGGCAGCTCCATCTTCGGCTTTCGGCGGCGCACCGGCGTCGTCCGCGATCCCCTGACCCAGCCGGACGCGGCGCTGCGCGCGCTGAACCTCGAGGAACCGACCAATGGAGAACGGTCGCAGGTCTACTGCACCAAGGTCGGCGCCACACGCCCCGACGCGATGTACATCCTCGGCGCGCACATGGACGGCCACGGGTTCGGCGAAGCCGCCGACGACGACGCGTCGGGCACCGCGCTGGTGATGGAGCTGGCGCGCATTCTCAGCGCGCCGGACGTCGAGACCGCCGTGTCGATCCGCTTCGCGCTCTGGAACAACGAGGAGACCGGACTCAACGGCAGCCGCGCCTACGTCGAGCAGCGCCGCGAGCGGCAGGGCCTGGAAGACCCGCCCGGTTCCGGCCGCTACCCCGAGCCGCGCTGGCTGGGGATGATCCAGCACGACATGATGCTGTTCGACCACGGGGCGCCGGGACCGGACGGCGAGGTCAGCCCGAACCAGCGGCGCGAGGCGGACATCAACATCGAGTTCCAGTCGAGCTCCGACCTGGCCGACGAGTCCCGCGACCTCGCCTTCCGCTTCAAGGCCGCCAACGACGCGTACGCCACCGACTACCCGGCGGCGGTCGGACCCCACATGACCAACACCGACTCGACCCCCTTCATGAACCTCACGCCGTCGATCAGCCTGCGGGAGAACGAGCGCGGCATGCACATCGGCGCCGGCTGGAACCCCCACTGGCACCAGCCCACCGACCTCTACCGGACGTACACCGACGACGACTTCCGGTTGGGACTGAACGCCGCGCAGACGACGCTGGCGGCGATTGCCGCCCTGGCGGAGGCGACGCTCACCGCCCCGCGGTAGGCCAGACGCAGCCGGGCGCTGTCAGCGGACGAAGAGCGACCCGCCGCCGAGCTCATGGAAGACGATCGGCACGAAGTCGTTCGCGGTCCACGTCGCCTCCTGCCCCCACTGGGCGTCGTAGGCGGCCGTCGGCTCCGCGGCCATCACCTCTTCCAGGGTGCGGCCCTCGGAGATCAGTGCCCGCACCTGGTCGCGGATGTCGACGGTCATGTCGAGGAACTCGACGAGGGCGTCACGACCCACCAGGTGCAGGCCGTGACCGGGAATCACCCGGGTCCGGGGTCCCGCCATGGCGATCGCCGTCTCGAGCGCCTCGATCGTGCCCGCCACCGTCCCGCCGTTGTAGACGTCGACGATTGGATAGCTCGTGGTGCGGAAGACATCGCCCAGGTGCAGCACGTCCGAGTCCGGGAAGTGGACGAAAGTGTCGCCGTCGGTGTGGGCCGCCGGCGCGAGAAAGGCCCGCACCTGCTCGCCGTTGAAGTGAAAGCTCGCCGCGGAGTCGTAGGTCACGACCGGCCGCGCCCCGGCCGGCGGTTGCGGCGAGAAGCGCCCTCCCCGGCGCGGGGTCCGCAGCTGCTCCAGCGCCCGCACCCGGACGTTGTCATGGGCCAAGACCAGGACGTCCATCCCGGCGAGCGGCTCGTTGCCGCCGATGTGGTCCGGGTGCACGTGCGTGTTGATCAGGAAGCGGATCTCGCCGTCCGACACACGCCGCACCGCGGCGACCAGCCGCTCGGCCAGCGGCGCGAACAGAGAATCAACGAGCAGTACACCGTCCGGCCCGGCGAAGACGCCGACGTTGCCGCCTCCGCCCGGGCGCTGGACCATGTGGACCTGGCCCGCCACGGGCACGGTCGTCAACTCGACGCCCGCGAACCGGTCAGCCTGATTCTGTCCTCCGGCGCTGACGGCGACGATCGCCATGCAGAGCGCGGCAAGTCCTGGGACGACGACACGGGGATGTCTGCACATCGGACGGCTCCTCGAACGCGATACTCTCATGAATCCGCCTCGCCCTATCAAGTCGGAAGCTCCGGGCACGCCTCCGGACCACCGGCCTCCGCACCACCAAGGCTCGGGTGCTGCGGCTGAGGCGTAAGGCGCAACTGCTCTGGGTCCGTCCGTTCCGCACGCTGCCGACCTGAGCCAGGCGCTGCAGGAGTAGCCGGGGCCAGCAACCCGGTGTCGGTGACAGCGGTGGGGAACTGAAGGATCAGGTACAGTATGGCCTTGTGGGGAATGCCCCTCATCAGGCTTTGTCGGAGTCGGAGGGCCAATCTGATGCACCTAATAGCACCCAGACATTCATCCGCAGCCGTCCTCGTGGCACTGACGCTCATGCTGGTCGTTGCCGGCAGCGCGCAACAAGCGCCCAGCCCAACCCAGCGAATCTCCCTACTGGACGAGCCGCAGACGTTCACCAGCAGGGAGCTGCAGTTCCGAGTTGTCCCGCTCAAGGGGCTCTCCCACCCCTGGGCGCTCGCATTCCTGCCCAACGGCGACATGCTGATCACCGAGCGGTCCGGTCGTCTCCGAATCGTCAGGAACGGTGTGCTCGACCCCGACCCGATCGCCGGAATGCCCGAGGTCAACACCGTGCGGCTCAAAGGGCTGATGGATATCGCGTTGCACCCGCGCTTTGCGGAGAACCAGTTCGTCTATTTCACCTACTCCAAACCGAAGCTGGATGACCGGCGCGCGGCGACCGCCACGCTGGCCCGTGGGCGCTTCGACGGCGGCTCTGCCCTGATGGAAGTGCGCGACCTGTTCGAGGCGGATGCCGTCACCAGTGGAGCACAAGCGTCACGCATCGTGTTTGGCCCGGACGGCAAGCTGTATATGTCGGTTGGGCTCCCGCTGCGATATCCGATCGGGTCGGCGGAAAGCGCCCAGGACCCAGCGGACCATGCCGGCAAGGTGCTACGGCTCAACGACGACGGGACAGCCCCGGACGACAACCCGTTTGTCGGCCAGACCGACTACCGGCCGGAGATCTACGCAATGGGCATTCGCAACTCCCTGGGCCTGGTGTTTCATTCAGAGACGGGCGAGCTCTGGGAGATTGAGAATGGTCCTCAGGGTGGTGACGAGATCAACATCATCAGACCGGGCTTGAACTACGGCTGGCCTGTCATCTCCTATGGCCGCGCCTACTCGGGAGACCGCACCGGCACAGATTCCGGTCCGACCCTGCCCGAGCCGTGCGCGCCGGGTATGGAGCAACCCTTCTTCTTCTGGAACCCGTCAATCGCGGCCTCGGGATTGATCTTCTACACCGGGGACGAGTTTCCGGCCTGGAAGGGGAACATCTTTGTAGGCGCGCTGCGCGGCGCCCAACTGCAGCGCGTGATCCTGAACGACAGAGGGCTGCCGGTCCGTCACGAATCGTTGCTCATGGAGCTCAAGCAGCGGATCCGAGACGTCAAGCAGGGCCCGGACGGTCTCATCTATCTGCTGACTGACGAGGCCGAGGGTATGCTTCTGAGGCTCGAACCCATCGCTGAACCGGTCTGAGGGCTAGTTGCTGGCGAAGCAGTAGAACAGACCAGCACCGCCCGTGGCCACCAGGTCCTCTTGGCTGCAGCCGCGGCTGGCGTGCGCTGAATTCCACGATCCGTTCCCGCCCTGTTTGTCCGAATGACCAAGCTGCGCTGACCCGCCGCCGTTGCTCGTCCAATTGGCGCAGGTATGGTCCATCCCGTCGGTAAACGCGCTGCCATCGGGCCGAGTACCGGTCAGGATGTCGTGTTGGTTCGGCGAGTCTCCGACGCCGTTGACCACCGTCCCTTTCTCCGTCAATGAAATCATCTTGCCGAGCGCGTTGCCGAGCAGGGCCTGCCCGTCGCTGCCGGCGGGCAGTGTACGTCGGCGACTACCCGGGTCGGCGCCGTGGAGCTCAGCGACGTCGAGCGCGACGCGCCGCCGCCCACCGTGCGCGTACCAGGGACCGCTGCCGACACGGTCTCGTGCGTTCACCGCGTTCGGCCCCTGCGTGCTGAGATAGGCACGCCAAGTCAATTCACCACGTCCCGCGGCCGAGGCCAGCGACTGGCAGTGCGCGTCGGCGCCCGCAAGGCCGCCAAGGTTGGCGCCATCGCCTTTGCCCACACTGGTGACAAAGAACGACATCGGCCCCGGCGGGGCTTGCTGCGCAAGCACGAAGTGGAAAGCTCCCGCAAGCACTACGGCGAGCACGACGAGTGTCAATCGTTGGTTTCGCATTATGGCCATCGTGCCTCCCCCGGTAAGAAGATCGTATCCGGGAATTTTACCCGCCTGCCGTGTAGCGCGTCTACGCGAACCTGCCGCCGTCGGGAGCCGGGCTCGAGGCACTGTCAACAGAGAGCGGGATGCTGCGCGGGCTGGCTCACGCGGCGGACTGGCAGGGCCGAACTGGAGGAGATCGAAGGGACTCGGTCGGCCCACCTCATGGGGCATAGGGCCGCTCGACCAACAGGGATCTTGGTAACGATATCGTCGTTGGCACCCCAACTTGGCGGATCAGAACCACCTTCTCGCCAAGCTCTCTGCGAGCGTCGATCGCCGCTTCCTGACAGGTGTCGAACGTCCCCCATAGCTTGCCTTCGGAGAACACGACCCATTTACGGAGATGCTCGGCCTCAAGGCTAGCCCATCTTTACCAAGATTGCCGGTCATTTTGCGGATTTAGGCGGTTTTCGGGGAGTGGTATTCCTGCAACTTATTGATTACAAAGGATCGGGTTTTGGAAGAGTAGAATGTAGTGCCATAATATTATAATATGGGTTGCCTGGGACAAGGTACGTCCGCTATGGTGGGCACCATGTTCATTCGGCGCACCCAAACCCGGCGGACAGAGGACGGAAAGCCCTACTTCTCTCATCGCCTGGTGCACGCCGAACGCCTCGGCAGCACCGTGCGCCAGCGCACCCTCCTCAACCTCGGTCGCCACTTCCATATTCCCCAGGCGGACTGGCCGCTGCTGTGCGCTCGCATCAACGATGCGTTGAGCGGTCAGGCGCCGCTGGTGGCCGATTGCCCGCCTGCCGTGGACGAGGAAGCGCAACGGGTCGCGGCGCAGTTGATCGCCCGCGGCCCGGCCGCGCCGACCGGAGGACCGACCGATGTGCAGCCGGTCGATGTCGACTCGTTGCGGCTGGTCCGCCCCCGCAGCGTCGGCGTGGAGCAGGTCGGCCTGTGGGCGCTCGAGCAACTGGACCTGCCGGCGCTGCTGACCCGGTTGGGCGTCAACGGCGCCCTGCGCAGCGCGGCCACCGGCGCCCTCGTCGGGCGTCTGGCCGCGCCCGCCTCGGAGCGCGCGACGCACCGCTGGCTGCAGGCGCGTAGCGGTCTCGGGGAGTTGCTCGGTGTCGACTTCGAGACCGTCGGTGCGATGCAGCTCTACCGCGCCTCGGACGTGCTGGTGAAGCATCGCGAGGCGATCGAGGCGCAGCTGTTCGACCGCGCGATGGGGCTGTTCGACCTGCAGCCGACGGTGACGCTCTACGACCTGACCAACACCTACTTCGAGGGCGCGGCGAGCGACCAGCCGCAGGCGCAACGCGGGCACTCGAAGGAGAAGCGCAGCGACTGCCCGCTGCTGACCCTGGGCCTGATGCTCGATGCCAGCGGCTTCGTGCGCCGCTCGAAGGTCTTCGCCGGCAACGTCCGGGAACACCGGACGCTGGCCGGGATGCTCGAAGCACTGGAGGCGCCGGTCGGCGCCCTGGTGGTGATGGACCGCGGCGTCGCCACCGACGCTTGTGTGACTTGGTTGCGCGACAACGGCTACCGCTATCTGGTGGTCAGCCGCGAACGCCACCGCCGCTTCGATGCCGCTGCCGCCGTGTCGCTCCAGACGCAGTCGGACCAGACCGTGCACATGCACAAGGTGGTCTCGACCGATCCCGACGAAGTGCGCCTGCAGTGCTACTCCGAGGAGCGGGCCGAGAAGGAGCGGGGCATCGTCGAGCGTTTCGCCGCCCGCTTCGAGACCGCCCTGACGAAGCTCAACGACGGGCTGTCGCGCCCCCGCGCGCACAAGCGCCTCGACCAGGTCTGGCAGCGCATCGGGCGATTGAAGACCAAGCATTCCCGCGTCGCCTCGCACTACCAGGTCGCCGTCACCGCCAACGAGGCCGGCGACCAAGCCGTCGCCGTCACCTGGACTCGCCGCCCCCAGGACGGCTCGATGGTTACCCATCCGGGCGTCTACTGCCTGCGCAGCAGCGAGACCGACTGGGACGAAGACGCCTTGTGGCGCACCTACACCACGCTCACCGACGTCGAGGCCGTCTTCCGCTCGCTCAAATCCGAGCTCGGCCTGCGCCCGATCTACCACCGCAAGCCGGCGCGAGCCGACGGCCACCTGTTCATCACCGTCATCGCCTACCAGCTCGTGCAGGTCATCCGCACGCGGCTGCGCGCGCACGGCGAACACGCCAGTTGGACCACGCTACGCCGCATCCTGGAAGGCCAGCAGCGCGTCACCGCCACCTTCCGCCGCCCCGATGGACGCACGCTGCATGTGCGCACGGCCACCCAAGCCGAACCCGATCAGCGGGCCATCTACGACGCGCTCGGCGTCGACCCACACCCCGGCGGCCTCCGCAAGACGCTCGTCTGACCCACCGATTTCCCCGGTTTGTGCGCGTTTGTAGTGCCACTCGGGCATTTCTGTCGCCGTAAACCACTGATTCTAAATTGGGTTAGTCTTGTGGTTGGTAAACTTGGGCTAGCCTTGAGGCGTTCGAAGGCGCGGATCTCACGGTCAAGTGGATCATCAGACGCCTGCGTGGCAGCTTGGTGGCGGCTCATGGGAAGTCCTCCGTGCGGCCCTACGATGTCTCGTGGATCGGAACTGCGTCTACCTGCGCAAGAGGGGTCTAGGCGGGTACCATGCAACCTGACGGCAGGCTACGCCCGGCGTTTACTAGAGTCAACCCGAAAAAGCCGAGCCATTGCCTCAGGCGGGGCCGTCTGCGCGTGGCTCTTGTCGATCCGCGGCAGATCCTTCAGCGCTTCGAGTGCCATATCGTCACGTTTTTTTGCTTAAAAACTTGACATAACGCCACGTCATGCCCAGAGTGGAGGCATGGCTGGGTGCACCAACCCTCCCACCGGAACACGACAGGTCGCCCGCTGGGTTCGCCAGCAGATCGAACAGGGAGGAGAGCGCCTGTGGCGCTTCGACAACTTCCCCGGCGCCTCTCCCTCCGCCCTGGCGCAGGCCCTTTCAAGGCTGGCCCGCGAAGGGAAACTGGAACGGTTGAGCAAGGGCGTCTACTACCGCGCCCGGCAGACCGCTCTGGGGAAGAGCCGGCCGAACCCGGCCGCCATCCGCAAGCTAGCGACCTCGCGTGACACGTCTGTCTTCCCCGCAGGCATCGCGGCAGCGAACCTCCTCGGATTCACGACGCAAAGCGCCGGCCGCGCCGAAGTGGCAACACGCGGCTTCCGGCTACCGCGCAAGCTTCTGGGCAGCGACACGGTGGTCCATACCCGCAGACCCGAAGCCTGGAAGGAGCTGTCCGAAACCGACGCCGCGCTGCTCGACTTCCTGCGACGCGCCGGCAGGACGAGCGAACTCTCGCCCGACGAAACCGTCAAGCGCACGTTGGCGCTGTGCCGTGAGGAGAATCGCTTCCAGCGGCTGCTCAACGTCGCGGCAAGCGAACCGCCGCGCGTGCGCGGCATGCTCGGCGCCATCGGTGTGCAAATCGGCGAGCAGCCCGCAGCGCTCAAGGGTCTGCGCGAGTCCCTCAATCCCGTTTCCCGGTTTGATTTCGGGATGCTGCACGGCCTGGCCCACGCGACGGACTGGCAGGCGAAACGGAGCCCGGACTCATGAGGCTGTGAACAGTACCGGGTTTCCTGGAGGCTCCATCTTCGGAACGAGGTATCTTGTCCACGCGACACCGTGTCGAAGACGAACCTCTCTTGATACCCACCCGCGAAGAGGTCCCCAGATGCGAACCGGTCAACCGACGACTGCCGGCTTCCAGTACTCGGACACCGGCGGCGACGGACCGGTCATCGTGCTGCTCCACGGGGTGCTAATGAACGGCAGCCTGTGGAATGGCGTCGTGGACGGCTTGCGAGATCGCTACCGCTGCATCGTCCCGGAGCTGCCGTTTGGCGCACACCACACGCCGATGCCGGACGATGCCGACCTCACCCTTGAATCGATAGCAAGCATGGTTGCCGAATTCCTCGTGGAGCTCGACCTGCACGACGTCACGCTCGTCTGCAACGATTGGGGTGGCGCGCAGCTCGTCATCAGCCCCGGAGGATCCGATCGTGTCGCGAACCTCGTGCTCATCTCCTGCGAAGCGTTCGACAACTACCCACCGGGCCTGCCTGGCCGGCTGTTATGCCTCAACGCTTCCCTGCCAGGCGGCACATTCATGTCGGTTCAATTGTTGAGGCCTCGCTGGATTCGACATCTCCCCTTGACCTTCGGCGGCATGTCGAAGAAGCGGGTTCCGAACGACCTCTTCATGAGCTGGATCCATCCCGCGCGCCACAACCCGAAGGTCCGTCGCGACCTGAACAAGTACCTTCGAAACGTGCCGAAGAAGAAGCAGTTACTCGAGTGGGCCGAGCAACAGCGCTCGTTCCGCGGGCCGGTCCTTATTGTCTGGGCGCGGGAGGACAAGCTGATGCCGGCCGCCCACGCCAACCGACTGGCCGAGCACTTCGAGAACTCGCAGTTGGTGTGGGTCGACGATAGCCGGACGCTAGTCCCGATCGATCAGCCGGAGGTCCTGACGGACCATCTCCGCAGTTTCCTTGCTGCGCATCCGTAACGATCGGGCATCGTGCCGCGGCTGAACGTCCGCCGTTGGGCTGACTTGTCGTGGGCCACCGGAGTGATACTCTGGGGCCGATCGATGCCCGCGTTCAGCGGGCGGTCGCCGCCGGGGGGACGACCATGACGAGAACGGTCAAGATCGGCGGCGCGCTAGTAGTGGGTGTCTTCGTGCTGGCGCTCCTCACGTTGCGCCTGGTGGGTTACGAGCCCCAATACCTGGATCCCAGCGGCGAGGAATTCGCCAACAACAACCGGATCGCCAGACCCGGGCTGTGGCTCACGGGCAACGTGTCCCGGGAGCTCGTCACGAACTGGGACTTCGTCAACAACCTCAACGACCCGGAGCGCCGCGACACCGTCATGCTCGAGACCCGCACGTGGTACGGCATTCCCCACTCGGTCACCATCGGCATCGTCGGGCGCGGTGACAAGCTCTACATCCACGCCCGCTCGGACGAGCGCCGCATGCAGACGCCCTTCCCGAACGACAAGTACTGGACCCAGAACGTGTCCCGCGACCCGCGCGTACGCCTGAAGATAGACGACAAGATCTACGAGGCGACCGTCGCACTGATGACCGACCGCGACGAGGTCGCGGGGGTGATGGGCAGAAACCCCGTAACGGTCGAGCGCGGGCCGGACGGACAGGAGCGCGTCACAGCCGTCATGCACTACTGGCGCGTATTCCAGCGGAACGTCCCCGACTACTCGGCGGATTCGCAGGGGGTTGCCTTCTGAAGTCGGCGGGACGAATCCGTCCCACAAGTTCGCGGTTGCGCATTGCCTCGCCAGATCGGAAGCTACAAGGCGTCTGCTCCGGGGCCAGACGGTCGGCATCGACGCGACGACGCCGGAAGCCAATGCGGCGTTGCACGCATCGTACGGTGGGATACCGGCGCGGGTTACGAGACGTTCCTACAACGACTGGCGGCGGCGGCGGGCATCGCCACGCCGACGCGCGCCGAACTGGCCCGCAGGGACCGCAAGCGCCCGAAGAAGGATTTCAATGACGATTGGACGCATCCGCAGGACCCGGACGCGAAGATCACGAAGATGAAGGACGAGAGGACCCGCTTGGCGCACAAGGCCGAGCAAGCCGTGGACCTGGAGGACCTGGAGGGGCTTCTTGGTTCTCCGCTCCGTATTCCAGTGCCGGCACTCCAGTTCCCGATGTCCCGCCTTCCGAGCCGAAGTCTGAAGGTTCCAGTCATGTCGAGCGGACTATCAGACTGTCTCAGACTTGCGACTGCCTATGAGCAGGTTGTCGATCACCTTCATGACGGAGGTGTCCCATGGACGCTGCAGCGCGATCCACTTGTCTGCCCTCGCGGCGAATGCCGTGTCGCTTGCGACAGGGATGAAGAAGCCGGACATGATCTCCCTCATCCTCCGCCACTCCTTGTCGACGTTGTTGGCGATCGTCGTGGCGCCGTACAGATAGCGCAGCGTGTACTCGCGGTCGATAGGCGGCACGATGTTCGGCAGCATGTGGTGCATCACCTTCGAGTTGCCGACCAGACTCGTGCTGCTCGCCATGATCTTCAGGCCGAAAAATATTTGCCGCAGGGTGGACCAGTCTGCCTCGCTCATCGCGCCAGGGCCGAAACCCTGCGCCTGGGCGATCTGGTGCTCGAGGGGCTCGACGCTGGCGCGGAACTCTTCGAACGTGCGCATCTTTGAGCCGCCGGCGCCCATGCGGTGCATTCCCCACGAAGCGAGGGTTGCGTAAACGTATTCGAGGTGCTGCGGCGAAGCCGGAGCGTGCCTCGTCTCGAGCGCCCGGCGATGGAAGTAGAGGCTTGGGCCGCCGAAGGTTTCCGCTGCGTGAAATGCGGCGTAAAAGCGGTCCGCGTGTTCAAGGGTTTCGCGCACTCTGGCGGTATTGAGCGTCATTATGGCCCCGGTGGAACCGCGTCGGCGTTACGTCTTCATGAGGGCGTCCTTGAACACGTTGGCGCGGTGATAGTCGAGGTAGGCGTTCTGCTCCCGGGAAAAATCGCCCACACGGACGCCAGCGTCGATTCCCCAGGCGTCGAGCAAACTGTCTCGGACCTCTGGAACGATGACGAGCGACTGATCGGTCGAGAACGTGATGTAGCCTCCGTCGAACAAGTGATCGATATGCGGCGATAGCAGCAGCCCGTTCGACCCATCGAGGCGTTCGGCATCGGTCGCGTCACGCCACGGCTTGATGTGGCTGGCCTTGAGATGTCTGGAATCGTCCACCCGAGTGACCCGGCACGACGACTCCCGGAGCAGAACATTCGCCCTGTAGACACCTTGACCACGCCGCGACTTCACAACTTGATCTCTGAAGGTAGGACCAACGATGCCGCGCTCGATGATGTTCTGGTCTGGCTCGGACGAATCAAAGGCCGTCTGGTAGTCAGCGATCGTCGCGAAGGCGTCCAAGAACGCCTGGCCGATGAGACCGATGAGCGCTTGCGCCAGTGGTTCAGGTAGCTCGGCGAGATACACAGACTGGAGGCCGTCACCGTTCGATTGGAGTGGTGAGTACTTCGCAGGCAGAAACGGCCGGAGGATGCCGATGTGGTCCTTCGGGCGAACTCGGTGTTCCAACGCACAGTAGTCGACGGGAACAAACCAGCCCTCCTTGGACCAGTTCACGCCCACTGAACCGAAGTCCGGCTTGGGGCCGGTCTCGGCGGGGCCCGTGACGACGCCGATCGCCTTGATGCGAGTGTCGCAGAACGAAAAGATGACGTCACCGGGCGCCACGGATCGCATGTTCTGGTAGAACTGATTGCGCGCACCGTTCGCGTTCCGCTTCGGCGACCACATGAAGCTGCCGCGCACCTCGGCCCGATACGTCTGATTCTGATTCACCCACCAGTACCGCATCGTCGGCCTGTCGATCAGGAGGCTCGGTACACCTGCTCGTTGTGCCAGCGCAGGTAGTCCGGGCCCGGCGCGTCCTCGGACGCTTTGGGCAGGGACACGCGGGAACCGTGCAGGGGGTAGTAGCTGTGGCCGTTATCGTAATCGAGCTTCAGCCGCGGACTCACTTCGACTCGGTACTCTGGCGTGACGGTGACGTAGCCCTGATCGAACAGTCGGTGCAGGTCAGCCCTGAGGAGAACCCCGTTGCGGACTTCATGTGGGCCGTTCTTCGCATATGGCTGGAGATGGGACGCTTCCAGCGCCGGCAGGGAATGCTCGTGCGTCACGGCGCAGGCTCGGGAATAGGCATCCATGACTGCCACACGGAAGATACCCTGGCCGAGGCGCGGCTGAACCAGTTGGGGCGCCCCGTAGCGCGGTGCCGCTTCAAGAACCAGGGGCAGCCGACCGATTGATGCAGTCACGCCAACGGTCGCGGCTTGGGCACGACATTCCTCCCAGATGCGCAGGCCTTCTCCCACGGTCAGGTCGTACCGTTTGGGTCGCATGTTCGTGGGTGGCCAATCCCTGGGCCCCTGAATCCACGCGTCTTGAGGAAAGAACGTCGGCTGGGACAGGAGAATGCAGCCGATCTGATTCGACGGCGAGGCGGCGCGGTAGTCGATCCGAGCTCGAATGCCACCGATCCGGTCGCGCATCGCGTCGAGGGTCTGGCAACCATTCTTGATGCCGAAGGTCTCCCATGCGAGCCAGTCCGGCAGTCGAGTGTAGCGAGCGAAATAGGCGAACCCACAGATCGCGTGGTCGTAGCGTCCCTTCAGCTTGAAAAAGAAGGGCGCTCCGATCTCACCTCGAAAGGCCCAGTGGGCAGACGGCGTCCAGAAGTTGATCTCGTCGAGGCGGTCCTGCGCCAGCAGGCATTCGTACCAGCCGTGATCGGTAATGGCAACCGTTCCGTCCACGGCGGCCATGATATGTCGGCCAGCGGCACTGTCAAGTTTGCGAACTTGGGCCGAGTCTCTTCCGCGCTCGCCGACATCGCCCGGGCTCAGTGGGCAGAGGTCACCTCATCCCAGACGCGGAACGAGCGGGCCCTCACAGGAGGATGTGAGGCACGGTAGCGTGCCTGTCGATGCGTTCTTGTCCGTACACTATCCGTATGACAGAATGTCGGTGGATCCAACCGGAGGAACATTCATGGCCATCGCCGAAAACAAGTCGGAACGCATTGAGGTTCGGACGACCCCGAACATGAAGGCGTTGCTTCAGCGGGCTGCGGCCTCGTCACACAAGAACGTCACGGAGTTTCTGCTCGAGGCAGGGATCAACGCCGCTGAGGACGCCCTGGTCGACCGGCGGATTTTCCGCCTCGACGATCGCCAGTGGCAGGCCTTCCAGGCCATCCTGGACCGCCCGGTCGCCCACAAGCCCCGCTTGACTCGATTGCTTGCGGAGAAGAGCGTGCTGGAGTGACGCCGGAACAGGAGGGGTTGTCTCCTGTCGAGAAGCTCGACGCAACGCACGATGTCGATTCCTTCGAGTGCGGGAAAGAGCCACTCGATCGCTTTCTGAAGCGTTTCGCGCTGGCGAACCAGAAGGCCGACAGCGCCCGGACCTATGTCGCCTGCCGGGGATTGACGGTGCTCGCCTACTACAGCCTTGCGGCGGGAGCCGTCGAACATACCGACGCACCTCTCCGGGTCGGCAAGGGGCTGGCCCGGCACCCGATCCCGGTGATGCTCCTTGCCCGTCTCGCGGTCGACCTGACCTGGCAAGGACGAGGCCTGGGCAAGGCGCTCGTCAAGGACGCACTGCTCAGAACCGCCGCAGCCGCCGACATCGCCGGTATTCGGGCACTTCTCGTCCATGCCAAGGACGACGAGGCGCGGGGCTGGTACGAAGCCTTGGAGTTCGAGCCGAGCCCCACGGATCCCTATCACCTGTTCTTACTCATGAAGGACCTGCGGGCAATGTTGAGCGAATGATCGAATGATCGAAGATCAGGTGATGATTTCCTATGCCACGGCACCACGCCCTGCTCGATCTGGTCTTTGATTTTCGCGGCGAAGTCTGCGTGGTAGTCGTCTTGACTCCACGCGGGTGTCCGCGCAGATGTGGTCCGTCGGCCCCACGCCATCAGCGACCACCTTCGGCGCGCCACGAGAGACACATCGACAATGAATGATTCGAAAAAGACCCGTCGAACCGGTGGCACTCGGCTCTCAGAACCAGTGTCGCAAGCCCTAAATGCCATCCTTGCTAGTTGCAGAGCCTGGTATCACTTTCAGGAACACGCGCACGAGCTTTGCCGTATCACTGACAACCAACTACAGAACGCCTTGAAGCTCGACTTGTCCGAGATCGAGACCGCCACGCGAGCCTGGATCGACACAGCTGGGTCGGCGGAAGCCGCCAGTGTGTTCGCGCCCTCCTATTGCTTCCTACTGCGGGTGTCCGCCATCGAACGTGTTCATGAGCGGCGCTGTCTAGACGGCTTGTACAATGCCGACCTCGCGGGCATAGCGGCGCGCATGGACGCCATACGCCAGCGAGAACGGCTCAAGGACGACGAGTTCTGGCCCATCGGGCAAGGGCCGGATGATTGGGAGGAGTTGACCGAACAACACTCGCATGTTCTGGACAGGAAGTTCGAAGAGGCGCTGCGTGAATACGGTTTTGACGACATCGCCGATCTCTACCGCGTGGACCGGAAATCGTACGATGCGCGTAGAGAGCAGGGCCGCCGCCTTGCCTTTGATGATGTCCCAGAGTTGGAACGACTGAGCGTTCTCCAAAAACAGTTCGAATCTGAGGCCAAAATCTGCGCGGAAGGCGGAGCGTATCACGCAGCGGCCGTCATGATCGGTTCCGCCATTGAGGCTGCCCTCTTGTTTGCTTGCTTGAACCGCCGCGACGACGCTCTACACGCGCGTAACCGTTTGCCCGCCCGCGAGCGACCGAACCGCGCCAACCCAAAACGCTGGAGCTTGCATGAGCTCGCGGTGGTGGCTGGCGAGGCAGGATGGCTACCAGATTTTAAAGTGGCGGAGGGAACGCTTCGCTCTCGCCCGCTCCTCGACATGATGCGGGACCTTCGCAACCTGGCACATCCTGGATGCCATCTATCCAACCGGAGAATCGCCGAAGTCGAATGTGCGTATGGTAATGCACGAGCCGCGTACATCCTCCTGAAATGGCATCTTGCTAACGTTCGCACCGGGGATGTCAATTTCCCATGCCACGGCGGATGTCAGCATCCGGCTCCTTTCTGGACTCAAGGTTAGCAGCCTGTGGCAGAACTGCCTTCGTGCACTTGCATGGATCGCATCAGTCGGTCTGCTCTGGGTCGTTGTGTCGCCGTTTGCCAACCTGCTTCGCCCACCGATCCATTCCACGTCCACCGCTCTCTGGCACGTAGCTGATCGCGTACGGCAGTCGCTGATTCGGAACAGGGATGCGTTGCGTGACCGACGTCAAGGACTTGAAGCAGAATTGGCCGCTACCGTCGGGGCCATAGCAGCTAGGAGCCCGTGGAGAATCCCCGCGAAAGCATCGAGAGTCGCGAGGTGCCCCGCTGGCAAGGCGCGACGAGGGAGAATAGCAGCGCTGTCCATCTCCGTTGACGACCGCCTTCGACTTCCCGTACACTCCGGATTCGCCGCTACATTGCAGGATCAAACCGGAGGACGGGGTTTCTGATGACTGAGGGCACGAGCCAAACTGCTTCGGAACCGTCGAGCAGGTTGCCTGAACCCGCCGCATCGGTTCCGACCTCGAAGAACTCCTGGCCCACCGATCCCAGGTCGCTGGGCCTCGACCCGGCCGAGATCGCCCTCCACGCCAACGGAGACTGGAAGCCGGCCCACCACAAGCTTCTCACCTCTCTCGGACTGGCCTATCGGGATTTGGTCAACCGCACCCTCGATACCGTCGCCAAGGAAATCGGCCAACCGCTGAACGGCTGGGATTTCAAACGCTCAAAGGGGCCTCAGCAGGTAACGATCGACGCCGAAAACGAACTCACAGTCCTCGAGCACCGTAGCTCGCAGCATCGGAATGCGCGGACGGAGTTGCCGCTGCCGAGCGATACGGATGCACCAACGGGGTACCAGTGGTTGAAGCTCATAGCCATGCTCGTGGTCTGCATCGTTGGCGAGGCCATGGCGAATGTCACCCTGTTGACACGCGCCCTGTCGACCGGACTGGTTGGTGCCTTCATCACGGCAGTACTCGTGTCCGCCATCAACGTCGGCGCCCTCGGCGCAGGAGGTGGCCTGCTGCTGTCCGGTGTGCGTCGCCACTCGAACTCAGGGGCGGCGCTTCTATCAGGTTGCGGCCTGTTACTCCTGTCCGCTACGGCTCTGAATCTCATCGTGGGACGTCACCGAGAGGCTTTCGCAAGGCTTATCGACGAAAGAGAACGTCAGACGCTGCAGGCAACCGAAATCAACCTGGCATCGGTACGAGAACTCGCTGCGGGCATCTCGTTCAATCCGGTGACGTGGGAACTTGAGTCTTTGCTCTTTCTCGTCCTGGGTTTGGCGCTCTGTGCCGTGGGATTCTACAAGGGATTCACCTTTGTGCGATTCGGGATCAAGCGCGCAAAGGCGGAAAGGCTTCTGGACCGCGAATGGAAGGATATCAAGGCAGACTACAAAACCCTGTCCGAGCGCTACCGCACGAAACTCACGAAGGGTGTCAGGGCCGACGTTGCAGGATGGATCGAGGAACTCGACAAAAAGAGGCGACGTGCGAGGAACGTTCTAGAGGATGTCAAGGAGGGCTGGGAACAAAGGTCCTATCTGGATCTCGCAGAATCAGATTTCATTATAGCGCACAACAAGCATAACGCCGAGAAGATTGACCGGGGCATGTTGAATGTGCACAGAGAGAGCGCCAGCGTCGACTGGTCTTTTCCAGCCACGCCTTCGGATTGGAGCATCCTGGACGAGGCGGATAGGATCGTAAACGCGTGGTGGGATTCGGGGAAGGCGGAGTTCTTCGACAGCGTTGAGCGGGAGTGCGCCAGGGTTGCCGATTCGTGGGAACGATATGAAAGCGTCGTGCTCGGGCCGGCCACCGGGAGAGGAGGCCCCGGCACCGGATGAGCTCCGGCAGCGAGTCGCCCCACCCCGTCAAGGTTGTACTACTCGTCCTGGTCATCGTGGCGCTGAGCGCGCTGGTAGTCGTTGTAGGGTACAACTTGAACTACGCCGATCAACTTCGGGTGCGTGAGGCCAACGGGTATTGTCCGACTGGTACAAGAGCGCAACTCCGCGAAGGAATACGGATACCCGGTCACACGGTAATACTCGTTGACACCTCCAACGAGATATCGGGGGAGGACGGAGCGAGGGCGTTCGAGAGAATTGAAGGGTGGACCAGAGACACGTTGTTCCTGCAAAAGCTGTCCATCTACGGACTGCCCGAATCGGAACACCAGGATCCGAGCCAATCCGGCCGCTCGTGGTGCATACCCAAGCAGGGGGAGATGGCCGATCTCCTCTATGAGAATCCTCGAGTCGTCGAAATCGAGTTTGCGACCTTCCTGAACAGGCTCAGAGGGATACTCGATGAACTACGGGACCGGGAAGAAGCGACCGTATCGCCGATTGTCGAGACAATGGCCTCGCTCGTTGAGCGAAATGAAGACATCGATTCGTTCCTCCTGGTGTCGGACATGTTGCAGAACACATCCTTGTGGAACGAATACGACGGCGAGGCGACGCTTTCAGCCGAGGCGATAGCCGAGTGCGGCAGGATCACCAGGGCCGGACGCGTGCGGGACCTGTACGTGTTCTACATCGACCGAAACATTGCGGCGCAGAGCAATGGTTGGCCGACCGATCGGTGGAGGGTGTGCCTCGAAGGCATTGAGACCACGACAATTAACTGAGGAGATGTCTCGACTATGGACGGGCGCGTAAGAAAGGGACAATACGGCAGTTCCATCCCGCGTCGGGCGCTCCTCAAGGCTGCCGCCGGAGCCGCCGGCCTCACCCTGGCGGCGCCGTTCGGACGATAGTCCGTATTGGCCCCCCTCCGGTCATCCTGCCCCCCCTAGGGATCCCGCGCAAGGCCAGTCCATGATCTGCCTAACACGACGCATCCCGGGACACACGGCGGCTGCCCGCCACCGACCACACCCGTGAACGCCTCGCCCACCTCAAGAACGACACCATCCATTATGCACCCATTCCTCGAGATTCGATATAACGTAGCGCCTCCGCAGTATCAAGGGCTCGAGTTGTATTGCTGATGCGAACATGAAAGACTGAGCCTTTCTCAGACTTTGCAAAAACTGGCTCGGCGGAAGGCTCAACATCAACGACGTACACCGTTCGGCCTTCGACCTCCTCAAATCGAAACCTGCAATATGGTACGATTCCGACACCGAGGTATTGAACTACCAGAGAACTAACGAGTTGCTCGAACTTATCTCGAGAATTTCCGACAAGGTGAAGGTCGGCATCAATACCGCACACGGTCCCCAAATCCTCTACGCCGATCACCAGTGTACCTCCTTCTGAATTCAAAAATGCCGCGATCGTCTTGAGAATGGATCCTCGCAACGCCGTGTTCTGCTTGCCACGGACCATGTCGAACTGCAGACTGCTCTTGAACTCCAAGGTAAAACTCTCACCGAGTGCTATCAGCTGTCCAACCGGTCTGTGATGTAACGTCTCCGGTTCAACGACAAGACTCTGCATGAATTCATTTAGTTTCCTTGCAATCAGCCCACGCCTAACCTCCAAGAACTCCCTGTACCGTTCCACTTTCCACAGTTGTGCATCCATTGGGATGAACTGTTTTGTCAACGCGCCAGGAAATTTCTCCTCCACTTCGGGCAGATAGTCAGCCGGCTCCTTGTTGGAAAGTCCCATGTTGCTTTCAGCCGTCAAGTAGGCGCGGTTCGCTATCTCGTTCACAAGTTGTCGGTGCGTGTAGTCCTGTTGGTTGAGACCGTTCTTGTATAGGAGTGATTGCGGGAAGATATGATGACTGTGCAACCCGTACGCAGCGCCATGCGTATGGGACAATGGCAGGCCATTGAACCAATCCGTCGCCCCGTGAGCCTTTGCCAAGATAAACGCCGCGCGATAAAGCGGGTGCGGCGTGCCACGACCCGCGAAGTCCCCCGCTTCGACATCGATTCTTCCTCTCTGGTCGACGATATGTGTGCAAAGCGCGCCCCACGGTTCCGCCTCCCGAGCGACGAGCGTGACGTCCGTCTCGAGCCGTTGGTCCGTCTGGCTGGTGTATCGTGACCACATCAAGGCCGCATACAGCCAATGAACCGCATGCCGCACAGACGTAGCACTCGGAAACTTGCCTCCTTGACCCTCCAAATAGGCGATCAGTGGGATCAGCGCGTTCGTTGTATTGAGGTCCATCGTTGAATGAATGAATGCCTCTTGGGGCAAGAGTGTTGTCAGGTAGTCAAGAAGCTTGTCCAGTCGCCGCCATCCGTCCTTGAGGCGGCTACCGTCGACCGGGTGAATCGTCTCATACAATGCTCGATGGGTTACCGTTGTGGTTAGAGCTCTGGTCATAAAGGTAAGTGTGAAGTCGAAGCGGCGCTCCGCACACTTACCAATCTTCGCCTTCAGGACTCGCCGTGCCTGCGGCCAGTTGGCCGTTACGTGCGTTAGGGCAAGCTCTGCATCCGTCAGCTTCGTGCCTTGGCTATTTACTCGATCGAAAATGTCAATCGCATCGGTAAGGCTCGCGGATGACGGGACGATCTGCTCTGGTAGGTCCGCATGACGGACGGTCCGAAGTGTGGTAAGATTCGTATTCAACTGATCCGCCAGATCGAATGCCGCCTGTACGTCAAGCTGTTTCGCCTGCACAATATCAAACAGGTTGATCGATTTTTCGTCGAAGCACTTGACCACACCCTGCCAGAGTGGATCGTCCTTCATCTTCGATCGCTGGTAATACTGGAGATTCGTTGTTTCCAGATTGAAATAAAGGTCTCGTGGATCGTTCTCTATTTCGGCTTCATTGTAAAATGCAGGGACCTTGCCGGTCAGGAGCATATGCAGCGTTGTTAGGCGTTGCTGCCCGTCTAGCAGCACCATGACGGTGCCTAGAACCTATCTCAAAATTGAGATCGGGGTCGAATTAAGTTAATCTTATTGTGATGGTGAAGTTGACCGACGAGCAATGGGAACGGATTCGGGAGCACTTTCCTGAGGAGCGTCGTGTTCCGGGGCGAGCGGGTCGCAAACCTATTCCGACCCGTCGGGTGCTGGAGGCGGTCTTGTGGATTCTGAACACGGGCGCACAATGGCATATGTTGCCGCAGTGTTATTCGAACTACAAGACCGTGCATCGCCGCTTTCAGACGTGGTGCCGCCACGAGGTGCTCCGGGATATCCTGGTGGATGTGGCCAATACGCTCCGCGAGCGGGGCGGCCTGGACGAATCGGAGAGTTTCATTGACGCGATGTTCTCGTCGGCGAAGGGGGGTGGCGCGGAGGTCGGCCCGACGAAGCGCGGAAAAGGCGTGAAAATCATGGGGATCGTGGACCGGGAGGGGCTGCCGCTCTCGGTCAGCACTCACGCGGCGAACCATCATGAAGTCACGTTGGTGCAGTTGAGCTTCGAATTCTACATGATTGAGGCGACGCCGGAGCACCTGATTGGCGACAAAGCGTACGACAGTGACCCCTTGGACGCTGAACTGAAGGTCGAGGGTGTCGAGATGATCGCGCCGCATCGCAAGAATCGGAAGCGGCGCAAGACACAGGACGGTCGGCCCTTACGTCGCTACGCGCGGCGGTGGAAGGTCGAGCGCTTTTTTGCCTGGCTCCAATGGCAGCGCCGTATTGTGACGCGCTGGGAGTACTATCCGAACAACTTCCTGGGCTTTGTGCAGCTCGCATCCCTGCTGATATTGTTTAAACGATTTTGAGATAGGTTCTAGTTTGTCCGGTAGCTCGTTGATATTCTTGAGTTCTGGCGGAGAGTCCGTTTTCCAAATCAACATGCCGCCTACGGGGTAACTCTTGATGAGGGACACAAGGAGTTGCTTGGCCTGCTCTTTGGACCATACGTATTCACGCTGAAACTCCGGCAGCACGAGGTCGTGTTTACCGATACTGTTAAGTGCGTCGTAGATCTTCATGGAGGTTTCACCTGTCGCTACACGCCCATTGGTAACTTATGGCGGTATGTTTTTCCGTTGAGCACGAGAGTTGGTGTGGATGCAGATCTTATGAGATGGCTCGACGGATAGCCATCCTACGCCACAGTGCTTGACTGATGACCGACGGCGCCCGGTAGGTAGGCGCGGTGTGCGTTCACTCCGCGCTGTCTGGCTCACGCCACCTGGATTGATCGGAAGCCGTCAGGGCCGGATGGGTTCGGACGCTGAACGCCGAACCCGCCACCTTAATCAGATTCTTCATCCGATCGCGCTCCGGCCTGCCGGCCTCGGGCGCGGATGCAAGTGGCGGAGAGGGTGGGATTCGAACCCACGTGCCGGTTTCCCGACAAGACGCTTTCGAGGCGCCCCCGTTACGACCACTTCGGTACCTCTCCGCATATATGGCCGGCAGGGATTCGGTGGTCTGCTCGTCCCTGCCCTACGTTCCGCCGACGGCCGCGTCCGTCGGCGCGGCCGAGCGGCGGCGCTTGAAGAACGCCTGCATCAGCTCGCGGCACTCGGCTTCGAGCACGCCGCCGACCGCGCTCACGCGGTGGTTGAGCGCGGGGTTGTCGAACGCCTGCGCAACCGACTCCACCGCGCCTGAGCGCGGCTCCGGGGCGCCGTACACCAGCGTTTCGATCCGTGCGTGCACGAGCGCGCCGGCGCACATGAGGCACGGCTCAACGGTGACGTACAGCGCGGCGCCGGTCAGGCGGTAGTTGCCGAGCGCGCGCGCGGCCGATCGTAGCGCAACCATCTCGGCGTGCGCGGTCGGGTCGTTGGTCCGGATCGGCTGATTGAAACCGGCGCCAGCCACGCGACCGTCGTGCACGACCACGGCGCCGACAGGAACCTCGTCCGCCTCCAGGGCTTGCAGCGCCTGGTCGAGCGCGGCGCGCATCCAGCGCTCGTGCTCGGGGTCGCTCGCGGCTGCACGCGCAGGCAACGTCGCCGTCCCTGATCCTACTGCCCTGCTTCGGTGTCGATCCAGACGCGCATCTGGCGGCCGTCGCCGGTCACCTGGATGTCTTGGCCAGGACTGGCCTCCAGCGCCTGCACGGCGCCCTCGATGTCGAGCCCGCCGTCGCTGGCCGACAGCGCGGCGTCGAGCACGGCGGCCGGCAGCTCGGCCTGCGTGGCCTCGCCGTTCCGCTCGAAGTGCACCTGGACCCGCTCGCCGGTCTGCTCGACGCGGACGACGGCGCCCTCGTGCTCGACGGTGACGGGACCGGACGTCGACTGCACCTGCGCCCAGAGGTTGCGCAGCGTGTCCACGGGCAGGTGCTGACCCTCGCCGAGGCGGATATTCCCGTTCTCTGCGATGGCGCCGGGCACCATGGCCAGCAGCGCGCCTACGGCGCCGAACGGCAGCGTCAGGTTGACCGGTTCGCCGTCGCCGCCGGTGGCGGTCTGGATGTGCACGAACGACTGCGGGCCGACGGCGTCCTGCGCCAGCGGTACGGCCACCACAATCGCAAAGGCCAGGCCCGCGGCGGCGAGCAGAACGCCGACCGGGATAAGAATGGCGGTACGCATGGCGGTGGTCCGTCAGTCTCCGAGCGCGAAGGTGAAGATGGCCTGGCCGGCTGCAATGGTCACCTGTTGGCGGCCGTTCACGAGGTAGGTGATCGGCGCGGCAATCACGTTGCCGCCGAGGCGCGCGTGCCACAGGTCGTCGCCGGTTTCGGCGTCCAGCGCGATGAAGTTGCCGGTGACGGTGCCGGCGAACACCAGGCCGCCGGCCGTGGTCATCACCCCCGACATCGACTTGGGCTGCACGCGGTGCTCCCAGACGACGCGGGCGGTCCGCGGGTCGATCGCGCGGACGGCGCTCGCGTTGGTGTCGCGCGGCGTCTGCGGCACGTGGCTGCCGCCGAGGAACAACTGACCCGGCACGTACTCGGATTCCGCGGAGTAGTACAGCGCCCCGCCGTCATACGCCATCGTGTAGAACAGCTCGGTGTCGGGGCTGTAGGAGGGCGACCACCAGTTGGAGGCGCCGTTCACGTCGGGAAACACCAGCCGGCCCTCCGGCGTCGGCTCCATGTCGGGCACGCGGATCGGGCGCCCGCTGTCGTCGAGGCCCTGCGCCCAGGTCTGCATGGCATATTCCCGCCCCTGCACGAAGCGGCCGGTCTCGCGGTCGAGCACGTAGAAGAAGCCGTTGCGGTTGGCGAACAGCATCAGCTTGCGCTCGCGCCCGCCGATCACCATGTCGACCAGCACCGGGACCTGGCAGGCGTCCCAGTCGTGGATGTCGTGCGGCGTGAACTGGAAGTGCCACTTGATCTCGCCGCTGTCGGCGTCGATCGCGATGACGCTGTCCGAGTAGAGGTTGTCGCCCTCGCGCGCGGCGCCGTTCCAGTCGGGGCCGGGGTTGCCGACGCCCCAGTAGATAAGGTTGAGGTCGGGGTCGTACGACCCGGTCATCCAGGTCGACGCGCCGCCGGTCTTCCAGGAATCGCCTTCCCAGGTGTCGTTGCCCGGCTCGCCCGGCCCGGGGACGGTGTAGGCCCGCCAGCGGCGCTCGCCCGTCTCGGCGTCGTAGGCGTCGACCCAGCCGCGGATGCCGTACTCGCCGCCGCCGGTGCCGGTGACGATCATGTCCTTCACCACGAGCGGCGCCGCGGTCATGCTGTAGCCGGCCAGGTGGTCGGCGATCTTGCGGTCCCACAGCTCGGTGCCGGTGGCGGCGTCGAGCGCGATCAGGTGCGCGTCCATCGTGGTCAGATAGAGCCGGTCGCCGAGGATGCCGACGCCGCGGCTCTGCTTGCTGCAGCACAGCGTCAGCGTCTCGGAGAGGTCGTGCTGGTAGCTCCAGAATTCGTTGCCGGTGGCGGCGTCGAGCGCATACACCTCGTTCTCGGGCGTGGTGAGGTACATGATGCCGTCCACCACGAGCGGCGAGGTCTGCACCTGACCGAGGACGGGTAGCTGCCGCACCCAGGCGAGCTCGAGGCGGCCGACGTTGGAGCGGTCGATCTGCACGAGGCGGCTGAAGCGCTGAGCGTGGTACTGCCCGGAGTACGTGATCCAGTTGGCGGGATCGTCGCCGGCGCGCACCAGTTGGTCGGACGTCACACCGCCGCCCTGGGCGCCGAGCACCGCCGCGGCGGCGAGCACGGCGACCAGCGCCAGGTAGACGGTTCGCCCGCGGGATTGGATTCGCATATTCGGATTCATCTCCGTCGCAGGGAAGAGAGGTACGCAACCAGATCGTCCAACTCCGGATCGTCGAGGCGTCCCGCGAAGCTGGGCATCAGCGACGCCTGCGGGCGCTCGAGATCCTCGACGTCGGACTTCATGAAGGAGCGCAGCCGGCCGGCCATGTCGAGCAGCTGGATCGAATAGGCGTCCTCGTTGAGCAGCACGCCCACCGTCGGGGCGCCGCCGGCGCCCGCGACACGCACCTGGCGGTAGTCGTCCTCGATGTCGCCGCCCGGATCGACGAGGGACGCGCGCAGGTGGACCGGAGGGCGACTCCAGCCGATGGTGCTCAGCTCCGGCCCCAGCCGCCCGCCCTCGCCGTTGACGAAGTGGCAGCGCCCGCAGTCATGGCGCGCGTACAGCTCCCGGCCGGCGTCCGGGTCGCCAGTCTCGGCCATTTCCGCCGGGGCGCGCAGCGAGCGGACGAAGGCCACGATCTGCCACATCTCCTTGTCCGACAGGCGCACCGACGGCATGCCGGTATTCGGGATGCCGCTCAGGATGTTCATGAAGATCGCGCGGTCGCTGTTGCCGTGGCGGAACACCTCGCGCGTCAGGTCGGGCCCGCGGTCGCCGCGGCCGTCGGCGCCGTGGCAAGTGACGCAGCGCGAGGCGAACAACTCCTCTCCCACCGCGACATCCTCTTCCGAGGTGTACGGATTCGTGTCGACGCCGCGCTGGGCGTCGAGCGAGGCGAGCGGGCGCTGGGCCGCGGCCGGGGCGGCGGCCAGCAGCACCCCGGCGACGGTCAAGGCGACGATGCGGAGGAAACCGGACAGCGACGTCATGCGCACAATGAAGCTTACCTTACGGGGATAAGATCGGGCATGCCTCACAGCCCACGGCAAGCAACCTGTCGCGTTCGGCCGGCGCAGCATCCATTCTGGGCAGCGCTGCTCCTCGCGATCCTGCTTGCCGGTCCCCTGCCGGTCGCGGCGCAACCATCCGGCAGCGACGGTGAATGGCGCACGTACGGCGGACAGGGGCGCGGGGCAAAGTACTCGCCGCTCGACCAGATCGACGCGCAGAACGTTGGGGACCTGCGCACCGCCTGGCGCTGGCGGTCGGTCGACTACGACCTGGTCGACGACAACCCGGACCTGCGCTTCAACCACACGCTGCTCGGGACGCCGCTGATGGTCGGCGGGCGGTTGTTCATGAGCACCAACCTCGGCCAGTCCGCGGCGATTGATCCGGCCACCGGCGAGACGCTGTGGGTCTACCGCGCGCTGGACGACGGCGCCGGCCGGCCGCGCGGCGGCTCGACGCGCGGCGTCGGCTACTGGCACGACCCGGGGCTCGACGACGAGCGCATCTTCGTCGTGAGCGGCGAGCGGCTGGTGGCGCTCGACGCCAAAACGGGCAACCCGATCGGCGAGTTCGGCGAGGGCGGCAAGGTCGACCTGCGGTCGGGCATCCCGCGGCTCGAGGAGTTCAGGTGGAACGCCCCGCCGCTGGTCTGCCGCGACACCGTCATCGTCGGCGTCGCCATCCCCGACGTGCCGCTGAACAAGGAGCAGGCGCCCGGCTACATCCGCGGGTTCGACGCGGTCACCGGCCGGCTGAAGTGGCAGTTCAACCCGGTGCCGCAACCGGGAGAGCCGGGCAACGAGACCTGGGAGGACGGCTCCTGGGAGTACACCGGCGCCGCCACGGTCTGGTCGGTCATGACCGCCGACGAGGAGCTCGGCTACGCCTACCTCCCCACCGGCACGCCGACCCACAACTGGTACGGCGGGCACCGGCCGGGCGACAACCTGTTTGCCGAGAGCCTGCTCTGTGTCGACTGCGACACGGGACGGCTGGTGTGGTACCACCAGCTCATCCACCACGGCGTCTGGGACTACGACATCGCCTCGCCGCCGATCCTGGCCGACATCACCGTCGACGGCCGGCCGATCAAGGCGGTGGCGCAGGTGAGCAAGCAGGCGTTCACGTACGTCTTCGACCGCGTCACCGGCGAGCCGGTCTGGCCGATCGAGGAGCGGCCCGTGCCGCCGTCCGACGTCCCCGGCGAGAAGTTGTCGCCGACGCAGCCGTTCCCGACGAAGCCCGCGCCGTTCGACCGGCAGGGGATCACCGAGGACGACCTGATCGACTTCACGCCGGAGCTGCGGGCCGAGGCGCTGGAGATATTCAGGCAGTACCGCTCGGGGCCGATGTTCACACCTCCGTCGGTGCGCGACGAGTCGCCGGGCGGCACGCTCGGCACGCTGCAGCTCCCGAGCTACGTGGGCGGCTCGAACTGGAACGGCGCGGCGTACGACCCCGAGACGCAGATGCTCTACGTGCCGTCGGTCACGGCGCCCATCCTGGTGTGGCTGCGGCAGCCGGACCCGGCGGTGTCGAACTTCCGCTACATCCGCGGCAACCGCAACGTGCACATCGACGGCCCGCGGGGGCTGCCGCTGGTCAAGCCGCCGTGGGGCCGCATCACCGCCATCGATCTCAACACGGGCGAGCACGTCTGGATGACGCCGAACGGCCCCGGCCCGCGCGACGACCTGGCGCTGCAGGACCTGGAGCTGCCGTGGCTGGGCGCGCCGGGGCGCGCCGCGCCGCTGCTGACGAAGACGCTGCTGTTCCTGGGAGACGGCTCGCCGTCGCTGCTGGTGGTGCCGCCGCACGGCGGCGGGCGCATGTTCCGCGCCTACGACAAGACGAACGGCCGCGTTCTGTGGCAGACGGAGCTGCCGGCCGGGACGTCCGGCGCACCGATGACATACCTGCACGACGGCAGGCAGTACGTCGTGGTGGCGGTCAGCGACAACGACCACGAGGGCGAGCTGATCGCCCTGGCGCTGCCGTAACCGTCGACGCTGGCCGCCGCGGCGGCGGTTGCTGCTACGGCGCCGGACTAATCGGCCCGTCGGACGGCCGCTCCGTCTGGCCCAGCTCGTAGCCCTTCGCCTTCCAGTCGTTCAGCGCGCAGAATTCGCCGGCGTCGTAACCGTGAGATTTGAAGAGCTCCGCAGCACGGGAGCCCCGGCCTCCGCCGTTTCAAAAGAAGACGAGGCGCACGTCCTTGGGAATGTCGGACATCCGGTCTTCGAGCTCCCCGACCGGGATGTGGATGGCGCCCGGAATCGAGCCGCTCGCGACCTCGTGGTCCTCGCGGACGTCGATCATGAGCACCTCGGCGCCGGCGTCCAGCTGCTGCTTCAGCTCGTCTATTTCCATCCGCTCAGTCTGCGCCGCGGCGGGCAGCGCCACGGCCAACAAGCCTGCCAGACCCAACAGGGCGAGCAAGCGGCTCCGTACGGGATGCAGCATCATTGCGGCCCTCCTCACACACTTCGCACGATGTCCAGCTAGCGGCTGCCGGCCTCGGCCTGCTCCAGCGCACGCGCGCCCGCCAGGATGTTCTCCAGTCCGTAGTTCCCCTCGTGGCAGGCGTACTCGTACAGCCCGCCGTCGAGATTCGTCATCGGGGTCGACGCCGTCCACGGTCGCGTGTATTCCATCGGATCGGTCACCGTGTACTGGTAGTCGATGTTGTCCTCGTCGATGCGGGTGAACCGTTCCACCAGCTGCATGGTCTCGTTGCCGCCGAAGACGGAAAGCGCCCGCTGGTTCATCGGAGTGAAATTGGTGGTCTCAACCACCAGCGTGTCGCCCTCCCAGCGGCCGCGGGAATCCCCGAGCCACTGCCGAATCTGCGGGTCGACGTGCGGACGTCCGTCCAGGGGAATGATGCGGGCATCGTGGATCATCTCGATGAGGATCACGACGTATCCCGGCACCTGGAAGATCTGATAGTTGTGGTTGTAGAAGCCGGGCATCATGGCGCCCGGCAACCCGCGCGAGATGCACCGCTCGAACACGCTGCGGTCCTCGGGACCGGCCGGTGCCTGGTTCCGATACGATTCGCGGCCCGCACGGCGCGTCGCCTCCGCTGGCGTCAGCGGCAGCCTGCCGTCCGGCGGGTCGATGATGAGCGACGCGCGCGCCATCCTGACGCCCCGCTCGACCCAGAAGTTGTTGTAGGAGCCGGTTTCGCCAGTACCCGACTCGATGCCGCGCGCCTCGCGGGTGACGTCCGCCTGTGCGTCCCGGGCCGCGCGTTCCTCGTTGGAAAGCACATCTCCTGCCGACACGTCGTCCGGACGTTCCAACGGCGTCGTCGTGGAGTTCGTCCAGAGTCCCTGCAGGTCGGGGTCGCCCCACGGCGTGGGCGGCGCCTGGCCTGCAACGCTCACCGGCATCAGTACCACGACCGCCGCCACGGCAAACAACGCTGCGAGAATTCGGTGGTTCATCTTCCCCTCCTCGCGGTTCCCGCACGGGCGTACAGACGGATGATGGATCAGGACTGGATCGCACGCAAGGATTCCCGTTCGGTCGCCGACGGTATCGCGGCGGTGTTCCGCAGTTGCTACGCTGCTGCGCGGACCGGCAGGGCCTTAAGCCCGCGCAGCACGATGCTGTTGCGAAACGCGGGGCGGTCGGACATAAGGCGCAGCGACGGGTAGCGCTCCAGCAGCACCTCGATGGCGATGCGACCTTCCAGGCGCGCGAGCGGCGCGCCGAGGCAGAAGTGGATGCCGCGGCCGAACGCCACGTGGTTGTTCTCACGGCGCCCGATGTCGAGCCGCTCCGGATGGTCGAACACCGCCGGGTCGTGGTTGGCGGCGCCGTTCAGCAGCAGGACGTTGTCGTCGCGCCGCAGCGGAATGCCGTTCACCTCGCAGTCTTCCAGCACCAGCCGCAGCGACGCCTGCACGGGCGAGTCGAAGCGCAGCAGTTCCTCCACCGCCGCCGGAATCCGGCCGGGGTCCTCGCGCAGGGCGCCGAGCTGCTCCGGATGCCGCAGCAGCGCGAGCATGCCGTTGCCGATCAGGTTGGTGGTGGTCTCGTTGCCGGCCACCAGCAGCAGGCGCAGCAGGCCCAGCATTTCGCCCTCGGTCAGCCTGTCGCCTGCTTCCTCCACCTGGATGAGCGCGCTGATGATGTCGTCGCGCGGCACGATGCGCCGGGCCTTGATGATCGAGAGGAAGTACGTGTCGAGCGACTTGCTGGCCTCCTCGGCAATCCTGAATTCCCTGCGGCTCACCGTCGGCTCGAGGATGCGTGCGCGCCGGTTGGACCATTCCCGGAACTGCGCGCGGTCTTCCACCGGCACGCCCAGCATGTCGGCGATCACCATCACCGGCAGCGGGTTGGCCAGCGTCTCCATCAGGTCGAATCCGTTGGGGTCCGCCGCGGCGTCGAGCAGCGTACGCGTCATTCTGCGGATGCGCGGCTCCAGGTCGGCGACCGCCTTGGGCGTGAACGCCTTGTTGACGAGCGCACGCAGCCGCGTGTGGTCCGGCGGATCCAGGAACAGGATGGTCGGGTAGGGAATCTGCGGCAGCGTGCTCCGGCGGCGGCGCACGGGGTCGCGCTTGCGCTGATCGTTGGAGAAGCGCCGGAAGTCCCGCAGCACGGCATCCACGTCGGCGTGGCGGCTGAGCACCCAGGCGTCCAGCAGGCGGTTGCGGTGCACGGGCGCCCTGGCGCGCAGCTCGGCGTAGATGGGGTACGGATTGCGGGCCATGGCGGCCGAGAACGGGTTGTACACGACGCCGTTGCGCCAGCGTTCCGACGCCAGCATGACGTTGGCGACCACCGACCGCATCATGCGGCCCAGCATGTCCGCCACCCGTCAGTTCCCGATCTTCGTGAACTTCTGGTTGCGCCGGCCGCCGGCCGTCTCGGCCAGATACAGGTCGCCGTGCGAGTCGGCGACTATCGTGTGGACGAAGGTGAATTCGCCGGCCATGTGGCCGGAGCGGCCGAAGCTGCCCACGATGTCGCCGCTCTCGCGCTCCAGGATCCAGATGCGGTTGCTGCCGAGGTCGACGACGAACATGTGCCGCTGCTCGGGGTCGCGCGACAGCTCGATGTCGGTGGCCCGCAGCGTCGCCTCGCCGTACGCCGGCGGGTCGATGGGAATGGTCCGCACGTGGTTGCCTTCGCGGTCGAACACCTGCACGCGGTTCTGGCCGCGGTCGCAGGCGTAGACCAGTCCGTCGTTGCCGAGCACCACGCAGTGCGGGTGCCCGCCGCCGGTCTCCACGAACTCGCCCGGGCCGCTGCCGGCCGAGCCCCACTGCCGCAGGTAGTTGCCCTCGGCGTCGAAGACCACCATGCGGTGGTTGCCGTAGCCGTCCGCCACGTAGACCGACCCGCGCTGGCCGGTCACGGGATCGGGCTCGGGGTCCACCGCGATGTCGGCCGGGGCGTTCAGCAATGTGCGGCTGGCGTTGTTGCCCGGCTCGCCGCAGGTGGGATAGGGCGCGTTGGGACGTAGCGTGGGCGGACCGTCGCAGAGCCCCTTGGCGCCGATCTGCAGCAGCATCCGCGAGCCGTCGTTCGTCCACTTCTGGACCACGCCGTCGGAATTCCCGGCGATCCAGATGTTGTCCATGTGGTCGACGAAGCAGCCGTGGATGCCGTGCGGCAGCACCGCGGCCGCGCCGGCGTCCGTCAGCGTGGGGTCGCCCCAGCTGTCGGCCACGTTCCCCTCGCGGTCGTAGATGACCACGGGCGGCGACGGAACCGACTGATCGCCCTCCTGGCTGAGGAGGCCGTTGGGCAGGAAGCCGCGGTTGACGGTGACGACCCGGTCGCGCGAGTCGACGCAGCTCGCCCCCACCATGCCGGTCACCCACTGGCGCTCCAGCCCGTCCGCGCCGGTGACGACCGGCATCGGCTGGGGCCAGAACGGGTCGACCCGGTAGCTGGGCGCCGCGCCGCCCTGGGCCGCCGGCAGCGCCCAAAGGAGCGCGCTACCGACCAGAACCATGAACAGACCGACCGCGATTCGCGCCGATGGTTTGTTGGGCATCACGGCGCTATCTTACTCCCGTAGAATTCGGTGCGTGGAGGCCGCATGAAGATATCGTCCGCCGCAGCGATCGCCCTGCTTGTCTGTGTCATCGGTGGCGGCACGCTAGCACAGGAGCAGCGCATCGCCAGCCCGGCGGGCCGCTCCGCCACGCAGGTCGGCGGGACGTATGACGAGCGCGCGGGGTACGTCGGCGGCCGGTGGATCGAGATCCGCTACGGCCGGCCGATCAAGCGCGGCCGCAACCTGTTCGGCCCGGCCGACTACCGGGAGTTCCTCAACGACGGCGCGCCGGTCTGGCGCGCGGGCGCCAACCAGTCGACCCAGCTGCTGGCCGAGCTGCCGCTCGTCTTCGGCACGCAGGTCATTCCGGCCGGCGAGTACACGGTCTTCATCGACCTGGCGACCGATCCCTGGACGTTCGTCGTCTCCACCTGGCCGGCGCAGCAGGAATACGACTACGAGAACAAGGCGGCGCTCTTCGGCGCGTACTACTACACGCCCGACAAGGACGTCGTGCGGGTACCGATGCGGCGCGAGACGGCGCCCCACGCGTACGACCAGCTCTCCTGGCAGTTCGTCGACATGAGCGGCGGCGGCGGGCGGCTGGCGCTGCACTGGGATAGGGTCGTCGCATCCGTCCCCTTCACCGTCGGCGAATGACCGGGATCGATCCGCGGGCCGCCTGGCGGCCGCACGGCCGTTACGGCTGCCGCAGGACCAGGACGTCGTCGAGCGGTTTCCGGCGCAGGTCGGGCACCTGCGCGCCGGCGGCGGGATAACCCACCGGCATCAGGAGGCAGGCCGTCTCGTTGGCGGGCCGCTCGAGGATCTCGCGGAGGAACCCCATCGGGCTCGGCGTGTGCGTCAGCGCCACCAGCCCCGCCTGGTGCACGGCGGTCAGGAACAGGCCGGCCGCGATGCCGACGGACTCGGACACGTAGTAGTGGCGGACGTGCTCGCCCCCCTGTCCGACGCCGTAGTTCTGGCGGAAGAGCACCACCAGCCACGGAGCGATCTCGAGGAACGGCTTGTGCTCGTCGGTGCCCAGCGGCTCGAGCGCGCGGAGCCAGTCGTCGGGCATTCGGCCGCCGTAGTTCTCCCGTTCCTCGCGCTCGGCGGCGATGCGTATGCTGCGCTTGATCTCCGGATCCGAGACCGCGACGAACGTCCACGGCTGCCGGTGCGCACCCGAGGGGGCCGTGGATGCGGCGCGCACGAGATCCTCCATCACGCCTGCCGGCACCGGCTCGGGACTGAAGTCCCGCACCGTGCGGCGCCGGTTCATGCCCTCGTAGAAGCGGCGCGCCCGCTCCGCGACGTCCGCGCGCAACGGTTTCTCGTACCGCAGCGGAATGAAATTGGGTTTCATGGTTGCACAGGCGGCGATTGTAGGCGATCATCTTTCATCGGAACTGGGCGGCTGACGAGCAGGGAGGACATGATGGGCAAGCGACACCTCGCGGCGTTCGTGGCAGGACTGGCCATCGCTGGATTTGGGGCGGCCGCGGCCGCTCAGGAGCGTTCGGGTGCACCCGGCGAATGGACGCCGCCCCGCACGCCGGACGGGCAGCCCGACATCCAGGGCATCTGGACCAACTACGACGGCACCCCATTCGAGGCGCCCGACGACGCGGATGTGGAACGTCTCGAGGCGCTCGCCTACTGGTTCCCCGGAACCAACGACCCGGACCGCTTGCGCAGTGCCGCCGCCCGGCCCAGGGACGTTGACATCACGGAGCGGATCGGGTTCGCGGACGGCCCGCACGCCGCGCTCCGCAACGCGAGCCGGCGCTCGATGGTCGTCGACCCGCCGAACGGACGGGTGCCGACGCGCCCGGAAGCCGAGGCGACGCGCGACTACAACCTGGTGCACCTGACCGATTCCTGGGAGAACCACACGCCGTGGGAGCGCTGCATCACGCGCGGCGTCCCGGGCGGCATCTTCCCGCCCGGCTACGGCGCCGGGTATCAGATCTTCCAGGCGCCCGGGTACGTGGTTCTCTACTATGAGATGATCCACGAGGCGCGCATCATCCCGCTGGGGGACCGCCCGCACGTCTCGGACACGATCCGCCAGTGGAACGGCGACCCGCGCGGCCGCTGGGAGGGCAACACGCTGGTCGTCGAGACGACGAACTACAACGACAAGGGCACGATCGGCACGAACATCGCCACCCGCGCCATTCGGGGCCTCCCGCAGAGCGAGGCGCTGCGCTTGGTGGAACGCTTCACCTTTTCCGGTCCCGACACCATCGACTACGAGGTGACGATCGAGGACAGCGGCTCGTTTACCAGTCCGTGGAAGGTGGCCATGCCCCTGAACCGGGACGTCGCGTACCAGATGTTCGAGTACGCCTGCCACGAAGGGAACTACGGCCTGGTGAACAGCCTCAGCGCGGGCCGCGCCGAGGACGCGGCGGCGCGGTAACCCGGGCGCCTAGTTGCCCGGCGCCGCCGGCTGCCAGGCGGGGGTGCCTTCCTCCCAGCGGTTGTCGGTCAGCGCCCGTTGCTTCGAGCCGTCGGCGTTCATGATGAACAGCTCGCCGTACGGCTGCGGGATGTCGGCCATCGGCGCCTCGTCCTTGAAGCCGAAGCGCGAGCTGCTGAACAGGATGTGCGCGCCGTCGGCCGACCAGGCCGGGTGGGAGTCGTTGCCCGGCGAGGTGGTCAGCCGGGTCAGACCGCTGCCGTCGGGCCGCATGGTATAGATGTCGAAGTCATCGTCCGCCAGCCGGCTGAAGACGATGCGGTCGCCCCGCGGCGACCAGACGGGAAAGTTGTCGTAGCCGGTCGTCAGCGTGCGCACCGCGCCGTCCGCCAGCGTGACGACGCGCAGGCCGCCCGCCTTGTCGCTCCAGAAGCGGTACACCACCTCGGTGCCCTGGGGCGAGAAGCTCGGGAAACCGGCGTTGCCCTCTCCGGTGGTGAGCACCCGCCCGCCGGACCCGTCCGCGCGCACCATCATCAGATGCGCCGGGCGCGTCCGCGCCAGGAAGTAGTTGCCGACGCCGAACACGATCCACTCCCCGTCGGACGACCACTGCGGCGCGAGCACGGAACCTTCCGCGCGGAATATGCGGCGCGGGTCCGTCCCGTCCGTATTCCAGACCGCCAGCCCGGTCCGGTCGTCCGGACGCCCGCGGCCGGTCCGCTCGCTCACGACGAGCCGCCGGCCATCGGGTGATACGGCCGGAAAGCCGCTCGCATACACCAGCTCATAGCGCGGGTCGCTGCCCGCCAGCACCTCGCCCGGCGCACGCGGCGCCGCGGTCGTCGCAATCGGCCCTTGCTGATACACCACCCGGCGCCCGTCGGGCGACCAGGACGGGTTCCCTATGTCTCCTTCGGCGCCCGCCTCGCCGGAGCTGAACATCAGCGCGGCGTGGAGCCCCGATTTCTGGAGATAGCCCACGCGTCCGGATCCCAGGAACTGCGGCGAGAGCTTCAGGCCGCGGCCGGCCGCATGCTCGGTCCGCAAGCCGGTGGCGACATCGACTGACACGATGCGGGAGTGCACCCCTGGCTGCTCCGGCACCCAGCGCGCCCGGAACGTATCGCCTACGTCCAGCTCGTAGAACAGGATGCGGCGGCCGTCCGCCGACCACTTGGGCGAGCCGCCCAGGCGGCCCTGTTGCGAGATTCTGCGCAGCCCGCCGCCGTCCGCGCCGACGACGTACACGCCCGCCGCGTGAACATGCTCCCAACGCCCCTTCGCCTTCGGGAAACCGGCGCCGCGGTCCGAGGAGAAGGCCAGCATCCGCCCGTCGGGCGACCAGCTCGGCCGGAAATCGCCGCCGGGCGTGTCGGTAAGGTTGCGCACCTTGCCGCTGGCCAGGTCGAGGATGTGAATGTCCGTGGAGCCGCGCTCACGCGTGGAGACGAACGCCAACCGGCTGCCGTCGGGCGACAACGCCGCCTGATCGTCGAAGGCGGGATGGTCGGTCAGCCGCTCCAGGCCGAGCCCGTCGGTGCGCACGCGGAAGATGTCGGCCGAGCCGAAGCGCTCGGACGTGAACACCACCCACTCGCCGTCGTGGGAGAACGACCCGTTGTAGTCGCGGTCGGAGCCGGCCAGCAGCTTGCGCGGATCCGAGCCGTCCGCGTCGGCGATGTAGAGCACCGAGCGGGTCGGACTCCACTGGTCCACGAAGATGCGGTTTTTCTCCCCCGCCGCGGCTGCGGCGGCGGAGACCAGGAGCAGCAGCAGCGCCGACGATACGCACACGCAGAAGCCATTCATTGTGGCGTCCTCCCTTGCGCAGCTCAGTGTAATCGGTTTCCCGTGCCGATCGCGGCGGTCTCTGATATCCTCGGGCTACGAGCCCGCGGAGGCGTGTGCGCGTGCGCAGACCCCGCACCCCGAGGAGGTATCACGTCATGACCTGGAACCGTATCGCACTTGCTTTCCTGACGGCAGTGACGCTCATCGTGGCGCCCGCGCTGGCCCACGCGGCCGAATACCACCATGTGCATATCACCGCGTCGAGCCCGGCGAAGGGTGTCGAGTGGTACTCCGAATACCTGGAGTGCGAGCCGCTGGCCGACCGCGACGACGCCGCGAACTGCGACGGCGTGGAGATCGTCTTCGTCCCGCAGGCGACGACCGGCGGCAGCCAGGGCACCGGCATCAACCACATAGGCTTCTCGTTTCCCGATCTGACCGCCAAGATGGCCGAGTTCGAAGCGGTCGGTGTCCGCGGCTCGGGCGTCAGGCTGCAGCGGTTCGAAGACGGCTCGATGGTGCGCGACATCCCCGGGCTGTTCAAGATTGCCTTCATCTTCGACCCCTGGGGCACCCGTATCGAGCTCGTGGAAGACCAGGAATACCTCGGCTTCCACCACATTCACCTCAGCGCCACCAACCCGGAAGAAACGCTCGCCTGGTACCGCGACGTGATGGGCGGCGAACCGGACTCGATGCGCGGCATGCTTGACGGCCTGCTGTTCGACGACGTCTGGCTGCTGTTTTCCGCGCACCCGGAAGGCGCGACGCCGGCCACCACCCAGGGACGCGCCATCGACCATATCGGCTTCATGGTGGACGACCTCGACGCGTCGGCCGCCGACATCCGCCAGCGCGGCATCCGCTTCCATCAGGAGCCGACGGTGCCCGCGAACGGACGTACCTCCGCAAAGCAGGCGTTCCTCGCGGGACCGGACAACGTGCTCGTCGAGGTGGTCGAGGCCGGCTTTGCCGGTGTCGAGGTCGACCTGACGCCGGTGGTCGCCATGGACCAGGGTCCGTTCGACGCGCCGCGGACTTCCTGGGGCGAGCCGGACCTGCAGGGTGTCTGGACCAGCAACTCGTCCCACAGCATCCCGCTGGAGCGCCCGGAGGACGTGGACTCCCAAGAGCTGACGGCCGAGGAGGCAGTGGCCCGGCGCGAGGGCGGCACGCTCAACAGCATCTGGGGCTACGATCGGGAGTGGCGCGACACGACGCTGGGGTACGGCAACGCCGCGGTTTCCACGCAGGTCGCCATGGTGATCGATCCGCCCGACGGCCGCATCCCGCCGCTGACGCCCGAGGGCGAGGAGCTGGCGGCGAGGGCGCAGGCCGAGAGCCGGGCGTACACGCGCGGCCCGTCCGCGGGCCCGGAGGACCTGACCCCGTACGTGCGCTGCATCACGCGCGGCCTGCCGTCGATGATGATGCCGTCGGTCTACAACAACGGCCTGCAGATCGTGCAGGGTCCCGGCTACATCGCCATTACGAAGGAAATGATCCACGAGACGCGCATCATTCCGACCACGCCGCGTGCGGACGCCGGCCCGGGGCTCGCGCTGTGGCTCGGCGTGCCGCAGGGCCGCTGGGAAGACGACACGCTGGTCATCGAGACCACCAACTTCAACGGCCGGACGTCATACCGGGGATCCACCGGGGACCTGACGTTGATCGAGCGCTACCGCCGCATCGGCCCGGGCATGCTCGAGTACCAGTTCACCATCGACGACCCGCAGGTATGGACCCGGCCGTGGACGGCGATGTTCCGGTTCGAGAAGGATGACGAGCAGTACGAGCTGGTCGAGTACGCCTGCCACGAAGGCAACTACGGCATGACGAACATCCTGAGCGGCTCGCGCGCCCAGGACGCGGCTGCCGCGGAAGCCGGAAGATAGCGCCGGACAGCACCGCACGCCTGTCGTAGCATTCACCGTTTCCAACCGGCCGTGTCCGGTCCGACCGCAGGGTCGCGGCCGGATGCGGCAGTGGGCGCACGTCTCCGCTGCGGGGAATCGTCGTTCCAGGCGGCTCCGCCCCTCGACATCTGTCCGTGAACAACACCAACCGCCGCTACATCGTGACCCTCGCGGCCGCGGCCGCCGGGATTCTCGTCGTCGGCACCCTGCTGCGACCGGGCCAGCAATCACTCGACGATCCGCTGCCCGGACCGTCGCAAGCGGAGCTCAGCCGTTTGGCCAGCCTGTCGCAACGGCGGTCGGTCGACAGCATGGCGGAATATTTCGCCACGGTTGCCGGCAGCCTCGAAGCGCACGTCGTGAGCCTGCCGAGCCTCGACCGGAGCGGCATCGTCTGGGAGCCGGGCCTCGTCCTGACGAGCCGTACCGAGCCCCGCTTCCCGGATGCCGCGACCGTCACGACGCCCGTTGGAGATGTGGGCGTGGCGGTGGTGGCGGCCGGACTGGACCTGCCGGTTGCCGCGCTGCGCATCTCGCCGGTCGCCGGGCTGACGCCGCCGCGGCGCGGCGCGCCGCGGCAGCGCTCGCGCGGCGAGTGGACCATCGCGCTGTGGTGGCGCGACCGCCAGGCCAGCTTCACGCCGGCGCACTACTTCGGGACGGCGCCCGTGCGCTGCGGGGCGCGGACGGTCGACGAGGTCCTTACAAACGTCGCCTGGACCCGCGAGATGACGGGCGGCGGGCTGTTCGACCTCGACAGAAATCTGATCGCCGTCATCACGCCGTGCGACGAACGCTTCCCCGCGGTTGCTGTTGACGGCGTCGCGGAGCTGTTGCGGGACGCCCAATCGCTGGAGGGGCGGCTGCTGCGACGCTATGGGATACGCGTCGGACCGCTCACCACGGCCGAACAGGAATACTTCGCGCGCCGCGTCGGGCTGCTCGTGCGCGAGGTGTGGAGCGGATACCGGGCGGACGAAGCGGGCATCGAGCCGGGCGACCTGCTGTTGGCCATCAACGCCCTGCCGGTCACCGACGTGGATCGGCTGGAACTGCTCGCCGACGAAATGTGGGACAGCGCGTTGACGTTGACGGTGGACCGCCTGGGCGACATCGTCAACGTCCCGCTGCCCGTGGCCGGCGAGGCGGAAGAAACCGGGACCGACGGCACGGGTCTGGTCTGGAACCCGCCGCCGGCCGGACTGACCGTGGAGACCGTCGCCGCCTACAGCCGCGCGGCCGATGCGGGCATCCGTAGCGGCGACCGCCTGCTGCGCATAGACGGCATCGAGATCACCGATGCAGACGACGTGCGCAACGTGCTGGTGCCCGAGCGCGAAACGGCGGCCTTCCTGGAGCTGGAACGCGACGGCCGCCGGTTCGGCCTGCTGCTTCGCTAGACCAGGCGATGGACGAACTGACCTCTCTCGGCCTGATCCTGCTGCTGGCGCTGCTGGCCGGACACCTCGTGAAGGTCGTCCGGATTCCGGAGGTCACCGGCTACATTCTGGCCGGTATCGCGCTGGGGCCGTCCATTCTCGGTTGGGTTTCGGCCGAGAACCTGCTCGCGCTAGAGGTGCTGAGCGAGGTGGCGCTGGGCCTCATCCTCTTCTCTATCGGATCCGTGTTCGAATTCTCCCGGTTTCGCCGCCTGGGCCGGCAGTTCCTGAACCTGACGCTGGTGGAGTCGGCCCTGGCGGCAGCGCTCGTCACGATCGGCGTGCTGGTGCTGGGGCAACCGTGGCAGGTCGCCCTGCTGCTCGGCGCAATCGCCATCGCCACGGCCCCCGCCTCGACGCTGATGGTTATCCGCGAATTGGACAGCTCGGGTCCCCTCACCGACAACCTGCTCGGGATTATCGCCGTCAACAACCTGTTCTGCATCACCGCCTACGCGGTGGTGGCCGCGGCCATCGACCTGGCCTCGGGGCTCGGCGGGCGGTCGATTTTCGATGCGCTTTACCTGGCGGCGTATCCCCTGGTCTGGCAACTCGTCGGATCCGCCGCGTGGGGCTATCTGGTGGGGATGCTGCTGGCCGGCTGGTCGACCCAGGTGCGGGAGACCGGCGAGATGCTGATCCTGCTGGCCGGCTCCATCCTGCTCTGCGTCGGCGTGTCCCGCCTGCTCGACCTGTCGCCGCTGATCGCCAGCCTGGCCGTCGGTGCGACGATGATTAACCTGTCGGGCGGCAGCCGCCGCCTGTTCGAGACGCTGGCCGGCACGGACCCGCCCTTCTACGCCATCTTCTTCGTGCTGGCCGGCGCCGACCTCGATCTGGCGCTGGTGCCGGCGATGGGCGTGGTTGGCCTGGTCTATGTCGGCGGCCGATCGCTCGGCAAGTTTGCCGGCGCGGTGGCCGGGGCGCGCTGGCTGCAGCTCGAGCCGTCCGTTCAACGCTTTCTCGGCTTCGGGCTGCTGGCGCAGGCGGGGCTGGCGGTCGGACTGACGCTGCAGATTGAGGGACGCTACGAGGCGTACGCCCCGAGCGTCTCGACGGTGGTGCTTGCATCGGTCGCGATCTTCGAGATGTTCGGGCCGATCAGCACGCGTTTCGCACTGATGCGAGCGGGCGAGGCGGCAACCGCGGACCCCGAGCGGGCGCCCGCCTGACGGGCCGCCGGCGCGTGCTACGGCTCGACGATGAACGTCACGTCCTGGACGGTGTCGAGCCCGCCGTCGTGGGCGAGCGCCCGCAGCACGTAGGCGCCGGGCTCGGTGAAGGTCGCGTCGACCACCCACCGGCCGTCCTCGGGCAGCGGCGGCGGGCCCCACCCCGCTGACCACGGGGTGTTGGCGCCGGGGCGCTGATCCTCCCAGACGTTGAACTGCGGCGGATCGAACGCGACCCGTCCCGCGCCGCGGTAGACGATCCAGGCGAAGCGGAGCCCGCTGGAGCTGTTGGGCGTGCCGCCGACCAGGCCGCGCGCCCTGGGCGGCGGCATCGCCCGCCGCTTCGGCACGCCGTCGTCGCGCGCGTGCGCCGTCAACGTCACCGGCTGTCCCGCCTTGACGCGCCGCGTGTCATCGCCTTCCACCGTCAGCTCGGGCGCGACGTTTGCGGCGATGTTGTACGCGCCGCCGCCCGGCCCGCCGGCGCCGTTGTTGTTCATGATGACGATGTCGTCGATGAAGTAGTCCGGCTTGAGCGTGCCGTAGGCGCGCTCGGACTTGCCGGCGCTGGTCAGCGTCCACACCACTTCGCTGTCGCCGAAGTCCGCGGGAACGTGAACGCGGAAGACGAACCGGCTGCGCCGCGGCAGGAAGTGTGCCGGCTGTCCCTGGTCCGGCCCGCCCGGCTCGATGTTGTTGTCCGGGCCGACCGGCACGTCGATCACCCTGTCCCAGTTGCGGTTCATGTACCCGAACACCAGATTGAAGGATCCGTCCGGGTTCTGCTCCCAGCCTTCGAACGCGGCCGCGATGTTTTCGTACGGCGCCGGCGACACCTGCGCTCCGGCGACATGGACGGCGAGCAGGATTGCGCCAACCGCCAGCGCGACGCGGATTCCCCTTCTCGGCATGGCTATGGACTACTGCTGGCCGCCGTCAGCGTCGGTGGCGTCCGACACGTCGCTGCCGAGACCAGTCGGACAGAGCGGACAGCCGGGGACGATCTGTCCGGGCTGCAGATCGAGCGTCTGGCGCCGCTCGGCCATCGCCAGCTCGAACTCCTCGTCCGACAGCTCGATGCCGCGCCCCAGGTGGAGCAGCATCTGGTCGACCGAACGGTGCCCCATGCCGGTCCAGTTCCGCGGGTCGGAAATGTTCTTGTTGGCCGGCGATGTGTCGAACCACGCCGTGGCGCGGAGGATAGTGCCCTTCGGCAGGAGCGGGGTGGCATCGTCCTCGTAGGCGTAGACGGTCACCCAGCTGTGGTTGTAGCCGGCGCAGTTCAGCGTCTCCACCTGCGCGCCCCAGATGGCCTCCAGGCACATCCGCACGCCCGCCGCGTGCAGGTGCGGCTCGAAGACGGTCAGCATCGTGTTTTCCATCAGCGGCGCGAGCGCCTCGAACTTCTGGCCGGCTTCCATCCCCTTGAGGTCGATGTACGGCGTCCCCGGGCCGACCCCCTTTAGCGCGAACTTCGGCTTGTACCCCCTGGGGTGGAACTTGAGGCCGATGTCGAGCCGCGCTACGGTGTGCCGGCCGTTGGAGTGCACGTGCGTGGAGGGGAAGACGAACTTGGATCCCGCCTTCAGCAGCCGACCCGCTTGCGGAGGGAAGAAGTCCGCGTTGCGGCCCACTTCGTGCGCGGGCCAGCCGACGTTGGCCCCGACATCCTCCACCGGCTTGCCTTCCGCGTCCACCGCGGTAATCACCATGTGGTGAATGACGTAGCTGCCGCCCACCGTCTGCTTGTTGGGCGCCGGCTCTGCGTTGCCGATCTCCTTCATTTCCATCGCGGCGACATGGCGGTCCTCGAGCAACCCGGTCGCCACCTCGCCGGTCGGCCCCCACCAGTCGGGCGCCCGGGCCGCGACCTCGATGTCCGTCGAGGACAGGATCAGGTCCGGCTCGCCGATCTGCCATTCGTTGGCGGCGGTAAACTCCAGCGGCGGCGGCAGGTCGGCCGGGTTGCCGCGCGCCGCGCCGTTGTCCGCCCACCACGCGATCTTCGCGATCTCCTCCTCGGTCAGCGACAGGTCGCCCTTGAACCGCTGGATGCCGACATCCTTCTCGATGTACCAGGGCGGCATGGCCTCGGGCTTGTTCCGCAGGCCGGTCCGGTACTTGATGGAGCGTGCCCACGGACGCGCGTCTTCGTAGGTCAGCAGCGACATCGGCGCCACCGATTCGTGCCGGTGGCAGCGCTGGCAACTCCGTTGCAGGATGGGCGCTATGTCCCTGGTGAAGGTGACGTCCTTCACCTCCGGTGTGACCTGGGCAGCCGCGGGCGCCGCGGACGCCAGCAGGACCGCCGCCGCCAACACGCACATGGTGCTCGAAACCGTAGCCGTCGCGGAATGCGGAATGCTCTTCATCAGCGAACCTCCGTTGGCGGCACGGGTACCGATGGGTTGGTATGCAGAGAAACGATACATCGGTACTCCGCAAAGACCAAGTGTATCCGGCGCGTCCCCCATTCGGGCGGTTCGACCCGCCGCGCGGGCGGTGTATGATCGGCGGCATCAGGGAAGGTGGGGAATGATGAATCTTCGTCTTGTCGCGTCCTTGAGCGTCGTCGCGCTCGTCGTGCTGGCGCCGCTGGCCGCCGCCGCTCAGCAAGCGGGCGGATGGACCATGCCCCGGACTCCGTGGGGCGACCCGGACTTGATGGGCACCTATACGAACAGGACCATCACGCCGGTGCAGCGTCCCGAAGACCTTGTGGGTCAGGAGTTCCTGAGCGCCGACGAGGTCGAGCGGCTGGAGCGTGAACGCATCGAGCGCAACGAGCAGTTGCTGCACGCGCCGCCCCGGACGACGGTCGCCGGCGGCAACGTGGGCGCCTACAACAACTTCTGGCTGGACGCGGGCACGCGGCCGACCGGCCGCACGTCGCTGATCGTCGACCCGCCCGACGGGCGCGTCCCGCCGGTGACCCCCGAGTACGAACGGTACGCCGCACGCCGCGCCGAGGAGCGGCTTTCCCGCGGCGAAGCCGACTCCTGGACGGACCTCCAACTCAACGACCGCTGCATCGTCTGGTCGGCCGGCCCGCCCATGATGCCGGGGCCGTACAACAACACCTACATGATTTTCCAGACCCAGGATTACATCGCGATCGAGGTCGAGATGATCCACGATACGCGCATCATCCCGCTGGACGGCCGGCCGCACCTGCCGTCGCGCATCCGGCAGTACCTCGGCGACATGCGGGGCCGCTGGGAAGGCGACACGCTCGTCGTCGAGACCACCAACATCCAGCGGACCGAGGGCGATCCGGGCGTGCAGGGCGCCGACGAGTTCGAGGTGCGCGCCTCGAACGGCCGCACCGACGACACCGTTCGCGTCATCGAACGGTTCACGCGGGTGGCTGACGACACCATCAGCTACGAGTTCACCATCGAGGATCCCAGCCGCTGGACGCGCAGCTTCTCTGGCGAGGTCCCGTTCGTGAAGACCGACGGGAACCTGTACGAGTACGCCTGCCACGAGGGGAACTACAGCATGCCGAACATCCTCGCGGGCGAACGCGCGCTGGAGGCGGCCGGCCGGCGCTCGGAGTAGGCGCCGCCCGCCGGCTGGTGGAAAGACGGGGCAGTCGTCCCAAGGCCCGCACGGCGGGCCTCGGCGGCACGGCGCGGGGCTATGGGGTCCCCGCTAGTGCCGCCGGGGGTTCGGGGCGCAGCCCCGATTGGAGAATGATGCGCATCGGTGGTCTGACCCTGGCGTTGACAGTGGTCCTCGCGGCCTCGACCGCCACGGCCCAGGCGCCTGCATCATCCGTTCCCCCTACCGCGAATCTGGCACAATTGATGCGCGCCATCCTGTTTCCCAACTCCAACATCATCTTCAACGTCCAGGGCCAGGATCCCGCGGCGCCGAAGCCGACCTACGAGCGGGGGAGCGGCGGATTCTCCTGGGTCGACTGGGGCGCCGGCATCTACACCGGGTGGGAGGTGGTGGAGAACGCCGGGATCGCGCTGGAGGAGGTCACCGACCTCGTCACGAAGCCCGGACGGGTCTGCACCAACGGCCGGCCCGTGCCCCTGGAGCAGGCCGACTTCGTGGCGGGCATCCAGCGGCTCCGGGATGTAGCGAGGGACGTGCAGGCGGCCGCCAGGGCGGAGGATCAGGAGCGGGTGATCGAGCTGACCACGCGGCTTGCCGAGGCGTGCTACCGCTGCCACCAGGTACACCGAATCGCCCCGCCGGGCGGTGAGAATCGCTGCGTCCCGTGATTCGCTCGGCCTCGTCCACGCGCGCATGACGCGCTACCGGCGTACGCAGATCGGCTGGGCCATGCTCGGCATGTTGGCGGTGTCCGTCGTCAGCGTGGCGGTCTGGGACCCGCGGCTGTTGGTAGAGGCGGAAGGCACGGGACTGGTGGTGCTGGCAGTCACGGCCGCCATACTGGCGGCGGCTATCCTGCTGTTCTGCAGTCTGACCGTGACGGTTGGCGCCGCGCATGTGACCATCCGCTTCGGCCTGACGCCGCTGCGCAAGCGGATCCGCCTCGCGGATATCGCATCGTTCGAAGCCGTCCGCAACCCGTGGTACTTCGGCTGGGGCATTCAGCGCTACGGGCCCGGCTGGCTGTACAACGTCTCCGGCTTCGAGGCGATCGAGATCGTCCGCACGAACGGCAAGGAGCTGCGCATCGGCACGGACGACACGCAGGGATTGATTCGAGCGCTTTCCGCGGCGGTCGGCGACCCGTCTCACGCGCCGGACGGTCAACCGCCGGCAAACGCGCCAACCTGACGCTGACACGGAGGAGCCATGCGCGCACAACAATTTCTTTTGCTGTTGACGGGGGCGGTGTTCGGCGCGGTGACCGCGCTCGGCTGCGTCAATACCCAGGTGGTCAGCACCGAGGAGGAGGCCGCCTCCAGCGGGCTGACCGGCGCGGACCTCGCGGAGATTCAGCAGCTCTCCTCGCAGTACAGCCAGGGCAGCGACCTTGGCGAAGCCGACATGTGGGTCGGCGTATTCGCCGAAGACGGGATCTTCCGGATCGCCGACTACGGCGAGTGGATCGGGCGCGAGCAAGTCCGCCAGTATCGGACCGAGACGTTCGCCCCCCGCCCGGACAACTACACCTACCGCCACTGGAACAGCAGCTGGGTGATCCTGCCCGACGGGAACGGCGGCGCCACGGGGCGCGTGTACTGGGTGGGTTTCGACCCGAGCGCCGAGCCGCTCGTCATCACGGACTCCGGCATCTACCATGACAGCTACGTCAAGACGCCCGACGGATGGCGCATCCAGGTGCGGCACGCGCGGCCGGACCCCGCCTCGCCCGACGGCGGCGCCAACCGGCCGGTCAACCTGCAGGGGCGGTAGCGAATGCTGTACCGTTGTCGCTGCGGCGAACGGATCGGGCACAAATCCGGTTTACAAGGCTGTTGCCGTCGGGGCACAATCGCCTGACGGACTACTGAGACGTGCGGGCAGCGGAAGATCGCCGCGGGAGGTTGTAATGCGTCATCGTGTTCTTGCCGTGTTGTTGGCGCTGGTCATTCCGGCGCTGTTCGCGCCGGCGCCGGCTGCCGGACAAGCGGCTGCCGCGGAGTCTGCCCCCATGACTCCCTGGGGGCATCCGGACCTGCAGGGACTCTGGACGAACACGACCACGACACCGCTGGAGCGGCCTGCAGACCTGACCGGGAAGACGGAGCTTTCCGATGAGGAATGGGCGCTGCGCAACCCCGAGGCGGGTCTGAGCGACGACCGCCCGAGCGGCGACCCGGTCGGCTTCTACAACGACTACTGGCTCGAGCAGGGCGAGTTGTCCAGGGCCACGTCCCTCATCGTCAAGCCGTCCAACGGCCGGCTGCCGGCGACGACCCGCACCGAGCAGGAGCTGCAGCGCGGCGCCAAGAGCTCCTTCAGCTCCATCGGCGGCGCCAGCTTCGACCACTACACCGACTTCAACGCCTACGACCGGTGCATCACGCGCGGCATGCCGGGCGCCATGACCCCCGGGTTCTACAACCACAACTACCAGATCCTCCAGACGCCCGACAACGTGGTGATCATGGTGGAGATGATTCACGACGCCCGCATCATCCCGCTGGATGGCAGCGACCATCCCTCCGCCGCGATACGTCAATGGATGGGAGACTCGCGCGGCTACTGGGACGGCAACACGCTGGTCGTCGAGTCCCGCAACTTCAACGGCAAGGTCCTGCACCGTATCGGTACGGTCTCCGGCGGAGACGAGAACCTCCATGTCGTAGAGCGTTTCACCCGCGTCGACGCCGATACGATCGACTACGAGGTCACTATCAACGATCCCACGGTATGGAGCAGCTCCTGGACCGCGTCGATGCCGATGACGGCGCTGGACGGGTCGCTCTACGAGTACGCGTGTCACGAGGGGAACTACTTCCTGCCGAACGCGCTGCGCGGCTCGCGGGCCGAAGATGCGGCCATGGAGACGGCGTCAAAATAGCTCCGCGGCGGCGCGCCGCGTTGGAGGAGATCTCATGAAGACCAGGAGCATCCGGTTTCTTGCAGGTACGATCGCACTGGCGGCGCTGGCGGCATTCCCGGCGCTCTCGCAGGAGAGCGGCGAGATGAGCTTCTTCATCACGAGCGCCGGACCCGGCGACGGCGCCAATCTCGGCGGACTCGCAGGCGCGGATCGGCATTGCGCGATGCTGGCCGGCGCGGTCGGCGGAGGCGGCAAGACCTGGCGCGCCTACCTGAGCACGTCGGGATCGAATGGCGTCAACTCGCGCGACCGGATCGGATCGGGTCCCTGGTTCAACGCCGGCGGGGTGCAGGTGGCTGCCAACGTCGAGGAGCTGCACTACTCGAACGTGGGTCTGACCAAGGCGACGCAGCTCAACGAGAGCGGCGAGGTGGTCAACGGACGGGGCGACGACCCGAACCAACACGACATCCTCACCGGCTCGCAGCTCGACGGGACCCGGTTCACCGACGGCGAGGACCACACGTGCGGAGACTGGACGAGCAACGGCGATGGCAGCGCCCAGGTCGGCCATCACGACCGCACGGGCGGCGGCCCGGTGCCGTCCTCGTGGAACTCGGCCCACGGCAGCCGCGGCTGCGGGCAGGCGAATCTCCAGGCGACGGGCGGCAACGGGTACTTCTACTGCTTCGCCATCGACTAACGGCCGGCGCAGACAGCCGGTCCGCGTGAACGCGCCGCCACCGTTCGCCGCTGTAGTCGTGCCACCGAGATGGGAGGTTCAAGATGAGTCGCAGGTATCTCTACGCAGTGCGGTTCCTCATAGCCGGTGCCGTCTTCTTGCTGGGCGTACACGGGGCTGCCGGTCAAGTGACGGATGCTGTAGCGGAAGCTGTAAAGGATGAGGCCTGGGACCAGCCACGGACACCGTGGGGCGACCCGGACCTTCAGGGCATATGGAACAACACTGCGTGGAACGCAACGCCCCTCGAATATCAAACCGAGGAGGACATCGCGGAGAGAGAAAGAAGAAGGAGGGATCGTCCCAAGCTCCCCGGCGCCGCAAGCGTTGGCTATGACGGCGATATCTGGGGTGAAGGCGCCCGCGCAGGGCGGATGACGCCACCGATCGACGTCACAAACATGATCATCGAGCCCGCCAACGGCAAGCTGCCGCCCCTGACGCCCGACGCGCAGCAGAGATGGGACGCCCGGCAGGAAGCCCGCCGGGGGCTGTCTCAGGACGAACCGCGGCCGGGCGCCTGGGTCGAAGATGTGACCGTGTGGATGCGTTGCATCTCGCGAGGCCTTCCGGATGCCATGTTTCCCAGGCTGTACAACAACGTCTACCACATTCTCCAGGTACCGGGGTACGTCGTCATTGTCTACGAAATGATTCACGACGCCCGGATCATTCCGTTGGACAGCGGATCACACCTCCCTGCGCACATGCGCCAGTGGTTGGGGGACTCGCGCGGGCGCTGGGAAGGCGACACGCTCGTGGTCGAGACGAAAAATTTCGTCGGTAATGAATTCAGTCTCATCCCCCATGGTGGGGGGGGAAGTGGAACGTATCGAGGGGCGAGCAGCGCCCTTAATCTCACGGAACGATTCACGCGAGTATCCGACGAGTTCATCGACTACCAGTTCACGGTCGACGATCCGAACCTGTATACGAGTACATGGACCGGCGCGGTGCCCCTGACGACGATCGACAGTCCGGGGGGCGTGTTGGAGTACGCGTGCCATGAGGGGAACTACGCCATCGTAACCGCCCTCGGCGGCGCCCTGGCGAGGGATGCCGCCCTCGAGTCCAAGTAGCCCAAGTAGCGCAAGCGGAACGAGTTCGGGAGGAAGACTCCGATGACAAAACTATCTGTCCGTGTCGGATTGATGGCAGCCTGCTGCCTGCTGCTTGCAACTGCGCCCAGCCGGGCGCAAATCGAGGCGGTCTTCAACGTCCCTGTGGTCGTGACGGAAGGGGTGGTCGCGCACCCGGACGGGACCGTTTACTTTACAGACCTTCGTGGCGATCGGATTCTCCAGCTGGGGACGAATGGGCTGATCACAACGTATCGCCAGCCGGCCAACAATCCGAATGGCCTGCGGCTCGACGCGCAGTTCGGGCTGCTCGCCGCGGAACGGGGCGACCCGGAGGGGAACACGCCCGGCAGAATCACTCGGACGGATCTCGAGACCGGGCGCATCGAGGTGCTCGCGGACAACTCCGGAGCGGTTGACTTCGGCCGGCCGAACGACCTGACGTTCGACGCCAGCGGGCGAATCTACTTCACCGGGTCGGGAGAGGTATACCGTCTCGACACGGATGGCACCGTGACGAAGATTGCTGCGTCCCCGCTTGTTCAGGGATCAAATGGTCTGATCCTCTCGCTCGACGATCGAACGCTGTACCTGGTCGAGATTAATCGCGGTGAGGGTCTGCCGCGGCGGATTCGGGCTTTTGATCTCAGCGCCGAGGGCACGCTGTCCAACCCTCGAGTGTGTCACGACTTCGCCCCGGGTCGCGGCGGGGATGGCATGGGGATCGACGTCGACGGCAATGTGTACGTCGCGGCCGGGATGAACCAGCCGCGGGGCACGAGTGAAACGTTGCAGAACCAGTCTGCGATCTATGTCCTCTCCCCTGAATGCGAGCTGGTCAAGCAGATTCCGATCCCGCAGGACACCATGACCAACCTCGGCTTCGGCGGACCGGACATGAAGACCATGTATGTGACTTCGGGCAACTCCGTATTTCGCGTCGCCATGGGTATTGCCGGAACGCGCCGCTGAGATCTGCCGGCGCCGGTTCGCACGAACCCGCGCCGGCACAGGCCGGGGGGGGGAGGGGGTCCCCCCTCCCCCCAATCAGCTCACCCGCAACGCACCGGCGTCAATCGGATCCGAGCGCCTGCCCTCGTCCTCAGAAGCTGAATCGGCCATTAAATGCAAACAAGCGTCCGTCCATGATCGCAGAGCCGAAGTGGCTCGTCTGGGGCGTGAGCCACGCCGGGCCGTAGCGCCCGTTGACGCTGAACACGTTGCTGGCGTTCAACAGGTTGTAGACGTCCATGCTGGCGTCGAACCGCTTTGCTCCGCCAAGCTGAAACAGTTTGGTCAGCCGGATGTCGACCTGTGTCCGCCGGGGTGAGTACCTCGTGAACGGCTCGACGAGCGGCACCAGGTGGGTGCTTCTCGCGAGGGTGCGGCCCGCGAACTCCCCGATCTCGGCCCGCGTGTACGCTCGGTCCGCCATGATGTATCCCCGGCGGCGATCCGAATTGAGAGCGGCCGGACTGTTCTGGAAGGTGCCGCTCACGATGACGTCGCCCGGCAGCGGGAGACTCCCGTGGAACTTGACCTGCGTGGTCGCCTCCCACCCGCGGACCTGACGGCAATGCAGCAGCGCCTGCGGGGAATCAATCACGAAGCACTTGTCTTCGACGGTGCGCCCGGTGTCCAGGCCCCCGCCCATGACGATGCCCGAGGGGAGCCGCGCGTCGAAGGTCAGACCGAAGAAGTTATTGAGGTACGTGTGGTCCCCGAAATTCGACGCGAGCGTCACGAAGTTCTGGACCCGGCCGAGCATTGCCGGATTGATGTCGGCAAGCCCGCAGATCTCGTAGCCGCCGCCCCCGGGCAGCCGCGAATCGCTCGGCGCATTCACGCAGAACGAATCGAAATCCGCGGGTGTCACCTCCGTGTTGTCGGTCGCGGTGAAGTTGCCGCGCCAGTTGCGGTAGTAGCCGGCGGTAATCGAGATCCCGGTGGCCACCTGCTGCTGCAGCTCGAACGACGTGTCCCAGGTGTACTCGCGGACGCCGAAGCCGCGCAACAGCTCGTCGTCATACTGCGTCGCCCTCGGGTTGCTCTGGCCGAAGTTGAGATTCTGGAACCTTCCGCACTCGCCGTTCGCCGCCGGATTGAGCAAGTCGCAGTCGGGAACGAAATTATCGTTCGCGTCTTTCCACTCCCGGTTGACCGAGTTGAACGAGGTATTGATCGGGTTGTTGCGACCAGCGAGCTGGACAGTTTGAAGCCCCACGTAGCGACCAGCGGACGCCTTGAGCGCCGTCCGGGAGTCGCCGAACAGGTCGTACGCGAAGCCCAGCCGCGGATTGATGTCCCTCCACTCCGGCACGCGGTGCACCGCCTCGAAGCTCCGTGCGGGGGACCACCGGTCGGCCGCTAGCGTCTGTTCGGGCACGTACGAGTTCAAGTACTCGAAACGGACGCCGAGATTGAGCGTCATGCGGTCGATGGTCCACTGATCCTGGATGAACAGCCCTAGATCGGCCTTCATCCTTTCCGACCGCGTAACGTCGTTACGCATGGTGAGTCGATTCGGGACGCCGTTCCGGACCCGGTACTCGATGTCCTGGTGGTACTGGGACCGGAAGTCGTTGACGGCCTGCTGCAACTGCATCCCGACCTTTAAGGTATGGGACCCGGTGACGTAAGAAGCGACGAACCGCTGGCTGAACCGGTCACCAACCCGGGGATTACCGAACGAGCCACTGTTGAACCGGATGTTGATATTCTGTTCCCGGTTCGAGATGTCCTGCGGGCGAGATTCCGGCGCTGCTGTGCTGGGCCAATGAAAAATGTGAGCCCCCCAGCCGGCTTCGAGCAGAAGCCGGTTGGTCACCGGCGAGGTCCAGGTGGCCTGGGCGATCCCTTGCGGCCAGAAATTCCACCACGCCTGGGCTTCGGGCGCCACGAACGAGCCCGACCCCCGACAGACGCAGACCTTCTGGACCTGGAGGTAGGTGCCTATCTTGTTTGTATCCGATGCCTGCCAGGTGATGCGCACCGCGGCGTCGTTGATGGAATCGCGCCGGAACCCTGGCCGATCCAGGTCGGGGGTGAAGGTCCGGCCGCCGTGGTCCGCGTTGTAGAAGATGCCGGCCACCTGATTCTTGTTGCCGCCCTGCCGGTACGAGCTGTGGAACCACAGCTTGTCTTCTACGATCGGACCGCCCACCGAGAAGTTCGCATCCCAGACGTAATGAGCCTTGTTCGCCGACTCCAGGCCCACGTCCCGCAGTTCTTGGGTCAGGTTGTCATTCTGGATGGCTTCGCCTGTGCCCATGCCGGAGATGCTCCCGGCAAAGATATTGGCGCCCTCCCTGGGAATCACGTTTATTCCGATCCCGCTGAAGGTGGCCTCCGCCGTGCCGCCGCCGGCTTCCACCTGGTATTCCTCGATCGTCTCCGGATTCACGACAATGCTGAGCGCGCCCTGCGCGATGGTGTGGTGGGCGGGCAGGTCGCCAAAATGCACTTTGGCGCCGGACGGCTTGCCGTGGATGTTCATGTCATACACGTTGTTCGAGTTGTAGAAGCCTGCCGTGCCGGCGATATTGGAAGGCGAATGTATCGCCGGTACGAGATTCGCGAGGTTTTGCAGGGTCATCGTGCTGGTCGGCAGCGCCTTGAGCAGATCGGCGTCGACCCGACTCTGTTGCCGGACGTTCTGTATGTCGACCAGCGGACTCTCGCCGGTGACGGTGATCGTCTCCTCGACGGCCCCGACCGCCATCTCGACGTTGATTGTCGACGTAAACGCCCCCCGCAGCTCCACGCCCTCCCGGACGACGGTGCTGAAGCCGACCAGGGTGAAGGTCATGGCGTAGGCGCCCGGCCGCAGATCCACGACCTCGTAGCGACCCTGGCCGTCGGTGACGGCGGAGCGGACTCTCTCGATCAGGGCTGGACTGGCGGCTTCGACCGTAACACCGGGGAGCACTGCGCCGGTCTCGTCTCGCACCACGCCGGCGATGCTGCTCGACTGTTGAGCCGCTGCAAGGGGGGGAATCAGCAGGTAACACACCGCCAGGACGACGCCGATGCAGACTCTACTTCCGAGTGCCATGTGAGCTCTCCTCTTCCAAGTTCTCGAAGCCGCGCACCCGCGGTGTTCGCTAATGATCTGGCACCATACCACGCCTGCTGGCGTGTCGGCGCAAACAAGCAAGCGCGACTCACACGGAGAGGTTCTTGAGCACGCCCGTGCTGTCGCCGAATTCCTCGACCGGGAATCCCATTTTCTCCAGGATGGTCATATACAGGTTCGCCAGCGGTGACCCCTGCGGATACCGCACGTAGCGCCCGCCCGTCACCCCCGTATCCTTCCCCGCGATCAACGCGACCGGCAGGTCGTCATGGAAGTGCGTGTTGCTGTCGCTGATCCCCGTGCCGTAGAGGAACAGCGTGGAGTCGAGCATCGTGCCGTCCCCTTCCGCAGTGGCCGCCATCGTCTTCACCAGGTGCGCGAACTGCTGGAAGTGATACTCGTTGATCCTGTGCAGCCGCTCGAGATTCTGGGGCTTGTCCTGGTGATGCGACAGCGGATGGTGTGAATCGGACACGCCGATCTGCGGATACGCCAGCCCGCTGACCTCACGCGCCAGCATGAACGAGCTGACACGCGTGAGATCCGTCTGGTAGGCCAGCGCCAGCAGATCCATCATCAGCTTCGCGTGCTCGGCGTACTCATTCGGTGTGCCCACCGGCTGGTCGACCACCGGCAGCTCCCGAATGTTCTGCTGCTCGGCCATCTCGATACGTCGCTCGGCATCACGGACAGCGGCCAGGTATTCGTCAAGCTTGATCTGGTCTCCCAGCCCGATGACACGCTCCAGGTCCCCGAGCTTGTCGTTCACCGCATCGAGCACGCTGCGGTCTCTTCGCATCCGTGCAAGCCGAGCCTCGGGGTCGGTCGTGCCGCTCGTTCCGAACAACCGCTCGAACACCGCCCGCGGGTCGTTCTCGATCGGCAGCGGCGTGGTCGGCGTGCGCCAGGAGACGGTGTTGGTATACGCGCAGCTGGCCGCGTCGCAGTTCCCGAGCGTCGCGTTCGACTCGATCCCCAGCTCGATCGAGGCGAGCTGCGTTTGCTCGGCGAGCCCCAGGGCGGCGATTTGATCCATCGACACCGACGCGTACACGTCCGCACCGCTCGTCAGCTTGAACGGCACGCAGGTGAGAAAGGTCCCGGCAGAGCGTGCGTGGTCACCACCACCGGCCACCAGAGTCGCGGCCTCGTCGTTGAGACCGCCGCACATGAGGACCCGCTCCTCGAACCCGGCCAGCGACCGGAGCGTCGGCGGCAGCTCGGTGAGCGGCCCCTCTTGTTTCGGAGACCAGTAGGGCATCGACATGCCGTTGGGCACGTAGAACACGCCCAGGCGACGCACCGGCGCGGCTGCCGTCTTGGCAATGGCGGTGAGCGCCGGAACCATGCTGTCGAGCAGCGGCAGCGCAAGTGTCGCGCCCAACCCGCGCAGCACGGTCCGACGAGGCAGATGCATCTTGTGTATGAACATCACTGACTCCCCCCCAGGATCATCCCTGGGCGCCGCGGGCCGGGCAACCGCGGCCAGCGGCTGCCGCGCACCCGTCGGCCGCCGGCACCGACTCGACCGCGTCGGCCCCACGTCGCATCTGGAACGGCGCGCTCTGGACGATACCCAACACCAGCGCCGACCACCGGTAGTCGGCACGCTCGAGGTCACGCACGAGCTGACGCACGGTTGGCGCGTCGTAGTAGTTCACCACGCGACCCAAGGCGTATGAAAACAGCTTTTCGGTGAGCGTCCGGAGAAACTCCGTGCCCTGTCCAACGAGCGCCTCGCGAAACGCGCGAGGACTGTCGATCGTCTGGTCGTCCCATTCGATCGTTGCGTCAATCGCCGCTCCGCCATCGGTCACGCGCCATTGCCCGATGCCATCGAAATGCTCCATCGCGAAGCCCAGCTGATCCATCCGCTGGTGACAACTTGCGCAGACCGGGTTTCTCCGATGCTGCTCCATTTTCTCGCGCAGCGACGTGGGCGCCGACGCCGCCGCGTCTTCCTCAAGCGGAGGCACGTTCGGCGGTGGGGCCGGCGGCGGCGCGCCGAGCAGCGTCTCCAGGATCCATTTGCCCCGCAGCACGACCGACGTGCGGTTCGCATACGAGGTGATCGTCAACAGGCTCGCATGACCCAGCAGCCCGTGCCGTCTGTCATCGGTCCACGTCACGCGACGGAACCGGCTCCCGTAGATATCGTCCATCCCATAGTGGCGCGCGAGTTGCTCGTTCAGATAGGTGTAGTCGGCGCGCAAGAGCTCCGGGACGGGTCGGTCTTCCCGCACCTGGCTCTCGAAGAACAACTCCGTCTCGCGCAACATCGCGTTGCGCAGGGTGTCGTTGAATCCGGCAAACAGGTTCCCATCCGGAGACTGCGCGTGGATGTTCCGCACCTTCAGCCACTGACCGACGAAGTCGTTCATGAACCGCGTCGCGCGCCGGTCGGCGAGCAGGCGCTCCACCTGCTCGGCCAGCACGCCGGGGTCACGCAAGCGACCTGCCGCGGCCACCTCGAGCAACTCGTCGTCGGGAATGCTTCGCCACAGGAAGAACGAGAGTCGCGACGCCAGCTCCACGTCGGTCAGCCGGTAGATGTCCCCCGGCCGAGCGTCGCTCGGCTGCTGTTCGATGCGCAGGAGGAATTCCGGCATCGACAGCAGGGCTTCGAGCGCGCGCTCCACACCAGCCTCGAAGTCCCGCTCGCGCCGGCCCGCCCGATAGAACCCCAGCAACGGCTCGAGGTCGCTCTCCGTGACCGGCCGGCGGTACGCGCGGCGCACCAGGCTCGCGAGAATCTCGCGAGCACACCTCTCCTCGTCGTCGGCCGCGGCCGGCCGGCACACGAAGATGCGCCGGCGGCTTGGCGTATCCTCCTTCGCAACCGTGCCGTCGAAGGGACCGGAGATGAACAACTGGTGGATGCCAGGGCGTCCGTAGGACCCATCGAGCGGCGTCGGGTTCGAGTCCGTGAACGCCACGGTGACCAACCGCTGGCCAGCCTTGACCGGCAGGCGGATCTCAAGTCCCTTGTCCGCGTTGAGCCGGTACTCATGCAGGCGAATCCCTTCGACGTCATCGTCGGGAATCGGAATCAGCACCCCGGGGTCGGGCCCGGGAAACCGGCCGCCCACGTTCCAGCGCTTCACCAGCGCGTGATCAAGCCGCAGCTCGATGTCGTGGTCGTCCTCCCCGACGCCAAGCACGCCGTTGCCGCTTCCTTTCATCCGCACGGTGAAGACGTACTCGCCGTCGAGTGGAAACACGTGACGAGCCGCCAGACCGCCGTGCGTTGCGAGCGGCATGTCCTCATTCATCCGCGCGGTCTGGGTTTCGAACCCGAGCTGGTACATCTTGCGAGCGGGACGATTGTCGGGGCTGCCGATTGCCGCACGACTGATCTTGGTCGCCGCCGCCGTATACCGAGCCATCAGCGACGGCGTCATCGACAGCACATCCGCGTTGGTGTCGAATTCCAACCCGGCCATGTCGCTTGGAAGCATCTCGGCGCCGTCAATCTCCAGCGCCAGCAGATCCTGGACGGCGTTGACATACTCCAGGCGGTTCATGCGCCGGGAGGCGACACGGCCGGGGTCGGGATTGGCCGCCGCCTGTCGGTCCAGGGCCACCTCCAGCGAAGCGGCAAACGCAGCGACGGTCGCGCCGTCGGGCCGCGGTCGACCGGGCGGCGGCATCTGCCCGGCGCGCAGCTTCCGCACGACCTTCTCCAACACCTCCGCGTGCGTGCGCACCGCGGCCAGGTCGACCTGGTCAAGCATCAAACCAGCAGTCTGCAACCGCTCGTTGTGGCAGGTCACGCAGTATCGGTCGAGGAGCGCCCGAGCGTCCGCTTCTCCCGTCGCAGCTTGGGAAACCGACCCCGATTGGGCGGCTGCCGACCCGCTCAACGCGAGCGCGATGACCGCGACAAGGCTTCCGCGTAGTCTCAACATGCCTGTCAGCCTTTCACCGGTCAGGACGACCGCAAGCGCCAGGAGCCCGGCGTGCCGGAAGACACGCATCTCCATATGTCCCACCTTCTCGAATCCAACTGCGATCCAGGCGGTCGGCGACGCGTTCAGGAATCTCGGAGAGTCCCTCAAAGACTAGCACACCGGGTCGCGCAAGGCCGGGACAAATAGTCCCGTTCTTTGGGGGGAGAAATGCCCCTGCTCCAAACCGGACGATGCCCGTTGGCCGCCATCGTCCATGGTGGCGGCCAACGGGGCTCGATCTGAAGTCCGCCGCCTCGCCGGGGTCTGGTCAGCGCGCGAGGTGAGGTAAGGATGCGCGTGGGCGTTGCCCTTCGCCGTCTTCGAGGCGGCTTGACTGAGCGGTAGGCGTGGTGAACAATACAGGTCACGAAGAAGTCTGGGACCGTGGGGAAGCTTGTCTCGGCTCGTGGGAAAGCACCTTCCACGTCATGCGAAATCGGCTCGGATTGCTCTCTGCCGCGGCGGTTGTTGTCGTTGCGCTTGTCGTGATGGCCGCCCTGGTCATCGAAGCGCAGCGCGCGACCTACACGGCGCCACGACTTGACGGCCGGCCGGACTTGAATGGCATCTGGCAGGCCATGAGCACGGCCAACTGGGACCTCGAGCCGCACCCCGCACAAGCCGGGCCTCCCCAGGTCGGGGCGCTCTTGTCGATTCCCGGCGGTCTGGGCGTCGTCGAGGGCGGCACCATCCCGTATACACGCGAGGCGCTGTCGCAGAAGCGGGAGAATTCGAGCAAGCGCTGGACCGAGGATCCGGAAGCCAGGTGCTTTCTCCCGGGTGTGCCTCGCTTCGTCTACCTTCCCTTTCCATTTCAGATCGTTCAAAGCTCGAACTACGTGGTGCTGGCCTCCGAGTATGCGGGGGCCGTTCGCATGGTCAGCTTCGACACGCCCGAGCCTGCTCCGGTGGATACCTGGATGGGGCAGTCGTACGGGCGTTGGGATGGAGAAACGTTGGTCGTCGAGGTCACGGGTCTCAACGGTCTGGCATGGTTCGACCGCGCCGGGAATTTTGCGAGCTTGAACGTCCGTATCGTCGAACGGTTCACGCCGGCGAGTCCGGATCGTCTGCTGTATGAGGCGACCATCGAAGATTCGACGGTGTTTACACGGCCCTGGAGGATCAGCATGCCCCTCTACCGCCGGGCGGAGGCCGACGTTCAGCTGCTCGAATTCAAGTGCGTGGAATTCGCCGAGCCGCTGCTCTACGGCGAGTATTACAAGGAGCCGCCTTTCTAGAGAGGTCAGTCTGGACGATTCTCGCCTGGCAAAGGCGGCCGTTGAAGGACGGGAGACACTGATGCGAACGAAGCTCTGCGTTGTGATGGCCGGGTTGGGTGTGCTGCTGTGCGCGGCGCCCGTGGTGGCGCATCACGCCTTTTCTGCCGAGTTTGATGCGAACAGTCCGGTGCTGCTGGAGGGCACGGTCACCCGGATGGAATGGATCAACCCCCACACCTGGATTCACATCGATGTGACACGGCCGGACGGCCAGGTCGAGAAGTGGATGATCGAGGGCGGTTCGCCGCAGGCGCTCTTGCGGCGAGGCTTGAATAAGAACTCGCTGCCGGCAGGGACCGCGATCGTGGTCGATGGGTATCAAGCCAAGGACGGGACGATGAAGGCCAACGGACGCGACCTCACGCTTCCCGACGGGACAGCCTTGTTCTTTGGCTCGTCCGGCACCGGCGCACCGACCGATGGCAGCGACCCCACGGAGCGGTAGGTTCGCGACGACTGGCGTCTGGATGGCGAGGAGGTCTGGGATGCGATATCGATGGCACGCTCTGGCGCTAGTGGGCATGGCCGCCCTCACGGCAAGCCTGTGGCTTGGCGGCGGCCAGGTTGTCGGGGCTCAAGCGGGCGCGCAAAGCGCCACGGGTGAGGGCACGTGGACCACGCCGCGTACCTCCTGGGGCGATCCGGACCTGGAAGGCATCTGGCGGGCGGAAGCGGTTTCGACCCCCCTGGAGCGCCCGGCGCAATTCGGCACGAGAGAGTTCCTGACTGACCAGGAACTGGCGGCTATCGACCGGGAGCTGGCGGCGCTCGAAGCGACACCGGCACGAGAAACCGAAGCGGAGACGAGGGCCGACCCGCGCCTTGGGGACCGCGCTCCCAGGCTGGCTCGGGAGACAGAGACGGCGCGTCCACACGAGAAGGCTCTCCTGGGACAGGAATACAACGCCTGGTGGACGGTGGGCCCACAGAGAGCGCGCAAGGTGTGGAATCGCACGTCGCTGATCGTCGATCCCCCGGACGGACGCTTGCCCGCCCTCAATCCGGAAGTGTTGGAGCGCTTGGAGGCGCGCGACGACGCGCGGGTGGGACGGAGCGAAGCCGACAGCCCGGAGGACCGCAACCTGGGGGAGCGTTGCATCTCGGTTCTCCTGCGCGGGGTGTGGCGCTCCGGGTTCAGCGCCAAGCGCATCGTGCAGGCTCCCGGGTACGTCGTGATGGTCCATGACGGCCTCACCTTTGCTCGTATCGTCCCGCTGGATGGAAGTCCGCCGCCCGACAACCGGATTCGCCAATGGCTTGGAGACTCGCGGGGCCGCTGGGAAGGCGATACGCTGGTCGTCGAGACTGCCAACATCAACGACAAGCAGGACGGCGGTCCGATTGCGCCGTCCCACAACGAGTATCTGCCCGAGTCCCGTCACCAGCATCACTATTTTGGGTCCGGTGCGACCGCGCACCTGGTCGAACGCTACACCCGTGTGGGCCCGGAGCGAATCGAGTATGAACGCACGTTGACCGATCCCAGCGTGTTCACGAAGCCCTTCACGACGATTCGCCCTCTGGAGAAGGCCGACGATCACATGATGCTCGAGAACGCGTGCCACGAGGGGAACTACGGCATGCTCAATCTGCTGCGCGGCAACCGCGTCCATGAAGACGATGCGCTGATCGCCGCGGAGGCGGAGACCGCGACGCGCCGGCAACAACTGGAGGAGCTGCGGCAGCGCAACGCGGAGCTGCTAGGCGCCGGGCGCTGAGACCCGAGCCCCACATCCTTTCATCTCCGGCGGCGACACCGTTGAAGTCGGCCGGCATCCCTTCACCGGCGGGAACATCTCGGCTTCCTCCCCGCGGCTGGGCGATGGCGCTATGATCGGGAGGGAGCCTCGCGAACGGCTGTGCACAGACACGTTGCGGCAACCGCTCTCGTCTCGGTGCTTGGCTGTTGCGTCACGTGGGTCGCGTGCAACGCAGATGACCCGCCCGCCGTATCTGCCGAGCCCGACCCGCCTGCGCCTCCCCCGGCGGATTCTGCGACCCTGCAACCGGTCTCACTGCCTGACCTGTCCCAGAACACCGAGTCCGAGACTGTCGTTGACCAGCTCCGTCGGCAGTACGACGCGTTGGTGGCAACGCTCGAAGACTCGGAAGCTACCTCGTCGGAGCGCAGCGAGGAATACGGTGAGATGGGGAAGTTGCTGCTGGCCGCCGAGTACGTCGGTGAGGCCGAGGCGTGCTTCCGCAATGCCCAGGCGCTGGCGCCGCGCGACCGGCGCTGGCCGTACTACCTCGGACACGTGTTCCGGTCGATGGGGGCGCCAGCCCGGGCGGCCGCGTTCTTCGAGCAAGCCCGGCAGCTGCGACCCAACGACGTGGCGACGCTGGTATGGCTCGCCGAAATGCACCTTGAAACGGGCGACCCGGGCGCGGCCAGGCCGCTGCTCGAGCACGCGCTTGCACTTCAGCCCAACTCGCTGGCCGTCACGCTCGGGCTGGGGCGCGTGGCCCTCGCTCGGCAGGACTACTTCCGCGCCGTGCAGCACCTCGAAGAGGCGCGCACGCTGAATCCCGGGGCGACCTCGGTCCTCACGACATTGGCGTCGGCGTATCGGAGCCTCGGGCGGCTGGACCTGGCGGAAGCCACTCTGCAGCAGCGGCAGGCGGCAGCGCGGGCCGCGGCGAGTATCGACGCCGAGGCGATCATTCGGCCCTACGACCCCTTGATGGAGGAGGTCGCGGGATCGATTCGCAGCGCGGCCAACTATGAGCTGCGCGGCGTGCGAGCGCTGGTCGAGGGTAACCACGGCAGGGCTGCCGGCCTCTTCCGCAGCGGCCTCGAGCTGCAGCCCGTCAACCCCTCGCTGCGCCACAAGCTGGGCACCGCGTTGGCCCTTATGGGGGACGCGCGCGGCGCCCAGGAGCAGTTCGAGCGGGTCGTGCAGCAGTCGCCAGAATACGCCAGGGCGCACTACAGCCTGGGCGTAATCATGGAAGGCAGCGGTCAGGACATGCTGGCCCTTGGCAGGTATGCGGCCGCCGTGCGTCACGACCCAAGCTACGTGGAGGCGCGTGCTCGACTGGCCGGGACCCTGCGGCGCGGGGGGCGGCACGACGATGCCATGGCGCAGTATGAGTGGATCATGGAACTCGACCCGTTCATGATCGAGGCGCCGTTCGGATACGCGATGGTCCTGGTAGGCCTCGAGCGCTGGGCAGAGGCGCGCGACCAGTTGGCCGACGGGATCGAACAACATCCCCACGCTCCAGGGTTCCCTCTCGCGCTGGCCCGCATTTTGGCCGCTGCGCCCGACAATCGGGTCCGCGATGGCCGGCGCGCAATGGCGGTGTTGGAACGCTTGACTGATGAAGAGCAGCGCATCGATTTGGGGGAGACGATGGCGATGACACTCGCCGAGTTGGGGCGCTTCGATGAGGCCGTCTCCTGGCAACACGATGCGATTGCGGCGGCCCGCGACGCCGGCGGTGGTGATCTCGCGACGCGCATGGCCGCCAATCTTGCTCTCTACGAAACCGGCAAACCCGCCCGCACACCCTGGCGAGAAGGCGAGCTGCCCTGACCCCAGGGGCGGCGTGGCTTCGAGCGGTGGGCTGCCTATGACCCCGCATTCGGCGGGAATAGAAGCTATCGATCACGGACTCCCGAGCAACCGCGCCGGCGCACGCCCGGGCGCGCCAGCTGGTCCTCTCGGACGTGGACCCGGACGGCAGCACGAGATGTTCGTGTGCCGCCGGCCCGGCTGCGCATGACCGCTCGTCGGACGTCGAGCAGCCGGGAGCTACTGCCCGCGGTACTCCTCTTCGCTCACGGGGCCGAACCAGGAGGTGGGCCCACCGTCGCCGCCGCCGAGGATGGTGAGCTGCACGACGTACCCGTCGGGCGACGCACCATGCCAGTGCACTAAGCCCGCAGAGGCGAAGATCGGGCGCCCCCCGGGCACCAGCTCCACGATCTCGCCGCCGCGCTCCTGCGTGCGGCCCCGGCCCTCCTCGGCGGCCAGGATCTGCCAGCCGGCATGGCTGTGCCAGTTCGAGCGGACCCCGGCCTCGAAGCGCAGGCGGAGCGCCCGCATGTCGGACGAGTCCGGCCGGCTCGGCTCGCCGCCGACGAAGTTGCTCTGGACAGCCACCGTCGTGGCTGGTTGGCCGAACACGAACGTCGCGAACGCGCCCGCCGCCACGATGGCGAGCAGGACGCTCACCCGGGATTGAGCTTGTCGCTTCATGTCGATTCTCCCTCTGTCCCCTACCCAACTATAAGGGTGACATCCTCCAGTCCCATCAATCCGCTGCCATGCGCGATCCTGCACGGCACGTAGCTCGCCGGCTCGGAGACGGCGACCTGCGCCATCCAGGGCTGTCCGCCGGGAGGTCGGCAGCAGCTCGCACCCGGCCGACCACCGCGAGTGTATCCCGACCCGAGCCCGCGGTGCGCGCCGCCCTGGTTGGTTTTCTCGAATCCGAGCTCGACGTTGTGGTGGGCAGTCGTGGCCATCTTGCTAGACTCGGTTCCGACAGAGTATCGGCACTCGTGCGAAGGAGGTTGAGATGCACTGGCCGCGCCCGCTCGGCGTCTCGAAGCTCAAAAGAGCTGTTGACGCGGGTCTGGCACCCGGACGGAACAGCGAATTTCATCGGCAGCTACGAGGGCACGGTAGCGGGATTCGTCGAACGGGTGTGGTCCCTGCACGAGCCGCTGGTGGCCCATTCGCACCAGATGACGAACATTCTGATCAAGGTGGACGGCGACACGGCCGTCAGCGAGACGTACGTGATGACCTCGCTGCACGCGCAGCCGACCGAAGAGAGCGCAACCACTCGGCTGGCTCGCGGCCGCTACGCCGATACCTGGTCGAAGCGCGGCGGCCGTTGGGCGATCGACGAACGCACCTACATCCCCGACTTGAGGACCTTCCACGACGCGACGGGCCCCAACCAGCCGACCGCGGGACGCCGCGACCGGACCGACCCGTCGTACCGGGTGTATCCCTACTGAAGCGACGCAAGGTCCAACGGTTCGGCAGAGCTTGACTCGGGCGTCCCGCCCGGATAGCAGCTATTCCTCCCGAATGCGGATGTTCCTCCACCGCACGGCGTACCCCTGCGCAGGCAAGGCTTCGCTTACCGCCCGGCGGCGGTGCGCAGTGTTCATCGGTTGCCCCCTCAAGGCATAGCCCCCTATATCCTTATTGGGTCCTACCGGATTGGGTCCTACCGGCGCAAGGGGTCGAGCTTCGCGCCACGCGCGGGGCGAGTGAAGGAGGAGGACGTGCGGCACGGACGAGCGCTGGCGGTGGGCGCAAGCCTGTTCGCCCTGACGGCCAATGGACTTCACGCCGAGGACTGGCCGCAGTGGCGGGGGCGGGACCGCCTCGCCGTCTGGCACGAGACGGGCATCGTCGAGCGTTTTCCCGAAGACGGCCTCAAGTTGACCTGGAGCGTCCCGATCGGCAACGGCTTCGGCGGACCGGCCGTGGCCGGCGGCCGCGTGTTCGTGACCGACTGGGAGGAGGATCCGGAGTCGCGTACGGTTGACGGCACCGAGCGGGTCCTGGCGCTCGACGAGGAGACCGGCGAGATCCTGTGGACGTACTCCTGGGGCACGACCTACCGCGCGCTCATGCTCTCGTACGCGGCCGGACCGATGGCCACGCCGACGGTCGACGGGGATCGCGTCTACGTTCTTGGCGCCACCGGGCTGCTCTGGTGTCTCGACGTTGAGACCGGCGCCGTCATCTGGCATCGCAACTACCTCGCGGAATACGACGCCAGCATGCCGGAAACCGGCACCTCCAGCGCGCCACTCGTCGACGGAGAGCAGCTGATTGCGGTGGTCGGCGGGGAGCCGGATACCCTCGTCGTCTCTTTCGACAAGCGGACCGGCAGGGAGTTGTGGCGGGCCCTCGAGGTGACCGGAGGGAGCAGGGCCGCACCGATCATCTACGAAGCGGGCGGTGTCCGCCAGCTGATCATCTGGCACCCCTCCGCACTGGTGTCTCTCGACCCTGCGACCGGGGAGATCTACTGGGAGCAGCCCTGGGACGTCGGCGGCATGAACGTCGTCACGCCCGTCAGGACCGGCAACTACCTGCTCGTCAGCAATTTCTACGTCGGGTCGCTGATGATGCGGCTCAGCACCGATCGGCCGGATGCGGCGATGCTGTGGAAGGGATCGAGCCGCAGCGAGTTTCCGAACGAGACCGACGGATTGCACTCCGTCATCACGCCCCCGCAGATCATCGGCGACTACGTGTACGGCGTGGGGAGCTACGGCGAGCTGCGGGGTCTCGATGCGCGCACCGGCGAGCGATTGTGGATAAGCGGAGAGATGACGCCCCAGGCGCGCTGGGGCGGCGCGTTCATGGTCCGGCACGGCGATCGGTACTTCGTCAACAACGACGACGGCGACCTCATCATCGCGCAGTTCAAGCCGGAAGGGTACGTCGAGCTCGATCGCACCAGGCTGATCGAGGCCACCACGAGCGCCGGGTACGGGCCGCGCAGGCGGCACGACCGGATGGTCAACTGGTGCCACCCGGCCTACGCCAACCGTCACGTCGTGCACCGCAACGCGGAAAGGATCATCCGCGCGACGCTCGCCGCCGCCGACTACTGACGCCGGATTCCCGCGCGCGGGAGATGTGGAAAGGTGGCGCGCCCTGCATCCACCATCTTTCGGTTTCCGACGTCTTCCCGTGGTGTCCCATGAACGTCCACGTAACTTTCTCTAGAAAAAAGGGGTTATTGTCCTAGAGTGCCTCACATCGTTCCGGCGCTTTCACCCGCATCCTAATGTTATCTGTATACAGAACTGTGGGTGCACATCACGTGGTCTCGTCGATGACAGACACCCCCCCCGCAGCCGTCGCGCCGCCTGACGCATCGCTTGAGTGCCGTGTTCGTGCGCACCGCCCCGCCCGGCTTCTACTGTGACGGCCACGGGCTGAACTTGCGCGTCGACCCGTCCGGGGCGCGGCGGTGGGTGCAACGGCTGGTCATTCGGGGCCGGCCCCGGATGCTCGGGCTCGGCGGCTACCCGCTGGTGTCGCTGGCCGAGGCGCGCGACGTGGCGTTCGCCCACCGCAAGCAGGCTCGGGCGGGCGGGGATCCGCTGACCGAGAAGCGCCACGCCCAGCACGTGCCCACGGTCGAGGAGGCTGCCGCCGTGGTGCTGGAGCAGCAGCGCCCCGGCTGGCGGCACGCGAGGTACGAGCAGGACTGGCCGCGCAGTCTGCGCGCCTATGCGTTCCCACGCATCGGGGCATTGCCCGTGTCCGAGGTGACGACGGCCGACGTGCTGGCGATCCTCACCCCGATTTGGCACGACAAGCCCGAGACCGCGCGGCGGGTACGGCAACGGATCGGCGCCGTGATGAAGTGGGCGATCGCGATGGGCTACCGGCCGGACAATCCGGCGGGCGACGCCCTCGGGCAGGCGCTCGGGCGCCAGCGGGCCGTCGTCCAACACATGCGGGCGCTGCCCCATGGTGAAGTGGCGGACGCTCTCGCGACGGTGCGAACCTCCCGGGCGTTGGTCACCACCAAGGATGCGTTTGAGCTCTTGGTGCTGACGGCGGCGCGGTCCGGTCTCCGACATGACGCTGTCGAAATTGATCAAGGAACTCGGCATCGCCGCCGTGCCGCATGGGTTCCGAAGCAATAGCTTACAACTGCATATGTAATCGCTTCCCCTCATCGCACCCCTCGTTCGCAATTAGATGTCCGACGGCGTTGAAGACGGCGTTGAAGACCCTCTGTGGACGGCTTGAGATCGTGGACCGCAGAGACGACCACGCGCTGATCAGGCGCTGCGGGGCACCATCGCCACCCCCGCCGTTGTCACCGAACGACGATCGCGCGTCGGCCAGCGACGCGTACGCGTGGCCGGCGGACAGAGGCACCCGCCGCTACGCGGCCGAACGCGGGAGCGCGATCCCAACGCCCCCGACTACGCTCCACACCCGCACGGCCTACACCCCCAACCGCCGCCATGACTCTGCATCTAGCGCCACCTATCCACCGACACGACCCCGCCAATCTCGCCTCATGTTGTCTGCCATCAGCCCCGCTCCGCGGCGGCAGTCGGGTAGCGCGCACCGCACCGCGCCAGGACGCTACGCTTACCTTCGGTCCCTGTCACGTCCGTTGCCACTGCGCTCCTGTTCCTCCTGCCACCGCTCCCGCACGGCCTCCTGTCCACGTCGCTCATCCCCTTCCGCCAGCTCTACATGAGCGGAAGGGCAATCACGCCCACAACGGACAGGAGAAACGAAATGGCACACAACACCAACGGCAAGCCCGTCGCGGAGATCCGAGTCGGCAGGATCACCGCCACCATCTGGCAGAACACCCCCACGGACGAAGGCGTGTTCTACAGCGTCCACATCACCCGCCTTTTCCGCCGCGGCTCCACCTGGGATCGCACTCCCGCATTCGGCCGCGATGACCTTCTGACGGTCGCGAAGGTCGCGGACCTCGCCAACACGCGGATCTACGAGTTGCAGAACGCAATCGAGTTCCGCAACCCGCAGGACGACGCCGACGACGCCGGCGCCGCCTAACGCACGAAACGCCGCGGCGGGACCGCTCCCCGCCGCGGCCTTCTCTGTACATGGAAATGGCAACCTGAAAAGGACTCCCCACCATTTTGCAAGTGCCTTTTCGCGTCGTCGGTACCACCCGAAAGGTTCCCTTTCGGCCCGTTCACACGGCCCGGAACCGCTCCAAGACGCCCCTGAGAGGGCTTTAGGCTAAACCAGGAAATGGGAAACGGCAGAACCAGAACTAGAGGTCAGCTGAACCGGCGAACAGCTTGGCGCAAGTAGATGATTTGGAGAATCTCATCCATGGTGGGTTCACAGCCAACCTTGGCGAGAAAGTTGGCCGCAACATCGGTGCTGTTAAACGGCGCGCTTCCGGCAGGATCGATGAGCAAGTCCACGTACCGAACCGCAGTCACAAGCTGCTGAGCATAGGTCAAGAACGCCGTAGCCAACGGCTCGCTCGTAGTAACACGATTTGAAATGTGGACGTCCATGAGAGCGGACGAAATGGCATCGAGAGCAGCATGAACAGCGTCGAGCACGCTCTGGACCGAGGCAAGGGTAGCCGGAGCTAGAGACTCCGCATCGGGATCGATCGCCAGGTTCAGATCCGAATGGCTGATGCGTCGATTACGCCAGTCACGTGCCAATTGAGCGTTATTAGCCGCAGTATCAGCAAAAGACTGCACGCGAGCACGCAACTTTTGGTCTTTACAAAAGTCCGGGAGCCCCAGAACGGTGATGTTCTCTTTTTTTCCGCTGGCGACAGGGTCGGTCAGCCGGGTGATGTGGAGCAACAGATCGCGCCAGAAAACTTGTTGCACGTCCCACATAAACCGACCGCTAATCGTATTGAGGAACTCGATATGAGTCGGGTCACCGAAAAGGGCCCGGTACTCTTTGAGTCTGACCAATCCGTTCGCCCAGTCGTACGAAACGCCGTAGAAGATGGCCCCAAACTTCTCGCCGAGCTTCTCCTGATAGTCGCGCTTCAGCTCATCGCTCATGTTGCGAGCTGGCGGCCAAGCCAGGCATCGAAGTGCCGGAGCGCGCCGGCGCAAGTGCGGCGGCTGTTGGCGCCGACGGAGGCCTCCCGCCAAGGAGCCAATCTCACTCGGTTAGGGACACTCCGGCAGAGCGAGGAGATTATTGTTCCAGTCTCCATCCGCGTGGGTTCGCAGGTACTTCCGGCGACCATTGCCGGGATTCACGACACCTACCTCGGACCGGTGTCCCGCCGCATCGATGACGTAGAAGGTGTCCGTCCCGTTTTCGATGTTGGCAACTACGGCCTCGGTGGACCACTTCCAACCGGGTCCGCCAACATGGGTGATCCGGTCTTCGGTACTATTCCGATCTGGTTTCGTTACACAGGTTATCTGAACGTCTGCCATGTCGTTCTCCAAGAGGGTGGTCTCGAATTTCGGGTTCTAGCCCAGGGGCAACCCGCCCCTACGGCGCCCCTCCAATCCTTCACGATACCGCTTACTTATCTGATGACGTATGGAAGGAGAAAACCGGACAGGCAGGTTGAAAAAACTGGAACCCGGTGTCGCTCAGGGCGCCCACCATCGTAGCCCAACCAACTCCAGGACACGCCCGGCGCCGGCGGCTATCCGGGCCCGCGTCAGAGAGACCTAGCGGCTCGGGCCGTCCCATTCCCGCGCCTGATCGCGTTGCTCGATATGCTGGTGGATCCGGTTCAGACCCGCGACTACAAGGCGGCTAGCGCCTTGTAGTCCGCTGCGATGATGGCGTACTGCTTCGTCAAGAGCCCTACCTGCGTTTCGAGATGCTCTAGCTGCGCCTGCAAGGCGGCGGCTTGCTGTTTCGCTCGACGTATGCAAGACATAGAATCCGACACGGGATACGACACACGGCGGCGTGGGCCGGACGGCACCATTGCCCGCCTGTCGCAAACGACCGTTTACGACACATGCGGATCGGCGACAGCGGTCGCTCTGGTCGGCTGGGTGTTCCGCAGCTGAGGCCGGCGGTCAGGGCTCGCCCGCCTCGCCGGGCCGGGCCATGCGGTAGCCGACCCCGCGCTCGTTGAATATCCAGGCCGGGCGGTCGGCGTCGTCGCCGAGCCGGTCGCGCAGCCGCTTGACGTAGGCGCGCACGATCTTGGGGTTGGCGGTGCCGCGTCGGGACCAGACCTGGCGCAGCAGGTCCTCGTGGGTCAGGACCCGGCCCGCGCCCTGCGCGAGCGCGCGCAGCAGACCGTACTCGGTCGGCGTCAGCGTCACCGGGCGCCCGGCCACGCTGACCCGCCGCCGGTCGTAGTCGATGGCGAGCTCGCCGAGGACGAAGGGGACCGGGTTCGACCGCCGGCGCAGGGCCGCCCGGATGCGCGCCGTGAGCTCGGTCGGCGAGAACGGCTTGACCACGTAGTCGTCGGCGCCGGCCTCCAGCGCCCGCGCGATGGTCTCGTCGCGCCCGTAGCCCGAGATGAAGATGACCGGCAGGTCGGAGAGCTCGGGAACGGTCTGCATCAGCTCGACGCCGTCGGTCCCGGGCAGCATCAGGTCGAGCAGGACCAGCCGGGGCTTCTCGGCCCGGATGAGGCGCGGCAGCTCCCCGGGGTCGCCGGTGACCAGCGGGGCGTAGCCCGCCTCCGCCAGCGTGTCGCGGAGATGGCGCAGCGTCTCCGGGTCGTCGTCGACCACCAGGATGGGCGCCGCGTCCGGGGCGTGGCCCGGCGGGCCGGGGCGGGCCTGGGCGGGACTGTCGCTGGCCGCCTCGGCCACCGGGATCGTGACGGTGAAGCGCGCGCCGAAGCCGACGCCGCCGCTCTCGGCCCGGATGCGCCCGCCCTGGGCCTCGACCAGGCCCTTGCAGATCGCGAGTCCCAGCCCGCCGCCGACGCCGCCCTCCCGGTCCCCGGCGGCGGTGTACTTGCGGAACAGCTGGCCGAGCTGGTCCGGCGCGATGCCGCGGCCCTCGTCGGCGACCGAGACCGCCACATCCAGCCCCTCGCGCTCCGCCGCGATCCGGATGGGGGCGGATTCCGGAGAGTGGCGCGCGGCGTTGGCGAGCAGGTTGTTGAGCACCTGCACCGTGCGCTGCCGGTCGGCCATGACCCGCGGCAGGTCGGGCGGCAGGTCGATGCGGACGGTGTGCCGCCCGCCGCCGCTGATGAACGTGCCGCGCGCCTGGTCCACCAGCACGGCGACATCCGAAGGCTCGGGCGCGACCGACAGCGTGCCGGTGTCGATGCGCCCGGCGTCGAGCAGGTCGCCGATCAGGCTGTCCATGCGGTCGGCCTGCTCGTCGATGATGCGGAAGAATTGCGCCACCTCGGCCGGGCCGAAGAGGCGCGAGGCGCGCAGCACCGTGGCGGCCGAGCCCTTGATCGAGGTCAGCGGTGCGCGCAGCTCGTGGCTCACCATGCCCAGGAACTCCGCCCGCACGCGCTCAAGTTCCCGCAGCGGCGCCAGGTCCTGCATGGTGACCACCACCGAGGCGAGCGCGTCGTCCGGGCCGTCCGGGTCGTGGATCGGGGTGGCGTTGATGAGCGTCGTGACGCTGCGCCCGTCCGCGACCGAGAGCACGACCTCCTCGGCCCGCACCGTCTCGGCGCCGCTCAGCGCCCGCGCCAGCGGCAGCCGGTCGAGTGCGACCTCGCGGCCGTCCGCCCGCCGGCAGGTGATCGTCTTCAGCAGCTGCTCCGCAGTCTGGCCGGGCAGGCACAGGCCCTCGACGATGCGCCTGGCCTCGCGGTTGAGCGAGACCAGGTCGCCGGTCTGCCCATCGAACACGACGACGCCGACCGGCGAGGTCTCGATCAGGGCCTCGAGGTCGGCCCGGGCGCGCTGCTCGGCGCGGTAGGTGCGGGCGTTGGCGATCGCCGTCGCAGCCTGCGCGGCGAACAGCACCAGGACCTCCTCGTCCTCGTCCGTGAACGCCTCCCCGCCCGCCTTCTCGACCAGGTAGAAGTTGCCGACATGGACGCCGCGGTGGCGCATCGGCGTGCCCTGGAAGGTCTTCGAGGGCAGACGGTCGGGCGAGAAGCCGAGCGAGCGCACATGGGCGGGCACGTCGGGGATGCGCAGCGGTCCCGGCAGGTCGCGGAAGAACTCGAAGAGCCGCGGCCCGTCGGGCCATTCCACCAGTTTGCGGTGCTCGTCCGCGGTGAAGCCCGAGGTGACGAAGTCCTGGGGGGCGCCGGCCTCGCCGATGGTGGCGATGGCGCCGTAGCGCGCGCCGGTGAGCGCCCGGGCGCTCTCGACGACCTCGCTGAGCACGGTCTCGAGGTCGAGGCTCGCGCTGATGCGCAGGCTCGCCGCGCTGAGCGCGGAGATGCGGGCGCGTAGCGCCGCGTTCTCGGCCGCCGCCGGGTCGTGATCGGTCATCCGTTCTCCCCCTTCCGCCCGCCGCCCGCCGGCCGGGGCGGTGCGATGCGGTCCGGTTCCGGTATTCCGCGTCTAATTAGTGTCCGCCAGAAAACCCGTAACAGGTTGATTCTACGAGTCGCATTTCGGATTTCAAGTGGCGAAGAACGTTGAGATGTCGTAGTTTTGTGGGTGGAATTTCCACTATCGGCCCATTTCGGGGGAATCTTCGAGACGTCGACGTCATGAGAGAAGTTCACAGACGGCAGTTCGAGTTTGGTCAGGTTCCGGTGGAGAAGATTTGGATCGACCCCAAGTCGCGGGACGACATCCCGGCGGTGTTGAAGGGGCTTCAGCACATTTGGTCTGACGAGGAGTTGCGCGCGCGGTTGTTTGCGCTGCTCGACGAGCATGTCCTGCCGGAGACCGACCGGGAGGTCGGGCGTCCGGGGATGGCGCTCTGGCGGATTTTGGTGCTGGGGGTGTTGAAGCAGGGTCTGGGTTGCGACTTCGACCGCCTTCACGACCTCGCGAACCATCACGAGACGGTGCGCGCGTTCCTGGGCCACGGCGATTTCGCCGACAAGACGTATTACGAGTACCAAACGGTGCTCGACAATGTGTGTCTGTTGACGCCGGAGCTGCTGTCAGAAGTCGGGCGGTTGGTGGTGGAGAGCGGCCATACGGTCGCTAAAAAAAAGCCTGGCGAGCGATTGCGCGGGCGGTGTGACTCGTTCGTGGTCGAGACGGACGTGCACTATCCGACGGATGTCAGCCTGTTGTGGGACGCGCTGCGCTGCCTGCTGCGGGAGACCGGGCGGGCGGCTGGGAGACACGCGGTGGGGGGATGGCGTCAGTGGCGGCATCTGTCCAAGGAGGTCAGGAAACTGTTCAACCAGGTGCGTTCGACGCGGCGGGCCAAGCGCCGTCCGGAGCGGGTGGAGGCGTACTTGGCGCGCTGCCGTGCACTGGTCGCTCGGACCATGGAGACCCTCGACGAGTTGCGGGACAAGGGCGTCGAGGAAACCACCTGCCAATCAATCCAGGGCTTTATCGCGCATGCCCAGCGCCAGCTCGGCCAGGTCGAGCGCCGACTCCTGCGGGGCGAGGCGATTGCTCACGAGGAGAAGGTGTTCTCGGTCTTCGAGGAGCATACTCGCTGGGTTTCCAAGGGCAAGGCAGGCACGCCGGTAGAACTCGGGGTTCCTGTAGCTCTCATCGAAGACCAGCATCAATTCATCCTGCACCACAAGATCCTGTGGGAGGGCGAGGACGTCGACGTGGCGGCGCCGATGGTGAGGGAAGCCCAGGCGCGGTATCCCGAACTGCGGGCGTGCAGCTTCGACCGGGGCTTTCACAGCCCTGACAACCGAATCAAGCTCGACGCGCTGCTCGACCTCAACGCGCTGCCGAGAAAGGGGTATCTTTCCAGAGCCGACCGCGAACGGGAGGCGGAGGAACCCTTCGCGGCCGCGCGGCGTGCGCATCCGGCAATCGAGTCGGCCATCAATGGGCTGGAACACCGGGGGCTCGACCGTGTCCGCAGCCATGGCGCCGACGGCTTCGCGCGCACCGTCGCACTGTCGGTACTGGCCGCCAACCTGCATCGCATCGGGTTGCTCCTGCAAAAGCGCGAGCGCAAACGACGACGACTCGCCGCCTGACCGGCCGCTTCCCCTAAAGCATGCCGTGCTCCGACCCGTCGAAAGATGGGAGGGCTTCCCCATCCTTGGCAGCCGGACCTCCGCACTGATTCTTTGCCGGTCGCTCCCCGCCGGCCGCCAAGTACCGCCGTCGTGGCAGGATCCGTGGTGGGAATCACGCCCGAGGTGGGCCGGATTTGTCGCAGATTTCCGCCCGCAAGGGGGTTTTCTGGCGGGCACTAATTAACTAGAAGTGCGTGCAATATTCGCGACTAAACCTCATAAATAGACACTATTGTCACACATTATTTTCTAGGATTACAAGGGTCAATTACGTGCGGACCGCCGGCGGAAACCGGGCAGGCCGCGTGGAGGGGTTCGGCCCCATCGACGCACGGAATCGTGTGGGCGGGTCGAAAGGCCGGCGGGACGTCAGGGGAGTGGGAGACCGAAATGGATCGTTTGTCGGAGGCCGGCGCCATCGCCGGGAGCAAGGAACCGCGGACCTGCCGGGCGGACGTCGCGTCGCCGCCACGGACCGCCCCGCCCCTGCTGCGCGGCGCGCGGGCGGCCGCCGGGGCGCTGGCCGCCCTGGCGCTCGGCTTCGCAAGTTTCCTCCATGCTGCCGAGACGACGGTCTCGCAATTCGCTGAAGGCGCAACATGGTCCCTGCACGGCGAGACGTCACCAGTTCCGGGCGGTACGTACACCTACACGATCACCCGCACCGCGGGGCCTCAGCCGGGAAATGAGTATGCCGGTTTCCATGTCCCGTCTACGTCCACTTCCATCGCGCATTCCAATCTGGGTTCGAACCCGATGTCGTGCGGCGCGGGGAAATACTTTTGCGCCAGTTTTTCGCCGTCGAGGGGTCCGGGCATATGGAACAACATTCAGGGTCATCACACGATCTACACCGAGATCTACAACAACACGACAATAACGGCGACATTGACCGTCACCGCGGATACGCCGATCGGTACGACCATTACCTTCGGAGCAATCGAAAATAACGGCCGGCCGAGATCCGGCGGGTTGCTGTTGACGGTTTCCACCGTCCCCACCAAACCGCCGGATCCCACGCCGCCGACCCTGGTGTCGGCCACCACCAAGACGCTCACCATCGAGTGGACGCACCCGGGTGACGGCGGCTCGCCGCTCGTTCGCAACTACTTGCACTACCGGGTGCAGAGCACCACCGAGTGGAGCAACTGGTACGCGGGCGAAACGCCGGTGACGCGCGCGGCCATCGGGGGTCTGCAGGCGAATACGGCGTACGAAGTACGGGTCAGTGTCACCAATGCGAGCGGATCCAGCGAGTGGGTCATGGGGGCGACGGCATTCAGCACGCGGGCGAACACCCCGGCGACGGGGGCTCCGTCGATTACCGGCACGGCGGGGGTCGGGCAGGTGCTGACGGCTTCGACCACGGGCATTGCCGACGCCGACGGGCGGCCGGCGAACTTCTCCTACCAGTGGGTGCGGGTGGACGCCGACGGCACGTCGAACCCGGTGGACATCCCCGGCGCGACCGACGCGACCTACACCCTGACCGACGACGACGTGGGCAAGAAGCTCAAGGTGCGGGTGAGCTTCACCGACGACCTCGAAACCACGGAGACGCTGACCAGCGACGCCTATCCGTCGGGCGGCACGGTGACGGCAGCCGCCACCTGCCCCGTGCCCGACTTCGCCGGCCGGCGCAAGATCTGGACCGCGGTGCTGACGATGGGGGACTTTACCACCCAGGGGTCTCCTCTTCGTGGATACGGTCGTTTCCCCGACGCTGGTGGTGACGGGGGTGGACTGGACCCCGCCACGTTCACCATCGGCTTGAACGAGTATGCGGTCGAAGAACTCGCCGTGGACGCAATTTTCCTCTACTTCTCCCTCCCCTTGCGGGCCATCTGGAGGACCCCGGCGACGGCCGCGCTCCGGCTGCATGTCTGCAACGCGCCCTACGACTTCAGCGATTCCCACTACGCTTGGGACGGTCGAAGCAACGTCATCCCCGAGCATGCCTGGGACACGGCCCTCGACTGGTCCTCCGTGAGCACCCGCACGGTGCACCTGAGCCTGCCGGACAACCGCTCGGCGACCGGGGCGCCGGTGATTACCGGCACGGCCGAGGTCGGGCAGGTGCTCGACGTCGACGTCACCGGCATCGAGGACGAGGACGGGCTGTACGACGTCGAATACGCCTACCAGTGGGTGCGGGTGGACGCCGACGGCACGTCGAACGAGGAGGATATCTCCGGCGCAACTGCCGCCACCCACACCCTGACCGCCGACGACGTGGGCAAGAAGGTCAAGGTCGAGGTGAGTTTCACCGACGACTTCGGCAGCGACGAGCAACGCCCCAGCGCGCCGACGGCGACGGTGACCGCGGTGGCGAGCGTGGCGCCGGCGGAGGCGGTCGAGGGGGAGCCGCTGAGGTTCGTGGTGACGCTGTCGGCGGCGTCCGCCGCCGACACGACGTTGGGGTATTCGGTGACCGGCGTGACGGCAACGGCGGGCACGGACTACACGGCGCCGGCCGCGGGTGCGGTGCTGACGATCCCGGCGGGGCAGACGAGGGGGACGATCACGATCGAGACCCTGGCCGACACGGTGGCGGAGGACCGGGAGACGCTGACGCTGACGCTGATCAATCCGGTGAACGCGACGCTGGACCCGGCGAAGTCGACGGCGGAGGGGACGATCCGGGATGCCGAACCCGTACCCGTGTCCGCGTTACCTTTCCTCACGTGGTCGTGGGAAGTACTCATAGACCGCTTCTCGAGTGCGCAGGAGCGGTAATGAGTGGGGCGACGACCTGGCCGGCAGACTGGTAGGGCGGTAGTCACCGGCTACCCACAGGTGGCGGCGGTATTGTCAGGTTGAGGCGACGAGTGGCAGCGTAGGCCGATGAGGAGTCAGTCGGCCAGCTATCACGGATATCGATTCCCACCCGACATCATCAGCCACGCGGTCTGGCTCTACTATCGATTCTGTCTCAGCTTCCGCGATGCTGAAGATCTCCTCGCGCAGCGAGGCGTGACGGTCACCTACGAGACGATTCGGCAGTGGTGCCAGCGGTTCGGTCCGGTCTACGCCCGGCAACTGCGGCGCCGGCGCGGTCGGATGGGAGACACCTGGCATCTCGACGAGGTGTTCGTCACGATCCAGGGTCGCCAACAGTATCTGTGGCGCGCAGTAGACGAGGACGGTGACGTCCTGGACATCCTCGTGCAATCGCACCGGAATCGGCGAGCAGCCGTCCGATTCTTTCGGAAACTGCTGAAAACCCAGGGCCGTATCCCTCGCCGGCTGATCACCGACCAGCTGCGCTCCTACGCCGCCGCGTGCCGCACCGTGATGCCGTCCGTGGTCCACGTCACTGATCAGTACGCGAACAATCAAGCCGAGGTCTCCCACCAACCGACACGTCAGCGGGAGCGCCAGATGCGGCGCTTCACGTCGGCCGCCCACGTGCAACGGTTCGAGTCGGCCGACATCTACTCCGGTCGAGGCACCACCGCGTGTTCCGAAAGCGGGCGTTCGTCGAGTGGGATGCGGCGACGTGTGCGTGCTGAACGAGCGAGGGCGAACGACCTCGAGGCGGAGCCGCGCACTGTCCACACCAAGTTGACAGTGCTCAACCCGGCGCTGTTACTCATTCGCATAGGCGGGGAGAGTGGTGAGCCGGGTGTCCTCGATGGGCCCACCCACCGTGAAATGGTAGAGGTCTTGGTAGGTGAGGTCTTGGAGGCCAAGGACACGATGCATGGGGTCGTCGAAGTAACACCCGATACCAGTACTCCGAATCCCGGCAGCTTCGGCTTCTAGATAGAGCACTTGGCCAATCATCCCGGCCTCCCAGAACAGACGTGGATAGAACCACGGACCATTCTGTTCAATGGGTGCCTCGTACTCCGCGATCATCCCAAGACTGAAGCACCCATCGCTTGCGATGTCCTGATGACACGAGACCTGCCGGGCGGATTGCTGGGCCTCAGCTTCGATGAGGCAGTACAGCTCCAGTTGCGGCGGACATTCGGCGGGTCGCTGCCATTGATCCACCTTGGTGAACGCTGCCCGAAGAGCGCGTGTCTGTGACGCGTCGCGCACGAAGAGGTACAAGCCAGCGGGAAGATCCTTTACGCGGTGAACAAAAATGGCCAAGTGAATGTGCGGCGTCCACGGAAGCGTGCTTAACGGAATGCTTCCTGGTACCGCCAACGTTCTTTGAAGAATCCGATAGAACGTGTCTCGGGTGATGTGAGTTTTCCTATCCATCGCCACCGCGCTGCGGCGCTGACGAACGACTGTCCGGAGAGAAATGGACCGATGGTCGTAAGAACACGAAGGCTGCGGACTCTCGCGTCGCTCGTACGGCTGCCGACTTCGCGGCTTTCGGGCGGCGGCGGCCGTGGTCTCGACACTCCAGTCGAGGTGAGATGGGCTGAGCTGATTGGCGGTGCCCTGCCAGGTAAGAGACCTCAAGGCTTGTATCTGATCTTCCTGGAGCCCCATAGCCTCTTCGGCATGCGGACCCACAGCCATAAGCACATCTGGCTCCTCCGACTCGGCGTCGTCATTCCCTGTGCCCATGAGCAGCGCCAATTCTTCTGTGCCCAGGTCGTCTAAGACCTGTGTCTGCCACCCGAGGCCAGCCGCAGCAATAACGATCGCGCCAATCGCGTGCCCGACATCGTGCTGGCAGTAGCGATAGGCCCGCTGGCCATATTTCCAGGCTTCTCGCCAATGAATGGACGTCAGTCCGACAAGAAATATGTCCGCCGGCGCTACTAGCCACAATGCGTCCCACATTCTCCGCTCGAACTCCGCCCGTACCTCCAATCCATGCTCCTTCGGAGCGTAGTGACACACCATAGGCCGATCGCCCAGCCCATCGATGGGACCACAGATCAAGTAGCCCTCGGTGGGATGTAGATTGCCGCTCGACGGATTCACGCGGAGTGCCCAACTGTGCTCGCCGGTGCTCTTCCAAGCTGAGATCGCCAAGCTGTCATAGAAGAGTTGCGAGATCGTCTGAAAGGTCACCGGAGCGGCGGGAATCCGGCCTCGAACAAAAGCGTCGTCGTACAGCGGCTCGTCCGTGGCTGGGAACTTCTCGAGAGATACGAGCCGCGCCCCCTTATACCGCCGAAACGGCTTTGGCTGTGTGGCCCAATCCAAAGACCCTGGCCCCTGCGCATAGCTTTGGAAGTGATGTTTCGTGATCTCGTGGTAGTGAAGAACCTGCTGCAGTGCGGGACGGGCGTCTAGATTGTCTTCGGAATCGGCGGTCATCTTTTGTTTCTCTGAAAACGAGCGCCTCTTCAGTACCAGGGGCTGATCATGCAGTCATTGAATACGGCTCGTGCGGCGTGAGTGAGCCGCTTCGCCGCATCTTCTTCGAGCTTCTCGAGACCTTTGAGGCGCACCCCAGGAGGGTACGGTACCTGGGCGATCTCAACGACATCCAGCGCCTCGGGAAACTCACGCCGCAGGGCGCTATCGAGAAGCGCTGCAAACTGCTCGGGTCGTTTCGAGGGACTGCTCGCATCGATCTGGAAATCCAGACTGGGCGGCGAGTTCTGATCCTTTACCATTCGTCCGCCATATTGTAATCCCGTGGTCGCCCACACGACTAGTGCTTTGCCACGAGTAAACATTAGGGCTGTCGTGGAACTCATCTCGAACCGAGAGAGTTCCCGTGGGGAAAAAATACATCGTTCGACTCACGGCACAGGAACGCGAGGTCTGTCAACAGACGCTCCGAACGCTCAACGGCGGCAGCGAGAAGGTGCGCCGCGCGCAGATTCTCTTGAAGGCCGATGCGGACGGGCCAAGGTGGACCGACCGGCAGGTCGCCGAGGCCTTTTCGTGCCGCACCAAGACGGTCGAGAACATTCGCCAACGATGCGTGCTGGACGGGTTCGAACAGGCGCTGGAGCGAAAACGACGCGAATCACCGCCGGTCGAGAAGCTGCTCGACGGCGAACAGGAGTCCCAGGTCATCGCCTTGCGTCTGGGGCCGCCCCCGAGGGGCTTTGCGAACTGGTCGCTACGGCTGTTGGCGCGCCGGGTCGTCGAGTTGGGGGTCGTCGAGTCGATCAGCCACGAAACCATCCGGCGCACGCTTAAAAAAACGGCATGACGCGGCGGAAAATCGAGTATTGGGTGATCCCGCCACAGGCCGATGCCGAGTTCGCGGCGAACATGGAACAGGTCCTGGACCTGTATCAGCAACCCTACGATCCGGATTGTCCCGTCGTGTGCATGGACGAGCAGCCGGTGCAGTTGGTCAGGGAAACCCGTCCGCCGATGGCGGCCACGAAGCAGCGTCCCCGGCGTGTCGACTACGAGTACGAACGGGCCGGCACGGCCGCGGTCTTCCTGTTCAGCGAACCGCTGGCGGGTTGGCGGCAGGCGACGGCCCGGGCCCGGCGCAGGAAGGTGGACTGGGCGCTGGAGGTCGCCGGCCTGTTGGAAGGACGCTACGCCGACTGCGAGAAGATCACCTTGGTGTGCGACAACCTCAACACGCACACCAAGGGCGCCTTCTACGAAGTGTTCGAGCCGACCCGGGCACGGCAACTCGTTCGTCGCATCGCGTTCTGCCACACGCCGAAACACGGGAGCTGGCTGAACATCGCGGAGAACGAGCTGAGCTCGATGACGCGCCAATGCCTGCGCGAACGCCGCATCGGCGACCTCGAGACCCTGCACGGCGAAGTGTCGGCGTGGTCCACCGACGTCAATGGCACGCAACGCGGCGTGGACTGGCAGATGAAGGTCGACGATGCGCGCTGTAAACTCAAGTCCGTCTATCCGAAGATTATGACGTGACGGACCACTAGTAGGAACGTGGAGCCTACTCTGTCACTCGTCGCCTCAACCTGACGATACCCGCCGGCGGGATGTAACCGATCGGTTCGAGTAACCGGCGCGTGTTGAACCAGTCGACTCGGCGATCACCATGACCGGACTGAGCGATCACGATGACCAGAATGCGCAATAGATTCAGGGTGTCTGCCAGCAACTTGACAGTGCCGGAGCTGATCACACCCACGGCTGGCGACGACTCCCGTAGAATGACCCGATGGTCCTGCTTTTCAGCGCGCTCGGGTTCCTGGCCGTCATCGTCGTGTACGACCTGCTGCAGCGCCAGCACGCGATCCTCAGGAACTTCCCGATCATCGGGCACTTCCGCTACTGGCTTGAGGCCGTTGGCCCGGAGCTCCGTCAATACATCGTGACGAACAACAACGAGGAGCGACCATTCAGCCGCGACCAGCGGCGGTGGGTGTATGCGTCCTCGAAGCAGGAGAACACCTCCTTCGGGTTCGGCTCCGACCAGGACATGGAGCAACAGTCCAATTACCTCGTCATCAAGCACGATACGTTTCCGTTGCAGACGCCCGTGCCCGGCGACCCGGCGTACGACCCGCAGTGCACGATTGCGTGCGCGAAAGTGCTCGGCTCGGCGCGCGGACGCGTGAAGGCGTTTCGCCCGGCGTCGGTCGTCAACGTCTCGGGCATGAGCTTCGGATCCCTGAGCGGCCCGGCGGTCGAGTCGCTCAACCGCGGGGCGCAGATCGCGGGCTGCCTGCACAACACCGGCGAAGGGGGCGTCTCGCCATATCACCTCAACGGAGGGGAGCTGGTCTGGCAGGTCGGCACTGGCTACTTCGGCTGCCGTGAGGCCGACGGCCGCTTCAGCATGGCGCGGCTGCAAGAGACCGTCGCGCGGTGTCCGCAGATTCGCGCGATCGAGATCAAACTGAGTCAGGGCGCCAAGCCAGGTGCCGGCGGCCTGCTGCCGCAGGCGAAGATCAGCGCGGAGATCGCGGAGACTCGCGGCATTCCTCGCGATCGGGACTGCGCCAGCCCCGCCGCGCACAGCGCCTTCGGGAACGCGGACGCGCTGCTCGATTTCGTCGAGTCCATCGCGGCGGCAACCGGGCTGCCGGTCGGCATCAAGGCGGCGGTCGGCGATGCCACCTTCTGGACCGACCTCGCGCAGCTGATGGCGACCGGCACCCGCGGCGTCGACTTCATCGCCATCGATGGGGGCGAAGGCGGCACGGGCGCCGGGCCGCTCGTGTTCACGGATCATGTGGCGCTGCCGTTCAAGATCGGGTTCAGCCGCGTGCAGCAGATCTTTCATGCCGGCGGGCTGCACCAGCGGATTGTGTTCGTCGGCTCCGGCCGGCTCGGGTTCCCCGAGGCCGCCGTCTTTGCGTTCGGCCTGGGGTGTGACGTGATCAACGTGGGCCGGGAAGCGCTGCTCGCCATCGGGTGCATTCAGGCCCAGCGCTGTCACACGAACCATTGCCCGACCGGTATCACGACCCAGCATCCCTGGCTCATTCGCGGCTTGGACCCGACCTTGAAGGCCGCGCGGCTCGCCAACTACGTTGTGGCGCTCAGGAAAGAGTTACTCGCCGTGAGCCGCGCGTGCGGCGTGCCGCACCCCGCGCTTATCACGGCGGATCATCTGGAGCTGCTCGACAGCCGGTTCGGCTCTAAGACGGTCGCGGACTTGTTCGGGTACGGCCGTGGGTTCGGGCTCCCCTCGGACGTGGATGTGGAGGCAGTCCGCCGCCTGCTGTAGGGGCCGATGACACCGCGAACATGACGAGCAGTGGAGGCCGACGGCTGGTGGCGTTGTTGCATGAAAGACCTTCTGCCGGTGGGGCGGTTTGGCCCGCCCTTCTCGTCTCCGCAGGAGCCACACTGAGGGGATGAAGTCGAAGGTTCATCCCACGTATAAGACGAAGTACCGGGTGGCGAATTGGCCGGCCTACCATCGGGCCCTCGTTCGCCGCGGCGATGTGACGGTGTGGTTGTCCTCGGAAGCGATCGCTGCCTGGACGGCCAGCCGGAGCGGCAGGCGGGGTGGGCAGCGGCGGTACTCGGATCTCGCCATCGAGACCGCCATGACCCTGCGGCTCCTCTACCATCTCCCGCTGCGCCAGGCCGAAGGGTTCTTGCACGCGCTGTTCGGGATAATGCGCCTCGACCTCTCCGTTCCCGACTATACGACGCTCTCCCGGCGCAGTCAGCATCTGCGGCGCTGTCTGCGACCGGTCCCGCCCGGCGAGGGCCTCCATCTCGTGCTCGACAGCACGGGTCTGTCCATCGTCGGGGCAGGTGAGTGGGCGGCCGCGAAACACGGTGGCCGCGGCAGGCGTGGCTGGCGGAAGCTCCACCGTGGCGTCGATCAGTCAGGCGTGATCCTTGTCCACACGCTAACCGAGGCGACAGGTGATGATGCGACCACCGGCCAAGACGGCGAACATATCTGGCCACGGCCCGCGGTCGCCCGCGCGGGATCGGACGGTCACGTTGGTGAAGCAGCTCGGCCGGCGCCGTTGGAAGAAGGTGTCAGGGTACCATCGTCAGGGCCGGGTGGAGAACACGTTCTTCCGCTACAAGTCCCTCATCGGCGATGGCCTTCGCGCCCGGAGTCCAGCTGGGCAGGGGAGTGAGGCCGTCCTCGGCCGACCAGTGTCATATCGCATCGGCACGTGAGGATCCTGTCGGTTGGCATCGTGCGGGCCCGTGACGATTCGTGCAACAACGCCCCGGATCGCGGCCGTGGCGCACGGCTTCCGGTCGAGGAAGCAATTCGGTCCCCGCGCATGCCGTGCGTGGCCGGTCCTTTGCCTTCTCGGTGGCGATAACGGCAGTGGAATGCTCGCCAGCACTCCGGTCGCTTCCGTGACGCTCTCAGATGTACTTCTTGCGAGCCTTGTCAGGCGGGCGCTCGGTGCGCAGCCCGAGCGCCCGACGGTAAGCGGTCTACGTTCCACAACCGCAAACCGACCGCGACATCTGGTCAACTCCAGTGACCGGTACGCCGGAATCGGGGCCAGCAGAAGCGGTAACGCCATCTGAAGGTTATCTAACCTAGATCTCCGAAGTTGCTACAAGGGCGGCCGACAAAGAGCAGCAGATATTCAGTCTGCTCTCGCGGTGGCCCAGATATAGGACTGAACGTCGATTAAGTCCCGTGCTCCGAGAGGCTTCAATGACTGCATCAGCAGTCGACTCATGTCGAGCAGGCGCGAATAGGTACCCCAGTTCGGAGTGGATGTGTACAGAAGATCAAACCCAAGGCGTTCCGCCGCGGTCTTCGTCACCTCCGGCTTGAGGAACATGAATCGGTCAGGAGCAGCGAGGAACGGTAGGAGCGTGACTATTGGCCATGTGAACACGCGGGCCCTTCCTTTTTCGGCCGGGAGTCCCAACACTGTCGCCGCGGTCTTGTCGAACAGTTCCGCATTCGTATCTTCGGCGCCCAGCAACCCGGAAATCGACTCAGCGTAGCGGGTTGCAGCGGCAACATCCTTGAGCCCGTCGTTCAACCCCATCATCTCGTATGGTGACAGCATGTTGACGGACTGGACTATCTTGCGGATCCGTTCGACGATCGTAGAGATCTCACCCGCGCCGAGAAGCGTGTCGAGTTGGGCGTCACCAAGCAGTTCGACAAATAGGAGATGTGCATCCCACTTGTAGGTTCGTTCCTCGTGCAGGTACTTTGGGTCCGAAAATCTGCCCGGATACCGGCGGACGAACCCATCGAGTGCCTGATCGTGAGTGAGTCGAACCTTCTTGGGCGCCACGATCTTCCCGCCTTTGACGAACGGTGGCAGGTTGTTGAGCCAGGGGTCTTCTTGGTCCTCTGCTACGACAAGGGGAGCCATGTCGGTTCGCAGCGTCTTAATGGCGTCCTGTGCTGACCCCTCGATCTGGCTGAAGTACACAGACACCTTGTTGCCCTGCACGAGTAGGACCTTGCCGAGTCCCCACCCTGGTTGGGTCTTGTGCTTGACGATGAGTCCTTCGGTTAGCTCCACTGGGCCTCCAAGGTATCCAAGGTATCCAAGGTATCCAAGGTATCCATGACTGTAATACACCACCATTCAGCGAACACAGTTCAGTTCCACCAACGGCGACAAGCTCAGACGCGCTGCACCGAATTTCCGGTTCCCCAACATTGCCATCGGCCAGCGTCCAGGTTTTCCGTCCGACGGTGACTGCCAAGATCGACGACCACACGTCGCTGATTCTGCCCTCACCGGTCACGGCCGGATCGAACGCGTCACGAGGGCACTGTCAAGTTGATGAGAGGCGGGCGTGACGATCCCTCGATGGCTCGGAATCCCTCGTCGCTCAGCAGGCACACGTCACCGCATCCCATTCGGCGAACGCCCGCATCCGAAGCACGCGGTGGTGCGCCGACCGAAGTAGATGTCGCCCGACCCGGAAAAGATTCAGCACGAGTCCGTGGACCGAGAGAAACCGCTGCGTGTGCGCGGCGGATTTGAACCGGCGCATCTGTCGCTCGCGTTGTCGCGTCGGTTGATGCGAACCCTCTGCGAACCCTCTGCGCGGTTGTTCGCATACTGCCGCGTACTGTGAACCACGGATGGCATCACGGTGCGGTGCGCCGCGGAGTAGCTACGCAGCTTGTCGGTGACCAGACGACGAGGTGACCGACCTTGAGGCCGACTACGCGAAGGGGCCGGTCGTGACGGGCCTGTCGCTGTCGCACAGCCGCGGCCTGGGCGAGTACGCCGGGGTCCGCCGGCGGCCAGGTGGCCTCGTCGGTGACGGGCCTGTACCCGTGGCTGGGCTACAAGGCAACCGAGCGCGTCACGGTGTGGGGCGTGGCCGGCTCGGGTCGGTCGGGCTGCGGCACGACGGCGGGGACGCCGAGACCGGCGCCGGTATGGACGTGGGCGGCGGGCTGGTGGTGTCGGACGCGTCGACCGGGCTGGCAATCGACGTGCGGGTGCGGATGCTGGTGATGCACCAGGCCAGGGGTTCCGCGAGCGGGGCATGGCGGTCTCTCTGAGCTACAACCCGAGGCCGTCGACGCCGCTGGGCTTTGTGGCGCGGGTGGCGCCGTCGTGGGGCGGCCAGGCGACGAGCGGGGCCGAGGCGCTGTGGGGCCAGGAGACGATGGGGGGGCTGGCGCACGGCAGCCTCGCGTCGGGCAACCGCCTTGATGGCGAGGTCGGCTACGGGCTGCCGGTGGGCAGCCGTTTCGTCGGGACGCCCACGCTCGGCGTCGGGACCTCCGCCGACGGGCGGGACTACCGGCTCGGCTACCGCCTCGGCGCGCTCGGCGGCGCGGGCACGGCGTTCGAGCTGGGCGTCGACGCGCAGCGCCGGGAGCGCCCCCTGCAGGGCGACACGGATCACGCCGCGCTCGCGCGGGCCACGCTGCGGTGGTAGCGGCGGCGCCCGGCACGAATGCGGCGCGCCGGGAGGCCCGGGTCGGGCGCGCAGAGGGTCGAGGGCGCGCCACTATTCCACCCGCGACTTCTTCCGGCAGATACCGAACCGGCTGCTGGCCCGCTATCTCGATGCCCGCGGCGTCCTGGGCGATCTCGACATTGCGGCGATGCCGGAGCCCCAGCCCGACGCGCTGTGGGCGGCCTGGCTGACGCTGGACGACACCGAGCGCCGCGCGATGGACACCGCGTTCCGGGACATCGCGGCGCTGAGTGGCGAGAAAGGCTGCCGCGCCATCCTCGACGACGCGGCGTGGTACTTCGCGACCGACCCGGCGGCCCACACGGCCTTCGTCGAGCAGCTCGCCTCGCTGGCGAATCATGGCGCGCGCGCGATGACGACGTTCCTCGACCATCCCGCCTGCTGGCGGCGCGCCACGCGCTTCTTTCACGCGGATGCGTTGCCCGCCTGGCGCAAGCGCACCCATCTGCCACGTGCCCGCGGCCGTGGACGAGGCGAGCCTTGAGGCCCTCGCCGCCGGCCTCAGCACGTACTTCCGCCGCACCGAGGGCCGGGGCACCCGCTGCATCGTGGAACCGGTCCGTCGGGGCACGCTGGACTATTTCTTCGCCTACCCCGAGGACTACTCGCAGCACCGTGTCGAATGGGTGGACGGCCAGTTCGGGCAGCGGCCGCACCACCCGGTCTTCGAGGTCATCTACGTCTATTCGCAACTGGACGGCACGCTCGACGTGAACATCCGCGGCGCGCGCCCCGCCGTCGAACCGCTGCAGGGCTTGTTCGCGGCCGCGATCCTCAAGCACCCCGACCTCCCGCCCGACCCGAACGACGACCGGGTCTACGACCCGACTGCGTTACGGGAGCCCGGGTTCGAGTTTGTCTACGACAGTGGGAGCGGCATTCAGGACGTCGTGGTGACGACGCTGCGCCTCGCGTCGCAGGTAACAAAGGGGGACCGCCTCACGCTCGAAGCCGATGCGGTTGGCCACCCCACGGCGGTCTACGACCTGCTTGCGCGGCTGGGCTCGGCGGTGCCCCTCCACCTCTACCGCATCACCCAGGTCGAGCTGGCGGCGTCGGTGATCACGGACATCAGCCAGCCGCCACAGCGGGTGACGATGCGCCTCACGCATCCCAATGCCTGCTCCCTGCCCTACGACGACCTCGGCCTGACCCTGCGCGCCATGCTGCACGCCTCCGGGATCGAACCAAGAGCGCCCGCCGAGGCGCTAGCGCCGGCGGGATGACGCCGCGGGAGGCGCTCCTCGACCTCGTGGCCCGGGTCGGGGCGCGAGACGGCGCGGCGGTGCGGATCAGCGAGACCGACGTACGCCAGTGGCCGGCCGAGGCCGTCGGGGCCCTCAAGGCGCACCGGCTCCTGGTCCGAGCGCGTCCTGCCAGGACCGTAGTGTGTCCCGGTTGCGAAGCCGACTGCGTCATGCCGGTGCAGACGATCCCCGCGGGGCCGCGCGAGGCGGCACGATTCATCGTCTGTGACAAACGCAGCGACATCAACCGGGTTGCGCTCACCACCGCCCACGTGGACCAATGGAAATGTGATGCCGAGGCGCTCGCCCGGTTTGTCGTCGAGCAATTGGGCCTGCGCCGGAGCCGGCACGGGGCCGACGATTCGGGGACGCGGCCCCTCGGGCTCGCCGCCGGCGACACGCGGCACCAGATGCTGGGCCTCCGCACCCGCGGGGACGTGACGCTGGTCGTCGCGGACACGGCGGTGGACCTGGCGGACCTGCTCGACTTCGCCCGCGGCGCCTACGTCCTGGACACCGCCGCCATTCGCCACCTCGTCGATGCGGCGACGACCGCCGACCCGCGCTACACGCCGAGCACGACAAGGCGCGAGGCCCGCACGCTCGATTCGCAGGCGCGGCACGGGCGCTGGCAGACAGCCTACCGCGCGCTGAAGCAGCGGCGCCCGCATATGTCCGACGTGTGGTACGCCCGCCAGATTGCCGGGCAGGCGGTCGCGGCCGGCTGCGACGCGAGTACCACCCGCAAACACATGACGGGAAGACCGGTGGCTGTCACCCGGCGCGGCTGACGCGACGGACACTGGGGGATGGGATGACCGTGGTCGAGCCGCCGTCGGTCGGGTCGGGCAGGTATCCCCGGCCGAGGACCGGTCGATCAACAGCCAAGAGAAGACGGCTCCGGGTGATGACGGTGGTGCGAATCGTCCCGTTGGGGCTCAGATGTTCCAAGTGTCTCTTGTTGATAGAACTGTATACGTTTACTGGATGTAGTCTTGTAACTCATTCATAATGAATAACTTGCATAATAGAAATGGCGCGCCCTGCAGGATTCGAACCTGCGACCTCCTGGTTCGTAGCCAGACGCTCTATCCAGCTGAGCTAAGGGCGCGAGGGAACCCTGATTATAGCAACCGCCAGACCCATGCGCCGGCCGCCGTCAACCTGGCCTGGCCCGCATGAAGAGCGCGGCGAGCAACGCGTCCACCAACTGAACACTGGCCGCCCCGCTCTCGGTGAAGCCGGCTCGCAGCGCGTCGGTCGCGGACGGGTCCAGCAGCACCCGCGGATTCTCCTTTATGGCGTCTAGCACGCCGCCCAGCACCGCGAGTCCCACCGCGCCGCTGACCAGCCGGTAGAAATGCAGCGTGGACGTCGCGATGCCGACCAGCCGGAACGGTACCGAGTTCTGCACCGCCACGCCCAACGTCGAGAGCGTGCCGCCCATGCCGAGCCCCCTGATCACGATGTAGGCGATGGCCTGGAGGAAACCCGTCTCCTGGTTCATGGTGGAGAGGAGATAAATGCCGGACGTCATGGCGCCGGTGCTCACGATCGCCTGGAGCCGGTAGCGCGCGCCCTTCCGGGACAGCAGTTGTCCCGACACGACGGCGCCAACCACCATGCCGAGCATGATGGGGGTCAGGAGACCGCCGCTCCCTGTCGCGGACGCACCCTGCACGCCCTGGAAGAACAACGGCGTGAACAGGATGGTCCCGTACAACCCGAAGCCGGTCAGGAACGTGACCACGACCGCCGCCGCCACCATGCGGTTGCGGTATATCTCCAGCGGCATGATCGGGAACTCGGAACGCGACTCGATGACGACGAATGCCGCGGCCATCGCCAACCCGAACGCCAGCAATCCGGCCACCCGCGGCGAGGCCCACGTGTAGCGGTCGCCCGCCACGGACAATGCGAGCATCACGGGCACTACCGCGAGCGTCAGCGTCACCATGCCGGGATAGTCGAGCCGCCGGCTCTCGACCACCGGCGTAATGCGCAGAAAGTAGCGGACGAGCAGCAGCAGCACCGGAATCCCGAGGGGCACGTTCAACAGGAATATCCAGCTCCAGGACACGCTGTCCGTGATGACGCCGGCCAACACCGGCCCGATCACCGAGGACACCGCGTAGACGAGACCGAGCAAGCCGACGTACTTGCCCCGCTCCTCGGGCGCATACAGGTCCGCCACGGCCACGGCGCTGTTGGACATGACGATCCCCCCGCCAATGCCCTGCAGGGCGCGGAACGCGATGAGCTGCGCCATGGTCTGGCTCAGGCCGGCCGGCACGGAGTGGGCGCTGAAGATGGCCAGACCCAGGACGAAGAAGATCTTGCGGCCGTGGATGTCGGCCAGCCGGCCTGCAATCGGAATCGCGACCGTGGCGGCTACCAGGTAGGCGGTCGACGCCCACGTATAACCGTCGAACCCCCCAGATCTGCAACGATGACGGGCATGGCCGTGGCGAGGCTCATCTGACCCAGCGTGGCCAGGAACATCGCCAGCATCACGACGCTCATCGTGAGCGCGCGTTGCCGCCGGGAAAGCTGACCGTAGCCCTGCGCCATCGACACTGCGCGTCCCTCGGTGGCTAGCGGACCACCCGGTATCCCCGATACGCCAGCCGGGACAGGCTCGTGAAGACGTTCGAAATGCTCAGCAGGGGGCGACGGGCGGGCAGGAACTCTCCCGCGTCCAGGTCCTCGATGGCGGCCAGCGCGCGCCGCACGCCGATTTCGGCCAACCGGCGGCTCCGCTCGTCGTTCAGGTCCAGCCCGCCGCACACGAAGATCGTGACCAGCAGCCGGCCGAGCATGTTCTGCCGGTAGAGGCGCTAGCAATCGTCGAACGTGAACCCCGTCGCGCCCATGCCGCAGACGATGTCCGTGTACTCGCCCACCAGATCGCGTTCGGTTTCGCGGCGGACATCCACGGACACGCTGCTCCCCAGGAAGTACGCGACGTCGTACAGGCCGTTGAACTGCCCGCTCACCTGCCAGTCCAGGACCGCGACCTCATCGTCATCGCCGGCCCCGAAGAACATGTTGTCCAGGCGGAAATCGCCGTGGCCGAACGTCTGGGGGGCAGCGGCGAGGTCGGCGATATGGTCCGCCACCCGGGGCCCGTACGCCTCGGCCAGCCTGCGCATCTCGTCCGAGAAGAGGCTGCCGAAATGATCGAGCGTGGGGCCGAGGAACGCCAGGTAGATGCCCTGTATCACCGCCCTGCGTCCGGGAGTGCCGGTGTCGTAGAAGCCGGACAGGGGCGGTCGCCCGACCTTGTCCCAGTAGTGTCCGTGCAATCCGGCAATGGCCCGTACGGCGCTACGGGCCTGGGCCGGGGTGGCGCCACCGAGCTGGTCGCCCGTCTGCAGGTGGCCGAGATCCTCGAGCACCAGGACGAAGCGGTCGCCGCGATCTTCGTACTTGCCGTACAGCAGGCGCGGTGAGCGGATCGGAGCGTGCGGCGCGACGTGCCGGTAGTAGTCGTATTCCCGCTGGTAGAGCGACTGCAGTCTGCTCATCCGGCGGCTCTTCGACTCCTGGCTGGGCAGCTTGACGATGACCGTCGCGGGGATCGACGCCACGGTATGGCGGCAGACGAGCCGGCAGCGCAGGATCTCCCCCAGCAGCCCGACGCCGGCCCCGATGTCTTCGACAATGACTTCCTCGATTGCCGCGGCATCGGAGGCCCCACCCGCGATCAGCGCGCGGCGCAACCATTCCGCTGTGATGGCGTCACCGCTCGCGGGTATTTCCGGACTGGACATGCCTCGCTACGCCCGGTTGCGGGCCTACCTGTTCCGGGGGGAACCCGCTGCCGCGGGCGTTGCATTCGCGGGTCCGCGATCGAGCCCGTGTCCGACGGGAAAGAGGTCGCCGAGCGATACCGGCAACCGGCCGCGGATCGGACTCTCCCCCGCCACGGCCCGCACGGCGGATGCTTCCGGCAGGTCATAGAAGTCGCAGGTGAGCAGGATAGCCGGCAGGTCCGCCAGGAACGTCGCGGCGTAGGGGTTGCCGAACAGGACCGCCACGAACGGCCGGCCCGTTGCCACCGCATCATGGCCGAGCTCGACCAGCAGATCGGTGAGCGCGGGCGCCAGATCCATACGGCCGCTGAATGCCGCCGTGCGCACGAACACGCCGGCCACAACGGCATCGTAGCGCTGCGCCATTGCGCGCACGAGCTCGATTTCCGAGAGCGGCGTGCTGTCCGACAGCTCGATTGCGGTGACGTTCGGCCAGCGCGCCTTGAGCTCCGGAATGAACGTGCGGCTCGGCGCGCCAATGCCCCAGCCGGCCGGGTAGTCGAGCACGGACAGGTACAGCAAGGATCCATCGCGGGGCGTCGGCAGCGGGACGAACGACTGGTCGTCCCGGATGAGCGTCAACGAGCGCTCGCTGATATCCTGCGCGACGGCGGCGTGCGCGCGCGTACCGACCGCGGCCGGCAGGTCGTCCAGGCTGACCATCCGCTGCCGATGGAGACCCAGGCGCGCCTTGGCGGACAGGATGCGCCGGACGGATCGGTCTATCCGCTCTTCGGAGAGATCGCCGGCAGCCGCGGCCTCCTTGATCCCGCCAATCGCCGCGACGTCGTCCGGAGAGTGCAGCACCAGGTCGTGGCCGGCGGCCACGGCGCGCGCCGCGGCCTCGCCGGGGGGCATCAGCTCCGAGACCGCCCGCATGCGCATCGAGTCGGTGAACACGAGACCGTCGAATCCCAGCTCGTCGCGCAGCAGGCGCTCCACGATGGGCCGGCTGAACGTGGCCGGTGTGGCCGGCGCCGGGTCGAGCGCCGGCAGCTCGATGTGCGCCGTCATGACCGCGTCGGCCCCGGCTGCGAAGCCGGCCCGGAACGGGACCAGCTCGATGCGGTCGAGCCGGTCGCGCGGGTGATGGATGATCGGCAGCCCGAGGTGGGAATCCACGTCGGTGTCGCCGTGGCCCGGGAAATGCTTGACCGTGGCGAGCATGCCGCCCGCCTGCAGCCCTTCGACGTACGCGGCGGCGAGCGCGCCGACCCGCTCCGGATCCTCGCCGAAAGACCGGATGTTGATGACCGGATTGCGGGGGTTGTTGTTGACGTCGACGACCGGCGCGAAGTTGACGTGCACGCCGATCGCCCGGGCTTCGGCAGCCGTGATGCGGCCCGCCTCGAAGGCCAGCCGCGGGTCTCCGGCCGCACCGAAAGCCATGGCGTTCGGAAAGACGGTAGCGCCCTCCAGCCTGAAGCCGACGCCCGTCTCGAAGTCGGCCGTGACGAGCAGCGGCACGGGCGCCGCCGCCTGCAGGCGGTTGATCAACGACGCGGCATTCAGCGGCTCGCCGAGCCCGGTGCGCGAGTAGTGCGGATTGAGCAGAACCGCCGGCTGCGGCGTGCGGGCGCCGAACAGGTGCAGGCCACCGACCTGTTGCTCGCGGACCAGGGCGTGCAACTCGTCGTACGTCTCGCTGTCGCTGCTGGTGTAGACCGCGCGGAACGACGGCACCAGCAACTGCCCGATCTTCTGGTCCAACGTCAGGCGCTGCAGCGTGTCGTCCACCCAGCGTCGCGCGTCGGCGTCGAGGCCGCCGTTGTCCTGCCCGGCGACGCTGCCGAGCAGCAGCACGGCAAGCAGGAAGGCGAACGCCGCGGTTGGCAGCCGCCACGATGACGAGCGGGTGCGGTTGGCGAGCACGACCCGATGGTACGAGCATCACCGGCGGCGGGCAACCCGGCGGCGGCGGCGACGCGGCGCGTTGATATAATCCCGCGCGTGAGCCATACCGCTCACCGCGCCGCGTCGCCCAAGACCATTCGCTGCTCCGTCGTGACGGTGAGCGATACGCGGACCGCGGAAACCGACCGCGGCGGCGGCGCCATTGTGGAGTTGCTCGCACAGGCGGGGCACGACGTCGCGGCGAAAACAATCGTCCCGGACGATCCGGACCGCGTCCGGGATGCCGTCCAGGCGGGCATCGGCGAGGCCGACATCGACGTGGTCATCACGACCGGCGGCACCGGCATTACGCGCCGGGACGGTACCTACGAAGTGGTGTCGGCCCTGCTCGAGAAGCGCATCGACGGCTTCGGCGAGCTGTTCCGCGCCTTGAGCTTCCAGGAGATCGGGCCGGCGGCGATGCTGAGCCGGGCCTGCGCCGGCCTTGCCGGCGGGACTATCGTGATCAGCGTGCCCGGGTCCGAGCACGCCGTGCGGCTGGCGATGATGAAACTGATCATTCCGGAGCTCGGCCATATGGTCCGCGAGGCTCGCCGGTGACCGACGCCGCGAAGATGCGTCCCATTCGGAAGACGATTCCGCTCGACGAGGCGCTCGGCCTCGTCACTGCCGCCGCCCGGCCGATCGAGCGCGCCGTCCGGGCGCCGCTGACGGAGGCGGACGGCCGGGTGCTGGCGGCGGATGTGGTCGCCAACGCCGACGTGCCGCCGTTCGACCGCGCCGCGATGGACGGGTACGCGGTGATCGCCGCGGATACGTTCGGCGCCGGCGGCCAGACGCCGCGTACGCTGCGCTGCATCGAATCCGTCCACACCGGCCGCGTCCCGACCAAGCGCCTCGATCGCGGCGACTGCACGCAGATCGCCACGGGCGCCCCGATGCCGGAAGGGGCAGACGCGGTGGTGATGGTCGAGCAGACGGACCGCGAGCCGGACGGCGGCGTGCGCATCTTCACGCCGGTCTACCCGCGGCAACACGTCGGCCGGCGCGCCGCCGATATCGCCGTCGGGCAGGCGCTGCTCGCGCGCGGCGATCTGCTGACCCCCGGCCGCCTCGGTTCGATAGCCGCGCTCGGCATCGCCGACGTCGACGTATTCGACCGCCCCGCCGTCGCCATCCTGTCGACGGGCAACGAGATCGTCGAGCCGGGGCAACCGCTCGGACCGGGTCAGATCTACGACATCAACCGGTTCACGGTCGGCGCCGTCGTCGAACGGCACGGCGGCCGGGCGATCGGCTACCCCACGGCGGCCGATACGCTGGACGCGCTCGACGCGGCGCTCGATGGATGCAGCGACGCCGACGTGCTCGTCTTCTCGGGAGGGAGTTCGGTCGGCGAGCGCGACCTCATGCTGGACCTGCTCCTGCGGCGGGGCGAAGTGCTGTTTCACGGGATCGCCGTCAAGCCGGGCAAACCAACCGTGTTCGGGCATATCGACGGCAAGCCGGTCTTCGGGATGCCCGGTTACCCCACCTCGTGCCTCTCCAACGCCTACATGCTCCTGGTGCCGTTGCTGCGGCGGATGGCGCACCTCCCGCCCCACCAGCCGCGCAGCGTCTCCGTCCCGGCGGCGCAGCGCATCGTCTCGACGACCGGCCGGCACCAGTTCTACACGGTGCGCGTGGCCGGCGGCGAAGCCGTGGCTGCGTTCAAGGCTTCCGGCGACATCACGAGCATGTCGCAGGCCGACGGCTACATCGAGATCCCGGCCCAGACCGATATCGTCGAGAAGGGCGAGCTGGTCGAGGTGAAGCTGTTCTGACCGCCGCCGCGGTCCTCCCCCCGCGATGCCGCCCGCGCCGATAACGCCGTCGCCGGCAACCATCCTCACTATCTGGACGGCGCTCCTGCTGTACACGGCCGGCGAGTACGGCCGGACGTGTCGCCCGGCGCGGCGCTGGGCCAGGCCCATCTGGCTGCTCGGCGGGGCCTGCTATCTGGCGCACGTCGCCGTCGCCTTCGGCGACCACCACGGCTGGAGCCATGCCGCGGCATACGCCTACACCGCGGCGCAGACGGATGCGCTGTTTGGCCTCGCCTGGGGCGGCGGGCTCTGGGTGAACTATGCCTTCAGCCTGCTATGGGTCGGGGAGGGACTCTGGTGGTGGTTGCTGCCGGTCAGCCATAGGCGGCGCGCGCCCGCGTGGGCACCGTTCGTACGCGGCGCGTTCCTGTTCATGATCGTCAACGGCGCGGTCGTCTTCGTGAGCGGGCCGCGGCGCCTGCTCGGGATCGCCGTCGTCGTCGCGCTGGTCTGGATCTGGCGGCGGCGGGCCGCGTAGGCGCGCGCGCCGTGGCAGGCGGCGCTGCTAACGCTTGCCAGGGAGCCCACGGCAAAGCCCCGCTGCATTCGACCGGCGATGCATCCCGCCTGAACTGCGTTGCTCGTCGGTCACATATTGGGAATATGCTCCCTCCTCGCGCCTTGTCAGCCGGGCGCCTCGCCGGTCTCGGTGCCACGCGGGGTTTTGCCGCGGGCTCCCAGCCGGCGCGCCCATTCGAGCTCCAGCTCGTCCGCCGTGTGGAGGTCGAAGATCGGCGCGGTCCGGCGGTAGTCGCCGCGAAACTCGGCGTGGCAGCGGTAGCAGACCGAGAGGTCGCCCAGCCGCCGGTACACGATCAGGTCGATCAGCGCCGCCAGTCCGAGCACGCCGTAGGCGATGGCGTCCAGGCCGAACCAGTAGAACCCAGCGCTGATGAGCGCCCCGGTGATGATGACCGCCAGCCCCAGCTGCGGGTCGAAATCCTTGCGGATGTAGAAGTCGCCCCCCTCGCAGACGGGACAGCGGTCGACCTCGGTGTCGTCGCGCACATTACCGCTCACCGTGAGCGGAATCGTCCGCTGGCAGCCGCCGCAGCGGACCGCGTCGGGCGCGTTGGCTGCTTCCACCGGCAGGTGGCTGGCGCAGTCGGGACAGACGACGGTGAGCTTCACAGCGGCACCCGCTGGGACAGCAGCAGGTACTTGGCCAGCACCTCACCGACGATGACCGTGAAGAAGTCCACGTACAGGATGCCGGTGGCCGACTGCGTCGAGCGGATCTTGGCGGTCTCCCAGGTGAGCCAGGCGAGCACGGCGGGCCCCGCCAGGCCGAACAGCACGCGCTGCCAGAGGAAGATCCCCTCGACCGACAGGACGTATCGATCGAAGCCTGCGCCGGACGGCGACTCCCAGGTCGCGAGGGCCACCCCGATCACCGTAGCCACGACGGCGACGCGCAGCACGGCCGATCCGATATGGAGCTTGACCATCGACTGCAGCAGGGCGACGTCCATCGACGGCAGGATCAGATACCAGTGGCCGAGAATCATCGCCGTGCAGCTGCTGCCGAGCAGCGCCGACGACGAGAGGAAGCTGGCGGCCGTCAGACCGGCGGAAGGCCCCATCTCGACCGCCGACCAGCTCAGCGCCTGCGCCGCGAGCGCCGCGGTGCCGGCAACAGCTGACGTCCAGAGCAGCACGGGCCGCAATTTGGCCAGCGCCCGGCCTACGGTGGCCCAGTAGACGAGCAGTGCCGCGGTGGCCGCAACCAGCGCGCCAAACCCGATGGCCGCGGCGGACGCCGAGGCCGGCGCCGGCGGGTCGGGACGGAAAGCCAGCGCGATCAGCAGCAGGACCGCGCCGAGCCCGGCGTTGAACCGAAAAAATTTGACGCCAGCCGCCTTCGCCACCAGCAGCAGCGAGGCGACGATGCCGACGCCGAGATGCGAGAAGAACAGATAGAGGACCGCGGACACGTCCCCGCGCTCTCAGAAGCAACCGGCGAGCGCTAGCCGAGCCGCCGGTTTACCTCGTCCCAGTTGACCGTGTTGAACCACGCCGAGATGTAATCGGGGCGGCGGTTCTGGTACCTCAGGTAGTAGGCGTGCTCCCAGACGTCGAGGCCGAGGATGGCGCTCTTGCCCTCCATCACGGGGCCGTCCTGGTTGGGCGAGCTCTCGATGCTGAGCGCACCGCCGGAATTGATCAGCCAGACCCAGCCGCTGCCGAAGCGGCCGGCGCCGGCGGCCCCGAACTGCGCCTTGAACGTGTCGAACGAACCGAACGCGGCGTCGATCGCGTTGGCCGCGTTGCCCGTCGGGGCGCCGCCGCCGTTGGGTCCCATCACCTGCCAGAACATGGTGTGGTTCGCGTGTCCGCCGCCGTTGTTGCGGACGGCCGTGCGGATGCCTTCCGGCAGGCTGGCAAGGTCGGCGATCAGCTCGTCGACGCTCTTGCCGGCCAGCTCCGGATGCCCGTCCAGCGCGCCGTTCAGCTTCGTGACGTACGTCTGGTGATGCTTCGTATGGTGAATGCGCATCGTCTGCTCGTCGATGTGCGGCTCGAGCGCGTTGTAGTCGTACGGCAGCGGGGGCAGTGCATGGGCCATGGGATCTCCTTCGTGTCGAGTGCAACTCCAGAGTTTAGCAGCCTGTGGCAATAGCCACGCTGCTAGTGAATTTCCAGCATCCGGTCGAGCGCCACCCGCGTCCAGTGCTTCTCGCGATCCGGGACGACGATCCGGTTGTGCACGACCCCGTCGAGCAGACCGTCCAGGATCCACAGCAGGTGGTTCGGCGACACCCGGAACATCGTGGAGCAGAGGCAACCAATCGGATCGAGCGTGAGTACGGTGCGCTCGGGCGCCAGTTCCTGCGCGAGGCGGTTGACGAGGTGCACCTCGGTGCCGATCGCCCACGTCGAACCGGCCGGGCTCCCGGTCACCGCCTTGATGATGTACTCCGTTGAGCCGCTGTCGTCCGCCGCCTGGACCACGTCCCACGTGCATTCGGGATGCACGATGACCTGCAGATTCGGATGCTGGCGTCGCAGGTGCTCCACCTGCTTGACGTTGAAGCGCGTGTGTACGGAGCAATGGCCCTTCCAGAGAATCATCCGGGCACGCTGCAGGTCCTCGGGAGACACGCCGCCAAATGCGACATCCGGATCCCAGACCACCATCTCGTCGAGCGGCACACCCATCTTGTAGGCGGTGTTGCGGCCCAGGTGCTGGTCCGGGAGGAACAGGATCTGCCGGCCGCGCTGCCACGCCCACTCAAGCGTGGGACCGGCGTTGCTCGACGTGCAGGCCACGCCGCCGCGCTCGCCGCAGAACGCCTTGATCGCCGCCGCGGAGTTTATGTAGGTGACCGGCACCACGTCCGTGGCGCCCATCGCCTGCAGCTCGTCCCAGCACAACTCGAGCTGATCGGCCTCGGCCATGTCGGCCATCGAGCAGCCGGCGGCGAGGTCGGGCAGCACGACCTGCTGGTGCGGCGCGCTCAGCACATCCGCGCTCTCCGCCATGAAGTGGACGCCGCAGAAGACGATGTAGTCGGCGTCGCGCCGCTCTGCCGCCTGGCGCGCGAGCTTGAATGAATCGCCCGTGTAGTCGGCGAAGCGAATCACCTCGTCGCGCTGGTAGTGGTGGCCGAGGATGAGCAGCCGCGAGCCGAGCGCCGAGCGTGCACGCGCGATCCGCTCCTCCATCTCATCGTCCGGCAGTCCCAGATACCGCTCGGGCAACGGCTGCCGCTCACCGATCTGCTCTTTCTCGAAACTGGTCAGGAGTTCGACGTCCATGCGCGTCCTCCTCATCCTCAATGCGGCGGCCGACGTTGTGAAATTTTTCGCAAGCGCGTCTCAACAAAAAGCGCGGACCCGACCGCCTGGGTCCACGCCATCACTAAGGTACTCGCTACGTTACGACAGAGCCGCGTCAGACTCTGACACAACATTGTATAACGTGTCACGTTCTACCGGGTGGCTGTCGGCCGCCTGGATGAGCCGGCTGATCTCGCCCGTCGTCATCGCCTCCGGCGTGGGCGCGCCCGCCATGTGGTAGATGCGCTCCTCCTGCACGGTGCCGTCGAGGTCGTCAGCGCCGTACCACAGCAGCGTCTGGGCAATCTCGACGCCGGTCGCGATCCAGAACGCCTTGATGTGGGGAATGTTGTCCAGCATCAGCCGCGCCACGGCGTGGACCCGCAGGGTGTCGGCGGCGGTCGGCGCCGGCAGCTTCTGCATGCGGTTGTTGTCGGGATGAAACGCCAGCGGGATGAACGCCTGGAAACCGCCAGTGTCGTCCTGCAGCGCCCGGGCCTGCAGCATGTGGTCGACCCGCTCGGCGTCGGTCTCGATATGGCCGTACAGCATCGTCACGTTCGAGCGCAGGCCGAGCCGGTGCGCCGTACGGTGGATGTCGAGCCAGCGCGGGCCGTCGCACTTGTCATGGCAGATCTTGCGGCGGACCCGCTCGGCGAACACCTCTGCCCCGCCGCCCGGCAACGAGTCGAGTCCGGCTTCCATCAACTCGCGCAACACCTGCTCGTGGGTCTTCCCGTACAGATCGGCGAAGAACGCGATCTCGACGGCCGTGAAGCACTTCAGGTGGATGGCCGGCCGGATCCGCTTGAAGCCGCGCAGCAGCTCCAGGTAGTAGTCCCACGGCAGGTCCGGGTGCAGCCCGTTCACCACGTGCACCTCGGTGATCGACTCGCCGGCGCGGGCTCGCAGCTTGTCCCACGCCTGCTCGAGCGTCATCGTGTACGCGCCGTCGTCGCCCGGCTGCAGCCGGGCGAAGGCACAGAACAGACAGGTCGCGACGCAGACGTTGGTCGCCTCCAGCCGGATGTTGTGGTTGAAGAACGTCCGCCGGCCGTGACGCCGCTCCCGCTCGCGGTTGGCCAGCCAGCCGACGGCGTGGAGGTCGGGCGCCTCGAACAGCCGAATCCCGTCCTCCAGCTCCAGGCGGCTGCCCGCATCGAGCTTGTCGGCGATGTCCCGCAGGCCGCTTGCGGCCAACCGTGCGTACATTTCGCTATTCCACGAATTCGACCGCGACCGGATTAGGAATGAGCCCCGTGTCGTAGGCCTCGGCAAACAGACGCTCGAGCGCCGCCCGGCCGCGCGCGCCGTAGTCGAGCGTCAGCTCGTTCACGTACATGCCGACGAACCGATCGGTCCGCTCGACGTCCAGCCCGCGTCCGAAATCGAGCGCGTAGGCGATGGCGTCGGTGCGGTGCTCCAAGGCATGTGCGATGCTGGCGTGCAGCATGCGTGACACCTCGCGCACGGTGTCGGCGCCGAGGTCGCGCCGAATGACGTTGCACCCGAGCGGCAACGGTAACCCCCCGGTCCGGTCGGCCCACCAGACGCCCAGGTCAACCAGGCACCGCAGACCCTCGTCCGCATACGTGAGCTGCCCCTCGTGGATCAGCAGTCCCGCATCCACGGTGCCGTCGACGACGGCGGGCTGGATGTCGTCGAACGGCATCACCCGCCAGGCGACGCCGGGCCGGTACAGCTGCAGCGCCAGGTACGCCGTGGTCAGCTCGCCCGGGATCGCGACGGTCACGCCGTCGAGCGTCGCCGGCCCGTCCGAACGCGCCACAACTATCGGCCCATAGCGATCGCCCATGCTGGCGCCGTGCGGCAGCAGGGCGTAACGGTCGACAAGGTGCGCGTAGGCGTGGACCGAAACCGCCGTCACCTCGTAGCGCCCCTCGAACGCCGCGCGGTTGAGCGACTCGATGTCGGCGAGCACCTGGGCGATCTCGAAACGGCCGGGAGCGACCGCGCCGCACGCGAAGCCGTAGAACATGAATGCGTCGTCGGAATCCGGGCTGTGCGCCACGGTAATGCGTGTCGTGGCGGCGGCTTCAGGCATCGTCGTCCTCCGGCTCATCATACGGCTGCGCCGCACGCCGCACGACAATGGTCAGGCCGAACAGGGCGATGACCGCGGCGGCCGACAGGCCGACCCAGGCGCCTGACGCCATCGCCGGATCGGGCACCACGGCCGGCGCACCGCCGTCGACGATGGCCCGCGCTTCCGACCTGGCCCACGCCTGCTGCGCGGCCGCACGCTCCAGCAGGCGCTCGCCCGTCAGCAGGATCGCGAAGGCGGCCAGCCCGACCAGCAGCAGCGGGTGCCGCGAGTTCTTGCGCGTAATGACGCTGAGCGTCGCGAGGACGGCCGCGAGCAGGCCGAGCCCGACGATCCAGAAACCGGCCGGGCTGGGCAGGCCGCCGACGCGCTCGTCGCCCATCATGATCCACGGCATGAAGGCGCTCGTGGCCAGCGCGAACCCGGCCGTGAGCGGGAGATAGTACGCCCGCATGCTGTGCCGCACGGCAGCGCCCGCCACCCCCATCAACGACATGGGAGCCCGTGGCAAAAGCCCCGCTGCATTCGACCGTCCATGCATCCCGTCTGAACTGCGTTGTTCCTCGGTCACATACTGCTCGTATGCTCCCTCGTCACGCCTTGTCAGCCGTGCGCCTGGCCGGTCTCGGTGCGACGCGGGGTTTCACCACGGACTCCCAGGCGGGCAGTCTAGCAGACTGTGGCAAGACCGCGCGTTGAACCGAGACCCGCCCGTATCAATGCCGCGTCCGGCCAGTACAAGGCGCGAGGAGGGAGCATATTCCCAATATGTGAGTGACGAGCAAGCCGCGCACGGCGCGGCCCGGCAAGCGCGGCGCGGGGCGAAGGGGTCCCCGCTAGCGCTTGCCGGGGGTTTGGGGCGCAGCCCCATCCAGGTATGCCGCGCGGGGCGAAGGGGTCCCCGCTAGCGCTTGCCGGGGGTTTGGGACGCAGCCCCATCTAAGTAATGCGGCGGGTGGCGTCAGGAAACCGGCCGGCTTCCAGCCGGCTGGCGGGGTCGGGATCGGAACGCGGGACGGCGGCGGATCGTCGGGGTGACGACCGGCGCCGGTGGCAGCGCGGCCGGATCCAGACTGTCCAGCTCCTCCAGAATGTCGGAGGCCCAACTGAAGACGTCGCGACCCGCAACCACGCGCCGGAGCGCGCGCATGCGCCGGCGCCGCTCGTCGGCCGGCATATCGATCGCATGCTCCAGCGCGTCGGCGAATCCCTCCGCGTCGTACGGATTGATGGCGAGCGCGTCATGCAGCTCCTGGGCGGCCCCGGCGAGCTCGCTCAGCACCAGGACGCCGTCGAGGTCCTCCCGCGCGGCGACGAATTCCTTGGCCACCAGATTCATCCCATCGTGCAGGGAGCTGACGACGCAGAAGTCGGCCAGACGGAACAGGGCTACCAGCCGCTTGATCTTGAGCGCCGACTTCCGGTAGCGGATCGGTCCGCCGGACACCGGGTAGCGGGCGTTGATCTCGGCGACTTTCTGATCGATGGCCTGTTCCATCGCCATGTAGCTGTCGATTGTCGATCGGGAGGGGACGCCGATCTGCACGAACGTCAACCGCCCGCGTAGATCCGGCCGGCGCTTCAGGAGCAGATCCAACGCCTCGAGCCGCTCCGGAATGCCCTTGGTGTAGTCGAGCCGGTCCACGCCGACGCCCACGAAGGGCGTCTCGATGCGGAGCTCGGCGACGAGCCGCTGCATGTCCGCCTCCAGAGCCGGCCCGCGCGCGATGCCCTGGATCCGGTCGTAGTCGACGCCGATCGGCACCGCCTGCACCGCCGTGACCCGGCCGCCCGTGCGCACGGCGGCGCGCGCCACGTCCGCGCCCAGCTCGTCGCGCGCGGCGGCAATGAAGTTGCGGCGGTCGCGCTCCAGCTGAAATGCCAGCAGATCGTTGGCGAGCAGTCCGGTCAGCAGCTCGCGGCGCCAGGGACAGATGCGCAGCCGGTCCGGATGCGGCCACGGGATGTGCCAGAAGAGCGCCGTACGGGCTCCCGGGCGGCGCGCGCGCAGGGCGGGCGCCACCAGTGCGAGGTGGTAGTCCTGAATGAAGACCGGCGCGGACTCGTCGGGCAGCTCCTGCTCGATGACGGCGGCGAACTGCTCGTTGACGCGCTGGTAGGCGGCCCAGTCGGGGGCGCGAAAGACGGGCCGGACATGCGCTTCGTGGCACAGCGGCCAGAGCCCCTCGTTGGCGAATCCCTCGTAGTAGCTGCTCGCCTCGTCCGCGCTGAGCCAGAGCCGCCGCAACCGATACGACGGGCTGTCGGGCGGAACCATGATCCGGTCGCCGTCGTCCACCACATCCCGGTCGGCACTGCCGGATCCATGCGCGATCCAGACGCCGCCGCGCTCGCGCATCAGGGCGTCGAGGGCGACCGCTACGCCGCCGGTGGTGGGCGACCAGCCGATGGCGCCGTTTTCGTTCCGGAAATGCTGGTACGGTTCCCGGTTGGAAACGACGACCAGCGGCCGGCGTTGGGCGGGTGCGGGGCTTGACATCATTTCAGCGTTTGCCGCCGGGAACCGGGGTCACAAAGGCGGGATCGGGAGGGTGATCCTCCCGCGAGACGTGCGCCCAAGACGGTGGCCGGGGTGCATGCCATCGGGAGCCCGGGGCTGGCAGCGACGGGTTCCCAGGCTCCTAGACCTGGAACGACAGGCCGCAACCACACGCGCTCTTCGCGTTCGGGTTGCGAAAAATCAGCGACTGCCCGAGCATCTCGGAGTCGCAGTCGAGGACCGTGCCGTCAAGAAACGTGTAGCTCTTGCGATCAACGAAGATCCGCGTGCCGTCGGGGCTCTCGAACACGTTGTCCGTCGCTTTCGGCGCCTGCTCCCACTTGAAGATGTAGCTCATGCCCGAGCAGCCGCCCGCCTTGACGCCGATGCGCAGGCCGCCGGCGCCTTCGTTTTCGGTGGCCATTGCCTCGCGGATTCGGCGGGACGCCGCTACTGTAACTTCAATCATTTCGGCCGATCCTTCTTGTCGTAGTGTAGACGATCGCCGCCGGGGGCGTCAGGACGTGCGACTTGCTGGCGACAGTTGCCGCAGCCGCGTCACGAGACTGCTCACCTTGTCGGCGGCGTAGTCGATCTCGTCCGCGGTGGTCCACCGGCCCAGGCCGAAACGGAGCGACGCGCGGGCCAGTTCATCGGGAATCCCGATGGCGCGCAGGACGTGCGACGGCTCCAGACTCGGCGAAGCCGACGAGCAGGCGGCGCCCGACGACACCGCCACGTCGTCGAGACCGACGAGCAGCGACTCGCCCTCGATGCCGGCAAAGCTCACGTTGAGGTTGTGCGGCAGGCGCTGCTCCAAAGAACCGTTTACGGTGACGCCGTCGAGACGGTCGCCGAGCGCCGCCAGCAGGCGGTCGCGCAACCCGACGATGCGCGCCGCCTCCGGCGCCAGCTCGGTGCGGCAGATCTCCGCCGCCGCGCCGAACCCGACGATGCCCGGCACGTTCAACGTGCCCGAGCGCAGTCCGCGTTCATGCCCGCCCCCGTCGATGAGCGGCGCCAGCGACACGCGCGGCCGGCGGCGGCGCACGTACAGCGCGCCGACCCCCTTCGGACCGTACAGCTTGTGCGCCGTCAGCGAGAGCAGGTCGACCCCGAGCGCCTCGACGTCGACCGCTACCCTGCCCGCCGCCTGCGCCGCGTCGCTGTGCAGCAGAATGCCGCGTTCGCGCGTCAGCGCCGCAATCGCGGGGATGGGCTGCAGCACCCCAATCTCGTTGTTGGCCAGCATGACGCTGACCAGCGCCGTGTCGGCGGTGAGCGCCCGCTCGATCGCCGCCGGGCTGACGAGGCCATCCGGACCCGGCTCGACCTCGGTCAGCCGGACCCCGCCTTCCGCGAGCCGCCGGCACGGGTCGAGCACCGCCCGATGCTCCGTCGCCACGGTCACGATGTGCAGCGGGCGGCCGTCCGCGGCCGCCGCCGCGCCCTTCAATGCCAGGTTGTTCGACTCGGTGGCGCCGCTCGTGAAGCAGATCTCGCGCGGGTCCGCGCCGATCAGACCGGCCACCTGCCGGCGCGCCGCCTCGGCGGCGTCGCGGGCGGCCCAGCCGAACGGATGGTGCCGGCTCGCGGCATTGCCGAAACGGTCCGTGAAGTACGGCGCCATCGCGTCGACGACACGCGGGTCGACAGGTGTGGTCGCGTGGTAGTCGAGGTAGATCGGCAGCTTCGGCATGGTCTGCGGAGGCGGCCGGAGCGGCGTCCGGCCCGGTCGCGCGAGGCGGCTAACGGTCGGACGGAGCGGCCAGTTGCACTGGCGCCGGCGGGCGGCGGATAACCTCGAGCGGTAGCCGCTCGTCCTGGTCCGCACGCGCCAGCTCGTCGATGGTGAACTCGGAGAGCGTTCGGACGAGGCGGTCCTTCAGCCGCCACAGCGGATCGCGCACGTTGCAGGTCGAGTACTGGTCGCAGCTCTCGTCGATGTCCGAGCAGGCGGTCACCATCACCGGCCCGTCGAGCGCCTGGATCACATCCGCCACCGAGATCAGGGGCGCCGGCCGGGCCAGGTGGTAGCCGCCGCGCTGGCCGTGGTGGGAGGCGAGCAGGCCGCGCTTGGCCAGGCGCTGCAGCACCTTGGCCATCAGCTCCACCGGGATCTTGTAGCGCGCGGCGATCTCGCGCGCGCTCGACGAGGCACCATGCGGACTGGACGCCAAGTCCTTGAGCGCGATCAGGGCGTAGTCGGTCTTCTTCGACAGTCGGAGCATCAAGCCCTCCGCCGCGCGGGCGTGTCGTTCATTCTAGCCTGCGCGTCAGATCGCTTCAAACGGGACGACCGCCATGGAACCGCCTTGCGCGGCCCGACTCCCTTGACCCATCATGAAGAACATGGCGCCGGACACCTTCGACCGGCAGCTCGGTGCGCATCTACAGCGCGCCCTGGAGCCGCGCCGTGAGATTCTCGAGGCATATCTGTTCGGCTCCCGAGCGCGCGGCGACGACCACGGCAACAGTGACATCGACGTGGCCGTCTACGTCGACATGGAGCGCGCACAAGCTGGACAGTGGGGCTATGAGGCCGAGCTGATCACCGATCTGATGGTAGCGCTCGGCACGAACCACATCGACGTCGTCCTGCTGAACCGCGCACCCCCGCTGTTGTACCACCGCGTGCTGCGCGACGGCGTCCGGCTGCTCTCGCGCGACCTGCGGGCAACGACGACCCGCGCCGGCCAGGCCCTGTCGCGCTACTTCGACTTCCTGCCGCAACTCGACAAGATGGACGCCGCGCGCCGGTTTGCGGCGAGCAACGACAGACGGTGACCCCCGGCCGCGTAGACCGCCGCGTCGTGGACCGCCACCTGGCAGCGCTGCGCCAGGCGCTCGCCGGATTGCGGCGGCATGCGAGCGTATCGCCGCAGTCCCTTCGTACCGACTCCGACCGCCGCTGGGTCGTCGAGCGCGGTCTCCAGCTCTGTGCGCAGAACGCCCTCGACATCGCGAGCCACCTCGGTTCCGCTGCCGGCCTCGACCCGACGACCTACAGCTCGTCGATCGACTGCCTGGTCGAGGCCCACGTGCTGCCGCCCGAATTCGCCGCGCGATTTCGCGGCATCGCGGGTTTCCGAAACGTACTCGTGCACGGTTACCTCGATGTTGACCTCGACCGCGTTGCCGCCATGGTCACCGACCATCTCGACGACTTCGAGGTATTCGCTCATCATGTCGAACGGTGGCTGCGCGAGCCGCCGACCGGGTGAGCACACCACTCGACAAGCCGGATGGCTGGACACCATGAAGGACTTCGACCGATTTCCTCACCACGGTGTACGACACCACCTGGAGCGCCTGCAAGAAGAGGTGCTGAAAGGAACGCGGCTCGTCGTGATCAAGCGGCCAGGTTTGTGGAATCTTCCGTATTACGCTCGCGAATCGCGAGGAATGGTGGTCGATCCAGCACCCGTCAGTCCCCGCATGACTGGTGGTGCTCGGGATTCGATTAAGAAAAGTCTTGCACGGCGCGGCTTAGTCCACGACGATTTCTGACCGCGAGGCAGATGGTCCCGCAGGGTCAACCTCGGACCACCGGGCATGGGCAGGAATTCGGCGCCGGATGGCCGGTCGTCATCAGTGGGACGGGACGGCGTTGGGATTCCTCGCGATGACTTGTTTGACCACCGTATCGAAGAACGCGTCGAATGGCTGCGAGGTCGCCATAATCGATGAACCCGCGCTGAAGTCCACTTCGACAAGCACGAAATCTTCCACGGTTCCCGTTGTCCAGGAGGGGGCTCGTCGGCCCGATAGTGACTGCAGGCGATTTCGAAATAGATCGGACCACGTGGAACCATGCTTCGGCGTGAAGGTATCTTCCGCGACGTTGAAGATCATGATGTAGCCGATCACGATCTCCGGCGAATGAAGTTGAGCGTTGGCGACCTCACCAATCAAGTCGTCGATCCTGTCGCTTGTCCCGGCCTGCGCCGGGAATCGATGCCTCTTTTTGCACCCCCTGCAAGCCGCGGCGCGCCAGCTCCTGGACGCAATAGTCGGCAAGTGTCTCAAGCCGCGTCGTCGATGGCGTCCTGAATCGAGATCATGGCGCGGACCGAGTCGTGGCGACCGCGCGTGCGGAGTCCGGAGGACCGTTGGTTGGTCGAGACGCGGCGATCTCGCCAGCACTGATATCCGTGATGTCGAACAGGTCACCGGCTTCGTGATGCATCCTATTCGTTGCCTGCTGGAAATACGTGGGGTCAACCTCGATGCCAATGCTGTTTCTGCCGGAGGCTGCCGCGGCGACGTTCGTGGAAGCGGTGCCCATGAAGGGATCGAGAACGGTATCGCCGACGAAGCTGAACATGCGAATAAGCCGGTCGGCCAGCGCGACCGGATAGGGCGCGGGATGTTCCCGCGTCGATGCGCCGGCGATGTCGGTCCAGACCTGGCGGAACAGCGTCCTGAAGCTCGCCTCTGACAGCAGGCTGAGCGTTCGGGCGGCCAAGCTAGTGGTCCGTCACGTCATAATCTTCGGATAGACGGACTTGAGTTTACAGCGCGCATCGTCGACCTTCATCTGCCAGTCCACGCCGCGTTGCGTGCCATTGACGTCGGTGGACCACGCCGACACTTCGCCGTGCAGGGTCTCGAGGTCGCCGATGCGGCGTTCGCGCAGGCATTGGCGCGTCATCGAGCTCAGCTCGTTCTCCGCGATGTTCAGCCAGCTCCCGTGTTTCGGCGTGTGGCAGAACGCGATGCGACGAACGAGTTGCCGTGCCCGGGTCGGCTCGAACACTTCGTAGAAGGCGCCCTTGGTGTGCGTGTTGAGGTTGTCGCACACCAAGGTGATCTTCTCGCAGTCGGCGTAGCGTCCTTCCAACAGGCCGGCGACCTCCAGCGCCCAGTCCACCTTCCTGCGCCGGGCCCGGGCCGTCGCCTGCCGCCAACCCGCCAGCGGTTCGCTGAACAGGAAGACCGCGGCCGTGCCGGCCCGTTCGTACTCGTAGTCGACACGCCGGGGACGCTGCTTCGTGGCCGCCATCGGCGGACGGGTTTCCCTGACCAACTGCACCGGCTGCTCGTCCATGCACACGACGGGACAATCCGGATCGTAGGGTTGCTGATACAGGTCCAGGACCTGTTCCATGTTCGCCGCGAACTCGGCATCGGCCTGTGGCGGGATCACCCAATACTCGATTTTCCGCCGCGTCATGCCGTTTTTTTAAGCGTGCGCCGGATGGTTTCGTGGCTGATCGACTCGACGACCCCCAACTCGACGACCCGGCGCGCCAACAGCCGTAGCGACCAGTTCGCAAAGCCCCTCGGGGGCGGCCCCAGACGCAAGGCGATGACCTGGGACTCCTGTTCGCCGTCGAGCAGCTTCTCGACCGGCGGTGATTCGCGTCGTTTTCGCTCCAGCGCCTGTTCGAACCCGTCCAGCACGCATCGTTGGCGAATGTTCTCGACCGTCTTGGTGCGGCACGAAAAGGCCTCGGCGACCTGCCGGTCGGTCCACCTTGGCCCGTCCGCATCGGCCTTCAAGAGAATCTGCGCGCGGCGCACCTTCTCGCTGCCGCCGTTGAGCGTTCGGAGCGTCTGTTGACAGACCTCGCGTTCCTGTGCCGTGAGTCGAACGATGTATTTTTTCCCCACGGAAACTCTCTCGGTTCGAGATGAGTTCCACGACAGCCCTAATGTTTACTCGTGGCAAAGCACTAGTGTCACGTCACACGTGATATGTCGCATGTTTCATGGGAGCCTTCTCGTCGTCCAACGACGGCGAGGAGGTTGGCATGAAGCGTTACGTGGTGACTTTGGAGAAGGACGAGCGTGACGAGCTCGCGGGGATCACGCGCAAGGGGTCGCATCAGTCGCAGAAGGTGCTCAACGCGCTGATTCTGCTCAACGCGGACGAGGGCGAGTTCAACGAGCACCGGGCGCGCGGGGAGGCCATTGCCGAGATCCTGCGCATCAGTGCGCGCAAGGTGGATCGCGTCAAGAAGCGTTTCGTCGAGGAGGGCATGGAGGCGGCAGTCGGCGGTCGGCAGGGTCGCCGTTCCAGCTACGTGCGCAAGGCCGACGGCGAGTTCGAGGCGCGCTTGGTGGCGCTGAGTTGCGCCGAGCCTCCGGAGGGCCACTCGCAGTGGTCGCTGCGGTTGCTGGCGGATCGCGTCGTGGAGCTCGGCCACATCGACAGTGTGTCGCACGAGACGGTGCGGCGGGTCCTAAAAAAAACGCAATCAAACCGTGGCGGCGGGTCGGCTGGGTGATTCCCCCAGGACTTCGCGGCGGCAATGGAGAAGGTTCTCGACGTCTACCGGCGTCCCTACGATGCGGCCTTTCCGGTGGTGTGCATGGACGAGACGCCCCGGCAACTGATCAGCGAGACGCGCGAACCGGTTCCCGCGGCCCCGGGTCGACCGGCGCGCGAAGACTACGAGTACCGACGCCGCGGAAGCTGCAATGTGTTCATGGCGACCGAACCCCTGGCCGGGCGGCGCATGACCAAGGTGACGGCGCGCAGAACCAAAACCGACTGGGCGCACTTCCTCGACGACATCGCCGAGCGCCACCCCGGTGCCAAGAGGATCACGCTGGTGATGGACAACCTCAACACCCACCGCCCCGGCGCCCTCTACGAGGCTTTTCCACCGGCCGAGGCCAAGGCCCTGTGGGACCGCTTCGAGTTCGTCTACACGCCAAAGCACGGCAGTTGGCTCAACGTCGCCGAGGTCGAGCTCAACGTCATGACCCGTCAGTGCCTCAACCGCCGCATTGACTCGCTCGAGATCCTGCACGACGAGGTCGCGGCTTGGCAGGCGTCCCGAGACCGCATCCAGGCCAAGGTCAACTGGCAGTTCACCACCGACGACGCCCGCGTCAAGCTGAAACGCCTCTATCCGACACTTGATGAATGACAGGACACTAGGTCGTCGGTATCCACCAGCCTTGCGTTGCATGAGAATGAATTCGATGTCGTTCTTGACGACGGCGTTCGGCTCGTACGGCTTGCCCAGAAAACCAGCGGTCCCTCGTTCGATCTCGTGTGTTGCGTTAGCGATTTTGTGCCAGATGATTGGCGCCAGATTGTCGAACCCCAGTGCCCGGCAGCGTTCCTGGATGGAAGCGTGCAGCGGGACAACCGTATGCCGGCCGCTGTTCTTCCGCCTCGACAGACAGACGTCGCCGATTACGCAGATGAGCCGGCCGCCTGGAACCAGCGCCTGGTAGCAGGCGCTCCATACCGCGTCGAGTTGGTCGAGAAAGTCGTCGTAGTCCCCGATCCAGCCCAACTGGCCATCTGTCCGACGGTACTCCTTGAGGGTCCAGTAGGGCGGAGACGTCAGCACGAGGTGTACCGATTCGGCGCGCAGTTCCGCGCGCCGCGCATCCCCCAGGACCAGGTGGTGCCTCGTCGGGACGCGCGCGACCGCCGACTCGATGAGAGTCATGGCGGATGGATCTTTTGCCAGTCGGGGGAGGTCTCGCGCCGGATCGGCCAGGAACCTGAACGGCTCGGGAACGAACGTTTCGAGCTGTGCGTCCGCGGTCATGTCGCGCGTGACCTGCGATGCGGATGAAGAAACGCTCATCAACCGGACATCAGTACTTCGGCAGCGTCGGATCCACGGCGTCGATCCAGCGCAGGATGCCGCCGCGCAGGTTCTTTGCCTGCGCGAAGCCGGCCTCCCGGAGCAGCTTGACCGCCTTGGCGCTGCGCGCGCCCGACTTGCAGTGGACGATCATCTCGCCGCGCCCCTCGAGTTCGTGCAAGCGGCTCGGGAGATCGCCCAGCGGGATCAGCGTCGAGCCCGGAATGTTGCAGATCTGGTACTCCTGCGGCTCGCGGACGTCGAGGATGAACGGTTCCTCGCGCTCGTCGAGCCGCGCCTTGAGCTGCTCCACCGTCGCGTCGTCGCTCGGGGGCGGGTCGGCGGACGTCGACGCCGCCGGGGCGACGCCGCAGAACTGGTCGTAGTCGATCAGCTCGGTAACGGTCCGGTGCTCGCCGCACACCGGGCAGTCCGGATCCTTCCGCAGCTTCAGCTCGCGGAAACGCATACGGAGCGCGTCGTAGATGAGGAAGCGGCCGATCAGCGGCTCGCCGACGCCCATGATCAACTTGACCGCCTCGGTCGCCTGGATGGTGCCGACCACGCCCGGCAGAATGCCCAGCACACCGCCCTCGGCGCAGCTCGGGACGAGTCCCGGCGGCGGCGGCTCCGGATACAGGCAACGGTAGCAGGGGCCGCCCGGCGCGCCGAATACCGATGCCTGGCCTTCGAAGCGGAAGATGCTGCCGTAGCAGTTCGGCTTGCCGAGCAGCACGCAGGCGTCATTGACAAGGTAGCGCGTGGGGAAATTGTCGGTGCCGTCGACGATGATGTCGTACTCGCGGAACAGGTCGAGCGCGTTGCTCGACGAGAGCGCCACGTTGTGGGTGTCGACGCGCACCTCGGGGTTGATGGCCGCCAGCGAGTCGCGCGCGGAATCCAGCTTGGGACGGCCCACGTCGGGTGTGCCGTGAATGATCTGCCGCTGCAGGTTGCTGTAGTCGACCACGTCGAAATCGACGATCCCGATCCGGCCGACGCCGGCCGCGGCCAGGTACATCGCGACCGGCGAGCCGAGACCGCCGGCGCCGATGCAGAGCACGCTGGCCGCCTTCAGCTTGAGCTGCCCGTCCATGCCGACCTCCGGCATGATCAGGTGCCGGCTGTAGCGGGCCACCTCTTCGTTGGTCAGCGCCGGGGTCGTCACGATCCGCCTCCGCCCGCCACCGTCGGGATGATGCTGACGGTGTCGCCTTCCTTGACCGGGGTTGCTTCCTTCTCGAGGAAGCGGATGTCGTCGTCATTGAGGAAAATGGCCACGAACGCCCGCAGCCGGCCATCCTCGTTGTACAGATGCTTGCGCAACTCGGTGTATTCCGCCGTCATGTTCGCCAGCAGCTCGCCGACTGTCCGGCCCTCCACCTCGATGACGTCCTGTTTACCCGCATAGACGCGCAAGGGCGTCGGAATCAGAATCCTGGTTGGCATGGCACCTCGCCTGTCTCGTTCCTCAAGCCATCGTCCGGCGTCACCGCCACCGGCTCCTCGTCGAATGCCGACCGATCCTCGCGCAACCGCCACGAGGTCAGTGCGCCCGGGCGGCCCGCCTCCACGGAGACGATCACGTACGCGAACACCGGCCACGCATGGTCCAGGTCGTACTGCGACGGCCGCGCGGGATGGTCCGGGTGCGAGTGATAGAAGCCGAGCAACTCCGCCCCCCGTTCGCTCGCCCGCCGTTCGGCAGTGCGGTAGTCGCGCGGCCCGATCCGGAAGCGGCGCTGCGTCGCTTCCGCGGCGGCGTTCGGCAGCGCCAGCGCCTCCGTGACCAACCGGCCGCGGCCGACGAGGGCGCCGCAGCACTCATGCGGGTACGTCTCCCGGCCATGCCGGCGAATGTCCGTATCGGCCGCCGCGCGGAGCGTGAGCATCGGTCGTCCCAACCCGCCTGGTCGAACTACTCCGCGCCAGGTTCCGCATCGACGGGATACCCCTTCTCCCGCCACGCCAGTGTGCCGCCCGTCATGCTCCGCACGTTGCGGTAGCCGAGCGACTTGAGAAACAGCAGCCCCGACAGCGACGCGTTGCCGCGCTGACAGACGCTGAGAATGGGGGCGCCGGGATCGGCCGGCAGCGCGGCATGCGCCCGACCGTCGCGCAGCTCCGCGAGCGGCAGGTTGACCGCGCCCGGCAGGTGCGCCTCGCGGTACTGCTCCCGCGGGCGGACGTCCACGACGAACGGTTTGCCGTTCTGCAGCAGCGCGTGGGCGGCGTCGACGTCTATCGTCAGATCGCCATTGCCCCGTACATTCTCCCGCATCACCTCGAGCAGCGGGTCGCGGGCGGGCTTTGCCGCCTGCGGCGCCTGCGCCTTGAGCCCCGGCAGATGCTTCACCACCGACGACGCGTACTTGAAGGCATTGTCCGGGAAAATCACCACCGCCAGATTGCCCGGCTCGTCCGGCACCAGCTCGAACGCGCCCTGCAGGGCCATCGCCGAGCTGGGTCCCGCGACGATGCTCTCCTCGCGGTTCAGCCGCAGGCAGAGTTCGAACGCCGTCTGGTTCTGCACTTCGATCAGCCCGTCGTATTCATCCGGAAAGAACAGCTTCGTCTGCTGTAGTTGGCGGAGACTGCGCACGCCGGGGATGTCATGTCCCTCGCTGGGGTGCACGCCGAGCACCTGGACGGATGAACGCTGCGCCTTGAGAAACCGTCCGGTGCCGGTGATGGTGCCGCAGGTGCCGAGACCGGCCACGAAGTGCGTTACCCGGCCCTCCGTCTGGCGCCAGATCTCGGGACCGGTCGTCTTGTAGTGCGCCTCCGGATTCGCCTCGTTGGCGTACTGGTTCAGCATGTGGAAATCGGGCCGGTCACCGATCTCCATGGCCTTGGCGATGGCCCCTTCCGGCGCGCCGGGAGCCGGACACAGCGTGTCTTCGAGCTCGATCACTTCGGCGCCGAAGAAGCGCAGCATGGTGCGCTTCTCGAGCGGGATCTCGTTCGAGAGCGGAGTCGTGAGCGTGTAGCCTTTCGCGTTCGCGAGCATGGCGAGCGCCATGCCGGTATTCCCGGAGGTCGGCTCCACCAGCTTCTGCTCCGCCTGCACGGTACGCCGCGCTTCGCCGTCGTCGAGCAGGTTCGCCGCCACGCGGTCCTTGACCGCCCCGAACGGGTTGTACCATTCGAGCTTGGCGTATACCTCGGTATGGCGGAACGGCGTCACCCGGTTCAGGCGCACGAGCGGCGTGGGGTTGTCCACGCCCGACAGCATGCCGAGAATCGACTCGTACACACGCAACGCGTGATCAGGCATCAGACTACGATCCTACCTGAATCAGCCCGTGGTGAAACTCCCGCTGCATTCGACCGCCATGCATCCCGCCTGACCGGTCTCGGTGCGACGCGGGAGTTTCACCACGGGCTGATATGAGCACGACTGACAGACCAATGCCAGACAACCCCGGCGCACTCGACGGCCTGACCGTGGTCGACCTCACGCGGGTGCTCTCCGGACCCTACTGCACGATGATGCTCGCCGACATGGGCGCCCGCGTCATCAAGGTCGAGCAGCCGGGTCGCGGGGACGATACGCGGGCCTGGGGGCCGCCGTTCCAGAACGGCGAGAGCGCCTATTTCCTCAGCATCAACCGCAACAAGGAAAGCGTGACGCTGAATCTCAAGCACCCCGGGGGCCGGCGCGTGCTCGATGGGCTCATCGAGCGCGCCGACGTGCTGGTCGAGAACTTCCGGCCCGGCACGCTCGAGCGGATGGGTCTGGGCTATGCGGACCTCTCAAAGCAGCGCCCCGATCTCGTCTACTGCTCCATCTCCGGATTCGGCCAGACCGGGCCGCGGCGGCGCGAGCCCGGCTACGACGCGGTGATGCAGGGCGAGGGCGGCCTGATGAGCATCACGGGCGCCCCCGACGGTCCGGGCTACCGGCTGGGCGTCGCCATCGTGGACATCGTTTCCGGAATGTTCTCGGCCTACGGCATCGCCGTCGCCCTGCTCGCGCGGGAGCGCACCGGCCGCGGGCAGTACATCGACGTCGGCATGCTCGACGCGGCCGCGGCGCTGCTCACCTACCAGGCCGGAATCCACTTCACCACCGGCGAAGCGCCCGGCCGACTCGGCAACCGGCATCCGTCGATTACACCGTACGAGACACTCGAGGCGGCGGACGGCGAGCTGGTGGTGGCGGTCGGCAACGACCAGCTCTGGCGCACGTTCTGCGGCGTGATCGGCGCGGAGGCGCTGGCCGACGACGCGCGCTTCCGGACGAACAAGGACCGTGTCACGGCGCGCGAGGCGCTGCGGCCGCTCCTGGTGGAACGCATGCGGACGCGTCCGGCGGCGGAGTGGATCGAACGGCTCAAGGTGGCGGGAATCCCCTGCGGCGGGGTGCGCGATCTGGCGCAGGTGTTCGCCGATCCGCAGCTCATCGAGCGGGCAATGGTGGTAGCGCTCGACCACCCGCTGGCCGGCGCCATCCGGCAGCTTGGCGTGCCGATCAAGATGAGCGGCACGCCGGGTGCGGTCCGCACGCCGCCGCCCGCGCTCGGCCAGCATACCGAGGCCATCCTGGGCGAGCTCGGGATGAGCGGGCCGGAGATAGCGCGCCTGCGCGCGGACGGCGCCGTTTAAGCGGCGGTCACGGACGCCGTGTCGATGTTGCGGGGCTCACTGTCACCGTGACGGACGGCTGGCGTTTCGTCACGGCGCGGCCCTGGCCGCTGCAGCCTCTGCCGCGCGGGCACCCCGCAGGATGAGCGGCATGCTGTGGTTCCCCTCGTGGCAGGCGAATTCGTACAGCGGCCCGCGCGCGCGCGTGATCGGAAACCGCACGGTCCACGGCGCGGCAAACGACGCCGGATCGTGGACGGTGAACTCGTACTGCAGCGTATCGGCGTCCGCGAACGAGAGCCGCTCCACGAGCCGCAGCTCCGGACCGGCGCCGTGGAGCGTCCACTTGCCGTTGAAGTTCGTGGTCTCCACGACCAGCGTGTCGCCCTCCCAGCGGCCGCGCGCATCGCCCCGCCACTGGCGGATCGAGTCGGCCAGACGGGGCAGGCCGGCCAGCGGGATGACGCGCAGCTCGAAGTTCTGCTCGTTCAGGAAGATCACGTGGTCCGGGGAGTGAAAGACCTGGGCGAGGCGCGGGGCGGGCCTGGCCTCCATGGGAATCGAGCGCCCCATGATGCAGCGCTCGTAGCGCTCGCGGTCTTCCGGCCCGTCCGCCGCGCGCCGCCGCAGCGAAGGGGCAAGCGTCTCGAGACGGGCCTCCCCGGCCGGCGTCCGCCGGGGAATCCTGCCGTCCGGCGGATCGACGATCAGCGCCGTGCGGCCGTCGGTGAGATCGCCCGGCACCCACCAGTCGGCGTTCAGCTGGAGGTCGCGCTCGGCGCCGATGCTGGCGTAGCGGTCAACGAGATACGCTTGCGCCTCTTCCGGCGTCAGCACCGCCTTGCCCACCAGCTCCGCGGGGCGCTGGAGGGGTGTCGTGGTGGCGTACTCCCAGTAGCCACTGAAATCCGGCGTGTCCCAAGGGGTGCGGGGCACGTCCGCGGCACCCGCGCCCGACTGTCCCGCCGCCGCGCGCGGCAGCAGCATGGACAGCAGCGATGCAACGGCGAGCACCCCCGCCAGCAGCGCAAACGCGGCGAATCGACGTCTCATCGGCACCCTCCCCACCGACGGTGCGGGGGTCAAGCCGCATTGTAGCAGCCAGTGGTGAAAACCCACACGCACCGCGCCGCCGTGCGGGTAGACTGATGGCAACCATCCTGGCGAGGTGCGCATGAGATCCGGCAGACGATTTCTCGTCCCGCTGACGCTGCTGACGCTGCTGGCCCTGGGCCAACGCGCCGTCGAGCGGGCGGCGGTCGCCCAGGACCGCGGCGCCAGCCAGGCGCCCCGCTTCGAGGTCGACCCGCTCTGGCCGGCGATTCCCGCCAGCATCAACATGGGCGAGGTCTCCTCGGTGGCCGTCGACCGCAACGACCACGTCTGGATTCTGCACCGTCCCGACAGCGGCCCGGCGGTGCTCGAATTCGACGCGTCGGGGCGCTACCTGCGGGGCGGGGGCGGGCCCGCCGACGGGTACGAGTGGCCGGCTGTCGCCCACGGCATCTTCGTCGACTACAAGGACAATGTCTGGGTCGGCGGCCGCTCGGGCGAGCCGCTGGACGCGACCGGGCCGGGCCCGGATCAGTTCACCAATCCGCCGTTGCAGGTCACGGCCGTCCACTGCGTCACGGTCTCGAACGACGAGCTGGTCTACGTCTGCGATCGGGACAACCGGCGGATCCAGGTGTTCACGGTCGACGGCACGTACCGCGCGCAGCTGTTCATCAATCGCGGGGCCGAATCCCGGCGGTCGGCGTCGCGCGTGGCGGAATCGAACCCCGGCAGCCGCGTGCAGAAATTCGTCCTGCGGGGGGTGGAGCGGTTGTGATGCGACGGACGATTGCAATGGGCGTGCTGCTGGCCGCCGGGGCGGCGGCGCTTGCGGCGTCCGGCGCCCTGCAGCAAGAGCAGCGCAGGGTGGCGATACAGTCGATGGGCGTCGCCGAGAATCTGTATCTCATCAGCGGCGGCGGCGGCCATACCGCGGCGCTCATCACCGCCAACCACGGCGTCGTACTCGTGGACACGAAGAATCCGGGCTGGGGGCCGTCAATCCTCACGGCGGTGCAGGCGATCACCGACCAGCCGGTGACAACCATCATCAACACGCACGCGCACGGAGACCACGTCGGCAGCAACCCGCACTTCGCGGAAGCAGTGCGTATCGTCGCGCACGAGAACGCGCGCGAGAGCATGGCGGGCTCCGAGCTGTTCGCCGGCGGCAACGACAGGTTCCTGCCGAGCGAGACGTTCCAGGAGACGCTGTCACTCTTCGAGGGACTCGACCAGATCGACCTGTACCACGTCGGTCCGGCGCATACGAACGGCGACACGATCGTCGTGTTCCGGGCGCTCGAAACCGCGCACGTCGGCGATCTGTTCGCGCGCAAGGCGCCGCCCTTCATCGACCGCTCGAACGGCGGCAGCGGCGTCTCCTACCCCGCAACGCTGGCGAAGGCGGTGGATACCATCGAAGGCGTGAGCCGCGTGATCCCGGGCCATGCAGCGCCGCCGTCCGGGAGTCCCATCTTCGCGTGGATGACGTGGGACGACATGCGGGAGTACGCGGCATTTACGCAGGACCTGCTGGACGCCGTGCGGGCGTCGCTTGAAGCCGGGCAGACCGCGGAGGAGGCGGCGGCCGGCCTGGACCTGCAGGCGCAATACCCCGACTACGACATGGAGCAGCCCGAGCGCGCCGTGCAGGCCATCTACGACGAGCTGCAGCCATGAGACCGACGATGCGACGCATGCCAACCACCACTAAATCCGCGCAGCGCACACTGGAAGGGCGAGAGCAACAGCGAGATCCTGACCGAGGGACTGCATTCGGTGCTGGCGACACCGGTCATTCTCGACGGCCACATCTACGGCGTCGGGAGCGAAGGACAACTGCGCTGCCTCGACGCCGCAACCGGCGAGCGCATCTGGGAGACGCAGGCCGCCACGGTAGAGCGCGCGCTGAAGACCGTCAACTGGTCGCATCCGGCGTACGCCAACCAGCACATCTACGCGCGCAACAACGAGGAGATCATCGCCGCGTCGCTGGCGGCTCCGTAGCAGCCGCGCATGTCCGGGGTTGGGCGCGCACGTGTGTGAAATTGCCTGTTCGAGGCAGCCCGCGGCGGTAGGCCCGGCGGGACCCGTCGCCGGGCGGGCCGGCGGCGGGAGAGCGCATCCCTGGGACTACCTCTTCCGGACTCAAGCCGACAGGTACCGGCCCAGCGGCATCCGGGTACGCGCCATCATCCGGCAGTGAATTGCAGACTCGCGGTTACCTCGCCTGTCCACGCGCAGCGAAGGACTTCAGACCACGGGCGTTGCCGTAACCGCTACGCCGCACCGCACCGTTGCGCCCTCCCGCCGCCGGACTGCCCGGCGCTGCTTGACAGCGGGCAGCCGGGATTTACGCTCAAGGACGGACCGTTCATGCAGATGGCCAAGCGGGCGGCGAATGATTCGCACGGGAAGTACTTTCTCGTCATCGACGAGATCAACCGCGGAAACCTCGCCAAGGTGTTCGGCGAGCTGTACTTCCTGCTGGAGTACCGCGACGAACCGATGAACCTGATGTATCAGGAAGAGGGTGAGCCCCGGTTCACCATGCCCGGCAACTTGCACATCATCGGGACGATGAACACCGCCGACCGCTCCATCGCGCTGGTGGACCTCGCGCTGCGGCGGCGGTTTGCTTTCGTGGACTTCTCCGTAAACAAGGAACCGGTCCAGGGCCTGCTGCGCCGCTGGCTGTCGGCGAATAACCTGAGCAAGATGGAATGGGTGGCAGATGTCGTGGACGGCGCCACTGCGAAGCTGGACGACCACCACGCCGCCATCGGGCCGAACCACTTCATGCGCAAGGACCTCGACGAGGCCGCCGTCGAGCGCATCTGGGAGCATAACGTCCTGCCGTACATAGAGGAGCACCTGTTCGGAGAGCACGACCGATTGGCGGAGTTCGCGCTCGACAAGCTCCGGGAGCCCGAGTTCGACTTTCCCGAGGACTCGACGCCGCATGACGCGCTGGACAACGTGTCGCTTGCGCCCTTTCCGCGCGGCGCGGTGCCGGAGGTCAGGTTCGACCGCCTGAACGAGCATTACCGCGGCGTGGCAACGCTCGCGCGGCTCGTCCTGCGGCACGGCGCCTTCGAGGCCGATCGCGGCAAGGTCCGCGCGTCCGGCTTCCTGATGGACATGAATGAGGTGTTCCAGGAGTTCGTGACCGTTGCGCTGCGGGAAGCGTTGGGCCTTTCGGAGCACGTGTTCGGCGAACGCCACGTACGCTCGCTCGACGAAGAAGGTGGCGTGCCGCTGCGGCCCGACTTGACGTGGCGGGATGGTTCACGCTGGACGTTCGTCGGCGACGTCAAGTACAAGCGGCTAGACGACGGTGTGCCCAACACCGACCTGTACCAATTGCTCGCCTATGCCACAGCGGTCGATCTACCCGGTGGCCTGCTCATCTACGCACACGGCGAACGAGAGCCCGCGACGCACACGGTGCGTCATTCCGGGAGACGGCTGGAGGTTGCCGCGCTCGACCTGTCCGGCGACTTGGAAGGGACGCTGGTGAAGATCAGAGACCTGGCGCAGCGCATAACGGGCTTGCGCTGCGCGGCCTGATGATCCATAACTGCGGCGAGGTGTGAGATGAGGAAACGCACGATCGAGATGGCCGGCGTCGTCGCCGTCCTCGCGGCGGTGGCCGTGTTGCTGCAGCTGGCGCCCGCCCCGGCCGGAGGACAGGAGCCGGAAGGTGCGGCGCCGACCGCCTGGGGCGAGCCAGACCTGCAGGGGATCTGGACCACGAACTACGACACGCCGCTGGAGCGGCCGGCGCACTACGCGGACCGCGAATTCTTCACGGACGAGGAACGGGCAGCGGTCGACGCCGAGCGCGCGCGGCTGCTCGGCTCGCGGCGCTCGGCGCAAGGCAGCGAGCAGGACGTCGGCGGGGCCTACGATGCATCGATCTTCCTGACGCACAAGCACCTGGGCCGGCGGACGTCGCAGATCATCGACCCGCCCGACGGGCAACTGCCGCCCGTCGCATCGGATCTGCAGCGCCGGCGGGACGAGACGAGCGAGTACCAACTCGCACTGCTGCAGTCTGCGGACGCCTGCCAGACCAGCCGGCCCGGCTGCCCGCCGCCCGGCCCGCCGTCGCCGCTGCGCGAAGAGGCGCCGCCGCACTACCTGACGCGCTCGATAAACCGCGCGTACAACCCCGAGGACCGCAGCCTGTCGGAGCGCTGCCTGGGCGCCCGCCTGCCCGACTTCGGGGGCAGCACCGGATTCTTCCTGCAGATCGTGCAGTCGCCGGCCAACGTCTCGATCTTCTACGACACCGGACAGGGGCAAGGTTGGCAACGCACCATCCCGGTGACCGACAGGCCGCATCTGCCGCCCGCGGTGCGCCAGTGGCGCGGTGATTCGCGCGCCCGCTGGGACGGCGACACGCTGGTGGTCGACGTGACCAACTTCACCCCCAAGACCGACTTCCACGGCTCCCGGGATAATCTGCACGTAGTCGAGCGCTGGACGCGCCTCGACGCCGAGACGCTCGAATACACCGCCACGATGAACGACCCGACCGCCTGGACGCGTCCGTGGACCGTCACGTTCGAGCTCAGCTTGCAGAGCAACGAGGCGAACCGCATCTACAAGGAACCGCGCTGTCACGAGGGGAACTACGGCCTGCCGGGCCTGCTCGCGGGCGCGCGCGCCGGGGAACTGGCGTTCGCGGAAGACCGGGGCCCGGATCCGGCCACCCTGTGCATCGCGGGGGGCGCCGCAGCCTGCGGCGGGTTCGGCGGCGGGTACGCCGAGTCGGGGGAGGAGGCCGACCCGCTGCACCGGTAGGAGGCAGCCGGCGCAGGCTTCGCCTTGGTTCTCGTAGCGCACGGTCATGCAAGCATCAGGCGCTCGCCCTTGGGTTGCGGCACTGAATCTCCGAACTCTCGCGCCGTATCGATCCAGAGCTGCATTGCATCGTTGACATGCCTGAGGGCAGCTTCCTGACTGTCGCCGTGCGCCATGCATCCCGGAAGCTCCGGCACTTCGGCAACGAAGGCCTGGTCCTCGTTGCTCCAATAGAGAATGACCTCGTACTTGTACATCAGCCTTCCCTTCCCAATTTGTATTTCAGGATCAACCGACGGACCTGTCTCACCTGGTAGGGCTTGGCGTTTCCGCCGTCACGTTGCAGGTTGACCTTCTCTGCACCTTCTCTGCAACGCCTGCTTTCCGATACACGTGATGGCTTGCCCGTACGCGCTCCTCGAACCCGAGATGCTGCATCAGCGCGCGCAGGTCGTCGAAGCGGATATTCGCGTCGGACCGTCCGCGGAGAATCGTCCGCAACAGCCGCTCATGCCGGTTCATGGGCCGTCCTCTTACCCAAGTTCACTAAACCGCAAAGCTCCAGCAGTTTCAACGACCTCACGAACAGCTCGGAAGTGTCTTTCACTTGCCGCGCCTTCTCCCGCACAGGCCGCAGGAACTGGTCCGAGAAGTCGTTGTTTGTCATCAGCCGCCAGTCTATTGTGGGATATTCCCGCCCCAGCCAGTCAAAGGCATTCTCCAAGTTACCGTAAAGATACCCCCGCCTCCGAACTGCCGCCCACTTGCAGCTCGTCACTCCCGGTCAACACCCTCAGCCGCCGCAACTGGCTCACAAGCTGACGCGTGGTCCGTCCGACAGATTGGTTGCACTGCATTCCGACCGTCAGCGGGCGTTAGCGCCCGACGAACGGTTCGAGTTGCGCGAGGGTGAATTCGAGCAGGTCCTCCGCCGTCAGGCCGCCGATGGCAGCAGCTTCGCGCAGAACCGTTTCGTCGACCAGCACGCGGCGCCCCCAGCGGCGGCTGACGCGCCCGACGAGTCCCGGCGGATCGCGAAGCGTGTCGAGCGCAACCTCGATGTAGTCGTCGGCCGACGACTCCGCGGCGAGCCGGACCGTTCCGGCGGGCGTGAGCACCCGGAAGCGGTACCCCTCGGCCTTGAGAGCCGCCGCGACCACGGTGAAGAGCGGGGCAACCACGCCCGCCAGGATCTCGGCGCCGTCCCGCTCGGCGTCCGCAACCTGCGCCCGCCGCTCGGCCGCCGCGCTGCGCGACTCGGCAATGGTGTGACGGACGCGCTTCCGGATGTCACCTACTTCCACGATAGTCATTCCCCTCACGCGCGCGACGGCGTACCGGCCTCGTAGATCCGCACCAGCTCGATCAGCTTGTACCCCTTGGTCTGATACGGCGGCACGATCCGCTCGGTTCGCAGGTATTGGATCATCCCTTCGTCCGCGTAGTCCGGCGGCCCGAACTCGTCCGAGCTCGTCAGGCCGGACTCGATCGCGCCGAGTGTCGTCAGCTTCTCCTCTACGGTGCGGCTGATCGGGAGCACCTTCCACAGGCGGCGGCGCTCCACGCGCACCCGCGTTCGAAACTGCAGGTAGATCTCGTTGCTGACGAAGTTGTACTCGACTTCGGAGCGGGCGGACGGCGCGTCCTCGACGCGCACGGCCACAACCGCAGGCAGGCTGGCGCACCAGTCCATAAGCTGCTGGGTGAAATCACCCTCCCCCGACCAGTTCGAAGTTTCCAGTTCCGCGGCCATCGGGCCGTATCGTACCTTTCCCGGCGGCCGATCGCCACGGGGCGGGCAAGCAGCTCAGGCCGCGACCAGGCGCCACACCTGCGTGACCAGAAAGCAGACAGTGATGCCAATCACCACCGGCAACAGGGTGGACAGCGTCGTCCAGCCGGCGCTGCGGGTCTCCTTGTAGATCGTGTAGATGGTGGTGGAGCACGGATTGTGCAGCAGGCTGAACAGCATCAGGTTGACCGCCGTCAGCAGCGTCCACCCGCCGGTGCGCAGCAGGCCACCGGTCGTCTCGATGCTGTCGAGCTCGAACATCACGCCCGCACCGGAGCCGGCGCCGGCCACGTCGGCGGTCAGCACGGTGAGCATCAGCACGGTCGGCACGACGATCTCATTGGCCGGAATCGCGACGACGTAGGCGAGCAGGATGACGCCGTTGAGCCCGATCAGCAGCCCGAACGGGTCCAGCCACGAGACGCCGTGCTGCGCGAGGCTGGCGCCGCCCACGTCGATGTTGGACACCAGCCAGATCACCGCGCCCGCGGGCGCCGCAAAAACCACGGCGCGCCAGAGGACGATGAGCGTGCGATCGATTATCGACGTGTACAGCGTCTGCAGCACGCGCGGCGGACGGTAGGGCGGCAGCTCCAGGCTGAAGCTGGTCGCCTCGCCGCGCAGCACGGTCCGCGACAGCAGCCACGACGTGGCGAACATGGTGACGATGCCCAGCAGTGCAATGCCAACTACCGCGGCCGCGGATACGACCCCTGCGAGATGCGCCGGCGCCAGCGCCCCGATGAAGATCGTGGCGATGAGGATCTGGGTGGGCCAGCGGCCGTTGCACAGCGAGAAGTTGTTGGTGATGATGGCGAGCAGACGCTCGCGAGGGCTGTCGATGACCCGCGTCGAGACGACGCCGGCGGCGTTGCACCCGAACCCCATGCACATGGTGAGCGCCTGTTTTCCGTGGGCGCCGGCCGCCCGGAACAGCGCGTCGAGGTTGAAGGCGACCCGCGGCAGATAGCCGAAATCCTCCAGCAACGTGAACAGCGGAAAGAATATGGCCATCGGCGGCAGCATGACCGCCACCACCCAGGCGGTGGCCAGATACACGCCGTCGAACAGGAAACCGCTCAACCACCACGGGAAGCCGGCAGCCGCGCCGAGACCGTTCAGCCAGGGATGCACCCTGTCGATCAATAAGCCCGCCAGCATGCTGGACGGGACGTTTGCGCCTTCGATCGTGAGCCAGAAGACCGCCGCGAGCACCGCCAGCATCAGGGGAAATCCCAGCCAGCGGTTCGTCAGCAGGCGGTCCATCGTCCGATCGAGGTCGAAGCGGGCCCGCTTGAGCCCCTGCATTCCAACCGCCGCGGCAATCTCACGGCCCGCGGCGAAGATCCGCTCCGTGAGCGTGTCGTGAAAGTCGGCCGGCAGCTCCCAGCGCAGCCGTCGGGCGCTCTCCAGCACCTGGTCGCGGGCGCGCTGCGGGGGCAGCGGCGCATCGTCGTCGTCCGCCGGCGCGTCGCCGAGTTGTCCGAGCTCCCCCGATCGCACCGCCGCGACCACGGCATCGTCGGCATTCAGGAGACGCAGCGCCACCCAGCGGGCATTCGGCACGCGCGGAAACGCGTCCGCCACGGTCCGGGCCAGTGTGGCGACCGTCTCCTCGACGCTGCCGGTGAGACGCTCCACGCGGTATGGGCGGGTGGACTGCGCCCCCGTTGCCACACGGTGGGCAGCCGCGAGCAGGTCATCGATACCCACTTTTTCGCGGGCCACGCCACTGACCACCGGGACGCCCAGCTGTTGCTCCAGACGCGCCGGGTCGACGGCGACGCCGTGGCGCCGCGCCTCGTCGACCAGGTTGAGGTACACGACGACGCGGTCCGTGATGTCCAGGATTTGCAGGACGAGGTTCAGATTCCGCTCCAGACGCGTCGCGTCCACCACCACGACAGTCACGTCCGGCCGGCCGAACAGGATGAAGTCGCGGGCCACCTCCTCGTCGGCGCTGCCCGCCTGCAGTGAATACGTGCCCGGCAGATCGACGATCTTGAGCCGCTTGTCCTTGTAGCCAAAGGCGCCTTCGGCGCGCACGATCGTCTTGCCCGGCCAGTTGCCGGTATGCTGCCGGAGCCCGGTCAGGGCGTTGAAGACCGTGCTCTTGCCGACGTTCGGATTGCCGGCCAGCGCGACCAGGAAGTCCCACTTGTCCGGATTCAGGCCGAGGCGCAGCAGGCTGTCGGTGCGGTGCTGCGCGCAGCCGCCGCACGCGCCGGGCGCCAGCGCGGGCATCACGCCACCTCCGGCGCCGCGTTCGCGGAGTCGCGTTCGACCCGTATCCACGCTGCCTGTTGGCGGCGCAGCGCAATCAGCGCGCCCTGGATGCTGTAGGCGACGGGATCGCCCGCCGCGCTCACGAGCTCGGGCACGATCTCGGCGCCCCTGACCACCCCGAGGTCAAGCAGGCGGCGGCGTTGGGGTCCCTGGCAGGCGCGGGAGATCTCGACGACACGCACGCTCTCGCCCGGACTCGCATCCTGCAGCGTCGTCCAGGGCCGCGCGTCCCGCTCCTCCGGTGGCAGCTCGCGCACGTTGACGTTGCGCGCCGCAATCGGGTCGAGCGTCCACTCGCGCCCAGCAGTACGCACGCGGATGCCGCGGTCCGACCGCGCAACGATCTCCAGGCGGCCGCCCAGGTCGAGGCCGTCGCTGAGCAGCGCGTCATAGACCTCCGGGGGCTCGTCCTCCAGGTGCACGATTTCCACCGCGCGGCCGGGCGTGACAGCCTCCAAACCGATGCCGGGTGCGGGCGGAATGTCGCCGGTCGCATCCGGGATGGGATCGCCGTGCGGGTCCCAGGCCGGGCGGCCGAGCCGCTGGTCGAGGGCATCGGCCTGCTCCGCGGACAGCGCGTGCTCCATCCGCTCCGCCTGGTCGTGCCACTTCGTAGCCGGCACGCTGGTCCGGTCTGCAAGGTAGCGTTCCCACAGCCTGTGGATCCGTACGATCCGCACGGCCGACCGCGCACCCTCAGGGGTCAGCACCGGCCCGTCCGACTCCATCCGCATCAGCCCCATGCCGGCGAGGCGCGACAGCAGCGCCGCCGACTCACCGGACGACACCGCCAGATGGCCGGCAAGGCTGTCGACCGAGCACGCCTGCCGCGCCTGCCGGCAGGCGAACACGTGCTTCAGCGCATCCTCCAGGCGCACGCGCTCGCTTAGCCGCACGAATTGCAGCCAGCGCGGCAACAGGCCGCGTGCGGGCCACAGCGACACGGCCAGCAGCAGGCACAGGCCGGCAAATACCGCCAGGGCGAGTTGCGGATCTACCATCGTGCTACAGCGAGGATGTGGAGTTCGGCTTTTGACAATTTTGTTTTTGAGTAGTCAAAATCAATGTATCTTGACGCGTGCACAGGGACAAGTCAAGCTGCCGCGAATTGGAGGCGTGGCCATGCCGCTGCCATCGAGTACGGTCGAGAACTATCTGAAGACCATCTACAAGGCCCAGTCGGCCCAGCGCGATCGCGCGCGGCTGGTGCCGATGGGGCATCTGGCCCACGCACTCGGCGTAGTCCCCGGCACCGCCACCACCATGGTCAAGGCGCTGGCCGAGTCTGGCCTGGTCGACTACGAGCCGTACGCGGGCGTGCGGTTGACCCCGTCCGGCGAGAAGCTGGCGGCGCTTGTGCTCCGGCGGCACCGGTTGATGGAGCTGTTTCTCGTCAAGGTGCTCGGCATGAGCTGGGCCGAGGTGCACGACGAAGCGGAGCGTCTGGAGCACGCCGCCTCCGACAAGCTGATCGATCGGATCGATACGATGCTCGGACGCCCGGCCACCGACCCCCACGGCGACCCGATTCCCGACTCCAGCGGATCGGTGGTGACGCGCGACTACCCGACGCTGCTCACCTGTCCGCTCGGCGATACGGTCGTGCTGACGCGCGTAACCGATCAGGATGCGACATTCCTGCGCTTCCTGGAAGGCAACAGCCTCAAGCCGGGTCAGGCGCTACGGGTCGAAACGCGCGACGACGCCGCCGACCAGGTCGTGGTCCGCGGCAAGAGCAACCGGCAGATCACGATCGGCATGCGTGCGGCGGCCAAGCTGCAGGTCGCGCCGGCAAAGCCGGAGGGGTAGATTTCCGCCGCGCCGTCACAACGATTCCAGGAAGGCCATCAGCGCCGCCAACTCTCCGTCGGCCAGGGCCGGCAGCCGCGCGCGCGCGGCGGGTCAGCCGGCGTCGGCGGGCGACGGCTTGCTGCTCGCGGACGGGGCGGATTCCCCGACGTAGGTGGCGAATGAGGCGGGCGTTTCCCAGACTGTCACGCGGACTACCGGGAACCCGAGAGATTCCGTCTTTTCGAAGATCAGCCGGGCGATGTGCTCGACCGTGGGATTGTTGTCGACCACGTACACCGGCTCGCCGAGCGCGCGCAGCGGCGCCAGCAGCGGATCGTCGCCACGCAGAATCATGCGGTGGTCGAGCTCACTGTCGATCCACCCCTTGACCACCCGCTTGATGTCGCTGAAGTCGCAGACCATGTCGCGCGCGTCGAGCGAGGCGGTCCGCACCTCGATCTCGGCTACGGCATTGTGGCCGTGGGGGTGCTTGCAGACACCGTCGTATTCGAGCAGCCGGTGGCCGTAGCAGAATTCGATGCGCTTGGTGACCGAGTACATGAAATCCGTTATCGTGACTGGAATCGATGGTAGTGGAGCGTTCGAACGACGGTCAAGGCAGCGTGACGGCAGTCCTCTGCTCGGGCGGACTCGACAGCGCCGTGCTGGTGGCGCACGAGGCCCGGAGCGGCGCCGTGCAGCCAGTGTACGTCAGCGCCGGCCTCGCGTGGGAACGGGCGGAGGAGGCGCGGGTCGCCCGGCTCCTGGCCGCGCCCGCCTTCGCTGGCGGCGTGCGTGAGCTCGCGCGGCTCGAGCTGCCGGTCACGGATGTATATCCGGCCACGCACTGGGCGCTGCGCGGCGCCCCGCCGGCGTACAACACCCCGGACAGCGACGTCTATCTCGTCGGGCGGAACGTGCTGCTCCTGGCGAAGACCGCCGTCTACTGCGCGCTGCACGGCATTCCGCGGGTCGCGGTCGGACCACTCGCCGGCAACCCGTTTCCGGATGCGACCCCGGAGTTCTTCGCGGCGATGGGCCATGCGTTGTCGCTTGGCGTCGACCACGCGTTCGAGATCGCGGCGCCGTTCGCCCACCTCGACAAGCCGGACGTCATCAGGATTGGCGCGGCGCTCGACGTGCCCTGGGAGCTGACGCTCTCCTGCATGAATCCGGCCGGTGTGGAGCATTGCGGGCGGTGCAGCAAGTGCCGCGAGCGGCTGCAGGCGTTCGATGCGGTCGGCGTTACGGACCCGGCGCCGTACGCCTGGCGGCCGGAGAACGTGGCAACGGGAGCTTAGTCCGGTCAGCCACGCGCGGCCGACGCCTGGCGCTTCAATTCAGCGACGAGCTCGTCGAGCCGCCCCATCAGCTCCTTGCGCGCGCGGCGGCCATGCGGGGAACCGACCACGTACTCGCACAGCAGCGGAAACGCGATGGTGGCGTCGCAGTAGGCCACCACGGTGTCCGGCAGCCGGCCTGGATTGACCTTGCCCCAGCTGACCGCCTCCGCCGGCGTCGCGCCGGACAAGCCGCCCCACACCGCCTGATCGGTCGTCAACTGCAGGAAGTACTCGTTGCCCCCCTTGGGAATTCCATACACCTCCCAGAGGGTCGGCTGCCCCTGCAGGTAGAAGTTCTTCGGCGATCCGCCGCCCACTATCACGCAGCCGTTCTTCTCGCCCGCCAGAACGATCGCGCACACCTCGTTCACGTCGCGGTTGGGATCGACCATGCACCGCCCGTCCTCGAGCAGCTCATGGGCGGCGAGGTTCATGCCGATCGAGCTGTCGCCCGGCGACGAGGTGTAGATCGGCAGGCCGGCCGCCGCCGCCTTGGCCAGCACCGAGTACTCCTCGCAGGCGGGCTGGCGCTGCAGCAGGTCCCGGCCGATCCGGTGGTGCAGCTCGGCCGACGAGGTGGGCGCCTCGTACCCCTGCCGCAGGAGGAAGTCCCGGATGTAGGCGTCGGTCTCGAGCAGCACGTCGGCCGGAAACAGGACGTCGTAGATGCGGATGACGCCGTGCTTGTGAAGCTCCACGTCGTCGAGAAACGGCGAGCCCCGGTGCAGCGTGAAATTGAGGGCGTAGTGCAGGTCGTGGTACAGGTTGGCGCCGGTGCTGATGATGAAGTCCACCAGCCCCCGGTCCATCAGCTCGATGACGCACCCGCCGAGCCCGGCGGGGGTCATCGCCCCGGCCATGGTCAGCCCGATGGTCGTATCGTGCGCCGGGTCGAGCATCCGGTCGGCATATACGTGGCACGCCTCCGACAGCCGGCCGGCGTTGAACGCCTGGAAACCGTCGTCGATCAGCCGCCGCACCTCCGCGCTGCCCCGCGGCCGGTAATTGCGGATCGGCGCCCCGGTAAGGTACTGCTGCTGCTTGGCGCCCGCGGCGCCTGGTCGCCGGTGCGGCACGGCCGTAGTGTACCAGCAGCTGCTATCCGCCTCCGCCCGCGCCGTCCGGATCGATCCAGTCGGGCCGGCGGCCGGTTGCCGCGGCCAGCAGCAGCGCGGCGCCGAGCGCGCCCAGCACCAGGGCCACCCCGTCCGACAGCCACGACTCCCAGGCGAATTCGAGGAACCGGAGCGCCGCGAACACCCCTACGAGGATCCCGCCTGCGGCGGCGGCGGCCCGGCGGGCGAACACCACGCGTAGCAGCAGGCCGCGCGCGCGACGCAGGCCGGCCATGGTGGATACCTACATCCCGGTGGTGTGGAACCCCGCGTCGACCATGAACACCTCGCCCGTCACGGCGCGACTCCCCTGTGTGAGCAGGAACGTCGCGGCGTCGGCCACCTCGGCCGCATCGACGGTCCGCCGCAACGGCGCGCGCTCGCGGTAGTGCTGCAGGATGCGGGTGAAGCCCGAGATGCCGGCTGCCGACAGCGTCTTGATCGGACCGGCCGAGACGGCGTTGACGCGGATGTTGCGCGGGCCGAGGTCGGCCGCCAGATAGCGGACCGACGCTTCCAGCGCCGCTTTCGCCACGCCCATGACGTTGTAGTTGGGAAAGACGCGATCGCTTCCCAGGTAGGTCAGCGTCAGGATGCTGCCGCCGCCGCGCCGTTCCATCAGCGGCGCGGCGCCCCGGGCGAGGGCCACCAGCGAGTAGGTGCTCACGTCGAGCGCCTGCAGAAAATCGCCTCGCGTGGTCTGCGTGAACGGCTCGGAGATGGCCTCGCGCGACGCGAAGGCGACGCCGTGCACGAGGAAGTCCAGTCCGCCGTGCTCGGCGTCGACCGCCTGGAACAGCGCCTCGATCTCCTCGTCGCGCGTCAGGTCGCAGCCGACCAGCTGCGCGGGACGGCTCAGGCTCTCGGCCAGCTTGCGCGTGTTCTCGCCGAAGCGCTCGTTCGCGTAGCTGAGGATGAGGCGCGCGCCGGCGGCATCGGCAGCCTGCGCGATGGCCCAGGCGAGGGAACGCTTGTTGGCAATGCCGACGACGAGGCCGGTCTTGCCGTCCAGATCGGCCATGGGGCTGCTCAGCGCGAGCGGCCCCGACCCCGGCGCGACGATGCCGACCGGGATGGCGATCCGTTACGGATCTGTCCACTTCGATCGTTGCGGCGGGATGACCGGGACGAGTTGTTCTTGTCGCCTTGCTTGTTGGGATGGCCGTTTTCCCAGGCCGGACGGCTGTTGCGCACATTGCCGTTCGCCCGGTTGCCGCCGTTGCCGCCGCGCGTCTGCTGGTGCATCGTGAACACCGGCGGTTGGCGCTGCGTGGGCGGCGCGCCCTCGGGCAGCGTGAGCGTCGCCCGAATCAGCGCGCGGCGCACCGGCCATTCCTCGGTCGGTTCGGTCGGCGACTCGGCGGGGATCGATTCTTCGGGAGACTCGACAGCCGGATCGGGTCTGCCCGGCTGTCTAGCCGCGCGGTCCTGCTCACTCATCTGGTCTATTCGAGCACGGGCGTGGCCATCGCGGCCACGGCTGCACCTGGCACCACGGTGTTCCTGCGGGACTTGAGCTTACCTGCGCGATCTCGGCGCTGATCAGTTTCCCGAAGGCCTGAGGCGTAAAAGGGAATGTGACCGCGCAGGAACTATAGTCTAGCAGAGCCTGCAAAGCCTGCGCAAACCGGAAACGCACGCGCTCACGGCCGCGCCGCCACCCAGCGGCGGGCCGCTTCGAGCGCCGCCTGGACCGCCGCCGGATTCGTGGACTGCGGCGTCGTGCGCGCTTCCACCGCGCCGCGCGCCGTGATGCGCCGAGCCACATCCGCCTCGAACAACTCGTGGTACTGCTGCCACTCGGCCGGCGTCAGCGACGTGAAGTCGCGCCCGGTCGCCACGAGGTCGCGGACGATGCCGCCCACCACCTCATGCGCGCGGCGGAACGGCAGTCCCCGATGGACGAGGTAGTCGGCCACGTCGGTCGCCAGCAGCAACCCTTCCGCCGCGGCCTCGTCTGCGACCGGGCGGATCTCCAGGCTCGCGGTCACCGCCGTCATCGCCTGGAGCGAGCCGATGACCGTGTCCTCGACCTCGAACACCGCCTCCTTGTCCTCCTGGAGATCCTTGTTGTAGCCGCTCGGCAGCCCCTTCATCGTCGTTAGCCAGCCGGCGGCGCGGCCCACCACCCGGCCGGTCTTGCCGCGCACCAGCTCCAGCGGATCGGGATTCTTCTTCTGCGGCATCAGGCTGCTGCCCGTCGCCACGCTGTCGGCCAACTCGAAGTGGCCGAACTCGTCGCCCGTGAAGAGGATGAGGTCTTCCGCCAGACGGCTGAGGTGCACCATCACGAGCGCAGAGGCGTGCAGCATCGACGCGACGAAGTCCCGGTCCGACGACACGTCCAGGCTGTTGGCCGCCACGCGCGAAAATCCCAACCGGCGCGCCAGCGCCGCGACGTCGACCGCATAGCTCGTACCGGCGACCGCTCCGGAACCGAGCGGCAGCGCGTCGGCCTCGTCGCGCACGGCCTCGATGCGGTCGTGGTCGCGCCGCAACGCGGCGGCATGCGCGAGAAAGAAATGCGCCGCCAGCACCGGCTGCGCACGGCGCAGGTGCGTATAGGCCGGCATCAGCGACGTCCCCGCCGCCGTCGCGCGGCCCGCCAGGGCGTCGACCAGCCCGACCACGGCACGCTGGACCGCCGGCAGGCGCCGGCGCAGATACAGGCGCAGGTCGAGCGACACCTGCTCGTTGCGCGAACGCCCGGTATGGAGCCGCCGGCCGACGTCTCCCACCCGTTCGATCAGCTTGCGCTCGACGAACGCGTGGACGTCCTCGTCGGCACCCTGGAGATACGCGGCGTCGCCCCGCCCCGCCTCGCGGATGGCGGACAGCCCCTGGCGGATGGACTCCGCATCGACCGCGGACAGCACACGGGCCTGCGCCAGCGCCTCCGCCCACGCCAGGCTCCCCTCCACGTCGTCCTCGAACAGGCGCCGGTCGAAACCGAACGACGCCTGGAAGCGGAAGACATCGGCGTCCGGTGCGTCGGCGAACCGGCCGGACCACAGATGTTGCTCGTCCGTCATTGGATTACGAACCGGCCTTCGCCCGCCGCCGCGACTGGCGGGCCGTGGTCTCGAGCGGCAGACCCCAGATCTTGATGAACCCTTCCGCGGCCGAGTGGTCGAACTGATCCCCCTCGTCGTAGGTGGCCAGACTGGTCTCGTACAGCGCGTTCGGCGACTTGCGGCCGACCACCCGGCAATCGCCGCGGTACAGCTTCAGCCGCGTCACCCCGTTCACCCGCTCCTGCACCTTGGCGACGAAGGCATCGATCGCTTCGCGCGCCGGGGTGAACCAGAGGCCGTTGTAAACCAGATCCGCGTACGTGCGGCCCATGTCGTGCTTCAGCCGCTCCAGGTCCTTCGGAATGACGATCGCCTCCAGCTCACGGTGCGCGACGTGCAGCAGCGTGGCGGCGGGGGCTTCGTAGATCTCCCGCGACTTGATGCCGACCAGCCGGTTCTCCAGCATGTCGATACGCCCGACGCCGTGCGCGCCGGCAATCGTGTCCAGCGAGTTGATCAACTCGGTCAGCGGCATCGCCACGCCGTTGACCTTCGTGGGCACCCCGGCCTCGAACGCCACCTCGACGTAGGCGGGCGCATCCGGACACTCCTCCGGCGCCTTCGTCAACATGTAAATCTCCTCCGGCGGCTCCACCCAGGGATCCTCGAGCACGCCGCATTCGATGGAGCGCCCCCACAGATTCGCGTCGGTGCTGTAGGGGTTGTCGACGGAGGCCGGGATCGGGATGCCGTGGGCGCGGGCGTACTCGATCTCGTCCGGGCGGGTCATGCCCCACTCGCGGGCCGGCGCCACTACCCGGATATCGGGATTGAGCGCGCGCGCGGAGACATCCATGCGAACCTGGTCGTTTCCCTTGCCGGTGCAACCGTGCGCGATGATGCCAGCATTCTCGAACTCGGCGATCTCGACCAGCTTCTGTGTGATGAGCGGGCGGCCGAGCGCCGTCGCCAACGGATATTTCCCTTCGTAGACAGCCCCCGCCTGCAGCGCCGGCAACACGTACTGCTGCGCGAACTCCTCGCGGACGTCCACGACGTGCGAGCGGATCGCCCCCACGCCCAGGGCGCGCTCGCGGATGTCGTCGAGCTCCTTGCCCTGGCCCAGATCCATCGTGACCGCGACCACCTCGGCGTCGTATTGCTCCGCCAACCAGCGGACCGCCACGGAGGTGTCCAGTCCGCCCGAGTACGCCAACACTATGCGCTCCATACCTGCTCCTTGTTACGTTGAATTTGCAGCTGTGCGACCAACCCGGCGGTTAGCCGCGCGCCCAGCCTTCGAGCAGACGGGTCACCTCCCGCCCTGCCCGCGCATGCCTCGTGATGATCAGGATCGTGTCATCGCCGGCAACCGTGCCGACGACCTCCGGCAACGCCGCGCGGTCGATCGCGACGGCGAGCGGCGGCGCCTGGCCGGGATCCGTCCGCAGCACCAGCAGTTGCTGCACCTGATCCAGTCGCCGCAGGTAGTCGGCCACCGCCTTCTGGACACCGTTGCCCAGCGCCTCCCGCCCGCCGGGGGGCAGGCCCGGCTTCTGGTACGCGCCGTCCGCCGCCCGTTTGACGAGCTGCAGCTCCTTGACGTCCCTCGATATCGTCGCCTGCGTCGCGTGGAACCCGCGGGCCCGCAGCCGCCGGCACAACTCGTCCTGGCTGCACACAGACTCCTGCGTCACGAGTTCGAGGATCGCCGACTGCCTGTATCTTTTCATTTTTATTCCTAACGGCGGATTATTATACACATCATGACGGTGTGATCAACTACTAGAAAATCGGTAAATTTACGTGCTTTTTTTAAATTTAGAGCCTCGCTCACATTGATCCTGAACAACGTGTTACGTATAATCACACGCTTCCGAGCATAGTTACTCATGTCTGACATCAGGGTTGGCATCGCGGGCGTGACCGGTTACGGGGGGCAGGAGCTGCTGCGTCTCGCAGCGCGGCACCCACAGTTGGAAGTGACGGCAGCCATGGCGTCGAACGCACGCGACGGCGAGCGGGCGCTGCCGGCGCTGACCGGTATCTGGTCCGGCGACGTGACGCCGTTGTCCGTCGCGGACCTGACGCGGTCGGTGGATGCCGTGTTCCTCGCGCTGCCCGAGGCGGCGAGCGCCGAGCTCGTGCCCGAGCTGGTCGCGCGCGGTACCCGGGTGTTCGACCTGTCGGGCGCCTTCCGGCTGCGCACGGCCGCGGCGCGGGCGCGCTGGTACCCCAAGACCCCGGACCTGGAGATACCGATCGTCTACGGACTGACGGAGCGCTGCCGCGCGTCGCTCGCGGACGCGCGCGTCGTCTCCTGTCCCGGATGCTATCCAACGGCCGCACTCCTGGCGCTCGAGCCGCTGGCGGAAGCCGGGGCGATCGAGGGAGACGTGGTGATCGACGCCAAGTCCGGCATCTCGGGCGCCGGCAAGACCCCGAGCGAAAAGACGCATTTCTCGGAACGCCACGGCAGCGTCGCCGCCTACGGCGTCCTCGCGCACCGCCACGCGGCCGAGATGGAGCAGCAGTTGGAGCGGGCGGTCACCTTCGTCCCGCACCTGGTGCCGATCGATCGCGGCATCCTGGCGACCATCTACGTCCGTGTCCGCCACGGCATTACCGAGGAAGCAGTTGCCAAACTGTTCGAGCAGGCGTACGGCGCCGCGCCGCTCGTCCGCCTGCGGCACGCGGCGCTGCCGGAGATCAAGCAGGTGGCGTACACCAACTTCTGCGACATCGGGTGGAAGCTGGATGCCGACCGCGGACGTCTCGTGCTGGTCTCGTGCCTGGACAACCTCGGCAAGGGCGCCGCGGGGCAGGCGCTGCAGAATCTGAACGTCGCCTTCGGTCTCGAAGAGCAGGCAGGGTTGCTCTGATGCCGGCAACGGCGGCGGCCGGCCGGCGGCAACCGGGAAAGAGTCTCCATGTCATCAAGTTCGGCGGCGAGCTGCTGGACGAGCCGCGGCGGAGGCGGCAGATGGCGCGCGCGGTGTGCGCCGCCGCCGAGAGGCGCCGCGTGGTGGTTGTGCATGGGGGCGGGCGGGAGGTCGATGCCGAGCTGGCCCGCTTCGGGATCCCCAAGCGGACCGTCGACGGCGTCCGGATCACGGACGCCGCCACGCTCGACGTCGTGCTGGGCGTGCTGGCCGGCCGCGTGAATACGCGGCTGGTGGCGGCGATCGGCGCCGCCGGGGGCAGCGCGGTCGGCCTGACCGGCGTCGACGCCGGCCTGGCCACCGTCAGCGCCGCGCGGCGCTACCGCGCGACCGACGGGACGCACGTCGACCTGGGCTTCGTCGGTCTCCCGAAGCGCGCCGGCTGCCGGCCCGAGCTGCTGTTCGAACTGACGGAAAGCGGCCATGTGCCCGTCGTGGCAAGCATCGGAACCGACGGCAGGGGCCGGCTGTTCAACGTCAACGCGGACACGCTGGCGGCCGATCTCGCGGCGCGGCTGGGCGCGGATCTGCTGACCGTCGCCGGCACGACGCCCGGCGTGCTGGACGAATCCGGGGCAACCATCCCGGTCGTGGACGACGAATGCCTCGATCGGCTGATCGGGGACGGCCAGGCGAGCGCCGGAATGATAGCCAAGCTGCTCGCCTGCCGTGCCGCGGGCGGCGGCGGGGTCGCCGAGGTGCGCATCCTGGACGGCCGGCGGCCGGGCGCGCTCGATGACGCGGGACATGCGGGCGCGACCCGCGTGACCGCGTGCGGACGGCGGAGGAGGACTGGACGATGACCACAGTGGCGGATGAGGTGCTCGGCGTCGAAGCGGCGCATATCCTGCAGGTGTACAAGCGCCTGCCGCTCGTACTGGTGCGCGGCGCGGGCTCGCGCGTCACCGACTGTGACGGCCGCGAATACATCGACCTGCTGTCCGGCATCGGCGTGGCGTCGCTGGGCCATGCGCATGCCGGGCTGGCAGGAGCCATTGCGGCGCAGGCAAACGAGCTGCTGCACACGTCCAACCTGTTCTTTCATCCCCTGCAGGGGCAGCTCGCCGCCCGGCTGGCGCGGCTGTCGGGGTTGCCGCGTGCGTTCTTCTGCAACAGCGGCACCGAAGCAGTGGAGGCGTGCCTCAAGTTCGCCAGACGGTACTGGCACACGGCGGGCGACCGGCGCCGCACCGAGATCGTCGCCTTCGAGCGCTCGTTTCACGGGCGCACGTTCGGGTCGCTGTCGGTCACGTCCGGCGCCCCTTACCGCGCGCCGTTCGCACCGCTCGTCCCCGGCGTGCGCTTCGTGGCGCCGGACGACCCGGATGCACTCCGCCAGGCGGTAACTTCCGCAACGGCCGCCGTCATCGTCGAGCCGATACAAGGGGAAGGAGGCGTCTGGCCGCTGTCCGGGACGATGGCGGAGACGCTTGCGGCGGTGTGCGAGGAGACCGGCACGTTGCTGATCGCTGACGAGATCCAGTGCGGGCTGGGACGCACCGGCCGGCCGTTCCATTCGCCGGCGCTTGGTCTCCGGCCGGATCTGATGGCGCTCGGCAAGGCGCTTGGCGGCGGCGTGCCGGTCGGCGCGGCGCTGCTCAGCGAGCGGGTGGCCGGCACGGTCGCGTTCGGTGACCACGGCAGCACCTACGGGGGCAACCTGCTCGCCTGCCGCGCGGCGCTCGTGTTTGTCGACGCGCTCGAAAACGGCCTGCCGGCGCGTGTCGCCGAGGCCGGGGCGCGCGTGGAGCGCGGACTGCGGCAACTGGCGCAGACGCACGCGGCGGTCGGCGAGATCCGCGGCGCCGGATTGATGTGGGGCATGGAGGTCGAACCCGGCGTTGCGGATCGGATCGTTCCGGCGGGCCTGGAACGGGGCGTGATCGTCAACCGGACGGCCGGCACGGTGGTGCGGCTGCTGCCGCCGCTGACGATATCCGACGGCGACATCGACGAAGGACTCGCGCGGCTTGGCGCGGCTCTCGAGGATGTCTCGTGATCGAGACACCAACCATGACGACACCCGCTGCGCAAACAGCCTCCGCGAGCGACGCAGTCGCGATCCGGCCGGCCGGCGCCGACGAGGCGCCGATCCTCTTCCAGCTGATCACGGACAACCTGGAAGTCGGACACCTGCTGCCGCGCCCGCTGGGCGAGGTCGTGCTGCACGTACCGCGCTTTCTGGTCGCGGCCGGTCCCGGCGGCATAGCCGGCTGCGCGGAGCTCGCGAAGCTCGGACCGCGGGTCGCGGAGGTGCGCTCGCTCGTCGTCGCGGCGGCGCACCGCCGGCACGGTGTCGGCACGCAGTTGCTCAACGCCATCGTCGCGCAGGCGCGGGAGCAGGGCTACCCGCTGCTGTGCGCATTCACGCACGATCCGCGCCCGTTCATCCGCATCGGGTTCTCCATCGTTCCCCATCAATGGGTGCCGGAGAAGATCTCGACCGACTGCCACGCGTGCATCTGGTTCCGGCGCTGCCGGCAGTACGCCGTCATTCTCGATCTGCAGGCGAAGGCGTACCAGCCATGACCAACCCCGTCAGCGGCGGCGTCACGGCTGCGGCCGGCTTTCGGACGGCGGCGGTGTCGTGCGGCCTGAAGGCCGACGCCCTCGACCTGGCGCTGATCGTCGCCGACGAGGCGGCAACCGCCGCAGCGGTGTTCACGACCAACCTCGTCGTGGCCGCGCCGGTGGTTGTCTCGAAACGCCACCTGGTCGCTTCGGGAGGCACGGCCCGCGCCGTGGTCGTCAACAGCGGGTGTGCCAACGCCTGCACCGGCGCGGACGGAATGGCGGCGGCGGACGCCATGGCGGCGGCGGTCTCGCAAGAAACAGGCTGCCGGACCGAGCACGTGCTGGTCGCCTCGACAGGTGTCATCGGCCTGCGCCTGGACGTGACGAAGATCGCCCGGGGGATTGCCGACGCCGTCCCGCGTCTGGGGAGCGACACGCATACGGCCGCCGCGGAGGCGATCATGACCACCGACCGCTCACCCAAGGAAGCGGCGGTGCGGGTGGACACGCCGGGCGGTTCGTTCGCCGTCGGGGGTATGGTCAAGGGCGCCGGCATGATCGAGCCGAACATGGCCACGATGCTCGGCTTTCTCACCACCGACGCCGCCGTCGAGCCGGCCCGCCTCCAGCGCGCACTGTCCGCAGCGGTCGCAGACACATTCAATGCGATCACAGTCGACGGCGAATGCTCGACGAACGACGCCGTGTTCCTGCTGGCCAGCGGTGCGAGCGGCGTCACGGTCGATGAAGCGGCGCACGCGGCGTTCGTGGACGCGTTGCGGGAGGTGTGCGGCACGCTGGCGCGCGAGATCGTCCGCGGCGGCGAGGGGGCGACGAAGCTGGTGGCCGTCCGCGTAACCGGCGGCGGATCGGACGCGGACGCCAGGCGGGCGGCGCGGGCGATAGCCAATTCGCTGCTCGTGAAAACGGCACTGAACGGCGGCGACCCGAACTGGGGTCGCCTGCTCGCCGTGGCCGGACGCGCGGGCGTGGCGATCGATCCGGCGCAGGCGCAGGTCCGCATCGGACCCGCGGTGCTGTTCGCCGGCGACACCGTGTTCGCCGACCGGGAACCGGCGGCGGCGGCGCACCTGGCCGGCAGCGAGGTCGAAGTGGCGGTGGACCTCGGCACGGGCGGCGGCCACGACGCAACCGTCTGGACGTGCGATCTCAGCGCGCAGTACGTGCGCATCAACGCGGACTACCGGACATGAGCACGGGCTGCGGAGGAGGACACGGTGGCTCCGGCAGATAGACAGGCGGCAGGACGCCAGAAGTCCGACGGCGCAGCCACGCTCGCCGGCCGCTGCTTCCTGTCGGTGCTCGACTTCAACCCCGAAGACCTGGAGCACCATCTCGCCCTGGCCGCGACGCTCAAGCGGGACCGCCGGCTCGGCCGCGAGGCGGCCACCTCCGCCGCGCTGCAGGGCACCTACGTCGCCATCCTTTTCGAGAAACCCTCCCTGCGCACCCGCTCCACGTTCGAGATCGCGATTCGCGAGCTGGGGGGCGACTTCATCGACCCGTCGGCCGATGTCGCCCTCGGGACGCGCGAGTCGCTGGCCGACGTGGGCCGCAGCCTGGAGCGCTGGGTCGAGGGCGCGGTCGTGCGGACGTTCGATCAGGCGCGCATCGTCGACCTCGCCATGGCCACGCGCGAGCTGCGCGTGATCAACGCGCTAAGCAACGACGAGCACCCCTGCCAGGCGCTGGCCGACTGCCTCACGCTGCAGGAGCTGTGGGGCACGCTACGGGGCCGGCGCGTCGCCTTTGTGGGCGACGGCAACAACGTGGCGAAGTCGTTCGCACAGGCGGCGACCATGCTGGGCATCACCGTGCACGTCGCGACGCCGGAAGGTTTCGCGCTGCCGGCGCAGGTCGGCGCCGACGTCGAGCGGATCGCGCAGCACGGCGCGGAGCTCGTGCAGTTCACCGATCCGGTTGCGGCGGTGCGCGGCGTCGACGCGGTCTATACGGACGTCTGGACGTCGATGGGCCACGAGGCGGATCCGGCGGAGCAGGCGGAGCGCAACCGGCTGTTCGCGCCCTATCAGGTGAACGAAGCGCTGATGGCGCACGCCAGCCCCGACGCCTGCTTCCTCCACTGCCTGCCGGCGCACCGCGGCGAGGAGGTCACCGACGCGGTGATCGACGGACCCGCGTCGGTCGTGTTCGACCAGGCCGAGAACCGCCTGCACAGCGGCAAGGCCCTGCTCGTGATGCTCTTCGAGGACTGACGCGGCTTGCCCGCTGCCGCAGCCGGGACACCCTCAGCGGCGCGGCGCCGAAGGTGGATATGTCAGGCGGCGCTACGCGCTGTCCGCCTCCACGCGGGCCGCCGCCGCCTCGACCTTGCGGGCCAGCTTCTCCTTGTACTGCTGGAGCGCCGCGGCGATCCGCGCGTCACCGACCGCCAGGATTTGCGCGGCAAGGACAGCGGCATTCGTGGCGCCTGCGGCGCCGACCGAAACCGTCGCGACCGGCACGCCGGGCGGCATCTGCACCGTGGCAAGCAGCGCGTCCCACCCCTTCAGGGGGGACGAATCGATCGGCACGCCGATTACCGGCTGGGTTGCGTGGGCCGCCACGACGCCGGCCAGATGCGCGGCGGCGCCGGCGCCGACGATGAACACCCCCACGCCTTCGTCGCGCGCCTCCTGCACCAGCCGGTGGACGCGGTCCGGCGAGCGGTGCGCCGACGCCACCGTCATCTCGCATTCGATCCCGAACTCCCGCAGCACGTCGACCGTGCGCTTCATGATCGGAGCGTCGGAGTCGGAACCCATCAGAATCTGCACTTGTCGCTTCGCCATCGCCTTACCTCACGCAGGGCCGTCGCCGGCCGCTATCGCCTTCATGCCTATGTCGGTCCGGACATGCTTGTCCGGAAATGAAATGCACGCCGTTGCCTGATAGGCCCGGTCGCGGGCCTCGCCGAATGTGCGTCCCCGGCCGACCACCGTCAACACCCGGCCGCCGCTCGTCACGATCCGGCCATCCTGCAGGCGCGACCCTGCATGGAATACAACCACGCCGGGCACCGCCTCCGCCGCGTCGAGTCCGCCAATCTCGTAGCCGGTCTCATAGGCGCCGGGATATCCGCCAGACGCCACGACTACTCCGACGTGCGGGTCGCCGGCCGTGCGCCAGGCGGCCGTTCCCAGATCCCCGGTGGCCGCCGAGAACAGGGTGGGCGTCAGGTCCGTCTCGATCATCGGCAGTACGACCTGCGCTTCCGGGTCGCCGAAGCGCACATTGAACTCGATCACCTGGGGCCCGGCGCGCGTCAGCATCAGACCGACGTAGAGCACCCCGCGGTACTCGGTGCCTTCCGACCGGAGTCCGTCGAGCACCGGCTGGACGATCTCCGTCATCACGCGGGCGGCCAGCGCCTGCGAGACGAGTGGGCTCGGCGCGAACGCCCCCATGCCGCCGGTATTGGGCCCCTGGTCGCCGTCGAACGCCCGCTTGTGATCCTGGGCCGACGGCAGGGCCACCCCGCGCCGGCCGTCGCACAGCACGAAGAACGACGCCTCGTCTCCGGCGAGACATTCCTCGATCACCACGCTGGATCCCGCCGCACCGAACCGGCCGTCCACCATGGCCGCGCGCACCGCCGCCTCCGCCGTCTCACGGTCCGGCGCAACAGTCACGCCCTTGCCGGCCGCCAGCCCGTCCGCCTTGACGACGACCGGAAAGCCGAATTCATCTCCGGTCACGGCGGCAAGCGCCGCGGCCGGCGTGTCGCACACGCGGAAGCGGGCCGTAGGAATCGCGTGACGCTCCATGAACCGCTTGGCGAAAACCTTACTGCTTTCGAGGCGGGCCGCCGCCTTGCGCGGCCCGAACAGCGGGCGGCCGGCGGCGGCAAAGACGTCCGCGACCCCGCCTGCCAGCGGCAGCTCAGGGCCGACGACCGTGAAGTCGACCTGTTCCCGTACCGCGGCGGCAAGAATCGCCTCGGGGTCGGATACGTCGAGCGCCACGCACCGGGCCAGACGCGCGATACCGGCATTGCCCGGACCACAGACCAGCTCGCGAACCGTCTGTTCCCCGGACAGCTTCCAGGCGAGGGCGTGCTCGCGCGCCCCGCCGCCAACCAATAGCAATTTCATCGACATGTCGCGTACCCTTGCACCTGCCGCGGCTTTCCGCCTAACATCTAGGGTTCGGTTCTCGGTCCCGAACGGGATCCCTGAACCACCCGAGGGGGGTGACAACGGAGTTGGCAGAAGTCAGAATTCAGCAAGGCGAGTCAATCGAGGGCGCGCTTCGCCGGTTCAAGCGGAAAGTCCAGCAGGAAGATATCATCAAGGATATCAAGAAGCATTCCTATTATCTGAAACCGGGAGATAAACGCCGCGCAAAGCAGGCCTTGGCGCGGAAACGCAGCCGCAAGAAGATGCGGCGCGAGACCGAATAGCACTTTCCCGCGCAGCGTCAACGATTCCATGCACCCGCTCCCCGTCCGACGTGGGAGCAGACTGCGGTTGGCGTCGCGGGGCGCGGGGAAATGGGGACGGGCTCGGGTGTCGGAGGGCAAGGGACAATGGAGATCGAGCAACGCCCGAGCGGCGATGTCATGATCCTGGATCTGAAGGGCAAGCTGACGATCGGCAGTGGCGACGAGCTGCTCAGGGACAAGATCAACAGCCTGATTCAGCAAGGCTACAAGAAACTCCTGCTGAACCTCGCCGACGTGCCGTACGTGGACAGCGCGGGTCTCGGCGCCATCGTCAGCAGCTACACGACGGTCAGTCGGGAAGGCGGCAGCCTCAAGCTGCTGAGCCTGACCAGCCGTATCAAGGACCTGTTGGCCATCACCAAGCTGCTCACGATCTTCGACACCTACGAGTCGGAAGCGGAGGCGGTCGCCAGCTTCGACGGCTGACGGCCGGCCTTCCGTCCCGCCGGCGCGTTACTCCAGCGGGCCGGCACGGCGCCTTGAGCGTCCGCGCCGGCGATCCCGCGGCTGCTTGAGCGGCGAGCGGCTCTTCCAGCAGGTGTCTCATGTCCGAATTTTCCGTGCAGTCAGAAGGCATCGATGTGGAGCGCATCATGGAGCAGGTTCGCGCCCGCATCCGGGCCAACCGTGACGATGACGCATCGGACGCGCAGGTGCGGGAGCAGGCGGATGCCACGGCGTCGGAGCTGCTGAACCCCGGCGGCGCCCGGTCCGCGCTCGCCGCGCGGCCGCCGCATGCAAGGGCGGCGCCCGCCCCACCCCCCACGGAAACGTACAAATTCGACGAGGACACGATCTACCGTTCGTCGCGGGGGGTGATCGGACGCGTGCTCTACGGCATCCGGAAGCTGCTCGGTCCGCTGCTGAAGTTCCTCTTCAACGTTCGGCCGGTCGTGCATGCGCTCGCCGTGCAGTCCAGGATAAACGTGCAGCAGGCGGCGTTCGACGACCGCGTGGCGCGGCTGTTCGACATGAGCAGTTCGCGGCTGGCGGCGCGCGAAGAGATCGACAAATTGAACCACCGGGTCATGAATGACCTCGTCGCCGAGATGACGCGCCTCTCCGTCGAAATGAAGAACCACCGCATGCTGGTGGAGTCGGTCGCCGCGCGACTGGACTTCCTCGATCGTCAGGCGCGGGCGAAGGAGAGCGGCGCGGAGCCACGTACGGCCCGGCTGGCAGCCGATCAGCCGAGTGAGGCGGATGGCCGAACCGACGGCGCGGAGCCGGTGCGGCGGCGACGGCGGCGCGGGCGGCGGCGTTCGGGGCGTGCCGCTACGGCCACCGAGGCAGCACCAGACGCAGCCAACGGCGAGACGGCGACGGCCGGCGACGGCGCGGCGACGGAGGGGGCCGCGACGGACTCGACCACGCCGCCCGAGGCGGCCACGACGCCGCGGGTCGACGACAGCGCGGCGCAGCCAGTCGAAGCCGGCAGCGAGACGGCGACGGGCAGCGAGGACGCGCAACCGGCACCCGCTCAGCCGTCCGGCGCCCCCGAGCCGGCGGTGAAACCTCCGAACCAATGAAGCTGGCAGTCGTCGTCCAGCGCTACGGCCTCGAGATCAACGGCGGTGCGGAGCTCCACGCGCGGTACATCGCCGAGCGGCTGGCGCGCCACGCCAAAGTCGAGGTCCTCACGACGTGCGCCCGGGACTATGTCACCTGGCGGAACGAGTACGCCCCGGGCGCCGAGTCGATCAACGGACTGACGGTGTGCCGGTTCCCCGTCAGCCGGCCGCGCAGCCCGCGCGACTTCGCGCTTTGGTCGGACAAGGTCTTCACGCGGCGACACTCTCTTCAGGACGAGCTCCGGTGGCTGTCCAGTGAAGGCCCCACGAGCCCGGCGCTCGTGGCGCACCTCCGCCAGCACGCGCGCGACTACGACTACTGCCTGTTCTTCAGCTACCGCTATTACCATGCTTACCACGGCATCCGCGCCGTCGCCCGCCGCGCCCTGCTCGCGCCGACCGCCGAGCGTGATCCGGCCCTCGGCCTGGCCATCTTCGGCCCGACGTTTCGGGGCGTGCGAGCCATCTTCTACAACTCGTTCGAAGAGCGGGCGCTGATCCAGGAGATCTCCGGAAATCATGCGGTACCGGGCGTCGTCGTCGGCGTCGGATCGGAGATACCGCCGAAGGCCAGTGCACGGCGCTTCCGCGACCAGACGGGCATCAGGCGCCGCTTCGCGCTGTACGTCGGCCGGATCGATGAAAACAAGGGCTGCGCCGAGCTCTTCGGCCACTTCCAACGGTACGCAGCGAACGGCGGGGGGCTCCACCTCGTGCTCGCCGGCACGCCGATCATACCGGTGCCCGACCACGCGCGCATCCACCATCTTGGTTTCATACCGGACCAGCAAAAGTACGACGCGCTGGCGGCAGCCGACGTGCTGATCATGCCGTCGCACTACGAAAGCCTGTCGATGGTTACGCTGGAGGCGTGGGCCATGGGGCTGCCGGTGCTGGTCAACGGCCAGTGTGAAGTGCTCCACGGTCAGGTGGTAAGGAGCAACGCGGGGTTGTACTACTCCAGCTACGAGGAATTCGCCGAGACGGTGCGCCTGCTGGAAGGCAACCGCGGTCTGCGCGCGGCGCTGGGCGCCAACGGCCGGCAGTACTTCCGCCAGCACTACGCCTGGCCCGTAATCGAACAGAAATACCTGGAAATGTTCCAGCAGTTGCAGCGGGACGCCGGGGCCGCCGGCAGTGGCGCGATTGAGCCGCTGCCGGGCTGGCTCGCACAGCGGCGGCGGCGGCTGCCGCCGGCGGAAGCAGTGCTCGCGCGCGCACAACGCGGGCCGGTCATGCCGGACGGAACGCGCGGCGCCGCTCCCGGCGCAGGGTAACGACCGTGAACGTTGCCTTCATCGTTCCGCGTTACGGCGCCGAGATCGTCAGCGGTCCCGAACATCATTGTCGGCTGATCGCCGAGCGCCTGTCGGCGGTCCACAACGTGGAAGTGCTGACCACGTGCGCGTGCGACGACACGACCTGGGACAACGTCTACCCCGCCGGAACGGATCGGATCCGCGGCGTCACCGTGCGCCGCTTCGCCAATGCGGAGCGCCGTGACGCGGCGGCATTCGAAGCCTGCTCGGACCGGGTCTTCAGCGCGGCGCACACCGCGCAGGACGAGGAGCTCTGGTTGCGGCACCACGGACCGTGGTGTCCGGAGCTCGTCGAACACCTGGAGCAAAAGCACCGGACGTTCGACGCGCTGATCTTTTTCTCCGGCCTGCACGCCCCCACGGTCCTCGGCCTGCGCATCGACCCGCAGCGGAGCATACTGGTGCCGGCGTTGCGCGACGAACCGGCGCTCGGCCTTGATCTTTGCAAGGACGTTTTCTCCCTGCCTGCCGGCATTGCGTACTCGACGCCCATAGAGCGCGGGTTCGTGCGGAGTCGTTTCCAGGTCCGGGCACAGATCGAGGAGGTGGTCGGGTGCGGCGTCGACGTGCCGCCAGGTCTCCATCCGCTGGAACCGGAACCGGCTGACGACAACGACGAGGACGACGCGCCGGCGGCCGGTAACGGATGGAACACCCCGACGCGCGGCGCCGTCTTCAGGCGTCGCCACCGACTTTTCAGGCCGTTCGCTCTTTGCAGCGGCCGCGTCCGTCCCGGGACGGGCTGCGAGGAGCTCATCGAGTACTTTGGACGGTACGCCGCGCAGAAGGGCAGCGTGGATCTGGCGCTGATGGGCGTCAAGCTGATGGAGATCCCGGACGAACCGTTCATCCGCTCGGCCGGCACGCTGGCGGAGAACGATCGGATCGAGGCGTTCGAAGCCGCTACGGTGGTGCTGGCTCCCACCCCCCAGGAAAGTCTCGCGCTGCATGTCCTCGAAGCGTTTGCAGCCGGCACCCCCGTGCTGGCGAATGCGCGAAGCGACGTGCTGACGGACCATTGCCAACGCAGCAACGCGGGCCTGTATTACGCCGACGGCGACGAATTCGTCGAGTGCCTGCGGTTGCTGGTCGGCAATGCCGAGCTGCGGGAGAAGCTCGGCCGGAACGGGCGCCGCTACGTGGCGGAGCAGTACAGCTGGCAGGTCGTGCTCGACAAGTACGACCAGCTGATCGCGGCGGTGGCCCCCCGGCGCAGCACGCGCGCGACGGGCGAGCGGACGCGTGGCGACCAGAGCCGGCCGCGGCGCGGCCGGCAACACGGGAACCGCTAGCGGCTGGCGCGCGACGAGAGCCGCTTCTCGAGCAGGTCGGCGGCGATCGACTCCGGATGGCTGCTCTGCCGCGCACGCGCCGTCATGGGCCGCGGCAGGTCGCCGTCGGATGCCGCGGTCTGGCTGCGCTTGCCGCGCGCGCGTATCCCATACCGCTTGATCATCTCGTTGAGCGTCGTCGGTTTCACCTGCAGCAGCTCCGCAGCCCGCTTCTGGACGCCCCCGACCGCGTCGAGGGAACGCGTTATCAGCATCGTCTCCATTTCCTCGATCACCTTCCGGAACGGGATACCGCCGGGCGGCATCTCGAAAGTAGGCGCCTGCAGCCGGTGCGAGCTCCTGATGGTTTCGGGAATCAGGTCGGCGCCGATCGTGGTTCCGGCCGTAAACACGACCGCGCGTTCGATCACGTTCTCGAGCTCCCTCACGTTGCCCGGCCAGTGGTACTCCTCCAGCAGCCGGATGGCCTCGGACGAAAGATCGAGCCCGGGCTTCCGGTTTTCCTCGCCGTACTTGACCAGGAAATGCTGCGCCAGCAGGGCGATATCCTCCGGCCGGTCCCGAAGCTGGGGAAGCTCGACCGTGATGACGTGCAGGCGATAGTAGAGGTCCTCTCGAAACCGGCCCGCGTCGACGAGCTGCTTCAGGTCGATGTTGGTGGCCGCGATTATGCGCACATCCACCTTTAGCGTATTGATGCCGCCCAGCCGCATGAACTCCCGCTCCTGAATCACGCGGAGCAGCTTTGCCTGCGTCTCCAGCGGCACGATCCCGATTTCGTCGAAAAAGATGCTGCCGCGATCGGCCAGCTCGAACAACCCCTTCTTTGGCGAGACGGCGCCCGTAAACGCCCCCTTGACGTGGCCGAACAGGTTGGATTCGAACAGGTCGGGCGGCAGGCTCCCGGAGTTCACCGTAATGAACGGTCGGTCGCTGCGCAGCGAGTTGGCGTGAATCGCCCGCGCCACCAACTCCTTGCCGGTCCCGCTTTCGCCCTGGATCAGAATGGTCGTCCGGGTCGGCGCCGCCTGACTGACGAGGTCGAACACCCGCTGCATGCGCGCACTGCGGCCCACCAGCTCGCTGAAGCGGTGGCTTTGCAGCTTGAGGCTGTGGCGCAGCGTCCGGTTCTCGGTGACGAGGCGGTGCTGCTCGACGGCGTTGCGCAGCACCACCAGCACCTCGTCGTTCTTGAACGGCTTCTCGATGAAGTCGAACGCGCCGCGCTTGAACGCTTCGCGCGTATTGGCCGCGGTTCCGAACGCCGTGATCATCACCACCGGCAGGTCGCCGTCGATGGCCTTCAGGTGCTCGAGCACGTCGATGCCGTTGATGTCCGGCATCATCACGTCCACGATCGCCACGTCGACCGCCTCAGCCTCCGCGGCCTCGATCGCCTCCGTCCCGGTGGCGACCAGACGGACCCGGCAGCCCTCGCGCACGAGCAACGCTCCGAGCACGTCGCGCATGACCTCTTCGTCGTCAACGACCAGTACGGAACAGTTGCGCAGCATTTTGGGATGGACGCAATCAGCTGGCGGCGGCGCTGCGATCGCGCGTTGCCGCCCGCGGCAGCGTCAGCGTGAACCGCGTGCCGCGATCGGGCTCACTCTCGCACGTGATCATGCCGTGATGCTCCCGCACCACGCCGTAGGTCACGGAGAGACCGAGGCCGGTGCCCTTCCCCATCTCCTTCGTGGTGAAGAATGGATCGTAGATCCGCGGCAGAATGTTCGGCGCAATCCCGGAACCCGTATCGGCCACCTCGATAACCGCTTCGCCGTCCCCGACGCGCGTGCTCACGGTGAGCCAGCCGCCGTTCGGCATGGCGTCGCGGGCGTTGAGAAAGAGGTTCAGGAATACCTGCTGGAGCTTGAACTCGACGCCCTGCACCAGCACCGGGAGGTCGACCATCTCCCGCCGCACCTTGACGCTGGCGGCCGCGAGTTGCGGCTCGATCTGGGCCAGCACCTCGTTGACGACACCATTGACGTCTACGCGGGTGGTCGCGTCCGCGCGTCCTGGCCGCGCGAGGTTCAGGAGGCCGTTGACGATCTTCGCCGCCCGGAACGTCTGCTGCTCGATCTTCTCGAGCACGCCGGTGCGGGGATCGTCCGGGTCGGCATCGTCCAGCAGCATCTGCGTATAGCTCGATATCCCGGTCAGCGGGGTGTTCACCTCGTGCGCCACGCCGGCGGCGAGCAGCCCGACCGATGCCATCTTCTCCGACATCTGGAGCTGCTCCTCGAGGTGGACGCGCTCAGTGATGTCTTCGACGATGACGATCATCCCGCTGGTCTCACCGCCCTGCGTCAACAGCGGGGCCGCGGCGAGGTTGACCAGCAGGCGTCGCCGGCCGGTGGCGTGCCTGGACAGGATAGGAACCCGGTAGCAGGCGGTGGGCATCCCGGGGCTGTTGTGCCGCAGCCGTTCGACCGCGGGCGCATCGAACAGCGTATCGAGCGTCTTGCCGACCGCGTCCGCGTGCGCCACCCCGTAGCTCCGCTCGAGCGCGGCGTTCCAGAAGATGACGCGGCCGTCGAGGTCGACCGCCAGCAGGCCGTCGCTGAGCGACTTGATGATGCTCTGGCTGAACTGGTGCATCTGGTCGAGCTCGGCCGCCTTGCGTTGCAGCCGGCCGTATAACCGGCCGTTCTCCATTGCCGTCGCCACCTGGCCCGCAACGGCCGCGAGCAGCGCCATGTCATCGCTGCTCAGCGGCTCCCCCGACTCCCGGCGGCCAAGCGCCATGACGGCAATCGTTTTCTCCTGCGCGACGCAGGGAACGAAGTAATAAATCCCGCGGCGCCGCCACGCGGCCGCTTCGCCAGGGTCGAGCCGTTCCCTGACCGCCGGGTCGTCGAGAGCAACGGTGCGATGCTCCCGCAAGAGACGCTCGATGTCAGCACCGCTCCGCAGCGCGGGGGGCTCCGTCTCGAATCCCGCCCACTCGACGGGCCGGAAGGCGTCTTGCGACTGCCGGCCGCCGTTCGAGCCCTGCAGCAGCACCATCTGGTCGACGACGAGGGTCTCGGAGACGCGCGTCACCAGCTTGGCGGCCTGCCGGCCCAGATTCAGATCGCTGTTGAGATCCCGGGCGAAGTTGACGAGCGCCCGCCGGTAGTCGTATCGATCACGGTAGTAGACGCGGTCGAGCGCCGTCTGGATCCCGTCCCGCACCGGCCGGGCGAGCAACACGACGACCAGCGTCGCCAGCAACGCGACGATCGAACTGGGCTGGTCCGCGCCGTCGAGGAAGACGTCCGTGGCCAGACTCTCGAGGATCAGGTAGATCGCCGCCATCGCCGCCACGGCGACCGTATATACGAGGCCGCGCTTGACGATCACCTCGACGTCCCGCAGGCGGTAGCGCACGATGGCCGAGGCGAACGCGAGCGGCATGAGCACCAGCGCAATCGCCGTCAACTGCAGCCGCTCCATGCCGAAACCGAGCGACCAGGGCAGGGCGTAGCCGAGCACGAACGGTCCGCCGCCGAGTACCGCCCCCGACACGACCCACCGGAGCTGAAGCCTGGCGGTGACCGTCGGCGCCCGGCGTAGCGCGCGGATCATGATCACAAGCCCGCCAATCACGCACGCGGCCAGGTAGGCGATCTCGAGTTGCCAGATCAGTTCGACGGTCCGCATCGACAGCCGGCTCGCCGCGCTGCCGGCGAGCGCGGCGGCCTCGGCCAGACCGAGCACCAGCGCCGGGGCGTAGACCGCGGCGACCAGCCACTTCCCGATCCGCCGGCGCAGGGCGCCCGGCGGGCGCTCCGGGAAGACCAGCGCGAAGTGCATGAACAACGGCGCCAGCAGCAGGATCGAGATTTCATCCGCCCAGAAGAACACCCAGTCGAGGGTGTCCAGCCGGCCGCTGAACGAGAACGCAAACACACCGAAGAAGGCGGCGGTCAACCAGAAAAAGTGCAGCGTCGCCTGATGGCCGGGGCTGCGCAGCCGTACCGCGGCTCCAATCAGCAGCGTCAGGATCCCGATACCGGCCAGTACCGGATACACCTGTGGCTTGCCGCCGGGGATGGGCCTCAGCGTCAGCTCGTGCAACTGCTGGCGGTCCAGCCGGAGCACGGTGTAAGCGAGCTCGGTGCCCTCGCTGCCCGCATGCAGGACGTCGACCAGCGCCGCCACGGATTCGACCGGCACGCCGTCGACGGCCAGCAGCACGTCACCCGGAGCGATTCCGGCCAGGGCGGCCGGCGATCCGGGGGATACTTCCGCCGCCACCGGGCCGCCCGCCTGGTCGGCCCACAGCACACCATCCTCTACCTCCGACCACCTGGCGCGCAGGACATTGGCGGCTGCCAGACCCAGCAGCACGGCGACGAGACCGACCGCGAGCAGCGCCTGACACCAGCCGACGAGGCGGTGCGCAAGACGGGCGGGCGGGCGCGGCAAGCGGAAGGGCCCTGTCATGAGCGAAGCGCCGGGCGCTCTCCGTCAGAAGTGCACGACGAGCCCGCCCACGACCTGCTTGGGCGGATTCAGGACGAGCAACTCGTCGTAGATCGACGCACCGGCCACCTGCTCGTAAAACAGGTTCCGCACGTCGACCAGCACTTCCCAGTCGCTGCCGCTGAACGGCGTGAACGGCAGAGCCTGCTTCACGCGGAACGCGAAGCGGGTACCCAGCCCGGAACCGACCGACCCGGAGTCGGCTCGGGTGAACGACGAGTTTACGCGGGCCAGGAGGACAACGCGCGTTGCGGTTTCCGGAATCTCCGTCTCGACCGATGTCGTGATGTCGTGGATCCGTTCCGGGCCGGCCCGGTCGATGCCTCCGGGCACGCCCGAGGCCCATTTGGCGGCCGCCCACGGCGTCCATCGGGCGTGCGACACGGTGTAGTCGACCATCCCATGGATCCGGCCCGCCACGTCATGGTCGAAACGCACACCCCACCCGTCGGCGCGGGCGCCGCCCGCGTTGGCCAGGTAGTAGTGGTCGGAGGCCGCCACGCCCGGCGGCAGGCCGAACAGGGTGACCATCTGGCCGCCAACGACCTGGGAAAACCGGCGTACCCCGATGACGGACGCCGAGCCCAGGTCGCGCTCCAGCGCCACCTCGATGTGGCGGGTCCGCTCCGCTTCGAGCAGCCCGGATGCCGAAAGCGACGCGAAGGTCCGTTCCGGTGGCAGCCAGGCGCCCGTTGCCGGCCGAAGAAATTCCTCGCCGCCGGGCGCCGACATGTTGCGGATGACGGCCGCACGCACCCGCGTCCCCGCGATAGGTTCGACGGCCACCTGCAAGCGCGGACTGAACAGCTGCGAATCCTCCAGATACCCGTAGTGGGCGACGGTCGCGCCGTAGCCGAGCGACATCCGCGAGGAGAGCACCCATGTGCCATCCGCCGCAACGCTGCCGGCCTCGCGGTGCCGATGGAGGAGGTCGGCGGCCGCCTCGCCGGCCGGATCCTGTGCGGCGCCATCCCGCGGCGAGCGCTGCCGGCTGTACGACGCCTCGATCGCGATGTCGTGATCGGGCAACGTGCTGGTGGCGTACGATCCGGCGAGCACCCAGGATCCGCCGGAGCCGGCCGTAACCGCTCCCCGGACGCCCCATCCGTTCTCACCGGTCCCGCCGGCGGACGGCCCGACGTCGAGATAGGTGACCTGCCCCGGCAACCGGTCGACGGACCACGGCGTGCCGGACGCGTCGATGTTCATCCGTGTCAGCAGGTGGAACTGGCCGGACAGCGCGAACCCGTCCATGACATCGGTCGCTGGACCGCCGCGCAGCCCCGCGCGCGGACCGGTGGGATCGTGCCGCTCCGCGGCACTGGCTGCGGCCGGGAGCAATGCCGCCGTGCCGTCCTTCAGCACGCTGCGCCGGGCGCGGCGCAGCCGCCACAGCTTTTCCGCGTGATCGTGCGCCCGTGTATCTTCCGCCGGCTCCGACGCGACCGGAGCCGGCGTGGCCGGCTGCTCTCCCGCACCGCCGTCGAACCCCGGGAGGAAGTCTTCATCCAGGCCGGTTGTCACGCCGGCCGCCAGCACGGTCGACCTGCCAGAGGTGAATGCGGACCGCTCCAACTGGAGGGCGTGGAACGTCGACAAGCCGGACTTGATCTCGACGATCGCCCGGCCGGCGACGGTGGATCCGGCGTGATGGGCGCGCAGCAGGTAGACGCCGGGAGGCAGGCCTTGGAACTCGAACCGGCACGGGAAGCCGCACTTGGTCACGACCGTGCCGGCCGGTCCGGACGCAGAGACGACGATCGTGCCGGCGGGGATGCCGTCGCCGCGGGTCACCGTACCCAGCAACTGCCCGGTGGGAGGGGCGTCAAGGAGTGCTGTCGCCCGCGTCGCGCCGGCCACGGCAGCCGGCGATCCGCGCCGCTCGGCCGCCTGCGCGGATCCGGCCACGCCGACAACGAGCGCCACGGCAACGAGACAACTACTGCGCATTACGCGTCCGGCCTCCCTCGAGAGTGCGTTATATCTCGCGAACCGTGAAGTTCACGTCGCGGGTCAGGTTTGTGCTTGCCTCATTGTCCGTAATGGTGATCTCCAAACGGTATTCGCCCGCCGGAAACAGGCTCAGCGGCACCGACTGCCCCGCCACGATCTGATGCCCCGCCTCCACGCTGAAGCCGGCCGGCAGCGTCTGCGCGTTGAACTCCTGCGGCACCGTCTTGTTGAAGAATTCCTCGCCCACGTCGGTCTGCGTATGGAAGTTGTACTCGACCGTCACGTTCGGCTTGCCGCTCGAGAGCCGCGGGTTGTACACCAGCATCAACAGATTCAGGTCTTCCTGCTTGCCGAAGCTGCGGTCGAACTTCGGCACGATGCGCGTGGTGCCCAGCGTGTACGGGTACTGGATCTGCTCTTCCGGCGACAGGGGCGCCGCGAGCGGCGCGATCGCTTGGGCGACCAGCACGGTGCTGGTCTGCAGCTGCTCGGTCCAGAGATCGGGCACCGACACCTGCCGCTTGAGCAGCATCACCGGCAACTCCCCGCGCGCGTCGTCGTCGGCGTCCTCGCCCAGGCTCTTCCGCAGCGCGACGTACACGTCGTAGTCACTGGCCGGCACCGAAAACGCGCGGCTGAGGCGCACCATATCGTCCGCGCCCGGCTCGTCGAGCTGGATGAAGTACGCGTCCTCGAAGACCGCCTCCTGCGGCTCGGACCCGCGTTCTTGTAGCTCGCGGTAGTTGCTGATCTCCGTTTGTTCACAAAGGTTACGCGCTGTGAAGTTGTCAGGTGAAAGTTCGTTACACGTCTCGCGAATTCGTTCCATCACATCGGGTGGTGGGAGGGGCTGACAAGCATCTGCCCCACACGCAACATACAGGTAGACCGCCACGCTGGATCCGTCAATCTTCGTCGGGTCGATGGCCAGCGTGAACGGCACATAGGTGTTGCCGTCGGTCCCCTTCAGAAAGCTCGGCGTCAGGTCGAACGGATCCTCGACCGGGTCCAGCTCGCCCGCGCGCGCGGCGCCTACGACCTGCACGAGCGACTGGAGCTCTGCACGCTCCCAGTCAGACAACTCGCGCGACTGCGGCTCATCCTGTCCGGCCGCGGGCGCGGCGCAGACCAAGGCGGCCACCGTCAAGCACGCAACGGCAGCCAACTGCTGACGAAGAATCTGGGTCATGGGAGGTGGTCTCCTGGGCTCAAGTCGGATAGTGCATGCAGATTGGTCGATCATAGGCGACCCCGCAGGGCAAGTCAACTGCGCGCGACTTCTTCAACCTGTTGAAAACATGGGCTTTGTATCGACTTGCCGGTGGCGGCCATGATAAGATCCGCCGCTTGGGTGCCATGCCGCAGATTTCGCCGCCCCTCGTGCTGGTCGTGCTCGACGGGTGGGGCCTCGGAACGCCTGCCGACGACAACGCGATCGCCCAGGCGCGCACCCCCACGTACTCGGCGCTGATCGACCAGTACCCGCACGCCTCGCTCGTGACGAGCGGCACAGCCGTGGGGCTGCCGCAGGGTCAGATGGGCAACTCCGAGGTGGGCCACATGAACCTGGGCGCGGGGCGGATCGTGTACCAGGATCTCACCCGGATCGATCGCAGCATAGGCGACGGGAGCTTGTTCGACAACGCGGCGCTCGCTGCATCGATGGATCGCTGCGGCGGCGGGCGGCACGCGCTGCATCTTGTCGGGCTGGTGTCGGATGGCGGGGTGCACAGCCATCAGCGCCACCTGCATGCATTGATCGAGATGGCGCGGCGGCGCGGGGTCGAGCGGCTGTTCGTCCACGTGGTGACCGACGGGCGCGATACCCCGCCGAGCGGCGGCGCGGGCTATGTCGCCGCGCTCGAACACGCGTTGGCGGAGGCCGGTATCGGCTGCATCGCCTCCGTCACCGGCCGCTACTACGCCATGGACCGCGACCGGCGCTGGCAGCGCACCGCGCGCGCCTACGACGCGCTGACCCGTGGCCGCGGCCGGACCGCGCAGACGGCCAAAGCGCTGCTGGAAGAAGCATACGCGGCCGGTACGACCGATGAGTTCATCGAGCCGGGGGTGGTGGTCGACGCCGGCGGGCGACCTGCGGGCCCGATCGCGGACGACGACTCGGTGGTGCTGTTCAACTACCGCGCGGACCGCGTGCGCCAACTGACGCGGGCGCTGGCGCACGAGCGGTTCGACGGCTTCGAACGCCCGGTCTGCCCGCGCGTGCAGTGCACGACGATGACCGAGTACGACGCCACGTTCGACCAGCCGGCGGCGTTTCCCCCCAGCGTGATGTCGGCCAGCCTCGCCGAGGTGTTGTGCGGCAAGCGGATGAGCACGCTCCGGCTGGCCGAAACCGAGAAGTACGCGCACGTCACGTACTTCTTCAACTGCGGCGAGGAACGCCCGTATGCGGGCGAGGACCGGATTCTGGTGCCGTCGCAGAAGGTGCCGACCTACGACCTGAAACCGGAGATGAGCGCGCCGGGCATCACCGCGCAGCTCGTTGACGACATCGAGGCGGCGCGCCACGATGTCGTCATCTGCAACTTCGCCAACGCCGACATGGTCGGCCATACCGGCCGGATGGAAGCGGCTGTCGCCGCCGTGTCCACGCTGGACCGCTGCCTGCTCAGGATCGTCGAGACCGTCGAGAGGACCGGGGGCGCCCTGGTGATTACCGCGGACCACGGCAACGCGGAGCAGATGTGGGACGCGGAGCGCCGGGAGCCGCACACGGCCCACACGACGAACCCGGTGCCGATACTTGTGGTGCAGCGTGACTTGCGCGGACGCGGCTACCGCCTGCGCGACGGATCGCTCCGCGATGTCGCACCGACGATTCTCGGCATGCTGGAAATTGCCCCGCCCGACGAGATGACCGGCACGGATCTCAGAACGTGGGACGGGTGAGCCCCGCCGGCGGGCCCCCTATTCCACCCGCTGGCTGATCGCGCCGGTTGCGATGCGGAGCGACCGCAGGAACCGGCGGTCGTCGGCCGTGATCTTCATGGGCTGCGCGCTGTCCTTCTGCGCGGCGGCCGTCTCCACTTCGGCGGGCGTCTCCGAGACGGCGCGACTGCCGAAGCCGATGACCGCCTCGAGCGCCACCTGCATCTCGTAGCCGGCGGCCCGCGCCTTCTCGCGGCAGGCCGCCACCCCCGGATCCCGCGCGACGGCACCTCCCATGGCGGCGGCCAGTTCCTGCGCGAGCTGATTCACGACATCGTCCATGTCGGAAACCTCCCTAGCCGACGCCGGAACCTACGCCCGCACCCGCTGTCGCATGGACCGGTGACGCGCGGCAACACCAAGAAGGAAAGGGGTTTTTGAGATGAAATCAGATTCTAGATGGGCGACCGGTAATGGTCAAGTACAATCCGGGACGACATGGCAGCCGTTACCCGCACCCCATCAGATTTGGCCGGGTGGAGCGCCGAATCCGACCTCGGCGCCCCCGGCGAATTTCCCTATACGAGGGGGATCTACCCTTCGATGTACCGCGGCCGGCTCTGGACGATGCGGCAGTACGCCGGTTTCGGGACCGCCGTCGATTCCAACCGGCGCTACCGCTACCTCCTCGATCAGGGCGTCAGCGGACTGAGCGTGGCTTTCGACCTGCCGACGCAGATTGGCTACGACTCCGACCACGCGCTCGCCGCCGGCGAGATCGGACGCGTCGGCGTGGCGATCGACTCCATCGAGGACATGGCGGAGCTGTTCGACGGCATCCCGCTCGACCGCGTGTCCACGTCGATGACGATCAACGCCACGGCGGCCATCCTGCTCGCGCTCTATGTGGCGGTGGCAAAGCGCCACGGCGTGGAGCCGCGGAAGCTGGCGGGCACGGTGCAGAACGACATCCTCAAGGAGTACGTGGCCCGCGGCACGTACATCTACCCCCCGCGCGCCTCGTTGCGCATCGCGATTGACCTCGTCGGCTACTGCGACGCGGAGCTGCCGGGCTGGCATCCGATCTCGATCAGCGGCTATCACATCCGGGAGGCGGGCGCCACGGCGGCCCAGGAGGTGGCGTTCACGTTCGCGCACGCCATGGTGTACGTCCAGTCGGCAATCGATGCGGGTCTGGACGTCAACTCGTTCGGCCGGCGGCTGTCGTTCTTCTTCAACGCGCACAACGACTTCCTGGAGGAGATTGCCAAGTTCCGGGCGGCGCGGCGGCTGTGGGCGCGGATCATGCGCGAGCGCTTCGGCGTGCGCGAACCGCGCGCCCTCCAGCTCCGCTTTCACGTGCAGACGGCCGGCAGCACGCTGACCGCCCAGCAGCCGGACAACAACATCGTGCGCGTCGCGCTGCAGGCGCTGGCGGCGGTGCTCGGCGGCACCCAGTCGCTACACAGCAACGGGCGGGACGAGGCGCTCGGCCTGCCGACCGAGGCGGCGGCGCAGCTCGCGCTGCGCACGCAGCAGATCATCGCGGGCGAGACCGGCGTGCCGGAGACGGTGGATCCGGTCGGCGGCGCATGGGCCATCGAGCAGCTCACCAACCAGGTCGAGCAGGACGCGACCGCGCTGCTCGACCGCATCCACGAGCAGGGCGGCGGGCTCGCGGCCGTCGAGACCGGCTTCATCCAGCAGGAGATACAGCGCTCGGCCTACCAGGCCCAGCAGGCAATCGATTCCGGCGCGTCTACCGTAGTCGGCGTCAACCAGTACGTCGCCGAGGATCCGCCGATCGAAGCCCAGCAGATCGACCCGCGCCTGGAGGCGGCGCAGATCGCGCGCGTCCAGGCGGTGCGGGCATCCCGCGACCCGCTCCGCTGGCAGGCCGCCCTGCGGCGGGTCGAACAGGCCGCGCGCGGCGAGACGAACCTCATCCCGCCAATCATCGAGGCGGTCGAGAGTCATGCGACGGTCGGCGAGATCGCCGACACCCTGCGCAACGTGTTCGGGGAATACCAGGAACGGACCTAGCCCGCGGAAAGGCTAGGCGGCCGTGCGCCGGGTGTCGTTCTCGATCCTTCCGTCTCGAATATGCAGCACCCGGTCGGCGTGCGCCGCCACCGCCGGCTCGTGGGTCACCAGCAGCACCGTGTTCCCGGCCGCGTGGAGCACCTGGAACAGGGTGATGATCTCGTCACCGGTGCGACTGTCGAGGTTGCCGGTCGGCTCGTCGGCCAGCACGAGCGACGGTGCGTTGACCAGCGCGCGCGCGATCGCCACCCGCTGGCGCTGGCCGCCGGACAGCTCGTTGGGCCGGTGCAGCATGCGGTCCTCTAGCTCCACCAGCTTCAACACGCTCGTCGCGCGCCGCTCGCGCTCCCGGCGGCCCAACCCGGCGTACACCAGCGGCAGCTCGACGTTGTGCAGCGCGGTCGCGCGCGGCAGCAGATTGAACGTCTGGAAGACGAACCCGACTTCCTGGTTGCGAACCCGCGCCAGCTCGTCGTCGTTCATCTGACCTACGTTGCGGCTGTTGAGACGGTAGGTGCCGCGCGTCGGCGTGTCGAGACAGCCGATGAGGTTCATCAGGGTCGACTTGCCCGAACCGGACGGCCCCATGATGGCGACATACTCGCCCCGCTCGATGGTGACCGACACGCCCTGCAGCGCGTGAATCGGCTCCCCGCCAATCGTGTAGGTCTTCCAGAGGTCGATCGTCTCGATCAACGGCATGAGCCGCCACCTTTACCACTTGGGGCTACGCCCCGAACCCCCGGCGGCCGCTAGCGGGGACTGCTTCACCACCTCGGGGCTGCTAGTGGTCCGTCACGTCATAATCTTCGGATAGACGGACTTGAGTTTACAGCGCGCATCGTCGACCTTCATCTGCCAGTCCACGCCGCGTTGCGTGCCATTGACGTCGGTGGACCACGCCGACACTTCGCCGTGCAGGGTCTCGAGGTCGCCGATGCGGCGTTCGCGCAGGCATTGGCGCGTCATCGAGCTCAGCTCGTTCTCCGCGATGTTCAGCCAGCTCCCGTGTTTCGGCGTGTGGCAGAACGCGATGCGACGAACGAGTTGCCGTGCCCGGGTCGGCTCGAACACTTCGTAGAAGGCGCCCTTGGTGTGCGTGTTGAGGTTGTCGCACACCAAGGTGATCTTCTCGCAGTCGGCGTAGCGTCCTTCCAACAGGCCGGCGACCTCCAGCGCCCAGTCCACCTTCCTGCGCCGGGCCCGGGCCGTCGCCTGCCGCCAACCCGCCAGCGGTTCGCTGAACAGGAAGACCGAGGCCGTGCCGGCCCGTTCGTACTCGTAGTCGACACGCCGGGGACGCTGCTTCGTGGCCGCCATCGGCGGACGGGTTTCCCTGACCAACTGCACCGGCTGCTCGTCCATGCACACGACGGGACAATCCGGATCGTAGGGTTTCTGATACAGGTCCAGGACCTGTTCCATGTTCGCCGCGAACTCGGCATCGGCCTGTGGCGGGATCACCCAATACTCGATTTTCCGCCGCGTCATGCCGTTTTTTTAAGCGTGCGCCGGATGGTTTCGTGGCTGATCGACTCGACGACCCCCAACTCGACGACCCGGCGCGCCAACAGCCGTAGCGACCAGTTCGCAAAGCCCCTCGGGGGCGGCCCCAGACGCAAGGCGATGACCTGGGACTCCTGTTCGCCGTCGAGCAGCTTCTCGACCGGCGGTGATTCGCGTCGTTTTCGCTCCAGCGCCTGTTCGAACCCGTCCAGCACGCATCGTTGGCGAATGTTCTCGACCGTCTTGGTGCGGCACGAAAAGGCCTCGGCGACCTGCCGGTCGGTCCACCTTGGCCCGTCCGCATCGGCCTTCAAGAGAATCTGCGCGCGGCGCACCTTCTCGCTGCCGCCGTTGAGCGTTCGGAGCGTCTGTTGACAGACCTCGCGTTCCTGTGCCGTGAGTCGAACGATGTATTTTTTCCCCACGGGAACTCTCTCGGTTCGAGATGAGTTCCACGACAGCCCTAATGTTTACTCGTGGCAAAGCACTAGTCGTAGTACTCGAGGCCGAGATGCGTGATCAGCTCCTCCCCGCGCAGATAGCGCAGGGTGTTCTTGAGCTTCATCAGCTGGATGAACAGGTCGTGCTCGGGATAGATGTCGCCCGCGTGGATGGGACTCTTGAAGTAGAACGACAGCCATTCCTGTATGCCGGTCATCCCGGCCCGCTTCGCGAGATCCAGGAACAGCACGAGGTCGAGGACGAGCGGCGCCGCCAGCACGCTGTCCCGGCACAGAAAGTTGATCTTGAGCTGCATCGGGTATCCGAGCCATCCCACCAGATCGATGTTGTCCCAACCCTCCTTGTTGTCGCCGCGCGGCGGATAGTAGTTGATCCGCACGACGTGATGGAGGTCGCTGTACAACGTCGGATACAAATCCGGTTGCAAGATGTAGTCCAGGACCGACTTCTTGCTCTCTTCCTTCGTCTTGAACGACTCGGGGTCGTCGAGCACCTCGCCGTCGCGATTTCCGAGGATGTTGGTCGAGTACCAACCCGAGACGCCGAGCAGCCGGGCCTTGAGCCCGGGCGCGACGATCGTCTTGATCAACGTCTGCCCGGTCTTCAGGTCCTTGCCGGCCAGTGGGGAGCCGGTTTCCGCGGCCAGCTCGGTGAGCACCGGCACGTCGGCGCTCAGGTTGGGCGCCGCGTTGGCGTACGGAATGCCCTCCTTGATTGCCGCGTAAGCGTAGATCATGCTCGACGGTATGGCGGGATCAGAGCGGTCGAGACCCGCCTCGAACGCCTGCAGCGACTGGTGCACCGGCGACTCTTCCATGTACACCTCGGTGCTGCCGCACCACACCAGCACGAGGCGGTCGAGCTGATTGTCCGCCTTGAAGCGGCGAATGTCCTCGGTGACCTGATCGGCCAGCTCCCGCTTGTTGGCGCCGCGCTTGACGTTCGTGCCGCTCAAGCGCTTGACGTACTGCTGATCGAAGACGGCCCTCCAGGGACGAATCGACACGAGCTCGGGCCGTATCTGCTCCAGTTGCGCGGAGTCGAGCACACCGGCGGTGCGCGCCGCCTCGTAGCAGTCGTCCTCGAAGATGTCCCACCCGCCGAATACGAGGTCGTCGAGGGAGGCCAGCGGCACGAAGTCCCGAATGAGCGGCGAGCGCCCCTCGGTCCGTTTGCCGAGCCGGATCGTGCCCATCTGGGTCAGCGACCCGATGGGGTCGGCGATCTTCTTGCGGAGGGCGTGGACGCCGGCGATGAACGTCGTGCTGACCGCGCCGAGGCCGACGAGCAGCACTCCGAGGCGGCCCGTGGCGGGCGCGATTTGCTGAGGACGTTTCACCGGGGGAGACTATATCATGTGCCTAATCGGACGCTTCGGCGCGCGGCCCGGCCCCCGGCGGTCCGGAGGTCATACATGTCCCTGTTCAAATTGAGAAGGCTCGGCGGCCATCAAGACCTCGAGGTCTCGATGGCTGGAGTCAAGCTCGGCTCGCGCGTGCTGCAGCTTGGCGGCGACGGCGAGTTCATTGCAGCGCTTGCGAGCGTCACGGGCCTCAGCGGTCACGCGTGCGCTGCCGTGCAGGAATCCGGCCAGGTCGGGGGGTTCGAACGGGCGGCAGCCAAGGCCGGCGTGCTGGTCGAGGTGAAGGTGACCCGCTTCGCGTCGCTGCCCTACGAGGAAGCGTCGTTCGATGTCGTCGTGATCAAGAACGTCCTGGGCGGCCTGCGCCAGAACGACCGTGTCTTCTCCCTGCAGGAGGCCGGCCGGGTGCTGCGGCCGGGAGGTCGCTGTCTGGTGATAGAACAGTCGATACGCGGCGGCCTCGGGGCGCTGTTTTCCCGGCAGCAGCTCGATCGCCAGTACGCCGCAGGCGGCGGCGCGCGCGCGGCGCTGGCAGCCGAGGGGTTCGCCGGGGTGCGGATCCTGGCCGACCGGGACGGTTACTGCTTCACCGAAGGCACCCGGGCATGACCGCGCCCAGCCGTCTCCTGCTCCTTGACGGCAGCTCGCAGCTCTACCGCGCATACCACGCCATCCGGCCGCTGACCGGACCTGACGGCAAGCCGACGCACGCGGTGTACGGCTTCGTCACCATGCTCCGCAAGTTGATCGCCGACCAGCAGCCCGATCTGGTCGCGGCTGCCTTCGACACCCGGGGCCCGACGTTCCGCACCAGCCTCGACCCGGAGTACAAGGCCAACCGCCCGTCCATGCCCGATGACCTCGCGGTGCAGGTGCCCGCGGTGCATGAGGCGTGCGAAGCGCTCGGCGTCCCGATCCTCACCCACGACGACTTCGAGGCGGACGACGTGATCGGCACGCTTGCCCAGCAGGCGCGGGCGGCCGGGTACGAGGTGGGCATCGTCACCGGCGACAAGGACTTCTTCCAGCTCGTCTGCGACGGCGTGCGGGTATTCAACCCCCGCGACGAGGGCACCTGGCTCGACGCCGGCGGTGTCGAGGCGAAGTTCGGCGTCGCGCCCGACAAGGTGGTCGACGTGCTGGCGCTCATGGGCGACGCGGTCGACAACGTGAAGGGCGTGCCGGGAATCGGCGAGAAGGGGGCGCGCGAGCTGATCGGCGCACACGGCAACCTCGACGCGCTGCTGGCCGATCCGGCGCAGGTCGCGCGCAAGCGGTACCGCATCGCCCTCCAGGAACACGCCGCCGAGGCGCGGCTCAGCCGCGAGCTGGTTCGCATCCGGACCGACGCGCCGGTGCGCTTCGACGCCGCGGCGTTCCGCTACCTTGGCCCGGACGCCGAGCGGTGCTACAAGCTGTTCTCCGCGCTCGGGTTCCGCACCCTCGTGTCCGAGTACGCCCCGACCATCGACGCCGTCGACACGGACTACGGAATCGTCCGCTCGCCCGCGGAGCTGGAGGAGCTGGTTGACGCCGCGCGGGCGGCCGGTCGCTGCAGCGTGTACGTGCTCGCGGACGGCACGCAGCCGATGCAGGCCTCGCTTGTCGGCGTGGCGGTGTCGACCGCCGCGGGCCGCGGCCGCTACATCCCGCTCGGCCACACCGCCCTCGGCACGGAGGTCAATCTGGACACCGCCGCGACGATCAGCGCGCTCCGCCCGCTGCTCGCCAATCCGGCCGTGCGGAAGATCGGTCACGACCTGAAAAGCTGCGCAATGGCGCTGGAACGCCACGGCGCGGCGCTCGGCGGCCTCGACATCGACACGATGATCAGCAGCTACCTGCTCGACGCCACCCGTCCGCCCCACCGCATCGAGGACCTGGCGTTGGAGCACCTCGGCTACAAGGCGATGGCGGACGAAGAGCTGCGCGGGCGCGGCGCCAAGGCTCTCAATTACTGCGACCTGCCCCCCGACGCGGTTGTCAAATTCTGTAACGAACGCAGCGACCTTGCCCTCAAGCTGGCCGACCCGTTGCGGCAGCGGCTGGCGGACGATGCGTTGGATACGCTGTACCGCGAGCTCGAACTGCCGCTGATCCCCGTGCTCGCCGCGATTGAACGGGAAGGCATCCGGGTCGACGCGCCGCAGCTGATCCGGATGTCGGGGGAGCTCGATCGCGAGCTCGGGACGCTCCAGCGCGACATCCACGCGCTGGCCGGCGTCGAGTTCAACATCAATTCGCCGAAGCAGCTTTCCGGGGTGCTGTTCGAGAAGCTGCAGCTCCCGTCATCCCGCCGCACGGGCAAGACGCGCGTTGCATCCACGTCGGTGGCCGTGCTGGAAGAGTTGGCGCTCGTCCACGATCTGCCGCGGAAGGTGCTCGACTGGCGCAGCCTGCAGAAGCTCAAGGGCACGTACATCGACGCGCTACCGCAGCTCGTCAACCCGGAAACCGGCCGGGTGCACACGTCGTTCAACCAGGCGGTGGCAGCCACCGGCCGGCTGAGCAGCAGCGACCCCAACCTGCAGAACATTCCGATCCGCACAGAGCTGGGCCGCCAGATCCGGGGCGCGTTCGTAGCCAACGAGGGCGCCCTGCTGATCTCGGCGGACTACTCGCAGATCGAGCTGCGCGTGCTCGCGCACCTGGCGGGCGACGAGAGCCTGGGCGCGGCTTTCGAGCGCGGCGACGACATCCACGACCAGACCGCCCTCAAGGTGTTCGGCCCGGACAGCGGTCTCGACCCCCACGAGCTCCGGCGGCGGGCCAAGATCATCAACTACGCGCTCCTGTACGGCAAGACGGCGTTCACGCTCGCGCGTGACATCGGCGTCAGCCAAGCGGCGGCGCAGGCGTTCATCGACGCCTACTTCGACGGGTTCCCCGGCGTGCGGCATTACATCGACGAGACGATTGCCAGCGCCCGCGAGTCCGGTTTCGTGAGCACGATGTGCGGCCGGCGGCGGGCGGTGCCGGAGCTGACCAGCCCCAACGGCCAGATCCGGGCTGCGGCCGAGCGGGTGACGGTCAATCTGCCGATACAGGGCACCGCCGCGGACATTCTGAAGCGCGCCATGATCGACATCCACGGCAACCTGCCGGCCGGCGCGGCCATGATCCTGACCGTTCACGACGAGCTGCTGTTCGAGGTGCCGGAGGCGCAGGCCGAAACCGTCGCGGAGTTCGTGCGCGACCGCATGGAACACGCGGTCGAGCTCAGCGTGCCGCTGACCGTGGATGTCGGCATCGGCCGCAACTGGAAAGACGCAAAGGGCTGACGACATGCCGTATGATCGCGCCATTGGCTGAACCGCTCGTCGTTCCCCGAGCCGACCACACGATCTCCCGTCAGCAGATCGATCCCGATGCGCTCAAGGTGCTGTACCGCTTGCGCACGTTCGACCACGTGGCGTATCTGGTCGGCGGCGGCGTGCGCGACCTGCTGCTGAACCGGCGGCCGAAGGACTTCGACATCGGCACGTCCGCGCATCCCCACCAGGTGAAGCGGATCTTCCGCAACTGCTGGATCATCGGCCGCCGCTTCAGGCTGGCCCACGTCAAATTCGGGTCCAAGGCCATCGAGGTCGCCACGTTCCGGCGCCAGCTGCCGCCCGAGGCGGCCGCGTCGGACGAGGCGGCCGAACAGCCGGCAGCCGGCGCCGGCCGGCGCCCGCCAATCCACCGGGACAACACGTTCGGCACCGCCGAGGAGGATGCGTTCCGGCGCGACTTCACCATCAACGCGCTGTTCTACGACATCGCCACATTCGCCGTCATCGACTACGTCGGCGGCCTGGAGGATCTCAGGAACGGCGTCATCCGGTCGATTGGCGATCCGTGCGAGCGGTTCGTGGAGGATCCCGTGCGGATGTTGCGCGCCGTCTCGTTTGCGGCGCGCCTGGACTTTCGTCTCGATCCGCCCGTCCTCGAGGCCATCGCACGGCACAAGGCGGAGATCGCCAACGCCTCGCCCGCCCGGATGATCGAGGAGCTGTACAAGATCCTCAGAAGCGGCGTCTCCGCGAGGATCTACCGGCATCTCCTGGAGCTGGGGCTGCTGGCCCACATCGCCCCCGAGGTCGAGAAAGGCGCGTCGCCGGCGCTCTGGAAATCGCTCGAAGCGCTCGACGCCTACCGCCGGCGGTTCGAGGATGCGCCGGCCGGCCTGACCAACGCCGTGCTGCTGGGGAGTCTGGCGGCGCCGGTGCAACCGATCGATCTGACGCCGCGCCGCAAGGACGACCCGAAGCGGGCGGAGGGGAACGTCACGCTCGGCCAACTGCCGGTGGCGCGGCGCGACATGGACCGGCTGCGGCAACTGCTCGCGTTGCAGCCGAAGCTGACGAATCCACTGCTGCCGCCGCGCCAGCAGCGGATGGTGCTGCACCGTGGCGCGTTCGCGGATGCGCTGACCTGGCTGGAGATGCACGGCGCCGATGCGGAAGCGCTGGACCGCTGGCAGGCGCTGGCCGGCGGCGGCGTCCAGGCCGACGCGGGGAGTCCGGACCGGCGGCGAAGACGGCGGCGGTCGCGCCGGGGCAGGCAGCGGCGGAGTGGCCCGGCGGCAGAGTGACGCCTACGCGCCGAGCAACGCTCCAGTCACCTTCACGAACGACAGCACGACGCCGGCCGCAGTCGCCACGATCAGCAGCAACGAGGCGATCAGCATGGCCGAGCTCTCCCGCTGCTCGTCTATGAACCCCATGAGCTGCGCCGCGATCCACCCGCCGGCGAACCCGGCGCCGTGCGCCCAGTTGTTCACGCCGCGCATGATGAAGCCGAAGACGAACAGCAGGATGGCCCACTGCCACAACTGGGCCTCCATCTGGCTGCTGCCCCGCTTGCGCCCGTAGACGAGCAACGCCGCAAGCAATCCGAAGATGCCGCCGGACGCGCCAATCGTAGGCGTGGCGAACGCGTACGGGTCGGTCATCGACGTCATGACGTTGGAGACCAGGAACCCGCACGCACCGGCGACGTTGAACAGCACGAACGTCCGCGCCGGGCCGTACACCTCGGTGGCCGCCGGGCCGAGATTCCGGATCCACATCATGTTGAACACGATATGCAGCAAGCTGCCGTGCAGGTAGTTCGCGGTCAGCACCGTCCACCACCACCCCTGGTCCCAGGCGACGCCGCCGGTCATCCCCAGCTGGTACAGCGCTCGGCCGCCGGGCGAGAGGATGGACAGGAAACCGCCACCCGAGAACGCAGCCTCCGGCTCGAGCAGCAGGGACACGGCGTACAGCGTGATGCACGCCATGAGGATCAACGTGACCAGGTCCAGCCGCTGGCCTACGACGTTGCGGATGGCCGGCGCCCAGCCGAACAGCCCCGGCCGCCAGGAGCCGCAGTACGGACAGGCCTGCTCGTTGATGCCGACCAGCCGCCCGCAGTTCGCGCAGACGACCGACCCTTGCGTTTGCCGCACTTCCTACAGGGTAGTGGACGTTTGCCCGCGACACCAGCCTCCGGTCGAAGCAACCGACAGGCTGGGCGGGAAGCAGACTGCGTCGTGCGGGATCGGGACGCGTCGGTCGGCAGCCAGAGGCTAGGAGGACGCCTGCTGCGCCTCGTCGATCGTGCGGTACGGCTTGGCCAACCTGAGCTTCGTGAGCATCCAGATGACCAGCCAGGCCGGGTCGAACTCACTCGCACGAAAGCTGAATTTCGGGCTCCGCGGGAAGCCGTGGTGGTTATTGTGGAGCCCCTCGCCGCCGGTGATGAGCGCCAGCAGCCGGATGTTGGTGGCGGTGTTCTTGAAGTTCTTGTACCCGAGATAGTGGCACAGGCCGTTGATGGACGATGACAGGACGAAGACGTACGTGACACCGTGAACGGCGGCCGCCAGCAGTCCCCAGCCGATGCCGAGGATCGCGCACAACCCCACGAGGCCCACTGCCGGTCCGAGCAGCGTGTGCCGGAACAGCGTGCGCTCCCACCAGTCGTTCTCGATGTCGCGGGCGTACTTTTCCACCACTTCCGGATTGCGCGCCTCGCGCGCGTAATGAAAGACGTTGCCGAGCTGCACCGACCAGAAACCGGCCAGCAGCGGGCTGTGCGGATCGCCTTCCTCATCGGTGAACTGATGGTGCTTGCGATGCACCGCCACCCACTCGCGCGTGTTGATGCCGGTGGTCATCCACAGCATCAACCTGAACGCCACGGCGACCGCGGGGTGCAGCACCAGCGACCGGTGGGTCGCGGTGCGGTGGAGAAAAATGGTGGTCGAGAAGACGGCGACCTGAATCAGCGCAGCAGCCACCAGCAACGCGACGATGAGGGAAATCAGCACTCGTTACCTCCGCCTGAGCCACGAACGGACGCCAGCCTCGGCGGGTCCGCGCAGGATGGCCGGGTGAAAACGACTCACTCTATCACGGATGGCTGTCAGCCGTGCGTCCGCTCGAACTCCGCCATGAACGCGGCCAGCGCGTCGGCGGCCGCCGCGGGCAGCGCGTTGTAGAGCGACGCCCGGATACCGCCCACCGACCGGTGTCCCTTGAGGCCGGCCAGCCCGGCTTCCTTCGCTGCGGCGACGAAGCGCTTTTCCAACGCTTCGTCCGGCAGCCTGAACGTGACGTTCATCAGCGAGCGGCTGCCGGGCGCCGCCGTGCCGTGGTAGAAGTCGCTGCTGTCGATCGCCGCATAGACGGTCGCCGCCTTCGCCTCGTTGCGGCTCGCCAGCGCCTCGAGGCCGCCGTTGGCGAGCAGCCACTTGACCACCAGCCCCACGAGGTAGATCGCGAACACCGGCGGCGTGTTCGGCCGCGAGCCCTGGTCGGCATAGGTCGCATACCGCAGCATCGTGGGCGCCGTGTCGCGCGGCTGCGTCCGGCGGATCAGGTCGTCGCGGGCGATGACCAGCGTGACACCTGCCGGGCCGAGGTTCTTCTGGGCGCCCGCATACACCAGCCCGAGACGGTCGAACGGCAGCGGCCGGCTGAAGATATCCGAGGATGCGTCCACCACCAGCGGCACATCGCCGGCGTCCGGCAGCGCACGCCACTGCGTCCCGCAGATCGTATTGTTCGACGTCACATGGAGGTATGCCGCGGCGTCCGACAGGTCGAGCTCGGCGGCTTCCGGAATCCGCGCAAACCGCTCGCTTGCAGTCGTACCGGCCACCCGCGCCGTCCCCAGCAGCTCCGCCTCCTCGTACGCCTTCCTGGCCCACACACCGGTCAGCAGGTAGTCGGCCGAGCCGCCCGGCGGCAGCAGGTTGAGGGGCACCATCGCGAACTGCTGCGTGGCGCCGCCCTGCAGGAACAGTACGTGATAGTCGTCCGGCAACCCGGCCAGCGTGCGGATGTCGGCAACCGCGGACTCGATGATCGCGTCCATCGCCGCCGAGCGGTGGCTGACCTCCAGCACCGACATGCCGGCACCCGGGAGCGCCAGCAGGTCGCGCCGGGCCTCCTCGAGCACCGGCTCGGGCAGCACCGCCGGGCCGGCGCCAAAGTTGAAAACCCGTTCGCTCGCCATGATTCAGATCCTGTGCACCAGCAGTCCGTCCCGCAGCTTGGGCTCGAACCAGGTGGATTTCGGCGGCATCATGCCGCCGCTGTCGGATACCGCGAACAGCTCCGCGGTGGTCACCGGCGCGAGGGAGAACGCCACCGCCGCCGCGCCGGAGTCGACCCGCCGTTCGAGTTCCGCGGTGCCGCGCGCGCCGCCGACGAATGCCACCCGCGGATCGGTTCGGATGTCGGCCACGCCCAGCAGCGGCGCAAGCAGTTGATCCTGCAGCACGGCGACGTCGAGCCGCGCGGCCGGGCCGCCGTCCGGGCCCGACGGGCGGACCGCCGACAGATCGGCCGCGTACCAGGTCCCACCGCCCAGGTAGATCGATGCCTGGCCCTTTGGCGGCGCCGCCTCGGCGTCAGGCCGCAGCGGAAACCGGGCGCGCAGCGCGCCAAGGAATTGCGCCGGCGTCTGCCCCGCCAGATCGGCGACGGTGCGGTTGTATGCCTGCACCCGCGTTTCGGTATCCGGGAACGCCACGCCGAGGACGAACCGCGCCTCGGCGGCGGCCTCTGCGTCGCCCGTGCGGACCAGTTCGTCCCGCGCGCGGGCGGCGCTCGCCACCCGGTGGTGCCCGTCGGCGATGTAGAGCGCTGGCACCGCGGCGAAGGCAGCCACCGCGGCGTCCTGATCCGCGCGGTCAAGCCGCCAGACCGTGTGGCGCACGCCGTCCGCCGCTGCGAGGTCGAGCAGCGGTTCGCCCGCGGACCCGCGCCGCATCAGCGCCGCCGTATCCGGGGCAGCGCGGTATGTCAGAAACACGATTCCGGTCTGCGCGCGCAGCGCCAGCATATGCCGCGTCCGGTCGTTCTCCTTGTCCGGACGGGTCCGTTCGTGCTTGCGGATCACGTCGCTGTCGTACTCGTCCAGCGCATAGCAGGCCGCGAGACCGGTCTGCTCGTGGCCGGCGGCCCGCAACCGGTACAGATACAGCGACGGCGCCTCCTCCATGACGAGCGGCGCGGCGCCGACGAGCCGTTCCAGGTTGCCGGCCGCGGTGTCGTACACGCGATCGTCGTACGAGTCGGTCTCCGGCGGCAGCTCGATCTCGGCCCGCGAGACGCGCAGAAAACTCAAGGGGTTGCCGGCCGCGAGCATCCGCGCCTCAGCCGTCGACACGACGTCGTACGGCACGGCAGCCACGGCAGCGGCGGCAGCCGGTGCGGGACGCAGGGCGCGAAACGGACGAACGAGAGCCACGCGGGAAAGTGCCTTGTTCTGCCTACTGGGCAAGCACGTCGGATTCGTCCGCGGGGGACGATGAGAGGGCGAGCCTGACGAGCGCCTGGTCGCGGACCCGCTCGAACGCCTCGAGGTGCTGCTCCGGCACGGGGTCACCGGGCGGCAGCCTGCGATGCTCAAGCAGCGGATTCACGAAGGTGTCGTTCTTGCGCATCCGGTAATCCAGGTGCGGGCCGGTCGCCAGGCCGGTCGCGCCGACACGGCCGAGCATCTGCCCCTGCGTCACGCGGGCACCCTTCCGAATCCCCGGCGCGAATGCCGACAGATGCAGGTAGTACGTCTCGTAGCCGTTGTTGTGGCGCAGGCGCACCATGTTGCCGGACCCGCCGCTGCGGCCGACCGACACGACAGTGCCGGTCGACACGGCAATGACCGGCGTCCCGGTCGGCGCGCCGTAGTCCACGCCCAGGTGCGGCCGGTGGACCCCAAGCACGGGATGCAGCCGCCGCTGCGAGAACCGCGACGTGACGCGCGGCTCGAAGTTGAACGGCGACCGCAGGAACTGCCGCTTGAGCGAGCGGCCCTCGTGGTCGTAGTACAACGGCTCCGAATCGCCGGGAACGGTAAAGCGATACGCCCGTACGGGCCGGCCCTCGTTGATGAACTGCACCGCCACCACGTCGCCGTAGCCCGAGAATTCGTCCTCGCGATACTGCTTCTCGAACAGGACGTCGAAGCGATCGCCCCGGCGGAGCTCGGTGTTGAAGTCGATCTCGCCGGCCAGCACCGCCGCCATCTTGATCGCGAGCATCACGTTCTCGCCGCCGCCGTTCAGCGCCGAGACGAGCGACGTGTGCTCGTGGTTGATGAACCCGCGCGCCACCGCCTCGACACGCTGCTTGTCGTACGGCACGAGCGCAGCGTGGTACGTCTCATCTGCGACCGCGCGGCGCACCTGCAGGAACTGGTCCTCGTCCACGTGGTACTCGAGGCGCCGCAGGGACCCGTCGTTGGCGACGACGACCTTGTATTCGTTGCCGGCACGGAACCGGCGGGGGTCGAATACGGTACCCGCCGCCGCGATTACGTCCCGTGCCGCGGGGCCGTCGAGCTCGTGCGTGTCGAGGAGACCCGCCAGCGTGGACCGCCGGGGGAAGACCCCCTCGATGGTCCGACCCTCGGGGGGCAGAAAGACATCCGACCCGCCCGACACCGGAACGTCGAGCGGAATAGCGGCGGACTGAGAGCAGCCGGCGACCATGGCGACCACCAGCAAATGGGGAAAACTGAACCGCGAAAACATGCGAATTGCGCAGTCTAGCACACGTTACAACGCCATCAACCGGCCGGCCGCAGCGCTTCGATCTTCTCGCGGACCTTGCCGGCATGACCCGCAGCCCGCACGGAGCGCCAGTGGTGAACCACCTTGCCGGCGTCGTCAATCAGCACCGTAGAACGGATGACGCCGATCGTGGTCCTGCCATACAGCTTCTTTTCGCCCCACGCACCATACTCCCGCATCACGGTGCGTTCCGGGTCCGACAGCAGCGTCACGCGCAGTCCGTGCTTCGCGATGAACGCGCGGTGCCGCTCCGGACTGTCCGGGCTGCAGCCGAGCACCACGGCGTCCAGATCGCCGAATCGATGCGCGTCGGCCGAGAATTCGCACGCCTCGGTGGTGCACCCCGGCGTGTCGTCCTTTGGATAAAAGTAGAGCACCACCCAGCGGCCGGCGAACTGGGCGAGGCTCACCGGCTCGCCGCCCTGATCCTTCAATTCGAAGGCAGGCGCCTTCTCTCCCACCGTCACCGGCATCTTTTCCCCTCGGGGCTGCGCCCCAAACCCCCGGCGGCTGCTAGCGGGGACCCCATTGCCCCGCGCCGCTGCCGCCGAGCCGCGCCGTGCGCGGCTGTGACGACTGCTCGAGTGCTTGTCGTACCCCTTGCTGACGGCATTGTTGCTGTACCGATCGTCGGCCGATCACGGGTCGACCTGCACGTGCCGGCCCCGCTGGCCGCGAGGCTCCACGGAGCCCACGGCGGCCGCGCGATCGTATCCCAAGCCATGGAGTGCGCGCAGACAGGCGTCGGCCTGCTCCGCCGGCACGCTCCCGAGCAATCCGCCGGCAGTCTGCGGATCGAAAACGATTGGATAAACCGGGTCCGCCCCGACGGCGGCGGTGGCGGCCGCGTCATCGCCCAGGCGCGCGTTGTGCGGGTGCAGCGAGCTCAGATACCCCTGGGCCATCGTCTCACGAGCGCCGTCGAGGATCGGGATCGCCGACAGTGTCAGACAGGCTTCGACGTCCGATGCCCGCGCCATCTCCAGCAGGTGGCCGAGCAGCCCGAATCCGGTGACGTCGGTGCAGGCGGTTGCGCCGTGGGCCAGCAGGCAGGCGGCGGCGGCTCGGCTCGATTGCAGCATGGATTGCACGGCGCCGTCGATCCAGCGCCCTCTCCCCTTTAGACGCATCTGAGCCGCGAACAGGGTTCCCGTTCCCAACGGCGCCGTCAGGATCAGGCGGTTCCCCGGCTGCATGCCCCGCTTGCGCAGCAGGCGGGCGGGATCGGCGACCCCGCTCAGCGCCAGACCCAGCGTCAGCTCGGCGCCCTCGGTCGTATGCCCTCCCACGAGCGCGGTCTCGGCCTCGCCCAGCGCCCGCAGGACACCGGCGAGCAGGTCCTCCAGCAACGCTTCCATCTTTTCTTCGGGGGCGAGCGGCACGGTGACGACCGCCAGCGCCGAGCGCGGCTCGGCGCCCATGGCGTAGATGTCGCCGAGGCAGTGGTTCGTCGTGATCCGGCCGAACAGGTACGGATCGTCAACCAGCGCCGGAAACGCGTCGATCGTGCGCACGGCAACCATACCGGCGGGAATTACCTCGACCGCGGCGTCATCGAGCGCATCGAGCCCGGCCATGACGTCACTGCGCGGAAACGGGGACAGCCGCGACAGCACGCGGTCGAGGATCGACGCACCCACCTTTGATCCGCATCCGGCGCAGCGCATGCCGGCGCCGGCCAGTTCCCGTAGCGTGGAGGGCGCTGCCAGACCCGCCAGCTCGGCGCCGGCCGCCTCCTCCGCAGGCATCTCGGGCAGGCGGCTGAAGCGATCCATGAAGCGGCGGTCGATCCAGTCCTTCCACCTCCAGACCCAGCGGCCCTCGAGCGACCACGGCCCGCGGGACGCCACCGCGTAGCGATCGCCGGTCGTGATCAGGCTCAGGAACGCCCGCTGCGGCCGAAACGGCGCGAGCGGCTCGCCCCTGACGGCGCGGCGGAGATTCGCGTGCAGGGGCCGGCCCTGCCGCACGGCGAACACCCCCGCCTTCTCGCGCGGATGGTTCACTACCGCCGCAATGTCGCCAGCCGCGAACACGCCTGCGTGCGACGTCGACTCGAGCGTGTCCGCCACCTCGATGAAGCCCTTGCCGTCGACGGCGAGGCCGGCGGCGGCCGGCCACCGCGGCGCGCCCGCCTCGGTCGCCCAGATCACCTCGTCAATGGCATGAGTGGCTCCGCCCTCGACGCGGAGGACGCCCGGCGCCACCTCGGACACCCGCGTGCCGGGATGCACCTGGACGCCGCGCGCGCGCAGCACCCGCATGAATCTGGCCCCCACGCGCCGGTTGTGCGTCGGAAGAATGCGGTCCGTCGCACCGAACAGGTGAAACGCCGGCGTGTCGTCCGGCCGGCCGGCCGCGGCCAGCAACCGGCGCAGCGCATGCTGCATGGAAAGCGTGAGCTCGACGCCGGCGGCCCCGGCGCCCACGATGCCGACCTGCAGCGGGCGCCGCGCCGCGCGCACGCGCGCCTGCAACTGCTCCCAGCGCGCGACAAAGGCGCCGATCGGCTTGACCGGTACGCCGTGGACCTGCGCGCCCGCGACGGCCAGCGACGGCCGCGCGCCGACGTTGATCGACAACACGTCGTACGGCACCGCCGGCCGGTCCCGGCACAGCACCGCCCGGGCGCCGAGGTCGAGCCCCACCACTTCGTCGTGGTACAGGCGGGCGCCGGCGAACCGTGTCAGCGGCCCCAGATCGATGTGCGCGTCGTCGAATCCATAGTGCCCGGCAATCAGGCCCGGCAGCATGCCGGAGTACGGCGTGTGGACGTCGCGCGCGACCACGGTCACGCGCAGGCCCGGGATGGGATCCATCCCGAGCAGCTTCAGCACAATCGCGTGACTGTGACCGCCGCCGACAAGGACGAGGTCCTTGAGTACGGGCGCGGGTGGGCGGTTCATCGGGCGATAACCAGGCCTCAGGTGTCCGACGCGTATGCCAGCATCCGCGCCGCGCCTGCGGCGAACCGGCGCGGCTCGGGGAGCAGGCTGACGACAAGGTACGCCTCGCGGGGAAAGTCGAAGAAGTAGCCGGGATGCACGAGCACCCGCTCGCGCTCGAGCAGGTCGATCACCACGGTCTCCTCGGGCCGCGTTGCCGGAATCCGCACCACAGCGTACCACCCCCCGTCGACCGGCAGCAGCTGGATCGCCGGATGCCGGGCGACCAGCCGCTGCAACGCGGCGTGGTTGCCGCGCACCCGCTCCGCGATGCGGACCGTGACCGCCGCGCCGCCCGCGAGCAGCTCACCGGCCGCCATCTGCACCGGCGTGGCCACCGACAGATAGGTATCGCAGATCAGCTCCAGCCCGGCCAGCGCGCGGTCGAGCAGCGGCTGCGGACCTGTGGCGACAATCCACCCCAGCTTGAGCTGCGGCAGACCGACGGACTTCGAGAGGCCGCCCAGGCTGAACGCCAGCGCCTCCGGCGGACGGTCGAGCACGCTCGGTCCGGGGGCGCCGCCTGCCAGCGGATACGGTGCGAACACCTCGTCGACTATCAGCGCCAGATCGTGCGTGCGGCACAGGTCGGCGACCGCGTCGAGCTCCGCGACCGACGCGAACGACCCGGTCGGGTTGTTCGGACTGACCAGCAGCACGGCGCGGGTGCGCCGCGTCACACCTCGCCGGAGGCTGTCCAGATCGATCTCCCAGCGGCCGTGGCACTCGAGCACGTACGGCACGGCGCGGACACCGTCGAGCCGCGTGAGGTGCTCGAACAGCGGATAGCTGGGCCGCGGGGTCAGCACCTCGTCGCCCGGGTCGCACAGCAGCTTGAACAGGTGCCCGTACGCCTCGCTGGTGCTGGCGGTGAGCACCACCCGCCCCGGCGCCACCGGCCGGCCGGCGCGCGACAAATGCGCGGCCACCGCCTCGCGGGCCGCCGGCAGGCCGAGCGGCTGCGGCTCGTATACCCGCGGCGCGATGGCGGCCATCCCGCGCACGAGGCCTTCCGGCGCCGCGAGTCCAACCCGCGTGGGATTCGATTCCGTCAGATCTGTGAGGTCCGCACCACCGTCGCGGAGGCGCGCGACCGCACGCCCTATCCGGTTCGGTGCGAGGTCTGCAGGAAGCCGGGATGCAAACATGCTTGCCGGGTAAGAAATTCGATTCGTGTTACATTTTCTGCCCCCTTGCGACGGTCGCAGGGGGACAGCGTACGGACATGGCCATGAATCGTGGCACCCGGATTGTACTGACAGCGCCGTTCACCGAAATGATCGACCACGCCGGCTACTTCATCCAGATGGGCATGGCGTCCATCCCGATCTGGATGGAATGGGTCATGGACAAGAAGTACCCGGAGTGGCGCAACGTGAAGCTGTTCGACGCGATCAAGGCAAACCCGCATCGGGAGTCGTTCCGGGTGCTCCTGGGCGGCTCGGGCGGCTGGCAGATCACCCAGAGGAAGTCCATGGAGCGGCTCGGGATCGATTGCGTGATCGATGGCCGCAGCGAGTCGGCCGAGACCATCGCGCTGTTCCACCGCGCGATCGAAGGTGGCGAGCTCCCGCAACACGCCGAGGTAGACCACCCGACCGATGGCAACACGCTGCTCTTTCCGGATCGTCCCACGACGCAGGTCATGCCGAGCAAGGGCGTCACCGAGACGCGCAACCTCAGCCGCCTGCAGTGGCAGCTGATCCTGCGTTGCTGGAAGATGAACATGCGGCCCGGCCTGTACAGCTGGTGGGGACCGACCTCGTTCAAGATTGGCGGCGTGGGCCCGTGGGCGCTGCGCCTGCGCAAGATGAACGGCCCGAACTTCACCTGGCCGATGATGATGTTCTGCAGCGCGTTGCCGGAGAATCTGCTGTACGCGGCGGGCAAGCTGTACAAGGGCCAGCCAATCAAGGTGAAGACCCGGGCCGAGCTGCTCGCTTCAATCAAGCCCAACTACTGGGAGTACCTCCGCGAGGACGCGGGCGACATCCCGGCCGCGCCGCCGCCCCCGGCGCCGTCCGAGGCGGTGCCGCAGCTCGAGGCGGTCCAGCAGCCCGTGGCAAAAGCCCCGCTGCATTCGACCGGCCATGCATCCCGCCTGACTGCGTTGCTCCTCGCTCACATAGGGTCAACTATGCTCGCTTGTCGCGCCTTGTCAGCCGGGCGCCTGACCGGTCTCGGTGCGACGCGGGGTTTTACCACGGGCTGCTAGCAGCCCAGGCCGTCCGAAGCGCTCCACCATGTCCCGCGTCTCCATCGCAACCTGCGCAGCGCTGCTGTCGTGCGCGGTGGCCGGTGCGCAGGACCGCGCTCGCGAAACGGTGGCGGACGCGATCGTCAGCGGCACGGGCAGCGCCGCGGCGTTCACCCAGCGGGCGGACCGCCCACCGGCAGTTGCGGAGGAGTACCGGCGCCAGCTCGGCGGCATCGCGATCAACGGCCGCAACAACGCGCCGTGGCGGGCGCCCGACATCGACGGCATCACGGTGGCGCGCCTCGACGCTGCCGAGACTTCCGAGTTCGAGGTCCTGGCGCCGTTCGGCACCACGCTGGGCTGGCTCCGATTCTCGCCGGACGGCGCCTGGCTCTCGTACGTGGTCGTACGGGACACCGGCGTGGAGCAGTGGGTGGCGGAGATCGCCAGAGGCATCCCGCGGCCGCTCACCTCCGCCTCGCTCAACGCCGCGTGGGGCGAACCGTGCCAGTGGCTGGCCGACAGCAGCGGCATGCTGTGCCGGTTCCTGGTGTCGGGGCGCGGATCGCCGCCGGAGGCAGCGGACGCGCTCTTCGAGTACTACTTCACGAGCCAGATCGGCACCGTCCGGCTGGCCACCGGCCGGCGCAGCGACCTGGGCGTACCCGGCCTGTTCGCCCGTGCGGAGCCTATCCCGAACAGCGACCAACTGCTCGTCGTCAGGCTGGCGGCGGCGTCCGGCGCGGATGCTGCCGCGCCCCAGATCCGTCGCTCGGTGGAGATTCTCGACGCAGGCGGCAACCTGGCGCGCCGGCTGGCCGACCTGCCGGCCGGCGGCGACGTGCCGCGCTGACGCCGCGCGGTCAGGTAGAATGGATTGAACGCTCACCAATCAGGAGACCAGCGAGAACGACCATGGGAGAACACACGCAGACCCTGAGCGACAGCAACTTCGACGAGTCGGTCATCCAGTCGAAGACGCCCGTGCTTGTGGATTTCTGGGCCGAGTGGTGCGGCCCCTGCCGCATGATTGCGCCGACCGTCGACGCGCTCGCGGCCGACTACGCCGGCAAGGTCACCGTAGGCAAGGTGAACGTCGACGACAACCCGAACACCGCGACGCGGTTCGGCATCCGGTCCATCCCGACGCTGCTGCTGTTCAAGGACGGCGAGGTGGTCGACTCGATCGTCGGGCTCGCCGACCGGGCGCGGCTGCAGGCGGCGATCGATCCGCACCTCCCGGCCACGGCCGGATCGGCGTAGCCGGCCGGCTGCAGCGCTACCCCGCCACGGCGGCCAGCAGGGCGTCGACGCCGGCCTGGGCGACCACCTCGTCCTGGTCCGGGTGGCCCGAGCTGCACCCCACGCCGCCGACGATCTGTTTGTCGACGAAGATGGGCAACCCGCCGGCAACGATCATGAAGCGGCCCTGGTTGCTGACCTGAATCCCGAACGCCGGCCCACCCGGCTGGCTCGCCTCACCGTATGCCCGCGTGGAACGGCGGGCGGCGGCGGCGGTGAACGCCTTGCTTATCGCGATGTCGATGCTGGTGATGCGGGCGTTGTCCATGCGGTGAAACATCAACAGACTGCCGCTGTCGTCCGTGATGGCGATATCCATGTCGACGCCGATCTCGCGCGCCTTCTGCTCGGCCGCCGCCATGATGATCCGCGCGTCGGCCAGGGCGAGTCTCTTTACGGTCTTCATGTTTCTTGATCCTCTATTCGTTAGATGGGGGCTGCGCGGCTTCATCATCTCGGGGCTGCGCCCCGAACCCCCGGCAAGCCCTAGCGGGGACCCCGTAGCCCCACTCCGTGGCCGGCGGGCCGCGCGGTGCGCGGCTGGGGGACGACCTCCCGACTTTCGTCGTCCCCTGTTGCATTCCACCAGTCGGACTGCGTTTCACCGGTCGGGTTGAACGCTACCACCTTGACGACGGACCGTGGCGGTGGGTCAGGGCTCCAGCGCTTCGAACATGATCTGATCCAGCATCTGCGTGCGGTCGGCCAGCTCGTGCTCCCCGGACGGGAACTCGTTCACGAGCAGCATGAACGCCAGGATGTCGGCTTTCTGCGAGCGGGTGACGTCGGACGGGTTCTCCTGCGGCATCGATATCCGCAGGCGGTCGAACAGCTGCCCGACCGTGAGGCCGCTCCAGTTCCAGACGAACTCGCCGCCCGCCAGACCCGGCGCGACGTCACCGCCCGACAGGTCCGGCGCGTGGCAACTGGCGCACCACTCCTGATACAACCCTTCGCCGCGGGCCGCCTGCACTTCCGTGTAGATGCCGTCCCAGGTGGTCCGCGACTGGCCTGCCGCGGCGAGCCCGCCGCCGGGCGCCATGCCCGCCGCGATCGCCGCGGCCAACACCCCGATCCCTACTGCTGCCCGCATCTCACCTCGCAGCTCACTGCGACCCGTCGAACAGGCCGAGATCGACCGCCCGACCCATGGCAGCATACCCGAACACGTTCGGATGAATGCCGTCGCAGTCGTACGGCGGATAGATGAAATCGCGGTCGTTCGGGTCCTGCACGACGGCGTCGAAATCGATCAGCGCATCGAGCTCCGTGTTGCTCCGCGCCCACTCGTTGATCGCGTGCCGCCGGGCGTTCCGTTCGGGTCCAAACCCGAGCTCGGGCGGCAGTCCGCCGCGCGGCCTGGGGTTGCGCGGAATGATGGTGGTCGCGATCACTTGCAGGCCGGCCGCCTTGGCGCGGCCGACGATCTCCTCGAGCCCGGCAATCACCTGCTCCGCCGTGGCGTCCCGGCGCAGGTCGTTCGTGCCGAGGAAGATGATGACGTGGGTGATCCCGGCCAGGCTCAGCACGTCCCGGTCCATGCGCTCCACACCCGGCATGCTGCCCACCGGCGGCACCCGGATCACGGTGTTGCCACCGATGCCGGCGTTGATCATCGCCAGCCGCGCGCCGTCGGCCGACAGGCGGGCGTAGAGCACGTCCTCCCAACGGTCGTGGCCGTCCGTCGTCGCACAGGAACCGTCGGTGATCGAGTCGCCGAAGGCCACGACGGCGCCGCGCGCCGAGGACGAGTACACCTCCACCGCCGACAGCCAGTGCATCCACGGCGTCGTGGCGGTGTAAGCCTCGCCGCTGGCGTCGGTCGTCCGATCGCCCACCCCCGGCTCGGTCAGATATGACGTAGTGAGCGCGTTGCGATGGACGCTGCTGCGCACATCGGACCCAGGCACGTACAGGCTGACCGCCAACTCCTGTTCGGCCTGCACCGCCAGCTCGACCGGGTCGCTGACGATGTACTCGGCGGCCGGAATGGTCACGGCGGCCGCGCCGCCGAAGTGCAGCACGCGGCTCGATCCGATCACCAGCGACGGACCGCGGTTCCGCAGGCCGACCGACGCCGCTCCGATCGTCAGTGGCTGCTCCCCGTAAGTGTTCTCAATCCGCACGCGCACCCGATCCCCGGCGATCGTCGACCGCGCGATCAGCCGGATGGTGGCCTCGGAGATCGTCCAATCGTCGGGCGACGACCCGTGCAGCGACGAACCCCACGAGGCCACCCACTGCTGCGCGCCGGCGTTCGTCGCCAGGCCGACTACAAGCATTGTCTGCAGGATCGCCCCGACGAGCACGTGCGTCCTGCCGCGCTTCTCGCTGCTCTGCATGGCCCTGATGCCTCCGCTCAAGGAACTGTAATGGTCAACGGCACGATGGTCGCGCCCCAGTGCAACCGCAGCTCGGCGTCCTTCTTCTCGACGGCGGAGAAGTAGAACGCGAGCGTTTCCATATGGTCTCCGCTGGTCGGGACCACGTCCAGACGCAGCGCGTCGTGCTCCTCGCCGGGATACGGCTGGTGATAGACGTCGGCCGCGCGGCTGAAGATCAACGTCCACCGGGCCGGATCCGGAATGGCCCAGATGCTGTACTTGCCCGCCGCGAGCGGTTGGCCGTTGATCGTCACCGGGCGGCTGAACGCAATCGCCGTGGCGTCGTTGGCCCCCGGGTTCCAGATCCGGCCGTAGGGGACGATGCCGCCGTACAGCTCCCGCGCGCGCGCAACGGGCCGGTCGTAGGTCACCGCGATCTCCGTGTTCGCAACGGTCTGGAACACCGAGCCGCTCTGACTCGCCTGCACCTCGTCCAAGGGAATGATTGGGAGCTCGGCCTCGGCGGCCGACGGTTCAACCACGGCCGGCGCGTCCTGCGCTTCCGGGGCGGCGCCTCCCTGGCACGCGGCCATGGGCGCCAGCGCCGCCGACAGCAACACGAGCAGCCTGCGCATGCAATACCTCCCCCGCGGTCCCACGACTGTACCGCCGAGACTCAATTCGCGCACGCCTTGCCGGGCTATCACCGACGCGACGCGGCCGGATCCTTTCGCGGCAGGCGCTCGTCGAGCATCGCCGTGTTGTAGGCGAAGACGGCCGCCACGACCGCCATCTGCATCAGATCCTCCCGCTGGACCCGATCCATGAAGTCCATGTTCGAATGATGCGTGCGGGAGTTGTACTCCAGACGATCCTGCATGAATTGAAACCCGGGCAACCCGACTTCATCGAACGCCACATGATCGGTGCCGAGCGTCGACCGCCGGCCGAGCGTCGACACGCCCAGGTCGGCCACACTGGCGATCCACGACTCGAAGATCCGCCCGGCCGCCGCGTTGCCCTGCAGCCAGATGCCGCGGATCCGCCCCGCGCCGTTGTCCAGATTGTAGTAGGCCGAGAGTTTCTCATACTCCGGTCCCGGCGCCAGCGTGCGGCGGTCGGCCAGGTGCTCCCGGACATACTCCCGGGAACCGATCAGCCCCTGCTCCTCGGCCCCCCACAGGGCGATACGGATCGTGCGGCGGGGCTCGGCGCCCACCGCCAGCAGGATGCGCAGCGCCTCCATCATGGCGGCCGTTCCGCTCGCGTTGTCGGTGGCGCCCGTCGCTGCGTGCATCGAGTCGAAATGCGCCCCGAGCATGACCACCTGGTCCCGCAGGTCGGTGCCCGGAATCTCTCCGAGGATGTTGAAACCGTTGAGCCGGCCGTCCTCGGCGTGGAAGCGGGTCTCGATGTTGATTTCCGCGCGCACCGGGACACCGCGCTCCAGGAGCCGCACCATGCGGTTGTAGTGCTCGACGGCAATGGTGGCGGACGGCACCACATTGCCGGCCCGTGCGTCCCACGGCCCGCCGCGTCCGAGGAACACGGTGCCGCCGTCGACCCGTCGCGTAGGCCACGTGAGCCCGCTGCCGCTCGGCGCGCCGTCCACCAGCACCGCATCGCTGCCGCGGTCGAGCACGGCGGCCACCCCTTCATCGAGGTAGAACTGCTCGATCACTCGGGCGGGCAGCGGCGCCGGACGCGGGCGCAGCGGCGCGGGACGGGGCGCGGGGCGCGCGGCTTCCGCCAACAGCGCATCATCCATGCGCAGCACGAGGTCGCCTTCGAGCATCCGCACGGTGCGCGCCGGCTGCGGCAGCACGATGGCGCCGCGCAGCTTGCCGCGGAACGTGTCGAAATCGGCCTCCGAGCGGATGTCGACGCGTACGACCTCGGCCGTCACGGTGCCGTCCGTGCTACTGGTCCAGGCCTTGGGGTAGCCGATGATCGGCATCACGCCCGGCTCGACCATCTGCGCGTGGAACCGCTCCAGCGACCACCCCGCGCCGAAGGGAAACCGCTCTTCGCGGACGTTCTCGACGCCCCACTCGCGCAACTGCCGCTGCGCCCAACGTCCGGCCGCCTCCATCGTTGGGGATCCGGTCAGCCGCGGGCCGTAGACATCGCTGAGCCAGCCGGCCAGCTCCATTACCTGGGAGCGGTGCAGCCCCTCGTCCTTGATGGCCGCTACCGTGGCGCGGTCGAACTCGCGCGCCGACGCCGCGGCGGCGGATGCCGCCGCAACGGACGCCGCAAGCGCGCCCGCAAGCAGGAGCGTGCGTGTCATGGCGGGGAGCCTATTGCGAGACGACGCCGTCCGTCCCGACCAGCAGCAGCAGCGCATCGTTGCCGACAACCCTGGTGAGCGGCGTGCCGTTGGCGGAGATGCCGGTGGTCACGCGGCCGTCGGCGAGCCTGCCCGGCATGTCCAGCGTGCTGGGGACAACCGGCCGGCGCAGGCACTCGTTCTCGTCGTGGACCGTCAACGTGAGCTGGTTGTTTGCCGGCACGTCGTTGAAGCTCGCGGCGAAACGGTTCGGCGCGGTCCGCACGAGCGGCACGCGCGGGGGGTCGAACCCGGCCGTGAAGTAGTTGTCCCGCCAACTGGGCCGGACGTGCTTGCCGACGTCGCCCAGCCGCACGAGACACGCTTCGACCGCCGCGCTGCGCGCGCCCGCGGCGGACTGACTCTCCAGCACAATCTCGACCGCGGTGAGGGTGGTCGGCGCCGTGCCGCGCGAGGCATCTTCGCAGTCGGTCGCCAGCGAGGCGAGCATGGGGAGCAGGATCCAGCAGCGGCGCCACATGTGATACCCCCTAGCTTACCGCGAACCGGACGCGGCCGGCGCCACCGCGCGGATCATCTTCACCACATCGAGGTACACCGGCTCGACCGCTTCGATCTGGAATCCGGCGCGCGCCACGTTGGCCACCGTATCCCGGTTCATCTCGGGACCGTAGCGCCGCGACACCCGCGTCATCAGATTCAGCATCACGTTGAACGGGAAGTAGCGGCTCCCCGTGTGCTCGAACATGAAGAGCTCCCCGCCCGGCTTCAGCACGCGTCGCAGCATCCGGAGTCCTTCGACCGGCCGCGGCACGGAGCAGAAGGTGCACGCCGTGAACACCTGGTCGAAGGCGCCGTGCGGATAGTCCAGCTCATGCAGGTCGATCTCCCGCAGCTCGAGCTTCCCCGCATACGCCGCCGCGCGCGGGCGAGCCCGCTCCAGCATGCCGGGACTGATGTCGATGGCGGTGATGTCGCGGCCGGGCGGAAAGAACTGGATGTCCTGGCCGGTGCCGATCGAGGCGAAGATGATCCGGCCCTGCATCCGCTCGAACAGGCGCCGCTTGAACGGCGCCCAGCGGATCTCCTGCCCGTAGCCGTTCATCAGGTCGTAGCTGCCGGCGGCGCGGTCCCACTTCTTTCTGGTCAGGAGGTCCACTCGCTCGCCCTTCGCTGGAGGTACCCGTTAAAGACGTACGTCGCTGCCAGCACCACGGCGCCCACAACCGCGCCGCGCGCGGCCGCGGCCCCCGCGTGCAGCGTCCCGGACGAGGCATCCATGGCAGCCAGCATGCCGGCCGCCATGCCCGTGGTCATCATCGGCAGCATCAATTCCAACACGCCGAACAGCAGCCCGGCGATCGAGGCCAGCAGCATGGCAGCCAGCATGCCGGCTGCCATCCCGACGATCATGCCGAGCGGCAGCGGCCAGCCGGCGCCGACGAGCAGCGCGACACCGGCAGCCGCAACGGCGCCGGCAGCCACGTTGGAAAGCAAATCCCCGAATACGAAATAGAGACGTCGCTCCATCAGATCTCCTGTACCGACCATCGATCGTGCACCTCGGAACGGCCGGGAGTCAATCGGCCCGCGCCCGGTGCGATCCAGCCGCAAGCGAGGAGTTTAGGGGCGTCGCGGCGCAACCTTTGTGGTATGCTCCCGATCTGATTCGCTACCGGCCGCTCTATTCACCAGCGTTCGAGAGCCGACGAGCATTGCCTCGCCCCTCCATCCCATGTGGTAACGCACGATAGATACCGGGCGGCCGGGTTAGCGATGTAATCAAAAGGAGTCTGCTCATGGGTCGGAGGTTGTACGTCGGAAACATTCCGTATACTTCTGGGGAAGACGATCTGCGCGATCTCTTCGGCAAGATCGGGCAGGTTGACTCGATCAGCATCCCAACGGACATGGCCACAGGACGGCCGCGGGGATTCGCATTCGTCGAGATGTCGAGCGACGACGATGCTGCACGGGCGGTCACGGAACTGAACCAGGCGGACTTCCAGGGACGTCGCCTGACGGTCAACGAGGCGCGCCCCAGGGCACCGCGAGCCGGGCACGATCCGGGATACGACGGCGGTCGCCGCGAGCCGCGCTGGTAGGAGAACTCGCCGTTCCCAGGCGGGGAGGTGCATCCATAACAAGGAGGTGACTGGGACGTGGCCAATCGGGGACGACCGACGCAAACCAAACGGCAGCGCGAGCGCGCCCGCCTGGAGCGCTCGAAAATGAAGGATTCGCGGCGAGCCGAGATTCGAGCACGCCGCGAGGCCGCGCCACCGCGGCCGACGGACCACGATCCGGACATCGCCGGCATGGTGGCCGGACCACAGGAACAGCCGGACTGGCAGCGTGAGTTCTTCGAGGAAGAGAAGGCAGCCAAGGAAGCGGCCGAGCTCGAAGAGCGGAAGAACCAGTAACCACACCCCTACACCCCCCTCTCCGGACGTTCACGGCGGATACGGGAGTGCGACGCGCGGTTTTGCCACAGGCTGCTAGTCGACGACCCGGACTGCGCGGAACTGCAGGAACGCTCGCGCCTTGTCAGCCCGGCGCCTGGCCGGTCTCGGTGCGACGCGGAGTTTCACTACGGACTCCGAGGTGCTTCGCGACCGCCTGCAGCGTGTCCGAGATGGCGGAGCGCGATTCCCGGTTGATGATTGGCGAGAGGAACCAGCGCGTCAGGAGCGGAATGCCGCGGCTCAGCGTCAGCGCCTCGCATTCGACCAGCACGCCGCCGTCGACCTGCTGGTAGCGCCAGTACAGGTTCAGGCGCCACAGGAAACCGCGATCCCGGCCGATCGGCTTCTCGCGCTCCCGCGGCGAACCAGGGTCGTCAAGCTCCGCGATCCGTGTCGCCACGTTACGGCTCCAGGCCCGGTCGCCGCCCGGTCGCACGTATTCCACCGCGTGCTCGGTGTTGTATTGTGCCGACACGATCGCCACTTCGCGCTTCACCCTGAGATAGAGCTCCAGCGTGTCGCCGTCGCGAGACAGCACGCGCGACTCGAGGACGTCCTCCTGCATCTCATGCGGCGGAAGGTCGTACTGCAAGCCGTCGAGCACCTCGTTCAGACCCGCGTTCGGCACCAGGATGACGCCCAGCCAGTGGTGGATGGTGCCCTTCGGCACCTTGAATCGCTCGCCCTGTTCGTCGACCGTGTGCAGCCGTTCGATGACCAGCCGGCCGGCCAGCGCCTCGCGGCGGATCCTTGCGGCCTCTTCGTGGAAGTCATGGACGAAGAACCGGCTCTCGTCATCGAGCTCCGCGGCTATACGCTGCTCCGTGGCCGCGACATACAGATTCCATGCCGCGACCGTTTCGTCCATGAGCTCGGCCGCGACGAGGCCCGCCGTACAGCCGCCGGTCAAAAGCACGAGCGCGAGAGCGCCGTGGCGCAACGCCCGTCTACCGGCGGACACGTGCAAGCAGGCTTCCATCATTCAGTTCTCCGCTCAACGGGTGTATTCTACGGCCCCGATGATTCGGCCGTGTTTCCTTGCGCAAGCGGCAAGCGCGACAGCCACGACTCCCCTTCCCCCAAGGACAACCGGACGCCGCGTATGCCGCGCGAAGTGACACTGCGTCCCCTCGCCTCGCGCGCCGACTACCACGCCTGCGTGCGGCTGCAGCGGGAGATCTGGGGGCGGGACTTCGCGGACGTCGTCTCGCCGACGATCCTCATGGTATGCCAGCGCGTCGGCGGCGTCGCCGCGGGTGCGTTCGATGGCGGCGGGCGCCTGCTCGGCTTCGTCTTCGGCATCAGCGGCGTGCGCAACGGGCGGCCGGCGCACTGGTCGGATATGCTGGCCGTGCACCCGGACGCGCGGCGGCGCGGACTGGGCCGGCGTCTGAAATTGTACCAACGGCAGCGTCTGCTGGCCAACGGCATCGAGGTCGCCTGCTGGAGCTTCGACCCGCTCGTTGCCGCCAATGCCCACATCAACGTGAACGTGCTCGGCGCCCTGCCGGTGGAATACGTTACCGATATGTACGGCGACACCGGCAGCACGCTGCACCGCGGTCTGGCGACGGACCGTGTCATCGTGGAGTGGCGCCTTACCGACGCGCGTGTCGAACGCCTTCTGGCGGGACCGGCTGACCCGCCGCCGGCCGCGGCGCACAGCGCGCCGGCCCTCGGCTCGAGCCACCCGCCCGCCAACGATGCGCTTCCTGCCGGCCCGTGGGTGCGCATCGCCGCGCCGGCCGACATAGGCGCCCTGAAGGCGGCCGACCCTGACCGGGCCACGCACTGGCAGCAGACCCACCGCCGCGCCTTTGCCTGGTTCCTGTCCCGCGGTTACCGCGTGGCCGGGTTCCAGTATGCGCCCCCGCCGGAAGACTCGCACTACCTGCTCACCAACGTCCCGGACCCTGCCCGATGAGTTTCCGCCTGTCGCGTATCACGCTGCGGGAAATCCGGATGCCGCTGCGCGAGCCGTTCGAGATCTCGTCAGGCCGCACGACCGGGCGGCGGATCCTGCTCCTCGAGCTCGAAGACCCGGACGGCACGACCGCCTGGAGTGAGTGTGTCGCCGGCGAGCAGCCGAGCTACTCGGCAGAGACGGTCGATACGGCGTGGCACGCCATCACCGAGTGGATCGCGCCCCGCGTCCTCGGCGCCGGCATCAGCCACCCGCGCACGCTGGACGACAGCCTCCGGCGCGCCATCCGCGGCCATCCAATGGCAAAGGCGGCGGTCGAGATGGGCGCGTGGACACTCCTGGCGGAAAGGGACGGCGTCAGCCTGTCGCGGCTGCTCGGCGGGACGCGGGAGACGATTGCCACCGGCATCTCGATCGGCATCCAGGAAAACCCGCAAACGCTGGTCGGCAAGGCGCGCGCCGCGCTGGCCGCGGGCTACCGGCGCATCAAGATGAAGATCCGGCCGGGAGCGGATATCGAGTTCATTGCCGCCGTGCGCGAGGCGCTCGGCCCGGACGCGCCGCTGATGGCGGACGCCAACAGCGCCTACACGCTCGGCCACGCCGACCAGCTCGCCGACCTGGACGCCTACCGGCTGCTGATGCTCGAGCAGCCGCTCGCGCAGGACGACCTGCGCCGGCACGCGCAACTCCAGGACCGACTGTCGACGCCGATCTGCCTCGACGAATCGATTCCGCACGCCGACGCGGCCGAGGACATGCTCGCCCTGCGGGCTGGACGGATCGTGAACGTCAAGGCCGGAAGGGTCGGCGGCTTCACGCAGGCCCGGGCGATCCACGACCTCTGCCGGCGGCACGCGGTGCCGGTCTGGTGCGGCGGCATGCTGGAGAGCGGCATCGGCCGCGCCTGCAACGTCGCGCTCGCCTCGCTCCCGAACTTCACCCTGCCCGGCGACGTCAGCCCGAGCGCCCGCTACTGGGAACGCGACATCGTGACGCCCGAGTGGACGATGGATTCCGCCGGTATGGTCGCCGTCCCGGCGGACCGGCCGGGCCTGGGCGTGACCGTGGACGAGGGCCGCGTGGACGACCTGACGGTGCGCAGGCGGACGCTCACCCGGCCATGATGCGGTCTTGCGCATCCTCGCGCTCGCCCTGCCGGACGCGTCCCAACATCCAGAGCAGCGTTAGCGGTTTGTGCGGTGCGCGGGCGACCGCGCTCTTCCTGACCTTGAGGCGGAAGTTCAGTCAGGCCACGGCCGGAGGATGAACGTTGTGAGATGCCATCTGTCGTCGGCCATGTCTCGCGCGTTGCCGGACGCCAACAGTGCGTTCCCGCGGGAACGTCCGACTTCTGATACCGCTTTTTAGCTCTTCATTCATTTTTTGCTTGACAGCTTTTTGGATGCCGATCGGCGCCGGTCCGGACCGACTTCAGAAACGTGTCTCTGACCGTCCCACTGCGCCGCTGACGGCCATCGGCCGACCAGGACACCAGAATCGTCATCTCGCGCCTGCAGCGGCGCGCCAAGTGCCGTTAAAGACCTTTAAAAACAGTGGGTTATGATGAAGGCATGCCTGTCCAACAGCACGCCGCGGCCGACCGCCACGCCGCCCAACCATCCGTCCGGACGCCCGCAGAGGTCCTGGATATTCCACCGTCTGACGCCGGAATTCGCGGTGCGCGGTTCGTATCTCCCAGCGGCCCGTGCGCGGAGATGGAGCAGCTCGCTGATCGGATCGCCGAACTCTCGGCACGCATCCAGGCGGCCACGTACGAGCTGCTGGTCCTCATCCACCAGTTCGACCAGCGCGAAGGCTGGAGCGACTTTTCCTCCTGCGCCCATTGGCTGAGTTGGCGCGCAGGTCTTGCTCCAGGCGCGGCTCGCGAGCACGTGCGCGTGGCGCGCGCCCTCGCCGATCTGCCCAGGTTGAGCGACGCGATGCGGCGCGGCGTGATCTCCTACTCGAAGGTGCGCGCCGTCACGAGGGTGGCGACGCCCGAGACCGAACAGACGCTGCTCGACGTGGCGCTGGCCGGGACGGCGGCGCACGTGGAGCAGGTGGTACGGGCCTGGCGGCGCGTGGACCGCACCGCGGAGGCGGCCGACGACCGGCGGCGCCACGCCAGCCGCGTGCTGCACACCTGGGTGGATGACGACGGAATGGTGGTAATCCGGGGGCGGCTGACGCCGGAAGTCGGGGCCGTGGTGCGGCGGGCGCTGGAAGCGGCGCTGGATGCGGAACGGCGCGCGGGCGCTTCACGCGAGCCCGGCGAGCCCGACCCGGTGGACGAAGCGGCGGGCGTTGCGCCAAGCTTCGGCCAGCGGCAGGCGGATGCATTGGGGACGTTGGCCGAGCGCGCCCTGGCGGGCGGCCTCGACGGCGGCACGGCCGGCGACCGCTACCAGGTCGTAGTGCACGTCGACGCCGGCACGCTCGCAGAAGATGCAAGCGTTCCCGCGGGAATGTCCCGGCCGCCGCAGCGCAGTCGCCCGCAGCAGAGAACACACACGCGCTGTCCGGGACCGCGCCGGCCTGAGCGCACAGGCAGTCTGGCTGCAAAGCGGCAGGCAGCGCTGGACGAAGCGGGCGGCATTCACGTCTCAGCAGCAACCGCACAGCGGCTGGCCTGCGGCGCCGCCGCCGTCGAGATGCGGCATGGTCCGGACGGGCAGGTGCTCGACGTCGGCCGCAAGACCCGCACCATCTCCCCGGCGCTCCGGCGGGCCCTCGCCGCGCGCGACAGCCAGTGCCGGTTCCCGGGCTGTCAGGCCCGCCGCTGCGATGCGCATCACATACGGCACTGGGCGCATGGTGGGGCGACGGCGCTCGACAATCTCGTTCTGCTGTGCCGCCGCCACCACAGAGCGGTGCACGAAGAGGGGTTCAGGGTCACCGTCGACCCGAGCGGCGAGGCGGCGTTCGTGCGGCCCGACGGGCGCCCGCTGCCCGCAGCACCGTCGGCGCCGAACTGGACCGGCTTGCCGCTGGAGCCGGCGTCGAAGCGGTTGGCGGTAGCCGGAGTAGAAATCGACGGCAGCACCGCCACGCCGGCGTGGCGCGGCGAGCGGCTGGACCTGAAATGGGCGATCGGAATCCTGTGGCGGCCGCGGCCCGGAATGGCCAAAGAGCCCGGCGTTCCCGCGGGAACGTCTGGTCCGTGACGACCGCCCTGTCATTCTTGGATGCATCGTCGCCGACAGCCTGCGGGCTAAGAAACAAACAGCCTGTCAAAAGGTCACAGTTGGCGCTGCCGGCGCGGCAACGATCATCTCTTTGAGCTGCTTCTCGCTGTCGAGCCGCCCCGCGAGCAGGCGTTCGGGCCTGTCGCCAATCTTCCACAGGACATGCTGAACAGGCATAACACCGTCTTCCTCACTTCGGGCCGTCGCTCTACCGACCGCCGCTCTTCAGCTCGTGCCAGACCTGCAGGCCCTGGTCGCGGAGGCGGCCGAAGATCTCCTCGCGGTCGTTCCACACCTGCCGGCGCGTGACGTCGATGCCGGCGCGGTCGATGAAGACCAGCGCAAACGCCGCCGCATACTGCGCCGGCACCCGCGCGCCGTCGATGAGCGGCTCGAGCGCTGCGTAGGACACGTCGCCGTCGGTGATCCAGACCGCCGCGGCCTCGATCGCGCGCGTCCGCAGCGGATAAAGGGTCGGCGAGTCGGAGACGGTGTACGTTCCGGCCTGGACCTCGTAGAGCACCGCTGCGATCCGGGGAATGGCCGACGGCGGCCGGATCTCGAGCGGCTGCGCGGGTCCCGGCGGCTCCCGATCGGGCTGGCGGGCGACCGCGCGGAGCGTCCAGTCGCGCCACGCGTCGTTGTCGAGGACGATCCAGCCGTCACGCCGGGCGACCATGTCGCTCGTTCCACCGGCTGCAAACCAGGTCGCCACCGGTGAGGTGACAACTAGCGGCCGGTCGGTCGTGCGCCGGATCCGCAGCGTGACGGCGTCCCCGCCGGCGCCCTGCGCCTCTACCTCGACCAGCCCGGCGGCAAGCGCAGCGAACAGGTCGTGGTCGGCGAGCGCGTCGCCCGCAGCGGCGCTACCGGCAGCGCGAAGGAAGAAAAGGTGCTGGCTGGGCAGGAACTCGTGCAGCGCGGCCAGTTCGAAGCCGGCCGCCTGCCATTCGAGCAGCACCTGCCGCACGGACATCGCGTGGTCGGCCAGGATCTGGTCGCCGGTGCCGTCCTCCACGCGGTATTCCAGAAGCGCCACGCGGCCGTCTGGCGCCAGTGCGCGGCGGATGCCGGCCAGCATCGGCTCCGGCTCGGACATCTCGTGATACACGTCGGCGATGATGACCCAGTCGATCGCACCCGCCGGCAGCCGCGGATCGTCCGGTGCGCCCAGGATCGGCTCGACGCCCGGCACGCCCTCGGCGGCCGCCCGCTCGCGCATGATGTCGAGCATCTCGGGCTGGATGTCCTCGCAATACACGGTGCCGCTCGGCTGGACGCGCCGCGCGATTCGGCGCGCATAGTAGCCCGACCCGCAGCCGACGTCGGCGACGACGTCGCCCGGCCGCAGCCCCATCGCGTCGAGCACCCGCTCGGGCTGCTCCTCGGCGATCCGTTCGCCGCGCTCCAGCCAGTCGGCGCCCAGGTAGCTCATGTAGTCGGCCGGGATGCGGTGCCGGTCCGCCGGCGCGGTCTGCGCGCGCGCCGGCTGCGCGGCGGTGAACGCCAGCGCCCAAACCGCGAGCACGCTGGACGCCGCCACAGCCGCGCGCTTTCCCTGCCGTCTGCAAAGTGCCGTCATCAAAACCTCTCGGTGTATTCTGCAACAGAATTCGATGGCATTCCGCCTGCTTCCGGCCGTGGTCGCCGCCCTCGTGCTCTGGACGAGCGCGGCCGGCGCGCAGTCCATCCGCACGCCAACCGACTTCTTCGGCTTCGAGATTGGGACCGACGGTGAACTGGCGCGCTATCCGGACGTGTTGGAGTACATGCGCCACGTGGCCGGCCGCTCCGACCGTGTCCGGTATGAGCAACGGGGCACGACGACGAACGGCAACCCGTATGTACTGCTCACCATCAGCGCCGCGTCGAACCTCGACAAGCTCGACCGGCTGATCGCGATCAACCACCGTCTGGCGGACCCGCGGGGCCTGTCGGAGGCGGACGCCGCCGCGCTCGCACGGGAAGGGGTGCCCTTCTATTTCCTGTACGCCACCATCCACTCGAACGAGGTAGGCAACGGGCAGGCAATCATCGAGATAGTCCACCGGCTGGCGACGGAGGACTCCCCCGAGATCCGGGAAACCCTCGACAACACGGTGCTGCTGCTCGTCCCGTCCCAGAATCCGGACGGCCAGATCCTGATGATCGACCACTGGTACAACACGCGCCGCACCGGATATGCGCGCATCTACCCGGACCTGTACCACCGCTACGCCGGACACGACGACAACCGCGATTGGTTCATGTTCACCCAGCAGGAGACGCGGCTCGCCATCGATATCCACCGCCAGTACAAGCCGCAGGTCACCCACGACATGCACCAGATGGGCTCGGACGGCGCCCGCATCTTCGTGCCGCCGTTCCGAGACCCGTACGACCCGAACATCCACCCGCTGCTGATCAAGGGACAGGAGCAGATCGGGATGGCGATGGCCTCCGCGCTCATCGCGGACGGCAAGACCGGCGTCATCTACAACGATCAGTACGACCTGTGGTCGCCGGCCCGCCAGTACATGCTGTATCACGGTCAGCCGCGCATCCTCACCGAGATCGCGAGCGCCAATCTCGCCGACCCGTTCTACAACCCCGCCGGCACGAGCCGGCCGCTCGGCCCGCAGCAGGCGCGATCCAACTTTCCGGCCCCCTACGACCGCGGCGTGTGGCGCCTCGCCGACATCGTCGAGTACGGCCGCATCGCGGTGTTCGCCGGGCTGGAGCAGATGGCGAAGTACCGCATCCGGTGGCTCGAGAACTTCTACCTTGTGCACCGTGACTGGGTGAATCGCAGCGAGCCGCCGTACGCGTTCGTCATCCCCGCCGGCCAGCGCGACCCGTACGAGACGCACGAACTGCTGCAGATCCTGCACACCGGCGAGGTGGAGATTCACCGCGCCCGGGCGCCGTTCGCGGCCGGCGGGAAGACCTGGGCGGCCGGGTCGTGGGTGATCCAGCTGGCGCAGCCGTACGGCGCCTTCGCCAAGACGATGCTCGAGCGGCAGGTGTACCCGGATCTGCGGTACTACCCGGGCGGACCGCCGATCCCGCCCTACGACGTCACCGGCCACACGCTCGGTCTGCTGATGGGGGTGGACGTTCACCAGATCGATGAACCGGTCCGCGCGGACCTGGAGCTGCTGGAGGAGATCACTCCGCCGCGCACCCCGCTGCCGCCGCGGCCGGACTGGGCGTACGCCATTTCGCCCGCGTCCAACGCAGCCGTTCTGGCAGCCACCGCGCTGCAGGCGGCGGGCGTGCCGCTGTTTCGCACGGCGGCCATGGCCGAGCAGTCCGGCGGCGCCAGCCGTATGGAACCGGGCACCTGGATCGTACCGCCCACGGCCGAGGCCGAGCGGATCCTGGATCGCGTCGCGGGCGAGACCGGGCTCGTCGTCTCGGCGGCGGCCGCGCCGCCGCCGGCCGACGGCTTCCGGCTCAAGAACCCGACGCGGGTCGGCCTGTGGCGCATCCCCAACAACATGCCGGGCGGCTGGTTGTTGTGGATTCTCGAACAGTACGGCATCGACCACCGCGTGGTGTCGTCGATGGACTTCCGCGGCAACATCGCGGACCAGTACGACGTCATCGTGCTTCCGGCGGGAACCACCCGTGGCCGGATGGTGAACGGCCTCAGTCCCCGGCGCCACGACCAGTCGTGGCGCTGGGCGTACGGCATCGGCGAGCGCGGTTGGCGCAAGCTGCGCCAGTGGGTGCTCGACGGCGGCACGCTCGTGGCTTTGGGCAGCGCGTCGGAGACGGCCCGCGCCCTGCTCGACCTGCCCATCGAGCCGGTGCTGCCGCGGGGCGGGGGGCGCGTGTACTTCACCGCCGCCGGGCCGGACGCAGAGCGCGGCGCCTCCGCCGGCGCGGAACGCGGCGCCACCACGGTGCACGACGTCGCCGATCCAACCTCGGTGTTCTACTGCCCCGGATCGCTGCTCCGGCAGGAGCACAACCCGAACCACCCGGTCGGCTACGGCATGCCCGCCGACTGGCCGGTGTTCTTCCGGCGGGACCAGGCGTACCGCCTGACGCCCAGCTTCGACGTCACCGCGGAGGTCGTTTCCCGCTATCCGAACCAGACGGAGATGGTGGAGAGCGGGTGGCTGCTGGGGGACGAGTTCCTGTGGAACCAGGCGAACGTCGTCTCGTTCAAGGTCGGCCGGGGCACAGCGGTCACGATGGGCAGCCAGGTCGCGTTCCGCGCGCAAACGCGCGCCACCTTCAAGCTGCTTTTCAACGCCATCTTCCAGGGACCTGCGGCCCGGATCGATGCCGGACAGTTGGCCCGGCTGGAGTAAGTGATGCAGACGACCCGCTCCGCAATGACCCGGCGCGTGTTCCTCGGTGCGGCGGCGGCCGCGGCGGCGCCGGTGCTGGTCACGGGCCGGCAGCGGACCATTCCGCCGTACGAACCGCGCGACTGGTCGGGCAACACGCCCTTGCCGTATCCGGATCCCGACGTCATCGCGCTGGATGACCGGTTCCGAGCCTACATCCTGTTCAACACACCGATCCGCCGCCACTACACCGGCACGCTGTGGGCCGAGGGACCGGCGTGGAACGGCAGCGGCCGCTACCTGGTCTGGAGCGATATCCCGAACAACCGGCAGATGCGCTGGCTGGAGGAGGACGGGCACGTCAGCGTCTTCCGCAGTCCCTCCGGTAACAGCAACGGCAATACGTTCGACCACGAGGGCCGGCAGCTCTCGTGCGAGCACGGCGGGCGGCGCGTCGCGCGCTACGAGCACTCGGGCGCCGTTACAGTGATTGCGGACAGCTACGACGGCAAGCGCCTGAACTCGCCGAACGACGTCGTCGTGCACCCGGACCGCAGCATCTGGTTCACCGACCCCCCGTACGGCATCCGCGGCAACTACGAGGGGCGGCGGGCCGAGGCGGAGCTACCGGTGGCGGTCTACCGCGTCGACCCCGACAGCGGGCAGGTCGCGATGGTTACAGACGAGATCGGCGGCCCCAACGGCCTGTGCTTCTCGCCCGACCAGGGCCGGCTGTACGTCGCCGATACCGGCAGCGGCAGGGAGATCAAGGTGTGGGACGTGGACGGTGCGCGCCTGCGCAACGGCCGGCGCCATGTTCAGCTCTCCGTGCCGGGCGACCCGGACGCCCGCGCGGTCGCGGACGGGGTGCGCTGCGACGTCGACGGCAACCTCTGGACCGGCGCGGCGCCGGGCGTCCAGGTCATCACCCCGGACGGGGACGTCATCGGCATGATCCGCCTCCCGGAGCGCTGCGCCAACGTCTGCTTCGGCGGGACGCGGCGCAACCGCCTCTTCATGACGGCCAGCCAGTCGCTCTATTCCGTCTACGTCGGCACGCGCGGCGCCGGCAGCGCGTAACCCCGCGCGGTTATCGACGCCTCACGCCGGCGCCCAGGTCGTCGAGTCCGGCATGCATCAGTGGCTGGCGGCGCCGCTCGACGGCACTGCGTCGGCCGCCGCCTCCAATGCCTCCCCGGCGCCTTCGACCAGACTGGCCGAGTCGACGGTCTCGCGGAGCGGGATTTCCTTCAGGAACCAGGCCAACCCGAATCCGAGCACCATCGGCGGAACACACCAGACGAACACCGCGTGGATGGCGCTCTCGACCGACGCCGTCACGCCCGCGGCCACCGCCGGCGGCAGCGCGCGAATGGCGGCGGGGCTGGCGAGCAGGGCGCCGATATCCCCGCCGACCTCGGCCAGGGCCTGCGGCGGAACCCGCGCCGGCAGGTCGGCCGCCAGACGGAAGTTCATGATGGCGCCGAAGGCCGCGACGCCGAACGCGCCGCCCATCTGCCGGAAGAACTGGACGGCGCCGGTTGCAACGCCGAGGTCGCGGTGCTCCACGGAATTCTGGACCACGAGCACCGTCACCTGCATCGTCGCCCCGACGCCCAATCCCAGGATGACCATGAACAGCGAGCTCCACACGAGCGGGGTCCCGGCGTGCATCAGGGTCAGCAGAACCATCCCGACCGATGCAAACGCCAGCCCGCCGATGGGCCAGCCCCGGTAGCGTCCGGTCCGGCTGATGATCCGGCCGGACCCGACCGATCCGGCCACCACGCCCGCCGTGAGGGGCAACAGCAGCAGCCCGGAGTTCGTCGCCGAAAGGCCCGTCACCACCTGCAGGTACAGCGGCAGGAAGATCACGCTGCCGAACAGGCCGCACCCGGTCAGGAAACCGAGCGCCGAGCTGACCGAGAAGATCGGGTCGCGGAACAGGCGCAGCGGGAGGATCGGCTCGGCGACCCGCGCTTCCCACGCGACGAACGCGCCGAGCAGCACCGTCCCACCGGCGATCAGGCTGAGGATAACGGGCGACGACCAGGGGTACTCGGTGCCGCCCCAGACCAGCGCCAGCAGCAGGGAGCTCACGCCCGCCATCAGCAGGAACGCGCCCTGCACGTCGATGCGATGCGAGCGCCGGACCACCGGCAGGTGCAGCACGCTGGAGGTGACGGCAAACGCCACGGCGCCGACCGGCAGGTTGATCAGAAAGACCCAGCGCCACGACAGATTGTCGACGATGAAGCCGCCGATCAATGGGCCGATGACGCTGGCGAACGCCCAGGTTCCGGCGAGCAGCCCGATGTAGCGCCCGCGTTCGCGAGGCGATACGACGTCGCCCACAACCGCGAACGTGAGGGCCATCAGACCGCCCGCGCCGACGCCCTGCACGGCCCGGAACAGGATGAGCTGGATCATCCCCTGGGCGACGCCCGCCAGCAGCGACCCCGCCAGGAAGATCAGAATCGCGGCCTGGAACATGATCCGCCGCCCGTACAGATCGCTGATCTTGCCGTACAGCGGCGTGCAGACGGTCGAGCTGAGCAGGTACGCCGTGACCACCCAGGAGTAGTACTCGAGGCCGCCCAGCTCACCGACGATCCGCGGCAGAGCCGTGGCGACAATCGTCTGGTCGAGCGCCGCCAGCAACAGCCCGGCCATGAGGCCGGAGAACACCAGCAGGATCTGGCGGTGCGTGAACGGCTGCCCGGGGGCGGTGGTCACGCGCGGGGCGGGGCGGTCGTGAGAAGCGCCGCTCACGAGGAGATCAGCACCGCCGGCTTGGCTGCCATCAGCTGCGCGTAGAAGTCGTTGCCCTTGTCATCGACGACGATGAACGCCGGGAAGTCCTCGATTTCGATCTTCCAGACCGCTTCCATCCCCAGCTCGGGGTACTCGATCTGCTCGACCTTGCGGATGCTGTGGTCGGCGAGCCGGGCCGCGGGACCGCCGATGGATCCGAGATAGAAGCCGCCGTGGCGCTTGCACGCCTGGGTGACTTGCGGCGAGCGGTTGCCCTTGGCCAGCATTATCAGGCTGCCGCCGTGCGACTGGAACAGGTCGACGTAGGAATCCATCCGCCCGGCGGTAGTCGGACCGAACGAGCCGGAAGCGCGGCCCTCGGGCCGCTTGGCGGGACCGGCGTAGTACACCATGTGATCCTTGATGTACTGCGGAAGACCTTCGCCGCTGTCGATACGCTCCTTCAACTTCGCATGCGCGATGTCCCGCGCCACCACCATCGGCCCGGACAGCGACAGGCGGGTGGAAACGGGGTAGCGGCTCAGCTCCGCGCGGATCTCGCGCATCGGCCGGTTCAGATCGATGCGGACGACGGCGTCGCCATCCAACTCGCCTTCGGTGACGTCGGGCAGATACTGGGCCGGGTTCTCTTCAAGCTGCTCGAGGAACACGCCCTCGCGCGTGATCTTCGCCAGCGCCTGGCGATCGGCCGAGCAGGAGACGCCGAGGCCAACCGGACACGACGCCCCATGGCGCGGCAGCCGGATGACCCGCGCGTCATGCGCGAAGTACTTGCCGCCGAACTGCGCGCCGACGCCGATCCCCTCCGCAATCCGCAGCACCTGCTGCTCCATGTCGTGGTCCCGGAACGCCCGGCCCCACTGGTTGCCGGTCGCCGGCAGCCGGTCCAGATAGTGCGTGCTGGCGAGCTTCACCGTCTTCATCGTGTATTCGGCCGACGGGCCGCCCACGACGAGCGCGAGGTGGTACGGCGGGCAGGCCGACGTGCCAATCGTCTTCAGCTTCGCCTCGACGAACGCCAGCAGCGATGCCGGGTTGAGGAGCGCCTTCGTCTCCTGGTACAGGAACGATTTATTGGCGGATCCGCCGCCCTTGGCGACGAACAGCAATTCGTACTCGTCCCCCGGCTCGGCGTAGATCTCGATCTGCGCCGGCAGGTTGGAGCCGGTGTTCTTCTCCGTGTACATGTCCAGGGGCGCAAGCTGGGAATAGCGCAGGTTGCGCTGCTCGTAGGCGTCGAAGATGCCGCGCGACAGCGCCTCGCTGTCGCCGCCGCCGGTCAGCACGCGCTCGCCCTTGTGGGCCATCACGATGGCGGTGCCCGTGTCCTGGCATCCCGGCAGCACCCGGCCGGCCGCGATGTTGGCGTTGCGCAGCAACTCAAGGGCGACGAAGCGGTCGTTGGGAGACGCCTCCGGGTCGTCGAGAATGCGCCGCAGTTGCGCCAGATGGCTGGGCCGCAGCAGGTGCGAAACGTCGTCGAACGCCTGCCGCGCCACCAGCCGCAGCACGTCCGTATCAACCTCGAGAAACGTCCGGCCGCCCACATCGACCGTCGCAACGCCGTCGCTCGTCAGCTTGCGGTACGGCGTCTCGTCGGGTCCGAGCTCGAACAGATCCTGGTAATGGAATTCGGCTCCCATCGTCAGTGCCAACTCCTCATGCTCCGGCGCCGGCCGGACGCGTCGGCCGGCGGCCTGTCATGACCGCCACCGATCAGTATAGATCCGAGCAGAATAGACGGGACGCGTCGGCGCGGCGCGCGCAATCCGCCGGCGGCACGCGCGGCGAGCGGCCGGCGCGCCATCCCGGATAGACTGGTAACAAGTCCGCTGTCCGCGCGCCATGAACGGATTCGCCATCGTCATCCTCGCCGTGCTCATCGTCGAGTACGGGCTGTCGGCACTGTCGAGCACCCTGAATCTGCGCGCGCTCAACCCGGCCCTGCCCCGGGATTTCGACGGCGTGTTCGATGCGGATCGCTACGCGCGCAGCCAGGACTACACCCGCACGGGCACCAGGTTCGACATGCTCCGGAGCACGGCAAACCTGGTCATCGTGCTGATCTGGTGGCAGGCGGGTGGATTCGCCTGGCTGGATGCGCTGCTGCGGGGCTGGGGATACGGCGCGGTCGTCACCGGGCTGCTGTACATCGGCGCGCTCGCGCTCGGCTCCATGGTGCTGGGCCTGCCCTTCCGCCTCTACTCCACCTTCGTCATCGAGCAGCGCTTCGGCTTCAACCGGACCACCGCCGCGACCTTCGTCGCCGACCTGCTGAAGGGCATGGCGCTGACCGTCGTGCTGGGCGGTGTCGTACTGGGGGCCGTGCTGCTGTTCTTCGAGTTGACCGGCGCACTGGCCTGGCTGTGGTGCTGGCTTGCCGTGACCGCCTTCATGCTCGCGGTCCAGTTCGTGGCGCCGCAGTGGATCATGCCGCTCTTCAACAAGTTCACGCCGCTCGAAGGCGGCGACCTGCGGGAGGCGATCCTCGGCTACGCGCGCTCGGCCGACTTCCCCGTGAGAGACATCTTCGTCGTCGACGGCTCGCGCCGATCCTCGAAGGCGAACGCCTTCTTCGCCGGCATCGGCCGCAACAAGCGGATCGGCCTGTACGACACGCTCGTCAAGGACTACAGCGTGCCGGAGCTCGTGGCGGTCGTGGCGCACGAGGTGGGGCACTACAAGAAGCGGCACATCCTGCAGGGCATGGTGCTGCAGGTCGGCTACACCGGCATGCTCTTCTTCGTGATGTCGCTCGTGCTGCAGGAGCGGGGCCTCTTCGACGCGTTCTACATGCGCGAGATGTCGACGTACGCCGGGCTCGTGTTCTTCGGCCTGCTGTTCACCCCCGTGGACATGCTGCTCTCGCTGCTGGTCAACGCCGTCTCCCGCCGCAACGAGTTCCAGGCGGACGCGTTTGCCGCCGGCACCACCGGCAGCAGCGGCGCGTTGATCGACGCCCTCAAGAAGCTGTCGGCGGACAGCCTGACCAACCTGACGCCCCACCCGCTGCACGTGTTCCTGCACTACTCGCACCCGCCGGTGCTGCGGCGGATCGACGCCCTGCGCCGGACGGAAGACCAGGCCGGCGTCGCGCTTCAGACGTAGCATCCCGCGCAGTTACGGCAGCTTCGCCGTGATGGCGGCCAGGAGGCCGTGCGAGTCCAGGTACGTCGGATGCAGGCTCCAGATACGCAAGTGGCTTTCCACACCGGTCTCCAACGTCGCCCGCCAGGGTGAAGGTATACAATGACCACGATTTTTTGGCGCCCCATAATCCATGGCCCTTGACGTCGGCGGCCGCACGACCGAGAACCATGGATAGACCCGTACGCTTCACTGTCCTGATGACGCTGATCCTGTGCTGGGGCGTGGTGCTGGTCACCGCCCAAGACCCTGTCACCAGACCGGCGATCTCTGAAAAGGTCAGCCCGGTCGAGGAAGTCACTGTCCCTGTTGCAACCCCAGTTGGCCGGACAGCCTCCGGCGTTGTCCGCAGACCCCCGGGCCGGGGACCTTTTCCGGCAGTTATCGTCATCCACGGCGGGTTTGGCCCGAAACCGCTGAGTGCATTGAGGCACGAGGCCTTGAGCAATCCGACGATGACCCGATTCCTGGCGGCGGGCTTCGTCACGGTGATCCCGACGTTTCACAGCGCCGTGGTTCCTCAAGGCGTGTGGGACATGCTGGCCATCGTCGACCACGTCAAGCAGATGAGGGAAGTGGACCCGACCAGTGTCGTCCTGTATGGCTGCAGTGCTGGTGGCGACCTCGTCCTCAAGTTGGCAGGCGAGACCGAGGTTGCCGCAACTACCGCAGAGGAGCCGGTAACGCTCGGGTTTACCGGGATGTTCACCGAGGATACGCCGAAGGCGGGAGCCAGTTTCACGTTGGCTGATTTGTCGCCGATGTGGGCGGATCCCCACAAGTTCTACACGCCCGCGATTCGAAGAATCACGCAAGAGAGGATCCGCAAGATCACCGGTTCCATCTTCATCGCGCAAGGTGACCAACGCCAACTGGTGGCCGGGGTCGATCATCACCGGATCGTCCACGAGATATTGATTCCAGGGCTGCAGGCGGCCGGAACAGAGGTTGAGGAGACCACCTATCCGGGCCGGAATCACTGTTTTGGTTTTTGGGGCGGGGTTTCCGGGGGCGCGTTTACCGGGAGCGCGGAGGCGGAAGAAGCCGCCAGTACGTTCTTTGCGGACATGGCCACGTTCTTCAAGCGTCATCTTTCAACGCAGCCGCATGCGGTCGACGACTCGCTGGTGGAATACCTGCCAGTTTCGAATCGAGAGTGAGTCGCACTGGCGGCGATGATGCACCCGCCAAAGCGGTTGTGAACCACCGGCGCGCTCCCACGGCTCGATACCGCCCGTGTTGACGTATTTCGGATGCAGGCTCCAGATGCGCACGCGGTTTCCAGGTGACATCCTATGGCGCGCGTTCCGCTGCGTGCGTGCCGCTTGCAATGGCGCGCGGCGGGTATGATGGCGGAGCGTAGCGTCGAACGATTCCGCAACGGGCGGCTGCAGCCGCCGGCTGGAGGACCGTCATGAGGACAGCCTTGATCACGCGGCGGCTGGCGGCGGCGATTATCGTGCTCGCGGCAGGCGGCCCGCCGGGCGCAGCGCCGGGGGGCGCCTCGGTCGCTGCCCAGATGCCCGACACGGCGTCCGTGTCCGGCACGGTCGCGGCCGAAGCCCCGTTCACGGCGGCCCGGGTTTACATCCGGAACACGGACAGGCGGATGCTGTACATGGTCTACACGCAGGCCGGCCGGTTTCGGGCCGTGGCGCTGTTCCCGGGCCGCTACGAGGTTTCGGCTCGGGCGCCCGGACTCGCGTCGGACGTGCAGCAACTGGTGCTGAACGCCGGCGACAGCACCAGTCTGGAGCTGTCGCTGCGGGCGGCAGGCGACGCCGCGGCCCCAGCTGCGCCCGGCGGCGGCGGTGAGCTGCCGGCGGCCCGCGCCGCAACGGAGTACCTGCCCTACGACGAGCTGTATCCGCCGGGACCCGGCCGCGATATCGCCGAACGCACCTGCATGCCCTGCCACGGCGGGAACTTCCTGTCGTCCAGACCTTCCCGTCCGGCGGCGTGGGCGGCGGCCATCGACAAGATGTTCGGGAAGGCGCTGGCCAACCGGCCGTCCCTCTCCTACGGCGACGGCATCACCTCCTACCGCGACGCGCAGCGGCGCTTCTCGCTGAAAGACCGCGAGACCGTGCTTGCCTATCTGGTCGAGCACTTCGGACCCGACGCGCCGCCGCGCCATATCCGCATCGAGCAGCAGATGCCGGTGGACGAGGCGGCACTCGGCAAGGCGATGTACATCGAGTACTACCTGCCTGACGACGCGCCGGGCGAGGGTGTCAACGCCCCGGAGTTCGCCGGCCTGTCCGCCAACTTCGTCGGGCGCCGCGTCGGCCAGGACGTGCGGTTCGACCGGCACGGCAACGTGTGGCTGACAGACCGCGGCTACCCGCACCGGCTGGTGAAACTGGACCCCCGCACCGGCGCGTTCACGGACTACGTCCTGCCGGACCCGAAGAACGGCATCCACGAGGTCAACATCGACCGGGACGGGATCATCTGGATCCCCGAGCACCGCGGCGTCCAGTCCCAGGAGGTGAAGCGGCTGCTTGGATTCGACCCGGCGACGGAGCGCTGGGAGCACTTGATCCCGATGGACCCGGACAACGTCGTGCGGAACGAACACAAGTGGATGCAGTCGCTGGCGATCGACTCCAGGGGCGACATCTACGTCGGCTGGATCATGGGCGGCGCCCTGAGCAAGTGGGAGCGCGCCACCGGCAAGGTCTCCGTGTTTCCGATCCCGATGCCCGGGGCCGTGCCGTACGGCGTCGTCCCGGACCACGACGACAACATCTGGATCGGCCTGTGGAACGCCGGCAAGCTGGCGAAGTTCGACACGACGACGCACCAGTGGACCGAGTTCACGCCGCCGACCTATCCCGGCCACGTGCGGCGCCCCAACGTCGACTCGCGGAACAATATCTGGTTCGGCATCTACGCCGCGGGCCCACGCCCCGGCAAGCTGGTGAAGCTGGATCAGTCGACCGGGCGCATGACCGAGCACACCATCCCGCAGCAGGACGCCGCGCCGTACGACGTGGCGATGGACGCCGACGACAACATCTGGGCGGCGGACGTCGGGCAGGGCAACGACGGCGACCACGGGGCGTCGATCTGGCGCTTCGACCCGCGCACCGAGACGTTCACGTTCTACCCGAAGCCGCAACAGGGCGCCGACTCGCCGAAAATCCAGGTGACGCGGGACGGCGCCGTCTGGTACTCGCCGCGCGGCAGCCGGGACGCCCCGGCCATCGGCGTGCTGTATCCCGACATGAACGAGATCACGACGCTCGGCGCCTATTATCGGCACGGGCCGCCTGGAAACGTATTCGCAACCGGACAGCAGTGAGCACGGCGAGCGCCACCTGCCCGGTCTCGACAAGAAATCTCAATCGCACCGAAAGGAAACAGTCGTCATGACGCATCGCACCTCGACCCGCCGCGGACGCTTCGTAGTGATCACGGCCCTGGCAAGCCTGCTGCTGGCCGGCCTGCCGGCCACGTCCGCCGCGCAGGATCTCACGCCGGAATCGGCGGCCGCCGTCAAGGCCGCGTTCCTGGCCGACATCGAGGTGATGCGCGGGAAGTTCCTCGGTCTCGCCGATGCGTTTCCGGAGGACACCTACACGTGGCGCCCGATGGAAGGCGTCCGCTCGGTTTCGGAAGTGCTGATGCTCATCGCCGGCGAGGGCTACGCATTCGCGCCGATGGCGCTGGGCGCGGAAACGGCCATGACCTTCCCGGAAATGCAGGCGCTGGCCGAGATCACCGACAAGGCGCAGGTCGTCGACCACCTGACCAAGGGCTTCGACCATACCCGGGAGGCGCTCGAAGCGGTCGACCCGGCTACGCTGGTCGGCTCGCGGGAGCTGTTCGGCCAGCAGCGCACGACGCCGGCGCTGGTGCTGTTCGTGGCCGGCGACATGCACGAGCATCTCGGCCAGCTCATCGCGTACGCCCGGACCAACCGGATAGTGCCGCCCTGGAGCCGGTAGGCAGTACGGTACAAAGCGACGGCGCCGCGACGGCGGCGCGCTGTCGAGGATCGAGACCGCCCCATGACGTGATTCCGTGGCCGTCACGTTCGGCCGGTGGAGCCAAAGAAACGGCGCCAGCTCATCGCGAGACCGGTCCAGACCATGACGGCGACGCCCAGGGATACGACGCCGGCGATCGACTGCCCGATCACGCCATACACCTCTCCGGTGTGCGCAAACCGCAACCAGCGGCGGATCTTGTGGCCGCGGCTGAAGGTCGGATAGCCGGCGCGCTCGACCAGCTCGCCGGTTGCCCGGTCGAACAGCAGGTCCTCGCTCTTCGACGGCTGGCGGCCCGTCCCGCGGTCGACCGCGACCGAGACAGCGCCGTGAATCGAGTCGGGAAGGCTGATCGTGATGGTTCGCCATCCGGGCGTCTCGGCCGCGGCATTCGCGGCCAGCGCCTGGAGCTCGACCAACGGGGTCCCCGGGTCCGGCGCGACGGACAAGTCGCCCCGCGCGACCGGCTCCAACGGCTGCGGCGACGTCTGCGGCGGCGGCGCCTCGCCCGCCAGCCGATAGACGAGGTCGGCGGCCCACTGATATGAGATCGTGGCGCCGCTGGCGACGATGATGGCGAGCGGAACGGCCGACCAGAAGCCGATCACGCGGTGCCAGTTGAAATCGCGCGAGCGCCCGCTGAGGCCGCGGCGAAACCACAGCGCCTGTCTCCAGGCGGCGCGGCTTGCGGTCGACAGCCACCAGAGGTAGAACCCGCTGACGATCAGAAACAGGAACCCGAGGTTGGCGGTTGCCGTGAACGTCCGACCGATGATCCGATACTCCCCCTCGAGGGCAAACCACCGGTGCCAGTACATGACGCTTCGGAGGAAGCGTCGCGTCGGTGTGTTGCCATCGCCCAGTGGCTCGCCGGTAAAGCGGTCGACATGGACCGTGGCGCCGTCGTCGAGCCGGACGACCGCCGGCTCTCGCGGATCCCTTTTCAGGGCCACGGAAGTGACCAGACCGGCGGGCTGCGCGCCGGTGACGCGCGCGACCAGCTCGTCAACCCCGAGCGGTGCAACGTCCGGGGCCGGCGGATCGGCGCGATATTCGCGAAGCGCCCACCGGTTGAGCTGTGCCTCGTAGGTGAGGACCACGCCGGTCGCCGCCATCATGAGGATCACGACAGCGGCGGTGATACCGACCGCCAGATGGATCCAGAAGATCGCCTTGCGCAGGGACATGTCTGGCGGGGTTTCGGGACGGAAGCCCCCGACGCCGGGGTCATCGGACAGCGCCGCGTGAGGCACCGCTGCGACTCGCGGGTTCGCGAGCGCTAGCTACTGGGAGTCGCTGTCGGAGGCGCCGTCGGAGTCGGTCCCGCCGGGGCAGGCCGCGGTCAGAGCGGCGCCCGCCGCGATCGAGCCGGCCACGACCGCACGCGAGAGAAACGAGCGGCGATCGACCCGGACGGTGGTGATGTCCGCGTCTGTGAGCGACGTCGGCGATCCCTGACGATTCGCGTCGGGCTTCCGGTTCTCGGGTCTGCGCATGACATTTCTCCTCAGTCTGTACGACGAAATGTTAGTGCCGCGTGCCATGGTCGTCAAACTGTGACGCGACGCCAAGCCAAGACCATCGCGCGAGAACGAAGTACGATCGGTCGCATTGCTCGGAGCGCTCGTACGATGATGGACCACACCAGGCCAGGAACGGCGATCGCCCGCGACTGGTACGCCTGGCTCATCGATCCGTTGCCGAGCGCGGAGTTCGAACGCGACTACTACGAGCAACGGCTTTTTCACATCCGGCGCGAGGCGTCCCCATACTACGCCGAGCTCCTCTCGGTGACCGACCTCGACATCGTGCTGGGCACCCACTCGGCCGGTTATCCCGACATCAGCCTGGTCCGGGGCGACGGCGACGTCGCCACCGGCGAGTACACGAACGACGCCGGCAGGATCCAGCCGCTCGAGGTCGCGAGGCGCTTCGACGACGGCGCGACCGTCATCTTTCGCCAGCTCCACAAGCGTGTGCCGGCGCTGGCGCGGCTGTGCGTCGCGCTCGGGCGGCGCTTCTCGTCGCGGGTCCAGACCAACGTGTATCTCACGCCGCCCGACGCGCAGGGATTCGCGCCGCACTGGGACACCCACGACGTCTTCGTGCTGCAGATCAGCGGCGCGAAGCGCTGGTCGATCTACGACACCCAGGTGAGATTGCCGCTCCGGGGCCAGCGCTTCGAACCCGGCACGCCTCCCGGCGACGTCAGCGACGAGTTCGAGCTCGGCCCGGGCAGCGCCGTCTACCTGCCGCGCGGTCTGATGCACGCGGCCCGTTCGACGGGTCAGGCGTCGTTGCACATCACGCTCGGGCTCACGGCGTTCACATGGGCCGAGTTCCTTGTCGAAAGCGTCACCGCGGCGGCGCTCGAGGAAGAATCGCTGCGCCGGAATCTCCCTCGCGGGTTCGCCCGTGAGGGGTTTCCCGTCGCCGAGCGAGAGCGTCTGTTTGGCGAGAAGCTGGCGTTCGTGCAGTCGCGGTTCGACCCGCAGGTCGTGTGGCGCCGCTTCACGGACGAGGTCCTGGCCACCGACGTACCGCTGTTCACCGACCTGTTCAGCGCGCGGCTCCGCGAAGACCCGCTGACGCCCCGCTCGCGGGTAGGACGCCGTGCCGGACTGCTCACCGAAGCCGTGACGGAGGGCGAGACATGCCTCCTCCGGTTCTGTGGGCGGGAGCTCAGGCTGCCGGCCGGCGTGTGGCCGGCGCTGCAGTTCGCCATGACGGCTGACGAGTTCGCCGTCCAGGACTTGCCCGACTGTCTGGACGCCGAGGGAAAGCTGACCCTGGTGACGCGACTGGTCAGAGAGGGCGTTCTCCAGCGGCCCCCGGACGCGTAATCGAAGGCCCGGTGTGGCAGAATTGCAACGCATGGTAGCGGAATATGACGCGCGCAGCGAACCGGAGTAGCACCGCGTGCGGGAATCGCCGGGAGACCGGCGACCGCGACTCCATAAGTAACGATTCTCAGAGGATTCCCTGACAATTGAAGAGTCCAGCCTCGCGTGAGTGGATCGGCGGTCGCTTCCCCACTCCTTTCTACGTCCACGACCGCGAAGAACCCTATCGCCCGAATCTGGTGCTCTGGATGGAGTTGCCGGAGGGTTTCGTCGTCGGGCAGGCGGTCGTCAGACCCGAGGACACGGAGGGCGCGGTCGCAGGCGCGCTCCGCAGCGCGATGATTCAGCCCAGCGTCGGTTCGCCGCGCCAGCCGACCGCCATCCGCGTCGCTGACGCCGCCGCCGCCGCCGAGGTGCGTGCGGAAGTCGGCCACGCGATACCCGTCACCGTCGCGGCGACGCCGGAGCTCGACGCGCTTGTCGAGCACATGATCGAAACGCTGCCACCGCACGAGGACGACCAACCCAGCTACTTCGCGGGGGGACACGTATCCGTCGCGGCGGTCGAGAAGCTGTTCGCGGCCAGCGACCGCCTGTTTGCGGCCAAACCATGGGCGGTCGCCGACGACACGCAGGTGATCCGGATGGACATCCCGGCGCTCGGCGTCGAGGGAGCCTGCGTCTCTGTCATGGGCCAGCTCGGCGAGAGTCATGGCCTGCTGGTCTTTCCGTCCGTCGACGACTTTGAAGCGTTTCTCGACGCCGCGGAATCGGGGGATCTCGAGCGCGGCCGGATTACGCTGACCGCCGGCTGGCTGGCGCTGCTCTTCGAACGCGCCACCGAACTGCCGCCTTTGATGCGGCGCGAGGCGATGGAGCACGCATGGCCGGTGGCAAGCGCGGACGCCTACCCCGTGGTGGACCGGCGCGACCCCGACGCCACGCAGCGACCCCTGGTGGAGCGGGACGTCGAGATCGCCACGGCGTGCGCCCTGGCGGTCACCGCCTTCTTCAGCAGGCACGCGGGAATATTCGAGTCGAACACTCCAGCGACCGTTTCCGAGTCGTACTTCGACGACCAAGGCCGGGAGGTGTGGCTCACCGCTCCTCACGGCCCGATCGAGGACATGGACCCGCCGGATTCCGCCGAACCCACGCTTGACGCCCTCGCGCCGCCGGAGCCGTTCCGGCCGCGGGCGGGCCGCAACGCACCGTGTCCGTGCGGCAGCGGACGCAAGTACAAGAAGTGCCACCTCGCGGCAGACGAGGCCGAGCACGCCAGCCGGCAGTCCACCGCCTCGACGCACGCGATGGACGATCGCCTCGTGGCCCGGCTGGCCGGTTTCGCGCGGCGGGAGTACGGCGAGGCGTGGGAAGCCTCCCAGGACGTTTTCGTCGACGCCGACCAGGCGATAGGGCTCGCGATACCCTGGTCGGTGTACTGCTTCGAGGTGAACGGGCGGCTGCCGGTCGTTGACGCCTACCTCTACGTTCACCGGCACCGCTGCACGCCGGAGGAACAGCGCTGGCTCGACGCCCAGCGCGACGCGTGGCTCTCGGTCTGGGAAGTGGAGAACGTCGAGCCCGGGCGGACCGTGACGCTGCGCGACCTGTTGTCCGACGAACGGCGCACCGTCTGCGAAACGCGCGCCTCGAAGATGCTGGTGCCGCGTGACGCCGTGCTCGGCCGCATCGTCGACTACGACGGGGTTTCGCTGTTCTGCGGCGTCCACCCGCGGCTGTTGCCCCCGATCTACGCGGCCGCGGCGGTCGAGCGGGCGCGCAAGCGGCTGCGGCGCAAGCGGGCCGTCCCGCTAGACCGTCTCCGTGACGCAACCTTCGGGCGCCACCTGATCCGCTACTGGGAGGAGACCGTCGATGACCTCGACGAGCGCAGTGCGGCCCGGCCGCGCCTGCAAAATACCGACGGCGACCCCTTGGTCATCACGGTGGATCACTTCGAGTTCGCGCCAGAGGCCATGCGGGAAGTCGATGCGCGCATCGGGAAGCTCGATGGCGCGCAACCCGAGCCGGACGACGACGGCAAAACCGCCTACGTGTTCCTGCGGCCGGACGACCCTACGCGCCCGGACGGCCAACAGACGATGATCGGCCGGGTGATGATGAGTCGCTCCGAGCTTCGCATCGAAACCAACTCGCAGGCGCGGGCCGACACGCTGCGCGAACGGATCGAGGGCGCCTGCGGCGCGCGCATCCGGCACCGGGCCCGCGAGCACTCGGATCCCGTCGTGCTCGGCAAAGCTTCGGGAAACCAGCCGCAGCGCCCGGCGCCACCCTCGCCCGAAGAAGAGCGGCTGGTGGCCGAATTCAAGGCGCGCCACTACGCGGACTGGGCCGACAAACCGCTGCCGGCGCTGAACAACAGGACGCCGCGCGAGTGCTCGGAGACCGCGGCCGGGCGGGCCGAGGTCGATCTGCTGCTAAAGGACATGGAGAATATGGAGCGTCGCGCCCCAGGCACACCATTCGATTTCTCGGGCATCCGTCGCACACTCGGCATCGGGCCGCACTAGATGTCGTCTCGCCTGCGGCCTCCGGCACGCGGTATGGCAGAATTGCAGCGGCATGGTAGCGAAATACGACGGCCGTGTCGTAGGGTTCTGCAATCCCGGTTGCCGCGACAAGTTCGAAAGCGCAGTCCGCCACTTCGAGGAAGCGAAGGCGTCGCAAGGTGCCCGGTGACGCTTGAGATCGCCCGTCCGCGCCCACGATCACGCCCTGCCTGACGTACGACCGGCAGGCCGAGGAGGCGGTGCGCTTCTATGTCTCCGCGCTCCCCGGCTCCGAAATCCTGAACGTCACCCGCTACGGGGAGGAAGAGCCGCTATCGGCCGGGAGCGTGCGGACGGTGCGCTTCACGCTCGGCGGGCAGGAACTGATGGCCGTCAACGGCGGGCCGTCATTCACGTTCACGCCCGCCGTCTCTCTGTTCGTCCATTGCGAGACGGCCGCCGAGGTCGGCACGGTGTGGGAGCCGCTCGCGGACGGCGGGATGGTCCTGATGCCGCTTGACGAGTACCCATTCGCCAGCCGGTTCGGCTGGGTGCAAGACCGCTTCGGCGTCTCGTGGCAGGTGATGGCGGCGCCGGGCCGGCAGCGGATCGTGCCCGGTCTGCTCTTCGTCGGCGACCGACACGGTCGCGCCGAGGAGGCGGTCAACCGCTACGTCTCGCTGTTTCCCGAGTCCCGCATCGTCGACATTCGCCGCTATGGTGATGGGGGACCCGAGCCGGCGGGAACCGTCGAGCAGGCCCGGTTCTCGCTGGGCGGGTTCGATCTGTCCGCCACGGAGAGCAGTCTGGGTCACGCCTTCACCTTCAGCCAGGGCATCTCGCTCTACGTCCGGTGCGGTACGCAGGCCGAGATCGATCGCCTGTGGGACGGGCTCCGTGCAGGTGGCACGCCCCAGCCGTGCGGCTGGGTCGTCGACCGGTTCGGCGTGTCGTGGCAGATAGCGCCGGCAGAAGTCTGGGAGATGGTCAACGACCCCGACCCTGCCCGGTCCCAACGGGTCGTCAACGCCATCCTCGGCATGACGAAGCTCGACGTCGATACCCTGAAGCGGGCCTACGCCGGGGAATAAGGCGTCCCGACGCCGCTGCCGGGCGCGGCGGCGGGCATGGCAGAATTACTCAAGTATGGTTGCGGAACACACCGCGCGGACGAACACGCCCATGCTGAAGATCCTCGCTCACGGCGCCGCCATCATCGGTCTGTATCTCGCGTTTTCGTTCGTCTTGTTCCTGGGACTGCAGGTCAATCCGGTCTACGGCAACATCGGCCTGGTCGCCGTTGCCGTCCTGGTCGCGCTCTACGTCTACCTGGGGTTCGTCAGGAAATAGCCCTGTTATGGTGTAGCATCGGGCGACGGTGGCATGCGGTAGAAGGAGCCAACTTATGGCAGTCAGATCGCGAGCGCTTGTGGCGCTTGCCGTGCTGGTCACGCTTTCCGTGGCGGCGCCGGGCTACGCGGGCGGCAACCAGACCGGGCCGACGTACTACAAGGACGTGCTGCCGATCATGCAGGAGAACTGCCAGGGCTGCCATCGGGCGTCCGGCCAGAACCTGACCGGCCTTGTCGCGCCGATGTCGTTCATGGACTACACGGAAACGCGGCCCTGGGCCCGCGCGATTGCCCGCAAGGTGGAGGCGCGCGAGATGCCGCCCTGGTTCGCCTCGGCGCCGAAAGGCGTCTTCTCGAACGAGCGCGGGCTGACCGATGACGAGATCGACACGCTCGTCAGCTGGGTCGAGGCAGGGGCGCCCGCCGGCGGCCAAGCCGACGCGCCGCCCGTCCGCCGGTGGGCCGATGAGGCCAACGGCGGCTGGACCCACGGAACACCTGACCTTGTCGTGAAGATGCCGAAGCCGTACCGCGTCGAGGACGACGTCTACGACCTCAACGTTTCGTTCTACATGGAGCTGACCGAAGCCGACCTGCCTGAGGACATATGGGTGCGGGGATCGGAGCTGCGGGTCGGCGACAACACCATCACGCACCATATGTGCGTGTGGATCTACCCCCCGGGCGAACAGGTGCGGGCCGACGGGAGCGCCGTGGAGGACGGGAGCGCCGTGGAGGGCGAGGGTGCCACGTCCGATGTGGCCGGGAGCCTCCGGGTGGCGTGCGCCGCCCAAGGCGCCGAGAGTGGCATGCTGCCGGACGGGTACGGCATGTTGATCGAGAAGGGCTCGATAGTCGGGTTCCACATGCACTATTACAAGCAGCCCGGTCCGGGGACGGCCGTCACCAGCCAGGCTGAGCTCGGGTTCTTCGTCTCCAGGGAACCGGTGCAATACGCGGTCCGTACCGAAGAGATCTTCAACCGCGGGTTCGAGATCCCGCCGAACCACCCGAAATACCGGGTCGGCTCGTCGCGTGTGCTCGAGCACGATACCCATGTGGTGTCGCTCTGGCCGCACTCGCACAAGCGCGGGACCGCCGCCCGCTACACCGCGTTCTACCCCGATGGCACCGAAGAGCTGCTGCTTGACGTGCCGAACTACGACCAGGGGTGGCAGGTCACCTACAAGTACAAGGAGCCGAAGGTGCTCCCGAAGGGGACCCGCATCGACCTCGATTTCTGGTACGACAACTCGCCGGAGCACGCGCTGCGCCAGGACTTCAACTCGAACCAGTTCGTCGGCCACGGGCCGAAGACCAACGACGAGATGTCGCTCGGGTTCTTCAGCTTGGCCGAGGTCGAACCGACCAGCGAGCCCTCGACCGACAGCCACTAGTAGCGAACCTCACGGCCCCCCACTTGTGTTTTCCATGCCCGCCCAGAAGCTAGCGTTTGGCGCCATCGTCGTCGGGCTTGTTCTCATTGCCCCCGCGGCCGGGGCGCAGGCGCCGCAGCCGAGCGCTGAGGCCGATGGCCTGCTGCACGTGTCGCTTGCGCTCTCGCGACCGCCATCGTCGGCCTATCCGCCGTCGCTGAATCCCCAGGTCATCGACGTCGCCTTCGCTCCAGACCTATCGGCTGACGCACCGCCTCATCTGGCCCTGCTCGCCGGCACGGCCGGATCGCGTGTCCGCGTCGGCAGGCTCAAGGCCTATCGGGCCTTGCGTCTGGGAGCGATCACCCCGGATCTCTCGACTCCGATCGTCGTCACTCAGACCAACAGTGAGCCAGACGAAGGCGCCTCAACAATGCGATCGTTCGAGCTGTGGCTCACACGAGACCCGCACGGGTGGGCCCTCGAGGCCCACGCAAGCGACGGCGGCGTCATGCACCAGATTCCACTGGGCCACCGTGCGACCGACATCGCGTCGCCCGTGTTCACCGCATCGGTGGCTGCCACCGCGGTCGTGAGCGGTCGCCTCGACCTACGCTGGGGGCGCCACGCCTGGAGCGTGGACTTTCGCTTCGACGTTCTCCCGAGAGCGGGTAATCCGCTTGTGCAAGACACTGGTGCGACCGACGGTGTTCAAAGTGACATCTCCTTTACGAACACGGGTTCTCCACCAGTGATCGCTCGGCGCAACAGGCTCGCCGAACGGAACGAGACGGCGGTCGTGCTGGCCGATGGGTCGAGGATCGGCGTGTTTTTCCATAAGGCCGTCGACATCGAGGACGAAGACTACGGACACCTGTTCGAGACAGCCGTGGGCGACGTCGTTCAGCTGATTCGCGCGGCGCCGCCGCGCCTCAAGACCGATGTCACGCTCCGATTCGGCCAGACGCCGCTTCCCACGGGCAACCTGGCTGCCGGGTTCGCGGGGCTATATGCGGTGTGGCTCCGAAAGGTCGATGGTGGATGGCGTCTGGTCTTCAACGACGAGGCGGATTCGTGGGGGACACAATACGACCCCGCGTTCGACGCCGCCGAAATCGACGCCGAGTACTCGCGGGTCGACGGGTCGTTTCGACCGCTCGGTGTGACCCTCATCCCCACCGGCGACTCCCGCGGCCGGTTGGTTCTTCACTGGGGCCCGCACGAATGGGCCGCCGACTTCGTCATCAGCAACTGAGGACTTGGACCGCTCGCGCGGCTCACGGCAACGATAGCACGAATACAGCGACAAACCCCTGCAATCATTGGGGTGTCTGTCAGGACGCGCCGGGTACGCCCACGATTACACCCACGCGCGACCGCCGGCCACGGCCGGGGGCCGTTGTCACCGGGGGGCGTGCGGGCCGGGCGGGTCACGCCAGAACAAAACGCTCCGCCGTTGCGACTCCAGACCCCAAGCCGAACAACGCCGCTTGGTTGAAACGCTCTTCGTCCGCCCATGCGTAAGCCATCAAGGCGACGCCGACGGCCGCAAGCAGCTTCTACACGTGACGGTTGATGTTCTGCAAGACGGGGGATTCTACCGCGAGATCGACGGCCCGGCCGGCCTAGTCGAATCCGCACACGGCCCGCGCCTCTGACTCCCCATCCCGCCGTCCCGAAGCTGCCGGAATGCCCGAGCCCGGCCCTGTAGATCGGACGCCATCAACGCCCGGAAATCGAGCCGACCCGACAGCCCGACCCGCTCTAGCTCCGCGCCGACCAGGGCCGCGACCGGCCCTAGCGTACCATGAAGGAACCGCTGCCAGCCCTCCCGAGGATCGGCCCCCGCCGGCGGTATCACCAGACTGACCGGGATCCCGCACGCGGCGAGGATCGACCGTTCCACGTCAAGGCGAGCCGTCACGGAGTACTGCGACGGGACCGGGCCGATCCTCTGGGGTCGCCAGTCGCCCCCCGGTGCGCTCGCCCTGCCCTCGCCCCAGACTCGCCCAAGAACCGCCGGCAAGGCGTTCTCGGGCCGGAGCTGCCGCCCGCGGGCGGGACCCGAGGCGTGCGTCTTCGTGGCCCACGACGCCGAGACCGGCGAGGAGCTGTGGCGGCGGCTCGTGCCCGCCCCCGGCGAGCCCGGCGACGAGACCTGGGGCGACGTGCCCTACGAGAACCGCGTTCACGTGGGGTCGTGGACGGCCCCCAGCGTCGACCTCGACCTGAATCTCGTCTTCGTCGGCACGTCCGTCACCTCGCCAGCCCCGAAGTTCCTGCGGGGCGGCATCGAGAACACGCACCTGTACCACAGCTCGACGCTCGCCCTCGACGCCGACACGGCGAGATCCGCTGGTACTACCAGCACTTCAACGGTCACCAGGAGTCCGCAAACGTTCAGCGCCGTGCATGACATCCCATAATTTACTCTATAATAATCATTTATGATTCGTAGACGGCGGTCCGTGCGGGTCAGGATGTTCCGTGCGATGCGCTCCGTTCCCGTGTATGATATGGGAATGGAAAGCGGATACATCCCGGCGACCAAACCGCGAAGAACCAAGCCCCGAGGCCGGCACCCCGACAAGGCCCTGTCGGCCGCCTTCGTCCGCTCCGCCCCGCCCGGCAGGCACTGCGATGGGCAGGGGCTGTACCTCGTCGTCCAGCCCATCGGAACTCGCAGCTGGGTCCAGCGGATCGTCATTCGAGGCCGGAAACGCGAACTCGGACTCGGCAGCACCGCCCTGGTATCACTGGCCGAGGCGCGGGACCGGGCACTCTCGAACCGCAAGCTCGCCCGCGAGGGCGGCGATCCGCTCGCGGAGAAGCGCCGCGCCGACGCCATGCCGACCTTCGCCGACGCCGCGTCCCGCGTCGTCGAGCAGAAGCGGGCCGGCTGGCGCAGCCCGATACACGCCCGGACCTGGCTGAACAGCCTCGAACGCCACGCCTTCCCGCGCATCGGCGGCCGGCCCGTCTCCGAGGTGACGAGCGCCGACGTGCTGGAGGTTCTGACGCCGATCTGGCACGTGAAGGTCCAGACGGCCCGGTGCGTGCGCCAACGCATCAGCGCCGTGATGGAGTGGGCCATCGCGATGAACCTGCGGGCGGACAACCCGTGTGACCGGCTCGGGCCGGTGCTCGGCAAGCAGAACGAGGTCGTCCGGCACCTGCGGGCGCTACCGCATCGGGACGTGGCGTCGGCGGTCGCGACGGTGCGGGCTTCGGACGCGGCCGAGGCGGTCAAGCTGGCGTTCGAGTTTCTCGTGCTGACGGCCGCCCGGTGGGGCGAGGTACGCGGGGCACGATGGGACGAGATGGACACCTCGGCCCACGTGTGGACCATCCCGGCCCTGCGGATGAAGGCCAACCGCGAGCACCGCGTTCCGCTCTGCCGCCGCGCCGAAGAAATCCTCGACGCAGCGCGGCGGCGCGGTGACGGCGACAGCCCACTTGTGTTCACGAACGGCGGCGGAGAGCCGCTCGAAGAGAAAGTACTTCGCCGGCTGCTGGAGCGGCGGCGGGTCCCGGCCGTTCCCCACGGCTTCCGGTCATCGTTCCGCGACTGGGCGGCGGAGGAGACGGAGCACCGCCGCGAGGTCATCGAGGCGGCGCTGGCTCACGTCGTCCAGAACAAGGTGGAAGCCGCCTACGCGCGGTCCGATCTGTTCGAGCGACGGCGGCGGCTCATGGGCGAGTGGGCGGCCTACCTCAACGGAGCGCGGAACGGACACGCGGCACCGTCCGCGGGGCATTGAAGCCATCCGATTTTGTCCGTGTTCGTGAAGTCGTGGCTGGAGCCGCGGCGGAACCTGTCCTGCGCGCCCGCATCAGAAGTGGTACTTCAGGCTCAGTGTGATGCCCGCGACGCCGATGTCGCGGGTGGTGACCGTATAGGCCACCGGCTCGCTGCCGTCACGCCGCACACCGGACTCGTGGCTCCGCAACCGGTCGTAGCCTCCGCCTGCGTTGAAGCGGCTGAAGCGGCTCCAGCGTCCCGTGACGGCCAGCGCCACCGACGGGCTGAGTGCGATATCCAGCCCGGCCAGCGCCTGATATCCGCCCAGCGTATCCCTGAGCGAAGCCTGCGCGGTGGTGACGCTGCCGGCCAGCAACTGGCGGACCTCGGCCTCGTTCGGCAGTCCCGTCGCGTAGTCAATCGTCGCCGGATCCAGGCTGCGCGCCCAGATGACACCGTAGTCCATGCCGGCAACGCCGGCGCCTGCGCCGAAGCCGACCGACGGCGTCACCCGCGTCCGATTGGGAAAATCGACGTGGACGTTGGCAAAGATCGCCTGGGCGATGACCCCGCCGATCCGCTCGTTGGCCAAGGGCATCTCGGCCCCGAGGATGGTGGTGAACGGGACGCCCGACCGGTCCTCCAGCGGCGCCGCCCGGCCGTATTCCGCCGCCCCGCGGAGGTACTCCGCCTCGACGCGGATCCGACTCGTGAAGCGGTAGCCGAACGCCGCCGTGGCCAGGATGCCTCCGGCGCGATGGAAACGGCTCTGCCAGGCGTCCACCGCGCCCGCGGACCGATCGGGAGCGGTGCAGCCGGGGATCGCCGCGAACGCCGGGTTGACGAACTCGTCGCAACGACTCGGTCGGTCGGTGTCCCCCGACACGAGATGCAGCGCGGGCGCCGACTGGAGGCCGAGTCCGGTAGTCAGGTAGAAACGGGTGTCGGCGTACGAGACGCCCGGCGCGGCGGCCACGACGGCGGCCGTCAGGACGATGCGAACGCTGGTCATGCAACCATTATGGCAGCGGCGGAAACGGCTGCGTCACTGTCGGCTCCGGCCTGGCACGCCCAACCTTCGCGACCCGAACCTCTCCGGTTACCATGAACGAGGTTCAGAACGCGGCGGGCGACGAGCATGACGTCGTCGCAACGGAGAACCATGCCGACGAGAAGATCCAGGACCGGAGACCGAGTGAACGTGCCGTCGAAGCGCGTCGCCTAGTTTCAAGCCTATGCCAACGGCGGCCACCCCACGCCGTTTCTGTGGCGGCCGACAACGCGCGAGGGGGTCGAGCTGATTGGGGGCGGCATGCTGATGGGATTCGATCGGGACGCCGAATACGCCATGGGCGAGGCGCGCATCGAGCGTGGCGACCGCCTGGTCCTCTATACGGACGGTGTGCTCGAAGAAGCTGACGGAGCGGGTGAGTTCTTCGGCATCGACGGGCTGCGGGCGTTCGTGGAGCGTCACGAGGCGCTTGGCGCGGACGAGTTCGCCGATGTCCTGCTTGCCCACCTGCGAGAGCGAACCAGCCGGCGCGGCGCGGATCGGGCCTTCGAGGACGACGTCACGCTGGTGGTCGTGGATGTCGGCGAGTGAGCCGCCGGCGCGCGCCCCGCGCCTGCCCGGTCGCATGGCGGCCGCGGTCGGCGCCGCAGCGGCATCTCTCACACGGGAGGCCGACATCAGCCAAGTGCGGGGCTTGCCGAACAGGAGGGCGACGAACGAGCGGAACGACAACCGAGCAGCGGTTGCCGGGCGCGGCCGGCAGCAAGGGGTCCGAGGGGAGGCGCAGCCTCCCCTCGCCAGCCCAATGTCGGACATTGGGTATGCTGGCTCATGACATCCAAGTCATGAGCCAGCCTGTTTCCCGGCCGCTTGTCCGTGTCCCTGCTCTTCCTCCCGGCCGTCCCTGTTCACCGCCCGGATCGTCTTCGTCGCTCGCCCGGCTCCTCTCATTTGTGCCGGTACTCTCGTTCGATGTCCTCGCGCGCTCGATCTCCCATCGTGCGCTGGATGTCTGTGCTCTCGTCCCTCGCCTGATTCGCGTTCGTCGAGGACGAGATCGGCAGGGGCGCCAGAATCGTCTCGATCGGGTCCCGGTGCTGCGGCGGACTCGGCGATGGGATCCCGGACCGCCGTGCTCTATGAGCCTGTCCCGCTCAGATCATCTTCTGAGCTTCGATTGTCGGTCGGATTCTCCTGTGCGCTGACCGGACTACCGGGCTTGGTTCGGTTGCCGGTAGTGCGGTTGGCGTCTGGCAGGGTCAGGGTCCGGCATCGTCGGGCAATTGCCGGTTTGGAGCGCGCGCGGAGCCGGTGTCAAGGCCGATAGCCCGCCTGAGGCGGGGCGAGCGGCAGCGAGCGCCTTGACGGCGGGGAGCACGCGCGGATGATGAGTTGGCCGACGATGCCGTCCGCGACCACAGCGCCGAGTCTCGCGGCGTGGAACGCCGCACGCCGCGGGGATGGCAACCGACGTGACTGGATCGCCGGCGCCCCGCGTCTCGGCGGCGCTGTGCCGTGGCGCCGAGGACGGAGATCGCCGGAGACGAGAACCAGCCCGGCGTCCGGCGCGTCATGCCGGCGCCTGTCACCGCGAAGGAGATCGGCGGCAGGGGAGGGTCGGGAGTCAGGCAAGAATCGGGCCATCGAATCCGGAAGAGGAGATCGGTACGGAGCGAATCACGGGCATCACGACGACAACGACGGCGGAGATCGGGAAGAGGAAGCCGCAACAGAGTGTGATTGTCAACGGTCGCTCGAAAACGCCGGAAACTGGACAGATCGTCGACCGCAACATGTAGGGGGTCAGGACCGGGCATCGTCGGATAAGAGCCAGTCTGGACGTGCGTGGGCGGAGCTGTCGTCAAGGCCGATAGCCCCGCGTAGCGGGGGCAGAGCGTAGCGACGCGCCTTGACGACGGTGAGCACACGCGGAAACTGTGGGTTTGACGATGCCCCGGCGACCACAACATCTTGTGGTCGACAGGGGTCCAGAATTCGGCGCTTCCTCGCGCTCGCGAACAGTGATCAGACCCCGTCGCCTGATCACACCGAGATCACAGCCCTGATCACAACCCACACCGGCCAGAACCCGGACACCAAGATGCCGCGAGAGAATGCAAGTTACCCTATCCGACTGATTACACGGAACTTACAGCCGACGTTTCACGATTCCCACAAAAATAGGCCCGGAATCATTGACCAAACCGTACACCCTCGAGCCAGACCAGAAACCATTAAGGGGATCGGGAAAAAGGAGGGAGCGACCCCCCCGAAACTGGCGTTTCGTGGCCCCGGCAGGTGTGCCTTCGTTACACCTGCCGGTCGGGTCGCTCCCTCCGTGAACTCTTCCTGCGGAAGGCCGGAGGGTAGTGTCTCAGTTTGATTCAGAAGCCGATCCCGGCCCCGATCCCGACGCGAAACAGGATGAGCCGCGCGTCCACGCGCACGAAGAACCGGCGCCCGACCGGCAAGTCCAGTGCCGCCCCGACCTGGTACCACAGCCTGCGGCGCATGTGCGCTCCGAACAGCAGCGCCGCCCGCGCCCCGTCCCCCTCCAGGAACCGCCACGCTGCCAGCACGTTGGTCTCGTGCACCGTCTCGCCTTCCCGCGTGCTCCGCAGGTAATCCACGTGCGCCCGCCAGCGGCCCGAGCCGACCGCGCCCCAGACGGACGCCGGGCAGCACACCGGATCCACGTCGAGGTAGTGGAGGAACGCCGGCGCGAAGGTCACGCCGGCATCGCCGCTGGTCTGGGCCGCCGCGGGCCGCGGGGCGAGTGCCGCAACGACGAGGGCGACGGCTACAAGGGGTCGAGTCACTGGGAGCCCTCCTTCGCTCGGGAGTGCGCGAAGCACCTGGAGATCGGCTCATCAAGGTGCAACTTCCCGACGGGGCGATCCTGGGTCCCCCCGCCACCCACGCGGGGATAGCAGGCAGGCGTGGTAGGCTGCCGGGTACAGGCTTTCTATCCGGAAGGCCGAGGGCGAAAGCGTCGGGGTCGGAGGGTGCGCTGTCCGGGCCGGACAGCAGTGGTAGGGATACCGAGCCCGCCGGGCCGGACTCGTCCAACGCGGGCCTTGGCAGACCGGTGGATTCCCGATTGGAAAGAGGGGGCGAACAAGGGAAACATGGGCGGGGAACTCACTGTAAGGCCATTATTATGAATGGTTTGCAGGCAGATGGCGACGGTCAGCACCTGAACGACCACTGGGACCTCGACCACCCGTTCCAGCGGCTGCTTGTCGACAACGCGGTGGCCCCCGACCGCGCCTCCGTGAGCTGGATCAACCCGGGGCTCGCGGACGACGAGACACGGAGGGTTATGACCGGCCCCGGCAAGACGGGCGTCGTGTGCACGCTCGACCGCGAGACCGGCGAGTTCCTCTGGGCCACCCCGACCGTGCCCCCAGAACGTCATCACAGGCATCGACGGCACCACCGGAGCGGTCACCCCCACCGGTGAGATCGCCTTCACCGACGAGGGGCAGGAAGTGCTGGCGTGCCCGAGCTGGTTCGGGGGCAAGGACTGGGAGTCCGTATGCGGATCACTCGAAAGCCCTCTGAACGCCATATTCATTGGGAAAACGTCGATCTAAATGGGTCCGAAACGGCCGGAAAGCGCCTGGTAGAGGCGGAAACGGCTGGCAGTCCGGCTGGCAGTCTGAGGCCCACGTCGCGCTACTGCGGTACACTGCCATTATGCCCGCCTGTGGTCTGAGAAGCAGACGAAGATCGCGTCTCGGGTGCCCGCGCAGAGAGGAGAATTGCCGCGACCGCCCTGAACTGAATCGGTGTCAAATACGTTGGTCGCTCCTGCCGAAGCAATTGTCGTTGATCACGGCGCCGACGACAGCGAAGGGTGGGGGGCCTTTCGGCTCCGTCCGGAGCGGTCGTCAGCCTCTCAGGTTCCCGCTGAGCTTCTTCCAGGCCCCGTAGAGCCAGCACACCACGACGTATCGGAACCACGCTCTCACCCGGCCCATCCCGTCCTTGCGACAGATCTTGCGGTACTCGATGGCGCCTCTGCGCCAGTTTCGGAATCCTCGCTCAAAGTAACGATGGTCCATTGCCTGACACCAGGCATCATGAAGGGCTGACGCCCTCAAGCAAAACAGCGTGTTCGCGGCCGGGCCGGAGTTCCCGTCCCAACTGTAGCCCACCATCAGGACGACAGAAGCATGCCCATGAAGCTTGAATACCGGAGCGCCGGTGTACCTATTCGTGATGACACGCTGTGGAGGAACTTGGGAAGAAAGCCGGGGAGTGACCATCCAGGGGTGGTTGTACGTCTTGTCAACCCGGAAGGGCCATCGTTGATTCTGTTTCCGCAGGTGTAGGCCACCGACGACATGAGCTCCCAGCGGTACAGCCATCGTTCTCCCTCCTCCCCGAAGGCGGCGGCGTCGCTTCTGGGTACCACCTCGTCGAGAATGTTCATCTCGGCTCAGGCTCCTCCTCGTCCCCGTTGAGCCTCTTCCACGCAGACCACCGCTTGGAATTCGACGGGACGTCGGAAGTCCCACGCGGCGCAAGCAAGACCTATCAGCCGTGAGCCACCGGTTCCAGTGCCACAGTGAACTCCGCTGGCCTGCCACGCATGTTGCTTGCAGTGACTGTCGCTCTCAAGTAGTAGATTCCTTCGCTGCGATTCCAGCTGAATCGGCCAATCTCCAATACGGTCTGATCCAATTCTTGATTGTACTGCACACCCCGTGACCGTCTTCGAAGGATGACACCAACGTCAGCATCCCAGACAATAGTCGGAATACGGGCCTGTGGTTGAACACCGCCAGCCTTGAAGAAGTTCGACGGCACGCCATCTGCGTTCGCGTTTCCTGCTATCTCTACTCTTAGTCCTTCTGCTTCGACACGACCACGATTCTTGAGAGAGAGCACCACCTCAGAAAGAGCATCAATGCGACCCTGAACCTCTTCTCCGGTTTCGATGTCTCTGGAATTGCTGGATGGAGAAAGAACCCATGCAGCGGCAAGCACGATATCGTCCCGCGAGACATGGCTCCCAAAAGCGAACTGATACAAGGTGACCAAAGCGACAGCCACCGCGACCGCAACCCCTACGAGCGTAGCGATTTGGACGATCTGATCAAGCATGTCTCGTTCCCCTTTCTCGGGATCCGATCAGTTTCGGACTCGAAGCAGCTACCACTGCGGAGGCGGAACCGGCGGCTCGGACACCAGTCTCGGGCCCCGGTCGGCCTAGATCAGTTATCCCTGGCCGGCCGGCCTCCTGGATTCGGAAAGAGTTCCGGCATTGGGTCCTCCGGTCGTTGCCGTATCGGGCTCCGTGGCCGGCCAGATACGCGCGCCGGCATCAGAAGTGGTACTTCAGGCTCAAGTTGACGCCCACAAGACCGATGTCGCGGGTGGTGACCGTATAGACCACCGGCTCGCTGCCGTCGCGCCGCACGCCCGACTCGTGGCTCCGCAGCCGGTCGTAGCCGCCGCCTGCGCTGAACCGGCCGAAGCGGGTCCAGCGTCCCGTGACGGCCAACGCCACCGACCGGCTGAGCGCGATGTCCACGCCGGCCAGGAGCTGGTAGCCGCCCAGCGTGTCGCGGAGCGATGTCTGCGTGGTGGTGACGCTCCCGGCGAGGAGCTGGCGCACCTCGGCCTCGTTCGGCAACCCCGCCGCGTAGTCGATCACCGCCGGGTCGAGCATGCGCGCCCAGATGACGCCGTAGTCCATGCCGGCGACGCCGGCGCCCGCACCGACGCCAACCGAAGAAGCCAAAGCGATGCTCGCGAGAGGGATGTTCCCCACGACTTACTCAACATCTGCATCGTGCCTCCCTATTGAGGGCAGTCGTCGCGCGCCGCCACGTCCGCGCGGGTTCGATGCACGTGGTCACACCGTCGGCCGTGGCCACCCGGAAGAATGTCTCCGTGTTCCACTGATCGCAACGCGGCGAGGGTTGGGCGGGCTGTACGGCCGGCAGCACGACGCGGATTCCGGCCGCCGCAAGGACCCGTGTCATCAGGTTGTCCTCCGTGTGCTGCGCCAGCCCACGACCTGCTGCGCCGCTGTAGGAAGAGGCGCGGCCACGACTTCGTGCTGGTCTCTGCGTGCGGGAGCAAGGCGACCTTACTCGTGAGCGGACGCGGCACGGGGATTTGCTCGGCTACCCGGTGAAGGCGACTGTACCATCACCAACCTACGTTCGTCAAAGACGAGTCGATCAGCGAGCTAAGCCCAATACTGTTCACTTTAAGTGTTTTTCAGCTATACTGTCGCCCTGTCTTGGCCAGGGGGTGACGATGGCACGCACGGTTGCGGCGCTGCCCAACGGGAGCCGGATCACGGATTACATCAGCCTTGGGGTGTTGAACACGCGGATCCCGCGGGCTGCGGTGGACGCGGCCTTGCGGGCGTCGCATCGGCAGAGTATCCGTCAACGGGCGTTGCCGGCGCACGTGGTGGTCTATTACGTGATTGCGTTGGCGCTGTACATGCAGTCGTCGTATCGCGAGGTGTTGCGCTGCCTGCTGGAGGGACTGCAGTGGTTGAGCGATCCGTTGGCGCGGCCCACGGTGGTGGGCAAGTCCGGCATCTCGCAAGCGCGGACGCGCTTGGGGGCGGCCCCGATGCGCGCCTTGCATGATGCCGTGGTCAGGCCGGTGGGCCAGCCGTCGGAACCGGGGTGTGGCTATCGGCAGTGGCATCTGGTCAGTGTCGATGGCAGCAGCCTGGATGTCGCGGATGAGCACGGGAACGCGGCCGCCTTCGGGCGCCCCGGGGCCAGTCGCGGGGCGATCGCCTTCCCCCAGATTCGGTTTGTCTCGTTGGTAGAGAACGGGACGCATGTGCTGTTTGGCAGCCGCGTGGCCGGCTGCACGGTGAGCGAACAACGCTTGGCCCACGACGTGCTCCGGGCCTTGTCGGCGGGCATGTTGTGCCTGGGGGACCGTAACTTTTTCAGTTACGCGCTGTGGAACCACGCCCGCGCGACGGGGGCGGATCTGTTGTGGCGCATCAAGAAAAATCTGCGCCTGCCGCGGGAGACCCCGTTGGCCGACGGCTCCTATCTGAGTCGGATCTACCCCTCGCAGCGCGACCGGCGCCACCACCGCCGCGGCGTGTGCGTACGGGTGATTGACTATCAATTGCCCGGCGTGGCCGACGCCGAACCGCTCTACCGGCTGCTGACCACCGTCCTGGATGCGCAGCGCGCCCCGGCGCGGGAGCTGGCGGCGCTGTACCAGGAACGCTGGGAGATCGAAACGGCCCTGGATGAACTCAAGACACACCTGCGCGGTGCCCGGATCCTGTTGCGCAGTAAAACGCCCGACTTGGTGCGCCAGGAGTTCTGGGGCTTGATGCTGGCGCACTTTGCGATTCGCTCCCTCATGCACGAGGCCGCCCGGCAGCGTGACGACGATCCCGATCGACTCTCCTATGTGCATGCGGTCCGCGTCATTCGTCGCAACATCATCACGCACGGCGCTGTTCCCCCCTCGACGCCACGCCAAGTGCCGCCAACGCGTGCTTCATGAACTCCTCAATGGACGTGTCGTGTCGAGTCGCCACCGGCGCACGCCGCGCGGGGTCAAGCGAAAAATGAGAAACTACCCGCTACGGCCGAGGCACGCACCGACCCAAACGGTCGAGATCAAATCGACCATCAATATCCTTAAGTGAACAGTGTTGGAGCTAAGCCGGGCTGGAGCCGCTGGCGGATTACAGGCGCGCGCGTTCGATTGGGGATCGGTGGGCGGTGGGGCATTTGCCGGTTCGGCTGGTTCCGGGCGCGATCGCGAGGTGCTCCGCCGGTCGACCGTCCCAGCCAGAAACGGCTCGCCAGCCGGGGACGACGCGCTGACGGCGTCGTCCCGCCGGGGGCGTTCGAGGGCCGCACCGTGCTTGGCCAGTTCCGGCGGCGCATAGTTCATGGTCGTCTCGGCTCGGGCGTGTCCGTAGAGGTTCTGGATGTCGGCCACGTCGGTGCCGGCGCGGCGGAGGCCCGCGGCGAACGAGTGGCGAATCTGATAGGTGGTGAAAACCGGCAGTCCTCCCGGTGCGCGGTGCTGGCGAGCGCGCGGTTGACGCTGCTGTGGGGCTACGGCCCGAAGGCTGCGGCGTTGAGGAAGGCGCGGGCGGCGGCGACGCCCTCGGGCGCCAGCGGGACGGCCGCGATCCGGCCGCTCAGACAGAACCCCCGCATCCGTTAGCAGCAGTGACGCTCCGTTGGTCACTCAAGCGCCTAGCCCAAGTTTACCGAGTTGACCGGCCATTTTGCCGATTTTGGCTGTATTTCGGGATTTCCATGTCTGTAAGTTGTTGATTCTAAAGGAACGGGGTTTGATGGTGCGCGATGTAGTGCCATAATCGTATAGAATGGGTTGACTCCGGCCGCCGCGCCCGCTATCGTGGGCAGCGTGTTCATTCGGCGCACCCAAACCCGGCGGACCCAGGACGGAAAACCCTACTTCTCCCATCGCCTGGTGCACTCCGAGCGCGTCGGAAACACCGTCCGGCAGCGCACCCTGCTCAATCTCGGGCGCCACTTCGACATCCCCCAGGCCCAATGGCCGCCGTTGTGCGCTCGCATCGACGACATCTTGACCGGCCAGGCGCCCCTGATCGCCGATGGCCCGCCCGCCGTCGAGCACGAAGCCCAGCGCATCGCCGCGCAATTGCTCGCTCGCGGCGCACCGGGGGACGGGACGGCCGCCGGACCGACCGACGTGCAACGGGTCGATGTCGACTCGCTGCGTCTGCTCCGTCCCCGCAGCGTCGGGGTCGAGCAACTCGGCCTGTGGGCGCTGGAGCAATTGGGCCTGCCGGCCCTGCTCGCCGAGTTGGGCGTCAACGGCGCCCTGCGCGCGGCGGCGGCCGGCGTCATTGTCGGGCGTCTCGCCCAGCCCGCCTCGGAGCGCGCGACGCACCGCTGGCTGCAAGCGCGCAGCGGCCTCGGCGAGTTGCTCGGCGTCGACTTCGAGACCGTCGGCGCGATGCAGCTCTACCGCGCCTCGGACGCGCTGGTGAAGCATCGCGAGGCGATCGAGGCGCATCTGTTCGACCGCGCGATGGGGCTGTTCGACCGCCAGCCGACGGTGACCCTCTACGACCTGACCAACACCTACTTCGAGGGCGAGGCGAGCGAGCAACCGCAGGCGCAGCGCGGGCACTCGAAGGAGAAGCGCAGCGACTGTCCGCTGCTGACCCTGGGCCTGATGCTCGACACCAGCGGCTTCGTGCGCCGCTCCAAGGTCTTCGCCGGCAACGTCCGCGAACAGCGCACGCTGGCCGACATGCTCGAGGCGCTGGAGGCGCCACCCGGCGCCCTCGTGGTCATGGACCGCGGCGTCGCCACCGAGGCCTGCGTGCAGTGGTTGCGTGAGCACGACTACCGCTATCTGGTCGTCAGCCGCGAACCGCACCGTCAGTTCGACGCCGAGGCCGCCGTATCGCTCCAAACCCAGTCCAACCAGACCGTGCACCTGCACAAGGTGGTCTCGACCGACCCCGACGAGGTGCGCCTGTACTGCTACTCCGAGGCGCGGGCCGAGAAGGAACGAGGCATCGTCGAGCGTTTCGCCACCCGCTTCGAGACCGCCCTGACCCAGCTCCACGAGGGGCTGGCGCGCCCCCGCACCCACAAACGGCTCGACCAGGTGTGGCAGCGCATCGGGCGATTGAAGACGAAGCATTCCCGCGTCGCCGCCCACTACCAGATCGGGGTCACCGCCGACGAGACCGGCACAAAGGCCGTCGCCGTCACCTGGACCCGCCGTCCCCGGGACGGCTCGATGGCCACCCATCCGGGGGTCTACTGCCTGCGCAGCAGCGAGACCGACTGGGACGAAGACGCCCTGTGGCGCACCTACACCACCCTCACCGACGTGGAGGCCGTCTTCCGCTCGCTCAAGGCCGAACTCGGCCTGCGCCCCATCTACCACCACAAGCCGCGGCGGGCCGACGGCCACCTGTTCATCACCGTCATCGCCTACCAACTCGTACAGGTCATCCGCACTCGACTGCGCGGGCACGGCAACCCCGCCAGTTGGACCACGTTGCGCCGCATCCTGGACGGCCAGCAGCGCGTCACCGCCACCTTCCGGCGCCCCGACGGACGCACGCTGCACGTGCGAACGGCCACGCAACCCGAACCCGAGCAGCGGGACATCTACGACGCGCTCGGCGTCGACCCGCACCCCGGGGGCGTCCGCAAAACGCTCATCTGACCAACCCAGCTCACCGGTTTGCGCAGGTTTGTAGTGCCACTCGAGTATTTCTGTCGGCGTAAGCTGCCTATTTACAATAGTTTATGTTTTTGACCGGTAAACTTGGGCTAGCGGGGTGATTCTACACACGAGGACGCAAGGGATCATCAAGACGCCGTGGCGGCTGTGTTGGCACCGTTCGCTTGCTGAACGGCGGGCTTCCCATCGCGGCTGCCTGACGGGTGGGCCAGCGTCTGCGGCCCAAGCCCTCGCGGGAATCCGTTGCGGGCGGTCTACTCAGCGGGCGGCGACGGCAGCACGACGCGCTCAATGGTCAGGAGGCGCTGGTCCACCTTCCCGAGGGCGACTTCAACCGCGTCGAGCCGACCATCGAAACGCTCCAGGCTGGCACGCACGTCGCGTACGTCACTGCGCATGTCGCGCATGTCGGCGCGAACGTCATCGATTCGGTCGTTCACGTCGTCGATGCGAGCGTTGACGCCTGCGAGCTGTGTCGTGAGCAGACCCCCCAGCACCAAGCCGGTACCAACGATAGTACCGATGATCGCCTTCGTGTCACTGCTCATGCGCGTAGCGTAACACACCCTCGCCCTCGGTGGCGGAGAGCGATCCGCGGTCGAGGACATGACCACGACGCGATCGGAGCCATCCGGGTTCCAAGGTCGCTTGATGGTTCCTTGGTTGTCTCCCCGGACGCTCGCCGACCTCCACAACCGTTCGGCTCACAGCTAGTCCCCTGTGTCTGAAAAAGCTTTAAGAAGTGTGCCGGGTGTGATGTATTGGGCGGCATGGCAAGAACAGGTCGGCCCAAAGCGAGATTGGAAGTCACCGCCGTGGAGCGAGGAGAACTTGAGCGGCTCGCCAGGCGCGCCAGAACGAATCGGCATGTGGCCTTGCGGGCGAAGATCGTCCTGAGGTGCGCGCGTGGCGAATCGAACGTGGCGGTCGCGGCGAAACTGCGCTGTTCGAATGTGACGGTCGGCAAGTGGCGGCAGCGGTTTACGACAGGTCGCGTGGATGCGCTGTATGACGAGCCCAAGCCCGGAGCCCCCCAGACACTGTCCGATGCGGATGTCGAGTCGATCCTCGTCGCCACGTTGGAAAGTAAGCCGAAGGGACGGACCCACTGGAGCACCCGCAAGATGGCGGAGCACGCTGGCGTCAGCGCCTCCACCGTGGGCCGCATCTGGCGCACTTTCGGGTTGCAGCCGCATATCGTGGAATCCTTCAAGATCTCCGACGACCCGCTGTTCATCGAGAAGGTGCGAGACATTGTCGGCCTCTACCTGAATCCACCCGACCACGCCGTTGTCTTGTCATTCGACGAAAAGCCTCAGATTCAAGCCCTCGAGCGAGCGCAGCCGATCCTGCCGATGGACATGGGTCGGCCCGAACGCCAGACGCACAACTACATCCGCCATGGCACGGTGGACCTCTTCGCGGCGCTCAACGTCGCGACCGGCCAGGTCGTGGCGCAAACCAAGAAGCAGCATCGGTCGAGGGATTTCGTGAGCTTTCTGCGCGAGATCGACGAGCGGGTGGACCCCACCCTCACCGTCCACGTGATCCTCGACAATCTCTCGGCGCATAAGTCCCCGCTGGTCAAACGATGGGTGGCCCGCCACCCGCGCTTCCAGTTCCACTTTACGCCAACCTACTCCGCCTGGCTCAACCTCGTCGAGCGGTTCTTTGGCCTCCTCACCGAACACGCCCTCAAGCGCGGCTCACATTCCAGCACGCACGCGCTGCGCCACGCCATCTCCACCTACGTGGACGCCCACAATGACGAGGGCAAGCCCTTCAAGCCAGGCGCCAGCGGGCGCCGGTCAACTCCATCCGGTCGCGCACGAGGTGCCGGCAGGCCCCTTCGATGACGCCGGTGGCGATGGGATAGCCCGCCGCGAGGTAGCGGTCGTAGTGCAGATACGGCGCGTACTTCAGCAGGTAGTCGGCGCACGTATCGACCGGCTTGCGGGTGTCGCGCGAGAAGCGGGCGAGGGTCGCCGCACGCCGCATCGACGCCGCCACCTTCCTGGCCTTGCCCTCGAGAATGTCCCGCACGCGCGTCCAGGCCCAGTGCGCCAGTTCGGGGCTCCCCTCGCGATGGAACACGTGCGCCGCCTTCCAGACGTACTCGACCACGTGGATGATGTCGAGGATCACCGTGGCGTCCACGCCGTAGGCGGCGGCGCCCGCTTCCACGAGGTCGAGCTGCGTCTCGGCCCCGTCGACCAGCACGACCCAGCGCTTGACGCGCTCCGGGTCGTGGCGCTCCGCTTCCAGCATCGCCTCGGCGATCACCTCCCACGGCTCCCGTTCGAGGCTCGCCCACACCCGTTTCGCCACCGGGCGAGGCCGCACCGCCGGGGTCTTGGCCTTCCTGGTCTTGGCCACCGGCTGTCGGGGCATCAAGCTCTGCAGGAATTCCTCCCCGCTGCGCACGAACGGCGCGAGCACGTAGACGGCGGCCACCGTCGCCATGCGCTTCGAGTGCTTCTTCTCTCCCGGCTTGAGGCGCTTGAACGGCGAGAGCTGCTCCCGTTGCCGCCGGCGCCGCTCGGCCGCCTTGCGCGTCGCCTCGCGCAGGTCCTCGCGATGCAGCACCACGCCCTTGCCGTCGAAGGTGAGCACGACCACCGACTCCTCCCCCGCCGGCTCGCCCGCCGCCGCACGGCGCGCCTCGTAGAAGGCGTCGAAGTCCTCAGCCGCGCGAACCGCCAACTGTTCCGTCTGACGCTTGGGCACCTCCGCGCCGGTATGGCGAGACAGATCCCACAGCGCTTCGTCGAAGGACCGCGAGGCAGCCGCCTCCGCCACCCGCCGCCGCACCTCCAGCGAGTAACGCTCCACCGGCAGGTTGAGCGCCGCGTCGAGCGGATGCAGACTCTCGTGACCCGCTCGCGCGTAGCCCACCCGCTCGACCTCCACCGTGCCGAAGATCGTCTCCACGTCGCGTTCGTGCACGCGCCGCTCCGAACGCTCGACACCGTCGGCCCCCTCGACTGGACCGGCCGCCTCCCCCGGACTGCGTTGGTCGAGGTGCCCCTGCAGGAGCTTGCGCATCAACGCCTGACCACGCCGGTGCAGCTCCCGTTCGAGGTCGCTTTCGCTCATCTGCTGGGCCTCGCGCGAAGAGAGGTAGGCTTTGGCCTCCGAGAAGGCCGCCTCCGCCGCCGCATACGGCGCCGGGGCGGGCGGAGCGGTGCGGCGGGGAACAACTCGCATGGCTCAACTCTCCCGCAGCCGCCGCTTCGCATCCCGGACCAAAGGATAGACCAGAACCGTCTTGGGCGCCTCACCGGCGCGGCGGCCGTACCGGTCCATGCGCCCTCGACCGCTGGTGGCGCCCAACGCGACCCAGTTGGCGGCGCGATACGAACCCCCGTGGTGGCGGCGGGGGTCCACCAGCGTCTCCACGAGCCAGGGCTCGAGGCGGTAGTGGCGCGGCCAGTCCACCACCATCTGCCCGAGGCCCCGCGCCAGGACGGCGCTGGCGAGGTTCCTCACCCTGACCCACGGCAGCAACAGGAAGCGGCTGTTGTTGACCACGCGCTGGAGATTCCGAGCCCGCGTCCCCTCGTCCCAGCCGACCCAGCGGTCCCGCGCTGCCATGCGCCACGCCGGGCTCGAGAACTGCAGGCAGCCGACCAGCGCCCGGACCGGCCTCGACGCAAACACCAGATAGCGCAGGTGCGCGCCGAACGGGACCGTGTGCCCGAGGTAGTGGTAGCGTCCCACCAGCTCCCGGAACAGCAGCCGCTCGGCGGGCTCGCGCACCCGCTCGACCCGCAACGGCTCGACGTCGCACACGCTGCCCACGAGCGGGCGCCCCGGCTCCCCGGCCGCCGTCCGGGGAACGCGGGTGACCGAACCGAGCGCGCGGCCCCGGCGCTTGTCCGGCAGCACCAGGGCACCCTCCGCGTCGAGCCGCTCCAGGAACTCGCGGCATTCCCGCGCCTTCAGCCTCCCATTTGGGCGCCGCCACCGCAACAACTCGCACACCGTGCGCGCCAGCTCCATCCGGCTCAAGCCCGAACACTCGCGCACGATCTCGCCGATCAGCGTCACCTCGCGCGCGCTGAAGACGCGTCCCGAGAACCTCGTCGTCGCCACCGTCATCGCCAGACGTGTCTCCCTTCCCAAGACACCGTACCAGAACGCCGCGGGAATGTCCAGGGGGACGCCGGAGGGCAGACCGAAGGACCCCGGCGCCGAGATCACCGGTCGGGCCGGCCGCCCGAAAAGAGGCGGGTGGGCGTTGTACCCGCTCAACGCGCACCGAAGAGCGGCCGGGGATGTCCCACTGACTGTTGAAAATTGAAGCGGCGGCTCCTCACTGCTCGTGATACACGAGTGGTGTGCAACCCGAGGCGAAACGCCTCACAGCAAAGGAGCCGCCATGAAGAAGTCTCGCACAGTCCGTCCGACCGCCGGTGTTGAATCTCAGACCACGCGTCGGCTGCCGCTCGTCGAGTTGCTGATTGACACCGAAGCGGAGCTGTTCGACCTTGCGGTGCGGTCGGGATTGCAGGTCCTGGACGCCATGCTCGAGGAGGATCGGACGGCGATCTGCGGGCCGCGCTACGCGCACCAGGCCGAGCGCACGGCGTCCCGGGCCGGGACGGTGGCCAGTACTGTCGTCCTCGGGGGGCGGAAGGTATCGATCCGCCGCCCCCGGGTTCGCTCGGGGCGCCAGGAGGTGCCGCTCCCGACCTTCCAGACGATGGCCCAGACCGATCCACTGCGGCGGCGCACCGTCGAGCAGCTGTTGGTCGGCGTGAGCACCCGAGGCTATGCCCGGAGTCTGGAGCCGCTCCCGGCCGACATCCCCAGCCGCAGCGTGAGTAAGAGCGCCGTCAGCCGCCGGTTTGTCGCCAAGACCGCCTCGCAGCTGGCCGCGTGGCAGGCGAAGCCCCTCGACGAGCGGGATCTGGCCGGTCTCCTGCTCGACGGTGTCCACATCGGCGAGCACTGTGTGGTCGTCGCGTTGGGGGTCGGCATCGACGGCACGAAGCACGCCCTCAGGCTCTGGGAAGGTTCGACGGAGAACGCGACCGTCTGTCAGAGCCTGCTCGCCAACCTCCAGAGTCGTGGCCTGCGCACCGATCGGAGCATCCTCGTGATGCTCGATGGGTCGAAGGCGCTGCGGGCGGCGGTTACGGCGGTGTTCGGTCGTGCCGCGCTGGTGCAGCGCTGCCAAATCCACAAGACCCGCAACATCCTCGACCATCTGCCGGAGCGTCAGCGGCCCTGGGTACTGGCGACCCTCATGCGCGCCTATCAGAGCGAGGACGTCAAGACCGCGACGCGGTTGCTGCGACACCTGGCCCGCCGTCTCGACCAGGAGCATCCCTGCGCGGCGGCCAGTGTGCGCGAAGGGCTCGAGGAGACGGTGACCGTGCTGACGCTTGGCCTCTCGCCGCGTCTCCAGCGCTCGCTGGCCACGACCAACGCCGTCGAGAGCCTCATCAGCAGGACCCGCCACGTCAAACGCAACGTGAAGCGCTGGCGGGGCGGCCAGATGATGTTGCGCTGGGTCGCTGCCGGCGTCCTCGAAGCAGCCAAGGGGTTCCGGCGCCTGAAGGGACATGCTGATATGCCGCAACTGGTCGCGGCCCTCCGCGCCCGAGATCAGCGCCTCGGCCTCGGAGACGCTACGGAGGTGGAGCAGGTCGCGTAGAATGTCACCCGAGCCGCCGCCGAATTCCAACAGCGGCCGGGACATCCCCGAGCGGCCGTCCGCGGGCATAACCCCTTATGAATGAGCGAGATAGCTCTTTACGGAAAAGAGCCGCACCCTTCTCGTATATAATCCCCAAACTATGCAGACGATTCTTCTTGATTCCAACATCTACGACAAGCTGTGGTCCGATGAGAACATGAGGCTACGACTTGCAGCGCTAATCTTGCACAGCAAGGTACAGGTCATCGCGACACCAAAGATCGTTGATGAGCTAACACGGAGCCCTTTCAAGGGATTACCGGATTGGTTTAACGTTGACGAAGAGATCGAGGCGGTAGCAGTGGTCGGCCACGCACGGGTCGGCATGTCCAGACTCGGTTCAGGTAACGTCTATATGCATCATCGAGGCAATTCCCAAAAAGTTGAGGATGCGATCATTGCAGACTCGGCAGATGATTTAGCAGATATTGCCGTGTCAGAAGATGGACGTTTTATCCGGCGCCTCAACAGCATAAGTGGACGGTGCCATGCCATGGGCTATACGCAGTTCATGGCGTGGCTAGAATCTGAGTTCCCACCTGGTGAGGCAGAGTAGCTACGAATATATGCCGGTTGGTGTTGGTGGCGGATGTCCATAAATCTGTACGGGAACATGTACGGCTCCAGAGACGACTCAAGAATTTGCCGTGCGCATGGAGAGAGGCCGCTGGTGAGCGCCGGGCGTTAGACGGCTGAACGAGCAACTGGCTGATTGGTGCGCCTCGCACTTGTGCAATCCAACCTGGGCGCGCTGTCGCATGTCGGATCCGTGGTCCCGGCGGCCATGGTTGCGGGAAGCGATAGCACGAATACAGCGAAACATCCCCAGAGTCATTAGGGTTTCTGTCAGGACGCGCCGGGTCCGCCCACGATTACACCCACGCGCGACCGCCGCCCGCGGCCGGGGGCCGTTGTCACTGGGGGAAATGGTAGCCTGAAAAGGGACCCCCGTTGTTGAGTTGTCGCGATGAGCGCTATTGCCGTGGCACCTCCTGTGGTGCGTAATCCGGGGGAACTTGAACGCAGAATCCGGCGGAAGTTGAACGCAGAATCCGGCGAAGTTGAACACCAGATCCGGGATGTTGAACACCGAATCCGGTCATCGTGAACGCTCGTCAGTAGCCTGCTCGCGGCACGCTTGTTCAGCGTCAACTATTCTTTCCGGTTCGCGACAGCAATTTTTGCCGGTTCAACTCGTCGTCGGGGTCCATGGTGTCCGTGGTGAGCCGGCCGGCCAGCAAGCTGCGGACATCGCGGCCGTCAGGACCGCCGCCGATCCCCCGAAAACCGGCCTGAGCGCGGCAACGCGGTAGAGTCTCATCTGGGCCGCCGCCCAATTCCAACAGCGGTCGGCACATCCCCACCTGCTGTTCCTGCCCGTCATTGCGAGCATCAACGTCATCAACGTCATCAACGTCGCGTTGGGCTTCGGACTCACGACCGTCATCACCGCCCTCATGCTGCTGGCGGCGCTCTACCGGTGCCTGTGGGATTACGACCGCTTCCGGAGTCTCTTCACATCGCGTCCGTTCGACGCGCACGACGACGTCCGGACCCTCGTATTCGACCGCTGGGAGACGGCTGGGTTCACCGTCTTTGCCATCGCCCTCCTCGCCTTCTTCGGCTCGACGAGAGAGTTCGTTCTTAAACGGGCGGCGTCCCTGGCCATCCCGGCCGGACTGGCCGCGGGCGTGTTCACGCTGCTGCGGTTCTGCCTGATCGCCTGACGGCGTCGGCAGGAGTCGGACTGACCCGCTTCATCGTTCCGGGACACCGACCTCCTGGAGCTCGGTCTGCGAGCGGCGCACCATCTCTTGCAGCACGGCAACTCGCATATACAGCGCGGCTACCTGGAGCCTCGCTGCGGCCGCGGCCGCCGTCGTGTCGCCGCTCTCTAACTGGTCGGAAATGGATGCAACCGCTTGTTTGAGCTGTTCCACCATCACCGCGATCCTTTCCTGTGTGATTGCCCCCTCCTGCTCCTCCACTAGAATCCCGAGGGCAGCCGTCACAGCTCGTTGCTCCACCTCCTGCTCCCGGCGTTGTTGCTCCACCTCCTGCGCCGGCTGACCGGCGTCCGTCGTCTGCTGCGCTTCCCCGGGCGCGGTGCCGCCCAGCGGCACCGTCGCGCAGGCCGTCCAGACCGTCGCGCCCAGCGCCACGCACAGTCCCGTCGCGGCTACTGCCAAACGTCTTGTCGACATCGTTCCCTCCTTCTCGAATAAGGCATCAGTCCGGATCCGCAGCTCGCTCGACCGCAGCATCGGCGACGCGAGCCGCAACGTCAGCGGGTGCCCCGCCACCTCGACGAGGCACCGCACGTAGGCGCGCCGGTCGTCCGTGCAGCGCACCACCTCGGCGTCGACCACCTGCTCGCGGTGCAACCGGATGCGCCGGCGCAGCAGCCACACCCAGGGGTGAAACCACAACAGCGCCGCCGCCACGTCCTCGACCACGACCCGCGCGAAGTCGCGCCGCTCGATGTGCAGCAGCTCGTGGCAGACGATGGCGCGCTGAAACGCCGGTTCGAGGCGGTCGAAGGCGGCCGGCAACATGACCGTCGGCCGGAACAGGCCGAAACTGCAGGGCATCCGGACCGCCGGATGCTGCACGAAGACGGCCGACACGCGGAACCGGGCCAGGAGCTCCCGGGCGACCGCCGGGGGCGCGATCCGGTCCGCCGTGCGGGCGAGGCGGGCGAGCCGCAGCAGGCCCAGCCCGATCCACCCCAGGCGGACGATCACCCCCGCGGCCAGGAGTCCCAGCACCCACGTCCACGGGTCGACACGCCAGAGTGCGGCCGGCAGGGCGATTACACGACCGGCCACCGACACCCCGGCCCCGCTTTCGACCGCCTGTTCCATGCCGGATACGGGTGCCAGTCCTCCGGTGGGCGCCGCGGCGACCGGCTGCCAGGGCTGGATCCACGGCGCCGCCAGCAGCAGCAGGAAGACCGCCGTCCAGAAGTGCAGCAGGAAGTCGGGACGATGAAGACGCAGCACGGCGACCCCGAGCCCGGCGACCCCGGCCAGCAGCCCGGCCTGCAGCCAGTGCGCCACGACGTTGTGGGCCAGCAGGTCAGCGGTCATCGTCCGTCTCCGGCCCGTTCAACCGGCTGGCGATATCGCGCAGGTCGTCCGCGCTGAGCCGCTTGTCGAGGATGAGGTGCTGCACGAGCGGCTCGGCCGCGCCGCCGAAGACGCGATCGACGAAGTGGCGCACCATCGCCTGCAGCACGCCCTGCCGGGTGGACCTGGCTTGATAGACGTGCGCCCGGGCCGCGCGGCTGACGCGCAGATGCCCCTTCTGCTCGAGAATGCGCATCGTCGTCAGCACCGTGGTATAGGCGATCGGCCGGCGCGCGCGAAACGCCTCGTAGACGTCGCGCACTGTCACCTCGCCGCGGTCCCAGACGATCTGCATGATCGCGAACTCCTGGTCGGCGAGCGGCGGAGGTTGTTTCGGCATATCTACTAGCACATTAGTACGTTCAGGCCGCGACGTTGTCAAGCGAAAGCTGCCGGACGGGAGGGTGGTTGTGTGGAGAGAGTCTTTTCCAATCGGGAAATGAGCCTGAAGGGGCGGCACGTGAGCCGAGGTGACGGCGTTGCGGCCACGGTGTGATTCCGGCTGTGATTCAAGTCCATCGTCCGAGTCACGGTCTGGCGCTGCGCAATGAGGCGTACGGCGTCGTGAACGACGCTGCCGCAAGGGTGCTCGATATGGCCGGGATGCTAGGATTCCCGGGATCGGCAATTTTGACACTGCCTTCACGGGCAGGGAGCGGGCGGATGTCGATGATGCGGTGGAAGAGCGTGGACCGCTGGACTGAGGATTCCCAGGGGCGTATGCCGAAGCGGATGTGGCCCCGCTACAGATGGGGACCAGGGTAGATCGTTAGCTTCCACGTGGTTTGGGGCCTCTGGATCTTGTCGGGTTGGTGGCGCGCGGACTTTTGGCCCTACCGCTGGGTCTTCGTGCTCCTCCTCATGCCGGTTGCTCTGTCCGGATGGTGGAGGTGGAGACTCGACGTGGCGGATAGAGGGGAGAGGCGGAAAACCGAAGACTCGACGCTGCGCTGATATGACCGCGACGGCCGGACGGTGATCGGCCGGCCCAACACGGACCGCATCGACGACCACTGGCGCGCGGATGCCGCCGCCGCGCGGATCGTGGCGGGGGCGGTGGAGAACGACCATGTGTGACGGCTCGCCGCTTCGGGAACCGATAGACACAAGGGGCGTCGGCGCTCTTCGGTTGCCCGGGAAGTCGGCGCCTGTAGCTCCGATTGCCCCGGAATCAACCGCGGCGGGAGTCTGCACCGCTCGGGGACGTGGACTCCCGGGGCGCGACAGGAGCGCAAGATGATTGCCGAACCGCTCGGACGCGTGCTCGAAGCCACGGGCTACCTGGCGAACGGCGCCAGCGCCGCGCCGAGCGTAACGCTGGCCGGCTCGGACCCACACGACTGGCGACCTTCGCCTTCGTTCGACCCCGATGTCTGGTGGCGCAGCGGCGCCGATGCCGACCGGCGGGGTGCCGGCGGCGTGGGGCTCAGCGTGTACTTCAAGTACGTGGACGAACCCCGGGACGTCCTGGTCGCCGAATGGCAGCGGGAGATCTGGAACCGTGGATTCTCGCCCCTGCTCTGGCTCGTGTCTCCGGAGCGAATCGATCTCTACAACGGTTTTGGCGCTCCCCGTACACCGGACGAGGTTGAGGCGAACCGGCTCCGTACCTTCCGCCTTGTGGACGCCGAGCTGACGCAGCTCGACACGCTCGCCGGCCGTCTCGCGATGGAAACGGGCCAATTCTGGCGCCTGGAGTCGCGCGTCAACCGGAAGACGAGCGTAGACCGCCGCCTATTGCGCGACCTGAGCCGCCTTGAACACCAACTGGTCGGCGCCGACGTGGACCGGGGCGAGGCACAGGCCCTCATCGGCCGGTGCATCTTCGCGAAGTATCTGACGGACCGTGGCATCGTGACCCGTCGCCGCTTGGTGAGGCTGTGCGGCCACGGCGACCTCGCGGACGCACTGCGCGACCCTGCTGCCGCCGGCCGTCTGTTCGCGTGGTTGCGAGACACCTTCAACGGGGACATGTTCCCGTCCTCCTCGGAGCCGGCGCCCGCCCCCGGGCATCTTGACCACGTGGCCCGTTTCCTGAGTGGCCAGGATCTGGAAACCGGTCAGCTTTCTTTCTTCCCCTACCGGTTCGACGTGATCCCGGTCGAACTCGTCAGCGCCATCTATGAGCAGTTCGTGCATTCGTCGGCCACGGAATCGGCTGGCCCGAACCCTGCTCGCAGGCAAGGCGTGTACTACACGCCGCTGGCCGCCGTCTCCCTGGTGCTGGACGAGGTGTTCGACGGCCTGACTGGTGAAGAAACGGTTCTGGATCTTACCTGCGGGTCCGGCGTTTTCCTCGTGGAGGCCCTGCGACGGCTGGTGTATCTGAAGAGTGGCGGCGGAATACCGAGCCGGGCGACTATCCGAGAAGCCTTGTACAACCAAATCTATGGCGTCGACATCAGCGAAGCGGCCGTGCGCATCGCGGCGTTCAGCCTCTACTTGGCGGCGCTGGAGCTCGATCCTGACCCACAGCCGCCGCGAGCCCTCCGGTTCAGGCCGCTGCAGGGGAGGACCTTGCTCGCTGGAGACGCCCGGACCATCGAAGAGACTTCCGACGGAAGGGCGAGCTTGGCCAATGGGTCGGCGTTGAAGCGATTCGACGTCATCGTCGGTAACCCGCCGTGGAGCTACAGAGGAAGAACCGGAACCGCGGCGCGCCGGGCAGCCGGGTCAAAGGCGCCTCTTCAGCCGCGGGGCCAGAGTCTCGACTTCGTCTCGCGGGCAAGGGATTTCGCACATGAGCGGACTAGGTTTGGCATGATTCTGAGCGCGACGCCGTTTTTCGGGCGGAGCGGCACCGCCATGAACGCGGCCCGCGACGCCGTTAGGGCATTGGGTCCCGTCACCTTGATTAATCTGTCTGAGCTGTCCGCTTGGTTGTTTCCGAAAGCCGACATGCCTGCGGTTGCGCTCGTGGCCCGCCATCACGACCAGCGCGCCGACCGGATGACTCTTGTTCAGGCGCGCTGGTCGCCGTTCGGTGCACAGAGCCACACGATAGAAATTGCACCGAGCGATATTGCCACGCTGCCGATTGCTAGCTGGGAACGCAACAACGATTTGTTAAAGACGGCTTTCGTCGGCCAGCGGCCAGACGTGCTGTTGCTTGACGAATTGTGGCAGAAACATGAACCGCTGGAAGCGCGTCTTGCGGAATTGCATACGCGACTGAGACTCGGGCTGACATTCGGTGATCGAAGTCGTGACGCGAGCCTGCTGCGGGGATTGCCATTCATAGGCCGGGGACTAATGCAGCCGTTTTCTCTGGTCGACAACGATTTGCTCACTTTCGATCATGATCGTGCGCAGCGTCCGCGCGAACTGGAGACCTACCGCGCGCCCCTACTTCTTGTGACGAGGTTCATGGCCGGTAAACCACGAGCCGGTGCCCATGTGGCTGTATCCGAGCAGGATATGGTCTTCACGAACGCATACTACGGTGCATCGTTCGTCAATGCGACGTCTGACGCTGCTTATCTCGTTGCCGGTATAGTCGGGTCTGCGCTCGCTTCGTGGTACTTCCTTATGACGGGTTCGTCCTTCGGTCTATGGATGCGATTACTCGAGCTGAAAGACATATCTTGTCTGCCGGCACCTTCTCTCAAGGAGAGCATGAAATCGAACTCTGGTCGGCGGGTGGTGGAACTTGCGCGCAGATTTCATCAGCAATCACCCACGGACGATGATTGGGAGTCCTTGGACGACGCCGTATTCGATCTTTATGGGCTGGGCGACGCAGACCGCATCGTCGTCCGGGATGGCCTTTTTCGGGCCGGTTGGCAGTGGAAGGCGGGACGTGAGGGAGCCGTGGCTCCGGCCGTTGTGGACGAGCTCCGCAGCTATGCGCAGGCGTTTTTGAGCACGATGGATGCGTGGCTGTCCGCTTCCAATCGCCGGCGAATGCGCGCCGAGATCTACGATGTAGCCCCTGATGCGCCGCACAGGGTGATTCGATTCGTGCTCGAAGATCGGCGCGGTCCGTCGGTGGTGAAGGTCGTTGAACCGGACGGCCCGCTACGTGCGGTGCTGGCGCGGATCGGTGAGCGTACCGAGATTCGGATTGCGGAGCAGTTGGTGGGACTTCGCGAGCTGCGCGTGCACGCGCGGGACGAGGTCTCCATCATCAAGCCCGCGGCCCGCCGGCACTGGTTGGGCGTGTGCGGCCTGGAGGACGCCGACGCGGTGGTGAGGGACAGCGCGCACCGTGGTGGGTGGACGTGATGCTCGCTACGTCTTCGCGTCGGGGAGTGCTCGGCCGGCAGCTCATCGACATCCACCGTGAACGCAGCGAGGCGATTCTGCAGGTTGTCGACGCGGGCTGGAAGTTGGCGTCGACATCTCCGAGAGCGCATGCGCGCGCCGGTGAGGTGGAGATCACAGAGTGTCTTCGAGACGGGATGCGGGCGGTGCTGGCAGAGAGCGCCGCTGACTGGTCGAGAAAGATGACGGTGCTGCCGGGGACGGAATCGCGGTCGAGTACGGACGTTCGGAGACCGGACGGGCGCACGGACGTACCCGTCTTCTTCAGCGACATCCGAGAGGAGTACAACGAACACGATCCGCACGCCATCGTCGAGTGCAAACGGGTCGCCGGGAGTCGCACCGGTCTCTGTCGCGAGTACGTCCAGGAGGGCATGGACCGTTTCGCGACCGGCAAGTACGCGCGGAATCACGCAGTCGGCTTTATGGTCGGCTACTTGCTTTCCGGCGACGCCGCGTCGGCAGCCGCGTGCATCAATGCGCACCTGACGCGCAAGCGGCGTCAGTCCGAACATCTTGGACCCTGCGGCATTGCCCACCGGCCGTGGGCGAGAAGCAGTTGTCATGCGCGCCCCGCGCCGGCTGATCCCATCGCTCTTCATCACGCCTTCTTCGGCCTGCGGCCCGCTCCGTCGTGAGACCATCGTGACGCTCCAACGCCACTCGTCGCGCCGCCGGCCGCTCGACGCGAGCTTCCTGACGTCCCGTCTGGCGGGCGCCAGGAGCTACGATCGCATCGCCGGCTACTTCTCGTCGTCCATCCTCGAAGTCGCGGGTGAGGCGTTCGAGCAGGTGCATGGCGGCGCCCGCATCGTCTGCAACTCGCACCTGTCGCGCGCCGACGTCGAGATCGCGAAGGCGGCCCAGGCGGCCATGCGGCGCGAGTGGTGCGAGTCGCGGCCGGAGGCGCTCGGCGATGCGGCCAAGCCCCGCTTCCGGCGGCTCTACGACGGCCTGCGGTCGAGCAAGCTCTCGGCCCGCGTGCTCCCCGACGAGGTCTTCGGCCTGATCCACGGGAAGGCGGGCGTGATCACCCTGGCCGACGGCCGGCGCACGTCGTTCCTCGGCAGCGCGAACGAGTCGGCCAGGCCTTGTCAACTTGTTGAGGGCAGCGCGCTCTTGCCCCGTGAAATCGGTGCTCCCGATCGTTTTCAGCAGGCGCACGTCACCGCATCCCATTCAACGAACGCGCGGGTGCGGAGCAGGCGGTGGTGAGCCGACCGCAGGAGGTGTCGACTGACTCGGAAGAGATTCTGCACGATACCGTGAACCGGCGCGAACCGTTGGAGCTGAGCGGCCGACTTGAAACGCCGCATCTGGCGCTCCCGCTGACGCGTCGGTTGGTGGAGACCTCGGCTCGATTGTTCGCGTACTGATCAGTGACGTGGACCACACACGGCATCACGATGCGGGCCGCGGCGGCGTAGGAGCGCAGCTGGTCGGTGATCAGTCGTCGAGGGACACGGCCCTGGGCTTTCAGCAGCGTCCGAAAGAATCGGACGGCTGCTCGCCGATTCCGGTGCAATTGCACGAGGATGTCCAGGACGTCACCGTCCTCGTCGACCGCGCGCCACAGATACTGTCGGCGTCCCTGGATCGTGACGAACACCTCGTCGAGATGCCAGGTGTCTCCCATCCGACCGCGGCGGCGCCGCAGCCGCCGCGCGTAGACCGGACCGAACCGCTGGCACCACTGCCGAATCGTCTCGTAGGTGGCCGTCACGCCTCGCTGCGCGAGGAGATCTTCGACATCGCGCAAGCTGAGGCAGAACCGATGGTAGAGCCAGACCGCGTGGCTGATGATGTCGGGCGGGAATCGATATCCGTGATAGCTGGCCGACTGGCTCCTCATCGGCTTACTCTGCCACCCGTCGCCTCAACCTGATAATACCCTTGCGAGACTTGGGCCGAACTCACGGCTCGTTCCGCGTCTATGCAGGCGACGCCAACGTGCGTGTTCACCAGATGCTGAAGGAGGCACCGATCTCCCAAAAGACGGCGTGTTTCTGCCTCATCGACCAGCGCACCTTCGAGTGTCGCTGGAGCACCGTGGAGGCCATCGCACGATTCAAGCGCGAGGGCTACAAGATCGAACTGTTCTACTTCCTCGCGCAGGGATGGATTGATCGTGCCTGGGCGAGTACGAAGCAAGAGGGACGACTGGCCGGGTGGTGGGGCAACGATGATTACGAACGATTCCGGGCACTCTCGTCCATCGACCGTGCGCAGGCACTGTGCAGCCGATTCCGCGACGAATTCGGCTACGCGTACTCGGATCCGTTCGCCATTCACGAGAAGGGGGAAGGGTCACGGACCATGTACTACATGATTCACGCATCGGACCATCCCGAGGCGTGTAGTCTCATGTCGAGAGCGTATCGACGAGTCCAACCGCCGCAGTACGGTACCGATGTACCCCTGCCGTGGTGAGCGACCCAAGTCGGCGGCTTCGACAGCAGGTAGTCGTCAAGTTTGGGGTTCACACACCGCGCCAAGGACAGTCGCCGTGAGGGCAGACCTCGGACACGTCGGTCTGGAACGTCGACTTGATCGCGTCGGTCAGTTCACGGCTGGTATCGAAGAGGGCGCGGAGTTCAGCGTCGCGCTTCCATCGATAGATCCCGAGCTTGTAAGCCGGGGTTGGATCCTGTTCGAGGTACACCAAGTGACTGTGCGCCGGGCACGGCTGAGCGCCCTTGGCATTAACCAGGATCTTGCACACGTGCTGATGCCGTTCGTACTCTCGCTCCATCTCCCGCTTTGCCTGACTCATGTCAATCCCCCTGCCCGAAGCCCAGTACTACCGTGTATGGCGTGCTCGCCGTCGTGGTCTCGGTCGAACGGCCGCCTTCGCAGCAAGCGGCGCCTGCATGCGCTCGTATTGCGCGAACAGGTACTCGACGCGTTCACGTTCCGACGTGAAACGCTTCCGGCGGTAGAGACGATCAACAGCGCGATCCAAGGCCTGATGCGCCCGTCGGAGGTTCGGCGGCATCAGGTCCGGGTCGTACAGGTCTGCGAGCGTCGCGCCTGCGTGGGCGGCGCGGGCATCGAGCACGGCCTTGGCGAGCGGCTCCAGCGCCGACGTGTCCGCGTCGGCGAAGCCGGGCGGCAGCGGAAACGTGTTGTAGACAAGGCCGATGGAGTAGCGATAGTCGCTCTTCAACCGCCCTCCGATGTGGCGCAGCCACGCCATGTGCATCGCCGAGGTGAGCAGGGCGAAGTCCGCCAAGGTGGCGTCCTGGAGCACGAAAATCAGATCGCTTGGAATCGTCGGCGGTTCTAGCCAGCCGATGGGCACGTATTCGCGCCGCTCCGAACTGACCTTGGGAAGGACCAGAAACAACGTCTCCGGAAGGACCTCGACGTTGTACCGCGTCGGGTAGTCAGCGATTGCCAGAGTACTCTTGCGCTTGCTTTGTGATCGGAATCGGCGCACCGATCCCATGCGGTCCAGAACCAGCGGCAGTTGTTTCAACGCGGTTGGTGATGCCTGCTGGAGGGCCAGTATCCAACGCTTGCCGCCTTGCAGGTAACCACGGGCATCGACGTACGGACGAAGGAATGGCGCGGCGGCTGGTTCGGCTTCGAGGAATGAGGCTCGCTCCTCCACATCGAAGGTGTAGAAGCCGTCGTCGATGGGCTGCGTACCACTCACCAGCCTGCCCATGCCGTTGATTGGCCGGCCCTCCTTCCGCACGACGAGGTGTGCGTTGGCCAGTGCGCCGCCGTCCAACAGGTACGGCGTGACCGAGGCGTGACGGCCCTCAAGCGGTTCCCCGTTGATGTCCTCGTAGGCGAATAGGCGCCTGTCTCGTGGCGCGTGGTCGGCCGCGTCCAGCCCGATGATGACCACGTGGACGTGGGCCTTGCCGCGAGCGTCCGATCCCCACGCGAAGGTCCGATGAGCGAAGGCAATCTCCAGGCGGCGACGGTCAAGCAGCAGAGGCCAGAGTTGCGCCACCTGCTCGCCCTGCGTGATCGAGTTGGTCGCCACGAAGCCGATCCGCGGCGGCGGTGCCCCGTCACGCGGTTGCACCCGCCGCACGTAATCGCCAGCGCGGATGAACCAGGCGGCCACGTAGTCGAGCGTCCCGCCGCTGCCTCCGAGGGCGGCGACACGACGCACTTGCGCCCGCTGGTCGGAGGACTGGAACTTCGAACCGCCGAAGGGTGGATTGCCGAACACGTACGAACACTCGTCCGGCGGCAGCACGTCGGCCCAGTCGACTTCCAGTGCATCGGCGTTGCGGATGTGCGGCGACTTCTCGATCGGGATCCGCGCGTAGGTCTGGCCGAACTCCAGGCTCAGCCGGTTGTTCATGATGTGGTCCATCATCCACAGCGCCGCCGCGGCGATGCGGGCCGGGAACTCGCCGATCTCGATACCGTAGAACTGGTCGACCTCGACGATCGACTGGACTGCGAGCGCCAATTGTGTGGCTGTAGCCCTGGAAGCTATCTCCCGCAGCACGTCGATCTCCAGCGTCCGAAGCTCCCGGTAGGCGATGATCAGGAAGTTGCCGCAGCCGCACGCCGGGTCGAAGAGCCGCAGCGTGCCGAGCTTGTCCCGGAACCTTCGAAGATCGGCCACGGCGCGACCGTCCCGGCGAGCCTGCAACCGCCGGAACTCGGCCCGCAGGTCGTCGAGGAACAGCGGCTCGATGACCTTGAGGATGTTCTTCTCGGTCGTGTAGTGCGCCCCGTGGGCGCGGCGCTCAGCCGGCTCCATGACAGACTGGAACAGCGCCCCGAAGATAGCCGGCGAGATCGCCGTCCAGTCGAACTGTCCCGCGTCGAGCAGGGCTCGGCGCATCTCGGCATCGAAGTCGGGGATGCGGACCGCTCCGTCGAACAGGTCGCCGTTCACGTGCGGGAACCGCACCAGGTCCTCGTCCAGCTTAGCCTGCCGCCGGTTGGGCGGCGTGTCGAGCACCTGGAACAGTCGCATCAGCCACGGGCCGAGGTCGGAGCCATCGGCGGCCGTGCGCTCCTCGATGAAGTCCAGGAAGATGTCGCGTGGCTCGAAGATGCCCGTGTCGTCGGCGAACAGGCAGAAGACGGTCCGCACCAGGAACAACTCCAGGTCGCGACCCTCGTAGCCCGACGCCTTCAGGGCGTCGTGCAGCCGCGCAATCAGCTCGGACGCCTCGACGTTGACCGGATCCTGGTCGCGGAACGTGCGGCGCTGCACGCCGATGATGAACCCGAACTTTTCGACGTGCTGCGGCAGATCGGCGAGGGCGAAGCGAGTCTCCTCGCGTTCGTCCCGGTCGAGAAGCTCGAACGTCTGGAAGTCGCAGAGAAGCTGGAACCGGGGCCGCTCCCGGTCCGGCAGCGCGTCGAAGTACGTGCCGGCCTGCTCGCGTGCGGCGGTCAGATCACGCCCGGCGCTCTTCTGCTCGACCAGCAGGACGCTGGGCCAGAACAGATCGATGAAGCCGAAGGTGTCGTCGAGCCGCTCGACGCGTTCCTCGTACCGCGCCACATCGCGGCGGCGCTTGCCGAAGATCTCGAAGAACTCGTTGTAGAAGCTCTGGGTCTCGCCCTTCTCGTAGGTGGCGTCGGCCCATTCACGGGCGAAGTCGGCAGCCCGCGTTCGGATCTCATTCCATGAAAGCCTCATCGCCGCCGTCAGTCGGTAGGGGTCAGTCCAATGGGCGCAACGTCGCGACCACGCCGTGGACGTTCGAGAACGTCTGCGCCAGCATCCGCGACAGCGTATCACGGCCCGTCGTAGGGGAGCCGAGCTGAACCGCCCAGACGGCCGGCGCGTCAACCCGCTGAGCCAGTCCTCCACTGCGTTCCGGCCTTCCAGATGACCCGCCGGCCGCCGTGGCGGTGGTTGCGGTTGTGGCCGCAAGCCAGCTTGTGCCCCTGTAACGGACCGCACCGATCCACTTCCCGAACCTGCGCGACACACCGGATCGGCCCTCTTGCCGTTCCGACAACGACCTCCGGAGACCCGGTCCAAAGGGCGGCACAGGGGGGCGATCGATCCATCCTTCCCGGCCGCCCTCACCCACCGGGCGGCCGGGAGGGGAAAATCGCGCGCGCTGTGCGCGCGTTGCAGTTGCCGCGCTGCGCGCGGCAACCGAGACGAGGGGGTCCAGACCGGCAAAGGGCATACGCCACCATCGCGAGAAAGGACGCTGGTGGGCGTGTGGCCGGCGCTGGCACCCTGGAGGCGTTCCCCGAGTATCACCAAGACCGCGCCGGTGAACGACGCCGCCTGCAGCACCGCCCGCACGAGCCCGCCATCACCGACCGCGAGCCCGAACGTCGCCACGTGCAACACGCCGTGGCCCGGGAACGACCGCGCTGCTCGATCACCTGCGACCCCCGGGGGCCAACCCGGAGACTTGTCTGCATTACCCTGCGACCTCAGCCCGGGACGCAAGGCCCCCGGCCCCCGTCATGCAGGTCAACGCAGCAGGTCCGGGCCTCCGCGCGGCCGGTCTGCCGCCCGGATTGCCGGAACCGGCTGGCCGCTCTCCCAGCGCAGTTCGCCCCGTCGCGGGGCTGTCACGGCCCGCCGGGCGGCCTCGCGGAGCCGCTCCCCGGCCATCACGTTGTGGTGGAAGTGTTCGTCGAGGCCGTTGACCGCGAACTCCCGGTCGATCTCGTCGGGAGCCATCGTGATCCGGAGGGTCAGCCCGCCCTTCGTCTCCGTCTCGACGATTGTGAGTTGCTCCTCGGTCCGCACCGTCACTCGGCGGTACAGCGCGTCTCGCAGGGCTGCGGCGCCTTCCCGCCCCAAGGTGGCGGGGTTCTCGCGCATGGCTTCCGGAACCCCGCCAAGCTGCTCGTCCGCGACCTTCTCGAACGTCGCGTTGCTCTTCTCCCAGGCGACGCAGATCGTCTCGGCCTCCAGTCGGCTCTTGCAGTTGAGCGCGATGGCGAGCGCCTGCGCGTCGAGGCGCCGCGCCTTGATGACGTCGAACACGTCGCGCACGGGGCTGCGGGTGGCCCGCTCGAGCTTGCCGTGGAGGATCTGCGCCGTCGACAGCACCGTGAAGGGTGCTCCGTCGACAACCGCGGTGCGTTGGCCGCGGGCCGGGCTCGAGTTGCGCCAGGTCCACTTGCCCGGTCCCGAAGTCGATCTTCCACCGGCCGACGAGGTAATCGACCTTTTCGCCCAGTCGCTCCATCGTCCGCTCGAAGTCTGCCCCCAGACTCGACAGGCTCGCTCCCCTCGACACCGTCAGGTCGATGTCGAAGCTGTCTCGGTGCCGCCATCGCGCCGCCAGGGTCGTCCCGCCACCCAGCCGGCATTCGTGCGGTCCACCGTGGAGCTCGGCTAGGCAGGCCGTGATCGGTTGCCTCACGGCGCGCCACAGGCGTCCGCCGGTCGTGGCCAGTGTCAGTACTTCGTCGCCCACTGGTTGATCTCGCGGATTCGGTCCCCGCAGTTGAAGTCAGCCAGATGGAGTGCCCGCACCAGTTGGCGGTCGGTGTACGCCCGTTCCGCCCAGGCCTCGAGGAGCTCCTGGAAGGTCGCTTCCCTCCCCCACATGTCGACGATCGCTTGTTGCCGCACCGTCGGGCGCGTTGCGCGGACCGCCTCGTAGAACTCCTCGGCGGTCGGCCGTCGTCTCCATCCGGCGCAACTGCTCATGATCCGGCGGTGCACCGCGGCGGCGTGCCGGCCCGTCCCGGCGCCGGGCTCACACAGCCGCTGGAAGTCGCGGCGGGTCGCTTCCGCGTCGCTGAAGACCTCCGGCGGCAGCAGCGTCGCCGGTGCCCACCGGTCTTCTTCGTCGCGCCGGCGATCCGCTTCCTGCCGGACCCGGTCCGGGTCCGCGTATCCTGGGCCTGCGTTGGTCCGCGTGCAAAGCTTCGTCATTCCTTGTGGTCAGTCAATCGTCGCCCGTGTTCGGAGTATGACACGCCGAAACGTCATGAACCGCAGCCGGTGCTCGAACAAGACCGACCGGCGCTGCGCGGCCTCGACCCCGTTGCCGTCGCAGTAGCGGCCTGCCTTGGCGACGCGGGTGCGCGAAGGTGGTCGACAGGGCGTTCCGGGTTGGCGGCCTCGTGTCTTTCGCTCGCGGGAGCTGATCGGGAGAGCCATCGCCCACGACTCTTTGCCCTTCAGTGTCCCGGATTCCTCGCCCACCGTTTCCACCTCGGACTCGGCAGCCGTCACGATCCGCGTCCGCGCCCGCAGCAGCAGCATCCACCAAACGGCTATCGGCTCGGCGGCGAGCGGTCTCCGTCGCATCTGCGGGTGTCGACCCATTCATCGACGACCTCCTGCGGCCAGCGAGGGTCGCCGCCGGGAAGCCTAATCGGTGCGGCCGGGAACACCCGCTCGTCCAGCATCTTGTACAGGGTCGACCGCGAGACGCCTAGAGCCGCTACTTGCTTGACCGTCAAGAGCTGAGCCATCACCAGTACCTCCTGTCGTCATGGCACGCTGCCCGACCAAGCGTTGAGTCGGAATGGAGATCGTCCTCGCCGCCGCGATCCCGATGCAGGCTGCCGACGTATGTATATGTACCGAACATCGTGGATCTATACCACAATACCAGTCAAGCGCCGTTCGCCTCGAGAGGCGGTATACTTTCCGGCATGACGACCATCGATTTCGCGGAGGCGGTCCGGCGTCGGCTCGCGGAAAGAGGACAATCCCAGTACCGGGCCGCGCTCAACAGCGGTCTGCCGCAAGACGCCATCCGGTCAGTCTTGAACGGGCACATCCCCCGCCTGAACCGTGTGCAGCAGATCTGCCGCGCCCTCGGTTTGGAGCTCTACATCGGTCCGCCGCGGGATGTTCAGGTCGAGGCCGACGACGGAGAACCGTCCCGCCCGCTGACGCGCTTCAACTCGAGCGTCCAACTGCCGGTGCGGGCGATTTCGCAGCCGTCGCCGGAGGTCTACCTGGCGGAGAGCGAAGAGCAGGATCAGACGAGGCCGGCGCCGGTGGATCTGGACGACCCGCAGGCGTTCTACGCGTTGTTCCACGGATACTCGATGGTCCCGACAGGGATCGGGCCGGCAGATTTCTGCCTCGTCTCTCCGTGCGCGAAGCTCGAACCCGGCCAGCGGATCTGGCTGCGGGACCGGAAAGGGCGGGAGGGGCTGCGGTGGCTGATCCGGATGACGGCGACCGCCTACGAGGTGGCCGCCTGGCAGCCGCCCAAGCCGAACGGCCACCAGGACCTGGTCCCCGAGCGGTGGGAGCGCAAGGACGTCGACGACCGCGGCGTCATCCTGGCGGTGTACCGCGGTTGGTTGGTTCCGTCGGACCCGGTGCACCGCCTTCCCGACTGGCACCCTGGCCGACTCACCGGTTTGTGGCGAGCGCTGTTCGACGAGGAACCGGAGCTCCAGGTCGCGGTAGCGGAGCATCTCGAAGAGACGACCTCCTCCTTCAACGAGAGCATCAAGGGATGGCTCGAGCAGGGTTCGATGCAGCGCTCCGAAATGCAGGATCTCCTGCAGCAACTCGAGAGCGTGAAGCAGTTGGCGCAGTTGCTGTCCCGGCGATCGGAAGCATCCCGCAACGAATCCGGAGCGCGTGGCGAAGAGTCGACCGGCCCACCGGCGGGCGCGGGGACGACGAGGGGGCGGTGACGGAGCCTGCCCTCGCGTGACGGAGCCCGGCGGCGGTGTCCCGGCCGGCCGATTCCGTCGTCCTCGACGACCTGCCCTTCCGCTCACCTCCCACCACCGGCTCGACACTGGCGACCCTCACGAACGGACGGCTGCCGGGCGACAGTCGGCGGCCGCCCGGCGCCCGGCCGCACGAGTCGTCATCGTTCATCGGGCGGCGCCTGCAGGTTGACGCGGTCGAGCATCGCTCCGATCAGGGAGGTCGCCTTCGCCTTGCCGAGCTCTTCCAGCTCGGGCTCGTCGGGGTTGACGCCGAGCTCCCGCGCGAGCTGCGGATGCTCCTCGACGAGTTTGGCCAGCAACTGCTTCTGCCGGGAGGTGATCGGCGTAGCCGCCGGCGCGCCCGCCGGCTCGGTCTTGTCTGAGTCGGCGGCGTCGGCGGACGGCTCTGCATCGAGACCGAAGAGGGCACGATCGTCGGGCCGCGTCAGGGCCTGGATCTGCTCCTCGAGCCAGCCGAGGCTGATGTCCCTTTGCGATATCTGTGCCGCCCGGACGATGGCGCCGATGATGATCTTGCGCCGGGTCTCCCGCTTGCGCTCGGTCTTCGCCTCGTGCGTCTGGAGTTGACGCAGCCGATCCGCGAGGCGCTTGTCGGCGTCCCTCGCCTTGGCCGCCAGTTCCTGCCGCCGCTTCTTGAGCTTGGCGATCTGAGCCGCACGTCTTGACGTCTGCATGGGTTCGGTATATATCATGAATCCACGCGGCCCCAAAATGGATCATAGTACCAAGACAAGCCACGAGATCCCGAGGCGCCACAGCGAAAACTAGAAAAACCCCAAACCCGAAGGGCGCACTTACCGGTTTCGCTGTGCGAAACCGTCGTGCGGTGAGGGCAATTGGCCTGCAGAACACGGTTCATGTATTGCCATCTCAACGTGAAGACGGGCAGCCGCGGCAGCGGCCAATCGGCGGCGGCGAAGTACGACTACATCTGCCGCGGCGGCAAGTACGAGGCGGCCCGCCAGGACGAGGTGGTGCACCTCGAGTCGGGTTGCATGCCGTCGTTCGCGGCGTCGGATCCGCGGTCGTACTGGGCGGCGGCCGACAGCCACGAGCGGAGCAACGGGCGGTTGTTCCGGTCGCTGACGGCGGCTCTCCCGAACTCGCTGGACTCTGCCGGGCGGCTGAAGCTGGCGCGGAGCTTCGCGGCGCACGTGACGGCGAGTGAGTTGCCCTACACCCTCGTGGTCCACGCGGGGCTGTCGGTGGAGAGCAAGCCGGACAACCCGCACCTTCACCTGGTGTTCTCGGAGCGGGTGAACGACGGGGTGGCGCGGGCGGCGGAGCAGTGGTTCCGGCGGGCGGCGTCGGCGGGCCGGGACCCGGCGTCCGGGGGCGCGAGGAAGAGCGAGCGCACGAAGCCGCGGGCGTGGCTGGAGGAGACGCGGCAGGCGTGGGCGGTGGAAATGAACCTGGCGTTCGGCCGGGCCGGCGTGGCGGACCGGGTGACGTCGGAGAGCCACGCGACGCAACTGGCGCGGGCGCGCGAGGCTGGCGACGCGGCGGAGGAACAGCGTCTTCTGCTGAACCCGCCGTCAGAGCACATCGGGCCGGCGGCGAAACACAGATGGGAGGATCGGTCGGGGGTGCCGGAGCTGAAGCCGGACCGGTATGTCGAGTACGAGGAGGCGTCGGCTTCTGCCCGGGAGGCCCGGTCGGCGCACGCGCGAGACGCGGCGGAAGCCGCCGAGGCGCGGTCGAGGGTCGAGACGCTCGACGCGGAGATCGCGGCGCTGGAGGCGGAGCAGCGGCGAGCCGACGCGGCAGCCCGGCGGCGGATGGAGGCCGCCGCACGGCGCGAAGCGGAGCAGCGCCGGGACGACGCGAAGTGGAAAGAGAGGGCGAAGGCCCGCGAAGCTGCGCTCGGCCTCCTGCCCGGGGGAGTGGAGCTGTACCTCGCGCACCTGGCGGACCTCGATCCGAAGTGGAACGTGAACGACAACCACGCGACGACGCGCGGCAACGTCGATGCGGCCCTGGACGCCGCCGAGTCGGACGCGCGCCGTCTCGAGCGCTTGCGCGGCGTGTTGTCGGACGAGGCCGCCGCCGCCCGCTACCGTCAGGAACTCGCCAGACGCGCCGGGCGGTTCAGGACGGCGGATCTCGACGAAGCCCTCGCGCCGGCCGAAGCACTGCGGAAGCGCGTCTCCCGCGTGAGGGAGCTGTTCGCGACGCCGGGCGGTGACGCGGCGTTCCTCACAGCCCTCGAGGACCGGAACCCGTCCTGGTCGCGCACAGGGACGCCGACCGACATCGAGCGCGCGCTCGATGTCGCTGAGCGGCGATTGGACCGGCGGCAGGCGGCTACCTTGGGGCACCGGGTGGTTCTCGAAGCGGAACAGGAGTTCCCGGATGTCCCGAGCGCGGCGTGGCGACGAACGCGCGAGGGCTTCAACGAGTTCACCGATATCGGCCGGCCGGGCAGGCGCCTCACGCAGACGCTCTCGGATCGCGCCGGCGCCCTTGCCGTCGCCGCCGAGCAGTCCGAGCCGCCGGCGTCACCCGGCTTGGTGAAGCGATTGTTCGAGTGGGTGCGGGAGCGAGTTCAGAAGATGCTCCACAGGCTTCGCCCGTCGAGAGCCAGGCATCGTCAGGATCGTTCCGGGGGCGGTGATGTCGAACCGGCACGGGCCGCCGCGGCCGAGCGGGCACGGCAAGAGCGGCGCCAGGCCCGCAAGCTGATCACGGCCGCCCGCGCCGCCGCGCGGAAGTGGGGAGACATCCCGCTGGCCACGGACACCGCCGTCTCTGTCGCCGAGTCGATCAGCGCCCGGCCGGGAACGTCGGCGGCTCACCGAGCGGTCCTCGAACAGATCAAGGAGGCAGCGCCACGTTCGGCTCTCTCGACCGAGGCTGCCGGACTGAAACGCCGCTGCCGCGACGAAAAGGACGCGGCGGCCGACGAACGCCATCAGCAGGCCCTCAGCGAGTGGAAGGCCCAATCATGGCCGCGCCGCCGGATGACCGGAAAACCGAAACGAGAGTACCCTGACCCGCCGAACCGGCATGAGGTCGCAGCAGCTCGTGACGAGCTGGCCGGCGTCGTCAGGTCAGCCATGATCACCGAGCTCGAGAAGGTCATGCCGCAGTCGCGGCCGGCCTCTCCGCCCGCGGACGGCGCCCGAACCCCGCCCGTCGCAGCTGCGGCTCACCGCGACCAGTCCCCGCCGCCGTCGAGGCCACTCCAGAGCGATGGCCAAGTCGAGCATCCTGCCGAGGGGCAGCGCCAGGTTCCGGTCCGCACCCGGGACACACGGCCCAAGCCGGCGCCGGCGACATCGCCGTCCCGGCGGCCTCCGGCTCCGCGGGACCGGGGACATGAACCAGACCTCTGATCGATACCCGCGACGACTCGGGCGGGTCTTGCCCGCTGACGCCCGGTCCCGGTCCGCGCCGCCGGCGGACGGCTGACGATCGCCGCCCAGGCCTCGATCCGACCTTCCGGAATACGGCCCATCTGGTGGCACAGGGGGGGGCAGGGTCAGGGGTACGATCGGCCCATCATGTGAACCCGACCCCTTGCCCCTCGCCCCCGGTCCACCCGGCCGCCTTCCCCCAGGCGGCCGGGACAGGAAAAATCGCGCGCGCTGTGCGCGCTTTTTCTTTTGCCGCGCTCAGCGCGGCAACGACGAAGACCCCGGCCGGCACGGGGCCGCCACGAACCTCCCCAGGGAAGAGGAGAACGCGATGAACGAGGTGAGACTCGACCCGCAGCAGGCGCCGGCGCGCGCCGAGCTGCTGCTGGGTGCCGACTTCGGGCAGCAGGCCCGGGGCCGCCCGATCCACGGCCGGCTCAAGAGCGAGGACGGCGGCGCCGACGAGCCCGGGCCGAGGCTGAAGATCGGCGCCGTCCGGACGCGGCGGCTCGCGGCGAGCGAAGGAACCGACAGGCCCTCGGGCAGCGTGTACGGCAACCCGCTCCGCGGCACGCGGGACAACGCCCCGGCCGTCCCCATCGGAGCGCCCGTGATCGTGAGGACCGACATCCCCGATGCCCACGGGTGGCGAGTCTACCGGGTGGCGCCGAACGGGGCCGTCATCTACGACGGGTGGATTGAGCACGACCCGGCCAACGCGGAGCTGGTGATCACCGAGCTGCGAGCGGCCGCGGCGAGGAGCCCCGCGGCGGCGCTGCGCCGCGCCGTCGAGAGGCAGCCCGGCCACGCGAGCGGGGAAGCGATCACGCGGTGGCTCGCCGGCCAGGAGACCGAGCGGCCGAGATCCCCGGCGAAGCCCCGGTCGCGGGCGGCCCGGCGGCGGTGGCGGCGCGCCCTCGCGCGGAAAGGCGGCCGCGCATGACGCCCCTCACGAAGAGCGACCCGCCTGGCTCGCCGACGCCGTGCACCGGCACGCCGCGGACGACCCCGCCGTCGCGACCATCCTGACGATCGCGCACCGGCCCGAAAGCTGCCGGCTCACCGTGCGCGACGACCTGCCGCGCGAGACCCTCATCCCCGCTACCGCGATACCCCCCGGCCCCATTCCCGCCCTCGAGCCCACGACATCCACCCGCATCACCGTCGCCTTCAGCGCCGGCCGCGTCTCCACAGCCCACACCACCGCAGCCGCCGCGCGCGCAAACCTCGCCGTCCTCCTCCGTCAGAACGCCCTCATGACCGCGGCCCACGCGGACCCGTCCCGCCCCGTGCCGATCCTGTGCGCGCCCCGCTACCAGCCCGCGTGGATCGCCGTCGACCCGTCGACCCCGACCACCCGTCTCGACCCCCCGTAGAAACACCGCCCCGCCACTCGGCGCGGCCGGCGGGTGGTCCCGTCCGCCGCACTTTCCCGGAGAGAGGAGAACCATGTCCGAACGAACAGTTCAGCGGGTCGGCGCCAAGGTCGTCGTCCGCTCCATCGACAACGCCGGCCACACGATGCGAGCGTTGACGGTCACGTCGAAGCTGCGACTGCAGGGTTCGGCGCTCGCCGCCGCGCTCGCGAGGCCCGACGTCCAGTCCACGCTGACTGAGGTCAGCTGGCGGACCGGCGCCGGGCACGTCACCGGCGTATCGGTCGTCTGCGGCGGGCTCGAGCCCCAGCTGATCTCGGTGCGGGATACCGCCACCGGCGCGGTAGCCGAGGCCGAGGTGGTATGGCAGGGCAGCGACGGCGCCCTCGACCAGGACCTCGAGGAGTTCATGCCCGAGGGTCCGCAGCGGACGCGCCTCGACTGGAAGAACCTCGGCAAGTACGCCCCGGACGTTGACGATCCGCGCACGATGCCGATGCCGGCGGATCGGGCAACGCTGAGACGCCCGGGCCGGGTGTCCAGCCGGCGCGGTTATCTGCGCCCGCCGCTCTCCGTCGACACCGTCGCGCGCATCTTCGAGCTCCGCGACGAGGGCCTCAGCTTCAAGAACATCGGCAAGGCCCTCGGTATCGCGGCGTGGACCGCCTCGCGCTACGTCCGCAGTTTCGAGGAGGGAGGCCGATGACGAGGGAAGTTCAGTACCCCCGATGCGGCCGGAAAGGCGCACTGCAATCCATCCACGTCGACGCGCCGAACGTCGACGTCGCCGCCCGGCTCGCACTGTCGCATCACATCGACAGCCGGCCGACCCCGCCTCCCGCCGGGACCTCGTTCGGACTCGTCGTGATCACGCCGCCGCCCTACGACCCGAACGTGCCTCACCACGACCTCGACGACGAGGCCGAGTACTGGCCAACCGCAACCGCCGTGCACTGACCGCCCGTTGCGGCCGAAGCAAGCACCCCGCCGCCAGGCGAACCGCGTCAACCGGCCGCCTGGCGGCACGCTTTCGACCACGATGTTCGAACAACCGATCGACACCCGCTTCCCCGGGCAACGGTTCCCCGTGGGGAGCGTCGTCACGTTCCTCGACCCCCACCGGCGCACCGTCTTCGGCACCGTCACCGAGCTGTGGCGCCACGAAGCCATCATCGCCGCCGGCGAGGCCGGCCGGTGGCGCGTGCGCTACGCCGGGCTCCAGCTCATCAAGGCCGGCCCCACGGGCGGAGCGACGATGCAGCAGGTCGAGCTCTCGGTCAGCTTCGTGCTGCGAGCGACCTGGAGCGACATCCGGGACACGCTCCTGAACGAGATCGCACACGCGATCGTCGGGCCCGGCCACGGACACGACGCCGTGTGGCAGACGGCCGCGCGGCGCATCGGCTGCACGGCGAAGCGCTGCAGCACCGTCACGCACAGCCTGAAGCGGTAATGGGGGAGTGCCCCCGGTGGCGAGACCGGTGGTTCCGTCAACGCCTGACGGCGAGAGTACGCCAACGCGCGATCTGCCCACGGTGCCGCTCGCCCATCGCCTGGACAATCAACGCCTTCGGGGAAGGCCGCTGACCGCGGCAACGCGGGAGCCGACTTGCCAAGACTGCTTCGTATACGCACTGAGATGATCGACCCGACGGCCACCGGCACGGTCAAACGACCGTCCGCGGAACTGTGCCGCCCCCGTGGGCGGGAGGCTCTTTCGACCCACCCTCCCGCCCCTGTTGACGACACGCCCAGGGGGAGACTCGAACAACGGACGGCGAACACATCGGCGCCCGCGACCCTTTCCCCCTGAAGCCTTCAGCGACGAGAGCGCGCCGTTTCCGGGACGGCACCGCTGCTCGAAGTCTTGCTCGCTCGCGGTCTCGTCGCGGAGAGTCCTCGGCCCCAGCAGCGTGGCCGGGCAGGCGGACCGCCGGTCCATGTCACCCTCGAGCCGGGTTGGCCCGACGCCGTAGCGGCCGGATTGCCAGTGGACAACCCCGCTCCGCACCCGATACCGTGTCGGCTGGCGGCACCACGCAGCAACGCCCGTGGCGCCATGCGCATGGGGTTGTCAGTTCAGTTCCTCACCCGCGGATCCTGACCCTCCACAGGAGACGAGAGAGCCAGTAGCGACCGGCCCGGAAACGGACGAGCCCGGGTCCTCGCCGGCTACCGGCGGACCGCAGCCGAGCGCGGTCGGGGCCAAGCGCCGCCGTCCTCGCCAGCTGCCACCAGCCTCGCCGGTGCGCCCGGGTCCAGCACCGCGTCGGCGAGGAACATCTCCCACTCGACGGCGCAGTCCGCGAGAATTGCGAGGCGGCGGTTGTCCGGGAGCTCGCGGAGCCTCTCCCTGCCGGCGCAACCGCGTGATCCGATGCGGAGGGATCTCGTGGAAGAGGCATTCCGGAACATCGAGACGCCGGAGGTGCTCGAGGCGGTCCAGCAGCCGCTTGGCGTCGGCGGAATTGCTGCCCGGCTCAAACTGCCTGAGCCAGACGAACCGCGTCACGCCGGCGTCGGCCGTCTCTTCGAGCAGATGCTTGAGGTCGCGCCGAAGCCCGGGCGGGACCCGCTCGGCGATGCGCGCTTCGATCCGGCGCTCCGCATCGACCAGCGCGTCGGCGCAGAGCCGCTCGATCGTCGTCGTGGCCGGCAGGATGGTTCGCGTGTGACGGCAGGCCTCGACGAACCTGCGCACCAAGTCCTCATTCGACTGCGCCTGCTCCGCTTCTTCGCGGAGCCGGTCTCCGAACTCACGCGCCGCGCCGCCCGAATAGGACCGGAATCCGTACAGGCGGCGCAGCTCGGCAAGATGCTCGTGCCGGGTCTCGGACCGGACCGCGTAGTCGGCGAGGTCGTCCCCGTCCAGGTCGAGCTGGCGTCCGATGAAATCCACGATGGCCGGCGGCACGAACTCGCCCGGAGCCAGCAGGTGGCCCGGGTGGCGGAGCACGCACAGCTGCAGCGCGAAGCCCAGCTTGTTGCGGGGCCGACGCCGAGCCCCGATGTTCTGCAGATCCTCGCCGCTCAGGGTGTAGTGGCGCAGCAGGTCCGCCCCGCGTTGCGGCAGGGATAGCTATCAAAGTCTCATAAATTGTTCATAGAAATAGATTTACTGACACCAGTCTGACCGTGCTTCCCTCGTTGTTTCCCCCATCCTGAACGGGAATCTATTGGACCATCCAAGCCGTCCGCAGATGGTCCGCCTTCGTCGTCTGACCGATCAACCCGGCGCGCGAGCGGAGCCTGAGCGACGAGCACGCCGAGCATGAGCATCCCGGCGGCCGGCACCGGCCCAAGGGCGTACGACTCCGTCGTACGCGACCTCGACCGGATCGCGATACGTCGTCCACAACCGGCGGCGGTCGGCGACCGGTAGCGGAACCTCCAGCCGAGCCGTTGATGCGGTCGGCGGGAGCCCCGCTCGCACTCGAAGGCGGGATGGAGCCGCACGCTTCTCCCTCCGCGGGCCGCCGACGGAATCCCCTGCGGTCCGCAACCTCGTTGTGCTCCCGGTCGCCGGACGACGACTTGACACGATCCTGTTTCCGATTGACGTACTATAGATCAGCAACGGTGGTGATCTGGATGCTGGCGGAGGAAATCCGCTGCACGCTGGGTCAAGGACGGTCGGCAAGAATCCCCGAGCCGAAGGGCTCCGGTGGCAACATTGAGAACATCCCCATGAGCGGTACGCAAACAGTGAATGTCCAGCGGTTCGTTTCCAAGTTGGTGAGACATGGAGCTTCCCAGGTCTCGATTGAGGAACTGGTGGCGCAGGGGCAGATCATCTGGGCAATCGGACCGGATCAGGTGCTCTCAGGTACTTGTATCCGTGCAGAGGAATTCATGCTGAGCGCCGCCCGCAGCTCTCGGCGGGCGAGAGGCATCATGGCTCGCATGAAGCGCGGCGAAGGAGGGAAGGACGCCGACCTGATGACCGCTCTGAAAAAGTACGTTGAAGACACGTGCAGCGCGATCAAGGAGGTCGACAATGTGCTGAAGCGCAAGGGCTCAAGTCTTGAAACACTGCTGTTCGAGATCCCCGGACAATCGGCAGACCAGGTTTCATGGCGCAACCTCATTGGGCGGCGAGATGTTATCGCCCACCAGTTGCTCACGGTCGATGACGAGAGGGTGTATCGAGAGGCGGAGCGAGACTTCGGTTCGCTGGAGGAACTGATCTCGCGGGTCTACTTCGGGCCGATCACAACGGACTTCCGTGCCGGCCGGGGCGCACAACCGTTGCTGCGGCTGGAAGTATTGGACAAGCTGACGCCAGCAGTAGCTGGTGAACGTCCGCGGATTGGTACCAGCATTGTGTTCGTGTTCGAAGACTTGGTAGATGGATTCGTGTGTCTGCGCATGGGACGTACAGAGGCAAACAAGATCGTGCTCGCCGCACCACGTGCAATGTACTTCTCGATCGCGGGCATGGACGGAATGGAGAACGTGAAGGACGACAAGGGCCTCAGGGCGGCAGTGGCGGCCTCGCGTAGAAACGAGCAGGGCGCGTTCGTTGATCCGAAAGCGGGCAGGGCGTTTGCTGTCCGCGGTGTTGTCGGGCGCGATGCGTAGTGGAGTCACGCGGATCTATGACGTCCGCCACGAATCACGCGCAACTTTTCATAGTAGGCGTTTTACTGGCAATGAGCCAGCCGCGCGCCCTTGTCGCACCTTCCTTCGGAACGGAATCCTCGGGACCATCCAAACCGTCCGCGGACGCTCCACCTTGGTCGTCCGAACAATCAACCCGGATCTCCGGCGCGGTCGTTCAGCTCCAGTAGTGCCGCCACGGCGTCGTCGTCGGTGATGTCCGCCGGCCAGCTGTAGGCTCTCGCGACGGCCGCATCAAGCGCCGCGTGCGCGTCCGCCAGCCATTGGGGCCGTGCGTTGTAGAGGTTCGTTAGCCCGACTTCCGCAACTCGGCGTTAAAAACTCGCAAAAAGCCTGATTTTACTGGGTTGTTACCCCAAAGGTCGGCACTACACGACGCTGCGCGGCGGGCGTGGTGTCAGGTCGTGATGCGTGGCGCGGGCTGTGTCGGCAGTTGCAGCTTGAGTTGGTGCAACAGCAGGTCGTGCTCCCGGTTTGGCCGGGTATGGCGCGGCAGGACGAGCTGCCGGCCATCGGTCGTCGGCAGATGCACATCGACCATCTGGAGGGTGGCGAACGTCTCCAGGATGGCACGCGGGGTCAGGCCGGGGGCGTGCGGCCGGGCCAGGTTCTTCAGGGTGACGTGCAGGCAATAGGCGATGAACGAGACGAAGATGTGCGCCTCGATCCGAGCGTCGCGCTGATGGAAGACCGGACGGATCGCGAGGTCGTGCTTGAGGTCCTTGAAGGCCTGTTCGATCTCGGTGAGCTGCATGTAGTACCGCCAGAGCGTCGCGGGGTCTTCGTCGGTCAGGTTCGAGCGCAACAGATAGCGGCCCTCCCGCCGGCGAGCCTGGCGGAGCCGGTCCCGCCGCAGGCGGACGGTGAAGGTCTGTGGGGTGACTGCCTCGCCGGGGGCGGGCACGCCGACGTCGACCAATGCCCAGGCCCGGCCGGCGGCCTGTTTGGCGGCGCCGAGCTTGAGCAGCAACTGATCCCGGGTATTGGTTTGCTGCTGTAACTCGCCGAGCCGCTGCCACAGGGTCTTCAGCCGTCGCCGGCGCATGCCGCGTTCCTTCAGCCGCCGCTGGTCACTGCGGACCAGAATGTAGAGTTCCCCCTCCTCGGCAAGGAGCTTGACCGTGACCGACGGCCGCACCGCCTGCCAGGGCTGCGCCAGGAACGCCTGCTCCAGCCGCGTCAGGCGGCCCTTGGGGGTGCCCACCAGGTAGCGCACGGGCGCGTCGCCGGCGCGCATGGCCGCCAAGGTCGCTTCGGTGGGGATGCCGCGGTCCATGATCCAGACCCGCTGAGAGCGGCCATATTGCTGTTCGATCTGTTCCAGAAAGCCGGCCAGCGTGGTCTGATCCGTCGTGTTGCCCGGCATCACCTCGTAGGCCAGCGGGAAGCCGTCCGGGGTCACGATCAGCGCGATCACCACCTGCACGCAATCCGACCGCTTGTCCCGGCTGTAGCCGAACCGGCGCTTGCCGTCGACGGGCGGGTCGCTCTCAAAGTAGGTACTGGTCAGGTCATACAGCAGGACATCGAAGCGGGCATCGAACAGCGTGGTCCACCGCGCCCGCAGAAACGAGAAGAACGCGCGCTTGTGCGCAACCAGCTTGTCCAGGCAGCGGTACAACGTGTCGCTGGGAATGACCCGATCGGTCCCCAGCAGGTCGCGCAGGGCGCTCTGGGCATACCAGTGCCGGTGCAGCCGCCAGTCGCTCCCCGGATCGATGAGCCGGTAGCAGACCTGCACCTTCAACACGTCCAGCCACCGCGTCCGTTTCCGGCTCGGCGGCAAGCGCGGCCCCCAGAAGCGGTCCAACGCCAACCGATCCCACATGGTCAGCGCCAGCCAGCACGCGCCCCATTGGCGGGGGTCGCGCACCTCCACGTCCGTGACCCGGATCCGCACCACCTCGCAGTCCAGCGCCGGGACGGCCCCGTCCGCCGGAAACAGCGCCAACTGCCGCGCGCCCGCCGTCTCGTCCAGCACCGCAATCGAGCGGCACCACGCCGCGCGCTGACTGTCGTTGATCTCCCCGAGGTAGAGCACCTGGCGCTGCACGACCCGGCCCCCGCGGACGCGCACGTTCTCCACCACGCTCCAGTAGCGGTGCTCCTTGCCGTCCTTGCGGCGCATCTTGCAACGCACGAACATACGTAGATCGTCCGTCCATGCAACCCGCCAATCAAGGGGGTAGGTCGGCACTACACGGGGTTCCGGCAGGCCACGAACGCGGAACCCCCCGGTTTTACTGGCACACCGGGTCGGGCGAGGCGGGAACACCCCTGAAATTAGTCGGAAATCACACCGAGTTGTAGAGTCGAGGGGAGGCGCGTAGCCGGTAGGGGGGTCGGTGGCTCGTCCGGCGCTTTCGCACCGGGCCTCAGTCCGATACCCATAGGCACGTTTCCTCCCCCCGCTCTCCGAACCCGGCGTGCCGATTTCCGGCACCGGGCTCTCCAGTGGAATCATGCGGCTCGCGCACGGGCTTCCCGGTCGCGGCGAGCTGTCGGGTGTCGCGAGCCGTGGCACCCGGCTCGTACCCTTGCGCCCACCGGTCGGTGCGTCGTCAGGCCTGTTGACGCCCTGACGACGGCGACCACTCAGGGTCGTCCCCTTCGCTTGTGCATGTGACGACGTCCGGCATTGCTGCTCATCTCCGGGGTACTAGGCGTCAGCCACTCCCGAGAGCCTGCTCCCTTTCGCCATCCCTTCCACCTGAAGCTCCTTCCCTCCGCCGGCATTACCCGGCCTCCTCGGTAGTACGAGCTTCTCCGCCACCCTGTCCGGCCCGACCTCGCCCTCACGGGTCGTCGGTTGGCGTGTGCCACGCCACCGGCAGGGCTTCCCGCGTTGCGTCCACTCCCCCCTTCCATGCATGCCGCCGCCAATACCCCGGCGGAGCGGGCCGGTGCTCCCGTCGCTCGCTTCCCGGCTCGTAGCAGCCTTCCCCGTTTTACCAGCGGGTCGGCTTCCGCATTGCCCGTTTCGAGGCCTGCACAGCGTTCAAGACCTTGCGGCCTGCATGGTCGCTGAGCCGCCCGAGGCGGCCCTTTGTCATCGGAGTGCTTCAGACGGATGTCGTTACCTCCACCATCCGCTCCGACTGCTACCGGCTGGAGCGACAGTTGCCGGGCGGGATTCGCACCCGCTGAGGAATGGCGCCTTCGCGGCGCACGGCGAAGTCGGGCTAGCCCTGCCCTGTACCCACTATTCATGCTGGACAACGCCGGCACGTTGCTTTTCGGCAATACGGTAACCGATGGTGGCGATGGAGATTCGTTCGTAGGCGCGCCACATGATCTGGTGGCCGGGTGGCGGGTCGTGCGTGCGGTTCTGATAGCCGCCGAGGATGGCGAGCAGCAGGACCGCGGCGGCGGCGTGGTCGGGGGGTGGCAGGCCGAGTTCGGCAGCATAGTCCTTCAGGAACCGCAGCTCGATGTCGGTGAACAGGAGTTGGGCGTCGCCTCCGGGCATCTCCCGTCCGAGCAGGGTCATCACCATCAGGCGCCACGCGATCACGGTGTTGATGGCGATCGCGCGTTGCAGCCGGTCGGCGGTGTGGAACGCAAGATGTTCGGCCCGGCAACCGGACTTGAGGACCCGGAACAGGTCCTCGATGCGCCAGCGCCGCAGGTAGTACCCGATGATCGTGACCGCGGTCTCGGCGCTGGCGACGTTGAGGCTGGTGAGCAGAAACCACTCCACCGCCGGCTCGCCGGGCGGCGGCGCGGTCTCCCGCACATGGACCGCCGACAGCGTCACCGGTTCGGCGCCGACACCGGTCGTCGGGGGCAGACACAGCTGGCGATGGCGCACCTCGGCCCGCGCCAAGCGGCCGGTGCGCGCCGGGCGGGCCTGTTTGCGGCTCGACTTGCGCCGCTCGCTCACCCGGTCGATCTCGATCTCGACGTAGCCGTCGGCGGCGCCGGCACGCAGGGTTTCGAACAGCTTCGGAGCGCCCGGGGCGAGACAGCGGTCATGCCGGGCGCGCACGAGCACCTCCACGCGGTCCAGGCGGCGCTGCGTGTCGAACATCTCGAAGAAATCAGCCTCCCGATCCATGACACTGATCACCCGTGTCTTGCGGCTCAACGACGACGCCGCCGCCTCGATGTCGCGTAAACCGTCGAGCCATCGCTGCGTCTTGTGGCGGGTCATGTCCTGCGCCAACGCTGCCCGCGGCGCCGCATCCTCGGGCGGTGGCGCCTGGACCGGCGGCGCATCGAAACCGCAGCGCAGCACCCCCAGCGGCAGCCCCGCGCCAGTGACCGCCAGGGTCAGATGCAGATGCAGGCCGAGCGTCTCGGAAGTCGTCTGGTTGCGCCCGATGACGCCCAGACCCTCACAGTTCGGCCGCGTCGCAAAGTTCAGGTCCGTCCCGTCCTGGATGCACAGCACCGTTTCCTCGCCGCGCATCCGCTGCATCGTGCGCGTTCGGTGGGACGCGAGAATGTTCGCGGGCGTGACCGCCGACTGCGCCGGCTGCTCGATGAGCCGGTAGTAGCCCTTCACCGCCGCCCGGTCGTGGGCCGCATTGGCGGTGACGGCCTGGCCGGGCGACGACGCCAGCAGCCCCGCACTCTTGACCAGACGCGCCGACAAACGCTTGTCACCCAACGGCGCCCCTCCAAACTCGTTCGCCGTCCACCCGGCGCTGGCGAGCCCCTCGGCCGGCGCCAGCACCGGCGCCGCGTCGACCCGCGCCAGCCCCAAGTGCCGGCGCCAGCGCGGCTCCAACTCATACATATACACCGACTTGACCGTCCTGGCCCGCCGGTGGGCCCGGTCCTGACGCCCGCGCCCGGTGGTGGCGCCGACCTCCACGAAGTTGGCCGCCTTGAAGGTCGCTCCGTCGTGCCCAGGGTCGACAAAGGTCTCGACCAGCCACGGGCGGTACCCATAGCGGGCCTCGAAATCCGCCGCCAGACGCCGCAGTACCTGGCCCAGCACATGGCTGGCCAGGTTGCGGCATTGTACGCCAGGGCGGATCAGCAACCGGCTCAGGCACAGCACCCGGTGCAGATGGCCTTGGCGCTGCACAGCGCTCCACCCCATCCACGCCTCGCGCGCCCGCAAGTGCAGCGCCGACGCCGAAAATCCGACCGCGCCGAGCACCCCGTGCGCCGACACGACCAGATAGCGCACCTGGCAGCCGGCAAACGTGGCCGTCCCGCGCGGATGCTCGAAGTGCAGCAAGGTATTCCACACCCGCCGCTGCCGACCCTCCTCGACCCGCTCCAGCGACAACCCCGCGACCGCTTCCACCGTCCCGGGCACCTCCACGGCGGCCGCCACCGGCTCGTCGAGACACCGGGGCGTGGGAACGCACCCCCGGCGCCGGGCGCCCGGCAGCACAATCCGCCCCAACGCCTCCAGTCTGTTGAGCGCTTTGAGGCAACCCGCGAGTTGAACCGTCCCGCGGGCATCGACGAAACCGAACTCCGCGCACACACGCCGCCCCACCGCCACTCGGGTGTCCAGCGCCTCCTGTGCCACAATGTCGGCGAGGCGAGCTTGCGACTCAGGTGCATGCAAGGTCTGCAAAATCTGGCTCTGTACCATCATGCCGTGATGTATACACGCCGGAAGCCGTCTTGTCCAGCCTCAGATGTGGGTACAGGGCAGGGCTAGGGATGCGACGGAGCGATCCACGGTCACAGCGGTCGTCCAGTTTTCCGCTTGCGACGCGGCCGGGACGGTGGTCGCAGTCGTGTTGTGGTTCGTGCTCGTTGTCCAATAACCGCGCCTTCTGTCAATGTCTTTGTTTACCGGGGTGATTCGACGAGCGCGGAGGTAGGTGCCGAGTTGTTCCTCAACAGCCACGCGGAGGCATACTGACAGCGGCGCTGTGCTACTGACGTGGTTTCGAATCGGAACGAGCGCGCGTTGAATTACGGGGGCGACCGTTGGAGCGTGTCGGGAACGACGGGGCTGGGAGAGCGAAGCATCGTGATGATCAGCGGGGCGAGGTCGAGCTGACGCTGGTAGGCGGTGCGCACGACGCAGGCGAGCACCTGCCGGGTGTCGGCGCCGCGGCGGGTACGATTACCGCCACAGACTTTGCGGGTGACCACGGCGGGACGGATGGCCTGTTCGGCGCGCCAGTTGGTGGCGTCGACCGACGGGTCCCACAGGAAGGTGAACGCGGCGGAGAATTCGCGGTCCAGATGGGCGGCGAAGCGGTCGGCGGCGTCCAGCGTCGGCGCTTTGTCGATCAGCCGACCGAGTTGGGCGAGCAGTCGGCCGCGAGCGGTTGCCAGGCCGTGGTCGCTCAGAAGCCCGGCGTCGCGGCGGTCGCGCAGCTTGAGAGCGGCCTGCAGGACGGCTTGCACCCGGGCGGCCCACGGGCTGCGCGGATGATCGGTTCGGAGTTGCCGCGCTCGCCGCATCAGGTGAGACAGACAGGTCTGGTGCAGCGCGTGGGTGAAGCGGCGATACGGCGCCCACCCGTCGCGCACGAGCACGCCGTCGTAGTCGGTTCCCAGGACCGTTGCGGCGTCGTCGAACCCGCGGCCGGCGCGAATCGCGTAGACCGTCGTCTGGGGCGTGGCGAAGACCCACAGCCAGTGGCGCATGGCGCCGACGCGCCAGCCGGTTTCATCCGGCGTGACCACGGGAGATTCCCGCACCTGCTGGCACAGTGCGGTGTAGGTCGGCGCGGCTTGGCGAGCCGTGCGATGCAGCACCTGCGCGAGGCCTCCCGGTGTGACAGTCAGGCCGAACTGGGTCCGGAGCAGGTGCGCGACCTTCGCCAGCGGCACGCCCAGGTGCGTGTGCATCCGCACGACCAGCGCGACGACTTCGGGACCCAGTTGCACGCCGGCCGCTCCCAGCGCGTCGGAGCTTTGCAGCCGATGGCGGCCCTGGACGCGACGCCGACACTGCGAGCAGTGGCCGACACTCGATGTCGAAGCGCCGCACGATGGGGCGCACCACCGGGAGATCTTCCTGATATTGCGTCGCCACGCGGGACAACTCGACGGCGCCGCCGCAGTCCGGACACGCGGCAGGCGCCGGCGCTCGGCAGGTCTCGTCAACCTGCGCCGGACACGGGCGGCACGCCTGCCGGCCGTAGTGCGCACCAGCGCGCCGGCCGGGTCGCCCGCCGCGACCTTGGGGCCGGTCCTTGGCGAAGGGCGCGGCCTGCCGGAATCCTGCCCGCCGCGCCGCGTCGAGTTGCTGCTTGAGGTGTTCACTGCGGCGCTTCCACCGATCCCGGTCGCGCTTCCACTGATCCCGGTCGCCCTCGACCCGCGTCAACTCCTCCCGCAGCCGTGCGATCTCTCGCTCTTGTTCCTCAATGCGGCTATCGCGGGGATCCTGTTCCGTCCGGGGACGTTGCCGTGGCATCCCACAGTTATGCCAGATCCTCTAGAAAAGTACAAGTCCAAAATATTGGATCTCGCGCAGCAAGAAACCACCCCGCTAAACCGTCATGGTCGGTCCCAGCTCACCACCCCGAAGCCATGAAATGGGCGAGACGGGCGACCGGTTCGGCTAGCGTCTCCGTGCCGTTCCATCGGGGGCCGATGCACAATAGCGGCGGAGGCGGGACAGTGGTCGTTATTTCGAATGGTGGACGTTCCCCGACGCTAAACTGACTTGGTCGGTCGGCGTCGAGCCCCGCAATGTGCCCGGCCTCACGCCGTGGACGTGCAGCAAAGTGCACCGCGCCCTCGGGGCGCGAGTTCTCCGTCCGACCGATCGCCCCGCTTCCACCACCCCCCGTACCCCTACAGGAGGCGAACCGATGATGAACGATGACCTGCACGTTGTCCATCCCCGCGCCGCGGGACTCGATGTGCACAAAATGGAGATCACAGCCACGGTGCGGCTCTGTGCAGCGCCCGGCAGTGAGCCGACCTGCGAGACACGCACCTTCAGTGCGCTGGCAAGCGGCCTGGACGCCTTGGCCGCCTGGCTGACCGGCCATCGCGTCGAGGCGGCGGCCCTGGAGGGGACCGGCGTCTACTGGCAGGCGCCGTGGCGCGCACTCACCGCGGCCGGCATCGAGGCGCAATTGCTGCACGCGCAGCACGTGCGGCAACTGCGCGGCCGCAAGACCGACATCGCAGACAGCCGCTGGTTGGCCCGGGTGTGCCAGTTCGGGCTCGGACGTCCCAGTTTCGTGCCCGACGAGGCGTTTTGCGACCTGCGGAATCTGGTTCGCCATCGGCGCACGCTGGTCGGGCAGCGCAGCCAGGTGCGCAACCGGGTGCAGAAGGTCCTCGACCGGAGCGGCATCCGCATCGGAGGCGTGCTCAGCGACATCTTCGGCCTCAATGGCCGGCGCATCCTCGACGGCCTGGTCGCCCGACGGCCCCGCACGGACATCCTGGACTCGCTCAGCGGGCACGTCCGCACCCGCCTGGAACTCCTCGGCGATGCCCTGCGCCTGACCTTGTGCGAAACCGATCGCCTCCTGCTCACCGACCTCATCGCCGGACACGACGACCTCGACCGGCGCGTGCAGGACTTCGACCGGCACATCGACACCGCCCTCACGGACTACACCAGGCAGTGCCGCCTGCTGGAGACCATCCCCGGCATCGACCACACCTCGGCCTGCGCCATCCTGAGTGAGATGGGTCCCGACCCGAGCGTGTTCGGTGCTGCCAGTCGCCTCGCCGCGTGGGCCGGTCTGTGTCCCGGCAACAACGAGAGCGCAGGCAAGCGCCGCACCGGGCGCACCCGCCGGGGCAGCCGCACGCTGCGCGCCGTGCTCGTCGAGTGCGCCCATGCCGCCGCGCGCACCAAGAATTGCCAATTCCAGGCGCACCACAAGGCGCTCACCGTGCGCCGCGGCTACAAGCGTGCCATCGTCGCCACCGCGCACAAGCTCGCACGCTGCGCCTTCGCCGTCCTCCGTGATGGCACCCCCTACCGCGATCCGGCCACCGACTACGAAGCGATCCTCGTCAAGCGCAACGCGCCCCGCTGGCTGCGAACGCTGCGCGCGTTCGACATCCTCGTCAGCAACGACGACGGCACCGTCTCGGTGCGCTGGCCCTGAGAGGACCGTGCCGATGCACTGAGGTCTGAGGTCCGTCAGTCACTGTGTGGTCCCCGGCGGTGCGCCTCGACGACCGGCACTCGGGGCAGCCTTCCAAGTCGAGACGTCGCCACGGGACAGCGCGTCACCGTCGCTCTTGCTTGCGACTTCCCGTCGTCGTGGGATTCGTTTGCCCGCACGACCGTGGGATTTCGCAGCAACAAATACCTGTCAATTAACAGCGAGCACCGCTGGCCTACGAGGGCTGTGGGAAAAATGAGCGCAATACGAGCCGTGAGGCCGCTCGTTGTCTCCGCCCTGGCGCTGGTCGTCCTTGCGGTCCCTTCGGTGGTGCTGGCCGATGGCCGCGTGGCGTTAGTGGTGGGCAACAGCACCTACGCCCACATTAGCCAACTGCCGAGCCCGGAGAACGACGTACGGGACATGTGGGCGGCATTGCGGCTCGGGTTCGAGGTGACGACCGAGTTCGACGTCGAAGCGGATCCTGCCTCTCGGGCGACGCTGCAGAGAGGGCGCGATTCGTCGACCCGGCGCCCGCGGTGTTCACTTCGGCCTCGAAAGATGTCTCTACGTCAATTGAGTTATTCTCTTAGTTCAACGAGGCGAGCCGATGCGCGGATAGTCGCGAGGGCCCGGCCCCCGCATGCGGCGGCCGGGCTCGACGCTTCGCCATCCGGCCGAACCTCGGTGAGGCCGGACGGTCCCGCCGCACGGCGGTGCAACCACGAGTAAGGAGGGACCATGCGGAAGTGGATCGTCGGAAGCCTCATCGTGACCGCGGCGGTGATTCTGGCCCTCATCGTGGGCCCGTCCCTGATTCCCGGGCGAATCGACGTCCGGCCGCCCGCCTTCCAGAGTTCACCGCTGTCGCTCGAGGCCTACGAGTCGTCGTTGCTCGTGCCTGTCTCCATCACGGCATCGCGACTCGCCGAGATCCTGGACGACCTGCTGGACAGTTCGTTCAGTGACAGTCCGCCCATCAACATCGGTGGAAACGTCCACGGCGAACGACTTAGCTACACCATCAACCGCGGCGCCATCGCCGTTCGCGCCGACGACGACCACATTCGGATCACCGCGCCTCTCACCGGCCGCGCCACCGTCAGGGCCGAGCTGTGCCCCTTCGGCAGACGCCTCGGCTGTTCCAATGTCCGCGAAACGGCCGACCTAGCGGCCACCGCACGCGTCACGCTCGCCAACATGAGCGTGGACCCCGATTGGGTCGTCCATGTCGACCCCGATGTCGACGTCACCGTCACCAGGGCCGAGGTGCGATTGTTCGGCGACCTCGTTCCCGTGAGCTTCCGAAGCGAGTTGCAGGACGAGATAGACGGCTCGCTGCCGGGCCTGACGGACGAGTTCAGCCGGTTGCTAGAAGCGATCGACCTGGACTCCCTGCTGGAAGAGCCATGGGATTCGATGCACCGCAGGGTATCCCTCTCCCCGGACGGGAACACATGGCTCGCGATTCAGCCGCAGGGCCTTGGAATCTCGTCTCTGACGGCATCGAGTGACGTCTTGACTGCCTCGGTGGTGTTGTCCGCCGCCGTTACCGTCAACTTCGGTGACCCACCCGAGATCGACCGGCAACCGCTTCTGCGCAAGACGGTCCCGGAGAACGCCGCGCCGGTTTTTCTTCTGAGGATCCCGGTGGTCGCGGAGCTCGACGAACTCGCGTCGGCGCTCGATGAGTGCTGCAGCCCGGTATCCGTACCCCTGCCGGGCGGCGGGTCCGTGACCTTCTCCAACCCGACGCTGGCCGAGCACCAGGGCGACCTGTTGCTGGGCGCCGACTTCGCCATGTCCGGTTGGTGGACCCCGCGCGGCACGGTCCATGTTCTGGGCACGCCCGCGCTGGAAGGCAATACGCTGCGGCTGGACGACCTGGAGTTCACGGTCGAGTCCTCGAGCGCGCTGACCGGCGTGGTGGCCGAGGCGGCTCGCCCGGCGATCCTCGACCACCTGCGCGACGCGTTGCGGGTCGACATGACGGAGTACCACGCGGCGGTGGCGGCGGAGCTCGACTCTGCGATCGCCGAATTGGAAGTGGCTCCCGGTGTCGACCTCGGAATCGAGGTCGGAGCGGTGGAGCTGGTCGCCGTCGACACGGGAGACGGAATGCTGGCGGTGATGGGCGAAGTGACGGGCGTCGCGACAATTGACGTCGTGACGCCCTGAAGGCCCAAGTCGGTTCGAGGGTTTCAGACTGAGGAGGAACCTCGCATGGCGGAAGATACTGGTCGACAGGACGACGTCGTTCGGCGGCGCGAGTTCACGCTGTTCCTGCGCATCGCCGCTGGGGCGGCCACTGTTGTGGTCGGTGCCGCGGGCCTCGTTTTTTTACAGCTCCTCGAAGTGAACAGGACGGTGGCGAACGGAGACGCGACGCTGCGGGACGTCATCGACCAGCGGATAGACGAGGATGCGCAAGAGGAGATCATCGAAAGGATAGAGGAGTTTGACGGGGACTTGGAGTCCATCATCATTGACCTGATTGAGGATGTCGAGGAGGTCAAGGCCGACACCACGAGTACCCTGGAGCGCCTTGGAACTATCGAGGGGATAATCGCGGAGCAATTGGCGCCGCAGTCGGAACGTTTGCGGGAGGCGCGCGAGTAGCGGGTCGCACCGCGGAACGACGGCGGGGGAGGTACGAGGTGGCGGTAGTCCTGGATGCGTCGGGAGAGAGGTCTCCGGGGTCGGGGTGGCGGAGATGCCTGTGAACGGCGCCGGCCCACGGCGGTTTGCCGGCGCGGTCGCGGCATTCACGGTCATGCAGTTGGTGATTAGCGCCGAAACGATCGCCGCAGGGTGGTTGGCGGTCCGCAGTTTTCTCTTTGGCGATGGTGATACGCCTGACGTGGGCCGTGTGCGCATTCCGGTGAAATCGATCACCCGTTCCGGCGCCAGTTGGCGCAGGAACGTATCGTAACCCGCGCCCGTATCCCGCCGTACGATGCTTCGAAGCGCCGCGTTGGCTTCCAGCGTCGTCGCGTCGATGCCGACCGTCTTGCCCCGAACCAGGCCCGCCTCGGCCAGCCGCTGCAGCACCCAGGTAAAGACCGCCAGGTGCGTCTCGACGTCGACCCGACGCCGCGTCCGCAACACCGTCGAGTGGTCCGGCGGCGCCGCGTCGAGCGACATGTCGAGGAACTGCCGCAGGCTCAGCGAATCGGCGGCCCGCCACGCAATCGCACGTTCCGAGTCCAGGCCCTCGAAGAAGCCGAGCAGCAGCATCCGGCAGTAGCGGCCCGGCGCCAGGCTCGGCCGACCGACCCCTTCGGCATAGAACTTGGCGCACTGCTCCTCAACGAAGGCGTCGAAACCCGCCGCGCCGAGAACACGATTCAGGCGTTCGTAAAACGGAGGGCCCGCGCTGCGCGGCAGGTCCGAACTGGCCACCCACATCGACGGCTGCCGCTCGCGACCGCGGCGCTTGCCCATTGCCATGGAAGGAAGTGTAGTACCTCAGATCGAACCTGTCGATCATTGTCCACGACTTTCACCACAGGCTGCTAGCGCCACCAATAACCGGACACCAGCCCAACGTAGTACGCTGGGCACCCAACTGGGTTCTCAATGCCGACACTCGCACGGGCCTCGAAGTCAGGTTCTCCGTGAAGTCGACATTCGAATCGCCGTGGCTCCGGCGGACCGTGCAACGGTCGTCGTGCAGACCACGCGTCTGTGCAGTGCCGTCGCCACCCCAATGAGCCGCCGTGCCGACAAAATGGCCACGAGAGACCGTGTGATTACGATTACCACGCTTGGTCCGAGCGCTGACCTTCTCCATACGAGGGTCAGAATCGCGGGACTGGTCTACGACCACTGGATCGGCGGCAAGAAGCAGAACCCTCTTGTACCCGCACCGTTGGAGTTCGACGTTCCGGTACCCACGGGCATGAGCCCATCCAGAGAACGCGACTGGTGGATGACCGCTCTTCCGCTCTGCGCCGTTGTTGCCGGTTTGGCTTGGGAATCAGTCGATCGGTGTCTTCGTAAGCACGGAGCGTCCCAATCTGTAGCAGCGAACTCCGCTGACCTCCAAACGGCGCTGACTGGATTGGCGTCGGAGATGAAGGCGTCGTCCTTTGACGCGTACTGGCTGCTACTTCAGGGCAGGCATCGCCCGGCCTTCGCCATGATTCGCAAGGCCACGGAATGCTGGATTCACTCCCGTCTACTCGCGCACTTCGGCAGCGACGCAACCAAGCTGTACCTCGACGATCTTCAACAGACCGCCAGATCGTTCAGGCATGCGGAAGCCGTCGACGCCGTCCTGTCGCTCGGAAATCCCGGGAGTCAGGAGGGACACCTGCTCCCGCTCGTTAAAGCCGCCCGCCAAAGGCTTGACCCTGCTCGGAAGAAATGGCCATCCCATCCGTACTGGTGGCTGGAGGGCACGTCAGCGCGAGGCATACAGACATTCGAACAGGCGTTCCAGTGGATCATCGCGAATGACCCGCCTCTGCCCTGGAAGAATGCGGACACCAACAAGCTGTACGTGTACATATTCAGATCGCTTGTTCAACACTCGCACATGTACGTCCATCCCGATCCCAAGATGTTCCGCCGCGGTGACTTGGGCCTCGCGCACGAGACCAACCTCATGGCTATCGGTCTGAACGAGATTTGCATGAACTTCCGAGAATTGGTTGCCAGCGTCTTCCGTTATGAGGAATCTCACATCCACTATGCGAATATTCTGAGGAGCAAACTTGCCAGCATCGACATTTTCGGTGCCTGAGCGTCCCGATTGCCAAGGCACCGCACACGTTCCCCCTACGGTCCTTCGCAACATGAGCGAGACGCCGACGCACAACGGAAGCCCGCCTTGGGCGAATCAGTCTGCTGACGCCGCTCTGTCATCCCACCTCAAACAGCCGCCGAAGGCCGCCGCCGCTTGCCACAATCCTGTCTTGGTCAACACCACGGACCTGGCCTTGCGCGCCAGATCGGAATCAGCCCCTTGCGGTGAAGACGGTCCATCGCCTCCCCGTCGAACAACCCCCACGTGCGCGCACCCGTCGTCGGATGACGCTCGAAGATCCCCACATAGAGAAGCCGCCAGTACGGCCTCATCGATCCTGGCCCATCCCGTCCCTGCTCATCGTGGGAAGAGTACGCCCGCTTCGGGCACGCTGCTCGTGGTCCGTTCCACGTCGATAGGCAGTGAGGCGTCATCGATTTCGAGGACCTCGTCGGCAACGAGTCGCGCAATCGTTCGGCGCACGTCGTCATCGCTCCACAAGGTGGTCGCCAAAACTTGGCCATGATCCGATTCAGTGGACGATTTCGTTGAGTTGATCGTTCTTCGTTGTCTGTTCTTTTCTCATTGAAAAAGACAACGGGTGTGGAGCCTGTGGGAAACCGCGTCCTTGGCGGTTTTCCACAGGCTCCACACCCTCTTCGTTCGCGCGTCGTTCAAATGCCGCAGGACTGATCTGGCCAAGCGTCGAGTGCCGGCGTCGTTGGTTATAGAACACTTCGATGTAGTCGAACAACTCCATCTTCGCGTCCCGTTCGTGTCGAACCGATCGGCGAGCTCACTCTTCACGGTGGAGAAGAAGCTCTCCATGACGGCGTTCGTCAAAGCTGCAGAATGCTCCCGGTGCTGTTGAAGCACCACAGATTCGGATTACCCACCCGTTCCATCCGCTCCGGGGCGCCCGCTTCCCGTTCCTGGTGACCAAGTCCCTCTGGGGAGAAGACCGGGTCACGGTGCAACGGCCCGACGGCACGGTCTGGTCGATTCCCGTTGGCTGGACGGACTTTGCGCCACCGGATCCGGCGGTGGTGGCGGGACGCGGGCGTGCGCCATTTCGTCTTGAGGACCTGCTGCGGCTGGCCGAGATGGTGAGCGAGAGGGTCCGGACATGAGCGGCGGTGGCGTCACGGAGATTTCGTCCGTTGTGTCACATGGATTTCATCCACATGGAGTGGGCGGCAAGGCACCATCGGTGCCCGCGTGTTGCACTATTAAGCATATAATACGGTGCTATCTTTGGGTTCCAGGTCATAATCTTCTTGACGTCGTCCGGCATTGTAGTCATAATCTATCTGACATACGCGATGCGCCGTCCTCCAAAGCTGTCGCCGGACGCCAAGACGCAGGCCCTGCGCGAGGCAGGCGCCTTGCATCCGCACCCCGAGGCCGTTCGCGACGATGCCTTTCGGAGCCATCCGTTCTTCGACCCGCGCGACCGCGTCCAGGTCAAGTACGAGATGGTGCGCCGCCACCAGGTCGATGGACGGCCGGTGACCGAGGTTGCCACGCGCTTCGGGGTCAGCCGCCAGACGTTCTACCAGACCGCGGCCGCGTTCGAGGCGCACGGGATCCCCGGGTTGGTGCCCAAGCGTCCGGGGCCGAAGCGGGCCCACAAGTGCACCGACGCGGTTGTCGACTACGTGGAGCGCTGGCGGGCGGGCGAAGACGTGCAACCGGACGAGTCGCTGACGGCGGCCGTGGCGCGGCGGTTCGGCGTTTCGATCCACGCGCGCTCGCTCGACCGGGCGGTGGCGCGCCGCAAAAAAAAACCGCACCCGTAGGCGACCCCATCACAGCGTCGGGTCTCGATTCCAATCAGCTGTGCCGGCAGTACGAGGTCGTGCGGCAGGACGCCGCCACCGATATCGCGTTCGCTCGCCAAGGCTACGGGGTGGCGCTGTTGATGACCCGCGGTATGGCGGCGTGGTTGAAGGCCGTCTCGACCCTCTGCCTCCCGTCGGTCGGGCCGGTGCCGGCCGGCAGCGGTGACATCGAGCTGACGCCGCCCGTTCGTTCCGAGATGGCGCGTGTGTTGGCGAGCCTGGTACTCAGCCGCGTTGCGGAGGGCGTTTCCCCATGAGTCAATCGACCGCGGTCACGGCGGACCATCTGCGTCGCCTCGCCTGTCTCTACGTGCGGCAGTCCTCCTTGCAGCAGGTGCACGACCATCAGGAGAGCACTGCCCGGCAGTACGCCCTGAAGCGGCGGGCCCTGGCGCTGGGCTGGGCGGCCGACCGAATCGTGGTCATCGATGACGACCAGGGAATCTCGGGCGCCTCGGCGGCCGAGCGGACCGGCTTCCAACGGATCGTCGCCGACGTCGGCCTCGGTCGCGTCGGCATAGTCATGGGGCTGGAGGTCTCGCGGCTCGCCCGTAACTCGAGCGACTGGCATCGTCTGCTGGAGATCTGCGCGCTGAGCGAGACGCTCATTCTCGATGAAGACGGGCTCTACGACCCGGCCCACTTCAACGATCGCTTGCTGCTCGGTCTCAAGGGTACGATGAGCTAATGGAGTGCACTCCATTAGCTCATCAATGTTGAGCGCACAGTAATGGAGAGTTGGAGCGCTCCGGCCCTACGAACACGGCCCGCAAGGCTGAAATCACTCACCATTTCTATACGCTCTCCTATCCACCGTTCGGTCACGAGAGGAGAACAGCAATGGAGTTATCTCACACGAGCAGTTCACGTTCGGGAGCGAGCCAGGACTCCTTCCATGGATGTCTTGTGGCGTTCATCGAGCACCTGAAGCAGGAGGGTTTGACGGAAAGCCGGATCCGCTGCCTTCGCGCGTCGGCGCGTCATTTCCTGGTCTGGCTCGGCCGGGAGGACATCGACATCGGCGTGATCGATGACGTCGTGCTACGGCGCTTCCGCCGTCACGATTGCCGGTGCCCGAGAATGGAACGCGAGCGTCGCAAGATGCTCGCCGGTCGGTCCCGGCAGTTCGTCTCCGGAGCGCTCAGGCTCGTTCGGTTCTTCGAGCAGAGCGGACGTCTCCAGCATCCCGGCGAGCTCGACGCAGGCTTGCGCCTACTCGAGGAGTTCCTGGCCGAGCGCGCGGGGTGCGGATACGCGCGCGATTCGCTCATGGGCTATCGAAGTGCCTGTCGGCACGTTCTGGTGTGGCTTCACCAGTCGCGCATCCCGATGAGCGGGATGGATGCGGACGTGCTGGAGTGCTTCGTCGCACATGACTGTGTCTGTCCGGGACCGTTCGAGAGCCCGCGCAAACGCCTTGGGGGTGGGCGATACGTCTATCCCGTCGAGCTCTTCTCGAGATTTCTTGCCGCCCGGGGAGTGCTGCCGGGTGCTGTATCGACGACCAGGAACGAGGTCGTCGATGCGGATCTGGAAGCATTCCGTGAGTGGCTTCGACGCCACCGCGGCGCGTGCGAAGCGACGATTGTCAATCATCTCAAGCAGGCCGGGCGGATGCGGACGGAGCTCGGCGCCGACCCGGGGCGGTACAACGCCGCATCAGTCAGGGAGCTGCTGTTGCGCCGGTTCGCAACCGCCTCCCGGTCCCACGCGCGGGCACTGGCCACATCGATGCGCATGTATCTGCGCTTCCTCGCCGCGCGCGGAGAGTGCCCCCCGGCGCTGGTCGGCGCGGTTCCCACCGCCCCCGGCTGGCGGTTGTGCGAGCTGCCCCGATATGTTCTCGCCGGCGATATCGAGCGCGTGATCGCCTCGTGCAACGTCACCACGCCGGTGGGCCTGCGCGACCGGGCCATTCTGCTGCTTCTCGCCCGGCTGGCTCTGCGTGCGGGCGATGTCGTACATCTTCGCCTGAGCGACCTGGACTGGGAGAACGCACGGGTACGGGTGTGCGGGAAGTCCAGGCGTGAGGCCGGATTGCCACTTCCGCAGGACGCTGGCGATGCCGTGCTGGACTACATCGAGCACGCGCGTCCACGCATCGGCGAGCACAGGGTCTTTCTCACGGTCAGGGCGCCGTATCGGCCCTTCACTTCGAGCAACGCGATCACCGACATCGTCGTCCAGGCCCTGAAGCGGGCCGGCATGCACGACGTCAAGCCCAAAGGCGCTTACCTGTTCCGCCATTCCGCGGCGACGAACCTGTTGCGAGCCGGCGCATCGCTCGACGTCATCGGCGCGCTACTCCGACATCGCTCGCCCGATACCACCGTCATCTACGCGAAGACCGACCGGCCCATGCTCCTGGAGGTGGCGCAGCCCTGGATCGGAGATGTGCGATGACCCTACTTCTGCAGCAGGTAGCGGACGCCGAATCGTGTCAGCCGGGTCCCGCGGTGATTGCGGAAGACCGGCTCGTCGGATTGCAGCTCGCGGCCGCGTTCGGCCAGCAGGGCACGCAGCAGGTCGGCGGTCTGGGGCCACAACGGGCAGACCCGTTCTTTGCGCCCCTTGCCATGCAGGCGGACATGCGCGGGCGTGTCCAAGCGCAGGTCGACCACGCACAGGCCGACGATTTCCTGGACCCGCGCGCCGGTGTTGAACATGGTGGCGAGCAGCGCATAGTCGCGGCGGCTGTCGACGGTGCCGCGATCGACGACGCCGAGGATGGCCTCGATCTCCTCGTGCTCGAGGTACTCCACGGGGCGGCTGCCTGTCCGCTTGAACGGGACGGCGAGGACGCGTTGACAGTGGGCGAGTCGTGCGGGGTACTCCAGGGCGCAGTACCGGAAGAACGCGTGGATCGCGGCGAGGCGCACATTGCGGGTGGCGACGCTGTTGCGCCGGTCGAGCTCCAGGTAATGGAGAAACGCGAGGATCGGCTGGGGGCCGAGGTCGTCCAGGTCTAGCTCGATGACGGACCGGTGCGTCCGGGTTGTGACGAAGCGCAGCAAGAGCACCAGGCTGTCCCGATAGCTCTGGATGGTGTGGGGACTCGTCCCTCGCACCCGCGGCAGATGGTCGGCGAAGAACGCCCGGAGGGCTCGCGCCAGATCGTTCGGGCCGGCGGCGGTCATCGCGCACCTCCCGCGCCGGTGGGTCCCGTGATGAGAGCGCCGCAGCGGTCGGCGAATCGCGCACTTGCCGCGACCGCGAGGGGCTCGACAAACTGGAGATAGTACGCGGTCGAGACGATCGAGACGTGCCCCATGTAGGTGGCCAGGAAGGGCAGCTTCGACTGCACGTCCAGTCCGGCGCGATACCACCGGAGGAGCGCGTTCACGGCGAATCCGTGGCGGAAATCGTGCGTGCGTGGGAGGTGACCGGTCGCGGTCCGAACGCCGGCCCGGCGGAAGAGTGCTCGCATGGCGCCGCCGAGGCCCCCACCGCTATAGCCGCCGGTGGGCGGATGGCGATGCCAGAGGAGCGGGCTGTCCGCCCCGGCTGGAAGTCGCCGCCGGCCGCGAATCTCGATCAGGTGCTCGACCTCACGGGCGGTATCCGCCGACACCGGGACGAGGCGCGACTTGTGGAACTTTGATTTGCGGATCGCCAGCGTGCGCTGCGGCCGGTCATAGTCTCCCACGGTCAGCCGCGTCAGCTCCCCGCGTCGCAGCCCGGTGGTGGACAGCACCACGATCGCGAGGCGCATGTTCTCGGGACAGAGTGGCGAATTGGAGGTGCGGGCCAGCGTGCGCGCGGCGGCCAGCAACTGGACTATCTGGCTGTCGGTGAAGATATGCGGCCGGATGGCCTGGTGGATCCGCGGAAACAGCCGCTCGTCCGGGACGAAGCAGCCGGGCTCGCTGCGTCCTCGATACAGACACAGGTTGCGCGCGATTCGCATGCGGGCCCGACGCGTGACGGAGGCCAAGTGCTCCAGGGTAAGACACCAAGCGGCGAACGTCTCGGCATTGAGATCGACGCGCCGGGCGGCGAGGAACCGATCCAGGTGGGCCAGCACGTGTTCTTCGTTGGAGTACTGCCGGCCCAGCGCTCGCTTGAGCGTCAGGTAGCTCCTGATGGTGGCGGACAAGCCGGAGCTGAACGACGTTATGACGCCACTCCCGGTGCACCGCGGTCCACCACGGCCGGCAGAGGCAAGGCGACGTCCCGGAGGTCGTCAACCGCCAAGCGGAGATACACGCACGTGCTTTCCAGGCTGCGATGGCCCAGGAGGTCCCCGATCGTCTTGAGCGGCAGGCCCGACCGCAAGAGGTGCACCGCATACGAGTGCCGCACGCAATGGACTCCCTGGAACGGAATGGCGAGGCCGCTTCGCTTTGACCAAGCCTGGAACGCCGCGGTGACCGCCGTCGGTTTCAGGACGCCGGTCGGGGTGCGACAGCGGAGAAACAGCTCCCGATAGCTGCGCGGCGGCGCGCCTCGGAACGGGACGCGCTGCCGGCGCACGTTCAGGGCGGAGCGTCCGTGACGCAGGTAGTCGAGCAGCGCGGTCCCGACCTCGTCGGTGAGCGGCAGCCAGAGCGAGCCGCGTGTCTTCCGTTGCGCAATGCGCAGCCGCCCCGCCCGCCATTCCACGTCGTCGAGCGTGAGCGTCACAACCTCGCACGCGCGGAGGCCGTAGGTCGCCATGAGGAGGAAGATCGCGTAATCACGGCGTCCCAGCGGACTCGTGCGGTCGATCGTCTGGAGGAGCGCCCGAACCGTGTCCCAGGGTAACGCCCGTGGGAGTTTCTCGCCGCGATACACGCGAGGCGTGTCGATCTGCGTGTCGAGCCCGGTCGGGATCTCGCCAGCAGAGGCAAGGAACCGGAGGAAGGCTCGGAGGTGGGCCACCACATGCTGGAGGGACGCACGCGACTGCCGGGGGCCGACGGCACGCAGGAACGCGTCGAGATCCTGGCGTTCGAGCGCGGCGAGCCGCGTCGGGTGGATCTCGTAGCCGATGTGGGCCAGAAACTCGCTCGCCGTGCGGCCGTGGTGCGCCAGGGTCCCAGGCGCGAACCCTCGAACCTGCTGCAGATACGTCCTGTAGGCGGCGACTCGCTGCTCAATGCGGGTCAATGCGGGCGCCGGATACAGCGCCAGCTCGGACTCGCAATACCGCTCCAGCTGCCGCACCAGGACCGCGAGATTGGGATCCTCCTGCGAATCCGCGGGAGCACCGGCTCGCAATCGCGCTCGCGTCAGGCTCGTCAGGGCCCCCACGCCGCGTTGCTGTAGACGGTGGACGAGGCGTCGTGCCGCACAGAAGTGCTCGCGGACGCGTTCGGTTGAGTAGCCCTGCTCCAAGAGCCACGTGCCGTATCCGTCCAAGATCGGGCCGATGATCGCCAACGACGTGTACCGCCGGTGCACTCTGGGATAAAGCTCGAGCAACATCGGGACCTCCGAGAAGGCGGTGCCGGGATTGGCACGGTCCCGATGCTACGTAGGTAATGTGGAGTCCTGGAGAGAATTCCTCGATGTCGTCGCCGCCAGAGGCGGCTTCTCCACATTACCGATCGCTCAACATTAGTCGAGCAGGATCACCTTGAAGAGGTCGAGCTTGCGGAGGGCGCGGGGCAGGTCAAGGTCGCGTTTTGCGCCGAGCAGTTCCTGGACCAGGGCGTAGGCCGGGGCGCACAGCACGCTGTGGCCGGCCTCGACCAGCGCGTGCCCGACGGCGCTCAGCGCATGGCTCTTGCCCACGCCCGGCAGGCCGAACGCCAGCACGTTCGTCGCCGTCTCGAGGAACGCCCCGGTGGCCAGCGTCTCCAGCTGCTGCACGACCGGCCCCGGCAACCTTCCGGTGTCGAGCATCGCGAACGTCTTGCCCGGCGGCAACCGCGAGGCGCGGCGCAACCGGGTGATCCGGCGCTGACGGCGGGCGTCGGCTTCCGCCTCGAGCACCTCGAGCAGCACCGGCATTGCATCGTGGTGGCCGGCCTGCGTCATGCGCGGCACGAGCTCCGCGGCCGCCGTCGTCAGGCCGAACTGCGTCAGCCGCGACGTCACCTGCGTGCTCGGCGCCGTCATCCGTGCAGACCTCCCGACAGTAGCGCGTCGTACTGCGCCAGGTCCGGGCGCGGCACGTGGACTACAGGGACCGTCGGAACCGGCGGACGAACCTGCGCCTGGACGCTGGCGTAGTCGCAGGGGTCGCCGGCGTCGAGGCGGGCGCGAAGCGTCGCCTCGACCCGACGCTCGCCGGTGGCCGCCAGGTGCAACAGGCGCACGTACTCGACGTCAGCTCGCTCGCCGTGCGTCCGACCGAGCGCGTCATACGCCGCCCGGAACGTCAGCGACGGGAACAGCTCCTCCCGGAAGCGATATCGCGCGAAGGCGCCCGGCTTGCGGACCAGACTCCCGATGATGTGGCGGTAGTCGATCCGGTGATCCGCCGCGCCCCGCAGACGCGGCATCGTACACAGCACCCGGCCGCCGTAGACGACCTCGACCGTCGACGGATGCTGACGCGCCTCGACCGTGTGACCGATCAACCGCGACGGCACCGAGTAGATCCGGCCGCCGACCCGGATCGTGCTCCACTTCCGCACCACGCACTGGAACGTCGTGTACTCCGGGAGCCGAGCCGCAGGTAACGGCCGCAGGTACGGACGCTCCTCGGCCAGCCGCGTCGCCGCCGCCGCATTCCGCGCCTCGTCGACGACCGCCCGCACGAACCGCAGATACGCCGACTCGTCGTCGAAGTCCCGGTCGCCCCGCAACAGCAACGCCTGCTCGATGGCCGTCTTCGTCCGGAAATGGGCCTGCTCGGCCACGCCGTTCTCGTGCGGCTTCCCCGGCTGGATGCGCGACGAGCGCAACCCGTAGTGGTCGAGCACCTGCCGGAACCGCACCGTCAACTGCCGACCGCCGCTGCGTCTCAGCTCGTGCGTCGCCGCCGACAGGTTGTCGTGACGAAGAACACCCGGCACGGCACCCACAGTCCAAAGCGCGCCCTGGATCCCCGCCACCAGCGCCTCGAAGGTCTCGCTCAGCGCCAGCCTCACATACGTCCACCGGCTGTAGCTCAGCACCCACTCGAACAACAGGTGCGGGAACCCCACGCCCCGAAGCGTCACCCCCAGGTCGCTCGCGTCGGTGAAGTCGAACGCCGCTTCCCGACCCGGAACCGCCACCTGCTCGAAGTACACCTCGCGATCGCGACCGTACTGCACCCGCCACTCCCGGACCCGCCGCTGCAACGTCCGCAACTGCCCCGGCTGAAAGCGACCCGGATGCCGCCGGCACAGCGCCGTGAACAGCGTCAGCACCTGCAGCCGTCCGTCCGTATCGGCCACCAACTGCGGCACCACCTCCGACTGCCACACGTCGGAGAACGGGTCCTCCCGCGTCCGCCACGTCCGCGGCCCCTGCGCCGTCGACGGCAACGCCCCGCTCCGCCATCGGCGCGCCGTCCGCTCGCTCATCCCGGCCGCCGCCGCGGCCGCCCCCCATGTCTTTCCTGCCATCCGCTTCTCTCGCAATCGCCGCACCTGCGCATCCGTGACCAACCCATCCTCCACAAGGAAAACGGGCAGTGTCACACGCCTCGCTGTGCTTCCGTCAACCGGTCGATCGCCCCTCAGGCGACCGGCCAAAATAATTGTCGTTGATCAGACTTGGTCACCAGGAACGGGAAGCGGGCGCCCCGGAGCGGATGGAACGGGTGGGTAATCCGAATCTGTGGTGCTTCAACAGCACCGGGAGCATTCTGCAGCTTTGACGAACGCCGTCATGGAGAGCTTCTTCTCCACCGTGAAGAGTGAGCTCGCCGATCGGTTCGACACGAACGGGGACGCGAAGATGGAGTTGTTCGACTACATCGAAGTGTTCTATAACCAACGACGCCGGCACTCGACGCTTGGCCAGATCAGTCCTGCGGCATTTGAACGACGCGCGAACGAAGAGGGTGTGGAGCCTATGGAAAACCGCCAAGGACGCGGTTTCCCATAGGCTCCACACCCGTTGTCTTTTTCAATGAGAAAAGAACAGACAACGAAGAACGATCAACTCAACGAAATCGTCCACTGAATCGGATCATGGCCAGAAGGCCTCAGCATGGGGAAGACGGTGCACCGGGCCGGATCGCGGGGTTCAGCCCTAATCCTGAACCAACGTGCAGTCGACGTCGACAGGAATGGAGTAGAAAAAATCCATCATATCGTGCACGTTCCTTGGAACACCCGGCACACCGCGCGGCCCATAACTTTGCACGCGCTCCTCGTCGACAGGCTCACTCAGGCGGTACAGCCTAAAGGCCTTCCAGGAAAAGTACGGCTTTATCCCCGGGTCCAGCTTGTAGGTCTCCCACCCCGTCGTCGTCCGACCGTCAGAGTCCTGGAAGAATATGTAGTGCGGAGAGGAAGGCATCATTGGATCCGGCTTGTAGGTCTCCCACCCTTGCCCCCACCGCGCAAGAGCATAGGCCGTGACTTCATTATCCGCACTCGTGCCTACAGAGGCCTCGTAAGGACCGTAATAATTCCAGCGGTCCTGTGCTGGAATCCCCGGAAACTCAGGGAAAATTTCATGAACCGTAACAACGATCGTCTCATTTTTAAGCAGTCCGCAGTACCCATCACCCTGCACATGGGTTCTGACTCCAACAATCAAACGGCGCGGGTCATTTTCACCAGCAGTCACGCCGTCCGGGGTGTCTGTGTACCGCTGCATTTTTCGGTTGAGGCGGTAAAAGCGCCCTGTGAATTCTTGAAAATTCACTTCAACCGTCACTTCACACACAAACGCGGGGTCTTGATTCCTCCACAGTCCGATAGCGGATTCCTCCGTGGGATACGTCGGGATGGTCGCCCCTGGCGCTGGCGTGGCGATTCTCCACGACCCGTTGTTGATTTGCCACGTAAGCATCGCCGCTTCATCCGATGGCACCTCGCACACGGGCTGGCCCCGCATATCCGCATGTGCCGACGGCGTGAGGCTCACGACGACGACGGCCGCCAGGGCCATATTTGAAAAAACTCGTGTCCTCATAATAAAGCCCCTTGGGGTTCCCTAGTTGACCTGCTTACCGTTCAGATAGTTGACTTTCTTTTCACGTTCGTATGCCTTATCGATGCTCCAGAGACCGTGCCGCTCGCCGTCCACATAGGGCCCTTCATAGAGCCACCAGTCGTCGTCGTCGAATTCGTCACCATAGTTGCCGCGCTCGACCCAGTGACCATGCCTCTTGCCGTTCTTAAAGGATCCTTTCACTGTTTCCCTAACTTTGCCGTTGACCGATCTTTGGAAGGACCAGTTACCATGCAGCTCGCCGTCCACATAGGTCCGGCTCGTTGTCTCCTCCTGGAGCCCACAACAACTCTCATCCGTGATCACGTGCTCGACCCAGAGACCGTGCTTCTTGCCGTTCTCATAGGACCCCTTATCCACAATCCCCAAAAAGTCGTGGCGCTCGACCCAGAGACCGTCCCGCTGGCCGTTCTTATAGGATCCTTCGCTCTCGATTCCTCCGCTATCTCGTACGACCCACTGGCCATGCCTCTTGCCGTCCACATAGGGGCCTTCGCTCTCCCCTCCGTTATTTCGCTCGACCCAGTGACCATGCGCCTTGCCGTCCTGGAGGCGCCCCGTGTTCACTATTTCGGTTTCACCCGTTTCCCATCTTGTGAGTGTTCCCTCTCCGTGGGCGAAGCCAGTGGAACACTCGCCCGTCCAGGTCACGGTCTTGTCCGTCAAGAGGTAGCGTTCCCAGACGTAGCATTCCGGCTTGTTGTCCACCACCATCCAGCACGCCGCCCCTCTCGGCTGTCCCGCGCACGTGTCGACGCTGATCCGAGACAGATTTGAGAGCTGCTGCTCCGCCTGGTCCAGCAACCCCAGCGCCTCCCGGTAGAACGCACCGTCCCTCCCGGCCACCGCCAAATACTGGTTTACGGTATTCATTGCCGCCTCAATCGAGCCGACCGACAACAACACCCGCGCATACTTGAAGTGGAACTCCTCCGACAACGTCAGGTCGTGCTCCCCTTGCAAAGCGAGGATCTTGTTCATCTCCTCCAGCGCGGCCGTGTAGTCCTTTTCGGACCTCAGCCTTTCGGCCCGCAACAGATAGCGGTCCACCGTAATCTCCGGCGGAAGTTGGCCGGCGATGGCCGCGGCCGGACCGCTGGCCAGGAGCGCGACACACACCGCCAAGCAGTGACCGGTCTGGTAGAATTGCGTCATGGTGTGCGCCTTCCTTCGTGGCGCGTTGCCGACCATCGCGCCGCCGGCCCATCCTGCGGCACGACGGGATCCTATCACCCCTTCGGCCACCTGCGCAAGGTCTAGCAGCCCGTGGTAGTGCGCCGTGAAAGGCGCCATTCCTCAGCGGGTGCGAATCCCGCCCGGCAACTGTCGCTCCAGCCGGTAGCAGTCGGAGCGGACGATGGAGGTAACGACATCGGCTGAAGCACTCCGACGACAAAGGGCCGCCTTGGGCGGTTCAGCGACCACGCGGGCCGTAGCGCGAGCGAACGCCGAGAAGGCCTCGAAACCTGCGATGCGGGAGTCGACCCACCTGCCACACGGGGAAGGCTGCCAGCGGCCGGGAAGCGAGCGACGGGAGCACCGGCCGTTTCCGCCGGGGTATTGGCGACGGCACGCGTGGAAGAGGGGAATGGCCGCAACACGGGAAGCCCTGCCGGTGGCGTGGCACGCGCCAACCGACAACCCGCGAGGGTCAGGTCGGGCCGCGCAGGGTGGCGGAGAGGCCCGTAGTACCGGGGAAGCCGGGTAACGCCGGTGGAGGGAAGGGGCCTCGGTTCGAGAGCAGCGCATGACGGAGGAAGGGACGTGGGGACTGGCGAGCGCCTAACAGCCTCAGAACGGGTTCAGCGACTCCAGACGGCGCTACATGCGAAAGCGAAGGAAGCTCCGGGCTTCCGGTTCTACTCGCTGAGCGACAAGGTGTGGCGCGATGACGTGCTCGCGGTGGCCTGGCAGGCTGTGCGTCGCAACGGCGGCGCGGCCGGGGTGGACGGCGAGACGGTCGCGGACATCGAGTCGTTCGGGGTGGACCGGTGGCTGGGAGTCCTGGCGCGGGACCTGAAGGAGGGGACCTACCGTCCGCAGGCGGTGCGGCAGGTCCTCATCCCGAAGAAGCAACGCGGGAAGTTCCGGCCGTTGGGCATTCCGTGTCTCCGGGACCGGGTGGCGCAGACGGCGGCGATGCTGGTGCTATCGCCGATCTTCGAAGCGGACCTGCCACCGGAGCAGTATGCGTATCGGCCGGGCCGACGCGCGCATGACGCGGTCAGGCGCGTGCACCGGCTGCTGACGACGGGCCACCGGGAGGTGGTGGACGCCGACCTGTCGGACTACTTCGGCCAGATACCGCACGCGGAGTTGATGAAGTCCATCGCCCGGCGCGTGAGCGACGGGCGGCTGCTGGGCTGGATCAAGGCGTGGCTGGAGATGGCGGTGGAGGAAGACGACGGGCGCGGTGGTCGCCGCCGCACGAACCGGGCGCGTCGGGAGCGGAAGGGGACCCCGCAGGGGTCTCCGATTACTCCCCGAACGCAAAAGGTAACTTTCAATTCGGCCGGGTGATCACCGGTTGGCGAAACCGGCCGGTGCTTGACCTGCGTCTCAAGCGATAATATGTTTATGCCGCATGGCGCGGGCTACGAAGGCCGACAAGGCGCGGTTGCTCAACGCCGCGTACCGTCTGCTCGGACAGCAGATGGAGCGCGCCGAGGCGGCCCGACACCTCGGTCGCGAGTTCGCGTTGTCGCGCCGGCAAGCCTACCGCTATCTCAAGAGGGCGGCCGAGTTGAGCGCTCCGGTGCCGGCGGTCGAACCGACCGTCGCGATCACTTTCAAGCTTCCGGTCGGCACCGTACGTGCGATCCGAGCGTACGCGCGGCGCAGCGGACTCTCCCTCGGCCAAGTCGTCACTCACGCGGTGGCAACCCTTCTGGGCACTTTCGGCCAGCGACGTGGGTGAACGGCAACCGCGGAGTGCTCTGCGGCAGGTGCACCTCGACTACACATTTGATCGACTTCGCGACGGCAAGCTCGCCCAGGCGTACACCTTGCTGGTGCCGGTATGTATGCGGCCGGTTGCAGCCCACGAGATGGAGCGTCCTCATGCAGATGGCGGCGATATACACGCGCGTGTCTTCAAACCAGCAGCGCGAAGCGCACACGATCGCGAGTCAGACTGCGGCACTGGTCGAGTGGGCCACGACGCTGAATCTCGAGGTGCCCCAGGAGTGGGTCTTCGAAGACGACGGGTATAGCGGGGCGACGCTCGAACGGCCCGGACTCGATCGGATGCGCGACTTGGCGGCGGCGGGAGACATCCAGGTGGTGCTCGTGCACAGTCCGGATCGGCTGAGCCGGAAGTATGCCTACCAGGTGTTGTTGATCGAGGAGTTTGGACGTCACGGCGTTGAAATCCGCTTCCTCAACGGCCCGTCGAGCGACACGGCTGAGGATCAGTTGCTGGTGCAATTCCAGGGCATGATCGCCGAGTACGAACGCGCTCAGATTCTCGAACGGTCGCGTCGGGGGAAGCGGCACCGCGCTCGAGCTGGTGAGATCAGTGTCCTGGGTGGCGCTCCCTACGGATATCGCTACATCCGGAAGCGTGAGGACGCCCCTGCGTCGTACGCCGTCATCGACGCCGAAGCGCGCGTTGTCCGGGACGTCTACGAGCACTACACGGTCACGGGCTGGAGCATCGCGGCGGTCACCCGCTGGCTCAACGAGCAAGGGGTGCCCACACGGACGACCGGCGCGCGTTGGGAACGCTCCACGGTCTGGGCGATGCTGCGCAACCCGGCCTATCGTGGTACGGCGTGTTTCGGCAAGACGCGGCGCGCGCGGCGACAGCGTGTAACGCGGCCGCTACGGCTGCGCGGCGGCACCGCGAGTCGCGATAGCGCGAATCACGAACGGCCCCGCGAGGAATGGATCGAGATTCCAGTGCCGGCGATCGTGGACGAGCCGACGTTCGCACGCGCACAGGAACTGCTGCAGGAGAACAAGGCGCGCGCGCCGCGGCGTACGATCGAACCGAGCCTGGTACAGGGGCTGGTAAGTTGCCAGAAATGCGGCTACGCGTTGTCGCGCGCGTCGACCCGGTCGACCGCCCGCATGATTCACTACTACCGCTGTCTCGGCTCCGACGGGTGGCGGCACCTCGGCGGTCCCAGGTGCGACACGCGCCCCGTGCGGCAGGACCTCCTGGACGAGGTTGTCTGGACCGAGGTGATACGGTTGCTGGAGGAGCCGGCCTTGATTCAACAGGAACTGGATCGCCGGCTGGCCGCCGCCCAAGCCGCCGATCCCACGAGGATCCGCACGCAGGCGATCGAACGGGATCTGGCGCGAGTCGGGAAGACCATGGAACGGTTGCTCACCGCGTACCAGGAGGAGCTGGTGTCGCTCGAGCAGCTACGCGAGCGCATGCCGCTGTTGCGTCAACGCGAGCAGGCGCTGCGCCAGGAATTGAGCGCGTTGGTCGAACAGACCCGTGATCGTGCCGCCCATTTGCGTTTGGCGGAGACTCTGGCGGCGTTCCTCACGCGCTTGCGCGCGACCGCCGAGACACTCGACGTCGTCGAGCGGCAACGAATCGTGCGCCTCGTCGTCAAGGAAGTGCTCGTCAGCGACGACACGATCGTGATTCGACACTGCATTCCCGTGCCCTCGGGGCCGTCGCCAACCGACCCCGGCGAAACGAACAGCGGCGCCGATGACAGCGCGGGCCATCGAAGTTACCTTTTGCGTTCGGGGAGTAAGTTCGCCGTTGTTCAGCAACGTCTACATGCGTCGCTTCATTCTGGGTTGGAGGGTGCTGGGCTATGCTCGGCGCTTCAAGGCGGAAATCGTCAACTACGCGGACGACTTCGCGGTTCTGGGCCGAGCGCCGGCAGCGGAGATGCTGGCGGCGGTCGAAGGCCTGATGAAGCGTCTGAAGCTGCCGATGAACGCCGAGAAGACCCGCTGCTGCCGGGTGCCGGAGGAACCGATGACGTTCCTCGGGTACCGGATTGGGCGCAACTACCGACTCGTCACGGGTGCCGCCTACATCGGCACCCGTCCGAGTCGGGAAAGCGTTCAGAGCATCTGCCGTCGAGTGAGCGAGCTGACGACGCCGCGCGACGGGCTCCTGCCGCCGGGGGTTGTGGTGGCGCGCCTGAACCGGCGGTTGACCGGCTGGGCGAACTACTTCACCCTGGGGCAGGTCAGCCCGGCCTACGCGGCGGTCGACCGGCACGCGACCCGGCGGCTGCGCCAGTGGCTGAGCCGCAAGCACAAGGTGCGGTCCGGGAAAGAGGTGCGCTTCCCGAATGGGCGACTCTGGGAAGAGTTTGGGCTCACGCGCCTTGCGCCGCATACGGCGAGCTTTCCGTGGGCGAAGGCATGATCTCGTCCGAGAGCCGGATGCGGGAAAACCGCACGTCCGGTTCGATGAGCGGCGACTGGAAACGGAGTCATGGCGGGGAGTGAGGCACCGGCCACGGGCGAAAGCCGCCGGGAACAGCTACCCCCTTCCGCCTACCGCCACCGCCAGCGGTCGCGCCGCATGGCTCGGCGGCGGCACCGGAAACAGCCGGTGCTCGGGGCGGGCATCGTCGACGACTCGGGCAGTGGCCAACTCAGCCCCGCCACCTTGGCGCGGCGCAGGTAGTCACCCACCGTCGCCGGCGACATCTCCAGGCTGCGGGCGGGGGCGGGTTACCGGGTAGGCACGGGGCCGGTCACGAACGCGGCCCATCGGTCCATCAGCCCGCGCCGCTGGTCGAACAGATCGCTTCGCGCGTAACTCCGCTCGACCGCCCCGCCGACCACGTGGGCAAGGGCCATCTCCGCCACGTCCCTTGTCGCCCCGGACCGCTCCGCAGCCCACGTGCGGAAACTCGACCGGAAGCCGTGAACGTCCGCATCCGTCCCCGTCGCTCTCCGCAGCGCCTTGATCAAGGTGTCACCGTTGATCCGCCGCCCGCCCACGCCAGGGAAGATCAGCGAATCGGCCGCGCCGTCAGAATGCGCCTTCATGCCCTCCAGCACGACCACAGCCGCATCCGACAACGGCACCCGATGTTCCGCCCCTGCCTTCATCCGCCATACCGGTACGCGCCACTCCCGCATCTCAAGGTCGACCTCGCCCCACGTCGCCCCGCGAGCCTCGCCGGACCGTACCGCCGTCAGCGCCGTGAAGCTAATCGCCGCCTTGACGACCGGACCGGCCCCGGACGCCTCGACCGCCTCCAGCGCCGCGGGAACGTCCGCGTACGGCAACGCCCGCCGATGCTCCCGGGTCTTCGGGGTCTTCGGCAAGGCCGCGTCGATCACTTCGCCCGCCGCGTTGACGTCGACATGTCCGAGAGCTTGCGCCGCGGCGAGCACGCCCCGGACCCAACCGCGCAAGAGCTTTCCGGTCGCGGGCTTGTCGCGGTAGACCGGCCCGAGCACCGAGAGCACGGCCGCCCGGTCGATCTGGTCGACGGGTCGACCCATGAGACGCGCCGCGTACCGCGCCAGGGTCCGCCGCCGCGTCTCTCGGGTCCGGCCGCGCCACTGGCCCCCTTGGTCGACCTTGGCGGATAAGTCCGCGAACGTCGGCACGGTCGACGGACGCCCGGACGGGTCCCCGCCCCGCTTCGCCGTCAGGCGGTTGTCGTGCGCCCGCTCCCGAGCCTCGGACAGCGTGACGGCCGGGTACGTGCCGACGCTGATATCGCGCCGCTTCCCTTGGACGTGAAGCCGTTGAACCCAGCGCTTGTTTACCCTGCCCGTCCGGCCCTTGGCCACGACCAGGTACACCGTGTCGCCCGCCTGATACCGGCCCGGCTTCCGCAGCGTCTCGGCCCGCTTGGCTGTCAGTCTTTCCATCGAATCAGCCCCCTGTCGACCGAAATAGTACACCCACGGTACGACCACAGTCAAGCCTCGGATTGGGACGGACCGCCCCGGACTGGCACGGACCACAAAGATGGCAGTATTCCGAGAATTACGCTTGTAAATCCGTATGTTTGGACAGATACGGACCACGACGGACCAGCGCCAGCGTTAAGGCAACGCGAACGCGACCAACTCCGGAACCGGGCTGCCACCAATCGTCAAGGCGATGTACTGCTTGCCATCGAGCATGTAGGTCATCGGCGTGCCGATGGCGCCACGTGGAAGATCGACCCACGCGATCTCCTCGCCCGTCGCCTTGTCTCGCGCGACCAACCGCGGGCCATCGTTCGTGCCACCTGCGGACAACGTGCTGATGAGCAGTGTCTTCGTCAACAGCGGCCCGTTTCTTCCGCTGTCCCCACCCAGCGGCGGCAAATCGAGGTCTCGCAGCAGCGGGTGGTTGCGGAACCGGTTGCCGTTCCCGAGCGGCTGCATCCAACGATGCTCGCCCGTGTTCATATCGATCGCCGTCATCCGCGAGTACGGCGGTTTGAAGAGGGGCAGACCCCGCGGCATCGTTGGAAAGGCGCTCTCGCGGCTCATGCAGGCGGAAGACATAGAACCTGTTGTGGGAGAGAACGTACAGCATCCCCGTGTCGGGGTCGACGGCGGCGCCCCCCCAGTTCGCGCCTCCTGCGGGGAACGGACGCCCGAGTGTGCCTTGATTCCCCCCGCCGACCACCAGCGACGGCGGTGTATACAGCGGCCCGATACGGAACGGCTCGATCGCCTTCAGCGCCATCTCCCGAATCTCCGGCGTGAAGTCCACGAGGTCGTCGGTCGTGACGCCTTGATAGTCGAATGGCGCGGGTTTGGTCGGAAACGGTTGGGTAGTCGACGCACGCTCACCAGGGACGTCCGACGGCGGCACCGGCCGCTCCTCGATTGGCCACACCGGCTCTCCCGTGACTCGGTCGAAGGTGAACACAAAACCCTGCTTGGTGACCTGGGCCACCGCCTTGATCGATCGTCCGTCAACCGTGATGTCGAGAAGGTTGGGCGCCGCAGGCAGGTCGTAGTCCCACAGGCCATGGTGGATGAACTGGTAGTGCCAGACACGCTCGCCGGTCTCGATGTCGAGACAGAGGAGGGTGTCGGCGAACAGGTTGTCGCCGAGGCGCTGCCCGCCCCAGTAGTCGGGTGATGCCGTGTTGAGTGGAATATAGAGGTACCCGAGCTCTTCATCGGCGCTGAAGACCGTCCAGCCGCTGATCTTGCCTGTGTACCGCCAGGAGTCGCCCTCCCACGTGTCGTTCCCGTAGCTGTCTGCCTGCGGCACCGTCTCGAACGTCCACTTGCGCCGACCGGTGCGGACGTCCCAGCCTCGCGTCCAGCCCGGAATCTGTTCCTTGTTGATGTTGTAGGACGAGATCGATGCCGGGGTCACGACCGTGTCGCCAACGACGATCGGCGGCGATGACACCGAATAGGTCAACGCGTTGAGCCAGTTACGAGACCCGCGTTCGGCCTGCGGGAGGCCCTCCATGAGATCGACGCGGCCCTGTTGGCCGAAGCTCTCGACCGGACGCCCGGTCTTGGCGTCGACTGCGACGAGATATCCGTTGCTGGTGCCCCACAGGATCCGCTCTTCCGCGCCGTCGGTCCAATACGCGACCCCGCGCTGGGCCCACCGCAGGGTCATCGTGGTCGTGCCGGCCTCGTACGTCTTGGGGTTATACACCCAGATCGTCTCACCCGTGCGAGCATCGATGGCCGCTCCGACGGACGTTGGCATGTTCAGATAGAGTCGTCCCCCAACCATCAGCGGCGTCGCCTGGAGGTTGTCGACATACGGCGGCTCCTGGTCGCGCCAGCGCGCCGGGTCCTCACGATTCAGCTGCTCGAAGATGAACCGTGAGTTCGTCCACAGCTCGCCTCCATTCGGGTCCGTCATGCTGAGAAAAGCGTCCGCCGACTGCCAGCGCCACGCGATCTCGAGCTCTTCGAAATTGTTTCCGTCGATCTGGTCGAGTGGCGAGTACTTGGTGTTCCCCAAATCTCCGCCGTAGGTCGGCCACTCGCCATCCGACGGCGCGCCGTCCTGCGCGTCGACTGTCGCCGCAGTCAGCACGACCGCGCACCCGATACACCCCATCAACCTCCACACGCTCCGTGCGGTCATCCCAATGGCACCTCCGGTTGGTTCGGCCGTGACCTGATCGTGAAGTCGGTGCTCCACTCGTGCGGCCCCCAGTGGATGACCAGCCGCCCGCTGCGTGCACCGGTCGGCACGAGCGTGACGCCGAGAGGGCGCGTCGACTCCCCGGCGGTCGAATACGCCACGTCGATCTCGGCAGCGTCGAAGTCCGGGTTGTGCTGCGTACCCCAGACGTCGGGTTCGTTGTTGAACACGAGCCGCCAGCCGGAACCCACCCGCTTCAGCCACAGCCCGTACGAACCGGGGAATCCCGGCGTCAGGTTCCCCGTGACGATCTCGACGCCCCCGAACTGCAACGGCAGCATGGTTCGGAGGCGGAGCACCGCGGCCTCGGTCAGCCTGACCACCTGGCCCTCGGCGACCGAGGCAATCGCGGCGAAGTCCGGGTGCCCGACGTGCTGATCCTTCCAGTAGAGCGCGGCGACGCGTGAGGCCGCGGCGTCGGGCAGCACGATGGCCGATTCGTTGCGCTCGCCGAGCCTCCAGGTGCGGGCGATGGTGCTCACGACCTCGTCGACGAGGTCCAGAAAATTGCCTTCGGGATTCGTGAGCCCCGGCCGCTCCGCCGCGGCGGCGGCGGCAGGGTCTACAGGCGGATCGGCGAAGGTGAATCTGGCCGTCCACCGGTAATCCCCCCACCGCAGCGACACCAGTCCAGCGGTGTCCGCGGTCGGCACGACCGCGGCCGAGAGCGTCGGGGACGCGGTGGTCACGCTCGCCCTGGTCAGCGGGACTTCCCACACGACGTTCGACGGCGCCGTCTCGTCGTCCGAGGGCCGGCTCGCTTCGAGCGCCCAACTGGTGCCGTATCGGGCGAGCCACAGCTCGAAGCTCTGTGGATGCCCACCGCGATCTTCGAACGGCCCCAGGACGTTGTCCGTCTGCGAGCTCGGCGGAGAGGGCGCATCGACCGCGAGCGCGCCCATGCGGAACCGCGGCGACGCCCGGAACTTGCCGACGCGCACGCGGGCCTCCCGGGAGCTGCCCATGAGCAGCTCCCGATGCGCCGGTTCGTCCGCGCCAAGCGTTGGCAGGAATCCGACCGTCACGCTGCGCGCGATGGTCATGGAGAACTGCGAGCGAACCAGGCCGTCACTATTTCCGGACTGCTGGGCGGCCGCCGGCGCCGCCAGCGCGACACCGGCCACAAACGCAAGCGCCCCACGCCTGAACGCGCGCATGGATCGCAACGGCCCGTCTAGTCTCCGTCGACTTCCGCGTAGCTGAGGAATCCGAATGCCATCTCGTCGTTCGTGCGCGAACCGAAGCCCGTGGCGCGGTTCGCATTGTAGCCGCGGCGAACGCCGCGTTCCTCCGTGTTGTCGAACCAGTACTGCGCCTCGATGCGGGTTCCCTTCGGCAGGAGCTTCGGCTCCGCGTAGTCGTAGGTCACCTGCCAGTCCTGGTCGTAGCGCGGCACGTCGAGGAGCAGCTCGTCGGTCCCGTCGGGATAGAAGGCAACGTACTTGACCGCCGTCCCCCGCAAGTGGGCGTGCGGCCAGTAGCTCAGTACCAGGATGTCCGTCTGCAGCGTCCTGGCCATGCCGACACGGTAGTTCGCGACGTTCGGCGGAATCTCGAACCCGTTGTTGGCGAGCGTGTCGGTGAGGACCTTGTGCCTCACCGGCCGCTTCTCGACGAAGAAGCCGACCTCGGGCTGGCTGCTGAACGACGTCCCGGGACCCGGCTCCTTGTAGAAGTGCATGTTGAAGTTGACGACCGACTGCTTCTCCAACAGCCGGCCCCAGCCGTCGGGCAGCAGCCCCGACTCGGCGCCCTCGGCGACGCAGTTCAGCAGCCCGCCGAACGGCACGGCCGATTCGGTCGTGCCCGTCAGGACCCTGCCGTCCTCCGGCCGCACGAACACGCACATGTGGTGCACGCCCGGGCCGTCGGCGCCGGCGCGCACCTCCCAACCGCGGACCCAGGTGTCTTCCGGCAGCAGCTCGTCCGGGATCCGCACGTCGACGGCGAGGTTGACGTTGAAGGCGTCATCCGGGACGACGTACGGCTCTTCCATCCTGACGACGAAGTCCGGCTTTCCGAGCATCCAACCGTCGACCGTCGTTTCCACTGCGGCAGGGGCGGGCGGCGCGTCGGTCCGGTCGCCGGCGGGCGCGCCCGCCTCGACCCAATCCACGAGGGTCGCGATCTCGGCGTCGGTCAGCCCACGCTCGTTCTTGAACACGCCCCTGGGCTCGTCCGCGAACCACGGCGGCATTTCCCGCGACCGGACCTTCGAGGCGATGGCGCGCGCCCACGGCCGCGTGTCCTCGTACGACATCAGCGGCATCGGCGCCAGCAAGCCGCCGAGGTTGGACCGGGATGACCGGTGGCAGGCCTGGCAGTGGTTCCGGATGATGGGCGCGACGTCCTTGTAGTACGTCAACGCTGCTTGGGCTTCAGCCGCTGCCGGCGCCAACCCGGCCCCAATGGCGATCGCGGCAACCACCAACATCAAGCGGGGTTTCACCGCGGGCTCCTAGCGCACCGCCGCTGGATCGGCGGCCCTGCGTTCCTCGGCGCGGTGACCTGTCAGGATACCCGCCATCCCGACGTTGCCTTCATGGCACGCGTACTCGTAGAGCACGTCGCCGCTGCGCTTCAGCAGGATGACGGCGGTCCACGGCGCCGAGTACGTGCCGGGGTCGTCGACGGTGAACTTGTGTTCAATGGTGTCCCGATCCACGCGCGTGAAACGCTCGACCAGCCGGAGCTGCTCGGCCGACCCCCGATGGCGCGTGAAGACCGCGGCCGGAGACTCGGCGTTCGCCGAGAAATTCGTGGTTTCAACCACCAGCGTGTCGCCGTCCCAGTACCCCCGCGGGTCGCCGTGCCACTGCCGGATCGCGTCGCCGACATGCGGCGCGTCCTCAAGCGGGATGATGCGCGCGTCGTGCATCATCTCGTGCAGGAACACGACGTGGTCCGGGGTCTGCAGGATGTGGAAGTTGGTGTTGTAGCCGGGGAACAGGTTTGGCATGCCGACGGTGATGCAGCGTTCCTGGAGCCGCCGGTCGGTGTAGGACGAACCGGGATTCGCCGCGAAATGTTTCGCACGCGCGTCGACGCGCCGTTGCGCCGGGGGGGTAAACGGCGGCAGCCTGCCGGTCGGCGGGTCCACCACCAGCGAGGTGCGGTTGTCGAACTCACGGTCGACCATCCAGAACTGGTTGTAGTTTCCGGGCGAGCCGTCTCCGTACAGGAACGCGCTCTGGTCGCCAACCGTCGTGGTGAAGACAGCCGCGCCGAACGCCGCGTCGCCATCTCCCGAGGCGAAGATCTGCTCGTAGCGCGCCTTGGCCCGGGCCAGTTCCTCCTCCGTCAACTCCGCCTGATCGCCCATCGACTCCGGGCGCTCGAGCGGCGTCGCGGCGTTGTTCGACCAGACCCCCTGCAGGTCCGGCTGACCATCGGCCGTGCGGGGCAACACCCACGGTTCAGCCTCCGCAGGCTGCGCGCGGCCGATAGCCGGCGCCAGCATGAGTCCGGCCGCCGCAACGCCGGCCACCGAGAACGCTGTTCGAAAGCTCATTGCACCCCTTCCATCTCCTTCTCCTTCGCCCGCGCACCCGCGAGCATGTTCGGCAGGGCGTAGTTCCCCTCGTGACACGCGTATTCGAACAACGTGCCGTCGAACCTGTTCAGCGGGATCGCGGCGGTCCACGAGTCGGTGAATGTCCTCGGATCCTCAACCGTGATGCGGTAATCGATGGTGTCCTCGCTCAGGCGGGTGAATCGCTCGACCAGGCGGAGGTTGCCGCCCCACAGGTGAAAGTCGTACGGGCGCACCAGGCCGCGCTGGCTGACCCAGTTCGGAAAACGGGTCGTTTCCACGACCAGGGTGTCGCCCTCCCAGTGGCCGCGCGAGTCGCCCAGCCACTGGCGGATGTCCGGCGGGAGGTGGGGGCGTCCGTCCAGCGGAATGATGCGGACGTCATGGATCATCTCGACGAAGATGGCGACGTACTCGGGCGTCTGGACGATGTGGTAGTTGTGATTGTAGAAACCCGGCAGCATGGCTCCGGGAAGCCCCCGCGTGATGCAGCGCTCGTACACGGTCAGGTCGCCGAGGCTGGTGGGAGCGCGCTGCACCGGGGGCGCCCCTGTCGCGCGGTCGCGCTCGCCTTCCGGGGTCAAGGCCGGCAGTCTGCCATCCGCCGGATCGATGATGAGTGACGTGCGGTTCCCGTCCAGTCCGTATTCGTTCCACGAGTGGTCGTAGAAGCCGGTGCCGCCTACATCGACGCGGCGCTCACTTGTCCCCCATGTCGCTTCGATGAGCGTTCGCCGGCGTTCGGCCACTTCTTCATCGGACAGCGTCGCCCGTCCCTGGAATTCGTCGGGCCGCTCCAGCGGCACGTTGGTGTTGTTGTTCCAGACGCCCTGGAGATCCGGATGGCCCCTGGCGGTCGTTGGTGGCGCGTAGCCCTCAGCGGGCGGCTGGCCGGAGAGCTCGGCGCTCAGCAGCGGCAGGAGAATCACCAACGCGAGTAAATGCAGCGACTTAACGCATCTAATTGACGGCATCGGTCATCCTCCGCGCCTCGCAACTATGCCGTACGCGCACGAAGAATGCCAGTGCGGTGACCTAGGGTTGCTGTTCGAAGACGACGCGGGCGAGGCGTTCCGGATCGGGTCGGAGATCGGCCTCTCCCGCCGGCATCCCGCCGACCGAGAGCATGTAGGCGATGACATCGACGTACTCTTCGTCGGCGAGAGAGCCGGGATTGTCCTGGGGCATCGTCGCACGCGTGTATTCGAACAGGGTGGCCAACGATCTCCCGTCCCAGGTACGCAGGAACCGCGCCCGCGCCAGGGGAGGCGTTGAGGGCATATCCGGATCGTCTGGAGCGCCATTCAATCTGCGCCCGTGGCACAGGCCGCACGCACCCGGGTACGCGGCCCGGCCGCGTGCGGCCTGTGCCTCCGTGAAGACGCCATCCCAGACGGACGTCCTGTCGCCCTCTGTCTCGAACCCCTCCAGCGCGGCGGTTGCGTCCGCGGTCGTCATTCCGCCAAAGCCGTTCGCCCACGCGTTCCGAATGTAGGTGGCCACGGCGGAGATCTCCGCCGCGCTCAGATCAGGGAAGGGAGGCATGGTCCCAGCGCCCTGCCGGATGGCGCCGACGATTCGCCCCGGGTTCCCGAGCTGGTCGTTACCGCTGAGGGCCGGGAATGTCGGCGGATTCCCGGTGCCGGCGTCCTGGTGACACAGCGCGCAGTGGTCCTGGTAGACCTGCCGCCCCTGCCCGAAGACGGCCGCATCGACCACCGGCTGCGCCACGGCAACAGTGGCGACGAGAAACGTCGCAGCGAGAACGCCGACTACGATCTTCCGCATCAAGACCAGACGTAGGCGTCAAGCCGCGGGTTCTTCGGCTGCATGCGTACCCGCGACGTAGCCCTGTACGTGTCCCTTGCCCAGGCCGTGCTTATTGATGCCACCTGCCGCTTCGCCGCCCGCATAGAGACCCGCGATGACCCGGCCCTGCATGTCGACGACCTGCTGCCGGCCGTTGACGCGGAGGCCGCCGAAGGCTTCGTGCCAGACCACCATGATCGAGAGCGCATGGAAGGGCGGGGTCCCGATGCGGTGCATCGGCGCCTCCGCTTCACGCTCGAAGTCGGGATCGGCCCCGGCATCCACGTAGCTGTTCCACGTCGCCACGGTGTCGACCAGGTGGGCCAGCGGAACTCGTTGGAACTCATGGCCCGCGGCGATCTTCTCGGCGAGCTCCTCGATGGTGTCGGCCTTGAAGAAATAGCCGTTGTCCGACACGTAGGGGGCGCGGAGCTCCCACCCCGTCCGCTCGACCGCCTGTTGATCGAAGATCGCCCACAGCGGTCCGGAGTAGTAGTGGGGAGGCTTCGACCCTTCGTTGATCGCCAGGGCCGCGTCGAGCCCGTGGTCGTAGCTGTACATCTCCCGGACCCACTCCTTCCGGCAGTTCCGCCAGTCGTGCGGTGTGTGCTCCAGCCCCTCGTCCGGGGTACCGCGGTCACCCGGATACTCGTACGAGCTGCGCGGAGGCCGGAGGGGCAGACGGACCTCGTTGAAGAAGCGCTTCCCGACCTGATTCACGGCGATGAACTCTTCGAAGCCGACGTTGCCGACGTTGACGCCCGCGGATCGGCGGAAGCCGAACGTCGGATGACCCGGCATCATGGTCGTATACGCGTCGCGGGTCCCGAGGCGGGTCGAGATGTGGAACGTCGTGGGATAGCTGAGGTTCTGCTGCATGCCCGCCAGGTTGGCGCCGATCCTCAATCCCGCCGTTAGCGCGCTGCCATCCTGACCATGCGGGCCCTGAAAGGCATGGCCGCTGGTCGGGAAGGCCGGTTCCCGCAGGGCCGGATAGAACATGCCGCGGACCTCGGGATTGCCCGCGTGGCCCCCGCTGGCCAGGATGACAGCCCGGCGGGCCCTGATGCCGACCGTCTCGCGTTGCTCCTCGACATTGCCGTTCCGCCAGTAGCTCTGCAGCAGCTCGCCGGTCTCGGGGTGTTGGCGCGGCGAGTAGCGGGCTCGGATCCCCACCACCCGGCCCGCGAACGGCTGCTCGCGGATGAGCTCGTCGAAATGCCGATGAAACATGAACTCGACGCCCTTCTCGCGGGCCGAGAACTCCAGGGGCCGGGCGAGGGCCACCCCGTTGCTGACGGCGGGGGATCCGACAGAGCGGCTCGCATCGTTCATCTGCACCGGCGCGAAGGGACTCGTGCGCTCGGGGTCGGCGACGCCGGCGTCCTCCGCGGTAATCGTCCCCGCCTTGATGTCGGTCTGCTCGCCCAGCAGGAGGAAGCAGCGCGCGCCGCGCGCGCGCGACAGGCCTCCGCCGTGATGCCCACCGCTGACCCGCGCGAACCGGACGTAGTTGTCGATCAGGAACTGCCGGGTCGCCGGGCAGTTCTCGGCCCACGAGCGTGCGACATCCCGCTCGTTGTAGCGGTACGGGCTCTGGGCCTTGGTGTCGAGGACCGACCAGTCGTTGAGGTCCGTGAACAGGAGCTCGACACTGTCGTCGAGCTCCTCCGGGGCCTCGGCCGGATCGACCGTGATGAAGCCCTCGCGGTCGCTCTCGCCCTGCATGTCCCGGCGCTGGACCGGGTCGCCTCCGCCGAGCGAGACCAACGATCCGCTGAGCAGCATCCGGCCGCCGGCGTCGTAGTTCGAATCGACCACGAGCACGCTCGCCCCGAGGTCCCGCGCGCGGATGGCCGCGGTCAGCCCGGCGCAGCCGGCCCCCGCGACGACGACATCCACTTCGTAATCCCACGCCGTGTCGCCGGGGGTCGTGGAGGCGTCCTGTGCGTGCGCCCGGTCCGCTCCCAGCAGGGCGCCGGCGCCCAGCCCCGCCGCGGCTCCCGTCTTGACGAAATCCCGGCGCGTGAGACCGTTCGTGGTCCTGCGCCGCGGATCGTCCGCCCGAGTGTCGTCAGTCTTGGCCATGGCTCGCTTTCCCCAAAGGTTGAATTATGTGTCAAATTAAAGGTTGCGCACCCTGGTGATGGACGACTCCGTTGGACCGGGCTGGTGAGGGAATGCCACAATTGGCCTGGAGATCGCCAACGATGAGCATACCGCTGGAGGCAATCATGAAAGCATCGATCCGCGCGTTGCTGACGCTTGCGGTCCTTGGCGCCGCCACGTTCGCACTGGCGCAGACCGACGACACGCTGCGCATCTACCTCGTAGACGTGGAAGGCGGCAACGCCACGCTGTTCGTCTCACCGTCGGGCGAATCGATGCTCATGGATACCGGCAATCCCGGCGAGAACGCGGACCGCGACGTCGGTCGCATCATGGCGGCCGTCGAGGACGCCGGGCTTCGGCAGATTGATCACATGATCACGACTCACTGGCACGCCGATCACTACGGCGGTCTGGACGAACTGGCCAAGCGGATTCCCATCCGCCACTACATCGACCACGGGCCGACGGCCGACGACCGCGAGCATGTGCGGGCTTATATCGACGGTCCCTATCGCGACCTGTATGGCGCCGCCCGACGCACGGTCGTGACGCCCGGCGACACGGTGCCGTTTGGCGATGTCGAGGTGCAGGTCATGGTCTCGGCCGGCCAAGTGGTCGAGCGACCGCTCCCGGGCGCAGGTGAACCGAATCCTCTTTGCGCGGAGTTCGAGCGCCAGGCAGAGGACCTGGGTGACAACGCGCAGTCGGTCGGCATTCACCTCGCCTTCGGTCAGTTCCGGGGCTTACATCTCGGCGACCTGACAGCCAACAAGGAATTCGATCTGATGTGTCCGACGAACCCGATCGGTGCGGTCGATCTGTATATCGTCTCCCACCACGGGCTGGCCGGGTCGGGCGCGCCGGTGCTCGTGCACGCCATCGCGCCGCGCGTGGCAATCATGAACAACGGCACACGCAAGGGGGGCGCACCCAAAGCAATGATGACGTTGCACACAGCCCCACGCCTTCAGGACTTGTGGCAGCTCCACTTCTCGCTTCTGAGCGGTCAGGAGTACACGGTGCCTGGCCTGTTCATCGCCAACCTCATCGACAGCCAGCCCGACTCGATGCCGTTGGTTCCGATGCCACCGCCGCCGCGTGGCTCCAATGCGGCCCCGCCGCCGGTCCACGACGGGGCGGCGCACTGGATCAAGGTGGACGCTCGCCGCGATGGCACGTTCACGGTCACGAACAGCCGGAACGGCTTCAGCAAGTCGTACGCGGCCTCACGCTAGCCCGCAATCGTGAAGTCGGTGCTCCACTCGTGCGCGCCCCAGTGGATGACCAGCCGCCCGCTGCGTGCACCGGTCGGCACGAGGACAAGGAGCAGATGACCAGGCGAGACCCGGCATTGTGGGCGGCGGCGGCGCTCGGTGCGGTGGCGCTCCTCTTGTTCCAGTCTCTAGAGGCGCAGCGCAGCGTGACGGAGGACTACGTCCCCGTGACCGACGCGATGTTGCTGAACCCCGACCCTGGAGATTGGCTGATGGTCAATCGGACCTACGACCACCAGGCGTACAGCCCGCTCGACGAGATTGACCGGAGCAACGTCGGCGATTTGAAGCTGGCCTGGATGCGCGCCATGGACGAGGGGCCGCTGCAGCTCCGGCCGCTCGTCTACGACGGGGTCATGTACATCGCGCACCCCGGCAGCGATCACCTGCAGGCGCTCGACGGCACGACGGGCGATCTCATCTGGGACTACACGCGGGAGTGGCCTGCCGATCTGCGCGAGTACTCCCAGCTGGGGAACCGCACCCGCAACCTCGCGATCTACGGCGACAACATCTACCATCTGACCGCCGACGCCTACCTGGTGGCCATTGACGCACGGACCGGCGCGCTCAACTGGGAACGTGAGCTGTCCGACTACCGGGACGGCATCACGCATTCCTCGGGGGCCATGATCATCGATGGCCAGGTGCTGAGCGGACGCGCGTGCAGCGTCAACAGTCCGACGGCGCGCTGCTTCATCGCCGCACACGACGCCGCCGACGGGCGCGAGCAGTGGCGCTTCTACACCGCGGCGGGGGCCGACGATCCGGGCGGTCAGACCTGGGGGGACGTCCCGCCAGCTCAACGCATACACCTGTCCCCGTGGGGGCTTCCGGGCAGCTACGACCCGGAGCTCGGTCTGGTCTACTGGGGGATTGCCGTGCCGAAGCCGTACACGCGGATTGTGCGCCGCGGCACGTGGGATGTCGGCGACCGCACGCCCTGCGAGCTGTACTCCAACTCCACCGTGGCGCTGTCGGTCGAGACCGGCGCGCTGGACTGGTACTACCAGCACCTGCCGTGCGACGACTGGGACCAGGACTTCGTCCAGGAACGGACGCTGATCGACACCGTCGTGAATCCCGATCCCGACGCCGTGATGTGGATCAACCCGGCGGCGGCGGACGCCGCCCGGCAACGCAAGGTCGTGGTGACGCTGGGAGAACCTGGCGGGTTGTTTGTCAACGACCGGGAGACCGGGGAGTTTCTCTGGGCGACGCCGCTCCCCTATACCGCCGCCGAGCACGCCTCCACCGGGCGGTTCGTGATTCGGAACATCGATGTCGAGACGGGCCAGGTCCAGATCAACATGGACGCCGTCGCGAAGGCGATCGGCGAGCAACACATCGTCTGCGCCCACAATGTGAAAGGATGGTGGTCGTGGTCGTACAGCCCGCTGACCGGGCTGCTCTACATCCCGCTCAACCGGGCGTGCCTGAACCAGACGGCCAATGACCGTACGCTCACCGGCGTGGGTCCCCGGTTCACGATGCCGGATCCGCTCCTGGGGGAGGACGGCGATTTCACGGAGCTGCGCGCGCTCGATATCGCAACCGGCCGCGAGGCCTGGCGCTACAGCCAGCGGGCGCCGAACGCCGGGACGGCGCTCGCGACCGGCGGCAACGTGGTATTCCACGGCGACCTCAACCGCCGCTTTCGAGCGCACGATGCCGAGACGGGCGAGGTGCTGTGGGAGACGATCCTCGGCAGTCCGATCTCCGGGTATCCGGTCACGTACGCGGCCGGCGGGCGCCAGTATCTCACCGTCCCCATCGGCGGCGGGTCGCTCGCCTTCGTGCTGCGCAATTATTCGCCCGAGCTGGAAACGCCATCCGGCAGCAACATGCTGGTGACGTTTACATTGCCCTAGCGGGGATCCGCGGTGGCCTGGCTTTCGAGGGTGCGTTCGATGCTGAGGATGTTGGGCAGCGCGTAGTTCCCCTCGTGGCAGGCGTACTCGTAGATCACGTAACCGGGGAGCCGCGGCATCATCCGTACGGCGGTCCAGGGCTGCGTGTAGACGGTGGCGTCCTCGATCGTGAACTCGTGCTCGATGGTGTTCGCATCGACGCGCGTGAACCGCTCGACCGCCCGGGTGTTCGGCGATGACGGGAAGCGGTGCTGCGTCTGGCGGCTGAAATTGGTCGTCTCGACGACCAGCGTCGCGCCTTCCCAGCGGCCGCGGGAGCTGCCGTTCCACTGGCGGATGCCGTCGTCGAGCGGCGGGCGCCCGTCGAGCGGAATGATACGCACGTCGTGGATGGCCTCCACGCGGATGAAGACGTAGCCGGGCGCCTGGAGGATCTGGTACGTGTTGTTGTAGCCGGTGGAAATGGGCGGCACCCCGTGGTACGTGATGCACCGGTCCCAGTTGGTCCGGTCCAGCCACGAATCGGCCGGGTGCAGGCGCTGATGCTCGCGCTGCGCCGCCAGGCGCCGCTCGGTGTCCGCTCTCAGCGGGAGCCGGCCGTCGGCGGGATCCACGATCAGCGACGAGCGCCGGTCCGGGCTCACCTTTCCAAAATCGAGCCAGGCCGCGTTGTAGGCGCCGACGCTCCCCGGCGGGGGCCGGGTCTCGAAGCGCGTGACGTTCCAGTACTCGTCGCGGGCCGCCGCCTCCTCGGGGGTGAAGAACTCCCGGTCCGCCAGCTCGGCAGGCCGCTCGAGCGGCGTGAGCGAGGCGTACGACCACGTGCCCTGCAGGTCGGGATCACCCCAGGCGGTGCGCGGCGTGTCGCCGTCCGCCCCGGCGCCGGTCTGACCGGCACCCGGGAGCGGCGCCAGGAGCACAACCGTGCACACGGTCCACAGGGTCGGCCGGCATCGTATTCGCATGTGTAGGCCACCCTCGCCGGCCGGACGCCGGCTGGCGAGGATGGCCCCTCCGAAACGCTCTCTGACGCCGCCCGTCAGAAGTCGAGCTGAGCCGCGAACCTCAACAGCCGAGGTGGCATGAAGCCGAGGGGGTTCAAGTAGCTAGTGGTCCGTCACGTCATAATCTTCGGATAGACGGACTTGAGTTTACAGCGCGCATCGTCGACCTTCATCTGCCAGTCCACGCCGCGTTGCGTGCCATTGACGTCGGTGGACCACGCCGACACTTCGCCGTGCAGGGTCTCGAGGTCGCCGATGCGGCGTTCGCGCAGGCATTGGCGCGTCATCGAGCTCAGCTCGTTCTCCGCGATGTTCAGCCAGCTCCCGTGTTTCGGCGTGTGGCAGAACGCGATGCGACGAACCAGTTGCCGTGCCCGGGTCGGCTCGAACACTTCGTAGAAGGCGCCCTTGGTGTGCGTGTTGAGGTTGTCGCACACCAAGGTGATCTTCTCGCAGTCGGCGTAGCGTCCTTCCAACAGGCCGGCGACCTCCAGCGCCCAGTCCACCTTCCTGCGCCGGGCCCGGGCCGTCGCCTGCCGCCAACCCGCCAGCGGTTCGCTGAACAGGAAGACCGCGGCCGTGCCGGCCCGTTCGTACTCGTAGTCGACACGCCGGGGACGCTGCTTCGTGGCCGCCATCGGCGGACGGGTTTCCCTGACCAACTGCACCGGCTGCTCGTCCATGCACACGACGGGACAATCCGGATCGTAGGGTTTCTGATACAGGTCCAGGACCTGTTCCATGTTCGCCGCGAACTCGGCATCGGCCTGTGGCGGGATCACCCAATACTCGATTTTCCGCCGCGTCATGCCGTTTTTTTAAGCGTGCGCCGGATGGTTTCGTGGCTGATCGACTCGACGACCCCCAACTCGACGACCCGGCGCGCCAACAGCCGTAGCGACCAGTTCGCAAAGCCCCTCGGGGGCGGCCCCAGACGCAAGGCGATGACCTGGGACTCCTGTTCGCCGTCGAGCAGCTTCTCGACCGGCGGTGATTCGCGTCGTTTTCGCTCCAGCGCCTGTTCGAACCCGTCCAGCACGCATCGTTGGCGAATGTTCTCGACCGTCTTGGTGCGGCACGAAAAGGCCTCGGCGACCTGCCGGTCGGTCCACCTTGGCCCGTCCGCATCGGCCTTCAAGAGAATCTGCGCGCGGCGCACCTTCTCGCTGCCGCCGTTGAGCGTTCGGAGCGTCTGTTGACAGACCTCGCGTTCCTGTGCCGTGAGTCGAACGATGTATTTTTTCCCCACGGGAACTCTCTCGGTTCGAGATGAGTTCCCCGACAGCCCTAATGTTTACTCGTGGCAAAGCACTAGCCTGGGCGTACGACTCGCTGAAGACGGCATTGTTGTTGAACACGTTGTAGATGTCGATCATCGCCCGTATGCGGGCTCGGCCGGTCTGGAAGATCTTCGTGAACCGCAGGTCGAACTGGTTGAAGCGCTCCCCGTAAACCGTTCCTGGCTCCAAGGCGTTGATGGTTACCGCGTCTCCGGAGGCCGGCGGCCTGTCGAGCGCCGCCTCGATCTCCGCCGGCGTAACGGTGACGAGAGCCTGCCGCTCCGGGCCGGGAGCTGACTGGATCGTGGCGGCGACCTGGATGTCGTAGGGCAGCGTGTACGACGCGAGCAGCTTGATCTGCGTCAGCCAGGCGGTCGACGAATCGCAGAACTCCCGCGCATACGTATTGGTGCCCCGCACCAGGTCGCCCCGGCGGCCGAGGTGCTCCGGCGCAGCGTCATAAGCGGGACAGAAATTGTACGACGTCGTCCCGGTGGAAATCCCGCCCTGGAGGAGCAGATTCGCCAGCCGCGTGTTGAGCGTGACGTCGACGCCGTTGAATACCTGCTCTTCGCCGCCGTAATTATTCGCCGACGTGAACAGGACGTCGGGCACGCGGCCGAACGCCTCCGGCGTGATCTCGGGGAAGGAGACCGTACCGACGCCGGGAATGCCGCGGCCGCTCAGATCCACGGTGGCCAAGTCATAGTCGCTACCCGCCAGCGCCAAGTCGTCCTGTAATGCGAAGTTGACGAAGTTGCGGCGGAAGTAGGTCACGTCGAGCGCCATGCCGGCGGTCAGCTCCTGCTGTATCCCGGCGGTCATCTCCCAGTTGGAAAAGCGTTGGCCATATCCGCTCGCCCAGTCGGGGTCGAGGAATTGGAACGGCTCGGTGCTGCCCCAGACCGCGTTGCCGGTCGGGAAGATCAGCTCTCCGTTCGGGGCGGGGTTGGTCGGGTCGCCCTGTACGAAGCCGTCGCCGGCGATACACTCGACCGGCCCGATACAGGATGGAAAGACGGGTGGAATGCCGGCGAAGGGATGGCCTGGCGCCCCGTCGAGCCACGCCCTATCGTTTTGGCGGGCTGGAACAGCCGAGAACGGGTTCAGCAGGACCGCCCACTCGGAGTTCGACCTCGTGCCGTAGCGGTTGGCTGACGCCTTGAGCGCCGTCCGCCCGTCGCCGAACAGGTCATACGCCACCCCAAGCCGTGGCTGCAGGTCGTTCCAGGCCACGATATCCGAAAGGCCGGAGATCGACTGACCTTCTGGTTCCCAGGTCGACGCGGCGCGAGTCTGGTCCGGATACGAGTTTGTGAGACGGTCGAGGCGGAGGCCGGCGTTGACGGTGAGCCGGCCGAACGTCATCCGGTCCTGCGCGTAGATCCCGTAGGCGATGCCCTCATTGGTCGAATCGTTTGGCAGCCAGAAGCCTGCCTGCAACGGGAGCCCAAGGATGGTAAGCGCGCTCGTATAGTTTTGGTTGCTAAAGGTGGCGAACCTCTCGGAGGTCTTCGTGCCGCTAAACCCCACCTTCAGGTTGTGGGTGCCGGTCACGTAGGTCATGCTGCCGCGGAAGGAGTGGGTCTCACGCCAGCTGTCGTATCCACTCCCCTGCGATATGAAGTGGTTGTTGCGGTGAATCGTTAGAGTGCTGGCCTCCAGGAGCCCGAGCACGTCGTTAGCGGCATGCGCGTTGGGACCAGCGTCAAACTGGGCTGGGGAACTCGAGTAACCCGCCTCGAACAGCAGGCGGTCGGTCGCCGGCCGGAGCCAATTGAACTGGGTCGTGTGGAGTCTGTAGTCCCCACTGACGGAGCCTTCCGGCGCGATGAACAAGCCAAAGAGCAGCCCCGCCAGGGCGTTCGGCTTTTCCCAGTCGGCGTAGCTGTAGAAGATCTTGAACTTGTCCTTCCGGGTCGCCTGGATCGTTAAGTTGAGAGTCGTGTCTTTGGAGCCATTGATGCTGGCCACGGGCCGGGTCGGGTCGGACTCGTACACAATTGCCGCCGGGTCCACGGCCGCGAACACATTGGGAGTGAAGACGTCGGCTACTTGATGCGTGAACTGCGCGTAGAACCAGACGCGGTCCCTGACGATCGGGCCGCCGACCGCCGGATTGTACAACCAGGATCTTTCGAGCTCCGCGAAATTTGGGGCGCCGGGCACCTCGTTCGTCCCCTGCAGCCCGGGGCCGGTGCCGCTCGCGAAAAAGGCTCCGCTGAACTGGTTAGCCCCCTCTCGAGGGACCAGGTTCACGCCGACGCCCCCCAACCCCGCCTCGGCGCCGTGCCCGGCGACCTCGATGGACAGCTCCTCCATTGCGCCGTCCGAGACCGTGCCGAACATCTGCCCCCCGCCCCCGGAAAAGGCGTTACTGACGTCCATGCCGTTGATGTTCGTTTGCCCGTCTTTCGGGCGGCTGCCGTGGATGTCGAGGGCCCCGACGGTCTGGACCGTGGTGCCGCCCGCGTCCTGGTTGAGGCTCGTGCCGAACTGCGCGGACGTGTTCATCCCAGGCGTCAGCAGCGCGTAGCTCTGATGCGACTTGCCTGTTGGGATCTCGTCGATGACCTCCCGATCGATGAGCGCCCGCTGCAGGTTGTTCTGGATATCCACAACCGGGCTCGCGCCGGTCACCGTGATGGTTTCCTGGACGTCCCCCACGGAAAGCTGCACGTCGACGCTCGCCGTAAACCCGGTGGTGAGCACGATGCCCTCGCGGACCAGCGTGGTGAACCCCGGCAGCGTGTAGGTGACCGAGTACGTGCCCGGCTCGAGAGCCACGACCAGGTATTGGCCGGCGCCGTCGGTCACGGCCGTGCGGACCTGTTCGATGATGTTCGGGCTCCTGACTTCGACCGTCACGCCGGGCAGAACGCCGCCGGTCGTGTCGCTAACTGTGCCGCCGATCTGCTGCGCGCTGGCCGCGCCAGCACCAAGAAGAACGCATGCGATGACCGCACACGCGGTCAACGCACCTCCGAGTCGACTCCGATGAAGCATTAACTCCTCCTCCGAAAGGTTGTCGCCAACGTCGTGACTGCGAATTGACATTGATAGCGTCCGCGCCGCCTCAAGGGTCTCCACCGCCCGCCGGCCGAGCGGCACCCGGTGCTCACGCCTTCGCCTTCACCGGAAGCGTGGTAGCCGCATGTACCGGGGCACGGCCGTACGATACCTGTGGTACTCCTCGCCGAACGCCCGTTCGAGCGCCTGCTCCTCCGCCCGGATCGTGAACACGCACCCGACCCAGTAGATCGCGGTCAGCGCCAGCGCGGCGCCGGAGCGCCCCGCGATCGCCGCACCGAGCAGCACCAGCGCCCACCCGATCAACTGGGGATTGCGGCCGTACGCGTACGGGCCGGTCATGATCAGCCGGTCGGTTTTCATACCCCAGTTGCGCCGCAGCGAGTGAAACTCGCGAGGGGCCGCATCATACCCGACCAGGCCCACCACCAGCAACGCGCCGCCGAGCGGGTAGGCCAGCCCGTGCGGAAGCGGAAGCAGCCAGGCCGACCACCACAACGCCAGCAGCGAACAGACGCTCGGCCCAAGGTAGGCGACAAAGGCGGCGATGATCGTCGGCACGGTGACCCGGCCCGACCGTGCGCGTTCCACGTGGGCGCGTCTCAGCGCGATGAAACCGCCGGCGGCAAGAGAGGCGGCGCCGACCGCCACCAGCATCAGACCTCGCATCGTGCGTTCAGCATCAGTCAGTCCTCGCGTTCAGGTCGGGCCTGTATTGTCTACCACTCTGGCGGCGTCTCCCGCGCGATGTGCAGGCCGGCAAATCCAGTTGCGCGTGCCGGCAGGCTGGACAAGCACATAGAGGCCATTGCCGTCGGCGTGCCGTTCTGGCGGGGCGGTTCGGAAGAAAAGCGGCCGAGAGGGCCTTGTCGGGCTGTCGGCCTCGGCGCTTGAAGGGGACGTCTCAATATGTGAAAATGTGGACATGAAAAATATCACAGTCGCGATTGACGACAACGTACATCGGTGCGCGCGCATTAGGGCGGCGGAACGCGGCACCTCCGTGTCGGCGGCCGTCCGCGAGTTTCTGATCCGCTGGGCGGGCGAGGAAACCGAGTTCGACCGGCGCAAGCGTCTCCAGGACGACACGTTGCGCGACATCGACAGGTTCCGCGCTGCAGACCGGCTGCCGCGCGAGGAGGCTCACCGCCGTGGCGGCCTTCGTTGACACCAACGTGCTCCTGTACGGTGTGAGCACCGTCCGCGACGAAGCGGACAAGCACGCGACTGCCCTGTCGATTCTGGATCGGGACGATGTCGTGCTGTCCACACAGGTACTGCAGGAGTTCTATGTGCAGGCAACGCGGTCGACGAAAGCCGACCATCTCGGCCACGACTCCGCCGTGAGCCTCATCGAGTCCTGGCTGCGCTTTCGTGTGATCGAAACGACGGTGCCGCTCGTGCAGCAGGCGCTTGCCACCGCCGCACGCTGGCGTGTCTCGTACTGGGATGCCGCGATCGTCGAGGCCGCCCGCATCGGGAACTGTCCGGTGGTGCTTTCCGAAGACTTGCAGCCAGGCATGAATTTCGCTGGTGTGACCGTGCAGAATCCGTTCACCTGACCCCGAGTCAGGATCCGGTCGGTCCCGCCGCCGCAGGCATGCCGTGCCGGCAGCGTCCGGCCTTCAGTCCGGCAGCGGCAGCAGGACTATCGCCGTAAGTGCTTCACCAGGCATACACTTTGCCCATGATATGCCGAGTCCCACAGACGCGATGCCCGCGGATCGAGAGGAGACATCGCGAACGCGGAGATGAGTCGCGTCGCTCGCGTAGGATGCATGTAGGGCGCGGTCCTGAGTCCTTTGGCGCTCGATCATCGGCCGCCTCGCTGCTACCGGCACACCGCTGTGTCCGCGCGGGCGCGTAATGCGAACTACCGCGTCGAGGCCGACAATGTCCCGCACCTTCTCGATGAACAGCGGGTCGTCGGAGATCTTGTAAGATTCCGCATCGGACAGTGTCCGGCGGGCTCCGGCCGGGGCTCGTCATATTCTTGCCATGCCGCCCAATACATCACACCCGGCACACTTCTTAATGCTTTTTCAGACACCGGCTGCCAGGGCACGTATGATTCTCGCGCTCGCGTTCCTTCTTTTATATCTTCCCGTGATCCAGGCTCAGACCATTCTGCCCGTCGAGGTCAGCTCCACTCCCAGCTCGACGCCCGCGCCCCAGGCGCAAGCCCAAGACGGTGTTGAGGAATCGACCTACGACAGGATCTGGCGGAGATTTACCGAGTGGTACGTAGACGACTCAAATCCCGTGATACAGAAGGTGTTGTTCAGTGGACGATTCCAGCACGAATTCGCAGCGATCGATGCCGATGAAGGCGACCATCGCGAGTGGAACGTCCGTCGTATGCGTCTTGGCTCAAGAGTAACGCTCTTCCGCACGTTCACACTTCACGGCGAGGTCGAGCTCAATCCACAGGAAGCCGATCCCCTTTACGTCCGGTTCACAGACTTGTACGTGCAGTGGAGCCGAAGCCGTCACTTCGCGCTGACGCTTGGCAAACATCGCGTCCCCTTCACGATGGATGGATCGACATCATCCCAGGAACTCATCACCATCGACCGAAACAACTTGACCAACAATATCTGGTTTACCGACGAGTACATTCCAGGTGTCAGTGTTTCGGGTACGGTCGCACCGTGGACCTATCGCGCAGGCGTGTACTCGGGAGGCGAAGCGAACCGCGAATTTGGCAGGTTCAATGGAAGCGTCTTCGCTCTTGGCGTTCTCGGCTACGACTTCGCACAATCTCTTGGAGTGAACGAGGCACTGCTGACTGGCAACTACGTGTACCAAAATCCCGATGCACGCAACACCTTCACTCAACGGCTCGAGCACGTCCTGTCTATCAATTTCAAGCTCGACGCCGGTAAATGGGGCGTGCGAACGGATGTCTCGACTGGTTCCGGGTATTTGCGACAGAACGACCTCCGGGGCGTAATGGCGATGCCGTTTGTGAACATCACCGACAAGATCCAGTTCGTCGGTCGCTATACCTTCGTCGACAGCAATGGCCCGAATGGCGTTCGGCTCCCAACGTACGAAAGGCGCGTCGTCTCAAACCGGGGCGACCAGTACAACGAGCTGTACCTTGGCGTGAACTACTTTTTCCACGGTCACAAGCTCAAACTGCAGACGGGCGCTCAGTTCGCGGACATGAACGATTCCGCTGACGATGGCGGGAACTACTCGGGCGTGTCCTGGACAACCGGCCTTCGTGTTGGTTGGTGAGGGCAAACAACTGGCAGGCGGCGGTGCTGGCCCGCAGCTGCCAGACGTCCGACAACGCTCGAGAACACCTAGCCCGCATTTCTCACAGCCTCGGCGAGGAAGCCAGATTTGACGGTGCCGGGGGTGTGCGCGCTGCTCGGATGACGGCGCGGTGACGGTCGAGGGTCGTGGAGGTACGCGCCGTTGCCATCCGCGTGGCGTCGTGGCGGGGCGGAACGGATTACGGCGGCCGGCGACCGTCAGTCCGGCAGCGCAAACACGAACAGGTTGTTGCCGAAGCTGGGGCGCAGCTCGGGGGTCAGGTCCAGAAAGCGGCCGTAGCCGGTGCTGACGGCGACGTACTGGCGGCCGTCGACGGCGTAGGTCATCGGGAAGCCGGAGACGGGCGAGCCGAGGTTGATCTCCCACAGGATCTCGCCGGTCTCGTGGTCGAAGGCCCGGAAGCGGCCGTTGACGTCGCCGCCGAAGACGAGTCCGCCGCCCGTGGCGGCCAGCGACATGGTGGCGGCCCGTTGCTGATGCTGCCAGACGGTCCGGCCCGTCTCCGCGGAGACCGCGTGCACGGAGCCCACCTGGTCGGTTCCCGGCGCGATCTGGCCGCGCCAGGTCAGGGTGTAGAGGCGGTTGGACTCGTCGCCGTCCTCCAGCGCCTGGACCTGCATCCGCGCGCAGACGTTGCGCAGCGGCATGTACATCGTGTTGGTGAGCGGACTGTAGGCGCCGGCCTCCCAGTCCTTGCCGCCGAGGGCGTGGGGACAGGTCAGCACCGTCTGGCCGTGCGCGGTGAAGACGAGCTCCGCGTTCTCGGTGACCGCCCCGGTCGCCCCGTCGATGCCGCTGATCACGTTCTGCGTGATGGTCGGCGTGGCCCACAGAAATTCGCCGGTGGCGCGGTCCAGCGTGTAGACGACGCCGGTCTTGCCCGGAATGCCGGTCACCACGCGGCGCTCCTCCCCCGGCGTCAGGCGCGGGTTGATCCAGCTCACCGCGGCCGGGTCCGGCCGCACCGGCGTATCCACGAGCAGGCGCTCGAACGGGTGGTCGAGATCCCAACTGTCGTTGAGGTGCTGGTAGTGCCAGACGATGGCGCCCGTATCCGCATCCAGCGCCAGGGTCGAGTTGTGGTAGAGGTGCGCCTTGTCGGTCCCGCCGACCAGGAACTTGGGCGCGGGCGAGGTGACCGACGTGCCGAGGTAAATCAGGTTCAACTCCGGATCGAAGCTCGGCACCATCCAGGCGCCGACATGACCGCGCTCCTCGAACGGCACGTCGCCCCACGATTCGTTCCCCGGCTCGCCGGGCGCCGGGATCAGCCGCGTCCGCCACAGCTCCGCGCCGGTTGCCGGGTCGTGCGCCGTAACGACGCAGCTGTGCGGCCCGCCGCGCGGATCGCAGCTGCGGCCGGAGATCACCTTGCCGTTGGCGATGATCGGCCCCGAGGTCTGGTTGGCCGGATTCACCTTGTAGTCAAGGATCTGCGTCTCCCAGACCATTTCGCCCGTCTCGGCGTGCAGGGCGAAGATGTGGTCGTCCATGCTGGTGTCGATGATCAGCTTGCCGTAGATGGCGACGTTGCGGTTGACGTCGAGCAGCGTGCCGATCATGTAGTCGGCCAGGTCATCCGGCCGGTCGCGGTTGTACTGCCAGAGCAGGTCGCCGGTCACCGCGTCGATCGCCTGGATGACGTCGCGTGGATTGGGCATGTACATGACGCCGCCGCGCACGAGCGGGGTGCCCTCCTCGCGGCCCGGCGCCAGCGCCCGCGACCAGACCAGCCGGAGCTGATCGACGTTGCCGCGGTCGACCTGGTCGAGCGGGCTGTAGCCCCAGCCGTCCAGCGTCCGGCGCCACATCAACCACTCCCCGGGGCTCGGGTCCTGCAGCTCCGCGTCGGTGACCGGATCGATCTGGGCGCGCTGCGCCTGAGCCATCGGGGACGCCGTAACGACGATGAAGGCAAGCGCCGCCACGCAGGCAGGCAGCGACCGCGGGCCGGATGCGGGCATGAACCCTCCAGAGCGTACGCGTTAGAGCACGATTATGGCACCGACCGCGGACGCGCCGTCGATTCACTGCACAAATGCCTTGAATGACGCGGGCGCCCCGCCTACCATGCACGTTGGGGGCGTGCCATGAGCAAGACACTGCGCCGCACTTTGGTTCCGTTCGCCGTACTCGCCGTCGTGTCAGGCGCGTATCTGTCCGGCGCCGTCCGCGCCGCGCCTGCGCAGAACCCCGCCCAGCCGCTTGAGTTCAACCGCGACATCCGGCCGATCCTCGCGGAATCGTGCCTGGCCTGCCACGGCCCGAACGAGACTGCGCGACAGGCCGACCTGCGGCTGGACACGGACGACTTCATCGGGACGATGGTCGTGCCGGGCGACGCGGAGGCGAGCCCGCTGTTCCAGCGGCTGACCACCGGGGATTCGGTCGCGCGGATGCCGCCGGCATCCTCCGGACGCTCGCTGACCGGCGCGCAGGTTGACGCCGTGCGGCGCTGGATCGACGGGGGCGCCCACTGGGGCAGCGCCCGCGCCACCGCGGCCGATGCCCCGGCGGTCGCCGAGCGCGTGGTCGACTTCGCCCGTGACGTCCGGCCGATCCTGTCCGAGAACTGCTTCACGTGTCACGGGCCGGATGAGGGTTCGCGCCAGCGTGGACTGCGGCTGGACGTGCAGGCAGGGCCGTTCGCCGACCGCGGCGAGTTTGGCGGTCCGGTCATCGTTGCCGGAAACGCCGAGGACAGCCTGCTGATTCACCGGATCACCGCCAGCGACCTCACGCAGCGGATGCCCTACCGGCGCGGTTTCGAGAGCTCGGTGATGCCGGGCCTGGAAGACGACGCGTTGACGGAGGAGGAGATCGGAACCCTCCGGCTCTGGGTCGATCAGGGCGCTGATTGGCAGGCGCACTGGGCGTTCATCCCGCCGGAACGGCCGCTGCTCCCGCCCGTGGCCGACGGCGACTGGGTCCGCAACCCGATCGACCGCTTCGTGCTGGCCCGGCTCGAAGCCGACGGACTGGCGGCGGCGGCGGAAGCCGATCGCACGACGCTGCTGCGGCGCGTGACGCTCGACCTGACCGGGTTGCCGCCGACACAGGGTGAGATCGCCGCGTTCCTCAACGACGATTCACCGGATGCCTACGAGGAGGCGGTCGACCGCCTGCTGGCGACGACGGCGTACGGCGAGCGGATGGCCGTCGCATGGTTGGACGGCGCCCGCTACGCCGACTCCAGCGGGTATCAGACCGACGCCGAGCGGTCGATGTGGCGCTACCGCGACTGGGTCATCGACGCCTACAACGCCAACATGCCGTTCGATCAGTTCACCATCGAGCAGCTCGCCGGCGACATGCTTCCCGACGCGACGCTCGATCAGCGAATCGCCTCCGCCTTCAACCGCAACCACAGCCAGAACGGCGAGGGCGGCATCATCCCCGAGGAATTCCTGGTGGAGAACGTGGTCGATCGCGTGTCGACGACCTCTACGGTCTGGCTCGGCCTGACCCTCGGATGTGCGCGTTGCCACGACCACAAGTTCGACCCGATCTCGCAGGAGGAGTTCTACGAGGTCTTCGCGCACTTCAACAACGTCTCCGAACGCGGCAAGGCGTTCAAGTACGGCAACTCGCCGCCGATGGTCACGGCCCCGACCGCGGACCAGTTCACCGCGCTGGCCGAGTTCGACGAGAAGCTCGCCGAGGCGCGTGAAGCGTTTGCGAGCCTCGAGACGGAGACGGCGGCCGCGCAACGGGAGTGGGAGGACTCGCTGCCGGCGGCCGGGCGCGTCGATTGGGTCCTGCGCGACAAGCTCCTCGTCCATCATCCGCTCGACGGCGACGTTGCGGGCATCTATACCGGAGAGCCGATCACCGTCTCTCCCCCGGTCACCGTCGGGGTACGGGCGCCCAGGGAGCCGGTGACCGTCGATCTGCCGGTGACCGCCGCCTTGAAGGACGGCCGGCCCCACTTCGTGCCAGGACGGGTCGGTGAGGCGCTCAGCTTCGACGGCCAGCGCTTCGTCGATGCGGGTGACATCGCGAACTTCACCTACGAGGACCCCTTCACGCTGGCGGCCTGGATCTACCCCACCGCTGCCGACGGCGTGATCGTGTCGCGGGCCTATGCCGGCGACCAGGGCGAGCGCGGCTGGGGGCTGTACCTCGTGGACGGCAAGGTGCGGTTCAACCTGTCCCAGCGCTGGGTCGACGACGGGGTGCGGGTGGAAACACGTGACGCGCTGCCGCTCAACACGTGGCAGCACGTGGTCGCGACCTACGACGGCAAGCGCATACCGTCCGGATTCCGCATCTACGTCAACGGCCAGCCGCAAGAGCTGACGCACATGCTCGACGGCATCAACAACCCGATGCGGACCAAGGAGCCGTTGCGCATCGGCGCCAGCGGCCCGCCTTCCGCCGAGTCGGGCGCCACCGGGTCGCGGGACCGTTTTCGGGGCCTGATCGACGACGTGCGCGTCTACACGGCCGTCCTGACCCCGCCCCAGGCGGCCGTCGTCGCGACCGCGGAGTCTCTCGACGAGATCGCGAGAATCGCGCCGGAGAGCCGGACCGCCGGGCAGTCCGGGAAGCTCCGGTTGAGCTTCCTCGACCAGTACGCGCCGCAAGAGATTCAGGAGGCGTGGCGTCAGGTCGGCGACCTCGAACGCCAGCGGGCGGAGCTCTGGGACAGCTTCCCGACCGTCATGGTGATGGAGGAGATGGAGCCGCGGCGCGAGACATTTCGGCTTGCTCGTGGGGCGTACGACGCTCCCGGGGAGCAGGTGACCCCGGGCGTGCCGGCGGTGCTGCCTCCGCTGCCCGACGATCAGGAGAAGAACCGCCTGGCGTTCGCCCGCTGGCTCGTCGATCCCGAACACCCGCTCACCGCGCGGGTCACCGTCAACCGCTTCTGGCAGATGCTGCTCGGGACCGGCCTGGTCAAGACGGCCGAGAACTTCGGGCTGCAGGGAGAGTACCCGAGCCACCCCGAGCTGCTGGACTGGCTGGCGACGACCTTCATCGACTCCGGCTGGGACGTCAAGGCGCTGCAGCGGGCGATCGTGACGAGCGCCACCTACCGGCAAGCATCGGCCGTCACACCGGCGCTGCTCGAGCAGGACCCCGAGAACCGCCTGCTGGCGCGCGGACCGCGCATGCGTCTGCCGGCGCAGATAATCCGCGACCAGGCGCTCACGGTCGCCGGACTGCTCGTGGACAGGATCGGCGGGCCGTCGGTCAAGCCGTATCAGCCGGAGGGCCTGTGGGATCAGGCCAGCCAGGATTACCGGCAGTCCGACGGAGACGACCTGTACCGCCGCAGCCTGTACACGTACTGGAAGCGCACGCTCGGGCCGCCGGCGATGCTGGCGTTCGATTCATCGACGCGCGAGACGTGCATCGTCCGCGAGAGCCGGACCAATACGCCCCTGCAGGCCCTGAACCTGATGAACGACGTCACGTACGTCGAGGCGGCGCGCCGGCTGGCGGAACGCATGATGACCGAGGGCGGCGCCACGCCGGAGGAGCGCGTCGCGTTTGCCTACCGCCTGGCGACGGCGCACCGGCCGCGCGGGGACGTGCAGGAGGTCCTCACCGGTGGCTTCCAGGAGTACCTCGTCGATTACCAGACGGATCGGTCGGCGGCGCTCGAGCTCGTCAACGTGGGGGAGTCCCCGCGCGACGAAACGCTGGACATCGCGGAGCTGGCCTCCTACACGATGGTGGCGAGCATGGTTCTGAACCTCGACCGGACCATCACGAAGGACTGACCGATGAAACCGCAGACCGAATTCGAGAAGTTGGTCACCCGGCGTCGGTTTCTGGAGCTCTCGAGCACCGGCATCGGCGCCGCCGCGCTGGCGACGCTGATGAGCGAGGACCTGCTGGCCCAGGCGCCGCTGTCTCCCGGCGGGCTGCCCGGGTTGCCCCACTTCGCGCCCAAGGCGAAACGGGTCATCTATCTGTTCCAGGGGGGAGCGCCGTCGCAGCATGACCTGTGGGAGCACAAACCGGGGCTGGAGAAGCTGCGCGGCACCGATCTCCCGGAATCGATCCGCCAGGGACAGCGCCTGACCCCCATGACGGCTTCGCAGGCGGGCTTCCCGATTACCCCGTCCATGTTCAAGTTCGCCCAGCATGGCGAGTCGCGGGCGTGGGTCAGCGAGCTGATGCCGCATACCGCGAAGATCGTGGACGACCTCTGCTTCATCAAGACGATGCACACGGAGGCGATCAACCACGACCCCGGCGTTACATTCCTGCAGACGGGCGCCCAACTCGCGGGCCGGCCGAGCATCGGCTCCTGGCTGGCGTACGGCCTGGGCAGCATGAACCGCGACCTGCCGACCTTCGTCGCCATGGTCTCGAATCGCGGCGGCAACCCGATATACGACCGCCTGTGGGGCAGCGGGTTCCTCCCCTCCGAGTACCAGGGCGTCAAGTTCCTGTCCACCGGCGACCCGGTCCTGTACCTGTCGAATCCGCCCGGGGTCGACAGGGGCGCCCGGCGGCGCTTTCTCGACGATCTGGGGGCGCTCAACCAGTTGGATCTCGCGGAGTCGGGCGATCCGGAAACGAGCACGCGCATGGCCCAGTACGAGATGGCCTACCGCATGCAGGCCTCCGTGCCGGAGCTGACGGACCTGTCGGATGAGCCGGACAGCGTCTTCGAGCGCTACGGGCCCGATTCCCGAATCCCCGGGACGTTCGCGGCCAACTGCCTGCTCGCCCGGCGTCTGGCGGAACGCGACGTGCGCTTCATCCAGCTCTTCCACCGAGGCTGGGACATGCACGACCGGCTGCCGCCACGCATCCAGGTGCAGGCCAAGGACGTCGACCAGCCGCAGGCGGCGCTGGTCCAGGAGCTGAAGGAACGCGGCATGCTGGACGAGACGCTGGTCATCTGGGGCGGCGAGTTCGGACGCACCATCTTCTGCCAGGGCCGGCTCACCGACGAGACCTACGGGCGCGACCACCACCCGCGGGCCTTCACGATCTGGATGACCGGCGGCGGCATCAAGCCCGGCATGACGTACGGCGAGACGGACGACTTCGCGTTCAACATCGTCAAGGATCCGGTGCACGTCCACGACATGCACGCAACGATGCTGCACCTGCTGGGCATCGACCACACGAAGCTGACGTACCAGTATCAGGGACGCAACTTCCGCCTGACGGACGTGCACGGGAAGATCGTCAAGGACATCCTCGCCTGAATCGCCCGCCGGAGCGGCAGGGAACCGCCGGCAGTTGCTACGGCGCGCGTTGCGCCTCACGCACGGCGCGGAACTCGCTGGTCCCGCTCCAGGCGGGCCAGTCGTCGCCGGCGGCCAGCCGGGCGCCCATGCGGTACATGAAGGTGAGGTCCTCGGCCGCGCCCGACAGATCCCAGTCGGGCTTCACCTCGTCGGACACCGCGTGGTAGTCGTTCGCGGTGTACTCCGCGCGCTTCTCGATGCCGTAGCCGGGCGGCTTGTCGAGGTACTCGACGCCCGGATCGGCGTAGAACGCCGGGATGCCCGCCTTGGCGAACGAGAAGTGGTCAGAACGATAGTAGAAACCCTTCTCCGGCTCCGGGTCCGGCGCCAGTACACGCCCCAGGGCGGCCGCCGTCTCGGCCGCGACGGCGTCGAGCTCGGACTGGCCCATGCCGACAATCGTCAGGTCGCGCGTCCGGCCCCACTGGTTCAGGACGTCCATGTTCAGCGCGGCCACGGTCTGCGCCGCCGGATAGAGCGGGTTCTCGCCGTAGTGCCGCGACCCGAGCAGGCCCTGCTCCTCGGCCGTGACCGCCAGAAACAGGATCGACCGGCGCGGCGGCTCCGGCACCGCCACGAACGCCCGCGCGATCTCGATCAGGCCGGCGGTGCCGGTGGCGTTGTCGGCCGCGCCGTTGAATATCCGGTCGCCGTCCAGGCTCGGATCGACGCCCATGTGATCCCAGTGCGCGACGTACATCACCACCTCGTCCGGCGCGGTGCTCCCCTCGATCTTCGCGACCACGTTCTGCGACTCGATGCGGCGCAGCTCGTTGCGGATGCGGAGCGACCCGGTCACGCCGAGCGGGATCGGCTCGAACGCGCGGTCGGCCGCCTGCTGTTTGGCCGCTTCGAAATCGAGCCCGGCCATCCGGAACAGCGTCTCGGCCGTCGCCCGCTGCACCCACCCCTCGAACGTGGCTCGGCTCAGGTTGTCGTCGGCGGCGACGAGATCGAACGACTCCGCGTAGGGCGTGCTCCCCACCACCTCCCACGGATAGCCCGCCGGCCCCACCTCGTGGATGACCAGCGACCCCGCGGCGCCCAGCTCGGCCGCAATTTCGTGTTTGTAGGTCCAGCGCCCGTAGTAGGTCATCGCCGGCCCGCCGAAGATGTCGTCGAGCGGCGGGTCGTTGACCAGCGAAAGGAGGATCTTGCCGCGGAGATCGGCGTCCCCGAAATCGTCCCAGTCATATTCCGGCGCCCGCGCGCCGTAGCCGACGAACACGATCTCGGCATCCGCAACCTCGACCTCGTCGACCACGTGCTTCGTCCAGGCCACGTAGTCGATCGCCGGCTCCAGCGTGCGGCTGTCTTCGCCGCGCGAGACGACCAGTTTGTCGCCCGACAGCGACGTGATGCCGACCAGCGGCACCGCCTGCACCCACGTCCCGTCGGGGTTGCCGGGCGTCAGCCCGAGCGCCGCAAACTGCTCCGTCAGATACTCGACAGTCTTCGTTTCCCCTTCCGACCCGGGGGCGCGGCCCTGGAATTCGTCCGACGCGAGCGTCGCCGTCGCCTCCAGCAGCGTCCCGGCGCTGACGCCCGTCGCAATCTCCGCGGCCGGGACGCCGGTCTCCGCTCCGTCCGCGCCCTCGTCGACCGCACCACCGCCGCCGCAGGCAAGGGCTGCGAGCAACGACGCTACTGTCAGGCTTTGTTTCGTCTGCGGCATCAAGTCCTTAGCCCTGATCTTAGGTCATCGTGAACGTTGCCCGGACGTCGCGTGACCGCGGCGCGTCAATTGTCGTGACCGAAGAGAGGAACGACTGAGACAGTGGAGTGATATCTGACAGGCCGGGAGAGCTTCTCGATCGCTCCCTCTTCGATCAAGCGTTTCAGGCAACGCCGGATCTGATTCTTGGGGACTCGTAGCATTTCGGCGAGTTCGGCTTCCGTCCTGGGCTCATCCGTACACTCCAACCGCTCCCTCAGCTTCTCGTCGACGAAACGTTCCAACCAAGTTTCGGCCTGCTTCTTTGAGACTTGCAGCTCCTCGGCCACTTCGGCTTCGGTCTTGGGTCCATCCATGGTATCGAGCAGTTCCCTGACCTTGCAGAACAACTCGCCGGCTGGCGTGGATTTCGCCGCGACGCGAGGACCGGGTGTCATTACGGATTCCGTTCGCTCCGCCTGACGCTCGTCTTCAAACGGCGCTGACTCATCCCTGACGCCCGGCGACAGCGTCCACAGTTCTGGAGCGCTGTATTCCACGCTTGGCGGCGCGTCCAGAATCTCTTGGAGATTCCCCGGGGTCTTCGGATCAGGCCACGGGATCGCCCCCCGTTTTCGAAGTTCGTCAAGACCCTTTCCCCGCTCGCCCTCGGCGCGGATATATATCGGCAGAAACTTCAGCTTGTCTAGTTGCTCGACCGCCCCGGCCCACGTGCCGCCTTTCTCGTAGTCCGAGCTGACTACCAGCGCCGAGTCCGCCAATGCATAGATCAGCTTATTGCGCTGCATGGCATGTCCGACGATGAAGCGAGCCGCGGGGTCGTACGACGTGATCAACGCTAACCGTCCGTCTATAAGCGCTTTCCGGTGCTCCCTGCGCATCACCGCCTTATCGAGGCTGTCCGCCAGGACACCCATCACGTGCCCGCCGGCTTCCAGCGCTCCGCGCATCGCGGCCTGATCGATGCCTCGGGCGCCTCCCGATACGAGAGTACGCTGCGCGGCGGCGGTGAGTCGCCCCACTTCTTCGGTGTAGTCGATAAGCGTGTCGCTCACGTTCCGGGAGCCGACGACCGCCAGACCGCCGGTGGCCAGGATCGCGGCGTCACCGCAGCCGTAGAGAATCGGAGGCGCGTTCTCGCCAAGACGCTTCTTGAAACGCTGAGGGTAAGCGGCATCCGCTCGGCTCACGACCCAGATCGCTCGCGTCCGCCAGCGCTCCATCGCCTGACTGAGTAGAAAGCCGCGGCCAAGCAGCCGGTCAAGCCGTCCGGAATCCAAATCGAAGCGGCACTCCTTCAAGACCTCCCGTGCGCCGGGGTCCAGCAGATCGGCGGGCTGATGCCGCAGCTCCCGGAGCCGGCGCGCAAAGCGACGGTATTCGCCGGCGCTCAGCGGGTCGGCGGAAGCTTTGCTTCGCCCGGCAATCAACGGCGCGGTCAGCAGCAGGATCGCCTGCGCGTTGGAAGAGAGCTCCGTCCTCATCAGCCGTGGCTCGTAGAGGCAAGGGCAAGCGGCCACACCTCACCGCTTCCGTTTGAACGTAGCAGCCACGCCGCGACTGTCAACGTCCAGCGCGAATCCACCATGTCATCCACCAGCAGCACCGGCCCATCGGGGAACCGTTCCGGAGAGACCGCGAACGAGCCGTCCACGTTGCGCGCCTGCTGAATGCCGTTCGCCATCGATTTCTGCTCAGCGCGATCTGCGATCTTCGTCAAGGCTGAATGGAATGGCAGGTGCAGCCGCATCGCCAAGCGTTCGGCGAAGTCCGGGACGAGATCCGGGTGCCGTCGCGACGGGATGCAGGTTACCCACTCCGGCGCCGGTCGCGGAGCCCATTTCGCCACCAGCGAGACACAGGCGCTGACGAGATCGTCCGCGAACCGGCTGTCCTGATACTTGCCGTGCAGAACGAGTCCGCCCCAGCCGGCGTCACCCCAGATGGAGAGCGTCTTTCCTGGCTCTGCGCGGTGCTCTGCCGAGATGCGTCCGCGAACGTCGTATCGTGGCATGCCGCCCGCGGGCCACTGCTTGCGCGGGTCGATCGACAGACTGGTACGCCGGAGGAACGTCACCGCTTCCTGCAAGAGACCCGGTGCAACCTCCGCCGGGAGAGGCGGCAGGTTCGGCGGCTGAACCGTTCCGGGCTCCCCATCCAGCGCCCGGATGAGAAATTCCATGTGCCCGGATTGGAGTCTCACGTATTCTTGCATCTGACGCTGCTCGTCACGCCGCAGGTGCGTCAGGCGCTCCGCCCGTTCCCAGAACTCGTCGCTCAGGTTCGCGGCGGTCAGTTGCCACTTTGACCCCTCTTTCGCGATGGGAGCTGGGGACTCCAGCGAAAGTAACACAATCGTTTTCTCAATGCGGCCCTTGCTGATATTGACATTACCGAGTAGTTCCGCAATGGAAAGACCGTTGGGAGCGGCTTCGAGTGCTTCGATCACCAGCCGAACCTCATCAGGGGTCGGAAACGCGCCAAGGATGAAGTAGTCGGCGATGTCAGTCTCTTCCTCGCCACTCAACAGCACGCCGTAGGCGGCGTCCAGCGCACGTCCGGCACGGCCCACTTGCTGGTAGTAGGCCACTACCGAGGTGGGACTCTGGTAGTGAATCACGAAGCCGAGGTCCGGTTTGTCGAAACCCATCCCGAGAGCGGTCGTCGCCACTAGTGGTCCGTCACGTCATAATCTTCGGATAGACGGACTTGAGTTTACAGCGCGCATCGTCGACCTTCATCTGCCAGTCCACGCCGCGTTGCGTGCCATTGACGTCGGTGGACCACGCCGACACTTCGCCGTGCAGGGTCTCGAGGTCGCCGATGCGGCGTTCGCGCAGGCATTGGCGCGTCATCGAGCTCAGCTCGTTCTCCGCGATGTTCAGCCAGCTCCCGTGTTTCGGCGTGTGGCAGAACGCGATGCGACGAACGAGTTGCCGTGCCCGGGTCGGCTCGAACACTTCGTAGAAGGCGCCCTTGGTGTGCGTGTTGAGGTTGTCGCACACCAAGGTGATCTTCTCGCAGTCGGCGTAGCGTCCTTCCAACAGGCCGGCGACCTCCAGCGCCCAGTCCACCTTCCTGCGCCGGGCCCGGGCCGTCGCCTGCCGCCAACCCGCCAGCGGTTCGCTGAACAGGAAGACCGCGGCCGTGCCGGCCCGTTCGTACTCGTAGTCGACACGCCGGGGACGCTGCTTCGTGGCCGCCATCGGCGGACGGGTTTCCCTGACCAACTGCACCGGCTGCTCGTCCATGCACACGACGGGACAATCCGGATCGTAGGGTTGCTGATACAGGTCCAGGACCTGTTCCATGTTCGCCGCGAACTCGGCATCGGCCTGTGGCGGGATCACCCAATACTCGATTTTCCGCCGCGTCATGCCGTTTTTTTAAGCGTGCGCCGGATGGTTTCGTGGCTGATCGACTCGACGACCCCCAACTCGACGACCCGGCGCGCCAACAGCCGTAGCGACCAGTTCGCAAAGCCCCTCGGGGGCGGCCCCAGACGCAAGGCGATGACCTGGGACTCCTGTTCGCCGTCGAGCAGCTTCTCGACCGGCGGTGATTCGCGTCGTTTTCGCTCCAGCGCCTGTTCGAACCCGTCCAGCACGCATCGTTGGCGAATGTTCTCGACCGTCTTGGTGCGGCACGAAAAGGCCTCGGCGACCTGCCGGTCGGTCCACCTTGGCCCGTCCGCATCGGCCTTCAAGAGAATCTGCGCGCGGCGCACCTTCTCGCTGCCGCCGTTGAGCGTTCGGAGCGTCTGTTGACAGACCTCGCGTTCCTGTGCCGTGAGTCGAACGATGTATTTTTTCCCCACGGAAACTCTCTCGGTTCGAGATGAGTTCCACGACAGCCCTAATGTTTACTCGTGGCAAAGCACTAGCACCGTAGCGAGATCTCCCATCACGCGATCGTTCGCCGTTGCGGTCGTCGCGAGGAGTCTGAGGTTCACCGGCAGGGTACTGGCGATCCGCTCGATCAGTCGATAGTGGGGCCTGAAATCGTGGCCCCAATCCGAGATGCAGTGGGCCTCGTCGATGACCAGGAAGGCGATGCGCTCTGCGATACCTGCTAGCACCTCTGTCCGAAAGTGCTCGTTACCGAGCCGCTCGGGAGAAATCAGCAGGATGTCCACTTCATCGCGCCGCAAGCGCCCTTCCGCGTCGTCCCAGTGCTCTTGGTTGTCGGAGGTGATCCGAACGGCACGCACCCCCATCCGCTCGGCGGCAGCAATCTGGTTTCGCATCAACGAAAGCAACGGCGAGAACAGGAGCGCAGGTCCTGCTCCGGCCTCGCGCAAGAGCTTGGTCGCGATGAAGTACACGAAACTCTTGCCCCACCCGGTCTTCTGCACCACAAGGAGCCGGCCACGGCCCTCCACGATGTGGCGGATAGCATTTTCCTGCCCTTCGCGGAACTCGGCATCGCGTTGCGCTGTGCCCAACCTCAGGAGGTCGAGAGCAAGCCGCGAGTTGTAGGACAAGGGGCTCACAACCTCAGTGACTGCCCGCCGTGCACTCGTCGATTCCGACTCTCGTTCTATCGTTGAAGGCTCTCGTCATCGATTCGCCAGCGAGCGTGAGGCTGAATAGGTATCCCCTGGAGGCGTGGGCAGGCAAGTTGATGTAGGGACAAGCGTTCATGATCCGCACACAGTGACTTCCCGTCATCCGGCTTTCCGTCCCACCTGCCAGAGCAGGAAGCTCACCGTGTCGACCATCTGGTCGATCTGCTGGCTGACCGGCTGGCCGCCCGAGTGCCCCGCCTGCGTGTGGTAACGCAGCAGGACGGGGTTGTCCGAGCCGTTCTTCGCCTGCATCAGCGCCGCCATCTTGCGGGCGTGGAGCGGCGCGACGCGGGTGTCGCCGTCGCCCGAGATGTACAGCGTCGCCGGGTAGTCGCCGCCGTTGGTCACGTTGTGGTACGGCGAGTAGGCGTGCAGCCAGCCGAACTGCTCCGGGTCCTCGCTCGAGCCGTACTCCGGCACCCAGAAGCTGGCGACCAGAAACTGGTGATAGCGCACCATGTCGAGCAGCGGGTACGTGCAGACCACCGCGCCGAACAGGTCGGGGCGCTGATTCGACACCGCCCCGACGAGCAGCCCGCCGTTGCTGCCGCCGCCGATCGCCAGCTGCGCGCTGCTCGTGTACCCCCCGGCGATCAGATGCTCGGCCGCGGCGATGAAATCGTCGAACACGTTCTGCTTGTTGGCCAGCATGCCGTCCTGGTGCCAGGCCTCGCCAAACTCGCCGCCGCCGCGCATGTTCGCCAGGGCGAACACGCCGCCCGCTTCAAGCCAGGTCGTCGCCAGCGCCGAGAACGCCGGCGTGAGGTTCACGTTGAAGCCGCCGTACCCGGTGAGGTACGTCGGGTTGCCGCCGTCGAGCGCCACATCCGGCCGATGCACGATGAAGATCGGCACGCGCGTACCGTCCTTTGACCGGAACCACTGCTGCGTGACGCGGTACGCATCGGCGGCCACCGGCAGCTCCGCCGCGGCCCACACCGCCTGCTCTCCCGTCTCCAGGTCGTAGCGGTAGATGGTGCTCGGGACATGGAACGTCTCGAACGTGAAGAACGCCTCGTTGCTGGTCCAACGGCCCGCGCCGCCGCCGACCGAGCCGACAGTGTCGAAGCCGATGTCACGCACGTGCGTCCCGTCGAGGTCATGGATCGCGAAGCGCGGCTGGACGTCCTGCAGGTACGACACGGCGAGCTGCCCGCCGAGGCCGCTGGCCGCCTGCACGACGATGTCGTCGCGCTCCGGGATCACCTCGCGCCAGTGGTCGGCCGCCGGGTGCGCCGGATCGGCCAGCACCACGCGCTTGTTCGGCGCATCGAGGTTGGTCGTGATGACGAGCTGATCGCCGGCGAACTCGGCCCATGACTCCGACACGCCGTCGGCGATAGCCGTCACGAACGGCCCGTCGCCCTCAAGATCCTTTACGTGGATCTCCGTCGGTCCGGAGGACCCTTCGATGACATGCACAACCAGCCAGCGGCCGTCATCGGAGAGCAGGGTGACCGGAATATGATGGCGCTCGTAGCCCTCGCCGAACAGCTGCCGGTCTGTCGACGGGTCGGCGCCCAGTGCGTGATGCATCACCCGCGGCGTCACGTCGCCGTAGCGTTCGTAGTAGAAGCCGCCGCCGTCCGGCGCCAGCGCCACCTGGCCGTAGCGCGCCGGCGGAAGGACGTCGGGCAGATCCTCGCCCGTGTCCACGTCGCGGATTCGGAGGGAGACCTCGTCGACGCCGCCGTCGCGCACGGCGTACGCCACCAGCCCGCCGTCGTCCGAGATGTCGCGCAGCGCCACGCTCGTCGTGTGGTCCGGGCTCAGCGGGTGAGGATCGATCAGCACGCGGTCGGCGCCGTGCAGCCCGTCGCGCACGTAGACGACCGCCAGGTCCTGATCTGCGCGCCGCTTGCTGTAGAAATACCGCCCGCCGCGCTCATTCGGCAGTCCGATGACGTCCCGCTCGAGCACGCCGGCGGCCAACTCCCTAAGCCGCTCGCGGCCCGGCAACGCGTCGAGCACGGTATCGGTGTAGGCGTTCTGGGTGTCAATCCAGGCGCGCGTCGCGGGCGCGTCCTGATCCTCGAGCCAGCGATACGGATCCGGCACCGCCACGCCGTGCAGCGTGTCGACGATCTTCTGGGCCTCGGTGGGGGGTGGCGGCGGCACGATGATTTCCGGCTCCTCGGCGGCGCAGGCCGCCAACAGCGCCGCACCGGCGAACGCTGCGATTCGTTGCGATCCGGCCATGATGGTGTTCCGCAAATTCAAAAGCCTCCAGCTTAGCAGCCTGTGGCACAAGCCCCGCTGCGTTCGACCGTCGATTCCACACGGGGTTGTACCACGTTATTCATGTACGCCGGTCAAGGTGCGCAAGTCCGGGACTTCGAGATGCGGCCGGGCGTCGGAGTGCGCGTGGGCCGGCTTGTAGCTGCGGACCTGCTGCGCGGTAACCACGGCGTCGAACGTGACGCCGAGCCGCGCCGCGGAACCGGCAAAGAGATCGTCGTCGCCATTGGAGACGACCGCCAGCCGATACCGCGCGCCGAGCGAGCGCAATGCGGCGGGCGCGTCCGGAAACGCCGGCCACCGGGCTACCGACGCGGAGAAGCGGGCCGCCCCGTCATGCCCTGGCGGGCGGCGCCAGCAGGCCGGTCAGCCAGCGGCCGATGTCGGTCAGCTCCTCGCCGCAGATCTGGTGGGCCATCGGATACTCGTGCCAGTCAACCGCGTAGCCGGCTTCCACCAGCAGGTCGCGGCTGCGGCGGCCGAGCCCGATGTCGACCATCGGATCGACCGTTCCGTGCGCCACGAAGATTGGTACGCTGCGGTTCGCGGCGGCCGCCTCCTGTGCGAGGGTGTCGGCCAACAACAGGTACCCGGACATGCAGATGACGCCCGCCAGCGCCTGCGGATACCGCAGCGCGGTGAACAGCGCCATCGCCCCGCCCTGCGAGAACCCGGCCAGGACGATGCGGGAGGCCGGCACGCCGCGCGCCACTTCTCGAGCGATCAGCTCGTCTATCCAGGCGGCAGCGCGGCGGATCCCCGGCTCGTCCTGACCTGCCGGGCCGATGCTGCGGATGTCGTACCAGGCCGGCATCAACATGCCCATGTTGATGGTCACCGGCATCTGCGGCGCGCTGGGGAACACGTAGCGGACGTGCATCTCGGCCGGCAGGCCGAACGCGGGAGGCAGGGGGTACAGGTCGCCGGCGTCGGCCCCGAGGCCATGCATCAGTATGACCGAGGCGCTGGCCGGGCCGGGCGGCTCGGCCTCGATCACCTGGAGATGTGGAGAATCGGGCACGGCGCGACGGGAATCAGTTCTCGCGCGAGAGCGCCCGGTAGTACTCCTCGATCAGATCACGGAAGCCGGGGGGCACGTCGTCGGATGAGGCCAGGAACAGCTCCTCGCTCTCCGCGTCGACCTCGCGCCGCAGGCGGTACTCGAAGCGCTTGAGCTCCTCGAGAATCATCGTCTGCAGGCCGGCGAGCACCTCGATGCTCTGATAGACGCGCGTATCGTCGAATTCCTGCATGCGCTGAATGATCTCGTTCAGCTCCTCGGCCGAGAAGCCCTCGTCCTGCAGCAGACGCCGGATGTCCTGCGCCTCGCCAAGCCGCTCCTGGAACTCCCGCTGCCATTGCCGGACATCCCCCGGCTCGAAGTAGGAACCGGGACGCCGGTTGCCCCAGCCGCCGGCGCCGAACGGGTCGCCGACCGTATCGCCCACGCCGGGCTGGCCGTCCGTGACACCCTCGGCCGACTGGCTGCCGGGCTGCTGGCCGCCCTGCTGGCCCTGCCCCTCGGAAGGCTCGCCGTCCGCCTGCTCGCCTTCCCGCGAAATCCGGTGCTCCAGCGACTCCAGGCCCCGCATCAGGTCGCGGGTCCGGTCGAGCGCCTCCGCCATCGAGTCACCCGCCGTCTCCCCGACCGCCTGTTCGGCCGCCTGCAGCTTCTCCTGCAGATCGCCGATATCACTGCCGATCTCGTCCTCGAACGCCTGTGCGGTCTCCGGCGCGCGGCTGCGGATCAACCCCTTCGAATAGCGGATCTTCTCCTTGAGCTTGTTGTCGCGGATGCTGTCGGCCGCTTCCGCCATACGGCGCGAGGCATCGCGCTGATCGCGCCTGAACTCGGCCGACGTCGAGTCGATCTGCCGCTCCAGATCCGCGACCTCTGCCTCCATCGCGTCCTTCCGCTCCATCAGGCCCTGCATCTGCGCCATCCGCTCGTCGTCCGACGACCCGGCCAGGCCGTCGACCTCGGCCGCCACTTCCCGCTCCTCGTCGGCCAGCCGGTTCGCCCGGCGCAGCGCCTCCTCGATGTCGCGATCGAGACGCCCGGCCTGCTCGGTCTGCAGGCGATCCTGCACCTCGCGCAGCCGGTCGAGCGCGGCGCCCGCCTCGGCAAAGCCCAGGTTGTCGCTGTTGGCCGCGGCCCGCCGCATCGCGTCAGCCGCTTCCTGCAACCGCCGCGACGCATCCATCATCTGCGGCGAGCTCATCTCGCGCGCAAGCCGCTCCAGCCGCCGGGCCGCCTCTTCGGCTTCTTCCGCAAGGGCCCGCTGCCCCGCGCCGCCCGCTTGCGCACTCTGCTGCCCGCGGGCACGGCGGCGCTGCCGCTCGGCCTCCCGCTCCTGGCGGCGGGCCAGCTCGCGCAGGCGCTCCATCAACTCGTCGACGGTGTCGTCCGCCGCCTGCTGCTGCCCGCGCTGCACCGTCTCGTACTGGTTCTGCAGCTTGTCGAGCTCCAGCTCGAACAGGTCGGCGAGGTCCTCGGCGGCCTGACTGCGCCCGCCGCCACCGCCACCGCCGCCCGCGCTCATCGACACCATCACCTCTTCGTACGCCTCCTCGGCCCGCTGCAGAAACTGCAGGGAGCGCTGCTCCGGCGGCAACGCGCCGTCGGCATCCTGCCCCTGCAGCTCCGTCTCGGCCTCGAGCATGGCCTCAGCCGCCTGCGGCAGCAGATCGGCGATGGCGCGGAATTCGGGATCGGCCGGCATCACCCGGCTGTTCATGCGGCGCAGCAGCGTTTCGACCTGTTCGCGCAGCCGCCCCTGGGCCAGCGTCAGAAAGACGAGGTTCTCGCGGTACTCCTCGTCGCTGTACGTCTCACGGTCGCGGATGACGTTGAACGTGCCGGAGACGATCTCCCGTTGCGCCTCCGACAACGCCCGCGGGTCGGCGCCCGCCCCGCCGCCGGCGCCGCCCATGGCGCCGCCCTGCGACTGCGCCGCGCGAAAGTCCTTGCTGAACGCGCGGATCTGCACGAAGTACAGGTCACTCTTGATGTCGCGGTTTTCCTGCGCCAGGTTGCGGTCGGTGGCGCGGGCGTAGTACGAGACGAAGTCACCCGGCTCCAGGCCAAGCTCCTCCAGGAAGAAGGTATGTCCGGCCGACACCTCTTTCAACGCGCTGCCGCCGCCGTCGAACAGCTGCACCGCCTGCTCGGCACCGCCGTTGGCCGAGTAGACGAGGTGGAGCGAGAGGAGGCCGAAGTCGTCATCGGCGCGCGCCTCGACGAACACCTCCTCGATCGCGCTGGCGGTCGTATCCCGTCCCGGCGTGACGAACATGACCGCCGGCGGCAGGTCGGTCAGCACGTCGATGGTGTACTGCGGCGACGCGGTCACGAGCTGGCCATCAGGCGCCTGCAGGTCGATCCGGTAGAACCCCTCGCCCTCGACGACGAAGCTCGCCGTCAGGCTGCCGTCCGGCTGGACGGTCAGCGGCGCCCGGTCGTCCTCGTCCAGCACCAGCTCGCCCGCCTCGGTCGCCAGCGTGGAGAACGCCCGCAGCCGGACCTCCGTATCCTTGAGCACCGCGATGTCGCCGCCGCTCTCGACTAGCTGCGGGTCCAGGCCCGTGTACGCGGGAAATACGTATTCCAGCTCGATCCGCTCGACGTACGGGAGGTCGACGACGTCGAGGGTGAACCGTGACGACTCCACGCCCGCTGCCTCGACGAAGTAGTCCGTGCCGTTCTGGAGGTCGAACAGCAGCACCTCGAACTGGTCGGTCTCATCCACCGGCACCAGCGGCAGCCGCTCGAACTGCGCATTCGATCCGGCGCGCATGAACAGGTTCACGCTCTCGGCGTCGAAGCCGACGAGCCGCGCGGTAACGGTCTGGTCGGCGCCGCGGGCCACGGTGGCGTCGCCGGGGGATACTTCGATGCGGTACGGGCTGGCCGCCTCGACGTTGCCGGCCGGCAACAGCAGCGCGCTGATCCCATGCCGCAGGTAGTCGGGACCGAAGACCAGCAGCAGGACGGCGAAAGCAGTCGCGCCGGCCAGCAGCCCGGAAGAACGGGTGAGCTGCTGCTGCTCGACGTTCCGGCCCATGTCGGCATCGCGTACCTTCTCGACCGCCGAATCGATCAACCGCCGCACGATCTGCGGCGAGTAGTCCAATGCGGCGGTGCGGTTTTCCTTCTTGCTCTCTTCGACCGCGCTCAGCAGCGCGGCCTGGAGCGACGGCTCGTGCTCCTCCAGGTAGAGCGCCACCCGTTCGTCGGACACGCGCCGGGACACCGGGCGGACGAACAGCCACCAGCCGGCGGCAATCAGCACCACGTAGGTCACGATGCGGAACGTGACGATGGAGGTCGGGCTGAACCGGAACACCTCGAGCCCGTACGAGGAGGCGAGAAATGTTCCCAGCGCGGCGGCGATCAGGACCGAGACACCCCGGACGGCCACCCGCAGGCGCCAGCGGTTCCGGACGTGCCGGATCACGCGGAGCACCTCGCTGCGACTACCGGTGAACTGCGGCTCGTTGGGCCTCATCCGCCTGGTCCTTTCATCACGGGCGCGGGTCAGTCGACTTCCAGCGCGCGCCTGGACAACCGGTTCGATACAACAGTTTCTCCGACCAGCAGGCAGAACGCAATGACCAGGAGATACCACCAGATTCCCTGGCGCCGCTCCAGGTCCTCCGAACTGAACGTGCGGGCCGCTGCGCCGGCCGCCTCGCGGTCGCCGCCGGCCCGGCCGGTGACGGCGCTCGCCAGCTCCTGTGGATCGACCGTGGTCAGGTCGGACTCGGACAGATCCACGTTGACGGCCAGGGTCAGCAGCCGGTCACCGGGCACCGTTGCATCGTGAATCTCGTACAGGCCCTGCTCCTCCAGCGCGAGAAAACCGGCGCGCTGGCCGGCGCTCACCGGCACGCGGCGGCCGGCCGGCGAGACCGCCACCAGCTCGGCATCGGCCGGGGCGGCGGCCGCCACCCGCGGCTGCTCCGCCAGGTCCAGCACCTGACCGGCGTAGTACCAGGGCGTCGGCGGCGCGTAGCCGGCGAGATGCTGCACCATGCGGTGGACGAACGGCAGATAGACCGGCTTGAGGGCCAGATCGTTCCAGAAGCTGTCGAGCGTCGATGCCCACAGCAGCACCGCGCCACTGCCGACGCGGCGCTCGGCCAGCACCGGGTTGCCGTCGTCGTAGCGGGCGAGCACCGCCGCCGACTCCACCGGCTCGATCGGGCGGTACCGGAAGAACCGCGCCGTGGTCACGTCGCCGCTGCGCGGCGCCCCGAACAGCTCGAACACCGGATGGCTGTAGTCGACGAAGCCGACCGCCCCGCCGCGGCCCGCGCGGTCGAGCGGCGACCCGATCGCGCCCGGCAGCAGCCCCTCGTCCGACGGCCAGGCGCTCCGCTCACCCGACACCACCAGCAGCCCGCCGCCGCTGTCGACGAACTGCTGCAACGCCGTCAGGGCGGCGCCGGAGGGCGGCGGCGTGTCGTTCAGGATCACCACCTGCCGGCCGCTCAGGTCGGACGCATCGAAACCGCTGATGGTGGTCGTGGCGAGGTCGAACGAGGGCGACGACCCGATCCCGAGTGCGCGCCGCAGAAACAGGCCGGCCTCCGCGTCCGCGCGGTCGTGCCCCACCAGGAGCACCCGGACGACCTGGCCGGGCGTGATGACGAAGTGGAAAACGTCGTCCGTCGGCAGCGTGTCCGCCCGGATGCGGACAGCACCGGTCATCGGCGCGTCGCCGAGGGTCACGGCCGCGTAGTCGACGGTTGACGATCCACTCGCTGGGAGCTCCATTGCGAGGGTTTCAATCTCGCGCCCTTCGAGCTCCAGCGTCACGTCCAGACCCGCGACCGGCTCATCGCCCCGGTTCGTGACACGTGCGGCCACCACGACCCGCTCGCGTCCCGAGAAGTACTCGCGCTGGAACAGCACGCCCGCGACGCTCACGTTGGCCCGCGCCTCGTCTCCCACTTGAATCGGCGTGAGCACCGTCCCTTCCGGAAAACGGATGCCGGAGGCGCTGTCCAGACCGGACTGCTGGAAGTCGCTGATCAGCACCGCCTCCAGCCGCGGCAGGCTTGAATCCTCGAAGATGCCCTCCGCAAGCTTGAGCGCGGGCCCGTAGCGCGTCGTTCCGGCGCCCAGCTCCGCGGCGTCCACGAGCGCCCGCAGGCTGCCGCGGTCGGTCATCGAGCGCGGCCCGACCTCCGCGCCGCTGTCGAAGAAGATGAGGGTGGCGCGGTCGTCGGCGGCCAGCCCGTCGATCGCGTCGGCCGCCGCGTCGCGGGCGCGGTCCCAGCGATCCGCATACGCCATGCTGTACGAGCGGTCGATCAGGATGACCACCTCGCGCGCCCCGGACGTGACGGCCGCCACCGTCGGCGCCTCGAAGAACGGACGCGCGAACGCGGCAATCAGCAGGATGAATGCGACGCAGCGCAGCAGCAGCAGGAACCAGTGCCTGATCCGCTGGCGGCGGAACGAGTGGAACGGGATCTTCCGCACGAACATCAGCGAGGGGAACTCGACCACTTCCTTCCGTTCCCGCTGGATCATGTGGATGATCACCGGAACGGCGAGCGCCCCGAGCCCGAGCAGGAACAGCGGCGCGAGGAAGGCCATCAGCGCACCCGGCTCAATTTCTCGCGTACCGCCAGGAACTTGAACAGCGCGTGATCGAGCGGCGTCGCGGTGTTGAACAGCGCGTAGTCGATGCGGTTCTCACCGCACAGCTTCGACAGCGCGGCGATGTGTTCCTGGACGAGCGCGCGGTACTGGTCCCGCAGCTTCTCCGGCACGACCGGCATCCTGCGGCCGGTCTCGATGTCCTGGAAGCTGACGGCGTCGTCGTACGGAAAATCGATCTCGGCCGGGTCGAGCACGTGAAACACGATCAGATCCGTTCCGCCGTAGCACAGCGGCTTCATCGCCTCGACCGCCGCCTGCGGGTCCTCGTAGAAGTCCGAAATCACCACGATGATGCCGCGCCGCTTGAACAGCTCGGTGGCGCGGAACATCGGGTGCGCCAGCGACCCGGGGCGTCCCGCGTCGACCCGATCCAGCTCGTGCAGCACGACGTCGAGGTGTTTCGCCGACGGCGGTATGCGGGTGACGATGTCGTCGTCGAACGTGACGAGTCCCACCCGGTCGCGCTGCTTCGTGCAGAAGTACGTCAGGCAGGCCGCCAGGTAGCGGCCGTAGTCGAGCTTCGTGATGCCCCGGCTGCCGAAGTTCATCGACCGCGATATGTCGAACATCACCGAGAAGTTCGCGTTAGTGTCGGCCTCGAACTGCTTGACGTAGAAGCGATCGGTCCGGGCGTAAACCCGCCAGTCGATGAAGCGGATGTCGTCGCCCGGCATGTAGCCGCGGTGCTCGGCGAAGTCGATGGAGACGCCCAGGTACGGCGCCTTGTGCAGGCCGTTGATGAACCCGTCCACGACCGTCCGTGCCAGCAGGTTGAGGCTGCCGATGCGCGCGAGCACCTGCGGGTCGACGAAGCGGGCGCCGGGCGAGCTCTGGGGTGCGTCCACGCTACATCCGCGAGGCCGGGACCGGCACCGCCTCCAACAGCTGATCGACGATCTGGTCGGACGTGACCCCTTCCGACTCGGCGTGGAAGTTGAGCAGGATCCGGTGGCGCAGCACCGGGTGCGCCAGCGCGCGGATGTCCTCGAAGCTGACGTGATAGCGCCCCTGGGTCACCGCGAGCGCCTTGCCGCCGAGGATCAGGTACTGCGCGGCGCGGACGCTGGCGCCGTACGCCACCCACTTTTTCACGAATTCCGGTACGTCGGGCGCCTTCGTCCGGCTGGTTCGCACCAGGCGCAGCGCGTACTTGAGCACCGGCTCGGACACCGGCACCTTGCGGATCAGCTCCTGGAACGCCACCAGGTCCGCCCCGGTCACCGCGTGCTGGAACTTGTGCCGCTGCACGATGGTGGTGGTCCGAACGACGTCGAGCTCCTCGTCCTCCGGCGGATGGTCGATGATGATATGGAACATGAACCGGTCGAGCTGCGCCTCCGGCAGGGGGTAGGTGCCCTCCAGCTCGATCGGGTTCTGCGTCGCGAAGACGAAGAACGGCTCCCTGAGCTGGTAGGTGCGCCCCTGCACCGTGACCCGATGCTCCTGCATCGCCTCGAGCAGCGCCGACTGCGTCTTCGGCGGCGTGCGGTTGATCTCGTCCGCAAGCAGGACGTTCGTGAAGACCGGGCCGGGCGCGAAGGTCATCTTGCGGTTGCCCGTCTCGGCGTCCTCCTGAATGATGTCGGTGCCGGTGATGTCCGACGGCATCAGGTCGGGCGTGAACTGAATCCGCGCGAACTTCAGGTCCAGCACCTTCGCCATCGTCTGGATCAGCAGCGTCTTGGCGAGGCCGGGCACGCCGACGATGATGCTGTTGCCGCCGACGAACAGCGTGAGCAACGCCTGCTCGATCACCTCGTGCTGGCCGATGATCAACTTGTGCAGCTCGGCGAGGATCTCCTGCCGGCCGTTCTTCAGCTTGTCTGCGACGGCGATGTCGTCCGGTGCCTCGAGATCGGTCGGCTCGCCCGCGTGAATATCGATTTCCAATGCCGCTCTCCTTCGACAGGTCTATGAATTCCCCTAGTGCGTCAGTGCGTAGATCACGTAGTTCACACCGAACTCGTACGAATCGTTGGTCAGGTCGACCGGGTAGTAGCCGGTGTCCGAGAACTCCCAGTACTCGCCGATGTCGTTGTTGTAATTCACGATCATCATGAGCCGGCGGTCAGGGTCGTTGTCCTCGAACACGCCGAAGAAGTGCACCGGCAGGCTGTACATCTCGTGCATCTCCAGCGTCTCGATACCGAAGAACGCGTGGAAGATGGGATGTGTGACGTCCAGCTCGACGAGCCGCGCGTCGGGCAGCACCCTGCGGAGCTGGCGCTCGAAATTGAACCAGTGGTCGCCCCGGAAGTCGTCGAAGACCAGAAAACCACCCTTCTGCAGATACGCCCGCAACCCGCGGACCTCCGCCTCGTTCATGGTCCAGTATCCCGGCTCGGACATGTAGGCGAACGGGAATTTGTAAATCTCCGGATCGTCGAACGTCATGACGTTGCCGCCGTTCGGCGCCAGGTACGGATCGAGGCTCGTCACCGCTTCGAGGATCTTCGAAAGGTTGCGCTCGGCCAGCGGGTAGTCGTGCGCCCAGGGCAGATCGCGCCGGAAGAAACCGCCGGAAAAGCCCATGTCGTAGCGGACCCGGACGAATACGAAGCGGCCGTCGTACGCCGTGTTGCCGAAATCGTACTCGTCCGCCGCCGGCGGCGCGGCGGCGGCCAAGGCGCCCAGCGAGGCCAGCCCCGCGACAACCGACACCAGCAGCGCGGCGGCGGCGAGCGGCAGCCATGCGCGTCTCGCGAGCGGCCTCATCGCTCCTTCGCCGCCTCCCGCTGGCGGATCTCGCGGCTCTTGAGCGCCAGGTCCACCAGCAGGCGCTCGAGCTCCTGCGCGTACTGCTCGGACGGCTCGGCGCCGCGGATGCGGCGGAGATCGTCCACCCGCGCCTCCAGCGCCAGGCGTTCCTCGTACAGCGCAACCAGCTCGGGATCGTCCGGAAACGCGGCGGCGGCCCGCAGGTCGGCGCCGCTGGTGAAGAACAGCGTCCGGGCCACGGTACCGTCGCCGCCGAGCGGGTCCGGCTCGCTGCTGCCGTCGCCGTCGCCGTTGTCATCGAGCAGCGCATGCTCGGTCGCGATGCGGCCGTCCGCCTCGTAGCTCTGCTCCACCTTGATGCGGGCGTACTCGAACGCCTCCAGCATCGAGACCCGCTCGTCCTTGTTCTGGTCGGCGTCGGACTGCGCGCCGGCGAACGCCTCGACGAAGTACCCGCCGAACACCGAGGCGTTGCGCTCGCCGCCGGACCGGGTGGCGGTCATCACCACACGGTTCTCGCCCGACAGCTTCTCGACGAACGGCCCGCTGGCACTCGCGGTGTTGACGAACGTCACGTGGCCCACGTCGAGCCGATCGAGCAGCTCGGCGAAATCGTCCGCCGACAGATCCCTGCCCGGCAGGTTGATGCGGGCCGTATCCGCGAAGCTGCCGTGGCCGAACAGCACGATGACCACGTGATCTCCCGGCTCGGCGCGCGCCGCGATGGCGTCGATGGCCGCCGTGACGTTCTCGCGCGAGGACCGGTCGGCGATCTGCTCCGGGGCGAGCTCCGGCTTCTCTCCGAGGTAGGTGATGTGGTCGGCCGGCACCGCGTAGTGCGTGGTGGCCGCATCGAGCAGCGTGGTCGCCCACTCGTGGAACTGGTCCGTGTAGTCGGCCTCGCCGCCCAAGCCGGTCACCACGAGCAGGTGCGTCTGCTGCGCTGACACCGGCGCGGCGATGGCGCCGAGCGCCAGCCAGAAGGCGACCAGTACTGCGGCCCCTCTCATGCCAGCCCTCTGAACCGCCGGTAGCCCCACTCGCCGAGGATCAGTCCCGCCAGCAGCAGCAGGAGGAACGGCATGTCCCAAACGTCCCGTTCCTCGACGACCGTGACGCCGCCGCCCACGTACTGGATGTCGTCCGCCAGCGTACCGGCGCTGGCGGCGGTATAGAAGCGCCCGCCGGTATCGTCGGCCATGCGCTGCAGCAGCGACGTGCGCATCGTCGAGTCGTAGAACTCGCTGTCGCCCCCCGCCACCTGCACGTACGCGGCATCCTCGCCGAGCAGCTCGCCGCCCGTCGACGCCTCCACGTGCACCTCGTAGAATCCCTCGGCGCCGGCCGTGAACGTCGTGCGGTACTCACCGTCCTTTTCCGCCGTCCACTCCATCTGCCGCTCGCTGACGTTGCCTTCCGGGTCGGTCACGAGCGCGACGACGGCGCTGTTGTTGAGCTCCTCGAAGCCGGGGTCGACCACCGTGGCCAGTACCGTGACCACCTCCTCCGGCTCCACCCGGTCGCTGGACACCTCGACGGAGACCTGATCCGGCACGCCGTCGACGACCCAGCGCAGCAGGCGGCGCCAGAAGGTCTCGTGGGTCTGATCCTCGACCGGAACGTCGGCGTGCATCTGCCACATCCACGAATCCTGGATCGGCAGCGCCAGCGACTTGCCCGCGCCGTAGCGCTGGAACGCCAGGATGATGAGGTCGTCCGGCGCGCTCAGCAGCACCGTCGCGCCCGGCTTCGCCTCGGTGATCGGATTGACCACCGTCACCGGGGGCAGCGTGTCCCAGCGCTCGACCGAGGCCTGCTCGGTGTCGGCAATCTGCGTCGCGGCGTGGCTAGCGCCGGCGCGGGTGGCGGACACCCTTACCTCGGCGAAGAAGCCTTCCTCGGAGTCGGCCGCCACGGGCGGCAATACCACCGGCAGCACGTCGGACACCGGCGTCCCGGCGTAGCCGCCCTCGGCGAACGATCGGTGGCTGCCCAGCATCAGCATCCCGCCGCCGCGGCGGTTGACGAAGTCGGCGATCATCCGCAGCTGGTCGGGCGTGAAGTGGTTCGCCTCGATGCTGCCGAGCACGAGGCCGCTGTAGGCGAACAGGTCGGCGCGCTGGGTGGGAAAGCCGCCCGGCAGCTCGTCCGGACCGTCGACGTTCATGCGGAAGAATTTGTTCTCGGCGGTGCGCTGCAGCAACGTCACCTGCAGGTTCTCGTCACTCTCGACGCCGCGGAGGAGGAACTTGACCTCCCAGCGCGGCTCGCCCTCGAAGTACAGGATCTTCCGGCGCCGGTCCTCGACGACGATCAGCCCCTCCCGGACGTTGTTGCGGGTCACCATCTCGCCCGGCTGGGGCGCGACGCTGAAGCTGTACAACCGGGGGCCCTCCTCGGCGGCGGTGAAGCGCATCCGCACGGTCTCCGGCTCGCCGTCGGCCGGCAGCTCCACGTCCTGCGTGGAAACGATGCGGCCCTCGTCCTCGATCTGCACCGTGACCGTCTCGCCGCGGTAACCGCGGTGGGTCACGACCAGGTCAACCGCGAGCGACGCGCCCTTCAGCACGCGGCGGGGCATGTCGACGCGGTTCATCTGGATGTCGCGCTCGTACGCCTCCTGCCCCAGCCCGACGGTGAAGACCGGCACGCCCGACGCCTGGAGCGGCAGCAGCGCCTCCCCGAGTCCGCCGTCGGCGTTGTCCGCGCCGTCGGTCACGACCACCAGACCGGACAGCGGGACGCCCGACAGCTCGTCATGCGCCCGCTCGAGCGCCTGGCCGATATGCGTCCGCGAGCCGTCGTACTCGATCTCGTCGACCGCCGCAATCCGGTCGGTCTCGGATGAGAACCGGAAGAAGCGGAGCGCGAAGCGGTCGGCCAGCGCGGACCGCAGCGTGCTCTCCGGCGTCCCCAGCGCCTGCCGCACGAACGCGTGGCGCGGCGTCTCGTCGCTGTCGGCGATCTGCATGCTGCGCGAGTCGTCAATCAGGATGCCGAGGAAGTTCTCCTGCGGCACGACGGAGGAGAGCACCAGCACCGGGCGGAGCAGGCAGAAGGCCAGCACCGCGAGCGCGGCGATGCGGATCCCGGCCAGCACGGCGCGGTCCAACGGCTTGCTGTTGCCGCGCACCTGGAGGTAGGTACGGAACGTCAGGAACGCCCCGGCCGCCGCGGCGGCCGCCGCCACAAAGCCGAACCACGACGCGCGGAGCGCGAACGCGCCCTGATCGAAGATCAGCGGCCGGTACTTGAACAGAAACTCGAATAGCGCTTCAAGCACGATGTCTCAACCACGCCGCGGCAGCACGCGGCCCTCAGCAGCCTGCTGGCTGCTAGTGACTCATCGCATACACGATGAAGTTGACTCCCATCTGCACGGCAAAGCTGGAGTAGTTCAACGGATACTCCGGACGCTCGAACCATTCCCAGGCGTCTCCGAGGTCCGTGTTCCAGTTGATGATCACCATGAGCCGGCCGTCCTCGTCAAAGATCCCGCGGACGTGCGGCACGTAGCCGTCCCGCTCCCACGTGCGCCCCGCCCAGTGGTTGCCGATCGCCGGCACCTGCAGGACTTCGTCGATACGGTAAACGGCGTTGAAGATCGGGTGGCTGAGCGGTACGTCCACGATGCGGTGGCCCGGCAGCACCCGCCGGATTTCCTGTTCGAAATTCGCCCACTCCCACGACCCCCAGAAGTCGTCGATGACGAGAAAGCCGCCTGCCAGCAGATAGCCGCGCAGGCCGGTCACCTCGGACGCCGACAGCGACATGTTGCCCACCTCGAGCGCGTAAAGGAAGGGGAAGCGCCGGATTTCCGGATCGTTCAGGCGGATGGCGTTTTCGTGCTCGGCCGCGCTGATATCGATGAGGCTGTTGACCGCCAGCATGAACTGGCGATCCGCCTTCGGGTAGTCGGTCGCCCACGATTGCCACCGCCACCCGGACGAGTACACGCCGCGCGTGAAGTAGAACTCGCGGGGGCCGCCGGGCCGCTTGAGCGACGGGCGACCTCGCTCGATCAGGCGGCGAAAGTCGGACTCCGGCTGCTGCGGCGACGCGCGCAATCCGCCGAAGGCGGCGCACGCCAGCGACACAACGAGCAGGGCGATAGGTACGATGCCTGATGGCCGCACGAGCTGCCCCGGGGAAATAGCGCCATTGGGAGGGTGCCCGCATGGCGGCACCGTCTCCACATTCGGACGGTACAAGCCGCAGCATAGCACATGCCGGACGCCGGAAAGCCGGGGGCTCGGCGGCCTTGGGAACGGTGCTGCGGAGCAAAAGGAAAGCGCCCCGATCCGCCGGAAATCCATGGTCAAGCCCCGCAGGGCTGCGGCCACGGACTGCCAGGGACCGGGGCGCTCACCGGTCTGCGGCGGCGGCGTTGGGTTACCCCCGTTTCGGGGTCACCGCGGCACCGCCAGAGTGCCGGAGTCCCCTACGAGGACGCCACCTCCGCAGAGCCGCTACATTGGTCTTCCACAGGATCACCCCCTTCGTAGGACGTATTTCGCAAGTGGCGGGCCCCAACCCGCCCAGCCGCCGGACCGCCCAAGTCCATCAGCAGCCACCGCGTCACGCGCGGAACCTCTACATTTCCGATCGTTCGATATCCCGCGCCGGATGTCAACTTGCGCGGGCGTACGCGCGGGGATGGCGGGGCGCCGAACTTGGCCGGGGCGGCGATGAGCGAGCCGCCGATCGTGACGCCCGCCCAGATCAACGCCGGCACGGCCGCGGCCATTGCGGCTCTGGTCATACAGGAGTCTCCGCGAGTTCTGTCAGCACGAGCATGGCGCGGGCAATAGTCTATCGAAGGCGGCGCTCGCGCCGCCGCCCGCAGAACCGGTGCGTGCTGAATCCGACCGCGGGGTAAACTGGCGTGCCTGGACACGTCCGGCAGGGGAGGCGAAATGAATACGCAGCGCATAGACGGTCGCATGGTTGCCGCGGCGGCGATGGGCCTGGGTCTGACGCTTGCCGTGGCGGCCTGCTCGAGCGCGGGCAACGAGGGCGCCGACGCCATGCCGGACAGCGGCGGCTGCACGGTGGTGCAGGCGCAGATGCGCGACGGCATCAACCTGGCGACCGAGGTGTACCTCCCGGCGGGAGACGGACCGTTCCCGGTGATCCTCCAGCGCACGCCGTACAACCGCCGCTCCCCCGACGCCGGCAGCAACTGCGATTCGGCCGTCGGCAGCTACTTCGCCGAGCGCGGCTACGCGACGCTCAATCAGGACACGCGCGGGCGCTACCGCTCGGAAGGCGAATTCGACGCCATGCGGCAGGAGGCCAGCGACGGCTACGACGCGGTCGAGTGGGCCGCCGTCCAGCCATGGTCCAACGGCAAGGTGGGGATGGTCGGCGGTTCATACGTCGGCCTGACCCAATGGCAGGCGGCCATCGGTGCGCCGCCGCACCTGGTGGCCATCGCGCCGCATTTCAGCTCGTCGGACTACCTCCAGGGGTGGACGTACCAGGGCGGCGCGTTCGACCTGTGGTTCGCGCAGAGCTGGACCTCGCAGACACTGGCGCCCGACACGCTGCAGCGGCGGCTGGAGGCGGCCGGGATGCCGGCGGAGCAGATGCGGCAGGAAGTCGCGGCGTTCGTCGCCGAGGGGCGCGAGAAGCTGCTCGACGACTGGCTCTGGCAGGTGCCGCTGAAGGACTTCGGGGCGTTCCGGCGGGACGGCAACATCGCCGCCTACTACGACGAATGGCTGGCGCGGCCGGGCTACGACAACTACTGGGCCGCCATGGACGTCGAGACGAAGTATCCGCGCATCCAGGTGCCGGCGCTGGTGAGCGGCGGCTGGTACGACGTCTTCCAGGAGGGCACGATTCGCAACTTCATGGGGATGCGCTCCGAGGGTGGGTCGGAGGCCGCCCGCAACGGCACGCAGCTGGTCATGCGGGCGCTGTGCCACGCCTGCCCGGCCGACACCACGGCGGGCGAAATCGATTTCGGTCCCGACAACGCGTTCGACAACAACGCGGCGTGGGCGCGCTGGTTCGACTACTGGCTGAAGGGCATCGACAACGGCGTGCCCGACGATCCGACCGTACGGCTGTTCGTGATGCTGCCGCCCGACGAGGGCACCGCGGGCGGCGGGTTCTGGATCGAGGCGGACCAGTTTCCGCTGCCGGAGGCGGTCGAGACGCGCCTCTACCTGCGGAGCGGCGGACGCGCCAACTCGGCGGGCGGCGACGGCGTGCTGAGCACCGACGGCCCCGGCGGCGGCGCGGACGAGTACACCTACGACCCCGCAAATCCGGTTCCGACCGTCGGCGGCAACATGTGCTGCCGGAACGACCTGCTGGCTTCAGGCGCGTTCGATCAGCGCGAGGTGGAGCAGCGGGACGACGTGCTCGTGTACACCACCGAGCCGCTGGAAGAGGACCTGACCGTGATCGGCCCGGTACAGGTGGAGCTGTGGGCGACGTCTTCCGCCCCGGACACCGACTTCACCGCCAAGCTGGTGGACGTGCACCTGGACGGCTATGCCCACAACGTCTCCGAGGGCATCATCCGCGCGCGCTACCGGAACTCCGACCACCGGCAGTCCCTGCTCACGCCGGGCGCCGTGCACGACTACACGATCGACCTGGGCTTTACGGCCACGGTGTTCAAGCGCGGCCACCGCATCCGGCTGGAGATCAGCTCGTCCAACTTCCCGCATTTCGACCGCAACCCGAACACCGCCCACCCGTTCGGCGAGAGCGCCGAGATGCAGACCGCCGACCAGCGCGTGCTGCACGACAACCGGCACCCGTCGCAGCTCGTGCTGCAGGTCGCGCCGAACGTCCGCGCGCCGTAGCTGTCGCGACGTGACGGCATGGCCGCTCACGGCATCGGTGCGAACAGGCGCTTGTCGATCTCGAACGGATCGGGTTCGTGAATTCGGAAGCGCCCGAAGTCCGGATGGCGGGGATTGAGAAGATAGTTGAACTCGAGAGGCACGATGGCGGAAGGCGCTCGCAGAATCGCCGTGCGGCCGGCATCGAGCCATGTTCTCCCGATGTTCGGTAACGCCGGTGGCGGCGGCGAGCGCCGCCAGTCGTCCGGCAGATCGGCAACGGCGACCGTCTCCAGCGGCAGCGTATCCGGAACGTCGACCGCGATGACGCGCTGCGACGGTATCGAATTCACGGCGGTGTGAACGAGGGTTTCAAGCACGGCAAGCGCAACGGAGGCGGAGGTGTGAACGACCGGCCGCCCCGCGGGTGTCCATCGGCCGCCGACACGGCGCGCGCCTTCCCCGGAGAAGGCGGTTGCGACATACGGGGGTAGAGTCAAGCGGTAGATACGCACCGGTCAGGCGTACACGCCGAATTCGAGACGCGTGAGCACCTCGTCGACAAGTAGCACGCCGGCGTCGGTGTCCATCAACGAGAGAGGCGACGCGCCGGACAGGGCGTGGTTGGGCGCCGACAACCATGCGGCGGTATCCCTGTGGTCGTCAAAGACGGTCCTGGCGTGATCGAGCACACGCCGGGTTCGGAGCAGCCGGTCCGATTCCGTCGGCGAGAGCAACACGTCGGGCGCACCGGCACGCACCCGGCTCCATTTGCGCTCGGAACAGCCAAGAATTGCCGCGAAACGGGCCACCGGAATCGACCAGGCCCGCATGGTCTCGATTGCCTCGCCGACGGCAACGCCGCGCCGGGCAGCCGTGACGCCGGAGCGGTGGTGCATCTCAGCGCATCTCAGCGCGGACTTGGCCGGTAGCGGACGTGAGCGAGCCAGAATAAGCCATTTGGCAGTATGTTAACAGATATTTGGCGGATCTCCGATGAAGTAGACAGTCGTCAGACCTCGAAAATTATGGGACGGAGTGTGGAGGGCGGCTCGGGAACCGCGGTGCCCGACGTTTCCATCGAGGTCGACGATGTCGACGCGGTGTACCGCCGGGCAATGGGAGCCGGACTGGAGATCGTCTACGGCATCGTCACGGAGCCGTGGGGCGTGCGCCGCTTCTACGTCCGCGATCCGTTCGGGAAGACGATCAACATCCTTTCCCACGCCTCCACCGCCGTGAGCCCGCCTGCAATCTCCTAGCGCGAAGCTTCCTCGGCGGCGGCTTGCTCCTGCGCGCGGGAGCCGGCCAGCATGTTGAACAGGCCGTAGTTCCCTTCGTGGCAGGCGTACTCGTATACCGGGCCCGCGGTACGCGCCATCGGCAGCGATCCGCTCCACGGTTGGGTCCACGAATTCGGATCCGTCACCGTGAATTCGTAGTCGAGCGTGTCGGGTCCGCTGCGCGTGAAGCGCTCGATCACGTGCAGGTCCTCGCTGAGGTTCGGGCCGAAGTTCCGGATGAAGGCGTGGCGGTTGAAGTGCGTGGTCTCCACGACCAGCGTGTCGCCCTCCCAGCGGCCGCGCGAGTCGCCCGCGAACTGGCGGATGGACGGATCGATGTGCGGGCGTCCGTCGATCGGGACGAAGCGCACGTCGTGGATGTGCTCCTGCAGGATCGCCACGAGGTCCGGCGTCTGTACGATCTGGTAGTTGTTGTTGTAGGCGGTCGGGAACGACGGGATCCCGCGATACCACAGGCAGCGGTCGCCCCCGTCCAGCTGCTCCCACGTCTCGGTGGGCAGGCGCCCGCCGCGCACGTCGGCAATGTGCTTCCACTCCGGCGACGCCATCCACGCCTCAAGCTCCGGCGTCAGCGACGGCAACCGGCCGTCGGGCGGATCGGTGATGACCGACGTGCGCCGGGTCGGCAGGACCGTCGTGCCGCGCTCCATCCAGAAGTTGTTGTAGGCGCCGGGCGCCCCGTCCACGCCCCGGTCGACGCTCTGGCCGGCCACCGTGGAGCGCGCGGGCCGGCTCAGGAGCTCCTCGTTCTTGGCGACCTCCGCCTGCTCGATGTTGGCGGCCTCCTCCTCTGTGAGGAATTCCTGGTCGGCCTGCTCGGGCGGCCGCTGGAACGGCGTCAACGTGGAGTTGTTCCAAATCCCCTGCAGGTCGGGATCGCCCCACGGGGTCCGCGGCGCTGTCTCCGCCGGCTGCGCGGCGGCGAGCGCCGGCGCCAGCGCCATGCACGCAATCAACCCGAATGCGACGGCCAGAACTCTTGTGCTCATCGGTTCCTCCTGATCAGCGGCGTGAACCCTTACTTACGCGCCATAATGAACCTGCCCGCGTCGGGTGGCAAGTGCAATCCGCACCCCGAAATCGTCTCGATGCCGCGGGGCGCCGTGAGCTAGAGTTAAGGGCGCACAGGGCGCAGCCGCAATCCGAAATCCAGGAGGTCCCATGCGCACGACATCCGCGAGAAGCGGTTCACGGCCGGGCTGGTCACACCTGATCCCTTTCCTGGTCATCGCCGGCGTGGTGATCGGCGGGAACATCCTCTCCCGCGAGGGCCAAGCGCAGGAGCGGACGCGGCTGAACAAGGTGATCGAGGCGCTGGAGAACGGCGAGCCCGCCATCGCCAACCGGCACTGGCGGTTCATCGACATGGAGCACGCGCCGTTCTCGGGCGATCGGCTGCAGGGGATCCTGGCCGAGATGTACGACGACCGCGACGCCAGCGGCCGCATGCGGCTCACGCCGTTCGTGCGCATTCCGCAGGACGGCGACGAGGACTTCAAGTGGGCCGTGAAGCAGGTGCTGGACCTCGGCGCGTTCGGCGTATTCCTGCCGCACGTCGACACCGGGGAGGAGGCCGTGCGGTTCGTCCGCGCCATGCGCTACCCGCCCATGCGGGGCGCGGCGCAGCCGGAGCCGCGCGGGGAGCGGGGCTGGGGTCCCGGGCGCGCCGCCAGGCTGTGGGGCGTGGCCGATACGACCGAGTATCATGCCCGGGCCGACGTCTGGCCGCTCAATCCGGAAGGTGAGCTGTTCGCCGTCGCGATGATCGAATCGCAGGAGGCGGTGGATAACATCCGCGACATCCTCGCCGCCCCCGTCAGCGCCATCATCGTCGTGCCGGGCGACATGAGCATCGACCTCGGCCTGGGACCCGCGCCGGGGCCGGAGAATCACCCGGAGGTAGACGAAGCCTTCCGGACAGTCCTCGCAGCGTGCCAGGCGCAGGACCGCGTCATCTGCGGCTGCGGCGACGCGGCCAGCCGCCTGCAGCAGCGGATCGACGAAGGCTGGCGGTTCATCCTGCCGCTCGGCGGCTAGCTGCCCATGGCCAACGTGCGGCTGCTCGTTCTCGGATCGGCGGTTCTCGGCCTGCTAGCGGCTTGCCGGGCGCCGGACCAGCCGGGCGCGGCGCCGTACACGGAGGCAGCCGCGTGGCCGCAGCCGGCCGTCACGGCCGCCGGCTCGCCCTCGCCGTGGAACTTCGGCCAGATCGTGGCGGTCGCGACCGGCGCCGACGGCAACATCCTGGTGCTCCACCGCGGCCGGCAGCCGATCATGGTGTTCGCCCCCGACGGCACGTTCGTGCGGGCCTGGGGCGAGGGTCTGTTCAGCCACGGCAAGGTGCTCGGCATTCCGCCCGAAGACCGCAATCCCGGTCAGTCCGGCTATACGGCGGTCTACGGCGCGGGAGGCTGCCATGCCTGCGGCGCGCACGCCATCCGGGTCGATGCGGAGGGCCACGTCTGGGTGGTCGATGCGGCGGGCCATGTCATCTACAAGCTGCGCGAGACAGGCGACGTGCTGCTGCAGCTCGGCACGCGCGGTGTCTCCGGCGCCGGGACCGACACATTCAACCTGCCGACCGACATCGCCTTCGCGCCGAACGGCGACCTCTACGTCAGCGACGGCTACGGCAACGCCCGCATCGTGCGCTTCACGGGTGACGGCAGTTACATCGGCGAGTGGGGGTCACGCGGCGCCGGACCGGGCGAATTCGGCCTGCCGCACGGCATTGCAGTGGCCGGCGACGGCCGCGTCTACGCGGTCGACCGGGACAACAGCCGCGTCCAGGTATTCGACGCCGAGGGGACCTTTCTCGATGAGTGGACCGACCTCACCGGCGTTCAGGCGCTCTTCGTGAGCGGGGACCACATCTGGGCCGGCGGCGCGCTGCGGGATCTCGACGGCGGGATCGTGGCCGAGCTGGCGGACGGCGGCGGCGGGCACGGCATGACGGTCTCGCACGGGGGCGACGTGTTCGTCGCCCGGATAGCGGGCGGGCGCGTACAGAAGTTCGCTATGAATAGCCCATGATCACCGATAGCGCACTCGTCGCGCTGGCCGGCCTGGTGGCCGTCGTCGCGCTCCTGTTCCTGCTGATCACCCGCTTCAAGTGGCACGTCTTCCTCGCGCTGCTCGTGCCCATCGTGCTGTTTGCGCTGATTCCCGGCATCGACCGGCAGGCGTTCATCGACGCCTTCGAACATGGCTTCGGGCGTACGATCCAGGGCATTGCCGTGGTGATCGTCCTCGGTTCGGTGCTGGCCGAGGCGCTGAAGCACACCGGCGGCATCGAGCGGATCACGGTCTCGATGATCCGCTGGGTCGGCGAGGCGCGCATGCCGCTGGCGCTGACGCTGAGCGGCTTCGTCATCGGCCTGGCGATCTTCTCCGACGTCGGTTACCTCATCCTGAACCCGCTGGTGCATTCCGCGGCGCTCTCGAGCGGCCTGAACATGAGCGTCATGGCGACCGGGCTCGTCGGCGCGATGCAGCTCACCCACGCCATGGTGCCGCCGACGCCCGGACCGCTCGCCGCCGTCGCGCTGGTGGGAGCCGACATCGGCCGAGTCATCCTGTTCGGCGGCATCGTCACCCTGATCGCCTCGCTGGCCGGATGGGCCTATGCGTGCGCCGCCGGCCCGTACATCGAGTCGCCGCCGTCGCGCGAGTTCGTCGGCAAGTCGTTCATCGACCAGGGGCGCGAGGCCGAGCTGCCGACGACCTGGCGGGCCTACGCGCCGATCCTCATCCCCCTCGGGCTCATCGCGGGACAGAGCGTGACGGCGTTCGCCCTGCCGGCCGAGCACGTCGTCAACCGGGCGATGCTCTATCTCGGCTGGCCGGTCGTCGCACTCGGCATCGGCATCCTGCTCGCCTACAGCAACACGAAGGCCCATCAGGCCGGGGCGCGGACGGCGAAATGGATAGAGGACGCGCTACGCGCGTCGGCGATGATCATCATGGTCACCGGCCTCGGCGGCGCCCTCAGCCAGATCCTGCGCGCCACCCCGGCCGTCGACGCGATCGCCGGCGGCGTGGCGGCGACGGGGCTGCCGGCCATCTTCCTGCCGTTCGTCCTCGGCGTGGCGGGCAACATGATCACCGGCTCGACGACGGTAGGCGTGATTACCGCCGCGTCGGTCGCCGCGCCGATGATGGACACGCTGGGCCTGAGCCCCGAGGCGACGATGCTGGCCGGCGCCGCCGGCTCGATGATCATCAAGTACGTGAACTCGAGCTACTTCTGGGTTTGCACGTCGCTGTCACGCATGCCGCTGAAGTCCGCGCTGCTGTCCTACGGCGGCGTGACCCTGGTGAACGGGGTCACCGCGATGGCAGTGGTCTACGCGCTCTGGGCCGCGGGACTGGTCTGACAGCGATGGAGGTGACGAGCGCGGCCAGCTTGCCGATCACGACCGGCCCGCAGACGCCCCCGCTTGGATGTCGCTGGCGCGGATATCAATGAGTATGATTGTGGGATGAAAGTGAAGACATCTATCACACTCGACGAGGAGGTGGTAGCCGCCATCGAAGCGATCGCTGGGGAAGGCGAGAGTCGATCCCGGACGATTGAGCGTCTGCTGCGTCAGAGCCTCACCGCGCGAAAACGAGCCGAGATCGACGATCGGGACCGCGACATCATCAACGCGCACGCCGACGAGATCGCGGCCGAGGCTCTCGACGTGCTTGGCTATCAGATCGAAACGTGAGACGCGGCGACCTCTACCGAGTACCGCGGCCTCACGCGCGCGATCCCAAGCGATTCCGCGTATTCCTGGTAGTCAGCCGGCAGCGGCTGATCGATTCCCGTTTCCCGACTGTCATCTGCGCGCCCGTGTATTCGCAACGTCATGGAATGGCGACGCAAGTCGACGTCGGGGTGAATGAAGGACTGCTGCACGACAGCAGCGTGTATTGCGACGAACTTGTCAGTCTCCAGAAGTCGCGGCTGACGCAGTTCGTCGGAAGTCTCGACGCAGACGGTCTCCACAGTCTCGACGAGGCACTGCGCGTTGCTCTGGGGATCAACCCGACCGGCAGCTCCGAATCCTGGCAGCCTGGCGCATGAACGTGCTTGACGGCGGGAACATGGAGGTGCTGTGCGGTTCCCGCCAATGCGCGACGCTCGCGGGAGCCGGAATCCGGCAGGCTCCCGCGGACGCTTCCCTGCGACCTACTTCGCCAGCGGGTGCGGCCGCAACGGCTGGACCCGTTGCGAGCACACTTCTGGTCGACGAACGGGACGTGGAACTCGAGCCGTGCGTCGATCGTGGCGCTGGGTTGTTCCGGGAGCTCGTACGCCGAGCGAATAGAGGTGAGGCGGCAGGAATCAGTTAAAAGGGCTTCTTCGAACGCGTGCACGGTGCTTCGTTCGAAGAGGTGCGGGGCCGGCCATGGGCCCAGTCCGATGTTTCGGACGTGTTGCATCTGGCGGAGCAGATTACCGGCGCTGTTGGTCGGCAGTCGGTCAGGCGGGGGGTTGTCGAGATTCAAGCGGGCATGGACACCTTCATCTGGCCCAAGGCGCCGCCGCACACGAGATCAGAGAGCGCCTGGAAGGGAGATCTGCCCTATTCCCGTGCCGAGTGGTTGTCCGTATTCCCCGACGGGATGCGCCATCTCATCGACGCTGACGGCGGCAACATCAGAGAATCCTGCTGAACTGCAAGTCGTTGCCGGACGCCGAACGGCTGTCGGCGTTGAGCCGGTGGCGGTGCAGGTCGGTTCGCAGACGGCTTGGATGGTCCCGTGGATTCCCGATCGAAAAGTGGGAATGGACGAGGGAGTCATGACCGGCCAGAGCGTAATAAGCCATCTTTAATGAATGGCTTACGAACACTCGGTAACTCGCGCTGCCGTAGCTGAGGACGTCACCACGACGGCTGATGGACGCGCGATTGGCGAAGTGCTCCAGGAATTTGGCTCGTGTCAGACGAAGGTCCACCAGTTCGCCTGTCTCCAGCTCGACCCAGTGCAACTGAAACACCCGCTTCGCCGTGTCCACGCCGACCACCGTTCTGTTAGCCTTCATCTCGGACCCTCCCGGTTTGCCTGGGAAGGCCTCGCGCCTTCCCCCGTGGGCACTTTGATGCCGTCGGCCCGTGGGGGTCCACCTCATCCCCGGCTGCACGACATCACAAAGTGGGACGCGTCCATTCCATTCTGGGCGGCCTATCTGGACAGATAGCGCCGGCTGGAGGGTTCACCCGCCGCGCCACTGGCACAGCCCCAAACTGTTAGCACCGTGGACCTGTCCGGCGACGTGTTCCATAATGGCCGCGGCTAGCGCAGAGAGACGGGATGGTGACTATCCGATTCTTCCATGAGATTTGCGGCAACGTCCACGAACTGCCGGATAGGGGGCCTTACCCCAAGGAACGCGGGTTGCAGGAGTTCTTCGAGAAGCACCTGCACACCCTGACGGGCGTCGAATTCCTCGTTTCAGAGTATTCGACCGGCCGACGTCACGGCCGGCGCATAGACACGCTGGGAATCGACGATAAGGGTCGGCCTGTGGTTGTCGAGTACAAGCGGCACCAGGATGAGAACGTCATCAATCAAGGTCTGGACTATCTCGCTTGGCTCGAAGACCGTCGAGCGGAATTCCGCGAGCTTGTGCGGGATAAGCTTGGCGACGGGCGCGTCAAGAACATCGACTTTGAGAGGCCGCGCCTGCTATGCATCGCTGGCGAGTTCCTGCGTCAGGACCAGATCGCTGCGGAAAATAGCCGCCGACGTGTCGAATTGCTGCGCTATCGACGTTACGGCGATGTTTTTGTGGCACTGGAGTGGGTATTCGGAGGCGAAGCAGTTGAGCCAGGCCCAGTTACGCGGCCCCGGCCGGAACCTCCTGAACCCAACGTTGGCACGGACCCGTACTCCATCTACGAACCTTGGAACAAGGCCAGCGAGGAAACCCGGACTCTGTTCCGTGAGCTCGAGACGTTGGTGAAATCGTTGGGCAGCGTGCGGACCGACGCTTTCAAGAGTGAGATGTCATTTAAGTGCATAGCCGCACCCGGCAACAGGAAGCCGGTTGTTGCCTACGTCCACTTGGGCCGGGACGGCCTCCGCATTTTCATCCGCGAGAAGCACCTGCTTGACATCCCTCCTGAGGACGGCTTCACTCGTCCCTACGATCGCGGTCGGTACCGAGAGATCGGCATCCGAGACACCGAACACATCCGAAGGGCAGAGCCGCTATTGCGTGCGGCCTACGACAGTCTCAGTGATTCACGGGAGCACGTTGAGTCTCCCTGAGGGCACCGGGTTCCGTTGGCGCCCGCCCGCGGTCGCCGGATTCTCAACGTAGAGTTCGGCGCACCTGGTGCCGAACAGGGTCAAAGCCGTCTATGCCCGCTCGGATCTGTTCCAGCGTCTCCGACTGCTGTTGGACGACTGGGCGGCCTAACTCGCCGTGGAGTGCGGGCAGATGGTCTCCCGGCGCCGGTGAACGGTCGCCGATTCGCCTTAGTGCGCCGATCGCCGGTCTCTATTATCGGCAGCCAAGTAATTGACACACTCGTTGGCCTCTGGACCGTTCCGGGGTCACGGCGGGGGTCGAGCAGAATGGTACACAGACTGGAGTGCGCCCCTGTGGGTGGACAGGGTCAAGCCGCGGTCCGAGGTGGCGCTGGCGACCGATGTTGTTCCGCTGCGTACGATGAGGGTCGAGCGTAGCACAGGATTCCTGCAACCTTTTGACTGGTAGTGCTTTACGGAAATAGACTTCTTTGGACCAGACGAGCGCGAACGGGAGCGCACAGGTCATGCCGTACCGTCCACTCTCTGCCCGGACGAGACCGTCTGGCAGCCTCAGAATGCCGACGCGGGACACTCGGCCCGCGTCGTCCGGACGGCGGCGGCGCGGTCTGGAACGAAGTCAAGGCGAACGACACGCGGTGGCCGCCTCTGGTTGAGCACGACGTGTTCAACGGTCGCCCGCAAGGGCGCTATTCTGGCGGGGGCGTAGGAACGGGTATCGTCGTTAAGGGCCACTCCGGACGAGCGGGCGCGGAAGTGGTGTCAAGGCTGGCAGCCCGCGGAGCGAGGCCGCCTTGACGCCGGCGAGCACACGCTAACGCTACAGGCCCGACGATGCCACCGGTGTCGGCGCGGATCCGGCTCGCATGGTAGTAGTGGCGTCCTGGGCCAAACTGGATGCGCCAGGAAGATGGTGCCCCCCACCAAGCTCCCTTCGGGACCCAACCGGCAATCATCTCAGACTGGAGGACGGGCGTGATCGAACTCGATCGAGACCGATTCGACGAACAGTTCCAGAGATTCAAGAGTCTGGTTCCGAGACACAACAAGGGCCACCCCTTCACCAACTTCCACGAGGGCGTGGTGGCGGTCTGGGAGGGCTACAAGCCGCACCTGCGAGACCGTGCCCTTGTCATCCTCCGCCCGGATACTTGGGCGGAGGGTGAGATCGGTTCCGGTGTGATCCTGCAACGCACGATTGACGCGATCGAGATACAGGACAGCGGCCTGACGAACAATTTGGTGTTGTGGCAAAACCGTTACGGTCACGCCAACCGCGATCACCGCGCCCTGCTGGAAGCCTTCCCGAACGCGAAACTACGCCGCGAACTGGAGCGGGATCTGTTCGGTCTCTATCGGGGTAACTCGAACGAGGGCGTCGTTTTTGACCGTCTGAGCGAGTTGACCGGTGCCAAGTACCCGCTGCTCGCCTACCTGTATTTTCTGAAGAACATGGATCGCTTCATGCCGATCCAACCGACCACGTTTGACCGCGCCTTCCGCGACCTCGGGATAGACCTGGTCACGGTGCGCAACTGCTCCTGGGAGAACTACCAGCGATTCAACACCGCGCTCCGTGGGGTGCAAGAGGCGCTGGTGGAGAAGGGCGGCCTCACGAAGATCCGGCTGATCGACGCCCATTCTTTCTGCTGGATGCTCGCAAGGCAACTGAGAAACGAGGGTATCAAGAAGGACGGGAAGGATCCCGGACGGGTGCTCGGCGGCCGTGAGACGTCAATCATCGAGATGCGGCATTCCGTCGAGCACATCGTCCGCAACGCTAACGGTCAGCTCGAACAGCGCACCGTAAAGAACAAAGAACTGCGGATGACCTCGGCGGACTTGGAGAAGCTGCTCGGGTCCTTGCTGGACCTTCAGGGCGACCGCTGCGCGCTCACCGGGATACGGTTCCACTTCGCTGGACCAGATGCAGACTTGAACCTACGGCCCTCGGTTGATCGGATCGACAGCAACGGCCACTACGAACACGGCAATCTCCAGATCGTCTGCCGGTTCGTCAACTTCTGGAAGAGCGACACTGACAACGAGGAGTTCAAGCAGCTGCTGATGCTTGTGCGGGGTGAAGATGGCGTTCCTGTGTGATTGGACCAGTGGAGCGGCGAGGTTGAACGGCCGCTGCGGTCCATGTAGAGCTTCGAGGGTCCCGTGGATTCCCGGTCGAAAAGGGGGAATCGACGAGGGAATGATGGTCGGCAGACTGACCGTAAGTCACGTACTATGAATGCTTTGCGGTAAAATGGAAACTAACGCTGCCTTGATCGCTGCGGCTTCCCCGCAGCCGGTCAGCGATCTACTGATCCCCACTGTCGGCCTCCCACGCTGCTGCCGCATCGAGCATATCGTGAGGCCTGTCCTCCCCTTCGTCTGCGGCGCCGGGTCCCGGCTCCGGAGCTTCCAGCCAATGCAGCAACACCCAGAGTATCCGGACGTCGTAGGAAACGAATACTTCTGGCCGCGCTCGTGCACCATCACGCTGGAACTGCAAGGCGTCCGCCCACGGTTCGACCGACACGAGCTTGTCGAGCCTCACTCTGAACCGTTCCTTGTCCTCGCCTTGGAAGTAGATGTGCTTGTTGGTCAACACGACCGTACCGCAGTCGACCGTTTCCAGGTATTCGTTCTCCACACGGCGCCCACGTGATCCGCCAGCCCTGACGGATACGCCCTTCGCCACCCTCACCGAAACCCCGGACGAGCGCCCCTCGTAGGTCACTTGCTTCGTCGTTCGCATGTACTCGCAATTCGGCACGACCCACACGGCCTGCTCAGCCTTTTGGAATCGAAGAGAAAGAGGTGGTCGATGATCGCACAGCGCAAGCACATCGGCCGGGCTGCGGGCCTCCTCGATCCAGGGCACGAGCGTCGACAAACGCTCCTGTGCCCGTGCAGCCGCCGCAGTGTCCTCGGCAGCGTCCCTTTCCTCGGCCACTTTCTTGTTGTTGTGTTTGACAAGCACGTAGCACAACCCGATCAACGCCAACAACACCGCGACGGCGATGAAATCCATAGGAAAGTCCCCGGGGCGCTCGTGCTGCGATCTTGTCGCCCAGCCCCGTTGATTCTATCGCTCATGCCGCGCCCACGTGTTCAGGATGAAGCAATGACTTGACCGCAGTCTGGCGTCCGTGCGATGTTCTCGCCCGGTGCGCGTTTGCTGAACACAGCCCACCTGATGTGTGGCATTACCGGCGAGCACCCAGCACACAGAGATGGCAAGCCTGTTCGATAACACGAGGGACCTGGATGACATCGGTGAAATCTACCGCCGAATGGAGGCCAACTGCCCGAACCCGGCGTCAACGTCCAAGAAGCTCTGGGAACTTCGACGCGCAACCAACATTAGTTCCTACAATACCTCCGAAGAGATGATGCTCGAGAAAGCCGTCGCCATCCTCGCCGCGAGGGGACACATGCAAGGATGGTTCAATCAGTGTCCCACTGCATCGGGGATCGGTGACTCTCGGATGGACAGACGCAGAAACGTCGATCTCGTGTTTTGGAACGCGCGCGTCCGATACGCGTGCCTGGTCGAACTGAAATGGCAGAGCGACAGTGCTTCTGAAGCAATGCGGCAGGTCATTGGCTACGGTGCCGCATACGTGTTCGGCCGGATGCACAGGGACAAGCTGCCCCTCCAACATCGTCCGGTGATGGATGCCCGCCATGTCTCGCTCCAAGTCGTGGGTCCGGCCCGCTACTGCCGAGCGACTGACCTGGTGGGTTGCCTTGATCGGGCACGTCAAGGCCTACGGCAGTTCGACATCGGATCAAGGTAGATGCGCTGTCGATGTCTATCGATGTGCTTGGTCTTCCCGATTGGTTCGAGTTGCCGTTCGCCAACGGAGACGACGTCCTTGCCAACTGCGATCGGGAGGTATTGACCGAACCGGGTCGGATGATTCGCGATGCCTTTAGGGCTGCGCGTCCTGTGTAAAGACCCGTGACCCGGCACTCGCCATACATGTGGAACACGCCTCGCGCCGGGCCTGCTTGTGAACTTCGGTACCCGGCTGCGTACCACCGCGTTACATTCGCGTTACATTTTCGAGCCGCTCACGCCGGAGTTGCGCCCGCGCATGGGCAACAACCTGCTCGTGTTCGCGCTGCCATCCTCGTTGCTCAAAACACGCCATCCGGACGGGCCGGTCCTGCCGCTTCGGTGAGCACGGCGGCCGGCACCCGTGGCCGTCGCACGAAGCAGAAGCTGGAGACTGACATGCGCACGATGGTCCTCATCACAATCCTGATGCTGGCGATCCCCACCGTGGCCGCTCAGCAGGATGTAGCGGATTCCGATGTCGCCAAAGCAGTCGCCCGTTACCAGCAGGCGGCCGACGATGGCGACGCCGACGCACAGTTCGAGCTCGGCGAGGCTTACTCGTGGGGCCACGGCGTCGAGCGGGACGACGCCGAAGCGTTTGCGTGGTATCAGCGTGCGGCTGACCAGGGCCACGTGGGCGCACAGGTTAGCCTGGGATTCGCCTACCAGAACGGCTGGGGCGTACCTCAGGACATAGCCGAGGCGGTCGAGTGGTATCGGCGGGCAGCTGAACAAGGCGAGGTGTACGCGCAGCTCAAGGTCGGCGTCGCCTACGCGGACGGCTGGGGCGTACCGCAGGATGAAGCCGAGGCGGTCGAGTGGTATCGGCGGGCGGCCGAGCAAGGTGACGCCGACGGGCAAGTCAGCCTCGGGGTCGCCTACGCGCACGGCCTGGGCGTTCCACAGGACGAGGCCGAGGCCGAGGCAGCCGCTTGGTTTCGGCGCGCAGCCGAACAGGACCACCCCTTTGCTCTGGTCTGGCTCGCGGCTCAAGAGGGCGACGCGGACGCGCAGTTCGAGCTCGGCCTGGACTACGAGTACGGCTTGGCTGTTCCGAAAAACGAGGCCGAAGCGGTCACTTGGTTGCGGCGGGCGGCTGAACAAGATCACGCCGCCGCTCAGATCAGCTTGGGGGCCGCCTACGCAGAGGGGAAGGGCGTTACAGAGGACCGCGCCAAAGCCGCCGGCTGGTTTCGGCAGGCGGCTGAACAGGGGTACTTGGATGGGCAATTCCACCTCGGCGTCGCCTACGAGGAAGGCCAGGGTGTTCCGCAAGATCGCGCCGAAGCGGTCGAGTGGTTCCGGCGGGCGGCTGAACAGGACTCCTCCAGGGCAGGTTCTCCATGGCTCCTCACACAGGCGCAGTTAAAGCTAGGAGTCGCCTACGAGTTCGGCCGGGGCGTTCCGCAAGACCACGCCGAAGCGGTCGCGTGGTACCGGCGAGCGGCTGAGCAGGGTGCCTCCGTGGGGCAGTGGAAGCTAGGAGTCGCCTATGAGCTCGGCCGGGGCGTTCCGCAGGACGACGCGGCAGCGGTCAGTTGGTACCGGCGGGCGGCTGAGCAGGGCGACAGCCTCGGGCAGCTCAACCTGGGGGTCGCGTACTGGCGCGGTCGGGGGGTGCCACAGGACTACGTCGAAGCGCATATGTGGTTCAACCTGGCTGCAGCGCAGGGTGAGGACCTCGCTGTCGGGTACCGCGACAACATCGCGGAACTCTTGACGCGTGAGCAGCTGGCCGAGGCCCAGCGGCGAGCCCGCGCGTGGTTCGAGAGCAACCGCAACCCATGACGGCCTCGAATGGACGGTGGTCAGCCGCGGTCGATCCGGACTGTTCTACTCGGCGCTGGCGCAGGGTGGAGTTGGGCTGCCTGTGCGAATTGCATACGAAACGAGTAACGACCGCCCGAGGCAACCTAATAAATTACTGTAAATAATAGAGTTGCGCTATTTTGCGAGGGGGTGCGGCCGGACCTGGAACTTGACCGCCTTCTGCAGCGTCCCCCGTCCGCCTTCGAGGTGCCACGCGGCGTAGTTGGAGTAGCTCGACCAGAGCCCCTTGCCCTTCCAGCCGGCCGACGGGTCGTCGATGCGGCCGACCGACGAGCGCGAGAAGAAGCCCATCGGATACGGCACGCACATCGTCACGAACTCCCCCGTCGCCGGTATGAACACCTGCAGCGCGTCGGTGTTCACGTCACCGTAGACCGGCGTCTCCGGGCCGAAGCCGAGCACGTCGTGATGGTCGATCTGCGTCAGATAGCTCTCGTCGGCGTTGATCGGCATCTCCGTGTTCTCGAACGTCGGCTTGTACATCCGGTCGAACGTCCAGCCCTGCGGGCAGCTTTGCCCGCTGGCCGTCGGATCGCTCGTGTTGTCGCACTTGCTGCGGTCGAACGACGCGAAGTGGCCGCTGCCCCGCCAGTCCTGCCAGACGACGCCGTCGCGCGTGAGGTGCAGCCCGCCGCTGCCGTACGGGGGCGGATCCGTAATGGTCGGCGGCGGAGTGTACACCTCGGAAATGCACGAGAGCGGCGGGTTGTCGCCCAGTTCGAGGCGCACGAGCGTGTTGTCCGTGGGTCCGTTGTCCGAGCACCAGACGCTGCCGTCCACGTCGTTCACCGCCGGCGAGTAGCAGCCGAACGCGACGCGGTGGTCGCGCGCCGGGTCCACCGGCTCGTCCGGCTCGGTCCAGCCGGGCGTGATCACGCCGTCGCCGTTCGTGTCGATAACGGTCGGGCACCAGCCCTGCGCCACCTCGGCATCCCCCGTCTCGTCCCATATCCTGGTGTCGACCCAGCCGACGCCTTCGCGGAAGCCGTAGTAGAAGACGTCGTCGTGGCCGAGCTGGTTGTGGTCGGACGAGAAGCAGGTGTCGATCCCGCTGAACTGCTCGGTCTCGGGGTCGTACGTGAACACCTGCCGGCGACCGCTCTGAAGCGGGAAGTAGTCGGCGAAGCGATTGCCCGAATCGGTGCAGAAATCGGGCTGGTCCTCCTGCGCGCGGACGCGACCGGTGAGCCAGACGCGGCCGTCCCCGTCCATGGCGACGCTGCGCGGGTCGGCCGCGCGCGCCCAGAACGACTCGTTGCCGTAGTAGGGAGACTCCGGCGTGTCGGTCTGGATGCGCGGCGCGTCGGTCGGAATGTGGATTGTGCTCGCCCGATGCTCGACCGGATCGAGCACCGCCAGGATGTCGCTCGGCTGGACGACGCCGTAGACCAGGCCGTTCGCGTTGACGGTGGCGTCACGCACGTCCGACGCGGTGCTGTCGGTCCGCCCGTCGTGCTCGGTGCCCCAGTCCCAGAGCGTCACGACGACGTTGCGTTCGTTGAGGCCCGGCCGCGGCGGCGTCTGCCGCGGCGCGGCGCCGGAGGCAATCCGGGCCGTCCAGTCGGCGAACATGGCGCGCTGCTCGCCGAAGCGCTGGAACCCGGCGTTCATCGCGCCGCCCATCGGCCCCATGGCGACCCGCTTGTCCCACGCCTCGAGGTGCGAGTCGACGGAATCGAGGATGTCGGCCGGAATGCGGCGCGTCGCCTCGTTGCCGATCTGGTGGCAGCTCAGGCAGCCGGTCACCATGCTGCCCAGCCACTGCTGGGAATGCTCGCCCGGCGGCAGCTCCATCATCGACAGCCACCACGCCGCGGGATAGACCTGCGCCGCCGCGAGGGGGTCGGGCGCAATGACGGCGTCCAGGTCCAGGTGCTGCCCCGGCCGCGCGGAGACCCGCTCGGAGTCGACGAGGCCGTAGCCGCGCACCCAGACGTCGTAGCGGGCGTCCGGCAGGTCGGGCAGCACGTAGCGCCCCTGCTCATCGGTCGCCACGATGCGGATGAAGCGCGTCGGCAGGTCGGTCGTCTCGGCAATCACCCAGACGCCCACCTCCGGGCCGCTGGCGCTGGTCACGACGCCGCCGATATCGTCCGGATCAATCTCGACTCCGCCGCCCTGCGCCAGCCCCGCGCTGCCGCCTGGCGCCGCGGCCAGCCCGATCGCCGCGGCGACCGCGGCCACACCCAACGCCAGCGTCCACTTCATCCGCCCGTCCATCGCTGCCTCCTCGTGCGCAGCCGGCCTGTCCGACCGGTTCCCGTCAGTCCGACCGGCGCCCCGCAACGATCAAACATTTGTCCGGGCGCTGTCAATCGGCGGCGCGGACGACGTCGGTGAGCCGGAAGTCCTCGCCCTTGAACAGGAGCGGCTCGCCGGTTTCCTGCGCGAGCGCGTAGGCGAAGCAGTCGCCGAAGTTCAGCGCGGCCGGATGGTTGCCCTTGCCGTAGCGCCGCCAGGCAAGGCGGGCGACCGCGGTCTGTTCCGGCGTGACCGGGACCAACTCGATTTCGGCTTCCTCCAGGAACAGGTCGAGGTCCTGTCCCGCGGCCGGTCCACCTCTGCTCTCGACTACCATGGCGGCCTCGAGTAGCGCTACGACCGACATGCGACGCGGCCAAGCCGTCGCTATCGCCCGTTCGTAGCGAGCCGCATCCGATTCGGCGAACAGGACGGCCACGATCGCCGACGTGTCGATGATCACTTCGGTAGTCCCCGCTCGTCATACAGCATGTCGCCATGCTCAACGGCGGAGGGCCCCGGTACCAACCGAGCGGCGCAGCGCTTACCGATGGCTTGCAGCTTTTGAACCAGCGCCTCCGCATTCCGCAGGCGCTGCTCCCGTTCCAGCCGGTCCCGCAACGCGACGGTGATCGCGCCCGTCATGGTCTCGCCCGTCAGCCGGGCGAGTTCGCCGGCCAGCCGGCAGGTCTCTTCGTTCTTGATGTTGAGGCTCATCGTTATCTCCCTGGTAGACACCAAGGTTTTCATTCTACCCCCAACACGGTTCCGCGGTGGCTGATGTATACGCGGGACTGGCCGGTTGCCTGAGCGGCGGCGGCGGCCGGCCTCGGGCTCTTCCGCGGGATCACCAGCTTCCTGAATCCGGACATCTATCAGCCGGAAACCGGCAACGCGCTCTACGTCTTCACGCTCCCGGATTGATCAGGTATGTGCGAACGGGGGTGCGTACACCCGTTGCGGCGGGGCGGCGACCCGGATACGATGGATGATCATGCGGATCGATGCTGCGAGGCGTCCACCGTGCGGCCTGCCCGCCCTGCTGATGGTCGGGTTGCTCGCGCTCGCCGGTCCGGCCGCCGGCGGCGAGGCCGAGGCGGAGAATGCGGCGCAGCAGGAGACCGCCGACCGGGAGCCGGGATTCCTGTTCGGGCGGCCGGGCAACTCGGTCGGAGTCCGCGGACTATGGCATCGGGCGCGCGCGGAGAGCGACGTGCACGACTTCATGACCGGGATCCTGACGCTCGAGCCGCGCGACTTCGACGCGCTCGGCGTCGCCATCGACGTGGGGTTTGCCGTCACGTCGCGGCTCGACTTCCACGTCGGCCTCGACTACGCGCGGACGGCCACTACCACCTCGGAATTCCGGGATTTCGTCGGCTCGGACGACCTGCCGATCACCCAGGACACCACCGTCGCGCAGACCGACCTCAATGGGAGCGTGTCGTTCGCGATCATCCCGCGCGGCCGCGCTATCGGGCAGTACGCGTGGATCCCGAACGCCGTTGTTCCGTATGTCGGGGCGGGCGCCGGCATTCAGCGGTATGGACTGGATCTCATCGGCGAGTTCGTCGACCAAGCCGATTTCTCGCTCTTCGACGACCATCTGCAAGCGAACGGGTGGACCCCAAGCGTCCATCTGTTCGGCGGCGTGGACGTCCGCGTAGCCTCCCGGCTCTTCGCGACCGGGGAAGCGCGGTACGTGATGGCCAAGGCCGAACCGGCCGGCGCCTTTGAGGGCTTTGATTCCCTCGATCTGTCCGGGTTGCGGGTGGCGGGCGGCATTCGATTCATGTTCTGACGCGCAGCGCCAGCTAAAGGGAGTGGGACCATGATTGCAATCGTCTCCGGACTGGTAACCGGGCTGGTCGTATGGGCAATGCAGCCGTCCGGCCACACGCCGCCGAACGTGCCGGCGGCGGTGCGGGCGCCGGCGTCGATCGCGGAGGCCGCGGGCGGCGACCTCGATGCACGCTGGAGCCCGTGGCTGGGATGCTGGCAGCTCTGGGAGGAGCAGCTCGACCCGTCGGCCGAGGCCAGCGAGGCCGCCGCCCTGCTGGAGCGGACGCTGGTATGCGTGCGTCCTGCGCCCGACGGCAACGGCGTCAAGCTGACGGCGCGGGCAGGCGAGCGGGTACTGGTCGACCGGACGCTCACGGCCGACGGCGTCCGGCGGGAGGTGCAGGAGACCAACTGCGCCGGCTGGGAGCAGAGCGAGTGGTCGGCGGACGGACGCCGCCTGTTCACCGAGGCGGAGATCCAGTGCAACGACCAGCCGGTCCGCAGGGTGACCGGCGTCAGTCTGCTGTCGTCACCGGCGACCTGGGCCGACATCCAGGTGATCGAGGTCGGCGGCCGCCAGCTGGTCGAGGTTCGCCGTTACGCCCCCTTGCGCGAATCCGAACAGCGGGCGCGGCTGGGGTCGATCGACCTGGGCGTGGACCGTGTCGACATCAACCAGGCCCGCCGCGACGGCGCGGCGGCGCTCGACCTGCCGGCCGTGATCGATGCCAGCGAGCGGACGTCGCCGCGGGCCGTCGAGGCGCTGCTGGTCGAGACCGAGCCGACGCTGCCGCTCGACGGCGACGCGCTGATTGCACTCGACGACACGGGGATCAGCGGCGGCGTGATCGACCTGCTCGTGGCGCTGGCCTATCCGGACCGGTTCGTCGTCGAGCGGCGCGACCGCGGCGGCTCCTGGTCGTCGGGCGGGTCGGGCGGATTCAGCGGGTTCCACGACCCGATCTGGTACAACAGCTACTATCCGTACTACGTCACCCCACTCGGCTACCACTTCTGGAGCCGCGGCTACTACGATCCCTACCTGTACGGCGGGTTTGCGACGCCGTTCGTAGTCCTCGCCGACGGCACCGGCGGCGGAGACGAGGCTTCCGCTCGGGCAGTTCCGGGTGTCGGGTTTACGCGGGTCTCGCCGCGCGGCTTCACGGGCGGGGGAGGCTCCGGCGTGCCGCCGGGCGGCTTCGTGTCGCGCGGGGGTTCCTCCAGCGGCGGATCTTCCGGCGGCTCGGTGTCGAGCGGCGGGTTTTCGAGCGGCGGGTCGTCAGGTGGGTCGGCCGGCGGCTCGGGGGGCGGACGCACGGCGGTGCCGCGGCGGTAGGCAGGGGCTGCCCGTCGCCTACTCGACGAACCGCACCTCGAACATCTTCGGCCACCACTTGCCGGTGATGTAGAAGGTGCCGGCCTCCGGCTGGTAGGCGATGCCGTTGAGGACGTCGACGCCGCGCGCCTCGTCCCGCGACAGCAGGCCGGCGGCGTCGATCTGGTGCGTCACGCGCCCGCTGGCCGGGTCGATGCGCACGATGTAGTCCTCCTGCCAGACGTTGGCGTACACCGCGCCGTACACGCATTCCAGCTCGTTCAACTGCTCCTGCGGCCGCCCGCGCAGCGTGACCCGCACCTCGCCTACCGGCTCGAACGTCTCGGCGTCGCGAAACGCCAGCGTGTCGGAGCCGTTGCTCATGACGAGCCGGTCGCCATCGTGGCACAACCCCCATCCCTCGCCCCGATAGCGGAAGGTGCGCACGGTATCGAACGTGCGCAGGTCGTACACGATCGCCCGCTCGGCCATCCAGGTCAGCATGATCAGCCGCCCGCCCGCCCGCGCCAGACCTTCCCCGAAGAAAGCCGGCGGGACCGCGACGCGCTGCTCGACGGCGCCGGTCGCGGGATCGAGCCGGCGCAGCGTCGACTCACCGTAGCGGCCGGTGCTCTCGTAGAGGCTGCCCTCCCACCAGAGCAGCCCCTGCGTGTAGGCGGAGGTGTCGTGCGGCAGCTCGCGGACGATGTCGACCCGCAGCGTCCGGACGATATTCGGATCCGCCTGCGGCGCCAGGCCCGGCAGGCCGACCGAACCCAGCGCCCAGCCGCCGGCGGCCAGCGCCGCCAGGGCGAGCAGCACCCTTCGGCGGCGGCCGGACGGCGGCCGCGGCACAACCGGAGACCGCCGGCGCGCACGTCTCGACCTGTCCGTCATGCCCGTGATCTTAGATCCCCTTAGATCCGCAGCAACAGCGGTGTTGCGGGCTCGCCGGTCGCCCGGGAGATCAACTCCGCGTACAGCGTCACCTGCTGCCGGTAGCGGTCCAGCTCGGCGTCCAGTTCCTGATCGGTCTTGAAGTCGACCACGGTCCAGGCGCCCGACTCGCGGAACGCCAGGTCGACGACTCCTTCGATCAGCGTGCCGCCGTCGTCGCGGCCGGCCACCGGCGCCTCGCGGCGGCACTCGCCGCGCGCCATGGCGGCGCGCGCCCGCTTGAGCAGGGGATGCCCCAGGGCGGCGGATGCGGCGGCGGACGCGGCCTCGATCTCGGCCTCGGTGGCGCCCAGGATCCGGCCGTGCAGCGCGGCCATCTCCCGCACGCCCGCCGGCCGGTCCAGCGGCGCCGCGGCCAGCAGCGCATGGACGAGCGAACCGAACCGCGGGCCCGACGGCCGGTCGGGATCCGGCGCCAATCCGATCACCTCCACGGCGGCCGCCCGGCCCTCGCCGGCCGCCGCGGCCACTGTTTCGGCACGCCGGGTGACCGTCTCCACCACCAGGCTCGGGACCGCGGCCTGCTCCCGCGTCCGATCGCGCCGGCTGCGCCAGTTGCGGTAGCGTTGGAGATCGCGCTCGACCGTCTCTTCCGCCACCGTCTTCGACAGCAGTTCTTCCTGGCGGATCCCGAAGCGGACATCGACATCGAGATCGAGGACATGGGGATCCCACCAGACCACGGCGTGCGCCGCGTCGCCGCCCGCTGCACCCGCAAAGCGGTGCAGACCAGGCGCGACCGTCAGCGCGGAAGCCGGGTCGCCGTCCGGCCGCTGCAGCACCGTGTCGCGGCCGAAACGCGGGCAGGCAGGCGCCGTCTCGGGCGAACGCCGCTCGGTCTCGGGCGGGTAGATGGCGGTGTCCAACGGGCTGGTCCAGCCGCCTTCGCGCGGGCCGTCGCCCACCGCCGGCACCACCAGCAGGTCGCGGGCGCGGGTGGCCGCGACGTACGCCACGCGGACCGCCTCGGCCTCCTCCCGCGCCAGCTCTTTTTCCTCGTGCTCGATGAGGTCCCATGGCGCGCAGCCGGCCAGCCGCAGTGCGCACAGCCCCCGTTCCGGATCGATGTAGCGGTCCGCTCCCGGGCGCCGCAGCCTGCAGGTCGGGTCCGCCAGCACGACCACCGGAAATTCGAGCCCCTTGGCGCGGTGCACCGTCATCAGCCGCACCCCCTCGGCCCCCTCTTCGAGGATCGGCGCCTCCTCCCCGCGTCCGGCGTCCGCTTCTTCCAGCAGGTGCTCGACAAAGCTCCGGAACGAGAGGCCGCCGGCCGCGTCGTGCTGGCGAGCCATCTCGGCCATCTGCAGGACGTTGGCCAGCGCCTGCCGCCCGGACTGGCGCATGGCGAAACCGGCGTGGGCGCGGGTCGCCTCCAGCAGTTGGCCCAGGGTGACGTCCACCGGCCGCTCGTTGCGCCGGCGGTGCAGCGCCTCCAGCAGCTCGAGCGCGCCGGTGATCGGCTGGAACCGGTCGTGCTCCGGGGACGGCCCACCAGCGGACCGCAGCTCGGCCGGAATCCGGAACGGGCGCGGCAGTCCGTAGCTGTGGAAATACGCGAACAGCGTCTCGTCGTCGACGGCAAAGAGAGAGCCGTGCAGCGTCGCGAAGACCGACAGCCGGTCGTCCGGCCACTCGATCGCCGCCAGCGCCGCCCGGATCGTCGCCACCTCTTCACGCTCGTGGAACGACCGCCCGCCCACGAGCAGATGCGGGATGTCGCGCGCCTCGAGCGCGTCGGCGTACGGCCGCGCCATGTCGGTCCGGTAGTGCTGGAAGCGCCGAAACAGCACGCAAACGTGATGGGCCTGCACTGGCACCCGGCGCTCCCCGCCGGCGCCCGCCGGGCTGCTCTCCGTGACTGTCCAGCCGCTCTCATCGACGAGCCAGCGCACGAAGGCCCCTACCGCATCCGGCAGCGAGCGTTCGATCGCGGCGGCGGCGACCCGGCGCCGGCCGTACGGCCGCGGCACCGGGAGCGCAACGACCGCCGGCTGTCCCGCCGCGTCGCTGCGCGTCGGCGACAGCGGTACGTATGCCGGCCCGCCGCCCGGCCCGCTGGCCATCTGCGGGGCGAACGCGCGGTTGACGCAGTGCTGGATCGACGGCACGCCGCGAAAGCTGCTCGTCAGGTGGAGCAGCGGCACGCCGCCCGCCGCGAGCTGCGCCCGCACGCGGGCATATACATCGAGGTCGGCGCGGCGGAAACGGTAGATCGACTGCTTGGGATCGCCGACGACGAAGAGCGCGCCCTGGCGCGGGCGGGTTCGATCCCAATTCCGCTCGTCGGGATCGTCCGCCGCCAGCAGCAGCAGCAACTCCGCCTGCAGCGGGTCCGTATCCTGGAATTCGTCGACGAAGATCCGCGTGTAGCGTCGCTGGAAGTCGCGCCGCGCGCCGGGGTCGTCCCGGATGAGATCACGGGCCCGCAGCAGCAGATCGAGAAAGTCCAGGGCGCCGCCGGCCGACTTGAGCTGCTCGTAGCGCGCGACCGGCTCTCGCAGCTCCCGCTCCAGGCAGGCCACCAGGTCGGCGTCCGCGGCGGTCCGAAAACCGAGCAGACTCGCCGCGAGCTGCGCGTGCCGCTCGTGCACCTCCTCCCGCTTCACGCCGCCGCCGTAGCTCCGGCCGCTCCCCCGCCGCGGTTTCATGAAGTCGCGATTCGCGGACAGCTCCACGAACTGCGCTTCGAGACCGTCTGCATCCCGCCGGCCGGCCGCCGGCGCCCGGATCGTGTCGGCGAGCAGCCTCACGGGGCGGGTGTCGAGATACAGCCGGTCCCCCCGCCGGTCCGCCGCCTGGCCGCTCAGCGCGGCAAAAGCGAGAATGTCGCCGGCAAGCGCGTCGATCACCTCCTGGCGTGAGAATGGGTCCCGGCGGTACGGCGCCGTGAAGTCGCGCCACTCCGCCAGCCGCCACGCCGCGGCGGCGAGGCGGCGCGTCGGCTCGCCGGGAGACTGGTTCGCATCGAAACCGCCGGCCGACCGGCGGCGCAGCGCGCGGCGGACGCCCTCGGGCGGGTCGGCCAGCGTTTCCCCCATCCAGCCGTCGAAAGCGCGGTCGAACAGCCGGCGCGCCTGCGGCTCTGTCAGCACCTCGAAACCGGGGTCGACGCGGGCCTCGACCGGGCGCTCGCGCAGCAGGTCGGCGCAGAAGCTGTGGATCGTGCTCACCTGCGCGTCCTCGAGCCGCGCGATGGCCTCGTCCAGGTGCGGCGCCGCCCCATTGTCGCGGCGCGCCCGTTCGAGCTCCTCGCGCAGGCGCAGCTTCAGCTCGCCGGCCGCCTTTTCCGTGAATGTCACCGCCAGGATCTGATCGACGCGGGCCTCGCCCGCCGCCAGCACGTTGACGATGCGCGAAACGAGCACCGTGGTCTTGCCGGTGCCGGCGGCGGCCTCGACGAACAGACTCTCGCCGAGCGCTGTCCGGATGCGCTCCCGTGCGGCGCCGTCCGTCAGCGTAGGGGCAGTGTCCATCGGTTCTCTGCCTACCGCATGGCGCGCAGTGCGCGCAGGTCCGCCAGCGGCAGGGTGTCCTTGCGTCCGGACCGGACCTCCTCCCACGGCCCGCACACCGCCTTGAAGTCGCACCAGGTGCAGGCGTCCTTGCGCGGCGCCGGCAGCAGGCTGCCGGTCTCGATGGCGCGGTCGACGATCTCCAGCACCTCGACGCCCCGCCGGCGCTCGCTGTCGCCGAGGCTCACGGGACGAGAGGAGAAGTTGCCGTTGACCGTGCAGAAGACAAGGCGGGACTCCACCACCCGTCGTTGCAGCGCCTGCTCCACCGCCAGTGCATACAGCACCGGTTGCAGCACCTCGCCGCCGCGGACCACGATCCGGTCGGGGTGGCGGTTGCGTCCGGTCTTGTGATCCGTCACGCGCAGCGCGCCGGCGGTGGGCGAGCCGGTCTCGGCCTCGATGAGATCGACCACGCCGTGCAGCAGCCAGCGGCCGTCGATTGCCACCGGTTCCGGAACGCTCTTCTCGTCGCGGCCAGCGCCGGCCGCGAAACCGAATCCGAACTCCGCGTGCGTCGGTGTCCAGGCGGCGCCCTCCTCGGCCAGATTCTGCAGCCAGCCCTTCAGATCGAGCCGCATCGCCTCGACCTCGTCCGCCCACACCCGGTCGATGGCTGGCGCCAGCGCCTCCCGGTAGTCGCCGGCCACCTGGTCCAACACCGCATCCAGCGCCGCCTCGGCTGCGTCGAGACCGGAGTGCGTGAGGGGGACCGCGCCGCGCCGCCACAGCGCGCGCAGCAGCCCGGCCTGCACCTCGTGAAACAGCCGCCCCCGAGTGAGCGGGTCCATCCGTTCGAGCGGCTGCAGGTCGGGCCGCGGCTCCAGGCGGTAGATGGCGGCGAGCAGAAACTGGTACGGACAGACGGCGAACCGCTGCAGCGCGGAGACTGAATACGGCCGGCTCGACAGGCGGTACGCCGCGAGCGCGGCGGTCGACTCCGGCGCCAGGCCGTGCAATCCGTCGAAGCGCGACCAGGGGCGCTTCCAACGCGCCCAGCGCGCGACCAGCGAGCGGCGCAGGCCGGGATTCAGCTCCAGGAGGTAGCGCGCGCGGCCGGTCAACTCGCCTTCGACCTCGCGCCGGAGCAACGGACCCAGGACCGCCAGGTCGTGCTCGGCGTCGTCTATTGCGTCATCCGGAACGGCCGGCGCCGGCCAGTCCAGGCGCGCATCGACGCGGGCGCCGGCGCGCCGCTCCAGATCCCGGAAGTCGGGGACCCTGCCGGTCAGCGCCCGCTCGACGTCCAGCGCGTAGAACGACGGCACGCGGGGACGCGCATCGGCCACGTGGAAGCGGGGATAGGAGAGATACAGCCGGCGCGTGGCGGCGCCGGACGCGACCTGCAGCAGCAGGCGTTCGCGGCCGGCCCGGTCGTCCTGGGTCGGCAGCCCCGGTCCGCCCTCCGCGCCGTCGTTCAGGATGCGCCGCGACTCGTCGAGCAGCAGCGGGTCCTGGCGCTGCTTCTGCGGAAAGATCCGCTCGGCCAGGCCCGGTACGAACACCACGTCGAACAACCGGCCGCGGGCATGCTCCGGCCGGCCCACGAACACCCGGCCGTAGCGTTGCGCGGGGGCGGCGGCCGGCAGCTCCGACAGCCGCTCGGACAGCACGTCGCGCACCTCGGCCAGCGTTACCGGACCGACCCGGGACATCGGCCGCAGCTCGCCCAGCACCGCCAGCACGCGGTCCGGCTGCCGCAGCGTCATCGGAACCAATGCCTCCAGGGCGTCCAGCCAGTCGCCCCAGGGCGCTTCATCCGGGAACGCGGCCAGGCGCTCGATCACCGGCAGCGCGAACCGCTGCAGATGGCCGAGGTCACGGAGATCGCGCTCGATGGCCTGGAGGCGTGCCGCTTGCGGATCGTCGCGCGCGCAGGCGGCGCGGCGCAGCTCCAGCTCCTGCGCCAGGCCGGCAAGCCGGCGGCGCCAGCGGTCGAGCCCGCCTACGACCGCGGCGTCGACCAGCAGGCGGTGCCACTGCCACGGGGCGCGCGGCGCATCGAATGCGGCCGTCTGGCCGCCGGCGCCGGGGTCTTCAGCGAGATCCGTTTCGGCCGCGGCCACCGGCGGCGCGTCCGGCAGCGCCGGCGCCGGCAACAGCTCGGCCGCATGCTCGGGATGCCGCCAGACCGGCGGGAGCTTGGGCGGGGCGCCGTCGGCGCCGAGCGGCGGCGCCTGGGCGATGGAAAGGTACTCCGCGAACCGGCGCGCCGACAGCCGCTCGGCGGCGCACGCCAGCAGCACCAGCAGCGCCCGGCCGCTGGGATCGGGTGTGCGCGTGCCGCGCGCAAACCAGGCCGGCGTAGCGGCGCGGCTCAGCGCGGTCTCGAGCGGCGCCGCATACACGTGCGGGGCGCGCACCAGGATCGCCATCCGGTCCAGCGGGACGCCGCCGGCCGATTCCTTCAGAATGGCGCGGGCGATCTCCACGCACTCGCGTCCCTCCCCGGGCGCGGAGAAGAACACGACATCGCTGTCGGCGGCGGGCGCGGCCGGCCGCGGTGGCGGCGCGTCGGCCGTGAACAGATAGCGGCGCACACGCGCCAGGGCGCCGGGGCCGTCCGGCTGCGGCGGACGCTCCAGGCGGACACCCGGCAGTTGCGCCAGCGTCTCGAGCGTGCGCCGGTCACCCGCCGGCACGGTGGCGAGCAGCCGCGGGGCGCGCGCCGCCAGCGCTGCCACCAGTGCGCGCGTGGCGTCGTCGGGAACCGCGACGTCGAGCAGCAGGATCGGACCGGGCGGCAACGGTTCCCCGCCTGCCGCGGCCGCCGAGGCCGTCCGCAGCAGCCCGGCCCGGTCGACGAGCCCCGCCGCGGCAAGCTGGCGGTCGTAGCGCCGGGCCAGCGCCGCAAGGTCGGTGGCGGCCGCGCCGAGGCCGGCCAGGTGCCCGAGATCGACGCCGGCATGCCGCAGCTCATCCAGCGTGGACGCCAGCGTCCGCGCAAAGCTGGGCACCCGCGAGACCGCGGCCAGACGCCCGAGCGTTCCCGCCTTGCGCTCCTCGAACGCGACGCGCGCCGCCACCGCCTCCACGTTGAGCCCGGCCGCCGGCACGCAGCCGCGGCGCGCCAACTCGGTGGCGGCGAGCTCTGCCGCCAGTTGCCGCAGGCTGCAGCGGCGGAGGCCAAAGCGGGCGCCCTCGCGCGTCGACAGGTCGCGGACGAAATCGTCCGCCGCCGCGCGGTCCTCGCCGATGACCAGGCACTCGCCGGCGGGCGGGACCGACTCGACGAAGCGCCGCGCGGCGTCCACCCGCACCGCGGCCGACGCGGAGTAGAGGACGGTTGGCACTGAAGCTGCCACGCGTTCCTAAGGCTGGGATCGGTCCGCCAGCAGACCCGCGCCGCGCCGGTTGACCGGCCCGACGTAGCGGTCGCTGGCCGCCCCGGCCGCCGCAAACGCCGCCTGCATGGCGTCCGCCACGGCGTCCGCCGCCGCCGGAGACCCGGCAAAGGCGAACACCGACGGCCCCGAGCCGGAGATGGAGCAGCCCAGCGCGCCCGCGTCGAGGGCCGCCTGCCGGACCGCGGGGAAGCCGGGCACGAGCGGCGCCCGGATCGGCTCGACCAGCGCATCGCTGATGCTGCGGCCGAACAGCTCCAGGTCGCCGGTATGGAGGGCGTGCACGAGGGCGGCGATATTGCCGAGGTTGGCGACCGCCTGGCCGATGCCGAACCGCCGCTGCGCCACGAGCCGCCGCGCCTCGGCCGTGAGCACTTCGACATGCGGATGGACGAGCGCAATGCGGAGCGGAGCGGGGACCGGCAGCTGGATCAGGTCGAGCGGGTCACTCCCGCGGATCAGCACGATGCCGCCGAGGACGCACGGCGCGACGTTGTCCGCGTGCGGGGCGCCGGAGGCCGCCGCCTCGCCGCGCAGGGCGCAGCCGACCAGCGCCTCCTTCGGGAGCGCATCGCCGAACAGCGCACCCACCGCCGCCGCGCCCGCCACGCTGCTGGCGGCCGAGCTGCCGAGGCCGCTGCCGAGCGGCATCTGCTTGTGCAGCGCCAGCCGCACGCCGCGGTCCGTCACCCGCAGATGCTCCAGGGCCGCGCTGGCCGCGATACCGACCACGTTCTCCCGCGGATCCGTGCTGAGCGAGTCAGCGCCGGTCACCTCGGTGATCTCCACGCCCGGCTCGTCCCGGATCTCGGCCTCGACCAGATCGCCCGGCCGTTCCAGCGCCAACCCCAGCACGTCGAAGCCCGGTCCGAGGTTGGACGCCGTCGCCGGCGCGAACACCTGTACGCGTTCAGGCATGGGAACGATTATGCCCGACCGCGACCTGATAGGCTCCAGGCCATGCGGTTCGTAGACCTGTCTCACACCGTCGAGCACGGCATGGTGACCTACCCGGGATTGCCGGCCCCGGTCATTGGCGACCACCTCTCGCGCACAGACTCGGCGGCCCACTACGACCCCGGCACGACGTTCCAGATCGGCCGCATCGAGATGGTCGCGAATACCGGGACGTATGTCGACGCCCTGCCCGACGAGGGCTTCCGCTTCTACGCTGTGCCGGTGAAACTCCGCGGCGTGGGATCGTTCCCGGTGCGGGCGTTCGGTCTGCTCGACACATGACATCCGTGCGGGGCGTGATTCTCGATCTGGACGGTACGGTCTACGAGGCTGGCCGGCTGATTGCGGGCGCCCGCGAGGCTGTAGATGCCATCCGGCGGGCCGGTCTCCCCCTGCGGTTCGCGACAAACACCACGCGCCGTCCGCGCGGCGCGCTCGTTGAACGGCTCGCCGAGTTCGGCATCGACGCCGCTCCATCCGACATCATCACCGCACCCAGAGCCGCCGCGGCCTGGCTGGCCGCGCGCGACGTCCGCCGCGTTGCCCTCCATGTCGCCGACGCCACTGCGCCGGAGTTTGCCGACTTCGCCGTGGATGAGCGAGCGCCCGCGGCGGTCGTGATCGGAGACCTCGGCGCCGCCTGGACGTTCGACCGGCTGAACCGCGTCTTCCGCCAGCTGCAGGCCGGCGCGCAATTCGTGGCCTTGCAGAAGAACCGCTACTGGCAGACCGCGGACGGCCTGACGCTCGACGCCGGGGCGTTCGTCGCCGCGCTGGAGTACGCCGCCGGCCGGCCGGCGACAGTCGTAGGCAAACCCAGCGCCGCGTTCTTCCAGGGCGCGGCGGATTCGATGGGTCTCGCCCTCGCCGACGTCACCGTCGTGGGCGACGACATCGACAGCGATGTCCGCGGTGCGCTGGCGGCCGGCGCACAGGGCGTGCTGGTGCGGACCGGCAAGTTCCGCGCATCCGACCTCGAGACGCCCGGTCGCGTACCCAATGCCGTGCTCGACTCGGTGGCGGACGTGCCGCGGCTGCTCGCAGCCTGTGGCAAAACCCCGTGTCGCACCGAGACCGGTCAGGCGCCCGGCTGACAAGGCGTGACGAGGGAGCATATTCAGCATATGTGACCGAGGAACAACGCAGTTCAGGCGGGATGCACGTCGACACCAGCGTGCTGCTGGACGTTCTGCGTCCCGATCCGAATCATCTCGAGCGCTCACTCGCGTTGCTGGAGAACAGCATGAGCGCGGGGCCGCTGGTCGTGTGCGATCTTGTGTATGCAGAGCTGGCGGCGAGCTTCGAGCGCGAAGAAGAGCTGCATGCCTTCCTGACCGACGCCCATGCCCGCGTGCAGGCCGGCCGGCGAGGGGGGTGAGCAGCGACGTGACGGTGGAGCCGCTCTGAGAACGGCGCGCGCCGGCGTTCGGGGTTCGCTGCTCAGCCTCGCTCGGACGCCGCCACCGCCTCGCGCAGCCGTGCGAGATCCGCTGCGCAGCGCGCCGCCTGCTGCCCATCCGGCGCCGATCGGATCAACCCGCGCATGCACGAGACGTCCTCGGCATATTCGGCCAATCGTCGCTGGTGGCTCGCGCGGGTCTTGGCACACACGAGGGTAAACGGTCTGCCGCGGCGTTCGGTCACGTGCTTGATGTCGAGCCGGTGGCGGTCGATGTTCTGGTGCAGATGGGCGCGCAAGTCCTTGCGCAACGGAAAGCGCGCCGTCCGGGCGACAGGGTCCTTGCAGAAGGCCCGGAGCCGCTCGCAATGCTCGCAGCGGCAGCCGACGTCGGCGGCAATGGCCCAGTCACGCGGTTCCGCGGGCGGCCCCGCGCTTCGCGCCAGCAGGAAGTCCGCCGCGTGGCGCCACAACAGCAGGAAGGCGGTGCTGCCTGCCGCACCCGCCTCGGCGTACAGCTTGCCCAGCGCCGCCGGAAGCGTCCGGTCCGGCGCGACGATCCGCGGCTGTGCGGCGACGGCGGCGGCCGCCGCCGCGGCCTCGGCCGTCAACCCCCGCAGCCCGGCGAGCGCGAAGAGGCTGTGAACGGCCTCGTCGCCGAACCGCACGGGCCGCGGAGAGATCGGCGGCAGCGCGTCCGTCTCCGGCCCGGGCGGCAACGCCGCAGGCAAGGCCAGCAGGGCCGCGCGAACGGCGTCCCGCTGTGCCTCGTCCCAGGCGGCGCCCGCGGATTCGCCGCGTGCGTCGTAGAGGAGCCGAAGGAGCGCGAGCGTGTCCGTGGGCCGCCGCCGGAGATGCGCACCGATCAGGTCGAGCAGGAAACCCCGCGCCGCTTGCGGTCCGATCATGCCCAGGACCACCACCAGGACTTCGTTCTCGCTGCCGTCGTAGCGGGACAACAGGACTTCACGCAGAAAGCGCCCGGCGCGGTCCTCGTCCGCGGTCGTGCGCAAGAGGCGGAGCATCCGCGCGCGGCCCTGCGCATCGCGAGCCTCTCGGCCGGACGGCCAGATGTCGATCAGCCGCGTCACGAGTACCCGGATCCGTTCGTCCGCAACCCCGGCGTTCCGGTCCAATTCTTCCTCCACCCAGGCGACGGCGCCGTCGATACCTCCGCTCGCGACGATGGCCAGCGTCTTCGGCCGCGGCCACAGCACGAAGGCCGCGCGGCGATAGGCGCGCTCGATGCTCACCCCCGCGTTGCCGGACGCTTCGTGCACCCGCTCCTCGTCCGGCGGCACATCGTCGAGCGCGCCGCGCGGCAGCAACTCTGCGGGCTGGATCCCGACCTCCCCGAACGGCGGCTGGCCGCCCGCAGGATCCACCCAGCCATCCAGCCACTGGCTGCTGTCGTCGACGTCGCCCATCTCCCAGTCGTTGTCATCCGGCTCTTCCCCGCCCCAGATGGTGGCGACAGAGCCTGCAAACTCCGCTGTGCCGTATTCCTCGATGTGCACGATGGCCGCGTACAGCGCGTAATCGGCGCGGTCGGCGGCCAGCGCCAGAATCCGCGCCAGGGCGGCGTCGGTGTTCTTCAACGCGCCGAACGACAACCCCGCCGCGCTGTATTCGTGATCGAGCAGCCAGACCAGCTTGCCGGCCCCTTCTTCGGCCCGCCCCCACTCGGCGAGGCGCCTGGCGATCGGGTCGACCTGTGCCGTGTAGTCCGGCGCCGCCCGCGGCGTATCCGTATCGCCAGCGCGCAGACACAGGTTGAACACGAGCGACAGGCGATGACCTTCGGTGATCGGCCTGACTTCGTGCGTGCAGTCGGCATAGAAGGCGGCGAACGCCAGCTCCGACGGCTCGCCGGCCGTCATGTCGATGGTGATCTCGCGGTCGCGGTGGCGGACGACCAGCTCGCCGCCCGCACCCGCGGTCGGCAGCGAGATCGAAAGCGTCGCAATCATCCCGTCGGCTTTCTCGGTGTCGCGGTGCGCCGAGAAGAAACCGCCCGGTTCATAGATCAGCAGCTTGTAGAGTTGCGCGTCGAGCCGGTCGGCCGGGCAACCCAGGCCCGCCGCCACCGAGTCGAGGATCTTCGCGAACGTCTCCGGCCACGCGGCGCCCGCCAGTCGCACCCGCTTGGGATCGATCTGCCAGCAGTCGCGGACCGACCTGTCCAACAGTGTTTCCGATCCCTTGCCGTACGGCGCGCGCTCCGCCACCTCGATCAAGGCACGGACCTGCGCCTCGGGGACCGGAAAGGACAGGGCGCCCGCGCCCTCCACCTCCAAACGCGGCATGGGCGCGAACAATCTGCCGTGGGCGCAGAAGTCGCCCGGGCGGTCGATGGACAGCAGCAGCTTCTCGAGCGCATTCTCCGCGCTGGCTTCTTCCATGCTGGCTTACCTCCGCGATGCCGTCACGCCGCCGTTTCGTAGTACGGCGACGGCAGCGTCGGGTATGCGCGGAACACGTGCCGGAAGATTTCGTCGGACCGGAACGTCACCTCGCCGTCCGAGTAGGCGCCGGTGGGCAGGCCGGTTTCGTCACTGTAGAGGAAATCGTGGATCGTGACCTTGACGGCATCTCACGCCAGCTCGTCACTTCAGTCCCAACGCGTCCTTGCTACGAATTTGCGGTTCCAGTTCGATCCCGCCCGCGCCCGGTGATCCGATACTTCTGGTTCTTCGCTGTCGGCGACTCAGGACGGGGCATCTCCACCACTCCCGCGGAGATCGCCGGGTGAATGTAGTTGTTGCGGAACGTGAGACGGTGCGACAGTCCCAGCTCCGCCATGAGCTCGGCGGTAGTCTTGGGGCTGCCCTGCAGGGCAGCGAAAAGTCTCGCTACCTGGTCGCATACCTGGTCGCCTGCCTGGTCGATCGCCGCGGGGGATCGGAGTGCGTCGAGAATCGTTTCCAACATGAACGCGACGAACGATGTGCTCGCGCCCTCCGCGGAACTCTGCCGGATGGCTCGGTAGTAGTCGCCCTGGCGGGTATGGATCAGACTTTCTATGGGGATGTGGGTGAACAGGGCCTTCCACCGGGTGAGGATCAGCGTCTGCCAGAGCCGTCCCATCCGGCCGTTGCCGTCCTCGAAGGGATGAATGAACTCGAACTCGTAGTGGTTGATGCGCCGCAACCGCAGATCCTGTGAGACGCCGGCTGCCTCTGTCCGGCCGATCGCTTCACCGCTCGGGCACAATCCGAAATCGCTTGTTCCCACCGATGCGATATACCTGGAAGTCGCGCTGGTCCGTCGTGCACACAAGGTCCGTCTGGAGCTCCTCGGCAAGTACTACGAGCGTGGCGTCAGCGAAATCCATCGGAAGGTCGTCGTAGCGACGCATCAGCGCGCGACAACCGGGCGCGAGCCCGGCTGGTACGCGCCCAGATATTCCCGCAACGCGATTCTGACTACGTCGGAAGGACGGCGCTGCATGCGCTCGGCGGTGCTCGCCTTCGGGGTGGAGTGAGCGGAACCATACATTCAGGTCGAGGCGGAAGCGATCCCCTCCCGCGCCGGCTGCTAGACTGTTTCGAGCAACCGTCCAAGGAGGCCGCGATGCGCGCGCTACACCTCGCCCTCGGTATTCTGACCGCCCTGGCGGCCGCCTCGGCCTCCTGCACGGCGGGGGGCGCGGACCCGCCGCTGCCCGACATCGTGGCGCAGTCCATCGAATTTCACGGCGGCGACCTGTACGAAGGCTCGACGATCGCGATGACCATCACGTCGCTGTCGGGCAGCTTCCAGATCGAGGCGACCCGGGACGGCGGCCGCTACGACCATGTCGTCACCAATCCGGGCAGCGACGACCGGCCCGCGCGCCAGGTCCGGCTGACCAACGACGGCGTGACCGAGTCGCGGGACGGCGAGGAGGTCGCGCTCGACGCCGAGGCAGAGCGGCGCGCCCGCGCGTTCGTCGACGCCCGCGTCTTCTTCCCGCTGCTGCCGTACACGCTGAAGGGCGGGGACGTGCAGTTCGAGGATCGCGGTCTCGAAACCTGGGACGGCCGCGAACTGCGGCGCGTGAAGGTCACCTTCGCGCCCGGCAGCAGCAACGACGCGGACGACGCCTACACCTTCTGGTTCGACCCGGAGACCGGCCGGGTCGAGCAGTTCGGCTACGACTTCGACAACGGCCTCCGGTTCCGCAAGGCAATTGCGTTCCAGCGGGTAGGCGGCGTGCTCTTCTCCGACCAGGAGAACTACGCCGTCGACGGCGGCAAGGTGCCCGTCGACACGCTCACGCCGGAGTACGTCGCCGGCAGCATGCGGCTGCTCTCGACCGTCGTGATCAGCGACGTGACGGTGGAGCCTCTCTGACGAGCCGGTGCGGATTCAGGCTCCAGTTCGCCAAGCCGCACGCTAACGCGGAACGGCATCGCCCCGGACCCGCCGCCTCTCAAGCGTTCAGCGTACGAATCGCGTATTCCCGGATACGGGCATCCCGGGTGATGATCACAAGTCCCTCCACCTGCGCTTGGGCAACCAGCATCCGGTCGAACGGATCGCCGTGATGCGGCGGGAGGGCTCCCGCCTGCTCCGCGTGCATGAACGTCAGGTGCAGAGGCATGAAGCCCTGCTGCCTGATGCCCGCTTCCAGATCGTCAGGCGCCTCGAGCTTGCCGAGCGCCCGCTTGACGGCTATCTCCCAGCCGCTGACCGCGCTGACGAAGACATCGTTCCGCGCATCCTCCACCGCCTCGCGGGTCCGGCTGCTCATCTTCCGCGGATCGGTCAGCGACCACAGCAGCACGTGCGTATCCAGCAGCAGGCGCACGGCTATTCCTCTTCGCCGGGGAATATCTTCGATTTCCAGAACGCGTCGATGACCTCCGGCGGCGTCTCGTCGAAGTCCGGGGCAATGCGGATCTGCCCCCTCAATGCGCCGAGCTCGCGTCTGGTCAGCCGTTCGCGGTACGGCACCAGGCGCAGATATGGCTCACCGGCCCTGGCGATCACGACTTCCTCGCCTTGCCAGGCCGCCTTCCCGAGCCGCGAGAGTTGCGACTTCGCTTCGTGCATGTTCACCTTCACCGGCCACCTCCGCCGTTAGCTTAGCTACGTCGGACTAAGTGTTTCACGCCCGCCGCGCCTCGTCAACGCTGCCCGGCGGTCCAATTGTCGCTGGTGGACCGTGGCGCTGGAGCCAGCGCTGCAGGTCGCTTACGCCTGGCTGATGTGCTTCGGAATGATGGGGCTGTTCCGCTGGATCGCAGCAAAGGAGCGCTTCCGGGTGCGCTACCTGTCGGACGCGTCGTACTGGCTGTACCTGTGCCACCTGCCGCCGGTGCTGGCCGGGCAGATGTTGACTGTGGATTGACCGATCAGCGTGCACCTGAAGTTTCTGCTGAACGGCCCGCGCACGCCGCTGCTGGCCCCCGCCCGCGCCGCGAGCGGGGGCGCGATTATTCCGACCCTCAGCCGGTTGTCTCCTGCAGCCAGTTCTCCACCTTGAGCCCCGCCACGCGTCCGAATTCCCGTTCGTTGTTCGTGACGAGAGTCGCCCCGACGCTCCGCGCATGGACCGCGATCAGTAGATCGTTTGCACCCACCGGCTGGCCACGACGCACCAACGAGTGGCGAATCTGCCCGTAGTCGACGCCGGCGTCCGCATCGAACGGCAGGATGTCCAGATTCAGACAGAACGCCTCGAGCTCCCGTGTGTTGCGCTCTACGTGGGCAGAGTGGGCGACGCCGAAGCACAGCTCCGCATAGGTAATCGAGGAAATGCAGATGTCGGCAGCATTCCGGTCGAACGTATCCCGCAGCGCCTCATCGCGTTCATTGATGAGGTAGATGCACATGTCGGTATCCAGCATGTACCTCAACGTATCCCTTCCCGGCTATCGAGCGGCGGCTGACGGCGAGCGGGCAGTGACCCCCGGGTGTGCGAATCGAAGTACGCGGCCCAGTTCTTGCCGCAGGGCCGCAAGGTCAGTTGATCGCCCTGCTTGATCACCTCGACTTCGGCAGCCTCGAACCTGCAGGCCGCCGGCAGGCGCACCGCCTGGCTGCGGCCACTCCAGAACACTTTGGCCCTGCCGATGTAGTCGGCGGTCTTGGTCATGAGACACTCCTACAGTTGCGCTATCTCATGATATATATCACAGACCGCCAAGCACGGGTGGCAAGGGAAGAAGCGCGGCTAGCACCGCGAGGTCTCAGCCGATCCGGAGGGCGGGCTCAGTCGAAGATGCCGAGCTGGAGCTTGGCGGCTTCCGACATGCGGTCCTTGTCCCAGGGGGGCTCCCAGACGATGTCAACCCGCGCGTCGGTCACGCCTTCGATCGACTTCACCTTGCCCTGTACCTCGGCGGGAAGGGTGACGGCGGCCGGACAGCCGGGTGCGGTCAGCGTCATGCGGATGACCGCGAGGCCGTCGCTGGCGACCGCGATGTCGTAGATCAATCCCAGCTCGTAGATGTTCACCGGGATTTCCGGGTCGTAGACGGAGGAGAGCTGCTCGACGATCCTCGGCGTCAGCTCCAGCGTCTTGAGCGGGTCGGTCTGCACCGGCTCCTCGGTCTTCGCCTCAGCAGCGTCCGCCGGTGCGGGCGCCGTCAGAGCGCTCAGGTCCAGCGACGAGGTCGGCGCCGCAGGCCGCTCCGGCGGGCGGGTGGACTCGACCGGCGTCTCCGGCGGCGGTACGTCGTTCAGGTTCAGGATGTTCATGCGTCCCTCGCGTCATTCGGTCGAAACCGGCTTGTGGAGATGGTCGCACGCGGCGCGCAGCGTGTGCCAGGCAAGGCTGGCGCACTTCACGCGCGTCGGATAGTCGCGCACGCCGGCGAACACCGCCAGCTTGCCGACCCCCTCGGGCGCCTCGGTACCGGCATCATCGGTGATCATCGCATGGAAGCGGCCGAACAGGTCGCGCGCCTCGGCCACGGTCTTACCCTTGACGGCATCGGTCATCAGCGACGCGGACGCCTTGGAGATGGCGCAGCCCGACCCCAGGAACGCCACGTCGGTGATGCGGTCGCCGTCCAGGTTGAGGTAGACCGCCAGCCGGTCGCCGCACAGCGGGTTGTAGCCGTCGGCGTGCCGGTCGGCGCCCTCTATCTCCCCGAAGTTGCGGGGGTGCTTGTTGTGATCGAGGATGACTTCCTGGTACAGCTCGCTCAGGTCGCTCATACCGGAAACATCTCTCGCACGCGCTCGAGCGCGTGCACCAGGACGTCGATTTCGCCGCGCGTGTTGTACATGGCGACCGACGCGCGCGCCGTCGCCGGGACGCCGAAGCGGTCCATGATCGGCTGGGTGCAGTGGTGCCCGGTGCGGATGGCGACCCCCTCGGTGTCGACGATGGTGCCGACGTCGTGCGGATGCGCCCCCTTCATCACGAACGCCAGGATGCTGGCCTTGTTGGCCGCCGTCCCGATCAGCCGCAGTCCCTTGACCTCCGACAGCGCCGCGGTGCCGTAGGCGAGCAGGTCCGCCTCGTGCGGCGCGACGGCGTCGAATCCGACGCGCTGCACGTAGTCCACCGCCGCTCCGAGCCCGACCGCGCCTGCGATGTGCGGTGTGCCGGCCTCGAACTTGTGGGGCAAATCGGCGTAGGTGGTCTTCTCGAACGTCACCGAGCGGATCATGTCGCCGCCGCCCTGATACGGCGGCATCTGCTCCAGCAGCGCCTCGCGGCCGTACAGCACGCCGATGCCGGTGGGGCCGTACAGCTTGTGGCCGGTGAAGACGTAGAAGTCGCAGCCGAGCGCCTGCACGTCGACCGGCATGTGGTACACCGCCTGCGACCCGTCGATGAGCACCGGCACGTCGCGCCGGTGGGCCATCTCGACGATGTCGCGCACCGGGTTGATCGTCCCGAGCGAGTTCGACAGGTGCACCACCGACACCAGCCGCGTGCGCGGCCCTATGAGCCGTTCCAGCTCGTCGAGCTGCAGCGTGCCGGTGTCGTCGATCGGCGCCACGCGCAGCCGCGCGCCCACCTGCTCGCACAGCAACTGCCACGGCACGATGTTGGAGTGGTGCTCCATGTGGGTGATGACGATCTCGTCGCCCGGCCCGACGTTGCGCCGGCCGAAGCTCTGCGCCACCAGGTTGATGCCCTCGGTCGCGTTGCGGGTGAAAATGATCTCCCGGCTGGCCGCGGCGTTCAGGAACCGCTGCACCTTCGCGCGGGCGGCGTCGTACGCCGCGGTCGCCTCTTCGCTGAGTACGTACACACCGCGGTGGATGTTGGCGTTGCCGTGTGCGTAGTAGCGGGCGAGGGCATCCAGCACCGCGCGCGGTTTCTGGGTCGTGGCGGCGCTGTCGAGATAGACCAGCGGCCGGCCGCGCACCAGGCGGTGAAGAATCGGAAAGTCGTCCCGGAGCCGCTCGACGTCGAGGGCCGGGGCCGGCGCCTCAGCCGAGCTGCTCATCGAAGCCATCCCCACCCACCTCGAAGGAGCCGCCGCCCGCGCCGGGTAGCTGTCGCAGCAGCAGGTCGTCGACCTGCGCGCGGATCGGCTCGACCGCAATCCGGTTCAGCAGGTCGCTGGCAAAGGCGTGGATCAGCACGCTGCGCGCCTGCTCCAGCCCCAGCCCGCGCGCGCGCAGATAGAACAGCGCGTCGTCGTCGAGCTGGCCGACCGTGGCGCCGTGCGTGCACTTGACGTCGTCGGCAAAGATTTCCAGCTCCGGCTTGGTGTTGATCTGGGCGTCCTCGGACAGCAGCAGCGCCTTGTTGGTCTGCTTGGCGTCGGTCTTCTGCGCGTCGATGGCGACGATGATCTTGCCGTTGAAGACGGCGCGCGCCTGGTCGGCGATGATGCCCTTGTACAGCTCGTGGCTCGAGCAATGCGGTTTGGCGTGGCGAATCGTGGTGTGGTTGTCGATCAGCCGCCGGCCGTTCGCCACATACAGGCCGTTGAGCGTGCACTCGACCCCTTCGCCGTCGAGCGTCGCCTGCGCGTCGTTCCGCACGATGGCGCCGCCCAGCGTGACCGCGTGGGACGAGAAGTTCACCGCGCGGGCGAGCCGCAGATGCATGGCCGCGATGTGGTACCCGGCGAGGCTCTCGCGGACCAGCTTGTAGTGGTCTACCACCGCGGCGGCCCCGGCCACCACTTCCGTGACGGCGTTGGTCAGGTAGGGCGACTCGCCGCCGCCGCCGTAGCTCTCCACGAGCCGGACCTGGGAATTCTCACCGGCAACGATCAGCACCCGCGGGTGGGTCATCACCGGGGCGCCGCCCTCCGGCGGCGACGTCACGAAGAGCAGCTGAATAGGCTCCTCGACCACGGTGTTCGCCTGCACGTACACGACCGCGCCGTCATGGAGGAGCGCCGTGTTGAGCGCCGTGAACGGCTCGTCGTCGATGCCCGCTTCGGATCCAAGGTGCGCGTTCACCACGGCCCGTGTCGCGGCGCTTTCCGACGCCAGCACATCCGCGAGGCTGCCCACCTCGACGCCGGCCGGTAGCCGGGCAAGGTCCGACGCCGGCGCAACGTAGCGACCGTTGATGAATGTCAGCCGGGCGCCGACGCCGCTCAGGGCGTGGGGCGCGGCATCCACCTTCGCCGCGGCCTTGTCCGCCGGCCCGGCCAGGGTGAACGCAGTGCCGGCGATCGGCGCGACGTTCGTGAACCGCCACCTTTCGAGCCGCGTGGTCGGCATCCCGAGCGCCGAGAAGCGCTCGAACGCGCGGCGGCGCAGGTCGGCTATCGCCCCGGGAGACTGTGCCGTGCGCCGCACGGCCTCGAAAGCGTCGGCCAGGGCGTCGAGGGGAGCAACCTCCGTCATCGGCATGAGGCTAGGCTCCGGCTCCGACCTGGGCGGGCGCGCCGTCGATCCAGCCGTAGCCCCTGTCCTCGAGCTCCAGCGCCAGCTCCTTGCCGCCCGACCGCACGATGCGACCGCCCGAGAGCACGTGCACGAAGTCCGGCACGATGTAGTTGAGCAGCCGCTGGTAGTGGGTGACCAGGACGAACGAACGGCCCGGGCCGCGCAGCGCGTTCACGCCGCGCGCCACGATCTTGAGCGCGTCGATGTCGAGGCCGGAATCCGTCTCGTCCATGAGGGCCAGCGTCGGCTCGAGCACCGCCATCTGGAAGATCTCGTTGCGCTTCTTCTCGCCGCCAGAGAATCCCTCGTTGACCGAGCGCTTGAGCATCTGTGCGTCGATGTCGAGCAGCGCCATGCGCTCCTTGACGAACGTTATGAACTCCATCGCGTCCAGCTCTTCCGCGCCGCGGTGCCTGCGCACCGCGTTGAGCGCCGCCTTGAGCAGGTACGCGTTGTTGACGCCGGGAATCTCCACCGGATACTGGAACGCGAGGAAGAGGCCCTCGCGCGCCCGCTCCTCCGGCTCCATATCGAGCAGATTCCGATCGCGATACGTCACCGAGCCGGCGGTTACCTCGTACTCGTCGCGGCCGGCCAGCACGCCGGCCAGCGTGCTCTTGCCGGAGCCGTTCGGCCCCATGATGGCGTGCACCTCGCCCGCCTTCACCGACAGGTTTATACCCTTGAGAATCTCGCGTGTGCCGACGCGAGCATGCAGATTGCTGACTTCAAGCATGGCTGTCTGACGTTCCTCCCTACCCGACGCTGCCTTCGAGGCTGATGCCGAGGAGCTTCTGCGCCTCGACCGCAAATTCCATCGGCAGCTCGCGGAACACCTCCCTGCAGAAACCGTTGACGATCATGTTGACGGCGTCCTCGGTGGCCAGCCCGCGCTGGCGGCAGTAGAAGATCTGGTCTTCGTCGATCTTCGCCGTCGACGCCTCGTGCTCGACCCGGGACGAGGTGTTGCGCACTTCCAGATACGGGAAGGTATGCGCCCCGCACTTGTCGCCGATGAGCAGCGAGTCGCACTGCGAGAAGTTGCGGGCGCCCTTCGCGTTCTTGCCGATCCGCACCAGCCCGCGGTAGGTGTTCTGCCCCTGGCCGGCCGAGATGCCCTTGGATACGATGGTGCTGCGGGTATTGCGGCCGAGATGGAGCATCTTGGTGCCGGTGTCGGCCTGCTGGTGGTTGTTGGTGACGGCGACCGAGTAGAACTCGCCCACCGAGTTGTCGCCCTGCAGGATGCAGCTCGGATACTTCCAGGTGATGGCCGACCCGGTCTCGACCTGCGTCCAGGTGATCTTGGCGTTGGTGAACGCCTTCCCCCGCTTCGTGACGAAGTTGTATATGCCGCCCTTGCCGTTCTTGTCGCCGGGGTACCAGTTCTGCACGGTCGAGTACTTGATGGTGGCGTCGTCGAGCGCCACCAGCTCGACCACCGCCGCGTGGAGCTGGTTCTCGTCGCGCATCGGCGCCGTGCACCCTTCGAGGTAGCTCACCGTCGCGCCCTCGTCGGCCACCAGCAGCGTCCGCTCGAACTGCCCGGTCTGCGCGGCGTTGATCCGGAAGTAGGTGGACAGCTCCATCGGACACCGCACGCCCTTCGGGATATAGGCGAACGAACCGTCGGAGAAGACCGCGGAGTTGAGCGCGGCGTAGAAGTTGTCGGACGACGGCACGACCGACCCCAGGTAGCGGCGGACCAGCTCGGGATGGTCGCGCACCGCCTCGGAGAACGAACAGAAGATGATGCCCAGCTCCGCCAGCTTCGCCTTGAACGTGGTGCCGACCGAGACGCTGTCGAACACGGCGTCCACCGCGACGCCCGCCATCAGCTTCTGCTCTTCGAGCGGGATGCCCAGCTTGTCGAACGTCGCCTTGATCTCCGGGTCCACCTCGTCGAGGCTGTTCAGCTTCGCCTGCTGCTTGGGGGCGGAGTAGTAGATGATGTCCTGGAAGTCGACCGGCGGAAATGTGACGTTGTGCCAGGTCGGCGGCGTCATCGTCTGCCAGAAGCGGAAGGCCTTCAGCCGCCACTCCAGCAGCCACTCGGGCTCCTGCTTCTTGGCCGAGATCAGCCGGACGATGTCCTCGTTCAGCCCGGCCGGGATCTTGTCTTCCTCGACGTCGGTGACGAAGCCGTACTTGTATTCCTGATTCGCAAGTTGTTCGATGTTCTCGGTTTCGGTCGCCATGACGACTGCTCCCGGTAGAAGCTCGATATCCATTTCCGACCGGAATGGTCGGGTATGTGATCCTACTGAATCGCGCGCTGGTCGCGCAAGCGCCGGCGGGCGGACGTGGACTCCTTTACGTATCCGGCCGAAGTGCTACGCTACGATTTCGTTCGAGCCGCCCGCGAGGGCCGCGTCTACACGTACCGTCACTGGAACAGCAACTGGATCATCACCCCGGACGGTCCCGGCCGCCCCACCGCGGGAGCCACAGAGCGCGTGGAAGGACGGCCGCACGGGCCGTGCCGCACTTACCTCGGCAGTCGAGCAACTCCGAGATGCCGGCCGGCATGCCGCGGGGACCGGTCTCCCCATCTTGTAAGCGATGAAGGTACCCCGCTTCGCCCTCAACCGCGCCCGGCGGCTCATCGCGTCGCCGCAAGCGCTGCTGCGCGCCGTCGAGCAGGCATCCCGCAAGGCGGCTGCCCTTCGGAACCCGCCGCGCTTGAGGGCGGTGCTCGAAGAGCTCAAGGCCATGCTCGGCCTTTTGAAGGCGTGGGCGAACGGCACGTATCCGGGGGTTTCGAAGACCAACCTCCTGCTGATTGCAGGCGCCGTCGTGTACTTCCTCATGCCGACGGACCTGCTCCCGGATTTCATCTTCGGAGCAGGCTACGTGGACGATGCGATGGTGATCACGTGGGTCATCACCACCACCAAGGAAGAGCTCGCGAAGTTCAAGCGCTGGCGGGCCGATAGCGCGCCGGCGATATGATGGACACGTCCGCCACAACCCGTGTGGACCATCCGCGACGTCGCACCACACCACGCAGCCAACGGAGCCCGCCATGCACCTCGCGCGATCGCTCGGAACTACCGTCATGATCATCGCAGCCGCGGCCTTCCCGTTCGCGGCGCAGGTGGAACCCCTGGCCGACCCCATTCCCGAACCGATCCGCAAGGGCGACCTGGTCGTGGCCGCGACCAGGTTCGTTCGCGCCCCGCAGACCGCGGATTCGGCCGTGGACGCCGTGACGAACGAGGCCCATGCCCGCATCCAGTACCTGACGCCGGTCGGGGACGCCTCGGGGCGCCTCGTCCTCAACGACTCGCGCGGGCTGCTGTACATCACGGACGAGAACGGGATGGCGCCGGATACGTACCTGGACATTCGCACCCGCGCCGTCGGCTTCGACGACTCGATGTTCCCCAACGAGACCGGTCTGGCGGGGGTTGCGTTTCACCCGCAGTTCGCCGCCGCCGGTACGCCGGGGTTCGGCAAGTTCTACACGGCGTACAGCGCCCGGTCGGACAGCGGCCGCGCGGACTACCTTGACGACGATGCCGGCAGTCACGAGAGCGTGATCAGGGAGTGGACGGCCGACGATCCGCGGGCAAACGTGTTCAACGGCAGCTCACGCGAGGTCTTCCGGATCGGGCAGTTCGCCCCCAACCACAACATCGGCACCATCGCGTTCAATCCGACGGCCGTCGCGGGATCGCCGGAATACGGGCTCCTCTATGCCAGCCTCGGGGATGCCGGGGCGGCCCACGATCCCCGCGACTTCGGACAGTCTCTCAGCGAGCCCCATGGCGCGATCATCCGCATCGACCCGCTCGCCGGCGACGGCAGCAGGGGGTACGGCATACCAGCGGACAATCCCTTCGTGGGCGAGGCGGCTGTCGCCCCCGAGATCTGGGCCTACGGCTTGAGGCACGCGCAGCAGTTCTCCTGGGACACGGACGGCCGGATGTTCATAGGCGACATCGGCCAGGGCTTCGTGGAAGAGGTCAACCTGGGGGTGCCCGGCGCCAACTACGGCTGGCGTCTCCGGGAGGGCACGTTCGCCACAAGTTACGCGGTCGGCACCGGGCGCCCGGGACGGGTGTACCCGCGCCGGGCGCAGGACGAGCATCCCTTCGTGTATCCGCTCGCCCAATATGACCACGACGACGGCTACGCCATCAGCGGCGGGTTCGTCTATCGCGGCCAGGCCATTCCCGCCATGCGCGGCAAGTACGTCTTCACCGACTTCCCGCGCGGGCGCGTTATGTACATCGACGCGGACACGCTCGTTTCCGGTCAGCTCGCGGAGATCCGGGAACTCCGACTGGAAATCGACGGCCAGGAGCGCGACCTCGTCGAGGTGGCCGGGATGCCCAACACGTACGCCCGCGGCGATCGTGTGGACGCACGCCTCGGGATCGACTCCGCGGGGGAGCTCTATCTGCTGACGAAGAGCGACGGCTGGGTGCGCAAGCTGGAGCCCGCGCGAGCGCGCTAGGGTTTCGGCAATGTCGGGGCCGCCTTACCGGGAGCGCCCCGAGACGGCGATGTGGTCAGGGTGCGGCTTTCCGCTACTTGTCGTCGAGCAGCTTCGCGACGTCCGGCGGTAGGTCGCAGTTGAAAAACCCCAGGTTTCCGGTCACTGGGTGATTCGGCACGCGCCGGGCATTCTCCAGATACCCACGCGAATCGCTTGTCTCCGCGCTCGCGCTTCACCTGGGCCGCACGCTCGTCCGCCTGTTTCAGCGGCCAACAGTTCACCGCATCCACCAGCGCGACCATGCATCCGAACGGCGGCACCGGCGGCCGCTTCGACGCGCAGATCAGCAGTGGGCCTCGGTGTCTCGTGGGCTTCTTTCGAACCTCGATGGTCTTCTCTCCTGACGCGATGAGGCTTGCCCACGGCTGCTGGACCGACAGCGCCTTGATCTGACCTTTCTTCTTTCGGGGCACACAAACCACCTTTCGTGTCGGGCTCATACCATGCGACGTTCCGCCGCCACCCAGGTCGGATGCGGGCTCTCAGTTTGCTGCCGTTGGACCCGACGGGCGACGGCGCGTAGAGTACTGCATCCGGAACGGACGAAAGATGAACCACAGCCAGATCGTCAGCTTCATCTGGGGCGTGGCGGACCTGATCCGCGACACCTTCAAGCGCGGCAAGTACCAGGACGTGATCCTGCCGCTCACCGTGCTGCGCCGGCTCGACTGCGTGCTGGCCCCTACCAAGCCGAAGGTGCTGGAGGTCCAGGCTCGGTTCAGAGGCAAGCTCGACAACCCGGACCGCCAACTGCGGCGCGCATCCGGGTTCGCCTTCTACAACACGTCGCGCTACGACTTCGAGAAGCTGCTCGCCGACGCGCCCCACGTCGCGCAGAACCTGCGCAACTACATCGCCGGGTTCAGTCCCAACATGCGCGAGGTGCTGGAGAAGTTCGACTTCGACAACACCATCGCGAAACTCGACGAGGCGGGTCTGCTGTTCCTGGTGGTGCAGCGGTTCGGCGATCCGCAGGTGAACCTGCACCCGGACGCGATCGACAACGCCACGATGGGCACGATCTTCGAGGAACTCATCCGGAAGTTCAACGAGGCGCTGAACGAGAACCCCGGCGAGCACTTCACCCCCCGCGACGTCGTCCACCTCATGGTGGACCTGCTGCTGGCCGGCGACGAGCAGCGCCTGCGCACGAAGGGTGTCGTGCTCAGCGTCTACGACCCGTGCTGCGGCTCGGGCGGCATGCTCACCATCGCCAAGGAGCACATCACCGCCGGCGAGATACGTGACGGTGAACGCCGCGGCGATGCCGTGAACCCGGACGCCGACACCCACCTGTTCGGCCAGGAAGTGAACCCGGAGACTTTCGCCATCTGCAAGTCGGACCTCTTCATGAAGTCCGAAGACGGCCGCGACGCGGAGAAGATCCTCTTCGGGAGCACGCTCTCGAACGACCGGCACGCAGCTGGCTCCTTCGATTACATGATCGCCAATCCACCCTACGGCAAGGACTGGAAGCGCGACCAGGACGCCGTACAGAACGAGCACGACCGGGGCGCAGCCGGACGCTTCGGGCCGGGTCTGCCGCGGATCAGCGACGGGCAGCTACTGTTCCTGCTGCACATGCTCGCGCACGTATATGAGCCGGCCCAGGGCGGGTCGCGGGTGGCCATCATCATGAACGGGTCGCCGCTCTTCACCGGCGACGCCGGCAGCGGCGAGAGCGAGATTCGCCGCTGGATCCTCGAGAATGACCTGCTCGAAGCGCTGATCGCGCTGCCCGAGCAGCTCTTCTACAACACGGGCATCGCCACCTACGTCTGGGTGCTCACGAACCGGAAACGTCCCGAGCGCCGCGCCAAGGTTCAGCTCATCGACGCCACGTCGTTCTGGACCTTGCTGCGCAAGAGCCTGGGCGCCAAGCGCCGCGAGGTGCCGTTCGACCGGAAGCAAGACATCCTGCGGCTGCTGGCCGACTTCGAGGACGGCGCGACCCGCAGGGTCGTCCAGGACGGCGAGGAGCGCGAGGTCGTCGTCAGCCGTGTCTACCCGACCACGCACTTCGGCTTCCGCAAGATCACGGTCGAACGCCCACTCAGGCTCGACTTCCAGGCCAGCCCCGAGCGGATCGCGCGGCTCGACGACCAGCGTGCCTTCGTCAACCTGGCCGTGTCGCGCAAGAAGGGCGCCGCCGGGGCCAAGGACGAGGCGGCGGGCCGCACGCAGCAGGCCGCGATCCGGGCCCTGCTCGGGAGTTTGCCGGACGAGTCTTTCCTGGACCGGGCGCTCTTCGAGGTCGAGCTCTCCCGGGCGACCCGCAAGGCAGAGCTCAAGCTTGCCGCGCCCGTCCGGAAGGCCATCCTCTCCGCGCTGTCCGAGCGCAACGACGAAGCGGAGATCTGCCGGGACCGGGAGGACCGCCCCGAGCCCGACCCGGAGCTCCGCGACACGGAGAACGTGCCCCTTCGGGAGGACGTCGAGTCGTTCTTCGAGCGCGAGGTGAAGCCCCACGTCCCGGATGCCTGGATCGACGCAAACCGCCGGGATCCGCAGGACGGAGAGGTCGGGCTGGTGGGCTACGAAATCAACTTCAACCGCTACTTCTACGAGTACCGCCCGCCCCGCCCGCTGGAGGAAATCGAGGCCGACATCCAGCAGGTGGAAAAGGAGATCATGGCCATGCTCCGAGAGGTGGCGGGCTGATGACCTCTGGGACCTACAGGCGACGGCCGGACGGACGTTGTGTTGCTCCGCGAAGTGATCGGTATCACCGTACGCTTGAGAGATGACTGCCAACGGCATCCCGGTGAACATGACACCCTCTCATCCGGGTGACTTCATCCGCGCCGAGGTCATTGAGGAACTGGGTCTCAACATCACCAGGGCCGCCGCAATTCTCGGGGTCCGGAGGAGCACGCTCTCCGCGCTACTGAACGGCAACGCCGCTCTTTCCCCGGAGATGGCGCTTCGCATCGAGAAGGCCTTCGACGTGAGCATGGACATGCTGCTCCGGATGCAGGCCTGGCATGACGCCTCGCGCATGCGCGCCCGGGCGAGCGAGATTGCGGTCGAGCGGTACGAACCGGCGTGATCATCCCCACGCTCGGGGACCAGCCCGAAGCCTTTGAACAAAATGTTGGCACTTGTGTTTATGTGCCGACATCCATTACGTTCCGTTCGTGACCGAACTCAGCGCCGCCGAGCTGCAGGCGGCCGGAATTGGAGCCTTCTTCCGGCCACGGGATGTCGACTCGCTCGGCGTCTCGTACCGCCAACTCCGCCGACTCGTTGCCGCGGGCGTCGTGGAGGACCTCGGCGGGGGCCTGTATCGGCTGGCCGAGATCGAGCCCACGGAACTCGAGACCGTCGCCATGGTAGCTGCTGCCGTGCCGCACGCGGTCATCTGCCTGATGACGGCGCTCCGCGTTCACGAGATCGGAACCGAGTCCCCGCACGAAGTCTGGATCGCCATCGACCGCAAGGCCCGCCGGCCCGCTCGAACACCAGCGCAGGTTCGGGTCGTCCGGTTCTCGAAGGCGATGCTCACCTACGGCGTCGTTCGCCGCCCGATGCTCGGGGTGCCGGTTTCGATCACGTCGCCGGCCCGTACGGTGGTCGACTGCTTTCGATACCGCAACAAGTACGGTCTCGACACCGCGCTCGAGGCGCTCCGCGACGCCCTGCACCGGCGACTCGCCACGGTCGACGAGATCATGCGTGCCGCCAGCGTCTGCCGGGCGCGCACGGTCCTGGAGCCCTACGTCGAAGCGGTTCTGTCGTGACGACGCGTCCACTCCAGGTTTCGAGTCGACGGCTAGTGCTCTTGAATGCAGGCAATTGCAGATAGTTGCCTGCAATTTGATGCGGCCAGGCGCTTCAGGTTATGCTCGGAAGCGTGCCCGGAGCGAAACGCACACAAACAGCTGCGCTTGCCAACATTTCCAGGCAGCCAAGCGCCCCCGGCCTGCGGAACCTCGGCGCGAAGACGTTCTTCCGCCAGCGCGATGCTGCCGAGGTCGGCATTCACTCGCGGGCTCTACGGCGGCTGGTGGGTGACGGCTCCGTCGAACGCGTGGCGCGCGGTCTCTACCGCGTGGCGGCAGCCGAACCGACCGAGCACTACACCTTGGCCGCCGTCTGCGCACGTGTCCCGGGCGCCATCGTCTGCCTGCTCTCGGCCCTGAGCGTCCACGAGCTCACCACGCAGATTGCGTGGCAGGAGTGGATAGCCATTCCGCACAAGGCCCGCACGCCCCGCCTGCCCGGGCTGCCGGTCCGGGTGGTGCGTTTCTCCGGCGCGGCGCTGCGCTACGGCGTCGTGAACACGACCTTCGAGGGGGTACCCGCCCGCATCACGAGCCCGGCCCGCACCGTCGTCGACTGCTTCCGCTTCCGGCGGCTGGTCGGCAAGGACGTCGCGATCGAGGCGCTGCGCGACGTCCTGCGCGACCGCAAGGCTAGCGTCGACCAGATCTGGCGGGCCGCCGACGTGTGCCGCGCGAAGTCGCTCGTCGGCCCGGTACTCGATGCGCTGACAGGATGACTCCTCGAAAGGCGATCCGGGACGTACCCGCGTCCGTCCGGCAGCGCCTCCTGAACCTCACCCGCGAGCAGCGAGTCCGCTTCGAAGGCGTGCTCCAGCGCTACGCGGTCGAGCGCTTCCTCTACCGCCTTTCCGCCTCGGACGAGGTGGACCGATTCACCCTGAAGGGCGCGGCGCTCCTCCGCGTGTGGACCGGACAGGAACTGCGGCCGACCCGGGATGTCGACTTCCTGGCCCGCGGAGCCCGAGATGAAGCCGCCATTCGCACCGCCCTGCGGGACATCTGCGGCATTCCCTGTCGAGAGGACGGCGTCGTCTTCGACCCGGCGACGATCCCGATCACGAGCATCCGCATCGATCAGCCGAACGGCGGCCTCCGGGCGCGGATCCGGGGCAGCCTCGGCCGCGTCCGGCTCGCGGTCCCGGTCGACATAGGCTTCGGCGACGTCATCACCCTCGGCCGCAGGGAGGAGGACTACCCCACACTCCTCGACCTGCCCGCTCCCCGCCTCTGGACGTACCCGCGTGAGACGCTGGTCGCCGAGAAGTTCCACGCGATGGCCAGTCTGGGTGACAGGAACTCGCGCGTGAAGGACCTCTGGGACGTGGCCTGCCTCGCCCGCCGCTTCGCGTTCGACGGCGAGACCCTGCAAACCGCAATCGCGGAGACGTTCCGCCACCGAGGGACGTCGCTCGCGGGCGGGCGGCCGGTAGCGCTGCTCGCCCGCTACTACGATGACACTGCCCGCGCGCAGCACTGGCAGGTGCTGCAGCGGCAGATCGCGACGGACGCCGACTGTCCGGCCCGGCTCGTCGATGCGGGCGAAGAGCTACGGCGCTTCCTGGGACCGGTCTGCGACAGCCTCATCGTGGAGAGCCCATTCACGCAGGCTTGGCCCGTCGGCGGGCCCTGGCGGCCGGGGATTCAGGCTCGAATGGGAGACGAACGGCGTGACTGAGGTGACCAATCGGTTCGAGGAAGCCCGGCCGCGACGCTTCAGACCGTACCCCGAGTACCGGGACTCGGGCGTTGAGTGGCTGGGCGAGATCCCGGCGCAATGGGAGGCGAGTCGGCTGCGCTTCGTCGTCGAAACGGGCGTCACCAAGGGAGAGGTAAGCAACCTCGATCCCAAGACCGAGGTTTCCTTTGTTCCCATGGAGGCAGTCCACGAATACGGTGGCCTCAAACTCGATTCGCGGAAACCGCTTTCGGAGGTTGTCGAGGGTTATACGTACTTCCGTAACGGCGATGTCATTGTTGCGAAGATCACCCCGTGTTTCGAGAACGGGAAGGGTGCATTGGCCAACGGCCTGTGCAGTGACATCGGTTTCGGAACGACCGAGCTCCACGTGCTGCGTCCATCATTCCATGTGGACGCGCGCTTCCTCCTCTATCTGACCTTCAGCTACCACTTTCGCCGCATCGGAACAGCGTCAATGTATGGCGCTGGCGGGCAGAAACGCATCTCAGACGACTTCGTCCGCAATTTTCATCATCCTGTGCCCAACCTCTCCGAGCAATGCGCCATCGCCGAGTTCCTCGACCGCGAGACGGCGAAGATCGATGGGCTGGTGGCGAGGAAGGAGCGGCTGATCGAGCTGCTTCAGGAGAAAGGCACCGCCCTCGTCACCCGCGCCGTCACCCGGGGCCTCGATCCGGACGTCCCCATGAAGGACTCCGGCGTCGAGTGGTTGGGGGAAATTCCTGCGCATTGGGATGTTGTCAGAAGCAAGATGTTGTTCACGCATCGGAAAGAAAGTGCACTAAGCGATGACCAGCAGCTGACCGCCTCCCAACAGTACGGAGTGATTCCGCAAAGCAAGTTCATGGAACTTGAAGGGCGAAGCGTGGTCCATGTCATAACCGGGGCAGATATCCTCAAACACGTCGAACCAAACGACTTCGTGATAAGCATGCGCAGCTTCCAGGGAGGCCTTGAGCACTCCAAGTACCGAGGCTGCATAAGCTCTGCGTATGTAATGGTGCGCCCATCTGATCGGGTCGATGGCGGCTATTTCTCGTACGCATTCAAGTCAGCAACATACGTTCAGGCGCTTCAGAGTACTTCCGACCTGGTACGGGACGGACAGGCCCTACGCTTCGCGAACTTCGTGCAGGTTCCATTGCCACTGGTCCCTTTGCGAGAACAGAAGACGATCGCGGCCTACCTCGATGAGAAGGTGGCTCAACTAGATCGCTTGGGTGAAGCAACGGTCAGGGCGATTCGCTTCCTCAAGGAGTTCCGCACCGCCCTGATCTCCGCGGCGGTCACCGGCAAGATCGACGTGCGGGCCACCTCCGCCGAGGCTTCGGCGGGCCACGGAGGGACGCGATGAGCTTGGAGCCGAGCTTCACGGTCACCCACGCGATCACGGCCGATCTCACGCGGATCGAGCGGGCACGGGGGTTTCTGGAAGCGGCGACACTCTCCGAGGACCGAATCCGCGGGATGGGTGCGCGGGCGCTCGTCCTCGAGACGCACCATACGACTCGCATCGAAGGAACCACCCGCGAAGTCGAGGGCGGAGCCGTGACAAGCTCTGACATCGAGCTGTGACGCGCTGTGACATCGAGCCAGGACGCCGCGGCAAAGACGCATTCTCGACGAGGAGGGGCCGGCATGACTCCAAATGAGCGTTGCTGACAGTCGTCGAGTGCGAGCACTTCAGCGACTTGTGCTAGCATTCTTTAGGATCAGAGGAGCGGCCCCATGGCGAGCTTGAGCGTACGCCGCCTGGACGGCGAGGTCATTCGGCGGCTGAAGATCCGGGCGCAACGCGACGGCCTGTCCGTGGAAGAGACCGTGCGTCGCATCCTGGCCGACGCCGTCATCAACGTGGAGCCGGCCGGCGCGATGATCCGCCGCATCATCGGCGACGATGCCATCGATTTCGATCTGCCGGCGCGTGAGGTCGACGATCCGATCAACTTCACATCAGGCGAGTACGGCCGGGACGATCTCGAATGATCCTCCTGGACACCAACGTGCTGTCGGAAGCCATGCGCGTCGAACCGGACGGGCGTGTGATGCGCTGGTTGGACGGACACCCTCCTTCGGCCCTGTTTCTCTCTGCCGTCACCGTCGACGAAATCCTATTCGGAATAGATATACTCCCGCCCGGACGGAAACGGGCGCGCCTGGGCCGCGCGTTCCTGAAGATCGTCGACGGGTTCTCGGAGCGTATCGTCCCGTTCGACGTGCAGGCCGCCGCCGAGAGCGCGAGGCTTCGCGCCGAGCGGCGGCGCGCGGGCTCGCCGATGAGCCTGGCCGATTCCCAGATCGCCGGCACGGCCCGCAGCCGCGGCTATTCCCTTGCGACGCTGAACACCTCGGACTTCCGGGATCTCGGTCTCTCCGTCCTGGAACCGCGTTGAACAGGTCGGCGGACACGATCGCGCGTCACCGTCCCATGACCCCTGACATCTCGGAACGCGCCTTCGAGGCCGCCATCGAGTGCGCGTTCCTGCGCCACGGGCCGGACGCCTGCCCGGACGACGCGGCGGCGGTGCGGGAGTCGGCGCCGGAATTCGGGGACGAGCCGCTGCCGGGGGGCTACCTCAGGCGCCGGCCTGAGGACTACGACCGCGGGCTGTGCCTGATCCCGGCCGACGTCGTCGACTTCCTTCTGGCCACCCAGCCGAAGGTGTGGGAGAAGCTGAGGCAGCACCACGGAGCCGACGTGAAGCCGCGCTTCCTCGGCCGGCTGTCGCGCGAAATTGCCCGGCGGGGGGCGCTCGACGTGCTGCGCAACGGCGTCAAGGACTCGGGCTGCAAGTTCCGGCTGGCGTACTTCCGGCCGGCGAGCGGGCTCAACGAGGAACTGCAGCGCCTGCACGCGGCGAACCTCTTCGCGGTCGTGCGCCAGCTTCGGTTCAGCGAGCAGGGCGACCAGAGTCTCGACCTCGCGCTCTTCCTGAACGGCATCCCCATCTTCACGGCGGAGCTCAAGAACCCGCTCAACGGGCAGGACGTCGAGGACGCGATCCACCAGTACCGGAACGACCGCGACCCGCGCGAGCCGCTCTTCGCCTACGGGCGCTGCCTCGCCCACTTCGCCGTGGACCCGGAGCTGGTGTTCGTGACGACCCGGCTCGCCGGGCCGCAGACCCGCTTCCTGCCGTTCAACCAGGGGCGCTTCGGCGGCGCGGGGAACCCGCCGGTTCCGCCCACCCGGGAGGGCTTCCCGACCGACTATCTGTGGGAGCGTATCTGGGCCCGGGAAAGCATCCTCGACCTCGTCCGCCAGTTCATCCATGAGGTCGAGGTGGAGGACGACCGGGGGCGCAAGACCGGCGGCCGGTTCCTGATCTTTCCGCGCTACCAGCAGCTCGACTGCGTGCGCCGGCTCGTCGACCACGCGCGCAACCACGGCCCCGGCGAGCGCTATTTGATCCAGCACTCGGCCGGCAGCGGCAAGAGCTTCACCATCGCCTGGCTCGCCCACCGGCTCTCGGTGCTGCACGACCGCGCCGACCGGCGTGTCTTCGACTCGGTCGTGGTAGTGACCGACCGGCGCGTGCTCGACCGCCAGCTCCAGCGCACCATCCGGCAATTCGAGCAGACGCTCGGCGTCGTGGAGAACATCGACCAGACCTCGCGCCAGCTTCGCGAGGCATTGGAGGCCGGCCGGACCATCATCGTCACCACCCTGCAGAAGTTCCCGGTCATCGCCGAGCAGATCGGCGAGCTTCCGGGCCAGCGCTTCGCGGTGATCGTGGACGAGGCGCATTCGTCCCAGTCGGGCGAGAGCACGAAGAGCCTCAAGGCGGTGCTCAAGGCCGGGAGCCTGGAAGAAGCCGAGCGGGAGGAAGCCGGCGCCCAGACTCCGGAGGAGGAGCTCGACGACCGGGTCCTCGACGAGATTCGCAGCCGCGGGCGGCTGCCGAACCTCTCGACGTTCGCCTTCACGGCGACCCCGAAGCCCAAGACGCTGGAGCTGTTCGGCCTGAAGCGGCCGGACGGCAAGTTCGAGTCGTTCCACCGCTACAGCATGCGCCAGGCTATCGACGAGGGATTCATCCTCAACGTGCTCGCGAGCTACGCGACCTACAAGGCCTACTGGCGCCTCCTGAAGAAGATCGAGGACGACCCGCGCTACGACAAGAGCAAGGCGGAGTACCTGCTCAGGTCTTTCGTCGACCTGCACCCGCACGCCATCCGCGAGAAGATCGCGATCTGCGTGGAGCATTTCGCCGCGCAGGCCGCGGGCGAGATCGGCGGGCGGGCCAAGGCGATGATCGTGACGCGCTCGCGCCTGCACGCCGTGCGCACGAAGCTGGCCCTGGATGGCTACCTGGCGGAGAAGGGCCACCCCTGGAAGGCGCTCGTCGCCTTCTCCGGAACGGTGAGCGACAGCGGCGAAACCTACACCGAGTCCGGCATGAACTCGGCCGGGCAGGAGCGGGTCATCGGCGAGCGGCAGACGGCTGCCGAGTTCGAGAAGCCCGAGTACCGCTTCCTGGTGGTCGCCAACAAGTTCCAGACCGGCTTCGACCAGCCGTTGCTCCACACGATGTACGTGGACAAGAAGCTCGGCGGCGTGAACGCCGTCCAGACGCTGTCGCGCCTGAACCGCACCCACCCCGGCAAACAAGGCACGATGGTGCTCGACTTCGCCAACGAGGCCGACGAGATCAGGGAGGCCTTCGAGCCGTACTACGAGACCACCCTGCTCTCGGAGGAAACCGACCCCAACCTGCTCTACGAGGTCCAGGGCCGGCTGCTCGACTTCGGCGTGTTCCTGGCCGGCGACGTCGAGACCTTCGCGCGGCTGTACTTCGATCCCAAGACGACCCAGGACAGGCTCTACGCGGCGCTGGAACCGGCGCGCCAGCGCTTCGTGGAGCTCGACCCCGACGAGGGACACGACTTCCGCGGCCAGCTCGTCGACTACATCCGCCTGTACGCGTTCCTCTCCCAGGTGCTGACCTTCGCCGACGTGGAGCTCGAGAAACTGTACGTCTTCGCCCGGCACCTGCGGCGCCTGCTGCCGGCCGGCGACCGGGAGCTGCCTCGCGAGGTCCAGCAGAACATCGACATGGAGTCGTTCCGCATCCAGCGGACGAGCCGCGGCCGAATCGCGCTGGACCGGCAGGCCCGGCCGCTCGACCCCGCCGGGAGCAAGCCGCGCGGCGGAGGCTTCGACGAGGAGCTGGAAGCGCTCTCGCGGATCATCGAGGCGCTGAATGAACGCTTCGGCCTGAACCTGGGCCCGGAGCACCGCGTCACGCTGGAGCAGATTCGCGCGGCCCTCGACGGGGACGCCGGCCTCGACGCCAGCGCCCGGGTGAACACGCGCGAGAACGTGCGGCTGACCTTCGACCCCAAGGTCGAGGACAAGATCCAGGAGATCGTCGAGACCAACTTCGGCCTCTACAAGCGCATCACCGATGACCCCGACTTCGGCCGGGCGCTCAAGAACTACCTGTTCGACGACTACATCCGGCGGCACCGGCGGGCCGAGGAGCTGCTCAAGCTCCAGGAATCGAAGACGCTGGAGTTCAAGTCGAGCCTGCGCTGGAACCTGAAGGAGGAACGCAAGGACGACCGGCACGTCACGCACGCCGCGCTGAAGACGATCGCGGCGTTCCTCAACACCGAGGGCGGCGACCTGCTGATCGGCGTGGACGACCAGCACAAGGTGCTCGGCATCGACCACGACCGCCTGGACAGCGACGACAAGTTCCTGCGCCACCTGGCCCAGGCCGTGCGCAACGGCCTCGGCGACCGCGCCGGCACCTGCATCGATCCCAAGACGCAGATCGTCGAGGGCAAGACCGTTTGCCTGGTGAGCTGCCAGCGGAGCCCCGAGCCGGTGTACCTGCGCTGGAAAGGGCTCGAGAAATTCCCTGACGGCGACCTCTACGTCCGGACCGGTCCGAGTACCGTGCGGCTGGGCGCAGAGGATGCCGAAAAGTACGTCGCCTCGCGATTCGGCTCGAAGTGAGCCCCACCCAACGGCTGGCGGATCGAGCAGCGCCACGCGCACCCCGACCCCCGCCCCGGCCGCGCCCGGGCGGACTGACCCGCGCCCTATTTCCGGCGCGAGCGCAACCGCTGCTCTATCGACCAAACATAAGCCGCTTATGATAGGATGCCGTGATGGGCGCGCCGCAGTCACTGAGAGCGTACTTCTCCCGAATCGGCCGGAAGGGCGGGGTTCGGAGTCGCCGCGCACTGTCGTCGGCCGACGCGCGGAACATGGTGCGCGTCCGCGAGGCGCGGCGGGCGTTCCGTGACTTCCACGCCCAGTGCTTCTGGTACTTGCGCGGCGATATGGCGGTCACGCTCGACGATCTCCCGGAGATCATCCGCGGACTACGGCGGAACGGCGGCCGCAAGGGATTCCTTGTCGCGGCGCGACTGGCAGCCCGTGATGAAGACCGGCCTCTCGCCGGGACCGCGCCGGGACCGGCAAGGCGCACGGCTGACGCGTAGCGCCCATGCCGTTGAGCACCATTCAGGCAGACGTCCTGCGGCTCATCGCCGCCAACCGCAGCCCCGACAGCTATGTCGCGGGAGCGACCGTGCTCAACCGCGCGGACGAGACGCCGCGCTATTCGCTCGATCTCGATCTCTTTCATGATTTGGAGGACGGCGTCGCTCAGAGCGCGGAAACGGATGCGGCAACGCTCAGAGCAGCTGGGCATGATTTTTCGTGGCTGCTGCGTGCACCTGCCTTTCATCGTGCGGTAGTACGGATAGACACTCGTTCACTGAATATCGAGTGGGCGCAGGACAGCGCCTTCAGGTTCTATCCGGTTCACGAAGACGATCGCTTCGGGTACCGCCTGCATGATGCGGACGCCGCGATCAACAAGGTTCTGGCCCTGGCGGGACGCAGCGAGATCCGCGACTTCGTGGACGTGCTCCACCTCGACGAAACGTATCTGTCGCTAGGGGCGCTGGCGTGGGCGGCATGCGGCAAGGACCCCGGCTTCACCCCGGAATTCCTGCTGGAGCACGCGGCGCGGCATGCGGCATATACGCAGCGCGACCTCGACCGACTGTCGCTCCGGGAGCCGCTCGATCTCGGGATCCTCAAGCAGCGCTGGCTCGCGGCTCTCGCTCGAGCGTGCACGCTGGTGGCGGCTCTTCCACCCGACGAGGTCGGCTGCCTGTACCTGGATTCGGACCAGCGGCCGGCCTCGCCGGATCCGTCGTCCGCTGCGTTCCGCGTGCTGGCGCGCCACCGGGGATCAGTCCGCGGCGCCTGGCCCACGGTCTCGCCCCACCGCCACGCGTAACGCCGCCGCGCCGGCTTGGCGGCACCGGGGCGGACGCGGCGGCAGTAGAAGTCGATGACCGTGGCGGCCGACAGCGCGTTCAACTCGGCGGCGATGCTCGACGATGGTCTTCTGCATCCGCTACACGGGACCCGGGAGAAAACGCGAGACTACGGTGTTGACACCACTTCGGGAGTGTATTTTCCGGAAACCGTCAGGCGCCATCTCCGGGCGCTCGGCGCGGTGATTGTCACAGCACGACGAGGTGCTCCCGGCCCGCGTTCCGCGGCGACACGGAACCGGGATAACCAGGTTGGCTTCGGATTCTCATGAAGCCGTTCTGGGTGATGGCGCACGACGCCAAGCCGTGCCGAATCTCGTTCTCGAGCCGGCGGCGGGTTCGTCGATGCTGGATGTGGTCGCGATCCAGAAGAGCCAGGAGCACGTTGACGTCGAGCAGGGCGCGCACGCCTCGGTCCCTAATAGGGCCCGTCGTCGCGCAGCCGGTTGATCAGTTCGTTGGTGACCGGCTTGCCGTGACTGGGCCACGGATGGAACCCGTAGAACTGGAGACAAATACGCCGGGCATTTAGCACCTGAAATAACAAAGATTGCTATATTTCGTTATCATCTTCACACTGAACCGAGCACGGGAAATCGATGAACGTATCGCTGACGCCCGCACTTGAACGGTTCATCCGACGGCAGGTCGCCTCTGGGCTGTACAACAACGCCAGCGAAGTGGTGCGCGAGAGCCTGCGGCTGCTGCTGGACCGGGACAGGACCGCCGGACACGCGGTTCCGATCGACGCGCCGCCCGGCACGGCGGTACGCGCGCAGATCGCTGCGCTGGAACCAGTACTGCGCGGCCGCGGTGTCACGTCTGTCGCGCTGTTCGGCTCCGTGGCTCGGCGCGAGGCTGGTCCGTCCAGTGATGTCGACATCCTGATCGACGTCGATCCCGACGTACATTTCAGTCTGATCGACCTGTTCGATATAAAGGCGCTCCTCGAGAGCCGCCTGCAACGTCCGGTCGATGTCGTGACGCGGGGCGGCCTCAACCCGCGACTCGAGAAGCGTGTGATCGAGGATGCCGAAACCGTGTTCTGATGGCCACGGATCCGCTCCTCCATGTCGACAACCTTCTGGAAGCCATCCGGGCCATCGACGACGACATCGCCGGTCTTGATATAAAACGTTTCGTCGCCGACCGGCGCACTATCCAGCTCGTCGAGCGCAACCTGGAGATCATCTCCGAAGCGAGCCGCCACCTTCCACGGCATGCGAAGGAACGCGAGCCGGACATTCCGTGGGACGCGATCGCCGGGATCGGCAACGTCCTGCGGCACGACTATCACCGCAGCGACCCGGCCATTCTCTGGGAGACGTGCCAGCGCGACCTTCAGTCGCTGAGGCTCGCCGCCGAGCGCATCCGTCGAGCGCTCCGGCGCGGCCGCCGAAGCACATGAGGACTGAAGAGGTAGTTGGCGGGTGCGGCAGCACCCCGAGCGGCACGCGCCCGTGCGTTACGCGGCGGGCCGCCGCAGCGCGCTCATTCCGCCGATGAGGCAGACGGCGGCGACGCCGACGAGGTTGTGCCACATGAACGAGACGTCGGTGAGGGTTGCCACGACGGCCACCGAGGCCATGCCGCCGATCAGCCCCCAGAACGCCCCGCCGGCTGTCACGCGGCGCATGCCGACGGCGAGGACGAACACGCCGAGCAGCGAGCCGTAGAAGAACGACCCGAAGCGATTGACCACCTCGATCAGCGAGCCGAGGTTGGCAGCGTACAGCGCGGTGACCGACGCGAACAGGCCCCAGAACGCGGTAGCGCCTTTCGAGACCCGCAGGTAGTGCGCGTCGGACGCGCCCGGCTTGAAGTGGCGCCGGTAGAAGTCGATGGTGCTGGCCGCCGACAGCGCGTTCAGCTCGGCCGCGATGCTCGACATGGCCGCCGCGAAGATGGCCGCGATCAGCAGGCCGACCAGGCCGATGGGGAGATGGGTGGTGATGAACGTCGGGAAGACATAGTTGACGTCGCTGTAGGCGGCGTCGCCGGTCACGTCCCGGACCAGAGACCGCGCACGGCCGCGGACGTCGCCCAGGTGCTGATCGCTTTCCACGAACGCCGCGGTGGCCTCCCGCGTCCCCTCGGCGTCGCCCGCCTGCCGCGCCGCCACCACCGCCGACGCGTCGCGCCGCCGGTCGGCATGGGCGGTCCGGAACTCGTCGTCCAGCGCCCGGTATTCCCCCGCCCGTACGCTTGCCTCGACCTCTGCCTGATGCGCCTGGTTGAAGAGCATCGGCGGCTCGGAGAAGAGGTAGAAGCAGAAGACCAGCACGCCCATCACCAGGATGAGCACCTGCAGCGGGATCTTGGCGAACGCGCTCATCAGCAGCGACTGCCGCCCGGCGTCCACCGACTTCGCCGTCAGGTAGCGCTGCACCTGGCTCTGGTCGCAGCCGAAGTAGCCCAGCATCAGGAACAGTCCGCCGAGCAGGCCGGACCAGAACGTGTACGTCTCGTTCAGGTCGAACGTGAAGTCGATGGCCTGCAGCCGGCCGGTCGCGCCCGCGACGTGCAGCACCGGCTCGAGTCCCATATCGTCCGGCAGGCCGAGGATCAGCGCGACCACCGCCGCCGTCACCCCCACCATGATGACGACCATCTGCTTGACGTCGGCCCAGGTGACCGCCTGCACGCCGCCGAGCATCGTGTAGACGGTCGTGGGAACGCCGATTGCCAGGATGGTGAGCGGCAGGCTCCAGCCGAGCACGATGGAAAGGATGACGGCCGGCGCCGCGATGATCACGCCCGCCCCGAGTCCGCGTGACACCAGGAACAGCAGGCTGGCGAGCGCCCGCGTGCGAGCGTCGAAGCGCCGCTCCAGGTACTCGTACGCCGTGAAGACGCGCGCGCGGTGGAAGAAGGGGACCAGCGTCAGCGACAGGATGATCATCGCCAGCGGCAGCCCGAAGTAGAACTGCACGAAGCGGATGCCATCGTCGTAGCCTTGCCCCGTCGTCCCGACCAGCGTGATGGCGCTCATCTGGGTCGCCATCACCGACAGGCCGACCGCCCACCAGGGGAGCGACCGCGACGCCAGGAAATAGCCTTCGACGGCGCCGGTCCCCTTGGCGCGCTTCACGCCGTCGTACAGCACCCAGGCGAGGTAGGCGACGACGATGGTCCAGTCGATGAGGTGCATCGCGCGCTCTGATATTTCGCGGTGGCGGACTGCCTAGCCGAAGGCGTAGCGGATGCGCGCGCCCACCCGCCGCGGGCCGAGCACGTTGGCGAAGTAGCGGCGCGCACGGAAGCCGTCCTCCGTGCGGCCGATCTGGCCGGGCGTCTGGCGCACGCCGGTCACGGCATACTCGTCGAACAGGTTGTCGGCGTAGAACGTCAACGTCCAGTCATCCTGCGAGACCGCCGCCGAAAGGTTGTGGAGATCGTACGCCGGCAGCGTCTCGCCGCCGGCGCGCAGCCCGATGCGGGTGAGCACGTCGCCGATGTACGCGTAGCCGTACAGCAGCTCGAGCGCGGCGCGCCCGACAGGCGGTCGCCCTTGAAGGCGTCCGCGCCCCCGTCGAGCAGGCCGGGCGAGTCCTGGCTCAGCTCCGCGTGCGTATACGACCACGTCCCGCGCAGGCGCAACGCATTCGTCAGGCCGGCGGCACCCGCGAACTCGACGCCGCGGCTCACGGCCGCACCGCCGTTGAGCGTGATCGGCTGCGCGCTGAAGGGCGTCTCACCCGCCACCTGGATATCCGTCCAGTCCACCTGGAACAGCGTGCCGCTCGCGCTGAACCGTCCATCGCTCCAAGAGCGGCGCAGCCCCAGCTCGTAGTTGGTGGTCGTGTCAGGCCGGATCAATGCCTGATCCTCGTAGATGCAGCCGGACTGCGGCGGATCGTTGCCGGGATCCATGTCGGTGAGCAGGGCGATTTCCTGGTCGGTGCAGACCCGGAAGTTGTTACCGCCGCCGATGCGGTAGCCCTCGGAACGGGTGAAATAGGCGTTCGTCTGGTCGTCGAAGCGGTAGCTGACGCTCACCTTGAACAGCACGCCGCGGTCGTCGGACGCAAAGTCGGTGAACGGCGAGTTGTACATGGGCGTGTACGGGAACTCCGTGAGGCTGCCGGTCTGGATGCCGTAGCCGAACCAGCGGCCGCCCGCCGTCACCCGCCACCGCTCACCCAGGTCGCGCGAGATTTCCCCGAACAGCGCCCGCTCCTCCACCGCCTGGCTGTCGAGGCTGTAGTACTCGACCGGCTCGGATGCTGGGCTCCCCCCCAGGATGGGCGTGACGCCCGAGAACTCCGTCAGGCCGGGAGCGAATTCGAAGCTCGTCCCGCTGCTGTCGTAGTTGTTGAAGAAGACGCCGCCCACCCAGCGCCACGGCCCGTCGCCGGTCGAAACCAGGCGGGTCTCCCAGTTGAAGCGCTCCTCCCGCGACTCCTCCCGCGTATAGGCCGAGAAGGAACGGAACTGCGCCGTCAGGTCGCCGGCCGAGACGCCCGGGTCAATCGCCCGGGCCCTTGCCAGTGCCGGGAAATCGCCGGGCAGCAGCCCCGTGATGCCGAACGCCTGGATCAGCAGGTCGGTCTGGTCGCGCTGCCCCTGCGCGGAGAAGCGGGAGTAGCCGACGGCGGTTGTCAGCTCCGCGGCGCCCGGCGCCCAGGTCAGCTCCAGGCTCCACAACTGGTTCTTCTGGTCGTTCGGTTCCAGATAGCGGTGCGCGGCGACGTAGCGGCCGGTGTCGAACGACCGGGCGTGGTTGATCTGCCGCGCGCCGACGTGCTGGTCCTGCAGGTGGTAGGCGAACAGCGCCGACAGCTCCGGGGTCGCCTGCCACAGCAGCGAGATCCGCGCCGAGACCGTCTCCTCCGTGTTGGCGTCGGGTTCCCTCCGAAGGTTGGCCTCCACCGCGCCGGGGTCGGTCGGGTCCGGCTCGGGCTCGGAGGCGCCCGGCGTGCGCAGCAGATAGTCGTAGTCGATGAATCCGGGGTCGGCATAGCGGCCGATCGAGCCGCGCAGCGCCAGCTTGCGCGAGACGAGCGGCAGATTGAACGTCAGGCCGGCGTCCGAGCCGGGCGCGCCGCCGTGCGCCAGCGCGAACAGGTCGCCGCGCAGATCGAACGTGCGCCGCTCGGTGTCCGGGCGGCGCGGCAGGTAGCGCACGGCCCCCGCCAGCGTGCCGGCGCCGTACAGCGTCCCCTGCGGTCCGAGCAGTACTTCCACCCGCTCGATGTCGTGCAGCCGCAGGTCGACCGCCAGCGGGATGTCGCCGAGGTAGGTGGCGACGCCGTTGTTGTAGTTGTTGCCGGCCTGCTCGGAGCCGGCCAGCGCATTCGTGTGCAGGCCGCGCGCGATGATGACGTTGCTGCCGCGGCCCCCCTGGTCGACCACGGTCAGGCCGGGCGTCCAGCGCGACAGCTCCGTCAGGTTCCCGATGGCCCGCCGCTCGATGTCCGCGCCGGTCAGCGCCGAGATGCTCAGCGGCACCTGCTGCAACGGCTCCTCTATGCGGGTTGCCGTCACGACCACGGCATCGTCGAAAGCGGCGAGCCGCAACGTGATGGCGGGCAGCTCGACGAGATCGCCCGCGACCGCCACGCCCTCCACCGTCGCCGTGCCGAAGCCGCCCAGGAAGACCGTCACGGAGTAGATACCGGGAGCGCTGCCGGTAAACATATACCGGCCGCTCGCGTCCGCCTGCACTTCGCGCGGCCCGTCCGGAGCGCCGCCCGGCAAGAAATCTTCATCAGGCCGCGAAGTGCAGGGAAAGGAACCAGAGCGCCGTCAGCACCGCGACCTGGACGACCACGACGGCGACGTAGGTGCGGGTCATCCGGTCAGTATAGCGGCGCACCGGCCGGGCGGCGGGTCCTGCGACCGGCGTGACATGTGAGCCCGGTTTCGACAACCGACCGACAAAAACAGTCTGGTCTGGACTAGACTAGCAGCCTGTGGCAAAACCCCGCGTCGCACCGAGAGCGGCGAGGCGCCCGGCTGACAAGGCGCGAGGAGGGAGCATATTCCCAATATGTGACCCCCTTATGTTCTCAACGCCCAACGCAGGTCCTGTGCGGGATGCATCGCCGGTCGAATGCAGCGGGGGTTTTGCCACAGGCTGCTGTCCCGGAGGCGGGTCTCACGGGAAGACGCGGGCACGAGGGCGCCCATGGTCGAATACGAACTGAAATCGCAGCCCGCATGGACCGTTGCCGAGGCAAAGGCGCGGCTGTCAGAGCTCCTGCGCCGCGCGGAAGACGAAGGCCCGCAACGGATAGGGACCCGGAAGGAGTTCGTGGTCGTCCCGGCCCGCGTCTGGGACGAGCGGAACGCGCCGGGCCAGACGCTCGGGCAGTGGCTGATCGAGAACATGCCGCATTTCGGAGAAATCGAGGTTCCTCCACGTGATCAAGGGCGCGAGCGCCCCGCGCCGTTCAGCGATTGGACGGAAGCTGACTGGGAGGCGCTCGACCGGCGGCGGCCGCGTCGGGAGGTTGACGAATGAAGGGCTACCTCCTGGACACCAACGTCGTGTCGGAAGCAGCGAAGCCGGCCCCGAACCCGGGCGTGATCGCGTTCCTGGCCGCCGGCGCCGACCTCTGGCTTTCCGTGATCGTGCTGTACGAGTTGGAGTACGGCGTGAGGCTGATGCCGCCTGGACGGCGGCGTGACGCGCGGCACGCCCTGTTGGCGGACCTGACGGCCCGTTTTGGCCGCCGCGTGCTGCCGGTAGGGCGCATGGAGGCGGGACACGCCGCGCGGCTCTGTGCTCACGGCCGCGGCGCGGGTCGGCCAGTACACCTCGGCGACGCGCTGATTGCCGGCACGGCGGCCGCGAACGACCTCACCGTAGCGACCCGCAACGCGGATGACTTCCTTCCCTTGGAAATCGAGGTTATCAACCCGTGGACCGGGCGAACGGCCTGACCGCGAAGTGCGCTGTTAGCACTCGGTGACGTTGACCGGCACCTGGATTACGTGGGTCGCCAGACCGCCGCGGGAGGTTTCCTTGTACTTCTCCTGCATGTCGCGGCCGGTGTCGCGCATCGTCTGAATCACCTTGTCGAGCGAGACGAAGTGCCGGCCGCTGCCGCGCAGCGCCAGGCGCGAGGCGTTGATCGCCTCTACCGCGGCCATGGCGTTGCGCTCGATGCAGGGGATCTGCACCAGACCGCCCACCGGGTCGCAGGTGAGGCCCAGGTTGTGCTCCATGCCGATCTCCGCCGCGTTCTCCACCTGGGCGGGCGTGCCGCCGAGCACCTCGGTCAGACCGGCGGCCGCCATCGAGCAGGCCGAGCCGACCTCGCCCTGACAGCCCACCTCGGCGCCGCTGATCGACGCATTGGTCTTGAACAGCAGGCCGACGGCGCCGGCGGTGAGCAGGAAGCGGACCACGCCTTCGTCGTCCGCCCCGTCGCAGAAGCGGGCGTAGTAGTGCAGCACCGCCGGGATAATGCCAGCCGCCCCGTTGGTGGGGGCCGTGACCACGCGGCCGCCCATCGCGTTCTCCTCGTTTACGGCCAGGGCGTACAGGTTCACCCAGTCCATGGCGGCCAGCGGATCGCGCGGCGCCGCTTCCGGTCGCTCCTCGAGTTGACGGTAGAGCCTGGCCGCGCGCCGCTCCACGTGCAACCCGGGCAGCTGCCCCTCCCGCTCGCAGCCGCGCCTGACGCATTGCCGCATGGCCTGCCAGATCGTCAGCAAACCGGCGCGCACCTCGGCTTCCGGCCGCCACTGCAGCTCGTTGCGCAGCATCACGCCGCTGATCGGCAACCCGTGGCGCTCGCACAGCGCCAACAGCGTCTGCGCGCTCGTGAACGGCAGCGGCAGTTGGGTGTCGCGCTCGGAGAGCACCGGCCGTCCCGCTTCATCGGCGGTCGCCACGAAGCCGCCGCCCACCGAGAAGTAGACCCGTTCGTCGAGGACGACGCCGTGCGCCAGCGCGACGAAGCGCAGGCCGTTCGGATGGCCGGGCAGACGCCCGCTGCGCTCGAAGACGAGGTCCTCGCCGGGATCGAACCGGATCTCGCGGCGGCCGAGCAGGCACAGGCGGCGGCTCTCGGTGATGGCGGCAATGCGCGCCGGCAGGCGGTCGATGTCGGTCTCCTCGGCGGTCTCCCCCTCCAGACCCAGCATCAGCGCCTTGTGGCTGCCGTGCCCGCGACCGGTTGCCGCCAGCGACCCGTACAGATGGACCCGTACCCGGGTGACTCGCGTGAGGTTTCCGGAGTCTTCCAGCGCAAGCGCGAACAGCCGCGCCGCCCGCATCGGTCCGACCGTGTGGGAGCTCGAGGGGCCGATGCCGATCGTGAAGAGGTCGAAAACGCTTATGGCCATCGCCACACGTCCTCTTCCCGTTATAGCACCGTACGGCCCGGGGTGGCGGCGTCAGGTGTATTCGCCGTTCGACAGCGCCGACAATTTCTCGAGTGTCGCTATCTGAACGATTCCTGAAAGTGCGTGAACCGGCGCTCCAGGAAGGCGCGGTCCGGCCAATCTTCCCGATCGTTCGGACGCCTGAGCAGCTCTCCATCGAGGGCCTTGAGGCCCGCCAGCAGTTCGCCGTCCTGTTGCTCACGCAATGGCGACGAAACGTGAATCCGAAAATTCGGATCGACCCCGATCAGATGCGAATCGAACGCGACGTGGTGCAGCGCGGACATGCAGATCCCGTTCCGAACCGAGGGCGGACCGCCGTCGGCGTCCGGCACGATATGCGCGCCGACCAACAGTTCGCGCACCGGCAGTCCGCTGAACGCGCATTTCCACCGGTACGCCGCCTTTGTACGGGCGCTGAACCACGCCTGGTGGTTTCTGGTGAACGTTTTGGTCAAGGAATACGATGCCTCAACGCGTTCCCTCGCAACGGCTACCAGGTCGTCTTGCGCAACCGTGGCGTCGGCGGTCGCCAGCAGCACGTAGCCTTCTTCCAACCTGGGCTGCTCGACCCAGACCGGATATATCGGCTGATACACGGCCGACGCGACACTGATGAAATAGATCAGCGGCGCGCGCCGACTCATGGCAGCCAGCAGCGCGATGTTGGTCGGATCTTTCTGCCCGCCGCGGGCGAGGTCATACCGAAGCAGGCCGGTGGCATTGTCCAGACTCGCCGACTCGAAGCGCTGATCGCGATACCACGTCAACCTGCCGGATCGAGGCACCGTCGTCTTGATGCTGAGCGCGGCGCTCATCTGCCGCGGCTTGAAGATGCCCTTTGCCCGGTTGGCGAACAACACCCGTTCGCCGTCTGCCTGAAACCCTTCCCGGAGAGCCTCCCAGGGAATCTGTCCGCCCCACTCGCGTGACAGCTTCTCGATAGCGGCGAATGCCGCGGCGCGGATACGTCGATCAGGATCCATCACGAATACCGGCCGGCGTTGGCAGAGGCGGGGCGAACGCTACCGACCTGAAGCTCGTTGGTCGACGCAAGCGGCGCACCGACACCCGCCGCGCGCGTCGAAGCGATCCAGGAAATTGACCATGGTAATTGACCATGATACGTTTATCTGCAATGAATCAGATGGCCATCTCGAAATTCAAGGCGACGTGTCTCGCCACACTGGAGCATGTGCGCATGACGGGCACGCCGCTTCGTATTACACGCCGGGGCATGCCGGTGGCTGACATCGTACCGGCCGGCCCACCGGAGATGCCGGGTGATTGGCTGGGCGCGATGGCCGGCACGGCGGAGATTGCCGGCGACATCACGGCGCCGACCAGCGAGCTGGTCACGTGGAATGCGGAGGCGGAATGAGGCTGCTCCTCGACACGCACATCTGGTTGTGGACCGCCTGCTCGCCGCAACCGCTGCCACCCTCGACCTGCAACTCGTCACTGCCGTGGATGATGAGCCTGGCAGTGATCGCGGGGGCTGTCGGCGCGTTGGGGGCGGGGTTGACGAGTGAAGCCGCCCGGTGGCTGTGGGAAAGTATCCTTGCAACCCTCAGCTTCGGGTGGAACGCATTGGCCGGGTGAGCGGCCTAATCATGAAGAAATCCATTCTGGAAATTTACGCTTTAGCGGTCTGTTTTGTGGCCCTGGTGTGCTTTGTCATTGCGCTGGGGATCGGAGTGTACGACCTGATCCAAATCGCCAACCCGGTGTTTACGATCAATGCGTACGAATACGATCGACACCAGTCCAATGAAGCCTTTAGAAGGTTTCCTGGGCTGCATGGAATGGTAGGCTACTCGGCCTTCGGTTCCGGCGGGGCCACTGGCGGAGTTGCTATCGAACCTGGAATTCCCATGGAACCTACGACACCAGCAGTAGAAGAAGAGGTCACTCGACAGCGGGAAGAGAGCTACCAAGCGGCACTTCGGTCAGAGCGAAGGCGAGGGATGCAGAGTTTTCTACGGGTCGTGATTATCCTGGTGATCGATGTGCTGGTGTTTGTGCCTCATTGGTTCTTGGCCAGGAGAATAAGAGATGCAAGCATGGTCAGCTAACGCATTTGTTCTCGCCGCCGACTGGGGCTGCAGTCGTCGATGACTCACGTCACCGCTCAAGGCTCGTGGTCGTTATTGGAGGAAGTATGACCCCGGAAATCATTGCCATCGTGACGGTGGGTGTCGCGCTCGCGGGCGTGATCCTCACCTCGGCTCGCGGGGTGCGGCAGGACATCAACGAATTGCGCGGCGAGGTCAACGATTTACGCGATGAACAGCTCCTGAACGGCAGCGGATACCCGGTATTGCCGAACCGCTGACCCGCGCCGGCACCGCCGTCAGCGTGGCGCATTTCCGCTGCAGTTCCGCGTGCGCGCATCGGCCGCTCGGGACAGGCGCTCGGCGGCGATGCTATCGTGAGTACAGACATGGATTCCGACGCGAGCGGCACCCGTTCGCGGAACCCCCCCATCGGCCGCATCCTCCTCGGTGTGGTCGCGGTGGTTGCCCTGGTGGCGCTCGGGCGCCAGTTCGGGTCGCTGCTCGACCAGTTCGTGGTGTGGGTGGACGGTCTCGGCGCGATCGGCCCGCTCGTCTTCATGTTCGGTTACGCCGCCGCGACGGTGGCGTTCGTGCCGGGCGCCGTCCTGTCGCTGGCCGCCGGCGCCACCTTCGGCCTCGGTTCCGGTGTCGTGTACGTGATGATCGGCGCAACCGCGGGCGCGTCGCTCGCCTTCCTGCTGGCGCGCTACGTGGCCCGCGACGCGATCGAGCAGCGTATCCAAGGCAACGCCCGCTTTGCAGCGGTGGACCGGGCGATCGGGCGTGAAGGATTCAAGATCGTCCTGCTGCTGCGGCTGTCTCCGGTGTTCCCCTTCAACCTGCTGAACTATTCTCTCGGCCTCACCAAGGTCCGCTTCGCCGACTACGTACTCGCCTCTATCGGTATGCTCCCCGGCACACTCCTCTATACCTGGTCGGGGGTGATCGTCGGCGACGTCATCCGGCTGGCCGGGGGCGGCGGACCGGAGCGCGGGCCGGCCTACTACACGGTAGTCGTCGTCGGTCTGGCGGCCACCGTCGCGGTGACGGCGCTCGTCACCCGCACCGCGCGCCGGGCTCTGGGCGAGGCAACGGCGGCGTAACCCACCGGATGGTTGCACGCCGCATTCCCGCCGGATAGAATCTCTCCGGCCGGCCCGTCGGATTTGTCGCGGTTCCGGCCGATCGAGCTTCAGAGATATCCTGCTGTGCCTGAGAAAGGGGTCACGAGTTGGCTAACGTGACGACGACGGAACAGGCTGCCCACGCCGAGCACCGGCACGCGCACGCCCACGAAGATCAGGGCTTCCTGCGAACCTACGTCTTCTCGGTCGACCACAAGGTCATCGGCATACAGTACGCCGTCACCGGGTTGCTTTTCCTGCTGTTCGGCTTCTGCCTGATGATGTTGATGCGCTGGCAGCTCGCCTACGGCACTCCGGGCATTGAGACGCTGCTGCCGCTCGCGGGTCAACCGCTTCCGCTGATAGGTGAATGGCTGGGCCAAGAGCGGGCGCCGGGCGGCATCATGCTGCCGGAGTTCTACAACCAGCTCGGCGCCATGCACGGGACCATCATGGTCTTTCTGGGCGTCGTGCCGCTGGCAGTCGGCGGCTTCGGCAACTTCGTGCTGCCGCTGCAGATCGGCGCGCCCGACATGGCGTTCCCGAAGATCAACATGGCGAGCTACTGGTCGTTCTTTCTGGGCGGCGTGGTGATGTTCGCCAGCTTCTTCGTCCCGGGCGGCGCGGCCAACTCCGGCTGGACGTCGTATGCGCCGCTGTCGGTCATCGCCACCACCGGGCAGACGCTCTGGCTGGTCGGGATGATCTTCCTGATCACCTCGTCGCTGCTCGGCTCGATCAACTTCATCGTCACCACCGTGCAGTTGCGGGCGCCCGGCCTGAGCTTCTTCCGCCTGCCGTTCTTCGTCTGGGCGCAGCTCGTCACCTCGTTCCTGCTGCTGCTCGCGTTCCCGCCGCTCGAGGCGGCCGGCGTCCTGCAGCTCATGGACCGCGTGGCCGGCACGAGCTTCTTCCTGCCGAGCGGCCTGGTCGTCGGAGACGCCCCGCTCGAGGTGAGCGGCGGCGGGAGCCCGCTGCTGTGGCAGCACCTGTTCTGGTTCCTGGCCCACCCGGAGGTGTACGTCCTGATCCTGCCGGCCATGGGCATCGTGGCGGAGATCCTCGCCAACAACACGCGCAAGCCGATCTGGGGCTACCGCGTGCTGGTGGCGTCGGTCGTGTTCGTCGGGTTCATGTCGTTCGTCGTCTGGGCGCACCACATGTTCATGACCGGGATGGGCACGACGATGAGCTCGTTCTTCCAGACGACGACGATGATCATCTCGATCCCGTCCGTCGTCATCCTGTCGGCGTTTCTGCTGTCGCTCTACGGCGGGTCGATCCGCTACACGGTGCCGATGCTGTTCGCGCTCGCGTTCCTGCCGATGTTCGCCATCGGCGGCCTGACCGGCCTGCCGCTCGGGCTGGCGGCGCCCGACATCCACCTGCACGACACGTACTACGTCATCGGGCACTTCCACTACGTGGTGGCGCCGGGCACGGTGCTCGCGCTGTTCGGCGGCATCTACTACTGGTTCCCGAAAGCGACCGGCCGGCAGATGAACGACCTGCTCGGACGGATCCACTTCTGGGGCTCGTTCATCGCGATCAACGTCGTCTTCATGCCGATGTTCATCCAGGGCCTCGCCGGCATGAACCGCCGGATGTACGACGGCGGGGCGGGGTACACGATGAACCAGGACGTGCTCGTGTGGAACGAAGTCATCTCATGGGGAGCCTGGACGCTCGGGCTGTTCCAGCTCCCGTTCATCTTCAACTTCTTCTGGAGCATCAAGAAGGGCGAGAAGGTGGGCGACAACCCGTGGCAGGCGACGACGCTCGAGTGGTCGGCGCCCTCACCCCCGCCGCACGGCAACTTCGCGACGCCGCCGCGCGTGCACCGGGGACCGTACGAGTACAGCGTGCCGGGCGCGGAGACCGACTTCGTGATGCAGGGCGACGCAGACAGACCGCAGGCCGCGCCTGCCAAGGGCTGAGAGGCAATGGAAATCCCGTATGTCGTAGATGAACGGCCGGATACCGGGCTGAACAACGTCAAGCTGGGCATCTGGCTGTTCCTGGCGTCGGAGGTCATGCTGTTCGGCGGGCTGTTCTCCACATACATCCTGCTGCGCATCAACGCGGTCGAATGGCCGTTCGGCGTCGACGTCCTGAACGTGCCGATGGGGGCATTCAACACCGTCGTGCTCATCCTGTCGAGCGTCACGATGGTGCTGTGCTACACCGCGCTCAAGCTGGACGACCTCGGCGGCTTCAAGAAGTACATGGGGTTGACGATCGGTCTGTCGCTCGTCTTCCTGGTCGTCAAGGCGTTCGAGTACACCCACGAGTTCCAGATCGGCAACTTTCCTTCCACGAGCACCTACCTGGCCATCTACTTCACGATGACCGGCCTGCACGCGCTGCACATCATCTGCGGGGTCGTCGTGAACGGCTATTTCCTGGGACCGGGCTCCAAGCTGTGGGAGACGAGCAAGGCGCAGTTCACGAACCGGATCGAAGCGGCCGGCCTGTACTGGCACTTTGTGGACCTGGTCTGGATCTTCCTGTTCCCGGTGCTGTACCTGCTGTAGGCGCCCGAACATTCAGGAGACGCGCACGATGAGCGAAAGCGCAGAGCACATCAGGCAACACATCAAGCTGTACTGGAAGATCGGCATCACGCTGCTGGTGCTGACGGTGGTCACAGTGGGGGTGTCCTACATCGAGTTCGCCGTGCCGCTGGCCATCCTGGTGGCGCTGATCATCGCGGCGACGAAGGGCTCGCTGGTGGCCAGCTATTTCATGCACCTGACCGGCGAGCGCCGGGCGATCTATGCGACGTTGCTGCTGACCGTCTTCTTCTTCATCGTCCTGATTTTCATCCCCCTCCTGGGGCATACGGACACGTACGGCGTGCGCAAGACGATACCGAACGCCAACGCGCCGGCGACGGGAGGGGCGCACCACTGATGATGTCGCTGCGCGCCATCCACCTGGTGTTCATCGGCGCGTCGATCACCCTGATGGCGCTGGTGGCGCTGTGGGGCGTCGCGATGTATGCCTCCGACCGGGGCTCGGCCGGCTATCTGGCGTTCGCGGTGGGCTCGGCGGCCGGCGGGTTGGGTCTGACGGTTTACCTGGTGGCATTCGTGCGCAAGACGCGGCGCATCGGCATGGAGTAGCGCGACATGACACGCAAATTCACGAGTATCGTGCTGTTGGGGCTCACGGGCGTGCTGCTCGCCGGGGGCGAGGCGCTCGCCTGTCCCATCTGCTTTGGCGGCGACCCTGACTCCGACCTCGCGCGGGGCATGAACTGGGCGGTGTTCATGCTGCTCGGCGTGACCGGCGGCGTGCTGACCGGGTTCGTCGGGTTCATCTTTCACTTGATCAAGCGCTCGCGGCAGGCGCTCGGACAACCGGAGGGGGATCGGTTCAATGGGTGAGTGGTTGGGACTGCCGGTGCAGGCAGCGGCGCACGCTGGCGAAATCGACGACATGATCATCCTGATCCACTACCTGATGTTCATCCTGTTCATCGGCTGGGGGATCTACTTCGTCTGGGTGCTGATCCGGTTCCGCGCCGCGGCGAACCCCAAGGCGGACTACGCCGGCGTCAAAAGCCATACGTCCAGCTATCTCGAGATTGCGATCGCCGCCATCGAGGCGGTGCTGCTGATCGGCTTCGCCATCCCGGCCTGGGCGAACCGTGTCAACGAGTTCCCGCCCGAGGAGGAATCGACAGTCGTGCACATGATCGGGAAGCAATTCGAATGGCACGCCCACTACGCCGGCGACGACGGCCGTTTCGGCCGGCGCGATCTGAGCCACATCACGCCGACCAACGTGGTCGGGCTCGACCGCGGCGACCCGGCCGCCGCGGATGACATCATCTCGATCAACCGCATGAACCTGCCGGTGGACAAGCCGGTCATCATCTACCTGTCGACGCAGGACGTCATCCACAGCCTCGGCATCGCGGAGATGCGGGTGAAGCAGGATGCGATTCCGGGGATGGAGATGCCGCTCTGGTTCGTGCCGACCCGCGCCGGCGACTACCAGGTCAACTGCTCGCAGCTCTGCGGTCTCGGCCACTACCGCATGAAGGCCGAGGTGACGGTGCAGTCGCAGGCCGAATTCGACGCCTGGCTGGCTGAAGAGCTCGCGCTGTCGCAGTAGCATCCGGCGCCGGGGCGGTCCGTGTGCCTGTTGAGCGCGAAGCACACTGAAAAGCCTCCAGGATGCTGCCTTGAACGAAACGAGCTACGCCGGCTTTTGGAATAGGTTCGCTGCATTTGTTATCGATCAAGTTGTCACGGTGGTCGGCGGCGCAATCATTCTTTTTCCCTATCTTGTCTATGTTGTTGTTGTCGTCCTAACCTCGGACGATCCGCCGGCACTTGACGAGATCGAATCCCTTGCCAACGGGATCGGGCTCGTCGCGGGTTGGGTCTACTACGCGCTGATGGAATCCTCGCGGTTCCAGGGCACGCTCGGGAAGATGGCCGTGCAGATCAAGGTCACCGATCTGGACGGCAACCGCATCAGCTTCGGCCGCGCCACCGGGCGCCATTTCGGCAAGATCCTGTCCGGGATTCTGCTGCTCGCCGGCTTCATCATGGTGGCGTTCACCGAAAAGAAGCAGGGTCTGCACGACATCATGGCTGGTTGCCTCGTCGTGCAGAAATAGCCGGCGCGCACGGCCGCCGCGTGGCGGGCGGCGCGCCCAAGACCTCACCGCCGGGCGGCGGCGTCCAGCTCCTCGCGGACTATCCGATCGAACACGTCCAGCGGCAGCGCGCCGAAGACGGGACGGCCGTTGATGAACAGCGTCGGTGTGGAATCGGCGCCGTAGCCGCGTCCGGCCGCCATCTCGCGATCGACCGACGGCGCGTGACGCCCGTCGTCCAGGCAGGCGCCGAACTCCCCGTCGTCCAGGCCGAGCTCGTCCGCGTATGTCTTGAGCGACTCGACGTCCAGCGACTGCTGCGCGGTGAACAGCCGGTCGTGGAACTCCCAGAACTTGCCCTGGTCGTGCGCGCAGTGGCCCGCCTCGGCCGCCTTGAACGCGTTGGGATGGTTGGGCAGCGGAAAGTCCTTGTAGACGAATCGGATCTCGTCCGGATAGCGGTCGATCAGCGCGGTCAGCGTGGCGGTCGCCCGCCCGCAGTACGGACATTCGAAGTCGGAGAACTCGACGATCACCACCGGCGCGTCGGCCGGTCCCCGCGAACGGTCCTCCGCGAGAAGCTCGATCTGCTGCCGCGGCGGGTCGAGCATGACCGCCACGTCGCCGGCCGCCTCCCGCAGCTCATCCGTGTACTCGAGCAGCGCCAGCGCCGGACGCTGCTGCTGCAGTATCTGTCGGATTTCCGGCCGCATCTCCTCGAACGTCCGGCCGCCGAGGCGGTCCTGGTTCCGCTCGTAGATCCGCTCGATCTCGTCCTCGGTCACCTCGGTGGTGCGCGGCGGGAGCTCCTCGGCCAGCAGCTCCTCACGGGTGAGGCCGCGGGCCTCGGCCTCGCGGTCGATGAGTTGGTCGCCGACGACGGTGTCGAGCACGCGTAGCCGCTCCTCATAGAGATCCTGCAGCGTTTGCAGGCGGCCTCGCGGATCCTCGCGGTGCCACGCCTCGTCGATGTCGCCGAAGGTGACGGCCGTTTCGCCGATGCGGGCGACCACTTCGTCCCGCGCCTGCCCCTGCGCCGACGACGGCGAGATGCACGCGGCGCCGGCCGCGGCCGCGAGCGCGGCGAGACATACCGCCCGGAGTGTGACCAGTGTCATGAATCCCTCCGGCGCCACTGTACACCGGCGTCTTCCGAGCGTCCACGAGTTGCGGCGGGTTCCGCACGTGGCGTACCGTGCCCCATGCCCTCGCATCGGATCCGCTCCATCCCGTTGCCCGATCCAGGCGGCGGCGTCGCCGTGGACAGCGGTGCGGACGCGGTCGGCGGCTTCCTCGAGGATGCCGCGCATCATCCGGGCGGTTACGCGGCGGGGGTAGCGCATCCCGCCACCGACGCCGAGGTCGGCGCACTGCTGCGGCAGGCGCCGCGCGTGCTTCCTGTCGGCGCGCAGTCGTCGTTGACCGGCGGGGCGACGCCGATGGGCGAGGTGGTAGTCACGACCCGGCGCCTCGACCGGATCGTCGCGGCCGGCAGCGGCGGCATCACCGCCCAGGCCGGCGTGCCGATTGCCGAGTTGCAGGCCGCTCTCGCGGCGTGCGACGCCTACTACCCGCCCGTACCTACGTTCGAGGGCGCGTGCATCGGCGGCGCCGCCGCCACCAACGCCGCCGGCGCCGCGACGTTCAAGTACGGCGCCACACGCGATTGGATCCGCGGACTGAAGGTGGTGCTGGCCGACGGCAGCCTGCTGGAGCTGCAGCGCGGCGAGCACTGCGCCCACCCGGACGGCTACTTCGAGCTGCACGGCGCCGGCGGCGTGCGGCGCATTCCGCTGCCGGGCTACCGGATGCCGGACGTGCCGAAGCGGTCGGCCGGCTATTTCGCCCGGCCCGGCATGGACGCGGTCGACCTGTTCATCGGGTCGGAGGGGACGCTCGGTGTGGTCACCGAGGTGACCTGCGACGTGGTGGCGCCGCGCCCGGAGATCGCTCTGGTCTGGCTGACCGTGCCGGACGAGGCGGCCGCGCTGGCGCTGGTTGCGGGGCTGCGGCGCGAAGCGCAGGCGACGTGGCGGTCGCGCGACCCGCGCGGCCTGGACGTGGCGGCGGTGGAGCATCTCGACCGGCGCAGCCTGGAGTTGCTGCGCGAGGAGGGCGCCGACCGGCGGCACGACGTGGCGGCGCCGGCCGACGCGGCGGTTGCGCTGCTCATACAGGTGGAGCTGCCGCGCGACGCAGCGCCCACCGCCGAGGCCGCGTACGATCAGATCGGCCGCGCCCTGGCACCCGGCGCCCCGGATACGCCGCTGGTCCGCCTGTGCCGTATCCTGGATCGAGAGGGCGTGCTCGACCGCGCGGAGATCGCCCTGCCCGCCGACGGCCGGCGGCAGGAGCAGCTCCGGGCGATCCGTGAAACGGTGCCCGAAGCGGTGAACCGACGGGTGAAGACGGCGCAACGGAACGTCGACGCCGGCATCCGCAAGACCGCGGCCGACATGATCGTGCCATTCGACCGCTTTGCCGACAGCCTGGACATCTTCCGGAGCGCCTTCGACCAGCGCGGCCTCGACTACGCGATCTGGGGCCATGTCTCCGATGCGAACGTCCATCCCAACATCATCCCGCGCAGCCTCCGCGACGTCGAGCGCGGCCAGCAGGCGATCATGGCGTGCGGGCGCGAGGTGATCCGCATGGGCGGCTGCCCGCTGGCGGAGCACGGCGTCGGCCGCAACCGGGTGAAGCAGGCGCTCCTGCACGAGCTGTACGGGGCGGCGGGGATTGCCGCCATGCGGGCGGTGAAGGCGGCCCTTGACCCGGCCTCCAAGCTCGCGCCGGGTGTGCTGTTTCCGGAAGCGGCGGCGGGCAGGGAGGAAACGTCGCCATGAAGCAATTTGCCGTGCACTGGATCACCACCGCCGTGGCCCTGGGGGTGACGGCGTGGGTGCTGCCGGGCGTGGAGGTAGGCTCGCTGGCGGCGTTGCTGGTCGCCGCTCTCGCGCTCGGCTTCGTGAACGCTGTCATCAAGCCGCTGCTGCTGCTCCTGACGCTGCCGCTCACGCTGGCGACGCTCGGCCTGTTCTACTTCGTCGTCAACGGTCTCTCCTTCGCGTTCGCCGCCTGGCTGGTGCCCGGCTTCAGCGTCCGGTCGCTGTGGTGGGCGATGGGCGGCGCGCTGCTCGTCGGCGTCGTCTCCTGGTTCATCGGCAGCTTCCGCCAGCCGGCGCAGGTGCCGGCGCCCGCGCCGGGAGGTTACGTGGAGGTGCGACGCGTGAAGCGTGTCGGACCACCGCCTCCGCCGGCGCGCTGAGGCTGCACCCGCCGCCAGCCCGGTCAGAGGTCCGCGCGCCGCAGGCGCAGGGCGTTGCCGATGACCGACAGCGAGCTTAGTGTCATCGCGGCGCTGGCCCAGATGGGGCTGATCAGCAATCCTACCAGCGGATACAGTACCCCCGCCGCGATCGGCACGCCGACGGCGTTGTAGACGAAGGCGAGGAACAGATTCTGGCGGATGTTCCGCATGGTGGCGCGGCTGAGCCGGCGGGCGCGGACGATGGCGCGCAGGTCGCCCTTGATCAGCGTGACGCCGGCGCTCTCCATCGCGATGTCCGTGCCGGTCCCCATGGCGATGCCGACGGCTGCCTCGGCCAGGGCCGGCGCATCGTTGATGCCGTCGCCCGCCATCGCGACGACGCGGCCGGCCGCCTGCTGCTCGGCCACGACCTGCCGCTTGCCGGCCGGCAGCACGCCGGCATGCACGTTTTCCGGCGCCAGCCCGATCTCGGCCGCCACCGCCAGTGCCGTCGAACGGCTGTCGCCCGTCACCATCAGGATGCGCAGACCGTCGGTCTGCAGTCGGCGAATTGCCTCGGCGGTCGTCGGCTTGACCGGATCGATGATGCCAATCAGGCCGGCCAACGCGCCGTCTACACTGACGTGAACCACCGTCTCGCCGCGCCCGGCAAGCTGCGCGGCCTGTTCCGCCGCCGGAACGGTAGCCACGCCCCGCTGTTCGAGGTACGCGGCCGTACCCACCGCGACCTGCCGGCCGCCGACGGTCCCGCAGACGCCGCGGCCGGTGTCCGATTGGAAATCGGCAGCCGGCGCGATCGGCAGACCGCGCCGCATGGCCTCGGCCACGACGGCCGCCGCCAGGGGATGCTCGCTCGCGCGCTCCAGGCCGGCCGCGAGCGCCACCACCTCGCCGTCATCCCGCCCCCCGCTGGAGACGACCGAGCGGACCACCGGGCTGCCCGCGGTCAGCGTGCCGGTCTTGTCGACGATCAGCGTGTCGACGCGCTCCAGCGTTTCCAGCGCCTCGGCGTTACGGATGAGCACTCCGGCGGTCGCGCCCCGGCCGGTACCCACCATGATCGCCATCGGCGTGGCGAGTCCGAGCGCGCAGGGACAGGCGATGATCAGCACCGCAACCGCGCTTAGCAGCGCCAGGGCGAGCCGCGGCTCGGGACCCGCCAGGCTCCAGACGACGAACGCGGCAATGGCGACCGTGACGACGGCCGGTACGAAGTACGCCGCCAGACGATCCGCCGAGCGCTGAATCGGGGCCCGGCTGCGCTGCGCTTCACTCACCATGCGCACGATCTGGGCCAACACCGTCTCCTGGCCGACCCGCTCGGCACGCATGATCAGGCTGCCGGTGCCGTTGACGGTGGCGCCGACCAGCTGCGCGCCGCCGCCCTTTTCGACCGAGATCGGCTCACCGCTGATCATCGACTCGTCGACCGCGCTGCTCCCGCTCACCACCACCCCGTCGACCGGAACGCGCTCCCCCGGGCGCACGCGCAGCATGTCGCCGACCTCGATGTCGGCGAGTGGGACATCCTCCTCGCCGCTGCCCGCGATGCGGTGCGCGACCGGCGGCGCGAGACCCAGCAGCGCGCGGAGCGCCGCGCCGGTCCGGTGGCGGGCCCGCAATTCCAGCACCTGTCCCAGCAGCACCAGCACGATGATGACAACCGCGGTGTCGAAGTACGGCTCCACGCCGCCCGCCATCCGGAACCCGGCCGGAAACAGCCCGGGCGCGACCGTGGCCGCCACGCTGTAGGCGAAGGCCGCTCCCACGCCGAGCGCGATAAGCGTGAACATGTTGGGGCTGCGGTTGACTATCGACGCCCACCCGCGCTCGAAGAACGGTCGCCCCGCCCAGAGCACCACGGGCGCCGCGAACGCAAGCTGAATCCAGTTGGAGGCGGTGCGGCCGACCAGCAGCGCCACGCGCTCGCCGAGCAGCATCTCGGCCATCGCCAGCAGAAACACCGGCGCGCCGACGGCCGCGCCGATGCGAAAGCGCCGCGTCATGTCCGCCAGCTCCGGACTCTGCGCCGCGCCGGGAGTTACCGCGAGCGGCTCGAGCGCCATGCCGCAGCGCGGGCACGGCCCCGGCTCGGTCTCACGCACCTCGGGACACATCGGGCAGACGTAGACGACGTCCGCCCCGACCGGCGGCGCGGGAGCGGCGGCAGGCGAGTGGGCAGGCGCGGCCGCGGACCCGTCACCGGCGCCGAGAAAGGCGTCCGGGTCGCGCTGGAACGCGGCCTGACAGCCGCCGCAGCAAAAGAGGTAGGTCGTGCCGGCGTGCTCGTGGGTATGCCGGGCCGTCTCCGGATCCACGACCATGCCGCAGACCGGATCGCGGGTCTCGACTGTCATGCCTCTCCCTTCGCAATCAGGTTGATGTGCTCGCTCTTCGGCATCGGCACGCGGGGAATCCAGGGTGTCTACGCCGCGTCCGGTACGCACTCGGCGGACCCCACGCAGCGCTCGTGCTCCAGCTGGACCGTTGCGTGCCGCACCCCGAACGTCTCGCGCAGGCAGACGAGGACGCGCTCCAATACGCGGTCATGGACGGCGGCGCGGTCGACGCGCGCATGGCACGTCACGATCGGGTACTCCGGACTCAGCGCCCAGATGTGCACGTGGTGCACGTCACCGACCTCGGGTACCGCTGTCGCGATCGTTCGCGCCACGTCGGCCGCGTCCAGATGCTCGGGACGGCCTTCCATGAGGACGTGCCCGGACCGGCGCAGCAGCGATACCGCGCTTTTAAGTACCAGCAGGGCGACGAGCACCGACAGGATCGGGTCGACAAGGGTCCACCCGGTTGCCAGGATCACCAGCGCCGCGACGATCGCCCCGGCCGACCCGAGGAGATCGCCAAGCACGTGCACGAGCGCGCCGCGGACGTTCAGGCTGTTGGTCTTCCCGCGGTGCAACAGGCGAAACGCGGCCAGGTTGACCAGTAGGCCGACGACCGCGACCGCCAGCATCGGCCCCTCCAGGATCTCCACCGGCTGGCGCATGCGTCCCACCGCCTCGACGGCGATCCAGACGACGACCAGCAGCAGCGTGATGGCGTTGACGTAGGCCGCGAGCACGGGAAACCGGCGATAGCCGTACGACCGCTGCGCATCGACGGGCCGCCTGGCCACCATCAGGGCGATGCACGCGAACCCCAGGGCGGCGGTGTCGTTCAGCATGTGACCGGCATCGGCGAGCAGCGCCAGGGAGCCGGCGACCGTGCCGCCGATCACCTCCACCAGCATGAAACCGCCCGTGAGCCACAGGGCGCCCAGCAACCGGCGCTGATCGTCCGCGCTGGTGGAGAGAGAAACCCGCGTTTGCGATGGAAGGCCGCTCGCGCCCCGCCGCTGATCGTGTTGTCCGTGATGCTCGTGCATTTAGTCAACATATTAACATATGTTCATGTGTTATATTTCAAGGGTCGTATGAGCAAGGTGACACAACCGCAGGCAGCCCGACTCGCGTCCCTCGACGACGACACGGTGAGTCAGTTGGCCGAGATGTTCCGGCTGATGGGTGACCCGACGCGCCTGCGGATCATTCTCGGTTGCCTGCCCGGTCCGCGCTCGGTCGGTGACATCGCGCAGCGACTTGGCCTGTCCTCGTCACTGGTCAGCCACCACCTCCGCCTGCTCCGCGCCGCGCGGGTGATGCGGGGCCGGCGTCGCGGCAAGCAGGTCTACTACGGCGTGGCCGACGAACACATCAGCCGCGTGTTTCTCGACATGCTGGATCACGTCGCCGAGCCGGGAGGCCACGATGTGGCGTGACCGTGGTCGCGCTAGCGGGCCGCGTCGCCGGGGCCGGGCGGGGCGTCCGGGGCAGCCCGCAGCACCTCCCGGACGAAAGTCTCCTCCGGGTGGATGCCGAGCAGCTCCACGCGGTCGTCGACCACTGTCTTCGGTACGCCCGAGACCCGGTAGCGCTGGACCATGTCCGGAAACTCCGTCGCCTCGATGACCGATGCGGTGATGTGCGGGCTGGCGGCGGCCAGGCGGTACGCCAGACCGGTAGCCTGGGGACAGTAGGTGCAGGCGGTCGTCACGAACACCTTGATATCCAACGGCTGCTCCACCGCGGCCGCCGCCGCGAGACTGGCCGGCGCGAGCCCGTCGCCGGCGCCGCCGCCGGCCACCAGGATGGCATCGATCATCGACTCCAGCTCGTGCCCCGCCGGCGTCCCGTAGTAGCGCAGCCCGTGGTCGGCGGCCCCGACGATGGCGACCGCGGGCGCCCGGTCGATATTGAATTCCGCCGCCGGCTCCCGGTCGAGCACCAGGTTGTACTTCTCCACCGTCACCCGCTCGGACAGCCGGGCGATCTCGTCGACCATCTGCTCGGCCTGCAGGCAGGTGTCGCAACCGAACGTCTGGGTGAAGAAGACCAGGCGCACCTCGTCGGGCAACGCGGCGAGCCGATCGGTGAAGTCGCGCGGAGCCTGGAGCATGGGCGGCTGACCGGCGCCGGGCGTCACTTGAACAGGTCGTCGAACCGCTGGCGGGCGGACCGGGGCCCGACCGACGAGTGCGTCTGGCGCTCGACCGTGATACGGACCTCGAAGAACGTGCAGGTGTTGCGGCCCTGCTTGGAGCCGACGCGCGCCGGGATCGGCTGGCCGCACTCGAAGCGGCTGGCGGTATCGAACCAGGTGCACTGCCCGCAGGTGTGGAGGGCGCTGCCGCAGCCGGGACAGATGTCGTTCAGACCGACGGGGGTGTCGATCTGCCGGCCGCAACGGGCGCACTTCGACACCTCATGAAAGCTCGGCATGTTGACCGCGCGCGGCTCGCGCGGACCGTAGCGCCGGCGCGGTCCGTGCTCGCGATCCTGCTCGCGGGCCTGCTCCCGCTGCGGCTCCTGCTTGCGATCGTCTTCCTGATAGCCGCGCTGGTCGTATTTTCGTGTCATGCCGGCGGTTCGCTGGTTCCTCTGCCACTTCTATAGCACATGCCCGGATTTGTCCACCATTAGAGCTACTGGCGCGCCAAGTTGACAGCCGATCGGGCTATACGGGATCCTGCGCAGTTGCATCCACGTTGGTGAGGATTGTCTGGTGCGACGTGACGCGCCGGCGACATCGTTCCCCCGGTGAAAGGACCCAGATGGCAGGACGGAAAGTCGGCAAGGTGACGTACAAGCGGGATCTCTCTCCCATCCTGACGATCTTCAGGCTGATGCCGGAAGACGGCAGCCTGTTTCCCCCCTCGAAGGCCGGGCAATATATCGCGCTCCGGCGCCCCGACTGCAACTTGACGAAGAAGATCGGGAAGGCCAGTGACGGGTCGTCGATCTACGGGCCGACTCTCGACGAGGACGGCAACCAGAAGATCGGCCAGGTGACCCACTCCTATTCGATCGCGTCGGCGCCCTTCGAGCAGGAGGAGCGCGGCTATCTGGAGTTCTACGTCGTCCTCGAGGTGATCAAGAAGGGCGAGTTCGGACGTCTCAGCCCGGTGTTCATGAACATGGACCCGGAGACGGACAACGAGATCACCTACTTCGACCGGATCACCGGCAACTTCACGCTCGACCACCGCGCCGCCGGCTTCGACAGCGTGCTGATGGTGGGCACCGGCACCGGCCTGGCCCCGTTCATCGCCATGGCCAAGCAGCTGCACCATGAGGCCAGGAACGGCCGCGGCACCCAGACGAAGCACACCATCCTGCACACGAACCGGACATACGAGGAGCTGGCGTACCACCAGGAGCTGCTCGACATGGAGAAGTCGGGCGTGTTCGACTTCGTCTACGTGCCGACCGTCAGCCGGCCGACGCAGCGCGACCTCGACGACGCCGGCATGGGCGTCGGCCGCGCCAACAACGTCTTGCGGCACATTTTCGGGCAGCCGATGAAGGAGGAGGAGGTGCTGGCCGCCGCCAGGGCCGGCAAGGGCGACCTCGCGCGTGCCGAGGCCGGCATGCAGCGCACGCCGCGGCCGGAGCTGCCGAAGCACCTGACGCCCGAGCGCCTCCAGGACCGGTTCGACCCGGCCAGGTCGCTCATCATGACCTGCGGCAACCCCTGGTCGATGGCCGACATCGAGGAGACCGCAAACCGCAGCGGGATGAAGTTCGAGATGGAAGAATGGTAGGCAGCGTCACTGGAGCTGCTCGATAGCCTGCCGCACCTCGGCGTTGTCGGGCAGCACCGGGATGTCGTACACCTTCCGGAAGACGATCGTTCCCTGCTTGTCCACGACGAAGACGGCGCGCTCCGAGAAGCCGTCCGCGTGGGCGACGCCGTACGCCTTCGCCACGCCGTTGCGGGGCGGGAAGTCGCTCAGCATGTCGTAGCTGATGCCGCCCAGGCTCTCGGCCCACGCCACCTTGGACGGCAGCGGATCGACGCTCATCCCGAGCACGTGCGTGTCGTGCGCGCGGAACCAGTCCAGATCCGTTTCCAGGTTCTTCATCTGGTCGGCGCACACCGGCGTCCACGCGAGCGGGTGGAAGGCGACGATCACGTTCCGTTTGCCCCGTAAGCTCGACAATCTGACGCGGCCGCCCAGGTGGCTCTCGAGCTCGAAATCGGGCGCCGTCTCACCGACGTTCGCAGACATGCACGCTCCTTTCCAACAAAGTTGACAAGCTTACTCTGTTGCGTTCGCCTGACCGACTCACGTACGCTTCGGCAGGAGCCTCATACTCATGCCTGTCAAATTTCTCGGTGCCTTGATCGCGCTGTTCTTGTTGGTCGCGCTGCCGTCGTTCGCACAGCTCTACACCGAGTGGCTCTGGTTCGGAGAGACAGGCTATCAGGCCGTGTTTCTCAAGAGCCTGACGACGCGCGGGCTGCTGGGCCTCGGCGTCTTCACGGCGGTGTTCGTCGTCCTGCTCGGGAATTTCCGGCTGGCCATCGGCGGCTCGAACAGCCCCAAGATAGTATTCCCGGGCGGGGGCGACATTCCGCCGCTCGTGGTAGAGCCGCGGCATCTGCGGTGGCTGACGGCCGGGGCCGCGCTGCTGGCCGGCCTGTTCGTCGCCAGCGTCACGTCCGGCCAGTGGCTGGTTGTCCTGCAGTACCTCAACGCCGTGCCGTTCGGGGAACCCGATCCGCTGTTCGGGCGGGACGCGGCCTTCTACATCTTCACCCTGCCGTTTCTGGACGCCGTCCGAAACCTCCTGCTGGCCATCGTCATGCTGTCGCTCGTCGGCGCCGGCGCGCTGTACATGCTGTCCAGCCGGCTGGGCCTGACGCCGCAGGGGCTGCACGTGGACTCCCGGGCGCGGCAGCATCTGGCCCTGCTGATCGCCGGCGTCTTCCTGTTGCTGTCCGTCGGGGCGTACCTCGACATGCCGCGGATGCTGACAACCCCGGCCGGCATCGTTCACGGCGCATCGTACGTGGACGTCGTGGTGCGGCTGCCGGCGCTCCAGGCGTTGACGGTGGTGGCCGGAATCGGCGCGGTGGCCGCGGCGTACGCGGCCCTCAGCTCCACTTCCTGGCCTGTGGGCGCCGCCGTGGCCGGCTACCTGCTGGTCTGGATCGGCGGTGGCGGTCTGGCGGTGGCAGTCCAGCAACTGATCGTCACGCCGGACGAGCAGCAGAAGGAAGCGCCGTACATCGTGCGCAACATCGAAGCCACGCGCCAGGCGTTCGACCTCGATGAGGTCGAGGAACGCCATGTGTCGGGCGACGCCACCCTGACGCTCCAGGACATCGCCGACAACGCCGACACCATCAACAACGTGCGGCTGTGGGATCATCAGCCGCTGCTCGACACCTTCAGCCAGATCCAGGAGATCCGCACCTACTACCAGTTCGCGTCGGTCGACAACGACCGCTACATGGTGGACGGGGAATACCGCCAGACCATGGTGTCGAGCCGGGAGCTGGCCTCCGACAGCCTGCCCAACCGCTCGTGGGTAAACGAGCACCTGCAGTACACCCACGGCTTCGGCGTGGCGCTCGGCCCGGTGAACCAGGTGACGCAGGAAGGCCTGCCGGTGCTGTTCATCCAGGATCTGCCGCCCCGCTCCAACACGGACCTGGCCGTTGACGAACCGAGCATCTACTACGGGGAGCTGTCCAACGAATACGTCCTGGTGAATACGCGGACCGATGAGTTCCATTACCCGCAGGGCGACGACAACGTATCGACCCGCTATGACGGGGCGGGCGGCGTCCCGCTCGGCAACCACCTCCGGCGGCTGCTGTTCAGCCTGCGCTTCCGCGCGTACGAGATCCTGGTCAGCAGCCAGGTGGCCGCTGACAGCCGGGTGCTCTTCCACCGCAACATCTCCGACCGGGTCGCCACCATCGCGCCGTTCCTGCGCTACGACTCCGATCCGTACGTCGTTATCGCGGACGGCGGGCTGTACTGGATGCGGGATGCGTACACCGCCACGGACAACTATCCGTACGCGACGCCGATCGGCGACAGCATCAACTACATCCGGAACTCGGTGAAGGTGGTGATCGACGCCTACCACGGCACCACCACGTTCTATCTGGCCCAGCCCGACGACCCGCTGGCCGCCACGCTCAGCAACGTGTTTCCCGGGCTGCTGCAGCCGCTCGACACGATGCCCGACTCGCTCAAGAGCCACATCCGCTATCCGGAAGGGATATTCGCCCTGCAGGCGGCCACATACTCGACCTTCCACATGACCAATCCGGCGGTCTTCTACAACAAGGAAGACGAGTGGGAAGTGCCGGTGATCGACGGCGAGCAGATGGAGCCGTACTACACGGTCATGCGGCTGCCGGGCGAGGAGCGCGCCGAGTTCATCCAGATGCTGCCGTTCACGCCGCGCGGCAAGAACAACCTGGCGGCCTGGATGGTGGCGCGCAGCGACGGCGACAACTACGGCAAGGTGCTCGTCTTCCAGTTCCCGAAGCAGAAGGTGGTGTTCGGACCGTCGCAGGTCGTGGCGCGGATCAACCAGGACCAGGAGATCTCGCCGCAGATCACGCTCTGGAACCAGCAGGGGTCGGAGGTGATCCAGGGCACGCTGCTGGTGATCCCGATCGAGGAGGCGCTGCTGTACATCCGGCCGCTCTACCTGCGCGCGGACGGCGGCCGCATCCCCGAGTTGAAACGGGTGATCGTCGCCTACCAGAACCAGATCGTGATGGAGGAAACGCTGGACAAGGCGCTGGCGCGCTTGTTCGGAGAACCGGCCGACGCACCGGCAGTCCCGGAGACGATGCTGGTGGCCGATGCCGGCGCGGCGCCGGCCGCGGCGGCTGCGGCAGAGGCGGCCGGGACCCGGCCGCCGGGCGCTGCCGTTCCGGCCCTGACGCGCCAGGCGCAGGAACATTACGCGCGCGCCATCCAGGCGCAGCGCCAGGGCGACTGGGCGGCGTACGGCGACGAGATCCAGCTGCTCGGCGACGTGCTGGAGCAGCTCGAAGGCACCGGCAGTCAGAACTGACGGGCCGGCACCCGGGAGGCTTCCCATGCGCATGACGACCACCCCGCGCTTCTTCCTTCTCGCCGCGATCTGCATCGCGGCGGCGCGGTGCGGCGCACCCGCACCGGAGCCGGTCGAACCCACGCCGGGGCTGCTTGCCTTCACCGGCGCGCGGTTGATTGACGGCGGCGGCGACGTCATCGAGGACGGCGTGCTCGTCGTGCGTGACGGACGCATCGCCGCGGCCGGGGACGCCGGCGCGATCGACGTCCCGGCTGACGCGGCGCGGGTCGACCTCAGCGGCCGCACCATCATCCCCGGGCTGATCAACGCCCACGGCCACGTCAACAACGTGCGCGGCCTCGAGGCAGACCCCGCGTTCTATACCGAGGCGCACGTAGAGGACCAGCTGGCGCGCTACGCCCGCTACGGCGTGACGACCGTGCTCAGCCTCGGCGGCGGCGGGCCGGCGGGGATGGCGGTCCGCGACCGGCAAGGCCCCGACCTGAACCGCGCACGGCTGTACCTCTCCGGACCGGTGGTGAACCCGGAATCCGTCGAGGAGGCGGCCGACCAGGTGAACGCGGTGGCTGACATGGGTGCAGACATCGTCAAGATCCGCGTGGACGACAATCTGGGCTCGACAGAGAAGATGCCCCCCGAGGTGTACGGGGCGGTCATCGAACAGGCCCACGCGCGCGGCCTGCGCGTCGCCGCGCATCTCTACTACCTGGACGACGCCAAGGCGCTCCTCGCCGCGGGTGCGGACATGGTCGCCCACAGCGTCCGCGACCAGCCGGTGGACGACGAGCTGGCCGCGCTGCTCAAGGAGCGCGACGTCTGCTACTGTCCGACGCTGATGCGCGAAGTATCGACGTTCGTCTACGAGCAGCGGCCCGACTGGTTCGACGACCCGTTCTTCCTGCAGGAAGCGGACCCCGCCGTCGTGCAGGCGCTCGAGGCGCCGGAGTATCAGGAACGAATCCGCGAGAGCCGCAGCGCGCAGACCTACAAGGTGGCGCTGGAGCAGGCGAAGGAGAATCTGCAGGCGCTGTCCGCCGCCGGCGTGCGCATCGCGATGGGCACCGACACCGGTCCGGCCGCGCGCTTCCAGGGATATTTCGAGCACGGCGAGCTCGACCTGATGGTCGAGTCGGGCCTGACGCCGATGCAGACCCTTGTCGCCGCCACCGGCGACGCCGCGCGCTGCATGCAGATCGACGGCGACGTCGGGACGCTGGCGGCCGGTAAATGGGCCGATTTCGTCGTGCTCGGCGCCAACCCGCTCGACGACATCCGCAACACGCACGCCATCGAGTCGGTCTGGATCGCCGGCAACCAAGTACCACTCGGGGCTGCGCCCCGAACCCCCGGCGGCCGCTAGCGGGGACCCCTTCGCCCCGCGCCGCGGCCGCCGAGGCCCGCCGTGCGGGCCTTGGGGACGGCCGTCTCGATGCTCGCCGCCCCCTTCACCACTTGCGGCCGTGTTGCCGGATCAGGTCCAGGGCCCCTGGAGTTGCTCTCCGCGCAGCCAGCGCGCGAGCGCCTTGTCGGGGTCGGCGATCTCCTCCACCGAGCTGTACCAATACGCCTCCCAGCCCTCCCGCGGCAGGCCGGCGAACAGCATCAGGTTGAGCGGATACTCCTCGCTGTCGGTGCTGCGGCGAAAATCGTCCCGGAACAGGAAGGTTGGCTTGCCCCAGGCGATGGCCAGGCCCAGCTCCACCATCACCCCTTCGTCCGGCGGGCAACCGTTTACCACTGCGAACAGGCCGTCGGCGGTGCGCACGTCGCCCACGTCGGCCTGCCCGATCCGCCAGGCCCAGCCGGCAACCGCCGTGTCGACCTGATTATTGCGGGCGAACGGCTCCCATACCTCGGCGCCGGCGGCGTCCAGCGCCGCGACGAGCGCCGCCAGCGGTCCCGCCTTCTGCTGGGCGGAAAATCCGTACGGGTTGGCCAGGTACAGCGTCTTGCGCACGATCAGCTCCCGACGCCGCGCTTCCGCCAATAGCGCGCCAATCCCAGCCAGCCGAGCGTCAGCGGTGCGGCGAAATCGTACAGGTCGACTTCCTCGGCGGGCAGGTGGCGCTGAAGATAGACGCGCGCCTCGTGCGCGAACGCGCGGAGCCGCTCAGAGTCGCTGCCCTCCCCCGCGAGCAGGGCGCGGGCGAGCTCGGCCATGGCGGCGAGATGCTGGAGGAACGCGTCCAGGTGCGCGTCCGCGTCCTCGTGCGGGCCAAAATGGGTGGCGAACAGCGTCGCCGGCCGCCAGCGCCGGATCAGCTCGATGCTGTCCATCCACACCTCGATGTCGATATCCGGCGGCGGGGTCGGCGGCATGACGAACAGCGCGCGCCCGGTGCGGACACCGGCCGTGTCGCCCACGAAGGCCACGCCGCTCGAGCGGTCGAAGTACGAAACGTGATGCGACGCGTGCCCCGGCGTATAAGCAACCTCGAACCGCCGTCCGCCCGCCTCGACCTGCTCGCCGCCGCGCAGGACGTGGATGTTGGCTTCCGGCACGGGCAGGAACTCGCCCCACAGCCTGTCCATGCTGTCGCCGTACAGCCTCGCCGCGCTCGACAGCAGCCGGGCTGGATCGATCATGTGCGGCGCGCCGCGCTCGTGCACGTACACCTCGATCTCGGGGTTCGCCCGCACCAGCGTGCCAACCACGCCGGCATGATCCAGGTGGATGTGCGTCAGCAGCACGGTGCGGACGTCCGCCGCCGTGACGCCGTCCGCCGCCAGCACGCCGAGCAGCCGTTCGAGGCAGGTCGAGGGACCGGGATCGATCAGCGCCACACCGTCCGCACCGCGCGCGGCGGCGGCGGCGATGACGCGGGGACGTCCCAGGAAATCGAGGTCGAAGTACGAAAGGCCGCCGGCAAGCGTGTGCATGACCGCAAAGTCTACTATCAGTCCGCGAGAGGTCGCCTGACCGGTTGACAACGCGCAACGAGCGGGTGTGTTCTACGATATGGGTGGATGGGAGTTGATACGCAGCAGCCAGGCGGCGACGTCCGTGAGCGGCAGGAGCAGCAGACCACCACCCCGAAGATGTACCAGGTCGTGCTGCTGAACGATGACTATACGACCATGGAGTTCGTGGTCGCGGTGCTCGAGGACGTGTTTCAAAAGGGCCCGGCCGAGGCGTTCCGGCTGATGATGCAGGTTCATACAGAGGGCCGCGCGGTGTGCGGCGTCTACACGTACGAGGTGGCCGAAACGAAGGTGGCCCGTGTGCGCGAGCTCGCGGAACGGGACGGCTTTCCATTGCAGGCACTACTCGAAGAAGGGTGACATGTTCAGCGCATCGCTCGAGCTCATTCTGAATATCGCGTACCGCGAGGCAGCGTCCCGGCGGCACGCGCACCTGACCCTCGAGCATCTGCTCTACACACTGGCGCACGACCCCGAGGGGGAGCGCATCCTGGCCGCCTGCGGCGGGGACCTGCCCGTGCTGCGCAGGACGCTCGACGAGTTCCTGGGCAGCCTCGAGACCCGCGGGCGCAACCAGCACGAGCCGGTCCAGACGCTTGGGTTCCGGCGCGTGCTCCAGACCGCGGTGCTGCACGTGCAGAGCGCCGGCCGCGAGGAGGTGCGCTCGGGCGACGTGCTCGCCGCCATTCTCCAGCAGCCCAAGGCGTACGCCACGCAACTGCTCGACACGCAGGGGATAACGCGGCTCGACGTGCTGAACTACATTTCGCACGGTATCTCCAAGACGCCGGCAGGCGAGGGCCAGGATCCAGCGTCCGAAGGCGGGGCCAACACCGCCGGAGACGATGCCCCAGCCGCAGCGCGCGACCCGCTGGCCGCATACGCCGTCAACCTGACCCGGCAGGCGCAGGACGGACAACTCGACCCGCTGATCGGCCGCACGCCGGAGTTGCGCCGCACAATGGAGATCCTGTGCCGGCGGCGCAAGAACAACCCGGTATTCGTCGGCGATGCCGGCGTCGGCAAGACCGCGCTTGCCGAAGGGCTGGCCATCCGGCTGGCAGGCGACGACGCCCCGCCACGGCTGAAGGATGCCGAGCTGTTTGCGCTCGATACCACGTCGCTGCTGGCGGGCACCCGCTTCCGCGGCGATTTCGAGGAACGCTTCAAGGCGGTCATCGAGAGCCTCGCGGATCACCCGCTGCCGATCCTGTTCATCGACGAGGTGCACGCCACCGTCGGCGCGGGCGCGACGACCGGCGGCACGATGGATCTGGCGGGGCTGATCAAGCCGGTGCTGGCGTCCGGCGAGCTGCGGGTCATCGGCTCGACGACGATCGAGGAGTTCAAGCAGATCGAGAAGGACCGCGCGCTCGCGCGGCGCTTGCAGAAAGTGGTCGTAGACGAGCCGACGGTCGACGAGACGACCCGGATTCTCGAGGGCTTGCGCTCGCGCTACGAGAGCCACCACGGGGTGCACTACAGCGACGCGGCGATCGCGGTGGCGGCCAGGCTGGCAAGCCGCCATCTGCGGGAGTCGCGGCTACCCGACAGCGCAATCGACGTGGTGGACGAAGCGGGCGCGGTGCTGGCGCTGGAGCGGCCGGAAGCGACGGATTCGGCCGAACCCGTGGAACCGGCCGAGGTGTCCGTCGGCGCGCTCGAGCGCGTGGTCGCGCGCATGGCCCGCATCCCGGAGAAACAAGCATCGGCGTCGGACAAGCAGCGGCTGCGCACGCTGCAGGAATCGCTCGAACGGGTCGTCTTCGGCCAGCAGCGGGCGGTCGAGGCGGTCGTCACTGCCATCAAGCGCTCGCGCGCCGGGGTGGGACAACCGGATTGCCCGGCCGGCTCGTTCCTGTTCACCGGGCCGACCGGCGTCGGGAAGACGGAGCTGGCCCGGCAGCTCGCGCTGCACCTCGGTAACGCGTTCATCCGCTACGACATGAGCGAGTACATGGAGAAGCACGCCGTGGCGCGGCTGATCGGCGCGCCGCCCGGCTACGTCGGATTCGAGCAGGGCGGCCTGCTGGTCGACGCCGTGCGGGCCAACCCGTACAGCGTGGTGCTGCTCGACGAGATCGAGAAGGCGCACCCGGACGTCTACAACATCCTGCTGCAGGTGATGGACCACGCGACGCTGACCGACAACAGCGGCCGACAGGCCGACTTCCGGCATGCCGTCGTGATCATGACGTCCAACGCCGGGTCGCGGGAAGCCGACGTGGCGGCCATCGGCTTCGGCCAGAACCAGTCCGAGTCGGCGCGCGGCCGCATGATGACGGCGCTGGAGCGGATATTCAGCCCCGAGTTCCGGAACCGGCTCGACGCGATCGTGTCGTTCGACACGCTGACGCCGGCCGTGATGGAAACGATCGTCGAGAAGTTCATCCTGCAGCTCGAGTCGCAGCTCGCGGAGCGCCGCGTAGCCATCAGCCTGCATCCGGATGCCCGGGCGTGGCTGGCCGAGAAGGGGTACGACGCGGCCTACGGAGCACGGCCGCTCGCGCGCGTGGTGCAGAAGGAGGTCCGCAACCCCCTCACCGACGAGATCCTGTTCGGCCGGCTGGAACACGGCGGCACCGTGCGGATAGACCTGCGCGACGGAGCGCTGGCGTTCGAGTGCGAACCGGCCGCGCCACAATCGCAGCCGGTGGCCGATCCTATCGAGGAAACTGCCGGCGACTGAACGCGATGCGCCTCTACGTGGAACCGATGGACGCCGTGCTCGTGGAATTCGATGCGCAGGGGCAGGTGCGTTTCGACGGGGAGGACTGGAGCACGCCGACGCTGCAGGAGCGGCGCGCGATTCTCTACTCCGCCGAGAAAGAGGCGGCGTCGCTGCGCGAGCTCGCCGACGCGCTCGAAACGGCGCCGGACGGGGACGCCTGAACCGTCTCCGGCTCTACAGTCCGGCCTGCATCGAGGCCCGCTGCGCGTCCTCGACACCGGCGACCACCGCAGCCGCCACGTGGTCCTCCAGGGCCGAAGCGTACAGATATTCGACGTTGACCCCGGCAGCGGACAGCAGGCCGGCCGCCGCCAGGAGCGCGCCCGGATCGTTCGGCACCTGGATGAACAAGATCTCGCGCCGGTCGACGGCATACTGCTGATCCTCCAGCGTTCCTGCCGCGTGCAGCGGGTTGTCGACCACGAGACGCAGCGTGCCGCCGGCGTCGAGGCTCAACGCGTGGATGTTCACGCGCTCTTCCGCCAGAAGCCGGCACACCTGCCCGAGCGCGCCGGGGCTGTTCTGCAGTCTCAGCGAAATCTCTGTTCGAATCGCCATGCGGCGAGCTTACCGCAAGCGCCGCGGCGGCGGCCAGCGGCGGCGGCGGCCGTTGCACTCCACAAACTCCGATAGAATCAACTCGTGACAATCGATACGAGCGCGCCGATCGAGGTGGCCAGCCGCCTGCAGGGCTTCGACTATGCAATCCGCAGCATCGTCGCCGAGGCCGAGGCGGTGGAGCGCACCGGCCGGACCGTCCACTACCTGAACATCGGCGATCCGGTGCTGTTCGGGTTCACGACCCCGCCCCACCTTGTCGAGACGGTGGCGCGCGCCATGCGCGACGGACACAACGGATACACGCCGGCGTCGGGCATCATGCCGGCGCGGGAAGCAGTCGCCGCCGAGTACACCTCGCTCGGCGTACCACTGTCGCCGGACCGCGTCCTCCTCACATCGGGCACCTCCGAGGGCATCGACCTGGCGATCAGCGTGCTCGTCGACCGCGGGGACGAAGTGCTGGTCCCGCTGCCGACCTACCCGTTCTATACGGCCGTTATCGGCAAACTCGGGGCGCAGGCCGTCTTCTACCGCACGGATCCACGGCGCGGCTGGGAGCCGGATCTCGACCATCTCGCCAGCATGATCGGTCCCCGCACGCGCGCGCTCGTGGTGATCGATCCCAACAATCCGACCGGTGCGGTGTACTCCGAGGCCACGCGGCGGAAGCTGCTGGATCTCGCCGACCGGCACAACATCGTGCTGCTCGCCGATGAGGTGTATACCGACCTGGTCTACGGCGGGCCGGTTCCGCCGATCGCCTCGCTCAACCCCGACGCGCCGGTCATCTCCTTCTCGTCGGCCTCCAAGGCGTACGTGGCGCCGGGCTGGCGCACCGGCTGGATGGCGGTGGGGGGCGCCGGGCGGCTCGACAAGGTGCTGGCGGCGGTCAAGCGGCTGGCCGACGGGCGGCTTTGCACCACCGGCCCGATGCAGTACGCGGTGGCGGCCGCGCTGGAGGGCGACCGCAGTTACCAGCACGAGTTCCGCCAGCAACTCAAGGAGCGGGCGGAGGTGACCACCCGCCGGCTCAATGCCATCGACGGCATCCGCTGCGTGCCACCCGCGGCGGCGTTCTATGCGCTGCCGCAGATCGACCTGCCGCCGGGGCGCACGGACTACGACTACGTCAGAGGGTTGCTGCGAGAAACCGGCATCCTCTGCGTCCACGGCTCCGGCTTCGGCATGGACCCGGCGGCGGGGTACCTCCGCATCATTTTCCTCGCCGCCCCGGACCGGCTGAGTTCGTACTTCGACCAGATCGAGGGTTTCACCGCGAATTTCCGCTCGGCGTGAGGCACGCCAGTGAGGAAGGTCCCAGCAGCCCTAGCCGCCTTCTGGGTTTGCTGCCTGCTCGCGCAGCCGGCAAGCGCGCAGCCAGCGGTCACAACGGCCGACTTCGATCCGCTCATCGCCGAGCTGCAGACGCTCGTCGAGACGTCGAACCTGCAGCGCTTCCTGGCGCTACTGGCCCCCGACGCCGACGAGGCGGAGGCGCGGGAATTTGCCAGCCGCACATTGCGGGGAGCAGTCACGCGGGCGACCGTCCTCGCGCGATTCGTACTGCCCGCGGAAGACTATCCAGAGGGCAGCCGCTACCACCTGACCGTCGAGGCGTTCACGGAAAGCGGCAACCGGGCTCGCCTGCAGACGTGGCAGCTCGACGTCGTTCCGGCGCGCGCGCAAGACGGAGCCGCCGGCCGCTGGCGCATCGCAGGCCACCAGGGACCCGACACGATCGACGGGCTGCACCACCTGGAGCTGAATCCGGCACGGCAGTTCGACGCCGCCGGCTTCACGCTGTCCGCCGAGGACATGCAGCTGCGCCTGTCGCGCGGGACCGCCTTCGTGTCGGAGATCGACAGCGGGATCACCGGACTGTTGCTGATCGGCGACGGGACGCTGGCTTTCTCGCCGGGGCCCGAGGCCGAGCGCCGCCAGATCGAGATCTTCTCGGGGCACGAGACGCTGGAGGCGGCGTTCACGCACGCCTTCGTCCGCATCAACCCCCTGGCGCTGGCCGCGCTGCCGACGGCCGCGCTCAAGCCGGCCCCGGTGAACGAGGGCGCATTCGGGGAGGCGCAGGAGCTGTTCGACGAGCTGGCGCGCCTGACCTTCGTCGTGGATTTCAGCGAGTTCAGCGACCGGACGTGGTGGCTCACCCCGCGGCCCGGCAATCTGGTCGCCGAGATCCGCACGGAGGAGTACGGCGACCTGACGTACACGCAGACCGAGCAGCGGCCGGAGGACGTATCGCTCTACTCGCGCGACCCGGCGCGGGTGATCTCGCTGTATGCATCAGCACACAAGCGGGCGGAGCGCGGGCGCTATTACGACACGCGCGACAGCGCGACGTTCGACCTGCTCGACTACAACATCGACGCCTCGTTCGAGCCGCGCGGCGTCGGCCGCGAGTCACTGGGTGCGCGTCCCACGCTGCTGGGCTGCTGGATCGAAGGGACGGCGCGGCTGGCGATCCGGGCCCGCGTCACGCTCAAGACCGTGACCCTGCACCTCGCCGAGGAACTGGCGATCCGCTCGGTGACGTCGAACGAGCTGGGCGCGCTGCTGTTCTTCCGCATGAGCGGGCGGGACGATGTCATCATCAACCTGCCGGCGCCGGCGCCGGCCGGGACCGAGTTCACCATCCTCATCCGCTATGCCGGGTTGCTCGAGGCCGACGAGCTGGCGGAGAACTGGATCGGCCGGCGGCGGTTTCTGGGCGCCGGCGGCACGGCAATCTACGGCATCCCGGAGCGGCGCTACCTGTACTCGAATGCGAGCCACTGGTACCCGCAGCCGGTGGCGGCGGACTACGCCACCGCCACGCTGACCCTGGCGGTGCCGGCGGAGTACGGCGTCGTCGCCAGCGGCGACCCGCTCGGCGGCAACCCGCCGGTGGCGCCGGTCGAGGAGACGGACGGCTGGCGCACCTTTTCGTTCCTGACGGCGCAGCCGGCGCGCTACCTGTCGTGCCTGATCAGCCGCTTCGTGGCGGACGGCGCGCCGCCGCAGGAAATCGCGCTGGACCGCGAGCCGGATGCGGCGGCGGCGTTCGCGGGCGTCTCGTACGACAGCCTGCTGCTCGCGGTCGAAGCACACGATTTCGGTCGGGAACATGTGCCGGAGCACGCCCGCCTCGCGGCGGACATCCTGCGCTTCTACGCATCGCTTGTCGGCGATTGGCCGTACCCGGCGTTCACCCTGGCGCTCTTGGAGAGCCGGCTCCCGGGCGGCCACAGCCCGGCATACTTCGCCGTGCTCAACCAGCCGCTGCCGGTCCACGGCCGTTTGATGCAGACCTGGCGGACGGATCCGGTGGCGTTCACCGACTACCCGTCCTTCTTCCTCGCCCATGAGCTGGCGCACCAGTGGTGGGGCCAGGCCGTGGGCTGGAAGAACTACCACGAGCAGTGGCTCAGCGAGGGTTTCGCACAATATTTCGCCGCCCTTTACATCCGCGAAACCGATGGCGAAGAAGCGTTCGCCGACATCCTCTCCCAGCTCCGGCGCTGGAGCCTCCGGCACACGGACCAGGGGCCGGTCTATCTGGGATACCGCCTGGGACATCTCGCGGAAGAGCCGCGCGTGTTTCGCGCCCTGGTCTACAACAAGGGCGCCTTCGTGCTGCACATGCTGCGGCGCCTCGTGGGGGATCCCGCCTTCTTCCGCGGGCTGCGCCGGTTCTACGGCGAGATGCGGTTCGACGTCGCCGGCACCGACGACTTGATCCGCGCGTTCGAAGCCGAAGCCGGCCGGCCGCTGGACGATTTCTTCGTGCGCTGGATCCACGAGTTCGACTCGCCGGCGTTGCGGTTCGACTACCGCACCGAGGCGCGGCCAGCCGAACCCGGCGCCACTGACGTCGTGCTCCGCTTTCAGCAGGACGACCCGGTATTCGAGATCCCGGTCACCGTCACCCTGACGTACCGGTCGGGCGTCGAGGAATCCGTGATCGTGGCGGTCAACGGCCGGACCACGGAGCAGCGTGTCCCGCTGCAGGGCGCGCTGCGCGACGTGGAGGTCAACCGGGACAACGCCGCGCTCGCCGAGATCCACAGGTAAAATGAATCGCTGATGGTCGGCGCCGCGTCAAATCATCGAAGCATGGTGCGTATCTTGAGACGCTGCCGGTACGTCCTGGCCGGTCTGGCGCTGGCCGCCTGCGCGCTGGCCGTGCTCGCGGCGCAGCCGGGCCGGATCGGGATCGCGCTCGACCCGCTTGCCGAGGCGGACGCCGCGCACGCCGGGACGACGTTCCGGGTGGCGGTGCGGGCGCAGCTCGATCCAGGGTTCCACGTGAATTCCAACGAGCCGCTGGAAGACTTCCTCATCCCGACCGTCCTGACGCTGCAGCCGCCGGCCGGCTTCGAGCTGGAAAGCCTCGCCTGGCCGGAGCCGATCCTGTTGAGTCAGCAGGGCGCGGACGAGCCGCTGGCGGTATTCGAGGAGAATTTCGTCATCGGCGCCGCCCTCTCGCTGGCCGCCGACCTGGAACCCGGGGCATACACCGTGCCCGGCACTCTGCGCTACCAGGCCTGCGACGAGACGATGTGCTACCTGCCGGCCACCGCGACCCTCTCCTTTCCAGTCGTCGTGGCGCCTGGCGCGCAGGCCGTGACCGCCGCGCATACCGATCTGTTCGACGGACTGGCGTTCGTGGCGCCGTACGCCGGCGCACCCACCCGCGATCCCGGTGGGCGCAGCCCTGATCCGGTCGCCGGCGCGGCGGACCCGCTCGCGGAGCTGGCGGGCTTCACGGTGCTGGGCGCCACCGGCGGCTATCTGGACACCGGCGATTTCCTGGATTTCGTGGACCGCGCGGAATCGGGCCGCCGGGAGTCCGGCTGGTTCGAGGGACAGGGGCCGCTCGCCATTCTCGCGCTGGTCCTCCTCGGCGGTCTGGCCCTCAACCTGACGCCCTGCGTCCTGCCGTTGATCCCGATCAACCTGGCGATCATCGGGGCCGGGACCCGCGCCGGATCGCGCGGCCGCGGATTCGCGCTGGGAAGCGCCTACGGTCTGGCGATGGCGCTCACGTACGGACTGCTGGGGCTGGTCGTGATCCTGACCGCCGGCACATTCGGCACGATCAACGCGTCGCCCTGGTTCAACGTGGCGATCGCCGCCCTGTTCGTCGTGCTCGGGCTGGCGATGTTCGACATCGTCACGATCGACTTCTCGCGGTTCCAGAACCGGCTCGCCCCCGGCGGCGCAGCGGGCACCGGGTCGTTTCTCGCCGCCTTCGGCATGGGCGGCGTGGCGGCGCTCCTGGCGGGCGCCTGCGTCGCGCCGGTAGTCATCCAGGTCATCGTCTTCTCCAGCAGCCTGTACACGGCGGGGACGACCGCCGCGCTGCTGCTGCCGTTCCTGCTGGGCCTCGGCATGGCGCTGCCGTGGCCGGTCGCGGGCGCCGGACTGTCGGTCATGCCGCGCCCCGGTCCGTGGATGGTGCGCGTCAAGCAGGCCTTCGGCGTCTTCATCCTGGGGACGGCGGTCTACTACGGTTCGCTGGCGTACGGACTGTTCAGCCAGCGCTGGGTCGATCCCGCGGCGGTGGCCGGCAGCGTGCAGGAGATGCTCGACGAGGGCTGGCACTCCTCGCTGGCGCTGGGGCTCCAGGAGGCGCGGGAGCAGGGCAAGCCGGTGCTGGTCGACGTCTGGGCCACCTGGTGCAAGAACTGCCTGACAATGGACCGCACGACCCTCAAGGATCCGGACGTGCAGGCCGCGCTCGAGCAGTACGTGAAGATCAAGTTCCAGGCCGAGGACCCGGGCGCCTCGCCGGCGCGGGAGGTCATGGAGCGGTTCGAGGGTATCGGCCTGCCGACCTACGCGATTCTAAGGCCCGGGTCCAGCCAACCCTGAGCTACCGCCCGGCGGCCGGCGGAGACGCCGGGACGCGGACCGGCAGCGCCCGCGCGTGAACCGCGAGCGGCAGCCTGCGATCTCCGGAGACGACTTCCCCGTCCACATGGAACGCCAGCGGCTCGCTGGCGGCAATCTCGCCCGCCTGCACCGGGCACATCCGGACGCCGGGCAGGCGGTGCAGGGTGCCGCGGAACAGATGACCGACGTGCCAACAACCAGCCAGGATCCCTAGCGGCGGGACCACGACCAGCTCCAGGCGGCCGTCATCCGGCCGGGCGCGCGGTGCGATGATCGCGCCGTTGCCGTACTGGCGCGTGTTGGCGACCGCAACGAGCAGCGCTCGGCCGCTGGACGCCGCGCCGTCCGCCGTCACGGCGTAGTGGGCCGGCTCGTACCGCGCCGCTTCCCGCATCGCCGCCGCCGCGTACCCCGCGACGCCCCGCCGCGTCCGCGCGTTGAACGCGGCCGCCAGACGCGCATCGAAACCGACCCCGGCGACGTTGAAGAACAGGCGGCCGCCCAGCTCGCCCGCGTCGATCCAGCGGACCGGCCCCCGCAGGGCCTCCCGGAGCGCACGGACCGGATCCATGTGCAGGCCCAGTTCCCGCGCGAGCCCGTTGCCGGACCCGGCCGGCACGATGCCGAGCGTCACGCCGCTACCGACCAGTTGCGAGGCGACCTCGTTGACGGTGCCGTCGCCGCCCCAGACGACCACGGTCTCCACGCCCTGCTCAAGCAGCTTCCGCGCGGCGGCGCGACCGCGGCCAGGGCCGTCCGCGACCAGCACCTCACCGTCAGCCCCGAGATCCCGCAACGCTGCGCGGGACCACTCCCTGCGCTGCGCGACCGCGTCTCCGCGGCGCACGCCTGCCCTTGGATTTATGAGGATGGCGACCTGCAACCCGCTGCCCATGCCCCGATTCTAGCCGCCGCGACCGGCTGATATACTCCCCCGGTGAAGCCCGAGTTCGAGCTGCCGTTCGACAATGCCACGATCGAACGGATCCTGCCGCACCGCTATCCCCTCCTGCTTGTCGATCGCATCACCGAGTTCGAGACGGACAAGCGGATCGTGGGGATCAAGAACGTGTCTCTCAACGAGCGGTTCCTCGCCCGCCCGCCCGGTGGGCGGCCGACGCTGCCGCCGACCATCCTTACCGAGGCGGTGGCTCAGGTCGGGGCCATCCTGATCCTGGCCAAGCCGGAGAACCGCAACAAGGTGCCGTACTTCATGGGCATCGAACGGGTGCGCTTCCGGCGGTTCGTCCACGCCGGTGACGTCGTCGTGATCGAGGCGACCGTGGAACGTATGCGGAGCCGCATGGGGCGGCTCAAGGGATTCGCCCGCGTTAACGGGGAGATCGCCGTGGAGGGCACGATGGCGTTCGCCCTCGGCCCGGCGCCCGCCCGGCGCCCCGATCCCGGCGGCAGATCCTGAGCGCCGGCCGCCGGCCGTTGTGATATAGAATGGCCGCATGGGTCCCAAGAACCGCACGCCGCAAGCACCCGCGCCGCAGCAGTCCGAGCCCCCCTCCAGCCCGCCGTGGGTGCTGATCGGTGGCGTCGTGGCCGTTGCGGCCCTGGCCATCCTGCTGTTCTACCCGACGACATCCTCCGAGCCGCCGATGGAGGTGGCCGAGAGCACTGCGGCAGCACCCGAGCCGGCAACATCGTCCGCTGCGGCGGAACCCCAGGCGCCCGAGCCGGAGGTGCAGCACGAGCCGGTCGAGGTTCGGATGCCGCCGCCCGACGCACCCACGCCGCCGTATCCGTTCATCCCCAACATGGCGCCGCGGCCGGCCGACGTGATCACCGAGGTGTACGACTTCGCGGGGCGCCGTCCGGACATTCTGGAATTCGTCCCCTGCTTCTGCGGCTGCGAGTCGGCCGGTCACCGGGCCAACGCGCATTGCTTCGTGCAGTCCCGCAATGAAGACGGCAGCGTCGCGGCGTGGGAGCAGCACGGGCTCGGCTGCGCCGTCTGCATCGACGTGGCCCGTGATTCGATGCAGCTGGCCGCGTCGGGCGCGTCGGTGAGCGACGTGCGGGACGCGATCGAAGCGAAGTACGCCGCGCGCTTCCCCCGCATGACGCCGACGCCGCCAGTGCCGACGAACTAGCAGCCCGCACCGGAAATCGCGTTGGTATAATCGGCGGCGTGCCGTCCGGCGCCTCCTCGGCTGCGCCCGCTGCCACACCCCCGCTGTCCGACGCGCTCGTCCGGCTGTTCGAGTCGGTGAACGAGGGCATCTACCTCGGTTCCTTGCGCGCGGACGGCGACGCGACCCTCGCGGCAAACCCGCATCTGAAGCTGATGTTCGGGCATCCGCCCGGGGCCGAGCCCGCGGCTGTCCGGCCGCTGGCGCCCGAGCGGTTCGTGGAGCCCGAAGCACGGGCCGCGTTCCTCGAGCAGCTGCGCCGCGACGGCGCCGTGACGGACTATCTCCTGCGCCTGCGGCGCATCGACGACTCCCCGTTCTGGGTGGAAGTGACCGCCGATCTCGACGACGAGCCGGCGGGATCGGGCCAGCGCCTCGCCATGCTCGTGCGGGACGTCAGCGAGCGGCGGCGGCGTGAGGAGCAGGGCCGCGACATCTACAACCAGGTACTCCAGGCCGAGAAGCTCGCGGCCCTCGGCCAGACGGTCTCGGGCGTGGCGCATGAGCTGAACAACCCGCTGGCCACCATCCTCACCTGGTCCGAGCGGCTGGCCGCGCGGAAGCTCGACAAGGCGACGAAGCGCGGCGTGGCGACCATCCTGGAGGAATCGGAACGGGCGGCCAAGATTGTCCGCAATCTGCTCACCTTCGCGCGCAAGCGGCACACCACGCGGTCGATGGTCGATCTGAACCAGGTGGTCCGCGAGACGTTCGCGCTCCGCGCCTACGAACAGCGCGTCTCGAACATCGTCACGGTCTACGGCCTCGCGGCCGGCCTGCCGCCGGTGTTCGGCGATCCGTATCACCTCAAGCAGGTGCTGCTGAACCTGATCATCAACGCCGAGCAAGCCATGCTGGCAGCCCGCGGGCACGGCACGCTGACCACGCGCTCCTGGTTCGACGCCGAGCAGGACCTGGTGATCCTGGAGTTGAACGACAACGGCCCCGGCGTGCCGGAGGAGACGCAGAACAAGATTTTCGAGCCGTTCTTCACGACGAAGGACGTCGGCAAGGGGACTGGCCTGGGACTGTCCGTCGCCTACGCGATCATGGAGGATCACGGCGGGCGGATCCGCGTGCAATCCGAGCCGGGCCAGGGCGCCTCGTTCTTCATCGAGCTGCCCGTCGGCGTGGAGGACGGCCGGCCGGCGCCCACCCGTGCGGCACAGCCCGACGCCGACGGCGGTGGCGCGGCGGTGTTGATGGTCGAAGACGAGCCGGCCCTGGCTACGGCCGTATCGGAAGCGCTGGAGGACGCCGGTTATCGGGTGGATTGCGCCGGCGACGGCCAGCAGGCGCTCGAACGCGTACAGCAGACCGTGTACGACGTGGTGATCTGCGACCTCAAGATGCCCCGCATGGACGGGCGCGCCTTCTACCTGGAGATCGCGAAGACGACGCCCGGCCTGGCGCGGCGCATCGTGTTCGTCACGGGTGACGTGGCAGGCACCGACGCAGTACGGTTCCTGGAAGACAGCGGGTGCCGCTGGCTCGCGAAGCCGTTTCGCCTGCGCGAATTGATCGGCGTCATCCGCGAGCTGGTGCCCTGACGACCCGCCGCGGGCCGGCGGCGCAGCTCACCGGCAGCACCGGCGCCGTCTCATCCGGCGCCAGCAGCTTCCGGAGACGGCGCACCGCGCGCGCATGCAGCTGTGAAACGCGCGACTCGTTCACGCCGATCTCCAGCCCGATCTCCTTCATCGTGGACTCGCCATAGTAGTACATGCTGACCACCTTGCGCTCCCGGGCAGGCAGCGCCGCAATTGCGGCCCGCATGCGGTCCTGCACCTCGTGCTGCTCGTACTCATCGTCCGGTGCTGCCGGTTCCGACGGCACCATCACGGGCGGCAGGTTCGCTTCGTCGACCACGTCCGGGGTCGTCAGCGGCGAAGTAGCCTCGATGGTGCTGATGCGGGTGATCGTTCGGCTGAGTCTCGTCTCGTCCGCTCCCAGGTGGGCCGCCAGGTCGGACAGCGACGGCTCACCCCCGAGCTGATACCGCAGCTTCTCGCGGGCCGCCTCGATCTCCCGGCGCTGGCGGCGGACGCCGCGCGGCCAGGCGTCGCGGCGCAAGGCGTCGATCATCGCCCCGCGCACGCGGCGTTCGGCGAACGTCTCGAACTTGATCCCGCGCGACGCATCGAAGCGGTGCGCCGCGTCCATCAGGCCGATCATGCCGTCCTGCACCAGATCCGAGATGTCGATGGAGTGCGGCATGGACGACGCCATGCGCCGCGCCATGGCCCGCACGAACGGCAGGCTGGTGTCGATGCGATCCTGGGCGGGACCGTTTGCTGTTTGCATTCTCATCGGTTGCCGCTCCTCGGCTCGGGGTTTTCGCCGCCACCACAGGCGGCGCCCGGCTACATGAAGGGGCAAATCGGATGCCAACCTTTGCGCCCGCGGGCGGCCGTCCGGGCCGAGCCCGGCGAAGGACCGCGGAATGCGCGGTTTTGCGCCGTTTTTCAAGGGTGAAACGGTGTGCAGGAGAGGGCAATCCAACGCCGTGCCGCGCAATCCAAAAGCCTGATCGTCAATGAAATGACGATCGGAGCCGTCAAGTTTTTGGCGATCTGGTGCGTTTGCGGCGCGGCTTTGAACCCGCGTGGGGCGGAGCCCGGCGGACTGCTACCCGGCCGAGCGGCCGGTGCGGGCGCTGATGTCCTGCACGGTGCTGATGGCGTCGATGGCGCTGGCGACTATCTGCGCGGCGCGGGCGCGGTTGCGGTCCTGTTCCTGGAGCCGGCTCTCGAGCAACTCGGCATTGGCCAGGATGATGCCGAGCTGATTGTTGAGCCGGTGCAGCAGGGCGCCGCGCCCCACCTCGTCCAGAGGGGGCGCCGTGCCGCCATTGGGGAACGGCAGGGGGGGCTTGTCCGGCATCATCCCACCCGGCGGGTCGCCTGCGCCGGCCGGCTGGAGTGGGTTCCGTCCGACCTGCGCCACAGCGTATCGACGAAAATCCTGATCGATCCGCCGGCCGTCCGCACGTACTCGACCTTGCCGTCGGCAATCCAGTTGTAGATCGTGCGCCGACTCACACCGACAAGCGTGCACGCCTTCATGATGGAGATGGTCTTTCTGTCGACAATCATCGCTTCACGGGCCATATGTATGTCCTCGACGTCCGTGAGGATTTATCGGCGGTGGCGGCGCAGGACTGTAGGATGCCAGTTTCTTGACGCAGGTCCGGGCAGGCGTCAAAATGTTAACACCCTTCTAAATGCCTGAAAAAAAGATACATCTGCTGCTTGTCGAGGATGTGGACACGTTGCGGGAGGCGACGGCGGAGCATCTCGAGGAGCACGGATACCAGGTGACGCAGGCTGCTTCGGGCGAGGCAGCCCTCGAGCATCTCGCCGGTTTTGCGTTCGACATCGTCGTCACCGACCTGCGGCTGCCCGGCATCGACGGCACGCAGCTGATCGAGACCGCGGTGCAGCAGTATCCGGACCTGATCGGCATCGTCGTGACCGGCTACGGCACCATCAAGGACGCCGTGGAGGCGATCCGCCGCGGCGCGCGCGACTTCATCACCAAGCCGTTCCAGTTCGCGCATCTGCGCCACGTCCTCGAGTCGGCCATCGAGCAACGGCGCCTGCAATCCGAGAACGCCTATCTCCGCTCGCAGCTCGAGGACCGCTACCGCTTCGAGGGCATCGTCGGCCGCAGCGCCCCCATGCGCCAGCTCTTCACCCTGCTCGAAACGGTGGCAGCCACGAGCAGCACGGTGCTGGTCACCGGCGAAACCGGCACCGGCAAGGAGCTGGTGGCAAAAGCCATCCACCACAACAGCCCGCGGCGCCGCGAGCGGTTCGTGGCGCTCAACTGCGGCGCGATCCCGGAAACGCTCCTCGAGGCCGAGCTGTTCGGCCACGTGCGCGGCGCATTCACCGGGGCCGTGGCCAACCGGCAGGGACGGCTGGAGCAGGCGCACAAGGGCACGCTCCTTCTCGACGAGGTCGGCACGATGAGCGCCGGCCTGCAGGCGAAGCTGCTGCGGGTGCTGCAGGAACGCGAGTTCGAGCGGATCGGCGACGGCCGGTCCGTGCGGATCGACGTGCGGGTGATTGCGGCCACCAATTCCGACATCACAAAGATGGTCCGTGACGGCGCGTTCCGCGAGGATCTCTTCTACCGGCTGAACGTACTCCCGATCCATCTGCCCCCGCTGCGGGAACGACGGGAGGACATCCCGCTGCTCGTGCACGCCTTCCTCCAGAAGATGGGCTCAAGCCTCGTCCCGCCGCGGCCTGAAGTCGTCTTCTCGCAGGAAGCGCTGCGGCGGATGATGGCGTTCGACTGGCCGGGCAACATCCGGCAGCTCGAGAACGTGGTCGAACGGTCGCTGGTGCTGACCCCCGGACGGACGCAGCTCGACGTCGCCGACCTGCCGCACGAGATCGTGGCAGGCGCGGACCAGCATCTCGCCAGCGCGGCGCTCCCGGACGGCGGCGTGGATCTGCAGCGCAGGCTGCAGGAGGTCGAGCGCGCGATCATCCGCCAGGCCCTGGAGCAATCCGGCGGCAACAAGCACCAGGCCGCCCGGCTGCTCAACGTCAAGCGGACGACGCTGGTCGAGAAGGCGAAGCGATTGGGGATCTAGCAGCGACAGGCTTGTCCAGTACGTCCAGGCGGTAATCCAGCATGCGGTCGCCGTCGAAGATCCAGTAGCCGGAGAACCGCTGTCCCGCCACCAGCAGCGGCAGCCACAGCCGGTCGTCCTCCCACATCCGGTCGAATGGAATGGCGTCCAGATCGACCCAGATCGGGATGGCCTCATCCGTCTCGACCGGTGTCCCGCGCAGGTCGAAGGCGCGGTAGACGTGGACGTAGATGGAATACCCGTCCACGAACTGGAAGCGATGCTCGCCCATGTGCACCGGGTCCACGGCCGTGACCCCGAGCTCTTCCCGCAGCTCCCGCAGCGCGGCGGCCCGGGGGGTCTCCCCCGGCTCCAGCCGCCCCCCCGGCCCGTTGATCTTGCCCGCGCCCAACCCGCGCTTCTTGTGGATCAGCAGAATCTGGCCGCCGCGGATAACGAAGATGAGCGTGGCCGGATCCACGGCTGTCCACGCCGTCCAGTCGATGTCGGACACGCGTCTGGCTTGCATGATCCCCACCGGGCGCCGGCCAGTGTACCAGCACGGCGACGCGCCTGACTTGATACCATTGGTCGCCGCGCCACGCACCGCACTTCATGTCCAGCTTCCGCCCAGCAACAACTTCCCACCACCGAGCGTTTCGCCGCGCCCTGCTGGCGCTGGCCACGGCAGCGTGGGCGGCGGCAGCCACGCCGGCCGCTGCGCAGCAGGACCGGGTGGTCGCCGGGTTCGAACTGTCCGCGCAGGGCGCGCCGAAGGTGGTAAGCGCAGCGCCGGCGGAACAGCCTCCGGCGCTCGACGGCAACGTGCTCGACGACCCCGCCTGGGCGACCGCCGCAGCGGCGAGCGGGTTCCGGCAGACCGCCCCCGACGAAGGCCGGCCGGCCACGGAGCGGACCGAGGTTCGCATCATCTTTGCGAACGGGACGCTCTACGTCGGTGTCGTCTGCTACGACAGCGAGCCGTCGGCCATCATCATGAGCGACAGCCGCCGCGATTCGTCGATGGCCGACGCCGACAGCTTCATGATGGTGCTCGATACCTTCCAGGACGGGCAGAACGGTTTCGTCTTCGGCACCACGCCGGCCGGGCAGGAATACGACGGTCAGGTCATCAACGAAGGCGGCGACCGCGGCGGCTTCGGGCAGGCCGGCGACGGCGGCTTCTCCCGCGGGAGCGGGGGCGGCTTCAACCTCAACTGGGACGGCGCCTGGCAGGTGCGGACGGCGCTCTCCGAAATCGGCTGGAGTGCCGAGTTCGCCATTCCGTTCCGGACCGTCCGCTATCCGGCCCGGGAGGCGCAGTCGTGGGGCGTGAACTTCCAGCGCAACATCCGCCGCCGGAACGAAACGGCGTATTGGGCGCCCATCCCGCGTCAGTTCAGCCTGTACCGCGTATCGCTGGCGGGTCAGGTCACCGGCCTCAGCGTGCCCGTCGGGCGTGCCAGCAACCTGCAGGTTACGCCTTACGTCGTCGGCGAGCTGGGGTCGCGTAGCGGCGCATCCGGCGGGCGGGCGACCGCTGTCGGCGCGGCCGGTGGTGATCTCAAGTACAGCGTCACGTCAGGCCTGACGCTCGACGCCACCTACAACACCGACTTCGCCCAGGTCGAGGTGGACGATCAGCAGATCAACCTCGACCGCTTCAATCTCTTCTTTCCGGAGAAACGGCCGTTCTTCCTGGAGAACGCCGGGGCCTTCAGTGTGCGCAACACCGGCCCGGCCAGCGGGCGGAACATGGGGCAGACGGAACTCTTCTTCAGCCGCCGCATCGGGATCGGCGAAGGTGGGAAGCAAATCCCGATCCTGGCGGGCGCGCGGCTGTCGGGCAAGGTTTCGGACAGCCTGACCGTCGGATTCCTCAACATGCAGACAGAGAATGTGAGCAGCGTTGCCGCGGCCAACAATTTCACCGTGGCCCGCCTGCGCCAGGATCTACCCAACCGGTCGAGCGTCGGCGGCCTCTTCGTCAACCGGCAGGCGACCGGAAGCCGCGCATCCCCCGGCGACTACAACCGCACCTATGCGGCCGACGGCCGCTGGGGCATCGGACAGAGCACCATGGTGCAGGGGTTTTTCGGGCGGACCCAGACGCCCGGTTACACCGGCCGCGACCATGCCATGAGCCTGTCGGCGACCTACGATTCCCAGACGTGGCGCATCATCAGCGGCTACCAGGAGAACGGCGAGGACTTCAATCCGGAAGTCGGTTTCGTGCGCCGGACCGGCGGGTTTCGCAAGTACGACTTCGGCCTCAACTACCGCGCGCGGCCGGAAGGGGTCCTCAAGCTCCAGGAGATCTCGCCGCACGGCAGCTTTACCCGCTTCTGGAACTTCGACGGGGTGATGGAAACCACATTTATCCACCTGCACTACGACGGCGAATTCGAGAACAGCTCGTCGGCCGGCGTCGCGTACGACGCCCGCAGCGAGCGGGTGTTCGAAGCATTTACCATCTCGGACATCCCGGTGGAGCCCGGCCGCTACGACTGGGGTCAGCTCGCCTACAACTTCGACTACGACCGGTCGGCTCCGGTGAGCGCCGGCATCCGCACCACCATCGGCGGTTTTTTCGGCGGGAACATCGTGACAATCAGTCCTTCAGTCCGGGCCCGGTACGGCGAGACGCTGAACCTGTCGCTCAGCTACAGCCGCAACGACATCAAGCTGCCGCTCGGCAGCACCGTCACGAACCTGACCAGCGTGCGGGCGGGGTACAACTTCTCGCCGCGGGTGTTCGTCCAGACGCTGCTCCAGCACAACGACAGCGCCCGGCTCTGGTCGATGAACTTCCGCTTCGGCTGGTTGCAGGACGCCAACACCGGCCTGTTTCTCGTCTACAACGAGACGGAAGGCATCCTCGACTACGTGCCCGCCGGCTCCGGCCGCAGCGTGATCCTGAAGTACAGCTACCTGTTCGACGTACTCGACTAGCCAGCGTTTCCAATCGGGGCCTCGACGCCCTCGCGACGAACGCCGCTGAGCGATGCGGGTCAGTGGTGGTGGTGGTGCATCGCCTCGTGCTCGGCGACCGCCTTGTCGCGTTGGACCTTCTTGGCCTGTTTCCTGGCCTGGTTCAGGTTCATCTGGCGGGTGCCGTGGGAGCTGACGGAGAAGGCCGAGATGAGCCGCTCCAGGTCGGTGCTGCTGCAGGCCGTACAGGCGGGCGGGCCGCCCGTGGGCAGCACGACCGCCTCGAATTCGTGCTGGCAGGCGCGGCAGCGGTACTCGTAGATGGGCATCGGCTAGACCTCGGGCCAGTGTGGATCGGCGGCGCGGCGGGGGTCAAGCGGACGCGGCCGGATCGCCTTCGAGATCCCCGATGAGCGCCTGGAGCAGCACCGCCGGATGCAGCGCGCGGACCCCCGCGAAGTCGTGGACCTGATGGCGGCACGACGTACCGGCGGCAACGAGCACGGCGCCGGGACCCAGCGCGCGGGCGGCCGGCAGCAGCCGGCGCTCGCCGATCTGCCGCGATATTTCGAAGTGCTCGCGGGCGTAGCCGAACGAGCCCGCCATGCCGCAGCAGCCGGAGTCGAGATCCGTGACGCGCGCATCCGGAATCCGCTCGAGCAGCGCCTTCGCCGGCGCGACCAGACCGAGCGATTTCTGGTGGCAATGGCCGTGCAGCAGGATTTCGGCAGGCCCCGCCCGGAGCGGCAGCCGCGCGCGCCCTTCATCGATGCGCTGGTCCAGGAAATCCTCGAACAGGACGCAGGCAGCCGCGACTTCTCGCGCACGACGCTGCTCCGCGCCGCGCAGCAGCGCCGGGGCGTCGTCGACCAGCGCCGACAGGCAGCTGGGCTCCAGCACGACGATCGGCGTGCCGGCAGCGGCCAACGGATGCAGGCGGCGAACGGCTTCAGCCGCGCGGCTGCGCGCCTCGGCCAGCAGGCCCTGCGAAATGAGCGGCCGCCCGCAGCAGGCGTCCGGACCGAGGCCGACGGCGATGCCGGCCGCCGCCAGGACGTCGGCCGCCGCCAGACCGATCTCCGGGTCGAAGTAGTTCGTGAAGGTGTCGTTGAACAGCACGGCCGTGGGCGGCGAGTTTCCCGCGCGCCGACGGCGCCACGCCGCCGCCAGCGTGCGCGGCGCCCACGGCGGCAGCGAGCGCCGGCGGTCGATGCCGAACATCAACTCGTTGAACGCCCGCACCGGCGCGCTGCCCAGGCACGGATTGAGCAACGGCGCGGCGCGGCTGGCCCACGCCGACAGGTCGTGGATGTGCCCGAGGAGGCGCGCGCGGAGCGGCACGCCGTGCCGCTGCCAGTAGTCGAACAGGAACTCGCTCTTGAAGCGCGCCATGTCGACTCCGACCGGGCATTCCGTCTTGCAGGCGCGGCACTCCAGGCAGAGGTCGAGGACATCGAAGACGCCGCGGTCCCCCAGTCCGCCCTCGCGCGGGTCGCCGTGCTCGAGCGCGCCCGCCATCGCTAGGCGGAGCGCGTTGGCCCGTCCCCGCGTCGAGTGCGCCTCGTCGCGCGTCGCCATGTACGACGGGCACATCGTGCCGCTCAGCGTCTTGCGGCAGGCGCCGACGCCGCTGCACATCTCCACGGCGCGCCCGAGGCCGCCGTGCTCGCTGTGGTCGAACGCCGCGGGCGGATCCGGTGTGCGGTAGTCCGCGCCGTAGCGGAGGTTGTCGGTGAGCGGCGGGGCGTCGACGATCTTGCCGGGGTTGAACAGCCCGTCCGGATCGAACGTCCGCTTGATGGTCCGGAACGCCTCGTACAGCTCCGAACCGAACATGCGCGCCATGAACGGCCCGCGCACGAGGCCGTCGCCATGCTCGCCGGAGAGCGCGCCGCCGAATTCCAGGACGAGGTCGGCAACTTCGTTCGCGATGGATTCGAACTGCCGCACGCCGGCCGCGGTCTTCAGGTTGATGACCGGCCGCACGTGCAGGCAGCCGACCGAGGCGTGCGCGTAGATGCCGGCGGTCGTCCCGTGACGGCGGACCACGCCGAGAAAGCGCGCGATGAATTCGCGCAGCTTCTCCGGCGCGACCGCGGTGTCCTCGACGAACGAGATGCTCTTGGCGTCCCCCTTCATCGCCATCGACAGGCCGAGCGCCGACTCGCGCAGCTTCCAGATGCGGGCCTGATCGGCAGACGCCATGGCGCGGGCGGTGCTTGCAGCTACCCCGCGAGCATGGATTTCCGCTTCGAGCCGATCGAGCCGCGGCCCGAGCTCGTGGATGGAGTCGGCGTACAGCTCGACGCAGAGCAGCGCGGCGCAGTCGCCCCGCAGCACCCCGCGGCGCACGGCGTCCAGCGCCGGGTTTTCGCGGGCGTGGTCCAGGATCGAGCGGTCCATCACCTCGACGGCGGACGGCTCGTGTTCCAGGATGGCCGGCGTCTCCCCCAGCGCGTCCAGCAGGTCGTCGTACTCGATCGTCAGCACCGCCTTGGCCGCCGGCAGCGGCACAAGGTTGAGGCGCGCCTCGACGATCAGGCCCAGTGTCCCCTCCGAACCGACGATCAGCTTCGCGAGGTTGAACGGTGCGTCCTGCGCGGCCGCGGGCGGCCGGACGAAGGCGTCGAGGTTGTAGCCGCCCACCCGCCGCAGGATCTTGGGATAGCGCCGGTCGATCTCCGCGGCGTGCCGCGCCGCCAGCCGGCGCACGGTGCGGTAACAGGCCCCCTCCAGGGTCGGAAGGGCGCAGGCTGCGTCCAGTTCCCCGCCGTCGAGCGGCCGCAGGTGCGCCACCGAGCCGTCGGCGAGCGCCACGTGCAGGTCGAGGACGTGGTCGATCGTCTTGCCGTATACGACCGAGCGCGCACCGCTCGAGTTGTTTGAGATCATCCCGCCGATGGTGGCGCGGCTGGCGGTGGAGATGTCGGGCGCGAACCGCAGCCCGTGCGGGGCAAGCCGGGCGTTCAGCTCATCGAGCACGATCCCCGGCTCGACCCGCGCCCAGCGCTCCTCGACGTTCACTTCGAGCAGGCGGTTGAAGTACTTGGAGGTATCGAGCTGCAGCCCCGATCCTATCGCCTGGCCGGCCTGCGACGTTCCGCCGCCGCGGGCGGTGATGGAGCACCCGTGCGCCCGGGCGCATTCAATGGCGGCCAGCACATCGTCGCGCGAGCGGACGATGGCGACGCCGAGCGGCTCGATCCGGTAGACGCTCGCGTCGGTCGAGTACAGCGCGCGCGAGACCACGTCGAAGCGCACCTCGCCGTCGAGCCGCGCTTCGAGATCCGCCCGTAAGCTCATCCGCCGCAGTATACGGCGGTCTCTAGCAGCCTGTGGCAAAAGCCCCGCTGCATTCGACCGGCGATGCATCCTGCCTGAACTGCGTTGCTCGTCGCTCACATATGCCCAATATGCTCGCTCCTCGCGCCTTGTCAGGCAGGCGCCTCACCGGTCTCGGTGCGACGCGGGGTTTCACCACAGGCTGCTAGCGCGTGAGGCGGAACGTGCCGGTGTCGCGCGTGTCGCAGTCGGCGCTCGACCAGGTGCCCTCCAGCGTCGTGCGGGTTACCGTCGCCACGATCGACATCGAACACCCGTCCGAGCTCGTTGGGCGCAGCGTCAGCAAGGCGGTCGATCCCACGACAGTGCCGGTAAGGTCACCGGAGATCGATCCGTCGGTGTCGAAGATCGTCCAGAACCCGGTCACCACCGATCCAGTCTGGAACAGCGTCGCCGTCGCCGTCCTGGTCCCAGCCGACACGCTGGTGAACCAACCCATCCACGACCCGTCCAGCGACTCGCCGGACGGGCCGGTCGGAATCAGCTGGCCGAGCTCGTCGCAGGCAGCGACCAGCACCGCCAGCAGAACGGCGCCAATCAACCGGCGGCGCGCGCGGCTCACCTGACGCCCCAACCAGCGACCGGTCCCGTCACGGTTCCAGGACGACCTTGATGGCGCCGGAGGCGCGGTCGGACGCCGCGGCGAACGCTTCGGCGGCGGCGTCCACCACCACGTCGTAGGGCTCGTCGCTCAGGGGCGCGGCGCCCAGACGCTCGGCGGCTTCCTTCTGCGCGTCGTGGCGGGCGGACACGGCGGTCTCGCAACCGGTCAGCCGGGCCACGGCCAGCGCCGCCTGTCCGATGGTGCCGCCGCCGATGACGGCGACCCGCATGCCGCCGCGGAGGCCGACCATGCGGAACCCGTGCACGGCGATGGCGATCGGCTCCACCAGGCAGGCATCCCGGGCATCCACGCCGGTGGGCAGCGGCACCACGGCCTCGGGCCACATGAGCACCTCGTCGGCCATGCCGCCGTCGCGGGAGATGCCGGCTATGTCGGCCAGGTTGGCCGGGCAGCGGTTGTAGTCGCCGGCCTCGCACAGGTCGCAGTCGCCGCAGCCGTGGAGCGGCTCCACCGCCACCGGCCGGCCATCTTCCAGCCAGCCGGCGAACTCGTGCCCCACCGTGTAGGGACCGAGCATCCCCAACTCGAGCATGTGCAGGTCGGAGCCGCAGACTCCCGCCGATGCCGTCCTGATGCGCACGCCGTCGCCAGCGGGCGCGGCCACCTCCGCGACCGTCGGGCGGCCGTCGATACAGCGGACTGCTCTCATGCTCTTGCCGTTCCTCTCTTCGTTCCGGACGTCTGTGATATCCCACGCCGGAAGCGGCCGTCAAGGTCGAGCGGATACGGCGTGAGTCTCGACCGTAAGCGGCGTACGCTAGATTACGGCCATGACACACCGTAGCGGCCGTCATTTCCTGCAGGTCCCGGGACCATCCAACGTACCGGACCGCGTGCTGCGCGCGATGGCGGCGCCCACCATCGACCACCGCGGCCCGGAGTTCCGCGACCTGGCGCGCGAGGTGCTCGCAGGCCTGGCCGGCGTCGTCCGGACGGCGCAGCCGGTGATCCTCTTCCCGGCGTCCGGCACCGGCGCCTGGGAGGCAGCGCTCGCCAACACGCTGTCGCCGGGTGATCACGTGCTGATGGCCGAGACCGGCCACTTTGCCACGCTCTGGAAGCGGGTGGCCCTGCAGCTCGGTCTGGAGCCGATCTTCCTGCCGGGCGACTGGCGGCGGGGCGTCGACGCGGCGGCGGTCGGGGCGCGGCTGGCGGACGACCCTGCGGGAAAGATCAAGGCGGTCTGCATCGTCCACAACGAGACTTCGACCGGCGTCACCAGCGACGTCCCCGCCGTCCGGCGCACCATGGACGCGGCGCACCATCCCGCGCTGCTGATGGTGGACACCATCTCGTCGCTTGCCTCAATTGACTACCGCCATGACGAGTGGGGCGTCGATGTCACGATCGGGGCATCGCAGAAGGGCCTGATGCTGCCGCCCGGCCTGTGCCTCAACGCGGTGAGCGAGCGGGCGCTGGCGGCGCACGCCGAGGCCCGTCTGCCGCGCAGTTACTGGAACTGGACACCGATCGTCGCCGCCAACCGCAACGGCGTCTTTCCGTACACGCCGCCCACCAATCTCCTGTACGGCCTGCGCGAGGCGCTCCGGATGCTGGATGCCGAGGGTCTGGAACAGGTTATCGCACGCCACGAACGCCACGCGGAGGCGGTGCGCGTCGCCGTGCGGATGTGGGGTCTCAAGCTGGTCTGCGCCAACCCGGCCGAGTACAGCGCGTCGGTCACAGCCGTCCTGATGCCGGCCGGCCACGACGCCGGCCATCTCCTCGACCTGGTGCTCGACCGCTTCGACATGGCGCTCGGCGGCGGCCTGGGCCGGCTGTCGGGCGCCGCATTCCGGATCGGCCACCTGGGCCACTTCAACGACCTCACCCTGATCGGCACGCTCGGCGGCGTGGAAATGGGACTGGCGCTGGCCGGCGTGCCGCACCAGGCCGGCGGCGCGCAGGCGGCGATGTCGTACCTCACCGAAAACCGCATACCAAGCACATGAAGCGCACCAGTCTCGTGCTTGATCGCGCTCTCCTGGAGGAAGCCCAGCGCCTGAGCGGTGAGAACACGTACTCGAAGACCGTAGACCGCGCGCTTGCCGAGTACGTACGACGAGCGCGGGCCGGCCGCATCCTCGAGCTGGCCGGATCGGGTCTCTGGGAGGGCGATCTTGCCGAAATGCGCGCCGACCGCCCGCGGCGGCGATCCCGCGAGGAAGCTTCAGGCATCGGCCGCGAATCTGGTTGACTCCTCAGTCTGGATCGAGACACTCCGCCAGCCGGCCCGTCGAACAGGCGTGACGATGCGGTCGAGTGTCGATTGCCTGATCGCGGTCTGTGCTATCCGCAACGACCTGACCCTGCTGCACCACGACCGTGACTTCGACCAGCTCGCACGCATCGCGCCGGTCCGATCGCACGACGTGCTGACCGGATCGTAGTATTTGGTTGCACGCCGGCAGCCGGAGCGCTACCAGAGCGTCTTGACCAGAACGGCTTCCGCGATCTTGCGGTCGCCGGTGACCAGCGGCAGGTCGAGCAGGCGCGCTGCGGCGACGATCAGCGCATCGAACGGGTCCTCGTCCGGCGGCTGCTCGGCGGCGAGCAGCACCTGCTCGACGCTCAGCTCGAGCGGGTGATACGCCGGATTGCTGAAGAGATCGGCGGCGAAGCCCGCCAGGGGCCGGCCGAGGTCGATGCGGCCCGCCCGCGCCAGCAGCTCTATTTCCCACAGCACCGCGACCGGGACGTAGACGATTGCGTTGCGCGCCTCACAGGCGGCGAAGAGCGCCGCCGCGCGGCTCCCCAGACGCGGGTCGCGGCCGGCATGAAACAGCAGGGCATCCGTGTCGCACACGGCGGTCGTGATCGGTGGCACCGGCGGCTACACGGATCGGGGGGGCGGACGCTTGCCGTCGGACCCGGCCGGCCGCGCGGATGCCGGCTGCCGCTCGCAGGGCGCCGCATCGACCAGCTTGCGCACCCCCTGATCCGCGGCCGTGGGATCGAAGTGACGCAGGTCGACCGTGCCGGCCACCGAGCGCGTCGCGGCGCCGAACCGCCGGCCGGCGGCGCGCGCCTCGCCCACCAGCTCGTTGACGATGCGGCTGACGTTGCGGCCGGCATTCGCCTGCGCCCGCAGCCAGACCAGGTTGTCGACATCGAGGGTCACCGAGACAGCGCGCTTTGGCATGCAACAGCCAATCGACAGGGGCACCGTTCCCGGGCGCCGGTGCGCCTGCGCCGGCACCCATCGATACGTTAAACACACGAACCGCCCGAAGGTTGCACGCCGGGCCGAACGCGGCAGCGCGGCGCCGCGGCAGCACGACGGCAACCTCGACAAGCGTGCACAATTCGCGCCACCGATATGCCGCAACCGGTCGACCGCCGCATGCCGGCGGCCGCCCCGGTGTGAAATCCACCGTTTTGGGGGCTGGACGGCCGTGAAGCACGCCTTGGTGCAGCCTCCGCGGCGGACCGTTCGGACCCGCGCACACTCCCGCGGTACGCAATAATTGCCACCATCGGCACGCGACCGTCCTGCGGTTTCTGCCAGGACGGTTTCGCGAGCCTGATGGTGACCCTTGACCACGCGCTCCGCTGCCGCCGGTACCGCCCTTCTGCTCGCCGCAGTTGCCGTAACCCTCGCGCCGGCGCCCGTCGCCGCCCAGCTCGTGGAGCGGGTCGTCGACGGCGACACGATCATCGTGCAGGGTGTCGGCCGCGTGCGGCTGATCGGCGTGGACACGCCGGAGACGGTCCATCCCCGCCGTCCGGTCGAGTGCTTCGGCAAGGAAGCGAGCGCATTTGCGAAACGCCTGCTCCATGAGCAGCGCGTGCGCCTGGAGTACGACCAGGAGCGGACCGACCGCTACGGGCGCACGCTGGCATACGTCCACCTGCCGAACGGCACGTTCGCCAACGCGGAGATCGTCCGGCAGGGGTACGGCCACGCCTACACGCGCTTCCCGTTCCGCTACCTCGACGAATTCCGGCAGTACGAGCGCGAGGCCCGGCAGGGGGGACGCGGACTGTGGGGCGCGAAGTGCGCGGGCGCGCCGGCGGGGGAACCGGCGAGAGGCGCGCCGCCGGCCGCCGGGCAGTCAGGCCAATCCGGCGCGCTTGGGCTTTACGACGACAACGGCAACGGCCGGATCACCTGCGCCGAGGCGCGCCGGCACGGCATCGCGCCGGTGCCGCGGGGCCATCCGGCGTACCGCTACATGCGCGACGGCGATGGTGACGGCGTCGTCTGCGAGTGACGCCGGCCGCGCGCCGGTCCAGCCGCGGACGGCTGCTCCCCTATTCCCGCAGCGCGAAGACGAACAGGCCGTTGCCGGCGGCGACGGCGACGAACTGCTCGCCGTCGACGGCGTAGCTGATCGGTCCGTTGGCGACCATGCCGCCCAGCGTCGACTTCCACAGCAGCGTGCCGTCGCGCGCATCAAGGGCGTGGAAAAATCCCTCGCGACCGCCCGTGAACAGCACGTCCGTTGCGGTGGTCAGGACGCCGCTGCTGGTGACGTCGGTCATCTCGTACTTCCAGCGCTGTTCGCCGGTGGCCGGGTCGATCGCGATGACGGCGCCCGTGCCGGCCGCCTCGGTCCACGTGTTGATCACCCCGCGCTGAAGTCCGGGAAGCACGCTTTTCGGATCGTCCGGGGCCGACAGGCCGCCGAGGAAAATCCGGCCGCGTTCATGCTCCGCCTCCTGCGGCATGAAGCGCGAGCCGTAGCCTTCCCAGGCCGACAGGTAGAACAGGCGCGTCGATGGGCTGTAGGACGGCGAGTACCAGTTGGTGCCGCCCTGGACGCCGGGATACGTCGTGGCGCCCGGCGGCTGCGGCGTCATGATGGGGCGTCCGGCATCGTCGAGCCCCTCGGCCCAGTTGAGGTGGATGAACGGCTGGCCGTTCAGGAAGCGCCCGGTCGTCCGGTCGATCACGTAGAAGAAACCGTTGCGGTTGGCCCAGAACATCAGCGGCAGCGTGCTGCCGTCCTGCGCCGGGTAGTCCACGAGCACCGGCACCTGCACCGAGTCGTAGTCGTACGGATCGTTCGGCGTGAACTGGAAATGCCAGGCCAGCTCGCCCGTGTCCGGGTCGAGCGCGACGACGGACGACGAGTACAGGTTGTCGCCGGGCCGCTGCGCCGGGTTCCAGTCGGGACCGGGGTTGCCGGTCCCCCAGTAGATCAGGTCGGTCACCGGGTCGTAGGAGCCGGTCAGCCAGGCCGGCGCGCCGCCGGTGCGCCAGGCGTCGTTCTCCCAGGTCTCGTGCCCGGGCTCGCCCGGCCCCGGAATGGTATAGAACTTCCAGGCCTCCTCGCCGGTGGCGGCGTCGTAGGCCGAGATGAAGCCGCGGATGCCGAATTCGCCGCCGGCGATGCCGACCACTACCTTGTCCTTGACGACAAGCGGGGCGAGCGTCAGCGCGTGGCCGTCTTCCGGATCGCCGACGGCCGTCTTCCAGAGCGGCTTGCCGGTGATGGCGTCAATCGCGATCAGCTGCGCGTCGATGGTGCCCATATAGAGCGTGTCGCCCAGAATGGCGACCCCCCGGTTCACCCGGCCGCAGCAGGGGCGCGACGCCTGCACCGGCGTGTATTCGTAGCGCCAGAACACCCGCCCGAGCTTCGCGTCGAGCGCCACGACCGTGTTGGGCGCCTCCGTGAGATACATGACGCCGTCCACCACGAGGGGCGTCGTCTGGAACACCTGCAGCGACTGCGCCTGGAACACCCAGCGCATCTCGAGCTCGTCGACGTTGGCGGTGGTGATCTGGTCGAGCGCCGTGTGGCGGTTGCTGTGGTAGCCGCCCGAATAGGTCAACCAGTTGTGCGGCTCCGCCGCTGCGTTCTGCAGTCGTTCGAACGTCACTCCCCCGCCCTGCGCCTGAACCAACGCCGCGGACGCCAGCAACAAGCCTGCGAGGAGCGCGCTAAGCGGCAGCCGAATCATCAGCTCACCCCTTTCAGTGTCAGCAGGAACGCCAGGATGTCGGCGCGCTCCTGTTCCGTCAACGTGTCGGCGTACGACGGCATGGAAGACGTGGTGAGCACCACATACTCCTGCAGATCCGCCTTGACCAGCGAGACCAGCCGTTCGTTCTCGTCGATGATCTGGACGGTGTAGGTGTCCTCGTTCAGCCGCCGCCCGAGGTAGCGCGTGCCGTCGCGCGTGACGGCCCGTACGGTCCGGTTGATCGGTGCCATGGCCTCCGTCGGGTCGACCAGCGAGCCCGCCAGCGCGCCGGCCGTGCGAATCGTCGCGATGTCGGTCAGGTCCGGGCCCGTGCGCGACCCCTCGCGGCCGATGCGGTGGCAACTCGCGCAGTTCCCCTTGCCGCGGTACAACGCCTCGCCGCTTGCCGGGTCGCCCACCGTCACGTCGCCCGGGTCCAGGCTGCCCATCATGCGCAGGTAGGCGACCAGACCGGTCAACTCCGCCTGGCTGTAGTCGCCGGGCGGCATGGCCGTGTCGGGGATGCCGCTCGAGATGATCCCCGTCAGCTCCCCGTCGGACGACGCCGATCGGAACTGTCCGCTGCGAAGGTTCACGCCATCGACGCCGTCGCCGCCCGGACCGTGGCAGTTGACGCAGTTGTCGCCGAACAGGCTCATGCCGAAGTTGATATCGGCCTGGGAATACTGCCCCGCGTGCTCCTGCTGCGCCCGCGCCGTCCCGGTTGCTGCCGCCAGCACGCCGGCCGCCGCGAGCACGGAGACGAGCACCGGGCGCCGACCGCACCGCCGTCGTCGCATATCCGCCTCCCCCAAAATCCCGCCCCCCGGGTCGCCGGTGCGGTCGCGGGCGCCGCGCACAATCATCTGCTCCGCGACATTCTACTGCCTGGACCGGACCAGAGAACTGTTGGAGTCCCGCCGGCTCCGATTACGAGCGGGCGGCCGCCCACGCCGAACGGAGCGCATCGCGATCGACCTCCGCGCCTCCCAGATAGACCCCGGCGATCCGGCGCGTCGCGGTGATGTCGTCGAGCGGGTTGGCGTCGAGCACGACGAAGTCGGCCCGCGCGCCCAGCGTCAGGCGGCCGGCGTCGACCAGCCGCAGCCGCAACGCCGGGCGGCTCGTCGCGATAGCCAGGGCGTCCATCGGCGGCAGCCCGGCCGCGACGAACAGCTCCAGTTCGCGGTGCGCCGCAAAGCCCGGGAAGTGGTCCTGCACGCCGGCGTCCGAACCGAGGACCAGCGCCGCGCCCGCCGCATGCAGCTTCCGCAGGCTGCGCTCCATCCAGGCGTACTGCGCGGCCCGCGCGGGGGCGTCCGCCGCACGTTCCGCGTAGCCCGCCGCGGCCCGTTCCAGCACCACCGGCGCGACCGTGGCCGCCAGCAGCGGTTCGCGCAGCCACGAGGGAGGCTCCGTGTGCCGCCGGCGCTCCGAGACGCCGAGGTTCGGCATCACGAACACATCCCGCGCCACGGTGGCCGCCACCAGCGCGTCGTCCATCTCGCGGTCGCGCACCAGGTGGGCGAAGCCGTCGACCCCCGCTTCCACCAGGTCCACCGCGTCGTCGTGGTAGAAGACGTGGGCGATCACCTGCAGGCCGCGGCGGTGCGCCTCGTCGATGATGGCGCGGTAAAATGCCGGGGCCAGCTTCTCCACCGTCCCGCCGCGGTCGTCGACCCAGATCTTGACGAACGATACGCCCTGGTCCGCCAGCTCGCCGACCAGCCGCCGGCCCTCTTCCTCACTCGTCACCCCGGCCGCCGCCGGCCGCAGCGCCGGCGAGCCGGGACCGGCGTTCGGCGCGGCCAGTCCGCGGCCGGCCGTGTAGAGCCGCGCGCCGTCGAGCTGGCCCAACTGCTGATCGCGCCGGATCTCCCGCCACAGCTCACCCGCATCCGTGCCGAGCGAGACCATCGTGCCGACGCCGTGGTAGGCGTAGCGGCGCAGCTCGTCGGTGATGTTCTCGCGGGTGTAGTTCTCCGCGGCGTACGTCAGGCCGCGCTGGAAGCCGACATGGCCGTGCAGGTCGACCAGCGCCGGGATCACCGTCTTGCCGGCCAGATCGACCGTCGCCGCGCCCGGGGGCGCCGCGACCTCGTCCGCCGTCCCGACCGCGGCGATTAGCCCGCGGTAGACGATCATCACCGCATCCTCGACCGGCGGCGATCCGTCGCCCGGAATCACCCGCATGCCGCGGTAGACGAAGGCGGCGGACGTCACCGAACCCGCGGGTTCGGGCGGAGGCGGCTCCCCGGCGCAGGCGGCGGCGAGCGCCGCGGCGCAAGCCAGCAGTGCGGGCGTTCGCGGCCCGCGGGTGGCGGCGGCGTTACGTTGAGGGTTTCTTTCAGCCGGCATTGCGTTGAAGGGTCTCCTGCGGTCGAGGGCGGTCTGGCCGAATGATAGCCGTTCCCGCACCCTCCGGCGCCCGCAACGGCGGTGTTACGCCGCAGCCCACACGTCGTATAGCAGCTTGACCGCGATCACCAGCAGCGCGGCGCGGACGACGCGGAAGAACGTCTCGTCGTTCACGTGATGGTGCAGGCGGCGGCCGATCGTCACCCCCACCGGCGCCAGCGGCAGCAGCACGAGCGCCGTCAGCAGCGTGCCGCGGCTCCATTGGCCGAGCCAGGCGTACGGGATCACCTTCGACCAGTTGACGAAAAAGAAGAACAGGACGCTGGTAGCCTGGAACGTCGTGCGGTCCGCGCAGCGCGGCAGCAGGTACGCCTGCAGCGGCGGCCCGCCGGCGTGGATCGAGAAGCTGGTGAAGCCGGCTGTCGCGCCCCACAGCGCCCCGGCGGCCGTATCCGGTCCCCCGGCGGCACCCGTGCGGCGCCGGACGTCGACCGCGGCGTACGCCAGCGCCACCGCCGCCACCACGATGCGCAGCCCGTCGGGCGAGATCGAGCGGGCCGTCAGGAAGCCGAGCGCCGTGCCGACGAGGGCGGCGGGGACCAGCACCCGCAGATAGCGCCCGTCCCACAGCCGCCAGTACGCGCGCAGCGCCAGCGCGTCCATCACCATGAGGATCGGCAGCAGGATGGCGGCCGCCTGCACCGGGCTGATCACCATCGCCATCAGCGGGACGGCGATCACGCCGATGCCCCCGCCGAGGCCGCCCTTGGCCACGCCGACGACGAGCACCGCCACCGACGCGGCAAGATAGAACCAGGGATCGACGATCAACGGCTGCAGGTGGAATGTGGGAGAGGGCCTCTCCGCCGATGTTCGCTACGTTGCACACATGGATTGTAGGTGGAATGGCGCTTGGAAACAGGCCGGAGGAAGCCGCAGGTGACCGAAAGCGGTACGCTGTTCAAGAGATCGGGGCAACCTCGGACTGCGAAAGGACAGCATGCCGCTACTGGATCGGTACGGTGAATGGGCCCTGGTGGCCGGGGCCTCGGAGGGCTTGGGGGAAGCCTGGGCGCGGGCGTTTGCGGCGGCCGGACTCAACGTGGTGCTCGTCGCCAGACGCCGGGAAGCCATGGAGCAGGTCGCCGGCAGAATCCGCAGCGACTTTGCCATAGCGGTCCGGATAGAAGTCCTGGACCTGGGAACACCGGCGCTCGCGAGCCGACTTGCGACGCTGGATGATGAGCTGGGTATCGGAATTTCAGTCTACAACGCCGGCTACGCGCCCATCGGCGCCTTCCTGGACCAGACGCTCGAAGACAAGCTGACGGTGATCGACGTGAACGCGCGCGGGCCGCTGATCTGGTCGGACGTTCTCGGCCGGCGCATGGTCGAGCGGGGCTGCGGAGCGCTGGTGCTCATGTCGTCGATAGCCGGTTTCAACGGCTCGGCGCTCGTCGCGACCTACGCGGCCAGCAAGGCGTTCGACACGGTGCTGGGCGAAGGGTTGTGGGAGGAGCTTGGGCGCCACGGCGTGGACGTGCTGGTCTGCGCCGCCGGGTCGACCCTGACGCCCAAATTCAAGGAGGCGACCCCGGCGGACAAGCGGGCCGGCAGCTCGGCGATGGAGCCCGAAGAGGTCGTGCGCCAGACCCTCTTGGAGCTCGAGCGCCGATCGGGGCCGACCTTCATTCCGGGGCGCTTCAATCGCGGGTTCCGGCAAGTGATTGGCCGCCTGCTGTCGCGGCGGGCGGCCGTGCGCCTCATCAGCAACGGCCTCCGCGGCACCTACGGAGAACAGGGATAGTAAGCACCGTGGCAATAGCGCACGTTGAGCGGGAACTGCCCGCCAGCGATCAGCGGTGCACCATCACGTGGGGCTGTGATTTCGAGCTCGAGGGCGTGCCGGAGGCCACGGCGGTGCAGACGATGGAGAGCGTCTACCGCGACGGATTCATAGCGAACCTCGCCAGGTCCCTCGGAGTCGTCGCCGGCTAGCTGAGGAGCTCCGAGTTTTTCAGACCATTGCCAGGGTGAGTCTTGCGGCACAATCAGGCCGATCGGCCAGGAGGGTGTGCCGTGAAGAGAAAGCGCTTTTCCGTCGAGCAGATCACCGGCGTGTTGCAGCAGGTCGAGGCCGGGGTGCCGGTCGGGGACGTCTGCCGCCAGGTCGGCGTGTCCGAGCAGACGTTCTACCGCTGGAAGAAGGCATACGGCGGCATGCTGCCCAGTGAGGCCCGCGAGATGAAACGACTGCGGGACGAAAACACGAAGCTCAAGCGTCTCGTCGCCGACCTGTCCCTGGACAAGGTCATTCTCCAGTAATCAGCGGTCCGAAGAAACCGGGCAGGTCAGAACGCGTTATGGTCGGCAGGATTGGACAGGGGTGCCGGCGTTCAGGAGCCGCGTCACGGCTGCGGCGGTGAAGCGGCGGGACCAACCGGATAGTGACTCAGAGTCAGGCGAACGGATTCTGCACGGTCACACCAGCGAAATTCATACCTGGCTGCAAATCCTCGGAAAGCACCACCGGACAGTTCCCGATGCGGGCGGCTTCGACGATCGCGGCATCCCAGTACGACACACGCCAGCGTGCGGCGGTGGCGAGCGCCTGCTGCACGAGTGGCACCGTCGTTTCGATCACACGAAAGCGCAGCCAGGACTCGATGAGGCTCACGGCGGAATCGTGGGCGAGATGGTCGGCTTTCGTCGACCGCGTTGCCTGTACATAGAACTCCTGCAGCACCTGTGCTGACAGCACGACGTCGTCCCGATCCAGAATCGACAGGGCTGTCACGTGCTTGTCCGCTTCATCGCGGACGGTGCTCACCCCGTACAGGAGCACGTTGGTGTCAACGAAGGCCGCCACGGCGGTGAGCCTCCTCGCGCGGCAGCCGGTCTGCAGCGCGGAACCTGTCGATGTCGCGCAACGTGTCGTCCTGGAGACGCTTGCGCCGGTCGAACTCGGTTTCCTCGCCCGTCCAGCGGATAAGAAACTCGCGGACGGCCGCTGACACGGAGATGCCGCGTTCCGCCGCCCTAATGCGCGCGCACCGATGTACGTTGTCGTCAATCGTGACTGTGATATTTTTCATGTCCACATTTTCACATACCGAGACGTCCCATTCAACCGCCAAGGGTACCGGATGGACCCTCACCGATGGGGTCAGAGTACGGTTGGCGACCCGACACAACCGGCGGGGATGCGGCTGCGCCGCGGCTGGGCTTCCAGCTGTAGACACTCGCGCCACCGGGCATAGGAACATGTCCGAATCACCGTGGCGCACCCTTCGCGGATGAGGGTCGCGTTGACGTGCTCACCGCCGGGCCGCATGACGTAGCGCACTAGTCGCGCGTCGGGGCCGAACGGTTGGACGCCCACCGTGGGGTGCGTCGTTTCGGGCGTGTCCGTGCCGGCCACGCGAACGGTGGCGCGCGCCCATCCATCCGTACGCGGATGGTGTCGCCGTCGATGCCCCGGTTATAAAATATACGTGGCGGAGGGACTGGGATTCGAACCCAGGAGCGAGTTTCCCCGCTAACGGTTTTCAAGACCGCCGCCTTCAACCGCTCGGCCATCCCTCCCTGCAACGGTCGGCCTACTTGTCGCCCGGCTCGATCACTTCCAGGCCGCGCATGTACGGCCGCAGCACCTCGGGGATGACGACCGACCCGTCGCGCTGCTGGTAGTTCTCGAGAATCGCCACGAGCGCCCGGCCCACGGCGACACCGGACCCGTTGAGCGTGTGGACGTGCTCCGGCTTGCCCCGGCCCTCGTGCCGGAAGCGGATGCCGGCGCGCCGCGCCTGGAACGCTTCGGTGTTGCTGCACGACGAGATCTCGCGGTACGTCTCATAGCTGGGCAGCCACACTTCGAGGTCGTACGTCTTGGCCGCCGCGAAACCCATGTCGCCGGTGCACAGCAACATGGTGCGGTACGGCAGTCCGAGGCGCTTGAGCACCTCCTCGGCGTGCCGCGTCAGCGCTTCGTGCACGTCCCAGGACGTATCGGGCGTTGCATAGGCCACCAGCTCGACCTTGTCGAACTGGTGCTGCCGGATCAGGCCGCGCACGTCCTTGCCGTACGACCCGGCCTCGCTACGGAAGCAGGGCGTGTAGGCGACGTAGCGCGCGGGCAGCGCCCGCCCGTCGAGGATTTCGCCGCGATGCAGGTTGCAGAGCGGCACTTCGGCGGTCGGGATGAGGTAGAGGTCCCAGTGCCCGGCGATCTTGAACAGGTCGGCCTCGAACTTCGGCAGGTTCCCGGTGCCGGTCAAGGCTTCGGTGCTGGCCAGGAACGGCGGCTCCACCTCGGTGTAGCCGTGCTCGCCGGAATGGAGATCGAGCATGAAGTTGATGAGCGCCCGCCCCAGCCGAGCGCCCGCGCCCGTCAGCACGGCGAACCGCGCGCCGGCCAGTTTGGCGGCGCGCTCGAAGTCGAGGATGCCGAGCGCCGTTCCGATCTCCCAGTGCGGGCGCGGCTCGAAGTCGAAGCCGGGCGGCGCGCCGTGCCGCCGCACCTCCACGTTGTCCGCCTCGGAGCGGCCTACCGGGACGCTCGCGTGCGGCAGGTTGGGCAGCTTGAGCGCCCACGAGCCGTGCTCGGTCTCGACCGTTTCGAGCCTGGTCTGCTGCTCCTTGATGGCAGCCGCATGATCCTGTCCGGCCTTCACCAGAGCGTCCACGGGCTCGCCGGTTCGCCGGTTCCGGGCTATCCGCTCGCCAACGTCCTTGCGGGCATGCCGGGCTGTCTCCAGTATCGGCAGGATGGCGCGGCGCTGGGCGTCGAGCTCCACCACCTGGTCGAGATCGCCGCCGAAACCGTCGCCGCGCGTGGCGAGTCCGGCGCGGACCTCGTCGAGCTGGTTGCGAAGCAGGGTTGGATCGAGCATAGGGTCCCGGCCCGCTCAAACGGGCGCTTCATTCTAATGCAGCCATGGGTTAGGATCAGCGCGCATGGCGGCGCACGTTCGTACCGTGGTTGTACCCGCCGCGGGTCTCGGGACCCGCATCCTCCCCGCAACAAAGGCGTTTCCCAAGGAACTGCTGCCGCTCGTCGACCGGCCGATCATCCAGTACGGCGTCGAGGAGGCCGTTGCCGCCGGTTGCCGCCGCGTCGTCCTGGTCACCAGCCCGGGCAACACGATGACGGCGGCGCATTTCGCGCCGAACCCGGCGCTGGAGGCCATCCTCGAGAAGCGCGGCAAGACGGATATTCTTGCGCTGGTGCGCTCCGTGTCGGACATGGCCGAGCTGACCACCGTGCACCAGGCGCAGCCGCTCGGACTGGGCCACGCCGTGCTGATGGCGAGGCCGGCAGTGCGGGACGAACCGTTCGCCGTCGTCCTGCCCGACGACGTGATCGACGCCGACCCGCCGGCGCTGCGCCGTATGACCGAACTGTTCGCCGAGCTCGACGGCCCGGTGCTGCTGGTCGAACGCGTTCCCCGCGACGCCGTGAACCGCTACGGCATCATCGACGCCACACCAATCCGGCCGGGCGTCTACGCGGTCCGGGACCTGGTCGAGAAGCCGGACCCGGCGGACGCCCCGTCCGACCTGGCCATCGTCGGGCGCTACATCCTGACGCCCGACCTGTTCGCCGTGCTGGAGCGGACCGGCGCGGGCGCAGGAGGCGAGATCCAGCTGACCGACGGCTTGCGCGATCTGATGGCGCAGCGCCCGATCTACGCCTGCGAGCTGGCCGGCGTGCGCCACGACGCCGGCAACCGGCTGGGTTTTCTCCAGGCCTCGCTCTACTTCGCGCTCAAGCGTCCGGATCTGGCGCCGGCGCTGCGCGCCTATCTGCGCACGCTGGAATAGCAGCAGGGGATCAGCGGTTTGCCGAACCGGCGGCGGCGCGCGTGCTGTCCTTGCCGGACCCGGACCCGGACGTGGACCCGGACGAGGTCGAGGATGAGGACTCTGCGGACGCCGATTTCTTGTCCGACGAGGACTTCTCCTTCGAGTCGTCCGCCGACGTCGCGGCCGCCGCCTCGCTGGCGCTCGGCTTGCGCGCGTAGTCGGTGACGTACCAGCCGGTCCCCTTGAACCGGATGGCCGGCGAGGAGAACAGCTTCCGAACCGACCCGTTGCAGGTCGTACAGCTGGTGACCGGCGGGTCGGAAAACTTGCGGATCAACTCGAATCGCCGCCCGCAACCGTCACACTCGTATTCGTACAGGGGCATCTCTATCTAGCGGGCAATTCGGCATCGTAGCCCGGGCATTCCGTGACCGTCAATCGAGAAGCGTGCCGGGCGCGCCGAGCATCAACTGGCGATGCATCCAGAACGGCAGGAGCCCCTGGCCGAGCAGGCGGTCGTGGAACGCGCTGAGCGAGAAGGCCTTGCCCTCGGCCGCCTCGCAGTCCGCGCGCAGCTTGAGCAGCATCTGCTTGCCAAGCGCATACAGCACGTACCCCGGGTCGAACGTGCCGCGCTCGGCCTCGCTGCGGGCGCGGCTCTCCTCAACGAACGCCTCTTCGCGGAAGAAGCGCACGCCCTGCTCGACGGACATATCCTCCGCGTGGAGGCGGATTCCCACGACGGCCCGGGCCAGACGCACCAGCGCCTCGGCAAGCTGCCCCAGCTTGACCGCGGCGTTGCCCCGCTCGAACCCCTGCTCCAGCATCATCTGCTCGGCATAGTGGGCCCAGCCCTCGACGACCGATGTCGGGGCAAACAGCGTCGACTTGCGCAACGGCGCGTCGACGTTTTGGCGGAGATGCTCGAATTGCAGGAAGTGACCCGGATATGTCTCGTGGATCGACATCGTCCAGAGGGTCGCCTCGTTGAAGCCGCGGAGATGCTGCTCCTGGCGCGCGGCCGGCCAGGCCGGGTCGACGTTGGTGATGTAGTAGTACGCGGACAACGCCTTCGCTTCGAACGGGCCCGCCGTCGACAGGCTGGCGATCGTCCAGCGGTGGAACTCGGGCGTCGGCGCCACCGCAAGCGGCTCGTGCGCCGGCAGCGATGCGATCCGATTCCGTTCGACGAACGTCGCCAGCTCCCGGACCTGCCGCCTGACGACGCCCAGCAGATCGCCAGCGGCCGGATGGCCGGATCGCACTTCGCGCCACGCCTCTGTCCAATCGCCGTTCAGGCCGGAGGCCACCTTCCGGAACTCTTCCTGCGTCGCGTTCAGCTCCCGCAGCGCGATCTCGAGCAGCCGGTCCAGCGGCAGATCGATGCCGTCCTCCAGGCGCAGCTTCTGTGCCAAGCGGTCGGCGCCGAGCCGGAACGAGGCGCGGCTGCGCGGCGCCACGGTGTCGCGGAGGTACTCTTCGTAACCGCGCAGCGCATCGACCGCCACGGTCGAGGCGTCGGCCAGGTCGCCCAGCAGGAACATGTCCTCCAGGTCGTGGAACGCCAGCGGGAGGTCGCGTTCGATGAACGTGGTCACCCAGGCGAACGATTCCAGACCGGCCCGCACGAACAACCCCGGGGGATCCGTCACGTTCTCCCGCGCGGCTTCGATCAGCCGCGGCGCCTGCCGCAGCTTCGAGACGACGCGGCGCGCGCGCTCCTCGACCGGTGCATGATCGAACAGCACCTGGCTGGCCAGGCTCTGCCCAAACGTTTCCGCATAGTGGCGCGGGCTGCGGCGCCAGGACGCAACCTCTTCAAGTGCAAACAGGCGCGCGCGAATGCTGTCGGCCAGTCGGCGCCGATCGAGCTTCTCTTCGTTGGTCAGCGTGGACGCGGTGATGCCGTCCAGTCGCCGCACCCAGCCACCCAGCTCGCGGATCTGAGCGTCGATCCCGGACCGGCTGAAATCCTCGAGCAGGTCGTCGTGCCGGTGGACGCCGTCCGCGGCCGCGGCCGTCGGGCAGGATTCGTACAGGTACGAGAGGTACTCGTCCAGGAAGCGGTACAGCGGCTCCGCGGAATGCGCCGACGGTCGTTTCATCGGATTCCAGGGGGAATGGTACAATACGGTTTCTGCGCGTACCCACGCGGCCTGTGGCGCAACCTTCCAGTCGGCTGCCCGACCGTCATCCGCCCGCGCCCGCTCCGCGGTCTGCCGGCGTGCTCTATCTCGTCGCCACGCCCATCGGCAACCTCGAGGACATCACGCTGCGCGCGTTGCGCATTCTCAAGGACGTCGCGCTGATCGCCGCCGAGGACACCCGGCGCACCGCCAAGCTGTTGACCCACTACGACATTCATACCACGACCACGAGCTTCCATGTGCGCAACGAGGCGGCGAAAGGCGCGCGCCTGCTGGCACGCCTGGCCTCCGGCGACTCGGTGGCGCTCGTCTCCGACGCCGGGACGCCGCTGCTGTCCGATCCGGGCGCGCGACTCGTGCGCGACGCGCTGGCGGCCGGCCTCGCCGTACACGCCGTGCCGGGCGCCAGCGCCGTGCTGGCCGGCCTTGTAGCATCCGGTTTCGGCGGCGGCCCGTTCACGTTCGCCGGTTTTCCGCCGCCGCGCTCCAAAGGCAGACGCAGGTGGCTGGAACGGCTCGCCGCCGAGCCGCGGGCCATCGTCATGTTCGAGGCCCCGCACCGGATCAAGGCCACCTTCGACGACATGGCCAGCGTCGTCGCCGACCGGCGGGTCGCCGTCTGCCGCGAAATGACAAAGGTCCACGAAGATTTTGTCTTTGGACCTATTTCAGAAGTGGCGGCGCAGCTTGGAGAACCTCGAGGCGAATACACAATCATCCTGGAAGCGCCGCGGGCGGCAGACCGCAAGCGCCCGTCCGGTGCGGGGGCACAGACCCTCTGGGATGAATTCTGTTATATGACAGACTTTGAGAATATGGACCGGCGCACGGCGATCCGAAATCTCGCGGAAAAGCATCGGATGACGTCTCGGGCCGTTTACTCACTCATCGAAGACCACAAGGAGCAGAGCAATTAGTCCAAAAGACACACTTGCCTGCACAAGTGTAGTCTGCTAGGGTTCCCGGTTACTTCAGCCGTCCACGTCAGCAGTCAATGGACAGACAACCCCCGGCGGGGAAGCAACGTTCCCGCCCGTCCGGGCGGGCCGGCGCAAGGCAGAACGCGGCCGGCGCCCGGGCGGCCAGACAGGACGCCGCTCCAGGACAGGACGCCCACCTGCAGGCGGTCGCAGTCTACCAGCGTGCCGTCGAGGCGCTTCAACGCCGGCACTTCCGTACCGCCGCCTCCCAGTTCAAGCGGGTGATTGAAAAATTTCCGGACGAGCTCGAGATACATGAGCGAAGCCGGCGCTACCTGGCTGTCTGCGAGCGGGAGTCGCTGCCGTCGGCGACACCCAAGTCCCTGGAGGATCGCTTGTTGGCCGCGACGCTCGCGCTCAATTCCGGGTCGCAGGGCGAAGCGTTGCGGCACCTGAGGGCGGCCGCAAGAGAACAGCCGGACAGCGACCATGTGCAATACATGCTCGCCGTCGCCCGGGCGGACGCCGGCGACGCGGCGGACGCCGCGACCCATCTCCTGCGCGCGATCGAGCTCAACCCGGACAACCGGTTCCTCGCCCGCACCGAGCCGAGCTTCGAGCCGATCCGCGAGGACGACGCGGTACGGGAGGCGTTGAAGACTCCCGGCGAGACGCTTCCCGAGCCGGAGACCGGGAGTCCGTCGTCCAGGTGAGTCCGCCACCCGCCACCGACGAACCCGCCACAACCAGCGGCGCCGGCGCCTGCCACGTCATCGTGTTGGCGGCCGGCCGCGGCCGCCGCATGGGCGGGGCGCGGCCGAAGGTGTTGCACCGCCTGGCCGGGCGGCCGCTGATCGGCCACGTGCTGCGGGCCGCGGCGGCGCTCGCACCAGTCTCGACGACGGTGGTGGTCGGCCACCAGGCGGACGTCGTCGAGCGGGCGATCGGGACCGGTCCCCGCTTCGTCCGGCAAACGCAGCAGCTCGGCACCGCGCACGCATTGATGCAGGCGGAACCGCTGCTGGCCGGGGTCCAGGGCAGTCTCGTGGTGCTGTCCGGCGACGTGCCGCGCATCCGGCCGGCCACGTTGCACCGCCTCGTCTCCGCCCACGCCGCGGCAGGCGCCGCCGCGACGGTCCTGACCGCCGAGATCGCGCGCCCATACGGCTACGGCCGCGTGATCCGGCTGGACGGCCGGTTCGGCCGGATCGTGGAGGAAACCGAGGCCACGCCGCAGCAGCAGGCGATCCGGGAGGTCAACAGCGGCATCTACGTCTTCGATCCGGCGCCGCTCTTCGAGACGCTGCAGCGGATCCCCGAGGCCGGGCCGCGGCGCGAGCGCTACCTGCCGGCCGTCCTCACACTCTATCGCCGCCAGGGTCTGACCGTCGCGACCGCTGCAGCCGGCCATCCGGACGAAATTCGAGGCATCAACAGCCAGACCGAACTGGCGGAAGTGAGCCGCATCATGAGACAGAACAAGAACGAGGAGCTGATGGCCGCGGGCGTGACGATCGAGGACCCGGCCACCACCTACGTCGATGACGATGTCAGCGTCGGGCCCGACACGGTAATCCACCCGGAGGTGACGCTGGAGGGGAGCACGACGATCGGCGCCCGCTGCGAGCTGCACTCCGGGGTGCGGATCGTCAACTCGGCGCTGGGCGACGACGTGACGGTCAACAACTTCTGCGTGATTACCGGCGCCAGAATCGACACGGGCGGCCGGATCGGGCCGTTTGCCCACCTGCGCCCGGGCACGGTCGTTTGCGAGACGGCCCGCGTGGGCAACTTCGTCGAGCTGAAGAAGGCGACGCTGGGCCCCGGTTCCAAGGCGAACCATCTCAGCTACGTGGGCGACGCAACCGTCGGCGCCGGCGTGAACGTCGGCGCGGGCACGATCACCTGCAATTACGACGGGCAATCCAAGCACCAGACCATCGTGGAGGATGGCGCGTTCATCGGGAGCGGCACGCAACTCGTCGCGCCGGTGACGGTCGGGCGCGGCGCGTACGTGGCCGCCGGCTCGTGCGTCACCCGGGACGTCCCGCCGGATGCGCTGGCGTTCGGGCGCGCCCGGCAGGAGAACAAACCGGGCGGGGCGGCCCGCAAGCGGCGGCTGGGGAAGCAGGCATGATGCTGCGACGGGGTATGCTGTCCAGAGGCGGTTAAGGGCAGAAGCACATGTGCGGCATCATCGGTTACCTCGGCGACAAGGAAGTCGTTCCGGTCCTGTTCGACGGTCTCCGGCGGCTGGAGTACCGCGGCTACGACTCCGCCGGTATTGCGCTCGCGCGCAGCGGCCGGATCGAGGTGCGGCGCAGCGCCGGCAAGCTGGCGCAGCTCGAGCAAGCGGTGCGCGCGGATCCCGTCACGGGCGACTACGGCGTCGGGCATACCCGCTGGGCGACGCACGGCCGGCCGACCGAAGAGAACGCCCACCCGCACCGCGACTGCACCGGCCGGCTGGTCGTCGTGCACAACGGCATCATCGAGAACCACCGCGAGCTGAAGCGCCGCCTGCAGGCGGACGGACACCGCTTCGAGACCGAGACCGACACCGAGGTGGTGGCGCACCTCGTCGAGCACGAGCGGCGCGGCGACGGCCTCGAGAACGCCGTGCGCCGCGCCCTGCCGCAGCTCCGCGGTCTGTTCGGGCTGGTGCTGATCGCCGCCGACGACCCGGACAAGATCATCGCGGTCCGCAACGGTCCGCCGCTGGTGGTCGGCATGGGCGAGGGCGAGTTCATCGTCGCCTCCGACATCCCCGCCGTGCTGGGCCACACGCGGGACGTGGTGTTCCTCGGCGACGAGGAGCTGGCCGTCATCACCCGGACGCAGGTGACGTTCACGGACTTCGCCGGCGCCCCCGTCTCGAAGGCGACGCAGCGGATCCGCTGGGATCCGATGCTGGCGGAAAAGGCCGGCCACAAGCACTTCATGCTCAAGGAGATCTTCGAGCAGCCCTGGGCGATCCAGGAAACCCTGCTCGGGCGGATGTCCGAGGAGCAGGGCGAGGTGCGGCTCGGCGAGCTCGACATTTCCGACGCCGCACTGCGCGCGGTCGACCAGATCGTCATCCTCGCCTGCGGCACGTCGTGGCACGCCGGGCTGGTCGGGAAGTTCCTGTTCGAGCAGATCGCAGGCGTGCGCACCGACGTCGACTACGGCTCGGAGTACCGCTACCGCCAGCCGATCGCCGACGACCGGACGCTGGCGATCGTCATCACGCAGTCGGGCGAGACGGCCGACACGCTGGCGGCGCTACGGGAGGCGCGGTCGCGCGGCACGCCCAGCATCGCCATCTGCAACGTCGTCGGCAGCATGGCCACGCGGGTCGCCGACGCCGCGCTGTACACGCACGCCGGACCGGAGATCGGCGTGGCCTCGACCAAGGCATTCACTTCGCAGCTCGTGGCGCTGACCCTGCTGGCGCTGCACCTGGGCCGCCTGCGCGGCGTCGTGGACGCCGGCGACGCGCGGCAGCACATCGCGGCGCTGACGCAGCTTCCGGGTCTGGTCCAACTCACCCTCGGATGCGACGACGCCATCGCCGCCGTCGCGAAGCGGTTCTACCGGCGGACCAACTTCCTCTATCTGGGCCGCGGCATCAACTACCCCATCGCGCTCGAAGGAGCGCTCAAGTTGAAGGAGATCTCCTACATCCATGCGGAGGGATATCCGGCCGGCGAGCTGAAGCATGGCCCGATCGCGCTCATCGACGAGAACCTGCCCGTCGTGGCGCTGGCGCCCGGCGGACCGGTGTTTCCCAAGATGATGAGCAACCTGGAGGAAGTGAAGGCCCGCGGCGGCACCGCCATCGTCGTCACCGACACCGATCCGGAGGCGTTCGCCGAGCTACTCGATCCGGAGCGGGACGCCGTGGTGCCGATCCCGGCCGCCGCGCCGCACCTCTCGCCGATCCTCTCGGTCGTCCCGCTGCAGCTCCTCGCGTACCATATCGGGGTGCTGCGCGGCTGTGACGTAGACCAGCCGCGCAACCTCGCCAAGAGCGTCACGGTCGAATAGAGGAGCTAGTGCAGTTCCTCGAAGACCTGAACCCGGAACAGCGGCAGGCGGTGCTGCATCGCGAGGGTCCGCTGCTGATCCTGGCAGGCGCCGGCTCCGGCAAGACCCGCGTCATCGCGTACCGCACGGCGTATCTGATCGGCGACGGGCACGCGGCCCCGGACGAGGTGCTGGCGGTCACGTTCACCAACAAGGCCGCCGAAGAGATGCGCGAGCGGATCGAGCGGCTGCTCGGGTCCCGCCAGCAGCGGCTCTGGCTGTCGACGTTCCACGCCTTCTGCGCCCGGCTGCTGCGCCGCGAGGCGCCGCTCGTCAACCTGTCTCGGAATTTCGTCATCTACGATTCGTCGGACCAGCTGGCGGTCGTGCGCCGGGCGATGGCCGAGCTCGGCATCGACGAGCGGATGACGAACCCGCGCGCCGTCCGGGCACGCATCAGCGAGGCGAAGAATCGGATGGAGGACGCCGCGGAAATCCGCGCGAGCGGGCGCGGGTTCCGCGACGAGCAGCTCGCGCGCGTCTACGAGCGCTACGAGGCGGTGCTCACCGCCGCCAACGCGCTCGACTTCGACGACCTGCTCCTCAAGACCGTGTTGCTGTTCGACTCGTCCGAATCGGCGCGCAGCCGCTACACCGCGCAGTTCCGCTACGTCATGGTCGACGAGTACCAGACACGAACCGCCCCCAGTACGAATTGATCCGGCATCTGGCGTCCCACCGCAACCTGTGCGTGGTGGGCGATCCGGACCAGTCGATCTACAAGTGGCGCGGCGCCGACATCCGCAACATCCTGGACTTCGAGCAGGACTTCCCCGAGACGACCGTCGTCCGGCTGGAGCGCAACTACCGCTCCACGCAGGTGATCCTCGACGCCGCCAGCGGCCTGATCAGCCGCAACCGCAGCCGCCGGGAGAAGCGGCTCTGGACGGATCGGGCGGCGGGGGATCGGATCGTCTGCCACCGCGCCCAGGACGAGCTGGAGGAGGCCGACTTCGTGGTCCGGCGGCTGCGGGAGGCGCTCGACCGCGGGAGCGGCACGGCGGCGGTCCTGTACCGGACGAACGCGCAGTCGCGGGCGATAGAGGACACGCTGACGCGGGAAGGTCTCGCCTATCGGATCGTAGGCGGCGTCCGCTTCTACGAACGCAAGGAGGTAAAGGACGCGCTGTCGTTCCTGAAGGTGGCGATCAAGCCGGAAGACGACGTCAGCATGCGGCGCGTCATCAACGTGCCGCCGCGCGGCATCGGCAAGGGCGTCATGGAGGCGCTCGATCAGCTTGCCGACGCCGGCGATGCGCCGCTCTTCGCCGATGCCGGCGCGGGCCCGGTGCGGCCCTCCCTGTGGGCGCGCGTCGGCCGCGCCGTCGACGAGCGCCTGGTGCCGGCGCGGGCCGCTGCCGCCCTCGGCCGCTTCCGCACCATCGTGCAGGAGCTGAGCGCCATTGCCGCGACCGAGTCCGCATCGGTCACGCTGGAGCGGACCCTGGAACGGAGCGGCTACCTGCAGGCCCTGCGGGAGGCGGGGACCGAGGAGGCCGAAGGCCGGATCGCCAACCTGGCGGAGCTGGTTTCGGCGGCCCGCGATTATGAGGTGCGGGAGACGGAGGCCAGCCTGGCCGGCTTCATCGACCGGGTGTCGCTGCGGTCCGAGGTGGATGAGGAACAGGGCGCCGACGACGCGCGCGTCTGGCTGATGACGCTGCACGCCGCCAAGGGGCTGGAGTTTCCGCTGGTGATCATCTCGGGCATGGAAGAGCGGCTGTTTCCGCATGCGCGCTCGACCACGGACGACGCCGAGCTCGAGGAGGAGCGGCGGCTGTGCTACGTCGGGATGACGCGGGCGCAGTCGCAACTCGTGCTGACCAGCGCGGCGCGGCGGCGGGTGTTCGGCGAGTATCGGTCCACCGAGCCGTCCCGGTTTCTCGACGAGATTCCGCCCGAGCTCGTGGAGACCGTGCCCGGCGCGCACTTTCAAGCGCCCGAGCGGCGGCGGTCGGGAGGGGCCAGCCGGCAGTGGGAGCGGTCCGCCTCCGCCGCTTCTCCGGCCTTCGACGACGCCGCCGAGGATCAGTCCGCCGGCCAGGTCCGGCCGGGAATGCGCGTCCACCACGATACGTTCGGCATCGGCGTGATTGCGGCTGTCGAGCCGGCCGTGGGCGACCTCAAGCTGACGGTGCGCTTCGACGGCGTCGGGCACAAGAAGCTGCTGGCGCGCTATGCCCGGCTGCGGCCGGCCTGATCCATTTCCGCGCGCGGAGTAAAATCGCCAGATGCAGCGGGTTCTGGTGTTTCTCGCCCTGTTCGCGTTCTGGCTGATCCTGTCCGGCCATTACGACCCGTTTCACATCGGCGCCGGTGTGGTCTGCGCCGGGCTCGTGACGCTGCTGTCGTCCGACCTGTTCACGTTCGGCACCGGCGCCCGCAGCAGCTTTCGCATCGGCCGGTTTGCGCTGTACGTCCCCTGGCTGCTGTGGGAGATCCTCCAGGCCAGCCTGTACGTCACGTGGCTCGTCGTGCGGCCCAGCGGCATCCGCTCGCGCGTCATCCGCTTCCGGACGCACCTGCGGAATGAGTTGGCGAAAGTGGTGCTGGGCAATTCGATCACGCTGACGCCCGGAACCGTCACCGTGGACATCGAGGGCGATCTGTTCACCGTGCACGCCCTCAGCGACACGGCCGCCGAGTCGCTCCTCGACGGCGACATGGAACGCCGCGTGGCGTGGGTCTTCGGCGAGGAAGTACCGGACAACCCGGCGGACGGGACGGACCGCTGATGGCCGGGTTGTTCCTGGGGGCAGCGTTAGTCATCCTGCTGGCGACGTCAGTCGCCCTCTACCGGGTGCTGGCCGGTCCGGTCGTCGTCGATCGCCTCCTCGGCCTGAACGTAGCCGGCACGAAGACTATCGCCGTGATCCTGCTGACCGGGTTCCTGTTCGACCGCGTGGAGTTCTTCATCGACATTGCGTTCGTGTACGGCATGATCAACTTCATTGGCGTGCTGGCGCTGTCGAGCTACTTCGAGCGCAAGGGAGTCGTTCCGCGGAGGGCCGCCGAGTGACCGCCGCCGCCGCCGTGCTCGTCTGCCTCGGCGTGTTCTTCCTCCTGATGGGCGCGATCGGCCTGGTGCGTTTCCCCGACTTCTACGCGCGCATGCACGCGGCGGGCAAATGCGACACGCTCGGGGCGTTGCTGCTGCTGGTAGGACTGGCCGCATACGCGGGACCCTCACTGGCCAGCGCCAAGATCCTGCTGATTGCCGTTTTTGTATTCCTGACGAGCCCGACGGCAACGCACGCCGTGGCGCGTGCGGCAATCCGGAATGAGCCGGCGCGGACCGGGGAGGATCTGGAACCGCAATGATCTGGCAGCTTGACGCCGCCCTGCTCGCACTGACGGTTGTGTGCGCACTCGGCGCCGTCGCGGTCAGGGACCTGCTGGCGTCCATCATCCTGCTGGGCGCTTTCAGCCTGTTCATGTGCCTGCTCTGGGCGGAGCTGGGCGCCGTGGACGTCGCGTTCACCGAGGCGGCCGTCGGCGCCGGCATCACCACCGTGCTGCTGGGCATGGCGGTGTTCAAGACGACACGGGAGAGCAGGGATTGAAGCAACTGGCGCTTGCCGCAACCGTCGTGACCGGGCTGTTGATGATCGCCGGGTCACTGGACCTGCCCGGCACGGGCGACCCCGGCTCGCCGCCCAGCGTGCACGTCTCCCCGCGCTACATCGAGGACGGACCGCGGGAGACCGCCGTGCCGAACATGGTCACCTCCGTGCTCGCCGACTACCGCAGCTTCGACACGCTGGGCGAGGTGGCCGTCGTCTTCACCGCGGCCGTGGCGGTCGCGCTGATCCTGGCCTCGGGCGGCACTCGAGAATCATCGTGATCGACGAGCAGCAGAGCCTCATCGTCAGGACGATCAGCAGCATGCTGGCGCCATTCATCCAACTGTTCGGCCTGTACGTCATCATCCACGGCCACACGAGCCCCGGCGGCGGCTTCCAGGGCGGCGTCATCCTCGGCTCGAGCTTTATCCTGCTGTCGATCGCGCACGGCATCGGCGCGCTGCGGCGGCGCGTGCCGCGCGGGGCGTTCTCGTCGTTTACGAGTCTGGGGGTGTCGCTGTACGCCGCCATCGGCATCGTCTGCCTGTTGCTGGGCGGGAACTTCCTCGACTACGGCGTGCTGCCGGTGGCCGAGCCCCGCAGCCTCGGCATGCTCGGCATCGAGATCGGCGTCGGCCTGACGGTGGCGGGCGCCATGTCCTGGATCTTCCTCGAGATCGCCTCGTACGAGTAGCGCGGCATGACCACCTTCCTGCTCGGCCACCTGAACGTCATCGCCTACGTCGTGTTGATGATGATTGGCTTCTACGCGATGACCGGCAAGACCAACCTCGTCAAGAAGCTGGTCGGCATGAACATCCTGCAGTGGTCGATCATCCTGTTCATCGTCTCGCGCGGCGCCAAGCTCGGAGCGACCATTCCGATCGTCCTGCACGACGCCGGGTCCGCGGCGGAGGCCGGCCACGGCGCCGCCGAAACGGTGCTTCACGCCGCCGACTACATCAACCCGCTGCCGCACGTGCTGATGCTGACGGCCATCGTGGTGGGCGTCGCCACCACCGGCGTGGCCCTGGCGTTGATCCTTCGGATTTACCGGCACTACGGGACGCTCGACGAGGACGAGCTGATCGATCGCATCCGCTCTTCCGCCAGATGAACACCCACCAGTCCGCCGCGCCCTTCCTGATCGTCGCCGCGCCGCTGCTCACGTCGTTCGTGCTGCCGTTGCTGGCCAGTTGGCGTCAGTGGACGGTATTCCCGGTCACGATTGCCGCGCTTGTGGGGTCGTGCGCCGCGGCGGTGGCAACGGCGCGCGCCGTGTTGGCGGAGGGCCCGGTCCACTACTACCTGGGCGGCTGGATGCCGCCCTGGGGCATCGAGTTCCGGATCGACTCGCTCGGTGCGCTGATGGTGCTGCTGCTGAGCGGCATCACGCTGCTGGTGGCCGTGTACTCGCGGCGGAGCATCCTGCAGGAGTTGCCCGGCCGCGAGGCGCCGTTCTACTGCGTGTACCTGTTGCTGGTCGGCGGCCTGCACGGCATCGTCGCCACCGCCGACCTGTTCAACATGTACGTGTTCCTGGAGATTACGTCGCTCACGAGCTATACGCTCGTCGCGCTGGCCGGGGGCGCCGCGCTGGTCTCCGCGTTCCGCTACGTCATCCTGGGCACGGTCGGCGCTGCCTTCTATCTGCTGGCCGTCGGCTACCTCTACAGCATGACCGGAACGCTCAACATGGCGGACATGGCCGGTCTGCTCCCCAGCCTGTACGACTCGAACGCCGTGCGCGTCGGTTTCGCCTTCCTGGTGATCGGGCTGGGAATCAAGATGGCGCTCTTTCCGCTGCATGCCTGGCTGCCCGGTGCGTACGCGGAGGCGCCGTCCGCCGTGAGCGCGCTGATCGCCGCGACGACGACCAAGGTGGCGGCGTTCGCGCTGATCCGCATGCTGTTCTTCGTCTTCGAGCCGCGTTTCTCGATCGAGGTAATCCCGGCCGCCGAGCTGCTGGCGTGGGCGGGCGTGGCCGCCATGATCCTCGGCTCGGTGATGGCCATCGCCCAGACGGACCTGAAGCGGATGCTGGCCTACTCGTCCGTGGCGCAGATCGGGTACATCGCGCTCGGGGCAGGCCTCGCCAACGCCGACGGGCTGACGGGCGGGTTGCTGCACATCGTCAACCACGCCGTCATGAAGTGCTGTCTCTTCCTGGCGGTGGGGGCCATCGTCTACCGGACGGGCGCCCGCGACATCGCATCGCTCGGGCAGCTCGCGGTCCGCATGCCCTGGACCACGGGCGCCTTCACCGTCGCGGCGTTCGCGATGGTGGGCATTCCGCCCGGCGCCGGATTCTTCAGCAAGCTGTACCTGATCCTGGGGGCCATCGAGGCGGGGCGCTGGCTGTTCGTCGCCGCGATCCTGCTCAGCAGCATCCTGGCGCTCGCCTACTTCGTGAAGGTCATCCGCCAGATGTACTTTTCCGCCGCGGCGGCAGACGGGGCCAGCCCGGCTGGCGCCGGGGAGCCGCGGCGCCATGAGGCGCCGGCGGCCATGGTGGCGCCCATGGTCATCCTCGCGGCGTGCACGGTGCTGCTCGGCCTATTCAACGGCCAGATCGTGTCCCGCTTCATCGCACCGGGCATCCCGGCCGGCCTCACCCCATGATCGAACCGGTCCACGCCGCCTGGCTCTGCATCGTCGCGCCGCTTGTCGGCGCGGCCGCGACGCCCCTGCTGGCGCGCTTCTCGGTCCGCCTGGGCGGAGCCGGCGCGGTCGCTTGCTCGCTCGTGGCCGCCGCGGCAGCAGTGCGGCTGCTGCCTGCACTGCTGGCTCCCGAGACGCTGCCGATCGAGAGCCGGATCGACTGGCTCGTCGAACCGATCGCGATCGATTTCGGCATTCTGCTCGATCCGCTGAGCATCGTCCTGGCCAATGTGGTTGCCGTGGTGAGCTTCGCCATCATGGTCTACTGCCTCGGCTACATGCGGGACGATTCCGCGCGCACCCGGTTCTGGGTCTGGATGAACAGCTTCATCGGCAGCATGCTGCTGCTCGTCCTGTCGGGCAACCTGCTGTTTCTGTTCGTCGGCTGGAAGCTGGTGGGGATCTGCAGCTACGGCCTGATCGGGTACCACTACCGCGACCAGCGCGCCTACTGGATCGGCGGGCCGCCGCCAACGCCGTTCGTGACGCCGTCGCAGGCGAGCCTCAAGGCGCTGGTGGTGACCGGCGCCGGCGACATGCTGATGCTGGGCGGCATCCTCATCGTGTACTTCCACGCCGGCACCCTGAACGTGCTGGCGCTGCAGGCAACGGCGGCGACCTGGCTGCCGGCGATGGCCGCGACGCCCGGCCTGGTCGTGCTCGTCAGCATCCTCCTGCTGGCCGGACCGATCGGCAAGTCGGCGCAGTTTCCGCTGCACGAGTGGCTGCCGGAGGCGATGGCCGGGCCGGGACCGGTGTCGGCCCTCATACACGCGGCGACGATGGTCAAGAGCGGCGTGTACTTCGTCGCGCGGCTTGTGCCGATCTTCTACGTCGGGCACTGGGTGGCCGGCAGCGCCGAGGCGGCGGTGTTCTTTCATCTCACCGCCTGGATCGGCGCCCTGACCGCGTTGCTGGCCGCCACGCAGGGCCTGGTGGCCCTCGAGCTGAAGAAGGTGCTGGCGTACTCGACTATCAGCCAGATCGGCTACATGATGCTCGCGCTCGGGACGGCCGGGCTGGCGCCGGGGCTGCTGCTCGACGGCTATACGGCGGGGCTGTTCCACCTGGTGAGCCACGCCCTGTTCAAGGCGTGCCTCTTCCTGTGCGCCGGCACGATTATTCACGCCGTCCATTCCATCTACATCCATGAAATGGGCGGGCTGCGCGCGTCCATGCCGCTCACGTGGGCGTTCGTGCTGGTGGCGGCCGCGGCGCTGGTCGGCCTGCCGCCGCTGCCCGGCTTCTGGAGCAAGGACGCGGTGCTGCTGGCGGCGTTCAACGCGAGCACGCCGCTCTTCGTGCTGGGACTCGTTACGGTCGGCCTCACGGCGTTCTACACCGTGCGCTGCATCGGCATGGTGTTCCACGGCCAGGCGGGCGAGCCGCAGCCGCACGATGGGCACGCGGACGGCAGCGTGTCGATGCGGTTGGCGGTTGGGGCGCTGGTGCTGCTGACGCTGCTGGCCGGCGTCGGGGGGCCGTGGCTGGAATCGATCCTCCACCACGGCTTCGAAACCGGACTGCCGGCGCCGGCCGCGGCAGGCCACGCGGGCGGCGCGTCCCACACGCTGGTCTCCCTCCTGGCGCTGCTGGTGGTAGTGGCCGGTGCGCTGCCGGCCGGCGTGCTGTATGTCTGGCGATCGGCCTCGCCGGAGGCGCTGCTCGAGCGCTACCGGGCGCTCGCCGCGCTGCAGCGGCTGTTCTGGAACCGCTGGGGGATCGACGCATTCTACCAGCGCACGTTCGCGCTGGGCACGCGCCGCCTGTCTGAGGTCGTGGCGCACAACGTCGAATACCCGCTCGACCGGCTCGTGCACCACCAGCTGCCGCGGCTGCTAACCGAAAAGACCGGACGCCTGCTGCACCACCTGCGCACCGAGGCGGAGGATCTCACCTACAACATGTCGTACGTGCTCGTGCTGCTCGCGCTGCTGCTCGCGCTGCTGCTGCTCCCGGGCTGGGGTGGAAGGTAGGCAGCATGCCCGCGCTGCTGCTGCAGATGGTCCTGGCCCCCGCGGCGGCATCCGCGGTGATATTCGCCACGCGGCGGACGGCGGGGCGCCGCGCGGGCTGGATCGCGGCGGCATCGCTGCTGTACACGACCGCGCTGGCGCTGCTGGCGGGCGTTGACGTTTTGCGCGGGGAGGTCCTCGCCGAGGATTACCTGTTGATTGCCCCGGGTATTCGCCTCGGGCTGCTCGCGGACGGCCTCAGCCTGCCGGTGCTCGTCGTCGTCTGCGTCCTGTGCGCGGCGCTGTCCGTCTACTCCATCCGCTACATCGAGCACCGCGTCGAAGTGCTGTACGGCGACGCCGGCGAGGCGGCCCGCACCGCGCACTACGCGCGTTTCTTCTATCTGTTCCTGTTCTTCCCGGTCGGCTTCATCGGCACGATCCTCAGCACCAACCTCGTCTCGCTGTACTTCTTCCTGGAAATGCTGACCATCACCCTGTTCTTTCTGATGGCGTTCTTCGGCTACCGGGAGCGGGTGCGCGTGGCGTTCGTGAGCCTCTCCTGGGGCATCGCCGGCGCGCTGCTGTTTCTGGTTGCCGCGCTGATGGTCTACAGCAGCATCGGGACGCTCGAGATCGCGGAGTTGCAGCGAATGGCGGGCGACCGCCTGGTCACCGGTGCGATAGTGCTGTTCCTGATCGGCCTGATGATGAAGCTCGCCCTGGTGCCGTTCCACGTCTGGATGCCGTGGGTCCACGCCGAGCATCCCACCTGCATCGCGGGCCTGCTGGCGGTCTACGCGAACCTCGCACTGTACGTCATCGTCCGCGTCCTGGTCATCCCGCTGGGTGCGGACTTCCAGCCGTTCGGTGCGCCGCTGATGGCGCTGGCCCTGCTCACGATGGTGTACGGCTCGCTGCTCACGTTGGCCCAGACCGACATCAAGCGCCTCGCGGCCTGCTCGACGATCAGCCAGATCGCTTACTCCGTGCTCGGACTCGGGGCACTGACGGCCGCCGGCGTCGAGGGCGGGTTGTTCTTCTTTCTGAGCCACGTCATGGGCAAGACGCTGCTCTTCTCGACCGCCGGCATCGTCGTCTATACGACGGGAATCAGGGACATGCGGGAAATGGGCGGTCTGGCGCAAAAGATGCCGGTGACCGCCGCGCTCTGGATTGTCGGCTGCATGATGCTGTCCGGGTTTCCGCCGTTCAGCAGCTTCACCGCGGAGTGGATCATGTTCAGCGGCGTCTTCGAGCGCGGCCTGCTCGACAGTCCGGCGGCCGTGGCGGTGGCGCTGGGAGGTCTCGGCGCGATTCTGCTGACCGTCGCGTACTCGTTCGGGGCGGCCCGCCGGATCTTCTTCGGGCCTTTGCCGGATGCTCTGGATCGACCCGACATCCGCGACCCGGCGTGGACTATGACGATCCCGCTGTTCGCGGTGGCGGCGCTCTCAGTAGTGCTGGGTCTGTACCCGCGGATCGTGATGGACCTGTTCCACGGGGTCCTGCGAGGGATCTAGTTGTTACTTGGGGCTGCGCGCATTTCTACTTGGGGCTGCGCCCCAAACCCCCGGCGGGCGCTAGCGGGGACCCCGTTGCCCCGCGCCGCGTCCGCCGAGGCCCGCCGTGCGCGGCCGATCGGGAGCTAGCTGATCCCGGTGATGATCCAGCGGCCCTCGATCATCCCGTCGGCGGTGTTGAGCTCCACGCGCTGGAGCGTGATGACAAGTGTCCGGTCTTCCTCGCTGCCGTTCATCTCGACCGCGGTGCTGATGGTGACCTCCTTGGTCAACAGCTCCCCTTCGAGGCTCTGCACGTCGATGGGATTGTTCGGGTCGTAGGCGCTGATCGTCGCCACCGAGCTCTCGGCGGCCAGAGCGGTCTCGGCTGCCGAGACCGCTAGCGAGCGGTCCTGCGAATCCTCACGCCACTTGGTCCACGCCTCCTGTATATCCCGGTCGCGGGCCCTGACGTTCTCATCCGCCCGCTCCGCCTCGATGACGCTGGCGATGGCGTCGAGATTCTCGTCCTGAAAGGCCCTCATCTCGGCGGCGAACGTGCGCTGGTCCTGCTGCGCCTGCGCCAGCGCGGCAACCGACTCGCGCATGCGCAGCGGCCGGCGCTGCTCTTCGCTGATGCTCTCGATGTCGAAGCTGCCGACAGTGCCGTCCGTATCCGGGTTGAACGCCACCATGGATATACCGCCCAGCGTGGTCCGGTCGTTGAACCGCGACGCCCTGAAGAAGCTGTTGATCAACGACTGCTCTTCGCCGCCGCCGCCGCACGCGGTCATGGATCCGCCGATGGCCAGAACCAGGGTAACGAGCAGGCTTATGTTGGCTTTCGACGTATTCCAACCGGACATAGTCAACCTCCCATCGAGCTACGCTACTGCGTATCGGCGGACGCCCCCGACGCTGACGCGCCGGCGTTCGGTTCGCCGTTTCCGTCCGTGTTCTTCTCCACAAGCCTGGCGACCGCGACGACGCTGTCCGGCCTGCCGATCTCAATCAGGCGAACGCCCTGCGTCTGCCGGCCGATGGGACGAATGTCACTGGCGACCATCCGAATGATCTTGCCCTGCTGGGTGACCAGCATCAGTTCGTCGTCGTCTTCCACGTACGCCACGCCGACAACCCGCCCATTTCTCGGGCTCGGATGGATGCTTATGATACCGAGTCCCCCCCGCGATTGCACGCGGTATTCGTCGAGTGCGGTCCGCTTGCCGAAGCCGTGCTCGGTGACGCTCAGCATCGTACCGCCCGGCCGCGCAACGGTCATCGCCACCACCTGGTCACCTGGCCGCAGCCGGATGCCGCGCACGCCGCCCGCGATCCGGCCCATTGTCCGCAGGTCGCTCTCGGGAAACCGGATCGCCTTGCCCCCGCGGGTGCCCATGAAGATCTCGCCCGCGCCGCTGGTCAGCTCGGCGCCCACCACGACGTCCTCGTCGCGCACCCGCATCGCGATGATGCCGTCGGTGCGCGGATGCCGGAACGCCTGGAGGTCGACCCGCTTGACGACCCCCTGCCGGGTGCCCATGACGACGAACCGGCGGCCGCTCTCGGCCGGGAGCTCCCGGACGGTCTCGAGCGCCGCGATCTTCTCGTCCGGCCGGAGCGACACCAGGTTCGCGATCGCCTTGCCGCGGCCGGCGGGACCGACGTCCGGAATCCGATGCACCTTGAGCCAGTACATCCTGCCCCGCGTGGTGAAGATCAGGATGTAGGCGTGCGTTGACGCGATGAAGACGTGGGTCAGAAAATCCTCGTCGCGCGTGCGCATCCCGATCCGGCCCTTGCCGCCGCGGCGCTGGTTGCGGTACTGCGTCAGCGCCGTGCGCTTGATGTATCCGGTGTTGCTGACCGTGATGGCGACATCCTCGTCGGCGATCAGGTCCTCGATACTGAAATCGCCCTCCGCCTCGATGATCTCCGTGCGCCGTTCGTCACCGTACGACTCGCGCACCTCCCGCAGCTCGTCGACGACGATCTCCAGCAACAGCACATCACTCTCGAGGATGGCCCGCAGACGTTCGATCGTCCGGTGCAGGTCGGCCAGCTCGTCGAGCACCTTCTGCCGCTCGAGTCCGGTCAGGCGCTGCAGCTGCATGTCCAGGATGGCCTGCGCCTGAATCGCGCTAAGCGGGAAATTGGCGACCAGGCCGAGACGCGCCTCCGCCGGCGTCTTCGACGCCCGGATGAGGGAGATCACCGCATCGAGGTGATCGAGCGCCGTCTTGAGACCCTCGAGGATGTGCGCGCGCGCCTCCGCTTTTCGCAGGTCGTGCTCGGTGCGGCGCCGGACCACGTCGCGCCGGAACTCGATGAACCGGTCGATGAGATCGAGCAGCGGCAGTTCCCGCGGGCGGCCGTCGGCGATCGCCAGGGTGATGATGCCGAACGACGTCTGCAGTGCCGTGTGCTTGTACAGGTTGTTGAGCAGCACCTCCGGCACCTCGCTGCGGCGCAGCTCGATCACGATGCGCATGCCGTCGCGGTCGGACTCGTCGCGCAGGTCGGCAATGCCCTCGATCACCTTGTCACGGACCAGCTCCGCGATTTTCTTGAGCAGCCGGGCCTTGTTGACCTGATAGGGGATTTCACTGACGATAATCGCCCTCCGCTCGCTCTTGCCGCCCTCCTCTATCGCCGTGCGCGCACGGAGGGTGATGGATCCGCGGCCGGTGTGGTACGCCTCCGCGATACCCGCGCGGCCGACGATGAACCCACCGGTCGGGAAATCGGGACCGGGCACCAGCCGGAGCAGCTCGATCTCCTTCTCGAGGCGCGGCGCATTGGCATGTTCCGCCACCCAGATGGTGCCGTCGATCACCTCGCGCAGGTTGTGCGGCGGGATGTTGGTCGCCATGCCGACCGCGATCCCGGCCGAGCCGTTCACCAGCAGGTTTGGGAACGGCGCCGGCAGCACCGACGGCTCGGTGGTCGTTTCGTCGTAGTTCGGGACGAAGTCGACCGTGTCCTTGTCGAGATCGGTCATCAGCTCGTCGGCCACCGCCTGCAGCCGCGCTTCCGTGTAGCGCATCGCCGCGGGCGGATCGCCGTCCACCGAGCCGAAGTTTCCCTGGCCGTCCACCAGGGGATAGCGCATGTTGAAGTCCTGCGCCATGCGGACCAGCGTGTCGTAAATCGATGTGTCGCCGTGCGGATGGAAGTTGCCCATCACCTCGCCGACGATCTTCGCGCACTTGCGGTAGGTCCGGTTCGAGGCCAGCCCCATCGTGCGCATGCCATAGACCACTCGCCGGTGGGCCGGCTTCAGACCATCCCGGACATCCGGCAGAGCGCGGCCGACGATGACGCTCATGGCGTAGTCCATGTAGGACCGGCGCATCTCGTCTTCGATGCTGACGGGAATGTCGGAGCGTTCGATATCGGGCATGGGGTACGGCGGGTGGGCCTGATCGGCTCGTGCGTCAGATATCCAGGTTCTTCACGTCGAGCGCGTGATCCTCGATAAATTTGCGGCGGGGCTCGACCTGATCACCCATCAACGTCGTGAACATGTGGTCGGCCTCCATTTCGTCCTCGGCGCGGACCTGCAGCAGCGTCCGCCCCTCCGGTTTCATCGTGGTGGACCACAGTTGATCCGGATTCATCTCGCCGAGTCCCTTGTAGCGGTTGACGGCGACGCCCCGCCGGCCCGCTGCAATGAAGTGCTCGACCAGCTCGTCGATCGAGCCGACCGAAGCGGCGGCTCCGGCGCCGGCCGCCGGCGCTGCAGCGCCCCCCTCGCCGTCCGCTGCGTCCGGCTCCTTCAACGCCGCAACCTCCATCGGGCCGCGGACGAACTCGACTGCGCCGTGGCGGGCGAACAGCTCTCGGTATTCCGCCGTTTCCACCAAATCGACGCCGACAGTATGCCGGCGCGGGAAACCGTTCGTGCGGTCTTCAATCGCGATCGACCAGGCGTTGTGCTCCTCGTCGGGGGCCACCGTGGCGGCGCAGGCGGGCGCCTCGATGTCACGCGCCAACTCCGCAACCCGCGCCTGGTCGGCGAAGAATGTCCGATCGCGGGCGCCCCGATCGAGGAGCCGCAGCACCACCTCGCGGGGGGGGCCGCGGCGCTCGACGACGGCAAGCATCTTCTGGAACGCCATCAGCCGGTGCAGTATCGTCTCGAGCTCCTCGCCGGCAAACGACCGGCCCGACCCGGAAAGACGCAGCACCCGCGCCTGTGCGGCGCGCCGGATGAGCCAGCTATCGAGCTCCCGGTCGTCCTTGATGTAATGCTCCGATCGCCCGCGCTTGGCGCGATACAGCGGCGGCTGCGCTATGTAGATGTGGCGTTGCTCGATCAGCGGCCGCATCTGGCGGTAGAAGAAGGTCAACAGCAGCGTGCGGATGTGCGAGCCGTCGACGTCGGCGTCGGTCATGATCACGATGCGGTGGTAGCGGAGCCGCGACAGGTCGAAGTCGTCCTCGCCGATGCCGCATCCGAGCGCCGCGATCATGGTCTTGATCTCGTCGCTGCCGAGCATCTTGTCGAAGCGCGCCCGCTCGACGTTCAGGATCTTCCCCTTGATCGGCAACACCGCCTGGAAGCGGCGGTCGCGGCCCTGCTTCGCGGAGCCGCCGGCCGACTCGCCTTCGACGATGAACAGCTCGCTCCGCGCCGGGTCGCGCTCCTGGCAGTCGGCCAGCTTGCCGGGCAGCGCGCTGCTGTCGAGAGCGCCCTTCCGGCGCACCAACTCGCGCGCCTTGCGGGCCGCCGCACGCGCGCGGGCCGCATCTATCGTCTTGCGGACGATCTGCTTGGCGACGACCGGGTTTTCCTCCAGGTACGCGCCGAGGTGGTCGTTGACGATCGCCGCGACGATCCCCAGCACCTCCGTGTTGCCCAACTTGGTCTTCGTCTGCCCTTCGAACTGTGGATGCGGCACCTTGACGCTGACAACCGCCACGAGTCCTTCGCGGATGTCGTCGCCGCTGATGCTCTCCTTCAGGTCGGGCGCCAGGTTGTTCCGGTTCGCGTAGCTGTTCACCGTGCGCGTGAGCGCCGACCGGAAACCGGACAGGTGCGTGCCGCCCTCCTGGGTGTTGATGTTGTTGGCGAACGAGTAGACCGTGTCGGCGTAGGCGTCGTTCCACTGCAGCGCGATTTCGGCGTCGATGCCCTCGCGGGCGCCGCGCATGTAGATCGGCTCAGCGTTGACGATGCTCTTGTTCTTGTTGATGTACTCGACGAACGACCGGATGCCGCCCTCGTAGCAGAAGGCGTGGCTCTTGCCGTTCCGCTCGTCGTCCAGGGTGATGCGCACGCCGGCGTTGAGAAACGCCAATTCGCGGAGCCGGTGCGCCAGCGTGTCGAAGCTGTACTCGACCGTCTCGAACACTTCGCTGTCCGGCCTGAACGTCACTTTGGTGCCGCGGCGTTTCGTCGTGCCGATCACTTCCAGCCCGCAGAGCGGCTCACCGCGCTCGTACCGCTGCCGGTACACCTGCCCGTCGCGCCAGATCTCCAGGTCGAGCGACTCGGAGAGCGCGTTGACCACCGATACGCCGACACCGTGCAGGCCGCCCGACACCTTGTAGCTCTTCTTGTCGAACTTGCCGCCGGCGTGGAGCACGGTCAGCACCACCTCGGCGGCGGACTTGCCGCTTTCGTGCTCATCGACCGGAATGCCGCGGCCGTTGTCGCTGACCGTGACCGAGTTGTCGATGTGGACGGTGACGCTGATCTCGTCGCAGAACCCGCCGAGCGCCTCGTCTATGGAGTTGTCGACGACCTCGTATACCAGGTGGTGCAGCCCGGGCGCCCCGGTTGACCCGATGTACATCGCCGGGCGCTTCCGAACTGCCTCGAGCCCCTCGAGGATTCTGATGTCCTTCGCCGCGTAGCTCGAGTCATCCGGGACGGCGACGTCTTCACCAGGTAGTGGGGCCGGGATGGGATCCACGCCATCGGTCTTCTGCTGCTGGTCGAGTTGGTTCATCTAGGCTCGTTTTCGCGGGCGTACATGCGCTGGAGTAGCGAACATCAGACGCGCATCGGCATGATGACATACGTGTAGTCGAAGCCATCGTCGCCGACCGGGCGCATCACCGCCTGACTCATTTCGTCCTTGAACTCGAGGCGAACGCTTTCTGTCTCCACGACGTTCAGGAAATCCAGGACATACTGCGCGTTGAAGCAGACGTCGAGCGGATCTCCTGCATATTCGACGGCCAGTGTTTCCGTCGCCTCGCCCACTTCCGGGCTGCTCGAGGTGATGTCGATCGTGCCCTCCGCGAACTTGAACTTGACGGCCCGCGAGCGGTCGCTCGAGAGCAGCGCCACCCTGCGGATCGCGTTCGTCAACCGGTCCCGCTCGAACTCCACGACCTTGTCGTTCTGCTTCGGAATCACGCGGTCATACGCCGGAAACTGCGCGTCGATGACGCGCGACACCAGTTGGCGACCACCGACGTCGAAGAAAAGATGGTTCTCGCCGCACTCATACTGCACGTCCCCTTCGCCATCCACCAGCAGCCGCGACAGCTCCCACAGCGTCTTCTTGGGCAGGATGGCCTGGTGGACCTCTTCCGCTTCCTTGTCCTCGACCTCGTCCTCGACCTCCCGTTTGGCGGAGACCAGCGCCAGGCGGTGGCCATCGGTCGCTACCAGACACATCTCCTCGGGTCGCAAGATGAACAGCGCGCCGTTCAGGAAGTAGCGGGTGTCCTCGCCCGTGATCGCAAACTGGGTCCTGCTCACCATCTCGCGGATGGCGTCGCGGGCCAGCATGAAGGGCGCCGCTCCGCTCGCGGCGGCGAGAGTTGGAAAATCCTCGCGCGGCAACGTCTGCATGCGGGAGTCGAAATTGTCCGCTGCGACCCTTACTGCACCCTTTGCTTCCTTCCGGATGAGGATGTCCGTTTCCGGCAGCGCCCGGACCACCTCATACAGCTTCTTCGCGGGAACGGTAACGGCGCCCTCGGTCGTGATGGTGGCCGTGCAGCGACTGCGCAGCGACACCTCCAGGTCGGTCGCCAGGAGCCGCAACTGGTCCGCTTCCGCTTCCATCAGCACGTTCGCAAGCACCGGGATGGTGTTCTTCCGCTCGACGATTCCCTGAAACAACTGCAGCTCGCGCAGTAGATCGGTCTTGCGAACCTTGAGTTCCATGTGATGAATAACCTCGGTTGCGGGAGTCGCCACCAGCGATCATGAAGTGTTTCGTGATCGTTGGAAAAAGTATGAAGAATTATAAACAAGATCAGAAGGTGATTCCAAGTGCGGACGGCGTCCGCAAAATATTGAAAACAGGATATTTAGAGACAGGGAAACTGCGGATGTCCAGGGCGATTCCACGGTAAGGGCTGTGGACGCCCGTGGATCCACGATCGGTGACGTGCCGATCGGTGTGGGTAGTGTGGAAGAGGTACCGCGGAGACCGGTTTTCACTAGTTGAAAGACTGGATGAAGCTGTTGATGAGCGTGTGGAACGTCCGGTCCCGTTTGCACTGGCCGTCGATCTTGCGGATGGAGTGAATGACGGTGGAGTGATGCTTGCCGCCGAAGCTGCGACCGATCTCCGGGAGTGACGAACCGGTGAGCGATTTAGAGAGATACATGGCGATCTGCCGCGGCAGCGTCACCGCCTTCGAGTTGTTGCGGGACTTCAGATCAGCCACCTTCAGGTGGTAGTGGCCGGCCACCAGTTTCTGGATCATCTCGATCGTGATCACCTTGTCGCTGTGGTCGATGATGTCCCGGAGCACCTCTTCGGCCAGCGGCAGTGAAATGGCCGACCCCGTCAGCGAGGCGTAGGCGATGAGCCGGATCAGCGACCCTTCGAGCTCGCGGACGTTCGACTTGATGCCCCCGGCGATGTACAGCGCCACGTCATCGGGGAGCGGAATCGCCTCGGCGCCCGCCTTCTTCTGCAGGATCGCGACCTTGGTTTCGAGGTCCGGCGGGTGGATGTCGGCGATCAGCCCCCACTCGAAGCGGGACCGCAGCCGCTCCTCGAGCGCGGGGATCTGGTGCGGCGGGCAGTCGCTGCTGATCACGATCTGTTTTTGCGCGTCGTACAGCGAGTTGAACGTGTGAAAGAACTCGGTCTGGGTGCCCTCCTTGCCGGCCAGGAACTGGACGTCGTCGACCAGCAGCACGTCGATGCTGCGGTATCGCGCGCGGAAGTCGAGAATGCGGTCGTAGCGCAACGAGTTGATCATCTCGTTCATGAACCGCTCGGAGGAGATGTACGTCAGCTTGACGTTCTGCAGGTGCTGCAGGAGGTACTGCCCGATGGCGTGCATCAAGTGCGTCTTGCCGAGTCCTGTGCCGCCGTACAGAAACAGCGGGTTGTATGACCGGGACGGCGCCTCGGCAACCGCCTGCGCGGCGGCGTGGGCGAACTGGTTCGACGATCCGACGACGAACGTATCGAACGTATAGCGGGAACTCAGGCCAGTTGCTGTCCGCGCTGCGGTTTCCCCGCCGGGGCCCTCGATTGGTGCGCCAGACTCTGTGTCCATGTCCGTCTCATTGCCCGCCACGAACGCTACGCGGAGGCCCGTCCGGTCGACTTCCGATACCGGTCCGTCGGTGATTCTCCCGCACCGCGCGGTCAGCCGCTGGCCGCGCAGACGGCTTGAGACTTGGAACCAAGCGTAAAAATTGTGACGGCTGACCTGTTCCGCGATCCTGGCCGAAAGCAACCCAGCGCGGGCTGCGGATAGGCATATGCCTGCAACCGTGCGGCGATTCTGGCGAGTGGCATCGCTCCACGCGGTCGAAAGGCGTGGAAATAGCCCGAAAACACAACGTCTTTCAACAATTTTTCCACAGGTGTGGAAAACCCAAGTGGGATGCAGAGCGCTTGAACCGCCGAGAATGTAACATGTTCGTTTCCGGTAAGCAAACCAAGCCGGCGGCCTGCCCGCGGCGTTGACTCTGCCGCCCGCGGTTCTCTATGATATACGGCTCACAAACGGTTTGAGACACCAACCGGCATGAAGCGCACATACCAGCCGAACCGCCGCCGCCGCGCGCGCACACACGGATTCCGCAAGCGGATGAGCACCAAGAACGGTCGCCTCATCCTGAAGAACCGGCGCGCAAAGGGCCGCAAGCGGCTGACAGTATCTTGATTCGGACGCTGACCCGCCGCGAGCGCCTCCGGCGCCGCCCAGAGTTCCTGAACGTGCAAGGGACGGGCGTCCGAACGCGCGGGCGGTTCTTGACGCTGTTCGTCCTGCCCAACCGTCAGGACGTGACCCGTCTGGGTGTCATCGCAACGCGGCGCATGGGGGGCGCGGTTCGCCGCAACCGTTCAAAGCGCCTGGTACGGGAAATGTTCCGCCTCAACAAGGGGCGCCGCGGACTCGACATCGTCGTGCTGCCGCACCGCGGATTCAGCGATGCGCCATTCCTCACACTGCAGGCGGACTACCGGGCCACGCTCCGGCGTGGCCAGCGCTCTCATGGCTGAGGTGCACAGCCTGGCAATGCGGCTGGCAGGCCTGCCGGCCGGCGCCGCGCTGGCCGCGATAGCGGTGTACAAAACCCTTTTTTCGCCTTTGTTTACAGGGTCGTGCCGGTTCGTACCGTCGTGCTCGACCTATGCCCGGGAAGCGGTGCTGGTGCACGGTGCGCTGAAGGGCGGCTGGCTGGCGGTCCGGCGGCTGGCGCGCTGCCATCCGCTCTGCGCGGGTGGCCTCGACCAGGTGCCGCTGCAGGCGCGCTCCCCCGCTCCGGGGCCGCGCACGATGCACTGAGCACGCCGCCGCACACGACGCGACCATGGAGAGAAGGGTTCTACTCGCCGTCTTCCTGTCGTTCCTGGTGCTGTACTTGTACCAGGCGCTCTTCGTGCCCCCCCCCCCGCCCCCGGACGCACCACGCGACGCAGCGGCCACTGCTCCACCGCCGTCCGCCGCCGCGGACGCCGCGCTGCAACCAGCGCCCGCCGCCCCGGATCCGCTGCAGGCGGTCGAGCCGTCGGCTGATTTCGTGGCCCCGGATCCGGTCGTCGGCGATACCTCGCCGCGGGATATCGTCGTGGAGAACGACCACATTCGGGCGGTGTTCACGAACCGCGGAGCTGAGCTGAGCAGTTGGCAGCTCAAGGATTACCTGGAAGACGGAGAGCCGGTCGAGCTCCTCCCCCGCGATCTTCCGCCCACCGAGCCGGCCCCCTTCTCGCTGGAGCTTGGCGACGAGCAGTTGACGCACCTGGCGAACACCGGACTGTATCGCGCGAGCGCGGGGCGCCTGCGGCCGACGGATGAGTCCGAGACGCTGGTATTCGAGTACGAGGACGCCTCCGGGCTGCGCGTCCGCAAGACTTTCCGTTTCGATCCCCGCGCTGGTCCGTATCTGTTCACCTTGACCGTCGAAGCGTCGCAGGGGGGGCAGCCGCTCAACCCGGTCGTGCGCTGGGGCCCGGCGCTGGGAGGGGTCGAACGCTCGTCCTCCGGCTTCGCGTTCCGCCAGGGGCCGCGCGGCGTTCTCGATGGCCGCCTGCTCGAAAACGGTGTCCTTGGAGAGATGGACGTCACGCGCCCGGCGGCCGACGACGTCGCCGAGCAGTCGACGTATCAGGGGCGGATGACGTTCGTCGGGGTGGACAACCATTACTTCCTGGCGGCGGCGCTGCCGCAAGGCCAGGAGACGACGGTGCAGTACCGCGCTGTGCCGCTTCCCCCGCGGCCTCCCGACGAGGATATGCGCGAGCTGATGGCGTTCGATCTTGCGCTGCCCGGCGGTGTCGGCGAGTTGCCGTTCTATCTGGGGCCGAAGGACTTCGACGTGCTCGAAGCGGCGGACCCCACCCTGCCGCAGGCCATCGAGTTCGGGTTCCTGTCCGTACTGGTGGTCCCCCTGCACCGCTCGCTGACCTGGGTACATGGCGGCGTCGGCAACTGGGGGTTCTCGATCATCATCCTGACGATCCTGATCAACATCGTGATCTTCCCGCTACGGCACAAACAGGTCGTCTCGGCGCGCAAGATGCAGGAGCTCCAGCCGGAGATGAAGGCGATTCAGGAGCGCTACAAGCACCTGAAGGCGACCGATCCGCAGAAGCAGAAGATGAATCAGGAGGTGATGGGGCTCTATCGCGACCGCGGGGTCAACCCGGTCAGCGGATGCCTGCCGCTGCTGGCCACCATGCCGATCCTGTTCGCGTTCTACCGCCTGCTATCGATGGCCATCGAGATGCGCGGCGCCCCCTTCATGCTCTGGATAACGGACCTTTCCGTGCACGACCCGCTCTACATCACGCCGATCATCATGGGCGGCTCCATGGTTCTGCAGACCTGGTTGTCGCCGACCCAGGTCGACCCGATGCAGCAGAAGATGATGATGATGATGCCCGTCGTCTTCACCTTCATGTTTCTCTGGGCCCCGAGCGGTCTCGTGATCTACTGGCTCACCAGCAACGTGCTCGGGATTGGACAGCAGGTGATTACGAACCGGGTGATCGGACCGGCCAAGGTGCGCACCGTGCGGCCGGCGGCGGAGCGGCGCGTGAAAACGGCGGCGCGAGGCAAAACAGGCGGGAGGAGCACGACCGGTGGATGATGATCTCGACGGGCAACTCGTGGGGTTCGTGCAGTCGGTCACCGACGCGATGGGACTCGATCTGGATGTTGCGGTCGAGCCGATTGCGGACGGCACCCGCATCGTGATCGCCGGGGACGGCAGCGACGTTTTCGTCCGGCGGCGGGCAGCCGCGCTCGACGCGCTCCAGCATCTCCTCAACGCGGCTTTTCGCCGCAAACACCCGAGTCGGCACATCGTGGTGGACTGCCTGGACTACCGCAAGGGCAAGGATGCCGAGCTTCAGGAAACCGCCGTGCTGCTCGCCGAACGCGCCCGCGAGACGGGCGAGCCGCAGGAGATGGGTCCCCTCAACCCGTACGCCCGCCGCCTCGTGCATCTGGCCGTTGCCGCAGAGCCTGGCGCGTCGTCGGAAAGCAGCGGTGACGCGTTCATGAAAACCGTCGTGATCACGGCCGATGCGCCGGAGCACTGACGGGTGGCATGTACTCCCCCGACGACACGATCGTCGCGGTCGCGACGCCGGCCGGCCGCGGCGGTGTCGGTGTGGTGCGCGTCAGCGGTCCGGTAGCCAGCGGCGTGGCCGGTGCCGTGCTGCGCGCCGGCCGTGACCTGCAGCCGCGGCACGCCACTTTCACTTCGGTAGTCGGCGCACCGGACGCCGGCCGGGCGCTGGATCAGGTGGTGGCCACCTACTTTCCCGGTCCGGCGTCGTACACCGGGGAGGACGTGGTCGAGATCAGCGGCCACGGCAGCCCCGTGCTGCTGCGCCAGATCGTCGAAGCGGTCGTCCGGGCGGGGGCGCGTCTGGCGGAGCCGGGCGAGTTCACGCTGCGGGCGTTCGTCAACGGCCGGATGGATCTGGTGCAGGCCGAGGCCGTCGCCGACCTGATCGACGCCGTCACTCCCCTGCAGGCCCGGGTTGCCTTCGATCAGCTCGAAGGGACCGTCACCGCAACTATCGGCGCGATCGACGCCGCCTTGTTCGATCTGACGGCGCGGCTGGAAGCCTCGATCGACTTTCCGGAGGAGGGCTACCACTTCGCCGCAGCCGGAGAAGCCGCCGCCGAGACGCGGGCGCTGCTGCAGAGGACGCGGGCGCTGCTCGCTGGCGCGCGCTCCGGCCGGTTGGTGCGCGAAGGGCGCCAGGTGGTCATCCTCGGGAAGCCGAACGTCGGGAAATCCACCCTGTTCAACCGGCTGCTCGGCGCGCCGCGGGCGATTGTGACGGAGGTGCCCGGGACCACCCGGGATCTGCTGACGGAAACGGCCGAGATCGATGGTCTGCCGGTGACGCTGGTCGACACGGCCGGCATCCGGCGGACAGCGGACGCGGTCGAGGCGGAGGGCGTTGCACGCGCGCGCGGGGCGCTCGAGGTGGCCGCCGCCGTCCTGCTGGTGCTCGACCGGTCCCGGCAGCTCGAAGTCGCGGACCGCGAGCTGCTGCGCGAGACAGCCGACGCGGACCGCGTGGTTGTCATCAACAAGGCGGACCAGCCGGCGCGCTGGGAAGCGACGGATCTGCGGAACCCGGGCCCGCAAGTGACCGTATCGCTGCGCGACGGGGGCGATCTGGGCAGCCTGCGCGACGCGCTCGCGAAGGTCCTCTGGGCGGGTGAGCCGCTGCGCGACACGCCGACGCTGTCCAACCTGCGTCACATCCTGCTGGTGGAGCAGGCCGCGGCGGCGCTGGTGCGCGCGGCGGAAGCCGCGGAAGCCGCGGCCCCCGAGGAGTTGATTCTCGCCGACCTGCAGGACGCGCGCGGCGCGTTCGAGGAGGTCACCGGAAAGCGCACGGCGGAAGACGTGCTGCAGCGGATCTTCGAGCGTTTCTGTATCGGAAAATAGCACCTGTTGCTGTTCGGGCCACAGCGGGTCGCACGGAGCATGAAAGAGTTCGACATCGTCGTCATCGGCGCCGGGCATGCAGGCTGCGAAGCGGCGTTCGCCGCGGCGCGCATGGGCGCCCGGGTGGGCCTCTGCACGCTTTCCGACGCCACGGTGGCGCACATGCCCTGCAACCCGGCGGTCGGGGGGACCGCCAAGGGGCATCTGGTGCGCGAGATCGACGCCCTGGGCGGCCTGATGGGCCAGGCGATCGACGCCGTCGGCATCCAGTTCAAGCTGCTCAACCGCAGCCGCGGGCCGGCGGTCTGGTCGCCGCGCGCCCAAGCGGACAAGAAGCGGTATGGCGCCTGGATACGGCAGGCGCTCGGTCGGGAGGCGGGCCTCGACTGGATCATCGGCCGGGCCGGGCGGATCCTGGTCGAGCACGACCGAGTAGCCGGCATCGCCCTCGAGGATGGCCGGCGGATTGGCTGCCGCGCGGTTGTGGTCACGACCGGAACGTTTCTCAACGGGCTGATTCACGTCGGACCGGAGACGCGCGCGGCGGGCCGGGTGGGCGAGCCGGCGTCGCACGCCCTGGCCGAGTCGCTCAAGTCGCTCGGCTTTCGGTGGGGTCGACTCAAGACCGGCACGCCGCCGCGGCTCGACCGCCGCAGCATCGACTTCGACCGCTTCGAACCCGCGCCCGGCGACCGGCCGCCGGTGCCGTTCTCGTTCATGACGGACGGGATTGACCGCCCGCAGGTGCTGTGCCACCTGCTGCACACCACCGGCCGCGTCCGGGACCTCGTCCGGCGTCATATCGGCCAGTCGCCGCTGTACAACGGCCAGATTTCCGGTATCGGTCCCCGCTACTGCCCCTCGCTGGAAGACAAGATCATGCGCTTCCCGGATCGGGAACGGCATCAGATCTTCCTCGAGCCGGAGGGGCTTGATGTGGACGAAATCTACGTGAACGGGTACTCGATGAGTCTCCCGCGCGACGTGCAGGAGGCGCTCGTGCACGCCCTGCCCGGCCTCGAGGACGCGGTCATGCTGCGCCCCGGGTACGCCATCGAGTACGACTTCATTCAGCCGACGGAGCTCTACCCCACCTTCGAGACCAAGCGCATCGGTGGGCTGTTCCATGCCGGCCAGGTGAACGGCACCTCGGGCTACGAGGAGGCCGCGGCGCAGGGGCTGCTGGCCGGCATCAACGCCGCCCGGCTGGCGCAGGGGCGCAAGCCGCTCATGATCGGGCGCGATGAGGCGTACATCGGGGTATTGGCGGACGACCTGACGACGCGCGGCTGCCTGGAGCCGTACCGCATGTTCACTTCGCGTGCGGAGCACCGCCTGCTGCTCCGCATCGACAACGCGGATCTACGTCTCACGCCGCGCGGGCGCGACATCGGGCTGGTGTGTGACGAGCGGTGGACCAGATTCGAGGGCCGGCGGGCACGCTACGAGCGCAACCGCGCCCGGGTACGGCGTACCACGGTGGCGCTGGACGGCGGCGTGCGCCTGCGCGCGGCGCAGGCATTGCGCCGCCCGGAAGTCCGACTTGCACAACTGGCCGAGAACGGCGGGATTGCTCTCGACATCCTGCCCGGCCAACGGCATATCGATCTGGCAAGCGTGGAAACGGAGTTCAAGTACGCGGGATACCTGGACCGCCAGCAAGCGACCGTCGCCCGCACGCGCCGGCAGGAGGGCCTGGTTATCCCCCGCGACTTCCGCTACGGCGGCGTGCCGGGGTTGTCGCGCGAGATCGTCGAGCGCCTAACCGAAACGCGACCTGCCACGCTCGGTCAGGCGCAGCGCGTGCCGGGCGTGACACCGGCGGCGGTCACGGTGATCGCCGCCTACGTTGCACGCCGTGCGTCGGGCCCGCGCCTCCCGGCTGCACACGACGTGGCCGCCGCGCCGCCCGGCGAACCAGGCGGCCAGGTCTGTGACCAGGGCACAGCAGCAACCTGACGGGCGGCAGCGGCGCGCGCGGCTGGCTGCGCGCCTCCGGCTGCGCGCGGAACGGGCGGGGCTTGAGCTGCAGCCCGCGTTGGTCGACCGCTTGTGCGCCTACCTCGAGCTGTTGCAGCAGTGGAATGCGCGGATGAACCTGACCGCGCTCGACGACGGGGATCACGGCCTCGACCGTCTCGTGATCGAGCCGTTGGCGGCTGCATCCCGCACCGGCCGCGGGCCGCACAAGGTGATTGACATCGGATCGGGCAGCGGTTCACCGGCAATCCCCTTCTGTCTCGCGCTCGGCGGCGGGTCACTGCTGATGGTCGAGGCGCGGACGCGCAAGGCCGCGTTTCTCCGCGAGGCCGTCCGCCGGTTGGAGATCGGAAATGCAGCGGTGGAGACCGGCCGGTTCGAGGACCTCGCTTCGCAACCACGGCTGCAGGGCGGTTTCGATCTACTGACGCTGCGCGGTGTGCGGACGGGGTCGCGAGAGCTGCAACAGCTCCAGACGTTTGTCCGGGACGGCGGAGAGTTGTTCCTCTTCAGGGGCGGCGACGACCTGCCGGCGGACCTCCCGGCGCCGCTGGAGCGCCGCGGGACCTTCCCGCTCGTCGACAGCCTCGGGAGCCGCTTGCTTGTGTTGTGCAAGGCTCCGGCCAGAAGCGAATAAAAACCGAATATAAAATCACCACGGGCTCCTAGTGCTTTGCCACGAGTAAACATTAGGGCTGTCGTGGAACTCATCTCGAACCGAGAGAGTTCCCGTGGGGAAAAAATACATCGTTCGACTCACGGCACAGGAACGCGAGGTCTGTCAACAGACGCTCCGAACGCTCAACGGCGGCAGCGAGAAGGTGCGCCGCGCGCAGATTCTCTTGAAGGCCGATGCGGACGGGCCAAGGTGGACCGACCGGCAGGTCGCCGAGGCCTTTTCGTGCCGCACCAAGACGGTCGAGAACATTCGCCAACGATGCGTGCTGGACGGGTTCGAACAGGCGCTGGAGCGAAAACGACGCGAATCACCGCCGGTCGAGAAGCTGCTCGACGGCGAACAGGAGTCCCAGGTCATCGCCTTGCGTCTGGGGCCGCCCCCGAGGGGCTTTGCGAACTGGTCGCTACGGCTGTTGGCGCGCCGGGTCGTCGAGTTGGGGGTCGTCGAGTCGATCAGCCACGAAACCATCCGGCGCACGCTTAAAAAAACGGCATGACGCGGCGGAAAATCGAGTATTGGGTGATCCCGCCACAGGCCGATGCCGAGTTCGCGGCGAACATGGAACAGGTCCTGGACCTGTATCAGCAACCCTACGATCCGGATTGTCCCGTCGTGTGCATGGACGAGCAGCCGGTGCAGTTGGTCAGGGAAACCCGTCCGCCGATGGCGGCCACGAAGCAGCGTCCCCGGCGTGTCGACTACGAGTACGAACGGGCCGGCACGGCCGCGGTCTTCCTGTTCAGCGAACCGCTGGCGGGTTGGCGGCAGGCGACGGCCCGGGCCCGGCGCAGGAAGGTGGACTGGGCGCTGGAGGTCGCCGGCCTGTTGGAAGGACGCTACGCCGACTGCGAGAAGATCACCTTGGTGTGCGACAACCTCAACACGCACACCAAGGGCGCCTTCTACGAAGTGTTCGAGCCGACCCGGGCACGGCAACTCGTTCGTCGCATCGCGTTCTGCCACACGCCGAAACACGGGAGCTGGCTGAACATCGCGGAGAACGAGCTGAGCTCGATGACGCGCCAATGCCTGCGCGAACGCCGCATCGGCGACCTCGAGACCCTGCACGGCGAAGTGTCGGCGTGGTCCACCGACGTCAATGGCACGCAACGCGGCGTGGACTGGCAGATGAAGGTCGACGATGCGCGCTGTAAACTCAAGTCCGTCTATCCGAAGATTATGACGTGACGGACCACTAGGCGGGCTCGCTGGCGGCGATTTGCGGGAAGTCCTGCCGTTTATACAGGGCAACGTAGTGGGGAACGTGCTTGAGTATCGTCTCGGCTCCCCCATCCTGGCGATCAACGAGCGCGATGACGCCCACCACCTCACAGCCTGCAAGGCGCGCCTCGTCGACCGCCTTGAGCGCCGATTTACCGCTCGTCACGACGTCCTCGACAATAACGACGCGTGTTCCAGGCGGCGGCGGGTTCTCGATAAGTTGCCTGGTGCCGTGCGCCTTGGGCTGCTTTCGGACGTAGAACCCGTCGAGGGCGCGGCCGCGCGCGAAGGCGCGCAGCATGACGGCGCCGATGATCGGATCGGCGCCGTGGGTGAGGCCGCCGACGGCGGTGACGTCCCCCGGCAAGCCCTCCAGCGCGTTCACGAAGGCGTCACCGACCAGGGGTGCGCCGGCGGCACTGAGGGTTACCGGCTTGCAGTCGAAGTAGTAGGTGGACTCCTTGCCGGAGCTCAGGGTGATGTGCTGTCCAGTATGGAGCGCCCGTTCGGCGAGGAGCGCCCACAGCGGGTCCTTTGTCATGGATGAATACCTCTCTGGGACGGCCGACGACAACCTGCATGGTATTATCCAGTACTGTGGCTTGACGCTGCGGTCGGCGCACCGGAGGCTGGTCCAACGAGCATTCAGGCGCGAGAGCGGCTCATCGTCGCGCTCGACTTTCCCAACGACCCAACCAACCCCACGCGTAGTATCGAGCCGGACGACGCGTACCGCCTCGTCGATTCGCTCGGTGACTCGGTGGACTGCGTCAAGGTGGGGTGGGGACTCTACCTTGCAGGGCATGACACCGTGGTGCGGGGGCTGCGGGATCGCGGCAAGCGGGTATTTCTCGACCTCAAATTCGGTGACATCGGCGAGACGATCAAGCGACTGGTAGCTGTTGCCGTCCGCAACGGTGTTGCGTTGACCACCGTAAATACGACGTTTCAGACGATTCGCGCTGCGGTGGAAGCGGCGCGCGGGTCGTCGCTGCAGATTCTGACGCTGACGGTGCTGACTAGTCTGGACGAAAGGGACCTGCGAGAGCAGGGCATAGCCATGTCGGTGCAGGAGCTTGTCTTGCACCGAGCCGGCAAGGCGAAGGAAGTCGGCTGTCATGGCGTCGTAGCATCCGGCCGGGAGGCGCGGGCGATACGGGAGTTGGTGGGGCCCGATTTTCTCATCGTTACACCAGGGATTCGGCCAGGTGGCGCAGGTGAAGACGACCACAAACGCGCGAGCACGCCGGCGTCGGCGATCGAGGCGGGCGCAGACTATCTCGTCGTTGGCCGCCCAATCACGCTGGCGGACGATCCGAGGCGCGTGACGAGCGCCATCCTCGAAGAAATGCAAACGGCATTCGACCGTCGTTAATGTCGATGGAGCGTGGATGTTCCACGTGGAACATCCACGGCGCGCATGGTGTCGGCACGGAATGGTGGCACGCGACGTACGTCGGGACGGATCGTGTCCGGCACGTCTGCCGTCAGGCTTGCCGTCCCCGGGTGGGACGATGCCGTTCTGGCGCGGTGTGGGGGAGGCGTACGGCCGCCGTGTTCCACGTGGAACATCAGCGCGCTCCAAAAATGACGATGCGGAGAAGCGAGCCCGTCAGGGAGGGGAAACGGCCGGTCGGAACGTTTTGCGTGATGGTTTATCCTAAATGACCAATTATAGGTCTATAAACATAATTCAAAGTGGCGCCGCACGGGGAAGCCGGCAATGAAAACGGTGGTCGCCGTGGCGAACCAGAAGGGTGGCGTCGGCAAGACGACGACGGCCATCAACCTCGCGGCGTCGCTCTGCCACCTTGGGCAGAAGGTGCTGCTGGTCGATATGGACCCGCAGGCGAATCTGACCAGCGGCGTCGGGCAGGCAGGATGCGCAGCGCCGGGCGGAACGGTGTACGAGCTGCTGACCGCCGATACGCCGCCGCCGGTGGACGACTTCGTGATTCCGACCGGAATTCCTGATCTGTCGCTGACGCCCGCGGATCGGCACCTGACAGGCGCGGAGATCGAGCTGGTGACCATGCAAAGTCGAGAGTCGCGGCTGCGGCCATTCGTGAGCGCCGCGCGGCGCCGGTTCGACCACGTGTTGATCGATACGCCGCCCTCGCTCGGCTTGCTGACGCTTAACGCACTGGTGGCCGCGGACGAGGTGTTGATGCCGCTGACCTGCGAATACCTCGCGCTCGAGGGCGTGACGGAGTTGAGAAACACGGTGCAGGGTGTGCGGGCGGGCTTGAACCGGCAACTGGAGATCGGCGGCGTGCTGTTGACGATGGCGGATTCGCGGACGAACCTCGGCCGGCAGGTGGCGGCGGATGTGCGCGCGTTCTTCAAGGACAAGGTGTTCGATACGGTGATCCCGCGCAACGTCCGGTTGGGGGAGGCGCCGAGCCACGGGCTGCCGGCGCTCGCCTACGACCACCGGTCGCGCGGCGCGGCGGCGTACCTCGCGCTTGCGAGGGAGATACTCGACAAGGGCGGGAACCCCGATGGTGCAAGGAGCAGAGACAGTGGCTGACAAACGCCGTGCGCTGGGCCGAGGGTTGAGCGCGCTGATTCCTGACTTTCCGTCACCGCCACCATCGCCGCCGGCCGGTCCGCTGGAGGTCGACCTGGATCTGATCGCGCCGAATAGTGAGCAGCCGCGTCGCGACATCAACGAGGCGCGGCTCGCAGCGCTGACGCAGTCGATCAAGGAGACGGGCGTGCTCCAGCCCATCGTGGTGCGCCGCCGCGACGAAGGGTCGTACGAGATCGTGGCCGGCGAGCGCCGCTGGCGCGCGGCCCAGCGCGCAGGCCTGCTGAAGGTCCCGGTGGTCGTTCGTGACGTCCCGGCCGACAAGCGCCTGGAGTTGGCGCTGATCGAGAACGTCCAGCGCGAAGACCTCAACCCTGTCGAGGAGGCGCGCGCCTACCGGCGACTGGCCGGCGAGTTCGGCCAGACGCAGGAGCAGATCGCACAGGCGGTCGGCAAGGACCGCGCGACCGTCGCCAACTACCAGCGGCTTCTGGCGCTCCCCGACGACGTCCAGGCGGACATCGCGTCCGGGGCGCTGACCATGGGCCACGCGCGGGCGCTGGCCAGCCTGCCCGATGCGGCGGCCCAGCGCCGCGCCGGGCGCGATGTGCGCGCCGGCGGACTGTCGGTCCGCGCTACGGAGGCGCTGGTCAAGAAGCGTCTCGCGCCGCCGCCGCCGCGGCAACCGTCGCCACCCGCCGACGTGCACACCCGGGCGGCTGCCGACGCCCTGCGCGTCGCACTGGGATCGCGCGTTGAGATCGTGCGCCGCCGGCGGGGCGGGCAAATCCGAATCTCGTTCGGTTCCGAGGACGAGCTCCAGCGGTTGTTCAAGCGTCTGTCCGCCCGCTAGCCGCAACAGGCCGTGCGGCGCGGCCCCGGAGTGCGCGGGCTTGCCCCGGCTCGACAGCGAATGGTATAAATGCCTTTTTTGCTCGCCGCGGATCACTTCCACTTACAAGTGCTGCGTGCGAAGTTCCGCAGGCCGCGCACAGCGCGGCCCGGCGGCAGCGGCGCGGGGCGAAGGGGTCCCCGCTAGCAGCCGCCGGGGGTTTGGGGCGCAGCCCCAGGCCGCGCACGGCGCGGCCCGCCGGCCACGGAGTGGGGCAATGGGGTCCCCGCGAGTGGCTGGCGGGGGTTTGGGGCGCAGCCCCAGGCCGCGCACGGCGCGGCCCGCCGGCCACGGAGTGGGGCAATGGGGTCCCCGCGAGTGGCTGGCGGGGGTTTGGGGCGCAGCCCCAGGCCGCGCACGGCGCGGCCCGCCGGCCACGGAGTGGGGCAATGGGGTCCCCGCGAGTGGCTGGCGGGGGTTTGGGGCGCAGCCCCAGGCCGCGCACGGCGCGGCCCGCCGGCCACGGAGTGGGGCAATGGGGTCCCCGCGAGTGGCTGGCGGGGGTTTGGGGCGCAGCCCCATCTAACGAAGAAGACAATGGCAAATCGCGCCGCCGCGAAACGGTACGCACGCGCGCTCTTCGACGTCTGCGAGCGTGAAGCCGCGCTCGATCGGGTCGAGCGGGACGTCTCCGGGTTCATGGCGCTCGTCGACGGCCATGCGACATTGCGTAAATGCCTGCTGAGCCCGGTCGTCCCGCCGGCAACGAAGCGGGCGGTGGTGGCCGCACTCACCGAGCGCAGCGGTGACCTGTCGCCGATCACGGTCCGACTGCTGGCCCTGCTCGCGGAGCGCAACCGTCTGGCGCTGCTCCCGGAGCTGCTCGAGGTGTACCGCGAGCGGTTGATGGTGCACCGCGGCCAGCTGCGGGCCCAGTTCACATCGTCGGAACCGTTCCCGGACGAGCGCGGGCTCGAGATCGCGCGTCAGATTGAAACCGTCACCGGCCGGGACGTCACGGTCGAAGCACGCGTCAACCCCTCCATCATCGGCGGCGCGATCATCCAGATCGGCAGCACGGTGTGGGACGGCAGCATCGCGCGGCACCTGGCGCGGCTGCGGCAGCGGTTGTTGGCGGACGCGTAGGAGTCGAAGGATGGACATCAAGGCAGACGAAATATCGCGGATCATCAAGGACCAGCTCGGCAGCTACGAGCTCGACGTCGATGTCGCCGAGGTTGGCACCGTCGTGTCGGTCGGCGACGGCATCGCCCGGATACACGGTGTCGAGGGCGCGATGGCGACCGAAATGCTCGAGTTCCCGCACGGTGTGTTCGGCATTGCGCTCAACCTCGAGGAGGAGAGCGTCGGCGCCGTGCTGCTGGGCGAGACGACCGAGATCAAGGAAGGCGACCCCGTCAAGCGGACGGGTCGCATCATCTCGGTGCCGGTCGGCGACGCGTTGCTGGGCCGCGTCGTCAACGCCCTGGGCCAGCCGGTCGACGGCAAGGGCCCCATCGCCACCACGCAGCAGGCGCCGATCGAGAAGATCGCGCCGGGCGTCGTGGACCGCCAGCCGGTCAAGGAGCCGCTGCAGACCGGCCTCAAGGCAATCGACGCGATGGTCCCGATCGGCCGCGGCCAGCGCGAGTTGATCATCGGCGACCGCCAGACGGGCAAGACGGCGGTGGCGGTCGACACGATCATCAACCAGAAGGGCCTCGACGTCGTCTGTATCTACAACGCGGTGGGCCAGAAGCAGTCGACCGTTGCGCAGGTCGTGCGCACGCTGGAAGAAGCGGGCGCCATGGAGTACACCATCGTCGTTACGGCGGGCGCCTCCGAGCCGGCGCCGCTGCTGTACATCAGCCCCTATTGCGCGTGCGCAATGGGCGAGTACTTCCGCGACAGCGGGCGGCACGCGCTCTGCATCTACGACGATCTCTCCAAGCACGCGCAGGCCTACCGGGAGATCTCGCTGCTGTTGCGCCGCCCGCCGGGCCGCGAGGCGTACCCCGGCGACGTGTTCTACCTGCACTCGCGACTCCTGGAGCGGGCGGCGAAGCTGCGCGCGGAACTGGGCGGCGGCTCGCTGACGGCGCTGCCGATCATCGAGACCCAGGCCGGCGACCTGTCGGCCTACATCCCGACCAACGTCATCTCGATTACCGACGGGCAGATCTTCCTGGAGTCGGATCTGTTTCACCAGGGCATTCGTCCGGCCATCAACGTCGGCAACTCCGTGTCCCGGGTCGGCGGCTCGGCCCAGGTGCGTGCCATGCGGCAGGTGGCGGGCACCTTGCGGCTCGACCTGGCGCAGTTCCGCGAGCTGGCCGCCTTTGCGCAGTTCGGCAGCGACCTCGACAAGGCGACGCAGGATCAGCTCAATCGCGGCCGGCGGCTCGTGGAGGTACTCAAGCAGCGGCAGTACGAGCCGCTGGTGGTGGAGCGCCAGGTGCTCATCCTGTTCGCCGGCACGAACGGTTTCCTCGATCCGGTTGCCGAGAGCGACGTTGCGACTTACGAACGCGACCTCTACCAGTTCATCGAGACGCGGCACAAGGAGCTGTTGGACCGGCTGACGGAGCAGAAGAAGCTGGATGACCAGCTGAAGGCGGACGTCACCGCGGCCATCAAGGCGTTCACCGAGCAGTTTGTCGCCACCCGGAAGGGAGTGGCAGCCTAGGAGCCGGTGGCGAAAGCCCCGCTGCATTCGACCGTCCATGCATCCGGTCTGAGCTGCGTTGTTCCTCGGTCACATATGCTTAATATGCTCCCTCGTCACGCCTTGTCAGCCCGGCGCCTGGCCGGTCTCGGTGCGACGCGGGGTTTCACCACGGACTCCTAAGCGATGCCGTCGCTCATAGACATGCGCCGCCGCATTCGCGCGGTTTCGTCCACGGAGCAGATCACGAAGGCGATGAAGACCGTCGCCGCGTCCAAGCTGCGGCGGGCCCAGGACCGGATCATCGGGGCGCGCCCGTTCGCGCGGCTGATGCTGAGCACGCTCAACAGCCTGGCGACGCGCGTCGATCCGGAGCTGCACCCGCTGCTGGCGCCGCCCGAGAGCCGCCCGGAAGGTCCGACGCTGCTGTTCGTCGTGACCGCCGACAAGGGGCTCTGCGGCAGCTTCAACTCGACCCTGTTGCGCCGCGCCGGGACGTTCATCGGCGACACGAACAACGCGGTCGCGCTCGGTGTCATCGGCCGCAAGGGGCGCGATTTCTTCAGGCATCACGGGTTCGACGTGCGCTACGAGGACGTCAACGTGTTCGGCGCATTGAAGTACAGCCACGCCCAGAGCGCGGCGCGCGCGGCCATCGAGGCGTACACCAGCGGCGCCGCGCGCGACGTGTATCTGCTGTACAACGAGTTCAAGAGCGTGCTGCAGCAACGGGTCGTGGTCGAGCGGTTGCTGCCGATTCCGCGCCTCGATCCGGACGAGCAGGACGCGGCGCTGCTGGCCGACCATCTGTTCGAGCCGACCCCGAAGGAGATCTTCGAGCAGTTGCTGCCGCGGCATGTCGAGACGCAGATGTTTCGCGCGATGCTCGAGTCGGCCGCGGCCGAGCACGCCGCGCGGATGACGGCCATGGACGCGGCCAGCCGGAACGCGGGCGAGATGATCGATGAGTTGACGTTGTACATGAACAAGATGCGCCAGGCGACGATCACGCGCGAGTTGATCGAGGTCGTGTCCGGCGCGGAAGCGTTGTAATACGGGAGCGCAGAGAGAGCATGGCGAACGCAGCAGGCGCAGACGCAAGAGTGGGACGCGTGGTCCAGGTGATCGGTCCGGTGGTCGACGTCGAATTCGAAAGCGGAGATCTCCCGCCGATATACAACGCGCTGCACATCAAGTCGGAAGGGGAGGGCGCCAATGCGATCGACGTGATCGTGGAGGTCGAGCAGCACCTCGGCGAGAGCCGCGTCCGGACGGTCGCCATGAAGCCCACCGACGGCATGCAGCGCGGCATGCTGGCCGTCGACACCGGCGCGCCGATCTCGATGCCGGTCGGGCCGCAGACGCTCGGGCGGGTGCTGAACGTGCTCGGCGAGCCTGTCGACTTTCCCGACCGGCCGGTTCAGTCAGAGGAGCGCTGGCCCATTCACCGTTCCGCCCCGCCGCTCGTGGAACAGTCGACCGAGCTGCAGATGTTCGAGACCGGGATCAAGGTCGTCGACCTGTTGGAGCCGTATCTGCAAGGCGGCAAAATCGGCCTGTTCGGCGGCGCCGGCGTCGGCAAGACCGTCATCATTCAGGAGTTGATCCACAACATCGCGGTCAAGCACGGCGGCGTGTCGGTGTTCGGTGGCGTTGGCGAGCGGACGCGCGAGGGGAACGACCTGTGGTTGGAGTTCCAGGAGAGCGGAGTCATCGACCCTGAGGATTCCGCGAAATCACGCGCGGCCCTGGTTTACGGGCAAATGACAGAACCCCCCGGCGCGCGGCTGCGGGTCGGATTGAGCGCGTTGACGGTCGCCGAGTACTTCCGCGACGCGGAGGGCAAGGACGTCCTGCTGTTCATCGACAACATCTTCCGCTTTACCCAGGCGGGTTCGGAAGTGTCGGCGCTTCTTGGTCGAATGCCCTCGGCTGTCGGCTACCAGCCGACGCTGCTCACGGAGATGGGTGCGCTCCAGGAACGGATCACGTCGACCAGCAAAGGATCGATCACCTCGGTGCAGGCCATCTACGTGCCGGCCGACGACTACACGGATCCGGCGCCGGCCACGACGTTCGCCCACCTCGACGCGACGACGAACCTGTCGCGGTCGATCGTGGAGCTCGGCATCTACCCCGCGGTCGATCCCCTCGCCTCCACCTCGCGCATCCTCGACCCGCGCGTCATCGGCGACGAGCACTACTCGACGGCACGCGACGTCAAGGAGGTGCTGCAGCGCTACAAGGACCTGCAGGACATCATTGCCATTCTTGGCATCGACGAGCTGTCCGAGGAGGACAAGCTGAGCGTCTCCCGGGCGCGCAAGATCCAGAAGTTCCTGTCGCAGCCGTTCTTCGTGGCGGAGCAGTTCACCGGCCTCAAGGGCAAGTACGTCCCGATTGCCGACACCGTCCGCAGCTTCCGGGAGATCGTAGACGGCAAGCACGACGACGTGCCCGAGCAGGCGTTCTACATGGTGGGCACCATCGAGGAAGCGCTCGCCAACGCCGCAAAGATGAAGACCGCCGCGGCGTAGGCGGCGCCGAGAGACAGCGCATGGAGCTCCCGTCTTCCCTCACGTTCGAGCTGGTCACGCCCGAGCGGGCAATCGTCCGCGAAGCGGTGGACGACGTGCAGATTCCGGGCGCCGGCGGTTATTTCGGCGTGCTGCCGGGACACACGCCGCTGCTGGTCACGCTCCAGGTGGGCGAGCTGTGGTTTCGGCAGGGGAGCGAGCGGTTCTTCGTGTCGGTGGCGTTCGGCTTTGCCGAAGTGCTGCCGGACCGCGTCACCGTCCTGGCCCAGATAGCGGAGCGCGCCGAGGAGGTTGACGTGGATCGCGCCGAGGCCGCCCAGCAGCGGGCGCAGGCCCGCCTCGACCAGCGTGCGGCCGACAGCGACGTCGAGCGGGCGCGCATCGCGCTCCTGAAGTCGCTCGTGCGGCTGAGGGTGGCGACGAAGGTTCGCGTCCGGCCGGCCGGCGGCCACTGAGCCACCGGGCGCCCGCCCGGGCGAGGTAGATCGTGAAACCGATGCGCCTGTCCTGGGCTGCCCGCACCGATCCCGGCCTGCGGCGCACGCAGAACGAGGACTGCCATGTCGCGCAGCCGGAGTTGGGGTTGTACGTCGTGGCCGACGGCGTCGGCGGCCATGCCGGCGGCAGCATCGCTTCGCGGATCGCCGTCGACGCGATTGCCGGCGCCGCGGAGGCGACCGCTTCCCTGGGGCCAGCGGACCGCTGGCGCCGCCCTTTCGATCCGGAGTTGAGTCGGGGCGCCAACCGGCTGCGGGCCGGTTTCGACCTCGCGAACCGGCGGATTGCCGAGCGCGAGGCGGCGTCTCCCGCGTTGCGGGGAATGGCGACGACAGCGGTCGCGGTGCTCGTGGATGGGCTGACCGCGGCGCTCGCGCATTGCGGAGACAGCCGCGCCTACCTGCTCCGTCCGGCCGGGCTCACGCGCCTCACGCGCGACCATTCCTGGGTCGAGGAGCAGGTCCGGGCCGGGGCGTTGACTGCGGCCGCGGCGCGCGAGCACCCCTGGCGTAACATTGTCACAAGGGTTCTATCGGCCGAGGAGGCTGCCGCACCCGACGTGTCGGAGTTGACGCTGCGCCCCGGTGACCGCCTGCTGCTGTGCACGGACGGGTTGTCGTCGGTGCTGCCCGCGGCTGAGATCCACCGCGTGCTGTCGGACCACGCCGACCTGCAGGCGGCGTGCGATACGCTCGTGCGCCTCGTCACCGTGCGCGGCGCGCCGGACAACGTGACCGCGATCATCATCCATATCGATGCTGACTAGCCTGCGCCGCCTGTTCCGCCATCGGGAGCTGATCCGGACGCTCGTCGCCCGCGAGCTGAAGGCGCGCTACCGCGGGTCGATCCTCGGCTTCTTCTGGTCGTTCGCCAACCCGCTGCTGCTGCTGCTGGTCTATACGTTCGTGTTCTCCGTGATCCTGCCCGGCTTCCGGGGCGTCGAGCTGGAGCCGTACGCGCTGTTTCTCTTCTGCGGGCTGCTCCCGTGGACCTGGTTTGTGTCGTCGCTGCTGGAATCGTCGAACGTGCTGATCGCGAACGGCAACCTGATCAAGAAAGTGATGTTCCCGGCGGAGGTTCTCCCGATCGTCACCGTGCTGTCGAACATGGTCCACTTCCTGTTCGGCCTGCCGGTGCTCGGGGCGTTTCTGGCGTACTACGCGCTCGACGGCCGGCTGCCGAGCCCGCTGCGACTGGCCGAGCTGGTCTGGTTGCCTGCGGTGATCCTCGTGCAACTGTTGTTGACGCTCGGCTTTGCGCTGATCCTGTCGGCATTGACGGTCCACTTCCGGGACATCCGGGATTTGCTCGGCAACCTGCTGACGCTGTGGTTCTTCGCCACGCCGATCATCTACCCGATGGCGATGGTTCCGGCCGGCGGCAAGCCGTTCATGGATCTGAACCCGTTCACACACCTGGTCGTCTCGTACCAGGAGATCCTGTTCTACGACGGGCCGTTCGGCCACTGGAAGTGGCTGCTGGCGCTCGGCCTGCTGGCGCTGGCGCTCGCGGCGCTCGGTTACGGGCTGTTCGACCGGCTGCGCGATACGTTCGCGGAGGAAGTATGAACGCCGCCGTCGAGCTCGCCGCCGTCTCGAAGGTGTACCGCCGTTACGGCCTGGGCCGGCGCGTGGGCACGCTCAAGAGTGCGCTCCTGGGCGGCAAGCTGATCGACGCCCGCCCCGGCGAGACATTCCCGGCTGTCGACGACGTATCGCTGCGCATCCGGCAGGGCGCCGCCTTCGGCATCGTCGGCCGCAACGGTTCCGGCAAGAGCACGCTGCTGAAGCTGATGGCTGGCATCACCCGGCCCACGGCAGGCAGCGTGCGGGTGCAGGGGAGGGTCTCGGCGTTGATCGAGCTGGGGGCCGGCTTCCACCCGGAGATTTCCGGCCGCGAGAACGTCTTCATCAACGGCGTGATGCTTGGCCTCACCAGACGCGAGATTGCCCGCCGCTTCGACGAGATCGTCGAGTTTGCCGACGTGGCCGATTTCATCGATGCACCGGTGCGGACGTACTCCTCCGGGATGTACATGCGGCTCGGATTTGCCGTGGCCGTGCATGTCGACGCCGACGTGCTGCTGGTCGACGAAGTGCTGGCGGTCGGCGACGAGCGGTTCAGCTTGAAGTGCCTCGACAAGTTCGCCGAGTACAAGCGGCGCGGCAAGACGACGGTGCTCGTCACGCACGGGCTCGATATGGTGGAGCGCTTCTGTGACGAGGCGCTCTGGCTCGACGAAGGCAAGGTGCGCATGTCCGGCGATCCGCGCCGGGTGCTGCACGCCTACATCGGCGATGTCGAGACGGAGGAAGAGCTCGAGCTGGCTACGGCGGACGAGAAAACGCAGCTGGCCGTCGGGCCGGCCAGCGCTGGCGGGGTAGACCAGGCCGACGCCGCGGTCAAGCCCGATCCGGCGGCGCGCGAGGAAGCCCCCGAAGAGGACGTGGCGGGGGAGACTGCCGGGGAGCCCGAGGACATGTTCAAGGCGGCCGCGGGCCGCTGGGGCGACGGACCGGTGCGGATCGACGATGTGCGTCTCGAGGATGACGATGGGCCGGGGCATCTGTTCCCATCCGGCGCCCGGCTGGCAATCCGCATGCGCGTGAGCGCATCCGAAAAGGTGACGGACTTCGTCTTCGGTGTCAGCATCTTCAATGCCGCCGGCGTGTGCTGCTACGGGACGAACACGGACATCGAGCAGTACCGCCCGGTCGAGCTGTCGGGGGCGGGCGAGGTGGTGTTCGTCATCGACAGCCTCGACCTGGTCGACGGAACGTACAAGCTCGACGTAGCCGCGCACCGCCGCGACGGCGTCCAGTACGACTACCATCGCCTGCTCTACACGTTCCGCGTGAAATCGCAGACGCGCGACGCCGGCATCTACCGGCCGGCGCATGCGTGGACGTTCACCTCGAACATCCGGTTCGAGGAGCCGGAGTCCTGACGCCGCGAGTCCGAGGTTGGGGCGATGCCTACCGCAACGACGTCGCTGACGCTGCGGTCGATCCTGAAGTCGGCCGCCAGCCGGGTCGGGCTGGGCAGTCCGGCGCCGATCGTCACCGGCCTGTCGCCGCCGGCGCAGGCGTTTGCGGTCGCCGCCTACGCCGCCGCGGCGCCGGTGCTGCTTGTCCTGCCGTCCGACAGGGACGTCGAGCAGATGGTCGGCGACATCCGCTTCTTCCACGGCGCGCTCACGGGCGCATCCGGCGCAGAGCTGGAGCGCGGCATCCTGCCGCTGCCGGCGCCTGAGGTCGACCCGTACCGCGGTATCGCCCCGCACCTGGATGTGGCCTCGGCGCGCGGCCGTGCGCTGAGCGCCCTGGCCCGCGGCACGGCGCGTGTCGTGGTGGCCTCCACGCCGGCGCTGTTGCCGCGCGTCAGCCGGCCGGCCCGTCTGCTGGCGGCGACGCAGGATCTTGCCGTGGGCGCCATCGTGTCGCCGATCGCGCTCGGTGATCTGCTGGCCGACGGCGGGTTCACGCCGGCGGATCCGGTCGACAAGCACGGCGAATTCTGCATCCGCGGCGGCGTCGTCGACTTCTTTCCGGCCGGCGAGACGCATCCGCTCCGCGTGGAGTTCGTCGGCGACATGGTCGAATCGCTGCGGCGCTTCGATCCCGGCAACCAGCGATCCATGGTGCTGCTCGACCGTGCCGCGGTCCTCCCGCTGCGCGATACGTTCGAGGACCCGGACAGTGCGGATGAGCCGGTCTGGGACCGCGGGGCCAGCGTCTTCGACTACCTCGTCGGATCGCCGATGCGCATATTCGTCCAGGAGGCCGAGGCGTGCGCCGAGCGGGCAGTGCGGCAGCTCGAGCAGCTCAAGCGCACCTACCGCACGGCGATCGACAGCGGACGCACCGTGGAGCCGCCGCCGGCGTTGGCGCTGACGCCGGACGAGATCGCGGAGCACCTGGCGCCGGCGGCGCGCCTCGAGACGCTCGGCTTCGACGATGACGCCGGCGGCGCGCTCGGCATTTCATGTGAGCCGGCCGTCTCGTTCCACGGCCGACTGGGCGACTGGGCGGCCGAGGTGCGGGCGGCCCGGGACGCGGGGGAGACGCAGCTCTTCATCGCCACCACCCCGGGCCGGGCCGAGCGCGTCGGTGAGCTCCTGGAAGAGTACGAACTGCGCACGGCGGCGGTCGACCACGCGGAGATGACGAGCGCGGCGGGGCTCCTCGTGGCCACCGGCCAGTTGTCCCGCGGATTCCACCTGCCGGTCGCCGGCCTGCGGGTCCATGCCGAGGCGGATCTGTTCGCGGAGCCGCGCAGCGCCGCCCGGGCGCCGGCTACCCGGTCGTTCCTGTCGAACCTGCGCGATCTGAAGGTGGGCCACCACGTCGTGCACGTGGATCACGGCATCGGCGTCTTCGTCGGGCTGAAGCGAATGGCGATCGGCGACGCCGCGCACGAGCTGATGGAGATTCGCTATGACGGCGGGGACAAGCTGTTCGTGCCCGTCGACCAGCTCGACCTTGTCCAGAGATACACCGGCAGCCAGCGTCCGGCGCTCGACCGGCTGGGCGGCACGAGCTGGGAGCGGGCGAAGACGCGCGTGCGCAAGGCCATGCGCGACATGGCCCAGGAGCTGCTGCGGCTGTATGCCGCGCGGCGCGCCGTGACCGGTCACGGCTTCGCCGCGGACACCCATTGGCAGGAGGAATTCGAGGCGGCGTTCGAGTACGAGCTGACGCCCGACCAGGCGACCGCGGTCGCGGACGTCAAGCGCGACATGGAAACGCCGGCGCCCATGGACCGGCTGTTGTGCGGCGACGTGGGATACGGGAAGACAGAGGTGGCGCTGCGCGCTGCGTTCAAGGCGGTGATGGACGGCAAGCAGGTGGCGCTGCTTGCCCCCACGACGGTGCTGGTGTTTCAGCACTTCAAGACCATCCTGGACCGCTTCGCGGCGTTTCCGATCCGGATTGAGATGGTCAGCCGGTTCCGCAGCCGGGCGGAGCAGAACGCGATCCTGAAGGACCTGGCCGCGGGTCGGGTCGACGTGATCATCGGGACGCACCGCCTGCTCTCGAAGGATGTGCGGTTCCACGATCTCGGACTGCTGGTCGTGGACGAGGAGCAGCGGTTCGGCGTGGCGCACAAGGAGCGCATCAAGCGCCTGCGGCACAAGGTAGACGTGCTGACCATGACGGCGACACCGATCCCGCGGACGCTGAACATGTCGCTGATGGGCATCCGCGACATGTCGATGATCGAGACGCCCCCCCGCGACCGGCTGTCCATCCAGACCAACGTCGTGAAGTTCGACGGCGAGGTGCTGGCGCGCGCGATTCGCACCGAGCTCGAGCGCGGCGGCCAGGTGTACTTCGTCCACAACCGCATCGACAACATCGCCGCGGTGGCGGAAATGGTGCGGCGGATCGTGCCGGAGGCACGCCTGGCCGTGGCCCACGGGCGGTCCGGCGAAGCGGACCTCGAGCGGATCATGATCGACTTCGTAGGCCGCGCGTATGACGTGCTGCTCTCGACGACCATCATCGAAAATGGGCTCGACATTCCAAACGTCAACACGATCATCGTGAACCATGCGGAGCGGTACGGCCTCTCGCAGCTCTACCAGCTGCGGGGCCGGGTGGGGCGATCCTCACGGCGCGCGTACGCCTATCTTCTGGTGCCGCCCGCGGACAACCTGTCGCAGGTCGCCCGCCAGCGGCTGGCCGCGATCAAGGAGTTCAGCAGCCTGGGCAGCGGCTTTCGCGTGGCCGCGCTCGACCTGGAGATCCGCGGGGCGGGCAATCTGCTCGGCGCGCAACAGAGCGGGCATATCGAGGCGATCGGCTTCGACATGTACCTGAAGCTGCTCGAGGAGACCGTGCGGGAGCTGAAGGGGGAGCCGCCGGAGGACGATCAGCGGGCCGTCGTGAACCTCGGCGTCGACCTGCGGATCGACGAGCAGTACATCGTGGAAACGAACCAGCGCCTGGCGCTGTACCGGCGCATGGCCGCCGTTCGGGACGAGCCGGCGCTGGCCACCGTGCTCGACGAGATCGGCGACCGCTACGGGCCGCCGCCGACCTCCGTCCAGCGGCTGGCGGAGTACGGACGGATCCGGATCCTGGCGGATCGGATTGGCGCCGAGACGGTCGACCGCGAGCGGCATCTGCTCGTCATACGTTTTGGAGACCGCGCCCGGATCGAGCCGGCACGGCTCATCTCCTTCGTGCAGGCCCGTCCGGCGGTGACGCTTACCCCGCCGGCGGTGATCCGCATCGACCTCGACGCGCTAGGGCCGTCCGACGCCGAGGCCGGCGCTGCGGCCGGCGGCAGTGTCCTGGCGCCGATAGAGGCGGTGCTGCGCGAATTGAGCTCCGGTGGGTAGCAGGCTGTTAAGATAAGAGGCTCGGCCATGGGGGTGAAAGACATGCGGAATTACATCTCGGGCGGCGCGCTCCTCGTTGCGGCGGCGGTGCTGGCGGGCGGCTCCCCGGCGGCTGCGCAAGCGCCGGCCCCGGCCAATCCGGACCCGACCCTCCGCGTGTTAGAGCGGATCCTGGTGAAGGTGAACGGCGAGATCATCACGCAGAGCGACCTGGAGGACCGCCAGGTTGGGGCCATCCGGTCGCGGGGCGTCCAGCCGGCCACCAACGCCGAACTCATGCAGCTCGTCCGGGAGGTGACGCCGGAAGTGCTTGCCGCCGCCGTGCAGGAGTTGCTGCTGGTCGAGCGGGGCAAGGAGCTGGGTTACCAGCTTACGGACGACCAATTCCGCGAGTACTTCGAGAGTGTGAAGGAAGACAACGGCATCGAGTCCGACGAGCAGTTCATCGAAATGCTGAGCCAGCAGGAAGGGATGACGCTCGATGAATTCCGGCGGCTTGTCGAGCGCCAGATGCTGGCCGGTCAGGTGCAGCAGGTCGAGATCCTGAACCGCGTAACGATTACGGACGTCGAGGCGCGGGAGTACTACGATGCGCACATCGAGGAGTTCACCGAGCCGGCCAGCGTCACGCTGCGGGAGATCCTCATCTCCGCGCCGGAGGATCCGGCCGCGAACCTGATAGCCGACCGGCGCTCGCGCGCCGAGGCCGAGGCGGTGCGCCAGCGCCTGATCGACGGCGAGGCGTTCGAGTCCGTGGCGGCGGCGGTGTCGGATGCGCCGTCGAAGGAGAATGGCGGCCTGATCGGTCCGTTCCAGCTCGCCGAGGTTGCGGAGAGCATTCGGCAGCTGATTGCCACGCTCGAGCCGGGCACCGTGAGCGAGGCGCGGCGCACGCCGCAGGGCTACCAGATCCTGCAGCTGGAAGAGCTGACGGAAGACGTCGCGCGGCCGTTCGACAGCGTGCGCGACGAGATCTCCCAGCGCGTCTTCGGCAACCGCCGAACGACCGCGTACCGCGAGTATCTCGACGAGCTGTACGCGGAAGCGATCATCGACTGGAAGAACGAAGCGCTGCAAGAGGCATTCGAACAGTTCCAGCAGCGTACCGCCACCGCCCTCCCGCAGGAGTAACGGCCGGCCGCCGGCCGCCGGCAACTTGGACATGACCATCGGCAACGTCCCGCTCGATCCGCCGTTCCTGCTGGCGCCGATGGCGGGGATGACGGATACCGCGTTTCGCCGTCTGGTGAAGCGTCACGGCGGGTGCGGTCTGGTCGTCACCGAGATGGTCAGTTCCGAGGGACTCGTGCGCGGCATAGACCGGACGCTCGAGTATGCGGAGTACACCGAGGAGGAGCGGCCCGTCTCCATCCAGATTTTCGGCGGAGATCCGGACAAGATGGCCGCGGCGGCGCGCATCGTCGAGGCGATGGGTGCGGACATCGTCGACGTGAACATGGGCTGCCCGGTACCGAAGATCGCCAAGCATAACGCCGGGTGCAGCCTGATGCGGGAGCCGTCGCGCGCGGCGGCCGTCGTCAGCGCCATGTGCCGGGCGGTACGCATTCCCGTGACGGTCAAGATGCGGGCCGGGTGGGACGAGCGAGACATCAATGCGCCGGTGATGGCGCGGATGATGGAGGATGCGGGGGCGGCCGCGGTCGCGGTGCATGGCCGGACCGCGGCGCAGTCGTACAGCGGCATCTCCGACTGGCGGCTGATAGAAACGGTGGCGGACGGCGTAGCGATCCCCGTTTTCGGCAGCGGCGATTGCGTCACGGCCCGGCAGGTGGTCGATCGCACCGCGGACACGCCAGTGGCCGGCGTGCTCGTCGGCCGCGGCGCGCTGCGCAACCCGTGGATTTTCCGGCAGGCGGCGGCGCTGGCCGGCGGAGCGGCCGAGCCCGCGGTGACCGACGCGGACCGCGGACGGTTCCTGCTCGACTACATTGACATGCTGCTGCGCGAGGGGATGGACGAGCGACGCGGCTTCCGGCACGTGGCGCCGGGCATGCCGCAGGAGCGCCGCCCGCGGCACGCAGCGGGGCGCGAGCGGTGGGTCGTCAACAAGCTGCGGGCGCTCGGGTCGTGGTACACGAAGGGCGTTCACGGCGGCTCCGGCCTGCGGACCGCGATCAACAGCGCCGCGTCCATCGATGAGCTCCGCGCCGTCATCCGGCGGTTCTTTCTGACCTCGGGGCTGCGCCCCGAACCCCCGGCAAGCCCTAGCGGGGCCCCAATGCCCCGCGCCGGGCTTGCCGAGCCGCGCCGTGCGCGGCTTGGGGACGGCCGCGTCGATGCTTGCCGTCCCCTCCGTATTCAACCGTTATCTGGGGCTGCGCCCCGAACCCCCGGCGGCCGCTAGCGGGGACCCCGTAGCCCCGCGCGGCATACCTAGATGGGGCTGCGCCCCAAACCCCCGGCAAGCGCTAGCGGGGACCCCGTAGCCCCGCGCCGCGCTTGCCGGGTCGCGGGGCGACGCGGGGTTTCGCCGCGGGCAGTTATGCTGGAAAAGGTGGGCACACTGCCCGCGAGGAGGTTGGAATGGTGTCTGTCGCGTCGCTCTGGCTGCCGGTGCTGCTCTCGGCCGGGATCGTGTTCGTCGTCAGCTCCGTCATTCACATGGTGCTGACGTATCACAGGTCCGACTCGGGTCCGCTGCCCGACGAGGCCGGGGTGGCGGACGCGCTACGGCCGCTCGAGATCCCGCCGGGCGACTACGTCATCCCGCATGCGGCGGACTCGAAGACCATGGCTTCCGCCGAGTATGCGGAGAGGACGAAGAACGGCCCGGTCGCGTTCATCACGGTGCTCCCAAGCGAGCCGCTGGGCATGGGCAAGAGCCTCGCGCTGTGGTTCGGCTACTCGGTCGTCGTGGGCGCGCTGGCCGGCTACGTCGCCGGCTTGACGCTCGGTCCGGGAGCGGAGTACGGCGTGGTATTCCGCGTCGTCAGCACGGTCGCCTTCGCCGGCTACTCGCTGGCGATCCTGCAGAACAGCATCTGGTGGCACCGCAACTGGGGCTACACGCTCAAGACCATGTTCGACGGCCTGGTCTACGCGCTGCTGACCGGCGGCGCGTTCGGCTGGCTCTGGCCCTGACCGGTCAGTCGAGGCCGCGGCGGGCCAGTAGCGGGGCGATATCCGGCTCCCGCCCGCGGAACGCCCGGAACAGCTCCATGGCGTCGCGGCTGCCGCCGCGCGACAGCAGCATGGCCCGGAAGCGGTCGCCGTTCTCGCGCGTCAGCCCGCCGCTTTCCCTGAACCACTCGACGGTGTCGGCGTCCAGCACCTCGGCCCAGATGTAGGAGTAGTAGCCGGCCGAGTAGCCGCTGCTCCAGATGTGCGAGAAGTAGGTGCTCCGGTAGCGCGGCGGCACCGTTTCGAGCGCCACCCCTGCCTGCGCGAGCGCCGCTGCCTCGAATGCGACGACGCCGCCGGCATCCGGCACCTCGCCGGCCGGCAGTTGGTGCCACGCCTGGTCCAGCAGGGAGGCCGCGAGGTACTCGGTCGTCGCGAAGCCCTGGTTGAACGTCTCGCTGGCCAGGACCTTGTCGAGCAGCTCGGCCGGCATCGGCTCGCCCGTCTCGTGGTGCACGGCGTAGTTGCGGAGCACCTCCGGCCAGGTCGCCCACATCTCGTTCACCTGCGAGGGGTACTCGACGAAATCGCGCGGCACCGCGGTGCCGGAGAAATACGGATACCGCACCGCGGAGAAGAACCCGTGCAGGGCGTGGCCGAACTCGTGGAACATCGTCTCCACTTCGTCGAACGTCAGGAGCGTCGGCTCGCCGGCGGGCGGCTTGGGAACGTTCAGGCAGTTGGCGACGACCGGCTTCATTCCAAGCAGGTCCGACTGCGACACGAAGGAGCTCATCCACGCGCCGCCGCGCTTGGACGGCCGGGCGTAGTAGTCGGCCAGGAACAGCGCGAGCGGCTCGCCGCCGGCGTCGATGACGTCGAACACCCGTACGTCCGGGTGGTAGACCGGCAGGTCCGTGCGCTCCCGGAAGGTCAGCCCGTACAGCCGGGTCGCGGCGTGGAACACGCCGTTCCGGAGCACGTTGTCCATTTCGAAGTACGGGCGGAGCGCCGCGGCGTCGAAGGCGTACCGCTCGGCCCGCACCTGCTCGGTGTAGTAGGCCCAGTCCCAGGCCGCCACCGCGTGGTCCTGGCCGCCGGCCGCGGCGATTGCCTGCAGGTCGGCCGCTTCCCGCCGCGCGTTCGCGACCGCCGCCGGCGCCAGGCTGGCCAGGCGTTCGTTGACCGCCCCCAAGGTGCGCGCGGTCTGGCGTTCCAGGCTATACGCGGCGTGGTTGGGATACCCGAGCAGTGCCGCGCGATCCGCGCGCAGCTGCGCGATCCGCGACACGACCGGCCGGTTGTCGAACTCGCCGTCCTGGCTGCCGCGCGCCAGGGATGCCTCCATCACCCGGCGGCGCAGGTGCCGGTTCTCGAGCGCCGCAAGCGGCGGCTGGCCGCTCGTGTTCCGCAGCGCGATCAGGAACTGGCCGTCGAGGTCCCGGTCGGCAGCCGCGGCGGCGGCGGCGGCGATTTCACTCTCGGAAAGTCCCGCCAGCTCCGCGCGCGTCTCCACCGCCACGGCGGACGCGTTAACCTCGCTCAGCACGTTCTGGCTGAACGTCGTCTCGAGTCCTGCCAGCTCCGCGTTGATCTCGCGCAAGCGCTCCTGCTCGGCGGCGGGGAGCTGCGCGCCGGCCCGCACGAAGTCGGTGTAGTACTCCTCGACGAGTCGCCGTGACTCGTCGTCCAGGTCCGGCTCGCCGCGCCGCTCGTACAGCGCGCGGACCCGCTCGAACAGCGCGGCGTTCAGCAGGATGCGGTCGCTATGAGCCGACAGCTTCGGCGCCATCTCGCTGCGGATCGCGTCCAGCGTGTCATTCGTGTCGGCGGAGTTGAGGTTGAAGAAGACCTGCGAGACGCGCTCGAGCACCCGCCCCGACCGCTCCAGCGCCACGAGCGTGTTCTCGAACGTCGGCGCCTCGGCGGCGTCGGCAATCGCTTCGACCTCGGCAAGCTGTTCGGCCATGCCGCGCTCGAACGCCGGAAGGTAGAGGCTGTCGTCGATGCGATCGAACGGCGGATAGTGGAAGGGCAGGGGGCTATCGGCGAAGAAGGGGTTTGCTTCCGTCACGGTCGCGGCTTCATCCATCGGCATTTCGGGTTCCGGCTGCGCGCAGGCAACGGCCAGCGCTGCCGCGGCAACGGCCAATCCAGGCAGAGGTCGGTGCGGTGTCATATCAAGCTACTCACTCTATCGCACCCGGCCGAGTCAGACATGATTGCGGTGCTTCAGCTCCCTGCGCGCAGCGCGGGGTAGGCGAATACACGGACGATGAAATTCTCCAGGAGCTGCGGGTCGTGGAGCCGGCCTTCCTCCTCGATCGGCAGGTTGGGAAACTGCCGCTTCAACTCGGCGGCGAACAGGCCGCGCCCGGTCCGCTCCCGGGCATCCTCGCGGCGCCACACCGCCACCCGCTCCATGCCGCAGCTCGGCGAGTCATTCTTCAGGATGTACCCGCTCAGGTTCTCGTTGGCGAGCGCGCGCACCCGTTGGCGGGCGAACCGGCGCATCCGTTGCGTCAGATCGATGCCGGTCTTGACCGTCAGCAGGCGGACGCCGTCCGTCTCCCGCGCGTCCCGCACCAGGCGGATCGGCTCGCGCGGCGTGCCCAGACCGAGTTCGGCCTCCGGGCAGACCGAGATCCATTCGACGAGCGGTCCGAGCGTCTGCACGAGGATCCGATCGCGCTTGTGGCCGCCATCGTAGCGGACGGCTTCACCCAGCAGGCAACTTGAGATCCCGATGCGCACCGGCGGCCTGACGGTCATGGGCGAGACTGTTAGATTATAGGAGGCGGGAGGGAACGTCATGAACGTGCTGCTCACGGGTTCAAGCGGGTTGATCGGGTCGGCGCTGGCGCCGGCGCTGAGCGGAGACGGCCACCGCGTCCGGCGCCTGCGGCGAGCGGCGTCCACCGCTGCGGGCGCGACGTCCTGGAACCCGGCGGATGGCGCGTTCGCGGCCGGTGCGCTGGACGGCATCGATGCCGTGGTGCACCTGGCGGGGGAGAACATTGCCGGCGGGCGTTGGACGGCGGCCCGCAAGGCGCGCATCCGTGACAGCCGCGTTGACGGCACGCGCCGGCTGTCCGAGGCGCTGGCCGCCTTGGACACGCCGCCGCGGGTGCTGGTGGCCGCATCGGCCATCGGCTTCTACGGCGACCGCGGAGACGCGCTGCTCGACGAATCGGCGGCGCCGGGGACCGGTTTCCTGCCGGAGGTGTCCCGGAGCTGGGAAGCCGCGGCCGCGCCGGCCCGCGAGGCGGGCATCCGCGTGGTGCACCTGCGGATCGGGGTCGTGCTCAGCCCGGCCGGCGGCGCCCTGGCGCAGATGCTGCTGCCGTTCAGGCTGGGGGTAGGCGGCGTGCTGGGGTCCGGCGACCAGTACATGAGCTGGATCGCCCTCGACGACGTCGTGGGCGTCGTGCGGCACGCGCTGCCGGACGAGTCCCTGAGCGGTCCGGTCAACACCGTGGCGCCGCAGGCCGTCACCAACCGCGAGTTCACCCGGACGCTGGGAAAGGTGCTGCGCCGCCCGACAATCCTGCCCGCACCGGCGTTCGCCCTGCGCGTCGCCCTCGGAGAGATGGCGGACGCGCTGCTGCTGGCCAGCACCCGCGTCGACCCGGCGGCCCTGCGCGCCACGACCTTCGAGTTCCGGCACCCGCAGTTGGACGGCGCCCTGCGGCAGCTATTGTTAGATGGGGCTGCGCCCCAAACCCCCGGCAAGCCCTAGCGGGGTCCCCTGCGCCCCGCGCCGGGCTTGCCGGGCCGCGCCGTGCGCGGCCTCTTCCTCGCTCGCATATCGTCGAATATTCTCGCTCGTCACGCCTTGTCAGCCGGGCGCCCGACCGGTCTAGGCGCGACGCGGGGATGTAGCCGCGGGCTGCTGGGATGCGCCTGATTTCCCTCGTCTGCCGCCCACATAGCCGCCCCGGATCCGACCGCGGTTCGGTATCATCGGCAGCCATGCAGGTTCTCAACCGCTACTTCGAGCTCGAGCGGCACGGCACGACCGTCCGGACCGAGGTGATGGCCGGCCTGACGACGTTCCTCACCATGGCCTACATCGCCTTCGTCAACCCGCAGATCCTGTCGGAAGCCGGCATGGACCGGGGAGCGGTGTTCGTGGCGACCTGCCTGGCGGCGGCGATCGGCAGCGCCATCATGGGACTGTACGCGAACTACCCGATTGCGCAGGCGCCCGGCATGGGGCTGAACGCCTTTTTCACCTACGGGGTCGTGCTCGGCCTGGGCCACCCGTGGCAGACGGCGCTCGGAGCGGTCTTCATCTCCGGCATCTGTTTCATGGCGTTGTCGGTGCTGCCGATCCGCGAGTGGGTGGTCAACGCGTTCCCGCGCTCGCTCAAGCTCGCCACGTCGGCCGGTATCGGCTTCTTTCTGGCAATAATCGCGATGCGGAACGCCGGCCTGGTGGAGGGCAGCGAGGCGACGCTGGTGACGCTGGGCGACGTCACGGCCGCGCCGGCCGTGCTGGCCGTCGTCGGCCTGGTCCTGATCGCCGCGCTCGAGGCACGGCGGGTGACCGGCGGACCGATCATCGGGATCCTGGCGGTCACCGTCATCGGTCTGGCGCTGGGGGTGACGCCCTTCCGCGGCGTGGTCGATCTGCCGCCCTCAATCGCACCGACGCTGTTCGCGCTCGACATCGGCGCCGCGCTCGACATCGCGCTGTTCGGCGTGATCTTCGCGTTCCTGTTCACGGACCTGTTCGACACCGCCGGAACGTTGATTGGCGTGGCCCACCAGGCCGATCTGCTCGACGCCGAGGGACGCCTGCCGCGCGTCCGGAAGGCGCTGGTTGCCGACTCGACCGCGACGACGCTGGGCGCACTGCTCGGCACTTCCCCGGTGACCAGCTACATCGAGAGCGCCGCCGGCGTGAAGGCGGGCGGGCGGACCGGGCTCACGGCAGTGACGGTATCCGTGCTGTTCCTCGCGACACTCTTCCTCTCGCCGCTGGCCGATACGATCCCGGCCTACGCCACGGCGGCGGTGCTCCTGTTCGTCACGTGCCTCATGGCGCGCAGCATCGCCGACATCGACTGGTCGGACGTCACGGAATATGCGCCGGCCGTCGTGCTGGCAGTGACCATCCCACTCAGCTTTTCGATAGCAGACGGCATCGCAGCCGGCTTCATCACCTACGCGGCAATCAAGCTGCTGTCCGGCCGCGCGCGCGAGGCGCAGCCGGCGGTATTGATACTGGCGGCGGTCTTCGTGGCCCGCTTCGTCTGGCTGGGAGGATGAGGCTGCTACGGTAGCGCGTACGCCACGAGGGTGTCCGAGGCGGCAATGGCGACGTACTGCCGGCTGTCGCCTCCCAGGTAGGTGAGCGGGTTGGCGTTGCCGTGGCCGGCGAGCCGGCTCACCCAGAGCTCGCGCCCCGTGGCGGCCTCAATGGCGCGAAAGCGGTTGTCGTCGGTGGCGGCGACGAACAGCACGCCGCCGGCCGTGACGATCGCGGCGGCCCGGGCCGGGCGGCCGGTGTCCCGCCGGTCCTCCGGGAGCTGGTCGCTGACGCCGAGCGGCTGCCGCCACGCGATTTCGCCCGTAGCCGCCGCCACGGCAATCAGCTCGCCCCAGGGCGGCTTCTGGCAGGGCAGCCGCGGGCCGTCGCCGACGGCAACGTCGAAACTGGCCGGGCGCGGCGCGGCTTTCTCGTACGGCAGCGGCGCGTCGTCGCCGGCCTCCACCATCCAGCCGAGCGCACCAACGTTCTGGGTCACGACGAACAGGTAGTCGGAGTTGGGGTCGAACGCGACGCCGCCCCAGTTCGGACCGCCGACGCCGCCCGGAAAGTTCAGGGTGGTCCGCGGCGGTGCGCCTTCCGGGCGGTAGACCCAGGGGGTGAACGGGCCGGCGCTGTGGATCTCGCCGAGCGACTCGACCAGCTCGGCGCAGGCCGCGGCGTGCGCCTCGGACGTGTCGGCTGCCGTCACGAGATCGGCCGGCTCATAGGCGACGCGTCCCATCGGCACCGGCTTCACCGGAAACGGCTGCGTCGGGTACGTGGCCTCGCCGGGGACGTCGCTCGCCGGCACCGGCCGCTCCTCGACGCCGAAGATCGGTTCGCCGCTCTCGCGGTTCAGGATGTACAGGTAGCCGGACTTGGTGGTCACGCCGAGGGCCGGGATGACGCTCCCGTCCCGCTCGATGTCGAACAGCACCGGCGGCGCCGGCGGGTCGGCGTCCCACAGATCATGGCGGATCGTCTGGAAATGCCAGCGGTACTCGCCGGTCTGCGCGTCGACCGCCACCACGGAGTTGCCGTACAGGTTGGCGCCCTTGCGATCGCCGCCGTAGGCCCCGGGGATGGGTGACGCGAGCGGCAGGTACACGAGGCTGCGCGCCTCGTCCACCGTGAAGTAGAACGGCCAGGCGTTGGCGCCCAGCCGCTCCCGCCAGCTGTCGCCCTCCCAGGTGTCGTGACCCACGTCCCCGGGCGCCGCCACGGAGTTGAACTCCCACAGCGGGTCGCCGCTGCGGGCGTCGAACGCGCGCGCGTTGCCGATGCCGCCGATTGCCCCGCGCGGGGTGTTCGCGCCGACCACGACGACATCGCCGTAGACGAGCGGCACGGAGTTGTACGGCACACCCAGGTCGACGGCTCCGCCGGCGCCGAACCCCTCCACGGGCGCGCCGTTCGCGGCGTCGATAGCGTGCAGGCGTAGTCCGGTGGTGAAGAGGATGCGCGGCGCCAGACCATCAGCGCCCGGCCACCAGGCGACACCGCGCCGGGATGGGGCGCCGCCCTCGGGCGGCACGTGCCGCCAGTGCTCCTGGCCGCTGACCGGGTCGAGCGCGACGACGCGGTCGGCCCCCGGCAGGTACATCACGCCGTCGACGACGATGGGGGTGGCCTGCGACCGTGGGCCAGGCGAGTCAGCCGCGTCCTCGTCCTGCGCGGCGCGTAGCGAATACGTCCACGCTTGCGCGAGGCCGGCTACGTTCCCCGTGTTCACCTGCGCGAGCGGGGAATAGCCGGTGCCCGCGGGATCGCCGCGGTACAGCGGCCAGCCGCCGCCGGCCTCCGCGGGTTCCTCCTCCGCCGGTCCGCCGCCGCAGCCGGCCGCGGCCGCCAGCAGCACTACAAGTACGGCCGCGCTCGGCCTGGTCTCCGTCACGTTCGGTCCCGCGGTTGCGACTAGCGCCGCGCCGCCTCTTCCGCCGCCTGCTCCGGGGTCAGCACGTTCGACTCGGGGTTGTCCCGGGCGCCCGCCAGGATGTTGTAGATCCCGTAGTTCCCTTCGTGGCAGGCGTACTCGTACAGCGGCAGGTCGTTGCGCTGCATCGGAAGCTCGTAAGTCCACGGCTGGGTCCAGACGGTCGGGTCGTCGATCGTAACCTGGTACAGCAGCACTTCCGGTGAGGCGAGCGTGAAGCGCTCCACCAGGGTCAGGCTCGACCCCGTCAGCCCGCTCTGGAACGCCGTCTCCCGCAGGAAGTTGGTTGTCTCGACCACCAGCGTGTCGCCCTCCCACCGGCCGCGCGAATCGCCGACCCACTGCGGGATGTCGCCGTGCGGGCTGCCGTCGAGCGGGACGATCCGCGCGTTGTGGATCATCTCGTTGAAGATCACCACGTGGTCGGACGTCTGCAGCAATTGCATGTTCTGGTTGTAGCCGCCCGGCGTCATTGGCGGACCGGAGTTGAAGCCAACGATGCAGCGCACCTGCACGCCGCCCGGCCCCAGGTCCTCCACGAAGCCACCCGGCGTCGGCGTATGCCGGCGCAGGCCGCGCCCCGCCTCGGTGCCGGCTTCGTAGCGCGCCTGCGCGTTCGGCGTCTTCGCGGGGATACGACCGCCGGGCGGGTCCACCACCAGCGAGGTCCGCTTGGTGTCGACGACCGTGGTGCCCGGGTCGAACCAGAACTGGTTGTAGTTGCCGACCGTATCGAACGGTGTCTCGGAGTCGCGCGTTGCCTGAGCAGCCTGGATCTCCGCCTCGATCCGCGCCGCCTCCTCGTCTGTCAGGACGTCCGTCGCAAGATCGCTCGGGCGCTCCATCGGCGTGATGGTGCGGAAGTCCCAGACGCCCTGCAGATCGGGCGTCCCCCACGCGGTGCGCGGGGCCGTCCAGTTCTCCGCCTGGGCGCCGGCCAGAGCCGGTGCGAGCAGCAGACCCGCCGCAAGCGCCACCGCCAGCACGTGTGATCGATGCCTCATCGAACTCCTCCTGTTCCAGTCTGCCAGTCGGCGCGGGGCGCCCGACCGGGCTACTTCGAAGCTGCCGCCGCCTCGGCGGCCGCCTCAGCCTCGCGCGCGCCGGCCAGCATGTTGTAGAGCCCGTAGTTGCCCTCGTGGCAGGCGTATTCGTACATCGGATGCTCGTTCAGCTGCATCGGGATCTGGTAGGTCCACCTGGTGGTCCAGACCGTCGGATCGTCGATGGCGGCTTCGTACATCAGCGTGTCGGGCGAGACGCGGGTGAAGCGTTCGGTCAGGTTCAGCTGCTCGTCGGTCGAACCGCGCCGGAAACCGGTCTCCCGCAGGAAGTTCTTCGTTTCGACCACGAGTGTGTCGCCGTCCCAGTAGCCGCGCGAATCGCCGGTCCACTGGCGAATGCCGGAGTCGAGATGCGGTCGCCCGTCCAGCGGAATGATGCGCGAGTTATGCACCATTTCGTTCAGCAGCACCACGTGGTCCTCGGTCTGGAACAGCTGCACGTTCTGGTTGTAGCCGCCGGGCGTCATCGGCGGTCCGGAGTTGAAGCCGACGATGCAGCGCACCTGCAGCGCGTTGGACCCCATGTCCTCGACCCAGCCGCCGGGGGTGATGTCGTGCGTGAGCAGCCCGCGCCGGACCCGTTCCAGGTCCGCCTGCTCCTGCGCGGCCGCGGTGGTCAGCGCGGGCACGCGGCCATTCGGCGGATCGACGACGAGCGACGTGCGCCGGGTCTCGACCGCGCTGTCACCCGGGTCGAACCAGAACTGGTTGTAGTTGCCGACCACGTCGGCCGGCTCCTGGTCATCGCGCACGGCGAACTCGGCCAGCCGCCGGGCCTCGAACTCCGCAACCTCCTCCGCGGTCAGCACCGCCTTGTCCCCCAGCTCCACCGGGCGTTCGAACGGGGTGAGCGTGCGGAAATCCCAGACCCCCTGGAGATCCGGCGCGCCCCACGAGGTGCGCGGCGCGGTCCAGTTCTCGTCCTGGGCTGCGGTGGGAGCGGGTGCAAACAGCGAGCCGACGGCAACTGCCGTCACGAGCAGCCCCTTGAGCGCGTACGAGCGATGACGCATCGGAATCCTCCCTCGGATCTGCCCTTGCCGTAGCCGGGCGCAGGTTGCGGGCCGCGCGGAACGTTGCTACTGCTGCTGACCCGCCGCTTCCCGCTCCTGGACCCGCGCGCCGGACAGGATGTTCGACAGCGCGTAGTTGCCTTCGTGGCAGGCATATTCGAAGACCGGCTGGTCCATCGCCGACATCGGGACGGAAACGGTCCAGGGCTCTGACCATATGGTCGGGTCGGTCACGGTGATCTCGTAGTCGATTGCGTCCGCGCTCACGCGGGTGAGGCGTTCGACGACGTGCAGATGCTCGCTGCCGCCGAACACCGTGCCGCCGCGGCGGGTGATCTTGTCGTTGAAGTTGGTGGTCTCGATGACGAGCGTCTCGCCCTCCCAGCGCCCGCGCGAGGCGCCCAGCCATTGCCGCAGGTTCGAGTCCAGCGCCCCGCGGCCGTCCATCGGGATGATCCGCGCGTCGTGAATCATCTCGACCAGGATGACCACGTAGTCCTGAGTCTGCACGATCTGGTAGTTGTGATTGTAGAACCCGGGCATCATGGCGCCGGGCATCCCGCGCGTGATGCAGCGGTCCAGCTTGTTGAAATTCAGCCACGAGGCGAACCCGGACTGGCTGAACGAATCCGTGCGCTGATCCTGCCGCCGCTGCTCCGGCCCGGTGACAGCTGGCAGCCGGCCGTTGGGCGGGTCGATGACCAGCGAGGTGCGGCGGTTGAGGTTGCCGCGCTCCATCCAGAACTCGTTGTAGGCGCCGGTCTGCGTCCGCGGGCGGTTGTCCAGGCTCGAGCGTTCAAAGACCTCCTCCTGGCGGGTGACCAATTCCTCATCCGTCAGGAACGCCTTGTCGCCCAGGTCGTCGGGCCGCTGCAAAGGCGTCATGGTGGTGTTCGACCAGGCCCCCGCGATCGACGGATCGCCCCAGGGCGTGCGGGGCACGGACCCGTCCTGGCCCGCGAGGGGGGCCGTTCCGAGCAGGGCGAAGAGGGCAACGGCTGAGAGATAGACCGGCACTCTGGGATTCATGAGGAACCTCCTTCTTTACAGGCCGCCAGTCTACCACTTCACGGGCTGTTTGCGGCGCGCGGAATTGCGGTCGTCGTGATAGGATTCACGTTGCGCTGCTAGCTTCGCTTGCAGCGGGCACGTGCCGGCCGGAGGCCGCATGTGGCCGTCGCGCCGGAGCATCGAAGGCCGGAGGAGGGAATCCAGGCATGTCCCTAAACCATCATTCGGCAACTGCCGCGTGCATCGCGCTGGCCTTGGCCCTCGCCGTTGCCGCCGTCTCGGCGAACGGACCCGACTGGTCGCCAGGGCCGGCGCCGTGGGCCGGCGACCTCACGCCAATCACGGCCGACGATTGGAACTACGACCGCGCCGCCCACCTGCTGTCGCGCGCCGGATTCGGCGGCACCCCGGAGGACATCCAGAAGCTGGCGGACATGGCGCCCGCGGAGGCGGTGCGCGCCCTCGTCGAGTACGACGACGTGTCGAACGACCACCTGCTGCCGTTCGAGCATTCCGGCCTGTGGGACGAGACGCTCATGCACTTTCCTCCCAGCCGCCCGGCGGCGACCGAGATGGCGGAGAAGCGCGGCGAAGGGATGGGCGTACGGGTAAAGCCGGAAGGCGTCAACCGCCACATACAGCCGGTGTCCGACCGCTTCTTCTACTGGCTGCGCGCCACGCGGCTCGAGACCCGGCGGGTGGGCTACTGGTGGGCCGAGCGGATGCTCGACACCAATCGCCCGCTCGAAGAGAAGATGGCGCTGTTCTGGCACGGCCATTTCGCCACCGCCGAGAACAAGGTGCGCGACTACCGCAAGATGCTGCTCCAGATCGACATGTTCGAGCAGCATGCGACCGGCAACTTCCGGGACCTGGTGATAGGTGTCGGCAAAGATCCCGCAATGCTCTACTACCTCGATGCGGGCGTGAACGTGAAGGGCGCGGCGAACGAGAACTTCGCCCGCGAGGTGATGGAGCTGTTCACGATGGGCGTGGGCAACTACTCCGAGATGGACGTGCGCGAGGCGGCGCGGGCCTTCACCGGCTGGAACTTCGAGAACCTGGACTTCGTGGTGCACCCGGCGCTGCATGACGAAGAGGAGAAGACGTTCCTGGGCCGCAAGGGGAACTTCGACGGCGTGGACGTGCTCGACATCATCCTGGAGCAGGAGGTGACGGCGGAGTACATCGCCTCAAAGATCTACCGCTTCTTCGTGCGGGAGGACCCGTCGCCGGAGCTGCAGGCGAAGCTGGGCGCGGTCTTCCGGGACAGCGGCTATGAGCTGCGGCCGCTGCTGAACACTATCTTCCTGTCGCGGGACTTCTACAGCGCGGCGAGCTACGGCGCGCACATCAAGGGCCCGGTGGAGCACGTGGTCACGCTGCTCAAGCACCTGGGCGCCGAAGACGTGCCGGGCGTGCCCGACTTCAACCGGACGACCATCGCGCTGGGCCAGCACCTGCTGAACCCGCCGTCGGTGGCGGGCTGGGCGCAGGGCAAGTCGTGGATCACGCCGGCGCTGATTCAGGAGCGCGGCAACGTCGCGTTCGACTTCCTGTTCCCGAACCTCCCCGGCTTCGTGGAGCCGAACAACCTGTACAACACCGGCGCCGAGGTTGGCGACCGGCTGCGTCGCGGCTACGACGTCCTGTCGGCGACGGCCCTGGACGACCCGGGCAAGATGTCGATGTTCGACATGGCGGCCAAGGAGCGCGACGAGTTGTTCAACACACGGGTCTCAACTTACTACGGCTACGAGCAGGCCATGCGCAAGTTGATTCCGACGCCGCGCGGCGGCGCCCGGATCGACATGACGAAGATGATCCTGGACGCCGGCGCCGCGACGACCGGCGAGGCCGTGGACTACCTGTTGGGGCGCTTCCTGCGGCTGCCGGTGTCGACGGGAACGCGTGACGCGCTGGTAACGTTCCTGGACGGCGAGCTGGGCACGTCGGACATCGGCCGCGCCCGGACCTACATGGAAGATCCGCTGCGCATGGTGAGCCACCTCATCATGAGCACGCCCGAGTATCAGATCAACTAGGTCTCGATTCCGGCCCGGAAAGGTAACAGGACGATGACGACCAGAAGCAACAAGCTGTGCGACGAGTCGGGAGTATCGCGGCGCCAGGCGCTCAAGATCGGCGCGCAGGGCATCGCACTCGGTCTGCTCGGCAGCGGCGTCAGCCCGCTGCCACCGCTGTTCGGCAGGACATCCGAGGCCGTGGCCGCCACCGAAGGCAAGATCCTCGTCGTCTTCGAATGGTTCGGCGGCTACGACGGGCTGAGCACCTTCGTGCCGTACGGCAACGATGAGCTGTACCGCCGCCGCCCGACCATCGGCGTCCGCGAGAAGGACATCATCACGGTGGACGAGCACTTCGGCTTCCAGAAGTCGATGCTCGGCATGCACCGCCTGTGGGAAGAGGGCAACGCGGCGGTGATCCACGGCTGCGGTTATGACCAGCCCTCATTCTCCCACTTCACCTCCAGCTCCTACTGGCATACCGGCGCCCCCAACAGCGGGGAGGAGTACGGCTGGTACGGACGGACCGCCGACGCGCTCGACCCGCACGGCACGCCGAACTACCTGGTAAACATTTCTTCCACGCAGACGCTGGCGGTGCGGGCCCGCGAGCACGTGCCGGTGGTGTTCGACGATCCGAGCGCGTTCACCCGCTCCGTGTTCCATCCCGAGCGTCCGTACATCGACGTCCTGGACAACGGGCAGGTGCCCCGCAGCGACGTCCACAAGTTCATGCTGGACGTCAACCAGAGCGCCCGCGACGCGTCGGCGCTGGTGACCCAGGCCTGGAAGAACTACAACGCCACGCGGAGCGCCAACGTACGCCTGATGGACCTCGACAAGGTCGTGGCGCTGATCGAGAACGACTTCCCGGCGCGGCTGTATTACGTGCGGCTCCAGAACAGCCTGTTCGACACCCACGTCAACCAGGAGAGCCCGCACAACCGCCAGGTGCAGTACTGCTCCGACGCGGTCTGGGGCTTCTTCGAGGAGATGAAGCGGATCGGCAAGCAGGACGAGGTCGCCGTTTTCGTCCACAGTGAGTTCGGGCGGCGCGTGCCGGAGAACACCAGCCTCGGCACGGACCACGGGACGGCAAACGTTGCGTTCGTGCTGGGGGGGGGCGTGCAAGGCGGCCAGTACGGCAGCCCGGTCAGCCTCACCGATCTGGTACACGGCGACAACCTGCAGTACACCACCGACTTCCGGACCGTGTACGCCACGCTGATCAAGGAGTTCCTGGGATACAAGCACCCGGAGAAGATCCTCGGCGGCGACTACAAGACGCTGGGCGTGTTCGCCTAGCGGGAGGAGAAGCTACGATGACGCGGTATCGAGCGCTCGCGGGCGTGTTGGTGATCGTGGCCGTTGCGGCCGCCGTCCCTGGTGCGGCCCAGGCGCAGGAGGCGCCGCGCACGGCCTGGGGCGCGCCCGACCTGCAGGGGGTGTGGGACTTTCGCAGCCTGACGCCGATGCAGCGCCCCGCCGACCTGGCGGACAAGGCGTCGTTCACGGAAGAGGAGGCGGCGAGCTTCTCGGAGGAGGTCATCCGGGACCAGAGCCGCGACCTCGAGGACGCCGATGCGCAGGCCGCGACGGGCCGCGTCGTGCCGTACAACGACTTCTGGTTCGACTGGGGCTCGTCGGTGACGACCGAGCGCACCTCGCTGATCGTCGACCCGCCTGACGGCCGGATTCCCGACCTGACGCCCGCCGCCGAACGGCGCCGCGCGGCCCGCCAGGCAGCCCGCGCGGGCGTCGGCCGGGACGAGGTGTCGCCCGGCGGCTGGATTGATGAGCTCAGTGCGCCGGTGCGGTGCATCCTGGGGTTCAACCAGGGACCGCCGATGACGCCGAGCGCCTATAACAACAACATGCAGCTGTTCCAGACCGAGGACCACGTCGTGATCCTGAACGAGATGATCCACGATGCGCGCATCGTTGCCATCGACGGTCGACGGGATCTCGCCCCGGGCATTCGCCAATGGACCGGTAGCTCACGCGGCCACTGGGACGGCGACACGCTGGTAGTCGAGACCACGAACCGCCGCGATCAGTCTTTCCGGGGCGCCACGCAGCACCTGCACCTGACCGAGCGCTTCACGCGCGCCGCCGCGGACACGCTCGTCTACGAGGTGACCCTCGACGATCCGACGACGTGGACCCGGCCGTGGACCTTCATGGTGCCGATGGTCAGAAACAGCGGCGAGGTGTACGAGTACGCCTGCCACGAGGGCAACTACTACATGGCGAACATGCTCCACGGCAAGCGCGCCGAGGAGCAGGCAGCCGCCCGCTAGAGTCTCGATCTCCGTCACTGCGCCCTGCCGAGCGCTGCGCGGGCGCACAGCCCGCCGGCAATCAGCCCAAACAGGTGAGCCTCCCAGGAGACCTGGTCGTCGCGCGGCAGAACGCCGGCGATCATGCCGCCGTAGGCGACCACCACCACGATGGAGACGGCAATGGAGCCCAGCCGGCGTTCGTAGTATCCGCGGGCGACCAGGAAGCCGAAGTAGCCGAAGAGCAGTCCGCTGGCGCCGATGTGTGCCGCGTCGCGTCCGAGCAGCCACAGCCCCAGGCCTCCGAGCACGACGATGGGGAATGTCGTCGTGAGGTAGTAGGCGCCGCCGCGGATGGCCACCATGCCGCCGAGAATGAGCAGGGGGAAGGTGTTTGCCAGCAGGTGGGCGAACGAGCCGTGCACGAGGGGTGCGCTGAGAATGCCGGGCAGGCCGTCGACGCGTCGCGGAACGAGCGCGAGGGCGAAGACGAGCCGTTCATCCACGTACAGGCCGTAAAGGGACACCGCCCAGATGAGGGCCAGGGTCCCGAACAGCGCCGCGGCGCGCGCTTTCCAGGCGGATGGGTCGAGCACGGATTTGCAGGTTCCTTCTTCCGATGATGCGCGATACTAGCCCCACCCTCCAAGCGTTCCCCCAGCAGGCTCGCCGGGGCAGACTGCCGACATCGTGCCCGAGCTGTAGTGGCGCCCTGACGGTAACACGGCTCGCGTGCCCCGCCCGTGAGACCACGGTGCACGGCGACTACCTGCTGCCCGCCGTGTTGAGACTCGGCAGCGAGGACCAGCAGTTCATGCTCGCCTTCCTGCTGCGCAGCGGCAGCCTGAAGGAGATGTCGAGACTCTACGGCGTTTCGTATCCGACGGTCCGGAACCGGCTCGACGACCTCATCGCGCGCGTCGCGGGGGGCAAGCCCTGGCCATCGGGCTTAGCTGAGCGGACTGCCCGCGGCCGCGGGCGGCGTGCACTTCGACGGACTACTCGACTTCCACGTCGGGCGCACGGTGACGTCCTGGCTCGCGATTGTCGAGGGCCTCGTGAACTGGTCCGTGATTACGGCGCTGCTGACGCTGGTCGCCATGTTCGTCGCTCCGCGGACCGTCCGACTCTTCGATATTGCAGGCACGCAGGCGCTGGCGCTCTTCGTGGCGGCCGTCGTGCTGGGGGAGGCGGCGACGAAATTCGTGGTGGTCCAGATGATCCGTGGCCTCACGGCCACAGGCATGCCAGGCGGAAGTTGAGGCTAACGCCGGCTACTGACAAGTAGTTCTTCGAGGCTGTATTTCTTGTCCGAAAACGGACGAAGACATCGTCATGGTGAATTGGGAAGCTCCAGACCGAACGCGGCGGGTGTATTCATCGATAGAGCGATTCGCCGGGTTGTAGCGATGAGCGGCCCGCGGCCCGCCAGCCTACAGCGACAGCCCGCCGCTGCAGATCGCGAACGGCGAGGAAGAGGGCCGGGTCGCGAATATCAACATCCGGCCCTGGACGGTGGCGCTGCTGCAGGATCTACTGAAGGAGCGTGGGTGCCGTGGGAGCTTCAGCGCGGACAGGAACGTTTCGCGTTCGAGACCAAGGAAATAGATAGCCGCAGCCGTGAAGAGACCATGCGTGAGTACCTCCGGCAGCAGGGACTGGAGCCCGCGGCGGTGGAAGCCGCGCTGGCAGCTAGCGCGGCACCCACTTCTGGAGGCAGCCGCCGGAGGGGCTCTCATCGCAGTCGCCGGTCAGGCCGGAAAAAATGTTCCCCAGCTCGTCGGCCGCCATCCCTTCCGGATTGGTGCCGGGAACGAAATAGTCCAGCGAACCGTCCCGCGCGCTGCCGATCCGTATGCCCGGCTGCCAGCCCGGATTGCGCGGCGAGCGGCCGCCGCCTTCGGGCGCCGTGTCCGGTCCCGTCACCCGCCTGCCGGACTCCGAATCCCCCACGACGAGCGTGTCGTCCGGCAGGATGGTGACGCCGCTCGGCCGCCCGAAATGACGCCATTCGTCGACGAACTCCAGGTTTTCGTCCAGGATCTGGACCCGGTTGTTCGATCGGTCGGCAACGAACAGGCGGCCCTGCGAGTCGAACGCCAGAGCGTGCGGTCCCATGAACTCGCCCGGTCCGGTCCCCAACCGGCCGACCGCCTCGACGAACTCCCCGTCCTTGGTTACCCGTACCAGGCGGTCGCCGTCCTGCTGCGCGCTGGCGGGCCGCGGCCAGTGGCCGTCGGCGATGATGATGTCGCCGTTGGCCGCGACGGCGCACGCCGTCGGGCCGATGAAGGTATCCTCGGCCGCCGCCGAGACGCCCGCCTTCCCGAGGCTGAGCAGCAGCTCCCCTTCCGGGCTGAACTTGTGGATCTGAAAGCCGCGGCCACGGGTGGCCGGATCGTCGCGGAATGGGCCGCTGTCGCCGGCCCACAGGTTGCCGTCGTGGTCCATGCAGAAGCCGTGCGCCAGTACGAACGTCCCCTCGCCGAAACTCTTCGTGATGCGGCCGGACGCGTCGATGTAGTTGATCGGCGGCTCGGAGCGGAACAGCATCCACAGGCCGCCGGTGTCGTCCGGCAGCAGGCCGATGGCCGCGCCCCACGGCTGGCCCGGCCGCAGCGTGGGCCAGTTTTCGACGATCCGGTATGGGTTGGTCATGGTGCTGCTCGTCCGGGCGGAGAGCAGTTGCACGGGCGTCGGCTCCGCGTTGTCGGGCGGCGGGACCTGGCCGGTCGTCGCCGCACCGGCCACGAGCACCGCGCCGGCGATCGCTGTCGCCGTCCGGATTCCGGGCTGCAAATTCGGCATCATGCGTTTTCCCCTGTCACTAAAGGTATCCCTGGCAACCTGCCGCCTCGTCGATCCGCGCGCCGGCCAGCTCCATTGTCCAGGGCTGCGTCCAGACCGTGTCGTCCTCGACCGTGATCTGATACCGCAGGTCGTAGCGGTCCTGGGTATCGACGAAGTACGGCGGTCGGAAGCAGCTTGTTCCTCACGGCGTTCCTCCTCCGCAGACTTTAGCACCGGCGTGTGGGTATGTCAGTGCGAACACCTGCGATTACTCGCACCGCCGGTGCACAACTCCTGCGCGAAATGGCGCCGCGGGCTTGGAAGCGTTCAATCGGCCAGACCGAGCGCCCACTGGATGGCGCCGAGCATGTGCGCCCGGAACGTGGGATCGCCGCTCCACAAATCAGAGCGTTGGCCGAGCGACGTGTAGAAAGACCGCCCGCGGGCGGCAATCCTTCGGTGGTCAGCCATGAGGTCGGGGCTGTTCCAGCCGAAGTGCCGGAAAGGCAGGCCGTCGCAAGCAGTGCGCCGACATGCCGCGCGAGCAGCTGTCTGGTTGCGCGGCCGCCGCGAGCTGGTGGCGAACGCGCCCGCCCAATACGCGTTACCGCGTGACCGTCACCGTGACGTCGCCGTAGTCGACCAGCCCGCCGTCGCTGGCAAGTGCCCGGAGCACGTACGTCCCGGGCTCGCTGAACGTCGCGCGGACCGTCCAGCGGCTATCGTCCGGCACCGGCGGCGTCTTCCAGCCGACGGACCAGGGCGAATTCCCGCCGTCTCGGCGGTCCTGCCACACCTTCGTCTGCGGCGGGTCGAAGTCCACCTTGCCCGGCCCCCGGTAGCGGAACCACGACAGGCGCAGGCCGGTGGCGGAGTTGGGCACGAAATGGCTCGTGCCGACCAGTGCCTCCGGGATCGAGCGCGGACGCGGCTTGCCGTCGTCCGCGGCCACCGCGCTCAATGTAACCGGCTCACCGGCGCTCACGCGGCGCTCCTTCGCGCCGTCGATCTTCAGCATGGGCGCGGTGTTCCCGATCATGTCCGGATGGAAGCCGGTCACGCCCCCGGCCCCGAAGTTGGCCATCATCACGGTTTCGTCCACCATGTATTCCGTCCGCAGGGTGGCGAAAGCCTGCTCGATAATGCCCTTGGACCTCAGCGTCCAGACGATCTCGCGATCGCCGAAATCAGCCGGCACGTTCACCTTGAAGACGAACTGGACGCGCCGGGGAAAGAAGTGCGTCGGCTGGCCGAGGTCCGGACCTTCGGGATCCAGATGGTTCTCCCGACCGACCGCCACGTCGAGCTCCTCTTCCCAGTTGCGGTTGTAGTAGCCGAACCAGAGGTCGTAGGTGCCGTCCTCCTGCGGCCAGAAGCCTTCATAGACGGGCACGACATTTTGACCCCGGGCCGGGGCCTGCGCCCGCGCGGCCGGGGACACCGCGACGGCGGCAATCCCCAAGCCCAGCGCAGCGATGGCGACAATCCGCAGCCAGCCGGCGGAACGCGTGTTACTGATCGTCACGGTCCAATTCCCTCCGTCAGGACTGCTACTGGTCCTGCGCGGCGCGCATCCGCTTGGGGAGCTCCTCGAAGCCGCACAGCGGACAGCCCAGAATCGTTTCGCCCTTGGCAAGGTTGAGGCGCTCGCGGCGGGTCTGCATCTCCTCCGCGAACTGCTCGTCGGTCATCAAGATCGGGTCCGCGATGAGGATCGACATGTTGTCGATCGACCGGTGTCCAAGCCCCTGCCAGTTGCGCGGGTCGATGACGTTGCGGTTGCTTGGCGTGGTGTCGAAGTACGACGTCACGTGCAGCAGCGTGCCCTTCGGCAGCAGCGGCGCGGTGTCGTCCGAATAGCGGTACACCTTCACCCAGTTGTGGTCGTAGCCGGCGCAGTTCAACGTCTCGGTGCGGCCGCCCCAGATCGCCTCGATGCACATCCGCACGCCGGAAGCGTGCATGTGCGGCTCGAACGAGGTGAGCTTCGTGTTGTGCCGCAGCGGCAGGTACATGTGGATTTCCTGCCCGGCGGTCATGGGCGCTAGGTCGATCTCGCCGTTGCCGAAGGTCAGACTCCCGGTCTTCCGCTGGGGCTCGTAGCCGCGCGGGTGAAACTTGTAGGCGACGCGCAGATTCGCGGTTGTCTCCTCGCCGTTCGCGTGCATGTGGACCGAAGGGAATACGAGCTGCGAATTTGCCGGCAGCAGGCGGCCGGCCAGCGCGTCGAACACCTCGCCGTTGCGGCCTACCTCGTGCGGGCCGCCGATCGCGTCTGTAGGGTTGCCGTCCGGACCGATCATCGCGTGGACCGCATGGTGGAAGATGAAATTGCCGCCCTGGCCGCCGGTGACGTCGCTGATCTCCTTGAACTGCACCGCCGCAACGTAGCGGTCCTCGGTCGTCTCCACCGGCACCGGCGCCAGCGCCCCCCACCAGTCCGGCGCCTCCGCGGGCATCGTGATCGGCGGGCTGTCGACTATCAGGTCCGGCTCGCCGATGTCCCACTCGTCGGCGGCCGCGAACACGAGCGCCGGCGGCATGTCGGCCGGGTTGCCGCGCGGCGCGCCGGCGTCGACCCACGTCGCGATCGCCTGGATTTCCGCCTCGCTCAGCGAGATGTCGTCCTTGAATGTCTGGATGCCGACGTCCTTCTCGATGAACCACGGCGGCATCACGCCCATGCGGTTGCGCAGGCCGGTGCGCTGCTTGATGCTGCGCGCCCAGGGCCGTACTTCCTGGTAGTTAAGAAGCGACATCGGCGCGACCGAGTTGGGACGGTGGCAGCCCTGGCAGCTGCGCTGCAGGATCGGCGCGATGTCCTTCGCGAACGTCACTTCCCCGCCCGCGGCCTGCCCGGCCGATGCGGCCGGCGGCGCGCCCAGCAGCGCTATCACCGCCAGCGCGGCGGTCGCAAATTTCCAGTGCGTATGTCCGAACGTCATCGGGCTATCCTCCTTGGACTTCCTCTCGCAACGCTTCCCGCGGCGCCAGCCGGAGCCAACCATCGATCCTAGTATGGATTGCAGGCAGACATGGCGTAAACATTGACACTTCCCCAAACCATAGATCAGCGGCAAGCGGTCCGCAACTGTCGGGCCCGGCCCGGTCACGCCGCCGGCCTGGGCGTGTCGTCGGTCCGAAACAGCGCCAGCGCGCGGTCCAGGCTCTCCGGGTTGCCTACCAGCACGACCGTATCGCCGGCGCGGTAGTGGAAGTCCGGCGCCCGCCGGTAGATGGGCCGGCCGTCGCGCACTACGGCCAGCTGCACCGCGCCGGTCCGGCGCCGCAATTCCAGACTGGTGGCGCTGCCGCCGATCGCGGGGCACCGCTCCTCGACTTCCACGAGCTCGAGCGCGTCGTGAATGCCGAGGTGGCGCAGGGCGTCCAGGCGGAGGTCCGCCGCCGCCTTGCCACGCAGCAGCCCGTAATGCTCCGTGCGCACCGCTTCGACCTCCCGCCAGATCCGGTTGATCGGGATCTCGTAGCTGTCGAGCGCCCTCGCGAACAGCTCTATCGACGCCTCGAACTCCTCGACCACGACGTCGTTCGCCCCCAGCTGCATCAGGTCGTCAATCGAGCGGATGTAGCGGGTACGCACCACGATCCGGACCGACCGGTGCAGCTCGCGCGCCACCGCCGCGCCGCGTCGCTCATCGGCCGGCGAGGATATGGCGAAGACGATGACCCGGGCCTGGCGCAGCCGGACATGGTCGAGCACCGCGTGTTGCGTCCCATCGCCGAACACGACGGCGATGCCGTCCTGCCGTGCCTGCCACACGAGCTCCGGGTTCTGGTCGACGACGACGCACGTGATGCCGGCCGCGCTCAGCACCCGTGCCAGGTAGCGCCCCGCCAGGCCGTATCCCACGATGATCGTGTGGCCGGCAAGCCGATCCAGTTCGCCGCCGGCCGGCAGCCCGCCCGTCGGATCGACCGCACCGAGCCACCTGCGCGCCCGTTCGGCTGACGGTCCGGCGAAGTGGATCAGGACCGGCGTCGCCATCATCGAGAGCACGGCCGTGCTGAGAAACAGTTGGTAGTCTCCTTCCCGGAACAGCCCGAGCGGCAGACCCGCGGCGGCCAGCAGAATGGAGAACTCGCCGATCTGCGCCAGGCTCAGCCCGCTGATCAGGGCGGTCTTGAGCATGCCGCCCAGCGCCAGCACGACGCCCGCGACGAACGCCGCCTTGAGGGTGACGACGACGCCGGTCAGGACGAGCAGCAGCGCGAGCTGATCGAACAGCGCCGGGATGTCGAGCTGCATGCCGAGCGAAGTGAAGAAGATGCCGCTGAACAGCGCGCGAAACGGCACGACGTCGGACAGTGCCTGCAAGCCGTATTCCGACTCCGAAATGATCAGGCCGGCAATGAAGGCGCCGATGGCGATAGAGAATCCGGCGGCCGCGGTGGCGACCGCCGCGCCGATCCCGAAGAAGCTGACGCACAGGGTGAACAGATCGCGGTCGCGGAACAGGACCACGCGGTCGAGCGTCCACTTGACGACGAAGCGCCCCCCGACCACCAGCGCGGCCATGATGCCGAGGCCGCGCACAAGCTGTCCGCCGGCGGCGCTCCATTCCGCTCCGCCGAACGCCAGCAGCGGCAGCAGGAGCATGAGCGGCAGGATGCAGAGGTCCTGGAACAGCAGGATCGAGATGACCCATCGGCCCTGCGGCGCGCCGAGCTCGGCGCGGTCGGCGTACGCCTTCGTCACGATGGCGGTGGACGACATCGCCGCCAGCGCGCCGTAGAAGACGGCCTGCCGCAGCGGAACGCCGAGGACCAGGGCGAGCAGGGCGCCGGCGCCGAGCGTCGCTCCCACCTGGAGCCCGCCGCCGGCAAACACCGACCGTGCCCACCGCCGGACGTGCGAGAGCGACAGATCGAGGCCGACCGCGAACAGCAATAGCGCGACGCCCAGCTCCGACAGGGTCCGGATCTGGTCCGGGGCGTCGATCAGGCCGACCCCGTGCGGGCCGACCACGACCCCGACAACGAAGAATCCGACCAGCGGCGGAATGTGCAGCCGGTGGGCCAGGGCAACGATTGGAATAGAGAGCCCGACGAGGATCAGCAGCTCGCGGAGCAGCCCCACTTCGGACACGCGCTCATTGTACGTTGGCGGTCGGCAGCCCATCCGGGCTTGCCGCGTCGATGTCGCAGTCAGCCGCTACCGGGACGACATCCGCGATTAGAAGCGCAGCCGCACGCCGGCAAAGCCACTGCGCGGCGCGCCCGGCGCCACGAAGCGTGGGTCGCTGGCGTCCGGAACCTCCGACAGGAAGAGCTCGAGCTCGGCGAGGGCGCCGAACGTCGCGTAGTGCTTGTCGAACAGGTTGTCGATCCGCGCGAACAGCTCGACGTGATCGCCGGCGCGATACACCGAGCGCAGGTTGGTGATGCCGTAGCCGGCGAGCTCGGCCTGGTCGTTTCCCTCGTCCCCGACGAAGATGCGGCTCGAAGCGGTAATCGTTTCCAGCATGACGTCCCACGCATCGGACAGCGCGTAGCGAATGCCCGCCTTGAAGCTGTGGCGCGGGATGCCCGGAATGCGGTCGCCCGGCTCGACCGCGACGAAGCCCCCTGCCGTTGCCGCGGCGTTGACCTTCTCGTCGCTCGGCAGATCCAGGGGCGACTGGAACGTCGCGTCGACCAGCCCGTAGCTGGCATACCAGCCGAGCCGGTCGACCAGCCCGTTGAGCTCGGCGTCGAGGCCGACGCGCCGCGTGTCGCCCGCGTTCTGGAAGTAGCCGGAGCCGATCAGTTCGTGTGACGCGACGAAGAGAATGTCGTCGGCGATCGCCGTGTGGTACACCGCCACCGACCAGTTGACGCGCCGGCGCGACGCATTGAGGACACGGCCGCGCAGGCCGGCCTCGACCGAGCGCGCCACGGCCTGTTCCAGCGGTGGGTCGGAGAGAAACGCGTTCGGCACCCGGCACGGTTCGGCCGGGTCGGCGCAGCTCAGCTCGGCGGCGGTCGGCGCGCGGTTCGACTCCCCGTAGCGGCCGAAGAGGGATACGGCGTCGCTGAACTGGTGCACGGCGCCCGCGCCGACGTTGAATCGCGAAAATGCATGCTCTCCGTCGAGCGATGTCCCGAGGCGGTCGGCGATATCGATGCGTGCATGGTTGAAGCGTCCCGACACGGTCAGGTGGGTCTGTTCCGTGAGGGACAGCGTGTCGCTGAAGTACAGCCCGAACGCTCGATTCTCCGTATCGAGGCCGGTATTGAACTGATCGTCCGGCGCCTGCCCGTAGATTCCCGCCAACAGTCCGGAGCCGGTGACACCGCGATCGGGCGTGAGCGCGCCGACCTCACTGGTGAAGGTGAAGCCGACGTCGGCCAGGTCGGCGGACGCGCCGAGGGTGAGGACGTTCTCGCGGCCGCCGCCGAAAGCGGCCGCCGCGGTCGCCTGGAGCGTGGCGCCGTACCCCGCGGACCGCGTAGTGGTCCGGTTGTTCGCCGCGTTGCCTTCGGTGTCGTCCTCGGTGATGAAGCGGCCGTTGCGCAAGTCTACGAGCGGGTGCGCCTCTTCGTCTTCATCGGCATCGTCGTCATCCGCCCCGAAGCAGAGCGTGCCGATCGGCGCGCCGGGGGGCAGGAAGTCGTCGTCGCACGCTTCGAACTCCGCCTCGTCGCCGTTCAGCGTCTTGCGGTCGAGGTCGCGGTAATAGCCGGTCACCTGCACGGACCAGGTCGGCGAGACCGTGAGGTCGAAACGGCCCTGGGCGAATCCCAGGCGGTTATCGGTGATGTCGGGATAGGTAAAGACCGCGCTGCGGTCCACGTCGAGCAGCTCGACGGGCGCAGGGCCGTTGCCGTTCATGCTGGAGTCTGCGTACGTGAAGCTGACGCCGGCGTCGATAGTCTCGTCACGGTAGGCGACGTCGGCGACCGCCTGCGTCACCTCCGAGGGCGAGGCCGGGCGCCAGCCGGTCTCGTCGAACCGCGTGGCCCCGAAGTAGACCGCCCACGGCCCCGAATTCGCGCCCCACTCGGCGGTGGCCGCGTAGCGCTCGAAAGAGCCGCCCGAGAACTCGCCGCGAAAGCCGGTGTGGTCGAACCCGTTCTTGAGATTCAGCACCATGGCGCCGCCCAGGGCATTCAACCCGTAGGTCGGCTCGGCGCCGGCGCTGAGCTGGATCTGGCCGACCGCGAACTGCGGAATCAGGTCGAACTGGACAGTGTCGCCGAACGGCTCGTTGACCCGGACGCCGTTCTGATAGACCGCCACGCCCTGCGGAAGTCCCAGCAGCGGCGAAGCGGTAAACCCCCGAAACCGCAGCGTCGGCTGGAAGAGGTTCGTGGTGGTGCCCTCAAGCGTGACGGAACCGAACTGCTCGTTGAGCGCATCAGACAGCGATGACACCTGGCGATCCTCGATCTCGGCCGCCGAGACGACCGACACCGTGGCGGGAATCCGGTCGCGGTCGATGCCGCGGCCCGGGGTGGGCGCAATGGCGACCACGTCGACCTGCTGCGCGAACGGCGCGAGCCCCAATTCCACATCGACCCTGAGTGTTTCTCCGGCGGCGAGCGCCAGCGCGGCCCGCTGCTCCGTGCGGAAGCCGGGCATCGAGAGCGAGAGTGCGTACGTCCCTGGATCGAGAGCCGTGAGCCGGTACATGCCGGTCCCGTCGGTCGTCACGGCAAGCGGCTCCCGGCCTGGCGCCGTCGCCGTCACGGCCACTCCGGCAACGGCCGCGCCCTGCTGGTCGGTAACCTGGCCTTCGAGCGTGGCGGTCTGCGCGTGTGCGTCGAGGGGCGCGAGCGCCAGGAGTGCAAAACCTGCAATGAGCCTCAGTGTCACCTGAGCGGAGCCGCGGCGCGGTGGCCTGTACAACATCGGCCAGCTGTTTCTACCTTGCGAAAGCACAGCAACGTTCACGCGGAGATTCCGTCCGGGGCGAGCGTGTTCAACGTGCAAGTCCGGCGCAACGTCTGGGGCGCCGCGCCGCGGATGCCCCCAAATTGTACGTCCTGCAGCTTTTCGATGAGTGCCGGAGGAGTGCGGCGCAACGCGGAGGGCCGCGTAGCAGCCCGCTGCGCGCGCACAGCGCCTCCGAATTAACCCTGCATTTACCCCGTCTTTACCCCACCGCCGCCCCCTGTTTACGGCCGCGTCACGCGGCGCTGCCACACTCGATGCTTCCGTGCGCACGCGGCGCCACTGACCGGGGGAACAGTCCATGCGTTCGATTTTCAGCATTTCAATAATCGTCATCGGCAGTCTGCTGGGCGGCACGGCGGCTGCGGAGCAGACAGGCGCCGGCACCCTGTCGGGCCGAATCGTCGATGCGAGTCTCGGCGGGCCGCTGCCGGGCGCCGTCGTGCTCGTCGAAGGCACCGTTCTGCAAGCCGCCAGCGATAAGGAAGGGCGGTTCCAGCTTGCCGGCGTGCCGACCGGCGCCCGGACGGCGGTCGTACGTTTCCTCGGACGCCAGACCGTGCGCACGCCTATTACGGTGTTGGCCGGCCAGACGGTGACGCTCGCCATCGAGCTGCGCGACGCGTTCGTCCTGGAAGAGACCGTCACCGTCACCGCGGGGCCGATCGGAGACGGCGCGGCGCGGGCGCTCAGTCAGCAGAAGACCGCACCGAACATCACCAACGTCGTGTCGGCGGACCAGATCGGCCAGTTTCCGGACGCCAATGCCGCCGAGGCGACCCAGCGCATCCCCGGCATCTCCATCGAGCGCGATCAGGGCGAGGGCCGCTACGTGGTGATCCGGGGCAGCGAGGCGCGCCTGAACTCGATGATGATCAACGGCGAGCGGATTCCGTCGCCCGAGGGCGATGCCCGCCAGGTCGCCCTCGACGTGGTGCCGACCGACCTGCTCGAGGCCATCCACGTCTCCAAGGCGCTCACGCCGGACATGGACGCCGACGCGATCGGCGGCGCGGTAAACCTCGTCACGAAAGGCGCGCCATCGCAAGCGCGCGCTTTGGCGACGATTTCCGGGGGCTACAACGACATCCAGGACGACTGGGGCCAGGGCCTCTTCAGCGTCACCGCGGGGCGGCGGTTCAACGGCGACAAACTCGGCCTCATTGCCACCGCCAGCTATAACGACGTCAACCGCGGGTCGGAAAATATCGAGCCGGAGTACGACGACGGCGACCTCGATGACATGCAGGTGCGTGACTACTCGATCAACCGGGAACGCACGGGGCTCAACGCCGCGCTCGACTACCAGCTCACTGCGAACGACAGCCTGTTCGTGCGCGGCATCTTCACGCGTTTTGCGGACCAGGAGTACCGCCGCCGCACGCGCTACCGCGTCGGGAACGACCGGATCGAGCGCGAGCTCAAGGACCGTCTCGAAACCCAGGTGATCGGCAACCTGCAGGCCGGCGCCAACCACTTCCTCGCCAACGGACTCCACGTCGACTATCGCGTATCGGCGTCCTACGCCGAGGAGGATGAACCCGACCGCCACGACACGACGTTCCGCCAGGACGACATACTGTTCGATCCCAACGTGTCCGCGGCGTTCATCGACCCGGACAACCTGCAGGCGAACCCGCTCAACGAGAACCTCGCCGCGTTCACGCTCGACGATCAGGTTGTCGAGAACAACCTGACGACCGATCGCGACATCGTGGGCGCCTTCGACGTGCGGCTCCCGCTGTTGCTCCGGCGCAACTTCGCCGGTACGGTCAAGGCCGGCGTGAAATATCGCGACAAGCGCAAGAAACGCGACAACAACGCGCGGGTCTTCGAGAGCGCTGAAGACCTCTTCCTGAACGACTTCATCGATCCGGCGTTCAACGTCCGTTCCGTGCTCGGCGGCCGCTACATGCCCGGCGCGCACGTCGGCCCGGATCAGGCCCGGCAGCTTCGCTCGCGGTTCGCACTCGAAGGGGAGACGGATTTCGAGGCCGATCTGGCGGACTACACCGCCACCGAGCGGACGTCCGCCGTCTACGGCATGGCCGATCTCGCGCTGGGCCCGGCGATGACGCTGCTCTCCGGCGTGCGCGTCGAGTCGACGCGCATCGACTACACCGGCTTCGAGCTGCTGTTCGACGACGAGGGCGACTTCGCGGCGATCGATCCCATCGCCGGCCAGCGCGACTACGCCAAGGTGTTCCCCGGCGTGCACTGGCGCTACGCGTTCACGCCCGATTCCAACCTGCGCGCGGCGGTCACGCGCTCGATGGCGCGGCCGAACTACTACGACCTCGTTCCGTTCCAGCTCATCCTCGAAGAGGACAGCGAGATCGTCCGCGGCAATGCAACGCTCCGGCCGACCGTGGCGTCCAACGTCGACCTGATGGTGGAGCACTACTTCCAGTCGGTCGGGGTCGTCTCGGGCGGGGTCTTCTACAAGGGCCTGACGGACTTCATCTTCCCGTTCACGTTCGGCGAGACCCGCAACGGCGACGATTTCGACGTGCTCGAGCCGCGCAATGGCGAAGCCGCGCGCGTGACCGGCGTCGAGCTGGCGTTCCAGAACCAGCTGCGGGCGCTGCCGGCGCCGTTCGACGGGCTCGGCCTGTATGCCAACTACACGTTCACCGACTCGGATGCGACGCTGCCCGAGCGGGCGGCCGACGACCTGCGGCTGCCCGGGCAGGCACGGCACGTCGGGAATTTCGCCGTCTGGTACGAGAAGGGCGGCTTCTCGGCGCGGGCGTCGCTCAACTTCCGCGGGCGGGCGCTGTTCGAGGTCGCGGACGACGCGGCGGAGGACATCTTCCTCGACGCCAACCACCAGCTCGACCTGACGGTCAGTCAGGCGCTGACGCGCAACTTCCGGCTATTCGTCAACGCGCTCAACCTGACCGACCAACCGCTGCGTTTCTACGAAGGGTCGCCGGATCGGCCGATTCAGGAGGAGTACTACAGCTGGTGGATGTCGTTCGGCGCGCGGCTGAGTTATTGAACGGCGGCTAATATCCCCCGCGGCGGATCGCGGCGGATCGCGGCGGGACGCGGCAGTGTGGTATGAACATGGGCAGGCATGCGCCCCTCCGCCGCGCCATTCCCCGACCTGCGCACGTTTCTGGACCAGCTCCGGCGCGACCGCGACGTCGTTGAGATACGCGCGCCCGTCGATCCATATCTCGAGGCAGCCGAGATTCACCGCCGTGTGATTGCCGCCGGCGGCCCGGCCCTGCTCTTCACGAACGTCAAGGGGTCCGCGTTTCCGGTGGTCACCAATCTCTTCGGCACCGCCCGGCGGGCGGAGCTGGCGTTCGGCGAGCGGCCGTTCCGGCTGATCCGGCGGCTGGTCGAGCTGGCCGAGACGCTGCTGCCGCCGACGCCAGGCGCGCTCTGGGGCGCGCGCGACGTCGGCCGCGAGCTGCTGCGGGTCGGCCTCAAACGGGGCGGCCGCGGACCGGTGACTGAGGTGGTCACCCGCGACGTGCGCCTGGACAGCCTGCCGGCGCTCACCACCTGGCCCGAGGACGGCGGCCCGTTCCTGACGCTGCCGCTGGTCTACACCGAGCATCCCGCCCGGCGCGGCCACAACCTTGGAATGTATCGGATGCAGGTGCACGACCAGCGTACGACCGGCATGCACTGGCAGATCGGCAAGGGCGGGGGCTTTCACTACGCGGCTGCGGAACGGCAGGGTCGGCCGCTCCCGGTCACCGCCTTCCTGGGCGGACCGCCGGCGCTGATGCTCGCGGCGATCGCGCCGCTGCCGGAGAACATCCCCGAGCTGGCGCTCGCCTCGCTGATCGCCGGTGACCGCCTCCCCATGGTCGAGGGGACCTGGCCGCATCCGCTGGTGGCGTCCGCGGAGTTCGCGCTCATCGGGGAGGTACGGCCGCACGAGCGCCGGCCCGAGGGGCCGTTCGGCGACCACTACGGCTACTACTCGCTGCGGCACGACTACCCGGTGTTCCAGGTGCGAACGATAGCGCACCGGCGGGACGCCATCTATCCGGCGACGGTGGTCGGCAAGCCGCGCCAGGAGGACGTCTACATCGGCGATCTGCTCCAGGAGCTGCTGTCGCCCCTCTTTCCGCTCGTGATGCCGGCCGTCGAGCAGCTCTGGTCGTACGGCGACACCGGCTACCACTCGCTCTCCGCGGCGGTGGTCAAGCAGCGCTACGCCCGGGAGGCGATGGCGAGCGCGTTCCGGATACTCGGCGAGGGCCAGCTGTCGCTGACGAAGTTCCTCATCGTGACCGATCAACCGGTGGACCTGAAGGACTTCCGGGCGACGCTCGAGCACCTGCTGGCGCGGACGCATCCCGAGACGGACCTGTTCGTGTTCGCCAACCTGTCGATGGATACGCTCGACTACACCGGGACCGAGGTGAACAAGGGGTCCAAGGGGGTGTGGCTGGGCCTCGGCGATCCGGTGCGGGAGCTGCCGCGCGCGTTCTCGGCGGCGGCGCTGCCCGCCGGCGTCAGCGGCGTGCACGTCTTCTGCGGCGGCTGCCTGGTCGTCGGCGCGCCGCCGGCCTCCGACGATCCTGATGCTCCGGCGCGCATCGCCACGCATCCCGCATTCGCCGACTGGCCGCTGCTGGTCCTTACCGACCAGCCGGACCGTGCGGCGAAGAGCCCCACGAACTTCCTCTGGACGACGTTCACGCGCTTCGAGCCGGCCGCCGACATCCACTCGGCCGCGCCCCGTGTCGTCCGCAACCACGTCGTGCACGCGCCGCCAATCGTGATCGACGCCAGGCTGCGGCCGGGGTTTCCCGCCGAGCTGTCTTGCCGCGACGACATTGCCGCCCGGGTCACCCGCCGCTGGCAGGAATACTTTCCGGACGGCGGCATCGAGATGGGCGACAGCGAATCGGGTCACCTGGATCGCGCATAGCAGCCGCTCCCGGAGGCGGGCTGGACGTTCGGCGAGAATTCACGCGGCCAGGGGCTCTATACCGCGATACACTGTCAGGCGTTCCGTGGTGTATCCGCGTAGCGCAACGGGCTCTTGTCACGGACGGTAAGATACGCGAGACAGCCGCACCCAGGAGGGAGACCTGTCCATGCAAAGCTGGTTCAGCACACCGACGGTAGTCGTCGCGCTGGCGGCGGCTCTGCTGAGCGCGTTCATCACGGCGTCGGTCACGCGCGCCCCGGAAGAGGAAGCGGCGGCCGAGGTGGCGCGTACGGTTGACGGCAGGCCGGACTTCAGCGGTGTCTGGCAGGCGCTCAACGAGGCCCACTGGGATCTGGAGGCGCACGCCGCGCGGCCCGGCATGGTGACCCAGCAGGGCGTCTATCCGTTTGCGTACACCGAAGTGCCGGCGGCGCCGGTGCTGGCGCTGGGCGCGGCCGGCGGCGTTCCCGGCTCCCTGGGAGTCGTGCAGGGCGACGGCAGAATTCCGTACACCCCGGAAGCGGCCGCCAGCAAGGCGGAAAACGCGGCCAACTGGATCGACCGGGACCCGGAGCTGAAGTGCTACCTGCCGGGCATCCCGCGGGCGATGTACATGCCGTATCCATTCCAGATCTTCCAGAGCACGAGCAAGATCCAGATGGCCTACGCGTTCACCGCGTCGGCGCGCACCATCCACCTGGACGAGGTCGAGCCGCCGCCCGACGACACGTACATGGGCCACTCGGTCGGCCGCTGGGAAGGGGACACGCTCGTGGTCGACGTGACCTACTTCAACGGCAAGAACTGGTTCGACCGCGCCGGCAACTTCCACAGCGTGGCGCTGCGCCTCGAAGAACGGTTCACGCCGATCTCGGCCGACGCCATCCAGTACGACGTGACGATTGAAGACCCGAACGTGTTCACGGCGCCCTGGCGGATATCGATGCCGCTGTACCGCCGGCTGGAGCCGGACATGCAGCTGCTGGAGTACCAGTGCATCGAGTTCGTCGAGGAGTTTCTGTACGGGCACGTCCGCAATGAGCCGCTGGTCACGCGCTGGGAGGGAGAAACCATCATCGTGGACATCACGAGGAAGGTGCCGCCCGGCAACGAGTTCTACGACTGGTACCGGAAGTGACAGGAGATGACGACATGCGAACAAAGTTAATGCTTGCGGTTGCGGTGGTAGGTGCAGCTCTGCTGCTGGCTGGGGGTGCGGCGCCCGCCTCGGCGCATCATGCGTTCGCGGCCGAGTTCGACGCCAACAGCCCGGTCAACTTCGATGGGGTGGTCACCACGATGGAGTGGCTCAATCCCCACGTCTGGATCCACCTCGACGTGGAGCTGCCGGACGGTTCGACCGAGAGCTGGGCGTTCGAGGGCGGCACCCCGAACGTGCTCTTCCGGCGCGGCTTCACGAAGCAGTCGCTGCTGCCGGGGACGCGGATCCACGTTGACGGCTATCAGGCCAAGGACGGCACGAACCGGGCGAACGGGCGGGACATCACGTTCCCCGACGGCACCAAGCTGTTTCTCGGTTCCTCCGGCACGGGCGCGCCATATGAGCTGCGGCCGGAGAACAACGCCCCGAGGGCGCGGTGAGACGCCGGCTGGTCGAGTCGTTCGCCGTGGCGGCGGTGCTGGCCGCCGTCGTGCTGCTCCTGAACCTGACGCCGGCGGCGAGCCAGGACGCCGACGCCCCGGCTGCGCCGCCGGACCCGACGCCGTGGGGTGAGCCGGACCTGCAGGGGCTGTGGACCACCCGCTACGACACGCCGCTGCAACGGCCGGCGCGGTTCGCGGATCAGGAGTTCTTCACCGACGAGGAGCGGGCGGCGCTCGACAGTCAGCGCACCGCCATCCTCGAACGTGACGCGCGGCCGGAGGTGGGCAACCCGCTCAGCAGCGGCGGCGCCTACAACCGGGCGGTCTTCCTGACGCACAAGGAGACCGGCCGCCGCACGTCGCTCATCGTGGATCCGCCGGACGGGAGGATGCCCCCCTATACGGAGGAGGCGCAGCAGCGGCGGCGCGTCACGCGCGAATACCAGCTCGCGCTGCTGCAGGCCACCGACACCTGCAAGGACAGCCTGTCCGGCTGTGCGGGTGGGACCTACGGGCCGCCCTCGCCGCGACGGGAGGAAGCGCCGCCCGTCTACTTCACCGGCGCCATGAACCGCGCCGACGGCCCGGAAGACCGCAGCCTGGGCGAGCGCTGCATGCTGGGCCGCCTGCCCGATTTCGGCGGCGCCGCCGGCTTCGTGCTGCAGATCATCCAGTCGCCCGCCGCGGTCTCGATCTTCTACGACACCGGCCAGGGACAGGGTTGGCAGCGGCCCATCCAGGTGACCGACCGGCCGCACCTCCCGGCCCACCTGCAGCAGTGGCGGGGAGACTCGCGCGCCCATTGGGAAGGGGAGACCCTGGTGGTCGACGTGACCAACTTCACCCCCAAGAACGAATTCTTCGGGTCCCGCGAGAACCTGCACCTGGTCGAGCGCTGGACGCGGCTCGACGAGGAGCGGCTCGAGTACGTCGTAACGATAGAAGATCCGACTACGTGGACCCGGCCCTGGACCGTCGCGCTGGATCTCGCTCCGCAGAACAACGCGGCCAACCGGATCTACAAGGAGCCGCGCTGCCACGAAGGCAACTACGGCCTGCCGGCGCTGCTGGCTGGCGGACGCGCCGACGAAAGGGCGTACGCGGAAGGGCGCGGGCCGCATCCGGCATCCATTTGCAGCGCGGGCTGCGGCGCCGGGCTCAGCGCGGACGAACGCGATCCGCTGCGGTGACGGAGCGGGCGACTGCCGGGGCCTACTTCCCAGCTGCCTCCGCTTCCCGCAACGCGCCGGCCAGGATGTTCTCGAGGCCGTAGTTTCCCTCGTGGCAGGCGTACTCGTACACGGCCTGGTCGCTCTTCCGCATCGGGATGGCGTAGGTCCAGGGCCGGACCCACGTCGTCTCGTCTTCGACCGTCGCTTCGTACAGCAACGTGCCGTTTTCCACGCGCGTGAACCGCTCGATCAGATGGACGTTCGGACCGGAGCCGCCGAGCCTGCCGACGCTCCCCGCATAGCGGCCGAAGGCGGTCTCGCGCAGGAAATTCGTGGTCTCGACCACCAGCGTATCGTCTTCCCAATGGCCCCGGGAATCGCCCAGCCACTGGCGCAGGTGCGGCGGCAGGTGGCCGCGGCCGTCGAGCGGAATGATCCGGCTGGCCGGCCCCATCTCGTTGTAGAGCGCAACGAAGCCGGGCGCCTGGAAGACCTGCACGTTGTTGTTGTAGGCGGCCGGGTACATAGGCGGGCCGGAATTGAAGCCGACGATGCAGCGCACGCTCACCGGCACGTCATCCACCCAGCCGCCCGGCCGCGGCACATCCGCGCCCACGCCTTCGCGGGCCGCCGCCAGCTCTTCCTGGCGCTTCTTCGCAGGCGGCGCCAGGGCGGGGATTCTCCCGTCGGGCGGATCGACGATGAGCGACGTGCGGCGCGTGCCGATGATGTTGGTGCCGGTGTCCATCCAGAACTGGTTATAGGTGCCGGGGTCGCCGGCCCGCGGCGCCCGGTCCACCTGGTTCTCGACCGCCTGCTGCTCCAACCCCGCCGCTTCCTCGGCCGTCAGGAATTCCTGGCCCTCGAACTCGTCCGGCCGCTCCATCGGCGTCACGGTGCGAAAGTCCCAGACGCCCTGCAGGTCCGGCTCGCCCCACGGCGTGCGCGGCGCGGTCCAACCCTGGCCGGCGGCGGCGGCCGGCAGCAGCCACAAGACGGCGGCCACGGCGGCCAGAATCCCGATCGAAGCGAGGCGTCGCTGGGTCATTTCAGCCCTCCTGATGCGAAACGGCGTGTCGACTGCCGATTGTACCTTGGCGGTGCCGCCAGGCAGGCCGGATAGATCGAGCCGTCGCGGATGTCGCCGGCGGCGGGAAGCGAGGGCGGATGAAGGTTCAGATACTCCAGCACGTGCCGTTCGAGGGCCCGGGCACCATGGCCGCCTGGCTGGCAGCGCACCGCGCGGACGTGGCGTGCACGCGGCTCTTCGCCGGGGATCCGTTGCCACGGGCCGGGCAGGTGGACGCCCTGATCGCCCTGGGCGGGCCGATGAGCGTCAACGACGAAGAGGAGCTGGACTGGCTGCGTCCCGAGAAGCAGCTGGTGCGCGACGCCGTCGCCCGCGGCATACCGGTGCTGGGCGTCTGCCTGGGAGCCCAGCTGATTGCCAGCGCGCTGGGCGCCCGGGTGTTTCCCGGCAAGGCCAGGGAGATCGGCTGGTTTCCGATTCGGGGGCTCCCGGACGTGGCGCCCGGGTTCCGGTTGCCGCCCGAATGTATGGCGTTCCACTGGCACGGCGAGACTTTCGACCTCCCGGCCGGCGCCGTCCGGTTGGCCTCGAGCGCGGGCTGTGAGAACCAGGCGTTCCGCGTGGGACGACACGTCATCGCCCTCCAGTTTCACCTCGAAACGACGCCTGCCAGCGTCGAGGCGCTGGTCGAGCACTGCCGGGACGAGCTGGTCCCCGGTCCGTACGTCCAGAGCGAGAGGGAGCTGCGCGACGCGCCGGCCGCGCGCTACGCTGCCATCAACCGCCTGATGGAAGACGTGCTGGGCTACCTGCTCGCCTGATCGTCGGGCAGGCGTCTTCACGGAGCGGGATATGGGACGACACCAGGGGCGGACCTTGAGAGCGGGACGGCCAAGTCTGCAGGGCCTGTTCGACGAGGATCTCGGTATGCCATCGCCCAAGAAGGCACAGCCGCGAACGGGAGAAGGTGGTTCAAGGCAGACCTGCACGTCCACACAATCGATGACTTCCCGGGCGGCAGGGCGAAGTTACCGGCGGGAATCGAATGGCCGCCCGATACTCAAGAGACCGTCAGCGCCTGCGCGCGGCGCTTCCTGCAGAGCGCGATCGAGCGGCAGGTGCGGGTGCTTGGTCTCACGCCGCACTCGCCTCGTGTTGCGACCGGCGCGGCAATCAGCGCGGTATGGCGGATCGTGGAGGAGTGGAACGCGGGCGATGACGACGACGGGGTCCCGTTTCGGAACAAGATATATGCGCTTTTTCCCGGATTTTAACCGTCGCTGAAGCAGGGCAAGAGCGGCCTGCACCTGCTGTTCCTGTTTGATCCTGAGATTGGATGTGACGGCTATCTCAGAGCATTCGATCTCGTCATGGGCGCCACCGCAGCGGTATGGCAGGACAAGCAACTGCAACTGTCTTCGAGAGACGCCGACGCAGCGTTTCGGGAGTTGCGGGCGTTTCATGCCAACGCCAGCGTGTCGTCGGGCCACACGCCCAGATGGAACTATCTCACGCTCGCGCCCCACATCGACCATAACAAGGGACTGCTGGACGCGCAGAAGGGCCAGGTGCTGCAATTCTTCCAACATGGTGAGGTCGCGGGCCTCGAACTCGGCGACAACAAGCTGCCTCACAATACGGTCGCGGAGCGGGCGTGGTTGCAAGATGGAATGCGGGAGCACCGGCAGGCGTTCTTCCACGGCAGCGACGCGTACTCGGTGCGCGACATCGGCAGGCGCCACACCTGGCTGAAGCTGGCAAGTCCCCGGATCGAAGCCCTGCGCCAAGCCTTCATCGCCAGCGATTCGAGGATGCGCATCGGCTATGAACGGGATGCCGCTGGCGATCTTGTCGAGATTGCAGCTCCCGATGTCACGGTAAACGCGCGGCCGTGGCTTAAGTCAGTTACGGTCAACGGACTCGCGTCGTTCTTCGGCGGTCGAGATGATGGCGCGGCCAGCCGCTTCGACCTGAGTCCGGACCTCACATGCATCATCGGTGGCAGCATGACGGGCAAGAGCACGTTCCTGGACGGTCTGCGTATGCATGCCGGAGCTCCCTTGCCTCGGGACAACGGAATAGGGATGCAGGTCCAAGCACGTGGACGCGACAGGTTTCTCGGCGGTTCGCCCGAAATCACGCTGGAATGCCCAGGCAGTGACCCGACCGCGCCGGCGCACGACCGCTGGCCGGCTGTGTTTTACGCCCAGAACGAGTTGCAGCGACTCGCTCAGGAACCGGAGGCGGTCGAAGACATTCTGGCCCGCTTGGTAGCGTCGGAGACGCAGGACATCAAGGCGCGCGAAGAACGGTTGAGCGCACTGGACAGGGAGCTCAAGGGTGCAGTCAAGCAGTTGGCGAAGCTCGATGAGGACGTCGCCGACGCCGAGCAAGCCTTCGAGCGCAGTAAGAGTGCCGCCGCTGCGCTGGACGCATTCTCTGATGCGGGCATAGAAGACCTTCATCAGGCATCCCGCGACCATCGTGATTGGGAGACCGCGGCGCATTCGGCCAGCGAGCTGGCTGCAAGCTTGAATCGCGTGTTGCAGTCGGCGGAGTCACTCGATGTGCCAGAGATCGACGCGCAACTGGCCAGCTTGCTTCGGTCCGCCAATGTGGATGAATCGGCAGCGACATTCCGTGCACGCTGGGAACGGCTCCGCTCGAGCATGCGCGCTGCGAGGGACGAACTGACGACGGCAAAGGCCGTCGTCGCCGAGTCGGCCGTTACTGTGTTAGCGGAGCGCGAACGGGACGTGCGCACCAGTGTCGACCGCAAGCTTGCCGCACTCGGCGTAGATGGCGCGACGATCAAGGAATTCCAAGTGCTCAGCCGACAGACCGCACTCCGTGAGAGCTACAAGGCCATTCTGGCTCAAGCACGTGACAAGTTCGCTGCCGCCGAACGCTCGTTCACGACGCTACTCGCTGAGCGGAAGAACCTCGTCGAGTTGCAACGAGCGGCGTTCGACCGCGTTGTCGATGCCATCCGCGGTGAATTCGGCGGACGGATTTCGGCGCACAGGGTCGACGATGGCAACCGCGGTCCTCTCGAAAGCTTTCTCAAGGGGCTGAACCAGCGTGGCGTTACGCGTTGGTGGAACGACTTGGCAGACCAGAAGCGGCCGTCACCCCAGGAGTTGCTCGACAAGCTGAACGCTGGCGAACTGGCGAGGATCGGGATGAGCACCGCCGTGCAATCGACATTTCTCGGCTGCCTTGGCTGGCTAAAGCAACGGGCGTTGGCGGCTGTTCGTTGCCGCGACCGATATGTGCTGGAGCTTGAGCTAGGCTCCGGCGTCAGACGCCGGCTGGACGATCTCTCCGGCGGCCAGCGTGTGAGCGTGCTGCTCTCATTGTTACTGGAAACCAACGACGATCGGCCGCTGGTAATCGATCAACCAGAAGACGAGTTGGACAACCGGTTCCTGTTCGACACCGTCTTGCCAGCGCTGAAACGGCTCAAGGGATGCCGCCAGATCATCGTCGCGACGCACAACGCCAACATCGTGGTCAACGGCGACGCGGATCAGGTTATCCAACTGGAAGCAACCGCGAACCGGGGGAGTGTCGCCCGGGCAGGGGCCATTGAGAAACCCGCGGTGCGGGACGCAATCGTTCGCACCGTTGACGGCGGCGACGACGCATTCCGGTTACGGCGGCTAAAGTACGGTTTCTAACTTCACGAAGCCCGAACATGGAGTGGCTGGACATCCTGCGGCTCGTCGAAGCGGGCGAGAATCGGCATACGGAATTCAAGCGGGGACTTGGCGACTTGACGGCTGTCGGCAGGGCTCTGTGCGCATTTGCCAACGACGAGGGCGGCACCCTGGTGCTCGGGGTTACGGACCACGGGGAAATCGTCGGCGTCCTCGAGGATGCCGAACGCGTACAGGAACGCCTCACCGCATTTCTCCAGACGGGATGCAGTGCGCCAGTTTCGGATCGCACGGGACGCCATGAAGACCCGAACGGCTGGGTGCATTGGGTGGAGGTCCCGCGCCAACGGGGATTCGAGCCGCTGCGCTACGGCGGCCGCGTCTGGATTCGCCGTGAACGCGCCAGCGTCGAGCCGGCGCCGGCGGAACTGCAGGAGCTCTACAACATCTTCGGCTACATCCTGACCGAGGAGCGCGCCATTCAGGACGCGACCGTGGCACACATAGACCTCGCCGCCTTTCGGACCTACCTGGATCGCCTCGGTTTCGATACGGACGAAGAATCGCAACCTGAGAGCGAGGACGACCTTCGCAACCGCAGCGTGCTGGTTGACATCGGCGGTGCGATGCGGGCAACGCTATACGGCGTCCTGGCTTTCGGCAGAGACCCGCAACGCTATCCACAGACCCGGAATTTCCGCATCGAGTGCGTAGCCTATGCCGGCCAGGACCGCGCCTCGCCGGTGCTGCAAGTCGCGGCCGCCGCCGGCCGGTTGAATGAACAGGTTGAGCGTGCGGTTGGCTGGTTTCTCGGACTGGGCCGGTTCGAGTCGTATGGACACCTGATTCGCGACGACCGCTACCTGCTTCCCCGGGCGGCTATCAGGGAGGCGCTTGTGAATGCGGTCACGCATCGCGACTACGCCCTCATGGGGTCGAAGGTGTTCCTTGAAGTGTTCGCTGATCGTGTCGATGTAACCAGTCCCGGCGCCTTGCCCAATCACATGACCGTAGAGCAGGTGCGCGCCGGCGCCAACCCACGGTCGCGAAACGACTCGATGGGCCACTTCATGGCGGCGATGGGTTTCATGGAAATGCGTGGTAGAGGCTGGCTTGTCATGCGCAGGGAAATGCGGGCGTTTAACGGGACAGAACCAGAGCTTGTCCATGCTGAACGTGACCGGTTCGTCAAGGTGACGTTTCGTCGCGAAGGCGAGGCCACCTGACGATCGGCGAACACGCACGGCACGTCCCCAACGAGGAACAGCCGAAGATGGCGAACAAGATGCCGGGGATGGTGCCCCGAACCCGATCCCTATCAAGGACTGTACCTCTATCCTGTTCGTCGAGAGACGTCGCCATAACGTGCTTGATGGGGCGTTCGAGGTCGTCGATAAGGACGGCGTCCGGACGCATACCGTCGGCCGACTTGCGTGCCTGATGCGCGACTCCGGCGCCTGCATATCCCACGCCGCCATCAACCGGTTGATGGAAGACGTGCTGGGCTCCCTGCACGGCTGACCGCCAGCGGACCTTCCGCGTTTCGTCGATCCGGTGCGCTACCGCAGTTCGGCGAGAGAGTAGCTGGTGCTACGGCCGGCGCCGGGATTGCGCACCAGGACGCCGCGCTCGACGAGCGCGAGGATGTCGCGCAGCGCCGTGTCCGACGAGCACTTCGCAATCGCGGCCCACTTCGAGGTCGTGAGCTTTCCCACGAATCCATCCAGGAGGCGATTCAGCATCACACGCTGACGCTCGTTGATCGGAACGCCGCGCAGCGTCTCCCAGAAGCGCGCTTTCCGAAGAACCGCAGCGACCGTCGTCTGCGCACCTTCTATCGTGTGGCCCAGACAGTCGAGAAACCACTCCATCCACGTCGTCACGTCCAGGGTGTCCTTTTGCGTACGCTCGAGGATGTCGTAGTAATCGTTCCGCTCGCGGCGGATTTGCGCCGACATGCTGTAGAAGCGCTGAGCGGTGCGCTCGGACCGCGCGAGAGCGAGATCGGTAATGGCGCGCGCGATGCGGCCATTGCCATCTTCGAACGGATGGATCGTAACGAACCAGAGATGCGCGAGTCCGGCTTTCAGCACCTCATCGGCCACTGGCGGACCCGTGCCTTCATTGAACCAGTGCAGGAATAGGCTCATTTCTCGATCGAGGCGTTCGGCCGCCGGGCCTTCGAAATGGACGCGTTCGCGTCCTGCCGGGCCCGAAACGACCTGCATGGGACCGGCGCTGTCATCGCGCCACGCGCCTGCACGCAGCTTCCGCATGCCGCTGCGGCCACCTGGGAACAGTGAAGCATGCCACCCGAACAGCCGTTCCGGCGTGAGCGCTTGGTCGTGGTTCAGCGTTGCGTCGAGCATCATTTCGACAATGCTCTCCACGCGGCGGTCCACGACGCCGACACCGGCCACGTCCAGGCCGAGACGGCGGGCGATGGACGAGCGAACCTGATCCGCCTCGAGCTTCTCGCCTTCGATGTCGCTGCTCTTGACCGTTTCTTCCGTGAGCGCTTCCAGGGTGGCTTCCTGCTGAAGCGGGAAGCCGAGCGCCTCCATGCGACCGATCAGCCGTCCCTGCTGATGGCGCACGGCTGCCAGCGTGTTGGCGAGGTGGTCCCGATCCCAATCAAACTGGGGCCACTCCGGCAGTTCGTGGATGTACCGAGGCAATCGCCGCATGAGATGCGGCGATTATAGCGCGTAATCGCCGCAGGCTGTGCGGCGATTACGGTACGCAAACGCCGCTACTGCGTCGCCGTCGATGTGCGGGCGCCCGTCGATCGGGATGATCCGCGTCGTGCGGATCAGCTCCTGCTCGATCACGACGTGATCAGCCGCCGAACACGTGCCTGACGGTGAAGAGCAACGTCCAGTAGCGGGTCCCGGTGAACGTGTCGGTGTGGGTGAAGTTCGGGTCCCGGGCGTTCGCCGAGTGAAGGTCGTATCTGCCGGTGTACTCGACGTCGGCCAACATTGAATACGTCAGCTTCACGCCCAGCGACGTCCGGTCGTTCAGGCCGAAGTCCGTCCCGGCGTGCAGGTGCCCGGCCAGTACGGTGTCTGAGAAATCGGCGTCCAGGCGGGCGTTGTAGGACGACAGGGGCGGGTCGTGGACGGCGCCATTGCCCGCTGTGTCCACGTATTGATCGTTGAAGCGCACGCCGCGGATGTCGACGAACGCGGGGCCTACCCCGGCGCCGACGTAGGGCGAAAACCCGGAAGCCGCATCCCGATAGTCGTAGTACGCGTTGAACGCGAGGGTGCGGACGGCAAGGTCGTCGATCGAAGAGTCGGCTTGCGAGGTGACCGTGGTATTTTGCCGGTCCTCCATCGCAATGCCCTCCAGCGTGGTGGCGCTCTGGAACATCTGGTCGAGGTCGTTGCGGCGCTGCGCGAACGACACCTCGATGCGTGCGCGATTGAGAATGAAGCCGGTTGAAAGCTCGAACGTGGCGCCCGCGGCGGTTTCGAGGTCGTACACCCACCGGTATCCGGAGACTTCCGGCCGCGGGTTCTCGTCGAAGCAGGCGTCGGTCGGATAGCAGAGCGGATCCCGGTTGAAGCCCGTCTGGTTGATGTCGGACGCCCAGTTCGCGCCTACGCCGCCACCGACGTACCAACCGGAACGCCTGCCGCCGCCGCTCTGGGCCAGTGCGTCGGGGGCGGAACAGACTACGAGAATGCCGCCGAGGGCGGCTGCGATAAGCGAAGCGCGACGCATGAATATCCTCCGCGGGACCCATGAGACGGCCCGAATGAGCCCCTGGTTTCAGGTTACAGGAACGGGTACGGCCGCGGCTGCTTTGCAAGGCCGGACGAACGCGGTAGATTAGCGGAGACGAATCCGGTGCGGCGGAGGAACGAGAGGCGTCGTGACACCCGAGGGGCGGCGTTCCGGCGGCGGGCAGTGGCTGCGGCTCCACTCGCCCAACGTGCGCGTCTGCCACTGGATCAACGTCGTCGCCTGTGTCTACCTGCTGCTCAGCGGCATCCATATCTTCCTGGATTTCCCGGAGCTGTACTGGGGCCATACCGGTTACCAGGGACACCCCGCCATCTTCAAGCTCTCGGACTGGGGCCTCTCGTGGGACGAAGCGGGCGAGCTGGGCAACCGCATGTGGGGCCGCAACTACCATTTCACGTTCGCCTGGGTGTTCCTGATCAACGGCCTCGTCTACGCCGGCTGGAACACGGCGAAGGGACATTTTCGGCGCGACATGCTGCCGCGGCGGGGAGAGTTCATGGGCGGGCACCTCTGGGCCGAGGTCCGCGAGCACCTGCGCTGGCCGCGGCGGGCGCACGAGTCGACCCTGCGCTACGGCACGCTGCAGAAGCTGTCGTACCTGCTGCTCATCTTCGTCTACGTGCCGCTGATGGTGCTGACCGGTCTGGCCCAGTCGCCCGGCATCACCGCCGCCCTGCCGGTATTGCTGGACATGTTCGGCGGCCGGCAGACGGCGCGTTCGCTGCACACGTTCGGCACCGTCCTGCTTGTCCTGTTCGTCATCGTGCACCTGCTCGAGGTCGCGGCCGCGGGCGTCGTCAACCGCGTGCGTTCGATGATCACGGGGAACCTGCGGGTTCCCGAGGGGGAATCATGAGTGAGCCCATCTCGCGCCGAGCGTTGCTGGGAGGCATCACCGGGCTCGGCGGACTGCTCTTGACGGGCTGCAGCCGTGAGCTCTTCCTTCCGCCGCAGGTCAGAGGGGGGCTCGTCGGCGCGGCCGACGTGCTGACCATGGGCACGAACCGCCTCCTGCAGGCCGACCAGCCGCTGGCGCGCGAGTACGGACAGGCCGACATCACCCATCCCTTCCCGACCTGGGCCCAGACGAACCCGCCCGACGAGGAGTATCAGCGCTTGCGCCGGGGCGGCTTCAGGGAGTGGCGCCTGCCGGTGTCCGGCCTCGTCGAGCGGCCGGTGACGCTGTCTCTCGATGACCTCAAACGCCTGCCGGCGCGCACCCAGATCACGGCGCATGTCTGCGAGCAGGGCTGGTCGGCGATCGGCGAGTGGACCGGCCCCCAGCTCCACCGCGTCCTGGAGGAAGCCGGCGGCGCCAGGCCAGGCGCGCGCTACGTGGTGTTCCACACGTACGACGGCTGGTACGAGAGCATCGACATGTTCGAGGTGGCGCACCCCCAGACGATTCTGGCCTATCGCCTGAACGGCGAGGAGCTGCCGATGGGTAACGGCGCGCCGCTCCGACTGCGACTGGAGCGCCAGTGCGGCTACAAGAACGTCAAGTTCCTCAAGTCGATCGAGCTGGTCGACTCGGTCGCCGGCTACGGCAAGGGCGCCGGCGGCATCAGCGCCGACTACGGGTTCCACTGGTTCGCCGGCGTCTGAACGGCGGGGCCGCTCCCGCCGCTTACGGGCCGCTCTCGCTGGCTGCCTCCATCGCCGCCTCCGCCCCGCGCGACGCACTGTCTGGCCGATCTGTCCATTGTGCGGCGCCGGGTTTCTGATCCATCATGGGCCGTCCGGGATCCAGGCGAAACAGGGGGAAGAAAATGAGTCATCGAAGTCTCCCAGTAGTGTCGGCAGCCATTGCAGTCGCGGTGCTGGTTCCGGCGGTCGCGGCGGCGCAGTCGGCGGAGACGGCGATGCCCCGGACGGTGTGGGGTGTGCCGGACCTGACCGGTGTCTGGGACTTTCGGTCCATCACACCGTTGGAACGGCCTGACGAACTGGCAGACAAGGCGTTTCTGACGGAGGAAGAGGCGGTAAACCTCGAGCAGGAAACCGTTCAGCGGAACATCAACCTGCTGAACCGGCCCGCCCGGACGACGACGGCGACCACAAGCGTGGATCGCGGCGAGGACGGGGCGCCCGGCTTCTACAACAACTTCTGGCTGGACCGCGGCACGACCACCGTCGGGACCCGGCGTACGTCGCTGATCGTGGATCCGCCGACCGGAAAGATGCCGGCGATGACCGCCGCGGCGGCGGCGACGGCGGCGGCCCTGCGGGCGGAGCGGAAGGGCGTTCTGATGCATGCGCCCACGCCCGGCGGCTACAACAACAACGTGCAGCTGTTCCAGACCGAGGATCACGTGGCGCTGCTCAACGAGATGAACCACAACGTGCGCATCGTCCCGCTGGACGGCAGCTCGCGTGGCGGCCTCCCGCAGTGGTCCGGCGAATCGCGCGGCCACTGGGACGGCGACACGCTGGTGGTCGAGACGGTCAACTTCAATCGTGAGACGAGCTTCGCCCAGGGCCGGACCGACCGGCATCTGCGCCTCGTCGAGCGCTTCACGCGCGTCTCGCCGGACACGCTGATGTACGAAGCGACTATCGACGATCCGACGGTCTGGACGACCGCGTGGAAATACGAGATCCCGATGCAGCGGAACGAACAGCCGCTGTACGAGTACGCCTGCCACGAAGGCAACTACGGGCTCTACAACATCCTGGCCGGTGCGCGCGCCGAGGAAGCGGCGGCGGAGCAGGCGTCGAAGTAGGGTTACGCCCGCGGCGCGAGTCGCGCTGCAGCGCCTGATGAGCAGCTTCGTCGCCATCGATTTCGAGACAGCGAACGAAGACGGGGACAGCGCGTGCGCCGTTGCCGTCACTGCCGGCCGTGACGGCCGGATAGTCGGATCGTGGTCGTCGCGCATCCGGCCGCCGACACCCCACTTCACCTTTACGTACGTCCACAAGCTGGCCTGGGAAGACGTTCGGGCGGCTCCCGCCTTCGACGAGATCTGGCCGACGCTCGGCCGCTGGCTGGCCGGTGCCGACTTCGTCGCGGCCCACCATGCGCCGTTCGACAGCCGGGTGCTCGCCGCGTGTTGCCGGCGGTACGGCCTGCGGCCGCCAGAAGTGCCGTTCCAGTGCACGGTGCAGCTCGCCCGGACGCAGTGGCGCATCTACCCGACGAAGCTGCCGGACGTCTGCCGCCGCCTCGGCATCCCGCTCCGTCACCACGTCGTGGAGTCGGATGCGGAAGCGTGCGCGCGGATTGTCCTGGCCGCGGAAGCGGCGGGGTGGCGCTGGTCAGAACCCGACCGCGGTCTGTAGATAGAAGAAATCGGCTGACCGGTGCTTGAAGGCGGTGTCGCGCAGGTAGGCGTCGGCGCCCGGCGCGGCCAGCGTGAAGTCCTGCCAGGCCACGCGCAGGCTGGACCCTCCGGGCAGCGCGGTTTCGACGCTGACTTCGAGGTTCCGCAGATTCTGCAGCGCGAACAGGTCCATGTAGCCGTAGTAGACGTGGTTGAGCGGGTACAGGTTGTCGAATGTTCCGTGGACGCCGTCGCCGGGGTCGTCGTCCCCGCTCCCGAAATTGGACGCCGCGCCGATCCGCGGCTTGCCCGGCAGGGCGGTCGTGAACGAACCGCCAACGTGAACCATCAGCGCCCGATGCGGACTGCCACCGTAGCGGCCAGTCTGACGGGCCGCCTCGCCGTCGATCCGCGCATCCTGCAGCTCGACGACGCCGGTTAAGACATCGCTCGGTTCCCAGGTCAGACCGAGCCGGAACCGGGAGAGGAGAAAACCCTCGTCGTTACCGGGCCGGGTCTCGTCGAACTTGAAGTTGCGCCGGCTTTCGGTCCGCAGCCGCAACTGGGCGCCCAGCGTGACGCCCGGCAGCACCTGCCGCCAGCCACGCCCCTCGTCCGCGCCGGACGCCTGCGCACTGCCGCGTCGCAGGCAGCCGCCGGTTGGGTGATCGCCGACCGATTCCGGCTGCAGGCTCCGCTTTTGTCGACTCGACGTTACAGAAATACGTTTTTGTAGGGACAATTGTGCTTCTTGTGCCTAAATTCACCTCCTATGGTCATGCCATCTGCTGCACCGCTACAAAAAAGTCATATCTGGCGCTTCTCGTTGCGGGTAGCAACCCAGCCAGGCTGAGTTTTCCCGGTCCATCCGTCGCCGGAATCTCGCGAAACTGACGGAAAAGCGACAATCCCGCCACGTTTTCCCATATCGGCCACGTCTGGTCCGATTCTTGCATTTGAAGATGGTCGGTCGACGGGCGCTGCTTCCGATGGCGTCCTGACGACGGCTGCCGAGAGCCCGCGCATCTCCTCCCAGGTTGTTCGGCTCACCTCTCGTTCAGGTCGATCGCCACTTTTCGGCGTGCGCATTTGTCGGCTCGCGCGCCTGCGCGGAGGCTCCTGGCTATGGAAGTGACCGGCAAGGCAGCACGGATTCGGCTCTTCAACTTCTCCACCCCGCAGATGCGCGCGTTCCACATGAGCTGGTTCGCGTTCTTCCTCTGTTTCTTCGCCTGGTTCGGCATCGCGCCGCTGATGATGCTGGTGCGCGAGGAAATGGGGCTCACGCAGTCGCAAATCGGCTGGCTCGTCATCGGGTCGGTGGCTGTCACGGTGATCGCCAGGCTGCTGATCGGCTGGCTGTGCGACCGGATCGGTCCGCGGCTCGCGTACACCTGGCTGCTCCTGGTCGGGTCGCTGCCGGTGATGGGCATCGGCCTGGCGCACGATTTCCAGACGTTCCTGATCTTCCGCCTGCTGATCGGCATCGTCGGCGCGTCGTTCGTCATTACGCAGTACCACACGTCGGTCATGTTTGCGCCGAACGTCGTCGGCACGGCGAACGCCACTACTGGCGGGTGGCGATGGTGATAGCCGGCGCCATGTGCGCCCTGGTAGGGGTTGCCTACTTCCTGCTGACGCAGGACGCGCCGGAGGGGAACTACCGCGAGCTGCGCGCGGCGGGCAAGCTGGCGCCGAAGCAGAGCGTCAAGGGATCGTTCGCCGCGGCGGCCCGGGACCCGCGCGTGTGGGCGCTGTTCGTCGTCTACGGCGCCTGCTTCGGCATCGAGCTGACGGTCAACAACGTGCTGGCGCTCTACTTCATCGACTACTTCGCGTTCTTCGAGTCGATGAGCGCCATGCAGGCGGTCCAGTGGGCCGGCGCCGCGGCGATGCTGTTCGGCTTGATGAACGTCTTTGCGCGCACGCTGGGGGGCGCGGCCGGCGATCTTTTCGGCCGCCGCTGGGGATTGTCGGGGCGGGTGCGCTGGCTGTTCATCGCGCTGTTCGCCGAAGGGCTGGCGCTGATGTTCTTCTCGCAGATGTCGGCGCTCGCCGCCGCCATCCCGGCGCTCGTCGTCTTCAGCCTGTTCGTGCAGATGTCCGAGGGCGCCACCTATTCGGTGGTGCCGTTCATCAACAGGCGGGCGCTCGGGTCGGTCGCCGGCATCGTCGGCGCCGGCGGCAACGCGGGCGCGGTGGCGGCCGGATTCCTGTTCCGCGGATCCATCCCGTGGCCGACGGCATTCTTCGTGCTCGGCGCGCTGGTGACCGCCTCTGCATTCCTCGTGTTTGCGGTCCGCTTCAACGCCGCGGCCGAAACCGAGGAGCGGACGGCGACTGAAACGGCGCATGCCGGACGGCGCGTCGGGCTGGGCGACGTCCAACCCGCGGGGGCGGTCGGTTAGCAGCCTGTGGCACGCGGCAAGGAAAGGGCGACGCGATGGCCAACCCCGCCGAGGTCTGGAAGGCGCAGAAGCACGGGTTCGACGTCTGGCCCGACGTGCTCCGGCACGCCTCGGCTGGGACGCCGATGAAGGAGATCGCCACCCCGGACCTGGAGCGGATGAAGTGGTACGGCTTCTTCTACCGCAAGCGGGACGAACCGGGCCGCTACATGAATCGGATCCGGATTACGGCCGGCGAGTTGACCTCGGCGCAGGCGCGGGAGGTGGCGGCCATCGCCTACGACTACGGTCACGGCATCGTCGACGTGACGACGCGCGCCAACCTTCAGGTGCAGGGGATCGAGATCGGGCATGTGCCGGCGGTGGCCGACCGGCTGGCCGCCGTCGGGCTGACCTCTAAGCAGACCGGCCACGACAACATCCGCAACGTTTTCGGACACCCGTTCAGCGGTGTGCTCGCCGACGAGCTGATTGATACTCGAGGGTTGTGCCGCGCCGTGACGGCGCTGTTCATCGGCAACCGCGACTACGCCGACCTGCCGCGTAAGTTCAACATCTGCCTGAACGGCGCGCCCGACCACTCGCTGCATTTCTGGACGCAGGACATCAGCTTTCTCGCCTGCCGCTCCGGCCGCGACACCTTCTTTCAGGTGCTCGTCGGCGGCACCCAGGGACCGAACCCGCGCCTGGCGTGGCTGCTGCCCGTGCTGGTGGGCCCGGACCAGGTGGTGGATGTCACGCGTGCGTTGCTGGACCTGTTTCGCAACGAAGGGTCGCGCGAGAAGCGCCACCAGGCGCGGTTGCGCTATCTCATCGAGCGTATCGGCATCGGCGGCGTGCTCGACGCGCTGGCCGAGCGTGTGCCGATCCAGATATGGCCGGACCTGGACGGCCCCGCACCGGCGGGCCGCTATGATGACCTGATCGGCTGGTTCCGGCAGCGTGACCCCGGCCTCTGGACGATGGGGCTGTGCGTGCCGCTCGGTCGGATGACCTGGCGGCAGCTCGAGGCGGTGGCGGTGCTCGCGAAGCGCTGGGCCGGCGGACGGCTGCGGACTACGCATGAGCAGGGGCTCGCCGTCATCGACATCCCGACCGGGTTCCGCGACGCGGCGGCGACGGATGCGGCGGCCGCCGGGCTGAGCATGCAGGCCGACACGCTGGACCGCAACACGATGGCGTGCACCGGCGCGCAGTTCTGCAACATAGCCGTGACCGAGACCAAGGGGACGATGTTCCGCCTGATGGATACGCTGCGCCAGCGGCGGATCGCGCTGCACGGCATTCGCATCCACATGAGCGGCTGCCCGTCAAGCTGCGCGCAGCACTTCACGGCCGACATCGGGCTGAAGGGGGTCCGCGTCCGCCGCCTCATTGGCACGCGCGAGGGATTCGACGTCTATCTCGGCGGTGGTGTTGCCGGCGATGTCCATCTCGGGCTCCGCTACCGGCTGGGGGTCGACGTCGATCAGCTCCCGCTGGTGATCGAAGAGGTGGTGAACGAGTACTACCTGAAGCACCGGCCGGGACAGACGTTCAGCGCCTACTGGCGCGCGCGCCTCCGCGAGGCGGAGGCCACGAAAGTGGCCGAGGACGATTACAGGCCGGCGATCTGGGTCTGCGAGCGCTGCGACTACCGGCACCTGGGCGAGGACCCGCCGGTGTTCTGTCCAGGGTGCGCGGGGGTCCGCCGGCTGTTCGCCCGCATCGACGCCGGCTCGGCCGCGGAGGAGGCCGCTGCATCCCCGCCGCCCCGCGCCGACGGCTTCGTGCCAGCCGCCGCCACGGCGGACCTCGGCAACGGGAAGTCGGGCCTGGAGGTCCAGGTCGGAGGCCGTACTTACGCGCTGTTCCGCGAAGCGCGGAGCGGCGCCGTGCACGCCATCGACGGCATCTGCCCGCACGCCGGCGGGTCGCTGGCTGAAGGGGTGGTCAGCGGCAACGTCGTCACCTGCCCGTTGCACGGCTGGCGATTCGACACCTGCACCGGATGCAGCCTGGACCAGCCCGATAGCGGCGTCGATCACTACGAGACGCTCGTCGAGCGGGGCCTGGTCTATATCCGCCCGGACAATGCGGGGACGGCGCCCGCGAGAAACTTGCCATGACGGCCGCGCCGCCGCCGTCTGCGCCATCCGCCCTGGTCGATCGCTATCTGCAAGAGCAGCCGGCTACGGCGGTGGAGCGCTTCGCGCGCGCGCACGACGCGTCGCAGGCGGACGGCGACACCCCGACCGGCCGCTACTCGGCGCTGATGCCGGCCACCGCGCCCGCCGCCGGCCAGCAGTACGCCTTCGAGGTCGACCTCGACGCCTGCTCCGGCTGCAAGTCGTGCGTCGCCGCGTGCCACGCGCTGAACGGCCTCGAGGAGAACGAATCGTGGCGCGACGTCGGGTTGCTGCACGGCGGCAGCCGGCGGCTGCCGGTCGTGCAGCACGTCACCACGGCCTGCCACCACTGCCTGGACCCGGCCTGCATGCACGCCTGTCCGGTAGATGCCTACGAGAAGGATCCGGTCACGGGGATCGTGAAGCACCTCGACGACCAGTGCTTCGGCTGCCAGTACTGCACGCTCGCCTGTCCCTACGAGGCGCCGAAATACAGCCGCGCAAAGGGCATCGTCCGCAAGTGCGACATGTGCAGCGAGCGGCTGGCGGACGGCGAGGCGCCGGCCTGCGTGCAGTCGTGCCCGAACGGCGCCATTGCGATTCGCGTAGTCGATGTGGAGCAGGTAGTCGAGGCGTCGGAAACCAACCTGTTCGTGCCGGGTGCGCCGGAGCCGGGACTGACGCTGCCGACCACTACCTACCGGACCCGGCGCGTCCTGCCGCGGAACATGATCCCGGCCGACTACTACGCCGTCCGTCCCGCAGACGCGCACTGGTCGCTGATTCTGATGTTGGCGCTGACGCAGTTGTCGGTGGGGGCGTTCCTGGTCGAGCGGATGCTGGAACTGTTCGTCCCGGGCGCGCTGAGCGCCGACATCCGTCCGGTGCACGGCGCGAGCGCGCTGGCGTTCGGGTTGCTGGCGCTGGGCGTGAGCGTGCTGCACCTCGGCCGCCCTCAGCACGCGTACCGGGCGGTCATCGGTTTGCGGCATTCGTGGCTGAGCCGCGAGATCCTGGCGTTCGGCCTGTTCGCGGCACTGGCGGCGGCGTACGCCGCCTGGCTGGGACTGGAGCACGCGGGCTGGCTCGGCCCGCCAGGTGCAGCACGGGCCGCCGTGTGGCTGGGCTGGAGCGTGGCGCTCTCAGGCACGGCCGGCGTGCTCTGCTCGGTGATGGTGTACCAATATACGAAGCGCGATTTCTGGAATGGTCCCGCCACCGCCTGCCGATTTCTGCTGACTACCGTCGTGCTCGGGCTGGCCGCCGCGTGGATCCCGTTGATGATTGCCACCGCCGCCGGAGCGGCGGCGGCCGGAGCGGCCATCGACGCCTACGGCGCCGTGCTGTGCCGTGGACTGATCGCCGCCACCGCCGCCAAGCTGCTGTTCGAGGCGGCGCTGTTCCGCCACCTGGCGGCGCGGCAGACCACGTCGCTCAAGCGCACGGCGCAGCTCATGACCGGCGCCCTGCTCAACGTCACCATGATGCGTTTCGCCGCCGGCCTTCTCGGCGGGCTCGCCATGCCGGCGCTCCTGCTGCTGAGCCGCCTGCCGAGCAGTCCCGAGCATGGCCAGGACCTCGTTTTCGGGGTGCTGGTCGGGATGCTCTTTGTCGCCTGCCTGGCGGGTGAGCTGCTGGAGCGCTACCTCTTCTTCGCCGCCGCCGCGTCGCCGAAGATGCCGGGGACGCTGTGAGCGGCATGCTGCGCCAGCGGGACGGATATCTCACCCGCGATCTGCTGCGCACGCCGGGCGGCTTCGGCCTCGGGCAGGTGCCGGCGCGGCTGAAGCCGGACGCCACCGCCGACATCGTCTGCGGCTACTGCTCGACCGGCTGCAGCCTGACCGTCCATCTCAAGGACGGCGAGGCGGTCGGCCTGACGCCGGCCCTCGGCTATCCCGTCAACCGGGGTGTTGCGTGTCCCAAGGGATGGGAGGCGCTGACTGTGCTGGCGGCGCCGGATCGCGCGACGACGCCGCTGCGCCGCGATGCGGCTGGCGTCCAGCGCCCGGTGAGCTGGGATGCGGCGCTGCGGACGATGGTCGAACGCTTCAAGGCGATCCAGGCGCAGCACGGGCCGGAGGCAGTTGCCTTTCTGAGCACCGGACAGATGCCGACCGAGGAAATGGCGCTCCTCGGCGCGCTGGCGAAGTTCGGGATGGGCATGGTGCACGGCGACGGCAACACGCGCCAGTGTATGGCAACGTCGGTCGTCGCCTATAAGCAGGCGTTCGGCTTCGATGCGCCGCCGTACACCTATCGGGACTTCGAGCAGTCGGATGTCATCGTCCTGGTGGGCGCCAACCTCTGCATTGCCCATCCGATCATGTGGGAGCGGGTGCTCCGGAATCCGCATCACCCGGCCATTGTCGTCATCGATCCGCGCGTGACGGAGACGGCGATGCAGGCGTCGCAGCACCTGGCGCTCCGTCCAAAGTCGGATCAGGCGCTGTTCTACGGCCTGGCCCACCTGTTTATCGAGCGGGGCTGGATCGACCGCGGCTACATCGAGGCGCATACGCGCGGCTTCGAGGAGTACTCGGCGGCCGTCGCGCCTTTCACCATCCAGCGGACTTCCGCCGACACCGGCCTGCCGCCCGCCGACATCGAACGCCTGGCGGCGACGATCCATGCGGGCCGACGGGTGTCGTTCTGGTGGACGATGGGCGTGAACCAGAGCTACCAGGGCGTGCGCACGGCGCAGAGCATCATCAATCTGGCGCTGATCACCGGCAACATCGGCCGGCCGGGCACCGGCGCCAACTCCATCACCGGCCAGTGCAACGCGATGGGGTCGCGCCTGTTCAGCAACACCACCAGCCTGCTGGGCGGCCGCGACTTCGAGAATCCGGCGCACCGGGAGACGGTGGCGCGCACACTGGGGCTGGATCCGGAGGTCGTTCCGAACCGCAACAGCTGGGCGTACAATCGGATCATCGAGGGGATCCTGCGCGAGCAGATCAAGGGACTCTGGGTCGTCGCCACGAACACGGCGCACTCCTGGATCAACCAGAGTCAGGCGCGCGACATCCTCGGCCGCCTGGATTGCCTTGTGGTCCAGGATATGTACGCGTCGACCGAGACGGCGCAGATGGCGGACCTGGTGCTACCGGCCGCCGCGTGGGGTGAGAAGGACGGCACGTTCATCAACTCGGAGCGGCGCATCGGCACGATCAGGAAGGTGGCCCGCCCGCCCGGCCAGGCGCTGCCCGACTTCGCCATCTTCAAGCTGGTGGCCGAGTACTGGGGATGCGGCGGGATGTTCCGCGCCTGGGAATCGCCCGCTGCCGCCTTCCAGATCCTGAAGCGGCTTTCGGCGGGTCAGCCGTGTGACATCACCGGCATCGCCGGCTACGACGCGCTGGAGGCGCAGGGGGGCATCCAATGGCCGTGCGCGGCCGGCGACGTGGCTCCGGCCCCGCGATCCGAGCGGCGGCTGTTCGAGGACGGCCGCTACTATCACCCGGACGGCCGGGCGAGGCTTTTCTTCGAATCGCCGCGCCCGCTCCCGGAGCCGACGACCGACCGCTTTCCGCTCATCCTGTTGACGGGCCGCGGCAGCGCAGCGCAGTGGCATACGCAGACGCGCACCTCGAAGTCGGCGGTCCTGCGCAAGCTCTACCCCGCGCGCGCCTACGCGGAGGTCAATCCCGCGGACGCAAAGGCGCGCGGCATCGGCACCAACGACACCGTCCACGTCGAGTCGCGCCGCGGCCGGATCGCCGTGACCGCGTTCGTCACCCGTTCCGTTCAGCCGGGCCACCTGTTCATACCGATGCACTACGAAGCCACCAACCGGCTCACGGATGCCGTCTTCGACCCCTACTCGAAGCAGCCCTCGTACAAGGCGTGCGCGGTCGAGCTGCGCTCGACTACCGTGACCGGCTGACGCCAAGTTCCGAGCGCGGAAAGCGCGGCGAAAGCAAAAACAAACGCATGGTTTAGAGTTTAAGTTTTAGATGTAAAGATAAAAAGATAAAATATAATTATCATAAAGTATATTTATATATACTCTGCGACGGTGCTTTTCAAGACGCCCAAGCTCCGCGGCGAAGAGGTCGCAGCCGTCGAGCGCATCCGCGGGCTGTGGACGGAGCTCGCCTGGCAGCTGCGGAGCAATCCATCAGCCCAGACCGATCTTCTGCGGCGATTCACCGTTGCGCGGGCCATCCGCGGGTCCACCAGCATCGAGGGCGTGAACGTCAGCGACCGGGACGCGCTGGCCGCCGTCGACCATGCGGATCCGTTCGACGCGCACGGCGCTGCATGGGCAACCATCATCGACTACCGTGACGCGCTGAGCTACGTCCTGCGCCTGGCCGGGGACCCGCACCTGCGGTTCGACGCCAACCTGCTCCGCGGCCTGCACTTCGTGATGCTGCGTGACGAGCCGTCCGGATACCCGGGCGTCTGGCGGCCGGGGCCGGCTTATGTGCGCGACGCGCACACGGGTGGGATCCTGTACGAGGCGCCGCCGGCCGACCATGTGCCGGCCCTCGTCGACGAGCTGCTCGCACGGCTCGGCGAGCGGGATGACGGCGTGCCGGTCATGGTGCGCGCGGCGCTGGCGCACCTGAACCTCGTGATGATTCGGCCGTTCGCCGACGCCAACGGGCGTATCGCACGCTGTCTGGAAACGCTCGTGCTGGCGCGTGAGGGCGTGCTGGACCCGGCTTTCTGCAGCGTGGAGGATTACCTGGGACGCGAGACCGCCGCATACAACGCGGCGCTGGCCGAGGTGGGCGGCGGGGCGTTTCAACCGAAGCGCAAGGCGCGGCCGTGGGTGCACTTCAGCCTGACGGCGCATCTCCGGCAGGCGGCGGCAACGGTCGGGTGGCAGCGCGAGATGTCCCTCGTCTGGAACGAGATCGAAGTTGCGGCCGCGCGCGCCGGCCTGCCGGGGCGCGCAATAGCGCCGCTGGTAGAGGCCGCGTTCGGCTTCCGCCTCCGCAACCCGGGCTATCGCGCGCAGGCGCGGGTCAGCCAGCTCGTCGCCAGCCGCGATCTCAAGCTGCTCGTGGAGGCCGGTATGCTCGAACCGCTCGGCGAGCGGCGGGGACGATCGTATGTTGCCTCGGCGGGGCTGAAGGACCTGCGCGAACGGCATCGTCCGCCGGCGCTGGCCGCCGATCCGTTCTAGATGGTACGCTGCTGCCGACGGACGGCAGAGGTGCGTGCGCGCCCGCGCCTCGAATTTCTATGGCCGGCAGGTCGCAGCCGGCGTGGAGGGGGGTTCAACCGATGGTGTTGTCAGCCGCGCGGGCGTTCGGGTTGGTAGTCCTGCTGGCCTGGGTGCCTGGCGCTGTCGCTCAGGAGGTCGAGCACGGCAAGACGCCGCTCGTGCTGCAGTGGGAATCGGCCGACTGGGGGCCGCCCACCAACCGCCCGGGCTTTCCGGCCGGCCTGCGCAATGCCGATATCGCCACGGACCCGGAGACCGGCGGCCCGACCTACCTCGCGCGATTCCCCGCCGGGTCCGAGTTCGCGCCGCACTGGCACAGCTACACCGAGACGGTGGTCGTGCTCGACGGGGCGCTGGACATCGTCATGGACGGCACCCGCTACACGGCGAACGCCGGCGCCTACGTCATCATCCCGGCCAGGGCGCACCATGCGTGGCACACCCACGCGGACGCGGATGCGGTGCTCCTCGCACGTCGCGACGGCCCGGCCGACTTCCACTTCGTCGATCCCTAGGATTCCGTGGTGAATCCCCGCATCGCACCGCGCTACCTGAACACTTCGCTCATCGGGCGCCCGGAGTACCCGGTCATCTCCAGATAGCCCCGGCCGGCAACCTGCCGGCCGCCGACCTGCCCGGTTACACGCACCGCCCCCTCCCAGTAGGTCACACCGGTCGAGGCATCGGTGTGCAGCTCCTGCGCGTCGACCGCGGCGGTGACGTCGAAGCGCGCCTGCCGGCCGGGCAGCTCGACGCGCCACTCGACCGGATAGGCGGCGCCGCTGTCGGGAGACGACCAGCGGCGGCCGGGCAACAGCCGGATGTCGCCGCGTTCGAGCGGCGTCACCGCGCCGTCCCGGTTTACCCAGGTGCCGGCGGAGTGGGCGTCCGGCGTTCCATCCGCACGCCGGAGCTGGAAAACCATCAGGTCGGACCCGTCATCGAGTTGGATCGAGAACCAGTCCCACCCGACCTGGCCGGGCTCGAGGAAGGTCGTGCCGAACTCGTGGTCCATCCAACTGTTGCCGGTGACGTCGATCCACTCGCCGTCCAGCTGTACCCGGCCGCTCGTCGGCATGCGGGTCAGCGAGTAGTAGTACGAGGCGTTGCCCGCCGCCGCCCCCTTCCGGCTGAAGCCGTCCGCCCCGTGGCGCGTCGGACCGGGTCCCGGTTCCAGGTGGAGGTCGATGCCGAACGCCTCGTTGCTCGCGTCCAGACGGTGGCGTCCGCCGTCGAGCGCCGCCCGCCAATCGCCGTTCCAGACGTCGAGCGTCCCGCTGCGGGCGCCGGCCCAGCCGAGGCCGCCGCGATCGAGCCGTTCGGCGAACAGATGCCGCCCGCCGGACAGGTCCGTCAGCGCCAGGTGCGCCATGTACAGGTCGCGGACGGCCCACCGCGACGGGTTCGCGGGCGCCGGGTCCACGCCGACGCGAAAGAACGTCACCTGATAGCCGAACGCCCGCCCGCCGGCCGCTTCGAGATTGCCGGTGTAGTACCACCATTCGATGCGGTACGGCGGGTGGCTGCCGTGGTCCTCCGGAAACCGCCAGGCGTAGCCGGGCTGCGCCTGGACCCAGCCGTCCGCGTCCGGGGTCGTCGCGCCGCCGGTTGCCTGGCCGTGGGGCGCAGCCGTCGCGAACAGCGAGACGAGAACGGCGCCGGCGGCGCACGCCGCATGACGCAGGATGCTCCCCGCCGCGGCCCGCCGGAAGCGGCTCATCGGTCGGCTCCCGCGACGACGCGCGCGGCCACGCGGGCCGGATACAGCCCGGCCAGCGCCGTCGTCACGGCGATGAGCAGGGTCGCCTGCGCGAGGAAGCCGAGCGGCAGGTGGAACTGAATGGTCCACCCGAAGCTCTGCACGTTGATGACGAATATGAGGATCAGCGACAGCGCTACGCCGACTGCCAGGCCGGCGCCCTGGCTGACCAGTCCGATCAGCGCCGCCTCGATGACCACCATGCGCCGAATCTGGCGCCGCCCGGCCCCCACCAGCCGCAGCATCGCCAGCTCCCGGCGGCGCTCCAGCGCCAGGGTCAACAACGTGGCAATGACGCCCATGATGGCGACCGCGACCGCAATCGCTTCGAGCGCGTAGGTGATGGCGAAAGTGGCGTCGAAAATGCGTAGCACCACCGCCCGCAGCGCCGCGTTCGTACTGATGAGCAGCTGGTGGTCCGGTCCGGCCGCGGACAGCAGCTCCTCGCGCACCGTGTCGGGGTCCGACCCCGGCGCGAGGTAGAGCGTGAGGCCGCTCGGCCTTTGCGCGCGGTAGTGGCGCGCGAACGTCGCGACGTCCATCACGACGAGGCCGCGGTCGCTGGAATAGTCGTAGTAGACGGCCCCAACATGAAACGGCCGCGCGCCGCGCGGCGTGTCGAGTTCAATCCGATCGCCGACGGCCGCGCCGTGCTTGATCGCGAAGCTTTCGGATACGACGACGGCATCGGCGCCGATCGCCTCCCGGAGCGCGGCGTGCCCGTCCACCGGGTCCTTGAACAGCAACCCGCCGTGCGCGGTCATCACGTCGAAGCGGCCGGCGCCCAGCAGGATCAGGTCGCCATCCGGCCCATACGGCAGGTCGACGGTGCGAAACCCATCGATGGCGACAACCGCCGGATGCGACGCCAGGAGCCGCTCGGCCGCCTCCGAAATGCCGCTGGGCGTGCCGGCGCCAACCGGCCCGCGGTCACCGGTGGCCACGAAGAGGTCGGCCTGCAGCGTCTGTCCGACCCAGTAGGCCACCGTGTCCCGGAAGCTGCCGACCATGATGGCGACCGCCGCCAGCATCGCCAGACTGACGACCAGGGCCGCCACGGAGACGGCCAGCCGCGAGGCCGCCGCCGAGAGATTCGCGTGCGCCAGCAGGCCCTCGACCCCGAACCAGCGCGCGAGCAGAGGACGCCCCTGCCGCCGGAGTAGATCCAGCAGCGGCGGCACCATGGCGGCCGCGCCGAACAGGACGGCCAGCGCCGCGCACAGGCCGAACACCGGCAGCCCGCCGACGGCGTCCAGCGTCGCAAGCCACCCGGCCACGGCGAACAGCGCCGCGGCCAGCAGGGCCGCACGCCAGGGAAACGGCCGTCGATCGTCGCCGCGGCCCATGTCGCGCACGGCGTCGATCGGTGTGATGCGGACCGATTCCGCGGCTGGAATCACCGCCGCAATCAACGCAAGCGGGATGGCGACGGCCCCCGCAATCAGCAGATCCGTAACGCCCAACGCCGGCACGGTCGCCTGCGAGGTCACGTAGAGTGTGTTTACCGTGCTGGAGGTCAGCCGCACGGCGGCGCGCGCCAGCAGCCAGCCGGCCGGCGCGCCCAGCGCCGCGCCGACCGCCGCCAGCACCGCCGCTTCGCCCAGAAAGAAGCCGAGCACGAGCCGCCGCGTCGCGCCGAGGGCCCGCAACGTGCCGATCTCGGTCCGCCGCGAGATGACCGATACGGCGACGGTGTTGTAGACGAGGAACAGGCCCACGATCAGCGCGATGTACGACAGCGCGGTCAGGTTGAAGTGGAAGGCCGCAAGCATCCGCTCGACCTGCCGGCCCCGCTGCGCCGGGCGCTGGACACGCAGCCCGGCCGGCAGCCGCGCGGCGATCTCCCGCTCGGCGTCGTCGATGCCCGCCGCGTCGAACAGTTGGATCTCCACCCGATCAATCCAGCCGAGCCTGTCGAACATCCATTGCGCGGCCGCGATGTCGAGCAGCGCCAGCTGGCCGTCCACCACCCGCGCGGGACCCTCGTCGAGCAACAGTCCCTGGACGGCCATCTCGTGCCCGGCGTCGCCGACGAACAGCGTGACGGGGGTGTCGACGTCGATACCATGCCGCCCCGCGAAACGCTCGGTCAGCACAACCGAGGTGGGGTCCAGCAGCACGGCGAGCAGCTCCTGGGGCCGCGGGTCGCGCCCCTCCCGCGAGAACCGCAGCAGTTGATACTCGCGAAACGGCCGGTCGCGCAATACGTCTACGCCAAGCACGCGCAGCCGGTGCTGGCTTCCGTCCGGAGCGGCCATGCGCGCGGTACGGTCGATAACCGGGCTTACGCGGCCGTATTGCCGCAGCCATCCCATGCCGGCCAGCTGGCTTTCCGGCACGCCGACGCCGGCGCCGACGATCTCGAGCGACGTCTTGCCCGCTACGATGTCGAGCGCCGTCTCGAAGCCACGCACCGAGGCGGTATTGGCGAGCCGGATGGCGACCACCACGGCCACCCCCAGCGTCAGCCCGGCGACGGTGACCAGGCTGCGCGCCGGGTCCCGCGCCAGAGCGCGCACAATGAAACGGCGGAAAAGCGCCAATGTCAGGTCTCGATCCGGACCGGGGAGAGAAGCTCGGTTGGCGCCTCCCGCACCTCGGCGCCGTCGCGCATGCGGATCAGGCGGTCCGCCGCCGCGGCAAGTGCGGGATCATGGGTGGCCAACAGCACGGCGACGCCCGTCTCGCGATTCAGGCCCCGCAACAGCTCCAGCACGCGCCGCCCGTTGTCGGTGTCGAGGTTGCCGGTCGGCTCGTCGGCGATGATGAGCGCCGGCTCGTGGACCAGCGCCCGCGCCAGCGCCGCCCGCTGCAACTCCCCTCCGGATACCCGCGCCGGATAGTGTTCCAGGCGATGCCCCAGCCCGACGCGCCCCGCCCATTCGCGGGCGCGGTCCAGAGCGGCGCGGCTGGGCATGCCGGCCAGCAGCAGCGGCAGCGCGACGTTCTCGGCAAGGGTGAGCGTCGGGAGCAGGTTGAAGAACTGAAAGACGAAGCCGACGCGCTCGCGCCGGAGCACCGTCAGCGCCTCGTCATCCAGGTCCGCCAGGTCGATGCCGTCGACGGCGACCGTTCCGGCGCTCGGCCGATCCATCCCGCCGCACAGGTGCAGCAGCGTCGACTTGCCGCACCCGGAAGGCCCCACGACCGCCGCGAACTCGCCGGCCGCCAGTTCCAGGCTGACCCCGCGCAACGCGTCCACGGCGCTGTCGCCGACCCCGTAACGCTTGCGCAGGTCCTGGGCCCGCAGCACCGCCATGAGACCAAGATACACTGTCGATACGCCGAAGCCGATGGCGTAACCCACTCCCTGACGGTCCCAGCGAACTACTCCCGTTCGAAGCCGTGATTGGTGAACTTCAGCGTACGGCTGTTCTCCGTGACCGTGCGCACGACGTGATCGGGGGTCCCGTCCGGGAGCTCGGCGTCGATCTCCAGGGTCACGGTCACCTTCGCGCGTGGCAGACCGGTGAGGTGGGCGACGACTTCGTCGGCAATCTGGCTCGCATCACGGCCGGCGCGGGTGGCATCGAGTGACACCGATCCGTGGAAGCGGGTCGGTTGTGGCGGGGGCGGCGGCTCGGGTCCGGGTTCCGGCCCTGGTCCCGGCGGCGTTCCTGGACCTTCAGTGCCGCCTGCTGGTGAAGGGCCCGGGGCTGGCGGCTGTTCGGCGTCCATCTGCTGGCGCGCCACCTCAGGCTTGACAAGCAGGCCAGGCACCGCCGCATCGGGCAGGTAAACCAGCGTTCCCCCGCGTAGCCCGACGTAGCGATTGCCCTTTTCGTCGAAGCTGTCCGCATAGGCGAAGGAGTCTTGCTCCCAGGTCAGGAGGCTGACGCCGCCGGCGACGGCACCCGCCAGCACCCCCGGGGACTGCAGGCGCGGCAGATAGGTGTAGCGCGCGAAGTCCTCGACAATCTGCTTCACCGCTACGTGGTTGCCGCGCCACAGCGGCACGCGGTCGAGCTCCATCCGCAGCAGCGTTCCCGCAAAGCTGGTGATCAGCAGCTCCTCATTGCGGAGCCGCGTGGCAGCCCGAGCGGCGAGTCCGGCACGTCCGGACAGCCGTGTCGTCTGCCACGTCACCGCGGCCTGCGGAGTCGCCTGGGCCGGCACTAGCAGCCACTGATAGGTCTCTGGAAGCCTTGCCGTCACGGTGTCGGACGCGGCGTCCCGCTGCGTTTCCGCCTGCCTTACCTGGTGGGGCGAGAGGTCGAGCTGTTCCTGCTCGGCGAGAATCGATTCCCAGGCGACGTGCCGCCGAACCGCTTCGTCAAGGTCCTGCAACCGCGTCTTGTCCGCCGCGAGAAAAACCAGGGTGTTGCGGTAGATCCTGGGGGCGCTGCCGCGTGATTCGAGGATGGCCGCCGCCGCTGCCTCGGCCGCATTCCCGGCGTCCTTGCTGTACGCCTGGTCGACTCCGAGCACGACGAGACGGGCCTCCAGTTCGTCCGGTACGTCGTGGGCCGACTGCGGCAGGGGATGCACGCGCAGAAAGCTGCCGGTTTCGCGCAGGTCGGTGCGGAGTCGTGAGGCGATTTCCAGCACTACCTTGTCCGGGTCCCGTTTCAACTGCTCAGCGCGATCGTCTGCCAGCTTCGTGACGGTCGGCTGGGTGGAGTACCAGTAGCGGGGACCGTCCTGATAGAGATACGTCGCTGCGGCAGCCAGCCGCCGGAGGGCATCCCCGAAGACGTTCGGCGATTCGCCCGGCATGACGCAGCCGAGCTTTATGCGGCGATCCTCTAGACCGCGGTGCGCGACGCGAGTTGTGGGCGCCGAGCCCAGATAGATCGTCCGCGCCACACGCCGGCAGGCCGCGAACTTGCCGAGATTCGTCACGGCGCCGTCGATCTGCAACGGCACGGCGTTCTGACCATCGACGTCTTTCCCGATGACTGGTAGCCAATTGTCGGTCAGGTACCGCGTCAGCTCGAATTGCACGCGGGGGTCGTCGATGGAGATGTTCGCGGGCAGAATCAGCGGGTTCCGGTCTCCTTTTTCCCAGAGGCTGTGGATGACTGCCGCCATCAGTCGCAGCACGCCTCGGGTGCGCTGGAACTTCACGAGCGCCGACCAGTCGGTGTACAGGCGGTCGAAAATCTCCGGGTGGATCGGGTAGGCCGCCCGGAGCCGCTTCTCGTAATCGGCATCGCGGCACTCAGGCGGGAACTCCTGATGCTGCGTCCGGTAGAGGGCGGCGAACGCGCGGGTAACGACATCGCGGTCCTTAAATTGCGCTGGGTCCGCGAACGGCTCGAACAGCCGCCGCCGGACGATTTCAAAACCTTCCTCAGCGCTGGCCGGCCGCCAGGATGACTCTATTCGGCCTACGACATTTCGCAGTCGGTCGAGCGCCTCCCGGCCACGTGCCCCGCCGACTTCGACATCGTCCGCCTGCGCGTGGGGGGAGCCGGTGGTATCCGACGCCGGCAGGCTGATGACGAGCAGGCAGTTGCCGGCGGCCTTCGCCGATTCGGTGAGCACCTGCGCAAAGGTGAACTGCGTCTCGAAGCTGCCCGCCGGCAGGTCGCTCTGGTCGTGGAGTTGGCGTGCATAGGCAACCCACTCGTCGATCAGGATAAGGCAGGGGCCGTACTCGACGAAGAGCTGCCGCAGAGTGTCGCCGGGGCTCGTGGCGTGCTCGTCGTCCGCCGCGACCCGCGCGAACGCCGGCTGCCCCCCCAACTGCCATGCCAGTTCGCCCCACAGCGTACGCACCACCGTGCCGTCCGGCTTCGTGGCCGGGTTCCCCGGCGAGATCTTATTGCCGACCAGCACGACAGGCTTGGCAGACGGCAGCTCGATAGCTCCGGCATCCTGCATGACTGCGTCGATGCCGGCCAGATCACCCGGTGCAGCATCGGAGAAAAGGTGGTACAACGCGAGCATCGAGTGGGTCTTGCCGCCGCCGAAGTTCGTCTGCAACTGCACCACCGGATCGCCGCCCCGGCCGGCGAGGCGCCGCACCGCGCCCGCCAGCATCCGCTTCAGGCTCTCCGTCAGATAGGTACGCCGGAAGAACTCGACCGGGTCACGGTACTCGTCCGTCCCTTCGCCCAGATGCACCTGCCAGAGATCGGCGGCGAACTCGGCCTGCTGGTAGCGGCCGCTCGCGACATCGTGATGCGGCGTGACGACTTCGCGCCACGGCTTCAGACTCCCGGCGGCGACGCTCTCGATGGCGAGGCTCGCCTGCTTGCGACGTTCCCCCCGCGCCTGCTCGTCGAAGCGGACGCGCAGCAATTCCATCTTGAGCTTCTCGACATCCGCGGCCTCGGCCGCCGACACGGCGGTGAGTAGCCGACTGGCCGAGTCCAGTGCGCGGTAGGCGTCGTCGCCAGAGAAGGGTCCCTGGTGCGCCCACTTGTTTCGGTGGTCGCGCAGTTCACTGACGAGACTTCGCTCGGTGCGGCCGAGAATCGTGCGGAAGACGTCGTTCCACGTCTCCCACATCAACTTGAGCAACCCGGCGACATCCCATTCCATCACCGGCCGGTCGCCGAGTCGCGGGTCGTCAACGAACCGCCGCAGGGTGGATGCGTCTACCCGGTGCGCCTTGACCGCGCCTTGAATCTCGCGATCGACGAACGGCCCCAGCCCCGCCTTCAGCAGTTCAAGCGCCTTACCGACCCGTTCATGATTCGTTGTCGCCACGTCGCCAAGAGTCTATCCGCCTGCCGCGCCAAAGATCTCATCTTGCCCGGAGCCCGTCCAATTGGGTGTCTGTCGAACCTCGTGCGGCAGCCTTGAACCCCAGCCGAGAGGCCGGTGTTCGGGAACTGTATTACGGGGCAGTCATCTTCCTATGGGTCGTCAGTACCCCTCGGGACACCAGTTGCGCTGCCGTTCGCGCAACACTTCAGGGTTGACGTCAACCAGCGACAAATCCAGATCGTACATCGGAAACTGCCATTCCTCGAAAACCCACGAATACGTTTGCGATGGCTGCTGTTGCAGCAAACCACGCGATTCGAGGGCTTCAAGGGTCGAATAATTCAAGCGTCTGATTTCGTTGGCGCCGGTGTCCGCGCCGATTTCCTTGCAGCGCCACAAGTCGGCGATGGCAGCAAGCGCGTCAGCGGTGAAAAAGCCAACCTTGTTGAGACAGAGCGTCGTCTCGACCGCGTCGGGTGTGATGGATTCCGAGTAGGAGAGGTGCCCGTGCTCCACCGGGTCGGACCAACTATGACCATCATCACGAGCGACATAATCGACGTAAAGCGAACTTTCACGTTGCTCGAATACTCCGTTGCGGAAGATCCAGTCAACATCATTCGGCCCGTCAAGATAGAATTTCGTCCGGTCGATGTTCAGGTATTCCTGTAATTCGGCGAGCGTCGTCGGCCGCATGCCGCAGGCCTTTGCATAGAGACCTTTGGCAAGATGGTCATTGAACCGCGAGAGCTGACGGGAGAGACGGGAAGCGGGACTGCGTGGGCAGCGAATTGCGTCAATCAGGATCAGGGCCTTGACTGCTTCCTCTTCTGCGATCATCGTCAGAACGTGAGCGGCGCTCTTATGGTTCTCGTCGAGGGCAGCGGAGGCATCCCAAAGCCGCGCGACGTTCTTGACAATAAGCTGCAGGCCTTCGGCAGTCGCCTCGAAGAATTCACGGTCGGCAAGTTGCATCAGATCCTTGATTGCACGAGCTCGCATGGCATCGTCCCTGATCGTGGTGTCGATGGCTACCTGCGGAGAGTCGACCGGCTCAATCTGCTGGTTACAACTCCATTCAGGCACATGAACGCACGCTGCATCGTCACAGCTGCCTCCAGCGGCGGATCTGTTCCTTCAATTCAACCAGGAACTCAGAGATAGTGTTGTTGGCCGCTTCGTTCTGGCCTATGACCCTGGCGACGTCCGGGACGGTTCGCCGGAGTGTGTCGGCGAAGGCGCCCACAACGGCTTTTGATACGTCGCGCTGTTGCACGGCTCCTTCAGCCCGTTGCTCCAGGTCATGCATGGACTTCGTCAGGTCGGCCGCCGTCAGACCGAACTTGGCCGCGTATTCATCCGGTCGCGCACGTATGGTGTCCCACAACCACCGTTCCGGCTGGGCGTCTCCCGGTAGAAACAACGGTTGCATCGAGTGTCCATACTTTTTGGCAACGGCCTTCAGGTCGTTTTCCAGCGCACGTGAATCGCCGTCCAACACCAATATGAAGTCGGAGAGCTTGCCGAACTTTCCGAGAGTCCGAAGGTGCCCCGAGAACTCGTCTTTGCCAGTGTTTCTACCGACGACGATGTCTTCATGGCGCAAGCCGAGTTCGACGTTCAGCACGTCCAATACTCCGCGGATAACGCCCTCGGCGACGGCGTCTTCGCACAGTATTGAGAGCTGATCCCGGGACTGTCCGTACAACGCCTTCTGAAAGATATCTCGATATAACCGTGCGCGCCGCACCTGTCCGGTCGCATCATCGCGATCGAGGAATATCCGCGCCTCTGGAGGTACGCTGTCCAGCACGACGGGGCTGTGCGAGGCAACGATGACCTGCAGATTCTGCCGTAGAGCACTGCGCTGCAATTCGAGCATCGCCTGTAGCTGAGTATAGGGATGAAGCCCGGTGTCCACCTCGTCGATCAGGACGAGAGCATTCTGGATTCCGGAGATGTCCTTCGAGATACGAAGGATGGATCGTTCACCTGACGACATGTGGAACTCGGAATAACTGGTTCTCCCGATTCCCTCGATCTCAGCGAACAGCAGATCACTCCTCGAGCCAGTGATGAGGGCCAGATTGCGATACCGCCAGGGCAGAATGCGGTGGGCGAAGATGAAGAGGTCCGGGTTGAGTGTCTCCGTCCGGACCTGCTTTCTCCCGAGTTGCAGGACGCTGCGAACCTCGGATGGATTGGTGAGATTAGCGAGTGTGCGCAAGTAGACCTGCCGCTCCGGCTGGCTGCCGCCATGGCCCATGAAGCTGCGCTTCCACGATTTACCTCGCTTCCAGGCCATGGAGAGACGATCGCCCCGGTGCAGGTAGTGGAATTCGAGCTCGGTAGGCTGTGCCGTGTCCGACGACACGGCTTGCTGAGGACTGTTGAAGTTGGGGAACAGACTGCTGGGGGCAAAGTCTCTCAGGCCCCGTCCGGGGACCCGATAGGCACAGGCGCACGCGAACAGCACCGTCGACTTGCCGCAACCGTTGGGGCCGGCCAGGACGGAAACGGGATATTCGAACGGAAACCGGAGGTCCCAGATGCCACGCAGCCTCCTGATGCGGACTTCAGCCAGAGCATCGTCGCGGTGGCCGTTGCTGGCACGCAACGCATCCCACACCTCTTGGAGCTCCCTGGCGATCAATGACATGTCCTGCTCCCGCGTATGCGGCGCACGTGTCCAGCACCGGCACTCATGAAGCGTCTTCGGCTGCGCCGCCGAACAGCGCCGTCTGCTCCTCGCTCCCCATTCTGGCGAGACGGCTGATCTCCGGCCAGCTTTGCACCAGACTGTTGTAGGCCAGTGCTTCGGCAGGACGTTTCTTGCGCTCGCACACGGTGTATAGCCGGTAGCACAGATTGCGTGCGACCTCTCCCCGGCCGTGCAGCGTGCGGACTAGCACCGCGGCCGCCAATTCGCCGCCGAGCTCCATTACGCGGACCAGGTGATGGACTATTTCCCATGTAGTCAGCCGCGCATCGCCTTCGGGATCCCAGTCGGGTGGCAGATCCCGCGGTCGCAGGAGCCGTACCTGGCCGGCCCGCGAATGGAGGATACCTGCTTCCACCATGCCGGCCACACTGGTGTTCTTGGCCTTGGACAGAATCTCGGCGACGCCGTAGTCACCCGCTTCGAAGCCGTACTGCTCGAACCACGCCAACGCCCACCGGCTGTCGGTGTCGAAGTCGCCTTCCTGCTCGGCGAGCACCTCGTCGAGAATTTGGTTGATCAGCGCCAGCGCCTCGCGCACCGACATCGGCGTGCCTGCCGCGTCGAGCACCTGCGCGTAGCGGGTGTATACAGCCATGCCGGGGCCGATAGCCGCCTGGGCGAGGTCGACCGGGGCGACGTTGCCCGTTTGCAGTAGTCGCAGGGCTGGCGGCAGCTCCGACCGGAGGGTGGTCAAGAATTCGCGACGAGTCGCTGTCGGTGCGTCGGCGGACCGACCGCGGCAGACGAGGACGATGCTGGAGGCGAGGGCGTTGGAGTCCATACCGCGCATCCGGCTGCTGTTTTCTGTTTGTATCGGCCACGTTCCGGTGATCGCGAAGCCGGACCGGATCACGGCGGCCAGAAACGTCTCCCAACCAGTGTTGGTCGTTCCGGTGTCTCCCTTTGTCTCCGATTGCTTGAAGGCGTAGTAGATGGTTACCGGGAACCCCGGATGCGCCTGCTCCGAGAGTCTGCGCAGCGCGAGGGTCATGCCGTCGAGGAAGAAGGCCTCCGCCTCATCCTTGCTGCCGTGGCGGTACGGCGTGGCCACCAGCTCTTCGGCCTTCGGCACGGCGAGTGTCGCGAACAGATCCGGGTATACCGGCTTGAGGGAACGGCGGAGCCAGACATAGAAGAAGTCCGACAGATCGGCGTAACCGATATTGTCGTAGTACGGCGGATCGGTCGAGACGACACGATGGCGGGAAACGTCTTGGGTTCCGGCGTCCGCCTGCCGAGCGCGACCTGACGCGCTCGTTCGGACAGATTCGAAGGCTTTGGAGAACGCCTTCACGATTCCGTCGACGAACACGGTCCATGAGCCCGAGCTGTCGCCCAGCGGATTTCCTTCGGCGTAGTCCCAGATCATTGGAATGGCTTGGCGACCGAAGAGGTTGCGCGGGCACTGGGCAATTGGTTCCCATCGGCACAGGCTGTTGCTGAGGTCGGCCTGCTTGCTCAGCGCGAACGCCAAATACAGGCTGACCGCCTCGGCGTACGCCGTCGCCGCCGTACCGTCGTCGCGCAGCGCCCGGCCATCGTCGGGTAACCCTGCGGCCACGGCGGCGAACCGGATCCGCTCAGTTGTCTCCCCCACCAAGTCGGAAAAGGTCGTCAGGGCGACTAGTTGGCGGGGGGTGAAGAGGTCGCCCCAATTCGCCATTCCGTAGTTGCCCACGCGAAAGCCGAGAGCTTGCTGGAAGAATTCGACGTCTGGCCTCCACTCCGGCATCGCCATCCGCGCGGCTTCTTCGTGCCCCGCGGTCGGCGCCAAGTAGACTCGGCCGCGATTGCCCTCCGCCACGATCGCCATCAGCCGCGCGCCCATCCGCTTGGCCTGCCCCTCAGCCTTGATGTAGTCCCCCGCCATCGGCGATCCCGACATCAGGCATCTGAAGTTCGCGCCTCGCGACAGCTTCGTCCCTGCCTTCACCGCGTCCGCATCCGGCGGAGCGCCCACCTTCACCGTGAACCGATACTCGCGTCCCTCCATCACCGGCTCGACGTACGCCTCCTTGCCCTTCTTCATCGACAGCATGAAGGTAGACGCGAGCGGCACGTCCACGTCCGCGAAGGCCGGGTTCGGGCTCTTCACCGTGCGCGCCCAGATCCAGGCAATGGCGGTCAGCGTGCGGCCCCGGTACGGTGTCAAATCAGGCCGTTCCCGCACCATCTCCGGGGTTATCTCGATCTTCGGATAGAGATGCCCGATACGCTTCTCGGCCTCGTCGCGCATCCACCGGCCGTAGTAGCGCACATCCTCGGCCAGTCCCTGCGCGCCGCGCCACGTCTTGGCGACGACCGTCTGGTCGGCCTGCGCGTCCGGGTTCACCGGAGGCCGACCGGCAAACTTCGGCGGGACTTCGATCATCGCCTTGTTAATCAGCACCGCCACGGGGTTAAGGTCGCTGGCATGTGCCTCGAGACCGAGCCGCTGCGCTTCGAGCGGTAAAGCGCCGCCGCCGGCGAATGGATCGTGAAACGCGGGCAGTTTGTGGCGGTCGAAGATCTCCCCCGCGCGCGGATGGTCCGCGTTCTCGGCGCAGGCCCGCCGCCAGCTCTGCCAGATCTCGGTCCGCGCCCGTTCCAGTACCTCCTCGTCGGTGGTGTTCTCCCAGAGGACCAGCTCTTCAAGGAGCCCGAACAGCCGGTCGCGTTCCAACGCCGCCGCTATTTCACGGAGTGCCTGCCCGGCGGTTTGTCCGGTCAGCGGAGCGTTGACCACCGAGCCCGACGACTCTGGCGCGGCAGCGGCAGCGGCAGCCGGGTTTCCGGATGCAGACGACACGCCCCCGGCAGTTGCCTGCTCTGCCCGGCCCTTTCTCAGCGCGCGTAGCGCGGCGCGCTTCGTTTTCGGAACCGACAGCAGCACGTCGACGTACTCGGACGGGTCGTCGACCATCTGGGCGAAGATCACAGCTCGCGCCGCCGCCAGCGGTCGGCGTGCCCACCACAGATGCAGTGTCGATGGATGCCCGTGCCGGATGGACTTCTCCCGTGCCGACGCCTTGTTGATGGCGTCCAGCGGCAGGGCGACCTCAATAAGCTTCTTGCGGGGAGTCATTCAACCTCCCGTCGCGCCGTTCTCAGACTTTGGAGTCGTACTCCCGTAATATTTATCCGATACGATGCCAATCTCTGACTTACACCGAACTGTTCGGCGATTTCCGGAATCGCCATCTTAGCCATCCGCAGGAGCGCAGGCCGAGGAAGCAACAAACACCCAGCCAGCCAGTCGGCTTCGTTCTCTTGCTTCTGGTTGTAGCTCCGCATTGCTAATAGACCATCCGGAGATAAGATGATCGTGCCGGTTTCGTGACCGAGCATGAAATGCGCAAGCTCGTGCGTGACATTACTTGCTTGTCTGGGTGTGGAATGTCTTTCGTTGTAAATGACGAAAGTGCGCTCGCCTGTCTCAAAACCGACCGCTGACCATCCCCATGGATCTTCCTCGTCCAGTTGGTGTCGAACACTGTCCGGCAGCCCAGGGATTTGCCGTAGCGTCAGCAATTCAACTCCTAGGTGCTCTGCTAGCTGACCATATGCCAACGGGGAAGACAGGCCAAGTCCTAGTTCCCGCCGCAGACCCAAGGAGGTTCGCTCCGCCCAGCTCTTGAAGCCACGCTCGAAACTAGCCATCGCCAGGCTCGGTGGAATTCGGTTGCCTTTTGGCCACAAAAAGGATCATTTGTGCCAACGCCTGTACGGTTTCTTGTCTTGGTGTCTTGTCCGCGCGCAGATGGGCTGAAACCATCAAGGGTTCAGCGTCATCTGCCTCCGCTGTTTTCGAGAAGCCAAGAAAATTACCAGGGTCGATCGCTAGCCACTTGCACACTTTGCCGAATGTCTGCACATCAGGGATACGTCCGGCCTCAATTCTCATCAACGTCGCGGGGCCGATGCCAATATCCTGTGCGGTTTCTCGAAGTTTGTGGGCACCGCGCCTCTTCCGCGCCAAAACTGCCAACTGACTAAGGTTTAGTTTCGTCATCGGTCTTGTCCGCGCCACTTGCCAAAACACGTACCGTTGCCGGGGGCGACCTTCGTCGCGGTATCAGTCAGACTGACCGTTGAACTCATCGGCTGGGTGCAAGAAAGCCGACCAAATGAACTGCCATGGGTCCTCTCAAGTGCCCTCGCATGCACGCGCAAGAGACCAAGGGGGGATGCCTGAACACAGCAATCCTCTCGCCGGATCCGACGCCTTGAGTGTTGTCGACCAGTCCTTGAGACAAACAGCGGGGCCATCGTGGGTCCGTCTTCTGCTCCGCCAGCGGCCACGCGTGCTCTCGCTGGTCGGCGCGAGAATCAGGACTTGGCCAGACCGTTCGTGTGGTCGGTAGCAGGAGCGACGAACTATCGCAGTTCGCTCTGCGAAACAAATCTTGACAATCAGAACAAGCCTGCCTTAGGCTCGATGTTATCATGAAACGAAAGTCGCTCCATGGATCGCGCTGGTTCTTCGGTGCCTGGCAAATCGGGGAAGTTCAGCGATCACGCACCGCATCGACCTTGAGCGAGTCGTCACCACAAAGACGGAGTTGTTACTGATGGCCAAAGGCAGAGATCGCACGGTGTACCGCCGCCCGGACAGCAAGTGGGTCAACAAGCGAAACGACGCAGGCAGAGCGTCGAGCATACATGAGACACAACGTGACGCAACGCAGACGGCGCGGGACATGCTCCAGCGCCAAGGCGGTGGAGAGCTTACGACCAAGGGTTTGGATGGAAAGTTCAGAAGCAAGGACACTATCAGGCCGGGTCGCGATCCCTATCCGCCGCGTGACACGGAGTACTAGTCGCTTTGGTATGTCCACGGTGGGTCAGGAGCCTTGTCGGGGCATTTCACGAAGGAGGTTGGAAAATGGGTCGATACTACGTCAACAGCAATGCGCAACTAAACGGCGATCATGAGGTTCACACAGAGGGATGTCCGTTTCCCCCAAAAACGGAGAACCGCATCTATCTCGGTGTGTTCCATGGTTGTCTCGGGGCGGTTCAAGCAGCCAGGAACTACTACCAGCAAGTGAACGGGTGCGCCTATTGCTCACCTGCGTGCCACACTCAATAGCTAGTGGCGTGTGAGCTCGGGCGGCGGCTCTTGCGTGACGGGCGGTGCTGGAGGTGCACAAAGCAAGCCGCGTCGTCTTTGACCACGAAGACCTCACAGGCCTACACCGCGGGCTTTCGAAAAACGAGGATTTTCTCGTCCTGAATCACGTTGTAGAGACCGAACACGATCTTTGGGATCTCGCGCTCGCGTTCCAGGCCGGCTTCCACAGCCCAGTCGCCCATCTGTTTAGTGGTCGTGTATTCGCTACGATCCACTGTCGCGTTCCCAATCACGAACACCGCTCTAGCTCCCGGCTTCAAGGCCCTTTCCACCTCACGGAACATCTGCTGCATGTCCTCGTTGTACAGAGCCAGCTTCTCCTTCGGTCCACGCCCGCGAACCCCCGTCATGCCGCGACGGAGTGCCACAAGGCTGACCCCGAGGGCCTCCAAGGCATGCTCATCGTTCTTCGCATAGTCCAGGGCAATTGAGTAGGGCGGTGACGTGACGACGGCGTCGACGGTTGCTTCACCAATTCCGGCTTCTACGAGGTTCCGCGAGTCGCCCAATGAAGCCGAGACGTGCCCAGGTGTGATCTGAAAACGATGCAGGGCGTTGGCGTGCGCCTCAACGGACGCCAGCATGGCCTGAAGGTTTTTTCGAAAAGATACTCGGCCGTCTCTCTTTCGTCTGGACACGTCGCTGAAGGTCACCATGCGGGCGATCTGAACAAAGTCGGCGACAATGGGGTCGGTATCGTTTGCAGTCGACGTGTCGTGCGGGTCCAGAGTCTCGTCTTCCAGTAAGGCGCGTACCTTTTGCCGCACTTGATCCACGGCGGCGACCGACTGTGTCTTCACACGCGTCAGCAACACACACAGCGGAGAGACGTCGACGCCTACGCACGCTGCGCCCAGCAGTGAGGCTTCCAACGCCGTGGTCCCGCTACCCACGTACGGATCCAACACAAGCGATCCTTGCGTGATCCCCACGATGTTGAGCAACGCGCGGACCATTTGCGGATGAAACTTTCCACGATAAGGGTAGATCCAATGGGTGAGGTACTGATTGACCGATCGTGTGCGGTTGAACTCGCCGCCTTGATAGTTGGGCCGAATGAGTTGCTCGTAGACCGTGGGGGAGCCGTCGAGTGTGCCGACGTACGCGGCGCGTTTCAGCACATCCGTGGCGGTGCCGTTGACGTGGATGTCGACGCGCCACGGATTGTCCGCGTCACGTTCCCAGTTCTCGCACCCGAGAGCTCGCATCTCGACCTGAGCGAGCTGTTCTTCGTACAAAAATTGGACGTTGCGCTGGAGGGTAAGAGTACTCATGGGGCAAACCGTACCAAAATCCCTTAAAAAGTACAAGTCATTCTTCGGCGGAAAGTCTGACCCAAGACGTCTCCGTGAGTTCCCGTTCGTCGTCATCTCCTGCACGATGCAGGTAGCGGGAGAGACGTTCGACCAAGAGACGGTCGTGGGGGGCGAGCGAGCCCTGGAACAGTTCGGCTAGCGTCGCGGTGATGGTAAATGTTGTGCACTGTCGGCATTGGACTAGGAACAGCTGGTGTTCCTCGAGCCATTGGCTGTAGAGCAATTCGCACCAGCAGACGGGACAGCGATCCAACGACCGGCGTGGGACTTTCATCTGGTACCTCAGACTAGCGGAGTGTGGTTGGTGGCGTATTGCGCCGTAGTCCGGGTCCGAGTGTGCGACCGAAAATAAGTTCAAGCCGATCCTGCCATCCGCCTTGCCTATAGTCGTACGCATACCGAGGAATCCTATCGAGATCCGTGTCGTTGAGTTGTAGATCGTTCGTATTCCGATCCAGCTGCTGCTGTAACTTTACGAGGAGTCCTTGATAGCCTCCATCGTTGGCGGTAAATGGCTCCTGTTCATCCAATGCAGCTATTTCGTCGGCGGTTAACCTGACGCAACGTGGCATACGTCGTTCTCCTGTTGGTTTCGCGTTCGGGTCGGGGTTGGTTGGCCGTTCGCTGAAATCGGCGGTTCACATGCGTGGATGCTGTCGTTCGGAGGGATTTGGAGTTCCTGATGCCCGTTGCTGCATACGCACATCGCCACGTTGATCAGCTGCATGTTGTCGAGTCCCGATTCTGGATAGTTGGTCGTCGTGCGGATGAGCTGTTGTCGTGTTTTGTAGGTGGCGTATCGCGGTTGTGGCATCGTGCTCAGCATGATCAGAACTACGTGATGATCGCGATGCATCCCCACAGAGGATCTGGTCAAATCTTAACCTGAGGTTAGATCACAAGACGACAACCCTGTCTAAATAGATCGGTGGGCTCGTTCTCAGCAGGCACGTGCCCGAGCCCGGCTCGCACGAGGGTAGACATCTTCGTCCCGCGACGGGCCCCTCCCACGTTTGCGGCGACAGTTTTCTCTCCGCTCTCCATCACCGCCGCTGGCAACGGGGACAGAAGTGCGTACTCCGTTGCACTACGAGAACACGCCGCACGCGCGTTCCACAGGTCACGCACGGCGTGCCGGCCTTGCCGTAGATCGCGATCTGCCGCTGGAAACTGCCCGGCGCCCCCCGGCTGTCGCGGTAGTCCCGGATGGTGGTGCCGCCCGCGGCGATCGCTGTCCGCAGCACGTCCTGGATGGCCCCGTGCAGGTCGCGCGCCTTCCGCGGGCCGACGCTGGCGCCGCTCCGTTGCGGATGCAGGCGAGCGCGGAACAGTGCTTCGTCGGCGTAGATGTTCCCGAGGCCGCGCAGGAATTCCTGGTCTAGCAGGAGCGCCTTGAGCCGCGCCTTGCGTACCGTCAGCCGGGCGGAAAACTCCGCGCGCCCGATCTCCAGCGGGTCTGGGCCCAAAGCGGCCAGACGCGGCGGCAGCTGCTCGGACCATTGCCATCGGCCGAACTTGCGGATGTCCTGGAACACCACCGCGGTCCCGTCGTCCAGCGCCATCGTGACCCGCGTGAATTTTCCGCACTCGCCGTTCAGAAGCAGGTTCCCGGTCATCCGCAAGTGGATAACCAGCAGCGATTCGCGGTCGTTCTTGCGGAGGCGCAGCACCAGATACTTCCCATGCCGGTCGAGCCGCTCGATGCACTGGCCCGCGAGACGAGCCGCCGTCTCGCCCGGGTCTCCCACGCAGGTCCGCGGCCAGCAGAACGAGACGGCCGTGATAGTCCGCCCCTCGAGAGCCGGCGCCAGCGTGCGGCGGACCGTTTCAACTTCGGGCAGCTCGGGCATGGGCTGCTATACCAGCGCGGGCAGGATGGCACCGAGCTCGCCCCGCACCACCACGTCCGCGATGCCGTCCAGCGGGGTCGGCTCGCGGTTCACGATGATCAGGCGCGCGCCAGCCTGTCGCGCCACGCGGGGAAGCGACGCCGCGGGCTCGACCACCAGCGACGAGCCGACCGCGAGCAACAGGTCGCACGACTCGACGGCAGCCTGTGCCCGCACCATGACATCGTGTGGCATCGCTTGGCCGAACGAGATGGTCGCCGGCTTGAGCACGCCGCCGCACAGGCGGCAGCGCGGCGCGAGTTCGCCGCCCGCGACGCGGCGGCACGCCTCGTCGGACGGGATCCGGTCGCCGCAGGTCAGGCAGACCGCCTCGGTCGTTGTGCCATGCAGCTCCAGGACCATGTTGGCGGGCAATCCCGACCGCTGGTGCAGGCGTTCGATGTTCTGCGTGATCAATGCCTGGAGCCGACCCTGTTTGTGAAGTTCGACGAACGCGTAGTGCCCGGCGTTCGGGCGCGCCTCGCGCATGTCGGGCCAGGCGGCAATTTTCTGCCGCCAGTACTCGACCCGCCCCGCCTCGCTCGACAGGAATTCCTGGAAATAGACGGTGCGGTTGCGCGCCCACACCCCGTCCGGGCTGCGAAAGTCCGGCACGCCCGACTCGGTCGAGATGCCGGCACCGGTGAAGCCGACGATGCGTGACGCCTCGGCGATCAGTTCACGCGCAGCCCGCTCCCCTGAATACACGTCCGTCACCGCGGCGCCTCCGACCTGTCGATCAGATCCTTCAGATCGTAGTTGACGCTCGTCACACCGAAGTCTGGCTCCCGCTGGAACGGCTGCCGGACGTAGTGCACGCGGTGTTCGTTCTCGTCGAAGAACTCGACGATGGCGAGGATGAAGTCGTCCGGCTTGTTCAGCGAATACAGGATCTCATTGCGCGTGACCGTGATCGTGTCGGCACTCGTGTCGCGCCCCTTCACCTCGATGAACCGGAGCTTACCGCTATGCGGCACGCGGCTTTCAACGTCGTAGCCCAGCTTCTCAAGCTCGCGGTCCGTCGGCTCGAAGCCGAGACCGCGCTCCACCGCCATCACGACGGCCCGTGCCCGCGCGGCAGACGCCTGCGTGTTCGTGGGCGAAGTGGCGGTCGTCGTGGCCGTGCGCCCGGCCATTGCGTCGAGCAGGCCCTTGGGTACGACCAGCAGGCCGCCGAGCACCACCGGCGGCAATGGCGAGATCTGCGCTTCCAGCTTCAGATCCGCCAACCGCTTCTGCAAACGGACCTGCAACATGTCCGCCCGCTTGCGTGCCTCGCCGGAGTTGAGCCGCGCGCCAGTCTTCCCGGCCTGCTCGGCGAGCTTGAGCTGCTCGGCGCGGTGGTCCCAGTAGGCAATCTCCTTCGTGAGGCGGTCCTTCACCGCCGCTTCGGTCTTGTCGATGAGGGCGATTCTGGCGCCGCGGATCTCCGCGAGATGTTCGGGGACGACCTTCGCCACCGCATACGCCTGTGAGGCCTGTTCCAGATCTCCGCCGATCCAGACGCACTCGGATCGATCGAGGATAGCGTCGATCGCCGGCTCGTCGTCGGCCAGCGGCCGGTAGTCGAGATACGGCGCATATTGCAGGTGGCGCGTGACGCCGTCGGCGTCGAGCTCGACGTACAGCACGCGCTTGGAGATGACGCGTCGATCGCCCGTTCGCGTGACGCTGGCGTCCTGAAGGGCATGCTCGACGGAAAAAAGCACACGCGGGCGAAGATCGCCGTCGCGCTCGTCGACGAGCACCGTCCCGCGCTGCAGCAGATCGCGATGGCGCTCCAGCGTCAGGTCGATGACTGCATCGAGCAGCGGGTGTCCCGGGCAGACGAACGCCGCCAGCGGCTGGTCCGGCGGCGCGACCAGCGCTTTGTCGAAGGCGATCCGTTCGTAGCGGGGTAGCACCGGCTCGCCGGGGCCACTCTGCCGGTTGCGGGTGCGGACCGGCGCCGGCACGTGGGTCAACTCGTACCGGCGGGGCTCGCGCTGCCGAGCCGATCCCCCGGCGCGCCGAAAGGCTTCCCGGAAGAACGACTCGATGTAATGCGGCTGCAGGCGGCGCGCATCGGCCCGCTCCATCTCCCCGCGGACGCGGTGCACGTGTCTGGCGTCCATCGCGTCGTGAGCGAGTTGTCGCTCTTCCAGCAGGTCCTGCAGCACGCTTCGATCGAGCGCCTGGTCGACCGCCGTGTCGAGGCGCGCGCGCACTTCCGGCTGCTCGCCGTAGCGGATGGCTTCCAGCAACAGCTCGCGGAGCGGCCGCCCTTCGAACTCCAGCTTCCCGAGGACATCGAACACCTGACCGCCCATGGTCTGCCGCGCCTGCTCCAGCTTTTCCAGCAGCCGCCGGTAGACGTCGCCCTCACGGGTCTCGTCCGCGACGAGATTCCACAGATGGCACACTTCCGTCTGACCAATCCGGTGGATGCGGCCGAACCGCTGCTCCAAGCGGTTCGGGTTCCAGGGAAGGTCGTAGTTCACCATCAGGTGCGCGCGTTGGAGGTTGATTCCCTCGCCGGCGGCGTCGGTCGCCAGGAGCACCTGCACTTCCGGGTCGTGCCGGAACGCCTCCTGTGCCGCGAGGCGGTCTTCGCGGTTCATTCCGCCGTGGATGACGACGACCGCCGGCTCTCGCCCGAGAAGCGTCGTGATTCGGTTCTGCAGATAGCGGAGCGTGTCCCGGTGCTCCGTAAAGAGCACGAGCTTCTGCCGCGGCGAGGGCACAGGCCGCGGAATTTCGCCCGCGCCGTACGGCGTCGCGCGCTCTCCAACCTGGCCGCCCAGCCCGGCGGCCGTGAAGATCTCGCCGAGCAGGCTCGCGAGTTGCCGCCACTTCGTGTCCCCACCGCTGCGGCGCACGTCGAGCGCGAGCCGTTCGAGCTCAGTGAGGGTATGAATCTCCGCCTTCAACTCGACGATTGATTGGGCTGCGGTCGCCTGATCGAGAATGCGCGCTTCAGTGTCCTCAACCTCCTGCTCCGACGCGTCGTCGAGATCCTCGATATCGGCCGCATCGAGTTCCGGAGCCGTGAGTGCGGGACCGGTCGCGGCGTGCCCGCCCCGCTGGAGCGCTTCGAGCTCACGCCGGCGGCTCTCCAGCCGCTCACGCCGTCGCCGTAACGATTGGTAGATCGCTTCGGGAGAGGAGGCGAGGCGGCGTTGCAGGATCGTCAGCGCGAAGCCGACCGTGCCGGCGCGCCCGGCGTTCGCGAGCGCCTCGGCGCGGTTGAACTCTTCGCGTACGTATTCCGTGACGGACTTGTATAGGTGTGCTTCCGCGTCGGAGAGCTTGTACGGCACGGTGTAGGCGATCCGCTCCGGGAACAGCGGCTTGCCGCTGAATTTCAGCAGCCGCTCTTTCACCATGCGCCGCATCAGGTCGGAAACGTCGGCCACGTGGACGCCGTCCCGGAACCGGCCCTCGAACCGGTCGCCGTCGAGGAGTGCCATGAAGAGCTGGAAGTCTTCTTCCTTGCCGTTGTGCGGCGTCGCCGTCATCAGCAGGAAGTGGCGGGTCAGGCCCGACAGCAGTTGCCCCAGCCTGTACCGCTTCGTGTAGTTGATATCGCCGCCGAAGAACGTGGCAGACATCTTGTGCGCTTCGTCGCACACCACGAGATCCCAGCCGCAGTCCGGCGCTTGGAGCTTTCCCTGCAGCTCCTCGTTTCGCGAGAGCATGTCCAGGCGAGCGATGACGAGCGGAGTCTCCAGAAACCAGTTGCCGGTCCGCGCGGCTTCGAGCTTGTCGCGCGTGAGGATGTCGAACGGCAGATGAAAACGGCGGTACAGCTCATCCTGCCACTGCTCCGCGAGACTGCCGGGGCAGACGACGAGGCAGCGCTCCAGATCGCCGCGGGCAATCAGTTCCTTGATCAGCAGCCCCGCCATGATGGTTTTGCCGGCGCCCGGATCGTCGGCCAGGAGGAAACGCAACGGCTGCCGGGGCAGCATGGCTTCGTACACTGCGGTGATCTGGTGCGGCAGCGGATCGATCTGAGAGGTGTGGACTGCCAGCACCGGGTCAAACAGATGCGCGAGGCGGATGCGCTGCGCCTCGGACACCAGCCGGAACAGGGCACCATCCCCGTCGAAGCTCCAGGGCCGGCCCCGTTCTGCCACCTCAAGCCGCGCCTCGTCGTGGCGATAGAGCAGCTCGTTCGCCACTTTGCCGGCCGGCGTCTTGTAAGTGAGCTCGACCGCCTCGGAGCCGAACCACTGCACGCTGACGACGGTGACGAGGCCATCGGGGAGCACGCCCCGGACGGCGGCGTTAGCTTGCAGGTCTTCAAGTTTCATGGTCCGGCGTAGAGGGGGGCTCGTTCTCGCACCTTTGTCATGCGCGTCAGGTGCGTGTATCCGGTCCGCCAGTGCTGGCCGTAGCCTGTCAGATAGCGGCAGTCGAGTTCGCCGACCATTCTGCTGGCATGTCCCAGGTGTCCCCTCCAGTCTGCGTTGGTGTGTCCGAACGAACCGAGCCAGCCGAGCGCCGCGAGATCGATGAGCTCCTCTTCATTCAACGCATCGATCAAGCGACGAAGCTGCACGAACGCCGGGGACTCCAGGTTATGAAACCGGTCATCGAGCGACACCGATGACGACCCTTCGCTCTGGCTGCGGAGTGCGTTGACAACGTGCCGTTCTGTTGCCGCGAAGAACTCATAGGCAGCGATCAACTCCTCGACCTTGTCTCGACTGATGACCAAGGCGGTCGCCGCCGTGTCGATCTGGTCTGCGACACCAGGCGCTCCGATGTAGCGGACATCGATGTTCGGCAAGCGTCCGGCGATCTTGTTGGCAAGTCGTTGGTCGGCGGTGATCAGGACCGACGCGGTCGCCTCATGGTGTTCGCGAACTCGACAAGCAGCAAATCAGGGGCGTGCAGATCGAGGCGGTGGGCCAGCAGCAGGCGCGCTTCCTTGGATAGCGCCTCCGCCACGAACCACTTGACGACGATGCTGGCGTCGACGGTCAGCTTCACCGATCCCGATCTTCGCGCAGCAGGGTGACGCTGTCTGTCCGGGGTGTGGCCGCAGGCATGGACGCGAACCGGCGGGTCCGCTCGCGAAAATCGGCGATGCGGGAACGACGATCCACCCGCTCCGTCAGCACGTAGCGGATCTCGCCCTCCAGCGAGCGCTGATTCACCCTGGCCTGAGCCTTGAGCTGATCGATCACCCGGTCGTCAAGGTTGCGGATTGTCACGTTGCCCATGGCGGCTCTCCTGCTTTGGCATGCTTGCAATACGCTAGCGTATTGCAAGTCCACAAACAAGCCGCAGTCCGCTAGGAGTCCGTGGTGAAACCCCGCGTCGCACCGAGACGCGCGCGGCGCCCGTCTGACAAGGCGCGAGGAGAGAGCATATCGGGTATATGCGACCGACGAGCAACGCAGTTCAGGCGGGATGCAGCGCGTGCCGAATGCAGCGGGGCTTTTGCCACGGGCTCCTAGACCTGTCTTGCACGCCACCGCAGGAGCCACAGCACCAGCCACGCCGGCAGCGAGACGATGCCGGCGTAGATCCAGATGCCGGGCGGCCCGAACAGGCCGCCGATGGTGGCGGCGCCCACCGACAGCGGACACAGCACCGCCGCACACACGTACGTCGCCGGCCGCGAAAGCGGATACAGCCGCTCGAGGGCCAGCGTCAGCGGGATGCCGCCGGGCCAGGCGAATACCAGTCCGAAGACCATCGCTGGCAGGGAGAACAGCAGCGGGACGAGACCCGAAGAAAAACTCGGGTCGAAGCCGAACCGGATCACCGCCAGGACGACCACCCCGATCGGCAGCCACAGCGAGAGCTTCAGTGTCCGTCTCATGCGGATCGAGCTTACTACGGCGCGCCGCGCGCCATGGCGTAGACTGGAGAAATGGGACTTGATCGGTACGTGACACTTGGCGAATCCGGGCTGCGCGTCAGCCCCTACTGTCTCGGCGCAATGACGTTCGGCGAGGACTGGGGATGGGGCTCGGACGTCGCCACGTCCGAAGCCATCCTGGGCAGCTACATCGAACGCGGCGGGAACTTCATCGACACGGCGAACGCGTACACCAAGGGGCACTCGGAGACGATCATCGGCGACTATCTGCGAGCCGGCGGTCCCGGCCGCGACCGGCTGGTCATCGCCACCAAGTTCTTCGCCAACCTGTACTGCGGCGACCCGAACGGCGGCGGCGCCAGCCGCAAGTCGTTGACCGCGGCCTGCGAGGAGTCGCTGCGGCGGCTGCGGACGGATTACATCGACCTGTACTGGATGCACCTGTGGGATCGGTTCACGCCGATCGAGGAGACGATGCGCGCGCTCGACGACCTGGTGAGCGCCGGCAAGGTGCGCTACATCGGCTTTTCCGACACGCCGGCGTGGAAGACGGCCCAGGCGCAGCTGCTGGCGCGCTTCCGGGGCTGGACGCCGCTCGCGGCGGTGCAGATCGAGTACTCGCTGATCGAGCGCACCGTCGAGGCGGAGCTGATCCCGATGGCGCGCGAGCTCGGAATGGGCGTTGCGCCCTGGTCTCCGCTGCGGGGCGGCGTGCTCACCGGGAAGTACACCCGCGAGAACGCTGGCAGCGCGCAGCCGGGGCGGGGCAGCCGGGTGACGGACTACCTCGACGAGCGGACGTTCGCCATCGTCGACGAGCTGGTCCGCACCGCCGCCTATCTGGGCACGACGCCGGCGGCCGTGGCGCTGGCCTGGGTGCAGGCGAAGCCGGGCGTGACGTCGACCATCATCGGCGCCCGCACCATGGAGCAGCTGGAGCAGAACCTGGCCGGACTCGACGTGCGGCTCGGCCCGGAGCAGGTCGCGGCGCTCGATCGGTTATCCGCGCCGTCGCTTGGGTTCCCAGCCGGTTTTCTACAGGCCGCCTCGACCATCATGCACTCCGGTGTGACGGTCGATGGCGAGCCGTCGGGGGTCTGGCCGATGTCGCCGGCGAGCGACAGCGAGAGGTACTAGAGGAACACAACAGGAGGGATGCACAAATGACGCGACATCAGTTTCTCGGACGGTTGTTTGCGGCCGTGCTGGCGCCGCTGGTTCCGGCGGCGTGGTTCCGAAGCGGCGGAGTCCAGGCGGCGCAGGAGGCGATCGAGCCCCTCGACAAGCCGGATGCGGAGTGGCGCAAGCTGCTGCCGCGCGACGCTTACGAGGTGCTGTTCGAGGAAGACACGGAGCGGCCGCACAGCAGTCCGCTCAACGACGAGAAGCGCGCCGGCACCTACGTCTGCGCGGCGTGCCACCTGCCGCTGTTCGACTCGGCCACCAAGTACGACAGCGGAACCGGCTGGCCCAGCTTCTACACGCACATCGCGGGACGCCTCGGCACCAGGCGCGACTTCAAGCTGATCTGGCCGCGCACCGAATACCACTGCATTCGCTGCGGCGGCCACCATGGGCACATCTTCAACGACGGGCCGCCGCCGACCGGCAAGCGCTGGTGCAACAACGGTCTGGCGCTGCGCTTCGTCGCGCAAGGCGCCGCGCTGCCGCCGCTGCGCACTTAGGAGCCCGTGGCGAAAGCCCCGCTGCATTCGACCGGCGATGCGGCTTTCTTTGGATGGGGCTGCGCCCCAAGCCCCCGGCAAGCGCTGGCGGGGACCCCTTCGCCCCGCGCGGCTTCCTTTAGATGGGGCTGCGCCCCAAGCCCCCGGCAAGCGCTGGCGGGGACCCCTTCGCCCCGCGCCGCGCTTGCCGGGCCGCGCCGTGCGCGGCTTGCTCGTCACTCACATATTGGGAATATGCTTGCTCCTCGCGCCTTGAACGAGCCGTGCGCAGCATTGATACGGGCGGGTCTCTGTGCGACGCGGGGTTTCACCACGGACTCCTAGCGCCGCACGCCGCTGTCGCGCACGTCTCCGATCTGGGATAGGCTGTCGGGACCGGCCCGATGACGGGATCCGGCCGCATGCGGCCGGGCGCCCGTCGCGGGCTTCTGATGGGAGGTCACCGATGAAGACCGCTTTCACTCGAATCGCGCTGGCGGGCGTCCTGGCGGTCGGTCTGGCGGGTTGCGGCGCGGGCTCGTTCATGCAGCCGGAGGACCGGGCGCCGATCTCGGTCGAGCAGTTCGAGACCTGGATGGAGGAGCTGTCGAACTGGGGGCGTTGGGGCGAGGACGACGAGATGGGCGCCGCCAACCTGATGACGCCCGCGAAGCGCAAGGAGGCGGCCGGCCTCGTGCGGAGCGGGACGACGGTGTCGCTGGCGCACGATTTCCTCACCGAGCCGGCCGAGGATGTCCGCGAACCGTATCAGCTCCAGATGAGCATCAACGACGAAGGTCAGAACTCGGGCGACCGCATCGAGGTGTACTTCCACGGCATCTCGTACTCGCACCTGGACGGGCTGTGCCACGTGTTCTATGAGGACAGGTTGTATAACGGGCACGACTACCGGGACGTCGTCACCGACGACGGCTGCTCGCTGATGGACACCACCCAGATGAAAGACGGCCTCGTCACCAAGGGGGTGCTGGTGGACATGGCGCGTCTCAAGGGCGTGCCGTACCTCGAGCCGGGCACGAAGCTGTACGTGGAGGACATCGAGGCGTGGGAGGAGCAGGCGGGGGTCCGGCTCGGATCGGGCGACGCGCTGCTGCTGCGCACCGGCCGCTGGGCGCGGCGGGAAGCAATGGGCGCCGGCGGCGCGATGTCCGGGTGGGACGCGTCGGTGATGCCGTGGATGGCCGAGCGCGACATCGCGCTGCTCGGCGCCGACTCGGTGCACGAGGCGCCCGACACCGTGCCCGGTCTCGGTTTCAATCCGATCCACCGTTTCGCCATTGTCTCGCGGGGGATGAACCTGCTCGACAACCTCGATCTCGAGGCGGCGGCGGAGACGGCCGCCCGGCTCAATCAGTGGGATTTCATGCTGGTGATCGCGCCGCTGCGGGTGCCGGGCGGCACGGGATCGCCGGTGAACCCGCTCGCCATCTTCTGATAAATGGGGCTGCGCCCCAAACCCCCGGCGGTCGCTAGCGGGGACCCCATAGCCCCGCGCCGCGTCCGCCGGGCCGCGCTGTGCGCGGCCCGGGACCGCCTGGAGCATCTGCGGGCGGTCCCTTTCCTGCATGGGGCTGCGCCCCAAACCCCCGGCGGTCGCTAGCGGGGACCACGAGTTGCTGCGCAATCGCCGTAGTACTGTTCCGGCCGCGACGTGAACCCGATCAGCGAGACGTCGGTGTACTCGTGCCGCGTATGGACGGCCATGAGCTTGCCCTCCACCGTCTCGCGGTCGAAGATCGTGGTGCTGTAGAGCGGTCCGGCGCTGAACATCTGCAGAAAATGCAGGTAATCGCCGGTCTGCCGGGTGATGATGTGCGACGGGCCGAACGGCCCGATCACCTCGGCCGTCGCCTCCTGCGTGTCGATGGCCTCGAAGCGGAACGAAAGCTCCGAGGCGTCGAGTTCCGCCTCCGGCGCGCCCTCGGTCCACGTCCCGGTCGACATCAGCGTGAACGTGCAGTCGAGGCTGGTCGCGTCCACCAGCCCCTCACCCTGCGCGCCCCTGCCCTGCGCCGCGAGGCTGCCCGCGCAGCACCAGGCCAGCACCACTCCTGCCGCGATCCACCGAGTCGGTGACATACGCCCCCCTCAGGCTCTCATTCTATACAGGCGGTCGCCAGGTTTGACCGCATGAGCGGCGCGCCCCATAATCGCCCTTCCGGCATGGTGCGCCCGAAAAGGATCCTGACCATTGCGCTCGCGCTGACCGCCGCCGCCGCCGTGGCCGCTCAGGCTCCGGCCGACGAACGGCTGCAGGAGCAGTTGGCGCAGCTGTTCCCCCAGGCCACCGCGTTCTCGACGAAGGAAGGGGAGCCGCCGCACTTCAAGGCGTTCGCGGCCGCTGCCGGGGGCGCGCGGAAGCTGCTCGGCTACGCGTTCTGGACTACCGAGCTCGAGCCGCTCGAACGCGGGTACGACGGGCCGATCAAGATCCTGACGGGGGTCGACACCGACGGCGTCCTGACCGGCATCGTTGTAGTCGACCACCACGAACCGTACGGCTACTTCTCCATCGACCTGCCGAAGTACACGGTGCAGTTCCGGCAGAAGAGCATCCGCGACCGGTTCCGCGTCGGCGGCGACATCGATGCCATCTCGACCGCAACGCTGACGGTCACCAGCGCGACGCGCGCCGTGCGCAACGGGGCGCGTCGCATCGCGCGGCAGTTCCTCAGGCCGCCGGAAGCACGGTGATGCGGCGCCTGCTCCTGCTCGCCGGCACGTGCGTCCTGCTGGTCTTTCCGGCGGCGGCCATCCTCGCCGCGCAGCCCGTCCCGGCCATCGCCGATCAGCCCGCGCCCGCCGACGACTTGTGGCAGTTCGAGGACGAAGAGGAGGTTGAAACCTGGGGCATGCTGCTGCGCGACCAGGCCGGCGACCTGTTGCTGTTCGTCGCCTTCGCCGCGCTGGCGCTCGTCAGCTTCTTCCGCAAGAGCGTCCGGCTCAAGTACGTCACGCTCGTGGCGGCGGTCGTCTATCTCGGATTCTCGAAGAGCCAGCTGATCTCGATCGTCAACATCCATGGGCTGCTGACCGGGAATCTGCCGGTCTTCAAGTACAGCCTCGCGTGGTACCTTTTCGCCGGCTTCACGCTCGTTTCGACCGTGTTGTGGGGACGTCTCTATTGCGGCCGGGTCTGCGCGTACGGCGCGTTGACGCAGTTGATGGACCGGATCGTGCCCGCGCGGCTGCGCGTCGACGTGCCCAAATGGCTGGAGCGGCGCGCGGCGCTGGTGAAGTACGGGCTGCTCGGCGCCACGCTCCTTTATTTCCTGCTGACGTCGGATATCGGAGCCTACCGCTACGTCGAGCCGTTCTGGATGTTCACCCGTCAGGCTTCGACCGGCATGTGGATCGGGCTGGCGCTGCTGCTTGCGGCCACCGTCTTCGTCCGTAACCTCTACTGCCGCTTCCTCTGCCCCGTGGGGGCCGCGCTGGGGTTGCTGTCGAAGCTGACCGTGTTCGGGATCAAACGCTGGTCCGAGTGCAACACCTGCAAGATTTGCGAGAAGACCTGCGAATGGGGCGCGATTCGCGGGCCGCAGATCGTCATGACCGAGTGCGTGCGGTGCGACGACTGCGAGCGGCTCTACGCGGACACCGTCAAGTGCCCGCACTGGATCATCATTGCTAGACGGGGGCTGCGCCCCCGAACCCCCCGGCAGCGCTAGCGGGGGGGGGGACCCCGTCGCCCCGCGTCGCACCGCCGAGGCCCGCCGTGCGGGCCTTGGGACCACCGCTCACTCGCCAGGCGGCACGCCGCCGGCGGGGTCTACTGCGACATCCCCGCGAACAGGAACCGCCGCGCCCGGTGGTTGCGTTGCGCTTCCGCGGTGTACAGGTTGCCCTTGCTGTCGACGGCAATGTGGTGGAGCGCGTCGAAGTTGCCCGGCTCCGTGCCCAGCTCGCCCCAGGTGTCGAGCACCTCGAGTGTCTGCCGGTTCAGCACGTGGATGTGCAGGTTCGCCTGGTCGGCGACGTACAGGTACGTCTGCTCCGGATCGGGCGAGAACGCCAGGCCGGCGCAGGTCAGCGAACGGCCTTCGTCCGGGTTGACGAAGACCTGCCGCTGGTAGTTCCCCTCCAGGTCGAACACCTGAATGCGGCTGTTGTTCCGGTCCGCAACGTAGACGAGCCCGTCGTTCGATACCTCGATGCCGTGGACGGTGCCGAACCAGGGCGGACCGTTCGGGTCGTCCGGGTCGGCCTCCGGCTCCGTATCGCTCGGCTCCTTGCCGAAGGCGGCCCACATCCGCTTGAACGCGCCGCTGTCGGCATCGAACACGATGACCCGGCGGTTGCCGTAGCCGTCGGCCACGAACACCTCGTTCGTCGGCTCGTAGACGAACATCTCCGCCGACTTCCGGACGCTGTCGGTGGTGAGATTGCCGGTGCCCAGATCCCGCCCACCTATCTGCAGCAGCAGTTCGCCGGTATTCGTGAACTTCAGCAGCATGTTGTCTTCAACCGGCGACTGGGGGGTGCCTCCGGTCGGGTTGTTGCCGCCGATCCAGACGTGCCCGTTGTGGTCCACGAACAGGCCGTGCTCGTTCCAGGGCCAGTCGACCCCGTCGCGCTGACCGCCCCAGGCGTTGACGAACGCGCCCGCGTCGTCAAACTCGAGGACCGGAGGCGCCGCATTGTCGCGGTTCTCCTCCGCTACCGTATGCGGGCGGTGCAGCACCCAGATATGGTCGCGCCGGTCGACCGCAACGGACGACACCTCGCCCGTAATCCAGTTGTTCGGCAGGTCCGGCCAGTCCGGATCCGGTTCGAACGTCGGGAAACCGGGGCCTGCCGCCGCCGGCGCAGCCTCGGGCTCGGGCATCGGTTCATCCGCGGGCGGCGCCCCGCCGCAGGCCGTCATCGCCAGCGCCAGCACGAGCGCTCCGGTCTTGACCATCCAGTTCATCGCAGTTCTTCCTCGCACGGCGCAGCATATCACTCGCGCTCACCGGCGGCCATGCCCGCCCCGCGACCGGCAGCCAGGGGCTGCTACACTCCCACGTTTGCCCGCACACATGTCGAAGCAGGCATTGCAATGGGGCCTTCGCCGGCCCGCGCCCGGCGCCGCGCTGGCTGCTGCGGTACTGCTGCTTGCCCCGGCCGCAACCGCCCAGCAGGGCGCTTCGGCCCGTACGGGGCTTGCGATCGACCTGCTCGCCACCATCGACGGTCCGCCGCCGCCCGTCCCGCCGGCCGTGGTCGCGCGCGACGCCGCCGGCCGCGTCACGCTGCGCGCCGTCCGCGTCGACACGCCGCCGCAGATAGACGGCCGGCTCGACGAGCCGGTGTACGCCGCCGTGGCGGCGATGACCGATTTCGTGCAGACCGAGCCGTCCGAGGGCGCGCCGGCGTCCGAGAAGACCGAGGTCTGGTTGTTGTTCGACGACGACCATCTGTACGTCGTGGCGCGCTGCTGGGAGAGCCGCCCGGAACGGATGATGTTCAGCGAGATGCGGCGGGACAATCTGAACATCGGTTCGAACGACAACCTCGCCTGGGGTCTCGACACCTTCTTCGACCGCCGGACCGGCTACTTCTTCGAGGTCAACCCGCTCGCCGGGCGCCTGGACGGCCAGTCGACCAACGAGGGCCAGACGAACTTCGACTGGAATCCGGTGTGGGATCTCGCGGTAGAGCGATTCGAGGGCGGCTGGATCGTCGAGGCGGCGCTGCCGTTCAAGTCGCTGCGCTACCGCCCCGGACCGGTCCAGGTGTGGGGCTTCAACATGCGCCGCACCAACGTCTGGAGGAACGAGTTTTCGTATCTTTCGCCCGTGTCGGCCGGCGTCGGGCGGCTCGGCCTGCGCCCGGCGCTGACCGCGCCGCTGGTGGGTGTGGAGGTTCCACCCGAGTCCCGCAATATCGAGGTGAAACCGTACGTTGTCGCCGATCTGACCACCGACGCAACCGCCGTTCCGCCGCTGGCGAACGATCCGGGCGGCGCCGTCGGTCTCGACGTCAAGTACGGGCTGAGCCGCAACCTGACGGTCGACTTCACCGCCAATACGGATTTCGCGCAGGTCGAAGCGGACGAGCTGCAGGTGAACCTCACGCGCTTCAGCCTGTTCTTTCCGGAGAAGCGCGAGTTCTTCCTGGAGAACCGGCGCACGTTCGAATTCGGCGGCGGCGGCGGCGATACCCCCATCCTCTTCTATAGCCGGCGGATCGGGCTGCACGGGTTGCACAACCCCCGCCAGGTCCCGATCCGCGCTGGCGGGCGGATGACCGGCCGGGTCGGCGGGTTCGATCTGGGTGTGCTGCACATCCGCACCGGCGCGGCGCCGGCGGCGCAGGCGCGGTCGACCGGCTTCTCGGTGGCGCGGCTCAAGCGCGACGTGCTGCGGCAGAGCAGCATCGGACTGCTGGTCAGCGGGCGCTCGGTGGCGCTCGACGCATCGGGCGGCAACACGGCGCTGGGCGCCGACGGGGCCTTCTCCTTCTTCGAGAACCGGCTCTCCATCGATGCGTACTGGGCGCGGACGTGGACCGGCGAACGAGTGGGTGACGAATCAAGCTACCGCGGCAACCTCGACTACAACGGCGACCGCTACGGCGTAACGGCGGAGCATCTGCTGGTGGGCGACGATTTCAACCCGGAAGTCGGCTTCGTGCGCCGCCGCGACATGCGCAAGAGCGCCGCGCGGCTGCGGTTCAGCCCGCGGCTGCCTGGCGTCGATGCGATTCGGAAGCTGACGTGGAGCGGGTCGGTCGACTACATCGAGAGTACGGCGGGCCGTCCGGAAACCCGAGAGCAGGACGCCGAGTTCGGCATCGAGTTCGAGAACGGCGATCGGTTCCGCTTCATCTACACGCGGATCTACGAGTATCTGCCCGCACCGTTCAAGATCGCCCCGGATGTGGTGCTGCCAACCGGCGGCTATGACTTCGAGGCCGCGCGCGCCCGCTTCACATTCGGCCAGCAGCGCCCGCTGTCCGGCAGCGTGCTAGTCGAGCACGGCACGTTCTACAGCGGCCGCAAGACGGCCCTCACCGTCACCCGCGGGCGGTTGGCGCTCACGCCGCGGTTCGCCGTGGAGCCGTCGTACTCGTTCAACCGGGTCGACCTGCGGGAAGGGGAGTTCATCACGCACCTTGTGGGGTCGCGCGTCATCTACACGCTGTCGCCGAAGATGTTCACCAGCGCGCTGCTGCAGTACGACTCGGTAAGCCGTGCCGTGGCGGCCAACGTCAGGCTGCGCTGGGAGTACCAGCCGGGCAGCGAGTTGTTCGTGGTATACAACGAGCAGCGCGACACGCTGCGGCGCCGGTATCCCGAACTGGAGAGCCGGGCGTTCATCGTCAAGTTCAACCGTCTGTTCCGGTTCTGAACCAGGAACCTGACCCTCGCCGGCCGCTCCCCCGCTGAAGCTATGGCTGCCCTGTTCACAAGTGAGACTACCCACTCACAAGCAAGTGGCTGGTGAGGCGCCCGTATGGCAAGGCGCGAGGAGGGAGCGGACGGAGGTCCGTGACCGACGAGCAACGCCGCCAGGCGGGATGCATCGCCGGCCGACTCCCCCGCTGCAGCTATGGCTGCCCAGGTGCGCCGGTGCCGGACGAGCCGACGTAGAACTGCGAGCCGTCGGGCAGGGTGATGTCGCGCGCGTTGGCGGTGTTCGAGCCGTCCTTGGCGCCGAAGCCGTCGACCACCAGCTCGGTGCCGGCCGGGACCGAGTTCTTGTTGAGGCCGCGGCGGATCAGCGCGTTGGGCGCGCCGCACTCGATAGCCCAGCTCTCGACGTTGCCGTTTTCGTCGGTGACGTCGATATGAATCCAGGAGTGGGGGTTGATCCACTCGGTGCGGGTAACGGTGCCGTGGAGCTGCATCGGCCGGTCGGCGTCGAACTCGGCGGAGAACGCGTGATGGGCCGCGGCGGGCGGCATCGTCAGCAGCAGGCCGAGACCGAGCAGTGCAGCAAGGACGGTGGTGCGCATCGTGTGTTCCTCCTACGTTCTTCTACCGGCTCACGATCGGGACGTGGCCCAGCGCCACGCTGGTCGGCGCATCCGTGCCGGTCATCAGCTTCAGGTTGCGGGCGTTCCCCTCGTGGCACGCGTACTCATAGAGGATGTGATCCTCTTCGCCGCGCATGAAGGCGTTGTACGAGATGGTCCACTGCTGCGTGAACACCTTCGGGTCGGTGATGGTCGCCTCGTAGTGGATCGTGTCCGCGTCGACCAGGGTGAATCGCTCGACCACCTTCAGTTCGTCGCTGTGGAAGATGCCGTGACCCGAGGTGAACGTGCTGGCCGGTTGGTTCTCCGCCGGCGCCCCATGTCCAACCACCCAGGTGTTCTCGGTGAAGTTGCTCGCCTCGACCACCAGCGTGTCGCCTTCCCAGCGGCCGCGCGAGTCGCCCATGCCGAGGCGGATATCCGAAGCAACGGCCGGGCGCCCATCGAGCGGGATGTAACGGAACAGATGGTTCCACTCGTAGAGCAGGATGACCGCCTCGGGTGTCTGCAGGAACTGATAGGTGTTGTAGCCGACCGGCAGGTTGCCGCGCGGCACGGCCGCGGGCAGGCACTTGACGCGCGGGTCGAGGAACTCCAGCTCGTCCCGCTTCGCCATGATCTCGTCCCGCTTCTCGGCCGCCCAGGGCTGGAGCGGAATCTTGCCGTCCGGCGGATCGATGACCATCGGCCGCTCCTGCCGGACGATGTCCGGCGCGTCGGAATGGCCGGGGAAGAACCTGAACCCGGGGCCAAGCCCGCGTTCCGACTCCGGACGGACCCAGGGCTCGCCGCTGCTGGGCGTTTCCATCGGCGCGGCGGTGCCCGGCAGCCAGTGCCCGCGCAGGTCGGGGTGACCCCACTCTGTGCGGGGCGGCGTGAACGCCGCGTCCTGCCCGGCGGCTACGGCCGGCGCCAACGCTGTCAGAGCAAAAGCGGCAAGGAGCAGGCGGACGGTGGCGGCGGATCTGTTCAGCATGCGACAGGCCTCCTTCGCAGACTCCAGTAAGTATACCGGTCGCAACAGGATGTCAATTGTGCTCCGCGATTTCCCCGCACCGGACGCTTCTTCACCGTTGTTGTGGCTGGTCAACGGGGTGCAACTCCCTGGCGATGGCTTCGGAGAGCGTGAGGGGGGGGGCCGCCGACAGGATGAACAAGATTATCGGAGGCGGGACCGCCGCGAGCAGCAGGAGCAAACCGCTGCCAAATGTCAGTGGCGGCCCGACCAACGCGAAGAATCCGAGCACCATACCAGTCCATACGGGAATGATCGCCTTCCGACTAAAGAGTTTCAACATGGTGGAAGCCTTCTTTCCTTGCGAGCAAACACGTCAAGCCCGGTTGGCGTGCCTGAGAGGGGAAACGTCAGATAACCTGATTTGGTTCAGGAAACCAGAATACTGAGTGGAATTCTCAGAGTTATTAACCATTATTAATGAATTAACTTTACTTGTCAAGTAACTTGTGTGATGATTCGAACATATTAACTATTTTAAGTTAATGTGAAGGGAGGATTCCGGTGGATTTCCCGCTCCTCATCCGCCATCGACTCAGAGAACTGGGAGTCGAGCAGAGGGCGCTGGCGGCGGCCGCGCAGGTGACAGAGTCCTACGTTTCCCAGTTGCTCACGGGGAAAAAGTCGCCTCCCGCGCCGGAGCGGACTGATGTGTACGAGCGGATGGAGGTGTTCCTCGGGCTCCCCGCGGGGAACCTGGCCAAGCTCGCCGACCTCCAGCGCAGGGACGCCTTGAAGAGAAGGCTGGCGGACCCGCCCGCGCCCTTGTTCAAGGAAGTTCGGGAATTGATCCTTAAGAAGTGCGTCCCCGGGAAGGCGCAAGCCGTTCGCACGATGTTCGAGACAGAGCCTTTCGGCGCCCTCGAGCGCCTGGTCACCCAGAAGCTGCTGGACGTCGTGAAACGAGTGACGCGGGAGGAATCGAAAGATGAAGACTGGCTCCGCCGCGTCGCTCGACTCGGCGATCGAAGTCATGAGCAGATGCGTGTCATGGTGCTTGATTTCCTGGAGACGGACATCTTCAACGTCTCGACCGACAATTGCGTCACCTTCTTCGAGCCGCTGATTGAATCATGGGACGTTGACATCGAGACGTTCGGGATGGAGATCGTTCTGAACCGGCGGTTCGCACCCGGTCCGCCGAAGAAGTTCGAGTTCGTGGAACGAGAACCCGCTCCGCCGGGCGGCGAAGAGCCCGGGCTGCAGGCCTTCCTGCAGGATCCGGCTCTGCGCGGCGACGCAACCGCGGAGGAAATCGAATTTCTCAACAAGCTGAGGTTCACCCGCAAACGGCCGACAGCGCTCTACTACTACCGTGAACTGCAAAACCTGCGCGATCCTCTCCATTTCGAGCACGCGCCGCGATCGAAGTGAAGGGGACATGAATATGGCGGATGGAGGGGCGCTTTGCGTCGATTTGGACAGCTGCGCAGGCACGCCGCGGCTGGATACACCGAGTGGGTGGGTAAATGCTGTGTCGGCGTCCAAGGGCCGCCGGCTCACGGTGCTGCACATCGGCACGCCATGCGTGCCGCGATGCACGTGCGAAGCAGTCAATCTATTTCGTGGCGATCAGCGACGACCAATCCGCGGATTACGCCCCCATCGTCGCTCCCTGGGCGACGGTCCACCACGGCATCGACGTCAACGACTTCCCGTTCAAGACGACACCCAGCTCCAATGGCTATCTCCTCATGATCGGCCGAGTGACCCGCGACAAGGGACAGGACCACGCGATCGAGCTCGCCCGGCGAACCGGATCGACACTCGTGATCGCCGGGGGTGTGCAGAACAAGCCGGATGACACGGCGTTCTTCGACAGTCTCAGGGGCTCGATTGACGCGTTCGTCGACGTGAACCGTCATCCGGCCGGGCCAGACTATTTCGAGCGCGTCATCCAACCGGTGCTGGCCTCCGGCAAACAGGTCGTCTACATCGGCGAGCTCAGCGGCGACCAGAAGAAGCACTGGTACCGGCATGCCCGCGCCACGCTCTTCCCCATTCAGTGGCGGGAGCCCTTCGGACTGGTGCTGATCGAATCCATGGCCTGCGGTACGCCCGTACTCGCCTTCGAGAGGCGCAACTGACCCGCCTCGACCCGCAGGATTGTCGCCGGCACGTGGCGACCTTGTTTTCCACGATTCGGATGACGAACGGGTATGCCGAGGTCTACCGGGACGTCATCCGAGACCATGAGCGTAAGCGGCAGGCCGTGACCGGCCGGCCGCTCATCAGAGATGCGTTTCCGGGAGCCCGTACGGGCGAGGTCTCCAGATTTCAGTAATGCAGTCCACCAGGGAGCGATGACCGCGCAGAATCACACATGCCCAAGGACCTTCCCATCAGCAACGGCAATCTCCTGCTGAACTTCGATTCGAACTACCGAATTCGCGACATCTATTTTCCCCACATCGGGCAGGAAAACCACTCCCAGGGGCACCCGTCCCGGTTCGGCGTCTGGGCGGATGGCCACTTCTCCTGGATGGGCGCCGGCTGGACGCGAGAGCTCCGTTATCGTGACGACAGTCTGGTCACGAACGTGACGCTCCGGCATGAGGCCTGGGGGTTGGAGTTCCGATGCTGCGACGCGGTCGATTTCGATCTGGACATCTACCTGAAGGAGATCCGGGTGATCAACCAGGAGGAGAGGGAACGGCATGTAACGCTCTTCTTCACGCACGATTTCCATATATACGGCCATGACATCGGGGACACCGCGTATTTCGGTCCACGAAGCAGTTCCATCGTTCATTACAACGCCAACCGCTATTTCCTGGTCAATGGTGGGCCGGATGGGGCGTGGGGCGTGAAGCAGTTCGCGTGCGGGATCAAGGACCACCTCTGCGAGCAGGGAACATGGACCGACGCCGAAGACGGCCGCCTCAGTGGCAGTCCGGCTGCGTGGGGCTCCGCCGACTCCACGATCGGCATATCTCTAACGGTGCCGCCCCGGGGGACGGCCACGGCGTACTACTGGGTGGCAGCCGGTACGCAATACGCCGACGTGGCGCGACTCAATCAGATCGTGTTGGAGAAGTCGCCGGCCGAGCTGATTCAGCTCACGTCGAACTATTGGGGGGCATGGATTCAGAAGGAGCCTCGAACGTTGGGCGACCTCCCGGCCGAGGTAACCGACCTGTTCCATCGAAGCCTTCTCATTATCCGAACGCAGATTGACAACCGCGGCGCCATTATCGCGGCCAATGACTCGGATATCGTGCGCTTCGGGAGGGATACCTATTCGTACATGTGGGGTCGTGACGGTGCGTTCGTGGCGGCCGCGCTCGCTCGGGCGGGCCATGCAGATATAGGCCAGAGGTTCTTCAGCTTTTGCGCGGAGGTCCTCTCGGACGACGGGTATTTGATGCAGCACTACAATCCCGATGGATCGTTGGCCAGCACCTGGCATCCCTGGCTCGTGGAAGGCCGGCAGGTGCTCCCTATCCAGGAGGATTCGACAGCGTTGGTCCTGTGGGCGCTCTGGATACACTACAACTGCGCCAGGGACATCGAGTTCATCGGGCCGCTCTACAAGAAGCTCATCCTGAAGTCAGCCGACTTCCTGCTCGAATACCGCGATCCGGAGACCCACCTGCCCCTCCCATCGTTCGATCTCTGGGAGGAGCGGTATGGGACCCACGCGTTCACCGCCGCCGCCGTCATCGCCGGCCTCAGAGCCGCTGCAAACTTTGCGCGACTCTTTCAAGATACGCGGCGTGCCGGCGTCTATGAAGAGGCAGCCGATCAGATGCAGGAAGGGGTGGTCCGGCACCTATACCACGAGGGCCTGCAGCGATACGCCCGGTCGGGGTACCGCAGCACCCATGGCTATGACCTTGACGAGGTGCTTGACGTGAGCCTGCTGGGCTTGACGACACTGGGAGTTCTTGCGCCACGAGATCCTCGGAACAGCGACACGATCGATGCGATTCGCCGGCATTTGTGGCTCGCCGCGCCCCGCGGGGGTTGCGCGCGATACGAAGACGACCGTTATCAGCGGCGGTCGGATCTCGGGCACGACCTCCCAGGCAACCCCTGGTTCATTTCGACGCTCTGGCTGGCTGAATGCGTGATTGAGCGTGCTCGGGACGTCTCGGAGCTGCATGAGGCCGAGCCGTACTTCGCCTGGTGCGCGCAGCACGCCGGTTAGCAGCCTAGGCGTCGCTCGCGGTGTGGCGGCGGAGCAGCTCGGCCTGGGCATCGATGGCAGCCGCCCCTGGCGGCCCTTCCACCAGCTGGTAGCTGCCGTCCGTCTTCAACTCCATCGCGCGGCAGGTGTCATGGAGGAGCGTTTCGAGCACGTCGTTGACGAGGTGATTCCGGAGCGCTGGATCACGGACGAAGCACAGCACCTCGACGCGCCGGTCCAGATTGCGCTCCATCAGATCCGCGCTGCCGATGAGCAGCTCCGGGCTGCCGCCGTTCTCGAAGTAGTAGAACCGCGAGTGCTCCAGGAAGCGCCCGACGATCGACCGCACCTGGATGTTGTCGCTCACGCCCGGGATGCCCGGCCGCAGGCAGCACACGCCGCGCACGATCATGTCTATCCGCACGCCGGCGCGGGACGCCCGGTACAGGACGCGTATCATTTCCGGATCGGCCACGGAGTTGTTCTTGATGATGATGCGCGCCGCCCGCCCGGCACGGGTGTGGGCGGCCTCGCGCTCGACGAGCGCCGTGAACTGCGCGCGCAGGTTGAGGGGCGCAACGAGTAGCTCCTCGTAGTCCTTCTTGTTGGAGTAGCCGGTCAGGTAGTTGAAGACGTCGCTCACCTCGGTGACGATGTCCGGGTTGGCCGTGAACACGCCGATGTCGGTATACACGTTCGCGGTCGCCCGGTTGTAGTTGCCGGTCCCGGTATGCACGTAGCGCACGATCCCTTCGATCTCCTTGCGCACGACGAGACACAGCTTGCAATGGGTCTTCAGGTTGACCATGCCGTAGACGACGTGAATGCCCGCCGCCTCCATCCGGTGCGCCCAGACGATGTTGTTGCGCTCGTCGAAGCGGGCCTTCAACTCGACGAGCACCGCCACCTGCTTGCCCGCCTCGGCCGCCTCGATGAGCATGTCGACCAGCGGCGAGTTCGACCCGATGCGGTACAGCGTCATCTTGATCGCGATGACCTGGGGATCTCTGACCGCGGCCCGCAGGAACGCCTCCACCGACGCAAACGAATCGAACGGATGGTGGACCAGGATGTCGCGTTCGCGTACCTCGTCGAAGATCGAGTCCAGGTTGTCGTCCGACCAGTGGGGGCGCGGCGAGAACGGCGCATCCTTGAGCTTCGGGCGATGGAGGCGCAGCAGCTCGAGCCAGTGCCCGTAGCCCATGCGCGACGCCGCGCGCTCGACCACGTCATCGTCGATCTCGAAGTTCTCGAGCAGGATGTTGACGACGCGGTCGGGCGTGGTCGATTCCACCACGAGCTGGGACGGTGAACCGTAGCGCAGCTCCTTGAGGGTCCGGTCCACGGATTCCAGCAGGTCGTCTGCCTCGTCCTCCTGGATCACCATGTCCGTGTCGCGGACGACGCGGAAAAGGTGAACGCCCTGCAGCGCGGCGCCCGGAAACAGCATCCCGATATGTTCCCGCGCCACATCCTCCAGAAAGACGAAGGTCTCCTTCCGCTGGCCCGAGACCTCGGGCGGCAGCCGAATGAACCGCGGCAGCAGGTCCGGCAGCTTGACGCGCGCGAACCGGGTGCGGCCGCCATGGCGCACCACGACCGCGAGATTCATGCTCAGGTTGGAGATGTACGGGAACGGATGCCCGGGGTCGAACGCCAGCGGCGTCAGCACGGGGTGCACGTTCTCGCGGAAGTAGTCGCGCAGCCAGGCGCGAATCGCGTCCGTGTATTCGGATCGCTCCAGGAACACGACGCCGTGCTTCGCCAGCGCCGGCTGCAGCACCGCGGTCCAGCAGCGCGACATCTCGCGCATGATCCGGGAGGCGCGCTCGCGGATGGCGGCGAGCTGCTGCTCCGTATCGAGGCCGTCCGGCGACACGTCGATGGAGTCGGCGCGGTACTTGCGCAGCAGCGTGGCGACCCGCACCATGAAGAACTCGTCCAGGTTGGTGGCGACAATGGACAGGAACTTGACGCGCTCCAGCAGGGGATGCGTCGGGTCCAGCGCCTGCAGCAGAACGCGCTGATTGAACTCGAGCCAGCTCAGCTCGCGGTTGATGTAGAAGTGCGGATCGGCGAGGTCAGGCGCCGGTTCCCGATGGCCGCGGGCAGGGGGCGACACGGCGCCCGTATCCGCTGGTTTCTTCAGCAGATCGGGCGGGCGATCGAGGCCGCTGCCGCTCCCCATCATCATGACGCCATCATAGCAGCCCGCGGTGGAAGTCCCGCTGCATTCGAGCGGCGATGCATCCCGGCTGAACTGCGTTCCTCGTCGGTCGCATATGCCCAATATGCTCCCTCCTCGCGCCTTGTCAGACAGGCGTCTCGCCACTCTCGGTGCGACGCGCGACTTCCACCACGGGCTGCCAGCAGCCGATCATTCGGGCCGCGCCGCAGTCACGGGCGGTATATCAGAGGTATCGGTCGCTCGGGGTAGACTGATGAGCAACCACTGCGTCGATGTTGCTGGAGCCTTCGATGACGGAACCCATTACAAAGCTGGAGAAACCGTTGAGCGCGTGGCGCGAGCTGCTGTCGCCCGCGGCGTTCGCGATTCTGTTCAAGCATGCCACCGAGCCGCCCGGCACGAGCCCGCTCAATCAGGAGCATCGCGCCGGCACATTCGTCTGCGCGGCCTGCCACCTGCTGCTCTTCGAGTCGTCGGCGAAGTACGAGAGCGGCACGGGTTGGCCGAGCTTCTTCCAGGCGATCGAAGGCCGCATCGGGACCCGGACCGACTACAAGATGATCCTGCCCAGGACGGAGTACCACTGCATTCGCTGCGGCGGCCACCAGGGCCACGTCTTCAAGGACGGCCCGCCGCCGACCGGCCGGCGCTATTGCAACAACGGTGAGGCGCTGGCGTTCGTCCCGGACGGCGAGGCGGCGCCGCCGTTGCGGGATTAGGTGGTCTCAGCACTCTGCCGGTCTCGGCCCTGGTTCCCGGCGGCACCCTCCAGCCAATGGATGACGTGGTTGACGTCGCCGGCATCGGTGTCGGTTGCGGGCGCGACGCGCTGCAGCGTCAGACGGCGGTGGTCGTCGGCTGCTAGCCGCTCCCGATCATCGGTATAGCCCTCGTCGGCCAGCCACTGCTCGAGTTCGTCGGCCTTGCTGGCGCGAAAACGATCCAGCTTTCCGTCGCGCAACGCGCGCACGAGCGCGGCGCCGTCACCGTTCAGGCTTGCGGCGAGGTCGGCAACGCGGCCTATGAACACGTCGGAAATGGCCGCGCATTGTTCCAGCGCGCCCCGGTCCACGGGCCGCCCGCGGCCTTGCCGCCACAGATCAGTCCAGTCTTGAACGGCCCGGCACCGCAGCCGGAGGCGCTGGCGCACATCTTCGTCAGCGACGGCGGCTCGCACCGCGTCGCTCGCGAGCAGGGCTTCGAGTTGACCGAGAGTGGTTATGCGCCACGCGTCCATCAGCGCGTGGAGCAGCGGCAGGTCGTCGCGCAGCACGTAGAACAGATGGACGCCGCCCGGCGGCAGGCGCGGGTCGAAGCGCGGCACGCCCAGCCGGCTGGCGTAATCCTCGGCGCTCTCGCCGTCCCCCGGCGCCGGGACAGCGGGCCGAGTCTCGACCTGATACGTTTCCGGTGCCGCTGCCGCAGCAGGAAAGCGAACGGCCGTCAGATCGATCACCGCCGGTTCGACGCCGGTGGCCTGGCGCCACAAGGCCGCCTCATGCCGGCGGGCGGACAGATAGAAGATCTGGCGCTGGCGGCCGTTTGCGGCTCCGGCGATCCGTTCCAGGCTCTGCGCCATCACGGCAAAGCGATCTTCGTCGCTGGTGGTCAGCGCCTCGTCGAGAAACAGCGGCAGCGTCCGGCCGTCCTGTTCCTGCGCCTCCGTCCAGGCCAGCCGCAAGGCGAGCAGCAGTTGCATGCGCGTGCCGGAGGAAAGCTCGTCCAGGGTCCGCTCGGCGCCCTGCCGCAGGTCGCGGGCGGCGAACGTCCCGTCGCCGCGGAGGTGCACGTCGAAGGCGCGGGCGGTCACCTCGGCGAATATCGCGCGGGCGCGCTGCAGGATCTCCGGCTCGTGCTCCGTCTCGAACGCCTGCTCCACGTCGTCGAGCAGAATCGCCGCCGCCTCGGCCAGCAGCGCATCCTCGCGCCGGTCCTCCAGCACCTGCCGCGCGCGGTCTTCGGTGGCCGCCGCCTGCTCCAACCGGCGGTCCCCGCCCGCGTCGTCCAGTCTGGTCCGAATCTCCGTTTGCTCCTGTATCAGCCTGGTATGTTCTCCCGCCTTGCCGGCCGCAGCGTCGCGCTCCGCCTGAAGCTGCGCCCGCTCGCCGCCGTCGGCCTGCTTGACAAGTTCGGGCTGGTCCTCGAGCTGGGCGCGCGCCAGTCTTTCTTCCGTCGCGGCCTCGTCGAGCGCCCGTTTCGCTTTCTTCCAGTCCGGCCACTGCTCCAGGCGCGCTTCGAGCGCGGCGCGATCGCCGGGTTCGACCCCGGCGCCGGCGTACAGTTGCTGCACTTCGCTCTCTGCGCCGGCGATCTGCCGGGTGAGTGATTCGATGCCGGTCGCGCGGTTGCGGATCTCGTTGCGCACCGTTTCCGCGGCGCTGACGCGCTGCTGCAAGCGATCGAACGTGCTGCGCAGCAGGTCGAGGTCCGGCGGATCTTCCGCGTCGTCCCCGGCGCTGTTGCCAGCGGCTTCTGCCACAGCGCTGTCTCCATGACTGCCGCCAGCGTCGTCTGCCGGCCAGGCGTCGAGAAATTCGCGAACTCCTCGTGCTGCTTCGTTGATCTGCTGCTCCAGATCCGCCGCGCGCGCCGTCTGTTCAGCGTGTTGCTTGCGGGCCTGATCCCAATTCGTAGAAAGGCGGACGAAGCGGTCGAAGGCGGCGGCGGGCAGCGTCGGGTCGAAGCCGATCTCGGCCGCCAGTGCATCCTTGTCAGCTTTCAGCCGGCGCAGTTTTTCTTCGGACGCCTCGATCTCCGTGCGGATCCGTTCAGCGCCCTCGGCCCGCTTCTGCTGCACGCGCAGCCTGTCCCATTTGTCTTCCACTTCGCGCAGGCGCCGGCGAACGGCCGGTTCGTCCCACGACGGCGGCGGATCGAGACCCGCGTCACGGAAGCGGCGTTCCGCGTCCGCGGTAAGGACGGATTGCTGGGATCGACTACGCGTCGTGCGCCAGAATCCCAGGGCGGCGGAAGCCGCCAGCAGTGCCGCCAGAACGGCAACGAGCGCTATGGGTGCGGCTTGCAGGTAGCCGGCCCAGCCGGCTGCCACGGCTGCCGCCGCGGCACTACCGGCGGCGACGAACGACGGCCAGAGGGGAGCGGGCGCCTGCGGTTCTGCCTCGACCTTGCGGGCAGTCAGCCAGTCGCGCAGCGCCGTCGCGCCATCGCGCAGACGGTAGATCTCTTGCGGGTCCGGCGCCTCGCCGGCCAGCACCCGTTGCTTCTCAAGTTCCGTGTGCTGCGTTTGCGCGGCGATCCACCTGGAAACGAGATCCTCGGCCTGCCGGCAGGCGTCGGCGTCGATGCGCGGCGGCGCGCTGCTCCCGCCGAGTTGCGCGCGCGCATCCTGCGCAGCGGTTTCCGCCGTTGTCGCCGCATCGCGGGCGTTGCCGTGGTCGATCGCCAGCTTGTCCAGCGTTCGAAGCTTCGCAGCGACGGCCTGCAACTGCTCGGCGGCTGGCGTCGCCTGCGCCAGCCCGGTGCGTTCGAGTTCCGCTTTCGCGGATTCCAACTCGCCCTGCCGCGTGCGCAATTCCTCGCGCAGCTTCGCCGCCTGCTCTTCCCGCGCGTCGAGCTGTTTCAACTCCTCGCCCTGCAGGCGGCTCATCTCCGGGGGAAAGTGTGTGAGTTGTTCGCCGCACGCCTTGTGAGCTGCAATCGCATCCGCCAGTTTCAACGCCTGCTCGAGGTGCTGGCGCAGGCTGCCAGCCGCCTCGGCCGCATCGATGCGCCGCTGCAACGCCGGCAGATCCGCTTCCTGCCGCTCCAGAGCCGCGTAGTCGGCCACTACTTGCCGGCGCTCTCTGCCGGCCTCGACCAGCGCTCTGCTTTCCCGGCGGCCGAACCGCGGTCCCGTCGGTGCCTGGATTTCGTCCCGCAGCGCGTCCAGGTCGCAGTCGCCGAACAGTTTGCGCCGCAGCAACGCGGCCAGATTCTTGTCGTGTGCGTCGCCGGCGTCGAGCAGGCTCTCGACGGAGAGACGGTACAGTCCGAACTGATCCGCGCCGGGCAATACTGGTCCGTCGCCGTGCCGCGCCCCGTCGCGGCACCAAGCTATATGGCTGCCGTTGCGGGTTACCTGCCAGCGGGTTTCGCCGTCCTCGAGCTCGGCTTCCAGCGACAGCGCGGGCGGGTCGTCCCCGCTGTTGCCCAGCAGGTACTTCAGGGCACGGGTGAGGCTGCTCTTGCCGATCGCATTGGGGCCGACCACAAGATTGACGCCCGCGCCGATCTCATTGAGCGTGAATTCCGGCTCGATACCGGGCAGCTTGCGGATCGTGAGCTTGCGCAGCCGCATCAGTCGCCGTCCTGCTCCCCGTGAAGCTGGGCCAGCAGCCGGTCCAGGGCGCGGAACCCGGCCCTCAGCAGCCACGGCGTCGGGTCGAGTGCATCGCCGCCGGCAGCTTCCAGACCGTTCCAGACGGGCTGGTCGGCCTGCTTCCGCAGGCGCAGGCGCGCGCTGCCGAGCAACCGTTCACGTTCAAGGTCCCCGCCTGGGCGGTCGAGCAGCAGCAGACGCGCCGCCAGCAGCCCGACCGGGTCCGGCCGCCGGGCCAGTTCCTCAAGGTCGATTTCGGGCCGTGCGGCGGACTCCGCACTGTGGACGAAATAGCGCGTCCCGGCTGGTCCGGAGTAGAGATCGTCCCGGTCCCCCGAAGGGATCTCGTCAAGGGCGGCGCTTCCGAAACGGGTGCGGCCGGTGAACCTGACGGACAGACCCGCCGCGGCTGGCGGCGCAGGGAGCGCCGCCAGCTCCGCGTCCAACGCCCGCACTGTTTCCAGCAAACGGTCTTTGGCGTCTGCCGGCTCGCCGATCTTGTCCAGGCTGACGTCCAGCGCTTCCCAGCGCAGCGGCGCCAGGGGCAGGTGTTCGACCCCGGTGATACGCCCGCCGGCAACTGTGATCAGCCACGGGCCGCGCGGGCCGGGTTCGCCGCGGTCCAGGCCGGTCAGGCTGCCGAGATAGCCGCTCGGCACTGCCGCGCTCAGCGGGTCCGGTTTGTGGATGTGTCCCAGCAGCCAGCCGTCGAGGCGTGCGCTTTGCAGGTCGCGGCTCGCTACCGGTGCGTAGCGCGAGTCCGCACCGGCGTCGCGGTCGCAGTGCAGGAGGCCGAGGTTGATGCCTTCCAGCTCGTTGAAGGTCCAGTCCTGCAGCGGATTGCCGGCGACGCTGGCCGCCGGGAACGACCAGCCCCAGACGGTGACGGCCTCGCCGCCGCCGATGGAGTGCGATTGCCACCTCCCGCCCGCGCCCAGCAGCCTGAACTCCGGGATGTGGCCGGCCAGTCTGGGCAGCACCTTGAGGTCGTGGTTGCCGGCGACGCCGATCACCTCGATGCCGGCTTCCGTGAGCCGCCGGACCCCTTCTTCCAGCGCCCGGTACGCCTCGAAGAAATCGTCTTCCCGATCGACCAGGTCGCCGGCAAGCAGCACGGCCTGTACGCCGCGGTCGATGGCGGTATCGACCGCGCGGCGCCATGCCGCGGCCGGGCCGAGTTCGGAAGCCGACAGGTCCGGCGGCAGCCGCGACGGCGTGCGGCCGAGGTGCATGTCGCCAACGGCGAGGATTTTCACGGCCGGCAATCGGTCATGCAGGGCTCGTACTAGTCCGGCAGCGTCAGCACGACAATCTCTGTAAATGAATGACTATTCATATACTTATGGGGATGCCGTCAGTGAGCATCCCACGGCGTACCCCACAACGTCGGGAAGGCGCTGCCGCAGTCTGCGCGTCGCTGTTCACGCAGGCCATGATACGCCGAGTCCCTCGCGATGGAAGGGATAGACTAGGTTACCTTCCACTTGGTTCTGGATGATGCGGTAGGAGATATGGACCGGCAGCACGTTCCGGTCGTTCTGGAGCGCGGACTCGTCGAAGGACACCTGTGTGACACGTACGCGCGTGTGACCGCCGCTCGGCCGCCCACGCTGACGGCGAGTTACTGAGCAATGTTTGACGTCTTCGTGTCGACCTTGAGCACCGCAGGGCGTATCTGATGAGATCACTCTGAGGGATCCATGGGTTTGTCAGCAAACAGTATCGCCCGGTTACGTTCACAGATGGCGCGGGCCGAGGTGGTTCTCTTCACCGGTGCTGGCTTCTCGGTAGGCGCAGAAAACCGTCGACGTCAGAAACTTCCGACCACGGCCCAACTCAAACACGAGCTGTGGGGGCTGTGCTATCCAGACCAAGAAAACGATCCAACATCCACTCTGGGTGAACTATTCGACGTTGCGAAAAAGCGTAGGCGCGCCGACCTGATCGACTTTCTTGAGGCGCGCTTCTCTGTTCATGCGGACTCTCTTTCAGATTACTACCGCTCATATTGGTCCATGCCTTGGCTACGGGTCTATACCCTAAACATCGACGATCTGGCGCTCGCCGCAGCCAGAAAATTTCAACTTGACAGAGCCCCTATCCCGATCTCGGCAACGTCGGCAGACCGATCCTACGTGCCCCGGGGGCGCCACGGAGATCCGAGCCTCGAAGTCGTTCACCTCAACGGGGCATTGCCAGACCCACCGGAATCCTTGACGTTTTCTGAGACGCAATATGCTGAGCGAATCGCGAATAAGGAACCCTGGTATGCGCGATGTGTGGCCGACCTTGTCAGCAGGCCTGTTATTTTCATCGGTACGGATCTACGCGAGGTTCCCTTGTGGCAACACATGGAACTTCGAAAACTTAGAGTGAAACCCAGGAACGACCGGCGCGCCGGATCAATCCTCGTGACGCCCACCCTGAGCCCGTCTCGTCAGGAGCTGCTCCAAGAGCTTCGAGTCGAGTGGTTCTCTGGTACGGCCGAGTCGTTTGCTGGGGAGGTGATAGGACAACTGGGAGATGCGAGAAGAAAGGGGTTCGAGTTCCTTGGGGACTACTCTCGATCCTTAGGAAGAACGACGCTCCAGTTGACCAGCGATCTTGCGGCTGACAATCCGAGCCTCGAAACCGGCTATCTAACTGGTGAAGAGCCTCATTGGGCTGATGTTCTCACGGGACGAGCCGTCGAACGTGCATTTGACCTAGCGCTTTACGGCGCTGCCATGGAGATACTTGAGCGTAAGCGACCGGCCACCGCTCTTCTCGTGTCGGGCACGGCCGGAACCGGGAAGAGCACGGTCCTTATGCGGCTCGCGCTCACGCTGTCTGGTGAAGGAATCCCCGTGTTTTGGGTTGATCGAGATACTCGTGTTACGCCACACGCGATCCGAGAACGCGTACTACGTGAGAAATCGAGAGTTGCACTTGTTATAGATGATGCAGACGTCTTCGGCAGGCAGGCGGCAGGCTTGCTGCATGACCTAGTTCTGGCGCACGACGACCTTCTCTGTATCATGTCGGCAAGATCAACAAAGGTCGGCGCCATAGCAGACAGCGTTTCTCAGGAGAACTTGATTACACTTGACGAAAGAGTTGTCCCAGGTTTGACGGATGAGGATATTGGAAAGCTAATATTCGTCCTCGATAAATTCCATCGACTTGGGATTCTCAAAGGAAAGAATGACGTCGAGCGCAGGCGTGCGTTCGCCAACCAGGCGGGTCGTCAACTGTTGGTGGCAATGATCAACGCGACATCCGGGGAGAAATTCGAAGAGAAGGCTAAGAACGAGCTAACAGATCTCGCCGGGATAGATCGCTACATTTACGCAATCGTGTGTGTGGCGTCATCGCTCGGTCACTATCTGACGAAGGATGAGGTGCTGCTGGCAACTGGAAATACCGGAAGCGAGGCCGCTGAGGCTCTAGACGCACTAGCCGCGAGGCACGTGCTGGTTAGCCGGCCACCCACCTACGAGTATCGGGCGCGTCATCGTGTGATCGCAGAGTTGGTGCAGGATCGACTGCAGGCACTTGGAGAACTGAAGGACGTTGTAGTGGGTCTGGCATTTGCAGCCAGTTCAAAGGTAAATCCAGCGATGCGAAAGAACGAAAGGCCCTGGCGACTACTGAATCGTCTGATGGGTCACGAATTTCTTGGCAGAGTCTTGGGTGTGATGGACGCGCGTGAGGTCTACGAAGAAATCGAAGGCCTTGTTGCGTTTGACTATCACTATTGGCTGCAGCGAGGTAGCCTAGAGGTCCAGCTGGGAGATTTGGCCTGGGCGACACAGTACTTAGATCAAGCTCGTTCGCTGTCATCGAACGACTACCTAGTCGAGACCGCCTACGGTTACCTCCAAATGCGTAAAGCTAGTGAATTTCCAGACAGGCACCACGCGCGTGATTGTCTTGAGGAAGGGATGGCCATACTGGAGAGCGTTATCACCGAACACGGCCGGACGACCGCTTATCCGTTTCACGTCTTGGGAAGTCAAGGTCTGCAATGGTCTCGTTTGGAGGCAACCATGACGGGAGTCGCCAAGCGCGAATTCCTCGGCATGATACTTGAGCGCGTGAAGACGGGCTGTGGTCTGCATCCCTGGTCTAAGCAATTGAAGGAGTTGGTCCCGGTTATTGAGCGAGAGATACTCTACACGGTCACGGTTCGAGGTAAAGGGAGTACGCCTGTGTAGTCCCATGGGGATAATTCATCAAGTAATTCGTGGCACCTGTCAATCTGTGGCGGCGGCCGGCGTGGTTGGAGGAAGCTCCACCTTGGCGTCGATCAGTCAGTCCTTCCACTTCGAATGATGAGCAAGCGCCGGCGGACTGAAACTGGGCGTCCAAGGTGCCGTGGGAACCCGTGTCGGAGAGAACGTCTCCGACAACGGCACAGAGTGACTTCGATAGTCTCACGCTAGTGATCTGTAGATCTGACGGCTAACGACGACGCATCAGCCGGGTGGCTCGTGAGCACACCGGCCGCAGGTGTTAGCAGCCCGTGGTGAAAGTCTGAGCCAGGGATCGACACGGCGCGGTCCAGGGACAAGGGTAACATCCTCGTCGTGATGACGGTTGCAGTAGCCTGAGTTCTTGGATCGAAAAAGCTGCCACGGATGCTGGGACCGATTTCACCCTGTGACGGTAGTTCATTCACTCCGGCGCAAGCGGCGATGTCGAGCACTTACCTGTCCCTCAGTTCTCATGTTGCCGTGACCCATCTATTCTCATGATTCTCCCCATCGACATCCAGTCCTTCGCGTTCGTTGCACACTTGACCCCTGGATCCCCCAAGGGCAAAGACCGGTATCGCCGTGTATTGAGACTTGCTTGCAAGTCGCACAGTGTACGTTCCCACTCTTTGTTCGTTGGGAAACCGAACCACAGATCTCTCCCAATCTCGTTTCTGGCACCTACGACATAACGATGACCCTCAAAGATATCAGACCCAGCAACCTTGAATCCGGCCAGCTCTTTAGCGAGAACGACACCAACAAAGTCACACCAAGCGACACATACAACCGTCCCGTCAGAGGTGATCTGCTGGAATCCCTCCTTCGCCTTGCGACGTAGATCCCTTACCAATTTCCCTGCCGTTGCTTGAGCGGTTGTCCAGCCAGTGCGACGTCGTTCTATAGTACCAAGCGTCTGTATCGTCTTGACCTCAAACTCCCTATCGCGTACCAAGAAGTCCCCAACGCGTTCGTCTTTCGCATGTTTCTGACACAGTGCGACCGCGGCCGGATGGTGTCGCACCGCCTCTGCCATAAGTTCCGCTTGATAGCGGCTGTGCATCAGCTCGAACGCATCCGACACACGTCTCAATACATCAATATTGAGCTGCGGTCGGCATCTCCTTATCGCGGACGCCAGTCTCCATAGATCCACCAGAGCATACGCGCCACCACGTTGGTTCGCGTACGTCGCCCAGGTCGACATCAACCTCTTCTCGTTTACCTTGAGTAGCCGCCGAGTCTCGTCCGTGTCCACGGAGTCAATTACAACCCCAGAGTAACCGCGCCCACCGTAGTCTTCAGCCAGCACCACTTCGTCGCCTAGCTCAAAGATACCGATCCCCTCCGGTGTGGCATGGTCGCTCATCGTCAGGTTGTACCGCACCCGGTTTCTTGGACACACGTTTGCGCTAAGTCGTGCCGGTTCACACTCGCGTTCCCGGTACCCACTGTCGGTACTACCATAGCGATGAGTAGATCCGCTTCCATGAGTGGGTCCATACTGACTGGAAATGGCAAGGTCGGCTCAGCTGCCGGGGCTGCCGGGTGTTGCGCCGGGCGGGCGCGGCTGCCGCAGCATCCGGCGGCCGCGCTGGCGCTGCCGGCCGAAGACGGGCGGTTGTGGCCCGGCTGGAAGCGCGCCGGCTGGAAACGGGGGCATGACATGGCGACCGGCGCGCCGCTGAATCGGGCGGCGCGGGACGGCGAGACGCGGCGGCGTCTCGCGGCCGGCGGAAAGCGTGCGGGCCGTGGCGCGGGCGCTGCGCTGCGGCCTGGCTACCGTGCAGCGGGCGCGGTTAGCGGAAAAAATGAGGGGAGAGAACCGGACGGTGTCTGGTTGCGGTCCGGTATACGGGGTGGTGAAGGCGCTGTGACTGTTGCCGGGGTGGCAGCGGCCGGCCGGCGCGAGGATGGTGGCATGGTAGAGTTTCAAGGTGGCCGCCGCAAACCGCCAATGCCCCCCACAAGGTAAGCTGGCCACCGACCGGCCAGCTCCGCACGGGCTGCGCGCCGTAGGCGACCGGCCGCCCCGGTGCCCTGTGGTACCCTCGCCGATGCTTGAAACGCGGCTAATTCTCCACCGTTCGGGGATTGCACCCGGCGGTCGTGACCCAAGCCCCGCGGCGGGGGAGGTCACGGTCGGCCGCGCGGGAGGAACGAGGATGGCTCCATCTTGCCCAAGTGTTCTGGCCTTGGCGCTGGCTCTGTTGCCGCTGCTGGCCGCGGATGCACGTGCGCAGTTGCTCCTTGAGGTTGACGGCATCGAGCTGCACGGCACGGCGCGGCTGGTGAGGTCGGGAGCCGCCACCTGCAACGTCCTGGAGACCGACACCCAGTTCGAGGAAAGACAAGCGAATCATGGGGCGCCGCTCGATCTCTGGCGGCTGGATTTCTCGGTTCGCAACGGGTCCGGGAGGTGGCTGAATCACGTGCGGGCCCAGTACGGCATCGATTCGCAGTCGCCGGCCTGCACGAACTGGGACAGACCAGAAGCGGACCAGCTCCTTGACAGCATCTTCCCCCGAATCCGGGGTATAGAGATCGGATGGGCGGGCACGTTTGGATTCATCCAAGAAACAGGTCGAAACGTCGTAGCGCCCGACCAGACCCTTACCGACACGGAACTCCTCCTCGTGCTTCGTGGCGACCGGGCTCCACAGTTCGCGGACTGGTCCGTGGACTTCACCCTCGGGGTAACCCCGGCCGGCTCGGCTGGCGCCGCAACATGCGCGGGGCAGGCCGAAGGCGCCGCGTGCTGGAACGAACTAACCAACTCTCCCGGCTGCCGGGTGTGGGATGACTACTACATCCTGGGCCAGCCGGTGACGTGGACCGGCGGGTGCTCCAACCGACTGGCCAGCGGATCGGGAACCCTCAATTGGAGCGTCCTGGGAGACGAAGAAACGGGGACGCTGCGCGACGGGAAGCGCACGGGGTACTGGGTCGAGGTCGACGAATTCTACCGTGTCAGCCAAGGCCCGTACGTGGACGGCGCGCGGAACGGCTATTGGGTCATCCGCGACACCGACGGGGCCATCTCGCAAGGCCCGCTGGTGGACGGTGAGCGGAACGGCCGCTGGTTCGAGCGCTACGCGAATGTGGACTCCTCGGACGGTTCGTACGTGGACGGTAAACGGCACGGCCGCTGGGTCTATCGCTACGCGAATGGGGACTCCTCGGACGGCTCGTACGTGGACGGCAAGCGGCACGGCTACTCGGTCCACTTCACATCCGAGGGCGTTGAGGACGGCTCGTACGTGGACGGCAAGCGGCACGGCCGTTGGGTCACGCACTACCCGGACGGAACGACGGAGACCAAAACCTACATTGCGGGCGAGATCCAATAACGCTGCTGAAGCGGGCCGAAACCCCGACACGCTGGTCGGGTGGATCTGTCGATGAAACAGCATCACAACGTACGTGCAAGTAGTTCAGAACAGGTAGTGCCTGCGGCCCCGCGCCAGCGTTCTACAGGTAGCGCGCCACGGCGCCGCGCTCGGCGGTAGCGCCGGCCGAGTAGTGGGCCACCATCCTCGAGCTCTTCCAGTTGCCGGCGAGCATCACGGCGGTAGTCGACGCGCCGCGGCTGGTGAGCTCGCTCGCCAAACCCACCCGTCCGGAGTGGGCGGTCACGCGGCGCTCGAGGCGGGCGGCCCTGGCCGCGGCCGTAAACCGCAGCCCCACCGCCTGCGGCGAGAGCGGTACCACGCGGCCGGCTGGCGCCGCGGCCGTGGCGGCCCGCAGCGCGCGGACGGCGCGCGCAGGGCCGCTTTTGAGGTAGCGCACATCGTTGGTCTCGCCCGCCTGGTTCGTCTTGCTGCGACGGACGGTGACGAGGATGCCGTCAGCGTCGCCGGCGTCCTCTACGTCCGCCCACCGCAGGGCGGCGACTTCAGACCGCCGCAGCCCGCCCATGAACAGCAGCCCGGCGATCACGGCGTCGAGGCGCCCCCGCGTAGCGGCGACCTGGTCGGACTCAATGCCCCGGCCGCGGCCTCCGGCCGTTCTGCGGTAGCCGGCAAGCACCCGCGCGGTCTGCTCGCCGGACGGGTCCGCCTGGCCGGCGAGGCGGACCCGCAGCCGCGCCGCAGCGACCGCCATCGCGGCGCTACTGGCGGCTCGGCCGGCGTCGTGGATCTCGGCGAGATAAGCGGCCAGGGCCGCATCATCGAGCCGCCGGCCGTCGAGCCAGGCGTCGAGCTGGCCGAGGGCGCCGGCGTAGGCGCGGCGGGTGTTGTCGCTCAGAGAGGCGTTGACCAGGCGGCGCGCAGTCGCCGTGGGGCGGCCGATGGCCGTCTCGGCCGGCGCGACCTCGACGAGCGAATCCTTCACCATAACGGCCCGCGGCCGGCGGTGCTGAACGTCATCTCGCGCTGCAGGCGGCTTCGTTCACCCGCAGGTATTCCGTCAGGAACTGGTCTAGGTGTCTCGACACAGAGGAAACGATGAATTCGGCATCCCCACTGTGTTGTCCAGTTGCTCCTACCTCCCACGTGGTCGCCAGGGTAACCTCGCTGGTAGCGAGATCGCGCACGGGTTTTTGATAACGCAAAGAAGTGGAGAACGCCGCGCGCGCGATGTTGACCATCAGCTCCAGGACGGGATGGGGCTGGTCAAGGTCTTCCGTGTATAACCGTGCCCCTCTCAAGCGGCTTTCCGCCGCGACCACCAAGCGTTCCGTGGTGAGCTCGATATCGGCCGCGTCCGGATCCCCCGTCAGATCCGCGACCGACAGTCGCATCGGTTCGCAGTTGTTGAACAGTCGGAAGCGGTCGTATCGGGTCTCTAAGTCCTGCCCGGTCGCGGCAACCATGACCAGCGCGAGCAGTCCGAGTTTTGCGGTCATCATGGGCGGTAATTCTACCGAACGCTTGGTGGTCGAGGCGGCCGGGGCCGGCGGCGGCCAGCGTGGTCCTGCCCTTTGAATCCTTCACCATAATGCATTATCGGTAGGGATTTGCTGCCGACGCAGCGCCTGGAAAAAGCACCCGATCGCCGTTCCTGGAATGCGGCGACCACGCGCCAATCAGACTCTCGGTGATCCAACGTCGGAGTCCCGCGAACCGGACGTTGGCCGCCAGAAAAACGCGCGGCAGGCGCCCGTCGCCCTTGCGGGCCAGGACGGGCGCCTGCCGTGACGCCGCCGCGCTCAGCCGGCGGCGCCGCCTCATCATGACCGGCCCTGGACGCTCCCGAGTTCGCCCGCCGCGGCCGTGACCGCGGCGGCTCCGACTATGGGGCGTACTCGCAACACGAAACCCGTTGTTGTTGTTCCGGTTGTCGGTGTTGTTCCTGTTGCGCGCGCCGGGACGCTGGTTCTCGGCATTGTTGTTCCAGGAGCCGCCGCGCAACACGCGGCGACTGTGGGCCGGTCAGGCCCCCGGGTCCGGCAGTCCGCGCGGCGCGAACCACCCGTCCCGGAAGATCGCACGGCGCAGACGCCACGTATCGGCGTGCGCCGCATGCGCCACCCAGGCGCCCACCCGCAGCTCCACTTCCGCTCGTGTAACGGTCCCCGCGCGCCAGCGGTCGCGAAGCCCGCGCAGCCGGTTGCGGAATCGCCGCACGTTCGCTTCCGGCAGCCGCCGCCGGCCGCCAGGCCGCAGCTCGAACCCAAGGAACGTAGCCGGCGCCGTGGTGGCCGCCACGTGCGTCTTCACCGGATGCAGCGACAGCCGACGCCGCGCCAGGAACGCCGCCGCGCGTGCGCGCCATGCATCGAGCTGCGCCGGGTCGTCGGCGAACAGCGCGAAGTCGTCCACGTAGCGCAGATACGGCGCGCGAAGCACCTCGCTGGCGAAATGGTCGAAGCGGTCGAGGTAGACGTTGGCGAATAGCTGACTCGTCAGGTTGCCGATGGGCAAACCACGGCGCCGCTCGCAGGGCGTGAACAGGTTGTCGCCCGGATAGTAGAGATGCACCGGCTCCTGCGGGTTCGACGCGTCCACGATGCGGTCGAGCACGGCCAGAGTCCGCCGGCAGGCAATCCGCCGCCGCAGGTCCGCCTTCAGCACCTCGTGGTCGATGGCCGGGAAGTACCGGTAGATGTCGCCGCGCAGCACGTGGCGGCAGCGGTCACGCAGGCGCTCGTATCGCGACAGGGCGCGGTGCGTTCCCTTCCCGACCCGGTTGGCATAGGTGTGGTCGATGAAACCGCGCTCGAAGAGCGGCGCGATAACCGCGCACACCGCATGGTGCACCACCCGGTCGCGGAACGGCGCGGCGGAGATCAGACGGCGCTTCGGGTCGTGCACCTCAAAGGAAACGTAGCCGCCCGGCTGCCACGTTCCCGCCTGCAGCTCGCGCTCCAGGCGCAATACCTCGGTTTCCAGGTTGGCGAGGAACGCCGACGGACCCGGGACGCGCCGCTTGCCCGCCGCCGCCCGCATCGCCGCCGCGCACAGCGCGTCGAACCTCGCGACCCGGTCGAACAGGTTGTCAGCCCTGCGCCGTTTCATGCGCCTTGCGCCAGCCGCCGATGAGGCGCCCGGTCTCGTCCAGCGAGCGCGCCGCGTGCTCGTAGCGCCGCTGGTCCAGATGTCCGAGATCCTTCGCCAGCCGGCACAGCAGCCGCAGCTTCTCGATCCCGAGATTCGCCGTAATCAGATGCCCCCGGCGGTCCCGCGTGTACGTCGCCTCGATCAATCGCTCCAGCACGTCGAGCGCCGTGGCTTGCATCCGGTCTCCCAACAGGAATTTCTGGCGCCGCGGGAATTTCTCCACCGTCGGAATCAGCCACAGCGCGAAGCCGTACATGGCCTCTAGCGCCGGACCCGTCCGGCGGGCTCCATCACCGCTCCCCGCCGACACCGCCATCTCCGTCACCGCTGGGGGGCACAGCCCCCCAGCCCCCCCCAAGAGGTAAAGACCTGAAGATTCAAGACCTAATCAAGCGTCCTCGCAACACGAAACCCGTTGCCGTAGTACCGGCCGTCGGTGTCGCTCCAGCCGCGCGCGCCGGGACGCTGGAACTCGGCAGCGAAGTACCAGGAGCCGCCGCGCAACACGCGGCGACCGCACTCACCCTCCCAGCAGTCCTCCGTCCACTCATACAGGTTGCCCACCATGTCCGACAGGCCCGCAGCGTTGACACCGTAGGTGCCGACCGGGCAGGTTCCATCGTGCCCCGTCCGCTCATTGTCGCATCCGCGCTGAGTCCCCGCAGCAGCGCTCTCCCATTCCGCCTCCGTCGGCAGGCGATACGTCGCGCCCGCCGTCCGGCTCAACCACGACACGTACTCCTGCGCATCGTCCCAGCTCACGCACGTCACCGGATGACGATCCGTCTGCGCATAGCCCGGGTCCCGCCACGAATCACCATCACCGAAGGTGATACATCCGACGCCTGCACCGCCACCTGTCGCCGACGCGAACGCCCGATATTCGCCCACCGTCACCTCGTAGCGCCCCAGCGCCAGACCGCCCCCCGGCAGCACCACCATCTCCGGGCACCCGTCGCAGTCCCGAAATACAGCGCCAGGACGACGCGCCGTGTCAGCGCCCGCGCGAATTCCCGATGCCGCCGATCCCGCGCCGCCGCCCAGCCGTCCAGCCCCCGTGGGCGAATCGCCCGGCGACGCACGCAGCTCCACCAGCCGAGCCTCCGCCAGCGCTCGGAACACACCGCTGGGAAACTGCGACAGATACGCCTCGAACATCGCTGGGTTCGTGCTCTCCACGATCGACTGCCAGAACATGTTCTCCTGCTCCGCGGTGGCCGCCGGCGGCGTTTGCTGCGCCGCAGTGGCCGCAGCCGGCGATCCCGCGCCCGCCGCCGGCGGCGCGGCGGCAAAATTGAAATCCATCGACCAGTTCGAGAACCGCGGATCCGGATCGCCGCGCAGCACGATGAAGAACCTCGTCTCCGTCAGCGTCTGTCCGGGAGACACCACGTTGCGGCCACTTTCCTGGATATTGCCGATCGAGTCGGCCCACTCAATGTTCTGCGCGAACTGGGTTGCGTCAGGTCCGTCCCAGTTGGTGCACTCCGGCCACGCCGACTCGATTTGAAAGCGCGCGATCAGGTGGTCCAGCCACCGGCCCGAGCCGTTGCGAACCGAAAAGTCCAGGCGCCAGATGTCCATCGGCGCGCCGTGATTCTCCTTCTTCGCCTCGTAGCTGGTATCCGATTCGAGCACGTTGCACGTGCCGCCCCCGGACATCACTAGCTGCGCCTCCCCGTGCAGCTCGATGCCGTCAACCTCAAGGAGTACCTGCCCGCGCGCATCCGCGGCCAGCACGGGAAACAGAACGATCGCCAGTGTTGTCAGGATCGCAGTCGGGTTGAATTGCCGCATCGTCTTTCTCCTGAACGGCCGGCCGCGGCGTACCAGCTCGATGCCGTACATCCACTCCACCGCCGGACCCGTCCGCTGCGCCGCGTCCACCGCACCCTCCTCCTCGCGTACCGGCTGCGCTGGGGGGCACAGCCCCCCAGTCCCCCCAAGAGGTAAAGACCTGAAGATTCAAGACCTAATCAAGCGTCCTCGCAACACGAAACCCGAAGTAGTTGACCCGGGTGACGGAGTAGTTCCTGAGGCGCGCGCCGGGACGCTGGCCCACGGCATAGTCGAGCCAGGAGCCGCCGCGCAACACGCGGCGACTGCAGTCACCCTCCCAGCAGTCCTCCGTCCACTCATACAGGTTGCCCACCATGTCCGACAGGCCCGCCGCGTTCGTACCGTAGGTGCCGACCGGGCAGGTTCCTGTGTTCCCCGTCCGGTCCCTGTCGCATCCCCGCTGTGACCCCGCAGCCGCGCCTTCCCATTCCGCCTCCGTCGGCAATCGATACCGCGCGCCCGTCGTCCGGCTCAACCACGACACGTACTCCTGTGCGTCGTCCCAACTCATGCACGTCACCGGGTGCCGATCCGTCTGGGGAAAGCCCGGGTCCCGCCAGGAACCGCCAATAAGGCAGTCGTTCCCACCGCCCCCCGTCGCCGACGCGAACGCACGATACTCGCCAACCGTCACCTCGTAGCGCCCCAGCGCCAGACCGCCGCCGGGCATCACCACCATTTCCGGGCACTCGTCACAGTCCCTGAACACCTCGCCAGGACGACGCGGCGCGTCAGCGCCGCCCGCTGGCCGGGAACCGGACCCCGGCGACCCGGCGGTGTCGGCTCGCCGCGACACGCCACCCCCAGGAGCATTGTCCGCCGAGGCACGCAGCACCGCCAGCCGGTTCTCCGCCAGCGCCCGAAACACACCATTCGGGAACTGCGCCAGATAGGCCTCAAAGTCTGCCGCGTTCTCGCTGTTCACGATCGACTGCCAGAACAGGCTCTCCTGCTCCGGGGTGGCTGCGGGCGTCGCTTGCTGCGCTGCGGCTGCGGTACTCGCCCCTTCCAAACAGTAGGTGTTCAACACAGCACACGCCAGACCGCCCGCATCCGTGCATTCTTCCCGCGCGCCCCGATTCGCGTCAGCCTCCGTCGTCGCCTCGGTCCAGGTCCACACCGGCCTACCGGAAGTCGTCTCGCTCGAATACCCCACGGCCAGGCATGCCGTGAACGTCTCCACCACCGCGCAGTCGAGGAACCCGCACGCATTCACGGCATCCGCGGCGCTGCCGAACGAGAACCCGTGCGACCCCGATTCCGTGCCGATAGCGAGCCAGCCGCGCTCTTGGGCAGCGGCAGCGTTGGCGCTGAGGACTACAACGGCCGCGGCGATAGCAATGCGCATGTCGGACGTTCCCTTCCTGACAGGTTCTCACTTCAACAACTCGATTCCGGTGGACAGCCAGCGGGGGTGGGGGCGCAACCCAAAACCTACAGTACTTTGATTTGACCGAGGCTGTCATCCGCGCCGCGTCAGAGAGACTTAGCGGCTCGGGCCGTCCCACTCCCGCGCCTGCTCGCGTTGCTCGATGTGCTGCCGGATCCGGGTCAGACCCGCGCCAACAAGGCGGCCAGCGCCTTGTAGTCCGCTGCGATGGTCACGTACTGCTCCGTCAAGAGCCCGACCCGCGTGTCGAGCTGCTGCTGCTGCGCCTGCAAGGCGGCGGCTTGTTTCTCCACCTCAGAGCTTGTGGAACGTGCCCATGTGCGCCCTCTTGAGCATGCTCCAAAACCACTCCATTCCGTTAGTGTGCGCTATCCCATGGACACACTCGCTGACGGAGTGGTTCACGACCTCGTGGGGCGGCAGACCGCGGCACATGGTATCCGGGCCACACAACCGGGTGTTCCCCGGCGACCGACAACCAGATTCAATTAGGCCCCGATCCCTTGACCCGTGGCCAGTTGGAAGAGCGGCATCGATCCCGAAATGTCGTCGGACATCTTACGGTTCGCCGAGGGACCTCGCCACACGGAAACCGAGCCTGATGAACCGGAACCCGACATCGTACGGGTCGCGGTCCGCAGAGCGGTAATGCCTTGACAAGCCGCTCCAGCTGCCGCCTCGCGCAACGTGGCGACCACAATCGCCACCGCGCGTCCACGCCGAACCGTCTCGGGGAGCTCCGTCATAGTTTTCGTGCCAACAATCTTCCACCCACTCGTTGACGTTACCAGCCATGTCGTACAACCCGAACCCGTTCGCCATGAAAGACCCAACCGGCGCCGTCCTCTTCCATCCGTCGTCGCAGTGCCCAGCATTGGCATACTTGCACAGATCCGGTGCACGATACCCCCAGTAGAAGCGCGTCTTCGTCCCAGCCCGGGCCGCATACTCCCATTCCGACTCGGTCGGCAACCGGTACCGATACCCCGTCTCCTCACTTAGCCACTGCACGTATGCCTGGGTGTCATCCCAATTGACACACACCACGGGATGGTCATCGCTCTGCCAACTTTGATCGCGCCATGATCCTGGTTCATAGAGACATCCACCCACGATGTCATAAGCTGTCGCCGCCACGAACGCTGCGAACTGTCCTCGCGTCACCTCAAACTTCGAGAGCGCGAACGACGCCACGTCGACCTCGTGCGCGGGCAAATTGTCCTTCGACCAGCAGGCGTTGCTTTCGAATACACACCCCATCCGAAACCTCCCCGCCGGTACCACCAATAACTCCGGACACATCGGGCAGTCCCGGAACACTGCCACATCCTCAATATCGGTTCCCGCCGGTCGAGATGGGAGTGGATGGGCGCGCAGAATCTCTCTAAACTCGAGCGGTACCCGACCACTCGCGAAGTACAGGGACGTGTCGCCAACTCCGTTTCGCGCATCCATGTCCGCTCCGGCTGCCAACAATACCTTGAGGATTGCCGGGTTCTTGTTGAATCTCGCCGCCCAATGCAGAGGCGTCCAGCTGCCCTCGTCCCGTGCATTCACGTCCGCACCAGCGGCGAGCAGCACCTCGACCACGGCTGTACTGCCGTATTCCGGGCCCGGATACAGCCCGATCGGGGAGGGAAGACAACATTCCACCCAGCCACTGTAGCGGGCTGCTACATGCAGTGGCGTCTCGTCATCTTCAGCCCGCGCGTTGACGTCCGTCCCGGCTTTCAGCAACAGCTCGACCAACGTGGAATTCTCGCCGTGCGCCGCAGCGTGCAAGAGCGTCTGTCCATCATTGGCTCGTACGTTCACGTCCGCGCCAGCTACCAGGAGCGTCTGATATGCCACCGAATTCTCGTTGTACTGCGCTGCACAGAGTAGGGGAGTTCGACCAGCGTCGTTGCGCGTGTGGACGTCCGCACCGGCCGCCAGTAGAGCCTCGAAAACCGCCGCAGTTCCGTTGCCCCTCGCCGCGTAGTGCAGGGGCGTGTCGCCGTCTTCGGCCCGCGCCATCGGGTCCGCCCCGGCCGCCAGCAGCAGCTCCACCTCGGACTCACTGTCGTTATCCCTTGCCACAAAGTGGAGAGGCGTCCTACCAGATTCGTCCCTCGCGTTCACGTCCGCCCCGGCCGCCAGCAAAGGCTCAACCGCGGCGGGCGTCGTGTAGAACGCGGTGTGCAGAGGCGTGAACCCGAGCCTGTCTCGTGCATTCACGTCGGCTCCGGCCACCACCAGCACCTCGATTCCTGCTGGATTTGCAAGATGCAGGGGCGTCGCGCCCATCACGTCTCGTGCATTCACGTCGGCGCCGGCGGCCACCAGCGCCGCCACCACCGCTCGATGCCGGCTGGATGCCGCCGCATGATGCAGGGGCGTCTTGCCGCCAGCCGAGTGAGGAGTCATCCCAGTCCGCGCCTCCAAGTCCGCGCCTGCGGCGAGACACACGACTACGACGGCGGGGGTCGCGGCGCGAAAGAACTCCTCTGTGTTCCACTGCTCGCAACTCGGCGTCGGCTCGGCTGGCGGAGCTGCGTGCCCCGGCGCATAACGTTCCTCGGGGTGCCGTGTCGCCGCGTCCGGACATCGTGGGGTCACCGGGGTCCGGTTCGACGGTTGCGGACGGCGCTGAAGCGCTGCGCCGTCCTGGCGATGTGTTCCGGGATTGCGATGAGTGCCCGGAGATGGTGGTGATGCCGAGCGGGCGGTTGGCTTTTGGCCGCTACGAGGTAACGGTTGGCGAGTATCGTGCGTTCGCGTCGGCGACGGGAGGTGGTGCTGGTGGCGGGTGCGAAGCAATCGGTGCCGGCGACTCATGGCGTAACCCCGGCTTGCCGCAAACAGATAGGCATCCGGTGGTGTGCATGAGTTGGGACGACGCGCAGGAGTATCTGTCGTGGCTGAGCCGGAGGGCGGGGGCGGCCTATCGGTTGCCGACCGAGGCGGAATGGCTACGCGCTGCCGCGGGGTCCGAGGGCGGATGCTTTGAGAAACTGACGGGTACCCGGGGAACCTGCCCGGTAGGCTCTCACGGTTCCAACACGCTCGGGCTGTCGGATATGTTGGGCAACGCCGAGGAGTGGCTGGATGACTGTTGGGAGGGTGACTGCGGCCGTCGTGTATTGTGGGGCGGTTCCTGGGATTTCTATGCCGTCAACCTCCTAAGTCCCCTGGGACGAGGCTGGAACTTCACTGGTGCCCGGTTCCACAACAACGGTTTTCGTGTCGCGAGGACGATCGGTGCGCCGTAAGAAGGCAACGTCTAACAGCGGGTGCAACTCCCATATGGCAGCTGTAGCTTCTGCATGGTGGTCGCTGTCTCGGAATCACCAGTCGGCAAGATCTGTGTTTAAGAATTGTGGGGAGATACCCTATGGCTGAAAACAAGAGTGATATCACCTCCGAAATCGTCAAGGCCCAACTCTACGAGATGCTCTGCAACACAAGTACAGATGGAAGAGTTCGAGTCGAGTGCGCACGGCTCCTACTTGCAGCGCTCGTAGGCAACGGTCCTGATGGTCCACGTCCTGGGCCTGGCGGGCCTGTGTTGACAACTCAGGCGATACTGGGGCCTTTGCTTCAGGGGCTGGCAGGTGCCTTCGGAGGCGCAATTTTCGGCTGCAAGGTGTCTTTAGACCTCCCGGACGGTCAGAGTGTTGTACTGGAGGGAAACCTAACGAGCGTCGGCGGTACTCAATCCGCCGTCACTCAGGCTTTAAAATCCTTGGAAGGTGGAAGCTAGAATATGGGACATTTATAGTCCCATCTGCTTTAACGCTAAGGCGTCTATTTTCGTACCGATACGGGAACGCTCAGATGGGTATCGGCTGGAGATTGCGGGGATGGGCAGACGCTTACCACGCGCATGGTGGATAAGAAACAAGACGGCCACACGATCATCCGCTTCGAGAACGGGAACGTCGCTGAAGGCCCCTATGTGGACGGTGTGCTGCACGGCCATTGGGTCATCCGTAATGTCGACAGTACGGTCGAGGATCTCCAGTACGTCAATGGTGAATTTATCTCGCGGGAACCGCGGTGAGACACATGGATCCGATAAGCACGCCCTGCGATAAATTGGCCGTAACGGTTAGCACGTGACGCCGGCCGGCAACTCTCGCTATGCCAGCGCCACGCCCACACCAGAACACGTAGGGGGGGCAGACTTGTCCAAGAATATAGTAATTTGCTCCGATGGTACCGGGAATCGCGGAGGCAAGACGCGGGGCACGAATGTCTGGCGCATGTTCAATGCGATAGACCGCCACTCCTCAAAGGTAGAGCAAGTCACATACTATGACGACGGTGTTGGTACGGACGACCTGCGGTGGGTCCGTCTACTCGGCGGAGCATTCGGCTACGGGCTAAGCCGCAATATACGCCGCGCCTATGCATTCCTGGCAATGAACTACGAACCTGGAGACAATATCTTTCTATTCGGCTTCAGTCGCGGTGCCTATACGGTCCGATCTCTCGCCGGAATGGTTCTCAGTTGCGGCCTTCCGACACGCGAAGCAATGGTCACGGTCGGCACGAATAGAGAAGCCATGCTCAAGCAGATCCTTCGGGCGTACCGGAGTGCCACCACAGATGGATTCAAGACGCGCCTTGGTAGGGCTCGTAATATTGCCAACTACAACGGCGATTTCCGCAATATCTGCATTCACTTTATCGGCGTCTGGGATACTGTAGACGCGGTCGGGATGCCCTTTGATGAACTGAAGCTGCTCGATGCCCTCTGGCGTCGCGTCTTCAAATTGAGGCTTTGGGGATTCAGAGATAGAGTATTGGACCGTCGTGTCAAGAACGCGTATCAGGCTCTCGCGCTGGATGACGAACGAAAGACGTTCCACCCTCTTATTTGGGAATGTCCGGGGCACACTACGGCCGCTGGTTCTTCCGCTGCTAGCGAAACCGCAGAGGACGTCCAAGGGGCAACGACACCGAACGGCGCAGGGGCAAACGAAACGGTCACAAAAGGACCTACCGTAGACCAGGTCTGGTTCCCCGGCGCGCATTCGAATGTCGGCGGCGGTTACCCAAAGGACTCCTTGTCGTTGGTATCACTAGACTGGATGATGGCTAAGGCTTATAACTGCGGACTCAGGTTTCACACAGGTGCCGGGGAAGAGTTCCAGCGCGGAGCTGATCCGTTCGGAAAGATCTACGACTCGCGGACAGGCCTCCAGGCGCTGTACCGGTACGCGCTTCGCGATCCGTATCGCTGCCGGCAATCTCTCCCGAGGGTACACGGAAGCGTAGACTCAAGGATTCGTCGGGGCACGGACTACTATGCGCCGAAGATAATCGAACCGGACAACTACACTGTGGTCTGGACCGACGACGGCCCGTTTTCGGAAGGTGGGATCTATGCAAGCCACGAATAGAAACAACGCCTTCGCTGGTAGGCTTCGCCGCGTGGTCTTCGACCTCGGCGATGCTCGGGCTAGGATTCAGCTGCTTCTTTATGTGATTGTGCTGCTCGCCTTGGGTCTCTACGTGCTCGTGGTGATCTGCTCCTCACTAGGGGCGGTAGTGCCGCAGTGGCCCTGGTTGCCTGCGATCGTGGAGGCGTTTGTGCCGAGATTACCCCTTGGAGTCTTGGAATTCGCCGCCGCATACCCATGGCAGGTGGTCGCTTTCGTTATTCTGATTTGGGCTGTTAGACGCGCTGCACTGGCAATAGGGCGGTCGCAGGCCGAATTCGCGTATCAGGTTTGGGCAGGTGTGGCTCCGAATAATCGAGTGGGTCTGAGGACGCGGATCTTGCTCAAGATCACACCGCCGAGATGGCTTACGTTCGTCACGGTAGGTGCCCTTGTAGCATATGCGATCGTCGATCTGTCTGGACGGGGTGTAGTGGACACCGTGTCCGAATCGACACCGATTGCAGGGTGCGCGGAGGTGACTGGTCGGCTCTGTCGGTTGGGGGACGGCGAGAGTGTGCTTGTCAGTATTAGGGCTGACGATCCTGATAATAGTAGCGGCATCCTATTGGACGCTTGTGGCAGCTATGGTGCGGCGTATGTCAGTGTGGGAGGTTGGCTTGACCGCAAGGTAAATGTTCCGCCGGAAGGATTTGATTTTAGCGATAACTTCCTCGGAATTCGCCGTTTTGCGTGGGTCGAGTGGCGCCGGCCATTTCCTGGGGGAAAATGGTTCCAGGTCGTTGGGCGAATCGACCGACTAAATCCTGTTTTCCCGATTCTCGATGCTCAGCGGGCATCAACCGAAGTCGAGTTTTCCCCGCCGCATAGCGGCGAACTTGTCCTCCTGGTGAACGATGTGATCTACGACAACAACCACGGGGTAATGGTAATCAGGATTCGCAAGACGGGTTCTTCAACATGCGAGTCGGGTAACTAGCAGGCTGCTGAAAAGGTCTGCGTGAGGGATCGACACGCCGCTCCCCACGTACTACGATGGTCTCGCCGAGTCGCGAAGGGAGCCCAGCTTGCGTGGACCTGACGAGCAGACCCAGCACATGTTCAGCTACCTGTCGCCTGAGCGGCGGGTGCCTCCGGACCATCCTCTCCGTGCGATCCGTGCCGTGACCGATGCAGCGCTGCGGTCGATGTCGGCGCAATTCGAACACCTGTATTCGACGACGGGACGTCGGTCGATCCCGCCGGAGCAGTTGCTGGGCGCGTTGCTGCTGCAGGTGCTCTACACGGTCCGGAGCGAACGGCTGCTGATGCAAGAGTTGGACTACAACCTGCTGTTCCGGTGGTGCGTCGGATTGAACATGGACGAGGCGGTCTGGCACCCGACGACCTTCACGAAGAATCGGGACCGGTTGCTGGGCGGTGAGGTGGCCGCCGCGTTCTTCGACGCGATCAGCCGTCAAGCCCGGGCGGCCGGTCTGCTCTCCGACGAGCACTTCACCGTGGACGGCACGCAACTGGAGGCCTGGGCGAGTCTGAAGAGCATCCGCCCGCGCGAAGAGCCGGAGGGGCCGCCCCCTGATGACCCTGGGAATCCAACCGTCAATTTCCGCGGCGAGCGCCGACGTACCGACACGCACCAGTCGACGACGGACCCGGAGGCGCGGCTGTATCGGAAGAGTCCGGGACGCGCGTCGACGCTGGCGTATCTGGGCCATGTCCTGCTCGACAACCGGCATGGACTCGTCGCCAACGTCTGCGTGACCTCGGCGACGAGGTTCGTGCACTTGAGCTGACCCCGCACATCGCGCGCAAGACGCCGTATAGCGCCATCGACGTCCGGACCACGTGCCACGTGGGCTACTGGGTCAGTCAGCGCAAGCGGAAGTTGGTCGAGCAGGTCGTCGGGTGGATGAAGACGGTCGGCGGATTGCGGAAGCTGCGCCACCGGGGTGGCGCATTGGTGACTGGAACGTCACCTTTGCCGCGGCGGCGTACAACTTGGTGCGGTTGCGAACCCTGGTGGCGATGTCTCCCTGATGGCATGCAACGGTGGCGGCGGCCCGGTCGCGTGTCCCGGGAAGCTGAAGTGGACCCCAAAATCTGGACAGTCGTCTAAGTTAAGGTCGTGAGCCGGCGGGCGAGGAGGTCCGACGATGGCGACACGACGGCAACACAGTGCGGCGTTCAAGGCGAAGGTGGCCGTGGCGGCGCTGCGGGGCGACCGGACGTTGAGCGAACTGGCGTCGGCGTTTGGCGTTCACCCGGTGCAGATCGCACAGTGGAAGAAGCGGGCTCTGGCGGCGTTGCCCGAGACGTTCGCGACTCGCCGGAAGACCGTTGATGCGGACCAGGCAGCGGTGCAGGCGGCGCTCTACGAAGAGATCGGGCGGTTGAAGGTCGAACTGGATTGGCTGAAGAAAAAACACGAGTTGGTCGGCCGCTGAGCGCCGTGCAGCGGTCGACCCGATTCATCCGGATCTGAGCATCGCACGTCAATGCGCGTTGTTGGGGATTCCCCGCTCGTCGTTCTACTACCGGCCGCAGCCGGTCAGCTCGACCGAGTTGGCACTCATGCGCGCGCTCGACGAGGTGTACACGGCGACGCCGTTCTACGGGTCACGGCGTCTGCAGGTGGCTCTCCGGCGCCAGGGACAGTCGGTGAACCGGAAGCGGGTGCAGCGGTTGATGCGGTTGATGGGCATCGAGGCGGTAGGGCCAAAGCCGCGGTTGAGTCAGCGGCATCGAGGGCACCAAGTGTATCCGTACTTGCTGCGCGAGGTCGCGATCGAGCGGGTCGATCAAGTATGGAGCTGCGACATCACGTACATCCGGCTCCGGTCGGGCTTCGTATATCTGATGGCGGTCCTGGACTGGTTCAGCCGCTACGTGCTGGCCTGGGAACTGTCGGTCACTCTCGACGGACAGTTCTGCCGGGACGCGCTCGAGGGGGCGCTGGCGACCGGGCGGCCGGAGATTTTCAATACCGACCAGGGCGCGCAGTTCACCAGCGACGCGTTCACGGCCCTGTTGCGGACGGCCGGCGTGCAGATCAGCATGGACGGCCGCGGCCGGGCGCTCGACAACGTCTTCGTCGAGCGGCTCTGGCGGTCGGTGAAGTACGAAGAGGTCTACTTGAAGGACTACGACTCGGTGCCCGCGGCCCGCGCCGGGTTGGGGGACTACTTCGCGTTCTACAATCACGAGCGACCGCACCAGGCGCTGGCGTATCGGACGCCGGCGGAGGTGTACGGCGAGGTTCCTGCGGTGGTGCTCGCCAGCGCACCGTCAGGATACTGATGGGAACGGGGCGTGGACATGTGGAAATCTCGCAGACGAGATTCCCACAAGCCCACACCCTTCATCATCTCAATATGACGGAGACGACCTTAACTTCCTCAACCCCGTAAGCTGTCCAGACAACGGGGTCCACCTCAAGCATCGCTCACCACACACAGGCGCTCAGTGCGATTCGCTCGGATGAATACGAAAACGCCCATGTCGCCGCATTCTTCGGCAGCCTGCTAGTGTCCCGTGCGCGAAATACTTGTACCATTCAGCGAAACTTGGTACCGTCTGATGCATGCAGACGACCAAGGACTTTCAATTGTTCCCGGATGACAGGGATGCCTTGAAACGGTGACTGCGACGGCCAACGACGCCGAGTGGTCAGACACGGCGAGCGCGCATCCTGCTCTCGCTCGACGGGGGCTGCAGCCCCACGGAAACTGCCAGGCTCCTGCACATCGGCCGGGCGACCGTGCACCTCCGCCGCCGCCGCTACCGCGCGGAGGGGCTCGGCGGATTGGTGGACCGCCCGCGGTCGGGACGACCTACCGTGCTCGAACGGCGAACCGTCGAGCGCATCCTGCTGCTGACCACCGAGCGGGTACCTGTCGAGGCAACCCATTGGAGCACGCGGCTGATGGCACGCTACGCCGGGGTCACACAATGGCAGGTGCGGCAGGTCTGGCGGGCCGCCGACCTCAAGCCGCATCGGCTCAAGACCTTCAAGCTCAGTCGGGACCCGCAGTTCGCCGAGAAGGTCATCGACGTCGTCGGGCTCTACCTGAACCCACCCGACAACGCGCTGGTGCTCTCGGTCGACGAGAAGACGCAGATCCAGGCCCTCGACCGGACCCATCCCATGCTCCCACTGCGGCCCGGGCAGATCGCGCGCCGCACCCACGACTACAAGCGGCATGGGACCACGAATCTGTATGCGGCCTTCAATGTCGCGACCGGGGAGGTGCTCGGCCGGGTCACCCGGCGCCATCGCGCCAGGGAGTTCCGCCAGTTCCTCGCGCAGATCCAACGCGCGACGCCGCCCGACCTGGCGCTGCACCTGATCGTCGACAACAGCAGCAGGCACACGACCGAAGCGATTCGCGACTTCCTGGCCGCCCATCCCCGCTTTCACCTGCACTTCACGCCGACCAGCGCGTCCTGGCTCAATGCGGTCGAGACCTGGTTCGGCCAGTTGGAGCGGCGCGCCCTTAGGCGCGGCGTCTTCACCAGCGTGACCGAACTGCGAGAAGAGATCCGCCGATTCATTGAGGCCCACAACATGCACGCTGCTAAACTCTTCCGGTGGACCAAGTCGGCCAGCGTTATCCTCGATGCTGTCGAACGGGCTCGCAAAACATTGCGTAAAGAAATCTCCCGCACAGGACACTAGTACGGCACACCCTGCGCCAACACTCCGACCGTCGTCAAGGGCATCGATGCCGTCATCCATCAGACCCGGCCGCCCGACGGGGTCCGCCGCGTCGCGGGGAGCAGGTGGTGCGGGCTCGTGGCCAGGACGCGCAAGGGAACGGTGGGTTGTCGAGCCAGTCTAGCCGTCGGCGAACGCGAGGGTCGCAACCGGGACGTCGGCGCCGCGCGCTGGATCGGGCACGTCTGCCGGCAGAAGAAAGGGAGGCGCCGACCGGGACGTTGCGGGGTTCTACCCGTCGGGACAGAGATATACGGGATCCTGGACCGGTGGCGCACACGCGCCGCCATGCCGAGAACCGTGAGCCGGTCGGGCGGACCGCGGCAGCTGTCGTTCGCGCCGGTCGCTGTCGACAACGGTGTTGGCCGGTCCGGCCTCGACAATCTCGCGATCTTCCGGGGTGAAGTGCCTCGTCAGTTCGCTCCATGTGTGATGTCCGCTCATCGCCGTTGCCCTTTCCCGTGATGGAGCACCGCGGTTCGTGTCAATCGGTGCAGCTGCTCACGGTCCGGCGACGTGCCGGCCGGTGCCGGCGTCGGGTTTCCACCGGCGTTCGAAGTGGTGTGGGCAGGCATCCTCGTCGCTGAAGGCTTCAGGAGGGAGGACGGTCGCGGGCGCCGATGTGCTATCCGCCGGTCGTTCGAGGCTCCCCCTGGTCGTGTCGTCAACCGGGGCGGGTGGGTGGGCCGAAAGAACCTCCCGCCCGCGGGGGTGGCGCAGGTCCGCGGACGGTCGTGTGATGGTAACGGTAAACATAGGGTCGATCATCAGATCGTACGAGCGGTCTCGCAAGTGGCCTCGCGCGTAGCCGCGGTCAGTGGTCTTCGCCGTGGGCGTTAACACTCCAGGCGAGGCGCGAGCGGCACCGTGGGCAGATCGCGCGTTGGCGTACTTTCTCCGTCAGGCGTTGACGAAACCACCGGTCTCGGCACGTGGGGCACTCCCCCACCCACCGCTTGCGGCTATGGGCGACGGTGCTGCAGCGGTTCGCCGTGCAGCGGATGCGCCGCGCGGCTGTCTGCCACACGGCGTCGTGTGCGTGGCCGGGGCCGACAATCGCGTGTGCGACCTCGTGCAGGAGCGTGTCTCGGATGTCGTCCCAGGGCGCTCGTAGCACGTAGCTGACCGAAAGCGCGATGGTCCTCGTGGTGTACCGGCAGATGCCGGCGCGGCCCGTGGCTGTCTCGAAGCGGAAGCGCCACCACGTCGCCGCAGCGCCCGTGTTGAGGTGGCGTTCGAGCAGTTTCACGGCGTGGTCCTCGACCTGCTGCATTGTCGCTCCGCCCGTGAGACCGGCCGTGACGAGGTGGAGCCCGGAGTAGCCCACGCGCCATCGGCCGGTCTCGCCGCCGGCGACGACGGCTTCGTTGCGCCGCAGTTCGGTGACGGTGCCGAACACGGTGCGCCGGTCGCGGTCGAGGAACGTGACGACGCTCCCCACGGGGAAATGTTGCCCGGGGAAGTGAGTGTCGATCGGTTGACCGGGCATGGTGGTCGAAGGCGTACCGCGAGTCCCTTGGTCTCGCCGTACGCGCTGTCAGTGCACGGCGGTTGCCGTGGGCCAGTACTCGACGTCGAGATGGCACATCTGGGCCTCGTCGTCGAGGTCGTGGCGAGGCACGTTAGGGTCGTAGGGCGGCGGCGTGATCACGACGAGCCCGAACGAGGTGCCGGCGGGAGGCGGGGTCGACCGGCTGTCGATGTGATGCGACACCGCGAGCCGAGGGGCGATGTGGACGCTCGGCGCGTCGACCTGGATGGCGGGCAGGTGGTCGAGGGGGACCGCGGCTTCGCGCGGGCGGGTCTCAGTCTCGAGGACGACTCGGTAGGTGGTTGCCGTGTTGGCTGCCTCTTGGGACCTGCTCGGAACCTCACCAGCGCAGGCAGGGATCGGCGACGTCCTCGAGAATCGGGACGGCCTCCGGGACGCCGTAGAGAGCTCCATTCTCGGCCGCGCGCTCTTCGAGCGTTGCGGCGGAGGAGACCTCCGCAGCGGTGAAAGCGCGGGTGAGCAGCCACCGCGGGACGCCGTAGAGAGCGTCGCTATCAGCGGCGCGGTCTTCGAGCATCGCGGAGATGGAGACCTCCGCAGGGTTAAGAGCGCGGGTGAGCAGCCACCAGCGGCGCCTCGTGCAGTGGATGCAGCGCTGATAGCCGGCGTGCACGAAGCGCCCGCACGTGCCGGCATCAATAGGCAGATCCACGCCGACACAGAGCAGCTTGCGCTCCTCGCGGACGCGGCGCATGTACTCCCGTTTGGCGATGCGTTTGCGCAGCCGCCGCAGGTCTCGCCGCTGCTCCGCGGGGAGCAGGTCGATGAGTTTCATTTCTCGTCCTCCGGGGGTGAACGCGGCGCTATCGGCGGCGCATGCGCCGATGGTCGTTCCGGTCCGCGGACGCGGGTGACCGTGACCTTCCGCGCGGCGTTGCTGGTGCTTTGCCCGGGCCGCGGTCGGGGCCGGCGGCCGGGCGGTTGCGTTCGGTCGGCGGGAGCGTCAGCTGTTCATTGCGGCGGGGAGCTCGGCGGCGGGGGCGATGTCGGAATGGCCGCCGCGGGTGATCCCGGCCGCGCGGGTAGCCACCGTCAGAGCCATCGGCACACCAGCCGGCGCTGGCCGTGCTGGCTCTGGCAGGCGCGGCCGGGCGCGCGCGGGACGGCTGCGCGGCGGCTGCCCTGCGGGACTCCCCGGCGGATCGTCTCCGCGATCCACTCCGTCACCGCGTCGGCCGCCGCGGGGTCGCTGCCGTAGCCTCCCGCGACGGCGCATTGGGCGGCGTGGATGTCGAGGAGGCAGTCGCCCTGGCCGGCCACGGCGGCTGCTACGGCCGCCTCGTCGAGTTCGCGGGCGAAGTGCGCGATCGCGGGCTCGTCCAGATAGGCGGCCACACACCGCGGATCCGTCCCCGCGAGCCGGTGCGCCGGCCGCAGCCGCGCGTCGGGCCACACCAGCCAGTGGCGCGCCGGCGCAGGCGCCATGCTGCGGACCAGGCTTCCGATGGGCACCGGCCGCGGCCGGGCCGGGTCGAGGAGCATTCCCGTCCAGGGCTCCGGGCCGGCAATAACGTCGCTCAGCAAGAGGGCGGGTTCGGGCACCCACGGGTCCGGCGTCACGTGCTGCACCCCGCGCGGGTCGGCGCCGGCCAGCTGCGCGAGCCGCCGCGGCGTCAGCCCGCGGGGTCTCACCCGCGTGTTCCTGAGCGGCCGTCCGGCGCGGTGGACCGCGTAGTCGTCGGGACGGGTGGCCGCACTCGGACGGAGTCCGAACATGGATTGCTACTCCTTTCGGGGCGGATGTGCCGGACAGTCCGGCGGCTCGGTTACCTGGGAGGCAGCGCCCGGAACCGGTCGTTGCGTGTCGGGAAGTTGCCTACGGGATCGCCAGCAACGCCTCGTCGGCCAACTCGGCGGCGCGCGAGGCTGCGGCGCCACCGGCTCCGTGCGGCCCGTGATCGGGGTTTCTTCGAGCTGCGGCGCTCGACCTGCTCGTTGGCGAGCCACTCGGCCACGCCCGGCGCCGCGGCGTGGTCGCCGCGACTGGCAACTGCGCGGCGCAGCGCCGCCTCCGGGCTTCGCCTTGCCGCGGCCCGCAGCTGCGTCACCGCGAGCTCGCCGCTTGCCGCGTCGTCTTCGATCCACTCGTCGTAGATCACGGTCCCGGCGGGGGTCACGCGGTAGACGCGCCAGCCGCGCGCGTCCGCCGCGTCGGTCCGGGCGAGGAGGGCGGACCCGATCGGTACGCTCGGAGAATGCTCGGGCCGACGCCGCAGCGGGTTGCCGTACGCCGCCCCGGAGGGCGTCTCGGTCGCCTCCGACGTCAGCAGGCGGCGCGTAAGCACCGCGCCGACCTTGATGCGGGCCGAAGGCTCGCGGTCGCCGTGGCCATCGGGCTCAGGCCTGGCGTAGATCGGCCGGCCCGGCGCGTCTTCGCCTAGCTCGGCCGCGAGCAGCAGCTCCGCCCGGGCCGGGACCTGCTGGGGGTCCAGCCGCACGTCGTTCATCGTCTCCTCTCCCTTCCTTGAGTCGTGGGGCCTCCCGCCCGTCGTCCCCTTGCCGCGCACAGCGCGGCAAAAGAAAAAGCGCGCAAAGCGCGCGCGAATTTTTCCCTTTCCGGCGGCCTGGGGGAAGGCGGCCGGGAGAGGTGGACCGGGGGCGAGGGGCAAGGGGTCGGGTCACATGATGGATCGATCGTACCAGCCCCCCAAGCCCCCCCCTGTGCTCCCCGATGGGCCGGGTCTCCGGAGGTCGGGAGTGCGCGCCGTGCGGATCGGCGCCGCGGTCCACCGCGATCTCAGCCGCCGGCCGGCGGCGCGGAGCGGGACCGGGAGGTCACCGTGCAAGACCCGCCCAACTCGTCGCGGGTGTCGATCAGCGGCCTAGTTCATGTCCCCGGTCTCGCGGAGTCGGGGGCCGGGCCGGCGACGGCTTGGGCCGCGTGTCCGGGGTGCGGACCGAATCCTGGCGGTGCCCCTCTGCAGGTCGCTCGACTTGGCCATCGCTCTGGAGCGGCCTCGAAGGCGGCGGGAGCTGATCGCGGCGGGCCGCAGCCGCGGCGGGCGGCGTTCGGGCGCCGTCCGCGGGTCGAGAGGCCGGCCGCCGCTGCGGCATGAGCTTCTCGAGCTCGGTCATCATGGCCGACCTGACGACGCCGACCAGCTGGTCGCGAGCTGCCGCGAGATCATGCCGGTTCGGCGGGCCGGGATGCTCGCGTCTCGGTCTTCCGGCGATCCGGCGGCGCGGCCATGATTGCCCCCCCCACTCCCCGAGGGCCTGCTGATGGCGCTGGTCCGCCGCCGCGTCCTTCTCGGCGCGGCAGCGGCGTCTCAGTGCGGCAGCCTCGGTTGTGAGAGACGACCGTGGTGCTGCCTCCCTGATCTGTTCGAGGACCGCTCGGTGAGCCGGCGACATCCCCGGCCGGGCGCCGATCGACTCGGCGACAGAGACGGCGGTGTTCGTAGCTAGTGTCCGCCAGAAAACCCGTAACAGGTTGATTCTACGAGTCGCATTTCGGATTTCAAGTGGCGAAGAACGTTGAGATGTCGTAGTTTTGTGGGTGGAATTTCCACTATCGGCCCATTTCGGGGGAATCTTCGAGACGTCGACGTCATGAGAGAAGTTCACAGACGGCAGTTCGAGTTTGGTCAGGTTCCGGTGGAGAAGATTTGGATCGACCCCAAGTCGCGGGACGACATCCCGGCGGTGTTGAAGGGGCTTCAGCACATTTGGTCTGACGAGGAGTTGCGCGCGCGGTTGTTTGCGCTGCTCGACGAGCATGTCCTGCCGGAGACCGACCGGGAGGTCGGGCGTCCGGGGATGGCGCTCTGGCGGATTTTGGTGCTGGGGGTGTTGAAGCAGGGTCTGGGTTGCGACTTCGACCGCCTTCACGACCTCGCGAACCATCACGAGACGGTGCGCGCGTTCCTGGGCCACGGCGATTTCGCCGACAAGACGTATTACGAGTACCAAACGGTGCTCGACAATGTGTGTCTGTTGACGCCGGAGCTGCTGTCAGAAGTCGGGCGGTTGGTGGTGGAGAGCGGCCATACGGTCGCTAAAAAAAAGCCTGGCGAGCGATTGCGCGGGCGGTGTGACTCGTTCGTGGTCGAGACGGACGTGCACTATCCGACGGATGTCAGCCTGTTGTGGGACGCGCTGCGCTGCCTGCTGCGGGAGACCGGGCGGGCGGCTGGGAGACACGCGGTGGGGGGATGGCGTCAGTGGCGGCATCTGTCCAAGGAGGTCAGGAAACTGTTCAACCAGGTGCGTTCGACGCGGCGGGCCAAGCGCCGTCCGGAGCGGGTGGAGGCGTACTTGGCGCGCTGCCGTGCACTGGTCGCTCGGACCATGGAGACCCTCGACGAGTTGCGGGACAAGGGCGTCGAGGAAACCACCTGCCAATCAATCCAGGGCTTTATCGCGCATGCCCAGCGCCAGCTCGGCCAGGTCGAGCGCCGACTCCTGCGGGGCGAGGCGATTGCTCACGAGGAGAAGGTGTTCTCGGTCTTCGAGGAGCATACTCGCTGGGTTTCCAAGGGCAAGGCAGGCACGCCGGTAGAACTCGGGGTTCCTGTAGCTCTCATCGAAGACCAGCATCAATTCATCCTGCACCACAAGATCCTGTGGGAGGGCGAGGACGTCGACGTGGCGGCGCCGATGGTGAGGGAAGCCCAGGCGCGGTATCCCGAACTGCGGGCGTGCAGCTTCGACCGGGGCTTTCACAGCCCTGACAACCGAATCAAGCTCGACGCGCTGCTCGACCTCAACGCGCTGCCGAGAAAGGGGTATCTTTCCAGAGCCGACCGCGAACGGGAGGCGGAGGAACCCTTCGCGGCCGCGCGGCGTGCGCATCCGGCAATCGAGTCGGCCATCAATGGGCTGGAACACCGGGGGCTCGACCGTGTCCGCAGCCATGGCGCCGACGGCTTCGCGCGCACCGTCGCACTGTCGGTACTGGCCGCCAACCTGCATCGCATCGGGTTGCTCCTGCAAAAGCGCGAGCGCAAACGACGACGACTCGCCGCCTGACCGGCCGCTTCCCCTAAAGCATGCCGTGCTCCGACCCGTCGAAAGATGGGAGGGCTTCCCCATCCTTGGCAGCCGGACCTCCGCACTGATTCTTTGCCGGTCGCTCCCCGCCGGCCGCCAAGTACCGCCGTCGTGGCAGGATCCGTGGTGGGAATCACGCCCGAGGTGGGCCGGATTTGTCGCAGATTTCCGCCCGCAAGGGGGTTTTCTGGCGGGCACTAGCTAGGGGGATGTCTCCCCACTTCCGGGCGGCCGCCAGGGCGGCTGTGATCAGCTTGCGGGCCTGGTGCCGCTCTTGCCGCGCACGCTCGACCGCGGCGGCCCGTGCCGGTTCGACACCGCCGCCCCCGGAACGATCCCGATGATGCGCGGCTTTCGGCGGGCGAAGCCTGCCCAGCAGTCTTTCGACTCGCTCCCGCACCCACTCGAAGAGCCGCTTCACCAAACCGGGCGACGCCGGCGGCTCGGGCCTTTCGGCGGCGATGGCAAGCGCGCGGGCGCGATCCGAGAGCGTCTGCGTGAGGCGCCTGCCAGGGCGGCCGGTATCGGTGAACTCGTCGAAGCGCTCGCCCGTTCGTCGCCACGCCGCGCTCGGCACATCCGGGAACTGCTGTTCCGCCTCGAGGACCACCCGGTGTTCCCAGCTGGCCGCCTGCCGGCGGCGGCGACTCCGCCACGCGGCACCCAGCGCCCGCTCGATGTCGATCGGAGCCGCTGTGCGCGGCCAGGACGGGTTCCGATCCTCAAGCGCCGTGAACAGCGCCGCGTCACCGCCCGGCGCCGCGAACAGCTCCCTGAGGCGGGAGACGCGCCGGCGGAGCGCTTCGGCCGGCGCGAGAGCTTCGTCGAGATCCGCCGTCGAGATCCGCCCGGCGCCCTTGCCGAGGTGCTGACGGTAGCGGGCGGCGGCGGCCTCGTCCGTCAGCACGCCGCGCAAGCGCTCGAGACGGCGCGCGTCGGACTCGGCGGCGCCGAGGGCCGCATCGACGTTTCCGCGTGTCGTCGCGTGGTTGTCGTTCACGTTCCACTTCGGATCGATGTCGGCCAGGTGCGCAAGATACAGCTCGACTCCCCCGGGCAGGAGGCCGAGCGCAGCTTCGCGGTCCTTCGCGTTCTCTTTCCACTTCGCGTCGTCCCGGCGCTTTTCCGCTTCGCGCCGCGCGGCGGCCTCCTTCCTCCGCCGTGCTGCCGCGTCGGCCCGCCGCTGCTCCGCCTCCAGCGCCGCGATCTTCACGTCGAGCGTCTCGATCCTCCGCCTCGCCTCGGCGGCTTCCGCCGCGTCCCGCGCGTGCGCCAGACGGAACTCCCGGGCAGAAGCCGACGCTGCCTCGTACTCGGCAATCCGATCCGGCTTCTGCTCCGGCGACCTCTCCTCCCAGCGGTGCTTCGCCGCCGGCCCGATGTGCGCTGACGGCGGGTTGAGCAGAAGTCGCTGCTCCTCCTCCGTGTCGCCGGACGCGCGCGCCCGCGCCAGTTGCGCGGCGTGGCTCTCGGCCGTCACCCGGTCCGCCACGCCGGCCCGGCCGAACGCCAGGTTCATTTCCGCCGCCCACGCCTGCCGCGTCTCCCCCAGCCACTCCCGCGGCTTCGTGCGCTCGCTCTTTCTCGCGCCCCCGGACGCCGGGTCCCGGCCCGCCGGCGCCGCCCGCCGGAACCACTGCTCCGCCGCACGCTCCACGCCGTCGTTCACCCGCTCGGAGAACACCAGGTGCAGGTGCGGGTTGCGTGCCGCGCCCACCTCCCTCGACAGGCCGGCGTGCAGCGCCAGCGTGTACGGCATCTGCCCCGCCGTCACGTGCGCGGCGAAACTCCGCGCCAGCTCGAGCCGCCCCGCCACGTCCAGCGAGTTGGGCAGCGCCGCGGTGAGCGAGCGGAACAGCCGGCCGTTGCTCCGCTCGTGGCTGTCGGCCGCCGCCCAGTACACTCGCGCGTCCGACGAGGCGAACGCCGGCATGGAGCCCGACTCGACGTGCACCACCTCGTCCTGGCAGGCCCTGGCGTACCGCCCGTCGCGGCTGATGTAGTCGTACTTCGCAGCAGCCGACTGGCCGGTCGCGCGCGCGCCGGTCTTCACGTTGAGATGGCAATACATCAGGCGTGTTCTGCAGGCCAAAGGCCCTCACCGCACGTCGGTTTCGCACAGCGAAACCGGTAAGTGCACCCTTCGGGCCCTTCGGGTCACGAGCTACTTTCAAGTTGGCGCTGTGGAGGCACGGGACCTCGCGCCGACTATTGTGACTACTGCTGCTCAGGTGGCCGCCTGGGTTCATGATATGTACCGAAGACATGCAGACGTCAAGACGCGCGCACCAGATCGTGAAGCTCAAGGAGCGGCGGCAGCAGAATGCGGACAAGGCAAGGGATGCGGACAAGCGCCTTGCGGATCGGCTGCGCCAACTCCAGGCGGAAGAGGCGAAGAAGGAGCGCAAGCGCGAGACCCGGCGGAAGATCGTCATCGGCGCCATCGTGCGGGCGGCGCAGATGTCTGAGACCGAGATCAGCCTCCCCTGGCTCGAGGCGAAGATCGACGCCCTCGAGCGGCCCGACGATCGCGCACTCTTCGGTCTCGATCCCGCGCCGTCCGCCGAAGCCGGGGGCGCGGACATGAGCGAGCCGGCGGGGGCGCCGATCACCTCCCGGCAGAAGAAGCTGCTGGCCGAGCTCGTCGAGGAGCATCCGCACATCGCGAGACAGCTCGGCGTCGACCCCGACGAGCCCGGGCTGGAAAAGCTGGACAAGGTGAAGGCGGGATTGCTGATCCGGGCGGTGGTTGACCGGGTCAAGCCGCAGGCGCCGGCCGACGAACAATGACGACTCGTGCGGCCGGCGGCGCGCAGTCGCCGACCCTCGCCCGGCGGCCGGTTCTGGTGCGGGCCGTCACTGCGGAGCCGGTAACCAGAGGTGTGCGGAATTGCCGGTCGTGGGGGACGAAGCAGTCGCCCGGCGGGGCGCAGGCGCGGCGCGCGGTCGCGCGCGGGCAGGCCAGGTCAGCGACTGCCGGTTGCCCTCGCGCCTGCCGGCGGGCTGGTGAACTTTTCATGGCGCGCTCCGGACTCGTTGCCGGAGGTTTCCGATCGCCGGGACAAGAGCTGCGCCAGCTGCTTCACGTCCTCCACTTGCTGTAGCAGATCGTGCATTTCCGAGCGCCCGGCGACGCCCTGCTTGCGCCAGCTCTTGACCTTCCGGTTAAGCGAGGAGGCCGTTTCTTCCAGGTGCTCGGCTACCGCAGCCTCGAGCTCCGGCTGGTTGTCAAACAGCGCGCGCCACAAAGCGGTGAGCCGGCCGGGGTCCCAGTCGGGAAGCCGGTAAGCCGGGTCCGACGCAGCCACCCAGCCGCGGTACACCGCCAGGACGGCGCCTCGGTCGTCGACATCCTTGCGCTCCCACCGCTCGGGGACCAGGTCCTGGTGACCGTTTGGCTTTGGCGCCTGCCAGGTGGCCACCTCGTAGGCGGTCGCCGTCAGCCTGATCAGCCACCGCAGCCCTTCGCGACCCTTCCTGTCTCGGAGCCAGATCCGCTGGCCGGGCTCGAGCTTTTCGCACGGAGAGACAAGGCAGTAGTCCGCCGGTCCGATGCCGGCAGGGACCATCGAGTGGCCGTGAAACAAAACGTAGAACGCCTGCGGGTCGCCAAGATCCACCGGCGCCGGCCGCGCCTGGTCCTGCTCTTCGCTCTCCGTCCGGTAGACCTCCGCCGAGGGCTGCGAAATCGCCCGCACCGGCAGCTCGACGCTCGAGCTGAAGCGCGTCAGCGAGCGGGACGGTTCTGCGCCGTCCTCCTCGACCTGAACATCCCGCGGCGGACCGATGTAGAGCTCCAGGCCGAGGGCGCGGCAGATCTGCTCGACGCGGTTCAGGCGGGGGACGTGCCCGCTGAGAACTGCCCGGATGGCGTCCTGCGGCAGGCCGCCTTTGACCGCGGCGCGGTGCTGGGATTGACCTCGTTCCGCGAGGCGCCGCCGGATAGTCTCCGCGAAATCGATGGTCGCCACGTCAGGAAGTATACGGCCTCTCGAAGCAGACGGCGGTTGACCACGCTTGCGTCTGTAATCGTCCATTTCGGTACATATGCGTATGAGCCAACAGCCTGAATCGGGATCGCGGCGGCGAGGACGATCTCCATTCCGCCGCAACGCTTGGCCGGGCAGCGTGCCATGACGGACAGGAGGTGCTGGTGATGGCTCAGCTCTTGACGGTCAAGCAGATTGCCGGTCAGCTCGGACCTGCCGAGGTTCGTCGAGGAGGTGTACAACGCGCGCAGACTGCACTCTGCGCCAAGCTATCTGAGCCCGGTGCAGTTCGAGAATCAACACGCTCCACGCCCTGTCAAAACTGCGGCCTGACCCTGTCCACCCACAGGGGCGCACTGAAGACGAGAACGATGACGCGTGAGGACGAACCGACTGCGGTCCTATATCCGGCCTCTGAGGTGGAGACTTCCGTCTCCGGGCCACCATGACAATCGCACACCGCGGGCCAGTACGGGAAACGGCGTCGCGTGCGCCGGCAGGGAAGTCGGCCTTTCGCGGTGTCGGTCGGTTCGAGATGCCATGTCATTCGTTCGAACCCTCAGCAGTCGTTGCGGCAGTGGCGCTCACGCGGCGACGAACGCGGTGTCGCGGGTCCAGACGGCCCAGACCAGCCGCGCGAGTTTATTGGCCGCCGCGACGATGGCCAGGTTGAAGTGGCACCGGTCGCGCACCTGCAGCGGCCACCGGTGTAGGCGGGAGAGCGGCTGCCCGGTTCGCCGACGGCGAGCCGCGGCCAGCACCACCGCGCGGCCACCGTGGATCAGCATGCACCGCAGGTAGCGGTCGCCGCGTTTGCTGATGTGTCCGAGTCGCCGGTGGCCGGCGCTCGAGTATTCGCGCGGCGTCAACCCGACCCAGCTCGCAAACTGGCGCCCCCGACGGAAAGCATGGATGTGGCCGACGGTGCCGACCAGCGTGGTCGCCGTCAGCAGTCCGATACCGGGCACGGTTTGCAACAGTGCGCAGACCGGGTCGGCGGCGGCCAGCTCCCGCAGTTCGCGGTCGAGCTCGGCGATGCGGTCCTCCAGCGCCCGGATCTCTTCCTGCACGCTGGCCAGCACCCGCCGCAACGCAACGGGCAACTCGGTCGCCAACTCCAGCAGCGCTGGTACCGCCTGCACGGCCGTCTGCGCACCCGGGGCAGATTCAGGCCATGCTCCCCCAGCAGACCCTGCACGGCATTGATGCGTGCCGTGCGCGTCGTCATCCACTGCTCGCGGACCCGCGCCCCGCCCCGATCCGCATCACCGACAACCGGGGCGGCTCCTGGACGGCTACGATCACCGAGGTCGTCTCCCGCAACCAGCAGCGCATCGTCGTCCGCGACTCCGGCCGGCCGTAGGGGGTTCACGCCATCCTCGACACGCTCTCGGTCGCCCAGGAGTTGACCGCCGGGGGCATCGACCGCGACTCCGCCGAAGTCATCGCCAACGCCCTGCGGAAGCTCGCCGAGCAGGGCGACCAACGTCACGGCCGCCCAAGCGTGCCGGCCATGCGGATGAAGGCGAAGCGCGGCACCGGGTACCGCTGACACGCTCTGCGGCCGGGCGTTGGAGATCTTCGACGCGGCGCCGACGCTCGGCGACGGGAACCGGCTCGTGTTCCCGATGCGGAGCGGCGGGCCGTCAACCACGTCGACGCTGCCAACGATGCTCCAGTACCACGAGGTCGCCGTGCCTCACGGCTTCCGGTCCTCGTTCCGGGACTGGGCTGGCGAGCAGACCGACCATCCGCGGGAGGTCATCGAGGCGGCGCTGGCGCACGTGGTCCCGAACAAGGTCGAAGCCGCGTACGCGCGATCGGACCTTTTCGAGCAGCGTCGCCGGCTGATGAATGACTGGGCGACGTACTTGGGCGGAAGTCACAAACCGGACAACCCGTCGCGCCCTTGAAATGAGGACGTTGGCGAATGGTTCCGTGCCGGTCCGTCGGTGCGACATCCCACTGCGTTACTAGGCGCAAAGGGGTAGTCGATCTTGTCGCACCCTGCGATCGTCACAAGCCATTGCACATATGTGACTTACATTCAATTCGTCACTACTCTGGCGACCGATCAAGGATCACAATATGGGAAACGCGAGCGCCCCTCGCCGGAAACCTGTGGTGTTCGGCGAGGGCAGGTTTTCCTCCGTCACACCTGCCGGGTCGGGTCGTTCCCACCGACAGTGTGCCTCCGGGAGGCGAACGCGAAGGATTCTGGACACAACCGTCGTCCAAAATTGTTGACACGTTGTCCCCGACTAGGTACGCAAGGCTCGTCTCATCCCGGCGACTTGGGTCACCGGTGCGTCGAATCGGATCGCGCTGTCCAGAGCTCACCGCAGACCCGGAACGGCAGCGCCGTGTCATCTTGCTGAGCGTCTGCAGCCTGCGGGCCACTATCGCGTCCCCTAAGTGGTTCCGTAACCTCGGGGGACCACCTCCTCCTCCGCGCGATGCGCTCCCTGCCGTGTGGAACGGAACTTGCTTCCATGTTGGTTCGGGGCCCGTGGCCCGTGGGCCGGGCGCATGGCCCTCAAGGAGAACAATCCCATGAAGAGGCTGTTGATCGTCATGCTCATCGTCTGGCTCGCGCCGACGGTGTGCGTCGCCCAGCAGGGCGTATTGCGTGGCAAGGTGACCGAGACCACGAGCGGGCTCCTGCCGGGTGTCAGCGTGGAAGCGTGCGGATCGGCGTCGAGCGGCGAGTGTCGCAGCGCGGTCACCGACGGATGGGGCTACTACTTGCTCGACGACCTGCTGGTTGGGACCTACACGGTTACCATGTCGCTCCCGGGCTTTTCGAGCTTTGTACGGGAAGGCGTCGAGGTCTTGGTGGGAGACGCCCCATATTTGCATGGCCAGCTCACCGTGGGCGCGCTCGCAGGCGAGGCCATGCCCCCGAAGGAGAACTCGCTAACGGCCAATTCACCTGCGAAGGGTGTGCTTGGGCCCAGCGTTGGGTTCTGGGTGTTCGACGGCACAGCGGGCCAAGTGGTTAGCGTGGCGGCCTCCTCGGATGCGTTCGATCCGGAGGCCGAGCTGCTGTCGCCGACCGGCGAGCGTCTGGGTTCGGACGACGACAGCGGCCCCGGCACAAATGCTCTGCTGACGGAGACCTTGCCGGCCACGGGCCGCTACGAGGTCCGGGTGCGCGCGGTCGACGGCGGGACCGGTGCCTATCGCTTGGCAGTCCGCACGGTACCAGAGGCGAGTCTGGCCTTGAATACGCAGGTGGCCGGCGCGCTCGATGACCGGTCCCCGGTCGGGAGATGGACATTCGACGGAACGGCGGGCCAAGTGGTTAGCGTGGCGGCCTCGTCGGATGCGTTTGATCCGGAGGCCGAGCTGCTGTCGCCGACCGGCAAGCGTCTGGGTTCGGACGACGACAGCGGCCCCGGCACAAATGCTCTGCTGACGGAGACCTTGCCGGCCACGGGCCGCTACGAGGTCCGGGTGCACGCGGTCGACGGCGGAGCTGGCGCCTATCACCTGGCCGTGCGCACGGTGCCCACGGTACGGTTGGCCGTGGATACGCCGGTGGCCGGTGCGCTCGACGATCAGGCTCCGTTGGGGTTATGGACGTTCGCCGGGACGGCAGGACAAGTCGTGAACGTGTCGGTGGCCTCGGAGGTCTTCGCTCCGTTTATCGAGCTGCTGTTGCCGACCGGCGAGCACCTGACGGCGGATGGCAACGGCGGCTCCGGTACCAACGCGTCGTTTACGACGACCCTGCCGGTCACGGGCGACTACAAGGTCCGGGTGGTCGCGGTCGACCCCGGGACAGGCGCCTACCGCTTGGCGGTCCGCACAGCGCCCGCAGCTCAGCGGGCCGTGGAAGCGCCGGGAATTGTTGTGGTCCACGGCGGGATCGACTCGTCCCAGTTGGAGATGCGGACGGCAGCCGCGCGAGAGATTGCGCTCGACACGCGTGCTGCGGCCATGCTTGGCAACGAGACACCGGTCGGTCTATGGACGTTTGCGGGGACGACAGGTCAAGTCGCAAGCGTGGCGGTGGCCTCTGAAGCATTCGATCCAATAGTCGAGGTCCGGTCGCCAACCGGTGAGCGCCTTTGGTTGGATTACGACAGCGGTCCGGGTAGTGGCGCATCGCTGACGGAGGTCCTACCTGTCTCAGGCCGCTACGAGGTCCAGGTATACGCCGTTGCCGACGGGGCCGGCGCCTATCGCCTAGCGGTCGGCACGGTAGCGAAGGCGCACCTGGTCGTAGATGCGCCGGTGGCCAGCGCACTCGACGAGAAGGCGCCGGCCGGCGTATGGACGTTCGCGGGGACGGCGGGTCAGGTTGTGCGCGTCGCGGCGGCCTCCGAGGCGTTCGATCCGAAGATCGAATTGCGGTTGCCGACCAGCGAGCGCCTGGAATCGGATGACGACAGCGGCCCCGGCACCAACGCGTGGTTGCAGAAGACCTTGCCGGTCACGGGCCGCTACGAGGTCTGGGTGCGGACGGTCGACGGCAGGACCGGCGCCTACCGCTTGGCGGTCGACACGGTGGCCGAGGCGCGCCTGACCGCGAATACACCGGTGGCCAGCGCACTCGACGAGAAGGCGCCGGCCGACGTATGGACGTTCGCGGGGACGGCGGGTCAGGTTGTGCGCGTCGCGGCGGCCTCCGAGGCGTTCGATCCGAAGATCGAATTGCGGTTGCCGACCGGCGAGCGCCTGGAATCGGATGACGACAGCGGCCCCGGCACTAACGCGTGGTTGCAAGAGACCCTGCCGGTCACGGGCCGCTACGAGGTCTGGGTGCGGACGGTCGACGGCAGGACCGGCGCCTACCGCTTGGCGGTCGACACGGTGGCCGAGGCGCGCCTGACCGCGAATACACCGGTGGCCGGTGCGCTCGACAACCGCGCGCCCGTCGCGGTGTGGGGTTTCGACGGCGCAGCGGGCCAAGTCCTGCGCGTTGCAGCGCGGTCGGAAGATTTCGCACCGGCGGTCGAGCTGCGATCGCAGACCGGCGAACGTGTGTGGCCGTTGGAGTCCGGCGAGACCGGATCTGACGCATGGCTACACGCGACGCTGTCGGCCGACGGCCGCTACCGGGTTTGGGTAAGCGCAGCCGGCGGCGGGACCGGCCCGTACCAACTAGCTGTCCGAACCTCGGCGCCGCGCGAGGTAGCGCTGGACACGCATGTAACGGGCGAGCTGGGCGAAGGGGGTCCAGTCGGGGCATGGGGGTTAACGGGAACCGCGGGCCAATCGGTCAGCGTAGCGGTGGGTTCGGAGGCGTTCGCACCGACGGTCGAGGTGCGGTCGTCGTCGGGAGAGCGCGTGCCGTGGGACGACACGCCAGCCGGCGGCGCCAGTACCGGGCAGTGGACGACGCTGCCGGTGGACGGCCGCTACGAAGTCCGGGTGCGCGCGGTCGATGGCGGGACCGGCCCATACCAGGTGGCGGTGCGGACGGCGTTGGCGCTGGACATGACGGAGCCGGCGCCGATAGCACGCATTACCGAGCCGGCGGTGAGCGAGGCGGACGTCGCGCTGCTTGCCGATGGCCATCGCACCTTCGCGTTCGACTTATATCAGTCCCTGCGCAGCACAACGGGCAACCTGTTCTACTCGCCACACAGCCTCTCGCTCTCGTTCGGAATGCTGGCGGCCGGCGCCCGCGGGGATACAGCGCGCCAGATTTCCGATACCTTCCATTTGTCCCTGCCACCCGGCGTGCTGCATCCAGCCGTCAACGCGCTTGACCTCGCGCTACGCCCGGACGCCGGGAACCGCGGCGCTGACGCCGTTCCGACCGGCCGGGCGTACGAACTCGCCATCGCGAACGCGCTCTGGAGTCAGACGGGCTCCCCGGCGCTTCCGGCCTATCGCGACATTCTGGGCCTCCACTATGGCGCCAAGCTTCAGGACCTCGATTTCCGGGATGACCCAAACGGGGCTCGCCGGCGCATCAACGACTGGGTGCGTGAGCATACGGATGGGCATGTGCCGGAATTGCTGGCGGACGGCGCCATCCAACACGGCACACGGTTCGTGCTCACGAACGCGGTGGCCTTCGAGGCGCGCTGGCGAACCAGCTTCGACGAGTGGGAAACGACGAATCGGCCGTTTCACCTGCACGACGGCGGCCAGGTCGAAACGCCCACGATGCGGGGCGACATCGACGTCGGCTACTCGATGCGAGACGGCCATCAGATCATCGACCTGCCTTACAAGGGAGGCGCGGCCGCCATGACTGTCTTGCTCCCGGATGCGGGGCAGTTCGATCAGTTCGAACGGCGCCTCGATGTCGGCCTCCTGGGGGAGGCGATCGCGAGCCTGGAGGACACGACCGTCGACCTATACATGCCCATCGTCGAATTCGAGGCGACCGTCGCGCTCAGTGAGATGCTGGCAGAAATGGGGATGCCGGACGCGTTCGATCCCGAGCGCGCGAACCTGTCGGGCATCAACGCCATCGCCTGTCCGGCTCAGGAGTGCCTATACGTCGACGTCGCCGCGCACAAGGCATTCGTGTCGGTCGACGAGGAAGGCACCACAGCGGTCGCCGCCACCGGTATGGGGACGATTGCCGTGTCGGGTAGGCCGGTGTTGCCCACCGTCCGCATCGACCGACCGTTCGTCTTTCTTATCCGTGATGTGCCGACCGGTACCATCCTCTTCATGGGGCGCGTCGTGGATCCAAGGTAGTCGGAGGCCTCTGAGAACCCGGAGTGATGAGGTTGAGGGGATCGGCCGGTCACGATGACGTCCGATGACTATCCGCAACATAAACAAGTCGGTGAGGAGGCCGTGGGCCTCGTAACGACTCGCCATACGCCCGCACGGGGAGAAGACCGACATGACGCGGAGCCGGAAGCCGCTGTGCACGACGACACTGCCGAAGATGCTCAAGCATCGCGGGATTCCGGCCATCGCGCACGGCTTGCGGTCGGCGTGTCACGACTGGGCGGCCGAGGAGACTGACCACCCGCGGGAGGTCATTGAGGCGGTGCTGGCGCACGTGTCCGCCAACACGATGCTGTAAGTTACTTATATGGAATACCTTACATCATGTCTTCGGTTAGCGTTTCCCATGTTGTACCCCGTAATCTGAACGGGAATGCGCTGCACCTCGAACACCGGCCGTGGACCGATCAGGATAAGACGTGTCGGCCAGCGTCGGCGGCTGTCCTCCCCGTCGACCTCACGCTCGCCCGACACGACGCGCTAGACTCTGCGGCCATCCTGGCGGACATGTCGCCGCGAATGGAAGCGACCGTTCGCGCGGTCACGTCCCACACGGAAGAGCTGCGCTGCGACGAGCTGGTCGACCGCGATCCCCTCCCGCTCTGGGGCGAAGGCGTCGTGACGGTGCCAGGGGACGCGGCGCATCCGCTGCTACCGAACACTGGGCAGGGGCGGCGCAGGCGATTGCTCGACGCCGCCGGGGAGATTGCAGATCGGGACTTGGAATCCGAGTGACCACGGCGCGCCGAAAGATCACACATCAGTTTGGCGTCTGCTGGGTCGCGAACTCCGCCCAGCGGTTCATTAGGTCACGGCGCTTCTCGAACAGGTCCGACCGGGCGTAGGACCGCTCCACGGCGCTTCCCACCTGATGCGCCAGAGCCGCCTCCGCAACGGCATGCGGAACATTCGTCTGCTCGCTCGCCCAGTCGCGGAATGAGGACCGGAACCCGTGCACCGTGCAGCGGTCCCCGTAGATCGCCTTCAGAGCCTGTGCCATCGATGACGCGGCAATGGCTTTGCCGGCGCGTGTGGTAGCGTCAACGAGACTGGCGCTGTAAACAACTGAATATAGATAAGTTTACGGGGATACATGGAGACCGCATCCCACGGTGTACCCCACAACGTCGGGCAGCCCCTGCGGCTGCCTGCGCGTTGGCGCTCATGCAGCCGATCATACGCCTAGTCCACGGACGCGACGGCCGGGGTCGAGGCCCAGCGGGGTAAGCGCTAGTTGGACGGGACCGGCAGAGCACACATCAACCCCTGGGGCTGGGGCGGCATCGCGGGTGCGGGCCGCTCCGGCCGGCGGCGTCCCGGCACCACCCCCTCGAGGCCCGCCCGCACCGGGCGCATCGCCCGCCGGGGCGCGCAACTCCGCCAGACGGGCCTCGGCCAGCAACCGAAACACTCCGTTCGGAAACTGCGCCAGATACGCCTCGAACATCGCCGGGTTCACGCTGTCCGCGATCGACTGCCGGAACAGGTTCTCCTGCTCCGCCGTCGCCGCCGGTTGTTGCGCCGCAGTGGTCGCGGCTGGCGTATCCGCCGCGGTGCCCGCTGGCAGAGGCGTTGCGGCAAAGTCGAAATCCACCGACCAATTCGAGAACCGCGGCGGGGGATCGCCTTGCAGGACGATGAAGTACTTGATTTGGGTCAGCGTCTCGTTGGGACCGACCACATTCCGCCCGGATCTCTGGATAGAATCTATCGAGTCGGACCACGCGACGTTCGCAATCTCTGCCGATGACACCCGGTCCCAGTTGGTACATTCCGGCCATTCCGATTCGATTTGAAAGCGCGAGATCAGGTGGTCGAGCCACCGGCCCGAGCCGTTGCGGACCGAGAAGTCGAGACGCCAGATGTCCATCGGCGCGCCATCGTTCTCCCGCCTCGGCTCGTACGCGGTATCCGATTCGAGCACGTTGCACGTACCGCCGTTGGGAATCGCAAGTTGCGCCTCCCCGAGCAGCTCCACGCCGTCGGTTTCAAGTAGTTGCTGCGCAGAAGCGTCCGCCGCCATTCCCAGAACCAAGACGGCCATCGCCATTTCCGAACGCCTATACAATCGAAGCATCGTCATTCTCCTTAAGAATCAGCCCCGGACTGACCGCACGACGTTCACGGCCGGATCCCAGCGTTCCGCGCCGTAGCCACAGTTTCAGGTCCCGGACGTGCCGATGGGAGAACCCCTGCGGGGGCTTATTGAGGCGGCTCGAACTGCGCCTCATTCAGGCGCCGGTAGGCGTCGGACCCCTGGAGCTCCTCATTGGCTTGGGCGAGATCCCACGGCGTCTCGCCCGCGGCATTCCGCGTCATCGCGTCGGCCCCGGCATCCAGCAGGGCTTCGATCCCGGCCGGATTCGCGGCGGTATAACCCAACTGCAACCGGATTTCATTCTCGGCCGCCCGATGCAGGGGAGTATTTCCATTCCTATCCCGTGCTTCAAGGTCGGCTCCGGCAGCGAGCAGGGCCGGGATCACCGCTGGATCGTCGTTGGACCAGGCCGCCCAATGCAGGGGGGTCCATCCACCAGCATCCCGTGCCATCGGGTCGGCCCCGGCCGCCAGCAGGGCTTCGATCCCGGCCGGATTCGCGGCGGAATAACCCGACTCATGCCGGATCTTATTCTCGGCCGCCCGATGCAGGGGCGTGCTGCCACCATCATCCCGTGCTTCCAGGTCCCCCCCGCCTGCGAGCAAGGCCTCGATCACCGCCAGATGCAAGGTGGACGCGGCCGCCAGATTCGATGTGGACCCGGCCACCAAATGCATGGACGTCGATCCTTCAGCATCCCGTGCCATCGGGTCGGCCCCGGCCTCGATCAGGGCTTCGACCACCGCCAGATTCCAGGTGTACACGGCGGCCCAATGCAGGGCCGTGTAGCCAAGAGAATCCCGCACTTCCGGGTCGGCCCCAGCTGCGAGCAGGGTCTCGATTACCGCCGGGTTCTCATTAAACCTCACCGCATAGTTCAGGGGCGTGTTGTCATCGTCATCGCGTGCCTCCAGATCCGCTCCCGCCGCGAGCAGGGCTTCGATCATTGCCGGATTCGCGTTGTACCAGGCCGCCCGATGCAGGGGCGTGCGGCCATCGTCATCCCGTGCCTCCAGATCCGCTCCTGCCGCAAGCAAGTCTTCGACCACCACCGGACTCGCGTTGCTCTGGGCCTTGAGATGCAGGAGTGTGCGGCCATTGGCGCCCCGTGTCTCCAGGTCCGCCCCGGCCGCGGTGCGGGCCTCCAAAACGACTGTGCTCAAGACCGCAAGGGCGTCGGACTCCTGGAGCGCCTCATTGGCTTGCGCGAGATCCAACGGTGTCTCGCCCGCCGCGTTCCGCGGCATCCAATCGGCTCCCGCATCCAACAGAGCCTCGATTGCGTCGCCACCATGGTAGTGGACGCCCGAGAGGTAGTTTATATAGCCGTATGCGGCCGCCCGATGCAGGGGCGTATTACCATCTTGATTCCGCGCCTCCAAGTCCGCCCCTGCCGCGATCAGTGCCTCCAGATTGGCCGGATCATAGTGCTCTCCCAGGTCACTCCCCACGGCCGCCCAATGCATGGGCGTGTTGTCACTATCATCCCGTGCTCCCAGGTTGGCCCCGGCCGCGATCAGGGCTTCGAGCACCGCCGGTTCCGCGTTATTCTGGGCCGCACAATGCAGGGGCGTATTGCCATCGTCGTCCCGTGCTTCCAGGTCCGCGCCGGCCGCAAGGAGAGCTTCGATCGTCGCCAGGTTCGCGTTGAACCGGGCTGCCCGATGCAGGGGCGTGCGGCCATCGTCATCCCGTACATCCGGGTCGGCCCCACCCGCAAGCAGAGCTTCGATCGTTGCCAGGTTCGCGTTGAACCAAACTGCAAGATACAGGGGCGTTCTGCCAATGCCGTTCCGGGTATTCGGATCGGCCCCCGCCGCGAGCAACGCCTCAATCACCGCCGGATTCCCGTTGTTCCGGGCCGCCCAATGCAGGGGTGTTTCTCCGTCTTCGTCGCGCGCTTCCAGATTGGCCCCCGCCGCGAGCAACGCCTCGATCACCGCCGGATTCCCGTTGTTCCGGGCCGCCCAATGCAGGGGCGTGTCGCCTTGGCCGATGCGCAGCGTGTAAAGGCCTCTTTCGCCCGAGGAGTAACTGGAAACCAGGAACCGGTATTCGCCAGTCTCGTCCAGGGAGAGCGACAAGAGCGATCGCCCCGTATCTCCCTGGTAGTCGTCGTTAACGAAACGCTCGCCCGAGGGGCTTTCCACGATGAGATAGGTGTCAAAATCGCTTGACCGCACCTCCACGACCACTTCCTGTCCCGCACGACCGACGTAACTGTAGCCGTCCTCGAATGCACCGTTCGATCTAATCGTGTCGCCCGATCCCAACTCACCCGCTTCCACACTGCTACTCCCCGCCATCGGGTCGGCACCGGCATTGAGGCACGCGATCACGTCCTCGACCGTTGCCGTCTCGAAGAACTCCGCGGTGTTCCATTCTTCGCAATTCGGCGCCGCTTGCGCAGCGAGCGCCGGGGTGGCCAGCACGGCCACGCTCAAGATCCCAAGAAAAATGCGCGTGGAGTTCATGACAACTCTCCTCGATTATTCGGACGTGACGCAGGAAACAGGACTGCAACGACAGGGCTCGCGTTCATTCCCCGCATGGTCTCTCGTGTCCTCACCCTTGCGACGCACCGGGAGGCCTCTCCGGAGCGCATCCCCGAGCACCACTCGGGACGCCGATTTGTTACGGTTTGGTTGAAACGCTCTTCGTCCGCCCATGCGTAAGCCATCAAGGCGACGCCCACGGCCGCAAGCAGCTTCCACACGTGACGGTTGAGGTCGAGCACGGCCAGCGTCCGCCGGCACGCGATCCGCCGCCGCAAATCCGCCTTCAGCACCTCATGGTCGATGGCCGGGAAGTACCGGTAGATGTCGCCGCGCAGCACGAAGCGGTAGCGTTCGCGGTGGCGCTCGTACCGCGAGACGGCGCGGTGCGTCCCCTTCCCGACCCGGTTGGCGTAGGTGTGGTCGATGAAGCCGCGCTCGAAGAGCGGCGCGATAACGGCGCACACCGCATCACGACTAGCGCACCGGCCGCACGCCGTCGTCGGTAGCCGCGGGCCGCGCTGAGGACATATGGGCTCGCAGCAACTCCCTGGTTGTGGTTCGCCTCGCGACATCCAGTGGCGTGTTGCCTTGGTCGTTTGTCGCGTTCAGATTCGCTCCGGACGCTAGCAACAACTCGACGACGGCTTCGACGACCACTGGGTGGTGGAATGGGCCTCGATCCACGACCCTATGCAATGGTATCGAGCCGTCGCCGCCTCTTGCGTTCACGTCCGCACCAGCCGCCAACAACAGCTCTACGACCGCCGGGTTGTAGTTGAACATCGCCGCGGCGTGCAGCGGCGTCCAGCCACGACTATCCCGCGCTTCCACATCCGCCCCGGCCGCCAGCAGCAGTTCGACCACGACCGTGCTCCTCCGCCCCGGCTCCGGCCTTTCTTGCTCCCCGTACGCCCAGCCGCTCCACTGGGCCGCGGAATGAATAGGCGCTTCGCCGTAGTCGTTTCTCACGTCAATGTCGGCCTCGGCCGTCAACAGTCGCTCGACCACCGCTGGGTCTTCGCCCTGCGCCGCAGCATGAAGAAGCGTGTTGCCATCGTTGTCGCGCACATTCAGGTTAGCTCCTGCCGCCAGCAGTACCTCGAACGCTTCCGGACTGTTCCTCGCCGCTTCAAACGCGGCCGTCTGCCCTTCTGCGTCCCGCGCGTTTGCGTCCACTCCGGCCGCGAGCAGTATGCCAACCGACGCAGGGTCCCCACGCGTCGCTGCGGAGTGCAGGAGGTCATCGCTGAAATCTGCACCAGCCTCAAGAAGCAACTCAACTGCGGCGGCGCTTCTATTTGCACGCAATCCGTAGCTGAGCGGCGTCGTAGACCCTCCCATCCTCGCATTGACGTCCGCCCCTGCCTCCAGAAGAATTTCAACCTCGGATGGACGACCCCTAAGTGCGGCCGTATGAAGAGGTGAGAATCCGTCGGGAACGTTTCGCGCGTTCACGTCGGCGCCCGCCGCCAGCAGGACTTCGATCCCCATCGCATTCGCACCAAATAGAGGCGTAAACCCATCGAAGGTGCGCGCGCTCACATCGGCCCCAGCAGCGATCAGCGCCTCGGGTACCGCCGGATCCTCGCTCAACGCCGCCGCATAATGCAGAGGCGTTATGCCGCCGGGCGAGTGCGGGCGGGGTTGCGACCGTGCCTTGACGTCCGCTCCGGCGTCCAGACACGTGACAACGTCGGCGCGCGTAGCGCTCGCAAAGAATGATTCCGTGTTCCACAGATCGCAATGCGGCGGTTGAGCGCCGAGCACTCCCGCACCCACGATCCAGAAGCCCAAGACCACATCACAAGTCCGTCTTCGTGTCATGAACCCCCTCCCTCGCTCCCCGCCGCCGACGCCGTTTCCGCTTCCGTAAGCGCTGGGGGGCTCCGCCCGCCAGACTCACCAAGAGGTAAGGACCTGAAGATTCAAGACCTAATCAAGCGTCCTTGGCCATGATCCGATTCAGTGGACGGTTTCGTTGAGTTGATCGTTCTTCGTTGTCTGTTCTTTTCTCATTGAAAAAGACAACGGGTGTGTAGCCTGTGGGAAACCGCGTCCTTGGCGGTTTTCCATAGGCTCCACGCCCTCTTCGTTCGCGCGTCGTTCAAATGCCGCAGGACTGATCTGGCCAAGCGTCGAGTGCCGGCGTCGTTGGTTATAGAACACTTCGATGTAGTCGAACAACTCCATCTTCGCGTCTCCGTACGTGTCGAACCGATCGGCGAGCTCACTCTTCACGGTGGAGAAGAAGCTCTCCATGACGGCGTTGTCATGGCAGTTACCCCGGCGGCTCATGCTGCAGACGATCCCGCGCGCATCCAGGAGCGCCTGGTAGTCCGCGCTCGCGTACGTGCAGCCCTGGTCGGAGTGGTGCAACAGGCCGATCTCCGGGCACCGTCGTTTCAGCGCCATCTCCAGCGCCTTGATGGTCAGGTGGCGATCGTTGACGGCGCTCACGGCCCAGCCGACCACAAACCGCGAGAACAGGTCGAGGACGACGGCGAGATAGAGCTTGCCGCTCGAGCCGATGACAAACTCGGTCGTGTCCCCGACCCAGCGCTGATTCGGCGCGGCGGCTTCAAACTGCCGGTCGAGGAGATTCGCGGCCACCGGCTGGTCGTGATCGCTCATCGTGGTCAACGTGAACCGTTTGCGGGTGCGCGCCTTCAGGCCGTTTTCCTGCATCAACCGGATCACGCGCTTCCGGCTGACCTGCTCGTCTTGCTCGATCAGATCCGCGTGAATACGGGGACTGCCGTACCGCTGCTGGCTCTCGGCGAATGACGCCTGGACCAGCACCTTCAGGCGGCGGTCCTCCCGCGCGTGCGTCGATTCCGGGCGCTGCCGCCAGGCGTAGAAGCCACTCGGCGTGACGCCCAGCCAGCGACACAGTTTCGTGAGCGGATAGCTGGCCTTCTCCGTTTGGATCCACGCGAATTTCACAGGTGGTCCCTCGCGAAGAAGGCCGCGGCTTTTTTTAGGACGTCGCGCTCCATGCGCAACTCGCGCACTTCCTTGCGCAGCCGCGCCAGCTCCTCACGCTCCGCCGTCGTGAGGCCGGTCTTGCCCTTCGTCCGATCCGCGCGGGCCTGCTCGACCCAGTTGCGGAGCGACGACTCCGTCAAGCCCAGATCGCGCGCCGCGGACGCGACCGTCTTGCCCTCATCGAGGACCAGTCGTACCGCCCCCGTCTTGTAGTCATCCGTGAAGCTCCGCCGCGTCCGCCTGCCCTTCGTGTCCGTCATGGTCGACATCGTATTCCCCTTTCGGAAGATGTCCACCAAACCGGATTTATGCGGAGTTCAGGATTATGCGGAGTTGATCCAGTGGCCCCGCCTCAAGTGCCCGTGAAACCAGGAGCTTACGTCAGTTGATCGGTTTTCGAGACTCCGCATAGTCGCGGGATGCTCTGTCCGGCCTGATTGGCCGGAAAGGAGCATTCCATGACCGTTCACGGCTCGTGGACCCTCGACCGTCTGGTCGAGGCATACACTCAGCACCAACGACGTACGCGCGGGCTGCGCCCTCAGACGTTGCGTGACCGCGCCCGGCTCGTCCGGATCCTCATCAGGGCCGCACTTGGCACGGACCCGGTCGACCCCGCCCACCTCGCACCGGCCGATGTGGTGGCGTTCATCACGTCGTTGCGGGGCCGGTTCTCCCCTGGGTCGATGCGGACCGTGCGGTCGACACTCCGGTCGTTCTTCCGGTTCCTGCGCTTCGAGGGTTTCTGCGGCGACGAGCTCGAAGCTGCCCTTCCGGCGGTTGCGTACTGGCGCCTTGCGATGCTGCCTCGTTCCCTGACCGATCAGCAGGTCGAGCAGGTGTTGGCGTCGTTCGACGTTCCCCTCCCGTGCCGACAACGGGACCATGCGGTCGTGCAGTGCCTGGCGACCTTGGGACTCCGACCCGGCGAGGTAGCCGACCTGTGCCTGGACGACATCGACTGGCGGGGCGGCACTATCGAGGTGCGCACCCGGAAGAACCGCCGAGGCGCCGTGCTGCCGCTGCCTCGCGTCGTGGGGCAGGCGTTGGTCGACTATCTGCGCGGGGAGCGCCCGGCGACCGACGAGCGCCGAGTGTTTGTGCAGCACCTGGGAGCGCGTCGCGGCAAGCCGATCTCGAGCACTGCCGTCTCCGGTGTCGTGGCCCGTGCGCTTCGCCGGGCGGCCGTCGACGCGCCGCTCGCCGGTGCCTACGTCTTCCGGCACACCGTGGCCAGCCGCATGGTGCAGCAGGGAGCCAGCCTCAAGGAGGTCGCTGACGTGCTCGGCCATCGCAGCCTCGACACCACGACGATCTACGCCAAGCTTGATCTGCCGAGGTTGCGTGAGGTCGCGCTCCCTTGGCCGGAGGTGCTCCGATGACGCCCCCGAGCTTCCACCGTCTGGTCGACGAGTACCTGACCCTACGCCGCGGACTCGGCTTCGACCTCAAATCGCCGGAATGGCTGCTGCGGGACTTCGCCAGCCATGCAGACCGGATCGGACACAGCGGGCCCGTGACGATCGAGCTCGCGGTCCAGTGGGCGCAGTCCTCACGATCGAGCAATCCGGCGCAGGCCGCGCGCCGGCTTGTGGTCGTGCGACAGTTCGCGCGACACCGCGCGCTCGTCGACCCGACCACCGAAGTTCCACCGGTCGGATTCCTGGGACGCATCCCGCGTCGCCCACCGCCCCACATCTATTCCGAGTCGGAAGTGGCTGCGCTCCTCCAGCAGGCAAGCCGCTTGTTGCCCCGACACGGGCTGCGACCCGCCACCTACGTCGCGTACTTTGCCCTGCTGGTCTCGACCGGCCTGCGGCTCTCCGAAGCCTGCCGCCTGACGACCGACGACGTCGACCGCGTCAACGGCATCCTTACCATCCGCAAGACGAAGTTCCGGAAATCGCGACTCGTACCGCTCCATCCGACCACGACCCAGGCACTGGCCCGCTACGCCAATCGCCGCGACGCGTGTCGCGCCGCACCTCGGTCCGAGTACTTCTTCCGCACCGAGCATTCACCCCGGCTCGGGCGCGACGCCGTGGAGAAGACGTTCGGCCGGATCAAGCAGCGTCTGGGCTGGACCGGACACGGCCGCACGCGCCAGCCCCGCATTCACGACCTGCGACACACCTTCGTCACGCGACGGCTGCTGGGCTGGTATCAAAACGGCGCCGATGTCGATCACAAGATCCTGGCCCTCGCGACCTATCTCGGCCACGCCAAGGTCACCGACACCTACTGGTACTGCACCGCCGTTCCAGAGTTGCTCGCCAGCACCTCGCAGCGTTTCGAACGCTTCACCCACCAAGCCTCGGAGCGCCCGTCATGACGGCCGTCGAACGCGCGTTTCCCGCACTCCTGCAGGATTTCTTTCACCGGCGCCTCGTTGCACAACGCGGCGCCAGCGCCCACACGATCGCCAGCTACCGCGACACCTTCACGTTGTTTCTCGGGTACGCCGCAGAGCGCACCGGACGCACCCCCTCGGCACTGACGCTGGCGGATCTCGATGCACCCATGGTCCTCGGCTTCCTCGACCACATCGAGACACAGCGTGGCAATTCCCCGCGCACGCGCAACCTCCGTCTCGCCGCCATCCGGTCCTTCATGCGCTACGCCTCGCTGCGCGAGCCAACCCTGCTAGCCGTCGCGCAACGCGTTCTCGCGATTCCCGTCAAACGGTTCGACCGGCCCGTTCTCGGCTACCTGTCCCGCGAGGAGATCACGGCGATCATCGACGCGCCCGACCGGTCCACTTGGAGCGGACAACGCGACACCGTCCTCTTCGCCGTGCTCTACAACACCGGCGCCCGCGTCTCCGAGATCACCCGTCTACACGTCGCGGACGTGCTGCTCGAGCGGGCCTGCTCGGTGCTTCTGCACGGCAAGGGACGCAAGGAGCGGGTCGTCCCGCTCTGGAAGAGCACCGCGGCGCAGCTCCGGAGGTGGCTCCCCCGAATCGATCGAAGCCCCGACGCCCCCGTCTTTCCCAACAGAGCAGGCAAGCCCTTGTCGCGCTCCGGCGTCGAGCACCAACTGCGCGTCGCCTGTCGAAAGGCCTCGGAGCGCCACCCCTCCCTCGCGACGCGACGGATCTCGCCCCACACGCTGCGCCACACGACAGCGATGCATCTGCTCCAATCCGGAGTCGACATCACCGTCATTGCCCTCTGGCTCGGCCACGAGGACACGGCCACCACCCACCATTACGTCGAAGCCGACCTGGCCATGAAGGAGGCTGCACTGCGGTGCGTGGCGGATCCCGCACCTCAGCCACTCCGCTTCACGGCCACCGACCGCCTCCTCGACTTCCTGGAAGCTCTCTGATTATGCGGAGTACTGGTCCACCCGATCCCCTACGCCCACGCGGCCCGCCGAACTGACTCCGCATAATCCTGAACTCTGCATAAACCCGATTATGCGGAGCTCCGTATAAACGGATCAAGCCCAGAAGGCATGCGTTACTTGAGTGTCGTGGCGTTGGTCCTGGGGTTCGCCGCTGTGGCAGCTGCGCAGGATGTGTCTCACTTTGAAGTTGGCCACTTGGAACCCGTTTCCCGGTCGCATACCCCCCTGTGCCAATGATCTATGAGACAACCTCCTTATTGAGATTAGTGTCGGGGCGGGGAGGGTTTGATGGATGAATTGCATGCCACCAGCCGTGGAGATGGACGTGGTCGTGGGGCCGAAGGCGGAGGGAGCCCGGAGGGCGACGGGAGCCTTCGGGCCCACGGCTAGGTCAGCCGCGACGGCACCCGATCCTGAAGTGCCGGCGAAAGCCCAGCGCCGCCGGTTCACGGCGGCGTATCGGCTCGGCATCCTCAAGCAGGCGGACGCGTGCAAGCGGCCTGGCGAGCTGGGGGCGCTGCTGCGCCGAGAAGGCTTGTATAGCTCGCACTTGGCGAACTGGCGACGGCAGCGTGAGCAGGGCGCCCTGCGGGACATGCGGGGCCGTCGGCGCGGGCCGACCCCACGTCCGATCGACCCGCGTGTGAAGCAGTTGGAAGCCGAGAACCGCAGGCTCCAGCGGAAGCTGCAGCGGGCCGAGACGATCATCGCCCTCCAAAAAAAAGTTGCCGAGATCCTGGAGATCCCCCTGAAACCCCTCGACACCGACGAGACCGACTGATGCGCGCGATCGAGGCCGTCACGGCGAAGGGCGAGACGTCGGCGTTGTGTCAGAGCATCGGCGTGTCCCGCGCGTCGCTCTATCGGCGGCGGCGGCCCACGCCGCCGGCGACGCGGCCCCGCGCGCCGTCGCCGCGCGCGCTGGTCCCTGCCGAACGGCGAGCCGTCCGCGACACGTTGCACAGCGCGCGGTTTGTCGATCAATCGCCCGCCGAAGTCTAGGCGACGTTGCTTGAGGAGCAGACCTACCTCTGCTCCCCGCGCACGATGTATCGGGTGCTCGCCGAGGCCAACGAAGTGCGGGAGCGCCGCGACCAGGTGCGGCATCCGGCGTACGTCAAACCCGAGCTCGTCGCGACGGCGCCGAATCAGGTCTGGTCCTGGGACATCACCAAGCTGAAGGGCCCGGTCCCCTATCTCTACTACTCGCTGTATGTGATCCTCGACCTCTTCAGCCGCTACGTCGTGGGCTGGATGGTGGCGGTCAAGGAGAGCGCCCACTTGGCCGAGCGCTTGATCGAGCAGACCTGCGCGAAGCAGCGCATCCAGCCGCAGCAACTCACGATTCACGCCGACCGCGGCGCGCCCATGCGCAGCAAGCTCGTCGCGCTGTTGTTCTCCGACCTCGGCATCGCGGCCAGCCACGCGCGGCCGCGCGTGAGCAATGACAATCCGTTCTCGGAGGCGCAGTTTCGCACCTTCAAGTATCGGCCGGAGTTTCCCAAGCGGTTCGGCGCACTCGAACACGCGCGCGCCATCTGCCACGACCTCTTGGCTTGGTACAATGACGCCCACCACCACAGCGGCCTCAGCTATCTCACGCCGGCCGACGTGCATTACGGCCGCGCGCCGGCGATCCTCGACCTGCGTCACCGCACCCGCCTCGCGGCCTACGCCGCGCATCCGGAGCGATTCGTCAGCGGACCACCACGCCCAGAAACCTTGCCGACCGCCGTATGGATCAATCCGCCGTCGAAAACGACCCGCCAGGATGCCTCAGGACCGACGACCGGCACCCCGGACGACTCCCGGCATGCGGTCGTTGCCCGGCCGCGACCACCGCTCGATCGGTCGTCGTTGCACCGCGTCGATGGCGTGGAGTCGCTACAGTAAATGCTGAACCAGGTTGTCTCAAAGACGTTGACACGGCCCGTACCTTCGAAGCGCTCGAGGGGCAAGAGGTTGTGGTCGAGGTGCGCTCCGAGGAGTTCGACACGTTGGTGACGGTGAGGGCACCCACAGGCGAGGAGTTCGAGAACGACGATTTCGATGACACCAACTCGCAGGTAACCTTTACGGCCGGCGAGACAGGGACGTATGAGGTCGTCGTAGAGAGTTACAGTGGCGGCGGCGGGGCCTATACCGTGTCAATCGAAACGTCCCGCCCGTACTGGGCAAGCCAGCTCGATGATCTCATCCGGCGGCTCCGGCGCCTCGAAGACCTTTATGAGCTTGCGGCAGAGCAATGACCCGCTGGCCGTCGCGGCGTCACTAGGAGTCGGGCGGCTGCTACTGTTCGCTGTGGTAAGGTTGCTCCGTTCAACGCTCGCCATAGTGATGACGGTCATCCCGTGAACGGCCGCCGAAGCGCGGCAGTCCGGTCCGGGAGGGCTCCATGACACATCGCGCTGAGGCGGCCACAAGCCAACTGCACTGAGCGGAGAGACGCTCATGTTCGGCGTCAACTACAAGGTCGTGGGCGTGCTCGCTGCTGTGGCCGCGTTGATGGCAGCGCAGCCGGACGCATTCGGCCAACGCGCACGACCCGCCTCGAGCAGCCTGCTGCTGCTGATAGACGCCTCCGGAAGCATGGGCGACGCCGTCGGCGGTAGCAATCCCGAAGCCAAGATCGAGGCCGCGAAGCGCGCTGCGGCTGACGCCCTGAGCAGGGCCGCGAGCGGCGGCTCCGTCGAGGTCGCCGTGCTGGCGTTCAGCGGGGACTGCCAGAACCCGGTGCCGCAGTACCAGGACTTCACGCGCGACGTCGGCCGACTGAACGGGTTCATCGACAGCCTGCAGCCCGGCGGCGGCACGCCCATGGCCGACGCCCTGCTCTTCGCCAATCGCTTCCTGCGGTCGAACGGCAGCGCCGGCGCGTCGGACCGGATGATCATGCTGCTGGCCGACGGCCAGAACGACTGCGGCGACATCGGGCAGGCGATGGCGGCGCTGCAGCGCAGCGGCGTCATCTTCCGGCATGAGACGGTCGGATTCGGCATCACCCCCAACTCCGGCGCGGCCCAGGACCTGCGGCAAATTGCCACCCAGACCGGCGGCACCTACCACCACGCCGCCGACGCGAGCCAGCTCGCTGACGTGTTCATGGAGTTCGTCGACACGCTGTCGGTGATCGACATGCTGGGAAGTTTCGGCCGGCGGCAGACCGCGAGTGCCGACGGCCCGCAGCCCACGGCGCCGGCCCCTACGGAAGAGAGCGCGAGCCAGCCAGACCAGCAGGCGGCCGACGGTGGGCGTCTGACCAGCATGCTCGGCCGCATCCGCGCCAAGCGCCCGGCGGAGGGCGCAACAACCGCGGCGTCGGGGAACGCCGATGCGCAGGAGTACTACGTTGCCGCGGTGACGTCGGCCGGCCTGGGCAGCCGCTTCATAGAACCGGGCTACACGTGGCATTTCGGAACGGGATGGAGCCCGAGCTCCGGGCACGACGCGGAGCTGGAGGCCGACCGTGAGTGCCGCCGCAGGTCCGGGAGTACGTGCTGGAGCGCCCGTTCTTCGCTGCGGGGTGGCTGCGTGGTGGTCGTCGAGGGCACCTGGCTGGACAAGGACGACGATCGGCAGCAATTGGACATCTTCATGGGCGCCAGTCAATTCCGGTCGTCGATTGAACAGATCACGCTCGACCAATGCGAGACGTCGATTCACGCCGGCAAGCCCGAAGGGACTGTAGAGGTGTATGAGTGCAGCCTGAAGGTGTCCTTCTGCTCGGAGGATGTGCAGCCTTGACGATGCTCAGGCGCGTCGGATCGAGCACTTCTACGTCGGCCGATGCGTGCGCGCCGCCAGACGCTGTGACCAACACTGCGGCCCATGCTCGCGCCGGTTCGCCGTGCATTCGTTGACGCAAGCAGGAAATTCCGGATGACGACCAACTCTCCGTGGACTCACCTACCAGTGGCGGTGCTCTGGCTACTGCTGTCCGCTGTCGTCTCGGCCGTGCAACTCCCCCCGGAGATCCAGGCCGACCGCTATCTCCTGGAAGCGGAGCGGGCGATCCAGGAACAAGATTTCGAAGGCGCCAAGACGGCCATGGACCGGATCCTGGAGCTCCAGACACGGCATGATCTGGAGCTCCCGGAGGAGTTTCCATTCCGCTACGCCGAGGTGCTGGCGCGACTGGAGATGTACGACGAAGCGGTCGAGTTGGTGACGCAGTACCTGGTGCTGACGGGTCGGGACGGCGAGCACTATCGCGCGGCCCTGGAACTGCTGAGCGATGCCGAAGCGGCGAAGGCCGAAGCTGAAGCGGCCGCGGCAGCAGCAGCCGATGCGGCGACGCGGCAGCCGGGCGACATGAGGGAGTTCGACGGCATGGAGTTCGTCTGGATCCCCCCGGGAGATTTTCTGATGGGATCGGCCCATGGCGACGAGGAGCCGGTGACGCGCGTGCGGATCAGCCGGGGTTATTGGCTCGGCAGGTACGAGGTGACGCAGGCGGCATGGCAAGCCGTCGTGGAAACTGCCCCGTCGTGGTTCTCCGGCTGCGGGGAGTGCCCAGTGGAGAACGTGTCATGGCACGACGCACGGGAGTTCATCGACACGTTGAATGCCCGCTCCCGCGGCCCGCGTTATCGATTGCCAACAGAGGCGGAATGGGAATACGCGGCGCGGGCCGGAATGAGCGGGGAGGCGGCCTGGGAACAAGCGGCACGGACCGGGGACAACTGGGAAGGCCACGCCGCGAGCCTTGACGCGATCGCGTGGTACGAGGACAACAGCGGCGGTCGTACGCATCCGGTCGGGCAGAAGGAACCGAATGCGTGGGGGCTGCACGACATGCGGGGGAACGTCTGGGAGTGGGTGCAGGACTGGCACGGCGACTATCCGGGAGGATCCGTGACGGATCCGCGCGGGCCGGCATCGCCCCGGTACCAGCATCGAATGGTTCGAGGCGGTAGCTGGGACGGCGACGCCTGGCGCTGCCGGGCGTCGGCTCGTGCGGTGGACTCGCCTGATACACGCAACGAGTTCCTCGGCTTCCGCCTGTTGAGGATGGAATAGCCCCGACTGCGCTTGCCCTCGTACCTGACGCAACCGCGGGTCGCGGGACTTACGTGTTGTGAGGAGATTGTAAGACTGGCTGGCGAACAACTGGCGGAACGTCGTGGGCCTAGGATTCGGCGTTGTGTCCGCTGCCATTTTGCGTCTTGGAGGGCTCTTCTGGCCATGATCCGATTCAGTGGACGGTTTCGTTGAGTTGGTCGTTCTTCGTTGTCTGTTCTTTTCTCATTGAAAAAGACAACGGGTGTGTAGCCTGTGGGAAACCGCGTCCTTGGCGGTTTTCCATAGGCTCCACGCCCTCTTCGTTCGCGCGTCGTTCAAATGCCGCTGGACTGATCTGGCCAAGCGTCGAGTGCCGGCGTCGTTGGTTATAGAACACTTCGATGTAGTCGAACAACTCCATCTTCGCGTCTCCGTACGTGTCGAACCGATTGGCGAGCTCACTCTTCACGGTGGAGAAGAAGCTCTCCATGACGGCGTTGTCATGGCAGTTACCCCGGCGGCTCATGCTGCAGACGATCCCGCGCCCATCCAGGAGCGCCTGGTAGTCCGCGCTCGCGTACGTGCAGCCCTGGTCGGAGTGGTGCAACAGGCCGATCTCCGGGCACCGTCGTTTCAGCGCCATCTCCAGCGCCTTGATGGTCAGGTGGCGATCGTTGACGGCGCTCACGGCCCAGCCGACCACAAACCGCGAGAACAGGTCGAGGACGACGGCGAGATAGAGCTTGCCGCTCGAGCCGATGACAAACTCGGTCGTGTCCCCGACCCAGCGCTGATTCGGCGCGGCGGCTTCAAACTGCCGGTCGAGGAGATTCGCGGCCACCGGCTGGTCGTGATCGCTCATCGTGGTCAACGTGAACCGTTTGCGGGTGCGCGCCTTCAGGCCGTCTTCCTGCATCAACCGGATCACGCGCTTCCGGCTGACCTGCTCGTCTTGCTCGATCAGATCCGCGTGAATACGGGGACTGCCATACCGCTGCTTGCTCTCGGCGAATAACGCCTGGACCAGCACCTTTAGGCGGCGGTCCTCCCGCACGTGCGTCGATTCCGGGCGCTGCCGCCAGGCGTAGAAGCCACTCGGCGTGACGCCCAGCCAGCGACACAGTTTCGTGAGGGGATAGCTGGCCTTCTCCGTCTGGATCCACGCGAATTTCACAGGTGGTCCCTCGCGAAGAAGGCCGCGGCTTTTTTTAGGACGTCGCGCTCCATGCGCAGCTCGCGCACTTCCTTGCGCAGCCGCGCCAGTTCCTCACGCTCCGCCGTCGTGAGGCCGGTCTTGCCCTTCGTCCGATCCGCGCGGGCCTGCTCGACCCAGTTGCGGAGCGACGACTCCGTCAAGCCCAGATCGCGCGCCGCGGACGCGACCGTCTTGCCCTCATCGAGGACCAGTCGTACCGCCCCCGTCTTGTAGTCATCCGTGAAGCTCCGCCGCGTCCGGCTGCCCTGCGTGTCCGTCATGGTCGACATCGTATTCCCCTTTCGGAAGATGTCCACCAAACCGGATCATGGCCACTTCGCAGTCGTTAGCCTACTGGGGTTTGCGACGTAGGGACCACACAAAAAGCATGGCGACCAGCTCCAGGACCGGCACCGTACGCCTTTCCGTTCGCGCCAAGGGTGGGGAACCGTTGCCACGACTTCGGGCCAGTACGATGGTCTGGCGGCGAGGTGGCATACGGCGTCGGCGACTCGTCCTTGCCGGTGAACCCCCGCACGATTATCGACTGACGATGGAAGTCGGCGACCAGACGATGTTTGTGGCCGCTCCTGGCTACTACGAAAAGGCGAAACTCATTCGTGTCGGATCGATGACCACGCATGATGTAGACATCATCCTCGAGTCCCGACATTCACCGGTATTCCCGTCCGTGGCAAATCTATCACCGCCTCTCCGTACCATTTTCGAGAACAGCGTTGACGAGGAATCCGCCGAGACAATGTTCCTGGGTCTGACAGACAGAAAGAAGGCCGCCGCTTTGAACATTCTGGCGAAGATGGATGCAGTGAAGTTGGGCGGGCCGGCCGTTCTCGAATTCGTAGACCGAATTGAGAGTTTCGCCCCTGATCGCATTCATGCCCGGCTGACAGGCAGCAATGGCATGCAGGCTGCTATTGACTCCGCAATAGCGGATGGTGACAGGACGTTCACCGAGGTTTCTGGCGCGCTGCACAAAGGCTTCGACGCGGGGAGTTACAAGACGTACGAGGGGTCGGGCAAAGGAAACCTGCAACTAAGCTTCGCACATACCGATGACGACGGAATCGTGCTCGTCGACGCAGACATCGACATTTATACAGATGTGTTGCTGCACATGTTCGGGGAGGTTTTCGTCAATCATCTGACCAACACGAAGACAGACCCTTTCAAGGTCTACAACATCCTGACGGAAGCCGACATCCAACCGGAGTACGAACTGCGCGCAAGCAAGGACTCGTAGTAGCCCCACGGTACGCCTCCGGAGCTACAATGCGACATTCAACTACAGGACCAAAGACGTTACCCCACGACGACGGAGTCACGGCAACGATGCTCCTGCTGTTGACCGTGCTGGTAGCGGATGCTCGCGGCCAACAACTGCTTGAGGTCGACGGCGTCGAACTGCGCAGCGAGGTGTACTTTCTGCAGTCCGTTGGCGGAAATAGGGAGAAGCTATGGAGATGCCGGGCGGGTCTGCGGTGTCCGGTCTGACCAGTGTATTGCCTTGCCTGCTGCTACCCGTGGCGTTCACGGCCGTGCAACTGCCCTCGGAAATCCAGGCGGACCGCCACCTCGTGCGAGCAGAACGGGCGATCGACGAACAGGATTTCCTGGGCGCCAAGGCTACCATGGAAACCATCCTGGAACTGCAGGCCCCGCATGGCCTGGAGCTTCGCGCTCAGTTTCCCTTTCGATATGCCTAGGTGTTGGAACGGCTCCGCCTCTACGACGAAGCCGTTGAATACGTGCGATAGCAAGTCCGGAGAACGAAGCAGGTCAGAACGGAGGGCTTCGAGCAATGACCGAGATTTTTTTCGGCACCAACCGCAACGGCGTGCCAGCAGGGAAACCCAAGCGGTTCGGGAAACACTTTAGCACCGCTGGCCTCACCAATCTTCGTTTCGGGAAAGCCACCGTCAACGACAAGGCCATTGAAGTTCGGTCGTATTTCGAGCAGCTCAAACGCGCGGGTCGGATCCAACGCACGGACGACGCGAAGTCGCAGTTCGGGAGCAATAAACTCTTCGAAGAGCTGCGGTCTCGAATGAGCCAGGAGAAGACCGACGCCATTCTGTTCATCCACGGCTACAACGTCACGTTCAGGGAGGCAATCGAAACCTGCGTGAAGCTCGGAAGGAATCACCAGGGCGTGAACGGAAACAAGGGCGTGGACGTAATCTGCTTCTCGTGGCCGTCCGACGGCTCCATGTTTCCCTGGATCGCCTACTCGAACGACCGTCAGGACGCCGCCGCTTCCGGCCCGGCCTTTGCCCGCGGGCTGCTCAAGATGGTGAACTTCTTCCGCAACATGCCACCGGAGAAAGCCTGCCATCAGAAGCTCCATCTGATGGCGCACAGCATGGGCAACTACGTGCTTCGACACGCGCTCCAGGAGGTGAGGCGCCAGAACGGGGGCAGGATTCCACGCATCTTCGACCAGATCTTTCTCTTCGCGCCCGACGAGGACGACGACGCCTTCGAGCACGAGCACAAGCTCAAGCTCCTGCCTCGGCTGGGACGCCATGTGAACGTCTACTTCAACCGGGGGGATGCTGCGATGGCGATCAGCGATGTTACGAAAGGCAATCCTGACCGACTGGGCGACAACGGACCGCGGGCCCCCTTTCAGGTGCCGGGGAAAGTCAGCCAGATCGACTGCTCGAACGTCGTCGGTGGCGCAGTCGAGCACTCGTACTTCGTCGACGAACCCAAAGTTATCAAGGACATCGGCCAAGTCATGAACGGTGTCGATCCCAAGCGCGTGACGAACCGGGAGTATCTCGACGATCGCAATCGCTTCGTGATTCGTGTGGAATCACAAGAGAACGTCTACCAAGGCGGACGACCGCACCGTTTATCCACCGCTCGGCTCGCCATAAAGCACTCCTCCGCGACCATTGAATGGAACGATTCTACCGGCTACTTCCACGTGAGTTCCGAAGCCTACGAGCATTTCATCACCGAATGGCACAAGAATCTTGCCCACAGCGCCCTAAGACGCGTCAACCGGCACACTTCGCAGTACGACCAGCACGGAGGAACCAGACATGGAAGCACTGGCGCATGTAATTGAATTCATCAGCGTTGAGATCATACTGATAGGCTTGGTCTTTTTACTATTCCTAGTTCTGTCATGGAATATCTGGGGACACCGACAATCTGGCATCTACCAAGCTCTCGCCAAATACCCCGACAGCATAGACTATATTATAACAAGAACTCACGTCTCACGGATTTACCCTGTAGTCGCCCTCGTCATTGCCTCCCAACTAGGCACTGTACTGGTGCGGTTTTCCGATGAAATCCTCGACTCTCAAAATACGATTGCAGGGTGCTGGTTTCTCTATGTTCCTGCGGCAGATGACATCCTAAAGTGGCAGTCCTGGCTGAATAATGATTGGGAGGAAGAGGATCGCATCAAGTCAAGAGTGCTCAGGGACGCATTGGAGCGGACGGCGTATTCCAACAAATCGAGACAATTGCTTAGACGGCACATTCCATCTCCAACGGGTTCCTGCGACGGGCCTAAACACGAGGACCACTGCGCCATGGGGTTCTTTCAACATGCCAACGCTGTAATAGCCGGTGGTCGGGGAGGCGGGGAGCAGCGCGAGGCGTTGAGGCACGAGAAACACGCGGTCCAACTTCTATCAGTGGTTTTCGTTGGAATATGGATCGCTATTTTCGTGACTGCAGCGCCATTTGCAGTGTCGGTCCGAAACTTGTTTGTTGATCGGTCGAATGTGGCGAACAACCTGTTGGCATTAGGTCAAGTCGTCGCCTTTGTTCTTTTGTTGTGGTTCGCAGAGGGTGTGATGTTGAGGCTGTGGACCGAACAGACCCAAGGGTATTATCGGCGTGTAGTACACTCGTACGTTGCCATAGCTAGTTACGGTGACCCTGCAATGGACGTACCATCCGACTTGCCCACTACGGCACAATAGTCTATCGTGTTGATGTTTGTTTCGAGGCATATCGGAAGAAGACGGTCATGGCCCGTGCGTCAATGAGGTCGAAGTGCGGTCGACGATCGTCGTCGGTTGCCGTCCGGAAGATCTTCAACGTTGACGACCCGCGCATATGTCCAGATCGGGCGGTTGGCCATAGGTCCCGCGTATGCCGACAATACCCGGCCGATCTGGCAGGAGCGCAAGAATCGATGAGCATGCGGTTGACAATGCCGTTCTTGATCGTTCCGGTTGCGGTTTGGGCCATGCAGCTACCGCCGGACATGGAAGCCGACCGCTACCTCCTGCAGGCGGAGAGTGCGATCGAGGAACAGGATTTCGAGCGGGCTAAAGTGACAATGGACCGGATCCTGGAGCTCCAGGCCGAGCATGACCTGGAGCTGCCGGATCAGTTCTCGTTCCGCTACGCCCAAGTCCTGGAGCGGCTCGGTCTCTACGACGACGCGATGGAGACCGCGACACGTTATCTCACGCTGGTGGGCCGTGACGGTGAGTTCTACCGCGAGGCACTGCAACTGCTGAATGCCGCCGAAGCGGCGAAGGCCACAGCAGAAGCGGAGGCAGTAGCCGCTGCTGAAGCGGCACGGAGGCTGGCGGGCGAACCGCGCGCGTTCGACGGCATGGAATTCGTCTGGGTGCCGGCGGGCGAATTCCGAATGGGCTCTGTAGATGGAGACAGCGACGAGCAACCGGTGACGCAAGTACGAATCAGCCTTGGATTCTGGTTGGCCAAATACGAGGTGACTCAGGCGGAGTGGCAGCAAGTAATGGAGACTAACCCTTCAGCTAACTTTGGCTGCGGGCAGTGCCCGGTGGAGATGGTTTCCTGGAATGAGGTGCAGGATTTTATCCGGCGGTTGAATGAACGAACCAGAGGGAGTGCATACCGCTTGCCGACGGAGGCGGAATGGGAGTACGCGGCGCGGGCGGGGACGAGAGGCGAACGCTACGGAGAGTTAAGTGAGATCGCATGGTGCGGCAACAACAGTGGCGTGTTCCCGCATCCTGTAGGGCAAAAGCAGCCGAACGCTTGGGGCCTGCACGACATGCTGGGAAACGTTTACGAGTGGATTCACGACTGGTACGGCGATTACCCCGGCGGCACTGTAGTTGACCCCCAAGGACCTGAATCGGGCTCGGACCGGGGCGATCGCGGCGGCTCCTGGAACAGCACCGCCGCGTTCTGCCGGGCGTCGGATCGCAACTGGGCCGAGTCGGACTTCCGCGTCGATTTTCTCGGCTTCCGCCTCGCTCGAACGAACTAGCTCTGCCCTACCCTCCTCAGAACTGGTACCGCACCCCCAGCTTCATCGCCAGCGGGTCGAGCGCCGCGATGACGCGCTCGTTGTCGCCGGTGCGCAGCGAGAAGTTCGTCACCGCGTTGGAGTTGAAGAGGTTGTAGAGGTCCAGCATCAGCGTGACGCGACCGCTGGCGCCCACGTTGAACGCCTTGTCGAGGCGCAGGTCCACGATGGTCACGTTCTCGGAGCGGTTGTCGGCGAGGTCGGTCAGGAAGATCGGCTGGTTCGTGCCGGTGCCGGGAATGTCCACGCGCTGGATCAGGGCGTAGGGCCAGCCGCTCTGGTGGCGGACGTTGCCCGAGACGCCGACGTCGTACGGCAGCGTGTAGCGCGCGAGCAGCCGGCCGCCCCAGTTGGTCGTGGCCTGGCGGGCGTCCACGTCGAGGCCGTGGTTCTGCCAGATCCGGTCGTGCCCGTCCGAGCCGACCACCAGCGGGTCGGCGAAGAGCGGACTCCGGTCTTCGCCGGCGGCAGCGCGGAATTCGTCGCGCCACTGGTAGTCGAAGCTGGCCTGCAGCAGGAACCCGCCGGTGAAGCGCCGGTTCAAGGCCACCTGCAGCGTGTCGTAGCCGGCGTGTATGCCGGGAAGGGTGGCCATCCGGTTGTCGATGAGGCCGGCCGCCTCGTCCGGCACGCGCTGCACGCTCAGCGGCGCGCCGCTGAGCGCGTTGAGAGGGCAATCCCAGGCGAGATCGTCCGTGCACGGGATGTCGCGGCCGGCTAGCAGCGCGGCATGCTGCGGCGCATTCCAGATGCGGCTGTCGCCGTTCAGGTCCTTGCGCACGTACGAGACCCGGAACGAGGTGTCGGCCGCCACCTCGTGCTCCAGCGAGACGCTGATCTCATCAACGTACACGGGCGCCAAGTCGGGATCCACGGGAGGCGCGTGGACCTCGGGTTGGGCAGTGCAGACCTCGTGAAGCTTGCGGACGCGCGCAAGGTCGCGGCGGACAAGCGCGCCGTAGCCAGAACGGGCGGCGATCCCCGTCGTTCGGGACAGCCACGGCGACCTGCTTCGCGGAGAAACGGGACGCGTGGCAGTCGGCGGAGGGCTTTCTGGGTCGCGTAGATTCCCGTTGGAAGTGTGGGAAGCGACGAGGGAATGAGGTCCGGGTAGAATCGACAACTGGCACGGTGGTGGTAGGCGGATGGGGGGGGCTAGCTGTTCCCGGCGCCTTTTACTCGTTGCCGGTGCCTCACTCGCCGCCGTGGCTCCGTTTTCAGTCGCCGCTCATCGAACCGGACGTGCGGATTTCCCGCATCCGGCTCTCGGACGAGATCATGCCTTCGCCCACGGAAGGCTCGTCGTGCGTGTTCCATGGCGGGTGAGCCCGCACTCCTTCCAGAGTCGCTCGTCCGGAAACCGTACGTCGGGTCCTGACCGCTCCTGGTGCTTCCGACGGAGCCACTGGCGCAGCCGCCTGGTCGCGTGCCGGTCGATTGCCGCGTGGGCCGGGCTGACCTGCCCGATGATGAAGTAGTTCGCCCAGCCGGTCAGCAACGGTTCAGGCACGCCACGACATTACACCGGGCAGAGGGCGGCGCAGGCGATTGCTCAACGCCGCCGGGAGGATTGCAGATCGGAACTTGGAATCCAGGCGGCCACTGCGCGCCGAAAGACCACAAATCAGTTTGGCGTCTACTGGGTTGCAAACGCCGCCCATCGGTCCATCAGGTCGCGGCGCTTCTCGAACAGGTCCGACCGGGCGTAGGACCGCTCCACGGCGCTTCCTACCTGATGCGCCAGAGCCGCCTCGGCGACCGCATGCGGGACGCTGGTCTGCTCGCTCGCCCAGTCGCGGAACGAAGACCGGAACCCGTGCACCGTGCAGCGGTCCCCGTAGATCGCCTTCAGGGCCTGCGCCATCGTTGCCGCAGCTATTGTCCTACGTGCGCGTGTCGGCGACGGGAAGCACAAGCCGGCCGGACTGCGCAGCTTCGTCATGGCCTGCAGTGTTGCAATGCTGGCCGGGGACAGCGGCACCCTATGCTCACGGCCGCCCTTCATGCGCTCTGCAGGGATGCGCCACTCGGCGGCCTCCAGGTTCATCTCGCTCCACCTGGCGCCCCGTGCCTCACCCGACCGAACGGCGGTGAGTATCGTGAACCGCAGACAGGCCTTCACTACTTCGCGCGCTCCGCAGGTCGCGATAGCCTCCAGCGCCGCCCCTACCTCCCGGTAGGGAAGCGCCGCGTGGTGTTTCTTTGCCCTCCGAGCAGGCAACGCCGCGCCGATGCCATCCGCCACGTTGAACTCGAGGTGCTCGCGTGCCACGGCCCAGGCAAGCGCGCCGCGGATCCACCCATGCAGCTTCGACCCGATGGCCGGCTTCTCGGCCATCACGGGCGCGAGGATGGCGATCACATCAGCCCGGCGGATCTGGTCAAGACGCCGGTCCATGAGCGCACCGCAATACCGCTCGAGAGCGCTCTCCCGGTTCTGCGCTCCGAGCCCCTTCCACGTTGCCGCTGCGCCGACCTGCGCACACGCCTTGCGGAACGTCGGGATCCTCGACGGCCGAACACTCTGTGTCGGGTCCCCGCCACGGCGCGCCACCTGACGATTGGCGAACGCGGCGGCGCGCGCCTCGGCGAGTCCGACGTACGGATACCCGCCGAGCCCCAGGTCACGGCGCCTGCCACAGACGGTCAACCGTTGGACCCAATGGCGGCTCCGGCCGCCGGGCTCGACGACGAGGAAGAGCGTTCCGCCGTCGCTGTGCCGTCCCGGTTTCAAGGTCCCGATCTGTTTGACTCTGAGTCGTCCTGCCATCCAGCCATCCCGCTTTCTTGTACCCCACGAATATACCACACCAGGACGTAGAAACGGTGACACACGCACGGAGCGGCAGAGACACCACATCCGCAAAAAACGCTGACATACCGGGGAAAAATGGACAGTCTCGGTGTTATGCAGACTGCTACGGATTCTGATTATGTTCTGGCAGCGCGAGCGCGACGAGCGCTCCCGGTCGATGGCCGTGATCCTGCCGTAGGGCGGCTTCACGATCGGCAGGCCGTCGACGCGCGGCACGCCGCCGCCCGTCATGCTGACAAACTTCATGACCGTCTTGCCGATCGGGTTCGGGTCGTCGCCGTAGCCGGGGCAGAACAGCGTGGCCCGTTTACCCCGGTCGTTGTCACGATGCAGCGGCGGGGTGAACAGCGGGCCGTACTCGTATTGTTCCAGTTGTTCGAGTGCGCGCCGGCGCAACTCCGGCGTGAAGTCCATCAGGTCGTCCGGGGAAATCCCCTGCATCTCGTAGGCGGCAGGCCGCGTGGGAAACGGCTGCGTCGGCGAGTAGTACTCGCCCGGCACGTGGCCGCGCGGCACGGCGCGTTCCTCGATCGGCCCGACCGGCTCCCCCGTTTCCCGGTTCAGTACGTATGCGAACGCCTGCTTGGTCGTCTGGACGAGAACCGGAATCCGCCGGCCGTCCACGGTTACGTCCGCCAGGGTGGGAGCAGTCGGGTTGTCGTAGTTCCAGATGTCGTGGTGGACGGTCTGGAAGTGCCAGACGCGCTCGCCGGTCCGTACGTCCAGCGCGATGATGCTGGTGGCGAACAGGTTCTGGCCGGGATGGAAGCCGCCCCAGCTGTCGTTGGTGGGCGGGTCCGTCACGATGTAGACGAGGTTCAGCTCCGGATCGGCCGACAGCGGCGCCCACGCCGAGACGTGTCCGGTCCACTGCCACGCGTCGTTCTCCCGCCGCGTCTGGCGGTAGCCCTGCTCGTGCGAGTTGCCGACCACGACGACGCCGTTGACCACGATGGGGGGCGACGAGTTCGTGATGTAGTCCACCTCCGACGGCAGCCCGTCCTCCGGGTGGTACGGGTAGCCGAAGTCGGCCGTCAGGTCGACCGTGCCGCCGTCGCCGAAGCCGTCAAGCGGCAGGCCGCTGGCGGGGTCGAGCGCCACCACCGTGCGGCGCTGTCCGGCCACGCTGAAGAGCTTCCCCTCGGCATAGATGGGCGTGGCCCTGAGGATGTAGTCCACGCCGGGGCCGAAGTTGTCCCCGCGCCAGACCCAGGCGGTTTCGAGGCTGTCGAAGTTGGCGGTGTCAATCTGGGCATGCGGCGTGTAGCGCTGGCTGCCCGCATTCGCGCCCCAGTGGGTCCAACCGCCGTCCTGCGCCGCCAGCGGAGCCAGGCCCGCTGCCAGCAGCAGGAGCACTAGGAGTCCGTGGTGAAACCCCGCGTTGCACCGAGAGCGGTCAGGCGGGATGCACGGCCAGTCGAATGCAGCGGGGCCTTTACCACCGGCTGTCAGGCCGATGCGATTGCTCGTCGTCACGCGCGTTCTCCCTGGCGTGCGGCGGACCGGTACGAGCCGCGCGGAACGCTGGCTACTCCGGCAGCCGGAACGCCATCAGCTCGGAGTCGCGGCCGCCCCCGCCGATGGCGACGACGATGTACTGCCTACCGTCGATCATGTACGTCATCGGCGTGCCGGTCTGCCCGGCGGGCATGAACACGGCGCCGGCCTCGGCGCCGGTCGCCTTGTTGTACGCCCGCAACATCGCGCCCTCCGCGCCGGACGGCGTGGTGAACACGCCGCCCTCGCCAGCCACCACGAGCGTCTTGGTGACGAGCGTGCCGATGCGGCCGACCCGGCCGGTCCGCGGGATGTCGAGCCCCTGCAGCTTGGGGTGGTTCCGCACGTTGTCCGGGGTCTCGCCGTGCGGCACCTGCCAGACGATCTCGCCCTTGTTCAGGTCGACCGCGGTGATCTGGGCCCAGGGCGGCTTGACGAGCGGCAGCCCCTCGACCGTAAGGGCGAGGTCGGTCGGACGGACACCCGGCAGGCGCCGGCCGCTGATGTAGTCCATGTCCGACGCCTCGGGGTCGTTGATCATCCGCAGCGCGGTTACCTCCGCCTTGGCGTACTGGTACATGATCCCGGTCTCGGGATCGACCGCACCGCCGGGCCAGTTCACGCCGCCGGTGGCGGCCGGCAGAATCAGCGTGCCCAGGTTGCCGGAGCCTTCCGGATCGGCCAGCGTGGGCGGGGTGTAGATCGGGCCTAGCGTGTAGCGGCTGGCAATCTTCTCCGCCGCGGCGCGCAGCTCGGGGGTGAAGTCGATCAGGTCGTCGATGCTGATCCCCTGCCGGTCGATGGCGGGCGGCCTGGTCGGGAACGGCTGCGTCGGCGCCAGCACCTCGCCCGGGACCTCGGACGGGGCGACCGGACGCTCCTCGATCGGCCAGACCGGCTCGCCCGTTTCCCGATCGAAGACGAAAATCCAGGCCTGCTTGGTCGGCAGCGCCACGGCCTTGATGTCCCGGCCGTCAACCGTGATGTCGGCCAGGATCGGCGCGGCGGGCAGATCCCAGTCCCACACCTCGTGGTGCGAGATCTGGAAGTGCCAGATCCGCTCGCCGGTGTCGAGATCGACGGCTACCAGGCTGTTCGCGAACAGGTTGTCGCCGATGCGGTGCCCGCCGTAGTAGTCGCCGGTCGGCGTCTCGGTCGGCAGGTAGGCGATGTTCAGCTCCGGGTCGATGCTGATCTGCGCCCAGACGCCGGTATTGCCGGTGTACCGCCAGGAGTCGTCCAGCCACGTGTCGTTGCCGAACTCGTCGGAGTCCGGGATGGTGTGGAAGATCCACTTCCGCGCCCCGGTGCGGGTGTCGTAGCCGCGCACGTGACCCGTGACGTTCGCCTTTGACTTCGGCGCGGTGCCGGGCCTGTGCGCCGCTCCGATGATGATCGTGTTGTTGGCGATGACCGGCGCGGCGTGCAGTCCGACCTCCCCGGTGACGAGGTCGATGTCCTGGTCGAACTCCAGCTTCAGGTCGACGATACCGTCGTTACCGAAGCTGCTCGCCCGCTGGCCGGTTGCCGCGTCCAGCGCGATGAGGCGATAACCCGGCGTTACATAGAAGATCTGGCCGTCCCCGCCGTTGTCCCAATAGGACAGACCCCGGCCCGACAGCCGCCGCGGCGCCGCGGTGCCCCGCTCGCCCTCGTCGATCCGGTGCATCCACAGCAGCTCGCCGGTGGTCGCGTCGAGGGCGACCACGTCCCGCCGCGAGCCGACGGTGCTGTAGAGCACCCCGCCGATCATGAGCGGCGTCGACTGCAGAATCGCCTCGGGTCGCGGACCGAAGTTGCGGGTGGAGAAGCGCCAGGCGACTTCCAGGTCGTTGAAGTTGTCGGCGTTGATCTGGTCGGCTGGCGAATAGAAGGTGCTGGCGAGGTCGGCGGCGTACGACCGCCACTCTATGTTTCTTCCCTCCTGCGCCGACAGTCCGACTGCCCCGCAGACGAGCAGCGTCAACAGGCCCCAGGCGGGATGAAACGCTCTACGCGGCATTGGCTACAAACTCCCGAGCATGGCGGTACCGAGGGACCCACAGCATACTGCAAGCGCCGCGGCGCTGCCTACTTGCGCCGCGCGGGCGGCGGCGGCCGCCCGCCGGGGTGTGTAGAATGGACTACCGAAGACTTTGAGCGAACCTACCGAGCAGCAGACCACCGCGATTGACGAGCCTGCGGAGCTCACTTTCGACCAGTTGCCAGATGCGTTGCGGCAGGGCGCCACCCGTGCGGGGTGGACCAGCCTCATGCCGGTCCAGGGCCGGGCGATTCCGTATCTGCTGGCCGGCCGCGAGATGATGATCCAGGCACGGACCGGCAGCGGCAAGACCGGTGCGTTCGTGCTGCCGATGCTGGAGCGTCTCGACCCGAAACGCCAGGAGTGCCAGGCGCTGGTACTGGTCCCGACGCGTGAATTGGCGCGGCAGGTGTGCCAGGTCGCCGAAACCGTGTGCGCCCCGGCCGGGCTGCGCACGATTGCCGTCTACGGCGGCGTCGGTTACGGCCCGCAGCTCGACGCCCTGGCGAGCGGGGCGCAGATCGTGGTCGGCACGCCGGGCCGGGTGCTGGACCACCTGCTGCGGCGCACGCTGACGCTCGACGCGCTGCGGATGCGCGTGTTCGACGAAGCCGACCGCATGCTGTCGATGGGCTTCTACCCGGACATGCAAGCGGTCCAGGGATATCTGGCCGCGTCCACGCTCCGCACGCTGCACAACAGCATGTTCTCGGCGACGTATCCGGTCTTCGTGCAGCGCACCGCAAAACAGTTCCTGCGGGCGCCGGAGTTCCTGTCCCTCAGCGGCGACCAGGTGCACGTCACCGACACCGAACACCTGTTCTATATCGTGCCGTCGATGGAGAAGGACCGCACGCTGGTCCGGATCATCGAAATCGAGAACCCGGCGTCGGCCATCATCTTCTGCAACACGAAGGCCGCCGTGCACTACGTCACGGTCGTGCTGCAGCGGTTCGGCTACGATGCGGACGAGCTGAGCGCGGACCGTTCACAGGCGGACCGCGAGCGGATCCTGAAGCGCGTGCGCGAAGGCACGCTCCGGTTTCTGGTGGCGACCGACGTCGCGGCGCGCGGCCTCGACATTCCGGAGCTGTCGCACGTCATTCAGTACGAGCCGCCGGAGGACCCGGAGGGATACATTCACCGGGCCGGCCGGACCGGCCGGGCAGGCGCGGCGGGCGTGGCGCTCTCGCTCGTGAGCGAGGCGGAGACGCTCGCGATCGACGGGATTGCGAAGCGCTACTCGGTACAGTTCCAGCAACGCCGCGCACCGACCGACACGGACGTGCAGGCGGTTGTCGCCGAGCGGGTCACAATCCTGCTCGAAGCCCGCCTGCGGGAGCGCGACCGGCTCCAGACCGAGCGCAGCCAGCGCTTCGTGCCGCTGGCGCGCAGCCTGGCCGTGAACGAGGACGAGTCGGCGCTCATCGCCATGCTGGTCGACGACTATTACCAGGAGACGCTGCACGCGGTGCCGCCGATGGTCCGCGAGGCGGAGCCGGCGGACGAGCTGAAGAGCGGCCCGAGTGAGGCCCGGCCCGCCCGCCGCCGACCCCCGTCGCGGCGCCCGCGGCGCGGCTAGCAGCCCGTGGTGAAAGTCCCGCGTCGCACCGAGACCGGTCAGGCGCCCGGCTGACAAGGCGCGACGAGGGAGCATATTCGACTATAAGCGACCGAGGAGCAACGCAGCTCAGGCGGGATGCATGGCCGGTCGAATGCAGTGGGACTTCCACCACGGGCTGCTAGCGCCGAGAGGAGAAATTCATGAGCACTGCTGTCACGGAAAAGATCCACGCGTTCGAAGAGGCCGTCCGGGCCGGGCGTTCGCCCTATAAGGTCGCGGACATCGGTCTTGCGCCGCGCGGGCGCAGCGAAATCAGGTTGGCGGAGCAGGAGATGCCCGGGTTGATGGCGCTCCGGCGGCGGCACGCGGTCGAGCAGCCGCTGGACGGCGTGCGCGTGATGGGCAGCCTGCACATGACGGTGCAGACCGCGGTTCTGATCGAGACGCTGCTCGACCTCGGGGCGGACGTGCGCTGGGCCTCGTGCAACATCTTCTCGACGCAGGACCACGCCGCGACCGCGGTGGCGGTCGGCCGCCCGGAGAGCGGTGGGACGGCGGATGCCCCGCGCGGTGTGCCCGTGTTCGCCTGGAAAGGCGAGACGCTGCCGGAGTACTGGTGGTGCACGGCCGAGGCGCTCGTCTGGCCGGACGGCCGCGGGCCGGACCTGATCGTCGACGACGGCGGAGACGCCACGCTGCTGGTGCACAAGGGATACGAATTCGAATGCGCCGGCTCGGTGCCCGCGTTCGACGCGTCGCAGGATTCCGAAGAGTGGGAAGTGATTCTCGATCTGCTCCGGAACACGCAGGCCGAAGATCCGACACGTTGGCGGCGCCTTGGTCCGGCCATACGCGGGGTGAGTGAAGAGACGACGACCGGCGTGCACAGGCTGTACGAGATGATGCGCGACGGCACGCTGTTGTTTCCCGCGATCAACGTCAACGATTCGGTGACCAAGAGCAAGTTCGACAACGTGTACGGTTGCCGCCACTCGTTGCCCGACGGACTCGCGCGCGCCACCGACGTGATGCTCGGCGGCAAGGTGGCGGTCGTCTGCGGCTACGGGGAGGTGGGCAAGGGCTGCGCGCAGTCGCTGCGCGGCCAGGGCTGCCGGGTGATCGTGACCGAGATCGACCCGATCTGCGCGCTGCAGGCGGCCATGGAGGGATACGAGGTAGACACGCTCGAGAACCGCATCGAGACGGCCGACATCTTCATCACCGCCACCGGCAACAAGGGGATCATCACGGCCGAGCAGATGGGGCGGATGAAGGACAAGGCCATAGTCGGCAACATCGGGCACTTCGACAACGAAATCGACATCGCGGGCCTGAAGAAGATCGCGGGCGTCGAGCGGATCCCCATCAAGCCGCAGTACGACGAATGGCGGTTTCCGGACGGACACGGCGTGCTGGTGCTCGCGGAGGGACGTTTGCTCAACCTCGGGTGCGCCACCGGCCATCCCAGCTTCGTCATGTCGACGTCGTTTACCAATCAGGTGCTCGCGCAGATCGCCCTGCACCACAATACCGGCGAGTACGAGAAGAAGGTGTACATGCTGCCGAAGCAACTGGACGAGCAGGTGGCGCGCCTGCATCTCGACCACCTCGGCGTGAAGCTGACGAGGCTGACGCCCGAGCAGGCGGCCTACATCGGCGTGACCCCCGACGGGCCGTACAAGCCGGACCACTACCGGTACTGAGCTTTTTGTTACTTGGGGCTCCGCGGCTTCATTATCAGCTCGGGGCTGCGCCCCGAACCCCCGGCAAGCCCTAGCGGGGGCCCTTCGCCCCGCGCCGGGCTTGCCGAGCCGCGCCGTGCGCGGCTTGGGGACGGCCGCGTCGATGCTTGCCGTCCCCTCTGTACTTCACCGTTAGATGTGGTTGTGCCCCGCGCCGGGCTTGCCGGGCCGCGCCGTTCGCGGCTTGGGGACGGCTGCTGCTGTGTCGGTCGTCCCCCTCCTTGTACCAATTACCGCGAGGTTCTTGCCTTGTCGGCAGGGCGCCTGACCGGTCTCGGTGCGACACGGGGTTTCACTTCGGGCAGCCAGGTCTGGACAGGCGCCCGCGTGCGGCCGAGTACTTAGGGGTAGTGGCGAGAAAAAAAGGGGGAAGCATTCCGGCCGGTTTGTTGGTAGAATGAGTAAAAGTTTTCCGAAACAAAATGGTCCCGGACTGCGTCTAAAGCACAGGGGGTCATGTACGCCCCGCCACTTCATACCCGTTCGCCTGACGGCGAGCCGGGGAGTTCGGGAGGAGCCAACTTGTTGATGCAGGAACGGCAGGATCTGGTGCGAGAGTTGGTCGCCGTGGGCCAGGAACGCGGCTTCGTGACCATCGACCAGGTCATGGAGCACCTCACGACCGACCTCGAATCCGACGACCTGGCCCTGGTGCTGCAGGAGATTGAGAGCCAGGGCATCGAGGTAGAAGGCACCGCCGATCAATTCGAGGTCGAGAGCCGCCCGCACCCGCCGCTACGCGTGATCTCCGAGGCGGAGGTCCACGCCGCCGGCGAGGAAACGGACCAGGGCCAGGATCTGGTCCGGACGTATCTGCGCCAGATGAGCCGCGTCCCGCTGCTCACGCGGGAAGGCGAGGTGGCCATAGCCAAGCGGATCGAGCGCGGCGAGCGGCGGGTCATGAAGGCCCTGTCGCAGAACCTCGTCGTGGTGCGCCACGTGCTCGAGTTGGGCCGGCAGCTCAAGAGCGACGAGCGGGAGCTCCGTGAGATCGTCGTGATGCCCGACGAGGATCTTACGGAGCAGCAGGTGGCCAACCGTGCGCAGCATCTGCTCGAGGAGATCGACCGCGTGGAGGCGCTGCACAAGGATCTGCTGCGGCGCCAGAACCGGGCCGCCGCCACCCGGCGGCGCTACGGCCGGCTCTCGACGCACGCCGCCAAGCGCCTGCTCCGGGCGCGGGTGGCGGTCGCGCGCGCGGTGCGCGCGATCGAGTTCACGCCGCACGTGCGGCAGAATTTCTCCAGTCGTCTTGATGCGGCGATCTCTTCGCTGCGGCAGGCCGAGCGGCGTGTCGAGACCCTGCGCCGGGCGGCGCCCGCCGCCGCGCCGGAAGCGGAATCCGAGGAATTGCGGGCGGCGCGCCAGCATCTCGAGGAGCACCAGCGGGTGATCGGCGAGACGTCCGAGCATTTCTCGCGAACCCAGCGGGTCATCAACCGGGGAACGCGGAAGGCCGACTGGGCGCGCAAGGAGCTGACCGAGGCCAACCTGCGGCTCGTGGTGTCGGTGGCCAAGAAGTACGCCAACCGCGGACTCGCCTTCCTGGATCTGATCCAGGAAGGGAACATCGGCTTGATGCGCGCCGTCGACAAGTTCGACTACCGCCGCGGATTCAAGTTTTCCACCTACGCCACTTGGTGGATCCGCCAGGCGATAACGCGCGCGATTGCCGACCAGGCCCGGACCATCCGCATCCCGGTGCACATGATCGAGACCTTGAACAAGCTGAACCGGGCCGGCCAGACGCTGATGCGGGACCTCGGCCGCGAGCCGACCGTCCGCGAGCTGGCGGAGCGGTCCGACCTTCCGATTGCCGTCGTGCGCAAGGCCCGCCGCATCGCCCAGACGGTGGTGTCGCTCGATTCACCGATCGGCGACGGCGAGGAAAGCCAGTTCGGCGATTTCATCGAAGACCGTCAGGCGGTCAATCCGTCGGAATCGACCATCGCCTTCGATCTCCGCCGGCAGACCGAGTCGGTGCTCGATACGCTGAGCCCCAAGGAACGGGAAGTCATCCGCATGCGGTTCGGCCTGACCGACGGGGCCGAGCCGACGCTTGCCGAGCTGGGCGAGAAGTTCTCTCTGACACGGGAGCGGATCCGGCAGATCGAAGCGGCAGCGCTTCGCAAGCTCCGCGAGCCGACCCGCAGCGGTCGCCTGAGCACGTTCGTCGAGCCGCGCGGGCCGCTCGCGCGCAAGCGGCGCCAAACCGGCGACGTCAACGACCCGGGGCAGCCCGTCCCCGCGGTCTAGCCACCCGTCGAGCCCGCGCGGGCGGGCGGGCTGGGTTCCTGTGCAATCATGATCCGGCTTTTGGCGTCCCTTGGGCGTCATAACAGTCCGAGGTGAAGCGATGAGCGTGACGGATTCCGGTTCGGGCGGGCCGATGATCGAGGCGAGCGGGCTGAGCAAGTACTACGGCCCGTTCGTGGCCGTGCACGACATTTCGTTCGTAATTCCACAGGGGCAGGTCGTTGCCTTCCTCGGGCCCAACGGCGCCGGCAAGACGACCATGATGCGGATGCTCACCGGCTATCTGGCGCCGAGCGCCGGCCGCGCGTCCATCGCCGGCTTCGACGTGCGGACGAACAGGATCGCGGCGTCCCGGCGTCTAGGCTACCTTCCGGAGAACGGTCCCCTCTATCCGGACATGACGCCGCTGGAGTCGCTCACCTTCTTCGGGGAGGCGCGCGAGCTGGGTCCGGCGCTCAAGAGTCGGATCGAGGAGGTCGTGGACACCTGCGCGTTGCATCTCGTGATCGAGAAGCCGGTCGGCAAGCTGTCGCGCGGGCTCAGGCAGCGCGTCGGACTGGCGCAGGCGCTGCTGCACGACCCGGACGTACTCATCATGGACGAGCCGACGGCCGGGTTGGACCCGAACCAGATCCGCCAGTTCCGCGAGAACATTCAGCGCCTTGGACACACGAAGACGCTGCTCATCTCCACGCACATCCTGCACGAGGCCAACGCGGTCGCGGACCGGGTGCTCCTGGTCAACAGCGGCCGCCTGGTGTTCGACGGGCAGGTGAGCGATCTCGAAGAGGACGGCTCGATCGAGGAGGCGTTCTACCGGTTGACGAATCACGGTGCTCCGCTGCCACCGAACGAGCCTGCCGCCGGGAGCACCGAGGGGCAACAGCCATGAGCGGACTACCGAACACGAACATTGTCAGGGCGATCGCCAAGCGCGACCTGCTGATGTACTTCAGCAATCCGACCGGCTACGTCTTTGTCACGCTGTTCATCTTCATCAGTGCGGGCGCGGCGTTCTGGCAGGACCGGTTCTTCCTGCAGAACCTGGCCAACCTGGAGCAGCTCAACAGCCTCTATCCGTACCTGCTGCTGTTCTTCATTCCGGCGCTCACGATGAGCGTCTGGGCGGAGGAGCGCAAGCTGGGCACCGACGAGACGCTGCTCACACTGCCGGCGACCGACCTGGAGGTGGTCCTCGGCAAGTACCTGGCGACGCTCGGCATCTACACCGCTTCACTGCTGCTCGCGCTCAGCTACGTGTTCGTCCTGTTCTATCTCGGGAGTCCCGACCTCGGCCTGATGTTCGGCAACTACGCCGGGTACTGGTTCATGGGGGCGGCGCTGATCGCGGTCGGGATGCTGGCGTCCCTGCTCACCCGCAACGCCACGATCGGGTTCATTCTCGGTGCGCTGTTCTGCGGGGCTCTGATTGTCATCGGGCCGGCCACCGGTTCGCTCGCACCGGGGCTCGAGCGCGCGCTGCAGGCGATTGTCATGGGCGCGTACTTCGAGGATTTCGCCCGCGGCGTCATCAGCCTGACGGCCGTAACGTATTTCATCGCGGTCGGCGCCGCGTTCCTGTATCTCAACGTGCTGGTCCTCTCGCGCCGCCACTGGCCGGCACGGGCGGACGGCTACCCGATGTGGGTGCACCACACGGTGCGCGCGCTCGCGGTCGTCGTGGCGCTCACGAGCGCCGGCGTGGTCGTGTCTCGCGCCGGGGTCCGCGTCGACGTGACGGCGGAGCAGCTCCATTCACTGAGCGAGGAAACGCGGCGTCTGATCCGAGAGCTGCCCGAGGACCGCCCGGTGTTCATCCAGGCCTACGTCAGCCCCGAGGTGCCGGAGCCGTTCGTGCAGGCCCGCGCGAACCTGTTGAGCGTACTGGACGAGATCGACGCGCTTGCCGGCGCACGCGTGGAGGTGCAGGTCCACGACACGGAATCGTTCACCGACGCCGCGCGCGACGCACGCGAGACGTTCGGGATCCGGCCGCGCCCGTTTCGTGACGTGCGGTCGACGCGGGCCGACGTCGCCGAGGTCTTCATGGGACTGGCGTTCACGTGCGGCGCCGAGGAGCAGGTGATCCCGTTCTTCGACCGCGGGCTCCCGACCGAGTACGAAGTGGTCCGCAGCATCCGCGTCGTGGCCGGCACGGAGCGCAAGCGGATTGGCGTCGTGCGGACGATGATGGATCTGATGGGCGGCGTCGACTACCAGCAGAACCGGTTCAATCCGTCCTGGCCGGTCGTGGAGGAGCTGCGCAAGCAGTATGAGGTGTACCCGGTCGATCCGGAGCAGCCCATCCAGGCGGAGCTCGACGCCCTGCTCGTTCCGCTGCCGTCGTCGCTGCAGACCGACGAGATGGCGAACGTCGCGGATTTCATCCGCACGGGCACTCCCGCCATGCTGCTCGTCGATCCGATGCCGGCCGTCAACCCCCAGCTCTCACCCACCGAGTGGGTCGGCGACGGCAACCCGTTCGCGTACCCGCCGGGCTCTGCGCGGCCGGGCCCGCGCGGCAACGTGCGGCAGTGGATGGCCGACCTCGGCGTTTCCTGGGAGCCGACCCGCATCGTGTGGGACAGCTACAACCCGCATCCCGAGCTGGCGCACATGCCGGACGACGTCGTGTTTCTCGGGCGCGGCAACGGGAACGAGGAGACCTTCAACGAGGCCGACACCGTGACCGCCGGGCTGCAGGAGCTCGTATTCCTCTGGCCGGGCTATGTCGAGCCGCTGGAAGACGCGGACGTCGAGTTCCAGCCCCTGCTCCGGTCCGGGATGCTCTCCGGCACGAACGGGTACTTCTCGATCGTCCGCAGCTCGCCGTTCGGGCCTCAGATCAATCCCGAGCCGCCGCGCGAGCAGGACGAGCAGGACTACGTTGTGGCGGCCCGCATCCGCTCGACCGCGGCGGCGGCCGCCGGGGATGATGGGGAGTCGGCCGCCGACGGTGCGGACGGCGGCGACGCCGCCGCTGCGGAAGAGGCCGGTGATGTCGACCTGATCGTCGTGGCCGACCTCGACTTCGTCGGCGAGCAGTTCTTCGCCATCCGCGAGCAGGCGATCGCCGGACTCAACTTCGACAACGTCACGTTCTTCCTCAACGCGATAGACGTGCTGGTGGGCGACGACTCGTTCATCAATCTGCGCAACCGGCGCGCCCGCCACCGGACGCTCGAGCGCGTGGAGGCGCAGACCGCGAGTTTCAACGAGCAGCTCACGCAGGAGGAACAGCAGGCCGAGGAGGACGCCGAGCAGGCCATCGAAGAGGCGCAGGCCAGGCTGGACGAGCGCGTGGAAGAGCTGCGCAGCCGCGGCGACATCGACGCGCAGGCCATGCAGATCATGGTGCGCAATCTCGAAGGGGTGGAGAACCGGCGGCTCGAGGTGCTGTCCGCCAACATCGAGGCGGAGAAGGAGACCCGGATCCAGGCGAGCCGCGAGAACATGGAGTCGCAGATTCGCCAGATCCAGACGTCGATCCAGACGTTTGCCGTCCTGCTCCCGCCAATCCCCGTGTTCGTCGTGGGCGTGGTGATTCTATTGCGCCGGCAGCGCCGCGAGCGGGAGGGCGCAGCGGCCGCGCATCGCTTGAGGGACGAATCATGAGCGAGTTGAAGAAGACGCTGAGCATCGCCGGCATAGCCGTCCTCCTCGGAGCCGTCGCCATCGTGAGCGCGCCCCGGCGCGCCGCCCCCGATGCGTTCTTCGACGTGGGCGAGCCGTTCTTTCCGGAATTCACCGACCCGGAGGAGGCCGCGACGCTGGAGGTGATCGAGTTCGCCGAGGAGCAGGCCGCCGCCATCCCGTTCAAGGTGACCAACCGGAACGGCCTGTGGACCATTCCGTCGCATCACGACTATCCGGCAGACGGCGAGGAGCGGCTGGCAAACGCGGCCGCCGACGTCATCAGCGTGATCAAGGACGACTTCCGCTCGGACAACGTGGCCGACCACGAGGCGCTGGGCGTCGTCGATCCGACGGATGACACGGTGAGCACGCTCCAGGGCCGCGGCTCGCGCGTGACGTTCAAGGCTGCGGACGAACGGGTGCTGGCGGACCTGGTGGTCGGCAGGCCGGTGCCGGGGCGCCCGGGACTCCGTTTCGTCCGCGCGCCCGGTCAGAAGCGGGTGTACGCCGCGCGATTCGAGGCGGACATCTCGACAGCGTTCGAGGACTGGATCGAGACCAACCTGCTGGAGGTCGAGCGCGACCAGGTGGATCGGATCACCCTCAACGAATATTTCATCGACGAGCGGACGCTCTCCGTGGTGCGGCGCGGCGAGTTCATTCTCCACAAGGAAGGGGAGGACGCCTGGGGCGCCAATGAGATGCCCGCCGGCCAGGAGGTGGACACCGTCCAGGTGAACCTGCTCGTGGGCGCCGTCATGAACATGCAGATCGCCGGCGTGCGGCCCAAGCCGCCGGGCCTCTCGGGCAACCTGCGGGAGGCATTCGAGCAGGGCCAGATCCAGCAGTCCGACGTGCGGACGTTGACGAGCCGCGGCTTCTATCCGACGGCCGAGGGCGGCCTGCTGTCGAACGAGGGCGAGTTGCTCGTCCGCACGAACGAAGGCCTGCTGTACACGCTGCGGTTCGGCGAGATCGTCTATGGCCGCGGCGACGCGGTCGCGGTGGGCGACGATTCGAGCGATGACGAAGACACCGGCAGCGGCGAGAACCGCTACGTCTTCATCACCGCCGAGTTCGACGAGTCCGCGCTGCCCGAGCCGGACGCGTCGGATGCCGACGCGCACGCCTCCTGGGAGAACAGGGTTCGCGAGGGGCGCGAGAAGGCCGAGCTGTTGGCGGCCCGCTTCGCCAACTGGTACTACGTCATCGCCGGCGGCAGCTACGACCGGATCCACAGGCCCAGCGAAGAATTCCTCAAGGAAACCGAAGCAGCGGTCGAGGACGCCTAGTCGTCCCGCGGCCGTGCCAGAATGTCGGCGTGAACGTCTTTCTGGTCGACGGTACGTACGAGCTGTTCCGGCACTTCTTCGCCGTGCCGCGCGCGGCCGACGTCGGCGGCGTCGAAATCGGCGCCGTGCGCGGCGTGGTCGGGTCGCTGCTGGGGATGCTCGAAGAGGGTGTGACCCACATCGGGGTCGCCACCGACCACGTCGTCGAGTCGTTTCGGAACGACCTCTGGCCGGGATACAAGAACAGCGACGACATCGCTCCGGAGATCCTCGGCCAGTTCCAGCCGCTTGAAGAGGCGCTGGAGGCGCTCGGCATCGTTGTCTGGAAGATGGAGCGCCACGAGGCCGACGACGCCCTTGCCTCGGCGGCCGTCCGCGCCGCGGCCGACCGGCGCGTCGAGCAGGTGTTCATCTGCACCCCCGACAAGGATCTGGCGCAGACGGTCGCCGGCCGCCGCATCGTGCAGTTCGACCGGCGCGCCGGCGTCGTGCGCGACGCGGACGGCGTGCGGGAGAAGTTTGGCGTCGACCCGGCATCGATTCCGGACTACCTGGCGCTCATGGGCGATTCCGCTGACGGGTTCCCGGGCGTGCGCGGGTGGGGCGCCAAATCGGCCGCGACGGTGCTGGCCCGCTACCGCCGCCTGGAGGACATTCCCGACGCCGCGGCGGTTTGGGACGTGAAGGTGCGCGGCGCCGCCCGGCTGGCCGGCGCGCTGGCCGGCGCCCGGGACGACGCGGCGCTCTTTCGGGACCTCGCTACCCTGCGCACGAATGTGCCGGTGTTCGGCGCAGTAGAAGAGTTGCGCTGGACCGGGCCGCAACCCCAGTTCTTCGATTTTTGCGCGCGGATAAACGCGAGAGGCTACTTCCGCCGCGCCCAGGCCGCGGCGTCCGGCCGCGCGTAGTCGCGATGCGATCCTCCGCGACCAACGTTGCCGACTACCTCCGGGAATTGCCGGAGGATCGGCGGACGGTGCTCGAGACGGTGCGCCGGGTGATCAACGACCATCTGCCGCCGGGGTACGAGGAGGCGATGAACTGGGGCATGATCACCTGGCAGGTGCCGCTGGAGACCTGTCCCGACACCTACAACGGGCAGCCGCTGATGTGCGCCGCGCTCGCCTCCCAGAAACGGTACATGGCCGTGCACCTCATGGGCATCTACACCTCGCCGTCGGTCCGTGCCGCGTTCGAAGCCGCGTACCGCGCGACAGGCAAGCGCTTCGACGCGGGCAAGGCCTGCGTGCGGTTCCGCAAGCTCGCCGACCTGCCGCTCGACCTGATTGGCGAAACGATCGCCGCGCTGCCGGCAGACGAGCTCGTCCGGCTCGCGGAGGATACCCACCGCCGGTAGGAGGCGGTACAATCTCGCCATGGGCAGGACCCTTCTCCAGAAAACCTGGGATCTCCACTCCGTGCGGCGGCTGCCGACCGGGCAGACCCAGTTGTTCATCGGGCTGCACCTGATCCACGAGGTCACCTCCCCGCAGGCGTTCGACATGCTGCGGCAGTGCGGCGCCGGCGTCGCGTTTCCGGAGCGCAACTACGCGACGGTCGACCATATCGTCCCGACGCTGGACCAGCGGCGGCCGTTCGCCGACGAGCTGGCCGAGAAGATGATGGCGGCGCTCGAGCGCAACTGCCGGGAGTTCGACATCCGGTTCTCCCATCTCGGCACCGACCGGCAGGGGATCGTGCACGTCATCGGGCCGGAGCTCGGCCTGACGCAGCCGGGCATGACCATCGCCTGCGGCGACAGCCACACGTCGACCCACGGCGCGTTCGGGGCGGTGGCGTTCGGCATCGGCACGTCGCAGGTGCGGGACGTGCTGGCCTCGCAGTGTCTGGCCATCGATCCGCTCAAGGTGCGGCGCATCGCCGTATCCGGCGCGCTCGGCCGCGGGGTCTACGCGAAGGACGTCATCCTCGAGATCATCGCGCGGCTCGGCGTGCGGGGCGGTGTGGGGTACGCGTACGAGTACGCCGGCGCGGCGGTCGAGCAGATGACGATGGACGAGCGGATGACGATGTGCAACATGTCCATCGAGGGCGGCGCCCGCATCGGCTACGTGAATCCGGACGAGACCACCTTCGAGTACATGGCCGGCCGGCCGTTCGTGCCCGGCGGCGAGGCGTTCGACCGCGCGCGGGCGTGGTGGCGGTCGATGGCATCCGACCCCGATGCGGCCTACGACGACGAGGTCGCCATCGACGGCAACGCGATCGAGCCGCGCGTGACGTGGGGCATCAACCCGGGCCAGTCCGTCGGCGTGTCGGAGCGTATCCCGGCGCCGGGCGCGGCCGGGGCCGACGCGGACGCCGTGGGAGAAGCGCTCGAATTCATGGGGCTCACGGCCGGCGCCCCGATTCGAGGAACCCGGGTGGACGTGGCGTTCGTCGGTTCCTGTACCAATTCGAGGCTCTCCGACCTGCGGGAGGCGGCGCGCGTGGTCCGCGGGCAGCGGGTCTCGCCGCATGTCAAGGCGCTGGTCGTGCCCGGGTCCAAGAACGTCAGCCGCGCCGCGGAGGCCGAGGGGCTGCACGAGATCTTCCGCGAGGCCGGGTTCGAATGGCGCGGGGCGGGCTGCTCGATGTGCCTGGCCATGAACCCGGACCGCCTGCAGGGCCGGGAGGTCTGCGCCTCCTCTTCGAACCGCAACTTCAAGGGGCGCCAGGGCAGTCCGACCGGCCGCACGCTGCTGATGAGCCCGGCCATGGTCGCCGCCGCGGCGGTCGCCGGCGAGGTGACGGACGTGCGCGGGATGCTCGACCAGGAACGGGCCGCGCCACTGCAGGAGCACCCATGAGCGCCACGGACGACACCGACCGCCGCATCGATCGCATCGCCGGCACCGCCCTCCCGCTGCGGGGCAACAACATCGACACCGACCGGATCATCCCGGCGCGGTTCCTCAAGTCGATCACATTCGAGGGCCTCGGCGAGCATGCGTTCGAGGACGATCGCCAATCGATGCCGGACCATCCGTTCGCGAACCCGGCATACGCGGCCGCCGCGCTCCTGATAGTCAACGAGAACTTCGGCTCCGGATCGTCGCGGGAGCATGCCCCGCAGGCGCTCAAGCGCCGCGGCATCGGGGCGTGCGTCGGCCAGTCGTTCTCCGAGATCTTCCTCGGCAACGCAACGACCATCGGCCTGCCGTGCGCCACCGCGTCCGCCGGCGATATCGAGATCCTGATGGCCGCCGCCGAGCGCGACCCCGCGGCCGAGATGGTCCTGAGCATCGACGGCTTGTCGATGCAGGCGGCCGGCCGCACGCTTCCGGTCGTCATGCCGGCCGGCGTCCGCGAATCGCTGCTGACCGGCCAGTGGGACGCCACCGGTCTGCTGCTCGACGACTTCGACGCCGTCCGCCGCGTCGGCGCCGGCCTGCCATACGTCGCCGGGTTCTGAGGCGCGGCGCCGGTCGCGTTCCGCAGGCCGCCGACCTCGATGCCTCCCGCAATGACCACCCACCCGCTCTCCGCATCGTTTCCCACGTTCTTCGTCTCGGCTGACTGGAGCAAGCACGCGCGGAAGCGATCCGTCCACGTGACCGATCTGTCCGCCCGCCGAATCTGGCGCGAAGGGCGCGAGGACTGGAGTCTGAGTGCTCTGTTGCGGTTGGCCGGAGAGCTTGCGCACCGCGGGGCTGTGCTGGTGGGCGTCGACGCCGCGCTCGGGGTGCCGCCGGGTTATTGGAGCGCAGCGCGGGCGCGAGACTGGGGCACCCGGGGCAGACCAACCAATTTCACCGACTGGCTCAGCCGCCTTGATCCCGAATCCGAATTCTTCGAAGAAGTTCGCGAACCTGACGAATGGGATGTGGGGCGGCCGTTTTTTCGAGTACCTGGACGGCCAGGCGGGCTCCGCGATTTCACGCGTCTGTTCGACGATGGATTCCGCCGGCGGATCGACATGCTGACGGGCGCGAAGCCGCTGTTCGCTGCCAGCGGCATTCCCGGAACGGTGGGGTCGGGCACGCGGGCGTTGTGGAAGGAGTTGATTCCGCTACTGGCAGGCAAACGGGATTTTGCCGTCTGGCCCTTCGAGGGTGAGCTTCCCGAGCTGCTTTCCCGCCGCAGGATCGTACTGGCCGAGACCTACCCGGGACTGGCCTACGCGGCGGCCCTGGCCAATACCCTCCCCGCTTCCCAGTTGAAGGTGGCCAAGACCAAGCCGGACCCCCGGGAGCACGTCTGCGAGCTTCTTCAGGCGACGCCGTGGGTGCGACGCATCGGCGTGGATCTGGGCGATCTCGAACCCGTGCGGAAAGACGAAGACGCGTTCGATTCTCACCTCACCGCCGCGGCGGCGCTGCGCTGCGGGCTGGAGGGTCGAGCATTGTGCGATGAAGAGTGGATCGACACGCGCGCCGGCGGCGCCATGCTACTGGCCGGCCCCGTGGATCCGCTGCAGCGGGCCAGAACATTGCCCGCACGGCGACCGGCTGTCGTCAAGTTCTCTTCCAAGCCGGCGAAGCAGCCCGCTCTACGACTGGAGACGGCCAAGCCGTCAGCGCGCGCCGCATACCCCTGCCCGATACCCGGCTGCTCAAAGGTCTTCACCGGTACGCGGGGCGGCTGGGACGCCCATGTTGCGTCAAGGCGAATGCACCCCTATTGGCATCCCGGCGCCACCAATCCGGACGACCGCAAGCGGCTCTTCAAGGAGGAATTCGGATACTGGTTCCGGCGGTGACGAGGCTTCAGCATCACCGGATCACCTGTACGTCGATTCCCAGGTCAAGCTTTGCCCACGCCTTGTCGGCCGTGATGACCGTGGCGCGTTCGCGGATGGCGAGAGCCAGGCAGGCGCGGTCACCGAGCGACAGGCCGTACTGCCGCGTTCTTGCGCGCAGGAAGCCGGCCGCGAGCGCCAGCGACTCGTCGAATGGTCGGATTGCAGGACCGATCTCGTGCAGCGACCTGAGAGCCTCCTCGTGGCTGGCGCCCTCATCGACCATTCTGGTGATCACCTCCGTCACGTTGACGGCCGACATGATTGCATCCACGGCGGCGCCCCGCGCCACTGCGGCGCCATCCTCGTCGAAGGCGATCGCGAGCAGCGCGGAGCTGTCGAATACGACGCTCACTCCTCGCCCCACATGGCCCGCCGTTCCGCAAGAAACCGATCGACTACGCTCTCACCGGGTTTCTTGTACTTGCGCATGCGAGCCTGGACCTGTCTGATGGAGACGAACTGGTCGACGACGCGAAGCTCTCCGGCCTCCACGCTTACAATCACGTGGCCGCCGTCACCGAGCTGCATGGCCTCCCGCATGTCGGCGGGGATCAGCAGGCGGCCGTCCGGCGCGACCTTGAGCGGCCGCGGGTCGACGTCGCCGGGCGTGGAAGGCGTTTCCGGATCGCTGCTGGCGACGCGGTTGTCGTAGTCCGCTTTCCAGTGCGAGTACTGCGTGTTCGCGGTGTTGGCGTTGCCGTCCTCCGCCGTGTAACGCTCGCGGACTTCACGGCAGGTCGCGGCCCGGCGCTTCTCGCGGGTGATCGCGTCGGCCGTATCCCACACTCGGCCGGTCTTGCTTCCGGCCGCCGGACGCTTGCGGACCGTGGGTCCGTTCTCATTGCTGGCCATCTTCCTGTCTCCTCTAACTCCCTCGGCGCCACGGCGTTCCCGGGCGAGCGCGCTCCCGCCGGGACAAGGGCGATAATGCCAATATAAATGGAACATGGCAATAATAGATTTTATGGGATGAACCAGACATTCGGAGGGCCGGCGGTTCGGAAAGTGCGCTGGTCGCCCGGCGGGCGCGTGACGCAGCGGCGAGAACCGCGACGGGACGTGCGGCCCTCTACGCTGCCGCGGCCTCGCGGGCGGCGTCGAGGAACGCCGCCGCGGCGTGCGACATCTCGCCCGAACGCCGGTAGGCCAGGCGGATCTGGCGCGGCAGCCGCAGCTCGGGCACCTTCACCGCGGCCAGTTGTCCCCGGGCGATCTCGGTGCGGGCGCAGCGTTGCGGCAGCAGCGCGACGCCGAGGCCCATCTCGACCGCCCGCTTGATGCCGTCGAGGCTCGGCAGGCCGATCTGGATGTTGATCGACGTATGCCGCTGCTCGTAAAGCCGCAGCACCCGTTCGCGCGCCGGCGACGCCTCGTTGTGGGCGATGACGGTCTGGCGGCCGAACTCCACCATCGTGATCTGCGACCGGCCGGCCAGGGGATGCTCCGGACTGATCAACATGACGAGCTCGTCCTCGCCAAGCAGCAGGGTCTGCAGGCCCTGCTCACGCGGGGGGAAGGTGAACACGCCGAAGTCGAGCGAGCGGCTGAGCACTTCGCGGGCAATCTGCCGGGCCGGCACGCGCCGCACTTCGACCTGGGCGTGCGGGTGGTCGCCGCGAAACCGCTCGACGACCGGCAGCAGGACGTGCACAGCGCCCTCGTTGGCGCCGATCAGCACGCGGCCGCGCCGCAGGTCCTGCAGCTCCCGCACGGCGCCCGCCGCTTCGTCCTTGAGCCGCGTCAGCCGCTGGGCGTAGTCGAGCAGAATCTTGCCCGCCTCCGTCAGCTGGCCGCCCTTCGCGGAGCGGTCGAACAGCCGCTCGTCGAGTTCGTCCTCGAGCCGCTTGACCGCCTGGCTGACCGCCGGCTGCGTGCGGTGCAGCCGCACGGCGGCGCGCGAGAAGCTGCGCTCGGTCGCCACCGTGACGAAAACCTGGAGCTCGCTGAAGTCCACGCCGCGCTACTATAAATCAGATTTATTCAAACGTAACATTTATAACTTTGACTTTGAGCACCAGGGCACGGGTTAATAGAGAGGCATTCCGTTCGATCAGGAGGCAAGGTGGCGAACGACAAGCTGGTGATATTCGACACGACGCTGCGGGACGGCGAGCAGTCGCCCGGATTCTCGATGAACACGGAAGAGAAGCTGGTGCTGGCGCGGCAGCTCGAGACGCTCGGCGTGGATATCATCGAGGCCGGGTTTCCGATCGCTTCGGACGACGACGCCCACGCCGTCGCGCTGATTGCCGCCGAGATCCGCGGCCCGGTCATCGCGGCGCTTTCCCGCTGCAACTCGGCCGACATCGAACGCGCCGGCGAATCGCTCAAGCCGGCGGAGCGCTCGCGCATCCACACGTTCATCGCCACGTCGGACCTGCACCTCGAGCGCAAGCTGCGGATCACCCGGGAGCAGTGCCTGGACGCCCTGATCGCCGGCGTGCGGCAGGCGCGGGGCTACACGGACGACGTGGAGTTCTCGGCCGAGGACGCGACCCGGACCGACATGGATTTCATGTGCCGCGTCATCGAGACCGCGATCGACAACGGCGCCACCACGATCAACCTGCCCGATACCGTCGGCTACTCGACGCCGGAGGAAATCGCGGAGTTCTTCACCGAGGTGCGGACCCGGGTGCCGAACGCCGACCGGGCGATTTTCAGCGCGCATTGCCACGATGACCTGGGGCTCGCGGTGGCGAATTCGCTGGCGGCCGTCAACGCCGGCGTGCGGCAGATCGAGTGCACTATCAACGGCATCGGCGAACGGGCCGGCAACGCCGCGCTCGAAGAGATCGTCATGGCCACGCGGGTGCGCGGCGACCGGCTGCCGTACGACACGGCCATCCGATCCCAGGAGTTGTTCCGCACCAGCCAGCTACTGACGGAGCTGACCCATAAGCCGGTGCAGGCGAACAAGGCGATTGTCGGCCGCAACGCGTTCGCCCATGAGGCGGGCATCCACCAGGACGGCGTCATCAAGGACCGCCGCACCTACGAGATCATGCGTCCCGAGGATATCGGGGTCCAGTCGACGCTGGTGCTCGGCAAGCACTCCGGCCGGCACGCCGTCAAGCGCCGCTGTGAGCAGATCGGTTACGATCTCACCCGCTTCGAGTTGGATCGGGTCTATCGCACCATCATCGACCTGGCCGATCGCCAGAAGCAGATTGACGACGACGACGTGACCAGGATTGTCGAGAGCACGCGCGCCGAGCTCGCCCAGGCAGAGCCGGCCGCACCCACCGCGTAACGCATGCAGGCGACCATCGCACTCCTTCCCGGCGACGGGATAGGACCGGAAGTCATCGGCGCGGCCGCGCGGGTCCTCGACCGCGTAGCCGCCCGCTTCGATCACCAGCTCACCCTTGCCAGCTACCCGATCGGGGGCGCGGCGCTGCGCGCCGGCGAGCCGCCCCTGCCGGACGCCACGCGGGCGGCCTGCGTGGCCGCCGACGCGGTGCTGCTGGGGGCGGTAGGCGCCCCGGAGTTCGACCACGGGCCAAGCGCGGGCCGTCCCGAGACGGCGCTGCTGCAGCTCCGCAAGGAATTGGGCGTATTCGCCAACCTGCGGCCGGCGCGCGTCTGGCCGGGGCTGGAAGACGGCGGGTCGCTGAAGCCCGAGATCGTGCGCGGTCTGGACATGCTGATCGTGCGGGAGCTGACCGGCGGGATCTACTACGGTGAGCCGCGCGGCCGCACCCCCGACGACGAGGCTGCCTTCAACACGATGCGCTACACGCGGCCCGAGATCGAGCGCATCGTGGTCGTGGCGTTCGAGAGCGCGCGGCAGCGGCGGGGCCTTGTCACGTCGGTCGACAAGGCGAATGTGCTCGAGACGTCGCGATTGTGGCGCGAGGTCGCGACCGAGGTCGGCGCGCGCTATCCGGATGTCCGCCTGGAACATCAGTACGTCGACTCCTGCGCGTTGCTGATGGTGTCGAATCCACAGAAGTTCGACGTCGTCGTGGCGGGCAACCTGTTCGGCGACATCCTCTCGGACGAGGCGGGCGGCATCGTCGGTTCCCTCGGCCTCCTGCCGTCGGCCAGCGTGGGTGGAAGCGGCGGCCTGTTCGAGCCGGTCCACGGCTCGGCGCCGGACATCGCCGGCCGCAACGTGGCGAACCCCGTGGCCGCAATCGCGTCGGCGGCGATGCTGCTGCGGCACGCGCTCGGCGCCGCGCGGGAAGCCGACGCCATCGAGCGAGCCATCGGCGATACGCTGGCGGCGGGTGTACGGACGGCCGATCTCCACGGCGGCACCGGCGCGCCGGTATCGTGCACGGGAATGACCGATGCCGTGCTGCAGCGGCTGGACGGTCTGGACATATAATCACGCGCTTGCCGCCGACCCCTTCGTTGTCCACCTTCCGATTCCCGATCTCCGTCAAACGGCTGGCGGCGCTGTTGTGCGGCGCGGCGCTCTCCGGATTGGCGGTGGACGTTCCAGCGGCCGGCGGCCAGCCGGCGGCAGCGGAGCGCGCCACGCGGGCGGAGGCCGCGCGGCCGCGCCCCGGCACGGTAACGGTCGTCCCGTTCGTAAACCTCTCCCGCGATCCGGCCGATGCAGCGCTGGGCGAGGGTCTCGCCGAAACAGTGATTGCGGGTCTCGACGCGGTCCAGGGCCTCACCGTCGTTGTCCGCTCCCCGCACGCCGCTGCACAGCAGCCGCGACCGGACGTCGCCTGGCTGGTGACGGGCGGATTCCAGCGGCGCGGCCGCCAGCTGCGCGTGACGGCGCGGATTGCCAGCGCGCAGACCGGAGTGGTCCTGCGGACGATCAGGATCGACGGCACGCTGGACGAGTTGTTCGCGCTCCAGGACCGGGTCGTCGCGGCGTTGCGGGAACGGTTCGCCGGGCTGAACGGCGGCGCGTCGCCACCTTCCCCCGCGGCGGCGGAGACGCTTCCCGGCGCCGGCGATGCGGCGCAACCCGATCTCGAACGTTCAGCGCCGCGGCGTCGCAGGGGCGGCGCGTTCGGCGCCGCACCGGCGCCGGGCGCCGCCGCACCCGCAACCGGTCCTCCGGAGTATCCCGAGAGCCGCACGCGGGTCGGGGAGCCGCCGCCGCCCCCGGCCGTGGTGCCCGTGCCGGCCGCCCTGCCGGAGCCCGAGGTTGAGGCGTCCGGCGTCCTGCCGGGCGTCCTCGCGATTGACGATGACGCGCCGCGGTTCGGCGTCGCGTCGGGCGCCGGGATCCTGACCGGGCGGCCCACGGTGCGGCCGCCGCGCACCCCCACTCCGCCGACCATCGACGGACGGCTGGATGACGCTGCGTGGAGCCGTGCGGTCCGCATCACCGAGTTCGTGCAGCTCGCGCCGCGCGCCGGCGAGGCTGCGACGCAGGATTCCGACGTCTATATCGCCTACGACAGCGCTAACCTCTACATTGGCTTCTACGCGCACTTCACGGATCCGCAGTTGCTCCGCGCCAACCGCAAGGACCGCGACGTGCGGACCGGGGACGACGTGTTCTGGGTGTACATCGATCCGTTCCTCGACCAGCAACGCGCGTACTCCTTCGGTGTCAACGCCTACGGCGTGCAGATGGACACGATTGTGAGCACGCGGGGCGGCGGCGGCTTCGGCGGCGGCGGCGGCCGCGGCGGTCCGGGTCTCAGGCTGCCGTTCGGCGATTCGTCGTGGGACACCCTGTTCGACAGCGCCGGCCGGATCGTTACCGACGGGTTCACCGCCGAGATCGCCATCCCGTTCAAGAGCCTGCGCTATCCGCAGCGGACCGGGAACGTTTCCCATCAATGGGGGTTCCAGATCGCCCGGCGTATCCGCGCGGGGAACGAGACGGTGGTCTGGGCGCCAGTGACCCGTGAAATTGCCGGGTTCCTTCCGCAGATGGGCGTACTGCAGGGGATGACCGGCCTGTCGACCAGCCGCAACATCGAAATTCTGCCGACGTTCACGGCGGTGCAGTTCGGGAGGCTCGACGACGCGGGCAGCTTCGTCAACGACGATGCGCAGCCGGAGGGCGGCGTCAACTTCAAGTACGGCGTCACGTCGAACCTCACGGCGGACGTGACGTTCAATCCCGACTTTTCCCAGATCGAGTCGGATCGCCCCCAGATCGAGGTGAACCAGCGCTTCAACCTCTTCTATCCGGAGTTGCGGCCGTTCTTCCTCGAGGGCGCCGAGATATTCAACGTCCGGGCGCCGGTCAGGATCGTGCACACGCGCACGATCATCGATCCGCGGTACGGCGCGAAGTTGACCGGCAAAGCCGGCAAAACGACCCTCGGCGTGATGTACGCGAACGACGAAGCCCCGGGCTACGCGGAAGATGCCGTGGCGGGCGCAGCCGGCCAGACCGCGCAGACGTTCGTCGGCCGTGTGCGCTACGACCTGTACTCCGAGTCGTACATCGGCGCGACGTTCACCGACCGCGAATTCCTCGACGGCTACAGCCGGCTGGCCGGGGTCGACAGCAATTTCCGGCTGGGCGACACCCACGAGGTGGGCTTCCGCGCCTTCGGCACCCAGCACCGCGACCTCGACGGCGTGGAGACCTCCGGACACCTGCTCAACGCCAATATTCGCAAGAGCGGCCGGAATCTCAGGTACTTCGTGGCCGCGTATTCCCTGTCGCCGGACTTCAAGACCGACGTGGGGTTCGTGCGGCGCACCGACCAGCGCTGGATGTTCACCGAGCTGGCGTACCGCTGGTGGCCGGAGAGCTGGCTCGTCAGCTGGGGTCCGCGGGTCCGCTATACGCAGGGGTACGACTTCAACGGCAGCCTCGAGGACCAACAGGCCACCGTGGGGGTCAACCTGGCGTTTGCCGACAGCATCAACTTCAACGCCGACGTCAGCCGCGACATGGAGCGGTTCGGGGGGATCAACTTCTTCAAGACGCGCTACCGGTTCTTTTCGATCGTGAGCAGGATACGGCAGTTCTCCTTCGGGCTTGGCGGCAACGGCGGCGACCAGATCTTCTTCGACGAGGAGCATCCGTATCTCGGCCGCGATCGGGGCTGGAGCACATTCATCAACCTGCGCCTGATCCCGCAACTGGAGTCACGCATCAGCATCGACACGAACCGCTTCGTCGACGTGTACAACGACGCGCTGGTGTTCGATGTCAACATCTTCCGCACCCTCACCACCTTCCAGTTCACGGACCGCTTCCTGCTGCGAAACATCAGCGAGTACAACAGCTTCGACCAGAGGCTCAGCCTCAACTTCCTGCTCACCTACCGGGTCAATGCAGGCACGGCCTTCTACGCCGGGTACGACGACCACTATCTTCAGGCCGACCACATCACCCGCGACCTCGACGGCAACGGCATCGACGATCGCATCTTCCAGTCGACGGCGCTCAAGCGGACCAACCGCGCGGTTTTCGTGAAGCTGCAGTACCTGTTCCGCTACTAGCCATCCTGAGAGTCGGGGTAAAATGGCGTGTTGCCTCCCTATACGAATTCCCCGCGGCGCGTAGCCGCGCTATTCGTGGTTTGCCTACTCGCCGCCGGCGTTGCCGCGCCCGTCCACGGCCAGACCGTGGAGGGAGAAGAGGGCGCTGGCCGGCGGCGCGGCGGTGCGCTCGGGCCCGGCAGGGCTCCAGCAACCCCGCTGCCGGAGTCGGAGCCGGTGGAGTCCCAGCCCGGGAACCCGGGCGACGAAGCCGCCGGCCGGCGGCGCGGCGGTGCGCTCGGGCCGCACAGGGTGCCAGCCACCCCGCCGCCGGAGCTGGTGGAGCCCGAGCCGGTGGCGCCCGCGGATGTCACCGGCGGCATTGCCATCGATGACCCTGCAGCGCAGTTCGGCGTCGCGGCGGGCGCCGGCGTGCTGACCGGGCGGCCGACAGTGCGTCCCCCCTTGGTCGAAGAGCCGCCGGCCATTGACGGCCGGCTGGACGACGCGGCGTGGATCGCCGCCGCCCGCATCACGGAGTTCGTGCAGATTTCACCGCTCGACGGCGCGCCCGGCACCGAGAACACGGAGGTGTACATCGCCTACGACAGCACCAACATCTATCTCGGTTTCCACGCGCACTACACCAATCCGAGCATGGTGCGCGCGAGTCGCACGGACCGGGACCAGGCGCGCGGCGACGATGCCTTCTCGGTCTATTTCGACCCCTTTCTCGACCAGCAGCGGGCGTACGTGTTCACGGTCAACCCCTACGGCGTGCAGACCGACGCGATACTGAGCTCGCGCGGTGGCGGCGGCGGTTTTGGTGGTGGCGGCGGTGGCGGACCGCGCGGATTCTTCGGTCCGCCGCGGGGCGATGCGTCGTGGGACGCGCTGTTCATGAGCGCCGGCCGGCGGGTTTCGGACGGATTCACGGCGGAGATGGCCATTCCGTTCAAGAGCCTGCGCTACCCGCGGCGCCGCGGCACCACGCCGCACCGCTGGGGCTTGCAGATCGCCCGGCGCATCCGCGGCAAGAACGAGACGGTCGTCTGGTCGCCGGTCTCCCGCGCGGTGGCCGGGTTTCTGCCGCAGATGGGCGTGCTCGACGGCATGACCGGCCTGTCGACCAGCCGCAACATCGAGATCCTGCCGACCTTCACCGGGGTGCAGTTCGGCAAGCTCGACGCGGCCGGACGTTTCGAGAACGACCGCGCGAAGCCCGAAGGCGGGGTGAACTTCAAGTACGGCGTCACGTCGAATCTGACGGCCGACGTGACGTTCAACCCCGATTTCTCGCAGATCGAATCGGACCGCCCGCAGATCGAGGTGAACCAGCGCTTCGCGCTGTTCTATCCGGAGCTGCGGCCGTTCTTCCTCGAAGGGGCCGAGATCTTCCAGTTCCGCGGTCCGGTCAATCTCGTGCACACGCGCACCATCATCGACCCGCGCTACGGCGCCAAGCTGACCGGGAAGGCGGGGAACACGACGATCGGCGTGATGTACGCCAACGACGAAGCGCCCGGCTATGCGGACGATGTCGTGGAGCGCGGAACCGGGCACTCGGCACAGACGTTCGTCGGGCGGATGCGGTACGACCTGTACTCCGAATCGTACGTCGGCGCCATCGTCACCAGCCGGGAATTTGCCGGCAACTCCAACCGGGTGGCCGGGTTCGACAGCAACTTCCGCCTGGGAGACACGCACTCGTTCGGCGTCCGCGCGGCCGGAACGCAGGACACGGACCTCGCCGGAGTCGAAACGACCGGTTTCCTGTTCGACGCCAGCATCCGCAAGACCGGCCGCAATCTGAGCTACTTCCTGGCCCACTACGCCCTATCGCCGGATTTCGAGACCGACGTCGGCTTCGTGCGCCGCACCGACCAGCGCGCGACGTTCGGCAACATCTCCTACAGGTGGTGGCCGGAGCACTGGATCATCAGCTGGGGTCCGAGCATCAACTACATGCGCGGCCATAGCTTCGCGGGGATCCTCGAGGACGAGCAATACAGCAGCGGTCTCAATTTCACGTTCACCAACAATGTCCGCTTCGACGCCCGCGTAAACCGCGAGATGGAACGGTTCGGGGGCATCGATTTCTTCAAGACCCGCTACCGCTACAGGGCCCTGGTGAGTGCGAGCCGGCGGTTTTCGTTCGGCATGGGATCGAGCGGCGGCGACCAGATCTTCTACGACGCGGAACGTCCCTACCTGGGCCGCGACAGCGGCTGGAACAGTTTTCTGAACCTGCGCTTAATTTCGCGGTGGCAGACGCGGATCAATATCAACACGAACCGGTTCGTCGACGTGGCCAATGGCGACGATCTGGTATTCGACGTGAATATCTTCCGCTCCCTGACCACGTATCAGTTCACGGACCGGCTGGTGTTCCGGAACATCAGCGAGTACAACAGCTTCGATCAGAGGGTCAGCCTGAATCTCCTGCTCACCTACCGCATCAACGCGGGAACGGTGTTCTACGTCGGGTACGACGACCGCTACCAGCAGGGCGACCTGATCGAGCGCGACACGGACGGGGACGGCATCGACGACCGGTTCTTCCCGGCGTCAACCACGATGATGCGGACGAACCGCGCCTTCTTCACGAAACTCCAGTACCTCTTCCGCTACTAGTTCCGTACGCCTCGCTTGCGCGCTGGCGGTGGTCGTTCTCGCGGCCGCCGGTGATTGACGACCGATTGGAGACGACGACCAGCAGCGGGCGTACGTATTCGGCGTCAACGGCTACGGCGTGCAGAGCGACTCGATTCTGAACGCGCGCGGCGGCAACGCGCCCTACCGCTGGGGGTTCCAGATCGTGCGCACCGTGCGCGGCAAGGACGAGAGCATCGTCTGGTCGCCCGTGTCGCGCAGTGTCGCCGGATTCCTGACGCAGATGGGTGTCATCGAGGGCATGACCGGCCTCTCCACCAGCCGCAACCTGGAGTTCCTGCCGACGTTCACCGCGGTGCGCTTCGGCTCGCTCGACACCGCGACCGGCGGCTTCGCCAACCCGAACGACCCGGCGTACGGCTCGACCGCCCAGACGTTCGTGGGGCGCGTGCGGTACGACCTGTATTCCGAATCGTTCGTCGGAGCGATCTTCACCGACCGGCTATGTGCTCAACGCCAGCCTGCTGAAGGCGGGGCGCAACGTGACCTAGGCGCTCGGGTGGTACAACCTGTCGCCGGACTTCAACACCGAGGTCGGGTTTCTCGAGCGCACCGACCAGCGCTGGATGCTCGGCATGTTCTCGTACCGCTGGTGGCCGGAGTCGGGGCTCGTCAACTGGGGACCGCGGTTCTCCTAATCAACGCTGGCACGGTCTTCTACGCCGGCTACGACGACCGCTACCGGCAGGCGAGCCGCATCGACCTCGATCTGAACGGCGACGGCATCACCGAGCGGCCCTGGCAGTCGTCCGCGTTCCGACGGGAAAACCGGGCCATCTTCGTGAAGTTCCAGCACCTCTTCCGGCTGTAGCGGGGGGCAGGTCGGGGCCGGCGGGGATCTTGCCGGACGGCGTTGCGCGGGTGCGCGCGCCGCGTGTTATCGTATGGATCCTCCGGGCGCTGCGTGGCCGGCGCCCACCCGCGGTGAGGTGGCCGAGAGGCTGAAGGCGGCGGTTTGCTAAACCGTTGAGGGGGCTTTAACCTCCTCCCAGGGTTCGAATCCCTGCCTCACCGCCATTTATTTACACTAACATCTTTATTATCAGTATTTTATGGTTACCGCATGGAGGCATGGTCCCCCATATGGTCCCCATATCATTGCGCCAGATCAAGAACAGGATTCCGCTCGCTTTCGCTCGGCTCCAAGCGACCAACGAACCTTGTCCTGTCGGATCCGGAACACTGCTGGGTTCTTCAGTGTGGAGCGAGGTACGGGCAGGCCTGGCCGCGCAGTCTGCGCGCCTATGCGTTCCCGCGCATCGGGGCGGTGCCCATGTCAGAGGTGACCACGGCCGACGCGCTGGCGGTCCTGACCCCGATCTAGCACGACGAGCCGGAGACCGCGCGGCGGGTACGGCAACGGATCGGCGCCGTGATGAAGTGGGCGGTCGCGATCGACTACCGGCCGGACAACCCGGCGGGCGACGCCTTCGGGCAGGCGCTCGGACGGCAGCAGACCGTCGTCCAGCACATGCGGGCGCTGCCTCACGGCGCGGTGGCGGACGCCCTCGCGACCGTGCGAGCCTTCCAGGCCTCGGTCACCACCAAGCGGGCGTTCGAGTTTCTGGTGCTGACGGCCGCGCGCTCGGGAGAGGTCCGCTTCGCCACGTGAGACGAGATCGACACGGCCGGCCGTGTGTGGACCCTCTCGGCGGCGCGGATGAAGATGAAGCGCGACCACCGGGTGCCGCTGTGCCGCCGCGCGCTGGAGATCCTCGACGCGGCGCGGATGCTCGGCGACGCCGGTTCGTGGGTGTTTAATACCAGGGGCGACATGCCGCCGGATGCCAAGCAGTTTCGCCGGCTGCTCGAACGCTGCGGCATCGCGTGCGTTCCGCATGGCTTCCGTTCGTCGTTCCGGGACTGGGCGGGCGATGAGGCAATCCTGAAGTAACGGCGCGCCCGGTCACGTCCGGGAAGCGCGGTTGTCGTGATGGACGGGTTCGAGTTCCACCCCCTTAGGCCGAGGCTAAGGTTCATGAGCCAGCCCACGCAATGTTGAACATTGCGCTCTGGCGAGGGGTGGCTCCGCCCCCCTTCGATCCCCCGGAGGCCCACTCTGCGGCGGAGTTCGCGGGCGGGGCGCTCGCCCCCCGTCCTTCGTGCCGGCGCGTCCTGATGGCGGAGCGCCGCACGGTCACCGCCTCCGGCCGAGCTCGCCGACTGGCAGGCCGTGGCCGCTGGCGTTCGCTCCACCAGGACTCCGTGCGGCGGGCGATCAGCGCACTCACGCTTGCCTCCCCTCGCTCAGCGACACCGTGCAACGAAAGAGCCGCCGCATCTGATTCTTGAGCCGCGTCCGCTCGCCGTGTGCGCCGCCGCTACGATCCTCTAGCCCGAGGTTTCGCATGAACTATAAGTGCGCTTTCCTCGTTCTGGTGAACTCGTCAAGAGGGCTCGTGCTACGCTCTGATTATGGCTAAACCAGCGGATGAGCGGATCGCCGAGCTCGAAAAACAAAAGCAGCAAATCGCCAACCGGATCGCGCGGCTGCGTACCATTGAATCAACCAGGGAACGGAAGCGCGACACCAGGCGTAAACTCCTCGCTGGCTCCTGGGTGCTCACCCGCGCCGACCAGGACCCGGACGCCGCCTCCAACAGGGCCTCAATGCCTTCCTGACCAAGCCCCAGGACCGGCGTGCGTGCTCGCGGGTACAATACCGACATGGGACTGATGCCATCCGGCGGCGGGGCACGATCGGCGGCGCGCGCGGGCCTCTCTGCGGCGCTGGGCCTCTCACTCCTGGGGACGGCAGCGGCCGCGAGCGGCCAGACCGACCAGGACGGCTTCTATGTCGGCCTCGAGGTGGGGAGGGCGAACGCGTCCACCCTCACCTCGGTCGTCACCGGGGTCAACCACCCGACGCGGTGCGACCGGCTCCTCTATCCGGCATCGACCAGCCCGCCGGCCAGCGACGAGGCGTGCCGCGCCAGCACGCCGACGGCCATCCTGCACAACGCGTTCAACCCGGGGGGCGGGGTCGTGAGCGGCCTCCTGTTCGGCTACCGGGCCGACCGGGTGCGCGTCGAGGTGGAGTATCTCACCCGGTCCCAGGGGCCCGCCACCGCGGCGGTCGGGGCCACCACGGACGTGGCGCTCCAGGGCAAGGACACCGAGTGGAGCGACGACCAGCCGCCGCGCGAGTGGATCCGTGACTACGCCGCCCACCAGATCTTCGCCAACGCGTACTACGACTTTCCGAACGAGTCGCCCTGGACGCCGTACGTCGGCGGCGGCCTCGGCGTGGCCATCACCACCCTGAACTATGCCAACCAGTTCATCCGGAAGCCGGACGTCGAGTACCTGCGCATCGACTTTGAGCCGGACTGGCCGGACGCCGCCAAGCGCGTCGCGGCGGGCACCCTCAGCTCCCTCGATACGACGGTGCGTCAAGAAGCGTTTGGGTTCCAGGTGCTCGCCGGCGCCGACTACGCGCTGACCGAGCACACCTCGGTCGGCGTGACGGGGCGCTGGGCCCAATTCGGCCATATCACCGACGAGGCGACCTGGGATCTTATCCGCAGCCATGCGCCCGTGCAGGCGGACGGCGTCACCCCATTCGACACCACGCAGCGATTCGAGGGCATCAGCTACCTGGCGGTAACGGTCGGCCTGAAGTACTACTTCTGACCGATCCCGGGCCGTCGGATCGAGCGGCTGCCGTCTGCTCGCTCACGTGGGCCTGCGGTGGTCGTCTCCGCGCGTTTCCGGGTCGTGTGTGGCGAGCCGGAAGGGCACCTTTCAGCCCGACGCGCTGGGTGCGGGGTCCGAGTAGAATCGGTAGTGGTCCAGGGATTCAGGGCAAAGGGGAGGGCGAGAGAACGACTCCACCCCTCACCGTGTCGTAGTCGAAGCCGTAAGGGTATTCTCGACCCCTAGCGAAGGCGCCAGATGCTCGTGTCGTTTCTGTTCCACGTCGCTTCGGGTCAGCGACGGCCCCTTGGGGCGTGGGGCACGTCGGCCTCCAGAGGATTGAGGATGGTGGCGGCCAAACGCTGCGGCAAGGATTCCGGGTCCCCTTTCGCAAAGGGTGATCGAAAGGGTGACTAATACCTTGGATATATAATATAACTTCAATTATTTAAGTAACTTAGGACAGATTCACCAGCGGACTGGGCGGCCTACTTAGCTGGCGAGCTCGGCGGCCCGGGGATCGTCAATGCGCACGTTCGTCGAACCTGAGCCGACGATGGCGATTAAGACAGCAGTGCCGACACTCGACGCTCGGCTCGGCTGGCAGCCGAGTTAAACCGTCCACGAAACTGGATCATGCTCAGTTCCGCGATCGATTCGAAGAGGTGGGCGTTGAGCACCTCGGTACGATAGCTCCGATTGAAGCGCTCGATGTAGGCGGCCGCCTAACAAGCCCGAGAATGTGATCAATCATGAGGTCACGGTCAGGACCCGCCTGGAGGTTATGAAACCGGTTCTAGTATGAGCCTTCAGCTCGCGGAGGTCTCCCCTACCCCGTAGTGGACGAGCACGCGCCGCACCGTGAGTCCCTGCACCAGGATCGAAAACACGACGACGGCATACGTGCACGCCAGCAAGTAGTCGCGCGCCGGAAATCTCGGCAGCGACAGCATCATGGCGACCGAGATGCCCCCGCGCAGGCCGCACCATGTGAGTATCGGCACGATCCCGCGCCGGTAGGGGCCGCGGAGACTCATGGCGGTGATCGGCAGGCTCACAGAGACGAAGCGCGCGGCGAGCACGATCGGCACGACGAGCAGGCTGGCGACAATGGCCCCGGGACCGGCCGAGACCGCGAATACTTCAAGGCCGATCAACAGAAACAGCACCGCGTTGAGGATCTCGTCCACCATTTGCCAGAACGCGTCCACGTGCTCGCGGGTCGTCTGGCTCATGGCGAATTTGCGACCTGGATTGCCGATGAGCAGACCGGCCAGCACCACGGCAATCGGTCCCGACACGTGGATCCAGAACGACAGCGTGTACATGAACATGACGAGCGCGAGCGTGATGAGCAATTCGAGCGAATGATCGTCGATGCTCTTGAGCGCGTGGTAGCCGACGTATCCGAACCCCAGTCCGAGCACGGCGCCCCCGAGCACTTCCTGAAGAAAGAAGCTCGTCAGGCCCGTAGCGCTCATCGTGATGGCCTCCATCTCGCCTGCTCCGGAGAGCCCCGCGACCGACACGAGCGCGAAGAACACGACGACGGCGATGCCGTCGTTGAAGAGCGACTCACCGGCGATCTGCGCTTCGAGGCCGCGCGGCGCATTCAGCTCCTTCAGCAGCCCCATCACCGCGATCGGATCCGTCGGCGAGATCAACGCACCGAACACCAGGCAGACCACGAAGGCGACATCCACGCCGAGAAGCCTGAAGGCCCACCACGTAAGCGTGCCCACGACCAGTGTCGACAGCAGGAGGCCGACCGTGGCGAGCGCGCCGATGGTCCACTTGTGCTTGAGCAGGCCCTCGAGATCGATGTGCAGCGAACCGGCGAAGAGCAGGAAGCACAGCATGCCGTGCATGAGCGCCTCGTTGAAGTCGATCTCGCCGAGAAAGCCGCTGAGCACTTCCCGCAGGCGCCAACCTGGAACGACGGCATCAGCGGCCACAACGACTAACGAACTCACCAGCGCGACGGCCAGCGTGCCGGTGGTGGCGGATAGCTTCAGGACGCGGTGATTGATGTAGCCGGTGAGGGCCGCGATGGCAATGAGCACGGCGGCCGTGTCAAAAGCATTCATGACGCTCAGGTCAGCCTGTTCCTCGCATCCTTCAGCATCGAGATCAGAGCGGCGCGCGCTTCCTCCGGCGTGCCGACCGGCACGGCAAACGCCAGACGGACGGGTCGTGGTCCCTCCTTGGTCGTGGCCGACATCTCGAACCCGTAGCGGTCGACGCCCGTCATGATCGCGGCGCTGATCTCGGTCGCCTTTGAAAAGGCCTTGCAGTAGAGCACCATCGCGTCGGCATGGTCGGCGTTCATGTGTGCAATGATGCCGGCCGCCGACGGACCGAGAGGATCTGGCTCAGCGGCCTGCCACTCGGCCTCGCCCACCCACGACATCCGACCGTAGCCCCCGATGTAGCGGACCGAAGCCACGTGGAGCTTCCAGAACGCGAAATCGCGGAAGTCGGCGTAGTACGCCGCATTCGGATGGGTCGCCAGGAAGGCAGCACGAGCGCTGCCCCCCTCCCCCTCGACGCGCGTGCAGGGACCGAGCATCGTGACGCGGCCGTTGGCGAGGGGATCAACGGCGCCGCCCTCGGCGACCAGCAGCGACGCGCGAGGGTCCCGCTCCAGGTTCTTGGTGTGCTCGGCGAGTCGGCTGATGAGGAAGACCGGGTCTCCGTTCTCAAAGGCCACGGTCACGAACGAGCCGTAGGGGTAGCCGACCGGCTCCAGCGCAAGGGTACACAGCGTCCCGGTCGAGATCTGGGCGGCCAGTGTTCGCGCGCGCTCAGCGTGCGTGGGTGTCGGTATATTTGCGTCGTACAGTGGCTCCGGCGCGCCGCCTGACGGCCGGGCGTGTGCATCTCGGCTCATGGTTCTTCCTCAATCTGACGCGCGCGCCGTCAGCGACGGCACCTGATCTCCTACGGTCGCGGGGGTGTGCCCACCACATCGAAGCCGAGCGCACGTGCCGCTGTTGCCTGTCTGCGGTCGTGCGTGCCGAACACGAGACCGGTCTCATGGCGCTCCTCAAAAAGCAGGGCGCTTGCGAGATGGATTGCATCGAGTGTCTTGACGACGGTTGGCATGGGCTGACCGGCTCGTCGCAAGACCGCAGCGGTCAACCGGATGGATCCGATCGCGCGCTCCGTCGCGCGGATCGCCTCGTGCACGTCAGCTAATTCGTCATCATCGAGCGCGCCCGCCAAGCGGAGACGGTCGAGCGCCCGCCGCGCCTCGACGCCCATGATTTCGCTCGAGTACGCGCGGTCCCACGTCCCCCATTCCGGTAGCGGGTTGCCGGTGCCCAGCAGCGCGCGCAACACCGCGCTCGTGTCGAGATAGATCGTCACCGGTCATCCCGGTCCGCCCGCAGGAGTGCAACGATGTCGACTCCCTTCTTGAGCGTGATGCGTGGTGCCGCTGGCAGGGCGCTCGCAGCGGTCGGCTCCCGCACCTCGAGCCCGCCGACAACGCCCGCGACCGGCACAAGCTGCGCGATCGGCGTCTGACGGTCACACACCGTGACGGTGGCCCCCCGGCGCACCTGTGCCAGGTACCCGCTCAGCTTCGCCTTCAGTTCCGACACCTTCGCTGTCTGGTCCATGTCTTGATTAGACCATATATAGTCACATTAAGACTATTGGTCGGTTTCGGCCATGGGCCGTGGTCGGCACCACGACCATGCGCTGAGCGGCGAGTGGGCCGATTGCCGTGACTGTCACGTGAAGCCCGACTTGGTGCTGGTGTTTACGGATGGTGTCCGCGCGATGCCTTGCGCATCTGAAGAGAACGGGGGCCCGTGTCGCCGACCACCGGCTGCGTGGCCTGCGCGTCGAGTGACCTCATCGCCTGATCACAGCCCCGTACGAGGTCCTGGGAAACCGCCGTCCTCCCACAGCGGGCGGGACATCCCCTCGGTCGGCCGAGTATTCGTTAACTTGACAATACCCCCGGCTAGTCGTGGCGAAACGATTCGACATAGTGTTCGCTATATGAGAACATCGAGGTGTGAAGGCGGTCGGGAAAATCGAGTGGGCGACCAAGGCCGTGAAGGACATGCGTCGCCTCGCCGCCCCAGCCCGCGCGCGGATCGTCGCCAAGGTCGAACAGTACGCGGCGGATCCGGCATCGCTGGCCAACAACGTGATCCAACTCGCTGACAGTAGGTATCGACGGCTACGGATTGGTAGCTATCGGGTCCTCTTCAGCGTTGAAACCAACACGATCACCGTGCTGGTGGTTCTGAGAGTTCGGCACCGGAGCGAAGCGTATGACTGATACCGACACCGTTACGCTGACACGAGCGCAGTACGAAGCGTTGCTCGCCGAGAAGGAAGCGCTGGAGGATCAGGTAGCCGCGCTCGACGCAGATGATGGGAGCCGCATCCCGCACGGGGTAGCGTTGGCCATCATGCAGGGCGAGCGCCCGATCGTCGCGTTTCGAACCCATCTCGGCGTCACCGTGCGAGAGCTGGCCGCGCGAACGGGAATCGCCACGGGGTACCTGTCCGAGATCGAACGCGGGCGCAAACCCGGCTCTGCAGCCGCTCTGTCACGCATTGCCGGGGCCCTTGGGACGACGATTGACGCCTTGGTGACACTCAGATGACGCCCTGAAATAGGACGCCACGGCGTCCGCCGCCGTGTCGCCAAGGGCATCTACCGGGACGGCTCCGGCCTCGCCGCCGTTGTCCACGCAAAATGTCTACCGGTGTGAGCTCCACTTTCCGGCACACACCCTGCTGCGGGACCAATTTGGGAGTAGTAGGATGCTTGGCCCGAACGGCGTGAATACCTCGTGTTCGAGGACACCGGGGACCCGAGGCCGATCACCCAAGGCCACCGGTTCGATTGCGATTGGGACGTCACTGAACAGGCAGGTCCTCCTAGCGAGGAGCGTTGCCACAATGTTGCCACGACCGGGGTCGATCCAAGGGGACTCCCGGAGACTGGAGGGCACGTCCGCACGGCTGGAACGTGATGACCGACAAAGGGTTATCGCCAGAAGTCCTTTGCCATCATCAACTTAGAAAATCACGTGGTTCGGGTTCGAATCCCTGCCTCACCGCCATTTATTTACGATAACACCTTTATTATCAGCATCTTATGTTTACCATAAGGGGGCATGGTCTCCCACATGGTCCCCATATCATTACGCCAGATCAAGAACAGGATTCCGCTCGATCTCGCTCGGATCCAAGCGACCAACGAACCTTGTCATGTCGGATCGGAACACTGCTGGGTTCTTCAGTGTGGAGCGAGGTACGGGCAGGCCCTCGGGCGGCAGCAGGCCATCGTCCAACATATGCGGGCGCTGCCCCACGGCGCGGTGGCAGACGCCCTCGCGACCGTGCGAGCCTCCCAGGCCTCGGTCGCCACCAAGCGGGCGTTCGAGTTCCTGGTGCTGACGGCGGTGCGATCCGGCGAAGTGCGCCTAGCGACGTGGGACTAAATGGACCTGGACGCGGGCGTCTGGACCATCCCCGCCGCGCGCATGAAGGCAAAGCGGGATCACCGCGTCCCGCTCTCGGGGCGGGCCCTCGCGATCCTGCACGACGTACAGAGACTGAGCGATGGCACCGGCCTGGTGTTCCGCAATCTGCGCGGGAAGCCACTCTCCAACATGACACTATCGAAATTGACCAAGGAACTCGGCATCGCCGCCGTGCCGCATGGGTTCGGGTCGAGCTTCCGGGACTGGGCCGCGGAACGGACGAGCATACCCCGCGAGGTGGTCGAGGCCGCGCTCGCCCATACGGTTCAGAACCCCACCGAGGCGGCCTACGCGCGCAGTGATCTCTTCGAGCGTCGGCGCCGCCTGATGAACGACTGGGCGACCTACCTCAGTGGGGCACACGAGCAGGTGTCGCATGACGACGGTAACCGGGCGCCAGACCCAGGAGTGTTGCCAACCCTGCAACCCACGTCCCGACAATCATCCAAAGCTGGACTCTCTGGTCGAACTTCATCGTGTCCGCCCAGTCGCGTGGAGAGGCGGTGAGAATGCTTCGCGCGTCACCCACCCGGAGGGTCGCCACCGCACCAGTCACGCCCAGAATCCGGACGTATTTCTCACACGAGGGGATTCACGGCTCCTGTATGGATTTCCCGCGGCAGACGCTTGATTGCATCGCAATCATGGCGTAGTGTTGCCAACAGAGAGGTGTGACCATGGCAAGTATCACGATCCGCAATCTCGATGACGATGTGAAGACCAGTCTTCGCAAGCGGGCGGCCGGGCACGGCCGCTCGATGGAAGAAGAAGCGCGCCTGATCCTAGCTGATGCCGTCGAGCGACAGGCGGCGCCGGCAAAAGGACTTGGGACGGCGGTCCATGAACTGTTCAAGCCCTACGGCGGCGTCGAACTCGAGGTACCACCACGCGAGCCGATGCGCGAACCGCCCCTGTTCGATTGAGGTGGCGATGATGGTCGTGCTGGACACCAATGTCGTTTCCGAACTGATGCGCGATGACCCGCACGCGGATGTGCTCCTCTGGCTGGATGACCGGCCGACGCGAGAGCTGTTCGTGACGGCAATAACTGAAGCGGAGATCCGCACCGGCATCGCGCTCCTGCCCCAGGGTAGACGCCGCCGCGGTATCGCCGAGGCCGCCGACCGCGCCTTCGGCGCTCTGTTCGCCGGCCGGGTTCTCCCGTTCGACAGCCCGGCGGCGCGCGCCTATGCGGAGATGGCGGCCGCCCGCCGCGCCGCCGGGCGCCCAGTCTCGCAGGCAGACGGTCAGATCGCGGCGATTGCCCGCTCGCGCGGCATGGCGGTGGTGACTAGAAACATCGGTGACTTCGACGATATGGGGATTGAGGTCATCGATCCGTGGGCGGGCGCCTGACCGGAAACGATGGACATTATCGTCGCAACACCTAGTCGGGGCTCATTCCGTTGGGTCAATACTGGTTGGTTACGATGCGACCGACGTGCCAGATTCAGACGGCTCACATTGCTGGCTAGCTAGTGTCAGCCAGAAAACCCCCTTGCGGGCGGAAATCTGCGACAAGTCCGGCCCACCTCGGGTAGGATTTCGACCACGAAACCGGCCGCGACGGCGATGCTTGGCGGCCCGCGGGGAGCGCCGGCAAGAAATCAGCCCGGACGTCCGGCTTCCAAGGATGGGGGGCTTCCCGTCTTTCCGCGGGTCGGGTCACGGCATGCTTTAGAGGGGAAGCGGCCGGTCAGGCGGCGGGTCGTCGTCGTTTGCGCTCGCGCTTTTGCAGGAGCAACCCGATGCGATGCAGTTTGGCGGCCAGTACCGACAGTGCGACGGTGCGCGCGAAGCCGTCGGCGCCATGGCTGCGGACACGGTCGAGCCCCCGGTGTTCCAGCCCATTGATGGCCGACTCGATTGCCGGATGCGCACGCCGCGCGGCCGCGAAGGGTTCCTCCGCCTCCCGTTCGCGGTCGGCTCTGGAAAGATACCCCTTTCTCGGCAGTACGTTGAGGTCGAGCAGAGCGTCGAGCTTGATTCGGTTGTCAGGGCTGTGAAAGCCCCGGTCGAAGCTGCACGCCCGCAGTTCGGGATACCGCGCCTGGGCTTCGCTCACCATCGGCGCCGCCACGTCGACGTCCTCGCCCTCCCACAGGATCTTGTGGTGCAGGATGAATTAATGCTGGTCTTCGATAAGAGTTACAGTGTTGGCAGTCGCCAGAAACTGACGTTTTCCGGACAGTCATCGACCTACCTCATCGACGGGGGTTGGATCGCGGCTATTGGTCGGGTCGTCGCGGCGCGGACGTCGGCGTTTGCGCTGCTGCTGGGTGAGCTCGGCCTCGCGCCGGCGATAGCTCCGGCCCTCGAGGACGAGGATCTCGACCTGGAACGACGGCATCAGCGGCCACCACGACAAACGAACTCACCAGCGCGACGGCCAGCGTGCCGGTGGGGGCGGATAGCTTCAGGACGCGGTGATTGATGTAGCCGGTGGGGGCTGCGATGGCAATGAGCACGGCGGCCGTGTCAAAAGCATTCATGACGCTCAGGTCAGCCTGTTCCTCGCATCCTTCAGCATCGAGATCAGAGCGGCGCGCGCTTCCTCCGGCGTGCCGACCGGCACGGCAAACGCCAGACGGACGGGTCGTGGTCCCTCCTTGGTCGTGGCCGACATCTCGAACCCGTAGCGGTCGACGCCCGTCATGATCGCGGCGCTGATCTCGGTCGCCTTTGAAAAGGCCTTGCAGTAGAGCACCATCGCGTCGGCATGGTCGGCGTTCATGTGTGCAATGATGCCGGCCGCCGACGGACCGAGAGGATCCGGCTCAGCGGCCTGCCACTCGGCCGCGACCACCCACGACATCCGACCGTAGCCCCCGATGTAGCGGACCGAAGCCACGTGGAGCTTCCAGAACGCGAAATCGCGGAAGTCGGCGTAGTACGCCGCATTCGGATGGGTCGCCAGGAAGGCAGCACGAGCGCTGCCCCCCTCCCCCTCGACGCGCGTGCAGGGACCGAGCATCGTGACGCGGCCGTTGGCGAGGGGATCAACGGCGCCGCCCTCGGCGACCAGCAGCGACGCGCGAGGGTCCCGCTCCAGGTTCTTGGTGTGCTCGGCGAGTCGGCTAATGAGGAAGACCGGGTCTCCGTTCTCAAAGGCCACGGTCACGAACGAGCCGTAGGGGTAGCCGACCGGCTCCAGCGCAAGGGTACACAGCGTCCCGGTCGAGATCTGGGCGGCCAGCGTTCGCGCGCGCTCAGCGTGCGTGGGTGTCGGTATATTTGCGTCGTACAGTGGCTCCGGCGCGCCGCCTGACGGCCGGGCGTGTGCATCTTGGCTCATGGTTCTTCCTGATCTGATGCGCGGGCCGTCAGCGACGGCACCAGTGGTGGCCCGCTACTTCCAGCCGGTGGAATCTCAAACTTCTTGCCGCAGGCCTTATCGAACAGCGCCTGATCTCCTACGGTCGCGGGGGTGTGCCCACCACATCGAAGCCGAGCGCGCGTGCCGCTGTTGCCTGGCTGCGGTCGTGCGTGCCGAACACGAGACCGGTCTCATGGCGCTCCTCAAAAAGCAGGGCGCTTGCGAGATGGATTGCATCGAGTGTTTTGACGACGGTTGGCATGGGCTGACCGGCTCGTCGCAAGACCGCAGCGGTCAACCGGATGGATCCGATCGCGCGCTCCGTCGCGCGGATCGCCTCGTGCACGTCAGCTAATTCGTCATCATCGAGCGCGCCCGCCAAGCGGAGACGGTCGAGCGCCCGCCGCGCCTCGACGCCCATGATTTCGCTCGAGTACGCGCGGTCCCACGTCCCCCATTCCGGTAGCGGGTTGCCGGTGCCCAGCAGCGCGCGCAACACCGCGCTCGTGTCGAGATAGATCGTCACCGGTCATCCCGGTCCGCCCGCAGGAGTGCAACGATGTCGACCCCCTTCTTGAGCGTGATGCGTGGTGCCGCTGGCAGGGCGCTCGCAGCGGTCGGCTCCCGCACCTCGAGCCCGCCGACAACGCCCGCGACCGGCACCAGCTGCGCGATCGGCGTCTGACGGTCACACACCGTGACGGTGGCTCCCCGGCGCACCTGTGCCAGGTACCCGCTCAGCTTCGCCTTCAGTTCCGACACCTTCGCTGTCTGGTCCATGTCTTGATTAGACCATATATGGTCACATTGAAACTATTGGCAGGTTTGGGCCATGGGCCGTGGTCGGCACCACGACCATGCGCTGAGCGGCGAGTGGGCCGATTACCGTGACTGTCACGTGAAGCCCGACTTGGTGCTGGTGTTTACGGATGGTGTCCGCGCGATGCCTTGCGCATCTGAAGAGAACGGGGGGCCGTGTCGCGGACGTCCTCGACATGATTGCGAGAGTCACTGCACCTGTTTTGTACCTGGACCTCGGCTTTTGAGCGTTTCTCGCGAGTCTGGCGTTTCGGTTTTCCTAAAGTATTAGGAAATATGGACTTCTGGGCGGATCGACTCCCGCCGCCCCCACCAGTCTAGTTTCCACCACGCCACCGTGTTGACGATCGCCGGCGACAGCTACCGGCTCAAGGCCGCCACACGCAACCAGACGTCCCGCACGCCACAGGAGGTGCCACGGCAATAGCGCTCATCGGGACGTGGCCTCCCGTCGCTCGGCTCCGTCCGGCCACGTCTCGATGACCACGACAACTCAACAAGGGGGGGTCCTTTTCAGGTTGCCATTTCCATGTACAGAGAAGGCCGCGGCGGGGAGTGGTCCCGCCGCGGCGTTTCGTGCGTTAGGCGGCGCCGGCGTCGTCCTGCGGGTTGCGGAATTCGATTGCGTTCTGCAACTCGTAGATCCGCGTGTTGGCGAGGTCCGCGATCTTCGCGACCGTCAGAAGGTCATCGCGGCCGAATGCGGGAGTGCGATCCCAGGTGGAGCCGCGGCGGAACAGGCGGGTGATGTGGACGCTGTAGAACACGCCTTCGTCCGTGGGGGTGTTCTGCCAGATGGTGGCGGTGATCCTGCCGACTCGGATCTCCGCGACGGGCTTGCCGTTGGTGTTGTTTGCCATTTCGTTTCTCCTGTCCGTTGTGGGCGTGATTGCCCTTCCGCTCATGTAGAGCTGGCGGAAGGGGATGAGCGACGTGGACAGGCGGCCGTGCGGGAGCGGTGGCAGGAGGAACAGGAGCGCGGTGGCAACGGACGTGACAGGGACCGAAGGTAAGCGGAGCGTCCTGGCGCGGTGCGGTGCGCGCTACCCGACTGCCGCCGCGGAGCGGGGCTGATGGCAGACAACATGAGGCGAGATTGGCGGGGTCGTGTCGGTGGATAGGTGGCGCTAGATGCAGAGTCATGGCGGCGGTTGGGGGTGTAGGCCGTCCGGGTGTGGAGCGTAGTTGGGGGCGTTGGGATCGCGCTCCCGCGTTCGGCCGCGTAGGGGCGGGAGTCGGAAGGTGCGGATAGGTGTTGCGGAAGTCGAAGTGAGAGATGGGCAGCGGGGAGCTGGTGTGGAGCCGTTGGCGACGGTTAGGTTCATCGCCAACGGATGCGATTCAGGCGCGTGAGGGTGTCGACCGATGAGAGAACGATGTGCTCTGGCTCGCCGGCCGCGTAGCGGTGGAAGTCGATAACGTCAGGATCGGCGCCGTGAGCCGGGTTCCAATCTCCGCCGGTGGGGATGGGTCCGAACCACGGGCGGATAGCGGTGGGGTTGTCGTCTTTGTTGTGCGCCATTGGTTGTCTCCTGTCCGTTGTGGGCGTGATTACCCTTCCGCTCATGTAGAGCTGGCGGAAGGGGATGAGCGACCTCGGCAGGAGGCCGTGCGGGAGCGGTGGCGGGAGGACTGGGAGCGCAGTAGCAGCGAACGTGACAGGGACCGGAGGTCAGCGTAGCGACCTGGCGCGGCGCGGTGCGGTGCGGTGCGCGCTACCCGACTGCGGCGTTGTTGCACGAATCGTCACCGGCCCGCACGATACCCACTGACAGGATCCTCACCGGCCGATGCGATACGACACTGGTCGGCCGAGGGCGGTCATCCGATTCAGGATCTCGCAGCCGAGGACGGCCTCACTCCCCTGCCCAGCTGGACTCCGGGCGCGAAGGCCATTACCGATGATGGATTTGTAGCGGAAGAACGCGTTCTCCACCCGGCCCTGACGATGGTACCCTGACGCCTTCTTCCAACGGCGCCGTCCGAGCTGCTTCACCAACGTGATCGTCCGATCCCGCGCGGGCGACCGCGGGCCGTGGCCAAAGAGGTTCGCCGTCTTGGCCGGTGGGATTATGACTGTCGCACCCCGCGCCGTCGCCGTTTCGTAGACGGCGACCGTGTCGTAGGCGGCGTCAGCGGTGACGCGCACGAGAGGGCCCTTGACCGCGGTGAGCAGATCGAGGCCGGTGGTCGCATCGTCACCCGTCGCCTCGGTCAGCGTGTGGACACGGATCACGCCGGACTGATCGACACCAAGGTGGAGCTTCCTCCAGCCACGCCTGCCGCGGCCACCGTGTTTCGCGGCAGCCCACTCACCCTCCCCGACGATGGACAGACCTGTGCTGTCAAGCACGAGATGGATGCCCTCGTCGGTCGGGACCAGTCGCAGACGGCGCGTCAAATGCTGACTGCGCCGGGAGAGCGTCGTATAGTCTGGGGCGGAGAGATCGAGGCGCATTATCCCGAACAGTGCATACAGGAACCCTTCGGCCTAGCGCAGCGCGAGATGGTAGACAAGCCGCAGGGTCAGGGCGGTCTCGATGGCGAGCTCCGAGTACCGCCGCTGCCCACCCCGCCGGCCGCTCCGGCGGGGCGTCCAGGCAGCGATCGCTTCCGAGGACAACCACACCGTCACATCGCCGCGTCGAACGAGGGTCTGGTTATAGGCCGGCCAGTTCGCAACGCGGTACTTCGTCTTGTACGTGGGATGGACCTTCGACTTCATTCCTGTAGTGTGGCTCCTGCCAAAGGTCACGAGAAGTGCGCCCCCCCCCGCAGGGTCTTCATGCAACAACGCCACCAAGCGCCGCGGCGGCGGTGTTCCTCTGCACCGGTGAGGCACGGCTACGAGGCCAGCAGCATTGGCGTACGTCGCCGAGTGCCGCTATTCTGCACCGGATGACCAGCGGCTCAAAGCTCTGACCGCAATGCTCAGATCGGAAGGGAAGCACGTGATCGAACGGATAGGCGTACTGCAATGGGACCTCAACGGCATCGCTGCTTCTTTGCATCTCACGCAACAGGAGACGATGGATTACTTCACGGATGGGCGGCGTGTGTCATTCATCCTCGAGCGGCGAATCTGTCGCGACATCATCGGAGGACGCCTATCGCCGAGCGAGGGAGCTGGGTTTGACTTGATCGACGCACACGGCCGGAAGTGGGAGGTGCGTTCTATCACCGGCGGAGGTATCTACTTCTGCCCAAGCTACATGGTCGGATCCGGACGAAGCTTTGACGAAGGCAGTTTTTTCGCGAAGCTGGATGAAATAGAGGGGTATGTCGTCAGCGACGTTACGAAGTTCCCCTAAATACCCGTATGGAAGTTATCGGCAGAGACTGTACGTCGGTGGTATACCAGCGGAGCGCTCGGGGCCGGAACCAAGTTGTCTCGACCCAGGGCTCTTGCCTTGTTGGGGGCGTGAGGGTGCAGTACGAATTCGCACTCACCGGCGATCAACGCTTGACACTTGACGAATTCACCAGGGAGCTTAAGGGATGGTGCCGATACGGCAAGGCAACGGCAAGGCAACGGTCATCAGCGATTACGCAGGCGTACCCGTCTTCGTGAACGAGTTCTGGACTTCCAAGCAGCGCGCCGCGCATTCCCTACACGAAATCTCGTACCGGGCGTGCTTTAAACCGCAACTGCCACGGTTCTTCATTACTAGGCTGACGGTTCCGGGTGATGTGGTCTTCGACCCGTTTATGGGACGCGGAACGACCCTACTGGAAGCCGCGCTGCACGGGCGACAGACCCTTGGAAACGACGCCAATCCGTTGTCTCGCATGCTGCTTGAGGCTCGGCTGGACCCGCCCTTCATCGCGGAGATCGACGCCCGGCTAAGCGGGCTGTCGCTGGACACACCGGCCGCGCGTCCCGACGGCTTTGATGTCTTCTTTCATGAACGTACGTTGAACCAGATCTGTCGCCTCCGCGAGTACCTGTGCGAGCGCCGGTCGAGCGGTTCAGCCGACGCGATCGATCGCTGGATCCAGATGGTCGCGCTTAATCGGCTGACCGGTCATTCTCGAGGATTCTTTTCGGTCTACACGCTGCCGCCGAACCAGGCGACATCAATAGAGCGTCAGCGGAAGAACAACCAGCGCCGTAATCAGCAACCGGAGTACCGTGAGGTCACCGACCTGATTCGGCGCAAGACGCGTTCGCTCTTGCGTGACGTGTCGCACCAAGCGCCGACCGGGCAGAATCGTGGGTTTTTCCAACAATCAGTGGGGACATCGTTCGTCTATGATGGGCCGCCGGTGTCGCTTGCCGTCACGTCGCCGCCGTTCATGGATATCGTCAACTACAGGGCCGACAACTGGATGCGGTGCTGGTTCGCGGGCATCGATCCCGATAAGGTTGGCATCACGCAGACCGGCAAGTTGGAGACCTGGAAGGATCTTGTGCGCGAGGCGCTCGACAACGTCGCCGCGATCTCGGCCTGCGGCAGTGTGTTTGCCTTCGAGGTGGGAGAGATCCGGAACGGGTCACTGCTACTCGATAGAGTGGTCGCCGATGTAGCGCGCGAGACGGCGTGGGAGCTCATTTTCGTCGTCGTCAACGAGCAGATGTTCACCAAGACGTCGAATACGTGGGGCATCGACAACAACAAGGGAGGGACCAACTCGAATCGGATCGTCGTGATGCGTCGACGCTGAGGGTCGCAAGTCTAACTGACGTGATGGCGAGTGCGTGTCGTTTACACGCTCCCGCCGACTCCTCTGGGGTCGCTCCGGCGATTCATCCCCCAGGGAAGGGGTCGTCACCGTCGGTGACGGCGGCGGCCAGCCGCAAGCGGGGCGGCAGGCGGGGCGTTGGTGCACGGATCCCGCGCCCTCGGTGAGCCACGCTCGACATCCTGGCCATCGTAGCGACGGCAGGGGCATTGTCAACTTGGCCTCCTGCTGGCAGAGTTACCGCATGCCCAGCTACCGCGGATACCGGTTTCCCCCTGAAATTATCAGCCACGCGGTGTGGCTCTATCATCGCTTCGCGCTCAGCTTCCGAGACGTGGAGGACGTGCTGGCCCGCCGGGGTGTCGAAGTCACCTATGAGGCCATCCGGAAGTGGTGTCGACGGTTCGGTCCTGAGTATGCGGGCCGATTGCGGCGCCGACGTGGCCGGCTCGGAGACACCTGGCATCTCGACGAGGTGTTCGTCAGGCATTGTTAGTTGCTGGTGAATGCCCCAATTCGGAGCCCGATATGCTGTCGCGAGAGCAGCTCTCAACCGCAACAGCTTGGGGATTGGACACGGCGGGTTCGCTCAAGTTGACAATACCCTGCCGAGCACGAGAGGGAAACCGGTTCCGGGCGGCATGATAGCGTGAGAGGGAGTACATGGAGCACAGGGCGCAGTTCTTCGTCGGCCAGATCGTCCGTCACACGAGGTTCGACTATCGTGGTGTCGTGTTCGACGTGGACGCGACATTCCGGGGTGCCAACGAGTGGTACGACCTCGTGGCGCGGTCGCGCCCACCGAAGGACCAGCCCTGGTATCACGTCCTCGTGGAAGGGGCCGACCACACCACGTACGTGGCCGAGCGGAACCTCGAGGCAGACGAGAGCGGGCAGCCGATCAGCCACCCGCTGGTGGCGGTGCTCTGCGGGGACTACCGCGACGGGCGGTACTCCCCGGGCACCCTCCTCCACTAGCTGCCGTGCCGGGCGGTCCCACTGCGTGGCACTTCCCCCCCGCGCCTTCACAGTGATGTCGACTTCTCAGTCGTGGACGACCACCGTCGTCACCGTGCTGACCATCGTGATGTGCGCCAGCGCTGGGCAAACCCAGACCGTCCGCAGCTACGAGAGCCTGGATCGGAGTGCCGGTGAAGCAGGCTACGCCACTGCCGTGGTGTTGTTTGACGGTGCGGTCGGCAACGCTGACTATCTCGACACCGAGCTCTCGGGAGCGCTGGGCTACCGCGGCGAGACCCACTGGGTCCGTGTCTATCCCGCGTACCGCGTCAAGCGGTCCAATCGTGACCGAGTGTCGCGGTCCATCCGCTCGGGGTGGCCGGTGGCGTGGCCGAGTTCGTGTAAGGCGGTCTGGTAATAGCCGTTCGCCGTGGCGAACTGCTCACGTTCCGGGAGCGTCACCCTGTCGGACTGGAGGTTGTAAAACGCGCGGTCGCCGCGCACATGGGCGACGTGGATCCCGCTCTCCTGGATCACCCGCTCGGCCGTCTGATGGGCCTTCCACTCGGGCTCTTTCTCGCGGTCGTCGCCCTGGCGTTCCAGCGTCAGGCCGTCCGCCTGTGCGACGTTGAACACGGCATAGCAGCGCACCATCGGCGGGCGCGTGTGTTCCCGCTCGGCCTTCCCCTCGGTGGTCGGGCGGTCGGGTTGGTCCTGCGCCTTCTGCTGCTCGTCGTCAAACTTGTAGAACAGCACGTGGGTGGCCTTCTCGCCCTTGCGGACCTGCCCGCCCATGTCCTTGATCTGCTTGTAGGTCGCCCAGCGGTTATCGCTGTAGCCCTTCGCGGTTTGGGTCACGCTGAGGTAGACCGAATTCCCGCCCCGGTACGGCTTGTCGGTCTGGATGTTTTTCGGAAGTCGTTCCTCGCCGGGCTTCCACGGTTTCTGCCACGGTGCGACGCCCTTGACACGAAGTTGCGCACCACGAACGCCATCGAGAACTTCAATGGCAGCATTACCACCTACTCACCACCTACTCGCGCAACGTGAAGCGCTGGCGTAACGGCACGATGGTTGTACGTTGGGTGAGCGCAGCGATCGTCGAAGCCGAGAAGACGTTCCGCCGCGTGCACGGTTGGCGCGACATCACCAGGTTGGTCTCAGCCCTCGCCGTTCTCGAAGCCAAGGAGGAGGCGGCCACCGAGCAGGTCGCATAGAATCACAGCACAAGCCGCCGCTCGCGAAGATCAACAGCGGGCGGGACAATCCCGTAGCTGGGCATGCGATAACTCTGCCAGCAGGAGGCCAAGTTGACAATGCCCTCTGGAGTTATGTCGCTTCCGGCACGTTCGGCCATGATTTGGATCCCACTGCCGGCCTCTGCCAACCCACAAGCCGGCCCCGAAGATATTCGGCCGACGCCGCAACGTGGTGAGGATGTCATCGGGGGCGGCGTTGCGGTTGAGCAGATCGATGCGCCAGCAAAATCCCGACGGGTTATGGCTCGTGAGGGACGGCGGGCCACAGGAGTTGACCGTATGCGAAGACCGATGCGACCCACTGGGGCTCCAGCCGCATCGTGTGGCTGCGATCTGGCGAGAGCTGGTCCACCGGGTACAGGTCGCGCTCACGCACGAAGACGAGACGCCCGCTTGCCATGCCGGTGAAGCGCATTCCTCCGAATCCGACCTTGGCGTAGCCGCCGGTGTCGTCCGCCGAGACGACTTGATCGGTGGGCAGCGAAACTCGGAGCCTGCCCGAGAATAGGACGAACGTGCCGGGTGGACCGTTGCCCAGGATCGGGAACTGCGAGGGGCGGTCGCGTTCCACGACGAGCGACGACGGCGCGGCGAAGACGATCAGGAGGGGAATGGCCACGCGCGCGGCGTCTGCGGTGCGCGAACGTGACGGTCCGGGCGGCTCCATTCGCGTTCGCAGTCCTGAGGTGCATGATCTTGTTGCGAGCCATGTCTGATCCATGCAACAAGGCCGTTCGCTGCCAGTGTACTGGTAGCGGCCAAAGGATTCCGGCGGGTGAAGCGCGCAACGCGCGCCTGGGACTCGGAGATTCGTCAGAGATGGTTGCGTAGCTGGACTGACCGTCATGGTCCTGTGGAGGAGGCGGAACCTGCACCCGCCGCCAGGCGGATCGGGAACAGGTTCCCGCCTCCTCCACTATTTCTCCACGAACCGGGTCGATTCGAGGGGACTCAGGTGGATTCCAGTAGACTCGGCGGCTGCCGACAAACGCTTGACGTCGAACGTGTTAGACCACAAACTGCGCGTCGTCAGTCAGTTACCGAAACACGCTCGAACGGGTTCGACTCCCGCCGCCCCTACCAGTCTAGTTTCCACCACGCCACCGTGTTGACGATCGCCGGCGACAGCTACCGGCTCAAGGCCGCCACACGCAACCAGGCGTCCCGCACGCCACAGGAGGTGCCACGGCAATAGCGCTCATCGGGACGTGGCCTCCCGTCGCTCGGCTCCGTCCGGCTACGTCCCGATGGCCACGACAACTCAACAATGGAGGGTCCCTTTTCAGGTTGCTATTTCCATGTACAGAGAAGGCCGCGGCGGGGAGCGGTCCCGCCGCGGCGTTTCGTGCGTTAGGCGGCGCCGGCGTCGTCCTGCGGGTTGCGGAATTCGATTGCGTTCTGCAACTCGTAGATCCGCGTGTTGGCGAGGTCCGCGATCTTCGCGACCGTCAGAAGGTCATCGCGGCCGAATGCGGGAGTGCGATCCCAGGTGGAGCCGCGGCGGAACAGGCGGGTGATGTGGACGCTGTAGAACACGCCTTCGTCCGTGGGGGTGTTCTGCCAGATGGTGGCGGTGATCCTGCCGACTCGGATCTCCGCGACGGGCTTGCCGTTGGTGTTGTTTGCCATTTCGTTTCTCCTGTCCGTTGTGGGCGTGATTGCCCTTCCGCTCATGTAGAGCTGGCGGAAGGGGATGAGCGACCTGGACAGGAGGCCGTGCGGGAGCGGTGGCAGGAGGAACAGGACGCAGTGGCAACGGACGTGACAGGGACCGAAGGTAAGCGGAGCGTCCTGGCGCGGTGCGGTGCGCGCTACCCGACTGCCGCCGCGGAGCGGGGCTGATGGCAGACAACATGAGGCGAGATTGGCGGGGTCGTGTCGGTGGATAGGTGGCGCCAGATGCAGAGTCATGGCGGCGCTTGGGGGTGTAGGCCGTGCGGGTGTGGAGCGTAGTCGGGGGCGTTGGGATCGCGCTCCCGCGTTCGGCCGCGTAGCGGCGGGTGCCTCTGTCGGCCCGCCACGCGTACGCGTGGCGGGCCGACGCGCGATCGTCGTTCGGTGACACCGGCGGGGGTGGCGATGGTGCCCCGCAGCGCCTGATCAGCGCGTGGTCGTCTCTGCGGTCCACGATCTCAAGCCGTCCACAGAGGGTCTTCAACGCCGTCGGACATCTAATTGCGAACGAGGGGTGCGATGAGGGGAAGCGATTACATATGCAGTTGTAAGCTATTGCTATAGAATGAGTTACCTAGACTCTATGGCAGATGCCCAGTCGTCCATCAAGCGGCGCCGGCGCTCGAAAAGGTCAGTGCGCGCATAGGCCGCCTCTGTCGGCGACGTCCCCCCGTCTTCAGTAGCACTTCGGTTTAGAGTCCGATGGTGACTGTACTGCGTTCCGCGACCAGCCGCTTGGCGTAGTGGACGGGCGTGAGCCCGCCCAGTCCCTTTCTTCGGCCGCTCCTCGTTGTACTCGCGCCGCCAACCCTCGACGAGGACCTGGGCATGGGTCAGGCTCGTGAACCAGTGCTCGTTGAGATACTCGTCGCGGAACCGGCCGTTGAACGATTCGACGTAGGCGTTCTGGTTCGGCTTGTCCGGCTCGATCAGACGCAACGGGGTTAACTGGCCGTGCTCGCCGTGCTCGCGCGCAGCCCCTTCCAGGTGCTGTAGCACATGGCGACCAGCACCAGCGCGACGGGGAGGCCGACGGCGAGGGTGGCCGCCTGCGCGGCCACGAGGCCGCCGCCGAGCAGCAGCGCGATGGCGACGAGCCCCTCGAAGATGCACCAGAACACGCGCTGGGGCACCGGCGTGTCCAGCTTGCCGCCCGCGGTGATGGTGTCGATGACCAGCGATCCGGAGTCGGAGGAGGTGACAAAGAACACCACCACCAGCACGAGGCCGAAGACCGACATGACGGGCGCAAGCGGCAGCGTGTCCAGCAGCGCGAACAGGGCGATCTCCGGCTGTTGCGCCTGCACCGCCGCGATCACGTCGGGATAGCCACCATCGACGTACTGCGACACCGCGGTCCCGCCGAAGGCGTTCATCCAGAGCGCGGTAACCAGCGTCGGCATGATCAGCATGCAGGCGATCAGCTCGCGCACCGTCCGGCCGCGTGAGACCCGGGCGATGAACAGGCCGACGAAGGGGGACCACGAGATCCACCAGGCCCAGAAAAAGGTCGTCCAGCCGTGCATGAAGTCGAGGTCCTCGCGGCCCACCCAGTTACTGAGTGGTCCGATCGCCACGAGATACTGGCCGAGGCTGGTCACGGCGCCGGTGACGATGCCGCGCGTCGGCCCGACCGTCAGCACGAACGCCAGCAGCAGCAGGGCGAGCAGCACGTTGACCTCGCTCAGCCGCTTGATCCCCTTCTCCATCCCGCTGACGACCGACGCCAGCGCCATGGCAGTGATGCCGATGATCAGCAGCACGTGGGTGGTGTCGGTCGTCGGCGTACCCCACAGGTGGGCGAGCCCCGCGGCCACCTGTTTGGCACCCAGGCCGAGCGACGTGGCCATTCCGAAGAGCGTGGCGAAAACGGCGAGGATGTCGACGGCGTGGCCGAACCGGCCCCACACCGCCTTTCCCATGAGCGGATAGAGCGCCGACCGGAGCGTCAGCGGCAGGCCGAGGTTGTACGACGCGAAGGCGATCGACAGCGCCACCACCGCGTAGATGGCCCACCCATGGATGCCCCAGTGGTAGATGGCGCCGGCCATGCCAAGGCGCGCCGCCGCTGTGTCGGCCGCCTCGAGACCGAGCGGCGGTTGCAGGAAATGCTCCACCGGCTCCGACACCCCGAAAAACATCAGGCCGATGCCTATCCCGGCGGCGAACAACATGGCGAACCACGCCGATCGGGAATAGTCCGGCCGGGCATCCGCGCCGCCCAGGCGCACGCGGCCGAGCGGTGTCGCCACCAGCAGCAGGCAGAAGAGGACGATGAGGTTGCCCACGCCCATGAACACCCAGTCGAAGGTCGACAGAAGCCACGCGCGCAGTGCTTCAAAAGCGACCGCCGCCTCAGCCTGGAATGCCAGCACCCCGGCGACGAACGCGATGACGGTGAGGCCGGAGACGACGAAGACCGGATGGTGGATGTCGAGGCCGAGAACCTGGACGTTGTCCTGACCCAGCGTGTAGTCGATCTTCGCGATCTCAGCCATAGCAGCCTGAGGCGTAAGTCCTCACACTCACGAAGTGGAGTGGATGCTCTGGTCGCGGCGCGAGGAAGGTGTCCGCGACGAGTGTGGCATGAATAGCGGCCGGAGGCGTCCCAGAAGGCCCCACAGGTCGCGAAATCGCCGGAACAGGGCACTAAAGAGGGCCGCGGTCCGGCCCTGAAGGCTCCGGGGCGTGCCCACGCCGATCATCTGACGCAGCAGCAGCCCGAGGTTGCAGCCGGCGACGTGCACGAGCAGCCGTTTCCGGATGTTCGGATGCCCTCGAAGATGCACCCGCCGCATCCCGCCCGTCTCGTACACGTGCGCGAACGGCCGCTCCAGCAATTCCCCGCGACACCGCAGGAGCCGACGGCCGCGCTCCCCGCGAATCCGCCGCCGATTGGCATACACGGCATCGCGGGCCGATGGCTGGCCCTTCCAGCATCGGCGGCCCCGGTCCGGCTCCGAGAGGTAGCTGCGCAGTCCCAGGGCCTTGCGGTCAACCAGCGCGTCGTTGCTGTGATAGCCCTTGTCGCCGCCGACGTCCTCGATGCCCGGCCCGTCCGGCAGCACCGACTCCGCCTGCTCGGCCGCCGCGATCAGCGTCTCGACCATCGACGCCGTGTCACCCGTGTCAGCCCCCTGTACGGTCACCCCCACGACGGCGCCGCTGTCCAGGTCCACCGCGTGCTCCGCCTTGTAGGCGAGGTGCGTCCGCCCGTCCTTCATCTTCGTGACCCGCGCATCCGGATCGTGCAGATGGGTCCATTCGGCGTTCGACGTCTTCTTCTTGCGGGATCGGTCGAACCGCGCCAGCTCGGCCCGCGTCGGCGTCGCAATGCCCGACGCCTCGGCCAGACGCGTCAGGAACGTCGTGTCGTCCTCGCCCGTCTCGCGGCGGACGATGCTCCGCAACGCCGCATTCGCCTCCAGCGTCGTCGCGTCGATACCCACCGTCCTGCCCCGCACCAGGCCCGCGTCGGCTAGCTGCTGCAGCACCCAGGTGAACACCGCCTCATGGGTCTCGACGCTCAGCAGCCGCCGCGTCCGCGAGATCGTCGAGTGGTCGGGCGGCGCCGGCGGCGGCGCCAGACGCAGGAACGACCGCAGACTCAACGAATCGGCCGCACGCCACGCAATCGCCCGCTCCGAGTCGAGGCCTTCGAAATACCCCACCAGCAGCAGCCGGAAATAACGCCCCGGCGCTAGACTCGGCCGCCCCATCCGCGCATAGAACGGCGCGCTGGCTTCTCAACGAATGCATCGAAGCCCGCCGCGCACAGGATCTCGTTCAGCCGTTCGTAGAAGGGATGCCCGCCGCCCTGGGGAAGATCCGCCGTGGGCTACCCACATCGCTTGTTGGGACCCGTCGTCGCGGGTCGTGCCCATCGCCATGGGGCCTCAGTCTAGTACAGAGGATCGGTCCTGTCGATCCCCGTAAAACCGACTTTCGCCACAGGTTGCTAGCGCAGTTCAATCCTTCCCGGTGCACCGAACGCCGTGAATAGCAAGGTCTCCGGCCGAATCTGTCCCGCCGCGTGGTGGGCGTAGTTCAGCCCAGCGAGTCCACACGCGTCCAAACAGGCGGAAAGCGTCAGTCCGCCGCCGACCCGGAACTCTCGCGCCTCGAGTTGGGCGGCTCGTGCCCAGGCATAACATTCACCGACCACGAATCCCAGCTTTCGCTTCAACTCCGGTCGACGCGCCGACCTACGGATCAGCGGAAGCAGAGGATCATAAAAGACGGCCGTTGTTACCTGTGCGTCGAAGAACTCCTCATGGAAATCCCGATCCTCCCTTCGCTCGACCGGACTGTAGATTCCCGTTAGAAGCTTGCCGACGAACATTGGCGGCAAAAGCGTCCACTGGCGCAAGTGTGGCCACGACGCACACCGCTCCCAGCGCAAGCAGCCTCCGCACAAAGCAGCCACGCAAGGCCCCCGTGACCGACGTGTCGCAAGCGGATAGAATCCACAATGGCGGAACCCTCTCGCTGGGCATCAGCTCGCCGAGCGCAAACATGCCGTCCGGCAGACTGACGCGCAACGTGTCCTGAGGCGCCCCCAGTTTTCTTGGACACGGATTAGGGGAGAATCCGATGTCGAAGGAGGTAGGGGGCATGGTTCAGTCGAAGAGGGTGCAGGGAGCTGTGTCGGCGCGGACGGAGGGAGCCCGGAGGGCGAGCGGAGTCGGCGCCGACGGCGCGTGGTCTTGTGACTCTCCAGCCCTCTCGGTGTCCGAGCTGATGTGATGTCGCCTTCACAACCGTTTCGTCTGTGGATCGGGGCTGTTTCGACGTGATTCGGTGGGCAGCGCCGGATGACGCCAACGCACACCCGCGTCCGGCCCCGGGTACGTTCCCCATCCTCATACATCCCGGCGCTTCCAGGCGTCGCGCTCCGGTGTTGGCTGTCAAGGAGACGACACGATGAACGAGACACTACAGAACATGTTCCGCAATGTGACCGACCAGGTGTCCCAGCTGGTGGGCGGCTACCTGCCCAACCTGCTCGGCGCGCTGGGCATCGTGGTCATTGGTTGGCTTGTCGCCCTCGTCGTGGCGAGGGTCGTGCGTGGCGCGCTGAAACGGACCACTATCGACAACCGCATCGCCGCCTGGATGGGAGCGGGTCAAGAGGTCGAGGTGGAACGCTACGCGGGGAAGACCGCCTACTGGCTCATTATGCTGTTCGTCCTGGTGGCCTTCTTCCAAGCCCTCAACCTGACGAACGTGACCGAGCCGCTCAATGTGCTGCTGAGCCAGCTCACCGGGTTCGTGCCGCGCCTCCTCGGCGCCGGCACGCTGATCCTGGCGGCGTGGCTGGTCGCCACCGTCGTCAAGAAGCTGATCACCGGCGCCATGACCGCGGCCAGGGTCGACGAACGGCTCAGCGGCGAGGCGGAGGTCGAAAAAGGCAAGACGGTTCCGGTGAGCAAGGCGCTGGCCGACGGCGTCTACTGGCTGATCTTCTTGCTGTTCCTGCCCGCGATTCTCGGCGCCCTCGCGCTTGAGGGCCTGCTCGTCCCGGTGCAGCAGCTGGTGGATGGTCTGCTCGGCTTCCTACCCAACATCCTGGCGGCCGGTTTGATCCTGGCCGTCGGCTGGTTCGTCGCGCACCTCGTCCGCCGAATCGTGACCAACCTGCTGGCCACAGTGGGAGTCGACCGGCGCGGCGACCAGATGGGCGCTGGGCAGGTGCTCGGCGCCATGCGGCTCTCGGGTCTGGTGGGGCTGATCGTTTACGTACTGATTCTGTTTCCAGTCCTGATCTCGTCGCTCAACGCGTTGCAGCTCGCGGCGGTCACAGAGCCCGCCAGCGAGATGCTGGGCACGATTCTCGACGTCATCCCCTCGCTGTTTGCCGCGGTGCTGCTGGTCAGCGTGACCTACTTCGTCGGACGCCTGGTGTCCGGGCTGATCGGCAACCTGCTTGCCGCTGCCGGATTCGACAACATCCTGGCGCAGCTGGGCTTGGGCCGACCCACCGAGGGCGGCCGCACGCCGTCCGCCTTGGTCGGCACCGTGATCCTCGTCGCCATCCTGCTCTTCGCCTCGGTCGAGGCGGCATCGCTGCTGGGGTTCGTCAACCTGGCCGAGATGCTCTCCGGGTTCATCACCCTGGGCGGCCAGGTGATCCTTGGGCTGGTCATGTTCGGCATCGGCCTCTATCTGGCCAACCTGGCCGCCACGACCGTGCGAGCCAGCGGCGGCGCGCAGGCATCCCTCCTGGCGGGCGCCGCCCGCGTGGCGATCATCGTCCTGACCAGCGCCATGGCCCTGCGACAGATGGGGCTGGCGAACGAGATCATCAATCTCGCCTTCGGAGGCCTGCTCGGCGCCATCGCCGTCGCGGTCGCGCTGGCTTTCGGCCTCGGCGCCCGCGACGTCGCGGGCCGCGCAGTCGAGCGGTGGACCAGCAAGCTGGAGGGCTGACAGTAGCGCACGAGCGCGGTCGACCCGGCGCGGCTGAAGCCTCGCCCACAACGAACGGGTTCCGGCGTGGCCCATACCAGCGCGCCTCACATGTGCCAGCCTCTTGGCCGAATGGGCACGTGCGCGTTATCGGGGCAATTCTGTCCGCAACGGTGGACCCAACTGCACCCAGAAGGCGAGTTTCTCCTTCTCGCGGGTGACGTGCAGCGCCTTGGCGCGCTCCCGGACGGTCGGCCACAGCAGGCCGTCGGCGTTCATCTGGTAGTCGCTGGCGGACCGCCGGCCGTATCTCTTGGGCTGGACGATCCTGGCTTTGCGCAAGCTGCCACAGCGGGTAATCCTCGGCTACGCCGGCCTTGTTCGCGCGGCCGTAAATACACCACGCGGCGTGGCGCCCCTCGCTATCTGCGGTCAGATAACGGGCCAGAGTTCATCGCGACCGCACTGCTCGGTTGGTTGCAGACCGTCGAGATCGATACGGCGTTCATCGATCCGGGCAAGCCCTGGCAGAATGGCACGGACGAATCGTTCAACGGGAAGTTCCGGAACGAATGTCTATCCCTCGAGTGGTTTCGGAATCGGATGGAGGCCAAGATCGGGATCGAACACTGGCAGCGACACTACAACGAAGAACGTCCTCACATGAGTCTCGGCGACCTCACCCCCGCCGAGTTCAAGAAGCAGATGGGGACGACCCACGGCTGGTTAGGAGAGAGCCTAACGGGCGTCATTCTCCAGTAATCAGTGGTCCGAAGAAACCGGGCAGGTCATGAGGGGGAAAGCATGAATAGCCACGCCGCGCAGGACAAACCGTCAGCACAAGAACTTGCCGACCTGCGCGCCCGCGCCGATGCCGGCGAGGCGAGCGCGCAGGTCAACCTCGGGTGGATGTACGCCGAGGGTCGGGGCGTGCCGCAGGATGATGCCGAGGCCATCGCCTGGTACCGCCGATCCGCCGAGCAGGGCCACGCCGGCGCGCAGTTCTACCTTGGGTTGATGTACGCCAACGGTCGGGGCGTGCCGCAGGATGATGCCGAGGCCATCGCCTGGTACCGCCGATCCGCCGAGCAGGGCGACGCCGGCGCGCAGTTCAACCTCGGGTTGATGTACGCCAACGGTCGGGGCGTGCCGCAGGATGATGCCGAGGCCATCGCCTGGTACCGCCGATCCGCCGAGCAGGGCGACGCCAGTGCGCAGCTCAACCTCGGGTTGATGTACGCCAACGGTCGGGGCGTGCCGCAGGATGATGCCGAGGCCATCGCCTGGTACCGCCGATCCGCCGAGCAGGGCGAGGCCGACGCGCAGCTCACCCTCGGGTGGATGTACGCCAACGGTCGGGGCGTGCCGCAGGATGATGCCGAGGCCATCGCCTGGTACCGCCGATCCGCCGAGCAGGGCCACGCCGGCGCGCAGCTCACCCTCGGGTGGATGTACGCCGAGGGTCGGGGCGTGCCGCAGGATGATGCCGAGGCCATCGCCTGGTACCGCCGATCCGCCGAGCAGGGCTACGCCAGTGCGCAGTTCACCCTCGGGTGGAGGTACGTCAACGGTCGGGGCGTACCGCAGGATGATGCCGAGGCCGCCGCCTGGTACCGCCGAGCTGCCGAGCAGGGCAACGCCGGTGCGCAGTTCGGACTCGGGGGGATGTACGCCAACGGTCGGGGCGTGCCGCAGGATTACGTCGAGGCCATCGCCTGGTACCGCCGAGCTGCCGAGCAGGGCGACGCCGACGCGCAGTTCTACCTTGGGTTGATGTACGCCGCGGGTCAGAGCGTGCCGCAGGATGATGCCGAGGCCATCGCCTGGTACCGCCGATCCGCCGAGCAGGGCAACGCCAGTGCGCAGTTCAACCTCGGGTTGATGTACGCCAACGGTCGGGGCGTGCCGCAGGATGATGCCGAGGCCGCCGCCTGGTACCGCCGATCCGCCGAGCAGGGCAACGCCAGTGCGCAGTTCTACCTCGGGTTGATGTACGCCAACGGTCGGGGCGTGCCGCAGGATGATGCCGAGGCCGCCGCCTGGTACCGCCGATCCGCCGAGCAGGGCGAGGCCAGTGCGCAGTTCAACCTCGGGTTGATGTACGCCGCGGGTCAGAGCGTACCGCAGGATGATGCCGAGGCCGTCGCCTGGTACCGCCGATCCGCCGAGCAGGGCGAGGCCAGTGCGCAGTTCAACCTCGGGTGGATGTACGCCAACGGTCGGGGCGTGCCGCAGGATGATGCCGAGGCCGTCGCCTGGTACCGCCGATCCGCCGAGCAGGGCGAGACCGAAGCGCAGCTCAACCTCGGGTGGATGTACGCCAAGGGTCGGGGTGTGCCGCAGGATGATGCCGAGGCCGCCGCCTGGTACCGCCGATCCGCCGAGCAGGGCAACGCCGGCGCGCAGTTCGGACTCGGGCTGATGTACGACCAGGGCCGCGGCGTGCCGCAGGATTACGTCGACGCTCACACGTGGTTGAACCTCGCCGCCACCCGGTTAACCGGCGAGCAGCGCGAACGGGTCGTGACTGCGCGAGACGCCGTGGCTGAGCGGATGACGTCTGCGGACCGAAGCGAGGCGCAGCGGCGGGCTCGGGAGTGGCACGCCGCGCACTCGGTCCAGTGACCATTGGTGCGCCTCGAACGCCGCCGAACGGCTGGCGCGCCGATGCCGTGGCCTCGACTTACCGGAAGTTCCGGTGGGGGTGCGTGGGGCGTTTATATTCCTACCGATAAGTACCGTTATCGAAGGATTTGGGCGGGACTGCACTGCGCGAACACATCGGCGCGGCAAGCGCCGCCCTGTCTTCTTAGTGTGGAGAGACCATGCGGAATTACAAGATGTGGATGCGGCCGCGGTCGATCTTGATCATCCTCCTGCAGCGACCGCCACCTCCGGTCAACCCGGACGCCGACGTTGAGCGGCGGGAGCGCCTCGGCGGACTTCTCAGCTTCTACTACCGAGAGGCCGCACGAGGGGGCGGCTGATTATCTGCACCTTACGCGGTCGCGGTCTACGAGGCGGCGGGCGGGCGCGGTGCGAAGGTCGTCGTTCCTCCGAAGAGGACCGCCGCCGTGTCTCGCCGACGGCCGCGGTCCGTCGCTCGCGATCGTACCGTCAAGCGGGTGCAGGAGGTCGGGCGGCGGCGATGGAAGAAGGAGGCGGGCTCCCATCGGCAGGCGCGCGTGGAGAACGTCTTCTTCCGGTACACGTCGATCATCGGAGATGGTCTTTGCGCGCGGAGTGCAGCAGGGCAGGGGTCTGAGGGGGTCCTCGCGTGTAACGTGCTGAATCGGATGAGGGACTTGGGCAGGCCTGCGTCGTACGCGATCGGGCGGTGACCAACAGCTGGGTCGGGATCGTTGCGGGCCACGTCCGATTCATGCAACAAGGCCGCTTGGCATCGCACCGTTCACCTGGTCACCGGCCTTCAGGTATCGCCCGCACTCCTCGCACGTCAGGGCGTCGGCCCCGTGGTCGGGCAACAGCCACCGGTGCGGGGCACACTTGTGCGAGTTCCGCTTCCGCTTCCGGGACGCGGGCATGGCGCGCATCACGTCAACGGTTCTCTTCGCGTCCGTCAGGGTATTGTCAAGTTGAGGCTGACGGCCGGTTTTGATGCCCAGCATGGTGGGTTCGCGACGAGCTAGGACCCAGTATCTTGGGGGTCGATCGACTAGCTTTTCGTCAACTTGATAATACCCTTCGAACAGCACACGGCGGACCAGCGCCAGCCGCGAGGACGGGGTACGCTTCGCATTACGATGGAGCGTCATCGGGGTCTCCGCTGATCGGAACAGGTGTGTTACACCTCCATTCTTTTCAAGCGCGCTCCGGATGAACAACGTATTTTGCAAAGACATCTAACCAACGTCCATGATCGACCTTGGGATCGTCGTCGCGTACTTCGCCATCATTTTCATCATCGGCCTGCGTGCGCGCGCCCAGGCTGGCGTCAGTCCCGAAGAGTATTTTCTCAGTTCGCGCTCACTGCGGTGGCCGTCCATCGCGATGTCCACGATCGCAACGAACATCGAAGCCGGCCACTTCCTCTCCGTGACCGGCGCGGCCTATGTCGGCGGCTTGGCGCAAGGGAACTTCGAGCTCAACGCCATCTTCGGTATCGTGATCGCCGCCTTCTTTTTCGTCCCCCTCTACCTCCGGCTCAAGGTAGTCACGATCAGCCAGTTTTTCGAGCAGCGGTTCGGACCGCGGATCGCGTTGGCGTATGCACTCCTGATGATTGTGCTCTACGCGCTGCTCTACCTTGGCACGGCGTTGTTCTGGGCGGCCTACGCGCTCGACGGCCTCTTTAGCGAGATGGTGGCGTGGATCAGCGATCGGGAAGCGGTGCGGCTCGCGGTTCTGATCGTCGCCCTTGGGACATTCTCGGCGGTCTACACGTACTTTGGCGGATTGCGCGCCGTGGTACGGACCGACATCGCACAGTGCGTGTTGCTCCTCGGCGGAGGACTCATCACGGTCACGGTCGCCGTGCATCACTTGGGCGGCTGGTCGGAGCTCTTCGGCACGACGGGACACCTCATGCATCTGCACCTGCCCCGGGACCACCCGACCGTGCCGTGGACCGCCCTCATCGGGATGAACTTGCTGAACCTGAATTACTGGGGCGCGAACCAGGTCATCCTGCAGCGGGCCCTGGCAGCGAAGAGTCTATGGCACGCCCAAGTCGGGCTGTTAGTGGGCGGGGTTCTCAAGTACGTCACGCTGCTCATCATCGTCATCCCAGGGATCGCTCTGGCCGGCATCCTGGCCGACGCACCCCTCGACGACCCGGACACCGCATACATGACCATCGTCACCCGGTTCCTCCCAGCCGGCCTGCGCGGCCTCATCGTCTGCGGGCTCTTCGCCTCCCTGATGAGCACGGTCGACTCGATCTTTAACGCCGTGTCCACGCTGTGGTCCATCGACATCTACAAGCGATACCTGCGGCCGAACGCGTCCCCCCAGGACGTCGTTCGCATGGGGAAATCGGCCATCGTGGGTGCCCTGCTGACCGGACTCCTCTTCGCCTTCCTAGTCGTCTCCCTCAAGACGGGCAATCTCCAAGACGATCCGCTGACGCACTGGTTTAACGAGCTGTCCTACTACGTGAAGAACGGGTTCGTGGTGTTGGTGACCGCCGCAGTCTTTCTTATCCGGCCGTCACGGCGACTCGTCCTCGGAGCCGTGTTCGCCAGCATAGCCATGTATTGGGGGTTCACGCTGGTCTGGCCAGCGATGAGCTATCTCGTTCGGTCCGGATGGGTCATCGTGCTCAGCTTCACCGCGGTGGCCGTCCCAACCATCAGACGCAACGGATGGCGCATCCCGGTCCGCGACCTGGTCGCGGCACCTGATAAAGGCGTGGCACGGTTCGGCGCGGGGCTTCTCGCCTCACTGGTCTTGACCCACATCCTGCTCCACTGAGTGCGCGAGTCACGCCCCGCGTCGCCGCACATCCCGGCGTCGGCCCATCTGATGGACAAATGCCAGAGGGTGCCAAGACTGGGGTCGATTCGGGGGGACTCCCGGGGACGGGAGGGCACGACCGCACGGCTGGAACGTGATGACCGACAAAGACTTGTTGCCAGAAGTCTTGCGCCATCATCAACTTAGAAAATCACGTGGTTCGGGTTCGAATCCTTGGGTCAATCCACGACGGATCCGACCAATCGGACGGGGTGAGCGCCCGAGAACGCGCGTTACGAGGTGCCAGAAGCGGCTCCGCACCGTAATCAGGGTGTCGAGGAGGGCGCGGTTCCAACGCGCGAAGATCAGACCGTCCGCTGGACCGATTCTGAGCCGGCGTGAATAATTCGGGCGAATAATTTCGTTCCCACATGCGGGTCGCCGCCGTACGGATGTGGACCATGCTGCCTGATGATCTGAGACTGATCACCCTGAAGTGCGACAGTGATTGCGACGCCTGCGGCACGACACTGCATGCTGGTGAGCAAGCGTACTGGTCGCCCTCGGCGCGCGGCCAAGCTTGGTGTCAGACTTGCGGCCCCACGCCACGCGCACCGGCTACGGGCATGGATGACGCCGGCCCTCGGAAGACCCGCCGTCACGGTCTGCGTCGTCCGAATCGACGCGTGGCGCCTGACTCCCACGATGCCTGGTCACGGCTGTGCAGGTATCTGAGCAAGTGCGTGCTTGCCGAATCGGCCAACACGCTGGTGATGTTCCAAGACCTGAACAAGAAGGGTTTTCTGCACGAGGCCGGGGCAGAGCATCTGGTCAGCGGTGATCAGGACTGGACACCCGTTCCGAAACGGCTGGGCAGGCATCTCGACGCGGTGGACAGGACGAAGCGCGACGCCGCGTTCATCTACGGATGGCCGGTGCTGGTCGCGAGGAATCAGAAGAACTATCCGGTCATCGCACCGTTGTTCCAGGTGTCGGTTGGCGTAGAGCAGCGTGACAGCCAGTGGATTGGCGCGGCGAAATCCGAACCGGAGTTCAATCTGGCAATCGTGGCTGGCGAACTGTTCGACATGTCCGCCAAGGAGGAGATCGACGCGCTCGTGGGTGAGGGCCTGCCGTTCGGAGATGCCGCTGCCCTCGTGCAATCGGCGCGAAACATCGCCGCGGTGCTCGACGTCGGTGTCGTGTCCGATCTCGATCCACAATCGCTCCACCGCCAGTGCGATGTCGCGCCGGGCGTGTACAACGCCGCCCTGTGGATTCTGGCGAACGATGGCCGCGGCGCGTCCCAATCCCTCCGGGACGAGCTCGACGAGCTGGCGCGTCGACAGGACTGGACGGCCACCGCGGCGGCCCGTCTCGTGCCCGATCGACCGCATCCTGCGAAACGCGCAGGTGCATCCTCGACGAACCCGCTGGCCGCTCCGCTCCCGTGCAACGGATCTCAGGAATCAGCTCTCGACCGGTTCCGGCGCGAACCGCTGACCATCGTTACCGGTCCGCCCGGCACGGGGAAGACGCAACTGGTCGTGAACGCCGTGACCAACGCCTGGCTCGACGGCGAGACGGTACTCGTCGCGTCGACGAACAACGGCGCCGTGAACGTGGCCGCCGACCGCGCAAATAAGGATATCGGTCCGGGGACGGTGTTGCGCACCGGGAACCGCGAGGCGCGCGAAGCACTCGCGGATCGGGTGGGGACGGCGGTCGGCGCGGCCGCCGGCGACGAGGCACTGGGAGAACACTGGCGGAACGTCGGGCGCGACAACGGCGCCCGCGCCGAACTCGCGCGAACGGCCAGCCATCGGGCGCGCTTGTTGGCGGACGTGACCGCGGTGGCCGAGTTGAACCGGAAACTCGCCGAGACCGTGGAAGATCGGGAGCGACACGCGCAGAGGCTCTGGAAACGGGATCGGGCGCCTGACCTCGACATCCCATCCCGGGTCATCGAACGCCGGGCGCGGCGGGTCCGGGGCGCCTGGTTCTTCCGCGGCACACGTACGCGGCGCCTGCTCACGGCGGTCACCGGCGAGCACTCGGACACGTTACTCGACGACCTCGCTCGATGGGCGGCCCTCGATCAGACCCGAACCGCACTGATGGAGAAGTTGTCGGAGACGGAAGGCCGGATCGGTGATCCCGACGCCAGCCTGCGGCGCGCCGACGCACCGGATCCCCACCAGCCGATCGTGCTCGACGAGCACTATCGCTGTCACCCGCACATCGCCCGCTGGTTCAATCGCGTGTTCTATGACGGATCGCTCACCGTCCTGACCGATGTTGCCCGGATGCCGTCCAACGAAAGACGCATCGGATGGATCGATGTCCGGGGGGAGGTTCGCAGAGGCGGAGCCGGTAGTTGGACGAACATTGCGGAAGCTGAGGTCGCCGTTCGCCAGATCGCCGCCATGGTACGCCACGCCGGCAGGTCTGTCGGCGTGGTGACGCCGTTCTCGGCGCAGGCGGCGCTGATCCAGCGTCTGGCACGCCGCGACGAGCAACTTGGTGATGAACGTCTGGCTGCCGCTGACTTCTGCTGCGGTACTGCTCATCGGTTCCAGGGCGGGGAACGCGACACGATCGTTTTTTCGGCGGTGCTGACGCCGGGGATCCCGCAGCGGACCGCGGCCTGGGTGGAACGGGAGAAGAACCTGATCAACGTGGCCGTCAGCCGCGCCAGGCAATCGCTCGTCGTCCTGGGCCATCCGGAGATCGACGCCGAGCTGAGCCCCACGCTGGCATCGCTGCGTTTCTATCTTCGCCAAATCTCGACGGATGACGATGGTGACGTCATGAGACCGGCGATCGACGAGATCCGGACCGACAGCCAGGCCGAGGCGCGCCTGCTGGACGCCATGCGCGACGCGGGATTCCAGCCCAGAGGCAAGTTGTACGTCCAGGGATACGAACTGGACTTCGCGCTGCAGGAACACGGACTGCGGCTGAATGTCGAGGTCGACGGCGATCACCACGTTGACGCCAGGGGCAAACTGCGCCGCCAGGACCTCGCCCGCGACCGGATACTGGCCGGGATTGGCTGGAAGGTGATTCGGATTCCCGCCTGGCGCTGCAGTTGGGACGTCGAGGCAGCGATTCGCGACATTCGAGCGCGCCTGCCGAGCCATTAGAATGAGCCGCATCTACCTGCGGCTGGCCTTCCTCGCTCGACGCGCCCCGGCAATCTTGTGGAGCGACGCCGTCGCCTGCTCCGCGGTGTCGAACGGCCCGGAGCACCTGCCGCTCTTGAAATCCTCCATGCTTTCCCGAAACGCCGCGTGCACGCGGCTGTCGATGAGCGTCTTCGGCGTCATGACGACTCTGCCCTGCTGTTCCTCGACCTCAAGGTAGTCGCCAGGTTTGAGCCCGAGATGGTCGTGCAGCTTCTTGGGGATCACGACCTGGCGGCTCACGCCCAACTTGACGGTAGTCGGTGCTTCGGATTGTGTTTTCATATATCTGTGTTTTACAACTGGCGCGAGCATCGGTCAAAGTGAGGAGCGTTGCCACAATGTTGCCAAGACTGGGGTCGATTCGGGGGGACTCCCGGGGACGGGAGGGCACGACCGCACGGCTGGAACGTGATGACCGACAAAGGGTTATCGCCAGAAGTCCTTTGCCATCATGAACCTAAAAAATAGAGTGTCTCGGGTTCGAATCCCTGCCTCACCGCCACTATATACCCGTAAGCGACTGCAAATAAACGCGTTACGAGATATACCCTAGGCTGCGTAACGCGCCCTGTCCCGCAATATCGAGCCGAGCGCCTCGTGATCTCCCGCCCGTTGACGGATACCGGCCTCGTCGCTCCAGCAGGCCGTCGCGACACCCTCCGCGGTGTTCCCTACCGCGACAAGGAGGTGCCGCCGGCCTCCCTCCCGTGGTGCCGGAAAATCTCACCAAGAGCCTTGACTTCTCCATGAGCAGCGTTCACACTTAATGTGTTCAACGTTCACAGTTCTCGTAACCGTTGTTCACAGGCGGTCCCGATGCGTGACGATAACCTGATTGGCATAAGCGAAGTAGCGAAGATCGCGGGAGTATCCCGGCAGGCAGTCGCCAACTGGCGAAAACGTTACTCGGACTTCCCAAGCCCGATCGCGGAGTTGGCAGCCGGCCCCATCTTTCGACGTTCTCACGTCCGTGTCTGGCTCCGAAAAAAGGAGGTTCCAATGCCCGATGTTTTCTCCACGATCAATCTGAAAGGTGGTGTTGGTAAGACTACGACCACCGTTGCGCTCGCCGAGTTCATGTCAGGTCGGCTAGGCATGAGAGTACTTGTCATCGATCTAGATCCTCAAACGAACGCCACCGTCATGCTGATCGGCGAAGAAAAATGGCGCGAGCTCAACGACCGGGAGTGGACCTTGGCTAGGTTGTTCAAAGACGCTCTCGATCCGGACAACAAGAGATTCGATTTAGACAAGACGTTGCAGAAAGCAGTCTCCAATGTGTCGGAGGCACATACGATTGATCTGCTTCCTTCAAGTCTTGACTTGATCGATGTTCAGGATCGCCTTGTTACTGTACCGTCCGGTCAATTCTACTCCGTAAATCCCACTGAGCTCTTGTGGCGAGCCGTAAAATCTCGGCTGGACGACTATGATGTAGTGATCGTTGACTGCCCACCGAATCTTGGGATTATTACGCTGAATGGTCTTCGGATATCCCGCGGGTTCATAATTCCAACGATTCCGGATATCCTGTCGACCTATGGAATTCCTCAAATACTCAAGCGTGTGCGCCAATTTTCAGCGGAAATCGCTGAACGCATCGATCCTCTCGGCATCATAATCACGAAGTATCAGAGCAACTCGACAGTCCACAGAAATACGATAACCCGATTGCGTGACAACGGCGAACCGGAGGTTTTTCGCTCGATAATTCCTCAGGCCAATCAGTTTGCAGGAGCTGCCGAGTATGGCGGTCAGATGACACTAAGGCAGAAATGGGGCTATCAGGGACACGCAGATCGGTTCGAAAGATTGAGTCAGGAAGTTGTCGAGGCACTGGAGGGTAAGTAGATGGCCATCCGAAGAGTGCTTCGAGACCTCGCTGCAGCTGTGGCTGACGAAGCCGCTCAGAACCCACAGTTCGCAAGAAAACTCGGAGAGATCCTGGAACCTACGTCATCATCCCCTCCTCGTCGAGCAATAGCGTCACGCCGACTGACGCATCGTCGGTCGGCGGCCGTGCTTGATCCTGTAGCACTCGCTAGGGACGGTGAGGACGCACTTCGTTCACGGCTGGTGCCATTGGACCTGGAGCAACTGCGGGACATAGTTGCAGAGCACGGCATGGATCCGGGCCGGCTGGTGATGAAGTGGAAGACGCCGGCGCGAGTGATCGATAAGATCGTCGAGATCTCGATCGGACGTTCAAGAAAGGGTGAAGCCTTCCGATAGTAGAGCCCGCGAACGCCAGGGACGTCGATTACTGGACAGCATCGTCCAGCCACAACCGGTTTGGTGCCGGCGCGAGCGGCAAATCGCCGAAGGGCCGCTACGCCTGCGAAAGAGGCACGGATCCACTTTACCGCTGTATTACGCTGCCCAGCCGGTGGAGAGGACCTCGGCCTGCTCCAGCACCGTCCGGGTCGCGGACTCCTGCTTGTCAGGCGGGTAGCCATGCTTCCGTAACACGCGCTTGACGAGACGACGAAGATTGGCGCGGACGTTCTCGCGCAACGTCCAGTCGATGGTGACGTTGCTCCTTACCGTCTCGACCAGCTCGCGGGCGATGTCGCGCAACGTCTCGTCGCCGAGCACCTGCACGGCGCTGTCGTTGACGCCGAGTGCGTCGTAGAAGGCGAGTTCATCGTCGGACAGCCCGAGCGCCTCGCCGCGGGCGCTCGCCTCGCGCATGTCCCGGGCAATCGCGATCAGCTCCTCGATCACCTGTGCCGCTTCGATCGCGCGGTTCTGGTAGCGGCGGATGGTCTGTTCCAGCATCTCGGCGAACGACCGGGCCTCCACGACGTTCCGTCTCCGTCGCGTGGCCAGCTCGCCCTGCAGCAGCTTCTGTAAGAGTTCGACGGCAAGGTTGCGCTGGCGCATGTCGCGCACTTCGGCCAGGAACTGCTCGGACAGAATCGACACGTCCGGTTTATCCAGTCCGGCGGCGGCGAAGATGTCGAGCACGCCTTCCGGCGCCACAGCCCGGGAGACGATCTGGCGCACGGCATGGTCCAGTTCCTCGTCAGTCTTCCCCTCTGAAGCCGTGCGCTTGGACAGCGCCGCCCGCACCGCCTGAAAGAACGCCACGTCGTCGCGGATGCGGATGGCTTCCGGATGCGGCACCGCCAGGGCGAAGGCTTGCGAGAGCGCCCGCACGGCGCTCAGGCAGCGCTCCTTGCCGTCTTCCTGTGCAAGGATGTGCTCCTGCGCGGCGGGCAGCAGACCAAGGCGCTCAGCCGGTGACCCCTCGATCCACGCGGTCCAGTCGAACCCGTGGAACAGGCCGCAGCAGATTTCGTACTTCTCCAGCATCGCTCGGACCGCCTGCTCCTGGTCCAGCGCGGTCTGTCCCGTGCCGCCGCTCTCCGTATACGTGGCCAGCGCCCGCTTCAGCTCGTGGGCCAGTCCCAGGTAATCGACGATGAGTCCGCCCGGCTTGTCCCGGAATACGCGGTTGACCCGAGCGATGGCCTGCATCAGCCCATGGCCGCGCATCGGCTTGTCCACGTACATCGTGTGCAGGCTCGGCGCATCGAAGCCGGTGAGCCACATGTCGCGCACGAGCACGACGCGCAGCGGATCGTCCGGGTCGCGGAACCGTTTCGCCAGTGCCTCGCGCCGGGCCTTGTTCCGGATGTGCGGCTGCCAGTCGGGCGGGTCAGACGCGGCACCGGTCATCACGACCTTCAGGGCGCCCGCGGCGTCGCCGTCGTCATGCCAGTCCGGGCGCAGCCGAACCAGCTCGCGGTAGAGGTCGATGCAGATGCGCCGGCTCATGCACACGACCATCGCCTTGCCATCCATCGCCTCCAGGCGATTCCCGAAGTGATCGACGATATCCCGTGCGACGAGAACGAGGCGCTTCTCCGCGCCGACGATGGCCTCGAGCTGCGCCCACTTGGTCTTCAGCTTCTCGCGACGGTCGATCTCCTCGCGCTCGGTTGCCTCCTCGAAGCCGGGGTCGATGTGCGGCTTCTCCTGCTCGTCGAGCGCCAGCCTCGCGAGGCGGCTCTCGTAGTAGATCGGCACCGTGGCTCCGTCTTCGACCGCTCGCTGAATGTCGTAGACGCTGATGTGGTCGCCAAACACGGCGCGCGTGTTCGCGTCGGCCAGCTCTATCGGCGTGCCGGTGAAGCCGATGAACGACGCGTTCGGCAGGGCGTCGCGCATGTGCCGCGCAAACCCATCGACGAAGTCGTACTGGCTGCGATGCGCCTCGTCGGCGATCACGACGATGTTGTGCCGTTCCGAGAGCACCGGATGCCGATCGCCCTTTTCGTCGGGAAAGAACTTCTGGATCGTCGTGAACACGACACCGCCCGCATGCACCGCGAGCTTGGCGCGCAGGTCGGCGCAGCTCTCTGCCTGCACCGGGGGCTGGCGCAGCAGGTCGGCGCAGCGAGCGAAGGTGCCGAAGAGTTGGTCGTCGAGATCGTTGCGGTCGGTCAGCACGACGATGGTGGGGTTCTTCATCGCCGGATCGCGGATGATGCGCCCGGCATAGAACGCCATGGTCAGGCTCTTGCCCGAGCCCTGGGTGTGCCAGACCACGCCGATGCGCCGATCACCGGGATCGCCGCCCAGCTTCCGGCCGGACTCGTAACGGCCGTGTTCCTCGCCAACACGGGCGGCCCGTTGCAGTTCGGCCGCGCGCAGAGTCTCGGATACCGCCGTCTCGACGGCATGAAACTGGTGGTAGCCGGCCATCTTCTTCGTCAGCGCGCCGCTCCCGTCGTCCTCGAACACGATGAAGTCGCGTAGCAACGCCAGAAACCGGCGTGGCTCGCAGACGCCTTCGAGCATGACCTGCAATTGAGGCATATATGGATCGGCCAACGTCTCACCAGAAATCGTTCGCCAGGGCTTGAACCACTCTCGCCCCGCGGTCATCGTGCCGATCCGTCCTTCCACCCCGTCCGAGACCATTAGGGCAGCATTCATGGCGAACAAGGCTGGCAGCTCGGCTTTGTAGGTCTGGAGCTGCTGCCACGCGCTCCAGATCGTCGCGTCCTCGTCCGCCGGATTCTTCAGCTCGATGACGCCCAGCGGCAGACCGTTGACGAACAGCACTATGTCCGGCCGGCGTTCGTGCTTGTTCTCGACGACGGTGTACTGGTTAACCGCGAGCCAGTCGTTATTGGCGGGATTATTGAAGTCGATTACCTCGACTTGTGTACCCCGGGTCGCACCGTCACCCGCACGGTACTCCACCGTCACACCGTCAATCGCCATTCGGTGGAAGGCCCGGTTGCGGGCCTCCAGAGTTGGGCCATCAGGTCGGATCAGCCTGCGAAAGGCATCGTCAAGCGCCGTAGCAGGAATGTCGGAATTGAGTCGAGACAGCGAATCGCGGAGCCGCCGTTCCAACACGACCTCGCCGTAATCCTCGCGCTCAGCCCCCGGTGCATCAGGGGCGATGCCAGGGCCACGGGCAATGCACCAATCCAGACTCTCCAGCCAAGCGAGAGCGGCCTGTTCGACGACGGATTCCGCCACGCCAATGTCGCTCATGGCTGATCCTTTCCATCCTCTGAGGTTTTGGCTTCGGAGTCGGCAGTGTCGTCAAAATCTGCCAGGTAGATACGGTAGGTTTCCGGCTCCAGCGTGAACAACACTTCGCTCGGACGAAACTCAACTTCAAGAATCCGAAAGGGGCCGAAGTTCTCGTCTAAACTGTCGTTGAAGGCGGAATTGTCGTCGAAGGCTTCCCCCGTTGGGGGCGGTGGGTTGCGGTCCTCGCGATGCACGCGGTGTAGGAAGCCTACGATCGCATCTGCCGACTCGGCAGCGAGTAGAGCCTGAACGCCCTCCATGATAGGACGTGGTGAATCAGAGCCATGCGAGGCGAAGCCACACTGATTGCGTAGTTCGCAAATCCCCTGGATCGCGGTGCTAAGTCCGGATAACGTCTGTTTCAGGCTGCTACGGACCTCAGAGGCCTCGCTGGCAGTCGACGGGAGGAAGGGCAGGTGCTGAGTTACGATCTTAAAGAGCTTCGGAAGATCATCGGTTACGGCATAGGCTACCGATCGCTCTCGGAGCACGGTGCGGCAAGTGCTCTCTACTAGCGTCTTAGCGAGGTCAAAGGCGAGGCCAGGGTTTTTGACGACGGCTTGTTCGATGCCCTTCACGTGTCCTTCGATGTGTGCGAGACCGCCTTCCATGGCATCGCGTGCGCCATGCATTATGAAGGGAGCATTTGGGACCTCGGCCATCAGGACTCCCGCTGGGGGAAGGTTTGGGTGTCCTTCAGGCGGAGGTCGCCGGAAATGAGTCGAGGAAGCAGTGTGTCCCGCAGCAAGGCGAGAGCTAATGACTCTACGTCTAGGCGGTGGCACCGAGTGAAGAGTGGACCGACGTATCCGTTGAAGTGCTCAACAATTTGGCCAGCAGGTACGACCTGGTTGTTCATGTAAGCGAGGTTTCGGTTCAGTCCTGGTACTACTGAGTCGGCAGCGATTGCGGGAAGATCCTGACCTTTCAAAGCGAAGAATAAGAAGTACAAAGTGTAGTTGTTGTCCTTGGGTACTACATAGAAGGTCGTATCGATGGGAAAAAAATCTGTGGCTACCCAAGTGACGATTCCAGGATTCCCTTTCCGGCCAACAACTATACCGGGTCCCTGAACCAATCTCCTGTCATGCCAACCGACTTGCCCGTTTGAGCCATAAACGGGAACATTTCCATGGTGTCTTCGACTGTCCGCCTTTAGGGCGTTTCCATATGCCAAATCAAGCAAGTCCCTCAGTGGCTTCACTTCCCACCCAACCGGGATCTCGCCCAGCTCCGAGTCCACCAGCCGGTCGGGGAACAGGTCGGCGATGTCCTGCGGTAGCCCCGTATCGCGGCGTTCCATCTTGGCCCGCACGGGGTCGAAATCGACGAACCAGGACCGGAACAGCACGCGCGCTATCGCCTCCAGCGTCGCGTTCATCCGACGGTTCAGCTCGATCTTGTCGTCCAGTGTTCCCAAGATTTGAGCAATGGCGCGTTGCTCCGGGATCGGCGGCAAGGAGAACTCTATCTGACGGAGCTCTTTCTGCTTGATTCCGAGGACAGTAGTGCCAGTCGCCCGCGCACGCAGTTGAACCTGAACTTCGTCAGACTGCAGTAAGAATCTCAAGAATCGATTATCAAGAATTCTCGACTTCCCTCGCAAGAGAATGATCCGTTGCGCTAGGGCGACACGCTGTCTGTGAAGTTGTGCGACTTCTCCCAACGGGGCTTCCGTCGTTATTAGAACGTCACCCGATTGCGGCATGCCACGTCGCATCCAAGAGGCATAGTGGTCTAGCGCGATGAATTCTGTTGGTGTCTCGATCCTTCCTCGCTTTACAACTTTGGCCGTAATGAGGGGAATACCGGAAGACGTCTTCCGAGGAGTCTTGCCGCGGTAGTCGATTATTGACTCCATACAGTCCTCAAGTCGGCGGTAGACCCATTCATCAGACTTGTCCCACGGCCCTGTGTCCACCAGTACGACATGCTCCTCCTGAATCTGCTTGCGGAACGAATCCGGCACGTCATCCCACACGAACAAGTCGACCCGGAAGGGCAGGTTGCTTTCCTCGAACGCCTCACGCAAGTCGCCGACTTGCCGCCGCTGCTCCGGTGTCGCGAAGACGACGAGGTCGAGGTCGGATTGCGGCCGAGAGGTCCACTTCACGCGTGACCCGTACACCCAAGCGGTCGTGCCCGGCAGGTGCCGCTGAAGCAACGCCAGGACCGTCTTGCAGTCCTCGGTCGTGATGTCGATGTCTGCGTCTACTCCCACGGCGTACCACTCATCGTCTGATAGAGGCCGATGGCGTCGTCGATGAAGTCCGGCACCAGCGCGAGGCAGGCTTTGGCCTTCTCTCCGTCGTAGTCATGGGAGGTGTCGATGCGGGCATCGGCGTATCGGAACCAATGCTCTAGCCGCGCGGCGAATAGGTCGTTCTCGTGGGCCAGCCTGAAGACGGGCTTGGGACTGTTCGGCGTCTCGGGGATGCCGAGGGCTTCGGTCAGATACCGCTTCAGCACCTTCCACAGGCAGTCGTAGCAAGTCTCGAAGCGCTGGATGACGGATTCCGCGATGCCCTCGCGATCCAGATCGGAGAGCGCCGGGTTCCCCTGCCGGTAGTTCCTGTTCTGCTCCTCGAGACGCTTCAGGGACGAGCGGAACTTGCCGTAGTCGATCATGACCTTCTCGGAGCGAGCTCGATCATCTCGCGGGCGGTCATCGGCTCTCCCTGGGGGACAGGAATCCGAGCGCCTTCAGGTTCTTGGCGATGGCGGCGTCGAGCCGCGCGCTCTCAGCCTGTTGCTCTTGCAGTTCCGCTACCAGCCTTCGCATCTTTGCCTCGAACGGCTCGCCGTCGTCCGGCTGCGGTTCCGCGCCGACGTAGCGCCCCGGCGTCAGCACGTGGCCGTGCCGGCGCACCTCGTCGAGCGGCGCACTCTTGCAGAAGCCCGGGATATCGTCGTACCCGAGATCGTCCGGACCGCTGCGCCACGCATGGTACGTGCGGGCGATGCGGGCGATGTCGTCGTCGGTCAGCTCGCGGTGCGTGCGGTCCACCATACGGCCAAGCTTGCGGGCGTCGATGAACAAAATCTCGCCGCGCCGAGTGCGGCGCCGCGCCAGGAACCAGAGGCAGGCCGGAATCTGCGTCGAGTAGAAGAGCTGCCCGGGCAGAGCGACCATGCTGTCCACCAGCCCCGCCTCGATCAGGTTCTTCCGGATCGTCCCCTCGCCGGATTGGCTCGACGACATCGACCCGTTCGCCAGGACGAAGCCGGCTACGCCGGCCGGCGCGAGGTGGTGGACCATGTGCTGCACCCAGGCGAAGTTGGCGTTGCCCTTCGGCGGCACACCGTAGCGCCAGCGCTTGTCGTCGATGAGCCGGTCGCCGCCCCAGTCCGAGACGTTGAACGGGGGGTTGGCGAGGATGTAGTCGGCCTTCAGGTCAGTGTGGCGGTCGTTGTGGAAGCTGTCTCCGTGGGCGATCTGTCCCTCGATGCCGCGGATCGCCAGGTTCATCTTCGCGAGCCGCCACGTCGTGTAGTTCGATTCCTGGCCGTAGATGCTGATGTCTGCCTTGGTTCTTCCGCCGTTTCCGTTGCCGCTGGCGTGGGCGCGGACGAACTTGATCGACTGCACGAACATGCCCGACGAGCCGCAGCACGGATCGTAGACTCGTCCCCGGTACGGCTCCAGCATCTCGACGAGCACCCTGACGACGCAGCGCGGCGTGTAGAACTCGCCGCCCTTCTTGCCCTCGGCGCTCGCGAACTGCGACAGGAAGTACTCGTAGACCCGGCCGAGCACGTCGCGGAAACGGGCGTCCTCGTCGCCCACCTGGATGTTGGTGACGAGGTCGATTAACTGGCCGAGCCGCCGCTTGTCGAGCGCGGGACGGGCATAGTCGCGCGGCAGCACTTCCTTGAGCACGGGGTTATCGCGCTCGATCGCCGCCATCGCGCTATCGACGATCTGGCCAATTGTCGATTGTCTCGCTTGCCGCTTCAGATGCGCCCAGCGGGCTTCCGGCGGCACCCAGAAGATGTTCTCGGCGAGGTACTCGTCCCGGTCCTCGGCGGCGTCCTCTCCGAACTCGGCCAGCACCGTGGCGCGGCGTTCCTCGAAAGCGTCGGAGATGTACTTGAGGAAGATCAGCCCGAGCACGACGTGCTTGTACTCGGCGGCGTCCATCGAGCCGCGCAGGGCATCAGCCATCGCCCACAGCTCGGCCTCATGGCCGGTCGTGGCCCCGCCGTTCGGTTTCGTCTCCGCGCTGCCTTGCTGCTGCCCTGATCTTCGTCGCACCATGCTCTGTGATCCCCTGTCGCAACGTTGGATATTGGCTGACCGACGTGCGGCCGGCCACCGCGTAGTCTACAACCAGCCTCGATGCAGCTCTGAGCAGGACCACGTGTGCGGAGGCCGCACAGGCGGCCCCCGTGGAGCACGAACAACAGTGCTATTGCCGCCAGTGACTCCCGCCGCGGCTTCCGTGGTAGCCTCGTACGCGGCATCGATGCAACGCGCGCGGTCATCGATCGAGCGGTGCGGGCCGGACGACTAGAATCGGTGAGCCACCTCGGTGCGACAACGGGTAAGTCGCGGCGCACATAGATCTTCAGGTCATTCCGCGCGATGGGGACCAAGTGCCTGATCGTCGGAGTAGGACACGTTGAGTAGTGCCGGCCGGAGTCGACCACCGGAGGGCGCGATAACGCATGCGGTGGACCGCACCAGCGCTCCGTCGGAATTTGCCGAGCGACTGCTCACCGTACTCGCCGACGGGGCGTTCACGTCCACCTACAAGTACGCCGTGTTGCTCGGCCTCGTGGATTTGTGTGTCGAGTACTCCACGCGTACCGGTGGCGCTCCAACCAGTGTCACCACCCGGCAGCTAGCCGAGAGGATTCTCGAGTTGTATTGGCCTCAGGTCCGGACCTTTGACGAGCGGACGCTTCGACAAAACTCCGGGAATCAAGCGGCGATTTTGACGAGGATCCTGCGGTTTCAGAATCAGGTCGGCGCACCTGGCATCTCCGCCGCGCGGGCTAGGCATCTTGCTCCTGATGAGTTTGTCCGCTTGGTGCGCGATGTCGAATGGATTCTTGTTGAGATGCCGCTTCCAAAGCTTCAGCGAGTGGGTTCGGAGCAGGTGCGTTTTCTCTATCAGATCAACTGGGGCGATGATGTCCGACGTTCAACATTTTTTTCGCCTGACTCTGACAATGCCATCAGGTTCATCGGTAATGCCGGTGAGGACTTGGTCCGGTTGGCCCCGTTTGTGCGCCCGCTCGTCCAGCGTGAGTGGTCTGGGCTCGTAGCGCGGTTCAATGGACTCGCAGAGGCCAGGCTAGAGCAGTTCTTGTTTGGCGCTTCACGTGAAGCGATCGCTCATTTGGCGGAACCGCTGCTGCAACTGCAGGGCGGTAACTGCTTCTATTGTGGAAGAAGGATTCGCCAGCAGAGGCAGGTAGATCACTTCGTACCCTGGAGCCGCCACCCCGATGACGGACTCGGCAATCTCGTTGTGACCGATGCGGCCTGCAACGGCGCGAAGCGGGATCACTTGGCCGCGGCCGAGCACGTTGAACGCTGGGCTGAACGGAACCGGCAGCGACAGGTAGAGCTCGCCCAGATCGCGGATTTTGAGCAGTGGTCATACCGACCCCGACGCACGCTGAGCGTAGCGCGGTCGATATACTTGCGCCTGCCAGCGAATGCTCGCCTGTGGCAGGCACAACGCAAGTTCGTCTCAGTGGAGGCGCCCAGGCTCCGGTCGGTGCTCGGAACGGAGTGGTAGTCCGAGAATGAGCGACGTCAAAGCCCCCGCTCGCGCTCGTGCTCCAGAACCAGCCGCGCCGCGGTGGTCAGTGCAGCAGATCCCGCATCATCATGCGAACGGCCTCCGCCGAATCGGCCACATTGAACGGGAAGCAGGCCATCTCCAGATGAAGATCGTCCAGGAATCGAAAGATGAGCGGCTCGTGAAACGCGGTCGTCCTTGGATAGACCAGGACCACACGCCGGCAGCCGTATCTCCGCCCGTAGGCGAAGAGCTGGTACGCGTCGTCCCGACTGACGCCATGGTTCGGGGCGCGGGGATCGAGACGCTTCCACTTCGCATCCAGGATGAATCGGACCTGTGCGCGGTCGCTCAGGACGACATCCGGCTTCAGCCGAAAGGCGTCCTCGCCCGCGCCGTCCGTCGCTAGATGCCGCATCGGCCCCTGGGCGTGGACCGTGAAGTGCCGCTGGTGTCGGCGGATGGCGGCGGTGACGAAATCCTCGAACACGTCCTCCATCGGAAACAGCAGCGCGCGGTTGACGTGCGGGCCCGCGAATGTGGCGAGACCCTTGCCGAACAGAAACAATCCGACCCAGGGCATTACGGCCCTCGGTGGACGGGTCGGCCTGACCGAAATCGTCCAGTTCGTACTCCCGGGGCAATTCCTTCGACCGATCTATTGGGAGGTACGTTCTCCACGACGGCGTCGCTGAAAGGACCTTCACGACGTTTCCCACAGGCGGCGAATCGGCACAGCGTACAGGCGCTCGCCGAAGCGCGTGCTGACTTCACCATCGTAGAGCACCACGCCATGCGCGAAGCGGTCGGCCGCGGCTGCCGCCGGCTTGCGCAGTCCGCGAAAATCCGCCGGCGTCACCGTTGCGACTGCCTTGACCTCCACGCGGGCCCCGGCCCGGTGACTCTGCTCGATGATGCTGTCCCGGTCCCGGAAGTGAAACTCGCCGCACTGGCGCGGGCCGTGAATGAGCACGACCGGTGAGTCCTTCAGCGCCTCCGCCAGACGGCGCTCGACGTGTCGGGGGTAAAAGACGGGATCCAACATCGGCTGATCGTAGTGTTCCAACCCGGCAGATTGAAAGGTTGACGGTCGGCAGATTGAAACTTCTCGTCACGGACGCCCGGGACAAACCACTTCAATCTGGGCAGTCGCGCCCGGCGAGCGACTCTTCAATCCGAACGTTGCCAAGCGACGCGAACTGGCGGCGTGCGTCGTTGGTGATCTCGGCCGGGGACTTCAGCCAACGCGACACTAGATCACTACGAGCGTCATGCTTCACCCTGCTCTCGGGCAACCTCGCTGGAGGGCTCGCGTTCAGCTACTTCGGTCATCTCGACCTCTTGCCGGAGTACTCTCCGAATTAGATCGAGGAGCATTCCACCGATCCGGTGAGCATAAAGCTCCCCACGGTAGTACGTTGTGCCATGAAGATCGCCTCTCAGTTCCAGTGAAGACTTACGCTCTTCGTGGAAAAAGGCGATGCCCCCCAGCATCGGTGGCTCAAGATCATCCGGGGTCAGGGACGGTGGCGCCAATTGCCTGATCTTTCGCCACCCCGACTGTGTGAGTTGCTGTTGCCATACGCCGCCGCCGCTATTTCCGTGCCAATCTCGGGACTGAGCACGCTTTCCATCTACCTCATCGACAAACATTCCATAGTACTCGAACTCACCCCGTCTGTAAATCCGGTCAATTACAATCTGGTTCGTTTCGCAGTAGAATTTTTTGACGTCCGAACGTTCCCCCCGCAGGCCGGTTATTAGCCAGCTACCCGTGAGCATCTTGTCGTCTTTGTCCGTGGGGCCATACGGAATGCCTACCAGATCGCCTTTGTCCAGATCGACCCATCGCGGTTCTGGAGCGACCGTTCCCTCGGTGCGCGCAGCCTTGCGTAGCCGTTCCTCGATGTCGTCAGAGACGAGGATAATGGCAATATCCGGTAGTCCTGGATCCGGGAACTTCTTGTCTTTCCGCTGAAGTGGTGTAATGATTTCTCTGTCTCCTATCGAAATTCCAGTCACTTGAAACGATCCCAATGGTCCACTGCTGTTCCGCTGCCTGTGTTGGCGCCGCCGGTGGTCTTGGATCATTTCACCTTGTGGCGGTGCGAAGGCAATGACCGGATTACGCAGCCGCGCCTTCTTCATACCATCCGCATAGAGCACGTGCCGTGCAGTTAGTACTCCTCGCCGTCCTCCACTTGTTACGCAAACTCCCGATCCGGCCGGCTCACCGGATGCTGTAGCCAGCATTGCATGGTACCTGTGTGCTGCACCGTATTCCAAGAACCCTTCCAATAGGACATTCTGTTGCGCTTGTGAAAAATTCCGGTAGTCCGCATTGCGCATCGCAGATCGCTGTGACCACACCATTTCGTTCGTGCGCATCGGCATTGGTGGCGCTTCAAGAATACCAGCGCTGATGTCGCTAACACGTTCTACACTTGGTACACTCGTGCCGTTCTCCACGTCGTTCCTTCCTTATGTCCTTATGCTCGCGTCTTCGTGCGTTCGCTAGGTCGCCTTTTTTCCAGTCCGGTCCGCCGAGCCGCGTCACGGTCATGCGTGTGGTCCGACAAACGTCTTGGCGTCGCATACCGAGCCGCCGCCAAAACCAGCTTGGGGTGCAGCGTGTCTTGGAGGACGCGACCGGTGCGCGATTGGTGAATATTGACGGAGATCTTATCCGGTATCGGATATGCGATGTACTGAACAGCTTTCGCGACGGCATCAGCCGGTGGGATTGGGCCGCATGGGGTCGTTTTGTGGCAACTGGTTTGAAGCATCGGCGTTACGTTCGCGGTCTGGCATGTGTAGCCACGCCACTACGGCGCTGGTCGCCACTTACAGGTTCACCCGTCACCCCGTACCTCATCGAGCAGCTCCTGGACGGCCTTGGAAGGAAGTCGGCGGGTCGGAGTTGGGTAACGGGGGACCAACATAGCGTCAAGCTGGTCCAGGAAGGCTTGGCGCTTGTCCTGCCCCATCATCTGAATCAGCATCTCGGCGTCGGCGCCGGTCGGGTTGTGGATCGGGGCCTCGCCCGTGGCGCAGCGAAGGATCCGGTCGGCGACCTCCTGCGAGTCGGCGAGGCTGCCGCTGCGGGTGGCCATCTGCTCGCCCACGGCGATGATCTGCGCCCTGAGGCGCTTGGAGAGATCGACAAGTTTGTCGTCACCTTCCTCGATCCATTTGCCGGTATTGGTGCGGAACCGGGTTGTCGGGTAGACCCCTGGGGCCACGGAGTAGATGCGCACGCCAAGCGGCTTGTACTCCAGCGCCATGGCCTCGGTCAGGCCGATCATTGCGTGCTTTGAGGCGGTGTACACCGCGTTGCCCGGCAGCCCGAGGTGGCCGGCCATCGACGTCACGTTGACGATGGCGCAGCCGCCCGCTCCCCGCATCTCGGGCAGCGCCTCGCGCATGATGTTCATGGGACCGAACACGTTGGTCTCGAACATCGCGCGGACGTCTTCGTCGCTGGCCTGCTCGAAGAGGCCGTGGCCACCATAGCCGGCGTTGTTCACGACAGCGTGGACGCGGCCGAAGCGCGCGCGGGTGGCTGCGAAGGCTGCTGCCACGCTCGCTGGATCGGTAGCGTCTAGCTTCAGGACCAGCATCCGGTCGCCGTCGAGTAGCTCGGTTTCCTTTTCGGGAGAGCGCATCGTAGCGGCGACGTTCCAGCCCGCTCTGTGGAAGGTCTGGGCGGTCAGCTTTCCGAATCCGCTGGAGCATCCGGTAATGAGAACGGTCTGGTTCATGCTTGTGCCTTCACTCGGACCCGATCGGTCTCTGAGGCACCGTCGGTCAGGGTTGCCGGGCGCCGGAGGTCACCTGGTCGATCTCTGACGAGCGCCCATGCCGAGCCTGTCGAAGGACTCCACGCCTAGAAGGTTGGCGACACCGCGGAGCGTCGGTGGGAACTCATGCTCACAAGCAAGATAGACATTGATGAAGCACGCATTGCCGGCGACTGCCTGCTCCGCCTCAAGAAGGGCGCGGTACTTAACGCACTGATAAATGCCTCGCAGAATATCCCCTTCCTGGGAGACCGCAGACTTCACCTCGACTCCCCACCTTCGAGTGCCCCGAGTGAACAGGACGTCGATGGCGTCACCGGTCACGAAGCGATATTCGACGGTCGCAGGACATCGTGGGATCCCAAACCAAGCTGGGTGCAAGCTCACGGCCTCCTTGAACGCTTGATGCTCCGGTGATTCGCCCTCGTGATCGCCAAAGCTGTGAGTGGTGGCTCCCGGCGGCGGCCCCTTCCATGGTTGAGCGTCAAAGTGAGCGACGACGTCTCTCCAGCGTTCGTAGCTGCGGACCTTATCAGTGATGCGTTGGAGTATTGCTCGTTGTTGGGTGTTAGTAGAACCTATCTCAAAATCGTTTAAACAATATCAGCAGGGATGCGAGCTGCACAAAGCCCAGGAAGTTGTTCGGATAGTACTCCCAGCGCGTCACAATACGGCGCTGCCATTGGAGCCAGGCAAAAAAGCGCTCGACCTTCCACCGCCGCGCGTAGCGACGTAAGGGCCGACCGTCCTGTGTCTTGCGCCGCTTCCGATTCTTGCGATGCGGAGCGATCATCTCGACACCGTCGACCTTCAGTTCAGCGTCCAAGGGGTCACTGTCGTACGCTTTGTCGCCAATCAGGTGCTCCGGCGTCGCCTCAATCATGTAGAACTCGAAGCTCAACTGCACCAACGTGACTTCATGATGGTTCGCCGCGTGAGTGCTGACCGAGAGCGGTAGCCCCTCCCGGTCCACGATCCCCATGATTTTCACGCCTTTTCCGCGCTTCGTCGGGCCGACCTCCGCGCCACCCCCCTTCGCCGACGAGAACATCGCGTCAATGAAACTCTCCGATTCGTCCAGGCCGCCGCGCTCGCGGAGCGTATTGGCCACATCCACCAGGATATCCCGGAGCACCTCATGGCGGCACCACGTCTGGAAGCGGCGATGCACGGTCTTGTAGCTCGGATAACACTGCGGCAACATATGCCATTGTGCGCCCGTGTTCAGAATCCACAAGACCGCCTCCAGCACCCGACGGGTCGGAATGGGTTTGCGACCCGCTCGCCCCGGAACACGACGCTCCTCAGGAAAGTGCTCCCGAATCCGTTCCCATTGCTCGTCGGTCAACTTCACCATCACAATAAGATTAACTTAATTCGACCCCGATCTCAATTTTGAGATAGGTTCTAGCGCGTCGAAATGCCGCTGGATCTGCGAGAAACTCAGTGAATCCACGGCCAGGTAGGCCGCTGGCCTTGTTCGTCACAAGAGCCTGAATTGCGGGAATCTCCTGTTCCCAGAGCTGGCCAAGGTTCTGTAAAGATGTACCGATGGAACCTAGAACGTAATTCAGGTTTTGAGGATTTGGCATTCCGAGCTCATTGGCAAGTTGCTCGTAGTGAATGGTCTGTCCCGCCTCAGCCTGCCTGACCAACAAGGGTAGGGCTAGGAAGGCACGCTGCTGGTACAGCTGCCCCTCCTTATCGATCGGCTTCGACGTAATGGACGTAGATCTTCTTGCCATGGACATCGGATCCTTGATCACTGGAGCGCCTCAGCTAACGGCAGCCGCAGAAAATCAGCGCAACGGTAACGCCGCCGGAAGAACACCAACCTTGGGCATGATACAGATTTGAGACTTTCTGACCGCCAATCCCTGCATTCACTGCTCCGACTCTATTCGTCGGATGGACTGCTCGACGCCCGCGCTGGGGCACCCCCCAGCACGCGGCGATAATCGGCCATCTTGTTGTGGAGCCAGTCGGCCATGGCAGGCCAGTTGTGGCGATCGCTCGTATCGATCTTGTGGTGGCTGTTGGCGTAACTGCCCCACGACGTTCCTTCACCTATCTCGACTCCCAGCTCATCGCGGAGTTCTTGTTCCCAGGTCTGGATGCGTTCTCGCACCGCTTCCGTCGGCTCGCCTCTCCTACCTCGCACCCACAGGCCTACCGAACCCCTCGCCACAAATAGGGAAAGGTTCAACGCCGCTGATTCGATCCATACCCAGAACGAGCTTGCCTCGTACCCGACTGGAACGCCATCGTTCGGATGCCGCTTCGCGTAAGACGTCCAGAACTCGCGCCGGAATCGGTTCAGGTCACTCTTGTCGACGACGGTCGCGCGAACGCTCCGGTCCCAAGAGCTGGGACGCTCCAGCACGTCGAATACCGGAACCAGGGGTGAATCTGCAATCTGCACGACCCGCACGCGCACCGCAAAGAACGCGAAAGGTTCCACCGTGTGGTCGTTCAACCAGCGGATGGCCGACCGGTGCGACTCGTCGAAGTCCCGGGCGATCCAGATAACGGTCCGCGCCTGCACGCCTGCGAGGTAGGTGAGGATCTGGCCGAGGTGCGTGTGGTCAGAGCCCTCCAACTGGTTCTCGATGAGAACGCGGCTGTCATCTGCGGGGTTGCGGGCGACAATATCCGCTGAGAATTGCTCGACAGCGACTTCCGTACCCTCCAGCTCCATTGGGATGCCAATCGCCTTCGACAACCTCTCCATGTTCTCAGCCAACCACGGGGTGAAGTCGTTCGCTTCATGGCCCCACACCTCGCGCAGGGTCACGTTCTTCAGCTCGCCAAACTCCATGTCGGTCACTCCACCACCCAGAATCGGATCGTCAGGTGCGTCATCGAGCGGCGAGTATACCAATGCGCCCCGGAGCCGCGTCTAGAATGGAGGTAGGAGGTTTAAGCCGAACCGCGTGACACAGCGACCCTACCAGGAACTCCTCGCCCGCTTGCGGGACGCCTTCCCCGCGCCGGTTTCCGACCGCAAGCACGACGCCTACTTCGTCTTCTCGATCCTCCGCGCGCTCGATCAGGTCGACGACCTGAAGTCCGAGGTGCCGCTGCTCGGCCGGCCGCGGACGCTCGACTACGCGGCGGCGGAGCGGGCGGAGCTTGCCGAGGAAGGGCGCAGCGTCGAGGAGGTGGCGCGGCAGCTGGTCGGCCGGCTCGAGGGCATGCCGATATGGGGGCATCCGCGGACGCAGATCAACGTCGTCCCGCCGCCGTCGATCCCCAGCGTCATCGGGTCGCTGCTGCCGGCCATCTACAACCCGAACCTGGTCTCCGACGACACGTCGTACGGCCTCATGGAGACCGAGGCGGCGGTCGTGGCGATGGTGTCGCGGCTCGTGGGGTACGACCCGGCGCGGGCGGCCGGCGTATTCACGTTCGGTGGGACGGGGACGGTGCTCTACGGCGCGAAGCTCGGCATCGAAAAGGCGTTCCCGGACGCGATGGACAACGGCGTACCGGACGGCGGCGTCATCCTGGCGTCCGCGCAGAGCCATTACTGCCGCTTGAACGTCGCGGGCTGGCTCGGACTCGGCGAGAAGAGCGTCGTCGCGGTGCCAACCCACCTGGAGAACGACATCCGCCTCGACCGGCTGGAGGCGGCCGCCCGCGAGGCGCTCGACCAGGGGCGGCGCATCGTGGCGCTGGTGGCGACGATGGGCACGACCGACGCGTTCGGCGTCGACGACCTGGACGCCATCGCGGACCTGCGCGACCGGCTGGTCGAGGAGTACGGCCTCGACTACACGCCGCACATCCACGCCGACGCCGTCATCGGTTGGGCCTGGTCGGTGTTCAACGACTACGACTTCGAAGTGAACCCGCTCGGCTTCCGGCCGCGCACCGTGCGGGCGCTGGCGGCGGCGCGGCGGCGCATCTCCAGGCTGCATCGGGCGGATTCGATCGGCATCGACTTCCACAAGACCGGCTTCACGCCCTACATCTCGAGCCTGTTCCTGGCCCGCGACCGCGCCGACATGCAGCTTCTCGTCCGCGGCCGGGAAAAGATGCCGTACCTGTTCCAGAGCGGCGAGCGCCACCCCGGGGTGTTCACGCTCGAGACGTCACGCGGCGGTTCGGGGGTGCTCGCGGCCTACGCCAACCTGCAGCTCTTCGGCCAGGTGGGCCTGCGCGTCCTGCTCGGCCACCTCGTGGAGATGGCGGAAACGCTGCGCGAGCACCTGGAGGGCCACGACTGCACGACGGTCCTCAACGACGACGGCGTCGGCACGGTCACCGTCTTCCGGGTCTATCCCGACGGCGTGGACACCTGGACGGTCAAGGATCGCGAGCGCACCGACCCCGGCGCCCGCGAGGAGCTGCTGCGCCACAACGACTACAACCGCCGGCTGTTCCGCTATCTCTACGAGCGGGCGATGCGCGGCGAAGGCGTCCACATCTCGATGACCGACTGCTACCGGGAGACCGACTACGGGGAGCCGATGGTCGGCCTGAAGAGCTTCATCCTCTCGCCGTTCATTGACGAGCGCGACGTCGAGCAGCTCGTGCGCGATATCCTCGACGCCCGGCGCGCCCTGGACCCCACCGCGCCTCGCTCGTCCGATGCGCGCGACCCCCAGCGGTGAACCATGTCGGACCAGCCGCAGCCTCTGCACGGCCAGGTGGCCGTCGTTGCCGGCGCCACGCGCGGCGCCGGCCGCGGCATTGCCCGCATGCTGGGTGCTGCGGGCGCTACCGTCTACTGCACCGGACGCAGCGTGCGGGGCAGCCCCGCCACCGCCGGGCGGCCCGAGACGATCGAGGAGACCGCGGAGATGGTTACCGCGGAGGGCGGCCACGGCATCGCCGTCCGGACGGACCACACCGTGGAGTCGGAAGTCGAACGGTTGTTCGACCGCGTCCGCGCCGAAGAGGGTCGGCTGGACGCGCTGGTCAACGACATCTGGGGCGGCGACGCGTTGACCGAGTGGGGGTCGCCCTTCTGGGCCCTTTCCACCGCCCAGGGGCAGGCGCTGCTCGAGCGGGCCGTCCACAGCCACATCATCACCAGCCGGCACGGGGCGCCGCTGATGATCGAGCGCAACGCCGGATTCATCGTCGAGGTGACCGACGGCGACACGCACGGTTACCGCGGCAACCTCTTCTACGACCTGGCCAAGAACGCCGTCATCCGGCTGGCCTACGCGATGGCGGGGGATCTGCACGCCCACCGCGTGACCGCCCTCGCGGTCACACCCGGGTTTCTGCGTTCCGAGCACGTGCTCGACCACTTCGGCGTCACCGAAGCGAACTGGCGGGACGCCATCGACAAGGATCCTTACTTCGCCGAGTCGGAGACGCCCTGCTACGTCGGCCGCGCCGTGGCGGCGCTTGCCGCCGACCCCCATGTCGTGCAGAAGAGCGGCCGGCTGTTCTCGAGCTGGGCATTGGCGAAGGAGTACGGCTTCACGGACATCGACGGACGACGGCCGGATTGGGGCAGTTTCTTCCTGCGCAACGTTCGGGAAATCCTCGAACGGGAGACGCCGCCGGACGAGATGGACCTTTTCGTGATTCGCAGCCGTCTCTACCAGGCCGAGCTCGACCCGTCCGCGGCCGGGGAAGCCGCCCGCCTGCGCGCCTGGCTGGCCCGGCACCAGTAGCCCAGGAGTCCGTGGTAAGACTCCGCGTCGCACCGAGAGCAGGGAGGCGCCCGGCTATACTGCGGAATGCCTGCGATGCAGCCGCCGGATAATCGCGGCGTCGATTGGACCGGTGTCCGCCCCGACGACTCCCCCATCGGGCCTCTCGACGGTCGTACATTCGTGGAACGGCTGCAGAGGCTCAGCGAGCGCGCCCGCGACCTGACCTTGCTTCGCCGGGCCCGGACGGAGAGTGCGAGGACGCCGCACCGAGAGCAGGCTGAATCAGCGAGCGGCGCGGCCGAGGTAGGCCTGGAAGGTGCGTTCCACGTAGTCGTCGACGCCCGGGACGAAGAGGACCGCGAGGATGGTGAGGACAAGCGCCACGGCGATGCAGATGTAGAAGTTCTTCATGAGGTGGACCCGTGGCGCCAGGAGTCCGTGGTGAAACCCCGCGTCGCACCGAGAGCCGCCGTATCAATAGCCGCGTCCGGCCTGTACAAGGCGCGAGGAGCGAGCATATTCCCAATATGTGAGTGACGAGCAACGCAGTTCAGCCGGGATGCATCGCCGGTCGAATGCAGCGAGGGTTTCACCACGGACTCCTAGCGGGGCGCTGCCTCGAACATCCAGGTGTCGCCGCGTTCCACGATTTCCCGGCTGATGTTGTACGAGTACTTGTCTGCAATGGAGGCGGTGATGCCGTCGAGCATTGGACCCGACTCGATGCGCCGGAGTTGCCGCTCGTAGCGCTTGCCGTCGATGCGGAGCACCGCGCGGCCATCGCGCTCCGCCTGGACCGGCCACTGCTTCCATATCCGGCCGACCGCGCTGCCCATGTAGCCGGCGAAGACATAGAGCCTGCCGTCGTGCTCGCCGACCCAGATCGTGCGGGACCGCGGCGGGTCCTCCAGCTGCAGCTCTATGGTCACGACGTCGTCGGTGAAGCTCCAGTCCGGCTCCGGGCCGGTGTGCAGCTCACCCGACACGAGCGGGCCACCCGAGAACACGAAGTCCGAGCCGTCGGAGAAGCGTTGCTTCGTGGCGGCGGTAAGGACCGCGGTCAGCGGGATCAGCAGGAGGCAACCGACGACAATCAGCACGCGGGTGGCGACTTGCATGATGCGCTCAGTCTACCACCGCCGTTGCAGGTTATCCTGCATCGATCCGGCTGGTCAGTCGCATACCAGCAGGAGCCAACAGGAGGCCAGCGACATGACCGCTGACGATTTCCCTAGCATCGCGCTCTGCATGCAGGGTGCGGTCGAGCGCGCGCACATGAACCACCCGGACTTCCGGGCCAACGGCAGGATCTTCGCGACGCTGGCTGTGGTCGTTGCGGTGCTCGCCGCGGTGGTCATGGCGGCGCAGTCCGTGCACGCCCAGGGCAGCGGGCAGCTCCAGCTCCCGAACCCGTACCGGCTGGTCGAGAGCTGGCCCACGCTGCCGCCGGAGATGAACGGCGGCCAATGGGGCGAGCTGATCCGCGCGCAACTGGACCCCGGCGGCAACATCTGGATCTTCCACCGCTGCTTCAACACCGTGCCGCCGGGCGCGGCCACCTGCGTCGGGCGCTCCGACCCGCCGATTCTGCAGTTCGCGCCGTCCGGGCGGCTGCTGGCGAGCCTGGGCGGCGGGATGTTCGCCTTCCCCCACGGCTTCACCGTCGACCCGGAGGGGCACGTGTGGGCGACCGACGCGAATGGGGACGAGACGGTGCTCGGTATGCCCGCCCGCGCCACGGCCGGCCCCTTCGCGGGCGAACCGATGGGCCACCAGGTGTTCAAGCTGAGCCGCCGGGGCGAGGTGCTGATGACGATCGGCCGGGCCGGCGCGGCCGGGAACGGTCCGGACACCTTCAATCGGCCGACCGGCGTGGCGGTCGCGCCCAACGGCGACATCTTCGTGACGGACGGCCACGGCCGCAACGACCGGGTCGTGAAGTTCTCGAAGGACGGCCGGTTCATCAAGACGTGGGGCCGCACCGGAGCGGGTCCCGGCGAGTTCGACCAGCCCCACGACATCTCCATCGGCGGCTCCCGCGGGCGCGTGTTCGTGGCCGACCGCAGCAACAACCGGGTGCAGATCTTCGACCAGGACGGCAACTTCATCGCCGCGTGGACGCAGTTCGGCCGGCCCAGCGCGCTTCACGTGGCGGCTGACGACACGCTGTACGTGAGCGACTCGATGTCGAATTCGACGCTGAACCCCGGCTACGTGCGGGGCATCACGGTTGGCAGCGCCCTGGACGGCTCGCTGCGGGCCTTCATTCCCGACCCCGACCTGGCCGACGCCGAAGTGAACCGCATTTCCGGGGCCTCCGGCATCACCGCCGACGCCGCCGGCAGTGTTTTCGCGGCGGACGTCGGCCCGCATACGCTGCGGAAGTACGTCAAGGCGAGCCCTTGAAGCGGCCGGCCGTCTCCATCGCGGGCGTGCGCCTGGACCTGGGCGCCGGACGGCGGGGAACGGACATGGGGCCGTCGGCGGTGCGTCTCGCGGGCCTGCACGAGGCGCTGCGCGACGCGGGTTTCGAGGACGTCCAGGATCTGGGCGACATCGAGTGCCCGGGCGCCGAGACCGCCGATCCCGGCCCGGCGCGGGCGCATTTCCTGGGTCCCATCAGCGCCGCGTGCCGCAAGGTGGCGCGCACCGTGCGGGGCATCCTGGGCGCGGGGCGCGTGCCGGTTCTGATCGGCGGCGACCACAGCCTGGCCGCCGGCAGCATCTCCGGCGTGGCGGCCCACCATCGCCGCGCAGCGGGTCAGGTCGGTGTCATCTGGGTGGACGCCCACGGCGACATGAACACGCCGGAGACGACCGAGTCGGGCAACGTCCACGGCATGCCCCTGGCGGCCTTGCTCGGGATGGGCCCCCGGGAGCTTGCGGAGATCGGCGGCCGGACGCCCAGGCTCGCACCCGACCGCGTCGTCCTCGTGGGGATCCGGGATCTGGACCGCGGGGAACGTCAGCTTGTAAAGCGGTCGGGCGTAGGTGTCTTCACCATTTCGGACATCGACCAGCAGGGCATCGCCGCGGTCATGCGCGAAGCCATCCGGCGCGCCCGGGGCGACAACGGCCTGTTCCACGTGAGTTTCGATATGGACGTCGTCGACCCGCAGTACGCGCCGGGCGTCGGCACCGTCGTGGAAGGCGGCCTGACCTACCGTGAGGCCCACATGGCCATGGAGCTGTGCGCCGCGGCGGGCGGGTTGACGTCGCTGGAAATGGTGGAGATCAACCCTTTCCTGGACGTGCAGAACCGCACCGGCAAGCTGGCGATGAGCCTCATCCTCTCGGCGCTCGGCAAGTTCATCTACCGCGACTGACGACCGTCTTCACGGGCGTCAATCGGGCAGCGCGAACGCCAGCAGCTCGGCCGGCACGTCGCGGCCGCCGACCGCCACGACGAGGTACTGCCGGCCGCCGAGCAGGTAGGTCATCGGCGTGCCGGTCTGCGGCGCCGGCATGTAGACTGCCCCGACGTTCTCGCCGGTGGCCTTGTCGTACGCCCGCAGCATGGCGCCGCGCCGGCCGTCGGGCGTGGTGATGAAGCCGCCGTCGGCCGCCTGCCGCCCGCCCTCGCCGGAAATGAGCAGCGTCCGCGTCGTCAGGGTGCCGACCGGACCCTGCCGCCCCGTGCGCGGAATGTCGATTCCCTGCAGCGCCGGATGCGCCTTGACCGAGTCCGGCGTCTCGCCGTGCGGGACCTGCCAGACGATCTCGCCGCGGTTCAGATCGATGGCCGTGATCCGGCCCCACGGCGGCTTCATCAGCGGCAGCCCCTGCACCGTCATGCCCGGCCCGCCGACGGGGCCCCTGATGTAGTCCATGTCCGAGACATTCGGGTCGTTGCGCATCGCGAGGACGCGGCTGAGCGTATGCGAGAAGAGATACAGGATGCCGGTCTCGGGATCGTAGGAGCCGCCCGGCCAGTTGGCGCCGTTGGGGACGAACAGCGTCCCGTACTTGTCTCCGTCGCCCGGCGTGATCGGCGGCGTGAAGATCGGGCCGGTCCGGTACTGCTGGACGATGCGCAAGGCCTCGGCCTTGATCTCCGGCGTCAGGTCGATGATCTCGTCGAGCTCGAACCCCTGCCGCTCGAACGGCGGCGGCCGGGTCGGGAACGGTTGCGTCGGCGAGTAGGTCTCGCCCGGAATGTCGCCGGCCGGGACGGGCCGCTCCTCGATCGGCCAGACCGGCTCGCCCGTGACGCGATCGAACACGTAGACCCAGCCCTGCTTGGTCGGTTGCGCAATCACCTTGATGTCGCGGCCGTCGACCGTGATGTCGGCCAGGATGGGCGCGCACGGGACGTCGTAGTCCCAGATCGGATGATGGACGAACTGGAAGTGCCAGAGCCGCTCGCCGGTGTGGAGATCCAACGCCACCAGGCTCTCGGCGAACAGGTTGTCGCCCGGACGGTGCCCGCCGTAGTAGTCGCCGGTCGGGATCTCGACCGGCAGGTAGGCGATGCCGAGCTCGGCGTCGACGGTCATCTGGGTCCAGACGCCCGTGTTGCCGGTGTACTCCCAGGAGCCGTCCTCCCAGGTCTCGTTGCCGAACTCGCCCGGCTGGGGGATGGTGTGGAAGATCCACAGGCGCTCGCCCGTGCGGGCGTCGAACCCGCGTATGTATCCCTTCGCGTTGCGCCGGGACGGCGGCGTGCCGCCGGGTCGGCTGCCGGCCCCGACGAGCACGACGTCGCTGGCCACCACCGGGGCGCCGTTCCAGGCCAGCTCGCTCTTGACCGGGTCGAGGTCCTGATCGTTGTTCTGCTTCAGGTCGACGATGCCGTCGGCGCCGAAGTCCGGCACCGGACGGCCCGTCGCGGCGTCCAGCGCCACGAGCTGATAGCCGATCGTCACGAAGTAGATGCGCTCGTCGCCGGCGCCGTCCGTCCAGTACCCGACGCCCCGGCCAGATAGCCGCCGCACCGACTGCGCGGCGCGCTCGCCCTCATCCAGGCGGTACAGCCAGAGATGCTCGCCGGTCGCCGCGTCGAGCGCGACGACGGCGCGCCGGCTGCCGGCGGTGGTGTAGAGCACGCCGCCGACTACCAGCGGGGTCGACTGCAGGTTGAAGTCCGGGCGCGGTCCGAGGTTGTCGGTGCGAAAACGCCACACGACCTCGAGGTCATCGAAGTTGCCGGCATCGATATGGTCGAGCGGCGCGTAGCGCGTTGCGCCGAGGTCGCCCGCCCAGGTGCGCCACTCGCCGTCGGCCGCGCCGTGCTGCGCCGCCGCCCGCGCGCCGCCGGCGAGCAGTGCGGCGATGAGGAGGCAAAGCGTCCAGCGCAGGCCGGACGAGAGCGCCGCTCGGGTCAGGAAATCTCGCATTACACGCATTAGTGGTTCCTCGCGTTGCGATCCGGAGGTATCGTAGATCCCGACGCGTGTCGCGCTTGCTGCGCGATATGATAACCGGCGGAGTTGCTCTGATTTGGTGGTTGGCCGCTGGCTGCTACCAACCGGCCGGCCCGGCTTGCGGGCCAGGAGGACATCATGCGGATGACATTACTCGCGGTTCTGGCGCCGGTCGCCCTTATCCTGTCGTTCGCCTGCGGTGGCGGCGAGCCGGCCCCCGAGCCGGAAGACGCGCCGATGGCCGAGGTGTCGAACCCGGCCGATCGGTTCGCGGGCGCGTGGTCGCTCGTGAAGCGCGAGCGCCGCGGCGCCGACGGCGAGCTGGTGGAGCCGCCGGTCGACAACCGGGTCGGCTTCATCATCTACCACCCCTCCGGGTACATGGGCGTGGCCACCATGAGCCCCGGCCGGGAGCCGTACTCCGAGGGCGGGCCGACCGCCGAGGAAGCCCTGGCCCGGATGGGCACCTACAACTCGTACTTCGGGCGCTTCAGCGTCAACGAGGAAGGCGGGTACGTGACCCACCATCTCGAAGGGGGGCTCGACCCGAGCGGCGCCGGCTCGGACTACCAGCGCTTCTTCACGCTCAGCGACGACGGCAGCACGCTGACGCTCCAGCCGCCGCCGGACGAGAACGGCGTGAAGTCGTTCATCACGTGGGAAAGGCAGCCGGACCTGCCCGAATCCGAGCTGACCGAGACGCATCGGCGGCTCTTCGGCTTCTACCGCATCGAGTCGATCAGCCGCGCGACGACCGACGGCGAGCCGGTCGAGGCCGAGCAGTACCAGACGGCCTACATCATCTACGCGCCGTCGGGGCACATGTCCGTGCACCTCATGCGGGCCGGCCGCATGCCGTACGCCGGCGACGAGCCGACCGCCGAGGAGGCGCTGGCGACGGTCCTGAGCTACGGCAGCTACTTCGGCCCGTTCTCGGTGAACGAGGAGGGCGGATATCTCGTCCACCACCGCATCGGCAACGAGGATCCGGGACAGAGCGGGACGGACGCGCAGCGTTTCTACGAGCTGACGGACACGCAGCTCGCGCTGCACCCGCCGGTCAGCACCGACGACCAGGGGCGCGAGGTTCAGGGCACCATCCTCTGGAACCGCATCAGCGAGTAGTCGCCGGGGCGCGGCGCCCCGGCCGCCGCCTAGCAGTCCGTGGTGGAACCCCGCGTCGCACCGAGACCCGCCCGTATCAACGCCGCGTCCGGCCGGTACAAGGCGCGAGGAGCGAGCATATTCGAGATATGTGAGCGACGAGCAACGCAGTCCAGCCGGGATGCATCGCCGGTCGAATGCAGCGGGGCTTTCGCCACGGGCTGCTAAAACACCGCGATCGGGTTGAGCGGCGAGCCGGTTCCGCCGCGTATCGGCAGCGGCGCAGCCATCAGCAGGAACTCCCAGCGGTTGCGCTCGGCGGCCGCCTCGGCGAGCGCCTCGAGGTCGCAGTTGTCGAACATGTGCACGCCCAGGTAGAGCAGCGCGAAGTCGTGCACCGCCCCCGGCAGCTCGGAGGGGGAGACGTAGGTCGGGTGGTCGCTGCCCAGCAGCGCGATGTCGCGCTGCTTCAGCCACGGGATGACCGAGGGGTGCAGCCCGGCCTGGCTGCCGCCGGGACGGCGCCCCCGGAGCCACGGGCCCTCGGCGGCCCGGCGGGGCCAGACGCCCGTGCGTATGAACAGCGCGTCGCCGGACGAGACCCGCACGCCCGCCTGCTCTTCCCACGCCTCCAGATCCTCGATGTAGATCGGTGTCCCGGGCTCCAGATACGGGACGCCCTTGAGCCGCGGGACGTCGATGAGGATGCCGCGCGTCACGATGCCGCTCTTCAGGTTGTGGATGGAGTTCTTCTCGTGGCCGTTCTCGGCGACCGCTTCGGCGTCCGGCGCGTAGCCGTTGAAGAAGACGCCGGCGTCGTTGATGTGCGCCAGCGCGTCGAGATGGGTGTGGGAGATGCCGTGATACTGCACCGCGATGCGGTCCGAGCTGATGCTGACCATCTCGTGCTCGTAGGGAAACGGGTTGTCGACCGCCTCGACGGTATTGGCGTCGCCGGCCAGCGACACCGTGAAGCCGTCCCGGACCACCGCCACCGCCTCCAGCCGCTTGGCGGGCGTGACGAGGTTCAACGCGCCGATCTCGTCGTCGGCGCCCCACCGTTCCCAGTTTGAGAGATCGGTCTTCCACTGCTCGTACTGGGCCTCGGTGACGGTCCGGTCGGACTCGCCGGTCTGGGCAAGCGGTCCGCAGGCCACCCCGACCGCGAGCAACGGGATCGCGGACATGCGCATGGTCATCTTCGTCATATTCCCCTCCCGGGTGGCGTGAACCTCGGGTGAGCGTACGGTTCCCAGAGCCGGGCACGAATCAGCGCCTTGGCGCAGTGCAGGAATGCTTCCTCCACCGTTACCTTGAGGACGGAGACAGGCAGCTTGCCGTCCAGGGCCACCAGCTCCAGCAGGTCAGGGTCGGTGGAGATCTCCACCGGCCCGTTGACCCGCAGCGTCTCCGTCAGGCCCGGCACGAAGAACACCAGGCCCACGTAGGGGCGTGCCACCAGGTTCATCAGCGTGTCCACCTGCCGGTTCCCCGGCCGGTCGGGCAGCAGCAGCGTCCTGTCGTCCAGCACGTGCGCCAGGGACCCGGGCGGGTCGCCGCGCGGGGCGGGAGGAGGATAAACCTGACGAAGCTTCGCCGGGGTATCGATGGCCATGGCTGCCTCCCTGCTTGTACAGCACAAAACATATCACCAGCGATCGTTGCGGGTCGCGTGCTTACGGTACGAGGCGTCGAATCGTGCCGTCGTGCTTGTTGAGGAGGAACAGCTCACCGTCAGGTCCCTCACCGAAGCGCAGATCCACTCGCGGCGCCGGGTCCTTGCCTTGTGCCCGGTTCTTGGCTTGAACCAGTTGGAGGAGCGTCTTCGGTGCGCCAGCATCATTGAGGAGCACCCTGCGGATGGCGCTCTGCCCGCCGCTGGGCAGTCGGTCGGCCTGGACATAGAAGACCTCGCCGCTGGGCATGTCGCCGAACAGCACCAGGTCCGCCAACTGGGGAATCCTGGCCCGGCGGTAGACCACGACGCCGGTGACGGCAGCCCGCGAGTGAATCAGTGGGTCGCCGTGCGCGTATTCCGCGACGGGGTACGTGAGTCCGGAATCACTTCGCGAATCGGCGACACTCACGTTGCGCCGATCGACGAATCGAAAGCTCCCCTCCCAATCGTTCCAGCCGAGATTGGCGCCGAGCTCGACCAGACTGATTTCCTCAACGACGCCCTGCCCGATATCGGCGACGAACATGTTGCCGTTGTTCGGGTCCCAGCCAAAACGCTGGGGATTGCGCACACCCGAGGCATAGATCTCGCCGAGTGCGGTTGTGTCGCCGTCGCCGGCGAACGGGTTGTCGGGCGGGATGCCGTACTGGCCGTTGGCGCTGTCGGAGCCGAGGGGGTCGATTCGCAGGATCTTACCGAAGACCGAGGCGGGGTTCGGGGACAGGTCGAGCGGGTCGCCGCCGCTCCCGCCGTCAGCCGAGCCGACATACAGCAGTCCGAAGTCGGCATCGCCGGGTGACACGAGCGGATTGAATGCGATCTGGCCGCCGTTGTGATTGCGAAAGGGTTGCTCGAACCGGATGAGCGTGCGGGGCGGGCCGCCATCATAGGTTGCCGCTCCGGGCGTTTCCGCCACCCACTCCAGCAGGACCGTGTCGTGCGTGCTGTCGCCGCCACCCGGAACAAAGTCGGGCGTGGGCGCCGTGTTGCTACTGTCGAGGTAGGTATAGAACCTGCCGAAACCCGACATGCCGGCCCGCCCGAACTCCGGATGGAACGCGAAGCTCTGAAACCCGCGCTCCCGACCGGTCGCCTCGACCTGCAGTCCCCAGGTCGCCGCGGTCAGGTCGAGATAGAGAGACACCGTCTGTCCGTCATAACTGACGCTGTAGAGGAGTCCCCGCATGTCGCTGACGAACAGGCGTCGCGTTCCCGGCTCGTCCACGAGGTGCATCATGCGCGCCGCCTCGCCGTCAACGTCCGGCAGCGAAGCGAACTCCTCGTAGCCGAGCGTGATCACGTCCTCGGCCGCGGCGATCGGCGAGGGAAACGGCGCGCTGCCTGTTTGCGCGAACGCCGCCGCCGCCGTCAGCAGGAAGGTCCCAATCACTCTAGCCATCAGATCGTCATCCGTCTTGCGGTTCGCTGGTGGTAGATGCTCTGCCCGGCTCGCCTGCGGAGGATACCGGGCGTATGATTGCAGCAGTCCCTCGTTGCACGACAGCCGGACGGAGATGGGGAGCGCACCAATGAAGAATATGCGAACGCGCGCGATCGTTGCGGCGGCGGCCATGACGGTCCTGTTGCTTGCCTCGGCCGTGGCGGCCCAGGACTGGCCGCAGTGGCGCGGGCCGGCGCGCGACGGGGTCGTCACCGGATTCGACGTGCCGTCGAGCTGGCCCGCGGCGCTGAGTCGGCAGTGGTCGATTGAGGTCGGCCTGGGCTACGCCGCCCCGGTACTGGTGGGCGAGCGGATCTACCTGTTCACCCGGCAGGACGGGGACGAGGTGATGACGGCGCTCGACGCGGCCACCGGCGCGGAAGTCTGGCGCACCGCCTATTCGGCGCCGTTCAACATGAATCCGGCTACGGCGCCGCATCGGGAGGGACCGAAATCCATGCCGGCGTACGCCGCCGGCCGCCTGTTCGCCCACGGCATGACCGGCACCGTCACCGCGTTCGACGCGGCAACGGGCCGCCAGTTGTGGCACGTGCCGGGAACCGGCGTGGTGCCGCTGTTCCACACGTCCATGTCGCCGATCGTCGACGGCGGCCTGGTGATCGTCCACGTGGGCGGCCATGATGACGGCGCGCTGACCGCGTTCGACGCCGCCGACGGGACCGTCCGCTGGAGCTGGGAGGGCGACGGCCCGGCCTACGGGTCGCCGATGATCTTCGAGCTCGGCGGGACGCGGCAGGTGGTGGTCTTCACGCAGGAGCATTTCGTCGGCGTGTCGCTCGAGACCGGCGCCCTGCTCTGGAGCCGGCCGTTCACGACGCGCGCGCTGACCACCTCACAGACGCCGATTCTGTACAAGGACATGGTGATCGAGAACGGCCGCGGCAACGGCGTCACGGCGTTCCGCGTTGTGGAAGGACCGGGCGGCTGGACGACCGAGAACGTCTGGCATACCGACGAGGTCTCGCTGCACATGACCAACCCGGTCGTGAACGACGGGGTGCTCTTCGGGTTGTCGCATCTCAACAGCGGGCAGTACTTCGGCCTCGACCTCGACACCGGTGCGGTGCTCTGGACGAGCGACCCGCGCCAGGCCGACAACGCCGCGATCCTGCGGTCCGGGAACACCATCTTCTCGCTGGAGGACGACGCCGAGCTGCTCGTGCTAGAGCACAGCCGGAGCGCCTTCAACCCGCTCCGGCGATACGAGGTGGCCGACAGCGAGACGTGGACGCAGCCGACCCTGTCGGGCAATCGGCTGTACATCAAGGACATTTCCACGCTGGCGCTCTGGACGGTCGAGTAGCAGCCGCCGCGTCGCGGGGGAAGCGCACATGCTGGGTCGACGGCAGTTCAATGCGCTGCTGGCGGGCACGGCCGGCTGGGCCGCGCTGGGCCCGCTCGGCACGGTTGCCGCCCAGGGGCAGTCGCGTGGCGCCGTTTTCGCCAGCGTGGGCGCCCGGCTCTACCGGATTCGCCGGGACGGCGACACCCTGGTCCGGGAGCCGCGCCCGCTGATCCTTCCCGAGCAGGTGCATGAGGCGTGGCAGCATCCCGCGGGCGGCTACTTCTACGTCGCCAGCAGCGACCAGCGCATATCGGCCGGCAACGGGCGGCATCACTACCTGAACGCGTTCCGCGTGGACCCGTCGGGGGATCTCCAACCGTTCGGCAACGCCGTCGCGCTGCCGCACCGGCCGATCTACATCACCGTCGACCAGCGCGGCGAGTACGTGCTGTCCGCCCACAGTTTTCCCAGCTCCATCACCGTGCGCCGGCTCAACGCCGACGGCTCGATCGGCGACATGGTCGAGCAGCGGGCGGGCCTCGACGCCGGCTTCTATGCCCACGCGATATACCTCATGCCGTCGAACCGCACGGTCCTGCTGGTGGCGCGCGGCAACGAACCGGAGCCCGGCGTCCACACGGAGGATTCCGGCGGCCTCTACCTGTACGGGTTCGAGAACGGCCAGCTCACCAACAAGCAGACCGTGGCGCCCAACCGGGGGCTCGAGTACCGCGCGCGCCACGCCGACTTTCACCCCTCCGGCCGCTGGGTCTACGTCGATCTGGAGACCCAGAACCTGCTGCACACCTACGCCATACGCGGGGACGACGCCCTCTCGGCAGAGCCGTTGTTCTCCACGACCACGCTGGCCGCGCCGGAGGCGTACCACGGCGGTCAGACCACGTCCTCGATCCGCATGCATCCGACCAACGGCCGGACCCTCTACGTCGCGAACCGGGGCCGGGGCACGGAGATGTTCCAGGGTGAGCAGGTGTCGAACGGCACCGAGAACACGATCTCGGTGTTCGCGGTCGACGCCCAGACCGGCGAGCCGACCTTGATACAGACGATCGACACCCACACCATTGCCGTCCGGACGATGGCGTTTCAACCGGACGGACGATCGGTGGTCGTCGCAAGCACGGAGCCGGGATACGTGCGCGTCCAGGATCGCCTGGAAACCGTGCCGGCCGCGCTGACGCTGTACGACATCAAGGACGACGGCCGGCTGACGTACAGGTCCACGCTGCCTGTCGCTACGCGGGGCGAAGAGATGTTCTGGTGCGGGGTCGTCCGCTATTGAGATGGAGCCCCGGCCCGCCGCCGTCCCGAGCAAGCCGCGCGTGCGGACGGTGCTCTGGCGCGGCGTGCGACGGCGCTGCCCGCATTGCGGCGAGGGGCCGCTCTTCTCCCGCTGGATAACGTTCCATCCGCGCTGCGCAAGCTGCGGCCTCGTCTTCCTCCGCAACCAGGGCGACACCTGGCTGTACTGGATCGTGCTGGACCGGATCCCGATCGGGGCGGGCATCGTCGCGATCTACTTCGGCTTCCGGATCACGGGCTTCGTCAGCGGCATGCTGTTCTTCCTGGCCATCGCCGGTCCGCTCTTCGCGACGATGCCGCAGCGCCAGGGCGTGGCTCTCGCCCTGAGCTACCTGGCGCGGGTCTGGTTTCCCGACGAGTCGGACGCAATCCCGCCGCCTCCGGCCGGCCGGGAGTGACAGTGTTTCCCGGCGGCGCATGCGGCGAGGGGAGGTGCGATAGCAGTGGGTAAAAAGGAAAAGCCGGAGAGAAATACGCACGGCTCGATCTCGGACTTTGAGTTGATTGGGAATACAGACCCGGTGACCGGCGAGATAGTGCCGCTCACCGATGCAGAATTGCTCGAGGTCGTTCGTCGAGACCCCAAGACGGGAGAGCCCGTCCCGGAGGCGCTCGCGGAGTTGAAGCGGCAGCGCGCGGCGTACTGGGGCGACAAGTCGTGACGACCCGCAGGGACGCGGCGCGGCAACGCCAAGACTGCTCTTGCCGCCCGACAGCGGCCGGAATTACCGAGTCCGTCCGGGAGATCGAGCGGCTTCTACCGTGACGCCGCCGGTCGGCCCGTCGTAGATCATCGTGAACCCCCGCAGGAACTCCCTGCCGAGAATGAAGTTGAACGTCACGCCCATACTGCGGATGTCGAGGCTATAGACAGGAACGGCGCGTGCTGCGACGTCTAGTGCGGGTATGCGGAGTTGCGCCAGGTAGACCGGTGCTTCCTCAAGACCGGCGGCGCTGCTTGTAGGCACACGAATACCTTCAATTTCGCGCAGGCCGATCTCCTTCGCGGTTTCGATGTCGATGTAGTAGCCAAGTTGCGCCCCGGTGTCCACGATGGCCCGCAGCCTGCGGAGGGGCGATGGGGACCGAACGCCGCCAACGTGAACTTCGGTCAGGACACCCTTGTTGATGAGGTCAACCGGCCGTCCAGGTATTCCAAGCTCAGCCGTCATGAGCGACGTGCGGGAGCATCAGGATGGGGGGTGGAAGTACCTTCAACCCAACCTTCTTGATCAGGAACGGGGCATCACCGAACGTGTCAATCGCCCACAAGGCGCACTCTTCAAAGTCCTCGGAAGTTTTGACATGCTCTCCGCTATGGAACACGACCCACTTGCCGTGGTACTCCTTCTCTAGGTCGGCCTGCATACTCTTGTACGCAGCGATATCGAGGCTCAACGGACGCCCGCCTTCCGTTGAAGTCATCGTTGTCCTCCCCGCCCGTATGTTTCTGTTGACTATGTCTTGAAGTGTACCCCTGCGGGCGAGGGCCGGCAAGGGTACGCTACGGCCGGCGGCCCCAGGCGCCGAACAGGACGCCGGCGATGAAGCGGAAGGTGGGGTCCGCGAGGCAGGCGAGCACATGGTCCAGGTCGTCCTGCTCGATGGCGCCAGCCGCGACGAGCGCCGGCCCGGAGAGCGGAAACGTCAGGCTCCAGAACCTCCCGGCGGGATCATCGCCGCCGCGGGCCATGAACGGCGCGCAGTCGTAGCCGGTCCGTTCGAAGCCGAGCCGCTCGACGAATAGCGGCGTGCGGTGTCCGAGGCTGCCGTCCCATATGCCGGCGCTGCGGATGGCGTCCAGCAGGCGGCGGACGCTCTTGTCGAACGCCTCGGCGCCCGGGTAGTGCGCCTCGCTGGCGCGGAACATGCTGAAGTCGGTTTCCTCGATCAACAGCCACCCGCCGGGGCGGACAGCGGCCGCCAGGCGCGCCACCGCACGTTCGGGATCCGGCATGTGCACGAGCAGGGCTCTGGCGTGCACGAGGTCGTAGGCCTGAGGCTCGAAGTCGTGTTCCAGGACGTCGTGCTCGCGCACCTCGATGTTGCCGGGCAGGTCGACGCCGCGCAGGAAGCGCGGGTTGAGGTCGGCGGCCACGACATGTCCTGAGGGGCCGGTCCGCTGAGCCAGCCAGCGGGCGACGGAGCCGCGGCCGGCGGCGACTTCCAGACAGCGCCACCCCGCGGCGACTCCCAGCGCGTCGAGACGCCGGGTGGTCGTGCCGTCGCACATCGCCTCCAGTGCCTGGAGGCGCAATTCCTCGGCGTGCGCCGGCGAGTCGTCCGCGAAGTATTGCCGCCGCTGCATCAACGGGTCTCTTTGTCGATAATTCCTGCCGCCGCGCACCCAGCAGCAGACGGGATCAGGTGGTGGAATTCGATGTCAGCCAGCGCCGCAGGACGCGGTTCCACCACATCACCGTGCCGGTGACGAACAGCGCGGGCGGCACGAGGCCGACGAGCGCCCACGCAGCCTTGGCAGTCTCATTGCAGATCGCCTCGCACCCGGGGATGCCCCGGCCGCCGAGGCGGCCGAAATGCAGGTAGGCGAGCCAGTACATCACGCGGTCGCCGGCGCGCTCCACCGGATTCTCCATGTCGAACGGCTCGAGGTATTCGACGACCGCCTGGAAAAAGGCCGGGTACGAAAGATAGGCGCCCGTGAGGGCCCACATGAAGAGAAACGGCCAGCACCAGAAGCCGAAGGCGCTGTGGAGGCTCCAGTTGAACAGCTTCCAGTCCGTCCGCCGGTCGATGGTCAGGCTGCGCCGCCAGCGCAGGATGCCGGGCCACCAGATCACGGCGCCGGTGATCGACAGCAGAAAGAGAAAGAACGCGCCGATGCCGTTGATCCGCCGCCCGGTCTCGCCGCCGAGCAGGTTGTCGTGCAAATCGAGCAGCCAGCCGGTGACGCGGTAGCCCAGCGGCAGGGGGTCGCCCAGGTCCGCGCCCGTGAACGGATCGAACAGCCGCCGTATCGGGTCGCCGTCCCCCCGGAGGGAGATCTCGACCGCGTGGTGCGGGGTCTCGCCCGGCCGCACGTCGCGCACTTCGTGGCCGGGGTAGGCCTGCCGGGCAGCGCGCTCCAGCGCGTCCTGGCTCATCGACGTGCCCACACGCTCCACGAGGACCGGCTGCGGCCCGAAGTAGATGTACAGCTCGTTGCGGTAGACCAGCACGCTGCCGCTCAGGCAGATCACGAAGATGTAGATCCCGAGGCCGATGCCGGTCCACAGATGGACCTGGAAGATGGCCTTGCGCAGCCGCACGTTCTGCGGCGCCTGCACCCAGCGTGACCAGAAGTTCTCCGCCATGACTCGGTCGCCTGTCCGCAAAGATTCGCCGCCGGCGCTGCGCCGGCGGTTGATAGGATACCGCGTGCACGGTTGCCGGCCGCGCAGCCGCAGCCGCTCCGTGTGCTACCGTTGCAACGCTTTCTCCGGAGGATTCCATGTCCCATACCGTGTTGCCGCGCATCCTGCTCGCGGCCGGGCTCGTCGCCATCATCGCCGTGTCGGCCGGCGTGACCGTCAACGCCCAGGCCCAGGCCCAGGGCCTCGCGCCGCCGCGGCTCGGCGTCCCGGCGGTGCCCCCGCCCGAGCGGCCCGTGGTGCTCTACACGGCCGCGCATCCGCGCATCCGCGTGGTGCCGATCGCCGCGGGGCTCTCGCATCCGTGGAGCATGGCGTTCCGCCGCAACGGCGACATCCTGGTGACGGAACGCGACTCCGGGGCGCTGCGGATCGTCCGCGACGGACAGCTCCTCGAGCGGCCGGTTCCCGGCGTGCCGGAGGTGTACACCGGCGTGGTCCTGGCCGGCTTGATGGACGTGGCAGTGCATCCGGACGACGAAGCGATCGTCTACCTGACGTACTCCAAGCCGATCGAGCGCGACGGCCGGGAAGGCGCCACCGTGGCGCTGGCCCGCGGGCGGCTCGACGGCGGCGCGCTGACCGAGGTGCGGGACATCTTCGTGGCGGAGGGGATGGTGGGCGCGGGGATCTCGGCTTCGCGGGCGCTGTTCGGGCCGGACGGCAAGCTGTACGTGACCGTCGGCGGGGCGTTCCAGTTCGCGCAGAACGGCGGGGACGCGCAGGATCCGGCGACCCACGTCGGCAAGCTGATCCGCCTGAATGCGGACGGGAGCGTGCCCGCGGACAATCCGTTCGTCGGCGAAGCCGGCCACCTGCCGGAAATCTTCTCGATGGGGCACCGCAACCAGATCGGCGTCGCCTTTCATCCGGATACCGGCGAGCTGTGGGCGACCGAGAATGGCCCGCAGGGGGGCGACGAGGCGAACATCATCCGCGCCGGCGGCAACTACGGCTGGCCCCTCGCGTCCTTCAGCCGGCAGTACGGCGGGCCGCCGGTGACCGACACGCCGTGGCGCTCGGAGTTCACCGGTCCGGAGATCGTCTGGTGGCCGTCCATCGCGCCGTCCGGCCTGACGTTCTACACCGGCGAGCATTTCCCGGCCTGGAAGGGCAACCTGTTCGTCGGGTCGATGAAGGTCGGCCGCATGGAACGCACCGGGCACCTGGAGCGGATCGTCTTCAACCGCCAGGGACAGGAGATCCGGCGCGAGTCGCTGCTCAGCGAACTGCGGCAGCGGATCCGGGACGTGCGGCAGGGGCCGGACGGCTATCTCTACGTGCTGACGGAGGAGGACGACGCGGTGCTGCTGCGGATCGAGCCGGCGCGGGCCATCACCGCGCCGCCCGGCAGCATTGTTCCGGCCGTACGTCTGCGCGAGGCGCGGGTCCCGCCACTGCCGGAATCGGAATGGACCGATCGGGAGCGGGCGCTCGTTGAGCAGTACGCCCCCGGCGGCGAGGCGGGCAACGCGCTGCGGACGCTGATGCGTGCGCCGGGCCTGCCCGATCGGATTTTTCCGTTCCTCCACTACGTGACCGGGGAGTCCACCCTGTCGCCCCGCCACCGCACGATTCTGATCTTGCGGACCGCCTGGCTGGCGCAGAGCGGCAACCTGTGGGCGACGTATGCCAGCCGCGCGGCCGCGGCGGGCCTGACCGAGGAGGAAGTGCTCCGCGTGGCGCGCGGCTCGGGCGAGGGCTTCGGCGCATTCGAGGCGACGCTCATCGGCCTGCCGGACGAGCTGTTCCGCAACGTATCGATCACCGACGCTACCTGGGATCTGCTCGCGGCGGAATATGACCTCCACAACCTCGTGGATGCGGTGGCCACGGTCGCTGACATCACGGCCGCCGCCACCCTGTTCAATTCGCTCGGGATCCAGCCGGACGAGAGCGCGCCGGCGCGCATGCCGGTGAACGACGTCGGCTACCGCATCAACTTTCCGGATCCCGACCCGCCGCTGGCGGCGCCCCGCGTCGAGCCGGTCGACGGAGACGAGATCCGCATACGCCGGACGCTGGCCCGGCATCCGGAGCTGCGCGCGCGCTGGTACTCCAACGACGGCTATGTACTGAGCCCCGAACGGTCGCGGCTGACGCCGCACGACCGCGAGCTGCTGATCCTGCGCATGGGCTGGAACTCGCAGGCGGTCTACGAGTGGGCGAAGCACGTCGGCAGCGTCGGCCGCGCGCGCGACCACGGCCTGGAGCCGCACTGGATCGCACAGGGCGGGGACGCCGAGGGCTGGAACGAGCGCGAGCTGACGCTGCTCGACGCCGCCAACGAGATGTACCGCGACACCATGATTTCCGACGCCACGTGGGAGCGGCTGTCGGAGTGGTACGACACCCACCAGCTGATCAGCATCGCCGCCACCGCGGCCCGCTACCGCAAGGTGTCGATGGTGCTCAACGCGCTCGGCGTGCAGCCGCAGCCGGACGACGAGCGGTTCCCGGTGCTCGAGGGGTACTAGCCCGCCAGGGCCTGCTACGCTGGTAGATAGGTATGCAGGCGAATGGCTCGGGCGAGCCGCGCGCTGCCGATGACCTGGCTGTCGTCCTCACCGGCGGCGGCGCGCGCGGCGCCTATCAGATAGGTGTGTTGCGCTGGATTGCGCAGCGCTACCCCGAAATCCACTTCCCGATCGTGACCGGCGTCTCGGCGGGCGCCATCAGCGCGACGTTCCTGGCCGCCTGGCAGGGCTCTCACGCGGAGGCGATCGAGGAGTTGCGACACCTCTGGAGCGGCCTGACCATCGATCGCATCTTCCGCGCCGACGGCTGGTCGCTGACCGGTCACGTCGCGCGCTGGGGCGCCCGCCTGCTGTCGGGTGGGAGCGTCCTGGCGCCCGACGTGCGCGGCCTGGTCGACGCCGCGCCGCTGGCGGCCACGCTGGGCAAGGTCTTCGACATCCGCAACGGCGGCGGGATCGGGGGGATCGCCGAGAACGTCGCTGCCGGTCGGCTGTGGGCGCTGGCGCTGGTAACCAGCCACTACGGCAGCGGGCAGTCGGTGGTCTGGACCGCCGGCCGCGGCCTGACCGATTGGCGGCGGCCGGACCGCCACAGCCGCCGCGCCACCATCACGCTGGACCACATCCTCGCCTCGTCGGCGCTGCCGCTCGTGTTCCCCGCCGTGCGGTTGGACGACGGTTGGCACGGCGACGGCGGCATCCGCCTTACGGCCCCCTGCTCGCCGGCGCTGCACCTCGGGGCCAACCGGGTACTTGCGGTGTCGACGCGGCAGTCGCCGGCCGCCGGGGAGGAGACTGCCGCGTCGGAGGTGTACGCGGCCGCCTACCCGCCCCCGCTGCAGATCTCGGGCCAGCTGCTCAACGCGGTCTTTCTGGACGATCTCGACCGCGACGTTCTGGAGCTGGAACGCGTGAACCGGCTGTTGCGCGACGTGCCCCCGTCCCACCGCCGCGGCCTGCGTCCGGTCAAGCTGGTCGTCGTCCGGCCATCCGTGGACATCAGCCGTCTGGCGGCGGCGCATGAGCCGAGTCTGCCGCCCGCCTTCCGCTATCTGATCCGCGGCCTCGGCTCGCGCGACGTTCCGGCGCCCGACCTGTTGAGCCTGCTGGCGTTCCAGCCGGAGTATCTCGGCCGGCTGATCGCGATCGGCGAGGCGGATGCCGAGGCGCAGGCAGAGGCGATCCACGCACTGCTGGCCGCGTGAGACCGCGCGGCCGGGTCGGCCGTCACGGGGCGATCGCGGCGATGTCTGACGGATCGGTGAGCCAGTAATCGGGGGCTTCCGGATCAAGCCGCTCGCGGTCGAACGCGCCCCACAGCACCGCGGCCGTCCGCACGCCCGCCGCGCGCCCGGCCTGGATGTCGTACGGCGAATCGCCGATGAACACGGCGTTGCCGGGGCCGGCCGAAAGCCGCCGGAGCGCGGCCTGCACCGGCGCCGGGTGCGGCTTGTGCGGCGCGGCGTCGTCCATGCCGATCACCACGTCGAAGCGGTCGGCCAGACCGCAGCGCGCCAGTCCGCGCCGGGCCAGCGCGTGCGTCTTGCTGGTGACGATCGCCAGTTGCGCGCCGTCGCGCCGGAGCGTTGCGAGTGCGCCGTCAATGCCCGGGTACGGCCGTAACAGCCGGTCGTGATTTAGATCGGTGTAGTCCCGGTACGTAGCGACCATCTGCTCCGCCTGACTGGCGTCACGCGCGAAATTGGCGAGCTGCGGCCGGAGCGGGCGGCCGAAGCCGGCGCGCCAGCGGGCCTCGTCCGGCACCGCGCCGAGATGCGTCCGCATCGTGTGGCGGAACGCCTCCATGATCAGATGGGTGGAGTCGATCACGGTGCCGTCGAGGTCGAACAGGTAGGTCGCGAAACGCGGGCCGGACACGTTGGAGGATCATAGCGCGGCGTCGGCTATAGTGATGGCAGGTAGCACGTCCGCCTTGCCACCCCTGATTCGATCGTTCCACCGCGCATCCACCGCGTTGCTGCTCGTGCTGGCGTTTGCCGGCCGCGCCGCTGCCCAGGCAGCGGACCCGAACGACGCGCTCTGGCTGCCGCCGCCCAGCTACCCGAACGCCGTGGCGGAGATGCACGCCGGCCGGCCGGCCGCTGCACTCGACGCGCTCGACCGCGCGGCGCGGTCACCCGGGGCGGAGACGCCCGGGTTGGAGCACGCCATCCTGCGGGCCGCGCTGCTGGCGCGCGCCGGGCGACCCCTGGAAGCGGAAAACGCTTGGCGGGAGGTGATCGACGGCGCCGTCTTCATGCGCACGTTCGCCCGCCGCGCGCTGGTCGACAGCCTGGCCGGCCGGGGCGCTCCCGCGGAAGCCGAGCCGGTCCTTGATGTGCTGGCCAACGCCGACGCCGCCCGCCACCGGGACCTGCTGCTGCGCGTGGCCGCGGCGCATTTGGAGGCCGGCGCGCCGGAGCGGGCGGCGGCGCTCTATCGGCGCGTTCTCGGGGTGTCGGGGCGCGGCGCGGCCGCCGACGCCGCCCGCCTGGGGCTGGCCGGCGCCCTGGAGGCGGCGGGCGACACCACCGGCGCGCTCGACGCGCTCCGCGAGGCGCAGCTTCGCCACCGGACGGCGGACGCGTTCGTGGCGGCGCGCCGCGCATCGGAACGGCTGGCCGCCGCCAGCGGCGCGGAGCTCCAGCCGTTCAGCGCCGACCAATATCGGACGCTGGTGCGCCGGTTACGCAGCGCCTCGCGTTACGCGCCGGCGCTGGAATTGCTCGACGAGTGGGCCGCGGCCCACCCCGCCGTGGCAGCGTCGGACCGCTACGCCCTGGAGCGCGTGACGACGCTGTACGACCAGCGCGAAAACGCCGCGGCCGTGGCCGCCTGCCGGGCGTTTGCCGAGCAGCATCCGGCCAGCCCGCTGCTGCCGGACGTGCGCCTGACCGACTTCCGTCTGGCCGTGCGGATGGGAGACAAGACGCGCGCCCGCCGGCTGGGGCTCGACCTGTGGGAAGGTCGTGTGGCTGGCGCAACCACCCGCCAGCGCCGCGCGGCCGCGCTGCTCCTGGGCGCGTATCTGGTCGCCGTCGGCGATGTCGACGGCGGGCTGGCGCTGTTCCGCGGGCTGTTTAAGACGGCCACCCAGCCGGACGACCAGCGCTCGCTCCTGTGGCGCGCCGGCGTGGCGGCGCTCAGGGTTGGACAGCACGAGCGGGCGCTCGGCAACCTGCGCGGCCTGGTCGACCGACAGCCCGACGGCGACCTGGCGCTGGCGGCGCAGTACTGGCTTGCGGTAGCGCGCGAGCGGAGCGGCGACCGGCAGGCGGCGGCCCGCGGCTTCGAGGCGCTCGCGGCAACCTATCCGTATCACTACTACGGCCTGACCGCGCGGCAGCGGCTGGCGGAGCTCGCCGGCGAGGAAGCAGCGCCGACCCCGCGGCGGATGGATTTTCCCAGCCTTGGCGTCACTGCGGCGGCACGCGGCCGGGCGGAGTTCAAGGCGGCCATGGCGCTCGCGCGGGCGGGGCTCGTGGACGACGCCGCATGGTATCTGCGCCGCCTGCTCGACCGGCGCCGGGGCGACCGGGGCCTGGCGCTGCTGGCCGCCCGCGCCTCGGCCGCGGCGGGCGACCATGCCGCCGTGGCGCGTGTGGTCGTCAATCACTTCGGCGGTTTCCTCAACCGGCCCGCGCGCGGCATGCCCGGCGACTTCTGGACGCTGGTCTATCCCCGGCCGTTCTGGGACACGGTATTGCAGTCCGCCGGCGCGCACGGCGTCGACCCGACGCTGCTGGTGGCGCTGATGCGGCAGGAGTCACGGTTCGACCCGGAGGCGCGGTCCGCCGTCGGCGCCGTGGGGCTGCTGCAGGTCATGCCGTACACCGCCGAGGCGCTCGCCGACCGCGCCGGCGTGGGCCGGATACTGAAGCCCGACGGACTCGACGAGGCCGCCCTGACCGATCCGGCGGTGAACACGGCCATCGCCGCGCGCTTGAACGCAGACCTCCTGGAGCTGTTTGACGGGGTGCGCGCGCCGGTCATCGCATCGTACAACGCGGGCGAGGAGCGCGTGGCCGACTGGTGGGAAGGCGCCCGTGGCCTGCGGCAGGACTTCTTCGTCGACACGATCCCCTACAGCGAGACGCGGCGGTTCGTGCGCGAGGTGCTGGCGAACTACGCGGCGTACCAGCGGGTGTACGGCGAGAACTAGCGGCTCCGCAGGCTCAATACCCCGCGGCGGTGCTGTCCGCCCGGCGGGGATCGGCGCCGCCTTCCAGGATGCCCGTCTCCGCGTCGACGGCAATCGCCTGGACCGCCCCCTGCCGCTCGCGCGCCACCAGCGTGTGGCCGCGCTCCTCCAGCAGGGCGATGGTGTCGGGCGACAACCCGCGGCGCTCGTAGCGCAGCTCGTCGGGCAGCCACTGGTGGTGGAAGCGGGGTGCGTCGACCGCTTCCTGCACGTTCATGCCGAATTCGACGACGTTCAGGATCGTGTGCAGCACGGTGTTGATGATCGTGCGTCCGCCCGGGCTCCCGGTCACGAGCACGAGGCGGCCGTCGCGGACGACAATGGCCGGCGTCATGCTCGACAGCATCCGTTTGCCGGGCTCGGCCAGGTTGGGCCGCGTGCCGATCAGACCGGCCGCGGTGGTCAGACCCGGACCGGCGTTGAAGTCGCCCATTTCGTTGTTCAGCAGAAACCCGGCGCCCGGAACGACGATCTTCGAGCCGTACGACTGCTCCAGGGTTGTGGTCAACGCCACGGCGTTCCGTTCCGCGTCCACCACCGACAGGTGCGTGGTCTCCTGGCCGACCGGCGGCCATTCGAAGGTGTCGGGCCCGGAGACCGAGGCGCGCTGGGGGCCGATCGTTGCGCGCAGGCGCGCGGCGTAGGGCTTCGACGTCAGCCGGTCAACCGGCATCGACCGGTTGAAGTCGGGGTCGCCCAGGAAGCGGGCGCGGTCGGCGAAGGCGCGGCGCATCGTTTCCGCGATGCGGTGCACGTTGGCCGCCGAGCCGTGGCCGGCGGCGCGCAGATCCCAGCCTTCGAGCACGTTCAGCATCTGCACCAGCGCCACCCCGCCGGAGCTCGGCGGCGGCATCGACAGCACCGTATGGCCGCGGTAGGCGCCCCGGATCGGCTCGCGCACCCACGGCGCGTAGTCGGCCAGATCCGCCGTCGTGATGAGTCCGCCGTTCGCCGCCATCTCGCGCGCCAGCAGCTCGGCGGTGCGTCCGGCGTAGAACCCGGCCGGTCCCTGCTCCGCAATCCGCTCGAGCGTCGCCGCCAGGTCCGGCTGGCGGAGGCGGTCGCCGGCCGCGTACGGCGCGCCGCTCTTCGAGAAGGCGGCCAGCGACGCCGGATAGCGCGCCATCCGCGGCAGGACGGCTGCCAGCGACGCGGCCCGGTCGTGGGACAGAATGAATCCGTCGCGCGCCAGGACGATGGCCGGCTCTACAAGCCGCCGCCACGGCAGGCGGCCCTGATCCATCCAGGCGCGGTGCAGCCCGGCCACCGAGCCCGGCACGCCGACCGCGGCGTGGCTGTCGTGGTGGCGCCCGGCGTCGTAGACGCCGTCGGGCATGAACATCTCCGGCGACGCGGCGGCGGGTGCGGTCTCGCGGAAGTCGTAGGCGGCCGCGGAGCCGTCGGCCGCGCGGTGCACCAGGAACCCGCCGCCGCCGATGTTCCCCGCGGTCGGGTAGGTGACCGCCAGCACGAACGCGGCGGTTACGGCGGCATCGACGGCCGTGCCGCCCGCCCGCAACGTCTCTACGCCCGCTTCGGCGGCGAGCGGGTCCGCGGCGACCACCATGCCGTGTTCCGCGCGCGCCGGCGTCGATTGGGCCACGACCGTCGCGCCCGCGAGCAGGAGTGCGCAGGCGGCGGCTGCTTGAGCAACGGCGCGTGGGGCTGATTGCACGGAGCCTGTCAGAAGCGGTACTTCAGGTTCACCGTTACCGCTTGGTAGCCGATGTCTTCGAACTCCAACTGACTGTCGAACGGCGTGACGCCGTCCGCGATCACCGGCGCGTGGCTGCGGACCAGATTCCACGTGGCCTCATCCTCGAAGCCTTCGAACCTGGCCCAGCGCAGCGTGGCGCCGATCGACGTGTTCCCGGTCAGCGCGTAGTCCGCGCCGGCCAGCAGTTGATAACCGAAGATGTTCCGGCCGGCGGTCGTGTCGACATGTTCGAAGCGAAACACGTTGGCCGCGTAACCGAGTACCAGACCGCCCGCGAAACCGCCCCCGGTGTCGAACTGGTTCGCCAGGAATTCCCGCGACGTGTTGTCGGTGCAGGCTGGATCGTTGGCTGGATACGCGACCGACCCGGGATAGAGAAGCCGGTCGCACCGCGTAGGATGGCTGACGGCGTTCATGATCGAGCCGAGCCGGGAACCGACCACCGCGCCCATCTCGATGCTGACGTAGTAGCCCTGCCGGTCCTCCTGAGCGCTGGCTGTCGCCGCCGTGCCGGCCAGTGCCAGACACACCAGGGCCACCCGCAACACAGGGGCTCTGCCGTCAATTCCCATGCTCCGATCTTAGCGGCCGGCCGGCCGGACCGCCAGCCGGGCGCGGCGTCGAGACCTGGAATTCAGCGGACAGTGGAAGGCGTTCAGCGCACGGTTTTCGGCGCGGTCTGCGCTGCGCACCGGTTACAATCGCCGCCAGCAGCCTGTGGCAAGGCCCCGTGTCGCACCGAGACCGGGGAGGCGCCCGGCTGACAAGGCAGGAGCAACACAGTTCAGTAAGGGGGACGACCGGCGCGGCGCGGGGCTATGGGGTCCCCGCTAGCGGCCGCCGGGGGTTGGGGCGCAGCCCCAAATAGGTAATGGAGGACGAGAGATGTCGATAGACAGACTCCGGCAATTGAGTCGCCGCGAGCTGCTGGCCCTGCTCGGCGCCGGCACGGCCGCCGCGGCGGCTGCCTGCGGCGGTAGCGAGCCGCCCGCCCCGGCCGAAACCGGTGCAGCGCCTGAGACCGCGGCGCCGGCGACCTCGCCGGCGGCGATCATCCGCACGATCCTGCGGGACGTGTCGCCGGACGAACTCGCGGGCGGCGCCACGCTGTTCCACGAGCACATGTCGATGAACAACAAGTTCTGGCTCGACATGGGTCTCGAGCGGCGGATCGATCCGTCCCAGCCGTACTTCATGGAAGACATCGACTACATGGTGGCCGAGATGCAGGCCGCCGCGGAGGACGGCGTCGCCTGCATCGTGGACGGCGGGCACGCCGACATGGGCCGCGACATCGAGTTTCTCCGCATGCTCTCGGAGCAATCGGGTATGCCGATCGTCGCGAGCGGGGGCTACTACCGCGAGCCGACGTTCACGCCCGACCTCTACGAGCGGAGCGAGGAGGACCTCGTCGAGGAGATGGTGCGCGACGCCGGCGTCGAGCGCTGGGGCGCATTCGGCGAGATCGGCTTTTCCAATCCGAGCCTGCCGGCCGAGCGCAAGGTGCTGCGGGCCGTCGGCCGCTCGCATCTGCGGACGAACCTGCCCATCTTCACCCACACCGCGAACGGCGCGGAGGCGACCGAGCAGCTCGACCTGCTCGAAGCGGTGGGCGTCGATCCGCGGCGCGTGGTCATCGGCCATCTCGGCTATCCGGACGTGACGGTCCACGCCGATCTGTGCCGCCGCGGCGCGTACGTCGGCTTCGACCGCCTGGGCGGCCAACCGGACGCCGATGCCGCGCAGGTGCCGATGGTGTTGGCGCTCATCGACGGTGGATTCACCGACAACGTGCTGCTGGCGTCCGATTTCGCACGGCTGAACGATACCCGGGCGAGCGGCGGCCCCGGCTACGGCAAGACGCTGACGCGCTTCGTGCCGCTGCTGCGGGAGGCGGGCGTGGACGACGCGGTGCTGCAGCACATAACTTCCGACAACCCCCGCCGGTTCCTGGCGTTCGAGCCGCTGGATGCCTAGAGGTCCCATGAAGGTTGTTCTGCTGGCATGCGCCGTCCTCGCCTGGTCCGCTGAGGCGCAGGGGCAGACCGGGGCCGCGCGGCGCGGTTCGCGGGCGCGCAAAGGAGGAGTGACGATGACGGCTTCGCGACTGGCGGTGGCAGTGGTGCTCTGTCTGGCGGTTACGTGGCGCGCGGCGCCGCTGGCGGCGCAGGGCGTGGGCGAGACGGGAGGCGACTGGCCGCGGCACAACCTCGACGAATACAACAGCCGGTTCTCGCCGCTCACCGCGATCAACCGCTCCAACGTCGGCTCGCTCGAGCTGAAGTGGTCGATGCAGACGGACGTGACCATGCGCGTCGGCGAGGTGACCCCGCTCGTGATCGACGGCGTGATGTACTTCCACTCCGGGTCGACCCTGTTCGCCGTCGACGCCGCGACGGGCGAATCGGTGTGGACATTCGAGGCGGAGGAGCCGTTCACGGGCGGCGGCCGCGGGCCGGCGTACGGCGACGGGCGGATCTACGCGTACGGCCAGACCATCATGTACGCGGTCGACGCCCGCACCGGCGTGCTGGTCGATTCGTTCGGGCGCGACGGCCTGCTGAGCATCACCAACGAGGCGCTGACGTTCCAGTATCCCGACACGTATCCCCCGACGATCGATCCGCTCAGCCTCGGCTACTCGATGACGAATCCGCCCGCGTATCGTGACGGGACCCTCTTCGTCGGGCTGCCGTTCTCCGACAGTCTGCTGCCGGGCGGTCTGCTGGCGGCCGTTGACGGCGAGACGGGCGCCGTCAAGTGGGTGTTCAACAGCATTCCCCAGGGGCCGCGGGACGCAGGCTGGGAGATCTCGAAGGACACCTGGAGCAGCCCGGGGCGCTACGGCGGCGGGATCTGGACGCAGCCGGCGATAGACGCCGAGCTGGGATTGATCTACTTCAACGCCGCCAACCCGTCACCCAACTACGATGGATCCTCGCGCAAGGGGATGAACCTGTTCACGAACTCCATGCTCGCGGTGGACATGGAGACGGGCGAGCTGGAGTGGTACTTCCAGACGCTGCATCACGACATCTGGGACTGGGACCTCGTGGCCGGGCCGATCCTGTTCGACGTCGAGGTCGACGGCCGGCAGGTGAAGGGGATCGCCTCGCTGGGCAAGACCTGCTACGTCTACATGCTCGACCGCGCGACCGGCCAGCCGATCAACCCCATCATCGAGACAGCCGTGCCGACCGCCACGGACGTGCCGGGCGACGAGGTGTGGCCGACCCAGCCGATCCCGTACACCTCGAGCGGCATTCCCCAGCAGCCGTTCTGCTCGATCTATCCGCTGGTGACGGATCCGGAGCTGGCGCCCCGGGCGCGGCAGATCTTCCATCCCCACTCGGTGAACGAGTTCTTCATCGTCGCCCCGGGCCTGATGGGCGGCGCCAACTTCGGTTCACCCTCCTTCAGCCCGCGCACGGGTCTGCTGTACGCGACCGGCAAGAACGACGCGTGGTCGATCAAGGTCCGGCCGGTCGGCGACACGCTGGAGCCGGGTCCGGGCAACATGGGCCACTTCGCCGGGTTCACCGAGGAAGGCGAGACCGGGGTGACGCAGGCGACCACGCTTGCGGCGTACGACCCGGCGACCGGGCGGCGCGCCTGGTACAGGGAGATCACCGGCATGACGAACAGCGGCAACCTCGCGACGGCCGGCGACCTCGTCTTCCAGGGCGCCGGCACGGGGGATTTCTACGCCTTCGACGCCGAGACGGGGGAGCAGTTGTTCCAGTACACCGCCGACACCGGCATCCGCTCGAGCCCGAACTCGTTCGAAGCCGGCGGCGCGCAGTACGTCACCGTGATCGCGGCGAACACCGTGCTCACATTCGGTCTGCCGTAGCGGGAGGAGTTACTGATGGCCCTGGTGTCTCGTTGCGTTGTCGCCTCGCTGCTGCTCCTGATCCTGGGTGCCTCCCTGGCGGAGGCGCGGGTGGTCCGGTTCGTCATCGAGCAGCGCCGCGTGTTCGCCGAGGGCACGGAGTTCGGGGAGGTCGGGACGTACGAGCGCCTCGACGGCACCGTCCACATGGAGGTGGATCCGGACGATCCGCTGAACGCCGTCCTCGTGAACCTCGACCGCGCGCCGCGCAACGCCCGCGGGCGGGTGGAGTTCAGCACGACGTTCTACATCCTGAAGCCGGTGGATATCGCCCGCGGCAACGGCAAGATCTTCTACGGCATCAACAACCGCGGCAACAAGCTCGAGAGCGGCCTGCGCTGGCACCACGTGCCGGCCAGCAACGACCCGATCACGGCAGAGCATGCCGGCGACGGCTTCCTGATGCGGCTGGGATACACCGTCGTGGACGCCGGCTGGCAGGGTGACGTCGTGGAAGGGAACGACCGGCTGTTTCCGCAACTGCCGGTGGCGACCGCGGCGGACGGCAGCCCGCTGGTGGCGCCGACGCGGGTGGAGCTGTCGGATCGGAGCATCCCGGTCGAGGGCACATTCACGCTGCCGCTGAAGGGGAGTGCGCGCTTCGAGCCCTATCCGACGGCCGACATGGACTCCGGCAACGCGTCGCTCACGGTGCGCGCCACGCCCGAGGGCCCCGGCACGCCGCTTGCGGCCGATGCCTGGGCGTACGGCCGCTGCCCGCAGGGGCGCGCCAGCCTGGAGCCGTCGGAGACGCACATCTGCCTGTTCGAGGGCTTTCGCGCCGACCGGCTCTATGAGCTGATCTACCCCGCCAAGAACCCGCTGGTGATGGGGCTGGGGTATGCCGTGACGCGCGACCTGGCGTCGTTCCTGCGCTACAGCACGCACGACGACGAGGGCACCCCGAACCCGCTGGCGCGCAGCGCGACCGAGGTGGGCATCCGGCGGGCGTACGGCTCGGGCACGTCGTCGACCGGAATGTACCTGCGCGATTTCCTGTACCTGGGCTTCAACGAGGACGAGGAGCACCGGCAGGTGTTCGACGCGGTCAACATCCACGTCCCCGGCTCGCACCGGCTGTTCGCCAACGTGGCGTTCGCGGATCCGAACACCTATTCGCGCCAGGACGACCGGCGCCACTTCCTCTCCACGTCGTACCCGCCGATGCAGTACGCGGTCGTCAGCGACCCGCTGTCGGGCATCCGGGACGGGATCCTGAAGCGGCCGGATACGGATCCGCTGGTCATTCAGACCGACTCCGAGAACGAGTTCTACACGATGAAGGCGTCGCTGAACGTCCACGACGGGCTGGGGCGTCCGCTGTTCGTGCCCGACAACGTGCGGCTGTACCTCATGTCGAACTACCAGCACTCGGGAGGCAACCCGCAACTGACGGTGCCGGGGTCCAGCGAGCTGTGCGCCAACCCGACGAATCCCAACTATCACGGCCCCATCCAGCGGGCGCTGCTGATGGCGCTCGACGCGTGGGTCGAGCGCGGCGTGGAGCCGCCGCCGAGCCGCTATCCGCGCGTTGAAAACGACACGTTGGTGTCGCTCGACGACTATCTGGACCGTTTCCCCCAGATTCCCGGCGCCGCCATCGCGCAGGGCCTCAACGAGGTGTCGCTGCTCGACTTCGGGCCGTCGTTCGGTTCGACCGGCGGTTTTCTCACACGGCTGCCGCCCGGCATCGGACCGCGCTACCGCGTGCTGGTGCCGGCCGCCGACGCGGACGGCCTCAATCTGGCCGGCATCAGGCCTATCGAGGTGCGCGCGCCGCTCGGCACCAACCTGGGCTGGAACGTGCGGGCGGACGGCCGCCGCGAAGGGAATTTGTGCGGGCTGACCGGCTCGTTCCTGCCGTTCGCGAAGACGCGGGCGGAGCGTGAAGCGTCCGGGGATCCGCGGTTGTCGCTGGAGGAGCGGTACACGAACCACGAGGGGTACGTGGACGCGGTCCGGCGGGCCACCGGGGAGCTGGTGCAGGAACGGTTCCTGCTCGAAGGGGACGCGGAGCGGCTCATTCAATCCGCAGCGGCGAGCGACGTGCTGCGCTGAGCGGCGGCGCGCCCGCCCGCCGTCCGGCGCGGGCCGGCCGGCGCGCTGCGGAGCGCGATCGCGTTGATTGCGTGCTCGGTCGCCTGGATGGCGGCGACCACCTGATCGGTGTCCACGCCCACCGTCTTCAGGTCGTTCTCCCACTTGATGGTCGTCTCGACCAGCGCGTCGGTTTTGCCGCCGGGCGGAATCCGCACCTCGTAGTCGAGCAGCTTCGGCACCTTGATGCCGAGCTGTCTTTCCACGCTCTTGAGCGCCTGCATGAACGCATCGTAGCCGCCGTCGCCCGAGGCGGTCGCCTGCAGCTCCCGGTCGCGGAACCGTACGAGGATGGTCGCCGCCGGTCGCAGGCCGAGGTTGCTGACGATGGAGAAGTCCTTCACCTCGAACACCCGTAATTCGGGGGCTTGCAACAACTCGGTGATCAGGAACGGCAGGTCGGCCGTCGTGACGTGGCGCTTCTGGTCGCCCAGCTCGACGATGCGGTTGAGCAGCTGGCGCTTCTCGTCGCTCGTCAGCGTGACGTTGAGCTTCTCGAGGTTGAACTCCAGGCTTGCCTTCCCCATCAGCTTGCCCATGGCGTACGAGCGCCGCAGCCCGAACCGGGAGGGACGAAGGCGGCTCTCGTAGAGCTTGCCCTTCATGTCGCCGTCGGCGTGCACGCCGGCCGCCTGGGTGAAGACGTTCTCGCCGACGATCGGCTTGTTGACGGCGACGCGGCGGCCCGAGAAATTCTCGACGAGCTGGCTGACGCCGGCCAGCGCCCGCTCGTTGACGCGCGTCCGCAGGCCGCCGTGGTCGCGCAGCGTCACCACGACCTCGTCGAGCGGGGTGTTGCCGGCCCGTTCCCCCATGCCGTTGACCGTGCAATGGACGCCCTGCGCGCCGCCCAACGCCGCCTCCAGCGTATTGGCCGTGGCCAGCCCGTAGTCGTTGTGGCCGTGGTAGTCGAAGCGGCAGGACGGAAACTCCGACGTCATGCGGCCGACGAACGTGCGCACCTCGGCCGGGCTCAGGATGCCGAGCGTGTCGCACAGCATCAACCGCCGCACCGGCATGTCGGCGAGCGCCGCCACGTGGTTCCGCACGTACTCCGGCGAGTCGCGCATGCCGCTCGACCAGTCCTCCAGATAGACGTTGAACACGATGCCGTGCCCGACGCCGTAGTCGATGGTCCGGCGGATGTCGTCCAGATGCTGCTGCGGCGTGCGCCGGAGCTGCTCACGGCAGTGCTTGAGTGACCCCTTGGTGAGCAGGTTGATCACCCGGCCGCCCACCGCGCGCGTCCAGTCGACGGATGCCTGCACGTCGACGAACCCCAGGACTTCGACGCGGTCGGTGAGACCGAGGCCGTCCGACCAGGCAGTGATGCGGCTGACGGCGTTGCGCTCGCCATCGCTGGACCGCCCGGAAGCCACCTCGATCCGGTCCACCTTCACCTTCTCGAGCAGGCGCCGGGCGATGGTCAGCTTTTCGGCGGGCGCCATCGACACCCCTTCCGCCTGCTCGCCGTCCCGGAGCGTGGTGTCCAGTATTTCAACGAACGGTTGGGGGCGGGATGCGCGGCGCGGGGCCGGTGCGGAAAGAGGCATGTGGGAACAGATGCTGGTCACTATAACGATCGGCGGCGCCCGCGCCAACTCCCAGCCTCGTGGGCGCCGTCGCCCGCTTGACCTGCCTCCGGGCAGCGGATAACCTGCCGCGCGTAGCGACAAGGAGGATCAGTCATGCGATGCAACCGCGCAACGAGCGTGTTCGCCTCAATGTTGGCGATGTTTTTGGCCGCTCCGGCCGCCGCCCAGCCGGTGCTGCTGCGGGTCGACGGCGCGGGCGACATGACGGTCGTATCCCTCGACCAGGTGCCGTACTCGCGCGTGCGGCTGCCGGATCCGCCCGGCGGGCAGACCGGCATGCTGCTCAAGGGCGGCAACGAGGTCCCGATTCCCAACTATCCGAGCAACCAGGCGACCGAGTATCCCCTCAACCTGTTCGGGGTGCAGACGATCACCGACCTTGCCTACGCGGACGGGCGCCTCTACGTGGCCGGACTGTCGAGCGAGGAGTTCGCCTCGAAGCTGCGCTCGATCGCGTATCCGTTCACCGCTGTCGACGAGGGCACGAGCGTCGAGATATGGCACGCGCCGCACGATCAGTTCGAGACGCGCTCGCCGATTTACACGTTCGTGCCGTATGAGATCGACGGCGAGCCGCATCTCATCGCGTCATACCTGTGCACGCCGCTCGTGAAGTTTCCGGTGTCGAGCCTCAGGCCGGGCGCGGACGTGCGCGGCGTGACCATCGCCGAATTCGGCAGCGGCAATCGGCCGCTCGACATGATCGTCTATCAGAAGAACGGCCAGGACTACCTGCTGATGTCGAACAACCGGCACGGCGTGATGAAGGTGCCGACACGTGACTTCGGGTCGGCCGATCCGCTCACCGGCATCGTGCCGGACGGCAGCACCGCCGGCGTACCGTTCGAGAAGGTGCCGGCGATGGTGGGTGTAGAGCAGCTTGATCTCCTCGATGATGGGCACGCCATCGTGCTGGCGCGCGCGACGGACGAGTCACCGCTGAACCTGCAGACGGTGGCGCTCCCCTGATCCAGGGCGCCGGCGAGGCCATGTCCGAGGGCGGAATAATCGTTTACCATTAGCATCGAACGCGCGTGGCGCGACGCTGGCGGGTCACCGCCGGTCAGCCGCGGCTCGGCTGCGCCAACGATGCTGTCGTTTCACCCGGCAGCAGCGGCGGCGCCTTCGTCAGTGGGTTTGTCCTGCTGACGCCGCTCGTCCGATTGCGTGTCCGGCGCGGCCGCAGGCCGGCGCCCGGGCGCTGCGATCGTCCAGGGGAGGGAGTTCGATCCAGTGCAGCATTCCAGTACCGAGTCTGCCGCCGCCGCCCGCTATCGTCCTGTGGATCTGCGCACCGTTGCGGGCACGCCGCAATGGGCGCTGCTCGACGAGGAGTTGAGACGCGCCATCGAGGTCGTCGGCGAGGTGCTGCCGTTCCGGACCAACCGGTACGTGATGGACGAGCTGATCAACTGGTCGAACGTGCCGTACGATCCGATATTCCAGCTCGTCTTTCCGCAGCGGGAGATGCTCGACGGTGAGGATTACGCCGCGGTGGAGCGTTCACTGCACATCGGCGACCAAACGGGACTCGCCGCCGCCGTGGACCGTATCCGCCAAGGCCTCAATCCCCATCCGGCCGGACAGCTCACCCATAACGTCCCGATGCTCGACGGGCAGCCGTTGGCGGGACTGCAGCACAAGTACCGCGAGACCCTGCTGTTCTTTCCCGCGCCGGGGCAGACGTGCCACGCCTACTGCACCTACTGCTTCCGGTGGGCGCAGTTCGTGGGGTTGCAGGACATCAAGTTCCAGGCGACGGAGACCGACGACCTGCTCGACTACCTGCGGGCGCACCCCGACATCACCGACGTGCTGTTCACCGGCGGCGACCCGATGATCATGCGCACGAAGGTGCTGCGCCGCTACATCGAGCCGTTGCTGACCCCGGAGTTCGACCACGTCCAGAACATCCGCATCGGCACGAAGGCGGTCGCGTACTGGCCGCAGCGGTTCGTAACGGATGCGGACGCCGATGACTGCCTGCGCCTGTTCGACGAGATTGCGGCGGCCGGCCGGCACGTCGCCATCATGGGCCACTATTCGCACCCCGTGGAGCTGGACCCGGACATCTCGCGCGCGGCCGTGCGCCGGATTCGGCAGACCGGCGCCCAGATCCGGATGCAGGCGCCGCTCATCAAGCACGTGAACGACAACCCGGCGGCATGGTCCACGCTGTGGCGCACCGGCGTCCGGCTTGGCCTGGTTCCCTACTACATGTTCGTGGAGCGCGACACCGGCGCCCGCAACTATTTCGAGGTGCCGCTGATCCGCGCCTACCGGATCTTCAAGGAGGCGTACGCCAGCGTGTCGGGCCTGGCCCGCTCGGTGCGCGGCCCGTCGATGTCGGCGTTTCCGGGGAAGGTGCGCATTCTCGGCATGCTGCGCCTGCGCGACATGATGGATTACCAGATCCTGGAGATGGTTCGCGAAAGCGCCGGGTTCGATCTGCTGGGGGATCCGGAGAAGCCGCTGTTGTTGTGCGACTTCATCCAGGCGCGCGACCCGCACTGGGTGAAGAAGCCGTTCCTGGCGGAGCTCGACGAGGGCGCCGCCTGGTTCGACGATCTCCGTCCGGCCTTCGGCCGCGACCGGTTCTATTTCGAGGAGTCGGACGCCGAGGAGCAGTCGCGTCCGTTGCTCGAGCTGACCGAGATGCTGCTCGACTAGGCGCGACGCCCGGCACGCTTGACGACGGGCAGCCGGAAGCGGCAGGCGCGATGCACGGGCGCCCGCCGCCTCCTCTGCCGTATGCGCGACAGCTTCGTTACCAGTCGTATCCAAGAGACACGATGAAGCTGATGCCGGGGCTCGAATAGCGGTCGATCACCGGATCCTTCGACTGCCGTCCGCGGACATTCCACCATTCGAAGTACTTCGCGTCCGTCAGGTTGAGTGCGCCGAGGCGCAGGGTGAGGCTCTCCACGAGCGAGACGTTGCCCACCAGGTCGAGGATCTGGTACGCCTCCGGCGCGAACTGGTCCTCGTCGGGCGCGCCCTGGTACGACTCGACCAGGCGCAGCGACAGCTCGGCGCCCCAGCGGCCGGACGGCTGCATGTAGCGGATGCCGACCACGCCCTCGTTCGGGGCGATGGAGCCCAGCGGCGTTTCCTCGGCAAGCGGCGCGTCGGCTGCGCCCTGCAGGATCTCGACGCCGCTTATCCGCGCGTAGCTCCCGCGCACCATCACGCTGCCGGTCAGGTACGCCTCGCCGCGCAGCTCGATGCCGGTGATCTCCGCCTGGTTGAGGTTCTCGGACTGGAACTCGAGCAGCCGCGTGCGCGGGTTGAAGCCGAGGGTGGTCAGCTCGATGAACTCGTCGTACTGGTTCGAGAACGCGGTCAGCTCGAAGCTCGCGCGGTCGAATGTGGTACGCACCCCGCCTTCGAAGTTGTGGCTCTTTTCGGCCGCCAGCGCCGCGTTCGGCAGCGTCGTGTAGCCTCCGGCCGGGTTCGTGAACCCGGTGTTGATGTCGCTGTGGGGGGGCGCCCGGAATCCGCGGGAGTACTGTGCATGCAGGGTCACGACGTCGGTGACCCGCACGGCGGCGCCTACCTTCGGCGACAGCGCGCCGTCCGAGAAGTCGGCCGGTTCCGGGTTGAGGGTGGCGATGAAGACCGGGTCGCTCTGGTCGGCATCCATCGAGTAGTGGTCGTAGCGCACGCCGGGCACCAGCGTCAGACGGCCGACCTGTAGCTCCGCCTGGACGTACGTTCCGACTTCGGCGACCTCGCTCTCGGGGAAGTACTTGCTCGGAAAGATCAGGCTGGTGCGCACCGGCGCGCCGGTGCGCGTATTGAGCTCGGTGCGGTCGCGCAGCATGTCGAAGCGGTCGGTCTGGAAGCTGGCGCCGAACGTGAGCCGCACGCCGCTGTCGCTGCTGCCCAGCAAGTGCTGGCCCCGCGCGGACGCGCCGTAGCCGGCCTGCTCGTGGTCGACCGTGCCGTGCCGATCGGATGCAGTCGGCGGCCCGAACCCGAACGTCAGCCGCTGCTGGTCGACGACCTGCGACGTGTCGGAGAACTGCGTGAAAACGCGCAACTCCAGCTGGTCGAGGCCGCGGCCGACGAGCGTATGGTCGAGGGAGAACCGCCGGCGGTTCTGCCTGTCCAGGGCGTCCGCGTCGACGGTGTCGTAGGCGAGGAATCCGAGATTGACCATGCCGCGGTTCGAATACCACTCCGTCTCTACGCGCGTGTCGTACAGCTCCGCCGCCGCGCGCCACATGTTGCCCGGCGTGGGGGTGAAGACGAGCTTGGCCAGCACCTGCGCGCCGCGCACGTTCTGCGGATTGGGCGCGGTACGGCTGTCGTCGGTTGTCTCCACCGTGCCCCGGTTGCGGATCTCGCCGCCGCGGTTGGCGCTGACGAAGAGCGACCCCTGGATGCGGTCGCCGCCGCCGGCCACCGCCAGCTTGCCGATGGCGTCGTTGGCGCGGCTGTCCCAGGTCGTCTTGGCGCCGATGTGGAACCGGTTGCCGCGCAGCCAGTCGACCGGATCCTTGGTGAACAGCGAGACGACGCCGCCCAGCGCGTCGCTGCCGTACAGCGCCGAGTTGGCGCTGCGCACGATCTCGACCGACTTCAGCGCATCGACGTCAATCCCGAACTGGTGCACGTTGAACGGACCGAAGTCGAACTGCTCCGACATCTGGTAGCCGTCGATCTGCGTCATCACCCGGTTTCCGCCGATGCCGCGGATGTTGAAGCCGTTCAGCCCCAGCCGGGTCGCGTTGTTCTCGACGTAGACGCCCGGCTCGTACTTCACCAGGTCGGCGAAGTCGGCGACCATCCGTTCCTGGATGGTCTGGCTGTCGATGACCGTCACCATGCCGGGGGTTTCCACCACCGGCGCCGGCCGCAGCGTGGCCGAGACGGTCACCGAGTCGAGGAACGTCAACGGTTCGTTGTCCGCCTGGGTGCTGCTCTGCCCGCCTGCCGCGGGTTGTGCGGTCGAGGGCTGCGTGCCGGCATTCTGCTGCGCGCGCGCCGCGGTTGGCACCGCCGGCAGCAGCACCAGCACGGCGAGGACGATCGCGGACGGCGCGGTGCACGTCGCGCCCCACGCGGCGTCGGTTCGGTGTCCCTGTCGCATTGCCTATACTCCTTGTGGGTTTCTGACAGCGCCCCATGCGCCGCCAGGGCTCACTCGGGCGTCCTCGCGCGGTTTCCAGGCCATTTGCGGGGGCGCCCGTCTCCGAATGTCGCGCCGGTCATGCCGGCGCCGCGGTAGTCACGTTTCCGCCAGTCAGGTCCGGGGCTTTCAGTCCGACGTCCGGCCCACCCGAATGACGTCGGTCCCGGCGCGGATGACGATGGCGTCGTCCACCGCGGCGAAGCCAGTCACTGGCGCGTCAACCGACAGGTGATTGGTGGCGACCACCCGCGGCGCCTCGGCGGACGCGCGCAGCACCTGCGTGATGCCTTTATCGGTAAAGAAGTAGACGTGGTCCTGGTGGCCCAGCGGCGTCGCCCAGATTGAGGCAGGCAGGCGGTGGACCCACTGCTCGCTGCCAGTGTCCGGCGCCAGGCAACGTGCCGCCCCCGCCTGGTTTACCCAGTACACGCAGTCGCGGTAGACGAACGGCGAGGCGAAGTTGGATCCGGAGCCGGCCGTCCAGACCACGTCGGACTCGTCGAGCTCGCCGGTCCGGCCGCGCCGTAGCGCGAGGTTCGCCTCGACCGCCATCCCGCCGACGACGATCAGGTCGTCGGTCACGGTGGGCGACGGCACGTGGTTGCCACGAAAGTCGGCAAACGACCAGCGCAGGCTGCCGCTGCCGGGATCGAACCCCTCGATGCGGCCGGCCGCGCTGACGACGATCTCGCTGCCGTCAGGCGCCAGCACCGGGGTGCTCCAGGCGACGCCCGCTTCGCGGTCGGCCTTCCACAGCGTGTCGCCGGTCTCCGGCGCCACGGCCAGCAGGTAGGAATAGGTGCGGCGCGTGAGCAGCACGACCACCGCGCGGTCGGTCAGCAACAACGAGTTCCCAACGCCGTGATTGCCGCCGACGGAGCCGTAATCGCCGCTCAGGTCGCGGCGCCACACCGGCTCGCCCTCGTGCGTCAGCGCCAGCAGGTCGCCGCTTGCGAAGAAGGCGTATACGCGGTCGGCGTCGACGGCCGGGGTCGGCGCTCCCTTGGAAACGTAGTTAGTGTTCGCCAGAAAACCCGTAAACGCTTGATTCCAAAAGGCATTTCCCGTATTTCAAGCGGCGAAGTTCGTTGAGATGTCGTAGTTTTGTGGGTGGAATTTCCACTATCGGCCCATTTCGGGGGAATCTTCGAGACGTCGACGTCATGAGAGAAGTTCACGGACGGCAGTTCGAGTTTGGTCAGGTTCCGGTGGAGAAGATCTGGATCGACCCCAAGTCGCGGGACGACATCCCGGCGGTGTTGAAGGGGCTTCAGCACATTTGGTCTGACGAGGAGTTGCGCGCGCGGTTGTTTGCGCTGCTCGACGAGCATGTCCTGCCGGAGACCGACCGGGAGGTCGGGCGTCCGGGGATGGCGCTCTGGCGGATTTTGGTGCTGGGGGTGTTGAAGCAGGGTCTGGGTTGCGACTTCGACCGCCTTCACGACCTCGCGAACCATCACGAGACGGTGCGCGCGTTCCTGGGCCACGGCGATTTCGCCGACAAGACGTATTACGAGTACCAAACGGTGCTCGACAATGTGTGTCTGTTGACGCCGGAGCTGCTGTCAGAAGTCGGGCGGTTGGTGGTGGAGAGCGGCCATACGGTCGCTAAAAAAAAGCCTGGCGAGCGATTGCGCGGGCGGTGTGACTCGTTCGTGGTCGAGACGGACGTGCACTATCCGACGGATGTCAGCCTGTTGTGGGACGCGCTGCGCTGCCTGCTGCGGGAGACCGGGCGGGCGGCTGGGAGACACGCGGTGGGGGGATGGCGTCAGTGGCGGCATCTGTCCAAGGAGGTCAGGAAACTGTTCAACCAGGTGCGTTCGACGCGGCGGGCCAAGCGCCGTCCGGAGCGGGTGGAGGCGTACTTGGCGCGCTGCCGTGCACTGGTCGCTCGGACCATGGAGACCCTCGACGAGTTGCGGGACAAGGGCGTCGAGGAAACCACCTGCCAATCAATCCAGGGCTTTATCGCGCATGCCCAGCGCCAGCTCGGCCAGGTCGAGCGCCGACTCCTGCGGGGCGAGGCGATTGCTCACGAGGAGAAGGTGTTCTCGGTCTTCGAGGAGCATACTCGCTGGGTTTCCAAGGGCAAGGCAGGCACGCCGGTAGAACTCGGGGTTCCTGTAGCTCTCATCGAAGACCAGCATCAATTCATCCTGCACCACAAGATCCTGTGGGAGGGCGAGGACGTCGACGTGGCGGCGCCGATGGTGAGCGAAGCCCAGGCGCGGTATCCCGAACTGCGGGCGTGCAGCTTCGACCGGGGCTTTCACAGCCCTGACAACCGAATCAAGCTCGACGCGCTGCTCGACCTCAACGCGCTGCCGAGAAAGGGGTATCTTTCCAGAGCCGACCGCGAACGGGAGGCGGAGGAACCCTTCGCGGCCGCGCGGCGTGCGCATCCGGCAATCGAGTCGGCCATCAATGGGCTGGAACACCGGGGGCTCGACCGTGTCCGCAGCCATGGCGCCGACGGCTTCGCGCGCACCGTCGCACTGTCGGTACTGGCCGCCAACCTGCATCGCATCGGGTTGCTCCTGCAAAAGCGCGAGCGCAAACGACGACGACTCGCCGCCTGACCGGCCGCTTCCCCTAAAGCATGCCGTGCTCCGACCCGTCGAAAGATGGGAGGGCTTCCCCATCCTTGGCAGCCGGACCTCCGCACTGATTCTTTGCCGGTCGCTCCCCGCCGGCCGCCAAGTACCGCCGTCGTGGCAGGATCCGTGGTGGGAATCACGCCCGAGGTGGGCCGGATTTGTCGCAGATTTCCGCCCGCAAGGGGGTTTTCTGGCTGACACTAGTTAGTGTCCGCCAGAAAACCCGTAACAGGTTGATTCTACGAGTCGCATTTCGGATTTCAAGTGGCGAAGAACGTTGAGATGTCGTAGTTTTGTGGGTGGAATTTCCACTATCGGCCCATTTCGGGGGAATCTTCGAGACGTCGACGTCATGAGAGAAGTTCACAGACGGCAGTTCGAGTTTGGTCAGGTTCCGGTGGAGAAGATTTGGATCGACCCCAAGTCGCGGGACGACATCCCGGCGGTGTTGAAGGGGCTTCAGCACATTTGGTCTGACGAGGAGTTGCGCGCGCGGTTGTTTGCGCTGCTCGACGAGCATGTCCTGCCGGAGACCGACCGGGAGGTCGGGCGTCCGGGGATGGCGCTCTGGCGGATTTTGGTGCTGGGGGTGTTGAAGCAGGGTCTGGGTTGCGACTTCGACCGCCTTCACGACCTCGCGAACCATCACGAGACGGTGCGCGCGTTCCTGGGCCACGGCGATTTCGCCGACAAGACGTATTACGAGTATCAAACGGTGCTCGACAATGTGTGTCTGTTGACGCCGGAGCTGCTGTCAGAAGTCGGGCGGTTGGTGGTGGAGAGCGGCCATACGGTCGCTAAAAAAAAGCCTGGCGAGCGATTGCGCGGGCGGTGTGACTCGTTCGTGGTCGAGACGGACGTGCACTATCCGACGGATGTCAGCCTGTTGTGGGACGCGCTGCGCTGCCTGCTGCGGGAGACCGGGCGGGCGGCTGGGAGACACGCGGTGGGGGGATGGCGTCAGTGGCGGCATCTGTCCAAGGAGGTCAGGAAACTGTTCAACCAGGTGCGTTCGACGCGGCGGGCCAAGCGCCGTCCGGAGCGGGTGGAGGCGTACTTGGCGCGCTGCCGTGCACTGGTCGCTCGGACCATGGAGACCCTCGACGAGTTGCGGGACAAGGGCGTCGAGGAAACCACCTGCCAATCAATCCAGGGCTTTATCGCGCATGCCCAGCGCCAGCTCGGCCAGGTCGAGCGCCGACTCCTGCGGGGCGAGGCGATTGCTCACGAGGAGAAGGTGTTCTCGGTCTTCGAGGAGCATACTCGCTGGGTTTCCAAGGGCAAGGCAGGCACGCCGGTAGAACTCGGGGTTCCTGTAGCTCTCATCGAAGACCAGCATCAATTCATCCTGCACCACAAGATCCTGTGGGAGGGCGAGGACGTCGACGTGGCGGCGCCGATGGTGAGGGAAGCCCAGGCGCGGTATCCCGAACTGCGGGCGTGCAGCTTCGACCGGGGCTTTCACAGCCCTGACAACCGAATCAAGCTCGACGCGCTGCTCGACCTCAACGCGCTGCCGAGAAAGGGGTATCTTTCCAGAGCCGACCGCGAACGGGAGGCGGAGGAACCCTTCGCGGCCGCGCGGCGTGCGCATCCGGCAATCGAGTCGGCCATCAATGGGCTGGAACACCGGGGGCTCGACCGTGTCCGCAGCCATGGCGCCGACGGCTTCGCGCGCACCGTCGCACTGTCGGTACTGGCCGCCAACCTGCATCGCATCGGGTTGCTCCTGCAAAAGCGCGAGCGCAAACGACGACGACTCGCCGCCTGACCGGCCGCTTCCCCTAAAGCATGCCGTGCTCCGACCCGTCGAAAGATGGGAGGGCTTCCCCATCCTTGGCAGCCGGACCTCCGCACTGATTCTTTGCCGGTCGCTCCCCGCCGGCCGCCAAGTACCGCCGTCGTGGCAGGATCCGTGGTGGGAATCACGCCCGAGGTGGGCCGGATTTGTCGCAGATTTCCGCCCGCAAGGGGGTTTTCTGGCGGGCACTAGTTATTCCACTCCAGCGGCTCGGACGCGACGAAGGACCGCCGCCAGTGCTCGGACCCGTCCGCGAGACTGATGGCGTTCACCCAGAGGGTCTCCTTCATGGCGCCCTCAATCGAGGTAAGGAAGACCGTGCCGTCCCAGATGACCGGGCTCGACTGCCCGAAGCCGGGGGTCCGTGACCGCCACGCGACGCTCTCGTCGGACCAGGTGAGCGGCAGGCGCGTCGCCCGGCTCACGTTGGTGTCGATCCCGCCCCTGAATCCGGGCCAACGAGAGGCGCCCTGCCCGACGCTCGCTTCAGCGGTGCGCACGACGTCAATCGCCGCCACGTGTCCCCCGCGGGCGGCCCCGCCGACCGCGAGCAGGTGGGCGCCGGCCGGGACGAGGCGGTGCATGAAACGCGGATTGTCGAGGGTCGCAACCGGCTGCCATGCCTCGGCGCCGGCCGCCAGGCGATAGATCCGACCGTCCGCCTGGCTCATGAAGATCTGCTTGCCGTCGCTCCCCGCCGCGACGCCGAATCCTTGCAGGCGTCCCGCGTCCGGCAGATCCGGTCCCGACGACCACGCACCGGTCGCAGTGTCCAGGACGTCGATCCGCTGCGTGGCGCCATCGGCCGGCCGCAGGCCGCCGAACGCATAGACCAGCCCGCCAGCCGTGCCGGCAGCGAGCGCCCGCCGCTTGAACGGGGCCCGAATCTCGCGCCATGACGTTCCGCTCGGCAGGTCGAGTGCGAGCACGCTGTCGGCCCATACGGCGTCCTCGTCAGGGCCGCGGAGCTCCCAGCCGCCGACGACGTACAGGACACCTCCCGTCACCACCGCATCGTGCGAGGAGCGGCCCGCCGGCAGGTCGGGAAGCGGCTCCCAGCGGTTCTCCGCGACGGAGTAGCGCGCCGCGGACCGGGTAGAGTGGAGCACTTCACGCTCGGTTGCCGTGGTGTTGGCGGCGGTCATGCCGCCGACGCGGTAGATCGCGGCGCCGTCGGATACCAGCACAGTGCCTTGCAGGCGGGGTCCCGGCGCCAGCTCTTCCCACGTCCGGCCGGGTTCGAGGACGAGACGCCGGAATCCCGGGCTGATGTTCTCTATGGAATGCGCATGGACGCGGCCGACGTGGCCGCCGTAGACATACAGTGCGCCATCATGCGCGACCGCGCCCAGACTGGCGACCGCGTCGACCAGGTCCGGCGGGCGCCACGTGGCGAGGGGCTCCTGCTGTGCGGGCGCGGCCGGAGGCGCGGCCAGCAGCAGCAAGAGGATGAGACCGATCCGGCGGGATGTGGCGGCGGCGTACGTCATGACGTCTCCTGTTGCGCGTCACGACGACCGTCGCCTACACTCCGGTGGGCGAGCGTCCGTCATGCGTGCACTGTGTGATGGGTCCGTTCAACGGACCACGCGCTCGGCCGGCTCGCCGGGTGTTGCCGCACCCGGCGAGCGCCTTGTTCGTTCTCTCGCTTTAAATGATACTGAGTCTCACTTGCAGCACAGGGCGAATTGTATGTCCGACTAATTCAGTCGGTCAAGCAGAAAACGCGGGATGACCGGCCTGTTGTTCCTGTGCGTCGCGAACTCCGCGCGCAGCCAGATGGCCGAAGGGCTCGCCCGCGCCCGGTTCGGTAAGCGCGCGCGGGTGCAGAGCGCGGGGTCGGCGCCCTCGTCCGTCAACCCGCTCGCGGCGCAGGCCATGGCCGAGGTCGGCATCGACATCTCCGGCCAGTGGTCCAAGCGCGTGGATACTATCGATCCCGCGACCGTCGACACCGTCGTGACGCTCTGCGCCGACGAGGTCTGCCCGGTGTTTCCCCCGCGCGTGCGGCGCCTGGACTGGCCGCTCCCCGATCCGGCGGGGGCCGGCGGGCCGGAGGACGAGCGGCTCGCGCGGTTCCGCGCCGTGCGGGACGAGATTGCGGCCCGCCTTCAGGATCTCGATCCGATCGCCGGTTAGAGGCCTGCGCCAGGCCTCGCGTGCGGCGTCCCGCCGCCGTGCTATCGTGCCTCCAGGATGTTCCTTCCGCTCGGCGACGAGCCGAACCCGCGCGGCGTGCCGTGGGTCACGTACGGCCTGATCGCCGCCAACACGGCGGTGTATCTCTTCGTTTCATTGCCGCTCAGCGTCGTCCAGCCCGACATGGGGGATCCGGCGCTGGCCAGCTACATCGGCGTGCTGCTGGAGCAGTTCGGTGGACGGCTGTCGGCGGCGGAGCTGCTCGAGCAGGTGAGCGCCTACGACCTCGTGGTGTTCACCCACGGCTTCCGTCCCGCGGAGCCGGCCGTGACGGCGCTCTTCACCTCGATGTTCCTGCACGCCGGATTCATGCATCTCGCCGGCAACATGCTCTTCCTGTGGATCTACGGCGACAACGTCGAGCACCGCATGGGTCCGTTCCGCTACCTGCTGGCGTATCTGGCCACGGGCGTGGCCGCGACGCTGTTCCATACGCTGTTCGACGCCGGGTCGGAACTGCCGCTGGTCGGGGCATCCGGGGCGATCTCCGGGGTGCTCGGGTTCTACTTCATCTGGTTTCCCCGCAACCGGGTCCGGCTCTGGATTGTCCTGTTCCCATTCTTCATGCAGGTGGTGCGTTGGCCGGCCCGGATGGTCCTGGGGGTCTATCTGTTCCTCGACAACGTCATGCCGTTCCTGATCGCGCAGGGCATGGAAGGCGGCGGCGGCGTGGCCTACGGCGCCCACATCGGCGGCTTTCTGGGCGGTCTGGGTTGGGCCTGGTGGGCCGGCCGCCGGGATGTGGCAAGCAGGCCGGCGGAGTATCGCCGGGCGGGCTACGCAGGCGTGCCGTCGCCGGGCAAGGCCGTCGCCGCGCTGGTCGCGGCGCGGCGCTTCGACGAGGCGGCGCCCGCCTATTTCAGGCTCACGCCCGAACAGTCCCGGCGCCTGCTTCCGGCGGAGGATTCAATCGCGCTGGGCGACTGGCTGGCCGCCAACGGCCACCCGGCGGCGGCGCTCGTCGTCTACCAGCGGCATCTGCGGGACGATCCGGTTGGTGCGCTCGCGGCCGAGGCGCATCTCGGGGCGGGCCTGGTCCAGCTGCACGCGCTCGGCCAGCCGACGGCTGCCTACCAGCACCTGGTGGAAGTGTTCGACCTCGACCCGGAACCGGACACCGCCGCCTACGCCCGGCAGGCGCTGGCCGAGATCGCGGCGCGCCAGAAGTTCAAGAGTTCGTGACAGCCGCCCGCGCGGGCGCGTCGCACGCGAGAGGAGCCAGTGATGCGTGGATTGTTGCTGCCGTTGCTCTTCTGGATGTTGTGCCTAATGGCTCCGGCCGCGGCGGCCCAGGAGCTGGAGTCCTTGCAGGTATATGGAGGCTCGCTGAGCGAACCGCCTGACGACCTGCCGCTGCAATTGCCGGTGATCGCGCTGAGTCCCGCCTACGACGAGGAGACGACGTCCTACACGGTAGTCCTGCCATACTCGGCAGACGGAACCGCGCTGGTGGCCGAAGCCGGATTCATCAGTAAGGTTGTCGGGGTCGAAGGCAAAGCCGCCGACGAGACCGAGCTGGAATTCTCGGCCTGGGGCTACTCGGGCGACTTCGGGCGCACGGGCGCGATTATCTCGTTCGATGGCATCCCGGACGGCGACACCACCATTCGTATCGCGGTCGAAGGTCTCGGGAGCCACACGATCTACTCGGTCGTCGTGAGGCGCGCCGCCACGGCGTCCAGCAGCGCAAGCCTCACCCGGCTCGAGTTGGCGCCCGCCGGGGGACGCTCGGACACGTATACGCTCACGCCTGAATTCGGGGTCGCCACGACACAGTACGCGGTCGACGTTCCCGCCAGCGCGGATGGTCTCATCGTGAACACGGCGGCGGAGCACGCCGGCAGCGTCGTGGAGGTGCGCGGGGTGGCGGCGGCCGGACAGCCGCTGGCGCTGGATGGCTCGCGCGTATCGGGCCTCGTCCCGGGTGCGAACACGCTGGAGATCGTGGTGACCGCCGAAGACGGAACGACAACATCCGCCTACACCGTGGCGGTGACGCGGCCGGCCAGTCGGGCATGGCTGTATCGGGCCGCTCGTCGGCTGGCGCAGAATTGTCCGTCGGCAACACTTCCTTCATCGGCAACGTCTCCAGCGGCGGTGTGGCTCACGGTTCGTTCTTGAGCGCCACGGTGTCGGGTCTCTCAACCGGTGAGAACACCATAGAAATCGTGGTCACTGCCGAGGACGGGACGACGCAGTCCTACACGCTGATGGTGACGCGATAAGAAGGCAGGCGGCACGACGTATCCGGCCGGCCGCATGGGGTGGCGGCAACGGAGGTGCGGGCTACGAGACGTTCGCCTCCAGCTCCGCCTCGCGTACGCTCAGGTTGCCGTAGCGGTGGTAGTCGATGCTGATGCTCTGTTCCCGCAGATACCAGAGCAGTTCCACGCGGCCCTGCATCAGGACCGGGGCACGCGCCACGTAGACTCCGGACGCGGCCGCCGCCTGAAGCACAATCTGCGGCACCCGCTCCGGCGCCGCGAAGCGGACGCGTTCGCATGCGGCGTCGCAGACCCGGTCCGCCAACTCGCCGTCGGTTTCCTGGACGAATTCGATGGCGGCGGTCCACGATTCGGTCAGCTCCCGCAGCCAGTCGGTGGGCGCGGACGACCAGCCCCGCAGCGACGCCTCCACCCTTTCCATCTCGAGGTTGGCGCCCTTGACCAGCCGGATGGTCAGGGGCCGCCCTCCGTTCCGCACCCGTTCCCTGGCCCAGGCGTTGATCCGCTTCTGCGCCGGATAGGAGTCGGGGAGGTAGGCCTGGAGCGCGATGCCCGCACCGACCTGTTCGAGCCCCCTGCGGGCGAGCGTGCGCAGATACGACTCCAGACGTCTCTGGGCCTCGACTTCTCCCAGCAGGGCCTCTCCCAGGACGTTGACGTTCATCCGCAACCCGCTCTGGCGGCGCCCCTCCAGGTGCGGGACCAGCAGGTTCTCCTCGGCGGGGAGAATAACGTTGCCGGGGTGCGCTGGCAGTCTTCCGGAGCCAATCGCCCGTCAGCGCGCGGTGGCTTCCATGAGGTACCCCATCAGCTCCCGCCGCCACCAGTCGCCAGTTTCGCTGCCCTCGTCCGGGGTAGAGAACCCGTAGCGGTAGTACGCCAGCCGGACGTGACGGGGCGGCGTGTCGTCGAACGGCGGCTCGCCCAGCAAGCCGGTCACGGCGGGGGACTGGGCCAGCAATCCGTCCATCAGCGCCTGGAGCCACACCTCGGCGCCCGCGGGATCCAGCGCCGCGAACCACATCTGCCAGTCGAGCCGCGGCATGTGCGGTTGCACGAAGCGCGGCGCCCGGCCGAGATCTCCGGGTTTCCAGCGAAATGGCTGTTCCCGCCATTCCGTTCCGTCGACACTGACCTCTACGACGATCTCGGGACGCGCCGTGGTCATGGAGCGGAACAACCCGTAGCCGTTGATGGAACGGAACGGCGCGACCAGCCGCACCACCTGGTGCGACCAGCCATCCCGAGGTTGCCGGAAGGTGACTTCGTGCCAGAGCGTCAGCGTGCTGAAAGCCACTACGACCGCCGACGCGAGAGCGATCAACGCTCGCCACGGCCCCGGCTCGAGGCGCAGGATGCCGGCTTCTGCGCGCATCGTCAATGATCGCGGCAGGCAGCGCGCCAGCGTCGTGTCGTCGAGCAGCGCCAGGTACAGGACGACGGTCAGCAGGTTGAAGAAGCCGAAGTTGCCGCTGGCGGCGATCCCGATCTGCAGCAGGCACAGCATCCCGCACGCAGCGGCCCGCATCCGGCGGAAGCGGCTCGGTGCCAGCAGGAAGAACGGCAGGATCAACTCGACGCCGAACATGACGGCGGCCGTTCCCATGTGCAGCCAGACCGGCGCGTGATGCATGTACCAGCTCGTCCACGCGGGCAGCGGCTGCGTCTGGTAGTGGTACGTGAGCGCCGTCAGGCCCGACCAGGTCGGGTCGCCGCTGACCAGCTTGGTGATTCCGGAAAGGAACGTCAGCTTGAAGGCGAGCGCCCACACAAGCCAACGCGCGGCATCCAGCGGCTCCCGGCCGCCCCCGAGGCGCGGCATCCAGCCGAGCGGCGCATAGAGGCATGCCAGCAGGCCGACCTCCAACAGCAGCGTGTCCCACTGGAACGCGAGGAACGTCTGTCCGACCACGGACAGCGACAGGTAGAGCAGCCAAAGCAGCGGGAACGTCACTATCGGCGCGCAGCCGGCCATGGCCAGCAGCGCGACAACGATGCCGCCCCAACAGAGCGCCAGCAGCCCGGCGTTGCCGGCGTCGAGCCAGGCCAGCGTCGGAAACTCGTAGTAGGCGCGCGCGCCGTAGAACTCGCCCGCGCGGTCGAGATAGTCCGCGGCTGGCAGCAGCCCGTCCTCGCCCACCAGACCCAGGATCTGCGGCGCCAGGGAGGCGAAGGCAATCAGGTAGACGAGCGCCAGCAGGCGGAGGAACAGCCAGCGCGAGAGGCGATACCGTGGAGATTCGAGCACCAGTCCGGTGGCGACCATCGATCGACGTTTACTATAATGCGGGTTTCCAGTAGCCCGTGGAGAAACCCCGCGTCGCACCGAGACCGGTCAGGCGCCCGTCTGACAAGGCGTGACGAGCGAGCATATTCGAAGATATGTGAGCGAGGAACAACGCAGTCAGGCGGGATGCATGGCCGGTCGAATGCAGCGGGGCTTTTGCCACGGGCTGCTAGCGCCTTCCTCGCTGGGAGGTCGTTCAATGGTAGGACACGTGGCTCTGGACCACGGTATCGGGGTTCGAATCCCTGCCTCCCAGCCAAAAGTACCGTATAGCTTCTGAGTACCGGCTCGGCCGGCGATGCGGCTTCCTCTAGATGGGGCTGCGCCCCAAGCCCCCGGCAAGCGCTAGCGGGGACCCCTTCGCCCCGCGCCGCGCTTGCCGGGCCGCGCCGTGCGCGGCCTGCCGCCTCGCCGGCCACTTGTTAGCCGCTTGGTAGTCCTAGTTGCCGCTGCTGAGGTTGCGGCGGTCGTGATTGCGGCTGCGCCGGGTGGCGATGCATCCCGCCTGGGTTGCGTCCCGGCAGTGGATTCGAAAGCAAGGATCGAGGTGCGCCGCCGCGCCCGGCGGACCAGAATACCGACACAGCGTACGGCACGATCCGTGGCACGCGATGCAACGACCCGAGGAGTGGATATGATGGCCGCACCGGAGAGGTTCCCCACCAAAATGCCAAGTCCATTCGCGAGCAACGACGAACGCTGGGCGGCGGTCGTGAACCGCGACCGCAGCGCCCGGGCCGAGTTCGTCTACTCCGTGGCGACGACCGGCGTCTATTGCCGTCCGGGCTGCCCGGCTCGACGGCCGCGGCGCGAGCACGTGCGCTTCCACGCCTCCTGCGAGGACGCCGAGCGCGCCGGCTCAAGGCCATGCCGGCGGTGCCGTCCCAACGAGCCATCGCTCGCGGAACGCCATGCGGAAGCGGTGGCGGTTGCGTGTCGTCTCATCCATACGGCGGAGGAGTTGCCGGATCTCGACGCCCTCGCTGGAGCTGTCGGCATGAGCCGGTTCCACTTCCACCGCATATTCAAGGTCGCCGCCGGCTGCACGCCGCGGGCGTACGTCGCCGCCCATCGCGCGGCCCGGATGCGTAACGCGCTGCGTACGTCCCAAACGGTCACCGATGCCATCTACGGCGCCGGGTTCAACTCGAACGGCCGGTTCTACGCGGCTTCTTCGGAGATCCTCGGGATGGCTCCCGCGACGTTCATGCGCGGTGGCCCGGGCGAGACGATCCGGTTTGCCGTCGGCGAGTGCTCGCTCGGTTCGATACTGGCGGCAGCGACCGCAAAGGGGGTGTGCGCGATCCTGCTCGGCGACGATCCGGATGCCCTGGTGCACGAGCTGGAGGACAGTTTCCCACGGGCGGAGATCGTCGCGGGAGAGCCGCAATTCGAATCCCTGGTGGCCCGCGTCGTAGGCTTCGTCGAAGCGCGCGAGTTCGGTCCCGAGCTGCCGCTCGACATCCGCGGGACGGCGTTCCAGCGGCGGGTGTGGCACGTGCTCCGCGAGGTTCCCGCCGGCGCGACGGCGACCTACCGCGAGATTGCCGATCGCGTCGGCTCCCCCAAGGCGGCCCGGGCAGTCGCGCGCGCCTGTGCTTCCAACCCGCTCGCCGTCGCAATCCCCTGCCACCGGGTGGTCCGGACCGACGGCGGGCTCGGCGGCTATCGCTGGGGCGTGGAACGCAAGCGGGCCCTGCTCGCCCGTGAGGCCGGGTTCCCCCACCACAACGAGGCGCCGACCGGGAAGCCGGACCGCTCTGGAGTCTAGGGATGACCGGCCTCGATGTCCTGCGCCCCCGTCCCGCGGTGCGCCGAGCGGGACTGCTGCTATCATCGAATCCATGCATGAGCGGAACGTTATAGCCGGAGCGGGCGGATGCTGAGTCCGTTGCGTGATTGGCTGATCCAGTTGGGTGTGTCCGACGACGGCGCGGCGTTGCTGACGGTCGCCGCCGACGTCGTCGTGGTGCTGATCCTCGCGCTGATTGCCGATTACATTGTCAAGCGCATCGTCGTCAGTCGGATGACGGCACTGGCCGAGCGCAGTGCCTCGGACTGGGACGACCGCTTGATGGAGCATCGCGTGCTCCAGCGCCTGGCGCACGTCGCGCCGGCCATCGTGATCTACTTGTTTGCCGTGCCGGTGCTGGGCGATTTCGGCGTGCTGGCTGACGTGGCGCGGCGCGGCGCGGTCGCCTACATGATTTTCGTGGCCGCGACAGCCGGCTTTGCCGGGTTGAACGCCGCGGTCGACATTATTCGCGCTTCCTCGTTGTCGCCCTCGCTGCCGGCCAGGGGTATCGCGCAGGTCGTCAAGATGGTGCTGTTCGTGATCGCCGCGGTGAGCATCGTGTCGGTCGTCCTGAACCAGTCCCCGCTGCTGCTGCTGAGCGGGCTCGGGGCCATGAGCGCCGTGGCGATGTTCGTGTTCAAGGACGCGATCCTCGGCTTCGTGGCGGGCGTCCAGCTCTCGGTGAACCGGATGGTGTCGCGCGGCGACTGGATCGAGATGCCGTCGCACGGCGTGGACGGCGACGTAATCGAGGTGGGCATCACCACCGTCAAGGTCCAGAACTTCGACAAGACCATCGTGACCATTCCTACCTATGCCCTCGTCAGCGAATCGTTCAAGAACTGGCGCGGCATGTCCGAGTCGGGCGGCCGCCGCATCAAGCGGCCGCTGCACGTCGACATCGGCTCCGTTCGCTTCTGTGACGAGGAGATGCTCGCGCGCTTCGCCCGCATCCGGTACATCACCGAGCACGTCGAGGCGCAGCGGGATGAGGCGGCGCACTGGAACCGGGAGCAGGGCGTGGATGCCGCAGACTACGCGAACGGCCGCCGCCCGACCAACGTCGGGCTGTTCCGCGCCTATCTCGTGGCCTATCTGCGCCACCACCCGATGGTGCACCAGGACATGACCTTCCTCGTGCGGCAGCTCGATCCCACCGAGCATGGTCTGCCGATCGAAATCTACGTCTTCTGCCGCGAGCAGGAGTGGGCGCGCTACGAGGCGATACAGGCGGACATTTTCGACCACCTGCTGGCCATCGCGCCGCAGTTCGACCTGCGGATATACCAGAGCCCGTCCGGGCCGGATGTGGAACGGGCGCTGGCAGCCACCGCGAGCTCGCCTCCGGCCGGCGCCGGGGCGCCTGCTCCCTGAGCCGGTTCCGCCGGCCCCCCATCTGGATGGCGCTGCCCTTGACCACCGCCGGGCGCACGCCGCGGATCCTGTGCCGTGGCCTGTACGCCGCGGCGGCGGTTTGGGCGGGACTGGCGGCCGCCCAGGCGGAACGGCTGCAGGGCGGCAACCCGCAACCCGAACATCCGCGTGCGGTTGGACGTATTGGCGCGGCGCGGACACGACTACACCGGCGTGCTGTCCTGGCTCGAACAGCGCCACCGTCAACGGGCTGCCCGTCCGTGGTGATCCCCCGCGCCGCGCGATGCTATTCTCACGCGTGCCAATGGGGATGAGAACCGGAGCAATCTTCCTGACGGTTTCAGGCTTGGTCCTGGCGGCCGCCGCCGCGGCAGCGCAGCCCGCCGATCCGGGCGGCGTGTTCACGGCGGCGCAGGCCGCGGCCGGCGGACTCGTTTTCGCCGGCGACGTGGACCGCAGCTTCAAGGCGTTCGACGTGAAGACCGGCGAGGTGCTCTGGCAGAGCCGGCTGGGACAATCACCCCAGGGCTTTCCGATTGCGTACACCGCCAACGAGGTGCAGTACATTGCCGTGCCGACCGGCGGCAACGCGTTGTACGTATTCGCGCTGGCGGAAGCGCGATGAGCTACCGGGAGCAGTGGCTGCGGCGCCCGCGGACCGTCTGGCTGCGCAAGGCGCTGTTCCAGATCCACCTGTGGTCGGGCCTGGGCGTGGGGCTGTATCTGGTTGTGATCAGCGTCACCGGCAGCGTGCTGGTGTTCCGCAGCGAGCTGCGCCAGACGTTCATGCCGCAGCCGGTATTAGTCGAGGCGGTGGGCGAGCGGCTAAACGAGGACGGGATGATCGCGGCGGCGGAGCGCGCCTGGCCGGACGGTTCGGTGTCGATATTCGCCGAGCGGGACGAGCCGACGCAGGCGATCACGATCTCCGTGAAACGCGGCGGAGACGTGCAGCAGATGCTCCTCGACCCGTACACGGGCGCGGCTCTGGGCCACGCCATGCCGGCCGGCTGGCGCCTGACCACCTGGCTCCTCGACCTGCACGACAACCTGCTGGCGGGCACCACCGGCCGCGCGGTCAACGGAGTGGGAGCCATACTGGTGACGCTGCTCAGCGTGACCGGCCTCGTCATCTGGTGGCCGGGCATCCGGAACTGGCGGCGCAGCCTGACCATCGACCGGCGCGCGAGCTGGCGCCGCCTCAACTGGTCGCTGCACAGCGCCATCGGGTTCTGGACCGTCGCGCTCGTCTTCATGTGGGGCTTCACCGGCATCTACCTCTGCATCCCCACGCCGTTTACGGCCTTCGTCGACTACGTCGAGCCGCTGAACATGGTGACCTTCGAGGATCGCGTTGGCGACGCCGTGCTGTACTGGTTCTCGCGCCTGCATTTCGGCCGCTTCTACGGCATGACGAGCAAGGTGCTGTGGGCGCTGCTCGGGCTGGTGCCGGTGGTGATGTTCTTCACGGGAGGATTGATGTGGTGGAATCGCATAGTCAGGCATCGCGGCTCCGAGGCGACCCCGGCTTGACCCGGCGGCCCGCGGGCGGCCCGCTACTGGCGCTGGCCGTGCTGCTCAGCCTGCCCGCCGGCGCCGCTGCGCAGAACGGGGAGTGGCCGTCGCTGCCGGATCCGCCCGGCTCGGACGACGCGGGCTTCCGGCTCGCGCAGCCGCGCGTCGCGCCGGTCCCGGAGGCGGAATGGACGGCCGCGCAGCGCGTTGTGGCCGAGACGTACGCCGCCGCCGGCGACGCCGGCAACGCGCTCGCGACGATGCTCCACGCGCCGGAGCTGGCCGAGGTGGTGCATCCGTTTCTCGATTACACCGCCCGGCGGTCGACGCTGCCGGACCGCCACCGGAAGCTGCTGATCCTGCGCACCGCGTGGGCGGCGCAGAACGCGTACCTCTGGGCCGACCACGCATCGGATGCCGCGTCGGCGGGCTTTACGGCGGCGGAGCTGCGGCGGATTGCGGTCGGGCCGCGGGCGGACGGCTGGACCCCGTTCGAGGCGGTGCTGCTGGGCCTGGTCGATCAGATGTACCGCGATTCCGCGGTCACCGACGCCACCTGGGCGGCCCTGGCGGGCGAGTACGACCTGCTGAACATGATGGACGCGGTGTTTACGGTGGCTGAGTACACAGCGTTCTCCATGCTGTACAACTCGCTCGGCGTCCAGCCGGACGCGGATTCGGCGGAGCGGCTGCCGGCCGACGTGCCGTACCGGCTGGAAACGCCGGACCGGGAGCGGGCGTTCACCAGCCCGCGCGTGGAACCGGCCGACGGCGATGGACCGCGGGCGCGGCGGACGGTGGCGCGGCACCCGCGTGCGGCGGAGGCCTGGAGCAGCAATACCGAGTACGTCAACCGCCGGTCCCCGCTCACGCCGGCCGACCGGGAGCTGCTGATCCTGCGCATCGGGTGGAATTGCCAGGCCGAGTACGAGTGGGCCAGGCATGTCGGCGACGTCGGGCGGGCGCGCGAGTACGGGCTGGTGCCGCGGTGGATTGCGGAGGGTCCTGAATCGTCCCGCTGGGAGCCGTACCAGGTTGCGCTCCTGCAGGCCGCCGACGAGCTGTACCGGCACGCAATCGTGTCGGACGAAACCTGGAGCACGCTGGGGGAGCTGTACGATACGCACCGCCTGATCAGCATCGTGATGACCGTCTCTACCTACCGCTTCGTATCGATGATGCTCAACGCGTTCGGTGTCCAACTGCTGCCGGACGACGAAGGATTTCCGGAATCGTTGTTGGGGTCGAGCGCCCGTTGACCGGGGCTCGGATTCCTTGCTTCGTTGCGGAACACGGATATCTGAAACGGGTGGCGCGGCCCGTACCAGACCGGCGTATCCCGGACGGCGACGCCGCCGGTGGAGTGGAGCGAGACGAAGAACATCAAGTGGAAGACCGAGATCCCGGGGCTCGGCGCAGCGACACCGGTCGTCTGGGGCGATCGGATTTTCCTGCTCACCGCGGTGCCGCTCGGCGTGTCGGATGATGAGGTGCACCAGTACCGGGGCGCGCTGCCGGAGCGCGACGTGCACCAGTACCTAGTTCTCGCGATCGACCGCCGCGACGGCCGCATCGTGTGGGAGCGCGTGGCCGGCGAGCGGCAGCCGCACGAGGCGACCCATGCATCCTCCGGCACGTACGCCTCCAGCTCCGCCATCACCGACAGCGGCGCCATAGTCTGGTCGCACGGTCGCGACACCCCCTACGTGTCTTCGCCGCTCCTGTACGATGACGCGCTGTACTTCACCAAGTACGTGCACGGCATCCTGTCCGTGTTCGACGCGAAGGCGGGGACGGCGCACTGCGGGCCGCAGCGCATGGAGGGAGTGCGGAACATCATGGCGTCGCCGGTGGCGGCTGACGGCCGCGTGTACATTACCGGCCGCGACGGGACGACCATCGTCATCCGGCACGGCAAGGCGTACGAGGTGCTGGCGACCAACAAGCTGGACGATCAGTTCAGCGCCTCGATGGTGCTGGTCGGCAGCGAGATCTACATGCGCGGCGACACCTACCTGTACGCCATCGCCGAGAACTGACAGCAGGCCCGGCGGCTCTGCCGGGTTCGTTCCTACTCGCTGATCCGTTCCCAGGTGATGGCGCCCTGCACCATCCGGCCCTCGTCGTCCATGCGGGCCGGCGGCCGCAGCGTCAGGTGCGTGTCGGTCAGCTCGAAGAAGCGCTGCGCGTCCGTGCCGGCTCCCCCCGGACTGAAGTTGCCGATCCGGTGGTGCACCAGATAGCCGCCCTCCTCGTTGACGGAGAACGGGCCGAAGTAGCTGCCGTAGGTCCGCACGGCTTGCAGCGCCTGCTCGGGCGCCGGCGCCCCGGTGTAGACCGGCCGGTCATTGCGCGAGATGTGCACGGCCATGTGGCCGGACGGCATGTAGATGATGAAGGCGTTGTCCCACTGGTCGGCCGGCAGCATCTCGCCGTCGGCCGTCTCCCGCTCGATCTTCACGAAGCGGTAGAAGCCGAACAACCGGCGGTGCGTCTCCGTCAGCCCCGACGCGGGCAGGTCCGGGACGCGCCGCCAGATGATGCGCCGCGCGACGCCGGAGTCGTCTGACGGCGGCATCAGGATCAGCTGGTCCCCCGAGAATTCGTAGAAGCGCTGGTTGTGGTTCGCCGCGTCCGGCGGACGCACGTTGCCCTGCAGGTGGTGGGTGACGTAGCCCTCGGCCTCGTTGACCGTGAAGGTGCCGAAGTACGACGTGTAGGTGCCGAGCTGTCCCACCGCCTCCTCGCCGGTGCGGGCGTCCCCCGCCCAGGTGGGACGGCCGGGCGGCTGGATGACGACGCCCATGTAGCCGGCGGCGTCGTACATGATGTAGCCCACCTCGCCGGCGGCGCCCGGCGCAGGCGGGTCGGGCGGCGGCAGCAGCTCGCCGTCGGCGGCAATACGCTCCCGCCGGACCAGCTCCCAGTTGCCGACGAACGGCGCGAGCGGGTCGGCCGCGGCGCTTTCCGCCGGGGACGCCTCGCCGCCTTCCTCCAGGACCGGCGCCTCCGCCGAGCATCCAGACCACGCAACGGTTCCAGTCAACGCCAGCAGCACGAGCAACCTTCCGGGCATGTGTTCCTCCCACGTTCTTGTGGCGGCCGGTCCGACGGCCCGACAACGAGTGTCCGTCATCATGCCACAAGATGCCGTCCCTGACGCGTGCCGCCGGGAGCGGTATCCGCGCGCAGGCGCGCAGAGTCGGTGGAGCCGGTACGACCGGACGGAATAGAATGGCTGGATTGCACGTGAAAGGAGTCGCTGGATGATTCAAACGTTCGGTCGCACCGGGTGCCAGTCCGTATTTGCCGTTCTCATCGTGGCGGGTGTCGTCTGGGGATCGCAGGCAGTGCGCGCCGAGGACTGGCCGCAGTGGCGCGGGGCAGACGGCCTGGCGATCTGGCACGAGACCGGCATTGTGGACAGCTTTCCGGATGCGGGCCTGAAGGTGGCGTGGCGCACGCCGATCCGCACCGGCTACGCGGGACCCGCCGTGGCGGAGGGGCGGGTGTTCGTCCTCGACTGGGAGGAGGATCCGCAGTCGCGCACCCTCGACGGGACCGAGCGCCTGGTTGCCCTCGACGAGGAGACCGGCGCCGATCTCTGGACCCACGAGTGGGCCACGTCGTACCGCATGCTGCAGGTCTCCTACGCCGTCGGCCCGCGCGCCACGCCGACGGTGGACGGCAACCGGGTGTACGCGGTGGGCGCGACGGGCGAGCTGCGCTGCCTGGACGTCGAGACCGGCGAGCTGATCTGGTCGAAGAGCTACATGGACGACTACGACACGAGCGTCGCCACCTGGGGCGTCTCGAGCGCGCCGCTGGTGGACGGCGAGCGGTTGATTGCCATCGTGGGCGGCGAACCGGACGCGCTGGTGGTCGCCTTCGACAAGCGCACCGGCGCGGAGCTGTGGCGCTCGCTCGACGTGGTCGGGGAGATGGGCTACGGCCAGCCGATCATCTATGAGGCGGGCGGCGTGCGGCAACTCATCATCTGGCACCCCGCGGCGCTGGCGTCGCTCAATCCGGAGACGGGCGCCGTCTACTGGCAGCAGCCGTGGGAGGTGGGCTCCGCGGTCAGCGTGGCCACGCCGATCAAGGTAGACAACTACCTGCTGGTGACCCAGTTCTTCCACGGCTCGATGATGATGCGGCTGCACACGGACCGGCCGGACGCCACGATGGTCTGGCAGGGGGGCAGCCGCAGCGAGCTGCCGGGCGAGACGGAGGGGCTGCATTCGCTCATCACCACGCCGATCATCATCGACGATCACATCTACGGGGTGGGCAGCTACGGCGAGCTGCGCGGGCTGGACGCCCGCACGGGCGAGCGCGTCTGGATGAGCGCTGAGATGACCTCCCAGGCACGCTGGGCCGCCGCTCACTTAGTGCGGCACGGCGACCGCTACTTCGTCAGCAACGACGATGGTTACCTGCTCATCGCGCGCTTCACCCCCGAGGGGTACGTCGAGCTCGACCGCACGATGCTGATCGAGCCGACGTCTAATGCGGGATTCGGGCCGCAGCGCCGCTTCGACCGGCTGGTGGCCTGGTCGCATCCGGCGTTCGCGAACCGCCACGTCGTGCAGCGCAACGACAACGAGGTGGTGCGGTTCTCGCTGGACGCCGCCGACTACCGATGAGCATCCGCGCCGGTCGGAATGGAATTCTGCGATTGCAGCGGAAACGGGGATTACAGCGGAGAGGAGTACGGGCATGATGCAGCGGCCTGGCCGCACCGGGTGCCAATTCGTATTCGTCGCGTTCGTCATCGCCGCCGTCGTCTGGGGTGTGCAGGCCGTGAGCGCCGAGGACTGGGCGCAGTGGCGCAGCGCCGGCCGCCTGGCAGTCTGGCACGAGACCGGGATTGTCGATAGCTTTCCGGACGAGGGCCTGAAGGTGAAGTGGCGCGCGCCGATCCGCTCCGGTTTTGCGGGGCCGGCCGTGGCGGACGGCCGGGTGTTCGTCCTCGACTGGCTCGAGGATCCGGAGTCGCGCACGCTCGACGGGATCGAGCGTCTGGTCGCCCTCGACGAAGAGACCGGCGAGCTGCTGTGGGCCCACGAGTGGGCCACCTCGTACCGCATGCTGCAGGTCTCGTACGCCATCGGCCCGCGCGCTACGCCGACGGTGGACGGCGGCCGCGTGTACGCGCTCGGTGCGTCCGGGAATCTGCGCTGCATCGATGTCAAATCGGGCGAGCTGATCTGGCGGAAGAACTACATCGACGACTACGACACCAGCGTCGCCACCTGGGGTATCGCGAGTGCGCCGCTGGTCGACGGCGACCGCCTGATTGCCATCGTCGGCGGCGAGCCGGACGCCCTGGTGGTGGCGTTCGACAAGCACACCGGAGAAGAGTTGTGGCGCGCCCTCGACGTGGTCGGCGAGATGGGCTACGGCCAGCCGGTCATCTACGAGGCGGGCGGCGTCCGGCAGCTCATCATCTGGCACACCGCCGCGCTCGTGTCCCTCAATCCGGAGACGGGCGAGGTGTACTGGGAGGAGCCGTGGGAAGTGGGGGCCGGCATGAGCGTGGCCACGCCGGTCCGGGACGGCAACTTCCTGCTGGTGAGCCAGTTCTACAACGGATCGATGATGATGCGCCTCGACACCGACCGGCCGTCCGCGACGATGCTCTGGAAGGGTTCCAGCCGTAGCGAGCTGCCGGACGAGACCGACGGACTGCATGCGATGATCACCACGCCGATAGTCAGCGGCGACTACATCTACGGCGTCGGCAGCTACGGCGAGCTGCGCGGGCTCAGCGCCCGCACGGGCGAGCGCCTCTGGATGAGCGGCGAGATGACCGCCCAGGCGCGTTGGGGCACCGCGTACATGGTTCGCAACGGCGACCGCTACTTTGTCAGCAACGACGAGGGTTATCTGATCATCGCGCGCTTCACACCAGAGGGTTACGTCGAGCTGGACCGCACCATGCTGCTGGAGGGGACGTCGCAATCGGGGTACGGGCCGCAGCGCTTCTTCGACCGGCTGGTCAGCTGGTCGCATCCGGCGTTCGCGAACCGCCATGTAGTGCAGCGTAACGACAACGAGGTCGTGCGGTATTCGCTGGCCGCCGCGGACTACCGATGAGCTTCCGCGCCGGTTGGCTGGCGTGCCTGCTGCTGGCGGCCGCTCCCGCCGCCGTGCAGGCGCAGGGGGCGGCGGAAGCCATCTTCCAGCGCGCCGTCGCCGATTTCGAGAGCGGCCGTATCGACGATGCGGCGGCCGGGTTCGACCAGGTGGCCGAGCTGCTGCCGCAGCAGGCGCCGCACCTGTGGCAGCGCGGCGTAGCGCTCTACTACGCGGAGCGCTACGCCGACTGCCGCGAGCAGTTCGAATCGCACCGGACGGTCAATCCGAACGACGTCGAGAACGCCGTCTGGCACTTTCTGTGCGTGGCGAGCGCCGAGTCGCCGGCGGCGGCGGAGGCGGCCCTGCTTCCGGTCGGCCCCGATTCCCGCGTGCCGATGCGCGAGGTCTATCAGATGTTCAGCGGAGACCTGGCCCCGGCCGAAGTCATGACCGCCGCGGGTGACAGTCTCTCGGGCCGCTTCTACGCGCACCTCTACCTGGGGTTGTACTTCGAGGCGCTAGGCCGGGCGGACGAGGCGCTGGAGCAGATCGAGATGGCTGCCGACGATGGTTACGCCCGCGCGGGCGGTTACATGCACATGGTTGCTAGAGTCCATCTTGGCGTGTTGCGAGACCGGTAGCCCGGGCGGGTCATGCATATTTCTGCCCAAATTACATTACATTGCAGAATAGGGAGCCCGCAGATTTGCAGGTGGGTCAGTCAGTCATTAGTTCGCCGATGTCAGTCGTGCGTTGTCACGGCATTTAGCCGCGATCGATTCACGGTCGATTCGGTTGACACCGGATTCCGGACCGAACCAACCGCGACGGGTCGCCATTCACCCACTGCGGAGAACGCGTGATTACCAGATTGAAGTTCGAACGATTTACGGCTTTCGAGAAGCTCGACTTCGATCCGTCTCCGGGCATCAATGCGATCGTCGGTGCCAACGGAACCGGCAAGACGCATCTCATGAAGGTCGCCTATGCCGCATGTGACGTAAGCAAGACTGGAACGCCCCTTGCGAGCAAGCTCGTACGTCTGTTCTTGCCATCGGGTCGGGCCATCGGTCGTCTTGTCAGGCGGCAGCAGGGAAGCGTGAGGTGTGCTGTCGAGGTCTTCCGGGAAGGGGCGAAAATCCGGGCGTCGTTCTCCAACCATGCGACTGTATCCGACTCGGCCACGATCACCGGTGCGAAGTCCTGGGTCACCGTTCCGATCGAGAGCGTCTTCATTCCTGTTAAGGAAATGCTCGCTAACGCTCCGGGTTTCCGCTCCCTCTATGCACAGCGCGAGATCCACTTTGAGGAAATCTACTCGGACATCCTGGACCGCGCCTATCGGCCGATCCCGCGCGGTGCGCCGGGCTCGGAGCGCAAGGGGCTACTCGACATGTTGCAGAAGACGATGGCCGGCAAGGTCACCGTCAAGGATGAGGAATTCTTCCTCCGCAACAAGCAGGGAAATTTGGAGTTCACACTCCTTGCTGAGGGCATGCGCAAGCTCGGATTGCTCTGGCTTCTTATTCAGAACGGGACGCTGTTTAAGGGTTCGGTGCTCTTCTGGGACGAGCCGGAAACCAACCTCAACCCGAAGCTGTTCGGTCCGTTGATCGATATTCTCGTGCAGCTCCAGCGAGCTGGGACACAGATTTTTCTCGCCACGCATGACTACGCGCTCCTCAAGGAGTTGGACTTGTGCAGAACGAGTCAGGATAAGGTCAAGTTCCATTCCCTGTACCACGAAGGGGAACGCGGTGACGTGGTGTGCCACACGGCGGAGACGTATCTGGATATCCATCCAAACGCGATCGCCGAAGCGTTCACGAGTCTATATAACCGCGAGGTCCAGCGCAGTTTGGGAGGAGCAACTGAATGATCACTCTGGACGAGGGTAATCTGCGGATCACGTTACCACACGACGAAGCGACAGCCAGAAAATTTGACGACGCGACCACGCATGGGCTGTTGGATCGCCATATGAAGGCAGTCGACTTCATGGTCGAGTTGCAGGAGCGAGTACTTCTTATCGAAATAAAGGATCCGGAACAGCCTGGCGCTCCAGCGGACCGGAGAGCGCAGTTCGTCAAGAAGTTTATGGCCAGTGATATCGACAACGACCTGATGCGCAAGCTTCGCGACTCGGTACTGTACGAGTGGGCCTGCGGTACGGACAAGCCAATCCACTATTGGGTTATCGTCGCGATCGACAAACTTACGGATGCGGACCTGTTGGTCCGAACCGATTGCCTTAAACAGATGCTGCCAGTTGTCGAGAACCCTCCTGAACGCTGGCAGCGCCAGATTGTAGTGGACTGTCGTGTATTCAACATTCGTTCCTGGAACGAAGCGCTACCCGCCGGATATCGCGTTTCACGCGTCGAAGGGTGAGAGCGTGCCGCAGTACACGCCGCAGCGGCCCTTTATTGTCGAATTCATGACAGACGATCTCTCGGTTACCGGTGAGCTCGGAGTGTTCCTCGGCCACTAGGATCTGCGGTGGCAGTTCAAGTCAGGATTGATTGCGAGGCGAGGTCTGTTCGCTCTCGCTTGGTAGTCTTCTGCATCGTGCTGGCCTGCCTGGCCGCGCCGGTCGAGGGCGGCCAGCAGCCGGGCGATACCCAGGCGCCGCCGGCAATCACGGACCGGCCTCCTCCGCCGCTGCCTCCCGCCGTGATCGCGCGTGACGCGGCGGGGCGTGCGACGGTCCGCGCCGAGCGAATTGCCGAACCGTTGCGCATCGACGGGCGGCTCGACGAGGCGGTTTACACGCGCGTGCCGCCGATGTCGGACTTCATCCAGAACGAGCCGGATGAAGGTGCGCCCGCGAATGAAAGGACCGAGGTATGGATCCTCTTCGACAATGAGAATTTCTACATCGTCGGCCGTTGCTGGGAGACCTACCCCGAGCGCCTGATGGCCAACGAGATGCGCCGGGACAACTTCGCCATCGTGCGCAACGACAACTTCGCCTGGAGTTTCGACACCTTCTTCGATCGGCGCAACGGTTACATCTTCGAGGTGAACGCGATCGGCGGCCGGCTCGACGGACAGATCACCAACGAGTCGCAGATCAACATCGACTGGAACCCGATCTGGGAGCTATCGACCGGTAGATTCGACGGCGGGTGGGTGGTCGAGGCGGCCATCCCGTTCAAGTCGCTGCGCTATCGTCCCGGGCGCAACCAGACCTGGGGGTTGCAGGTGCGCCGCCGCAACCGCTGGCGGAACGAGGTCTCGTACCTGACGCCGATTCCGGCCGCGCTCTCCGGCCGCGGTCACTTCCAGGTCTCGCTGGCGGCGGCGCTGACCGGGCTGGAAGCGCCGCCGGGATCGCGCAACATCGAGATCAAGCCGTACGCGATCGCCGACCTTTCGAGCGATCTGTCCGCCACGCCCGCGATTTCGAATGACTTCGGCGGCACGGGCGGCATCGACCTGAAATACGGGGTGACGCAGAACCTGACGGCGGACGTCACGGTGAACACCGATTTCGCCCAGGTGGAGGCGGATGAACAGCAGGTCAACCTGACCCGCTTCAGCCTGTTCTTTCCGGAGAAGCGGGAGTTCTTCCTGGAGAACCAGGGGTTGTTCGCCTTCGGCGGCGCCGGGACCGGCGCGTTCGGCGGCGGCGAGACGCCCGTCCTCTTCTACAGTCGCAAGATCGGTCTGGACGATTCCACCGGCGCCCTCCGGGAGGTGCCGATTCAGGCGGGCGGCCGGATGACGGGGCGCGTGGGAAAGTTCAACGTGGGCGTCCTGAACATCCAGACCGGCGAAGAGCCACTTGCGGCGGCCGAGGCCACGAACTTCTCCGTCGTTCGGTTGAAGCGCGACGTGCTGCGCCGGAGCAGCATCGGTTTCATTGCCGCACGGCGTTCGGTATCGACGCGCGGACCTGGATCCAACGAGACGTACGGCGTCGACGGCACGTTCTCGTTCTACGACCACCTCGACATCAACACCTACTGGGCCGAGACCCGCACGGCCGGGTTCGGCGACGACGACGTCAGCTACCGCGCGCAGCTCGACTACGGCGGCGACCGCTACGGGGTGCAGTTGGAGCGCCTCGTCGTCGGCGACGACTTCAACCCGGAAGTGGGCTTCCTGCGCCGGGAGGACTTCGAGCGCAGCTTCGGCGAGTTGCGATTCAGCCCCCGGCCGGCATCTATCGCCTTGATCCGCAAGCTGTCGTGGGAGGGCAGGTTCGACTACGTCACCAGCCGGCAGGGCGTCCTCGAGACGCGTCAGGCGCAGGGGCTGTTCGGCATCGAGCTCGAGAACAGCGACCAGGTCACCGTCGAGTACACGCGCAGCTACGAGTTTCTGCGGCAGCCGTTCAACATCACGCCGGACGTGGCGATTGCAGCCGGCGGCTACGACTTCCAGGACGTCCGGGCGGGGTTCGAGCTCGGCCGGCAGCGGGAATTCTCCGGTACCCTGGCGGTCCAGCACGGCGGCTTCTACAGCGGGTCCAAGACGACCCTCGAGTTCGGCCTCGGCGGCGGGACCTCGCGCGGCCGGCTGGAATTGACGCCGCGCTTCTCGCTGGAGCCGGGTGTGTCCGTCAATCGCATCGATCTGCGGGAGGGGAGGTTCACCACTACCCTCGTGACCACCCGCACCAGCTTTACCTTCACCCCGCTGATGTTCGTCAGCGCCCTGGTGCAGTACAACTCCGTGCGCAACAGCGCCAGCGCCAACCTGCGCTTCCGCTGGGAATACCAGCCCGGCAGCGAGTTGTTCGTCGTCTACAACGAGCAGCGCGACACGCTCAATCCCCGCTTTCCGCGCCTCGAGAACCGGGCGCTCGTGGTCAAGATCAACCGGCTGTTCCGGTTCTGATCCCGGCCGCCCCCCCCGCAGCCTCCGGACGGTCTGTCCCAGCCGGGGCTCAACATGAGCCCCTTTGCTTCCCGTTTACGCACTCCCTGTCAACGGGCGGATCGGTTGTTGTTGCCGGTTCGGCCCGTCTTCGACAAGGAGGAAGCCGATGGAAGCGACGATGCAAGCGGGACACGTCAGGGAGCACAGGAGCATTCTGGCGAACGCGGAGAAGCGGGCGCTGGTCTGGATGGCGCGGCGCCTGCCGCGCTGGATCAACGCCGACCACCTGACCACGCTGGGTCTGCTGGCCATGGCCGGCACCGGGGCGGCGTACTGGGCGTCGCAGTGGCACGAGCTGGCGCTGTTGGGCGCGGTCGCCGGGCTGGCCGTCAACTGGTTCGGCGACAGTCTCGACGGGACGGTGGCCCGCGTCCGCAACCACCAGCGGCCGCGCTACGGCTACTACATCGACCATGTGGCCGACATCACCAGCATGCTGCTGCTGTGTGCCGGGCTGGCGCTCTCGCCGTACATGAGCCTGGCGCCGGCACTGCTGCTGCTGGCCGCGTATCTGATGCTGTGCGCCGAGGCGTACCTGGCCACGCATGCGTGCGGCATCTTCCGCGTGTCGCTGCTGCGGGTCGGGCCGACGGAGCTGCGCATCCTGCTCGCGGCCGGCACGCTTTGCCTGCTGGTCCGCGGTCCCGAGGTGTCCCTGCTCGGCGGCGACTGGCTGCTGTTCGACGTGGGCGGCCTCGTGGGTATCGCCGGCATGTTCGGCGCACTGGGCTTTTCCGTGGCCCGCAATGCGGTGGCGCTGTCACAGGCCGAGCCGCTTCCAAGGTGAGCAATGGACCCGCAACTGGCAATGAATCGTGTGGAATCCGGGCCGAGCCCGGTCGGAACGCTGCGGCGCTGGCTGATGTTCAACGCCGTCGGCGGCATGGGTGTCGGCGTGCAGTTGTTGTCGCTGGGCGTGCTCGCCGACATGCTGGGGCTCGACTACCGGCTCGCCACGGCGCTGGCGGTGCAGGCGGCGGTGCTGCACAACTTCGTCTGGCACGAGCACTGGACGTGGAGCGACCGCTGCGCGGATCGCCGCGGCCGCTGGGCGCGTCTGGGGTCGTTCACGCTGGTGAACGGGACGCTGTCGATCACCGGCAACGTCCTCTTCACGTCGCTGTACGTCACGACGTTCGACCTGCACCACGTTCCCGCGAACCTGCTGGCGATTGCGACCTGCTCCATCGCCAACTTCTTCGCGACCCACCACGTCGTGTTCCGGACAGCGGCGAAACCGGCGTTGCTGGCGACGGTCCTGGCCACCGGCAACGTGGCTGGACTGGGCGCAGCAGAGCTGAAAGACAAGACGGTCACGGCGTGGGAGCGCTACATCGAGGCGACCGAACGGCGCATCGCCGAAGAGCTGGCCGGCGGCGAGCGGTTCCTCGCGCAGGACTTCGACGCGGACGCTGCCCGTGCGCGCCGCGCCGTGCTGGCCGGCGACGTGCTCGTCGACAGCGTGGAGACCCGCGCGGCAGACGGCCGGAATATCGAGGTGCCGAGCGGCGCCATCCATCACTGGCGCGGCAGCATCCTGATCCCCGGGGTCACGCTCGACGACTTCCTGCACGGCCTCATGTACGAGGTCGCGCCGGAGGAGCTGAAGGACGATGTGCTGGAGTCGCGCCTGCTCGCCAGCGACGGCAACCGGCGGGAAGTATTCCTCAAGGTGCGCCGCCGCTCGGTGGTGACCGTGCACTACAACACGGAGCACCGGGTGGAGTACACGCGCCACGGAGGCGGCCGGGCGTCGAGCCGCAGCGTGGCGACCCGCATTGCCGAGCTCGAGGACGTCGGATCGGCCGCGGAGCGCGAGAAGCCGATCGGGCGCGATCGCGGGTTCCTGTGGCGCCTCAACGCCTACTGGCGCTATCAGCAAGTCGCCGGCGGCGTCATCGTGGAGTGCGAGTCGGTCACGCTGAGCCGTGGGATCCCCGCGGTCGTCCGCTGGATGGTCCGGCCGATCATCAACCGGACGGCCCGCTCCGTGCTGTCCGAGACGCTGGGGTCGATGGCGCGGGTGCTGCCGGCGCGCGTGGCGTCCGATCGCACGGGCGGGCGCGCCGCGGACAGGCCTGGCGAGCGGGCGGTCATTCCGGCGGAAACGCTGCCCGCGTCGTGGCCGGCTCCATGACGCCCGCGCTGAACGCGGCGGAGATGGCCGCGGCGACGAACAGGGCGGCCCACAGCGCGTTGCCGGCCGCGCTGCCCGCCGCCGTCGCCAGCAGCAACAGGACGAACGCGCCGTCGGATACGCGCCGCCACATCATGGAACGACGGAGCAAGGCGGCAAGCTGGTCCGGATAGACACGCGAGGTGAACAAGAGATGCAGCCGCATATTCGCGGCGCCGCCGGCAACGGCGACCGCCGCCACGAACAGCACCAACCCGAACTCGCCCGGCAGCCCGTTCCGGACGCGCCACAGCGGATAGAGCATCAGGATGTACGCCAGGCTCACCGCGGCCTGATGGAACCGCCACCACCAGAGCGCCGCCGCCGCTGGGGGGGGGGCGACGCTCATGGCCGCCTGCGAAACCGCCGGCGCCGGCGTCCGGTCGTCCGCCGCCACGGCCTCGAGGTCGTCCGCCAGGGCGTCGGTGGTCCGGTAGCGGTCGCGCGGCGCCTTTGCCAGGCAGGTCGCGATGATCTGCGCGAGGCGGTCCGGACAGTTCGGATTGGCTGGTCCGATCGCCGCCGGCTCCGCTTCGAGGATGCGGGCGACGGTCGACGCATCGTCGGCCGCCTCGAACGGCCGCCGCCCGGCCACCAGCTCGTACAGCAGCACGCCGAACGAGAACTGATCCGCACGCGTGTCCACCGGGTCGCCGCGCAGCACTTCCGGCGCCATGTATCCCGGCGTGCCGCCCACGCCCCCCGGCCTGGTCAGCACGGTGAGGCCGTCGCCGTGTTCGAACCGGGCGAGGCCGAAATCGACCACCTTGATGCCGCCGTCGGTGGTGTGCATGACGTTTTCCGGCTTCAGGTCACGGTGGATGATCCCGTGTGCGTGCGCCGCCGCCAGGGCGCGCGCGACGTTGCCCGCTATGGTCAGGATTTCGTCGATGGGGAGGGGACCCCGCCGCAGCGTTTCGCGCAGCGTGCGTCCGGCCACGTACTCGCGGATGAGGTACAGGTGGCCGTCGAACTCCTCGAGCGTGAAGATCGTTGCGATGCCGGGATGCGACAGGGCGGCGGCGGCCATTGCCTCCCGCCGCAGCCGCGTGCGGAACCGGTCGTCGTGAATGAATTCCGGCGGCAGCGCGTTGATCGCCACCGGCCGATCGAGGCGGGTGTCGCGTCCGAAATAGACGATGCCCATCCCGCCGCGCCCGAGGAGGCCGGTGATCTGATACGGACCGAGTTGTCGCCCGATCAGTGAGTCGCCGTCGCCGCCGGCAGGCAGGTCGGAATCGGCCGCCGCTGCCAGCCGCTCCAACGCGCCCGCTTCGGCGTGCGCCCGCAAGAGCGACCGGACCTCGTCGGCGAGCGCGGTATCGCCGGCGCATTCCCGATCGAGGTAGGTGTCCCGCGCGGGCGGCTCCCGTTCAAGCGTCGCGTGGAACAGGTCGTTGATCCGCTGCCAGCGTTCAGGATCCACCGCTAGGAGTCCGTGGTGAAACCCCGCGCCGCACCGAGACCCGCCCGTATCAATGCGGCGCACGGCTCGTTCAAGGCGCGAGGAGCGAGCATATTCCCAATATGTGACCGACGAGCAAGCCGCGCACGGCGCGGCCCGGCAAGCGCGGCGCGGGGCGCAGGGGTCCCCGCTAGCGCTTGCCGGGGGCTTGGGGCGCAGCCCCATCCAAAGGAAGCCGCATCGCCGGTCGAATGCAGCGGGGGTTTCACCACGGACTCCTAGTCCCGCGTGATCTCGCGCTGTAGCCAGGCCCTGGCGAGCGTCCAGTCCCGCTTCACGGTGGCAGGCGAGACACCGAGCACCTCGGCGCACTCGTCGACGGTCAGCCCGCCGAAGAACCGCAGCTCGACCAGTCTGGCCTGCCGTGCGTCGATGCTTGCGAGCCGGATGAGCGCTTCGTCCACCGCGAGCAGGTCGACCGCCTGCGCGTCGCCGGCCAGCAGCCCTTCATCCAGCGTGACGCGCGCCCGGCCGCCGCCGCGCTTCTGCGCGTCGCGGGCGCGGGCGCGCTCGATCAGGATCTGCCGCATCGACATCGCCGCGATGCCGACCACGCGCGCGCGGGTGCGCCAATCCTGCTTTCTGTCCTTTGCGAGCCGCAGGTACGCCTCGTTGACCAGCGCCGTCGGCTGCAACGTCTGTCCGGGCCGTTCCCGGCCGAGGTATCCGCGCGCCAGCCGGCGCAGCTCGTCGTAGACCAGCGGAACCAGTTCCGAGAGCCCCTGCGCGTCTCCGCCCTGCCGGTGCGTGTCCGTCGTGCGCATCAAATTGGGCCATCTTACTACCCGTTTCCGATGCGCGGCCCGTCGCGTCCTGGTTTCCCGCTGCCCATGGCCTCGCGGCGCCAGAGCGTCGGTCTCATCCGGCGGGTCAGCGGCGAGACGGGGGCGGTGCTGCCCGGCGCCGCGCCGGCCGCGGCGCAGTCCGCGGCGGAGGTGACGTTCACGAAGGACGTCGCGCCGATTCTCCAGCGCTCGTGCCAGGGCTGCCACCGGCCGGGGCCGGGCGGCGGCGCGCCCATGTCGCTATTGACCTACAGCGATGTACGGCCCTGGGCGCGGTCCATCAAGGCGCGCACCGCCGCGCGCACGATGCCGCCCTGGTTCATCGAGACGGAGGTTGGCGTCCAGGACTTCAAGGACGACCTTTCTCTCAGCGCTGCGGAGATCGCCATGATCGGCCGCTGGGTGGACGCCGGCGCGCCGCGCGGCAATCCGGCCGACCTGCCGCCGCCCCGGCAGGTCCCGGACGGCAAGGAATGGACCATCGGGACGCCCGATCTGATCGTCTCGTCGCCCGAGGAGGTCGTCGAGGCGGTGGCGGCCGACTGGCACGGCTATTGGAAATCGACCCCGGTCGGGCTGACCGAGGACCGCTATGTCGCGGCGGTCGAGGTGCATGAGGTGCGCGCGTCCGGCGGTTTCGCCAAGGCGGACGGCCGGGGCGGCTATTCCGTGATTCATCACGCGGGGATTAACGCGGGAATTCCGGGGGACGGCGAAGCGGCCGGTCCGGTCACGCCGATTGAAGGGGTCGAAGGGGCGTTCTCGATGACGCACGAGGCGGGGCAAAACGCTACCAAGTATGCCGACGGGCTGGGCGTCCTGCTGCCGGCGGATTCCTCCCTGCACTGGCGGGTGCATACGCACGCCTTCGGCGATGAGGTCACGGCGCGGCTCGATGTCGGCTTCAAGTTTCATCCGGACGGCTACCAGCCGAAGTACACCGCGCCCGGTCCAGGCGTGTTCCTGACCTTCAACGATCTGGACATTCCGGCCGGGGCGGAAAACCTGCGCTTCGACGCGCTGGGGGTGACGAAGAATCCGTCGAAGCTGGTGACGTTCGAGCCGCACATGCACGCCGGCGGCACGCGGATGTGTTTGAACGCGCAGTACCCGAACGGCGTCCGCGAGACCTTGGCGTGCGCCGGTTACGACCACAACTGGTCAAGGTGTACAACTACGCCGACCACGCCGCGCCGATGCTGCCAGCCGGGACCATCCTGCACGCCATCGCCTGGTACGACAACTCGGCCGGGAACCGCAACATCATCGAGCCGCGCAACTGGCACGGGCTGGGCAGCCGCTCGATGGACGACATGTTCTTCTTTCTCGGCCGCTTCGTCGGGTTGACCGAGGAGCAGTACGAGGAGGAGTTCGCGGCCCGGCAGCGCCGGCAGTTGTCGGCGCAGGACAACTGACCGGAGGCGGATCGTGAAGAGCGGATGGGCGGCGCGCCCGCGCAGCCTGCTGCGTGTGGCAGCGCCGACAGTGTGCGCCGCGCTGCTGGGCGTCGGCGTCTCCGGCGCGGGCAGCCAGATCACGTATCGCAGCGGCCAGAACATCGCGCCCTCGTTCGAAGGCTGGATGCCGAACCCGGACGGGACGATTGAGATCTATTTCGGGTACTTCAACCGCAACTTCGAGGAGCATCTGCACATCCCGGTCGGCCCGGATAACCACATCCAGCCCGGCGGACCCGACCGGGGCCAGCCGACCTGGTTCCTGCCGCGCCGTAACCTGAACGTGTTCACGGTCACCGTGCCGGCGGACTTCGGGGACAGGGAAATCGTCTGGACGCTGACCGCGAACGGTATGACTGAGCGGGTATACGCCTCGCTGATCCCGGAATTCATCCTCGATCAGCGGGTCATTTTCCGGCAGTACACCGGCTTCGACGTGCAGGGGCCGACGGAGCACAACCAGATTCCGACCGTGGATGTCGAAGGCGGCGCCAGCCGTGAGGCGACGGTCGGCCAGCCCCTGGCGCTGACCGCGCTGGTGGCCGATGATGGTATCCCGGCGCCGCAGCCGGCACGGGGCGGGCCGTTCCAGGGCAGCGCGCTGGGCCTGCGGGTGGCCTGGTTCGTGTACCGCGGCGACGGCGCGGCAGTCGCCCTCGATCCGCCGCAGTTCAAGGTGTATCCTGACTTCAAGGTCGGTTCGCCTTGGACGCGCGGGTGGGAGCCGCCCGCCCCCGCGGCGCACGGTCGCTATCCGGTAAGGGCGACGTTCAGCAAGTCCGGGACCTTCGTGCTGCGCGCCCTGGCGCACGACGGCGGCGCAGCGGGCAGCCGGAATGTGACCGTCACCGTCCGCTGATCGCACCGCTCCGCGCACGGAGAATCCAATGCCCCGACTCGTGAATGTCGTTGCCGTCGTGTCTGTGCTGGGTCTGGCGATGGCGCCGGCCCTCGGCCAGACCCCGCGGACGCCGGAGGAACTGGCGGCGGACGTCGCCGCCGGCGCACGGGCCAACCGCCAGCGCGACCTGGTGCCGTTCCCGTCGGTGGATGCGGCGACGTCGCGCGACTGGCCGCTGCACAACTTCGACCTGCTCAATTCCCGCTTCGCGCCGCTGGATCAGATCGACACCTCCAACGTGCCGGCGCTCGCCGTGCGCTGGCTGTATCACGCGGCCAGCGGCCGGGCGACGCCGGTCGTGGCCGGTGGCGTGATGTACGTCACCACGCCCGACAGCGTCGCCGCCCTCGACGCGGCGACGGGCCGCGTGGTCTGGCGCAACAGCGAGGCCAGCGGCTCGCGCGGCGCGGCCTACGGCGATGGAACGGTGTACGTGGCGAACGACGTCCGGGTGATGGCGCTCGATGCCCGGACCGGCGAGTTCGTGTCGGGCTTCGGCGAGGACGGCGTGTCCCACGTGCTCACGGAGGTGCTGCGGACCCGCTATCCGGAGCTCGAGGAGCCGACCGAGTGGGGCTACCGCTACAACATGGCGCCGCAGTACCACGACGGCGTGCTCATCGCCGGCACGGCGCTCAGCGAGAGCCACATTCCGGGCGGCATCCTGTTCGCGCTCGACGCCCGCACCGGCGCGCTGCTCTGGCAGTTCGTCACCATTCCGCAGGGCCCGGAGGACGCAGGGTGGGAGATCGCCCGGGATACCTGGGTCGGGGGGGTGCGCCATGGCGGCGGCGTCTGGGGCACGCCGGCCATCGACACCGAGACCGGAACGGTGCACCTGACGGTCGCCAACCCGTCGCCCGACCAGGACGGCTCGGCGCGCAAGGGGATCAATCTGTTCACGAACGCCTTCGTGACGCTGGACCTGCGGACCGGGGAGATCGAGTGGTACTACCAGCAGATCCACCACGATCTGTGGGACTACGATGCGGGCCAGCAGCCGACACTGTTCGACGTCGACATCGACGGCCGCACGGTGCGCGCCACCGCCGCCGGCAACAAGAACGGCCTGCTGTACATCCTGAACAGGGACAACGGCGAGCCGCTCAACCCGATCGTCGAGACGCCGGTGCCGACCGCAACCGAGACGCCCGGCGAGGAGGTGTGGCCGACGCAGCCGATTCCCCACACCGCGGCCGGCGAGCCGATGAAGCCGCTGGCGGCGACGTTTCCGACGGAGAACCTGTACCCGGAATTCGGCGCATACCGGAAGTTGCCGTTCTACACGCCGCCGACCATCGAGGGCGCCCTGCACGCCCCGCGCGAAGGGGTCCATTACGGGGTCAGCTCGTACCATCCCGATACCGGACTGCTGTACGTTGCAGGCCGGGATTTCCCGATCATGATGACCGCCATCCCGGTCGGCAACACGCTCGAGCCGGGCCAGTTCAGTACGGCGGGACGCCGGGTGTCGGCGGCCCCGGCGCTGGGCAACGTGTCGGCCTACCACCCGGCGACGGGGGAGCTGGCGTGGCGCACCGAGATCGACGGGGGGCCGTCAGCCGGCACCTTCGCCACGGCCGGCAACCTGGTCTTCACCGCCGAGCGTCTCGGGACAATCTATGCGCTGGATGCCGAGAGCGGTGAGCGGCTCTGGCGGTTCCACGCCGGCGCCAGCATCGTTGCCGGGCAGATCACGTATCAGGTGAACGGCGTGCAGTACGTGACTGCGGTTGCCGGGAACGTGATCGTGACGTTCGCGCTCCCGGATCGCTGATCCCCGCCGCCGTCCGATCTCGATTCAGTCGGCCCCCGGCCAGAGCACGCCCTGGTGCGGCGTCCGGATGGGGCCCTCGCCCTTGTAGACGAACTTCTGCAGCCGTTTCCCTTCGTACGTTTCCGTGGTGTAGATGTTGCCGAGCGAGTCGACCGCCACGTTGTGCGTGCCGTAGAACTGGCCCGGCTGGCGCCCGCCGTTCCCGAAGCTCGACACCATCGTCAGTGTCTTGCGCTCCACGATGTACACCTTCTCGTTCGTCCCGTCGGCGATGTACAGATACTTCTGCTCGCCGTCGTGGGAGAACGCGATGTCCCACACCGATCCCGATCCGAGCGTCTCCTTCTCGATGAACATCTCCTCGACAAAGGTGCCGTCGGGGTTGAACACCTGGATGCGGTCGTGCTGCCGGTCGCAGACGTACAGCAGCCGGTCGTGGGACATCTCGGCGCAGTGCACCGGCGTGCGGAACTGCCGTGCAGGCGGCGCCCGCGGGTCATACCGCCCCAGGTCCGCGTCGTCCGGCACGTTGCCGTACGCGCCCCAGTAGCGCTTGAACTCGCCCGTGTCGGCGTCGATCACCACCACGCGCCGGTTGCCGTAGCCGTCCGATACATACGCCTCGTTCGCCAGCGGGTCGACCGAGATCTCCGCCACCCGGCTGAAGTTCGCCATGTCGTTGCTGCCCTGGCTCATCCCGGCCCGGCCGACCTGCAGCAGGAAGCGCCCGTGCCGCGTGAACTTCAGGATGTGCGCGTCCTCGGCGTCGTTGCCGCCGATCCAGACGTTGCCCTTGTAGTCGACCGTGACGCCGTGGTTAGAATTCGGCCACTCGTACCCTTCGCCCGGGCCGCCCCAGTGCCGCACCACGTTGCCCTGCGGGTCGAACTCGAGCACCGGCGGCGCCGGCACGCAGCAGTCGACCGCCACCTGCGGGTCGGCCGCCGCCTCGATCTCCCCGGCGTTGAGCGTGGAGGCGCGGTGCACGATCCAGACGTGGTCGCGGTCGTCCACCGATACGCCTATGGCCGAACCAATCACCCAGTTGTTGGGCAGCGGCCTGGGCCACAGCGGGTCGACCTCGAAGATCGGTCCCCAGGTCAGCCCCTCGGTCTGCGCGGCGGCCCGGCGTTCCAGCGCCGCCTGGCTGACGCCGAGCGCGACCAGCAGTGCAACTCCCGCGATGCCACCCCGGAGCCGGCGGTTCTGCAGCAGGTTCCTCGCCGATTCGCGTACATGCAATTGAGGTCTCCCTTGGCAGCCCGTGGTGAAAGCCCCGCGTCGCACCGAGACCGGCCAGGCGCCCGGCTGACAAGGCGTGACGAGGGAGCATATTCAGTATATGTGACCCCCTTCGTGTGCACCCGCCGGCCGCACGGTGCGGCCGAGAGCCCGATCATGTCGCCCAGCTCGACGAGCGACATTCGCGAGTTGTCGGCCAGGTGCCGGATGATCTCCAGGTCGATCTGATCCAGCTTCGAATGTGTCAGGTTTCCCCGCAGGGCCGGCAAGCGGCTCGAACCGGCTGCGCACGGGCGCTTCCCAGCGCAGAGGGAGGGATTCGCCGCGGGCCTTTTGACGCTACAATGCGTCTTTGATGTCAAGGAGGCAGTCGATGTTGCACAGCAAGCGGTTCGGTCTCGTCCTGCTGGCGGTCGTGTTCGCTGGCGGATTCGTTCTCGGCAATCTGGTCCAGCCGTCGCCGGTCCTGAACGCGCAGTCGAGCGGCACCGTGTACGAGCTGCGGACCTACACGTCGGGGCCCGGCAAGCTGAACGATCTGCAGGCCCGCTTCCGCGACCATACGGTGCGGCTGTTCGAGCGGCACGGCATGAAGAACATCGGCTACTGGGTGCCGAACGACGCGCCGCTGTCGGAGAACACGCTGATCTACGTCCTGGAGTACGATAGCCGCGACGCGGCCGAGGCGAGCTGGGACGCTTTTCGCGCGGATCCGGATTGGGTGGAGGCGCGCGCCGCATCGGAGCGGAACGGCCGGCTGGCCATCAACGTCGAGTCCGTCTTCATGAAGGCGACCGACTACTCCCCGATCAGGTAGGTATTCTCAGAGAGGCCAGGATGCACAAGCGATTGACGTTCGCGGTAGCGGTGTGCGCGGCCGGCGCGGTGCTGGCCGCCGCGCCGGGCTCGGCGCAGGTGCGCGACTTCGTGCCGGTGTCCGATGCGGTTCTGCAGGATCCCGATCCCGCCGACTGGCTGAACTGGCGGCGGACGCTCGACGGGTGGGGCTACAGCCCGCTTGACGAGATCGACACCAGCAACGCCGGCGAGTTGCAACTGGCCTGGTCGTGGGGCATCGAGCCCGGCGTGTCCCAGACGACGCCGCTCGTGCACGACGGCGTGATGTATATCGCCAACCCCGGCAACGTCGTGCACGCGCTCGACGCGCGCACGGGCGACCTGATCTGGGAGTACCGGCACGACATGGACGAGCGGCGGCGCCCGTCCGCGCAGTTGCGCAGCCTCGCCATCTACGAGGACCTGATCATCCTCAATACCGTGGACGCCGTCACGGTCGCGCTGGATGCGCGCACGGGAGATGTCCGCTGGGAAGCGACGGTCGGCACCGCGGGCGCCGGGTACAGGTTCACCAGCGGGCCGATCGTCGCCGACGGCGCGATAGTCACCGGGATGGCCGGGTGCGGCCGCTTCCGCGACGACACGTGCTACATCGTCGGACTGGATGCGCGGACGGGCCGGGAGCTGTGGCGCACCTCCACGGTGGCCCGGCCGGGTGAGCGCGGCGGCGACACCTGGGGCGACCTGCCGCTGTTGTTCCGGGCCGGCGGCGACGCCTGGATTCCCGGCAGCTACGATCCGATCAGCGGCCTCGTCTACTATGGCACCGCCCAGGCCAAACCGTGGACGCGGGACGCGCGCGGCACGGACGGCGACGCGCTCTACAGCAACTCGACGCTCGCACTCGACCCGGAGACCGGCGAGATGCGCTGGTTCTACCAGCACATTCCCGGTGACAGTCACGACATGGACGAGACGTTCGAGCGGATCCTGATCGACTACGACGGCCGGCAGTCGGTGTTCAGCATGGGCAAGCTGGGCATCCTGTGGGAGCTCGATCGCACGACCGGAGAATTTACCCGGGCGGTCGATCTCGGCTACCAGAACCTGGCAGACGTCGACCCCGAGACCGGGCAGTTCGCCTACCGCGAGGGGATGGTGTCGGACGTGGGTGAGGAGCTCTACTTCTGTCCGAGCACCGGCGGGTTCAAGAGCCTGCGCGCCATGGCGTATCACCCGGATACCGGCGCGCTATACGTGCCGCTCAACCTGCAGTGCGAGACGGCGGCGTTCGGGCCGGTGGAGCGGCGCGAGGGCGGTGGCGGCACGGGCGGCGTCCGCGACCGGCAGAACCACTTTCACCCGGACGCGCCGGGCCAACTGGGCGAATTCCAGGCGCTGGACATCCGGACGGGCGAGACGCTCTGGAGACACCGCCTCCGGGTGCCCTACAACACGGCGGCGCTGACCACGGCAGGCGGCCTGGTCTTCGTCGGCGACTGGGAGCGCCACGTCTACGCGTACGACGCGGCGAGTGGGGAGAAGCTCTGGCAGAGCCGCTTGACGACCATGGCGAACGGCTACCCGATCACCTACGCCGTGGACGGCAGGCAGTACGTGGCCTTCGGCGCCGGGGGCCCGCTGGGCGGCTCCAGTTGGACCAGCATCATCCCGGCCGACCTGCTGCCCGACAAGCGCAACCCGCGCGCGGGTAACGGCATCTACGTATTCGCGCTGCCCTGAGCGCCCGGCGTCAGAACCGGAACAGCCGCGTCAGCTTCACCACGAACGCCCGGTTCTGCAGGATGGGCCGCGGGTTCAGCGTGTCGCGCTCATCGGTATAGACGGCGAACAGCTCGCTCCCCGGCTGATACTCCCAGCGGAAGCGGATGTTGCTGCCGAGCGCGTTGTCCTCCGAGTTGTACTGGACGAGGGCGGCGACGAACATCCGCGGCGTGAGCGTGTAGGTGACGCGCGTCGATACCAGCTCGGTCGTGAAGCTGCCCTGCGGCAGGTCGATCCAGTTGAACGACACCGACGGTTCGAGCGTGAGCTGCGGCGTAACGCCGATCCGGCCGCGGAAATAGCTGATCGTCGTCTTGTCGCCGCCGTAGAACTCGCCGAAGTCGACCGCGACGCCGCCGCTCATGATCCTCTGCTGCGCCAGGGAATAGCCGGCGCGATAGCTCACGAACGAATAGCCCCCGATCGGAATCGTCACATCGTCCGTGATGTCGAACGGTTCCTTGAGGAATTCGTAATTGTCGGTCGCCTGGGCGAACAGCAGGTCGCCGTTCTCGAGCTCGGTGACGAACTGCCCGCGCTGCAGCCGCGTCTCGAGCCGGCCGGCGCCGTCGGTGATGTAGTCGACGCTGCCTTCCCAGGAGAACTTCCGGACCGCGGCAATGTTCTGCGGGCGCGGGCTGAAGCGGAACGACCCGAAGCTGCGCCGGAAGTCGTCGCGGCGGACGAAGCCGATCTCCGGATTGAAGTTGGCGCCCACGCTCAGCCGGTCCGCGACGAAGCCCCAGCGGTCACCGTTGTAGTGCAGCTCCGTGCGATAGCTCAGGTCGTCGCCCTGCATCTCCGGCGTCTCGCTCCGCGCGATATACGTGTTGATGTTCAGATCGTCGTAGAACGAGAACACGCCGTCGAGGCCGTACACCGCGTTGGCGCCGTCACCCGCCGTCGACACGGACCGCCGGGTGAAGATGCCACCGATGCTGCTGCGCCGCAGCACGTCGCGCTTGATACGCACGACGGTGAAGTTCGTCGCATCGACGCTTCCGGTCGGCGTCTCGCCGGTCTGGACGTTGAGCAGCCCGATGCTGAACGGGCCGGCCTTGCCGGTCAGTCGGCCGCCGCCGTCGATCGGCATGGTCTCGCCGTCCTCGATGCCGATCTGGCGGCTGAAAAAGAGAATGGGCGCGTCGAGCGCGAACCCCTCGCCGGTAACGAAGAACCTGTTCGGCTCGGGGCGCTGGCCGCCGCCGAAGTCGAAGATGCCCTGGCCCTCCAGAAAGAACTCGCGCTTCTCCGGAAAAAACAGGTTGAACCGCGTCAGATTGACCTGCTGCTCGTCCACCTCGACCTGCGCGAAGTCGGTGTTGTAGGTCAGGTCGGCGGTCAGGCCCTGCGTGACGCCGATCTTGAGGTCGGCGCCGAAGGCGCCGCCGAGGTCGTTGGAGAACGGCGTGGCCGCGGCGAAGTCGCTCGTCGCGTCGGCGATGGCATACGGCTTGAGCTCGATCGGTATCCCCCCGGAGGGCGCTTCAAGGCCTGTCAGCGTCGCCGCGGACGACACCTTGAACATGCCCATCATGCCGAAGGAGGCGGGGACCGGCGCCAGGAACGACTGCTCGTTCTTCCAGACGGCCCGCCGCTGCATGTTGATGCCCCAGAGCTGCGTCGGGCCGGGCCGGTAGCGCAGCGATTTGAACGGTATGGCGATCTCGACGATCCAGCCGTCCTCGAAGCGGCTGGTGCGCGCGTCCCAGACGGTGTTCCAGTCCCGGTTCGGGGTCCGCTCGTTGGTCACCGTGGCGTCGAACATCCCACCCAGCGGATTCGTGATGAAGATGAAGCCGTTGCGCCGGTCGTAGAATGTGTCGAGGACGACGGCGAGACTCTCGCCGCCGAACATCCCCGGACTGTCCCGTTTCATCTCGTTCGCCACGATCCGGTTCGGTTCCGATAGCCGGCAGCGCGCCGCGATGTACAGCGTGTCGTCGTCGAACAGGACCCACGCCTCGGTCTGCTCCGTCGCGGGCTCGCCGGTGTCCGGTTCCTGCTGGACGAATTGGGTGATCGGCGGCACCGTGCGGTACACGGCTTCGTCGAGCCGTCCATCGAGCTGCAGCGGCGCGTCCAGGCGGATGGCCCGCACGGTCACGTTGCTGCCGGCGTCGGGTTGGGCGTGCGCCGGGGCCGCCAGCGAGCAGACCAGGATCGACGCGGAGCCGAGTGCGATTGGGAGCCCTGCTCCGCGGGTGTCCAGCATGCGGTGGGGTGCAGACTACCATGGGCCGGCCGGCCGAAATTTGCGTATATCATGGATTTCGAGAGGTGGTTCCATGCTGTCACGCATCCGCTTCGCAACTTTCGTTGCCCTTCTGATCTTCGTTTTCGCGCCGCAGTCGCTGCTCGCGCAGGGACTGACCGTTGCCGCACCGGAATCGGTCGGCATGTCGTCGGAGCGGCTGGAGCGGCTGACCGCCGCGCTCCAGGGTTACGTCGACGAGGGCCGCCTGGCCGGGGCCGTCGCCATCGTGGCGCGGCGCGGGAAGGTCGCCTACCTCGAGTCGGTCGGCTACCGCGACAAGGAGTCCGGCGCGCCAATGACGACCGATGCGATCTTCCGCATCGCGTCGCAGACGAAGGCGCTGGCCAGCGTCGGGGTGATGCTGCTGCAGGAGGAAGGCCGGCTGCTGATCACCGACCCGGTCGGCAAGTATCTGCCCGAATTCATGGAGACGACGGTGGCGCAGCCGAACGGCCGCGGCGGCTACGACGTTGTGGCCGCGAAGCGCCCCATCACCATCCGCGATCTGCTGACGCATACGGCCGGCATCAGTTACGGCCGCGGCCCGGCCGCCGACAAGTGGGAGGAGGCCGGCATCACCGGCTGGTACTTCGCCGACCGCGACGAGACGGTCGGCGACGTCATGATGCGGCTGGCGCAGTTGCCGCTGGACGGGCATCCGGGCGAGGCATGGATCTACGGCTACAACACCGACATTCTCGGCGCGATGGTCGAGAAGATCAGCGGCCAGACGTTGGGCGCATTTCTCGGCGAGCGCCTGCTCGGCCCGCTCGGCCTCGAAGACACGCACTTCTTTCTGCCGGCCGCCAAGGTCGACCGGCTGGCGACCGTCTACTCGGCGGCGGGCGGCGGCATCGAGCGCGCGCCCGATCCGGGCCACATGGTGGGCCAGGGCGCCTACGTAAACGGGCCGCGCAGGGGCTTTTCCGCCGGCGCGGGACTGCTTTCCACGGCGACCGACTACGCCACGTTCCTGCAGATGATGCTGAACGGCGGGGAGCTCGACGGCGTCCGCATTCTCTCGCGCACGACCGTCGACTCGATGACCGTTGGCCACACGGGCGACATCGATTTCCGTCCCGGCCAAAGCTTCGGCCTCGGCTTCTCGGTCGTCGAGGACCCCGCGGCGCTGGGCCTGCCGGCCTCCGCCGGAGAGTTCGGTTGGGGCGGCGCCTACCACTCGACCTATTGGGTCGATCCGGTGGAGGAGCTGGTGGTCGTCTATCTGACGCAGATCATCCCCGCGGGGAACATCGACGACCACGGCAAGCTGCGCGCGCTCGTCCACCAGGCGATCATCGATTGACATCCGGCGTGCCGCCCGGCCTGGCGGCGTGTTTCGAAGGAGGGTCAGTGACCAAGGCGCAATTGATCGACAAGCTGAACGAGGATCTCGCCGACGAGCTCGGCGCCATTATTCAATACATCATCTACAGTGCTCGCGCGACCGGCCCGTTCCGGCCGCAATTGACGCAGTTCTTCCAGGCCGAGGTGGCCGACGAGCAGGTGCACGCGCAATTTCTCGCCAACAAGATCGTCTCGCTCGGCGGCACCCCGACCACCGCGCCGCGCCCGGTGCCGGTGCCCGACGGCAACCGCGCGATGCTCGAGGCAGTAGTAGAGGCGGAGCGGCGCGCCACGGCCAGTTACGTGCAGCGGGCGCAGGATGCCGAGGTGTACGGCGACAAGGGGCTCGTGGTGCAGATCGAGGACTTCATCCGCGACGAGAGCAGCCACGTCGAGGAGACCGAACGGATCCTGCGCGACTGGCCGCTGTAAGGGAGCCACTGACCCGCCGTGAGCACACCTCCGGCAACGCCCGTGCGCCGGATCATTCACATCGACATGGACGCGTTCTACGCGTCGGTGGAGCAGCGCGACCACCCGGAGCTGCGCGGCCGGCCGGTGGCGGTGGGCGGGCGGCCTGAGAGCCGCGGCGTCGTGGCGGCGGCCAGCTACGAAGCGCGCGAGTTCGGCGTGCGCTCGGCCCTGTCGATGGCGCAGGCGCTGCGGCGCTGCCCGGCGCTCGTGGTGGTGCCTCCCGATTTCGCGAAGTACCGGGACGTCTCCCGGCAGGTGTTCGACCTGTTCCGGGCGGTCACACCGCTGGTCGAGCCGCTATCGCTCGACGAGGCGTATCTCGACGTGACCGAGAATGCCTGGGGCGAACCGTTCGCGACGCCGATTGCGCGGCGCTTGAAGCGGCAGGTCAAGGAGACCACCGGCCTCACCGCGTCGGCCGGCGTCGCGCCCAACAAGTTTCTGGCCAAGATTGCTTCCGGGTGGCGTAAGCCGGACGGTCTGACCGTGGTTCCGAGCGAACGGGTAGAGGCGTTTCTGCAGCAGTTGCCGGTCGACAGGCTCTGGGGCGTCGGGCCGGTCACCGCGCGCCGGCTGCGCGCCGCCGGCGTCGAGCAGCTCGTCGACGTCCGCAGGGTCGAGCTGGAGCAGCTCCAGCGAGTCGTCGGCAGCCAGGCCGACCGGCTGCGGCAACTGGCGCATGGCGTCGACGACCGGCCGGTGACGCCGGAGCGGGCCGCCAAGTCGCGCAGCGCCGAGCGGACCTATGCGGAGGATCTGCGGGATATCGATACCGTGCGCACCGAGGTCGACCGCCTGGCGCGCCGCGCCGCGGCCATGATCGAGCGGGCGGACGTCTACGCCCGCACGGTGACGGTCAAGGTGCGCTATCACGATTTCAAGACCATTACGCGGAGCCACACCGAACGCGCGGCAACGCGCGATGCGGAACCGATCGCCCGGCGTGCATGCGCCCTGCTCGACCGGACGGACGCGGGCCATCGCCCCGTCCGGCTGTTGGGCGTCGGACTGCAGGGCTTCGCGCCCGCGCCGGGCCCTGGCGAGCCCGAGCGGGAGCGTTTGCTCTGGGATTAGAACCGGGTGGGCGTGGCGCAAGGCCGGCGGCGTGCCCGCCGGCGCCGCCCGCTGATACGGTTTCCATTCCGTCCGCTGCAGGCACTGGTCGCCGAGGAGCATGCTTGGCCGACGCGGATGATATTGGAGCGCTTGCGCCTCGGTTGTTCGGAACCCTGGCTGGTATATTACGCACTTCTTGCGCGTGAAATCTGCAATTGTCCCCGCGTACACATTCTTCCTGCTCCGGAGCCGTCTGACCTGCGCGGGGGACCCCCCGTGATGCCTTCACGATTCGTCGTCGTCGGCCTGTATTGTCTGCTCCTGCTGTAGACAGTGCCGGCTGACGCTCAACACCGCTGCGGGGGCCACACCATCCACTGGATCGGCGGCGTGCCACGCGCCAGCCTCGATCGGGGGCCGCGGGACCACGACCCGCCGACCGTTCCTGAGCCGGAAGGGATGACGGCGCGCGACCGGGAGCTGTGGGATGCCATCGTCTACCACGCGTACGACTACCCGATGCCAGAACCAACGCACGAAAACGGGATGACATCACTTCCTCTCGAGGAGCGGCGCACTCTGGTCATCGCCGAGAACACCGTGCCGACGATCCAGATTTGCATCCAGTCCTCCGACGAGTCCTACACTGGCGAACGCCTTGCAGCGTACTCCGACTCTTCATGGTGGAGACGCCAGATCGATCGCTGGACGAACTTCTCGTGGCGCGGCGACATTCAGGTAGACGCCTGCACGGATGAGCCCATGACGGGTTGGGTCCATGTGCGAGAGGGAGATGAAGGCGAAGTAAGCGAGAAAGCACTCGCTCATGCCAATAGCTGGCGATACTACGACCCCCACCGCATCGCGAGCAGGTGGAGCCGTTCCGAGATCGTCTGGCATCCGGAGGCCGTGCAGGACACGAACGAGGATTATTTCGAAGCCTCGCTGGCGCACGAACTCGGCCACGTGCTCGGATTGTTCCACGCTCCGCCCGGCTCCGGCTTCGTCATGGTAGGTACAGGCGAAACACCGCCTCGTCCCTGGACAGACTAAGGAGCGCTGGCTATCACAGTGGGCCAACCACGTCGGCCCGAACGTGCAGTACCCGGGGCTGCTCCGGCCGACCGCGGCCGCGCCAGGCGATCTCAAAGAGGGCGTGAAAGACCTCGTGGACGAAGCGCTTGCCGACTTGCAGGACGACTCGGACGAGTCGAATGGACGGCAGGCGGCGGAATCGGTGCCAGCGCTGCCCATTGCAGGCGTGTTGCTGCTGGCGATCGTGCTCGGGCTGCTTGGCGGGCGACGAGTCCGTGCAGGGTGACACCGGAATTGGCTGCAGGAAAGGACAGTACCATGTGCCGCTGTGTAATCGGCTTGCTCGTTGTCGCGGCGCTGTGGGGTACAGCTGCGGAGGCGCAGACGATCACGGGACGAATCGAGCCAACATGGGACGCCGAAAAAGGGCTGTACACCTACGGCCCCCTGTATTGGGACCTGCAGGTCGCGCCGAGTTCGGCGGGCTCCGATGAATTCGGCTTGTACGTGTATTACAACAAAGCTCGGCAGTTGATGGCAGTCACGTTGGCCTGTCGGGGTGAGGATGAGGACTTCACGACCTATGCACGGTCGTTTTCCGGAGAACATTTCCTGTCGTTGACTGCAGGGTTGCTTCCGGGCGAGGAGTGTGTACTGTTCCTCGTCGGAGGCAACGACCGTGCCGAAGAGCTGGCGTACCGGATGGCGGTCTCGGAGCGCGTGACACGACCCACCGATCCCAGGGAACTCTCCACCGCTGCTGCCCGGATTGGCAGGGAATACCGTGCGGGATCGTCCGCGGTTTCCCAGATAGTTTCCCAGACGTTGCGGCATCTGGCGCGAGCTTTGGCCAACGCCAGGCGGGAGTAGCGCGCGGGTTCACGAATCGCCAAACGGAAGCGGGACCGTCGCATTCACGATACGGATCCAAGCGGATGCTCGGAGGTTGCGTGTTGTTCCCATCGGCGGCAGCGCCGACTCCCGGGGGAGTGCGGTCCCGTGCGTGCGAACGGTTCGTGATGCTTTTGAAGATTCTGGTAAGCTTGTGTGTCATGTTGCGCTCAGCCATATTCGTTCTTGTCGTGCTCGTGGCCTTCGAAAGGCCGGCGGCCGCCTATCTCGACCCCGGGACCGGGAGCATGCTGCTCCAGGCGCTGCTGGGCGGCGTCGCGGCCGTGGCCGTCATTGCAAGGCTCTACTGGCACCGTCTGTCGGCTGTCTTCCGCGGCAAGCCACAAGGATCCAAACGCTAGCTCCCGGCCGCTGCACAAGCGTGCCGCCGCCACACCCCGGCACGATCCGCGCTGCCGATGACCGCCGCAAAACCATCCATTCAGTTCGACGCCGGGTCCTTCCGCGACCCGGACACGCGCGTTTTTCATTACAACGGGGCAGTCTTCCGGTGTCTGACCCCCCGCGCCCTCGCTGACTGGCAGCGGCTCGCCGCGACCGAATTCCACGCCCGGTTCAGGGCCGATCGCCGCGTGATTCCGACGCGGCTGGTGACCGACCCGGAGTCGTTGCCGCCGCTCGCCGCCCGCTGGGCGGCCGTCCTGGAGCACGAGCGGGTGCCGGTGGTCTCCTATCCGTACGAGTGGTCGTTCGGCATGCTCAAGGACGCCGCGCTGCTGCAGCTCGACGTGACGCGCGCCGCGCTCGACGAGGAGATGACGCTCAAGGACGCGACGGCGTTCAACGTCCAATGGCTCGGCGCACGCCCCACGTTCATCGACATCGGGTCGTTCACACCGTACGCCGCGGGGGAACCGTGGGCCGGCTATCGGCAGTTCTGCGAAACCTTCCTCTATCCGCTGCTGCTGCAGGCGTACCGCAACGTACCGTTCCACCCCTGGCTGCGGGGCAGCCTGGAAGGGATCACGGCGGCGCAGTGCAGCGCGTTGCTGTCCGGCCGCGACCTCTTGCGGCGCGGCGTGCTGGCGCACGTCTTCCTGCAGGCGAAGGCGCAGTCCCGCTATGAGGACACGCCAGGTGACGTCAGGCAGGAGCTGCGCGCTGCCGGCTTCGGCGCGGCGCTCATCAAGCACAACATCGACCGCATGCGGCGAACCGTCGAGCGGCTGCGCTGGGGGCCCCGGCGATCGACCTGGTCGGAGTATCAGCGGGAACATTCCTACGTAGATGCCGATCTGCGGCGCAAGACCGAGTTCGTCGAACAGACACTGGCCCGGCGGCGCTGGCCCCTCGTCTGGGACCTCGGCTGCAACACCGGCAACTATTCCCGCATGGCCGCGAAGCACGCGGACTACGTCCTGGCGCTGGACGGCGACCATGTCGTCGTCGAGCGTCTGTACCACTCGCTCAAGGCCGGCGGGCCGGCGAACGTCCTGCCGCTCCTGGCGGACCTGGCCGATCCGTCGCCGGGTCTGGGCTGGCGCGGCCGCGAGCGCCTGCCGCTCGGCGACCGCGGCGCGCCGTCGCTCATTCTGTGCCTGGCGCTCATGCACCATCTCGTGATCGGCCGCAACATTCCATTGGACGACTTCGTCGCCTGGCTCGCGCAATTCGGCGCCGAGGTGGTCCTGGAGTTCGTCGCGCCGGGGGACCCGATGGTGGAGCGGCTGCTCCGCAACCGGCGGGATCAGGAATTCGACTATTCCAACGAGGCGGTCGGCGCGGCGCTGGGACGCCATTTCGGCGCCGTCGCCCACGAAACGCTGGTTTCCGGTACCCGCACGCTGTACCATTGCCGGCCCGTAGACAGATGAACCGTCCAATCGATTCGAGTCCCGTCCTGCCCGGCTGGGCGCGTGCGGCTGACGGCCTGACCGTCGTGCTCGCCCTGGCGGCGTTGTATGTGACCGTTTTCGGCGGCATCCGCATCGGAGCCGTGTTCTCGATGTCCACGCCGTGGCGGGCATTGATCGCACTGACGATCGTTTGTGGTCTGCGGCACTACCTCGTACGCACGCCGGCGATACATCGACGCGTCTGGAATCGGACATGTCTGCTCTTGGTGATTTTGGGTGGGGCCGGCGTCCGTATCGGCCGCTATTGGGCCACGGTCGGCGTGCCACACACCGGTCGCGAGTTTCTACGGCGCCTCAATCTCCTGGTGTTTCCGGCCTTGCTCAGTCCGGCGCTGCTTGTGCTGTTTGGTCCCTTCACCGTATACCGCACAAATCAGCGCGAGTTCAGCGCCTTATTCACGGACATTGCCTGGCCGTGGTTGCTGCTGGCCATCGGCGGCGGCTGGGCGCTTCTTCTGAGCGTCGGCTGCGTCCTCTGCCTGCTTGCGAACCGCCTCGTGCAGCTCTACGCCGCACTACTGTTTGCCGTCGGCGTACTGCTCTGGGCGCAGGGGAACTTGCTCGTGGCCGACTATGGCCTACTCACCGGCGAGGCCCTGGACTTGAGTCGAGAGACCTGGCGGGTGCCCTACGAAACCGCGCTATGGCTCGGCGTAGTCGGGCTGGCGGCCGCGTATGCCGGGGCAGTCTCGACCATCGCACGCTTCGGCAGTCAACTGCTGATCGCGCTCCAGGCGGTAGTTCTTGTGAGTGCGATGGTGACGGCCGCCGGCGACGCACAGGACGACACGCCGGGATGGAGTCAGCCGCCAGAGGACATCTATGCGCTCTCGCGTCAGCACAATGTGATTCACATCGTGCTCGATGGGTTCCCCTCGTGGATATTCGCAGAGCTGATGGAGCAGGAGCGCAGCACCTTCGACCGCGATTTCTCGGGATTCAGCTTCTTTGCGGATAATCTCGGCGCGTTTCCGACGACTCGAGCAAGCATGCCGGCCATGCTGACTGGTATGGCTTATCGAAACGAGATGCCGCTGGACGTCTTCACCCGCAGGAACCTCAGAGATCGGTCGATCTTCAGTGTGCTGGCCGGGTACGGCTACAACATCAACTCGGTCAGTTTTCATGGGATCGACCATCCACCCGCCGTGTTCCCGAATGGTCACAGGCCTGTCCGCTACACGATTCCGACGCCGTACAAAAGCCGTCGAGAGTATCTCAAGTTTGCTGCGACACAGCTCGTGGACCTGTCCTTGTTTCGTCATGTCCCCCACGGGATCAAGCCCCGGGTCTACAACGAGCAAGCTTGGTTGTTGCAGAGCCTCTACTCGGAGCAGCAGCAGGGCCTAAACACTCGGACGAGCGGACACGCGGCGTTTGTCAAGGACTACACGCGCCGGTTGCGGATTGCTACAGACCAGCCCGTGTATACGATTCTCCATGTCGCGATTCCTCATCCACCCGTGGTCGTGGACTCGCGCTGCACGTTTATCGGCCCCACGCGGCTCGACCCGACAAGCTACGCCGCTCAATCCCGATGTGGGCTTGCACTTGTCCAGGATCTGCTCAATCGGTTGCGGGCGCTCGGAGTCTACGACAGCAGCCTGGTGCTCTTGGCCTCCGATCATGGGTGGATCACCGGAAGAGCCGAACCCTCGCTGGCTGGCTTCCAGACCCCTGCCGGCAACCTCGATCGCATCGCGCCGAGGGCCACGGCCTTGCTGGCGGTCAAGCCCCCTCAGCGCCGCGGGCCCGTGCAGACGTCATACGTCCCCACCTCGATCACGGATATTCCGGCCACGATCTATGACGTCATCAGTCTGCCGAACCCCGGTATGCGCGGGCAGTCCGCTTTTCGAATGGCGCCGGACGTCAGTCGTCAGCGGGAGTACGTGCATCATTCGTGGAGGAACGCCGACTGGGCTCGCTCGTATTTGGACCTCCTGCATCTCTTCACTGTCAGCGGAAGGGTTCTGGAGTCGAGTGCCTGGGGGTTTCCACGAGCAATTTTTGAACCGACCGACGACCGGGCCGCTCAGTTCGAGCAGTATTCGACGGGGTTGTCCGACGTCGAGACCGGAGAACACGGGCCCGTCCGCAGGGGCAATGCCCGCGTCGTAATGTACGCGGTGCCCGAGGCCACCGGATTCGGCATCTCCGCCCGCCCGGCGCCGGGGGCTGGTCCGCAGTCCGTGAGGGTACGAATCAACGGTGTGGTGGTCGCCAGTCATGAGCTAGCCGAAGATGTCTGGCTCAGGCTGCACCACACGTTTGCGCCGGCGGCTGACTCGGCCAGTCCTGTGACGATTGAATTACTGCTCGATCCGTCGGAGCAGGACGCGAGTCGATTTGTCCTGTATCGAGATCATGTGTGGGAGTGGTAAGAAGTGGGTCGGCCGCCGACGCGCAGGCGGCTGACATCCCCGCACGGTTGACCGCGCACAGTGGCCGGGTCGGCCTCGGCGTACGGCGCGTCCGGGTGGCGTTGGCCCGGTTGATTACGGTACTGGGTGACGCGCTCTTCTTCGGTGCAGCGGCGTGGGCGGGGAGGCCGCGGGCGCGCCGCTAGCGCGCGGGCGTCAGTGCACCACGCCGCCGCCGCCCGCCTGCAGCAGCGTCGGGTCGGCGCCCAGGCGGCGGATGGCCGCTTCCCACATGTCGTCCGGGCGGGTGTCGAAAACGATGTCGAGGTCGACGTCGGCGTGCAGCCAGGCCGAAGCCGCCAGCTCGGCGTCGAGCTGCCCGGCGCCCCACCCGGCGTAACCGGTGAGCAGGCGCGCGCGCGGCTGCGGCGGCCCCTCTATCAGGCGCCGCAGCAGCAGCGGCGACGTCGACAGGAATATCCCTTCACACACGCGGATCGCTTCGATGTCGCTCGGCTGCGTGCCGGTCAGGATCCAGCCCCGGTCGGGCTCCACCGGGCCGCCGATCCAGAGCTCCAGGCCGCAGTCGGCAGAGACCGGCGGGGACAGCCGGACGACGGTCGACGCCGGCGTGTCGGTGCACCGATTGAGGACGAGACCGAAGGCGCCGTGCGTGCCGTGCTCGCAGAGCAGGATGACGCTGCGCTCGAAGTTCGGGTCATGCAGCTGCGGCATCGAAACCAGCAGCGAAGGGACAAACGTCGGGTCCGTCTTGCTGGAAGCATCCATCTCAGCGATTCGCTCCCACCTGCCGCGTTATCCACACGCGCCGTTACGCCGGCGCCGTCCGCATCAGCGTTGATCCCACTGCTGCCGCATCCAGTCGCCGGCCTGCTTCAGTGCTCCGACGTAGCCGCCCATGGAGTAGTGGCCGACGCCGGTAAGCTCCGTGAACTCCGTGGGATGGCCGCGTTCCGCGAGGGTGTCCGCTGCCGCGCGGGCCGGCGCGATTGGCACCAGTTGGTCATCGCGGCTGTGGATCACGTGCACTGGCATCGACCCGATGCGATCGAGCGGATTGTCGCGCGGCGCGCTGGCGATCGGGATGGCGCCCGAGAAGCGCTCCGGGTGGTGCGTGGCCATGAACCAGGTGCCGGCGCCCCCCATGCTGAACCCGGTCACCAGGATCCGCTCCCGGTCGATCTCGTAGCGTTCCAGCACGTCGTCGAGGAGAAACAGCACCGACTCCTCGGCCGACGGCACGGACCAGCGCCGGTTGGGCGAGTCGGGCGCAACGACGATGGCGCCCCAGTCCCGCAGCGCGGGCTCGACGATCTGGTAGAGGAACGGCCCGCCGCGGCTGCCGCCCCCAGGGTGGAGCGCCAGGACCAGCGGGCGTGGCTCGCCGTCCCGCAGGTCGCGGGGGACGGCAATCGTGTAGATCATCGGGCCGTGTCCGGGCACGTCGATCGTGCTGGACTCGATGAGGGGCGTAGTGCCGGACTGGGCAAAGGTGGCGGTCGACATCGCAAGCAGGGCCAGGAAGAGGCTGCTAAGCTTCATCCGCGTGATGATAGTGCAAGGCAGCCCGTGGCAGAACCCCGCGTCGCACCGAGACCGGTCAGGCGGGATGCATGGCCGGTCGAATGCAGCGGGGTTTCTGCCACGGGCTGCTCAGGAGGCGGTCTGACCGTCCGCACGCGGTTCGCGCCGAGCCCCACCGGCTACCTGCACATCGGCGGCGTGCGAACCGCTCTGTTCAACTGGCTGTACGCGCGCCGGCACGGCGGCCAGTTCATTCTGCGCATCGACGACACCGACCAGCGGCGCAACGTCCAGGAGGCGTTGCAGCCGATCCTCGACGGATTCCGCTGGCTCGGGCTCGACTGGGACGAGGGCCCGGAGGTGGACGGCCCGCACGCGCCGTACTTCCAGTCGGCGCGGCAGGCGCGCTACGGGGAGGCGGTCGAGCGGCTGCTTGCCGGCGGATTCGCATACCGCGACTATGCAACCGCGGACGAGATTCAGGCCGAACGCGAGGCGGCGCAGCGCAGCAAGCAGCGCTTCATCTACAGCCGCCGCTGGATGGCCGCGACGCCGGCGGAGGCCGCGGCGTTCGAGGCGCAGGGCCGGCGCGCGGTCGTGCGCCTGAAGATGCCGCGCGAGGGCGCATGCACGTTGGACGACCAGGTGCGCGGGCCGGTCGCGTTCGAGTGGGCGCTGGAACAGGACCACGTCGTGCAGCGGGCCGACGGAAGCTGCCTGTACCATCTGGCCAGCGCGGTCGACGACCACGACTTCGGAATTACGCATGTGATCCGGGCGGTCGAGCATCTGTCCAATACGCCGCGCCAGGTCTTCATTACCGCCGCGCTCGGCTACGATGCGCCGGTCTATGCGCACCTGCCGTACGTCGCCGAGCCGGGGAGCGCGGAGAAGCTGAGCAAGCGGAAGCTGGGCGCCTACCTGAAGCACCCGGACTTCCGCAAGCTGCACGAGCACGGCGCCGCCATCATGTCCGCCCTCGGCGCAGCGCCGCCGCCGGAGTCGTTCAACCCGCTGGTGGTGGAGTTCTACCGCACGGTCGGCTACCGGCCGGAGGCGCTGCTCAACTATCTGCTGCTGCTCGGCTGGTCGCTGGACGGCCGGACGGAGATGTTCACGACCGCTGAGATGATCGCGCAGTTCACGCTCGACCGCGTCAACCGCTCGGCGGCCAGCTTCGATGCGCCGAAGCTGCTGGCGTTCGAGGAGCGCTACATGCAGCGGCTCCCCGCGGACGCCAAGGTGGCGGCCGTGGCGCCGTTTCTGCAGCGCTGCGGCGCTCTGCCGCCAGCTCCCTCGCCGGCGGATCTCCGCCGCGTGTCGCGCGTCGTCGCAGCGGCCGGCGACCGGATCAAGGTGGCGGGCGACATCGTCAACTACACGGAATTCTTCCAATCGGACGGGGTGTTTCCGTACGATGAGAAGGCGTTCCGCAAGCGGCTCCAGGCGGACGGCGCCGCAGAGCGGCTGGAAAGGTTCCGGGCCGCGCTCGAGACCGTCGAGCCGTACGAGGCGGAGACGCTCAGCGCCGCCATGCACCGCTTCGTCGAGAACGAAGCGATCCCGATCGGCCGGATCATCCACGCCGTACGGGTGGCGGTGACCGGCAAGGCGGTCGGTTTCGGGCTGTTCGAAGGGATGGAAATACTGGGGCGCGCCGCTTGTCTGGCGCGCATCGATCGGGCGCTGGAGATATTGGAGCGGAGCGCGACGGAGCGGGTATGAAGGACGACGGCGCAAGCAGCGGCATTCCGGCCGCGGGACTCGATTTCATTCGCGAGATCGTTGTCGCCGACCGGCAGGCGAACAAGCACGGCGGGCGCGCGCATACGCGCTTTCCACCGGAGCCGAACGGCTATCTGCATATCGGCCACGCCAAGGCGATCTGCCTCAATTTCGGGATCGCCCGGGAGCACGGCGGGTTGTGCAACCTGCGCATGGACGACACCAACCCGGAGACCGAGGATCAGGAGTACGTCCGCGCCATCGAGAAGGACGTGCGCTGGCTGGGGTTCGACTGGGAGGAGCGGTTCTACTGCGCTTCGGACTACTTCGACCGTCTGTATGACTGCGCCGTGCAGCTGATCCGCAACGGCGATGCGTACGTCTGCGACCTGCGGGGCGAGGAGGTCGGGCAGTACCGCGGCCGCTGGGACGAGCCGGGCCGCGACAGCCCGTACCGCAACCGGTCGGTGGCGGAGAACCTGGACCTGTTCGCGCGCATGCGGGCCGGGGAGTTCGCCGACGGGAGCCGTTCGCTGCGGGCCAGGATCGACATGGCGTCGTCCAACATGAACATGCGCGACCCTGCGCTCTACCGCATCCGGCGCGCGCCGCACTATCGCCAGGGCGACCGCTGGTGCATCTACCCGATGTACGACTTCACGCATCCGCTGTCGGACGCCTTCGAGGACATTACCCACTCGCTCTGCACGCTGGAGTTCGAGGATCACCGTCCGCTCTACGACTGGTTCCTGGAACGGCTGGCGTTCGAGGCGCCGCCGCGGCAGGTCGAGTTCGCGCGCCTGAACGTCACCCACACCGTGCTCAGCAAGCGCAAGCTGCTCGAGCTGGTCGAGGGCGGCCATGTCGACGGCTGGGACGATCCGCGGATGCCGACGCTGGTCGGGATGCGCCGGCGCGGCTATCCGCCGGCGGCCATCCGCGACTTCTGCGACCGCATCGGCATTGCCAAGTCGAACAGCATCGTGCAGGTGGAGCAGCTCGAGGACGCCGTGCGCCAGGAGCTGAACCGGACCGCGCAGCGCGTGCTGGCGGTGCTGCGTCCCTTGCGGGTGGTGATCGAGAACTATCCGCAGGACCAGGTCGAGGAGCTCGAAGCGGTCAACAACCCCGAGGACGCCGCCGCCGGCACCCGCAAGTTGCCGTTCTCACGCGTGCTGTACATCGAGCGGGATGACTTTCGCGAGGATCCGCCCCGGAAGTATTTCCGGCTGGCGCCCGGGCGGGAGGTCCGGCTGCGCTACGCCTACTTCATCAAGTGCGTCGACCTGGTCAGGGATCCGCAGACCGGCGAGGTGGTGGAGCTCCGCTGCACGTACGACCCGGAGACGCGCGGCGGCTACGCACCCGACGGGCGCAAGGTGCGCGGCACCATCCACTGGGTGTCAGCCGCGCACGCGATCGAGGCCGAGGTGCGGCTGTACGACCATCTCTTCTCGAAGGAGAACCCCGACGACCTGGCCGAGGGCGAGGACTACAAGGACCACTTGAACCCGGCGTCGCGCGAGGTGCTGGCCGGCTGCCGTCTCGAGCCCGGCCTGACCGGGGCGCCCGCCGGCAACCGCTACCAGTTCGAGCGCGTGGGGTACTTCTGCGTCGACCCCGATTCGGCAGGCGGCGCGCTCGTGTTCAACCGCACCGTCGGACTGCGCGACACCTGGGCCCGCATCCAGAAGAGAAGCGGATCCGGCGGTTGACGCCGGCCGACCGCCGGCATGAGCGGCTGCTAGGTTCTGGCGGGTGGCCCGATGCCGGCGGCCCGCCGCCACGCGGACACCTGTCCCAGGTGCGACGCTTCGTGGGAGGTCATCAGGAACGTCGCCAGGTCGCCCACGGTAGGAAAGTAGCGCCGCCGCTGCTCGTCCGGATGCGGCGTGGCGAACCAGGCCGGGTCGGCCTGCAGCACGGCCCCCGTGTTGCGCTCGTGCTGCGCGGCGAGCGCCGTGAGCAGTTCGTCCTTCGACGGATAGTTGGCCGCGTCCCCGGACGGGATCCCGCCGGTCTCGAACGGGCGCTCCCAGCCCTCCGGGACCTGCGATTCGAGGCCCAGGAACATCGCGAGCCCATTGGCGGACATGATCAGGTGGCCGAGCGTCCAGGCGGGATGATTGACCGCCCCGGACGGCTGGAGCACCATCTGTTCCGGCGTCAGGTCGGCCACGAGGCGCCCCGCCACGCCGAGGTTGAACTTGTACAGGTAGGTCACGTGCTGAATCATCATCGAATTATACTGACACCGCCATGACGGACATTGCAGTGAGCAGTCGCAACCGGAGCATCACGCTGGCCGCCCGCCCGCAGGGCGCCCCCAAGGCCACGGACTTCAAGCTGGTGGAAACGCCGGTGCCGCGGCCCGGCCCCGGCCAGCTGCTCAGCCGCACCATCTACCTCTCTCTAGACCCCTACATGCGCGGGCGCATGAACCGGAGCGTCGGCTATGCCCCGACGGTGGACATCGGCGGGGTAATGCTCGGCGGCACCGTGGGCCAGGTGGTCGAGTCGAATCTCGACGGCTATCAGCCGGGCGATTTCATCCTCTGCTCGAACGGCTGGCAGGAATACGCGCTGTCCGACGGAACGGGCGTGCGGAAGCTGGACCCCGCCGCCGCGCCGCTCTCGACCGCGGTCGGCGTCCTCGGCATGCCGGGCCATACGGCCTACGTCGGTCTGCTCGACATCGGACAGCCGAAGCCGGGCGAGACGGTCGTGGTCTCGGCCGCGTCCGGCGCCGTCGGGGCGGTCGTGGGGCAGATCGCCCGCATCAGGGGCTGCCGGGTGGTCGGCGTCGCGGGCGCCCGGGAGAAGTGCGACTACGTGACCGGCAAGCTCGGCTTCGACGCCTGCGTCAGCCGCTTCGACGAGGCGTTCCCGGCGGCGCTCAAGGCGGCCTGTCCCAAGGGCATAGACGTCTACTTCGAGAACGCCGGCGGCGCCGTGTTCGACGCCGTGCTGCCGCTGCTCAACAACTATGCCCGCGTGCCGATCTGCGGGCGCATCGCGAACTACAACCAGGCGGGGCCGCCGCCCGGGCCCAACCTCGTACCACGGCTGATGGGCTTGACGCTGGTGCGCCGCCTCACCTTCCGCGGCTTCATCGTGTTCGACCACGCCGACCGCGAGCCGGACTTCCTGCGCGACGTCGGCGCGTGGATCCGAAGCGGCGAGCTGGTCTACAAGGAAGATGTCGTCGAGGGTCTGGAGCAGACGGTGCCGGCATTCCAGGGCCTGCTGCAGGGGAAGAACTTCGGCAAGCTGCTCGTGCGCGTGTCAGACGATCCCACGCGCTGATCCATGAGCCATCCGCGGCCGGGCAGCCCGCCATGAATCCCCGCGTCTGGCGCATGCCGGACTCGCTGGTGCTGCTGCTCCTGCTCATCGTGCTGGCGCAGCTCGCCACCTACGTGCTGCCGGCCGGCGAGTTCGAGCGCGAAGGACGCCAGGTCGTCGGCGGCACGTACCATGCGGTCGAGGCCGATCCGCTGCCGCCGCTGGCGTTCCTCACCTCCATCCCGGCCGGTCTGGCGGCGGCCCAGGACATCATCTTCTTCGTCTTCATCGCTGGCGGGGTGATCGGCCTCGTGCGGGCCACCGGCGCGGTGGACGCGCTGATCGGCGCCGCCCTGCGCCGGCTCGGTTCGCGGCCGGGCCTGCTCATCGCCGGCATGGTGCTGCTGTTCGCCCTCGGCTCGTCCACGGTCGGGATGGCCGAGGAGTACGTGGCGTTCATTCCGATCCTGGTCACGCTCTGTCTGGCGCTGCGCATGGATGCGGTCGTGGCGGTCGGCATCGTGTACGTCGGCGCCGGCGTCGGCTATGCGTGCGCCGCCCTCAACCCGTTCACGGTGCTGATCGCGCAGGACATCGCCGGGCTGCCCCTGACATCCGGCCAGGCGGTCCGCTGGCTGTTGCTCATCGTCTGCGCGGCGGTCGGCGTGCACCACCTGCTGCGCTACGCGGGCCGGCTGCGCGGCGACCCGGCGGCGAGCCTGGTGGCCGGCGTCGACTACTCCAGCGGATTCGAGCAGCCGGCGGATGTCGTGCTCACGAACCGCCGTCTCGCGGTTGCCCTCATCTTCGCCATTGGAATCGGTGTCTTCGTATACGGCACCGCCGCCCGCGGCTGGTACCTGACGGAGCTGTCAGCCGTGTTTCTGGCGATCGGGTTGCTCGCCGCGCTGGCCGGCCGGCTGAATCCGAACGGGGCGGCGCGCGCGTTCCTCGGCGGCGCCGCGGACATGACGACAACGGCGCTCCTGATCGGGTTTGCGCGGACCATTCAGGTGGTGCTGGCCGACGCGCAGGTAATCGACACGGTCATCCACGGGCTGGCGGAGCCGCTCGCGGCGCTGCCGGGACACGCGGCGGCGGTCGGGATGCTGGCGGTCCAGACGATCTGCAACTTCTTCATTCCGTCCGGTTCGGGCCAGGCGTTCGTCACGATGCCGATCATGGCGCCGCTGGCCGACCTGACCGGGGTGACGCGCCAGACCGCGGTGCTCGCCTACCAGTTCGGCGACGGGTTCACCAACATGATCGTGCCGACCAACGCCGTGCTGATGGGCATTCTGGGGCTGGGCCGGATTCCCTACGCCAGCTGGGTGCGCTTCGTCCTGCCGCTGCTGATAAAGCTGAACGTCGTGGCGGTCATCGCGCTCGTGATTGCCGTCCAGTTGGGCTACCGGTAGGGCGGCCGTCGTGACGGCCGGTGCTTGCTGAGTATCGCGGGTGCCGAAGACGGGGATAGAATCGATCCAGCGGCGACGACCAACCGGGTCGCCTTCTCTAAACTCTGGATCGAGTGATGGTGCACCCTGCGGACTTCGTCGATGCGCATAGAAGACACTGGAAGGACGGCGAGTTGCTGTTCGATAACGAACGTTGGGCGAACGCCGACCAGCTCTACGGTTTCAGCGCGGAATGTGGCTTGAAGGCGGCCATGAAGGATTTGGGGATGCCTGTCAACGAAGAAGGTAGACCGGTGCAGGCGGAACACCTGGAACACGTGCAGCGTCTGTGGCCGGTATTCCGCGATTTTGCCGACGGCCGCAACGGCAGGAAGTATGTGCGCCAGTTGCCGCACAAGAATCCGTTCGCCGACTGGTCCCATCACAACCGTTACGCGAGTCGAGTCCACTTCGGGCGAGAAAACGTAACGCCGCACCGCGATGCAGCGCGAACCGTTCGAGACATGGTGCAGAGCGCGGAGCAGGACGGACGGGCATGAAGCGCGACTTCGTTCCGTTCGATGACATCCGGAAGCTGGCCGCCGACGCGGTAGCGGCGTCAGGCCCGATTCCGGATCGGATCGACCGCGTCTACCTCGTGCGGAATCTTTACGGCAAGGTACGTGTCTCGGTATCCGACAACGTGGAAGGAGACGGCTCCTGCCGCGCCGCATTGCAGCGGCTGGCTGGCAAGCTGCACGAGATGCTCGGCGCGCACGGGGCACCGGCAGAGCGGGGTGTCCTGTTCGTCAGTCCGTCACTTATGAACAGCGTCCAGGGCGTGGCGCGAGAAGTCGGCCCCAAGGTGTATCTGGTCGACCGCTTGGTGACGGCCGGTGACTGGTGGACGGTGGAGGATTCGCACCCGCACGGGGGCGCAAAGCGCTGGACGCTGTACTCGGTCAAGGGCGGCGTGGGACGCAGTACCACAGCGGCGGTTCTCGCGTGGCACCTAGCTCGGAACGGCAAGCGCGTGCTGGTCATGGATATGGATCTTGAGTCGCCGGGCTTGTCGTCGGCGCTACTCGAGCCGGAGCGCCGGCCGGATTTCGGCGTCACCGACTGGTTCGTGGAGGCGCTGGTCGGACAGGACGATCAGGTGATCGAGCGGATCACGGCCACGCCGCGCTGGACGCAGGATTTCGATGGCGACGTACGGGTGGTGCCCGCGCACGGTCGTGAGCCTGGCGAATACCTGGCCAAGCTTGGCCGCGTGCATATGGATACGGAAGAAGATCCCTGGACGGCACGCCTCAGCCGTTTGCTGCTGCGCCTCGAGGACAATTTCGAACCCGACGTCGTGATACTGGAAAGCCGTAGTGGCTTGCACGACATTGCGGCGGCAACCGTCACCGACCTGAATGCGCAGGTCCTGTTGTTCGCAACCGATTCGGAAAGCAACTGGGCGGACTACGAAATCCTCTTTCGCCACTGGCAACAGCATGATCTGGCGAGGCAGATCAGAGAGCGGCTCTTCGTCGTTTCCGCGCTGACGCCGGAACTCGATACGGAAAGGTACCTGCAACGGTTTCGGGAGCGCGCATGGGACCTGTTTCGCGATCATCTGTATGACGAGGTAGTCGCGTCCGACGATGCGGACCCGTTCTCGTTCGACTTGCAGGACGAAGGGGCGCCTCACGATCCACTTCCAATCCATTGGACCCGCGGGCTGGCCGCGGGCGCGTCCTTGTATGACCTGCACCGATCCACGGTGAGCCAGGCCTACGCCCCGTTCCTGGGCCGGGTCGATCGGCTGCCGGGACTCGGGGCAGGCGCAGAGCAGTAGAGGCAGGCGCGATGGATGCCGGAACGTTGCGCACCGCGCTGGCGTCACTACCCGAAGGGACGAGCCACGGCGAGCGGCCGGCGCCCGAGCATGTCTATCTTCCGCCGTCCCACGTCAAGGCGATGGATCCGGACAACCTATTGGTGACCGGAATGCGCGGCGCGGGAAAGACTTTCTGGTGGAGTGCGCTTCAGGACAGGAATGTGCGGCAATTGGTCGGCCGGCGAGTCAAGGCCTCCAAACTGAACGAGCACACGGAGGTGCGAACTGGCTTCGGCGTGACACCGGCGTCGGATGAGTACCCGAGCCGGGACGTGTTGCGGCGTTTTATGACGCCAAACATGGAGCTCCGAATCGTCTGGCGCGCGGTGCAAGCGTGGCAACTCGCGCCTGACGATCACCCGCTCAGGCAAAAAGGCTCTTGGGAGGCGCGCAAGGCGTACGTCGAGAACCACCCGGAGGAGATTGAACGTCTGTTCCAGGAACGCGACGGCGAATTCGATCGGCGGGGCGTCTACCTAGTGATTCTGTTCGACGCCCTGGATCGCTGTGCCGACGAGTGGAAAGACATGTACAGGGCGATTCGCGGCCTTCTTCAGACTGCGCTCGACATGCGGGCGTACCGCCGGCTACGGGTCAAGGTGTTCCTGCGCTCCGACCAAGTTGCGGAGACCGAAGTCGCCGATTTTCCGGACGCATCGAAGGTACTGTCTTCAGCAGTCGAGTTGAGTTGGCCGCGCCATGAACTGTATGGCCTGTTGTGGCACTACCTGGCGAATGGAAAGAGCGGTGAGCACCTACAAGCCCTTCTCCATGAAGATGGCCGGCGGCCCGCAACGGTCGGTCAACGAAGCCTGTTCGCTGTGGCTCGAACGATCGAGAAAGAGGAACGTCAACGTGAGAATTTTCACGAAATCGCCGGTCCCTGGATGGGGCGCGGTCCCAAGCGGGGCTCCCCGTACACCTGGATTCCAAACCATCTGGGGGATACAGAGGGACGCGTAAGTCCACGTTCGTTCCTCGCGGCGCTACGGGCGGCCGCCGACGACACGGCGAGCCGTTACCCGGAGTGCGAGTACGCACTGCACTACGATGGCATCAAACACGGCGTGCGGCACGCATCGACGATTCGAGTCAACGAGGTCCGGGAGGACTATCCTTGGATGGACCGCGTTCTGCGCCCTCTAGAGGGTGTGGTCGTACCTTGCGAGTTCGGTGAAATCGCGAAGCGTTGGCAGAGTCTGGGAGTGCTCGACCGCCTGACCGCCGAGATGGAACAGAATGCGGTGAAGCTGCCGCCCAGTCGCATCGATGAGGGTCCCGATGGCGTTCGCCGTGATCTTGAAGCGCTGGGGGTGTTCCAGCGCATGAGTGACGATCGCGTCAACGTCCCCGACGTGTTCAGGGTGGGCTACCGCTTGGGCCGGAAGGGCGGCGTGAAACCCATCCGATGACGTACCGCGTGCTCGCGCGGCCGGTTCGCCGGGCGGGAAGAGGCGGTACAATGGAGAACCACTCAAACGCGGGTAAGCCGATGCGACATCTTTCCGCCCATGCGCCCGTGTGGGGCGCCGTCGTTGCCGCAGCGATACTGGCCGGGTGCAGCCAGCCCGGCAGCGTGCCCGTCCCGGCGCCCGAGCCGGTGTTCGAGTTTTCCGGCGACATGACCATTGAGCTGCTGCGGGAGCCGCTCCCGGTCAGCGCGGTCTCGATGCAGACGCTCGACGGGCGCACCCTGTCGACCGGCGACTGGCAGGGCAAGGTGGCGCTGGTGAACTTCTGGGCCACCTGGTGCGGTCCGTGCCGCGAGGAGATCCCGCACCTGATCCAGTTGCAGGAGCGGTATCCCGACCACTTGCAGGTGATCGGTATCTCCACGGACGAAGGCGACCCCGCCAACGTCGCGGCGTTCGCCGAGCGGATGGGCGTCAACTATCCGATCGTCATGGCGACGCCGGAGCTCAACCGCCAGTTTCCCGGCGTGTTTGCGCTCCCCACGTCGTTCGTGGTCGGCCCGGACGGCCAGATCGCGCAGACGCACGTCGGCCTGATCAGCCCCGCCGTGTTCGAGCACGAGGTCCGGCACCTCACCGCGTTGCCGACACCGGTCAACGTCGCGCTGATCGACGGCAACGACACGACGCGCCTGGTCAACGCGGCGCACGCCACCAGCATCCCCGGGCTGGACCTGTCGGAGCTGACGGCGGATCAGAAGGAGCGCGTGCTGCAGCGGCTCAACGAGGACGGCTGCCCATGCGGCTGCTCGCTGACGCTGGCGCAGTGCCGCATCAACGACGCTTCCTGCGGCATCAGCCCGCCGCTCGCCGAGCGGGTCGTCGCCGAGATTGTCGGCTCGGACTGAGCCGCACGGCCCGCCCGGATCAGGTCTCCGACGCTGCAGCCTCGGGACCGAGCGGAGACGGCGCGCCGGCCTCCGGCTCACCGCGGCCGAACGCCAGCTTCCGAGCCACGCGCTGGATGTCCTCGACGATGAGGTAGGACGTCGGTACCAGCACCAGGGTGATGAACGTGGCGAAGATGACGCCGAAGGCCAGCGAGCAGGCCATCGGCAGGAGGAACGCCGCGTCGACGCTGCGCTCCAGCATGAGCGGCGCGAGGCCGAAGAACGTCGTCAGCGACGTCAGCAGGATTGGCCGGAAACGCGCCGCGCCCGCCTCGCGGATGGCGGCGTTCAGGTCGGCATGCAGCGTGCGCTTGCGGTTGATGAACGTCACCATCACCAGGCTGTCGTTCACGACCACGCCCGACAGCGCCACCAGGCCGAACAGCGACATGAAGCTCACGTTGATCCCCATGAAGATGTGTCCCCAGACGGCCCCCACGAGACCGAACGGGATGGCGCTCATGATGATCAGCGGCTGGAGGTAGGACTTGAGCGGTACGGCCAGAAGAGCGAAGATCGCGAGCAACGCGATGACGAATCCGGCCTGCAGTCCGCCGATCGCTTCGTCCTGCTCCGCCTGCACGCCTTCGAACACGTAGAACACGCCCGGATAGCGCGGCAGGATTTCGGGCAGGACGCGGGTCTGCAGGTCGGCCACCACCACCCCGCCGGTGGTGACGGACTCGTCCACCGACGCGGTCACGTTGACGGCGCGGTTGCGGTCGACCCGCTTGATCGACGCGAACCCGCGTCCCGGTTCGACTATCGCCACCTGTCCGAACGGCACTTCGCCGCCGCCCGGGGCGCGGATCCGCATGTTCTCGAGGTCCCCAACCGACCGGCGCTGGTCGGCCGGGTAGCGCACCATGACGCGGATGTCGTCGCGGCCGCGCTGAATCCGCTGCGCTTCCTCGCCGTAGAACGCTTGGCGCACCTGCCGGCCGAGGTCCTCGAGCGTCAGGCCGAGCGTCTCGGCGGCCGGCTTGATGCCCAGCTTCATTTCCCGCTTTCCGGCCCGGAACGAGTCGGTGATGTCGTAGACGCCGCTGTAGCCGGCGAGTTGCGTCTTGACGTCGTCCGCCGCCGCGCGGAGCCGGTCCATGTCGGATCCGACCAGCATGACGTCGACGTCGTCACCCGGCGCCATGATCGATGCGTTGAAACCGACCTCGACGGCCTCGGGTATCGAACCGGTGGCCTCGCGCCAGCGGTTGACGACCTGTTCGCTCGACAAGGCACGATCCTGCGACGGCAGCAGTTCGATGGTGACCTCACCGAGGTGCGCGGCGGATGCGCTGATCATGCCCGCCATCGGGCCGCCCTCACGCGACGCCATCGGCTGGTCGCCGATCGCGGTGAAGGTGTGCCGGTAATAGTCCCGGCCCGTCTCCGCAAGCAGCTCGCCCCGCACGCGCTCTGCGCCGAGTTCCAGCTTGCGTACCGCCTCTGCCGTTTCGGAAACGGGCGTGCCTTGCGGCATGGTGAGCGAGGCGGCCATGAAGTCGGCCTCGATCGCCGGGAAGAAGTGGAAGTTCGTCCAGCCGCCGAGCACCATCCCGGCGGTCACGATCAGCGTGGACACGCCGATGGCCGCCGTCGCATACCGCCACTCCAGGCACTGTTCCAGCGCCGGCCGGTATACGCGCTGGATGAACTGCTTCAGGCCGTTCGCGACCAGTTGCTGGAAGCGCCGTAGCGGCCCATTGCGGCGGCGCTTCGGGATGTGCGAGAGGTGGGCCGGCAGGACCCACAGCGACTCGACCAGCGAGAACAGCAGGCAGGGGATGACCACCAGCGGTATGACGCGGAAGATCTTGCCCATGAGGCCCGGTACGAACAACAGCGGCGTGAACGCCGCGACGGTCGTCAGGACGGCGAAGACGACCGGTGTCGCAATCTCCCGGCCGCCCTCGATCGCGCCGCGCATCCCCTCTCCGTGCTCTTCCTGATGCGCGTAGACGTTCTCGCCGACGATGATGGCGTCGTCGACCACGATGCCCAGCACCAGGATGAAGGCGAACAGCGAGATGACGTTCACCGTCACGTCGAGCCCGGGCATCAGTGCGATGGCGCCGAGGAACGAAATGGGAATGCCGAGGCTGACCCAGAACGCGAGCCGCAGCTCCAGAAACAGGGCGAGCACCAGGAATACCAGCACGAACCCGCCCAGCCCGTTCCGGAACATGGTCGTGAGCCGTGCCTGGAGTATCGTCGACTGGTCCTGCCAGACCGTGAGGAGGATGCCCGCTGGCAGCGTCGGCCGGGTCCGCGCAACGTATTCATGGACACTGGCGGCGATGTCGAGCGCGCTCTGGTCGCCGGTCCGGAAGACGGAGATCAGCACGGTGGGATTGGCGTCGAAGCGCGCGAACTGATCGGTCTCGGCGAAACCGTCGACGACCGTCGCCACCTCTCCGAGCTCGAGCCGCGTCCCGTCGGCGCGCGTAAGCAGGACGAGACTCTCGTATTCGTTGGCGCGGTACGCCTGGCCGATCGTGCGGAGGAGGATCTCACCGCTGTCGCTGCGCACCGAGCCGCCCGGCAGATCGAGCGACGAGCGGCGCACGGCGTTGGCCACGTCGTCGAAGGTGAGCCCGTGGCGGCGCAGCGCCGTCTCCGACACTTCGATGGAGATCTCGTAGGGGCGCGCGCTCGATATCTCAACGAGGGAGATCGAGGGTATCGAGGACAGCTCGTTGCGAATCCGGTCGGCGGCCGTCTTCAGTGAGTTCTCATCGGCTGAACCCGACACCGCCAGGTCGATGACCTGATTCCTGGCGATCATCTCGCGGACGATCGGCTTTTCGGTTTCCTCTGGAAATGTGTCGATGGCGTCGACGCGGGTCTTGATGTCGTCGAGCACGCGCCGCGCATCGGCCCCGAGATCGACCTCGACCATGACGCTGCCCATGCCTTCGGACGAGGTCGAAATGATCTGCTTGATTCCGTCGATCCCCTGAATCGCCTCCTCGATCCGCACGCATACCGCCTCCTCGACCTCCTCCGGCGCGGCGCCGAGGTACGGCACCTCGATCACGATGCGGTCGAGGGTGATCTCGGGGAAGATTTCGGAGGTGACGTTGAACGCCGCGATCAACCCGCTGCAGACGAGGAACGCCATCAAGAGGTTCGCCGCAACCGAGTTGCGCGCGAACCAGGCGATTGTCCCGTTCATGGCGCGATGCGCTCCGCAAGGCCTTCGAAGACGGCGGTGGCCACGTCCTCCTGGAGGGCTGCCAGCTCGCCTTCGCCGGCGTCCTTCTGAATGGTGAACGCGACCTCTCCGGCGCCGGTCTCCACGACGCGCACGGTAACGCGCACGTCATCACCGCTCTGCTGCACAGCGCCGCCAACGACCCAGCCGGCCCGTGTGACGCTCGGCACGATCGTGATGTTCGCCTGCCCCTGGAGTCGCTCCAGGACGTGCCGGCCGAGCGCCGCGCCCAAACCGCTGTCGGTCGCTTCCCGACTCAGGTCGGCGAACGGGAGCAGCGCCACCGCGCGTGCATCGCGCCCCGCGGATGCAGCCGGCGGCTCAGGTGGAGCCGGAGCCGACGATTGCGCGGCTGGAGCCTGAGCTGACGGCGGCTCTGGTAGCCGCGCGGTGGTTGCCGGCGGTGCGTCGAACGGGCTGATTGCGGGGCTCGTTACGGCTTGGCTCGCGGCGTCGCCCTCGCCGGCAACCGGAGCCGGCTGAACCGCCGGGGGCCGGCTGGCCGCAGGCGCCGCCGCCGGCCGGCTGGCCAGGGCTTCCGGCTCGCGGTTCGTGACCTGCACCAGCATGCCGTCGGTCGGGCTGTCCACGGTCGTCACCGCGACGCGCTCGCCGTCGCGAAGTCCCTGCGGTACGTAGATCGACGTGGTCGTGAGCCGGAGGATGTCGATGGTGCGGAAGCGCACGCGGCTCTCATCATCCACGACCATCACCTGGTCGCGTCCGCGCAGCGCAGCGCGTGGAATGACCGCCAGCTGATCGAACCGGCGGCCTTCGATTTCGGCGTCCACGTACATGCCGACCGCCAGCGGCGGGCGGTTCGGGTCGGGCCCCGAGCGATACGGATCCTGGACTTCCGCGACCACGTGCACCATCCGGCTGACCGGATCGATCTCGCTCTCCGTGCGGACGATGCGTCCCTCCCAGGCATGGGTCGCGCCGGCGAAAGTCGTGCGCACCGTGACGTGCGGACCGGGCCGGCTCTCGCTGCCCCGATACGCCAGCGGCAGATTCAGATAGGCCAGCTCCACGTCCGGCAGCGGCAGGCGGATCTCCGCGATATCGACCGCGTAGATCGTGGCGACGGAGCTGCCCATGGTCACGAACTGTCCGACGTCCACGTTCTTGCGTCGCACGCGGCCGGCGTACGGCGCCTTGATATGGGCGCGGTCGAGGTCGCGTTCGGCGCGCACGAGGTTCGCCTCGGCGGCGGCAACGGAGGCGCGGGCGTCTTCGAGGTGGGGTTCGCGCAGGGTCAACGCACGCGGGTTGCCCTCTCCGATTTCATCCCACTCCCGCTGGGCAATCTCGGCTTCCGCCGCCTCCTGGGCCAGACGCAGCCGGCTCTGGGCCAGCTGGGAGCGGGCGGTGATGACCGCCTGTTCGTAGTCGAACGGGTCGATTTCCACCAGCGTTTCGCCCTCCTCGAAGAAACCGCCCTCTGCGAACGAGTGGGCGATGGAGGTGACGCGACCGGAAATCTCGGGTACCAACTCGCTCTCCGTGCGAGGGCGGACCGTCCCCTCGCTGATGACCGACATATCGACGTCCGACAGCTCGACGACGTGGACTCGCACGCCGGGTGGTTCGATCGGCGGCGACTGGATCTCGGCCACGGGGCGGTTGCGGACCATCGTTATGGCGGCCAGCGCGGCGATGCCCAGCAACGCCAGCGGCAGTATGCCTTTGAGAATGTCTATAAGGATGCGCATGGCTTCTTTCCGATACCGCTATTCGACGACGGCGGCGTTATTCGACAGATCCACCGGCGAGGGCAGTTGCTCGAAGCCGCCGCCCAGCGCCAGGTACAGATCCACGCGGTTCTCGAGGCGCAGCCGCCTGGCTGCAATCAGCTCGCCTTCCGCCTGCGCCGCGGAGCGCTGCGACTCGAGCACGGTGATGTAGGTGTCGATCCCGGTGATGTACCTCTCGTAGGCCAGCCGCGCCGCACCCTGGGCATGCTCGACCGACGCCGTCAGTTGGCGTTCGCGCTCCCGCAGGATCGCCTCGGCCGCCAGTGCGGTCTCGACCTCCGAGTACGCGGTCAGCGCGGTATTGGCGAATGCCGCCAGCGCCTCGGCGCTCTGCGCCTCGGTCCGCGTCACCTCCTCGCGCAGGCGCCCGCCCTGCCAGATCGGTGCGGTCACGTTTGCGAGCAGGCTCCAGACGCTGAAGTCGCCGTTGACCAGGGAACGGAGCGCGTTGGTGGCGATGCCGGTGCCGCCCGTCAGGGTCAGGTCGGGAAACCGGTTGCTCCGCGCAACGCCGACACGGGCGTCGAGGGCGGCCAGACGGCGTTCCGCCGCCACAAGGTCGGGGCGCCGTCGCACCAGCTCGGCGGGCAGCCCACCGGGGATGCCCATGGTCAGATCCGGCAACGCGAGCGGCGCGTCGATGACGTTGTCGGCGTACTCGCCCAGCAGCACCTTGAGCTGGCGAGCCGCGGCATCGAACTGCTGCATGCGTTGCTGCAGCAGTGCCTCGGCGTTCGACAGGTTGAGCAGCGCGAGCCGCAGATCCAGCGGCGGCCGGATGCCGGCTTCGAACCGCCTGCGGACCCGCTCCGCCGATTCGCGGAAGCTCTCCACCGTTGTGCGCGACAGCTCGATCTGCTGCTGCGCTTCGGCGACGGCGAACCAGGCCTTCGCGGTCTGGCCGGCCATCGAGAGCTGCGAGCCCCGGAGGTCGGCGGCGGACGCCTGCAGGTCGGCCAGCACCACCTGGCTGGCGGCGCGCAACCGCCCCCACAGATCGATCTCCCACGACACGTCGAGCGATACGCCGTGATTCGTGAAGATCGTGCTCAGTACCTGGTCTTCAGCGCCGGGAATCGGAAAGCCGACGAAATTCTGCTTCTGGCGCGCGCCGATGTACGACGCGTCGATGGACGGAAACAGCTCGGCGCGGGCGGTCCGGGCGTCCGACGCGGCGATTTCCAGCCGGGCCGCCGCGGCCTGCAGGTCGAAGTTACCTTCCAGGGCTGCTTCTACCGCGGACGACAGGCCGTCGTCGCCGAAGTCCTTCCACCAGTCCACGGCGATCTGGCCGTCCGGCGTGGCGGCGGCGGTCCACGCCTCCGGCACGGGCACGCCGATGTCCGGTGTGGCGACGGGCGCCGCCGCCGAACACCCGCCGATAGCCGCCAGCAGCACGATGACGACCGCGATTCTGGTCATGCGTGGCCTCTTTCCGCTGCAAACGTCGCGCCGGCCGGCAGCGATTCGGTTGCGGCCATACCCGCGGTGGCGAAGCTGATCAAGGAGTGCAGCAGCAGGTCCGGGGCCTGGGACGGCGCGTGGCCGGACTGCTCGCCCCACGACATGATGTAGGTCATGGCGCCGACGATGTACATCACCCGTCTCCCCACTTCTTCCGGATCGACGCCGGGCAGCGCGCGCTGGAAGCTGGCGGTGAAGCGGATGCGAACCTCATCGAACTGCTGGATGAAAAGGTTGCGCGCGTCCGGGTTCGCCAGTGAATGGAGTTGGCCGACCAGCTTCAGGATTTCCCGGCGGCGGGCTTCATCTCCTATCGCGGACTGGAACGGCGGACTGACGAATGCAGTGACGATCTCTTCGAGCGTCGGCCCGCCGTGGGCGGTCCGGGACTCGAGATCGTCAAGCAACGCGAGCCGCCGATCGTTGACGGGCCGGATGCGCCGCTCGAGGATGGCTACCAGCAGCGCCTCCTTGGAGCCGAAGTGGTAGTTGACCGCCGCGAGATTCACGTTCGCCTCGTTCGTGATGTCCCGCAGCGAAGTCGACACGAAGCCGGAATCGGCGAACAGGCGTTCCGCTACGTCGAGTATCCGTTCTCTTGTCTCCGCGGCCATCGGTTACTCCACGGGTATCTGGGTCAAACGTATGTTTCAATCATACGCATGAATCAATTCCTCGATCAAAACAAAATGTGAGGGCCGGGTTGTTTCGGGGTGGTCGGGTCTGGCCCGGTGATGATAGACTCAGCCGCTAACAGATTGTCCGCACCGGCAAAATCGCTAGGTGTTCGTGACGGTGCTTTCGCGGGTCGCCAGACACGCGGTCCGCGCCGAGGAGGTTGTCTCATGGAAGACGTGAGACCAGCGGAAGACACGTGCCAAGCCGGCCTCCCGCAGGCCGACCAGCCCGGCCATTCCCGACGGAACTTCATCAAGGGCGTCATCGCCACCGGCGCGAGCGTCTCCGCGTCCAGCTACGTCTTCAAGGACGGCGCTGTGGCGCGGGCGCAGGCCGCCGGTGCGGTGGAGCGTCTCGTGACGCTGATGGTCAACGGCCGCCAGCGGCGCGTCGACGTCCTGCCGCAGGAGACGCTGGCCACGACGCTGCGCTACAAGCTGGGGCTGACGGGCACGAAGATCGGCTGCGACCGTTCCGAATGCGGCGCCTGCACGGTGCTGGTCGACGGCCTGCCGCATTATTCCTGCTCGATGCTGACCCATCAGGTGCGGGGGAGAGTGGTGCAGACGATTGAGGGGCTCCAGGCCGACGATGGCACGCTGCATCCGGTGCAGCAGGCGGTCGTGGACGAGCAGGGCTTCCAGTGCGCGTTCTGCATGCCCGGCTTCGTGATGAACATGGTCGCGATGGTCGACGAGAATCCGAACCCGACGCGGAAAGAGGCGGCGCAGTACCTCTCGGGGAACCTGTGCCGCTGCGCCGACTACAACAAGATCCTGAACGTGGCGCTGCGGGCTGCGGAGAACACGCGGAGGGGTTGAGGTGGCTGACTACAAGCTGATCGGCAAGCCATATTCCACCGCCGACCTGGTCGCGAAAGTGACGGGCCGGGCGAAGTACGCCGAGGATTTCCGGGCGGAAGGCATGTTGTTCGCCAAGCTGCTGTCGAGTCCGATGCCGCACGGCCGGGTTCGGAGCATCGACACGAGCGCGGCGGAGGCGATGCCCGGGGTCGAAGCGATCCTGACGGCGGACGACCTGCCGCCGGTCGACGCACCCAACGAAGCCGGCCTGACGAACGAGCCGCTGTACGAAGGGGAGCCGATCCTGGCGCTGGCCGCGGTGGACGAAACGACCGCCGCCGACGCGATCGAGGCCATCCGCGTGGACATGGAGCCGCTGCCGTTCGCGATAGACCCGCTCGACAGCCTGCGTCCCGGCGGGTCTGACGCGCGGCTCGACGGCAACACCATGGTCAACCGCGAGTTGACGACCGTCAAGTGGAACGACGTCGACTGGGCGGCCATCGACCGCGGCGAGATGCCGACCAACGGCGAGGTTGCCGAAGAGTGGGAGGTCGGCGACGTGGAGGCCGGTTTCGCCGAGGCGGACCTGGTGCTCGACGAGACGGTTTTCCACCAGTCGATGGGGCACCAGCCGATGGAGAGCCGCACGGGGATGGCGTACTGGCAGAACGGCAAGTGCTACCTGCATACGTCGACCCAGAGCACGCAGCGCACGCACGGTGCGGCGGCGCGCGGCATCGGCATCGCGCCGGAGGATCTTGTGCTGGTCGCCGAGTACTGCGGCGGCGGCTTCGGCAGCAAGATCATGGGTTCCATCCAGATGAAAATCCCGGCCCTGCTGTCGCAGAAGGCGGGCAAGCCGGTGATGATGCGCATCACCCGCCTGGAGGAGCATTTCATCGGCCGCGCCCGGCCCGGGCTGCAGGGCCGCGTCAAGATCGGTTTCCGCCGGGACGGCCGCATCACCGCGATGGACATGTTCTTCGTCCAGGACGGTGGCCCGTACGGTTTGTCAGGCGACTACGTGGTGGTGCCCGACCAGGCGTCGCTGATGTACCAGCCGCTCAGCCACCGTTTCCGCGGCGTGTCGGTTTTCACGAATACGCCGCCGCGCTCCCCGCAGCGCGCCCCCGGCGGTTTGCAGGCCGTGTCGATGTTCTCTCCGCTGATGCAGAAGGCGGCCAAGCAGCTCGACATCGATCCGCTGGAGTTGATCCGGATTAACGCGCCCGCGGGGCAGGCCAAGCTGGGGCGCCCGGACGAGGACGGCGTTCAGGGGAACGTCTCGAGCGCGTTCGTGCTCGAGGCGGCCGACCTGGGCGAGCAGACCTTCGACTGGCAGGCGATGCGGGCCAAGAGCGGCCAGAGGAATGGCACCAAGGTAACCGGCGTCGGTGTCGCGCTCAGCTCGTACAACGCCGGCGCATGGGGCATGGACGGCCTGCTGACGATCCGGCCCGACGGCAAGGTGTACATCCAGCAGGGCATCGGCAACCTCGGCACGGAGTCGGTGTTCGATACCGCCCGGGCGGCGATGGAGGCGCTCAAGACCGACTGGGATCAGGCGGAGGTGATCTGGGGCGACACCAGCAAGCACCTGCCCTGGAGCGCCGTCCAGGCCGGCAGCATGACGACGCATGCGCACACGCGGGCGAATCTTGCCGCGGGTGAGGATGCGAAGCGCAAGCTGCAGGAGATCGCCGCGCGCGATCTGGGGGGTTCGGCTGAAGACTACGACGTCGCGGACGGCCGGGTGTTCCGGCGCGGCGCGCGGTCGAGCGGTCTGAGCTTCGCCCAGGCGGGGCGGCGGGCCATCGAGCTGGGCGGCCGCTACGACGGCCACGAGCTGCCCGAGGACATCAATGCGGTAACCACGGGGGCGGCGACAGCGCTGGCCGGTCTCGGGCTGATGGGCGTCGCCAGGGACAACTATCCTGTCGGCGGCCGGGTCATCTCGCACGCCATCGGGTTTGCCGAGGTGGAGGTCGACATCGAGACGGGGGCGGTCAGATTGAAGGATTACCGCGTCGCGACCGACTGCGGCACCGTGATTAACCCGCGGACGTTGGCGGCGCAGCTGCACGGCGGCGGCATCCAGGGGTTCAGCGCGGCGCTGACCCAGAAATGGGTGTACGACCGCCGCTGGGGCCTGCAGGTGTCCAAGCGGTTCTATGCGAACCGCCCGCCGACCATACTTGACGTGCCGCACGAGCAGCCGATGGCCTGGGTGGCGCAGGACAAGCCGGATCCGTTCAACCCGATGGGGGCGAAGGGGATCGGCGAGACGGCGGAGGGCGCCGGTTCGGGCGCAGTGCTCTGCGCGATTGCCGACGCGCTGGGCGACGGGTACTTCAACCGGACGCCGCTGCAACTCGACATGATCCTGACCCGGATCGAGCACCTGCCCCCCGCGTTTTCCACGCTGACGGCGCACGTCTAGGAGCGAGCATAGGAGAACTGACATGGCCGTGATTCGCGACATGATGCCGGCGTTCCAACTGTTTCAGCCGACGACTACCGACGAGGCGTTGGGGCTGCTCGACGAGTACCGGGAGCGGGCGTGGGTGATGGCCGGCGGCCTCGACTCGTTCGATTGGCTCAAGGACCGCGTGAAGCGGCCCGCGGCGGTGGTCGACCTCGGCGGCATCGAGGCGCTGCGCGCCATCCGCCCGGCGGCGGCCGGGCTGGAGATCGGTGCGATGGCGACGTTGCGGGAGGTCGTCCGGCACCCGGACGTGCGTGACCGCTACGCGCTGCTCGCGGACGCCGCTGATTTGGTGGCCTCTCCACAGATCCGCAACCAGGGCACGCTGGGCGGTAACCTCTCGCAGGACACACGCTGCTGGTACTACCGGGACGGCTGGAACTGCTACCGCGCGGGCGGCACCATCTGCTACGCGGACACGCCGACCGCCATGAATCGCGAGCACTGCATCCTCGGCGCCAGCCGCTGCGTGGCGGTCAACCCGTCGGATACGGGGCCGGCGCTCGTCGCCCTGGACGGAGAGATGGAGATCCACGGCAGCGGCGGGACGCGCGTCGTGGCGGCGGAGGATTTCTTCGTCGGGCCGGACGTCGACATCATGCACATGACGGTGCTGGAGCCGGGCGACCTGCTGACCGCGATCCGGCTGCCGGAGACTTGGGCCGGCGCGCGCTTCTACTTCGAGAAGAGCCGTGACCGCCAGGTGTGGGATTTCGCACTGGCGAGCGTCGCCTCGGCGGCGAAGATCGTGAACGGCACCATAGAGGACATCCGGATTGCGGTGAACGGCGTGGCGCCCACGCCGCTGCGGCTGCGCGCCTCCGAGGATGCGGTGCGCGGCCGGCAACTGAGCGAGGAGGTTGCGCAGCGCGCCGGCGAAGCCGCTGTGCAGGGCGTCCGGCCGTTGAATCACAACGGCTTCAAGGTTGCGCTGCTGCGCAATCTGGTCACACGTGCGGTGCGCGGCGGCGAGGCGTAGGATGGAATTGTTTCAGTGGGGCTCGAACCCGTGGGGGCAGGAGACGCTCGTCCGCATCTCCTGGGATCTGCTGTACCTGGCTTTCTGGGCCGGGGTCGCGTTCATCCTGTTCCACATCGCGTACGCCGTCGTCTGGCTGCCGCGGCTGGCGCGTGCCAACGGCGCCGGTGAGGCCGGCGCCGCGGCCGGTGGAGCGGCAGCGGACGTTCCGGCGCGCGTCGTCCGGCACACGTCCGCGGCCAGGTTCTTCCACTGGGTGATGGCGGCCGCGATGATCGCGCTGCTCGTCACCGGGTTCTTCCCGATTGTCGGCATCCAGTTCCCGTGGGTGACCATCCACTGGATCTCCGGTGTGCTGCTCACGATTTCCATCCTGTACCACATCGTGCACGCGACGTTCTTCCTCGATTTCTGGTCGATCTGGATTCTGCCGGCCGATCTGCAGGAGGCGTGGCAGCGCGTACGGCACCAGATGGGGCAGGAGACGCCAGCCATTCGGAAGCATGGCAAGTACCCGCTGGACCACAAGCTGTATCACCTGGCGGTGACCATCGCCGGCGTGGCCGTGATCGGCACCGGTCTGGTCATGATGCTGCGCATCGACGGTGCGTTCTGGCCGCGTAATCCGTACCTCTTCGCCGAAGCCACCTGGGGCCTGCTGTACGTCCTGCACGGTATCGGCTCCGTGCTGTTCGTCACCTTGACGCTGACGCACGTCTACTTCGCCATCCGCCCCGAGAAGCTGTGGATCACGAAGTCGATGATCTTCGGCTACGTGGACCGTGACCGGTACCTGGAGCACCACGACCCGCAGCGCTGGGTCGTCTCGCGGGACTCCACCGAAGGGTGACCACTGCCGGCGAGCTGCAAGCTCGCGTCGACGCCATCGAGGAAAGCTACGAGTTCTTTCTCGCCTACGCCGCCCAGGGCGTGCCGGGGGAGCAGGGGTCCGGGTCGGCTGGGCAGATTGGCGAATTTCTCCAACGGCTGGAAGAGGCGCTCTGCGTGCTGCCCGATCTGTTCTCGGCCGCGGTCGCCGAGCGGGGTGAAGCCGAGCTGTCCGCCTGCCAGCCGTTCATAGACGTGCTCCGGCGCGACGCCGAAAGCTCCCTCGCAGCCGTCCGGCTGGTGCGCCGGCAGCCGGTCGTCAGCTCGCAGATGATCGACAATCTCAACGCGCTCATTCATCTGCGGGCGCTGTTGACCGACGTCTTCCTGATCGACGAAATCCTCAACCCGCGGGTGCCCGGCGGCGGTCAATCCCAGAGCGGCAACGACTGAAGCCGGCCGCCTACGGCATGGACCTCAGCGGCAAGGTCGCGCTCATGACCGGCGCGCGGCGCCTCGGCGCACCCGTGGCGGCCGAGTTCGTGCGGCGCGGCGCGCGGGTCGTGCTGTCCTACCGGCAAGGGTCCGGCGACGTGCGGGGCGCGGCAGCGCTGGCCGCCGGCGATGACGACAACATCGTCACGAAGCAGGCGGATCTGACCGACGCCGCCGACTGCCGGCGTCTCGTTGATGAGACCGCCGCGGAGCTGGGCCGGCTCGACATCCTGATCAACATGGCGTCCGTGTACGTTGCGACGCCCGTCGACGAGCTGGATGCGTCACATTGGGACCGGGCGCTCGCCGTCGACGCGAGGGCCGCCTATCTCTGCGCCCTCGCGGCAGTGCCGCACCTGCGCGCGGCCGGCGGCGGCCGGATCATCAATGTCTCGGACTGGGTCGCCCGCAGCGGCCGCCCGCGGTACCGGGGGTATCTGCCGTACTACGTCGCCAAGTCCGCCGTCATCGCCCTGACCGAAGCGCTGGCGCTGGAGCTGGCTGGCGACGGCATTCTGGTGAACGCGGTGGCGCCGGGGCCGATTCGTCCGCCGGCGGGCGCCGCGCAGGACACGGTGCGGGCCGTCGTGCAGGAGACGCCGCTCGGCCGCTGGGGTGGGGATGACGCGATCGTGCAGGCGGTGCTGGCGCTGATCGAGACGGACTTCGTCACGGGCGAGACGCTGCGCGTGGACGGCGGCCGGCACCTGCGCTAACCCGATGGCCCACTACTCCACAACGACCGCTGTGCCGGTCGCGCTGACCATCAGCATGCTGGCGCCCTGGCCCACGACCTCGTAGTCGAGGTCGATGCCGACGACTGCGTTCGCGCCGGCCTTGGCCGCTTCTTCTTCGAGTTCCTGCAACGCAATGGCCCGCGCCTGGTGGAGCTCTTTTTCGTAGGACGCCGCCCGGCCGCCGACGATGTCTCGCACACCCGCGAAGAAGTCGCGGATGATGTTGGCGCCGAGGATGGCCTCGCCCGTCACGACGCCGCAGTACTTCGTGATGCGCTTGCCTTCAACCGAGGGAGTCGTCGTAACGAGCATGCTTGTCACCTTTCCGCCGACATTCCGCCAAACCGCCCGCGCATCATACACCGCCTGATACTTCAACCGGACCCCGGAATCAACGCGTGCCAGCCATCCGTGCGCTCGCGTATCGGCTGTATGCGCCGGCCCGTCGCAAGCGGTTGGCGGACGAGGCGCACGCCTCAACATCCACGTGACCTCCTTGCCGCAGATTCAGGCAGAGGCCGCCCGGCTTAGTACCGGCGCGGTGGAGCAGGTTGACTTGGGGTTTACCACGGAAGAGAGTGTGTTGCTGAGTGACGGCGCCATACCAGATGGTTCCAGCCCCTTGTCCCACTGTGGGATCCGCGTCGTGCAACGTCCGGTCGACATCGCTCTCGCGTCCGGCGCCTTCGGCTTTGGCACTTCCACCGCCGGCTCGTCGGCAACATCTTGATATTGTGGCTTCATGTATCTACATTTAGTTGCGATGAAGATATCAGGTGTTCGAGAGATCAAGAATCGTCTGAGCGCCTACCTCCGCATGGTGGAGAACGGCGAGCGCGTGGCCGTCACCCACCGCGGGCGGGTGGTGGCCGAGTTGGGGCCGCCCACGCACACCACCGAGGAAGAAGCTCACGCCGACCTGCGACGTCGAGCCCGAGCAGGAACCGTTCGCCTCGGTGCCCCGAACCGCCCAGACGTCTACCCTCGCCCGTCCCGACGGCTACCTTCCCGGATCGTGCAGGATCTGCTCGACGAGGTTCGTGGTGAGCGGTAAATCTATACGCAGAGACGAGCGCCGTCGTGGCGTGGCTCCTCGACGAAGAGCGCGGTGATCATTCTTGGTCTCAACTGGTAGCCGCCGATGCTATCCATACGTCCGACCTGACCCTCATCGAATGCGATCGGGTGTTTCGCCGCGCCGCCGCCACTGGACGACTAACCGCGAACGAATCGTCGCGACTGCACGCGATCATTGACACGGCCTCCGCCCATTGGACCCTCCATGGCATGGATGCGGAGATCGTCCATCGGTCCCGCCGGTCGTTTCCTTGCGAACCGATCCGGGCGCTTGATGCCATTCATCTCGCAACGGCGCTGACCGTTCGGAATCTGTCGCCCGACGTGCAAGTGTTGTCGTTCGACGATCGGATTCGCCACAACGCGGTCGCCCTCGGGTTTCAGGTGGCACCGGCGGCCAGCAGGCAACCGTGATACCGCTGCCGGCAACGCGCGACCGTACCGGGTCGGTCAGGACTGACGGCCACGATGCACCTTGGGTCAACGAGGTTCGTCCCAGCGAATCACGCCGCTGGCGACGGCATTGCGTCGGCTGGTCGCCATCGGCGAGGCCCTGGCAGCGGCATAATCGGGCTTCGAATCGTCCAGGCAGACTGTCGGGCAGTCGATGAAGTCCGACCGGGCCGCCGAGTGGATCGATGAGTGACACGCCGATGCCCACGCTGAGCGTCGCGCAGCTCGAACAGTACCTCTGGTCGGCCGCCGACATCCTGCGCGGGTCGATCGACAGCAGCGACTACAAGACGTACATCTTCGGCCTGCTCTTCCTGAAGCGGCTGTCGGATCGGTTCGAGGAGGAGGCGGAAAAGCTTATCGCTGAGGGCGTCTCCGAGACGGTGGCGTGGACGGATCCGGACGAGCACCAGTTCTTCGTGCCGAGCCGGGCGCGGTGGGGTGCCATCCAGAGGCGGGCCACGAACATCGGCGAGACGCTCAACACGGCGTGCGCGGCCCTGGAGGAGTAGAATAGCGCGCTGGAGGGCGTCCTCGCCGGCATCGACTACAACGACGAGCGGAAGCTCGGCGACGCCAAGAACCGCGACACGGTGCTCGCGCGTCTGGTCCAGCACTTCTCCCAGGTATCCCTCCGCAACGACCGTATGGCCGAGCCCGGCTCGCGGGCTACGAAGACCTCAACGACGCGGTGCGCGTGTCGGCGGACCCGACATTTCGCCTCATCGGGTCGCCAAAGATGTGGGACCGGGGTGCGGCGCTGACATCGACGTTGCATTGGTTCGAGACAGAGCTACTGACCCACGAGGAGAATCTCGTCGGGCTGAGGACCATGAACCGGGAGGTGCTTGCACAGGCCGAGATAGCGACGCGCGTCGACCGGATCGTGCTCGACATAGATTCGAGCGAAAGTCCGGTGCATGGGGCGCAGGAAGGGAGCGCCTACAACGGGCACTTCGAGTCCGTCTGCTACCACCCGCTGTTTCTGTTCACTGAGCACGGGGACTGCCTGGCCGCTACGCTGCGCCCCGGCAACGTGCATAGCGCCGACGACTGGGACGACCTGCTCCTGCCGGAAATTGACCGGCAGCAGGCGGCAGGCAAACGCGTGGCGCTCCGTGCAGACGCCGCGTTCGCGAAGCCTGAGATCTACGACGCGCTCGAGCAACGCGACGTGGGCTATGCCATCCGCATGCCGGCGAACAAGAACCTGGAGCTCGAGATCGAAGATATTTTGTTTGGTCCGCCGGGACGGCCGAGCCGCAAGCCCCTGGTGCGCTACAAGAGTTTCCGGTATCAGGCGAACAGCTGGGCTACGCCTAGACGGATTGTCGCCAAGGTGGAGCACCACCGGGGTGAGCTGTTCCCTCGTGTCGGCTTCATCGTGACCAACATGGCCCTCCCGAGCCGCTCGGTCGTCCGTTTCTACAACAAACGCGGCACGGCGGAGCAATGGATCAAGGAAGGCAAGCAGGCGACGCACTGGACGCGGCTGTCGTGCCATCGTTTCCGGGCGAACGAAGTGCGACTGCAACTGAGCGTTCTGGCCTACAACCTGGGCAACCTCTGGCGCAGACTGGTCCTGCCGCCGCGGATCAAGCGTTGGTCGCTCACGAGTCTCCAGCAGCGGCTGGTAAAAACTGGGGGCCGGCTGGTGAAGCATGCGCGGTACTACTGGCTCCTGCTGGCAGAAGGGCATCTGACCCGGCGGCTGTTCGGCGACATGCTGCGAAAGATCTGGGCGCTACCCGTGCCGGCAGACTGACGCGCGGAGTATGCAACGAAGCCCGCATGGCGAAGAAAGGGCACACGTGTGGAGCGGTGTCTGAGAAATGCCCTGAAAGCAGTCGCTCCGGTCGGTAGCGCGTCAGCGCGGGCTGAGGTCACCGCCTCTGGACCTGGACGATTGTGCGACGAACAACGTTTCGTGCGCTCGGCGGCCCTCGGGTGTATAAAGGTGCCATCCGGGACAGGCAAAATGGAAATTCCGGTTCACTACGTTTGGAGTTCGACAACTGAGTTTTGGGGTATCCATTTAACCGGACCGATGTAGGCTGGGGCGGTGGATCGCCCGCATGCTGGCACGCACTATCCGAGGTCCGTGGGCGAGTTCCAGGCCTGGTTCCGCACCGATGCGGACTGCTTGGACTACCTGGAGTGGCTGCGGTGGCCCGCTGGCTTCGTCTGCGCGGAGTGCGGCCACGACAGTGGCTGGCGGCTGGGCGATGGACGCTACAGGTGCTCCGGGTGCGGCGGCCGGACGTCGGTGACGGCGGGCACTATCTTTGACCGGACGCGCACGCCGCTCACGGTCTGGTTCACCGCCTGCTGGCTGTTCGCGGCCAGCAAAGACGGGATCTCGGCGCTGAGCCTGCAGCGGACGCTGGAGATCGGCTCCTACCAGACGGCATGGGCGATGCTGCATCGGCGGCGGTCGGTGCTGGTGCGCCCGGGCCGGGACCGGCTAGCCGGGGTGGTGGAGGTGGATGAGACCTCCATCGGCGGTGAGGAACCGGGGCTGGCAGGCGGTCGAGCCAGGGGCAAGAAGGTGCTGACCGGCGTCGCCGGGGAGGTCCAGGCGCCGAAAGGCGTCGGCCGGTGCCGGATGCTGTCGCTGGCCGATGCGTCGGCCGCCTCGCTGCACCCCTTCGTGACAGATCACGTTGCGCCGCGCGCGACGGTGATCACCGACGGCTGGGCGGGCTACAGCGGGCTCGAGAAGATCGGCTATGTCCATGACCGACGTAGCCAGCGGGCGGCCCGAGCCGGCGGCGAGGACCCCGGCGCGCTCCTGCCAGCGGTGCATCGGGTCGTCTCGCGGGCCAAACGCTGGCTGCTGGGCACCCACCAGGGCTCGGTGGAGCCGGCGCACCTGGCCAGCTACCTGAATGAGTTCGTGTTCCGCTTCACCCGCCGGCGCTCCCGCCGCCGCGGGATGGTCTTCTACCGCGTGCTCGAACTCGCCGTAGCCCACGACCCGGTACGCTACCAGGACCTAATCGCCACCAGGCGGCCCCGGGCTGTGCGAGCCACGCCGCCGCAGGTGCGCGGGCACCCACCGAGCCTGGAACGCCCTCCAGCAAATCGCCCCTGGAGAACTGCGGCGCTCAACTGGTCCGGTTAAATGGATACCCCCAAGGTGAGTTATAAGTATATAGATAGGTTATCAGCAAAGGATTTAGGTTATCATGCACGGGTCTAATGAAGGTGAGCGACCATAACATCAACAAGGAGCGGGTGGTGCGCACTGCGATCATTTTCGTGGGCGGCTTATGGGTTTCGTCCCTCTTGGGGCTGGCCGCTGGAGCCGATCTCCGGCTGGTCGACGCCGCAGCGCAGCAGGATGCGCCGGCAGTGCGCGAACTGCTCAGCGAGGGTGTCGACGTTAATGAGCCTCGGGCCGATGGGACGACCGCGCTGTTATGGGCAGCTCATTGGGATGACCGCGAGATGGTCGAGCTGCTATTGGACGCCGGCGCCAACGTGAACGCGGCCGACGACCATGGGGGAATCCCGCTGATGCGCGCGTGTGAGAACGCGAGTCTGGGAGTGGTCGAGACGCTGTTGGCCGCGGGGGCCGACGCGAACGCCGCCCAGACGAGCGGGCTGACGTCGCTGATGCTCGCCGCTGGGACCGGCAATGCGCAGGTCGTACGGGCCCTGGCCGCGGGTGGTGCTGATGTCAACGCCGTCACCACGACCGGGGTCACGGCGCTGATGTGGGCAGTCGCGGCACCGAACCGCGACATCGTGCATGTGCTGCTAGAGAGCACCGCCGACGTCCATGTCTCTTCGAAGAAGGGGTTCACCCCGTTGCTGTTCGCCGCCCGTAACGGTGACGTCGAGATGGCCCGGCTGCTGATCGCGGCAGGCGCCGACGTGAACGAGCCAGGGTCGGACGGCACCCTCCCGTTGCCGTACTCCATCATCGCCAGCCAAGATGCCTTCGCGCGGTTCTTGCTCGAGCAGGGCGCCGACCCGAACGGGGCGATGCACGGGGTTGCCCCGCTGCACGCGGCGGCAGGGAACCCCAGTACCTGGCTGGCGGATTGGTATCGGACGCACGGGCGACAAGCGGTCAACTCGGGCGGCAGGGGGGTCCGCGGGCTGACCCCGGAGCGCCGGCTGCCATTGGTGAAGGAGTTGCTGGCCTACGGGGCGGACCCGAATGCGCGGATCACGACGACGGCGGTGGTGCTCGGTTACCTGGCGCGCCCGCGGCGCGGGGCGTTTGAGCAGAACTCGGTCGGAACTGGCGATGTGGGCGGTGCCACACCGCTGTGGGTGGCCGCCTTCTCAGCCAATGGTGGGGGCCTGTTCGGCGACGCCGCCAGATATCGCTTCGACAGCAGCCCCGAGATCATCCGGACGCTCTTGGCGGCTGGGGCCGACCCCAACCTGGCGACGGCTGACGGGACCACGCCGGTGATGGCGGCAGCCGGGCTGGGCTATCGCTCCCATACACCGAACACACCGCGCGGGCAGCGCTCGCCCAGTGCGGAGGAATCGGTCAGGGCGTTGGTCGAGGCCGGGGCTGACGTTCGGGCGGTCAATGAAGCCGATTTCACGGCCTTGCACGCCGCGACTTTCCGGGGGTTGAATGAGGTAGTGCAGTATTTGGTGGAGCAGGGTGCCGACATCGACGCCCGCGACTATCGGGGCCGCACCGCGTTCCGTCTGGCGGAGGGTGCCAAGCAAGCGTTTGCGTTCAACGAGTATCCTGAAACCGCGGAGCTGCTCCGGCAGTTTGGCGCCAATACCCGGTTGGGCATCCCGGGTATCCTGCATGAACGTGCCGACCGCGACGTAGTCTCCGCGAACCAGGAGGAGTCACAAAGCCGCTAACAGGGAGACAGGGATGTTGACACTGCTTGGTCGCACGATTGGGCTCGTGGGCGTCGCGATGGTGTGGAGCGGAGCGGTGCAAGCCGCTGAACCGCAGGCGGCAGCTGCTCCGTCTCAGCGCGTGAGTCTGGCGGGTGCCGCCGGACCGCCGTCACGCGCGCTGCTGGACCGCTACTGCGTCACCTGTCACAACGAGCGATTGCAGACGGCCGGTCTGATGCTTGACCAGGTGGACGTCGGCCAGGTCGGGGGCCACGCCGATGTTTTGGAGAAGGTGGTGCGGAAGCTCCGCAAGGGGCAGATGCCGCCGGAGGGGCGGCCGCGGCCTGATGCGGAGGCGATTGATGCGTTTGTCACCTCGCTCGAGGCGGCGCTTGACCAGGAGAGCGCCGCCTCGCCCAACCCGGGCCGTGTCGCGTCCCGCCGGCTCAATCGTGTCGAGTACGTCAACGCCATCCAGGACCTGCTGGCGCTGGAGGTCGATGGCACCGATTTGCTGCCGAGCGATATGGCCGGCTTCGGGTTTGATAACAACGCCGATGTGCTCTCGATGACGCCGGCGCTGATGGCGCGCTACACGGCAGCCGCGACGAAGATCACTCGCGCGGCGATCGGGAGCCCCGATAATCGTCCGATCCGACAGGTGTACTCGCTGGGGTCCGAAGTGCAAGATGCTCGCATGAGTGAGGAGATGCCGTTCGAGACCCACGGCGGCCTGTCCGCTCGTCACATTTTTCCGCTCGACGGAGAGTATGTCTTCGCCATCCGTCTGAAGGGCAGCACGACGAACGGTCTGCGCGGCATCGGGGAGGATGACCACGACATTGAGCTGCGCGTGGACCACGCGCTGGTCAAACGTTGGAACATCGGCGGCAAGTTCCCCGGACCCGACCCAGGAGTATTGGTTCCGATTGCCGAAGACGATGTCGAGGGCCAGCGGCTCCATTCCTATCGCATGACGGCCGATGAGGCGTTGGAAATCCGCGTGCCGATCACCGCCGGCCAGCGGCTGGTATCGGTGGCGTTCACCGACTCGAACCCGACGCCGCTCGATGGTGCGTATGGGCGCCCGGCCATCAACGCGTTCTTTATTTCTGGCCCGTTCGATGGGACAGTGCCGGACGACACGGCAAGCCGCCGGCGGATCTTCACCTGCCGCCCGACCGGCACCCACGACGAGGAGTCATGCGCGCGGGAGATCATCACGACCCTGGCGCGACGGGCATACCGCCGGCCGGTCACTGACAGCGACCTCGAGCCGCTGCTTGCCTTCTACCAGCACGGGCGCCAGGACCGCGATTTCGACGCTGGCATCGAGCGGGCGCTCGAGGTGCTGCTCTCGATGCCGAAGTTCCTACTCCGCCTCGAACGTCTGCCGGAGGACGCGGCGGTTGGCCAGGCCTATCAGGTGACCGACCTGGAGCTCGCCTCGCGGCTGTCCTTCTTCCTCTGGCGGAGCATTCCCGATGACGCACTGCTGGCGGTGGCGGAGGCGGGGCGGCTGAGTGATCCGGCGATCCTGGCGCAGCAGGTGCGCCGCTTGCTGGCCGACCGGCGGGCGACCCGGTTCATGAACGATTTTGTCGGCCAGTGGCTGCAGGTGCGCAACATCCACGCGCAGGATCCCCTGGTTGCCGGGTTCAACGACACGTTGCGCAAGGCGATGGTGCGCGAGACGGAGCTGTTTTTCGAGAGCCAGGTGCGCGCGGACCGGCCCATCCCGGAGCTGCTGCGGGCCGACTACACCTATCTGAACGAGTCGCTGGCGCGGCACTACGGCGTGGAAGACATCTACGGCAGGCGGTTTCGGCGGGTCCAGTGGGGCGATGACCGGCGGCACGGGCTGCTGGGGCATGCGAGCCTGCTGACGGTGACCTCGTATGCGAACCGGACGTCGGTCGTGCTGCGGGGTAAATGGGTGCTCGAGACGCTGCTGGGCGCCCCGCCGCCGCCGCCGCCGGCGAATGTGCCGCCGCTCAAGGAGAACGACGGGACCGGCACGCCGACGTCGCTTCGCGAGCGGACGGAGCAGCACCGGCGCAGCCCCGTCTGCGCGAGTTGTCATACGCGCATGGACCCGCTGGGGTTCGCGCTCGAGCACTTCGACGCGATCGGGCGGTGGCGGGAGACGGACGGGGGCGCGACCATCGACGCGACGATCACGCTCAACGACGCGACGATCGACAGCCCGCGGGCGTTTCGCGAGGCGCTGCTGGGGCAGGGGACCGAGTTTGTGCAGACGGTGACCGAGAAGCTGCTGACCTATGCGCTGGGCCGGGGGGTTGACTACTACGACGCGCCGACGGTACGGCGGATCGTACGGGAGCTGGAGCAGGCCGACGACCGTTGGTCGGCGCTGGTGCTCGCTATCGTGAACAGCACACCGTTCCAAATGCAACGGGCGCCCGGGCCCGATACGATCATGCCGGCAACCGTGGCCGGACAGTGAGATGAACGACGCATCCCGCGGAAGTCAGGAGATTGAGCCATGTTGATCAGCAAGATCCATCTCCCCCGCCGGACCGTGTTGCGTGGTCTCGGCGCGACGCTGGCGCTGCCGTTACTCGACAGCATGGTCCCGGCGCTAACCGCGCTGAGCAAGACGGCGGCAGCGCCGGTGCGCCGGTTCGGGGTGTTCTACGTGCCCAACGGGATGTCGATGCCCTACTGGTCGCCGACGGCGGAGGGGCCGCTGACCGAACTGCCGCCAACGCTCCGCTCGCTGGCCGAGTTCAAGGACCGGCTGCTGCTGTGTGGCGGCCTCGATGACGAAGCCGCGAAGCGGGTCATAACTGCCGGCGGCCATGCGCGTGCCGCTGGCACGTTCCTGACCTGTGTGCCGTTCAAGCCCACAAGAGGTGCCGACGTGTACGCGTCGGTGTCGATGGACCAGATTGCGGCAAAGGAGTTGTCCAAGGAAACGCAGCTGGCCTCGCTCGAGCTCGGGATTGAGTCGAACGACATGCTCGGCTCGTGCGACGGTGGAGCAAGCTGTGCGTACACCAACACCGTGGCCTGGCGTACACCCACGACGCCGCTCCCGATCGAGAACGACCCGCGCGCCTTGTTTGAGCGGATGTTCGGCACGAGCGGGAGCACCGATCCCGAGGCGCGGCGGGCGCGCATGCGCAGGGACAGCACAGTGCTCGACGCCGTCAGCGAGGAACTCGGAGACCTCGAGCGGGTCATCGGGCCTTGGGACCGGGTCAAGCTCGACGAGTATCTGTCGGCCGTACGCGATGCCGAGCGGCGCATCGAGATGGCGGAACGGCAGAATACGCTGGAGCTCCCGGTGGTCGACCAGCCGGTTGGGAAGCCGTCCGACTATGCGGAGCATGCCAAGCTGATGATGGATCTGCTGGCGCTTGCCTATCAGACCGACCTGACTCGGATCAGCACGTTCATGCTGGCGCGCGAGATTAGTGGTCTCGCGTATCCGGAGATCGGCGTCTCGGACTCGCACCACCCGATATCGCATCACCAGGACAAGCCGGCCAATCTCGAAAAGCTACACCGGATCAACGAATACCACTTCCAGCAGTTCACCCATCTCGTCAAACGGATGGCGGCTACACCCGAGGGCGACGGAACGATGCTGGATTCGACGCTGTTTCTCTACGGCACGGGGATCAGTGACAGCAACACGCACTTCTACCACGACCTGCCGATCGCCTTGGTCGGCGGAAAGGCGACCGGGATCACCGGGGGTCGCTACGTTCGATATCCGAATGGTACGCCGCTGGCGAACCTGTGGGTCACCATCTTGGAAAAGCTGGGGACTCCGGTCGAAACGTTTGGCGACAGCACCGGCACGCTGAAGCGCCTCTCCGACGTCTAGGCGCGTTGTCGTCCGCTCGTCAATGCCCGAGCCATTGTCGGGCCTGCGCGCATCCTAGTCAGGGGACGTCACACGTCACCTGTTGGGGCGGCTCACGTTCGCTCAGGACTCGCTCATTCCTGGTGTGGGATGCGATAAATTGTGCCTGCTGAAGGGCGATAGACAGCCAGGCTTCAAGGGACGGTCACGCGCTGTACTCGTCAGCTTGACAGTGCCTCGAGCCCGGCCCCCGACGGCGGCAGGTTCGCGTAGACGCGCCAGACGGTAGGCGTTAAAATTCCGCGCTGCGATCCTCTTACCGCGGGAGGCACGATGGCCATAGTGCGAAACCAACGATTGACACTCGTCGTGCTCGCCGTAGTGCTTGCGGGAGCCTTCCACTTCGTGCTTGCGCAGCAAGCCCCGGCGGGGCCGATGTCGTTCTTTATCACCAGTGTGGGCAAAGGCGATGGCGCCAACCTTGGCGGCCTTGCGGGCGCCGACGCGCACTGCCAGTCGCTGGCCTCGGCCGCGGGACGTGGTGAATTGACTTGGCGTGCCTATCTCAGCACGCAGGGGCCTAACGCGGTGAACGCACGAGACCGTGTCGGCAGCGGTCCCTGGTACGCGCACGGTGGGCGGCGGCGCGTCGCGCTGAACGTCGCTGAGCTCCACGGCGCCGACCCGGGTAGTCGCCGACGTACACTGTCCGCCGGCAGCGACGGGCAGGCCCGGCTCGGCAACGCGCTCGACAAGATGATTTCATTGACGGAGAAAGGGACGGTGGTCAACGGCGTCGGAGACTCGCCGAACCGACACGACATCCTGACCGGTACTCGGCCCGATGGCAGCGCGTTTACCGACGGGATGGACCATACCTGCGCCAATTGGACGAGCAACGGCGAGGGGTCAGCGCAGCTTGGTCATTCGGACAAGCAGGGCGGGAACGGATCGTGGAATTCAGCGCACGCCAGCCGCGGCTGTAGCCAAGAGGACCTGGTGGCCACGGGCGGTGCTGGTCTGTTCTACTGCTTCGCCAGCAACTAGCCCTCAGACCGGTTCAGCGATGGGTTCGAGCCTCAGAAGCATACCCTCGGCCTCGTCAGTCAGCAGATAGATGAGACCGTCCGGGCCCTGCTTGACGTCTCGGATCCGCTGCTTGAGCTCCATGAGCAACGATTCGTGACGGACCGGCAGCCCTCTGTCGTTCAGGATCACGCGCTGCAGTTGGGCGCCGCGAAGCGCGCCTACAAAGATGTCCCCCTTCCAGGCCGGAAACTCGTCCCCGGTGTAGAAGATCAATCCCGAGGCCGCGATTGACGGGTTCCAGAAGAAGAAAGGTTGCTCCATACCCGGCGCGCACGGCTCGGGCAGGGTCGGACCGGAATCTGTGCCGGTGCGGTCTCCCGAGTAGGCGCGGCCATAGGAGATGACAGGCCAGCCGTAGTTCAAGCCCGGTTTGATGATGTTGATCTCGTCACCACCCTGAGGACCATTCTCATGCTCCCAGAGCTCGCCCGTCTCCGGATGAAACACCAGGCCCAGGGAGTTGCGAATGCCCATTGCGTAGATCTCCGGCCGGTAGTCGGTCTGGCCGACAAACGGGTTGTCGTCCGGGGCTGTCCCGTCGTCATTGAGCCGTAGCACCTTGCCGGCATGGTCCGCTGGGTCCTGGGCGCTTTCCGCCGACCCGATCGGATATCGCAGCGGGAGCCCAACCGACATATACAGCTTGCCGTCCGGGCCAAACACGATGCGTGACGCTTGTGCTCCACTGGTGACGGCATCCGCCTCGAACAGGTCGCGCACTTCCATCAGGGCAGAGCCGCCGTCGAAGCGCCCACGGGCCAGCGTGGCGGTCGCCGCGCGCGGGTCATCCAGCTTCGGCTTGGAGTAGGTGAAATAGACGAACTGGTTCTCCGCAAAGCGCGGGTGCAACGCGATATCCATCAGCCCTTTGATCCGCACGGTGTTGACCTCGGGCATTCCGGCGATCGGGTCGGGGTCGAGCACACCGTTCCTGACGATTCGGAGACGACCGGACCGCTCGGTGATCAGCATGTCGCCGTTGGGCAGGAATGCGAGCGCCCAGGGGTGGGAGAGCCCCTTGAGCGGGACAACTCGGAACTGCAGCTCCCTGCTGGTGAACGTCTGCGGCTCGTCCAGTAGGGAGATTCGCTGGGTTGGGCTGGGCGCTTGTTGCGCGCTGCCGGCAACGACCAGCATGAGCGTCAGTGCCACGAGGACGGCTGCGGATGAATGTCTGGGTGCTATTAGGTGCATCAGATTGGCCCTCCGACTCCGACAAAGCCTGATGAGGAACACTCCCCACAAAGCCATATTTTACCCGATCCGCATGTTACCCACCACTGGCACCGACACCAGGTTGCACTGGTCCCTACCACTCGAACGTCTGCTCCATCACGCGCATGTGCTCAAGTGCGGGCCGCGCAGCTGGCGCACCAAGGTCCAAACATCCTTGCGCGAACATGACCCTATGAAGTAGAACTCAACTCCCGTCTCGGGTCGCCGAATATGGCCGGGTTTGCGGTGTCCACTAATGGCCGGATTTGACCCGTCCGCCGAGGTCCTCGACGGCGCGAAGGCCCTGCACACCGCCGTCACCCAGACGTTCGGGCGCGCCGCCCTGGTGCAGCGGTGTCAAGTGCATAAACGGCGCAACATCCTCGAGCAGCTCCCCGAGCGCCAGCGGCCGTGGGTCCGGGCGATCCTCACCCGCGCCTATGGCAGCGATCACGTCAAGACCGCCCGGCGGCGCCTGCAGGACCTGGCCCGCCGCTTGGACTGCGATCATCCCAGTGCCGCCGCCAGCGTTCGTGAGGGCCTCGACGAGACGCTGACGGTGCTCGGCCTGGAGCTTTCTGCGTATTTCGCTGAAGTGGATCACCGATTCCGGGGATGTGGATCACGGATTTCGGCGAAGTGGAACGCTCGTCGGAGCGCAGCGACGATTGGTCAGCCAGTAACCTCCATCGGTGTCGCAACGGGTTGTCGATATCCTACACGTGACCTCGTGTAGAGAGCACGGACGATATTGCCTGTGGTTGCTGTGGGCGCCGTCTGCGGCGTCCAAGGTGTTGTGGGAAACGCGCCTTGTGCAGCGGCGCAGTCGGCGCCAAGCGCATCGCGCGCGTTTTCCACAGCACCGTCAGGATCCACAGGCTGCACGAGCCCGGCGGGAGTGTCGCGCGTGTCGCGGAGGTGATCGTCGGTGTCCGTCGCGGTGTCGTTGTTGTCGGTTCTGTGGTCATGTCGTCTTCTTCCGGCGGTTGGCTGGTGCGTCGTGCGTCCGTCGCATCGAGTGGCCCTTGAGCTCGATGCGGTGCGCGTCGTGGAGCAGCCGGTCGCAGATTGCATCGGCCTGGTTGGGGTCGCCGATGACGGCGTGCCAGTCGGTCACGGGCAATTGACTGGCGATGAGCGTCGAGGCGCGTTCGGCGCGGTCCTCTATGACCTCGTTGAGGTCGCGCCGCTCGGCGTCGCGCAGCGGCGCGAGCATCCAGTCGTCGATGGCGAGCAGGTCGAGCTTGGCCAAGCGGGCGAGCAGCCGCGTGTAGGAGCCGTCCCCGCGGCCGACGGCCAGCTCGTGCAGCAGACGCGGCATGCGGACGTAACGGGCGGTGAAGCCGCGGCGACACGCCCGTTCGACGAGGGCGCAGGCGAGAAAGCTCTTCCCGATGCCGCATGGCCCGGTGACGATCAAGTTGTGGCGCTCGGCGATCCACGCGCAGGCGCCCAGCGTGAGGACCTGCTGGCGGTTGAGCCGGCGGGGATGGGTGTAGTCGACGGCTTCGAGCGTCGCCTGATAGCGCAGCCTGGCCGCGTGGAGGCGCCGCGTCAGCTTGCGCTGCTCGCGAGCCGTCCACTCGGTATCGACCAGCAGACCGAGACGCTCCTCGAAGCTGAGCGCGGCGGCCTCGGCGGTCTGGAGTTGTTTCTGGAAAGCGTCGGCCATCGCGCCGAGCTTCATGGCGTTGAGCTTGTCGAGCGTCTGTTGGGTCAGCATCGGTCCTCCCCGGTGGTGGTCGTGGCGTAGTAGTCGGCGCCGCGGATGTTGGCGTGCGCCGGCGTCGGGTTCGTCTCGGCCGGCGGCTCGAGGGGCAGACGGTCCTGGCCGGCGGCGAGGATGTTCCTGACGGTGCGATAGCGGCAGGAGCCGAGGGCCAGCGCGCGGTTGCTCGCCGTTTCGAGTCGGCTGTTGCCGTACTGCCGTCCCAGGCGCATGATCCCCAGGCAGGCGCGATACCCCTGCTCGGGGTGCGGGCGGCTCTCCAGGATCCGGCTGACGAGCTTTCCGGTCGCTGGCCCGACCTTCTCAGCCCAGCGGATCAGCCGCGACGGTGTCCACTCGGCATGCGCGCGGTGGGCGCTGGGCATGTGCTCAACCGCGGTGGACGGCTGTCGGTCGTAGCGCCGCCGGTGCGAGGCCACGCGCTTGTCGCGATGGAAGATCTCGACCGTGTGGGTGGTGTAGCGGACCTCGACCTGCTCGCGGACCAGTTGGTACGGCACGCTGTAGACGTGGCGCTCGACCTCGATGTGGTAGTCGATGTTGACACCCCGCAGCTTCCAGTGCGCCAGGCTGTAGCGCGCGGCGGGCAGGGGCCGCAGGGCCGGGCGGTCGAGCTGCTCGTAGAAGACGCGCCGGCTGACGCCCAGCTTCTTCAGCGGCCGGTCGTTGAGCTGGTCGAGCAGGACGCGGATCGCGGTGTTCAGCGCGCCGAGGTCGAAGAAGGTCTGGTCGCGGAGCCGGGCCAGTATCCAGCGCTGGGCCACGAGCACACTGGTTTCGACGGCCGCTTTGTCGCGGGGCTTGCGCGGCCGCGCCGGGACCACGACGGCGCCGTAGTGGGCGGCCAGGTCCTCGTAGGTGCGATTGACCTCGGGCTCGTAGCGGCAGGGCCGGGTGACGGCGCTCTTGAGCTGGTCGGGGACCCACAACGTGGTGGCGCCGCCGAAGTAGTCCACCATGTGGATGTGCGCGTCGACCCAGTCAGCCAACTGCTGGGTCTCGGTCGCCTCGGCGTAGGTGAGGCGGCTGGCGCCGAGCACGGCGACGAACAGCTCGACAGGCCGCAGCTCCCCCGTGCGCCGGTCGACCAGGCTCGGCCGCTTGCCGGAGAAGTCGATGAAGGTCTTCTCGCCGGCGCGGTGCACCTGCCGCATCGACGGCCGCAGCCGCCGCGCCCACTGCCGGTAGATCTCGCAGAACTGCGTGTAGCGGTAGCCGTCCGGATGGACCTGGACGTATTCCTCCCAGAGCAGCTGCAGGGTGACGCCGTCGCGCTTGAGCTCGCGGTGGATGTGCGCGCAGTCAGGCCGGGCTCGGCCAGCCGCTGGCGCGGGGCGGCGAAACAACCGGGCCTCAAGGGCCGCGTCGTCCAGCTCGGCCGGCAGCGGCCAGCCGAGCCCGCGCTCGGCCGTCTTTTGCAGATAACGAGAAACCGTACCTGCACCGATGACGCAGGCCCGGGCTATCTCCCGGTGGGACAGTCCCTGCTCATGCCTGAGTCGTAGAATCTCCCGAATCTTCCTCATCAGCAGCCTCCGAGCCGGCATCGTCTCGCCCTCCTGTCAAAAGGGCGAAGCATGCCGCGGTCAGGCTACCGACGAGCGTTCACGATCCCCGAAATCGGTGATCCACATCGACCGAAAGCGATCCACTTCGGCCGAAATCGGTGATCCACTTCATCCGGAATCGCCGATCCACTTCGACCGGAATCAGCGGTCCACATCATCCGAAATACGCAGCTTTCCGAACGGCTCCAGCGATCGTTGGCGACGACCAACGCCATCGAGAGCCTCCTCAGCCGGACCCGCCACGTCAAACAGAACGTCAAACGATGGCGCGCGGGCACGATGGTGCTGCGCTGGGTCGCGGCCGGAGTGCTCGAAGCCGCCAACGGCTTCCGGCGCGTGAAAGGGTGCAAGGACATGCCCACGCTGGTGACGGCGCTCAGAACGCGCGATGCTCAGCTGGGTCTCGGAGAATTGTCGGAGATGGTCGCGTAGTCGTTAACCAGACCGCCGCTGAATTTCAACAGTGGATGGGGCAACCCCCCCCGGTGCGACGAAAGGAGATAGCAGATGATTCGAAGGCACGCAACGACGGTCTGTCTCGTGGTCCTGGCGTTTCTCGTGGGGCTGGCAGTCAACCACCATGCGGTGATAAAGGCGCAGGACATGAACCGAGTGTACGAGCTGCGCACCTACACCTCATTGCACCGCTTTGGGCACCGCTTTGGGTTCCACAGATTCGGCTTCCGCCGTCAACGAGCTGCGGCGCCGCCGCGTAGATGCGATCTGACAGACGGTCAACAATCAGGGTGACTGTCAGATCACGTCGTGACTACTACACCTTATCCATCCGGCAGTGTGAACACGTACAGCGCGGTCCCCGTGGGCGGCAGATCGTAAACCTTGTCGGCCCGTTGTGCGGCCTGTTGTATGCCGCCCGCGCCATTGCCGGTTGTGACGGCGATGTATTGCTTTCCGTCAATGCCGAACGAGATCGGAAACCCCTGCACCGATGTTCCCAATCGCGTCTCCCACAGCACTTCGCCGGTATGGACATCGACCGCTTTGAGATAGCGATCCAAATCGCCGGTGAACGCGACGTCCCCGGCCGTCGACAGCACGGAGGACATGAAGGGCGCGCGTTGCTCACGGGACCACACCTCCTTCATCGTGCTCACATCGTAGGCCGCCAGCTTGCCGATGTTCCCATCTGTCCCAGGCATTTCAAAACTCCGAATGCTGGCGCCATGGCTCGACATACCCTCTTGGAGCTCGACTCTTCGCGCGTTGAGCTCCTGGCAGGTCTGGCTGACGGGGATAATGAGCCGATGGGTGGGAACGTGGTAGCTCATCGCCGGCCAGTTCTTGCCTCCTCCGGTACTCGGGCACGATTGGATCGGCTGGCCGATCTGCTGCTCAAGGATGTCTGGCCGGTAATGCGGTTCCCCCGTTTCGCGATCAATCGAGTCGTAGATGTTTTGAAAGACCGTTTCCTTGTGCCCCAGAAACGTGCCGGTCTTCCGGTCAAGCTTCCATAGGATACCGGCTTTGCCGACCGAGAACACCAGACTCTGACCCGCATCATCCACCAACACCCGTTCGTAGACTTCGTCGAGATCCAACGATTCACCGGGCGCATGCTGGAAATGCCACACCAGTTCGCCGGTATCCGGATTGAGAGCCAACGTCGAGCTGGTGTATAGCACCGCGCCGTTCCCCGATTGGCGGCTCGCGCGCATCCACGGCTTGGCCTGGGCGACGCCCCAGTACGTCAGGTTGGATGTCGAATCGTAAGTGCCCGTAATCCACGTGTCTCCGCCGGCACGGAACACGTCCGGCAGGTTGTTCCAGGTATCTCCCCCGGGCTCACCCGCCCGGGCAATGGTGTTGAACCGCCAGAGTTCCTTGCCGGTCTCAGCATCGTAGGCGCTGATGAAGCATTTCTCCTCCCGGTACTGCTGGCATGTCCCCATCCCTTGCAGCACCTTGCCGTTGATCACGATCGGGCCACTGCTTGCGGTCCACTCGCCCTCCGTCCGATCGCCGATCACCGTTTCCCACACGGTCTTGCCCGTCCGCGCCTCAAGCGCCACCAGGTGCGCCTGGTTAGTGGCCGCAAAGAGTTTGTCCCCATAAATGGCGAGACCTCGCATGGGATGATAGGGAGGGTTCGCGGCGTAGCGGGTCTCCCAAATCAGCTCGCCCGTGCGGCCATCGATCGCCTGCATGACGTTGGGCGGATTGTTGATGTAAATAATGCCGTTATGCGCTATCGGCGCCGGCTCATTGCGACCCGTGTGCTCACGCAGCGACCAGATCCATGCTAGGCGCAACTCCTTCACGTTATCGCGGGTGATCTGGCTGAGGGGACTGTAGCTCCACGCTTGATAGTTCCCGCGGATCATCAGCCAGTCGGCAGGATCCGGATTGCGCAACATCGCGTCGGTCACCGGCACGACATTCTTCACTTCTCCGGCGACGAGTAGCCCCAGGCGTTCTGCCGCCGCCTGGGCCAGCGCCGGAGCACCCTGACTCTGGACCGTCGCCACGGTGTTGATCGCCACATCTGTCATCGCGGTCAGAGACTCTCTCCCAGCTGGTGCGCCATTCGATTGGAGAATGAACGCCACGATGTCGAGGTACGTTTCCTCTGGAAGGCTGCCGACGCTACCGGGAGGCATTGCGGCTTGCGTAAACGATAGCAGGTCACGGACCGTTCGCCTTCCCCAGCCGCCCATGAACGCAGGGCCTGCTAACGGCGGCCCTGTGGACTGTCCAGCGAGGCTCTCAGCATGACAGCTTGCACAGCTCGTCTGATACGCCGTGCGTCCCCTCCCGGCCTGCGCTTCCGTAAACAAGCCACTGGAGCGGCGCTCTTGACCGGCGGCCATGGAGATGCCGAGTGTAGCGATGATCACGCCTGCCAGCACGATGCGGTTTCTACTTCCAGGCATTGGTCGTGCCCCTGCGAAGGAGCCAGCCCCACAGGTTTCCCTCGGGAGCTCCCTCGCTGTGGATTTGGATGTAGAGTTGACCTGCCATCAGGGCCTGGATCTGAAACGGCGTCAGCTCGATTGACCCTGCGATGGTTCCGCTTGGTGAGTGTGACACCGTCAGGTCTTGAAACGCCGCTCCGCGAACGCCCGTCACCGCCCCGCGATGGAGCCGAGCGACGGTGGCCGGCGAGCGTAAACCCTCAAACGATCCGCTGATCGTGAGCTTCGTGCCGACCAAGATAGCCGTCGCCGCACCTTTGCCAGTGACAGTCGCGTGCATCCGAATGTCCCTCGGTACTGGCGACAGGCGGACCTTGAATGATTCGTCATTCCGCGCGGCGGCGGAGAGTACCAGTGAGGTGAGCCCAAACACCGTTAGCGCAACTCCGACCGATCGCTTGAACGCCATATTCACTCCCTGTGATAGCTGCACCTGGAACATAGCGTCAATCATTCGAAGCTGTCAACGATCCTGAGACGAGCACGCGGCAACAGGCCTTCGTGGCCCACTCGCCATCAACCGTGTGGAGTGTGATGTTCGACAGCAACCGTGGCACTGGCCTCACTTGCGGCGTACGCTTCTCCGCGATTCGTGTTTCCTGCCGGTGCAACAATCCGCAGCCGACCCTTAAGCGGCACTGTGACCCGGGTCAAGCTCGACGAGTATCTGTCGGCCGTACGCGATGCCGGGCGTGCCGCGAGCTTTGACCTATCTTGCTTCTCTCGTCGCGTCTGCTTCGGTGGCCTTCTCTTCGGCTCGTTGTCCGCTGAGCATGTTCGGCAGAGAGTAATTGCCCTCGTGACACGCGTACTCGAAGAGCGGCCCATCGAGCGCCGTCATTGGAATCGCCGCGGTCCAGGGTCTCGCATACTCCGTCGGATCGTCGAGCGTGAGTTGGTAGTCGATCGTGTCATCGGCGACGCGCGTGAAGCGTTCGACCAGATGCATGTTCTCGCTGGCGCCGAAGGCTGTCACGCCTCGCCCGTTGACCTTGTTGGTGAAATTGGTTGTCTCGATGACCAGCGTAGTGCCTTCCCAGCGGCCACGCGAGTCCCCTAGCCACTGACGGATGTCTTGGCCCACATGCGGACGCCCGTCCAGTGGAATGATCCGTGCATCGTGGATCATCTCGACCAGTATTACGACGTATCCAGGCGTTTGCAGGATCTGATAGTTGTGGTTGTAGAAACCAGGCATCATGGCGCCGGGCAGCCCCCGCGAGATGCACCGCTCGTACACGTTCCGGTCCTCCGGCCCGTCGGCTGACCTACGTTGGCGGGCCTCCGCTCGTCGCCGCTCTTCGCTGGGCCTCAAGGGCGGCAGTTTCCCATCCGGCGGGTCCACGATCAGCGACGTTCGCGCATTCAGTCTTCCCCGCTCCGCCCAGAACTCGTTGTAGGCACCTGTTCCTCCCCTACGGTTGTCCAAGTTGACCCGCTCGGCGACTTCCCTGTCCCGTTCAACTAGGTCTTCGCCCGTCAGAACCTGTTTCCCCGCAAGATCTTCGGGTCGCTCCAAACGCGTCGTGGTGGTGTTCGTCCAGGTCCCCTGCAGATCCGGCTCACCCCACGGTGTACGGGACGGTGCCCAACTGTCCGCCGCTGCCGTCTGGGTCTGCCCCGCGACGCCCACCGGCACCAGCAAGACGACCGCCATCACTGTGAAGAACGCAGCGAGACATCGACCGTTCATGTGACACCTCCTTACCAGTTCTCCAGGTACGCTCGGTGGTCACTTCGGGAGTCCGGACCTGTGGATCCCGTTCGCTACCTCCCGAGATAGTCCTCTTCGCTCACCGGCTCGAGCCCGGTCACGTCACCACTGTAGAAGGTGAGCTGTAGGAAGTGCTCATCGGGTGCTGCACCGTGCCAGTGGACCACTCCGGGACCGACGTAGATCGGTCTACCTGGCAGCAGCTCTTGGACCGCCTCGCCTCGCACTTGTGTGCGTCCACGACCTTCTTCTGCCATCAGGATCTGCCAGCCGGAGTGCCTGTGCCAGTTCGACCGAGATCCCGCTTCAAAGCGTAGTAGAAGCACCCGGATGTCGGACGTGTCGAGCCGACTGGGACGGCTTTGGGCCGCCGTGGTCCATGGCTGCTGGCCGAACAGGATCAACACGAATACTCCAAGTGTTACCACTGCCTGAAGCGCTTTCATCGACGATCGAAACCATCTCTTCATCTTCATCTCGTCCTTGTCGCTGTCGGCCCACTCGTCTTATACAGAGTCGTCAGACAGCCAGCATCGCACTCGGACACACGCGAGGTGCTGCGGCAGCCCACGAGCCAACGCTGCTGCTCGCGTACGACCTCGGTGGAACGCCGATACCTATATGTGTCACTCCGAATCTCGACGAGCGAAGCGTCGAGCGTCATTGAGATCGAAGATCGGTAGGGGGTTCAACCAAGTGTTTGAGCCTGCCGGTGCCGTCGCCGAGCTTCTTGACGGGAGCCGTCTACGGTGTTGAGCGCCGTCATCTACACATTCGCCAGTTTTGCTGGACCCGGACTCACTCGCGCCCGCTTCATCCTGAGCCCCCGGCTTCAGTCCAGGGAGCCTGGTCCCCTCCGGGCACATCCACGAAGCCTTCCTCGCCTAAAAGGCCAAGCGTTTTAGACCGGAGGGGACACTAACCCATTCTAGAAGTCAAGCTGGGCGCCGAGCTTGAACAACCGCGGCGAGAGAATCGCTCTCGGTACCAGCCACGCCGAACCGTACCGAGTGGTGACCCTATTGATGGCATTCCCGTTGAGCACATTGTACAGGTCGAACATCATCCTCACCCTGGCCCGCCCTCCCAATGGGATGCTCTTGGTCAAGCGGAGGTCGACCTGGGTCATCCGGTCCTCGAGCTTCGTGTAGGTTGGGTACAGGTCGGCAATCGTGGCCGTGCCGGTACAGGTGGCGCTGCCGCGGCACCTGCCCAGGTTTCGGCCGAGCGACGGCGCAATGTCTGCGTTGCGGGCCACGAAACTCGCGTCGGCTGGCCGTCCCGGCAGATTCTGGAACACCACACTCACCTGGAAATCCCCCGGAAGCGGGTAGGCGGCTTGGATTTTTACTTGCGTCACGGCCTCGAACGGCTGGACGGCATGGCAGAAGTCGGTGCTCGCCGTGGGGCTCGAATTGCCCATGATTGTCGAGGTCGCGCTGACGTCCGGACGATTCAGTACAATATCGCAGTTGTCGGTCACTAGGCGCCCGGTGCTCACGCCACCGTTGAAGATGCCGCCGTCGCCAAACCGTGCATTAACCTCGGCCTCCATGCCGTTGTACACCTCGCTCTGGTTCCCGAAGTTCGACGCGGAGCTTAAATGCCTACTGCTCAGGCCGAATTTCTCGGGCTTGATGTCAAAGAACCCGCAGACCTCGTTCCCCCCACCGCCTGGCAGCCGTGGATCCGACGGTGCCGTGATGCAGAAGGGGTCGAAATCGCCCGCACTCACGGCAACATTCTGGGTGGCTCTGAAGTTGCTCCACGAGGTGCGATAATAGCCGACCCTCAGCCCGACGCCCGGCGCCAGCTCGTGGTCGAAGGACACCGAGGTCTTCCAGTTGGCCGGGCGCACCCCCCAACCACGCAGCAGATCATTATCCCAGACCGTCCTGATCTGGGACGTGCCGAACGCCAGATTATTGAGCGTCCCGCACTCGCCGTTGGTGAAATTATCTTTCAAGTCACAGTCAGGGATGAAATTCCCTCGACGCGGGTCGCCAACCGGAAAGAGGAAGTCGTTCCAATTCCGGCGCGCGGCGACGACAACGGTGTTCGAGGGGTTGTTGGCACCCGAGGTTCTGGTTCCGTCACCTAGCAGATACCGGCCCAGAGCCACCTTGATCGCGGTCTTGCCGTCGCCGAATATGTCGTAAGCGACGCCCAGCCGCGGACTGAAATCCTTCCAGTTCGGCACGTCATCGACCTGCGGGAAGCTGAGTTCGGGCGTGAAAAAACTCGCCGGCCTGGTCGACGGGGGGACCCACTGACGCATCTGATCGTACCGCGCGCCAAGATTGAGCGTCAGGTTCTGCACAGTCCACTGATCCTGGACATAAAACCCGAGCTGCTGGGACCGCTCGCTTTCGGGATGCGGCGACAAATACTGTACGAGGCTATTGGGGACCGGCACCGTACCCCCGGTCGGAATGCGGAAGCGGTACGCGAGGGCGGGATTGCCGGGCACGTCGGGGTTGGCGTTCAGTTCGTGGAGCCTGCTGATAAAGCCCATATAGGTGCGGAACCCCACCTTGAAGCTATGCGACCCCGTCACGTACGAGAGCGAGAACCGTGCGTTGATTTGGTGGGGGTTCGTCTCTCCAAGATCAGCGAGGCTAATGCTGGTATCGCTTTGAATCGGGCCGCCGTACCTTGTGCCCGTCGAGAGCTCCCTGATGGGGATGTCGGACGGCAGCGCCTCCTCCGTCCTGGTGACGTCCCGGTTGTTGATCCCGCCCGTAAAGCCCGCCTCGAACAGGAGCCGGTTGCTGGCCGGGTGGGTCCAGGTGACTTGCGTCAACGAGGGCCGAGTCTGGGTATGTCGGGCCGCCTCGGGCGAAACGTTGCTGGTAGTCCCAAAGAAACAGGAGCAGTTGCGTTGGAAGCTCTCGTAGAAGTTTATCTTGTGGTTCTCAGCGGCGTTCCAGGTGACACGGCCGGTGAAGTCCTGAGCCGGGAAGGAAATCCACGCCTGCCGGGAGAGATCGGGCGTGTAGAAGAAGGTGTGCAGGGTCGAGTTAAAGAAATTCCCTACCTGGTACCGATCAGCTCTCATCTTCCGGTAAGACGCGTAGTACCACAGCTTGTCCTGCCTGATCGGGCCGCCGATGCCGCCCCCAAAGTCGTCGACTGCTCTCACCGTCGGAGCCGCGGTCAATCCACGGTCGCGCAGCTCGTCATCCAAATTATTAGCCTGGAGGCTTCCGTTCGCCCAGGCGGCCTCGAGGTTACCGATGGTGCTGTTGCTGCCCTCCTTGGGCACGATGTTTATCTGGACGCCGCCCGTCTCGCTTTCGGCGCCCTGGCCGCTCGTCTCGAGGACGACTTCCTGGGCAGCCACGTGGCTGACAAAATAGGCACGCGAGGCCCCGCCCCCACGCGAGAATGAGTAGTTGTAATTCATGCCGTCCATCAGATACTTCATATCGCCGCCGCTACCGCCGTGGATGGCGAGCGAAGTGGCGCTCTCGCCGTTGATGCCGCCGACGTCCGGGAGGCCGGAAGCAACGACCCCCAAGGTGATCGCGGCGTAGGCGTTGGTCATCTTCGCGGTCGGGAGTGCCTCAAGAACCTCGCGCGAGAGCACGTTCTCCGTTCGAACGTTCTGAACGTCCACGATCGGGCTTGCGCCCGTGACCGTAACCGTCTCCTCGACCGCCCCCACAACGAGGTCGGCATTCACCGTCGCGGTGAACGCCGTCGTCAACTCGATGCCTTCGCGCAGAACCGTGCTGAAGCCCTGCAGGGTGAACCTCACGGTGTAGGTGCCCGGCCGCAACTCCACGATCCGGTAGCGGCCCTGGCCGTCCGTGACGGCGGTGCGGGTCCCTTCGATGAGGGCGGGACTTGCGACTACCACGGTAACCCCGGGCAGTACTGCCGCGGTCGCGTCTCTCACCACCCCCGCGATCTCGCCGACCCGCAACTGGGCCCACGCCGATGCCGGCAGGAGCAGGAGTCCCAATATCGCTCCCAGTTGAACCACTCTCCGCAACTTCATGATGTCCCCCTTCTATAACCTGCGTTACCAGCCTGCCCTTAGCGCGCCTTCACTGAGGTCGCCTCCAAATCGCCCTTTCGAGTTGCAATTTCCAACCACGCTGTTCACTCGGAACCCCTCTGGAAGATGGGCAGCGATGAAGCAAGGCGACACGCGAGAGGAGGCCCGGCGGGAAAGTTCATCGTAACGCCAAGACGTCGACCGCTGGGCGAAAGCTGCTTGGTCGACCGGGTGATGCACGAGGGCTGCGCAGCGCGCCGTCGCGCACGCGATGCGCGTCAGTGTCGGCACACGCAGACGGGCACGGTCCGGCACTGCATCCCTTGGGACCGGCGCTGGCGGGTAGGCAACCCTGGTTGGCACGTCGTGCATCTGTACTACCCACGACGACTACGCGTGCAGCCTACGTCAAGGCATTTTTAGAACGAAAGCGAAAATCAAGTTAAGCAAGACACGTGCCATCCACAAACATTCTCGTCTTGTCTATTATATCATCTACTGTCACCTTTAGCCGTATATATCGATTGCCGCAGATTCAGGCAGAGGCCGCCCGGCTTAGTACCGGCGCGGTGGAGCAGGTTGACTTGGGGTTTACCACGGAAGAGAGTGTGTTGCTGAGTGACGGCGTTCTGGCTTGCCCGGGATGCTGGCAACCACTCGGGCGTCAGACGAAATGCCGAGCCGTCAGCAGAGCCGTTGACAACAAAGCCGCAGCCCCCCATGTCCGTGGCCGGGCACCCAAGGGAATGAGAATTGCCCGTTCGAGACAGCCCGTGACGGTGGCCCCGGCGGGACCCGTCGCCCGCCGGCGCATGGCGGCGACGGTCACCATCACCGATCAGAGGGCGGCGTAGCGATTCTATTTTCGGGACAGCCTGTGGCCCGCGTCAATGGAACCAATTCATGTAGTAACATAAATCGTGCCGATCGCGTTCGACGCGGCCAAGCGCACGGCCACCTTCGCGGCCAGGGGGCTGGACATGGCCCGGGCCGGGGAAGTGCTCGCGGGCGCCACGTTGACCGTCGAGGACGACCGGCGAGACTATGGTGAGGAGCGCTTCATCACCATCGGGTTTCTTGACGACACGATGGTGGTTCTCGTCTGGACGCCGCGCGACGGTACGCATCGGATCATCAGCATGAGGAAAGCCAATGAACGGGAACGAACGCTCTACGGCCCGAGATTTTGACCCGGACGCCGCGCCGGACCTGTCCGCCGCCGGTTGGCCGGAGAAGTTCGCTCAGGCGACCGTTCGCCGTGGTCGGCCGCCGAGCGCCAACCCAAAGGTGTCGACCACCATCCGTCTCTCCCAGGACGTGATCGATCATTTCAAGGCCGGCGGTCGTGGCTGGCAGACGCGGATCGACGCCGCCCTGCGCGAGTGGATCGGGAAACACGACGCCGCTTGAACCTCGACTGCACGAGATGCGCCGCTCAGCCGTGAATCGGCTTGGCTGCTGACTCGGAGGATGTGTGGTCGCAACCACCGGCGTCACCAACCACCAGCGGGTCACCGAGGGGTTCCAGATACTCACGGCGGTTCTCGCTCCCTACGTGGCGCAGGAGTTGCGCGTCAAGTTCGCGGTCGACCCGCTGCAGCCGGAACCGGTTCGCGCGTCTCGCTGATCAGTTGCCGGGGCGTCTCGTCCATGCACACCACCGGAAAGGCCGCATCGTAGGGACGCCGGTAGACGTCGAGAACCTTTTCCATCGCCGCCGCGAAGTCCGCGTTGCCCTGTGGGGGAATCACCCAGCCGACCCGCCGCCACGGTTTGATTGCGTTTTTTTTAGGACCCGCCGCACCGTCTCGTGCGACACACTGTCGATGTGGCCGAGCTCCACGACGCGATCCGCCAGCAACCGCAGCGACCACTGCGAGTGGCCCTCCGGAGGCTCGGCGCAGCTCAGCGCCACCAAGCGCGCCTCGAACTCGCCGTCGGCCTTGCGCACGTAGCTGGAACGGCGACCCTGCCGACCGCCGACTGCCGCCTCCATGCCCTCCTCGACGAAACGCTTCTTGACGCGATCCACCTTGCGCGCACTGATGCGCAGGATCTCGGCAATGGCCTCCCCGCGCGCCCGGTGCTCGTTGAACTCGCCCTCGTCGGAGTTGAGCAGAATCAGCGCGTTGATCACCTTCTGCGACTGATGCGACCCCTTGCGCGTGATCCCCGCGAGCGCGTCACGCTCGTCCTTCTCCAAAGTCACCACGTAACGCTTCATGCCAACCTCCTCGCCATCGTTGGACGACGAGAAGGCTACCATGAGACATACGACATATCACGTGTGACGTGACACTAGGTTGGAAGCTCGGCTGCCGAGGAATTGCTGCTGGTACGACTGTCGCTAGCGGCTGGCGCTTGCGTGGGGCCGGCCGCTGCTCTCCGGCCGGAGATGGCGCCTGACGAAGTCGAGCATGGTGACGTGGCGGTGATGTTCCTGGTCCGCACCGCCGAGCCGGTGCCTCGACCGCGGATAGACCATCATCTCGAACGGCTTGCCGGCCTTTTGCAGCTCGTAGGCGAATTGGAGCGTATTCTGCATGTGCACGTTCTCGTCCATGGTGCCGTGCACCAGCAGCAGGGCGCCCGTCAGGTCGGCCGCGGCGAAACGCGGCGCGCTGCGCCAGTATCCGTCGGGGTTGTTCTGCGGCATCAGCATGTAGCGCTCGGTGTAGATCGTGTCGTAGTCCCGCCAGTCGGTCACCGATCCGCCGGCAATGCCCATCGCGAAGCGGTCGCTGTGGGTGAGGGCATAGCTGACCATGAACCCGCCGTAGCTCCAGCCCTCGATTCCGATCCTCGTGGCGTCGACATACGGCTGGCGCGCCAGCCAGTCGATGCCGTCCTCGATGTCCCGCAGCTCGGACTCGCCGAAGTTGCGGTAGACCGGCCAGGTCGAGACGGCGCCCTTGCCGCTCGCCGTCTGATTGTCCAGTACCCAGACGATGAGCCCCTGCTGCGCGAGCAGTTGCCAGAACATGTACGTCGAGCCGCTCCAGCGGTCGCGCACGCGCTGCACGTGCGGCCCGCCGTACACGTGCTGGTAGACCGGATAGCGGCGCGCCGGGTCGAAGTCCGGCGGCTTGATCATGATGGCCTCCATGCGGAAGCCGTCACGGTTCGGCACCTGCAGCAGCTCGGGTTCGAAGAGCCCGTATTCCGCCAGCACGTCCGCCGGATTCAGGTCGATCGCGCGCGTTTCCGCGCCGTCCGCCGCGTGCAGCCGCACCTGGGGCGGCGTGGACAGCGTGCTCCAGGTGTCGATGTAGTGCGTGAAGCCGGGGTTGAAGCGCGCGCTGTGGCTGCCCGTGGACTCCGACAGCCTCGTGAGGCGGGAGCCGTCGAGCCGCACGCGGTACACGTCGCTCCCGATATGGCTGCGCTCGGTGCCGGACCAGTAGATCCAGCCGGCCTCCTCGTCGATGCCGTGGAGCGTGCGCAGCTCCCACTCCCCGCTGGTGACCTGCTTCAGGAGCTTGCCGTCATCCCCGTAGTGGTACAGGTGCTTCCACCCGCTGCGCTCGCTCAGCCAGAGGAACGATCCGTCGGCGAGCCAGAGCGGCGGGCCGTTCACGTTGACCCACGCCTCGGTGGTCTCCCGCAACAGGCGCGTGGTGCGACCCGAGTCCGGGAACGCCAGGTTCAGGTCGAGCCAGGTCTGCTCGCGGTCCTGCACCTGGAACACCAGGCTCCGGCTGTCCGGCGTCCACCCGACGTCGACGATCAATGGCTGGCTCGGCGCGTACTCGTCGAGCTCCACCCAGGTGACGTCGCCGCCGGCGGCCCGGACGATGCCGAGGCGCACGGCCGGGTTTGGATCGCCCGCCTTCGGGTACTCCCAGTGCTCGACCTCGGGGTGGTATTCGATGTGATCGACGATCGTGAACTCCGGCACCCGCGAATCGTCGAGCTGCAGGAACGCCAACTGCGTGGAGTCGGGGCTCCACCAGTAGCCGCGGAAGTTGCCCCGGCCGTAGATCTCCTCCTGGTACACCCAGTCGAGCAGGCCGTTCCGCACGTCCGCCGAGCCGTCGGTTGTGAGAGCGTGCGCGCGCCCGGCCTCGACGTCGGCGACGTGCAGATCGTGATCGCGGACGAACGCCAGCAACCGGCCGTCCGGGCTGAAGGAGATTTCTTCTTCCTCCTCTGGCGTGTGCGTCAGGCGCATGACCCGGGCGCCGTCGGGCTGGTAGTGGTACAGGTCGTTGGCGAAGCTGAATGCCACCGCCGGCCGGTCCGCGTCCACCGTCGATAGCAGCGGCCGGCGCTGCCGCGCCAGGCGCCGCGCCTCGCCCGCGCCGATGCCGGGCAGGGCGGCGATGGCCGCCGCCATCGCGTCGGGGTCAAGCAACAGCTCGCGCTCGCCCGACGCCGCGTCGACCTTGAACATCCGGGCGTCCGGCGCCGGCTGGAGATAGTGCTGGTCGTCCAACCACTCCAGGTTGCGGGGCGGGCTGCCGTCGAAATCGACCCGCTGCGCGGGGTGGAAGATGGCGTCGACGGTGAGCTGCTGCTGGGCGTGAGCGGCGGGCGTCAGGCAGACCGTCGCAGCCGCCGCAAGCAGGACCGGAATGCCCGTGGATCTATGCCAAATCACGTATAATCCAGAGCTTAGCAGATCCGCGTTGCGGCAAGACCGCTGCCGGCGGTCCTGGATCGGGGGAGCTCAATGATGCGTCTGCGGAGCCTGTTCGTGGCGGTGGCGATGGGTGGTGCGATTGCGTGCAGCCAGCCGGGTGGCGGCGGCTCGCCGGAACCGGCTGCTCCCGATGCGCCGGCCTCCACCGAGTCCCAGCGCCCGTATCTGCTCGAGCGCGTCGACGACGCGGCGATCGTCCAGATCTACGCCGACGGCTTCAGCGCCCTCTCCCTGCGCGAGAAGACCCTCATCTGGCACCTGTACCAGGCCGCGCTCGCCGGGCGCGACATCTTCTACGACCAGCGCTACGTCCACAACCTCGAGATGCGGGAGGTGCTCGAAGAGCTCCTCGTCCACGGCGGCGCGGTCGAGCCGGCGGTGCTGGAGGAAGTCCACCGCTACGCCAAGCTCTTCTGGATCAACACCGGTCCGTTCAACAACCTCACGGCGCGCAGATTCGTCATGGACCTGACGCCGCAGGCGTTCGGGACGGCGCTGCGCGCGGCCGCGGCGGCCGGCGCGAGCCTGCCCCTCCGCGACGGCGAGAACCTCGATCAGCTCGTGAGCCGATTCGAGCCGCTGTTCCTCGATCCCGACGTGGATGCCGTCGTCACCAACAAGTCCCCGGGCGCTGGTCAGGACCTGCTGCTCTCGAGCGCGAACAACCTGTACGACGGCGTGTCGATGGCCGACGTCGCCGACTTCGAGGAGCGCTATCCGCTCAACTCGCGCCTGGTGAAGCGCGACGGCCGGCTGCACGAGGAGGTGTACCGGATCGACGGCCGTTACGGCGCGCAAATCGCCGAGATCGTGAAGCACCTGGAGACGGCCGTGCCGCACGCCAGCGAGCCCATGGCGGGGGCGCTGTCGGCGCTGGCGCAGTGGTATCGGACGGGCGAGCCGGCCGACCGGCGGGCGTACGACATCGCCTGGGTCGCCGACCGCGAGTCGCCGGTCGACACGATCAACGGTTTCACCGAGGTGTACATGGATGCGCGCGGCGTGAAGGGCGCCTGGGAGGCGCTCGTCTTCTACGTCAACCCCGAGAAGACCGAGACCATTCGCACGCTGGCCGAGCACGCGCAGTGGTTCGAGGACCACATGCCGTGGGATCCCCGCTACCGCAAGGAGGGGGTGCGCGGCATTACCGCGAACGCCATCGACGTGGTGGTGGAGATGGGCGACTCGGGACCGGTCACCCCGATCGGCATCAATCTGCCGAACGACCAGACCGTGCGCGAGGAGTACGGCAGCAAGTCCGTGTCGCTGTCGAATGTCATCGAGGCGTACGACCTGTCCCGGCCGCCGGCGTACCGCGCCGAGTTCACCTGGGACGCGGCCGAGGACGCGCGCGCGGAGCAGTGGGGCGGCTTCGCGGGCGACATGACGACCAACATGCACGAGGTGATCGGCCACGCCTCCGGCCAGGTCGCGGACCACGTCGGCGGCAACCCGCAGACGTTCCTCAAGGAGCAGTACTCGGCGCTGGAGGAGGCGCGGGCCGACCTGGTGGCGCTGTACTTCATTGCTGACCCGAAGCTGGTCGAGATCGGCGTGATCGACGCCGAGCACCACGCGGACGTGATTCGGGCCGAGTACGAGGCGTATGCCCGCAACGCCATTTTGCAGCTCCGCCGCGTCCGCGAGGGGAGCCAGCTCGAGCAGGACCACATGCGCAACCGCCAGATGGTCGTCCACTGGCTGATCGACAATACGGATGCCGTCGAGGTGCGCCGCCGCGACGGCAAGACGTACAACGTCGTGACCGACGCGCAGGCGTTTCGGGACGGCGTGGCGCGCCTGCTGGCCGAGGTGCAGCGGATCAAGTCGGAGGGCGACTACGACGCGGCGAAGGCGTTGTTCGAGGCGTACGGCATCCAATTCGATCCGGTGCTGCGCGACGAGGTGCTGGAGCGTGTGGAGGTGGTCGATCTCCCGTCATACACGGGATTCGTGATGCCGAAGCTGGACGCGGTCACCGGCGCCGACGGCACGATTACGGACGTACTGATCTCGTATCCGCAGGACTTCACGCGGCAGATGCTGGAGTACGCGGGCAAGCGGATGCCGGATGCGGAGGCGCGCGGCGCGAGTCGTTAGCCGGCCCTGCTCACCCTCGACCTGTGGCGCTACTTCGCGCGGGTCTGGTCCGCGGCGGGGTAGCAGCCGGGAACCAAGCCAACAGCGAAGTCCGCCGCGGACCGGTTGAGGCCGGCGGCGCCATGTCCGCAGTGACAGTCTTGGACTGACGTTGCCTGTATCTCCCTTGCGCGCGATGTGTCTCCTCCTGCTCGTGCCGGCGGCCACCCTGGCGCAGGACGGCACGGCGACCGTCTCCGGGCGCATGCTCGACGTGACGGACGGTTCTCCGGTGGCCTTCGTCTCGGTGGTGGTCGAGAACACCGAGTCCGGAGAACAGGTAACCGGAGCCCTCACCGGTGAGGACGGTCGGTTTCTCTTCCAGGGCCTGGCGCCCGCCACCTACACGATCGGGACCTCGTTTCCCGGCTTCTACCCGGTCGCGATCGAGCTGTTCGTTGGCGATCTCAATCAGATCTTCGATCTCGGCGACATCCGCCTGGAGCGCCTGGAGGCCTTCGCGGAACAGGTCACCGTGACCGCCGAGGCGATCCGTGCCGCGGGGATCGACACACAGGTATTTCGCCTTGACGAGGGACCAGCGCAATCGACCGGGTCGTTGCTGGACGCGATGAGGAACCTCCCTGGCGTGACGGTCGACCAGGAGGGCATGGTCTCGCTGCGCGGCAGCGACCGGGTGGCTATCCTCATCGACGGCCGGCAGTCGAGTCTGACGGGGTTCGGGAATCAGCGTGGCCTCGACAGCGTGTCGGCCGCCAACGTCGAGGCGATCGAGATCATCAATAACCCGTCGGCGCGCTTCGATGCCGCCGGCATGGCCGGCATCATCAACATCATCTACCGGCAGGAGCGGGAGCTGGGGCTCTCCGGCGACGTCGGGATGTCGCTGGGCGTCGGCCAGTTCTCCAGGCGGCGCGCAGATCTGCCCACCGATCTCGGCAGCTTTGCGAACAACCCGAAGATCATCCCCAGTCTGAACCTCAACTACAACACGGCGAACGTGCGCACTTTCGTCCAGGGTGAGCTCCTGCTGCAGGACGATCTTCCGAACAACGAGTTCACCACCCGGTTCTATGATGACGGCCGCGTCATCGAGTCTCAGGTACCCGAGAACCGGGAGCAGTCGCACTACATCGTGCGGCTCGGCACCGACTGGAGCCTCAGCAGCGCCAACACCGTGTCCGTCTCCGGGATCTACGATTTCGAAACGCACACGGATCGTGCGCAGGTCCCCTTCATCCTGGCCGCCACCGGCGCACGCGAGCGGTACTGGTTCTGGAGAGAGGAAGAAGATACCGGCTTCGCCAACATCAACTTCGACTGGAAACATCAATTCGGCGCGCGCGGGCACGAGTTGGACGTGAATCTCCAGTACACACGTGGATGGGAGGACGAGGCCTACTTTCTCAACGAGGTGTCGCGGGTTCGGGAAGGCACCGACATGACCCACCTCAAAGCCCAGGAGCACACCCTCCCGCTGAGCATCGACTACACCCGCCCGCTACGGACGGGACGCCTGGAACTTGGCACCAGGCTCCAGCGGCGCTGGCTGCCGATCACCTACACGGTGGACCGAGGCGTGCAGAGCGTGATCTACGCGGGACTGGGCGATGCGTCCGACTGGAACGAGAATCTCTTTGCGCTGTACGCCAACCTGGTCCGCGAGCAGGGTCGCTACTCGCTCGAGGCGGGGATGCGCGTCGAGCAGACCAACGTGTCCTACATCATTCCCGGCGAGAACATCTACTACACGGGCAGCGACCGGTACGACTACTTCGAGATGTTCCCCAACGCCCGGATCACGTACCGGCTGAACCACGCGAACCGGCTCATCTTTGCCTACAATCGGCGCGTCGATCGGCCGGGCGAGCCCGAGTTGCGCATCTTTCCCAAGTACGACGACCCGGAGCTGCTCAAGGTCGGCAACCCGTTTCTCCGGCCGCAGTTCACCAACGCAGTGGAAGCCGGATACGGCCGTTCCTGGGACGGCGGATCCGCGAGTGCCGCGTTGTACTATCGGGACATCGCGGACTCGTTCTTCCGCGTCTTTGCGATCGACGATTCGAACCCGAACTACGATGTCGTCAATCGGGTGTACGAGAACGTCGGTAACTCCGCGCAGACCGGCGTGGAAGTCCTGGTGGAACAGGCGATCGTCGATCCCTGGCAGGTGTCCGGCAGCGTCAACTGGTTCAAGAACGCGATCGATGCGTTCGAGACGACGTTGCTCTTTCCCACTCGGCGTCCGTTCTCGCTGGCCGCGTCGGAGGACGACACCTGGGACGTGACGCTCAACAACCGGTTGCAACTGCCCGGCGCGGTCGAGGTCCAGTTGAGTTACATCTACTACGGGCAGCGCAACGTGCCCCAGGGGCGGGAGCGCGCGCGCTCGTCGGTCGACGTCGCCGTGCAGCGACCGATCAGGGATGACCGCGCCGAACTGCTGTTCACCTTCACGGATGTTTTCAACGACTTCGCCATCGAGCACGAGGTCGACGGCCAGGGCTTCAGGGCGCTCCACCAGAACTTCATGGAGACGCAGGCTGCCACTGTGGGTCTGAGAGTTCGGTTCTGAGAGAGCGTCGCTGCACCCCGGCGCAGTATCCCCTTACGTCGGATCGTCGGGCGTCAGCGCAGCCAGCCGGGCGGGGCGCCGGCGCGGCGGGCCTCGTCCTGGATGTTGGAGATCTCCTCGGCCAGTCGCTCGAGCTCCGTGCGGGTCTGCTCGAGCTCGGCGAGCGCCGCCTGGCGGTCGCGTTCGAGTCCGGCGCGCGCCTGCGGGTCGTCGCGCGCGGTGAACTCGGCCCACAGGCCGTCCACCCGGTTCTGGAGCGCGGCCGCGACGAGCTCGGCCCGCCGCCTGGTGTCCCGCGCGGCGGTGATCCGCTCCCGCCAGTAGCTCTCGTCCCGCTCGGTTGCTGCGGGTTCAGTTCCCGGGTTCTGCGGCGTTGCCCCGTCCGTCACCGCTGGTGCGCTCTCCGGAGCCCGCGGGACCGCTACCGAAGTGGTCAGGCGGCGGCCCGTGGAAAGGTCGGCGTTGGTGTAAACTCTTGACTTCCCGCTGATGGTTGCCCGGCGTGCCTGTTCGGCGCGGGCGACCTCGGCCAGCGGTGGTTGCGCCGCGGCCGTCGCCGCGATCGGCGGGGTGACGGCGAGTGCGATGATGGCGGCGCAGCGCGAAATCCTCATATGAGTCCGTGGTGAAACCCTGCGTCGCACCGAGACAGGCGAGGCGCCCGGCTGGCAAGGCGCGAGGAGCGAGCATATTCGCGATATGTGAGCGACGAGCAACGCAGCCCAGGTGGGATGCATCGACTGTCGAATGCAGCGGGGCTTTCGGCACGGGCTCATAACGGCAGTCTATACCAGCGAGCGGCCGCCCCGGACCGATCAAGGCTCGCGCGCGGCAACGCACGACTCCGGGGCGTTCAGAATCGGCGGCGGTGTTCGAAAGGAGACCGGTCAGATGCGAACTGGGTATCGAGGCGCGGTGCTGGCGGTGGCGGCGGCGGCCGGAGTGGTGCTGCTGATGAGCGCGAGTCAGACCGCCGGCCAGTCGTCAGACTACAGGGCCCCGCGCACCAACGACGGCGTTCCGGACCTGAATGGAATCTGGCAGACCATCGGCACGGCGCACTGGGACCTGCAGGACCATCCGGCCTACGTGGGGCTGCCGGCCGGCGGTGCGCTCGGCGCGGTGCCGCCGGGGCAAGGCGTGGTCGTGGGCAATGAGATTCCTTACCAGGACTGGGCGCTCAAGCAGAAGCAGGATAACTTCGAGAACCGCTTGACCGAGGACCCGGAGGCGAAGTGCTACATGCCGGGCGTGCCGCGCGCCACCTATCTTCCGTATCCGTTCCAGATCATTCAGGGCACCGAGAAGATGCTGATCGCCTATGGCTATGCCGAGGCGGTCCGCACGATCCACATGGACAAGGATGACCCCGAGCCGCCGCCGATCGACTCCTGGATGGGGCGCTCGCACGGCAGCTGGGACGGCGAGACGCTGGTCGTCGACGTTCAGGGATTCAACGGGGAGGCGTGGCTGGACCGCGCGGGCAACTTCCACAGCGAGGCGCTGCGCGTGGAGGAACGGTATACGCCGATCGGCCCGAACGCCATGATGTACGAAGCAACGCTCACGGACGAGAACGTCTATACGCGTCCGTGGACGATCCGGCTGCCGCTCTACCGCCGGCTGGAGCAGAACGCGCGGCTGGTCGAGTTCAAGTGCGTCGAATTCTCGGAAGAGTTGCTCTACGGACACCTTCGCCGGGAGCCGCGCTAGCAGGTAACGCGGCGCTCGACGGGTGTGAGAAAATGTGAGGGAAGCAAAGGTTCAGGAGGCAAACCCGATGCGAACGATGACAGGATGGCTGTTGGGGGCGGCGCTGCTGATCGCGGCGGCGCCGGCGGTGGCGCATCATGCATTCTCGGCGGAGTTCGACGCGACGAAGCCGGTCCAGCTGCGGGGCACCATCACGAAGATGGAGTGGATCAACCCGCACTCCTGGATGCACGTCGACGTGTCGAATGACGACGGGACGATCGATAGCTGGATGATCGAGGCCGGCCCTCCGGGAGCGCTGGTGCGCCGCGGCTGGAAGAAGGACTCGGTGCAGCCGGGGACTGAGGTGCTGGTCGAGGGGTATCGGGCGCTGGACGGCGGCCTGCGGGCCAACGGACGCGACGTGACGCTGCCGGACGGCACCAAGCTGTTCGCCGGCTCGTCGGGTACCGGCGCGCCCCTGGACGGCTCGGACGCGACCGAACGGTAGCGCCGCGGCAAGCCCGGCGCGGGGCGCAGGGGTCCCCGCTAGCGCTTGCCGGGGGTTTGGGGCGCAGCCCCATCTAACAAAGCCGAGGGGAGAGCGTGTAGCCATGGGCCTTTCCTTTTTGCCCGGGATCGATTGCTGCGGCGGAATTCGGGTGATGCTGGCCGTGGTCATCGCGGCCGGCGTTGCACTTGGAGTCGGCGCCTGCATCGTGCGCGGTGACGATGCGGGCGACGGTGCGTACGAGCTGCAGATCCTGTCCGGCCGTCCGGACATGGTGACCGGCGGGAACGCCCTGGTGAGCATCGCCGCCGCACCGGACGCCGATCTGTCCGGTTTGCGCGTCACGCTCGGCGGGAAAGACGTCACCGCCGCCTTCCGGCCGTCGTCTCCGGGCGTGCTGGTGGGGCTGGTGGAGGGGTTGTCCGGCGCCAGCGAGCTGCTGCTGGCAAGCGCCGACGGCACGCCGCGGGGCTCGCTCTCGCTCGTGAACCACCCGGTCGAAGGCCCGGTGTTCTCCGGCCCGCATGAGCAGCCGTTCGTCTGCGAGACCGAGGCGTTCGAGCTGCCGTGGGGCGAGACGCTGGGCGCGCCGCTCGACGACAACTGCGCCATCGACCGCCGCATCGACTACGTCTACCGATCCGCGGACGGCGAGCTGAAGCCGCTCTCCGATCCGGCCGCACGGCCGGCCGATCTCGCAACCACGACCACGCTGACCGGGGCGACCGTGCCGTACATCGTGCGCATCGAGACCGGCACGATCAACCGCGCGATCTACCAGATCGCGATGCTGCACGAGCCAGCGGCCGCCGCACCGGACCCCCGGACCGCGCCGCCCGGCTGGAACGGGCGGCTCGTCTACACCTTCGGCGGCGGCTGCGTGAACGGCTGGTTCCGGCAGGGTAACCGCACGGGCGGCGTGACCGACGACGTCATGCTCAGCCAGGGGTACGCGGTCGCCTCCTCCAGCCTCAACGTCTACGCCAACAACTGCAACGACATGCTGGCTGCCGAAACCATGATGATGGTGAAGGAGCGCTTCGTGGAAGGCTACGGCGCGCCGCATTACACCATCGGCTGGGGTTGCTCGGGCGGGTCGTACCAGAACCACCAGATCGCCGACAACTACCCCGGCCTGCTCGACGGCATCATTCCGGGGTGCAGCTTCCCGGACGTCGGCTTCGGCACCATCCCGATGATCACCGACGCGCGGCTGCTGAACCACTACTTCCAGAACGCGGGCGACGGCCGCTTCACCGCGGATGAGCAGCGGGCGGTCGCCGGTTTCCTCGTGCTGGAGACGATGCCGAACGTGTCTATCAACGCCGGGCGCGTCACGGTCGGCGAGTTCTGCCCCGACGCGCTGCCGGAGGCGCTGCAGTATCACCCGACGGATAATCCCGGCGGGGCGCGCTGCGACGTGTACGAGCATTACGTGAACGTGTACGGACGGAACCCCGAGACCGGGTTCGCACGCCGGCCGCTCGATAACGTCGCGGTGCAGTACGGCCTGCAGGCGCTCAACGACGGCGCGATCACCACTGCGCAGTTCCTCGACCTGAACGAGGGAATCGGTGGCTACGACGGCGACGGCCGTTTCCATCCGGACCGCACCGTGGGCGACCCGCCGGCGATCCGCCTGGCGTACGAGACCGGCCGCCTGACGAACGGCGGCGGCGGTCTGGCGACCACCCCCATCATCGACTATCGCGCCTACAGCGACGACCGCGAGGCGGGCGACGTCCATACGCGCTACCACTCGTTCTCCATGCGCGAGCGGCTGCGGAAGGCGAACGGCCGCGTCGACAACCACGTAATGCTGGTCGAGGACGACCGCTACGGGCTGTACAGCAGCACGAGTCCGGTGCTGGCAGGCGCCCTGCGCCAGATGGATCACTGGCTCGAGAATCTGGCGGCCGATACGTCGTCCGACCCGCCGGCGGACAAGGTGGCGCGCGCGAAGCCGGCGGAGTTGTCCGATGCCTGCTGGTCGCGCGACGAGGAGCCGGTCAGGATGGAAGAAGCGCAGGTGCGCGGGTCCGGGCGCTGCGAGGAGCTGTACCCCTCTTCGCCGTCGCCGCGCGAGGTGGCCGGCGCGCCGCTCACCAGCGATATCGCGAAGTGCCAGCTCAAGCCGGTGGACCCGGGCGACTACGGCGTCGAGTTCACGACGGACGAGATGGAACGGCTGCGCGGCATCTTTCCCGACGGTGTCTGCGACTGGAGCAAGCCGGGCGTCGGTCAGACGGACCTGCGCGGAACCTGGCTGACGTTCGGGTCGACATAGTTGACACGGGCTGCTGGTGAACGTCGGGATAGTCTGCTACGCATCGGTTGGCGGTAGCGGTATCGTCGCCACGGAGCTCGCCAAGGCGCTCGCCGCCCGCGGGCATCAGGTTCGCCTGATCAGCACCGAGCGGCCGATCAGGCTCGGTGAGTTCCAGGCCGGCCTCGCCTTCCATGAGGTCCAGACCCCCGGTTACCCGCTGTTCCGGGATCCGCAGTATCTGCTGTCGCTTGCGAACAAGCTGGTCGACGTGACGCGGGCGTTCAACCTCGACATCATTCACGCCCACTACGCGATCCCGCACGCCGCGGCCGGCTATCTGGCGCGGCAGATTCTGGCGGCCTCGGGCCGCGTCAGGGTGCCCCGCATCATCACGACGCTGCACGGCACGGACGTGACGTTGATCGGCAGCGATCCGTCGTACTCGGAGACCGTCGCCTTCTGCATCGACCAGTCGGACGGCGTGACCGCGGTCTCGGAGAGCCTGCGCGACGATACGTACCGCCACCTGCCGGTGCGCAACGAGATCCGTGTCATCCCGAACTTCCTCGACTGCCGGCATCACCGGCGGACCGTCGACAAGCGGCTGCTGGCGCGCTACCGGCACGGTGATCCGGAAACGAAGCTGGTGATTCACGTTTCGAACTTCCGGCCGGTGAAGCGGGCCGACGTGGTCGTCGAGCTGTTCCGCCGCATCCGCGAGCGGATGCCGGCGCGGCTGCTGCTGGTGGGAGACGGTCCCGATCTGTCGGGCGCCTGCCGCCGCGCGCGGGAGCTCGGATTGTCGGACGACATCGAGCCGCTCGGCGAGCAGGAACTGGTGGTGCCGCTGCTGTCCATCGCCGACCTTTGTCTGCTGCCGTCGGCGCAGGAGAGCTTCGGCGTCGCGGCCCTGGAGGCGATGGCCTGCGAGGTGCCGGTGGTGGCGTCACGCGTCGGCGGCCTGCCGGAAGTGATCGCGGACGGCGAATCGGGGTTCCTGCATGCGCCCGATGACCTCGACGGCATGACCGCGAGCGCCCTCAAGCTGTTGTCCGACACCACGCTGCACCGCCGCATCGCACGCGGCGGCCTGCAGACGGTGCACAGCCGGTTCTGCGCCGAGGAAGTCGTGCCGCGCTACGAGTCGTTCTACGAGCAGGTGCTCGCCCGCAACCCGGCCACGGTATCGCCGGCGTAGAGCCGGCCCGCCGGCAGCCGGGCGGCCCAGACGGAACCGGCATGCACCACGGGTTGGTATACTCGGATAGTCATGTGGCGCACGCGTGCGGCGGCCGTCGGCGCGGCGGTCGTTCTCCTGCTCACCGTTCCGCGGGCGGTCCCGCCCGCGCTCAGCCAGCCGCTCCAACCCTCCGACGGACGGGTCGAGCTGGGCCTCGTCCTGCGCCAGCTCAACAGCACCGGCACGTTCCTGATGATCACCGCGCATCCGGACGACGAGAACAACGCGCTGCTGGCGCTGCTTTCGAAAGGTGAGGGCCACCGCGCCGTGCTGCTCACCGCCACCCGCGGCGACGGCGGCCAGAACGAGATCGGCGCCGAGCTGTTCGATGCCCTGGCGGTCCTGCGGACCGAGGAGCTGCTGGCCGCGCACCGGCTCGACGGCGCCGAGCAGTACTTCACCCGGGCGGTCGATTTCGGGTACTCGTTCAGCCGGGAAGAGACGTTCGCGCGGTGGGGCCGCGAGGAGCTGCTGGGCGACATGGTGCGCGTCATCCGCACCGTGCGTCCCGACGTGATCTCCGCGATGAGCCCGGAGGGACAGTACGGCGGGCAGCATCATCAGGCGTCGGCGATCCTGGCGCGCGAGGCGTTCGCCGCCGCCGCCGACCCGGCGCGGTTTCCGGAGCAGATCGCCGCCGGCCTGCGGCCGTGGCAGACGGCGAAGTTCTACTTCCAGGCCGGGTTTCCATTCGGTCTCGGGGTCGGGCCGCCCGGCTTCCGGCCCCGAGTTGATCCGGATCCGGCGCTGACGACCGTCAATCTCGGCGGCTACGATCCGCTGCTCGGCCGCACGTACGCGGAGATCGGCAGCCGCGCGCGGAGCATGCACAAGTGCCAGGGGATGTCGCAGCTGGTCGCGCTGCCCGCCGGTGCGGCCGGCGCGCAGTATCGCCTGGCCGAAACGACGCTGCCGGGATCGCCGCGTGCCGGCGAGACATCCCTGTTCGACGGTATCGACACGAGGATTCAAGGGCTCGTGCGGCTGGCCGGATTCAATCCGCCCGACGCCCTGGCCCGCGGGTTGCGGGCGGTGGCGCGCGACGCCCGCGCGGCGCTGCGGGAGTTCGAGGCTTCCGGCATGGCCGGCGCCCGCGCGCCGCTGGTTTCAGGGCTGGAGGCCGTGCGCGGACTGCGCTCGGCGCTCGGCGGCATGGCGCTCGCGGCCGGCGCCGCTGAGGAGATCGACTTGCGCCTGGAGGCGAAGGAGCGGCAGTTCGAGCGGGCCGCGCTGCTGGCGCACGCCGTCCGACTCGAGGTGCTGGCGGACGACGGGTTGGTGACGCCCGGCCAGCCGTTGAACGTATCGGTGCTGGCCGCGGTTCAGGGCACTGCCGGCGTCCTGGTGCGCGGGGTCCGGTTGGCCGGTTTCGATGCCGCGGACGCGTCCTGCGGCGTCGAGCCGCTGGCGGCGGGCGGGGTGTACAGCTGCGAACGCGAGGTTCGCGTTCCGGCCGGCGCGGCGGCGACGGACATTCACTGGAGCCACGTCGACGGCGCGGACCGCTACGCCTTCGACCCGGAAGCGCCTTTCGGCGCGCCGTTCCGGCCGACCCCGTTTCGTGCGGTGTTCGATATCGATTTGGGTCCCACCCGAATTTCCGTCGAGCGTTCGGTGGAGCACCGCTACGCCAGCGATATCTTTGCCGGCGAGAAGCGGATGGAGCTCAACGTCGCACCGCGCTTCGCGGTGTCGATGACGCCGGAGATCGCGGTCATTCCGGCCGGCGGGGGCGGTTCGCGCGAGGTGCGCGTCACCGTGACCAACACCGCTCCCGAGGCGGCCGCCGGGCAGGTCGCCCTGGAGCTGCCGCCCGGCTGGCGGGTCCAGCCGGAGCGGGCGCCCGTGCGGTTCTCCCGCGAGGATGAGTCCCGTACGGTGCGCTTTGCGGTCACGGGCGATTCGTCCGCGGCTGCCGGCGGCGAGCACCGGATCCGCGCGGTGGTCGAGCAGGCAGGCCGGCGGTTCGACCGGGGCTTCCAGGTGGTCGAGTACGCCCACACGGCGCGCCGGCACGTCGGCCGTCCGGCGGCCGGCACGTTCAAGGTGATCGACGTGTCCGTTGCGCCGGACCTCCTCGTGGGCTACATCGTGGGGGTCGGCGATGCCGTCCCGCAGGCCATCGAGCAGCTCGGCATCCAGTTGGAGTTGATCGACGCGGACGAGTTGGCGTGGGGCGACCTTGACCGGTTCGACGTCATCGTCACCGGGGTGCGGGCGTACGAGCGGCGGCAGGACCTCCGCGCCAACAACGACCGGCTGCTCGAGTACGTCGAGAACGGCGGCGTGGCCATCGTGCAGTACAACAAGTACGAGTTCAACCAGGCGCAGTACGGCCCGCTTCCGGCACAGGTCAGCCGGAACCGGGTGACCGACGAGCACGCGCCGGTGCGCGTCATTGCGCAGGACCATCCGGCGTTCGGCTGGCCGAACCGGATCGACGCGCCGGCCTGGAGCGGCTGGGTGCAGGAGCGCGGGCTGTACTTCCTGGGCGACAAGGATCCGGCGTACGTCGACCTGGTCGAGCTGGAGGACTCGTTCGAGTGGAACCCGGGCGTGAAGCGGGGGGCGCTCGTCGAGTTGGAGCACGGCCGCGGACGCTGGCTGTACGTCGGGCTCGGTCTCTGGCGGCAGCTGCCGGCCGGGACGCCCGGCGCCTACCAGCTGTTGGCCAACCTGCTCAGTCTCGGCGCGGCAGCATCGTTAGATGGGGCTTCGCCCCAAACCCCCGGCAAGCCCTAGCGGGGACCCCTTCGCCCCGCGCCGGGCTTGCCGAGCCGCGCCGTGCGCGGCTTGGGGGACGACCGCCACAGCATTCGTCGTCCCCTCCGTACATCACCACAACGGCAGGCTGCCGGCTAGCGTTCGGTCGAGGTGCGGCGCGGGGTTTCGGCACGGTCTCCCAGCCACTCGTGCACCTGGTCCAGGACATCGGCAAGCGCCGCCCGCTGCCGCCGGAGCCGCGCGCGCGCGCCGAGCGGGGTCTGCCGCAGCGCGAAGAACGCCCTCACGGTGCGCAACACCGCCTGCTCGCGCTCGATGGCGGCGACGCCGCCGAACGCCAGGGCCACCACGCCGCCGCCGGCCAGCAGGCCGCTGGCGGCGTCCGTCCGCAAGGCTACCGCACCTGCGATGGCACCGGTCCAGCCCCCGTAGGCGACGATGCCGGCGCAGACCGACCAGATGCCCCGACTCTTGAGATCCGGCGCGAAACGGCTGACCAGCGCCGTCAGTTGATACGGCACGACGAAGAACGCCAGACTCAGCAGGGCGAGCGGCACGAGGACGACCGCGAGCAGTCCTTCGCGGACCGCAAACCGCGCGGCCGCCGCGAACGGAATGCGCCGGTCGATGTCGCGGTCGCGCAGGCCGAACCGCGCCAGGCTCGCGTCGTACTCGCCGACGCTGGCCGTGATCTCAGCCAGTCGCTCCGGGGCGCGGTCACGGAGCTGCGCCATGCCGGAGGCTATTACCCGTCGGCGCACGACCCGTTCGCGAGGGTCGCGCGAAACGCCGCGCGCGGCCGCGTACAGGTGGTCGATGCGCATGACGATCGGCAGGTCATGGCGGGGCTCCGCCTCGATCATCAGCCGTCGCAGCCGTTGCTCGATCCGGTCGGTCAACCGCCTCACCGCAGCCTGCTCGTCCGCGGCATACGCGGCTGCAATATCGTCCGCGTTGAACGGCCGTCCGAAGAAGACCGTCACCCGCGACCGGAAGCTGGCGACGTGCTCGAAGTTGAGTCCGACCGGCACGATGGTCACCGGGTGGCCGGCGGCGCCGCTGGAGAGCACCATCCTTGCCGCTCCCGTCCGCAGCGGCTCGAGCCTCCCCTCGGAATGGCTGATCCCTTCCGGAAAGAGGCAGACCGCCTCGCCTGCGGCCAGGGCGGCATCGACGGCGGCGAAGGTCTCCACGTTCCGGGACGTATCCACGCCCGGGTCGATCTTGCGATATGCGGGAATGGCGCCGGAGGCGCGGATCACCCAGCTGAGCGGATGACCGGCGAACAGCGTCGATTTGGCCAGGAAGCGGACGCTGCAGCCGGCGCTAGCCTGAATCAGTGCGGGATCGACCAGCGTGTTGGGATGGTTCGCAACGAGCAGCACGGGCCCGCCGGGCAGCGGCTCGCCCACGCGCTCGATCCGATAGAACGTGCTGACCGCGCGGCGGGCCAGCTTCCACACCCAATCGCTCGGCGACGGCTTCACCACCTCGGGGCTGCGCGGCTTCATTATTACTTGGGGCTGCGCCCCAAACCCCCGGCGGCCGCTAGCGGGGACTGCTTCATCAACTCGGGGCTGCGCCCCGAACCCCCGGCAAGCGCTAGCGGGGACCCCTTTGCCCCGCGCCGCGCTTGCCGAGGCCCGCTGTGCGGGCCTTTGGACCACCACGAAGTCAAGTCGGTAGTCCCTTTACATCGCGGGGCCGCGCCCCGAACCCCCGGCTTCCGGCGGCGGCTCGGGCAGCGGCAGCCGGCCAGTGTAGATTGCCATGCCTACCACGGCGTCGATGTTCGCCGCGTCGAGCGCGTCGATCTCCGCCTGCGTGGTGATGCCCCCGGCGGCCGTGAGCCGGCGGGTCGTCGCCCGCCGCACGGCCATGATAGCGTCCAGGTCCGTGCCCTGCATCAAACCTTCCTTGTCGACGTGGGTGTAGAGAAACTCGCCGCAGAATGGTTCGAGCGCCTCTACCGCGTCGGCCGCGGCGAGTGCGACCGACTCCTTCCACCCCTTGATCACCACTTGGCCTCCGCGGCTGTCGACCGCCGCGATAATCCGATCGCGGCCGACGGCGGCGGCCAGCGTCTCGGCGAACGCGAGGTCCGGCCGGCCGTTCCGGAACAGTGACGAGCCGACGATGACCGCCGACGCTCCGTAGCCGAGCACCGCCCGCGCCCGCTCCACGGTGCGGATGCCGCCGCCGACGCGGCACGTCAGCCGCGGCGCGATCTCCCGCACGATTCCGTCGTTCGTCCCCGACCCCATCGCGGCATCGAGGTCGATCACCTGGACGCGGGGGAAATGCTGGAATCTGGTTACCCAGGACTCGATATCGTCCGAGGCGATTGCGGGCCGCTCGCCCTGGATGAGCTGCACCACCTGGCCGCCCTTGAGGTCGATGGAGGGGACGAGCATGGAAGCGACTTAGCGGCGGACCGGCACGCCGTGACCGGCGAGATGCTGCTTCAGGTCGACCACCGCGTGCTCGGCGTAGTGGAAGATCGACGCCGCCAGGGCGGCGTCCGCCTTGCCGGCGGTGAAGACGTCGACGAAGTGGTCGAACGTGCCGGCGCCGCCCGACGCGATGACCGGAATCGAGACCGCCTCCGACACGGCCGCGGTCAGCTCGCAGTCGAAGCCGCGCTTGGTGCCGTCGCGGTCGATCGAGGTGAGGAGGACCTCTCCCGCGCCGCGGTCGGCCGCTTCGCGCGCCCATTCGACCGCGTTGCGATCGGTGCCCTGCTGCCCGCTGCGCACGTAGATCCTGAAGGCGCCGCCTTCCCGCTTGGCGTCGATGGCGACGATCACCGCCTGGCTGCCGTAGCGTCGCGCCAGCGCCGTCAGCAGCTCGGGCTGTGCGATGGCGGCGGTGTTCAGGCTCACCTTATCGGCGCCGGCCTCGATGGCGGCAGCGGCGTGCGCTTCGTCCTTGATCCCGCCGCCGACGCAGAGCGGCAGAAAGATCTCCTGCGCCACCGCCTGGATCGTGCGGGCCATGGCCTTGCGCTTCTCGATGGTCGCGGTGACGTCGAGGATCACGACCTCGTCGATGCCTTCGCGGTTGTAGCGTTGCGCGAGCGCGGCGGGGTCCCCGGCCGAGCGCAGGCCCTTGAAATTGATGCCCTTCACGACCTGCCCGTCGCGGACGTCCATGCACGCGATGATGCGTTTCGACAGCATTGCTAGATGGGGCTGCGCCGCTTCATTAACTCGGGGCTGCGCCCCGAACCCCCGCAAGCCCTAGCGGGGACCCCTGTGCCCCGCGCCGGGCTTGCCGAGGCCCGCCGTGCGGGCCTGGGGACTTCGCGTTGATGCACACCGTCCCCTCAGTATTCAACCTTAGCAGCCCTCTATGGACTCCTCCCAGTTGACGAGCGGACGGCGCTCACTGCTCTACCCGCTCCAGGAAGTTTCGCAGGATGCGTAGCCCCACGTCGCCCGACTTCTCCGGATGAAACTGCACGCCGGCGACATGGCCGCGCTGAACGGCGCTGGCGAAGTCGACGCCGTAGCACGTCGAAGCGACGCAGTCCGCCGTCACCGGCGCGGCGTACGAATGCGTGAAGTACACCTGATCGCCCTCGCCGACGCCGTCGAGCAGCCACGAATCGCGGGTGACGTGGAGGCTGTTCCAGCCGACGTGCGGCACCTTGAACACGCCGAACCCGTCATAGTCGTCGCCGCGGATCAGCGCGCAGGTGCCGGGCATGGCCGCCAGCCCGGCCACGTTCGGCGCTTCCTCGCTGCCTTCGAACAGCCACTGCAGGCCGAGACAGATCCCCAGCAGCGGCGTCCCGCGCCCGACGGCCGCCGCGATGGCGCCGCGCCATTTCGGGGCGAGGACGGCGGTTGCTTCGAAGTTGCCGACGCCCGGGACGATGATGCCGTCCAATCCGTCCAGGTCGGCCGGTCCGTCCGGCACCTGGAATGCGGCGCCGAGATGCCGCAGCGCCTTGCGGACCGAGGTCAGATTCCCGGCGCCGTAGTCGATCAGCGCAATCATGGTTCGTTCAATCCCTACAGCAGTCCCTTGGTGCTGGGCAGCATCTCGCCCAGCTGCGGATCGCGGGAGCAGGCCACGCGCAGCGCGCGCGCGAACGCCTTGAAGATCGCCTCGACCTTGTGGTGGTTGGACCGCCCGTACAGCAGCTTCAGATGCACGTTGGCGCGCGCGCCCTGCGCGAACCCCTCGAAGAAGTCGGTGACGAGTTCGGCCTGCAGGTCGCCGACCCGCCGCACGCGCAGGCGCAGGTCGACCACCGCATGCGTCCGGCCGCTGAAGTCGATCGCCGCGACGGCCAGCGTCTCGTCCATCGGCATGACGAAGTAGCCGGCCCGGTTGATGCCCTGCCGTGTGCCGAGTGCCTTGTCGAACGCTTCGCCCAGCGCGATACCGACGTCTTCCACGGTGTGGTGCTGATCGACGTCGAGGTCGCCCTCGGCCTTCAGGGTCAGGTCCATCACGCCGTGCCGGGCGGCCAGCTCCAGCATGTGGTCCAGGAACCGGATCCCGGTCTGCACGTCGTAGCGCCCCTGCCCGTCGAGGTCCAGGCGGACGCTGATGGCCGTCTCGCGCGTGCGCCGGTCAATCAGTCCTTCGCGCACGATCCCCTCACCGCAGCCTGACCGCGATCGACGCGGCGTGGGCCACAAGTCCTTCGGCGTTGGCCAGCGAGATGGCGGTCGGCGCCAGCCGCCGCAGGCCGTCGCCGCTGAGATGCTGCACGCTGCTCACCCGCACGAAGTCGGCGGCGCTCAGACCGCCGCGGAAGCGGGCCGCCCCGCCGGTCGGCAGCACGTGGTTCGAGCCGGTCGCGTAGTCCCCGGCCGCCTGCGCGCCGTACGGGCCGACAAAGACAGTGCCGGCGTGCGTCAGGGCGCGCGCCGTGGATTCGTCGTCGCACACCGCATGCTCCGGAGCGATGGCGTTCGCCAGGCTGACCGCTTCGCCGAGATCGCTTGTAACGACCACGCCACCATGCTGCTCGATCGACTGCCGGGCTGCCGGGTGGTGCTCGAGCTGGCGCTCCACTTCGCGCGCCACGGCGCGCGCCAGCCGGGCGTCGGGCGTGAGCAGCAGGGCCCGCGCATCGGGATCGTGCTCGGCCTGCGCCACGAGGTCGGCGGCGATCCAGCTTGCGTTGCCGCCGTCTGCCACGATCACGATTTCGGTCGGCCCGGCAAAGAAGTCGATCGGGCAGTCGGCGGCGACGTGCGCCTTGGCTGCCGCGACGTAGGCGTTGCCGGGGCCGACGATCTTGTCGGCCCGCGGTACCGTCCTGGTGCCGTACGCGAGGGCGGCCACGGCGTGCGCGCCGCCGATCCGGAACAGCCGCGAGACGCCCGCCTCGAGCGCGGCGGCGCAGACCGACGGATCGGGCCGCGGACAGACGGCGACCACCTCGTCCACGCCGGCCACGCGCGCCGGGACGGCCGTCATCAGCAGCGATGAAGGAAGGGGGTACCGTCCGCCCGGCACATAGCACCCCACGCGTGCGAGCGGCGTCACCCGCTGCTCGACGACGACGCCCGGTACGGTCGCGGCGCGCCATGCCCGCGGCACCTGCCGCTTCGCAATGCGCCGGATGTGGCGGGCGGCCCGCGCTATGGCGCGCCGCACGGCGGCCGGCGCTGCGGCGGCGCCGTCGCGGATCTCCTGCTCCGTGACTTCGAGCGATCCCTGCTGCTTGTCGAAGCGGCGTGCGTACTCGCGCAGCGCGCGGTCGCCGCGCGCTCTGACGTCATCGACGATCCGCCCCGCCTGCTCCGCGACGGCCGGGTCGGCGGTCTGACTGCGGTCGAGCAGCCGGCGCCGCGCGCGCACGTTGGTGGCGGAAATGACCTTCAACACGCGCTCCTAGAGGACAACCTTGTTCAACGGATACTCGACGATGCCGTGGCCGCCGGCGGCCCTCAGCTTGGGGATCAGCTCGCGGACCGCTCGCTCCTCGAGCACCGTTGTTATCGAAACCCAGTCGCCGTCACTCAGCGCCGCCACTGTCGGCCGCTGCAGCGCCGGCAGCAACGCGAGCACATTGTCCAGCTCGGCGCGGCGCACGTTGAGCATCAGGCCGACGCGATCCTGGGCCTCGATGCCCGCTCTCAGCAGCAGCGCGATATTGTCGAGCTTGGTGCGCTTCCACTTGTCCGCGACGGCGCTGTCGTTGGCGATGAGCTGCGGATTCGAGGTCATGACGGTGTCGATGATCCGCAGATGATTGGCCCGCAGCGTCGATCCGGTCTCGGTCGCTTCGACGATGGCGTCCGCCAGCCGCGGCGGCTTCACTTCCGTCGCGCCCCAGGAGAACTCGACGTTGACGTTCATGTTGCGCCCGGCGAAGTACGCCTCGGTCACCCGCACCAGCTCGGTCGCGACGGTGCCGCCCTCCAGATCCTCGACGGTGCGGAACCGCGAGTCCTCCGGCACGGCCAGCACCCAGCGCACCCTGCGGAAGCTCTGCTTCGAATAGACCAGGTCGGCGATCGCGTTAACCTGTCCGCCGGTGGCTGCCAGATGCTCCGCGATCCAGTCCTGCCCGGTCAGGCCGGCGTCGACCGCTTCGTCGGCAACGTAGCGCGCCATCTCCTGCGCGCGGATCAGGGTGCATTCAATTTCCGGATCGTCGATGGTGGGGAAGTACGACCGCGGGCTGGCGTAGATGTTGAAGCCGGCCCGCGCGAACAGTTCGATCGTCGATTCCTGCAACGACCCCTTGGGCAGTCCCAGTCTCAGCTTCATGGGAGGTTCGCCCCCGTGGGCTCGAGTTCGCGCGAAAAGCAGGAGCGGGTACCGGTGTGGCACACGTTGCCCGCACCGAGCCGCTTGACGCGCACCAGCACGGTGTCGTCGTCGCAATCGGTCAGCATCCGGACGACCTGCAGGCGGTTGCCGGACGTCTCGCCCTTCATCCACAGCTTGTTCCGCGTGCGGCTGAAGAACGTGGCGAATCCCGATGAAGCGGTCCGCTGGAGCGCCTCGTCGTTCATGAACCCCACCATCAGAACCTCGTTGCTCTCGTCGTCCTGCACCACCGCCGGGATCAGCCCATTGAGCTTGTCGAAATCCATCTCCATCGTTGCCCTCAACAAAAACGCCTCGCCGGATGTTCGGCGAGGCGATGTCGTGCGCCTGACGTGCTCCGTGTCGTGTCTATGTCACGCAAGTCGCCAGTGACCGCCCTGCCGCGGCAGATGATGATGGCGCGCATGGTGGCCGGCAAGCTCGCATTGCTCACCGGCGTTCGTCGCGAGGGCGTCGAGGCGCCGTGGTGGTGGGGCGCACGGACTGAACGACGCTGCAGGCGTAGTAGTAACTACGTCGAAGCGGCGTGAGGGAGTACGCCCCGCCAACGCGAGCGGATCGGCGACCGCAGCAGAAGGCCGGTGAGTAATGCGGGCTAACTGCATGATCGGAGTACGGTAGCGCAGCATTCGAAACGCTGTCAACCGCTGTCAACCAACGGCGCGGCATCTGTTAGATGGGGCTGCGCCGCATACCTTAGATGGGGCTGCGCCCCAAACCCCCGGCAAGCGCTAGCGGGGACGGCTTCATCAGCTCGGGGCTGCGCCCCGAACCCCCGGCAAGCGCTAGCGGGGACCCCTTTGCCCCGCGCCGCGCTTGCCGGGCCGCGCCGTGCGCGGCTTGGTCGTCATTCACATATAGTGGAATATGCTCGTTCCTCGCGGCTTGTCAGCCGGGCGCCTGACCGGTCTCGGTGCGACGCGGGGTTTCACCATGGGCTATGGAGGGAGGCCTTGAACATGCAGAAGCACGGGTGCGGCTTGGCGCTGGTGCTGGCGATGGCGCTGGCCGGGCCGCTGTCGGCCCAGGACGATCTGGCGGACGCGCGGGCGGCGCTGGAGGAGTACTTCCGCGCCTTCAATGCCGAGGACAACGAGGCGCTCGTGGCGATCAGCAACTTCCCCCGGCTCAGCCTGGGCCGCAACGGGCAGGTGGTCGTGCGGGCGGAGCCGGCCGAGATGGCGACCGATTTCGCCCTGCTGCGGCAGGTCGAGGGCTGGGATCACAGCACGCTCGACCTCGTGGAGGCCATGCAGGTGTCGCCGGACACGGTGCACTTCAAGGTCGTATTCAGTAGGCGCCACGCGGACGGCGTCGCCTACCGCACCGTTCCGGGGCTGTACGTGATCACGAGACAGAACGGCGACTGGGGGCTTCAGTTGCAGTCGATCCTGCCGGCGACGTTCCAGGCGCCCTGACCGCCGGCGCGGACGGATCGGCGCCGCGCGTCTCGCGGCCGACCATCACGTCCGTCGACTTGATGATGGCGGCGGCCTCGTCGCCGCGCCGCAGGCGCAGCTCGTCCGCCGCGTCACGCGTGATCACGGCGGTCAGCAGTTGGTTGCCCACGCGCAGCCGGACCTGGGCGAGCAGGCCGTCGCGGCGCACCTCCTCGACGACGCCGAGCAGCCGGTTGCGGCCGCTGACCGACACCAGCACGCCGCCCGGCGTCCGTCTCCGCCCCGAGCGCGGCGCCTGACCCTGGCGGGCCAGCAGGCGCTCCACCTCGGTGTCGCGAATCCGGTGGTGTCCGCCGGCGGTCCGCGTGGTGCGGACGCTCCCCTTGTAGATCCAGCCCTTCAGCGTCGAATAGCCGACGCCAAGTCGCGCGGCCGCCTCACGCACGGTCAGCATGGCCATGGCGGTACCGTTAGCGGATGCCGACGCCGACCACGGTGAAGAGGAGGTAACAGGTCAGGCCGCCGACCACGGTCATCGAAAAACCCCACGCCATCAGCTTGTTGAAGAGCGCCCGGCTGTCCTCGCTTGCGGGGGCGGCCGCCATGCAGAGCGCGCCGAGGGTGGAGAGTGGCGAGACGTCCACGAGATGCCCGCCGACATTCATGGAGGAGGCGATGGCCAGCGGCGCCACGCCGCCGAGTTGCTCGGCGAGACCGGGCACCGTCGGCAGGAACGCGGGCAGCACGACGCCGGACGTGCTGCTGTAGATCGACACGAAACCGGTCGAGAACGCGATGATGCCGGTGACGGTCTCCGGCGTGGAAACGCCGGCCAGCAGCCGTGTGAACAGCTCGAGGCCGCCGGTCGCCTGCAGGACCGAGATGAGGACCGTGACGCCGCAGACCATCATGATCACGCGCCACGGCATGATCTTGACCGCTTCGAGCTCGTCTCCCGCCCGCAGCAGCGAAAGCAGGACGGCGCCGGCAAACGCGCCCAGGCCGACGTGCACGTCGAAGAACACGACGCTCGTCACCAGCGTGCCGATGACGGCCAGGGTGATCAATTGCGGGCGGGTGAAGCCGTCGCCCGCCTGACTGTCTGCCGTATCATCCGTGGCGGAGGCCACTGCCACAACCCCGGCGTGATACCGGCCCAGCAGCCGCCAGCCCCCGAACAGGAAGTACGCCGTAAAGGCGATCACGACGTGCGCGGTCATGTTGTTCAGATAGGTAAGCGTCTCGTAGCCACCGAGCCCGATGTCGGCCATCACGCCGTTGACGATCACGCCGGTCGGCGCGATGGGCGACAGCGAGCCGGCATTGGCGCCGTTGCCCACCATGATCGCCATCAGGAACGCCGGGACACCGACCTGGCCCGCCACTGCCATCCCCATCGGCGCGATCAGGGCGGTGGTCGCGATGTTGCCCGGCCCGATCGATGCGATCACGAAGGACAGGGCGAAGAACATCATCGGCATGACGCCGACGTTCCCCCGGCACAACAGGACCGCCTTGCGCGCGATCCGGTCGAGCGTGCCGTTCGCCTGCGCCTGCGAGAACAGCAGCGTCACGCCGGTCAGCGTCAGGAAGAGGCTGGTCGGAAAGCCCGACATCACCTCCCGGGGACCCATCCCGGCCACGTAGACGCCGACCAGCCACGCGAGGGCAATCGCGAGGAACCCGACATGCAGCCGGATGGTGCAGCTGACGACAATCGCGACCGCGAGAGCGCCGAGCGAGATGACGGCCACGTCCATGGGCGGCGAGTATATACCGCAAGGCCGGCGGTTCGTCCGTCGCGCGGGATTCCACGGTGCGTCGTGACGATGCGGCTGGCCGGTTCGTCGTGGTCAACGCCAACGGCTGGCCGCCGGGCGAAGGGGCTAGCAGCCCGTGGTGAAACCGCCGCTGCATTCGACCGGCCATGCATCCCGCCTGACTGTGTTGTTCCTCGCTCACATATCTTCGAATATGCTCGCTCGTCTCGCCTTGTCAGCCGGGCGCCTGACCGTTCTCGGTGCGACGCGGGGTTTCACCACGGGCTGCTGGGAACCGCTACAGGCCGGCGCCGGCGTCCCTCAGAATCCTCCACACTTTCTCGGGCGTGATCGGAATGTCGATGTGCCGCACGCCGAGATGCGCCAGTGCATCCACGACGGCGTTGGCGATCGCCGGCGGCGCGCCGACGGTGGCCGACTCGCCGACGCCCTTCGCGCCCAGCGGATGGTGCGGCGACGGGGTTACGGTCTTGTCGGTCTCCCACCGCGGCGTCTCCATCGCCGTGGGGACCAGGTAGTCCATGAAGCTGCCGCCCTGAATGTTGCCGTTCTCGTCGTAGCTGATCTCCTCGAGCAGCGCGGGCGCCATGCCCATCGTGAGGCCGCCGTGAATCTGCCCGTCGACGATCATCGGATTGATGATGTTGCCGCAGTCGTCCACCGCCACGAACCGGCGTATCTTCACTTCTCCGGTGCCGCGGTCGATGTCGACCACGCAGATGTAGCTGCCGAAGGGGAACGTCAGGTTCGGCGGATCGTAGTACGAGACCGCCTCCAGACCGCCCTCCATGCCGGGCGGGTGGTTGGTGTAGGCGGCGAAGGCGATATCCTGGATCGTCTTCGATTTCTGCGGCGCGCCCTTGACCGAGAAGGTGCCCGGCGTCCATTCCAGGTCGTCCTCGCTCACTTCCAGCAGGTAGGCGGCGATCTTCTTCGCCTTGTCGCGGACCTTGCGCGCCGCCATCGCCCCGGCCGCGCCGGCCGTCGGCGTCGATCGGCTGGCGTACGTGCCCAGCCCGTAGGGCGCGGTGTCGGTGTCTCCCTCTTCGACCTGGATGTGGGCGGCGGGAATGCCCAGCTCTTCGGCGAGTATCTGCGCGTAGGTGGTCTCGTGGCCCTGGCCCTGGGACTTCGTGCCGAAGCGGGCGGTCGCCTTGCCGGTGGGATGGACGCGGATCTCGCACGAGTCGAACATCTTGAGACCGAGGATGTCGAAGTGCTTCGATGGCCCAGCGCCGACGATCTCCGTGAAGCTCGAGATGCCGATGCCCATCAGCTCGCCCCGCGCCCGCTTCTCGGCCTGCTCTTTCCGCAACTCGGCGTACCCGATGCGGTCCATCGCCTTCTCGAGGGCGCCGTGGTAGTTGCCGCTGTCGTACTCCCACCCCAACACCGACTTGTAGGGGAACTTGTCGGCGGGGATGAAGTTCTTGAGGCGCAGCGCGGCCGGGTCCATGTCGAGCTTCTGGGCCATGATGTCGGTCAGCCGCTCGATGGTGTGGACCGCCTCGGTCACGCGGAACGAGCAGCGGTAGGCGATGCCGCCCGGCGGCTTGTTCGTGTAGACGCCGTCCACCTCTGCGAAGGCGTGCTTCAGGTCGTATGACCCGGTGACGATCGAGAACAGGCCGGCGGGAAACTTCGACGGGTTCGCCGCGGCGTCCGTATAGCCGTGGTCGGCCAGCGTCTTGATCTTCAGCGCGGTGAGCGTGCCGTCCTTCGTGGCCCCGAGCTCGGCCGTCAGGTGGTAGTCCCGCGCGAAGGAGTCGGCCTGCAGGTTCTCCATCCGGTCTTCGATCCACTTGACGGGCTTGCCGACGACGACCGACGCGGCGATCGCGATCACGTACCCCGGATAGACGGGCACCTTGCCGCCGAACCCGCCGCCGATGTCCGGGGAGATGACCTGGATTTTCTCTTCCGAGAGCCCGACGTGCCCGGCCACCAGGGCCAGCACGGTGCGAACGGCGTGCGGCGCCTGTGTGGTCATGTAGACCTTGAGCTTCCCCATGACCCGGTCGAAGTCCGCGACGCATCCGCAGGTCTCGATGGACGCGACGTGGATGCGCGGAATGTACAGATCCTGCTTGACGACGACGTCGGCGTCGGCGAGGGCGCGCTCCGTCGCGGCCCGGTCGCCCACTTCCCAGTGGAAGATGTGGTTGTCCTTCTTGCCCTCCTTGTCCGTGCGCAGCACCGGCGCGTCCGGCTCGAGCGCCTTGAACGGATCAACGACGACCGGCAGCGGGTCGTACTCCACCTCCACCGCCTCGACCCCGTCGGCCGCCGCGTAGCGGTCCGTCGCGATCACCCCCGCCACTTCCTGCGCCTGGTACATGACCTTCTCGGTCGGCAGCACCATCTGGGTGTCGGACATCAGGGTCGGCATCCAGTGCAGGTTGTACTGCTTGAGGGTCTCGCCGGTGATGACGGCGAGCACCCCGGGGATCTTGAGCGCGTTCTCCGTGTTGATGGACGTGATCCGGGCGTGCGCGAACGGGCTGCGGACGATGTCCAGGTAGAGCATGCCCGGAAGCTGAATGTCGTCCACGAAGTTGCCTTGGCCGCGGATGAAGCGTGGATCCTCCTTGCGCTTCATCGAGTGGCCCATGCCACACACTTCCGCCGTCGTTCGGGGTGCCATGGTTTCTCTCCTAGCGCAGCTTGGCGGCCGCGTATTCGATCGACTTGACGATGTTCACGTAGCCGGTGCAGCGACACAGGTTCCCGGAAATCGCCTGCCGGATCTCCGCCTCGCTCGGATTCGGGGTCCGCTGGAGCAGGGCGGATCCGGTCATCAGCATGCCCGGCGTGCAGAAGCCGCATTGCAGCCCGTGTTCCTGATGGAACCCTTCCTGGAGCGGATGCAGCGATCCGTCCTGCTCCAGGCCCTCCACCGTCATCACGTCCCGGCCATCGGCCTGCACGGCGAGCACGGTGCACGACTTGACCGGCTCGCCATCCAGCAGCACCGTGCACGCGCCGCAGTGCGTCGTGTCGCATCCGATATGGGTCCCGGTGAGGCGCAGCACGTCGCGAAGCCAGTGCACGAGCAGGAGGCGCGACTCGACCGCGGCTGCCTGCGGCGCCCCGTTCACGGTGATCCGAACGTCATGTGTCGCCATGCCTACTGCCCTCCCGCCCGCTGCACCGCCCTGTTGATCGCCCGCCCGGTCAGCACGCGCGCCATGTCGCGCTTGTACTCCGTCGACCCGCGCCGGTCGGCGCTCGGTGACGCGGCGCCCGCGGCCAGCCGTGCGGCCTCGGCGACGACCTCCGCGTCCGGCCGTCGCCCCAGGAGATACGCTTCTGCCGCTGTCGCCTTGATCGGCGTCGGGCCGGCGTTGGTGAGGCCGATCCCGATCCGCGTAATCTCGCCCTGCCCGCCGAGCGTGACCTGCACTGCCGCGGCGGCGGTGGCAAAGTCCCCCACCTTGCGCTCGAGCTTGACGTAGGCGCCGCCGCTTCGTGGCGGAGGAATGGGGATCCTGATTTCGGTGAGGATTTCCGTTGGCGCGAGCGCGGTGGCGAAGAGCCCGGTGAAGAAGCGCGTAATCGGGATGGTGCGCTCGCCGTCGGGACCCCGCGCCACCACTTCCGCCTCGAGCGCGAGCATCGTCGCCGGGTGGTCGTTGGCCGGATCGCCGTGCGCCAGGTTGCCGCCCACCGTGGCGCGGTTGCGCACCAGCGGGTCGGCAATGACGGCGGCGGTGTCCAGCAGGATCGGGTACTTCTCGCGAACGAGATCCGAGCGTTCCAGATCCGCTTCGCGCGCGGTGCCGCCGATTCTCAGGTAACCGTCCGCCTCCGTGATGCCCGCGAGCCCCGGGATGCGCCCGATGTCCACCAGGTGGCCGGCGTCACCGAGCCGGAGCTTGAGCAACGGCAGGAGGCTCTGGCCGCCGGACAGCACCTTCGCCTCGTCCCCGTGCCGTTCGAGCAACGCCACCGCTTCCTCAAGCGTGCCCGGTGCGTGGTAGTCGAATGCCGACGGAATCATTGGGACGCTCCTTTATCCGCTCCATGGCGGAAGCAGCCCGTGGCAAGAGTCCAGCCGCGTGGGGCTCGAGCGAGCACCGCTGGCCCGGCCGGTGACAGGACCCGAGCCCTCCCGCGGAGAACTCACGACGGCCGCCAGTATACCAGCCACAGAATCGCAGCCACCACGAGGACGACGGCCAGCCAGAAGCCCGGCCGCCGCACGACTCGACCAAGCGCTCGCCCGCCGACCTTGGCGCCGAGAGACACCGCGTCGATCGCGTCGCCGCCGGGAGATCCCGCCCCCGGGGGGTCCGCGACCGGCCGGTCGGCCGCCGACTCCAGCACGGCCCGCATCGCATCGGTGAACTGCCGGAACATCTGGTCGCTCAGGTCCTGGATCATCCCCCGGCCGAACTGCGCCAGGATGCCGGTGACGTTCACGGTCGACGTCACGGTCACTTCGGTTTCGGAGGGGCCGCGCTCGATGATGCGACTCGTCATGCGCATGTCGGCTCCGCCCTTGCCGCGCACGTCCTGGCCGGCCGCGGCGATCTCCGCCACGCCCTCCTCCTGGTCCAGCCGCTCGAAGCGCACCGTCCCCTTGTAACGGGCCGAGACCGGCCCCACCTTGACGGCGATCGTCCCGGCGTGCGTCCGCTCGTCGATTTGTCCGGTGATCGCGGCGCCGGGCAGGCAACCCGCCACCTTGGACGGATCGGTGAGAAACGCCCACACCTCCCGCGGGGCGGCGTTGATGACGAAGCGCTTCTCTATCGGGATACCCACACTAGGCAGCCAGGAGCGGCAGCAGCCGCTCGAGAGATTCCAGGTTGTGCGCCGGCACGAAATGCTCGACGAAGGGAAGGGCGGCCTTCATCCCGCGCGCCTCCGGCCGGTAGCGCTGGTCGCCAAGCAACGGGTTCAGCCATATCACCTTCCGCGCCTTTGCCTGGATGGCGCGCATCGCCCCGGCCAGCACTGCGGGACCGTCCAGGTCCAGCCCGTCGCTGAGCACCACGACGACGGTCTTCGCGCTCACGAGCGTATCCAGATGCCGCGTGACGAATTCGTCCAGACTCGCGCCGATGCGGGTTCCGCCGGACCAGTCGGGCACGCCGGCGGCCAGACGATCCAGGGTGGGACCGATCTTCCCGGGTGTCAGCCACGGCGTCAACCGGGTCAGCGAGGTGTTGAACGCGAAGACCTCGCACCGTCGCACCACGCGCTTGAGGGACAGCGCGAAGGTCAGGAGAAAACGGGTGTGCGGATCCATCGAGCCGCTGGTGTCGCAGAGCAGCACCACGTCCGGCTTTTCCACGGCGCGGGCCCGCCGCGCCAGCGAGAGGAACTCACCGCCGGTCCCGACCGCGCGGCGGAAGCTGCGTCGCAGATCCACCTGGCCCCGAGCGCGGACCGGAACCAGGCGTCGGCTCGGCCGGCATCTCAGCCGGCGCGCCGCCCGCGCGAGCAGCCGCTCCATGGCGGGCAGGTCGTCCGCGCACCAGTCGTCGAACGGCTTGCGGCGCAGGAGCACGTCGGAGGAATAGCCCGGCAGATCTCCGCCGGCCGCTTCGCGTTCGCGCTCACCCGCGGGAGGCGCGATTGCCTGGAGCCAACGCCATTGGGGGACCGGGCCGCTCCGGTCGGAACGCGGCCGCGCCGCGTGATCCGGCGGCTTGGCCGGCCGCTCCAATGGTGTGGCCGGCGCGGCCTCGGCGGCCCAGAAGCCGCGAAACAGCTCGTCGAAGGTGTCCCAGTCGGACCGTAGGACCTTCAGCGCGGTGCGCAGCGCATAGCGGACTTCATCCCGGTCACCGAGATCGACCAGCAGGAGCGCGGCCGCGCCGTCGATCTCGTCGCTCAGGCACACGCCGACGCCCCGTTCCCGCAGCCGACCCGCGAAGCGGGCCAGCCGTTCCACGACGTCGCGGTCATCCATCGGCGCCGCTCGGTGATCGCGCGGCGGCGAGCAGCGACTCGACGTCGTGCGCGGTCAGGTCCTGCACGTCGTGGTGATCCTTCAGAATGCACCCGATCGTCTGCTCCACCGCGGCGGCGTCGAGACGTTCGTATCGCAGCGCCATCAAGGCTCGGGTCCAGTCCAGCGTCTCGGCGACGCCCGGCGCCTTGTGGAGACGGCGTCCGCGGAACGCCTGCATGACCGCTGCTATTTCCTGGGCCAACCCGTCCATGACCTCCGGCACCCTGGAGCGGATGATGCGAACCTCCTTCTCCAGGGACGGGTGCTCGACGTAGAGGTAGAAGCACCGGCGGCGCAGCGCGTCGCCGATCTCGCGCGTGCGGTTCGACGTCAGCACGGCGTACGGCACGTGCGTGGCGGCGATGGGGCCGAGCTCGGGAATCGTCACCTGGAAGTCGGAGAGGATTTCCAGCAGGAAGGCCTCGAAACCGTCGTCGGCCCGATCGATTTCGTCGATCAGCAGGACCGGCGGGGCGTCGCGGCGAGTGATGGCGCGCAGCAGCGGGCGTTCCAGCAGGCAGTCGCGGCTGAAGATCATCTGCTCTACTTCTGCTGGATCCCTGCCCTCCGTTCCCGCGATGCGGAGGCGCAGCATCTGCCGCTGGTAGTTCCACTCGTACAGGGCGGTGTTGACGTCGATCCCCTCGTAGCACTGCAGCCTGATCAGCTCGGTGTCCAGGATGCGGGCCAGGACCTTGGCGATCTCGGTCTTGCCCACGCCGGCGTCCCCCTCGATGAGGAGCGGTTTGCGCAGCGCGCGAGCCAGGAAGACCGCGGTGGCGATGGCCGGCTCGGCGATGTACCCCTGCCGCTCCATCGCCGCCTGCGTTGCCAGCACCTCCGGCCTCACGCTACCCCTCCTGCGCCGCCGCCGCGGCGTACGTGTGCGGCTCCGCCAGGAACCGATCGCGGCAGTGCGCGCCGCAGAAGTAGTAGGTTTTTTCCCCGACGTCGGCCTGGTGAGTGGCAGAGGCGGTGGACACGGTCATGCCGCACACCGGGTCGCGCTCGGTGTCCGTGACGGCCGCGGCGGGAGCCGCAGCCCGGGCGGGGCGGTGGGCACGCCCGCGTTGGGTGATCTCGGCGAGGATGCTCAAGGCAACCTCTTCGGGCGTCTCCGCGCCGATGTCCAGGCCGGCCGGATTGGTGATCCGGTCGAGCTGTTCCGGCGTGGCGCCCTGTCCGGCCAGCGTTTCGCGTATCTGTCCGAACCGCTTGCGGCTGGCCACCACGCCGAGGTATGCCGGCTGCAGTCGACTGGCCGCCCAGGCCGCCTCTTCGTCGCGCTGGCCGAGCGTCGCGACGACAGCGAAACAGCGCGCGGCGTCCTGTCCGGATGCGGGAGGCTCGATCGACCCGTCGCTGGTCACAAGGCGGCTCACGTCCGGGAACAGCGTCTCGCTGGCTTCCGGATCGACTGCTTCCACGCGGTAGCCGAGCACGGTCGCCAGACGCGCCAGCGCCTGCGCGGCGGGCGAAACCCCGAAAATCAGCAGCCGCCGCGCCGGCAGCAGCGGCTCGATGTAGATCTCCACGCTTCCCCCGCTGTGGCAGGCCATCGGAAACACCGTCAGCCCGGGTCGATTGTGATGCATCGCGTCGGCGTCGCGGACGATTCCGATCAGCCGCGGCGCCCCGTCGGCGAGGGCTGCGAGCGCCTCACGAATCACGGTCGGCCGCGTGCAGCTTCCGCCCAGCCAGCCCTGGAATTCACCGTCCGGAGTCACGACGGCGGCGTCGCCGACACGAGCCGAGCACGGCGGCTCGCGGCGGACCACCGTGGCCAGCGCGAACGCCTCGCTTCGACCGGCGAGATCGGCTGCAAGCTGCAGGATGTCGGTGCGCATCGCTGTCATCCCGTGGCGAGTTCGGCCTTGATCCGTTCGTAGTCTTCGGGAACGTCGATGTCGCGCAGCGCCGCCTCCGGCCAGGAGACCGCGACCGCCTCGTGGCGATGCCGGCGCACGACCTGGCGCCCGCATCCTTCTCCGGTCATGCGCTGGAGCTCGGGGAACAACGCGCGGTCGTAGAGCATTGGCGGCGCGTTGACGTCCCCGTAGGCTGAGATGACGAGCGGGGCCGTGCTCTCGCGGTAATGCGTGACGAGCCCTGCGACCATGCTGCTCGTGACGAACGGCATGTCGGCCAGCATCACGACCGCCGCCCGGGCGCGTTCCGGAACGTGCGAGATGCCGGTCTGCAGCGACCGGTTGATCCCCTCGGCATGGTCGGGATTGACGACCGTCATGCACGACAGTCCCGAGAGCTCCGTGCCGGCGCGCTCCCCTTCGTGACCCACGACAACGATGACCGGATCGAGACCGGCGCCGATCGCGCGGCGCACGACCCGTCTCAGCAGCGTCTCGCCGTCGAGCTCGAAGAACAGCTTGTTGCGTCCCATGCGCGTCGAGCTGCCGGCGGCGAGCACGACGCCGGCCACCGCGCCGCTGCGTTCAGCCGGCATGGATGACGCCGTCCTTCTCGCGCAGGTGGCGCGGCGCGCTCGAAGCGCGGACGGCCAGGAGCTCCGCCAGGATGCTCACGGCCACCTGCTCGGGTCCGTCCGCACCCAGATCGAGACCGACCGGAGCGAAGAGCCGGTCGGTCCCCAGCGCGTCGATCTGTTCGAGTATTTCGTCTTTTCGGGCGCGCGGGCCGAGCAGGCCGATGTAGGGAGCGTCGGTCCGGAGCAGGCGCCGGACCCACTCCCGATCGTGGGCGAACGAGTGTGTCATTACCACCAGATGGGTGCGCGGACCGAGCGGAAGTCCTTCCAGGCCGTCGGCGGGTCTCCGGTCGATGCGCTCCGCGTCCGGAAAGCGTTCTCGGGACAGGTAGGCGGGACGGTGATCGATGACGGTCACGCGGAAGCCGACCTGTGACGCATAGGCCGATAGGGAAATTGCGTCGTCGCCGGCGCCGCAGATGACGAGCCGCGGCGGCGGGACGTGAACCTCCGTGAAGACGCCGGTCGATTCGATGTCGTAGCACTTCGATTCGCCGGCCGCGAGGAGCGCTTCCGCGCGTCGGGCTATCTCACGATCCAGGCCGGGAGTTCCCGTCGAGCCGGCCAGCGGGCCGTCCCGCGCCACGAGCATCCGGCCCCGGGCGGCGGCGGGACCGCGGACGAGGGTGGACACGGCGAACGGCGCATCTCCCGCAAGAAGCGTCCGCACATGGCGCGCCACGTCCAGCGTGTCTTCGGATGTGACCGGCTGAACGAAGATGTCGACCGATCCGTTACAGCCCAGGCCGAGTCCCCAAACGGTGCGGTCGTCGTCGCCGGTCTCGTAGTGGCGGAGCCGGGGCACCCCCTCGCGCATCACGGTCATGGCAATCTCGCGCACGTCCGCCTCGAGGCATCCACCGCTCACGCCCCCCCGAGTTGCGCCGCTCTCTTCCACGAGCAGCTTGGCGCCGGGACGCCGATACGCGGATCCACCGATCTGCACGACGGTCGCCATCGCCGCGCGCTGGCCGGTCGCCGCCAACTCGGTAACGCGGCCCACGATCTGCGACGTTTCCTGCCAGTGTTTCATGTGGATCGGTCGCGCCGGGGCAGCCCGCCCTGATTCTACATTGCTGGTGGGATCACGTCCTCCGGGAGGTGTGGCGGCGCGTCCGGCGGCCGGTCGGGCAACCGCCTGACGTCGCCCGTACTTCGATCTCTGGGGCTCGTACGCCTGCGCGGTAGGATCTACCAATGCCGGATGACGTCGTATCGCTGTTCAGCGACACCGGGACGCAGCCGACCGCGGCGATGCGCGCGGCGATGGCGGCGGCCGAGGTGGGCGACGAGCAGGAGGGCCAGGACCCGACGGTCAACCGCCTGCAGGCGCGCGTGGCCGACCTGCTCGGCACGGAGGCGGCGCTCTGGTTTCCGAGCGGTACGATGTGCAACCTCGTGGCGGTCAAGCTGCACACCCGGCCGGGCGACGTCGTGATCGCCGAGGGGCAGGCGCATATCGTGCGTGCGGAGTCGGGCGGCGCCGCGCTGGCGTCCGGCGTGCTCGTCGAGCCGATTCGGACCGAGCGGGGGATCTTCACGGCGGCCGAGCTCGAGGCGGCCTTCGACCGCGTGCACACCGTGCCGGCGCCGTGGGGAGCGCCGGCCGGGCTCATCTGCGTCGAGCAGACGCACAACCTCGGCGGCGGCTCGGTCTGGCCGCTGGGCGCGCTGGACGCGGTTGCGGCCTGCGCCCGGGAACATGGGGTGCCGGTGCACATGGACGGCGCCCGCCTGTTGAATGCCTGCACGGCGTCGGGCGTATCGGCGGCGGCGTTCGCGGCGCGCGTGGACAGCCTCTGGATCGACTTCACCAAGGGACTCGGCGCCCCGATCGGCGCCGTGCTGGCCGGCAGCCGCGCCTTCGTTCGCCGCGCCCGCCGCTACAAGCAGCTGTTCGGGGGCGGCATGCGCCAGGCGGGCATTGCGGCGGCGGGCTGCCTGCACGCGCTCGACCATCATGTCGAGCGGCTGGCCGTGGACCACGAGCACGCGCGGTTGCTGGCGCGAGGCCTGGCGGCGGCAACCGGCATCCGACTGCGGACGCCGGAGCCGGAAACCAACATCGTGTTCTTTGACGCCCGCGGACTCGGCATGAGCAATGCGGCATTCCTGGACCGGCTGGCGGCAACCGGCGTCCGCATGAGCGCGATCGGCGGCTGGATAAGGGCGGTGACGCACCTCGACGTCTCGCGCGCCGGCATCGAGCGGGTGATCGGCGTGGTCCGGAATATCGCCCGTTCATGCTAATCGCGCTCACGTTGGCGCAGGGGACGACGAGCACTGCCGCAGCCGGCCCCCAAGCCGCGCACAGCGCGGCTCGGCAAGCGCGGCGCGGGGCAACGGGGTCCCCGCTAGCGCTTGCCGGGGGTTCGGGGCGCAGCCCCGAGTTGACTAAGCCGTCCCCGCTAGCGCTTGCCGGGGGTTCGGGGCGCAGCCCCGAGTTGATCATGCTGCTTGACATCACCTGGAAGCGGTGACAGAGTTGACGGACTGAGGTTCAGGTTGAGGTCAGGTGTAACCCTGGAGGTTGTTATGCGGCGTTTGATGCTGGTGTTGACGGTTTTGGCGTTCGTCGGTGTGACTCTGCCGGCGCTGGCGGCCGAGATGACGGTTACGGGTGAGCTCGTCGACCACGCCTGCTATACCAAGCGGGGCGCGGAGGACGGGTCCGGTTCGGGCCACGCGGCCTGCGCGAAGGACTGCGCCATGAAGGGCATGCCGGTTGCGCTCGTCACGTCGAGCGGTGACATCTACATGCTGGCTGGCGGGGTGCTCGCGGACAACAACGCCGCGCTCGCGCCGCACATGAGCCACACGGTGGAGATCACGGGCGACGTGATGGAGTCGGGTGGTGTCAAGACCATCACCACCGCCGCCGTGAAGCACATCTCGGCCAACTGATTTACCGGCGCCGCCGAGGCGCCACGTCCGGATCGTAGTTTGTTGTGAAAGCCTCACCCGCGACGGGTGGGGCTTTCTGCGTCTTGGAGCTCTTGGCGGCCGGCCGCTGCCTGCAGGAGCGTCCAGGCGCGCGCCACGTGCCGCTCGGTCGTCCTGATGTGACCCACCGCCAGCCTCAGCGCGAACCGGCCGTCGATCCGCGTGTGCGACAGGAACACCTCACCTGACGCGTTGACCGCCTCCAGCACCCGTGCGTTGAGCGAGTCCAGCTGGTCATTGACTTCGGGGGTATCCGGGGCACCCGCGAAGCGCGGCGGCCGCGTCCGGAAGCAGACCACGCTCAGCGGCACGGGCGCCAGCCGCTCGAACTGGTCGCTCGCATCTACCCAGTCCGCGAACAGCCGCGCCAGACGCATATGCTCCGCCAGCCTCGTCCTGAGGCCGGACGCCCCGAAGTAGCGCAGCACCGCCCACAGTTTGAGCGCCCGGAAGCGCCGGCCGAGCTGCACGCCGGTATCCATCAGATTCCTGACCTGGCCCGCCTCCGGTGTGCTCAGGTAATCGGGAGTCAGGGCGAACGCGGCCCGCACCATATCCATGCGGCGCGAGTAGAACGCGCTCAGGTCGAACGGTGTGAAGAGCCATTTGTGCGGGTTGGTGACGAGGGAGTCGGCGCGCCCGCAGCCGTCCATGATGCCGGCGGTTTCCGGCACCAGAGCGGCGGCCCCGGCGTATGCCGCATCCACGTGCAGCCACACACCCTCGGCCTCGCATACGTCGGCAATCGCCGCCACCGGATCGACGCTGGTCGTGGAGGTGGTGCCGACGGTCGCCACCACCGCCAGCGGCGTCCGGCCGCTTGCCCGATCCTCCGCGATGGCGTCCCGCAGCGCCGCCGGCCGCATCCGGAACCGGTCGTCAACCGCAATCCGGCGTAGCGCCTGCTGGCCCAGGCCGAGGGTCATCACGGCCTTGTCGATCGACGAATGCGCCTGCTCGGATGCGTAGACGCGGCAGGGCGGCAGGTCGCGTCCAGCCAGCCCCGCGGCGCGGACGTTCGGAACAACCGCCTCGCGCGCGGCCGCCAGCGCGTGCAGGCTGGCGATGGAGGCGGTGTCGTAGATCACTCCTTCGAACGTGGCGGGCAGCCCGAGCAACTGCCGCAACCAGCCAAGCGCCACTTCCTCCAGCTCGGTCGCTGCGGGCGACGTGCGCCACAGCATCGCCTGGACGTTCAGGGCGCCTATCAGCAGCTCCGCCAGCACGCCGGGCGCGCTGCCGGAAATGGCGAAGTAGGCGAAGAAACCGGGATGATTCCAGTGGGTGATGCCGGGCAGGAGGATCCGCTCGAAATCCGCGAAGATCGCGTCGAACGGCGCGCCGGATTCCGGCGGGGAATCCGGCAGTTGCGCGCGGATCTCGCCCGGCCGGGACCGCGAGAGCACCGGGTAGCGGTCGTCCTGACCGAGGTAGGACGCGATCCAGTCGACCAGGTCGTGGCCGTGGCGCCGGAACTCGTCCGGCGTCATGTCGCCGAGTGGATCCGGCCGATCAGGCGCCATCCCGCACGTAGGCGAGCGCAAACTCCGTGAGGCCCTCGGAACGGAGTCCGATCGTCTGGGCTTCCGCCAGCGCGTCGTCCACCGTCCAGCCGTCCTGCTTCACCCGCTTGATGAGCCACATCGCGCCGACGCGGTTGGCTGATCCGCAATGGATGAAGGCCGGCTGATTCGACGGGTCGCCCACGGTCGCGAGGAACGCTTCCGCGACCTCCGCGCTCGGCTCGCGGAACGGCAGATGGTGGTAGCGCAGCCCGGCCGCCTCGGCGGCCGCCTGTCCCGCGTCGACCGTCGCGCCTCGTTCACCCGCGGTCCGGAAATTGATTACGGACGCAAACCCGCGGGCCTTGAGCTCGGCCATCGCTTCCGGGGGCGTCGCGCCGGCGCAGGCGACGGTCGCGTCAATCCGCGTGTAGTTGACCACGCCCTCCGGGCCTTCCTCGGCCTGGTTGACCGCAGCCGGAGCGGCTGTCTGGGGAGCGGGCGTAACCGTCTCGGCCGCCGGCGTCTCGCCGGTCCCGCCGCCGCATGCGAGTGCGCCTGCCGCCATCAGTGCCGCCGCCAACGCCGCAAATTTCGAATTGTTCATGGTCGAAAGATTGTACCATTGCCGCGAACTGCCAGCCCGGAGGGACAATCGTGGGAAACATCGTTCACACCAGCCGCATGCGCATCGAGCGCGTGCAGGGTCCGACACGGCAAGCGTTTCTCGAGAATTTCGACACACCCATCCGGTTCGGCGTGCACAGCGGGATCAAGGAGTTCTACCGCGCCGAGCCGGACGAAGAGGTGCCCGCGACGCTCGACCACATTGTGGCCGCCGTCGGCGCCTGACTGCTCGGCACCCTGGCACGCGCACTGGAAGTGCGCGACATTCCGGCTCCTCCGGATCGGATCGGCGCGGCGGTCGAGGGCGACATCGAGGCGATCGACAACGTGCTGCGCATCACGCGCATCCGCGTGCGCTACGCGCTGACGGTGCCGGCAGGGAAGCGCGTGACGGCCGAGCGGGCGGTGGCCGTGCATCCGAGCGGCTGTCCTGCCTGGAACACCGTGCACGGTTGCATCGATATCGACATCCAGGCCGACATCAGCGAAGCGCCGTAGCGTCAACCTGCCTCGAGATGGCGTCCGCGAACTCCCGCGTCGTGGCGCTGCCGCCCAGGTCGGGGGTGCGCGTCTCGCCCGCGGCCAGCACCTGCTCCAGCGCCCGGAGAATCCTGGCCGCCTGCTCATCCTCGTCCAGATAGCGCAGCATCAGCAGGGCCGACAGCAGCAGCGCGATCGGGTTGGCAAGCTGCCGGCCGGCGATGTCCGGCGCGGTTCCGTGCACCGCCTCGAATACGGCCAATTCGTCGCCCAGGTTGGCCGACGGCACCAGTCCCAGGCCGCCCACGAGCCCCGCGCACAGGTCCGACACGATGTCGCCGTACAGGTTGGGCAGCAGCAGGACGTCGAACCGGCCGGGGTCCATGACCAGATGCATGCAGGCGGCGTCGACAATGCGCTCGTCGTACTCGATCGTGGGATAGTCGCCGGTCACGGCGCGTACCGAGTCGAGAAACAGGCCGTCGCCGAGCTTCATGATGTTCGCCTTGTGCACGGCGGTCACCTTGCGCCGCCGGTGCCGCGCCGCGTACGAGAACGCGAAGCGGGCGATACGCCTGGACGCCTTCGACGTGATGATCTTCAGCGACTCGACGACGCCGGGCACCACCTGGTGCTCGAGACCGGAATAGAGATCCTCCGTGTTTTCCCGGACCACAATCAGATCAACGTCGTCGTAGCGGGACTCGATGCCGGGCAACGAGCGGACCGGACGCAGGTTGGCGTACAGGTCGAGCGAGCGGCGCACCTCGACGTTGACGCTCGAGAAGCCGGAGCCGACCGGTGTGGCGATCGGGCCCTTCAGCGCCACGCGGTTGCGGGTAATCGAGTCGAGGACCTGCCGGGGCAGCGGCTTGCCGCCCCGCTTGGCAACCGCGGCGCCCGCCTCTTCCCGTTCCCACTCGATGTCGAGCCCGGCCCGGTCGAGCACCTGCACGACGGCGGCGGTCACCTCGGGACCGATACCGTCGCCGGGAATCAGCGTGATCCGATGCGCCATGGGGCAAGCCGCGCGGGATTACAATCGCCGGCGTGGAGCGGACCGCCGTTGGTAGCCGGACGGGTGGGGTCGACTGGATGTCGTGGAACCCTCCCGCGTTCGCGTGGGCGGCGGCGGAGCGGCGGCCCGTCCTGCTGGCGGTCGGGGCCTCGTGGTGCCCGGCGTGCGCCGGGATGGCGCGCACGACCTACAGCGATCCGGCGGTATGCGATCTGATCGAGCGCCGGTTCGTGCCGATCCGGGTCGATGCCGACCGCCGGCCCGACATCGCCGAGCGGTACACGCTGGCCGGTTGGCCTACCACCGCGTTTCTCACGCCGGCCGGACAGCTTCTCGGCGGCGAGACGTATGTCGACCCGCCACGCATGGTGACCCTGCTGCGGCGCGTAGCCGACGCGTTCGCGCGCCGCCAGGAAGAGATTGCCGCCGCGCCGCCGCCACGCCCTGCGCCCGACCCGCCCGCGTCGCCGGCGGTGGACGACATTCCCGCCTGGTTGGAGGACCACCTGCTGGAACATTTCGACCCGCTGCACGGGGGGTTTGGCGCCGCGCCCAAGCACGTGCACGCGCCGGCGGTGCGGTTCGGTCTGCGGCGCATCGCGGCGGGACACGACACGCTGGTGGAGGTGGTGACGCGGACGCTCGACGCGGTCGTCGGCGGCGGCCTTTTCGACAACGTGGAGGGCGGGGCGTTCCGCTACTGTGCGGGGCGCGACTGGACGGCGCCTCGCGTCGAGAAGGTGCTGGCGGTCAACGCCGACCTGCTGGAGCTGCTGCTCGACGGCTGGTCCGTGCTGGGCGACACGCGCTGCCGCGACCGGGCGATCGACGTCATCCGCTACGTCCGGCAGACCCTGGTGGATCCGGATGCCGGCGGATTCTACGCCAGTCAGTACGCCGATGAAGGCTACTACGCCGCCGCCGCGGAGGAGCGCGGGCGGTTGGGCGCTCCGCCGGTCGATCGGTCGGTCTACGCAGAGGGCACAGCCCGCATGGCCGCCGCGTTGCTGCATGCCGCCGAGCGGTTCGGCGATTCGTCGCTCGCGGAGTTTGCGGCAGCCTCGCTGGAGCGTGTCGTCGGCGAGACGTATGAGCGGGGGAACGGGATAGCGCACACAGCGGGCGGCGGAGCGGCGGTCCGCGGCCTGCTGGCCGACCAGGTGTGGACGAGCGCGGCGCTGCTCGATCTGTACGCCGCGGCCGAGCGGGAGGTGCACCTCGACATCGCGCACGAGTTGATGCGGTTTTCGCTCCGCCACCTGTTCGACGCTGCTGCCGGCCGGTTCGTCGACCGCGTCGTCGCCGCGGACGACGTCGGTCTGCTGCGGGAGCCGCTCGTCCCGTTCGGCGCCAACTGCATCGCTGCCAGCGTGCTCGCGCGCCTGGGCCGGCTGACGGAGCAGGACGACTTCCGGCGGCAGGCGGCCACCGTGCTGGAGGTGCTCGCACCGGCTGCGCAGGCGCGCGGCGTGGGCGCCGCGCCCTGGGCGCTGGCGTCGCTCGATCTCGACGTGTAGCACGGACTCCCGGACGATAGGCACCGTGGTAGACTCCGCACCGGAGGTGCGTTTGTCCGCCGATCGGTCATCCCTGATTCCTGCCCTGCAAACCATTGCCGCCCGGCTGCGCATAGAGTCCGTGCGCGCCACGTCCGAGGCGGGCAGCGGCCACCCGTCGAGCTGCTGCTCGGCGGCGGATATAGTCGCCGCCCTGTTCTTCGGGGAGATGCGGTTCGATCCCCGCAATCCGCAGCACGACGACAACGACCGGTTCGTGCTGTCGAAGGGCCACGCGGCGCCGCTGCTGTACGCCGCCTGGGCGGAGGCCGGCTTCGTCGACCGTGGCGACCTGCTGTCGCTGCGGCGGATGGACTGTGACCTCGAAGGCCATCCCACGCCGCGGCTGCCGTTCGTCGACGTCGCTACGGGATCGCTCGGGCAAGGGATCTGCGCGGCAATCGGGATTGCGCTGAATGCGCGCCGCCTCGGATCCGAGTACCGCACGTACGTCCTGCTCGGCGACGGCGAGTCGGCGGAGGGGTCGGTGTGGGAGGCGGCGCAGGCCGGGGCGAATTTCGACCTCGACAACCTGTGTGTCGTCACCGACGTAAACGGCTTCGGCCAGAGCCGGTCGACCCAGTGGGGGCACGACATGGAGGCGTACGCGCGGCGGTGGCGCGCCTTCGGCTGGCATGCCGTCGTGGTCGACGGGCACGATATCCGCGCGTTGCTCGACGCGCTGGCCGAGGCGCGGAACACGCGCGGATGCCCGACCGTCATCCTCGCGCGCACCGTCAAGGGCAAGGGCGTCTCGCTGATCGAGGGACGCGACGGTTGGCACGGCAAGCCCGTCCCGAAGGGCGAGGAGCTGGATCGCGCCGTCGCGGCGCTCGAGCAGCAGTTGGTGGCCGGCACCCAAACGCCGCCCATTCCGCCGCCGCCGGCTCGCGCTGCGCAGGCGCCGTCCGCGCCGTCGCCGGTTCCGGACCCGGCGTACAACCTCGGCGACATGGTTGCTACGCGGGTGGCGTACGGCACGGCGCTGGCGGCCCTCGGCGCGACCGACCCGCGCGTGGTGGCGCTGGACGCAGACGTCGGCAATTCCACGTTCAGCCAGACGTTCGAGCGCCAGCACCCCGAGCGGTTCTACCAGACCTACATCGCGGAGCAGGTGATGCTGGGCGCCGCCGCCGGCCTGGCGAGCCGCGGGGCGATCCCGTTTCCGTCCAGCTTCGCCTGCTTCCTCACGCGCGCGTCCGACTTCATCCGCATGTGCGGCATCGGTGCGACATCGGCGAACATCAAGCTGGCCGGCTCCCACGCCGGCATCTCCATCGGCGAGGACGGGCCGTCCCAGATGGCGCTGGAAGACCTGGCGATGACGCGCGCGGTGCCGGGCTGCGCGGTGCTGTACCCCTGCGACGCCGTCAGCTCCGAGCGGCTGGTCGCGGCGGCCGCAGCCCACCACGGGATGGTGTACCTGCGCACGAGCCGCCCGAAGACGAGAGTGATCTATCCCAACGAGGAGCGGTTCGAGATTGGCGGGTCGAAGACGCTGCACGCGAGTGACGACGACGCGGCCACCATCGTCGCCGCCGGCGTCACCGTGTACGAGGCGCGCAAGGCGTTCCGGATGCTGCGGGAGGAGGGCATCGCCGTCCGGGTGATCGACGCCTATTCCGTGCAGCCGATAGACGCGCCGACCCTGGTGCGCGCCGGCCTGCAGACCGGCCGGAGGATCATCACGGTGGAGGACCACTACGCCACCGGTGGTCTTGGCGACGCCGTCAGCGACGCCGTCGCGGAGCACGGCATCACGGTATGCCGTCTGGCCGTGCGCGAGGCGCCGCGCAGCGGCAAGCCGGCAGATCTGCTGGACCGCTACGGCATTTCCGCGTCGTGCATCGCGGCCGCCGTACGCCGTCAGGTGGCGGCCATGCCGGCCGTGAGCGCCGGCTGACCACGCCCGCGCGCCGCCGGCCCGCAAATAATCCGGGACGCGATCCGGCCTACCGCCGCCAGGCGAACCAGCGGCTCAGCAGGCGCTTCTGCCCCGCGGAGAACCGCGCCCGGCGCATCTGGTTCGCCACCTTGCGAAGCGCCTCGGCCTGCGTGGGGTACGGGTGGATGGCGCCGCCGATCGTGCCGAGGCCGGCGCCCGCCTTCATGGCTACCGTCACCTCGCTGATCATGTTGCCGGCGTTGCCGCCGACGATGGTGGCGCCCAGGATCCGGTCTGTGCCCTTCCGCAGGTGAATCCGGGCGAAGCCGTCCTCCTCGCCGTCCAGCACGGCGCGGTCCACTTCGTCGAACGCCTGGGTGAACGTCTCCACCTCGATTCCCTTTGCCCGGGCGTCCGCCTCGTACATCCCCACGTGGGCCACCTCCGGCTCCGTGTAGGTGCACCAGGGGATGACCAGCGAGCGGGTCGTGGCGCGCCCGAGTCCGAACGGGTGGGGGAACAGGGCGTTCTGGATCACGATCTGCGCCATCGCATCGGCCGTGTGCGTGAACTTGAACGGGAAACAGATGTCGCCCGCGGCGTAGACTCGAGGGTTCGCGGTCTGCAGGTAGTCGTTCACCTTTACGCCGGCTCGGTCGTACTGGACGCCGGCCTGCTCCAGGCCCAGGCCGTCGACGTTCGGCGCCCGGCCCACGCCGACCAGGATCTCGTCGGCCTCGACCTCGTGCTCGGCGCCGCCCGCGGCGTAGCGGATCAGCTTCGCGCCGTCTGTCCGCCGTTCGACGCCGCTGATGGCGGCGTCGAACGCCAGCTGAGCCCCGTCCGCATGCATGCGGGCCTGCACGATGGCGGCGGCGTCCGGGTCCTCGCGCGGCAGGATGCGCGGCGTCTGCTCGATGAGGGTTACCTGGCTGCCGAACCGCGCGAACGCCTGCGCCATCTCGCAGCCGATCGGACCGGCGCCGATCACCGCGAGCCGGTCCGGTAGCTCGGTCAGCGAGAAGATCGTCTCGTTGGTGAGGTAGCCGGATTCGGCGAGACCGGGGATGGGGAGCGCGGCGGCGCGCGCGCCGGTGCAGATGGCGGCCCGGGCGAAGCGCACGGCGGCGCCGTCCACCTCGACGGTGTCACGTCCGGTGAAGCGGCCGTTGCCGATGAAAACGTCTACGCCCAGGCCGGTGAACCGCTCTGCCGAGTCGACGCGGCTGAGGCGCGCCCGCAGCTTCCGCATGCGGGCCATGACGGCGCCGAAGTCGCGTTGCACGGCGCCGGGAAACGCCAGCCCGAATTCGCTGCCGCCCGCCATCTCGGCCCAGGCGCGCGACGCCCGGACGAGCCCCTTCGAGGGGACGCAGCCGACGTTGAGGCAGTCGCCGCCCATGAGATGGCGCTCGACCAGCGCCACCCGGGCGCCGAGCCCGGCGGCCACCGCCGCCGTGACGAGCCCGGCCGTGCCGGCGCCGACGACGACGAGGTTGTAGCGCCCGGCCGGCTCGGGGTTGCGCCACGCGGGCGGATGAACGTTGGCGACGAGCGCCTGGTTGTGCTCGTCGTCGGGCATCAGGCGCAGCGGTGCATACTCAGCCTGTGCGGTCATCGAGTCCCTTCCGTTGGTAGGAACCGGCCGGCGCCGGCCGGTCAGCGTGCCGTCTGTCCCTGTCTCAGCGGCCGTTGCATCTCGCGCGGCTCATCCGGATACAGGTCGGCAACATACTCGTCGTAGCCGTTGTAGATCGGTGTTGCGAACGTGTCCTCGGTGTCGAGCCAGTAGGAGACATTCTGCGGCCAGCGCGGGTGCGGGATGTTCGGGTTGATGTTGGAGATGAAGCCGTATTCGTGGGGCTGCACCTGCCAGAAGATGGACGGCTCATCCCGGACGAACTCGATCTTCACGATCGACTTCGGATTCTTGTAGCCGTACTTCCAGGGCACGATGATGCGCACCGGAGAGCCGTGCTGCCGGGGCAGCGGCTCGCCGTACACGCCGGTGACGACCATCGCCAGCTCGTTCATCGCCTCGTCGATCCGCAGCGCCTCGTGATACGGCCACGGATACCACGGCGACCCGGTGACCCCCGGCATCTGGTCTTCCTTCACCACCGACTCGAACCTTATGTAGCGCGCCGCAGAGGTCGGGTCCGCCTTCTCGATCAGGCGGCTCAGCGGAAAGCCGGACCAGGGCACGTTCATCGCCCAGCGTTCCACGCAGCGGAAGTGGTAGACCCGCTCCTCGTGGTCGAATGCGAACAGATCGTCGAGGTCGAGGGTCATCGGGTTGTTGCACTCCCCGCTGATCTCGACCTGCCACGGCTCCACCTCGAAGTCGCCGCAGAACTGCCACACGGGGCCGCCGCGGCCGGACAGGAACTCGTAGAAGTTGTTGTGGGATGCGGCGATGTCGCGCGGCGTCAGGTCAAGGCGGGCCAGGGCCGCCGGAGGCGACTCGAACGCCGCGTTGCGCAGCGGCGGGAAGACGGACGGCCGCTGCAGTGGAACCTCCAGCAGCGAGCCTTGCGGGCGGGTCTGCTCCGCGCCGGCGATGCAGCCGGCGAACGGCGTGGCCAGGATGCCCATCCCGAAAGCCGACATGAATTTCCGCCGGTTGAAGAAGAATTCGGGGGGTGTGATCCGGTGCGAAGGAACTGCCGCGGTGAAGCGCTGACCCACTGCTGCCTCCCTGTATGCTAGTAAGTACAGCGTATCACCTTTAGCAATTCCACTTGGGGCTGCGCCCCAAACCCCCGGCGGTCGCTAGCGGGGACCCCGTTGCCCCGCGCCGCGTCCGCCGCGGCCCGCCGTGCGGGCCGGGGGAACGATGGCTTGGGTGCTCGTCGTTCCCTTCCTGACTGCGTTGTTCCTCGGTCGCGTATCGTAAGATATGGTCCCTCGTCACGCCTCGCCGTCCGGGCGCCTGATCGGTCTCGGTGCGACGCGGGATTACGCTACAGGCTGCTGACCACGGAGACTGCGAGTGATCTGGCATTCACTGATCGAGCCCCGCAAGCTGGTGCTGCCGCAGCCCGAGAAGGCGCTCGCCGGGCGACCCGAGCGGATGCCCGTGCCAACCCGGCACGCGGTGAGCGGCGCGCCGCTGGAGCCGCCGTTTCCGGCCGGCGCCGAGCGCGCCGTGTTCGGCATGGGCTGCTTCTGGGGCGCGGAGCGCAAGCTATGGGAGACGCCCGGCATCTACACCACCGCGGCCGGTTACGCGGGGGGCATCACGCCCAACCCCACCTATCAGGAGGTGTGCAGCGGGCAGACCGGTCACACCGAGGTGGTGCTGGCGGTGTTCCGCCCCGGCGAGGTGAGCTACGAGCAGTTGCTGCGGCTGTTCTGGGAGGGGCACGACCCGACGCAGGGCATGCGCCAGGGGAACGACGTCGGCACGCAGTACCGCTCGGCCGTCTACTGCTACTCTGACGCGCAGCGGCAGGCGGTCGAAGCGTCGCGGGACGCGTATCAGGCGGAGCTGTCCGCGGCGGGCTACGAGCGGATCAGCACGGAGATCCTGCCGGCCAGCGAGTTCTACTACGCCGAGGATTACCATCAGCAGTATCTCGCCAAGAATCCGTTCGGCTACTGCGGCCTCGGCGGCACCGGCGTCGCCTGCCCGACCGGTCTGGCGACCTGAGCGCGCGTGAGGGAACTCCGCCGCGCCGGGCGCCCGGCGCGGATCACCGCGCTGCTCGGCGCCGCCGTCTGTTGCGTCTGGCTTGCCGCTCCCGCGCAGGCGCAGGAGGAGACCGACGACGAGCCCGACCCGGGCTGGACGAACGAGACGGAGCTCAGCCTTGCCCTGACCGGCGGCAACTCGGCCGCGCGGACGTTCGGGTTCAGCAACACGCTCCACGTGGTCCGGGACTCGTCGCGGCTCCAGGTCCGCGTGAACGGCCTGCGCTCCCGCACCGCGGTCGATCCGTTCCTGCTCGTGGCGTCCGGTGTCAGATTCCCGTTGACCGGCGCGCCGGTTAATCCGCCGGCGGCGCTCGTCAAGCCGGGCTCGGAGCCGGAAGCCGAGCACTATGAAGTCACCGGACGCTACGACACGGAGATCAGCGAGCGTTTCTTCTGGAACGCCGGCGGCAGCTGGGACCGCAACCGCGAGGCCGGCATTCTCAGCCGCTACAGCGCGTTCGGCGGGCTGGGCAACGTCTGGAGCGACCGCGACGTGCTGCGCTTGGTGACCACTTATGCCGCCAGCTTGACCAACCGCCGGGAGGAGACCGAGGATCCGGGCAAGGACGTCCGCTTTGCGGGCGCCCGGCTCGGCCTCGACTATCGCAGCCGCATCAACGACACCGTCGTCCACGACGGCATCCTCGCCGCCAACGTCAATCTGGGATCTGCGTCCGACTACTCGCTGAACGCGACCACTGCCCTGAGCGTGTCGCTGAGCCGGCACCTGGCGCTGCGCATCGGCCTGCAGCTGCTGTACGAAAACGATCCGGCGCAGGAGGACGTCGCCGTCATCGCGCGCGCCGCCGTGGTCGACCCGGACGGCATGCCGGGCAGCGGCGACGAGCTGTTCGAGACCGTGCCCGCCGGCGGTACGACGATAGCGCTGGGCGAACGCCAGATCCGCCGCGACCGTCTCGACATGATCTTCCGGACCGCGCTGGTGATCGGGTTCTAGCGGTTCGCGGGGCGGGCGCCGCGGTATGCATCCCGCCGGAGCGAGGCGGGTTCACTCGTCCTCGTCATCGGACTCGCCGCGCCAGAGAGCTTCGACCTCGTCCATCTCTTCCTCGCTCATGCCGAAGTGGTGGCCGAACTCGTGCATGACCGTCTCGGCGACGCACTCGATGATGTCGTCATCGTCCTCGCAGTCCTCGACGATCGGCTGTTGGTAGATGGTGATGCTGTCGGGCAGCGTATTGCCGTAGGCCCACTCGCGCTCCGCCCGCGGCGTGCCTTGGTACAGCCCGTACAGCGTGTCGGGCGGTTCGATGCCCATCTCCTTCAGGAGTTCGAGCGACGGCTGGTCCTCGACCACCATGCCGACGTTCTCCATCTCATCTCGGAAACGCTTCGGAATGTTGCCAAGCGCCCTTTCCACCAGCCGCTCGAACCGCTTCCGACGCATGCCGGAGACTAGCAGATCGGGGGTGCGGTCACCGTCTCACCGCCGACGGCAGCAGGCTGAAGCCCTGGCGGCGGCGTGCAGTTCCTCATCGATCCATAACGTTTGCAACAGCGGCAACAGGATGTCCGCGAGGGCGCGCAGAGCCTGCAGACCGAGCCGTCTCTGGACGAGAGCATAGGTTTCGACGAGCACGTAGTTCGACGTGACGAAGGCCCGCTCTTTAGCCATTGCCGTATTCCACGCCTCGACGACGTCGGCGTGGCGCGGCTGATCGGCGTCGAGGTAGGCCAGCAGGGCTGACGTATCGACGAAGACCCTCACGAATCGAAAGCCTCATCCACGTAACTGTCGTGATGCTCGGCCAGATCCTTGCACCCCGAGCGAAAGCGGCCGGGGAGCGCGCGCGCGCGGCGCAGAAGGTCGGTGCGGTCGATGGCTCCGTGCCGCGCGACGTAGTCGGAGACGCTTTCGCGCACCAGGTCCGACATGGACCGTGCCTCCCGCCGGGCCTGCGTCTTGAGCACACGGGCCTGCGCTTCCGTCAACTGAATCTGCATGCGAATCATGCCGCCCGTTAGGCTAGGGTAAGGCGAGCGCGACGTACTCGCTCGGCATGTCCTCCCAGCCGAGGGTGAGGACGATGTATTGCTTCCCGTCGACCATGTAGGTCATCGGCGCGGCTGTCGTGCCGCCCGGCAGCTCCTGCTCCCAGACGACTTCGCCCGTCAGCTTGTCGTAGGCGCGGAACATCTTGCCGCCGGCCCCGCCCCAGAGCGGGTTCAGCGCGATAATTCCTGTCCTGCCTCCCTCGCCCAGGAACGCGAGCGACTTCGTGATGAGCGGCGAGACGCGGCCGGGCTGGCCGAGCGGCGGCGGGCTCAGGTGGCGCAGCGCCGGATGGTCGCGGGGCCCGTCGCCGTTGGCCTTCGACCACAGAATTTCACCCTTGTTGAGATCGATGGCGACCAGCCGGCCGTACGGCGGCTTGAAGAGCGGCAGCTCCCGCGGACCCTCGATCGGGTCGACCGAATGCAGCACCAGCCGCATGTCGGAGCGGGGGTGCTCCGACGGCACGATGCCGAGGATCGACTCGCTGTGCACGGACGGCACATAGAGGATTCCGGTCTCCGGGTCGACCGCCGCGCCGCCCCAGTCCGCGCCGCCGACGATGCCGGGCGCCATCAGCGTGCCCTTCGTGCCGCCCGGCGCCTCGTCGACCAGCGACGGCGCCGTGAAGAGCGGGCCGGTCACGTACTGCTCGAACATCTCCAGCGCCTCCTGCCGGAGCTCCGGGGTGAAGTCCATCAGGTCGTCGACGCTCGTCCCCTGCTGGTCGAACGGCGGCGGCCTGGTCGGAAACGGCTGGGTCGCCGCGTACCACTCCCCCGGTATGTTGCCCGTCTCCACCGGGCGCTCCTCGATCGGCCAGATGGGCTCGCCGGTGACACGGTTGAAGACGTACGTGAACGCCTGCTTGCTCACGGCCGCCAGCGCCTTGACCGGCTCACCGCGGCCGTCCACGCGGATGTCGACGAGGTTGGGCGCCGCCGGGAAATCATAGTCCCACAGGCCGTGGTGCACCGCCTGGAAGTGCCAGACCCGCTCGCCCGTGCGCGCGTCGAGGCAGACGATGCTCTCGGCGAACAGGTTGTCGCCCGGCCGGTATCCGCCGTAGTAGTCGTTGGTCGGGGTGGACAGCGGGACGTAGACGTAGCCGAGCTCCTCGTCCGCGCTCGCCCACGCCCACATGTTCGTGTGGCCGCTGTATTCCCACGACGGACGGTCCTCGTTGATTGCCGTGAGCCAGGTCTCGTTGCCGAACTCGCCGTCCTGCGGGATGGTGCGGAAGATCCACACCTGCTCGCCGGTGCGGACGTCGAAGCCTCGCACGTCCCCCGGCGCCGCCCGCTTGAGGGCCGGCTGGGTCGGGCTGACGATGTCCCGGACGGACGACCCGATCACCACGATGTCGTTGACGACAATCGGCGGCGAGCCCCAGCCGAAGGTGTCGACGTCACGGTGGAAGCCCTTGCGGAGGTCGACCTCGCCACCCTCGCCAAAGTCCGCGAAGCGCTGCCCGGTGCGCGCATCGAGCGCCACGAGGTACTCGCCGACCACGGCCAGCACGCGCGCATCGTCACTGTCCGGGTCGTCCCAGTACGCCACCCCGCGCGTCTGGCGCACGCGCTGGAACGGCTCGCCGTCGCGGTCCGGCGGCTCGTCGAACCAGAGCACCTCGCCGGTCTGCGCGTCGAGCGCCGCCACCGTCCCGAGGCCGCTGCTGATGTAGAGGCGCCCGTCCGCCATCAGCGGCGTGTTCTGGGACGCTATCGAGGCCGTGACGTCACGGTCGCCGCGGATGACGTCGGGCAGCACCGACTGGCGCCAGACGATCTCCAGATCGCCGACCGTGTCCTTGTTGATCTGATCCAGCGGGGAGTACTTGGTGCCGGCCAGGTCCGACCCGTACGACCGCCACTCCACCTGTTGGGCGTAGGCCGCCGGCGCCGCCCAGACGGCGGCGGTCACCGCCAGCACTGCCAGCCGCAGCATGCTTGTGAGGTTGTTCCGCATAGCGCCTCTCGAGGATTGTGTTTCCGTCGATCGTCCCTGTGGACCGCCATTGTTGCATGGACGCGGCGGCCGCGGCCACGTTACCAGGTACGGGACCTGGCGTGCGCGAACGATCTGGCAACCAGCTCCCGCAGGACGGCGAGGTCGACATCCGCGAGCTTGTTGACATACAGGCAGGACGCACCCTTGCGGTGCTTGCCGAGCGCCGCCAGCAGCGCGTCGTATTCGGGAAAACCGGCCGGAAGGTAGAGCGACAGGCTCTGCTTTCGAGGCGAGAATCCGACCAGGAAGAAATCGCCTTCCCGGCCGGATTCGTACCGATAGTGGTAGTTGCCGAAGCCGATGATGCTGGGACCCCACATCTCCGGTTCGAGACCGGTGACCTCCCGCATCATCCGCAGCAGTTTGCGGCCGTCCTCCCGGCGGCGCGCGTGCTGCACGGCAGCGAGGAAGCCGTCGACGCCGGCTCCCGCGTTATCGGAGCTTTTCCAGGCGGTTCTCTACACGCAGCACGCCCTGTGTCTGGCCAACGATGCGCTGCATCTCGATAAACTCTATCTGGCCCTGCACGTAGCCGATCAACAGGACGACACCGTTGTTGATGACGATGTGGAACGGCGGATTCGGCATCATGACGAGCCGCTCGAAATGGGTGTTGCGCGCCAGTTGCCGGATAATCGACCTGCGGAGCCGGTTGTCGCCCAGGGTGGGAGGCAGCGTCTGGATGTCGCTCTGGACGTCCTGCACGCCTTCGATCTTCGCCACCCGCTCGAAAAGGTCGCCCGCCTTGTCGCGGTCCGGGGTGACCCAGCCCCCCAGCGCCACCCGACCATCCTCGATGCGCCCGGAGATGAAATCCCAGATGGTGTAGTGCGGGTAGCGCTGGACGACCTTGCCGACTTCCTCCGCAATGTCGTTGTCGCTCTCCGGCTCGGGGAGCTCCAGCTCACTGACGATGGTCTCGATGCCGTCCACGTCGAGCGCCCGCTTGATGGCCCGATCCTTGTCCCAGAACGTCTCGACGCGGCCGGTCAGCGTCGCCTCGCTGCCGTCCACCGACACCTCGATGCGGCGTAGATCGCGGACGTCGTGCAGCGACTCGCGCACCTCGCGCTCGAGCCCCGGCGACGCCTGGCCCGCCTCGGCCTGGTGATCCGCCAGGAGGGTGAATGAAACCGCGCACGCAACCACAGCCGCCGGAGCAATCAGCATTCTCATGGTCTACCTCCGCCGCTCGGCCGCTGTCTGGCGCGGCTTCACGGCCATTCCTTATCTCTATCACATACCGCGGCGCCGGACACGGCGCGTGCAGCCCCGATGGTAGTGTCTTATGCAATACACACGCCACCGGCAACGGAGGGAAACCATGTTCGAGGGTGCGGAAATTGACGCCAGGGTATCGAAGGAGGAATACAAGGCGCGTGCGCCCGCGCTCCGGCAGTCACTGCTCGAGGCGCAGCGCGGGCTCAGGGCGTCGGACACGTTGCCCGTCATCATCGTGCTGGCCGGATTCGACGCCTCCGGACGGAGCGAGACGGCCAACCTGCTGAACGAGTGGATGGATCCGCGCTGGATCGTGACGTGCGCCTGGGGCGAGCCGTCGGACGAGGAGCTGGAACGCCCGGCGTTCTGGCGCTACTGGCGGCGGTTTCCACCGAAGGGACAGGTCGGACTGTTTCACGGCGCGTGGTACGAGCCCGTGATGACGGAACGGGTGGAGCGGCGGATCGGACGCCATGCGTTCGAGAGCCGCCTGCGGCAGATCACATCGACGGAGCAGGCGTTGACCGACGACGGCGCGCTCATCCTGAAGTTCTGGCTGCACCTGTCCGCCGATGCACAGCGCAGGCAGCTGAAGGCGTTCGAGCGCGATCCGCTGACGCGCTGGCGGGTCACCAGCGCGCATTGGCGCCGGCAGGGCCAGTACCGCCGGATCAAGCAGGCCGCCGAGGTAGTGATTCGCCAGACCAGTACCGCCCGGGCGCCGTGGCACATCGTCGAGGGGACGGATGACAATTTACGGAAGTTGACCGTCGTGTCTCATGTGCGGGATGCGATTGACGCCGAGCTCGAGCGCGTGGCGGCAGCTCGGAACCGTCGCGCCGCCGGCGCGGGAACGCGCCAGGAGACGGTCGCTGGCGACGCGCCGGACCCACCCGTCGATCCGCTGGCACTCGGCGCCAACGTGCTCAGTGTCCTCGATTTGACACAGGCGATTGACCGCGATCGGTACCGCGTCGAGCTGGCCAGGCAGCAGGGACGTTTGAACCGGCTGCAGCGCCAGGCCGCCGCGCTGGGGCTGTCGACGATCGCGGCGTTCGAGGGCTGGGATGCGTCCGGCAAGGGGGGCGCGATCCGCCGCGTCACGGCGGCGCTGGACGCGCGGCACTACCGCGTGATCCCGATCGGCGCCCCGACCGACGAGGAGCTGGCGCACCACTACCTGTGGCGCTTCATGCGCCACCTGTCCCGCGCCGGCCGGATCACGATCTTCGACCGGAGCTGGTATGGCCGGCTGCTCGTGGAGCGGGTGGAGGGCCTGGCGTCACGCGATGAGTACATGCGCGCGTACTCCGAGATCAACGCCTTCGAGGACCAGCTGGTGGACCACGGCATCCTGCTGATCAAGTGCTGGCTGCATATCTCCAAGGACGAGCAGTTCCGGCGCTTCAACGAACGGCGTGAGACACCGCACAAGGCCTGGAAGCTCACCGACGACGACTGGCGCAACCGGCGGCGCTGGGAGCAGTACGAGCTGGCGGTCAACGAGATGGTGGCGCGGACCAGCACGCGGCGCGCGCCGTGGGTGCTGGTAGAGGCCAACGACAAGCTGTTCGCCCGCATCAAGGTGATTCGGACGCTGGCCGACCGCCTGGACCGGGCGCTCAGGAAACACCGCGCGGCGCGGAAGCCGTGATTGCTTCCGCTGCCGGCGACTCGGGCCAGACCGGCCGCGGCGCGGCGACGTATCCGGCGTGGGCGAGCTGGCTCTGGAAATAGGCGGTCTGGGCCGCGTAGAACACCAGCTTCACCGCCAGCCGCGCGACGATGTACGCCTGGCCGACGAGCAGCGTCAGCCAGACCCAGGCGCCGCCTCCGCCCGCGCCCGGAACGACGGCGGCGTAGGCGGCCAGCACCAGCAGGAACAGCAGGCTGGCGAGCAGATACAGCCCCACAGTGGCGCCGGGCCGGCGCCGCACGAACCGGCCGGCGGCCAGCAGCGCCCCGAGGACGCTGCGCCGATCCTCCACCACGGTGCGGATCTTGACGTAGTCGAACAGCATGTTGACCGGCAGCAGGACCGCCGCGAACAGCAGATACAGCGCGACCCGGATCAGGAACGCGGTGCGCTCGACGGTGACGTTGCGCGTGGCCGCGCCGTACAGATCGTCGAACAGCCAGCCGTGCAGCAGGCCGAACAGCGCCCAGTAGGTCAGGCCGGCAATCACGGCGAGGCGGCAGAAGCGGAAGAAGTGGACGCCGCAGGCCGCGAAGAACTCGGCCGGGCTGACCCGCCTGCAGCGGGCGAGCCGGTCGAGGATGCCGCCGATCAGGAAGCTCCAGACGCCGAGGTACAGCACCACCAGCGCGGTGAGGCCGGCCGGCGGGCCGTTGCCGTCGGCCAGCGCGCTCAGGTTGGCCAGCGGCGCGGCGAAGCCGATGATTGACGGCGCGAACGTGCGCTCGAACCCCTGCGCCTGCGCCCGGAACTCCTCCCACCATGGCCAGTGGACGCCGCCGCCGGCCCGCTCGGCCGCGACGCTGGCCCCCAGGTGCGACTCGATCGCGCCGTGCAGCGCCACGGCAAGGGGAACCGCCAGCAGCAGCGTCGCCAGGTAGACGCCCGCCACCAGGGTGGGCGCGCGCACGACGCGCCGGATGCCGTCGGTAAGCGCTTGCCACACCATCAGATGAAGAACCCGTAGGTGAGCAGCAGGTCCTGCAGCCAGACCAGCCACGTCACGCTCCATTTGGTCGCCGCCGCCCCGGCCCGCGGCGCCAGCGTGCGGCTGTTGTTCGTGTAGTCGACGTCGAGCAGCAGCTTGCGGTCCGGATCGACGAACGCCCGCGTGGCCCGCGCCGGGCGCATGTAAGTGAATTCCGTCCAGCGGCCGCGGCCGTTCCACACCTCACGCGCGGCGTACCCGTCGTCGAACTCGGTCACCACTTCGACCGGGAAAACGCCCTCCCCGTAGCGGCGGACGACCACGCGGGTCTCGTAGGAATCTTCGTCGTCCGCTCGCCGCTCGACGAAGCGCGCCGCGCCCTCGTCTCGGAAGAAGCCGCGCCCGCTGCCGCGGCGGCTCGTCAGCGCCTGCACGCCGTAGTCGAAGACCACCGCAGCGCCGTGCACCTGGCTGAAGAACCAGCCCAGGTCCCGCCCGGCCTGCCTGCTGATGCTGCGGAAGAAATCGTCGGGCGTGGGATGGCCGAACCGCCAGCGGTGAAAGAACTCGGCCATGCCGCGCTGGAGCACGGGCCAGCCGAGGTAGCGCTCCAGCGTGTGGAGCCACAGGGCCGTCTTGTTGTAGCTGATGCTGCTCGCGCTGCCCGGCCAGTACAGGTATGTCGGCGTCGCCTGCGCGTCCATGCGGGCGTCCCGGCGATACCCGGTCAGCCGGTTGCCGTCCACTCCCCGCGACCACGGGATGTCGCGGAATACCCATGGCAAGAACCGGCCGAAGAAGCGGGTGGAGCGGTGGTTCTCCGTGAAGAAGGCCTCCATCGCGCGCGCCGTGGCGAACGTGTTGAGCCCTTCGTCCAGCCACGCATGCTCGAACTCGTTGCTGCCGACGACGCCGTACCAGAACTGGTGGCCCGCTTCGTGGACGGTCACCTCCTCCGGGCTGGAGACGTCTTCGGGCGCCAGCCAGCGCGTGCCGGCGGTGAAGAAGGTGGGGTACTCCATTCCGCCGGAGCGGCTCTGCCAGGCCGGGTCGACAATCGTCACCTGCTCGTACGGATACGGCCCGAACCACTCGCCGTAGTAGCGCAGCGTATTGCGCGTCGCCTCGAAATGGCGCGCTGCCTGGCCGGCGTGCTCCGGTTGCAGGAGCAGCCGCATGTCTACGCCCGGCAGGCCCGCGTGCTCGAACCGCTCGCGGCGCTCGACGAAATCCGGGCTGGTGGTCCAGGCGAAGTCGTGCACGTCCGCCTGGTAGTAGCGGTGCGTCGCCGTGCCGTCGCCGTTGTCGCCGGCGCTCTGCTGCGTTCCGGTGGCGCCCACCACCCAGCCGGCGGGCACCGTTATCCGCACGTCATAGGCGCCGTAGTCGGAGAAGAACTCGGTGGCGGCGTGGAACTGGTGGCAGTTCCAGCCGTCCGCTTCGAGCACGCCGATCTTGGGAAACCACTGCGCGATGAAGAAGTAGTCGCCGATGGTCCCGGTGCGCGCGAAGGTGCGCGGCACGCGCGACGACCACTCGATCTCGATCTCGATCGTTTCGCCGGGGGCGACAGGCCCCGGCAGCGATACCCGGAGCACCGTCTCGTCGTCGGGATTCCCGTCGTCCGGCGCAATGAAAGCGGCGCGGGCGGTGAGGTCGGTTGCCGGTCCGCCGCCGGCGTCCCGCAGGCGGACCGCCGTGACGTCGGTCCAGCCCCAGTCGGACTCGGGACGCGCGTCCAGCCCCTGCCCGCGCCGGCCGCGGCGCCGCAGCTCGCGCATCCAGGTCGACCGCGTGTTCTTCCAGGCGTTGTAGTACAGGTGGAACTGCAGCTCCGCCGTGGCGATTGGCGAGATGTTGCGCCAGGTCAGCACCTCGCGGCCGTCGAGGGTGCGGCGCGCCGGATCGAGCCGGACGTCGATGTCGTAGCTGGCGTTGCGGGGTGACTGCGTGCTGCCCGTGGTCGGCTGGGATGCCGCGATCGCAGGCCAGACCGCCAGCAGGAACCCGCAGGCGGCGGCGGTCAGCCGCGGAGACGGCAGGCGCTGCATCAATCGAGCCCGAACGTATACACCACGTTGCCCGCCGCGATCGTGACATATTGCCGGCCGTCGACCGCGTACGTGATCGGCGCCGCCTGCACCAGCGCGCCGAGCGCAATGTGCCACAGCTCCGCGCCGGTTTCGGCGTCGAGGGCGTAGAAATAGCCGTCGATGCTGCCGCTGAACACGACGTTGCCGGCCGTGGCCAGGATGCCGGACCGTGAATGCGGCGTGATGCGGAATTCCCAGCGGCGCTCCGCCGTGGTCGGATCGATGGCGCGGATGGCGTTGACGTAGTTGTCGATCGCGTCGACCGCCTGCGGGCCGCCTCCCGCGAACCGCACACCCGCCTGGTAATCATCGTCACGCACGAAGTACTCCGACTCGCCGTCGAACGCGTTCACGTAGAAGAGACCGGTGCGGGGGCTGTATGCCGGCGACCACCAGTTGGTGCCGCCGAGGACCGGCGGCGAGACCACCGTGCCGTCCGGCGTCGGGAACGTGCCGGGGATCCGAATCGGCCGGCCCTTCTCATCCAGCCGCTCGGCCCAGGTCTGGCGGGCGAAGGGCTCGCCGAGCAGGAACTCGCCGGTGGCGCGGTCGAGCGTGTAGAAGAACGCGTTGCGGTTGGCCCACAGCAGCGCCTTGCGCGGCCGGCCGTCCAGCTCGATGTCGGCCAGCACCGGGATCTGTATGGCGTCCCAGTCGTGGACGTCGTGCGGCGTGAACTGGAAGTACCAGGACAGCTCGCCGCTGTCGCCGTCCAGCGCGAGCACCGAGTCGGAATACAGGTTGTCGCCCAGGCGCATCTCGCCGTTGTAGTCCGGGCCCGGGTTGCCGGTGCCCCAGTAGACGAGGTTGAGCTCCGGGTCGTATGAGCCGGTAATCCAGGTCGGCGATCCGCCGGTGCGCCACGAATCGCCGGCCCACGTCTGGTTGTGCGGATGGTCGGGACCGGGAATGGTGTAGGTGCGCCACTCGCGGGCGCCCGACTCGGCGTCGTACGAGTCGAGGAAGCCGCGGATGCCGAACTCGCCGCCGGCGATGCCGGTGACCACCTTGTCCTTGACGATCAGCGGGGCCGCCGTCTTGCTGTAGCCGGCGCGGTAGTCGGCCACCTCCGCGTCCCAGACGAGGTTGCCGGAGATGGCGTCGATAGCCACCAGATGGGCGTCCAGCGTGCTCATGAACAGGGTCTGGCCGAGAATCGCGACGCCGCGGTTGTTGCGGCCGCAGCAGATGCGCAGGTCATCGGGCAGCTCGTGGTCGTAACGCCAGTAGCGGCCGCCGGTGGCGGCATCCACCGCCACGACGTTGCTGGGCGCCTCGGTGATGAACATTACGCCGTCGACGACCAGCGGCGTGGTCTCCGCGCGGTCGATGATCGGAATCTGGTAGGCCCACTTCAGCTCCAGGTTCCCGACGTTACCTGTATGGATCTGGTCCAGGCGGCTGAACCGCTGGCTGTCGAACGTGCCCGAGTACATCAGCCAGTTGTGCGGCTCGTCGGCCGCGTTGACCAGCCGTTCCCACGTGACTGGGGAAAACGAGGGCGCGGAACCGGTCGCCGGTTCCTGGCCGGCCGCCGGGGCAGCGAAGGCGAGGAGCGCGGCAACGAACGCAACCCGTTTCATGCGTCAGCTCTCTTTCCGAAGTGTGAAGAGGTACGCGATCAGGTCGTCGACCTCGCTATCGGAGAGTGTCCCGCGGACGCTCGGCATCGTGGAGCCCTTGCGCTGGTCGTACGATCGCAGCTCCCCCTTGGAGAACGACCAGAGGCGTTCATCCGCGTCGATCAGGCGCAGCGTGAACGTGTCCTCGCTCATCCTGAGCCCTTCGACGGCCGCGCCGCCCCGGACGGTAGCCGTTACCGTCCACCAGCGGGGCTCGACCTCCGCGTCCGGGTCGAGCAGGTCGGCGCGCAGTTCGTCGGGATCCCGCCGCTCGGCCACCCTCGACAGGTCGGGACCGAGACGGCCGCCGCGGCCGTTCACCATGTGGCAGGCCGCGCAGTTGCCCTTGCCGGTGAACAGAGCTTGTCCGGCCGCTGCGTCGCCGGGCAGGTCGACGTCCGTCGGGTTCGGCGTGAGCGTATCGAGGTAGGTGATGATCTGCCAGACGACGCGGTTCGGGGCGTCAGGGTTGATCCCCAGCATCGCGGTGCCTTCCACGCCGTTCCGAATAACGTTGAACAGCCCGGCAAGGGTACTCGTGCGCCGGAACCGGCCGGTCGTCAGGTCGGGGCCGTTGGTCTCGCCGCCCCCCTGCGCGTCATAGCCGTGGCACAGGCTGCAGTGCACGCGGAAGCTCGCCTCGCCGGCCCGCCGGTCTACGCCGTCGGGGAACGGGTTCTCGACCTCCTGCGCGCCGGCGCCGGTAGCCGCCAAGAAGATGAGCACCGCCAACGGGAGAATCCTGGGCATCGGCCACCTCACACGCCGCACTTGACTGTCGACTCAAAACCCGGACCCGGCCTAACGCAGCAGACCGCGCAGCAGTTGCAGGCCGATCAGCAGGACCAGCGGCGAAAAGTCGAGACCGCCCATGTCGGGCAGCATCCGGCGGATCGGCGCGAGCAGCGGCTCGGTCGCCGAATGCAGGAACCTCACCACCGGGCTGGAGGGCGGCAGCTGAAACCACGAGATGATGACCGCGCCGAAAACGATGAACGAGTAGATGTCGATTATGAGTATCACGCCATCATTCTAGTGCCGCATCTTCCGAAGCACGACATAATTCCCTTACTCCGGCGCGGGAGACGCGCGCGACGAGGGAAAACATCGGGCACATTCGAGTGAGGAGCAACGTAGCCCAGGAAGGGGGGCGGCGACCACTCAAGCAGACGTCCCCCAAGGGCCGCACGGCGGACCTCGGCAAGCACGGCGCGGGGCAAAGGGGTCCCCGCTAGCGCTTGCCGGGGGTTTGGGGCGCAGCCCCATCTAACGATGTGGTGGAGCCGCATCGAACGCTTGCATAGGGAGGGGACGGCAGGCATCGACGGCAGCCGTCCCCAAGCCGCGCACGGCGCGGCTTGGCAAGCACGGCGCGGGGCAAAGGGGTCCCCGCTAGCGCTTGCCGGGGGTTCGGGGCGCAGCCCCATCTAACGATGTGGTGGAGCCGCATCGAACGCTTGCATAGGGAGGGGACGGCAGGCATCGACGGCAGCCGTCCCCAAGCCGCGCACGGCGCGGCTCGGCAAGCACGGCGCGGGGCAAAGGGGTCCCCGCTAGCGCTTGCCGGGGGTTTGGGGCGCAGCCCCATCTAACGATGCAGCGCAGCCCCAAGTGGTAGATGAAGACACTGCTGGTATTGCGCCACGGAAAATCGAGCTGGAAGCATCCCGGGCTGGCGGATCACGATCGGCCGCTGAACGGCCGTGGTCGCCATGACGCGCCGCGGGTGGGGCGGCTGTTGCGCGAGGAAGAGCTGGTGCCGGACCGGATCGTCAGCTCGACCGCGGTCCGGGCGCGGGCGACAGCCGAACTGGTGGCGGACCACGCGGGGTGCAGCAGGCGCGCAAAAAAGACCAGAGAGCTGTACCTGGCCAGCGTGCCGGATATCCTCGGCGTCCTCCGGAAGGTTGGCGGCCGCGCGTCGCGACTGCTCGTCGTCGGGCACAACCCGGGCCTCGAGGAATTGGTTGCCGGTCTGACCGGCTGCGCCGTGATGTTGCCGACAGCCGCTCTGGTGGAGGTCCGGCTGGACGTGGACAAGTGGTCGAAGCTGGATGCGAGCACGCGGGGGCGGCTTGTCAACCTGTGGCGGCCGCGGCAGTTTCCAAACGGCGATTGACGCGCCGCCCGCCGGCAGTCGAGTCAGTTGACGCGGGACCGCGGCTGCAGGTCACGGTCGAGTTCGACGACGCCGTTCGGAAACGCCGGTCCCCGCCGCCGCGCGTAGCGGACGTCCTGGATGGTGACGCGGTAGCCGTCCGCGAGCGCCTCGACCGTGTAGACCGGAAAGCGCAGCCATTTCTGGATGCCCTGGACGCGCGGGGCGGTCAGGGCCGCGGCGACGATCGGTCCGGCGCCGCGCGGCATCGACGGGCTGCTCACCTGAATCGGGTCGGCCCGCAACCAGTCCACCAACAAGAAGTGGTAGTGGTCCGCGTCGGCGACGACGACGTCGCGGACGAACGGCCGGGCCGGCAGGGGGCCGGCCATGATCTCCTCGAACTGGCTGCCGCGCGCGGCGAGCCACTCGGCGGCCTGCCGCGCGGCGAGCCGCGATCCCCCCGCCATTGCCAGCATGTATGCACCCGCGACGATCAGGGCGACCGTCGCCAGCCGGCGTATCCGGGACTGAGAGACACCGTACGCGCGGACCGCCGCAATTCCCGCCAGGCCGGCGAGCCAGAGCAGCCAGATGCCGGCGGGCACGCTCCCGACCAGCGCCAGCAGCAGCGTCATGACCAGCCCCAGCGCCAGCCAGACCGCCATGCCGGCGGCCGAGCGCGAATGCGCCGCCACGACCGCGGCGCCGGCCAGCAGCCATACCAGCGGGTCCATGATGAACAGCGCGTCGCCGTAGAACCAGCGGCCGTCGAACGGCATCAGCAGCCGCACGCCGTAGGTGTTGAGCCAGTCGAGGGCCGGATGGCTCGCCACCGCGATGTAGGCCAGCAGCAGCAACCGGCCGGGCCGCGCCCGCAGCGGGGTCCCGCGCCAGCGGGCGATGCAGCGGTCGAGCAGGCAGATCAAGCCGGTCAGCAGCATCGGCAGCACGGCGATCGCCAGCACGCCGTGCGTCCATCCGCGCCGGAACCCGAGCGACAGATCGCGGTCGATCAACATCGTGACCGCATCGAGATCCGCGGCGTTGGCGCCAAGGATCAGCGTCGGCGCGGCGAACGGCGACAGGCGCCCCAGGCGGGTCTCCGCCAGGCTGGCGCCCACCAGCGTATGGGTCACGGGGTCCATCGCACTAGAATACTTGTGGCCCGCCACGCGGCAGGCCGCGCACGGCGCGGCCCGGCAAGCACGGCGCGGGGCAAAGGGGTCCCCGCTAGCGCTTGCCGGGGGTTTGGGGCGCAGCCCCGAGTTGATGAAGCCGTCCCCGCTAGCGGCCGCCGGGGGTTTGGGGCGCAGCCCCATCCAATAATGACAATGCCGAATCCGCTCGACGACGTGCAGCTTGCATTCATCGGCGCCGGCGCCATGGGAGAGGCGCTGATCGGCGGTCTGCTGGGTGCCGGCCGGGTAGCGCCCGGACAGGTGACGGCGACCGACGCGCGGCCCGAGCGGTTGGAGGAGATGCGCGGCAGGTTCGGGATTCAGGCCGCCGCCGACAACCGGGCCGCCGCGCGCGGGGCTGACGTGGTGGTGCTGGCGGTCAAGCCGCAGGTGCTGCCGGCGGTGCTCGGCGAGCTGCGCGGCGCCATCCGGCGCGAGGCGCTGGTGCTCTCGATCGTCGCGGGCGCCACCGTCGAGTCCATTAGGGACGGCGTGGGGCACGGGTCCATCGTGCGGACGATGCCCAACACGCCCGCGCAGATCGGGGAGGGCATGACGGTATGGACCGCCTCGCCGGAGGTGTCGCCCGCTCAACGCGCGCAGGCGCAGGCGATCGTCGGTGCGTTCGGAAGGGAGCTGTACGCCGAAGACGAACGGTTTCTCGACATGGCCACGGCCGTCAGCGGATCCGGCCCGGCGTATGCCTTCCTGTTCATCGAGGCGTTCATCGACGCCGCCGTGCACCTCGGCTGGCCCCGGCCGCAGGCCCGCGAACTCGTCATGCAGACGCTGCGCGGGTCGGTCCTGTTCGCCGAGCGCTCCGCCGCGCATCCTGCGGAGCTGCGCAGCCAAGTGACGTCGCCGGGCGGCACGACGGCCGCCGCCGTGTACCAACTGGAGAAGGGCGCGCTCCGCACCACCGTCTCGGAGGCGGTGCGGGCTGCCTTCGACCGCAGCGTCGAGTTGGGCCGGTCGGACAGCTGACGTCCGCGGCCCGCTCTGGCTACGGCGAGCTGATCGTTTCGACGAGTTCGATCCGCACCCCGTCGTCGCTGACGACGAAGGCGATCTTCAGCTCCTGTCCGGCCGCGTTCGTCAGCTCGCGCGGGCCGGAATCCAGCTCGATCCCCATGCTCTGATACTTGGCGATGGTGGCATCCAGGTCGTCGGACGGCCAGCCCAGATGGTCGACAGACCGCCCCGCAGTGGGTGCGAGATCTCCGTCGTAGGGCCTCGCCAGCAGCCACAGCCCGCCGTAGCGCAGCCCGGCCAGCCGCCCGTGCATCTTGTCGGGCACGCCGCCGAACAGGCTCTCGTACCAGCTGATCGTTGCAGCCGGATCGGGGGTGTACAGGTGGAGGTGATGGAAGCCCAGCCAGGTGTGGTCCTCGACCACCTCGATCTTGGTGCCCCACGGGTCCTCGACGAACGCCAGCTTGAAGAGGCCCGGCACCTCGCGGATGTCCTCGAGAATCTTGACGCCGGCCGCCTTCCACCCCTCCATCTTCGCTTCGAGGTCGCGGAACGAGAAGCCGATGTGGTCCGCCCCGCTGCCGACGCTGGGGCCGGTCGGCTCTTCGTCGTTGGTGTAGAAGATGATCTGGATGTTGTCGACCATGCAGGCGCCTTCACGGCCGTATTCCTGGCAGTCCATGTGGTCCTTGTACCACTGGGCGGAGGCAACCGCGTCCCCGGATCGCAGGTGCAGGTGGTGGTAGAGGTCCTCCGCCTGCGCGGCGCCCGGGAGGCCGAGCAGTGCGACTGTGAGCAGAGCGGGCAGAACAGCCTTTCCGGTCATGATGTTCCTTCCTTCCGGTCTTCCAAGGTCGAGTTTCGAAGAAGGCGCATTATAGCCCTCCCGGCGCCGTGACAGGTCCGGCCGGCTGGCCGGCGCGGACCGTGGCGGCAGCACCATGAATTGAGATCAATTCTCAATTCAGGCTTGACCGACAAAAACGGTCGGGTATATAGTTCCTCGGTCCAACTGAGAATGAATCTCAGTTTCGTTTCGTGCTGAAGAAGGCCCGGCGGTGGGGCATCACCGCACGGGCCGGCTGAACGCCCGGTTGCCGCACGTTTGCCGCGCGAAGCACCACAACGCATCCAGCGTTTCTATCTTACGCGTCGGGCGTCATGGCACGCAATACCGGGCCGCACCTGAGGAGGTGTCATGACGGCTATGTCTCGGTTGTTTCCGTGTGGTTTCGTGCTGATGTTCGTGCTGGCCGGCAGCGCCCAGCTTGCGGCGGCGTCGCCGCAGGACGACCGGGGCCCTGCCGATCCGAGACTCCCGGCGGGCGAAACGGCCGATCCGGCTGAACCGGGCGAGGAATCCGCAGCGGAGGCGGCCATTGAGGAGCAGCAGGCCGACATCGAGGAACTGGAGCGTCGTATCGAGGTGCTGGCCGAGGAAATCGAACGAATGCGGAGCGGCGAGGAGCAGGTGGAGGTATCGATCGACGAGGCGCGCGCGCTCGGTTTGGCGCCGTCCGCGGCGGCCACCTACGGCATCGAGCGGGGTGTATCGATCGCCGGTTACGGAGAGATGCTGTATGAGAGCTACGCGTCGGACAAGACGTCGCAGTTCGACTACCTGCGGGCCATCCTGTACGCGGGCTACCGGTTCAACGACAAGTTCATCTTCAATTCGGAGATCGAGGTCGAGCACGCGAAGGAGATCTTCGTCGAGTTCGCGTACGTAGACTACCTCGCGCACGAGAACTTCGGCGTGCGGGCCGGCATGCTGCTGGTCCCGATGGGTCTCGTCAACGAGTTCCACGAGCCGACGGTGTTCATGGGCGCCGAGCGTCCGGTGACCGAGCAGAGCATCATCCCGTCGACCTGGCGGGAGAACGGCGCGGGGGTCTACGGCTCGGCCGGCGGCATCGTTTCGTACCGCGCCTACGTCGTGAACGGCTTCAACGGCACGGCCTTCTCGTCGAGCGGCGTGCGCGGCGGGCGGCAGAAGGGCGGCAAGGCGAAGGCGAACGACATGGCGTTGACCGGCCGCGTAGATATCACGCCGACGCCCGGGGTGTTCTTCGGCGGCAGCTTTTACACCGGCGGAGCTGGACAGGGCGACATAGAGGTCGACAGTGTCAACTACGGTGTCCGCACCAGCGTCTTCGACGTGCACGGGCAGGCGCAGTTTCGTGGCCTCGACATCCGCGGGCTGTTCGCCCGGGCGAATCTCGACGATACCGCCGAGCTGAACCTGGTGCTCGGACTGACCGGCTCAAAAGGCGTAGCCGAGAAGATGCAGGGTGGCTACGTGCAGGTTGGCTACGACGTGCTGTCGCAGGTGCCGGCGGCGGCCGGCGTGGGGCTCTCGCCGTACATTCGCTACGAGAAGGTCGACACGCAGGCGGCGGTTGCGGCCGGCTTCACCCGCAGCCCGTCGAAGAACAACACCTACACGACGTTCGGCGTCGAGTTGAAGCCGATCCCGAACATCGTCGTCAAGGTGGACCACATGTGGGTCAACAACGACGCCGAGAGCGGCGTCAATCAGTTCAACGTCAACGTCGGCTACGCGTTCTAGCAGCCTGTGGTGAAACCCCGCGTCCCACCGAGACCGGTCACTTTGCGGCGCGCCATCGGCGCCGGCGTGGGGTGGCTCGTGCTCGCGGCCGGCGTTGCGTCGGCGCAGTCCGGTGTCATCTCGCGCGAGGAGGCTCTGGCGGTCGTCTTTCCCGGCGCGACCATCGATGCGGACCGCATCTTCCTGACGGAAGGGCAGGTCGAGCGGGTCGCGGCGCTGTCGCACACGGAGGTGCGGTCGAAGATATACGCGCGCTACGTCGCAGAGCGTGGCGGTGTCGTGGTGGGCCGGGCGTACGTCGACACGCACATCGTGCGGACCAAACGCGAAAGTCTCCTGGTTTCGCTCGAGCCCGACGGCCGCGTCCGGCGCATCGACGTCACGGCCTTCCTGGAGCCGCCCGAATACGTTCCCTCCGAGCCGTGGCGGCGGCAGTACTACGACCAGCCGCTCAGCGACGATCTGGCGGTACAGCGGGCGATCCGTCCGATCGCCGGCGCCACGCTCACGACAGGTGCGGTCAATGCCGCGGTGCGCCGCGTACTGGCGCTCGACCGCGTGTTGGAAGCGGCTGCTGCGGGTGCGGGAGCGTTGCCGTGACCTGGTGGGAGCGGTGGGCGTTCAACGCGCTCCACGTCGCCGTCGCCGCCACCGGCTTTGTGTACCTGTACATGAAGTACGCAATGGCCACCGACGATCCGTTCGCGATCATCAACCACGCGTGGCAGCCGGCCATGCTGTCGATTCACGTCGTTGCGGCGCCGGTCTTCATCGCCTTCTTCGGCATGCTGTTCCGGTCGCACTCGTTGCGGAAGCTGCGGTCACCGAACCCCGAGAACCGGCGCAGCGGATGGACATCGCTCATCGGGTTTTCCGTGATGGCGCTGTCCGGCTACCTGATCCAGATCGCGTCGGTCCCCGCGCTGATCACCTTCTTCATCTGGCTGCACGTCGCCGCGGGCACGCTGTTCGCCATTGGTTACAGCGTGCATCTCGTGATCGGCTGGCGGGTCGCACGGCGGCCGGCGGATCCAGTCGGCGCGGCTACGGAAACGGTCCAACTGGCACCATGAAGCTGGCGGCCGCCGCGGTGCTGGTGTGCCTCGGCGTCGGCGCGTGCCAGCATTCGCCGCCGGCAGTCCGCGTCGAGCGCACGGTCGTCCTGATGGGCACCGCGGCGACTTTCGTCGCCGAGGCAGCGGACCGCGCTGCCGCGCTCGCGCGGGTCGAGCGGATGGTGCGCGTCGTCGAGGTCACCGAGGCCGAGCTCAGCACCTGGCGCGACGACAGCGCGCTGAGCGCGCTCAACCGCCAGCCGCTCGGCACGCCGTTTTCCGTGTCGACCGCGGTCTGCGAGTTGCTCGGCCGGCTGGAAGGTTGGCGGCAGGCGACCGCCGGCGCCTTCGATCCGGCCGTAGGGAGCCTGATCGACGCCTGGGGTTTGCGCGCCGCCGGTCGCCAGCCGGACGAGGTGAAACTGCGCGCGGCGATAGCGCGCGCGGGGTGGCCGTTACTGGGCTTCGACCGCGAGGCGTGCACCGTCACGCGGCAGGCGGACGTCACACTTGACGCGGGCGGTTTCGGCAAGGGCGAGGCGCTCGACCGCGTGCGCGCGGCGGAGAGCGGCCATTCCGGTGCGTGGCTCATCGACTTCGGCGGGCAGGTAGCCGTGTCGGGCGGCGTCGCGGACAGCGTCTGGCCGGTGGCGCTCGCCCATCCGACGCGGCGCGGCTCGCCGGTCGCGGAAGTGTCGCTGGCAGGCGGATCCCTGGCCACCAGCGCCGGATCGGAACGCACCATCACGTTGGATACCGGGGTTCGTGTCGGGCACATTCTCGACCCGCGCAGCGGCATTCCGATCAATCGATCGGCGTCGGTCACCGTGTGGCATGAGGACGCCTTCACCGCCGACGTACTCTCGACCGCGCTCTACGTGATGGGACCGGATGCCGGGCTCGCGTGGGCCGCGGCCCGCGACTTTGCTGCCTGCTTCATCTCACCGCTGGCCGGAACGGATGAGGTCACCTTCCGGGTCACACCGGCGTTCGAGCGGCGTTTTCCGGTGGAGGTCCTACCGCGCTGATACATCAGCCCGTGGCGAACGCCCCACTGCATTCGACCGGCAATGCATCCCGCCTGAGCTGCGTTGCTCCTCGCTCGCATATAACCCGATATGCTCACTCGTCGCGCCTTGTCAGCCGGGCGCCTTACCGGTCTCGGTGCGACGCGGGGTTTCGCCACGGGCTGATATGATTCAGCGTTTTCGCCGGAGGTGATCGTTGATTGAAACCGTATCCGTTGACGAGCTGCTGACCCTGGATGACTACCAGGCGCAAATCCACTTGTCGGAGTCGGTGCGCTCCCTGCGCACCGAGGCGCGCGAGCTCGTGCCGCACCTGAAGGGTCGCACGGTCTGGATGGTCAACTCGACGTCGCGCGGCGGGGGCGTCGCGGAGATGTTGCCCCGCATGATCACGATTCTGCGCGAGCTCGGCGTGGACGTGAAGTGGGTGGTGATCGGCACCGACAAGGCCGAATTCTTCACGCTGACCAAGCGCCTGCACAATCTGATTCACGGCAGCGGGGATCCGCAGCTGACGGCCGCCGACCGCGCGGTGTACGAAGCGGTCAGTCGTGAGAACGCCGCTGCGCTGCGGCCGCTGGTGCGGCCAGGCGACCTGCTGGTGATGCACGACCCGCAGCCGCTCGGCTCGGGCGCGATACTGCGGCGCGAGCTGGACATTCGCGCGGTATTCCGCTGCCACATCGGCCTGGACGCGTCAACGCGCCAGACGCAGTCGGCCTGGGAGTTCCTCAAGCCGCACGCCGACGTGTACGACTACGCCGTGTTCACGGCGCCGGAGTACATCCCGGACTACCTCGCGGGGCGCGCCGGGATCATCCGGCCGGCCATCGATCCGCTGGGGCACAAGAACCGCGACCTGCTCGTCCCGCGGCTGGTCGGCATCCTCTGCAACGCGGGGCTGGTCGCCGAGCAGCACCCGGTGGTGCCGGGCCGCTACGCGCAGGTGGCGACGCGGCTTGCGCCGGACGGCAGTTTCGCGCCGGCGAACGACAACGGCGGCGTAGGGCTGCTGTTCCGCCCGATCGTCACCCAGATCTCCCGGTGGGATCGCTTGAAGGGGTTCAAACCGCTGCTGGATGGCTTCATTCGCTTAAAGGAGCGGGCCGCCTCGGTTGGGGCCGGCAGCCGGCATGGCCGCCGGCTCGAGATGGTGCGGCTGGTGCTGGCCGGTCCCGATCCGGCCGCTGTCGCCGACGATCCGGAAGCGCAGGAAGTGCTCCGGGAGCTCACCGCCGCGTACGTCGCGCTGCCCAGGGCCTTGCAGTCCGACATCGCGCTCATCTCGCTGCCTATGGCCGTCCGCAAGGAGAACGAGCTGATCGTTAACGCCTTGCAGCGCTGCTCGTCCGTCGTCGTGCAGAACTCGATCCAGGAGGGGTTCGGCCTGACGGTGACCGAGGCGATGTGGAAGCGGGCCGCAATGCTGGGCAGCCGCGCGTGCGGCATTCGGCAGCAGATTCGGGACGGCGTCGACGGCCGCCTCATCCAGCACCCGGATGATCCGAAGGAGATCGCCGCAAGACTGAACGGGCTGCTCGAGGACGTGGCGGGGCGTATCCAGCTGGGTCAGAACGCCCAGCGCCGCGTGAACGACGAGTTTCTTGTGTTCACGCAGGTGCGCAACTGGCTCGCGACGCTGGCCGACCGCGTGCAGCACTGGGGCGCTTGACCGGCACCGCCGCTGCGCCGCGCGTGCGCCTCAGCGCGTTTCTGCGGCCGCCGGGACCGGGAGCCGTGCAATCCCGACGTTCGCGAAGCCGAAGGCGGCCGCCACCAGCGGGCTGAGCAGGTTGAAGAAGACGAACGGCGCGTACGTCAGCGTCGCCACTCCCAGGGTCTGCGCCATGAAGGCGCCGCAGGTGTTCCACGGCACCAGGACCGACGTCAGCGTGCCGGCATCCTCGAGCGAGCGCGACAGGTTCTTCGGGTCGAGCGACCGGCGCCGGTACTCATCGCGAAACATCCGGCCCGGCAACACGATCGCCATATATTGATCGGAAGCGATCACGTTCATCCCGGCCGACGTCGCCAGCGTCGCCGAGATGAGGCTGCCCGTGCCGCTCACGGTTTTCAGGACCCGCGCCGCGAGGACCCGCAGCATGCCGGTGGCTTCCATGACCGCCCCGAACATCAGGGCCGACATGATCAGCCACACCACAGGCAGCATGCTGTCCATCCCGCCGCGCGAGAGCAGGTCGTCGAGCACCGTGTTGCCCGAATCGAGCGCGAACCCGCCGTACAACGCCATCCACACCCCTTTGAGCAGCAACAGGGCGTGCGGCAGGTCGCTCTCGCCGACGTAGGCCAGCAGCGCCGGCCGCTGGAACAGGACCGCGAACAGCCCGCCCAGCAGGGCGCCAATCAGCAGCGCCGGAAACGCCGGCACCTTGCGGACGATCAGGCCGAACACCATGACAAGCGGAATCAGCAGATGCGGGCCGACGGCGAACTGCGTCGTCAGCGTCTGCAGCAGCGCATCCAGCTCTCCCGCGCCGCCCGCCGCCGCCGGCGCGAACAGACCGGCGAGCGTGAACAGCACCAGGGCCGCCCCGAAGCTCGGCGCCGTGGTCCACGCCATGTGCCGGATGTGGGTGAAGATGTCGGTGCCGGACACCGCCGGCGCCAGGTTCGTCGTATCCGACAGCGGCGACATCTTGTCTCCGAAATAGGCGCCCGAGATGATGGCGCCGGCGGCGAGTCCCAGGTGCAGGTCCTGCGCCGCCGCGGTGCCGATCAGCGCGACGCCGATCGTGCCGGCGGTCGTCCACGAGCTGCCGGTGGCCAGCGCGGCGATGGCGCAGATCAGGCAGGCCGCAACGTAGAACACCGACGGCGCGAGCGTCAGCAGGCCGTAGTAGATCATCGTCGGGACGATGCCGGCCAGAATCCAGGTCCCGATCACGGAGCCGACCATCAGCAGGATCAGGATGGCGCCCATGGCCGTCGCAATGCCGTGGGTGATCCCGGCTTCGATATCGCGCCAACGACGCCCGCTGCGCAGGCCGATCGCGCTTGCCGCCGTGGCGCTAAGGATCAACGCGATCTGGTTCGGCCCCGTCGAGGAGTCGCCGCCGAACAGGTAGACGGACAGCGCCAGCAGCCCCATCAGCAGCGCGACCGGGGCGAGCGCCTCCAGAAACGAAGGCTCGCGCGGTTCCGGATGGGATGTCATACGCGTCGGCGGTGTCGTGGAGCCCCGAGTATAGGCGAGGTCGCGCTGGCCGGGGTCGATCCGGATGAGCCGGCGGATGCCCGGCTTTCCTGCGGGAGCCAACCCGTCAGTAGGGGGCCTCGAGCCCCTTGAACATGGGAAAGTGTTTCAGGTTGGTGGTTTTGATCTCTGCGTCGAGTTCCTGGACGAGAGCGGCGACGATGAGGTCGGCTACTTCGATGCCTGGGTGGGAGCGGAGATAGCGCCGTCCCAGCGCCCCGGCGGTCTCCGAGATCGATTCGTCGACTTCGACCCAGGACACCAGCCGCATGAGATCGCGCGTCGCGGGCTCCTCGTCAGCGCGCATCCCCGCCAGCAGTTCTGCGCGTACGACATACGAGCTCCACAGTTCGTCACCGCGGGAGATGGCGGATGGGATGATCTCGGTCGCCGCTGCCGGCCGGCCCCGCAGATGATCGATGAGCACCGACGTGTCGAGCACCAGTCGCATCGCTTACCGCCGCGTCAGCTCTGCCAAGCGCTTCGAGCCCCTGACCCGCTCGACGTACTCCGCGCCGGTTTCGGGAAACCCCGTCCAGGCGCCAGCGGTGCGGCGGGCCAGCCGTACCTTGTCCGCCGTGCTCTGCTCACGCCGTGGAGAGTAAACGTCGTCGATCGCCGCGCGGATAAGCTCCGACACGGTGCAGCCGGCTGCGCGGCTACGGCTCCTCAGCAGTCGAGCTTGCGCTTCGGTGAGATAGATTTGCGTGCGGTGCATGATGTATCTGACTATACATCGCCGGCATTCGAGAGCGCGAGCTCCTCGGACAATTCGAGCGTGAACGGGTAGGTGAATCCAGGAAGCGGGTGCGGCCGGGGCTTACTTCGAATCCTGCCCCGCGGCCTCGACCGCCTGCCTGTCGAGGTTGCGGTGGATCTCGAGGATGTGGCGGATGTCGTGGTTGCCCTCGTGGCAGCCGTACTCGAACATCGGGCCGTCGGTCCTGACCAGTGGCAATTCGACGCTCCACGAGGTCACCCACGTCGTCGGGTCTGTAACCGTGAACTCGTAGTGAATCCGGTCGTCGGCGACGCGGGTGAAGCGCTCCACGACGTGGAGGGCCGTGGTGGATCCCCGGAACCGGCGCATCTCGTCGTAGTTGCGGGTCTCGACGACAAGCGTGTCGCCCTCCCACCGGCCGCGCGAATCGCCGGGAAACTGGCGGATCTTCTCGGAGATGTGCGGCCGCCCGTCGAGCGGGACAATCCGCGGCGGGTTGTTGGCCAACTCGGTGAACACCACGATGTGGTCAGGCGTCTGGAAGATCTGGTGGATGTCGTTGTAGGACGGCGGCATCATGGGCGGCCCCTCGTGCCCCCACGTGTAGCAGCGCTCGGACAGCGGCCGGGTCGCGTAGCTGTCGAACGCGCTCGGGGCCGCGCGCGCGGCGCCCGCCGCGGCCGCGCGCGCCGCGGCCTTCGGCGTCAGCGGCGGGAACTTGCCGTTCCGCGGATAGGTGATCAACGACGTGCGCCGGCTCGACAGCCCCTTCGGGACCGGCGTGCGCAGCCAGATTTCGTTGTCGTAGTGGATGTGGTGGCGTTCTTCGGGCGTGCGGTTGCCCTGATACTTGTATCGCTCGAGCTCCTCGCGGTCGTTGATGTCGATGATGGAGAGGATCTCGCGCGCGGACGGATCGACGCCCTCGGCCGTGAGCGTGTCCTGCAGCGAGGCCCACTCCTCTTCGGTGAAGAACTCCTTGTCGGCGAGATGCTCGGGCCGTTCCAGCGGCGTGAAGGTCTGGGTGGTCCAGTAGCCCTGTAGGTCCGGCCGCCCGTCCGGCATGCGCGGCATCGTCCACTCCGCACCGGCGTCCGTCGCGCTTTGGACCGGCTCCTGCGCGGCGGCGGGCGCTCCGGCGAGGACGATCGCAACGACTCCACCTACGGCGGCCAGCGTGGCGCGTTTCATCGGCCCCTCCCTTGCGGCATACACTGGATGGGGCTGCGCCCCAAACCCCCGGCAATCGCTAGCGGGGACCCCTTTGCCCCGCGCCGCGCTTGCCGGGCCGCGCCGTGCGCGGCTTGGCCCATGATTGCCCAGAACCGGGCTTTGCGGCAAGATAACGCCATGTCCAGGCTAATCAGCGGAGCGGTGGCCGGTGCGCTCGTCCTGCTGGCGGCGTCCGCCGGCCTGTCTCACTCGCAGCCGGCGGCGGAGCGGTTGACCATGGTCAAGGCGCTGACATTCGACGTATTCGGCACGGTCGTCGACTGGCGGTCGTCCATCATCAGCGAGGGGCGGGCGTTGAGTGCACGGTTCGACGCGGAGGTCGACTGGCCGCGCTTTGCGGACGACTGGCGGGGCGGCTACGGACCGGCGATGCAGCGGGTGCGCAGCGGTGAGCTGCCCTGGACCCGCATCGACGACCTGCACCGGATGATCCTCGACGAGCTGATTCCGAAGCACGGCCTGGAGTGGCTCGGCGAGGAGGACCGGGACAATCTCAACCGTGTCTGGCACCGGCTCCAGCCGTGGCCGGACGCCGTGTCCGGGCTGACCCGGCTGCGCACGCGGTTCATGCTGGCGACGCTGTCCAACGGCAACGTGGCGCTGCTCGCGAACATGGCGAAGCACAGCGGCCTGCCGTGGGACGTCGTGTTGTCGGCGGAGCTCGCGCGCCAATACAAGCCGGATCCCGAGGTGTATCTCACGGCCGCCGACCTGCTCGGGCTCGAGCCGCACGAGGTGATGATGGTGGCGGCGCATGAGGGCGACCTGCGCGCCGCCGCGGGGGTCGGCTTCAAGACCGCCTACGTGCCGCGGCCGCTGGAGCGCGGTCCCGGCCGTAGCGTCGACACCCCGCCGGCGGGGTCGTTCGATGTCGTGGCGGCCGATTTCAACGACCTCGCCGACAAGCTCGGAATCCGGTAGGAATCGCGCGCCGTTCCGTGCTGACGCGCAGGCGTGCGGAGCGGCGCTCAGGACTCCAGCTACAGCTCCCGCCGCACGGCCGCAAAGCGCAGGCGCACGTAATCGACGACCCAGACGCCGCCTGCGGTGCGGATGCGCGGCTCCAGCCGCGCCCTGACATCCCGCAGCAGCGCGGGCCGCGCGGCGGCCGGGACGGCCGTGAGGAACGGCTGGGCGAACACCTCGAGCCAGTGCACGATGTCGCCGGAGAGCGGCGTCGGCCGCGGAAAGCGCTGGATGGTGGCGACCGAGAAGCCGCAGCGGTCCAGCCGCCGGCGGTATGCATCCGGTGTCGGGAAGTACCAGGGGTCGACCGCGGCGCAATCGATGCCGCGCTCGGCGAGCGCGGCGGCAAGGGCGTCGCGGATTGATGCCACGTTACCGTCGCCGCCGAACTCTCCCACGAACCGGCCGCCTGGCTTCAACGACCTCCGGACGCCTTGCAGCAGGCGCTCGACGTCGCGGACCCAGTGCAGCACCGCGTTGCTGAAGACCGCATCGAACTCCGCATCGAAGGGGAGCTCCTCAGCATCGATGATTCTGGCGTCGAGCCCGCGCTGGAGTGCGGCCCAGACCTGTTCGGGGCTGCTGTCGATGGCGACGACGCTGCATCCCGCCTGCCGGAGACGTTCGGTCAGGGCGCCGTCGCCGCATCCCAGGTCGAGAATGCGCTCGCCCGGCTGCGGATCCAGCAGGTCGCTGACCGGCGCACCGAGGTCCGAGACGAATCGGCCGTGCTCAGCGTATGTCTGCGGGTCCCAGTTCTGGGTCATCGGGCAGCGTTCGCGACGCAATCCGGGCCATCAGGTCGCCGAGCAGCGCCGCGGTGTGCGGAGCTTCCTTGTAGGTTTCCGTCCTGAAGATGCCTTGCGCAATGCGCAGTGGCGTCCAACCGGAGGCATTCTCGACGTCAAACGTATCCGCGCCGTGGTCGACCAGCAGCTCCACGATGGAGTTGGCGCCGCGGTACGCGGCGCCGTGCAGCGCTGTCTCGTGATTCATGTCGATGGCGTTGACATCACCGCCCAGCTCCAGGGCGATCTGCGCGCACTCCAGCGCTTCGGCCTCGGTGCCCGGATCCTCGCCCGGCGAATGGATGCCGAGCCCCGACGCGACCATCAGCAACGTCGAGCCGTCTTCGTTCGTGATGGTGGGGTCGGCTCCGAGCTCGAGGAGCACGCGCATCAGCGGGGCATCCGCCAGGCGCGCCGCCATCATGAGGGGGGTCGTGCCGACGCGGTTGAGCGCGTTCCGATACCCGTTCCGCGGCTCCGCCGTCATCCGGGCGTTGACATCGGCGCCGCGCGCCGCCAGTTCCCGTGCGAAGCGCAGGCTGTCGAGACTACCGGTGGTAATCGGGCCGGGCGGGTTGAATCCGAAGTTCGGCCGGCGCGCCCACGTCATTGCGTGCAGCGCGGTCCAGCCCTGCTCGGCGCCGTTCGGGTCGGCGCCCTGGTCTGCCAGGAATACGCCGAGCTCCCAGTGCGCGTTGGTGGCGGCAAGGACCACCGGGCCCGTACCATCGGGCAGCTGGTCGTTCGGATCCGCACCTGCCGCCAGCAAGGTCCGCACGGTATCGATGGGGCCGGCGCGAACGGCGAAGAGCAGCGCGGTGAAGCTATGCGGCGCGGGACTCCCAAAAAGGGCGGTGCGCAGCGGCGTCTCGGGGGAGACCGTGCGGGCGTGGACGTCGGCGCCCGCTTCCAGAAGGGCTCGCACCGCCGCCGTATGGCCCTCCGTCGCGGCCCACATCAACGCCGTCTGGCCGTCGCGCTGTGTTGCGTGGACGTCGGCGCCGCGCGCCAGTAGCGCCTCGAGCGCCTCCACGCGGCCGGTGCGCGCCGCTACCATGAGCACCGACTCGCCCGCGGCCGTCGAGGTGTCCGGGTCCGCGCCCGCGTCGAGCAGCCGGTCGAGCATCGGTGCGCTGCCGTTGACCGCCGCGAGCCACAGCGGGGGCACGCCGAACGCATTGGCGGCCGATACGTCGGCCCCGCCTTCTATCAGCAGATCCGCCAGCTCGACGCTGTCCAGCCGCGCGGCCCAGTGGAGCGCGGTGGTCCCGTCAGCCTCGGGCGCGCTCGCATCGGCGCCGCCGTCCAGCAGCGTGCGCACGGCGTCCGCGTCGGCGCGCTTGACGGCCTCCACCAGCGGATTGTCGCGTCCGGCGGCGTCGGTGGACACCAGGACGCCCGCCATGCCGAGGCATACGATCGTCAGCGCCCGGCGGATCAGCCGCCGGCACGGTGTGCTCCGCAATCTCATCTGCAATTCCTCGCCTGCTGGCGGCATCCGCATGACCAGTCATCGTGCACCGCGCGTGCGCGCTGATGATAAAGTTAACCACCATGTGGGGGTCTGCCGCAATATTCGGGCGGCGTTCAACCGTTTCGTTCGTGATGGTTCTGGCTGCGTCAGGCCAGCTGCTGGCGGCGGGTCCGCAGGCGCCGGCGGGACATTCCGCCGCGCCCGAGCGGGCGTTGCTGGAACGGTACTGCGTCACCTGCCACAATGACCAACTTCGCACGGCCGGCCTCTCGCTGGAGGCGCTCGACCTGGGCGACGTGCGCGCCGACGCCGAAATCTGGGAGAAGGTCGTACTGAAGCTGCGGGCCGGCATGATGCCGCCGGCCGGCCGTCCGCGCCCGGATCGAGAGACCTACGACCGCTTGGCAGCGTTCTTCGAAGCGGACCTCGACCGTGCGGCCGCGGCCAACCCGGATCCGGGATACAGCGACGCGCTGCGCCGCCTCAACGCCACCGAGTACGGCAACGCCATCCGCGACCTGCTCGCCCTGGAGGTCGACGTCACGGACCTGTTGCCGGCCGACGATTCGAGCGCCGGATTCGACAACGTCGGCCTTGGCGGACTCGATCCGGGCCGCATGGAGCGCTACCTGAGCGCGGCGCAGAAGGTCAGCCGGCTGGCCATGGGCGCGCCGGTCCGCTCGCCGGTGGCCGACACCTTCATCGTCCCTTCGGACCTGAACCAGGAAGTCCATGTCGAGGGTCTGCCGTTCGGCACGCGCGGCGGCAGCGCGGTCCACTACAACTTTCCAGTGGATGCCGAGTACGAGATCCGGGCGGAGCTCGGCAAGAGTTGGAACAGCAACCGGATCGGCGGCCTGCGCAAGCCGCACGACGTCGTCTTCACGCTGGACGGCGAGCCGCTGAAGGTGCTTACCGTCGAGCCGGTGTCGCGGCGCGACCCCTCGGCGTTGTCGGCGGACCAGTACTCGCAGCCGGACCGACCGGCCGACGCCGATCTGTTCGTGCGCATCCCGGTGCCGGCCGGTCCCCACGTCGTCGGCGCGGCGTTCGTCAGCCAGGGCTCCGGGGTGGTCGAGCGGCGCCGCCAGCCGTTCCTCAAGGTGCACATCACGGTGGGCGGCGACCAGCGGACCCAGCCGGGTGTCTATTCGGTCACGGTCACCGGACCGTTCGACGCCACGGGGCCGGGCGACACACCGAGCCGCCAGCGCATCCTCACCTGCCGCCCGAACACCGGCGCGGAGGAGCGCGCGTGCGCAGAGGACATTCTCTCGACCCTCGCCCGCCGGGCCTATCGCCGGCCGGCAACCGCCGCGGACCTCGACACGCTGCTCGAGTTCTACGAGGAGGGACGGGCGGCGGGCGACTTCGACGCCGGCATCGAGATGGCCCTGCGGCGGCTGCTCGTCAGCCCGGAGTTCCTATTCCGCATCGAGCGCGACCCGGAGGGTGCCGCCCCGAACGCGCCGTATCGCATCAGCGACCTGGAGCTGGCGTCGCGGCTCTCGTTCTTCCTCTGGAGCAGCATTCCGGACGATGAGCTGTTAGACGTCGCCGCGGCCGGTTCGCTGCGGGAGCCGGGCGTGCTCGAAGGCCAGGTGCGGCGCATGCTGGCGGACCCGCGGGCGGAAGCCCTCGTGACCAACTTCGCGGCGCAGTGGCTGTATCTGCGCAACCTGCCGGCGGTCTCGCCCGACTTCATCGTGTTTCCCGACTTCGACGAGACGCTGCGGCGGGCGCTGCGGGAGGAAACGGAGCTCTTTTTCGACAGCATCATTCGTGAAGATCGGAGCGTGCTCGATCTGCTGAACGCCGACTACACGTTCCTCAACGAGCGGCTGGCGAAACATTACGGCATTCCCAACGTCTACGGCAGTCATTTCAGGCGGATCGACCTGCCGCCCGGCAGTCCCCGCGGCGGGCTGCTCGGCCAGGGGAGCATCCTGGCGGTGACGTCGTACGCCACCCGAACGTCGCCGGTCGTGCGCGGCAAGTGGATTCTCGAGAACCTGCTGGGCACGCCGCCGCCGCCGCCGCCCGCCAACGTGCCGCCGTTGAGCGAGGAGGGGTCCGATGCCGTGCTGTCGATGCGCGAGCGGATGGTGGAGCACCGGCGCAACCCGGTCTGCGCGTCGTGCCATGCGATAATGGACCCCATCGGACTGTCGCTCGAGAACTTCGACGCGATCGGCCGCTGGCGGGAGCGGACCGCCGGGTTCGAGCCGCTCGACGTCGAGGGCAGCTTCCCGGACGGCACGACATTCGACGGCGCCGGCGGACTACGGGAGACGCTGCTGGACCGGTCGGATCAGTTCGTGCGCACACTCGCGAGCAAGCTGCTGACGTACGGTTTGGGCCGGGCGGTCGAGTATCATGACGTGCCGGCCGTGCGGGTGATCGAACGGGAAGCGGCGACCGACGACTACCGTTTCTCGTCAATGATTCTCGGTATCGTCAAGAGCACGCCATTTCAGATGAGACGGGCGCCGCAATCATGATCATCACGAAGAAGCATCTGCCCCGCCGGACCTTCCTGCGCGGTATGGGCGCGACCGTAGCGCTGCCGCTGCTCGACTCGATGGTCCCGGCGCTCTCGGCCATGCCGAAGACGTCGGCGAACCCGGTGCGCCGGCTCGGCTTCATCTACTTTCCGCACGGGTCGGTGTCGTGGGCCACGGGTTCGCAGAACCAGTGGACGCCGCCGGGCGAAGGCGGGCCGCTCACGCTCTCTCCCATCCTCCAGCCGCTCGCCGCGGTGCAGGACCAGATGATCGTTCTCACCAACATGGAGCACCGCAACGCCCAGGGGAACGGGACGGACGGCAACGCGGAGCACACGCGGTCGAACGCCAGCTGGCTGAGCGCGGCGCGGCCGAAGATGACCGAGGGCGCCGACGTCCTGCTGGCGACCACCGTCGATCAGATCGCCGCCCAGCGGCTCTGCCGGGACACCCGGCTCCCGTCGCTCGAGCTGACGCTGGAGAACAGCTTCCTGGTTGGTAACTGCGACAACGGTTACAACTGCGTCTACGTCAACACGCTGTCCTGGTCGTCGCCGACCACGCCGCTCCCCATGGAGAACAACCCGCGCCTGGTGTTCGAGCGGCTGTTCGGCGAGGGCGGCACCGTCGACGAGCGCCGCGCCGAGATGCGCAAGGATCGGAGCATCCTCGATTCGGTCACCGAGGACATGGCGCGCCTGATGCGCAGCCTGGGCGCGGGCGACCGGACACGCGTGAACGACTACGTCGACGCAGTGCGCGAAGTCGAGCGGCGCATCCAGCGCGCGGAGGAGCAGGCGGGCGAGTCCACGCTGGCGTTGCCGGACCGGCCGGTCGGCATCCCGGAGGAGTACGACGAGCACGTCAAGCTGATGTTCGACCTGCTCGTGCTGACCTGGCAGGCGGACATCACGCGCGTCTTCAGCATGCAGCTCGGCCGCGAGCAGAGCGCCCGGACGTTCCCCTGGATCGGCGTGAACGAAGGCCACCATGGCACCTCGCACCACCAGGGCAAGCCGGAGAAGATCGCGGCAATCGCCAGGATCAACGCGTACTACAGCCAGTTGCTGGCGTACTTCGCCGAGAAGCTGGCCGCGACGTCAGACGCCACCGGCAGCCTGCTCGACAACTCGATGGTGCTGCACGGCAGCGGCATGAGCAACGGAAACGAGCACAACCACAAGAACCTGCCGCTCGTGCTGCTGGGCGGCGGGGCAGGCCGGTTGCGGAGCGGGCGGCACATCAAGTTCCCGGAGCTGACACCGATGGCCAACCTGCTTCTGGGGCTGCTTGACAAGGCGGGCGTGCCGGCGGACAGCTTCGGCGACAGCGACGGCCGGGTCGATCTGGAGCCGCTGTCGCTGCAGTCCGACGCGTAGCGGCGCTTCCCGGCGCTACTTCGCGTACTGCTTGCGCATCCCCGGCTTCCACTTCTCGAACGGCCGGGGGCACGTACGAGTCGCGGTTCGGCATGACGACCTGCACCAGCGTCGTCTGGTCCATCACTTCGTCTTCCGCGATGATGCCGCTGCGGTGGAGCGGTAGGCGGTCAGGCTGTACACCTCGTCCGGCGTGAGGCAGCAGGGCGCCGCCGCCTCGGTCCAGACCGAGCTGCTGAAACGCCGCATGTCGACATGCTCGTGCTGCATGTCGAGCGGCATCATCTGGTTGATGTAGCTCCAGATTAACGGCGCGAACGGGTGCTGCGCGTTCGCGATGCGCGGGAAGCGCCCGCCCGCCGTCCGTTCGAGCAGCCGCGGCCCCGGGCCTTCCAGCCCGGTCGATCCGTGGCACGAGGCGCACCCCCGCGCGAGCCAGACGATCTCGCCTTGCCTGGCGGTGCCCCGTCCGCGCGGGAGTCCCGCGCCGTCCGGTCCGACCGCCGCATCCACGGGATTGAGCTCCGCCTCGGTCGGTGGCCGGCCCAGGTTGTAGACGGACTCTTGTGCCTCCGCCGCGGCGCCGGACGCCAGCACCGCCGCTAGGAGCAATCTACACAGCGTTGTGGACGGTCCCGTCACTGGCCACCCTCCAGGGTTGAATCGAGTTCCCGTGCGGAGCTCCGGAAGTGCCCCAGAAGCTGGCGAATTCCGCCGACGTCGGTTGCACCTGTTCCTGGTCGTCGGTGCAGCGCGACATGAGCAGCGCCTCTTCGCCGTTCCAGGTCCAGGGCAGCGTGAAGCGGGTCAGTGCGACGCGCAGCAGCGGCTCCTGGAGCTTCGCGTCTGTCCACGTGCGGCCGCCGTCGGCTGACACTTCGACCCGCCGGACCGTGCCGCTGCCGGACCACGCCAGACCGGTGATCGTGTAGTAGCCGCGGCCGGGCAGCCGCTGCTCGCCGGAGGGGAAGGTGATGACCGATTTCGGTCCCTGCTCCATGAAGTAGGCGCCCTCTCCGGCCGTATGGCTGTTCGCCATCCGGTTGGGGCCGGTTCTGGCGGCGCCCTGCCGCTTCGTGTACGAGTGCTTTTCCCAGTAGGTGATGTAGGGGCGGTCGACGACCTTGACGCGCTGCAGCCACTTGACGTGGTACTTGCCCTGGAATCCGGGCACTACCAGGCGCAGCGGGAAGCCCTGGTGGGGGCGTATCGGTTCGCCGTTCTGCGCGTAGGCCACCAGCACGTCGTCCATGGCCTTGCCCATCGGCATGCTGGCGCCGAGCTTGGTCGCCTCGGCGCCTTCCGACAGCACCCAGCCCGCGCCGTCTCTGACGCCGACTTCGTTGAGCAGCACCGAGAGCGGCACGCCGGTCCACTCGCTGCAGGCGATCATCCCGTGCATCTGGTCGAGCGTCTTCTCCTCCGGGCGCGGGGCGTTCGCGATGCACTCGATGTAGTGCGTCCGAGAGACGGACGGCAGCCGCATCAGCTCTTCCAGGGTGAACACCAGCGGCCGGTCCACCATGCCGTAGACCGTGAGACGGTGCTCGCGGGGGTCGATGTCCGGGGGATTGTTGCCGTGCGAGGAGACATAGTGCAGCGCCGACGGTGTGACGGTGCCGGTCAGCTCCGACAGCGGCGTCCGCGCGTCGAGGCCGTCCGGGTTGCCGTGCAGATCGATATGGCCAATCATCGTCATCGGCGTGCGCACCGTCTGCACGAAACGCGAGCGCTCGCCGTACGCCATCGCGTGGCTGGCGACCCCGCCGGGGCGCGGCGCACCCAGGCCCTGACCGCTCGCTGTTTTCGCGCCGATGGCCAGACCGCTGGCCATACCGCCGGCAAATACCGCGCCTTCCTTGATGAACTTTCTGCGACTCGCGCGCTTGGCGGCCATTGCGCCCTCCGGTATCAGACAGGGACCGACTCGGGAACAGCTACGAATTAACCCAGAGCCGCGCGGCTGTCAAGACGAATCGGTGAGTGCTTGCCTGCGGGAGCGGGAAGACGACAAGAACGACCGGTCAATCCCTACCGCAACGCCAGCGAAACGGCGACGTCGCCAGCGCTGTTGAGTATCGCTTGGTCTAGTGTGACGAGCCGGACGCCCAGCGTTCGCGCGAGCACCACAAACTCGGCATCGTACGGGCTCAACCCGCACTCCAGGGCAACGGCGATTACGTGTGGTCCCGGCGCGCCGACGATCCGATCTCCGAGCACGCTGCGAGCGTCAGCGCTCGTCGCCAGTACCTGATCGACCGTAATGGGGCCGTTGCGCAACCGCGTGTCAACTCCTGTCCGACGGTGGTTGATGACGACCTCGTCCAGCCAGCAGGCCACGATCTCCGCTGGCAGTCGCCGGTGCGATCGTTATGAGGATGTCCGGAAACATTCACAAATGAGGAAACACGGGGACCAATTCCGGATGACGCTTGACACTTAATTTCCTCGAGAGGTTCAAGCTTCATCCTGGAGAATTAAAAAATATCCATTTGCGGAGCAGGCGAATGGCGCTCGGCGAATCAGGCGAGGACAATGTCCATCACCAGCGGTACGAGCGGTGATGGAAAAGTCTATCTTATGCCGTGGTCGTCGAAAAAGTTAGACCAGAAATCCGCGACACGATCGACGACATAGTGGAAGGAGACCCTTTGGCCGCCGAGGAGTTCTATTTCAAGCCGCGAAATATCAAAGGCGCTACTGAATCCTCCACTGAAGGCGCCGCTGTAATGGCGGGCCTCCCTGATATGAGGCGGATACCTCGTGATCATTCCGTGTTTCGATTCGATACAAATGTCCTGCAAGTAGGCGATTTCAGGGCAGGCGCATCTGACGTGATCCTGGAGTTGCTTCAAGCCTACAAACGAGGAATCAGGACCAAGCGCTTTGGATACGTGATCGCCGAGATGCCAAGCTTTGCAGGCGTAGTCGCGCGCCAGATCCTCATCGAGGTCGTCGTCCTTAAAACTCTTCACGGCAATTTTGAGAGCCGCAAGTGCCGAAACTGCATCAAGACCGAATGAACGTGTCATTTGAACGCGCACGCGTGGAGCTCTCGCCTGGAAGATGGTACATCGCCGACGCAGTATAGTGGTCCTGCAACGGCAAAGAGGCGCGGACGGTACCGGTTCAAATGACGCCTCCCTCTGGGAGTCGGTACGGCCGGGGGCCGAACTGGGCCGGAATCGAGCGCTGCACCTAGCGAGTGGGCAGGATGGTAGCAGGGCGAGTTGCTCTGAGGAAAAGGCATGCGGATCGTTTTCGGACTCCACTATGACGGCTTGAAGCCAGAAGTCCCGCAGACGGTGGCGGGGGTGGCAACCCTCGGCCCTAGAGGTCTGCTTGAGGTTCTAGAAACCCAGCTCGGGCTACCGACGCCAACTCCGCACCCCAGCGAAGCGCCCTTCCGCTATCTCCAGTGCCTACGAGAGGCTTCAGCGCCGAACCGGTTTTTCTATCGCTCGCTTCAAGTCGACCCGGTCAACGTTGCCCGCACCCTCCTCGATTGGCGGGAACAGTGGTACGAGGCAGGCTGGGACGGCACCTTTCCAGACGATGCGCCCGCACGACTCTCGGACATGGCAGCCGTCGAGTCTATCGCCCAGGGGCGTGTGCCATCGACGCACGGGGAGCGTCTGGAGCGGGTAGCGAAGGTCCTAGAAGAGCGGCGTACGCAGATCGAGCGCGTTGAACTCCACACACCTCTTGACGATCTACCACCAACTTGGCGCCGGGTGATCAGATTACTTCCGTGGGTGCTATCAGCCCGTGTCGTGCTTGCACCTGCCGGCACGACCGGATCAGATCTTGAGCTCGTGCAGACACGACTACTCTCGATACTTGGTCCCGGCGAAGACCGAATCGCAGGCACTGAGCGCCTTCGGGGCGACAGGTCGCTCATTGTCGTGAAGTCCGCATCGAGAGATCTTTCTGCGGACGCCGTCGCTGAATTCCTTCTGGCATCCTCGCAGATCAGCGAGACGGTCCTAGTTGCCGAGCACGATGGAATCATTCTTGACAACGCACTTGAGCGCGCCGGGTTGCCTCGGTGTGGTTTCCAGCGATACACGCGATTTCGTGCGGCCACGCAAGTTCTCAAACTCTCACTCGCGCTTGTGTGGGAGCCGGTAGACCCGTACCGATTGCTCCAGTTTCTTCTGCATCCCACTGGACCACTCCCGAGGTGGGTGCGGTCGACACTCGCCGACGCTGTTGCCGAGTCCCCCGGCATCGGCGGACCGAAATGGGTCGAAGCGATTCGCAACATCGGCCAGATGCAGCGAGAACGTTTCGGGGCTGAGGAGGCAAAAGTCGAGCAGGTTCGAGCCGATATCGCGTACTGGCTGGAGGGGGACCGGTACGACCCTACCGCCGGAGGACCGCTTGAAATCCTTGTTGACCGCACGCAGCGCATTGTGACCTGGGCGAGAGCGCAATTCCATGCGGTGAAGAACGACTACGAGGCCACGCTGTTCGCGGCTGCCCATGCGCAGGCGGAGGCCCTCCTGACGGAGCTCACGGGGATTCCAAAAGATGGTGACGAGCGAATTACACGGCTTGCCCTGGAGCGGCGGATCGACGAGGTGACGACCGACGCACCAGACCCCTCCACATACGAGGAAGCCGGGCATGCACGTGCGACGATCTCACCGGCTGCAGTGACAGGTCCATGGCCGAGAGTGGTGTGGTGGAACCTTGCACCCGCGCCGACCGCCGTCTCGTACCCTTGGTCGCGGCGCGAACTCGCCGCCCTGCGCGCGTCCGGGGTGCGACTGCCGGAGGTCGAGGACATTGTTAGTCGGCGTAGTCGGGAGTGGCTGAGACCGCTGTGTAATGCGACGGAGCAGCTCGTCCTGGTCGTGCACGACGACGAACGCGGAACGCACCCTTTATGGACGCTTATCGAGAGCCTGTTCGACGGGATCCAGATAGCCCAGATAGAACCTACGCTTCTGGGTGGTGAGACAACAGTGGAACCGCTCGAAGTGCCGACGCGGCCGCTTCCGCTTCACGCTTTGCCCACCCCTCGACGGTGGTGGTCGGTGCCGGCCGATTGCACCGTTGCGCGTCGGGACGTCGAGTCCTATTCCAGTCTCTCGAAGCTCTGCGACTATCCGCACGAGTGGATGTTGCAGTACGCCGCGCGGCTCCGAGCGGGGCGCGCCACCGAGGTGATGGACGGCTTCCGCCTCTATGGGAACCTCGGGCACCGTCTCTTCGAGGAGTTCTTTAGATCGCACGACGACTGGCACCGGATTCAGGAGGACGAGGTGCTCGCCTGGGTGCGTGGGATACTGCCCGGAGTCGTCGAACGCGAAGGCGCGGTGCTGCTTCGGGCCGGGCGCGGAGTGGACCACCAGTTAGTCGCCGCGAATTTGGAGCGGGCCCTCGTCCGCCTGCTGGAACACCTCCGGTCGGCCGGGTTTGTACGTGTGACGCCAGAGGCATCCGGACAAGTCCCGTTCGCGGGACGCCACCTGAGAGGTGCGATCGACTTGATGTTGACCCGCGACAACGGACAACGTGCCGTTCTCGACGTCAAGTGGGCAGGCGAAAGCTACCGCAAGAACTTGCTCTCGGAGAACCGCGCCCTGCAACTGGCCACCTACTCCTACCTGCAGAAGAGCCTGGACGAGGGCGAGCAATGGCCTCCCGGGGCGTTCTTCACCCTCTCGACCGGCAACGTTCTCGCGAGCGATAGATCAAGCTTCCCGGATGCAGTCGTGTACCCGTCGAACGACGGCGAAGGTGTAGCGAATCTCTGGGACCGTCTCCTACTCACGTGCGACTGGCGATGGGCGCAGTTGGGAAGCGGGTGGATCGAGGTCGTTACGGACCTCACGGTACCGGACGAGCAGTCGATTCCGCCTGAGGCGGGGCTCCGTCCCGTCACTGGTCGCGATCAGTACGACGACTACCTGCACCTCACGGGGTGGGCGGACTCCCGATGAGCGTCAGTCAGAGCGATCTCGCGCACGTGCGTTTCATCAGTGCCGGGGCTGGGAGCGGCAAGACATACCGCCTGACCGAGGAGCTTGAACAAGCTCTGTCCGATGGCAGGATGACGCCTGCGGCCGTGATCGGCACGACTTTCACCGTTAAGGCAGCCACAGAGCTTCACGACCGCGTCCGGACTCGACTGATCAGGAGTGGCCGTCCTCTGTTGTCAGAGCAGATGGCACAGGCGGTCATTGGCACCGTGCACAGCGTCTGCGGTCGCCTGCTCGGGCGGTTCGCGTTCGAGCTCGGACTATCACCCGAGATCAACGTCACGAGCATCGAGGACAGTGCGCGTCTATTTAGCCAAGCACTGGACGAGGTGCTGAGTGCCGACCGTGTCCGCGAGATGAACCTCCGCGCCGAGCGCCTTGGGCTTGTCGACGATCGGAGCGGAACAGGTTGGCAGGACCACGTGCGGAACATCGCGGCCAAGACGAGAACCAACGATATTGACCCAGGTACACTGCCGACCATGGGCCGCGAGAGCGCGGACCGGTTTCTCAGCTACTTCCCGGAAGCGACCTGTGACGACGAGGCGCGGGAGGCACTGCTTACTGTCGTTCAGGAAGCGATCGCGAACATCGACCTAGCGTCGGACAGCACCAAGACCACGCGCGATTATGTCGGCAAGCTACGCAGCGCCGCGGCAGAACTTCGACGTGACAATTGCCGTTGGACGCTCTGGATCTCGCTGAGAAAGTGGTCGCCAGCAAAGCGGAGCGATGGTCGTGCGATGCCGGTGCGGGCTGCAGCCTCCTACTATGACCGCCACTTGGGCTTTCACGCCGACATACGCGAGTACATCGAGGGCGTGTTCGCAATCGCTGGGGAGTCCCTCGCCTGCTTCCAGAACCTCAAGACCGAGCGCGGTTTGGTCGACTACGACGACCTGGAGCAGCTCGCGCTCCGGGCCCTCGACGAGCCCGCCGTGGTGGAACGTCTCAGCGACGAAGTAGAACTGTTGCTCGTCGATGAGTTCCAGGACACGAACCCGATGCAGCTCGCGCTGTTCATGAAGATCGCGCGGCTGGCTAGGGAGGTGGTCTTGGTCGGAGACGTGAAGCAGGCCATCTTCGGTTTCCGGGGAAGCGACCCGCAACTCGTGCGAGGCACGCTCGATACGCTCGTCACGCGCGGCAGCGGGCTCAACGTGCTCGATAGCTCCCGGCGGTCGCGGCCGGCGGTTGTACGCTACTTGAACACCGTATTCGGTGAAGCCTTCGAGCGCGACTGCATGGAACGCGGATTGGTCGAGCTGTCGGCTGTACGCCCGGAGACTCACGACTCGCCAGCGGTGGTGCGTTGGACTCTCCCAAGGACGACGAGGGTGGCAGAGCGTGCAGACGCTTTGGCACTCGCTATCTCAGACTTAAAGTGGTCCGGACAATGGGTGAGCGACCCGGAGACGGGACAAACTCGGGCTGTCACCTTCGGCGATATTGCGGTTCTCGCCGCGACCAATGACCACGTCCAGGCCATCGCGAAGGCGTTGCGCGAACGACGCGTACCCATGAAGATGACCTTGGCTGGGCTTCTTGAGACGCCTGAGGTGTGTCTCGCAAGAGCGTGCCTCCGCCGTCTGAACGATCCCGCCGACACCATTGCCACGGCCGAAGTCCGGGCCTTGGGCTCTTGTGAGGAACCGGAAGTCTGGCTCGCGGATCGGCTTCGCTGGCTCGCTGCTGATAAGGAGGACCGTAGCTGGGCCGAGACCGACGATCCGATCGTATCGCGCATCGCACATTTGCGCGACCAGACAATTACCCAGTCCCCGGTCGAGATCGTCGCGCGGGTGCTCAATTATGTCGGTGTGCGGCGGATCGCGACGGCCTGGGGACCTGATGCGATCACAGCCAGCCAGCGCCAGCGCAACCTCGATGCCTTTCTCGATCTTGCGGTCCAATACGAGAGACACTGTGCGTCGCAGCACGAGGCGGCGACCCTTACTGGCTTCCTGTTCTGGCTAGAGAACCCATCGTCTCCGGATCTCGATCTACAGCCGGTAGTGACCGGCGGCGACGCCGTTCACGTCCTTACCTACCACCGCGCGAAAGGTCTCGAGTGGCCGGTCGTCGTACTGACGGACTTCCACCACACGTGGCGACCCAGGATCTGGGACGTTCGCGTCGAGTCGACGTCGGACGAGTTCGACCTCGACAATCCACTTGAGGGGCGGATCATCCGCTTCTACCCCAATGTCTTCGGCAAGAACACCAAGGACGTTCCCGTTCTTGACGGCATCATGGCGTCGGAGGAGGGCGCTCGGGCAGTAGAAGCCGCCGCCGCGGAAGGGCGCCGCTTGGCGTATGTGGGGATGACGCGGGCACGGGACACGATCATCGTTGCCGTGCCCGCGTCGAGACCGAGCGAAGGTGCCTGGATTGAGAGCTTCTTCTCCGACTACATCCTTCCCGCTGGCGATGAACATCAGCTCCCGGAAGGCGAGCCCGTCCCGTCAGCCGTCGTTGACTTGTCCACTACCGAGTTCGCGGTTCCCGCACCCACTCCGTTTACGCCAACTTGGTTCCTTGAACGCACCCCGACCGAGCTTCGACTCCGCGAGCGCCTGAGCCCCTCCGAGGCTGGACCCGCGGAGGGCGCCACCGTAGGCAATATCGTCGAGGTCGGGCCCCGCATTGCGGTTCACGGCGAGGATATGGGGAAGCTTGGCACCGCGCTGCACGCGGCGATTGCTGCGGAGTTCGTGAATCCAGGCCGCGAAGACGCGATCGAATGCGCCGCGTCCCTCATTCGGAATACGGCCGGCGAGGGGGCAATTGCCCCGGTCGACGCAGTCGGGTGTGCACGACGCCTCAAGGCGGCGCTCAACGCCCGGTTCGGCTCGCGCCGCATGCTAGTCGAGCATCCCGTTGAACTCGTCCAGCGCAATGGTCAGGTGCTCCGCGGGTGGATCGACCTGCTCGTCGAAACCGAGGCGGGGTGGATTGTCATTGACCACAAGTCCTCCCCGCGCCCACGCTCAGAGTGGGCCGACGAGGCGTTGGAGTACTCGGGTCAGCTCGCCGCGTACGCGAGCGCGCTTCGCGGTGCCGGCCTCGAATGCGCGGGATGCTGGGTACACTTCCCGGTGGGGGGAGGACTCGTAGAAGTAGTAACGGGCCTACGGGCACCTCGGCAGCCATCGTAAGAACGTAGCTCGACTAAGGCGGATGGCGAACGGCGCTGAGATTCCGGAACTGCGGCACTAGGAATCGCTCGGGAGCGGCTGACTCGAGCGGCACTTTGTGTGTCGGCGACCTACCTGGATAGCGTAGGTCCCGGGCGCAGTGACGATATCGCACGCCTTGTCTTCGACCGGGTCTCGGGTGGAACACGCCACGATCGCCGGACGGCGGAGTGCCGCCAGCGATCCTTTCAGCTGAGGCAACTCGTCGATCGGATGGTCCCCTCAGCGCTTTCCGCACACGACGAGATAGGCGCCGAAGTAGAACCCGACGAACTCGGTCAGCGCCAGTCCCTGGGCGGAATGAAAGAACAGGCTTCCGTGCCGGCCGGTGACGTTCGAATGCAGGTCCGGGCTGTCGATGACGAAGTGCAGCAGGTAGCCGAAGAGGAAGGCCGCCGCCATCGACAAGGAGAAGAGCGCGGCGCCCGTGCGCCTGTCCATCTTCCAGAAGGCATACACCGCCGCCAGCGGCGCGACCGTTACGAAAACCAGGATGAACAACTGCTGGAACGCGGTGAGCGGAACGTCGGCGGCGACATGGCTGTATCCATGCGCGACCTGCACGGCCAGATGCAGGATTGCTATCGCCAGCAGCGCGACGGCTTCAGATCTCACAGGCGTCCCCATTGCAACCCTGGTTGCCGCTGCCCGCGATGCGTCGAATCGGCGGCAGGAACAGCACCAGTCCGTACAAGAAGAAGAGCGGCACCTGGAGGCACACCTTGCGGGTGGCGTAGATTCCCGTGAAGATGCGGTTGCTGCGCGCGTCGACGACGACGATCTGCCCCTTGGGGACATCGCCCAGCGGGGACCTGGCGGTCGAGAGTGCGACTCTGCCGAGCCAGTCCAGGCGGGCCGTGAGCCGCGCCTGCCGCGTGCACGCGGCGCATTCCGGGTTGTAGTGCAGCGTGATGTTCGACATGCGACGGGTCCCGCGTGGCGCCGCGGGATTGAGCCCACCGCGGCACGGAAGTATATTAGCCGCTGTCGGCCGGCCCGATTCGGGCGCGGCTCAGGCTGGCAGTTGGCGGTGTCATGTCCGGGCGCAGGGTGGCGCCTCGGCATGGGTTCTGGCGTGACAAAGCGCAGGCCGAGTGGCATACTGGCACCACTCCTCAGACCCAGCACGTCCTCCGAGGGAGAAGCATGCGCGTCGGATCAGGATGGCCGGCGGCGGCGTGGACGGCGGCACTGCTGTTGGTTGCCACCGCGGCAGGCGCCGCCGAGTTGCGTCTGACCGAGGCCGTCAGAAGCGGGGACCACGCGGCGTTGCGCACCCTGCTCGACGGCGGGGCTGACGTGAACGCCCCGCAGGAAGACGGTGCGACCCCCCTGCACTGGGCCGTGCGGAGAGACGACGCCGGGGCCGTGGATCTACTGCTGCGCGCCGGCGCCGATGCCGGCGCCGCCAACGACTACGGCGTCACGCCGCTCTCGCTCGCCTGCATCAACCGCAACGCCGACATGGTTGGGAAGCTCCTGGCCGCCGGCGCGGATCCCAACGCCGCCACGTCGATGGGTGAGACGGTGCTGATGACCTGCGCCGGCACGGGCAGCGTGGAAGCGGTGCGGGCGCTCCTTGACCATGGCGCCGCAAACATCAACGCCACGGAGGCGTCGCAGGGCCAGACGACCCTGATGTGGGCGGTGGCGCAGGGGTATCCTGAGGTCGCTCGGTTGCTGCTGGAGCGCGGCGCGAGCGTCGAGGCGCGCACCCGCAGCCGCTCCCTGCTCGTGAGCCTCGAGGGCGGCACCGGTGGAACGGATCCCGGCCAGGTGCGGCTGGGCGGCTTCACGCCGCTCTTGTTTGCCGCGCGGCAGGGCGGCGTGGAGAGCGCCCGGCTGCTGCTCGATGCCGGGGCGGATGTCAATGACGCGGCGCCGGATGGTGCGTCCGCGCTGGTGGTCGCCAGCTACAGCGGCCACGGCACGCTGGCCGCGTTCCTGTTGGAGCGGGGAGCTGATCCGAATGCCGGCGGCGCGGGGTATGCGCCGTTGCACGCGGCCGTGTTGCGCGGCGACGCGGAGCTGGTTAAGGCGCTGCTCGCGCACGGCGCGGACCCGAACGTGCGCATGACGCGCGGCAGCCGGGTGCCGCGGCGGACCAACTGGTGGGTGCTGCCGAGCTATTTCGTCGGGGGCACGCCGTACCTCCTGGCCGCGAAGTTCGCCGAGGTCGAGATCATGCGCATCCTGCACGCGCACGGCGCGGATCCGTACCTGGCGGTGCGGGATGGCACGACAGCGCTGATGATGGCCGCGGGCGCGCGGTGGAGCAACCGGGAGTATGACAGCCGCGAGCGGGCCGTTCCGATCGAGGTCGCCCGCGCCATGCAGGCGGACGACCGCGCCAACCTGGCGTCTACGAAGCTGGTGCTGGAGCTCGGCGCCGATGTGAACGCGCAGAACGAGGCCGGCGACACGGCGCTGCACGCAGCGGTGTACAAGGCATGGCCGCGGGTAGTCGATCTGCTCGTCGAGCACGGCGGTCGTCTCGATGTCGGGAACAAGGGCGGCAAGTCGCCGGCGGACATGATGTGCCACGACGACGAGGGACGGCTGATCCAGTGTCCGGTCGGCTCGGGCGGATGACGAACTTGAAGCGCTTGCTGATCGGCGCGGTGGCCGCGGGCGCGGCGGGCGTAATGACTGGTACGCAGGCCGCCGCCCAGTCGCCGCCCGTGCGGCCGGTGCTGGAGCAGTACTGCCTCGCCTGCCACAGCGACAGCGGGCTCCGAGCGGGCACGGTCCCGATCTCCCTGGAGCGGCTCGACGCGGCGGACGTGGGCGCGCACGCGGAAGCGTGGGAGTTAGTCGTCGCGAAGCTCCGCAGCGGCATGATGCCGCCGGCCGGCCGCCCGCGCCCGGATGCCGCGACGTACGACGCCGTGGCGACCTGGCTCGAGGACGAGCTGGACCGCGCCGCGGAGGCCAGTCCGAATCCGGGCCGCACCACGGTGCACAGGCTCAACCGGGTCGAATACAGCAACGCCGTGCGCGATCTGCTGGGGCTGGAGGTCGACCACGAGGCGTTGCTTCCGCCGGACGACGAGGACGAGGGATTCGACAACATCGCGGACGTGCTGTCGGTTTCGCCGACGCTGATGGAGCGCTACCTGTACGCGGCGCGGCGGGTGAGTCAGCTCGCCATCGGCGACGCCACGCTCAGGCCCCGCTACGAGACCTACCGCGTCCCGGACCGGGAGCTGCAGGACGACCGCACGACGGACGATCTGCCATTCGGAACGCGCGGCGGGATCGCGGTAAGCCACCACTTCCCGCTCGACGGGGAATACACGGTCAAGGTTGGCCTGCGCCGCAACTTCTACAACTACATCCGCGGCATCGGGAACGTGCCCCACCAGCTCGACGTGCGGCTGGACGGCAAGCGCGTCGCGACGTTCACGGCCGGCGGCGGACTGAGCGACGACGCGGCGAAATGCGTGGCGAGCTTCTGCGGCAGCTCCGGGATGGGGAGTCCGGAATGGGAGTGGTACGCGAACCACGCGGATGACGATTTTGAAGTGCGCCTCCCGGTGCAGGCCGGCATGCGGCAAGTCGGCGTCGCTTTCGTGCGCCGCCCGGCGCTGACCGAAGGCGTGCTGCAGCCGCCGGTGGACATGTCGACGTTCGGCTACAGCACGGATGAGGAGATGGACGGCAACCCGGCGGTGGGCAGTGTCGTCATCGGCGGGCCGTTCGCGGGCAAGACGCCGGCGGCGTCGGCCAGCCGCGAGACCATCTTCGTCTGTGCGCCGGCGGGCGGGGCGGAAGAGGACGGCTGCGCGCGGCGCATCATCGGCACCCTGGCGCGGCGTGCGTTTCGGCGTCCGGTGAGTGCGAGCGACGTGGATGATCTGTTCGGCTTCTTCGCCGCGCGAAGGGCCGAGCGCGGCTTCGATGCCGGGATACAGACGGTGGTGGAACGGGTGCTCGTCGATCCCGAGTTCCTGTTCCGGGTGCCCCTGCCGCCGGACGAGCCGGGCGCGCCGGTCTACCGCATCAGCGGCGTCGAGCTGGCGTCGCGCCTGTCGTTCTTCCTGTGGAGCAGCATTCCGGACGACGAACTGCTGGCCGTGGCGGAAGACGGGCGGCTGGCGGAGCCGGCCGTGCTGGAGCAGCAGGTGCGCCGGATGCTGGCCGACCCGCGGGCGGACGCCCTGGTCGACAACTTCGCCGACCGCTGGCTGGAGCTCCACAAGATCCGGAATGTCGCGCCCGACCCGACGATCTTCGCAGCGTTCGACGAGAACCTGCGCGATGCCATGCAGCAGGAAACCAGGCTGTTCCTGTCGAGCCAGCTCCGCGAGGACCGCAGCGTGGTCGACCTGCTGCGGGCCGACTACACGTTTCTCAACGAGCGGTTGGCGCGCCATTACGGGATGCCCGGCATCTACGGGAACCATTTCCGCCGGGTGACGCTGCCGGACGGCCGGCGGGCCGGTCTGATCGGCAAGGCAAGCATCCTGACGCTGACGTCGTACTCGAACCGTACCTCGGTTGTGACACGCGGCAAGTGGATGCTCGAGCGCGTGCTCGGGTCGCCCCCGCCCCCACCGCCGCCCGATATCCCGGCGTTGCCGGAAAGCGGTCAGGACGGCGCGGCCCCCACGTCGCAGCGCGAGCGGATGGAGGCGCACCGCCGGAACCCGGCCTGCGCCGTCTGCCACCGGCCGATGGACCCGCTCGGGTTCGCGCTGGAGAACTTCGACGGGATCGGACGCTGGCGGAGTACCGACGACGCGCGGATACCGGGGCAGCAGGGCCCGGCCATCGACGCCTCGGGGGTGATGCCGGACGGCACACGGTTCGAGGGGCCGGACGGGCTGCGGCAGCTCCTTCTCGAGCGGCGGCCGGAATTCGTCCGCACGGTCACCGAGCGGCTGCTCACGTATGCACTCGGCCGCCGGCTGGAGTACTACGACCGGCCGGTCGTCCGGCAGGTGATCGCGGCGGCGGCCGAGCGCGGCCACCGCTGGTCCGACCTGATTTTGGGTATTGTCAACAGCACGCCGTTTCAGTTGAGGAGTGCAGAGTCATGATCGCAACGAAGAAGGCCATTCCCCGCCGCACGGTGCTGCGTGGCGTCGGTACCGCGCTGGCGCTGCCGCTGCTGGACGGCATGGTGCCGTCGTTGACCGCGCTGGCCAAAACGGCCGCGAACCCCGCAAAGCGTCTCGGGGTTGTCTACGTGCCGAACGGGATCATCTCGCAAAACGGTTCCTGGACGCCGGCGGCAACGGAGGCGGGATTCGAGTTCTCGCGCATCATGAAGCCGCTGGAGCGGGAACGCGACCGCGTGACCGTGCTCACCGGCCTCGACAACCGCGCCGCCTTCGCGCGCTCCGGCGAGGCGCTCGGTTCCCACTCCCGTCCGGCCGCCGCGTACCTGACCGGCATGCACGCGAAGCAGACGCAGGGGTCGGCGCTGGACCTGGGCACGTCCATGGACCAGTTCGCCGCGCGCGTGCTGGGGCGTGAGACGCGCCTGCCGTCGCTGGAGCTCTCGCTCGAGGGCGCCGACACGTTCAACGGGGTCAGCACCTGTGACACCGGCTACAGCTGCGCCTACCTGAACATCTCGTGGCACGACCGGACCACGCCCATGCCGCGCGAAACGAATCCGCGGCTGGTGTTCGAGCGGTTGTTCGGCGATGCCGGGAGCACCGATGCGGGCATCAGGAAGGTCCGTGCGCAGCAGCAGCACAGCATCCTGGACGCCGTCCTGGACAAGATCGCAAGTCTGCAGGGCAGGCTGGTGGGTGAGGACCGCGCCAAGCTCGGCAACTACCTGGACGCCGTCCGCGAGATCGAGCGGCGCATACAGATTGCCGAGCAGCAGGCGGACCGGGAGCTGCCGGTGATGGAGTCGCCGGCCGGGATTCCGGTGTCGTTCGAGGAGCACGCGAACCTGATGTTCGACCTGCTCCTGCTGGCCTATCAGACCGACGTGACCCGCGTATTCACCTTCATGATCGGCCGCGAGCAGAGCGGCACGACCTATCCGCAACTCGGCGTCCCGGACCCCCACCACCCGCTCACGCACCACCGCGGGGATCTCGAGAAGGTGGAAAAGGTCACCAAGATCAACACCTATCACGTGCAGCTCTTCCGCGACTTCGTGGCCCGGCTCAGGGCGACGCCCGATGGCGACGGCTCGCTGCTCGATCACGTGATGCTGCTGTACGGCTCACCGCTGCGGGACGGCGACAAGCACATCTACGACAACCTCCCGCTGCTGGTGGTCGGCGGCGGCGGCGGCACCATCAAGGGCGACCGCCACCTCGTCTACGCCCCCGGCACCACCCCGATGACGAATCTGCAATTCACGATGTTGCAGAAGCTGGGGGTTCCCGTGGACCGGTTCGGTGACAGCACCGGCCAGCTCAAGGAGCTGTCCGAGCTGGCGTAGCCCAGTACACTCCTGCGGCATTTGACGGCGGACGAATCACCCCAGGCGGAAATCCAGCATGTACCCGGTACTGCTTGAGCTCGGGGTGATCAACGTCTACACGTACGGCCTGCTGGTCGCGGCGGCGTACCTGATCGCGCTTCAGGTGGCTGTCGTGCGCGGTCGACGGCGTGGACTCGACCCCGAGCGGTTGATGGGACTCGGTTTTGCAATCCTGTTGGGCGCGGTGGTGGGCGCCAAGCTGCTGCTGTTTGTCGTTGACATCGACTATTTCATGGCCGATCCCGCGAACCTCTGGCAGCTGGTTCGCTCGGCCGGCGTGTTCTACGGCGGCTTTCTACTGGCCGTAGGCGTGGCCTTCTGGTACATGCGCCGCCACGCCATGCCGGTCTGGGCCACGTGCGATGCTTTCGCGCCCGGTATTGCGGTCGGCCAGGCGGTCGGCAGGCTGGGATGCCTCCTGGCCGGCTGTTGCTACGGGCGACCAACCGACTTGCCCTGGGGGATCACGTTCACGAACCCACTCGCGGCGGCGAATGCCGGCACACCGCTGCATGCCGCCCTGCACCCGACCCAACTCTACGAATCGCTGGCGGCACTGGGCATACTTGGCATTCTTCTGCTTGTCGAACGGCGCGGTCCCCGGTTCCCCGGCTTCACGTTTCTGACCTACCTGCTCGCATACGGCACTGCGCGCTTCGTCATCGAAATTTATCGCGGCGATCCGCGCGGCACCGTGTTCGAAGCGATATCGACGTCGCAGTTCGTTTCCGCGCTAATGGTCCCCGCGAGCATCGTGCTCCTTGTGGTGCTGGCCTATCGGGCGGCCCGGTCTCCCGGCTTCCTGCCGCGGCAGCATGCGAGTTGACCGTTGGGCGGAATCCTGCGGCGCTGCCAGCACGAATCCGTGGCCGTCGAACACGCGATCCGCCCGGCCCAACGGTCGGACATTCCGGCGATCGAATCCGTGGTAAAGGACGCCGAGTTGTTTCCCCCGGAGATGCTGGACGACATGATCGCCGGATATCTCGAGGAAAAGACCCGGGACATCTGGTTCGTCGCGGTGGCAGACGGCCAGGTCGTAGGTGCGAGCCAGAGCGCATGACGAGCGGCACCTGGAACCTCCTCGCCATCGGCATCCTTGCCAGGTACCGGGGGCGCGGTATCGGCGGGGCGATGATGCGATACCTGGAGAACCGTCTCCGGACCGGCGGCGGCGAACGCGTTCTCATCGTCGAGACCATGGGAACGCCGGCGTACGCGCGGACCCGGGCCTTCTACACGGCCAACGGCTACGCCGAGGAGGCGCGCGTTCGCGAGTTCTACGAGCCCGGCGGAGACAAGATCGTCTTCTGGAAGCACCTCTGAGCGGCCGGGCCGGCGCAAGCCAAGGAACTTTCGGCACGGCACCCGAGAATTCGCCGCGCGGGCCTGCCCCTTCCGTAAGCGACCGGCAGCCCCGGGCTCGCTACGAAAACCGGGCCGGCCGGGCCATCATTTTGCCGCTCGTCGCAACAACCAGCTCCGGACCTCTACGGTTTTCTCCGCCGAGCCCGGCCCTGCTGCCCCCTTGGGCCCGCGGGTCAGGTTCGGGGCACGTGCGGGCGCACGAGGTTGACTACGAAGCGGACGTTGTCCCGCGATTCGGCCGCATTGTCGATACGACGGCTGTCGACGGCGTACCGGATCGCGCTATCAAGTGTGTCTGCACTACTATCGTTAGGCGGACAGAGAACAGAGGCCGTCCGTCTAATGACGACTTGGAATCACATGGCGCAGCCGAGATCCCTAAATCATCCTCCCATCGTTGAAGCGCTTGTCGACCTGCGAGCATCGGTCCCTGGCGATTTCGAGATGTTTGACGCTCTCGCCGATGAGTTGAAGGGTGAGTTCCCGACCAAGGAGCAGCGGCGCCACTTGGAGGCGAAGATCGAGATCAGAGACGGCAAGCTCGTGCAGCAGCGCGTCGATTCTTCAGCCTTCGGAGGTGTTCGCTTAGCGAACGTGGATCAGACGATCTACGCACAGTTCCGACCCGATGGTTTCACTCTGAACAACATGAAGGCATACGTGGGCGGGGACCATCTCATCGACAAAGCGCTGACGCTTTGGGAGCTGTTGGTCCGACGCACAATGCCTGAGGCGGTATCACGCGTAGCACTGCGCTACGTAAACCGACTGGAGTTACCCCTAAAGAGCGGCGACGAGTTCACGCGCTATCTCACATCCACCCCAGACCTACCCGAAGGCGCCCCCCAACGGATCAGTCAGTTTCTTTCCCGTATTGTGGGACACGATGCGCAACGACAGGCGACGGCCGTCGTGATCCAGCAACTCAAGGAGCAGCAGGGAGGGCAACCAGTCGTGCTCACTGTTGACGTAGATGTGTTTCGGTCCGGGACCTTTCCTGTCGATTCGGCTGCCTTGCGAGAGATCTTGGGTTCTCTTAGAATGTTGAAGAACGAGACGTTCTTCTCGCTGATCACGGATGAAACCGTCAGCTTTTACGAATGAGTTTTTCCGCTGCCCTTCCGTGGCCTACCTACCTTCCCGACGATCGATCACTCGGAACGGAGGCGGAGGACCTACGAGAGTTGTTGGAGGAGGCCGCCGCGCCTGCGAGTGGCGACAGGTCGAGCGAAATAGTCTCGCTCCTTTTTCAGGCACTCGCCCAAGCGGCGGACTGTGACGGGACAACCGTGTCGTTCAGTGTATTCAACAAGACGTTCGAATTCATGATGTCCCTTCCCACAGAACTACCGCTGCCTATCGTCGTCGTCGAGTCGGGGGACGAGATCGGGCTGGATTGGGACGAAGACCCTCAGAGAGTTGTAAGCCTTACTATCGACAACTCTGACCTGATCGGCTTCTCAGCACTGTTCGGGCGGGAGCCTCTTTACGGGACGGTCGAGTGCATTGCTGAACTTCCTCAGACGCTTCGTTACGTTCTGGCGCGGCTCTACCCGTCCGCACAACTCGGCTAGTAGGCCTCACACGCTCGCTGCGGCACCCGGCCCATTCGAGGACGGTCCGATCAGCGACACCGAACGCCTGTCGCGATTTATCTTTGATCAGGCTGCGTTCACAGCTTCGACGGGACGAATAGACTTCCGCCAGTTTCTACCCCCAAAGACCGGGGACCATACGGAGGAGGTTTCCGTTATGCGAACAGAAACACTATCTGACGACGATGTGTGGATTCTCGGACAGGGAACTGCCGCTCAGGCCTCGGGCCGAGCAGTTCGGGCTCGTGGCGACTTCGCGTCTCCGGCTGCCAGGGATAGTCGAATTGGACAGTGGCAGCTCGATGTTCAGCCGTGTGTACCACCACCCAGGCACGCGCTCGTCCTGGGTTGGCCTCCAGTGAATGAGCGGGACGCACGCAAGAGTCTCGCACAGCAGCTACGCCGGGGGGTTCAGCTCGTCGTGAATTAGCGGCCACGTATCGGTCACCCATCTCGCTGCAATCGGGCTCCGGTAAGCGCAGTTCACCGTAGCGGCACGTGCGGGCGGACGCGGTCGACTACGAGGCGGGCGTCGTCGCGGGCTTCGGCGGCGTCTGGTTCCTTGTAGAAGTCTGACGGTATCAGGTCTTCGGCTCCTAGGAATGCGAACTCGCGGTCACGCCGCAGGCCGCGGGATGCGGCGGCGAGCCGGTCGAGGTCGCCCGATAGCGCGGCCGGCAGCCGGCGCCGCTCGGCTTCCAACACGTCGGCGACGTCGTGCACGCGTGGCGGGTCGATGCCCGCGGACCGCAGCAGTCCCTTCAGGGCGAGTTCGACAGTCTCCTGCGATTCCCGCACGACATCGGCCCAGCTCTCGGCCTCGTACAGCGCGTCGAGCGCCTTGAGGCGCGCCGCGGCGCGGCGCACGTGGTCCGCTGCCAGCGTCCGGTTGCGCATCAGGATGCCTCCGCCCAGTACGGCTGCCCGTGCACGACGCGCCGCACGAGCCGACCGTCGGCGATGGCGCGCCGCACGCGGGCCAGCGCTGCCGAAAGTTGTCCGCCGCGATCGAACAGCACCAGTCCGTCGATGGCCGCCTCCGCCCACAGACCGCTTGCAACGTCCTCACCTGGCGGGTGCACGAAGTGTGCATCGACGGGTCGGCCTTTCCACGTGACCGGCTGCTCGTCCCAGGCGCGATACAACGCCCGGCTGAGGCGCACGCGGGGATCGACGACGACGATTGCGTCGACATCGGAGGTGGTTGTGGCGTCCCCGCGAACCCAGGAACCGTGAAGGAGCACCCCAGCCAGGGCGTCGCCGGCGACCGTGCCGGCGCGGCTGACGAGCGCCACGGCGTCGCCGTCACCGGCGCTGCCGGTCGCGACTCCACGGCAACCGGCGTGCCCGTTCAGTTGGGCCGGTGTGGCCGGCCCGGGGCTTACTTCTCTTCAATCTGCCTGAGGCAGAAATTCATCCCGTACATTTCCTCCAACATCGCTTCCCGGAACACGTTGAATCTTGAGTCCGCTGGCAGCTTCTGATCTACTTCGTAGCGGGCTACGGTACGCACTCCCGCCTGTTCGGCTCTGGCCACTGCTGCATCGATATCCTTGACGCCGAAGACGCTCAAGTAGGCGCCTTTTCCCTTGGTGGCCATGTCCCTTGCTGCCATGACAGCGGGACAGGCTGCTGCATCCGTCGCCGTCGTATCGACGTTGTCGCTTGCCGTCGTCACGATCTCAATCCGGGCCTCCATTGCCAACGCCATTCTTATCCCCGAGGTCTCGCCTCCCAGGTACTCGAACTCGAGGCCAAGGGCGGCGGAGATCCGCTTGACCGCCGTCTCGAAGTTCTCCGGCTTGACTCGGATTGCTACGTAATGAACCGAGTTTTCGTCGAGGGCACCGTAGCCCTCCGGTCCTATGCCCGTTCCCGGATCCATGGTCGGCAGCCGCCGCTCCTGGACCCGCGCCGCGCTCCCCGCCGCCCGGGCGGCGCGTCCGCGCGCACCGGTCGGGGAACCTGGCATGGCCTCGAGCCGCTGTCCCAGCGTCACCCCGCCAACCGCCACCGCGCTCTTCAGGAAACGTCGTCGGGAGGTTGACATCGCTGTTCCTTTCGATACTTACGAGCCCGTCACCCAAGGGATATCACCATAAGCAGGACCGACGGTCGGATCAAGCCGGTGCCATCGAACGTCTTGAGGCGTTGGCGGATCCGCCGAAAAATCTGCGGCCCTCGTTCTTGACACAGGAAGGAGAATTCGATCAGCGGGTCTGGAACGAGTCGTTGAGACAGGAGGGTCTGGGATGAGACGGCTGTGCATGACGTTGGTCGTCGCTTTGATCGCGACGTCGGTGGTTGGGATTCAGGCGCAGGATGAGCGCGCGCGAGGACGAGACGATATCCGGTGGGGTTTGCCCAGGGGGTACATCCCGGGGGGCGACTGGAAGGTCCAGATTCCGTTCCAGATTTTCGACAACGTCTACTTTGTCGGGAACGAGGCCGTCAGCTCGTACTTGATCACAACGTCCGATGGGCTCGTGCTGATCGATGCGACGAATGGCATCATGGTCAATCGTACGCTCGACAATGTCCGGCAGCTCGGATTCGATCCGCTGGACATCAAGTACGTGTTCGTCACGGAAGCGCACGAAATCCACTACGGCGGCGCGGCCCAGATCAAGGCCGCGACGGGTGCGACGATCTGCCTGTCGACTGCGGACTGGGATTTTCTCGAGCTGGCGGTGGACCGTGCCGATTGGGTCGAGTACGACTGGACGACGCAGGTGGCGCCGCCCCGAGACCACGAGATCCAGGATGGGGAGGTCATCACCGTGGGCGACTCGCAGTTCACGTTGCACGTCACGCCGGGGCACACCCCGGGAACGAGCTCATTCGAATACATCGCCCACGACGGCGACCGGCGCTATCGCGTATTGACACCCGGCGGTACCGGTCTCACCATGGATTCAGACTGGACCGACGACTGGATCGAGGGCCGCGAGCGCCTGAAGGAGCTGGGTCCCTGGGACGTCGTGCTCGGGAACCACCCGAACAACACCCCCGGCAACCTGTTCAAGCTGATAGTCGAGGGGTCTGATCGGGCCGTTGGGGATCCGCATCCCGTCGTGCAAGGGACGGCCGCGATCAACGATTGGTTTGACATGCTCCTCGAGGTCGCACGGCAGAAGGCCGAGGCCCCACGGCACGGGCATCTCCGGCGACCGGACGTCATCACGAATCAGGTGCTTCCGTTCTTGATTTCACCGAGATGACCGTCTTCACCACGCCGCCGCGGACGTGGTTCAGTTGAGCTTGAACGCCAGCAGCTCGCCGGAGTAGTTGCTGCCGCTGACGGCGAGGACGATGTACTGCTCACCGTCGAGCATGTAGGTCAGCGGGGAGCCGCTCTGCGTGGCCGGCAGGTAGACCGCGCCGACCTCCGTGCCGGTGGCCTTGTCGTAGGCGCGCAGCATGGCGCCGCGCTCGCCAGTTTCGGTGATGGTCGAGCTGCCCTCACCGGCGATAAGCAGTGTGCTGGTGACCAGGGTGCCGACGCTCCTCCCGGGCTGCCCGGTGGGGCCGATGTCGAGCCCCGCCAGCGCCGGGTGGTTGCGGATGTGGTCCGGCGTCCGGCCGTGCGGGATCTGCCAGAGGATCTCGCCGCGGTTCATGTCGATCGCGCTGATGGTGCCGTAGGGCGGCTTGAGCAGCGGCAGGCCCTGCACGGTCAGGTTCAGGTCGCTGCGGCGCGCCGCGCCGGGAGGCGGCGGCGCGGTGGGTGCCGACGGCGGACTGACGACGCGCTGGCCGCCGCCCGCCTGGGAGCCGGCGCCGCCGGTGCGCCGCGGGCCGGTGATCGCGTCGCCCTGGATGTATTCGAGGTCCGACTGGCCGGGGTCCGGCGGCACGATGCCGAGGCGGCCGAGCGAGCTGTTCGACGACACGTAGAGGATGTGCGTCGTCGGGTCGTACGCGCCACCCGGCCAGCTCGTGCCGCCGCCCATGGCCGGCGCCAGCAGCGTGCCGAGCGGTCCTTCGATCCGGCTGACCACCGGCGGGGTGAACATCGGCCCCATCTTGTACCGGGACGCCACTTCCAGCGCCTCCGCACGCAGCTCCGGCGTGAAGTCGATCAGGTCGTCCACCGTGACGCCCTGGCGGTCGTAGGCCGGCGGTTTCGTCGGGAACGGCTGCGTCGGCGAGTACCATTCGCCCGGCACGTCGCCGGCGGGCACCGGCCGCTCCTCGATCGGCCAGACCGGCTCGCCCGTTTCGCGGTCGAAGACGTACAGGAACACCTGCTTGGACGGCTGCGCCACGGCCTTGATGGTCCGGCCGTCGACGGTGATGTCGATGAGCATCGGGGCGCAGGGGATGTCGTGGTCCCAGATGCCGTGGTGCACGAGCTGGAAGTGCCACTTGCGCTCGCCGGTGTACAGGTCCACCGCCACGAGACTCTCGGCGAACAGGTTGGCGCCGGGGCGGTTTCCGCCGTAGTAGTCCCCGGTTGCCGCTTCAACCGGCAGATAGACGATACCGAGCTCCTCGTCCACCGAGATTTGCGCCCATACGCCGGTGTTCCCGGTGTAGACGGCCGAGTCGTTCAGCCATGTCTCCCGGCCGAACTGGCCGGGCCGCGGGATCGTGTGGAAAATCCACAGCCGCTCGCCGGTCCGCACGTCGAAGCCGCGGACGTACCCCTTGGTATTGCGCCGGCTGCGCGGGTTCCCGCCGGTGCGGTGCGCCGCGCCGACGATCACGACGTCCCGGGCGACGACGGGCGCGGCGTGCAGCCCTACCTCACCGGTGACCAGGTCGATGTCCTGGTCGTTCTCGAGCTTGAGGTCGACCATGCCGTCCTGGCCGAATCCCGGATCCGGACGTCCGGTCTTCGCATCGAGGGCGATCAGGCGGTAACCGGGCGTGACGTAGACGATCCGCTCCTCATTGCCGTCGGACCAGTACGCCAGCCCGCGTCCGGAGAGCTGCCGCGGCGCGGCGGCGCCCCGCGCGCCTTCGTCCAGGCGGTACACCCACACCAGCTCGCCGGTGGCGGCGTCCAGCGCGACGACCATCCGCCGCGATCCGGCGGTGGAGAACAGCACGCCGTTGGCCATCAACGGCGTCGATTCGAAGCGGAATTCAGGACGGGGACCGAGGAAATCGGTCTTGAAGCGCCAGGCGATCTCCAGGTCGGAGAAGTTCTCGGCGGTGATCTGGTCCAGGCCGGAATAGCGGGTGTTACCGAGGTCGCCCCCGTACGTCCGCCACTCGCCGCCGGGCGCGCCGGTCTGGGCGGCGGCGGGCGCGGCCGCCCAGAGCAGGACGGCGCCCGCGCCCGCAACCGCCCGCAACATGCCGTGCATTCCGCCTGAGCCGTGCTACTGCTGGTTGTCGTTCGCCGTCGCGGGCTGCGACGGAAATTCGACCTGGCACAGCGGGCAGCCGATGAGGTAGTCGTTCTTCGTCAGCTGCAGCCGCTCGCGCCGCTCGGCCATCTCCTGCTCGAACTGCTCATCGGTCAGCGCAACGGCCTTGCCCAGGTTGATGAACATGTTCGCGACCGAGCGCCGGCCGCCGCCCGACCAGTTGCGCGGGTCGGCGACGTTGCGGTTGGCGCGGGTCGTGTCGTGCCAGCCGATGAGGTGCAGGATGGTGCCCTTCGGCAGCAGCGGCGCATGGTCGTCCTGGTAGGCGTACTGCTTGACCCAGTTGTGGTCGTAGCCGGCGCAGTTCAGCGTCTGGATGTTGTGGCCCCAGATGGCCTCCAGGCACATGCGCGTCCCGGGGGCGTGCTGGTGCGGCTCGAACACGAGCAGTTTCGTGTGCTGCTCCAGCACCGAGTAGGCATGCAGTTCCTGGCCGGCCTGCATCGGCTTCATGTCGATGTCCACGCCGTTGCCCACCGAGTTCCGGACGTACTTCAGATCCGGTTCGTACCCGCGCGGATGCAGCTTGAATGCGAATTTCAGGTGCGAGCGCGTCTCGCGCCCGTTGGCGTGTAGGTGCGCGTTGCGCAGGTGCAGTATCGATCCTGCGCGCATCGCCGGCCCTGCCTCGGGCGGGAAGATGTCGGGGTTGCGCCCCACTTCGTGCGTCGGCCAGCGGATAGCGTCCTCGCTGTCGGTCGCTTCCGGGTCCACCACGTCGTACGACATGTGGTGGAACACGAACCGCCCGCCCACCGTCTTGCTGCCGCCTTTCTTCGGCACGTCGTTGAACTCGCGGACCTCGACGGCCGCCACGTAGCGGTCCTCGGTCAGCCCGGTTTCAAGCGTGCCTAGCGACGTCCACTTGTCAGGCGCGGCGGCCGGGACGACGATCTCGGGAGTCTCCAGGACCAGATCGGGCTGGCCGATGGTCCATTCATCCTCGTTGCCGAAGTCGAGCGGCGGCGGCAGGTCGGCGCGGTTACCGAGCGGCGCGCCGTTGTCGGCCCAGGCCGCGATCTTCGCGATCTCCTCCTCGTTCAGCGAGATGTCGTCCTTGAAGTGCTGGATGCCGATGTCCTTCTCGATGAACCAGGGCGGCATGGCGCCGCGCTTGTTCCGTAGCGCGGTGCGCGCCTTGATCGACCGCGCCCAGGGCCGCGCTTCCTCGTATGTCAGCAGCGACATCGGCGCTACCGACGCGGGCCGGTGGCACTGCTGGCAACTGCGCTGGAGGATCGGCGCAATGTCCTTGGCGAAGGTGACCTCGCCGGCAGCGGCCGGCGACTGGCCATTCGCGGCGGCAGGTGCAACGAGGAAGACGGCGAGGAAACCGGCGGCGAGGATTCCGAGACGATGCCTGTTCATCGTGAGCTCCTCTTCAGACTCCAGTCGAAGGCAGGCTACAGTATCGCTCCGTAAAGCGGCAACTGCAACCGCGAAATCGTTCCGCAGCAGTCGTCCCCCAAGCCGCGCACAGCGCGGCTCGGCAAGCGCGGCGCGGGGCGAAGGGGTCCCCGCTAGCGCTTCCGGGGGTTTGGGGCGCAGCCCCGAGGTGATGAAGCCGTCCCCGCTAGCGCGTGCCGGGGGTTTGGGGCGCAGCCCCATCTAGCGGAAGCCCGAAGGTCGAGAGCGAGTTGCCGGCGATGACGGAGACATACTGCTTGCCGTCCACCTCGTAGGACATCGGCCCGCTCGTGATCTGCCCCCCGAGGCTGGCTTGCCACAGCACGTCTCCGCTGCGCGCATCGAGCGCCTGGAAATAACCGGAGCGCAGGCCGATGAACACCACGTCGGACGCCGTCGTCAGAACGCCGCTCGTGATGACGTCCTGCAATTCGAGCTTCCACTTCCGCTCGCCGGTCAGCGCGTCGAGCGCAAGGATGGCGCCCGTGCCGGAGGCGTCGGTCCAGTCGTTGACGGGGCCGCGCCAAAGCGACACCACAGGAGCATCCGGCACGGGGCTGTAGGTCTTGGGATAACCCTCCGCGGTGCGGCCGTTAAAAGACTGGCCCGGGACATATACCTGCGGCACCGCTTCGAAGACGGTCGCGTACCCCTCCCAGGCCGGGATGTAGAACATCTCCGTCCGCGGGCTGTAGGACGGCGAATACCAGTTCGTCGCGCCCAGCAGGCCCGGATAGGTCGGCGCGCCCGGCGGCTGCGGCGTCTCGACCGGACGCCCGCTGTCGTCCAGACCCTCCGCCCAGTTCAAGCTCACGAACGGCAGCCCGTTGAGAAATCGGCCCGTCGCCCGGTCCAGCACGTAGTAGAACCCGTTGCGGTTCGCCCACAGCATCACCTTGAACTCGGTGTTGTTGCGGGTGATGTCGGCCAGGACCGGGATCTGTACGGAGTCGTAGTCGTAGAGGTCGTCCGGCGTGAACTGGAAGTGCCAGCGGATCTCGCCCGTATCCGCGTCCAGCGCCACGACCGAGCAGGTGTAGAGGTTGTCGCCCGGCCGCTGCGCGCGGTTGTAGTCCGGACCCGGGTTGCCGATGCCCCAGTACGTCAGGTTCAGCTCCGGGTCGTACGAGCCGGTCAGCCACGCCGCGCCGCCGCCGTGCTTCCATGCCTCCGGGTCGCAGTACGTCTCCGGATTCGGCGGGCACGGCTCCCACGTCTCGTGGCCCGGCTCGCCGGGGCCCGGAATGGTGTGGAAGCGCCACGCCTCCTCGCCCGTCTCGGCGTCCAGCGCCGCAACGAACCCGCGGATGCCCTGGTCGCCACCCGTGGAGCCGACCAGCACCTTGTCCTTGATGGCCAGCGGCGCCAGCGTGAAGGCGTACGCCAGGTCCTTGTCCGCCACCTCGACGTCCCACAACTCGGCGCCGGTCGCCGCGTCGAGCGCCACGACGTGGGCGTCGAGCGTGGCCATGAACACCTTGTCGCCGAGCACGGCCACGCCGCGGTTGTTCGAGCCGCAGCAGGCGCGGTGGTCGGATGGGGTGGGATAGCTGTAGACCCAGAATACGCGGCCCGTGCGGGCGTCGAGCGCGACGATGTCGTTGGGCCGCTGCGTCAGATACATCACCCCGTCGACGACGACCGGCGACGACTGCCACGGTCCGGCCACAGGAGTCTGGTAGACCCATTGCAGCGCCAGGCTGTCCACGTTTTCCGGCGCAACCTGGTCCAGCTCGCTGTAGCGCTGGCTGAAATAGCTGCCCGAATAGGTCAGCCAGTTATGCGGCTCCTCCGCCGCCGCGCGCAGGCGGTCGAACGACACCTGCGCGGACGCCGCGCCGGCCAGCAGCCCGCACAGCAGCATCGCGCACAACGCAATCCGGGCAATCGCTCCTGGTTTCATGATCTGCAGCCTTTCTAGGCGCTCGCGAGATTCTGGTTCTTGATCGGCAGTTCGCGCACCCGGATGCCGGTCGCCGCGAAGATGGCGTTGGTGACGGCCGGGGCGAGCGGGGGTACGCTCGGCTCGCCCAGGCCGCCCAGCCAGGCTTCGGACCGGACGAATTCGACCTGGATGTCCGGCGCATCCGCCATGCGGGTCATCTGGTGGTCCCGGAAGTTGCTCTCGACCACGCGCCCGCCCGCGATCGATATCTCGCCGAGCAGCGTCGCGGACAACGCGAAGATGATCCCGCCCTCGAGCTGCGCCGTCGCGGTGTCGGTGTTGACGACGTCTCCGCAGTCCACGGCCGCAAACACACGGCGAACGCGGACCTCGCCCGCCGGCGACACCGCCGCGTGGGCAACCTGGGCGACGATGGAGCCGAAACTCTCGCAGATGGCAATCCCGCGCCCCTCGCGCGCCGGCAGCGGGCGGTCCCAGTCGGCCATCGCGGCGACCCGCTCGAGCGCGGCCCGGAACCGCGGTTGATCGCGGAGCAGGTCGCGCCGGAAGTGATACGGGTCCTTGCCGGCCGCGTGCGCCAGCTCGTCGATGAACGACTCCTTGAAGAAGCCGTGCTGTGAATTGAGGACCGAACGCCACTCGCCGGTGCGGATGTGGTGGCGCGCGTCGCGCGCGTCGTCCCGCCGGTCCGCGATCGCATACGGCATGAACACCGCCTCGGCGTTACCGCCGCCGGCGTAGTAGGACGCCACGGCGAGCGGCTGGCCGCTTGCATCCAGCGCGCCGGCGAACCGCGACATCGCCGCGGGCCGGTAGTAGTCGTGCTGGATGTCGTTCTCGCGGCTCCAGACCGTCTTGACCGGCGCCGGCGACGCCGCCCGCGCGACGCGTACGCCCAGGTCCACATAGTCGAAGGTGAAGGGCAGCCGCCGCCCGTAGCCGCCTCCAAGCGGCAGATTGGTCAGCTCGACCTGATTGGGATCCAGGCCCAGCGCCCGGGCAGCCGTCCAGCGCGCGTTGAGCGGATCCTGCGTGCCCGCCCACACCTCGGCGTGGTCCCCTTCGACACGGGCCGTGCACACCATCGGCTCCATCGTCGCGTGCGCCAGAAACGGCACGCGGTAGTCGGCGGTCACGACCTGCGCCGCGTCCGACGGCATTTCCGGTGGCGCGCCGAGCGCTTCGTCGAACGCGGCAAAGATCGACGCGCTCGACACGTTGCCGTGGCCGGCATCGTCGTACACCGGACGGAGCTTGCCCAGCGCCTGGCGCGCCCGCCAGTAGCTGTCGGCGATGACCGCCAGCGCCTCGTCGAGCTGCACGACCTGCTTGACGCCGGGCAGCCCCTCGGCGGGCGCGGGATCGACGGAGACCAGCCGGCCGCCCTGCACCGGCGCGATGTCGACCGCCGCATGCAGCATCCCCGGCAGCGTGAAGTCGATGCCGTAGCGGGTGCTGCCGTCAACCTTCGGTGGAATGTCGAAACGCGCCTTGGCGGTGCGGCGAATGGTGTAGGTGTCGGGATCCTTCAAGGGCGGATTCGATGGAACCGGAATGGCGGTTGCGGCCCTCGCCAACTCGCCGAAGCTGGCGCTCTGACCGGACGCCGCGTGCGTCACGCGCGACGCCGCCGCCATGCATTCCGCGGCCGGGACGCCGAACCGCTGCGCCGCCGCCGCGAGCAGCATCTCCTTCGCGGCCGCGCCGGCTATGCACATCCCGAAGCCGGTGCCGCGGACCGCCGTCGAGCCGCCGGTAGCCTGCGTTCCGAACCAGGCAGCCAGGCGGTACGCGCCGTAGTCGATCGCGCGCCCGAGCGGCGCCGGAATCGAATCGCCGGTGAACGCACGCAGCAGGTAGGCGTTCGCATAGGCGTCGAGCGCCGGCGCTTCGTCGATCCGCACCAGGTCCCACTCGGCTTCCATCTCCTCGGCCGCCATCATGGCCAGCGCGGTCTGCGAACCCTGGCCCATCTCGCAGTGGGGCACCAGAATCGTGGTGAAATTGTCGGGAGTCACGGTGATCCAGGTCGTCAGCTCGCCCTTTTCGGCGGCGTCGGCCGAAACGAGGCTGTGGCGGCCCGGCGCCAACGCGACACCCGCGACACCCAGGACGAACCCGCCGCCGACGAGACTCCCGGCGCCGATGAAGGCGCGTCGCGTCCACTTACCCATGACGTTCCGCCCCGTTTTCGGCGCCCTTGGCGGCGGTGTGAATCGCCCGGCGCACGCGGACGAACGTGCCGCAGCGGCAGATGTTGGTGATCGCGGCGTCGATCTGTTCGTCGCTGGGGTCGGGCCGCTGTTCGAGCAGCGCCGTGACGGCCATGATCATGCCGGATTGGCAATAGCCGCACTGCGGCACCTCGTGCTCTATCCAGGCCTGCTGCACCTTGTGCAGCTTGCCGTCCTGCGCCAGGCCTTCAATCGTGGTGACGGCCATCCCCTCGGCGGCCGAGACCGGCAGCGTGCAGGTGCGGACGGCGCGGCCGTCCAGGTGCACGGTGCAGGCGCCGCAGGCCGCGATGCCGCAACCGAATTTCGTTCCCGTCAACCCGAGCTCGTCGCGCAGCACCCACAGCAGCGGGGTCTGGGGGTCGATGTCGACGGAGCGGGTCCGTCCATTCACCTCGAGCGTAATCGCCATCAAACCCTCCGGTCCTACCTACCGCATCTCCGCGAGCACCGCCTCGACGTACGGCCTCGCGCGCTGCAGATCGTAACCGCTGTAGCGTTCCGGCAACGCAAGGTTGGCGACGACGTCGTCGACGCTGCCGCCGTCGCGGAGCTGGTCCTGGACCACCGCCAGCAGCTCGCGGCAGAACGCCGCATACTCGCGCACGTCTTCCACCGTGAGCCATCCCAGAATCGTCTGCTCGGTCGGCGGTGCGGCGCGTCCGGGCAGGACGAACGTCACGCCGGCCTGCTCCAGCTTCGCGACCGCCTGCGCAAGCGTCTCGGGCAAGGCCACCGCGCTGCCGCCCAGGCCGGTATCGATCAACGGCACACCCTTCCACGGAAAGAGGTCTCCGAGGTATGCCATGTTGAACCGCGGCACCACCACCACCGAGTCGCCGCCGGTCGCACCCACCCCGAAATGGTAGAGATCGACCCGGCTGCGGCCGTCGAACAGCGACAGCTCGCTGGCGTAAGTGCGCGTCGGCTCGAAGCGGGCCCGCTCGCCTTCCAGCAGGCCCGTCCGCCGGAGGGCGGCCGCGGCGTCGTTCTGGGCCACCACTTCCGTCAGGCGCGGGTAGCCGGCGAGGTGCTCGGGCGCGGCGGCATATGCACGGGTGTTGACGATCGTGGTGATCGGGGCCTCGGTAATCCGATCGACTTCCGCCCGAACCTCCGCGAACGAGCCCGACCGGGCGGGATCCACGGCCACGATGCCGTTGTCGGTGACGAACACCGGCGTGTTGACGCCCCGGCCGGACAGGAGATAGAACTCGCCGTACTCGAACGTGGTCGAGTCCCCGGCGGTGGTCCCGCTGGCCGCGAACTGGATGGTCAGCGGCGTCCGCGTCGCGTCCTCCGCTTCCGGGCCGGCGGCGGCGGTGGCCTCTGCACGCCGGACGGGCGTGGTAGAAGCGGGCAGATCGGGGTAGTCGGCCGCCGCCAGCGACGCGCTCAGCACCTCTTCATCGTTGCGGACCAGCACGTGGCGGTTCGCGTACGCCGCCGCGACCCAGTTGACGGCGCCGAGGCGCCGGCGGTTGCTCGAGTTGGACGTCGGCGTGATCAGCTGCGTCCGGCTGATCTCCTCGTAGCCGGCCGGGGAGAACTTCGCGATGATCAGCTCGCCGCGGTCGTTGTTGATGAAGTAGCGATCCTCGTGCGCCACGATGAAGGCGCTGGCCCAGCGGGCGCGCTCCCCGGTGAGATCCTGCGTTTCCCACAGGCGCTCGCCCGTCGCGGCGTCGAGCGCGCGGAACTGGCCGAAGCTGCCGACGCCATAGATCTGATCGCCTAGGATCACCGGCGTCGTCAGGACGGAGTGCAGTCCATCCGTGGCGATCTCGTTATTGCTCCCGCCCTTCCAGACGAGCTCGGCGCCCGGCCGGTCGTCGTCGAGCGCGAGCATCGTCGAGCCGTTGTAGAAGCTGCTGATCAGCAGCCGCGACCCGCTGTGCACCGGGGGCGTGATGTTCATGTTGAAGTCGGTGCGCGTCGGCTCCTCCCAGTACAGCTCGCCGCTGGCGGGGTCGAGCGAAACGACCCTTTCCGGAAACCAGATGATCAGCTGCGGCCGTCCGGCCGCCTCGATGATGATCGGCACCGGCACGCCGATGTCGGCGTCCGAGGGTAGCGCGCGCCAGATCTCCTCGCCGGTGAGCTTGTCGAACGCCACTACCCGCGCGTTGTCCTCGCCGCCGACAATGATGATGAGACGGGGGCCGTCGACCAGCGGCGCGCTGCTGAAGCCCCACGACGGGGGCGGCGCTCCGTAGTCGTTCATCAGGTCCCTGGTCCACAGCACCGCGCCGCTCTCCACAGCGAGGCTGAACAGCAGCCCGGTGGCGCCGATGAAGTAGACGTGGTTGCCGTCGACCGTCGGCGTGACGCGGGGACCCTCCCACGTGGCCCCGACCGTGCGATAGTCGGATTCCCAGGTCCGCGTCCACAGTATGCGCCCGGTCCCCTCGTCCAGACAGACCGCGCGCTCGACGACCTCCGTGCTGTTCTCGGCGCGGGTGAAGTCGGTCAGGAAGACCCGGCCGCCGGACACCACCGGGCTGCTCCATCCGGGTTCGATCGGCGTGCGCCAGCGTACCTTCAGTCCGTCGGCGGGCAACGTGCCGACGATGCCGGTTTCCTGCCAGACGCCGCGGCGTCCCTTGCCGCGGTACTCGGGCCAGTCGTCTGCGTACGCGGTGGGCAGGGCGACGGCGAGCACGCCGGCCGCGCAAAGCAGGACCGGCAGGACCCGCACAAAGGGCGTGGAAGCATGGGGGGAGAATTTCGGCATACCCGATTCTATTTACAAATGCCGTTATCGTCCTATTCCGCCGCGTCGAACTGCGCGTCCTTGAGGCGAAATCCGGCGGCCAGCCCGGGGTCGTCCTCCACGGCGAGGACACGGCGGGCGACGTACTCCCCGAGCACCGGGCCGAACTTGAACCCCTCGGCCGAGCCGCCGCCGAGCAGCCAGACGTTGTCGAAGTCCGGGTGCCGATCGACGATGAAGTTCTCGTCGACGCTCATCTCGTAGTGGCAGGCGCGGGTTTCGTTGAGCGGTGCGCCGACCAGATCCGGGAAGTGGCGCTCGAGAATTTCGCGCGGACGCGCATGTGCCTCCGGCGGAATCCAGCGATCGCTCGTGTCGGGATCCTCCGCTGGCCGGGAACCTGCGCGAACGCGAAACCCGCGATTATCGGGGGGGAGCGCCGGCCATCCCGTGCAACCCGGCACCCCGAAGCTCGGCATGTGCGGGAACGAGAAGCGCCGGTCGCCGGGAGGCACCGCGAAGTAGAACACGTGTCCGACGGGGTTGCGCAGGCGCCGTCCCATCAGCGCGGGGAACAGCTTTGGGAACCAGGGACCGCAGGCGAAGATGATGAGGGCTGCCGGCAGGGCTTCGCCGTCGTCGAGCGCTACCGTCTCGAGCGTCGCGCCGGCCCGGGCGCCGATCGACGCATGGCCGATCCGGACGACTCCGCCTTCGTCCTCGAAGACACGCGCCACCGACTCTATCGCGCGTCGCGCCCGGACGACCCCGGCCGCCGGCTCGTGCAATGCGAGCCCGAGCTGTTCGAAGCGGATCCACGGCCAGCGGTAGGCCACCTCGTCGGGCGTCAACACCTCGTAGGGCACCGCCAGCGCGTTCCACTGGCTGCGCGTGGTCTCGATGTACGGTCCCGACTGCGCGCGGAGGATGAGGTCGCCTGTCTGGAAGAACACCCGTGGGAGGAGCCGTTCCCGGCCGCGCTCGTCCCATTCGATCCACTTGTGGATCGCGTCGTTCGCCCAGCGTGTCCACAGGGGCCCGTGGGGCCGGTCGCCGTACGACGAGCGCACGCCGCGCGTCTCGCCCCCCGAGGTCTGGCGCGAGTTGCCCGGCCCGTAGGCGTCCACCACGGTCACCCGGACGCCGAGCCGCTGCAGATGGAGCGCCGTCCAGAGACCGAACGCGCCAGCGCCGACCACGACGACGTCGGGGGAAACTCCGCCCCGGGGCGTGACCGCGGCCGCCCGGGAACGGTATGCCGCGCGGAGCGGGCGGGCGCCGACACCGGCGCCGATGGCCGCAGCCGTGGTGGCGGTGATGAATCCGCGCCGGTCGACTGGCATGGCGCGGCGGCGTTGCTACCGCGCTTCCGGCTCCCGCAGGATGTCGGGCGGGCTGGGAGCCGCTCCCAACTGTCGCAGCAACGCGGCCGTGGTGTCCGACTTGATGAAGTTGCCGCCGGTATGGATGCCCTCGGCGATGACCAGCGGCGTCCAGTCGCGGTTGTTCTTCGCGTCCAGCTCGGCGCCGCGGTCAGCCAGGAAGTGCACGATGGAATCGGCGCGCTCCCGCCACGCGGTGCCGTGCAGCGCCGTGTCGCGCGCCTCGTTCACCGCGTTCACGTCGGCGCCCAGCTCCACGCAGAGGGTGACCGCCCTGAGCGCCTCGTCCTCCGCCGAGCGCGTGATGCCGGGGGAGTGGCCGACACCCGCCGCCACCATGAGCGGCGTCGTACCGTTGTCGGTGGGCGCCAGCGGGTCGGCCCCGTGCGCGAGCAGCGCGCGCATGACCGAGACATCGTTGGCCTTCGCCGCGATGAGGAACGGCGTCGCGCCCTTCATGTTCCCCAGGTGGCCCTTTACCTGGATCCCGAATCCGGGGGTCCGCAGCGTGCGGATGTTCGGATCCGCGCCGTGGGCGATCAGCAGCTTCACGACCCGCAGCCGGTCGGGCGCGTGCAGCCCGGCGAACGCGCTCCACTGGTTGCCCTCGGCCACGCCGTTGGAGAGGTCGTTCAGTTCCGTATCCCACTTGCCGGCCGCCCAGTGCAGGGGGGTGAAACCGGGTCCGAGATTGGGGTCGGCACCGTGATCCAGGAGGAATTCGGCGTACTCCAGGTGCCGCCGGATGATGGCGACGAGCAGGGCGCTCGTGCCATCCTCCGCGGCGTCATTGACGTCGGCGCCTGCGTTCAGCAAGGCCTGTGTCGTATCCCGGTAGCCTTCACGGGCGGCCAGCAGCAGCGCGGTGTAGCCGGTGGTCGTGCGCGCATCGACGTCGCCGCCGTGTGCGAGCAGCATGCTCACGACATCCGTGTGCCCCTCCCACGCGGCCCACATCAACGCGGTCTGGCCATGGGCGGCTTCGGCTGCGTTGACGTCCGCACCGCCGGCCAGCAGCGGCTCGACCGCGGCCGGCATGCCGGTCCGGGCGCACGTCATGAGCGCCGTCTCGCCGGTCGCCTGCGCGGCGTTCGCCGCCGCCCCGGCCAGCAGCAACCGCTCGACCATGCCGCCGCTGCCATTCGTACAGGCCAGCGCCAGGGGAGATACGCCGTAGCGGTCGGCGGCATTGGCGTCCGCGCCGCCGGCAATTAGCAGATCGGCGATCTCGAGGGCGTTGCGCTGCGCCGCCCAGTGCAGCGCCGTGAAGCCGTCGCCGCCGCTCGCGTTCACCGCTGCGCCGCCGGCCAGGAGCTTGCGCACCGCCTCGCCGTCCTGGCGCCTCACGGCTTCCGCAAGCCGCGCATCGGTCGCCGCGCCCACCAGACCAGCGGCCCCCAGCAGCAACGCCGCCGCGCCGATCATCTGCCGCATGTTAATCCGCATCGTGGTATCACCCCTACACGTCGGACAGGATTGGCAGCTCGCCGGTGCTGTTGCCGAGGCTCTCCGCCGCAATGCCCATCTTTTCCAGGACCGCCAGGTGCATATTCGCCAGCGGCGTTCCCTCGGGCGCTCTCACATGCCGGCCGCCCTTGATGCTGCCGCCGCCGCCCCCGGCCAGCACGATCGGGAGATCCAGCGGGTCGTGGGCGTTGCTGTTGCCCATGCCGGCGCCGTAGATGATCATCGCCTGGTCCAGCAGCGAGCCGTCGCCGTCGGGCGTCGCCCGCATTTTCTCGAGGAAACGCCCGAAGATCTCCATGTGGAAGGTGTTGATCCGGGCCAGCTTCTCCAATTGCTCGGGGCGCTGCCGGTGGTGGGACACCGGGTGGTGCGGCTCGTTGACCCCGATCTCCGGGTACGTCCGCACGTTCTTCTCGCGGCCGTACAGGAAGGTGCAGACGCGGGTCAGGTCGGCCTGGTACGCCACCAGCATCAGGTCGAACATCAGATCCGCGTAGGCCTCGAAGTCGGCGGGAATGCCGGCCGGCTGCGCCACCTCCGGCAGCCCCCGGTCGCTCTGCGACTCGGCGATCTGGATGCGCCGCTCGATGTCGCGCACGGAATCGAGATAACCGGCCAGCTTGGACCGGTCGCCGCGGCCGAGTCGGCGCACCAGACCCGTGAGCTCATCGCTCACCGAATCGAGGATGCTGCGATCCAGACGCAGCGCGCGGAGCCGCGCCTCGCGGCCGGTGCTGCCGACGGCCCCGAACAGGTGCTCGAACACCACACGCGGATTGGTTTCCATCGGCAGCGGCGTGTTGGCGTCGCGCCAGGCGAGCGTGGCGCTGTAGGCGCAGCCGTAGCCGTCCTCGCACTGGCCCACTAGCTCGTTCGCCTCCAGCGACAGCTCGAGCGACGCAAGCTGCGTGTCTTCCCGCAGCTCCCGGGCCGCGAGCTGGTCCATCGACACGCCGACCTCCAGGGTGGTGTTGGCCCCGGAGGCCTTAACGGCGTGGGCGCCGGTCAGGAACGCCGCCTGACAGCGCGAATGGTCGCCGTCCCCTTCATTCAGCCGCTGCCGAGCCTCCTCGTTGGCCGTGCCGCTCACCACCACCACGCGGTCCTTGACCGGCGCCAGCGGCGTCAGGATCGGCGTGAGCTCCAGGCTGCCCGCGGCGGCCGGCATCCAGTTGGGCATGCTCATGCCGTTCGGCACGTAGATCGCGCCGAGACGCTTCACCGGGCGCGCCGCGCTGTTGCGGACGGCGGCAAAGGCCGGGACCATGCCGTCGAGCAGCGGCAGCGCAATGGTCGCGCCAAGACCCCGCAGCGCCGTGCGCCTCGACAGGTGCTTTTTTGTAATCAGCATCTCGATACCCTCATCCGCGCTGCCCGCGGGCCGCGCGTCTATTGCTGCGCGACGGACACCTGCTCGCGCGTTTTCCTCATCTGAAACGGCTGGCTCCCGGCAATGCCCAGAACCAGCGCCGACCAGCGGTATTCGCTCGACGCCGCCTCGCGCATGATCGCGCGGACCGCCGGCATGTCGTAGTGCTGGACCGCCCGCCCGAGCGCGTAGGTCAGGAGTCGCTGCGTGAAGTTGTTGACGAACTGCTCGCGCTGCATCAGGAGCGCCTGCCGGAATTCACCGGGGCCGCTGAAGCGCGTGCCGTCCGGGAGCATGCCCGCCGCATCGATACTCGCCGTCCCGTCCGTCGTGCGCCATTGCCCGATCGCGTCGAAGTTCTCGAGCGCGAACCCCAGCGGGTCGATTCGGGCGTGGCAGGCCGCACACGCGGCGTTGCGGCGGTGCGCCGCCATGCGCTCGCGCATCGACGCATGCGGGCCGACCGCGCCGTCCGATTCCTCCAGGGCCGGCACATCCGCCGGCGGCGCCGGCGGCGGCGCGCCGAGGATGTTGTCCAGCAGGTACTTGCCGCGCACCACCGGCGAGGTGCGGGTCGCATACGACGTGACCGTCAGCACGCTCCCATGTCCCAGCACCCCCGCCCGGTTGGGATCGGTCAACGGCACGCGCCGGAAATGCGCGCCGTAGACGTTCGGGACACCGTAGAAGCGGGCCAGCCGCTCGTTCAGGAACGTGTGGTCCGCCGTCAGCAGCTCCTCGATCGGCCGGTCCTCGCGCATCTGGCTCTCGAGGAACAGCTCGGTCTCGCGCTGGAAGAACCCACGCAGGTTGTCATCGAATTCGGGAAACGCGCTCGCGTCGGGGTCCACGGCCCGCAGGTTCCGCACGAGCAGCCACTGGCCGCCGAAATTCTTCGTCAGCGCCGACGCACGCGGGTCGCCCAGCATCCGCCGGACCTGCCGCTCCAGGACGCCCGGGTCCCTGAGCGCGCCGCGCGCCGCGACATCGAGCAGTTCATCGTCCGGGATGCTGCTCCACAGGAAGAACGACAGTCGGGACGCCAGCTCCAGGTCGCTGATCGCGTACACGCCATGCGCCGGGACGTTGACGGGATCGCTTTCGACGCGGAACAGGAATTCGGGGGAAACCAGTAGCCGCGTGAGCGCCTCCTGGACGCCCCGCTCGAAGCCTCCTTCGCTGCGACCGGCCCGGTAGAAGCGCAGCAGCGTCTCCACGTCCGGATCGGTCACGGGCCGGCGGTAGGCCCGCCGCGCGAGCGCCGACAGGATCCGCCGCGCGCACGGTTCCTCGGTGGCGCTTCCGGCGGGGCGGCAGATGAAGATCCGGCGCCGGCTGGGCGTATCCCCGGGGCCGGTCGGATCGAACGGGCCTTCGAGCCGCACGTGGTCGAGGTCCATCCGCGGCGCTTCGTACGTGGAGCTGGTGTGCCGCGGCGGCAGCAGCGCCGGCGCCGGTCCTTCCGTCAGCACGCTCTTCCTGACGAACGCGACGCCGAGCGTGTGCATGCCGGCCGTGGCGGGGAAACGGACCTCCAGCGCCTCGTCCGCCGTCAGCTCGTAGTTCGATGTCCGGTAGTAGCTGTCGGTCTGCTCGCACTCCGGCGCTTCCGAGTCGACGCACTCGCCGCCGATGCTGAAGCGCGTGACGGGCGCGCCGTCGAGCAGTACGTCGATCTGCTCGCGGGTGGTGATGGCGCGAATCCGCGAGTTGGTGAAGTTCCTGCCCAGGCGGACCTTCACGACGTAGTCGCCGTCGAGCGGGAAGTAATGCCGGATGGCCGTACCGCCGCGCGTGCCGTACGGCAGTTCTTCGCTCATGCGCTCGTCCTGCCGCAGCCCGCGCGACAGGTCGAACGTCTCGATACCGGGGCCGATCGTCGGATCGCCGACGGCGAGCCGGCTGATCTTGCGCGCCGCGAGCAGATACCGCTCCAGCAAGGTCGGCGACATCGACAGGACTTCGGCGATGTTGTCCAGGCCGTGGTCCGACTCGTCGGGCGGCAGCAGCGACTCCGGATCGATTTCCAGGTCGAGCAGGTCGCGAATCGCGTTGCCGAACTCGAAACGGTTCAGGCGGTGGTCCGCGGGCCGGCCGGGATTCGGATGGGCGGCTGCTTCACGGTCGAGCGCGTTTTCCAGCAGTGCGACGAACGCTTCGAGCGTGGACTCGTCCGGGCGCGGTCTGCCTGCCGGCGGCATCGCGCCGCTCCGCAGCTTGTGCACCACCTTCTCCCAGGTCGCCCCATCGGCGCCGATCCGCTCGACGTCGCTGCGGTCGAGCAGCAGCCCGGCCGTCTGCAGCCGCTCGTTGTGGCAGGTGACGCAGTACTGGTCGAGGAGGGCGCGGGGCTCCAGCGGCGCCTGTGCGGGAGCCGCCGCGTACAGAACTGGGGCGAAATGGCAGGCTACCGCGAGTACGGTGACGCACCCGCACGCCGCTATTCGGGACAGTGTGGGCATCCCGATCTCTTCATTTCCGCCGCGCGCAGTAGGACATGCCGATGCTAACATGCCGGCACCGCCTGTCAAGCGTCGTTCAGGCGCCCGCGGGCAGCTTGAACGCGAGCAGTTCGCCCGAATAGTTGCCGCCGCTGATCGCCACCACGATGTACTGCGATCCGTCCAGCATGTACGTCATGGGCGAGCCGCTCTGCTGCGCCGGCATGTACACCGCGCCGACCTCTTCGCCCGTCGCCTTGTCGTACGCCCGCAGCATGGCGCCGCGGCGCCCGGACGGCGTCCTGAACGTGCCGCTCTCCCCGGAGATGATCAAGGTCTTCGTGACCAGAACGCCGGGTGCGCCGGTGCGGCCGGTGCGGGGAATGTCGAGTCCCGCCAGCGCCGGGTGGTTGCGGACCTGATCCGGCGTCTCGCCGTGGGGGATCTGCCAGAGAATCTCACCCTCGTCCATGTCGATCGCGCTGATCCGGCCCCACGGCGGCTTGAACAGCGGCAGGCCCCTGACGGTCGTTCCGCCGCCGCCGCTCTCGCCGCGGCCGCCCCGGCCGGTCACCACGCGCTGGCCGCCGCCCACCTGGGAGCCGGCGCCGGCGGTGCGCCGGGGGCCGGTGATGGCGTTGCCCTGGATGTACTCCAGGTCGGATTGGCCGGGAGCGGGCGGGACGAGCCCCAGGGCGCTGAATGCCGCGCTCGACGGCACATAGAGGATGTGGGTCTCCGGGTCGTACGCCCCGCCCGGCCAGTTCGTGCGGGACGGCCGTATGAACGTTCCCAGCGGTCCGTCCCGTTGGCTCAGCACCGGCGGGGTGAACAGCGGCCCCATCTTGTAGCGTGACGCCACCTCCACTGCCTCGGCCCGCAGCTCCGGGGTGAAGTCGATCAGGTCGTCGACGGTGACGCCCTGGCGGTCGTAGGCGGGCGGGCGGGTCGGGAACGGCTGCGTCGGCGCGTACCATTCGCCCGGCACGTCGCCCTGCGGCACCGGCCGCTCCTCGATCGGCCAGACCGGCTCGCCTGTCTCGCGGTCGAAGACGTACAGGAATACCTGTTTGGTCGGCTGCGCCACCGCCTTGATCGGCCGGCCGTCGACCACGATGTCAATGAGGATCGGCGCGCAGGGGATGTCGTGGTCCCAGACACCGTGGTGCACGGTTTGGAAGTGCCACTTGCGCTCCCCGCTGTACAGGTCGACCGCCACGAGACTCTCGGCGAACAGGTTGTCGCCGGGGCGGTTTCCGCCGTAGTAGTCGGATGTAGGCGCCTCGACCGGCAGGTAGACCGTTTCCAACTCTTCATCCACCGAGATCTGCGCCCAGACGCCGGTGTTGCCGGTGTAGACGGCCGAGTCGTTCAGCCACGTCTCGCGCCCGAACTCGCCCGGCAGCGGGATCGTGTGAAAGATCCACAGCCGCCGGCCGGTGCGGACGTCGAAGCCCCGGACGTACCCCTTCACGTTGGTCCGGCTTCTGGGGTTGCCGCCCGTGCGGAAGGCGGCGCCCACGATGACGACGTCCTTCGCCACCGCCGGCGCGGCGTGCAGGCCGACCTCGCCGGTCACCAGGTCGATGTCCTGGTCGTTGTTCTCCTTCAGGTCGACGATGCCGCCGCGTCCGAAGCCCGGATCGGGGCGCCCCGTGCGGGCATCGAGGGCGATCAACCGATAGCCGGGCGTCACGTACAGGATGCGCTCCTCCTGTCCGCCGCTCCAGTACGCGAGACCCCGGCCCGAGAGCCGCCGGGGCGCCGCGTCGCCGCGCGCCCCCTCGTTGAGGCTGTACGTCCAGAGCAGCTCGCCGGTGGCGCCGTCCAGCGCGACGACCGCCCGCCGCGACCCGGCCGTGGTGTACACCACGCCGTTGACCATCAGCGGCGTCGACTCGAATTGGTACTCGGGAACCGGACCCAGGTTGTCCGTCTTGAACCGCCACGCGACTTCCAACTCGTCGAAGTTCTCGGCGGTGATCTGGTCGAGCGCGGCGTACCGCGTGTGCCCGAGGTCACCCCCGTACGCGGGCCACTCGCCGTCGGGCGCGCCGGTCTGGGCCAGCACCGGCGGGGCGGGTCCGATCAACGCGAACGTCACGGGCGCACACCAGGCAGCAATGCGGAGCGCACATCTCATGGTCGTCCTCCGTGCCGGCGGATTTTCGAGGACCCCATCTTACCGCGGCGCCACGACCTGTCCATTCCGCATAGACTCCGTGCGGCGCCGGCGACCAACGACCATGCCTGACACAGCCAATCCACTTCTACGCAACGTGGCGATCATCGCCCACGTCGACCACGGCAAGACGACGCTGGTGGATGCTCTCCTGCATCAGAGCGGCGTCTTTCGCTCGAACGAACGGGTGGCGGAGCGGGCGCTCGACAACATCGACCTCGAGCGCGAGCGTGGGATCACGATCATGGCCAAGAATACGGCCGTGCGTTACGAGAACCTGACAATCAACATTGTCGATACCCCGGGGCACGCCGATTTTGGCGGTGAGGTCGAGCGGACCCTGACCATGGTCGACGGGGTGCTGCTCCTGGTCGATGCGTCGGAGGGACCCCTGCCGCAGACGCGGTTCGTGCTCCGGAAGGCTCTCGAGCGCGGCCTGCCCCCCATCGTGATCATCAACAAGATTGACCGCCGGGACGCCCGGCCCGCCGAAGTGTTGAGTGAGATATACGACCTGTTCATCGATCTCGACGTGCGCGAGGACCAGATCGATTTTCCGGTGCTCTATGCCAATGCGAAGGCGGGAACCGCCACCGCTGCCGTCGAACAGCCGGGGCGCACGCTGCGTCCGCTATTCGAGGCGATCGCCGAGCACGTCCGTCCGCCACAGGGCGATCCGGAGCAGCCCCTGCAGTTGCTCGTCGCCAACCTGGATTCCAGCGACTATCTGGGCCGGATCGCGATTGGCCGCATCTTCAACGGCACGGTCCGGGTCGGCGACCAGGTCGCGGTGGCCAAGCTCGATGGGGCAGTTCAGCGCACCCGCGTCACTAAGCTGTTCGCGTTCGATGGGCTCCAGCGCGTGGAGATCGAGCGGGCGGCGGCCGGAGACATCGTGTGCCTGGCGGGTCTCAGCGACATCACGATCGGCGAGACGATCACCGACCCCGAGCACCAGTCGCCGATCCCGCCGACCCACATCGACGAACCGACCGTCTCGATGGTGTTCGGGATCAACATGTCGCCAATGGCGGGCCGGGACGGGCAATTCGTGACGTCGAGCAATTTGCGCGACCGTCTGGCGCGGGAGCTGATTGGCAACGTGTCGATCCGCGTGGAAGACACGGACCAGGCGGATCAGCTGAAGGTGGTCGGGCGCGGCGAACTGCAACTGGCGATTCTCATCGAGATGATGCGGCGGGAGGGCTACGAGCTGCAGGTGTCGCGGCCGCAGATCGTGACTCGCGCGGCCGCGGGCGGCATCGAGGAGCCGGTCGAGGAGCTGGTCATCGACGTGGCGGAGGATTTCCAGGGGGTCGTTATCGCCGGGCTCGGCACGCGCCGGGCAACGATGACGAAGATGGTCAACCACGGGAGCGGCCGCGTCCGGCTCGAATTCCGGATCCCGACACGGGGTCTGATCGGCTTCCGGTCGCAGTTTCTGACCGACACGCGCGGCACCGGCATCATGAACCACCTGTTCGCCGGCTGGGAGCCGTGGCACGGCCCGATTGCCGCCCGCCCGACCGGTGCACTGGTGGCGGATCGAGCGGGCAACGCAACGGCGTTCGCGCTCTACAACCTGCAGGAGCGCGGCGATATTTTCATCGTGCCTGTAACGCCGGTCTACGAGGGGATGATCATCGGGGAGAATGCCCGGCCGGCCGACATGGACGTCAACGCCACCAAGGAAAAGAAGCTGACGAACATGCGGTCCTCCACCGCCGAGGAGGCGATACGGCTCATTCCGCCCCGCCCGCTGAATCTCGATCAGGCTATCGAGTTCATCAACGACGATGAACTCGTGGAGGTCACGCCGAAGACCATCCGGCTGAGAAAGCGGATCCTGGGTGCCGGCCGCCGCCGCAGCGCAGCGAATCTATCGTGACGAAGCACCCGTGCGCGCCGCCGCCGCGGTGAAGTCGCGACCTACATGCCAAGCATCAGGTTGTCGATGTGCACGTTCAGGAAATGATTCACCCGTAAGCCGGTAATCCCGGCCGTGTCAACCGCGGACAGCGGCTGCGTCGACACTTCCGTGCCGTTTACGAGGAAGCGCACCTGGCTGCCGCCGACCTCCACCGCCAGCGTGTTGGTCGCCCGGCCCTGGGTGTCGAGCTCGTTGATCGCGTCGTGGCTGGACCAGTCGACCACGATCGGCACCTCGGCGCCCATGCGTTTCCGGATCATGAACTGGCCGTTCTCACGGAGCACGAAATAGGAATACCGCTGATTGGGGCCGTCCAGATCGGAACCGCCGAAGAAGAGCCCATAGGCGTTGGGGTGGTTGGAGGGCTCCGCTTGCGTGAACGACGCGCTGATCGTGTAGTTTCCCTTCGACATGCTGGCCGGCTGCCAGAAGATGGCCGCGCCGCGGCCAGCCGTGGTGGCATGCACGCCGGAACCCATCGTCATGAAAGTGAGGACGCTCGCCGCGTCCCCGTCGCGATCGAGCCTCGCCTCCCATCCGTCCGCGGTCACACCACCTTGCTGCGCCTGCAAGGCGAGCGGAACCGAGATCGCTGCAACTGTAACTGCTACGGCTATCGGCAGGTATCGCATCGGACTCCTCCTTGCTACTGGAACCGTCAGGTGACCGGAACCGCCAGGCACGACCGTCACGCAGTCGGGCTCGCGCAACCACCGTCTATGACACCAGCCATGCTACAGGTGCAGGGCATGGTGTCAAGCGTGGTTCATCGAAAAGGACGGCGGCATCCAGGAGCATGGGAAGGAGATCGGCGACGTTCGGGGAGTCACGGGCGGCAAGTTCATCTTGCGGCGTGGTAGCGAGAGCGGCATACTGCACGTATCTGGGCGCACGCCGCCAACGGTCCCGGGGAGGGAAGCATGGACCACCTCACCGCCGCGGACATCATGGCGCGGTCGGACACCACGCTGCCGCCGGACATGGACATCTACGACGCCCTCCGCCGCCTGCTCAGGAGCAAGCAGACGGGGGTGCCGGTGGTCGACGGCGACGGCGTACTGCTCGGCATGCTTTCGGAGCGCGACTGCCTGAAGGTTGTCGTCGCCGGCGCGCTCGACGGCTGGCCGGGCGGCAAGGTTTGCGACTACATGAGCCGGCCGGCGAAATCCATCGCCCCGCAGGCCACGCTATACGACATCGTGCACCTGTTTCTGACCAGGCCGTACCGCAAGCTGCCGGTCGTGGACGAGGGCGGCCACGTCATCGGACAGGTAAGCCGGCGCGACGCGCTCACCGCATTCGAGTCGGCGCGGGACAATCCGCGGCTGTTCGGCAGCCGGGACGAGCCGGCCCCGGACGGCTCGGGCGTCGACTCGGCGATGCGGCACGCGCGCCGCCGGAAGTAGCGCGGCCGGCGGCTGCGCGCCGAACGCGCCCCACATCCGCCGTATGGTCATGGCAGAGGTCTCCGCGTTCGAGATCCGGAAGGTGCATCATGCCGGTGCGATGCATCGGAGATTGGTGTGGAAATGCCCGAACGAGGCTAGTAGACTCCATGAATCGGGCCTTTCGGGAATCCGGGGAGACCGTAAGTGGGGAGACCGTAAGTGATGTTGAAGACGACTATTACGACGAAACGCAGCCCGCGATGCACGCCGGTCGCCTGGCGCCTGCTGCTCGCCGCAGCCGCCGCGGCTGTCGTCGCATTGCCTGCGCCGGCCGCCGCGCAGTCCGCGAACGCCGACGACGTGACGTTCAGTCGGGATATCGCCCCCATCCTTCAGCGGAGCTGCCAGAAGTGCCATCGGCCGGATGCGCTGGCGCCGATGTCGCTGCTGAGCTACGCCGAGGTGCGACCGTGGGCCCGGGCGATCAAGAACCGCACCGGCCTGCGGGACAAGCCGGGCGTGATGCCGCCCTGGTTCATCGAGAAGGATGTCGGCATCCAGTCGTTCAAGGACGACCCTTCGCTGTCGGATGACGAGATTCGCCTGATCGCGAAGTGGGTCGACAACGGCGCGCCGGAGGGCAACCCGGCGGATCTCCCGCCGCCAATCGAGTTCCTCGTCGCCAACGCATGGGAAATCGGAGAGCCCGACCTGATCGTCTCGTCTCCGAGCGTTGAAGTGCCGGGCGAGTCGCCCGACTGGTGGGGCGCCATCGGCGAATCAACCACCGGCCTGACCGAGGACCGCTACGTCTCCGCGCTCGAGTACAAGGAAGTGACCGAGTCGCGCGAGGGTCCGCGCCGCAACACCGTCGGCGGTCTGTTCGTGGTCCACCACGCGGTGATGAACGTGGTCGCTCCGGACGCCGAGGCGGGCGACGGGGCGCCGCGCACCGGCGGGTGGCCGGTGCACGAGGTCGGACGCAACGCCGATTTCTTCGATCCCAAGGCGGGCCGGTTGATGAAGGCCGACACCACGCTGAATTTCGACAACGTCCACCTGCATTCGAACGGCGCCCACACCCGTGCCCGCCTCGACATCGGCTTCAAGTTCCATCCGCGGGGGTACGAGCCCACGCTGCAGATGCGGAGCATGGCGTTCGGCAACGGCGTCGACCTGGACATCGAACCGATGGATCCGGATCAGACGATGGAGGCGTACTTCACGCTGCCCGATCACGCCAAGATCAGCATCTACGAGCCGCACATGCACGCGCCCGGCGTCAGGATGTGCCTGGACGCCATCGTGGGCATTACCGTCCAGACGCTCAACTGCGCGGGATACGACCACAGCTGGGTGCGCGTGTACACCTACGAGGATGACGCCGCACCGCTGCTGCCGAAGGGCACCATCCTGCGCCTTACCGGCTACTTCAACAACTCGCCGTCGAATCCCAACGTGTCCGATCCGCGCAACTGGTCCGGAGGCGGCAACCGGTCGGTCGACCAGATGTTCATCAACCTGGCGCGCGGCGTGTACATGACGGACGAGGAGTTCCAGGCGGCAATGGCGGAGCGGCGGGCCGCACTGGGCCTGGTGGACGGCGAAACCGTCATCGGCTGCCCGCTTTGCGGCATGCCGGAGGAAGCGGAGGCCGCCGAGGGGCAGCAGCAGTGAGGCCGGCGGCCATCGTCGTCGCCGTGCTGGCGTGCGTGTTGCTCGCCCAGGACAGTGCGGCCCAGCAGTACCGTGCTTCCGGCCAGGAGGTCGTGCCCGCGTACGAAGGCTGGGAGCAGAATCGGGACGGCTCGTTCAGTCTCGTCTTCGGGACCATGAACCGCAACTGGGCGGAGGAGCTCCACATCCCGATCGGTCCGGACAACAACGTCGAGCCGGGTGGTCCGGATCAGGGGCAGCCGACCTGGTTCCTGCCGCGGCGCAACCGGTTCCTGTTCCGTGTCCGCGTTCCCGCGGATTTCGGCGAGGGCGAGGTGGTATGGACCGTCACCAGCCCGAACGGCAAGACCTACCGGGCGTATGGCACCCTCAATTCGGATTACTTCATCGACCGCTACGTCGTGCAGCGCAACAACGGCCTCGGCACCGCCGACAACCTGCCCACCAACGAGGCCCCGGAGCTCAGGGTCGAAGGCGACGCGACCAGAACCGCCCGGGCCGGGCAACCTGTCACGTTGACGGCATTCGCAAGCGATGACGGGTTACCTGCGGCGCGAGGCATGCGGCCGTACGATCCATCCAGGCCGGGCAGCATCGTGCCGAGGACGGCAACCGGCCTGCGGCTGTCCTGGTTCGTGTACCGCGGCGCGGGAAACGTGGTGTTCGATCCGCCGCAGATCAAGGTGTGGGAGGACACGCGGCCCAACTCGAATTCGCCCTGGGGGCCGGGTTGGGAGACGCCGCCCGCACCCGCGGACGGCAAGTGGGTTGTGAGGGCCACCTTCAGCGAGCCGGGCAGCTATGTCCTGCGGTGTCTGGCCCACGACGGGGGCATGACGACCCGCCGGGACATTACATTCAACGTCGAGTGAGCGGCTCGACGCAGCGCAGCCCACGCAGCATCAACCGCGCACGCGGCCGGCGAAAGAAGTCTGGCGCCGTCCGTCAGCGCGCGGTCCTGGAGGGATGACGACAAATGAACAACTGCAGCCGCATGCTGGCCGTACTGGCCGCCATGACGGTCCTCGCGCCGTTCGCCGCAGCCGCGGCGCCGGTGACCGTGCTGTATGACGACAAAGTCGTCCAGGTCGAGCGGACCCTGCCGGATGCGGACGACCTGTGGGTTGCTCCCGAGGACCTGCCGCGGGTCAACGGTTTCGAGTTGAAGCCCGAGGGCGCCTGTCTCGACGAGCTGTGCGTGCCGGTCCGGCAGGACCGCGACAGCGAGCTGTTCGTCAGGCGCGCGGGGCACGGCTGGTTCAACGTGACCGGACTGGCGCGCAAGCTCCAGCAGGCGTACGCGGTCGACCATGATCGCCAAGTCTGGAGCCTCGGCGAGATCCCGGTCACGCGCACGCGGTTTCTGAACGCCGCGATGGCCCCGGACTTCGAGCTCCCGAACCGGGCGGGCGAGCTGGTGCGGTTGTCGGATTTCCGGGGCAGGAAGGTCCTTGTCGTCACCTGGGCTTCCTGGTGAGGGTGCCGCTACGACCTGCCCGGGTGGCAGGAAGTTTACGAGGAGCTCAAGGACCACAATTTCGAGATCATCACCGTCGCGCAGGACACGCTCGGCGAGGACGCTACCGCCGAGTGGCACGACAAGGCGCCGCTCAGCTACGCGACGCTGATTGATGCGACGCACCGCGTCAGCTCGCTGTACAACCTCGTCAACGTACCGTCGGCGGTCTGGGTGGACGAGGAGGGGCGCGTGGTGCGCATCAACGAGGGGACCTATTCCGAGGCGCTTGGCGACAAGCCGTACTACGAACCGTTGGACCTGGCGGATTCGCCGTGACGCGGCGCCGGCCACCGGCCGCTCTCAGGAGGATTGCGATGCGAAACGCCCGGCATCCGGGTAGCAGCCCGTGGCGCGGACTGACGTTGGTCTCGGCCGGGCTGGCGGCGGCGCTGCTGGCCGCCTCTCCGGCGGGCGCGCAGTCACAGACACCCGCCGATACGTTTCAGCCCTGGCACTCGGTGATGTACCGCTCGGTACTGGCGGCCGAGCTGTCGCCCGACGCCCGGCAGATTGCGTTCCTGCGCACCAGCCCGCGGCGCCCGATGGAGGACGACAGCGGCCGCGCGTGGGTGGAGCTCTACCTCCTCGACGCGGACGGGCAGGAAGTGCCCTTCGTCACGGGTGAGGTCTCCATCGGCCGTCCGGCCTGGATCAGTAACGACGAATTGGTGTTCGGGACACGGCGCGACGGCGACGCCCACCGGGCGCTGTATCGCATCTCCACGCGCGGCGGCGAGGCGCGCAAGCTGTTCGAGCACGAGACCAGCGTCGGCGCCTTCGACCTGAGCGCCGACGGCCGGTGGCTCGCCTTCCTGGCGTCGGACAGCGATAGCGGAGGCAACGAGGGGCTCAAGGAGCAGGGTTTCAACCAGGAGATCTTCGAAGAGGAGCTGGTCTTCACGCGCCTCCACATTGCCGACCTCGAATCCGGCGATGGTCCTGGAGACCGCGACGTGCGGACACTCGACGTCGAGGGGTCGTTGCGGTCGGTGCAGTTCGCTCCCGACGGCCGCAGCCTGCTCCTCGCCGTGACGCCGACGCCGCTGGTCGACGACTCGTACGTCGCACGCCGGTTGCAGGTGGTGGATCTCGACGGGCGCGTTACGGCGCGCATCGAGACCGAGGGCAAGCTGGGCCCCGCCGCGTGGAGTCCGGACGGCCGGCACATCGCCCTGGTGGGATCGGTCGACCGGAACGATCCTGCCCCGGGCCGCCTGATGGTGGTGGAGGCTGGCGGCGGCGCGCCGCGCGACCTGCTGCCGGGTCTCGAGGGCCACGTATCGACATTCGACTGGAGGGAAGACGGCACGCTGGCCTACGTCGCCGACATCGGCGCCGAAACGGAAGTGGCGGCGATCGCGATCGACGGCTCCGACCGGCGTACGCTGCTGGCGGCGGGCAACGTGGTGGTTCGCGGCATCGGTGCCGGCAGCCAGGGCAGGATCGCGGTCGTCGCGCACACGCCGCAACATCCCACCGAGCTGTATACGCTGGCCGGCGACGCCGGCGCGACGCGCCGCACCAGCAGCAACCCCTGGCTGGCGGACCTGCGCTTTGCCGAGCAGGCGGTCGTGCGCTACAAGGCGCGCGACGGCCTGGAGCTGGAGGGCATTCTCATCCATCCGCTGGACTACGAGCGCGGCCGGCGCTATCCCCTGGTCCTCGTCGTGCACGGCGGGCCGGAAGCGCACGACCAGAACGGCTGGCTCACCGGTTATTCATCGTTCGGTCAGGTGGCGGCGGCGCGCGGCATCGCCGTGTTCTACCCCAACTACCGCGGCAGCACCGGCCGCGGCGTAGAGTTCTCGAAGATCAGCCAGGCCGACGCTACCGGACCCGAATTCGACGATCTGGTGGACACGGTCGATCACCTGATCGAGATGGGACTGGTCGACGGTGACAAGGTCGGCATCAGCGGCGCCTCGTACGGCGGCTACGCCTCGGCCTGGGGCACGACCTACTATTCGGAACGCTTCGCGGCCGCGATACCGTTCGTCGGCATCAGCAACGCGATCTCGAAGATGGGGACGACCGACATTCCACAGGAGATGTACGACGTCCACCACCGCAAGTGGCTGTGGGACGACTGGGACTACTTCGAGAAGGCCAGTCCGATCTACTACGCGACGCGCAACCGCACGCCGACCCTCATCCTGCACGGCAAGGAGGATCCCCGGGTGCACCACAGCCAGTCGCTGGAGCTGTATCGCGCGCTGAAGCTGCTGCGGCAGGCGCCGGTCCGGCTCGTCTTCTATCCCGGCGAAGGGCACGGCAACGCCCGCTCGGCGGCGCGGCTCGACTATGCGCTACGGACGTTGCGCTGGATGGAGCACTACCTGGGCGGACCGGGCGGTGACCCGCCGGATGCGGACATCGACTACGCGGCCTACCTGCCGTGGGCGGAAGCGAAATCGGACGACACGCAAGCCGCGCCCGAGACCACCGGCGCGGCGGCCCCATAGCGACCGGTTGTGAACGGTCATCAAGCGGCGGCGAGGGTGCCTGCGGCGTTCGTGACCGGCCTGCTCGCGGCCGGGCTGTCCGCGGCGCCCAGCGCGCAGTCACCTCGGGAAACCGCTCCGCGCGACACTGCGCCCGGCCGCGGCGCTCCGATTTCCCAGCCGGCGGACGCGGATGCTTCGCTGCCGCCGATAGACGGCCCCCCCCCGCCGCTGGCGCCGGAGGTCATCGCCCGTGACGCTGACGGCCGCGCGACGGTGCGAGCCGTCAGGCTCGCGCAGCGCATCGCGCTCGACGGCCGGCTCGACGAGGACGTCTACGACCTGATCCCGCCGATCGGCGGATTCGTCCAGCAGGTGCCCGATCCGGGCGCAGCGGCGACCGAGCCGACCGAAGCCTGGGTGATGTTCGACGGCGCCAACCTGTACGTGGCGGCCCGTTGCCACGATTCGGCTCCGCCCGGCGAGTGGGTCGCGAACGACATGCGTCGCGACACCCCGCAACTGCGGCAGAACGATACGTTCGCGGTCATCCTCGACACGTTCTACGACCGGCGGAACGGCGTCGCGTTCTATACCAACCCCCTGGGCGCGCGCGCCGACTTCGCCATCACGAACGAGGGCAGCCCGAACAGCGACTGGAACCCCATATGGGACGTGCGCGTCGGCCGCTTCGAGGGCGGCTGGACCGTCGAGATGGAGATTCCGTTCAAGTCGCTCAGATACCGTTCGGGCGAGGCGCAGGTGTGGGGATTCCAGTTGCGGCGGGTCGTGCGGCGCAAGAACGAGGGTTCGTATCTCACGCCGCTGCCGATCTCGGCCGTACGCGGCAGCGCGATCCGGGGGATTTTCCGGGTGTCCGACGCTGCCACGCTGGTCGGTCTCGAGGCGCCGCAGGACAGCCGGACCTTCGAGATCAAGCCGTATGCGATCGGCGGGGTGACGACCACCGTCGACGCCGTCGCGGATCGCGACAACGTCGGAGCGCGGGACGCCGGCCTTGACGTCAAGCTGGGCATCACGCAGAACCTGACGGCCGACTTCACATTGAACACCGACTTCGCCCAGGTCGAGGTGGACGAGCAGCAGGTGAACCTGACCCGCTTCAGCCTGTTCTTTCCCGAAAAGCGCGAGTTCTTTCTGGAGGGCCGCGGGATCTTCGAGTTTGCGCGCGGCCCCGCCGGCGGTCGCAGCGCCGGTTTTCGCGATCAGGACGCCCCGATACTCTTCTACAGCCGGCGCATAGGTCTTGAAGACGGGCAGGTCGTGCCGATCCGGGGCGGGGCGCGCGTGACGGGCAAGACCGGCGCGTTCGACGTCGGCATGCTCAACATTCAGACCGGCGACCTGCAAGCTGGTGATGATCCCAACTCGGTGCTCGCCGCCACGAACTTCACCGTCGTACGTCTCAAGCGCGACCTCCTGCGCAAGAGCAGTGTGGGCGCGCTGCTCACGAACCGGTCGGTGGCCGCGGCCGGTGATGGATCCAGCCAGACCTTCGGTGTCGACGGCACGTTCGCTTTCTACGACAGCCTGAGCTTCATCGGGTCGTACGCGGAGACCCGCAAGCCGGGTGTCAGCGGCGAGGACGCAAGCTACCAGGGAGAAGTCCTCTACGACGGCGATCGATACGGGTTCCAGGCCAACCACATGCTGGTCGGGAACAATTTCGACCCGGAAGTCGGCTACCGCCGCCGCTTCAATTTCCGCCGGACGTTCGGTTCAGCACGGTTCAGCCCGCGGCCGACGGCAATCGACGCCGTGCGCCAGTTCAACATCGAGGCCGGCATCGACAACATCCTGACGGCCGACACCGGGCTGCTGGAGACCCGCTTGAACCGCCTGCAGTTCGGGACCGAGCTCGAGAACAGCGATCTGCTGAGGGTTGCCTTCACCGATAACTACGAGCGGCTGGACGAGCCGTTCTCGCCCGGCGAGGACTTGACGATACCGATCGGCGGCTACGACTTCCAGGACGTCGAGGTGTCATACCAGCTTGGCCAGCAGCATCGGGCGAACGGCATGGTGTCGGTCCGGCGCGGCGGCTACTTCGGTGGCAACATCACGTCGCTCGACTTCAATCGCGGCTATGTCGAGATCACCCAGCAACTGGCGGTCGAGCCGAGCGTATCGTTCAACTGGATTGACGTGCCGCAGGGCGCCTCGCGAACGGACCTCTACCGGGCGCGCGCAAACTACGCGTTCTCGCCGTGGATGTTCTTCAGCGGGCTCGTGCAATACAACACGGCCGACGACGCGCTGAGCAGCAACCTGCGCTTTCGGTGGGAGTACAGCCCCGGCAGCGAGCTGTTCATCGTGTATACGGAAGAACGGGATACCGATCCGCTCCGGCCCACGCGCATCGGCGAGCTGCGCAACCGGGGATTCGTCGTCAAGATCAACCGCCTGTTCCGGTTGTGACCGGCTGGGCATCGGGGAGGCGCCATGAGCAATCCGAATCGCACGCTCTTCATCGCGGTCATCGTCGCCCTGCTTCCGGCGGGGAATGCGCTGGCGCAGATCACCCGGTTCGATCTGGAAGTGGTCGAGTCGCCGGCGCTGGGCGGCCGGCACTTCGGTGAGGTGGGTCAGTACGAGCGGCTACGGGGTATCGTGGACGGTGAGGTCGACCCGGCGGATCCACGTCACCAGGACATCGTGAATATCGACCGCGCCCCCCGCAACGCCGCCGGGCGGGTCGCGTATCGCGCGACGGTCGAGATCTACCGGCCGATCGATATGGCCCGCTGGAACCGGGCGCTCTACCACACGGTCTCCAACCGCGGCGGGGCGGGAGCGGCCCCGCCGGCGCTGCTCGAACGCGGGTTCGCCTTCGTCAGGGTCGGGTGGCAGGGCGACCTGACGCCCACCGCGTCGAACATCGTCGCCTACCTGCCGCTGGCGACCAGCTCAGACGGTTCCCCGATCGTCGGCGCGGCGCTCGAGGAGTTCATATTCAACGACGCCGAGCCCCGCTCGCGCGGCCGCCTGACGTATCCGGCCGCCTCGCTCGAACCACGCACCGGGCTGCTGTCGGTCAGAGCGACGCAGGGTGCCGGACGCGAGCGGCCGGCCGACCTGCGGTGGCGCTACGTTAGCGACACGGAGATAGCGATCGACCGTCCGGCCGGCTTCGACGGGGGAGCGATCTACGAGTTCATCTACGAGGCGCGGGATCCGATTGTGCTGGGGCTCGGCTTTGCCGCGATGCGCGACGCCATCTCGTTCCTGCGCTACGAGTCGGCCGACCGCGCCGGCAGTCCGAACCCGCTTGCGGCCTCCGGCCTGCCGGCCACGGCGATCTCGCTCGGCATCTCCCAGAGCGGCCGGATGCTGCGGGACTTTCTCTACCAGGGCTTCAACGAGGACGTCGCCGGCCGGATCGTGTTCGACGGCATCCATCCGCACATCGCCGGGTCGAGGAAGACGTTCACCAACTACCAGTTCGGCCAGCCGGGCCGCTGGCAGAAGCAGCACGAGGACCACGTATACCCGGGCGATCAGTTTCCGTTCACCTACGCCACGCTGGCCGACCCGCTCAGTGGTCGCACGGACGGTCTTCTGGAGCGCTGCCGCGCCTCGAACACCTGTCCCAGGATCGTGCACAGCGACGGCGAGGCCGAGCTGTGGCAGGCCCGTGCGTCGCTCGTGGTCAGCGGCCCGCGCGGCGGGCATATCGAGCTCCCGGACAACGTGCGGGTCTATCTGCTGGCCGGCACGCAGCACGGCGGCGGGCCCGGCGTCCACACGCGGGCGCCCAGCCTGGGTATCTGTCAGAACCTGAGCAATCCGCTGGCGCTGGCTGACACGCGGGTCGCGCTGAACGTCGCGCTGCACGACTGGGTGGCGCACGGCGTCGAGCCGCCGCCGAGCCGCTTCCCGACCGCCGCCGACGGGGGGCTCGTCAGTGCGCGCGCCATCGACTTTCCGGAGATCCCCGGCGTGACCTATTCGGGGTCCTACAATCCGCTGCACCTGTCCGACCACCGCTTCCTGCCGCCGATGCAGGGCGACGCCTACACGGTGCTCGTCGCGCGCACCGATGCCGACGGAAATATGGTGGACGGGGTCAGACACCCCAATCTGGCGGCGCCGATCGGGACGTATACCGGCTGGAACCTGCGGCGCGCCGGGTTCGCCGCAGGGGCGCAGTGCGGCGGCGCCGGCTCGTTCATCCCGTTCGCGGCCACCGAGGCCGAGCGCAAGGCGTCAGGCGACCCGCGCCGGTCGCTTGAAGCACGCTACCGCGACCACGCCGCCTACGTCGACGCGGTTGCCGAAGCTGCCGCCGCGCTGGTGGAGGAGAGGCTGCTGCTCCAGACCGACGCCGACCACATCGTCGAGCTCGCGCGCCGGAGCCGCGGCGCGACCCAGAACTGACGACTGCAGGCTCTACTGGCCGCCTGCCGCGGCCGCGGAGAGTGCGCTGGCCGCGCTGGCGGCCTGCAGCTGCGCCTCCGTGCGGAGCTGGATGCGCGCCGCGCGACTCGCCTCCCGGTACACGACCCAGACGTCCGGACCACCCGCGTTGTCAACCGCAATGTGGCGCAACTCGGCCCCGAGGCTGGGGAGCCTGAAGATAGTGTATTCCTCGGTGTTCGGATCGAACCTGGCGACGGCGTCGTCAGACGAGAGGTTCGTCCACACCATGTGATTCCGGTCGACAGCCGTCGCGTACGGATGCGCGCCGATAGGCAGGTGGTAGTACGTCGCCTCCAGCGTGTTGATGTCGATCTTCGCCAGATTGGAGCCCCACCAGTTCGCGACCCACACCGAGTCGCCCGCGGGATCGGCCGCGAGCCGCCGCGGCGCCTGCCCGCCGGGGTTGAAGACGCTTCCTGAAAAGCGCATCGCGCCGATGCGGTGGAAGAAGTCGCGGTCGGCCGGCGTCAGCAGTTGCTCGCGGTCCAGCGCGCCCGGCGGCCGCATCGGCACCTCGTCAACCTCGCCCGTCGTGCCATTCGCGTGTCCGACGATGTCCATGTTGAACTGCGCCCACCAGCCGTTCCCGAGGCGGTCGGCGGCGGTGCCGTAGGTCTGGCCGTCGCCGATGGTCTTGTTCTGGAAGAACGTGAAGTCGTTGGTGTCCGGATCGAACTTGAGCGCGCCGTGGCGGTTGCCGACCCAGATGTTGCCCTGGCCGTCCTCCTGCAGGCTCCCGCCGACGCGGAGCGGCCGCGGCGGCGTGTAGAGCTCGAACGTTTCGGTCGTCGGGTCCAGCCGGCCGAGGCCGCCCCCCGTGTCGAACCACAGAATGCCGTTGCGCGCCTTCGTGATGCCGTGAGAACGGCGGGCCCGCTTGCCGTCGGGCGCGGTCAGCTTGAATCCGGTGACCTGGCCGGTCCGCGGATCGATCCTGGCGAGCGTCCGGAAGTCGTTCGGCACCGAGTCGGTGATCCAGACGTTGCCGTCGTCGTCGACGGCTGAATCGTGCATGCCGCCGCCGCCGCGCATGCCCGACGGAATGCCTTCCGACCAGTCGCTCCCGTTGATCGACGTGAGCTCAGTCGGCAGCTCCGCGATGGGGATGTCGTATTCCGTGACGACGTGGCGCGCGGCCTCGCCGCTGGGACGGGGCTGCAGGTTGAACTGCAGGGGTGGCGACTCCGGGCCGCTGGCCCTGGTGAGATACGCCGCCAGCTCGTTGCGGTAGTACTCGATCGTGATCGACGGCCGGCTGCCGGGACCACGCCAGCCGTGGTAGCTGACGTTCGCCATCAGGTCGATCATGGCGCGCCAGCCACGCTCGTCGAAACGGTTCTGCAGCACCAGACCGGCCTGGTGGCATTCCGTGCACGTGACGCGAAACACCTCCTTGAGCCGGCGGTCGTCGCGCGTCTCGGCGGGCAGGGCGTCCAGCCACTCCACTCCTGACAGCTGGTGGCTGAAGTCGGCGGCGGTTGTCAGGTTGAAGTCGTGCGCCATCCGCTGCGCGGGATCGAGGACCACGTCCGCGCTCGCGCGCTCGTAGCCCACGGCCTGCGCCCAGACGCGGTATCGCCCGCCCTCGAGCGGGGGCGCCAGCGGGGGAAAGTAGTACCGGCCGGCGTCGTCCGTGAAGACGGAGGTCGTAACCGGCTTGCCCTCCGCCCGCGCGGAAACCGCCACGCCGGACAGCGGTTCGCCGGTTGGCGCGCTGACGGTGCCGGCGAGCGGTGTAGGCGCGGCGCCCTGCGCCCCGGCGGGCGCCGTCGCCCCCGCCAACTGCAACATGCAGAGGCCGATAATCGTTCCTGCCAGCACCACGGACCGTCGGGTTTCGAGCATGTCACTTCCTCCGGCTATTCCAGCGTCACGGTGTTCAAGTAAGCGATGATCTCGCCGATCTGCTCCTGCGACAACGTGTATTGCCAGCCCGGCATCCGCGCCGAACCGACCATGATGACGTCACGGACCGTGTCTTCGCCCAGCAGGCGGACGGTCGCCCGACTGAGCTGAGGGCCGAAACTTTCCGGGTACGAGGGCTGCCCCAGCGGGTCATGGCAGAGCGCGCAACGCTGCACGAACAGCTTCCAACCGGCCAGCGCGTCCTCGGGGAGCGACGGTGGTGTGACCACCTCCGGCATGTCGTACTCGGTCCGCACGATCTCCGGGGAGGACACGCCGGTCTCCCGCAGCGAATCCTGCGCCAGCACGCCGAGCGCAATCAGAGCGAGCGACAGCACAACATGCATAAGGATCGCTCACATCCTACTCTCGCCGGAAGCCTTGAAACAACCCTTATTTATCGAATTCGAGAGACGGAGACCGATGACTGCTGCACGTGGCCGCGCGCCGGTCAGGGGCGCGGGGCAGGGCCGGCGGGGCCTCTCCACAGCAGCTCAGCGCAGGCGTTCAGCGAGGCTCGTCAGGGTGTCCGCCAGGGCGCCGAGTCGTTCCCGGCTGCGGCCGCCGGCACTGCCGTGGTCGCGATTCAGCTCGGCCGCGGCCGCGGCCAACTCCGCCGCCAGGGCCGCGCCGGCGCCTGTCCCGTCCGTCGTGAGCCGATCGACGCGATCGAGCAGGTTCGACAGCGCCAGCCGGCGCTCCGCGGCGAGCGTCTCGCTCCGCCCGAGCTGGTCGAGGTAGGCGCGCGCCACGACCGGCCGCGCGGACCAGTCGATGCGCCGCTGCAGCTGCGCGTTGAACGTGTCGGGCGCCACCAGCGCGGCCGCGGCGATCTCGTTCCGCGTCAGGTGTTCGCTTGGCAGCAGCTCCAGCACGTCGAGGCCGCGGGCGATCTCGGTGCCGTAGATGAAGCCCCGGTACCAGTACGCCGACCAGTAGCCCGCCATGACGACCCGCTCCGGGTCGAGCGGACCGCGGTCGAAGAACGCAATTTCGACGGGATTCGAGGAATCGGTGAAGTCGAAGACCGAGATGCCGCCCTGATACCACGCCTGCACCATGATGTCGCGCCCCGGCACCGGCACGAGGGAGCCGTTGTGCGCCACGCAGTTCTCCTGTTCCGTCTGCGGCGCCGGCAGCTTGTAGTAGCTGCGGAACTCCAGCCTGCCGTCGACGATGTCGAAGATTGCGTTCGCCCCCCATTCCCGGGGATCCGACGCGCGGCAGCGCGGTCGGCCGCCGCCCCCCCATTCGTCCGTGAAGATCACCTTGGTGCCGTCGTGGTTGAACGTCGCCGAGTGCCAGTAGGCAAAACCCGGGTCCACGACCTCGTCTATCCGGACCGGGTTGAGCGGGTCCGAGATGTCCAGCAGGATGCCGTTTCCGGAGCACGCTCCCGCGGCCAGACCGATCTCCGGAAAGGCGGTGATGTCGTGGCAGCGGTTGGTTGCGGCGGTGCGCTGCGTCCCCGGCCCGTGGTCGCCGCCGCGCCACAGGCCCGCGGCGGCCCCCGATTCGGGATCCCTGAAGATGAAGGGGCGGTTGACGATGCGCGCGTCCGCGGGCCGCTGCAACGGAATCCGGATGACGTCGATCCGGAAGAGCGCGGTGTCCGGGTTTTCGCTCGGCGGCTCGTCCGAGCAGCCGTCGAGCTCCTCTCCGGGGCGGACCGCGTTTGTCCCCGACCCGTAGACGTAGACGTTGCCCTCGTCGCCGGGGTCGGTCACCACGGTGTGTGTATGCGAGCCGCGGCAGGTCTGCACCGCCGCGAGCTGCAGCGGCAGCCGGATGTCGCTGATGTCGAAGATCCGGATCCCGCGGAACCGTGCCGCGCTGACCGGCTCCGCGACGCCCTGCAACCCGCAGTCGAGCCGCCCGCGGGTTTGCTCCACCGACATGATCAGCAGGTTGCCGACCACCGATACGTCCCCCTGGCCGCCGGGACACACCACCGAGCTGACCAGTTGGGGAGCCGCCGGGACCTCGACGCGGTAGGTGTTGAATCCGTGATAGTTGCCAACGAACAGCCGGTCGCCCGCGAATGCGAGATCGGTGTTCCCGAAGTTGAGCAGACCGCGCCGCGGCCGCGCGTCGGCGGTGTCCTCCCCGTCCGGCGCGGTCGGTTCCGGCCCGCTCGTCTCCGTCTCCGTCTCCGCCCGCTCGGCCGGCAGGGGCCGGCCCGCCGGGATGTGCGGATCGTAGAATCCCTCGGGTTTCGGAAGCGTCGCAACCAGCGCCATGTGGCGCGCCGCTTGACCGGCGTCATGAAAACCGGCCGCGAGATCGATCCGGGGATCCGGGGAAAGCACCGCGAGCATGGAGTCCATGCGGTCTATTTCCATGCTCTGGTCGGACGTGATGTCGGACGTAAACGCGAACAGTTGGGAATCCTGCGCCGCGCCGCGTTGGGCGAGAAGCCCCTCGACCATGGTCAGGGCGCCCCGATGGTGCTTGATCATCAACTCGAGGAACAGCCGGTCGAAGGCGGCCGCCTGCGCCGCGGCGAGCCGGTCCATCTCCTCGCCGGTCAGCATGCCCGGCATCGGCTCCCAGCCGGGTTCATGATGCGCGTCCATCGCAGTGACGGCCTGCCCGCGCGAGCGCAGCCACTCCTGCATCATCGCGATCTCGTCTTCCTGGGAGAGCTCGATGCGTTGCGCCAGCCGCCGCACCACATCGCGTCTGGTGCGGGTGGCGAGGAGCGCGGTCATCTCGAGCGCCTGGGCATGATGGGCGATCATGCCCTGCATGAACTTCACGTCCGCGTCGGTGAACCGGATGCCGGCGAGATCGGAGGCTTCGGCCGCGGAGATTGCCCGACTCGGCTCACCGGGCGCGCCGGGTTGCACGATCGGGGGTTGCGCCGCGCTCCCCGTCGCGCCGGTCAACAGGCACGCCATGCCGGCCGCAATGGCCGCGGCAGGCAGCGGGTGCAGGGGGCGGTGTCGGTTCATGGTGGGGTCGTCTCCGCGAACCTGGCCGGTGTGCGGCCCCGGCGCCACATTGTACCGCCGGGATCGGTCAGTCACGACAGTCGAGCAGGTCCTGCTGCCACGGCAGCAGTGCGTCCAGGCCGGCGCCGCCTTCGATAGCGACGCGTTCGAGCGCCGCGCGCGGAGCGATCAGCTCCGCATCGATGGCCAGCTCCGACGCGGCGCGGTCCCGCCGCTGCTTGAGCGCGGCGACACGTCCGCTCTGTTCCTTCGTGAGTCGGGTACGCGTCCGGAACGGGGCGCGCGCCGGCCATTCGGATTCATCGAGTTGCAAGGCGTCATCGGCCGCACGCGCGAACCGCGCGCGCCGATCGCTGGGCATGCCGCGCAGCGCTACCTCCTCTGCCCGATCGAAGCGGCGCGCTGCGTCGACGAGACTCTCATTGGACAGGATGTGAAACGGGGGCCGGTCGGTGGTGCGCGCTTCGTCCTCGCGCCAATGCCACAGGGCGCGCAGTACGGCGCTCGCCCGCGGCCCGAGCGCATGGCTGCCGCGCACGCGCCACTCGGTCTGCGGGTCGCGCACGCGCACGACGCGCGCGGCGGCCGCCGCGCGCCGACACGACTGCTCCAGCCAGTCCAGACGCCCCAGCTCGGTGAGCCGCCGCTCGAGCCGCGCGGCGAGCGGCAGCAGATAGTGCGTGTCGTTGCGCGCATACCTGGCGAGCTTGTCCGGCAGCGGCCGGCGGCCCCAGTTGGCCGTCTGCAGACCCTTGGGCAGGGTGACGTCGAAATGCTCGGCGACCAGCGCGGCGTAGCCGTAGCGGCCGGCGCCGGTGAGCCGCGCGGCGATCATCGTGTCGAAAACCGTGGACGGTGTACCCAGACCGAGTCGGTACAACATGCGCAGATCGAAGTCCGCGCCGTGCATCACGATCTCGACGCTGGACAGCGCGTCCAGCAGCGGCGACAGATCGAGACCGGCCAGCGGGTCGACCAACTCGTCGGCGTCGGGCAGCCCGACCTGCACCAGGCAGACCTTCTCGCGGTAACAGTGCAGGCTGTCCGCCTCGGTATCCACACCGACGCGGTTCGTTCCAGCGATACGCGTGACGAACTCGGCCAGCGCGGACGACGTCTCAATCACAGCATGGGAAGGTACCACGTCCGCGCAGCGTTCCCGGTCCGCGGCACGGCGCGACGCTCCCGGCCAGGGTCTTCACGGACGGCGTCGTCGTCGAATCCTCATCTCCGCAGTGGATCGGATTCCTCCCCGGCGTCAGCGAATCCACCGGCGAATCCTCCGCAGCCCGCGGTGCACAGGGTGGCCGGATCGGGGCCTCGTCCCGCCGCGAAGGCCCGCTCCTCGGCGCGCGCGCCCGCGAGCAATCCCGGCATGCCGTAGTTGCCTTCGTGGCACCGCGGTTCCTTGTAGATCCGGTTTGCTGCGTCGCTCTGCCGGCTCAGCTCGAAGGTGACCGTCCACGGGCGCGTCCAGGTCGTCGGATCCTCCATCGTGGCGACGTACTCGATCGTCTCCGCGTCGAGCCGCGTCCAGCGCTCGACCACGTGCAGATTCTCGCGAGATCCATGGAAGTCGGTCTTGGGGCTGAAGTTGGTGACGTCGACGACCAGCGTATCTCCGTCCCATCGGCCGCGTGAATCGCCGTGCCACTGGCGCACGTCCGGCGGGAGGTGCGGTCGGTCGGTCACCGGGATGCTGCGCTGCCACCCCTGTCCCTGACCGGTGTCGTAGAAGATCGATACGGCGCCGGGCGACTGCACGATCTGCAGGAAGAAACCGGCTGCGCCCCCGAAATCAGGCAGGCGGGCGGACAGGCACCGCTCCGACAGGCCGCGGTCCTCGGGACCGTCGGAGCGATTGAACGAGCCGCCCGCGGCTGCGCCTGTCGCCGGATAGTGCGGAGGCGGTTCCGATCTCCTCGGCGAGGGCGGCCCGAACTGGCCGCCCGCGCAGGCCGGCAGATTGTTCCTGCAGACGTCCGTGGCTTGCAGCAGCGCGAGCTGATATGCGCGGATCTCGTCGCTCCGCCGGGTCGCCTCCGGCGTAGGCGGAGGAATTTTTCCATCCGGCGGATCCACGACCAGCGAGGTGCGCCGGCCCAGGTGCTTGTGGGTCAGAAAGATCGCCGCGCTGTATGCGCCGCCGACGTCCTGCTCGCTCCCGCGCGGTGCGCGCCGGGAGTCGAGACCGAGGAGCCGCGCGCGCTCAGCGTCGACGGCGGCCCGTTCCTCGTCGGTAAAGAATTCCTGGTCCGCATATTGCGCCGGTCGCTCGAGGGGCGTCTGGTAGTCGGTGGTCCAGATACCCTGCAGGTCAGGCTCGCCCCACGGAGTAGGGGCCGCTTCGCCCTGGCCCGCAACCGGCTGGCTTTGCCCCTCGACCGGAGCCGGCGCCAGCTTCAGCAACGCGGTCGCGGCCACGAGCACCGCCAGCACGCCGATCAACTCGACCAGTCGCTTCTTCATCTCGGACCTCCAGAGGCTGCTAGCGGGACGCCGCTCCGGATCCGGCGCCTTGCTTCAAGAGAAAGCGGGCGACCTCTTCGAAGCCGCCGTCCGTGGCGGCGTCGAGCGCCGTGCGGCCGTCGACGTCTGCGGCATTGACGTCAACGCCGAGCTGCGCTGCCACCCTTACCGTCTCGAGTATCCGCGCTTCCAGATCGTCGCTCTCAGGGGCCGCCCACGCCTGCCCACTGGCGCCGCCGCGCACGTCCGTCGCCGCCATCAGCGCCGTCTGGGCTTCCGTGCGCCGCTCGCCGCGCCGGGAGGTGACATAGTCGACGCGGTGCACGAACGACGTATCGGCGGCGTGGCGCGCGAGCAGCTGCATGATTCCGGGTTCGTGGAAGCGGCCGGCCAGCCAGAACGGCGTCGCGCCGACGAGCGCCGGCGGGAAATGGAAGTCCTGCGAAGCGCGTCGCGTCGGCGTCCAGTTCCGGACCCGGGCGTTCGGATCCGCGCCGTGGGCCAGGAGCGCGCTGACCATTTGTTCGTCACGGTGCATGACGGCGGTATGGAGCGCCGTGAATCCGGCCTGCGCGGCGTTCGGGTCGGCGCCCGCGGCCAGCAGGAGCTCCACTAGCTCTCCATGACCCGCGTGCGCGGCCAGCGTCACGGCGCTGACGCCCCACGCATCCGCATCGTCGACGTTGGCGCCGGCGGCCACGAGCAGCTTCGCGGCGGCGACGCTCCCCTCCCGCGCCGCAAACATCAGGGCGGTGTTGCCGCCATGCGGAATTTCGCGGTTGTGTCCGGGACGGGCGTGCGGCGGCACGGCCATCACCTGGCTCCAGACGTCCGAGCGGGCATGGACGTCGGCGCCGTGCGCGAGAAGCACCTCCAGCGCCGCGGCCTGCTGCCGGGACGCCGCCCACATGAGCGCTGTCTGGCCGCGCGCCGCGCGCGCGTTCACTTCGCCGCCGCCGGCCGCCACCAACTCGACCGCCCGCGGGTTGCCGCCGCGTGCGGCGACCATCACGGGGGTTTCGCCCAACAGCAGCGCCTGGTTCGGATCGGCCCCGGCCCGCAGCAGCCGCCGCACCATGGCGGCATTGCCGTTCTCGCATGCGAGCCAGAGCGGCGTGACGCCCAGGTCGGTAGCCGCGTTCACGTCGGCGCCAGCCTGGATCAGAAGTTCCGCGCCCTGCGTGTCGTCGCGGTAGCTCGCCCAGTGCAGCGCCGTCGTGCCGTCCACGTCGGCCGCGTCGGCGCGCGCGCCGACGTCGAGCAACGCCTGCAGGGCCGCCGCGTCGGCATGCCGCGCCGCGTCGACCAGCGGCGGCGCCTCGCCGGCAGCGGCGCCGGCGCCGCAAAGCAGGAGAGCCGACAGAGCGATGCCTACCCGCATGGTGGGGTCACACGCCCGCCAACGTGTCCAGCGGGAGCCGCCCGGTACTGCCCCCGATCCGGTCCACCGGCACGTCGAGCTTGTCCATCAACGTCAGCAGCAGGTTGGCCAGCGGCGGTTCGCCGGCGTACCGCAGATGCCGCCCGCCCGCGAGCCGTCCGGCCCCGCCGCCCGCCACCAGCAGCGGCAGGTTGTCGCCCGCGTGCCGCGTGCTGTTCGAGATGCCCGAGCCGTACAGAATCGTCATGTTGTCCAGGAGCGAGCCGTCGCCATCCGGCGTGGCGCGCAGCTTCGCGAGGTACCCCGCGAACAGCTGCGTGTGGTAGCGGTTGATCCTGGACATGTGCGCTACCAGTTCGGGGACGTCGTTGTGGTGCGACAACGGGTGGTGCGCTTCGGGCACGCCTATCTGCGGGTACGGTCGGGCGCTCTGCTCCTTGCCGATCATGAAGGTGATCACGCGCGTGAGATCGGACCGGAGCGCCAGGAGCTGCAGGTCCAGCATCAGGGCCAGGTGGTCCTCGAACTGCGCCGGCGCGCCCTGCGGCTGCTCGATCACGGGCAGGTCGAGGTCGCGCTGCCGCTCGGTCATCTCGACGCGCCGTTCCACGTCGCGGATCGCCTCCGCATAGTCGTCGACCTTGGTCCGATCCTGCGGCCCGAGCTCCCGTTTCAGGTCCGACAGCTTCTCCGTCACCACGTCCAGCAGGCTCTTGTGCTGCTGCAGCCGCGCCTCCCGGGCCGCCCAGTCGGTGCTACCGCTGTCGCCGAACAGCGTCTCGAACACCGCGCGCGGGTTCCACTCCATCGGCAGCGGCTGCGTCGGACTGCGCCAGGAGATCGTGTGGGTGTAGACGCAGCTGAGCTTGCCGCTGCAGGCGCCGGCGTTGTTCGGCTGGTCCATCGCCAACTCCAGCGAGGGGATCTGGGTCTGGTCGGCAAAGTGCCGCGCCAGCAACTGGTCCATAGAGACGTCGGCGATGATCTCCACCTCGTCGCGCCCGCCGCGGGTCGTGCCGGTCAGGAACGACCCGGAGGCGCCGGCGTGGATGTAGTTCCAGTTCGCCTTGAGTCCGGAGAGCACGAGCAGCTGATCGCGGTACGGCGCCAGCGGCTCCAGGATCGGCGTCAGCTTGAACGCGGCGCCCTCCTCCCGGGGCGTCCAGTACTCCATGGCCATCCCGTTGGGCACGTAGAACGCCTGGAAGCGGTGCGCCGGCCGCCCGGCGGCGTGCGCGCGCAGCGAGAAGGCGGGGAGCATGGCGTCGAGGAGCGGCAGGCCGACCGTCGCTCCCAGGCCGCGCAGAACGGTCCGCCGCGCCAACGGTTTCGTCGTCAGAATAGGCATGTCCTGCGTTCCTCTCGTTCAATGCGCCGCGTCGCCGGATTCACGCGTGAGAAAGCTCGGGCTCTTCACGATCCCCGTCACGAGCGACGACCAGCGGTAGTCGTGGGCCGCAGCGTCGCGGACGATCCGGCGCACCGCCGGTCTATCGTAATACTCCAGGCGCCGCCCGAGGGCGTACGCCATCAGTTTTTCGGTGAGGGTGCGGGGGAACTGCTCTGGCCGCTCCAGCAGCAGCGCCCGCAGCCCCGCCAGCCCTTCGACCGTTGCCCCGCTCACCGTCGTCCCGCGCGCGTCGACCGGCTGGCCCGATTCGTCGATACTCCGCCAGCCGCCGATGACGTCGAAGTTCTCCAGGGCAAACCCCAGCGGGTCAATCACCGCGTGGCAGCTGGCGCAGGCCGGGTTGCGCCGGTGCTGCGCGAGACGTTCCCGGATCGACAGTTGCAGGGCGGCCGGCGTGGACTCCAGGTTGGTGTCGACGCCGGGCGGCGGCGGCGGCGGCGGCGTGCCGAAGATGTTGTCCAACAGCCATTTGCCGCGCAGCACCGGCGACGTGCGGTCGGGATACGAGGTGGTCGCCAGCAGGGCGCCGTGGGCGAGCAACCCGCCGCGCTGCTCTCGATTCGTGAGCGCCACGCGGCGGAAGCGGCTGCCCTCCACCCCGGCAATGCCGTAGTGCCGCGCCAGCCGTTCGTTGACGAACGTGTAGTCCGCGTCGAGCAGCTCGACCACACTGCGGTCCTCGCGCAGCGTGTTGGTGACGAACAGCTCGGTCTCCCGTCTGAACGCCTGCAGCAGGCTCTCGTCGTAGGTGGGGTAGCGGTTCGGGTCGACCACCACTTCCCCGACGCGGCGCAGGTTCAGCCACTGGGCGGCGAAGTCGTGCACCAGCGCGTCGGCGGCGCGCGGGTCGGCCAGCATGCGCCGCACCTCCGCGTCGAGCACCGCGGGTTCGGTCAGCTGGCGCCGCTCGGCGAGGTCGAGCAGGCGCTCGTCCGGGACGCTGCTCCACAGGAAGAACGACAGGCGCGCGGCTACCTCCAGATCGTTCAGGCGGTAGGCGATCTGGTCGCGCGGCAGATCGACCGGCTCGCGATACACCCGCAGCAGGAAGTCGGGGTCGACCAGGATGCGCTCCAGCCCGTATTGGATGCCGGCCTCGAAGCTGCCGCCTTCCCGGCGCCCCGTGGTGAAGAACGCGAGCAGCGACTCCCGGTCGCGGTCCGTCACCGGGCGGCGATACGCGCGCCGGGCGATCCCCGACAGGATCTTCGACGCGCACGCCCGTTCCTCGGAGACGGCCGCGGGCTGGCAGATGAAGATCGCGCGGCGGCTCGGGGTGTCCGCCGCCGTGCCGGCCTCGTACGGCCCGCCGATCCGGACCGCGCCGACGGCGGCATGATCCATGTAGATCTGGTCGTTGGTCAGCACCCGGCCGCGCTGCAGCGGCTGCGGCAAGCCTTCCGCCTCCCACAATTCCCGCACGAACGACACGCCCACGACCCGCGGTCCCGCTTTCACCGGCACGCGGAGCTCCAGATCCGCGTCGCCGGTGACCTGCATGTATTCCTCCCAGCGCACGTCCCCGGCGAAGCCGGGCTCGCCGGCGCCGGCGTAGCTGGCCGCGGCCGGCCGGCCCTCCGCTCGCCCCCCGACCACGAACCGTTGCAGCAGCCGGCCGTCGAGCCGCACGTCGAGCTGCTGCGGCCAGCCCATGCCCATGATGTAGTCCTGGTACTGCCGGCGGAGCTGCACCCGGATGACGTATTCGCCGTCGACCGGGAAGTGGTAGCGAACCGCGATGCCGCCGCGCGAGCCGAACGGCAGATCCTCGCTCTGGCGATCGTCCTGCACGATGTGCAGCGGAATCTCGAACGTCTCGAACCCGGGCGCGGCCGGCGGCAGGCCGGTTGCGAGCCGCGTTGCCTGCCGCGCGACCGAAAGGTAACGTTCCAGATGGATTCTGGAGATGGTGAGGACGTCGGCGAAGTTGTCGAAGCTGCCGTCCGCCGTTTCGTCCCCCGGCAGCAGCGGTTTCACGTCGAAACTGCGCGGATCCAGTGCGATCAGGTCACGCAGGGCGTTGGCGTATTCCGTGCGGTTGAGCCTGTGGACGGCGCCGATCCGGCCCGGCCGCGGATTGGCGGCCCAGGCGCGGTCGAGCTCGGCCTCCAGCCAGCCGGCCACCGTGTGATAGGTAGCGGCATCCGGGCGGGGCCGCCCAGGCGGCGGCATCGAGCCGGCGCGCAGCTTCTCGACGACGCGTTCCCATAAGTCCGGATGGTCGCCCGGCCGCGCGGCGTCCAGCATGTCGAGCGCCAGCCCGGCCGTACGCACCCGCTCGTTGTGGCAAGTGACGCAATACGTTTCGAGGAGCGCCTTGGCGGTCGGTGCAGGTGTGGGAGCCTGAGCGGACGTACTCGGCCGCGGCGATGCCTCAGGGCCGGCAGGCAGCGCGAAGATGAAGACGCCGGCGACGAACGTCGTTACGCGCATTACCAGCAACCAGAACCGCACTGTAACGCTCCCACCTCCGGGTGTCAAAGCGGGCTGTCAACTGGCCGGCTGCGGTATGATGGCGGTCGGTCGCGGCGGCCCGTCGGGCACGCCGCCGCGCGGTTCCGTTCCAGCAGGAGGAAGAGGTGATCAGCAGAGTTCTCGTCGTCCCGCCGGTACTCTTCGCGCTCGCACTGTGCGTGAGCCCGGCCGGCGCGCAGGCGCCGTTCGATCCGCCGCGGCTGCCGGACGGCAAGCCCGACCTGCAGGGCGTTTGGGACTTCCGGACGCTGACGCCGCTCCAGAGACCCGAGGACCTGGCCGACAAGGCGGTGCTGGCGGACGAGGAGGCGAGCGAGATCGAATCCAAGGCGGCGGCCCGCGATGCCGCGGCGAACGCCCCTACCGAGAACCGGGACGAGACGCTGCCGGTCGGCGGCGATGTGGGCGCCTACAACGCGTTCTGGGTCGATCAGGGCGCCCGGGTGGTCGACGACCAGCGGACGTCGCTCATCGTGGATCCGCCCGGCGGCCGCGTGCCGCCGCTGCAGCCCGGCATCATGATGCAGGAGCTGTCGCTGGCGGCCGACCTGGGCGGCACCCTGCCGGTGCGCGTCCGCGCCGCGGGCATCGGCACCGACAGCCACCAGGATCGCGGCCTTGCCGAGCGCTGCCTCCTCGGCTTCAACTCGGGTCCGCCGATCGTGCCAGTCGGCTACAACCAGAACATCCAGATCTTCCAGACGTCGGACTACGTGGTGATTCTCCACGAAATGGTGCACGACGCCCGCATCGTGCCGCTCGACGGGCGCGACCACCTGCCGCAGGGCATCCGGCAGTGGATGGGCGATGCGCGCGGCCGTTGGGAGGGCGACACGCTGGTGATCGAGTCGACCAATTTCAGCGCCAAGACCGCCAGCTTCAACCCGTCGATTGCACAGGCCGCCGGGAACGGCACCACGTTGCACCTGACGGAGCGGTTCCGCCTCGCGGCGGAGGACACGCTGCACTACGAGTACACCGTCAACGACCCGCGGACCTTTACCCGCCCGTTCACCGCGGTGCTGCCCATGAAGCGCGGCGAACTGCTGTTCGAGTACGCCTGCCACGAGGGGAACTACGGCCTGTACAACATGCTGGCCGGGGCGCGGGCCAAGGAGAAAGAGGCCCAGCAGTAGCCATGGCCGCGCGCTTCGCACGATACGCGACGGTAGCCGTCGTCGCGGCGTTGCTGGCATCGCAGCCGTGCGCCGCCCGTGCGCAATCATCCGGCGCATTCGTCCCGGTGACCGACGCGATGCTGCAGGACCCGGACCCGGCCGACTGGCTGATGTGGCGCCGGACGCTCGACAGCTGGGGTTACAGCCCGCTGGATCAGATCGGCCGGGACAACGTCGGCGACCTGCGCCTGGTCTGGACGCGCGCGATGACAACCGGCAGCCAGCAGGGGACGCCGCTGGTACATGACGGCGTGGTGTACATGCCGAACCCGGGCGACGAGACCTGGGGCGACGTGCCGTACGAGAAGCGCACCCACGTCGGCGCCTGGATGGTGCCCAGCTATGATCCGGCGCTCAATCTCGTCTATATCGGGACGTCGGTCAGCTCGCCCGCGCCGAAGTTCATGCTCGGGGGCGCCGACAAGAAGCATCTGTACCACAACTCGACGCTCGCGCTCGACGCCGACACCGGCGAGATCGTCTGGTACTACCAGCACCTGAACGACCACTGGGATCTCGATCACCCGTTCGAGCGGATCCTGCTCGACACGGCGGTGGCGCCCGGCGGCGGGCTCGTGTTCGGCGGCGACGGGAACGGGCGCTTTCGCGCGCTGGACCAGGAGAACGGGGACGTGCTGTGGGAGATCAACCTGGGCTCCATGGTCACCGGCTTCCCGGTGACCTACGCGGCCGGCGGCCGGCAGTACGTGGCGGCCAGCACCGGCAACAACATCTTCGTCTTCGCGCTCCCCGCGGCCGAGTGATGGCGCGCGCCAGATTGGCGGCAGCGTGCTGCGCGGCGGCCGCGGCGTTGGCCCTGGCCGCCGCACCGGCGGGGGCCCAGCGCGAAAGGCCAGGCCTGCCGCTCGTTCCGCTCCCCGACGGCCCGCTGGTTATCGAGACCGCCGAGGCGCGCATCCGGCTGGTGACGGTCACGCGCGACCTGTCACATCCCTGGGCGCTGGCGTTCCTGCCGGACGGCCGGATGCTGGTCACCGAGCGGGCGGGGCGTCTGCGCGTCATCCGCGACGGAGTCCTGGACCCGCAGCCGATTGCGGGCGTGCCGCCGGTGCATGCGACCGCCGTTGCCGGCCTGATGGACGTCGCGCTTCACCCGCGGTTCGCTGAGAACCGGCTGGTCTACCTCACCTACTCGCAGCCGGCAGACGACGGCGCGCGGGTGACCCTGGCGCGCGGGCGGCTGGACGGTGCGGCGCTGGCCGGCGTCGAAACGCTGTTCGAATCGGAACCGCTGATAAGCAACGACGGCGCCGGAGCGTCCCGGATAGTCTTCGCGCCCGACGGCACGATTTATGTGACGGTCGGTGGCGCGTTTGAGGACTGGGCCATGCGCGCCCAGGATCCGGGCGACACGGCCGGCAAGCTGCTGCGCCTGCGCGACGACGGGAGCGTGCCGGACGACAATCCGTTCGTCGGCCGCGAGGGGTACCGGCCGGAGATCTACTCGCTCGGGCATCGCAACCAGCTCGGCATGGCCATCCATCCCGAGACCGGCGATCTCTGGGCGCACGAGAACGGGCCGCTCGGCGGCGACGAGTTGAACATCATCCGCCCCGGTGCAAACTACGGCTGGCCCGTCGTCTCCTACAGCCGGGAGTACTCGGGTCCGCGGGTCGCCGCGCGCTGGTGGCGGGAGGGGATGGAGCAGTCCGAGATCGTCTGGCTGCCGTCCGTGGCGCCGTCCGGGATGGTGTTCTACGACGCCGACCGCTTCCCGCAGTGGGCCGGGAGCCTGTTCGTGGGGGCCCTGCGCACCGGCGGCGTCCGCAACACCGGCCACCTGGAGCGCATCGTCTTCAACGAGAACGGCGAAGAGCAGCAGCGCGAGTGGATTCTGACGGAGCTGCGCCAGCGGATCCGCGACGTGCGCCAGGGGCCGGACGGCCTGCTGTACGTGCTGACCGACGCCGAGGAAGCCGCGCTGTTCAGAATCGAGCCGGCCGGGTAGGAATCAGCACCGCGAGGTCAGGAACCCGTTGCGGCCGGGGCGGTTCGAGGAGGTACTGTGCGGCAAACGTGCTGCGTGTCCCAAGGGAGTAGTGCGATGAGCAGGAGGCTGGGTCTCGGACTTCTGGTAAGAAGAGGTCCGGCCGTGGGCCCGGTCCATCAAGGCGCGCACCGCCCTGCGGAACAAGCGCGGCGCGATGCCGCCGTGGTTCATCGAGAAGGACATCGGGATCCAGCATTACAAGAACGATCCCTCGCTAAGCGACGAAGAGATCGAGAAGATTGCAATCTGGGCCGACAACGGGGCTCCGCTCGGCGATCCGGCCGATCTGCCGCCGGCGCGTGAGTTTGCCGGCGAGAACGAGTGGACGATCGGCGAGGCCGCCACGCGCTGGCCGGTGCACGAGGTGGGCCGCAACGCGGACGTGTTCCCCGTAGAGGCCGGGCGGCTCCTGGCGGCCGGCTCGAGGCTCAACCTGGAGAACGCGCACCTGCATGCCAACGGGCGCGAGACGAACGCGCGCCTGCGCTTCGCGTTCAAGCTGCATCCCAAGGGCTACGAGCCCGAGATGCGCTACACCAGTAACGTCCTGGGGAACGGCGTCGACATCGACATCAAGCCGATGCAGGCGGGGCAGGAGCTGCACGCCTACCGGGTGCTCGAAGAGCACACGAAGATTGTGCTGTTCGAGCCGCACCAGCACGCCCCCGGCACGCGCATGTGCCTGGAGGCCATCTGGGGGCACAACGTCCAGCAGCTTTCCTGTGCCGGATACGATCACAACTGGGTGAAGCAGTACATCTACGAGGACGACTACGCGCCGCTGCTGCCGAAGGGGACCATCCTGCACATCATTGGCTGGCTCGACACGACGGTCGCCAACCGCAACGTGGCCGACCCGCGCAACTGGTCGGGCGGCGGCCGGCGCTCGGTGGCGAACATGTTCATCAACATCGGACAGGGATTCGCGCTGACCGACGAGGAGTTCGAGCGCGAGATGGCGGAGCGGCGCGAACGGCTGCAGCTGAGCAAGAACGACTACGTTATCGGTTGCCCGCTGTGCCTGGCGGAGTTCCCGTCGCAGCAGGCCAACGCCGACAACAACGATCAGCAGTAGCCGCTGTTACGGCGAGGGACCGGTTGCGCCGCGCCGCGGGGGGGGGCTCCCAGGCCGGCTGGCCGGCGCCCCGGACGAAACGGCGACGAGAGAGCAGCATTGCGCAATTGTACGGGTAGCATAGCGCATGCCTCTTCAACCCGGCGTCTGGCTCGCCATCGCGCTGCTCGCGCTCCAGGCCGCCGCCGAGATTCCCCGCACCTGGGCCTCGTCAGAGGTCGCCGACTTCGAGCTCCCGCTCGCGGATCCCGCGTACTCGCCGGAGCATGTGCCGGAGGAGTACTACTACCGGTTGCCGGTGCGGCCCATCTACAAGAGCTATCCAATCTACCACCCGGACCATGAACCGGCCGGCTACCGGGCATGGCTGGCCCGGCAGGCCCCGGAGGTGGTGTTCGGCGCGTCGGACCAGCTAGAGCAAGAGGATTGGGTTGCGGCAGGCGATCTCGTCTTTGCGGCGCCGATCGGCTACAACGGCCCGGTCGGCGCGCGGCACGTCAGCGATCCCGCGTGGTACGCGGAGGTCGGCGTGCCCATCACCGCCGATGGCATCATGCCGTACGCGCGCTGGGTGGTGCGGGCCGCCGGCTTGCCGGAGGTGGGCAACCTGGCGTGCGCCATGTGCCACACGCGCGTCATGCCGGACGGGACCGTCGTGGACGGCGCGCAGGGCAACTTTCCGTTCGACCGTTCCCTTGCGCGCGACATGGCGGGGATGTCGGTCCAGTCGATCCGGGCCGGCCTGCGGCCACTGACGTTCGCGCCGTGGGTGGCGGACGACCCGGTTTTGAGCCTGCCGCGGGACCAGTTGCTGGCGACGCTGGCGGGCGTGCCGGGCGGGGTCGCAATCCGGCATGGCACGAGCGCCGCATATCCGGCCCGCGTGCCCGATCTCATCGGAATCCGCGAGCGGCGTTATCTGGACGCCACCGGGCTGGTGCGCCACCGCTCCGTCGGCGACCTGATGCGCTACGCCGCCGCGAACCAGACCATCGACATGCTGGCCCGGTATGGCGACTTCATGCCGGCCGGTATCCGGCAGCGCGACCGTCCTCCGCCAGGGTCGGGACGCTTCGTCGGCACGGCCAGCCGCTACAGCGACCCGCAGCTGTACGCGCTGGCGCGCTATCTCTACGCCCTGCGGCCGCCGCCGAACCCGAATCGGCCGGACGATCGAGCGCAGGCCGGTCAGGCCGTATTCGAGCGCCAGGGGTGCGGGCGGTGTCATGCGCCGCCGCTGTACACCAACAACCGCGTGCTGCCGGTGGCCGGCTTTCAGCCGCCGGCCGAACACCGCACCCGCTACGGGGTCATGGACGTAGCGCTGGACACGGACCCGGGTCTGACGTTGCGGACCAGGCGCGGCACCGGCTATTACAAGGTGCCGTCGCTGAAGGGACTGTGGTACCGGGGACCGTTGGGGCACAGCGGATCGGTGGCGACGCTTGAGGACTGGTTCGACGCCGCGCGGTTGCGGGATGACTACCGGCCCACCGGATTCGGGGGGCTGGGCGGAGGCCCCCGGCCGGTGCCCGGTCACCGTTTTGGCCTGTCGCTGAGAGAGCCGGAGAAAAATGCGCTTATCGCTTTCCTGAAGACGCTCTAGACTTGTGGCTCCTGGCACGGGCCGCCGGACGAGGGAGGAATTCTCATGAGGATGCGAACGCTGCTCGGGACGTTCATGGTGGGCGCGCTGCTGCTGAGTGTGGCCGGGCCGGCTGCCGCAGCCTGCGAGCCGGACGGGGAGGTGCAGTTCCTGTGCGGCCCGGCCAGCCCGGAGGATTTAGCGCCGATCCCGCAGTCGCCCTGGGTCATCGTCTCCAGCTGGGTGGACGGAGGCGACCTGCACCTGGCCGACACCCGCGACAACACTACGACGGTGCTGTTCTCGCCTGCAACCGGCTCGGCGAAACATGACACCGCCACCTACGGCGACTGTCCCGGACCCGTGACCGGCGATTTCCGGCCGCACGGGCTGTACCTGCGGGCGTCCGACGGCATCACGCATACCCTGCTCGTCGTCGGGCACGGCGCGCGGGAAGCGATTGAAGTGTTCGAGGTCGACACGAGCGACGACCGGCCTGCCCTTACCTGGATTGGCTGTGCCGTGGCGCCCGATGACATCGGATTGAACTCCGTGGTCGCGCTGCCGGAGGGCGGTTTCGCCTCGACGAGTCCGGCGGCGGGCAATATCTGGGAATGGCAGTCCGGCGCCGGCTGGAGCCTCGTGCCGGGCAGTGAAGACATCGGTCCCAACGGTCTCGAGATCTCGCGGGACGGCCAGTGGTTCTACGTCGGCGGCTACGGCGCGATGTCGTTGATCCGGCTGTCCCGGGGTCGGACGCCCATCGTGAAGGAGGGCGTGGAGGTCGGGTTCCATATCGATAACGTCCGCCGCGCCCCCAACGACACGCTGTTTGCCGCCGGCCACCTCGGGAGGACGCGGGAACAGATCCGCGACTGCATCCGGGACCGCGACTGCGACGGGGTTACGTCACGCGTCTCGCACGTCGACCCGGAGCAGATGACCGCCCGGCAAATCGTCGAGTACCCCTCGAACGACCTCCTGATCCTGGGGACCGTGGCGATTCAGGTCGGCGACGAGATCTGGGTCGGCGGCGTCGCCGAAGGGGACCGGATTGCCCGTTTCCCGGCGCCGCGGGATTGACAGGCGCTTGGGGACGATTACGAGATGCGCGAAAGGCGCTTGACTCCGGGTTGCCTGCCGGTCCTTCTGTTCGTTTTCGCGTTGCCGGAGTGAGCCCGATGCGCAGCATCGCGGGCGGTGTGGTGCGGTAGTCGGCGGGCCGCGAGGGCGTCACGGAGCTCGACGCCTTTGCTGCTGTCGTTCGTCCGACTATCCGCTATCATGTACTTGCCTGAGCGGTAGCGTTCCGGTAGCGAGGGCTATCCCATGTCACGACCAACAGATGCTGTCACCGTGGGGGTAGAGATGGGACCCCACTTGCTTCGCCGCATCGACGTCGTGGCGTCGATGCTGGACATCGAGCGCTCCGAGGCCATCCGCGCGGCCATCTTGCTTTGGCTGGAGGAGGAGGAGCGCAACGCCGCCTGCCGGGACCGTATGCTCAAGATGCGCGCCGAGACGAGTCGCGCGTCGCGCATCGCGTAGTAGCGCGGGAGGCTGCGGGTTGCATGCCGCCACCCGCGTGTTCATGGACGTGACGGGAGGTCCGCGATGAATCAGACGCTGCGGGATCGGTTACGCGCGGGTCTGTTGCTCGGCGTGTTCGCGGCGGTGTCGGGGGTCTGGCTCAGTCAGGCCGGGCAGCAGGAGAACCCATTCACCGGAACCTCCTTCAGGATCGACTCGGAGGGCATCCGCCTCTCGTCGCGCGGCTTCGAGGCCGGCGCCCGTACGCACTGGCACCGGCACAGCGCGCAGTTGCTGTTCGTAAGGGAAGGGCGGCTGCGCTACCAGGTGGAAGGCCAGTCGGTCGGCGAGGTCGGTCTCCACGAGAGCGTGTACCTGCCCCGCGGCGTCCCGCACTGGCATGGCGCCGTCCCCGGCCAGGCGCTGACCCACGTCTCGGTCACCTTCCCGGACGACGCCGGCGAGCACTTTGCCATCGAGTGGCTGGACCCGGTCGGCGACGACGTGTACGGGAGCGGCGCCGCGCGCTGACGCGGCTACTTCCGAATCGCGTACAGGTACCCTGCCGACCGCAGCAGCAGCGTCCGTCCCGCGATGGCCGGCGTGGCGAGCGCCATCTCGCCAAGCTCGTTCTTGCCGAGCAGCTCGTACTCCGGTCCGGCGGCGATGACGTAGGTGTCGCCGTCCTCGCTCAGCGCGAAGATCTTGCCGTTGTAAGCCCACGGCGACGACGTGAACGTCGCGCCGGTCTGGATACGCACACGGTCGTAGACGATGCGCCCGGTGGCCGCGTCGTGGGCGGTGAAGAAGCCGCGGTCGTGCAGCGTGTAGTAGATGCCCCGATACAGCAGCGGCGACGGGTTGTACGACCCCACGTCCGGGTCGTACCAGCGGATGTACTCGTTGGCGCGCTGGTTGGGGCCGAGCGTGATGTCTCCCTGGGCGCCCGGCAGCACGGCGTAGACCGGATGGTGGTCGTTGCCGACGTAGCCCGAGCTGACGTAAATGATGCCGTCGCCCGGGATTGGCGTCGGCACCGTCACGTCCGTCATCTGCCCCCGGAAGTGCCACAGCAGATTGCCGTCCGGGTCGTATGACCGGACCTCGTTCTTGGCAACCGTGACGATCTCGGTGCGCAGGTCGTTCTTCCAGACGACCGGCGTCGACCACGAGCTCGGTTCGTCGCGGGTCACGCGCCAGTTCTCCTCCCCCGACGCGGTGTCGAACGACGCGATGTACGAATCCTCGTCGTTGTCGTGCATCACAACTACCTGGTCTTCGAGCAGCGCCGGGGAAGCCCCGGGTCCCCAGCCCCATCCGTCCGGTCGGAAGGCGATGTCCCGGGACCAGACCAGGCTGCCGTCGAAGTCGTAGGCGTACAGGCCCACGTCCCCGAACAGGGCGTACACTCGCTCGCCGTCGGTCACCGGCGTCGCCGAAGCGAAGGAGTTCTTCGGATGGATGCTCGACCTGACCGGCCCTTCGTGCGCCGTCTGCTGCCAGAGCACTTCGCCGCTGTCGAGGTCCAGACAGAGCACCGTCCAGCGGTGGGTGCCCGGCTGCATGCCGTCGACGGTTCTCAGGCCGCTTTCCGGCAGGTACAGGCCTGGCTTCGGACCCTCGTAGTCATCTTCCGCGATTACCGTCGTGAGGAAGACCTTGTTGTCCCAGACGATCGGACTCGACCATCCCAGGCCCGGAACCGGCGTCTTCCACGCCACGTTCTCGGTAGCGCTCCAGGTTTCCGGCAGCTGCGGATCGTCGGCCACGACCGATGTCCCGTCCGGCCCGCGGAATTGCGGCCAGTTGTCGGACTCCGCCGCCGCGGCCGCATGCAGCCAGGGCAGCGCCGCCAGCAGCGCCGTCGTCCAGAGCGCCAATCCCATCCGATTCCTCACAGTCCCCCCTCAGTTCCAAAGTCGTCGCTGGTGGCAACAGACAAGTTCACCACGCGGCTGCCGGTGTGTCAACCGGCGCCGCCGCGCACCTGTCCCATCGGGTACTATCTGGAGTCACTCCGTGTAGCGACACCTTGAGGTGCCGCCGGTTCCACCCCAACGATCCTTTGACGTATGCCGGATTTCCGTACGGCTACACGCCCGGGAAGACTCGTGTTCAATTCCCTTGCGGAGCTGTACGAACAGTACGAAACCCTGTTTCTTCAAGGACACGACTTCCGTCAGCATCTGACGTCAAGGTGCGGATTACAGGTGACAGCCTTCGACCGATGTTTTCCGCACTTGGTAAAGCTAAGCCGAGAAGGCTGCGTGAAGTTCAACATCCAAGAGGAGAAGCCTCGCATCCGAGCCGAACGGACCGGCTACGGGCCGTATGCGATCGACGAAGCCAGGGCACGCCTTCTCCCGTCGGCGCTCGACACACTGTTAAACCCGCATTACGTGTTCGAACTGGATGAACCCCACCAGACGGCCGACCTTGGGTTTCTCAAGCACTACGGAGATCGGCCCTATCCCTTCATGTTGGTCTTGGTCGGCAAGAGCAAGAGTGACAACTGTCGTGTTCCGGTGACGGGGTTTCCCGTGAAACGAAATCAGGCGCGAAGTAGGCTGAAGCGAGCGCGGCGTCTGCTCTGGAGAGCGGGGGATGCGCCTCTGAAAGACACCTGAAAAGACCAACGGCCGCCTCCTAAGGAGGCGGCCGTCAGCTACGCTGCGGGGATTTCACCCACATTCTTTTCCGACCGAAGTCAGTAAAGGAACGGTATGACCTTTTGCCTTCCAGGTCAAGGGGGGAGGGGACCGAGGCGAAAGTCGCACAGAGCGTTGTAAACAACGCTACTACGTTCATGGTTCGGTCTCGGAAACACATGGAATCTGCATGTAGTTCACTCCGTTTTCGCTCTATCTGAACGCGGTTCGTGGTTCAGGCCCCGTCCGCTCCGGGAGCACCGAGCGCATTCACGAAGGGAAGCGCCTGCTGCTTCGTGACGTCGGCACTGCTCCCGTTCTTCTTCGCTTCGATGTCGAAGAGTAGATGGTCCTGCTGACCGGGGGTATGTAGTCGGCTCGTCCAACAGCTGACGTCGGCTCCGGGTGGTGGAGCACTGAGAAGAACTTCCCGGTCACGCTCGGCTCCGTTGCGGTCGGCCTGTCACCGGTCAGCAACCCGGCGAGCGCCGCCGCCTGGTTGGGGTTCTCCCGAACCCCTTCCGCGCGACGTTTTTTTGCAGACTTGTCTCACAGGCTGCGAGTGTCAGTCCCGCGCAGGCCACATCCGAAACTCCAACTTCTTCGACAGGACGAGCGCATTCTCTTCGAGAAGCCGCCGCAACTTTCGCATCCCGGACGCAGTAAAGGAAACGCCCTGCAGGTATCCCAGCACCAACGTGTCGAATGAGGCAGATTCCAACCAGTCGATGTCTTTTCTGAATCCGAGCACAGCGAGCGCGCCGGTGCGCTGGAGGAACGCATTGAGCGTATGGTCGTTGACGCGGAGGGTGCTGCACGATCCGAAATGAATGACGCGTCCCTTGCAGCAGCCCTCGAGTTGATCAGCCAGCTCCATCAGTTCGATCCTGTTGCTCCGTCCTTCACCAACCAGAATGCAGCCGCTCTTCCCATGAAAGCCCAGATACAGAATCGGGTGGCTGGCGAAGGATCGCCCACGCCACTTCCTCACATAGAAGTCGAACTCCTCGCGCGTTCCGATATCGCGATGGACATAGGGCACCTTGTAGCCGCCCATCGTTTGCAGCAACCGCAGGACCGGCTTGACGGACGTCGTGTCCTTGACGCCCCGCCACTCCCCTTCCAGACAGAATATGCCCTTCTTGTCGTCCTTTTTCTTCGCCATCCTGCGGTTCCTCGGGGCCTAACGGTCGAGTCGGCGGCGTACTCCTGCAGGTGTCACGCTGGTGTTGAACCCTCGGCGACACGCACAATCGCGTCCAATTTTTCGCGGATTTCCGCGTCGATCTCGGCGACCGGGACGTGCTCCACTAGTTCGTAGAAGTTCTTCTTGGTTATCAGGCTCTGCAAGCCGAGTTTCTCGAAGTACGCGCGGAAGAGGGGCTTCAGGAACTCGTCGCTGACCTTGATGTCATCGCTCCAGGGTGAATCCTTGCCGAGCGCGTTGAGGGCCGACTCGATCTGGTCGATCGCTTGACGCATTGCATCCAGTTGCCGTCCGGCTTCGGCCGCCGTGAACAGCGCCCCCCCCCACTCAGGCTCCGGTGCCGAGGCCGTTGCGTACGCCTCCAGTGTTGACCGCGAGCAGAGGTAGTTCTCAATCTCCCGGCGCTTCCAGATCTGACATTCGACCGGCGCGATGTCCCGCGGTTCCGGTACAAGGCGATCGAAAAGGGCAATACCGCGAAGCGCGGGCAGAGCCTCACGCAAGCCGTGGTAGTGGTTCTGAACGGCACTCAGTTGGTTTCCAACGTAGTGTACAAACGGTCGCTCCAGCGCCTCCAGCGCGCGTTGGTATCGGAGGCGCCTGGCGAAGGCTTGCAGGATCGACAGGTCTGTCGACCCCTCCAGGTAGAGCACCCAGCCGGCCTGGTCCGCCAAGTAGTACTGGTCGAACCCAATCTCCCGGAGCGCTTTCAGAACCTGGCTGCCGCGGCCGTCGATGCGGTGCGGCGGGCCTACGAACGCCACGACCATGTCCCGTCCAGCCGCCTCGTTGAGCAGCACCTCGGAGTGGCTGGCGGCAATGATCTGACTGCCGCTTTTATGCGCCACGTCGGTAAGCAGGTGGTAGATCTGCCGCTGACGAAGAATCTCCAGGTGCGCGTCCGGTTCGTCCAGGAGCAGGACGGCGCCTGGATTCGCGTACATGTACGCCAGAAGGAGCAGCGTCTGTTGGAGACCCCGACCGGATGAAGACAGGTCGAGCCCGGCGTCCTCCTCGCGGTAGGTCATCACGATCTCGCCGCGCTCGGCCACGTACCGCGGCGGATCGATCTCTGACCCGAACAGGCTCCGAATATGTTCTACCAGTCCCTTCCACAGTGACGGCTCTTCTTCGTGAATCCGGAAACAGAGGTTGCGCAACACTTCCGCAGTACGCCCCTCTCCGATGCGGACATTGACGGCGCCGTGGTCGAGGCGCGTCTCGGTGGCAGCCAGCCCTGACATCGGCGGCAGAAAAGCAATCCGGGTGCTGCCGGCTTCGTCAGGCACCTGCATGCGGTCGGGAGCCTTACCCTCGGAAAGGCGCAGCGGCCGGCAGTAGAAAGACTCCTCGTTCGCGAAGTCGAACTCGAGTCCGCACGTCCAGCGCCTGTCACTGGTCACGCCCTCGACGATGAGATCGATGCAGATGTTGCTGGTGGTCTGCCGGCCGGAGACTCGTCTCACGTCCCGCACGTGCAGATTGCGCCACAGAAGTTTGGCGTATGGAATCGGAATCGCCGCGAGGTCGCGGCGGTTGACGGTCACGCCGGGGCGCTTCTCGGGTGTGGTCTTTCCGGACCGCTTCTCGTTCCAGCGCTTGAGCCCGATGTCCCAGAGGGCGAGCGCCTGCATTGCCGAGGTCTTCCCGGAGTTGTTCGGGCCGATGAAGACCACGGGACTCCCGAGCTCGATCGCGACCTCGCCGAAGCGCTTGAAGTTGCGGATGGTGAGTCTGGTCAGCATCTGTCACCGGCTCCAAAGCAACGTCATGCGGTGCGGGGCTTGACTTCCTTGTCGACCGTCCGGCGCAGCGTGCGCTCGGCGACATCAAGATCGTAGCGCGTCCGGGGGGCGATCCGGAATCGGGATTTGCCCGAACGTCAAGGTTGTAGTAGTGTACCGACAGCGAACCACTCCACTACCATCCTTCCGAAGATTTCCACGCGTCACCGTCTCGCCTTTCGGTCCTGCCACCCAATCGAGAGACGCCGCCAGTTGTCTCCGGCATCGCAGACAGGACGAAATGCAGACATTCGATTCACTACCTCTCCATCCTTCCATCCTCCAGGCGCTCTCCGACGAGGGCTACGCAACGCCGACGCCGATACAGGCGCGAGCGATCCCGGTTTCCCTCGAGGGGTCCGACGTGCTGGGAACCGCGCAGACGGGAACCGGCAAGACGGCGGCATTTGCGCTGCCGATCCTGCACCTGCTGGATGAGGAGCGGGCCCATTGCGACAGGGGCCCGCGCGCGCTGATTCTGACGCCGACCCGCGAGCTGGCCCAGCAGATCGACCGCAGCTTCAGGACGTACGGCCGGCAGTTGAAGCTGCGCACGGCGGTGCTCGTCGGCGGCATCCCGATCGGCAGACAGATCACAAGCCTGCGGCAGCGCCCCGACATCCTGGTCGCGACACCCGGCCGGCTGCTGGACCTGCTCAACCAGGGCAAGGTCCATTTGGGTCGCATCCGCAAGTTCGTGCTGGACGAAGCCGACCGGATGCTCGATATGGGCTTCATTCCCGACGTGCGCAGGATTGTCGCGCAGCTCCCGAGCGAACGCCAGACGCTGTTCTACTCGGCGACGATGCCGCGCGACGTCGAAAAACTCGCCAATACGCTGCTCGGCGGTCCCGTCCGCATCGAGATCGAGCCGGCCGCCACGGTCGCGGACGGCATCACGCAGGAAGTGATGTTCGTCGAGAAGGCCGACAAGCGTGCGCTGCTCACGAGCATGCTCGAGAATGCCGATGTGAGCCGGGCCCTTGTCTTTACGCGCACCAAGCACCGCGCGAATCGTATCTCCCGGCAACTGCAGGACAGCGGCATTTCCGCGGACGCCATCCATGGGAACAAGACGCAGCAGGCGCGGCAGAAGGCGCTGAGCCGGTTCGACGGGGGACACCTGAGGGTGCTCGTCGCCACCGATATCGTGGCGCGGGGCATCGACGTCGACGGCATCTCGCACGTGATCAACTACGAGCTGCCGAACGAGCCGGAAAGCTACGTCCACCGCATCGGGCGCACGGCCAGAGCGGGCGCCGTGGGGCGCGCAATGTCGCTCTGTGATGTGGATGAGGTGGGCTACCTGGCCGACATCGAGCGGTTGACGAAGCTGAAGATTGCGCCAATCGACGACCACCCGTTCCATTCCAACAGAACCGCTGCACTGTACTGTGACCGGTCGACACCGACCCGTGCCCGCCAAGCGCCGGCAGCGCGCAACGGGAAGCCGAAGGCGCACAGGGTCTGGCGGCGCCCGGGCCGGCCGGCGCGGGCGAGAGCCCACGGGTAGAGCATTCCGGAACGGCCGTTCCGAGGCGGGGTTGCAGACGCGACTTTGAGATTGCGTCTCAGTTGCAGAAACGGTACGATGCGCGGATGCAGGCGGCGCCCGCGGCCACGGCCACGTTGTCTCGACCGGTTCCTCGCGCGTCCGAATACGTCTGTACCTGCCTGCGGATCACGGAGTGCGACCTGCTGGCGACGCTGTCAAGTCCGCACGTCCGAACGCTCCGGGACCTCCGGCGCATCATCGGCGCCGGCGACGGGTGCACGGTCTGCCACGACCTGCTGCGGGAGTACCTCGCCGCCGCCGGTCAGCCGTCGTGCCCGCCCATCTGCTCTGTCAGGTAGTTCTGAATTCCCACCTTATCGATCCGGAATAGCTGCGTCTCCAGCCAGTCGACGTGCTCTTCCGACTCGGTGAGAATCGGCGCCGCAAGCTCGCGGGTCCCGTTGTCGCCCAGCTTCACGCTCAGCTCGACGAGGGCGTTGTATAGCGCGACGCCGTTCATCTCGAGCTTGAGGTCGTTCTCGAACTGCTCCTTCACGTCGGTGCCGACGCGGATGACGTCGTAGCGGGCAATCTCCGGCGCGCCCTCCAGGAACAGGATGCGCTCGATCAGCTTCTCGGCGTGCTTCATTTCGCCGACCGACTCTTCGTAGTGCTTCTTCGCCAGGTTGTGGAAGCCCCAGTCGGCGCACATCTTCGCCTGACAGAAGTACTGGTTGATTGCCGTGAGCTCGACGGTGAGCGCGCCGTTCAATCCATCAATGATCTCGGCTTGGCCCTTCATGCGTTTCCTCCTTCAGAATCGCGTGGAACGTCGCTATACCGCCAAGCTAACACCCGGAAAGAAGGGGTGGTGGTACTGCGACTCAGTAGCACGAAATTCGCAGCGCGGCGCGGATTGGAGGCCTCTCAGCCGCGACGCCGAGCGGGGCGGATTCAGTTGTCCGACGCGGAACGGCGCTCGCCGATGGCGTAGAGGAAGCCGCTGGTGCGGATGAAGATCTGGCCGTCGGAGATGGCCGGCGAGCTGAGGCAATAGTCTCCCAGGTCGTTCTCCGCGAGCACCTCGAAGCGGGGTCCGGCGCGCAGGACGGTGGTCAGCCCGTCCTCGTTCGTCACGTAGATCCTGCCGCCGGCCAGCACCGGCGACGCGCTGTAGGTGGCCGGCCGGATCCGCTCCGGCCCGTACACCGGATCACCGGTCTTGGCGTCCATGGCGAAGACGATGCCGCGGTCGTTGACGACGTAGAAGTACGTGCCGTCGGTCACCGGCGTCGGCACGTCCGGCCCGTTGTCGGTCGACCACATGACGTGCGTGTCGAGCACGTCGCCGCGCCCGCCCGGCCGCAGCGCCAGCAGCGGCCGGACGCGCGTCGGGGCGTAGATGACGCCGTCGTGGATCACCGGGGAGGCCACGATGCGATAGCTCCTGTTCCGCGTCGGATTCAGCCCGTCGGCCCGCCACAGCTCCCGGCCGGTCGCGGGTTCGTGGCCGGTGACGGCGTCGCCGCCCGTGACGACGATCTCGGCGCCGCCGCCGTGGCGCAGCAGCGCCGGCGTCGTGTACGAGTCTGGCGACTCGCGGACCGCCTCCGTCGGCCGCTCGACCTGCCAGACGGTCTCGCCGCTGCCCGCATCGATCCGTAGCAGGTACGAGGGATCGTCCGTGCGCATGCCGTGCAGCACCTGGACGAACAGTGCGCCGTCATGCAGCAGCGGCGACGACGCGTACCCCCAGTTCAGGCCGAACGGTCCGTACGACGCTGGAATGTCGCGGCTCCAGAGCTCCTGTCCCTCGAAGTCATAGGCACGCAGGATGCCGGTGCCGGTCATCACCCACACCCGCTCGCCGTCGGTCACCGGCGACGGCGACGACAGGTTCTGCTTGCGCAGGCGGCGGTTGCCGGCGCTCAGGTGGCGGTTCCAGAGCACCTGGCCGGTGTTGCGGTCGATGCACCAGAACTCGAGGTTGTCGTCGTCCACCGCCACGTTGAGGAAGATCCGATCGTTCCAGACGATCGGCGTCGCCCCGGACCGTCGCGGCATGGCGAGCTTCCAGGCGACGTTACGCTCCGTGTCCCACTCCAGCGGCAGATCCGTCTCGGCGCTCACGCCGTCGGCGGTCGGGCCACGCCACGCGGGCCAGTTCTCGGCGCGCGCCTGGCGCGCGCTCACGGCGGCGACAAGCAGAGCAATGGTGAGGCAGATGACGAACGGTGGCGTGCGCATGCTTTTCTCTATGTGGAGATACTCGCCAGCTTGGCGTGCGTTGTCAATGGGGTGTCCGGCTGGCGCCGCGGCGCTGTCGAGACTGTTCTGCAAGCCGGGGTATGCTCGCAATCGGACGTCATGACATCCAGCGACGCGCGCATCGCCAAGTGGAACGCGCGCTACGCCGCCCGCGAGCGACCGGCGGAACCGGGTCCGTCGCCGCTGCTCACCCGCGCCCTGGCCGGCGTGCCGGCCGGCCGGGCGCTGGACCTGGCGTGCGGGGCGGGCCGCCACGCGGTCTGGCTTGCCACCCGCGGCTGGCGGGTCGCCGCGGTCGACGGTGCTCCCGCCGCTCTCGAACAGTTGCTCGCGCGCGCCGGAGAGGCCGGCTGCCGCGAGCGCATCGAGACGCACGTCGCCAACCTGGAGGCCGAGCCGCCGGCGTTCACGATTGCGGCGGCGGCGTACGACCTGATCGTCGACTGCCAGTTCCTGCACCGCCCGTTGTTTCCGCGGATCCGGAACGGTGTGCGCCCGGGCGGGTTGTTCGTCGCCGCGTTGCACATCACCGCCGGCGACGGGGTCCGCGGCCACGGGTATGTCCTGGAGCGGGGCGAACTGGCGCGGCTGGCGACCGGATGGGGCTGGACCGTTCTCCACAGCGTAGAGCGCGAGGCGTCCGCGACGCCGGATCACGGGCTGGGTGTAGCGGAGATCGTGGCCCGACGTCCGCATTGAACACAGGCGGGCGCTACTGGCGGCAGCCGGACGGGCGCGGCGCCGCTCGCCGGTTGCGCCGCCGCCGAAATCGGGCTAGCGTACAAAGTCATGAGCGGGACCGACAGGGAGACCGGCGCACGGGCGGTTTCCGGACGCTCGAGGGGTATCCGGCTCGCCGGCCTCGTCCTGGCCGCGGCGGTTCTGCTGGTGGCGGGGTGGCTGGCCATCACGTTCCTGGACGGCCCGGCGGTAGAGGTGGCGCGCATTCCGGGGGGCGGCCGGATGCCCAGGGCCGTCATCGACCCGGCCGGCGCCGTGCACGTGATCTACTTCGAAGGCGTGATGAGCGGCGGCGACCTGCTGCACGTCTCGCGAGCCGCAGGCGGCTCGGCCTGGACGGAGCCGGTGCGGGTCAACAGCGAGCGGCGCTCGGCGGTCGGCATGGGGCCGATCGACGGCGGACAGGTGGCGCTCGACGGCGCCGGCCGGTTGCACGCGGCCTGGTTCCAGACCAACCCCACGCGCATCTTCTACACACGCAGCAAGCCCGGCGGCGCGACGTTCGAACCGCAGCGGATCTTGTGGCAGGAGGAGGACGGCAGCTTCGAGGCGTCGCCGACGGTGGCCTCCGGCAACGACGGCGGGGTGTACGTCTTCTGGCATGCCGGCGGGCGAGAGGACGCGGATCGGGCGGTGCACATGACCGCGTCGCACGACGGCGGCGACACGTTCGGCCCCGTCCGGCGCGTCAGCCAGACCGGCGAAGGCGCCTGCGGCTGCTGCAACATGGCGGCGCTCGCCGGAGGCTCCGGCGAGGTGCACGTGTCGTACCGCAGCGCGCGCGAGAACATCCGGCGCGACCAGCGGCTGCTGGTGTCCGGCGACGCGGGCCGCACGTTCGAGGACCGGCCGATCGACGAATGGGAGATTGGGGCCTGTCCGGTAACGACCACGACGCTGAGCGCGGCACCCGGCGCGGCGCGCGTCGCCTGGGAGACGGACGGACGGGTGTACTACGCGCCGGTCGACCGCTTGGACGAGCCCGTGGAGCCGGACGGCGCTGCCCGTTTCCGGCGCAAGAACCCGGTCGTCGCGGTGAACAGCCGCGGCGACACGCTGCTGGCGTGGGGCGACGGTCCCGGCCTGCGCGCAGGCGGAACGCTGCACTGGCGTCTTTTCGATGCCGGTGGACGGCCGCTTGGCGAGCAGGGCGACGATACGACCGTGCCGAGCGGTAGCGCGCCTGCGGCGATCGTCAAGCCGGACGATTCGTTCCTGCTGCTCTTCTGAGCGGAACGGTAGAATACGCGCACGGACACTGCCGGTCCGAGGAGAACCTGAATGAGACCCGACAGGCACGTTCGCGGATGTCCGGCGCTGCTGGCGGCGGTCGCTTTCGCCATCGCCGCCCTGCTGCTGCCGCCCGCGCCCGCGGGCGCTCAGGATGTCACCACGACGGTTCAGTCGGCGATGCCGCAGCTGACCGCGAGTGGGCAGGTGAACTGGTCGCTGCACAATGTCGACATCCGGGGCAGCCGCTACGCGGAGATCGACGAGATCAACACGTCGAACGCCGGCAGCGTCGAGCTGGCCTGGACGTTTACGGCGGGCGCCGAGAACAGCATCACGCAGGCCACGCCGCTCGTCATCGACGGCGTGATGTACGTGAACGCGGGCGGGACGCTGTTCGCGCTCAACGCGACCTCCGGCGAGGTGATCTGGACCACGAAGCTGTCGGGAACGCTCGAAGCGCGGGGGCGGGGCCCCACCTACGGGGACGGCAAGCTGTACGCCTTCGGCGGCGCCACGCTGTACGCCGCCGACGCCACGACGGGTGAGCTGGTGGAGTCGTTCGGCAACGGCGGCCGGCTGGAGATCGTCTCCGAGGCGCTGCAGTTCAAGTATCCGGACGACTATCCGCCGAACGTGGACGCGTACTCGCTCGGCTACCGGATAACCACGCCGGCGGTATACCACGACGGCACGCTGTACGGCGGGTTCGCGCTGTCGGAGAACCATATTCCGGGCGGCCTGGTGGTGGCGGCGGACGCGACGACCGGGGCGATCAAGTGGGTCTTCAACACCGTCCCGCAGGGGCCGCGGGACGACGGCTGGGAGATTGCGAAGGACAGCTGGGGCGACGGTCAGAAGGTCGGGGGCGGCGTCTGGACGCCACCGGCGATCGACACCGAGCTGGGGCTGCTGTACGTCAACACTGGCAATCCTTCACCTGACTATGACGGATCGGCCCGGCCGGGCATGAACCTGTTCACGAATGCGACCATTGCGCTGCATCTGGATACCGGCCGCCTCGCCTGGTACTACCAGGCGATACATCATGACCTCTGGGACTTCGACCATGTGACCGGGCCGACGTTGTTCGACGTCATTGCGCCGGACGGCGGGATGATCAAGGGCGTGGCGGCGGCGGGCAAGAATTGCCTGCTGTACATGTGGCACCGGGAGACGGGCGAACCGATCCACCCGATGGTGGAGACAGCCATGCCGACCGAGTCCGACGTGCCGGGCGAGCAGGTGTGGCCCACGCAGCCGATCCCGCACAACGCCCGCGGCGTGCCGCTGACTCCGTTCTGCGCCACCTTTCCACTCGTCACAGATCCGGAAGCGGCGCAGCGCGCGCGGCAGATCTACACACCGTACTCCGTCAATGAGTTCTATATCGTGGCGCACGGCGGCAGCAGCTGGGGACCGCTGTCGTTCAGTCCGCGGACCGGACTGCTATATGTGACCGGAAAGAACGGCGGGATAGCGTTCACGGTCAATCCGGTCGGCGACACGCTGGTGGTAGGAGAGAGCGACGGGCATTCGGACAATATCGCGGAGGGTCCGATTCGGGATGACATGACCCCGGAGTTCACCCTGTCCGCCTACGATCCGGCCACCGGCGACCTGGTCTGGCAGCAGCGGGCGCCGACCGCGTCCGCCATCGGCGCGAGCGGAAACCTGGTGACCTCGGGTGACCTGGTGATCCAGGGCACCGACGTCGGCGGGGTGTTCGCGTACGATGCCCGGACGGGCGAGGTCCGGTTCAGCTACCGGCACAACCGGGCGATCCGCGCCAGCCCAATGACCTACGCCGTCAACGGCAAGCAGTACATCTCGGTGGTCGCCAGCAACGACGTGCTGACGTTCGCGCTGCCGTAGTGCCGGAAAGCCGCGGGATTCGCTAGCGAATCCCGCGCTCCGTGACGAGGTAGGTGGCGAAGCTGGCGAGCCAGTGGCCGCCGGCGTAGTGCTCTCCGGCGACCGCGGCCAGCCCGGCCTCGCGGTGCAGGCGGGCCGTCTCGCGCAGCGCAGGCAGCCGCCCGTCGCTTGCCGGCAATCCCGCCGCGATTCCTTCCAGCATCCAGGCCCGGCTGAGGTTCAGGCCGTCGAGGTGGGCCAGCTTGCCGTCGCTCGGGTCGGTCACCACGGCTGGTTCCAGCCAGGCCTTCCGGTGTTCCTTGCCGGCCCGTGGGACGCCGGGCAGGAATGTGTCGAGCCATGCCGCGAAGTCGTCCGGGCCGCGCACGCGGCGGATCAGGTCGGCTTCCGCCAGACAGGGCGAGAGGAAGTCCTGCCCCGACGGCTCGTAGGCGAGGGGGCAGTCGCGGTCGTTCCCGTAGTAGTCCTCGGTCCGGGAGCGGATCAGCCGTTCCATTTCCAGATCGTCCGCCGCACGCGCCCAGTCCAGCACGAGCCCGAAGGCGAACGCGGTCTGCGAGTGCTCGCCGACGCGAATCGGGTGGGTGAGCTTGGGCAGCCAGTCCTTGATCCGCTGCGCAGCTTCCCGCTCCAGCGGCTCCAGCGCTTCCCGCCAGCGCGCCACGTGCGGGTCGTCGCGCCACCCGTGCAGCTCCGCGGCGAGCTGCAGCAGCCACGCCAGGCCGTACGGCCGCTCGAAGGCAATGCGGCCGCCGCCGCGCAGATAGCGCAGCTCGACGGCGATGTTGGCGGGCGTCAGGCTGCGCGACAGGGCGTCGCGCGCAGCGGGCACGAGCTTCCCGCCTTCCGCCACGCGCGCGAGCCGGGCCAGCAGCCAGTGCCCGTGCACGGCCGAGTGCCAGTCGTAGCAACCGTAGAAGGCGGGCGTCAGCTCCCGCGGCGGCTTGACGTCGCCATCGCCGGACAGCACGTGCGCGATCTTGTTGGGGTACTCCCGGTGGACACAGTCGAGGGCGAGCCGCATGAAGCGGTCCGCGGTGGCCGGGTCCAGCGGTTGGGCGCCGGCCGTTCCGGCGTTGGCGACAATCAACGACCCTACCAGCAATCCGTGCAGCAAGCTTCGATGCATGCGAACGGCGCCATCCGCCGCGCGGTGATCGATCCGCCGCGCCGGGAAGCGCAGCGCTACTTGCCTTTCTCCGCGGCGGCCCGCTTCTCCAGGTTGCGGGCCGCGCTCAGGATGTTGCTCATCCCGTAGTTTCCCTCGTGACAGGCGTACTCGAATACCTGCCAGTAGTCGGGGTCGTGCCGGCCGTTGACCACCAGAGTCCACGGTTCGGTCCACGTGGTGGGATCCTCTATCGTAACCTCGACACGCACGGTGTCCTCGTTCACCCGCGTGTAGCGCTCCATCAGGCGTCGTGTCGCCCCGGCCCCCCGGAAGTTCGTCCGATCGCTGAAGTTCGTCACCTCTACGACCAGCGTGTCGCCCTCCCAATGGCCGCGGGAGTCGCCGAACCACTGGCCAATCTGCGACGTGAGCGCCGGGCGCCCGTCGAGTGGAATCAGCCGGTGCTCGTGCAGCCGCTCGTACAACACCGCCACGTAGTCAGGGTGCTGCACGATCTGGAAGCCGTTGTTGTAGGCGCTAGGGACCCAGGTCTGCGGCAGGCCGCGCGTAATGCAGCGGTCGGCGAGGTGCAGATCCTCCGGCCCGTTGTACGGTCCGTCGCCCATGCTGCCGCCCACGAAGCCGAGCCGGGAGCTGGGATCGATGTAGCGCGTCTGCGCCCCGAGCGTCAGCGGCGGGACCTTGCCGTCGGCCGGGTGGACGACGAGCGACGTGCGCGGCGACGTATGGTCCCCGAATTCGTACCAGTGCTCCGGACCCGCTTCCGGATCGCCCGGCCGCGTATTGCGCTCATCCTTGTTGTCGTCCAGCTTGCGCGCCTCGTCGGCCGCCCGGGCGGCGATCTCCTCGGGGGTCAACTCCGGCCGCTCGCCGAACTCGTCGGGGCGTTCGAACGGGACGCTCCGCTCCCAGTCGGTCGTCCAGATGCCTTGCAGGTCAGGGTGGCCCCACGGCGTCTGCGGCGTCGTCCACGTATCGTTCGATGCCGACCCGCCCTGGCCGGCGCCGCCGGCCGGCGCCAGCAGCGTTAGCGCCACGAGCACGGCGACACCCAGCACTACGGGATGTCGATGTGCCATCTCACGTCTCCTTTTCGCCGTGCTGATGCGCCCTGCCGTGTGGCTTCCGCCGCCCCGTCATTATGCAAGCGATCGCGCCACTTGACCATATCGAAATGACGTCTTCCATGCCGCGTGCCGGGACTCTTCCCGCGAGTCGATCCGTTCAGAACCGAAACAGCCGGTTGACCTTGATGATGAGTGCGCGGTTCTCCAGGCCCGGGAAGCGCCGCGCCAGCGTGTCCCGCTGCTCGTTGTAGACGACGAACAGCTCGCTTCCCGGCTGATATTCCCAGCGCATCCGGACGTTTGCACCGAGCGAATTGGTGCTCGAATTGTACTGCAGCAGCGCGCTGACGAACATCAGCGGCGTGATGGTGTAGGTCGTGCGCGCCGTCACGAGCTCGGTCGTGAAGTTGCCTTCCGGCAGGTCGATCCAGTTGAGCGACAGGCCCGGCTGGACGGACAGCTGACGCGTGAGATTGAGGCGGCCCCGCCGCAGATCCACGCTCGTCCGGTCGCCGCTGAAGAAGCCGCCGTGCTGGACGGAAATCGAGCCCGCCAGCGGCTGTTGCGGCCCGAGTTGCATTGATACCTGGACATCGTCGAAGCGGTACCCGCCGACCGGTATCCGGACATCGCGGGACACCCGGAACGGCCTGTCGAGGAACTCGTGGTTGCGTGTGTACGTCACCTCGAACCGGTCGCTGTTCTCGAACTCGATGCCGAAGCGGCCCTGGGCCTGGCGCGTCTCCAGGACGTCCGCGCGGTCCGTAATATAGTCGAGCGTCCCTTCCCACGACAGCTTGCGGATGACCCGGCTGGAGGGCAGCCGCGGACTGAAGCGGAAGCGTCCGAGGCTCTGCTCGAAGTCCTCGCGGCGCAGGAAGCCGACCTCGGGGTTGAAGTCGGTGCCCACCACCAGGCGTTCCAGCCGGACTCCGTAGCGGTCGCCGTCGTAGTCGAGCTGGGCGCGGTAGCTGACGTCGTCGTCGAAGCCGGCCGTCTCGGTCTTGGCCCAGTAGGTATTGATGTTCAGGTCGTCGAAGAAGCCGAACGCGCCGTCGATGCCGTACGTCTCGTTCGATCCCGGAGCCCGATTCGAAATGGATCGACGTATGTACAGGGCGCCGAAGCTGCTGCGCCGCAGCACGTCGCGCTTCATGCGGACGACGGAGAAGTTCGTGGGCCGCGCCCCGGCTGTCGGCGCGTCGCCGGTCTGGATGTTCAGCAGGCCGACAGTGAAATTTCCGACCCTGCCCGTCATGCGGGCGCCCGCGTCTATCGGAACCTCCCGGGCCATGCCGTCGACTTCGTTCAGTCCGATTTGGCGGCTGTAGAACAGCACCGGCGTCTCGCCTGCGCCGCCGCCGCCGAACGCGTTGGCCGCCGCGCCCCCGAACGTGAACACCCCCTGGTTCTCAAGGAAGAACTCCCGCTTCTCGGGAAAGTACAGGCTGAAGCGCGTCAGGTTCACCTGTTGCTCGTCCGCCTCGACCTGGGCGAAGTCGGTGTTAACCGTCAAATCGGCCACGAGGTTGTCGGTGAGCCCGTACTTCACGTCGATGCCGGCGGTTCCATCGAGATCGTTCGAGAACGGATTGGCGCCGCCGCGGTCGGTGGTCAGGTCTGCGATGGCATACGGCTTGAGCTCGAAGCGGAGGCTGTCCTCGGGCGCCTCTATCCCCACGATCGCAGCTGCCAGCGACGCTTGCGAAACGGCGCCCTGACCGCGCGCGGCCGGAACCGGATTCAGGAACGATCGCTCGTTCTTCGACTGCACGTTGCGCATCAGGTTGAAGCCCCAGATTTGATCCCGGCCGGGCCGGTAGCGCAACGACTTGAACGGGAAGGCCGCCTCGATCGTCCAGCCGCCGTCGAAGCGCCCGGTGCGCAGCTCCCAGATCGGGTTCCAATCCATGTTGAAGTCGCGCTCGTTGGTCATCTGCGCGTCGATCCGCCCGCCGATCGGGTTGATGCCGAAGTTGTATCCGTTGCGGCGGTCGTAGAACGTGTCGAGCAGCACGCCGACGTACTCGCCCGAGGTGACGTTGAAGCTGTCGCGGCGCATGTCCCTGACGACCCAGTCCGACTCCGGCGCCGAGTTCCAGCAGCGTACGGTGAGATAGAAATTCTCGTCGTCGAACAGCACCCAGACCTCGGTCTTCTCGGTGGCGGGCGGACCCTCTTGCGGCTCCTGCATGATGAAACCGGAAACTGCGGGAACCTGTTGGTAGACCTGCTCGTCGAGCACGCCGTCGATGGTCAGGTTGTCGACGCGCACGGCGCGCAACGTGGCGCGACCCTCCGCGTCGCGGCTGATTACCGCCGGCGGGACCGGCGGCGGCGGGCCGCCGATGATCTCCAGGGCGGATTCGGCGGTCCCGGCCGGCTGGCTCGCAGGCGGCGGCTGCGCCGCGGCGGCGACCGCGTGGACGGCCAGCAGACCCAGCGCCCAAGCGGCGCCGCGAACGCGCGGACTACTCACTCGGAGCCGGCGCGCTTCGCAGCGGCGGCCGCTTCGACGTCGCGGGCGCCGCTGAGCATGTTGGCCATCGCGTAGTTGCCCGGCAGCATCACGCCCGGCACGCCGCGGGTGATGCTGCGCTCCATCAGGCTCGGCTCCTGGTATGTGGTGGAGTAGGAGGGCGACCGGCGCGAGGCGACCAGCCCGGCCAGCGCGGCGGGCCGCTCGAGCGGCGTGGTGGTGGTGTTCGTCCAGATGCCCTGCAGGTCGGGGTCGCCCCACGGCGTGCGCGGCGTCGCGGGATCGCCATCTCCCGCCGCATTCTGCGCCTGGACCGCTGCGGGAACCAGCAAGGCCAGCCCCACCAGCAGACACGCTGCTCGCATACCCATTACGCACTCCTCCGCGGCAGCCAGCCGCCGCCAATCCGGTCCGGACGCCGGACGTCCGAATGCTATTTCGAACCCGCCGCCTCCGCCTCTTCCGCCCGCGCGCCGGCCAGCAGGTTGAACATCCCGTAGTTGCCCTCGTGGCAGGCGTACTCGAACAGCTGCCCGTCCGACCGCTGCATCGGCATCTGGACGGTCCACGGCCGGCTGAACGTCGTCGGGTCGCTGGCCGTGTACTCGTACAGCAGCGTGTCGTCGTCAATGCGCGTGAACCGCTCCACCAGGTGCAGGTTGGCGCTCGAGCCCCGGAAGTGGGTCTCGCGCAGGAAGTTGGTGGTTTCGACCACCAGCGTGTCCCCTTCCCAGCGCCCGCGCGGGTCGCCCATCCACTGGCGAATGTCGTCGTCCAGGTGCGCCCGCCCGTCGAGCGGGACGATCCGGGCGTCATGGATCATCTCGTTGAAGATCACCACGGTGTCCGGCGTCTGGAACAGCTGCACGTTGTTGTTGTAGGCGCTCGACTCCATGGGCGGCCCGGAGTTGAAGCCCAGGACGCAGCGTTCCGACAGCGCACGGTCCTCCGGTCCCGCCGTGATGATGCCGGAGAACGCCAGGTCGAACGTTCCCGGCCGGGCCTTGCCTTCCGGCGTCCAGGGAATCTTGCCGTCGGGCGGATCCACGATGAGCGACGTTCGCCGGTCCGCGGTGATGCTGCTGCCGTAGTCCCACCAGAAGTCGTTGTAGGCGCGCTCGATGTCGCTGCCGATGCCGAAATCCTGGTCGGCGCCGTCGCGCCGGTCGGCGTCCCATTGACGCAGCGACTGCTCCTCGAACGCGGCGGCCTCCTCGCTCGTCAGGAACTCCTTGTCGCCCAGCTCGTCCGGTCGCTCAATCGGCGTCAGGGTGCGGAAGTCCCATACGCCGCCCAGGTCCGGGTCGCCCCACGCGGTCCGCTTGCCGTCGCCGTTGCCGCTTGACTGCGCCGCCGCCGGCGCGGAGCCCGCCAACGCGATGGCGGCGACGGCCAGCCATACCGTCCATACGTAGATTTTCATCGTGCCTCTCCCCTCGGGGCTGCGCCCCGAACCCCCGGCGGCCGCTAGCGGGGACCCCTTCGCCCCGCGCCGCGTCCGCCGAGCCGCACTGTGTGCGGCTTGGGGGACGACTGCTTTGCTGCTCGTCGTCCCCCCTTTGTTCAGAAGGTGTAGTCGCTCCACTCGGCGATCTTGCTGTCGATGAGGTGGAACACCCCGGCTACCGGAATGTCCATGCTTTGGTCCGGCAGGGTGAAGCGGTCGACCCGGTCGTTGACCACGATCGGCCCCCGCGCCCACGAATCGACCACCTCGAACTGGCACGCCGTGGCGTTGCCGGCGAAATCCCGCAGCATCTTGATGATGGCGTCGCGGCCGGTGATTGCCGGCGTGGTCTGGGTCGGGCGAAACATGCAGTCCGGGGCCAGGAACGAGCCGAGCCGGTCCCAGTCGACCGGTACGTCCCAGGCGGCGCAGAAGTCGTTGACGACGTTGACGTTGGCCTGCTCGGCCGCCGTCAGCGCCGCCGCCCGCGCCCCGCGCGGCAAGGCCAACGCCGCCGCGCCGCCGCCGGCCGTGGCCAGAAAGATTCTCCGCGACGTCCCGCTGTCCGCACTCTTCATCGTTGCCTGCTCCCTCCGGCCGCCGGCCGGTCCGGTTCCGCCTACCGCGAGCCCGCCTGCGCCTTCTCGGCGGCTTGCCGCTCGAGGTTGCGGGCTACCGAGAGGATGTTCCTCAGGTCGTGATTCCCCTCGTGGCAGGCGTACTCATACATCAGCTTGTCGGTCTTGACCATCGGGGTCTCGGCCGTCCACGGCCGCGCCCAGGTACGGTCGTCTTCAACCGTCCACTCGTAGTGGATACTGTCCTCGGCGACCCGCCGGAACCGCTCCACCACGCGCAGGTCTTCACTCGCGCCCTGATAGTGGGTCTTACCGTTGAAGTTGGTCGTCTCGACCACCAGCGTGGTGCCTTCCCAGCGGCCCCGCGAGTCGCCCGCCCACGGGCGGACCGACGCCGGCAGATGGGGGCGCCCATCCATCGGAATGATGCGCGGGAGGTTGTTGCTCATCTCCTGGAAGACCACGACGTAGTCGCGTGTCTGGAAAATCTGAAGAATGTCGTTGTAGGCCGGCGGCGCCATCGGCGGTCCTTCGTGGCGCCAGACGATGCACCGCTCACCGAGTGTCCGCGTCTGATAACTGTCGTACACGGGCTCGCGCAGGTTGTTCATCAGGAAGCGGCTGTCGCGCTCCCGCTCGGCCCGCCGCGTCGCTCCCTCCTCCGTCATGGAGGGGATGCGCCCGTTCGACGGATCGACGATCAGCGACGTCCGCGCGCTCGACAGGCTCTTGGGCCGCTCCTCGGTCAGCCAGATCGCGTTGTCGTAGTGAATGTTTTCCTGCGTCTGGACGGTTCTTGTCCGCAGCTCCTCGGGATCGTCGTTCAGGACGTTCCGCGTGAGCGGATCGGTCCCATCGGCCGTGAGCAGGCTGCTGAGCTCCGCCACTTCCGCGTCGGTCAGGAATTCGCGATCCTCGAACCGCTCGGGCCGCTGGAGCGGGGTATACGTCGCCATGGTCCACAGCCCCTGCAGGTCCGGGTCGCCCCACGCGGTGCGGGGAATCTCCGCTGACAGCGCTCCGCGCTCCTGGCTGGCGGCGCCCGCCGGCAGCAGCAGGCCAGCCAAGCCCAATGCGAGCGCGCAACGCGTGGGCGACAGCGACCGGCCGCATGCAGGGAGAAACATCGGATCTCCTTTCGCAAGGGGACGGGAACAGGCTTGATTATAGTGCGGGACGGAACGCCTATCTGATCAGCTCGGTCGCGGGGAACTGCGCGTACCAGCCGAACCAGAACGCCCGCTGCGCGGGCAGCCGGGCGCGTCGCACCCCGGCATCCGCCGCCAGCACCAGCGCCGCCTCGGTCACGCGCCAGACGCGGCCGGCGTCGTCGGCCACCTCGCTCGCGCCGGCGGGCTGGACGAACCGTGTATCGCCGGCGTCGTAGACGCGGTTGGCTCCCGCCTCGCTCGTTACCACCACGAGGTTCCGCCCGGCGAAGCGGTGGTGGAACACGCGGTTCGCGGCCAGGTGGCTGGCGGTGATGGCCAGCGGCAGGCGCCGTCCCGAGTCGGGGTCGTCGAACCGCATCACGACCACCTCTTCCTTGTTCTTCAGGCGGGGGTCGGTCCGCGACACCTGGAACATCAACGCGTCGGTGCTGAAGTACGCACGGTACGCGGCGCCCTCGGCGTAGTTGCGGCGGTGCCCGGTCTCAAGCGACAGGACGGTGGTGGCGGGATGCCGCGCCTTCCATTCCCCCCACGTCGTCGTGACCACGGCGTGCGGGGTGAGGCGCAAGCCGCTGTCGACCAGGGGGCCCACGACCGGCACGCCCTCGAACGTATTCCAGAGGCTCTTCGTCCCGTGGTCGAACATCAGCTTGTTCGAGCGGTACAGCATGCCGCTCGTGCCGAATTTGTGGTGCCGCCCGTCCGCCATGCTCTCGAAAGGAATCACCGTGCCGCACAGCGTGCAGTAGACGATGGTCAGCTCGACGCCGCCCACCCGGTCCAGCGCCATCTCGTGCCAGGCCAGGATGCGCTTCGGGTACGCGCGCGCCTCGCCGTTCATGGCAATGCCGAACACGACGTGGTCGTCCGCAAGATAGCCGGCGTCCGCCGCCGCGAGGCGCTCGGGATACTCCAGCGGCGGGATGCCGTTGACCGCCACGCCGCCCCACTCGATCTCGTCCAGGCGGATGGCGGAAGCCGTGCCGCGCGGGAAGAAGTCGGCAAAACCGGGGTCGATCTGGCTGTACCACTGCCCCTTCAGGTAGGCGTAGTCCGGGTGCGGCTCGTACGGCTGGGCCCAGACCCAGTCGTTCCAGCCGCCCAGGTTCTGGCCGAGCTGCTGGCCGGTCTGCTGCTCGAGGAAGCGGAGGAGCGTGACGAAGCTCATCAGCCGCGGACTCGGCGGGCGCAGCAGCCGCGCCAGATCCCAGACCATGCCGGCGTACCCCGGCCGCCACTGCGCCTCGATCTCGGCCAGCGCCCGCTGCGCCTGCTGCGGACTGCTGGCGGCGGCGGTCAGGAACAGCTCGATGTCGGGGTGCGGTTCCGGCTGCGCGCCGGCAGGGTAGGCGCAGCAGAGCAGCAGGGCGGCTACGACTGCCACGTGCGCGAAACGGGTGCGGCGGGTGGCCACGGTACCTTTCCTTCCAGGTTTCCCGGAGGCTTATCGTATGATGACACGTCCGCGGCTCGTCTGATCCCGGGAGTCCGTGGTGAAACCCCGCGTCGCACCGAGACCGGCGAGGCGCCCGGCTGATAAGGCGTGACAAGCGAGCATACTTGAGAGTATGTGAGTGAGGAACAACGCCGTCAGGCGGGATGCATCGCGGTCGAATGCAGCGGGGCTTTTGCCACGGGCTCCCAACAACCGGAGGAACGGCCATGCGCCTGTCACCCAACCTGTCGATACCGCTCGTTCTTGGCTTCTCCGTGACGCTCGCCGCCTGCGGGGGATCGGGCGGGGGAGAGGCCGCGACCGGCGTCGACAGTGCGGCCGGCACACTCGTCGACACCGTCTCGGGCACGCTCGAGGGCGAGTACGTCGACGATGCCCACGACGCGCTCGTGTTCCGCGGCGTTCCGTATGCCCGGCCGCCCGTCGGCGGCGCACGCTGGCAGCGGCCCGCAGCCGCCGTGCGGTGGTACGGCGTGCGGCCGGCCAGTGAGTTCGGCCCGGCGTGCTGGCAGCGGCCGCGGGAGATGTCGTCGCTGTACGCGCGGGGCGATCTCAATACCAACGAAGATTGCCTGTACCTCAACGTCTGGGCGCCGGCCGGCGAGCCCGTGGCGTCGCATCCCGTCATGGTCTGGTTCCACGGCGGGGGACACAACAGCGGCGCGGGCAGCGCCAGCATCTTCGACGGCGCCACGCTGGCGCGCAAGGGCGTCGTGCTCGTCACGATCAACTACCGGCTCGGGCCGTTCGGCTTCCTGGCGCATCCCGTGCTGACCGCGGAATCGCCGCACGGCTCTTCCGGCAACTACGGCCTCCTCGATCAGATCGCCGCGCTGCGGTGGGTGCGCGACAACATCGCGGGGTTCGGCGGCGATGCCGGCAACGTGACCATCTTCGGCCAGTCGGCCGGTTCCTGGACGGTCTGCTACCTGACGGCGTCGCCGCTCGCCAAGGGGCTTTTCCACAAGGCAATAGGCCAGTCGGGCGGTTGCTTCAAGGGTGAGCGCCCGTACCTGGACCACGCGACCGGCGAGACCGGCGCGGAAAAGTCGGCGCACGACGCCGGTCTGGCCGCCGCCGCCGAGCTGGGCGTGGAAGGCGACGGCCCGGAAGCGGCAGCTGCTTTGCGGGCGATCGCGCCGGAGACGGTGCTGGCGGCTACGCTCGGCTCGGGGGCGATCATCGATGGCTGGGTCCTGCCCAAGGCGCCCCGCGAGATCTACGAAGCGGGCGAGCACAGCAACGTCCCGGTGATTGTCGGCGCCATGGCGAACGAAAGAGCGGCGCTCTATGACGCGAGCGCCCAACCGTCGCGCGACGAGCTCGTGGCCACGGCCCGGAGCCAGTACGGGCCGCGGGCCGACGCGCTGCTGGCGGCGTACGAGGGCGATTTCGCCGATTCGCCCGCTACGGCCGACAAGCAGATCTCGGGCGACCGCACGTTCGTCTGGGAGATGCGCACCTGGGCGCGCGCGGTCGAGGCGGCGGGCAACGTCGCCTACCACTACTTCTTCAGCCACGCGCCGCCGGTGTTCCGGCTGTACGTTCCCGACCAGCCGGATCTGCAGATCGCGGGCGGCCGGCGTGGCTACGGTGCCTACCACTCGGGCGAGCTGGCGTACGTCTTCGGCAACGTCGGACTGGTCGGGATCGACTGGACCGACTGGGACCACGAGCTGTCGGACGCGATCTCGCAGTACTGGGTCAACTTCGCGCGCACGGGCGATCCGAACGGTGAGGGACTGCCGGTATGGCCGCGCTACGAGCGCGCCGGCGACCAGTCCATCGAGTTCGGGTCAGCGATCCGGGCGGTGTCGGGCGTCCGCAAGGACAAGCTCGACATATTCGACGGGTTCTTCGGATTCTCGAAGTCGTAGTGCGCGGCTGATTGGAGAGACCGACCGATGCGCGACTTCCTGGCCCAAACGCTCGCGGAGAGTCCGGTCCGCGAGTTGATGGTGTACCTGCTCGGCAACGTGCCGGGCCTGCCCCCGATCGCCCAGTCATTCCACATCCTCGGGATCGCGACCGTGGTCGGCTCCATCGTGATGGTGGACCTGAAGTTCCTGGGTCTCGCGCTGCCGGGCCAGAACGTCAGCGAGATGATTCGGCGCCTGCTGCCGTGGACGTGGTGCGCCCTGGGGGTCAACTTCGTCACAGGGATGCTATTCATCCTGGCGCGGCCCATCCGCTATTTCTACAACCCGGTTGCCACCTTCAAGTTCTCGATGCTGCTCGTGGCCGTCGCGCTCGCGTTCACCGTCTACTGGATGAACCGGCGGGAGCACGGCTTCTGGGAGGCCTCGGCCGGGCGGCTGCGCGGGGCGCGGATCATTGCCGCGGTGTCGATCATGGCCTGGATCGGCGTCATGCTCGGCGGACGCTGGATCGCCTACTCGGAGTACATCACCGATCCCTTCCCGCAGCCGTTCGATTGGGAATCTCTGCAGGCGTACCAGACGTTCTGGCTGTGGTTGCAGGACCACCCGATCTCGCAGCATATCGGCTACACCTGGTGGTTCCCGCTTTTGGAATCGATCCACGTCATCGCAATCGGTCTGGTGGTCGGTTCGATCATGACAGTCGACCTGCGCCTGCTCGGCCTCGCGGCGGTGCGCTACCCGGTGAGCCAGGTGACACGCAAGCTGGTCCCCTGGACCTGGGCGGCGTTCGTCGTGGCGGCGCTCTCCGGCTTCGGGATGTTCATGGCGCGCGCGTCCGCGTACGTCGAGAACCCCGCCTTCCAGATCAAGTTCATGCTGATGCCGCTGGCGTTCCTGAACATGGCGTATTTCCAGTTCAGGACTTTCCGCGGCGTTGACGACTGGGACACGACGCGGGAAATGCCGACTGCCGCGCGGGTCGCCGGGGCCGCGTCGCTGCTGCTGTGGGCCGGGGTCGTGTTCGCTGGCCGCTGGACCGGCCACATCAACTGAGCCGGCGCGCGCCGTGTCACAGCACGCCGGGGATGACGGCGCGCCGGGATGGCGGATAGTCGGGGAATGTCTGACGGTACCACCGGTGCCGCCAGAGGGCGCGCGGCACGAGGTTGGCGGCGGTCCACAGGGCGAACGCCAGCGCCGGCAGCGACCAGGCCATCAACGCGAACCCGATCCATTCCATGATCTCGCCGCTCAGGTTGGGGGACGACAGGAATCTGAACGCGCCGCCCTGCGGGATGACGTAGCGGCCCTGCTGCTCCCTGCGCAGCCGTGCCACGCGGTAGTCGGAGGTCACGTTCACGGCCGCCCCGATCAGGAACGCGGCGGCGCCGGCGAGGAAGCGCGGGTCGAGGAGCCAGTCACGCGGGTAGTCGGCGAGGTGCCCCAGGAACCAGCCGTTGAGCAGGCCGTTGATGGTATTGAACACGACGGCCGCGGCGCAGGTGAGAACCGGCATCGGCCGGCTGTAGCGCTGCACGATCCAGGGCCACACCAGGGTCCGGTGGGCGTAGTGGACCACCCAGGCGGCAACCAGCAGGTCGCCCACGGCGTGCCGGTTGGACGCGGCCAGATATGCGGCCGGGAGCACGCACAGCGCGGGCAGCTCCATGCCGAACCAGCCCCAGCGCGCCGCGATGCGCGGTCCCCGCGGGTTGCCGCCCGTGCGGGCGACGTGGTCGGTCCCGACGAGGCTGTAGAGAAAGACCGCTACGGCCAGGGCCGCCCAGACGACGACGATCGTGTCGAAGCCCGACAAATCGACGCTCCTGCCGGCGCCCGATCATTTCGGCGCCGGGCCGGACTCGCTACTGCGAGTCTTGCGGCCAGCCGCGCACCGAGCCGCGCGTCTTGATGCGCCAGCCGTCGCCGGTCTTGACGAACGTGTCGACGTAGTAGCCCGAGAACACGGGCGTCGGCTGGCGCTCGGCGACGTTCATCAGCGTCCAGTAGCCCCGGCCCTTGGCGCCCTCGGCGGTCGGCGTAATCAGGATGCTGGTGTTGTTATGGGTCACCGCCGCGCCCGAGGTGTTCTCCAGGAGCGGCGTCACCCACTCCGTTAGCCCCGCGGTACCTTCGTACACCTCGCCGCCGCCGGTCGTATACACGGCGTCCGCGGCGAATGCCGACAGGAACAGCTCCTTGTCCTTGAAATCGAGTCCCTGGTTGTAACGGGCATAGAGCTGTTGAATCTCGGCGATGTCCGCCCCGCTCAGCGTCCCGGCAGCCCCGGCGTCGTTCTGGGAATAGATGAATCCGGCGCCCATGACCGCGACAATCGCGGCGGCCGTCGTCAACGCGTGCACTTTCCGCAAGGCCTGTCTCCCTTCGTAGTCAGTGGCCGGCGGCCGCCGCGGCCTCGCGTTCCTCTTCGCGGTGCCCGGCGAGGATCCCTTCCATGCCGTAGTTGCCCTCGTGGCAGGCGTATTCGTAGATCGGATGCGCCGACATCTTCATCGGCACCAGCGCCGTCCACGGCCGCGTGAACGTGCGCGGCTCGCTGATCGTGAATTCGTAGAGCAGCGTGTTGGCGTCGGCGCGCGTGAACCGCTCGGTGAGGTGCAGGCTGTCGGTGGAGCCGCGGTAGCTGGTCTTGCCGGTGAAGTTGATGGACTCGACGACCAGCGTGTCCCCATCCCAGTAGCCGCGCGAGTCGCCGTGCCACTGCCGCATGTGCGGCGGCAGATGCGGGACGCCGCCCAGCGGAACGATGCGCGCGTCGTGCACCATCTCGTTGAAGATCACCACGTGGTCCTCGGTCTGCAAGAGCTGCATGACGTTGTTGTAGGCGCTGGGCGCCATCGGCGGGCCGGTGTTGAATCCGAGGATGCAGCGCTCGCCGATGCTGCGGTCCTCCCAGGAATCGGCCGGATGGTCGGCCAGGTACGCGCGCCGCGCCGCAACGCGCTCGGCGGCGGTCGGCGTCAGCGACGGGACCCGCCCGTTCTGCGGCTCCACGATCAGCGACGTGCGCCGATCCTCGGTCACGCCGGTGCCGGCGTCGAACCAGAACTCGTCGTAGGTGCCGGTCGAGTCGTCGCCGACCCCCTCGGAGATGCTCTGCCAGCGCTGGTTCGCCTGCGCGACCACGTTGGCCGCGTCTTCCTCGGTCAGCGTCGCCTTGCCGGCGTACTCGGCCGGCCGTTCCAAAGGCGTCATCGTGGCGAAGTCCCAGACGCCCTGCAGGTCCGGTTGCCCCCACGGCGTACGGGGCACGTCCTGCCCGGCCGCGCCCTGCGGGATGAGCAGCGCGACTGCCGCCAGTGCGACCGCCGTAACGAGATGTCGATGGTTCATCGGAATCCTCCCGGTAACCGCTGAGTTTGCAGCCCAATGTATCACGGCCCGCCGAAGGTATCTCCAACGGGGTGGCCCCCGGCGTGCATGAATAACGGCGCGCAACGAAGAAGGCAGCAACGGCGCCAGACGATTGTAGAATCAGAAAGGCGGGACCCATATGAGCCCTGAACTTATCGCCATCCTCACCATTGGCGTGTCGCTCGGCGGCGGCCAGTTGGCGACCGCGCTCTGGGCTGCCGGCCGCTTCGAGCGGGTCGGGAACGAGATGACGGATCTGCGCGCGCGGCTGGCGCGCCTCGAGGGCCTGCTCGACGGCTTGCGCGACGCGATCAGCGGTTCGGCGGCAGGGCCCGCACGTGCGGGGCGTTGAGCACGCCCAGCGACTCGCGGCAGGCGGGATCGTAGAGCACGGCCTCGAAGTTCTCCCGGATCTGCGGCCAGTCCGTGTCCAGCATCGCGAACCACGCGGTGTCGCGGTTGCGGCCCCGCACGATCCGATGCTGCCGGAAGATGCCCTCGAAGCTGAATCCGAGGCGCCCGGCGGCGCGCGTCGAGCGGGCGTTCAGCGCGTCGCACTTCCACTCCACGCGCCGGTATCCCAGGCGATCGAAGCTCTCCCGTAGCATCAGGTAAATGGTCTCCGTATTCACGGCGGTTCGGTGCGCGGCCGGGATGTACCAGATGTCGCTCAACTCCAGCCGGCGGTCGGCGGGAGCCATCTTGCTGAATGCCGCCATACCGACCGGAGCGGATGACTTCACGTCTCGCACGAGCCACCATTGAGGATCCCTCGACGCCGCCATGCGGTCGATCAGCGCGCACATGGCGTGCGCGTCCGCAAATGGGCCGTACAGCATGTAGGTCCACTGGCCCGGGTCGGCTCCGTCGCCGTGGGTGGCCGCGAACAGGCGCACCCCGTCGCGGGCGGCGTCCGGCCGCTCCAGCCGGACGGTCCGGGCTTCCAGCCGCCCTCCGCCTGGAAGCCCGGCGGGTGACGGGTCGACGACTCTTGGTCCAACCGGGAAACGGCTATTCGGCACAACCCTCCTCGCGGGCTGCTAGTACCTGAACAGGTACTGCATCTTCAGGAATATCGCCCGGTTCGTCCGCCGGTAGTCGGTGGAGTAGAACAGCCGGCGGGCAGTTTCGTCCGGGTCGAATTCCCAGTCGATCCGGTCGGCCTGCCGGTAGTGGTCGTCGTAGCCGGCGTAGAAGACCGTGCCGGCGTTGACGCGGTAGGTGAACAGCACGTTGAGGTCGAACTGCCTGTCGAACGTGTTGTATTCGCTGATGTTGCGGACCCGCAGGCGGTTGGTGAACTGCCAGGTGGTGCGGGCGCGCAGGATGCGCACCGCGAATACCTCCACGTCGCCGCGCCGCGGATCGGTGAAGCGGTTCGTGTCGATGTTGATCTCTGATTTCAATCGCGAGATCGGCCGCAGGTTGATGTATGCGGAGACACCGTTCTCGTGGCCCAGATAGGGGTTGGCCGGGTCGTAGTACACCTGGTCGCCGCGGCGGTACTCGAAGGACAGCCCGATGCGGCGGCTCGTGTCGCTGCGGGCGAATACCCGGAAGCGGTTCTTGAAGAAGTCGATCCCTTCGTACCGCTCCAGCACGCGGTCGTAGTTGGTCGCGACGAAATTGTTCTGGGCGAAGGCGAAATTCATGCCGCCGCCGGCTGTCTCGTCCTGGCGGGCGCCGTCGAAGTCGTAGTTTCGTTCGTAGGTCCACTCGGGCCCCCACCGCTGGAGCCAGTGCTCCGGCTGCCAGTTGTACGAGCCGAAGCCGCCGAAGACGCGCTGGTCGGTCCGCCGGACGAAGCCGACGTCCGTGCGGAACTCGGGCGACAGCTCGAAGTAGCTGACGGTGTAGCGCAGGTGGCGCCCGCGCATTCTGAACTCCGCATTCCGCAGGTGGCCCTCCGTCGCCTTGCCGTCGAGATCCCGGTGGGCGGTCTGCATGGCGCGAAAGGCGACCGAGTGCGTGTCGTTGAGCCGGAAGTTCGAGTCGAATCCGGCCAGCCGGCTGTGGCTGTCGTGCAGCTCGCGGTCGGTGACGATGGCGCCGACGTGCGATTCCGAATAGAGGTCATACCGCACGCGGCCCACGAAGGTCTGCGCCGCGTGTCCGCGCAGTGGATCGTCCGGGTCCTCCACGTCTCCGGGCGCTTCGTCGTCGGCGTACATCACCCCGACCGTGGTGCGTCCGACCTTGCCGGTGAGCTTTGCGCCGAGGAGCGGGTCGACGAGGCGCCGCGTGTGGACCGCGGTGATCGGGCCGTCGACATCGAATATCTCCGCGCCTTCCAGGAAGAACGGACGCAGCTCCGGGTAGAACAGCGCGAAACGCTGATTGACCTCGATCTGCGGCAGGTCCGATTCGACCTGCGAGAAGTCGGGGTTCAGCGTGGCGTCCGCCGTGAGGTTGGACGTTACCCCGTACTTGAAGTTCAGGCCGCCCTCCGGCTGCGGGTCCTTGTCGCTGAAGCCGCCGGTCGCCGTGTCGAGGGCGCCGAAGCGGATTGCCGTAAAGGTCGGCAGGATCTCGATGTTGCGGCTGCGCGACAGGTCGGTCATCCCGTCGAGGACGCCCATCTGGGGCATGAAGCCGGCGACGTCGCGCGAGATGGGCGACCACAGGACAACCTCGTCCTTGCCGACGATGAGCCGGGCGATCTGCAGCCCCCACTGGTGCGGCGCGCCCGCTTCCCGCTGCGGATAGCGGATGCTCTTGAACGGAATCGCCATCTCCGCGGTAAATCCGTCGTCCACGATCTCGGCGGCGGTGTCGAACAGCACGTCCCAGGACGCATCGCCGCGCGGCACGCCGTCACGGCCGCGGCCGAAGCCGCGGCTGTTCAGAATTGCGTCGCCCTGCACGCCGTAGCCGTTCACGGTGAACACGTACGCCCGCTGCTGGTCGAGGAACGGGTCGAAGTAGACGAGGAACAGGTCGTCCTCGAATGTCTCGTCGCGGTCGCGGCGGTTCGCGCGCAGCATGCCGGGGTCGGTGTAGTGCGCGTGGAAGCCGAGGTACAGGTTGGCGCTGTCGTACGCCAGAAAGATGTCGGTCGCCTCGGTGGCGGGCGTCCCGTCGTGGGGCCGCCGCTGGTAGAGGTCGGTGATGTGGGCCGCGTCACGCCAGACCGCGTCGTCGAGCCGGCCGTCGATGACCGGGGCACTGTCGATCCGCTTGGGGCTGATGCGCCGGCCGGCCAGCCCCGCCGCGCCGGCGGTCGGAGCGGGTTGCGGCGCGGGGTCCTGCGCCGGCTGGGCGCTTGCCGTGCCCGCCGCGGTCGCGCCAGCGAGACAGATCGCCAGGGAGACGAGTATGCCCGCCGCCGACCGCCGGCCCGGCGCGTATTGTGCGCCGTGCGCGGGGATGCTAGGGTGCGCCATATCGCTCGCGGAATGCGAGCGCTCGGAGGACGTGCGCGATGTCACGACGCCTATCACTCATCGCGGCAGGGCTCGTCCTGGTTGCCGTCGGGACGATCTGGCGCTCATTCAGTGTAGCCGGTCAGTCCGAGCCGCTTCCGAGCACGGCCCGCGGCGAATGGCCCCACTACGCCGCCGACCAGGGGAGCACCCGCTACTCGCCGCTGGACCAGATAGACGCCTCCAACTTCAACGACCTGGAGGTGGCCTGGACCTTCAAGACCGACAACCTCGGCGCGGCGCCCGAGTTCAAGCTGGAGGGGACGCCGCTCATGGTCGGCGGCGTGCTGTACACGACGGCCGGCACCCGGCGCGCGGCCATCGCCCTCGACGCGCGGACGGGCGAGCTGATCTGGATGCACAGCCTGCGCGAAGGCCGGCGCGGCGGGCTGGCGCCGCGGCAGCTCTCCGGCCGCGGCGTGGCGTACTGGACCGACGGCCGCGGCGACGACCGCGTGCTGTACGTCACGCCGGGCTACCGGTTGATCGCGCTGGACGCCGCGACCGGCGATCCGATTCCAACGTTCGGCGACGCCGGCATCGTCGATCTCAAGGTGGGCGTCGTGTACGGCCGGGATCGGCCGATCGACCTCGAGACGGGGGAGATTGGGATCCATTCGACGCCGCTCATCGCCCACGGCAAGGTGATTGTCGGCTCTTCCATGAAGGAGGGCCTGACGGTCGAGACCCACGACAACACCAAGGGGCTGGTCCGCGCGTACGACGTGCGCACGGGCGAGCTCGACTGGACCTTCCACACCATTCCGCGGCCGGGCGAATTCGGCAACGAGACCTGGCTCAACGAGTCGTGGGCGGACAACGGCAACGTCGGCGTATGGACGCAGATGAGCGTGGACGAGGAGCTCGGGCTCGTCTATCTCCCGGTGGAAACGCCCACCTCCGACCTGTACGGCGGACACCGGCCGGGCGAGAACCTGTTTGCCGAAAGCCTGGTGGCGGTCGACCTCGAGACCGGGCTGCGGCGCTGGCACTTCCAGATGGTGCACCACCCGATCTGGAACTTTGACGCCTGCTGCGCCCCGATCCTGGCCGACATCATCGTCGACGGCCGCCCGATCGAGGCGGTCGCCATGCCGAGCAAGCAGGCCTACCTGTACGTCTTCGATCGCGCCACGGGCGAGCCGGTCTGGCCGATCGAGGAGGTGCCGGCGCCGCGCGGAGACGTGCCGGGCGAGTGGTATTCGCCGACCCAGCCCGTGCCGACCAAACCGCCGCCCTACGCCCGCAACTTCCTGGACGTGCCGGGGGACCTGATTGACTTCACGCCGGATCTGCGGGCCGAGGCGCTGTCGACGCTCGAGCGCTACGTGTGGCACCCGACGCCGTTCAACCCGCCGGTCATCGGCAACGTCGACGGTCCGTACCACGGCGCGATCACCGGCGGCACGGCCTCCAACTGGCCCGGTGGGGGGTACGACCCGCTGACCGGCACCGTTTATCTGCCGGCCGGGAATTCCCCCGGCGCGCCGTACTCGATTGCGCCCGGCCCGGAGGGTTTCTCGGACATCCGCTACCTGTCCGGCGTGGTCGGCGCGCAGTTCCAGGTGTTGTACGCCGCCGGCACCGGCCAGAACCCGGACATGAGCGGCCCGGAAGCGGAGTTGCAGGGCTCGCGCACACGCGTGATCGAGATGCCGCGCGCCACGCGCCGGCGGCCTACGACGGAGGTGCAGGGACTGCCGATCGTCAAGCCGCCGTACGGCATTCTCGCGGCGGTCGATCTCAACCGCGGCGAGATCAAGTTCCAGGTGCCCCACGGCGACACGCCCAGCCATGTCCGGAACCACCCGCTGCTCCGCGACATCGACATTCCGAAGACCGGCCAGGGGCGCACCGGCTACATCGGCCTGATGGTGACCCGCACGCTCGTCGTCATGGGCGATCCGCTCGTAACGATCGCACCCGGCCGATCGCGCGGCGCGATGCTCCGCGCATACAATAAGGACACTGGCGAGGAGGTCGGCGCGGTCTGGATGCCGGCCGAGGAGAGCGGCTCGCCGATGACCTACATGGTGGACGGCAGGCAGTACATCGTCGTCGCCATCGGCGGCGGCACGTACACGAGCGAATACCGGGCGTTCGCGCTGCCCGACTAGCCGGATCAACACGAAACTACAACGATGACGCGTGGATCGGTTTTTCCATTGGCGGCGTTGGCGGCTGTGCTGTTGCAGGGCGCCGTCCTCGCGGCTGCCGCCGGACCCGACCTGCGGCTGGTCAGCGCGGCGGCGGGGCAGGACCGCGACGCGGTGCGGACGCTGATCCAGGCGGGGGTCGACGTCGATGCGTCGCGCGCGGACGGCGCGACGGCCCTGCTGTGGGCGGCGCACTGGGACGACACGGAGATGGTCGACCTGCTGCTCGCCGCCGGCGCGGACGTGAACGCGGCCGAGGACCACGGCGTCACCCCGCTGGCGCGCGCGTGCGAGAACGCGAGCGCGGGCATTGTAGAGCGGTTGCTGGCCGCGGGCGCCGATCCGAACGCGGCGCAGACCAGCGGGCTGACGCCGCTGATGATCGCCGCGCAGACGGGCAACGTCGACGTGGTGCGCGCGCTGCTGGTGAGCGGCGCGGATCCGAACGCGGCGGCGGTCGAGACGGGCGCCACCGCCCTGATGTGGGCGATGGAAGAGGCGCACGCCGACGTGGTGCGCGTGCTGGTCGAGCAGGGCGCCGCGGTCTCGGCCTCGACCACCAAGGGTTTCACGCCGCTGATGACGGCGGCCCGCCAGGGGAACATCGAGCTGGCGTCAATCCTGATCGAGGCCGGCGCCCGCGTGAACGAGACGGGGTCGGACGGTACGCACGCGCTGCCCCTGGCGATCCAGCACGGGAAATACGAGTTCGCCCTGTTCCTGCTGGAGCACGGCGCCGACCCGAACGCCTCGATGGGCGGGGTTCACGCGCTACACGCCGCCGCCGGAAGCGTGGACATCTGGATGGCCGATTGGAGCCGCCGGCATGGCGGCTTCGGGCTGACCGTGGTGTTCGACATGGTGGGTCTGGGTGCGGCGGGCCGGCTCGGTCTGGTGCAGGCGCTGCTGGCGCGCGGCGCGGATCCGAACGTGCGGATTACGACGTCGGCCATGATCATGAATTACGTCGGCCACCCGAAGAAGGGCGCCTTCGAGCCGTACGCCTGCGGCACCGGAGACCTGCGCGGCGCGACACCACTGTGGGTGGCCGCCTTCGGCGCGAACGGCAGCATCGGTCAGATTTTCACGGAATACGCGCACATCAACCACTCCAACAGCAGCGCCGGGATCATCACGGCGCTGCTCGATGCCGGCGCCGACATGTCGCTGACGACGGTCGATGGCACGACGCCGCTGATGGCGGCGGCCGGCCTCGGGCCCGCCACCTACACGCCGACCGAGCCGCGGGGACTCCGCTCCCAGGGCGGAGAGGAAGCGGTCCAGGTGCTGCTTGCGGCGGGGGCGGATATCAATCAGGTCAACGAGGCCGATTTCACCGCGCTGCACGGCGCGGCCTTTCGCGGGCTGAACGAGATCGTCGAGCTGCTCGTCGAGCACGGCGCAGACATCGACGCCCGCGACTTCCGGGGCCGCACGCCGTTCCGCCTGGCGGAAGGCTCGAAGCAGTCCTTCCAGTTCCAGACCTGGCCCGAGACCGCCGAGCTGCTGCGCAGCCTCGGCGCCGATACCCGGCTGGGGGTTCCCGGCACGGTGCAGGAGCGGGCCGACCGCGCGGTGGCCGAGTAGCCGGGACGAACGCTACTGCGACGTCGCGGTAGCCGCTTGGAGACGAAACGATGGGACGTAGATCGAACGGTTTGCCGGCGGCATGCGCGGCGATGCTGCTGCAGGGCGCGGTCTTGGCGGCCGCCGCCGGACCCGACCTGCGGCTGGTCGGCGCGGCGGCGGGGCAGGACCGCGACGCGGTGCGGACGCTGATCCAGGACGGGGTCGACGTCGATGCCTCGCGGGCGGACGGCGTGACCGCTCTGCTCTGGGCGGCGCACGCCGACGTGGTGCGCGTGCTGTTGGAGCAGGGCGCCACGGTGTCCGCGTCGACCGCCAAGGGTTTCACGCCGCTGATGACGGCGGCGCGCCAGGGAAACATCGAGCTGGCGTCGATCCTGATCGAGGCCGGGGCCCGCGTGAACGAGACCGGGTCGGACGGCACGCACGCGCTGCCGCTGTCGATTCTGTACGGGCAGTACGAATTCGCCCTGTTCCTGCTGGAGAACGGCGCCGACCCGAACGCGTCGATGAGCGGCGTTCACGCGCTGCACGCCGCCGCGGGAAAGGTGGGCCACTGGCTGACGCACTGGAACCGCGAGCATGGCGGCAGCGGATTGGGATCGTCGATCTACGACCCCGGCCTGGGACTGGAGGGCCGCCTTGCCCTCGTCAAGGAGCTGCTGGCGCGCGGCGCCGACCCGAACGTGCGGATCGCCACTTCCGCCATGTTCATGAGCTACATCGGCCACCCGAAGAAGGGCGCCTTCGAGCGCTATGCCTGCGGCACCGGCGACCTGCGCGGCGCCACGCCGCTGTGGGTGGCGGCCTTCGGCGCGAACAGCAGCTTCGGCCAGGTGTTCGGCGAGTTCGCCGTGCTGAACCGTTCCAACAGCAGCGCCGCGATCATCACGACGCTCCTCGAGGCCGGCGCCGACATGTCGTTGACGACGGTTGACGGGACGACACCGCTGATGGCGGCGGCCGGCCTCGGCGCGGCTACCTATACGCCGCGCGAGCCGCGGGGACTGCGCTCCGAGGGCGGCGAGGAAGCCGTGCGGGTGCTGCTCGCCGCGGGCTCAGACATCAACCAGGTCAACGAGGCCGACTTCACGGCGCTGCACGGCGCCGCGTTCCGCGGCTTGAACGAGATCGTCGAGCTGCTCATCGAGAACGGGGCGGACATCGACGCCCGCGACTTCCGGGGCCGCACGCCGTACCGCCTGGCGGAAGGCTCGAAGCAGTCCTTCCAGTTCCAGTCGTGGCCGGAGACGGCCGTGCTGCTGGCCAGCCTCGGCGCCGACACCCGCTTGGGAGTTCCCGGCGCCGTGCAGGAGCGGGCCGACCGCGCGGTGGCCGAGTAGGCCGCCGGTCAAGCCCCCGGGCTGCCGCGCCGGGCCACCGCCAGACCACCCAGCAGCAGCAGCGCGCCGCCGATCTGCAGCGGACTCAGCGCCTGGGCGAACAGCACCCAGCTTACCGCCGCCGTCACCACCGGCTGCAGCAGCAGGCTCACCGTGGCGAAGCTGGCGGCCAGATGCGCCATCGCATACGCGATCAGTCCCTGCCCGGCGACGTGCGAGACCAGCGCCAGCGCCGTGACCGAGAGCCAGGCCTCGGGCGTGCGGGGCACGATGTGCTCGCCGGCGCCGTACGCGATGCCCAGCAGGCCGATCGCCGCTACGCTGCTCGACCACGCCATGATCCGCGCGGTACTGAAGTCGCGGCGCAACGATTTCACCAGCAGCAGGTAGGCCGCGTAGAAGCAGCCGGTCAGCAGGCCTAGCGCGTCGCCGATCAGCGGGTCGCGCCCGGCGCGCAGGTCGACGCCCAGCAGCACGCCCGCGCCGGCGAACGCCGCCGCCGAGCCGAGGGCAAAGGTCCATCCCAGACGCTCCCGCAGCCAGAAATAGCCGACCGCCGCTACCAGAATGAACGCGGTGTTGGCGAGCAGCGTGGCGTTGGCGAGCGTCGTGTACTCGAACGCCTTGTGCCACGCCGCCAGGTCGAAGGCGAACGCCACGCCGGTCAGCCACAGCAGTGAGGACCGCCCCTGTACGGCACGGGGCGCGCCGCCGCGGGTGCGCGCGTGCAGCAACCAGAAGACCGGCGCCGCCAGGGCGGTGCGCCAGAACGCCGCGGCGATCATGCCCAGGCCGCCGCCCGGCAGCGGCTGCTCGGCGTCGAAGGCGAGCTTGGAAAAGATCGGCGCGAGGCCGATGCAGCAGGCGCCGAATACCAGGGCGATCAGGGCCTGCCGCTGGGCTGACAACACTGGGCTGGGCCGGGTCTCGTGACCGGCGGCCGCCTACCGCTCCAGGGCGCGCGCGCCGCGCAGGATGTTCTCCAGGCCGACGTTGCCCTCGTGACATGCGTACTCGTACAGCGGCCCCTCGAAGCGGATCATCGGCACCGCGACGGTCCAGGGGCGCGCGTACGTGGTCGGGTCGTTGACCGTGTAGCGGTAATCGATCGTGTCGGCGTCGGTCCGCGTGAACCGCTCCGTCAGGCGCAGTCCGCCCCCGGAGCCGGGACAGCAGTTGAACAAGTTGAAGACGATCCCGTCGGGGAAGTTGGCGGTTTCCACCACCAGCGTGTCGCCTTCCCAACGGCCGCGCGAGTCGCCCACCCATTGCCGGATGCCGCCCTCCAGCGGGGGGCGTCCGTCGAGCGGGATGAAGCGCACCTCGTGGACCATCTCCTGGAAGATCGCCACGAGCCCCGGCGTCTGCAGGATGTGGAAGTTGTTGTTGTAGCCGCCCGGCCGCCTGGGCGCGCCGCGCGTCAGGCAGCGCTCGGCCAGGTTGCGGTCCTCCCAGGAATCGGTGCCTTGTTCCCACGACGCGCGCCGCTCGCCGTCGGGCGTCATGGCGGGCACCCGGCCGTCGGGCGGATCGACGATCAGCGACGTGCGGCGCAGCAGGCTGCCGCGGTTGAACCAGAACTCGTTGTAGCTGCCGGGGTTGCCGGGCGGCGGCGGACGGTCCGCCCGCGCGCGGCGCTCCTCATTCAGCCGCGCCAGTTCCTCCGGCGTCAGGAATTCCCGGTCGGCGAACTCCTCGGGCCGCTCCAGGGGCGTGGTCGTGGAGTTGTTCCAGAGGCCCTGCAGGTCGGGGTCGCCCCAGGGCGTCCGGGGCGCCGTCCACGGCGCGCCGGACGCGCTCTGCGACTGGCCGGCCGCGGCCGATGGAGCCAGCGCCAGCACGACGCCGGCCGCCAGCATCCCGAGCAACGCGAGAAACCGTCTGTGCATGTCGACCTCCTGTGCCGCGGGTGGCCAACCGTCAGCGAAATTCCTGCACCGGGGCGAAGTCGAGCGCCTGCTTCACCGCGCGGTTCTCGACCGGCCAGATGCCCTCATGGTCCAGCCGCCACTTGTCCATGTACTGGGCCGGGCGCATTACCTCCACGCCCGCCGCGGCCAGGACCTCCTCCAGCGCCGGTTCCGTGAACGGGCGCGGCATGCCGGCGTCGAACGGCGCATCGAGCCCGTCCCAGTGGATCGGCAGGTAGGCCGCGGGCGCCAGGATCGGCAGCACCATCTCCGCGATCCGGGCGTCGCCGCGGCCGATCCACAGGTCGACCGATTCCAGCTCGGCCAGCTCCATCGCGGCGCTCAGGTTGTCGAGCGGCACGCCGTAGTCGATGCCGTCGACCACTATCGGCAGGTGCAGGTCGACCGCGCTGGCCGTGTTCTGGTAGAACCAGCTGAAGCGCCCCTGCGGTCCGTCGACGCGGAACAGGAAGGCGCGGCTGCCGCCCCCGTTCGGAAAGTCCTCGGCAACCCCCGCGCGCAGCCCCCCGGTCTCCGGGTCCGGAACCGGGACAGCATCGAGCTCGACCGGGTTGTGCTGCTCCGGATTCGTCGCGGGGTCGCCGCTGTGGTTCCAGCGCACCACGAACATGGTGACGTTGGGGGCCACCGTGATCTGCTCGCCGCCCAGCACCGGCGTGCAGCGATCCTCCGGCACGTTGCCGGCGATCGCCTGGAAGCAGGTTGTCGGCGAGCCGTAGATCGGCGCCCCGGTCAGCCGCGACCAGGTGGCGATGTCGAACGAATGGTCGAAATGGCTGTGGCCGGTGAGCAGCAGGTTGATGCGCATAGCCCCGCCGAGCGCCGCAAGCACGCGCGCGATCGCGTCGACGTCGGGCAGATGCGGGCGAACGGTCTGCTCCAGGCCGCCCCCGCCGCCGTGAAAGTCGGCGACCGGTATGCGCGTGAAGTAGCCGTCCGTGACGACGCCGGCGTCGCCTATCTGGTAGTGCACGTTCGCCATCGACATCCAGGTGATGTCGACGAACGAGGGCCCCTCCACCTGGGCCGGCTCCATCCCGCAGCCGGCCCAGAGCGCAATGAGGATCACCCCGGCCGCCGTACGCCGCCGCCGTGCCGCCAGCTTCATTCCGGCAAGGCGAAGGTGACGATCACGTTGCTGCCGAAGGGCGCCTCGAGATCCGTGGCATAGGTGCCGAGCCGGTTGCCGGAGCCGCCCACCGGCACGGCCAGATATTGCCGGCCGCCCGCGCGGTAGGTGACGGGATAACCTGTGATCTGACTACCGAGAATGGTTTCCCACAGCACTTCGCCGGTCTCCGCGTCGAACGCGCGGAGGCGGCGGTTCAGGTCGCCGTGGAAGACCACGTTGCCGGCCGTCGCCAGCACGGTCCCGGCGTTGGGTGAGCGCGTGCTGAAGCGCCACGCCTCGCGTCCGGTGGACACGTTGATGGCCCTCAGCTCGGTCAGGTCGCCGTCCTCGCGGCCCGGCTCCGGGATGGAGAACCGCGGACTGGCGCCGTTTATCGCCCGGTCGTTGGCCGTCTGGTTGAGGCACGAGCGGTTGAACGGGATGTAGAGCAGGTTGGTCTGCGGACTGTACGACCAGCCCCAGTAGCCCTTCACGTTGTGCCCGCAGATGATGTGCTGGTCGCCGATCTCCCGCGCGACCAAATCCATGTTGATGAACACCTGGCCGGTCGCGGGGTCGATGTCCTTGATGACGAACCGCTCGGTGCTCTCATAGGGCAGCGGGGCCGCCCAGAGAAACTCGCCGGTCTCGCGGTCGAGGACGAACAGCCCGCCCGGCTCGCCGATGGTCACCACCACCTTGCGCTGCTCGGCGGTGCCGGCTATCCGGGGGTTGATCCACATCACCGCATCCGGGTCGGGGTTGACCACCGTGTCGATCAGCGTGCGCTCCTGGACGAAATCCTGGTCCCAGTCGTCACACGGCAGGTGCTGGTAGTACCACTCCATCTGGCCGCCGTCGGCGCCCACCGCGACGGTGGAGTTGGAGTACAGCTCGCACGGCGTGCGGTCGCCGACGTCCCAGGTGCCGCGGCGCACGATGCGCGGATAGGGCAGCGGCACGGCGAAGCCCCAGTAGATCAGGCCGAGCTCCGGATCGTAGCTGCCGGGCAGTCCCCACGCCGACACGTGGACCCGTTTCGCCGTGGGCAGGTCGCCCCACGTCCGGCCGCCGGGGTCGTCCGCGCCGGCCGCCGTGTATAAGCGCCAGCGCTCGTCGCCCGTGTCCGGGTCGTGGGCGGCGATGAAGCAGCGCGCGATGAGGCTGCTCGGATCGCACGTGCGCCCGCTGAGCACCTGGCCGTCGATGATCATCGCGCCCGACGAGTGCGAGATCCCGTCGTGGTAGTCGGCCGTCCGGCTCAGCAGGCGCACCTCGCCGCTGCCGGCGTCCAGCGCCAGCAGCTGCGCGTCGCCGGTGAGGTGATAGATGTTCGTGCCATAGATCGCGAGGTTGCGCGTACGGTCGCCGAAGCGGACGTGCTCGCGCAGATCGTCCGGCGCGGGCCGCTGGTAGTCCCAGAGCAGGTCGCCCGTCGTCGCGTCCCAGGCCTGCAGGTGATCGTTGTCGCCGGGATGCTCCACGTACATCACGCCGTCGTAGACGAGCGGCCGGATCTGCAGCTGCCCCTCGTCCATGGCGCGCATCCAGGCGAGCTGGAGCTGGTGTACGTTGCCGCGGTTGATCTCGTCCAGCGGGCTGAACGCCTGGAAGTCGTACGTGCGGTGCGACATCAGCCAGTCGCCCGGATCCGGGTCGCGCAGCATCGCGTCGGTGACCGGCGCCAGGTCGCGCGCCTCGCGGGTGATCGTCTCGCCCCGCGCCGCCGCAGCTTCCTCCTGCTGGGCGCCGGCCGGTGGCGCCTGGAGCAGGCACAGGATCAACGGAACGGCCACGAGGTATGCGGTCGCCGCCACGCCTCCGCGCCGGCTCACAGCGAGCCTCCCGCCGCCTGCTCCTCTCGTTCCTTCTCGCGCGCACCGGCGAGGATGGCCAGGAGGCCGTAGTTCCCCTCGTGGCAGGCGTACTCGAAGATCGGAGCTTCGCCGCGCCGCATGTGGAGGGCGACCGTAAACGGCCGCGTGAACGTCGCGGGGTCGTTGACGGTGTACTCGTAGAGCAGGACGTCGTCGGCCGTCCGGCTGAACCGCTCGACCAGGTGCAGGTTCAGGCCCGTGCCGTAACCGGTCATGCCGTCGGGACCGTAGCTGGCGGTCTTGTCCGTGAAGTTCGTGGTCTCGACGACAAGCGTGTCGCCCTCCCAGCGGCCGCGCGAATCGCCCATCCACTGGCGCAGGGCGCCCGGCAGGTGCGCGCGGCCGTCGAGCGGAATGATCCGGACGTCGTGGACCATCTCGTTCAGGATGACCACGTAGTCGGACGTCTGGAACAACTGGATATTGTTGTTGTAGCCGCCCGGCCGGACCGGCGGTCCGGTGTTGAAGCCGACGATGCAGCGCTCGGCAATGCCCCTATCCTCGGGGCCGTCGGCGCCTATCCCGCCGCTGCGGTAGCGCACCGGCAGCTCGCCGGGGAGGTCCGCCAGCAGCGACCCCTGCTGGTGAATGGCGTACGGCGCCAGGGCCGGCAGCCGCCCGTCCGGCGGGTCCACGATGAGCGAGGTGCGGCGGTTCTCGTTGACGTTGAGCCCGCGGTCGATCCAGAACTGGTTGTAGGCGCCCACGTCGCCCGGCGCCGGCGGCCGGTCTATCTGCCGGTCGAGGGCGCGCGCCACGAGGGCCGCTTCGTCCTCGTCCGTCAGCCGGTCCTTCTCGGCGAACTCGTCGGGCCGCTCCAGCGGCGTGATGCTGCGGTAGTCCCAGACCCCCTGCAGGTCCGGCCGGCCGTCGGCGGTACGCGCCGCCGTCCAACTCTCGGCCGCCGCGGTCTGGGCTTCGGCTGCGGCTTCCTCTACGGCCGTCGGCGCGGCCAGCAGCGCGGCCGCGATCGGGCAGAGCAACGCGAACGGATAGCGGCGGGTCATCGGCTCATCCCCCCTGAACGTGTCACCACAGGTGCCTAGTCTACGCGTTTGGCGCGTCGATTTCACCGATTCCGAGCCGCTGGCGCTTGAGCTGCAGGCCCCGGCGGGAGACGCCGAGCGTGCGGGCCGCCGCCGCCGCGTTGCCGCCGGCATCGGCGAGCGCGCGGCGAATCAGCGCGTGCTCCACCTGCGCGACCGCGTCCGCGAGCGGCTGGTCGGTGCGCACTCGCAGGTGGTTCGCTGCCGCTGCCTCCAGGGCCGACTCGGCGTCAGCCGTTCCATCTTTGTTGGCGACGCCGTTTCCCGTACCGCCGCCGTCGGACTCCTTCAAGCCGCTGCTCGTCACGACCTCGTCGGTTGCCAGAGCGGCCAGCCGCCGGACGTGGTTCTCCAGTTGCCGGACGTTGCCCGGCCAGTCGTGCCGCTGTAACTCGTCCAGGACCTCGTCGGTCACGGTCAGATTCGGTATCCCGCGGACTGCGCCGAGACGCCGGAGGAAATGGTGGACGAGCACCGGGATCTCCTCGCGCCGCCCGCGCAATGGCGGGATGTCGAGCCGCATGATGTTGAGGCGGAAATACAGGTCCTCTCGAAACGCTCCGTCCCGCATGCGCTGGTCGATGGCGCGGTTCGTCGCGGCAATGATCCGCACATCGACGTGGACCGGTTTCTGGGCGCCGAGCGGGTGGACGTCCCCGCGGTCGAGGAAGCGCAGGAGCTTCGGCTGCACGGACGACTCCAGATCGGCAATTTCGTCCAGGAGCAGCGTGCCGTCCTGGGCGCCGCGAATCACGCCTCCGTAGTCTTGCGTGGCGCCGGTGTAGGCGCCGCTCCGGTGGCCGAAGAGCACACTCTCCGCCATCCCGGCCGGTACTTCGGAGCAATTGAACGCGGTGAACTCCTCCTGAGCGCGCGGCGAGTGTTTGTGGATGAAGCGGGCGACGACTTCCTTGCCGGTTCCGGTCTCGCCGACTATCAGCACGGGTTCGTCGCTTGCGGCGATGCGGCGCGCCCTTGCCAGCAGCCGGGTCATGGTGGCGGACGCGAATACACCTTCGTCGCGCGCAGGCGGCAGGTCAGGCAGCCAGAGGGGGGGCTTGGCGCGCTCACGCACCCGGAACGACTCGAGCATGCGGGCGCCTTCCACGACCGCCCGGATGTCGCGCACCACGGCTTGCGACCGTGTATCACTGCGCGGCGCTACCACCACCGACAGGACGCGGCCGTTCGTCCCGCCCGCCGGCAGCACGACGGCGCCGTTCGGCTTCCTGGCTGCCTGCGCCGCCTGTTCTGCGGTCCACCCTTCATACGCACGCACGCCGGTGATCCGTTTGTCCCGTTGTTCGACAATGGCGAGTGCCGCGGCGCAATGGGACTCCTTGAGCAGCACGAATATCTCGCGGGCGAGGAGGTCCGCCCTCTCACCCAGATCGATCAGCGGTATTGCGTGCGCGAGTGGGACGGGCCATGAACTGCGCGCCAACGGGCCGGAGTGCGGTCGTCCGGTACCGGCGCCGGGCAGCGAGTCTTCGATGAGCGGCGCGAGATTCGCGGGTTCCCGCCGGATCTGCCTGCGCAGTTGTTCGTCAGCCGGATGCATCGTACGGCAATAGCTGGTGGCGGCGTCCATGCGCGCCCCTGTGTCGCCCTCGACAGCCAGTACGCGCAGCGCGATCTCGAAACGCCGTCGTGCCGCTTCGGCGCCGGTCGTGCGCGCCAGCAGCGCGGCTCGGACGCGCTCGACCTGTGTACGGACGGCAATCGTCATCTCTCTTGCTTGGTGCGCCGCCTGGTCGATCCACTCGGCGGCTTCCCGCGGGCGTTCCATTTCGATCAGCGCATCAGCGGCCAGGACGAGCAGGACGGTACGTTGGATCCGGTCGTTGCGTTCCCCGGCGACCCTTACCCCGGCGTCACAGGTCGACAGCGCGGCTTGCCATTCCCGGCGCTGCAACTGCAGGCGAGCCCTGGTGACGAGGATCGCAATATCGTGCCGGGAAAAGTGCAAGCCGGTATCGCGTGGCAGTGCGTCGCGCATGCGCGACAACAGCGATTCGCATGCGGGCCATCGGCCTTGCGCCAACTCGATTTGCGCGAGGAACTCGAGCAGCCGGACGCGCACCGTAAACGGTCCGCTAGGCTGCTCGATTCCGTCCCGGCAACGTCCGGCGGCGCGGCGGTAGCGGCTCTCAATCAGGTGGATACGCGCGAGCTCGACGTTCACACCACTCAGTGTGCCCGCGTGGCCTGCCTGCTTGGCGCATGCCAACGCCTTGCGGGCCTGCAGCGCGCCGGCGACCGATTCCCGCTTTAAGGCGTGCAACATTGCGCGGGTGAGGTGCAGTTGACCCTTCAGCCAGACGTTCGGGCTGGCGTGCAGAAACAATTCCCCCATCCGGAGGTGGGACGCCGCCTGGTCGACGAGGCCCTCTCCCGCCCGCAGCTCGGCAATGACGCCATGGAACCGCGCCGCGGCGTGCGGATTTCCGGCGTACGTCGCCGCGCGCTCACACTGCTTCGAGAGCCGGTCGACGTCGGGGGGCGGCAGCCAGTCGGCCACGCTCGCCAGCATGTCCAGCAGTATCCGCGCAGTCAGCTCCCCGTCGTGAGCCCGTTCCGCGGCCGTGTGCGCCCTGCGGAACAGCTGTGCGCTGCGCTTGACCCGTCCGTTTTCGAACGCCACGCGAGCCAGAACGGCCAGACAGCGCGCGTCGGTGATGCGCGTGCGGTCAGCCGCCCGCAGCCCGGCGGTGGCAAGGCGGTGGGCGCGTTCGTTCTGTCCCGTCAGTTGCAGGACTTCAGCCGTCGAGAGGTTGTAGGGCAGGTAGTGTCGTGATCGCTGCCGCGGTCGCAACTCGGCCAGATGCTCCAGAGCAGCCCTGAACCGCCCGCGGGCGATCTCGGCGTCGGCCTGTGCAAGGTGTTCCACGGCAACTCCTCCGCGAGTGCCTGTTGTTCCAAGTTAGGCCGGGCGTTCGACAACCGTCTGGGCGGTGCGCTAATACTTACTATCCCATGAAATATGCCGTCGTCACGTTCGGATGCAGGGTGAACCAGGCCGACTCGGTCGACATCGAGCGCCAACTGCGGGCGCTGGGCGGGCGCCCGGTGCCGCCTGTGGAGGCGGATCTGGTCGTGGTGAACACCTGCTCGGTCACCGCAACTGCCGACCACGGCGCGCGGCAGACGATCCGGCGCATCGCCCGCACCAACCCGGCGGCGCGGATCGTGGCGACCGGCTGTTACGCGTCGCGGGCGGCGGACACGGTCGCGGCGCTGCCGGGCGTGACGGACATCGTCGACAACCGCGACAAGGAGCGGCTGACCGAGCGGCTGCGGCTGGCGGTCGACCGGACGACCGCCGAACGGTTCGGCGCGGGCGATGGCGCGTGCGGCGATGCCATCCGGCCGGGTACGGCGGGGCGGACCGGATATACGCTCCGCGTGCAGACCGGCTGCGACCAGACCTGCGCCTACTGCATCATTCCGTCCACGCGCGGCGCGGGCCGCAGCGTGCCGCTGGAGCGCGTGTCGGCGGAGCTCGACGCGGTGGCCGCGGCCGGCTTCCAGGAGGCGTCCGTCACCGGCGTGCATCTCGGTTCGTACGGCCGCGACCTGCAGCCGCGGCGGAGCCTGAACGATCTGCTGCGGCTGCTCGACGCGCACCCGTCGCCGCTGCTGTTCCGCTTGAGCTCGCTGGAGCCGATGGACTGCGGGCCGGAGGTGGTCGATCTCGTCGCGCGCAGCGGACGGTTCGCACCGCACTTCCATCTGCCGCTGCAGCACGCGAGCGACCATGTGCTGCGGGCGATGCGGCGGCCGTACACGAGCGAGTATTACCGGCGGCTCGTGGCGGACGTGCGCGACCGGCTGCCGGACGCCGCCATTGGCTCGGACATGATCGTCGGCTTTCCAGGTGAGACCGAGGCCGACGCCGACCTCAATCTGGCGTACCTCGACGAGAGTCCGCTGACCTATCTGCACGTCTTCCCGTACTCGGACCGCCCGGGCACCGGCGCCACGGGGATGGCCGGCAAGGTGCCAGGACCGGTCATCCGCGAACGGGGCCGGGCCGTGCGGGCTGTCGGCGCCCGGCTGGCGGCGGCGTTCCGCGCCTCGCAACTCGGCAAGATCCGCTCCGGCCTCACCACCGAGGGCGGCTCCGTCGTGGTGACCGACAACTACCTCAAGGTCCGGGTACCCGAGGGCCTGCCCGACAACCGCCGCGTCCGGGTGCGCATCACCGGGGCGGGGGAGTCGGTCAGCGGCGTTGTGGTCGGGCGTGTCAATGGCGAATCCCCCGGGACCGACACCGGGCCAAGCCGGTTATAATCAAGCACATGCGTCCAGGTGACGGCCCGGCGGACGGGAGACGGCGCGCACGCGGATCCTGGCCGGTGGCAGTGTTTCGTCTGGGCGCAGAGCCCGGCGACGATCTGAGCGGCCGCACGACGCCCGCCGAGCGCATCGCCATGATGTGGCCGCTCGCGGTAGACGCCTGGGCGTCGGCCGGGCGACGCATACCGGAACACACAAGGGATCGGATGCCCGGGCGCGTCATCCGGAAGCCCCAGGGGCAGCCTGCTCCGTAACGTTGAATCCCGACTTCCTCGATCTGCTGGCCGCGCTAGCGCGGGCCGACGCCCGGTTTCTGGTGGTCGGCGCCCACGCCATGGCGGCGCACGGCGTCCCGCGCGCCACGGGCGATCTCGATGTCTGGATCCAACCGGATGAGGACAATGCCGGGCGGGTCTGGGAGGCTTTGATTGCGTTCGGCGCGCCAGTGCAGGCGCTGGGCCTGTCACAGGCGGACCTGGCGGCGCCTGCCATGGTGTTCCAGATGGGCGAGCCACCCCGGCGCATCGATGTCTTGACCTCCATCACCGGCGTTGACTTCGACGAGGCGTGGGCGGCCAGATCCGTCCACCGCATCGGGGGGATCGATGTGCCTTTCATGGGAAGAGCCGCGCTGCTCGCCAACAAGCGCGCCACGGGACGGGCCAAGGATCTGGCCGACGTGGAGATCCTGGAACGGCCTGAGCGACAGTAGGCGCCATGAACGCGACACGCCGATGAAGATAGGGAGGCCACGGCCACCGGCGTCGTGGTCGCCGCCGCCGCGTCAGCCTGAAGCGCCGTCACATCAACTGGAAAAGCTTTTCATCCATCTTTTTCAGCTGGCCCTCGATGCTGTCCAGGCGCTTGCTCATCGTTTCGAGCAACGCGATCAATCTCTCGAACTGGTCTTCGTTCACGACGCACCTTTTCCGTTAGGCGTTCGGCTTCTCGCAGAGTATTCGGCCCGTTGCCTGACGAGCAACACCCGATGCGCTCAGGATTCCTGCGTGTTACATTGCGACTGAGCGGACGCCGGAGGGCATCCGCCACGCCGGGCCGCGCACGCCCAGGTGCGTCCCCTGCAGGAGGTGAGCATGCACGCTGGCTTGCTGGGCACCGTCTGGGCGCTGGCCGCTGACCATTGGCCGTACGTAGCCGTCGGCGCCGCGGTCGTTGCATTCGTGGCACGGGGCGCCGTGCTCGCCTGGATCCGACGCCCGAAATCCACGCCGCGCGAGATCGGACCGTACTTCACCGACCGGGCACTCCTCTCGCCGCCGCCGCCGCCGCGGCCCGCATACAGTGACCGGATGGCTTACCTACTGGCGGAGATGGCCGATCTTGCCTACTACCGGTTCGAAGGCCGCGGCGGGCTGGTCGACGACGCCGTGGAAAAGGCCCTGGCGCTGGACGTGACGCAGGACACGGACCTGCGCGTCTTTCTCGACCGCTTCGCGACGGAAGTCATGACCGGCCGCCGCGTGAGTCGGACATTCCTCGATACGGTACTCGGTGCCGCCGGCTTCGCGCTGCTCGACGTCATCGATGTCGTTGAGACCCAGGGCTTTGTCTGCAGGCGGGATGTCGAGGGCGAGCCGCCCTACCTTGTGCTCGCCTTCCGGGGCACGGAGAAGAAGGTGTCCGACTGGTTGACGGACGCGCGCTGCGTGCCGGAGGTGCAGGGCGAGGCCAGGGTCCACACCGGATTCCTGGAGGCGTTCGCAGCGAAGAAGGACGCCACGGGACGGACTGCGAAGGAGGTCGTGGAGGATATTCTCGCCCGGCCCGGTGCCCGAGACGGGGCAGGCCGGCCGCTGCCGCTCTTCATCACCGGCCATTCGCTGGGTGGTGCGCTGGCCCTGCTCGCCACCAGGCTCGTCGCCCCGGATGTGAACGGCGCCTGTTATACGTTCGGCGCGCCGCGGGTCGGCAACTACGAGTACTTCCGCTTCGTCAGGACGCCCGTATACCGGGTGGTCAACTCGGCCGACGTGGTACCGCGCGTGCCGCCCGGCGCGTTCATGACGGCGCTGTGCGGGTTTGCCCGCGCGCTGTCATGGCTGTTCAATTTCATCCCGGGGGCGGCCTCGCTGTTCGACCGGGTCGAAACGTTCCTGGACAGTCTGCACGGCTACCGGCACTACGGCGACCTGCGCTATCTGAGCGACGTCGCGGAAGGCAGGTTCCAGGACGTGCACCTGCTTTCGAACCCGCCGGCCGCCGACCGGGTGGTGTGGGCGTTCAGGCGGATGGCGCGGGACCTTTTCGTGCCGCTGAAGAGCCACAACATGCACATCTACCGCCGCAAGCTGTGGCACGTCGCGAATGATAGGAATGGATAGGTGAACGCTGCGCACATGCAGCGGGCCGTTTGGCTCTCCCGCCGGGGCGTGGAGCTGGGCCACGGCGGGCCGTTCGGGGCCGTCATCGTAAGGGATGACGCCATCGTCGGCGAGGGCTGGAACGAGGTCCTGAAGTCGAACGACCCCACCGCCCATGCCGAAATAGTGGCCATCCGGCATGCCTGCCGCGAGCTGGACACCTACGACCTGTCCGGCTGCGAAATCTACTCCAGTTGCGAGCCGTGCCCCATGTGCCTGAGCGCCATCTACTGGTCGCGCATCGGCAAGGTCTACTTCGCCATCACCCGCCACGACGCCGCCGGCATCGAGTTCCGCGACGAGCTCATCTACGAGGAGCTGGCGAAGCCCCTGGGCGAGCGCAAGCTGCCGATGGTCCACGTTCCCTGCGAGGGGGCGCTGGACGCCGTCGCCACCTGGACCCACTTGGCGGGACACACCACCTACTGAGCCTGCGCGGCGTAGGCTTCGTCGTCGATCAACTGCCCGCAGGCGGCGCGGATGTCGCGACCGCGGCTCTTGCGCACCATGACGGTCACGCCGCGGGCAGCGAGGGCGTGGCCGAACTGGTCTACTCGTTGATCCGAAGGCCGGTGGTACGGGATACCCGGTGCTTCGTTGAGCGGGATCACGTTGACCTTCGCATGCATCCCGGCCAGCAGGCGGGCGAGGCGCACGACGTCGGCGTTCGAATCGTTCACGCCGGCCAGCAGCACGTACTCGAACGTGATGCGCCTTCGGCGGCCGGCCGGAAAGCGCCGGCAGGCGGCGATCAGGTCGGCCAGTCCGTACTTCCGGTTCACCGGCACCAGCCGGTCGCGCAGCTCTTCCGTGGTGGCGTGCAGCGAGACGGCCAGGTTGGGCATCACCGGCTCCTCGGCGAGCCGCGCCAAGGCGGGCAGCACGCCGACAGTGGAGAGCGTGATCCGCCGCGCCGGCATGGCGAGGCCGCTGCGGTCGGTCAGCATGCGCAGCGCCTTCATGGTGGCGTCGTAGTTGTGCAGCGGCTCGCCCATGCCCATCAGCACGACGTTGAAGGGCGCGCCCGCCAGCTCGAAGTGGTGCGCCAGCACGCGCACCTGCCCGGCGATCTCGCCGGCGGTCAGGTGCCGCTTGAGCCCCATCAGCCCGGTCAGGCAGAAGCCGCACTGCATGGCGCACCCGACCTGGGTGGAGATGCAGAACGTCTGGCGCGGCGTGTCGGGGATGAACACCGCCTCGACGCGCGCGCTGTCCGCGAGGCCGAGGAGGAGCTTCGCCGTGCCGTCCTCGGAGCGGTCCGCGCGCAGTACGGCCGGCGTGGAGCACGACCACCGGCCGGCGAGGTCCGACCGCAGCGCCGCCGGCAGGTCGGTCATCTGCACCACGTCCGAGACGTTGCGGCGGTAGAGCCAGCGGGCGATCTGACGCGCGTTGAACGGGCGTCCGCCGCGGCCGACGACGGCCTCCGTCAGTTGCTCCGAATCGAGTTCGGCGAGGTCCAGGTCGTGAGGCATCGGCGCAGACGGGATCGCTTACCACGGGCTGCTCGGCGGGCCGGATGTTAACATGCGCATGACGGCGCGCCGACCGGCCGGTTAGCGGCGCGCCGCGGAGCCCGCCGCAGGCTGCATTCTTGCAGACGGGACGACAAGCACGGCAGCAGTCGGCCCCAGCCGCGCACGGCGCGGCTCGGCGGACGCGGCGCGGGGCGAAGGGGTCCCCGCTAGCGGCCGCCGGGGGTTCGGGGCGCAGCCCCGAGAGGTAAGCCGCGCACGGCGCGGCTCGGCGGACGCGGCGCGGGGCGAAGGGGTCCCCGCTAGCGGCCGCCGGGGGTTCGGGGCGCAGCCCCGAGTTCAGAATGACTACACGCGAAGCGTTCGATAACGGGCTCATCCTCCTGACCGAGTCGATGCCGGACGTGCGCTCCGTCTGTCTCGGCGCGTGGCTGACGCACGGCTCGCGGCACGAGGGCGATGCCGATGCAGGCATCGCGCACTTCACCGAGCACATGCTCTTCAAGGGGACGACCACCCGCAGCGCCGAGCTCATCGCGCAGCAGGTCGACTCGATCGGCGGGCAGCTCGATGCGTTCACCGCCAAGGAGTGCGCCAGCTACTACGTCAAGGTGCTCGACGAGCACCTGCCGCGCGCCGTCGACCTGCTCTCGGACCTGCTGCTGCGGCCGGCGTTCCGCGCCGAGGACGTCCAGCGCGAGGCGCAGGTCATCCAGGAAGAGATCAAGATGGTCGAGGACACCCCCGACGATCTGGTGCACGAGCTGTTCACCCGCAGTTTCTGGCCCGGGCATCCGCTGGGCCGCTCCATACTGGGGTCGCCGGCGTCGGTCGGCGGCATCACGAGCGAGTCGCTGCGCGCCTTCTTCGGGCGATCGTACGTGGCGGGCAACCTGGTCGTCGCCGCCGCCGGTCACATCGAGCATGCGGCGCTCCGCGATCTGATCGGCAACGCGTTCGGCGACCTGCCCGCCTGGGCGGAGCCGGCGGTGGACGAGCCGCCCGCCGTGCAGCCCAGCCTGTTAGTACGGGGCAAGGCGATCGAGCAGAGCCATATCTGCCTCGGCACGCGGGCCTACTCGCAGACGCACGCGGACCGCTACCCGAGCTACGTGCTGAACACGGTACTGGGCGGCTCCATGAGCTCGCGCCTCTTTCAGAACATTCGGGAGAAACGCGGACTTGCCTACGCGGTCAGCAGCGGCCTGGAAACGTACCGCGACACCGGCATGCTGACGGTTTACATAGGGTGCGCGGCCGACGTGGTGCCGGAGGTGATCGACCTCGTCGTGGCCGAGATGCGCAGCCTCGCGCGCGAGCCGCTGCCGGCCGACGAGCTGCAGCGCGCCAAGGATCACCTGAAGGGCAACCTGGTGCTCGGGCTGGAGAGCACGGGGAGCCGCATGTCGCAGCTCGCCCGCTCGGAGATTTATTTCGGCCGGCAGATCGGCGTGACGGAGAACCTCGCGCGGGTCGACGCGATCACGGCGGGCGACGTGCAGCGGGTGGCGGCGGATCTGTTTTCGAACGGCAACCTCGCGGCGACGGTGCTCGGCCCGGAAGACGGCCCGGCCCCGGCCGCGGAACAACTCGCACTGTAGGGGGCTCGGCGATTTCGGTTCGACTGACGGTGCTCGGCAGCGGCAGCGGCGGCAACGCGGCGCTGCTGACGCATCGGGACGCCCACGTGCTGATCGACGCTGGATTGAGCTGCCGGGACGTCTGCCGGCGGCTGGCGACGGTGGACGTCGATCCGGCGGCGCTGCGCGGAATTGTCATCACGCATGCGCACGGGGATCACACCCGCGGCGCACGGCTGCTGTCCCAACGCTACGAGCTGCCGGTGTACTCGACGGCGGCGACGCGGCGCGAGTGGCAGGTGAGCGATCTGTTCGACTGGCGCGAGCTGGTCCCGTCCCGGCCGATGGATCTGTGCGGGCTGCGCTTCCGGCCGTGCCGGGTGCCCCACGACGCGTCCGAGACGATCGCGTTCCACATCGAGACGCCCGAAGGGGCGCTTGGATATGCGACCGACATCGGCGCGATGACCGCCGAGCTGGCCGCGCTGTTCAGCGACTGCCGGCTGCTGGTCATCGAATCGAACCACGCCGTCGACCTGCTGCGTATCAGTCCGTACGACGCGGCCACCCGCAGCCGCATCGCCGGCGACGCGGGGCACCTGTCGAACGAGGCGCTGGCCGACTTCATCCGCGACGATCTGGGGCCGCACGTGCGTTGCATCGTGCTGATGCACCTCAGCCGCGTCAACAACGTGCCGGCGCTCGCCGAGCTGACTGCCCGGGAGGCGCTCGCGGCGTGCGGCCGCGGCGACGTGGAGGTGGTGGTGACCTATCAGGACCGCGTGGCGCCGGCGGTCAATCTGGGCAACTGGGCGCCGCCCGGGCAACGGAACGCAGGGGCGGTCCCGGCCGGGCTCCTGGGTGACAAGGCGTGACGAGCGAGCATATTCGAAGACACGTGATCGACGAACAACGCAGATCAGGAAGGGGGACGACGTGCGTACTCGGAGCTGTCCCCCAGGCCCGCACGGCGGGCCTCGGCAAGCACGGCGCGGGGCGATGGGGCCCCGCTAGTGCTTGCCGGGGGTTTGGGGCGCAGCCCCATCCAAGGAACACCGCGCAGCCCCATTTAACAAATTTCGCGCAGCCCCAATTAAGGAAATGATTCCACGCTACACCCCGCCCGAGATGGGGCGGATCTGGACGGATCAGCAACGCTACGAGACCTGGCTGCGGGTCGAGACGGCGGCGGCCGAGGTGATGGCCGAGCACGGCCTGATCCCGGCCGAGGCGGCGCGCGACATCCGGGAGAAGGGGGCCGTGGACGCGGCCCGGATCGAGGAGATCGAGGAGGTCACGCGCCACGACATCATCGCCTTTACCACGTGCGTGGCCGAGCGGGTCGGGCCGTCGGCGCGCTGGCTGCACTTCGGGCTGACGTCGGCGGATGTGGTAGACACCGCGCTCGCCCTGCAGCTCCGGGCCGCGTGCGCGACGCTGCTGGCTGACGTCGATCGCCTGTTGGACGCCATCCGCGACCGCGCGCAACAGCATCGCGATACGCCGATGATTGGCCGCACCCACGGCGTGCACGCAGAGCCGATTACGCTCGGCCTGAAGCTGGCGCTCTGGTTCGAGGAGCTGCGGCGCGACCGCGACCGGCTGGTGCGCGCCCGCGACATCGTCAGCGTGGGCATGATCTCGGGCGCGGTCGGCACGTACGCCCACCTCAACCCGGAGATCGAGCGGGGGGTCTGCGAGCGTCTGGGGTTGCAAACGACGCGCGTGTCGTCGCAGGTAATTCAGCGCGACCGGCACGCCGAGCTGGCCGGGGCGCTGGCCCTCACCGGCGCGTCGCTCGAGAAGTTCGCGCTGGAGGTGCGGGGGTTGCAGAAGACGGAGATCGGCGAGGTCGAGGAGCCGTTCGCCAAGGGGCAGAAGGGGTCGTCCGCCATGCCCCACAAGCGCAACCCGATCGGCTGCGAGCAAATCACCGGTCTGGCCCGCGTGCTGCGCGCCAACGCCATGGCGGCCCTCGACAACGTGGCGCTCTGGCACGAGCGCGACATTTCGCACTCGTCGGTGGAGCGGGTCATTCTGCCCGACAGCTTTTGCGCGCTCGACCACATGGTCCGGCGCTTCACGCGCATCGTGCGCGACCTCGTCGTGCACGAGGACCGCATGCGCGAGAATCTGGGCCGCTCGCGCGGCGTGATCTTCTCCGGCGCGGTGCTGCTGCAGCTCGCCCAGCGCGGCGTCTCGCGCGAGGACGCCTACGTCTGGGTGCAGCGCAACGCCATGCGGTCGCACGACGAACGGATCGACTTCAAGGAGCTGCTGCTGGCCGATCCCGACGTGATGCGGGTGCTGGCGCGCGAGGAGGTCGACCGCATCTTCGACCTGACGGTGCAGTTGCGGCACGTCGGCACGATCTTCGACCGCGTGTTCACGGCGCCGCTCGCGCAGACGGGAGCCTGAGATGAAAGCGACGGTGTTCGTCACGCTGAAACCTTCCATCCTCGATCCGCAGGGAAAGACGATTGCCGAGGCGCTGCGCACGCTCGGCTACGGCGCGGTGCGGGACGTACGGCAGGGGAAATACTTCGAGCTCGATGTCGACGCCGCCGACGCCGGCCAGGCGCGCGCGCTGGCGGCGACGGTGGCCGACAAGCTGCTGGCCAATCCGGTGATCGAGAGCTACCGGGTGGACGTGGACGGATGAGCACGTTCGCCATCGTCGTGTTCCCGGGCTCGAACTGCGACCACGACGCCTACCACGCCGTCAAGCACGTGCTGGGCCAGGAGGCGCGCTTCGTCTGGCACAAGGAGACCAGCCTCGGGGACGCCGACGCGGTGATCCTTCCGGGAGGGTTTTCCTACGGCGACTACCTTCGCAGCGGGGCGATCGCCCGCTTTTCGCCCATCATGGGCGAGGTGGCCCGCTTCGCGGCGGCCGGCGGGCCGGTGCTGGGCATCTGCAACGGCTTTCAGGTGCTGCTCGAGGCGGGCCTGCTGCCGGGCGGCATGCGCCGCAACCGCCGCCTCAAGTTCATCTGCGAGCACGTGCACCTGCGGGTGGAGCGGACCGACACGCCGTTCACGCGGCTGGCCGCCGCGGGCCAGGTGCTGCGGATTCCGATCGCGCACGGCGACGGCAACTACTACGCCGACGCCCAGACCGTGGCCGCGCTCGAGGCGAACCGGCAGATCCTCTTTCGCTATACGGCGCCGGACGGCGCGCGCGACGAGGCCTGGAACGTCAACGGGTCCACGGCCGCCATTGCCGGCCTGTGCAACGCGGCGCGCAACGTGGTCGGCATGATGCCGCATCCCGAGCGGGCGTGCGAGGCGGCGCTCGGCAGCGAGGACGGACGCGTCATCCTGGAGTCGGCCGTCTCCGCGCTGGCGGCCGCCGGCGCCGGCGCCGCGGACCGGCGGGTGGGCGGCGCGCAGCCATGATCGACCAGCAGACGATTGAGGCGCACGGCCTGACGGCCGACGAATACCGGCGCGTGCTGGAGATTCTCGGGCGGGAGCCGAACATCACCGAGCTCGGCATCTTCTCGGTGATGTGGTCCGAGCACTGCAGCTACAAGAGTTCGCGCCGCCACCTGCGCAAGCTGCCGACGCAAGGTCCGCGCGTGCTGCAGGGTCCCGGCGAAAACGCCGGCGCCGTCGATATCGGCGACGGCCTCGCCGCGGTCTTCAAGATAGAGTCGCACAACCACCCTTCGTTCATCGAGCCGTATCAGGGCGCCGCCACCGGCGTGGGCGGCATCATCAGGGACATATTCACCATGGGCGCGCGGCCGGTCGCGCTGCTCGACTCCCTGCGCTTCGGGTCGCTTGACGATCCAAGTACCCGGCGAATTGTCGAAGGGGTGGTGGCCGGCATCGCCGGCTACGGGAACAGTATCGGCATCCCGACCGTCGGCGGCGAGGTGGCGTTCGACGAGAGCTATGCGGGCAACCCGCTGGTCAACGTCTTCTGTCTCGGCATCGCCGGAGCAGACGCCCTGATCCTCGGCCGCGCGGAGGGGGTGGGCAACGCCGTCTACTACGTTGGCGCCAAGACGGGGCGGGACGGGATCCATGGGGCCACCATGGCCTCGGCCGAATTCGACGACAAGTCGGAGGAGAAGCGGCCAAACGTGCAGGTGGGCGACCCGTTCTTCGAGAAACTGCTGCTCGAGGCCTGCCTGGAGGTGATGCGCACCGACGCGCTGGTCGGGATCCAGGACATGGGCGCCGCCGGGTTGACCTGCTCGACGTGCGAGATGGGCGCGCGCGGCGGCGCCGGCATCGAGATCGACATCCAGCGCGTGCCGCAGCGCGAGAGCGGCATGACGCCGTACGAGATCATGCTTTCGGAGTCGCAGGAACGCATGCTGTTCATCGTGCGGCCCGGACGGGAAGCCGAGGTCGAGCGGATTTTCGAGAAGTGGGACCTGCACGCGGTGCGGATCGGCAAGGTGACGGGCGACGGGCTGCTGCGCGTGCGCAACGGCGCCGCGGTGGTGGCGGAGGTCTCCAATAAGGCGCTGGCCGACGAGGCCCCGCTATACGACCGGCCGCTCCGCCCGCCCGGCGATCTGGCTCACCGGCAAACGCTGGACCTGGACGCGCTGCCGCTTTCGCCGCCGCCGGACGAGGCGCTGGCGGCGCTGCTGGCGTCGCCGCAGATCGCCAGCAAGCGCTGGGTCTACCGGCAGTACGACCACATGGTTCGCACGAACACCATCGTGCCCGCCGGGATGGGCGCGGGCGTGGTACGCGTCAAGGGCACCGGCCGGGCGCTGGCGTTTTCAGTGGACGGCAATGGCCGCTACTGCTACCTTGACCCGTACCGCGGCGCGGTACTGGCGGTCGCGGAATCGGCCCGCAACGTCGCCTGTGCGGGGGCCGTTCCAATCGGCGTGACCAACTGCCTCAATTTCGGCAACCCGGAGCGGCCGGACATCATGTGGCAACTGGCGCGCGCCATCGACGGGATTGCGGATGCCTGCCGCGCGCTGGAGATTCCGGTCACGGGCGGCAACGTGAGCCTGTACAACGAGACCGACGGCGAGGCCATCCATCCGACGCCGGTGCTCGGGGTCGTCGGCGTGATTGAGGACGCGCGCCGCGTGCTCGGCAGGGCGTTCCGGCGTGCCGGGTCGCAGGTGGTACTGCTCGGTGATGGGGAGCCGGGATTCGGCGGCAGCGAGTATCTGAAGCGGTTGCACGGTCTGGTGCGGGGCATCCCACCGGCGGTCGACCTCGCGCGCGAGCGCGCGCTGCAGCAGCTGGTTGCGGGGGCCGCGGCCGACGCGCTGATCGAATCGGCGCACGACTGCGCGGAAGGCGGCCTGGCGGTCTCGCTGGCGGAGTGCTGTTTCGAGAGCGGCGGTATCGGCGTCGATGCGGCCGTCGCGGGACCGGCTGCGGGCGGGCGTGAGGACCTTGGCCTGGCGGCGGCGCTGTTTGGCGAGTCGGCGTCGCGCGTGGTGGTGTCGGTGGCCGAGCATCGCACGGAAGAGCTGTTGGCCCGTGCCTCGGCGGCGGGTGTTGCGGCGCAGCCGATTGGCCGCACCGGCGGTGCACGGTGCCGCATCGCAGTCGGCGGGACGCCGGTCGTCGATGTGTCGGTGGCGGAGGCGGAGCAGGTCTGGGAGCACGGGTTGGCGCGGTACTTCGAGGAAGAGGCGGCTTAATCCAAATCGCCATGGACCAAGACAAGTTCAAGGACGAGTGCGGCGTCTTCGGCATATTCGATCACCCCGACGCGGCCCATATGACGTACCTGGGGCTGTACGCACTGCAGCACCGCGGCCAGGAGAGCGCCGGCATCGCGGCGGTCAACGACGGGCGGATCAAGCTGTCGCGGGCGATGGGTTACGTCAGCGACGTGTTCGATGAAGATGTGCTGCAGAAACTGCCCGGGCGGTCGGCGATCGGCCATGTCCGGTACTCCACCTTCGGCGACAGCCGGGTCATCAACGCGCAGCCGATACTGATCGACTGCGCGCACGGGCAGATCGCCCTGTGTCACAACGGCAACCTGGTCAACGCCGGGGAACTGCGCGATGCCATCGTGCGGCAGGGCGCCATCTTCCAGACCAACAGCGATACCGAGGTGGTGCTTCACCTGTACGCCCGGTCGACCGCGGCCACGGTGGAGGACGCCATCGTGGAATCGGTGTCGCAGGTATCCGGCGCCTTCTCGCTCGCCATGCTGACGCCGGACAATCTCATTGCCGTGCGCGATCCGCACGGCTTCCGCCCGCTCGCCCTCGGCCGGCTCGGCGACGCCTACGTCGTCTGCTCGGAGACGTGCGCCATGGATCTGATCGGCGCCAAGTACGAACGCGAGGTGGAGCCGGGCGAGGTGCTCGTGATCGGCCGCGACGGGCTCCGGTCGTACAAGCCGTTTCCGCCGGTCACCCCTGCCCACTGCGTGTTCGAGCACGTCTACTTCGCCAGACCGGACAGCTATGTCTTCGGGCAGAGCGTCAACGAGACGCGGACGAACCTGGGGCGGCGTCTCGCGCGGGAGTCGGGCGTGGAGGCGGACGTCGTGGTGCCGATTCCGGACTCCGGCCTGTGCGCCGCCTCCGGCTACGCAGAGATATCCGGCACACCGCTGCGCATGGGGCTGATCCGCAACCACTACGTGGGCCGGACCTTCATTCAACCCCAGGAGTCGATTCGCGGCTTCAAGGTGAAGATCAAGCTCAACACGGTACGCAGCATCATCGAGGGTCAGCGGGTCGTGCTGGTCGACGATTCGATTGTGCGCGGCACCACCAGCCGCAAGATCGTCGGCATGGTCAAGGCGGCCGGCGCGCGCGAGGTGCACATGCGCATCAGCTGTCCGCCGACCGTGGCCCCGTGCTACTACGGCATCGACACGCCGCACCCCGACGAATTGATCGCCGCAAAGCACCAGGTGGAGGAGATTCGCGAATACCTGGGCGCCGACACGCTCTCGTATCTCAGTCTGGACGGGCTGCGCGGCGCGGTCGGCGGCACCCATCCCAACTATTGCTACGCCTGCTACACGCGGGAATACAGGGTCCCGCCCCCAGCGGACAACGAAGCCTACATGCAGATGGTGTTGAAGATGCCGGACGGCGCCCCCACCGCGGGACGATGACGAAGCGACGCGCGGCGCATCGCCGGCTTGCCGGCACCAGGACCTAGCGGTGGATTACCGATCGGCGGGAGTCGACATCGATGCGGCGAACGATGTGGTGCGCCGGGTGCGCGGCCTGGCGCGCAAGACCTTCACGCCCGGGGTGTTGTCCGACATCGGTGCGTTCGGCGGCCTGTTCCAGCCCGATCTGGAGCAGGTCGACCGGCCGGTGCTGGTGGCGAGCGCCGACGGCGTGGGAACCAAGCTCAAGGTCGCCTTCCTCGCGGACCGGCACGACACGGTCGGGATCGACCTGGTCAACCACTGCGTCAACGACATTCTCGTGCAGGGCGCCGAGCCGCTGTTCTTCCTCGACTACCTGGCGACCGGCCGCGTGGCGCCGGACGTGCTGGAGGCGGTGGTGCGGGGCCTCGCCGACGGCTGCGCGCAGAATGCGTGCGCGCTGCTCGGGGGCGAAACGGCGGAGATGCCCGGGTTCTACGCGGAGGGCGAATACGATATGGCCGGCTTCATCGTCGGCATGGTGGCGCGCGACCGGTTGATCGACGGCAGCGGAATCCGTCCGGGCGACCTGCTGTTCGGCCTGCCGTCGTCCGGGCTGCACACGAACGGGTACTCCCTCGCGCGGCGGATCGTATTCGAGACGTTGGGCCTGCCGGTCACAGCGCGCGTCGAGGAGCTCGGCGCGACCATCGGCGAGGAGTTGCTGCGTCCGCACCGCTCCTATCTGCCGCCGCTGCGGCGGTTGCTGGCCTCCGGCGACATCTCGGTCAAGGGGCTCGCGCATATAACCGGCGGCGGGCTGACCGACAACCTCCCGCGCGTATTGCCGGAGGGAACCGCGGCGCGGGTGAATCGCGGCAGTTGGCATGTGCCGCCGGTGTTCGGTTTCCTGCAGCGGGAGGGCCGCGTTCCGGAGGACGACATGTACCGGACGTTCAACATGGGCATCGGCATGGTCGCCGCAGTGGCGCCGCAGCAGATCGACGCGGCGCAGGCGGTTCTCGCTGACGCCGGCGAGACCGGGGCGACCGTGATCGGCGAGATTATCGAAGGCGACCGCCGAGTGGTCTACCGATAGAGTTAGCGGAGGGGAACGACGAGCACGGAAGCAGTCGTCCCCAGGCGCGCACAGCGCGCCTCGGCAAGCGCGGCGCGGGGCTATGGGGTCCCCGCTAGCGCTTGCCGGGGGTTCGGGGCGCAGCCCCGAGTTGATGAAGCCGTCCCCGCTAGCAGCCGCCGGGGGTTCGGGGCGCAGCCCCGAGAGGTGATGCTGCGCAGCCCCGAGTTTACGGAGGCCAAGTGGGCAATCGCAGGATCGGCGTTCTCATCTCCGGCCGCGGCAGCAACCTGCAGGCGGTGATCGACAGCATCGCGGCGGGCCGGCTCGACGCGGAAATCGCCGTCGTCATCTCCAACAAGGCGGATGCAGCCGGTCTCGAGCGTGCCCGCGCGGCCGGCATAGAGACGCTCTACATCAACCACAAGGACTACCCGTCGCGCGAGGCGTTCGATCTTGCGGTGGTCGGCGAGCTGCAGCAACGCGATGTGGCGCTCGTCTGTCTCGCGGGGTTCATGCGGCTGTTGAGCGCCGCGTTCGTCGCGGCGTATCCCAACCGCATTCTCAACATCCACCCCTCCCTCCTCCCGGCGTTTCCCGGCCTCGACGGGCAGCGGCAGGCGTGGGAGTACGGCGTGAAGGCGAGTGGCGCCACGGTGCATATCGTGACCCCGGAGCTGGACGCCGGGCCGATCGTCCGGCAGGCGGTGGTGCTGGTTCGCGACGACGATACGCCGGACATGCTTGCGGCCCGCATCCTGGTCGAGGAGCACCGCATCTACCCGGAGGCGATCGGCATCATGCTGGACGGCGGCTGGCGGGTCGAGGGGCGGCGGTTCATCCGGTGATCGAACCCGCGGCGGCACGATGACCATTGACGAGCAACTGGCGTATCTCACGAAGGGATGCGTCGACGTGATCCGGGCGGATGATCTGCGGGCGAAGCTGCAGCGTTCCGCCGCGTCCGGCCAGCCGCTGACGGTCAAGGTCGGCTTCGATCCGACGGCCCCCGACCTGCACCTGGGGCATACGGTGCTGATTCGCAAGATGAAGCACTTCCAGGATCTCGGGCACCGGGTCATCTTCCTGATCGGCGATTTCACCGGGCTGATCGGTGACCCGACCGGCCGTTCGAAGACCCGCCCGCCGCTGACGCCCGAGGAGATCGCGGAGAACGCGGAGACGTACAAGAAACAGGTGTTCAAGCTGCTCGATCCCGAGCGCACGGTCGTCGACTTTAACAGCGCCTGGCTGGGCGCGCTCGGCAGCGTCGGCTGGATCCGGCTGGCCGCGCACTACAACGTGGCGCAGATGCTCGAGCGGCGCCATTTCCGCCAGCGGTACGAGAAGGGCCAGCCGATCGCAATCCACGAATTCCTCTATCCGCTGGCGCAGGCGTACGACTCGGTCCACCTACGGGCCGATGCCGAGCTCGGCGGCACCGATCAGCTGTTCAATCTGAACGTCGGCCGGGACATCATGCCGTCGTACGGGGTGGAGGCGCAGGTGGTCATGACGACACCGCTGCTGGTCGGACTCGACGGCAGCGAGAAGATGTCGAAGTCGATGGGGAACTACGTCGGCATCACGGAGCCGCCGGGCGACATGTTCGGCAAGCTGATGTCCGTGTCCGACGATTTGATGTGGGACTATTACACCTTCCTTACGGACCTCTCGCAGGCCGAGATCGACGGCATGCGGGCGGCGGCCGCGGCAGGCGGCCTGCATCCGCGGCAGGCCAAGGTCGACCTGGCGAAGCGGATCGTGACCGACTTCCACTCTGACCAGGCGGCCGGCGCGGCGGCTGACGAGTTCGAACGGCGATTT
>OZ253664.1:0-2157500 GCA_965263195.1 Vicinamibacterales bacterium | reverse complement strand
CCGGTTCGAGCCCGGTATTCTCCACCAGTTTCGCCGGCTGGCCGAAGTGGCTGATAGTTGGCGCAGGTAACTGGGGGACGACGCGCACTAGCGCGGATGTCCCCCAAGGCGTGCAAAGCGCGCCTCGGCGGACGCGAAGTGGGGCACTAGGGGTCCCCGCGTAGCGGCCGCCGGGGGTTTGGGGCGCAGCCCCAAGTTGATGTTTGACAACTGAATACTCCACAAACGGTAGCTTTCCGTAATGACGCAGTGTATTAGGGCACTGTCGTAAATCGGTGGCCGGAGGGGCAACTCGCCGGCCAGTGACGAGCGTCAGTTCCCGAATATGGTCAAGCTACTAAGGGCGTACGGTGGATGCCTTGGCGCCAGGAGTCGATGAAGGACGTGGCAAGCTGCGATAAGCTTCGGTGAGCCGCAAACAGGCGTTGATCCGAAGATTTCCGAATGGGGAAACCCACTCAGGGTAATGCCTGGGTATTCCCGGCTGAATACATAGGCCGGGAAGGACAACGCAGGGAAGTGAACCATCTCAGTACCTGCAGGAAAAGAAAACAATAGTGATTCCGCTAGTAGCGGCGAGCGAACGCGGAACAGCCCAAACCGATGTGCTTGCATGTCGGGGTTGTAGGGCCTGTCAGGCCGAAAGGCCGGCGAGTCAGAAACCAGCCTGTTAGCCGAACGACCTGGAACGGTCGGCCAAAGACGGTGACAGCCCGGTAGGCGAAAACAGGCTGGCTCGCTGGGCAGGTTCCTGAGTAGCGCGGGACACGGGAAATCCCGCGTGAACCTGGGAGGACCATCTCCCAAGGCTAAATACTCCCTGGCGACCGATAGTGAACCAGTACCGTGAGGGAAAGGTGAAAAGAACCCCTGTTAGGGGAGTGAAATAGTACCTGAAACCGTATGCCTACAAGCAGTGGGAGGGCTATGTCCCGAGACTTCGGTCGACGGAAATGCCTGACCGCGTGCCTTTTGCATAATGAGCCGGCTAGTTACTCTCCGTGGCGAGGTTAAGCGCAAGCGAGCCGTAGCGAAAGCGAGTCTGAAATGGGCGTTTAGTCGCTGGGAGTAGACGCGAAACGAGGTGATCTACCCTTGGCCAGGGTGAAGCGCGGGTAACACCGCGTGGAGGCCCGAACCAGTGTCGGTTGAAAACGACTTGGATGAGCTGAGGGTAGGGGTGAAAGGCTAATCAAACCTCGTGATTGCTCGTTCTCCTCGAAATGCTTTTAGGAGCAGCCTCGGGAGGTCGGCGTTGGTGGTAGGGCACTGGATGGACTAGGGAGCCTACAAGCTTACTGAATCCAACCAAACTTCGAATGCCAACGACACGCATCCCGGGAGTGAGACTCTGGGGGCTAAGCTTCAGGGTCGAGAGGGAAACAGCCCAGACTACCGGCTAAGGTCCCTAAATCTGTGCTAAGTGGGAAAGGAACTGGAGACACCGAGACAGCCAGGAGGTTGGCTTAGAAGCAGCCATCCTTTAAAGAAAGCGTAATAGCTCACTGGTCAAGCGGCTCTGGACCGACAATGTAACGGGGCTCAAGCACAGTACCGAAGCCGTAGATTCAGCGGACCCTGCGGGGTCCGTGAGTGGTAGAGGAGCGTTCTCTTTGCAGAGAAGGTGGACCGTGAGGACCACTGGAGCGTAGAGAAGTGACCCTGCCGGCATAAGTAGCGATAAGAGTGGTGAGAATCCACTCCGCCGTAAACCTAAGGTTTCCTGAGGAAGGTTCGTCCGCTCAGGGTTAGTCGGGTCCTAACGTGAGGCCGAAAGGCGTAGCGGATGGATATCCGGTCAACATTCCGGAACTACCTAAACGACGTTTGTACGATGGGGGGACGCAGGAGGCTAGCCCAGCCTACGATTGGATGTGTAGGTTCAGGCATGTAGGGGGAGTCATCAGGCAAATCCGGTGACTCACATTCCCTGAGGTGCCATGGCGAGGCCGTAAGGCCGCAAAGTGGGTCACGCCACGCTGCCAAGAAAAGCCTCTAAGGAGTCGTTTGGGTACCCGTACCGCAAACCGACACAGGTAGGTGAGGAGAACATCCTCAGGCGCGAGTGAGAACCCTCGTTTAGGAACTCGGCAAACTCGCCCCGTAACTTCGGGAGAAGGGGTGCTCCAGCTCGTGATCCGGCTCGCCCGGTGAGCGGGAAGGAGTTGCAATAAAGAGGCCCAGGCGACTGTTTACTAAAAACACAGGACTCTGCGAAGTCGAACACGACGTATAGGGTCTGACGCCTGCCCGGTGCCGGAAGGTTAAAAGGAGGGGTCAGCCTCTTCGGAGGTGAAGCTCTGAATTGAAGCCCCGGTAAACGGCGGCCGTAACTATAACGGTCCTAAGGTAGCGAAATTCCTTGTCGGGTAAGTTCCGACCTGCACGAATGGCGCAACGATCTGGGCGCTGTCTCAACGAGGGACACTGCGAATTTGTGGTACCGGTGAAGACGCCGGTTACCCGTGGCAAGACGGAAAGACCCCGTGCACCTTTACTACAACCTAGTAGTGGATGCTGGTGTGTTATGCGCAGGATAGGTGGGAGACTTTGAACCGGGCCTCTTGGGGTCCGGGGAGTCATTGGTGAGATACCACCCTTAGTACCTCGGTGTTCTAACCTCGGCCTGTCATCCAGGTCAGGGACATTGCTAGGCGGGTAGTTTGACTGGGGCGGTCGCCTCCCAAACTGTAACGGAGGCGCGCGAAGGTTCGCTCAGGCTGTTTGGAAATCAGCCGTAGAGTGCAAAGGCAGAAGCGAGCTTGACTGCGAGACATACACGTCGAGCAGGTGGGAAACCAGGCCTTAGTGATCCGGTGGTTCCGCATGGAAGGGCCATCGCTCAACGGATAAAAGGTACGCCGGGGATAACAGGCTTATCTTGGCCAAGAGTTCATATCGACGCCAAGGTTTGGCACCTCGATGTCGGCTCATCGCATCCTGGAGCTGCAGCAGGTTCCAAGGGTTCGGCTGTTCGCCGATTAAAGCGGTACGTGAGCTGGGTTTAGAACGTCGCGAGACAGTTCGGTCCCTATCTGCCATGGGCGTAGGAGATTTGTGGGGGGCTGTCCCTAGTACGAGAGGACCGGGATGGACGAACCTCTAGTGTGCCAGTTGTCGCGCCAGCGGCAGCGCTGGGTAGCTACGTTCGGAAGGGAGAAATGCTGAAAGCATCTAAGCGTGAAACCCTCCCCAAGATGAGATCTCCCTGAGCTTCGGCTCCTGAAGGCTCCTGGAAGACTACCAGGTGATAGGCCAGGTGTGTAAGGCCCGCGAGGGCTTGAGCTAACTGGTACTAATCAGCCGTGAGGCTTGACCGTATTCCCTATATTGCGTCTGGGAAGCTGCCGTTTGTGGAGTATTCAGTAGATCTTTACAGGTATTTCCTCCGCCGGAGCGCGAGATAAGCGTTGCGGAGGGAGGGCCGGGCGCCCGCCGGATGTGCGGGGTTCGGTTTTTTTCCGGTGGTCATAGGGGAGGGGAAACACCCGTTCCCATACCGAACACGGTAGTTAAGCCCTCTTCCGCCGATGGTACTGCGGAGGCAACTTCGTGGGAGAGTAGGTCGCCGCCGGGAGTCTTTCCGGGCAACACCCGAGGCTCAGCCTCGGGTGTTGTCATGTACGGCGGCCGATCGGTCGTCCGGCAGTGCCCAACGAGAAGATCATGCGCCGCGACCACGTCGCCTTGTTGACCGGGCTTGACGGCGATTCGCGGTCCTGCGCCGCGCGCCTCGGTGAGGTGGAGCACTTGCTGCGGCTCGGGGGGCTGCTGCAGATCTCGATGGATCCGGAAGCGATGCAGCGGACGCTGCAGGAGCACCTGCGGCCGCTCTTTGGCCGGAGGAAGATCCGCGTGACCGCGGGCGACAGCGATCCGCGGCGGACCGCCGCCTGGGATTCGTTCCCACTGAAAGCGGGAGATGCGGTCGTTGGTGCGCTGGAGGTGGCGAACGCGGTCGGCGGCCGCCCGCAGCCGTTGTCCGGCTGGCAGCGTCGCTTGCTGGAGATGACTTCGCCGCTGGTGGGGCGCGCCGTCAGGAACGCGCAATTCTTTCGCCAGGCTCAACAACTGAGCGCAGTCGACGTCCTGACCGGCTGCCTGGCCAGTCGGCACGGCATGGATCTCGTCGGCGTGGAGCTCCGCCGCGCGCAGCGATACGCCCGGCCGGCGGCGCTGGCGTTCGTCGACCTCGACCAATTCAAGCAGGTGAACGACCGCTACGGCCATCTGTGCGGGGACGCGGTGATTCGCGTCGTAGGCGCGGAAATGAAAGCGGCGCTGCGGGGGAGCGACCTGTGCTGCCGCTACGGCGGAGATGAATTCCTGCTGCTGCTGCCGGAGACGCCGCTGGACGGCGCGCGGAACGTGGCGGAGATGCTCCGGCGCCGGCTGGCCGGAATCACGGTGGAGTGGCCCGACGGGACGGTCACCGTGACCGCCAGTATCGGCGTGGCTGCGGCCAGGCCGGGAGAGCTGGAAGCCGGCAGCCTGCTGGCCCGCGCCGATGCCGCCATGTATCGCGCCAAGCGCGCGGGCCGCAACGCCGTACGCGTCTGGGAAGACGAGGGTCAGAAGTAGTACTTAACGCCGAACGTCACGGCCCAGTATTCCAGGCTGTCGAATCTTCGAAACGGGCCCAGTGCGCGCTGATGCCGACCGTCGTGCGGTCGCCGACGGCGTAATCGATCCCCCCCAGTAGCTGATAGCCGAGGAGCGCACCGGTCACCGTGGGCTCCAGCAGGCTGAGCGCGCCGGCGGCCGCGGCCGGCCGGTCCGCGACGGTGAGCGGCGGATCCACGACCTGGTACCCCTGGGCGAGCGTCTTGCGCACCAGACGCCGGCTGTAGAGCAGGCTGGTGCGGGCCATGCCGGCGGACATGCCGATTCATCGATTGCATGGCCGGCATGATACCGCAGCGCGCCGGCGGCGACCCGGATGCCGCGCAAGCTGTTGACGCGACCTGGCTTTGGCATAACATCTGACTGGCGGGCGGTGAAGCCAATGCGTAAACAGTTCTGCGGTGCCGGACGCGTATTGTGTCTGCTGACGTTGCTGGCCGGTCAGGTGTTCGGCGCCGGCCTGCTCGGCACAGCTCCGCAGCCCTACCCCCACACGGCGGCCGTCAGCGGCATGCCGCAGGGCGTGCCGCTGTTCTGCAGCGACCCCACGGTGACCAGCGCGCAGAGCGGCGCGTGGTCCGATCCCGGGACCTGGTCGACCCGCCGGACGCCGGCGGCGGACGACCGGGTCGTGATCGCGGCGGGGCACGACGTCGCCTACGACGCCGTCAGCGGTGCCCGGCTCGATTGCGTGGAAGTCCGGGGGCGATTGACGTTCGCCACCGCCACCGACACCCGGATCCGGGTCGGCACCCTGACGGTGTGCGAAGGAGGCCATCTCGAGATCGGCAACGCCAGCGCGCCGGTTGCTGCGGACGCAACGGCCGCGGTCGTCATCGCGGACCGGCCGATCGACACTGCCCGGGACCCGGCGCAGGTGGGCACCGGCCTCATCGGTCTGGGGCGGGTGACGATGCACGGCGCGGCCCGGACGCCGACATTCATCCGAACGCGCCGCGAGCCGCTCGCCGGCGACCGCACGCTGGAGCTCGAGCAACCGGTCTCGGGCTGGCGGCCCGGCGACTACGTCGTCGTTCCCGATACGCGGCAGCTGCGCGCGGCCGAGCGCGGCGCAGCGCGTACATCTCAAACCGAGAAGGTGCAGGTCGCGGCGGTATCCGGTACGGAGATCACGCTCGCCGCAGCGCTGCGCCACGACCACCGGGGCGCCCGGGACGCGGCGGGTGGGATTGCCTTTCTACCGCACGTGGGAAATCTCAGCCGCAACGTGATCGTGCGGTCGGAGGATCCCGAAGGCACACGCGGCCACACGATGTTTCTCTCGCATGCCGACGTGGACCTGCGCTACGTGGCGTTCAGCGAGCTCGGACGCACCCGCAACGGCACGGTCGACAACACCCGCGTCGACACCGACGGCCGGGTCCTGAAGGTAGGGACCAACCAGATCGGCCGCTACGCGGTCCATTTCCACCACTACTTCGGACCGCGGAGCGCGCCGGCGAACGGCCACCAGTTCACCCTCATCGGCAATGCCGTCGACGGCGCTCCGAAGTGGGGCATCACCGTGCATCGCAGCCACTACGGCCTGATTCAGGACAACGTGGTCTACAACACGCGCGGCGCCGGCATCGCGACGGAGGACGGCAGCGAGAGCTTCAACGTGTTCGACCATAACTTTTCGGTGCAGTCGCCAGGCAGGAGCGCGTTGCGCATGAGCGCGGGCTACGGCGGCTCGCTACCCGACCTGGGCGTCGTGGGGGCCGGCTTCTGGTTCCGCGGGCCGAACAACTACATTCGCAACAATGTCGCCGCCAACGCCCGCCAGGTCGGATTCGCGCTGCCGGTCCTGCGCGGCGCCGTGCGCACACCGGCATTCAAGGGCGCCGATACGAGCAAGGCGGCCGAAGCGGTACGCGTCGACCTGACCAACGCGGCGGTTCTCGAATTCGCCGGCAACGAGACGTACGGCACGATCGAGAACGGCCTCGAATCCGATTGGAACGGCACGGTCTCGGATTTCCGGACGTGGCACTCGTCCCGCCACGGCATCATGGGTTCGCCGCCCGAGACTCTGGTAGTGGACGGACTGATCGTGCGCGGCGACCCGGCGGCGCTCGATGATCCGTCGGAGAGACCGGTGGGCGTCTGGATTTCGAACTACATATCGAGATCCGTCAGCGTGACGGGCGCCGACGTGCAGGGGATGCGCGTGGGCGTCCTGAGCCCGTTCTTCTACAACCAGACCCCCGAACCGGGCCGGGGCCCGGGCTCGCTCGTCGTCGAGGACGGCTACTTCCGCAACCAGGTGGGCATCAGCGTGGCCACGGCGTACGCCGCAAATGCCAGCGGGGGCGAGCCGCTCAAGAACGCCGTTGTGCGCAGCTCGGTGTTCGAGCCGCTCGACGTGCCGGGCACGGCAGGCTGGCCTACGGAATCGATTTCGATGAATTACGAGATGGCCCCCGGCGACGACGAGCCGCGGGACCCCATTGTCGTGCACGACTACAACGGGCAACCAGGCAACAGCTTCCGCGTGTACTACTCGCACCAGGCGCCGGAGTCGACCGCGCCGTGCCATGAGACGGTGCCGGGCATCGGCGGCTGGGTGTGCGAATAAACGCGCGTGCATACATCCGGCTCGGAGCGATTCTCGTCTGGGCCGCGGCATTGCTGACCCTCTCGACCGGATCGGCGCGTTCGAATGGCTTGGCGGCGGTCGCGTCGAGTCGGTGATGGAGGATCGATTCGACGCTGCGGTAGCTGTAACTGCCAATGGCGAGCGCCCGTGCGGCGGCCGCTTCCATGCGGGCGTCGCCGTAGCATCTGGCCAGCCGCAGGAGCCCGAGGCAGGAGCGGCAGGCCTGCTGGGGATGACGGCCGGCGTTGAGGACGGCGGTGACCAGGGCGGCGGTCTGCGGCCCGACCTTCTCGGCCTGGCGGATGAAACGCTCGGGCGTCCATTCGCCCATCTGGCGGTGTTGCTCCGGCATGTGCTCCGGCGCGGTGGTATGACGCCCCTGGTGCGAGGAGCGGACGTGGCTGGCGACGCGCTGGGCGCTGGCCGCGGTGGAAACACTCGACGGTGCGGGCAGTCACTCGGACATCGGCTTACCGCTAACGGCCTGCCCCATGAACCTCGTTGTGCCCCTCTCTTGCAACAGGAACCTACGGAACTCTCGAAGCCGTCCGCGGACCGCACATTGGCCGCCAGCAAAACGGGCGGCCGGCACCCGTCGCCCTTGCGGGCCAGGACGGGCGCCGCCCGTGACGCCGCCGCGCTCATCCGGCGCCGCCGGCTCATCATGACCGGCCCTGGACGCTCCCGAGTTCGCCCGCAGCGGCCGTGACCGCGGCGGCTCCGACTATGGGGCGTACTCGCAACGCGAAACCCGTTGTTGTTGTTCCGGTTGTCGGTGTTGTTCCTGTTGCGCGCGCCGGGACGCTGGTTCTCGGCATTGTTGTTCCAGGAGCCGCCTCGCGGGCGCGCCACGCATCGAGCTGCGCCGGGTCGTCGGCGAACAGCGCGAAGTCGTCCACGTAGCGCAGATACGGCGCGCGAAGCACCGCGCTGACGAAGTGGTCGAAGCGGTCAAGGTAGACGTTGGCGAATAGCTGGCTCGTCAGGTTGCCGATCGGCAACCCTCGGCGGCGCTCGTACGGCGTAAACAGGTTGTCGCCCGAATAGTAGAGATGTACCGGCTCTTGCGGGTTCGACGCATCGACTATGCGGTCGAGCACGGCCAGCGTCCGGCGGCAGGCGATGCGCCGCCGCAAGTCCCCTTTCAACACCTCGTGGTGCACCACGAGGTCGCGGAACGGCGCCGCCGAGATCAGACGGCGCTTCGGATCGTGCACCTCAAAGGAAACGTAGCCGCCCGGCTGCCACGTTCCCGCCTGCAGCTCGCGCTCCAGGCGAAGCACCTCGGTCTCCAGGTTGGCGAGGAACGCGGCCGGACCCGGGACGCGCCGCATTCAGATGCCCTCGGCGATCCCGCGTGTGCGTCGCCTCGACGAGCCGCTCCAGCACGTCGAGCGCCGTGGCCTGCATCCGGTCTCCCAACAGGAATTTCTCCACCGTCGGAACCAGCCACAGCGCGAAGCCGTAAATGGCCTCCAGCGCCGGACCCGTACGGCGGGCTCCATCCCCGCTCCCCGCCGACGACGCCATCTCCGTCACCGCTGGGGGGCTCCGCCCCCCAGTCCCCCCCAAGAGGTAAAGACCTGAAGATTCAAGACCTAATCAAGCGTCCTCGCAACGCGAAACCCGCCGTCGTAGGTCCGGACGTTGGGGCTGCCCCCGAGGTGCGCGCCGGGACGCTGATCCTCGGCAAGTTCGTACCAGGAGCCGCCGCGCAGCACACGGCGGTCGCAGTCTCCCTCCGAGCAGTCCTCCGTCCACTCCCATAGGTTGCCCACCATGTCGGACAGGCCCGCAGCGTTCGGACCGTGGGAGCCGACCGGACAGGTTCCTATGTTCCCCGTCCGTTCCCGGTCGCATCCCCGCTGAGACCCCGCAGCAGCGCGTTCCCATTCCGCCTCCGTCGGCAATCGATACGTCGCACCCGTCGTCCGGCTCAACCACGACACATACTCCTGTGCGTCGTCCCAACTCACGCACGCCACCGGATGCCGATCCGTCTGCACAAAGCCGGGGTCTCTCCACGTACCGCCACTAAGGCAGCTGTCCCCACCGCCGCCCGTCGCCGACGCGAACGCTCGGTACTCGCCCACCGTCACCTCGTACCGCCCGAGCGCCAGACCGCCGCCCGGCATCGCCACCATCTCCGGGCACTGGTCGCAGTCCCGGAATACATCGCCAGGACGGCGCGCCGCGCCAACGCCGCCCGCAATCCGGGAACCGGACCCCGGCGACCCCACCGCTTCCGCTCGACGCGACCCAGCACCCCCAGGAATATTGTTCGCCGGGGCACTCAGCTCCGCCAGCCGGTTCTCCGCCAGCGCGTGGAACACCCCGCTGGGGAATTGCGCCAGATACGCCTCGAAGTCCGTCGACCAGTTCGAGAACCGGGGATCCGGGTCGCCGCGCAGCACGATGAACAACCGCGTCTCGGTCAGGGTCTGACCGGGCGACACCACGTTGCGGCCACTTTCCTGGATACGGCCGATCGAGTCGGCCCACTCGATGATGGCGGAGGGATATTGTCGTGCGAACTCGGCTCCGTCGGGTACGTCCCAGTTCGTGCACTCCGGCCACGCCGACTCGATTTGAAAGCGCGCGATCAGGTGGTCCAGCCACCGGCCCGAGCCGTTGTGAACCGAGAAGTCCAGGCGCCAGATGTCCATCGGCGCGCCATGATTCTCTTTCTTCGCCACGTAGCTGGTATCCGATTCCAGCACGTTGCACGTCCCGCCGCCCGACATCACAAGCCGCGCCTCCCCGCGCAACTCGACGCCGTCGACCTTGAGCAGTTGCTGCCCGCGCGCATCCGCCGCCAGCACCGGAAACAGGACGAGCGCCGTGGTCAGGACGCTGAAAGACTGGGGCATCGTTGTTTCTCCAAGGTTGCCGAAGCCGCGGCGTGCCCCGTGCGCGGTTTCGGCGAACCGGCCGCCGACATCCACCGCCGTCGCACGACGCCGACGGTCTGGAACTGACCAAGTCGTATCACGGAAACCGACCAACTCGACCGTGCGGGAATCGCCACAACGTGCCGTCAACGACTGGACAGCGCATACACGGCACCCGCTACGTCCAGATGCACGGCGTGTGTTCGGACTGCGTCAACGTGCTCACTGGATCACGGCAACCTCGGTCCGTCGGATCCGGGCAGCCTCAAGGCAGAATTGGTCACGGAAAAGGCTGGTTCCTGACGCTTGTACGTCAGTGGCAAGCATACCCAATGTGGCACATTGAGTTCTGGTGTCAGCGGTCACGCGAAACGGGGCCGTCTCAGGTGCCGCAATCGTGACCCGCGGGAAGTTTCGGCCCGGCGCCTGGGAGACGTTCATCTGGGAAATAGCGGCGGGCCAGTCAGAGGGTGCGGTAGGACGCGGCCCGCAGACGGATCGCGCGACTGCGGACAGCCGAGCAGGTGCGGCCGATCCGCTCCGCAACAGCCCTCAGGCGGTTTTCGTGTTTGCCGCTGCCAGCGATTCCGTGCTGGCGGTTTTGCTCCGCAGCTTCACGCACCAGCCGATCTTCGGCCGGCGTCCATAAGCGTCCGCGCGGCATGTACCGGATGATACGGGGAGACGGTCGCGGGCTCGTCGGACGCTGGGGTGGTCCGCTCGCCAGCCGGACTTCTCCCGAACGCGCCGCGGTCAGCACCAGAAACTCCAGCGCCAACTTGATGGCCGGCGCGGCAGACCCTGACTTCCGCACCGTCTCCACCGCCGCGGCCACGTCCTGGTGAGCGAGCGCCTGCATGTGCTGCACGATGTCGTTCTGCGGACCGAGCACGGGCAGGACGCGGTCACACGGGTTGTCCATGCGCATCTCCATCGCCACGGCCCACTCCAGCACCGACCGGATTCTCTGGCGCACCGCACGCGCCTGACGGCGTCGGTGAAGGTGGGAACGCCCTCCGCGCGGTGCTTGTGGGCCAGAGGGTCTCCGCCGGACCGCGCCAGCTTGCGGTTGGCGAGGGCCAGTTCGCGGGCTTCGGCGAGCGAGACGAGCGCGGCGGCACCGAGTCCGAGTTCGCGGCGGCGGCCTCGGATGACGAGCCGCTGGATCCAGCTGCGGGTGCCGGTGGGCTGCACGAAGAGGTACAACCCGTTGCCGTCGGCGTGCCGTCCCGGCGGGGCGGAGCGGACGAAGGCGGCCGAGAGGGCCTTGTCGGGATGGCGCCCTCGGCGCTTGGTTCTTGCACGTCTGGCGGCGGAATAGTATACAACATTAATCCCCGTATTATATACGGGATTGGGCTGGATTTCGCGACACGTACTGACCGGCTCAGTCCGCGACGAAGAATCATAAATGACTACTATGAAAAGGTTTATGTATATTTCGTCACGATTCTGGACACTTCTGGAATACTTGTGGGTGTTAAGGAATGAAGAAGACGAAAATGGTGTTGCTGCCGGTCGGTGTGCTGAGCTCGGGGGTGAGCGGCAGGAAGTAGATGTCCATCGACAGGCCGCCGCTGCCGATGGCCAGGTACTGGCGACCGCCGACGCGGTAGGTCATCGGCCGGCCGCCCACCGGCCCGTTCAGGATTGTCTCCCACAGGACGTCGCCGGTCTCGGCATCGTGCGCCCGGAACCGGCGCACGAGGTCGCCGAGAAATACGAGGTCTCCGCCGGTGGTCAGCGCCGAGCCGTAGAACGGCGCCCGTTGCCGGTGCGTCCAGAGCGTCCTGCCGGTCGCCACCGAGATGGCCTCGAAACGGCCGACCTGCGCGGTCGCGGGGTCCGCACCGGGGATGTGCGCCATCCGGCGCTCGCCCCGGCAGGTCTGGTTCATCGGCATGTAGATCGCGTTGGTGTGCGGACTGTAGGCGCCCGACGGCTGGTTCTTCCCGCCGAACAGATGCGGGCACGACGGCGTCATGCTCTCGTCCGCGATCGACACGCGGCCGGTGTGCACGTCGATGTCGGTCATGACGTTCTGAAATATCGTGGGACGCGCCCACAGGAACTCGCCGGTGTCGGGATCCAGCGCGAGCGTGGAGTTGGTGTACAGCATGTCGACGCCGTAGATGCCCTCCAGCTCTTCCACCAGCGGCCAGGCGGGGCCGGTGCCCCAGAAAACCAGGTTCTGGTCCGGGTCGTAGCTGCCCACCATCCACGGCGACGTCGCGTGGCGGGCCGATACCGGTATGCCGCCCCAGGTGTCGCCGCCCGGCTGGTCCGGGGTGGCGGCGGTGTTGATGCGCCAGATCTCCGCGCCCGTCTCGATGTCGTTGGCCGTGATGAAGCAGCCGCCGGCCAGCGTGCTCTGCGGGTTGCAGCGCGAGCCGGTCAGCAGCTTGCCGTTTACCACCAGCGGCCCGTTGGTCTGCGCCACCTGGAACTCGCGGTAGTCGGCCCGCTTGCTTTCCCACACCGCCGCGCCGGTGAGCGCGTCGAGGGCTACCAGGAAGGCGTCGTTGGTCGCCAGGAACACCTTGTCGCCGTATATCGAAATGTGTTGCGGTACCGCCCGCGCGTCCCGGTCACGCTGGTGATGTTGTCCGGCAGGGCGCGCCGGTACACCCACAGGAGGTCGCCGGTGGCGGCGTCCAGCGCCTCGACCATGTCCTCCACGTGGGAGAGGAACATGACGCCGTTGCAGACGATCGGCTCCACCTCCTGGTACCCCTCCCGCATCGCGCGTGACCAGACGAGCCGCAGCTCGTCCACGTTTGCCGTGTCGATCTGGTCGAGTGGGCTGTAGCCTCAGAAGTCGTAGCCGTTGCGGAAGCTGATCCAGTTCTCCGGCCGCGGTTGCAGCAGCATCGCGTCGGTGACGGGCACGAAGTCCCGCAACAACTCGGGTGCCACCGGCTGCGGATCGGCAGGCGTCTCCTGCGCCACCGCTGTCACCGCCGGCAGCACGGCCAGCAGCAGGGCGCCGGCGTTGGCCGCCGCTCTGAGGATGATCGAGATGGATAGACGTCGCCTGATCGTGATGCGCGGATCTTCTAGTATCGGAACAGGTACTGGAACTTCAGAAACACCGCCCGGTTCGTGCGCATCCGGTCGTGCGTGTGGAACAGCTGGTCAGGAATGCCGTCGCCGTCCCGGTCCCGCTCGATCAGGTCGGCCTGTTGATGGTGGTCGTCGTAGCCGACGTAGAACACCGTGCCGGCGTTGACCCGGTAGGTGAAAAGCAGATTGAGCCCCAGCGTCTTGTCGAAGGTGTTGTACTCGGTGATGTTCCGGAACAGGAAGCGCTCGGTGAACTGATAGGTGGTCAGGGTGCGGAAGATCTTGACGTCGAACACCGTAGCGCCGCCGTCCCGCAGATCGCTGAACCGGTTCGTATTGATGTTGACATCCGACTGCAGCCGGGAGATCGGCCGCAGGCTGATGAACGAGGAAATCCCGGTCTCGTGGCCCAGAAACGGATTGGCCGGATCGTAGAAGATCTCGTCGCCCCGATTGAAGTTGACCCCCACGCCGAACTGCCGGCTTGCGTTCACCCGCGCGAACACGCGGTAACGGGTCTTGAAGAAATCGACCCCGCTGTACCGCTCCAGGTCCCGGCTTACGCGGCCGTTCACGAAGAAGTTCTTCGCAAAGTTGAAATTCAGCCCGGCCTCGGCGTTCTCGTCCTGTAGGACGCCGTCGAAGGCGTAGTCCCGGCCGTACCGGACCTCGGGTCCCCAGCTGATGAGCCAGCTCTCGGGCCACCATCGATACGACACGTTCCCGAACGTACGGCGCTGATTTGTGCGGCGGACGAACCCGACATCGGTCTTGAATTCCGGCGACAGGGCATAGGAAATCAGCCGGTAGGTGAGGTTGCGTCCCTGCTTCCGGAGCACGGTTTCGAGGTAGTGCCCGCTCGTCTCGAGCCCGTCCAGGTCGCGGTGCTGCGTGCCCATCGCCCGAAACGCGATGCTGTGGGTATCGCCAAGACGGAAATTGCTGTCCAGACCCGCCAGCCGGCTGTAGCCGTCGAGAAAGTCGCGGTTGGTGACGATGGCGCCGACGTGCGACTCGGCATACAGGTCGTAACGCACCCGTCCCACGAACACGTCGGCCGCCTGGCCGAGCGCCGCCTCGGTGGCGTCATCGCTCGTGCCGGGCGCCTGGTCGTTGGCGTACAGCACCCCGACGGTTGTCCGTCCCACCTTGCCGGTCAGCTTCGCCCCGTACAACGGGTCGACGATGGTGCGCGTATGGACCACGTTGACCGGGCCGGGGACGGCGAAAATCTCGGCGCCCTCGAGGAAGAACGGCCGCAGCTCGGGATAGAAGAGCGCGAACCGCTGATTCACTTCGATCTGGGGTCGGTCCGACTCGATCTGCGAGAAGTCGGGATTGAACGTCAAGTCGGCGGTCAGATTCGACGTGACCCCGTACTTGAAATTGACGCCCCCCTCCGGCGCGGGGTCGCCGGTGACGAAATCTCCCGAGCCAGCGTCGATCGAGCCGAACTGGATGGCGGTGAACGTCGGCAGAATCTCGATGTTGCGGCTCGTCGAGAGCCCCGTCATCCCTTCCAGCACGCCCATCTGCGGCAGAAAGCCGGCAACACCGCGAGACACGGGCGACCAAACCACCGTCTCGTCCTTGCCGCCGATGCGGCGGGCAATCTGCAGTCCCCACTGGTGCGGCGCGTCGCCGTCCCGCTGCGGATACCGAAGGCTCTTGAACGGAATGGCCATCTCCGCCGTGAACCCGTCCTCCACGAGTCGCCCGCCGGTGGTGAACAGGACGTCCCAGGAATCGTCCCCGCGCGGAATTCCACCGGGCCCGCCGCGACGTCGGCCGCCGCCAAAACCCCCTCCGCCCCGCGAGCTGACGATGGAGTCTCCCTGGACGCCGTACCCGTTGACCGTGAAGACGTACGCCCGCTGCTGATCGAGAAACGTGTCGAAGTAGACGGCGATGATATCGTCGCGAAACGTCCGATCGCGGTCGGAACGATTCGCGCGGAGCATGGCCGGATTCGTGTACCGCGCACGGAACCCGAGGTAGATGGCGGTGCTGTCGTACGCCAGGTAGACGTCGGTCGATTCAGTGGCCGGCGCGCCGTCGAGCGGCTGCAGCTGCACGAAGTCCGTGATGTGAGCCGCGTCGGTCCAAGCGGCGTCGTCCAGACGACCGTCGATCGCGGGTGGGGCACTCGCGCGCACCGGCCGCACCACGGGACGGCCGGTCAATATGCCTGCCCCGGCAGAGGCGTCGGCGCCTGGTCCTGAATCGCCGATCTCCACCTGGGAGGATACCAGGTCCGCAACGGACGGTTCCGGCGCCTCCGCCGGTTCCACGCCCGAGCCGGACTGGGCCAGCGCGGCCGCGGTCGGACAGGCGCCGAGGCACAGGGCCAGGGCAACGCCGCGTATCGACACCGGCGTTCCCGGCCATGAGCGGGACGTTTCTTGGCGCCGCATCAAATCTGCGCTATGGGGCAATCTTGCCCGGCCTGGCGGCAGTTACCGCTGCCCCGGCCCGTTCGAAGCCGAAACCCTTCATCTTTACCACAGGAACAACGGGCATGTCTCGGCGATTACGGCCGTCTCGTGCGCATTCGCATCAAGAATATTTCCCGTCGGCTCGACATCGCGCAAGCATCTTGCTCGCGCCGGCGTGCCGCGGTCGCCATTTGCAGGATACGCGCCGGCTGCCGGTGATAAGTTCATGCGCAACGCCGACGATGTCGGAAGAGGGTTCCCCCCGGCATGATGCGCAACGGCGTGCGGCACTTCTCGACCAACCTCGTACTCGTGCCGACCGAAGAGGGCGCGCGTAGTTCAGCCTACATGCTAGCCCTGGAACGCGAGAGCCGCGATGCCGAGACGGAAATAACCGTCTGGGGGAAATACGAGGACCGTCTCGTCAAGACCCCCGAGGGCTGGCGCTCCAAGGAGCACATCTGGCGCTCCGACACGTGGTACGACTCGGATGTGACGGTGATTCCATCTCCGTTCGCGCCGCTCGACTGATCTTCGCAGGCCGGTGCGGGTTGCACCACCCGGGCTACTTCGCGGGGACGAACGGGACGGCCGGCTCCCGAATGCCCGGATGTCCGGCCTCCTTGCGCTGGCGCGAAACGCGCGCGGCCGCCTCGAGCGCCTGCTGCTCGTCGGTGCGGCCGGCGCTCAGCAGGTTCATCATCCCGTGGTTGCCCTCGTGGCAGGCGTACTCGAACAGGTGGTTCAGCGGATCGCCGTCCGTGTCGCGGCGGGTCATCGGAAGCGAGACCGTGAAGGGTCCCGCATACGTCTCGGCGTCCTCCACCGTGAACTGGTAATCGATCGTGTTGGCATCGACCAGGCGGAAGCGTTCCACGAGCTGCAAGGTGCCGCCCGGCCCGCGGTGTCCCGTCTGGATGATGTGCGACGGCTGGTAGTCGCCGCCGTCGAGCCGGTTGTTGAACCGTTCGGTCTCCACCACGAGGGTGTCGCCCTCCCACCGGCCGCGGCTGTCGCCGAGCCACTGGCGGACGCCGTCGGACACGTGCGGCCGGCCGTCGAGCGGGATGATGCGCGCTTCGTGGATCATCTCCATGACGACCACCACGTGGTCGGGCGTCTGGAGGAGGTGGTAGTTTGCGTTGTAGATGTTCGGGATCATGGCGATGGGCAGCGTGCGCGTGATGCACCGTTCCCAGCTGTTGCGGTCGAGCCAGGAATCGGCCTCGCCGCGCCCCTCGCGTGCGTTCTCCCGCGCGATCAGCCGTTGCTTCGCCGCCGGCAGCAGCGCCGGGATCCGCCCGTCCGGCGGGTCGATCACCAGCGCGTCACGGTCGGCTTCGGCGACCTGCTCGAGCCACCCGGCGCCGGTGCCCCGCGTCGCTTCGATGACCGCCTGCTGCGCGAGCTGTCCGCGCTCGATCTCGGCCTCGGTGCGCCGCTCGAGCGGCGTCTTGTTCGAGTTGTTCCAGACGCCGCGCAGGTCCGGCGCCCCCCAGGGCGTGCGCGGAATCGGGGCTCCCGCGGCCGAGTCCAGGAGGCCGCTGATCCCGACCGCCGCGCCGGACCGGGCGTCGGGAGCTTCCTGGGCGGCCAGCGGCGCCGCGGCAAGCGCGGTGATCAGCGCGGCGGTACATGCGGTTCGGGGCCTGTAAACGCTCATGTCTCTCTCCTCGATCTCCGTAGACGTTACCTCACGTCGCGCCATCGGGTGCAAGCGCCGCCTGCAGTGTAACTCTCGCGCGGCCGCGACGGGCGTCCAGGTATAGTGTCCGCCTCCCGGGTTCCGACAAAAGGCTGGCGACCATGGCACCAGCAGCGATGGCGCGGGGCGCCGCGATGGCGGTGATCCTGACGCAGCGGCCCAACGAGATCGTGGCGCTCGACGCGGCGACCGGCGCCGATTTGTGGGACGTCGAGGTGGCTGACAAGGACGTGGCGCACGCCTTCACGCTGGTGCCGCTGGCCATCGGAGACAAGGTGCTGGTCGGATCGACCGGCGGCGACCAGGGCATCCGCGGGTTCATTGCGGCGCTGGACGCCGAGACGGGCGCGGAAGCGTGGCGCTTCTACACCATTCCCGGCCCCGGCGAGCCTGGCCACGAGACGTGGGAGCCGTGCCCGCCCAATCCGGAGACATACTGCGACCCGGAAGCGCGGAACCTCTCTATCCAAGTCTTTCGGGCTCATCCAACGGTTTTCCGAGGACATCGATCTTGTCGTCCACCGGGAATGCCTTGGCTTCGAAAGAGAACGCGACCCCACCGTTGCAGCCGGTCTCTCGAACAACAGACGGAACGCTCTCTTCGAAGAGATCAGAGCCGCGTGCAGCGCCTACGTCCTCGGAGACCTGAGAGCCACACTGACGACGCTGATCGATGATTTCGGGGAGGGATACCACGTCGTTCCGGATGAGGATGACGGCGCCGGACAGACGTTCTTCATCGAGTACCCCACCCTCTTTCCGAGTGACGATGTCACCTATGTGGCTCCGCGCGTGAGGATTGAGGCGGGAGCGCGATCGGCGCTCTGCCCTCGTTTGAACCGCACCGTCACTCCCTATGTCGCCGATGAACTGCCCGACTGGTCTGCCCTGTCCGATCCGAACCTGCTGGCCGCGGTTCGGAACCATCCCGCGCTACCTGCTGGCTGATCTTCGGGACCGCCACCGGTCTGCCGCCAGGAACGGGCAGAGGGCGATGAAGAACAGGACTAGCGCTACGGCATCGAGAATGGGGATGTACCACGGCCACGGGGCGAAGAAGAACGGCGACACGGTGCCGAGCGGCGGCTCGGACAGATACATGTAGTTCGCGTCCAGGAGCAGATTGGCGGCGCCGATGCCCGCGGCGAAGACGTTGACGCCGATGAACGCGCGCCAGAGTCCGCCCAGCGTCGGCCGCATCTTCAGGCCCCAGGTGGCGTACAGCACGCCCACGACGATTCCGGAATGTGTAATGAAATATTGGAAGAAGCGGTACTCCGGAAAGCCCACGTCCACGTTCGGCGTGATGACCGCGTTCGAAGAGCCGACGACGCCCCAGAAATACGCGATCTCGTAAGTTCTCCGGTTGCGGAAGATCAGGGTGGCGGCCGTCGCGAAGACCGTGACGCCGCAGACGTGGAGCGGCAGGTGGTGCTGCACGAACCCGCCCACCCCGACCTGCGCCAGCCGATAGCCCCAGTGGGTCACTTCGTTGACGAGGAGCGCACCGGCCAGCAGATAGCCGATCGTGGCGGCCACCGTCACGGACGCCGCCCTGCGCGCGATCCCGGCGAGCAGGATCGGCAGGGCCAGCGTCAACCCCATCGCCACGAGGTGCGGCCCGCCGAACGTCTGGAATTCGGCAGTCGGCATGCGCCTGGACGGCCGGTGCGGGGCGCCGCTACCGGGAAACTACATGAGCCCTTTGTATACCAGCTTCTGGGCCCGGGCGCCTACCCCCACCTCCGCGACGTACAGATTCCCCTGCGAATCGGTGGCGAGGTCGTGCGGTTCCCGGAAGTCGCCCGGCTGGCCCGCCGCCATGCGCTCCAGGTCCTCCGCCGGCGGATCGTCCACCGCCTCGTTGCCGAACGCGCCCCACATCCGCTTGTATGCCCCTGTTTCGGCGTCGAACACGATGACGCGGAGGTTGTCGTAGCCGTCGGATATGAAGACTTCGCCGTCGTGGACCGCCAGGTCGGTCGCCGTGTGCAGGCTCTCCGTATCCGTATTGCCCTTGCTGGTGTTGCGGCCGCCGAGCTGCATCAGAAATTCACCGGTCCTGGTGAACTTCAGGAGCATGTCGTCGCTGTCGTCCTCGCCGGTGCCGGGATACGGGTTGTTCCCGGTGATCCATACGTTGTCGTTCTCGTCTACCGCGATGCCGTGCTCCGAGTGCGGCCAATCGGGATCCACTTCGAACCGCGCCACCTCTTACCCCCGTACGTCCGAATCGCTGGTCATGACTCTTCCCCTGCTGATTAGTCCGTTAGATGGGGCTGCGCCCCAAACCCCCGTCAAGCGCTAGCGGGGACCCCTTCGCCCCGCACCGCGCTTGCCGGGCCGCGCCGACACTTGCGCCACGGCGATGTATCACGGCCGGCCGGGTCGCAGCGCGCCGGACGCTATACTAGACAGTCCGTGACAAACGCCCCGCTGCATTCGACCGGCCATGCATCCATTACCACTTGGGGCTGCGCCCCAAACCCGCGGCGGCCGCTAGCGGGGACCCCTTCGCCCCGCGCCGCGTCCGCCGAGGCGCACTGTGTGCGCCTTGGGCGACGACTGCTTGAGTGCTCGTTGTCCCCCTTTCTGAACTGCGTTGTTCCTCAGTCACATATCTTCGAATATGCTCCCTCGTCACGCCTTGTCAGCCGGGCGCCTGACCGGTCTCGGTGCGACGCGGGGATTCACCACGGACTGCCAGCGGCACTGTGAACGACATTCCGGTAGAGCTCGCGAGTACGCGGAAGATTCGCGAGCGCAACAAGATCAGCTACCGCCTCGCGCACTGGCCGATCTGGGTCTGGGTCTGTTTCATCACCCCCGGCCCGCTGACCTTCGACCTGTTCGAGCGCGGCTTCGACCGGCGCATGGCCGCCTGGCTGGGCGTCGTGATACTGGTGACCGGCGCCGCCGGGTTGCGCGGCCGCTTGCCGGGCGTGGAGCCGCGTCCGTACATCATCCGCTTCACCGAGGACAAGCCGAACCCGCTGTACCGGCGCGTCTGCTACACGCTGGGCTGGAGCGCCGTCGTCAGCTTCGCGCTGCTCAACATCGCCGGCCTGGTCGTCGCCATCGTCACCGGCGGCTGGTATATGCGGCAGCTGTACGAGCTCGCCTATTTCCCGATTGCGTTCACCATCTGGGTCCTCGGCGCCGCCGGGATGCTGCCGCGGGTCAAGCGCTCGACCGCGGGCGAGGGGCACGAGCGGCGCTATTTCTACGGATCGGTGTGGGCCGTGTGTCTCGCCCAGCCGCTGCTCTGGCTGCTGTGGGCGGTGCTGCCGCAGACGCCGCCCGCCGACGTGCTGAAGCTGGCGGCGTTCCTCGGCGTCCTGGGCGCCGTCGGATGGGCGTCCTATCGCGGCAAGTTGCCCCGCACGCGGCCGATCGTCCCCGGAGAGCTCGCGGTCAGCGACTAGAATACAAAGCATGAGAGCCGTCGTCCGGCGCGTCGCGCTGCTGCTTGCCGCGGCTGTCTGCGCGCTGGCCGGCGGCGCGTTCGCCGTCGCCCAATCCCCCCAGTCGGACGCGGCGCACTTCGATACCTACTTCCGCGGCAAGACGATGCGCGTCGACTATTTCCACTCCGGCGGGCCGGGCGGGGAGACCCTCTCGCTGGACCGCGTCGTATCCGACGGCCCCTGGGCCGGCAGCCGCACGCGGATGGTCGACGACCTCAACCTCGGGAAGTACTTCTACGAGGTGATCGACCGCCAGACGAACCGGGTCATCTACTCGCGCGGTTTCGCGTCGATCTACGGCGAGTGGGAGACCACGCCCGAATCGCGGCAGGTGCACCGGACCTTCCACGAGTCGCTGCGCTTCCCCTGGCCGCGCCGGCCGGTGCAGGTCGTCCTGAAGGTGCGCGACGCGGAGAACAGCTTTCACGAGATCTGGTCGACCGTCGTAGACCCCGGCTCCCGCTTCGTCAATCCGGTGGACCGCCCGCCGCTGGGAGAGGTATGGGCGCTCCAGGAGAGTGGACCGCCCTCGGAAAAGGTCGACCTGCTAGTGATTGGAGAAGGGTACGTCGCGGCGGAGCAGCCGAAGTTCCACGCCGATGCACGGCGGCTGGTCGAGGCCCTGTTCGCGGAGGAGCCGTTCCGCAGCCGGCGCGCGGACTTCAACGTCTGGGGGCTGGACCTGCCTGCGGCGGAGTCCGGCGTCAGCCGGCCGCGCGCGATGGAGTTCCGGCGCACGCCGCTGTCGGCCGAGTACAACATCTTCGATTCGGAGCGCTACTTGCTGACCTACGACAACCGGGCGCTGCGGGACGCGGCGTCCGCCGCACCGTACGAGTTCCTCGAGATCGTGGTGAACGAGGAGCAGTATGGCGGGGGCGGCATCTTCAACTTCCAGGCGACCGCCGCCGCCGACACCGGGTTTGCCGAGTACGTGTTCGTGCATGAGTTCGGGCATCACTTCGCCGGGCTGGCGGACGAGTACTATACGTCGGACGTGGCGTACGAGACCGGCGGCGCGTACCACCCCGAGCCGTGGGAGCCGAATGTCACGGCCCTCCACGATCCCGAACAGTTGAAGTGGGGCGACCTGGTAGAGGAGGGAACGCCGCTGCCGACGCTCTGGGACAAGGAGCCGTACGAGGCGGGCAGCAACGCGGCGCAGGCCGAGCGCCGCACGCTGCGCAGCCAGGGCGCGCCGGAAGAGGAGATGGACCGCCTGTTCACCGCGCAGATGGAGCGCGACACCCGGACGTTGGCCGGCATGACGCACGCCGGTAAGGTGGGCGCGTTCGAAGGCGCCTCGTACGAGGCGACCGGGCTGTACAGGCCGGAGATCGACTGCATCATGTTCACCCGGAATCCAGTGGGATTCTGCCGGGTCTGCCGGCGTGCAATCACGCGCGTCATCGACCAGTATTCGAGGCCCTAGCAGACAGTATTCGAGGCCCTAGCAGACAATGGATCAGCGCTTCCTCGCCGATCTCGAACGGATCGTCGGCTCCGACGGCATGGTGCGCGACGCAGCGGAGCTCGGCACGTACGAGTCGGACGGGCTCGCCAAGCTGCGCTCGCGGCCCGGCGCGGCGGTGCTGCCGGGCAGCGCGGAGGAGGTGCAGCAGGTCGTGCGGCTGTGCCACGCGGCGGGCGTGCCGTTCGTGGCCCGCGGCAGCGGCACCGGCCTGTCCGGCGGCGCGCTCCCGCACCCTGACGGGGTGCTGATCGTCATGACGCGTCTCAACCGCATCCTCGACATCGACATTCCGAACCGGCGCATCATCGTCGAGCCGGGCGTGATGAACCTCGACGTGTCCAAGGCGGTGGCGGGGGACGGCTGCTACTACGCGCCCGACCCATCCAGCCAGGTGATCTGCTCGATCGGCGGCAATGTCGCGGAGAACTCGGGCGGGGCGCACTGCCTCAAGTACGGCTTCACCGTGCATCACGTGCTCGGCGTCGAGGCGGTGCTGCCGGACGGCGAGATGGTGCGGCTCGGCGGTCCGGCGCTCGACAACCCCGGGTTCGATCTGCTCGGCGTCCTCGTCGGGTCGGAGGGCACGCTGGCCGTCGTGACCAAGGTGACCCTGCGCCTCCTTCGAAAGCCCGCGGCCGTCAAGACGCTGCTGGCTGCCTTCGATTCGACGGAGGCGGCGGGCAACGCCGTCTCGGGCATCATCGGGGCCGGCATCATCCCGGCCGCGGTCGAGATGATGGACCGGCTGACCATCGAGGCGGCCGAGGCGGCCGTCCACCCGAACTTCCCGGACGCGGAAGCGGTGCTGATCGTCGAGCTCGACGGCGCCGAGGCGGACGTGACCGCGCTGTTCAGCCTCGTGGAGCAGGTGTGCACGGACACCGGAGCGCGCGAGATCCAGGTGGCGCAAACCGACGCGCAGCGCGCCCGGTTCTGGATGGGCCGCAAGGCGGCGTTCGCGGCGATGGGTCGCGTGTCGCCGAACTACTACGTGCAGGACGGCGTCATCCCGCGCACCAGGCTGCCCGAGGTGCTCGCCCGCATCCGGTCGCTGGCGGACGAGTCGGGGCTGAAGATCGGCAACGTCTTCCATGCCGGCGACGGTAACCTGCATCCGCTGGTCTGCTATGACGACCGCATCCCGGGGCAGCCCGCCCTGGCCCAGCGCGTGGCGTCCGACATCCTGACGTTCTGCCTGGATGCCGGCGGATCGATCACCGGCGAGCACGGTGTCGGCGCCGACAAGGCGGACCAGATGCCGAAGATGTTTTCCGAGACCGACCTCGACGCCATGCAGCTGGTGCGCTGCGCCTTCGACCCCCGCAACCTGTGCAATCCGGGGAAGGTGTTCCCCACGCCGCGCCTGTGCGGCGAGGTGCCCGGCCCCTACCGCGCGCATCCGGCCGAGAAGGCCGGTCTGGCCGCTCGCCTCTGAGTCTTCCCGTGGAGCAATCGGCAGCGCCGGCGGAGCAGCTGCTAGCGGACGGCGTGTCGCACGCCGGTGTCGCTGCCCTGCGCGCAGCGACTGCCGCGGATGCCGTCGACGGGGTGCGGCCCCGGCTGGTCGCCGAACCGGCCAAGGCTGACCGGCTGGCCGCGACGCTCGGCTGGGCCGCAGAGCAGGGTCTCAGCGTGCGCGTCCGGGGAGGCGGCACCAAGCAGCAGTGGGGCGCCGTTGCGCGACCGGTCGACCTGCTGCTGTCGACCGCCAGACTCGACGCGGTGGTGGCCCACCGCCACGGCGACCTCACCGCCACCGTCGAAGCCGGTGCCAACCTGGCGCGCGTCAACGCCGCGCTCGCGCGCCACGCGCAGCGGCTTCCGCTCGATGCGCCCTGGCCCGAGCGCGCCACCATCGGCGGCATCGTGGCGACCAACGACAGCGGCCCGGCGCGCCACCACCACGGGGCGCCGCGCGACCTGATCATCGGCTGCGCCATCGTTCTCGCCGACGGCCGCGAGGCGAAATCGGGCGGCATCGTCGTCAAGAACGTGGCTGGCTACGATCTGGGACGACTCTTGACGGGCTCGTTCGGCAGCCTCGCCGTCATCACATCCGCGACGTTCAAGCTGGCGCCCGTTGCGAGCAGTTCCCGCACCGTGTCCATCGAGCTCGACGCACTCGAGGATGCCGGCCCGCTGATTGCCCGGCTGGCCGACTCGCCGCTCACCCCCTCCGCCCTGGAGCTGCAGTGGCCTCCCGCCCGGCTGCTCGTCCGCTTCGAATCGGTCGAGGCGGCTGTGATCCAGCAGGCCGCCGAGGTCCTGCGTCTCTCCGACGATGCCCGCCGCGCCGTCACGGCCGAGGGCGAAGCCGAGGCGGGACTGTGGTCCGACCACGCGCGGCGCTGGGACGCGCCGGGCACGCTGATCAAGCTTGCCACGCGCCCCACGGAGCTGGTCGCCACCCTCGTGCGGCTACAGGGAGCGTGTGACCGGGGCAGCGTCGACATGAGCGCCGCCGGCCGCGCCGCGCTGGGCGTCGTGGACGTGCGGCTGGAGGGTCCGCCTGAGGCGCAGGCACGGGTCATCGAGCGGCTGCGCGAACGGCTGCCGGCCGGCGAAGGCTCCGCCGTCGTGCGGCAGGCAGACCCCGAGCTCCGACGCCTGGCAGATCCCTGGGGCCGCATCGGCGACGCGCTTCCTATCATGCGCCGCATCAAGGCGCGGTTCGACCCGGACGGACGGCTGAACCCCGGCTGCGGCCCGGGCGGGGTCTGAGGTGGTTCATGCAGGGGACGCGGAGCAGGGGTGGTCACTTGGCGACGTGCTGGCCTGGGAGCAGGCCTACGGCGGGATACCGGCCGCCGCCAACGTCGTCGGCTTCGAGAACCTCACGAATCTCGACCAGGTGCCGCCCGTCGGCGCGTGGGTTGTCGCGCTTCCCATGAACATTGCCGAAGGCTCCGGGGGACCGGTCAGAGTTGTGGCGCTGCACAAATAGGGCATGTGCCGCAGCAGTGTCGGGTGGATAATGGGAGCGAGGAGGCAGGGACCATGAGTGATCGATATCCCGTTGCGTTGCCCGCCGTCCTGGCGATCGTGCTGCTCGCGCCTGTGGTGGTGTCCGGCCAGTCTGCATCGACCACGACGGCAGGCGGGGCGTCGTTCCGTACGCCGTGGGGTGATCCCGACCTGCAGGGGACGTGGACCAACACCACCACGACGCCGCTGCAGCGGCCCACCGACCTGGCGGACAAGGAGTTCCTGACGACCGAGGAGCACGCCGTACGGGATCAACAGGTCGCCCTCAGCGTCGACCTCGACAAACGCTACCGCCCATCCGCTGCGGGGACGCCGGTTTCGGTCGGCGCCTACAACAACTTCTGGATGGAGCGGGGGGTGCTCGGCACCCGAACGTCGCTGATCATCGATCCGCCGGACGGGCGCCTGCCGCCGATGACGCCGGAGGAGGAGGCGCTGCAGAACCGGGGTAACGTCTCCACCTTTGCCAGCAGCCGGTTCGACTCCGTGGAGGATTTCAACGCCCTGGACCGGTGCATTTCCCGGGGCATGCCCGGGGCGATGATGCCGGGCTTCTACAACCACAACTACCAGATTCTGCAGACCCCGGACCATGTCGTCATCTTCGTCGAGATGGTGCATGACGCGCGCACCATCCCGCTGGACGGGCGTCCCCAACTGTCCGCGACGGTGCGGCAATGGATGGGAGACTCGCGGGGCCGCTGGGAGGGCGACACCCTTGTCGTCGAGTCAACCAATTTCGCCGACAAGGTGAACGGCCGGCAGGAGCTCGGTCAGACCCAGGGGGGCGGTACGGTCTTCGGCGGCGACGAGAACCTGCGGCTGGTCGAGCGCTTCACCCGCCTGAGCGACGACACCATCGACTACGAGTTCACGGTGGTCGACCCGACGGTGTGGGAGGTGCCCTGGACCGCGTCAATTCCCATGACGGCAATCGATGGTCCGCTGTTCGAGTACGCCTGTCACGAGGGCAACTACTCGATGGAGAACATTCTTGCCGGCGCCCGTGCCGAGGAGGAAACGGCTCGATAGCGCACCGCCACCATGGACGCCCGGTGGGCCATCGATCGCCGGAAATTCCTGGCCGGGAGCGCCGGCGGCCCCGGCGGCACCTGCACGGGGATCGGCGACCACATCTACTGGGACCTGCATACGTGGCAAGGGGACGACGCCGGCCAACTCAGCCCCAACGGCCGGAGATCGGACTTCGATTTCTCGGCATTCTGTGTTCAGCACCGGAAACGAAGCCGCACTGAAGGCGGCGGCCGGCCCGCAGATCGTGCCGGTCTACGGCATCGACTTCCGGTCGACGCCGATCGCGTTCCTGCAGGACGACCACGACCACTGGGAGAACGACGCGGTCACCGACGAGATTACGAACTTCCCGATCCCGTGGTGTCAGCTCCAGCTCGCGCGCGCCACGCAGCAGCTTTACTATCCCGAGTTACTGCCCGACGCCGCGCCGCTGCAGCGCCTCGATAAGGCGCAGGTCATCGCTGCCGGCGGCTTGCAAGCCGGGCGCGCCGAACAGCAACAATACGAGCGCCGAAACCGAAATACGGGTTACGAGCCTCATGCGGGATGAGCGGATTGCGAGCAATCAGTATCCGGAAAACGCGATGGTGGTGCAAGACGTTGTCCGCGGGCGGGGACGTCTCGCGCGCGCCGCAGCCGTGTGCGGCGGGACATCGATTGGGAGATCGATATAATGCGGGCTCCGGCAAAAAGGAGACCCTGTCATGCAGTGGCGCAATACCGTCTATGTGTTCATCGCGATTCTCATGGGACTGGTCGCGCTCAGCTGCGGACGGCAGATGGTCGAAGATGCGGCCGCCCCGGCGGCCGACGCGCCGTCGCTGCCGCAATCCGGGGCGCACTACCAGGTCGATCCGTTCTGGCCTCAGGAGCTGCCGGACAACTGGCTGATCGGCCAGGTAATCGGCGTCGCGGTCGATTCGCGCGACCATATCTGGGTGCTCCACCGGCCGCTGTCGCTCAGCGCCCGGGAGCGCGGCGCGGCCGAAGATCCTCCGACCGCCGACTGCTGCGTGCCGGCGCCGCCGGTCATCGAGTTCGACCCCGCGGGCAACGTCGTGCAGGCATGGGGCGGCCCCGGCGAGGGTTACAAGTGGCCGACGAGCGAGCACGGCATTTTCATTGATTACAAGGACAACGTCTGGATCGGCGGAAACGGCGACGATGACGGCCTCATGCTCAAGTTCTCCCGCGACGGGCAGTTTCTGCTGCATATCGGCACGCCGGGCGAGACGGGCGACAGCCATGACGTGGAGCGGCTCCACTCGCCGGCCGACATAGGCGTCGACCCCGACGAGAACGAGGTGTACGTCGCCGACGGCTACACCAATCGACGCGTGATTGTCTTCGACGCCGACAGCGGCGAGTACAAGCGCCACTGGGGCGCCTACGGCCGGCCGCCGGACGACAGCCCCCTCGACCCGTACGACCAGAACGCGGATCCGTCGCCGATCTTCGGTGACACGGTCCACTGCGTGGTGCTGTCGGCCGAAGGCCTGGTGTACGTGTGTGACCGTATGAATCATCGTTTGCAGATTTTCGAAAAGGACGGGACGTACCTTTCCGAGGGCTTCATCGGCCGGCAGACGGCCGGCGCGTCGGTCTGGGATATCGATTTCTCGCACGACGACAATCAGTCGTTCCTCTACAACGCGGACGGCGGCAACCATTACCTCTGGACCGTCCGCCGGGAGGATCTCGAGAACATTGAACAGATCGGGCGGCGCGGGCGGAACGCCGGCCAGTTCGAGAGCCCGCATTCGCTGGCGATCGATTCGCAGGGCAATCTGTACATCGGCGAGACGCTCGACGGCCGGCGCATGCAGAAGTTCGTCCCGACGAGCGCGCAAGGCTTGTAGCGGCCGGCAGTCGTTGACACTGTGCAGGCGTGCAGGTATATTCATGATGTCATGCCTGCAGCCCAGCTCACTGTTCGCAACGTAGATCCGGAGCTCTCGCGCCGACTGCGCGCCGTGAGCGCTGAGCGTGGCGAGAGCCTGAACAGCACCGTGCTGCGCCTGCTGCGGAATGCCGTCGGACTGGACGCGCGCCGTGACCGCCTGCGCCGCTACGTCACTTGGAGTTCCGAGGACCTTGCGGAGTTCGGCAAGGCCTTGCGCGACCAACGTGTCGTCGACGAGCGGGACTGGCGGTGACTCCCATCGACCGGCTGGTCCTCGATACCAGCGCGTACCCGCATCTGCGCGCCGGACACCCCCGGGCGCTGGACTGCGCGGCGGACGCGGCGGTAATCATCATGCCGGTGACTGTGCTCGGTGAGCTGGAAGCCGGATTCGAGCTGGGGCGCCGCGCGCGGGAGAACCGGCGGACTCTTGCCGAGTTCCTCGACGAGCCGTTCGTCGGTATCCTGGACGTCACAACCGAGACCGTTCGCCACTACGCTGGAATATTTGCTGCCTTGCGCCGGGCGGGGACGCCAATCCCGATGAATGACGTGTGGATTGCCGCCGCGACACTGGAGTGCCGCGGGCACCTGCTGACGTTCGACAGCGACTATCGCCGCGTAGGCGGGCTCGAGTACACGTTGCTGGAGGCGGCGGGCTGATCGCGGCCGAACGAAGCCCCGCCGATGGACGCCGGGGAACATACAATAGGGCAGCGAAGAGCGGGGAGGAGACAACATGAGCGGGCGGACACACGCATGGCGGCACACTCGGACGCGGTATTGGCTGGCGGGCGCGGCGTTGGGCGCCGCAGTTGCCGCCGTGGCGGCGCTGCCGGCTGCCGAGAGCGCCGCGGAGATGCCGAACGGCTACATCAGCGGCGTGGTCGAGAGCAGCGCCGGCCCGGAGGCGGGGGTCTGGGTGATCGCCGAGACCGACGAGCTCGATACGAAGTTCGCCAAGATCGTCGTGACCGACGACGACGGCCGGTTCGTGCTGCCGCAATTGCCGGACGCCACGTACGACGTCTGGGTGCGTGGCTACGGCCTGGTCGATTCGCCGAAAAAGAAGCTCGCGCCCGGGCATGATGACTTCGCCCTCACGGCGGTCGTGGCGCCCGACGAGCGCGCCGCCGCCCAGTACTATCCAGGCAACTACTGGTTCTCGCTGATCGAGCCGCCGCCGCCCAGCGAGTTCCCCGGCACCGGGCCGGACGGCAACGGCATTTCGCCCGCGCTCAAGAGTCAGGCGGCCTGGGTCGACGTCATGAAGCAGGGCTGCCAGCTCTGCCACCAGCTTGGCAACGAGGCTACGCGCGTCGTGCAGCGCCGCAACGACTTCGACTCCGCCGCAGCCGCGTGGGACCACCGCGTGCAGACCGGCCAGCGCGGCAACCAGATGAGCGCCATGATGGACCGCTTCGGCCGCGAGCGTGGGGTGCAGATGTTCGCCGACTGGACCGAGCGGATTGCCGCCGGCGAGTTGCCGCCGCGCCCGCCGCGCCCGCAGGGGATCGAGCGCAACGCGGTCGTCACGCTGTGGGACTGGGGCGTCGACACCTCCTTCATCCACGACGAGATCACGACCGACAAGCGCAACCCCACGGTCAACGCCGGCGGCCCGGTCTACGGCGTGTCGGCCGGGCATGGCGCGCTCACCGTCGTGGACCCGAACGAGAACAGCGCCGTCGAGATCGAGATCCCGGTTCGGCCGGAGGATCAGGACAGCGTCGAGTCCCGCTTCCCGCAGATGCAGGTGAATCCGTCCTACTACTGGGGCGAGCAGCTGCTGTGGGGGCGCGGCGGTCCGGACGGCCACGAGAACGCCTCCGACCCGCACAACCCGATGATGGACGCCAAGGGCCGCGTCTGGATGACCTCGAAGGTGCGCAACCGGCCGAACCCGGGCTGGTGCCAGGAGGGATCGTCCAACCGGTTCGCCCGGTACTGGCCGGTGGAGGCCAGCGGCCGCCAGGCGTCGTACTACGACCCCAAGGATGGATCGTTCGCGTTGATCGACACCTGCTTCGGCACGCACCACCTGCAGTTCGGCGAGGACGACAGCGACACGCTCTGGTTCAGTGGGGATACCAACGTCATGGGCTGGGTCGATACGAAGCGCTACGACCAGACCGGCGACGAGCAGCTCTCGCAGGGCTGGTGTCCGACCGTCATCGACACCAACGGCGACGGCCGCATCACCAAGCCGTGGAACGAGCCGGGCCGCGGGGAAGAGGGCGACTTCGACCCGGCCCTCGACACCCGGATCGGCGGCTTCGGCTACGGCATCATCCCCAGCCCGACCGACGACGCCGTCTGGATTACGCGCACCGGTCCGTTCCCCGGCCGGCTGGTGCGGCTCGACCGCGGGGACAACCCGCCCGAGAGCTGCATTGCCGAGGTGTACGAGCCGCCGTCCATCGAGAATCCGGCGCTCGATCCACTGCAGACCGGCTCGGCGCCGCGGGGTATCGACGTCGACCGCAACGGCGTCATCTGGACCGCGTTGTCGGGCAGCAGCCACATGGCCAGCTTCGACCGCCGCAAGTGCCGCGTGACGAGCGGCCCCGAAGCGACCGGCCAGCACTGTCCGGAAGGCTGGACGCTCTATCCGGTGCCGGGCCCGCAGATGAAGGGGGTCGACGCGCCGGGCAGCGCCGACTTCCACTACTACAGCTGGGTCGACCAGTACAACACCCTCGGCCTGGGTGAGAACATGCCGATTGCGGACGGTTCGACGTCGGATTCGCTGCTGGTCCTCGATCCGGCGAGCGGCGAGTGGACCATCCTGAGAGTGCCGTATCCGATGGCGTTCTACTCGCGCGGCCTCGACGGGCGGATCGATGACCCGGACGCCGGATGGAAGGGGCGCGGCCTGTGGGCCAACTACGGCTCCAACTACGTCTGGCACACCGAGGGCGGCAAGGGCACGCGGAGCAAGATGGTGAAATTCCAGCTGCGCCCCGACCCGTTGGCGAAGTAGCGGCGCCGGACGGGACGTCGCTGTGCAAGTCCGGGTCCGATCGATTCTCGCGGTCGTTCTTCCGGCGGTGGCCGCCGCGGTGCTCCTCGGACCGCCCGGCGCCGCGCAGCCGCAACCGGGAAGTACGCACGGCGCCGCCGACTGGCCGTTCATCGGCGGGGACTGGGCGAACTCGCGCTACTCCACGCTGGATGCCATCGACACCCGCAACGTAGGCGAGCTGGGCGCGGCCTGGTCGTTCGCGTTCGAGGGCGGCGCCTCGACCCGCGCGACGCCGGCGGCTGCCGACGGCGTGCTGTACATCGGATCCGGCACCCGGCTCTACGCGATTGACGGCGCGACGGGCGAGACCGTCTGGTCGATGCGGCCCGACGAGTACGCCCCGGCCGCGCTGGACACGGCCGGCATCGGCGACATCCTGAACGCCGGCCGCGCCATTCCTTCGCCGCCCGGCGTAGCGCTCGGCGACGGCAAGGTCTTCCTCGGCCTGATGGACGGCCGGGTCGCCGCCGTCAGCCAGGAGACCGGCGAGTTCGTCTGGACCACCCAGATCGGCTACGACCCGCCGAAGAGGGGCCAGGCGGTGTCCGGCGCCCCGCTGTACGTCGACGGCCGGATCTACGTCGGACTCGCCAACGGCGACTGGGCGTTCCGCGGCAAGGTGGTGGCGCTGGACGCCGGCGACGGTCGCCTGCTGTGGGAGTTCTACACCATCCCCGGCCCCGGCGAGCCGGGACACGAGACCTGGCCGCAGGAGGGTGAGTGGGGCCATGTCTGGGAGCAGGGCGGCGGCGGCGTCTGGCACGTCGGGAATGCCGATCCGGAGCTCGGGCTTGTCTACTTTGTCACCGGCAATGCCGTGCCCATGTTCGGCGGTGAAGCCCGCCCCGGCGACAACCTGTACACCGCGGCCGTACTGGCGCTCGAGATGGATACGGGTGCCCTGCGCTGGCACTACCAGGTGGTGCGCCACGACCTGTGGGATGCGGACATCGCCATCGCGCCGCTGCTGTACGAGGCCGTGGTGAACGGCGAGCGGCGGCCGGCGCTCGCGGCGCTGCGGGCCGACGGCTTTCTGTTCCTGCTCGACCGCGAGACCGGCGAGCCGGTGCACCCGGTCGAGGAGCGGCCGGTGCCGCAGGACCCGTACAACTTCACCGCGCCCACGCAGCCGTTCCCGGTCGGGGCCGACAGCCTCCTCGGCGACTGTTCGCGCTGGCGCGACCAGGTGGCGCCGCCGTTCATCCTCAGTTGCAGCGCGTTCACGCCGCCGTATTTCGGCCGCGACAACGTCGTGGCGCCGGGCGCGCCGATCCCGATGGTGCGGGTCACGCCGATCGCCTACAGTCCCGACACGCGCTACCTGTACGCCCAGGGCACGGCGCACGTCGGCAGGGCGCGGCGGGTTTCCCGCGATCCGTGGTTCCGCGGCGGCGCGCGCTCGTACACCAACCTGCCGGCGTCGGTCGGCATCTTCGGCGCCATCGACACGCGGACCAACAAGCTGGCCTGGACGCACGAGGTCGACACGGGGCTGCTCGGCACGAGCGGGCCGCTGGCCACGGCCGGCGGGCTGGTTTTCCGCGGCGCGGGGGACGGCACTTTCCAGGCGTACGACGCGCGCAGCGGCGCGGCGTTGTGGCGCTTCCAGACCGGCGTGCCACGTGCGCGCGGGCCGGCGATGATGTATGTGGCTGGCGGTGAGCAGTACGTCGCCGTCGCCATGGGGCCGGAGTTCTGGGCGTTCAAGCTCGGCGGAACGCTGCCGGAAGCGGATGCGCCACCCGTCGGCGGGCGGCGCTCGGCCGAGCAGGAGACGAACGAAATCATGACCTCCACGCTCGTGCAGAGCGCCGAGCGGGGCGTTGGTAACCGCTATGCGGTCGACGAGCACGCATTCAATCCGCCGCGCGTGCGCGTCCGCGCCGGGACGACCATCACGTTCGTCAACAGCGGGGACATCACCCACACCGTCACGGCACAGGACGCTTCCTGGACCACCGGCCCGCTGCTGCGCGGACAGTCGGGATACGTGCGGCTGGAGCGGGCCGGGACGTTCACCTACCACTGCGAGGATCATCCATGGGCTATGGGGCAGATAACGGTGGAGCCATGAGCGGATTCGCGGCTCGGTTGCTGCTGCCGGTGATCGCGGCCGGGACGCTCGCGGCTTGCGCCGGCGGGGATGCGCCGCCGGAGGAACGGGCGGACGTCGCACCGCCGGCGGCCCCGCCGCCGTATCACGTGTACGTCACCAACGAGTACTCCGGCGACATGACGGTGATCGCCGGCGGCACGCACGAGGTCGTCGCCACCATTCCGCTCGGCAAGCGGCCGCGCGGCATCAAGGTGTCGCCCGACGGCACGCGGCTGCTCGTCGCCCTGAGCGGATCGCCGCCGTCCCCGCCCGGCACGGACGAGAGCACGCTGCCGCCGCCCGACCGGGCGGCCGACGGCATCGGCCTGGTGGACATTGCGGCCGGCGAGGTGGTGGGCATGGTGCGCGCCGGCACCGACCCCGAGCAGTTGGCCGTCAGCGCCGACGGCGCCCGCGTCTACGTCGCCAACGAGGACGCCGGCGAGGCGACCGTCGTCGACATCGCGAGCGGCGGCGTGGTGGCTTCGCTACCGGTCGGCGGCGAGCCCGAGGGGGTGCGCATCAGTCCGGACGGCAGCGTCGTCTATGTCACGTCCGAGGACGAGAGCCGGGTGTCGGTCATCGACACCGCCGCCAATGAGGTCGTGGCGCGTTTCGACGTGGGCGCGCGGCCGCGGGCGTCGGCGTTCGCCCCGGACGGCACGCGGGCGTACGTGACCGCGGAGAACGGCGGGACGGTCCACGTGGTGGATACGGCGGTGCACGAGGTGCTGCACACCATCGAGCTGACCGGCGAGCTCGTGCGCCCGATGGGCGTCGTCGTCTCGCCTGACGGCGCGCGCGTCTACGTCACGACCGGCCGCGGCCGAACGGTCGTCGCGATCGACGCGGAGACCTGGGAGCCCGTCGCCTCGGTCGAGGTGGGCGACCGGCCCTGGGGCATTGCGGTGACGCCGGACGGCCGATATCTGTACACGGCAAACGGTCCCTCCAACGATGTAAGCGTGGTGGACACCGATTCGATGGCGGTCATCGCCACGGTGCCGGCCGGCGAGCGCCCGTGGGGCGTGGCCGTCGTCGGCGGGTAGGCAGAGGGAGGCGCGGCCAATGAGCGAATCCGAATTCGACGTCACGCTCGGTATCGAGGAAGAGTTCTTTATCGTCGACCCCGAGACGCGCGATCTGCTCGCGGACCCGAATCGCGGCATCTTCGAGATGTGCGAGCGGAACCGCGGGCCGCACAGGGTGGTCGGCGAGTTTCTGCGCTCCCAGATCGAAACCAACACCCGGATCTGCCGGTCGGTGGGCGAGGTGCGCCAGGCGCTGCGCGAGACCCGGCGCCTGGTAGTCGACGCGGCAGCCGCGCACGGCGCCGCGGTAATGGCCGCGTCGACCCATCCGTTTGCGGAGTGGGAGGCGCAGATGCCCACGCCGAAGGAGCGCTATGAGCAGTTCGCCCTGACGTTCCAGGAAAGCGTGCGGCGCCTGATCGTCAGCGGCATGCATATCCACGCGGGTTTCGCCGATGCCGACAAGCGCATTCGGATCATGACCGCGCTGCGGCGCCACCTGCCGCTGCTTCACGCGCTGTCGGCCTCGTCGCCGTTCAACGCCGGCCACGAGACCGGATTCAAGTCGTACCGGCTCACCATCATGGGCGCGCTGCCGCGCACCAGCGTGCCGGGTCCGCTGCTGGGGTTGGCGGATTTCGAGCGGGTCGTCGCCTCCTACCAGCGCATGAATTTCATCGAGGACAGCAGCGAGCTGTGGTGGGACATCCGCCCTTCCCACAACAACCCGACCGTCGAGCTGCGGATCTGCGACGTCTGTCCGCGCATCGAGGACGCGGTGAGCATCGCGGCGCTGTACGCCTCGCTCATCCGCTGGCTGATGCGGCTGGACCGGCAGGGCCTGGTGCCGCCCGAGCCGCCCACGGAGATCATCATCGAGAACCGCTGGCTGGCCCAGCGCTACGGCGTACTCGCGTTCCTCGGCAACGTGCGCGGCGCCGGTGGAAGGGTGGACATCGAGGACTATGCCGTTGCGATCGTCGAGACGCTGGCGGAAGACGCCGCCGCCCTCGGCTGCGAGGCCGAGCTGCAGCATGCGCTCTCCATCATCCACGACGGAAGCAGCGCAGACCGCCAGATAGACCACTACCGCCTGCGGCGGTTGGAGGGTGATGGCCAGCAGGAGGCGCTGCGCGCCGTGGTGGATTCCGTGCTGGCCGAATCCCGGGAGGACATCGCCGCCGGTGCATAGTATCGGCCGTGCGGCGGCAGCGTTGCTGCCGCTGGCGCTCGGCATCGCATGCGGCGCCGGGCCGGCCCCCGGAGACGGACCGCCCGATTCGGAAGCCGGGTCCACGCCCGCCCCGGCCGCGCTGCCCCGGCCGAGCTTTCACCACATCCACGTCAACTCCGTGGATCCGGCGCGGTCTCTCGACTGGTGGGCGACCCTCTGGCCCGCCGGCGAACGGACCATGGTAGCGGGGCTGCCGGCGTTCGCGGCCGACGGCGTTTATCTCCTGTACAACCAGGTCGAGACGCGGGCGCCCGGCGCCTTCGACCCCGCGCGGCGCCAGTCGGTTCCGCAAAGCGCGTTCTGGACGACCGGCCCGAGCACCGACGGCCTGGCGCTGTACGAGCGGCTGACGGCGCTCGATCCCGCCGGCGACCGGTTCGGCTTCCTGCCGGTCTACACCGGGCCGGACGACACCGAGGGCGTGCCGCGCTCGGGCCTCGCGCCCTTCGGGGACCAGCTCCTGACGGTGGCGGAAATGGCGGAGCGCGCCGCCCGCGAGGCAGCGGACCCGCCGCGCGAACGGCCGGGCGGCCAGGACTTCGGCTATCTCGTCGATCCGGACGGCATCCTGGTGGAGTTCAACGGCGACGCCGATACGGAGGACCTGTTCCACGGCCATACCCACTTCTGGCATGAGCAGCCGTTGTGCGCCGCCAACTGGTACGTCGAGCATCTCGGGATGGAGCTGCCGCCGCGCCGCGACCCGGACACCGGCGCGCTGACGCCGCGCGAGCTGCACGACCCGTGCGACGTCGAGATTGGCGACGTCAGCTATCCGACCTTCCTGCCGATGGGGCAGCTCCGGCGGCCGATTGGGGTGGTTCGCCTGGAGAACGCCGGCTGGGCGTGGTACACGCGCCAGTGCCGCGACGGCCGCTGCGGACCGGAGCTCGACCGGCCGCTGGCGCCGTCGCGCGGCCAGGTCGTGGATCACGTGGCGATCAGCTATCCCAACCTCGACCCGCTGCTGGCGCACCTCGCGGCCGCCGGCATCCCGATTCTCGAAGGCCCCTATCCGTTCGGCGACACGCGCGCGGTGATAGTCGAGGATCTCGACGGGCTCGCGCTGGAGTTGGTTGAGGCGGATGCCGGCCGGTAGCGTGATATAAAGGGTGCGCGGTGATTGGAGGCTGGACGATGCACGACATCTACTGTTGCGCGTACGCTCGCCGGTTCTTTCGCCTTGGGCTCGTCTTCGTCGTCGTGGGGGTAGTGCTGCTGGCCACGGCGAGTCTGGCGCTCGCGCAGGCCGCAGTGGGGGAGCCGACGTTCAACAGGGACGTGCTGCCGATCCTGCAGCGCGCGTGCCAGCAATGCCATCGCCCCGGATCGGTCGCGCCGATGGCGCTCCTGACCTACGAGCAGGTCCGGCCGTGGGCGCGCGCCATTCGCGACAAGACCGCGCAGCGCGAGATGCCGCCGTGGTTCATCGAGCGGAACGTCGGCGTCCGCGCGTTCAAGGAAGACCCGTCGCTGTCGGACGATGAAATCGCCACCATCGGGCGCTGGGTCACAGCGGGCGCTCCCCGCGGCAACCCGGCGGACGCGCCGCCGCCGATCGAGCTCGCGTCGCTCGACGAGTGGCGGATCGGGACGCCCGAATGGATCGTCGAGCTACCCGAGGAGCAGACGATCGGGGCGGTGGACGCCGACCGCTGGTTCTACATCTGGGCCGACTCGCGGCTGACGGAGGACCGCTATATCAAGGCGGTCGAGACGAAGCCGTCGCCGGGGGCCTACCCGGTGGTGCACCACGTGGCGACGTCGATGCGGTGGGAAGAAGCGGACGGCGAGGAAGGCGGCGGGTTCCTCAACGAGTACGCCATGGGCAAGAACGGCGACATCTTTCCCGACGGCACCGGCCGGCTCATCAAGGCGGGCGCGCAGATCCGCTTCAACATGCATTACAGCTCGGCCGGCGAGGAGATCAGGGATCGCACGCGGGTCGGCTTCCAGTTCTACCCGGCGGGCCAGGCGCCGGAACGGGTGCTCATCTCGCGTCACGTCGGCGACAGCTTCGACACGCTCGACATTCGGGCCGGCGAGGACAACGCGCGCAGCGACGGCTACTACGTGCTGCCCGAGCCGACGCAGGTCACCGCATTCCAGCCGCACATGCACATTCGCGGCGACCGGATGTGCGTGGAGGCGATCCATCCCAGCGGCACGATCGAGACGTTGAGCTGCACGAAGCACAACTTCGGCTGGCACATCGTCTACAACTACGCCGACCGCGAGGCGCCGCTCCTGCCGGCCGGCACCATCCTCCACGTGATCGGCTGGCACGACAACACGGCGTCCAATCGGTACAACCCCGACCCGAAGAACTGGGTGGGGTTCGGCAACCGTTCAATCGACGACATGAGCTTTGCCTGGATGAGCTTCTTTCACATGCCCGAGGACGAGTACGAGCGCAAGCTCCAGGAGCGTGCGAGGCGGTCATCCAACGACTGACCGATGCGCCGAACGCGAAAAGCTGCCCGCAACGTCGTTCGGATCCTCTGCGTGCTCGTCCTCGGCGGCGCGACCGCCGCGGCCGCGCAGACCTACCACAGCGGCCAGAATCTCCAGCCGGTCTTCGAAGGGTGGGAGCAGAACGCCGACGGCAGCTTCAACATGGTCTTCGGGTACCTGAACCGCAACTACGAAGAGCACCTCAATATCCCGATCGGTTCCGACAACTACTTCCAGCCGGGTGACGCCGACCGGGGACAGCCGGCGTTCTTCCATCCGCGGCGCCAGCGTTTCACCTTCCGCGTGCGCGTGCCGGCCGACTGGGGTGACAAGGAGCTCGTCTGGACGGTCACCGCCCACGGCCGGACCGACCGGGCGGTCGGGTGGCTGGTGCCCGAGCAGATCATCGACGAGCAGGTCATCGCAATGAACCGGAGCGGCGGCGGCGCGCCGGACATCGTGAACGCGGCGCCCTCCATCGTACTGGTCGAAGGCGCGGAGCGCGCGGTACAGGTGGACGAGCCGCTGGCGCTGACCGCGATCATTCGCGACGACGGCATCCCCGATATGCGTCCCGCCCGCCAGAGTCGCCCTCCGGGACGGCGCAACGCGCTCGGGCTGCGCGTGGCCTGGATTCAATATCGAGGGCCGGGCTCCGTCACCTTCGATCCGTGGAGCGCGCCGATGGAGGACCATACGCCGGGGTGGACGCCGCCGCCGCTGCCCGACGACGGGCGGACCGTGACGACGGCGCGATTCAGCGAGCCCGGGACCTACATCATCCGCGGGATGGCCGACGACGGCTATCTCTACACGGCCGCGGACGTCACCGTGACCGTCACGGCGCCGCCGCAACGCGCCCGCGTCACCGTATGGGACGGCATCTACACCGCCGATCAGGCCGCGCGCGGCAGGGCCGTCTTCGACAGCCGCTGCGCATCGTGTCACGGCGCCGACCTGAGCGGCTCGTCCGAGGCGCGCCCGCTGGCTGGCGAGCGCTTCATGCAGGACTGGAGCGAGGACAACCTCGGCAACCTGTTCACCCGCATCCGGCGGTTGATGCCGTACGACGACCCGGGCTCGCTCGACGAGGGCGCCTATCTCGACATTCTCGCCTACATCCTTGAATTCAACAGTTTTCCGGCCGGCGACACGGCGCTGAACACGGACGGCGTGGATGAGATCCGGATCGAGGGCGAGGATGGGCCGGGGCTGGTGCCGAGCTTCGCGCTGGTACAGGTGATCGGCTGCCTGACGCCCGGTCCGGACGGCGACTGGGCGCTGAGCCGCAGCACGCGCGCGGCGCGCACGCGCGACCCGGCCGCCTCCAGTCCGGAAGCGCTCAGCGCCCTCGACGGGCAGCCGCTCGGCGACCGGACGTTCGGGCTGATGAGCGCCTATCCCAACCCGGCGCCGCACGCCGGCCACAAGATGGAAGCAAAGGGTTTCCTGATCCGCGACCCGGCGGGCGACCGCATCAACCTCAGCTCTCTGGAGATGGTCGCCGAGGCGTGCGAGCGGTGACCGTGCCGTTATCTGCCCGCGCACGCAGTCGGAAGTCCAGGTGCCGATGACGATGAAGGACGAGCCGATCTACGAGTACGCCTGCCACGAGGGCAACTACGCGCTGCCGAACATCCTCTCGGGCCAGCGGGCCACGGACGCGGAGACCGCTTCCCGCTAGCGGCGTGGGTTGGCCGGGGGGACCCGGTTACGTCCGCTAGCAGTTGGCCAGCTACCAGATGACCTTGACGAGACCGGATTCGCGTATCGCGCGGTCCCGCGTCACGAGGGGCAGACGGTGCCTGAGCGCGGTGGCGACAATGACGCGGTCAAACGGATCGGCGTGCGGCAGCGCCAGTCCGGGAACGGCCGCGGCGATGTCGGGGTCGATGGGCAACACTTGAAGGCTCGCCGTGAAGCGCCGCAGGAAGGCGTTCGGAGCAACGGCCGGAACTATGCGCCCGTTGCCGACAAGCAGGCTGACTTCAAGCAGCACGATATCGGAAATGTAAGGCGGCTCGGCGTCGCCGGCCACCAGCGCACGCCGGGCTTCCGGTCCCAGCCGGGAGTCGCCTTGCAGCAGCCACACGGCGGCGTGCGTGTCAAGCAGCAGCTTCACCGGCCGGGTGTCCTGCTTACAGGTCTGGACGCCATACCCCCTCCGGCAGCGTCGGACTGTCGATATCGTCGTCCGACTTGAGGATCACGTCTTTCAGGGACCCGTACAGAGAATCGCCGCCCCGGCGCTCTGCCATCAGCAGGAGATTGCCTTCCCGGGTGGTGATGACCACCGTTTCGCCTGCCAGCGCGGCTCGCCGCACGTCTGCGAAGTTGCGCAGCAGGCCACTCACATTGGTGTGCATGTCATATTATTTGTCAAATAGCTGCCGTGCGCAACATGCGCTCACCGACATGAAGCAACGGTCAGCGCGGACGGGCCGGCGATGTCCCGCGGATAGACGCGTCCACCAGCTCGACCAGGTGGTACATCGGCCGTTGCGCGCCGGCGTCCGCGAGGCTGCTGCGCATCTGCAGCAGGCACCCGGGGTTGGCGGAGGCGACGGCGTCGGCGCCGGTCGCCATGACGTTGCGCGCCTTGCGCTCGCCGAGCTCGCGGGCGGCCTCCGGCTCCACCAGGTTGTAGATGCCGGCCGAGCCGCAGCAAACGCCCGCCTCGGCGATTTCGGCCACTTCGAGCTCGGGAATGGCGGCCAGCACCTGCCGCGGCTGGGCAGTGACGCCCTGCGCATGCTGCAGGTGGCAGGCGTCGTGGTAGGCGACGCGCAGCGGGATGGGGTGGCGGGGCGCCCGCGGCTCCAGGTCGGCCAGCACCTCGGAGATGTCCCGGCACCTGGCGGCGAACGCCTTCGCCCGCTCGGCGTAGGCCGGGTCGTCGCGCAGCAGGTGGCCGTACTCCTTCAGCGAAGATCCGCATCCGGCGGCGTTGATGACTATCGTGTCGACGTTGGCGCTCTCGAACGCATCGATCAGCCGCCGCGCCTTCTCCGCCGCTTCCCGCTCCAGGCCCGCATGCAGCATCAGTGCGCCGCAGCAACCCTGTCCGGACGGGACCACCACATCGCACCCTTCGGCCGCCAGCGTCCTCGCGGTGGCGGCGTTGACGCCGGAAAAGAAGACGCGCTGGACGCAGCCGAGCAGCAGTCCCACGCGCTTGCGGGCAGTACCGGCAGCAGGGCGGGACGCCGGCGCCGCGCCCCAGGCCGCGCGCAGCGATATCGCCGGCGCCACCCCTTCCATGGCGCGTAGCCGCGCCGGCAGGCGCGCCAGCAGGCCGCTGCCCTGGGCCAGCCGCTGCAGGCCGCTGCGCTGATACGCCCACAGCCCGAGCGCCGCAAGCCGCAGCCGCCCGGGATACGGAAACAGGCTGAATATCAGCCGGCGGAACAGGCGGTCGCCCCACGTGCGCGGCGCGCGCCGCTCCACCTGCTGGCGCGTCGCCTCGATCAGCTTCTCGTACTGCACTCCGGAAGGACACGCGGTCACGCAGGCCATGCAGCCGAGGCAGGTATCGATATGCCGCACGAACCCGTCGCTGAGCTCCGCCGCGCCTTCGAGGCCCAGGCGCATCAGGTGGATGCGGCCGCGCGGCGAGTCCGTCTCCTTCTGCCAGAGCAGATAGGTGGGGCAGGCCGGGAGGCAGAAGCCGCAGTGCACGCAGTCGGCGACCAGGTCGCGCGAGGGCGGGTGCTCGGCGTCGAAGACGCCGCTGTCGGTCACAGGCACGAGTGCGTCACAGTTTGACGAAACCCGCGCGGGTTGTCACGCGGCCCGCTTGTGACAGCCCGTGGCATGAGCGCTTGGTAGGATCACGCAGGCGCCGCGCGTCGACCGCGGCCGGCGCAGCCGAGAGGGAGTGTGGCGGATGACGAACGCGATACGGATACATCGGAAGGGTGGCCCCGAGGTGCTCACCTGGGAGCCGGTTGAGGTAGGCGCGCCCGGCCCCGGCGAGGCGCGGATAGCCCAGACCGCCGTCGGCCTCAATTTCATCGACGTCTACCATCGCACCGGGCTCTATCCGGTCCCGGCGATGCCGGCCATCATCGGCAGCGAAGCGGCCGGCGTGGTCGAGGCGGTCGGCGACGGCGTCACGGAGGTAGCCCCGGGCGACCGGGTCGCCTACTGCATGAGCGTCGGCAGCTACACCGAGCGGAGGCTCATCCCGGCGCGCGTCCTGGTCCGCATTCCGGACGGCGTCAGCGACCGGCAGGCCGCCGCCATGATGCTGAAGGGCTGCACCGCGCGCTACCTGCTGCGTCAGACCTACGCCGTGCAACCGGGCGACACCATCCTGTTCCACGCCGCCGCCGGGGGCTGCGGTCTGATTGCCTGCCAGTGGGCGAAGCATCTGGGCGCCACCGTGATTGGCACCGTCAGCACGCCCGCCAAAGCCGAGCTGGCGAAGGCGCACGGCTGCGACCACGTCATCATCTACACGCAGGAAAACGTCGCCGAGCGGGTGCGCGAGCTGACCGGCGGCACCGGCCTGCCGGTCGTCTACGACTCCGTGGGGCAGGCCACGTTCGCCGATTCGCTAGACTGCCTCCGGCCGCGCGGCCTGATGGTGAGCTTCGGCAACGCGTCGGGGCCGGTCACCGGCTTCAATCCCGCGCAACTGGCCGTGAAGGGCTCGCTCTACCTGACGCGCCCCACCCTGGCCACCCACATCGCCACGCGCGACGCGCTCGAAACCACCGCCGGCGACCTGTTCGACGTCGTCTCGCGCGGCATCGTCAAGGTGAAGATCAACCAGACGTATCCGCTGGCCGATGCCGCCCAGGCGCACCGCGACCTGGAGGCGCGCCGCACCACAGGATCGACCGTGCTGCTGACGGGCGCGGCGTCCTGACCCGGATATACCTACATTAGGTATACTCGTGGCGATTCAGAGGTTCGCCAGTCGGGCCCACGGATGTGGGCATTCGTGACTACCACTGAAACCAGACTGGAGGAAATCATGGCGATCGTGCGGCGACGACGTGAACCCACGAGCCCGGGTGAGATCCTCCGTGAGGAGTTTCTACTGCCGCTCGGCGTGACGCAGAAGCAGCTTGCCGGCCACCTCGGCTGCGACGTCAAGGTGGTCAACCGGATCGTGAACGGCCGGACCTCCGTGAGCGCGGCGATGGCGCTGAAGCTGGGAGCGACGTTTCGAACGACACCCGAGTTCTGGCTCAATGCACAGAAGGCCGTGGACATCTACCGCGCCTCGCGCGACGGCGAGGAGCTGCCGAGACCAATTCTGCGAGCGGGCTGAATGCATTGGACGGCGGTCCGGCTGCGCCGCGCCGCCGTGACGGCTGTTTCTGCGCCGGCTTCGATTGGACGATGGGCAATACGATGAGCAACGCCGATCTGAACTGGATCGCGAACTACATCTGGGGCATCGCCGACGACGTCCTGCGCGACCTGTACGTCCGTGGCAAGTACCGCGACGTCATCCTGCCGATGACTGTGCTGCGCCGGCTGGATGCGGTGCTGGAGGACAGCAAGCGGGCCGTGCTCGACATGAAGACCACGCTGGATGCGGCCGGCGTGGTCGAACAGGATCCGGCGCTGCGCCAGGCGGCGGGTCAGGCGTTCTACAACACCTCGAAGTTCACCCTTCGCGACCTGCGCGCCCGCGCCAACCGGCAGCAGCTCAAGGCCGACTTCGAGGCTTACCTCGACGGCTTCTCGCCCAACGTGCAGGACATCCTGGAAAACTTCGAGTTCCGCAACCAGATTCAGCGGCTCTCCAAGGCCGACGCCCTCGGCACGCTGGTCGAGAAACTCACGTCGCCCGACATCAATCTCAGCCCGGCCCCGGTGAACAACGCCGACGGCTCCGTCCGGCACCCCGGCCTCGACAACCACGGCATGGGCTCGATCTTCGAGGAGCTCGTCCGCCGCTTCAACGAGGAGAACAACGAGGAGGCGGGCGAGCACTGGACCCCGCGCGACGCCGTGCGGCTGATGGCGAAGCTCGTCTTCCTGCCGGTTGCCGAAGAGATCAAGTCCGGTACCTACCTGCTCTACGACGGCGCCTGCGGCACCGGCGGCATGCTGACCGTGGCCGAGGAGACCCTGCGGCAGCTCGCCGCAGATCAAGGCAAGGACGTCTCCACGCACCTCTACGGCCAGGAGATCAACGCCGAGACCTACGCCATCTGCAAGGCCGACCTGCTGCTGAAGGGCGAGGGCGAGGCGGCCGACAACATCGTGGGCGGCCCGGAGCACTCGACCCTTGCGAACGACGCGTTCCCGTCGCGCGAGTTCGACTTCATGCTCTCCAACCCGCCCTACGGCAAGAGCTGGAAGACCGACCTGGAGCGCATGGGCGGCAAGAAGGACATGCGCGACCCACGCTTCGCGATCGAGCACGCCGGCGATCCCGAGTACTCCCTGGTCACCCGCTCCAGCGACGGCCAGATGCTCTTCCTCGCCAACAAGCTCTCGAAGATGAAGCAGGGCACCGCGCTCGGCAGCCGCATCGCCGAGGTGCACAACGGCAGCTCGCTGTTCACCGGCGACGCCGGCCAGGGCGAGAGCAACATCCGCCGCTGGATCATCGAGAACGACTGGCTGGAGGCGATCGTCGCCCTCCCGCTCAACATGTTCTACAACACCGGCATCGCCACCTACGTCTGGGTGCTCACCAACCGCAAGCCCGAGCACCGCAAGAGCAAGGTGCAGTTGATCGACGCCACCAAGTGGTTCCAGCCCCTGCGCAAGAACCTCGGCAAGAAGAACTGCGAGCTCGGCGACGACGACATCGCCCGCATCTGCGACACCTTCCTCGCCTTCGAGGAGTCCGAGCAGAGCAAGATCTTCACCAACGCCGCGTTCGGCTACTGGAAGGTGACCGTCGACCGGCCGCTACGTATCGAGGGTGGCGATCCAAACCGCGTCTACAAGCCCGGCGAGATCAAGGATCTGAAGGAGAGCGGCAAGCGGAGCGAGGAGGCGCCGGCGATCATCAGGAAGATTCACAAGCGCGGCGCGGACGCCGACCCGCTGCGCGGCCTGTTCGCGGCTACCGTCAACGGCCGGCCCGCCGTGGTGGAGTACGAGCCGGACACCGACCTGCGCGACACCGAGCAGATCCCGCTCCAGGAGGAAGGCGGCATCGAGGCGTTCCTGCGCCGCGAGGTCCTGCCCTACGCCGCCGACGCGTGGTACCAGACGGACAGCGTGAAGATCGGCTACGAGATCAGCTTCACTCGCTACTTCTACAAGCCCAAGCCGATGCGGACGCTTGCGGAGATCCGAGCGGACATCCTGGCCCTGGAGCAGGAGACCGAGGGGCTGCTCGACGGCCTTCTGGTTCGGGAACCACGGGCCGCCTACGGCAGACTCCGCATTTACGCCGACACGTCGGTGATAGGAGGCTGCGAGGACGAAGAGTTCCGGGAGGCATCCCGACGCCTGTTTGACCGATTCCACGAGGGGACCGCTGTTCTCGTCCTTTCGGAGGTGACATTGCGTGAACTCGCCGATGCACCGCCGGCGGTTCGGGGGATAATGGGGGAGGTGCCTCCGGCACACCGAGAGCTGGTGAGCGAGTCGGACGATGCGCGCACCTTGGCGCAGGCCTATGTGGATGCTGGCGCCGTCCGTGCCTCCAGCCAGGCAGACGCCCTGCATGTGGCGCTCGCCACCCTGGCGGGCGCGGATGTTCTCGCGAGCTGGAATTTCAAGCACATGGTGAATTGGCGTCGCATCGAGGCCTACAACGATGTGAACCTCGCCAGGGGTCACTCTCGAATCGATATTCGTACACCGCAGGAGTTGCACGATGACGATTGAACCGCACACCACGAAGTTCGATTGCGTTGCCTTCATGCGGGAGGCTCGGGATCGCATCAGCGACAAGATGACGACCATGAGTCACGAGGAGTTTCGCCACTGGCTTCGCTCCTTTCGCTACACCGACCCGGCGCTCCAGCGCCTCGCCGACCGGTTGCGGACAGCGGACCACGAAGACGGCGAGGCCGCACCGGCGCCCATGGACCGCCAGCGCGCGCGCGGAGGTGATGCCGGCTGACAAGGAGCCAGGAAACGAGGGATGACGACCACCGAGATCGTCTTCGAGGTCACCGAAGACGCTGTGGAAAGCGGCTACTCCGCCAGCGCGGTCGAATACAGCATACATACCCAAGGCGACACGCTCGAAGAAATCCGCGGCAGCGTCAAGGAAGCTGTCGATTGCTATTTCGACGACACTATGCCGCGGCCTAGGTTGTTTCGCCTGCACTTCATGCGCGACGAGATCCTTCTGGCATGAGCCGCTCGTGCTGATCTCCTGGAGCTGGAGGAAGAGACGGAGAGGCTGCGAGGAGCGCTCATCGGGGAGAATTCAAAGTGAGGGAAATCCGTGGCAACGCCAAGAACATCCGCAGCCTCCTGGGCGGAGCCAAGTTCGCGATCGACTACTACCAGCGCGAGTACCGGTGGGAGACCAAGCAGGTTGCCGAGCTGGTCGAGGATCTCGCCGAGAAGTTTCTTGATAGCTACAAACCAAGCCACGAGCGCAGCGCCGTGGAGAAGTACGGGCACTACTTCCTCGGCTCGATCATTGTCAGCGACAAGGAAGGCCGGAAGTTCATCATTGACGGCCAGCAACGACTGACCTCCACGACGCTGTTGCTGATTCATCTCCACCGAAAGATCGAAGACTCGGACCAGAAAGGGCAACTCGCCGACCTCATCTTCTCGCAGAAGTTCGGCAAGCGCTCTTTCAACCTCGATGTCCCCGAGCGCAATGTCTGCATGAATGCGCTCTTCAACGGTGATTCCTTCGACGACGCCGAACAGCCGGAGTCGGTATTGAACATCCTCGCACGCTTCCAGGACATTGAGGAAGAGTTGCCTGAAGCGCTGACAGGCGACGCGTTGCCCTATTTCGCGGACTGGCTAATCGAGAACGTCCACTTTGTCGAGATCACCGCCTACTCGGACGCGGATGCCTACACCATCTTCGAAACGATGAATGACCGGGGACTCTCCCTCACCCCGACCGACATGCTGAAGGGGTACCTGCTTGCCAACATCACTGAAACCGATCGCCGCAACGAGGCCAGCCGCGTGTGGCGAAACCGCGTGGCGGCGCTCCAGCAGCTGGGCAAGGAGGAGGATGCCGATGCCGTCAAGGCTTGGCTGCGCAGCCAGCACGCCCAGACCATCCGCGAACGGAAACGCGGCGCTCAGCCTCGGGACTTCGACTTGATCGGCACCGAGTTCCACCGCTGGGTGCGTGACCACGAGGAGCGCTTGAACCTGACTGGCAGCCGCGCCTTCGGGTGTTTCATCCAGGAAGACTTCGAATTTTACAGCCGTTGGTACGAGCGCATCAGGCAGGCGGCCGAGACACTCACTCCCGGGTTCGAGGCCGTCCACTACAATGCCCAGAACCGGTTCACGCTTCAGTACCCAGTGTTGCTCGCGCCGCTGCGGCGAACTGACAGCGACGACGAGATTCATCGCAAGCTGCGGATCGTGGCTGGTTACCTCGACATCCTGATCGCCCGGCGGATCTGGAACTGGAAGGCGACGGACTATTCAACAATGCAGTACGCCATGTTCCAGTTGGTCATCCTGGCGATCCGCGGCAAGTCGATTCCCGACTTGGCGGAAACCCTAATCAAGCGTCTCGACGCCGAAGAGCACACTTTTGCCAGCAACGACCGCTTCTACCTGCACGGCATGAACGGTCGCCAGATCCACCGTATGCTGGCCCGCATGACGGCCTATATCGAAACGCGCTCTGGCCAGGTGTCCCGCTATGCCGAGTACATTCAGAGACGCGGGAGGAACGGCTACGAGGTTGAGCACATCTGGGCCAACCACCCCGAACGCCACAAGGACGAGTTCGCGCACCCGACCGACTTCGCCGAGTACCGCAACCGAATTGGCGGGCTCTTGCTATTGCCCAAGAACTTCAACGCCAGCTACGGCGACAAGCCATACGCCGAGAAGCGCGATCACTACTTCGGTCAGAATCTGCTTGCCCAGAGCCTCCACGAGTCCGCATACGAACACAACCCAGGCTTCCGTAAGTTCCGCAACGAATCGGATCTGAGTTTCAAGCCGCACATGGAGTTCAAGAAGGCGGATCTCGATGCGCGCCAGGAGTTATATCGAGAGATCGCCGAGCAGATCTGGCGCCCCGACAACCTGCGCTGCGAAGCCGAGGCAGTCATGTGACCGCGATGATGGTGGCAACCGCGGCCACCGCGAGTTATCGATGAAGGAGCGACGCGAGTTGTTGGCGTCGATCGCCAACACGATCAAGGACTACCGCACCGGCGACCTTCCGGAGCCGACGCCGGATCATGCCGACAGGTGGATCCGGCAGTTTAAAACGGAGTTTCAGTTGCCGATGCTGCGCGAGATGGATCATGTCTTGCGACAGACCTATTTCTCGCGGTCCAGGGTGCGTGATTTCTTTGCAAGTGTGACTGGCTCCCGCCGGCTTGCCGGCGAGGACCCTCGCGAATTCTGGCGGGCGGCGCATTTGCTCGACGTCCAGCAGGGCGGAAACAGCCAAACCGAGATCCGGAAGCTCTTCTCGGAAGAACTTGAGCGGAACTACGGGCTCGCGGCCAACGCAGGCGTGCCCAACGACGCGGTATTCGTGTACCTGGATGATGTCCTGTTCACCGGTAGTCGGATCGGGAACGATCTGTCGGCATGGATCGTCGATGTCGCCCCACAGGCTGGGACGGTGCATATCCTTACTATTGCCAGCCATCGCTTTGGGGAGTGGAAGTGCAGTACACGGTTGCAAACGGAGGCGGCCAGCGCGGGCAAGCGATTACAGTTTCGTTTCTGGACGGCCCTGCGTATTGAGAACCGACTGAGCGATCGCAACACATCCGAGGTGCTGTGGCCCGCGGTGATACCAGACGACGCCGCACTGGCGGCATACATGGCGGAGGAAAAAAAGTTCCCGTTCCAAATGCGAGCGCCGGGTGGGCAGTTCGAACACGGCGTCTTTTCTTCCGAGGAAGGTCGCCAGTTGCTGGAGAGAGAACTGCTGCTCGCCGGAATGCGTATCCGGTTGTTGAGCCGGGAGCCATATCCCATGATGCGCCCGCTCGGATTCAGTCCATTCGGTCTTGGCTTTGGCTCGACGATCGTCACCTATCGCAACTGCCCGAATAACACGCCGCTCGCGCTCTGGTGGGGCGATCCGCTGGCCGACGCGGCGCATCCCTTTGGTCACTGGTATCCGCTTGTGCAGCGGAGGACCTACGCCAGTTGAGGAAGGTGCGATGGCGTCACCACGCCCGGACCATCGCCGCAGTCAGACTCGGACGTATGACCGTTCGTCCAGTGTCGTTTTCCTGAAGACGAGGGAAGCGTTCGGCGGCTTGTCGAACATGGCAAGTGGATTTCCGCTGGAGGTGAACGGTGTCCGTATCCGCACGTCGGAAGCGCTCTATCAAGCCTGCCGCTTTCCGCATCTGCCGGACGTGCAGCGGTCGATCATCGCTCAGCGCAGTCCGATGACGGCGAAAATGAAGGGCAAGCCGTACCGACACGATTCACGGAGAGACTGGAACGGGGTGCGGGTCAACGTCATGCGGTGGTGCCTGCGCGTCAAGCTGGCGCAGAACTGGGATCTCTTCAGCAAGTTGCTGCGGGATACGGGCGACCGGGCGATTGTCGAGCAATCCGGAAAGGACGACTTCTGGGGCGCCAAGCCGGTGGACGACCGAACGCTGGTGGGGATGAACGTTCTCGGCCGCCTCCTGATGGAACTGAGGGACTTCGTCAAGGCCGAACCCGAGAAGAACCTGCGGCGAGTGGAACCTCCTCTCATACCGAACTTCCTGCTCGGCGGGCGCCCTATCGAGCCGGTCACGGACCGGACGCTCGAACGCGCAGAACCCGTCGTCGGTACGCCGGCACGTCCATCGCGTTACGGAGTACCGAAACCGACCGTCGTCGAGTTGCCGCTCGCGGCGCCGAAGGTGACGGCTCGTCCGCTCCGCGAGAATCCGACGGAGTACGCGATGGGCTGTGGCGGCAATATCAAGCCGTATCCTGTCTACAGGGGCCCTGGCGTGCCGTGGCTGGAGAAGGTGCCGGAGCATTGGGAGGTGCGGGCGCTGGCCCAGCTCGGGAGGCTGTCGAAGGGGCGTGGGGGAAACAAGGAGGATGAAGTTCCAGCGGGAGTTCCTTGCGTCCGGTACGGTGACCTGTACACGACGCACGACTACTTCGTCCGAGCGAGTCGGTCGTTCGTTTCGAAGGAGAAAGCGTCTGAATATACAGCCATCAAGTTTGGTGACGTACTATTTGCGGGCTCCGGCGAGACAATAGACGAGATCGGGAAGTCTGCTGTGAATCTCATGCGTGCAGACGCGTGCTGCGGCGGCGACGTTATCGTGTTTCGACCCGAACGTCACAGCGACGCGCGGTACATGGGTTACGCCACGGGTTGCCATCCCGCCGCTGCCCAGAAGGCGACCATGGGGCGTGGCATCACGGTGATGCACATTTACGGTACTCGGCTCAAATTCCTGTCCCTTCCTCTCCCGCCACTACTGGAACAAGCCGCGATCGTCCGCTTCCTAGACCACGCCGACCGGCGCATTCGGCGCTACATCCGCGCCAAGCAGAAGCTGATTGCGCTGCTGGAGGAGCAGAAGCAGGCCCTTATCCACGAGGTCGTCACGGGCCGGATCGACGTGCGGACCGGGCGGCCGTATCCGGCCTACACGGACTCCGGCATCGAGTGGTTGGGAGCGGTGCCCGCACATTGGGATGTGCGGCGAAGCAAGCGTGTGTTCAGGCCACGCACAGAACGCGCCCGTCCTGGCGATACTCAACTGTCGGCGACTCAAACCCATGGCGTGATCGCGCAGGCGGATTATGAGGAGAGAATCGGACGGAAGGTCACCAAGATTCTGCGACACCTGGACCAGCGCCGTCACGTGGAAGTCGACGATTTCGTGATCAGCATGCGGAGTTTTCAAGGAGGCCTCGAACGAGCCTGGAGGAGCGGCTGCATTCGATCCTCTTACATTGTTCTTCAGGCCGCTACAGAGTTGACTATTGGGTATTTCGGCCATCTGTTCAAGTCGGTTGGCTATATCCGGGCGCTCCAGTCGACGGCGAACTTCATTCGGGACGGACAGGATCTGAACTTCGAGAACTTTTGCCGGGTCGACGTTCCGTTTCCGCCCGTAGAAGAACAACGGCAGATCGCGCGCGCGGTTGATAGAGAGATGAACCATATCGCATCAAGCATAGAGCGATCGCGCCGCCAGATTGGTTCATTGCACGAATACCGCGCGCGCTTGATCGCCGATGTCGTCACGGGCAAACTCGATGTTCGTGAGATCGCCGCGGGACTGCCGGACCTGGATCTGCTTGCCGCTGAACAGGATCCGGATGACGACCTCAATCAACATCCCGGCTCAGGGGCGAGCGGGGACGCGGAGGGAGGCGGTCCGGTGCTGGACATCGTCGACGCGGAACGGTCTGAAGCGGCCGTAGCGGAGTCGATGCCGGAAGGGAGGTAAACGGATGGACTGGGAGACCTGCCCGGCCGTGGAGCGCAACCCAGGTAAGATCAGCGGTGCTTGGGCTTTCACCGGAACGAGAGTGCCGGTATATGCCCTCTTCGAAAACCTTGCCAGCGGCGCAACGATAGACGAGTTCGTCGAGTGGTTCCCAGGCGTCGACAAGCAACAGGTTCGGGCGGTGTTGGAACATGAAGCAAAGGCGTTGAGAGCGGCGCTGGCACGCTGAAGCCGGCCGGTCGGGCAAGGGGCAAGGCGAGTCGGAACGCCCCGGTCGCGTCAGGGGAGAAGACTATGAACAACGAATCGGAACTGCGCGGCTTCACGTGCATTGCGGGATGCGTTGCGCGCGCTCGGTCATGATGTGCGGCCCGGCTGCGGCGTGCCAGGCGACGGAGGCGTGACCACGGACTTCCGTGATTGGCTTCGCCTCTGGGTGCTGTACGAAACGGCGAGACGAAGTGGGGGCAAGTCGGTCGCACGGTCCTGTGATACGCTGAAATTGTGAGACGGTGACCATGAGAAACATCACGGTATCCGTCGACGACGACACCTATCGGCGCTCCCGAATCCGGGCGGCGGAGCTGGACACGTCGGTGTCCGCGCTGGTGCGCACATTCCTTCGGAGGCTGGTCGGCGACGCGGGTCGCGAGTCGACCGCCGCGGCGCGCGAAACCGGATCGACGGTAGAGTTGCGGCGCCGCGAACTGGACGAGGTGCTCGCCGACTTCGATGCGCGTGGAGTAGGGCTGAGTTCGCGTGACAACCTGACCCGCGACGAACTCTACGACGAAGCGACCAGCAAGAGCGATGCGCTTCGTTGACGCCAACGTGCTGCTGTATGCAGTCAATTCACTACCGGAGGATGCCGGCAAGTGCCGCCGCGCTCGGGAATTGCTGAGATCGCAGGATCTGGCGGTTTCGGTGCAGGTCTTCCAGGAGTTCTACCATCAGGCGACCCGGCCTACGCGTCGCGGGCGGCCGTCCGACGCCGATGCTGTGGCGTTTCTCGATACGCTCCGGAGATTTCCGGTCCAGGACGTGACCCTCGGTTTGTTCCGCGACGCGGTCGCGTAGGGGCGTTGCGCACCGGATTGGCGCTGGAGCGCCACGAGACGGATGCCTGATCATGCCACCACCTGCCGAGCCAAAGATTTACCATATCGTGCACGTCGACCGGCTTCCTTCCATCATCGCCGACGGCTATCTGTGGTGCGATGCTGAGATGGCGGATCGAGCGGCGACGAATCGCGACGTGGGGACGACGATCGGCATGGACGATATCAAGCGACGACGTTTGACCGAACTCAGGCTCAGCAGCCACACGGACCTATATGTAGGCCAATGTGTGCCTTTCTATTTTTGCCCGCGGTCGGTCATGCTGTTCTTGATCCACTGTGCAAACCGCCCTGAACTTCCCTATCGCGGCGGGCAGGGGTCTGTTGTTCACTTCGAATCCGATCTGCGCAGTTGCATTGCTTGGGCAAACGAGAACCAACACCGGTGGGCGTTCACGTCATCCAATGCCGGGGCATATGACTTTGAGGATTATTCCAGTCTGGAAGAATTGGATTGCATCGATTGGAGCGCGGTTCAGGCGATTCGTTGGGCCGGCGGGCAAATTTCTCCATCGGTGAAGCGCGGAAAACAGGCCGAGTTTCTCATCGAACGGTCGTTTCCGTGGTCACTTGTCAGTCGCATCGGCGTCCTGTCCAACCAAGTCCATCACCAGGTTCGTACCGCTTTGCAGGAGGCGGAACATCGACCAAGTCTGGAAGTCAGGCCGGATTGGTACTACTGAGAGACGAGGAGGCAGAGATGGTCGAATTCAAGACGGGCGACATCCTGACTGAAGATGCCGAAGCTCTCGTGAACACCGTGAACTGCGTCGGCGTGATGGGTCGTGGCATCGCGCTGCAGTTCAAGAATGCCTTTCCTGAGAACTTCAAGGCCTACGCCGCCGCCTGTAAGCGCCACGAGGTGCAGCCGGGTCGCATGTTCGTATTTGAGACCGGCAGACTGACCAGCCCGCGCTACATTATCAACTTCCCCACCAAACGCCATTGGCGGGGCAAGAGTCGGATCGAGGACATCGACGAGGGACTGAAGGCGCTGCAGGCCGTAATCCGCGAAAAGCAGATATGCTCTGTCGCTCTTCCTCCACTCGGCAGCGGTCTCGGCGGGCTGAATTGGAGGCGGGTGCGTCCACGGATCGAGGCGGCGCTGGGAGGCCTCAGGGACCTGCACGTCGTGGTCTTTGAACCTCATGGCGCGCCGGAAACCAGTCGCGTTTCAAAACGGAAAGCGACGCCGAAGATGACACCGGGCCGCGCGGCGCTCGTCGGGTTGATGGACCGCTACCTGGGCGGTCTTCTGGACCCTTTCGTAACGCTGCTTGAAGTGCACAAGCTCATGTACTTCATGAAGGTCAGCGGTGAGCCGCGCTTGACAAAGCTTCGGGTGGTCAAGGGGCCGTATGGTCCCTACGCGGAGAACCTGACGCATGTGCTTCGGGAAGTTGAGGGCTACCTGATTTCAGGTTATCGGGACGGCGGTGATGCGCCGGACAAGGAGCTGGAGCTTGTGCCCGGAGCGGTGGGTGACGCGAATCGGTTCCTGGAGCGGCATCCCGACACACGTGGTCGGTTCGATCGCGTGGCGGATCTAGTGGGGGGATTCGAGACCCCGTTCGGTCTGGAGCTTCTGTCGACGGTGCATTGGGTGATCACGCATGATTCTCCCGACAGTGGCGATGATGTCGTATCGCGCGTCTACGAGTGGAATGAACGCAAGAAGCAGTTCTCGGTCCGGCAGATCAACTTGGCTGCGGAGGTTCTGGCGAAGAAGGGTTGGACCGACGCCAGTGTTCTGTCCCCCAATTCATGACGACCGACACTACCGAGCGCGGCCTCGAGCGGCTGATCTGCACGGCGCTGGCCGGGCATGCCTGCGATCCGCCCAAAGCGGGGCAAGTATCGGAGCCTCAGGCTGGCTACGGCGGCGTCGGCTGGAGTTGCGGCAACCCCCACGACTACGACCGCGAGTATTGCGTCGACCGCGTGCAGCTTGCGGCCTTTCTGAAAGCCACCCAGCCGGAGGCGGCGGACTCGCTGGCGCTGGACGAGGACGGTCCGCCTCGGCGCAAGTTCCTGGCGCGGCTGCAGGGCGAAATCACGAAGCGCGGCACCATCGACGTGCTGCGCCACGGCATCAAGCACGGCGCGCACCACCCGGAGCTGTTCTACGGCACGCCGTCGCTCGGGAACCAGCAGGCGCACGAACGGTTCGAGCAGAACCGCTTCACCGTAACGCGGCAGTTGCGCTACAGCGGTGCGGAGACCCAGCGGGCGCTGGACATCGGTCTGTTCATCAACGGCCTGCCGGTGTTCACCTTCGAGCTCAAGAACAGCCTGACCAAGCAGACGGTGGACGACGCGGTCTGGCAGTACAAGAAGGACCGCAACCCGCGCGAGAAGCTGTTCGAGTTCGGTCGCTGCATCGCACACTTTGCGGTGGACGAGAGCGAGGCGCGCTTCTGCACCCACCTGAAGGGGAAGGCGTCGTGGTTCCTGCCGTTCAACCGGGGCTGGAACGACGGCGCCGGCAACCCGCCCAATCCGGACGGGATCAAGACCGACTATCTGTGGCGCCTTGTGCTGGCGCGCGAGAGCCTGACCAACATCCTGGAGAACTACGCGCAGGTTGTCGCATCGAAGGACGGGAAGACGGGCAAGAAGAAGCGGACGCAGATCTGGCCCCGCTACCACCAGCTCGACGTCGTGCGCCGGTTGCTGGACGACGCCGCGGCGAACGGGGCGGGCCGGCGCTACCTGATCCAGCACTCGGCGGGCAGCGGCAAGAGCAATTCCATCGCGTGGGTGGCCCACCAGCTGATCGGTTTGGAAAAGGCCGGCGCGCCGGTCTTCGACTCGATCATCGTGGTGACCGACCGTCGCATCCTCGACCGGCAGATCCGCGACACGATCAGGCAGTACGCCCAGGTCGGTGCGACGGTGGGGCACGCGGAGCACTCCGGCGACCTGCGGAAGTTCATCGAGGCCGGCAAGAAGATCATCATCTCGACGGTCCAGAAGTTCCCGTTCATCCTCAAGGAGATTGGCAACGAGCAGCGCGGGCGGCGCTTCGCCATCATCATCGACGAGGCCCACTCCAGCCAGGGCGGCCGAACAAGCAAGGCCATGGCGCAGGCACTCTCCGAGGCCGGCAAGAAGGTCGAGGAGGAGACCTACGAAGACCAGATCAACCGCGTGATGGAGTCGCACAAGCTGCTCCCCAACGCCAGCTACTTCGCGTTTACCGCGACGCCCAAGAACAAGACATTGGAGATCTTCGGCGCGCCGGATCCGCAGCCGGACGGCACGATCAGGCACCACGCCTATCACAGCTACTCGATGAAGCAGGCAATCCAGGAGGGGTTCATCCTGGATGTACTGGAGCACTACACGCCGGTGTCGAGCTACTACAAGCTCGCCAAGACGGTGGAGGACGACCCGGAGTTCGACGTCAAGAAGGCGCAGAAGAAGCTGCGCCGTTTCGTCGAAGGCCACGACCATGCGATTCGCCTGAAGGCCGAGATCATGGTCGACCACTTCCACGACCAGGTGCTGGCACAGAACAGGATCGGCGGCGAGGCACGGGCGATGGTGGTAACCAACGGGGTGGCGCGCGCAATCCAGTACTTCCATGCCATCCGCGACTACCTGAAAGAACGCAAGAGCCCGTACCAGGCCATCGCGGCCTTCTCAGGTGAGCCGGAGTACGGCGGCGCGAAGGTCACCGAGGCGTCGCTGAACGGCTTTCCGTCCGGGCAGATCGCCGCGAAGTTCCGGGAGCATCCGTACCGCTTCCTCGTCTGCGCGGACAAGTTCCAGACGGGCTACGACGAGCCGCTGCTGCACACGATGTACGTCGACAAGACCCTCTCCGGCATCAAGGCGGTGCAGACGCTGTCGCGCCTCAACCGGGCGCATCCGAAGAAGCACGACGTGTTCGTGCTCGACTTCCTGAACGACGCCGATACTATCCACGATTCGTTCGCTGATTTCTATCGGGCGACGATCCTGGCCGACGAGACCGACCCCAACAAGCTGCACGACCTGCAGGCGGATCTGGATGCGGCCCAGGTCTACACGGCCGATCAGGTCGACGAGTTCGTAGAGCGTTACCTGGGCGGGACTCCCGTCGACGAGCTCCATACCATTCTGGACGCCTGTGTAGCGGTCTACAAGAACGACCTTGACGAGGACGGCCAGGTGGCGTTCAAGGGCAACGCCAAGGGTTTCGTGCGTACCTACGCCTTCCTGTCATCCATCCTCTCCTACGGCAACGCCGCGTGGGAGAAGCGCTCGATCTTCCTGAATTTTCTGATCTCGAAGTTGCCGGCCCCTGACGACGAGGACCTGTCGAAGGGCATCCTGGACGCCATCGATATCGACAGCTACCGGGTCGAGAAGAAGGCGATGCAGACGATCATCCTGCCCGACGAAGACGCCGAGATTGCCCCGGTGCCGACCGCCGGCGGAGGGCACGCCCCGGATCCGGAGATGGATCGCCTGTCGAACATCCTCAAGGTATTCAACGACCTCTTCGGTGATATCGACTGGGACGACGAAGACCGCGTGCGGCAGCTCATCACCGAAACCATCCCCACCCGTGTGGCCGCGGACGCCGCCTTCAAGAATGCGATGCTGAACTCGGACGATGCAAACACCCGCATCGAGCACGACAAGGCGCTGCTGCGCGCCATGACGTCCGTGGTGAAGGACGACACCCAGTTGTTCAAGCATTTCATGGACGACGAGGGTTTCAAGCGGCAGATGACCGATGTGGTGTTCGAGCTGGCCAGCAAGCTGGCGGTGAAGCCGGATGCGCCCCGGTTGCCCGGCGTTGCGCGGTAATTTGGCGCCGCGCCCGCACTGTTCGCAAACAGGAGCCGCAAAATGGATCTTGGGAATTTCTCCATCAGCCTTGCGGTAAAGGATCTCGCCGCATCGCGGGCGTTCTACGAGAAGCTGGGATTGCGGGTGGCGCAGGGTGAAGCGAGCCAGGGGTGGCTCATCATGCAGGGCCCGGGCTACACGGTCGGCCTGTTTCAGGGCATGTTCGACAAGAACATCCTGACGTTCAATCCGGGCTGGGACGCGGACGCCCAGCCGCTCGATAAGTTCATGGACGTCAGAGAGATTCAACGGCGACTCAAGGCGGCGGGCGTCGAGCTTGTACGTCAGGCGGACGAAACGACCTCCGGACCCGCCAGCTGCGTGGCTGTCGATCCGGACGGCAACCCCATCCTCATCGATCAGCACGTTTAAACAATGGAGTGGGGTGCGGCGCGGGTCGCGACGCGGAGATCGAACCTTGCCCGGCCGGTGATACGATAGGCGCGTTCGGCGCGGCGGGTGGCAAGGTATCCGGGAGAGCGGTTGCAAACGGGGAGCTTCGATGAAGAAGGGCGGTCAGAATCGCAAGCAGGAGAAGGTCGCGGAATCCCGTCGGTTGTTCATGAAGAAGGCGATGCTCGGCGGCGCCGGCGCGACGGCGGCAGCGCTCGGCACCGGAGGCATCGCGGCCGCTGCGGAAGAGGACGCCAGGCCGATCACCATCCCCAGCGAGTTCGAAGCGGCGGCGCGGGCGCCGCGGCCGGCGGTCGACTTCCCGATGATCGGCGCGCAGGTGTTTGCGCGCGCGTGCAAGGAAGAGGGTGTCGGCGCGCTGTTCTGCTGCCCGGGGAACTACCTGGTGGTGCACGCGATGGCCCAGTTGGGGATTCCGACGTTCTCGGGCCGTCACGAGGGCTCGCTGTGTCACGCGGCCGATGCGTTCTGCCGCGCCACGGGCGAGATCGCGGCGACCTCCGGCACCGAGGGGCCGGGGTTCACCGACATGATCTGCGGGATTGCCGCCGCGAATGCAGCCCGTTCGCCCATCCTGGTGGTGGCGAGCAACTCGACCATCCGCGGCGACGACACCGAGCGCGGCATCCAGGACGGCTACCAGCAGCCGAACACGGAGGGGCTGCGCAAGTACGGCAAGCGGCTCATCACGCCGGAACGCACGTGGGAATACGCGGGCTACGCCTTCCGGCAGCTGAAGACCGGCGTGCCGAAGCCGGTGCACCTGGACTTCCCGGCCGAGGTGGCGGGCGCGCAGTTCGCGGACGCCAGCGAGCTGGAGTACTACTACGACAAGACGCGCTACCGGACAGAGGCGAAGCCGCACCCGGATCCCAAGGCCATCGACGCCGCGGCGGCCCTGCTGCGAGGCGCGCAGCGGCCGATCATCGTGTCGAGCAACGGCGTGTTCTACCACAAGGCCTGGAAGGCGCTGCAGCGGCTCGCGGAGAAGGCGCAGATCCCGGTCGTCGAGTCGGGCGCGATGAAGGGGCAGTTTCCGGCCGACAGCCCGCTGTCGGCCGACGCGGCGCCGGGCGCGCTGCCGAGCGCCGACGTCGTGCTGCTGGTGGGGCAGTACTGCATGCCGGCGATGGGCGAGTTCGCTTTCGGCCCCGACGCGCGCTACATCCGGATCGACCCGGCCGCCGAGGACATCGGCCGCAACCTGCCGATCGACGTCGGTATCGTCAGCGACGAGATGGTCGCGCTCGAGGCGCTCGCCGACGCCATGCCGCAACAGCGGCACGACGCCTGGGTGGCCGAGGTGGCCGCGGCCCGGCAGGAGTTCGAGGCCGAGAACGAGCAGTTCTACCAGACCGGTCTGGGCTACACGGATGCGGTCCACCCGGCGGTGCTCGGCAAGGAGGTCGCCGACTTCGTGCACAACGGCAGCCTGCCGCGGGACCGCACCACCATCATCCAGGGCGGCTACGGGATCGCCCGCTACACGCGCCGCTACCTGCGCGGGTTCCGGCCGGGCCAGATCATCAACGGGGCGTACCAGTACGGCGCCATCGGCCCGGACGTCGGCTACGCCCTGGGCACGGCGGTGGCGGTGCAGCAGGGCGTCGGCGCGCAGGCCGACTACCAGGGGCACCCGGTGGTGGCCATCACGGGCGACGGCGGCATCGGCTACTCGGGGATGGAGATCGAGACACTCTCCAAGTACCGCCTGCCGGTCGTGCTGATCGTCTACAACAACAACGCGTGGGGCACGTGGACGGGCCAACGCAACAACGCCGTGAGCCTGCCCATCCACCTGTTCCAGGAGAACGTGCGCTACGACAAGATGGGCGAGGCGCTGGGCGCGCACGGGGAATACGTGACGCGCTCCGCCGAGTTCAAGCCGGCGCTGGAGCGGGCCTATCAGGTGGCGCTGGACGAGAGCCGCCCGTCGGTCATCAACGTGCAGGCGAAGAAGGAGTTCTGGCTGCGCGACCAGTATCCGCCCGGGTTCCTCGGCAAGGTCGAGCCGGGCGTGATGTCGTACAACCACTGATGCCGCGCTTACGCGGCGGTAGTCCCGACCTGCGAAGGGACAACACGCAAGATACGGAGTTGTCCCCAAGCCGCGCACGGCGCGGCTCGGCGGCCGGGGCGCAGCCCCATCCGGACAAAGACGTGGCGGCAGTGCGCCGGCGCCTCCAGACGTATGCCGACCGCGGCGTGTTCCGCGGGTACGCGGAGCAGCCGCTGCGGGCCGGCCGGTACTACTTCCGCTTCCTGTGGCTGGCCGACAGGCCGTTCAAGCTGACGTATGAGCCGGCCAGCGGTACGCTGACCTTCACGAACGTGCTGCCGCACGTGCGGGCTCGGTCACCGCTCGCCGCGGAGCTCCGGCAGTTCATCGAGGGACGGTCGGCGCCGTCGCTGCCGGCGCACCGCCGCATCGACCGCCGCCGCGCCCGGCCCGGCTGCTCCAACCACCGCGGTACCCTGCAGGTCCAGGTGGTCGCCAGGCCGGGGCACCACGCCTACGGCGTCACCAAATCGGTCAATCTGGTGCACGAAATCTTCCTGCACCTGCACAGCTATTTTCCCGAATACCTGTGGGAACACTATGATGTCGCGCAAGATTGAACCATGCGCGAACCTGTCACCTGCCGCATGATGAAGCCGGCCGACGTGGAGCAGGTCTCGGACCTGGTCCGCTCGGCTTTCGATGAGTTCATAGGCCCCGACTACACCGAGCAGGGCGTTGCCGAGTTCCACCGCTATGCCGACCCGGAGGCGTTCCGGGAGCGCGTGCGAGGCGGCAGCCATTTCGTGATGGTGGCGGAGGTCGGCGGCCGGCTCGCCGGCATCACCGAGATCCGCGACTGCAACCACGTGGCGCTGCTGTTCGTGGGGAAGCAGTTTCACCGGCGGGGGATTGCCGGCGCGCTATTTGACCGCGCGCTGCAGCAGGCGCGCGTCACCAGGCCCGACGTGGAGCGCGTGACGATGAATTCGTCACGCTACGGTGTTGCGGCGTACGAAAAGCTGGGGTTCCGGCAGACGGGTCCGGAGCGTAGCGTGAACGGCATAGTGTTCGTGCCGATGGCGATGCGGCTGGATCGCCCGCTGGCCTAGCCGCTAGTCGCTCACTGCCTGCACCTGGATCTGCTCGACGAGGACGGTCCCGGCGCCGCTTACCTTCAAGCCGAACGGACCGGGCGGCAGGTCGTCGGCGTGGCCGTGCGCTACCAGGTCGCCGTTCACATAGCCCCGGAAGTGACCGTCGCCGCCGAACACGCGCAGGAACAGCCAGCCTGACGCGTCGATGGTCTTTTCCTCGAATACCGTGGACGTGCCGCCCTCCATCCGGCCCAGCGCGGCGGTCGTCCCGTCGACCGAGAAGTAGTCGAAATTATCCGCGTCCTGGGCGTGCAGGAGGATCTGCAGCTCGCCGTCGAGCTGGTCGACGTTGACGTAGACATCGGCCTGCGCGGCGTCGATCGCGCCGCCCGCGACGAGCAGCGCCGGCGCTCCCGCCGGATGGAAGCCCAGCACCGAGCCTTTCTCCGTGTCGTCCACGATCGCGGCGGACAGTCCGGCCGGACTGTTCTGCATCCAGGTGAACTGTTCCGCCAGCACCGCGTCCGCGCCCTGGACCGGTCGCCAGACCCACGAGCCGTCGCCCAGATCGATGGGACCGGGATCGACCTGGTCCGCCGCCGCTTCCGGGATCAGTTCCTCTAGCGGCGTATCGATGGTGATGGTCCGCACGCCGAGCCCGTGCACGTAGACGAGCTGCGCGCCATGCTCGGCCGTCTCGAACAACAGGCCCAGGCCGGCCAGCGCCAGCACGAACGCCGCCCACCAGGCCGGCGCCTTGAGCGTCATGAAGAACGGCAGGGCCACCCGCGCGGCGGCCAGCAGCGTGAAGAGCAGCATGGTCCGAAACGCCCAGTTGTCGTGGACGTCGACCAGCGGCGCCACCTCGGCCGGCAGCAGCATGGAATCCGCCGCGTTCTCGCCCGTGAGGTAGGCGGCGATGGCGGCGGCCGCGCCGGCGCAGTACAGCCACGTCGCGGCGTCCCGCAGCGCCGGGCGCCGGAACAGGATCAGGCTGAGCAGGTCGGCCACCAGCCCGGCCGTTAGCAGGGCGATCGGGAAGTGGACGATCATCGGATGGATGTTGGGTGCCCAATCGGGTGTCATTGGTATGGTCCCTCCGTGCCGCTGCTCCGGCTTCCGCCGGGGCTTTATGATACTGCTACATCTGCGATAATATGCGCGGTCGTCGCGAGTCCGGACAGCTGCTGCGCGGTCGTTTTGCGCGGCTCCCGTCGTTCAAGCAACCGGAGAGCGTTTCCCATGTCAGGCCATTCCAAGTGGCATTCGATCAAGCACAAGAAAGGCGCTGCCGACGCCAAGCGCGGCAAGGTCTTCACCCGCATCATCAAGGAGTTGACGGTCGCCGCCCGCGACGGCGGCGGTGACCCGGACAGCAACCCGCGGCTGCGGACGGTCGTCGCCGATGCGAAGGCCGCCAACATGCCGGCCGACAACATCAAGCGGGCGATTCGCCGGGGCACGGGCGAGGAGCCCGGCGTCTCGTACGAAGAGATCACCTACGAGGCCTACGGTCCGGGCGGCGCGGCGCTGCTGATCGACGTGCTGACGGACAACACCAACCGCGCGGTCGGGGAGATCCGCCACCTGCTGTCGAAGCACGGCGGCAACCTCGGCACGACCAACAGCGTGGCCTGGTTGTTCGCCAAGCAAGGCCACCTCATCGTCGAACAGGATGGCGTTGACGAGGACGCGTTCATGACGGCGGTCATCGACGCGGGCGCCGACGATATCCAGGAGGACGACGAGCACTGGGAAGTGGTGACTTCGCCGGAGACATACGATTCCGTGCTGGAGGCCGTGAAGCAGGCCGGCATCGAGCCGGCAAGCGCGCAGCTCGCGATGCTGCCCCAGAACTACGTCAAGGTCGAAGGCGCGGCGGTCCGCCAGATCCTGAAGCTGATGGAATTGCTTGAGGACCACGACGACGTGCGGCACGTGTGGTCCAACTTCGATATCGACGCCAAGGAGATCGAGGCGTCGTTGGCGTGAGAATCCTCGGGGTCGACCCCGGCTCCCGGCGCACCGGCTACGGCTGCATCGAGACGAGCGGCAGCCGGCACCGGCTCATCGTCTGCGGCGCGATCGCCGCACCGGCGCACGCTGCCCTCCCCGACAAGCTCCTGGCCGTCCACGACGGGCTCGCCAGGCTGATCGCGGCGCACCAACCGGATGTCGTGGCGCTCGAAGACCTGTTCTACGCGCGCAATGTCCGGTCCGCACTGGTACTGGGGCATGTGCGCGGCGTGCTGATGCTCGCGGCCGCGAAGGCCGGCGTGCCGGCGGCGGAGTACTCGCCGGCCGAGGTGAAGAAGGCGGTGGTAGGGTATGGCCGCGCCGACAAGCAGCAGGTGCAGCAGATGGTGACGCTGCTCCTGGGCATGGACGCGCCCCCGTCGCCGCTCGATGCTTCCGACGCGCTGGCCGTGGCCGTGTGCCACGCTCACTCAATCGGCCCGACGGGGGAGCGCGGCAGCCGCGGCGGCGGCCCGGCGCGCAGTTGGCGCCAGTATCGTCCGCGCGAGGCTGACGAGGCGACCGGCGGCGCGGGGCGGCGGGGCCGCCGCAGCACCCCATGATCGGCGCGCTCACCGGCCGCATCGTCGACAAGCAACCCGAGCGCCTGCTGGTCGACGTACAGGGCGTCGGGTACCAGCTGCACGTGCCGCTCTCCACGTTCTACGAGCTGGGCGAGCCCGGCAGCACGGTGTCGCTGCGCGTGCACACCCACGTCCGCGAGGACACGCTGGCGCTGTTCGGGTTCGCGACGACGCTGGAGCTGCAGGTGTTCGAGCGTCTTATCTCCATCAGCGGCGTCGGTCCGCGGCTGGCCCTGGCGGTCCTGTCCGGCATCGAGCCGCCGGAGCTGGTGCGGGCGGTGATGCAGGGCGACGTCAGCCGCCTGACGCGCATCCCCGGCGTGGGCAAGAAGACGGCCGAGCGCATCGGGCTGGAGCTGCGGGACCGCCTGCCGGCCGGCCTCGATCCCGGGGATGACGGAGAGGATCAATCGCAGGCGGGTGGCGACGGGCGGGGCGACGTGGTGTCGGCGCTGCTCAACCTCGGATACCATCGTTCGGTGGCCGAGCGCGCGGTGAAGGCGGCGTCGGGGTCCGGCGCGGCAGGATTCGAGAAGACGTTGCGCCAGGCGCTGCGCGAGCTGGCGAAATGACCGATCAAGAGCCACAGCCGGCGGCGACCGAGCGGATCGTCACCCCGCTGCGGGACGCCGAGGAGCTGCAGTACGAGGCGGGTCTCCGGCCGCGCACGCTGGCGGACTACGTCGGCCAGGAGCGCGTGCGCGAGAACCTGGCCGTGTCGATCGAGGCGACCCGGCAGCGCCGGGAAGCGCTCGATCACGTGCTGCTGTACGGTCCGCCGGGCCTGGGCAAGACCACGCTCGCCTACATCATTGCGCAGGAGCTGGAGGTGCAGATCCGTACGACCTCCGGCCCCGTGCTGGAGCGGCCGGGAGACCTCGCCGCGTTGCTGACGAATCTCAAGGCGCACGAGGTGCTCTTCATCGACGAGATTCACCGCATGAGCCCGGTCATCGAGGAAATCCTCTATCCGGCCCTGGAGGACTACGAGCTCGACATCGTCATCGGGCAGGGTCCCAGCGCGCGTTCGGTCAAGGTGCCGCTCCAGCCGTTCACGCTGATCGGCGCCACGACGCGCGCGGGCCTGCTCACCTCGCCCCTCCGTACGCGGTTCGGGATCGTGCATCGCCTCGACTTCTACACGGAGGACGACCTGCGCGAGATCGTCACGCGCTCGGCCCGCATCCTGAACGTGCCAGTCGATGCCGCCGCGGCGGGGGAGCTGGCGCGGCGCGGCCGGGGCACGCCGCGCGTGGTGAACCGCCTCTTGCGGCGGGTGCGCGACTATGCGGAGGTACGGGCGGACGGCGCGGTCGACACCGCGGTGGCCAGGCAGGCGCTGGAGCTGCTGGGGGTGGACGACAACGGCTTTGACGAGGCGGACCGGCGGCTGCTGCGGGCCGTCATCGACAAGTTCGGCGGCGGGCCGGTCGGTCTCAACAGCATTGCGGCGGCGATCAGCGAGGAAAAGGAAGCGATCGAAGATATCTACGAGCCGTTCCTCATCCAGGCCGGGTTCATCGACCGCACGCCGCGGGGCCGGGTTGCGACCGAGCGCGCGTATGGCTATTTCGGCCTGCAGGGGCCCGACCGCGGCTCCCGGCTCTGGTAGCAGCGAAGGGACGGATGCACGTGACGAACGGACCAGGGGCAAGATTGCGCGGCGGCGCGCCGCTGAGAGGCACGCGGATTGCGGCGCTCGGCACGTATGTTCCGCCCCGTTTGCTGACCAACGCCGACCTCGAGAAGCTGGTCGACACCTCGGACAAGTGGATTCTGCAGCGCACCGGGATTCGCGAGCGGCACATCGTCGACGAAGGTGTCGCCACCTCCGATCTCGCGAAGGAAGCGGCGCTGCGCGCCATCGCCGAGGCGGGACTGACGCCCGACGACATAGGGGTCATCGTGGTCGGCACGACCACGCCGGACATGTTCTTTCCCAGCACCGCGTGCCTGGTCCAGAACAAGATCGGCGCCTCCCGCGCCTGGGGGTTCGACGTAGGCGCCGCGTGTTCCGGTTTCGCCTACGCCCTGACCGTCGGCGCGCAACTCGTGGCGACCCGCGCGCACGAGCATGCGCTGGTGATCGGCGCCGACGTGATGTCATCGATCATCGACTACAAGGATCGGCAGACCTGCGTGCTGTTCGGTGACGGCGCGGGCGCGGTGGTCATCTCGCCGGAGGTGGAACCCGGTGTCGGTCTGCTCGATTTCGTCCACGAGGTGGACGGTAGCGGCGGACCCGCGCTGCAGATGCCGGCCGGCGGCAGCCGGAATCCGGCCACGCACGAGACCGTCGAGAAGCGGATGCACTACGTGCACCAGGACGGCGCCACCGTCTTCAAGTTTGCCGTGCGCAAGATGGAAGAGGTCTGCCGGCAGGTGCTGGAGCGCAACGGTCTGGGGGCCGGAGACGTCGACCTGTTCGTGGCGCACCAGGCCAACCTCCGCATCATTCTGGGCACGGCCGACCGGCTCGGGCTCGACCGCTCCCGGGTCGTGATCAACATCGACCGCTACGGCAACACCACCGCGGCCACCATCCCGCTTGCCCTGGAGGATGCGCGCGCGGACGGGCGCCTGAAGAAGGGGGACCGGGTGCTGCTGGCCTCGGTCGGCGCCGGTTTCACGGTCGGCGCCGTCCTCCTGCGCTGGGCCTGCTGAGCCCGGCTGAGCCCCGCTGACCTTTGCCCACCCCGGTCTCCGAATTCGACTACGAACTGCCTGCCGAGTTGATCGCGCAGCAGCCGCACCCCGTCCGCGACCGCGCGCGTCTGTTCCATCTGGACCGGCGGACCGGGCGGCATGCGCACCGCCAGGTGGCCGACCTGCCGCTGCTGCTGGAACCGGGAGACCTGCTCGTCGTCAACGACACGCGCGTCTATCCGGCGCGGTTGCTCGGCCGCCGCGATCCCAGCGGCGGTGCGGTCGAGTGCCTGCTGCTGTCCAGGGCGGACAGCGGCGAATGGGACGTGCTGCTGCATCCGGGGCAGAAGCTCCGGGAAGGGGCGCGCGCCGTCTTCGAAGGCGGCGGCTACCGGCTGCGGCTGGAGGTACTGGCCAGCCGTTATCACGGCCGGCGTACCGTCCGGTTGACCGCGGACGCGGGGCGGGACGTCGACGAGGCGATCGATGCGATCGGCCATATGCCGCTGCCGCCCTACATCAAGCGGACCGACGCGCCGGACGATCGCGGCCGGTATCAGACGGTGTACGCGCGAGCCCGCGGGTCGGTCGCCGCGCCGACGGCCGGGCTGCACTTCACGAAGGACCTGCTGCAGGCGCTCGACGCACGCGGCATCGAGCGGACGGCCGTCACGCTGCACGTCGGCTACGGGACGTTCCAGCCGATCCGCGGCGAGGATGTCGAGCAGCACAGCGTCGCGGCGGAGCCGTTCGAGATCACCGCTGCCGCGGCCCGCACCATCAACCGCGCCCTGGACGAAGGGCGCCGGGTGGTGGCGGTCGGCACGACCACGACGCGCGTGCTGGAGTCCGCGGCGGCCCGCGCCGACGGCCGGATCGCAGCCGGGACCGGATCGACCGACCTGTACATTGGACCGCGCTTCGAGTATCGCGTGGTCGGCAAGCTGCTCACGAACTTCCACCTGCCGCGCTCGTCGCTGCTGGTGCTGGTGTCTGCGTTCGGCGGCCGCGAGCGGGTGCTTGCGGCGTACGCCGACGCGGTCGCGCGGCGCTACCGGTTCTACAGCTACGGCGATGCGATGCTGATCACGTAGCCGCCCGAATGCAGCGGGGCTTTGGCCGCAGGCTGATACAATGGAGCGTTTCCACGAGCCCGTGGGATGCCGGTGTAGCTCAGCTGGTTAGAGCGAGCGGCTCATATCCGCTAGGTCCGGGGTTCAAGTCCCTGCATCGGCACCATTTTTTCTCCACACTGGCCTCGTTGTGGTTCTGGCTGCCGCGCCCAATCAATGCCCATTCCACCCGCGGGCGGGCGCTGCGCGTTTGGCGTCGCCGGCGAGGACACGGGTCGCTTCCATGTCGCGGCGGACACGGAACCGTGAGCACCATGTCAGCGTCATGACCGGCCGGCTTGTTTGTACCGTAGTCAAGTGATTAATATTTGCCCGCCATGACTTTCCCGGCGCAATCCTGGGCCTTCCTGAAGGACGGAGCCGGCATCTTGCCGGCCAGCAACATGGCCGATCCGCTACGCGGGTCGAATCTGGGTCCAACTGATCTGCTCGTTCGCGAAGCCGTTCAGAACAGTCTGGACGAACGTCGTCGGGATAGCGATGACTCCGTCCGGATCCGATTCGAACGGGACGTGCTGATTGGAAACGGCAAGAAGCTCTTCGTCGATGCGCTGGATCTTCGCGTTCTTGCCGACCGGAGGCGAGCCTTTCGAACCGCACACAACTGGTTCGGAAGAGGCAACCACGTGCTGGACGACATCGGGAAGCCCGACGTTCCGCTGCCGGTCCTTTTAATATCCGATTTCAATGCCAACGGGTTGGGTGGTCACTGGAATCGGCGCCGGTCCAAGCAGGATCGTTTCTTCAACCTGGTTCTCTCGATCGGTGGCAGTCTCAAGTGGGAAGACGAAGAGGAGGGAGACACCGACGCCATACGTACGCTCGGATCGTATGGGTACGGCAAGATGGCGTTCGCGTTGAGTTCGGAGATTCGAACCGTCGCCTACTACTCCACGTTCCGTCCAGACCACAACACTACCGGCGCCCGCTGTCGTGCGATGGCCACCGCGTTCCTCCCGCAGCACTCGGTCGGAGACATCGACTATGCGGGACAGGCGTACTACGGAAACGACAGTGGTGAGGAACGAAGCCCGCGGAAGCCCCTAGTCGACGACGACGCCCACGCGTGGGTTCGAACACTCGGTCTACCGGAACGGTCAAACGAGGAAACGGGGACAACCGTCGTGATTCCTGCGTTCGCCGCTACGATGAACGAGGTCGTGGAGAGCTGTGAGACGTGGTGGTGGCCGACGATGGCACGTCATCATAGCGGTCGGCGGGTGAATTTCGAGTTCCTTGATGAAGGTGAATCGATGCCGGGACGCAATCCGCGATCCCGGCGCGAGTTGAGTCCGTTCATCGACTGCCACAAGCAGATCAACGCCAACACCGTGGGCGACAAGTACGACGTGAAGGACGTCAGAGTCAATCCGGCGGGTGGACCGCGTAAGGCCGGACGACTCGTGCTGAAGGCGATCGACGCATCAAGTGAGAGCGATGACCACGTCGCTCTCACGAATCGCATTGCGTTCGTTCGAGACGGACTGGTCATCAAGTATTCGAGCGAGTTCGCGCACGAAGACAGACCACCAGTCGTCGGTGTCTTTTCGCCCGATGTTGACCCGGACACGATGCAGGCGTTCGTATTTTCCGAGCCACCGACACATGACGACTGGGTCGAGAACGGCGATCGGTTGCGCGGCAAGTACGACTGGGGTCGTGACTTCATTCGCCTCACGAAACAGCGGCTGCGCAACCTGACCCGTGATTTCCAGACGCGGCAGATGGATGCGCCGGCGGTTGAACGGACCAACGCAGCAGAGTTCCTGCGCAGAACGTTACGAAATCTGTTCACCCGTCGTACCGGAAGCCGGACTACCGTCAAGCCGGAGTCCCGTTCGCGCGCGTTCACGATAGAAACGATCGATTCTGGGCGGACGCAGAACGGTAACGCACAAGACGCATTTGTGGTGTTCCGTATCGGCTTGTCGACTCACGCGCCGGTTGAATCCGTTGACGTCGAAGTCACGCTGTCTCTCAAGGTATTGGCCGACGATAACATGAGGCCGATGGATGTGCTTGCGCCGCACGTGAGAACGGCCACCGGGGAGTACAGGGGCAGCGGCCCAGACGGCCGGACGACTTTCATGTCGACACTTGGACGAGGAGAACGGGTGGATGCGGAAGCTCGCGCAGAGGTTCACCCAGCGTGGACTACTCGATGGGATATCGAAGTGGCCCGATGCGAGGACCGAGCACAATGATCGCACGGCCACTAACTTGGAGGGCGGTCGAACATAGGGTGACCAGGCCGTTTCCTACATCCGACCCGAGCCTGGAAAACGTGGGGCTCCGGCTGAGCATGAGCGAGGATCCGACGGATCGAGCCAACAATGTGACTCGCTACCTTGAGGGCGAACAGGATTGGGACGGATTGACGCCGGAGTTGTTCTTCGACATCGACACGGCGAGGCTTACGGCTGACACTGGAGTGCAGGCGGACGACATCGTCGTGTCAGTGATTTGCCGGGACCGTCGTCTTTGCAAGTTCGAAACAGTGAACTCATGGCCGATGCGCGAAGTGCCCGAAGACGTCTGGTCGCTGAATGAGGTGCTGCACAGATTCTCCAGATCCACGCTATTTGATCTTGTAGTCGTTGCAACACCACGGTCGGACATCGTGAATCAATGGGGGATAGCGATTCCGACGGGAGCCTCGCTAGCTAGTGTCCGCCAGAAAACCCGTAATAGGTTGATTCTACGAGTCGCATTTCGGATTTCAAGTGGCGAAGAACGTTGAGATGTCGTAGTTTTGTGGGTGGAATTTCCACTATCGGCCCATTTCGGGGGAATCTTCGAGACGTCGACGTCATGAGAGAAGTTCACAGACGGCAGTTCGAGTTTGGTCAGGTTCCGGTGGAGAAGATTTGGATCGACCCCAAGTCGCGGGACGACATCCCGGCGGTGTTGAAGGGGCTTCAGCACATTTGGTCTGACGAGGAGTTGCGCGCGCGGTTGTTTGCGCTGCTCGACGAGCATGTCCTGCCGGAGACCGACCGGGAGGTCGGGCGTCCGGGGATGGCGCTCTGGCGGATTTTGGTGCTGGGGGTGTTGAAGCAGGGTCTGGGTTGCGACTTCGACCGCCTTCACGACCTCGCGAACCATCACGAGACGGTGCGCGCGTTCCTGGGCCACGGCGATTTCGCCGACAAGACGTATTACGAGTACCAAACGGTGCTCGACAATGTGTGTCTGTTGACGCCGGAGCTGCTGTCAGAAGTCGGGCGGTTGGTGGTGGAGAGCGGCCATACGGTCGCTAAAAAAAAGCCTGGCGAGCGATTGCGCGGGCGGTGTGACTCGTTCGTGGTCGAGACGGACGTGCACTATCCGACGGATGTCAGCCTGTTGTGGGACGCGCTGCGCTGCCTGCTGCGGGAGACCGGGCGGGCGGCTGGGAGACACGCGGTGGGGGGATGGCGTCAGTGGCGGCATCTGTCCAAGGAGGTCAGGAAACTGTTCAACCAGGTGCGTTCGACGCGGCGGGCCAAGCGCCGTCCGGAGCGGGTGGAGGCGTACTTGGCGCGCTGCCGTGCACTGGTCGCTCGGACCATGGAGACCCTCGACGAGTTGCGGGACAAGGGCGTCGAGGAAACCACCTGCCAATCAATCCAGGGCTTTATCGCGCATGCCCAGCGCCAGCTCGGCCAGGTCGAGCGCCGACTCCTGCGGGGCGAGGCGATTGCTCACGAGGAGAAGGTGTTCTCGGTCTTCGAGGAGCATACTCGCTGGGTTTCCAAGGGCAAGGCAGGCACGCCGGTAGAACTCGGGGTTCCTGTAGCTCTCATCGAAGACCAGCATCAATTCATCCTGCACCACAAGATCCTGTGGGAGGGCGAGGACGTCGACGTGGCGGCGCCGATGGTGAGCGAAGCCCAGGCGCGGTATCCCGAACTGCGGGCGTGCAGCTTCGACCGGGGCTTTCACAGCCCTGACAACCGAATCAAGCTCGACGCGCTGCTCGACCTCAACGCGCTGCCGAGAAAGGGGTATCTTTCCAGAGCCGACCGCGAACGGGAGGCGGAGGAACCCTTCGCGGCCGCGCGGCGTGCGCATCCGGCAATCGAGTCGGCCATCAATGGGCTGGAACACCGGGGGCTCGACCGTGTCCGCAGCCATGGCGCCGACGGCTTCGCGCGCACCGTCGCACTGTCGGTACTGGCCGCCAACCTGCATCGCATCGGGTTGCTCCTGCAAAAGCGCGAGCGCAAACGACGACGACTCGCCGCCTGACCGGCCGCTTCCCCTAAAGCATGCCGTGCTCCGACCCGTCGAAAGATGGGAGGGCTTCCCCATCCTTGGCAGCCGGACCTCCGCACTGATTCTTTGCCGGTCGCTCCCCGCCGGCCGCCAAGTACCGCCGTCGTGGCAGGATCCGTGGTGGGAATCACGCCCGAGGTGGGCCGGATTTGTCGCAGATTTCCGCCCGCAAGGGGGTTTTCTGGCGGGCACTAGCTACCAAGACGTTCAAGATACGTGTCCCGAATCGCGGGCTCGACGTTCCCATTAGGTTCGTCGAACCCGACGAGATGGTGAAGCAAGGACTGGACCGTCGGACGGTCTACTATGTTCACTGGCGCGGTGAGGATCCTGATCGGCCCCCGAACGAGTTGTTTGAAGTCTTGCTGAACAAGGATTTCGAGGACAAGTTTCGCGCCTTGAGTTCCAGGCAGGCCAGTGCGGCGTCCGAGCACATCGCTCGGAACATTGCGGCGCACGTATACGCCGACGTGCTGTCTCATGTTCTGGGCACGGACGGAGGCAGCGAGGAACCGAACAGCTTGACCAGTGTCGTCGCGGATTTGATCGAGAATGAATTCGGAATGAGCCTGGAGGCAGCGAAGCAGGAGTATGGACGTGGCCCTGGGGGGCGCGCCAAACTGATGCCGAGGTGCTGGAAGCTCGCAGGGGCGGACAAGGTCTTCGCGACCATGAAGTTGTGAGGAGGTGTATTGGCTTATCCTGGGTTGGGACTTGAAACCGCCAGAGCGGTGTACATATTGCGCAAGGAGAGCGGCGAAGCACGACTCAACCAGCGTGACGTACTGCGCAAGTCGGGCGCTGACTTCCAGGAGTCGACAGCCAGAGACTGTCTGAACCAATGTTGTGACCTCGCAACCTCCGCACGAGACGACAAAATACCGGTCGCGGAATTCGACAGCCAATGCGCACCGATAGTCCACGGCACCCTCCGGTTGCCGCCGGTAATGGCCGGGGATGCGGATTTCTGGCGATGGTTAACGTTCATGGATGATGGTTTCGGTGCCGATATCGTGGACTGGCGCTATGGGAATGGACATCAGAAGCTGTCCGAGTCCGGACCGGGCAGGGGGATCTACTACGGCCTTGAAGAGCTCAAGAAAGGCATGTTCGCGAAGCTATGGATTTGCGCGAGCATGATGTATGTCGAAGGCGCAGTTGACCCCTATGACGGCATCGAGTACGCCGACGTCGACCTCTGGGATTCCCACGTCATCGACGTCAACTTCGGAAGTTCGCCGGTGATGGCGCGTGCTTTTGTCAAAGTGGTCCGCGACCTCAAGCTGCAGCGAGGAGTGGGGAATGATCCGACCATCCCGGCCGGATTCAGGGACTTGGCCAAGGAAATACGGCGCCGTCAAGCGACAATCGCGTTCGAATTATTTGATGAAGTCAAGGCGTATCGGTGGGTCACGCGACTTTGGGAAGACCGGGAATCATGGTGCAGATAGCACCTTCGGGATGCGAGCCACCCGAAGTTGACGACCGGGACGATGCCGGTACGGTGACGGTCGGCTACGATCTTGAAGATCGATCCCTCGTTCGCGATGCTACCGCCGGTCGGTTCACTTCGCGGTCGTGGATGTCCTTTCGCGGTGCAACGACCCCCACGCCGGAAGATGATAAGGCGGATTGTGCTAGGTTGGCGCGGTTCTGGAATTTGTCACAGCTCAAAGGTGGGCGTCCAAGTCTCTATCGTGGCATCGGAAGGGCCCGTGTCAACGTAGTCGACCTGTTCTGCGGATGTGGTGGATTGTCGATAGGCGTCAAGCAGGCAATCGAGGCAGTCGGCGTGCGGCCGGTGTTCGCACTGGCGGCGGATCTTTCGCGGCCGGCGCTGGATGTATACGCCAGAAACGTGCGACCACTTAGGACAGTTCGGGAGAACGTGGAGAATCTCGTCGATTACCGGTTGCGTACAAAGGGAGAAAAATCGCTTCCGGATATGGAATCGGTTTATCTGAGCCGCGAACTGGCAGTGCTCGCGGGCAATGTCGACATCCTGCTTGCCGGCCCACCATGCGAAGGCAATTCCAACCTTAACAATCGGACGCGTCGCATCGACTACCGGAACGAACTTTACCTTGACGCTGTGGTTGCGGGGGTTGCTCTCGGGGCCAGCGTGATAGTTGTAGAGAACGTTCCCGCAGTGAAACGATCGAAGCAGAATGTCGTGGGCCGCGCGTTGTCGCTGCTTGAGTTCGCTGGTTATCGGATCGACGGCAACGGATTCACGTTGACGGCGTCCGACTATGGAACACCGCAAGAGCGCCGCCGCCATTTCCTGATTGCCGGAAAGTCCGAGCGGATCGTTACGATATCGGATTTTGTTCGGCTGCAGATTTCCGCTCCGACCGCGTCGGAGGCGCTGGCCTTGTTGGCAGATGTGGACCCTGGCACGACGTTCGATAGACCGTCTCAGTTGTCGGACGAAAACCAGAGGCGGGTACGTTTTCTCACGGAACGTCAAGAATACGATCTACCGGACGACGAGCGTCCCGATTGCCACCGATTGAAGAACCACAACTACCTTTCGGTGTACGGCCGCATGAGGCCGAACCAGGTGGCTCCTACCATCACGACGGGGTTTCTTTCCCCCGGTAGAGGTCGATTCACGCACCCGTTGGAGCCTAGGTCTCTCACGCCACATGAGGGAGCCAAGCTCCAAGGATTCGGAGAGGACTTCAACTGGCTGCCGAGGACGGGTACGGTGACACGGAGTGACTACGCCAACATGATCGGTTCTGCCGTACCGCCGCAGCTCGGCTTTGTCGTCGGCATGGGGGCGGTGTCAGTGCTGTGAGGTCACCGAAGTGAGCGACACACCCGATCGAACGGCAACGGAAGAAAGCGCTGTCGCGGACGTGCTATCGATGCATATCGACGATCTTGACCTCACCGTTCGGTCCCACAACTGTCTGAGGCAGCAGGAGATTACTCGCGTCGGCGACCTCGTCCGGCAGACTCCAGAACAGTTATTGGCCATCCGGAACATGGGCCGAACAAGTCTGCGGGATGTTGAGCGGACGTTGAGCAAGATGGGTTTGCGTCTCGGCATGCGAGATGCGGACGTCAACGAAGCTCTGCAGATTGCCGACGCGGGACCGGTCCGTCAGGTTGAGGAATTCGTCAGCGCTATGGAAATCCTTCGCAGAAGCGATGTCGATCGCGTGGACACCCTGGTCTATATGACACCCGATCAGCTTCTCGCGATGCCCGGCGTGGACCCAACTGTTCTTGAGGTTATCGAGAACGGGCTGCAGAAGTGGGGGTTAACCCTCGGTCTTCGGCCTCCGGGCAGCGTGACGGCTGATGACTTGGCCGCAGGGTCCCCGGAGGATACGACGAGAGTCTACGGGACGTTCAAGGATGAGTTGCAGGACACGTTGGCGCGACTCCTTGCCCCGAAAGAGAACCAGGCGCTTTGTTTTGTTGCGTACCATGGAGTCGCAGGTGCTCCGCGACGGACTCTACAGGAAATCGCAGACGACGGCGTTGAATACGGCTTCCGCTACGCGGTCACAAGGGAACGAGTCCGACAGGTCTTGGACGCCGCCGACCGTGGGCTGCGGAAGAAAGCGTCGAATCAGCGATTCGTAGGATGGGAGCCGGCACTGGTGGAAGCGAGGAGCATCTTGCCGGCATCCGTTCCGGATATCGTGTCCCGGTTCGGCTACGAGTCGTATCCGGATCCTGAGAACAACTTCAAGACGTTAGAACACTGTGCGGATATCTTCGGTTTGGACTTCCCCTTCAAGGTGCGGGCAATAGGTGGTATCGGTCAGATTGTCGTCGATCATGCTGATGAAGCCACGGTTGAGTGGATCGCCCGCCTGAGAGAGGAGGTTAACGGCGAGCTTTACGCCGAAATAGGGAGTATTGCAAGACGTATCGATTGTGGTGAGAAGATGCTGCGCAGGATCGTTGACGCCAGCAGCCGGCTGGAATTTCTTGATGGTGGTCGTCGATATTTGTGGAAGCGGCCACCCTTGCCACCCCAGAATTTTCGCATCACGGGGAACAATATCCTCACGAACCTATGCAAGGTGTTCTCCGCGACGAGTCGAGCGGAAATTCTTGATCTTGTTCGGTCCATTCCTAGAAACTCCAGGGTACGGTCGGCGATACCTTATGGAACGGTTACAGATCTACCGGTTCCTGTGTTGGAAGGAATAGCGGAGCGATCGGGCTTATTCGATGTCCAGGACGGCGAAGTTCGAAGAAGGCCGGGGCCTGCTTGGTGTTCCATCGGCGGTCGCGATCTTGCGCTGCTCGAAATTTGTGTGGAGAATGGTCGAGTTGTTTCAAGCAATGTCATCTACACACGGCTGGTTCGTGAAGGGCTCACCAGCGAAAATGCCCGAGCGACGATCGCGTACAGTCCATTTCTTGTACATACGCGACCAGGTGTCGGGTACAAGGAGGGTATCTACAAGTTTGTACCGCGACCGGAGGACATCGATCTTGACGGACTGCACGCGCGGATTTCCACGGACGACGTGAGTGATTGCGATGATGTCGAAGAAGCGGATATGTTGTCGGACGTATGCTTGCGGATACCGATTTCGTCACGCACGCGGTTGTCTGGAAGGTTCAGTGCTTCTGATGTGATCGGTTTGACTGGACAATGGCAAGTTCAAGACCCGACCGGCGCGGACATCGGTCGGATCGTCGTTTACGAGCGAAGCGTAGCCGGACTGGAATCTGTGATAGCTGCGCTGCAACTCGGAAACGGCGATGTGCTTGAGCTCCGGCCAGACGGCGACGGAATCGTGGTGGTCAGCGGCGCATGACCGATACTGTCGATCGTGAAACGCGGTCACGCATGATGGCGGCGGTGCGGCGTCTCAATACGCGGCCCGAGATGGTGGTTCGGCAGTCGCTGCACCGGATCGGCTTCAGGTTTCGAACGTCGGATCGGACCCTTCCGGGCAGTCCCGACCTGAAGCTGTCGCGGTACGGCGCGGTCATCTTCATCAACGGCTGCTTCTGGCATCGTCACGGCGGATGCCACTATGCAACGACGCCGGTGTCAAACCGGGCTTGGTGGATGGAAAAGTTTGCACGCAACGTGGAGCGTGATGCTAGCAAGCTTCGTCAGTTGCGTGAGGCGGGATGGCGCGTGATGGTTGTCTGGGAGTGTGCCGTGCGTAAAGAAGGGCCGGAACGTGACCGGACCATCATCGAATTGTCGAATTGGATTCGCGGTGGCGGCGGTAGCGCCGAGATTCCGTTGTCTTCACGGCCTTCAAGAGTTTCGACGTGCGGAGTCGCCCGTGGCTGGTGAACGCAAGGTGATGGTTCGCGATCAGGCGCTATGGCTTCTCACCGATTCAAATGTGTAGGGCTTGGGCCTACCGTAAACAACGGCGGCACAAGCGGATCGTCGGCGCTGCACGAAGCGACCGCGCGGCGGCCGTGGCGGTTTCGGCGTCGGTCGATTCAGGCAGTTGGTGCCACTCGCCGTTGTCGGCCGTGGTTCCACCGGCTTGACCACGACCGTCGTTGCAGAACGGACAGTCGCCGCGATGAATCGTCATCCGGTGGCCGTGGGCGCGCCAGTTCTCGTAAGCATAGAAGCGCATTCTGTCATTTCTCCACCAAGATAGTCCGACCGAGATCGGCTGTTCGGATCCGGCATTATTCCGATTCCTGCACCGTGGCAGACGCGGCATCGCGTCGTTTGCTTCGTGGCATCGGTGTTAGCAAATATAGCCAGCCAGCATGACCGCGACAATATGAGCGGTTCAAGCGTCCTCTTCGGTCTGAGGTATCGGCGGTACGCGTATCGTGCACCTGGGGCCGTGGGCGCGGCTGAGCCTGCGATCCAGGGTCGCCAGCGGACAATCAAGTTCTTCGGCCAGCGCCACATACCAGGCGTCGTAGCTGGTCAGGTTGCCGCGCAGCGCCCAGATGCGCTCGGCAAACGGCGCAAAGGGGAATAGCTCCAGGTTGAGCTGCAGAAGGTTTCTGTGCGAGCTCGTCGCCTCGAAATCTGAGATTTCGCCCGCGATTTCCAGCCGGCGCAGAATGTTGCTGGTTTTCGCCAGGACCAACTCGGGGCCGGCAAGCTGGCCGACCGCGACCACCGATTCGGACCATTGCCCTTCGCGACCCGAGTCGACCAGAGCCGACACGAGCACCGAGGCGTCCGCGACGACCGTCACGTGCGGTCCGTGTCGCGCGCGTGCAGGATGCTGTCGGGTTGGACGCGGGTGCCGGCGGCGGGCTTGCGCCTACCTGGATCCGTTCTCCGCCGCGGCTTCGGCGGCGCGTTCACCGGCCATGATGTTCGGCAGCGCGTAGTTGCCCTCGTGGCAGGCGTACTCGTAGATGTGGTAATCGGGCAGGCCCTGGAACGGGCGCTCGACGGTCCAGGGTTGCGTGTAGATCTCCGGGTCCTCGATCGTGAAGCGGTAGTCGATGGTGTGCTCGCCGGTGCGCGTGAACCGCTCGACGGCGCGCGTGTTGCGGGTCGACGGGAAGCGCAGCTCGGTCTTGTCGCTGTAGCCGGTCGTCTCGACCACGAGCGTGTCGCCGTCCCAGTGGCCGCGGGAATCGCCGTTCCACTGCGGGATCTCCTCGTCGAGATGCGGCCGGCCGGTCAGTGGAATGATGCGGACGTCGTGAATGTTCTCGACGTGGATCGCGACGAACTCGGGCGTTTGGAGGATGTGGTACGTGTTGTTGTAGCTGGTGCCGACCGGCGGCACGCCATGGTAGGTGATGCACCGATCCCACGCGCTCCGGTCCAGCCAGGTGTCGGCCGGGTGCATCCGACGGTGTTCCCGCAGCGCGTCCACCCGCGCCTGACCCTCGGCGTTCAGCGGCAGCCGGCCGCTGGGCGGATCGACAATCTGCGACGTGCGGCGATCCTGGAGCACCTCCCCGCGGTCGACCCAGAACGCGTTGTACGAGCCGGGATCGACCCCGGGCCGGTCGGGACGGTCGGCCTTGCCGCTTGCGTTCCGCGCCGCGACTTCCTCGGCGGTGAAGAACTGCTGCTGCTCGAACTCGGCGGGCCGCTGCAGCGGCGTGAGCGTCGCGTACGACCATTGCCCTTGCAGGTCCGGGTCGCCCCACGGGGTCCGCTGCACGCTCGAAGCATCCTGCGGTTGTCCGGCGGCGGGCGCCGCGAGCAGCCCGCCAATGGCGAACGCCGTAAGCAACGCGACGAGATATCTACTTGTCATCTGAAACCTCCCTGACACTGGTTTCATCCTCCTACAGCCACGCTCGCGACGCAAGCATCTTCCGCCTAGCTTCCGCCTAGGCGCCGCAACCCTGACGTACGGTTGGATATGAAGGGGACGGCTAAAGTCGACGTAGCCATCCCCAAGCCGCGCACGGCGCGGCTCGGCAAGCCCGGCGCGGGGCGAGGCGAGGGGCCCCCGCTAGGGCTTGCCGGGGGTTTGGGGCGCAGCCCCATCTAAAGATACAGTAGCGGTGGGCCGCGCCGCCTCGCCGGCGCGCAGGGAGGGGACCACCGCCATGAGGAGTCTTGTCATCGGTGCAGTGCTGCTGGCGATGCCGGCCGCCGCCGCGCAGTCGGTTGACGAGCAGATTGCCGAAGCGGTGCTGGCGGCGCCCGAGGCGCTGCGCGCGGGGGCCAGGGTGATCGCGCGTGATGCGGACGGCGTGCCGACAGTAATCCGCCGGGGGACCAACGAGCTGGTATGCGAGACGGACCGCCCAAGTCCGGGGTTCGCCGTGGAGTGCTACCACACCAGCTTCCAGGACGTGATGGACTGGATGACCCGGCGCATGGCGGAGGGCGCACGCAGCTTCACGGAACTATTCATCGGCGGCGGTCCCGACGCCGAGGTGAGCCCGGGAGCCATGCAGTATGCGCTGGTCGGACCGACCCGCGAGGAAGCGGAGCTGCACATCTCGATCAACCTGCCGCATGCGACGGGCGAGTCGACCGGACTGCCGACCGAGGAACGGTTGGAAGGCCCCTGGTTGATGTGGGCCGGAACTTCAGCCGCACACGTGATGTTCGGTGAGATGCCGCCTGGCATTCCGGCGGAATACCCTGGCAGGTAGCGGCTGCGGCGGATGCTCCCCGGACGGCCGGTGCCTGGCCGGCCGCCCGGAGAAATGCTGGTCTACAAGCTGAGCCGCTTCAGCTTGCCGGTGCTGTCGCCGAATGCCTCTTCCGGCGTCCCCAGACTTTCCAGAATCGACAGGTGCAGGTTCGCCAGGGGCGTCCCCTCGGCGTATCTCACGTACCGGCCGCCGTCGATCCCGGTCTTCTTCCCGGCGATCAGCGCAATCGGCAGGTCGTCGTGGAAGTGCGTGTTGCTGTCGCTGATGCCGGTGCCGTACAGGAACATGGAGGAGTCGAGCATCGTCCCGTCGCCTTCCGGCGTCTCGGACAGCGTCTTGACCAGGTGGCCGAACTGCCGGAAGTGGTACTCGTTGATCTTGTGCAGCCGCTCCAGCTTTGCCGGCTCGTCCTGGTGGTGCGACAGCGGGTGGTGCGAGTCGGATACGCCGATTTCCGGATAGGCGTGTCCGGAGACCTCCCGCGCCAGCATGAACGTGCTGATCCGCGTCAGGTCGGTCTGGTAGGCGAGCGCGAGCAGATCCATCATCAGCGTGGCGTGCTCCGCGTAGTCGCTCGGCACACCGACCGGCTGGTCGACCACGGGAAGCTCGCGCGTATTCTGGCGCTCCGCCATCTCGATGCGGCGCTCGATGTCGCGGACCGACTCCAGGTACTCGTCCAGCTTCACCCGGTCGCCCGGGCCGATGACCCGCACGAGGTCGTCGAGCTCGTTGCCGACGAGGTCCAGGATGGTGCGGTCGCGGCGGAGGCGCGCGAGCCGCGCCTTCGGATCCGTGCTGCCGCTCGTCCCGAACAGCCGCTCGAAGACGGCGCGCGGGTCGTTCTCGATCGGCAGCGGCGTGGTAGGCGTGCGCCACGCGATGGTGTTGGTGTACGCGCAACTTGCGCCGCCGTCACACGATCCGAGCATGGCGTTCGACTCGATGCCCAGCTCGATGGAGGCGAGCTGCGTCTCCTGCGCCAGCACCCGCGCCGCCATCTGGTCCATTGACACGGCGGCGTAGACATCGGCGCCCGCCGTGATCTTGAACGGCACGCCGGTCAGGAACGTCCCGGCCGAGCGCGCGTGGTCGCCGCCGCCCTTTACCAGGTTGGCCGCCTCGTCCGCCAGGCCGCCGCACATCAGCACGCGATCCTCGAATCCGGCCAGCGACTGCAACGTCGGCGGCAGCTCCGGGAGCGGGCCCTCCGCCTTCGGCGACCAGTAGGGCATCGACATCCCGTTCGGCACGTAGAAGACGCCAAACCGGCGGACCGGCGCGGCGGCCGTCTTGCTGAGTGCGGTGAGCGCGGGCACCATGCTGTCGAGCAGCGGCAGCGCCATGCTGACACCAAGGCCCCGCAACACGGTGCGTCGTGGCAGTTGCATCTTCGTGATGACCATGGGTGAGTCCTCTTTCGTCTGCGTCGTGTTCAGCGCCGGATTCAGAGTCCGGCGTCGGCCGCCGCTGTCGTCGCCGGCATGTCGGCCGGATCGGCCACCCGCCGCATCTGGAACGGCATGCTCCTGACGACCCCTTCGATGATCGCCGACCAGCGGTAGTCCGCGTCGGCGACGTCGCGCACGATCCGGCGTATGGTCGGCGCGTCGTAATAGTCGACACCGCGGCCGAGCGCGTAGGTCAGCAGCTTCTCGACCACGGTCCGCTCGAACTCGTCCCCCTTGGCGACCAGCGCCTCGCGGAACGACCGGGGGCTGTCGATTGTATGTCCCGCCCACTCGATCGTCGCATCGATCTCCGCGCCGCGGTCCGTCTCGCGCCACTGGCCGATGGCGTTGAAGTGCTCCATGGCGAAGCCGAGCTGGTCCATCTCCGTGTGGCAGGTGGCGCACACCGGGTTCCGCCGGTGCTGCTCCATCTTCTCGCGCAGTGACGTCGGCGCGGCGCCGGCCTCGTCTTCCTCCAGCGGCGGCACGTTCGGCGGCGGCGGCGGCGGCGGCGCACCGAGCAGCGTCTCCAGCACCCACTTGCCCCGCAGCACCACGGAAGTCCGGTTCGCATAGGAGGTGACCGTCAGCAGGCTCGCCTGACCGAGCAGGCCATGCCGCCGATCGTCCGCCAACTCGACGCGGCGGAAGCGGCTGCCGTAGATGTCATCCACCCCGTAGTGGCGGGCGAGCTGCTCGTTCAGGAAGCTGTAGTTCGCGGTCAGCAGCTCCTGAATCGGCCGGTCTTCGCGCAACTGGCTCTCGAAGAACAGCTGCGTCTCCTGCACCATGGCCTTGCGCAGCGTGTCGTTGAACTGCGCAAACAGCGCACCGTCGGGCGCCTGCTCGTTGATGTTGCGAATCTGCAGCCACTGGCCCACGAAGTCGTTCATGAACCGCGTGGCGCGGTCGTCCGCCAGCATGCGCCGGATCTGTGCGGGGAGCACCTCGGCATCGCTCAGCCGCCCCGCGGCGGCGAGGTCGATCAGCTCGTCGTCCGGGATCGACCGCCAGAGGAAGAACGACAGCCGCGAGGCCAGCTCCAGGTCGCTTAACTTGTACGGCTCGCCGGGCGTCAGGTCGACCGGTTCCTGATAGATGCGCATCAGGAATTCCGGCATCGAGAGCAACGCTTCGAGAGCCAACTCGATGCCGAATTCGAAATCGCGCTCGGCACGCCCGTCGCGGTAGACCGCGACGAGCGGGTCGACGTCGATGTCGGTGACCGGCCGCCGGTAGGCCCGCCGCGCGAGGGCGCTGATGATCTCCCGCGCGCACGCCTCCTGCTCGGCGTCCGCCGCAGCGCTGGCCGGACGGCAGGTGAAGATCTGTTGCCGGCTCGGCGTGTCGTCCGGCACCGTGCCGTTGAACGGACCGGAAATAAACAGCTTGGCGATGCCCGGCTCGCCCCGCAGGCCGTGCGGCGACGGCGCCGAGTCGGTGAACGCGACGGAGACGAGCCGCTGGCCGGCTTCGATCGGGACGCGGATTTCGAGCTCGTCGTCGGCCGTCATGCGGTACGCGTGGAGTCGCTGACCCTCGACATCGTCCTCGGGCACGGCGATCAGCACGCCCGGATCGGGGCCGGAGAACTGCCCGCCGATCGGCCAGCGCTGGATCAGCTCGTGGTCGACGCGCAGCTCGATCTCGTGCCCGTCCTCCTCGATGCCCTCGATGGTCTCGACGGTGGCGTTCCGCTTCAGCCGGACGGCGAACACGTATTCCCCGTCAAGCGGGAACATGTGCCGCTCCGACAACCCGCCGATGGTCGAGAACGGCATGTCCTCGTTGGCGCGGATGTCCCGCTCCTCGAAGCCGAGCGAGTACACCTGCATCACGGGCCGGTTGTCGGGACTGCCGATGGCCGCCCGGCTGACCTTCGTGGCGGCGGCGATGTAGCGCGTCATCAGGGACGGCGTCATCGACAGCACGTCCGCATTGTTGTCGAACCCGAAGCCGGCCATGTCGCTCGGCAGCAGCTCGGCGCCGTTGACTTCGAGCGCCAGCAGGTCCTTGATGGCGTTGACGTACTCGACACGGTTCAGCCGCCGGGAGGCGACGCGGCCCGGGTTGGGCGTGGTCTCGTTCTCGCGGTCCAGGGTGGTTTCGAGTGCGGTGACGAACGTGTCGACATCGGCGGCGTCGGGACGCGGCCGCCCCTCGGGGGGCATCTGTCCGCTGCGCAGCTTCCGGACGACCTTCTCGAGCACCTCGGCGTGGGTCGCGACCTGCGCGAGGTCGATGGCGTCGAGCGCCAGACCGGCGGTCTTGAGCCGTTCGTTGTGACAGGTGACACAATAGCGGTCGAGCAGCGCCCGGGACGGCTCGCCTGCGGCCGGAGCGCCGCCGCGGGTTGTGGGTTGTGCGCTTGCAGGCTGCAGGGCGCCGGCGAATGTCAGCGCCAGCGCAAGGACGAACGTACCAACGAATCTTATGGGCATGAGCTGGCTACCACGGACACAGGTTTCCGGGTTCCGGCCGGCATACGAAAATGGTTGCGCAGTTGAAAATGACTCCGCACATATAATATCAACCGTGGAGCAAGGATCGCACAACAGAAATCGAGGCTTGGCTGAGAATGGCCCCATGGCAGGCGTGAACACCCGGAAGACGGGAGCCTGTGTCGCTTTCTCGCTGGCGGTGGTTGTCGGGCTGGCGGCCGCGACTCCGGACCTCCGGCTCGTGGATGCCGCGGCCCGGCAGGACGGGGCCGCCGTCAGGCAGTTGCTGGGAGCGGGCGCGGACGTCGACACCCGGCGGGCCGACGGCGCGACGGCGCTGCTCTGGGCCGCCCACTGGGATGACCAGGAGACGGTCGAGTTGCTGCTCGATGCCGGCGCCGACGTGAACGCCGCCGCCGACTACGGCGTGACGCCGCTCATGCGGGCGAGCGAGAATGCCAGTATCGCCACGGTCGACAGGCTGCTGGCGGCCGGTGCCGATCCCAACGCCGCACAGAGGAGCGGACTGACGGCGCTGATGGTGGCGGCGCGCACCGGCAGTATCGACGTCGTCCGGGCGCTCGTGGCGCACGGCGCGGACGTCAACGCTTCGACTGCCGGAACGTTGGCCACGGCGCTGATGTGGGCCGTCGCAGCGCCGCACCGCGCCATTGTGGAGCGGTTGCTGGAGAGCGGCGCCGACGTCGACGTATCGACCACGAAGGGCATGACGCCGTTGCTGACCGCGGCGCAGCAGGGCGACATCGAGATGGCGCGGCTGCTGATCTCGGCCGGCGCGGACGTAAACCAGCCGGGGGCCGACGGAACGTACCCGCTGCCGTTCGCCATCGTCGATGGCCATGCCGACTTTGCGCTGTTCCTGATTGAGCAGGGCGCCGACCCGAACGTGACGATCGGAGGCATCCCGGCGCTGGCCGCCGCCGCTGGCAACACCGACGCCTGGTCGTTCCACTGGGACCGCGAGCACGGCGGCGCGCAATATGCCGTCCGGGCGCGCGCCGGGGGCGGCCGCATCTATTTGACACCGGCTCAGCGCCTTCCGCTCGTCGCGGCGCTGCTCGACGCGGGCGCCGACCCGAACGGCCGGATCACCACCTCGGCTATGCTGATGAACTACATCGGCCATCCCACGAAGGGGGCGTTCGAGTCGTTCTCGTGCGGTACCGGCGACCTGCGCGGCGCCACGCCGCTCTGGGTGGCGGCCCACGACGCCAATGGCCAGGGGTACGTGCCGGTGCCCGAAGCGGTGAGCATGGAGAACGCCAGGCACCAGGCCGCGGTCATCGAGCGCCTGCTGGCTGCCGGCGCCGATCGGTCGCTGGCGATCGACGACGGTACGACGCCGTTCATGGCCTCGGCCGGCCTCGGCCAGTGCACCTTTCGGCCGAACCTGAAGCGCGGCTTCCGCTCGCAGGGCGCCGAGGCGGTGGTGCGGGTGCTCCTGGAGGCGGGTGCGGACATCAACGCGATCAACGAAGCGGACTTCACCGCGCTGCACGGCGCGGCGTACCGCGGTCTCAATGAAGTGGTGGATTACCTGGTGGCGAACGGCGCCGACATCGACGCGCGCGACTACCGCGGCCGGACACCGTACCGACTGGCGGAGGGATCGAAGCAGTCGTTCCAGTTCCAGGCGTTCCCGGAAACTGCCGAGCTGCTGGCCGAGCTGGGCGCCAATACGCGCCTCGGCGTGCCCGGCACGGTGCAGGAGCGCGCCGACCGCGCGGTCGCGGACGAGACGGTTCCCTGATTGGAAATGCGATATCTGACTTTGACGGCGGCGGTGGTGTTGTGCATGGTTGGCGTGGCGCCGGCCCAGGAATATCCGCTCTTCAGCGCCGACGATCTCGATGAGGCGATGAAGGGCGTCGGGCGGCAGTTCTCGCTGCTGACCCGCATGGTCGAGGCGGGAGACTTCGAGGAAGCGAAGGTCAGGGTGACCCGCGCGCGGGAGCAGTTGTCGCCCACCATCGTTTTCTGGCGCAAGAACAGTCGCGACGATGCAGTCGGCATGTTGCGCGACGCGACCCGCCGCCTCGACGCGCTCGACGTGGCGCTGTCGGAGCTCACGGTCGACCCGGCGGCTGTCGGTGCGGCGCTGAAGGCGGTGGACACGGCCTGCCAGGCGTGCCACGATACCTACCGCGAGCCCGACCCCGCAGCCGCCGACACGTTCAGATTGAAACGCTGGTCGGGAGACTGATTGCTGGCCGCGGTGTGCGCGGCCGCCGTATCGTCCGGTTCGCTGCCGTTGCAGGGAGGCGCATGGTGAGGGCCACAGACATCCGGCGCGCGACGTGGATCGGCGTTCTGGCGGGCATGCTTGCCGCGGCGGTCGCCGCCGTCCCGGCCGCGGAACCCGATCTCCGACTGGTAGCCGCCGCGGCGCGGCGGGATGCGGCGGCGGTGCGGACGCTGATCGACGCGGGGGTCGATGTCGACGCCCGCCGGCCCGACGGGGTGACCGCCCTTCTGTGGGCGGCGCACCGGGACGACATCGAGACCGCCGAGCTGCTGCTGGCGGCGGGCGCCGACGCGAATGCCGCCGACGACCACGGCGTGACCCCGCTCATCCGCGCGGCCGAGAACGCGAGCGTGGCGCTGGCCGAGTTGCTGCTGTCCGCGGGCGCTGCCGCGAGCGCCGACCAGGCGAACGGCCTCACCCCGCTGATGGTGGCGGCCCGCACCGGCAATACGGACCTCGTCCGCACGCTCCTGAAGCACGGCGCGAATGTCAACGCGGCCACGACGGAGATCGGCGCCACGGCGTTGATGTGGGCCGTGGCGGCGCCGCACCCCGCAATTGCCGAGGCGTTGATTGCCGCCGGCGCCGACGTCCACGTGTCGACCGCCAAGGGGATGACGCCGCTGCTGACCGCGGCGCAGCACGGCGACATCGAGATGGCGCGGCTGTTGATCGCGGCTGGCGCGGACGTCAACCAGCCGGGCGCGGACGGAACCTACCCGCTGCCGTTCACCATTGTCGATGGTCACGATGACTTCGTCCTGTTCCTGCTGCGGGAGGGGGCCGACCCCAACACGCGCATCGATGGCATCCCCGCGATGGCCGCCGCCGCGGGCAACGTCGACACGTGGCTTTCCGGCTGGGACCAGCGGCACGGCGACGCGCGCTATGTCAGCCGCTACCGTTCCAGCGGCGGGCGGATCTACCTGACGGCAGCGCAGCGTCTCCCGCTCGTCGAAGCGCTGCTGGCGGCCGGCGCCGACCCGAACGGGCGCATCGAGACCTCCGCCATGCTGATGAACTACATCGGCTATCCGAAGAAGGGGGCTTTCGAGCGGTTCGCCTGCGGCACGGGCGACCTGCGGGGCGCCACCGCGCTGTGGGTGGCGGCCTTCGGCGCGGCCTCGGAGGGTGCGTACCGTAGCAGCGCGGCCGGTTCGGAGAACTATCGCGTCGAGAGCAGCGCCGAGATCGTGCGCACACTGCTTGACGCCGGCGCCGACCAGTCGCTCGCGACCGACGACGGCACGACCCCGTTCATGGTGGCCGCCGGCCTGGGCCGCTCGACCTTCCGGCCGAACTGGACGCGCGGCAATCGCTCGCGCGGCGCCGAGGAGGCGACGCGCGTGCTGCTGGAAGCGGGCGCGGAGATCAACGCGGTCAACGAGGCGGACTTCACCGCGCTGCACGGCGCGGCGTTCCGCGGCCTGAACGAAGTGGTGGAATACCTGGTGGCGCAGGGAGCCGACATGGACGCGCGCGACTACCGCGGGCGGACGCCGTTCCGGCTGGCGGAAGGCTCCAAGCAGTCGTTCCAGTTCCAGGCGTTCCCGGAAACGGCGGAGCTGCTGGCGGCGTTGGGCGCGGACACCCGCCTGGGCGTCCCCGGCACGGTGCAGGAACGCGCCGACCGCGCGGTGACCGACACCGCTTCTCCCTGACGGGCACGGTCGCGGCGTCCGATTTCGAGGACGCGAAGGTCAGGGTGACCCTCGCGCGGCCTGCGTATCGTCCGGTTCGTTGACGTTGCAGGGGGGTGCATGGTGAGGTTCGAAGTGATCCGGCGGACAACCGTAATCGGCGTACTGGGAGGCATGCTGGCCACGGCTGCGCCCGCTGCGGGGGCGGAAGCCGACCTCCGGCTGGTTGCCGCGGCGGCCCGTCAGGACGCCGCGGCGGTGCGGACGCTGATTGCCGAGGGGGTCGACGTGGACGCCCGCCGGTCCGACGGAGTGACCGCCCTGCTCTGGGCGGCCCACCGGGACGACCTGGAGACCGCCGAGCTGCTGCTGGCGGCCCATGCCGACGCGAACGCCGCGGATGACCACGGCGTGACGCCGCTGATCCGGGCCGCCGAAAACGCCAGCCCGACCCTCGTCAACCACCTGCTGGATGCGGGCGCCGACGCGGACGCCTCCCAGGCGAACGGTCTCACCCCGCTGATGGTGGCGGCTCGCACCGGAAACCTTGAAGTCGTAAGCGCGCTCCTCACGCACGGCGCCGACGTCAACGCGGCAACGACCGAGGTGGGGGCCACGGCGCTGATGTGGGCCGTGGCGGCGCCCCACCGGGTGATTGTCGGGGCGTTGCTCGACGCCGGCGCCGACGCGCACGTGTCGACCTCCAAGGGGATGACGCCGCTGCTCACGGCCGTCCGCAACGGTGACATCGACACGGCCCGGCTACTGCTCGCGGCCGGTGCCGACGTCAATGGCGTCGGCTCGGACGGGACGCACGCGCTGCCGTTCGCGATCATCCACGGGCAGGACGACTTCGCGCGATTCCTGCTCGATCGGGGCGCCGACCCCAATGGCACGATGGCCGGCGTTTCAGCCCTGCACGCTGCGGCGGGTGTCGTCGATCGCTGGCTGATCGACTGGGACCGGGCGCACGGCGCCAGCCGCAGGTCGGGCGGCCGGCGCAACAACGGCCGGGTAAACCTCGACGCTGACCGCCGACCGCCGCTGGTTGAGGCCTTGCTGCTGCACGGCGCCGATCCGAACCGGCGGATCAGCACCACGGCCATGCTGATGGAGTACATCGGCTACCCGAAGAAAGGGGCGTTCGAGCGGTTCGCGTGCGGCACCGGAAATCTGCGCGGCGCCACGCCGCTGTGGGTAGCGGCCTTCGAGGCGGCCAGCAGCGGGTTCTACCGGCGCGCTGACGGAGCCGATGCCGAGCGCCATGCCCGCGCCAGCGCAGCGGTCATTCAGGCGCTGCTCGCCGCGGGCGCCGATCAGAGCTTGACGACGGACGACGGCACCACGCCGTTCATGGTGGCGGCCGGACTCGGCCGCTCGACGTTCCGGCCGAATCAGACGCGCGGCACACGCTCGCCCGGTGCGGAGGCGGCCGTGAAGCTGCTGCTCGCGGCGGGCGCCGACATCAACGCAGTGAACGAAGCCGATTTCACGGCGCTGCACGGCGCCGCGTTCCGTGGCCTGAACGAGGTGGTGGAGTACCTCGTGATGCATGGCGCCGACATCGATGCGCGGGACTTCCGTAGCCGCACGCCGTTCCGTCTCGCGGAGGGTTCCAAGCAGTCCTTCCAGTTCCAGGCGTTTCCCGAAACCGCGGAGCTGCTGGCCGAGCTGGGCGCCAACACGCGGCTCGGCGTGCCCGGCACCGTGCAGGAGCGCGCCGACCGCCTGGTGACCGACGCCGCCGTTCCGTAAACGGTCAATCCGGCCTCACGCACACGAAGTTCGCCGCATCGTCGGTGCTGCCGGCGCCGTTCCAGCGGGCGACCTCCGGATACGGGCAGAGCGGGCGCGTGCGGTCGACCACGCCGCCGGTCACTCGCGAGGCGACAATCCGATCCGGCGCCTTGCCCTCCTCCACCCACTGCTCCAGCGCGGTCAGCGCGTCGAACCGGCTCGGGCCGGGCCCGCCGGCGCAGTGGCCCATCCCGGGCGCCATGAACAGGCGGAAGAACTCCCGCGTGTCCGCCAGCGCCGTCTCGTGGGCGCGGCCGTCGCCGACGACGGAGACGACGTCCTCGTAGTAGTCGATCGACCCGAGCGGCGAGATGTCGGCATCGCTCCAGCCGTGGTAGACGATCAGCCTGCCGCCCTGGTCGCGCAGCGGCCTGAGGTCGGGATCCACCGCGTCGAGCGCTGCGCCCACCTTCCCGAGCGCGAAGGCCAGGTCTTCTTCGTAGTCGAACGTGCGGAAGTTCCACTCAAGGTCGTCGAAGACGAGATTGCGGAAGAATCCCTCGGCCGCCAGCCAGTGCAGGCTGGTGAAGGGCGCTTGTCCGCTGATCCAGCGGTCCCATCCGCCCGGTGTCGCTTCGCCGCCCGGCACGAGTCCCGGGTACACGCGCTCACCTGCCGCGTTCCTGCCGCCCGACCAGATGGCGCGGACCGCTTCCACCTGTCTTGGCGTGAAGCAGGTCGCCGGATCCTGGCCGGCCGAGCACGTCAGCTCCGCCGGATCGAAGTCACAGGCGCGCGGATCGTCCAGGACGCCGTCTTCTATCCCGTCCAGCGCATCGCAGGCGCCGTTCACGGCGTCGCCCAGAAGCGGCAGCTTGTCGGCCGGAATGTAGCTGTCGGGATCGGCCAGCGTGGCCTGCGAGTACCACAGGTGCGCGCCGGCATAGAAGCTCGTCCAGTCGTGCGCCGGGTTGCCGGCGATCAGCCCGTCGTAGTCCTGCGGGTAGCGCTGCGCCTCCATCAGTCCCTGCTGGCCGCCCTTGGAGCAGCCGACGTAGTAGGAGTAGGCCGGCGGCCGGCCGTAATGCGCCTCGGTTATGGCCTTGGCGTTCACGGTCGTCAGGTGGAGCGCGCGGTGGCCGAAGTCTTCGATCAGGTCCGGCCGGCCGAACGCCCAGGTCGCATCGAATACGCTGCCCTGTGCGACGTGGCCGGTGTCGGTGGCGGCCGCGGCGTAGCCCCGGTCGAGCGCCGTCGCCATCCGGTCGAAGCGGATCGACCCGGCCATCCCGCCGTTGCCGATCCCCTGGAACTTGCCGTTCCAGTCCGCGGCCGGCAGCCACACCTCGAAGTTGATGGCCGGCGCGATGACGCCGGTGACGCGGCAGAACGCAGGCGCGTCCAGCGCCGAAGATCCGCCGGGCGGGGTGAATCCGTCCGCCGCCGCGGGCGCGGCGTGCGTGATGGTGGTGTCGGGCAGGTGGAGATCGATCAGCCGCGCGCAGGACGTGGCCTGCGCGGCGGCGCCGGCCTCGCCGGGGGCGCTTCCGCAGGCGCCGGCGGCAAGCAGCAGCGCCGCAGCGGCGGTGCAGGCGGCGTGGCGAACCAGCCGTTCATTCATGGGCAGCCAGTATAGTTCCGCGACGCGCTCTGAGGGCGCCGGGCTGCAAGCTGCTAGCGCGGAAACGGCTTGAGGCCCGGCGTCTGGCCTTCCCGCAGCGGCGTGCGCGCGGTGTTCAAGACCATCGCCAGCATCGAGTAGTAGCCCATGATGCCGATGGTGTCGATAACGCCGATCTCCTGGAACTCCGACACCATACGGGCGTAAGTGGCGTCGCTCACGCCCTGCGTGTGATACAGCTCGGTGCAGAAGTCGTAGAGCACCGCCTCGTCGTCGGCCATCGACGCCGGCCGCCGGCCGTCGGCGATCGCGGCGATCACCCCCGGCGCGAGCCCTTCCCGCTCGGCGATCGGGGCATGAGCCGCCCACTCGTAGTTCTGCGTCCAGTGGCGCGCCGTCATGAGGATGACCATCTCGCTGAGCCGTGGCGGGAGCACGGTGTTGAAGCGGGCATGGTCGCCGACGTTGCGGGCGCGGCTCAGCATCTCGGGGCTTCTGAGCAGGGGCACGAACGGTCCGCTGATATTCGGCCGCTGGCGTACGCGCTTGAATTCCTCGACGGCCGCTTTTTGCTCCGCCGTCATCTGGTCCTCCGGTATCGGAGGCATGCGGTTCTGGGCTGTGGCTGGCATGGCATGTATGAGAAGCAATGCGAGACCGGTAAGCAGTACCGCGCACCGTATACGCCGAGTGTCTCGATCCGCCATTGTCATCCTCCGTGAGCTTGTGGGCAGTACGGTTATCGTATCCCCGTGCCGGTGGCTGCCTCAAGCGGTTTCCGCGGCGGCCTGCTGCTACGCTCGGCGGTACGGCAGCGCTTGTTGCCGGCTTGATTGGAGGACGAAGCGATGCAGGTCGGTTTCATCGGTCTGGGCGTGATGGGGCGCCCCATGGCGCTCAACCTGTTGCGCGGCGGCCACGAGGTGACGGCATATGCGCGCCGATCGGCCTCTGTCCAGCCGCTGGTGGAGCGCGGCGCGGCAACCGCGGCGACCCCGGCCGAGCTGGCGGCCCGCTGCGACGCGGTTTTCACGATGGTGACCGGCACGTCCGACGTCGGGTCGATCCTGCTAGGTCCGGAGGGCGTCGTGCACGGCGCACGCCAAGGCACGGTAGTCATCGACATGAGCACCATCGACCCGGCGGCGACGCGGGCGCTGGCGGCCGCACTGGCAGAGCACGGCGTCGACATGCTGGACGCCCCGGTGTCGGGCGGCCCGCACGGCGCGCGCGCCGCCACGCTGACGATCATGGCGGGCGGCCGCGCCGACGTCCTGGAGCGCGTCCGTCCGCTCCTGGACTGCCTCGGCACGACCGTGCGCCACATGGGAGGCCACGGCGCCGGACAGGCGACCAAGGCTTGCAACCAGCTCCTGCTGCTCGTCACGGCGCAGGGCGTGGCGGAGGCGCTCGTGCTGGCGCGGCGCGCGGGGCTCGACCCTGCGCAGGTTCGCGAAGCGCTGCTCGGGGGCATGGCGTCGAGCCGCGTTCTGGAATTCTTCGGCGACCGGATGGTGCGGCGGGATTTCACGGCCGGTATCGAGAGCCGCCTGTATCACAAGGATCTCGACATCGTCATGAGTCTGGCGCACGACCTGGGCGTCGCGCTGCCGGCCGGCGCGCTCACGATGCAGCACATCAACGGGCTCCACGGGCAGGGCAGGGGCCGCGAAGATCTGTCGGCGCTGATCACGCTGGTGGAGGCGCTGGGCGCCGGCGACGCAACCCCGGAGGCGTCCTGAGGACGCTCCATGCCGCGCCGCCGCGCACCGCGGCGCGGCGCCTTCGCTCAGCGGGCGCCCGAGGGCGGCAGTTCGGGCTCGCGACCGCACTCGGCGGCCAGCTCCCAGGTTCCGCTCTCCGCCCGGCGCCAGTAGCGGACCGTCGGCGCGGCAGGCGTCACCTCGTAGGGGTCGACCTGGACGAAGCTGTAGCACGGCGCGAGGTGCTCCGGACGCAGCGCGCCCATGAGCTCCGCGTCGGAGAGCCCGCTGGCCGCCTGCAGCCGCGCGAACTGGACCGGCGTGATGGTCCGCTGCCACGCCCCGCCGTTGACCACCACCGGCGCGAGCGCGTTGCGTACCGGCGAGAAGCCGTCGACGATGACGGGTCGGCCCTGACTGGTCGACAGCAGGATGCGCTGCCGCCAGTCGACCAGGTGCGTGTGGTTGTGAACGAAGACGGCGATCAGCGCTCCACCGGCAGGCAGGCCGGCCTGCACGGTCTCGAGCCGTCGACCGTAGATCAGGTCGCGCGTGCGCCAGAAGTAGTCGAACTGCCCGCCGCGGCTGTCGGCAAGGCGCGGGCACTCGGCCACCGGAGGCCCCTGCGGATCGATTTGGGTCAGGATACGCTCGAAACGGCGGCGCGCGCGGCGCACGGCGGCCCGGTAGTCGCAGATGGCGGTCAGTTCCTCGTCGTTCAGAGCGCTCATCAGCGTCTCGAGGCCGCCTGTGTCCAATGAGCGCTGCGCCAGTGGCTTGAAGCGGTCGTCGTCGGGCAGCGAGTCGACGAGGAACGACGGCCCCTGCGCCCGCACGGCCGCGAGGTCCCACGCGGGCGGCTGCACGTCGCCGATGTCGAGATCGACGCGGAACTGCTGCCACGGCATCCGGAATAGGACGTAGCGCAGCAGGTCTGGCACCGCCGCACCAAGCTCCGTGACGCCTGCGGCGGCCAGGGCATGCGTCAGCCCGGCGCCGGCGTCGGCGAAGTGGTCCGCTACGGGATAGCGCTGCTCGTGCTCCCGGACCAGGGCGCCCGCGGTGCGGGCGCCCCGCGGGCGCTCGAGATGGCGCCGGCCGGCGCGCTCGACGAACGGCTCCGGCCAGTTGGCGAAGCGGTCCGCCCGCCAGCCGATCTGCTGCCCGTGCTCGACGTACACCTGTCCGTCGGACGATACCCAGGCGCCGTTGGCCGGGACCGCCACGCGGTCCGGCCCGAGCACTTCCTCGACACGGGCTCGGACTGCCGGAAAGAGGAGGGCGGCGTCGTGGTCGCCCGGCACGAGGACGACGCGATTGGAGCCGGCGCGCGCAAAGGCGGCCAGCGCCTCGATCTCGCGCGAGTGTGCCGCCAGCACGCGCTCGAGCACGTCCAGCGCCTCGGGCTCAGTGCACCCGAGCGCGGGATCGTCGTGGACGCAGCCGGCCGCCGCGAGATCGAAGGTGTCGCCGTTCAGGATGAGGTCGGTGGCCCCTCCGCCCTCCGCATCGAGCGCCTCGAGAAAGCCCTCGAGCTCGTCCGCCCAGCGGAAGTCCTCGGCGGCCTGCCATGCGCCGGCGGCGTCGCGGCCGTACCCCATGTGCAGGTCGGCGAGGACCGCAATCAGCCGTGGCTCGGGGCTGTCCTGCTGCGACTTGCCTGCCGCCGCACCGTACAGCATCGTGCAAGCCAGCGCGGCGACGGCCGCCAGCGCAGCTCTTGGCCATGCGACCGGCCGCGGCGCAGCGCGCACCGGCCGCCGGTCCGGAGCCGGACCGCTACGGTGTCCGGGCCAGGGAGAAACGCACGATCTCTTCATCGTTGCGTGTGACGATGTGGCGGTTCGCGTACGCCGGGTGCGACCAGTGCACGACCGGACCCTGGGGACGGCGGCGCGTGACAGGACTGGTCGGATCGATCAGGTGCGTGCGGCTGATCTCGTCGTAGCCTGCCGGCGAGAGCCGCGCGATCACGAGATCGCCGGCGTCGGTATTGATGAAGTAGCGATCCCCGTGCCGGACGAAGAATGCCGTGCCCTGGTGTGTGCGGCCGCCGATAAGCGCTTCGGTCTCCCAGATGCGCCGGCCCGTCCGCAGCTCCAGGCAGCGCAGGACGCCCTCCCCGTCGACCCCGTACAGGTAGTCGCCCTGGATCACCGGCGTGCTGATCACGGAGTCGAGCGTGTCGAAGACCCGTCCGTACTCCGGGTCGCTCTCGCCGACGCCTTCCCAGGCCAGGGTGGCGTCCGGATGCGACTCGGCCAGCCGCAGCATGCGGGCGCCGCCGTACTGCGAGGTCACGAAGAGGTACGGACCGCTGCGCACGGCGGTCGGGATGGTCAAGCCCATGTCGACGATGTGGGGGACTTCCCAGTAGACGCTGCCGGTTTCCGGGTCGAGCGAGCTGATCGCCCGGGGGTGCCAGACGATGAGCTGTGGCAGGCCGGCGGCCTCGATCATGATTGGCGCCGTATAGCCCGGCTCCCAGTCGGACGAGAGCGCCTGCCAGAGCACCTCGCCGGTCAGCTTGTCGAAGGCGACGACCTTGGCGTCCGGCTCGCCGCCCACGAGACAGATGAGTCGGTCGCCGTCCACGAGCGGCGCGCCGGTGATGCCCCACGACGGAATGGCGGCGTTGAAGTCGCGAACGTAGTCCTTCTGCCACAGCACGCTGCCGTCCGCCACGTCGAGCGCCAGCAGGTTGCCCATGGCGCCGACCGCGTAGACGCGGTTGCCGTCCACGGTCGGCGTGGCGCGCGGGCCGGTCGCGTAGATGAGCTGCAGCCCCGCGTAGTTGGTGTCCCATTCGTGCTCCCACAGCACGCTGCCGGTCGCCTCGTCCAGCGCGAGCAGCCGCTCGACCACCGCGGTGCTGCGGGGGTCCGCGCGCAGCGCGTCGGTCACGAACACGCGGCCGTCCGCCACCGCCGGACCCGCGTAGCCGCCGCCGACCGGCACACGCCAAGTGGCTGTCAGTCCGCCGGCGGGGAACTCCTCGACGATGCCGGTGTCCGTCCAGACGCCCAGGCGGCCGGTGCCGCGCCACTCCGGCCAGTCGTTCGCGGCCAGCGGCACGGCGATAGCAATGGCAACCGTGATGGCGGCGAGCAACGCAACGGGGCGACGCATCGCCTTTATCGTCTCACGGTTCGCGGCTTGATGCTCCCGCCTTGACTCCTGCGCCGAGCCGTGCCGTCAAAGGAATCGCGGCGCCTCACAGGCCGAGTTCGCTCAGGCCGGGATGGTTGTCGGGCCGGCGGCCCAGGGGCCACCGGTAGCGGCGCTCGCGTGCGGCTATCGGGAGGTCGTTGATGCTGGCAATCCGCCGGCGCATCAAGCCGTTGTCGTCGAATTCCCAGTTCTCGTTGCCGTAGGCGCGGAACCAGTTGCCGCTGTCGTCGTGATACTCGTAGGCGAAGCGCACCGCGATGCGGTTCCCGTCGCCTCCACCACCAACACGTTCCACCTGAGCCCAGAAAGACAGATAAGACACTGTAAATAGGTGTCTTACACCTGATATACTGTCCGATAGAGTCCAGTTTCTTCCGGGGAGATCTGCCCCCAATGTGGGGCAACTCTGGGGGCAACAGGGGAACGTCGAACAGGAGTTGCCCCCTCATGCCACTGACGAACATCGCGGTCAGCACTGTCAAGCCGCGGGCCAGGACACGCAAGCTGTTCGACGGCGGCGGTCTCTACCTGGAGGTCAGCCCCGCCGGCGGAAAGTGGTGGCGCTGGAAATACCGGTTCGGCGGCAAGGAAAAGCGGATCTCGCTCGGGGTCTACCCGGATGTTAGTCTGAAATCGGCCCGTGAGAGACGTGATGCGGTTCGCCAGCAGCTTGCCGCCGGTATCGATCCTGGGCAGGCCCGCAAAGCGCAGAAGCTCGCGGTCGCGGGAGCAGACAGCTTCGAGGCCATCGCTCGGGAGTGGCACGCGAAGTTCTCGCCAGGGTGGGTCGCAAGCCACGGCGATCGCATCTTGCGTCGGTTTGAGCACGACCTGTTTCCCTGGCTTGGCGAGCGCCCGGTCGCCGACATCAGGGCGCCGGAAGTGCTCTCGGTGCTGCGCCGGATAGAGAACCGCGGTGCAGTGGAGACCGCCCACCGCGCCATGCAGAACTGCGGACAAGTCTTCCGGTACGCCATTGCCACAGGCCGGGCAGAGCGCGATCCGATCGCCGATATTCGCGGCGCCCTACCTCCGACCAAGGAGCGACATCACGCCTCTATCATCGAACCGAAACGCATTGGTGAGCTGCTTCGTGCGATCGACACCTACGCAGGGTTCTTCGTGACGAAGTGCGCCTTGCGGCTGGCCCCGCTGGTGTTCGTGCGCCCCGGCGAGCTGCGCTGGGCGCAGTGGCCAGAAATCGACCTCCACGAGGCCGAATGGCGCATTCCCGCCCATCGCATGAAGATGCGAGAGCCGCACATTGTGCCGCTCTCCCGACAATCCGTTGACATTCTGCGCGAGCTTGAGCCGCTGACGAACCGCGTGTTGTCCCTCAAGCCCGACGCGCCCAGCTTCGTCTTCCCCAGCGCACGGTCAGCGGCACGACCGATGAGCGAGAACGCCGTGCTTGCAGCGCTGCGTCGGATGGGCTACACGAAAGACGAAATGACCGGCCACGGCTTTCGCAGCATGGCGTCAACCCTCCTGCACGAGCGCGGCTGGAACCATCAGGTCATCGAACGCCAGCTCGCCCACGCTGAGCGCAACGCCGTCAGCGCCGCTTACAACTTCGCGGAGCATCTCCCTGAACGACGCAAGATGATGCAGGCGTGGGCCGACTATCTGGATGCGCTCAAGGGCGACGCCCAGGTGATTCCGCTGTTCAGGCGCGCGTAGAAGCGTTCGAGCACGACCGGTGCAGGTGGCACTGATGGCTCGTCATTACTCCAGATCTGGTCGACTTCGGTCACGGCGCCTACGCCCTGGACATCGACGCCATTCGGCGATTGGTCGATTCGGCGACGACCGCCGATCCGCACTACACGCCGAGCACGACGCGGCGTGAGGCGCGCAAGCTCGACACGCAGGCACTCCACGAACGCTGGCGGAAAGCCCACCGCGGTATGCGGAAACGTCGTCCGAACATGTCCAAAGGGTGGTACGCCGAGCAGATTGCCAAGAAGAACATCGCGGCTGGTCGGAGTGCGGCCACCATCCGGAAACACCTCACGACGTAAAAAGTTGGGCGGAATTTTTTCGCCCAACCACGCCTCTCTATCCCTTTGATTCCATAAGGGTTCTGCGCCGCCCTCGACCGAACGGGTCACATTGGTTGGGATGTCCGCCTCCCGCCAGGGTCCGGATTCGTGTGCGTTTCTGCCCACGCGGCGCCGCGGGTCCCCTATTTCATCGCCCAAATCGCTCAGCTATCGTGATCTCGTTGAGTCCGTTTTCACTGCGAGAGGTGTGAAGATGCCGCACACGATACTGAGACTTCCGGCCGTCAAGACCCGCACTGGGCTGTCCCGAAGCACGATCTATCTCCGAGTCTCCCAAGGCGCGTTTCCCGCCCCCGTTTCCTTGGGCGGACGAGCGGTCGGCTGGCTCGAAGCCGAAGTGAACGCCTGGCTGACCGCGCAAGTCGAGAAGAGCCGGAAGATCGCTCCCGCGGAGCGGCAACTACAGCCATGACTACGCGCTCTACGCCCGGTCCTGGCGATTCCTCCGACCTACCGGGCGATGCGCACCTGAGCGGCGGTGGCACCCGACTGGACGCCATTCCCAACGCACACGAGAGCCAGGATGGTCCGCATCGGGATCGATTGGTGTATCGCCCCACCGCGGCGTTGCGGCCACATCCGGCCTATCACGACCTGTGTGCTCCAATCGCCGCGGCACGAGTTCGACGAGTGGCGCAGCAGCCAGGGTCGATCCGCGAGCCGTTATTGACGACCACGGATGGCACGATTCTCGACGGACACGCGCGGTGGCATGTGGCGATCGAACGCCAGCAGCCGACGCTTCCCTGCTTCGAGTACGACGTGACCGACGAGGAGGCGCTCCAGGTTGTCATCCAACGGCACCGGCGCTGCCAGGGGCTGAACGATTACGGCCGGATCGTGTTGGCCCTGGGCCTGGAGTCGTACCTCAGGGAACGGCGTCGACCGGCACTGTCGACTGGCGACACGCGGGCCTCGTCAAAGTTGACGAACCACGAGCACCGCGACGTGCGGAAGGACATCGCCGCGGAGGCGGGCGTCTCGACCGGCAACGTGACCAAGGTCAAGCAGCTCCTGGCCACCGTGATTCCGGAGGTGCGGGAGCGACTCCTACGGGGGGAGGTCAGCATCCATCGGGCCTCGCAGTGGCGCACGCTGAACCCCAAGGGGCAGCGTGATGCGCTCTGGACACATTTGCACCAGGGGGGCATCAAGAAGACGGTCGGCCGATTGATCAGGGCGCACGCTGACACCGGTGCTCCGGCTCAACCCGACGGCGTGGCCGTCACCGTCCTCGGTGGACTCCCGATGTACGACCCGGCTGACATCACCGTGGCGGTCGTGGACGTTCCAGGGCGAGCCGTGGTGGTGACGCAGATGTGCTACGAGGAGCTGCAGGAGAAGCACACCCGATGACCCCGGCTCGCGCTCGACCGCTCAGAGACGTCCTCGCTATGCATCGGGACGAGTGGGACCGTGACGACACTCGTCCCGCGGTGTGGGAGGCGTTTGCCAAGGTGGTCGACTGCGGCACCGAGGCCCTCGGCGCGGAGATCTTCGCGTCTAACACCGAAGAGCGTGTCGTGTATCACACCTGTAAATCACGGGCCTGTCCCAGTTGCGGGTATCAGGCGACCCGAGCGTGGCAGCGCGACCAGTGGCGAGAGCTGCCCGACGTCCCGTACGCCCACGTCTGCCTCACCATGCCGGATGTGCTGTGGCCGCTGTTCCAGCGGAACCGCCATCTCCTGCACGATCTTCCCGTCTTGGGTGCGCAGGTGCTGCAGCAATGGGCACGACAGAAGTACGGCATCCGGCTGATGATCGTGGTCATCCCGCACACCTTCGGCCGGCACCTGAACTTCAACTGCCACCTGCACATCCTCGTGTCCGAGGGCGGTCTCCGCGAGGACGGCACGAAATGGTGTGCCCGAGCCCGGCTGGACCGGAAGGCGCTAATGCCGATGTGGCGCTACGCCGTCATCACGTTGCTGCGGGAGGCCGCGCGGGCCGGCGTCCTTGATACCGACATGTTTCGCAGCGCGTTGCTGCGGTTGCTCACCACCCAGTACGAACGGTGGTGGAACATCGACGTCAAGCGATTCCGAAGCAAGAAGCAGTTCCTCGGCTATGCGGGCCGTTACGCCCGCCGGCCGCCCATCGCGCAGCACCGGTTCCGGACGATCACCCGTCAAGAAATCCGATTTGTGACGAAGGACACGCGCACCAAACGCACCGTCGAGACGACGTACAGCCCGGCCGAGTTCTTGGCCACGCTCGCCGATCACGTGCCTGACCGCTACCGCCACGCCATCCGGTATTTCGGTCTCCTCGCGCCACGCGTGAAGTGCCAGACACACGATGCCGTGTTCGCACTTCTTGGGCAGGAACGGCTGGAAAAACCGAGGCGACTGCGGTGGGCCACGTCGCTGCAAAGAAGTTTTGGCATCGACCCACTCGTGGACCGTGACGGCCACCGGATGCGCTGGACTCGTCGCGTGCCACCGGCTCTCACCGGCCCTAAGCCGAAGTTTCAGCGGCAAAGTCAGCGTAAGTCCTTGAGCGGGCAGAAGATGTCGTGAATTCTGGGTGCATTGTGTAGCCACTAATATACTTGACCTTTAACGTGAGTTAATCTAGTATATGCGTATGGCAAGCAGGGGAGGCGCCGTTCATGTAGCCACCACCACGCGCCGCTACAAGAACCAGACCTACCATTCCCATCTGCTCCGACGTACCTTCCGCGAGGACGGAAGGGTCAAGCACGAAACCCTCGGAAACGTCTCGCACCTGCCCGACCGCGTCATCGATCTGGTCCGTCGTGCCCTGAAGGGCGAGACGTTCGTCAACCCCGAGAACGCTTTCGACTGCGTCCGAAGCCTGCCGCATGGCCACATCGCCGCCGTGCTCGGCACCCTGCGGCAGCTCGGCCTGCCCACGCTCATCGCCCGCCCGGCGAGCCGCGCGCGCGACCTCGTCGTGGCCCTGATTGTCGCCCGCGTCATCGACGCGCAGTCGAAGCTCGCGACCGCCCGCGCCCTGGCCCCCGAGAGCGCCGTGTCCACCTTGGGCGAGGCGCTCGGGCTCGGCGCCGTCGACCAGCATGAGTTGTATGCCGCGATGGACTGGCTGGTGCCGCGCCAGGCAACCATCGAGCAACGCCTGGCCAAACGGCACCTTGAGGACCACACGCTGGTGCTCTACGACCTCACGTCCAGCTATCTGGAAGGCAGTCACTGCCCCTTGGCCCGGCGCGGCCACAGCCGCGACGGCAAGAAGGGCACCCTGCAGATCGTCTTCGGCCTGCTGTGCACGTCCACGGGCTGTCCGGTGGCGGTCGAGGTATTCGAAGGCTCGACAGCGGACCCGAACACGGTGGCCAGTCAGGTGGCAAAGCTCCGGCAGCGCTTCGGGCTCAAGCGGGTGGTATTGGTCGGCGACCGGGGCATGCTGACCGCGGCGCGCATCCGTGAGGACCTGGCAGGCGTCGATGGACTGCGCTGGATCACCACGCTGCGGGCGCCGACCATTCGCAAGCTGGTGGCCGCCGGCACGGTGACGCCGTCGTTGTTCGACGAGCGGGACCTGGCCGAAGTGACGAGCGAGGAGTTCCCCGGCGAGCGGCTCGTCGTCTGCCGCAACCCGCTGCTGGCCGCCGAGCGGGGGCGCAAGCGGCAGGAATTGCTCTCGGCCACCGAAGCGGACCTCGAACCGATTGCGGCGGCGACCCGGCGCAAGACGAATCCGCTGCGCTCCGCGGCCGCCATCGGCGTGCGTGTCGGCAAGGTGATTGACCGCCACAAAGTCGCCAAGCACTTCGTCACCACCATCACCGACGACGCTTTCACGTTTCGCCGGGACGAGGACAAGGTCGCGGCCGAGGCGCTGCTCGACGGACTCTACATCGTGCGCTCGAATGTCGAGCCGGCGCAGTTTGATGCCGCGCAGACCGTGCGGGCCTACAAGGACCTCTCGAATGTCGAGCGGGCGTTTCGGTGCCTCAAGTCCGTGGACCTGAAGGTGCGGCCACTCCACCACCGGCGGGCTGACCGGGTGCGCGCCCACGTCCTGCTCTGCATGCTGGCCTACTACGTCGAGTGGCACATGCGGGGGAAGCTCAAGCCGCTGCTCTTCGATGACCATGACCCGCAGGCGGGAGAGCAGCGGCGGCGCTCGGTCGTGGCGCCGGCCCAGCGCTCACCGGCGGCCCTGGCCAAGGCAGCCCGTAAACGGACCGCAGACGACCTGCCCGTCCACAGCTTCCGCACGCTGCTCACCGACCTGGGGACGCTGACCGTCAACACGATGCAGGTAGCCGACACCGGCGCCAGCTTCCCTTTGCAGACCCGGCCCACGCCGGTGCAGCAGCGCTGCTTCGAGTTGCTGGGGGTGTCGCCGCGAATGTAGCCATTAACGACACCCCTTGAAATCCAATAACCGCCCGAAATACAGTGACTTATACGCGATCAGCTCTGAAACTTCGGCCTAAGGTGCCCGTGGAGACGGCTCTCGCCGCGAGCTGACTTGCCGTCCTCGCCAATCTGAAACTGATTTGCTGCCCGCTCGCGAGAGTAGCTGCCAGCGGTCTCCGAATCCGTCAGCCTCCAGAGATTTGACGCCCCCCCGCCGGGTGGCTCGTCCCGCACACTTGCGCATAGGCTTCGCAGCCGCCGAAGATCGTCCCCGGAGGCATCAGAGCGCGGGAATCGCTGCACCCTTCACCGCGCCGGCCGACTATGCCCAACAGGGCCTGAGCGCATCAGGAAATGAGTTTTTGAACTTCCTATAGATTAGATTAGATTGAACAACTTGACGTACACAACCTTATTGGGGTACTAGAATTCCTACATTGATGCGATCGGCGAGCTGGAGAAGGCCGGCGACACACGGGCGTTAGCCCTCGAACCGGTCGCCCGGCGCTGGCAGATCGCATCGCGCAAGCTCTAGGAGGGACGCTGTGAGAGTACTGACACTAACACTACTTGGTTTATCTGCAATGTTCACACTGGGCTGCGGCGCGCCCGAACCTGGTCCCGCGCCGGAGCCCACTCCCGACTCGAGCGAGGTACGCCCCGGCTTTGCCCCTGTCGGCGTGACACCTTGCGAACCCGTCGGAGAAGTCCAGTTCGTTTGCGATCTCGTCAGTCCCGAAGACCTCGTCGTCGTTCCGGGTGAGGAGTGGGTCATTGCCTCCGGGCTTCGGGAGGGTGGCCGGCTCCAGCTCGTCAACGTGCGCGACAAGACCGCCACGGCCGTGTTCCCGACGGCCGCACCAAACGAGCGGCTCGACGCCACGACATACCCGACGTGTCCCGGTCCGCTCGACGCGGAGCAGCGGGAGGCATTCACTTCCCACGGCCTCTACCTCCAACCGGGAGCAGACGCCGTCCACACGTTGTATGTCGTCCACCACGGCTCCAGGGAGGCGATCGAGGTGTTCGAGGTGGACGCCGGGGCAGCGCCACCGGCCTTCACATGGGTCGGATGCGTGCCAGCGCTGTCGACTATTCGTATCAATGGTGTGGTCGCTCTGCCTGGGGGAGGCGTAGCGGGCACAAATGGGGGGACCGGAAACGTGTGGGCGTGGCACGCCGGTGCGGGGTGGATGCCGATACCGGGTACCGACGACACGGCGCCAAATGGACTGGAGATCTCGAGGGACGGGCGCTGGCTGTACATTGCCGGGTGGCGCGAGGAGAAGCTCACGCGCGTGTCGCTTGATCAGACGCCGGTGCAGGTTGACATCGTCCAGCTGGGATTCCGGCCTGACAATCTACGGATGTCGATCGACGGGACGGCGCTACTCGCAGCGGGTCACACCGACAAGGACGGACAGTCGATTGTCGAGCCGCGAGAGCCGTTGCTAGAGACGTCGAACGTCTCGAAGATCGACCCGGAAACGTTGGAAGTCGAGCGGATTTTTGAGCACCCCTCGATGGAAGGGTTCGTAGCGTCGACCACGGCCATTCAGATTGGAAACGAACTCTGGCTTGGATCGGCGCGTGGTGAGAGGATCGCGGTCGCCCCAGTGCCGGAGTAGAACTGCCGCGAGGGACCCGCTGACTGGCATGAGGAGCTGAAGGCGCGGAGGGAACCGACGAACTAGACAATCGCCCTGTTCCCAAGGACCGGCTGGAGGTCCTGATGCGTCCTAAGTAGTAAAGGAGGACCGCCAATGACCCTCTAGCGCTTTCGGACACTCACGTCAACCATTCAGACCCAGATACTCCGTCAGGCGATGGTTCGCGCCTTGGCGGTAGAAGCCCCTCGGACGCTTGGGGGCTATGTCAGGTTCTATTGCCGCGTGCTTCGCGAGTTGGGTGTCGGGCTTGCCCGTGACTGCGGTGGGGTGCCATCAAAAGCCGAATCCGCCGTCACCTAAGCCCACGAGATCGCTGCTCCCACGCCCTCCTCCGGCGTATGAACTTCCCCGCGCAGGGATAGCTGTCGTTCGTGTCGTCTCGTTGCCCGCCAAGGGCGAGATCCCCGGCCAGGCCGCCCTGGATCGGAAGTATGATCGGCAGGCAACCCCATTACAGACCACAGGGGACGGAGCCAATATGGACACGAAAGAGGAACATTGATGTCGGACGTCAACAAGGCAGCGACACGTCGTTTCATCGATGAAGCGTTTGGTAAAGGGAACCTTGCGGTCGTGGATGAGTTAGTCGCGGACGACTACGTCGATCACAATCCACCTCCCAATCTTCCTGCCGACAAAGCTGGTCTGAAACAGGTGGTGACGATGTTCCGGTCGGCGTTTCCCGATCTCACCGTCACCGTACAAGACATCGTGGCCGAGGGAGACAAGGTAGCGGTTCGCGTCGTCACACGCGGAACTCACCAGGGCGAGCTGATGGGCGTCGCTGCTACTAGCCGCACCGTCACGGTCGACGAGCAACACTTCGTGCGCATCTCGAACCGTAAGCTTGTGGAGCACTGGGGTGTCGAAGACAATCTCTGGATGATGCAGCAGCTTGGTGTCGTGGAAGCGCCTAGCGCTTGCCGGTGAGGGCGGAGCGGCATGGCGCACCAGAGGCGAACAAGTGGTGAAGACCGGCATTGATTTTCGCGTCTGGTTCGAGGCACTCACGCGCCTCGTGCCCACCGAGGAGGGAAGCAGATGAAGTGCTCAACCGTCATCGTTATCGGGTTGCTCGCGATCGGAGTGATCAGTCTTCAGCCTGTGTCTGGCGCGACAGGTCAAGCTGGTGACGGGTGGACAACGCTGTTCGATGGTTCCAGCCTCGACGGCTGGAGAGTGCTTGGCGATGCCAATTGGGAACTGCTGGATGGCGCGGTGCAGGCCGACAGCGGCAGTGGCTTCCTCGTGACTGATGACTCCTACGCCGACTTCGAACTGACGTTGGAGTTCTGGGTGAACGAGCCCGCAAACAGCGGCATCTTCATTCGCTGCGCGGACCCGCAGTCCGTGCGCGACACCAACTCGTATGAAGTGAATATCTACGACACGCGACCCGATCAGACCTACCGCACCGGTGGGATCGTCCACGTGGCCTCACCAACGAGCGTCATCGATGCGGGGGGGCGCTGGAACACCTACGAGATCGCGGCCCAGGGAACGCGGTTGACGGTCACGCTCAATGGCACCCGTTTGGTGGAGGTCGAGGACGAGCAGTATGTCGACGGCCCGATCGCGTTGCAGTATGGCGCAGGCATCGTGAAGTTTAGGAACGTCCGCGTCAGGAAACTGGACGGCTCAGCCGGCGCCACCGATGAGACCAGAGGCAATGAGCGGCTGGTCGTGTTCGCTTTGCCGGACCAGTAGGATTCGTACCCACGTAGCGACTTGTGAAGGGAGGCTGTGTGATGCGGGCGGCGTGGCTATGGGGCATCAGCGTCGTTGTCTGGACCCCCTGGGACAGGATCATCCGACACACCGCGCGCGAGACGTTTACGCCTGTCGATGCATCGCCTCAGCGCCGAGACAGGCGCGGGTCACGGCGTCACCCCTCAATCGCGCGGCTGTGTCGTCATATCGGATGACCGGCTGACTGTGCCCTGCTGGGTCGTCCGAAGCACATCGGAAATGAGGTTTTGAACTTCCTATAGATCGAGGCGCGGCGTCGGCCCCCGGCGGCGGCGGTCTCCGTCCCGTCAGCCCCCAGAGATTTGACCGCCCCTCCACGAATACGGGCTCGTGCAGGTCCGAACGGTTCTGATCCGTGCGACCACAATGGAAATTCCGGCGTGATCTGCTTCGGCCATTTCCATAAGATTCCGGACAATCGCGGTTGACTGAGAGTATCGCTTTGTGGCGTCGGGCCCGCCCGGACGCACGGGCTCTTCTCGTTGGCCGGTGCGGCATCGTTGCGCGCCGCCGTCGTGATCGTGCGCGGTGGAGGGGAGAGGAGCAGTGATGCGAATGGCCTTCGCACGACTTGCTGACTGACGGGCTTGATATTGGGTCGTGGGGGGCCATTGAGACCTCGCTATGGGAACGGACTCTTCCTACACGTGTCGACGATCCACGGCTCACATGATTCAGTCCTGGGCACGACATGTTGTGCCCGTGATCATCTTCATGTGCCTCGTCACCTCCGTGGTCAACGCGCAAGCCACGGGGACGATCAGCGGCACGGTGACCGACACGGGCGGAACCGGCCTGAGCGGGGTCGGGGTCCAGATTTACGACGCGTCGGGGTCGTTTGCGGGCTTCGGGTCTACGGACGGGACGGGGCAGTACACCCTGGGGGGGCTACCAACGGGGACCTACTTCGCGCGCACCTTCGCCTCCTCGGCGGGCTATATCAACGAGCTGTATAACGACCTGCCCTGTTTCCCTTCCTGCGACGTCACGACCGGGACGCCGATCGCCGTGACGACGGGGGCGACGACGAGCGGGGTGGATTTCGCGCTGGCGCTCGGCGGGACGATCAACGGCACGGTGACCGACACGGGCGGAACCGGCGTGAGCGGGGTCTTTGCCTGTATCTATGATGCGTCGGGGTCCCAGGTGAACTGCGATGGTACGGACGGGGCGGGGCAGTACACCGCGGGGGGCTACCAACGGGGACCTACTTCACGCGCACCTTAGCCGCCTCCTTCGCCGGCTACATCGACGAGCTGTATGACGACCTGCCCTGTTTCACTTTCTGCGACGTCACGACCGGGACGCCGATTGCCGTGGCGGGGCGGGGCGACGACGAGCGGGATCGACTTCGCCCTTGCCCTTATCGGGGCGACGCCGATCCGCGCGGTGCACATCATGGAGCTGCGCGCTCGGATCGACGCCCTGCTTGCCAGCCCGTTCCCGTGGACGGACGATCCAATCATCCCTAGGACGACGGAAGTCAGGTGGATCCATTTCTCAGAGTTGCGGATGGCGCTGGATCAAGCGTATGCGGCCAGAGGCGAGGAGCCTCCTCCGTATACGCCCGGCGGTGTAGGCACTCCGGTCCGGGCAATTCATGTCACGGAATTGAGCCTGCACGTCATCGCCCTGGAGGTGTCGTAATTCGTTCCGAATGTCTGCATGGCCGATCACGCTTGTCCAAATGGGGGTATCCATCTGACGGCCCCTGGCTCACTCCAGTGCGGCAGTAGGTCGTCGACGGGAGCGCCACGCCCTACCGAGGGCAGAGTCCATGCCACGTCGCGCGACCCAGGAAACCGGAGGCGGATTCGACGATCAGGCTCCCGAGCGCGCAGTTTCTGAGCCGGCGACCGGAACCGAGGGTGGCAGTCTTGTGAAAGCGCCGAGTCGACTGGCATGCCGCATCAGCACGGGCTCTTCGAGCCTACGACCCTGTCTGACGGCCCGCCGGACGATGGGGTTGACAACGCGGAGTTGGGGGCAACTTTGGGGGCAACTCTGATCGCAGACCGGCTTGAATCCCTGCCACATCAGTGACTTACGAGGCTAATGTGATTGACGCCGACTCCACAGCTCCTTGATGAGTCGATAATCGAGTTCCCGGTTCCACTTGCGGGTCAGGAACGCCTCGATCTCCGCGCGCCCGTTGATGAACTCCGCGCGGTTCCGCCACTGGCTGTCGCGCGTGTACGCCAGCGCCACCCGGGCGGGATCGCGGCCGTTCCACGCATCCTCGGCCAGGCGCACCTTCTGTCTCGCGGTATCGGCCGTGAAGGGAGGCAGGGGCGGGCGCTGCATCGTCACACCTGGCCGCCATGAATGATGCGCCACAGCTTCTCGGGCCGCAGCAGCATGTCGATGTGGCGCGCGCCGAACCCGCTCAAGGCATCGACGGCGGCGGACACGACGCACGGCGTGGACCCGATCGTACCGGCCTCGCCGATCCCCTTGGCCCCCAGCGGGTTCATCGGCGTCGGCGTCACGGTGCTGTCGAGCTCGAAACGCGGGAAGTCGCTCGCGCGCGGCAGGGCGTAGTCCATGAGCGAGCCGGTCAGCGGCTGACCGTCGCTGCCGTACACCACCTCTTCCACCAAGGCCTGGCCGATCCCCTGGGCCAGTCCGCCGTGAACCTGTCCCTCGACGATCAGCGGGTTGATCAGGTGGCCCGCGTCGTCGACCGCCACCATCCGGAGCAGCCGCGGCTCGCCGGTGTCGCGGTCCACCTCCAGCATCGCGATGTTGCAGCCGAAGGGGTATGTGTTGTTGGCCGGCTCGAAGAAGGCCTCGTCGCTCAGCCCCGGCTCGACCCCGTCGGGCAGTTTCAGCGGCCGGTAGGCGTAGGCGGCCACCTCGGCGAAGGTCTTCGCTGCGGCTGGAGCGCCCCGCACGCCGATCCGTCCGTTCTCGAAGACCAGGTCGGCCTCGTGCGCTTCGAGCAGCAGCGCCGCGAACTTCGCCATCTTGGTCTTTACCTTGCCGCCGGCCAGGTGCAGCGCTGCGCCGCCCACGGCCTGCGAGCGGCTGCCGCCCGTACCGAGGCTGCCCTGCTTCACCACCGCCGTGTCGCCATGATGGATCCGGACATGCTCGAGCGGCACGCCGAACTGGTCGCCGAGCATCTGCGCGAACGTGGTCTCGTTGCCCTGCCCGTGCGGCGACGCGCCGGTGGTGGCGCTGATCCGCCCGTCGCGCTCCACGGTGACCTGCGAGTGCTCCCACCCGCCCATCGGCAGCGACGCGGAGGGGCCGACGCCGCAGACCTCGACGTACATCGACAGACCCAGTCCGACCAGCCGGCCCTCCGCGCGCGCGGCATCCCGCTCGGCCTTGAGCTGCTCCCAGCCCGCCGTCTCCAGCGCGCGGTCGAGCGCCTTGTCGTAGTCGCCCGAGTCGTACTCGACCCCCGTCTGGGTGGCATACGGAAACTGCTCCGGCCGGATGAAGTTCCTCCGGCGCAGCTCGGCCGGATCCATCTCCAGCTCGCTGGCCAGCATGTCCATCGCCCGCTCCAGGAAATAGATCGCTTCCGGACGGCCGGCGCCGCGATAGGCGTCCGTCGGGGTCTTGTTGGTGAACACCTCCGTGAGCGTCGCGCGGATGGCCGGTATGGCGTAGTTGCCGCTCGCCATCAGCATCGTGGAGGTCGGAATGGCGGCGGTGAACAGCATGTTGTAGGCGCCGACGTCGGCGATGATGCGCAGCTTGAAGCCGAGCACCGCACCGTCCCGCCGGGCCGCCAGGTCGACGTAGCCGATCAGATCGCGGCCGTGGCTCGTCGCGAGAAACGCTTCCGAGCGCTCCTCGATCCACTTGACCGGAACGCCCAGGCGCCTGGAAACCGCGGCCGTCACGCATTCCTCGGCGGAGCCGGCCGACTTGCAGCCGAAGCCGCCGCCGACTTCCGGCGCGATGGCGCGCACCTGGTCCTCGCCCATATCGTTCATCGAGGCGATGAACGACCGCAGCATGTGCGGGGACTGGGTCGAAGACCAGATGGTGATCGTGTCCTTGCCCGGTTCGTAGTGGGCCACGACGCCGCGCGGCTCGATGGGCGTCGGCGCAAGCCGCTGGTTGACCATCCGCTGCGAGATCACGACTTCGGCGTCCGCGAATGCCTGGTCGATGGCCGTGTCGTCGACCTCGCCGTCCGCCCCGACGCCGGTGCCGCTCGGCAGCGGTCCGAGCATGAGGTTGTCCGGAAAGTCGGCGTGCAGCACGATCGGCTGGCCGGTCATCGCCTGCTCGGGATCGACCACTACCGGCAGCGGCTCGTAGTCCACCAGGATGGCGTCGGCTGCGTCCCGCGCGACGTAGCGGTCGCGCGCCACCACGACGGCGACCGGCTCGCCGACGAAGCGCACGACGTCGGTCGCCACCGCGCGGCGCTCGGGCGCCGGGAACGGCAGCAGGCTCGGCAGCGGACCGACCAGCTCCGCGATCTGCGCGCCGGTAAAGACCGCCTCGACGCCGTCGAGCGCTTCAGCTGCACTTGTGTCGATGGCCAGGATGCGGCCATGAGGTACATCGCTGCGCTTGAACGCGAGGTGCTGCAGGCCGGCGAGCTTGATGTCGTCGACGTAGGTCCCGCGGCCCTGGATCAGGCGCGGGTCCTCGCGGCGCTTGACGCGCTGGCCGACGAGCTTCGGCAGGATCGGGGATGTCGTCATGAGACCTGGCCCGCGCGCGCCAGCGCGGCGTCGAGCGCGCGCCGGGTGAAGACGGGGATCATGGCGCGCCGGTACTCGGCGCTGCCGTGGATGTCGGCGTTGAGGTCGTCGACCCCGTCCGCGGCGCCACGGGCCGCGGACGCCGCGGTCTCCGCCGTCGCGGGTTGCCCCTGGAGCGCGGACTCGACCGCCGCCAGGCGGGATGGGCACGCCGCGGCGCCGGTCAGGCCGACGCGCGCCGAGCGGATGACGCCGTCGCCCGCGTCCAGCACCGCCGCCACGCCCACGATGGCGAAGCGCGACGCGCGCTGGTGCAGCTTCGCGTAGGCCGAGGCGGGGGCCGGGGCGAAGGTCACCTTCGCGAGGATCTCATCCTCCGCGAGATCGACCGTGAAGAAACCCTGGAAGAAATCGCGCGCCTTCACGACCCGCCATCCGCCGGGCCCCTTCAGGTGCAGGTCGGCGTCGACAGCCAGCATGGCGGCGGGATAGTCGGCGGCCGGGTCTGCGTGCGCCAGGCTGCCGCCGAGCGTGCCGCGGTTGCGGACCTGCGGATCGCCGATGACGGCGGCGGTGTTGGCCACGACGCGGCAGTGGTCGCGCAGCAGGGCGGACGTCGCTACCTCATGGTGCGTAGTCCCGGCGCCGATCTCGATCAGGCCGCCGGCTTCCCGGATGCCGGCGAAGTCCGGGATGTGGGCGATGTCGATCAGCACCGCCGGCTCGCTCAGCCGCAGCTTCATCAGCGGCACGAGGCTGTGCCCGCCGGCAAGCAGCTTGCCGGCGGCGCCGGCGGCCTGGAGACGTGCGATGGCGTCGTCGAGCGAGGTGGCCCGCTCGTATTCGAATGCGGTCGGAATCACGCTTGGCCTCCGTGAATGATGCGCCACAGCTTCTCGGGCCGCAGCATCATGTTGATGTGCCGCACGCCGAATCCGCTCAGGGCGTCGACGGCGGCCGCGACGATGCACGGCGTCGAACCGATCGTCCCCGCCTCGCCGACCCCCTTGGCGCCGAGCGGGTTGACCGGCGTCGGCGTCACGGTGTTGTCGAGCTCGAAGCGCGGGAAGTCGCTGGCGCGCGGAATGGCGTAGTCCATGAACGAGCCGGTCAGCGGCTGGCCGTCGTCGCCGTAGACGACCTCTTCCACCAGCGCCTGCCCGATGCCCTGCGCCAGCCCGCCGTGTATCTGGCCCTCGACGATCAGCGGATTGATCAGGTTGCCGGCGTCGTCGACCGCAACCATGCGGAGAAGACGCGGCTCGCCGGTGTCGCGGTCCACTTCCAGCATCGCGATGTGGCAGCCGAAGGGGTAGGTGTTGTTGCTCGGCTCGAAGAACGCCTCGTCGCTCAGCCCCGGGTCGAGCCCCTCGGGCAGCCGGGTCGGCCGGTAGGCGAACGCCGCCACCTCGGCGAACGATTTCGCGGCGGTCGGGGCGCCGGCCACCGTGATCCGGCCGTTCTCGAACACCAGGTCCGCCTCGTGCGCCTCCAGCAGCGCCGCGGCGAACTTTGCCATCTTCGCCTTGACCTTGCCGCCGGCGAGGTGCAGCGCCGCGCCGCCTACCGCCTGCGAGCGGCTGCCGAAGGTCCCGATGCCCTGCTTCACGACGGCCGTGTCGCCGTGGTGAATGGTCACGTGTTCGAGCGGCACGCCGAACTGGTCGCCGAGCATCTGGGCAAAGGTTGTCTCGTTGCCCTGCCCGTGCGGCGACACCCCTGTCGTGGCGCTGATCCGCCCGTCGCGCTCGACGGTCACCTGGGCGTGCTCCCAGCCGCCTTGCGGGAGCCTGGCGGACGGCCCGAGGCCGCAGACCTCAACATACATCGCCAGGCCCAGTCCGACCAGGCGACCTTCCGCACGGGCCGCGTCCCGCTCGGCCTTGAGCTGTTCCCAGCCGGCCTTCTCCAGCGCGCGGTCGAGCGCTTTCTCGTAGTCGCCGGAGTCGTACAGGGCGCCCGTCTGCGTCTTGTAGGGGAACTGATCCGGCTGGATGAAGTTCTTCCGGCGCAAGTCGGCAGGGTCCATGCCGAGCTCCCGCGCGAGCATGTCCATGGCCCGCTCGACGAAATAGGCCGCCTCGGGGCGCCCTGCGCCGCGGTAGGCGTCGGTCGGGGTCTTGTTGGTGAACACCTCGGTGAGCGTCGCCCGCACGGCGGGGAAGGCGTACGTGCCGTTCGCCATCCTCATCGTATGCGTCGGGATGACGGCTGTGAGCAGCATGTTGTAGGCGCCGATGTCGGCGACGAGCCGCAGCTTCAGGCCGAGCACCTTGCCGTCGCGCCGAGCGGCGACGTCGACGTAGCCGATGATGCCGCGGCCGTGAATCGTCGAGACGAACGCTTCCGACCGATCCTCCACCCACTTGACCGGGAGGCCGAGTCGCTTCGAGACCGCCGCCGCCACGTACTCCTCGCCGTAGATGTTGATCTTCGCGCCGAAGCCGCCGCCGACCTCCGGCGCGATGGCCCGCACGCGGTCCTGGCCCAGGCCGGTCATCCTGGCGACGTAGGTGCGCAGGATGTGCGGGTTCTGCGTGGATGACCAGATGGTCAGCGCTTCCTTGCCCGGCTCGTAGTGCGCCACGACACCGCGCGGTTCGATCGCCGTCGGCGCGAGCCGCTGGTTCACCATGCGCTGCGAGAGCACGACGTCAGCCGCGGCGAAGGCCTCGTCAATGGCGCTGTCGTCCACCTGCCCCTTGCGCCCGACGCCGGTACCGGCCGGGAGCGGCCCGACCGCCCGGTTGTTCGGAAAGTCGGCGTGCAGTACTGCCGGCCGCCCGGTCAGCGCTTCCTCGGGATCGACCACCGCCGGCAGCGGGTCGTAGTCGACGGTGATGGCGTCGACCGCGTCGCGCGCCACGTAGCGGTCGCGGGCCACGACGACGGCGACCGGATCGCCGACGAAGCGGACCACGTCGGTGGCGACCGCGCGATGCTCCGGCGAGGGAAACGGCGTCGCCACCGGCATGGGGTCGAGGAACTCCGCGAGCTGCGCGCCGGTGAAGACCGCCTCGACGCCGTCGAGCGCCTCCGCGGCAGTGGTGTCGATGGCCAGGATCCGGCCGTGCGCGACATCGCTGCGCTTGAACGCCAGATGCTGCAGACCGACGATCTTGATGTCGTCGACGTAGGTGCCGCGGCCCTGGATCAGCCGCGGATCCTCACGCCGCTTGACGCGCTGGCCAACGAGCTTCGGCAGTACCGGAGACGCCGCCATGCCGTCTATTTGTCGTCCGCGTGGTCTGCGGCGTGCTGAATCGCGTTGACGATGTGCTGGTAGCCGGTGCAGCGGCAGAAGTTGCCGTCCAGACCGTCCCGGATCTCCTGCTCCGTCGGCGCCGGGTTGTCGTTCAGCAGGTTGACTGCCGACATGATCATGCCGGGCGTGCAGTAGCCGCATTGCAGGCCGTGCTCTTCCCAGAACCCCTCCTGCAGCGGGTGGAGCCGGTCGCCGTCCGCCAGCGCCTCGATGGTCGTGACCTCGGAGCCGTCGGCCTGCACGGCGAAGATGGTGCACGACTTCGCGCTGCGCCCGTCGAACAGGACGGTGCAGGCGCCGCACTGGCTGGTGTCGCACCCGACGTGCGCGCCGGTCAGGTTGAGGTGTTCGCGCAAGAAATGGACCAGCAGCAGACGCGGCTCCACGTCGGCCGTGCGCCGCTTGCCGTTGACCGTGATCGAAACGTGGGCCATCCGTCCTCCCTTGAATTTCACCGATAGACTATCGGTACCGGCCACCCGCCACAAGCGCGGTGCGGCCCGGCCGCGCGGCGCCGGCGCGTCAGCTCCGCCGCGCCGGCTACGGCGCGCTCGACACCCGGACCAACGCGCCGTCGCGTAGCGCAAATCGCGCGGCGACATCCTCCGCGGCGGGCGGCGCGAGCCCGCCCGCTTCCCAGGCGACGACCGGCGGCTCGATCCAGACGCGCCGGTCAAGACCGGTGTGCACCCGTACGGCGTTGGCCAGCAGCGTCCCGAAGCTGGAATCGAGGTTTGCCCGGGCGCCCCGGTCGTCGTCCAGCTGCAGCACCCCGTGCGGCGGCAGGGCCGCCGCGACCGGCGCTATCTCGTCCAGCACGTGCGCGGACAGATCGGCCGGCGCGACCCAGCGCTCGTTGCGCGACCAGTGGACCGGTACCGTCAGCATGGCTATGGCCACCGCCAAGCCCAGCATCCGGCGCTGGCCGCCGGGGCTGGCACGCTGCCAGACCGACGCCAGCAGGGCGGCCCCTGCGAGCGCCGCGCCCGCTGACGGACCAACGGCGTAGAGGCTCGAGCGGATCGGCAGAAGCACCGCGAGGCCAAGATGTCCGATCATCCATACGACCCCCATCACCGCCAGTCGCTTCTGCTGAAGAGTCGGTCGGGGCAGGGTGGCGGCCGCCAGCGCCATGACCAGCACCGCCGCTGCCGAGAGGGTGGCCGACCGGTCGAGATACTCGAGCACGTTGCGGCCAATCGCCAGGGGATCCTGCGTGAACTGATAGGCCGCCGGCGCCGTGGCCGGCGTCATCCCGCCCGCGGTCGTCCGCACCGCGAGATAGATCGCCAGCATGGCGAAGAGCGGCCAGGCCCGCCGCGCGGCGGGCCGCAAATCGATCCGCAACGGCTCCGCATCGTCCGCGCCGGTTGGCCGCAGCGCGGCCCACGCGAGCAGCACGAACGGCAGCAGGACCGCCTCCTCCTTGGACAGCATGGCCAGCAGCGCACAGCCGGCCGCCCACGGTCCCGCCCCGCGCACGAAGGCGCGTGCCGCCAGCAACGAGAACAGCGTCGCGAGCAGCGACGTGCGGCCGCTGATCCATAGCAGCGCCATGTTGATCCCGTGGAAGTTCAGGGTCCAGAGCGCGGTGCAGGCGAGGGCTGCGCCCCGTGACAGCCCGAGCGTACCTGCGAGGCTCCAAAGGACGGCGGCGCCCGCCAGCAGGAACGCCAGGTTGGTCAGCCCGTAGCCGAGCGGATCCGCGCCGAACAGCCACCAGTCGGCGGCGAAGCTCAGCGCGACGAGCGGGCGGTAGAAGTCGGGGGCGTCCGTGAACGGAGCGAGCAGGTCGGTCAGGCCGCGCGCCTGGTTCTGCTCGATCCAGACGAAGTCGTCCTTGATGAATCCGTGGCCGATGTCGGGCAGGTAGATGACCAGCAACGCCAGGAGCAGGAGGCCGGCCCAGGTCTTCATCACATCTTCATCCGTTTGAAGACGCGCTCCGGTATGGCGCGGACGGCCAACATGATCAGCCGCCATATCCACCGCACGTAGACGACGTCGCGGCCCGTGCGCAGCGCTTCGGCAACCGCGGCGGCGACCTCATCCGGTGTTGCGGTCAGGCGCGCCGGCAGGTTCATCCCGGCGGTCATGCGCGTACGCACGAAGCCGGGCTTGACGGTCAGCACGTGGACGCCGGACCGCGCCAGGCGGTTGCGCAGGCCGGACAGAAACGCCGTGAAGCCCGCCTTGGCCGATCCGTAGACGTAGTTCGCGGCGCGCCCGCGGTCGCCGGCGACCGAGCTGACGCCGACCAGGATGCCGCTGCCGCGCTGCGCGAAGCGCTCGGCGACTGCGGCCAGCAGCAGCGCGGGACCGACGTAGTTGGTGCGCATGACCCGCTCCGCCGCGGCGCCGTCCTGCTCGCTCCGGCGCTGATCGCCGAGCAACCCGACCGCGCAGATCGCCACGTCCGGCAACGGATCGAGCCGCGCGAGCAGCGCGCCGCCGCCGTCCGTCTCGAGCACGTCGCAGTGCTGCGTCGTCACCGCGGCGCCGGACCGCGACCGGATGTCCACGGCCTCTTCCTCCAGCCGGGTCGCATCGCGCGCGGCCAGCTGCAGCGCGTACCCGTCCGCGGCCAGCCGCCGCGCAATCGCGCGGCCGATATCCGAGGTGGCGCCGATGATCAGCGCCGTGCCGCTGCCGCCGGTCACAGCGCAAGCCTTCGTGACAGGCTGGACGTGAATCTGGGCGCGGATCCGGCGGCCGTGGCACGCACGGCGCTGAAGGCCTCCCATTCCGGGTAGCCGCGGCGCACGCGTTCGGGCGTGCAGCAGGCATCCTTTGCCAGATAGACGCGCCCGCCGTGCGCGTGCGTGACGGCGTCGAGCGCGTCGAGGAGCTCGAGCGTGCCGTCGCGCAGCGGAAAATCGAGCGCCAGCGTATAGCCCTCCATCGGAAACGACAGCATCCCCGCCCGTCCGGGGCCGAGCAGCTTGAGAACAGCGAGAAATGAATTCTGCCCCGCGTCGGCGATGCGCGCCAGCAGGGCCGCGATGCCGCGGCTCTGGGGCTTGGGGAGCACGCACTGGTACTGGACGAAGCCGCGCCGGCCGTAGAGCCGGTTCCACGCCCCGATCCGGTCAAGCGGAAAGAAGAACGGCTCGAAGTGCACCGGCCGGGCGGCGCCCCGCGCGCGGCCCAATTGATAGTAGAGCGCGTTGAAGACGCCGATCGAAACGCGGTTGAGCAGCATGTTCGGCGCATCGCAAGGAACCGTAAGCGCGCCAGCGGGCGCGGTGCGCAGGGGATCACGCGCGAGCCGCGCCGGCAGGTCGCGGCGCACCAGCGGCCGGCCCCGCAACACCAGGGCGCGCCCCAGCGCCCGGCCGCGCGCCAACGTGTCGATCCAGGCCACGGAGTAGGGCCAGTCGCGCGACGCCTCGAACAGCGCCATCGCTTCGTCGAGATCGCCGGCCGGCAGCACTTCCTGCAAGACGTAGGCGGTCTCGATCGGTACCAGACGGAAGGTGGCGGACAGAATCACGCCGGTCAGCCCCATCCCGCCGATGGTTGCGCGCAGGAGGTCGGCGTTCGCGGTGCGGCTGCACTCCAGAACCTCGCCGCTGGCCACCGCCAGCGTGAGCGATTCGACGTGCGCGCCGAAGGTCCCGGCGTGATGGTGGTTCTTGCCGTGGACGTCGGCGGCGATCAGGCCGCCGACGGTGACGAAGCGGGTGCCCGGCACCACGGGCGGGAACCAACCGCGCGGCACGAAACTCCGCAGGATGTCGTCGAGCAGGACGCCCGCTTCGCACGTCAGCAGACCGGTCTCGTCGTCGAACGCCAGGATTCGATTGGTCCCCAGCATCGAGAGGGTCAGGTCGGCGTTTACGGCGGCGTCGCCGTACGACCGTCCGTTGCCGCGGGCGATCAGCGTCGGCGCGCCGTGGAGCAGGTAGGGCAGATCGGGTTGGCCCCCGAATTGTTCGACCCGGCAGTCCACCACTGGATAGCGGCCCCATCCGGAGAGCTTCATGCCGGCGGTTCCGTGCTCTTCACAACGCGCATAGGAACGTGACGAGCATGGCGCCACCGACCAGCCAGCTGCTGCGGTCGCGCATCGCGAATACCAGCGGATCCTCGCCGACCGCGCCGCGGTTGGCGAGCAGCAGCATGCGGCCCATCCAGTACAGCAGCAGCAGACAGATGAGCCACAGCAGGTCCGGCCGGGCGTAGCGTTCGACGACGGCCGGGGTGGCCGGATAGAGCGTGAGCACCGCCACCGCGGCGAAGCTGCTGGCGGCGCCGAGCCCCGCCAGCACGACGAGGTCGTCGGCGGCGTAGGCTCGCCCGCCCGCTTCCGTCAAGCCCGCCGCCCGCAGCGTGTGGAACTCCGACAGACGCTTGACGATGGCGAGCGCCAGAAAGACGAAGATGGAGAATGCCAGGAACGCGGGCGACAGGGGCACCGCAGTTGCAACGCCGCCAGCGACCACGCGGACGGTGAACAGCACCGCGAGCGCGATGACGTCGGCGAAGATATGCCGCTTCAGCGACAGCGAGTAGACGCTGGTGACCGCCAGGTAGAGCAGGACGCACAGCCCGCCCGCCACCGACAGCCACAGGGCCAGCGCGAGCCCGGCGGCCGCCAGCGACGCGCCGAGGACGACAGCCGTCCGCGACGAAATCCGGCCGGCCGCCAGCGGGCGATGGCGCTTGGTCGCGTGCCGGCGGTCATACGGCAGGTCGACCAGGTCGTTCAGCAGGTAGGTGCCCGACGCGCAGGCCGAGATGGCCGCGAACAGTCCGGCCGCCAGCACGTACAGCTCTGCCCGGGTCTCGTGCGCCGCGACGAGGGGGGCGAATACGAGAACGTTCTTGACCCAGTGATGCGGCCGCATCGCTCGCAGGCATTCGCGCGCGCGCCCGCCCGCCGCACAACATGGGTGAATCGTAACGTCACGCGCCGTGCATTCCAACCAGCCGGGCGCAGCACGCGTCTAGCAGTGGTGAAACCCCGCGTCGCACCGGGAGCAGCGGGGCGTCCGCCTGACCAGGCGCGGACAGGGAGCCTGTTGCGCTCCCCCGGCTATCCGTCACTCGACCGTGATGCCCAGGCAGGTCGGCTGCGACCCGCGCTTGGTGAACCAGGTCACGCCCTCGAGGACGACGTCGAATTCGACCTCGTACGACCCCGGACGCTCGATGGCCGGCAGGTCGACCTCGACGACTATGCGGTCTTCCGGCTCGATGTCCTGCCCGAATTCGACGCGCAGCCAGTCGAAGTCGACGAGTTCGCGAGAGCCGTTCTTCACGGCGAACAGATGGCCGCCCAGCCGCGTCCAGCCCTTGCCTTCGGCGTGCAGCCACACGGCGTCGCCACGGTTCTCGATCGAGACTACGGCCCGGCCGTGCTTCCCCGCGGTGTACTGGTCGTGAACGTGCGGCGCTTCTTCGATCCCGATAGCGGCCAAGAGCGCAACGCCGCCGGGCCGTTCGGTAGTCGGCACATTCGACCGCCCGTACATCAGGATGTAGTGGTGCACCGTCATGCCCTCTGAGAAGTTTGCCCAATAGTCGGCGAATCCCCCGCCGCCCAGGAACCTGCCCAACTCTCCGGCCGGAATTTCGTGGCGGAAGTAAGGCGTCGACACCAGCAGCCTCGTGTCGCGAAAGCCGACCGCCCCGGCCAGCGCGGCTATGTCCGCGACCACCAGTTCGTTCTCCAGTACGCCCGTCTCGCGTTCGGCGATGCTGGCCGGCTTATCGGCATGTCCAACTCCGGGTTCCGACATGACAACCATGCCGCGCGGCCGGAGAATCCGATGCATCTCCGTAAGGAGTGCGTGCTGGTTCGGTATGTGGTGGAACGCGTCGTAGACGACGATGCAGTCGGCCGTTGCGTCGTCGAGGGGCAGGGTGTGGCCGTCGTACGGGACGAAGCGCGGTTCGAGCGACCAGTTCGTGGACAGCTCCCGCGCGAAGAGCTTCTTCCCAATCTTGAGCGCGGTGCGGGACACGTCGACGGCCACGGTGCGGCAGCCGTAGCGGTTCAGGAAGTGCGACAGCCAGCAGGTGCCGGCGCCTATCTCGACCACGGTGTCCCCGGGCTGGATGCGGCCCGCCGCGATAAGGGTGCCGGCCCGAATCAGGTGCTGCGGAAACCCGTCGCTATCGCTGAACGGTTTGTCGAGGAGAAACTGTGGTTCCGCGTGCTCCGCGAAGTAGCGTTCCGCCGCGGTGTTGTATGCCTCCGTCCGCTCCAGAAGCTCCCGGCGTTCGATTGTGGCGCCTGGCCGCTGCGGCCGCCAGTACCGCAACAGCGCGGCGCGGTAGAATAGCCGGCCGGCAGCGGCTACTGGATGCCGCAACACGTCGCGGAACCATGCCCAGTCCCGTTTCGAGTCCCGCAGAAACTCATAGAAGATTCCCATCGCTGCCGCGATTCTAGTCGACCGGTCGGCGCAGCAGTCTCCAGGCGTCCGCAGCCTGCAGACTGATAACAGGCGCGGGCGCTGGCGGGGAGGGTGGCCGGAGAGTATGTGATCTCGGGGCGACCGCGTCGGGGATGTTTCTACCGGGGCGTTGCCGGAACCGTTGCGTAAAGTGGTCCACTCGTCGATGGCGACGTCCGGCGACTCCTCCGCCCAACCGCTCGGCCATTGCACCCGGACCAGCGGCGCGTCGGCGCTCGTGCCGAGCCCGATGAGCATTCGCGGGTCGTTCGCCGAGGCATTGCTGCCGTCGGCCCGCGCGCGCTGCCGGATCGTGGAGGCGCCGTCCCGCATGATGGCCACCCGCGCCCCCAGCATGTCGCGCGGCGCATCCTCGCCGCCGGTGCCGCTCGAGGGATGTGACAACCTCCCGAGACGTTGGTTGCCGTCGGAGGGGCGGTTTCAGTCACACGGCCAGACCGCTTCAGCCCCTTGATCCGCATTGGAATCCGCGTCAAGCACCGTCCCGGCCGTGACCGCGCCAGACAAGACCGTCAAAGCTGGGAGCGCACCGCCCCGGGCGACGGCCGCCGCAAGTGTAAACTGTTGCACTTGGCGTACATCGTGACCGAGATCTATGAGCCGTTTCGGGCCGCCGGGGCAATCCCGCTCACAACTGATCTGGCCACAACTGCCGATATCGAGCAGGTCCGCCGCGAGATAGGCATGTTCAAGGCGAAACGCTACCGCGCGCACCGGTGCGAGGGCGTGGAGATCGTGACGATGGTCGTCGCTCTGCTCCGGCTGCTGCCCTGAATGACCACCTTCTGCGGATCGCTGCAAGGCGACAGGTCGAACTGGCCGTTGCGGATGTGCGACACCGGAATCCAGCACACCCCGGTCGCTTCCATGGCGATGTGAATATCGGCGACTGCATGCAACTTTCCATCATCGTCCCCGTCTACAACGAGCGATCCACCATTTCCACGGCGTTGGAACGGGTATTGGCAGTCGATATCGACAAGCAGGTCATCGTGGTCAATGACGGGTCGACCGACGGGACCGCGGAATGGCTCGCTGAGTGGGGACGCGATCGGCCGGATTGGATCGTGATTTGCCAGCACCGCACCAATCAGGGCAAGGGGGCGGCGGTTCGCACTGGACTGGCCCGGACGACCGGCGACTGCGTAATCATCCAGGACGGCGATCTCGAATACGATCCGGGCGATTACGCACGGCTCCTGCAACCGCTCATCGAGGGCCGTACACGCGTGGTCTACGGGTCGAGGTTCCTCGGGAACAGGCCGCGCATGTTCCTAACGCAACGAATGGCTAACGCGCTGCTGACGTGGTTGACGAATCGCCTCTATGGCGCGTCGCTGACCGACATGGAAACCTGCTACAAGCTCTTCGCGAGGGAGGTCTTCGAAGGACTCGCGGTGACATCGAACAGCTTCAACCTCGAGCCGGAGTTGACGGCAAAAGTGCTGCGGCAGGGACTGGAGATCGTCGAAGTACCGATCTCGTATGCCGGCCGGCCGTACGCCGAGGGTAAGAAGATCAACTGGCGTGACTTCTTTTCGGCCGCGTGGACGCTGGTGCGGCTCCGGTTTTGAGTACCGGCGCACGCCGCCATGAAGATTCGACGCATTAACGGCCGGTTGACGCACCCGCCGGCCGTGGAGGCGGTGCTCGCGATCTTCTGCGCGGTCGTCTTTCATCAGTGCGTCTACGGCAGCTTCGAACGCCAGCGCGTTCGAGTCGTCCGCACCCCCCAGGTCGCGGCGCTCGGCGCCGTCACCGTGCCGCTGCCCGACTTGTCCGCTCTGGCCGGACAGCCGGTGGCGTTCATCCTGCGTATCGCCAACGATACGTCCACGGCAGGAATTGTGCGGGTCGCCGTCGGCGCCATCGTGGTCGACGACATTTCACTCCCACCTGATCAAGAGATCCGTGTGGATCTCGACCTTCCGGACGGCGGCGCCCTGGCGAATGAGCAGGTCGTCCTGATCAGCGACCGGGGCGGTTGGTCGCTCACGGCACTTGAAGTCGCGAACATTCACGGATTCTCGAGCGGACTGTTCGAATTCGTCGTGGTACCGGCAACAGCCGGGCCCCTCGTTCGCCTGGGGCTGCTGCCGGCGCTCGCGGTGCTCGCCGTCCTGTTGTTGGTGCCCGGATTTCCCAGGCGCGGCATCGAGAACCCGTTCGCCCGGCGCGCCTACCTGATCGGGGCCTCACTGTCGCTGTTGTTCCTGGCGGCGGTGCTCATCGCGCCATGGGTGTCCGACTTCGCCGTGTTGCTCGCGCCACACACGTTCGTATTGTGTCTGGTGATGTTGTACTGCACAGCGCAACGGGTGTGGGCATATCGCTTCCAACTACTGTACGTGGCGTCGGCCGTGCTGTTCATCGTCTCGATCGCCAGACTGTATGAACCGGACACCGGCCTGACGGCCCTCATTCGTTTCGGCGACGCGCTAGAAGAGCACGTGCTGCCGTCGGTCCGCGCCGTTCCGCACGATGTCCTGGAAGACTCAGCAGGTTACGACGGTCAGTTCCATGCCCAGTTGGCGGTCGACCCGCTTCTGCGCGACCCCGGCATCCGCGAAGCCCTGGACAATCCGCTGTATCGGGCACGCCGGATTCTCTTCTCCTGGACCGCCTATCTCTTCGGCCTGGGGCAGCCCCGCTGGATCCTGCAGGCGTACGCCGTTCAGTACGTCGTCTTGTGGCTCGTGCTGGCATGGGTGCTCTGCCGGTGGTTTCCGCCAAAGAGTTTCCGAAACCTGTGCCTGTGGTTCGGCTGCATGTTCAGTCATGGCATGGTCGTTTCCGTGAGATGGGCCCTGCCGGACGGAGCGGGACTCCTGTTGCTGACTCTCAGCGTGCTGGCGATGGAACGGGGCCGAACCGCGCATGCGGCAGGGATCGTCGGCATCGCGAGTCTTGCCAAGGAGGTCAATCTGCTATGGAGCACGGTGCTGCTTGTACCGGGCGGTTTCAATCGCCAGGGCTGGCGGGAGCGCTGGCTCTGGGGGCTCCTGGTCGCCGGTCCGCTCTCGGTGTGGATGCTGTATCTGTTAGCGGGCGACGTTGGCGGGAGTTTCGCCGGAGTCCAGAACTTCGGGGCGCCGTTTACCGGGTACGTGCAGAGATGGAATGTGATATTGCCCGATCTGCACGACTTTGGATCGAATAGAAACGTGCGATTTGCCTTGATCGCCTTGATCGGGCTCACGACGCAAGCCGCGGTGCTGTTGTGCGTTCGCGAATGGAGAAACGCCTGGTGGCGCATCGGAGTGGTATCAGTGATGCTGATGGTGTTCCTTGGTTCAGCCGTGTGGGAAGGGTATCCCGCAGCGGTCACACGAGTGCTCCTGCCGATGACCTTCGCATTCAACGCCGTGCTGCCCCGCAACGCCGGGTTCTGGCCGCTTTTCGCTCTGGGTAACCTGTCGGTCCTGCAGGCGCTGGAGACGCTGCGCATGCCTTTCTGGAACTACCCGTAGGGACGCCATACGGGACTCGTCGGCCGGGTTGGAGATTTCATATGTCGCTCCCCCCCGGTCGGCCCGTGGTACTCTGCACCCCACTCGATGCCGGACACTCGCGGAGCACGTTTCCCGTTTGCACTCGGCTCCGCGTTGAACCTGGGATGGGCGCTGGCGGCCGCGCCCCCGGTGTCAGCACTCATCTAGTCCGGCGACCGTCAGCCCGTGCCGGCGGCGTCGAAGACGCACGCGGAAGACCGTGAGAATGTCTCGGTCGGTGAAGCGCGTTTCCCACCCCGCTGTGGACGGCGCTAGCGCCGCCCACAGGCTACGCAGGCGTTACCACTCCCGATACCGATCTCCGGTTCTCTGAACCGGCCCAAATAATTGTCGTTGATCACCCGGACACGTCCAGGTCGCCCGTGTCTCGCTGCAAGTAGCCGGCGGGCAGTTTTGTATATAGGCCCCCTCGCAAGCGGTGGTACAGGCAAATCGGACCCCACGGTCAGAGGAGCGGAGTCTGTTGACGACGCCGGTCCTCCACGGAGTACCGACGCGGCTGGTCATCCAGCCGCGTCCTCAGCGAGGGCGTCTTCGTAGGCCACCCGGACAGATGGCTCGAAGCAGACAAACAGCGTCTGTTCGATCGAGGATTGCGCAGCGATCACCTGCCGTGTCTCGGCGACGGCGATCCGGGCGGCCTGTTCCACGGGATACCCGTAGACGCCGCAACTGATCGCCGGGAATGCGAGACTCGAGATGTCATGCGCGACCGCCAGCTCGAACACGCGGCGGTAGCAGCGCGCAAGCAGTTCGGCCTCTCCGCGGTCGCCGCCTTGCCACACCGGGCCCACGGTATGAATCACGTATCTCGCCGGCAGGCGATAACCGGCCGTGATGCGCGCGTCACCGGTCGGACACCCGCCCAGCGTGCGGCACTCGGCCAGGAGCTCGGGGCCGGCAGCGCGGTGAATCGCGCCGTCAACGCCGCCGCCTCCCAGCAGGGAGCTGTTGGCGGCATTCACGATCGCGCCGACGGCGAGCGTGGTGATGTCGGCCGTCGAGATCGCCATCCGCGACGGTGTCATCGCGCTGATCCTACGCAATGCTTCAGTTACGCTGCGCAATCTGGCCGCTGACCCGGCCGGCAGGTCGCCTGCCGGACCGGGTTGTTCAGATCAACGTCTTCAACAGCGTCAACGCCGGAGCGACGCGGATGCCGTCGGAGTTTACGTAGTCCCTAGTGCCGGTTGCCGAGATCTGCCATGCGTCGCAGTCGGGGAAGCGGACCTTGAAGTAGCGCAGGCTCTTGTCCGCGGCGGTGTCGCGCCACTTGCACTCGACGCACAGCACGGGCTGCCGTTGGTCCAGCACGACGAAGTCAACCTCCCGGCCGTCGGTGTCGCGGAAGTAGCGCAGTTCGACGTCCCGGCCCTGCGTGTCCTGCTGGTGATGGACCCACTTGAGCAGGTGGCAGGCGACGAGGTTCTCGAACCGCGCGGGATCTGCGGGGACGACCGACCAGTCGAGGTGATAGTGCTTCTGTTCCTTCTTGACCGCGCGGATGGCCGGCGCGCCGAACGGCGGCAGCCGGAAGATCGCGTACAGCCGCTCCAACACCTCCAGCCACGCCGCCGCCGTCTTGTGGCTGACCTGGAGATCCTCGCGGAGGGCGTTGATCGACAGGGGCGAGCCGACCAGTTCTGGAAGGCGGAGCATGAGCATCTCCAGCGCCCCGAGGTCCTGGACCCGCTCCAGGTCGGCCACCTCCTCGCGGATGAGCAGCGTCCGATGCTCGCGCGACCAGCGGCGGGCCTCGACCTGCGAGCCGCCGAAATACGGCTCGGGGAAGCCTCCGAGGGTAAGCAGATCCCCAAGGTCGTCGCCAGTGGTCAGCCGGAGTTCGGCTGCCGACAGGGGATGCAGGCGCAGCAGGTGGTAGCGGCCCTGGAGCGAGTCGCCGCCGAAGCGGTACACGTCGAGGCGCGCGCTTCCGGTCACCAGGATACGCACGCCCTTCGGCCGTGCGTCATACAGACCCTTGAGGTAGTTGCGCCAGCTCCGGTACTTGTGGATCTCGTCGAACACCCACAGCCCGGACGGCGGCAGCTCGCGCCGGAGGATGCGTTCGCGATGCTCGGCAACGTCCCAGTTGAGGTAGCCGCCGCCGGCGTCCGGCAGCGCCAGCGCGAGCGTGGTCTTGCCGACCTGACGCGGCCCGGCCACGAACACCATCTTCCGGGCGAGATCCCGCCGAACCTGTGCAGCCAGATAGCGGGGCCGGTCGGCCATGGGGCGATGTTATCAGTACTTTTGACTGGTGGCGAAAATACACATGAGTATTTTTGACTGTTGTGGAAAAATGAGGTCACGTGTCTTCCGTTATCGAAATTCCTGGAGAAACGCTACGAGAACTTCCGCCGGGCGTGACAGCCTGGCGTGACGCGATTCGCGCCCGCCACGCTACCTTGTCGCGGGAGTTCGCGATCCCTCGCGCAGCGTGGTCCACCTGTCGATGGGGACGTCCGGCCACTCTTCCACGCGGCCGCTCGGCCACTGGACCCGGACCAGCGGCGCGTTGGCGCTCGTGCCAAGCCCGATGAGCACCCGCGGGTCGTTCGCCGAGGCATAGCTCCCGTCGGCCCGAGCGCGGCGCCAGATCGTGGAGGCGCCGTCCCGCATGATGGCTACCCGCGCACCGAGCATGTCGCAAGGCGCATCCTCGCCGCCGGCAAGCTTCAGGCCCAGCCGGTGCCGCCGGTTGCCGACATGGTTGACGAGCAGTTGCGGGGGAGCGTTGGCGTTGCTCACGGGCACGTCCGTGTCGCCGTCGTTGTCGAAGTCGAACCAGGGCGTCCCGAAGCCGGTGTGCCCGAGGCTGCCGGGACCGAGACCCGAACCGACGCTGCGGTCCCGCTCCCGTTGTTGACGTACAGATTGTGCCCCTCGCTCCGCAGATGGGTCATGAACAGGTCTTCGTTCCCGTTGAAGTCGGCTGTCGAAACGCCGAGCGCCGACCCGAACTCCCGTCCGACTAGCGCCGTGGCGGTGACGTCGGCGAACTGTCCGGCGTGCGCGTGCCGTCCGGGTTCACCCGCAGGTCGTTCCGGTACAGCCGCCGGGCGGGCGGCAGCGGTCCTTCGACGGGCAACAGGGCCTGACCGAGTGTCGCGTCTGCCGCGGGCGCGGCGGCAACTACGTACGGGGCGAACCGCCCTCAAGGCGACGTTCGGACGCTATGTGAATGCCGTCGGGACGTTCGACTTCACCGGCCTGGTCGCGCCCAACACCGTCAATCCGGTGATCGCGTCGGTCAACAACGTCCGCCGCACCTGGAACGACGCCAACGGCAACTACGTGCCGGACTGCGACCTGCACACGTTCACCGCGAACGGTGAGTGTGGCCAGGTGAACGATCTGAATTTCGGCGGACCGCGTATCACCACCGTCTTCGACGAGGGGATGTCCGAGGCTGGTTCAAGCGCCCCTACCTCTGGGATTTCGCGACGGAGATCAGCCACGAGCTGGTGGACGGGGTGTCACTCAGCGCCGGCTACTATCGCAACTGGCAGGGCAACTTCGTCGTCCGGGACAACATCCTGGTCGGTCGCGGCGATTTTGACGAATACTGCGTGCCGGCGCCGTCCCACTCGGATCTGCCGGGCGGCGGCGGAGGCCAGTTGTGCGGACTGGCCGAGCGGAGCAGGAGCTGTTCCTCCCGCGCTGCAACCAGCTCGATCTGCGGTTGACCAAGGGAGTGTCGCTGGGTGACCGGCTGCGGCTCGAAGGCAGCCTCGACATCTATAATGTCTTCAACGCCAACGACGTGATGCAGGTCAACCCCATGTTCGGCGCCGCCTGGATCCGTCCGCTGCGGAATGCGTACGCCGGCGGGGCCATTCTGACCGGCCGGTTGCTGCGGGTCTCCGGCCGGCTGAGTTTCTGACGAAGTTGCCGGGGCAGGCTCTGGACGGGCGCCCGCCTCGGCCGTTACTCTCTCAAGATTGAACGGAAAGCAGACACTCCGGCGGCCCACCTGGACGATGCTCGCCGGTTCGGCGATCATCCTGTTGCTTGTAGCGCTAGGCATCGGCAGCTACCTGGGCCGGCCGCGCAGCGACAGGCTACCTGCCCCCGATTCTGCGACATACCAGGAGACGGCCCGCAGGTTCTACCGCGGTCTGGCCGCCCTTGACGTGGGGTTGCTCGACGACGCCGCCACCGAGTTCGCTCGGGCAACGGAGCTCGTACCCGCGGAGCCCGCGAGCTGGGCCAACCTCGGTCTGACGCACGTCAGGCGCGGCGCGATCGAAGAAGCAACCAATCCGCTCAATCAGGCGCAGGCCCTGGCGCCGGAGAGCGCCGGCATCGCGCTGCTCCAGGGAAGCCTGGCGGGCGCAGCCGGCCGGCTGGAGGAGGCAATTGCGCATCTGCGCCGGGCGGCCGACCTGGATCCGGACGGCCTACGGGCGCGCTTCGCGCTGGCCGGGGCGCTGGAGCGCGCGGGCGGACCGGACGGCGACCGACAGGCGCGGCAGTTGCTCGACGAGATCCTGGCCCGGCAGGAGAATCTGTCGGTCCGGCTGGAACGGGCGAGGCTAGCCGCGAAGCTGGCCGACGGACCGGCGCTGCGCGATTCGGTTCTCCGCCTCGGCGAGCGCGCCGCTGAATGGCCGCCGGTTGCCGTAGAACAGTACGGCGCTCTGCAGCGCGAGGCCGGCGCGGACGACTTCGGTCGGGCGGCGACCGCCGTTGCCGTTCTACGCAACGTGCTCGTGCGGGTCCCCGCTTTCCGCGCAAGCCTGGCGGCCGTTCAGATTCCACCCGAGCTCATCGGAGCACCGCTCGACCGATTTCTGGCGCTTCCGGTGGTGAGCGTCGTCGCATCGCCGCCCGACGAATCTCTGACGTTTTCCCGCGCGCCAATCGGGACGGGCGAAGCAGCGCCGGCAAGCGCATTGACCGCCCTGCCGCTGGGCGAGCCCGGCGTGCCGGCGGTCTTTGCGGCCAGCGGCCGCGGGGTGCGGCGTCCCGGCGAGCCGGGCGAGCCGGTCCCGTTTCCCGGCGGCGCCCTCGATGCGCCGCCGTCCGGCAGCAGTCTCCTGCCGCTCGACTGGAACCACGACTTCAGGACCGACCTGGTGCTGGCGGGAGCCGGCGGATTGCGGTTGCTGCTGCAGGGCGCGGACGGCCTGTTCGGCGACGCGAGCGCCGATGTAGCCGACGGCGCGGCGTTGACCGGCGTCAGTTGCTTCGGGGCGTGGGCGGCGGACGTGGAGATGGATGGCGACCTCGACATCGTCGTGGGCATGAGCGATGAGGCCGTCGTCGTACTGCGGAACACCGGAAACGGGAGCTGGAGCCGGTTGCAGCCGTTCGGAAACGTCGTGGGGGTCAGGGACTTCGCGTGGGGCGACCTGGATCTCGACGGCGACCCCGATGCCGCGCTGCTCGACGCCGAGGGCGGCCTGCACCTGCTCGAAAACCAGCAGGCCGGGCTGTTTCGTCCCTGGCGGGCGCCGGACGGCCTGGCACCCTCGGTCGCGATCGCACTCGGCGACGTCGATGCCGACGGCAAGCTCGATCTCGTGACGCTGGCGGCCGATGGCGGCGTCTGGCGCGTCTCGGCCGGCGAGGGTACGTGGGACCGGACGCAGATCGCGAGCTGGACTGGCTGGCCGGGTGGCGCCACGGCAGGCGCGCAGCGGTTGCTGCTGGCCGATCTGGACAACAACGGCGCCCTGGATCTGGTCGGATCGGGAGCGTCGGGCACCGCGATCTGGCTGGCCGACGAGCGCCGCGCGCTGCGCCCGCTACCGGCCGCGCCGGCCGCGGAGATCTTCGGCATCGCCGACGAGAACGGCGACGGACGCCTCGACCTCCTCGGATTGGACGCCGGGCAGCCGGTCTGGCTGCATGGCCGCGGCGAGCGCGACTACCACTGGCAGGTCGTGCACCCGCGAGCGCAGGTCGAGGCCGGGGACCAGAGGATCAACTCGTTCGGGGTGGGCGGCGAGGTGGAGATCCGCGCCGGCCTGCTGAGACAGAAGCAGGTGCTCGGCGGCGCGCCGGTCCACTTCGGTCTCGGATCGCACACCTCGGTCGACGTTGTCCGGGTCGCCTGGCCCAACGGCGTCATGCAGGCGGAATTCGACCTGGCGGCGGACGGCGTTCTCGTCGCGGAACAGCGTTTGAAGGGCTCGTGTCCCTGGGTGTTCACGTTCGACGGCGACGGGTACCGTTTCGTGACCGATTTCATCTGGCGCTCACCGCTGGGGTTGCGCATCAACGCCCAGGACACGGCCGAGGTGGCGCAGACCGAGGACTGGGTGAAGATCCGCGGCGATCAACTCGTGGCGCGCGACGGCTTCTACGACGTTCGGATCACGGCCGAGTTGTGGGAGACCCATTTCTTCGACCACGTGTCACTGATGGTCGTCGACCATCCCGAAGACCTGGAGGTCTTCGTGGATGAGCGCTTTTCCAGGGAGATCCCGGTGCTGGCGGCGCATGCGACGAAACCCCCCAGGCCGGTCGCCCGCGCGTGGGACGATGTGGGGCTGGACGTCACGGCGATCGTGGGCAAACAGGATGGCCAGTACCTCGCGACGTTCGAGCGGGGCGCCTACCAGGGCGTCACGCGGGACCATTTCGTGGAGTTCGAGCTCGGCGAGCGGACCTGGAGAGAGGATGAGCCGGTCTGGTTGATCGCACACGGGTGGATCTATCCAACCGACAGCAGCATCAACGTCGCGATCGGTCAGCGTGGTCATCCGGCGCCGCAGGGATTGGCCCTCGAGGTCCGGGATGCGTCCGGCGAGTGGGTGGTCGTACACCCCGATCTGGGGTTTCCGGCCGGCAAGAACAAGACGATCATGGTGGATCTCAGCCCTGCCCTCCGGGCCGGCGCCAATCCGCGTTTGAGGCTCCGCACCAACCTGGAGATCTACTGGGACTGGCTCGGCTACGCGCCCGGCGCCGGCGCGGCCGTGCTGGACACGACGCGGCTGGTTTCGGAGACCGCGGAGCTGCGGTACCGGGGATTCTCCCGCACGACGTTCGAAGGCCCCCGGCGCCTTGAGCTGCCGCAGTATGATCGGCTGGCGAATGTCACGCAGCAGTGGCGCGACCTCGTCGGGTATCACACCCGTTTCGGCGACGTGCGCGAGTTGCTCGGCGGCATCGACGACCGCTACGTGATCATGAACGCCGGCGACGAGCTGCTGCTGCGGTTCCCGGCGCCGCTCCCGCCGCCGGATGGATACTCGCGCGACTTCGTCCTGATCGGTGACGGCTGGGTGAAGGACGGCGACTTCAACACGACATTCTCGCGCACGGTCAGGCCGCTGCCGTCGCACGACCGCTCTGCATACGGCGCGTCGCCGCACCTGCCCGAGCTCGAGGACGATCCCGTATACCGCCGGTTCCCGGACGACTGGCGGAAATACCACACGCGATTCGTGACGCCCCGCCGGTTCCTGGGCGGCGCGGCAGCAGATCTTCCATGACCGCGCCGACCATGCCCGCGCGCCAGCGCGTGCTCCGGGTGCTCGTCACGCTCGGCTTCGTCGCGCTGTTGGCCGGCGTCGCCGTGCTCAACCGCGCTGGCAGCGGCGCCGCGGACGGGGCGTCCGACCGTCTGACCGCCATGGCCCGCTACGGGTTCCGGCTCGACGAAGTGGCGCGGATGGCGGGCATCGACTTCGTGCATCGGGGACCCACGTTTGACGCGCGGCTGGGCCACATCATGCCCAACGTCGCGTCCGTCGGCGCGGCGGTCGCGGTTGCCGACTTCGACCGCGACGGCTGGAACGACTTCTACGTCACCAGCAGCGCCGCGGGGACGCTGAACCGCCTGTACCGCAACCGGGGTGACGGCACGTTCGAGGACGTCGCGGGCGAGACGGGCGTGGCCGACGTGAACCGGGCCGGCAGCGGCGTGTCGATGGGCGCGGTCTGGGGCGACTACGACAACGACGGCTACGAGGACCTGCTGCTCTACAAGTACGGCCGTCCGGAGCTTTTCCGCAACCTGGGCGGCCAATCGTTCCGGCGCGTGACCGAACAGGCCGGGCTGCCTGCGTGGGTCAACTCGAATACCGCCGTCTGGCTGGACTTCAACCTGGACGGCCGGCTGGACCTGTTCCTCGCCGGCTACTGGTCGGAGGCGGTGGACCTCTGGCGCCTCGAGACCACCCGCATCATGCCGGAGAGCTTCGAATATGCCGAGAACGGCGGGCGGAAGTATCTCCTGCGCAACGAGGGCGGCGGCGTCTTCGAGGATGTCACCGCGGCCGCCGGCATCGACACGCGCCGCTGGACGCTGGCCGCCGCCGCGGCGGACGTTTCCGGGAACGGCTACCCGGACCTGTTTCTCGCCAACGACTACGGCGTGTCGCAGCTGTACCTCAATCAGGACGGCCGGCGGTTCGTCGAGGCAGGCCGCGACGCCGGCGTCGGGCGCGCGCCGAAGAGCGGCATGAACGCGGCGTTCGGCGACGTGTTCAACGACGGCCGGCTGGCGATCTACGAAACCAACATCTCCGAGCCGGGAGTGCTGATACAGGCGAACAACCTCTGGGTTCCGCGCGAGGGCGGCGCCTCCGGCGCTCTCGCCTACGACAACCTGGCGTCGAGCCTGGGGGTCGACCTCGGCGGCTGGAGCTGGGGCGCGCAGTTCGGCGACCTGAACAACGACGGCACGCTCGACCTGTACCTGGTGAACGGCAACGTGTCGGGCGAGGACCGCGCGAGCTACTGGTACGACTTCTCGCAGATTGCCGTCGGGCACAGCGCCATCATTGCCGACGCCCGGAACTGGCCGCCAATGCGCGGCCGCAGCCTCTCGGGATTCCAGCCGCCGCGCGTCTGGCAGAACGATGGACGGGGCCGGTTCATCGAGGTCAGTCAGGTCGTCGGCGCGACCGACCGCCACGACGGGCGCGCGGTGGCGCTGGCCGACCTGTGGAATCGCGGCGTGCTCGACGTGATTGTCGCGAACCAGCGCGGTCCGCTGCTGGTCTACAGGAACACCGTGCAGCCGGATCGGCACTGGATCGGGGTAGAGCTCAGGGGCGCCGCCGGCAACGCCAGCGCCATCGGCGCCGCCGTCGAGCTCATGTGGAACGGCGCGCGCCAGGTCCAGGTGGTGAGCGGCGGGAGCGGATTCAGCGCCCAGAATCAGCGGCGGCTGCACTACGGTCTCGGGCCGCACGCGGCCGTGGAGCAGCTCGTCATCCGCTGGCCGTCCGGCCGGCGGCAGGTCATCGAATCACCCGAGGTCGACCGGGTGCATGTGATCGCCGAGCCCCAATGACCGCGAACCGTGCCGCGGCGCGGCCGGCGCCAGCCGCCGCGGCGGCCGGCGAGGGGCGCTGGATCCAGAACCGCTTCCTGCCCCCCGCGCTGATCACCGCGATCCTGCTGGGCGGGCACCTCTCGTTCGGGATTCTCGAGAGCTACGACCGGACGCTTCTGGCCATCGTCACGAGCCTGCTCGCCGAGGCCGTCCTGGGACGTCTGACCTACGGGCGCTGGCCGCACCTGGCCAGTGCGTACATCACGGGGATCAGCGTCGGCATTCTGATTCGCTCGCCGCTCGTCTGGCCCTATGTCGCGTGCAGCCTGCTGTCCATAGCTTCCAAGTACGTCCTGCGCCTGCGGGGGCGCCACATCTGGAACCCGTCGAACTTCGGGGTGTGCGCGATGCTCTGGCTCGCGCCATCGACCGTCGCCGTGCTGAGCATCCAGTGGGGCAACACGCTGTGGGCCATGCTGATCATCTGGGTCCTGGGCGCCGTGACGGTCTGGCGCGTGCAGCGCCTGCACATCTGCGCCACCTACGTCGCCGCGTTTCTCGCGCTTGCGTTCATGCGGAGCTGGATCGGAGACAGCCCCTGGCCGGCGGAGGCGGCGCCCATCACCGGGCCGATGTACCAACTGTTCGTCTTCTTCATGATCACCGATCCGAAGACCACCGTACGCTCCCGGCCGGCGCAGTGCGCCGTGGTGCTCGGCGTGGCAGTGGTCGAGGGGTTGTTGAGGGTGGCGGAGGTCGTCTATGCGCCGTTCTACGCCCTGTTCCTGGTCGGCCCGGCCGCCATGCTGCTCGACATGTACCGGCCGGCCGGCCGTGAGATCAGACCGCGGCGTGCAAGCGGATCCTGATCGCCCGTGACGATTCGACAGGCTGCCGCGGCGACCGCTCAGTCGTCATGCCTGTTCCCGACTGCGGGTGGAGACAGGTCGATCGCCGTCGGGTCGAGCCAGGTCAGCGTCGGTTCCACCCCGGCATCTTCGCATGACAGAGGCGATCCGATGTCCAGGATTCCCGGCAGGTTGAAATTAAACTACGATGTAGTTACAGACGGAGCGGACGGCCCGTGATTCGCTTCGAGTGGGACGATCTCAAGAATGCGCAGAACCAAGGGAAACACGGGGTGTCTTTCAAGGAGGCCCAGACCGTATTCCTGGATGAGTTCGCGCTGTTGATTGCGGATCCCGACACGTCGCAATCGGAAGAACGGTTCATCCTGCTGGGGTTCAGTGCCATGGCCCGAACGCTGGTGGTGTGTCACTGCGTTCGAGATGGAGGCGACATCATTCGCATCATATCGGCACGCAAGGCCAACCGCGCCGAGCGGCAGGCATACAAGCAAAGACTTAACCGATGAAGGAACATTACGATTTCACCAGGGCGCGACGGAATCCCTACGTGAAGCGTCTGAAACGGCAGGTCACGATCCGGATCGATCAGGACACCATCGACTACTTCCAGAGCCTGTCTGGCGAGACCGGCATTCCGTATCAGACCCTCATCAATCTGTACCTGAGGGACTGCGCCACGACCCGCAAGAAGCTTTCGATGCGCTGGCGATCCCTCAGAGCAGCATCTTCAACAACGTGAGCGGCGGGTCGACGCGGATGCCGTCGGCGTTGACGTAGTCCTTGGTCCCGATGCCCGAGATCTGCGAACCGCGGCAGAAAAAGGTAGCGTCTGGTGTCGTTAGCTATCCAATTACCATGTAGTTGACATGTTCGATCGGGCGCGGGACGCGGCGGTTCGGAATGCGGCCTTCGAGTGGTTGAGAGCACAGGTCGACAGCGTGGGCGACGTACTGCCGCGCAGCTTGCTCGCGAGCGGTTTCGCGATGGAAGGGCATCGCGTGCCGCTTGTTTCCCCGCAAGGCATCTTCAAGCCAAAGGTCTTGTCGCACGCACCGCTTTCCATCACCACCGTTCCCGATGGACCGTATGACGACGCTTTTGGGCCGAACGGCCTGCTGCGGTATCGATATCGCGGCACCAACCCGGATCATCCGGACAATAGACGGCTTGGCTTCGCCATGCGCGAGCGCCTGCCGCTCGTCTACTTCCATGGCGTGTTTCGTGGAAAGTACGTTGCCGCCTGGCCCGTGTTCGTCGTCGGCGACGACCGCGGTGGCTTGACGTTCACTATCGCGGTCGACGACGTCCGTAACATCTGGCCGTCAGCCGGCGAACAGCCTGCGGCCGTGCACGACGACATGGGAGAGAGTCGGCGGCAGTATGTGACGGCGGCGGTCCGGCAACGCCTCCACCAGCGCGCGTTCAGGGAACGCGTTCTCGATGCCTACCGCGGGCAGTGCGCGTTCTGCAGATTCCGGCATGCCGAGCTGCTCGACGCGGCGCATATCGAGCCGGACGCGGATGGCGGGGAGCCTGTCGTTTCCAACGGCTTGGCGCTTTGCAGGCTCCATCACGCCGCGTTCGACCGCTATTTCGTGGGCGTCCGGCCGGACTACGTGGTGCAGGTGCGTCCGGACTTGCTGGAGGAAGAGGACGGACCGACCCTGATCCACGGTATCCAGTCGCTGCACGGCGCGCGTATCGCCCTCCCACGGCGAGTCGGACTTCGTCCCGACCCGCACCGCCTGGAGAAGCGCTACGACATCTTCCTCCAGGCGTGACGGGCGGCGGCTGCGGTGGTATGGTTGCGGTACAGGCTGAGGAACTTCGAGGCGGAGGAAGTCATGATTCGCAACGCGATTCGCGCCGGTGTCTTCGTGGCCGCGGTCACCGTATGGCTGGTTGGTGCCCCCTTCCAGGGCAGCATGCTCGCACAGGAGAGCGGGCCAACGTTCAGCAAGGACGTCGCGCCGATCTTCTACGAGAAGTGCGTCAGCTGCCACCGTGAGGGTGAAGTGGCGCCGATGTCGCTCATCACCTTCCGGGAGGCGCGTCCCTGGGCGCGCGCGATTCACGAGAAGGTGACGACGCGCGAGATGCCGCCGTGGCACGCCGACCGGCGCTACGGCGACTTCCGCAACGACCTGAGCCTTGGGCAGTCCGAGATTGACACGATCGCGTCCTGGGTGGCCAGCGGCGCCCGCGAAGGCAACCCGGCGGATCTCCCGCCGCTGCCCGAATTCACGGAGGGCTGGCAGATCGGCACGCCGGATATGGTGTTCGAGATGCCGGTCGACTATGACGTGCCGTCCAGCGGCACGGTCGAGTACCAGTACTTCGACGTGCCCACCAACTTCACGGAAGACAAGTGGATGCAGGCGGGCGAGGCGCGCGCCGGCGACCGCCAGCACGTGCACCATATCGTGATTTACGTGCGGGAACCGCGGGAGAATACGCGGCCCAAGGTGGTGTCGGTACGGCCGATCCTGCCCGAGGGTCAGCAGGCGCCGCCGCGGATCGACCGCACGGTCGCGGCTGCGGCCGGCCGGCGCCCGGCGGGCGGCGGCGATGCGATGCTGGTCAACTGGGCGGTGGGGGAAGACGCACCGGTGTACCTGCCGGGCACGGCCAAGCGCATTCCGGCCGGCTCGACGCTGGTGTTCCAGATGCACTACACGACCGACGGCGAGCCGGGCGTCGACCGCTCGAGGTTCGGCCTGATCTTCGCGGACGAGCCGCCCGAGCGCGAGATCCGCACCGGCATGATCCTGAACCCGCTGTTCGAACTGCCGCCGGGCGAGGCGAACTATGAAGTCGAGGCCGAGGCAACCTTCGGCGAAGACGTCAAAGTCTGGACGATGCACCCGCACATGCACCTGCGCGGCAAGGACATGACGTATACGGTCACATATCCCGACGGTCGCAGCGAGATTGTGCTGAGCGTTCCGGCATTCGACTTCGGGTGGCAGACGGATTACTGGCTGGCCGAGCCGCTGCTGCTGCCCAAGGGGTCGAAGATGCACGTGCGCGCGCACTTCGACAACTCGGCCGCCAACCGCGACAATCCCGACCCGACCGCGAAGGTGCGCTGGGGCGACCAGACGTGGGAGGAGATGATGATCGGCTTCATCACGTACACCGTGGAGGGGCAGACCGCGGCGAAGACTTCGGCGCAGTAGCCGACCGGCGTGGCGGCGGATCACCCGCCGCCGCGCGTCACCCCTTATTCGGCCGCGTCGTCGGCCGGCAATTCCAGCTCTATGAACCGGGACACGCCCTCCCTGTCGGGGGCGTTGCTGGCGTTGGACGTGCAGGTCCAGACATGGCCCCGTGCGTCGAATTCGATCTCGCGCGTCCAGCTCACCGGCGTCGGCAGCGGGAACACGTCGAAGCGCTCCGTCTCCGGCCGGAAGCGGATCAGCGTGTCACTGTTGGAGCCGGTGATCCAGATGTCCCCGGTGAGCGGTTCGACCGCCAGGGCGTATGGCAGCTCCGTGCCGGCCGGACCGGTCGGCAGTTCCCACACCCGCCACGCTTCGCTGTCCCGGTCGAAACGGCCGATGCGGGCGTGGCCGAAGAACGGTACCCAGACCGCGCCGTCGCCTGCCACGCGCAGCCGCCGCGGGCCGCTGAAGGGCGTCGTCCAGGCCTGCATCTCCCCGCTTGCCGGGTCGAAGCGGCCGATGCGCGGCCCGAGCAACTGCGACCACCAGATCGACTGATCCGGCGCGATGTCGCTGCCGTAGGCCACGGCCGCCCGGGAGAGCTCTTCCGGATCCTGGGTTCCCGCGGGCAGCCGGTGGTATTCGAACTGCGCCGTGCGGGGGTCGAAGCGCGCGAGGTGATTGGAAGCGGTCAGCGTGTACCAGATCTGCTGCTGCGCGTTGAAGCGCAGCGTGTGGGGATAGATGCCGCGGTCGCCGTCGATCTCCGGATGCGCGTGGCGATCGACCTGGCCGGTCTCGGGGTCGAGGCGCACCAGTTCATCGGAACCGGTGACGGTGATCCAGAAATCGCCGTTGCCGGCCCGCTCGATCGAATGCGCCCCCTCGCCGATCGGGAACACACCGCGTTCCAGCGTGCGCGGGTCCAGCCAGTAACCCTCTTCCGTGTACATCCGGCCGTCGGCGCCCGGCTCCAGGTCGTGGCAGCTCGTGCGGCGCTCGGGGTCGATCTCGTACTCGCGAATCACCGCGCGCAGCGCGGCGCCCGACGGCGGCGCGGGCGGTTCGAAGTGGGGCGCCGGCGCGTCCGGGCCGAACGTCCGCATCAATCTGGCGATCAACCCCTCGCGACTGCGCGCGTACAGCGGCGGACCGCGCCGGTCCATGCGTTCCAGCACCGCTTCCCAGGCCGCCTCGTCGCGCGGGACGCGCCAGGCCCAGTCGCCGATCTGGTGGCAGTTCGCGCAGGCGCGCGCGAAGTTGGCGTAAGACTCCACGTCGGGCCAATCGAGCTGCGAGTACCAGTACGCGGCCGGCAGGTCCGCGGCGAAGTCCGCCTTCGCCGGAAGCGCGAAGCGCAGCGCCGGTCCGTCCAGCGGGACATCCTGGCGCATCTGCGTCTCGAATCCGATCCGGCGCGCCGTGACCCGGTAGCGTCCGGGCCGCAGGTCCGGGAAGCCGAAACGCCCCTCGGTGTCACTGAAGACGGTGGTGCCGGCCCGGCGCTCTCCGTCGTGCGCGGTGACCATCACGCCCGAGAGCGCCGTACCGCCGGCGTCGGTGACTGCGCCGCTCACCCCCGTTTCGGCCGCGCCGCCGGCCCAGGCGGGCGCCGCCAGGGCGGCCAGCAGCGCGACCGTCAGCCCGGCCCGACGTGTTGCCCGCGGGATACGCAGCCGTCCGTGCATGGATTCCCTCACTCGTTCTGCGACCGCATGCTCACGCACTGCCCGGCGCTGGATGAATCGACGCAGGGCTGCCCCCCGGCTCGGTGCGCTTGGACCGTCTGTTGCAGCGTAGCGCGCCAGCGGCAGGACGTCTACGTTCAATCAGCGCCGTCCTGGGCACGGGCACGCTCGCACGGACTCCTAGTCCTGCGGCGCGTAGGTCCGGCTGAACTCGTTGCGGCTGTTCGTCACCGTTAGGGAGCCGTCCCGGCGGGCCGCGACGTGGATCCAGTGCGCCGCGCCCATGTGGACCGGCCGGCCGTTCGGACCGGGCGTCCCCTGCTCCAGGTTCGCGATGAACTGCGCGGGCATGTTGTGCGCCTCTCCGCCCGGGATGGAGTAGTGGTTCTGCCACAGGTGCTCGAGGCTGCCGGTCTCGCGGAGGATCTCGAACGTCTGCACCGCGCCGCCCTTGCGCGGGCCGTTGTTCACGATGGCGACCCGCGGCTCGATGGCGCGGACGAGCGCCTCCGAGCCGGACGTTTCCGAGCCGTGGTGGGACACCAGATACAGGTCGACCGCGCCGATCTTGTTGTCCGGGCACATCAGCGGGTGTTCCTGGTTCCAGTTCAGGTCGCCCATGATGACCGCGCGGAACCGTCCGAAGCGGATGAACGTGGCGATCGACCGGTCGTCCTCCGCGTTGCCGTAGCGGCTGGTGATCTCCTCCCCGTGAAACGTGAAGCCGTCGCAGAAGGGGTTGGCGCCGCCCGCACCGTCGAGCGGCGCGTCTAGCACTGCGCCGTCCGACGCGATGACCACGACCTCCAGTCCGGCCATGGGCAGGGTGTCGCCCGGCGCTACCGCGCGGTGCACGCCTCGGGTCCTTAGGTCGGTGTAGAGCTCGAACGCGGCTATCCGACGCGGCTCGCGGTCGACGGTGACGCCGTGGTCGATGAATTGGCGGATCGGCAGCCGCTCGGCCAGTTGCACCGCGCCGCCCATGTGGTCGGTGTGGAAGTGGGTTACGAGCAGGTAGTCGATCTGAGTCACGCCCGCATCGCGCGCCGCCGCCGCGATGCGGTCCGCGTCACGCCCGTCGTAGCCCGGCCACCCCGTATCGACCAGCAGAGACTCGCCGGACGGCCCGACGAACAGCGTCGCCTCACCCCCCTCCGCGTCGATGACGTAGATGTCCAGCGTGTCCTTCCCCGCGGTCTGCGCGGCCGGCATCGCGGGGATCAGCAGGAGCAGCAGCAGCGACGACGTGACGGCACGCATAGGACACCTCCTGGGTCAACGGGACCCGTACAGCTTGCGATGGCTCGTCCCTTCTCACTCAGGTTGGATCCGATTCGAGACTTCCGGCGACATGCTAACCCGTGCCGCGCCCCTCTCCTCTCGTCCCTGCCCGAGAATCCGTCCCGAGGATCCGAACACCCAACACAGAGCCGCCCGCATGTCTTCGAGAATGAGGTACCACGTGGGGACGAGGACCAACGTGATGAAGGTCGCGAACACGACTCCAAAAGCCAGTGAGACCGCCATGGGGACCAGGAACGCCGCCACGGCCCCGGCTGCCTCGGTTTCGGGATATGCGCGAGATGCGCCGGCAGAATGGCCAGTGACTCGACCAGCGAAAACAGGAACACGAGCGCGAACCAGGAGATCATCCCGTTCATGCGTCACACCTGGACGACCGAGCGGGGCGACTGCCAGACCAATCCATGGCTGAGCTCAGAACCCGGCGAACTGTACGGGATGCATCGCCGGCCGAATGCAGGCGGGATCTTGCCACAGGCTGCCCGCTGCCCGCGGCCAGGTGCGTCAGTCCGCGGCGCGCGGGCCGAGCGTGAGAGTCGTCAATTCGAGCGTCGAGTACGAATGCTCACCCTCGACGATCCGGATGATCTGATCCGCCGGAAAGTCGGTGAACACCTGGGTCTCGCCGGTGGTCGGCCAGAACACCTCCAGCCGCTCGATGCGGGTTGCCGACCCAAGTCCGATCGTCTGCCGCAGCGGGTTGGCGCCGAAGCTGCCGCCGCTGTTCACGTGGCGGTACACGGATCGCCGCGTCCCGTCGTCGACGATGTCGGCTCGGATGCGCGCGCCGATGGCCGAACGGTTGGAGCGCACGCCCACCAGCTTGATCGTGATCGAGTGGTTTCCGAACCCCGGGTTTTCATACAGCACGTTGCCGAAGCGGTCCCCCGGGAAGGCGCCGCCCATCTGCTCGAACACGTCCTGGTCGCCGTCGTGGTCGAGGTCGGCGAAGAACACCCCGTGGCCCTTCTGGAGGTGGCCGAAGCCGCCGGCGTACGTGATGTCAGCGAACTCCCGCCCGCCGCGGTTGCGGTACATCACGCTCGGCATCAGGCTGTGGTACGGCGGATAGCCGGTTCCGAGGTAGAAGTCCGGATAGCCGTCGTTGTCCAGGTCGCCGAAGTTGGCGCCCATGGCGGCCACTGGCTGCCGCAGTCCGTAACGCTCCGACACTTCTTCGAATCGGCCGTCGCCGGTGCCGCGGTACAACCGCGCCAGCTCGACGTTGACGGGCAGGCCCAGCGCGCTGGCAGCCAGATGCTCGATGCCGGCAACGTACGCGGAGACGTAGAGATCCAGCGCGCCGTCGTTGTCGACATCCCAGAACCAGGCGGGGAAGCTCTCGGTCGGCCGGGCGACGCCGAGGCGCCGCGCCTCGTCGATGAAGGTCCCGCGCCCGGTGTTGCGGTACAGCCGGTTCTGGCCGCCGCTGTTGGAGACGTAGAGATCCATCAGGCGGTCGCCGTTGTAGTCGCCCCAGATCACCGCCTTCGCGAAGCTGTGGTTCATCACGCCGGCGCTCGCGGCAACATCGGTGAACGTGCCGTCGCCGTTGTTGCGAAAGAGCTGGTTGGGCGCCACCAGGGCGGGCGAGGATTCGTTCCCCACGTACAGATCGAGATCGCCGTCGTTGTCGTAGTCGCCCCAGGCGCCGGTCTGGCTCGGGTAGTGCACGTTGCCCAGGCCGGCGGCGAAGGTCACGTCCGTGAACGTGCCGTCCCCGTTGTTGCGGAGCAGCGAGTTCGGATGCCGGCCCTGCGCGCCCAGCCAGGCGCCGCGCAGGACGAGAATATCCACGTTCCCGTCGTTGTCGTAGTCGGCCTGGATGATGTTCAAGCCTCCATACAGTCCGAGCAGCCCGGCCTGTTCCGTTCGTTCGGAGAAGGTCCCGTCCTGATTGTTTCTGAAGAAACGGAGCTGACCTGCGATGTCCCACGTCGACACCACGATGTCCAGATAGCCGTCGTTGTCGAAGTCGTCGGCAATCGCGCCGCCGCACATGTCGAAGGTGGCGAGGCCGAGCGCCGGCGCCACGTTGTCGAAGCGGGGAAACGGCTCGGTCGATTCGAAGTGCTCGGGTGGTATCAGGTACGCCCCGGGCACCTGGTCCGGGTAGCCGCCGATCGTCATGTAGGCGATGTTGAGCAGCCAGCGGGCCCCCAGGTTCCGCGATGTCGCCTCCAGTTGCACGTTCCGCGGCGGCGCTCCCACCGCCAGGTTCCGCGCTTTCACGCCGGACGTCAGATTCTCTGTGCTCGGCTCGGGCGTGTTGTCCAGCACGCGCCCGAACGCATCGATCGCCTGCCGCGAAGGGTCTTGCTGCCGGTGAATGCCGTCGCCCCGCAGCGGCAGGATGCAACTGTTCGCCGTGGGATGGAGGGCGCAGTTCTGCGTCTCTCCGAGGCGCAGGTAGGCGATGCCCAGGCGGTGCTGCGTGTAATCCAGCCAGGACCTGTCCGCCACGGCGCGCGGCACGAGGTCGCGCGCCTGCGTGAGCAGGCGGATCGCCTCCGCCTCGTTGCCGAGACGCAGCTCGTCGTCGGCCAGGCGGACTGTAAGGATCCAACGGTTCGGACCGGGGGCTGAGACAGGTAGCGCATCGAGCTCCGCCCGCAGCTCTTTCGTCGGGCCGTCCCCGATGTACCGGTGCGTAGCCGGGGCCTGATCCGCCAACTGCTGAAGCAACGCCAGCATCCGCTGGTGGCCACCCGGCTGCGCCGGCGCGGCCGGTTGCGTCCCCGCTGCGACGACGCCGGGCAGCATCAGGGCGAGGATGGAGAGATGGCGGATAGTCATGCGTCAACGCGGGTCATGGAACCTCGCTCTCCCGAACGGCGCCTGAAACCTGGGCCGTCTGGCCGGGAAGGACCCGATAATCGCTATGCGGGATTCCGGCTGAAAACAGATATACAAAAAGCAACTTTATGGGTATAAACTGAGGGCGTCAAGGGACAGTCGGGCGCGCATCGGAATGCGGTGGCGCGCGGCGGGATGAGGAGGCCAGGACGCGCTTCGGCATCAGACACCTCGGTGGCTCGTCCCTGATGCCGCTTCTCGTCATCTCCAGCCTCGGCGCCGACGTTGATGCCTGATTCGGGACCACCCGCCATCTTGCATAGAGGGGACATCGTGAGGGTACTGACCGCATTGCCGCTCCTGGGTCTGTTGGCGATCGTTGCTTCCGGTTGCGCCGCGCCCGCGCCCGAGCCCGAACCCGAACCCGAGCCGGCGCCCGCGGGGCGCCCGGGCCAGGTAGGCCCCAGCTACGTCGAGGTCGGCGCGGCGCCTTGCGAGCCGGTCGGAGAGATCCAATTCGTTTGCGACCTCGTCAGTCCCGAGGACCTCGCCGTGGTTCCTGGTGATGAGTGGGTCATTACTTCCGGCAATCGGGAGGGCGGGCGGCTGCATCTCGTCAGCGTGGCCGACAGGACCGCGACGGTCCTGTTCCCGACGCCGGAGCCAGGCGCGCGGCTCGACGCCGCGACCTACCCGACGTGTCCCGGTCCGCTCGACCTCGATGAGCCGGACGCGTTCAGGGCCCACGGGCTTCATCTCCAGCCCGGACAAGGTGACGTCCACACGTTGTACGTCGTGCACCACGGCACCAGGGAGTCGGTCGAGGTGTTCGAGGTCGATGCCCAGGCAGCGCCGCCGGCCTTGACCTGGGTTGGATGCGTTCCGGCGCTTTCGACCATCCGCATCAACAGCGTGGTGCCTCTGCCCGGGGGCGGCGTTGCGGGCACGAATGGGTCGTTAGGCAACATCTGGGCGTGGAAGGCCGGCGAAGGGTGGGCGCCGATACCGGGCACCGACGACACGGCGCCCAACGGACTGGAAATCTCCAAGGACGGGCGCTGGCTGTACATTGCGGGGTGGCGCGAGGAGACGCTCACGCGCGTGTCGCTCGATCAGACGCCGGTGCAGCGGGACGTCATCGAGTTGGGCTTCCGGCCCGACAACGTGCGGATGTCGGCCGACGGATCGGCGCTGTTCGCGGCCGGCCACACCGACAAGGACCTACAGTCGATTGTCGAGCCGCGAGAGCCGTTGATGGAGTCGTCGAACGTCGCGAGGATCGACCCGGAGACGTTGGACTTCGAGCGGATCTTTCAACACCCCTCCATGCCAGGTTTTGTGGCGTCGACCACGGCCGTGCCGGTTGGCAACGAGCTCTGGCTCGGGTCGCAACGTGGTGACAGAATTGCGTATCTGCCGCTGCCGCAATAGCGCCGGCTACGCAACACTGGAAGGCAAGTGACCATGTCGAGACTGCTGGTCGCGACGTTGGGTCTGGTGGGAATGACGGTGTCCTTGGGAGGGCAACCGCAAGCCGTGCCGGCAGCAACGGGCTCGCCAGCGGGCAACGCACCGGACCGCGCGCTCTTCCAACAGTACTGTGTGAGCTGTCACAACGAGAGGTTGAAGACGGCCGGACTCATGCTCGACAAGATCGATCCGGGACAGGTGGCTGAGAATGCCCCGGTGCTGGAGAAGGTCGTGCGGAAGCTCAGGAGCGGGCAGATGCCTCCCGCTGGCCGGCCCAGGCCGGACCCGCCGGCCCGGGACGCGTTGGTTGCTGCGCTCGAGGCCGCGCTCGACGCCGCCGCAGCGGCGGCTCCCAATCCGGGACGCGTACCCACGCACCGGCTCAACCGGGTCGAATATGTCAACGCGATCCGCGACCTTCTGGCGCTCGACGTAGACGGCACGACATTGTTGCCCGCCGACGCCGCGGGGTTCGGGTTCGACAACAACGCGGATGTCCTGTCGGTCACGCCGGGGCTGATGGCCCGCTACCTGTCCGCCGCGACGAAGATCAGCCGCCTTGCCATTGGAAGCCGGGAGATTCGGCCGGCCATCCAGGTGTACCGGGCTCCTGAGTTCGGTCGACAAATCGCCCGCGCGGGCGAGGACCTGCCGTTCGGGACGCACGGCGGCCTTGCGTTTCGCCATACGTTTCCCCTCGATGGGGAGTACGGCTTCAGGATCCGGCTCCAGCGCAACCTCCTGGCGGACACGATCCGCGGCATCGACGAGGAGCACGACGTAGAGGTGCGTCTGGATCGGGCGCTCGTGCAGAGATTCAAAGTGGGAGGCGCGTTCCAGGGAGTGGATCCCGGAATCCTGATCGCGGTCCCCGAAGACGACGTCTATGGAAAAGAGCTCCATGACTACCGCCTGACCGCCGATCACCACATGGAATTCAGCCTGCCGGTCCAGGCCGGGCCGCGGCTCGTGGCGGTGGCATTCACCGGTTCGGCGCCCTACCCTGCGGAAAGCGTGCCGATGCGTCGACAGTCGATCAAGCAAGCGTTCTTCGTCGACGATGCGGATGCTCCCGGCATCGACACGGTCGAGATTTCAGGACCCCATGATGCGCAGTCACCGGAGGATACGCCCAGCCGCCGCAGAATCTTCGTGTGCCGCCCCGCCGTCCCCACCGACGAGGCGCAGTGTGCCGAGCAGATTCTGAGCAACCTTGCCCGGCGCGCCTATCGGCGGCCGGTGACGGAGGCCGATCTGCGGCCGCTGCGCGACGTGTACGCGGCCGTCCGCCGGGAGGGAGATTTCGCTGCCGGGATCGAGCGCACGCTCAGGGCCGTACTGGCTTCGCCGCACTTCCTCTTGCGCATCGAACGCGATCCGGCTGACGCCCGGCCGGGATCGATCTATCACCTGAGTGATGTCGAGCTCGCCTCGCGGTTGTCGTTCTTCTTGTGGAGCAGTATCCCGGACGAGGAATTGCTGGCGGTGGCCGAGCAGGGGCAACTCACCGATCCGGTCGTCCTGGAGCGACAGGTGCGACGGATGCTTGCCGATGACCGCGCCTCGACGTTCATCAGCAACTTCACGAGCCAATGGTTGATCACACGGAACGCGCTCCTGGTGGAGCCGGATCCGGGTCGCTTCCCCGACTTCGACCACACGCTCCGCGACGCGATGGTGCAGGAGATGGACCTGTTCGTCGAGAGTCAGGTGCGTGAGGACCGCAGCGTCCTGGAGTTGTTGTCGGCTGACTACACGTATCTCAACGAACGGCTCGCCGGGCACTATGGCATTCCCAATGTGTACGGCAGCCATTTTCGGCGGGTGCCGCTGACCGATGAGAGGCGCTTCGGCCTGCTGGGAAAAGCCAGCGTGCTGATGGTGACGTCTTATGCGCACCGCACTTCCGTCGTGCTGCGCGGGAAATGGGTGTTGGAGAGCCTCCTGGGCGCCCCCCCGCCCCCGCCCCCGCCCAACGTGCCGCCTCTCGAGGAGAACGACGGGGATGGTGAGCCGGCCTCCCTGCGCGAGCGCATGGAACAGCACCGGGCCAACCCGGTGTGCGCGACGTGCCATCTCCCGATGGACCCGCTGGGCTTCGTGCTGGAGCACTTCGACGCTACGGGGCAGTGGCGCGAGGACGACGGTGGCCTGCCGATCGACGCCGCCAGTGCCCTGGCGGATGGGACGGCGATCGACGGCCTGGAGGCGTTCAGGGACTACCTGGCGAATACGCAGCGGGACGAGTATGTGCGGACGGTGACCGAGAAGCTGCTGACGTATGCCATCGGCCGCGGGGTCGACTATTACGATGCGCCCGCCGTGCGTCGGATCGTGCGGGATGCGGCGGGAGAGGACTTCAGATGGTCCTCCGTCATCTCGGGCGTCATCAGGAGCACGCCCTTTCAGATGCGGCGGGTTCCGGGCGGCGCGGAGGACGCGGCTGGCGGGGCGGAGCTTGCCGCCAGCCGTTAGCGGAGCGCCTGTCGAGCGACAGCGCCGGTAGAACGGGAGCAGGAGGGCAGGCATGATCATCACCCGGAAGCATCTCTCGCGCCGCGCCGTGCTGCGCGGCGTCGGGGCCACCATTGCCCTGCCGTTGCTCGACAGCATGGTCCCGGCGCTCACTGCGCTCAGCAAGACCGCCGCCGCGCCGGTGCGCCGGCTCGGTGTGTTCTACGTGCCCAACGGCATGGCGATGGGTTACTGGTTGCCGAAGACCGAGGGCGCGCTGAGTGAGCTGCCGCCGACGCTGGCGCCGCTCGCCACGTTTCGGGATCAAGTCCTCGTTCTGAGCGGGCTCGCGGACGAAGCGGCCAACCGCACGTCGCGCGGGGGCGACCACGCGCGCTCCGCCGGCACGTTCCTGACCTGCACGCCCTACGAGGCAATCTCCGACTCGAACGTGATCGCGGAAGTGTCGATGGACCAGGTCGTTGCGAGGCAGTTCGGCAGAGAAACGCAATTGGCGTCGCTTGAGCTCGCCTTGGAGTCGGTAGCGGTTCTGGGCGCCTGCGACGGTACGAGCTGTTCGTTGACGAACACGATCGCCTGGCGAACACCGACGACCCCGCTGCCATGCGAAAACGACCCGCGCGCGGTTTTCGAACGACTGTTCGGTCTGAGCGGCAGCACGGACGTGGCCTCCCGGCGCGACAGTATTCAGGGCGACCGCAGCATTCTCGACTTCGTCAGGGAGGATGCGGCAAGGCTCGATCGGAGCCTGGAATCGGGCGACCGCGCCAAGCTCGACGAATACCTCGAGTCCGTGCGCGACGTCGAGCGGCGTGTGCAGAAGGCAGAAGAGCAGCTTACCCGAGAGCTGCCGGTGCTCGATCAGCCGATGGGGATTCCCAGCGACTACGGCGAGCATGCCAGGCTCATGATGGATCTGCTGGCGCTGGCATACCAGACCGATCTGACCCGCGTCAGCACGTTCATGCTGGCGAGAGAGGTCAGCGGCCGGGCGTATCCCGAGATTGGAGTGTCCGACTCGCATCACCCGCTGTCGCATCACCAGAACGAGCCCGCCAAGCTCGAGCGGTTGCACAAGGTCAACTCGTATCACATGGAACAGTTCGCCCATCTGGTCAGCAAGCTGGGGTCGACGCCGGAGGGCGATGGCACGCTGCTGGACCATTCGCTGCTTGTCTACGGCACGGGCATCAGCGACAGCAACACGCATTTCCACGACGACCTTCCGATTGCCGTCGTGGGTGGCGCCGCCGCCGGGCTCAGGAGCGGGCGTCACATCCGCTATCCACAGGGCACACCGCTGGCGAATCTCTGGGTGACGGTGCTGGACATGATGGGCGTCTCGGTCGAGAAGTTCGGCGACAGCACCGGCAGGTTGGAGCATCCCAGCGAAGCCCTCACCGATATCTAGTGACGGCCCATGCGAGGAGAAGGACCTGATGAATAGCACCACCGCGTGGCGGGCTGGATGTTTGACGCCTGTTCTTTGCGCGCTTGCCGGCCTGGCGCAGGGCGCGGCTGACGATCTCCGTTTGGTGGACGCTGCGGCGCGGCAGGATTCAGTGGTCGTTCGGGCCCTGCTACAAGAGGGTGTCGACGTCAACGCGCCTCAGGCTGACGGCGCGACGGCGCTGCTATGGGCGGCGCACTGGAACGATCCGGACACGGTGGATCTCTTGTTGCGTGCCGGGGCCGACGTGAATGCGGCCGAAGATCACGGCGTCACGCCGCTCGCGCGGGCGTGCGAGAACCGCGCCGCCGCCATGGTCGAGAAGCTGGTGGCGGCCGGGGCGGATGTCAATGCCGGCCAGACCAACGGCGTGACGCCGCTCATGCTGGCCGCGCGGACCGGCAGCGTGCGTGTGATGCGCGAGCTGATCGCCCACGGCGCGGACGTCGATGCGGCAACTTCCGACACCGGCCACACGGTGTTGATGTGGGCGATTGCGCAGCGCCATCTGGATGCCGCCCGGGTGCTGGTCGAGGCCGGTGCGGATGTCGCCGCGAGCTCGAGGGTAGGCTTCACGCCGCTGCTGTTTGCCGCGCGCAACGGCGACCTGGAGGCCGCCAGACTCCTGCTCGCCGCCGGCGCGGCGGTAGATGCACTCGGCTCGGACGGCTCGCATGCGTTGCCCCTCGCGGTCCTCAGCGGTCGGGATGCTTTCGTCGAATTCCTGCTCGAGCAGGGCGCGGATCCGAATGGGAGTCTGTACGGGGTCAGCGCGCTGCACGTCGCCGCGGGACCCGTCGACATGTGGCTGCGTGAGTGGCTTCGCGTGCGTGGAGTGGACGTTCACCGAACCGTGGCCTCGATCGAACCGGGTCGCCGGCTGGCCATGGTGGAGGCGCTCCTCGGCCACGGCGCGGACCCGAACGCGCGCATTTCGACACCGGCGACGGTGCAATACTACGTCGCAACCAAGCGCGGGGCTTTCGAGACATTTGCGATCGGCACGGGAAACCTGCGGGGCGCAACGCCGCTGTGGGTGGCTGCTTTTGCGGCGAATGGCCGCCGCTCGCGACAGACGGGCTGGGCCGACGTCATCCGGGTCCTGCTGGCGGCGGGTGCCGACCAAAGCCTCACGACGGATGACCAGACCACGCCGCTGATGGTCGCGGCCGGCATCGGTCATGCGTCGTTTCAGCCGGGGAAACCGCGGGGTAACCGATCGCCTTCGGCGGAGGAGACGGTCCGGGTGTTGATCAAGGAGGCTGGCGTCGACGTGAACGCGGTCAACGAAGCAGGCTTCACGGCCCTGCACGGCGCGGCTTTCAGAGGCTTGAACGAAGTAGTGCAGTACCTGGTCGAACAGGGCGCTGCCATTGACGCTCAGGACTTCAGGGGGCGGACTCCGTTTCGCATTGCCGAGGGTGCGAAGCAGTCTTTTCAGTTCCAGGCGTGGCCGGAGACTGCAGAGCTGCTGCGGAACCTGGGGGCTGACACCGCCCTTGGCGTGCCGTGGGATGTCCTCGAGCGCGAGCAGGCGAGGGCCACCGGCGAAGCTGCCGAGCGGCGTGAGCCCTGATGCCCGGTGGGTCCGGACGTGAGACTGACGCAGGTGGAACAGGGGGTGGGGTATGAGGTTGAAGTCTGTCGCCATGCTGGCCGTTCTTGCCGCCGTCGGAGCGGCCGTCGCGAACCCCGGGGCGCAGGACTGGACGCCGCCCCAGACACCGTGGGGCGACCCCGACATACAAGGGATATGGACGAACGAGGTGACCTCCACCCCGATGGAACGACCTGCGGAGTTCGGGGACAGGGAATTTCTGACCGACGAAGAACTGGCTGAAAAAGCAAGAACGGATGCGATGCGAGGCCAGGGGGCTACCGAGGAGGAATTGGAGAACGTCGTGCGCCCTCGGGATCTCGATCGGGTCACCGCATATGACAAGAATATCGTCGGGCAGGAATACAACAGGTTCTGGACCGACTCGGGACCGAGAGAACTGCGAGAGCCCTGGCCGCGCACGTCGCTGGTCATCGATCCGCCGGACGGACGAATCCCGCCCTTCACGCGGGAGCTGCTACAGCGATGGGAGCGGCGAGAAGAGGAGGTCCGGGGACGTGGCCAACGCGACGACTGGTTTGACGCCAACCTGGGGGAGCGATGTCTCAGCTCCGCGAGAAGTCGCATCGGCGGGAGCAAGCACATCATGCAGGCCCCCGGGTACGTGGTGATTCGTGCGAATACCCTGAACCAAAACGATGTGTATGTGATCCCCCTCGACGGCCGTCCGCCGTTGCCCTCGCATATGCGCCAGTGGCTGGGCGATGCGCGTGGCCGCTGGGAAGGCGACACGCTCGTGGTCGAGGCTACCAATATCGTGGGCAAGCAGGACGGCGGCGAAATCATGCCGATTCATGGAGGACTCACCGAGCATGCTCATTACTACCCGGGATCCGGTGAGGGCCTGCGCTACATCGAGCGCTACACGCGCGTCTCTGACGAACGGATCGAATACCAATACACGATCGACGATCCGATGACCTACGTGCGGCCGTACACCGTCCTGCGTCCCCTGGGGAAGGAGGACGACAGTTATCTGCTCCTCGACCCCGCGTGTCACGCGGGCAACTACGGCATGCCGAACAGCCTGACGGCCGCGCGCGCCGATGAGGAGTATGCGGTGCAAGCGCGTGAGGACGAACGCGCCGTACGTCTCCCGCAGTATGAAGTGCTCTATGAAGAGCTGGAGCAATGGGAGGCGTCGAACCGGAGGTAGAGCGACTTCCCGACTCCTCGTACGCGAACGGGATTCCCAACCAGACCGTGCTGCCCACGATCCGCCTAACTCTCGTGCATGGCAATGGGCAAACGCCGCCCGTCGCGCACTGAGCCGCTTCTGGCCGTAATGCGGAGCATGTCAAGCTGGATGTGCTGCGGCCGCCGGACCCCCGCGTGTTGCCTCCGCCCGGAATGAGCATCAGGTTTGTAACGTTACAGATTGTCCCAACCCTGCTTCTGGCGGGTTGCGCAGCTGTGGCAAGCGGACCAGCTGGTGCCGAGCAAGAGCGGAACGGCGACTGGTTCACTGACCAGGCGGAAGCCGCTGGTCTCGGTGTCATCCACTTCAACGGCATGTCGGGCGAGCTGTATATGCCGGAGATTCTGCCGCCGGGCAGCGGGCTGCTGGATTACGACAACGACGGTGACCTCGATGTCTTTTTGGTACAGGGGCGGATGTTGGGAACCGGAAAAACAGTTCGCGATGCCGTGTTCCCACCAGCCGGTTCGGTGACGCCGGCCAGCCAACTCTTCCGGAATGACCTGAACGTTGAGGCGGACGGCTCGCGCAGGCTGCAGTTCACGGACGTTACGGCGGAGACCGGCATCAGGATCACCGGATACGGGATGGGCGTAGCCGCCGGAGACTATGACAATGACGGCTGCGTAGATCTCTACGTCACCGCCTTTGGCAGGAATCAACTATTCCGCAACGACTGCGACGGGACGTTCACCGACGTCTCTCGGGAGAGCAACACGGATGACAATGGCTGGGCGGTGTCGGCCGCGTTCGTGGATTACGACCGCGACGGCTGGCTCGATCTGTTCGTTGGCAACTACGTACACTACAGCCTGGACATGAACACGGCCTGTCACAATGCGGCGGGCCAGCAGGACTACTGTACCCCGCACGCGTTTCGCCGACAGCCGGACGTGCTGTACCGGAACCGCGGCGACGGAACCTTTCTGGATGTGTCCGCGCGCGCTTTGGTCGCCGGAGATTTCGGACCCGCGCTGGGTGTGACAACGGCCGATTTTGACGGCGACGGCTGGATCGATATCTACGTGGCCAACGACAGTGAGGAAAACCAGTTGTGGGTGAACCAACGCGACGGAACGTTCCGGGACATGGGGCTGTTGTCAGGTACCGCGCTGAGCGAACACGGCCGCGCCGAAGCCAGCATGGGTGTCGACGCCGGCGATTTCGACAATGACGGCGACGAAGACCTGTTCATGACACACCTGCCGGTAGAGGGAAACAACCTCTACGTCAATGACGGTTCCGGGCTCTTCGAAGACCTGAGTGTGTCCTCGGGGCTTGGTGTCCCCAGCCTTGGCCACACCGGGTTCGGTACAACCTGGTTTGACTTCGACAATGACGGTTGGCTCGATCTGCTGGCGGTCAACGGAGCCATAATGAGAATCGCCGGACGTGACGGCGATCCGTATCCGTACGGTGAACGAAATCTGTTGTTTCACAATCTCGGTAACGGGCGTTTCGAGAGCGTGACGGACCGCGCGGGGGCGGTGTTCGAGCTGGCCGACGTGGGTCGGGGTGCGGCCTTCGGCGACATCGACAACGACGGCGACGTTGACGTGTTGGTGGGCAACAACAACGGTCCCGTGCGGCTGCTCGTCAACAACGTCGGGAACCGCAACCACTGGCTGGGGTTGCGGCTGGTAGGGGAAGAAGTGCCCCGGGACATGCTCGGCGCGAAGGTCGCGATCATGCGAACGAGTCGCCCTGCGCTCTGGCGTCGGGTGCGGGCCGACGGCAGTTATGCATCGGCCAATGATCCGCGCGTCCTCTTCGGTCTCGACAGCTCCGCCGAGCCCCCTACCGTAAGGGTTCATTGGCCGAGTGGTCGGGTTGAAGACTGGTTCAACGTGCCCGTAGACCGGTGGGCCACGTTGACGGAGGGCGGCGGCCAATGAGGAGGCGGTCAGAGCTGGTCGTCTTGCTATCGGGGTTCGCCGCCCTGGCTGCCGGCGGGGCCCAGCCGCCGACCGGGTTGGCGACCAGCGCATTGGCGGCCGGGCAGCCGGACGCGGTCGTCGTCCAGCCGATTTCATTGCCCGACCTTTCCCGGGCGGCGGAGTCTGTCCGCGAGCAGATCGTCGAACAGCATTCATCGTTGATGATGACGGCTGAACGACGGGATGCGCCGCCGGCCGAGCTCAGCGCCGCCTACGGGGCAATGGGGAAGCTTCTCATGGCCGCCGAGTACCAGGAAGCGGCGGAGGCCTGTTTCTTGAACGCGCAAGCACTCGCCCCTCACGACGTGCGCTGGCCGTACTATTTGGGGCACGTCTACAAGTCCAAGACCGATCATGTGGAGTCTGCGGCGTTCTTCGAGCGGGCGCTCGAGCTGAAACCTGGCGATGTGCCCTCTCTGGTTTGGCTTGGTGAGGTGAACCTTGAGCTGGGCCGGCCCGAGATGGCCGAGACTTTTCTCGAGAAAGCCCTCGCGCAGCGACCCGACCTGGTCCCCGCTCTGAGCGGCTTGGGGCGAGCGTCTCTCGCCACTCGAGACTACGCGCGAGCCGTGGAGCGGCTGGAGCAAGCGCTGGAGGAGGATTCCCAAGCCGTCAGCGTTCACTATCCCCTCGCCATGGCATACAGAGGACTGGGCGACCATGCCAGGGCGCAGGCTCACCTCGAACGGCGCGGCGAAGTTGAACTTGCCATGGCCGATCCGCTGATGCGCGAACTGGATGGGCTACTGAGGAGTGCGAGTGCGTACGAAACCAGCGGGATTCGAGCCCTGGAGCATGAGGAATGGGAGATGGCCGCTGAGTACTTCCAAAAGGGGATCGGGCTGCGGCCGGACGATCCGACGCTGCGACATCGACGAGGCACGGCGCTGGCCCTTATGGACGATGTGCCTGGCGCCGTGCGTGAATTCGAGGAGGCGCTGCGCCTGGAGCCGGGATTTGCGAAAGCTCACTACAGCCTCGGCGTGATCATGGCGACCAACGGGCTGTTCAAAGAGGCGACGACGCGGTTCGCGGACGCCGTAACCTACGACGCCGCCTATGTGGAAGCGCGCCTCGTTCTGGCTGACCTTCTGCGCCACAGTGACCGGGCGGAGCTGTCATTGCTGCACTATGTGCAGGTGATCGAAACCGATCCCCGTGTCTCCGAAGCCCGTTTCGGTCACGCGATGGCGCTGGTCCAACTGGACCGCTACGATGAGGCGCTCGAGCGGTTGGACGAAGGCGCCAGAGCACACCCCGATCGCCCGGAGTTTGTCCTCGCCCGGGGGCGTCTCCTCGCGTCCGCGCCCGACGATCGGGTGCGCGATGGGCGCAGGGCGATGGCTCTGATGCAAGGGCTTTCCGAAGAACATCCTGGGATCGTCGAAATAGACGAAACGATGGCCATGGTGCTGGCCGAGATGGGAGACTATGAACAGGCGGCCGCGCTGCAGCGTAAGGTGATAGCAGACGTCAGACGACAGGGGTGGAGCGGCGGTTTGGTGGACGGGATGGTCGAGAATCTCAAGTTGTACGAAGCCGGACAGCCCAGCCGCACTCCTTGGACAGCCGGCGCCATGCCGTGACCCTTCCAAGGACACCCCGCCTGACGAGTTTGCCGAGCACCCGTCAGGGCAAGCCTCCGTCAAAGGGACACGGCTCCCGTGAACGAGGCCCGGATTACTCCGGGCGCTCGTCAGGGAGCGCGGGCGAGAACGAGGTTATGCGAGCCTGATGCATACCTACAGCCGGCGACCGTTTGACTCGCTTCCAGCCAGATTCTAGTTCGCTGCGTTCTTGAGCGTCTGGACTTCCTCTTCCGTCCTGAATTGCAGCCGGGCAATCCGGCTCGTGGTGAAGTACGGCACCCAGATGTCGCCGCGAACATCGTCGAGCGCGATATGGCGTATCTCGGCCCCCCGGCTGGGCAGGTGGTAGAGCGTCCACTCCCCGCTTTCCGGGTTGATCTTGGCCACCGCATCGTCGTTGCTCAAGTTCGTGTAGACCATGTGGTCCCTGTTAATGACGACGGCGTAGGGGTGCTGGTACTTGTACGGCAGCGGGTGATACGTCACCTCCCGCGTCCTGATGTCGATCTCCGCCAGGTTGTTGCCCCACCAGTTCCCGATCCACACGGTATCGCCGTCTTTGTCGGCTCCCAATCGGCGGGGCGCCTGTGACCCCGGAACGAAGGGGCGCCCCATGAATTGCAGCGCACCTGAAATGTGGTAGAACTCCTTATCGGCCTCGGTCATGAAGCTTTCGGGACCGGGCGCGTCGGGCGGCCGCATTGGAATCGAGAACGAGGTGCCGGCCTGACAGAAATCGCTCTGGGTCGCACAACCGAAGCCGACCTGGTCCATCGTCCAATTGGCCCACCAGCCGTTGCCTAGCGCGTCGCCGGCCACGCCGTACGTCGAGCTGTCACCGAGGACAGGTTGTCGGTAGAACTCAAAGGTCCTCGCCTCTGGATCGAACAACAGGGCCCCATGGTTCGCGTCGCCCCAGACCTTGCCGAAACGCGGCTCGGGATCGACGGTGCCCCCGACGCTCAGGCCGTAAGGAGGCGTGAAGGTCTCGATCTCTTCCGTGGCGGGGTCCAGCCTCCCCATGCGGCCACCGGTGTTGAACCACATGATGCCGTTCTGGTCTCTTGAGATACCGTGGCCACCCAGCGCGACAACGCCGTCGCCGGCAATGATCTTGTACCCCGTCGACTTGCCGGTCTGATGGTCGACCTTGACGAGCGTCCGCACCGTGTTGCTCTGCGATTCGGCGATCCACGCGTTGCCGTTCAGATCGGGCTGGACGTCGTGCAGCCCACGTCCGCCGGCCGCACCAGACGGAGCCCCCTGCATCCAATCGCTGCCATTGTGGAGAACGAATTCGGTCGGCGTCTCGGCGGGCGGGACATCGTACTCCGTAATCACGACACGCGCCGAGTCACCCGTCGGGCGCGGATGGGGCTCGAACACCATGGGGGAAGGGCCCGGTCCGCGCATGCGGGTCAGGTACTTTGCGAGCTCGTCCTTGTGGTATGTCATCGCCACGGGTGGTCTGCGGGGGTTTGGATTCACGCCGGTATAGCCGCCCCCCTCCATCACGTTGATGATCGCCCGCCAGCCGCGTTCATCGAAGCGGTTCTGCAGGACGTAACCCGGCAGATGGCATTCGGTGCACTGGACGCGAAAGACCTCTTTCATGCGGCGATCTTCGAACGTGTCCTCGGGCAGCGCCGCGAGCCATTCGGATCCGGAGAGCTGAATCTCGAAATCCTCCAGGGTCTCCAGAGTGAATTCCTGGCGGGTGTGTCCGGCGGAGTCCAGTGTCAGTTTCGCGCGCGCGGTCTCGTAGCCCTTCGCCTGAGCCCACGCCCGGTACTGCCCGCTTTGCAGTTCGGGAAAGAAGTACGCGCCTTCCTCGTCCGTATACACACTGGTCGTAAACGTCTGGTCCACTGCACGAGCCGACACCACGACGCCTTCCAGCGCGGCGCCGCCGGCGTCTTGGATCGCGCCCGACAACATCGCGCCGGAGCCGCCGGTCTGGGCGCCGACTGCCACCGTGAGAACGGCCACGCCGAAGACAACGCCCGCCGACCACACAACACTATGCTGCGACATGATGGACTCCTTTGCCTTAACCAAAACTGCCCTACCTCGTACTGGTTACGGTCTTCAGATACGCAATGATCTGATCCACTTCCTCTTCCGACAGCGTGTACTGCCAGCCGGGCATCCTGGCCGTGCCGACCAGGATGATGTCCTTTATACCATCCTCGCCTAGGTCCGTGACGGTTTCGGCATTTACCCAGGGGCCAACCCACCCCTCCGCCCTATCGACAATGGGTCTTTGCCCGAGGGGATCATGGCACGTCGCGCATTTCCAGACATACAGCGCTTCCCCGTGCGTTTCGGCCTTGTTTTCTTCCAACTCCTGTTCGGCCTGCTCTCTGTTGGCTACCAGAGGCTCCAGGTCGTACTCGGTTACGACGATCTCCGGCGAGTCAGGCTCCACCGGGGAGGGAACCGGCAACTGCAACGCGGACGCACTCAGCGAAACAAACCCTGAGAGGACAAGACTCACAATGACCTTCATCATTCCTCCGTACGAAATCGTGGGGCCCCGATCAGCGACCCTGCGCGTCCAGGGCGCGCCCGCCGCCGAGCGTGTTCGTCACGGCCAGATTTCCCTCATGGCAAGCGTACTCGAACTGCACGTATCCTGGATCCCGCGTCAATGGCATCGAGATGGTCCATGGTCCGTGATAGACGTTCGGGTCGTCAACCCGCACCTCCCACATGAGCGTGTCCTCGGACACGCGCGTGAAGCGCTCGACGACGTGGAGCCGCTCGCTGGCGGGGATTCCCTTCATGCGCCCCCCCCCGCCGCTGTTCGCGATCCAACCCCGGCCGTGAAAATTCCTCGTATCGACGACCAGCGTGTCGCCTTCCCAGCGCGCCCGCGAGTCGCCCATCCACTGGCGAATGTTGTCGTCGACGTGCGGCCGGTCGTCCAGCGGGATGATCCGCGCGTCGTGAATCATCTCGTGGAGGATCACCACGTAACCGGGAACCTGCAGGATGCGGTACGCGTTGTTGTAGCCGGCCGGGAACATCGATCCGGGCACGCCTCGCGAGATGCAGCGATCCCAGACGCTCATGTGCCGGTAATGGTCATCCCGGTGCTCGCGGTTGTAGTCGCGGACCATCTCCGCCCACGCCTTCACCGGCACGCGTCCGTCGGGGGGGTCGACGACGAGGGAAGTCTGCCGCGTCGACAGAAACTGCGTTCCCGCATCGAGCCAGTGCGTGTTGTACGAGCCGACGCCGCCGGCCCTGGCCCGGCCGTCGTTCTCGATGCGCCGCCCGACGGTCTGGGCCTCGAAGGCGGCGATTTCCTCCGCGGTGAAGAACTCCTTGGAGGCGACCGACTCAGGCACGGCAACGCCCGAGTATGTGAACGAGGACCCCCGCTCGAACGGCGTGATCGTTGCGTTCGTCCAGAGGCCTTGCAAATCCGGGTGGCCCTCCGCCGTGCGCGACGGCTGCCACTTGTCCGCCGGCGTCGCTTCCTGGCCGGCAGCGGTGGCCACGGCGAGCACCAACACCGCCACGCAGGCCATGGCGACCGTCGACAGCAAAGATCGATTGTTCATCGGAAATCTCCCCGTTCTCACCTGGTGTCTCCACAGAAATGGCAGCGGTCGTCTCCTCAGGGTGCCGCTCAGTCACGCAGGGCGAAGGTCGACAGGGAGTGCCCGGCGATGACGGCGACATATTGCTTGCCGGCCACCTCGTAACTCATTGGACCATTGACGATCTGGCCACCGAGACTGGCCTTCCAGAGCAACTCGCCGTCTCGGGCGTCCAGCGCCTGAAAATAGCCCGACCGGGCGCCGGTGAACAGCACATCCGACGCCGTCGTCAGGATGCCGCTGGCGATCATGTCCGTTAGCTCGAACTTCCACTTCTGCTCACCGGTCAGGGCATCGATTGCCAGCACCGCCCCATGCCCGATCGCGTCTGTCCAGGTGTTGATCGGGCCGCGTGAGAGCGCCGGCACGTTGGGCGCACCCGGCGCAGGGAGGTAGGTGGTTGGCAGGCCCGCGGGTGTTCGCCCCGAGAACCCACGAGTTTGACCCTCGACGTACACCTGCGGCGCTCCGTCGAAGACCGTCGCGTAGTCTTCCCAGGCCGGGATGTAGAAGAGCTCCGTACGCGGACTGTAGGAGGGCGAATACCAGTTCGTCGCGCCCTGGATGCCCGGATAGGTCGGCGCCCCGGGAGGCTGAGGCGTTTCGAGGGGGCGCCCGTTGTCATCCAACCCTTCAGCCCAGTTGACCCTCACGAACGGGAAACCGGAGAGGAACCGGCCGGTAGCCCGGTCGAGCACGTAGTAGAACCCGTTGCGATTGGCCCACAGCATCACCTTGAACTCGGTGCCGCCGCGTTCGATGTCAGCCAGGACCGGAATCTGGACCGAGTCGTAGTCGTAGTTGTCGTCCGGCGTGAACTGAAAATACCACCGCAGCTCGCCGGTGTCGGCGTCCAGGGCCACGACCGAGGTCGCGTAGAGGTTGTCGCCCGGCCGTTGGGCCCGGTTGTAGTCCGGGCCCGGATTGCCCACCCCCCAATACGTCAGGTTGAGCGCCGGGTCATACGACCCGGTTAGCCAGACCGAGCCGCCGCCATGTTTCCAGGCCTCCGGATCGCAGTAGGTGGTGGGATTGGGCGGGCACGGCTCCCAGGTCTCGTGGCCCGGTTCGCCCGGCCCGGGAATCGTGTGGAAGCGCCATGCCTCCTCGCCGGTCTCCGCGTCGAGCGCGGCGATAAAGCCTCGAACACCGAGATCTCCGCCGCCGGTGCCGATGATCACCTTGTCCTTGACGGCCAGCGGCGCAAGGGTGAACGAATACGGCCCCTGCTCTATGTCCGCCACCTCGACGTTCCACAGCTCGGCCCCCGTCGCCGCGTCGAGCGCCACGACGTGGGCGTCGAGCGTCGCCATGAACAGCCTGTCACCCAGGATCGCCACGCCGCGGTTGTTCGACCCGCAGCAGGCGCGGTGGCTGGATGGGGTGGGGTAGCGGTAAATCCAGAATACCCGCCCCGTCCGGGCATCGAGCGCGATGACGTCGTTGGGCCGCTGCGTGAGGTACATGATGCCGTCGACCACCAGCGGCGTCGACTGCCAAGGCCCGAACACGCGGTTCTGGAACACCCACTGCAGCTCGAGCTCGCCGACATTGGCCGGGGTGATCTGACTCAGCGTGGTGTGTCGGGTGCTGGCATAGCTGCCCGAATAGGTCAGCCAGTTCCGGGGCTCGCTCGCCGCCGAGCGCAGGCGCTCGAACGGGACCTGCGCGCGCAACCCCACGAGCATCAGCCCCAACAGGGCCAGCGTAGCAAGCGTTCGTCGCGTCATCATTGGAATTCGGGTGGAGTTGCTCGCGCTAGGGCTTTGCCGCGGCGGCGGCATCCTGCTGATCGTATCGGCATCGATGCGCGTGTAGCGTTCCACGACCCGCAACGCCGCTCTCACCGGCTAGGAGCCCCTCGACGGTAACAGGGTGAAGCTGCGTCAAGCGGTCGGGTCACCGTCGGGTCGGGTCGTAAGGAGCACCGGTGCCCGAGGACCCGACAAACAGCTTGCGCCCGTCGGGGAACGTGATGTCCTTGCCGTTGGCCCGGGTCGCCCCGTCCTTGGCCCGATATCCATCGACCAGGATCTCCGTCCCGACCGCGAGCGATCTCTGGGTGAAGCCGCGCCGGATCAGCGCGTTCGGCGCCCCGCCTTCGATCATCCAGCGGACCACCTCGCCGTCCTGGCCCGTCACGTCGATATGAATCCACGCATGGGGATTGATCAATTCGAACCGCGTCACCGTCCCCTGCAACTGGATCGGCTGGCTCGCGTCGAATTCCGCCGAAAAGGCGTGATGCGCCCACCCCGGCGCGGCCGTCAGCCACAGGCCGCCGGACATCGCAACCGCCGCCATCACCACGGCAAATCTCGTTCGCATCGGATTGACCCCCTGCTTCCATCCCGCCGTACGACTCGATACCCGAACAGGACCACGGGGCCCGGTTGCCCGGCCCCGTGGTCCGACCCCGTTCGCGGTCAATAGCCGGCCACGTGCCTGTTAGAAGGTGAACCGGCCGCTCACCTGGATAATCCGACCGTCTTGAACCGGCGACGAAATGCCCTGCCAGCCGATCGGCTGCAGCCAGTTCGCGCCCCAGTTGCGGTTGACGTTCATGATGGCGCTGCCGTTCAACGCGTTGTAGAAGTCCAGGTTCGCTTGCAGCTCGGTGCCGCCGTCACCCAGGCGAAAGATCTTGGTCAACCGCACGTCGAGCTGCGTGCGCCGGCCCTCGAACTCCGTCTGCCGGTCGATCAGCTCAACACTCGCAAACCGGGTGCAGGCGCTCCCGCTACGGCCCGCGCACGACGCGAGGGGCCGGCCCAGCGAGGGCTGGATCAAGCTGTTGAGCGCCCTGTAGGTCGCTCGGATCTCCGGCCCCGACACGTTCTGGATATTCGCGGACAGGTACATGTCATACGGCAACGGGTAGGAAGCGTGCACCTTGACCTGCGCCTGGGCGCCAAAGGGCGTCGTGATGTCACAATCGAACAGATCCTGCGGCGAATCGACCACGACGCAGCGGTCTTCATTCGTGCGCCCGATGTCGAAGCCGCCGCCGACCACCAGCCCCGTTTCGAAGCGCGAGTCGAAGGTGATGCCGAAGAAGTCGCTGACGCGATGCCAGGTGTCCGGTATGATGAACTCGTTGTCCACCTGCCCGAACTTCTCCGGCGAGACGTCCGCCAGACCGCAGATTTCGTTGCCACCACCTCCGGGCAGCCGCGGATCGCGCGGCGCAGTAATGCAGTACGGATCGAAGTCGGCCGGGGTCACCGACAGATTGTCAGCGCGGAACTGGCGGTTCTCGAACGTCCCGGCGGTGGCGAACCTGTCCGACCAGTTGCGATACCAGCCGGTCGTCACCGACAGCTGGTCGGTGAGCTGACGTTCCAGCTCGATCGAGGCGTCCCACAGGTAGTCGCGCGACCCGTTCAGCCCACCTCTGATCACCCCGTCGTGGTAGGTGGTGGCGCCGGGGTTGAGCAGGCCGAAGTTCCGATTGCTGTACGGCCCGCACTCGCCGTTAAGGTCGGGATTGAGAAAGTCGCAGTCGGGAACGAAATCCCCATTGGCGTCGTTCCATGACCTGTTCACGGTATTAATCGCAGTGCGGATGGGGTTGAGTTGTTGGGCGATGTCGGTCGAGGTCGTGCCCACGTAGCGGCCCAACGAGGCCTTGAGCACCGTCCGAGCGTCCCCGCTCAGATCGTACGCCATGCCCAGCCGCGGATTCAGGTCCTTCCACAACGGCGCCCCTGACACCGCCGCGAAGCTGCGGTCGGGCAGAAACTGCAGGCCGTCGGTTCGTCCTACTCCGAGACCGCCGGCGACGGTCTGAGCGGGTATGGAGGCGTTGAGGTAGTCGAAGCGAAGGCCGAGGTTCAGTGTGAGACGGTCGATGGTCCACTGATCCTGGACATAGATTCCCATATCCGCGTTCAGGTTCTCGAATGTCACCTGTCCCGGCCGCATAGTGAGCCGATACGGCAGCCCGTTACGGAAATCGTACGAAATATCCTGATTCCAAAACGACCCCCTTTCCGCAGGACCGAACTCCTGGTGGACCCCGGTCTTGAAGTTGTGGGAGCCGGTCACGTACGACGCGCTGAACCGAACGACGTAGCGGTCGTTGATGGTCTTGTCGGAAAAGCCGCCCGCCGCGTTGTAGCGCAGGCCGATCGCGGCCTCTCGAATACTGATGTCGGTGTCCTTCATATCGGGAAAGCCCTGGCCGCTTTCCCGGAACATCGACCTCGGCCGCGGCCACGAACCCCTCGTCAGCGACCACCCGGCTTCGAGCAGCAGCCGGTTGCTGACAGGCGAGCTCCAACTGGCCTGATAGAGCCCGTCCGGCCAGAAGTTGAAGGCGGTAAACGCTTCCGGCGCGTTGTTGGACCCGCGCCCGCGAGCGTACCAGGCCTCGATATCAGCAAAGAAGTTGAACTTGTTCTTCTCCGACGCCTGCCAAGTCAGCCGGCCGGCAATGCTCCTCAGCCACTCCCGCTTGAAGGCGGGCCGATCGAAGTCGGGCGTGTAGCACAAGCAGGCGTCGCCCGGCGTCTCGTTGAAGAACAGCCCGGAGAGCTGATTCTGATTGCCGGTGAACCGGGTCGCGGTGAAGAACCACAGCTTGTCGCGCACGACCGGACCGCCGAACGAGTAGTTGAAGTCGTACACACGCAGGACCTTGTTGACCACCCGCAGTCCACGCTCTTCCAGCGCCGGGGTCAAGTTGTCGGCCTGCAGGCCGTCGTCGGTGAACACGCCGGAGATCACGCTCTCGAAGGAGTTGGAGCCCTCCTTCGGAATATAGTTGAATCGCATGGCGCTGGAGTTGCTCTCCGCAGAGACGCCAGCGGTTTCCACCTGCATTTCGACCGCCGTGTGCGGGTTCATGATGTAGCTGATCGAACCCACGGATGCGAAGTTCGCGGTCTTCATGCCGTCGTACTCGAACTTGACGCCGCCCTTGCCGTGAAACGTGTTCGGGCGCACCTGATTCGCATTCAAGAGGCCCGCGGCGCCGCCGATATCGGGATTGCCGGTCATCCCGGGAATCATATTGGTGAAGTTCGACAGGCTCTTGTTGCTGCTGGGCAGCAAGTCGAGCAGCCGGTCCGAGATGACGGTGCTCTGGCTGACGTTCTGCACGTCAACGAGCGGAGACGCCCCGGTCACCGTGACCGTTTCCTCGATGCCTCCGATCTGCATCTGCGCGTCAATCGGGGCGGTGAATCCTGCCACCAGGACGACGTTTTCTCGGATGACGGTCGAGAAACCGGGCAGCGTGAAGGTGACCGTGTAGCCGCCGGGCCGCAGGTTGATGATGTTATATCTGCCCTGCCCGTCGCTAACAACTGTCCGAACTCCTTCAATCAAGGCCGGGCTGGACGCTTCGACAGTCGTCCCGGGGAGTACCGCCCCCTGGACGTCCGTGACGAGCCCAGCTATCCCGCTGTCTTGCTGAGCCCAGCTGGTCGATGCAAACAACGCGACGCCGACGACGGCTACGACAACGTGGACTGCACTCGGTCGTGTCATGAGTCCTCCCTACAACAACTACGGATCCAGCCAGACAACTAAAGCGTCACCGGGCAAGTTCGGTCGCGATCACCGGAAGCATTCGCTGCCAACAACTCGTGCCAGCCGAGCGCCCCGGACCGGGGACAGCTGACTGGCACCTCAACGTCGTTTGTGAAGCCTACGAGTACCAGGTCAAAACCGGAATGTCAACAGTCTATCAGAACGTCCTAGGGGAAGATGAAGGTTTCTGGAGAAACCGGAAGACACTGGCCGGAGGGCCCGGAGCGCCGTCCGGCGCGTGTCCTCGATGCCCGTTAGACGGGTTGCTCCAGGCGGGCCGTCCCATGATCGCGTCTGACCGGGAGGTGCGCGGCATGCGGCTGGGAACCACCGGATCAAGGTGTTGGCGGCCGGGATGCGCTCCACGTCATGGCCACCTCCATCTCGATGAAGTGCGCGCGTTCTTCCGCGACCTGCGGTAGCCGGTAGGTGTCTGACTATAATGGCCGTCACGCATCCGCTGAGGAGGATTCAGATGGGGTATCCAAGGCTCTTGTCGGGGCTGGGTGTCGGCGCTGTGCTGGTGGCGTTCGTGCTGGCGGCGGTTCCGGCTGCCGGCCGGACCCCTGCGGCTCGTGCGGCGGCGGCCGCCCCAAATGACCGGTCCGCACCGCGCACGCCGTGGGGCCACCCGGACCTTCAGGGCGTCTGGACGGCCGACGACGAAATCTCGGTGCCCGTCGAGCGGCCCGAGACGCTTGCCAGAAGAAGCGAGCTGACCGAGGAGGAGACCGCGTCCCGGACGGCGCAGCGGGAAGCCGGCCTCGAGCGCGGCTCCGGCCAGACCGGTGACGGGCCGCCGCACTGGTACGAAACGGCGGCACAGGCTTCCACCCGCGCGTCCTTCGTCGTCGACCCCCCGGACGGACGCATTCCGTACACCAACGCGGGCCGCCGGGAGTGGGACAACCGCAACAAGGGCAGCTTCAAGGAGGAGCCGTTCGACGGTCCGGAGGATCTCGACCTGCGCGACCGCTGCATCACCCGCGGGCTGCCGAACACCTACTTCCCGAGCGCCTACAACAACGGCTTCCAGATCATCCAGCATCCGGATCACGTGGCGATCCTCTATGAGCGGCTCCACGAGCATCGGCTGATTCCCATCGACGGCCGGCAGCATCTTGACGCGTCGGTCCGCCAGTGGTTCGGCGACGCGCGCGGCCGCTGGGAAGGCGACACGCTGGTGGTCGATACGACCAACTACACCGACCAGGTGAATTTCCGCGGATCGCGCGAGGGGCTCCGACTCGTCGAACGGTTCACGCGGACCGGTCCGGGGAGCATCCAGGTGGAGTTCACGGCGAGCGACCCCGAGGCGTGGAGCCGCGACTGGACGGTGCTGGTCAACGCCCGTACCGACGAGAGCTACTGGCAGATCTTCGAGTACGCCTGTCACGAGGCGAACTACGGGATGTTCAACATGCTCAGCGGCTCCCGCGCGCAGGAGGCCAAGGCCGCGGCGGAGAGCGGGTCGCGGTAGTCCCCGACTCAGCGGTGACCGATCGAGCAGTGGTGGTGACGTTGCGCGCCGGCGCGGCCGGCCTGATCGTCGCGGCCGGGGCGCTGCTGCATGCGGGAGCGCAGCAGCCGGGCATCAACAGCCAGATGCGTCACGCCCGGGGCCAGGGCGTCGTACCGGTCTACGACGGTTGGTACGAGGATGCGGCCGGCAGGGTGTACGCGAGCTACGGTTACGTCAACCTGAACCGCGAAGAGGCGCTCGACATTCCCATTGGGGTGGGCAACGCCATCGGTCCCGGCGCCGCCGACCGCGGGCAGCCGACGCACTTCCTGCCCGGACATCAGAAGGGCGTTTTCTCCGTGGCGCTGCCGGACGGCACTGCGTCGGAGGAGATCACCTGGACGCTGAGCGTGCGCGGACAGACGCTGTCGATCCCGTCGAACCTCGGTCCGCTCTACCAGATCGAGGGGCTTGTCACCAATGGCGGCCCCTTTCCCGGCAACACGCCGCCGGTGCTGCGGTTCCAGGCGGACGGCGCATCCGGACAGGGTCCCGCGGGGCTCACGCTGGAGGCCGCCATCGAGACCGCCGCGGGTCGCGATACGCCGCTCGACTTGTGGGTTGCGGACGACGGGTTGCCGGGCGACCTCAGTCCGCTGGTCATCCGTTCGGCGCAGAGCGGTCAGCGCCGGCGCGCGGGGCGGCGGCTGTCGGTGACCTGGAGCAAGTACCGTGGTCCGGGCGCCGTGCAGTTTGCGGACGCGTCGCCCGCCGTTCAGGGCGGCGCGGCGCGCACCACCGCACGGTTCTCCGAGCCGGGCGCCTACACGCTGCGGGTGCTGGCCTCGGACGGGTCCGGACTCAACGGCTGCTGCTGGACAAACGGCTACGTGCATGCCAACGTGGACTAGACGATGACACCCATCACACGATTGCAGCGGATCCGCCGCAGCGCGTTTGCCGTGGCCGCCGGCGCATTGTGCGCCGGCGGCGTGCCGGCGCCGGCCGCGGCCCAGCAGGACGCCGGCGCGCCAGTGGCCGTGACGTTCGCCGAGCACATCGCGCCGATATTTCAGCGCTCCTGCCAGGAGTGCCACCGTCCCGACAGCATGGCGCCGATGTCGTTGCTCACGTATGAGGAGGCGCGGCCCTGGGCGCGCTCGATCAAGGCGCGCGTCGCCGCCCGCGAGATGCCGCCGTGGTACCTGGACAAGACCATCGGCATCCAGGAGTTCATCAACGACATCTCGCTGAGCGCCGCGGAGATCGACGTCATCGTCCGCTGGGTCGATGCCGGGGCGCCCTCCGGCGACCTCTCGCGCATGCTGCCGCCCCTGGAGTGGCCGTCCGGCGAGAGCTTCCGCCTGGAGGACGAGCTGGGACCGCCGGATACTGTCGTGCGTTTCCCGCCGTTCACCATGCCGCCCGTGGCGCAGGACACGTTCTTCAGGCCGTTCGGGGACATCGACATCGACGAACCGCGCTGGGTGCGGGCGGCCGAAACCAGGCCGGCGGGCAGGCAGGGCCGGCGCATTGCCCACCACGCCTCGGCCTATCTGCACCAACCCGAGTCCACCGACTTCCTGGAAGCGGAGCGCGAGCTGCTCGCGGGCCAGGCGGCGGCCGCCGCCGTGCTGCAGGCGTCCCGCGCGCGCCGCTCGGGCGATCCGGTCGACACGCGGGAGATGTTCACCGAGTGGGCGCAGGGCAAGAGCGGCGAGATCTATCCCGAGGACAGCGGCAAGCTGGTGAAGCCCGGCGCCCGCATGGAGGTGCAGATCCACTACCACGCCGTGGGCGAGGAGATTACCGACCAGCTCGAGATCGGGCTCTGGTTCTACCCCAGGGGCGTCACGCCGAGGTACAGCGTGACGTACGTCTCGATCGGCACGCAGAACAACAAGCCGCTGCACATTCCGCCGCATTCCGTCACGGTGCACCAGGGCTCCTACACGCTGCCGGCGCCCGCCATCCTCCACAACTTCCAGCCGCACATGCACTACCGCGGCAGCGCGTTCTCCATGGAGGCGATCTACCCGGACGGCGGGCGGGAGCTGCTCAACCACGCCGACCGGTTCAGCAACGACTGGCACGTGAGCTACATCTACGAGCCGGACGCCGCGCCGCTGCTGCCGCGCGGCACGGTGCTGCAGATCACGGCCTGGCACGACAATACTTCCGCGAACCGCAACAACCCGGATCCACGCCAGTGGGTGGCGTACGGCCCGCGCACCGTCGATGAGATGGCGCACTCGAACAGCCAGATCATCTTCGTCACGGACGAAGACTACGAGCGGATGCGCGCCGAGCGGCAGGCGCGGCAGAGCCAGAATCAGAACTGAGGGCGCGGATCGGTCAGGGCGCCTACCGTATCGTTCGGTAGAACGTGCGCACGTCTTCCAGCAGCAGCTCGGGCTCCTCAAGTGCGGCGAAGTGGCCGCCGCGCGGCATGATCGTGCGCTGCGTCAGGTTGAACTGCGCTTCCAGCCACAGGGTCGGCGGAAACGAGATCTCCTTGGGGAACCCCGCGCAGGCGAGCGGCGCGTCGCCGGCTCCGCCGGCCAGGGCGTTGGGTGCGTGTGTGACCTCGTAGTAGACCCGCGCCGCCGAGGTGGCCGTCTGGGTGACCCAGTAGACCATGACGTTGGTGAGCATCTCGTCCTTCGTGAACTTGCTCTCCACGTCGCCGTTCACGTCACTCAGGGCGCGGAACTTCTCGACGATCCAGGCCGCCTGGCCGACCGGCGAGTCGTTGAGCACGTAACCGATCGTCTGCGGCTTGGTGCTCTGAATGGCGCTGTAGCCTCGCTCCTCGGCGGTCCAGAACGCCAGGCGATCGCGCATCAGCGCGAGCTCTTCCGGCGGGACGCCGGCGAGCGGGTCCTCGACGCCCGGCGGCGGCCCGACGCTGCACAGATTCAGGTGGATGCCGGCGATGTGCTCCGCATCGATGCGGCCGAGGAGGCGACTGATCAAGGCCCCGTAATCGCCCCCCTGCAACCCGTAGCGCGCGTAGCCCAGCCGGGCCATCAGCTTCTCGAAGGTCTCCGCCATCCGCAACGGTGTGAAGCCCGGCTCGCGCGGCCGGTCCGAGAAGCCGAACCCCGGGAGCGACGGGATGACCAGGTGGAAGGCGTCGGCGGGGTCCCCGCCGTGGCTGGCCGGGTCGCTCAGCGGCTCGATGATCTTGTGGAACTCGACGAACGAGCCGGGCCAGCCGTGTATGACCATCAGCGGGAACGCGTCCGGGTTTGCCGAGCGCTGGTGGATGAAATGGATGTCGAGACCGTCGATGTTCGTCTTGAAGTGATCGAACCGGTTGAGTCTCCGCTCCTGTTCCCGCCAGTCGTACTCGTCGCGCCAGTACGCCACCAGCTCGCGCATGTAGGCGAGATCGGCGCCGTAGGTCCAGCCGGCGCCTTCCAACTCGTCCGGGAAGCGGGTGTCCTCGAGGCGCGCCTGCAGATCCTCGAGCACGTCGTCCGGGACATCGATCGTGAACGGCACGATGGCGTCGGAAGCCGTGTTCGTCCCGGCGCCGGCGTCGCCGGAACTGGTAGCATCATCGCCGCCGCCGCACGCCGCGGCGCAGCCCAGCAGCAGGAGCATCGGCAGGAGCCTCATCCGCATGTCATTCCTCCGTCCGGCGCAGGATGATCACGTCGCCGTCCTCGTGGGTGTGGGAGCCGCGGCGGATGGTCCCGTCGAGCACCAGCACGGCCGTGTCGGCGACCGCCACGTCGCGCGCGGCGTGGCGCGTCTGGAACGTCCCGACGACCCGCGGGCTGGAAGGGTTCGACAGGTCCACGACCGACAGGCCGGCCGGCCCGTCGGCGACGAACGCCAGCGCGCCGTCGAACTCCGCCCGCTGGGCGTCGCCGGGCGTGGGGAATGTGTTTATCAGGTTGGGGGCCGACGGGTCGGAGACGTCATACAGCTGGAGCGTGCCGCGCGGGTCGCTCGGCGCCGCTTCCTGCCGCAGCACGCGCAGCGGGTCGTACGGCACGCCGCCGACGAGCACCGCGATATCCGGCTGGGCCTCGATGATCTCGACGTATCGCGGCGCCGATGCCGACTGCAGCGATCCAACCGGATCGAGCGGGTCGGCCAACGTCATGTCGAGCACGTAGAAGCCGGCCGGGTGATCCACGGCGTATGCCCGCGATCCAAACATGGCGACGTCGCGCGCGTACCCGTCGGTGTAGACGGAACCGACGGTGGCCGGCGCGGCCGGATTCGATATGTCGATGACGTCCACGCCCGACATGTGATCGGCCACCACCGCCCGCGCGCCGGACACCGCCACGTTCTTCGCCTGGCCGGGCGTCTTGACCGAGCCGCGCAGGGCGGGGTTGTCCGGGTCGGACACGTCGAGGATCCACATGCCGGAATGACCCGCGGCGACGTACGCCAGCGGGCCGATCACCGTGAAGCCCCACACCTTCTCCGGGAACTCGTAGGATCCGCGCCGCGCCGGCGCCGCCGGGTTCGACAGGTCGTACGCCGTCAGCGTGCTGCCTCTGGTCACGTAGGCGAACGCGCCGCTGGCGCGCACCAGGTCGATCGGGCCGGAGATGGTGCCGGCCGGCGTGAAGGTGAGCTGCTGCGCCCCGACGTCCGGGGCGCCGCCGCCAGACAGCAGTCCCAGCAAGGACAGCAGCCAGGCGACTCGCCACGGAGTCCGGCGCGCCATCAGGCGCCACCCCGCTTCGAGAAGCAGTACAGCTTCGACTGCGTGCGGACGATCAGGCTGCCGCCGGCGACGGCCGGCGTCGCCAGCACCATCTCGTTGAGCGAGTTCGTCGCGACGATTTCGAATTCCGGCCCCGCCGGGATGACGTAGGTATCGCCGTCCTCGCTCAGGACGAAGATACGTCCGTTGTACGCCCACGGCGAGGCGGTGAATCCGCTGCCCGGCTTGAGGCGTTTGCGGCTGTAGATCTCCCGCCCGGTGCGGGCGTCATGCGCCAGCATCAGCCCGCGGTCCAGGAGCGTGTAGTACGTGCCGCGGTAGACGAGCGCCGACGTGACGTACGTCCCGAGCAGCGGCTGAAACCAGGCGATGTACGGATGGTCGGCATTCGGGTTGTCCGGATCGAGCGAGATGTCGCCGGAACCGCCCGGCCGGACCGCGTAGACCGGGCGCACGGACGATCCGGGGTAGCCGGAGCTGAGGTAGATCAGCCCGTCCTTGGCGAACGGCGTCGGGGCGACGTTGCCGGTCATGCCCCGCAGCTCCCACAGCACGTTGCCGTCCAGGTCGTACGACCGGACCTTCTGTCGCGCGGTAACCACGATCTCCGTCCGCAGCCGGTTCTCCCAGACGAACGGCGTGGACCAGTTCTCGGTTTCCTCCCGCACCACCCGCCACAATTGCTCGCCGCTCTCCGCGTCGAACGCCGTGAAGAACGACTCGGTCGTGTTGTCGTTGACGATAAACAGCCGGCCGTCGTGCAGCACCGGCGAGGCGGCGGGCGCGAATTCCTGATGCCCGTTGAACGCGCCCACCTCCTGCGTCCAGGCCACTTCGCCGCTGTTCGCTTCCAGGGCGGCCACCAGTCCGATGCTGCCGAAATAGACGTATACGCGCCGGCCGTCGGTGACTGGCGTTTCCGAGGCGAAGCTCGCCTTGATGTGGCGCTTGATGGTGGGCACGGTCGACTGCAACTCGCGTTCCCAGCGTACCGCGCCGCTGGCGAGGTCGATGGCGTACACCATCCAGCGGTGGCCGGCGACGGCATCCCGCTTGCCGTGCTGGTCGCCCGGGTCGTACAACCCCTTGACCGGCTGCGGTTCCTCGCCCGCGCTGATGGCGGTCGTCACGAACACGTGGTCTCCCGAGACGATCGGCGAGCTCCAGCCGAGGCCGGGAATGTCGACCGTCCAGACGACGTTTTCCGTCTCGCTCCAGCGCTCCGGGAGGTCGGGGTGGTCGGGCGCCACGCCAGCCTCCAGGCCGCGGAACCGCGGCCAGTCGTTGCCGGCCAGGGCAACCGGCAGCGCCAGCAGCAGCGCGACGGTGGTGAGCAACGTCCTGTTCATTGCTTGCCTCGCCTTCCCAGCGGTCGTAAGGCGCATTATAAAGACTCCGCGGCCGGCCGCTTCTCACTATAATCCGCTGGCCGTGCCGGACCTTCCCGATCCTGTCCAGTATCACCGCGAGCAGTTGTCCGCGCGCCGGGCGCACGCGGCGCGGCTCGACAGCCGCCACCGGTGGCTGAGCCGCGGACGGATTGCGACGGTGCTGGCGCTCATCGCCCTCGCGGCCTCCGCGTGGCAGGGCTGGCTCTCCGTCTGGTGGCTGCTTGCGCCCGCGGCGCTGTTCGCCGCGCTGGCCGTGGTGCACGACCGCGTGCTCGCGGCGCTGCGCGTCGCCAACCGCGCCGCGGACTGGCACGAGCTCGGACTCGCACGCCTCGAGGATCGCTGGGTCGGGCAGGGCGACGCGGGGGAGCGGTTCAAAGACGCCGACCATCCGTATGCGCTCGACCTGGACATCTTCGGCAGCGGGTCGCTCTTCCAGCTGCTGGCCACTGCCCAGACGGCAGCGGGGGAGGAGACGCTGGCCCGCTGGCTGTTGTCCGGGGCGGATGCGGGCACGGTGCGCCGCCGCCAGGCGGCGGTAGGCGACCTGGCCGCCCGCCCGCAGTTTCGCGAGGATCTGTACACGCTCGGCGCGGACGTGCGCGCCGGGGTCGAATCCGCCAAATTGATCGAGTGGGCTATTGCTCCGCCGCAGCTTGCCGGCGGCATTCTGCGGCTGGCCGCCGGCACGCTGGCGGCGGCGGTCGTGGCCGCCAGCACCGCGGCGGCCGCGGGGTTCGTGTCCTGGACGGTCCCGCTCGGCGTCGCGGCAGTCAACGCCGTCGGCGGCATGCTGTTCGGCCGGCAGGTTGCCCGCGTGCTGCACGGCGCCTCCGTGCCGTCGCGCGAGCTCGACCTGTTCGCCGCGCTGGCCGGCCGCGTGCGGCGCGAGCCGTTTGCGGCCGAACGTCTGCAACAGTTCGCCGCCAACCTCGGCGACGCCGCGGGCGATCCCGTGCGGGCCGCCCGCCGCCTGAGCCGGCCGGTCCAGATGCACGATTGGCAGCACAACACGATCTTTGCGCCGATCGCCGCCGTCCTGCTCTGGGGCCCGCAATGCGCGCTGGCCGTCGAGGCGTGGCGCGCGCGGCACGGGCCGGCGGTGGAGGGATGGCTGCGGAGCGCCGGAGAGCTCGAGGCGCTGGCGTCGCTCGCCACCTACCATTTCGGGCGCCCGGACGACCCGTTCCCGGAGCTGGCCGACGGCGCCGCGCCGGTCTACGAAGGTGAGGCGCTGGCGCATCCGATACTGCCGCGCGCCCTGGCGGTCGCCAACGACGTAGCGCTCGGCGCCGAGCCGCAGTTGCTGGTCGTCAGCGGCTCGAACATGTCCGGCAAGACCACGCTGCTGCGTACGGTAGGCGTCAACGCCGTACTCGCGCTGGCGGGCGGGACGGTGCGGGCGCGGCGCCTGCGGCTCTCGCCGCTGGTGATTGGCGGCACGCTGCGGGTGCAGGATTCCCTGCTCGACGGGCGCTCGCGCTTCTACGCCGAGATCGTGCGCCTGCGCCGCCTGGTGGACATGGCGCGCGGGTCAACGCCGCTGCTGTTCCTGCTCGACGAACTGTTCCACGGCACGAACTCGCGTGACCGCCTCGAGGGCGCGCACGGCGTGCTGCGGTACTTCATCGGGCTGCGGGCCGTCGGTCTGATCACGACGCACGACCTCGCGCTGGCCGGTCTCGCCGAGCGCCTCGCGCCGGCGGCGGTCAACGTGCATTTCGAGGACCAGTTCGCCGGCGGCAAGATGACGTTCGACTACCATCTGCGTCCCGGCCGTGCGACCGGCACCAACGCCCTGGCCCTGATGGCCGCCGTCGGTCTCGACGTGTCGGGTTGAGGCGCCTCGGACGGGCTTCTAGCGGGCCGGTTCCAGGACGTGTCCCGGCTGCTCCCCGCCGCTGTCCGGTTCCGGCCGGCGCAGCACACGTCGCAGCACCCACTTGATGTCTTCCAGGATCATGTAGGAGGTCGGCACCAGCACCAGGGTGATGAAGGTGGCGAATATCACGCCGAACGCCAGCGAGATGGCCATCGGCTTGAGGAAGTCGGCCTGCGTGCTCTGCTCGAACAGCAGCGGCGCCAGACCGGCGAACGTCGTGAGCGAGGTCAGCAGGATGGGCCGGAAGCGGACCGCGCCGGCTTCCTGCACGGCCTCCATTAGGGAGGCGCCGGTCCGGCGGTGGCGATTGACGAAGTCGACCATCACCAGGCTGTCGTTGACGACGACGCCCGACAGCGCCACGATGCCCATCGTCGACATCATCGATACGTTCTCGCCCATGAAGATGTGACCCCAGACGGCGCCCACGAAGCCGAACGGGATGGCGCTCATGATGATTAGCGGTTGGATGTACGACTTCAGTGGAATGGCCAGCAGCGCGAAGATCCCGAACATCGCCAGCGTGAACCCGATCTGCAGACCGCCGACGGCATCCCGCTGCTCGGCCTCCACCCCTTCGAAGGCGTAGCGCACGCCGGGGTAGTCCGCCATCAGCTGCGGGAGGACGTTGGCGGCGAGGTCGCCGTTCACGGCGCCCGTCGATGTTGCGTTCTCGTCAATCGACGCCATCACGTTGATCGCCCGGTTGCGGTCGACGCGCTTGATCGACGCGAAGCCGCGGCCCGGGTCGACGACGGCAACGTGGCTGAACGGCACTTCCGCCCCGTCGGGAGTCCGGATGCGCATGCGCTCCAGATCCCCCAGGGATCGGCGCTCATCGGCCGGATACCGGACCATGACACGGATGTCGTCGCGGCCGCGCTGAATGCGCTGGGTTTCCTCGCCGTAGAATGCCTGGCGCACCTGCCGGCCGAGGTCCTGCAAGGTGAGCCCGAGCGACTCGGCGGCCGGCGTGATGCCCAGCTTGATCTCCGCCTTGCCGGCCATGAACGAGTCCGTGACGTCGTAGACGCCCGTATATCCCCGCAACTGCTGCTTCAGCCGGTCGGCGGCCGCCTGCATCCGGTCCACGTCGGGGCCAACCAGCATCACGTCGACGTCGCTGCCCGCATTGGCCTCCGACGCGACGTAGGTAAGCTCGGTCGCTTCCGGGATCGCGCCGGTCAGATCCCGCCAGCGGTTCGCCAGCTCCTCCGCCCGCATCGGCCGCTCGTCCGGCGGCGCCAACTCGATCATCACCTGGCCGAGATGCCCCGACGACGCGCTTCCGAGCGCCCGCAGCGGACCGGGGCCCTCGCCCCCCATCGGTTGATCGCCCACGGCGGCGTACACGTGTGTGATCGCGTCGATTCCGGTCTGCTCCAGAACTTCCTGCTCCAGCAGCGCCGCACCGTCCTCCAGGCGCTGGATCGCCGCCGACGTGGCGGCCGGCGGGCTGCCCAGCGGCATCGTGAGCGTCGCCGAGATGACCGACGCCTCCGGCGACGGGAAGAAGTGGAACTGGACCCAGCCTGCGGCTACCATTCCGCCGGTCACGATAAGCGTCGACACGCCGACGGCCAGCGAGAGATACCGCCAGCGTAGGCCGAACCCCAGCGCGGGGCGGTACACGCGGGCGACGAACTTCTCGAGTCCCTCTGCGAAGTGGCTCTGGAACCAGTGCCACAACCCGTGCCGGCCCTCCTTGCGGTGCGCCAGGTGCGCGGGCAGGATATTGAGACACTCGACCAGCGAGAACAGCAGGCAGGGGATGACGACCATCGGTATGAAGATCATCATCTTGCCCATCATGCCGGGCACGAACAGCAGCGGTGAGAACGCCGCGACGGTCGTCAGCACCGCGAAGGTGACCGGCGTCGAGATCTCCTGCGCGCCGCTGATGGCGGCCTCCAGGCGATTGGGATTTCGCTGTTGGTGGCGGTGGATGTTCTCGCCGATGATGATGGCGTCGTCCACGACGATGCCGAGCACCATGATGAAGGCGAACGTCGAGACCACGTTGGCCGTGACGTCGAGGCTCGGCATCAGCATGATCATGCCGAGGAAGGAGATGGGGATCCCCAGGCTGACCCAGAACGCAAGGCGCAGCTCGAGGAACAGCGCCAGCATCACGAATACGAGCGCGAAACCCATGGCGCCGTTCCGCAGCATGAGCGACAGCCGGTCGATCAGGACTTCGGCCTGGTTCATCCAGACCGTCAGCGTGATCCCCTCCGGCATGCCGGCCTGCGCGCGGGCCATGTAGTCGTCCACCGCGCCGGCGATCTCCATGTCGCTCTGCTCGCCGCTGCGGAAGATCGAGACGAGGATGGTCGGCTCGCCGTCGAAGCGCCCGAATTGATCCGTCTCGGCGAAGCCGTCGACGACGGTCGCCACGTCGCCCAGATGCAGCCGCGTCCCGTCGGGCCGCGCCATGACCACCAGCCTCTCGAACTCCGCGCCGCGGTACGCCTGGCCGATCGTGCGGAGGAGGATCTCACCGCTCTCGCTGCGCACCGACCCGCCCGGCATGTCGAGCGACGAGCGGCGCACGGCGTCGGAGATGTCGTCGAACGACAAGCCATGGCGCCGGAGAGCGTCCTCGGACACCTCGATGGAGATCTCGTAGGGCCGCGCGCTGGCGAATTCGACCTGGGAAATTCCCGGCTGGGCGGCGAGGTCGTCGCGCACCCGCTCGGCGATCGACTTGAGGGTGAACTCGTCGGTCTGACCCGACACGGCGATGTCCACGACCCGGAACCGCGCCAACAGCTCGGTGATGATGGGTTTCTCGGTTTCCTCCGGGAACGTCTCGATGGCGTCAACGTTGGTCTTGATGTCGTCGAGCACGCGCCGCGTGTCGCTGCCGAGGGCGACCTCGACCATCACCGTGCCGGAGCCTTCGTTCGCCGTGGAAATGATCTGCTCGATGCCGTCGATGCCCTGTATCGCCTCCTCGATGCGGATGCAGACGCCCTCCTCGACCTCTTCCGGTGCGGCGCCCAGATACGGCACCTGGATGCTCACCATGTCGAGCTCGATCTCGGGGAAGGTCTCGCCCCGGACGTTGAACATCCCGATCAACCCGGCGACCATGATGAACAGCATCAGCAGGTTGGCGGCCACCGGGTTGCGCGCGAACCACTCGATCATTCCGTTCATGGTGGCCCTGATTTCACGCCGCTTCCGTCGTGGACGTTGCCCATTGTCGCTGTCACTGCTGCCCGGTTCCGCCGCCGATACGGTACAGGTGGCTGGACGTACGCAGGAAGAGCGAACCATCCGCGACCGCCATCGAGGCGAGCATCGACCCGTCGAGCTGATTGATGGCCAGCTCGGAATAGGTCGTCCCGGGCGCGAGCACGGTCGTCTTGCCTTCCTCGCTATGGATGTAGATGCGCCCGTCCGCGAATACCGGCGAGGCGGAGTAGTTGCCCCCGATACGCTGCTGCCAGTGGACCTCGCCGCTCTCGGCGTCAATGCAGGTCAGCACGCCCCGGTCGCTCACCATGTACAGCTCGCGGCCGACCAGCAGCGGAGAGGGGGTGTGCGGCGCCCCGCGCCGCAGCGTCCATGCCACGTGCGTGTCGGTCACGTCGCCCGACCCGTCGGCGCGCACCGCCAGCATCGACGGCGTCTGGAAGCCGGTGGCGATGAAGACGAGGCCGTGTCCGAATACCGGCCGCGGGACGTTCGAGAAGCCGCGCCCGTAGCGCACGCGCCACAGCTCGTCGCCGGTGGCGGGATCGTGGGCCGACGCGCGGAACGCGGCGACGCTGACGATCTGGTCCTGGCCGCCGACGTTGATGAGCAGCGGCGTCGAATACGCCTGCGATACCGGCTGCTCCCGGTCCGCCTTCCAGCGGACCTCCCCGGTGCGCTTGTCGAGCGCCACCACGAACGCCACGTCGTAACCGTCGCCGTTGAGGACCAGCAGGTCGTCGTACAGGATCGGCGAGCCGCCGTAGCCGTGCTGCGTCACGTACGGGAACCGTGCCGTCCAGACGATCTCGCCGGCGGTGGTCAGCGCGGCGGTGCCGAGCGCGCCGAAGTGGACGTACACGCGGTCGCCGTCGACAATCGGCGTGGGCGATGCCAGGCTGTTCTTGGGGTTTGGAGAGCTTTCGTCCTCCGTGCGCAAAACCTCGGCGTCGAGCACCGCCTGCCCGGAATCGGCATCGAACGCGAGCAGCCGCAACACGCCGCCGCCGTCAGCGGTGGCGGTGGTGAGCCAGACGCGGCCGCCGACAATCACCGGCGTCGACCAGCCCCGGCCCGGCACGGGCGTCTTCCACTGCACGTTCTCGGATTCGCTCCACTTTGCCGGCAGCCCGCGTTCCGCCGAGTGGCCCTGGCCGTCCGGTCCCCGAAACTCCGGCCAGTCTTCCGCCCCAACCGCGGGCGCGGTCAGGAGTAGCAGCACAACGCCGATGCGCGTCACGGTGGGAATCGTCATCGCCACATTGTAATCCCGTCTGCCGCCGCCGGTATAATCGGCCTTCCGCGCCCCGCGCGGCGCATTTCACGACGGCTGGGGGAGCTAAACCGATGTCCACACTGCGCGCCCGATCCGGACGGGGTTGCGCCGCTGCGGCGGTTCTGTTTGTCGTGGCGGGCGCCTCGCCGGCCGCTCTTCACGCCGTGCGACGTCGTCACGGCGCCGAACGGCGACATCTTCGTGTCGGAAGGGCATACGGGCCATCCGGACGCGCCGCCCGAGACGGTGGCGCGAATCGTCAAGTTCGACAAGGACGGCAACTTCATTGACAAGGACGACATGCTGTACGGTCTGGAAGCGGGGCATCCGGATCGGCAGCGCCCGCAGCGGGGAGGTCATGTACTTCATCCCGGATTCCAATCCGGATCCGCCGAACGGCACGAGCGCGGCGGAGGGTGTGGCGGTTGACGCGGCGGGGCACCTCTACGGCGCTGAAGTGAACCCGCGCGCCCTGAAGAAGTACGTCAGGCGCTGATCGATCGGAAACGCATGCCTCGCAGCGCGCCATCCCGATTCGTGGGAGTCCTCGCGGGCCTGTTGCTGGCGGCCGCCGCCGCGCCGGCGCTGTCCGGTGAGAACGCGGCCGAGCGGCAGGTCGTCATCTTCATGCCGGCCATGGACGACGTTCGGCTGGCGGCTACGCGGGAGGCACTGGCGTTCTGGAACCGCACGCTGGCGGACCTGCAGCTCAGCCCGCGGCTCGCGGAGGCGGCTGTCATCGTCGAATCGCCGCTGACGCGCCCGCTCGAGAACTACGCGCAGAGGCTGTGGCGGCAGGCGGGCCGCATCTCCGCCGGCCAGACCGGCCCGCGGGCGCCCCGCGACCTGCACCGCCAGGAGGGCGACATCGTCGTTCTGCTGTCCAGGCAGCATCTCATGTCGTTCGCCTGGCCGGTCGATCAGACGGAACGCTACTTCGTGGCCATCGGCACGCGCTCGAACGATCCGGTGGAGAACCCGGTCGCCACGCACAATGTCATCGCCCACGAGTTGGGGCACGCACTCGGCCTGACCCACAACGACGATCCCGCGGCGCTCATGTGCAGCCCGTGCCTCGCGGCGTTGATCGCCGCGTACAAGGGACGCTTCCTGCCGCTGACGCCCGCGGAACGTTCCCGGTTGCTCGAGCTGTACGCCGCGCCCTGAACGCCGGCGGCAATCCATACGAACGACGCCGGCCCTGCCGGCCTGCGCGTGCGGTGGAAGTCCGCTGCCCGTGCCGCTGTTCCTCGATCTGGACGAACAGACTCGATCGAGGAAGAACCGGACGCGGCTGTCGCCGCGTCACAACAGGTGGACACCGGCTGCCGCGCTGTGCGCACGGCGACTGGCGCCGGGGGGACAAGCACCGATGCTGACTGAGAGACAGGAGCGCCTTTGCACCGACAGCCGCTGGGATTTTTCCGATCTGTCGGCCATCTTCCTCAACTGCACGCTCAAGCGCAGTCCCGAGCTGTCTCATACGGAGGGGCTGATTCGCATATCGCGCGCCATCATGGAGACGAACGGCGTGCGGGTCGAGCTGCTCCGCCCGGTCGACTTCGAGATAGCGTCCGGGGTGTATCCCGACATGCGCGAACAGGGCTGGGAACGGGACGACTGGCCGGACATCCTGGCGAAGGTGCTCGCCGCGGACATCCTGGTCATCGGGTCGAGCATCTGGCTCGGCGAAAAGACGTCCGTTGCAACCCGCGTCATCGAGCGGTTGTATTCCGCGTCCGGCCACCTCAATGCCACCGGTCAGTACGCGTACTACGGCCGGGTCGGCGGCTGCCTGATCACCGGCAACGAGGACGGCGCCAAGCATTGCGCGATGAACATCCTCTACTCGCTCCAGCATCTGGGGTACGTCATCCCGCCCCAGGCGGACGCGGCGTGGCTCGGCGAGGCGGGCCCGGGGCCATCGTATCTGGACGACGGGTCCGGAGGACCAGAGAACGACTTCACCAACCGGAACACCACCTTCATGACGTGGAACCTGCTGCACATGGCGCGCATGATCCGCGACGCCGGGGGCATTCCGGCCCACGGGAACCAGCGCTCGGCGTGGGACGCCGGCTGCCGGTTCGATCACCCGAACCCGCTCTACAGGTGATGCGTCCCGGCCGCCGTCAGCGCCGCTGGCGGCGGCCGGTGTCGCCCTTGCCGGCGGTGGATTGGCCGAGAGCGCCGGCGCCGCGCGCGATGCCGTAGACGGCGGCCGCCAGCAGCGCCGCACCGGCCGGGACGGCGAGGATGCCGAGTCCCGGGTCGCCGCCGTAGACGGTGACGCCCCCCAGGAAGAACCCGCCCGGCAAGAGCACGCTGGCCGCGAGGAGGCTCGTGGAGACCGCCGGCAGCCGGCGCGGCGCCGCTTCCGGCGCAACGCGCAGGTAGAGCCCGAACAGGATGTGGATGACGCCCAGCAGGCCGCCGTGGGCGTGGGCCAGCGTCCACATGAGCCGGCGCGTCTCGTTCGAGGCGTCCAGGTACAATCCGACCTTGAACCCGTGCAGCATCTCGAGCGTGAAGCCGAGCGTCAGAAAGGCGAGCAGCGACCACCAGCCGAAGCGGAGATGGCGGCGCGCGGCGGCGTCGGGCGTCAGGGTTCCGTCGGCAGCCACTATTCCCTCAGAAACAGCGGCCGGTTGTCGCGCTGCCTGAGGATGCCCATCATGCGGTCGACCATCAGCCGCCCCTCGCCATCCACCAGCAACGCGGGGTCCCGCTGCCGCCGCGGCAGCGCGCTCTGCTGCCACGACCGCAGCACCGGCAACGCGGCGGCCACCCGCGCGTCCCTGCCGGCCACGTAGTCGTACTCGAGGCCGCTGTAGCCGGGGACCGTGCGCAGCGAGCGGTAGGCGATGTAGCGCACCGCCTCGTACGGGTCGTTGAGCAGCTCCGCCAGGTACGGCGCCATCCAGCTCGTGCCCGACGCGTTCTGGGCCGGCGCCCAGCCGAGCGCAAAGGCGGCCAGCGCCCGCTGGCCGGCGTCCCCCCGCATGGCCCACAGCAGCGCGGCGGCCACGGTCCGTTCGTCTTCGCGCAGCGGCGGCGTCGGCAAATCGTACCACTCGCCCAGCGCCGCCCCGGTCCAGGCCAGCGTCTTGTCCACGTGGCAGAGGTTGCACGCATTGGGCCGTCCGGTCTCCACGCTTTCCGCGACCGAGGGGCTGCTGATCGTGTGGCTGCGGATCGCCTTCAGCAGGCCGTACGACGTGTACGGCATGTGGCAGTTGTAGCAGCTGCTGCCGGCCGAATCCGCGGCGTGGCGGGTATGTTCCGAGACGCCGCCCGCGGGCAGGTCGTGGCAGGCCAGGCAGGCGTCGTTACCGTCCTTGCCGGCCGAGACCTGGTGCGTCGCGGCCCACTCGGCGATCGGCCGGGGATCCTCCGGGGTCTTGTGCATCGTGTGGCACGAGAAGCACGACAGCGTCCGCGCTTCGTCCGTGGCGTCCTTGAAGCAGGGTGAGTCGATGAGTCCGTTGTACTCGCGTCCCGACACGCGGATCATGCCGTCGGCCCAGAACGAGCCGGTCACGAACGCCGGATCCTGCTGGACGAACGCCGCCAGCGCCGCCGGGTCGCGCCGCGCCATCGGCTGCGGCATGAAGCGGGTGTCGCGCAGCTCGCCGCCCGGCCGGTACGGGAATCCATCGCTGTTGGCCCGCCGTTCGGCGCCGGCGTCGTGGAACTCCCACACGCTGTGGCACTGTCCGCACACCTGCGACGACCGTCGCGGGTCGAGCCGCGTCGGCTGCACGATGGTCGGATCGGGCTGGTCGCCAAGGTATTGGGCGTAGCGTTGCAGCGGGTTCCGGTGGGTCCGGACGTGCTCCGCGCCGGGGCCGTGGCACGCCTCGCAGGCGATGCCGAACTCCCCGGTCGTGGTGTCGACCGCCTGCTGTTCGATCGGCTCGGACAGGAACGGGGTGTCGAAGCGGGTGCGCGGGAAAGTCGTGTGGCAGGCAATGCAGACGGCGTTCCAGTGGCCGTTGGCGGTCGACACCGCCTGGTTGGGCGGGTGCAGCACCACGGCGCTGCGCGGCGCCCAGCGCCGGTCGGCAATCAGGTACACCCCCGGCAGCACGTTGAGCGCCCGGTCGTGTCCCGTCGCGTACCAATAGATCTGCTGGTGATGCGAGCCGGTGATCATGACGACCTGCCGGGTGATGCGGGGGCGCTCGCTCTCCGGCCCGGCCACCCCCGGATCGTTGAACTCGGCCCAGAACTCGCCGCCGCGCCGCTCCAGGCGCATCGGCTCGCCGTGCACGTCGGTGACCAGCACGCCGTCGAAGTCGGCCACGATGGTCTCCGGCGTCGCCACCTGGGTCATCGTGCGGTGGTAGGAGCCGTACCAGGTTTCGTACTGGGCTGGATGGCACGCCTTGCAGGCGGCGGAGGAGGCGTAGCCGTCCGTGCCGGTCTGGATCGGCCGCTGCGTTACCCGCTCCTCGGGGATGACCGGGGTGCGCGTCCAGATGGCCGCGGCGCCGAGCGAGACGGCAGCGAGCACGATGGCGCCGACCGGCAGCAGGGGGCGCGGCGCCATTGCTCAGTCGCCAGCGGTGGCCGGCTCTGGCAGCCGCTCGCGTTCAATCCATTCGCGCACGATCTCCTGCTGTCTCACGCGGAACAGGACGCGCAGATTGATGGAGAAGTCGTACCGCTTCGGCAGCCACACGTCCGGATCCACCCGTTCGAACTCCATGCGGCCCGCCGCGTGCCGGAGCGTCGCCAATCCCCAGAAATAGCGGGCCGGCTTCTGGATCTGGAATTCGACCCGCACGATGCCGTAGTCCCGCTGGGTGACGTACGCCGTCCCGCTCGACCGGTTGAGCATCCGGTCCAGCCGGGTCTTCTCCGGCAGCTTGCCAGAGCGGGGCACGAACGGGATGACCCAGCACGGCTCGCCGCCGATGGTCTCGACGCCAGCCACGGACGCCTCGAACCGCTGGCTCAGCTCCGCGACGTCGATCTGACGCTCGTCGTTCGTCTCGATCGGGTCGTCATCGTCGGTCCGCTTCCGCACTTCGCGGATGAAGTCCTCCCGCCGCCCGCCTTCCTCCTGCCGTCCGCGCGCGTCGAGCGGTTCGCCGTCCGACTCGATCAGCTCCTCGTACAGCTCGCCCTCGAGCGGATACCGCCGGTGGATGGTCGTCTCGGTCTTCTTCAACTCGCCGTCGCCGTCAAACGTCTCGACGGTCGTGGCGATCCGCGACTGGTACTGCAACTCGGCGCCGCGTTCCTCCTGGCCGACCACCCGCTCGACGGCCAGGTCGAAGATGTCGCGGGCCGATGTTCCGGGCGCGGGGTCGGCGCCGGACGGGACGGACGGCGGTTGCGCGGCGACCGCCAAGCCGACGCCGGCCAGAATCATCAAGCGAGGCGTCATGGCGCTGATGGTAGCATCGAAACCGCCCACCCATCCGCGGCGGCCCCGGTGGATTCCGGCGCCGCACGCGCTGCCGCTATACTTCGCGGGTCGGTGGTCCGACGCGCCATGCCCGCCGCCGCGGCCGAGCCGCTTACCGTCCTCGTCATCAGTTGCTCGCTCAGCGCGACGAGCCGTTCCCGCGTGCTGGCCCAGACCGCGGAGACCGCGCTGCGCGGCCTGGGCGTGACCGCCGAACTGGTCGATCTGCGGGACGCGGACCTGCCGTTGTGCGACGGCGGCGATTGCTACGACCACCCCGCGGTCATGCCGCTCACCCGCCGGATCGATGCGGCGGACGCCGTGCTCGTGGCGTCGCCCGTCTACAACTACGACGTGAATGCCGCCGCCAAGAACCTGGTGGAGCTGACCGGGTCGGCCTGGAGCGAGAAACCGGTCGGCTTTCTGTGCACGGCCGGTGGCTGCCGCAGCTACATGGCGCCGGTCGGTCTGGCCGGCAGCCTGATGCTCGACTTTCGGAGCTTGATCATTCCGCGCTTCGTCTACGCTGTGAAGGAGGACTTCGAGGAGCACGGCGACGTGACGGGTCCGTTGCGGGAGCGCATCGAGCAGCTGGCCGGTGCGGCCGCCGACCTGGCGCGGGCGCTGGCCTGGCTGCACGCGTCGGCTGGCGCCGCCGGCCGCTAGCTGTTCGCCGTACCCCCGCCCGTCGTTGCGCGCCGTCTTGCCGTGAGGTACCGCCATGATCCCAGTTGGGCCACGCTCGGGGGCGCTCCGGTTTCGTCGCCGCGACTTCCTGCGGGCCGCGCCGGCCGGCCTCGCGGCCGGCGTCTGGCCGGCCGCCGGCGAAGCCGCGCAGCCCCGCCCGGTCAACGCCGAAGATCCGGTCGAGTGCGCCTCGTCGCTGGCCGGCCTGGAGTTCACCGCCGCCGAGCGTGACCTGCTGCGTCCGGACGCAGCGCGCAACCGGCGGCGGTACGACGAGCTGCGGCAGCTCGCCATCGGTCCGGACGTCCCGCCCGCCTTTGACTTTCACCCGTATCGCAGCAACTACCAGCCCGCAGGGCCCGCCACGCCGCACGCCGACCTGGGGATGGAGCGGCCCGACCGGGCCGCCGCGCCGGCCGATCCCGGCAGCCTCGCGTTGCTGCCGGTGACGGCGCTTTCGCGCCTGATCGAACGCCGCCTGGTGACGTCGCTCGACTTGACGCGTGTCTACCTGGACCGCCTGAGGCGATACGGCCGCCGGCTCAACTGCGTCGTGACGCTCACCGAGGACCGCGCGTTGGAGCAGGCGGCGGAAGCGGATAGGGAGATCGCCGCCGGCCGCTACCGCGGGCCGCTGCACGGTATTCCGTGGGGCGCGAAGGACCTGTTCGCTGCGCGCGGCGCCCGCACGACGTGGGGCGCGCGGCCGTACGCACAGCAGATCATCGACCAGGACGCCACCGTCGTCGAGCGTCTGAACGATGCCGGCGCCGTGCTCGTGGCCAAGCTGTCGATGGGTGCGCTGGCCCGCGGCAGCGTCTGGTTCGGCGGCATGACCCGCAATCCGTGGGCCCCCGCGCGCGGCTCCAGCGGATCCTCCGCCGGTCCCGGAGCCGCCACCGCCGCGGGTCTGGTCGCGTTCTCGGTCGGCACCGAGACGCTGGGCTCCATCATCTCGCCGTCGGCGGCCTGCGGCGTTACGGGGCTGCGCCCGGCGTACGGCCGCGTCAGCCGCTACGGCGCGATGACGCTCAGCTGGACGATGGACAAGATCGGTCCGATGTGCCGCACCGCGGAGGACTGCGCCCTCGTGTTCAACGCCATCTACGGACCCGACGGCCGGGACGAGACGGTGATGGACGCGCCGTTCGCCTGGGCGCCGCGGGTCGACCTGGCGGCGCTGCGCGTCGGCTATGTCTCCGACGAGTTCCAACGCCCGCCGTTCGGGCAGCTGTTCGGCCGGCCGGAGGCGGCGGCGCGCGAGCTGGCGGTGCAGCGGGAGGCGCTCGACGACCTGCGGCGCGCGGGGCTGGTCCTCGAGCCGATCCAGTTGCCGGCGTTCCCCGCGGAGGCGCTGCGCGTGATCCTGAACGCGGAGGCGGCGGCGGCCTTCGACGACTTGACGCGCAGCGGCGGCATCGACGAGCTGACCGAGCAGGGGCCGGACGCCTGGCCGAATGTATTCCGCGCGTCGCGGTTCATCCCGGCCGTCGAGTACATCCGCGCTCAGCGCGCCCGGACGCTGCTTGCCCGCGAGTTCGACGCCCTGATGAGCCGTTTCGATCTCGTCGTCAGTCCGGCGCTCAGCGCCAGCCTGACGATGACCAACATGACCGGGCATCCGGCGCTGGCCTTCAAGGCCGGATTCAGCGACGGGCTGCCGGTGGCGCTGATGCTGACGGGGCGTCTCTATGAGGAGGCGACGCTGCTCAAGGCGGCGCGCGCGTACCAGCAGGTGACCTCCTGGCACACCATGCATCCTCCGCTAGATGGGGCTGCGCCCCAAACCCCCGGCAGGCGCTAGCGGGGACCCCTTCGCCCCGCGCCGCACCTGCCGAGCCGCGCCGTGCGCGGCTTGATGCCTCCTGGACCTATTCGAAGCGGACCGAGTTGATGAGCGCGTTGAAGTCCGCTTCCCAGCGCCTGACCGTGCGGCTCGGACCGGTCAGCTTGAAGAAATAGGGGCCTTCCGGGGTTTCCACCACCGCCGCTTTCAACCTGAAGTCACGCTTGTAGTAGCGCATCTTCGAGCCGGGACGGACTTCACCGGCGAAGATTCCCGGCACGTCGAGCACCGTCACCGGCATGCCGGCCACCTCGAAGCTGGTGGTGGTGGCGACGTCGACGGACGGGCTGTCGTCCGGTTGCAGCATCTGGCTGGACCAGCGGTCGAGGTTCGCCTCGACAGTGCCGCCCGCGCCGCCGAAGTAGAAGACGACACACTCCGCGTCCTCGGGGTCCTGCTCGACGCTCGGCAGCTGGAACTGTGCGACGCGCATGGGAGACGACGGCTCGCCGGCGATCCAGCCGGCCGGCGCGTCGTACCGCAGTCCCGGCTGGGCGCCGGCCGGTGCGGCGGCCAGCAGCGCCAGCAACACGCCGGTGATCGCCGCCTGCGAGAGCCTGCGGGGCGGGCCCGCGAGCATGCACGTTGTCGACACGACCTGCAATCCTAGCACCCTCAGGCGTCCGTGGTGAAACCCCGCGTCGCACCGAGACCAGCCGGTCCGCCGGGCGGAATCGGCTACAATGGCCTGCTTTTCGGAGCGCGGTGCAGCAGGCCATGCAGATCGCCTACGAGAAACAGACACTCGACAACGGGCTCGACGTGATCGTGCACGAGGATCGCAGCTGCCCCATCGTTGCGGTCAACCTCTGGTACCACGTCGGCTCGAAGAACGAGCAGCCCGGCCGCACCGGGTTCGCCCACCTGTTCGAACACCTGATGTTCGAAGGGTCGGCGCATTTCGACCGCGGCTACTTCCATCCGCTCCAGGAGGTGGGTGGCACCCTCAACGGGTCGACCAGCACCGACCGTACGAACTATTGGGAGGTGGTGCCGACCGGTGCGTTCGAGCGCGCCCTGTGGATGGAATCGGACCGCATGGGGTATCTCCTGCCGGCGCTCACGCAGAAGAAGTTCGAGACGCAGCGCGAGGTGGTGCTGAACGAGCGGCGCCAGAACTACGAGAACCGCCCCTACGGACTCGTCCCGATGGCGCTCATGGCGGCGCTCCACCCGCCCGATCATCCCTATCACTGGCCGACGATCGGGGATCCGGACGACCTGCGGGCCGCCGGCCTGGAAGACGTAAAGACCTTCTTCACCACCTATTACCACCCGGGCAATGCGTCGCTCGCGATCGCGGGAGACGTGCAGGCCGCCACGGCGTTCGCCGAGGCCCGCCGCCACTTCGAGGAGATCCCCTGCGGCCCTTTGCCTTCGCCGCCCGCCGCGCCGGCCGAGGCCGAGCGGAACGCGGAGCGCCGCCTGCTTCTCGTGGACCGCGTCGAGCTGCCGCGGCTGTACCTTGCCTGGCGCTCGCCGCCGCTGTTCACGCCGGGCGACGCCGAGCTCGATCTGCTGGGCGAGGTGCTGTGCGGCGGCAAGGGATCACGGCTGCACCAGCGGCTCGTCCGCGAGCTGCGGATCGCCACGGATGTGAGCGCGGCGCAAAGCTCGCGCGAGCTGGCGGGCAGCTTCTTCATCGCCGCCACCGCCGCGCCGGGCCACGACCTGGCCGAGATAGAGGCGGTGATTGCCGGCGAGCTGGCCGCGCTGCGGTCGGCAGCGCCGGCCGACGACGAGATGGAGCGGGCGCGGACGAGCGCGGACGCCGACTTCGTCTACCGCGGCCAGACGGTCGGCGGCTTCGGCGGGCGGTCGGATCTGCTCAACCTCTACAACGTCCTCACAGGCGACCCGGGCTACGGCCCGGCCGACCGCGCGCGCTACGCCGCGGCGGCCCCGGAGGCGCTCCGGCGCGCGGCCGACCATTATCTGCGGACGGAGCAACGGGTTGCCTTGAGCGTCGTGCCTGCTGGCGAAACCGCGGCCGCGCTGCCCGACTCCGTCCAGGTGCATCCCAGGTAGATGTCCGGCGTAGATCGCACGCGCCTGCCGCTGCCCGGGGCCGACCCGTCGTTCAGCCTGCCAGCGTTCGAGCGGGCCGATCTGGGCGGCGGGACGGCGGTATGGGCGGCCGAGCATCGCCGCGCGCCGCTGCTGACGCTCCACCTGCTGCTGCCCACGGGCTACGCGGCGGATCCGCCGGTCAAACCCGGTCTCGCGTCGCTGACGGCGTCGCTTTTCGAGGAGGGCACCGCCAAGTTGTCCGCGGTCGAGCTCGACACCGCGCTGAAGCGGATCGGCGGACACCTGACCATGGCGGTGTCCAGCGATGCGACCGTGGTCGCCTTGACGGTGCTCTCGCAGCATATGGCCGCCGGGCTGCGGCTGCTGTTCGAGATCACGATGCGCCCGCGTCTCGACGCCGACGACGTGGCCCGCGAACGCGACCTCCGGATCAACCGCATCCGCCAGCAGCGCCAGTCGCCGGGCGCGGTCGCCGATCGCGTCTTCCTGGAGGCGCTGTACGGGCCGCATCCGTACGGGCACCTGTCGATCGGCACGGAGTCGGCGCTGCGGTCGATCGGGCCCGCCGACGTGGAGGTCTTTCACCGGCGCGGCTATGCCGCGGCGCCCTGGACGCTCGTCGCGGCGGGCGACGTGGCGCCAACCGCGTTGATCGCGGAGGCGGAGCGGGCCTGGGCTGCGGCTGCGGCGCCGGTCGATCGGCTGCCGGCGGCGGCCGGCCCCCCGGAGCCGGGGCCGGCCGGGGAGCGCATGGTCTTCGTCGCGCGCGACGGCGCGGTGCAGTCCGAGATTCGTCTCGGCCATGCGGGTCCGTCCCGGCGCTCGCCCGACTACCACGCGCTCCTGGTGTTGAACATGGTGCTGGGCGGGCAGTTCGTCAGCCGGATCAACCAGAACCTGCGCGAGGCAAAGGGCTACACGTACGGCGCGTCGACAGCGTTCGACTGGCGGGTGGGCCGTGGGCCATTCCGCCTGCAGACCAGCGTGCAGACCGCGGCCACGGTGGATGCCATCCGCGAGGCGGTGCGCGAGGTGGCCGACATCCGCGGGGCGCGGCCCGCGTCCGACACGGAACTGGCGGTGGCGCAGGCGGCGCTGACGCGCGGTTTTCCGCGGACACTCGAAACGGCGGCGCAGATCGCGCGCGCCGGCGTGCAGATCGCGCTGCACGGGTTGCCGGCGGATACCTACGCGCAATTCCCGAGCCGGATCGCCGCGGTAGGCGCATCCGACGTGCGGCGCGCAGCCGAACGGCATCTCGATCCGGGCGGTCTCGTCGCCGTCGTGGTTGGCTCCCGGCCGGACGTTTTCGAAGGCCTGGCCGATTTGGGCTTCGGCGCGCCGGTCGCGCCGGGCGCGGCCTGACGCGCGGCTGGCCACTGGTTTCACCACGGACTCCTGGCCGGCATCCCGTTATCATGGATGTCTGGGAGAGGGGTGATGGGACACAAGGAAGGCTGGACCGGCCGCGTCTATGAAGACTTCGAGGTGGGCGACATCTATCGCCACCCGCTCGGCCGGACGGTGATCACCGCCGACAACATCTGGTTCACGCTCCTCACCCAGAACAGCAACGCCATCCACTTCGATCACGCGTATGCGGCGAAGACCGAGTTCGGCAAGCCGCTCGTCGACTCGACCTTCACGCTGGCGCTGGTGACCGGCCAGTCCGTCATCGATCTGTCCTGGAATGTGATGGCGAACCTCGGATGGGACGAGGTGCGGCTTCCCAATCCGGTATTCGAGGGCGACACCATCTACTCGCGCAGCGAGGTGCTCGCCATGCGGGAGTCGAAGTCGCGCCCGAATGTGGGGATCGTGACGGTGAAGACGACCGGCTTCAATCAGGACGGCAAGGTCGTCATCGAGTTCAAGCGCACGTTCATGGTGTACAGGCGCGGCCACGTGCCCCGGATTTCGCTGCCGGAGCCGGACGGACCGCAGGAGCCGGTCGATGGATAGGGCGTACGCCGCCGTATGCCTGGCGCTGGCGGCCGCCAGCGCTTGCGGGGGCGCCTCCCAGCCACGCATCGAGGGGGATATCGCGTTCGTCAATGCGAACGTGATTCCGATGGACGTCGAGCGGGTGCTCGAGAACCGGACGGTGGTGATTGCCGGCGGGCGCATCGCCGCCATCGGGTCCGCGGAGGAGATCGTGCCGGCCGACGGCGTCGAGATCATCGATGCGGCGGGGGGCTATCTGCTGCCGGGATTCGCCGAGCTGCACGGCCACCTGCCGGATCCGCGGGTGTCGGACCGGGACGCGCAGAACATCCTGTTCCTGTACGTCGCCAACGGCGTCACCACGGTGCGCGGCATGCAGGGCGATCCGTCGCAGTTCGACCTGCGGGAGCGGGTCCGCAGCGGTGCCGTCCTCGGACCGCGGCTGTATCTGGCCAGCGTGGCGCTCAGCCCCGGCCGCGGCGTGTCGACCGCGGAGGAGGCCGAACAGCGGGTCCGTGAATACGCGGTCGAGGGGTACGACCTGATCAAGATGCTCGAAGGGCTCGACGTGGAGACGTACGACGCGGCGGTACGGGCCGCCGCCGACGTCGGCCTGCCGCTCGGCGGACACGTGCCGGATCAGGTCGGGCTGCGGCGCGCCCTGGCCTCTGGCCAGATCTCCATCGACCACCTGGACAACTACGTCGAGGCGCTCGTGCCGGAGGCGGCGCAGCCGGACGAATGGCCCGGATTCGGCGGCCGCGGAATGCTGCTGGCGCGCGTGGACGAGGCGCTCATCCCGGATGTGGTGGAGGCGACCGTCCGGGCCGGCGCCTGGGTCGTGCCGACGATGGTGCTGTGGGAGACCGGGATCCTCGGCACGCGGCCGGCCGCGACCGTCGCGGCGGAACGGCCGGAGGTGCGCTACATGCCGCCCGAGACGGTGGAGCAGTGGACGCGGAGCGTCGACGAGCGTCTCGCCGCGGGCGACGTGGAAGCGAACCGGCAGCTTGCGGCGCTGCGCGGCAGGATACTCATGGCGCTGCACGAAGGCGGCGCGAACATCGCGCTCGGGACCGACTCGCCGCAGACGTTCAGCGTCCCCGGCTTCTCGGCGCACCGCGAGATGCGGTTCTACGCCGGCCTCGGCATGACGCCGTACGACGTGCTGGAAATTGCCACCCGCAAGCCGGCCGAGTACTTCGGCGCCACCGACGACTTCGGCACGGTGGCCGTCGGCCGCCGCGCCGACCTGCTGCTGCTCGAGGCGAATCCGCTGGAGGACATCGCCCGCACCGAACGGCGCGCGGGGGTGATGGTCGGCGGCCGCTGGCTCCCGGAAGAGGAGATTCAGCGCCGGCTGGAGGCGATCGCCGTCCACTATGGCAACTGACCCGCCCGCGGAGCGGATTCGCCGCAGCCTGCTGTTCGTGCCGGCCGTCCGCCCGGACCGCTTCCCCAAGGCGCTGGCGACGGGCGCGGACGCCGTCTGCATCGATCTGGAGGATGGCGTGGCGCCGGTCGCCAAGGATGCGGCGCGTGCGCAGGCGCTGGCCCTGCTTGCCGGCCGCGGCCCGAGCGCCGCGGAGGTGAGCCTGCGCATCAACGACGCCAAGACGGAACTGGGACGCACCGACCTGGCGGCCCTGGTCGATTCCGGCGCCCGTCCCGACGCGCTGATGCTGCCCAAGGTGGCCGGCGCCGATGAGATCCGGGCCGTTGGCGCGGCGCTGGCGCGCGGCGCTGGCGCCTTGCCATTGATCGTGCAGATTGAGACGGCCGCCGGCCTGCTGGCCGCGGCCGAGATTGCCGCGGCGTCGCCCCACGTGTCGGCCGTCTTCTTCGGCGCCATCGACCTGTCGGCGGACCTGGGCTGCGCAGTGGAGTGGGAGGCGCTGCTCTACGCGCGTTCGCGCGTGGTCCTGGCGGCCGGCGCGGCCGGCGTCAGCGCGCTCGATTCCCCGTTCATGGACGTGCCGGCGCTCGACGCGCTGGCTGAAGAGACCGGCCGCGTGCGGCGCCTCGGCTTCACCGGCAAGGCCGCCATCCATCCCACGCAGGTGCCGGTGATACAGGCGGCGTTCGCGCCCAGCGCGGCGGAGACGGCCTGGGCGCGCAAGATCGTCGCGGCGTACGAGCGGCAGCAGGGCGGCGTGCTGCTGGTCGAGGGCCAGCTCATCGAGCTCCCGGTGGTGCGGTCCGCGCGGCGCACGCTGCGCAGTGCGGAGCGGCTCCAGGGCGCCGCCGATCAGACCTGAGTCGGCGCCTCGGCCGCCAGCTCCCTGAAGCGGCAGAAGGCGTTTGCCAGCCGCATCTGCTCCGGTGTCCGGCAGTCGGGGGTGAAGAGCGCCGGGCTGGCGACGATGGCGGCGACGCAGCGGGCGCGCGAGGTGGCGACGTTCAGCCGGTGCAGGCTGTAGAGGAACGCCATGCCGCGCGGCGCCTCGTCCGGCGTCGAGGTCGCCATGGAGTAAAGGACGATAGGCGCTTCCTGCCCCTGGAACTTGTCGACCGTCCCGACGCGCGCGCCGGCCGGGAGCGCCCGCCGCAGCGTTGCGACGTGCGCGTTGTACGGCGCCACCACCAGGATGTCTTCCAGCGTCAAGGCCGCCTGGACGCCGTGCCGGTCGACCCAGGCGCCGCCGTCCTCGAGCAGTTCGCGCATCAGCGCCGCCACGCGCGACGCTTCTTCAGAGGAGGCTTTCGTGTTGCCGGTGTGCTCCACCGGCACGAAGCGCAGGCCGCGGCCGGCCAGCGGACCGGTTCCGAGCACTATCTGCCGGGCCAGATCAGGCCGCGCCGCGAGCCGCCCGTCGTAAAACTGCTCCGTCGTGAAAACGCAGACGTCGGGGTGCATGCGCCAGGTCTCGGCGAGCAAAACGCCCCGGGTCGGATCGACCGTTGCCGACCCACCCAGCAGGTGGCCGAGGGCCGAGGTATCGGCGCCGGGCGGGTGAATGCCCTGGATCGGCTGGTCGAGCTGCCGCGGGTCGCCGAGCAGCACCAGGCTCCCCGCGGCCTGGCTGACCGCGAGGGTGTTGGCGAGGCTCATCTGGCCCGCCTCGTCGATGACGAGCAGGTCCACCGCGCCGGCCATTTCCGGGCGGGCCCACAGCCAGGCGGTGCCGCCCGCCAGGTTGGCCCCGCCGCCGGCGAGCGCCGCGGCCACTGCGTCGTTCGACGTGGCCAGCTGGACGCGCGGGTCGCTGCACCCGTCGCGCGCGTTCGCTTTCTGGATGCCGCGCACGTCGGCTCCCTGCTCGCAGGCGGCCTGACAGACGGCGCCGAGCAGGTTGGAGATCACCTTGTGGCTGTTCGCGGTGACGCCGACCCGCCGGCCGCCGGCCAGGAGATCGACAATCATCCGCGCACCGGTATGCGTCTTGCCGCTGCCCGGCGGCCCCTGCACCGGCAGCACCGAGCGGTCGAGCAGCGGCGCAATCCGCCGCACGGCTTCCAGCGGCGTCTCACCGCGGCGGACGAGATCCGCTCCATCCCCCTCGGCCGGCGGCCCCCCTGCGCGCGGCACGGCCCGCCGCAGCAGGTCGAAGGCAGCGCGTTGTGGGCTGTCCGGCGCAAGTCCGCAGTCTGCCACTTCCTGCGCCAGCCGCAGCAGGCTCTCCGACAGGACGCGCGCGTTGACGTTGTCGAGCGGTACGAGGGCGGCCGGGTGGGGCGCCGCGGAACCGGCGCCGCGCTTCAGGTCGATTGTGCGCGCTGCGTCGTCGAGCGCGACCACCGAGCCGGCGGACCCGCTGGTGGCGGGATCCCGGGGGGCGTCTCCCGCCTCGATCTCGTGCGGCTGCGCAGGGAAGCGGTAACGGTGGACGATGGATCGCTTCACCTGCTCCACTGCGCCCGCGTAGGTCAGCCCCCCGAGCGTCGCGCGGTCCTCGACGTGCTCCTCCGCGGTGAAGCCACAGCGCTCGAAGAATTCCCACCACATGGACTTGTCTTCCCGGCGGTGGAATTCGAGGAGGTACGCCAGCAGGCGGCGCGCGCGCTGCTCGTCGTCCAGCTCGTCGTCGCCTGCCGGCAGGCCTGCGGTGAGCGCCTCGATCAGCGCTGCCACCTCGGCCGCCTGCTCGTGCTCGGCGTCGCGTGCTTCCGCGTCCGCCGCCGGGCGCGGCAGGGGCTGCCCGCTCTCGGCCTCCAGCTCGCCGCGGCAGGCCTCCAGCCAGTCGGCGAGACACCGGGCCGAGCGGCAGTCGTCGCGATTGCAGCGTGCGAGCGTGCCGCGCAGATCGTCCGGCCGGTCTGGCCGGTCGCCCGCGTTGCCGGACTCCAGCCAGGCCTCGAACCGCACGCGCGCGCGGATGGCGGCCGCGAGATCGACCTGCCGCTCGAAGCCGTAGAACGGTTCGAGCCGCGTGAGGGCGTAGCTCTCGACCGAGGCGCGCAGTCCCTGGCGCACGGCGCGGCGCAGGTCGACGAACACGTTGCCGCGCAGCAGCCGATCCACCGCGTCCTCGCGGGTGGCGTAGCGGCTCATCAGGCGCTTGACGGCCGTTGGCACGGATGCCCCGTAGTGGAAGATGTGGAAGCCCGACTCCCGTTCCCAGCGCTCCGTGACGCCGTCGACGAACTGCTCGAACGCGTTGCGCTCCGTTTCCAGGTCCAGCGCCCAGCGGGCGTCGTGCCGCCCCTCCCGGTCCACGAACCCGAACAGGTACTCCAGGCCGTCGTCCCCCGCGTACATGTCCCCGTCGATGGCGGCGAAGATGTCCGCCCCGGAGGGCGCGGGCAGCGACGCGAGTCCCTTGTCCGCCGCTACCGGCGTAATCAGCTCTCGTATCCGCTGTCCGCGTTGCCGCGCCTCGAACTGTACGCGCGCCTGCTCCCGGATCCGCCCAAGCGCGGCGGCGTCGATGCCGTCGATGCGGGGAGTTGCCGGCAGGGGCAGCCTCGCCAGTGTTGCCAGCGTCTCGACGCCCCGGCCGGTCAGCCGCCGCCGCTGGTCAACGGAGATGCCGGCCACCAGCGACAGATGGTCGACCTGGCGCCAGTGCGCCCGGCAGTCCCGTTGCCAGTCGCAGAACTCGCAGTGCCCGACCGGCTCCGGCTGCGTCTCCGGCGGCGCGTCGACGTGCGCCTCGAAGCGCTGGCGGACGACGCGGTAGTACGCGGCGTGTTCCGCAACCCGGAAGCTTTCGAACCGGCCGCCGTCCCCGCCGAGCGCCAGATGCATCCGCTCCGGCGCTGTTCCCTGCACCTGCCGCAGCAGATCCGAGTAGAGCAGCAGTTGCAGCAGCGCCTCGCCCCTGGCGATCCGGGCGAGCTTGGCGTCGACCACCTCGTACGACCAGGCGCCAAGTGCGCTCGGCGTTTTCACCCGCAGCAGGAAATCGGGGTAGCCGCTCCAGCGGCCTTCCTGCAGGCGGCCCTGGTAGATCACGTCCGCGCCGCGCCGCATCGCGTCCGCGGTGCGCGCGAGGGCCGCATCACCGTCGTCGCCGCCGCCGTGCGCGCCCGTTGCCGTGATCGTTTGGACGGCGAGCCCTCTGTCGATGTACACGGCCAGCAACCGCTCTTCGTGCTCGATCCCGCGCCGGCGCAGCAGCTCGGTCCGGGGATCGTCGATCTGCGGCGCCCGCTGGCGGAGGCCGAGCGCCACCGCGCGGCGCAGGTTGGTCAGGTGTCCGCAGGCAAGGAAGCGGCTGAGGTCGGTAGCGGAGAAGGTGAGCTGGCCGCGGAGTTGGCGCATCCGAATTCCCCACGATACACGCAGGTGCACGCGAATCTTCTTGACCCGCATCTCCGAACGGGGGAGACTGATGCCCCCTTTGCCGGACGCGGTTTCGCGTTTCGGCAGCGGGGCGTCCGGACAGCACTGCGGATCGGGGAGGTGAGCGCGCCGTGTCGCCGCTACTAGCTCTCGCGCACCGTGCGCCGTTCTCAGCGAACCCTCCGCAGCCTGCGCCCCATTCGCTGCATCCCGAACAGCAAGCGATCAGCACCTATCGATACCAATTCGGCGCCGGAAACTCCGTTGATCACGAGGGGAAAAAAACATGGTATCCCGAGCTATCGTTGGTTTGACGCTTCTTGCGGCAATCGTACAGGGCGTTGCTCCGGAGGTGGGCATGATGGTCATGCTGCCGCTGGTGTTGGTCGTGCTGGGTCTGGCGTACGCGGCGCTCGAGGTCGATGCCGAGAACGCGACGGACGTTCTGGTGGTCGCCGTCGCCGCCGGCGCCGCTTCTGGCGCGGACGTGCTCAGTATGATTCCGGCGGTTGGCATGTACCTCGACGGCATCCTTGATGGCGTGGTCGTCGCGCTATACGCCGGCGTCGCCACGGTAGTCGCGCTCCGGCTGGTCAACCGGATCAAGGGCTGACGGCAGGCCGCAGCTCCCGGCCCGGGCGGCTCCGCCGCCGGCTAATGACTCGCCGGCCGGGGAGGGGCCGCACGGGTCCGGGCGTTGTTACTGTCGCAACAGGTGCCGGCCGCGGAGCGGCCGGCCGGGCTGGACGCCTTCTACCAGGGCACCGTCGCGGACGACGAACGTACCGGCAACCAGCACGTGCTCGAGCCCGGCCGAATACTGATCGGGCGCATCGTAGGTTGCCCGGTCAATGATGCGCTCCGGATCGAAGATCGTCAGGTCGGCGTCGCTGCCAACCTGCACCCGGCCCTTGCGCGCCATCTCCGGTACGATCGCCTCGATCCGCTGCGCGGGCAGCAGCGTCATCTTGCGCAGCGCGTCCATCAGGCTCAACGCGCCGCGCTCGCGCACGTAGTGGCCCAGGATGCGGGCGAACGTCCCGGCGCCGCGCGGATGCGCCCGGCCCTCGCTGAAGGGGATCCCGTCGCTGGCTGCGATGACGTCCGGCTGGCTGACGATCCACTCGCTGGTCTCCTCCGACCGGCCGTGCATGATGACCCACCCGCCCTGCCGCCGGTAGCGCTCGAATGTCTCCGGCGTGAGCCGCTCGCCGGTCTCGACCCACTGCAACGCGCCGTACGCCTCGCGCGGCCGGTCGAGCCAACCGTCGAACAGCGGCGACTCGATGAGTGACGCGCTGGCCGTGTAAGGGTAGGACTCGGTCGTCACGTCCACTCCGCGGTCGCGTGCGCCGCGGATCATCGCCAGCGCCTCCTCCGCGCGTTCGCCGGCGGTGCTGTTCATGTGGACGATGTGGAGCGCCGCCCCGGTGGCCGCCGCATTGGCGATCACCTCCTGGAACGGCGCCAGCACACCGCCGTGCACGAAGGCCGCCGCTGATCGCAAGTGGATGAACACCGGCGCTTCGTATCCGGCCGCAATCTCGAACATGCGCAGCAGCTCGCGGTGGCTCACCCCCGGCGTGTAGCCCAACCCGAAACCGAACCCGATGCCGCCCTCCCGCAGGCCGCTTTCCATGAGCTCGCCGAGACGCGCCAGCTCGTCGTCGTCGGCCGCGCGATAGAGCGCGCCGTCGCCGCTCTCGCCCAGCGAAAATGTCCCGTCTGTATTGGCGCGTGCCACCGCGCGGCCCAGCGCGCGCAGCCGCGCCCCCTGGTGGCTCACGGACGCGCCGTAGTTGATGAGCGAGGCGCCGCCGCGGCGGGCGTACCAGCGGTCGACCGGAAAGGCGCCGATCTCCAGCTCCAGCGCCGTAGTGACCCCGTCCATCGCCTGGAACCGGCTGCTGACCGGGTCCTGCCCGTGCGCGTGCAGGTCGATGAATCCCGGCGCCACGACGAGGCCGGTGGCGTCGACGGTCGTCCGCCCGCTCAGCGGCGATTCGGAGAGGGCCGCGACCGCGCCGGCGCGGATACCGACGTGGCGCACCCCGTCGAGCCCACTCTCGGGGTCGATGACGCGCCCGCCGGCGATGACCACGTCGAACGGCTCGACCTCATCCGGAGCGGGCGCGGCCGGCGGCGGCTCAGCGCCCGAGCAGGCGGACAAGCCCGCCGCCAGCAGCCACAGCGCGGCAAGCCGGCGGCCCGCTCCAGCCGGGGTTGCTACGAGCCTTGCGGGAGGACGCCAATCCATCCAGCGCAGCCTACCGCCTCGGTCCCGCGGTCGGCAACGCTCCGGCCGCGTGACCGTGTTCCGGGCGTTGCCGCGAAATCCGGAGGGGTGCTGCGCGGCAGAACGAGGCGTGCCTACGCCGGCAGCGGGTGGAGCAGCGAGCGTTCTATCAGCGCGGTGAAGTGCGTCGTGAGGTTGGCCGCGAGCGCCCGGTCGCGGACGAGCAGTCCAACCTCGATGTTGTGGTCCAGCGCCGCCGCCGTCAGGTTTGCCGACGTCACGAACACCGCCTCGTCATCGACCACAACAGACTTCGCGTGCAGGACCCCGGAGCCGCCCTTGGGATCGAGCGAGCGCGGATCGTAGAAAACGCGCGGTCTCGTTTTGCCCGGCCAATCCTGCGTCCAGAAGCGGTCTGCGAACCGCCGGACGAGGTGTTCGCCGCTGGTGGTGTCACCCTTGCCGCGCTGGACGTTCAGCAGCAACGTGACCTTCAGCGCGGGCGTGTCGTCCATCCGCCGCGCCAGTACCTCGAATGCGCGCGGGCCATCGAAGAACGCATAGGTCGTCACCCAGGCGGAGCGCTCCGCCGAGCCGAGCAATTCTTCGTACACGCGCCGGGTGTCGCGCGCGTGCAGGCCCTCCACTTCCGGCCCGGACCAGACGAAGTCGGGTGCCGCGTGCCGGCGTGCAGCGCGATCGACTGCGCGCAGCAACGCCGCGCAGCCGGGACCGGATACTCCGCGGGCATCCAGCTCGTTCAGCGCCTCCGCCAGCGCCTCGACGTGCGGCACATTTCCGACCTCCGCGCGTACGGCGGCCGCCCGGTAGGGAGGCGCGAGCAGCCCCGATTTCAGCGCGCCTTCGAGCCGCTTGCGCAGGTGGGACGGCAGGTCCAGCAGCGCGTCGGTCATCGGGAGGACCGGAAGAATGCGGCGCCGGCTCCACCAAGCACGGGCACGAGGAGCGCCCGATCGAGGTAGTCGTTGCGCATCTCGCACGACGTTTCCGCGATCAGCGCGCAACCGTGGCAGGCGGCGCCGTGCAGCCAGCGTCCTTCCATGCTCGCGCCGGGGGCGTGTTCCGCGCAGGTGGGGTCGTTCGAGCAGAGTCCGCCCGTTTCCAGCGCTCGGACGATGTGATCCTCCACGTGTCGCGCCTGCTGGACGAGTCCGCCGAGCGTGCCCTCGGCGTCAGGGCTGCCGGTGTAGATGAGCAGCCCGTAGCGGTCCTGCTCCGCGTAGACGCGCTCACGCAGGGAGCTGGCCGGATATCCGCACTGCATGGCGAGAGACTGGATCAGGAGGTGCGAGAGCGTATGCAGCAGCACGTACGGCCCGCCGGGGAACCCGCGCGCCGACTTGCGGTGTTCCGCCCATCGCGCATGGCCTTTGGCAAGCGCGTCAAGCCGGTGCTTCACCGCTGAACGACCCAGCCACTTGTCTACGGCCTCGCTTTGCAGCCGCAGGAACAACCCTTCGCCGCGGTTCTCCACCGCCGGAAACCAGCTCGGTTCCTCCGCGATGGCGGCGCGCTCGACGTCCGAGTCGTACTCCCCGTGGATGTCGGGCGTCACCGCCTCGAATCGCGTGAAGCCGGCCAGGGACAACACCTCACGCAGGCGATGAAGCTGGATGACCTCGGCTATCCCGTCGGCGCGGCCGGTCCGGCGCCAGGCGCCTTGCGGAAGGCGGCGCGCATGGAAGTCCGGATTCACCGGCACGTCGTCGCCGAACCCCTCGGGCGCCGCGAGCAGCGCCTCCAGCTCGATCTCCTTGACCGACTTGTCGCTACCCGCAGCGCCGCTCTTCACCTCGTGGATGGCATCGAGGACCTCGCCGTCGGCAAACTTTGCGAGCGCGGCGGCCACCTTGGGCTTGCCCTTGATGAACCCGAGACCGCCGGCGTCGTTGACGATCTGCAGGTCGTCCCACAGCTCGCGAACGACCTTGGCGACCTCCGTTCCCCGCTCCGGGAGCGATAGCACGCTGACCACCTGCGGGAAATAGGCGTTGGACGCGGTGCGGATGAGCAGGCGGCTCGGGAGGTCGCAGTCCTCGTTCCTGTTGCGTCCCAGCCACGGCCGCGCGCCGTTGCAGGTGCCGAGCGGCTTGGTCTCGAGCATGCTCGCGTCGGAAAGCCGGCGCGTCCTGCCGCACTCGCAGCGGACCACGAGATCGGTGAGATCACCGGAGGTCCCGTGCTCGTCGAGCCAGAGCGGCCGGGTCGGGGGGCAGCCGCCGGAGGCGCCGTGCACGAACCGGCTCCAGGCGATGTCCTCGACGTGTCCCCGCGGACAGGCCCGGACGAACCGGGTGGCTACCACGTCGCGGCCCTCGAACCGGTGCTTGTTGTCCAGCGCCCGCCGATGCACCAGCCGCCGGGAGCGCGCAAGTTGCCGGCTCGTCTCCTGCACCACGAACCACTCTGGAAAGCGGGACGCCTCAATACCGGTCGTTGCAGCATTCGGGGCAGTCGATGCGGCCGGGGGAGCGTACAACCGGGGCTGGGTGACCCCCGTGATCGCCTGGAGCTTCCTGGCGAGGCGGGGCTCGACGACCTCTTCCAGCTTGCCGGGCGGAGGCCAGGTGTCCAGACCGGCGACAATGGCCGAATCATGCGGCAGATCGATCAGCGCGCCCGGCCCGTAGGTCGTGACGACCTGACTCCGCCGCAGTTGTCCGTGCGCTCGTTGCCTCACTCGTCCTCCGTGCACGGCGGTCAGCGAAGGTCCTTGAGAAACAGATTGACCTCCGGCTCCACGTCGCGCAGCGACCGGTTTGCGCGGAATTTCCGGTGGTGTTCGGACTCGAAATCCTCGTCGAGCATCTCGCGCAGCAGCGGCTTGGGCTGGCGGAGCTCATACTGCTGGTATTGCATATCCACGCCGGCCTGCTGATAGTCGTCCAGCACCTTGCGCCATGAATCGAGCAGATCCACGACCCGGTTGCGCACGCTGGCCATGCGTTCCTCGCGCTCATCCTCGTCGCCGAAGGCCTGCTGCTCGACGCGGCGGATGAGTGCGTCCAGCAGGCGCGGTTCGAGCGCCGTGCGCACCTCGGCAATGCGTTCGACGCCGCGCGGCGGCGTCAGCGCCGGGTCGGCGTGGCGCGCCAGTCCCACCAGTGCGCCGGCCAGACCGCGGTCCAGTGCGCGGGCCGAGAACGGCGTGACGCTGGCCACCTCCACCGCGCGGTAGAACGTCTCGTGGTAGTGGCCGAAGCGCTCATAGTGCGAGCGGTCGCGCGGTTTGTGGATGTTCAGCACCGTGACGACCAGCCCCGGCCGGTCGTCGCTGCGCCCGACACGGCTCGTGGCCTGGATGTACTCGGCGTGCATCTTGGGCTGCCCGAGCACCAGCATCAGCCCGAGCCGAGGAATGTCCAGGCCGACGGAAATCATGTTCGTCGCCAGCGCGCAGTCGACATGGTCGGACTCGTGAAACCGGCATTCCAGCCGGCGGCGCGCCTCGGCGACCTTGTGCGTCGGCACGCGCGAGGTCAGCTCCAGCACCTCCGAGAAGGTGGTACGGTCGCGGAACAACCCGCGCTGCTCGTTGACCCGCTTCCGTGCTCCGTATTCCTTGATAGTGTTCCGGACCTCCTCCTCAACGATCCGCCGCGCCCCGCCCAGCTCGCGCAGGCTGTTGAAGTAGGCGAGCACCGTCATGTATGGGTCGGCCGGGTTCTCGAGGTTCTTCTTGCCGCCGCCGTCCTGCCAGGCACGCGCCGTCGCGCCCATCAGCGCCAGCAGTACGCGGCGCATCAGCACCTTCGGATTGCGTCCCTGCGACGCGATGCCGGCATAGAGCCGCGCGGGCGTCTCCGATGCCGGCACGGTCTGCGCAAAGAAGGTGTCGCGCCGGCTGGGGCCCGGCGGCGGGAACAATTGCGTGATCGGCCGGGCGAACAGCGCCTGCACCTGGTCCCGCGCCCGCCGGGCCGTGGCGGTGGACGCGACGATCTTCGGCTTGACGGCACGCCCGTCGATCTTCCGCACGGCGAGCGTCTCGATAGCGGCCTCATACAACCCTGCCATGGTGCCGAGCGGCCCGGCGATGAGATGCAGCTCGTCCTGGATGACGAGGTCGGGCGGCGGTAGCGGCGCTGCGAGCCTGCGGCCCTTGCGCGGTTCGGCGGCGCCGTAGTACCCGTGGTCGTCGAAGCGGTCGGCGCCTCCGAGCAGCGCACCGGACTCTCCCGTCCACGGTAGCGACGCGAACTTGTCCACCGTCGCTATGAGAAACGCGGGCAGCCGGCGGTAGATCGGTTCGTCCACGCCGATGACCGGCAGCGGTCTGTCGCCGTTGAAATCGCAGTCGAAGTTCGTGCAGACAAGGCGCAGTTCGCGCGGCTGGTCGTCGTCGGGCAGCAGCGTGAACGCTTCGGCCTCGAAACGCACTCCGCACCACGGACAGTTCTCCAGCGGGATCGGCGACGGGTTGCCGCTCGGGTTGTGCTTGAACCGGCGCACCTTCGCGCGGGCCGAGTCGGGGCGGTCGTCGCCTTTCTTCCCCAGGACGTTCGGAGTGGCCGCCTTGCCCACCCACAGACCGATCTCGAACGGCCAGTTGCCGTATCGGGAGCCGGGCTTGTCCCGTTCGATCTCCAGTGCGCAGACGAGTCCGGCCGCGCGCGCAAGCTGATCGAGCGTCAACAGGCGCAGCGTGTAGCGCATGATGACGCTCACTCCGGCGCCGGCGCGCCCGTCGTCGCCCGGGTTGCGCAGGCGGCGCAGCACCATCGTCACCGCGGCCAGGCCGAGATACGCCTCGGTCTTGCCGCCGCCGGTCGGGAAGAACAGCAGGTCGACCGTCTCGCGGTGCGGATCGAATGGATCGGCGAGCCCCGGGAGGTTCAACAGCATGAACGCGAGCTGGAAGGGTCGCCAGCGCGGTCCGGCGCCGCCCAGCTGGTTGCCGAGCCGCTGCCGCAACGCCTGCGCCACGGCCCGGTTGGCAACCCGGAATGCGTCGAGCAGGTCCGCATCCACGCCCAGCATGGCGACGCCGCGCGCCATTCGGTCGGCCGCGACGTTGGCGGAGTTGAGCAGTTGCTCCGCGGTCTCTCGCCGCGCGCCGTTCAGCGGACCGCCGGCGACCTCCTGCCGGCGGGCGGCAATCCATGCGCGGTATTGCTGGACGAGGGGAGCCAGCGCCTGCTCGGCGGCGGAGCCTTCGGACAGCTGTCCCAGCGTCTCCATGGAAAGCTCGACTCCCGGCACCGCCGCCGTTTGCGTCTTCTCCACCTCGGCGGTCCCGATCCAGACCGTGCGCAGCTGCCGGCACGTCCCGTCCACCAGCGTCCACGCGGCGGACACGCCGTGGCCGGTCGCATACTCCGGGGCGTCGGCGTAGTGCAGATCGGCCACCTGCTCATCCCACTCCGCCGCGTGCGCGCCGCGCAGGTCGGGCCGCGGCACGAACCCGTGGTCCGTTTCCACCTCGATCTGGGCCTGAAAGGCGTACGCGTGGTCCGGCTGCTGGCTGTCGGGCGTGCGGCGGTTGACGAGGAAGCACGACACGGAACGCGTGCCGGCGGGCAGCAGCGAGCCGGTCAGGTCGGCAGCGAGAATCGGCCGCTCGACCACGTTGAGCTCGAGGCCGCCCGAGTTGGCGACGGGATGCGCCGCCGGCTCCGCCGCGCCCCTCAGCGGTATGAACAGCGTCTCCTCGCGCGGTGTCCGCTGCCAGACGCTCGTCTTGTTCCCGCCCGTCTCCTCGATATCCGCCAGCGCGTAGTCGCCCCAGCGAACCGTTACCGCCAGAGTCCGACACGCTTCCGGCACGAGGAAGCTCAACCCCATCGAGGAGGGAAAGAAGGCTTTCCGGGCCGCCTTGCGCTCGTCGTTCGATTCCTCCGCAAGGCCGGCCGCTTCCGGAACGATTTCGAGCTCGTCATCCTCATCCGCGTCCGAACGCTTCTCGGGCGGCGCATCGGTCGGGATGAGGAACCCGGCCACGTACCAGTTCGAGGGGCGCTCGCGGGTCGGCAACTGTTCGGCGGCAAGCGGGTGGCCGTCCCAGGGACCGACCAGGTCGAGCTTCAACGCATCGACGATCCGTGCCCGGACTTCGAGGGCATCCGCGGGCGCGTCCGGTGAGACTGAGGAGGAGGAGGTTCCGGTCAAGACAAGTCGCCGCCGGTGACCGTATACGGCACCCGCACGCCGGGGTCGTCGGGCGGAAAGTCCTTCGTGTTTCTCGTGATGAGCAGGCCGCCGACGTGGCGGGCGCTGGCCCAGATAATGGCGTCAGGCAATCGCATCCGATGCTTGCGCCGGATTTCCACCGCCAGCTCCGCCACCGAGTCATCGATCGGTATGCGCTGGAAGCCGGACAGGAACCACCTGAGACGGTCCGATTCCGACTCATCCGCTGCTCCGACCAGCACTTCCATCCACGTGACGGCACTGATCGACGCGTCGGCATGGCGGGCGAGCTCGTCACGGGCGGCCTCGACGCCGGCGAGATAGTCAATCAGGATGTTGGTGTCGATCACGGCGCGCATATCAGGACCACTCGCGCCGCAGCCGGCGTTCGTACTCCAGGCCGTCCGGCCGCCGCTCGCGCCAGATGCCGAACGCATCCTGCCGCTCCCGCAGGCTGTGCGCGTGCAGGTAGTCCGTCACCGCCCGCCGGACAGCCTCCGCGCGCGATACCCCCTCGCGGCGACAGAGCTCGCCGAGCCGCTGAACCTGCTCCTCCGGCAAATCTATGATGGTCCGCATGGCATATGATGACGATGCATGATAACACCTAATTGCCCAGTAGCTCGCTCACGTCCCGCCACAGCTTGTCGAACGACGGCGCCGCGCGTGCGGCGTCGAGGTCGAAGAGCGATGTGAGAGCGGGCTGGTGGAGCGTTTCGCGGTAGCGTTGTCCAGGAGGCATGCGTGCCCGCAACCACTCTCTTGCGCCGGCGATGGACTCCGCATCGTCCGGTGGCGTCGTCGACCCATCAATGCCATGTTGTCCGGCAATCGAGTCGGCTGCGGCCAGGAACCAGGATTGGTACGGCATCAACCTCGCCGTGGCCTTCGACAATCGTCGCGATCGTGGGCACGGCTCAGCGGTTGGGACCGAACAACTCGATCTGCTTCGGCGTAACGTTCGCGAGCTGCGGGTCTGGAGCAAGTTGCCCCATTCTGAGGAGCTCGCCGGCGGTATAGAGGTGATCCCGCAGCGCGCCACGGCCGACTTCGTCCAGTGGGCCGATACGGCTCTCGCCGTACTCCGCGATGACGGCAAAGATTGAGTCGGCGGAGACCTCGTCGTTGTCGAGGAGGTCTGGGCTGTGGCTCGTCACCAGGATCTGTGCATGCTCGGCGGCGTCCCGGAGACTGTCGATGAGGACGCCTGCGGCCGCGGGATGAAGCGCGACCTCCGGTTCTTCGATGCCGACGAGCCGCCGATGCGATTCGCTGTTCCCGGCGACTCCGGGGACCACCTTCCCGAGGTACGTCTCGATCTTCTTCTTGAAATCGGAAGAGCGGCTGCCGAGATTGGACAGAACGCTGGCCGCGTTGCTGCCGTCCCGCTTGAGGAGTTCACCAGGGTCGGTCTGTTGGAGGTCCCGAATCGCCTCCGGATTCAGGTTGTAGAACCCAGTGCCCGACAGCGCGTCATAGATCGGGCGGAAGGCGTCGACGCCCGACACGTTGACCAGGTACAGACGATCTGCTGCGGCAACCGGCGGCGGGGAGAGGTTGCTCTTCACGACCCGCCCGCGTTCCACGTTGTAGTAGTAGTGCTGTTCGTCGCTACCGCGCTGAAACAGCGGTCCGCGTTGAAACACATGGCATTCTTCCCGCTGCACCTCGTATCCGCCACCCGCCTTGGCTCCCACCCTGAACGAATAGTGGCCCTGCGAGTCCTCCAGATTGAACTCGACACGAATCCCGAAGTGTGTCGGATGGCCGCCGGACCGCCGGCGCACCTCGTTGATCCCGCCCCGGTCGCGCAGCGCGTGATCGATCGAGAACCGCAACGAGTCGGCGATGAAGCGGAGCGCGTCGAGGAAGTTGCTCTTGCCCGATCCGTTCGGCCCGACGAGGAAGGAGAGCTGCGCCGGCGCAACATCGCACGCGGCGATGCTCTTGTAGTTCCGCAGTTTGACGCGGGTCAGGAGGCGCCGATCCATCGCTCTTGCAGCCTACCGCCTCCGACTCTGGGCAAGCAACGTGACGGGGCGTGCAGGGCAGAGCTGACGCCGGCCTTGAATTGCTCGATCACCTCCTGCGATAGACGGATGGTGGTTGACACTTTCGGCTTGGCCACCGGTGGACGACCGTGGCCTGGATGCCTCCGGGGTTCGAGACGCCGCCCGGCGCCGGTCTGACCTACCCGGATACCGAGACCCACTGCCGGTCCGGAGGCGCGTCGTCGCGGTGTTGCACCCGGTGGTTGCCGGCTTCCGCGGCGGCTTCGAGTCGAGTCACGAACGGTTGGAGATCGGACGGGAACTCGATCTGGTGCCGTCTGGTCAGCTCCCAAGCCACCGCCAACCGCACCAGTAGATCAATCGTCGGGGTAATGTCTCGCCGACCGGTCTCAAGTCGCGACAGGTGCTCCGCGGTCATCCCGAGTTGCTTCGCGAACGCCTTCCCACTCATCGCGAGCTCTTTTCGCAGAAACCTGATCTCCGGCCCTGTCAGCGCAGTCGGTTTCCTGATCAGCAGGTTCGCGAGGAGTCCGTGGAGCTGTTCGGCGTTAGGGATCTCGACTTCCTGATGTCCGTTACCGCATTCCCAGACCGGCGCGTTGACCAGTTGCACGTTGTCCAGCCCCGACTCACGATAGTCGGTCGTCGTGTGGATGAGGTGCTGGGTTTTCCCACACGCGGTGCAGCGTCGAGGTAGTCGTGCGCCTGGCATTCTTCAGAATCCGGTGATGATCGTGATGCGCGTCCATGCCGGATCGAGCGCAATGATGACTGTCAGGTCGTCGCCGTCCAGATCGGTGCCTCTCACCCGGTACGTCCAATTTCCGAAGCGCTCATCCCATGTGGGATTGCCAACAACACCGGTTGTCAGAACGTGTTCGACGTCTCGCGTGTTGAACTGCCGCTCGAGAGCGCGTGCGTGAGCGTGCCGCGCGAAGCTGATCGCGTCCAATCCAGGCTCCAGCAGACGCTGAATCGCCCCGGATGCTTCGACCGGCGTGAGTGACGGCGGGCGGTCCATGATCACGAACCCTGACTACCGCCGCAGATGTTCGCGGGCGGTGGGGAGTTGTCACCTTCATACAATTCGTATTCATCGACTATTCCTAGTTCCTATCAAGTTTGCTATCGAAAATTCTTGATTTAAGGTTAAGAATAAACAGGTTCGAGTGTCAAGCGGGATCGTGGGCCGCGGGCGCCGACCAGACGACCGACTGCCAAGCGCCGGGCGTGGCGCGGGCGCGCGACGCGAGATGGCGGCGGCGTGGGCCCCGTTCCTCGGGACATGCTTGCCGGCGAATTCGCCTTCGGGAAGGTCGAACAGCGCCTCGAAACGCTGGAACGGCTACACCTGCCCGTCCCCGATAGCGGCGAGTAGCAGGTCGGGCTGCCGGTGCGCCAGATGATCGAGGAGGGACGGCGCTACTGATGGCGTTCGTGCTCGACTGCTCGGTCACGATGGCGTGGATTTTCCCCGACGAGGCGACCGACGCGACTGACCGGTTGCGCGATACGCTGGTCGAGACTCGTGCCTTCGTCCCGGCCCTCTGGCCGATCGAAACGGCCAACGCTCTGCTCGTCGCCACCCGCCGCGGCCGAATCGTTCAGGGCGAGTGGCCTCGCATTCGCTCGCACCTCGACGCGCTGCCGATCGACATCGACCCCGTCGTGGCGTCTCGCACATGGGGTGCCGCGCTCGACCTGGCGAACACGCACCGGATCTCCGTCTACGATGCGATGTACCTCGAACTCGCCGTGCGGATGCGGATGCCGCTCGCCACGCTGGACCAAGCCCTCCGTGCCGCCGGACAGGCAGCCGGGGTCGACGTGCCGGCAGTGACATAAAGAGCGTGGAAGGCCACACTCGTCGAGGTCATGCCAGTAGGCGATGTTGATCGCCGTGGCGTCCTTCGGCTCTTCTGGTCGCATTTACACGGACGCCTTCGCCGTCAACCCTTGGGTGGATACGGATCGCCGCCATGGCTGTCGCTGCCGGCAATCCGGCCGTCCTTGTTGTGGACGCGAAACTCGGTGCCCTGCCTGCGGCTGACCGAGCGGCCGCTATCGATGGCCGCGCGTCCGGTGCGGTGACGGTAGGGTCGTGCCGGTGATCGTTGTGCAACGAGCGAAGTGGGGAGAACGGCGACGGTTCACGATGGCGCACGAGTTGGGCCACTTGGTGCTGGGCTTCGGCCCGAAGGTCGACGATGAGGATGCCGCACATCGTTTCGCCGAGGCTATCCTCATGCCCGCGGAAGCGCTCTGGGCCATGGTCGGCAAACGACGCACGTCCATCGGTTGGAGCCGTCCCCCATACGACGAGCCCTGCGCGATGAACGTAGAGAGGCTCGCGCGTTTCGAGCGGCTGTGCTTCCGCGCATTGGCGGAAGGCGCGATCCCTGAATCCAAGGCTGCCGAGCTTCTGGGAATCACGGTCCACGATCTGAACCGCCAGATGGAACAGCCACCGGAGGCTGACGCCGCCAGCGCATCGTAGGCCAAGTGCGCAGTAATGATCCTGGTTTCGGATACGTCCGTTCTGTTGGACCTTGAACGCGAACTGAAACCCTTTGGCGGCAACGATCTCCGGCAGCGGGGATTGAGGGTAGAGGCGTCAACTGTCACGGTGTCCTCTGGCTGCTCGATCGGATGCTCGACGAAGCCGTTGTCAGCCCAGATGACCTGCACGCGGGTCTTCAAGCGATCAGCATTCATCCTCGCTGCAGGTTGCCGAAAACCGAGGTTCGAAGGCGACTCACTCGCTGCCACGCATGATCCGGGTCTATAGCTGTGTGTTCCTTCCCGCGCAGCGCGCCGTAGCAGCTGCGACCCCTGACATGACTCACAGGGTCTCCCAACCTGCCCAACATGCTGTTAATCAACCGGCCTTGCAGCTGGTCCAATCACAGCGGATTCGTCCAGCCGAGTGCCAAAGTCCGCCTCGTTAATCTGTCACAATAGGCTCAACTGGCCTTCTTTCCCATTCGTCCGTCGACGTGATTCTTGCTCTTCACGATTCTCCTCATCATATGCTCTCCTTATTTGTTGGAGAATCTTATTCTTCTCAGTACTCGTTCCCAGAACGGAAGCGCTATTTCTGCAATTTTCTATCAGCTCTTCACGAGCAATGGGAACGACGATTCCCTCCTTCTTGCCCTGATCAAATGCCATTAGTCTCCATAAGAAATCCTGGGTTGTTATTCTTGTTCTTCCAAAATCCAAGTACACATCTGTCTTCGGTTCTGCCCACTTGTGGAGAAGCCGGCCCTACCCGTACCAACGCACCCTGTAAGCCTTTGGGTCGGCGGAAATTAGTTTTTCTAACCCCATCCTGAAGTAGTATGCATTCGTAGAATCGTGCTCGGGTTGGCCGTCAACAATCCAGATGAGCCTCTTGTAAAAGGCTTCCCGGCACTGCATCTCTTCTTTGGCTATGGAAGAGTGTTGAAACTCGATTACCAATCCGTGCTCGGTCTTTACGTCAGCGATATGCCTTTCGCCACCGTCGGAATCGATATGAACAACTTCCTGCCACTCCGCAGGAAACTCATTCTTCCAGGACCTGTGCCATTCCGTTTCAGGTTCCGACCAAGAATCGCAGTCTTCACGTCTCTCATGAGACCAATGCCATATTTTGAACCGTCCGCATTTTGCTATAACACCGCTCCGGCAACACGGGCACTTGCCCCGCCGTTTCGGTTGAGCTTCGGACCTTATTCCATTCACAAGTGCGAACCTCACGTGCACCTCCAATCCGCTAAAGGCATGCTATGCGTCGACGTTACGCATTGTCGGCAGTATCTATCGGAGGCAACGACACGCCGAAACATCATCGCATCTTCTTTTGTCACCGGTAGTTGATCGTTTTCACATGGAGTTGGGCAGGGTTGCCTGAATCGAATGGTCGCGACGTATCGTTGTGCATGGTGTGTGGCGGGATTGACGTTTCTCGTTCTGCCGGCATCCTCCACGGCTCCTTGAAGCATCGTGTACGTATCGTTTGCGCTCACGAAAGACGTTGGCCATGGCTGGCACGGGTTTCCTCAGCGGCTCGTTCGGCGTTGAGTTCCAGCAACCGGGCGAGGACTTCGTTGCGAACGTCGTCGGGCCAGCGGTAGCGGTAAGGCTTCTTCCTGTTGCCCCACGCTTCGTCGTCGATCTCGTAATCGAGGATGAACTCGCAGTCGGTGGGGATGTCGGTCCAGCCGTAGGCGTCGAGGACGGCGCGGTCCATGGCGGCGTGGAGCTCACGGAGCTTTGAGATGTCCGGATCGTCCTCGTACGGGTCGTGGAAACGGTTGTAGGTCGTCGTCAGTCCCTCGTCGTTGCGGACCATCAGGTTGGCGCGGAATTCGTAGTACTCATTGCCGGTGGCTTCGAGGGCAGGATCGGTTTCCCAGCTGTCGGGGAACGGAAAGGACTGGAAGCAGTCGGATGGTGTGTAGCGGAGGTCGTCCTTTAGTGACGACCCGAAGAAGTGAGCCCAGGTCTCGTGAGGCCGGGACTGGAGTGCGGAGAACGCGGCGAAGGTGTGTAGGGGAAATACGACGAGCGCTTCGGAAAAAACGGTGCGCGCAGGCAGAAAGGCGAACGCTCCGTGGTGGCCGTGGCGCGATATCGCCAACACTCGCTCCATGCGGGCGACGGACCGAAACAGAGCGGGCGTGTATCTTCCCCACAGCCACCAGTTCCACTTTCGCCGAAGTGCATCCGGTCCTTGACCTAGCTTCGCGCGCTCAGGCTTCACGCGCTCCTCCACAATCGCCAGCACGTCGGGCCAGTCCGCAGCCACCGGATCGGGATAATCGAGCGGGACTCGCCCCCGCTGCAGCCACGTGCGTCGCTGCTTATCCGGTGCGCCGGTCCATGACGCCGCCCGTTGGGTGAGCCCGTCGCCCGCGCCAGTGATGGGAGTGTCGCGCGCTTCGACGGCGGTCCGGCGTAACGGATAATCGCGGAAGTTGATGACGTAGCGGTGATGCGCATGCGTCGGGCGGGTGTTGACCTCCTGCCCTCCGATGTAAGGGACGATCACATCCTGGTTGCGAGGGTCCTTCCCGATGAGACGGTGCATCTCGGCCAGCGGTGAGGCGACCTTCTTCGCGTCCATATCGTCGAAGAGGAAGCCCTGACCGTAGACCTTTGAGCCCAAATAACTCTTGCCCGCATTTGCCGATAGCCGAATCGGATCATCATGACCGCCTCGATGGAAGAGAAAGGCCGTTATCTTCTCGACGTGTCTCTCGTCGAGGCGCTTGGCCACAGGGAGAGATGATCCCTTACACAGATGCAGGACGCTCACTACTACTGCAGCCAGTCCGGGCCACTTGACCCGCCGGCGCGCGTCGTAGATCTCTCCACCGTTGTTGCAGATCCAGCGTAGGCCACTGGCGCGCGTATCCCCCTGAGCGATGGTGTTCGTTGCGATCAGCCCGAACGCGCCATGAGTGCGGAGGAGAGCGAACGCACGTCTGAAGAAGTGGGCCACGAGATCCGCGTTGCCATGGGTTCCCGTATGGAGATAAAGGAGCCAGTCAAGATAGCTGGTGCCGAGGATGGACGATATCTTGGTACCGCCAGCAAACGGTGGATTGCCAATGATCGCATCAAACCCTCGGGCTTTCTCACGTGAAGAATTTCCCTCCACGCTTTCGGCTAGAGCCTCCCGCTCGAATACCTCCGGGAACTCGATCTCCCAGTGGAACGGCGCCAGGGGCGGATCGTCCCGGCGGCGCTCGTCGAGCTCGCCGCGGAACTGATCGGCCTGACCCTCGATGACGGCAGCGGCGTACTCTGCGCGCTTCGCTTCGCGCTCCTTCGGTTTGCTCCCCTCGAAGAAGGCGGCGGTCGCCAGGTCGCCGAACAGGCGCACCTTGTCGAGCTCGAACCGGGCTTCGTTCCACCAGTCGCGCAGGTCCCAGTCCGGGACGCTGGCGTCCGCCTCGCGGATGCGGCGGCGCAGGGCGGCGACCTTGGCGACCTGCTCGCGCGCGGGGATTGTCTCGAATCCCTGCTGGGAGTTCTTGCTGCTGGTGTCCCAGTGGAACGCCTCGATCTGGCGCTGCGAGAGGCCGACCAGCGAGTCGCCGTGCCGGAGCGCGTGGTCGACGAACGTGAGGGCGTGCTCCTTCGCCAGCGTGGCGAGCCAGAGCGATACCTTGGCGAGGTCGACGGCCATGGGGTTGCGGTCGACGCCGTAGAGGCAGCGCTGGGCGATGAGGCGGCGCGCGACGGTCACTTCGTCATCGCCGGCCGGCAACTCGGGGGCGGCCTCGTGGGCGCGCCACGCTTCGATGAGCGCGTCGCCGAGCTGGCGGCAGGCTTCGACGAGGAAGGCGCCGGAACCCATGGCGGGGTCGCAGACCTTCAGGTCGAGGATCGCCTCGGGCGGGGGCGGCTCGCCGCCGGGGCCGCGCAGGCGGGCGAGGATCGGCTCCAGCGTGGTGCGGACGATCGGTTCGGTCAGCTCGCGCGGGGTGTAGTGCGACCCGGAGCGGCGGCGCGCCTCGCTCGGCTGCAGCACGAGGGCGCCGGGCGGTACGAGGTCGGGCGTGGCGGCGGTGTCGATAACGGGTTGCAAGGCGGCGTGCAGGTCGGCGACGGTCTCGGCCGCGGCCACCGGCTTGCGGACGGTGTCGGTGAGCGCGCGGTCGGTCCGCTCCCGCAGCCACTGGGCCCGGCGTCCGCCCGGCACGGCGGCCAGTGCTTCGAGGTCGACGGCGGTCGGCGCGCCGTGTTTCTTCTGGGCCTTGATCGCCACCGAGCGGCCGCGGGCGGTTTCGAGCCGGAAACCCATCATCGTCTCGTAGACCGAGCCGATCTGCTCGACGTCGAGGGCGCGGTACGAGATGCGCTCGCCGTCGAGCAGCAGCAGCTTGTCGAGCGCGCGGTAGAGGGTGCCGTCGGGTACCAGCGGCGGCTCGATCCGCTCGTGGATCTGGCGCCCCCCGGCGCTCCCGCGGCCCTCCAGAAACGGGAAGCGGTCGGGGTCGAACAGTGCGCCGTGGCGTCGGGGCAGGCGCAGTCCGTCGGCGTCGGCGCCGTCGTGGAACAGCCGGAACAGCACCAGGAGCTGCGCCCAAGCGCCGTAACGCTGGTTCATGGTGTCGGGGTGGAGCGCGGCGTCCTCGCGCAGTCGCTCGTACAGGCCGGCGAGGGAGTAGTGGCGCGCGAACGTTTCGCCGTCCGGCAGCAGGTCGCGCTCCTCGGCGTAGAGCAGGAAGACGAGGCGCAGGATGACGGTGAGCAGCGCGTGGTAGATGTCGTCGGGACGCTCGGCCAGGGGCTCGCGCAGCAGCGCGCCCTTCGACGCGTCGTCAGCCGCCTGCACGCCGCGCAGCAGCTCGTACAGGGCATGCAGCACCTGCTCGGCCAGCCGCTCGCTCACCTCGTTCTGGAAGCGCCGGCTGTCCTGGAGGAGCGCGGCGAAACGTTCGTCGCGTCGCATGGCAAGGAGCCGCTTCTGGCTGAGGAGCAGCCGCAGCGCGGCCACCATGGGCCGGCCGGCGGTCTTGACCATGTCGGCCACGTGCAGGTCGAGCCAGCCGGAGCTCTCGCCGCGGGGCGCCGAGACGAGCCGCATGGAGCGGCCGTTGAATAGCAGGCCGGCGGGGACGCCGGTCTGCCGCAGCAGCCGTTCCATCCGTCCGTGCGCCGATACCTCCAGGCGGCCCGCGCCGCCGCTGGCGCGGTCGAAGTCCTGGCCCCGTTCGATCATGCAGACGAGCAGTTGCCAGGCGGGCGCGTTCTCGCGCGGGTCGCGCTCGCGCACGGCGAAGTCGGGGCGCAGCAGCTCCCCGCCGGCGTGCAGCAGCGTCTCCAGCTCGGGCGGGATCGGGCAGTCATCCGTGCCCGCATACCCCTTCGGCGAGAAACTCCAGCCGAGCACCTCCCCGGCGAATTCCCGAAAGTCCGGAAGGTACGGTTCCGGCTCTCCGTGGGGGTCGAAGCGGCGCTCGGCAGCGCAGGCGCGCAGGAGCCGCTGCCCCTCGGGATCGCGCGGGAGAATGGCCCCCGCCCGGGCCAGGGCCGGCGCCGACACCACGAGGCCGGTCGGCCGGACAAAGCCGATCCATTCCAGGTGCGCGGCTATCTGCGGGTCGAGCTTCGGCATGCGCTACGCGGGCGGTACGAAGGTGAGGCTGACGTCGTAGCGTTGGAGCGCCGCGTCGGCGGTCACCAATGTGAGCCCTTCCACCTGGGCTTGCGCCACCAGCACCCGGTCGAACGGGTCGCGATGGTGCAGCGGCAGCGCGGCGGCTGCCAGCGCGTGGATGTGAGTGATCGGAAGTCCTGTGGCGCCGCTCCGGCGCATGCTTTCAGCGACGTAGACAGCAGGGGGCTCCGGAAGCGCAAGCCGACCGGCCGCATGCTTGATCCCGATCTCCCAGGCGCTCGCCGCGGACAGGTGCAGATCCGACGACGGATCGGCAAGCGCGTCCTCCAGACTCCGGGAAAAGCGCTCGGGTTCGGTCTGCAACCAGAGCCAGCAGTGCGTGTCGAGGAGGAACCTCAATCTCGCCCTTCGAAGGCGCGCAGCAATTCCTCATCGAGCGGGGCGTCGAAGTCGTCCGGCACTACGAATCGCCCGCGATCGTGGCCGAACGTGCGCCTGGTTTCGTTGATCGGCACGAGACGCGCCACCGGTTGCCCCGAGCGGGTGATGATGACGTCTTCTCCGGCAGCAATCTGCCGCAGCAACCGGGAGAGGTGGGTCTTCGCTTCGTGAACGCTGACGGTCATGGTCACCAGTTTAGACTAAGGCGAAGACTAAGTCAGTTGGTCTCCGGCCACAGATAGACGAGGCCGACCGGCTCGATGCGCCGCGCCTGCACCTCGTAGAACGCCCGGATGCGCGCCGGTTCCCGATTCAGGTCGCGGTCGAACTGATCCAGGCGCATGCGCCAGTAGCGCATGTTGCCCTGCAGCTCCCGCCGCTCGTCCTCGTCGAAATCCAGCGCGATCTGCTGGAACTGGCCTTCGTGGCGGGCGAGCTCTTCGGCAATCCGCTCCCGCTGCCGGCGAAGCGTCACTTCCAGCTCGTGCGATTCACGTTCGCCGCGCTCGCGCAGCCGCCCGATGGCGACCGCCGCCAGCTCCGCGGCACGCGGCTCGAGCTGCGGGAGCAGCTCGGAGATGTCGCGGGGCGCCGTATCCAGCAGCCTGGCGCGGATGGTCTCGTTGGGCGAGCGGTCCGGGCGGCCCAGCGCCTGCTCCAGCAGGGCGAGCGTGCGCATCTCCGTATCCCGCCCGTACGCGGTCAGTGGTCCGCCGCGCCGGCCCGGCTCCACCCAGCGCGCTGTCAGCCGCACGATCTCTTCGTGCAGCCGTTCCGCGCCATGACCGAAAAGGCAGAGCCGCCCGAGCAGGATCACGCGGGGGATCGAATCGCGCGCCTGTGCGAGGCAGGCGCGCGACAGGTCGTGGTGGACGAAGCCCTGCGCGCGGAAGCGTGCGAGGAGGCGCTGGGCCACCCGCTGCTCCAGGTGCAGGTGGACCGTGTCGTCGCTCAGGACGCCGGCATCCTCGAAGACCACCGGCCGGATCGGTGCGTCCCGGCGCCATTCCGCCAGCTTCTGGTCCGTCTTGCGCGGCGGGCGAAGCGTGTCCAGCGTGGCGGCCCAGCTCGGGTCCGCGCCGGCCCGCCGGTCAAGCGGCGGGAATGTCCAGGTGGGCGAACCGTCGCCGTTGCCGTCCTGCACCAACGGCTCCGCGCCGAGCAGCCCCAGTGCACAGGACAGCGCGTCGCGGAACGGCGCGGTGTCGAACCCCACCCAGGCCCGCGACCGATCGAGCAGGCCCCTGCAGCGCTCCACCTGCGCCGCGAGTTCGTCCCGCCGGTCGCGCGACGCCTCGAGCTCTTCCTCGGTGACCCGCCTGCGGACCTCGTCGAGATCCGCCGCCTCGATTTCGCGCTTCAGCTTGTCCGCGTCCCGATGCCGGATGCCGTGCCGCAGGCGGCGCTCCAAGTCGTCGTCAATCACCTTGGAGAGGCTGCCGAGCTCGCGCCGGATGGTCTCGGTCTTGCGGACGAGCACTTCCAGCACGCGGTCCTCCTCGCGCTGCGGCAGGACGAAGTAGTGGCAGCGCACCTCGGGCTCCGGCTGGAGCTTGCGGTCGATGCGCCCGTTGCGCTGCTCGATGCGGCCGGGGTTCCACGGCAGGTCGAAGTGGAAGAGGTCGGCGCAGTGGGCCTGAAAGTTGAGTCCCTCGCGCGCCGCGTCGGTCGCCAGCAGGATGCGGAGCGGGTCGTTGCCGGGGGGCGTATTGAACCGCCGCTGGATTTCCTTGCGGCGAATGCCGCTGGTGAGGCCGTCGATTACCTCGATCCGTTCGTCGGCGCGGTCGGTCCCGGCGATGGCCTGCGCGAGGATGTCTCCGAGGTGGCGCTTCGTGCCCTCGCGGTTCTCCGTGAAGATCAGCACGCGGCGGTCGTTCCAGCGCGGCGGCGCACCGGCCGGCGACCGGCCGAACGGCGGCAGGTCCGGGCACATCCACTGGCGCATCCAGTCGATCAGCCGCCGGGTCTTGGCGTCCGGCGCGTAGCGCGCCTGCTCGGCGATCTGCTGCATCCGGTCGAGCAGCTCCTGCTCGCGCCGCCATAGCGCGGCAAGCCCCGCGCCGGGGCCGCTTGCGGCGTCGGCCTCGGCGGCCTCTGTGATTGACTGGATCTGCGCTTCCTCCTCGGCCTCGATCTGTTCCGGATCCTGCGCGGCCCGTTCGTCGTCCGCGTCGGGCGGTCTCAGGAACAGCTCAGCGTCGGCTGCATCCGCCGATTCGCCGCGGCCTGCCGGAGCGGATTCGCCGCTGGCCGTGTCCGCCGCGTGCACGCGCCGCCACTGGCGCTCGACGGTCGCCCGATGCACCTTCAGGCTGCGGGCGAATGCTTCAATCGACGACAGCAGCCGCTGTTGCAGCCCGACGGCGAGCAGGCCGGCGGCCGTCTGCGCTTTCCGGCTCGCGCTCGCGTGCCGCTCGTCGCGGGCGTTGCGGTACTCATCGAGCAGGCGCGACAGCTCCAGCTCCGGCGCGTTCTCCGGCAGGCCGTCGATGACCACCCGCTCTACGCGGCGTTCGGGGAAACCGCCCTGCGTCTTCCGGATGTCTTCCTTCAGGCGCCGCACCATGACGTCTTCGAGCGCCTTCCGGCCGCGTACCTTCACGCCGCGCGTGAAACGGTACGGATCGAGCAGCTCCAGCAGCGTCGAGAAGCTGTTCGAATGGCCGTTGTGCGGCGTGGCCGACAGGAACAACCGGTGCTCGAAGCGGTCGGCAATGTCGCGGACGGCGCGGGTGAACTTCGACTCGATGCCGTAGCGGCCGCCGCTGGAGGGCGCGGCGTGGTGCGCTTCGTCGAGGATGAGCAGGCTGCCGGGCAGCATCGTCCCGAGCCAGGCGCGCAGCGGGTCGGCATAGCTGGGATCGATCAGCAGATTGTGCGATACGAGGAACCGGCTGTGGGTCAGCCACGGGTTCACGCCGAAGCCGCGCTCGCGGCGCATGCGGGTCAGGTAGGCGCGGTCGAGGATCTCGAAGACGAGGCCGAAGCGGTCTTCCAGCTCGCCCTTCCATTGCTCGAGGACGGATGGCGGCGCGGCGACGACGATGGTCTTCGCCTTGCGGCGCAGCAGCAGCTCGCGGGCGATGAGGCCCGCCTCGATGGTCTTGCCGAGCCCGGTGTCGTCGGCAATGAAGAGGTTGACGCGCGGCAGCCGCAGCGCCTTGCGGAGCGGCTCCATCTGGTAGGCGTCAATACGGATGCCGGCGCGGAACGGCGCCTGGAACAGGTTGGCGTCGGTAGCCGTGACGCAGTGCCAGCGCAGCGTGTGGAGGAACGCCGCGAACTGCCGCGGATCATCGAATCCCCGCTCGGCCAGGTCCGACCAGCCTTCCTCCGCAAGGATCCGCCGGTCGAGCTCGTAGTTCCAGAAGACCTGCAGCGACTGGCCCTGCGCGTCGTCATCGGCGCAGGCCAGCGTCACCAGCGCCGTGCCGCCCGGCAGCTCGGCCGGCGCGACCTCCTCGACGAGCCAGCGGCGAGAGCGCACCTGGACCAGCTCGCCGACTTCGGGCGGGCGGTCGGGGAGCACACCTGGATGCTGGGGGAGAGTCATGGAACGCGCCTGGGCGGGGTTGATTCTATCCGCATAATCGCCCATTCTCGTGACCGGTTCAGACGGAAGCACCTGGGCCTGCTCCAGTTTTGTAGGCAGATTGGCCAAGCCGCGCGACGGTGTCCGCGGCAAGTCTTGGAGGACACGCCATGCACTCGGAGGTCTTGCGCTTCGCCCTTCTGCTCTCGCTTCCCGGATTGCTACTGCCGTCACCGGCGGCAGCGCAGCGATGGAACGACATTGAAGACGCGCTCGAAGGTCGTGAGTTGATCCTCAGGCCCACGTTTGAGGGGCGCCGAAAGGTCTACCTCGACATGGAGGACGATCGCCTCTTCGCGCTCCACCGGGGGGACCGGCTCTTCCCGCTTCGCGAGGGCGAGACTGTGCGAATCACCGACGCGGATCCGGAAGACGACCACATCGAGCTCGAGCTGCAGAGTGCCCGTCTCGGTCGCGGCCGTGTCGACTTCTACGGCCCGCCGCCGTCGGCGGAGGACTTCGAACTCTGGCTCGACGAGGTGTTCGAGGTGACGACTGCCGAGGCTGACTTCCACCGGTACATCGGAAACCGGCGGAGCCAGACGCTCCACATCCGCGGAGCAAATCACCTGCCGGACATGGCTGACCAACAGCCGTTCGCGACCGAGTCCGATGCCCTCACCGGCGGCTACGACCGTTGCGGTGTCTGTTTTGTCCCCACGCCCGATGTCTCGGACTACCAGACCGAGCGTTCACTCGCAATGATGTCACTGCAGCAGGTACAGTCGACCTACTACCCGCTCGTCGATTCCGACTTGCAGAAGTACATCGAAGAGGTCGGGGAACGTGTCCTCGACCGGTGGCCGGTTCCGCTCAAGGGCTACCGGTACCGATTCCAGGTTGTTGACTCCGAAGACATCAATGCGTTTGCGGTGCCGACGGGGTACATCTTCATGACTCGCGGTCTGCTGGAGTCCCTTGAGAGCGACAACGAAGTGTCCGCGATCCTCGCCCATGAGATTGCCCACGTGGAGAGCCGGCACAGTTACCGCATCTGGCGCAACGCGCAGCGCGCATCGACAATCGCCGGCATTGCAGGCATCTTCGCCGGGGGAACCGACAACGCCGTTGATGACATCATCGCCACGATGACCTCCTTCGCCGCCAACCTGTTCCTGGCGGGTCACGGGCGGGACCGTGAACGCGAAGCGGACCTGTTCGCGAGCTTCTACCTCAACGAGACGGACGCCGGTGACCGACCGCTGCTGAATTCGTTCCGCAAGCTCAAGTTCGCCCGCGACGCCCACGACCCGTTCGGCGATGGGGGCGGCGGGTTGTTCGCCAGCCATCCCCATATAGACGAGCGCCTCGACAGGGCGAGTGCGACCACCACGGCGTCGTTTCCCGAGGATGATGTATTCCAGGGCTTGACGGACGACGGCGAGTTGGTGGCCACCCTGCGTTTCGACGTGCAGCGGCTCTTCCAGAACGAGCTGGATGTGATCGCGACGCTCTCGACAACCCCCGAACTCGGTGAAGAGGACGACGTCAATACGATCAACGTTCGAGTGGCCGGGCAAAGGATTCGACTGCGTGAGCGGACCGCGGAGAAGATTTTCCCGAGCGATGAAGTCTCGGCCGTGTTCGGCAACGACGACGCGCGGGCGCTGATCGAGGGGCCGATTGAGTCGGTAGAACTCGATCTACGCAACGTCGACCGCTGGGAACGGATCGGCGCTGCGGCTCCCTAGCTTAAGGACCGGCACCATGAGGCATCTGCACGGTGCCGTCGTGATCCGATGTCCTGACTTGACAGTAATGACATGATGTCAATGAAGACATATCCATGGCGCAGTTGACAGTCCGCAACGTGAACGAGCAGGTGGTGCGCGCCCTCAAGCAGAGAGCGGCCGCCAACGGCCGGTCCGCTGAAGCGGAACATCGGGAGCTTCTCCGGAGCGCACTCCTGCCGGATCGGGAGGCGTTCGTCTCCCGATCCGGCGCTCTGCGGCGGCGCCTGCGATCCTCCATCGACAGCACCGACCTGATTCGCGCCGACCGGGAGCGAGACACCGCGCCGTGACGGGCTACGTTGTCGACGCCAGCATCGTCGTGAAGTGGCTGGTGGCGGAGCAGTGGTCGGACGAATCGTCGCGGCTGCTTGAGGCCGGCGTGACGCTCATTGCGCCGGAGCTGCTATTCGCCGAGGCCGCCAACGCGTTGTGGGCCCTGCACCGGCGCGGCGACTTCACGCGCGAGGACCTGGCCGAAGCCACCGACGTGCTGAAGTCGGCGCCGGTTGGTGTTCCCGTCTCGATGCGGCGGCTTGCCGCCGCCGCCATGCGGCTGGCGATCGACCTTGGGCATCCTGCCTACGACTGCTTCTATCTCGCGCTCGCGATCCAGGAGCAGTATCCGGTCATCACGGCGGATGTCCGATTTCACGACAAGGTGCGCCAGCACCCCTATCTTTCCGACCGAATTGTGCACGTGGCGGACAGTTAGCTCAGTTCGTATCAGGCCACGGATTCACGAGGCGGGCGGAGCGCCGGCCGGGGCGCGTCACCGCACGTGCGCGAGCACGGCGTGCCGGTAGTTGAACTCGATGTCGGTCGGCTCGGCCGGCAGCGGGATTTCCACGTCGACCGACGGCGCGTCCACCTGGATGCGGTGCACCTGTGGCGGGCGGTCGGCGAACCGCAGCAGGATCGGCACCGGCATCCGGAACGTGTCGGGCACGTCTTCCTGGCGGATGGTGCCGTGCAGCAGCCAGGGCGGCTGCTGGTCGGCGACGCGCGTCACCTCGAGGTCGGGGCGGTAGGTGGGTACGTCGACGCCGTATACCCACTGGTCGAAGAACCAGTCCATCGGCGCGCCGAACGCCCGCTCTACGGCGGCCTCGAACGACCGCGTGCTGGCCGGCACGTCGCGGTGGTCGCGGACGAAGCGGCGCATCATTTCGCGGAAACGCGTGTCGTCGCCGGACTCGATGTCGGCCAGCATCATGCGCAGCATGTGCAGGATGAACGCGCCCTTCTCGTAGACGAGCAGCTGGTAGTCCACCGGCGTGTCGCTGGAGTTGAGCCGATAGCCGGCGACGACAGGGCCGGATTCGTGGCCGTCGCTGTGGCGGATCACCTCGGGCCGCACGCCGTAGTGCCGGATGCCGGTGCCCTGGCCGACGTTCACCTCGCCGAGCACGTCGAGGCGCCAGGCGTCCAGGATGTCCTCGAACTGGTCCTCGTCCTGCAGGCCGGCGAGGATGTACAGGGCGGCGGAGTAGTGGGAGAACCCCTCGGAGATCCACTGGTCGCGGTAGTCCTCCCAGTGGACCATGGCGCCCCACCATTGGTGCGCCACCTCGTGAGCCCGGAACAGTTCCGACACGCCGGTGTGCAGCCGGCCGAACGCCTGGTACGTCAGCAGCAGCATTCCCGGGAACGCCTGCCCGTTGTGGGTGACGGTCTCGGTCGCCAGCAGCGAGGGGTACGGGTAGGCGCCGAAGTAGTCGCCATACAGCCGGATGGACCCCTCCAGATCCTCGATGGTCTTGCGCAGCGCGCCGGGTGAGAACCCGGTCTGGTTGCGGTTCTCGTACACCCGGATTGGGGGCACGCCGTCGGGCTCGTTCGATGTGACGTCGAAGCGGCCGATGCTGAACGACATGCCGCGCACCGGCGTGTCCGAAACCCATTCGGTGATGCGCGTGCCGTCGGTCACGCGTTCCTCCAGCAGCTCCATGCCGCTGGCGATCTGGAGGCGCTCCGGCGACCGGTACGTCAGGCGCTGCAGGCTGCGCCGGTTGTCGGGGTGCGCCGGCATCCAGAACAGGGTGTCCTTGAGCAGGAATCCCCGCGTGCTGCGGAGGCGTTCCACGAGCGGTCCTTCGTAAGCGATCTCCAGGACGAACCGTTCGTCCGGCGCCACCGTCCGGGGCAGGGCAACGGTTACCCACTGCTCGTGGAGGTCGTCGCCCATCAGCCGCCCGTGGGTTTCCTGCACGAAGGGGAGCGGATCGCCGGCGGCCGGCGCCGGCTCGGACGGATCGACCGCCGCTGCGTCGCCGTCGTCGTGCGGCTCCGGCCGGGCGAGGAGTGGAACATCCCGCACGTTTTCCGCGTCCGCCGGCCAGGCCGGGCGCCAGCGCACGTCGGTAACGTGCAGGAAACGCGAGATCTGCAGCCGCACTGCGGCCAGCGGTTCCCGCGGTTCGATGAGCAGGGCGGCGGTGCCGGCCGCGTCACCGTTGCCTTCCAGCGCCAGGTCGACATCCGTGCGGCGCACGGCGAGTCGGGGCGCCCACGCCTCACGGTCCGGTGTCAGTGTGCGCGGCCTGAGGCCGAGGTCGCGCGCGTTCCAATCGTCGTCATCCTCGTCGTCGCGGCGCCCGGGCGCGGGTCCGTCCGTTTCCGGGTCACGGGGAAAGCCGGTGAGCGCGCGGCCCGCGGCATCGCCGTCGAATTCCGCCAGCGCGTGAAATCCCATCCAGACGTTGCGCACCTCGCGCCGGTGGTCGAAGCGGAAGACGGTTACTTCCTCGCGCGCTCGCGGCTCGACTTCAATCGAGAACCAGCCGTGGTCGTCCCCGTCGATCTGCGCGTAGAAGTACGGCGGGCGCCGGGGAGGCGGCGGCGTCGACGCGGGCGTCAGGAGGTCGAGCAGCAGGCGGCTGTCGGGGTTGTGGAACTGGTGTTCCAGCAGCGCCTCGCGGCGGTCGTCGAGCAGGTCGTTGGCCCGCCCCGCGCGGCCGCCGGGCGGGGCGCTCGCCAGCGCGCGCAGCCGTGTCCCGGCATCACCCGCAAGCCAGAAGACGAAGCGGTCGAACCGTTCCTCCAGCAGGTCCTCGTCGAGGAGTTTCTCCACCTGCTGGTGCTCCACGCCGTCGGGCGGGTAGCAGCGCACGGTGCCGTCGCCGAGATAGACGGCGATGTCGCCCGCCGCGCCGCCGTCCGGCAGCACGTACAGGTTGCCGCCGCTCAGCTCGAAGGTGAACCGGTCGATGCGCAGCGTACCGGCGTCGATGCGGCCGGCCGGCTCGAGGTGCGCATCACGGATCATCTCGTAGGCGGCGGGCGGCCCGCGACCTTCCTCCTCCTGGGCGACCAGCCCGGCCACCACTGGCAATGCCAACGCCAGCGCGGCCACGGTGGCGCCTGGCCGCGCGGCGCCGCGGAAGCAGCATCGCAGCCGGGCTCCTGGTGACGGCATGGGGGCGGCTCTGGACGGCACGCGGCCCAATGATACCGCCGGGAAGCCGTTTAAATACCCGGCCGGCGCGGGTATAGTGAGTCCGGTTCCGGAATTGGCGGGGAGGATTCGAGTCATGGCTCGTCGTCGGGGAGGTAAGGCGTCCATATCGTGGGTCGTGTGGCTGGCTGCCGCCCTGGTCGTGCTGTCGGCGCTCACCTTGCTCACGGCGCCGCTCGGCTACCGGCTCGGCATCCTGCCGCTACGGACCGCGCTGCTGACCGTCCTGCGGTGGGGTGCGTACGGCGCCGGCGCCGCGGCGGCCGTGGCGGTTCTAGGTCTCGGAATTCAGCTGGCGCAGCCGCGGCAGGCCCGGCGGGGCGTGTGGTTGGCGGTCCTCAGCCTGGTGCTGGCCGGCGCAATGTTCTCCATTCCGGCCGGCTACCGGCTCGGCCCCCGGAAACCGCCCATCCACGACATCACGACCGATATCGACAACCCGCCGCCGTTCGTCGCGGTGGTGCCGCTGAACACGCCCGGCCGGACGGAGTACGAGGGGGAAGTGATTGCCGCGCAGCAGCGCGACGCCTATCCCGACCTGCAGCCCGTCGTGCTTGACGTTCCGCCGGCGGAGGCGTTCGACGAAGCGCTCGCGGCGGTGTACCGGATGCGGTGGCAGCTGGTGGAAGCGGACGAGCCGGCGGGGCGGATCGAGGCCACCGACACCACCTTCTGGTTCGGGTTCAAGGATGACGTCGTGATTCGCGTGCGGCCGGACGCCGGCGGCAGCCGCATCGACGTCCGCTCGCTGTCGCGCGTCGGCGGCGGGGACGCCGGGACGAATGCCGCGCGCATCCGCGAGTACGTCGAGACGTTGACCGCCGAATAGGGGAGTCGCGGCGCGGCAAGCGCGGCGCGGGGCAAAGGGGACCCCGCTAGCGCTTGCCGGGGGTTCGGGGCGCAGCCCCGAGTTGGGGAGGATTGCAATGAGACGAACCGTACTGTTGGGGTTGCTGCTCACGGCCGCCGGGCTGCTGATGACCGTGGCCGCGTGCGGGTCCGATGCGCCGCCGCCCGTTCCGGCGATCGAGCAGGTCCGCGGCGACCTGTATGTGATCATGGGCGGCGATCCCACCGACCGCGCCACCTTCAGCGGCGGCAACGTGGCGGTCTACGTGATGGATCAGGGCGTCGCCGTGGTCGACTCCAAGCTCCCCGGTTACGGCCAGCAGATCATCGACCAGATCCGGACGGTTACCGACAAGCCGATCCTGGCCATGTTCCATACGCATACCCACAACGACCACGCCGGCAGCACGCCGGAGTTTCCAGACACCATCGAGGTGATCACGCACGAGAACATCAAGGCCAGCCTGAGCCGGGAGACCTGCCTGCCGGTCACCAACTGCCAGACGTTCAAGGGTGAGAACGCGCAGTATCTGCCGCAGACGACATTCTCCGAGAAGGCGTCGGTCTGGTTCGGGGACGATCGGATCGACCTGTACCACTTCGGCCCGGCGCACACCAACGGCGACACGCTGGTGGTGTTCCCGGCCGAACGGGCAATGCATTCGGGCGACATGTTCTCGCTCAAGCGCCCGCCGTTCATCGACACCAACAATGGCGGCAGCGGCCTGGAATATCCCGAGACGCTGGCGAAGACGGCGGCCGGTATCGACGGGGTCGACACCATCATCCCGGGTCACACCGCCGGGCTGTTTACCTGGGCCGAGCTGGAGGAGTACGCGGAGTTCCAGCGCGATTTCGTGGCCATGGCGCGGGCGGCGCACGCGGAGGGCAAGTCGGCGGAGCAGGCGGCCGAGGACTACGTCATTCCCGACCGGTTCGAGGGGTACAGCCGATCGGACCCGATGCGGATTCCGACCAACATCCAGACGATCTACGACGAGTTCGAGCAGTAGGAGTCCGTGGCGAAACCCCCGCTGCATTCGACCGGCGATGCATCCCGCCTGAGCTGCGTGGCGCGTCAGCGCCCGGCGGCGTGGCGCCGCAGCGCGCGAGAAGCGTGCTACGAATCGAGCCGGAGAATCACGACGCCCGGCTCGCCGGAACCCTCTTCGTTGTTCCCCACGGCGACGAGCACCAGCGAGCCCGACGCGGAGACGTCCGCGGGCGGGCCGGACGGCTCGTAGGTCGCCACGAGCGCCGGCTGGGCGGGAGCCGACAGGTCGACGACCTGCACCAGGAACGGTGGATTGATGTCCGCAATGAAGGCGAGCGACCCGTCGATCCGCACACGCGGCGCGGCGATGGCGATACCGGTCGCCGGCCGATCCGGGTGGCGGTAGCTGGTGACGGCGACCGGGTTTGACGGATCGGATACGTCGAACAGCTCGAGGAGAGTGTCGGTGGTGACGATGGCCGCCAGCGTCGCGCCGGGCGCATTCGGATCCCGGCTGACCGCGGCCGTGGTCGCCGGCCGCTCGGCAGAGCTTGCCATGCCGGCGGCGTCCAGCTCGCCCGACTCGCTCGACTGCGAGAGGTCGATGATCGACAGGCCGCCTGGCCGGTCGACCACGTAGGCGTACGAGCCGACCGCCTTGACGTCGATCGCGTACCCCTCGGTGAAGTAGGAGCCGAAGGAGACCGGCGCGGTCGGGTCGGACGCGTCGATCACCTCGAGACCGGAGAGGCGGTTGGCGACTACCGCTGTCGTCCCGCTGACGTCCACACTCAGCGCCTGCCCCGCAGTCTGATACGACCCGAGCGGCGCTGGCGCCGCCGGGTCCGAAACGTCCAGGATCCCGAGGCCGGAGAAGTCAATCGCGGCGTACGCTACCGTGCCGGATATCCGGACGCCGTAGATGTTCTGCGGAAAGGTGTGCGACCCCAGCGCGGCCGGGTCCGCCGGGTCCGAGACGTCGAAGAGGCGCAGCGTAGGACCGTCCGAGACGTACGCGATCCCCTGGTGCAGGTGGACCGTCGTCGCCGGTCCGGGGATGAAGCCGACACGTTCCAGGGTGCGGGTCTGGGCGAACGCCGGCGCCAGCAGGGCGCTGCAGACCCACGCCGCCACGAATCCCGCCGCGGTCCGGCTCTTCACGACCTAGTGCGTCTCCGCGATCCGGTACAGGTGCGAAGCGGTCCGGATCAACAGGCTCCCGTCGGCGACGGCCGGTGTCGCCATCGCCATCTCGTCGAGCGCGTTGCTGCCGAGCACCTCGTATTCCGGGCCGGCCCGGATGACGAACGTTTCGCCTTCTTCGCTGAGGGCGAAGATCTTCCCGTTGTACGCCCACGGCGAGGCGGTGAACGCGGTGGCGCGCCGCGCGATCCGCTTGCGCGAATACACCTCGCGGCCGGTTCTGGCGTCGGTGCAGATCAGGAAGCCACGGTCGAGCAGCGTGTAGAGGAAGTCGCCGTACACGAGCGACGACGTGCTGTAGGTGCCGAGCTTCGGATTCGACCACGCGATGTACTCGTTGCGGTCGCGGCCGTCCTGCAGCGTGATGTCGCCGATCGCGCCCGGCCGGATGGCGTACACCGGCCGTACCTGATCGGCGAGAAAGCCGGAGCTGACATACAACAGGCCGTGCGCGGCATACGGCGTCGGCGCGGTGATCCAGGTCATGCCGATCAGTTCCCACAGCAGCTCGCCGTCCAGGCCGTACGAGCGCACCTTGTCGGTGCCGGCGGTGATGATTTCCGTGCGGAGGTTGTTCTCCCAGATGAACGGCGTGGACCAGTTGCTCCCTTCTTCGCGGTCGACGTGCAGGACCTCATCGCCGGTCCGCTTGTCGTACGCCGCGAGGAAGGACTGGCCGTCGTTGTCGTTCACGATGTACAGGCGGTCTTCGTGCAGCACCGGCGAAGCGCCGCTGCCCCAGCCGTGGCGGTACTCCAGGGGCTCCAGCTCCTGCGACCAGACCGGTGTGCCGTCGAGGCTGAACGCATACAGACCGATGCCGCCGAAGTAGACGTAGATCCGCTCTCCGTCGGTGACCGGCGTCTCGGATGCGTACGTGTTCTTGCCGTGCCGGGCGATCGGCGGCGGCGAGGCGCGCACCTCGCGCTCCCAGCGCACCTGCCCGCTCTGGAGATCGATGCCGTACACCATCCAGCGGTGGATCGAGGTCGGGATGGCGGCCGACGAGTGGCCGTCGTACAGTCCCAACTGCGGGCCGGGACCCGGGTCGTTACTCACCACGGACGTGACCACGACCAGGTCTTCCCAGACGATCGGGGAGCTCCAGCCCTGGCCGGGCACCTCCAGCTTCCAGACGACGTTCTCGGTCGGACTCCAGGATTCGGGCAACGTTGGGCTATCCTCTGCCACACCAGCCCGGAGCCCGCGGAACCGCGGCCAGTTGTCTTCGGCCGCCGCGGCCGGGATGCCCGTGGAACCGGCCGCCAGCAGCAGCACCGCGGCGACAGCAATCATCGACTGAGACTTCACAGTGCCTCCTGCCCGCACGAACATCTGCGAATCTTCGCGCAAGGCTCCCGAAAGTGCAAGGTCGCCGCGGCCGGCCTGAGCGGATGCGCGGCATCGTTACATGGGGCTACGCCCCAAACCCCCGGAGGCCGCTAGCGGGGCCCCCTCGCCCCGCGCCGCGACCGCCGGGCCGCGCCGTGCGCGGCCTGCTCGTCCTGGTGTGCGTGGTGGGTTGGGCACAGGTCCCGCTGCGGGCGCAGGGCGCCGGAGCGCGGCCAAGCCTGCAGGCGGTGCGCCTGGCGCCGGGCGAGCGGATCGCGCTCGACGGCCGGCTCGACGAGTCGCCGTGGGCGCGCGCGCCGGTTTCCGACCGCTTTCTGCAGCAGGAGCCGGTCGAAGGGCAGCAGCCGACCGAGCGGACCGAGGTGCGCGTGGCGTACGACGCCGACAACCTGTACATCGGCGCGACGCTGCACGACAGCGATCCGGACGGCATCATCGGTTTTCAGCGGCGGCGGGACCAGGACCTGTCGTCCGACGACCGCTTCATGCTGATCCTCGACACGTTCCTCGACGGGCGCACGGCGTACTTCTTCGAGACCAATCCGGCCGGGCTGATGGGCGACGGGCTGGTGCGCGCCACCGGCTACGGCTCGGTCAACAAGGCCTGGGACGGTATCTGGGAGGCGCGGACAGCGCGCGGCCGGTTCGGCTGGTCCGCGGAGATCCGCATCCCGTTCCGCACGCTCAACTTCGACGAGTCGTCGGACACGTGGGGCATCAACTTCCAGCGCACCGTGCGGCGCAAGAACGAGGAGCTGGTGTGGTCCGGCTTCCGGCGCAATCAAGGCCTGCTGCGGCCGATCCACGCGGGCCGGCTCACCGGCGTCCGCGACGTGACGCAGGGGCTCGGCCTGGAGGTGGTGCCGTACGGCGCGGCGGCCTGGCGCGAGGTGGCGGGTGAGCCGCGCGAAACGCCGCTCGACGCCGGCATCGACGTCAACTACAGCGTCACCCCCAACCTGCGCGGGGCGGTGACCGTCAACACCGACTTCGCGGAAGCGGAGGTCGACCGGCGCCGCGTCAACCTGACCCGCTTCCCGCTCTTCTATCCCGAGCAGCGCGACTTCTTCCTGGAGAACGCGAACATCTTCGAGTTCGCGCCGCTCAACGCCGTGAATCCGTACTTCAGCCGGCGCATCGGCCTCGACGAGGGGCAGGTGATCCCCATCGAGTACGGCGCGCGGCTGGCAGGGCAGGCAGGCGCGTACGACCTCGGCTTCCTCCAGGTCCGCACGGGGCCGGTGGACGGCCGGCCGGCCGAACAGTTCACCGTGGGCCGGGTCAAGCGGAACTTCCTGGCGCAGTCGAGCATCGGCTTCATCTATACGCGCCGCTCGACGGCCGCATCGGAGCGTGGCCCGGCACCCGTCGACCGGCACACCGCCGGCGTGGACCTCGACCTGTTCACCTCGACGTTTCTCGGCGACAAGAACCTGCAGATGCAGGCGTTCTACGTCGTGCACACCGATCCGGAGCGGGGCGGCATCAAGGGCGCCGCCGATCGCGCGTCGCGCGGGTTCCGCATCAACTATCCGAACGACGTGTGGCGGGCGCACCTCTCGTACCGCGAGTTCGGCGACGAGTGGGACCCGGCGGTCGGCTTCGTGCAGCGCCGGGGGATCCGCCGCGCGAATCCGGTCGTTACGTTTGCGCCGCGGCCCGACTGGTTCGCCAGCGTGCGCAACCTGGAGTTCCGCGTCTACCACGAACATCTCTCCGATCTCCACAATCGGCTCTTGACGCGCGAGACGGGGCTGCAGCTGCTCGGCGTCGTCTACGACAGCGGCGACCGCTTCGATCTGCGGCGGAACTTTCGCTTCGAACAGCTCGACGCACCGTTCGACATCCATCCGGGCGTGGTGCTGCCGGTGGGGAAGTACACGTTCGACGATTGGGAGCTGCGGGCCGAGAGCGCCAGCCACCGCCGCCTGTCCGGCAGCGCGTCGATCATGGTGGGGCACTTCTGGTCCGGCAACCGCTCGGCGGTGGAACTCGCCCTCACCGCGCGGCCGCTGCACGGCGTTACCGCCACTACCGAGTGGGAGCATGAGGACGTCGACCTGTTCGAGGGGCGTTTCACGACCAACCTCATCCGGGTGCTCGGCAGCTGGCACGCGAGCCCGTGGGTGGCGTTCGACGGGAATATCCAGTACGACACCGTCACGTCCGTCACCGGTCTGTACACGCGCGTGCGCTGGATCTTGCGGCCGGGACGCGACTTCTATTTCGTCTACACGGAGAACTGGCAGTCGACGGATGACCGGTTCGTGACCCTGTCGCGGGGCGCCACCACCAAAATCAACTACACGCACCGGTTCTGAGCGGTCTTTCTGGCGCTATAATTGGTGCTTCGCGGGAGGATACGCATGACCCGATCGATCTTCGTACGGTTGTCAGTCTGTGCGGCGCTGCTGCTGATTGGCTGGAGCGGTCCGGCGCACGCGCAGGATCACGGCGACTACGACTCCGCCGACATCGAGTACGGCCTGAGCGTCTACCGGTCGCAGTGCGTCAGCTGCCACGGCGACAGCGGCGACGGCATCGCCGGCGTCGACCTGCGCAGCGGCCAGTTTCGGCGGGCCGGGTCGGACCGGGAGTTGCAGGCGCTCATCCGCAACGGCATTCCCGACACCGGGATGCTGGCGTTCGACCTCGACACGGCCGAGATGACCGGCATCGTCGCCTTTCTGCGCAACCCCAACTACGAGGCGGATGCGATCGCGCTGGGTGACGCCGGGCGCGGGCGAGCGATCTTCGAGGGGCAGGGCGACTGCCTGAGCTGTCACCGCGTGAAGCAGCGCGGTCCGCGCGGCTCACCGGACCTGACGGCCATCGGCACCGCACGGCCGCCGAGCGCGCTGCGCCGTTCGCTGCTCGATCCGACCGGGACCATGCGGCCCATCGATCGCCCCGTCGAACTGGTGACCGACGAGGGCGAGCGCGTCAACGGCCGCCGGCTCAACGAGGACACCTACACGGTACAGATCATCGACGAGCAGGGGCGGCTGCGCTCGTTCGACAAGGATCGCCTGCAGCAGTTCACCGTTGGCACCGAGTCGCCGATGCCGTCCTACGCGGACCAGCTCGACGAGCAGGAGCTCGCCGACGTGCTGGCGTACCTCGTTTCCCTGAAAGGCTAAGCGCCATGCGACGCAGGACGACGGCGCGCGGTTTCGTGGCGGGCTGCCTGCTGGCGGTCGCGTTTGGGTTACTGATCGCGGACGGACTGGCGGCGCAGGTGCCGTTTGCGCGCCTGCGGGAGGCGGCGAGCGAGCCGCACAACTGGCTGACCTATTCCGGCGGTTACTTCAGTCAGCGTTACAGCACGCTTGACCAGATCACGCCGGCCAACGTCGGCGACCTGGAGCTGCAGTGGGTATACCAGACGCCGGTCTTCGGCCCCTGGCAGACGACGCCGATCGTTGTCGACGGCGTGATGTATCTGACGCAGCGGCCCAACGACATCGTCGCGCTCGACGCCCGCACGGGCCGCGTGTTCTGGGTCTACGGCTATCCGACGCCGTCCGACCACCGCGCCTGCTGCGGGTCGAACAACCGCGGGGTGGCGGTGCTCGGCGACCGGGTTTTCATGGCGACGCTCGACGCGCACGTCGTGGCGATCGACGCGGCGACCGGCGTCGAGCTGTGGGACGTGGAGATGGCCGACAAGCACGTGGCGTACTCCTTCACGCTGGCGCCGCTGGCCATCAAGGACAAGGTGATCGTCGGCACCTCCGGCGGCGACCGCGGCGTGCGCGGGTTCATCGCGGCGCTCGATGCCGAGACGGGCGAGGAGGCGTGGCGCTTCCACACCATTCCGGGCCCCGGCGAGCCGGGCCACGAGACGTGGGAGCCGTGCCCGCCGAATCCGGAGACGTACTGCGACCCGGAGGCGTGGAAGCACGGCGGTGCGCCGGCCTGGCTCACCGGGTCGTACGACCCGGAGCTCAACCTGACGTACTGGGGCATCGGCAACCCGGGGCCGGACTTCTACCGCGAGCAGCGGCCGGGCGACAATCTGTATTCGAATTCGGTGGTGGCGCTCGACGCCGACACCGGGGAGATCCGCTGGCATTTCCAGTTCACGCCCAACGATCCGTACGACTACGACTCGGTGCAGATCCCGGTGCTGGCGGACATCGAGCGCGGCGGCACCGTGTTCAAGGTGATGCTGTGGGCGAACCGCAACGGGTTCTTCTACGTGCTGGACCGGGTGACGGGGCGCTTTCTGACCGGCCGTCCGTTCGTGCGGGTGAACTGGGCGGAGGGTCTCGACGACAGCGGGCGTCCGGTCGAGACGCCGCAGCCGCTCGGCGCGCCCACCTATCCCGGCATCCAGGGCGGGACCAATTGGTACTCGCCGGCGTACAGCCCGCGGACGGGGCTGTTCTACATCCCGGCCTGGGAAGACTACTCCACGGTCTTCGGCGGCGCGCCGCAGGTGTACGAGCCGGGGCAACGGTTCGTCGGCAGTCGGCCGGGCAGATTCAGGCCGGTTACCAATGCGCCGACCGTGCCGGGGCTGACGCGCGGGCCGATCAACAGGTGGACCGACGCGGTGGGGCATGGGGCGGTGCTGGCGGTCGACGCCCTGACGGGCGAGCCGCGCTGGAAGTTCGAGATGACCGACGTCATCAGCAGCGGCATCCTGACGACCGCCTCGGACCTGCTGTTCACCGGCGCGCGGTCGGGCTACTTCCAGGCGCTCGACGCCCGCACGGGCGACGTGTTCTGGAAGGCAAGCCTCGGCGGCCAGCTCGTCAACGGCCCGATGACCTACGAGGTGGAAGGCCGGCAGTACGTGGCCGCGATCGCCGGCAACGCCCTGTCGACCTTCGCGCTGCGCGACCGATGAAGGTAGTGCGCACGAGATTCCCCGGCGGTTCATTGCTCGCGGGGCTGGTGCTCTGCCTGGCGCTGGGGGCAGACCCGGCCGTGCTGTCCGCGCAGTCGGACGAAGTGGATCGGATCTGGGATTCGGCCAGGGTGCTGCAGCAGATCATGACCGCGGCCGATTCGGGCGTCCCGCGCAGCGTGATGTCGAATGTCGACGCCATCGCGATCTTTCCGTCGACCGTCCGCGGCGGCTTCATCTTCGGCGGCCACCGCGGGCGGGGCATCATCACCGCCCGCGACGTCCGGACGGGCGAGTGGTCGCTGCCGGCGTTTCTGACGATTACGGGCGCCAGCTTCGGCCTGCAGATCGGCGGGCAGGCGACCGACATCATGCTACTGATCATGAACCGGCGCGGCCTGGACCGGTTTCTGGGGAACCAGTTCAAGATCGGCGCCGACGCGTCCGTGGCCGCCGGTCCGGTGGGGCGGAGCGCCGCCGCGGCGACCGACCTGCTGCTGACGGCCGAAATCCTCAGCTATTCGCGGTCGCGCGGCCTGTTCGCCGGCGTCAGCCTCGAGGGTTCCACGGTGCGGACGGACCGGGACGCTAACGAGCGGTACTACGACTACCCGTACGACACGCGCGAGATCATTCTCGAGCGTCAGGCGAGTGCTCCGGCCGGCGAAGTGGCGCTGGAAGGCTGGTACGAGATGCTCGCCATGCACACCCGTTAGCCGCTGGCCCTGGCGGCCAACAGCGGGACCCCTGTGCCGCCTATTTACGGCAGGGCGAACACGTAGACGCCGTTCCCACCCGCCGGCCGCCGCTTGTCGGGCAAGAGATCGGCCGGCACCGAGGTGCCCCAACTGCCGCCACCGGTACCCGTCGGCGCGGCTATGTACTGCGTGCCGCCGGCCTCGTAGGTGACGGGAAAGCCCTGCAGAGACTGCGGCAGGCGCGTCTGCCACAGGATGTCGCCGTCCTCCGCGTCGAAGACATACAGGTGGCGGTCCCAGTCGCCCGCGACGACGATATCTCCGGCCGTCGTCAGCGCCGCCGTGTTGATCGGCGTCCGCGTGCGGAAGCGCCAGCGGATTTCGCCGGTCCGCATGCTCATCGCCAGCAGCTCGCCCAATCCGTCAGGGCTGTCCGGATGCATGTGGTTCGTGCGGCGCACCGGGCCGATCCCGCCGCCGCCCGCAACCTGCTCGACCGGTCCGAACACGGCCGTCTCGCAGTTGAGATTGAGCGGGATGTAGAAGGTTTCGCGCGCCGGGTGATACGACATGGCGCGCCAGCTCTTGAATCCCGAAGTGCTGGGACACCAGAACACTGGCTCGCCCAGCACCGGGATCATACCTTCGCGGTGGGTGAGCTGGCCTGTCGCCGTGTCGACGTCGGCGAAGGTCTGGTAGCCGAGGTCCTTCGCGCTGCGGAACTGCCCGGTCTCCAGCGCCAGCTCCCACAGCACGGCCATCTTGCCCATGGTGAAGACGGAGCGCCGGCCGTCGTAGTCGACCAGGATCCGCTCGAACACCTCGTCCATGTCGAGCGTGTCGCCCGGGATGTGCTGGAAGTACCATTTCATCTCGCCGGTGTCCAGATCGAGCGCGAGGGTGGAATTGGTATAGAGCACGTCGCCGTCGGTGCCGCGGGCGGCCCGCGCCCACGGCTTGGCCTGCGAGGTGCCGTGGAAGAGCGTCCGCGTGATCGGGTCGTAGCTGCCGGGAATCCACGAGTCGCTGCCCGCCCGGAACATGAGCGGGAGATCGCCCCACGAGTCGCCGCCGCGCTCGCCGGGCCGGGCGATGGTCGAGGTCCGCCAGAGCTCCCCGCCCGTGGCGGCGTCGAGGGCGACGATGTAGCACGTGTCGTCGCGGTAGCGGCCGCAGCCGGTCAGGCCCGACACCACCTTGCCGTCGGCGACGATGGCCCCGCTCGAGAACTGGAAGCCCACCCCCTTCCCGACATCATTGTCCCAGACCGTGTCGCCGGTGCGGGCGTCGATCGCGATGACGTGCGCGTCGGCCGTGTTCAGGTAGATCATGTTCTGATAGATGGCGATGTTGCGGTGCGCGCGGCCCGGAGGCGGTCCCCCGTAGCTGTCGCCGGGCGCCGGCGCGTCGCGGCGGTACTCCCAGAGCAGCTCGCCGGTGGCCGCGTCGAGCGCGTGCACGATCTCGCCGGAGTTGGCGAGGTACATGACGCCGTCGTAGACGAGCGGCGTCGGCTGCTGCGAGCCGCTGGCCATTGCCCAGCTCCAGGCCAGGCGCAGGCCCGCTGCGTTGCCGGTCGTGATCTGGTCGAGGGGACTGTGCGCCTGGGCGTCGAGCGTGCGCCGCCAGTTCAACCAGTCGGCCGGCGCCGGGTTCTGGAGCATCGCGTCGCTGACGGGTGTGAACTCAGCGATCTGCGCCATGCCCGGTGCGTCGGCGAGCAGCGTGGCGGCGACGAAGACGGACACGAGGAGCCGGCGAGTCATGCGCATCTCCCTGATGAGGCGGACTAACGTCTGAAGCGCACGTTACGCGACGATTCACGGTGAGTCAATAGCGGTTACCAGCCCGTGGCAAGACCCCGCGTCGCAGCGAGACGCCGGTCGAATGCGGCGGGGCTTTTGCCACGGGCTGGTAGACTGCGAAATCCTGGGCCGATGCCGTCTTCATTCCTGCACGAGCGCGTCCTGCGCCTCATCCGCCGGGAGCGGCTCGTCCCGCCCGGCAGGCGGGTGCTGGCCGCGCTCTCCGGCGGGGCCGACTCGGTCGCGCTGACGCTGTTGCTGCGCGACCTGGCGGTGGAGGCCGAGTTCGTGCTGGTTGGCGTCGCGCACCTGAACCACCGGCTCCGGGAGGCCGCGGACGCGGACGAGCAGTTCTGCCGCGAGCTGGCCGCCTCGCTCGCGCTGCCGATCGACGTAGAGCGCGTGGACGTCCGGCAGGCGGCGCGCCGCGGCCGCATCTCGCTTGAGGACGCCGGGCACCGGGAGCGCTACGCGTTCTTCCGCCGCGCCGCTGCCCGGCTGCGGGCCGACCGGGTCGTGACAGGACACCACCGGGACGACCAGGCCGAGACCTGCCTCATGCGGCTGATCCGCGGCGCCGGTTCGGATGGCCTGGCCGGCATCAGGCCGCGCGCGGGCTGCGTGGTCCGGCCTCTGCTGCACGTTTCCCGGTCTGAGCTGCGCGCCTATCTCGCCGGCCGCGGCCAGTCGTTCCGGGAGGACGAGACCAACCGTGACCCGGCCTTTACCCGCAACCGCGTTCGGCACGAACTGATTCCGTTTCTGGAGACGCGGTTCTCCCCGTCGATCGCGAACGTGCTGGCGCGCACAGCCGAGATCGTGCGCGCCGATTCCGAGTGGATGGAAGCGGCGGTCGACGCCGTCGCGCCGGCCGTCCTGGCCCTGGGCGAGCAGGAGGCGGCTGTGGACGCTGCCGCGCTGGTGCGCCAGCCGCCGGCAATTGCGCGCCGCCTGGTCCGCCGCGCACTGGAGCACGTTGCCGGCCGCGCTACGGAGTTCGAACCGGTGGAGCGGTTCCTCGCCGTAGCCGCCGCACCGGGCGGCGATCTCCGGGAGGCCGATTTTCCCGGCTGCCGCGTCGAGTGGCGTGGACCGCGGCTCGTTGTCCGTTCGCCGCTGCCGCGCCCGCCGCGGGCCGGGCGGTGATCTTCACGTGACTTCGCGAGTCGCAAGCATGCTAACCTTTGAGTTAAGTATGTCTGGAGGGATCGATTGAACTCGACCGTGCGCAGTCTCGTCTTCTGGGTTGTCCTGGTCGTCGTCGTGGTCATGATCTGGAGCTTTTCCACCCAGTTCCAGGCTGGCGACAACTCGGTCAGCTTCAGCGAATTCGTGCGCTGGGTCGATGCCGGACAGGTCGAAACCGTCACGATTGCAGGTAACGAGATCACCGGCACGCTGACGGCCGGCGACCGTTTCCGCACCTACGCACCGCCGCAGTACGAGGGGCTCGTCAACCAGCTGGTCGATCGGGACATAGCGGTCACGGCGCGGGAAGCGGCGAACAGCCCGTGGGCGACATTGCTCTACTCGTGGGCGCCGTTCCTGCTGATCATCGGTTTCTGGATCTTCTTCATGCGCCAGATGAAGAACAGCGGCAACAAGGCGCTGTCATTCGGGCGCAGCCGCGCCAAGCTGTCGACCAACTCGCAGAAGAAAGTCACCTTCAAGGACGTCGCCGGCGTGGACGAGCCGAAGGAGGAGCTGCACGAGATCATCGACTTCCTGAAGGAGCCCCAGAAGTTCCAGAAGCTCGGCGGCCACATTCCGAAAGGCGTGCTCCTGATGGGGCCGCCAGGAACGGGCAAGACGCTCCTCGCACGGGCCGTGGCGGGTGAGGCGAACGTGCCGTTCTTCTCTATCAGCGGCTCCGATTTCGTCGAGATGTTCGTCGGCGTCGGGGCGTCCCGCGTGCGCGACCTGTTCGAGCAGGGAAAGAAGAACGCCCCCTGCATCGTTTTCATCGATGAGATCGACGCGGTCGGCCGGCACCGCGGCGCCGGCCTCGGCGGCGGGCACGACGAGCGGGAGCAAACGCTGAATCAGCTGCTCGTCGAGATGGACGGCTTCGAGTCGAACGAGGGCGTCATCCTGGTGGCGGCGACGAACCGCCCCGACGTGCTCGACCCGGCGCTGCTGCGGCCTGGACGCTTCGACCGGCGCATCGTCGTCAACCGGCCCGACGTAAAGGGCCGCGACGGCATCCTGGGCGTCCACACACGCAAGATTCCGTTGTCGGACGACGTCGACACGCACGTGCTGGCGCGCGGCACGTCCGGCTTCTCGGGCGCCGACCTGGCGAATCTGGTGAACGAGGCGGCGCTCAACGCGGCCCGCTACAACCAGAAAGTCGTCCAGATGGACGACTTCGAGTTTGCCAAGGACAAGGTGCTGATGGGCTCCGAGCGGCGCTCGATGATCATCAGTGACGAGGAGAAGCAGGTCACCGCGATACACGAGGCGGGGCATGCGCTGCTCACCGTGCTGCTCCCGAACGCCGATCCGATCCACAAGGTGACCATCATCCCGCGCGGGATGGCGCTGGGGGTTACCCAGCAACTGCCGGTCGACGACCGGCACAACCTGTCGCTCGACTACCTCAACGACCAGATCGGCATTCTGCTCGGCGGCCGGATTGCGGAAGAGCTGACGAACGACGACATCACGACCGGCGCCGGCAACGATCTGGAACGGGCGACCGAGATGGCGCGGCGCATGGTGTGCGAGTGGGGCATGAGCGAGGAGATGGGGCCGCTCACGTTCGGCAAGAAGGAGGAGCAGATCTTCCTCGGCCGCGACATCTCCCAGCACCAGGACTACAGCGAGGACAGCGCCATCAGAATCGACCGCGAAGTGAAGCGGATCGTGACCAGCAACTACGACCGCGCGCGGGAAGCGCTGTCCGGCCACAAGCAGGAGCTCACGCGGATCGCCGAGGAGTTGCTCATTCGCGAGGTGCTCGACGCCGATCAGGTGAATCGAATCGCCAAGGGGCTGGCGCTCAAGGCGCCGGCGCGCACCGATTCTCCGAAGACACCGTCCGGCGGCGAGACGGATCGTTCCGAAGACCGACCCGCCGCGGTCGTGCCCTCCGTTCCGTCACTCGACAAGGCGATTCCACAGGAATAGTCGCCGCGGCTCTGCAGCCCCTGGCGCAACCCTAGGTGGTTGAGTGCAGCGTGACTCCCAGGCCGCGCACGGCGCGGCCCGGCAAGCGCGGCGCGGGGCGAAGGGGTCCCCGCAAGGGCTTGCCGGGGGTTTGGGGCGTAGCCCCATCTAAGGTATGCGGCGCGGGGCGAAGGGGTCCCCGCAAGGGCTTGCCGGGGGTTTGGGGCGCAGCCCCATCCAGGTATGCCGCGCAGCCCCATCTAAAAAATGCATCCGCGAGCCTGCTACACCCTGAGCCTGCCGGACGGCCGCACGCTGGCCGTGGGTGACCGGACCCTGGTCATGGGTATCGTCAATGTCACCCCCGACTCGTTCGCGGACGGCGGCGCGCATATGGATCCGGACCGGGCGGCGGACGCCGCACTCGCGCTTGAGCAGGAAGGCGCGGATATCATCGATCTCGGCGGGGAATCGACGCGCCCCGGCGCGGCGGAATTGCCGGCGGCCGAGGAGGCATCGCGTGTCATCCCGGTGCTACGGCGTCTGGCGCCGCGGTTGCGGGTGCCGGTTTCGATCGATACGTACAAGGCGGAAGTCGCGCGCCAGGCGCTCGACCATGGCGCGGCGCTCGTCAACGACGTCTCGGGGCTGCGCTATGATCCGGGTCTGGCGCCGGTTGTCGCGGCCGCCGGCGTCCCGGTCGTGCTGATGCACATGCGGGGCCGCTCCCGCGAGATGTACGGTCAGGCCGCTTACACCGACCTGGTCGGCGACGTGGCCCGGGAGCTTGAAGCGGCGCTCGGCCGCGCGGCGGCAGCCGGCATCCGGCGCGAGCAGGTCATTCTCGATCCCGGGCTCGGGTTTGCCAAGCGGGCGGCCCAGACGTTTGCGGTGCTGGCGCGGCTCGACGCCCTGGGGGCCCTGGACCGGCCGCTGCTGGTCGGCCCTTCGCGGAAATCGTTTCTCCAGGAGGCCGTAGGCGAGTGTCCACCCGCCGAGCGCGAGTGGGGCACAGCCGCGGCGGTGGCCGCAGCCGTGCTGCTGGGCGCGCACATCGTGCGTGTCCATGGCGTGCGGGCGATGGCCCAGGTCGTGCGCGTGGCCGACCGGCTGCGCAGGGAATCGCTGCCCGCACACGCGGTGCGTGCGGCCGGCGCCGGCGCGGATTGAGCGGACCTGATACCGATGGTCGAATACCTGTTGAACGCCTGGCCCGAGGACCCCGCCGGCTGGCTGGCGCTTGCCGACCTGGCGGTCGTCGCATTCCTGATCTATGTGGTCCTCAAGCTGATCCGGCGCACCGGCGCCGTCCAGATGGTGTTCGGCGCCGGGCTGCTGGTGGCGCTGTACTACGTGTCGGAGCTGGCGCCGCTGCCGACGCTCAACTGGCTCGTCAGTGACATGCTCGGGTACATTGTGTTCGCGGCAATCGTGCTGTTCCAGGGCGACATCCGGCGCGGCCTGTCCAATATCGGCCGGGCCCCGTTTTTCCGCTACCTGACCCGTCCCACCACGAACGATGAAACGATCGAGGAGATCGTGGTGGCGGCGACGATGCTGGCCAGCCGGCGCATCGGAGCCATCATCGCGATTGAGCGGACGGTCGGTCTGCGCACCTACATCGAGAGCGGCATTCCAATCGATTCGTCCGTGACGTACGACCTGCTGCTCAGCATATTTCAGCCGGAATCGCCGCTGCACGACGGCGCCGTGATCATCCAGGAAAACCGGATTGCCGCCGCCGCCGCCTTCCTGCCGCTGACCGTGAGTCCGGGCGCCGGTACCCGCTACGGGGCGCGGCACCGGGCCGCCATCGGGCTGGCCGAGGAATCGGACGCCGTGGCGCTCATCGTGTCAGAAGAGACCGGCAACGTGTCGCTGGCGATCGATGGTGAGGTCGAGGGCCCAATCACGCCGGACGAACTCCGCTTGCGGCTCGAGGCGTTGATGTTGAAGGGCGGCCGGCGCGTGCTGGCCCGCCGGGATCGGCAGACGCTGGCACCGTGATGACCATTTCTCCCTTCCGCGATTTCAGTCTCAAGGTGCTGGCGGTCGTCATCGCGGTCTTCCTGTGGCTGAGCGTGACGGACGAACGGATCATCGAACGTGGTTTCGACGTGCCGCTCGAATTCGAGAACGTGCCCGGGACGCTGCGGATCGCGGGCGATCCCCCGAACGCAGTGCGTGTCCGGCTGCGCGGCTCGGCCGATGTCGTGGGCGGTGTGGAGTCCGACGACCTGGCGGCGGTGCTGGACCTGTCCGAGGGACGGACGGGACGGCATGCGTTCGACATGTTCGCCGGGCGCGTGCGGACGCCGCCGGGCATCGAGGTGACGAGCGTCGTGCCGGCGACCGTCTCGCTCATTCTCGAGCAGGTTGGCGATGAACCTTGACTCGGGCCAATTGCATGTTCGGCACTGACGGCGTCCGCGGCATCCCCGGACGAGCGCCGCTCGACGCGCGTACCATCACGCGGCTAGGCGCGGCGGCGGCTCGTGCGCTAGGCCCCCGCGGCGTTACCTTCCTCGCGGCTCGCGACACACGCGAGTCCGGCTCCTGGATCGAGGCACATCTCGCGCGCGGCGTCGCGCACGAGAAGGGCACGTTGGTGAGCGCGGGTGTCCTGCCGACGCCGGCCGCCGCCTACCTGGTGGCGTCCGGCGCGTTCGACGGCGGCGTGGTGGTCTCCGCATCCCACAATCCGTTTCCCGACAACGGGATCAAGGTGCTGACCGCGGATGGCGGGAAGGCGTCTCCGGCCCTGGAGGCGCAGATCGAGACGCGGGTCATGGACGAGTCGTGGGACGTGCCGGCGTGCGACTGCGTCGCCCCCGAGCCGCAGGACCTCTCCGGCGCATACCGTGCACATGCCGCCGGCGTGCTCGCAGACTGCGCATCCCTGCCGCGGCTGCGCATCGCCGCCGACTGCGCCAACGGCGCGATGTCGCGGGCGGCGCCGGAGGTGCTGCGCCAGCTCGGCTTCGACGTCGTCGCGTTGAACGTCGAGCCGGACGGCCGGAACATCAACCGCGATTGCGGGTCCACGCATCCGGCGGGTCTGCAGCGGGCCGTCACCGACCACGACTGCCGCATCGGGCTGGCGTTCGATGGGGACGGCGACCGGGTGATCCTGGTCGACCACCACGGCGAGGTAGTGGACGGCGACGCGATGTTGTTCATCTGCGCCCGTTTCCTGAACGATTGCGGCAGGCTGCCCGGTAACGCCGTGGTGGCGACGGTGATGAGCAACGTCGGGCTCGAGATTGGCCTGCGGGCGGCCGGCGTAGCGGTGCACCGCTGCCCGGTCGGAGACCGCCAGGTGCGCGATGCGATGGTCGCACACGGCGTCGTGCTGGGCGGCGAGCAGTCGGGGCATCTGATCTTCTCGGAGTTGCTGCCGACCGGCGACGGGCTGCTGACGGCGCTTTCGGTCATCAAGGTCATCAGTGACACCGGCCGCGATCTTGCCGACCTGCGCCGGGACCTCGAAATCTATCCGCAGGTGCTGATCAACGTCCCGGTCCGCGCCAAGCCCGACCTTGGGTCAGAGCCGCGGATAGCGGCGGCGATCCGCCGGGCGGAGCAGACCCTCGGCAACGCCGGGCGCGTCCTCGTGCGGTACTCGGGGACGGAGCCGCTCCTGCGGGTGATGATCGAGGGGCGCGAAGCGGCGGCAGTCCGGCGACTGGCCGACACCATCGCCGCGGAGGCCCGCGAAGTGCTCGGCTGACCGGCCGATGGGAGAGACGGATGCGTCTGGGAGTCAACATCGATCACGTCGCTACCGTGCGGCAGGCCCGGCTGGCCCCGGAACCGGAGCCGGTGGTGGCAGCCGTGTTGGCCGAGCTGGCGGGCGCGCACGGCATCACCGTGCACCTGCGTGGCGATCGCCGGCACATCCAGGAGCGCGATCTGGAGCTGCTGCGCCAGGTCGTCGCGACGAAGCTCAATCTCGAGATGGCTGCCACGCCGGAGATGATCGACATCGCTGCGCGCGTGAAGCCGCACCAGGTGACACTCGTGCCCGAGCAGCCGGAGGAGTTGACGACGACCGGCGGTCTCGACGTGGTCCGCCACCGCGCCGCGTTGAGGATTGTCGTCGAGAGCGTGCGCCGCGCCGGGATGCGCACCAGCCTGTTCGTCGACGCGGACCTGTCGCAGGTGCAGCAGTCGGCAGAAGTGGGCGCGGATGCCATCGAGATCAACACCGGCCCTTACGCCGACGCCGCCGAAGACGCGCGCGCGGAACAGGTCGAGCGGGTGGCGGCCGCGGCTGCTGCCGCCGGCGAGCAGGGCATGGAGGTGCTGGCCGGGCACGGGCTGACGTACCTGAACGTCGGGGCGATCGCTGCGATCACTGCGATCGAAGAGCTGAACATCGGCCACAGCATCGTCGCGCGCGCCGTGCTGGTCGGCATGGAACGGGCGGTGCGCGAAATGCTCGCGTTGCTGCGGACGCGACCGTAACCGGCGGATGGGTCGTCCAGATTCGAAGCCGCCACCGACTGCTATCATCGTGCCATGAGCGGGCGGGAGTGGGGCGTGCTCGGCGTTTCCGCGGCGTTTACCGTCGCCGTCATGAGCTGGATCGTCTGGAGCGAGCGGCCGGTGGCGCCGCCGGAGCCGCCGCCCGACCAGCAGGCCGACACGGCGCTGGGCGCCGGCTTTGCTCCCGAGGAGAGCGATGTCGACCCCGCCCGCGTGGCGACGTTCCAGGAGGCCGCTGCCGCGGCCCCCGACGACGCCGCGCCGCGCGCGGCACTCGGCGATCTCTACTTCGAGGCCCAGCAATTCGAGGCGGCGATTGCGTGGTACGAGCAGGTTCTGGTCCTCGACCCCGCGAATGCGGACGCGGGCACCAGCCTCGCGGTTAGCTATTTCTATGCCGGCGAGTCCGAGCGCGCGGTGAAGGCGTTCGAGCAGGTGCTGGCGGCCAACCCGGAGCATCCGCGCGCGCTGCTGAGCCTGGGTATTGTGAAGGCGTTCGGCCTGCAGGATCTGGACGGCGCGCAGGCCGCCTGGGAGCAGGTGATCGCCGCGGCGCCCGGCAGCCCGGAGAGCGCCGCCGCCCGCGAAGCGATCGACCGCCTCGGCGCGGCGCACGGCGGTGCGGACGCCGGCGGATTGAGGTGAGGGGATCGCCGCCAGATGTTCGGTGGATGGCTCGTCCGGCTGCTCATCGCGGTGCTGATCATTCGGGCGCTGTGGGGGTTCTTCGCCGGTATCTTCGCCGGCGCCTCCGAGCCGCCGCGGCGTCCCAAGGGCGGCGCGGGCAAGAGCCTCGCGCTCGCGCGCGATCCGGTGTGCGGCACGTTCGTCCAGCAGTCACGCGCGTTGGAGGCGCGCGCGGGCGGACAGGTGCATTACTTCTGTTCCGAGAAGTGCCGGCAGGCGTTCGTCGATGGCTCGTGACCGGAATACGCCGATGAATCGCGAGGAGAATCTGCGTGCCGACATCGTCGAGCTGGGCCGCCGGCTGCACGCCCGCGCCTACGTGGCGTCCAACGACGGCAATATCAGTGTCCGGCTCGACGGCGAGCGCCTGCTCACCACGCCCAAGGGGGTGTCCAAGGGGTTCATGACGCCCGACATGATGGTGGTCACCGACTACGAGGGGCGCAAGCTGGCAGGGCAGCGCGACCCATCGTCGGAGTTGCTGATGCACCTGGCGGTGTACGAGAACCGCCCGGAGATCAACGCCGTGGTCCACGCCCATCCGCCGACCGCCACGGGCTTCGCGGTGGCGGGGATTCCGCTGGATCGGGCCGTGCTCGCCGAAGTGATCACGACGCTCGGCAGCATTCCGATTGCCGACTACGGCACGCCGTCCACCCAGGAGCTGGCCGATGCCGTGCGGCAGTACATCAAGGCGCACGATGGCCTGCTGCTGGCGAACCACGGCGCGCTGACCGTGGCGGGGGACCTGCATGCCGCGTATTACAAGATGGAGACCGTCGAGCATTTCGCCCGCATCAGCGTGGTGGCGCGCACGCTCGGGGGCGAGCGGCTGCTGTCGCGCGAGGAGGTGCTGCGGCTGCAGGAGCTGCGCGGTTCGTACGGCATCGCCGCGCCCGCGCCGTTCTGTCCGGAGCCGGGCGAGCCGGGCGCCGAAGACGGTGACCAGGACTGTCAGGTCGTGCGGGCGCCGTCCGCGCCCGGCCAGCGGGTCGTGACCGGCCCGGCCGCCCCGCAGCCGCCGCCGGGTCGGGACGGCGAAATTCGATTAACATACCGCGAGCTTGCGGCCCTTATCGAGGATGCCGTCAGGCAACTGCGTTGAGACGCATGCGCAGAGCCGGCCACCCGCCCGGCGCGGTGGGTATGGAGGAGACCATGGGTGAGGCTTTGGGGATGGTGGAAACCAAGGGGCTGGTGGCGATGATCGAAGCGGCCGATGCCATGGCCAAGGCCGCCACGGTGACGCTCGTCGGCTGGGAGAAGATCGGCGCGGGGTACGTCACCGCCATCGTGCGTGGTGACGTCGCGGCCGTGAAGGCGGCCACCGACGCGGGTGCGGCGGCGGCCCGCCGCGTCGGCGATCTGGTCGCCGTACACGTCATTCCCCGGCCGCATGCCAACCTCGAAGAGGCTTTGCCGATCGGAACCTCCGGCACGGACGCCGACGGTTAGACCGGCCCGCCGCCCGGCTGACAAGACATTGCGAGCGAGCAACAAGCCGCGCACGGCGCGGCTCGACCGGCGCGGCGCGGGGCGAAGGGGTCCCCGCTAGCGCTGGTCGGGGGTTTGGGGCGCAGCCCCAATTTGTACATGATTCTGGCCAAGATCATCGGTACGGTCGTCGCGACGCAGAAGGACGCACGGCTGGTCGGCAGCAAGCTGCTGGTCGCCCAGCCGCTCGACGCCCACGGCGCGGCGCGCGGCAGCCAACTGGTGGCGGTCGACACGGTTGATGCGGGATTCGGCGAAACCGTGCTGATCGTCAGCGGCAGCTCGGCGCGGCTGGCTGGCCAGTTGCAAGAGATGCCTGTGGACGCCGCCGTGGTCGGTATCGTCGACACGGTCGAGTTGCCGGAGCTCTGACGCGCGTGCAGTTGGCGAGGGTCTCGGGCACGGTCGTCGCCACACGCAAGGATCCCGGCCTGGACGGCCTGAAGCTGCTGGTGCTGCAGCCGCTGGCGCCCGACGGCAGTCCGTCGGGAGCCAGCCTGGTCGGGGTGGATTCCGTGGGCGCGGGCGTCGGCGAGACGGTCTTCGTTGTCCGCGGCCGCGAGGCGTCGTTTCCCTTCCTGCCGCGGCGCGTTCCGACAGACGCGGCCATCGTTGCGAGCGTGGATTCCTGGTTCGTGGACGACACGCCGCCAGCGAGCTCCTGACGTGCGGTTGGGACGGGTCACCGGCAACGTCGTGGCTACGCACAAGAACGAGAAGCTGACCGGTGCGAAGCTGCTGATCGTGCAGCCGCTGACAGCCGCGGGCACGCCCGACGGACGGCCGCTGCTGGCCATCGACACCGCGCAGGCCGGGGTGGGAGACACCGTCCTGTTGGTGGTTGAGGGGCGCGCCGCCGGCGAGGCCCTGCGGCGCCGCGCCGCCCCGGTCGATGTCGCCATCGTCGGTGTCGTGGACACGATCGACACCGGCTCCACCCGCACGCCGTCCCCGTGATCGCTACCGCCAAGCCACTGGTGCTCGTCACCCGGCGCCTGCCGGGCGCGGCGCTGGCGCGGCTCGAGTCCGTCTGCGCCGTCGATCTGCACGCCGGGGACGGCGGGCTGTCGCCCGCGGCGCTGCGCGAGCGCGTCAAGGGCAAGCACGGGCTCGTCTGCCTGGTGACCGACGCCATCGACCGGCCGGTCATTGAGGCGGCCGGCGACCTGCGCATCATCGCCAACGTGGCGGTGGGGTACGACAACATCGATGTGGCCGCCGCGCGTGCGTGCGGCATCGTCGTGACGAATACCCCCGATGTGCTGACGGGCGCGGTGGCGGAGTTCACCTGGGGGCTGATTCTGGCGATCACGCGGCGAATTGCCGAAGGCGACCGGCTCGTCCGCGCCGGCCGCTGGACCGGCTGGGCCCTGGACTTCATGCTCGGGATGGAGCTGCGCGGCAAGCGGCTCGGCGTGGTCGGACCGGGCCGGATCGGCCGGGCGGTGGCGGAGCGCGCGGCGGCGTTCGGCATGGACGTCGTTGCCGCCGGAGGCGGTGCACCCCCGGAACGGTCGGCGTACCTCGTGGACGATCCGCCCGGCATGCGCCGCGTCTCGCTGGACGAGCTGCTGGTAACCTCCGACGTGGTGTCGCTGCACGTGCCGCTGAGTGGGTCGACGCGCCATCTGATCGACCGGCGCGCGCTGACGCGGATGAAGCGCACTGCTTTTCTGATCAACGCCGCGCGCGGGCCGGTGGTGGACGAGGCGGCGCTCGCCTGGGCCCTCCGGGAGCGGTTGATTGCGGGCGCGGCGCTGGACGTGTACGAGCGGGAGCCGGAGGTCGAGCGCGAGCTCCTGGCGCTCGAGCAGGTGGTGCTCGCGCCGCACCTGGGCAGCGCGACGCGCGAGACCCGGACGGCCATGGCGGAGCTGGCCGCGGCCAACGTCGCGGCGGTGCTCGCCGGTCAGCCGCCGCTCACCCCGATCGCCGCGTAGCCAGGCTTGTCGCATGGCCAAACCTGCCTCCGGAAAGCCGCGTACGACGCCCGCCGTCGGGACCGTGATGCGGCGTCTCGGCCGTGCGATCGAGCGTCTCGAGAATCCCGCCATCGAGAAGATTGCCGAGGAGCAGAAGGGCGATTCGTTCCAGGTCCTGATTGCCACCATGCTCTCCGCCCAGACGCAGGACCCGGTCACGTATGCCGCATCCAGCCGCCTGTTCGCCCGGGCGCCGACCGCGGCGGCCATGCTGCGCCTGGATGTCAACGAGATAGAGACCCTGATCTATCCGGTGAGCTTCTATCGCAACAAGGCGCGCCATGTCCTGGACACCTGCCGGCAGTTGCTCGACCGCTTCGGCGGCCGGGTCCCGGCCACGATGGAGGAACTGCTGACGCTGCCGGGCGTCGGGCGCAAGACAGCCAATCTGGTGCTCATCGTGGCGCACGGGAGCGGCGCCAACATCTGCGTGGACACGCACGTGCACCGCATCGCCAACCGGCTCGGCTGGGTGCGGACCCGCACGCCGGAACAGACCGAGCAGGCGTTGTACGCGGTTGCGCCGCGGCGCTGGTGGGCGTCGATCAACCTGTATCTGGTGACCTGGGGACAGAACGTCTGCCGGCCGATCCGCCCGCGCTGCCGCGAATGCGTCGTCGAGACGCTCTGCGCGCGGGTCGGCGTCACGCGTCCGGCCCCTGTGCGGCGGGCTGCAAGCCGCTGATCGGCCGCACGCCGTCCCCCGGTCCATCGTCTACAATGTCTTGCCTGCCTCACCGTTAGAATAGGAGCCCGTGGTGAAACCCCCGCTGCATTCGACCGGCGATGCATCCCGGCTGAACTGCGTTGCTCGTCACTCACATATTGGGAATATGCTCGCTCCTCGCGCCTTGTCAGCCAGGCGCCTCACCGGTCTCGGTGCGACGCGGGGTTTCACCACGGGCTCCTAGGACATGCTGACGGTAAACGAGATCTTCCATTCCATCCAGGGGGAGTCGAGCCATGCTGGCCGGCCGTGCGTATTCGTGCGCCTGACCGGCTGCAATTTGCGCTGCGTCTGGTGCGACACGCCGTACGCCTTCGACGAGGGCCGGCGGATCTCGATCGACGAGATCGTGCGCGCGGTGGACACGTACGACTGCCCGCTGGTGGAGATCACCGGCGGCGAGCCGCTGCTGCAGCCGGAGGTCTACGGGTTGATGAACCGCCTGCTGGAGGCGGGCAAGACCGTCATGCTCGAGACCGGAGGGCACATCGACATATCGGACGTCCCGCCGGCGGTAGTCAAGGTGGTCGACGTCAAGTGTCCGGGCAGCGGTGAATCCAGGCACAACGCGTGGGCGAACCTGGAGCGGCTGGCCGCTCACGACGAGGTCAAGTTCGTGATCCGCGACCGGGCCGACTACGAATTCGCGCGCGACGTGCTGCAGCGCCACGAGCTCGACAGGCGCTGCGCTGCCGTGCTGCTGTCTCCCGTCCACGGTGTTCTCGATCCGCTGCAGCTTGCCGCCTGGTCGCTGGAAGACCGCCTCCCGGTGCGGCTTCAGCTGCAGTTGCACAAGTACGTCTGGGGCGACGACGCCCGCGGCGTGTAGCGACGCGTAGAGGTGGCCATGAGTGTCCCACGGAAAGCGGTCGTGCTGCTGAGCGGCGGTCTCGATTCCTATACCGCGGCGGCGATCGCGAAAGCGGAGGGGTATGAGCTGTACGCGCTGACGGTCCGCTACGGGCAGGTGCACACGGGCGAGCTGACCGCCGCGCGCCGCATTGCCCGGACTCTCGCCGTCCGCAGGCATCTCGAACTGACCGTGGACCTGGGGTCGATCGGCGGTTCCGCGCTGACCGGCGGCGCACCAGTGCCGAAGGATCGGGTGCTCACGCCGGCCATTCCCCCCACCTACGTTCCGGCGCGCAACACCGTGCTGCTCGCGCTCGCGCTGGGGTGGGCGGAGGTGCTCGGCGCCCGCGATCTGTTCATCGGCGTGAACGCGGTGGACTATTCCGGCTATCCGGACTGCCGGCCCGAGTATCTGGAGGCGTTCGAGCGGCTGGCGGCGCTGGCGACGCGTGCCGGCGTGGAAGGCTCGCCTACGCGCCTGCACGCACCGCTGCTCCGGTCGAGCAAGGCGGACATCGTGCGCCGTGGTGCGGCGCTGGGGCTCGACTACGGGTTGACGGTGACCTGCTACGATCCGGAACCCGGCGACCGGCCGTGCGGCCGGTGCGACAGTTGCCGGATCCGCGCCCGCGGATTCGAGGAGGCGGGGCTGCCGGATCCGCTGGAATTAGCGATGTGAGGCTTCCGGCGCGCGGTTGACCGAGCTCAGCTTTCGTCGCCGCCAGCCGCGGCGCGGACCGCCTCCAGCGCTTCGAGGGCGTCGTCGAACGCCTGGCTGTCGATGCGTGCGGCGCCCGGCTCGTCGCCGGGCACGGCGAACGTATCCTCGTCCGACCGCCAGACGACCACCTGCTCCTCGGTATCGTCATCCCCGAACTGCGCCCGGACCGTCGCCACCACCTGCTCCGGTCCAATCCCGGCTTCCGCGCGAGAGGCCGCGAACGACTCGGCCCGCAGGCCGGACAGCTTCGACAACAGGTCGTCCATCTCGCCGTCCGGCACGCTGCCGGTATCCGGCGCCACCAGCTCCCAGGTGTCTTCCACGTCCTCGCCGTCTTCGTTTACGGCCGCCGCGCGCTTCTCGAAGACAACGACTTCGTCCCCGCGCTCGACCTCCAGCCGGCTGGTGTTGAACGGCCGGAAGGCGAACAGGGCCTTGCGGCGGTACTCGCTTGCGTCCCGCTCCAGACTCGTCACCAGGGAAGCGTCCACGGTGAACACGAGCGGTCGCGCGGCGTCGCGCGCGTAATACGTGCCGTCGGGCGTTTCGGCGCCGACATGCAGCGTCGCGGTGGCGCTGCCAGCATGCAGCGATACGGTGTGGGCCGGGGCGTCCAGGCCAAACGCCTCCAGCGCGTCGGCGGTCTCGCTCTCCACCGCGCGCATCTGGCCGCCCCCGAGTGAGCCAATCAGCCCCTCGACCGCGCCGAAGTCGGCCGCAGCCGCCAGCGGCGCGGCCAAACGCCAATCGCCACCGTCTTTCGAGAATTCGATGGTCTCCCCGCCGGACGCGATCTCGAGCCGGTCGAGCGCGTCCCGATCGAAGTCGAGGACGGTCTTGTCCCGCAGATCGAACGCGGTCTTGTTGAACGTGGTGCTGTGATAACCGGCAATGAGGAAGACGCGGTCGCTGCCGTCGAGCTTTGCGTAGCGGTCGGCGCCGGTCGGTGTCACGTCGCCGATCAGCAGCCGCTGGCTGTCGCCGGCGGCCGCGAAGCTGACGTCGAGCGCTGGCGCATCGAGGCCGAACGGTTCCAGGTCGACCGGACTCTCCTCCAGCACGCGATTGATTTCCAGCGTCGCCAGAGAAGCGGCGACCGACGTCGCGGCGACGTCGTCCGCGGCCGTCTCGACCGGCGCCACCACGCGCCAGGCGCCGTCGTTCTGCCGGAGCTCGGTGACCGTGCCGTCCTCGGCCCGCACCTGCAACTCCGTCAGGTCGTCGGCGTCGAACGTGAACAGCTTCTCGTTCGGTGCGGGTGTCGACGCCGGATCACGGTGCCGTTCGACGAAGTAGATGTACGCGCCGAGGCCAATGGCCACGACCAGGAGCACGAGCGTCGATCGCAGGCCGCGCATGGGTTACCGCCTCCGCCACCACGTAAGCACGCCGGCGCCGACGATGAGGCCCGGGATCAGGACGAGCGACGCGATGAAGATGCGGAATTGCTGGTCGGCAGTCAATGTGATGCGCCGATCCTCCGGTTCGCGCGGGCGGATGGAGATCAGGTTCTCCTGCTCGGCGAGCCAGTTGACCGCGTTAAGCACGAGGTCGCGGTTGCCCTGAATGCCGAGCGAGCTGTTCGCGGCGAAGTCGGAATCACCGAATACCGCGAGCCGGGTCTCCGCGGGCGTGTCGTCTGCCTCGTCCCCGCCGTCGCCAACGCTGTCATCGTCGGCCGGCGCCTCGCTTGCAGCATCCGCCTCGACGGTCGCCGACACCGCGGCGGCGATCGAGATCGGTCCGGGGATGTCGCCCTGGTCTTCCTCCATCGCCACCTCGCCGCTGCTCAGGTCGAGGTTGCTCTCGGCCCAGCTGCGCGGCGACGTCTCGGCGAACGACGTGGCCATGCGTCCGCCGGCGCCGCCCTCCGCGGGCGTCACGGAACGCGCCAGCGGGAACGCCGTGAGCAGTGCGAAGCGGTCGGTGATCGGGTGCTGCGGATAGGTGGCGGCCACGGGCACGGTGGCGTCGGTGCCGAGCAATTGCCCGACCCCGCTGACGTCCACGACGATGTCCTGGCCGACCGCGATGCCCCACTCCGATATCAGCCCGATCAGGTTGTCCCGGTTCTCGCCGTCGGGGCCGTCGGGCGGATCGAGCAGGACGAGCAGTTTGCCGCCCGCGTCGAGATGGGCCCGCAGCATGTCGGTCTCCGCCGGCAGCAGGTCGGTGGACGGTCCGGCAAGCACCAGAACGGCGGCGTCGGCCGGCACCTCGCCTTCCAGCGCAAGAGTGACCGTCTCTACCGACAGGTTGTCGAGACGCAGGGCGTCGGACAGCGCGCTGTAGCCGTCCCGCTCCGTGCCGGTGGGCGACCGCTCACCGTGGCCCTGCAGGAAGTACGCCTTGCGCTCCTCGCCCTCCACCGCCTTGATCAGCCCGTTGGTCAGGTCCTGCTCCTGATCGGACTCGACGCGCTCGATCCGGCCGTTGTAGTCGAACACCACCGTGCCGTACGCCTGCACCTCGTACTGGCGCGCCAGCACCGGGTTCTTGTCCGGGTCTATCAGCTCCAGCGACACCTGGTCCGAGGTGTACTCGTACTCGCCCAGCCGGTCGCGGTAGCGCGGGAAGTCGAGCTCCTGGGCGAACACCAGCACGCGGATGGGCGCTTCGAGCGATTCGAGAATGCGCACCGTCTGGTCGGAGAGCGAGTACTGCCGGGCCGCGGTGAGATCCCAGCGCGTGTTCTGGCGGGCCAGGATGTAGTTGGCGGCCACGAGGATGATCAGGCCGAGCACGACACCGGACGCGGCCACCGTGCCGTAGCGCGCCTGGCGCCTTTGGAACAGGCCGGCGACGCTGCGCCACTGCCCCAGGCTGTAGACCACGACCAGAGCCAGGCCGACGACCAGCGCCCACCACCACAGCTCCTGCCGCTCCGGCACCACGAACCGGGCCACCATCCCGGCCGCCACCACGGCAATGCCCGCCCAGCCGACCGCTCCGAGAATTTTCTGCAACATGAGTCAGCTACCCCCGCCACCGCTCGCTGTCGACGGACCGGGCGGTGAGGAAGAGTCCGAACGTGATGAAGCTCAGGTAGTACGCCAGATGTTTCGTGTCGATGACCCCCTTCGAGAAATCGTCGAAGTGGTCGAGAATCGAGAGATACGCCAGCACCTCGGTGGTGGTTGAGCCGCTCGACGGGTCGCCGATCCAGCTGACGATCCAGAGCATCAGCGCGGTGCCGAAGGCGCCCATGACGGCGACGGTCTGGTTCTTCGTCAGGCTCGAGATCAGCAGGCCGACCGAGATGAACGCCCCGCCCATCAGCCACAATCCCAGGTAACCGCTGAGGATCGGGCCGAGCTCCGGCTCGCCGTAGACGAACAGCACCGCGATATGAATGAACGTGGTCCCGAGCATCAGGGTGAACAGCGCCAGCGCCCCGAAGTATTTCCCCAGGATGATCTGTGGTCCGGTCAACGGTGAAGAGAGCAGCAGCTCGATGGTGCCCGACCGCTTTTCTTCCGCGTAGCTGCGCCCCGTCAGCGCCGGTAGCAGGAACAGCATGACGACGGCCATGTTGCCGAGCAGCGGCCGCACCATGTACTCATTGATGTTGATCGCCTGCGGCCCGCCCGTCATGCCCGCCTGCATGCTGACGCGCACCATGAAATTCAGGCTGACGACGAAGAAGTAGCCGAAGATGAAGACGAAGAAGCCGATGGCGACGTACGCCGTCGGCGAGACGAAATACGACCGGAGCTCCTTCTGCGCGATCGTCAGGACGTTACGCATCCGCGGCCTCCGCTTGCTCGGCCGGCCTGTCGCCGGCCGGTTCCACGCCGCCTGACTGTTCGGCGTCGTTCTCCCGTGCATCTTCCGATGTCGTCAGCTCGAGGAAGATGTCCTCCAGGCTCATCCGCAAGGGGGTGAGCTCCAGCAGCCCCCACCCGTTCGAGACGACCGTGCGGGCCAGTTCACGGGCCACGTCGGCCCCCTGGTCGCACTGAACCTCCAGTACGACCGAGTTGCTGTCCGACCCGGCGGCCGTGACGCTCGTGACGCCTGCCAGCGCCTCGACGGCAGGCGCGGGGTCCGCCCCCAGCGGATCGATCGCCACCCTTATCGTCTCGGACCCGCGCAGCCGCCCGGTCAGGTTATCCGGCGTGTCGACCGCTACCACCCGGCCCTTGTCGATGATGACGACCCGTTCGCATGTCTGGGCCACTTCCGGCAGGATGTGCGTGCTCAGGATGATGGTGTGGTCGCCGGCCAGCTCCTTGATCAGCTCCCGGGTCTCGATGATCTGCTTGGGATCGAGGCCGGCGGTCGGCTCGTCGAGAATCAGCACGTCCGGGTTGTGCAGGATGGCCTGCGCGAGTCCGACGCGCTGGCGGTAGCCCTTCGACAGCTTGCCGCAGTGGCGGTCGGCCACGTCCGCGACGCTCGTGCGCGCCATGGCGGCCGCCACGCGATCGCGGCGCGCGGCCGACCTGATGCCGTTGATCCGGGCGGCAAACGTGAGGTACTCGCGGACCGTCATGTCCGGATAGAGCGGCGGCGTTTCCGGCAGATAGCCGGTTCGCCGCTTCGCCTCCACCGGCTCCTCGAACACGTCGTAACCTGCAACGATCGCCTGTCCCTCGGTGGCGGACGTGCACCCGGTGAGAATCCGCATCGTGGTGGTCTTGCCGGCGCCGTTGGGGCCGAGGAACCCGAGTATCTGGCCCGAATCGACGCGGAAGCTGACGTCGTCGACGGCCATGACCGGCCCGTAACGCTTGGTGATGTGCTGCACCTCAATCACGAGGGTGCTCCTTCGAGAAACTGTGAGGAATCGTGGCGCAACCCGCGCTGGGGCGCCTCGGAGTTTTTAGACGCGCGAACCGCAAACGGTCGCACAACAAACCAGCGGCTCATGCTAGACGTATCGCCGGATGGGTGTCAACCGGCCGGCGGGCGTGCTCAGGCCGGCGACTCCGGGTGGGCGGCGTGCCGCTCGACGAACTCGTCAATGGCGATCTGGTCGGGCTCCTCGACCTTCTCGAACTGCAGGCCGAGCGCGGCCTGCGGGTTATGGCTCCAGACGACGCGCGCCGCCGCCTCGATTTCGCGTGACGACCGGGGCAGCTTGAAGCGGATGCTCACCCGCGCCCCGGCGACCAGCGCGGTCGTAGCGCGCACGGCCATGCCGCCGCTCCCGATATTCAGCGTGAAGACCGGCAGGATCGTGTCGCCCGCCGTCAGCGCGGCCGGGATGCCGAGCGTTACGCGCGCGCTCGTGCGCCGATCGAAGTTGTTTGGAAAGAGCAGCGGCGCAAGCACCGGGAGAATCCGTTGGACCTCGACATGTTCGTTGATGTAGCCGGCGACGCCCAGCTCGGCCAGCTCGCGCAGCTCGCGCGCGCCGTGGACCGATCCGCTGAACACGCTGACGGGCGCGTTCCGGGCCGCCCGCCGCACGGTTTCAACAACCTGGCGCGCGCCGCCGTCTCCCATGCGGGCGTCGAGCACCACGAGATCGATAGCGCTCGCCCGTGCCTGCAGGACATCCCGCAACTCCCGCGCGCTGGCGGCGCCGAGCGCGCGATGTCCGGCTCCGCCGAGCGCCACGAAGAAGCGATCGCGGATGTCCGGCGCGCCGCTGGCGACCAGCACCGTCTTCGGCGTCATTGGCGTATCGCCGTCGTTCCCCCCGGTTCAGCATACCGGACGTTGCCCACCCTCCACACTCCTCGCTATAATTCGGCACGCATGCTGCCTGCGACAAAACCGCGCGTCGCACCGAGACCGGCGAGGCGCCCGGTTGGCAAGGCGCGAGGAGGGAGCATATTGGGTATATGCGACGGACCAGCAACGCAGCTCAGCCTGGATGCATCGCCGGTCGAATGCAGCGGGGCTTTTGCCGTGGGCAGCTGATGCGCCAATGGCGACGTGCGCCGACTGCGCCGCGGAATTCGATGTCGACGAGTTCGACGTCGATCGGGGTGACGAGCTGAGTTGTCCCGAATGCGGCGCCAACCTGGAAGTGGTCGGCCTCGCGCCGGTCGCGCTCGACCTCGCGGGGGAAGACGATGACGACGCCGGCGCGATGGACATCGACGGTGGGAACGGCGGGTTTGGCCGCCATCTTGATGGAGACGTCGACGAGTTCGATTGACAGATTTAAACGAAACCTTGTACGCTCACGCCGCTGCCGCGTGTTATTCTGCGAAGGCTTTGCACGCAGGTGCGTCGGCGCGGCTGGCGCGATGTCATTCACGGTCTGAATTCTGAGTCAGGAGAGGATTATGAGATCCGCATGGCGACTGCTGCTGGCTGTAAGCCTTTGTGCCGTCGTGGGACTGGGGGCCGCCTGCGGTGGCAATCCGCCCCCCGAGCCGCCGCCCGCCCCGCCACCAGCGCCCGAGCCGGCGCCGCCGCCGCCTCCGCCTCCGCCTCCGCCTCCACCTCCGCCTCCTCCGCCGCCTCCTCCGCCGCCTCCTCCGCCGCCGTTGGCGTTGGAACCGGTCTTCTTCGACTACGACATGTCGGAGATTCGGGCTGACGCCCGGACCGTGCTGCAGGAGAATGCCCGCAAGCTGCGCGAGCGATCCTCAGCCCGGATCCGCGTGGAAGGACACTGCGACGAGCGGGGCACGAACGAGTACAACCTGTCGCTCGGCGAGGAGCGCGCGGCGGCCGCGCGCGACTACCTGATCGGGCTCGGCATCGACGGCGACCGGATCCAGACTGTCAGTCGGGGCGAGGAGTCGCCGTTCTGCCGCGAATCGACCGAGCGCTGCTGGCAGCAGAATCGCCGCGGCCAATTCAACGTGACGTCGGAGTAGCCTCGGAGAGCAGGTCCGCCAGCCGGCGGGCCGTGATCCGGTGGCGGGCGATGACGCGCTCGCCGTGCATCCGTTAGCACTTGGGGCTGCGCCCCAAACCCCCGGCAAGCGCTAGCGGGGACCCCTTAGCCCCGCGCCGCGCTTGCCGCGGCGGGTTAGTAACGTGAGGTGGAGCATCGGCGGGTGATTCCGGCTAAGAGCTGATCCGTTGCGCGGCGCCGGGGACCGCGACCGTGCCGACGATATCGCGGACCGCGCCGTGTCCGTGCCGTTCCAGGTAGTCGGTCAACCCCTCGAGCAGCTTGGGCCAGATGAACGGGTCAACGAAGTTCGCCGTGCCGACCTGCACCGCATCCGCGCCGGCGACAAGGAACTCCACGACATCCCCGGCCGTCATGATTCCACCCATCCCCATGATCGGGATCTTGACTGCCTGCCGGCACTCGTAGACCATCCGCACCGCAATCGGCCGAATCGCCGGTCCGCTCAACCCGCCGAAGACATTCGACAGCCGGGGACGCCGCGTCTCGATGTCTATGGCCATGGCCAGGAACGTATTGACGAGCGATACGGCATCGGCTCCGGCTTCCTCGGCGGCGCGCGCGAACGACGCCACGTCGGTGACGTTCGGCGTCAGCTTCGGGATGACCGGCAGCGACGTGGCCCGGCGGACCGCCGACACGACGGCGTGCGCGCCCTGCACGCTGCACCCGAAGGTGATGCCACCCTCCTTGATGTTGGGGCACGAAATGTTGATCTCCAGCGCGGCAACGCCCGGCGCGTCCGACAGGATCCGGGCCAGCTCGGCGTACTCGTCGACCGTGGTGCCGCAGATGTTCACGATCACTACCGCGCGGTGCTCGCGAAGCGCAGGCAGCCGTTCGTCGATGAAGCGGCGCACGCCGATGCCCTGCAGGCCAATCGCGTTGAGCATGCCGCTTGGCGTCTCGACGATCCGGGGCGGCACGTGGCCCGGCCGCTCCTCCAGGAACAGGCCCTTCACGGCGACGGCGCCGAGCGTCGACAGGTCGACGACATCGGAGTACTCGGTGCCGTATCCGAAGCAGCCGCTGGCCGCCACGAGCGGATTCTTCAATCGGAGCGGGCCGAGGCTTGCGGTGAGATCGATCGAGGACATCGTCGGTCAGCGTGCGGCTGGACTCAGACCGCTGGCGCCAGCTCGTTCCACGCTACCTGGTGACCGGGAAATACGGGCCCCTGAAGGCATGACCGCACCAGTTGGATCGCCGTCGCCGGCCCGGTCCGAACCGGCACGACGCAGCTGTAGCAGCCGCCCAGGCCGCATCCCATCACCGGCTCCAGCGACACCTCGGTGGCACGCCCCAGCGCGTGCGCCAGTTGCGCCACCGTGCGCATCATCCCGGTCGGTCCGCACGCGTGGATCATGAGCGGGGACCCCGCCGGCAGCAGTGCCAGGTCACGTTGCAGCGGCGCGGTGATCAGACCGGCCTCGCCGCGACTGCCGTCTTCCGTGGCGAGCACCACGCGGACGCCGCGGTGCTCGAACCAGTCCACATGGAACAGGTCGCTTGCGGACCGCCCGCCGTAGAACAGCGTCGCCGAGGTGCGCTGCGCGCGCAGTGCCTCGGCCAGCGTCGCGAACGGCGCCAGGCCGACGCCGCCGGCCACCATCCAGGCCTCCGCGGGCGGCGCGCCGACGGAGAACGGCCTCCCGAGCGGGCCGAGGCATTGCAGGCGCGCGCCCGGCTCGAGGGCGTAGAGTGCGCGGGTAACGAGCCCGATGCGCTTGTTGAGGAGCGAGAAGCCGGTCACGCGATCCTGATCGCCGCGCAGGATTTCGAAGATGGAGAACGGCCGGCGCAGCAGCGGCGCGCCGGGGCGGTCCTCGCGGACCATTACGAATTGACCGGGCTGCGCGGCGGCCGCGATGGAGGGCGCCGCGAGCCTGACCACGTTGTATGCCTCGGACAGCCGATCGTTCGACAGAACGAGCGCATCGACATCCGCCAACATGGCGCGGAGTATACCTGATGCACCGCCGCCGCCGATTGACAGCCCCGGCGCGCGCCGCTAGGATCCGACAACCAGTTCGCGGAGCTCTTTAACGGTTGCCCGGTGAGGCAGCCAAGAGTGTGCATGCCAGCCTCCCCAGCTTTCCCGTCGTTGCCCCAACGCGTTTCACCGGCGCCACGCACGCCGCCCGCGGTTGTGCATTCCTGGAGATGCTGGCCATGCCGGTAGCGATGGGAGCCGGCCGGATCTCTCGCGCCCTCATGCGGATTGCGCATGAGATTGTCGAGCGGAACCGCGACTTCGAGAAGCTGGCGCTGGTCGGCATTCGCACCCGCGGAGTGCCGCTGGCCCGCCGCCTTGCCGACAACCTGCGCGCCATCGTCGACCAGGAGATCCCGCTCGGCGTGCTCGACATCACGCTGTATCGGGATGATCTGATGCGCCATACCGTTGGCCCGCAACCGCTGCTGCGGCAGACGGAGATTCCGTTCTCGATCGATGATCGGCGGATTCTGCTCGTGGATGACGTGCTGTACACCGGACGGACCATCCGCGCGGCGCTGGATGCGCTGGTCGACTTCGGCCGGCCGCAGGCCATTCAACTGATCGTCCTGGTCGACCGCGGCCACCGGGAGTTGCCAATCAAGGCCGACTACGTTGGGAAGAACCTGCCGACCGCGGTGCGCGAGAGCGTTCAGGTGCGCCTGGCGGAGACCGACGGCGCCGACCAGGTGCTGATCCGGCAACCACCCGAGGAGGACCTGGCATGACGCCGCGGGCGACGGACGGCGCCGCGGCCTCCGGCCCGGCGCCGCAGTTGTCCAGGCTCCGGTCGCGGCATCTGCTGAGCGCCGCCGACCTCACGCCGGAGGAGGTGCTGCTCATCCTCGACACCGCCGGCGCGATGCGGGAGGTGGGGACGCGTCCGATCAAGAAGGTTCCGGCTTTGCGGGGCAAGACGGTCGTGAACCTGTTCTTCGAGCCGAGCACCCGCACGCGGACGTCGTTCGAGATCGCGGAAAAGCGGCTGAGTGCCGACGCGCTCAATATTTCCGCCTCCACGTCGAGTCTGGTCAAGGGCGAGACGCTGGCGGATACGGCCCGCAACCTGGAGGCGATGGCGCCCGACATCATCGTGGTTCGGCACCAGGCGTCCGGGGCATGCCACCTGCTGGCGGACGTTTGCGACTCGCGCATCGTAAACGCCGGCGACGGGATGCACGAGCATCCGACCCAGGCGCTGCTCGACCTGTTGACGATCCAGGATCACAAGCCGGATTTCGCGCGGCTCAAGGTCGCCATCGTCGGTGATCTGCTACACAGCCGCGTGATGCGCTCCAACGTCAGCCTGCTCACGATGCTGGGCGCCGACGTGTGGGTGTGCGGGCCGCCGACCATGATGCCGGCCGGCATCGGCCGCCTGGGCGTCACCGCGACGTCGTCGCTCGACGCGGCGGTGGAGGGCGCGGACGTCGTCATGATGCTGCGCATTCAGCTGGAGCGGATGAGCGGCCATTTCTTTCCGTCGCTGCGCGAATACCATGAGCTGTTCGGTCTGTCGGCGGCGCGGCTCGCGCGTGCGCGGCCGGACGTCATCGTCATGCACCCCGGTCCGCTGAATCGGGGCGTGGAGATCGCGTCGGACGTGGCTGACGGCCCGTACTCCGTCATCCTCGAGCAGGTTTCGAACGGCGTCGCGCTGCGGATGGCGGTGTTGTATCTGATTGCGGGCGTTACCGAGGGGGTGGATTGATGGCGACGCGGAAGCTGGCGCCGGCCGGGCAGCCGCCGGTGCTGCTGAGGGGTGGACGGGTTGTCGATCCCGCGCAGGGCACCGACGGTGTATGCGATCTGCTGCTGCAAGACGGGCTGGTGGCGCAGACGGGGCGGGATCTGCCGGTCGACGGAGCGGAGGTCATCGACATCCCGGGCGGTCTCGTGGTCTGCCCGGGCCTGATCGACATGCACGTCCATCTTCGCGAGCCGGGACAGGAGTACAAGGAGACCATCGCCAGCGGCACGGCCGCCGCGGTCGCCGGCGGGTTCACCGGCGTGGCCTGCATGCCGAACACCACGCCGGTGAACGACCACCCCGGCATCACCACGATGATCCTCCGCAAGGCGGCCGAGGCCGGGCTGGCGCACGTCTATCCGATCGGCGCCGTCACGGCCGGCTCCCGGGGTGAGCAGATGACCGAGATCGGGGCACTGCGCGACGCGGGCTGCGTGGCCATCTCCGATGACGGGCACCCGGTGGCCGACGCGCTGATGATGCGGCGCGCGCTGGAGTACGCGTCGATGTTCGGCATGCCGGTGATCAACCACTGCGAGGATCCCTCGCTGAAGGGGGACGGGGCGGCGCACGAAGGCCACACCGCCACCGTTCTCGGGTTGCGCGGGATTCCCGGCGCCGCGGAGGAAGTGATGGTGGCGCGCGATGTCGCGCTGAGCGAGCTGACGGGCGGGTCGGTGCACATCGCGCATATGAGCGTCGCGGGCTCGCTGCGCGCGGTCCGTTCAGGGAAGGAGCGCGGCGTGTCCGTCACCTGCGAGGTGACGCCGCACCATTTCACGCTCACCGACGAGCAGCTCACCTACGACACGAACTGGAAGATGAATCCGCCGCTGCGCGGCGCCGCCGACCTGGACGCGATGCTGGAAGGGCTGGCCGACGGCTCGATCGACGCGATCGCCACCGATCACGCGCCGCACCACGCCGACGACAAGGCGGTGGAGTTCGACAAGGCGCCGTTCGGCATCATCGGCCTGGAGACGGCGATACCGATCGTGCTCGACCGCCTCCTGCACACTGGACGGATTTCGATTGGTCGTATCGTCGAGCTGCTGACGACCAATCCGGCCCGCATTCTCGGCCTCCCCGGCGGCAGCCTCGCGCCTGGCGCGCCAGCCGACGTCACCGTGCTCGCGCCCGATGCGCCGACGCTGTTGCGCGCGGACGCATTCCGCTCGCGGGCAAGGAATACGCCGTTCGACGGCTGGCAGTTGCGCGGCGCCGTCGCGGCGGTCCTGATCGGCGGCCGTACCGCGTACGTGAACGACCAGGTCAGCGCCGCCAGCGCGTTTGGTACAGGCTCCTAGCACCGCATCCTCCACGCCTACCCCTACCGCCGCTCCGCGCGCCTGGCGGGTGCAGTCTCCGGCAGGCTCTCGTACACCTGGATTGTCTTGCGCACCATCCGCCCGACATCGAAGGTGCGCAGGGCCCGCGCGAGTCCGGCCGCGCCGCAGCGCTCGCGCAACGCCGCATCCTGCAGCAGCCGGACGATGGCGTCGGCCAGCGCCGCCGCATCCCGCACCGGGACGAGCAGGCCGGTTTCGCCGTCCACCACCACTTCCGCCAGCCCGCCGGCGCGCGTCGCGACCACGGCCTTGCCGCAGGCCATGGCGTCGAGGGCGGACGTGCCCAGCCCCTCCGTCGTGGAGCTCATGACGAACAGATCGAACCCTTTGTGCAAGGGGATGATGTCGGGCCGGAACCCGGCGAGCAGGACGTGTTTCTCGAGGTTCAGAGCGGCGATCCGCCGCCTGAGCGAGTCCTCCAGCTCGCCCTCGCCGGCAATCAGAAAGCGCGCGTCCGGCACGCGGCGAACGACCTGCGCCGCGGCTTCAATCAGGTAGCGCTGCCCCTTGTGCGGCACCAGCGCGGCGACGTTGCCCACGAGCGGCGCACCATGCGGCAGCCAGTACTCCTTGTGCACATCGAGCCCCGGCACGGCGCGAATCCGTTCGATGTCGACTCCTTCGTACACGACGGTCGTCCGCTCCGGCGGGATGCCGGCTGGCTCCAGCAGGGAGCGGATGGCGGCGGACGCGCAGATGAAACGGTCCACTTGGCGGTATTTCCAGCGCGAAAAGGCGTTCGAGGCGAGATGGAAATCGACCCGCCGCGCGGCTACCAGCCGCGTCTCAAGCCCCGGTCCGGCCAGCGCCAGCGCCGCGGCGGCCAGCGCGACCGCGTGGGCGTCGTGGGCGTGAACCACTTCGGGACCGAGCCGCCGGAGCAGGCGCGCAAGACGCCAGGCGGCGTGCAGATCGAACTCGCTGCGCGGCGTGAGCGGGTACAGGTCGGGTCCCTCCGCCATCCGCCGGCGCAGCTCGCCGCCGGCGTGCGCGACCAGCGCGGTGCGGTGGCCCTGGCCGCGCAGGCCCAGGACCGTGAGCAGCACCTGGTTCTGGCCGCCGCGCCAGGTCCGCGCGGTGTCGATGTGGACGGAGAACATGACGGCCGCTACCGGTCGCGGGGAAGCCGCTGCTGCTCCCACAGCTTGGCGAACTTCAGAAACACGTAGTAGGCGTTCATCAGCGAGACGATCAGGCCGGGTCCGCCGTCGCGGAAGCCACGGCGCAGGAGGTAGTTCCGCAGGAACACGAGCGGCGGATGGACGGCGAGGTCCGCGAGTCCCGCGCGGCGCTGCTCCGCGGCCATCTGCCTGGCGGCAAGCGTCGTGTAGTGGTTGATCGTGGCGAGATGGTCCGCCAGGTCGTCGTACGCATAATGGCGGATTTCCGAGGACAGCGTGCCGACCTTGCCGTCGACGGTCACCGATTCGTGCACGAACCGGGAGTTCCACGACGCCACGCGCCGGTCGTACAGACGCAACTGATAGTCGGGATACCAGTCGGTTGATCGCATCCATCGGCCCAGATAGCGAGTCGTCCGGGGGATGCGGTACCCTTTCACGACCGGGGAGCGCCGCCACGCCGCCTCGATCTCGCCGGCGAGCTCCGGGGGCACGCGCTCGTCCGCATCGAGCGACAGCACCCAGTCGTGGGCGGCCAGTCCCGTCGCATAGTTCTTCTGCGCGCCGTAGCCTTGCCACGGCCGGGTGAACACGCGGTCGGTATGGCGGCGGGCGATGGCGACCGTGTCGTCGGTGCTCTGTGAGTCGACCACCACGATGTCGTCGGCCCACGACACGGACTCGAGCGCACCCGATATGTTGTCGGCCTCGTTCTTGGTGATGATGACGACGGACAGGTCCGCGACCACGGGCCGAGTTTATCAGCCCGTGGTGAAACCCGACGTCGCATCGAGACCGGTCAGGAGCACCGCTGGCAAGGCGAGACGAGCGAGGAATAACGCAGCTCAGGCAGGGGGACGACGAGCATTTGGGAGTTGTCCCCAGGCCCGCACGGCGGGCCTGGGCAAGCGCGGCGCGGGGCAAAGGGGTCCCCGCTAGCGCTTGCCGGGGGTTTGGGGCGCAGCCCCAAGAAGTAGATGCGGACGTTCAAGCTGACCCTGGCGTACGACGGCACCGGTTATGCCGGATGGCAGCGGCAGGCCGGCGCGGAGACGATTCAGGCGCTGGTCGAGACGGCGTTGCAGCCGCTCGAAGGGCGCGCCGTAACCGTTCACGGCGCCGGCCGTACCGATGCCGGCGTGCATGCGCTCGGCCAGGTCGCGAGCGTGCGGCTGACGCACCCGATAGGCGCGGACTCCCTGCTGCGCGCACTCAACGCCAATCTGCCAAAGGCTGTCCGCGTGCTGCGCGTCGAGGAAGTTGCCGAGCGGTTTCACGCTCGGTTCGATGCACGCGGGAAGGTCTACCGCTACCGGCTGGAGACCGGACCTCTGGCGCACCCCCTCGACTTGCGCTACGCCTGGCATCTGCTGCAGCCGCTCGATCTCGGCGCGATGCAGGCGGCGGGCGCCCTGCTGGAAGGCCGGCATGACTTCGCCGCGTTCCAGGCGGTGGGCGGAGCCGCGACCGCTTCCACCGTCCGGTCGATTTCCCTGCTGCGGATTGCGCTGGAGCGCCCGCCGGAATGGCGCGGCGCGTCCGGCGGCGGCGGGATCATCGGTATCGAGGTACGCGGCGACGGGTTTCTGCGGCACATGGTCCGCGTCATCGTCGGAACCCTGGTCGAGGTCGGGCGCGGCCGCTGCGCTGCGGGCAGCGTGGCCGACGTGATCGCCGCGCGCGACCGCGCGAGCGCCGGACCGACGGCGCCTGCTCGAGGCCTGTTTCTGGTGCGGGTGGACTACCAGCCCGTGGCGAAAGTCCCGCGTCGCACCGAGACCGGTCAGGCGCCCGGCTGACAAGGCGTGACGAGCGAGCATACTTGAGAGTATGTGAGCGAGGAACAACACAGTCAGGCGGGATGCATGGCCGGTCGAATGCAGCGGGACCTTCGCCAGGGGCTGGTACCATTGAACGTGCAGCGGACACCCCGTATCATCAGAAGCAGACCTTTGAAGTAGGGAGGGGTCGTTGGATAGAGGATCGGACCTGCCCTTGCCTGCTCGCTGCCGATGAGTCTCGAAGACGTCCTTGAATGGGTCCCGGAGCGGTCGGTCGAGGAGGATCTGGTCCGCCAGATCGACTTCGATCGTCTGCCGGCCCATGTCGCGGTGATCATGGACGGCAACGGCCGCTGGGCGGCGCAGCGCTACCTGCCGCGAGCCGAGGGCCACCGCGCCGGCATCGACGCCGTGCGGGATTCGACCGAGCTCGCCGCCCGGCTGGGCGTCAAGGTACTGACGCTCTACGCCTTCTCCGTCGAGAACTGGAAACGTCCCGCGGCCGAGGTATCGCTGCTGATGGGGCTGTTGAAACGTTACCTGCGGCTCGAGATCGAGACGCTGATGCGTCACGGCATCCGGTTCCAGACCATAGGCCGCGACGACGAGCTACCGCCCGACGTGCGCGTGGAGTTGGACGCCTCGGTCGCCAGGACCGCGAACAACGCCGGCATGCGCTTCAACATCGCCTTCAACTACAGCGGACGCGCCGAGATCGTGGAGGCCGCCCGCCGCGCCATAGCCGCCGGTATCCCGCCGGAGGAGCTCGATGAGAATCGGTTCAGCGCCCTGTTGCATACCGCCGGACAGCCCGATCCCGATCTGCTCATTCGCACGAGCGGGGAAATGCGCGTGAGCAACTTCCTGCTGTGGCAGATTGCGTACTCGGAGATCTGGGTAACGGACACCCTGTGGCCCGACTTCCGGGCCCGGCACCTGCTCGAGGCCATCGTCGACTATCAGAAGCGCGACCGTCGCTACGGCGGCATCAAGCCGCAGCCCGTGGTTGTCGGACGGTAGCGCGCGAACCGCATGACGCGCATTCTGAGCGCCGCGGCGCTGCTCCTGCTAGTCGTCGGCGTCATCTGGCTGTTGCCGCCGCTGGCGACGCTCGTGCTGGTCGAGATCACCCTGCTGCTCGCCTTCCGGGAGTACGCCGAGATCGCCGCCCGCGCCGGCGCCCGGTTGCCGGCCACGCCGACAGCCGCGGCCGTTCTGGGTACCGTGGCGGTCTTCAGTCTGGCGCCGGACATGCTGCCGGCGGCCCTGATGGCGGCTGCCATCGGCGGCGGCGCGGTGCAACTCTCGCGCTGGCCCCGGGAACGCACGCTGGCGCCCGCGGCGGCGGCGGCGTTTGCCGTCCTGTATCTGGCAATCCCGTTCGGCACGCTGGCCGTGGTACGTATCACGCACGGGCGCGAGGCGCTGCTGCTGTTGCTCGCTACCGTCGTGGCGAGCGATACGGCGCAGTATTATGGCGGGCGGTGGATCGGCCGGCGGCCGCTCGCGCCGGCCGTCAGCCCCGGCAAGACGGTGGAGGGGGCGGCGTTCGGCATCGCGGCGGCGGCTCTCGTCATGTGGGGCGCGGGCGCCTGGTGGCTCGCCGATTTCTCCGCCGGCTGGCGGATTCTGCTCGGGGTGCTGCTCGCGCTGTTCGGCATCGTCGGCGATCTGTTCGAATCGACACTCAAACGCGGCGTGGGCATCAAGGATGCTTCAAGCGTCATTCCGGGCCACGGCGGCGTGCTCGACCGCATCGACGGCTGGCTGTTCGCCGCACCGGCCTATTACATCGTTCTCAACTTCGTCAGGTAGAGCCGGCACGTGAGGCGGATTTCCATCCTTGGCTCGACCGGATCGATTGGCCGCAGTGCCCTGGCCGTGGTCGAGGCGCAGGCCGACCGGCTCGAGGTGGTGGGGCTCGCGGCCGGGCGGAACGCCGGCCGCTTCGCGGAGCAGGTGCGGCGCCACCGCCCGCGCGTCATCGCCATGGCGACCCCGCAGGCGCTTGGCGACGCGCAGACCGCGCTCGGCGCGGCCGGCGCGGCGGTCGATGGCGCCTGCGCAGGCCCGGAAGGGCTGCTGGCGGTGGCGACGCACCCGGACGCGGACCTCGTGCTGTGCGCGTCGTCCGGCACCGCGGCATTGGATGCGACGCTGGCGGCGATCGAAGCGGGCAAGACGGTGGCGCTGGCCAACAAGGAAGTGCTGGTTATGGCCGGCGGGCTCATGATGGCGGCGGCGGAGCGGCGCGGGGTCACCATTCTGCCGGTCGACAGCGAGCACAACGCCATTCACCAGTGCCTCCGGGGGCAGGATCCGGCGGCCGTGCGGCGGTTCATCCTCACCGCCTCCGGCGGTCCGTTCCGCACGCGGGCCGCGGCGGATCTCGCCGCCGTGACGCCGGAAGAGGCGCTCGACCATCCGACCTGGAACATGGGTTCCAAGATCACGGTCGACTCGGCGACGCTCATGAACAAGGGACTCGAAGTAATCGAGGCGCGCTGGCTCTTCGACGCGCCGCCGGACCGGATAGATGTCGTGGTGCACCCGCAGTCGATCGTGCATTCGCTTGTCGAGCTGCGCGACGGCTCGCTGATCGCGCAGCTGGGCGTCACCGACATGCAACTGCCGATCCAATACGCCTTCTCGTATCCTGACCGCTGGGAGGCGCCGCTGCCACCGCTCGATCTCGTCCGCTGTGGCCGGCTCGAATTCGATCGGCCGGACGTGGTGCGGTTTCCCTGTCTGGCGCTCGCCTACCGCGCGCTGCGCGGTGCGGGCGGCCTGCCGATCATCCTGAACGCGGCCAACGAGCTGGCCGTCGCGGCGTTCCTCGCCCGGCGGCTGCCGTTCAACGGGATTCCGGCGGTAATCGAGCAGGCGCTCGACGCGGGTGAACGGCTGGCGACCGGCGGCGTCGAGACGCTGGCGGCCGTGCGGGAGGTCGACTCCTGGGCCCGCCGGAAGACCGCCGAGCTCATCCGCAAACTGTCAAGGTAGAATCAAGCTAGCGGAGCGTTTCTGTGACCAGTATTCTCGCGTTCGTCTTCGTCATCGGTGTGCTCGTGTTCGTCCACGAGCTGGGCCATTTCCTGGCCGCCCGGCGCATCGGCGTCCGCGTCCTCGTGTTCTCGATAGGCTTCGGCCCGAAGCTGCTCAAGGTGCGCCGCGGCGACACCGAGTACTGCGTGAGCGCCATTCCGCTCGGCGGCTACGTGCGGATGGCGGGCGAGAATACGGAGGACCGCCGCACGGGCGCGCCGGACGAATTCCTCTCCAAGACCAAGTGGGAACGTTTCCAGGTCCTGATCATGGGACCTGCGATGAACATCGTGCTGGCGGTCTTCGTGATGACGTTCGTGCTGTACCAGGGCGTCGACATGCCGCTGTACGAGTCCGAGCCGCCGGTGGTCGGCACGGTCGCCGAAGGCTCCGCCGCCCAGCGGGTGGGGATTCGGGTCGGCGACCGCATCGTCAGCGTTGCCGGCCGCGTCGTCGAGACCTGGGAAGAGATGCAGCTCGAGGTCCGGCCGCGCGCCGATCGCGAGATCGCGGTGGCGGTCCGCAACGCGGACGGGATTCGCGAGCTGCAGGTCACGCCGGACAGCCAAACCAGTTTCGAGCTTGGCGACCTCGGGATCGGCCCGGTGATGCGCCCGCAGATCCGCAGTGTCGCAGCGGGGCAGCCGGCGGCCGCGGCAGGCATCGAGGTCTGGGACGTGATCGCGGCGGTGGAGGGTGAAGCCGTCGCGAGCGAGGAGCTCATCAAGCGGATCAACGCACACGCGGACCGGCCGCTCAGGCTGAGCATACGCCGCGGCGAGATGCGCCGTGACGTGACGGTGACACCGGCGCTGGTCGGCGATGTCGGCCTGATCGGCGTATCAATCAGTCCTTACGAGGTGCGCTCCATCGATCCCGGCCTGATCGATGCGTTCGGCTACAGCCTCCAGCGCAACTACGAGTGGTCGGGGCTGATTTTCCAGACACTGGTGGGGCTGTTCACCGCGGAGACCTCACCGCGGCAGCTCGTCGGGCCGGTGGGCATCGCCCAGCTGTCGGGCGGCGCCGCGGAGATCGGATTCGTCGCGCTGCTCAGCCTCATGTCGATGATCTCCCTGAACCTGGGCATTCTGAACCTCCTGCCGATCCCGGTACTCGACGGCGGACATATCGCGATCATGGCGCTCGAAGGTGCGTCGCGGCGGAATTTCAGCGCCCGTGTCAAGGAGCGGATGCTGCTGTTCGGCTTCGTGGCCCTGATGATGCTCATGGTCACGGTCATCTACAACGACCTGACCCGCGTCGCCTGGATCGAGCGTTTCATGCCCTGGCGCTAGCCGCTGGCGCGCCCCCGTCTCCTTTCGCGGTTCGCGCTATCGCGTGAACCACGCAATCTCTTTGCATGCCGCCACTCACCCTGCTCCGCAAGGAGCTGCGTCCCGTCGCAAGACTCGCCGCGCCTGTGGTCGTCGCCGAGGTGGGCTGGGTGGCGATGCAGCTCGTCGACATCGGCATGGTGGGTCGCCTCGGTCCGGAAGCTATCGGTGCCGTCGGGGTCGGCAGCGCGCTCTTCCTTGCATTCGGCGTGTTCGGGATGGGATTGCTGCTGGGTCTCGACACGCTCGTTTCACAGGCGTACGGGGCCGGCGCCCGCAGCGAGTGCCGCCGCTGGCTGCGTCACGGCATCTGGCTGGCCCTGGGACTCGCGCTCCCGATCGGTCTGGTCGCGCGTGCGGTCGGCGCCAACCTCGACGCGTGGGGCTTCGACCCGGGCGTACTGCCGCTGGTGCACGACTACTTCGACGTGGTCACGTTGAGTCTGCCGCCGCTCCTGCTGTACGCGGCTTTCCGGCGCTACCTGCAGGCCGTGACGCGCGTGACGCCGATCATGGTCACGCTCGTCACCGCCAACATCGTGAACGCCGCTGCGAACTGGGTGCTGGTGTTCGGCAACCTTGGCGCGCCGGCGCTCGGCGTGGAGGGCGCGGCGTGGGCCACCTGCATCTCCCGCAGCTACATGGCGGTCGTGCTGGCGATCGTGGCCGTCCGCCAGGGCGGCTTGGGCCGCCCGCTGGCCGGCGTCCGCCTGGCCGGCTTCCGGCGCCTGCTGGCGCTTGGTTGGCCTGCCGCGACGCAGACCACCCTGGAGTATGGTGCGTTCGCGGCGATCACGATCCTGGCGGCGCGTCTCGATCCGACAACCCTGGCCGCGCACCAGATCGTGGTCAACGTGTCGGGCCTGACGTTCATGGTGCCGCTCGGGATATCCGCGGCGGGCGCGGTGCGCGTCGGCCACGCGGTCGGGCGGCGCGACGCGCCCGCCGCCTCGGCCGCCGGCTGGAGCACGATAGTGCTGGGCGCCGGCGTCATGACGGCAGCGGCCATCGTTTTTCTCGCCGTGCCACGGCTGATTCTGGGCATCTTCACGCCGGACACCCAGGTGGTCGGGATCGGCCTGACGCTGATTTTCGTCGCCGCCCTGTTCCAGATCTTCGACGGTCTGCAGGTGTCGGCGACCGGCGCGCTGCGCGGACTGGGCGACACGCGCACGCCGATGCAGCTGAATCTGGCGGGCCACTGGATGTGCGGATTGCCGATCGGCTACACGCTGTGCTTCGTGATGGGCTGGGGCGTCATCGGCCTCTGGATCGGCGTACTGATCGGCCTCACCCTGATCGGCGCGGTGCTGCTGGCCATCTGGCGCCGACGTGAACGGGAACTGGCGCGGACGCTGCGCGCAGCGTCATGACGCCGGGATCTATCGTTATGCGTGACAGAAGCTCCTGCTTGTTCGTCGGAAGCCTCCAATTTCCACCGATCTCTTATCCTGGGCTGGTTGCCGCGTTTTCGCCAATCGTCGGGGCGCCGAACGAAACGAAACCCGCGGGAACGAAGAGCATCTCTGGCCAGCACACCGGCCGGCGCAATGCCGGCGCATGGTCCGACAAGCCGGATTCGAACGCGTTTTTCAAGCGGTCTGCCAAGGCTGCGCATTTCGCCAGCGCCGTGCCGGGTGCAGGTTTACCGGCGACGCCCCTCAACGGCACGCCGTTCAACAGTTGCAGGAGCTCCCAGTCGCGCAGAGGCGCCGGCCGGCCATCGATGTCCGTAACGCCGAAGATCAGCCGCTGCACGAGCGATCCGGTTCCCGTCACTTCGTCCTCGACCGCGACCACGAGAACCGGGGCGTTTGCGCCGTCCACGACCGTTATCCGCGCCGGCAGGTCGCGCGCCTCATCGAGGGCGATATCGAAGAGCGTATGGCCGACGCCCAGCACACGCGACGCAGCATTGGCGCCTCGTAGATCACGGTCGAACACGAGTCCCTCGTATCTGTCGCGCACGGCATAGCTGCGTGACTTCCAGGTTTCCGGCGCCTTGATCTCGAGGCCGTTGGCATGTTTGAAAACGCGCCGGCGGTGCCTGCCGACGGCAAGCGTGAAGAAGCGTTCGAGGTCGGGAACGTCCACGCGCGGCAGATCCCTGCCGACCTGCTGAAAGTCGAAGTGCGACACGCTGCCGAGCAATTCCCGGACGGTGTCGACAACGTCGCGTCCGCCAAGCGTGGCGGTGGTCCGGTCGAACCAGGCAGTCAGCCGTTCTCCCGTCATGCCCTGCGCACCCGAGAACAACTCGTTGAAGAGGGCTGGTCCGGCCATGCCGACGACCAGTTGCGAGATGTCCTCCTGCTGCTCCATGACGGCGGAGAACGCTCGCTGCACCCGTTCCAGCTTCTCGTTCAGCAGGTCCCAGATGCGCGCCTCGACCGTATCCGGGTTGCGCAGGATGTAGGCTGAGACCGACCGCTCCTGGCCGTAGCGCGAAAGGCGGCCGACGCGCTGATGGAGACGCATCGGGTTCCAGGGCATGTCCACGTGCACAAGTACGGCGCAGCGTTCCTGCAAGTCGATGCCTTCGCCGCCGGCCTCCGTCGACACCAGAAAACGGACCTGGCCGGCATTGAACGCATCGGCCGCCCGTTCGCGGGGCTGACTGACGGTCCGAGCGCCGCCGGCCGCCTGCTCCAGGCCGTCGAGCCGGTCGTCTCCGTTGATGAAGGTTGCTGATCCATATCCGAACTGTCGATGCAGCGCATTCACGACCAGCGCCTGGGTGGTCTTGTACTCCGTAAACAGCAGGACCGGCTCCGTGGCGGGAAGCTCGTCGCGGAGCAATGCAACAAGGCGTTCGATCTTCGTCTCGACAACAACGTCTTCGCTCAGTGCGATGAGCTCGTCGAGACGTTCGATCTCGTCTTTCATCAGCAGGACGGCCGCGGAGCCGGGCAGCAGCTCTTCGGCTTCCGCGACGTCGTCGAGCGTCGCCTGTTCGTCGCTCGGGAGAGCGACGGATGCCGCGCAGTCTGCGCGGCCGACGACGGTCGCCAGCATCGCCCGCCGTCTTCGTAAAGCCTGACGGATGGCCGCGATGGAGCTTGCGGCCAGCTTCTGGAGGGTGATGAGCACCAGCATGCGCGCCGTCTGCGCGCGCCCGTCGAGAGTCGCCGCGTAGGCCCGGCCGTCGAGGATGAACACGCTGAGCGTCCGGTAGAAGCGGGATTCTGCCTCGCTGTAGCCATATTTCCGGTTGTGCACGGTGACCGGCTGGAACAACCCATTGCCCTGGAGATCGGTGACGGCCGCCTTGTTGTTCCTGATCATCGCCTGCGGCAGACGGGCCAGTTGCTCGGCGCCGTCTTCCTCCGGGTCAAACAGGTCGGGGCGCACGAGACGCATCAGACCGAAGAAACCGAAGTCCTTGCCGCGGTGCGGTGTGCCCGTGAAGAACAGCAGCGAGTTGATCTTCCGCCGCTTTTCAAGATCTGCAACCAGACTGTAGGCAAGTGTCTCGCCCGATTTCTTATCCAGGCCCAGATGATGCGCCTCGTCGACGATCACCAAGTCCCACGGGTCGGCGTCCAATAGCCGCTGGCGGGCGCCGCGCCCGTCGCCGCGCAGCGTGTGAAAGGAGGCCACGACCTGCGATGCGGTGTCCCAGAAATCCCCGCGCCGCGTGTCCGCCTCGGCGACGTAGCGCTGCAGCCGGATGTCGAACATGTCCTTCAGGCGAAACTGCCACTGTGGCACCAGCTTCGCCGGCGCGAGGATCAGCAGCCGACGCACCCGCCCGGACGCGATCAACGGCATCAGTACCAGGCCGCATTCGATGGTCTTGCCGAGCCCGACGTCGTCCGCGACCAGCCAACGGAAGGGCCATGTCCGGTTCACCGTCCGGCAGACCCACAACTGATGCGGCAGCAACCGCACGCGGGACCGCGAGAAGACGCCCCACTGGTCGTTGACCGACGCGATGGCCAGCGCCTGCGCCCGCACGACCGCATCGACCGGATCGTCGAACGCCCCGTCGCGCAGCGCCGAATGCAACGACGAGGTGGCTACGACTTCGTCGGCGGGGACCTGCTCCAGTGCGCCGCCGAACCGGACCACGACTGTGGCACCCATGTCGGCCACCACGCGGCCACTGCCGTGCCGGGGATGCGTGACCGGCGCACCGGGATCGAGACGCATTGCCAATGTCATTTCCCGGCGTCCTCCCCGGCAGGGTGGTCATCGATCTCATCGTCCCCGTCGTCAAGATCCGGAGGCTCGCTGCCTGCCTCCTCGAAGCATTGCCTGAGGGTATCCCCGTACGCCTTGCGGGTGACAAGTTGCAATGGCAGGTCGAAGTCACCTTCGAAACGAGCGCGGTCAGGGCCGATGTGATGCTCGATGAATTCGTACACGGATCGGCTGGCGTCCATGTTGGCTGCTTCGACGAATGCTCCGCGGTCGAGGTTCTTCAGCAGCCTTCGGACCCGCCGCGTCGTCGCCCAGCAGTACGGGGTAATCATGCCTACGTCGCCGGCGTCGTACACCTCGCAACGCACCAACTCGCGGAGCAGCCAGTTCGCGCCGATACCCAGGGAGCGATCGAGTGGAGCTGCATCCAGACCTGTTGGCGCCATCGCCGGCCAGTAGGTCGGTCTATGGGCGTCTCTCAGCGACACAGGACCGTGCTTGTTGATGATGCGCGGGAGGTTTTGGAAGATATAGATGTACGCGTCCAGGTGGCGGGCTACGGTGTACAAATCAACAAGCGTTCGTTTCCAGGGAAGGAAATCCTGCTCCAACGCTTCCGCGATGCTCCAGTGCTGGAGCCGGTCCAGCCACGGCTGGGCATCGGCCGGTGGTTTCGATTGCGCAAGGTTCTGCCACCAACCTTCCTGCTGGCCGCGTGCGATGAACCCGCGGTGCTGATTGTCCTGGGTTCGGCCGAGCGATTGGTAGCAGGCGAGTGCGAACATCGTGAACCATGCAGTGCGGTCTTCCAAATCGGAACTTGTGGAATTTCCGGAATCCGATATGTGAAGGTTCTCCGGCGAAAAACCGTGAGGATAGACGTCTCGGGTGTACGCTTCACGCGCAGATTGCCTCTGTTCACGCCACCATTCGTGTATCGCTCGGAGGACACGTTCGGGCAACCCAGGCGGTGGTGGTTGCCGAACAGAAGGTTCGAATACCCGCGTGATTTGATCTGGCGAGGCCAGTCGCCGGCGCAGTCTGTCCACCTGCTCCGGCGTAAGGTCCTTCAGGAGAGTAGCATTTTGGAGCGCGCCCAGTAGCCATCGCCTTTCGCGCACGATGTCCGCCACCCGCTCCCCGAGCTCGCCGTCCGCAAGGTACTTGAGGGCATGGGACCGCGACTCGGCGGATTCCGCATCCAGCACCCATTGGGCGATCTTCTCCGCCGGTGCCTCCATGCGTTGCCGGCAGAGCTGGAAGAAGGCTGCCGCCGGCCATTCGCCGTCCGTCTCGACGTAGTAGTCGGGATGCAGGCGACACTCTGGCGGCGCCAGTGCGTGCCGTCGGAATTCGTCGGAGTCGAGGCTGAGCCCGTGAAGAGTCAGTAGCGCGCGGGCCTCGACCCATTGTCCTGATTCGGACTGAAATAGCACTTTGTCAAGCCGTTGTCGCAGATCGTCCGATTTCCAATCGGACGCCTCATCGGTCTGAAGGAACAGCCGCCCCAGCACCTCGGCATCGACCGGCTCGGCCTTGGAGCTCTCCAACATGTCTGCCAGTGAGCACAGGCCGATGGTGCAGGGGCTGCACAAGTGAGCCTGCCGCAGGATGTCCCCGATCTCTTGCGAGACGCACCTGCAGCCGGGGTAGCGGGCCGTGAAGCGTGTCCATGCACTCAGGATGGCGCCGACATCCTCTCGCAACAGCACGTCGCTCAGCTCGTAGCGAATGCGGCTCGCATCTGTGAACTCACGCAGTGATCCCCGCAATCCGTTCGGAATCGCACGTGGATGCTCGCAGAGTTGCGCGAGCGCGCTCAACGCGACCTTCCGCACAAGATCTTTTCCGTCGCCTCCTGCGCGCCGCAGGCATCCCGCTGTCAGCCCGAGCCAGATGCTCTCCCAGAAATCCAGAATGTCGCAGCCCGCGGCCAAGCCGATCTCGGCGCGGACGGCGTCCCAATCGTTGCAGGAGCGTTGAAACAACGCGCCGAGCGCGTCGCCGACCTCGTTGCCGATGCGCTTTGCCAATTCCTGGTTGTTGTCGGTGTTGCCCGCCAGCCGCCCCCGCCCGGCGTCCAGTTCGAAGCTGCCGGTGACGGCGAAGCCTGCGCCCGACGATTCCCGCGTGGGAGCGGTCACCCAAAGGTCGGGAACGGCGTCAGGCAGCGCACGGAATCCCTCGGGCCCCAGGGCCATGAGCAGACTGCCGGTGGAGGTGCGCACACAGATGGCTCTGGTGCACGAGCCCCATTCGCCTCGCAGGTCCAGGTCGCCGACTTCCACACCGTCAGAGATCTCGCTGGGTTGCCACGACCAGGTCGACTCGGACGCTGCGACGCACGTAATGGCCCGGACCGCATGGCCGAAGACACAGAGGATCCCGGCAAGTTGACGAAACCGTTCCAGGACGCGATTCTGTAGTTCGCCTCGAACTCCGGGAAGGTCGATCAGCGTACCAGGCAGGCGGCGGTCTTTGCCGAGGTCGGTAAGCCGCTGTCTCGCCTCCGGAGCCTTTTCCCACGGCTGGGGCAGGATCCCTGACACCACTCGCAGGGCCAACCGGCCGCTGAGGATGCGCGGCTGCTCGCAGGCCAGCAACACGCTCTTGAACCCCAGGCCGAACTTGCCGGTCACGCCTTCATCGCGACGCTTGTCGGAGGCGGACAGGATGAGCATCTTCTCCAGATCCCGGTCGTAGCCGCGGCGCTCGCCGCCGAAGCCGATCGGGCCGCGCGCGTTGATCGGCCGCCCCCAGTGCAGGAACCCGAGCCCGTCGTCTCGCTCTTCCACCACGAAACGCCGCGCGGCGGCCGGCGCCTGGCCGCCGTCCGCAGCACGGTCGTGGAACTGGCCCAATTCGACGGCGGCGTCGTCGGCGTTCTGGAACAGCTCGAACGGGATGCCGGAAGGCTCATACTGATACTGCTTGAGCCGGTCCTTGACCGCCTGCACGACGGCCCGCCGTTCTTCCGATCTCCTGTCTATCCGATCGGCAAGGTCGTCCAGGGCCTTGCGCAAGGCCGTTCGGTGCGCGTCGGACGGCTGCCCGTCCGCTTCCGCCTCCGCGATTCGGCGCCGCCAGGAATCGCAGGCAGCCAAGCAATTCTCGATGCCGTCTGACCTGACGGATAGCTGTCGCAGGTAGAAGGGGACGTGGTCCAGGATCAGGCGGCGGGCGATCCCGATGTCGAGCTGGTCGCTCCGGTCCAGCGTCTGCCATAGTGCGCTGAAGTCTGCGTTCGTCTGGTCGTAGAGGTTGGAATAGAGCTGTTCAGCCGTAGAACGCAGCAGATCGCGAAGTCGCTCCGGCGGGATGGGGCCTGGATCGATGCGCCGCAGCGAAATCACTACTGCGTAGCCCTTGACGTTGGAACCTGTCCCGCAGGCGGTGAGAGCGACTACTTGCGGCATCGGTGTAATGACACCAAGAGCGTCCTCCTGCCAGCGCAGGTCGCCGACGAGCAGCGTGTCCGGTTCCTGATCGAGAGCAACCCGGAGTGGCCGACCCAGGAGGTTGAGCACTTCCACTTCGTTTCCGGTCTCGACCCGGATGCCGGCCCGGACGAGTTTGAGGGCGCGGTTTACGGTCTTGCCGGGAGTGCGTGCGGATTCCTGTGGACGTTGATCCGGGGAGCACCATCCCAGTTGCTCGACAAGCCAATCGAAACTGTGCGGATACAGGTACTCGTCGGTCAGTTCGCGCGCGTCTCGCCCCAGCAGCGCCAGCACCACGCCGACCATCGGCGATGGCACGAGATTCGAGTCCCATGATTCGAAGTATTCGCGCAAGAGCTTGAGCGTCGCTTCAGGCTCGGCGCAACGATAATTCTCTAGCGTGTCATTCTCGTCGACCACTGGGTTCGATCCCGCCCGGCACACGAGGGATCCCAGAATCTCTTCCTGCTTCGTGTCGAGCAGGCTTTCATGCACCACGCCTTGCGCGCCGGCGCACAACGCGGCGGCCTGTCGCCACCGCCCCCCGACAGATGCGAGTCGCAGATGAGGAAGGCGATCCCGCGCTGCCTCACTATGAGTTGACAGTTGGCGCAGGTAGGTGTCGAACGCGGACTTGCGGAGTTTCCATTCGTCGTCGTTTGCACTCAGCCACTCCAGCACAGCCGCCACGCGCGAGGCATCTATCGCCTGGGAGAGGGCTGGCCCCAGCTTGGCCCAGGCGGTTTTCAGACCGAATGGACCGGCTGCGACGACCTCCAGCAGCCGCCAGCCCGGGAATGGTTTGCAGCGGGCCAGCAGCGTCAACTCGTCAGGCTCAGGCGCATTCTGCCACTCTCCGACGTGGTAGTCCGGCAGGTCCTCCAGCAGCAGACCCAGGCGGTCGAGACCCTCGTCGCCGGAGGAGAAACCGATCCTGCACAGGAGTTCCCATCCCTGATGATCCCGCATGGCCGCATTCATCTCGGCGGGCGCCGCGAAACTGGGGCCGTGGGCCGCTCTGTGTTCGGTTATGAGCCGGTGGACATCGTCATCCAGGGACTCATGGAGGTCGATGACGTCCTCCGGCTTGACCGGCGTGCCGGAAGTCGTCGGTAGCCAGGCGGTGCTTCGAAGCATAGATCGCAGATCGGCGTTTATCGCGTCCTGGCCAATCGCGGCCAACGCGTCCATGACGGTGCGCCAGTGGCAAGCGGGTTCCGCGGTTCCGAGCGCGATTTCGATCCTGGCCCGGTCGTTCAGGGGGCGCAGCCGGCGCTTCTGCTGCACTGCAACAACAGCGTTCCCACTCGACACGATGAGCGTCGCCTCGCGAGTCAGGGGATCCTTGCGCCGTTCCGCTTGCGGCGCCAGATAGACCCGTTTACCGTCGGCCGTGACGGGAGCGCCGTCCAGATTCGTATGCAGTCGCATGCGCCGCCAGAGGTCCACGTCGTCGATGCGCGAGAGGATCTCCTCACGCTCTTCCACCGCGAATCGCTCGGGTGCCTCGATATCGTGGCTGGTCGTGCGCAGTTCGGCGACCAGCGTCCGGACGTCGATCTCGGCGATGTTCGCCTGCTTCCACCGGGCGCGGGGAAGGGTGGCGGCAAGCTCTTCCGGTACCCGGCTCCATCGGTCGCTTTCGTGCATGGCATCCCATAGCTTGTTCCAAGCGGGGAGCTGGTCGTGCCGGCCGATCCAGAGCTTCGCCGTATCGTCCGCGCGGTGGTCGGGCGAACCGTGCAGCAGGAACCGCAGGCCGCGCCGCGCATCCTCGTTTCCGCCCGGGTCATTTGCCTTTTCGAGCAGGTCACGGCGTGCAGCAAGGTCTCCCAGGCGACCGATTCTCGGATGACCCACGGTTGCGAGGCAGGCTCGGCCATCGCTCGCAGCAGGGAGCCGGGCGTCTTCGCGGAACCCGTCGCCGTGCAGGATCTCGCGATAAGTCGATGCTCGGACCAGCGAGACCTCTGCATCCGGGATCACACGGGCCAGTAGCGGCGCAAGTCCCATCGCCGCCTCGCCCAGACCATCTGCGAAACCGAACAGCGTTCCTGCCTCCAGCGCGCGGTCGAGGTCCTCCAGGGACGCAGGCTTGTCGTTCTTGGTCCGCGCGTCTCGGACCCTGATGATCCGAAGGGTGCGATTACTCTGCAAGAAGTTCCCCAGCGCATCGCTGGGCAGGGTCGCCAGCAGCCCTTTCACCGCGTCCAGAATCGGTTCTTGTGCACAATTTTCCCTGTCGAGCGCAAGGTCGAGCACCCTCAACCATTCGGCCAACGTCTGCTCGTCCGGCACCGCCTCGCCGGGTGGGTCTGCCTCCAAACCCTTGGGAACCAGCAGCACCGGGACGTCGAGCTCCCACAAGCTCGCGAGTACCGCCTCGGGCAGATTCGAGGACAGGCCCAGCCGTCTCTTTGATTCCAGGAAGCTGAGGAGCCGGCGTGCCTTTGCCGCAACGTGACGGCGCGCGGACCCCGCGGTCTGCAGGCCGTCCCGCAACAGGGCGAGTAGCTGTAACTGCACGTTCTCCGTGGACCTGCAGCCGCCCACGCAAGACTCCAGGAACGCCAGGAAGTAATCCATAGCCGGGGCCTCAGCGAACAGGCCGTCGACCTGGGACAGCAGGTGGGTCAGTTCATCATCCGGCCATTCGGGCGGAGCGTCCCCCAGGCGCGGTGCTTTCCGGTCGTAGGGCTCCACGTTGCAGGCGGTCAGGTGCGGAAAGACGCGCCACGGCCGCTCCGGGGCCGAGTGCGGGGGCGTCGGAACCGGGCGCAGCCGGGATAGGGCATCTCGCGTGACCAAACACCATCGTGGTTCTGTGCCCGGTTGCAGCATTCGTATCCAAGAAGCGTCTCGGCAGACGTGGTTCTTGAACGTCTTGAACCACTGGGAGTCCGAAAGGGCCTTGGCGAGCGCGCGGCAGTCGGCGTCCGACAACTCTTGCTGCTCGGCGTAGCGGTCCAGCGCAGGCAACACCAGCGGAAGCAGGACCTCCTGCGTAAGCCGTTGATTCCAGGTGGTACGCAGTTGGTTGTCGTCCATCGGCGAATCGTCGATGTCCGCGGGCTCTTCGTGGAGCCGATCCCACGCGTGGAGCCTCTTTCGTCCCGCGTCCAGGAAGAACTGGCCGTGCAGGACCAGCGAGTGTCCGCGTCCTCCATGATCGGCCGCAAGATATTCGCTGCCGTCTTCCACCGGTAGGAACACCGCCCACTGAAGCCGAGAGCGCGTCTCGCTGTCGCGACTCGAACAGAACAGGACCGCCGCTTCCGGTGACGACGTGTCAACTTTTTGGCGTTCTTGTCCCAGATCGTTGCGATACCGCGCCCGCGGCCACTCTTTTCGGCGCTTCATCCCGGCGAACCAGCCGTCGGAATCCGGGCTCTCGGACCAGCTCCCCGAGAAGGCCAGTAGAGGATGGCCGTCTCGCAGGACCCGACCGCGAGCCAGCACGTGCGGCGGATTCCCCAGGAGCCGTGGTGCGCCATCGAGTGTCAGGACGAAGGCGTTGTCTTCCCCTTTGTGCTCGACGCGTTCCAGGCACCGCAGCAAGGGAAGGAGTTCCCCCATGTCGTGAGCGAGCGTCGCGTCATTGAGGAATGCAAGTTCACCCGAGGGATCGTCGCCCGGAAACCGGTTGATGATGGCCCCCGACTCATGGCCCGATGGCGTTGTCAGGTGGTCCTTCATTCGCAGGGGGAGCCACAACAGGAACCAATGGTCAGCTCGGCCACCCGCGAGATCCTTGCCCAGGGCTGTCAAGCAGTCCCAATCGGAAGCATTGTTCTCATTCCAATCCGGGTGGGGCCCGTGGCCGTCCTGCTGCCAGGGAGTGAGTCCTTCACGGTGATGCTGCGTTCCATCCCATGCCACGTAGAAGAGGGCCTCGCACAGGTGGAACACGCTCTTCATGCCGAGGCCGAATTTCCCGATGACACTGGCGTCGCCGGCCTTGCTGTTGATGCCGAAGGAACGGAGGTCGTCGGTGTCCCTTTGCTTGAACTCGCCGTCGTTGAAGAACCAGAGGCCGGCGCCCTTCAGCAGTGGATGGGACGCATCGGGAAATCCCTCATGTCGCCCGAAGATCAACGTGCTGGCGTTGGCATCGTCGGCATTCTGAATCAGCTCCTTCAGGATGGGGAAGCCGTTCTCATAGCGATCCCGAAGGTTGTCCGCTATGAGGTTGACGTAGTTGGTCGTGTATCCGCGCATCACTAAGGAAACCCGTTCAATTCTTGAATGCGTTACGTTGCGCCGCGCGGGTCGCCGCAGCCGGTCAGTCGCCGAGGTAGAGGGCGATGGCCGCGTCCAGGCGCTTCATGAACGGACTCGATGCAACGCCGATGAAGTTGGCCAACCGGGCCTTCGACACTTGACGGATTCCGGGCAGTACGGCGAAGGCGGCCTTTCCGCGCACGTCGTCGGTCCTGATGCGTAGCGGCCAGATTTCGTCCCCAATCGTGGAGAGCGGAACTACGACGACGCTGTCAAGGACTTCGTTGTGTACGGTGCTGGAGACGATGAGGCCGGGCCTGGTTTTCCCGAACTCTGGCGGTGAGGTGGCGCCCAAGTTAATCCAGAACAGTGAACCTCGCGTCATCGCGCCGCCGGCCTTCGCGCGGGAGGCGTAGCCAAGTCGACGCCATCCCACTCGGCTAGCCACGCCTGTTCCTCCGGGTGGGCGTCGATGAACGCTTTCAGCGTGGTGGCGGCGTCCCGCACCTGCCGTCTTGCTAGGTCCTTTTGCAGCACCAACCGGACGTGAGCCGACAGGCTGCGATCCGCGGGCTTGACAGCTTCGATGTCCTCGAGCAGCTTGCCCTCCAGCTTGATGGTAGTAGCTCGCATGTTTGATACCTACCAAATCAGAATGATCCGATCAACTCGACGTTGTCGATTCGGCACGAACGACGCTGCCGGTCTGCTCGGCGGACTTTCGCCAAGAATACCGTTCTCATGCACATGGCGCCCCGTCCGTTGGGTATGGCGGCTGTCAGGCCATGCGCCGGCGGGTGGCGGCGGGCGGTCCGGCGGCGGGTCCCGCCGGCGTCACCCCCGCGGAGCGGCACGCCATGCTATGACCCGGCGGTCGTGTCGTTCCGTGCCGGGCGGTCGCGGCTGGACGGAACTGCCGGCCCCCGTCTAGCGCCCGCTCGATCGCGTCTGCCAGACCGCAATCGTCGTGGGCTGCCGTCAGCGGCCAGCCGCGCGCCTTGAGCGGCTCGACGGCGTTGCCCATCACTACCGGCGCGCCAGCGAACTCCAGCATCTCGCGGTCGTTCAGGTTGTCGCCGACCGCCATTACGGCGCGGCGTTCGACGCCGAGGCGCCGCGCCCAGACCGCCAGCGCCGCGCCCTTCGAGCAGCCGCGGGCGGTGAGGTCGAGCAGGGAGAAGTCGCGCTCGGGATATTCGGTCAGCGTGATGGCCAGCTCAGCCGCCAGCGGCAGGCGGCGCACGTCGCCGGCCAGGACGCGCATGTCGGAGACGCTGCCGGTATACGAAACCTGCACGGGGTCCGCCGTCAGCGCCGCCTCAATCGGCTCGGCGCGGGTCATGAACGTCCGGTTGCGCTCGTAGTACCACGCGCGTTGCGGGTGGCTCCAGTCGATGCCGTCGTAGGTGTATTGCCGCGCGTCGGGCCGGTCGAAGACCACGGCGACGCCCTGGTGGCGCGGGCGCAGCGCCGTCAACACCGCGAGTGCGGCACGGCACGGCAGCAGGCGGCTGGCCAGCGTGTCGCCGTCGCGGGTCTTCGTCAACGCCCCATTGCTGACGATGAGGGCGATGTCGCCGCCCAGCTCACTGGCGATCGGCACGGCGTGGTGAAAGGCGCGGCCGGTCGCCAGCACCACGTGGGCGCCGGTGTCGAGCGCGCGCCGCACGGCGCGCCGGTTGCGCGCCGGCACGTCGCCGCGGCTGTCCAGCAGGGTGCCGTCGATATCGATGGCGATCAGGTGGATCGGCACGAATTGCCAGGACCGGAGGCCCGCTAGGAGTCCGTGGGCTTGCGCGCGTACGAGCGCTCGATGTACTCGTCCACGAGCGCGCGAAACGACTCCGCAAGCTCGTCGTACGAGCCGCGCAGCGTATGCGCATGCCGTCCGTCGATGTACACGGGGCAGGTGGGGGCCTCGCCGGTGCCCGGCAGGCTGATGCCGATGTTGGCCGCCTTCGACTCGCCCGGACCGTTCACGACGCACCCCATGACGGCGACGCTCATCTCTTCGACGCCGGCGTAGCGCGTCTTCCACTGCGGCATCATGTCGCGCACGTACTCCTGGATCCGTTCGGCCAGCTCCTGGAAGGTGCTGCTCGTGGTGCGGCCGCAGCCGGGACAGGCGGTGATGCTCGGGGCGAACGACCGCAGCCCGAGCGCCTGCAGCAGCTCGCACGCTGCATGCACCTCATCGCGGCGGTCGCCGTTCGGGCGCGGCGTCAACGAGACGCGGATGGTGTCGCCGATTCCCTCGTGGAGCAACAGCCCCATCGCCGACGCGGACCAGACGAGCCCCTTGATGCCCATGCCGGCCTCGGTCAGCCCGAGGTGCAGCGGCTGCGTGGTCTGGCGGGCCAGCGCGCGGTACACGGCGATCAGGTCGCGGGGGCGGGATACCTTGCACGAGATGATGATCTGGTTCTCCCGCAGGCCGCTCTCGATGGCCAGCGCCGTCGAATCGAGCGCGGAGAGGACCATGCACTCGTTGATGATTTGCTCCGACGTCTTGCCGAGGTCGGCGTCGGTGTTCTCCTGCATCTTCGCCATGACGAGCTCCTGGTTCAGGGAGCCGCCGTTGACCCCGATCCTGACCGGCTTGCCGTGGTCGCGGGCCACGGAGCAGATGGTCTGGAACTGTTCGTCGCGCCGCCGCCCGGTGCCGACGTTGCCCGGGTTGATGCGGTACTTGTCGAGCGCGTCCGCACAATCGGGGTAGCGGGTGAGCAGCAGGTGGCCGTTGTAGTGGAAGTCGCCGATCAGCGGCGCGGCGCACCCGGCATCCAGCATGCGCCGCTTGATCTCCGGCACCGCGCGCGCCGCCTCGTCGCGGTTGACGGTGACGCGCACCAGCTCGGATCCGGCATTGGCCAATTCGACGCACTGCGCGGCCGTGCCGGCGGCGTCGGCGGTGTCGGTCAGCGTCATCGACTGCACCGCGACCGGCGCCCCGCCGCCGATTTGCACCCCGCCTACGAGGACGCCCGTCGTGCGATGGAGTCGGACGTTCGTCATACCTTCCTGCATGATAACAGGCGGTCAGGCGCCGCTCGCCGGGACTTCCTGCAGCGCCTGGCCGGCCGCTCGAATGGTCCTGTCGATGTCGCGCTCGGTGTGCGCGCCTGACAGGAACCAGCCCTCGAACTGGGAGGGCGGCGGATAGATGCCGCGCCGCAGCATGCCGCGAAAAAACGTCGCGTACGCGGCGGTATCGGACGCCGTCGCCGAGGCGTAGCCGGTCACCGGACCAGCATTGAAGAACGGCGTCAGGACCGAGCCGGCCACGTTGACCGTGAGCGGCGCCCCGGCCTCGCGGGCGGCGGTGCGCAGCCCGTCCGCCAGCCGGCTGCCGAGCGCCGCGAGGCGCCGGTAGAGCGGCGCCGAGAGGTTCGACAGCGCCCAGATGCCGGCAGTCATCGCCAGCGGGTTGCCCGACAGCGTGCCAGCCTGGTAGACGGGACCGGCCGGCGCGACTAGCGCCATCAGGTCGGCGCGTCCCCCGTACGCTCCGACCGGCAGCCCGCCGCCGATGATCTTGCCGAGGCAGGTCAGGTCCGGCCGCACGCCGTAGACCGCCTGCGCACCCCCCTTGGCGGCGCGGAAGCCGGAGATGACTTCGTCGAAGATCAGCACGATGCCGTCCCGGTCGCACAGCTCCCGCAGGCCCTGCAGGAAGCCGTCGGCGGGCGGCACGACGCCCATGTTGCCGGCGATCGGCTCGACGATGATGGCGGCCACCGTCCCGCGATGGGCGCGGCAGAGGCGGTCGACCGATGCGAGGTCGTTGTAGGCGGCAATCAGCGTATCGGCAGCCGTTGCCCGCGCGACGCCCGGGCTGGTCGGTACGCCGAGCGTCGTGGCGCCCGAGCCGGCCTGCACGAGGAAGGCGTCGCCGTGGCCGTGGTAGCAGCCCGCAAACTTGATGATCCGGTCGCGCGCAGTGGCCGCGCGGGCGACGCGTATCGCGCTCATCGTCGCCTCGGTGCCGGAATTGACGAACCGGACGCGCTCGATCGACGGGACGAGGCGGCATACCAGCCGGCCGAGCTCGACTTCCAGTGCTGTCGGCGCGCCGAAGCTGGTGCCGCGGCCGGCCGCGGATCGCAGTGCGCGCGTCAGCCCGGCCGGCGCATGTCCGTGAATGAGTGGACCCCACGACATGACGTAGTCGATGTACGTGCGGCCGTCGATGTCCCGGATGCGCGCGCCGCGCGCTCTCTCGATGAACGGCGGCTCGCCCCCGACGGCGCCGAACGCTCTCACCGGACTGTCGACGCCGCCCGGCAGCACGCGCCTGGCGCGTGCGAACAGCTTGCTGGATTCCGAACGTGCGGGGCGGGGCATGCGTGGAGAGGAACGATACCACGGCTGCTGCGGCGCATCGGGCCGCGGTCGATTGACTCGATTCGATGCGCGGGGTAGTGTGACGCCGAATTGATGGAGTCGCTGGGCGAATTTCTGCAGGATCCGGCATATCGGCATGTGGTGCTCAACCACTTCCCGATCACGGGCTTGCTCGTTGCGTGGGTCGTCCTGGTGGCGGCGACCGCCGTGTCGCTGGCCGCGACCGCGGCGATTGCCGACGCGGGCGGCAAGGTGCGGCACACGGCGTTTCGTGGCGGCACGCACGACCATTTCCACCGCCTACCATTTCGAGTCGACGCCGGCTTTCGTCATCGATGCCGCCGCAGCGTACGCACCCGACAAGACGGAGACCCCGTGACCGCTCGAATCGTTGCCGCAATCCTGATTGCAGGTGTGTCCGTGCTGCTCGTACCGGCGCCCGTTGCCGCGCAGGCCGGCGGGGCTTGGACGGCGCCGCGCACTGCCTGGGGCCATCCGGATCTGCAGGGCATCTGGTCGAATACGATGACGACGCCCATGGAGCGGCCGGCAGACCTCGCGGGCCGGGAATTTCTGACGGAAGAGGAGCGGGCGGAGCGCGCGCCCGGCGCCGGCCTGTCGGCGGAAGAACGGTCGGAATTCATGCCGACCGGCGGGTATAACGACTTCTGGCTGGAAAAGGGCGATCTGGCGTCTTGGGAGGATTTCAGCACCTACGACCGCTGCCTGACCCGCGGCATGCCGGGCGCCATGACCCCCGGTTTCTACAACCACAACTACCAGATCCTGCGGACGCCGGACTACGTCGCGATTCTGGTGGAGATGATCCACGACGTCCGCATCGTTCCGCTCGACGGCAGCGTCGGCCCGCCGGCCGCCGTGGGGCAGTGGTTGGGGCGGTCGACAGGTCGCTGGGAAGGCGACACCCTCGTAATCGAGACGACGAACCTCCAGGAGGACGACCGCCGCGTGGTCGAGCGGCTGACGCGGACCGCCGCCGACACGATTGACTACCGGGTGACCGTCACCGACGAGGCGGAGTGGACCGGCCCCTGGACGGCGCTGATGCCGATGACCGCAATCGAAGGCCCGCTCTTCGAGTACGCCTGCCACGAAGGGAACTACTCGCTGCCGAACATGCTCGCCGGCAAGCGCGCGGAGGAAGCCCGCTGACCCGAATCGGCCGCTGGCGCGTCAGGCGAGCAGGCGCGCGGCCTCGCGCGCGTAGTAGGTGATGATGATGTCGGCGCCGGCGCGCCGGATCGCCGTCAGGCACTCCAGCATCGCGCGGGTCTCGTCGATCCAGCCGTTGCGCGCGGCGGCCTTCAGCATGGCGTACTCGCCGCTGACGTGATACGCGGCCAGCGGGCTGTTGAACTCCTGCTTTACCCGCGAGATCACGTCGAGATAGTGGACTGCCGGCTTCACCATGATGAGGTCGGCGCCTTCCTCCAGGTCGAGCGCGACCTCGCGGAGCGCCTCTTCCACGTTCGCCGGGTCCATCTGGTGCGTGCGGCGGTCGCCGAACGCCGGCGCCGAGTCGGCGGCGTCCCGGAACGGTCCGTAGTATGCGGAGCAGTACTTGGCGGCGTACGACATGATGGCGGCGTCGTGGAAGCCGGCGTCGTCGAGCGCCTCGCGGATGGCGCCGACCCGGCCGTCCATCATGTCGGACGGCGCGACGATGTCGGCGCCCGCCTCCGCGTGCGAGACGGCCGTGCGCGCCAGCAGCCCCACGGTGGCGTCATTGACGATCTCCTCGCCGTCGAGGAGGCCGCAGTGTCCGTGGGATGTGTACTCGCAGAGACAGACGTCGGTGACGACCAGCAGGCCGGGCGCCGCGCGCTTGATGGCGCGCGCGGCCGCCTGCACCGGCGCCGCGGGGTCGTAGGCCGCCGACCCGGTTTCGTCCTTCTCGTCCGGCAGTCCGAACAGCAGAACAGCGCGGATCCCTTCCTGCTCGGCGCCGGCCGCTTCGCGCACCGCCTCGTCGACCGACAACTGCCAGACGCCGGGCATCGACGGCACCTCGCGCCGCACGGCGGAGCCGGAGCAGACGAACAGGGGATACACCAGCATCTCGGGCGCGAGGCGCGTCTCGCGCACCAGATCGCGCACGGCGGGCGAGCGTCGGAGCCGCCGCGGCCGGTGGGTCAGGGCAAGGTTGCGGATGCGCTCCGTTGTCGCTGTGGTGCTCATGGCTTCCCCGGTTTGCCGGCGGTTGCCGCGCCGGCGAAGTGGTCTGCGATGGCCTCGACCAGTGCCGGGATTGTATACGCCGCCGGCATGATCGTCGTCTCGAATCCGAGCTCCGCGGCTGCCGCGGCCGTCACTGGCCCGATCGACGCTACGCGGGTAGCGGCCAACAGCGCCGCGGCGGATTCCGTCCCGAGGATCTCTGCGAAATTGCGCACGGTGGAGGCGCTGGTGAACGTCACGACGTCCACCGGCCGGTCGCGCAGCAGGGCGTGCAGCTCGGGACCGCTCCAGCCGTCGGCCCGCACCGTGCGGTAGGCGGTGGCCTCGGTCACTACCGCTCCCGCCGCGCGCAGTGCGTCCGCCAGCATTTCCCGCGCGATGTCGGCGCGGGCGAGCAGCACCCGCGCGCCCGCCAGGCCGCCCGCCTGGCGCAACGCTTCGAAGAGCGCCTCGGCGCGGTGCTCCGCGGGCATCACGTCCACCTTGAGGCCATGCCGCCGCAGCCGCCCGGCTGTCGCCGGACCGATGGCGCACAGCCGCACGCCGCCCAGCGCGCGAATGTCACGAGGACCGGCGAGCAGCCGCTGCAGGAACGCATCGACCCCGTTCACCGACGTGAACACGATCCAGTCGAACGACGCGGCCGCGTCGCACGCGGCGTCGAGCGGTCCGTAATCTTCGGGCGGCGCGATGCGGATGGTCGGCGCCTCGACCGGTTCGGCGCCCAGATCCAGCAGACGGTCGACGAGATCGGCCGACTGCTCCCGCGGCCGCGTGACGAGCACGCGCCGGCCGGACAGCGGCCGGTTGTCGAACCACCGCAACTGCTGCCGGAGCTTGACGACCTCTCCAACCACCAGCACACCCGATCCGTGCGGCAGCATCTCCAGCACCGTCCGGCGGATATCCGCCAGCTTGCCGTCGATGGTCCCGTGGGTCGGCAGCGTACCGTCGACAATCAGCGCGGCCGGATCGTCCGCGGCGCGTCCGGCGGCCAGCAGTTCGTCCAGGATCGATTGCAGACCGGCGGCGTCGGCCTGAGCGACTACGGCCACGCGCGGCGAGGCGGCATGCGCCTGGGCTGTATCCGGCAGGCGGCCGGCGCGCCCGTTCAGAAACAGCACGGCGTCGGCCGCGTCCGGGTGGCCGAGCGGAATGCCCGCGAAGCAGGCATCGCCGATCGCCCGCGGGATGCCGGGCACGATCTCGAAAGGGACCCCGCCGGCCCGCAACGCCGCCGCTTCGCCGGCGCCGCCGCCGAACGGGTCGCCGTGGATCAGACGTGCGACTGTGTGACCTGCCGCCGCCTTCTCCGCGAGCAGTGTAGCGACGGCGTCCGGGTCGGATGACTGCTCCAGGACGGCCGCGGCGGCGATCCGTTGCACCGTGGGACGGATCGCCCGCAGCAGCCGGGCGTGTACCAGCGGGTCATGAACGACGACGTCGGCGCTCTCCAGATACCGCAGGCCGCGCACGCTTATCAGCGTCGGCTCGCCCGGTCCCGCGCCGATCAGATACACGCGACCCGGTTTCATGGCCGATGGGAGGCAAGGATCTCGTCTGCCCCGTCCGCGAGAAGTTGGGCAGCCAGGTCGGCGCCAAGCGCCGCGGCGGCCTCCGCCGATCCGCTAGCCTGCCGCCGCAACAACTGCCGGCCGTCCACGGATGCGACGACGGCGTCCAGCGTCAGGCCGCCGCTGTCCGTCACGGCAAGGGCGCCGATCGGCACCCGGCAGTCGCCGCCCAGCGCCTGCACCAGGGCGCGCTCCGCGGCCAGCGCGACGTGCGCGGCGCCGTCGTCGATGCAGGCCAGCACCGCCGCCGCCGCCTGGTCGGACTCGCGTGCCTCGATCGCCACTGTTCCCTGTCCCGGCGCCGGCAGGCATTCATCTGTCGTCAGGCGGGCCGAGACCCGCTCGCCGAGACCCAACCGTACGAGCCCGGCCGCCGCCAGCACCAGCGCGTCGCACTCGCCGTCGTCGAGCTTGCGCAGGCGGGTCCCGACGTTGCCACGAATCGACAGGAACCTGGCGCGCGGCACGGCGCGCGCCAGCTGCGCCACGCGGCGCACGCTGCCGGTGCCGACCCGCGGCGTCCCGCTCAGCGTCGCGAGCAGCGCGCCGCCCGCGGCGCCGCCGCGCGGCAGCACGACGGCGTCCCGCGGATCCTCACGCGGCAGCGCCGCGCCGATTGCCAGACCGGGCGGCAGGTCCGCCGGGAGATCCTTTGCGCTGTGTGCGGCGAGATCGATGCTCCCGTTCAGCAGCGCTTCTTCGATTTCCTTGACGAACAACCGCTTGCCGCCGATGGTCGAGAGGTCGCGCGTCGCCAGGCGGTCGCCGGTGGTCTTGATGACGACCAGCTCACAGGACGGGCCGCCCGCGGTCCGGATTGCCTGCTCGACGGCGCGCGCCTGCCACAGCGCGAGCGGGCTGCCTCGCGTGCCGATCCGCAACGGGCTCAACGGGTGCGATCCCTTGAGTACGCCGCGACCGTTTCCCCCTCGGCATCGGGTTCGGTCTTGCCGTCGTCGTCCGGCTGCCCCGGCAGCTTGAAGAGATGGTTCAACATTTCCGCGTACGCGGCCACGTCCTCTTCGTCGGTGGCCGCCTTGAGGCGCTCGGTGGGCGCCGACAACAGCTTCTCGACCAGCAGTCGCGTGATCTCCTCGATGCGCGCCTGGGCAGCGGGGGACAGCCCTGCCAGCTTCGGTTTCAGACGCGCCAGCTCCGACTGCCGGACCGCCTCGAACCGTTCCCGGAGCGCGACCACGGTCGGGATGGCGGCGCGTGAGCGCAGCCACGCCATGAACCGGTTGACCTCATCGTCGATCATGGACTCGGCCCGATCGACCCGCGACTGGCGGCGCGCCAGGTTTTCCTGCACGATGGAACGCAGATCGTCGATGTTGTACAGGAATACCTGTTCGATGCCGCTCGACGTCGGGTCCACGTCGCGCGGCACCCCGATGTCGATGATGAACAGCGGCCGGTCGCGCCGCGGACGCATGGCGGCTTCGACGTCTGCGCGGGTGATGATCGGCGACGCCGAGCCGGTGGCCGCCACGACGATGTCGCAGGCGGTGAGTTCGCTCGCAATGCGTTCCCACGGGACAGCCGCGCCACCGACCCGTCCGGCCAGCGTTTTCGCATGGGATACGGTGCGGTTGGCCACGCTGATCTGGCGCACCTGCTGCGAGCGCAGGTGCGTCGCCGTCAGCTCGGCCATCTCGCCCGCGCCTACCAGCAGGACACGCAGGTTCTCCAGCCTGCCGAAGATCTTGCGGGCAAGCGCTATCGAGGCATAGCTGACGGAGACGGCTCCTTCGCCAAGTCCGGTTTCGGACCGCACGCGCTTGCCGGCCGCGAACGACCAGGGGAACAGGCGGTTGAACAGCGTCCCCGTCCGGCGCAGGTCCGAGGCGAGCGTGAACGCCTCCTTCACCTGTCCCAGAATCTGCGGTTCGCCCACCACGAGCGAATCGAGTCCGGCCGCCACCCGGAACAGGTGGCGGACCACGTCGGCGTCGTTGCGCGCGTACAGGTGGGGCGTGAGCTCGGATTCGTGCACGTCGTGGAAGCCGCTCAAGAACGACGTCAGCGTCTGGCGGGCGTGCCGCGGGTTCTCGCAGACGGTGTAGATCTCGGAGCGGTTGCAGGTCGACAGCACGACCGCCTCGTGCAGAGCGGTGCGCCGGCCGATCTCGCCGAGCGCCTCGGGCACGCCGCGGCGCGTGAAATCTATTCGCTCGCGAAAATCGATCGGCGCGCTGTGGTGGCTGGCACCCAGGAGGAACAGGTTCATCAGTAGAAGTTGTGGCTTCTCGTCGCGAAATAGCCGATCGGCACGAAGTTGAGCAGCACGATCGTGAAGCCGATGGCTGACAGCACCGCCGCGCGCCGGCCGCTCCAGCCGAGCGAACGCCGGGCGTACAGCTCGAACGCATAGACCAGCCACATCAGCAGCACTATGAAGATCTTCGGGTCGAACACCGTCATCGCGCGTACCCGCGGGTCCACCGCCCCCGGCTGCACCTGCATCAGCCAGATGGCGCCGACCGCGAGCCCGACGGTCAGAAAGAGCCAGCCGACCGTGACGGCCCGCCCGTTCATGACGTCGAGCACACGGAGCGAGGGCAGCCGGGAGTAGAAAAACCCAAGGTGCTTCGCCTTCAACTCCTTGAACAACAGGACGTAGGTGACGCCGATCACGCAGGCCAATGCGAAGCTGGCGTACGCGAAGAGCAGCGACAGCACGTGGACGGCAAGCCACTGGCTGTCGAGCACCGCCGGTCGCGTCGCCACCGCGTTCGTCAACGTGGGAATCGCCTGCAGCACGGCCATGGCCGGCACGATGAATACGCCCATCGACCGCTCGTTGGTCATCATCTCCGTGTACAGGTAGGCCAGTGCGAGCAGGACCACAAAACCCGAGATCGCTCCGCTCGTACCAACGACCGGGAGATGTCCGCTCTCCATGGTCTGCATGCCGATGACGAATACGTGGGTCAAGGTGGCGCAGCCGAGCACCAGCGTCGCGCAGCGACCCGCGACGTCACTCCGGCGCCCGAAGTGCACCGCGTAGGCGGCGGCGGCGGCGGCGTACAGCAGCAGGGGGATGGCCGTCATGTCTGTTCCGGTTCCGGCGCGGGCCGCTCACGCGCCGGTCGGCGCATAGTACCCCTGCTTGGTGCGCGCCGTGGTCCGCTCCTGGTCGACGCGCACGATGGTGCGCCGCCACTGGCCGTTGCGCAGGGGGTTTCCGGAAATGTATCCGACGCTGTATTGGTTCGAGAGTTCATCCGATATCTGCCGGTAGATCGCCGGGAGATCGTTCACTTCTTCCGGAAAGAATGCGCGCCCGCCGGTTTCGTGCGCCAATTGCCGCAGTACGAAGTCGGCCTCGCGGAATCCGGACCGCTCGTCGTCGTCCTCCTGCAGTCCGATGGTGTAGATCGCGGTTTCCGACCGCTTGGCCAGCTCGAGCACTTCGTCGAATGTGATCAGGCTGGAGGTGTCCTCGCCGTCGGAGAGCACGACGATGGCCTGCCGCCGCACTTCCGACGCCCGAAGCGGCGCCTTGGCCAATCCCTTGAGTGCGACGTAGAGCGCATTGTACAGGGAGGTCGAGCCGCCCGCGGACGTCTGGCGTATCGCATCCCCGAGCTGCTCGAGGTCGTTGGTGAAGTCCTGGCGGATCTCGACGCGGCCGTCAAAATCGACGATCTCCGCCAGATCGTCGGGACCCAGGCTGCGCGAAAAGCCGATTGCCGCTTCCTGCGCGGTGCGCATCCGCTTGTCCATGCTCGCGCTCGTGTCAATCAGCAGCGACAGCGCGATCGGCAGGCGGGAGCGGTTGAAGAACGTGATCTCCTGCAGGATGCCGTCCTCGAAGATCTGGAAGTTCTCCTGGTCCAGGTCGGTGACGAATCGATTGTCCGCGTCGGTCACCGTCACGTTCAGCGAGACGACGTCCACACCGGCGCGGAAGGACGGCAGGGGAGTCTGGTCGGCCTGCTGGGCGGCGACCGCCAGGCCGGCCGCCGCGAAGACCGCCGCAAGAGCCCCCGGCGCCAATCTCATCGTCCGAATGACTCCCCGGCCTCTACGGGGATGCCGCGGACGGACACGTCGTCACGGTTGACACGCACGTCGACCCCATCGGGTGGGATGAGCGTTCGCGGCGCGGCGTAGACGACCAGATAGCGGCTGCGCAGCTCCGCGGCCACCGCGCGCAGGGTGTGCTCGACCCCGGTGTGCGCGAGCAGGTCCCGGCGCCGGCCGCCGGTCAGCACGGGGGCGCGCTGCAGCACTTGATCCCGGTCGATCCGCCATTGGGCCAGCGGGTTGCCGCCGGCGCGGCCGAAGCGGTTTCCATAGCTGCTCCCGGTCAACACGACGGTGTGCACGGTGATGGCCGCGTCCTCAAGGGTGCGCAGCACGCTGGTCACGTTGGCGTGGCTGTGGTCCAGCCCCTCCGTGGCAAGCACCACCATGACGGGACGGTTCGCCGCGCGCTTGACGAAGCCCTCTGCCGTCTCGGACAGCGCGTCGAGCAGGTAGGCCGCGGTGCCGGCGCTGGAGAACAGGCCGTCGGCGGCGTCCAGCAGGGGCGCGCGCTCGGGTGTCGAGGCGGCGAGAATCTGCGGCCGACCGCCGAAGCCGATGATGGCTATGCGGTCGCCGTCGTCCATGGCGTCGATGAACGCGCGGAGGCCCTTGCGGAAATCACCGACCGCGCGGGCCGCGGCCTCGCTCGTGTCGACCAGCAGGGCTATCTGCAGGGGCGCCGTATCCGGGCTGACGCGCAGCACCTCGCGGCGGCCGCCGTCCTCCCGGACGACGAAATCAGAGGGGTTCAGACCGGGTACGGGCGCGCCGTCGCCGTCGAGAACGGCGACTGCCAGACTGCGCTCGACGGACTGTCCGGCCGCCGGTACGGCGGCCAGGAGCAGAGCGCCCAGGGCAGCCATTAGCGCCATGCGGCCATCTGCCATGTCCCTATGGAAGTATAGCAGTCCGTGAGATGCGGACGGCAACGGCCGGGCCGCCGCTCGGCGTGCTGCCGAATCTCGTTGTAAATAATTATAAACAAGCGAGTTGTGGGTGTGGCGCCGCGCTCGGCGGGGCGGCGTGTTCCTTGACACCCCCCCGGACGCATGCTATAAATTGCGCGGTTTTCGACCCGCATTTCACGCCCTCACGTCAACGGTCAGCCTGCTTGGCGCGAGTGAGAAATTCAGGCGGGCCAGGACGAGGCGCGTTACGAGTGATGTCCCGTCGAGCGGCAATGGACGGGCGGAACGCGTCGATCTCGCATTGAGCATGCTGGACGCATACATCCCGATATTCCTGTTCATCCTGGTGGCGATCGGTTTCGCGATCTTCACGCTGATCGTGGCCGGCCTCGTGCACCCCAGCCGCTACAGCAAGGTCAAGCTGGAGCCCTACGAGTGCGGCATCGAGCCGGTCACCGACGCCCGCGACCGCTACAGCGTGCGCTACTACCTCGTCGCGATGCTGTTCGTGATCTTCGACGTCGAGACGGTGTTCATGTTCCCGTGGGCGGTGATCATGGACGAGCTGGCGCTGTTCGGTCTGATCGAGATGCTGGTGTTCCTGTTCATCCTGGTCGTGGGTTACGCATATGCGTGGCGCAAGGGCGCCCTTGAGTGGACGTAATGGCGGACGACACGAACCAGACGAACGACAAGCCGATCAGACCGGCCGTACCCCCGCGCCCCAGACCGGCGCTGGGTGCGGCCGGCCGGAAGCGCGCGCCCAAGGCGCCGCCCGAGCCGCCCAAGGGGCCTCCCGATCCAGCGCCGCCGGAAGGCCTGGAGCCGCCGGCGTACGTCGCCGCGTTGCAAGCCGGCGTAGCCGGCGCGGTCAGCCACGTGACGTACTGGGTCGGCGACTGGTCGGTCATCGTGCCGGCCGACCGGCTGCTCGAGGTGGCCCGCTTCCTGCGCGACGATGCCGCGTGCGAATTCGACTATTGCGCCGATGTCACCGCGACCGACTGGCCCCCGCGCGCACAGCGATTCGACGTCATCTACTGCCTCTATGCGACCCGCAACCGGCATCGGCTGCGGGTGAAGGTGCGCGCGGCGGAAGGCGAACCGGTGCCGTCCGTTACCGGGATATGGCCGGCGGCGAACTGGCTCGAACGCGAGGTCTACGATCAGTTCGGCGTCAACATCGTCGACCATCCGGACCTGCGGCGGATCCTGATGCCGGACGAGTGGCAGGGGCACCCGCAACGCAAGGACTATCCGCTGGAGGGTCCCGGGGAGTTCCTCATGGAGGACCCGCTGGACTGGCTGCGTGTGTGGAAGCTCGATGACGATGCCGAAGCCGAGAGCGAGATCGAGTAGGCGCGCGTTGGACCGCGACGACACGCAATGACCAAGGCAATTGACGCGCCACGGCGTATAGGCCAGGCCTTCGACACCGACGAGCTGGTCCTCAACATGGGACCGCAGCACCCGAGCACCCACGGCGTGCTGCGGATCGTGCTGAGGCTCGACGGCGAGCGGGTGGTCGATGCCGACTGCGTCATCGGCTACATCCACCGCGGGGTCGAGAAGCTGTGCGAGAACCGCGACTGGACGCAGATCGTGCTGCTGACCGACCGCATGGACTACGTGGCCGCCGCCACCAGCAACCTGGGCTACGTCGAGACGGTCGAGAAGCTGATGCAGGTGGAGGTGCCGCGGCGGGCGCGCTACATCCGGACCATCCTGGCCGAGCTGCAGCGGATCGCCAGCCACTGTCTGTGGCTGGGCACGCACGCCATGGACATCGGCGCGATGACCGTCCTGCTCTATTCGTTCCGGGAGCGCGAGTTCGTGCTCGACCTGTTCGAGGAGTACTGCGGCGCCCGCCTGACCTACAACTCGATGCGCGTCGGCGGACTGCCCCTCGACATCCCCACCGGCTGGGACAAGCGGGTGCTCGCCTTCTGCGACGTCATGGAGACGAAGCTCGACGAGTACGAGGATCTCCTGACGAACAACCGGATCTGGGTCGGCCGCACGCGGGACATCGGCGTCATCTCGGGTGAGGAGGCAACGGCGCTCGGCCTGTGCGGGCCGCCGCTGCGCGGCTCGGGCGTGTCGCGCGACGTTCGCAAGGACGAGCCGAACGCCGCGTACGACGAGTTCGAATTCGACGTCCCGCTCGGTACGCGGGGCGATACATACGACCGCTACCTGATCCGGCTGGAAGAGTTCAAGCAGTCGATCCGCATCCTCCGGCAGGCGGTCGAGGGGCTGCCGGAAGGCCCGGTGATGGGCAAGGTGCCGCGGCTGATCAAGCCGCCGGCCGGCGAGACATACCACGCCGTGGAGTCGCCGAAGGGCGAGCTTGGCTACTTCATCGTCAGCGACGGCCGCTCCACCAACCCGTACCGCTTCCGCGTCCGGCCGCCGTCGTTCTGCAACCTGCAGGGGCTGCGCCGGCTGGTGAAGGGACATCTGGTGGCGGACGTCGTCGCGCTCATCGGCACCATCGATATCGTCCTCGGCGAGGTTGATCGTTAGGAGTCCGTGGTGAAAGCCCCACTGCATTCGACCGTCCATGCATCCGTTACCGCTTGGGGCTGCGCCCCAAACCCCCGGCGGCCGCTAGCGGGGACCCCTTCGCCCCGCGCCGCGTCCGCCGTGGCGCACTGTGTGCGCCTTGGGGGCCGACTGCTTCAGTGCTCGTCGTCCCCCTTCCTGAACTGTGACGTTCCTGACTTGTCAGCCCGGCGCCTGACCGGTCTCGGTGCGACGCGGGGTTTCACCACGGACTCCTAGATGGTCGAGACGTTCGTCATCCCGCTCCTCAAGATCGCCGTGCTGGTGAACGCGCTGCTGGTGGCGGTGACGTTCCTGGTGCTGATGGAGCGCAAGGTAATGGCCTGGGGTCAGGCGCGCTTGGGCCCGATGCGGGTCGGGCCGTACGGCATCCTGCAAGCCATCGTCGATCCGATCAAGCTGATCCTGAAGGAAGACATCACGCCCGCCAAGGCCGACAAATGGGTGTTCACGCTGGCGCCAATCATGAGCCTCGTGCCGGCGCTGGTGGTGTTCTCCGTCATTCCGTTCGGCCCGGATCCGCTCTACTACGTGGCCGACATCAACGTCGGCCTGCTGTTCGTCGTAGCGGTGACGTCCATCGGCGTGTACGGCATCATCCTGGGCGGGTGGTCCTCGAACAGCAAGTACCCGCTGCTGGCCAGCCTGCGTGCGTCCGCGCAGCTCATCAGCTACGAGATCGCGATCACCATGACGCTGGTCAGCGTCATCCTGACCGCCGGGACGCTGAGCCTGGTCGGCATCGTCGAGGCGCAGCGTGATACGGGCCTCTGGTTCTTCTTCGTCCAGCCGGTAGCCGCCGTCCTGGTGTTCATCGGCGGGCTGGCCGAGACGAACCGCGTGCCGTTCGACCTGCCCGAGGCGGAGACGGAGCTGACCGGCGGGTTCCACACGGAGTACAGCGGAATGCGGTTCGCGCTGTTCTTCCTGGCGGAGTACGCCAACATCATCGTGATCTCCGCCATCGTGGCGCTGATGTTCTTCGGCGGCTGGATGCGGCCGTTCCCCAGCGTCGAGGCGCTGTCGTTTCTGGATCTGATTCCGCCCTGGGTCTGGTTCTGCGGCAAGATCTTCTTCTTCCTGTACATATTCATCTGGATCCGTACCACGTTGCCGCGCTACCGCTACGACCAGCTGATGGCGCTCGGGTGGAAGGTGCTCATTCCGATCGCCATCGGCAACCTGGTGCTGACCGGCATCGCGAAGGTGGTCCTGTAGCTGATGGAAGCGTTTGTGTTCTACCTGCTGGCGACGCTGATCCTCGGGCTGGGGATCATGGTGATCACCGCGCGGAACGCCGTGCACAGCGTGCTCTTTCTGGTGCTCAACTTCCTGCTCGTCGCGATTCTCTACGTGACGCTCAGCGCCCAGTTCGTGGCGGTGATCCAGGTGCTCGTGTACGCCGGCGGGATCGTCGTGCTGTACCTGTTCGTCGTGATGCTGGTCAGCCTCAAGCGGGCGCCCGAGCTGCGCAGCGACAACCGCCGGGTCGGAATTCCCGGCGTGCTGCTGGCCGGTGTCGTGCTGGCCGAGCTGGTCGGCATCGTGTGGTACACGTCGGCGCATGACGGCGCGCCGGTGGCGCAGGCCGCGGCAGAGCTGCCGGCCGGCTTCGGCGACCCGCTACTCAACACCGAGCGCCTCGGCTGGGTGCTGTACACGGAGTACCTGATTCCGTTCGAGCTGGCGTCCATGCTGCTGCTGGTCGCCATGATCGGCGCAATCGTGCTGGCGAAGAAGAATCTGTAGGTATCAAGTGCTGGAGATTACCCCGCTTCACTACAGCGTGCTGTCGGCCGGGCTATTCATGATCGGCGTGATTGGCGTGCTGGTACGGCGCAACATCATCATCATCTTCATGTCGATCGAGTTGATCCTCAACGCGGTCAACATCAACCTGGTCGCGCTCTCGGATCACCTGCAGAACCTGACCGGCCAGGTGTTCGTGGTGTTCGTCATTGCGGTGGCCGCGGCGGAGGCCGCGGTGGGACTCGGCATCATCATCGCGTTCTACCGGAACAAAGAGACAGTGAACATCGACGAAATGAGCCTGATGCGGTGGTAACGTAACGATGGATTTCATCTGGCTCATACCGCTGGTCCCCGGCATCGGCGCCGCCCTCAACGGGCTGGTCGGCGTGCGGTCGTTCAGCAAGCGGACGGCGGGGCTCGTGGCGACCGGCGCGATGGCCATTGCGTTCCTGTTGAGCGCCACCGCGTTCATCCAGTTGCTGGGGTCGACCGAGCGCTACTACAAGGTGACGGTGGCGAGCTGGATTCCGCCCATCCCGCTCGAGACGGCCAACGGCATCGGGTCGTTCGAAGTGCCGTGGGCGTTCACGCTCGACCCGCTGTCGGGGATGATGCTGCTGGTCGTTACCGGCATCGGGTTTCTCATCCACGTCTATTCGATTGGCTACATCGACCATGAACCGCGCGGCGGGGTTGCGCGCTTCTTCTGCTACCTGAACCTGTTCTGCTTCTTCATGCTGATCCTCGTGCTGGGGAGCAGCTTCCTGGTGATGTTCGTCGGCTGGGAGGGGGTCGGCCTCTGCTCCTACCTGCTGATCGGCTACTGGTACACGAAGAAGAGCGCGTCGGATGCGGGCAAGAAGGCGTTCATCGTCAACCGCGTCGGCGACTGGGGATTCATTCTCGGCATCTTCCTGATCTTCTTCACGTTCGGCACGCTGGATTTCCGCGAGGTGGCCGAGGCGGTGTCGGCGATGCCGGCGGAGACCGCCGCGATCGGCTTCGGCGTGGTCTCGCTCATCTGTCTCTTCCTGTTCATCGGCGCCACCGGCAAGAGCGCGCAGATTCCGCTCTACGTCTGGCTGCCGGACGCCATGGAGGGCCCGACGCCGGTGTCGGCCCTGATTCACGCGGCGACGATGGTCACGGCCGGCGTCTACATGGTGTGCCGCAACGCCGTCCTGTTCACCCACGCGCCGCAGGTGATGGAGATCATGGCGGCAATCGGCGCGGTCACCGCGTTGATGGCGGCCACGATCGGGCTGGTGCAGACCGACATCAAGCGGGTGCTCGCCTATTCAACCGTCTCGCAGCTCGGCTACATGTTCCTGGCCACCGGCGTGGGCGCATTTGCCGCGGCGGCGTTCCACCTGATGACACATGCCTTCTTCAAGGCGTTGCTGTTCCTCGGCAGCGGGTCGGTCATCCATGCGATGAACGAGGAGCAGGACATGCGGCGGATGGGCGGGCTGCGCCAGCACCTGCCGGTCACGTTCGTCACGATGTGCATCGGCGCGGTGGCGATTGCCGGCATCCCGCCGCTGTCCGGGTTCTTCAGCAAGGACGAGATCCTGTACCGCACCTTCCTGCACAACAAGCTGCTGTGGGGCATCGGCGTGGTGACGGCGGCGATGACCGCGTTCTACATGTTCCGGCTCATCAACATGACCTTCTTCGGCCGCTATCGCGGTCCGGCGCCGGACCGCGCCGGTCACGGCCCCGGTGATGGTGATGCCGCTGGGCATGCCCACGCCTGGCACGGGCCGCACGAGTCGCCCAGACTGATGACCGGCCCGCTCGTGGTGCTGGCGGTCGGTGCGGTGTTTGCCGGTTTCCTGGGTGTGCCGGCGGCGCTGGGCGGCAACAACATGATCGAGCATTTCCTGGAGCCGAGCTTCACGGCCGGGGCGGCGGCCCACGCCGGGGAAGTGCATCACATCTCGCACACGGCAGAGCTCGGCCTGATGGCGCTGTCCGTGCTGATCGCGGTCGGCGGCATCCTGTTCGCCTGCCGCAACTACGTGTGGCGGCCGGACGAAGCCGACCGGCTGGCGGCCCGGCTGGCCGGAACCCACCGCCTGCTTACCAACAAGTACTACGTCGACGAGCTGTACGACGCCACGGTCGTGCAGGGCACCATGTCGGGCGCGCAGAATCTCTGGCGGTTCGACGGCGCGGTGGTCGACGGCGCGGTAAACGGCGCGGGGTGGTTCACCCGGGCCTCGTCGGTCGTTTCCCACGTGCTCGACAAGTACGTGGTCGACGGACTCGTCAACCTGGTCGGTTGGATATGCCGGGAGGGAAGCTACGGTTTCCGCCGGGTGCAGACCGGCCTCATACAGAACTATGCGTTCGCCACGTTGGTTGGCGTGTTCGCGTTCGTGACCTGGTTCCTCGTCGGGCGCTGACCCCGCATCTAAAGCCATGAGCAACGCAGCCGAATTTCCCTTGCTGTCACTGATTCTGTTCACCCCGCTGGCGGGTGTGCTCGTTCTGCTGTTCGTCAATCGCCAGAACGAGCACCTGATCCGGTTGATCGCCAACGTCACCGTCGGAATCGGGTTCCTCGTCTCGCTCCCGCTCTGGTTCTGGTACGACACGCAGGATGCCGGCTGGCAGTTCGTGGAGCGTCACGACTGGATTCCGTCGATCGGCGCGGACTACTTCCTGGGCGTGGACGGCTTCAGCGCGCTGTTGATCCTGCTGACGACCCTGATGGGCGTCATCGCGGTGCTGTCGTCGTGGACTGCCATCACCATGCGGGTGAAGGAGTACTACGTCTTCCTGCTGGCGCTGCAGACCGGCATGCTCGGCGCGTTCATGTCGCTCGACTTCCTGCTGTTCTTCCTGTTCTGGGAAGTGATGCTGGTGCCGATGTACTTCCTGATCGGCATCTGGGGCAGCGACAACCGGCTGTACTCGGCCATCAAGTTCTTCCTCTTCACCCTGGTCGGCAGCGTCGTGATGCTGCTGGGGATCCTGGCAGTCTACTTCTACCACCACAGCGTGACCGGCATATACACGTTCGACGTCACGCAGTTCCACGAGCTGGGCATCCCGTACGACCTGCAGTGGTGGATCTTCCTCGCCTTCTTCCTCGGGTTCGCCGTCAAGGTGCCGATGTTCCCGTTCCACACCTGGCTGCCCGACGCGCATACGGACGCCCCGACCGCCGGCTCGGTCATCCTGGCTGCCGTCCTGCTGAAGATGGGCACGTACGGTTTCATCCGCTTCAGCCTGCCGATCCTGCCGGAGGCGACCGTTGCCTTCGTACCGGTCGTCGCCGCGCTGTCGATCATCGGCGTCGTGTACGGCGCGCTGGTCGCGATGGCCCAGAAGGACTGGAAGCGGCTGGTGGCGTACTCGAGCGTCAGCCACATGGGCTTGGTGATGCTCGGCATGTTCGCCCTGACGCCGGTCGGGATCACCGGCAGCATCGTGCAGCAGCTCAACCACGGCATTTCCACCGGGGCGCTGTTCCTGATCGTCGGCATCGTCTACGAGCGCCGCCACACACGCGAAATCGCGGAGTACGGCGGGCTGTCGAAGGTCATGCCGGTCTACGCGGCCATCTTCCTGGTGATGACGATGTCGTCCATCGGCCTGCCGACGCTCAACGGATTCATCGGCGAGGTGCTGATCCTGCAGGGCATCTTCGTGGTCAACAAGATGTGGGCGTTCGTAGCCGCCAGCGGTATCGTGCTGGGCGCCGCCTACATGCTCTGGCTGTACCAGCGCACGATGTTCGGCAACGTCGACAATCCGAAGAACGAGAGCCTGCCGGATCTCACCATGCGGGAGATATGGACGTTCGTGCCGCTGCTCATCCTGGCGGTGTGGATCGGACTGTATCCGAAGCCGTTCCTCGACCGGCTCGAAACGTCGGTGGACAACGTCATGGAGCGGGTGAACAGCGACTACACGCCCCGGCTGGCGGCGGTCCCGACTGACGGCGGGCGGGTCCGCGGAGGCGCCAGGTAATGGAGGCACTCGGCTTTTCGGCCAGCGACTTCTACTATCTCCTGCCCGAGCTGATCATCACCGGCGGGGCGCTGCTGGTCCTGCTGCTCAACATCATCGTGCCGCGCCGCGGCGAGCTGCTGTTCGGCGTTTCGCTGGCGACGCTGATCCTGAGCGGCCTGGTGCTGGCGTCGTTCGCGGGCGTCGACACGACCATTTCCCGCGGACTGCTGGCGATCGACGGGTTCGCGCTGTTCTTCAAGGCGATCTTCCTGGTTTCCGCCGCGCTGACGCTGATGATGTCGGCGTCCTATCTGCGCGTAGAAGGGGTGCCGGCGGCCGAGTACTACTTCCTCATCCTGTGCGCCACGCTCGGGATGATGTTCATGGCCAGCGGCGTCGACCTGATCACGCTGTTCATCGGCCTGGAGACGATGGCCATCGCGTTCTACGTGCTGGCCGGGTACCTCAAGCCGAGCCACAAGTCGAACGAGGCCGCCGTCAAGTATTTCCTGCTCGGCGCGTTTTCGCTGGGCATCCTGCTGTACGGCATGTCGCTGCTGTACGGCGCCACGGGCACGACGCGGCTCGACGGCATCGCGGCCGCCCTGGCCGGGCAGGACCGCAGCCTCATGCTGGCGACGGCGCTGATTCTGCTCGCGGCCGGCATGGGCTTCAAGATCGCGGCGGTGCCGTTCCACATGTGGGCGCCGGACGTGTACGAAGGCGCGCCGACGCCGGTGACGGCTTTCCTGTCGGTTGGGTCGAAGGCCGCGTCGTTCGCGATGCTGCTGCGCATCTTCGTGGAGGGGCTCGGGTCGCTCACCCCCGACTGGCAGGTCGTGTTCGCCTTCCTGGCCGTCGTCACGATGACCGTCGGCAATATCGCGGCGATCACCCAGAGCAACATGAAGCGGATGCTCGCCTACTCGTCGATCGCGCACGCGGGCTACGTGCTGATCGGCGTGGCGGCGGCAACCGAGCGGGGCGTCGTGGCGGCGCTGGTCTACCTGTGGGTCTACCTGTTCATGCAGCTCGGCGCATTTGCCGTCATCACGATGCTGCGCCGGCGGGACGTCGTGGGCGACGAGCTCAAGGATCTGAGCGGCCTGTTCGCCCGCGCCCCCGTGGCGGCCGTCGCGATGCTGCTGTTCATGCTGTCGCTGGGCGGTATTCCGCCGACCGCCGGCTTCATGGGCAAGGTGTGGGTGTTCGGCGCGGCGATCGACCAGGGTTTCATCTGGCTGGCCGTGGTCGCCGTGGTCAACAGCGCGATCTCCCTTTACTACTACCTCCGCGTGGTCGTCTTCATGTTCTTCAAGGAGGAAGCGACCGGCTCGGAGATCGTGATAGGGCCGGCCATGGCGGCGACGCTGACGGTCGCCGTGGTGGGCACAATCCTCTTCGGCATCTACCCGCAGATGCTGTTCGAGCAGGCCCAGGCGGTGGCCGGGTCGCTGGGCTCCGCCGTTACGTCGGCGGCGCTGCAGTAGTGGAGCCGGCGGGACCCGTCGCCGGGCGGGCCGGCGGGAGTCGGGCGCAATCCCTGTGTTACGTCTATCGGGATCGGGCCGACAAGTACCGGCCCAGCGGCGTCCGGGCACGCGCCTTCATCCGGCACTGGATCGTGACTCCCGGTTGCGTCGCTTGTGCACGCGCGGCCGTCGGCGTTCGCCAGCCGGCGGCGGCTGGGCGCTGACCACCGCAGGTACGCGATTGCATATGGACAGCAACGGCTTCATAATGACAGCATGGCTGTTCAAATCACGGTGCGCAACGTCCCGAAAGCGGTGCGTGACGAGCTAGCCGCCCGTGCCGCCCTGGCACACAAGTCGATGCAGGAGTACTTGCGCGGCGAACTCGCAAGATTGGCGTCGAGGCCGTCCATCGATCGATGGCTCGAACGGGTGGGTGCGCGCCAGAACGCCACAGGTACACGACTGCCGGCCAGCGCGATTCTCCGTCATCTCGACGCCGGCCGGCGTTGAGACGCCATGCCGCCGGTCGTCGTCGATGCCTCGGTGCTCGTTGCGGCGGCGCTCGATACCGGACCCGACGGCGACTGGGCCCGCGGCGTGATCGCCGAGAGACACCTGATCGCGCCGCAGTTGGCGCCGATAGAAGCTGGCAACGTCTTGCGGCGGGCCGAGTTGGCGGGTGAGATCACCGGCCTGGAGGCAACGGCGGGCTATCGGGACATCGTCGATCTGTCGATCGAGTTGCTGAACTTCGAACCGTTCGCTACGCGGATCTGGGAGCTGCGTTTCAACCTGACCACCTACGACGCCTGGTACGTTGCCTGCGCCGAGGCGCTTGCCGTACCCCTGGCGACGCTCGATGCCCGCATTGGCCGGGCGCCGGGTCTGTCGTGCGAATTCCTGCTGCCCGGCGACGGCCCCGCGGCGGCTGGACCTGCTTCAGCGCTTCATCCATGAGCGTTGTGTTGTCTTCCGCGGTGATGTTCTTCTGCAGGTTGCCGCTTGGTGCGTACTGGCGAGCATCCGATGAACGGTAGCGTAGAAATACGAGAAATGGTAGTGTATATGCCCGATGGATAGTAGTGTTTTCGCGTCATGACCGACCGCACGGCGACACAGCGTTACCGCCCGCGGATCGTCGATGCGGAGCTGAGTGCGCTACTCGCGGATCTGCCTGCGGTTAGCATCGAGGGCGCCAAGGGGGTGGGCAAGACGGAGACCGCCCGCCGCCGGGCGGCTACCTGCCGCGAGCTTGATCGGCCGGGCGCGTTCGACGTGATCCAGGCGGATCCGGATCGGCTCGTGCGGGGCGCGGAGCCGATCCTCGTCGACGAATGGCAACGCTATCCGCCTTCGTGGGACCTGGTCCGCCGGGCGGTGGACGCCGAGCGCCGGCCCGGGCGGTTCATTCTCACCGGATCAGCCTCGGACGACATGGCCGGCACCCACTCGGGAGCCGGACGCATCGTCACGGTGAGGATGCGGCCGTTGTCGCTCGCAGAGCGCGGGGTGGACATGCCGTCGGTGAGCCTGGCGGCGCTGCTCACGGGCGCCCGGCCCGCGATCTCCGGCCACACCGGGGTCACCCTGGAGCGCTACGTGGAGGAAATCCTGGCCAGCGGGTTTCCCGGCATGCGCGGCGGCTCGGGCCGGGCTCGGCGGGCGGAGCTCGACGGCTACATCGACCGGATCGTCGACCGCGAGCTTCCCGAACAGGGAGTCCGCACGCGCAACCCGGCCATGCTGCGGCGCTGGCTGCGGGCCTGCGCCGCAGCCACGGCCACTACCGCGAGCTACGACAGGATCCGCGACGCCTCCACTGCGGGCGAGGGAGACAAGCCGGCCCGCTCCACCATGCGCCCGTACCGGGATACGTTGGAGCGGCTCCGCATTCTCGACCCCGTCCTCCCCTGGCTGCCCGGCGGCGGCCAACTTCCCAGGCTCAACGTCGCTTCCAAGCACCACCTTGTGGATCCGGCGCTGGCGGCGCGAATGCTGGGTGTGGATGCCGGCGCCCTGCTCGAACCCGCGCCGGTGGTTCCCGCAATACGCCACAACGGCACCCTGCTCGGCGCCTTGTTCGAATCGCTGGTCACCCAGAGCCTGCGGGTGTACGCTCAGGCGGCCGAAGCTGCAATGAACCACCTACGGACCTGGGGCGGCGAGCTCGAAGTGGATCTGGTCGTGGTGCGCGGCGACCAGCGCGTCGTGGCCGTCGAGGTGAAGCTGGCGGCCGCGGTCGGCGACCGCGACGTGCACGCGCTCTGCCGCCTGCGCGACCGTATCGGCCCCCAACTGCTCGATGCCGCAATCGTCACGACCGGCGCCGACGCCTATCGTCGGCGCGACGGCATCGCCGTAATCCCCGCCTGCCTGCTGGGTCCATGACAGCAGGCAGGCCCGGAGCGACGGCGCGTCAACCTTGCGCGGGCGGTTGGACCTGCTTCAGCGCTTCATCGATCAGGGCCGCGTTGTCTGCCTCGGTGAGGTTCCGGCGGATCAGCTTCGAGGCGATCATCAGCGACACGTCCACCGCCTCCTGGCGGATCTGCAGCAGCGCCCGGTCCCGTTCCTGCTGAATCTGACGCTCGGCGTTCTGTACGATTGCCTGCGCTTCCTGCTGCGCCTGCCGGCGCAGATCCTCGCGCAGCTTCGCCGCGTCCGCACGGGTGTCGGTGACGATGCCGTCAGCCTCCCCGCGCGCCTTGCCGATGATCGCCTCCGATTGCTCCCGCACCTGGTCGAGCTCCTTGCGGGCCCGATCGGCGTCGTCGAGCGACTTGCGGATGCCGGCCTGACGCTCGTCGAGCGCCGCCAGCAGCGGTCCCCAGGCGAACCGCTTGAGCAGGAACAGCAGTACCAGGAAGACCGCGATGGTCCAGAAAAACAGCCCGGGATCGGGCTGGACGAGCGGATTGTCCATGGTTCTATCCCTACAGCATGAGGATCAGAACGAAGACCTCGGCCAGAATCGCGACGCCTTCGAGCAGAAACAGCGGCAGGTTGATGCCGCCGGTGATTTGTGCCGCGGCGTTCGGCTGCCTTGCAATTCCCTCGGCGGCGGCGGCGGCGAGCCGTCCGATGCCCAATCCCGCGCCGATGACGATCAGCCCGAGTCCCAATCCCGCCCCGAGCAGGTGAATCTGATCCATTCAGGTAACCTCCGTTTCTCTAGTGATGCACGTTGATGGCCATGCCGATGAACACGGCCGACAGCAGGGTGAAGACATATGCCTGGACGAAGACGATGATGATCTCGAGTGCGTTGATGCCGACCGCGAGTGGTATCGAGGCACCGATGCCAACGGCGATGCCGGCCGCTGCGCTGAACTGTTCGGTGAAGATGAACACGAACGACAGGATGGCCAGGATGGCGATGTGCCCGCCGGTCATGTTGGCCGCCAGCCGCATCGTCAGCGCGAACGGCTTGACGAACATCCCCATCACCTCGATCGGGATCAACAGGATGTAGAGCGGCCAGGCCAGGCCGTGCGGCACCAGGTTGATCCAGTACTGGATGAAGCCGTGCGCCAGGGTGCCGGCGATGATGATCGACACGAACGTGATCGTGGCGAGCGCCGCGGTGACGTTGAAGTTACCCGTGGCGGTCGTCCCGCCGTGAATGAAGTTCTTGACCAGCGAGTGCTCGCCCGTATGCAGCACGTAGTGGTCGATCAGGCCGACCACCTCGAAGATGGGGATCAGGCCAATCATGTTCGCGGCCAGGATGAAGCAGAAGAACGTGAGCACGAGCGGCGCCCACGTCCGGACGTACTTCGCGCCGACGTTCGGCAGCACTATCGAGTCCCGTATGAACTCGACGACGAATTCCAGCGCGTTCATGAAGCCGCCCGGTACGAGCCGGTCCTGCTTCAGATAACGTCGCACGGTCGTCGTGACCAGCAGGAAGACGACTGTCGCGACGAGCAGCAGCATGAAGACGTGCTTCGTTACCGAGAAGTCGATGCCGAAGATGGCCGGCAGGCGCAGGATCGGGTGCTCGAACGAGCTGTTGGCGACATGCTCGATGATCACTTCGCCGGCGTCGAACCCGCCCTCGGCGTGATCGCTGGCGTGCTCGGCTCCGTGCGCGGTCGGTTCGGCGTGGTCAGGTTGAGGCATGTTGTGGAGAAAAGGTCAGGCCGCGAACAACCGTTGCAGATGCCGCGCCTCGGCCAGGTGCAGCGCCACGAACGAGACAGTGAAGCTCCCGGCGAACCAGAGAACGTCGAGCGAGAGCATGCTGAGGGTCAGCGCCATGTAGAGGCCGAAAAAAACAAGCTTGGCCAGGAACGCGCGCACCATCAGGCGCGTCAGCCGTTCCGGACTTCGTTTATGCGCGCGGTCCATCAATACCAGCGAGCCGACACCGACAACGAGCGGGCCGGCCGCGCCGAGTCCCACTTCAAGCGCGGCTCCGGGCGCGACCACGGCGGCGCCGGCGCCGGCCGCAATGACGAGCGCGGCGATCAGCCATACGCCCCGCATCGCTCACGACCTCCAGACCGCCTTGGCCAGCTCGTAGAAGCCGACGATCAATCCCAGCATCAACCCCGCCAGCAGGCCCCACGGGGCGGATCCCAGCCAGCGGTCCACCAGGTGCCCTCCGCCGCCGAGCAGGAGAATCGCGCCGATCAGCGAGTAGCTGGCCGCCGCTGCCGGTCCTGCTCTGCGTGTGTTGGCTTGCAGCTGCTGCAGGGAGCGCGCCAGAAACGGGTCTCGCTCGTCAGGCATTGCGAACACTCGCCACGGCGCATGTTCGACCGCTGGCCGCTCAGGCCTCACGCCGCTTGACACAACGGCGTCTCCCGAGGCAAAACAAAACGACCTATGATACCAGACACCCCCCTTAGCGGCAACCGTCGCGGCCCGATTCGATGCCTTCCGCGGCATCTCTCGCGGCGTTTTCCGGCGCGGCGCGGCAACGCATGATCGTCACGCAGGTGGACGCCTTCACGGACACGGTTTTCGGCGGCAACCCAGCCGCCGTCTGCGTGCTGCCGAAGCCGCGTAGCGAGGTCTGGATGCAGCGCCTGGCGGGCGAGATGAACCTGTCGGAGACGGCGTTCCTCGAGCGCCGCGCCGACGGCGAGTTCGACCCGCGCTGGTTCACGCCCATTGCGGAAGTGGAGCTGTGCGGCCACGCGACGCTCGCGTCCGCGCACGTGCTCTGGGAGCAGCGCGTGTGTGCGCCCGCGGGTCTGCTGGACGCGCTTGGCGCGCCGGTGCGGTATTTCGGGCGGAGCCGGTTCGACTATCTGGTGGAGCTCGAATCCGAAGCAGCGGTGCGGCGCCTCCGACCCGATCTGTACCGGCTGCGGGCGATCGAGGCGCGCGGCGTGATTGTCACGGCTGGCACCACGGAGCCCGGCTTCGACTTCGTCTCGCGCTACTTCGCCCCCGCGTTCGGTATAGACGAGGATCCGGTAACGGGCTCCGCCCACTGCTGTCTAGGGCCGTACTGGCGCGGGCGGATGAAGCAGGATGCGTTCACCGCCCGCCAGGTGTCGGCGCGCGGCGGGGTAGTGCGCGTGCGCGTGGACGGCAGCCGCGTGAAGCTGAGCGGCCAGGCGGTGACGGTGTTCAGCGCCGAGCTCCGGTAACCGGAACCCGCTAGCGGACTGTGAACTCGTAGCAGCCGGGCGTGACGAGCAGTCGGTCGCGGCCGGCAAATGCCAGGCTGGTCGGATTCAGGATGCCGGCGCCCCGGAGCGAAAGGGTGCGCACCTTCTCTCCGTGCGGGTCGTATACGTAGACGTACGGGACCGTCAGGGCAATCCAGAGATAACCGTCCGGATCGACGGCAGCCGCCCGCACGGTGGGCGGCACGATCGGCAGCTCCCGGCCGCCGCCGCCGGGCCGCCGGGGCCAGACCGTCGGCAGCGCCGCAACCAGCGGATCGAGCTCGGGGCCTTCGACGTGCCGCTCGAACAGCAGCTGCCCGCTGTCGTCGTACTTGCGGAAGAGCGGTGCGCCGGCCTGGAAGACGAAGTAGTACCCGCCGGCGGGGTTGACCAGCGGCAGGCCGCTGTTGAGCGCAAGGTGCAGCTCCCGGTCCGCTTCGTGCCCGGTGCGCCGGAAGACACCGAACGTGTGGTACGGATGACCGTTGAGGCTGAATGCGGTTATCAGGCCGCCCAACTCCGGCTGGTTCATGATGATCGCGCGGCCGGTGAACTGCAGTGACGCGATGCCGGTCAGCACGAGGTCGCCCATCGTGATACGCGGTGCGGCCCGGCCCGGCAGGCGGAAACCGCCCAGACGGATGCCGTCGGCGTCGAAGATCTGCACCCGCTCCCGTCCTTCCGGCGCGTCGGCCACGACGAAGCGGCCGTCCGGCCCGAGGTGGAAGGCGCTGGCGCCGAGCAGCCTGCCGTCCTCGGGGCCGATCCTGACGAGCTCGGTTGCCGCGCCCGCGGGGCCGACGCGGTACACGCTATGTCCGCGGCGGTCGAAGAGGTAGTAGTCGCCGGAGGGCGCCTGCTGGAAGGCGGCGGGCGCGCGGAACTGTCCGACGACGTGGGGCGGCAGGCCGCCGCTGGAGCGGATCTGCTCAACCGGTCGGGACCATTGCGCCCCCGCTCCGCTCGCAGCCAACCCGAGCGCGAGGAGCAGCGCCGGACAGCGCATCACGGCTGCAAGCAGTCCGCGGTGGAACCCCGCGTCGCACCGAGACCGGTCAGCCGCCGGGGGTTTGGGGCGCAGCCCCATCTACAGAATCTCAGTAGCGGGCGACCTCGCGGATCGCCTGCAGGATGTCCGCAGACTGCGGCAGGATTGCCTGCTCCAGCACCGGGCTGTACGCGACGGGACAGTCGAGGGCGCCGACCCGCTTCACCGGCGCATCCAGATACTCGAACAGCTCGCCGGCGATCCGCGCCGCGAGCTCCGCGCCGAAGCCGCACGTCAACTGGTCCTCGTGCGCGATGACCACGCGGCTGGTCAGCTTGACCGCGGCGGCTATGCCCTCCCAGTCGAACGGCGCAATCGTGCGCAGGTCGACCACCCGGACGTCGATCCCGGCCTCGCGCGCCTGTTCCGCGGCGAGCAGCGTGCGTTGCACGAGCGCACCCCACGTGACGACGGTAACGTCCGCGCCTTCGCGGCGGACGGCTGACCTGGCGAACGGCAGGGTGTAATCGGGCCCAGGATAGGCGGCCTTGTTGTAGGTCTGGCGGTACAGGTGCTTGTGCTCGAGGAACAACACCGGGTCGTCGCAGCGGATCGCGGTGCGCAGCAGGCCGCAGGCGTCCTCGGCATTCGACGGGAATGCGATGCGCAGTCCGGGGCAGTGGGCGAAGATACTCTCGCCCGACTGGGAGTGGTACAGGGAACCGCCGCGCAGGTAGCCGCCGATCGGGGCGCGAATCACTACCGGGCAGGAATACGCGTTGTTGGAGCGGTAACGCAGCATCGTCAACTCGTCCCGGATCTGCATCATCGCCGGCCAGATGTAGTCGAAGAACTGAATCTCGACCACCGGCTTCAAGCCGCGGATGGCCATACCGATGGCGCGGCCGACGATATTGGCCTCGGCCAGGGGCGAGTTGAAGACACGGGTTTCGCCGTACAACCGCTGCAGGCCGAGCGTGGCCTTGAACACACCGCCCTTGCCCGGCACCTCCGTCAGCGCCCCGGCCCGGCTCGCGTCCGCGACGTCCTCTCCGAAGATCACGATGCGCGGGTCGCGCGCCATCTCTTCATTCAGGGTGCGGTTGATTGCCCCGATCATCGTCACCGGCGGGTCGTTGCCCGTGGCGGCCGCCTCGAACCGGGACGACGCGGGATCGACGGAGGGGGAATACACATAGCGGGTCGCGGTGCCCGGGTCGGGCTGCGCGGCCGCAAGCGCCCGGTCGACTGCCGTCGCGATCTCGCGATCGACATCCGCTCCAATTTTCGCCAGCTCCTCGGGCGTGGCCAGCGAGCGCTCTTCGAGCACTGCGGCGCAGCGCGTCAGCGGGTCGCGCGCTTCCTCATCCGTGCGCTCCGCGGCGCTCCTGTACGCACGGTCATCGTCGGACATCGAATGCGAGTACAGGCGTATGACGGCAGCCCGGACCAGCACCGGCCCGCTGCCCCCGCGCGCATATTCCGCGGCTTCCCGCATGGCGGCAAAGCTGGCGGCCACGTCGGTGCCGTCGACGCGGATGACTCGCAGGCCGGGAAACGATTCGACCAGGTGCGAGATGTCTCCGCCGGGCGTCTGCACCTCGACCGGCACCGAGATCGCATACCCGTTGTCCTCGATCACGTAGATGACCGGCAGGCGCTGCGTGCACGCCGTGTTGAGCGATTCCCAGAACTCGCCCTCGCTCGTCGAACCGTCGCCCAGCGCAACGTAGGCGACCTCGTCGCCCTGGCCGCCAATGACCTTGGCGAGCTCCGGCAGGCGCCGTCCTATCGCGCTCGCTTCCGCGGCCCCGACGGCGTGCAGGCACTGCGTCGCGCAGCAGCTCGAGGGCGACACGATGTGCAGCTGCGGCGAGCTCCAGTGCGCCGGCATCTGGCGCCCCCCGGAGGACGGATCGGCATCGGCCGCCACGCTGGCCAGCAGCATGTCGAGCGGCGTGACTCCGAGCGCCAGACAGAGCGTCTGGTCGCGGTAGTACGGAAAGAACCAGTCGTGTCCGGCCCGCAGGGTCATGCCGGCCGCAGTCTGAATCGCCTCATGTCCGGCGGCGCTGATCTGGAAGTAGGTCCGACTCTGGTTCTTGAGCTGGATTTCCTTGTCATCGAGGCGCCGGGAGAGCAGCATCGTGCGATACACCCGGTGCCACTCGGCGCGCGCCAATCCGCCCCAGCTTTCCGTGGCCGACGAGGTGGCGGCGGACGACCCGTTGGTGACCGGCGGAGCCTTCATGGTGCAGAATCCATGCAGGCGCCGCGCGACGACGTCCGACCGGTTTCCAGGTGCGTGCGCACGACCGGTCAGTATACCATGCGAGTGACACGCCCCGGACTGCGGCGACCGCGCGTAAGTCATAGAGAAAAAAGGAGAAGACAGGAAAAGTGACGGCGTCGGGGAGCACGTTGCACTGCTGGAGCGATCTGCCGCTCGAAAAGGTGACCGCGATGGTCTCCCGCAAGGTGATCACGGGCGAACGGCAGACGCTGATCCAGGCGTATCTCAAGCGCGGCACGCACGTTCCGCTGCATGTCCACGAAGCGGAGCAGATGGTCTACGTGCTGAAAGGGATGCTCCGCTGCCGCGTGGCCGCGCGGGACGTTACGGTGCGCGAAGGCGAGGTGCTGCACGTGCCGGCCGGTGTGGCGCACCAGGCGCAGGCGGCGGAGGATACGTTCGAGCTGGTCGTCCTGGCGCGGCCGGCGACCCCGGCAGAAAGCTCCGATTAGTGAATCCGGTCGTGCCGGTCGCGGTCGAATCCGCCGGACTGGACCTCGAACCGCCGGCGGAGGCGGTTCATCTTCCAGCGCACGTAACGGTACTTGATCTCCCCTACGAGGCCGCCGCCGCCCGACGCGGACCCGCGCAGGCGCCGCAGATACAGATAGCCCGCGATCAGCCCGCCCAGGTGCGTGATGTGCGCCACGCCGCCGCCGCGCGGCGCGGAGATGAAGGCTATTGCGCCGAGGATCATCACGAAGTACTTCGCCGGCACCGGAAACAGCAGGAACATCAGGATCGGCGTGTTCGGGTAGTACATCGCGAACGCCATCAGCAGGCCGTAGATGGCGCCCGACGCGCCGATCGTGATGGTCGAGTACGTCGCGACGCTGAACGAGAACGGCAGCAGGGAGACAAGCAGCGTGACGACGGCCGCGCCCACACCGGCGACGAAGTAGTAGCGCACGAAGAAGCGGGTGCCCCAGAGCCGTTCCAGCTGCACGCCGAACATCCACAGGATCAGCATGTTGATCAGGATGTGGCCGACGCCGCCGTGCATGAACAGATAGGTGACCGGCTGCCACAGCCGCAGGTCGGTCAGTGTAAGGGCGGGGGTCAGGCCGAGCAGCTCGCCGAGCCACAGCCGCACGCCGGCGGGCGCCAGCGCCGTAACGGCGAATACCGCGACATTCGTCCAGATCAGCGCCTTGACCGCCGGCGTCATGAGGCCGGGGCCGAACCCGTAACCGGCAGTGCTCTGATAGTAGGCGCGGCGCATCGGGAGAACGGCGCATGGTACCACACGCCTCGGAGCAGCCGGCGTCAGCTGTCGGCAGTACGCCCCCGCAGCCGCTGGAGCCGCGCGCCGATGCGTTGCAGCGCCTGGTCCCAATCCTGAATCCCGAGCAGGCGTGCGGCGCACGCCAGGACCGCGAGGCCGGCGGCGATGCTGGCCGCCAGCCGTCCGAGCGCGGGCAGCAGACCACCGTGCGGCCAAACCGCCTCCAGCCCGCCCTGGACGGCGACGACGGCGACGCCCATCACAGCGGCGGCCACCGCGATCTTCCAGACCGCGGCCAGCAGCGTCCCGCCGCCGAGTCCACCGATGCGCCGGTTCAGCAGGATGTACAGCAGGGCGGCGTTGACGATGGCGGCGATCGACGTGCCCAGCGCCAGCCCGCGATACCCCATCCACTGGACGAGCGTGAGGTTGAGGACGAGATTCAGCATGACCGACACCACGCTGATCAGGGTCGGCGTGACGCTGTCCTTCAGCGCGTAGAAGCATGGGACGGAGATGCGGACGGCGGAATAGCCCAGGAGCCCCGGCGTGTAGAAGACGAGCGCCGCGGCCGTCGCCGCCGTGTCGGCCGGCGCAAAGCTGCCGCGCTCGAAAATGACCTGCACGATCGGCTCCGCCAGCACCATCAAGCCGACGAGCGCCGGGACGATCAACATCAGCATCATGCGGAGCGCGTCCCCAATCGTCCGCCGCATCCCGTCCGGATCGTTCTGCGCCGCGAACCGCGAAACCGCCGGCAGCGTAGCCGTGGCGATCGATACCCCGAACAGGCCGATCGGAACGTACATCAACCGGAAGGCGTAGCTGAGCCACGACACTGCGCCCGTGCCCTCACCGGCCGCCAGGATCGTGTTGACGAGCAGGTTGATCTGGACCGCCGCGCCGGCCAGCGTGCCGGGACCCATCAGGCGCAGAATCTCCCGGAGCCCCGAGTCCGAGGGATTAAGCTCAGGCCGGTAGCGGTAGCCCTCGCGGCGGAGCGCTGGAACCTGGAGCGCAATCTGACCGAGCCCCCCGAGCAGCATGCCGACGGCGATGGCGATGATCGGATGGAGGCCCAGCGCCGGCGCAAACGGCACGAGAAGGAACGCGCTCAGGATGACGCCGACGTTGAACATCGCCGGCGAGAGCGCGGGGATGAAGAACCGGTTGAGCGAGTTCAGCATCCCCATGATCGCGGCGGCCACTGCCACCAGGCTCAGTAACGGCAGCAGGATTCTGGTGAGCGTCGCCGTCAGCTCGAGCTTGCCGGGCACTGCGGCGTAGTCGCCCGCAATCAGTGCCGTCAAAGGGCGCGCATAGAGAATGCCGAGCAGGACGAGCAGACCCGTCACGACCAGCAGCGCGTTGATCAGCTGGTTGCCGAGCTGCCAGGCGGCGGCCCTGCCCTGCTGCTTGAGACGCCGCGTGAACGTCGGGACGAACGCGGCGCTCATCGCGCCCTCGGCGAACAGGTCGCGCATCAGGTTCGGAATGCGGTACGCGACGTAGAAGGCGTCCATCGCGTTGCCGGCGCCGAACAGCCACGCCAGCACCTGGTCGCGCAGCAGTCCGAGCACGCGGCTGGTCAGGGTGGCTGCGCCGATGACGCCGGCAGACCGGGCAAGACGCGCGGTGGAGGATGCGGCGTCCGCCGGTGGCCCCGGTGACGCCCCCGCGGCGGGTTCGGTCGGGGCTGGCACAATCGCTCAGGGTAGCATATGGATGCGACGGACCGTATGGCGCGGCAGGTCCGCGGGAAGATGGCAGCGCGCCGGCCTCGCGCGCGAAACGGGCGCCTTGCAGGAGGCGAAATGGAAATGCAGGATGCTGGCGGACGGATGCCCGGGATGGTGCGCTACGGCGTTACCGCGACGCCGTTCGGGCCGGTCTGGCTCGGCGTGTCCGAGCGCGGCGTATGCGACGTCACGCTCGACGCGCCGGACGAGCAGCGGTATCGCGCGCGCCTGGCCGGCTGGGTGTCGGACGCGCGCCGCGACAGCCTCGCAGTGGCGGCCGTCGCGGGCGAGTTGGACGCCTATTTTGCCGGCTGCCTGACGCAGTTTTCGGTGCCGCTCGACTTGACGCGGGTCACCCCGTTCACGCAGCGGGTGTTGGGCGCCGCGCGCCGGATCGCCTTTGGCAGCGTGACCAGCTACGGCGACATCGCCCGGCGCATCGGCGCACCGGCGGCCAGCCGCGCGGTCGGCGGCGCGCTCGGCCGCAATCCGGTGCCGATCATCGTGCCGTGCCATCGCGTGGTGACGCACGCGCGGCAACTGGGCGGCTTCACGGGCGGCATTGCCTTCAAGCGCGCCCTGCTGCGGCTGGAAGGGCATGCCCTGACGGGAGAGGCAGCCGCCGCGCGCCTGACCGGTCTCGGTGCGACGCGCGGTTTTACCACGGATTCCTAGGAGCTACGGCTCGCGGGTGCGCCGGCGAACCGGATTCGGGCGATTCCGCGGCTCGTCCGCTTCGATGACCATGCCGGGCCGCGGTGCGCTGCGCAGGGCGCCGCCGTCCGGCCGTGACCGGAAGCCGGCGGGTTCTTCTGCCCCGTCGGCCGGCGCGGCGGACTGAACGCGTCGTCTGAGCGATTCGACGAGCTCGAGCTCGTCCATTTCGTCGAGCTCGTCCGACCCGTCGAGGTCCGCTGGTCGTATCTCTGCTACGGGTGCGCCGCCTGCGGCCGGCAAGCGGCCCGGCGGCTGCAATCCGCTGGCGGCTCCCCCCGCAGGTCCGGGCACAGGCGCCGCCTGCGGCCGTCCGCTCCCCGCCATGATGAAGATGCGGTCGAACGCCGAGGCCCCCGGTTGGCGGCTCGTCCTCGGGACCGCCACGTAGCCACCGGCCGACCGTAGCAGCACGCGTAACGCCTCGCGCTCCGGAACCTCGACCATGTGGACCGAGATGGATCGGTTCGCGAGCCGGCCGGCGTCGACGAAGCGCGAGCCCCCTTGCCGCTCCCACGCGTCTAGAATCGCCGCAAGCGGCGTGTCGCGAGCGGTAATCGTCACGCGCCCGGCGCGGAACGACACCTCCGGCGTCTGTCCCACCGCGGGGGATGCCGCCGCCAGCACCGCCGCCGCCACGAGGAGTGTCCGCACCGCGGTTCTCGTCGTCATCATCTGGCTGTCCAGCGCGGTCAGTATACGTCTCGCGGGGCCGCTCACGTCGCAAAACGGAAATTGATGACGTCTCCGTCACGAACGGTGTATTCCTTGCCTTCCAGGCGGACTTCGCCGTGGTTGCGGCAGGCGCCGAGCGAGCCGCGGCTTGTCAGGTTCCCGTAACTGACCACCTCCGCACGGATGAACCCCCGCTGTATGTCCGTGTGGATCGCACCGGCTGCCTCCGGCGCCAGGCTGCCGTCGGCAACCGACCACGCGCGGCACTCGTCCTTGCCGACCGTGAAGAACGAGATGTAGCCGAGCAGATCGTACGCGGCGCGCACGATTCGGTGCAGGCCCGGTTCCCGTAGTCCGAGGTCGGCCAGAAACATGCGCGCGTCCTCGGCGTCGAGCTGGGCGATCTCGAGCTCGATCTTCGCGCAGACCGGGACGGCGCGGATCCCCGCCTGCGACAGCATGCCGCTCAGGCCGACCAGCTCCACCGCCCGGTCCGCCGCTCCGATGTCATCCTCGTCCAGGTTGATCACCAGCAGCAGCGGCTTGGCCGACAGAAACTGAAACCCGCGCAGCGTGCGGGCGTCGTCCGGGTCGAGCTCGAGGGAGCGGATGGGCGAGCCGTCCTCCAGCGCCGCGCGACAGCGGGCGAGGACGCGGGCCTCGCGGTCGAGATTCTCGCCCACCCCCTTCTTTCTGTCGCGCTCGATTCGTTCGATTCGCCGCTCGGTCACTTCCAGGTCCGCAAGAATCAGTTCGTCTTCCACCACTTGCGCATCGCGGGCCGCATCGATGCCGCCGGCCGCGTGCGGTACGTCGTCGGCGCGAAACGCCCGCACGACATGCAGCAGCGCGTCTGCCTCGCGGTAGGCCCCCACGTCGACGAGACTGCGCGGCGTCGCGGCGCCGGCAAGATCCGCGAACGCGACCGTCGCGGGCACCCGGCGCTGCGGCTCGTACAGCGCCGTCAGTCTGTCGAGCCTTTCATCGGGTACCGCCGCCGTGCCGATGTGCGCCTCGTTGCGCCCGAACCGTCCTGTGGCACCGTCCGCGCCGGCGCGGGTCAGGAGGTTGAATAGCGTGGTTTTACCCGTGGCAGGGAGTCCGATGAGGCCGGCGCGGAGCATGTTTCGTGAAGTCTAAAGTATTCGCTTTATTTTCGTAAAGCGAATAAGTGGCGATTCGTATTGACATCTCCAACCCCACTTTCTTACCATTTGTGTGGTTTTTTGTGGTTTATTTTGGAGTGAAAGGGTGCTCAGAGGAAATTTCGCAGCCAAAATAGATGACAAGGGGAGGCTGAAGATCCCAGCCGCGTTCCGCAGCCACATTGAGGAAACGCACGGCAACTCCTTGTTCGTGACGAGCCTTACCGGCGAGTCCGTGCTCATCTATCCGATGCCCGTCTGGATCGGCATCGAAGAGAAGCTCGCCCGCGTTCCGTCCACCCATCCGTCGCGCAAGCGGTTCCTCGATCGCGTCAATTTCTTCGGCCAGCCGGCAGACGTCGACCGGCAGGGGCGCGTCTCCGTTCACCTGCGGCTGCGCGACGCCGCCGGCATGACGGGCGAGGTAGCCGTCATCGGGCAGCAGGACCATCTGGCGGTCTGGAACAACGAGCGGTTCGTCAAGCGGCTCGATCACGAGCCGTTCACCGAGGAGGATGCACACGCCCTGTCGGAGCTGGGAATCTGACGATGCCCGCCGTAAACCATCCGCCACGCCACACGCCGGTAATGGCGGCCGAGCTGGTCGCCCTGCTTGATCCGGCGCGCGGCGGCCACTTCCTCGATTGTACGGTCGGGACCGGCGGCCATGCGCGGGCGCTGCTGGCTGCCGGGGCGGACCGGGTGCTCGGGATCGACCGGGACGCGGAAGTCCTGCCGCTGGCAGCTGCGGCGCTCGCCGCGTGGGACGAGCGGGTCGAGTTGGTGCATGGCGACTACCGGCAGTTCGACGTCGTGCTCGACCAGCGGCAGATCGCGCGCGTCGACGGCGTGCTGGCCGACCTGGGCGTTTCGTCGGTACAGCTCGAGGCGGCGGGCAGGGGGTTCAGCTTCAACCGCGACGAACCGCTCGACATGCGGATGGACCGCTCGGCGGGGACCACCGCGGCGGACTTGCTCCGGGAGGCGTCCGAGCAGACGCTTGCGGACCGCATTTTCGAATACGGGGAAGAACGGCATGCGCGCCGGATAGCGCGGGCGATTGTCGAGGCCCGCATCCAGGGCCCGGTCGTTTCGACGGCGCAGCTCGCGGCGCTGGTGCGCCGCGCCGCGCCGCGCCCCCGCGGCCAGCGCATAGACGCGGCCACGCGGACGTTCCAGGCGCTGCGGATCTGGGTCAACGACGAGCTGGATGGGTTGGGTCGCTTTCTCCACGCTGCCTGCGCCCGGTTGCGCACGGGCGCGCGGCTGGCGGTCATCACGTTCCATTCCCTTGAGGATCGGATCGTCAAGTGGGGCCTGCGGGAGCTCGAACAGGCCGGTGAGGTCGCCGTGCGCGTCGTGACGAAGCGCCCGCTGCGCCCCGGACTGGAAGAGATCAGGCGGAATCCGCGCGCGCGCAGCGCAAAGCTGCGGGCCGCCGAGAGGTTGCCGTGAGCAAGCTCGATTTCGACTACGTCGTCAGGCGGGACATACAGAACAACCCCATCGTGCGGGAGGTCGACAAGGCCCGGCAGCGCGAGCTGTTGCGCTCGGCGGCGGTCGGCGTATTCCTGGTGTTCGTACTGCTGTTCTCGGCCTGGCAGCACTTCGAATTGCTCCAGCTCGGCTACCGGATCGAGCAGAAGCAACAGGAGCGCGCCCGCGAGATGGAGATCAACCGGCACCTCAAGCTCGAAATCGAGACGTTGCAGGCGCCGGACCGGGTTGAGCGGATCGCTACCGAGCAGCTCGATCTGGTGACGCCGGGCAGCGACGAAGCGATCGTCATCGAACGGGTCGTGCCGGCGGCGGCTCCCGATCGGTCGCTGGTCGCCGCGCGCTGAGGGAACGACGTTGCCGAACAGACAGAACAGTCGGAGTTGGCTGGGGCGTTTCTGGCCGGTTCGTACACGGCCGATCCGCTACGGTCAGGCGCGCCCCGACCGCTATGCGCGTGAGGACCGGTTGCACGACTGGCGGCCGCTCACGCGCCGCCGCCTGCTGGTGGGGATTACGGTCTTCGGCCTGTGGGCGGTAGGCATCGAGGCCAGGCTCGTCCACATACAGGTGGTCCGGCATGAGGCGCTGGTGGCCCGCGCCGAGCGGCAGCAGAACCGCAGCATCACGTTGCATCCCAAGCGGGGCGAGATCCTCGATCGCGAAGGGCGCGTGCTGGCCTACAGCGTGGATGCCGACACCATCTACGCCGTACCCACCGATATCGACGACCCGCTGGCGACGGCTGCGGCCGTGTGCGGCGCCCTCGGCGACTGCACTCCGAAGTGGCGCCGAACAATCGAGAAGCGGCTCGGCCAGCGGCGCGCATTCGCCTATGTCCGGCGGCAGGTGTCACCGGACGCGTCGCGGCGCGTCGCGGCGTTGCAGCTCGATGGCATCGGCTTCATGAAGGAGAACCGGCGCTACTACCCCAACAAGACGCTCGGCGCCCACCTGCTCGGCTACGTCGGCATCGACAACCAGGGACTCAGCGGGATCGAGGCGGCGTACGACAGCGAGATCACCGGGCGTCCGGGCAAGACGCTCATCCAGACGGACGCTCGGCAGCGCGCGTTCAGCCGCGTCGAGCGGGCGCCGACGAGCGGCGCCACGGTCGAGTTGACCATCGACAAGTATCTCCAGTACCTGGCCGAGCGGGAGCTGCGCAACGCCGTGCGCGAGCACGACGCCGCGGGCGGCGCGATAGTGGTGCTCGATCCGTACACCGGCGACGTGCTGGCGCTGGCCAGCGAGCCGAGCTTCAACCCCAACGTGTTTGCCGCCTCCCCGGCGACGGCGCGCCGCAACCGCGCCGTCCAGGACATCTACGAGCCCGGTTCCACCTTCAAGCTGGTGACGACGGCAGCTGCTTTGGAGGGCGGGGTCTCGAACCGGGCCGAACTGTTCGACGTCAGCCAGGGCTCGATCCGCGTCGGGAATTCCACCATTCCCGACATGCATACCTACGGCGTGCTGTCGCTCGAGGACGTCATCGTCAAGTCGAGCAACGTCGGGGCGATAAAGCTCGGGCTGCGCGTCGGGCCGGAACGGCTCATCGACTTCGCACGCCGCTTTGGATTCGGCCGGGCGCTCTCGCCCGACCTGCCGGGCGAGAGCATCGGCATCGTCCACGATGCGGCTGCGTTGAACGACCGCGCCGTGGCATCCGTCTCCATGGGATACCAGGTTGCGGTCACGCCGCTGCAGATGGCGGCTGCCGTCAGCGTCGTCGCGAACGGCGGCGAGCTGGTCGAACCGCGCGTAGTGCGCGCGATCCTGCGCGACGGCGTGCGGGAGGAGCGGCCGCGGCGGGTGCTCCACCGCGCGCTTGAGCCCGAGACCGTCGCCGAGCTGACCGCCATCATGGAGCAGGTGGTCGAGCGCGGCACGGCGCGCGCCGCCCAGATCCCCGGATACGCGGTCGCCGGCAAGACCGGGACCGCGGAGAAGCTGATCGACGGGCGGTATTCGGACGACGACCACAACGCCTCCTTCATCGGGTTCGTGCCGTCCCGCGCGCCGGTGCTCGCGGCCCTCGTGATGATCGACACGCCGCGGGGAAGCCGTTTCACGGGCGGCGCCGTGGCGGCCCCCGTGTTCCAGCGCTTCGCCTCCGCGGCGCTGCGCCATCTGGCCGTGGCCCCGACGGTCAACCCGAATCCGCCGGTCCTGATCGAGCGCCGCCCGGGGCCGCGCGTGGCGTCCACGCCCGTCCAGCATCGCGTCCCGAACGCGGCGGCTGCCCCGCCCGCGGCTGGTCCGGTTCTACCGTGCTGCAGCATGCCGGACGTGCGCGGTCTGAGCGCCCGGCGGGCGCTCGAGGCGCTGGGCCGGCTGCGTCTCGTCGCGCGTCTGGACGGCGTCGGCTTCGTCGTCAGCCATGAGCCGGCCCCCGGCGCGCCGATTGGCCGGGGCACAACCGCGGTCCTGCGCCTGGAACGGCATCCGGCGTCCGCTGGAGAGGGAGCCGGGTGAGGTCGTGCTGACGGTCGCCGAACTGGTGCGTCAGGCCGGCTTGGAGGTAAACGCCGGTCTCCGCGCCAATTCCGGCGAGCTGCTCGATCAACCAGTGAACCGCGTGGCGTACGACTCGCGGACGATTGCGTCCGGCGATCTGTTCGTCGCCATCAGCGGGCAGCGCTACGACGGGGCTGAATTCGCCGACGAGGCGGCACAGCGCGGCGCGCTGGCGGTCGTTGCCGAGACCCCCGCGCCGCCCGATTTCAGCGTGCCCTGGTTAAAGGTGGCCGATGCCCGTGCCGCGCTGGCGGCGCTGGCGGCCAGTGCGTGGGGCCACCCCAGCGCGGATCTCGTTGTGGTCGGCACGACCGGGACCAACGGCAAGACGACCACGACCTACCTGCTCGAAGGGGTGTTCGAGGACGCCGGCTATCCGTGCGGGCGCGTGAGCTCGGTGTCCTACCGCGTTGCGGACGAGGAGGAGTCGGCGGCGCGCACTACACCGGAGGCGCCGGACCTGCAGGCGCTGTTGCGGCGCATGGTCGAGCGCCGCTGCCGGGCCTGCGCCATGGAGGTGTCATCGCACGCACTGGCGCTGCAGCGCGTGGACGGCATCCGCTTCAGCGCGGCGGTGTTCACCAACCTGACCCACGACCATCTCGATTTTCACGGCGACATGGACAGCTACTTCAATGCCAAGCGGCGGCTGTTCGAGATGGTTGACGAGACGTCGCCGGCCGTAGTCAACATCGACGACCCGCACGGCCGGCAGCTGGCCGCCGCGGCGAAGCGGCCCGTTACCTACGCGATCGACGCGGCGGCAGACGTGCGACCCGCCCGGATGGAGCTTTCCACGGAGGGTATCAAGCTCGACCTGAGCACGCCGCGCGGTGCGCTGAGCCTGCAGTCAAAGCTGCTCGGTCGGAGCAATACGTACAACATCCTGGCCGCCGCCGCGGCCGGCGCGGCGCTGGATCTGCCGCTGCGCGCGATTCACGGCGGCATCGCTTCGCTCACGCACGTACCGGGCCGCATGCAGGTGGTTTCGGGGCGCGACGATGCGGTGACCGTAGTGGTCGATTTCGCCCACACGAGTGACGCCCTGCGCGGGCTGCTCGAAACGGCGCGCGCGCTGACCCGCGGGCGCCTCGTGACGGTATTCGGGTGCGGCGGTGACCGCGACAAGGCGAAGCGCCCGTTGATGGGCGTGGTCGCGGGGCGCCTGTCCGATTTCGTAGTCGTGACGTCGGACAATCCGCGGTCGGAGGATCCGGCGAGAATCGCCGCCGACATCGCGCAGGGCAGCGCGGGCGGCCCGGCGCCTTACGTGACCGTCCTCGATCGGGCCGCTGCCATCACACAGGCGATCCGGGACGCCGCCGACGGGGATGTGGTGGTGATAGCTGGCAAGGGCCACGAGCGGTATCAGGAATGCGGCGGCCGGTACGTGTCGTTCGACGATATGGACGTGGCGCGGCAGGTGCTCGCCGGCCGCCGCGCCGACATGCAGGCGGGATGAGGAACGAGAGTGCCGCAAGGCAGGCCGCTGGCGCTTCGTGCGGACGAGATAGCCGCGGCGTGCGGCGGCCGGCTCGTAGCGGGACGCCCCGCCGCACGCGTTGCCGGATTTACGATCGACAGCCGGCGGGTCAGGCCGGGCGACATCTTCCTGGCGCTGAAGGGCGCGCGGCTCGACGGCCATCGTTTCGTGCCGGAAGCGCTGCGCAACGGCGCCGGCGGTGTCGTGATCAGCGATCTCTCCGCGGCCGGCAGCGACGCTGCGATGCCCGGCTCGCCGCTCGTGATTGCCGTGCGGGACACGACCTGCGCCTTGCAACGGCTGGGCCGGTTCGTCCGCCGCCGGTCGGGCGCACGGGTTGTCGCCATCACGGGCAGCATCGGCAAGACCACGACCAAGGAGAACGTCGCGGCGCTCCTGTCCGGCTCGTACAGGGTGTTCCGGAACGCGGGCAATTTGAACAACCACATCGGCCTGCCGCTGTCGCTGCTGGAGCTGCGGCACCGACCGGAAGTCGCGGTCGTCGAGTTGGGCATGAATCACGCGGGAGAGATCCGCACACTTGTGAACATTGCCGAGCCGGAAGTGCGGGTGTGGACGAACGTAGCCGAGGTGCACGCGGCCTACTTCGATTCGATCGAAGCGATTGCGGACGCGAAGGCTGAGGTCATGGAAGGCGCGACGGCGACGACACAACTGGTGGCCAACGCAGGAGACCCGCGGGTGATGGCGCGTGCGGCGGCGTTTCCGGGCACCGTGACCACGTTCGGCGTCGAGAGGAATGCCGACGTCAGCGCGCGGCGGGTCCGGTCGCTCGGTCTGGCGGGCATGGCGGCCACGATCGAGACGGCGGGCGCGGCGGTCGACGTGCGGACGCCGCTCCTCGGGTACGGCCAGATCGCCAACGTCGCGGCGGCGATCGCCGTGGCGGTGCGCTTCGATGTGCCGCTCGAGGTGCTCGCGGAGCGGGTTGCGCATTGCGCGCCCCAGCCCGGACGCGGACAGGTCGTGCGTCTCGGCGCGCTGACGGTTGTCGACGATACCTACAACTCCAGTCCGGTCGCGCTCCGTGCCGCCCTCGATGCCGTCGGCCGCGAGCGCGGCTGCCGCCGCCGCGTGGCCGTGCTGGGCGAAATGCTGGAGCTCGGCGTCCGCTCGGCCGCGCTGCATGAAGCCTGCGGTCGCGCCGCCGTCGAAGCGGGGTTCGGCGTTGTCGTCGCCGTGGGCGGGATGCCGGCCGCGGCGCTGGCCGCCGGCGCGCGCGCGGCGGGTCTCCCGGAGTCAGCTGTCGCCACGTTCGAGACGAGCGCCGAGGCGGCCGGGCACGTGGCGGGCATCGCCCGCGACGGTGACGTAATGCTGGTCAAGGGCTCGCGCGGCATTGGGATGGACCGCGTCGTGGAGCGCCTGAAGGCAGAACGCTAGTGCTTTATCACCTGCTGTATCCGCTGCATACCGAGTTGTCGGTGCTGAACGTCGTGCAATACATCACGTTCCGCACCGGTGCGGCCAGTCTGACGGCGTTCGTCTTCACCCTCGTCCTGGGACCGCGGGTGATCCGCTTCCTGCGCGCAATACAGGTCGGCCAGGTCATTCGCGACGACGGGCCGCAAAGCCACCGGACGAAGGAAGGCACCCCCACCATGGGTGGGGTGCTGATACTGGGCGCCGCCATTGCGCCGACGCTGCTTTGGGTAGACCTGCGCAACTCCTACGTCTGGATAGCGATGCTGTCGACACTGGCGTTCGGCCTGATCGGCTTCCTCGACGACTACCTCAAGGTGACCCGCCGGTCGCACCACGGGCTGCGGCCCAGGCACAAGGCGGCGTTGCAGAGCGTGGTCGGCGCGGCCGTCGGGATAACCCTGATCGTCTTGACCCAGCAGGGGCTCTACAGCACCCAGCTCGTCTTTCCGTTCTTCGAGGGGCTGCTGCTGGAACTGGGATGGTTCTACGTGCCCTTTGCCATGCTGGTGCTGGTTGGCGCGTCCAATGCCGTCAACCTGACCGATGGCCTGGACGGGCTGGCCATCGGCGTGTTCACCGTGGCAGCCGTCGCGTTCACGGCGTTGTCATACGTGGCCGGGCACGCCGTTTTCGCCGACTACCTGCTGCTGCTGCGGTTTCCGCCGGCCGGGGAGCTGACGGTGTTCTGTGGCGCCCTCGTCGGCGCCGGGCTGGGATTCCTCTGGTACAACTCCTATCCCGCCGACATCTTCATGGGCGACGTCGGTGCGCTGGCGCTGGGCGGCGCGCTGGGTACCGTCGCACTGCTGATCAAGCAGGAGCTGCTGCTGCCGATCGTCGGCGCGGTGTTCGTCATCGAGTTGCTGTCCGTGATCATTCAGGTCGGCTCGTTCAAGCTGACCGGCCAGCGCGTATTCAAGATGGCGCCGCTGCACCACCACTGCGAGTTGATCGGGTGGAGCGAGCCGAAGGTGATCAGTCGCTTCATGATCCTGGCCATAGTCTTTGCGCTGTTCAGCCTGACGACGCTGAAACTCAGATGATGCTGGAACACGGACCGTCCCCGTTCTCCGTCGCCGGCGCCCGGGTCGTCGTGGTGGGCGCCGCGCGTAGCGGCATCGCTGCCGCCGAGCTGCTGGCCCGCCGGGGGGCGCGAGTCACCCTGACGGAGGCACGGCAATCTCTCGATGGGCTGCCGCGGCTGCGCGAGTCAGGCGTGGCGGTGGAGCTGGGAGGACATCGGCCGGAGACCCTCGCGCGCGCCGAGCTCGTGGTGCTCAGTCCGGGCGTATCGCCGCGGCTGCCGTTGATTGACGACGTCCGGCGCCGTGGCACGCCGGTCATCAGCGAGGTCGAGCTGGCCGCGCGCTGGCTGCGCGGCCCCATAGTGGCGGTGACTGGGACCAAGGGCAAGTCGACGACCACCCTGCTCACGGGACACATGTTCGACGCCGATGGGCGCCAGGCGCTGGTCGGCGGCAACATCGGGACGGCGCTCAGCAGCCAGGTGGAGGCCTCGGCCCCCGACGTGGTGCACGTCGTCGAGGTCAGCAGCTTTCAGCTCGAGCTCACGCGCACGTTTCATCCCCGCATCGCGGTGCTGTTGAACCTGGCGCCGGACCACATCGATCGCCATGGCAGCTTTGAGGAGTACGCCGCCGCCAAGGCGCGCATCTTCGCCAACCAGACGGGCGACGACACGATGGTCATCAACGCGGACGATCCGCTGGTCCTGGAGCTGGCCCGCCGCGGGCAGGCCCGCCCGCTGCGCTTCGGCGTCACGTCGCCGGTGGACGACGGGGTGCTGGTGGCCGGCGGCTTGGTCGTGCGCCGCTCGCCGGACGGCGACCGGCCGCTGCTGCCGCTCTCGGCCGTGCGGGTTCCGGGCCGGCATCTGTTGAGCGACGTGCTCGCGGCTTCAGCCGCGGCCTGCGCCGCGGGCGTGTCGTCCGGCGCAATCGAGCGCGCGGTCCGAGCGTTCGGCGGGTCCGAGCACACGCTGGAGCCGGCCGGCGAGGTCGGCGGGGTCCGCTTCGTGAACGATTCGAAGGCGACGAACGTGCTTGCGGCGCGCGCGGCGATCGAGTGCTTCGAGCGGGACGTCGTCGTCATCCTGGGCGGGCGGTTCAAGGGCGGTGACCTTTCCCGGTTGGCCGCCCCGCTGGCGGCGCGCGCGCGCGCCGTGGTGGCCATCGGCGAAGCCCGCGAGCATATCCGTGCGGTGCTGGGCACAACCGTGGACGTGACCGAAGCCGTGACGTTGCGGGCGGCGGTACGTGCGGCGTTCGCTCTGGCCCACGGCGCGGGTACGGTGCTGCTGGCGCCGGCGTGCGCGAGCCTCGACATGTTCAGCGACTACGCCGAGCGGGGCCGGGTGTTCAAGGAGGAGGTGGCGCGACTGGCGCAGGATGTGGCGGCAACGTGAGCAGTGAGCAGTCATCAGCCGGGCTACGGCGGTAGAGAGCCGGCCGCTGGGAGCGCAGGCCGGGCGACCCCGGACTGCGAGGCAGGTGTCTCCACCCCGAGCCTGGTTGATGACTGCTGACGGCTCACGGATGGGGCGTACAGAGCGTATCGGTTGCGGCGGCTGGTCACTGTAGCCCCGGATCGGCGCAAGGCGGCGAGCATGGCACGGAAGCTGAAATGGGACAAGCTGTTGTTTCTGGCCATTCTGCTGCTGGTCTGTACCAGCGTCGTCATGGTCTACAGCGCGTCTGCCGTGCTGGCCATGGACCAGTACGACCAGCCCTACTTCTTCCTGTTCAGGCAGGCGGTATGGATCGTGCTCGGCATGGGCCTGCTGCTGGCTGCGAGCCAGGTGGATTACCGCCGGCTGCGGCATCCAGCCGTTATCTGGACGGTCCTGGGACTGACCGTGGCGGCGCTGGTCGCCGTGTTGTTCGGCTCGCCCATCAACGGGACACGGCGTTGGCTCGGCATTGCCGGGCTGGGCATCCAGCCGTCGGAGTTTTCCAAGCTGGCCGCAATCCTGTTCGCGGCGGCGATTCTCGAGCGCCGGATGCACCGGATTAACGACATTGGATACTCGCTGCCGCCGATCGCGATGATGACCGGCGTGGTCAGCGCTCTGATTCTGCTCGAGCCCGACTTCGGCACCGCGCTGGTGCTGATGCTGATTGTGGGCGTGATGATCTTTGCGGCCGGCCTCAGCTACCAGTATCTGATCGGTGTCGCGGTAGCGATGCTGCCGCTGCTGTATGTGGTGCTGACGAGCGCCGAGTACCGCCGCAGGCGCATGTTGGCCTTCCTCAATCCATGGGACGATCCGTTCGGCGACGGCTTTCAGCTCATCCAGGCGCAGATCGCGGTCGGCACGGGCGGCGTGTTCGGCCAGGGATTGATGGCCGGTGTGCAGAAGCTGTTCTACCTGCCGTACCCGCATACCGATTTCATCTACGCCGTCATCGCGGAGGAGACGGGCCTGATTGGCGCGTCGATCATTCTGCTGTGCTTCTGCGTGATTACCTGGCGCGGCTTCCGCGTGGCGGCGCTGGCGCCCGACCGCTTCGGGGCGTTGCTGGCGGTAGGCCTGACGACCCTGGTCGCGCTACAGGCTTTCGTCAACATCAGCGTGGTGCTCGGGCTCCTGCCCACCAAGGGGATTCCGCTGCCGCTCGTCAGCGCCGGCGGATCGTCGCTGCTGGCGAGCCTGGTGGGCATGGGGGTCCTGTTGAACATCTCGCAGCATGCAGCGGCGGAGACATGAGGTCTGCTGTTGACCGGGGAGCCACGGACTCCTAGATGTCGAGCGTTCCAGTCCGCGTCCTGTTTGCCGGCGGCGGCACGGGCGGGCATCTGTTTCCGGGCATCGCGGTCGCGTCCGAGCTGCGCCGCCGCCATCCGCAAGCGCACGTTGTGTTTGCCGGCAGCGGCAAGGCGCTCGAAGCGCGGGTGGTGGAGCGCGCCGGATTTGCGTTGGACCACATTCGCACGCGTGGGCTGGTCGGGCAGTCGGCGGGCAGCTTCCTGCGCGGGCTGGCGCTGCTGCCGGTGAGCATGATCGATGCCGCGGCGCTCATTCGGCGGCACGCGCCCCGGCTCGTAATCGGGCTCGGGGGCTACAGTTCCGGCCCCATCGTACTGAGCGCCGCGCTGCACGGCCTGCCGACCATGCTGCTCGAGCAGAACGCCGTACCGGGCGTAACCAACCGGATCCTCGCGCGCGTCGTGCGGGCGGCGGCGGTCACGTCGGAGGCGACGTTGCCGTACTTCGCCGGCCGCGGGTTCGTGAGCGGCAATCCGGTGCGCGCCGGGTTCTTTGCAACGGACCGGCCCGGCGGGGAACCGGAAACCGATGAGGTGCATGTGCTGGTGATTGGCGGCTCGCAGGGCGCCCACGCGATCAACGTCGCCATGGTGGAGGCGGCGCGTGCGATTGCGAAGTCGCCACGGCCGATACGCCTCACGCACCAGTCGGGGGAGCGCGACCTGGAGCTGGTGCGCGAAGGTTATCGCGAGGCCGGCCAGACGGCGCGCGTAGCGCCGTTTCTGGAGGCGATGGACCGCGAAATGGCGGCCGCGCAAATGGTCGTTTGCCGCGCCGGCGCGACCACGCTGGCGGAGCTGGCGGCGTCCGGCCGTCCGGCCGTGCTCGTACCGTTCGCCTGCGCCGCAAACGACCATCAGCGGCGCAACGCAGCCGTGGTCGAGGCGGCCGGCGCGGCCGAGGTTATCGATGAGCGGGAACTGTCGGGCGCGGCGCTCGGGGCGCGCATCGTGGCGCTGGCGGCGGATGACGGCCGGCGCGCCGCGCTGGCCGCAGCGAGCCGCGAACTGGCAAGACCGGACGCCGCCGCCGCGGTCGTCGACGGGATGGAGCGTCTGCTCGCGGCGGGGGATGAGAGCTGACGTTGCCACGGGTGATCGGGCCGGGAGCACGTGTCCACCTCGTGGGAGTGGGAGGCAGCGGGATGAGCGGAATCGCCGAGTTGCTGGTGCATCTCGGTTGCCGGGTGAGCGGTTCGGATCTCCGCCGCTCGTCGGTTACGGATCGCTTGGAGAGGTTGGGCGTAGGCTTCCATGACCGCCACGAATCCCGTCATGTCGAGGGTGCCGACGTCGTTGTATTTTCGACCGCGGTGCCGGCCGACAATCCGGAACGTCAGGCGGCGCTGCGCGGGGGCATTCCGGTGATGCCGCGGGGGGAGATGCTGGCGTGGCTCGCTGCTTCCAAGCGGGGCGTGGCCGTGGCCGGCTCGCACGGCAAAACGACGACGGCAGCCATGGCGGCGCTGGTGCTCGTGGCGGCCGGTCTCGATCCGACGGTGATCATCGGCGGCACGCTGCGCGCGTTCGACAGCGGCGTGCGCGCGGGGCAGGGGCCGTTCATGGTGGTGGAAGCGGACGAGAGTGACCGTTCGTTCCTCCGGCTGTCGCCGGAAGTCGCGGTGCTGACGAACCTCGACGAGGAGCATCTTGACGCGTACGCGGGGATGGCGGATCTCGAAGACGCGTTCGTGCGCTTCGCGGCGCAGGTGCCTGCCGGCGGTTGCATCGTGGCGTGCGCCGACGACCCCGGGTTGCGCCGCCTGTTGCCGCGCCTGAAGGCCGGCGCCGCGCAGCGCGGCGTCGATGTCCTGACCTACGGGACAGCGGACGCGACGGGAGTTCGCGCCCGCGATACGGTGCTCGATGCGTCCGGCTCGACGTCCCGCGTGCGGATTGACGCCGGCGGGGAGTCGGAGATCGAGATGCGCCTCGCGGTGCCGGGACTTCACAACCTGCGGAACGCGCTGGCCGCGGTGGCGGTCGGCACGCACTTCGCCGTGTCGCCCCGGGCGGCCGCCGACGCGCTGGCGCGCTTCGGCGGCGCCGAGCGGCGGCTCCAGGTGCATGGAGAGGTTGGCGGAGTGACGGTGATCGACGACTACGGCCACCATCCCACCGAGATCGAGGCGGTGCTCGAGGCCGTCAGACTGCGCGCGCCTGCGCGCGTCCACGTGGTGTTCCAGCCGCATCGGTACAGCCGGACGATTCGTCTGCTGGAGCGGTTCGGCGCGGCGCTCGCCGCGGCCGACAATGTGCTTCTCGCGGATGTCTACGGCGCGGGCGAGGCGCCCATTCCGGGGGCGACGGCCGCGGCGGTTGCCGCGGCCGTCAGCCGCGTCTCGCGGACACCGGTGCGGGTGGTCGGCTCGCTGGATCTGATTCCGGCGCTGGTCGCGGTCGAGGCGCGCGCGGGGGACGTCGTGGTCACCCTGGGCGCCGGGTCGATTGCGGCGGTTCCCGCGCGGATTGTGGAAGCGTTGCGTCGCGAGACCGGAGCCAAGCCATGACGTCAGTGCAGCTGCAGGCGGACAAGCGTTTCAGGCGCGCGCGCGTGCAACCGTTTCGCCGCCGGTCCCTTGCGGTCTCCGGCCGCACCCTGCGGTTGCTGCTGGCGTGTACCGTGATGGCGCTCGGGGTGCACCAGGGAGCGCAGCTTCTGAGCCGCTCCGACCTCCTGCGTGTCGAGCACATCACCATCAAGGGCAACCGCTACCTGTCTCAAGGGGAAGTGCTGGCGCTCCTCGACAGGTTGCACGGCGAAAATATCCTTGAAATCGATCTGAAAGCCCACCGGCAACTGTTGCTCACGTCCGGTTGGGTGCGGGGGGCGACACTGCGGCGGCTATTGCCGTCTACCATTGAAGTAGCGGTCACCGAGCGCGAACCGGTCGGCCTGGTCCGGCTGGCGACGCAGCTTTATCTCATCGATGCCACTGGGACGGTCATCGACGAGTACCGGCCGCAGTTCGCGGATCTCCGGCTGCCGGTGATCGATGGCTTGCAGATGCGGAACGCACGTGGATCGGCCGTCGATCGGGCCCGCGCACAGCTCGTGGCGCACTTGATGGGTGCGCTTGCGGCCCGGCCGGACCTGTCCGGACTCGTGTCCCAGATCGATGTGTCGGATGCGTCGGACGCGATTGTCCTGCTGAGCGACGACCCGACGCTGCTGCATCTCGGCGACGAGCGGTTTATCGAGCGGTTGGACCGTTATCTCGATCTGGCGCACGCCTTGCGGGCTTCGGTGCCGGAGATCGACTACGTCGACTTGCGATACGAAAAACGCGTGTACGTTCGCCCGGCCAGCGACGGATACACGGAGTGACCACCGAGAGGTGACGTCGGAGGATGTGTGGCGCGGATGGAGCAGTATCTCGTCGGCCTTGATGTGGGGACCTCGTCCATCGTAGCGGTGGTGGCAGAGGCGCTCGACGACGGCGGCCTGGACGTCATCGGCATCGGACGCGCCGAGTCGTGCGGCATTCGCCGCGGCGCGGTTGTCAATCTCGACGCCGCGGTCGAATCGATCAAACGCGCGATAGAGGAAGCGGAGCTGACCGCGGGCGTCGAGATCGATTCGGTGCATCTCGGACTGTCGGGGACCCACGCAAAGGCGGTCAACAGCCGCGGCGTCGTTGCCGTGACCGGGAAGAACCGGGAGATCACGCGTGAGGACGTACGGCGGGCGATTGATGCCGCCAAGGCCGTGGCGCTGCCGAGCGGGCGAGAGATCGTGCATGTGCTGCCACAGGACTTTGTCGTCGATGAGCAGGAAGGGATAGACGCGCCGATAGGGATGACCGGTACACGGCTGGAAGTCAACGTGCACGTCGTCACCGGCAGGACAGCCTCCACGCAGAACGTCGTCGCTTGCGTCAACCGCGTGGGCGTCGCGGTGGTCGACACCGTGCTCGACCAGTTGGCTGCCGCGGACGCGGTGCTCACGGACGATGAGAAGGAACTGGGGGTGGCGCTCGTCGATATCGGGGGCGGCACCACCGACTTTGCGATTTACGAGAAGGGCAGCCTGTGGCACACGGGCGCCCTGGCGCTCGGCGGTGAACACATCACCAACGACATCGCCGTCGGCCTGCGCATGCCGATCCCGGAGGCCGAAAAGACGAAGCGCCGCTACGGCTGCGCGCTCGCCAGTCTCCTCGACGACGAAGAGACGATCGACGTGGCCAGCGTCGGCGGCCGCCCGCCGCGCACGATACCGCGGCGGATCCTGGCGGACGTGATTCAGCCGCGCGTTGAAGAGATCTTCCGCCGCTTGTGGGACGAGATCCGCAACGACGGCTACGAGCGCTCTCTGCATTCGGGCATCGTGCTGGCAGGGGGCTGCGGCATGCTCGACGGCATCCTGGAGGTGGCGGGACAGATGTTCGACCTCCAGATTCGGCGCGGGCACCCGGTAGGGGTGGGCGGCCTGTCCGACCACGTGAGCAACCCCGCGTTCGCCACGGCGGTCGGTCTGATCCTGCATGCGCACCGCAAACAGAAGGCGGAACGGGAGCAGGTTGTGGGGGTCGGCACGTTCGGTCGCGCCGCGGTCCGCCTACGCGGGCTGTTCAAGGAGTTTTTCTAGCCGGGACGGATGTTCGGAGGAGGGCAGCGAGACATGACGGATCGAATCAGCGGGGATCGCAACGAGGACTGGACAGCCGGTGACGACATGCGCCTTTCCCTGGATGCCGCCGCGGATCCGGGCGCGCGGATAAAGGTCATCGGGGTCGGCGGCGGCGGCGGCAATGCCGTGGAGCAGATGGTGGGCGCCGGCATCGACGGCGTCGAGTTCATCGTGGCCAACACGGATACGCAGGCGCTCGCGCGCACCAAGGCGCCCGTGCGGCTGCAGATCGGCGCCAAGCTGACAAAGGGGCTCGGCGCCGGCGCCGATCCGAACATCGGACGCCGGGCGGCGCTGGAGGACACGGGGGAGCTGATTACCGCGCTCGACGGGGCCGACATGGTGTTTGTCACCGCCGGGCTCGGCGGCGGCACCGGCACCGGCGCGGCGCCGGTCATCGCCAATCTCGCCGCCGAGCTGGGGGCGCTGACGGTGGCGGTCGTGACCAAGCCGTTCGCCTTCGAAGGCAGGCAGCGCTCAGCGCAGGCGACGCGCGGATTGGAAGATCTCCGCAAGTGCGTGGATACGGTGATCACGATTCCGAACGAGCGGGTGCTGTCGATGATCGATCGGAGAACCAGCCTGACGCAGGCGTTCGCCAAGGTGGACGAGGTGCTCCTCCACGCGATTCACGGGATCTCCGATCTCGTCCTCGTGCCCGGACTCATCAACCTCGACTTCGCGGACGTCACCACCATCATGTCGCGCATGGGCCTGGCCATCATGGGCACCGGCGTGGGGCGCGGCGACACGCGGGCCGTCGACGCCGCCAGGCGCGCCATTGCCAGCCCGCTGCTGGAAGACGTATCGGTAGACGGCGCGCGCGGCGTGCTGGTGAACGTCACCGGCGGCGACGACCTAACCATGATCGAGGTGAGCGAGGCGGTATCGATTATTCAACAGGCGGCGGATGAGGAAGCCAATATCATTTTCGGGGCCGTCGTCGACCCCCACATGGAGGGTGAGGTCAAGATTACGGTAATCGCCACGGGCTTCCAGGACGCTGCCGACGCTGCGGCGCAGGTTTCCGGCACGGTGCAGACGCCGGTCGATCTGGAGGCGTACTCCGGTTGGCGACGGCCCGACCCCGAGGAGGAAGTAGCCGTTGAACCGGTCCCCGAACCCGCTGCGGAACCGGCCCCTGAACCAGCCCCCGAAATCGCCGAAGAATATCTGTCGGAGGAGGCCCCGGCCGCCTACGACGCGGGCGACCAGCAGCTCGACGTCGATATCGCGATCGATCTCGACGCGCCACTCATCCGGGCCCGCCGCTGACTCGGGTGCGCGGCGCCGACCTCAGCGCTCACCGGAGGCATCACCCGCGGCAGCACTCTGCTCGTAGGCGTTGTACGTACTGAGGATCAACTCGCGGAGCGGCTCGGTGGTGCCGGCGTCCGCGGTCGCGCGGAGCAACACGTAGTGGCGCCGCTCGCCGTTGACAAGGTACTGCCGGGCGGGGAAGGTCACTCCGCGTCCCCGGTCGTCGCGCCGGTCCCACACCGTAAATCCCACGAGCTTCAGCCCCGCCAGGATTCCCTCGGAAAAGTGCAACTCGACATCCGCCAGCTTGCCCGCCGGCGCCCCCGCGGTGCTGGGCACGATCTTCACAGTCATCTTTCTCTCCTCCCACTAACCGGTCCCAGTGAGGACAGCAAACCGCATTCCGTCCGCATCGAAATTGCGGTGTTGGCGCAACTGATACAGCTGGCGTGACTTGTGGGACCTGGAGGGTGGTGGGGACGGCGATCCGGTGCCGGCGGTATGCCGACCGGAAACCGCGGGCGTCAGCGATCGAGCAACATGACCTGGGCCAGAGCGAAGTCGCCCGAATGGCTGATGGCGACCAGCGAACGCGTTGCGCCGATTGCGTCGAATTGGCGAGCCGCCGCGCCATGGAGCCGCAACCGGGGAGGGCCGGCTTCGCGCACGACTTCGATGCTGCGCCAGACGACGCCCCGTGAATGACCCGTGCCCAGCGCCTTCATCGCCGCCTCCTTGGCGGCGAAACGGGCGGCAAGATGTTGCGCGGGCCGTGCGCGGCGCAGGCTGTACGCGGCTTCGTCGGCGGTGAAGACCCGCTCGACGAACCGTGGGCCGTAGCGTTCGAGCAACCCGCCGACGCGCGCGATGGATTCGATGTCGATGCCGATACCGATGACGCCGCCGCCGTGCCCGGCGTGGACGGCGGTGGGCGGCAGTGCCGGACGCGGCGCCTGCGCGCGGCCGCCCGCGGCGGCGCCGTCCATGGCTGCATTCGCCAGCCGATCAGCCTCGGTGTTGGCCGACCGGCGCACGTGCTCGAACCGCACGCGACCAAGCCGTCTGACGATCGCCGTCGCCTCGGTGTGCAGCGGCTTGAGTCCCGGATGCCGGACCTTGAACTGTCCGGTCATCTGCCGGGTAAGGAGCTCGGAGTCCGACCGGACAATCGCGTCGCGATAGCCGTTGCGGTCGAACCACGCGAGCGCGGCGAGCAGGCCGCGGTACTCCGCGACGTTGTTCGTGGCGATGCCGATGGCGCCGGTCAACTCCTCGATGAGCGAGCCGTCGCCCGCCTCGATGCGCACGCCGTAGCCGGCCACGCCCGGATTGCCGCGCGAGCCGCCGTCGATGTACGCGACGATCGGTCCGGCGCTCACTCCGCCGTGCCGCCCTCCGCGGCGGCCGCCTCCTGCTCGTAGTACAGGACGCGCTGGCAGCTCTCGCACCGGATCAGGCGGGTGTTTGTTCGCACGTCGTTGAACAGCTGGGGCCGCAGCCGGACCTGGCAGGCTGAGCACCGCCCGTCGCGCGCCCTGGCGACGACCGTGCCATTGCGGCGATCCGCGACAGTCTCGAAGAGCGACAGCAGATGCGGCGCCAGCGTTCCGACATGCTTTGCACGCTCGTCCACCATGTGTCCGAGCCGGCTCTCCAACGCATCCCGCTCGAGTTCCAGGGCGGCGCGTTCCGCCTCGACCGAGTTCTTTTCCGCGGCCAGACGGCCGCTGGCGCTCTCGACCTCCGCCGTAAGGTCGTCCCCCTCGATCATCCGTTCGAGGATCTCGTCCTCCAGGCGGCGGATTTCACCTTCGGCAGAGCCGCTCTCGACCTGCATCGCCTGGTACTCCCTGTTGGTCTTGACCTGCATCAACTGCTCGCGGAACCGGTCCAGCCGGGTCTGCACCGCCGCGAGTTTCTTTTCCAGCTCCCGCCGGTCGGTCCGCGAATCGTCGAGATTCTGCTGCGCGAGCGCCAGTTCCCCCGTGCTCGCCTCGAGCCGCGCGCCCAGCGCTTCGACGGTGGCCGGGATCTCTTCAATCCTCGCGCCGGCAGCCGCCGCATCGTCTTCGATGTGCTGCAGCGTGATCAGTTGTTCAAGGTCGGCCAGCATCGGCGGCTGCTTTCCGGGCAAAAAAAAGCCCCGCGGGGCGGGGCGTTAAAGTTCGAGGTTTCAGTGTGGCGGCCGGACGGCGCGTGGTCCGGCAGGCGACGGCACGCGGGGTTTGGCGCCAGAGCAGGCGCGAGATTGCCGGCACGGGACCACATCCTAGCATGGTTCGGGGAGCTGCCTGGCGTGGCCGGTGTGACGCGCTTCGAATGGTGGGCCCACCAGGATTCGAACCTGGGACAAGCCGGTTATGAGCCGGCGGCTCTGACCGCTGAGCTATGGGCCCCGTCACGTTGGCGCTACGTGCTGCCTTCGAGGAACGCCTGGAGCTTCCGGCTCCGGGACGGATGGCGCAGCTTCCGCAGCGCCTTCGCCTCGATTTGCCGGATCCGTTCACGGGTGACCGCGAAATTCTGTCCGACCTCTTCCAACGTGTGCTCGCTGCCGTCGCCCACCCCGAAGCGCATCTTGATGACCTTCTCCTCGCGGGGCGTCAGGGTCTTGAGCACCGACTCGGTCTGGTCCTTCAGGTTCAGGTTGATCACCGCCTCGGCGGGGGAGACCACCTGCCGATCCTCGATGAAGTCTCCGAGATGGCTGTCCTCTTCCTCGCCGATAGGCGTTTCCAGCGAGATCGGCTCCTGGGCGATCTTGAGCACCTTGCGGACCTTGGCTACCGGCATGTCCATCCGTTCGGCGACTTCCTCCGGCGTCGGCTCGCGTCCGAACTCCTGCACGAGCGCCCGGGATGTGCGGACCAACTTGTTGATCGTCTCGATCATGTGCACCGGAATGCGGATGGTCCGCGCCTGATCGGCAATCGCCCGCGTGATCGCCTGCCGGATCCACCAGGTCGCGTAGGTCGAGAACTTGTAGCCTCGCCGGTACTCGAACTTGTCCACCGCCTTCATCAGCCCGATGTTGCCCTCCTGGATCAGGTCCAGGAACTGCAGCCCGCGGTTGGTGTACTTCTTGGCGATCGAGACCACCAGCCGGAGGTTGGCCTCGACGAGTTCCTTCTTCGCCTGACCGGCCTGCGCTTCGCCGCGGACGATGGTCAACAGCAGCCGGTTGACCTCGTCCGGGGTCTCCTGAAATTCGGCCATGCGGTGCCGGAGCTCTGCGCGCAGCTCACGCAGCCTGCGCGTCAGTTGCTTCCGATAGTCCCCATTCAGGTTCTCGGGCCGCGGTGTGATCTTGAGCTGGCGGTCGATTGTCTCGATTTCCAGCCGCACGCCCTGCATGCCCTGGGCGACCGTCTTGATGAGTTCGATCAGGTACCGCCTGATCGGCTCGGTGAACTCGATGCCGCGAATCAGCCGCGACAGCTCGACTCCCGCACGCAACCGCTGCCGCCGGCTTTGCCGGTACTGCCGCCTGTCGCGCCTGGCAACCGCGGCGAGGCGGCCTTCCGCCTCCTGGACCTCACGGTGCATGGCGCCAATCCGGTCGATCTCTTCGAGCAGCGTCTGTGCCGGCTGCAGCATGCGGGTTTCGCTCAGATCGTCGTCATGCAGCGTCACCAGCTCGCGGACGGTCCGTTCGCCGCGCCGGAGCTGCTCTCCCAGCGCGATGATGACCTGCGCGGCAGTCGTGGTACGCGAGATGGTCTTGATGACGGAGCGCCGGCCGCGTTCGATGCGTTTGGCGATGGCGACCTCGCCCTCCCGCGTCAGCAGCGGCACCGTGCCCATCTCGCGCAGGTACATGCGGACCGGGTCGTTCGTCTTGTCAATCGGACCCGGCGTCAGATCGAGCTCGACTTCTTCCCTCTCCTCGCTGCGCAACTCGAGCAGCTTCTCGGCGCGGTACTTTCGCTCGGAATCGACGACCTCGATGCCGGCGTTACCCAGCACGCTGAACAGATCGTCGAGCTCTTCGGAAGAGGTCAGCTCCGCGGGGAGCATCTCGTTGACCTCCTCGTAGAGCAGGTAACCCTTCTCCTTGCCGAGGGCGATGAGCTGGCGAATCTCGTCGTATTTTGCTTCGATTGACAACAGCTGTCCTTCTGGTTTCCAGGAGCCGATGGCAGGCGCCGCCGCCCCGTGTGAGGCGTCCGCAACCTGCCTGCCGCCGCTACGCGGAGTCAGACGCTCGGCGCGCGTGGAACTTGTCGCGAATCATTTCCTCCCAGTTGCTCTATGCGTTGTACCAATTCCATCTTGCGCCGTAAGAGCGAATCGATCTCGGCGGCCGCATCGTCGGAGTCGATCTGCTGCCGCCGCGCGATCTCGTCCTGCAGCGTGACGCGTTGCCGCTCGAGCCGCCACCGCTGCATTTCCAGCACGCAGTCACCGGCGTCCGCCGGCTTCCGCGACTCTCTTGCGATACCCTCCGCCACTGCGGCGTCTTCGCTGCTCACGCGCTCCAGCAGCGCCTGCGGCACCGTCTCGGCGGGCCACTCGACGAGCGTCCGGGCGATCCGCAGGATCGACTCCGTCGCAAGCCCTTCGAAGTCCGCCGGTTCCGCGTCCTTTAGCGCGTCCAGCGCCACACGCGTGTTGTTCATCGTGGCCCAGAGCAGGTCCTTCTCGACGGTCGTGACTGCGTGCCCGACCGATACAGTAGTGGCGGCGCCGAGGGAGGTCTGCCGCGCGACAGCAGCGCGCAGAAAATCGGATCGAACAGTTTCCGATTTGACCTCGGCCTTGTGCATCACTCTATCGGCGAATTCTTCCCGCTCCGCGCTGTTCGGAATGCTGCGGGCCACTGCCAGCATATCGGACAGGAACGCCCTGCGGTGCGCATTGCGCGAGAGGTCGCGTCCCTCCGCCGCGTCGTCGAGCACGTAATCCAGGTACGGCCGCGACGTGCGCAGGGCCTCGGCGTAGCGTGCAACGCCGTGCCGGCGCACGCAGGTGTCGGGATCTTCTCCCGCCGGCAGCGTCGCGATGTTGACCTGCAGCTCTTCCCCGATCAGCAGCTCGCCCGTGCGCGCGGCCGCGGTCCGGCCGGCGGTGTCGGGGTCGAAGCTGACGATGACCTTCGACGCGAACCGGCGCAGCAGGCGCGCCTGTTGCGCGGTAACCGCGGTGCCGCACGAAGCCACAGCCGGCTGCACGCCCGCCTGCACGATCTGTGCGAAGTCGAAGTACCCCTCTACCATTACGGCGTAGCCCAATCGCCGGATTGCGGCCTTGGTGAAATGTAAACCATACAATGTCCGGCTCTTCGTATACAGCGGCGACTCCGGCGAGTTGATGTACTTCGGCTGCTGGCCGGTCTCCAGCGCCCGCCCGCCGAACGCCACTACGGACCCGCTGTCGCGGCAGATCGGAATCATCAGCCGATTCCGGAAACGGTCCACCACGCGGCCCCCGTCCCGCTCCACGACCAGACCGCTTTCGAGCAGCACGTCGAGCGGCTGGCCGGCGTCGCCCAAGTGCCGCCGCAGGCTGTCGCGCTGTGAGGGAGCATAGCCGAGACCAAGTCGTTCGATCGTTTCGGGGCGGATGCCGCGTGCCTCGAGGTGCGCGCGGGCGCCGCGGCCGGGCGGCTCGCCCAGCTGCCGCTGGAAGAACTCGGCGGCCAGGCTGTGGACCTTGAGCAGCGCCTCGCGTCTGGCGTCGGCCGCCGCGTCGCGCTCGGGATCGCCGGACTCGGGGACCTGGACGCCGAATCGTTGGGCGAGGAGTCGGACCGCGTCGGGAAACCCGAGCTTCTCCTGCAGCTCGACGAACTTGACGACGTCGCCGCCGGTGCCGCAGCCGAAGCAGTGAAAGAACCCCTTCTCGTGGTTCACATGGAACGAGGGTGTCTTTTCGTTGTGGAACGGGCACAAGCCCTTGTAGGTGCTGCCGGCCTTCTTCAGCGGGACGACGTCCTGCACGACCTGGACGATGTCGGCGTGCGCCTTGAGATCGTCGATGAAGTGCGGCGGAAAACGTCCCATTTAGTCCTTCAGCTCGATGACCGTGACGCCGTCACCGCCCTGCTCCCGCTGCGCCGGCGCGAAACGGTCGACTTGTGGATGCCCCGCGAGCAGGCCGGCAATCGACCGCTGCAGTACGCCGGAGCCGCGACCGTGGATGATCCGAACTTGTCGCTGTTCGTGCAGCACCGCCTGATCGAGATACCGCTCGGCCCGTGCCAGCGCCTCGTCGGCCGTGCAGCCGATGACGTTCAATTCCGCCGCCAGCGCGGACGAGGCCGATGTGTTCGTCGTGACGCGCCCGGTGGCCGCGGCCTTGCCGCCATCCGCCGCCTGCAGGTCGGAGAGCGGGACGCGCAGCCGCTTGTTGCGCACATCCACCTCCGCCTCGGTCTGATACAACGCCCGCAACTGGCCGCGGAGGCCCAGTCCGGCCACGCTGACGGTCGATCCCACGCGCAGCGCCGCCTTCCGGCGCGGGCGCTCCGGCGGCGGAGGCGCCGCCGCTTCGCCGGCGGTGCTGCGTGTCGCCGTTGCGACAGAGGCAATCGCGGCCTGCGCGGAGGCGCGCGCGGCGCCCGCATCGCCCGTCGTCAACGCCGCCGCGCCGGCGGCGACCCGCCCGGCGGCGGCGCGCTCCATCTCGGCCGCCCGCGACCGCAGCGCCCCGACAATGGCATCAATCTCCTTGCGGGCCTCGCGCACACGGTCGTCGATGGCGCCGCCGGCGCGTTGCCGCAGCTCCCGGCCGCGCGCGCGCAGCTCCCGTTGCGCTGCTTCGAGCGCCGCCCCGTCAGCCGCCAGACGCTTTCGTTCCGCAGCGATCTGCTCCCGCTCCCTGGTGAGTGCACGCAGGTCGCTGTCCACTTTGGCGAGGTGCTCGGCGAGCTGCGCCTCGCGCTTGCTGCGCCGCTGCTGCGCCGCTCCTATGACAGCCGGCGGGACGCCGAGCCGGGCGGCGATCTCCAGGGCCAGGCTGCGTCCCGGCGTGCCGTAGGTCAACTGGTAGTTCGGCGCGTACGTCTCCGCATCGAAGCCGAAGCCGGCGCATGTCACCGTGCTGGTGGTCGCCGCGTACGTCTTGAGCATGTCGTCGTGCGTGGTCGCTACGACGACGGCGCCGCGCTGGCGGAAATGGTCGACGAGCGACGCACCGAGCGCGCCGCCTTCGAGCGGGTCCGTGCCTCCGCCCACCTCGTCGAGCAGCACGAGCGCCGGCAATTGCAGCTGCTGGTCCATGGCGACCACGTTGCGGATATGGCCGGAGAAGGTCGAGACGCTGGCGGTGATCGACTGCTCGTCCCCGATGTCGGCGAACACTGTGCGGAAGGCCGTGACCCGCGAACCGGGCGCCGCCGGCACGTACAGACCGGCCTGCGCCATCATCGCCAGCAGCCCGGCGGTCTTCAGCGCCACGGTCTTGCCGCCGGTGTTGGGACCGGTGATCACGAGCACCGACTGCGGTGGGACGATCCGTATCTCGACCGGAACGGGCGGTGCGTCCGTTTCCGGATCCCCGGCGCCGAGCCGGCGCCGCACGGCCGGGATCAGCAGCGGGTGCCGCGCATCCAGCAGCTCCAGGTGCGGTGTCGAGACCAGCTCCGGGGCGCAGCCGCCGCAGAGCCGCGCGAACGCCGCCCGCGCCTGCAGCGCGTCGATCCCGGCGGCGGCTTCCAGCGTCAGTTGGAGGTCGGCCGCCCGCTTGCGCAGGGCATTCGCCAGCTCGACCAGAATCCGCTGGACCTCCGCCGCCTCGCGCTCGCGCAGGGTGACGATCTCGTTGTTGACGTCCACCGTGCTGAGCGGCTCGAGGAACAGGCTCGCCCCGCTACCGGAGTTGCCGTGGACGATGCCCGGGATGGCGCCGCGGTGCTCGGCCCTGACCAACAGTACGCAGCGCCCGGCGCGTTCCATCACGACCTGATCCTGGAGATAGCGGGCGGTGGTCTTGCCGCGCAGATAGGAGTCGAGTGTTCTCCGCAGGCGGCCTGCCTGACGGCGCAGCTGCTCGCGCAGGGAGCGCAACTCGGCTGAAGCCTCGTCCACGACCTCGCCGGCGTCGTCGATCCGGGTCCGGATGTCCGAAATTTCGCGGGTGAACGAACGGCAGCCTTCGAGAGCCTCCTCCAGCAGCGGGAACGGTCCGGCGCCCGCTTCGCCGACCGCGCGCCGGACGGCCTCGATGGACGCCAGGAAGCTGGCGAGTCCGCGCAGTTGAGCCGCTTCGAGCGGCAGCCCCTCGACCGCCAGGCCCGTCAGGATCCGGTCGAGGTCCGCGGGGGCCTCGAGCGCGATCGGGCCGTTCGATTCGACGTACCCGATGCACTCGGTGGTGGCGGCCAGCGCGGCCTGCGCGCTGTGGATGTCGGCTTGCGGCTCGAGCCTGGCCAGCCGCGCCGAACCGAGCGGCGTCAGAGCGAAGCTGCGGACGACTTCGACGATCCGGTCGAACTCGAGCGACCGGATCGTGCTTTCGTGCATGCTGGATCCTCCGAGAACGACCGCGGCTCAGGGCGGATGGTTGATGAGGCTGGCCATCGCTGCCGCCCCGAAGCCGTTGTCGATGTTGACGACCGCCACGCCGGACGCGCAACTGTTCAGCATCCCCAGCAGCGCCGCCAGCCCGCCGAAGCTGGCGCCGTAGCCGACGCTCGTCGGCACCGCGATGACGGGAACGCCGACCAGCCCCCCGATCACGCTCGGGAGCGCGCCTTCCATGCCGGCGACGGCGATGATAACCCGCGCGCGCTCGATCCGTTCCCGCTCGGAGAGCAACCGGTGCAGGCCCGCGACACCCACGTCGTACAGCGCATCCACCTGGTTGCCGAGCAGTTCGGCGCTCACCCGCGCCTCTTCCGCTACCGGCAGGTCGGAGGTGCCGGCGGCAGCGATGAGGACGGTGCCCTGGCCGCTGGTGGCGGCTCGGGCGCGATACGCGATGATGCGCGCCGCCGGGTGGAACTGCGCAGCGGGCACCACCTGCGCCACGGCCGCGTAGGCCGCCTGATCGGTACGGGTAACCAGCAGCGCATCACCGGCGGCCACGATCCGCTCGGCGATCGCCGCCACCTGGCCCGGCGTCTTGCCGGCGCCAAAGACCACTTCCGGGAATCCCTGCCGGATGGCCCGGTGATGATCCACACGCGCAAACCCAAGGTCCTCGAACGGCAGGCGCCGCAGCATGGCGGTCAGCTCGGCGGTCCCCTGATCGGCAGTCGCGGCTCCGCGCGCAACCCGTTCGAGAACGTCCCGCAGCTGATCTTGATCCATGCCGGCGGCGCGGCGGTGTGCGATTGACTTGCAGAACCGTGGCCTGTACCGTGCGTCGCAGCGTGCCTCGCATTGACGCGGTCTTCAATCCCTCACCGGAATCGCTGCTGCTCGGGTTCTACTTCACGCTCCTGCTCTGCCTGAGCGCGTACGGCGCGCACCGTTGCTATCTGCTTTACCTTTATACAAGATATCGGCCGCCGGGAACGCCGCCGGGCCGCGCGCCGCAACACCTGCCGATCGTCACCGTGCAGTTGCCGATCTACAACGAGCTGTACGTCGTCGAGCGCCTCATCGACGCGGCGGCGCGCCTCGACTATCCGTCCGACCGCCTGGAAATCCAGGTGCTGGATGACTCGACGGACGAGACCCGGCAGGTCGCCGCGCGGGCCGTTGCCCGCTGGAGCGCCCGCGGGGTAAGGATTCGCCGGCTGCCGCGCGCCGTGCGGTCCGGCTACAAGGCGGGGGCGCTGGCCGCCGGCCTGCGCTGCGCCCGCGGTGATGCAATCGCCATCTTCGACGCCGATTTCCTGCCGCCCCGCGATTTCTTGCGGCGTGCAATCCCGTCCCTCGGCGAGCCGGGCGTGGGCATGGTCCAGGCGCGCTGGGGGCACGTGAACCGGGAGTACTCGTGGCTCACGCGCGTCCAGGCCCTGCTGTTGGACGCGCACTTCGTCCTGGAGCACGGCGCCCGCTACCGTGGAGGCTGCTTCTTCAATTTCAACGGCACGGCCGGCGTGTGGCGCCGCCAGACGATCGAGGACGCCGGCGGCTGGCAGCCCGACACGCTCACGGAAGATCTCGACCTGAGCTACCGCGCACAGTTGGCGGGCTGGCGCTTCGTGTTCCTGTCGGATCTGGTCGCACCCGCCGAGGTTCCGGTCGAGATGACGGCGTTCAAGCTGCAGCAGCAGCGCTGGGCGACAGGGTCGATCCAGACCTGCCTGAAGGTACTGCCGTCCGTATTGCGTAGCGGCATTCGCTTCCGGCTCAAGCTGGAGGCCTTCTTTCACCTCACCGCCAACCTCAACTATCCGCTGCTGCTGCTGGCGGCCGTCCTGATGGTGCCGGCGCTGTTCGTGCGGACGCCGGGCGGCGCGCCGAGCTTTCTGGCGGTCGACCTGCCCCTGTTCTGCGCGGCAGCACTGTCGATGGTCAACTTCTACGCGGTCAGCCAGCGCGCGGTCCGGCGCGACTGGCTGTCACAGTTGAAGTGGGTCCCGCTGGCGATCGCGGTCGGGTTCGGCCTGTCTGTCAACAACACGCGCGCCGTGTTCGGCGCGCTGCGCCGCGGACGCCCTCATTTCCGGCGCACGCCGAAGTACGGGGTCGTGGATCGCAGCGACGTGTGGCGGGCGAAACGGTATCGGCAGACGCGCGCCGGCCAGCCCTTCGTCGAGCTGGCGCTGGGGCTGTATTTCACGGTTGCCGTGATCGCAGCGCTGGCAACCGGCCTGTTCGCAGCCATACCCGTGCTGTGCATCTTCCAGTGCGGCTTCCTGTATGTTGGCGGCGTTTCGCTGGCGCAGCAGCGCCGGGACGGCGCCGGGACGTCAGTGTATAGTCTGCTCCACATGACCCGCCCGCGGACCTCCTGATGACTGCGCCAGCTGCACCGGCCAAGGCGGGCCTCGAAGGGGTCGTCGCAACCTCGTCCGCAATCTGCTATCTCGATGGCGCTCGCGGTGTGCTCGCCTATGCCGGTCACGATATCCACGATCTGGCCGAGCACGCCACGTTCGAGGAGGTGTGCCACCTGCTGTGGCACAAGCGGCTGCCGACGCGCGCCGAACTGGGGGACCTGCAGTCGCAGCTTGCCAGCGCCAGGGCGCTCGACGAGCCGCTGCAGCGGCTCGTCCGGCTGCTGCCCCCGGGCGACGCCATGGACGCGCTGCGTACGCTCACGTCGGCACTGGCGCACTTCGACCCGGACGCCGGCGACAGCTCGCCGCAGGCCCGCTTGCGCACGGCCGTGCGCTTGACGGCCCAGCTCGGCAGCGTCGTGGCGGCCTGGGGCCGTGTCGCCGCCGGCCGGCGCCCGGTCGATCCCGATCCGACCCTTGGCCACGCCGCGAACTTCCTGCTGATGCTGACCGGCGAAAGGCCCAGCGCCGTCGCCGCGCGCGCCTTCGACGTCGCCTTGATCCTGCACGCCGATCATGAACTGAACGCATCGACGTTCGCCGCGCGGGTGACGGCTGCCACGCTGAGCGACATCCACTCGGCCGTGGTTGCCGGCATCGGCGCGCTCAAGGGACCACTCCACGGCGGTGCAAACGCGGCGGTGATGAAGATGCTGGTCGACATCGGTGAGGACGCCGACGACCAGCGGGTGGACCGCGTCATCCGCGACATGCTGGACCGCAAGGTGAAAGTGCCGGGGTTCGGGCACCGCGTATACCGCACGGAGGATCCGCGCGCCACGCACCTGCGGCGGATGTCGCGCGAACTCGGGGAGCGCGCCGGCCGCACGCGGTGGTACGAGATGTCGCGGCGCATCGAGGCGGCGATGAAGGAAAAGCGGGAGATCAACGCGAACGTCGATTTCTATTCGGCGTCCACCTACTCGCTGCTCGGTATTCCGGTCGAGCTGTTCACGCCGGTGTTCGCCGTCAGCCGCGTCTCGGGCTGGACCGCGCACGTCCTGGAGCAGTACGCCAACAACCGCCTCATCCGGCCGCGCGCCGAGTACGACGGTCCGCCGTATCCCCAGACTTTCGTTCCGCTGGCGGGCCGCTGACCGTTTACAGCCTGTGGCAAGACCCCACGTCGCACCGAGACCGGCGAGGCGCCCGGCTGATAAGGCGCGAGGAGGGAGCATATTCTCGATATGTGACCGACGAGCAACGCAGCTCAGGCGGGATGCACCGCCGGTCGAATGCAGTGGGGCTTTTGCCACAGGCTGCTAGATGGACCACCACCGCATCCGCAACTTCTCCGTCATCGCCCATATCGATCACGGGAAATCGACGCTCGCCGACCGCTTCCTCGAGCTGACCGGAGCGCTGCGCCCGCGCGAAATGGAGGCGCAGGTGCTCGACACCATGGACCTGGAGCGCGAGCGCGGCATCACGATCAAGGCCCACGCGGTACGTCTGTCCTACACGGCGGAGAACGGCGAGTCGTACATCCTGAACCTGATCGACACACCCGGGCACGTGGATTTTTCGTACGAGGTCGCCCGCTCGCTCGCGGCGTGCGAGGGCGCCCTGCTGCTGGTGGATGCCTCCCAGGGCGTGGAGGCGCAGACCGTGGCGAACGCCTACCTGGCCGCGGACCATGACCTGGAGATCATCCCGGTCATCAACAAGATCGATCTCCCCGGCGCGCAGCCGGAGGAGACTGCGCGAGAGGTGGAGGAGTTGGTGGGCCTCGATCCGGCGATGTCGATCCGGGCGAGCGCCAAGGACGGGACCGGCGTGCGCGAGGTTCTCGAGGCGGTGGTGGCGCGCGTGCCGCCGCCGCAGGGTTCGCCCGACGCGCCGCTCAAGGCGCTGATCTTCGATTCGTGGTACGACGCGTATCGCGGCGTCGTGGTGCTGATCCGGGTCGTCGACGGCGCCATCCGGCCGGGTATGCGGGTGCGGCTGATGGCCGAGGGGCAGGAATACGAGATCGAGCAGGTCGGCGTGTTCTCGCCGAAGCCGGTCGACACGGATGCCCTCGGTGTAGGCGAGGTCGGCTTCGTGATTGCCGGCATCAAGCAGGTGGAGGATGCCCGTATCGGCGATACGTTGACGGAGGCGGCGCGGCCAACGTCCGTCCCGTTTCCCGGATTCCGCGAATTGAAGCCGATGGTGTTCGCGGGGCTGTATCCGGTCGAGGGCCACGAGTACCCCGAGCTGCGCGACGCGCTCGACAAGCTGCAGCTCAACGACGCGTCGTTAGTGTTCGAGCCGGAGACGTCCGCCGCGCTCGGGTTCGGCTTCCGGTGCGGCTTTCTCGGCCTGTTGCACATGGAGATTGTGCAGGAGCGCCTGGAACGTGAGTTCGACATGGACCTGGTCACTACGGCGCCGGGTGTCCTGTACCGGGTGACGACCACCGACGGCGCCGTGACCGAGATCGACAGCCCGGCCAAGCTCCCTCCGCCGGGCAGCATCGAGCGCGTCGAGGAACCGGTCATAGACGCCGTGATTCTGGCGCCGGCCGACTGCGTCGGCGCAATATTGAAGCTGTGCCAGGAGAAGCGGGGCGTCCAGAAGAACCTGGAATACCACGGGGCGAAGCGGGTGGTGATCACCTATGAGCTGCCGTTCAACGAGGTGGTGCTCGACTTCTACGACCGCCTGAAGACGGTGTCGCGCGGCTACGCATCGCTCGACTATCATGTGTCGAAGTACTGGGATTCGCCGTTGGTCCGTCTGGACCTGCTCGTCAACGGCGAGCCGGTGGACGCCCTGTCGGTCATCGTGCACCGCGACACGGCGTATGTACGCGGCCGCGCGCTGGCCGCCCGGATGCGGGCGTTGATTCCGCGCCAGATGTTCGAGGTCGCCATCCAGGCGGCCATCGGGACGCGCGTCATCGCGCGCGAAACGGTCCGGCCGCTGCGCAAGAACGTTCTGGCCAAGTGCTACGGGGGCGACATAAGCCGCAAGCGCAAGTTGCTGGAGAAGCAAAAGGCAGGGAAGCGCCGCATGAAGCGGGTGGGCCGGGTGGAAATCCCGCAGGAGGCGTTTCTCGCGGTGCTCAGGATCGGAGACGATCCGGCGGGAAGCAGCTGATCATGTCATCACCGGCGCGCAAGTCGACCGCCCGCGAGTATTTCGAGTCAATCGTCATCGCGGTGATTCTGGCGCTCTTCATCCGCACGTGGGTGGTGCAGGCGTTCAAGATCCCGACCGGCTCCATGGAGCAGAATCTGCTGATCGGGGATCACCTTCTGGTCAACAAGTTCGTATTCGGTCCCGCCCGGGGCGGTGTGGAGGAGCAACTGCTGCCGGTCGGCCGGGTCGAGCGCGGCGACATCCTCGTATTCAAGTTCCCCGAGGATCCGGAACGCGACTTCATCAAGCGCGTCATCGGCCTGCCGGGCGAGACGCTGGAAGTGCGGCGGAAGCAGGTGCACATCGACGGGAGGCCTCTCGACGAGCCGTACCTGCGCCCCGAGGCGACGACGTTGCGCGCTGATGCAACGCCCATTGACGGGCGCGACAACTACGGCCCGGTAACCATTCCCGACGGCCACTACTTCATGATGGGCGACAACCGCGATAACTCGCAGGACAGCCGCTACTGGGGTCCGTTGCCGCACGGCCATCTGAAGGGCCGGGCCATGCTGGTCTACTGGTCGTACGATGCACGGCCACCGATCATCGACGGCGGCGGGTCGGGAATCCGCCGCTTTGCGTCGGGGGTGGGACGCTTCTTCACGGGCACCCGCTGGAAGCGGATGTTCAGGCAGGTGGGTTGACGCCGGCGATCGGCTACGGATCAGCCGCCGCCTGCCGCGGCTCGCGCCGGCCGAAGATCGCCGTACCCACCCGTACAATCGTCGCGCCTTCCTCGATGGCCACGTCGAAGTCGTGGCTCATGCCCATCGACAGCTCGCGCAGTTGAGCGCGGGGCACGCCGGAATCGACAAGCCGGTCGCGGAGCTCCCGCAACCGCCGGAACCAGGGCCGGGCCTGCTCGGGGTCTGCCGACCACGGGGGGAGCACCATCAGGCCGCGAATGTCGACCGCCCGGCACTCCGTTCCGGCATCGAGGATTTCCCGGACGGCTTCGCCCGGCGCGCCGTGTTTGGTTCGCTCGCCCGCCAAGTCGACCTGTACAAGCAGCTGCGGCGTCGTCCGCTCCGCGGCGGCCGCGTTGTCGAGTCGCAGCAGCAGCCCGACGCTGTCCACCGACTGGATCCATGCCAAGGCCGCTGCCGCGCGCCGCGCCTTGTTCGACTGCAGATGCCCGACCAGGTGCCACGTGATGCCGCGGACGTCCGCCGTCTCGGCGATCTTGTCGAGCGCTTCCTGTACCCGGTTTTCGCCCAGGTCGGTCAGGCCGGCCGCCGCGGCGGCGCGCACGTGACTGGCGGGAAAAGTCTTGGAGATGCCTACCAGACGGACGGCGCCGGGGTCGCGCCCGGCGCGTTCGCAGGCGCGCGCCATCCGTTCACGGACGCCGCGGAGATTGCGTTCGATCGTCTCGGCAAGCTCGCCGGAGGGCCCGCCCATGGTCACCGTCAGCGGCCCAGATCGGCAAGCGCAGCGCGCGCGCGCGTGGCATGCTCGCCTTCGCCGTCGAGCTCCAGGTAGCGCTGGAACTCGGTCGCCGCACGGTCGGGCGCATCCGACCCCAGCAGGACTACGCCGAGCCAGTAGTGGATCGGGGCGAAGCTGGAATCCCGTCTCAGGAGCGTCTCGAGGCTGGCCAACGCCCCGGCCGTATCGCCGGCGTCCAGCCCCGCGACGATCTGTTGCAGGGTCTCCTCGATCCGCCGTTGACGGTCCGCCAGACGCTCACGCGCCAGGCGGGTAGCTTCGTTCCGGGCTGCCTGGGCGTCGGTCGTGCGGCCCTGGCGCGTGTAGATGCTGGCCAGACCGTAGTGGGCGGCTGCATATTCCGGGGTCAGCTGCACAACCTGCCTGAACGCCGTCTCGGCGTCCGCCAGCCGATCGAGTGCCGTGTAGGCGATGGCCAGGTTGTAGTGGCATGCCGCGCAGTCGGGTGTCCGCGCGATCGCCCGCATGAATTGCTCGATGGCGGTGGCGTGGTCGGCGGCGCGGCTGGCGCGCACCCCGGCCGCGAACGCTCGCGACGTCGCCTCGCGGTCGCCGAGCTCCGCGATCCATGCCGCGTCGCGGCGCCCGGCAGCAAGCTGGACGTTCACCAGCACCGTGCGGCCGGTACGGACGCGGACCCTGTACAGATCACCGCTCAGGTCGTCCTTGCCGGCGGTGACGGTGTACAACCCGGAGACGATGCTCCCGTGCCGGAACGTTCCGTCGGCCGCCGTTGCGAGGGTAACGGCTTCGCCGTCGCTGTCGCCGGCGAACGGGCGTATCGCGACCTGCGCGTCCGCGACGGGGCGTTGCTGCTCGTCAACGACGCGTCCGTGCAGCGCGCCCGTTTCCTGTGCCGCCAGCGCTATGGAAGCCGTCCCGCACAGCGCCGCGGTCCACGCCAGCCGCGCCCAGCGGACGCCACGCGCAACTTGCATCCCGGTCCCAGTCTACACCCCGCCGCCGGGGTCACCGCCTGCTTCGAGAAAACGCCGTACATCGTCGATTTCGTGCGTGACCGGCGCGGGCGGCAGACTGGCGAGGAAGCGCCGCCCGTACCCCCGGGTGCGTACCCGGGCATCGAACAGCGCCAGCACGCCGCGGTCGCTACGGTGCCGGATCAGCCGCCCGAGCCCCTGCAGCAGCGTCAGGATCGCGAGCGGCACCTGATAGTCCGAGAAGGGGCTGCCGCCGGCCGCCGCGATCGCTTCGATGCGCGCCGCCGTGACCGGATCGGCGGGAGATGCGAACGGCAGCTTGTCGATCACGACGCAGCTCAGCGCTTCCCCCGCCACGTCCACGCCCTGCCAGAAGCTGGAGGTGGCCAGCAGCACCGCCTGCGGCGTCGATCGGAATTCGCGCAGCAGCACCGTGCGCGGCGCCGAGCCCTGTACCAGCAACGGATACGGCAGCGCCGGGTCGAGCTGGCGGTGCACCGCGCGCAGGTTGGCGTAGCTGGTGAACAGCACGAAGGCGCGCCCGCGGGTGGCGCGCAGCAGTTCTCCGAGTTCCTGCGCCATGGCGCCGGCGAACCCCGCGCTTCTGGGGTCGGGCATCCGCCGCGGGAGGAACAGCACTGCCTGCTCCGTGAAGTCGAATTCCGGCGGCAACCGCAGCTCGAACGCGTCGTCGATGCCGAGCCGGCCGCGCACGTAGTCGAACCTGTCGTCGACGGCCAGCGTTGCGGACGTCAGGACGGTGCCCTCCGCACGTTCGAGGAGCAGGGTCCGCACGATGTGCGACACGTCGATCGGGGCGGCGCGCAGGAACACCCCGGTGCCGCGGCGCTCGAGGAAATAGACGAAGCCGGTGTCGCCGGCGTCCAGCAGGAACCGAATCTGGTCGCGCAGCTCCGCCGCGCGCCGCGCCAGCGCCGCCAGCTCTTCGGGCGCCTCGGCCAGTCCCGCGAGGCTGCCCTCCAGCGCGGACAGGCTCTCGGCGAGGCTGGCGGCCGTTTCTGCCGCGGGCGCCAATTGCTCGGCGGTCACCCGGACGCGATCACCGTCCAGGACGAGGCCCTTTAGCGCCTCGACGAAAACCTGGGCCCGGTAGCGGATATCGTCCACGCGGCGGCGCGCATCGCCTTCCGGCCCGCCGCTTGGAACGTCCGCCACCAGCAGCCGGTGTCCGTCCCGCACCAGGTCTTCGAGCCGGTAGTTGCTGACGTTGATGCCGAAGTACTGCGTGGCGACGTTTTCGAGCTGGTGCGCTTCGTCGATCACGGTGTAGGCGCACGACGGGATGACCTCGCCGTACGCGCCCTGGCGCACCGCCGCGTCGGCGCACAGCAGATGGTGGTTCACGATGACCAGGTCGGATTCGAGCGCCTGCCGGCGCATGCGCGTGACGAAGCAGTCGTCATAGCGCGGGCAGTCCGTCCCGATGCAGTTCTCCGACGACGCGGAGATTTCGTTCCAGAGCGGGTAGTCGTCGGGGAGATCTTCCACCTCTGCCCGGTCGCCCGTATCCGTCTGGTCCGCCCACTCCCGCAAGGCGTCGATGTAGGTGCTGTCGGCCCGGCTGCGCGGCTCGTCGCTCTGCAGCAGGTTCTCGAACCGCTGGAGGCAGAGGTAGTTGCCGCGGCCTTTCATGTAGGCCGCCGTGAACGGTACGCCCAGCGCGTCGCGCAACGCCGGCAGGTCCTTGTAATAGATCTGATCCTGGAGGTTCAGGGTGCCGGTGGACACCAGCACCCGGCGTCCGCTGAGGATGGCTGGAACCAGGTAGGCCAGCGTCTTGCCGGTGCCGGTGCCGGCCTCGGCGAGCAGCACGCCGCCCCCGGCGAAGATGTCTCCGACCGCCGCCGCCATCGCACGCTGGCTGGTGCGCGGCTCGAACGCGGGCAGCGCGGCGGCCAACGGCCCGCCGTCGGCGAACGCGGCGGCCACGCGCACGCCGAGCGTCTCGCCTGCGGTCTTGCTCACATCGGTTCCAGCCGGCTGCGCCTGTGGGCGGCTAGTCCGGATACAGCGGAAACTTGCGGCAGAGCGCCTCGACCTCGCCGCGCACCATGCGCGCCACCCGGTCGTCGTCGGGCGCGGCCAGCACGCGCGCGATCAGCTCGCCGATCCCATCCATTTCGAGTTCGGTCATGCCGCGGGTGGTGAGCGCAGGCGTGCCGAGGCGTATGCCGCTCGCCACCATCGGGGGGTTCTCGTCGAACGGAATGGCGTTCTTGTTGGCCGTGATGCCGGCGCGTCCCAGCGCCGCCTCGGCCACCTTGCCGGTCAGCCCCTGCGAGAAGACGTCGACGAGCAGCAGGTGATTGTCGGTGCCCCCGCTGACCAGTCGAAAGCCGCTGGCGGCCAGTGCCGCGGCGAGGCGCTGCGCGTTGGCCACGACCTGCCGCTGGTACGCCGCGAAGCCCGTCTCGGCCGCTTCCTTCAGGCAGACCGCCTTGGCGGCGATGACGTGCATCAGCGGCCCGCCCTGCACGCCGGGGAACAGCGCGCGGTTGAGGTTCTTCGCGTGGTCGGCGCGGCAGAGCGCCAGCCCGCCGCGCGGTCCCCGCAGCGTCTTGTGGGTCGTGGTCGTGACGATGTCGGAGTAGGGCACCGGGCTCGGGTGGACGCCGGTGGCGACCAGCCCGGCGATATGCGCCATGTCGGTGACCATCGCGGCGCCCACCTGCTGCGCGGCCCGGCCGATGCGCCCGAAGTCGATCACGCGCGGATAGGCGCTGGCGCCGACCATGATCATCCGCGGCTTGCGCTCCTGCGCCAGCCGCTCGAGCTCGTCGTAATCGATCCGCTCGTCGTCCCGCCGCACGCCGTACGGCACGATATCGTACAGCTGCCCCGAGAAGTTGAGCGGGTGGCCGTGCGTCAGATGCCCGCCGTGCGCCAGGTTCATGCCGAGCACCGTGTCGCCCGGCTTGACCAGCGCGAAATACGCCGCCATGTTCGCCTGCGCACCCGAATGCGGCTGGACGTTGGCGTGCTCGGCGCCGAAGAGCGCCTTCGCCCGCTCGATGGCGAGCGATTCGGCTACGTCGACGAATTCGCATCCGCCGTAGTAGCGGCGGCCGGGATAGCCCTCCGCGTACTTGTTGGTGAGCACCGATCCGAGCGTCTCGAGCACGGCGGCGCTGACGAAGTTCTCCGAGGCAATCAGCTCCAGACCGGTGTTCTGGCGGTTGATCTCGTCGCGAACCGCCCTGGCGATCTCGGGGTCGATCTCGGCGGCAGTCCGCAGGCGGTCGCTGGCGGATGCTTCCAGCGCGTGCGTCATGGGGCAGTATCCGTCCTGTGCGGCCGATCGACGAGGCTCGCTTCGGCCGTGGAAATCTTGTCCACCCGGCGCTGGTGCCGCCCGCCCTCGAACGGTTCGGCCAGGAATGTCTCGACGATGGCGAGCGCGTCATCCACCTCAAGGGTGCGGGCGCCGAGCGCCAGCACGTTGGCGTCGTTGTGCCTGCGCGCCAGACGCGCCGCGTCCGGCGTGGTGACCGGCGCCGCGCGGACGCCCCGGACCTTGTTGGCGGCGATTGCCATACCGATCCCGCTGCCGCAGATCAGAACGCCCCGATCGCACGATCCTGAAGCGACGCTGTGGGCCACGCGGGCGGCGTAGTCCGGGTAGTCGACCGATTCGGTTGTGTGCGGTCCGAAGTCCTCGTGATCGAGGCGCTGGCGGTCGAGGAACTGCTTGACCCGCGTCTTGAGATCGACGCCGGCATGGTCGGCTCCCAGCGCGATCCGCATCGTCGAATTCTACTATAGTGCCGTAGTGCACCGTGCCCGCCGCGCCCGCGGGTGCAGGCGTAATATAGTCAGTGCCGCCGGTTGCGGCCCGGCGCCGAAGTCGCCGCTTGCAGCTACACCGTCCGCGTGAGGAGTCGTCACCATGGCTGGCATCGTTCCCGAATCGACCACCCCCGCCTCCGACTATGGCGCCGCGTATCCAGCCTCCAGGAAGGTGTACGCCGGCAGCGGTCGCGTACGGGTGCCGATGCGCGAAATCGCGTTGACCGGCGGCGAGCCGCCGTTGCGGGTCTACGATTCGAGCGGTCCACGCGGCGCCGACGTGCGCGCGGGCCTGCCGCCGCTGCGTCGCGCGTGGATTGCCGCCCGGGGCGACGTGGACGACGTTGCGCCCGCCCGCCCGCTGTCCGGCGGCGAGCCGGTGCCGGACGGGCTTCGCAGGCCGGTGGTGCGGGGCCGCGCGGCGGCCACACAGATGCACTACGCCCGGCGCGGCGAGGTGACGCCCGAGATGGAGTTCGTCGCGGTGCGCGAGGGGCTCGATCCCGAATTCGTCCGGTCGGAGGTGGCGCGCGGCCGGGCGATTATCCCGGCCAACGTCAATCATCCGGAGCTCGAGCCGATGGCGATTGGCCGCTACTTCCTGGTGAAGATCAACGCGAACATCGGCAACTCGGCCGTCACCTCGTCGATCGAGGAGGAAGTCGACAAGCTCCGCTGGGCGACCCTGTGGGGCGCGGACACGGTCATGGACCTCTCGACCGGGCCGGACATCCACGCCACGCGTGAATGGATCCTGCGCAACTCGCCGGTGCCGATCGGCACGGTGCCGATCTACCAGGCGCTCGAGAAGGTGGGCGGCCGCCCGGAGGCGCTCACCTGGGAGATCTACCGCGACACCCTGATCGAGCAGGCCGAGCAGGGTGTGGACTACTTCACCGTCCATGCCGGCGTGCTGCTGCGCTACGTGGCGCTGACGGCCAGGCGCATGACCGGCATCGTGTCGCGCGGCGGGTCCATCCACGCCAAATGGTGCCTGGCGCACCACCAGGAGAACTTCGCCTACACGCATTTTCGCGAGATCTGCGAAATCATGCAGGCGTACGACGTTTCCTTCTCGCTGGGCGACGGGCTGCGGCCCGGGGCGATTGCCGACGCCAACGACGAGGCGCAGTTCGCCGAGCTGAAGACGCAGGGCGAGCTGACCCGCATCGCCTGGGAGCATGATGTCCAGGTGATGAACGAAGGACCAGGCCACGTGCCGATGCACCTGATCCGGGACAACATGGAGAAGCAGCTCGAGTGGTGCGAAGAGGCGCCCTTCTACACGCTCGGGCCGCTCACGACGGACATCGCGCCCGGGTACGACCACATCACGTCGGCCATCGGCGCCGCCATGATCGGGTGGTACGGCACGGCCATGCTGTGCTACGTCACGCCGAAGGAGCATCTGGGACTGCCCAACCGGGAGGACGTGAAGGCCGGCGTGATCGCCTACAAGATCGCTGCCCACGCCGCCGACTTGGCCAAGGGCCACCCGGGCGCGCAGGGGTGGGATGACGCCCTGTCGAAGGCGCGCTTCGAGTTCCGGTGGGAGGACCAGTTCAACCTGTCGCTCGATCCCGTCACCGCGCGCGCGTACCATGACGAGACGCTGCCGGCCGATGGTGCGAAGGTCGCCCATTTCTGCTCGATGTGCGGACCCAAGTTCTGCAGCATGGAGATCACCCAGCAGCTCCGCGAGTTCGCGGCCGAGCGGGGGTTGAGCACCGCCGACGCGACTGAGGCCGGCATGCAGGATAAGTCGGACGAGTTCCGCCAGCGCCGGGAGCTGTATGTGCCGGTGAAGTAGCCGCGCTAGCGCGCTACCGTCGTCCCAATTCCCACCGCGTTGAGCGCAACGTATCAGTAGTTTGTGAATACGACTGGCCGAGTCGCCGGCTACCGGCTTTTGGCTCGCCGCTACCTTGTCGGCGGTGCTCGCTACGGTCAAGACTCGTGCAGGCGACGGGATGTCGCCGAGCGGATGTGAGTCGGGACCGCGCCGGAAAAGGGTTTCCTGGCTCTTTGCTGCTTCCACTCTGTCGACGACATCGTCACAGGCCACCACGTCCCTGCTGGCACCGGAGAAAGTCATGGGCACGACAGGTCTCGCGGCTGCATGGCGTGCCGACCCCGCCAGGTGCGAATGGCGTCGCGCGCAGCCGCCGGGGCGCCCAGCAGCGGGACGATTTGGCGTTTACAGTTGAGTAGATCGTACGAGGCGTAGACCGATTGGATGTGGATGAGACGACGGGTCGGCTCAAACGTACCTCGTCTTCCCGTACAGCTCGACGAGCTGCTTCCGGAGAACCGTCAGACACTGCTGCCGCCGGCGCCCTTCGTGAAGGCCCTGTTTCCAGCGTTGTCCCGCCCTGGTTGCTGAAGGCGAAGGTGATGGTGCCGGCAGCGACGCCGGGATATGTCTACCGTTCGTCGCTGCTGCAACAAATCGACGCGGTGCTCGACCGGCGGGTCACCGCGCTGCAGGCGCCGGCCGGATTCGGCAAGACGACCGTGCTGGCCGACGTGAGCCGCAGGAAGAAAGAGCAGGGGCTCGTCGTCGGATGGTTGTCGTTGGACGAGGACGATGTGCCGAACGTATTCGGGAGCTACATCGCGTATGCGTTCGAGCACGCCGGGCTGGACCTCGCGAGCCTGGCCAGCCATGACGGCTGGTCTTCGTCGCCGATTGCGCATCAGATCGGGATGCTGGCGCGCGCGATCGAGTTGCATGCGGCGGCGTGCCTGCTGGTACTCGACGAGGTCGATCGTCTGCCGGCCAGCACCGTGGCGCTGATAGACCTGCTGGTGAAGCGCGCGCCGCCCAATCTCCATTTTGCCCTGGCGTTCCGGTCCAATCCGGGACTGGACCTGGCGCCGCACGTTCTCGAGGGCTCGGCGGTCATCGTCAGTGCACAGGAGTTCCGTTTCTCGAAACCCGAGATCGCCCGGTTCTTCGACGGAGATCTTTCGCGACGCAAGCTGGCGGTGGTCGCGGAGCGTACGGCTGGCTGGCCGGTTGCGTTGATGGTCTACCGCAACATGCGGTCCGGCGAGGTGGGACAACCCGGAGCGGACACCGCGAGACTCACCTCGAACTTCATCGGCGTGCGGTTGCTGCGCGATCTCTCGGCCGAGGACCGCACATTCCTGCTCGATCTGGCGGTCTTCGACTGGATCGAGGCGGATCTGGTGGACGAGGTGCTCGGATCGAGCGATGCGCGCCTGCGGATCGCCACGCTGTCGTCTCTCGACGGCCTGCTGTTGCCTATGGATCATGACAGCACCGTGCGGCGCCTGCACCCGCTCGTTCGGGAGTATTGCGTCGAGCGGTTCGCGGTCGAATACCCGGTCCGCAAGCGGTCGCTGCATACGCGGATTGCGCTGGCGCTGGCGCGCCGGGGTCAATTGACGCCGGCCTGCCGTCACGCCAGCGAGGCAGGTGACAGCGGGCTGGTGGGCCGACTCATCGAAGAGGTCGGCGTAGCCAGGTTGTGGTTGCGGGAGGGGCTGGTGCGGGTAGTTTCGGCCGGGCAGTTCCTGACTCCGGAGATTACGGAACGTTATCCGCGGCTCGCGCTCCTGCGCTGCGTCTTTCTCAACCTGTTGTCGAAGTTCGACGAGGCGGCCACGCTGTACGAGGTGGTAGCGCGGAAGACCGACGGGTTCACGCGCGACCGGGATGGCGGCGATGCAGCTGCACTGTCCGTCGACCAGGTCTTCACGGAGTTGGTATTGGCGGGGGGGCCGTGCCGATCGGAGCACGGCGAGTTCGATACGGCCTTCCCCGCCAACGTGACCACCCCCGGCGACAACGAATTTGCGTCGTTCAGGCTGGGTGCCCGGCACATGGTGTGCTGCGTTGCCTGCTACGAGCGCGGCCGTTTCGAGGAGGCCCGCCAGCATGGCATGCAGGCACGGGCCCGTTTCGGGGAAGACGCGCGGTACGGCAGCATATTCGTGAGCATTTGCCTCGGTATGGCCGCCATGGCGCAAGGACGTGTGCGAGAGGCCACCGAGTGGTACCGCCGCGCACGGCAGGGCGCCAGGAAGTATTTTCCCTCCGACCCCTACCTCTCGGTAAACATCGATGTCATGACGATCGAACTCGATCTCGAGCGGAACCGCGGCAAAGCCATTCAACAGCGGACGCTGCAAGGCATGACCGAGATGCGCGGATGGATCGACCTCTATGCCGCGACCGTGGCCGTGCGCGCCGAATTGACGTTCGAACAGAGCGACAGCCACGCGGTCGTCACACTGCTGACGCGCAGGATTGACGGCGCGCGGGCGATGGGCAATGACAACCTGTTGCACTATTTGTCGGCGCTACTGGCTTCCTACCTGGTTGAGATCGGCCGCTCCGAGGAGGCTGGAAACGTGTGGCGGAACGCCGCGCTGCCCTGCAGTGCAGCGGAGCTGCTCGATCTCGACGGCCATTCCTGGCGGACGATGGAGGCGCTGTGTTGTGCGCGCGTCCGGTTGTTGATCGCGCAGGGAGACCTCGACGCGGCCGGTGAGCTCGCCAGCCATGTGAATCGCACGGCGTCGGCGCATGGTCTGGTACGCACGGCCATGCGGAGCCTCGCGCTGTCAATGGTTGTCGCCCACCATGCCGCACAGCCGGATCGGGCCGTCAAATGGCTCGTCGAATTCCTCCGCCGGTTGCGCGAAGCGGACTACATCCGGCCGCTCGTGCGCCACGGCGACGTAAGCGCGACCGTCCTGCGACAACTGCTCGCCGGGGATCTCGACGCGGAGCTGCGAGAGACTGCCGAGGCTGCGCTCGCACACCTCGCCGAACCGGCCGCCGCCAAGGCACAGGGTTTCTCGTCGCGCGAGCTGGAGGTGCTGATGGAGGTCCGCCACGGTCGCCGCAACAAGGAAATCGCCGAACGCCTGGGCATCACCGACGAAGGCGTTCGCTACCACCTGAAGAAGATCTACCGCAAGACAGGCGTCTCCAGACGGCTCGACGCCGTACGTTACGCGCAGGCCAAGGGGATGCTGTCCTGACAGCTGAACCGCCCCGGGTCATTCGAAGTCTCGATCTGTTGAGAGGATCGGGCTGGTGATAAACGCAAGCCAGGCGCAACCGACGCGTGTGGGATACCAACTCCCAGGTCCACGACGCCCGCGAAATCGTTGGTTGGCGCCTCACCTGGCCGCTCTCGGTGCGATGCGGAGTGTCGCGACGGACTGCTAGCCCTCCACGCTCTCGCACTGCCGCTCCATGTCCGACCCACCAATGAGCGGCTCTTCCACCACCGCGACACCAACCCGCCATCCAGCAGCCCGCCGGTCGCATTCCGGCGCGGGCCTCACGGCGCGTGACGGAGGACCGGGCGGCGGCGGCAGTCGATTCGATTGCGCGATCTGCAGAACGGTTGAACCCCGAGGATGGGGTGGAAGCGTCCGAATAGGTAGATGCCGTCATATTCCGTAGCCCGGCAGATCGCCACCGGAATGCTGTCAGATGCCACTGGGGCCGCCAGCGTTGGTAAGTCCTCCGTTCCCGGAGTTCTCCCGCCCTGGTTGTTGAAGGCGAAGGTTGTCGCGCCGCCGCCGCCGCCGGAATACCTGCGCCGTCCGCTGCTACTGGAACAAATCGATTCGGCGCTGCAGCGACGGCTCACCGCGCTGCAGGCACCAGCCGGGTTCGGCAAAACGACCGTGCTGGCGGATGTCAGCCGCAGGAAGAAGGATCAGGGGCTCGTCGTCGGATGGCTCACGCTGGACGAGGACGATACGCCGGACTTGTTCGGGAGCTACATCGCCTACGCACTCGAACATGCCGGGCTGGATCTCGCGGTCATGGCTGCTCAGGGTGCGTGGTTGTCTTCGCCGATTGCGTGTCAGATCGGGATGCTGGCCCGCGCCATCGAGCGGCATGCTGCGCCGTGCCTGCTGGTACTCGATGAAGTGGAGCGGCTGCCGAGCCACGCGGTGGGGTTGATCGATCTGCTGTTGAAGCGCGCGCCGCCGAACCTGCACTTTGCTGCGGCATTCCGATCCAATCCAGGGCTGGATCTGGCCGCACATATTCTCGACGGCTCCGCCATCATCGTGGGGCCGCGTGCGTTTCGTTTTTCCAAGCATGAGATCGCACAGTTCTTCCACGGCGACCTGTCGCGGCGCAAGTTGGCGGCGGTTGAGAAGCGGACAGCCGGCTGGCCGGTTGCACTGGTGGTCTATCGCAACATGCAGGTCCGGGAGGCTGGGCAGCCGGGGGCGGACGCCGCAAGCCTGACGTCGAACTTTGTCGGCGTGCGCCTGCTGCGCGATCTGTCGGCGGCGGATCGCACGTTCCTGCTTGATCTGGCGGTCTTCGATTGGATCGAGGCGGATCTCGTGGACGAGGTATTGGGATCGAGTGACGCCCGCCTGCGGATAGCTGCGTTGTCATCGCTGGACGGTCTCTTGTTGCCCAGCGACGACAACGACACCGTGCAGCTCTTGCACCCGCTCGTTCGGGAATATTGCGTCGCGCGCTTCGCGGTGGAGGATCCGGCTCGCAAACGGACCCTGCACACCCGGATCGCGCGGGCGCTGACGCGCCGCAGCCAGCTCACGCCGGCGTGGCGGCACGCGAACGCGGCAGGTGACGTTCGGCTTGTGGGGGAGCTGATCGAGAGTGTCGGCGTGGTCGGGCTTTGGGTGCGTGGGGGGTTGGCGCAGGTCGTTTCCGCCGCTCGGTTCCTGACGCCGGAGAGCATAGAGGCCTATCCGCGGTTGGCGCTTCTCCACTGCGTTTTCCTCAAGCTGGCCTTCAAGTTCGATAAGGCCGCCGCCCTGTACGAAGACGTCGCGCGCAGAACAGAGGGCTTCACGCGGGACCGGGACGGCGGCGATGTTGAGGCGTTGTCCTTCGACGGAGTCTTCACCCAAGTCGCACTGTTGGGCGGCACGTGCCGGCTGCAGCAAACTGAGTTCGACGCGAAACTGCCGGACGACGAGACCGTCCCTGGCGATGGCGAGTCCTCCTGGTTCAACCCCGCCGTCCGGCACGCCCTGCGCTGCGGTGCCAGCTACGGACGCGCCCGCTTCGAGGAGAGTCGCCGGCACGGGATGCAGGCGCAGGCATACTTCGGCGAGGATGCGCCGTATGGCGACATCTACATAAGTATCTCCCTGGGGATGGTCGCGATGGCGCAGGGAAGGCCGCGGGATGCCGCCGATTGGTACAGGCGTGCTCGGCAGGGTGCCCGCAAATACTTTCCGTCCGATCCCTACCTTTCGGCCAGCACCGACGTCGTGACCATCGAGCTCGATCTGGAGCGGAACCGCAAGAAAGCCCTTCAGCAGCGTACGCTGCGAGGCATGACCGAGCTGCGGAGCGGATGGATCGACATCTATGCCGCGGCAGTCGCAGTTCACGCGGAATTGACGTTCGCACAATATGACGGCCAAGCGGTCGTGAAGCTCCTGACGCACACGATCGACGAGGCGCGGGCAGCGGGCATCGGGCACGTTTCGCACTACCTGGCCGCGCTGTTGGCGTCCTATCTGGCGGAGACCGGACAGTCTGACGAGGCGGGGTACGCGTGGCGGAACTACGGTCTGCCCCATGCCGACGCGGAGCTGTTGGACCTGGACACCCGGTCCTGGCGGACGATGGAGGCGCTGTCATGCGCGCGCGTGCGGTTGCTGGTCGGGAAGGGTGATTTCGACGCCGCGGGCGCGCTCGCGAACGCCATATACCGCACGGCCTCGGCGCGCGGTCTGATGCGCACCGTCATGCGGAGCCTGGCGTTGTCGATGGTCGTTGCCCACCACGCCAGACAACCGGAGCTGGCGCTCAAGCGATTGGTCGAATTCCTCAGCCGTGCGCGTGACGTTGACTACATCAGGCCGCTGGAACGCCACCGGGATGTGAGCCTGACCGTGCTGCAACAATATCTAACCGGAAACCCGCACGGAGACCTCCAAGAGACCGTCGAATCCATACTGGCGAGTCTGGGGAAACGGTCCGCCACGGTTGCGCCCGAATTCACGTCGCGGGAGCTGGAAATACTGGCGGAGGTGCGCCGCGGCCACCGGAACAAGGTAATCGCGGAGCACCTTGGGATCAGCGACGAAGGCGTACGTTATCACCTGAAGAAGATATACCGGAGGACCGGCGTCTCCAGACGGAACGACGCCGTCCGCTACGCGTTGCACAAGGGCGTTCTGTCCTGACCGTTCCAATATGTCTGATCAGTGCGAGCCGCGGACGGCATCCGCACCTCACACTCCTGCAGCCATCAGGCGCAGCGGGGCTTTTGCCACTCCTAGCGGTCTGGCGGGGTTGGCGGCGCCGGAACGATCTGGATGATGGTGCCGTACCGCTCCGGCCCGGCTTCGCCCCCCGCATGGAGGTAGCCTTCCGCGCCGTTCCAGGTATAGTCCTTGATGGTCACGCCGGGCGGGAACGCCATGCTCTCCTCACGAAAACGCCCCACTTCGAAGATGTGCGTGGCCGGCGCATCGAAGACACGGTCGCCACGCTCTTCCAACAACAGGCGATAGTAGTTGACCATGTCCACAAATGTGGAGTCGGTACCGAACAGGTAGTAACGCTGACCCTGCCCGGCGTCGTACGATCGGAGGAACCGGGCACTCGGGTAGATCGGGAAGCCGAGCGTCTCCGCGGTCGGCGACTGCTCGGCCGCGGCCTGATCGGCAGCCACTGCATCCTGCTGAGCCGACCACGCCGGCGCTGCCGGCGTCAGGCAGATGCAGAACAGCGACAGGGCGGCGACCGCGCGCTTCGGAGGCACGAATTCCATTATGCGGGCGGCCGCAACGCGGCGCAACCCCGCCGGCCGGTGCAGGGAAGAGTCCATGTCAAATGATGAGATGAGCGGGCTGCTCGCGTTCTGCACGTCGCGACGGGACTGGCTGGTCGAGACGACGACGGCGCTGGTCAATCTGGAGTCACCGACACCGGACAAGGCGGCGGTGGACCGTTGCGGCCGCGAAGTCGCCAAGCGCATGGAGGCGTTGGACGCCGCAGTTGACGCCGTGCCGTCGGGTACGACCGGCGACCACCTGCGCGCCACGTTCGGCAGCGGCGCCGGCCAGATACTGCTGCTCGGTCACATCGACACCGTCTGGCCGGTCGGGCAGATAGAGCGGATGCCGATTCGACGGGACGGCGACCGCTTGTACGGCCCGGGCGTTTTCGACATGAAGGCCGGGATTGCCATCGGCATGCTGGCCGCCGCGGCGGTTACGCGGCCGGAGGTGGACCTGGGCCGACGCGTGGTGCTGCTGCTGACCGCCGATGAGGAGCGCGGGAGCGGTGCGTCGCGGGCGCTTGTTGAGGCGGAAGCGCGCCGCTCCGACGCGGTCTGCGTCCTGGAGCCGGCGCTCCCCGGGGGCGCCCTGAAGACCTGCCGCAAGGGCTCCGGCGAATTCGAATTGCTGGTCCGCGGCGTTGCGTCGCACGCCGGCCTCGAGCCGGAGAAGGGCGCGAGCGCGATCTCCGAGTTGGCGGCGCAGATTGGCGCGCTTGACGCGCTCGCCGATCCGGCGCGCGGCGTCACCGTGAACGTCGGCCTGGTCGCGGGCGGCAGCCGGCCGAACGTGGTTGCCGAGCATGCGCGCGCGGTGGTGGACGTGCGCGTCCAATCCGCAGAGGACGCGCGCCGCGTCGAGGTGGCCATGCGGCAGTTGCAGTCGCGCGACCGGCGGACCGCCCTTGTCCTCGGCGGCGGCTTCAGCCGGCCGCCGCTGGAGCGCACCGCGGGCGTGGCGCGCCTGTACGGCCTGGCCCGCGAGGTGGCGCGCGCGCTCGGCCGCGACCTGGCGGAGGGTGCGGCCGGCGGCGGGTCGGACGGCAACTTCACCGCGGCGCTCGGCGTGCCCACGCTCGACGGCCTGGGGGCGGTCGGCGACGGTGCGCACGCGCTCCACGAGCATGTCGACGTGGGCCAGATGCCGTGGCGCGCCGCGTTGGTCGCCGGATTGCTGCGGCGCATCGCCGCGGACGGCTAGACGGACTGCTAGCCCATGTTTAACAAGATGGCCGGGCATTTTGCCGATTTGGGCGGCATTTCGAGCGTCTCATCTCTGCAAGTTATTGATTCCACAGGTTCGGGGTTTGGTCGCGCACGATGCAGTGCCATAATCGCATAGGCCGGGTTTCGCTGGAACAGGTCCACCCGCTATCGTGGGGCGTATGTTCGTTCGGCGCACCCAAACCCGCCGCACCGAGGACGGACAGCCCTACTTCTCCCATCGCCTCGTCCACTCCGAGCGCGTCGGAAACACCGTCCGTCAGCGCACGCTGCTCAATTTCGGGCGCCACTTCGACATCCCCCGGGCACAGTGGCCGCTGTTGTGCACCCGCATCGACGACGTCTTGTCCGGCCAAGCGCCCCTGGTGGCCGATTGCCCGTCCGCCGTCGAACACGAGGCGCAGCGCATCGCCGCGCAGTTGGTCGCCCGCGGCGCACCGGGGGACGGGACGGCCGCCGGACCGACAGACGTGCAGCGGCCTCGGAGAGTTGCTCGGCGTCGACTTCGAGACGGTCAGCGCGATGCAGCTGTACCGCGCCTCGGACGCGTTGGTGAAGCATCGCGAGGCGGTCGAGGCGCACCTGTTCGACCGGGCCCTGGGGCTGTTCGACCTGCAGCCGACCGTGACCCTCTACGACCTGACCAACACCTATTTCGAGGGCGAGGCGAGCGAGCAACCGCAGGCACAGCGCGGGCACTCGAAAGAGAAGCGCAGTGACTGCCCGTTGTTGACCCTGGGGCTCATGCTCGACGCCAGCGGCTTCGTGCGCCGCTCGCAACTCTTCGCCGGCAACGTCCGCGAGCACCGGACGCTGGCCGGCATGCTCGAGGCGCTTCACGCGCCGGCCGGCGCCCTGGTGGTGATGGACCGCGGCGTCGCCACCGAGACGCCTGCATCACGTGGTTGCGCCAGCACGGCTACCGCTACCTGGTCGTCAGCCGGGAACGCCACCGGCAGTTCGATGCCGATGCCGCCGTGTCGGTCCGCACGCAGTCGAAGCAGACCGTGCATCTGGCAGCGTATCGGGCGCTTGAAGGCACAACACTCCCGCGTCGCCGCGCACTACCAGATCGCCGTCGCCCCCGACGAGGCCGGCGAGAAGGCCGTCGCCGTCACCTGGACCCGCCGCCCTCATGACGGCTCGATGGCCACCCATCCCGGCGTCTACTGCCTGCGCAGCAGCGAGACCGACTGGGACGAAGACGCCTTGTGGCGCACCTACACCACGCTCACCGACGTCGAAGCCGTCTTCCGCTCGCTCAAGTCCGAGCTCGGCCTGCGCCCGCAAGACGATCATCTGACCGACCCATTCCCGGGTCGACCCGCGTTTGTAGTGCCACTTGCGCCATCCCGTCGGCGTAAACTACTGATTCTAAAACGTCTTGACTATGCCGTTGTTAAACTTGGGCTAGAATGAGAGATCAGTCCAACTGACAGAATCCATGGGAAACGCCTTCAAGACGGCGCTGCTGTTGACCCTGCTCAGCGGGTTGCTGCTGTTCATCGGCGAGTTGCTCGGCGGACAGGTGGGGCTGATGATCGCGTTTGCGTTCGCGATCATCATGAACTTCGGTTCGTACTGGTTTTCCGACAAGGTCGTCCTCCGGATGTACAAGGCGGGCGAGGTCGGTCCCGAGCATCCGCTGCATCGGATGACCGCCCGGCTTGCGCAGCAGGCCGACCTGCCGATGCCCCGTGTCTACGTCATCCCGGATGCCTCCCCGAACGCGTTCGCGACGGGGCGCAATCCGAATCATGCCGCGGTTGCGGCCACCGAGGGGATCCTGCGCCTGCTCAGCGAGCGTGAGCTCGAAGGGGTGATCGCCCACGAACTGGCGCACGTCAAGCACCGCGACATCCTGATTGGCTCGATTGCCGCCACGGTCGCGGCCACCATCATGATGGTCGCCAGCATGGCGCGCTGGGCGTTCATATTCGGCGGATTCGGTGGCCGCGACGACGGCGACGACGGGAATCCGCTGGCCATGCTGGCCATGGCGATCCTGGCGCCTTTGGCGGCGACGATGATTCAGATGGCCATTTCCCGCTCCCGGGAGTTTGCCGCGGACCGCCGCGCGGCGCAGATCGTCGGCAGTCCGTACGGCCTCGCCGACGCCCTGCGCAAGATCGACGCGGCCGCCCGCCGGGTGCCGCTCGACGCCAATCCGGCGACGGCGCACATGTTCATCATGAAGCCGTTTGCCGGCCGCGGGATGAAGGCGCTGTTCAGCACGCACCCGCCGACCGAGCAGCGGATCGAGCGTCTGCTCCAGCCCGCGTAAGCGGCGAATCGCTCCAGTCGAGCCGTCGCTGCCGCCACGTCGGCTGTGCCGGTCGTCCGCCCCCCGCAGCGGCGGCAGCGGGTCGCCTGTAGGGCCGCCGCGTGAGTCCGAAGCGCGCTTGCAGCCCGCCCAGCATTGACAGCACCTGCTCCGCATAACCCGCCGTGGGGTGTTTCCCGGCGCCGAGCTGATGCCGGGCACGATAGGCGCCATCAGCACGCCGGCGTCGACGCCGGCGGCCGCCAGCGTCCTCAGCGCGCGCAGCCGTTGCAGCGGGTGCGCCGTGCCCGGCTCCAGACGCTTCCAGGCCTCCTCGTCCGTGGTCGGCACGCTGATGCTGACCGTACAGGCGAACCTGCGTGACAGTTCGACAAGCAGGTCGGTGTCACGGACGACCAGCGGACCGCGGGTGACCAGGTCGATGCGCATCGGACGCTCGACCAGTGCTTCCAGGCTGCGCCGCGTCAGCCGGTAGCTTCCCTCGATAGGCTGATACGGATCCGTTGCCGTGCCGAATGCCGCCCGCTCGCCAGGCCGCGGTTTGCGGATCAGCTCGCGCCGCAGCACGTCCGGAAAATTGACCTTGACCAGGATGACGGAAGAGAACTCGCCGCCCGCATCCATTTCGAGCTGCGACTGATACCGCCGCGCGAAGCAGTAGTGGCAGCCGTGGGTGCAGCCGCGATACGGGTTGAGCGTCCAGGCGAACGGCATACCCTGCACCCGGTTGAGTGCGGAACGGCAGATGACCTCCTGATAGGCGGCGCCGTCCCCGCGCCGCACAGCACCCGGCAGCGCGCCGCTGCCGTGTTCCCGGCGCCAGAGGGCGACCTCCCGCACGGTCGGCAACTGCGGCGAATCGAGCAACGAAGCGGGGATGTGGGCGGCAGTGCGCATGTTTTCGTCTTTTATTCGCCATATCATGCGCGGGAGAAGCGGCAGTGTCAAGCACGTTCTCCATCGTGTGCCCGCCGCCGGGTTTGGATGTCAGGCCGGGCAGAACCCGCAAGGGCAGCGGGTCGGGCGCCAACGTGATCTCACTCCGCTGCCGCGACGTTGGACCAGACCGCGAGAGTCCTGTCCGCCGTGCGCCGCCAGTTGAAATCGCGGCTGCGCGCGGTACCCCGGGTCCGCAGATTCCGCGCCGTCTCCGGGTCCGAGAGCACCCGCGCCAGCGCCGCCGCCCACTCGGCGTCATCGTGGGTCGGGACGAAGAGCGCCGCGTCCGCGGCTACCTCCCTGAACACCGGAATGTCGCTGCAGACGAGCGGCGCCCCTGCGGCCATCGCCTCCACCAGCGGCAGTCCGAAGCCTTCATAGACGGACGGGCAGACGACCGCGTCCGCGCGAACGTAAAGGCAGCGCACCACCTCGTCAGGCGCGTAGCCGAGGCATATGAGCCAGCCCTCGGCCGACGCCCGGGCCAGGTCGTCTTCGATCGACGCGTGCTGCCAGCCCAGCTTCCCGCACAGTACGAGCGGCGGCGCGTCCGGCATCACGGCCCGCAGTCGGGGCCAGGCGGACAGCAGGATCGCCACATTCTTGCGCGGTTCGATCGTGCCGACGTGCAGGACAAAGCGCTCAGGTACAGCTGGCGGCAGCTCGCCGAGCGCGACCCCGTCCAGCCGGCTGGCTTCATGCGTGACGTGCACGGCGTCCTGCACCACGTCCCGGCCTTCGAGAAGCTCCGTTCGGACGGTTTCCGAAGGCGTGAGGATGGCGCGTGCGCGGACGATCGTCCGTTCCAGATTCTCTTCGAGTGCCGCGCGGGTCTCTTCCTGCATCGCCCACGATGTACGGAGCAGGGTCATGTCGTGCACCATTACCACCAACGGTCGCCGCGATACGGTGAGCTGCCACGGCAGAACGAAGTTGGGGGCGAACAGCACGTCGTTGCGCTCCGCGGCGACCAGCCACGGCTCGATGCTGCGCAGCAGCAGCGCCAGCCAGGGGCGTCTCACGAGAAGGTCGTCGGGTAGCTCGTGCCTGACCCATTCGACGGCGCGTCCGTCAGCGAGCGTAATGACCGGCTGCGGAGCGTCGGGACGCATGAACATCGACGGGCCGTAGAGTCTGAAGCGAAGCCCGGGTCGGTCGGCGAGTTGGTGCAACAATTCGTGGAGGTACCATCCGACGCCGGTCAGCGGTTCGAACAGCGGCGAGATGTCTACGGCCACCGTCAGGCCATCCTCCTGGCGGCGGCGCACGATGCCGGCCGCGACTTGCCGCACCCAGCGCCAGGTGGCGGCGACCCGCCGCGGGGTGGGCCACGCCAGCGGGAATCCGGTCAGTGCGGCGCGATGCGCTCCCTTGCCCGCCGCGGCGAGCAATCTCCCGAGCGTGCGGAACACCCTTGGCGCCTTCTTCGATCTGCCGGGGCTCCGCGGCGGCGTTGGGAGACTGGGTGGCTCCGGAGGGGGTACCATCGACCTGTGCGTGCTGGCGGAGAATCGTCCACACGGGGCCAGTGAGGCGTAGACCGACGCGATGTTACCTCATGATCGGGTGAGCGGGTGATTCGCCGACGGCGGCTGCCGTTGCTGGTGGTGACGGCCATCGCGGTACCGCTGGCGCTGTGGGTCGGCACGGGGCTGGTCTGGCGGCCGCCGCCACTTGACGGCGAGCCGCCGCGCGATGGACTGGTGCGCATCGCCGGCGCGCTGCACGTGCACACCACGCTCTCGGACGGTACGAGCAGCCCCGCGGACGTCGTGCAGGCCGGCCGTGAAGCCGGGCTGTCCTTTCTCGTCATCACCGACCACAACACCAATGGAGCCGCCCGCTCGATCGCGGAATACTCGGACGGGATGCTGGTGCTGGCAGGAGCGGAGCTCTCGACGCACCAGGGTCACCTCCTCGGCTTGGGCATGCAGCCGTCCACATTCCCCTTTGCGCCGGATGCGCCGGACGCGCTCGATGACGTGCGCCATCTCGGCGGCGCGGCGTTCGCCGCACACCCGGCCAGCCCGCGCGACGCACTCGCGTGGAGCGGCTGGGAGCTCGACGGACCCTGGGGTCTGGAGGTGCTCAACATGGACAGTCTGTGGCGGCGGGCGTCGTGGCCCGCGCTGCTGGGCGGACTGGCTGCGTATCCGGTCAACCCGGTCTTTGCCCTTGCGCACGGTCTCGACCGGCCGAGCGCGGCGCTCGCGCGCTGGGACACGTTGCTGGGTCGCCGCGACGTCGCCGGAATCGCCGGCGTTGACGCGCACGGCAGTCTCGTTGGGCAGCATGAATACCTGCCCGAGTTCCCGTCGTACAGCAGTCTGTTTCGCGTGCTCCAAACCTACGCCGTGCTCGACTCCGCACTTACGGGGGACCCTGCGCGTGACGCTGGCGAGGTGCGCGACGCCCTGGCTCATGGCCGTTCCTACATGGCCATGGAGGCGCTCGCAGCGGCCGACGGGTTCTTTTTCCATGCAGCTCGAGGCAACGAGACCTGGCGCATGGGGGACACGGTCCCGCCCGCGCCGGATCTGCTGCTGCGCGCCGGCGGACGTCTGCCGCGCGGAGCGCGCATCGAGCTCTACCGCGACGGGAAACGCGTCGCGGATGGGCGCGGCAGGCTGGAGTTCCCGGCCCGCGAACCCGGCGCCTACCGCATAGAGGTCGGTATAGAGGGATGGGATATTCCCTGGGTACTGTCCAACCCGATCTACGTCTATGGGGCCGCCGAGGCGGCCGTCCGCGCGCGCCGGGCCGCATGGCCGGCCGAGCCCCCCTTGCCGGCGCTTGCACGGAATCTGGACGCTTTCGAACGAGAGTCCGCGCTCGCCGCGGAATCGGATGCAGGGACGTGGGTCAATCCCGAGGTGCGGGTCGCCAGCGAGCGCATCCCCGGGGCTGCCGCCGCGCGGCTCCACTTTCGCTTCGCGGAGCCCAGGCCGGATCGTTCCGCCATCTGGGGTGCGCTCGTCGATCGGTCCCGCCGGGACTTGTCCCGCGATTCCGGACTCGTCTTCGACATCAGGGCGGACGGGGTGTACCGCGTATGGGTGGGGCTCTGGGAAGAACGACCTGGCCAGGTCGGCGATGAACCGGACTGGTGGCTGTCGTCCGTCCGCACGTCGACCGCGTGGCGCCGCCAGGCGATTCCCTTCGAGCGTCTACACCCGGCCGGCAACAACGTCGACCGCAAGCTCGACCTTCGCCGCGTCGTGGGGCTGGTTTTCCATATCGACCCTGGCACTGACGAATTCGCCGCGGAAGGTAAGGTCTGGTTCGATCGACTGGGCGCCTACTGATGCAGTTCCAACTGATGGCCGCGTCGGCCGGGGGATGTGCGTGAGAATCGGGCTCGACGGAAAGCTGCTGACCCTCCGGGCCGGCGGTATCGGGCGCTACGCCATCGACCTGACGAGGGCGATGCTCGCCGAGGCGTCCGCGCGCCACCCTGATCTGGAATTCACCATTCTCAGCGGTCCGCAGACATCCCCCGCCGTCATGGAGGAGTTTCGCGGCTTGTGCGATGAACGTTTCCTGAACGCGAAAAGCAGTGTTCTCCGGTCGCTGGCGTTCATCCCGGCAGCTCTCCGCCGCATGCACATCGACATTTTTCACGGCATGGACCACGTCGGCATCCCGTTCATCGGCCGGAGGGGCAAATACGTCGTCACGGTTCACGACCTGATCCCGCTGATTCTGCCCCACACCTTCACCCCCCGGCATCGCGCGATCGTCAGGTTGGCGCTGGCCCGTGTCCGGCGGAAGGCCGACCTCGTCATCGTGCCTTCGCGTGCCGTCGAACGCGACGTGGTGGAACACCTTGGCGTCCGCGAGGACCGCGTGGTGGTCATACCTCACGGGTGCGGACCGCGTTTCCAGCCAGCGGCGGACGAGACGGCGTTCCGCGCCGTGGCGGCCAGGCTCGGCTTACCGTCGCGCTATGTGCTGGCCGTGGGCACACTGGAGCCGCGCAAGAACCTGACCACTCTTCTGCGCGCCTTCGCTCGCCTGCGTGACACCGCCGAATGCGAACCGACGCCGGGGCTCGTCCTCGCCGGCGCGCGCGGTTGGCTTGACGATCCCATCTATCAGACCGTCCGGTCGCTGGGGCTGGAGGATGTCGTCTGTTTTCCGGGGTTCATTGACGACGACGACCTGCCGGCCGTGTACCGCGGGGCCGAGCTGGTCGCGTTTCCATCGCTGTACGAGGGATTCGGTTTGCCAGTGCTCGAGGCCATGGCGTGCGGCGTGCCGGTCGTCACTTCGAACACCTCGGCCATGCCCGAGGTGGCGGGCGGTGCGGCGCTGCTCGTCGATCCCCTCGATGTCGATGAGATGGCTGCCACGATCGCCCGGGTGCTGCGGGACGAGCCGCTTCGTGAGCGCCTGCGGCGCGAGGGCATCGCCCGCGCCCGGCAATTCACGTGGGAGACGGCTGCGCGCCGGACGTTGGACGCGTACGCGTCCCTTTTCTAGTGGCCGACGCGGAGGTTCAGCCCCTTCAGCGGTTGTTCAGGCCGGTTCCCTGGCCCAGGCCGAAGGCGCCGAGGACATTGGCGAACGTCCCCAGCCCGGCCAGCGTGAACGACAGATGGAAGCGGCGGTCCTGCGGCACGCGCGCCCGGCTGCCGAGTCCCTGGAAGTTGAACACCTCGTATTCGCCGCTCACGCCGCAGCACTGCGCGTTGTAGTAGACCAGCGCCCGCTGTTGCAGGTAGCGCTTGCGCATCACGTCGTAGTGGAACGAGTACGCAACCCCGACGTTGTTGCTCGGCGTGCGAAAGCTGGTGCGCAGGTTGAGGTAGTGGTCGAGCCGGCTCGGGTCATCGAAGCCGCTCAGGCCCGCCACGAACCGGCGCTGGCTCCAGCCCGCCTCCGCGTGTGCCCATCCTCGGAAGCCGAAGGATCCCTCCGCGCTGATCGTGCGGATCGCCCCGAACTGCGTGTCGTACTCGGTGCGGAACGAACCGCCCAGCGTCTCGGTCAGATCGGCGCGCGCGATCAGTGACAGCGGTGAGAAGTTGCTCGGCGGCGTGCTGTTGAAGCTGGTCCGGAACCGCCGGTCGTACTGCGCCGCCCGGGCGTCGGTGTAGTAGCTCTGCGTCAGTTGCACGCTGACGATCTCCCGCGCGAGCCCGTTGCCGTCTGGATGCGGTTCCTTGGCGTACAGCCGGTTGTTGATGCCGTAGCGGAGCTGCGTGACGTTGCCGAGCACCGAGTCGGTGCCTTCGAGCTGGACGATGCGGTCGAAATTGTCCACCGCCGTGACCCGCTGCAGCGAAACCCACGGCTCGATCACGTGCTTCATCCGCTCCGAGAAGGTGCTGTTCGGCGTGTCCCATACCTTGACGAGGCTCGGACCGGTGATCTCCGACTGCAGCTCGAAGTAACCCCGGCTGATCCCGTCGTTTACCTGCATGCCGAACTCTTCGCCGGTGCCGAGGCTCTCGGTCCAGAAGGCGCCGCGCCAGGCGACCGACGAATCGATGATGAGGAACGGCCAGCGGGTGAACGGTATCTGTACGATCGGGGCGAACTCGAAGCGGTTGAGACCCGAGTCGGCGATCTCGACCTGCTCACCGCGGCCGCCCTCGCTGACCGGGCGGCCGCGCGTGACGCTCGATCGCTGGAGCAGGTGCCCGAACTCCGACTGAAAGGAAAAGTAGAACGGGGTGAACGGGAGCTCGCGCTGGCCCTGGTCGAACTTGATGCGCGGGCCGGCGCCGTGGAGGGTCGACCGGCTGTCGCCGAAGAACGTCTCGTTCATGTCGTACGTTCCGCTCACCTGGTACAGCCCCCAGTTGCCGCTGACGTTGCCGCTCATGTTGCGCCGGCTGTTGGAGGCGTCGTAGATACTGGTCTGATACTGCTGCTGAACGGTCACGTCGGAAAAATAGTTGACCTGCCCCCGGGCGTTGATGCTGTCCGTAATCCCGTAGCGGGCTTCTCCCCGCATTTCGAAGCTTTGGCGCGCGGGGTATTCCCGCTCGATCCCGTTGAACGACTGAGTGGTGGCGTTCTCCTGCAGAAAGTACGTCCGAATCTGGCCCTCGGATCCCTGCCCCAGCACGTAACGGTACTCGGCGCCGGTGCCCTGGCCGGTCTGCGTGAACCAGTCGTGGTACATCGTCGCGTCGTGGCTGCGGTTGACCGCCCAGAAGAACGCATTGCTCAGGCTCGATCCATGCAGGGTGGACGCGCCGTAGGTGGGCATCAGGAACCCGGTTGCGCGATCATCCTGCTGGACGGGGAAATACATGGCCGGCAGGTAGAACAGCGGCACCCCCTTGATCTTGAGCACGGAATTCCGCAGGAGGGCGTACGACTCCAGGTTGAGCGTGATCGAGGAGGCCGTCATCTGCCAGCGCGGCGTCGGCTGCAGGCAGCTGGTGAAGCCGCCCTTGGTCAGGCGGTAGGTGCGCGGGCCGAGTTTCTGGATTGTCTCGCCGTAGAACTGCATGTCCGGCTCGTGGTTGCCGAACATGCTGCGCTCGACCTCGCCTTCGCCGAGGGTCACCGCCGCGGTGGCGTCGTAGAAGGTGGCCGTGAGCGCCTCGGTGTCGAACTCCGCCCGCTCGGCGGCCACGCGGCCGCCGTCGCCGACGTAGACGACGTTGCCCTCGGCCACCAGCCGCGTCTCGGCCGGATACAGGTCGACCTGGTCCGCGAAGAACTGATAGCCGTCGCCGTCGATTTCCACCTCGCCGATCAGGCGGAAATGGTCATCCCCCACCTGCTCGATGCGGAACTGCCGCGAGTCGAAGTCGAATCCGGGCAGCAGCTGTGCCTCGGCGCTGCCGGCGGCGGCAATGACAAGGAGGCACGCCGCGGCGCTGCGGCGGCTCAACTGGCGCGGGTGTTTCAGGATCATCAGCTCCTACGCCGGCAGCGCCAGGTTGGCCATGATCTCGCCGACCAGATACGTGGAGCCAGCTGCTCCTATGACATCGCCCAGGCGCCAGGCGGCTTCGAGCGCCGCGGCGGGCGACGGCGCCGCGACCGCCGTAAGGTCCGGCCGCACGGCCCGGATCTCCGCGAGCACTGCGGCGGGCGGCAGCGCGCGCGGGCTGGCCAGCGGGGGGCAGACGAGGGCGGTGGCCGCCGATCCCAGCGCGCGCAGCATGCCCCCGACATCCTTGTCGCGCAGCGCCGCGAACACGAGCGGCAGGCCGGCCGGCCACACCTCCTTTACGTACCCGGCGAACGCTGCGGCCGCGGCCACGTTGTGGGCCGTATCCAGGACGATCGACCGGCGTGCGTCGACAGTCGCCACATCCAGGCGACCGGCCACGCGGACGCCGGCAAGCCCCTCGAGGATGGCTTCCGGAGGGACCGGCAGCCCGCGCTCACCGAGCGCCTCCAGCAGGCGCACCGCCACTGCTGCGTTGCCCACCTGGTGCCGGCCGCGCAGACCCAGGCGGAGCGGTCCGTAGCGCCGCCTGGGCGTGGTCATCGTCAGCTCCGTCCATCCGCCGCGCAGGGCGGTGCGGACCTCGACGTCTTGCGGCGCCTCGATCAGGCGGCAGCCGCGCTCGCGGCAGGCGCGCCGCAGCACGTCGAGGGCCGGCGGTTTCGACTCGCCAGTGACCACTACCGCGCCCGGCTTGATCACGCCCGCCTTCTCATAGGCAATCTCGGCCAACGTCGTGCCGAGGTACTGCTGGTGGTCGAGGTCAATCGACGGAATCGCCACCGCAACCGGCTGGACCACGTTGGTGGCGTCGAAGCGTCCGCCCATGCCGACCTCCAGCACCGCCGCATCGACGCCCGCGCGGGCGAACAGCGACAGGGCGATGGCGGTGGTGGTTTCGAAGAACGTGGGCGGGGCCGTCAGGCGGCCGTCCTCCAACAACCGGGTGATCGTCATCCGCAGGCGCTCGGCTTCCGTCGCCAGCGTCTCCCGGGTGACCGGCCGCCCGCCGACGGTGAACCGCTCCTCCAGCGCCAAGAGGTGCGGAGAGCAGAAACGGCCCGTCCCGTAGCCGGCCGCGCGCAGGGCGGTATCGACCATTGCCGCAACCGAGCCCTTGCCGTTCGTGCCGGCCACGATGATCGACTTTAAGGATCGGTCCGGCTGTCCCAGCGCATCGCGGAGCAGGCGGATGTTATCGAGTCCAAGCTTGACGCCGAATCGTTCCAGATCGAACAGGAAGTCGAGGGATTCCCGTGTGGCGCTCATGGACGGTGGGGTCGCGGTGCCGCGCGGGGTCTCGCCACGGGCTCCTCGGACTAACGGACGGACTGCGCCTCCAGCGGTGCGCGTTCCGCCACTGCGGCCGCCGGTGATTCAGCCATGAAACGGATGGCGCGGGCGAGAGCTGCGCGCAGCTTCCGGCGGTCGACGACCATGTCCAGCATGCCATGCTGCAGGAGAAATTCGCTGCGCTGGAATCCGGACGGCAGCCGCTGGCGGATGGTCTGCTCGATCACCCGCGGCCCGGCGAAGCCGATCAGCGCGCCCGGCTCCGCGATGTGCAGGTCGCCGAGCATTGCAAAGCTGGCGGTCACGCCGCCCGTCGTCGGATCCGTGAGCACGGCGATGTAGGGCAGCCGCGCCCGGTCGAGCAGCGCGAGGGCGGCGCTGATCTTGGCCATCTGCATCAGCGACAGCACGCCCTCCATCATGCGCGCGCCGCCGGAGCAGCAGACGACGATAAGCGGGATCCGCCGTTCCAGCGCACGCTCCGCGGCGCGCGTGATGATCTCGCCGACCACCACGCCCATGCTGCCGCCGATGAAGCCGTACTCCATGCTGACGACCGCCACCTCGATTCCTTCGATGCGGCCCACGGCCGAGATGGCTGCGTCCTTCAGCCCGGTGGCGGCCGCACCGGCCGCCAGCCGCTCCTGGTACGGTTTCTTGTCTCCAAACCGCAACGGGTCGGTCGACTCCAGGTTACGATCGAACTCCGCCCATGTTGCGTCGTCGAGCAACGCGGCCAGCCGCTGCGACGCGCTCATCCGGAAATGGTGCGAGCATGAACCGCATACGCGCAGGTTCTTGGCCAGGTCCTTTTCGTACAGGACCTGACTGCACGACGGACATTTGACCCAGAGGCCTTCCGGCACGCGGCTGGGCTCGGCCGGCGTTGTAATCGGCCGGCGCGCCTTCTTGAACCAGCTCATTAAACCGAGCTTAGGTTGTCCGGCGAAGGTGGGTCAAGACGGGTTGGGCCCGGTGCGCGGCACGTAATAGCGCGTTCCGCGGCCCATATCGCGTAGCTGCCGAATCAGATCGTCCAGGGCGGCTGCGTCCCAGTCGAGGGTGAACTCCGAGGTTTCGACCACCAGCAAGGGCGTCGCGTTGTAGTGGAAGAAGAAGTGGTTGTACGCCTCGTTCAACTCGCCGAGGTACGTGTCGTCCGGTAGTGGAGCGGCGTCCGAATCGTGCTGCAGCCGCTGGCGCACGCGCTGGCGTACGAGGTCGGATGGCGCCTGGAGGTAGACGACGAGGTCCGGGGTGACGAGCTCCGGTACGAGCAGGTCATAGAGCCGCTGGTAGATGAACAGCTCGTTGTCGTCCAGATTGAGGTAGGCGTAGATCTTGTCCTTGTCGAAGAGGTAGTCGGCAATGACCAGTTGATTGAACAGATCCGTCTGCCGCAGCATCGACTGCTGGCGGTGGCGCGCGAGCAGTGAGAACAGCTGCGCCTGGAACGCCGCGCCGGGGCGGCCGGCGTACAGGTCGGCGACGAATGGATTGTCGGTCTGGTCGAGGACCGTCGTCGCGTCGAGCCTGAGTGCGAGATGTCGGGCGAGGGTTGTCTTGCCGGCGCCAATCGGACCTTCGATGGCAAGATACTGAAAGTCCAAGGTGCCTCGCAGTATAGCAGTCTGCGGGGCAGGCCCGAGCCGCAGAGCGGCCGGCCCGGCGTGTGCCACGGACCGGCGGCCCGCATGCTATCATGGCGCGCCGACGGCGGGTGGTTGCCGCCGTCCATCCTCCGCTTGACGTGACGCAGACACGGCTCCGACCGACGTCGCTTGCGGTCCGGGTAGGCCTGCTTGCCGCAGTCGCGGGCTGCGCCGGCGCGGCCCCCCCGGCGGTTCCTGTCGGCCCGCCCCCCCTCCAGGAGAAGCTGGGCTGGATCCTGCGCCTGGAAGACCAGCGTGTGCTCCGCGATCCGGACGCGCCGCCGCGCGAGGAGATCCCCGCGGCGGCCGAGACATCCTCTGCCGCGGAGCCTCCCGCGGCGACGCCGCCGGCCGCGCTGCGCCCGGTACCTGATCTCGTCGACCTGCTGGCCGATGACGCGCCGCGCGTGCGCCGCCGCGCTGCGCTGGCGGTCGGCCGGGTTGGACGTTCCGAGGGGATCACGCCGCTGGCGGTGGCCCTGCACGATCCGGAGCCGGAGGTGCGCCAAATGGCGGCGTTCGCCCTCGGCCTGATCGGCGACGAAGCGGCGGCCGAGCCGCTGCTGCTCGCGCTGCGGGATTCCTCGCCGCTCGTGCAGGGGCGGGCGGCGGAGGCGCTGGGCCGGCTCGGCGTGGACGGCGCCCGGGATGCAATTCGCGAGCTGGTAAGCCGCTACATCATCGAGACGTACGGGATTGACCCGGAAGATCTCTCCTATCCCCAGACACCGGAAGTGGAGGCGTTCCGGCTCGGACTGTATGCCCTGGCTGAGCTCCGCGCGTTCGAGCCGCTGGCGGCCGCGCTGCTGCAGCCGAACGGCCAGCCGGTGATCTGGTGGTGGCCGGTCGCCGACGTCCTCTCGCGGATTGACGACGCGCGGGCATTCCCGGCCCTCAGCACGCTCGTCGGTGTGCAGGGCAGCGTGGGTGTGTCGCTGGCGGCGCGGGGACTGGGCGCGCTGGGCGATCCGGCCGCCGTCGCGCCGCTGATCGAGCTGCTGGATCCGGAGCGGCGTGACCGGCGCGTCCTGCTGGCGGCGCTGCGGGCGCTGGCGCAATTCCGGGAGCCGGCGGCGACCGAGACGCTGCGGCAGTTCGTCGTGCGGCGGGACATCGATCCGATGCTGCGCTACGAGACGGTCGTGGCGTTGGCTGGCCGCGCCGATCCGGTCGTCGTACAAGTGTTCGTCGAGCTGCTGTCGGACCCGTGGCCGCTGATGCGCGCCGCCGCTCTGCGCGGACTCGCTGAGGCGGACGCGGAAATGTTCCTGCTGGTGTTGTCGGGAATCGAACCGGATTCGGACTGGCGCGTGCGCGTCGCGCTGGCCGACGGACTGGTGTACGCGGGGCCGGAGGTGGCGGGGCCGTATCTGATCGGGATGCTGGACGACGCCGATCGTAGGGTTGTGCCGGCGGTCCTCTCGGCGCTGGTCGGTCTCGGGGTGCCGGAAGCCGGGGCGGTACTGATCGAGCACCTCGAGGACGACGACGTCGTCGTGAAGAAGACCGCGGCCACGTTGCTCGGCGTGGTGCAGCCGCCGGACGCGATCGAGGCGCTCGCCAAGGCTTACGCCGCCGCCGCCGAAGATCCGGAGTACCTGGCGCGTGCGGCAATCATCGACGCCGCAGGCGCCATCGGCGGCGCAGGCGGTCGCGACATCCTGACGACTGCGCTCGCTGATCGCGACTGGGCGGTGCGGATCCGCGCTGTCCAACGCCTGGAGGACCTCGTGCCCGGCATGGATCACGGCGCCCGGATCAGACCTGCGCCGACCGGCGGTACGGACTACGGTGCGCGCGACCTCGTTGTTCCGAGCGTATCGCCGCACGTGTACATAGATACTGCCCGGGGCACGATTCAGATCGAGCTGGCCGTGCTCGAAGCGCCGCTCACTGCCGCCAACTTCATGCGGCTGGCGCGTCGCGGCTACTACGACGGCCTGACGTTCCATCGCGCCGTGAGTAACTATGTGGTGCAGGGCGGAGATCCGCGCAGCGACAGCGAGGGCGGTCCCGGCTACACGATCCGGGACGAAATAAACCAGCTGCCGTTTCTCCGCGGCACGGTCGGCATGGCGCTCGACTGGCAGGACACCGGGGGCAGCCAGTTCTTCATCACGCGGTTGCCGCAACCCCGGCTCGACGGCCGGTACACCGTATTCGGCCGGGTGGTCGACGGCATGGAGGTCGTGGATCAGATCCAACCGGGCGACGCGATGCTGCGCGTCCGCGTCTGGGACGGCGTGCAGCCGTTCGACCCCTAGCAGCCTGTGGCAAAAGCCCCGCTGCATTCGACCGGCGCTGCGGCATTACCACTTGGGGCTGCGCCCTAAACCCCCGGCGGCCGCTAGCGGGGACCCCTTCGCCCCGCGCCGTGTCCGCCGAGGCGCACTGTGTGCGGCTTGGGGGACGACTGCTTGAGTGCTCGTCGTCCCCCTTCCTGACTGCGTTGTTCCTAAGTCACATGTCTTCGAATATGCTCCCTCCTCGCGCCTTGTCGGACGAGCGCCTCGCCGTTCTTTGTGCGACGCGGGGTTTCACCACAGACTGCTAGGCGTCCCGGAACGGATGTTCAGTTGAGGCTGGTGCGCAGGTCCCTGCGTTCCCGGTGGCGTTCGAACGCCAGCTCGATCAGGCGATCGAGCAGCCGCGGGTAGTCCAAACCCGTTGCCTCCCACAGCTTGGCGAACATGCTGATCGTCGTGAAACCCGGAATCGTATTGACCTCGCTCACGTAGAGACGGCCGGTAGAGCGGGACAGCAGGAAATCGACGCGCGCCATGCCGGCCGCTTCGATGGCGCGATACGCCTCGATGGCCAGCTTCCGTATTTCAGACGCCCGCGCCTGCGCGAGCACCGCCGGCACGACGCTCGTGGACCGCGCGTCGACGTATTTGGATTCGTAGTCGTAGAAGTCGCCGGCCGGCACGATCTCGCCGGGCAGCGAAGCCTCCGGCGCGTCGTTGCCGATGACGCCGCATTCCAGCTCCCGCGGATCCGGCACCGCCTCCTCCACGAGGATCTTCCGGTCGAACCGCCGGGCATGGCGGATTGCCCGCGCCAGCGCCGCGCGGTTCGCCGCCTGCGAGACGCCGATGCTCGAACCGAGGTTGGCCGGCTTGACGAAGAGCGGGCCGTTGAGGCGGCGCTCCAGGTCGTCGAGCACGGCGGTTTCCCCCGCGTCCCACTGCGCCGCCCGCACCACCGCATAACGGGTGATCGGCAGGCCGCGCGCGGCGAACAGCGTCTTTGCCACCGCCTTGTCCATGCCGGCGGCCGAGCCGAGCACGCCCGCCCCCACGTACGGCACGCCGGCGAGCTCCAGCAGGCCCTGCAGCGTGCCGTCCTCGCCGTACGGGCCATGCACGAGCGGAAAGACCACGTCCAGCGCCAGCATCCCGAAGTCCGCCCGATCGCCGGCGACTCCGGTAACGGGCCGCACCGTGAGCAGCTGCGCCGCGGCCGGGCGCGGGAGAAAATGCACCTCCTGCGCGGACGGCGCGTCGCCGCCAGCCCCGCGCGACGAACGCGCGCTCGCGATCGCCTCGGCCGCCGTCAGCGACCCGCGTGGCTCGCCGGCCAGCGACCAGCGGCCGTCCCTGCCGATATGAATCGGGATCCGTTCGTAGCGTTCGGGATCCAGGTGCGCGATCACGGCGGCGGCGGATGCCAGCGACACTTCGTGCTCGCTCGATCGGCCGCCATATACAATCCCGACCCGCACGCGTTTCACTGGATGGCCCTCGGTGGATGAGGAAGGGTAGGCCGGGAAATGGCGGTAGTATATCAGCCTGTGGCAAAACCCCACTGCATTCGACCGGCGATGCAGTATCTGTTAGATGGGGCTGCGCCCCAAACCCCCGGCAAGCGCTAGCGGGGACCCCTGCGCCCCGCGCCGCGCTTGCCGGGCCGCGCCGTGCGCGGCTTGCTCGTCGCTCACATATGTTGAATATGCTCGCTCCTCGCGCCTTGTACCGGCCAGACGCGGCATTGATACGGGCGGGTGTCGGTGCGACGCGGGGTTTTGCGACAGGCTGATACCGCAATGCCGGATCCGGGCCCGTTCAGCGTGACCCACGTCGACGGCCGCGCTCGCCGCGGCATGTTGCGGACGCCGCACGGCGTCGTGCAGACGCCGGCGTTCATGCCGGTCGGCACCGCCGGCGCGGTCAAGGCGGTCACCCATCGCGATCTGCTGCAGCTCGGAACGGAGATCATCCTCGCCAACACCTACCATCTGCTGTTACGTCCGGGCGACGAGCTGATCGGAAACGCCGGCGGACTGCACCGTTTCATCGGCTGGTCGAAGCCGATGCTGACCGACAGCGGGGGCTACCAGGTGTTCAGCCTGGCGCAGCGGCGCACCATCAGCGAGGACGGCGTCTGCTTCCAGTCCCACCTCGACGGAGCGCGGCATCTGCTGACCCCCGAGAAGGCGACGGAAGTGCAGGCCCGTCTGGGGGCCGACGTCGCGATGGCGTTGGACGAGTGCACGCCGTACCCCGTCACGACGGCGGAGGCGCGTCGCTCGATGGAGCTGACGACCCGCTGGGGACGCCGGTCGCGCCGGAGATTCCTCGATCTGCAGGCGGCCGGCGACGACCGCGCCACCACGAACCGCGGGCAGTTGCAGTTCGGCATCGTGCAGGGCGGTGTCTATCCGGACCTCAGGGAGCAGCATGCCGGGGATACGCTGGCGATCGGTTTCGACGGCTACGCCATCGGCGGTCTGAGCGTCGGGGAGCCGGTGGAGGTGATGCACGACGTGGCGGGCCGCACGGCAGACCTGCTGCCCGCGGACCGGCCGCGCTATCTCATGGGGGTCGGCACGCCCGTGGATCTGGTGGAGATGGTCGGCCGCGGCATCGACCTCTTCGACTGCGTGCTGCCGACGCGCAATGCCCGCAACGGACAGCTCTTCACCCGTAGCGGACGGATCAACATCCGCGGCGCGCGCTACGCCGCGGATGAGCGGCCGCCGGATCCGGAGTGCGGTTGCTACACCTGCCGGCAGTTCTCGAGGGCGTACCTGCGGCACCTGTGCGCCGCCAACGAGATGACCGCCGCCACACTTAACACGCTGCACAACCTGCACTTTTACCTTGACACCATGAGGCGGATTGGCGACGCTATAACGCTCGGCTCGTTCGAGGAGTTCCGGCAGAGGTTCCGCCAGATATATTCCCGCCGGTCCCATTCCATGCAGGATGGGGTTGCGCAGTTTCAATGACCGTCGATCGAATCACCACAGTCCTGGCGATGGCGCAGCCGCCGGGGGGTTCCCCCTCGCTGATGGCGCAGTTGCTGCCCTTCGTCGCGATCCTGGCCATCTTCTATTTCGTCATCCTGCTGCCCATGCGGCGGCGGCAGCGGAAGGTTCGGGACTTCCAGGCGAACCTGAAGGTCGGCGACAAGATCGTCACGACCAGCGGTATATACGGCGTCATCTCCAAGATGGGGGAGCGGTCAGTCCACGTGCAGGTGGCCGACAGGGTGCGGATCGAGGTTTCGCGCGCGGGCATCGGCGGGTACCAGGGACAGGCGCCGGTGGTGCCGGAGCAAGGCGGGTAGGTATCGCCCATGAACAGGAACGCGCAGTGGAAGCTGGTCACCGTCATTGCCGTCACGGTACTGTCGGCCGCGGCCCTCTACCCGCCGGATGAGCGGATCCGGCTGGGGCTCGACCTGGAAGGCGGCGTGCACATGGTGCTGCGCGTCCAGACGGACGACGCGCTCCAGGTGGAAACCGAGACGGCGGGCGAGCAGCTCGGCGAGCAACTCGAGCTGCAGGGCATCATGGGTACCTCGGTTGCCGCTACGGACCCGACCACGATTCGGGTCGAGGGCGTGCCGCAGGACCGCGACGCCGAGTTCCGGCAGATCGCCGATGACCAGCTCGCGGCCTCATACGACCGCGAATTGGGCGCGGGCGGGATGTACACGTTTCGCATGCGCGGCCCGGTCGAGACGACCCTGCGCGACGAATCGGTGCGCCAGGCGCTGCAGACCATCGAGCGGCGCGTCAACGAGCTGGGCGTGGCCGAGCCGATCGTTGCCCCGTACAGCGTTGGCGGCCATCAGATCCTCGTCCAGCTGCCAGGCGTATCCGACGTGGCGCGCGCCAAGGAAATCATCCGCAACACCGCCCTGCTCGAGTTGAAGATCGTCGAGGAAGGGCCGGCGTTCAGCCAGGAGGATTTGCTGGCGGCGCGCAACGGCGTCATACCGCCGGACATGGAGGTGGTGTCCGGCGTATCGGACGTGCTCGACTCCGGTGGTCCGGGCGGCACCGTCTACTACCTGGTCCGGCGCGTGGCCGCCGTCACCGGCCGCGACCTGCGCAACGCGCGCCCGTCGCTCGACGAGTTCAACCAGCCGGCCGTCAGCTTCTCGTTCAACCGTGATGGCGCCCGCAAGTTCGGCGACGTCACCGGGCAGAACATCGGCCGCAACCTTGCAGTAATCCTCGACGGGCGCGTGCAGACCGCGCCGCAGATCCAGAGCCGCATCAGCGACGAAGGACGGATCACGGGCAGCTTCAGCCAGCAGGAGGCGGCGGACCTGTCGCTGGTGCTGCGGTCGGGCGCGCTGCCCGCGTCGCTCACCTATCTGGAAGAGCGGACAGTCGGGCCCACGCTCGGGGCCGACTCCATCCGCGCGGGCGTTGCCGCCTCCCTCGCCGGGTTGATTGCCGTGGCGCTGTTCATGCTGGCCTATTACCGGCTGGCCGGCATCAACGCCATCGTCGCCGTCGCGATGAACCTGTTGATGCTGATGGGATTCATGGCGTACGTCGGGGCGGTGTTGACGCTGCCGGGCATCGCCGGGCTCATCCTGACGATCGGCATCGGCGTCGATTCCAACGTCCTGATCTTCGAACGGATCAAGGAAGAGCTGCGCGCGGAGAAGAGTGTACGGGCCGCGGTGGGGGCCGGCTTCGACCGCGTGCTGCTGACGATTCTCGACACACACGTTGCCTCGCTCATCGCGGCGGCCTTCCTGTTCCAGTTCGGCTCGGGCCCGATCCGCGGATTCGCGACGACGCTGGCCATCGGTCTCGTGTCCAATGTCTTCACAGCGATGTTCGTATCGCGCACCATCTTCGAAACGGTGCTGGCCCGCCGCCGGGCGGCGACGCTCAGCATCTGATTCGCCACGCAAAAGGATGAGGAGCTAGCGCGGGTGCAGCTTTTCCAGAGTCAACCGGATTTCGATTTCATCGCCTGGCGCTGGCAGTCCCTGGCGGTCTCGCTGCTGATTATCGCCGCCGGCGCGGTGGTGCTGCTCGCGCGCGGCGGGTTGCCGCTGGGCATTGATTTCTCCGGCGGGACCTTGATCATCATCGAGTTCGACGAGTCGGTGACAGAGGATCGCGTGCGCGATGCCCTCGCGTCCGTCGAGGGCGAAAAGGTCGTCCAGCAGTACGGCGACGCGGACGCGAACCAGGTGATAGTCCGTCTGCCGCAGACAGGGCCCGAGGTGGGAACAAGCCTGGAGGACGGCGCCGAAGCGGTGCGGTCCGCGCTGCAGGCGAGCGGCGTCGGCAACTTCCAGGTGGTGGGGCAGGAACTGGTCGGTCCCATCATTGGACAGGAGCTGCGGGAGCGCGGCATCTACGCGTTCGTGTTCGCGATGGCCGGCATCCTCGTATACGTCGGCTTGCGGTTCCGTTTCAGCTTCGGGGTTGGCGCGATCGTGGCCGTGGCGCACGACATCCTGATCACGGTGTCGCTGTTGATGTTCGTCGGCTACGAGCTGTCGCTGAACGTCGTCGCCGCGATGCTGACGATAACCGGCTACTCGGTGAACGACTCGATCGTAGTCTTCGACCGGGTGCGCGAGAACCTGCGCCGGATGCGCCGCGACCGGTTCGACCGGCTCGTCAACGTCAGCATCAACCAGACGCTGGCACGTACGCTGATCACGTCGGGCACGACCGGCTTCGCGGTGCTCGCGCTGTACGTCTTCGGCGGAGAAGTGCTCAAGGGGTTCGCGTTCACGATGCTCGTGGGGGTCATCAGCGGCACGTACTCGACCATCTTCATCGCCGCCTCCATCGCCATCCTGATCACGCAGGGAAGAGCCGCCAGCCGCGGCGCGCCGGCCCCGGCAACCGCCCGCACACCACAGCGACAGCCGCAGTCGAAGCGGCAGAACCGGAAGACGCGCGTTCCGGCCCGCAAGTCTGCGTGACGAAATCCCCATTCGTCCCGGCGGCGTGAGGAGTGCAGAGATGCAGTGGCTGCGACGCAATCTGGTCACCGGCCTCGTCGTCACGGTCCCGCTGATCATCACCGTTGCGGCGTTCGTCTGGCTGTTCCAATTGATGGACGGCGTCATGGGCCCGCTCTACCAGCGCTGGACCGGCTATGACATCCCGGGGCTGGGGCTGATTTCGCTGCTCGCGGTGGTTCTGCTGGTGGGCGTCCTGGCGACCAGCGGGCTCGGCGGCCGGGTGCTGCAGAAGGGCGAGGACTACCTGATGCGGCTGCCGATCTTTCGGGCCGTCTATGGGCCGGTCAAGCAGCTCGTGGCGGCTTTTTCGCCCGGCACGCAGATCGGATTCCGGCAGGTCGTGCTGATTGACGACCCGCGCCGCGGTCTGGTCATCGGCTTCCTGACGAAGCGGTTCGTGCTCGATCGCGGCAACGGCCCGGAGCAGCTCGTCGCCGTATACGTACCGACGAACCACATCTATTTCGGCGACATCCACGTATATCCGGCGTCGGTGGTGTCGTATCCCGACTTGAGCGTTCAGGAAGGGGTGCAGATTTTCCTGACCGCGGGCATGGCGATGTCGTCGGAGGTGCGGACGAGGCCTTCTTGACAGTCGGAAAAACAGGTTGTTACGCTCTGGCGTTTTGCGGCGGCGAGTCTGCCCGCGTTCTGAGGATTGAATGACACAGCAACTGTATTTCGTATTCGGAATGGGCGCGCCGGTGGCGGCGGCGCTCTTCGCCTTCTTCCTGATCCGCAGCATCAACCGACACGACCCCGGCACGGACCGGATGCAGCGTATCGCCGGCCTGATCCGGTCCGGCGCCATGGCTTTCCTGAAGACGGAGTACACCGTCCTGGCGGGCTTCGTAGCCATCATGTTCGTCATCCTGGTGGCGTTTCTCCCGGGCAACGCGCTGCTGACCGCCGTGGCTTTCCTCGTCGGCGCGCTGCTGTCGGCCAGCGCCGGCTGGATCGGGATGCGGACCGCCACGAGCGCGGCGGTGCGCACGACGCACGCGGCGACCACGAGCCTGTCCAGCGCGCTGCGGGTGGCGTTTTCCAGCGGCGCGGTAATGGGCCTGACGGTGGTCGCGCTCGGCACGCTGGGCATTTCCGTCCTGTACATGGCTTACGGCGGCCTCGCCGGCGCCGGCGCAAGCGCAGTCGAGTCGCTGTTCGGCTTCTCGCTGGGCGCCTCGTCGATCGCCCTGTTCGCCCGTGTCGGCGGCGGGATCTACACGAAGGCCGCCGATGTCGCCGGCGACCTGTCCGGCAAGGTCGAGGCGGGCATCCCGGAGGACGACCCGCGCAACCCGGCCACCATCGCCGACAACGTCGGCGACAACGTGGGCGACGTTGCCGGCATGGGCGCCGACCTGTTCGAGTCGTACGTCGGGAGCATCATTGCCTCCATCGCGCTCGCGTGGGCGCTGGGCGCGTCGTCGGCCGCCGCGCTATGGGGTGTCGACGAGGCTGCTTTCGGCGCGCTGCAGTCGAGGCTCGTGATGTTTCCCATCCTGCTGGCGGGTGTCGGCATCGTTGCCTCGATTCTCGGCACGTTCGTGGTGAACACCGACGATGAAACCAAGATCGGCAGCGCCCTGCAGCGCGGCCTGCTCGTCGCGTCGGTGCTCGTCTTCGTGGGGGCCGGCGGACTCATCGTCCTGATCGACATTCCGGTGGCCGTGCTCTGGTGCGTGGTTACCGGCGTTGCGGCCGGCGTGCTGATCGGCCAGGTCACCGAGTACTACACGGGCAAGGACAAGCCGCCGGCCCACAGAATTGCCCAGCAGTCGGAGACCGGCCCGGCCACCAACATCATCGCCGGCCTCGGCGTCGGGATGATGTCTTGCGCATTGCCGATCGTCATCATCTGCCTGGCGATCTACTTCAGTTATTCGCAGGCGGAGCTCTACGGGATTGCCATCGCCGCCGTCGGCATGCTCTCCACGCTGGGCATCAGCCTGGGCGTCGACGCCTACGGTCCGGTCGCCGACAACGCCGGCGGGATCGCGGAAATGAGCGGCTGCGAAGCGTTCGTCCGCGAGCGCACCGACGCGCTCGACGCGGTTGGCAACACGACGGCCGCCATGGGCAAGGGATTCGCCATCGGGTCGGCGGCGCTGACGGCGCTCGCGTTGTTCAGCACGTTCCGCGCGACGGCCGATACCGCGGTTGCGGACGCGGGAGGCGCGGCCGTCTTCAATCCGCGCCTTCTCGATCTGGCGCTCGACAACCCGAACGTGCTGATCGGCCTGCTGCTGGGCGGTATGCTGCCGTTCCTGTTCTCGGCGCTGACGATGAACGCTGTAGGGCGCTCGGCGAACGCCATGATCGAAGAAGTGCGCCGGCAGTTCAAGGAGATTCCCGGCCTGCTCGCCGGCGACGCCGAGCCCGATTCGGCCCGCTGCGTTGAGATCTCCACGCGCTCGGCCATCCGCGAAATGGTCGTGCCGGGGCTGATCGCGGTGCTGGCGCCGGTGGCCACTGGCTTCCTGCTAGGCATTTCCGGGTTGGGCGGGATGCTGGCCGGCGCGCTGGTCACCGGCGTGCTGATGGCGCTGATGATGGCGAACGCCGGCGGCGTGTGGGACAACGCCAAGAAGTACATCGAGGAAGGGCACCACGGCGGCAAGGGCTCCGAGCCGCACAAGGCGGCGGTGATCGGCGACACGGTCGGCGATCCGTTCAAGGACACGTCGGGACCGAGCCTGAACATCCTGATCAAGCTCATGAGCGTCGTCGCCGTGATCTTCGCACCCCTCGTCGTCGCCTGGATGTTGTGACGATGCTGTCACAAATATTCCTGCAACCTATTGATAACAAGTATTTTGGCGAAGATTGGCGAGCGCGGCGCGGCCGCCTTCAAGCGACTTGGCACTTTCGTTGACAGGCGCTGGAAGGCGTGCATATAATCAACGCTCTCTAGAGGAAGAACCCCACGCTTCAGGCAGGGGTAAGGAGGGTATCGGTGGCAGCCGGTCAAATGTTTGGTGAGATCGCAAACCCTTCGATCAGAGTGGGGTCGCGCAAGTGGTACACCGTGCCGCTCTCCATCGTGGCCCATGTCGCGGCGATCGGTGCCATTGTGATCGTTCCCTTGATGGCGACCGAAGTGCTGCCGACGCCGGCGTCGATGATGGCGTTCGTGGCCGCGCCACCGCCGCCTCCACCCCCACCTCCCCCCCCCCCGCCGCCCACTGCCGCGGTGCCGGAACCGCCCCCGATCATTGACATCAACCCGAATGCGGCGCCGGTGGTCGCTCCCATAGAGATCGTGGAGGAGACCGGGTTCGACCTGTCCGCGGTAGGCGGTGTCGAGGGTGGTATCGTAGGCGGCGTCGTGTCGGGAGGGATCGTCGGGGGCATCATCGAAGCGCCCCCTCCGCCTCCGCCCCCACCCGAGCCCGTGCGTGTGGGCGGCAACATCTCGCCGCCGACCAAGACCCGGGACGTGCCTCCGGTCTATCCACCGGTTGCGCAGTCGGCGCGTGTGCAGGGCATCGTCATTCTTGAGGCCGTGATCGGTCCGAGCGGGCGGGTCACCGACGTCAAGGTGTTGCGGTCGGTGCCGCTGCTCGACGAGGCGGCGGTTACCGCGGTGAAGCAGTGGGAGTACACTCCCACACTGCTCAATGGCGTGCCCGTCCCGGTCATCATGACGGTGACCGTGAACTTCACGCTGCAGTAACTGGCACCTGACCGGGAAGACCGTTGGTTCCGCTCTAGTGCTGCGTTCGCCAGTCGATCGTACAGGAGGATCAGATGGATTTACTCGAAATGTGGGATCAGATGAGCTGGCCGGTCAAGGCCTTGATGGGCATACTGGCGGTGATGTCGATGGCCTCGGTCGGCGTGTTCTTTGAGAGGATCTTCACGTTCATGCAGGCGCAGAAACAGTCCAAGACGTTCGCGCCGCAGGTGGCGAAGCATCTGAAGGACCACAAGCTGAAGGACGGGATCGCGGTATCGCAGTCCAAGAACTACAAGTACAGCCACCTGGCGAAGGTCGTCCTGGCGGGTCTGCAGGAATACCAGTTCCAGCAGGACACGGGCGTCCAGCTCGACAAGGAAGACGTGGTCGACAGCGTCCGGCGGGCCATTCAGCGGGCCGCTGCCCTGACGGCGGCCGATCTCAAGAAAGGGCTGGGCATTCTGGCCACCATCGGGTCGACCGCCGTGTTCGTGGGGTTGCTGGCGACGACGCTCGGCGTCATCAACGCGTTCCAGGGGATCGCGCAGACCGGGTCGGGCGGACTGGGCGCCGTCTCGGGCGGCATCTCGGAAGCGCTCGTCGGAACGGCCATCGGGCTGTTCGTGGCGATCCCGGCGGTGTGGTTCTACAACTACCTCACCGGGCGCATCGAGTACTTCAACGTCGAGATGGACAACTCGTCGTCGGAGCTCGTGGACTACTTCATCAAGAGGTCGTAGGGGCGGGGCGTTGCACGGGACGCTGTAAAGGAGGCCCACATGGGGATGGATGTAGGCGGCAAGTCAGGCGGACTGAACTCGCAGATCAACGTAACGCCGCTGGCTGACGTGATGCTGGTGCTGCTGATCATCGTCATGTTGATTGCGCCGCTACTGCAGGCGGGTGTGCTCGTTGCCCTGCCGGAGGCGGCCAACACGGTGGAAAAGGCGGACAACGACTCGCAGACGGTGCTCCACGTGGATTCCTCCGGCCGGTTCTACGTGGACAACCAGCCCACCAATGACGGCCAGCTCCTGGCGTCGGTACAGCGCGCGCTTGACCGCAAGCTCGAGCGGATCGTGCTGATCAAGGCCGATCAGGGCGCCAGGTACGCCGACGTGATGAACGTGCTCGACCGGCTGCAGCGGGCCGGTATCGAGGACATCGGACTGATCACCGAGCGCAAGCTGCGCGGAGCGGCGGGAGGCTAGCGATGGCGCACCACCACAAGCATCATGGCGCGGAGTCCGTCGTCCAGGCGGAGAAGCCCGAGGCGAACTCCGAGATCAACATCACGCCGTTCATCGACGTGCTGCTGGTCCTCATCGTCATCTTCCTGGCGGCGCTGCCGTTGAATCAACGCGGTCTCGACATCAACCTGCCCCTCGAGACGCAGGGGTCGGCGCAGGCCGCCGCCGACAGCAGCCAGATCGTGCTGGAGTACACTGCCGATCGGCGGATTTCAATCAACAACCAGGACGTCACCATCGTGGGTCTCGAATCCAGGCTGCGCGAGATTTTCGAGACGCGGCGTAACAAGACGATGTTCATCGCGGGCGCCGGTTCGTTGACGTACGGCGAAATCGTCGACGTGATCGACGCAGCCAAAGGGGCAGGCGTCGACAAGGTCGGGATTGTGACCGAAGGGATGCGTCGCGCGGCCGGCGCGGCTCCGGTCGGCTAGGGTCCGGCATTTCCCTCCGGGCGAACGCAGGCACACGCGCGGTCGGGGCGCCACGGGCGCTCCGGCCGTTTTTCTGTACGCGGCGAGTAGCCGGAACCTGTCCGATCGCGGCCGTAACGAAAAAGAGGGCCGGGGGAATCCCCGGCCCTCGGGTGCGTACGGTTCGGGACGTGCGCTAGCAGCCCGTGGCAAAAGCCCCGCTGCATTCGACCGGTCTCGGTGCGACGCGGGGTTTCACCACGCGCTGCTAGGCGGCGGGTGCTGCTCCTCCGGCCCGCTGCTCTTTCTGCAACTCCTCCGCTCGGCTGCGGAGCTCGTCCGCTTCCGCGATCAGCGCTTCCTGCTCGTCCACGTCGGTGGTCATGTTCGCCTGCATGCGCAGCAGGATGTTCTTGTAGACGAGAGCGTCCACGTAGCGGTCGTTGAGGCCGATCGCAGAGTCCGCAGCCGCGATCCCGGCGGCGATGTACTCGGCCTTCTGGTCCTGCGTAATCCGGAAGTCCCGGAACGCCTTTTCCCAGTAGAACGTCGAAATCGTATAGAACGCCTCGGGATTGTCCGGCTCGATGCGCGCACGCTGCTCCAGGGCGTCGATGGTAAGCTCGAACTCGCCGGAGCGGTTGTAGAAGCCGGCGAGCTGCAGGTAGACGATCGGGTCGTCCGGCCGCAGGTTCCTCACCTCCAGCATCACCGCCTCGGCGTCTTCGAACAGGCCCGATTGCTCGTACAGGTTCGCCAGCGCGAAGTAGTTGTCGGGGTTCTCGGGGTCGAGCAGGATCATCTGGCGCAGCACCGGTTCCGAGGCCGCCGGATCATTCGCCTTATCGGGGCCGTACGCCGACACCAGGTACTGCATCGACAGCCGCCTCAGGCTCGGCTCCACAATCTCCTCTGACGCCAGCGTGTAGTACCGGACGGCGTCTTCCAGGTAGGCGTCGTTCTCCGGCTCGCCGCGCCGTCCCGGCTTGTACAGGTTGTCGTACGAGTTCGCGATGTAGAAGTAGGTGGCGGTCAGCTGCTGGTTCAGCAGCTGGTCGCCCGCGCCGGCCGTTTCAAGAATGGCCAGGATCTCTTCGTAACGCTCCGCGGCCAGCACGTAGTCGCCGCGGCCGTACGCCGAGTTGGCCTCCTTGAACGTCCGCAGCGCGCTCACCTGGTCCAGGTACTGACAGGACACCAGTGGCGCCATCAGCGCCGCCACGACGACGAATCTCGCAAGGCTGCGTCCGCTCAGCATCCTGCTTCCCCTTTCGTTTCGCATCCAAAGATAATCCTCGCGTTGCAGCCGGCGGTCGACAATTTCCGGCTGGCGCGGGAGGCTCAGTCCTGGTCTCGGAACCGGTGACCCGGAAGAGAAACTGTTCTCAAAGCCGCCAAGACCGATGGAAGTATAGTGAAGTGAAAAAAGTCAAGTCAAGACGTAGAAACAACCGTCCTTGACCGTCCCGAGCGGTCTTCCTATGATGGGAACCGACATGCAAGACCGGTGCATCTTGTTGTCTAGGCAGCGGTTGTCATGATCAGCTTCGAAGATCTCGCCTCGAAGGCGCGGGTCAACAACCCGGACGCCGATATCGACCTGCTGCACCGAGCCTACGAATTCTCCGCGCTGGAGCATACGGGGCAGGTGCGCCGCTCCGGCGAGGCGTACATCACGCATCCCCTGGAGGTGGCGGCGCTCGTCGCCGACATGAAGCTGGATGACGTGGCCATCGCGGCCGGACTGCTCCACGACGTGGTCGAGGATACGCTGACGACCATCGAGAGCGTCGGCGAGCTGTTCGGTCCAGAAGTGGCGCACGTCGTCGAGGGCGTCACCAAGATCAGCACCATCCCCTTCTCATCTAGCGAGGAGCGTCAGGCGGAGAATTTCCGCAAGATGCTGCTCGCCATGGTCGGCGACGTGCGGGTGATCCTGGTCAAGCTGGCGGACCGCCTGCACAACATGCGCACCCTCGGCTCGCTGAGCGAGGAGCAGCGCGTCAAGATTGCCCAGGAAACGCTCGACATCTACGCGCCGATTGCCCACCGCCTCGGGATGAGCAAGATCAAGAACGAGCTCGAGGAGCTGGCGTTCCGGCATCTGGAGCCGAAGGCGTACGAGACGTTGCGCGCCTGGATGGAAACGCGCCGTCCCACCACCGAGCGGGCGATGGCCGACTTCAAGCAGACGCTCGCGAAACACCTGGACGCGTCGGGCATTCCGATCGTCGAGATCGAGGGTCGCCTCAAGCGTCTCTTCAGCATCTGGCAGAAACTCAAGCGCCAGCAGATCAGCCTCGACGAGGTGTACGACATCGTGGCCCTGCGCGTCATCACGCCGTCGGTCCGCGACTGCTACGCGGCGCTCGGCATCATCCACCAGACCTGGGCTCCCGTGCCGGGGCGGTTCAAGGACTTCGTCGCCATGCCGCGCCCCAACGCCTACCAGTCGCTGCATACATCGGTCATCAGCGATCGCGGGTTTCCAATCGAGGTGCAGATCCGTTCCGAGCGGATGCACCAGGTGGCCGAGGACGGCATCGCGGCGCACTGGAAGTACAAGGAGGGGCGCGTCGGTGCCAACGCCGACGAGCAGTATTTCGTGTGGCTCCGGCAATTGCTCGAGTGGCAACAGGAAGTCCGCGACCCGAACGAGTTCATACACAGCCTCAAGATCGACCTGTACCCGGAGGAGGTGTACACGTTCACGCCCAAGGGCGAAGTGAAGGCATTGCCGCGCGGCGCCACGCCGATCGACTTCGCCTACGCCATCCACACCGACATCGGCCATACCTGCGTGGGCGTCCGGATCAACGGCCGGATGGTGCCGTTGCGGACGCGTCTCCAGAGTGGTGACATCGTCGAGATCGTGACGTCCGGCACGCGCAAGCCGAGCCGCGACTGGCTGAACCTCGTCACCACCACCCGTGCGCGCAACAAGATCAAGCACTTCATCGCGGTGGAAGAGAAGGCGCGGGCGGTCGATCTCGGCCGCCGCCTGCTGGAGAAGGAGGTCCGCCGGCTCGGTCTCAGCGCGAAGGCAGTGCTCGACAGCAGCAAGCTCGACGATATTGCGAGCGACTTCGCCGCCAAGAAGGGGGAGGACGTGCTTGCCGCCCTGGGCTACGGGAAAGCATCGCTCCAGCGGGTCCTGGAGCGCCTGGTGTCCAGCGAGCAGCTTGGCGAGCCCAGCCAGGCGAGCCAGATTTCGTCCGTAGTCCGGCGCATGTTCGGCGCCCGGGAGCGCAAGATCAAGGTGCGGGGCTTCGACGACCTGATGGTTTTCCGCGCGCGCTGCTGCAATCCGATCAGGGGCGAGAAGATTGTCGGTTACATTACCCGGGGCAAGGGAGTCTCGGTGCATTCCGCCACCTGCCCCAACGTGCTCAACCTGTTGTACGACCCGGAGCGGCGCATCGAGGTGGTCTGGGACAAGGCGGACGACAGCAGCTCATTCACCGTCGGGTTGACCATCCAGGTGGAAGACCGCCGCGGGATCCTCGCCGACGTCACCTCCGGCATTGCCAGCGTCAACGTCAACATGAAGAAGGTGGAGGCCTCCGCGAACGACAATCAGCACGGTCGCATCAGAGCCATGCTGGATATCAACGATCTGAAGCATCTGCAGCGCGTCATCAAGGTCGTGCGCGCCGTGCCGGGCGTGCTGGACGTCGAGCGGGTGGTGCGGTAGACAGTGGCACTCACTCCGGGAGCGCCGCGATCATGTCGATCTCCACGCGCGCTCCCTTGGGCAGCCCCGCCACCTGCACGGTCGATCTCGCCGGCGCCGGCGCCGAGAAGTAGCCTGCGTATACATCGTTCATCGCGCCGAAATCCGCCAGATCGATGAGGTAGACGGTGGTGCGCACGACATCGGCGAACGCCGCCCCGGCCGCGGCGAGGATGGCACCCGCGCTCTTGAGCACCCGCTCCGTCTGCGCGCCGACGTCGCCGGCGATCAACTCCCCGCTGGCCGGGTCCAGCGCCACCTGGCCGGAGACGAACAGCAGGCGACCGTCCCGCACGGCCTGTGAGTACGGACCGATGGCGCCCGGTGCGCCGTCCGTTTCGATGGCGATCCGCATATTGGCCGCCCGTGGACGGGGGTGTCAGGCGGCCTTGGTGATCCGGTTCGATCGGATGCAGCGGGTGCAGACGCGAAGGCGCTTGACGCCGCCGTTGACGACCGCCCGCACCGTCTGGATGTTGGCTTCGAAACGCCGACGGGTCACGTTGTGGGCGTGACTGACGTTCCGGCCGAAGACCGGCCCCTTGCCGCACAGTTCGCAACGACGTGCCATGTTCGCTGAATGCTCCTGCTGAAAACACGCAAGTATAGCACTAGCAACTAGCGCCCGGGGATGATCAGTCCCGAGCCGCCGGCGCCGGCCGGATCGTCGGGAGCGGGACGGGCCGCCGGACCGGGGTCGCGAAGCACCCGTTTCAGCAATCCGAGGAACGCTGTGTCGCCGCCCGGCAACGTCTTGCCGGCAGCCCCGGCGGCGCGCTCGATACGCCGCAGCACGACGGCGGCGTCGGCGTCGCGGATGGTGATTCCCTCTCCGCGGGTGCGTTCGATCAACGCCTTTATGTCGGCTCCCAGTCGCGCGGCCGCCGGCAGCGCGGCGACATGCTCGTAGATGATCCCGCGGCTGGCCGTCTCGTACGTCTCCGCCAGCGCGCGCGCCGCGCGCGCCACGTCGTCGTCCACCAGACCCGCGGCATCCGGCCGTTCCGTGCGCAGGAACCCCTGGATCAGGACGAGGACTTCCTGCTGGCGGGTGGTCAGCCCCTGCATCATCGGGAGCACGAACAGCATGTCGCGTTCCTGTTGCCGCTGCACTACCGCCGGTGGATGGGCCTGCGACGTGCGCAGGTAGCTGCAGTCTGGCGGACAGTTGATCTCCACCTGCCGCTTGGTGCCGCAGCAGACAGCGCAGATGCGGCGCCCGAGTGCCGGGCACTCGCGGCCGGCGCGGCGGCCCGTGCAAAGGGGGCAGGGCGGCTTCATGGTGAGCTTGCCGGCACTGCATCCATCAGCAGGGCCAGCGCGTAATCCAGCGCCCGCGCGCCCGCGGCCTGCCCGCGATAGTGTCCCTGCCGCACGACGACCAGGTCGTGCGACGGAATGATCAGCGTTTGCTGGCCGCCGGCTCCCGACATGTAATACGCGTCGCGTGGCACCGGGAACCGGCCGTCGCCGTTGATCCAGAAGAAGCCACCGTAGATCGGCCGACCGTCCGCCGCCCAGGCCGGGGCGACGCTGCTCACGAAGTCGACGAATCCCGGCGGCAGGATCCGTTCGCCGTTCCAGACGCCGTCCTGCAGGTACAGGTTGCCCAGCCGGGACCAGTCGCGGGCCGGCGCCAATTCGTATCCCTGGAGCAGATAGTTGCCGGAGGGGTCGGTTTCGAGCACCATCCCCCGGATGCCGAGCCGGTCGAACAGGTCGCGTTGGGGGAATGACAGATACTCGTCGCCGCGGCCTTCCACCCCCAGGCGGATCAGGTAGTTCGTCAGAACCGGGTCGGAGTTGCGATAGCGACCGATGGTGTTGGGCGGCCACTGCGGGGGGCGTGTGGCCGCCCATTCGAAGGCGTTCGCCGCGCCCGTGTACACGTAGAGGTGATCGGGATACCCGAGCGCCGGGTCGAAATCGGGGTCGGCAACCCCGCGGAAACGCAGCCCGCTGGACATCCGCAGCAGGTCGGCGATGCGTATCTGCCGGCGGGGGTCTCCCGGCGCCTGCCACTCCGGCACGGGCGCCGGCTGGAACAGCTCGTAGACGCCCTGCTGAATCAGCACGCCCATCAGCGTCGCGGTGACGCTCTTGCCCATCGACCAACTCTCCAGGGGCGTGTGCAGCGTGATGCCGGGGCCGTAGCGCTCGCCGATGATGCGGCCCTTGTGGGTAATCACCAGCGCGGCGGTCAGCGCCTCGGCCGGCTCGAAGGCGGCTTCGACAGCCTGCCGGACCTTGCCGGCATCGATCCCGGCAGGGAGCGGTCCGCCGGGCAGCAGATCGCCGAGCGGCCAGGGCGTCGCGGTTGGATCGGGCAGCGCAGTCTTGATGTCGACCGGGTCGAAGAAGACATCGTCGTGTCCGACCGGAAGCGTAACGCAACCGTGATCGCCGTTGCGCTTCGCAGTCCTGACGACGCCGTCAGGCAGCGTCAGATGGACCCGCTGCCGTTCCCGGTCCACCACGCGCTGGATCACATGGCGCCGGTAGGCGTACGGCCCGCTGAAGAAGCCGACGTTGGCGGCCGCGAATTCCGGGTCGAGCCCGGTCACGAACACGGCAGAGCACAGCGTCTTGGCGAAGCCGGAAATATGGTGCGGCAGCGGGTCGCCGGGCGGCGCGACGTAGGACGTGTCCAGCTCGACGGCAGCGGCGCGCGCGAGGAGCTGCGCAAGCTGGCTGCCCGCGCCGGATCCGGCCACGAGCGTCGCGCCGCCGCCCGCCGCGGCGCAAGCCAGGCAGGCCGCCGCCAGGCGGAGGAGCACCGCCACCCGAAGGCCGGCGGACCGACCCGGTCGCGGGTGCGTCGTTGCGGCCAACGCGGATTTCATGGTCAACAGGTCTCAGAAGCGTAGCACGCAGGTGTCAGTCACATGCCCACATATGGTGAATCGAGAGGCGGAGACGGCGCATGCCGCAGCGCCCAAAAAAAAGCGAAACTTGTGGCCGTATCGTGTCGTCTAACCATGCGACGATGGTTTTTGGAGAATTGGTCAGCTGGCTCGCGGGAATGGTCGCAGCGGTACGGCATGAGATTTGCTGTTTCGATGCGACGAATCGCGAGGAAGCCTGATTCGGAGGGGCGCGGAGCAGTCCCAGCCGCAACCGTCGCAACGGAAGGAGCCGTCATCATGCATACCAGTGTCAATGACGAGAGGTCGCAGGATCGCTACTACGAGCTCAAGCGGATTCTTGAGGAGCGCCGGCTCGAAATCATCGGGGAGGTGCAGAGCAAGATGCGCGACGTGCGCAACGAGGACGCTGTCATCTCCCGACAGAGTGTGCGGGACGAAGCCGAGGCCTGCGAGTCGGACATTCAGGACGACATCGAGTTCGCGTTGCTGCAGATGAAAGCCGAGACGCTGGAAAAGATCAGCGAGGCACTGGCGCGGCTCGAACAGGGTCGTTACGGTTGCTGCTACGAGTGCGGTTCGGAGATTTCCGAGCGGCGCCTGCGGGCGTTGCCTTTCGCCGTGCGTTGCAGGAACTGCGAGGAAGCCCGCGAGACTGCGCGTCAACGCGAGCGCTTCCTGCATGGCCGCGACGGGGCTGCGTCGCCGTTCTCGGACATGCACAGCTAGGAGCCCGTGGTGAAATCCCGCGTCGCACCGAGACCGGCCAGGCGCCGGTCTGACAAGGCGTGACGAGCGAGCCTATTCGAAGATATGTGAGCAAGGAACAACACAGTCAGGAAGCGAGACGACGAGCACTCAAGCAGTCGTCCCCCAAGCCGCACACGGTGCGGCTCGGCGGACGCGGCGCGGGGCGCAGGGGACCCCGCTAGCGGCCGCCGGGGGTTTGGGGCGCAGCCCCAAGTGGTAAGGGATGCATGGCCGGTCGAATGCAGTGGGGCTTTTGCCACGGGCTCCTGGGAGTCCGTGGCAAAGACCGGGGTTTCACCACGGACTCCCAGTAATCATGGATGACGAACGCGAACGCCCGGCGCAGGGAGCGGGCGCGGACGGCGACGACGAGAGTCCAATTTCCGTTCCGCCCGAGCTGCCGATTCTGCCGCTGCGGGACACGGTGCTGTTTCCCGGGTCGTTCATGCCGTTGGCCGTTGCGCGGCAAAGCTCTATCCGACTGATAGAGCAGGCGGTCGCCGAAGACAAGCTGGTGGGTGTGTTCACCCAGCGCGATCCCACGCTCGACGCCCCCGGGCAGGAAGACCTGTTCCCGATCGGCACGATGATGCACGTCCACAAGATGTTCAAGCTGGCGGACGGGAGCCAGCGCCTCATCGTGCAGGGGCTGGCGCGTGTGCGTCTCGAGGAGGTGCTCGCCAGCGAGCCGTTCATCACAGCCGCCGTCGCGCGCGCGGACGAGACCGCGCGAGATGCGGATCGCCTCGAAATCGACGCGCTGCTGCGCAACATCAAGAACAGCTTCCAGCAGGTGGTCTCGTTGTCGCCGCTGCTGTCCGACGATCTCCAGTCGCTCGTCACCAGCATCCCGGAGCCGGGCCGGTTGGCCGATTTCATCGCCTCGAGCCTGACGACCATTCCGACGGCGACCAAACAGCAGGTGCTGGAGATGGTCGACGTCAGGGGCCGCATGGACGGCTTGCACCGCATCCTGATCAAGGAACTGGAGGTGCTGGAGCTGGGGTCGAAGATCCAGTCGCAGGTCCAGTCGGAGGTGGGGAAGAACCAGCGCGAGTACCTGCTGCGGGAGCAGCTCAAGGCGATTCAGAAGGAGCTTGGCGAGACCGACGACCAGACCAAGGAGATCGAACAGTTGCGCACGCACATCGAGGCTGCCGGCATGCCGGAGGCGGTGCAGAAGGAGGCGCTACGGGAGCTCGATCGGCTGTCGAAGATGCCCGCGGCGGCGGCAGAGTACACGGTCTCCCGCACCTACCTGGACTGGATGATCGCGTTGCCGTGGGACAAGCGCACGGCGGAGACCGTCGATCTGCGGCGGACGAAGCAGGTGCTCGATGCAGACCACTCCGATCTGGTCAAGGTCAAGGACCGCATTCTGGAGTATCTGGCCGTTCGCAAGCTGAATCCGCGGGCGAAGGGGCCGATTCTCTGCTTCGCCGGGCCTCCGGGTGTGGGCAAGACGTCGCTCGTCAAGTCGATTGCAGCTTCGCTCGGCCGGCGCTTCGTGCGCGTGGCCCTGGGCGGCATGCGCGACGAGGCGGAAATCCGTGGTCACCGCCGGACGTACATCGGTGCGCTGCCGGGGCAGGTTGTCCAGGGTCTGCGGCGCGCGGAGTCACGGAACCCGGTGTTCATCCTCGATGAGATCGACAAGCTGGGCATGGACTTCCGCGGCGACCCGGCCTCGGCGTTGCTCGAGGTTCTCGATCCCGAGCAGAACAACACGTTCCGCGATCATTATCTGGACGTGCCGTTCGACCTCTCGGACGTGCTCTTCATCACCACGGCCAACGTGCTGGATCCAGTGCCGCCCGCGCTGCGCGACCGGATGGAAGTGATCGAGCTGCCCGGTTACACGGAGGACGAAAAGCTCACCATCGCCAGCGAGCATCTGGTCGACCGGCAGGTGGCGGACCACGGCCTCACCGTCGAGCACATCACGTTCACCGCGGCGGCGCTGCGCGCCATCGTGCACGGCTATACGCGGGAGGCCGGCGTCCGCAACCTGGAGCGGGAGATCGGCGCTATCTGCCGCAAGGTGGCCCGGCGACGAGCGGAGGATGTAACGACGCCCGTCGAGGTGATGCCGGATACCGTTGTGGATATGCTGGGCGCCCCGAAATATCTGGCCGAGGAGATCGCGGAACGGACCCGGAACCCCGGCGTGGCGCTCGGGCTGGCCTGGACGCCGGTCGGCGGCGAGGTGCTGTTCGTGGAGGCCAGCCGGATGGCGGGCAACGGATCGTTGACCCTTACGGGACACCTCGGCGAGGTGATGAAGGAATCGGCGCGGACCGCGCTCTCCTGGTTCCGTGCGCACGTCTCGCGCTACCACGTGGATCCGGCGTTCTACAAGGACGCCGAGATCCACCTGCACGTGCCGTCAGGCGCGATACCCAAGGATGGACCGTCGGCGGGCGTGACCATGGTGACCGCGCTGGTGTCGGAGCTCACTGGCCGCCGGGTACGCAGCGACGTCGCCATGACGGGCGAGATCACGCTGTCCGGGCACGTGCTGCCGGTCGGGGGGATCAAGGAGAAGGTGCTGGCGGCCCGCCGCCTCGGCGTGTTCACCGTGATTCTGCCGAAGCAGAACGAGAAGGACGTCAACGAGGAGCTGAGCGACGACCTGCGGCGGGAGATTTCCGTCCGCTACGTTTCGGCGGTCGAAGAGGTGCTGGAACTGGCGCTGCTGCCGGTGCCGGGCGGCAAGCCGGCCTCCGACGTCAGCGCCCGCGGCGCGCCGCCAATGCACGGCACGGTGCAGTAGCGCCGACGCTATACGAGCTTCAGCCCCAGAACGGTCTTCATGTCCATGACGCCGGCGCCGGCCACCAGGCGGCGGGCCTCGTCGAGCGCGAACGTCCGTGGCTCGAGCACCTCGTCATCGTCCTGCTGGGCCGGCGTCCGCGGGGCGGCAAGGTCGGTCAGGCGGAAGAAAACCATCAGTTCGTCGCAGTAGCCGGGCGTCGGATAGAACGCGCCGACCTGCTCGATGCGCCCGGGAGACAGGCCGACCTCCTCCTCGCACTCCCGGTGCGCCGCTGTTTCCATATCCTCCCCCGGTTCGAGTGTGCCGGCCGGCAGCTCCCAGATCCAATGGCCGATGGCGTAGCGGTACTGCCTGACCAGCACGACGTGGTACGGATCCGGCATCGGAATCAGGATTACGGACGGCTGGTGCCGCACGACCTCCAGCGTCGTCTCACGGCCGTTGGGCAGCCGGACGCGGTCACTGACGATGGTGAATACGCGCCCCGCATGCATCGTGCGACTGTCGAGCGTCGCGCCTGACGATTCCTTCATCCTGCCTCCGTATCGCGCGGTTCCGACGGCGCGCCGCCGCTCCGTCCGGCAGCGCGGAGCGACGCCATGATCTCCGTGAGGTCCGGCGGCAGCGCGCAGTTGAGATCCAGCCGCCGTCCGTCGCGCGGATGGCTGAACGCCAGCCTGGAGGCGTGCAGGAACGGCCGCTTGAGACGTTGCACTGCGCGCAGTCGTGGCGGCAGGTGCCGCCTGACTCCGCCGTAGTCCGGGTCGCCCACCACGGGGTGTCCTACGGCGCGCAGATGTACGCGGATCTGGTGCGTCCGGCCGGTGACAATCCTGACTTCCAGGAGCGTGGCGCCATCCAGTTGCTCCGCGCTCAGGACGCGCGTCACCGCGGCGCGCGGCCGCCGCGAGCGCGTGGAGATCTTCTTGCGGTCGACCGGGTCCCGCCCGATCGCCAGGTCGATCTGCCGGCCCGCCTCCATCGCGCCCCATACCAGCGCGACGTACGTCTTCTCCACCTCACGGCAGCGGAACTGGCGGGCCAGCTCCGCGTGTGACCGGTCGTGTTTGGCCACCACGATCAGCCCGGAGGTTCCGCGGTCCAGGCGGTGGACGATGCCAGGCCGCAACGCGCCGCCGATGCCGCTGAGGTCCGTGACGTGGTGCAGCAGGGCGTTGACCAGCGTGTGGCGCGCGTGTCCAGCGGCTGGATGCACTACCATGCCGGGCGGCTTGTCGACCACGACGAGGTCGGGGTCCTCGTACACAATAGATAGCGGTATCGCTTCCGCTTCCGGCACGGCCGCCCGGGGCGGCGGAATCTCCAGCGTGACCACGTCGCCCGGCTGCACGACGCTGCTGGCCCGCCCAAGTTTGGGGCCGATATGAGCCCGGCCCTCCTTGATCAACCGCTGCAGCTGCGACCGGGTTCGGCCGGCGAGGCGCGCCGCCAGCAGACGATCGAGCCGGCCGGCGCCGTCACCGTCTCCGACGTCGACGCGGATCAACTCCGAGCGGGCGGTTGCGGCGTCATCGGGAGGAGGCACGGACTATTAGGAGCCCGTGGCAAAAGCCCCGCTGCATTCGACCGGCGATGCATCCCGGCTGGACTGCGTTGCTCGTCGCTCACATATCGCAAATATGCTCGCTCCTCGCGCCTTGCCAGCCTGGCGCCTCGCCGTTCTCGGTGCTACGCGGGGTTTCACCACGGACTCCTACGCGGCACGGGCCGTTGACACCCTGCTGGTCGGTTCGGGGCTCGACGACCGGCGCAGCACGATCAGCATGATGATGCTGAGCGGGATGAGCAGCAGCGAGACGAGCTGCGAGGTGGAGAGGACGTCGAAGGCGGTTCCGCGCGGATCGCCCCGGAAGAACTCGATGGCGAACCGGGCGCACGGATACAGGAGCAGATAGCTCCAGAATGTACGGCCGGGAAATGACGTTCCCCGCCGCTCGGCGAGCAGCAGTATGCCCAGTATCGCCAGCACGGCCGCCGACTCGTACAACTGCGTCGGATGCAGGCTGACGTCGAGCGGCGTCCCGACGTTCGCCGCGGCCAGTGGATTGGTGAATGTAACGCCCCACGGCAGCTCGGTCGGCGATCCGTAGCAGCAGCCGGCCAGCAGGCAGCCGACCCGGCCGACCGCCTGCCCCAGCGCGATGCCCGGGGCGAACGCATCGCACGTGGTCCAGACCGGCAGCCGGTGGCGCCGCATGTGCCAGAATGCGACGCCTACCGCCAACAGCAGGCCGCCGTAGAAGACGCCGCCCGAGCGCACCAGTGTCCAGATCTCGGACGGGTCCCGCCGGAAATGGTCGAACTCCACGACGACGAGCAGCAGCTTGGCGCCGACGAGCGCGCTGATGATGATGTAAATCCCGAGGTCGGTGACGCGGTTGGCGTCGAGTCCGCGCTTGCGGGCGCGAACGGTGGCGTACCACAGGCCGACGAGGTAGGCGGTGGCCAGCAGCAGGCCGTACGAATAGATGGAGACCGGACCCAGTTCAAGCAGGCGTGGATACATGGCGGTTCAACACGGCCATCTCGAGAATCAACAGGCAGGCGCCGACCGTGATGGCGGAATCGGCGACGTTGAACGTCCAGAAGTGCCAGCCCATCCAGTGCACGTCCACGAAGTCGACGACGTGCCCCGCAGTTATCCGATCGACCAGGTTGCCGGTGGCGCCCGCGCACACCAGGGCCAGGCCGATGCGCGCGAGTGGCTCGTCTGTACCGGTGCGCATCGCAAACAGGCCGATGGCGACCAGAGCGGCCAGTGCGATGGCGGTCATCAGGACCGGCTTCATGGGAATGTCCACCGCGTTCAGGAAGCCGAAGGCGGCGCCGGTGTTGCGGACGTGCGTGAAGTCGAGCAACCCCGGAATGACCTCCACGCTGTCGTGCAGCGGCAGCCGCATGCGCACCAGCGCCTTCGTGGCCTGGTCGAGCACGACTACCACCGCCGCCAGCATGCCTAGCAACGGCGTCCCCGGTCCGCGGGCCGCGCCCTCGTCAGCGGGCACCGATCGCCTCCGCCAGCGCGTCTACGCAACGTTCGCAGACATCGCTGTCGTCATCCGGCGCCAGCGCCGGCACGTACCGCCAGCAGCGGGAACACTTCACGCCGCTGGCCGGCAGCACCTCGATGGCCACCGCGCCGCCGGGCTCGGTCCACACGTCGTCGGTCGCGGTGCCGGCATCCGCGCCGGCCGAGCCGATTGCAACCTCCACCTCGGAGGTGATGAAAAGCACCGGCAACTCGCCCGCGTAGCGCTCGATGAGCTCCGCGGATGAACCGCTGGCACGCAGATTCACACGCGCCTCCAGCGATGTGCCGACGATCTTCCGCATGCGCAAACTCTCGATCTGGACGTTCACGGCATCGCGCACGCCGCGCAGGCGCCGCCAGCGCTCCTGCAGCTCCCGGTCGACCAGTTTCTCGGCGCCGGTGGGGAAGTTCGCCAGATGCACGCTGTCGGCCCGCTGGCCGGGCAGGTGCCGCCACAGCTCGTCCGCCGTCACCGGCAGCAGCGGCGCGAGCAGGCGGGTCAGGCCGTCGACCATCGTGTACACCGCGGTTTGGGCGGAGCGCCGCGCGTCGGAGCGCGCCGCGAGCGTGTAGAGCGCATCCTTGGAGACATCGACGTAAAACGCGCTCAGGTCGACCGTCAGAAAGCGGTTGATCGTGTGCGAGATGGTCTGGAACTCGTAGCGGTCGTACGCCTTGACCACCGCCGTCGCGGCTTCGCCGTAGCAGGCGAGCACGTAGCGGTCGATCTCCCGCAGCCGGTCGAGCGGCACGATATCCGTGGCCGGATCGAAGTCGTACAGGTTCGCGACCAGGATCCGCAGCGTATTCCGGATCTTCCGGTACGCCTCGATGACGCGCGCCAGGATCTTCCTGCCGATGCGGATCTCCTCCCGGTAGTCGACCATGGCCACCCACAGGCGGAGCACCTCGGCGCCGCTCTGTCGAATGATCTCCTGCGGCTCGACCACGTTGCCGAGCGACTTGGACATCTTGCGGCCCGTCTCGTCGACGACAAACCCGTGGGTAATCACCTCACGGTACGGCGCCGCGCGCCGCGTGCCGAGACCGACCAGCAGCGAGCTCTGGAACCAGCCGCGGTACTGGTCCGAGCCTTCGAGGTACAGCGTCAGCGGCCAGCCCAGCTCCGGGTGGTCGAGCTGCACGCCTTCGTGGCTCGATCCGGAATCGAACCAGACGTCGAGGATGTCCTGCTCCCGCTGGAAGTCATTGGCGCCGCACGCCGGGCAGCGCATGCCGGCCGGCAGGAAGTCGGCCAGGTCCCGTTCGTACCAGGCGTCCGCCCCGTGTTGCTCGAACAGCTCGGCGGTGCGCTCGACAACCGCCGGGTCGAGCGTCGGTTCACCGCACGCCACGCACTGCAGGGCGGGGATTGGCACGCCCCACGACCGCTGACGCGAGATACACCAGTCGGGCCGTGTCGCCAGCATGTTGCGGATCCGCTCCTCGCCCCAGGCCGGGAACCACTCGACCTGAGTCACGGCATCCAGGGCGCGCTCTCGCAACCCGCCGTTGTCCATCGCGATGAACCACTGCGCGGTGGCCAGGAAGATGACCGGGCGGTGGCAGCGCCAGCAGTGCGGATACGCATGCTCCACGTCGCCGCGCTGCCAGAGGCGGCCGCGCGACGCCAGCGCCTTCTCGACTTCGGGGTTCGCGTCGAACACCCGCATGCCGGCGAACAGCTCCACTTCGTCCGTGAAGCGGCCTCCGGGACCGACCGGGGCGTACACATCCAACCCGTAGCGCTGGCCGGTCAGGAAGTCGTCCGCACCATGCCCAGGCGCGGTGTGGACGGCGCCGGTGCCCTGTTCCAGCGTGACGTAGTCGGCCAGCACGACAACCGACTCGCGGTCGTACAGCGGATGCCGGAAGCGCACGCCTTCGAGCACGCGCCCCTTGAACCTGGCCAGCGGGGCGCCGAGCGGCCGGCCCATCGCCTGGCCCACCTGCACTGCAAGCGACTCGGCCACGATCACGACGGTTCCGTCGGATTCGTACGCCCCGTAGTCGAAGTCGGGGTGCAAGGCCACTGCCAGGTTTGACGGGATGGTCCACGGCGTCGTCGTCCAGATCAGCACGGACGGGTTCCTGCCGGCCAGAGCGGGCACCCGTTCGGCGAGCGGTGTGTCGCCGGCGCCGCCATACGGGAACTCCACGTATATCGACGGGGAGACGTGCGGCTCGTACTCCACCTCGGCCTCGGCGAGCGCAGTGCGGCAATGGATGCACCAATGCACCGGCTTCCTGCCCTTGTGGATCAGCCCCTCCCGCACGAACGCGCCGAGCGCGCGCACGATTGCCGCCTGATAGCGGTAATTCATCGTCAGGTACGGCTCGTCCCACTGGCCCAGAATGCCGAGGCGCCGGAAGTCGGTGCGCATCAGGCCGACATATTTCTGGGCGTACTCGCGGCAGGCCCGCCGGAAGTCGGCGGTGCTCATGGCGCGCTTCCGGGAGCCGAGCTCGCGGTCCACCTTGAGCTCGATCGGCAGGCCGTGGCAGTCCCAGCCTGGGACGTACGGCGCGTCGAAGCCGGCCATCGTCCGGGCCCTGACCACGAAGTCCTTCAGTACCTTGTTGAGTGCGGTGCCGATGTGGATCCGCCCGTTGGCGTAGGGCGGACCGTCGTGGAGCACGAAGCGCGGCCGGCCAGCGCACTGCTCCCGAATCCGCTCGTACAGGCCGGTCTCCTCCCAGCGCGCAATCGCCTGCGGCTCGGCTTCGTGGAGACTGGCCTTCATCGGAAAGTCGGTGCGCGGCAGGTTGAGGGTCTGCTTCCAGTCGGACATGCCAATGCAGCAATTGTAGTGTACAGGCGCCGAGCCGCAGCCCCGCGGGGCTGCGGTACAATCGGCGGCATGCCGGTCAGCACGCCCCTGTCGGGCGGGTCTTCCGGTCCCTTTCGGTCGGCCGCTGTCTTCTTCGACGTCGACTACACGCTGATCTATCCGGGGCCGACATTCGAAGGCGAGGGATATCGGCGGTTCGCCGTTGGCCACGGGCTTACGGTAGACCCGGCCCGCTATGTGTCGGCCGTGGCGGCCGCGTCAGTCGAGCTCGAGAGCGCAGGCGGCGGCGCCTACCGGTCGGAGCTGTTCGTCCGGTTCGCGCGCCGCGTGCTGGAGGAAATGGGCGCCGCCGGACCCGCGGTCGACGCGTGTGCCCGTGAGATCTACGACGAATGGGCGGCTTGCCGCCACTTCGCGCTGTACGACGACGTGCTCCCGGCGCTGCACGCGTTGCACATCGCCGGGATACGCATGGGGCTGATATCGAACACCCACCGCTGTCTGGCGTCCCTGCAGCAGCATTTCGACCTGGCGCCGTACATCGGCTGCGCCGTCTCGTCTTCCGACCACGGGTACATGAAGCCGCACCCCGACATCTTTCGCGAGGCGCTCAGACAGCTGGGTGTGCAGCCGGCAGAGGCGGTCATGGTGGGCGACAGTCTCACCAACGACATAGAGGGCGCCCGGCGGATAGGGATGCGCGGCATCCTCGTGTCGCGGTCCGGTCGGGACCATCCCGAGGCGCCCGCGGACGTTGCCGTCATCCGCACACTCGGGGAGCTGCCGCGACTGCTGAGCGGCAGAACCGTCGCGGCGGACTAGGGACTCCTAGCCCGGCGGCCAGCTCAGCGGGCGCCCGCCCAGCAGGTGCAGATGGATGTGGAACACCGTCTGCCCGCCGTCCGCGTTGCAGTTGAACACGGTCCGGTAGCCGGCGCCGGCGAAACCCTCGTCGCGGGCGATGCCGGCGGCGCGCCGGAGCATGGCGCCGGCGAGCCCGTCGTCGTCGGCTACCAGGTCGTTGAGCGTCGCGATGTGGCGCCGCGGAACGATGAGCACGTGGGTCGGCGCCTGCGGGTTGATGTCCCGGAAGGCGACGATCTGGTCGTCCTCGTGGATCAGCGCGACCGGAATCTCGCGATTGGCGATCTTGCAGAAGAGACAGTCGGTCATGGCTTGCAGGCTGCAGGCAGGCGTTGGAGCACGATGGCGCGTTCTATGTCCTGGAGGTCGCGGTGGACCCTGATGACGGCAAGCCGGCGGTACCGGCCAGCCGCGGCGCATGCCGCGGCCGCCTGACCGGCGCCCACCTCCATGACGAGATGTCCGCCCGGGACCAGGCGGCCGGCCGCGGTGCGCAGCAGCGTCCGGACGGCGTCGAGACCGTCCGGCCCGCCCGCCAGCGCGAGCCGCGGCTCGAATTCGCGCACCTCCGGCGGCAGGCGGGCGAGGTCGTCGTCGCGGACGTACGGTGGATTGGCGACGATCACGTCCGGTGCCCCCGGTACGCCAGCGAGCCACGTCGTCCGTACCCACACTATCCGCTCGCGGACGCGATAGCGGTGCGCATTGCGCCGGGCGACCGTCAGCGTGGCGGCGGAGATGTCGGTGGCGGTGATCCGCGCGCCCGGCAGCGCGGTCGCCAGCGCGACGGCCACGCATCCGGACCCGGTGCCGGCGTCGACGATATGGGGTGCGCCGCCGGTCCAGCCGGCGGCTAGACGCAGCGTTTCCTCGACGAGCAGCTCGGTCTCCGGCCGCGGCGTGAGCACGGCCGCGGCCACTTCGAAGCGCAGACCCCAGAATTCCCGTTCCCCGACGATCGAGGACACCGGCTCGCGAGCGGCGCGCCGGTCCAGCACCGCCGCGTAGCGGCCGCCGAATGCCGCCGGCGCCGGCTGGCACAGGCGACAGAGGTATGCCTCACGATTCCAACCGAGCACGTGGCGCGCGAGCACCGCCGCGTCCGTCCCGACAACGTCCGGCGGCACGCCGGACGCGCCCAGCCTCACGGCGCCGGCGGCAACATGCTCAGCCAGCCTCACGGTCCGGTTCCTCGGTTTCCTTGAGTTGCTCGGCCTGGAAGTAGGTCACCAGTGCGCCGACCAGCTCGTCCAGGCTGCCGTCAAGCATGGCGGCCAGTCGGTGAAAAGTGGCGCCGATGCGATGGTCGGTAACCCGGTTCTGGGGAAAGTTGTAGGTTCGGATCTTTTCCGACCGCCCGCCGCTGCCGACCTGGCTGCGCCGGTCCTGCGCGATTTCGTCCTGCTGCCGCTGCCGCTCGATCTCGTACAGCCGCGAGCGCAGCACCTTCATCGCCTTTGCCTTGTTCTTTATCTGCGATTTTTCATCCTGCTGCGAGACGACGAGCCCGGTGGGGATATGCGTGATCCGCACTGCCGAGTAGGTGGTATTGACGCTCTGCCCGCCCGGTCCGCTGGAGCAGAACGTGTCGATCCGCAGGTCCTTCGAATCGATTCGAACATCGACCTCCTCGGCTTCCGGCAGCACCGCCACCGTCGCTGTCGACGTGTGGATGCGCCCGCTTGCTTCGGTGGCCGGCACGCGCTGCACACGGTGGACTCCGCTCTCGTACTTGAGCTGGCTGTACACGCGGCTGCCCTCGATCAGGGTGACGATTTCCTTGACGGCGCCCACGCCGGTCTCGTTGAGCGACAGCACCTCCACGCGCCAGCCGTGCGCCTCGGCAAACCGCGAATACATCCGGAACAGATCGGCGGCGAACAGCCCCGCCTCGTCGCCGCCCGTGCCGGCGCGAATCTCGAGCACGACGTTCCGTTCATCGTTCGGATCATGCGGCAGGAGCAGAATCTTGATGTCGGCCAGAACGGCGTCGCGGCGCGCCTCGAGTTCGCGCAGTTCCTGCTCGGCCAGCTTGCGCATCTCGTCGTCATCGCCCTGGACCAGCTCGCGGGTGTCGCCGATTTCCCGCTCGACCGCCTGATGCTCGCGAACCTTGTCGACCAGCGGCTGCAGCTCGGCGAGCGCCTTGGCGTGGGCGCGGTACTCCGCGGGATCCGCCTGCACGGCTGCCTCGCTGACGCGGCCCATCAGCGTCTCGTAGCGCGACTCGACGGTCTTGAGTTTTTCGAACATATGAGCGTCCTACAGGCCGCCGAAGCGAACTACCCGCCCGACACCGGCGGCAGAAACGCCACCTCGTCGCCGTCGGCCAGACGCCGGCTCATCTTCGAGTATTCGGCGTTGACCGCGATCGACACCGCGTCGCGGTAGGCGGCCAGCCCGGCGTGCTCAGCGGCCAGCATGTTCCAGAGCAGATCTGCGGTGGCGCCCTCCGGCAGCTCCTGGGAGAGCTCCGCGGCGCCGACGATGTCCCGCAGACGGGCGAACAGCCGCACGGTTACGCACATGCCCGTCGGTACGCGTCCTCACGGGCACCGGGATCGTCCGGATCCGCCAGCGCGCCTTCGATCCAGGTATGGCCGTCTTCGAAGAATTCGTGCTTCCAGATCGGCGCGATCTGCTTTACCCGCTCAATGGCGTAGCGGCAGGCGGCGAACGCTTCGGCGCGGTGCGGCGCAGCCGCGGCGATGGCCACGCTCGCCTCGCCGACACGCAGCGAGCCGAGCCGGTGATGCAGCGCCAGCCGCGGCGCGCTCCAATGTTCCTGTACCTCGGATGCGATCCGTTCGAATACCTTGACGGCCAGCGGTTCGTAGGACTCGTATTCAAGCCGCACGACGCGCCTGCCAAGGTTTTCGTTGCGCACCAAGCCGAGAAACGTCGTCACTGCGCCAGCGGTTGGCGCGCTGCCCTCCGCCTGCCCGCCAACGGCGTGAATCAGGTCGTCCAGGTGCAACGGATCGTGCGTGACGGCGAACAACGGTACGCCCATTTCGTGAGTATATCCCGCATTTTTTCGCCGGCCCGCGTCACGCCTGGCGGCAGTGGGCGAGCGGACCGTTTCCGCGGCCGATGCCGGGCGCGTGCCGCAAGCCCCGCTCCACGTACCGTTTGGCCGCCCGCGCCGCCGCAGGCAGCGTGCGGTCGAGCGCAAGTCCGGCCGCCACGGCTGCGGCGTATGTGCAGCCCGTGCCGTGGCTGTGCGCGGTTTCCACGCGCGGTCCCCGGAGCTCGACCACCTCGTGGCCGTCAAACAGGAGGTCGACGACGTCGCCGCCCGGCAGGTGCCCGCCGGTCAGAATGACGGCGGCCGGGCCCATGTCGTGGATGCGCCGCACGGCGTCGGCGGCGTCGGCCGCGGATGCAATGGCGCGCCCGGTCAGGCGCTCCGCTTCCGGCCGGTTCGGCGTGACGACGCGGGCATGCCGCAATAGCCTCGTCCGGAGTGCGGCCACGCCGTCCGAATCGAGAAGCGGCGCGCCGCACGAGGCGAGCATCACGGGATCCACGACAAGGTTTCGCAGCTTGAGGTCCTCCACGCTCGCGGCCACCGCTTCCACGATCCCGGCATCGACCAGCATGCCGGTCTTGACCGCCTGTGCGCCGAAATCGGTTACCACCGCCGCAATCTGGCTGGCCACGACCGGCGCTGGGACGGGGTGCACGGCGGTCACACCGAGGCTGTTCTGCGCGGTCACCGCGGTGACCGCGCAAAGGCCGTACACGCCGTGGGCGGCGAACGTCTTCAGATCCGCCTGCACGCCGGCGCCGCCCCCCGAATCGCTGCCGGCGATGGTCAGCGCGGTGGTCATATGGTGGGCGCGAAGACGAGCAGGTACTGGTAGCGCAGGAAACGCTCGTGGGCAAGCAGGCGCAGCCCCGCCCGCTCGGCGTTGTCGACGACCGCCCGCGGCTCGATCCGTTCCTCGAGCGGCGGCCCGGGGCCGCCGCCTTCCAGCGTGAAGTCGACGATGCCGAGCCGCCCGCTCGGTTTCAGTGACGCCGCCACGCGCCGCAACAGCGTGACGGGGTCGGAGATTTCAGGGTAGGTGCCGACGATGAGCACCGCGTCCAGCGCGCCGGGCAGACGAGGGTCGTCCGCCGTGCCCAGGACCGTGCGGACGTTGGCGAGACCCTCGCGGCTGACGCGGCGGGAGATCGACTCGATCATCTGCGGCTGGATATCCTGGGCATAGACCCGTCCGCTGGGGCCGACGCGCCGCGCGAGACGGACGGTAAACCATCCGCCGCCGGCGCCTAGATCGGCCACCATGGCGCCGTCCGCGATGCCGAGCGCATCCATGACTTCGTCCGGCATCTGCCAGGCATCCCGGTCGGGTCCTTCGAGTATGCCGAGGTCCTGCGGGGGGAACAGCGGCCGATGCGGCACGCGATCCTGCGCCGCCGCGGCCAGGCCGGACAGGACGGCAAGGGCGAAAGCGAGGTGGTATTTCATGCGGCGTCGACCTCGCGCATGGAAAAGCGGATGTACCCCCGGTCCACGGCGCCGACATCCAGATCGCTGGAGGCGAGGTCGACCACCGGCAACAGCGCGAAGGGCGTCATCCCGGCGGCGGTCAGGCTCTTCAGATATCCGCCGCACGTCCGGCACAGCTCGACGCGGCGCGATTGCTTCTCGGATTCAGAGAGGGCGGCCGCTACGAACGACGGGCCGGCCTCGGTGCAGTAGATGCAGCGCCGGATGGCGGGTTGCCAGGCCGCGCCGCAGAACGAGCAGCAGAGATGGCGGATTCCAGCCACCTCTTCCGCCAGCGCCGGCCAGGAGCCGCACGCCGGGCAGCACCCCTCGTCCCAGGCATCGAGCGCGGCGCGCACCGCCCCGTCTCCGGCCGCGGCGTCGTGCAGGTACGTGTGCTGCAGCCTGTACGCCAGCGGGGCCGCGCCCAGCTCCGCCACGAGCCACAGCACGTCGGGTGCGACACCGACCTGGTTGGCCTTCATGCGAATGGCGGTCTGCTGGCGCATCAGCGACGCCGTGAGCAGCGATGCGATGTCGATCTCGCCGCGTTCGAGCGTACCGCGCAGTCGTGCGGCCGGCCGGCCGGCGTCCCCCTGCGCCAGATCGTCGCAAAAGGCGAGCACGAACGGTTCGAACGGTCCTGCATCCAGGTTGACGGCCGCACCAGACAGGATCGGGTGCTTCCGGTTCAGTTTGCGCGCGGCATCTCCGGCTCCCGGCAGCGGCAGGTTGTCGATGGCCGCCGCGAGTGCCAGGCCGTGCCCGACCAGACGGCGCTGCAGCGCGATTGCCTCGGCGAGCTCCGGACGCTCATGCTCGAGCGCCGCCCAGCGGCGTTCGGCCTCCGCCAGCAGTTGGTTGTCTTCCACGAGATTAGGCCGGCCGGGCCGCGGGGACATTTTCCACAGGATGTTTCGCTATAATAACGATACCAGCCGCAGAAATTGAGACTAGGCTGGCGGAGGAAGAGCGTGAATAGCATGGAGACAGTCGGTGCCGCAGCGCCCGTCATTGTGACCGCGGAAGCCGCGCAGAAGATTTCGCAGTTGCTGTCCGAGGAGCAGAAGTCGGAGGCCGGCCTGCGCGTGTTCGTCCAGGGTGGCGGCTGCTCGGGGTTCCAGTACGGCCTCATGATCGAGGAAGGCAGCGGGGATGCGGAAGCCGACAGGATCTTCCAGTCGAATGGTGTCACGCTCTTCGTGGATCCCATCAGCATCCGGTATCTCTCGGGGGCCGAGGTCGATTTCGTCGACAACCTGACGGGCGGCGGTTTCACCATCAAGAATCCGAACGCCAAGACGACCTGTGGTTGCGGCCAGTCGTTCGGCGTCTAGTATGTAGCCCGGTGGCGGTTGCCGGCGGACGCGGCGCGGGGCGAAGGGGTCCCCGCTAGCGGCTGCCGGGGGTTTGGGGCGCAGCCCCAAGTGGTAAAGCCGCACACGGTGCGGCTCGGCGGACGCGGCGCGGGGCGAAGGGGTCCCCGCTAGCGGCTGCCGGGGGTTTGGGGCGCAGCCCCAAGTGGTAATGGAGCCGCAAGCAGCCTACGTCGAGCGCCATCGCCCGCCCGGGGGACGGCGATCCAGCAAGCGCGATCTGATCGTCAACACCTTCCTTGGCCAGCATGGTCATCTGAGCGCGGACGATCTCGTAGAGCTGATGCGGTCGGAGGACCACCGGACCAGCCGCGCGACCGTGTACCGGGCGCTCCAGTGGATGGTCGACGCTGGGATCGCCCGCAAGGTCGACTTCGGCGAAGGCCGTTTCCGTTTCGAGCATTCGTACCGCCACCCGCGCCACTTTCATCTGATCTGCAAGTCGTGCAACCACTCGTACGAGTTCCTCAGCTCGGACATCGAGACCCTGATCGAAGAGGTCGCCGGCGCGCGCGGGTTCGATGCCCACAAGAGCGTCGTGCAGATCTATGGCACTTGCGAAGCCTGCCGGACGGGACGGCGGCGGCTTGAAGAGGAAGCGCCGACGGAGCTGCTGCTGGCCAGGGATGCACTGCGCATCGCCATCGCGACCGAGCGCAGCGGACTGGAATTCTATACACGCGCGGCGCGGATGACGCAGGACGCGCGCGGCCGGCGCGTGTTCCAGCGCCTCGCCGAAGAAGAGGGGGAGCACATGGCGAAGCTGGAGGCGCGCTACCAGCAGGTGCTTGCCCAGGATCCGGATCTCGAGTCGCGGCCCGCCTTCCTGTTCTTCAAGGGCGCCGCCAACGGTCTGTTCGCGGCCGGCACCGACGTGTTGGCGAAGGGCGTGGACGACAAGCAGGCGCTGATGATCGGCATCCGCTGCGAGCGCGGATCGCACCGCTTCTTCAAGCGCTACGGCGAACGCTTCGAGGACTCGGAAGGGAAGCGGATCTTCATGGAGTTCGCCGACGAGGAGCGGGAGCACCTCGAATTGCTCATCCGCGAATACAAGTTGCTGGTGCGCCGGCAGGCCGCGAAGACACCGCGCCGCGGCGCCGCGAGCCGCCCGGGTCGCGCGAGCGTCTGACCGCGGGCTGCCAAACCGTCTCCCTGGTTCCCACGCTGGTGATCGACCTCCACCTGCATTCGACCGCTTCGGATGGCGTCCTGGATCCGCCGGCCCTTGTCAGACGTGTTCGCAGAGCCGGCGTACGGACGCTGAGCCTGACCGACCACGACACGATGGAAGGCGTCCCGGCGGCCGCGGCGTCCGCGGCGGAGCTCGGATTGGAATTCATTCCCGGCGTCGAGATCACGGCGGTGCTCGATCGCCGCGACTGTCACATCCTCGGCTATTTCCTGGCTGCGAAGCCGGCCGGGCTGACCGGCTTTCTCGGTGCCCAACGGACGGCGCGCCTCGATCGCGCGCGGGCCATCGCCATCAGCCTCGCGAAGCTGGGGGTGCCGATCGACATCGAAGCGCTGATCCGGCAGGCACAGTCCGTGCGCAAGGTCGTGACCCGGCCGCTGATCGCGCGCGCCCTGGTCGAGGCGGGCCATGCGCGCAGCGTCCAGGAAACGTTCGACCGCTGGCTCGGCGACAGGCGGCCCGCGTTCGTGTCACGCGAGGGACATTCTCCCGCGGATGTCGTACGCAAGATCGCCGCCGCCGGCGGCGTCGCGGTGGTGGCCCATCCTGGACTGCTGCGCCGCGATGAGCTCATCCCCAGTCTCGCCCGGGCCGGGCTCGGCGCCATAGAGGCGCACCATTCGGACCACGGCCAGCCGGAGCGCCAGCGCTACGCGGCGCTTGCGGCGTGCCTCGGGCTGGCGGTCTCGGGCGGCTCGGACTATCACGGCGACCACCACCACCGCGCGAAGTACCTCGGCGCGGTGGGGCCGTCCCCCGCGGAATTTGCGCGGCTGCGGCAGCGGTTGGATGCGGCCCACCGGGCGGTCGCGGCCGGTACGGGCGGCGAGGCCGGCGGCTGATATCAGCCGGTGGTGAAACCCCGCGTCGCACCGAGACCGGTCAGGCGCCCGGCTGACAAGGCGTGACGAGCGAGCATATTCGAAGATATGTGAGCGAGGAACAACGCAGTTCAGGCGGGAGCGTGGCCGGTCGAATGCAGCGGGGGCTTCGCCGGCGGCTGATATGATTCAGGCGTGACCGCCGCGCTCATCACCGCCACTTTCATAGGGATCGCGGGACTTGGCTACAGCGCCGTGCTCGGCTTCACCCGGGGCGATCTCTACCTCCACACGTCGCTCGGCATCTTCTCGACGCTGGTGACGTTGCTGGCCCACTCCATGACGATGTTCTATCTGCTGGGGAAGGGGCGGGCCGTGAGGGAGGCGGTGACCGAGGGGCAACTGTCGCCGGATCTGTATGGCGCGGTGGCGCGCGCGCGCCGGCCGGTCTTTTCCATTGCCGTGATTGCGATGGCGCTCGCCATGGCCACGGCGATTCTCGGCGGCGGCGTCGACACGCGGACCGTTCCGGCAACGGTCCACTCCGTCCTGGCGCTGTCGGCCATCGCCGCGAACATCGCGGCGCTGCGGACGGAAGTCATCGCAATGGTGTCCAGCGGGAACATCGTCGCAGAGGTCGACCGGTTGCTGCAGCAGCCCCGATGATGGATCGGCTGGGCGGGCCGGACCGTCCGACGACGCTTGTGCTGTTCGACATCGACGGTACGCTGCTGCTGTCCGGCGGCGCGGGCAAGCGCGCGTTGAACGAGACGTTCGAGGAATTGTTCGGCGTTGCGGGCGGGTTTGATGGCATCCCGGTCGCCGGCCGCACCGATCCGCTGCTGCTCGACGAGGCGCTGGCGCGGCACGGCATGACCGCGGCGCCCGATCTGCGCGTACGGTTTCACGATCGCTACTGTGACCTGCTCGCGGAGAGGATCCTCGACCCGCTTCCCCGCAAGGGCTTGATGCCGGGGGTGCGCAGCCTGCTCGCCCGGCTGGACGGCTGCGCCGACATCGCGAGCGCGCTGCTGACCGGCAACTTTGCCCGTGCCGCGCGAATCAAGCTCGAGTATTTCGGTCTCTGGGAACACTTCGCGTGCGGCGCCTACGGCGACGATGCGGCGAGCCGCGACGAGTTGGTGCCGGTTGCGATCGCCCGCGCGCGCCGGCTGGGCATCGACATCCGATCGCCCTCTCAGGTTGTGGTGGTCGGCGACACACCGCTCGACATCCGCTGCGCCCGCACGGCCGGGGCGTGGTCGGTGGCGGTGGCGACCGGTCCGTATGACGAAGCCGACCTCAGGGCGCACGGCGCGGACCGGGTGCTGACGGATATGGGCGACACCGGCGCGTGTATCGACCTGTTTGAAACCGTGGGAACTGCAGCAATCGGGAGGAGTTGACGATGGTGGACCCGTTCAGGGCGTACAGGGTGTTCCAGGAGGACGGCGCGATTCGAGGGCGTCTGGTCGAGGTCGGCCTGGATGACATCGGCGTGGGCGAGGTGGTCGCCCGCGTGGCGTATTCCGGCGTGAACTACAAGGATGCCCTGGCCGCCACCGGCGCCGGCAGGATCATGCGCCGGTTCCCACTCGTGGGCGGTATCGATTTTTCCGGCACGGTCGTCTCGAGCAGTGATCCGCGCGTCGCGACCGGCGACGACGTGCTCGTCACCGGCTACGGCCTGGGCGAGAGCCACGACGGCGGCTTTGCTGAATACGTGCGCGTGCCGGCCGACTGGGTGGTGCCGCTGCCCGACGGTGTCGGCCCGCGCGACGCCATGGCGATCGGGACAGCCGGGTTTACCGCCGCGCTGAGCGTGGTGGAGATGGAGCGCAACGGACTGCGTCCGTCCGGCGGCCCGGTCGTTGTGACGGGCGCAACCGGCGGCGTAGGCAGCCTGGCGGTGCAGTGTCTGGCCGCGGGCGGTTACCAGGTAACCGCGTTGACGCGCAAGGAGGACGCCCACGCGTTTCTGCGGTCACAGGGCGCGGCGGAGGTGCTTACGGTCGGCGCGCTGACGATGGGCACGCGCCCGCTGGAAAAGGCGACCTGGGCGGGCGCGGTCGACCCGGTAGGCGGCGACACGCTCGGCTGGCTGACGCGGACCATGAAGCGCGGCGGTTGCATCGCAAGCTCCGGTCTGACCGGCGGCATCGACCTGCACACCACCGTCATGCCGTTCATTCTGCGCGGCGTCAAGCTCCTGGGAATAGATTCCTCGCTGTGCACCATGCACGTCAGACGGGAGGTGTGGCGCCGGTTGGCCACCGACCTGAAGCCGGCGCATCTCGCTGCGACCACGCAGACGATCTCGCTGGAAGAGCTGCCGGAGGCTTTCTCCACGCTGTTGCGCGGCGAGGCGCGCGGACGCTACGTCGTGCGGATTGCAGGAGATCAGGCAGACGGCTGAGCGGGACGTAAAGCGAGAATCTACGAGTTGGCGGAAGCGCCTGGGAGTCGAACCCAGCCCCCCCGCGCTCGCGGGGAGCGACCGATTTTGAAGACCGGGAGGGCCACCGGGCCCCGTTCGCTTCCAGACGGCACAATGACGGCCGAGCGAACCAGGGGGATGGCAGGCCGCAGAATGCGGGGTGGTCAGACCGTCACACCCGCCGGGACGGCCTAGCTTTCAATCAAACGGACATCGCCGGCGCGCGGGCCTTTCTGCGATTCCTCAGGCGTGAAATCGACGCGTTGCCCTTCACGCAGAAGCTCGAATACGGCGCCGCGAACCGCACTGCGGTGGAAAAAATGCTCGATTCCACCCTCGTCGCGGATGAAACCGAACCCTTTGTCAATCAGAAGCCGCGCGATCGTACCGGTTGGCATACCGTTCCTCCGAGAACTGTCTACCTCTAACCACAAGCTCCTTCGAACCGCCAGACAACTGTCGAACCTGCATGCCAACTGCGTGCAAGAGCCCCTTGGCTCCAGCCTGGAGCAGCCCCGGAACGAAGGTGGTCAGTCTATTGGCGTCTGTACCGGAAGTCAAGCAAAAGTCAAGCGGGCACAGAGGCCGATCAGGCAGACGATACTGGTGAAGCCGCGGGTTTCGGAGGTGCCGGCTTCGGTGGTTTCGGCGGCGGATAGGTCGTCCAGAAGTGCCGCCCACACGTCGTGCACTCCCAGAACTGTTGGGGGGGCCAGGGTGCGCCGGGTCCCGGGTCGCGCAGCGCCATTTGCGCGCCGCAACGCTGGCAGCGAATCTGGATCTGCACATCGCTCATGCGCCGGATTCTATCATTGCGGACAAAGGGACGTAACACTGCAGGAGGCAGCAATGATCATTCCGGGCATCGTGCTGGCGGCGGGCCGTTCGAGCCGGATGGGCCGGCCCAAAGCGTTGCTGCCGGCGGATGCGGCGGGGGAGACGTTCGTCGGCCGCATCGTGCGTACGCTGCGGGCCGGTGGGGTGGACGATATCGTGGTCGTGGCGGGTGGCGTCGCGCCGGAGATCACCCGGATTCTGACGAAGGAGGCGCGCCCGCTGCGCGTGGTGGTCAATCCGGCGCCGGAGCGCGGCCAGTTCTCATCGCTGCAGGTTGGCTTGCGCGCCGTGAGCCGTCCCGGCGTCAGCGCAGTGCTCGTGACGCTGGTCGACGTACCGCTCGTGACCGCCGCGACGGTGGAGGCGCTACTCGACGCCTACCGGCAAACCGGCGCACCGCTGGTCCGTCCGGAACGCCGGGGTCGGCACGGGCACCCGGTAATTTTCGACCGCTCGATATTCGGAGAGATCAGTCGTGCGCCGGCCGACTCCAGCGCGAAGATCATCGTCGCGGCGCATCTGGCCGCTGCGGTGTCGGTCCCGATCGCCGAGGACGGGCCCTTTCGCGACATCGACACCCCGGCGGAGTATGCGCAAACATTTGATCGCCCGCTGTGATGCACATAGAATGAAATCTCGTACAAAGTGGGCCAGTGGCGCAGTTGGGAGCGCGCGTGAATGGCATTCACGAGGTCACGGGTTCGACCCCCGTCTGGTCCACCACTCATTTCCCATAACCTCTTCGAGCCAAACGAGTTATCCGTTTGAGGGGGCGTCAACCCTGTATTTAACCCCCCATTGATTGGCGCGGTTGCGGCGGATGTCGGAAGTCGTCCGCGGACGAAACTGGACGCTTGGCCGCGACGTGATTCGGGCCGCCATCACTTCGCGCACGATTCTCGTCGTACTGGCTGGCGAGATCCGCACCATGTTCGCATCGGCGTTCTCGCGCTTGGTCCAGACCCGGCGCAGCAGCGTATCGAAGGGCACGACCCCATCCCGCGTCGCGCGAGAGCACGCGCAGCAGTTCGTACTCGGTGGCGGTGAGGTCGACGGCGGCCCCGCCTACCGTCACCCGGCGCTGCTGGTAGTCGATGGCGAGCTCGCCGAGCACGAACGGCTCGGGCTCGTCATGCCGTCGCAGCGCGGCGCGGAGCCGCGCCACCAGTTCCGTCGACGAGAAAGGGCTTGACGATGTAGTCCGCCGCGCCCGACTCGAGCTCCCGTGAGACGGTCTCGTCGCGGCCGTAGGCGGAGATGAAGATGACCGGCAGGTCGGAGAGTTCGGGGACCTGCTGCAGAACGTCCTCGCCCACCTCACCGTCATCGGACCCCGTAAGGTGCAGATAATCAGCCGCGCCCTCGTGCGGCCTCTCGGTAGTAGAAGCTGAGAAGTCCGCCGAGGCGCTCCCGCCGCTCAACGTCGGCGTCCGGGTTGACCGGAGGTGGCGGTCGCTGCAGGAGTTGGTTGTTGCCCCTTCCGGATCATGTGTACGGCCTCGTATCCTTGGATCGTTCGCCGCGCTCACGCCGGCCCGACTCGACGGTAATCCATTCCATCCGCTCTAAGTCGATGTCACGCTGCACTGCCCGGAGTCGCGTGATCACTACTGGCTCGATCGGAATGGCAGCATAGAGGTTGCGGTAGATAACAAGTCGAGGCACGCCGCCTGGGGTCGGTTCCAAGACGGCAACAGCGCTGATCGACGTGTTCGCATCGTCCGTCATTTTTTTCTTTGGGCCGAGCCTTGAGCCGACCGAGTAGGGACTTATCGATGGGTCTCTGGGCACTGCAAACTCGATCACTTGCAACCCGTACATGGCCGTCATAATGGCCTGCGGCTCCAAGTGGTGAAGGGCTCGAAACCAGTCTGCTGACGTCAGACCTCCCACTGTCAGCACGAGAATGCCAGGGTGGTGTCCCTCAGTTAGCGCCTTGATCTGCTTAGAGGCGGCGGTGATTTTCTTGCGAACACGTTGGCCTGGTGTGTTGCCCAGTGCCTTCCCAACACCTGTCGCTTCCAGTTGGCGATCCGACTCCTGCTCCTCGGGATTCCTGTCTACCTCTTTCACCTCGGCAATCACGGTGCGCCCGTCGATCTCCAGGCTGTAGTCCGGCCTCTTCTTGTCGCTTTCATCTATCCGAGTCCAGGCTATGCCTACCGCCGTGCAATAGTCCTCGAACGCTTGCTCTGATTTTGTTTTCCGCGACACAGCGGCTCCCTCGTTTCGACGAGAGTATATCGATGGTCGTCCACGCGGCTACGGGTCGGGCGGGATGCTGCTGACGCCCGACGGCGGGCCGGCGCTCGAGTCGGGTCTGTCCATGGCGATGGCGGCGGCCGGGACCAGTGGCGAGCTGGCCGTCGGCGGGCCGAGGCAGCTCGGCTGGTAGACATTCAGCGCCAGCATTGCACGAGGGAGCACGAATGCGGCCGACCTTCGCCGGGACCGCGCCGAACTGTTTGAAGAGGTGCCGCGGGGCGCGGGTCAGTAGCTTATTTACTCATCTGGACTAATACTCATACGAGTAATTAAGCAGACGCCAATGTATGCCTGTTGGGCACACATTATGCTACGCTGTCCTGCTTGAAAGTTTTCGCTTGGGACAACGGCAAGAACGCGAAGCTCAGAGCGGATCGGGGCATCGGGTTCGAGGACATCGTGTTCCATATCGAGCGCGGTGACTTGCTCGACATTCTCGAACACCCGAACCCCAACCGTTACGCTGGCCAACGCATCTTCGTTGTCCAACGCGATGACTACGTGTATCTGGTGCCGTACGTCGAGGACGAGGACACGATCTTCCTGAAGACGATCATTCCGAGTCGGAAGGCCACACATCAGTATCTCGGTGAGGAGTCTGAGGACCATGAAGATTGACGCCAAGGAAAAGGACTTGCTCAAGTCAGTCGAGCGCGGAGAGTGGAAGTCGACCGGTGGCGGCGAGCAAACACGAACGCGCTACGCTGGCTACGCCAAGGCGACGTTCCGCAAGGACCGCCGGCTGAATATTCGGCTATCGAGCAAGGATCTGGAGGCGATCCAGAAGCGCGCGCTGGCCGAGGGGTTGCCGTACCAGACCCTGATCTCGAGCCTGTTGCACAAGTACGTCGCCGGGTACCTCAAGGAGGTCTGATCCTGGCCGTGCCATGCGCGTTCGCTCGACGTCTGCAAGACATAGAATGAGACACGGGATACGACACACGGCGGCCCGGCACGGACGGCGTCGTCGCCCGCCTGTCGCAAACGACCGTTTACGACACATGCTGATCGGCTACGCCGGCGTCTCAAAGGCGGACAGCTCCCAGCCGCTGGACCTGCAGCGCGACGCGCTGCAGGCCGCGGGCGTTGACGCCGGCCACGTCTACCACGACTTCGCGTCCGGCGTCCGCGACGACCGACCTGGACTCGACAGCTGCGTACACGCGCTCCGGACGGGCGACGTACTCGTGGTCTGGATGCTCGACCGCCTTGGCCGCAACCTCGCCCACGTGGTCACAACCGTGCAGGACCTGTCGACCCACGGCGTGGGCCTGCGGGTGCTCACCGGGCAAGGCGCGCAGATCGACACCACCACGGCCGCCGGGCGCCTCGTGTTCGGCATCTTCGCGTCGCTGGCCGAGTTCGAGCGGGAGCTGATCCGCGAACGCACCCTGGCCGGGCTGACGGCCGCGCGGCCGGGCGGCCGCAACGGCGGCAGGACGTTCGCGCTGTCGAAAGCTCAGGTGCGGCTGGCCTAGGCCGCGATGGCGCACCGCGACACGTCCGTGTCCGCGCTCTGCCGTGAACTCGGGATCAATCCCGTGACGCTCTACCGGTACGTCGGGCCACAGGGCCAGCTGCGCGAGCAAGGCGAGAAGGTCCTCGCCACTTGAACTGAGTCAGGAGCGGCATGTCCTCATCGTCGAACGATGCCGGCCGAGCAGATCCCACGGATCCCGGCTCCGAGCAGCGTCTCCTGACTCGGGTGCAGCAGGGGAGCGCCTCGGCGGTGGCGGCGCTGTTCGAGCGGTATGCGCCCTGGCTGCGGAGACGCGCTCGTGGCCGCCTGCCGCAGTGGGCACGCAGCGGGGGAGTGGCGACCAGCGATCTCGTGCACGACGTGCTGCATCACACCTTCGCCCGGCTCACCTGGTTCGAGTCGAAGCACGTCAGCGCCTTGCGCGCCTATCTCCGGCGCGCCGTGGAGAACCGCGTCCAGGACGAGCTGCGCCGGGCCATCCGCCGGCTGGACCTCGCCCGCCTCGCCCCGGGGGAGGACCCTCTGCGGCCCTTCGAGGATGCGGCGCCGCAGTATCAGCAACGCCTGCACGATGAGATGTGGCGGCGTTACCGGGAAGGCCTGAAGCGCCTGAAGGTCGGCGATCGCCGGCTGATCGTCGGCCGGGCGGAACTGGGGTACAACTACGCGCAGCTCGCCGTCGTCGAACGCCTCCCGAGTGCGGACGCCGCGCGCAAGGCGCTCAAGCGGGCCGTCATGCGGTTGAGCGCGGTCATGCCGCTGGCCGCCAGCCGGTAGCGTCCCGCGCGCTCGGGCGCGCGCCGACGGCCCCCGCGCGGAATCTGTCCGGTTCCGACCCCCCAGACGTCATAAGAGACGTACTCCGCGCGCCGCGCGCCGTGCGCGTGGGTTGGCGCTGCGCGGGGGGATGCCGGATTTGTGATGCGCACCAACGACCGTGACGATCTGATCGGCGACGTGGCCGACGCGCTCACGCTGGACCAGCAGGTGCAGTGGGAGCGCGTCGGCCGGCTGGCCGCGGGCGCCGAGCGCGCGCAGATCGAGAACCTGCGTGTCTTCGAGCGGGTGCTGGCGAGCCGCCCGGTGGCGGGCCCGGCGGCGGAGACCGTGCCGGCCACCCGCTTCTACGGCCGCGCGGGCGTACGCCACGCCGTCCACGCGCTCATCGCCCTCGCCAGCCTCGAGGTGGCGGCCACGCTGCTGCTGCTGCCGTGGGCCTGGGGCGACTACTATCGCGCGCACGGCGAGGTGGCTGCCTTCATGACGACCAAGTTCGTCGGGCACGCTGTCGCCGCCGGCCTGTTGCTGTGGGCCGGTCGCGGGGACTGGCGGACCTGGCTGCTCGGCGTCTATAGCCTCCTCAAGGCCACCCAAGCGCCGCTGCTCATGCTCCAGGCCTTTGTCCTGGAGCTGCCGCCGCCGCCAGAGTACGCGGCCTTTATCCAGCACCTGCCCGCCCCCAACCGGCTCTTCCTTGCCCTCTACGTTCCCGCGTTCCTGTTCGCGCCGGCGTTCCTGTGGGCGTTCGCCCGCGAGTGCCCGCGGGTCTATCGCCGGACCCGGCTCGATGATCTGGCGCGCCGCATGATCCCGACCAGCGTGCTGATCGGTGGCGGCCTCTGGGTTGCCTGCGCCGTGACGCTGGAGCTGGCGCGGGCAGGCTATGCGGCGGCGCCGGTCGCCCTGGTGCTCGATGGCACGATCGCCGCGCAGGACCTGCTGGTACTGGCGGCGGTCACCCTGGTCGCGCTGCGCGCGCACACGGCGTCGGCCGACGAGGTGCGGCGCGTCGTGGTGTTCAGCGCGGGGTTCCTCCTCTTCATGGGCGTCTCGGCCGTCTACGACGTGGCGGAGGCGTTCGCGCCCGGGGACTGGGTCTCGAATTACCGCTGGTCGCCGACGATCCTGCTGATGGAGGTGCTGCGCTTTCCCGGGTTGATCCTGCTCTGGTACGCGGTGCTGGCGGCGCGCATTCCCCACCTGCGGGAGGCGGTGCGGGCGTTCTACCGCCGCCTGCTGCTGCGCCGCGGCCTGCTCGTGGCGCTGGCCGCCGTGCCCGCCGGGGCGCTGGCGTGGCTCATCGGACGCAGCCCGGAGCGTGCGGTGGGCGCGGTCATCGCGGATCCGCTGGCGCAGTCGCTGTTCGCGGTCGTCGGGCTCCTGCTTCTGGTGATCGCCGCCCGGGACCGCATCTTGCTCCGCCTGGACGCCTGGATCCTCCCCGAGACCGCGGACCAGCGGCAGGCCCTGGCCGATGCGGCGGGCGCCCTGGCGCAGGCCGGGCGGATCACGACCGTCGGCGAGACCGTCACCCGGACGGTGCGGCGCGGGTGCGGCGCGCCCGCGACCCTGCTGGTGGCGGACGACGCCGAGACCCGCGCGGGCGGGTTCAGCGCCCCGCAGGCCCGGTTCGTGCCCCTGCCGCGCCAGGCGGCCATCGTCCACCTGTTGGAAACCGCCGGCGGGCCCGTGCGGGTCGAGCCGGCCGGGCGGCCGTCGGTCTTCCCCTTGCTGCCGCCCGATGAAGCGGCCTGGGTCACCGAGACGGGCGCCGACGTGATCGTGCCGGTTCCCGGTCCGGGGACGGACGTGATCGGAGTTCTGGTGGTGGGCCGTCGACTCGACGGCCGCCTGGTCCGCTCGGTCGACCTGCCGTTCCTGGAGGCGCTCGGCGCGGCCGCCGGGTTGGCGCTGGCGCGCCTCCAGCTGCTCGACGCGCCGGGCGCAGGGTCGGGGGAGGCGCCGCCGGCCGCGGAGTGTCCCGTCTGCCGATCTGTGACCGAGGCCGGCGAGCCGCCCGGATGCGCCTGCGGGTCGGCCTACGTCGCCACGGAGGTCCCGACGCTGCTCGCCGGCAAGTTCCGCCTGACGCGGCGCCTGGGGTCCGGGGGTATGGGCGCGGTCTACCTGGCGCGCGACCTGCGGCTCGAGCGCGACGTGGCGATCAAGATCCTGGCGGAGAGGTCCCTCGGCCGCCTGATGGGGCTGCAACCGGAAGCCTGGGCGATGTCGACGGTGACGCATCCGGCCGTGGCCCAGATCCACGGGGTCGAGTTCTGGCGGAGTCGCCCGTGTCTGGTCGTCGAGTTCCTGGCCGGCGGCACGCTGGAGGACCGGCTGCGGGACGGGCCGCTCGCCCCCGCGGAGGCGGTGTCGGTCGTCGCCCGCCTGGCCGACGCCCTGGCGGCCCTGCACGAGAAGGGCTGCCTGCACGGGGACGTCAAGCCCAGCAACATCGGCTTCACCGCCGAGGGGGCGCCGAAGCTGCTGGATTTCGGGCTGGCGCACGCGGTGGACGACGCGGCCCTGGTGGGCGGCACCCTGCCCTACCTCTCGCCTGAGGTGCTCACCGGCCGCCCGGCCGAGGAAGCCGACGATGTCTGGTCGCTGTGCGTGGTCCTCTATGAAATGGTATCGGGCCGGCATCCCTTCGCCGGCGGCGACCTGGAGGAGGTGCAGAGCCGCATCCGGCGCCAGCGCCTCGCGGTCGGCGGGCCGGACGCCGCCGCCGCGCCGACCGCCGCGGCGGCCGTGGCCGTCTTCGCGGCATCGATTCTGACGGCCCCCCGGGCGGCGCGGCCGGCCACCGCGCCCGCCTTCGCCGCCGCGCTGGCCGAGGTCCCCGGGACCGCGTAGCCGAACATTTTTTCAACCCTGCCTGTCCGGTTCTCTCCTGCCAGACGTCCTTCTCATAAAAAGGCAGTGTGCACCCGGATCGCGCGTCCAGTCCAGGCCGGGACGCGGGGAGGGCCAACGTGTGGGATGACTCCAACAACAGCGTGACCGCCGGCGCGCGCGGTGCACTGGCTCTGATAGGCGCCCAGCGACACACCTCACTCGCCTACCCCGTAACGAGTCCCGCCCGGCCCCCCCGCAGGTCTCGTCGTGTAGCCCTCGCGAGGGCCGCCCTCGCCTGCGTGCTCGCGCCCGCTGCGCCGGCCTTCGCCCAGATGACGGTCCCCGCGGGTTGGAGCCTCACGCCCACCGGCCTGGCCGCCGGCGACCAGTTCCGAGCGGCCACAGTGATTCTCGGGGTCTTGATGCTGGGTGCAGCCGTCCGTAGGTTGCGGGTGGCCCGAACATGAAAGCCATCACATTCGTGGGAGTGATCGCCACCGGCTTGCTGATGGGCCAGGCGGCGCCTGCCGAGGCACAAGCCACCGGGGTCCGAATGTCTGTGAGCTCGAACCGAGTAGCTACCGGGCAAATGGTGACGGTTACGGCTTCAACGGCGGGTCATGACCCGCGTGTACCGCACCCGGTTTCTTGGACACACGTTTGCGCTACGCGGCATGGCGTAGCTCGTATTCCTCGCGCGCTTCGAGCGGCGTGCGATACGCCAGCTTCTCGAGGCGCCAGCACTGGTTGTAGCGTTCGACGAACTCGGCGACGGCGGCGCGCACCTCGGCGAGGTTTCGAAAGACCCGGCCGTAGATGGCTTGCTCCTTGAGCGTGCGATTCCAGCGCTCGACGACGCCGTTGGTTTCCGGCTCTTCAACGAAGCCGAAGCTGGGGTGGATGCCCCAGTAGCGGAGCTGGTTGAGAAAGTGGTCCGAGAGATACTGGCTGCCGTGATCCATCCGTAGCGCCAGCCCGCGGGCCACGTCCGCCTCGACCGAGCCGTAGTGTCGCCCGAGCCCTTGCGCGATCGGCTCGAGGGCGGCAAAACGGTTCCCCACCTTGCACACATGCCAGCCCACGCACTCGGCGTTCCAGTGGTCCACCGCCGCGAAGGTCCAGACCCAGCCGTCCTCCGCCGTGAACACCCGCACGCCGTCGGTACCCCACATGCCGTCGGGCGCCGAGGTGACAATCGTCCCCTCGTGCGCTTTCATCTCACCCTGCCGCCCGCGGTGCGGCGAGAGCAGCCCCTGCGTGCGCATCACGCGCAACACCCGCGTCCGGGAGACTCGGATCCGGTCGAGGATCCGCAGCCGCGCGTGGACCTTGCGATGGCCCTCGCCCTGGAACGGTGAGCGGGCCAGGTCAGTGCGAATGGCCGCCAGCAGCTGCGCATCCGACAGTGCGGGCGTCGGCCCGCGGCGCCCCGGGCCATCACCCCGCTCTGGGCGCCGCAAACAAGCCCGCCGCGCGTAGAGCGCCGAGCGCGACCTATCCCACGTTCGACACACCCGCTTGAGACCATAGCGCCGCCCCGTCGTCGCGGAGGTCGCTCGGCTCATCGTCGCGACCTCCGCGTCGCTAAAGGGAGGCGACACTCCGCTGCGCGGGCACGCTCCCGCAACAGCTCAATCTCCATCGACAGCTCGCCAATGTGGCGCTTGGCGGCATCCAGCTCGGCGGCCAGCGGCTCACCGGCCTGCGCCTTCAGACCGAGCTCGAGACCGGCCAGCGCCCGCGCCTGCCACGCCTCCAGGCGATAGAGCTCTACCCCGACTTCACGCGAGACCATCTCCAGCGACTCGCCGCGCAGCAGCCGCAACACCACGTCCCGTTTCCGGCTCGCGCTCCACCGCTGGCCGGGCGCCAAGGCCCCCGCCCCAACCGCCGCGCCGTCGGCGCCGACTCCGCTCGCCCTCCGGGCTCCCTCCGTCCGCGCCGACCCCGCTCCCTGCACCCTCCTCGACTGAACCATGCCCCCCACCTCCTTTGACATCGGATTCTCCCTTAATCCGTGTCCAAGAAAACTGGGGGCGCCTCAGGTCATGACCCGCGTGACCCGGTCACGTCAGGTGACTTAAGACAAGAATGGCCCTGGCGGATCTTGTATTGGGAAGATCAGGTGGTTGGCGGCACCCTGGGACATAAGCTTGTTCCCGGCTCACACTCTTGTGGGAGGCATGCTGGAGCTCAGATAGAGAGCTGCTCGTTCACGGTCCCTGAGGCGGCATGCCAGGCTGATGAATGTCGACCAGTACTGGCTCTGCTCTATACGTTCAAACCAGCAACACCTCATGGCACACAGTATCGCCACGCGGCCTGCATCCAGGTATCCCACAAGGACGACCCCAGCATCGTGAGCACCTGGGACTGTGGGCTGAGCAGCGGCGGATCCGGAGGCGGCGGTGGGGGTACGGGCGGCGGCGGAGGCGAATCTGGCGGTGGCGGCGGTGGTGGTTCTACACCGGACCCGGATCCGGACCCGGACCCGGAGCCTGAGCCGGTGCCGGCCCTCCCGCTGCTCGGACAGTTACTCGTCGGGCTGGGCCTGCTGGGCGCCGGGGCGCGGGTCACGTCTCGGCGCCGGCGCGCGGGATGACGGTCGCTCGCGCGGCGCGCGGCGTCGTGGTCCGCGCGCGGCGGCGGTGTGCGCCGCGTGGCGACGGGCCGTCGGCCGGCGGCCGCATCACGTGGTGAGCCGGCCGCCGGGGCCTGACGCCATGACCACGCGCGCCGAGCGATTCGGCACGCGGCACACCGGCACGCGCCAATCCTCTCGCCCGAGGTGCTCACCGGCCGCCCGGCCGAGGCCGCCGACGATGTCTGGTCGCTGTGCGTGGTCCTCTACGAAATGGTGGCTGGCCGGCAGCCCTTCGCCGGCGGCACCCTGGCGGAGGTGCAGCGCCGCATCCGGCGCCAGCGCCTCGCGGCCGGCGGGCCGGACGCCGCCGCCGCGCCGACCGCGGCGGCGGCCGTGGCCGCCTTCGCGGCATCGATCCTGACGGCCCCCCGGGCAGGGCGGCCGGGCACCGCGCCCGCCTTCGCCGCCGCGCTGGCCGAGGTCCCCGGGACCGCGTAGCCGAATTTTTACACCCTGCTCAAGTGGACCGATTTCAGGGGAAAGATCAGGCAGGACCGCCGCCGTGCCCAGACCCTCGCTCTGCCTGAACATCTCCAAGACCGGCTCCAGCTTCACGAGCCGGTTCTTCGATGCCGCGGACTGGCTGGAACTCAGGCGCCGGTGCGGTCTGGGCCGCCTCGCCGCGCCGAACCGGGCGAGCGTGGAGCTTGTGAAGCGGATCAAGCGCTACGGGCCTGGCTGGGGAAACCTCACCTGCCGGCTCTGGAACCACCACGCCGGCTACAGCAGCCTGCCGTCGGACCTGAGGCGCCATCCCAAGCTCTGCGCCTTGCGCGACCTCAGGGGCTGGTACTGTTCGTTCTACCTCTACCACACGACCGCGATGACCGACAATTTGCTGTCGCGCGCCATCCGGCTGCTGGTTGGCGGCGACGCCACGGCGGTGCGCGACGGCGGCGCCGGGGAGATCCTGTCCCGGCACCGCCGGGCTTTCCTGGAGAGATTCCGCAAGGAGGATGCCGGAGCGGGCTCGATGGGGAACCTGTCGATGGAGTTCGTGGTCTGGTTCACCGGGACGGTGCGCCTCGAGGTCACGATGAATAGATGGGTGGGCATGGACGGCATGCCTGCCGCGCGGACGGGGCTTCTGACCTTCCGCGCGATAACCATCCTGTTCGACGATCCGGGGAAGTGTTCCGCATGCGGGCGGACGAACGCGATGCGTATTTCGCGAGCGGGGCTTACCTGCAGGACGTGCGGTGCGATTTTTTCTCGATTTCGACCGGCTCACAGACCAGTTGTCCCGGGTCATGGTCGACGAGCTCGGGTACACGCCGGAGATCGACGCGTTCCTGAAGCGCAATTGCGCTTCAGGAACGCGTCACGGGAAGACGGGAAGCGCCGGGCGATGCGCGAACTCGACGCCGGCGACTGGTTTGAACGGACGATCGAGGACGAGGCGGTCCACGAGACTTACCTGCTGGCTCGCGCCTGCCGGTCGCGCGGTAACGGGGCGGTAACGGAAGGTCGCCGGGCAGGACCCGATGCGGTAGATCTCGCGGGCCACATAGGTTCGGGTTCGTTCGTCGGTACGCATCCGGCACACGACGACCATGTGCAGGGCGGAGTTGGCTTGGCGGTTCCCGCCGCGATTGAGGCGGTGACGTTTGGTTTTCCCGCTCGAGAGGCGGGGATCGGGCAAACCCCGCGCATTGTGGCGAAGCTCGCCTCGGAACGCAGGCGTTCCGGATTCTCTCCCACGGCGACCATCATCGCGCCCGCATTTTCGGTACCTACGCCTTCGAGGTCGAGCAGATTGGGGGCGAGCTCTTGGACCAGTGGGACGATGAAGCGGTCGAGTTCAGCGATCTCGTCGTTGAGGTCCATGACTCTGCGAGCGAGGGATTTCAGGTGAAGGGTGCTTCTCTTCGGCATGGCGATCCCCGGCGCGCGCCCATTCGGCGATCATCTCCACGGCCTCCCGGTCGGAAACATATTTCGGGATCCGAACGGCATGGGTAACCGAGGTCGGCACGTTCGAGCGCGTCAGCGATGACGTCAACCTTTAGCCGGCCGAGATCCGCCCGCGTGGCGTACAGGATGCGGTTCAGATTCTCTTCGTTCACAACGTCGGGTTCACGGCGCAGCCCGATTCGATGGCGACTCTCTTGCGAGGGCGACAGGAGTCGAGCCGAGAAACCGGTGTCTGCGCTTTCTCAAACGCGCACTCACCGGATAAATCCGAGGCTTTCGAGCTTCACGAGGATGCGGTGTGCGGCCAGGGCCGGCAGGATGTCCGCAGCGTCGATCGCGATGTCGGGGTTCGCGGGTACCTCGTGGGGATCGTCGATTCCAGTGAATTCCTTGATGAGAGCCGCGCGCGCCTTTGCATAGAGCCCCTTGCGGTCGCGTGCCTCGCAGATCTCGACCGGCGTCAAAACATGCACCTCGACGACCCCCCCGACCGCTTCGATGGTCTCGCGCAGCCCGCGGCGGGCGGCAGCGGCCGAGTTAGCTCGAACTGGAATGCCGCGAACTGCGTCTGGCGCGCGCCGCTACATGGATGGCGTACGGCTGGCCTGCTCCCGCTGCCACGCCACCGTGCGCCGCAGTCCTTCTTCGACGGGCACAGCAGGAGCGAAGCCGAGTAGATCGCGGGCCAGCGATATGTCGGCCAGCGAATGGCGCACATCTCCCGGCCGCGGGTCGGCATAGCGGGCTCGGACGTACACGCCCGTGATGCGCTGCAATATCGCGTACAAGGCATTCACCGACACCCGTCCACCGCGTGCGATGTTGATGACCCGCCCGGCCGCCGCCGGTGCTACGCACGCGTCCAGAACGCCGCGCGCAGCGTCCGTCACGTACGTAAAGTCGCGCGTCTGCCCTCCGTCCCCGTGGATCGTGGCCGCCCGACCGGCTAGCAGCGCAGCCAAAAACAGCGAAATGACGCCGGAATACTGTGAGTGCGGCGCCTGCCGGGGTCCGAAGACGTTGAAGAAACGCAGCGCTACCGTCTCGAGCCCGTAGAGACGGTTGAACAGCACCGCGTACTGCTCTCCGACCAGCTTGTGCAGCGCGTAGGGCGACAGTGGATCGGGACGGAGCGCCTCGTGTTTTGGCAACGTCTCCGACTCGCCATAAACTGACGAAGAGCTCGCCAGCACCACACGCCGTACGCCAACGTCGCGGGCCGCCAGCAGCAGCTCGTGCGTCGCCTCCACGTTGGCGCGATGTGCGCGGCGTGGCTCCTTCACGGAACGCGGCACGGAGGGAATCGCGGCCAAGTGGATAGCGTATTCGACGCCGGCCACCGCGGCCTCCGCCACCTGCCGGTCGGCAAGGTTCGCCTCGATCAGCTCGACGTCCGGATGCCCCACGAGGTTGTCGGCGGAGCCGGTCGACAGATCATCCACGACGCGGACGACATCACCGCGCGCGACCAAGGCGTCGACGACGTGAGATCCGATAAATCCCGCGCCGCCGGTCACCAGGTAGCGTGTCATCCGTAGTGCCTCAGTGCGCGCGACCGCTCGCGGGTCAGCCGGACACCTGCCGCACGGCGTCGATGAGACGATCGTGCAACTTGCCGTTGCTTCCGATCGCGCCGCGCTTGTCCTCCAGCCGGCGCTGGGCTTCGCAGGCCAGCAGCATGCACTCCCGCACGCCCCGGTAGAGCCGGTTCACGGTGTTGCGGTTCAGCCCACTCCGCGCCGCCGCCGGCAGCGCCGTGAGATCGGCGGCAACGTTGCGCACGATCTCGCGGATCTTGGCCTCAGAACTCCTTGAACGCTTCGCGCACTTGTTTTTCATGGCCATGCTTAGCGTTATGCCTCATTCAGAGAGGCTCAGCTAGGTATGACCCTACAATCACACCCTGTCTGTGGAACGTTGAGGCCGAGCGACGGTCGAGGCAAGGAGGCCATCTTCAGGGGCCTGTTGCGCGGATCGGCGGCGGAAGGTTCCCGAGGCCTGCAAGCGCGGGCTGCCAACCGGGATGCACGGATTCCGCGCCACCAAGGAAGTCGGCGTCGTCGCGCTGCCAGGTGTGGCCCTCGGCATGGCGCACCAGCAGGTACCCGGCAGCATGGGTCCGGTAAACGGTGCCACCGACGCGCAGAACGTCCTCGACCAGGGCACGGTCGACATGGCGACGAATCGGCCGCCAGCCGCCAGCCCGCTCCAGATCCGCACGCGCGAGAAGCATGGTTCCACCAGTGACGGAATGCGACCAGGTCTCACCGGGCACCCGGCGCTGTCGCAGCGTGCGGTCGCTCCGCGCGAGGTAGACGGTGGCCGGGAACTTCCCGACGAGGGCCGCCCTGGAATATTCGTGAGCGAGCACGAGGTCCCACAGATGCTCGGGGCCATAGACATCATCGTCGTCCATTTTGGCGAGGAGGGGGCCGTCGGCTGCGGCGGTAGCGGCGTCGAGTACGGCGCCGAGCGAGCGTTCCCCATCGAGCCGGAGCAGCTTGACCGGCTGCACGAAACCCCGAAGCGCCTCCTCTTCCACGCCGGCCTCGAACCCCGGTCCGTGGAAGGCAAGGACGAGCTCGAGCCGCGGATAGCATTGCCGCGCCACATTCGCGATGGCGTCCGCGAGCATCGCCGGCCGGCGCGTGGCCAGGAGGACCGAGACCCGAGGCCAGGGGGGAGGTTCGACCCTTGCGGCCTCGCAGACCTGTCGTGCCCGGGCGCGGAGCGAATGGCTGCGTAGCGCCGCCCGGCGCATGGCGATGCTCAGCGCCTCGCGGGTGTCGGCATCGGCGTCGCGGACATCCCGGCTCATCAGGCCGTGCAACTCGGCCCCGAGCAGGGGCGCCAGCGCGGGGTCGCGATCCGCGATCCGGATCGGCACCCCGCGGGCGGCGAGGCGCGCCAGCGTCCCGGCGCGCCGCACCGCGTCTTGATGGAACGCGGCCACGTCTTCGAGATGGTGGCAGTGCAGCAGAGCCTTGCGGTCGCCGGGCGCCACGGCGCGGCGCGCACGGACGCCGGGCGGCAACAGCGCAGGCGGGCCGAGCGCGGCGACGCGGGATTCGACATCACGCACCCAGCCGACCGGGTTGTCGAGGGCCGGGTCGAAGGCGGGGACCGCGAGCGCCGGCGCATCGCCGAGCAGCACGACCGGGCACCGGACGCCCGCCGCCTGGTCCGCGCTGTCGGCCAGCGCCACGTCGGGCGGCGGTCCCTCGGTCGCGTGGCTGACCGGCGACGAGGCCGTGAAGATCTCCCGGGCGCGGGGTCCCAGGGCCGCGATGGCGACCCCGAGCGGCGGAGCGGCCCGGGCGGCGCCATCGCCGCGAACCGACGGCGCCCAGCCGCGGCCCTGTCCGAACCACCAGCGCGCCGCCGTGCCGAGCCAGCGAAGGAATCGCCAGAGCGTGCGCGGCCCGCGCACATGCGCCGCTTCGGCCCACACCCGCGCGAGAACGGCTCGCGCACTCCCTCGGCGCGGCGGCCGACCCGCGGGCCGCGCCCCGGCACGACGGCGCGCGCCACCCCCGCCGCCGCGCAGCGCCCGTGCCGGGAGCCGGCGCACATCCCCGTAGTCCGCGGCCGCGCCGCCGGCGCGGCGCGCGCGGTGCAAGACCCATGCGCGCGCGATCGACACCTCCCCGCCGTCCTCCAGAACGGCGCTCGCCGAGGCCGCGTCGCCAAGCGCGGCGGCGAGCCGGGCAGGAAGGCCGGGACCGGTGACCGCCCTCGCCGGAAGGGCGATGTGCAGCGGCGAGGCCGGGAAGGCCTCGAGCGCCGCGCGCTTGGGCACGATACGCGCCCGCGTATTCTCTCCGAATTCCTGCTCCACACGCTGCCGGGCCTGGTCGCCGCCGCGCCTCGGCGAAACCTCGAGACAGAGCCCGACGTCGTCGGCAGGATCGGCGAGCAGGGTGTGGGCTGCTTCGATCACCCGGTCAACCGCATCGCGCCCGGCGTCGAGGGTGACGACGTGGCGGGGCACTGCGAATCGCCACCCGGCCGCCGGCCGGAACCCCGGCTCGGCGATCAGCCCGGCCAGCTTTTCGGCTTGCAGGGCGAGGTCGCGCTCCTTTCCCTTCCGGCCCTCCGCCCAGCGGCCCTGGTGCCAGCCGAAGGCGCCGCGCTCCGGCACCAGCAACGCACCGCGCACCTGCGCACGCCACGCGAACTCGGTATCCTCCCCGCCATAGCGGACGAAGGACTCGTCGAAGCCTCCGACCTCCTCGTACAGCGCCCGCGAGATCCCGAAATTCTGCCCGGTCACCGCGCGGAACAGGTCGCCGTGCCGGGAGGTCAGATCGCCGGTGCGCGCCATGTGGCGCTCAAGCCAGGGCGGGTCGGCTGGCCGGCCGGCGAACAGTTCGCCGAGGGGACCCCGATGCGCGCGGACCGCCGCGGCACCGATCCCGGCAACCGACACACAGGCGCAGAAGCCGAGCGTCAGCGCATCGCTGATGGCGTGATGCCAGCGCGCATGTGCCAAGACCAACCCGGCCTCCGGGATCACATCGCCGTCGAGGAAGACGAGGATGTCGTGGGCCGCCGCGGCGACGCCGGTGTTGCGGGCCCGTGCAAGCCCGAACCCGCGCCGTTCCTGGCGGACCACCTTCACCTCGAGCCGGGTACCGGCGGGTCGCGCCAGCGGTGGGTCCGACCCGTCGTCGACCACCACCACCTCCAGCAGCCCACGCGGCCAAGCCTGCCGCTCGAGCCCGGCGACCGTGAGCGCCAGCGCCTCCGGCGCCTCGAAACAGGGCACGATCACGCTGACCGGGAGCGCGGGCGCGAACGCGCCGGGATCGGCAAGCTCGACCTGGGGCCAGTCATTGTGGCGGACCGCAGCCGGGCGCGGCCCGGGCGTGGTGTCCTGCCGGCGGCGCGGGTCCTTCTGCCGCACGGTCATGCTCCGCGCCGGGACGACGCTCCCGCCCGCGGCAGCTCGGCCGCGGTCTGCCGGTCCGGAACCGCCTCGCCGGGCGGTGGCGCGGGCCAGCGCCGCGCCAGGTGGGCGAAGAGGGCGCGCAGCCGCGGTCCCGCCCAACCCATGTCGTTGAACGGCAGCTGGGTCAACGCCCAGTGCGGGGAGGCCGGTCGCGCGAAATGCGGGGCAAACCAGGTTGCCGCTCCCGCCGCCGCACCCCAGACCGCCAGCTCGAGCGCCAGCGCCACGACCGGCGGCAGGGCGGCGCCGCGGGCTCCGGCGGCCGCGATCCACACCGCCGCGGTCGACCACAGGCCGGTCCACACCGCCGGGACGAGACAGCGCAGCAGGCCTGTCCAGCGTGTTCCGAGGAGGTCCAGCGCCAAGTGCGCCAGCAGCCCTTGCCGGACGACTCCGGCGGCGACAGCGGCGGTGGCGACGGCGGCGAGGCCCCAGCGGCTGGCGAGCCAGGCGCCCGCCATCAGCAGCACGAAAAACACGGCGCGCCGCCAGGTCTCCCGATAGACCGCGCCCAGGGAGCGGATGACCGGAACATGTAGTGCGCTGAAGGCCTGCAGAACGCCGGCCAGTGCAAGAATGCGAAGCGCCGGCGCCGCACCTTCCCACTGGGGGCCAAGCACGACGGCGATGATCTCGGGCGCGGTCATGGCGATCATCAGGCTTGCGGGCACCACCGCGAGCGACAGCATCTCGATGCCGCCCCGATGCACGGCGCGCAAGCGCTCGACCCGGTGCTGACGCCGCGCCATGGACGGCAGCAGGACCTTCGCCATCACCGGGCCGAGCCGTGCGGACACGACGGCCAGCGCGTGCGCGCGGGTGTAGAGGCCGAGTGCCGCGGCGCCGAGGGTGCGCGCGACCACGAGATTGAGTCCCCGGTTGGCGAGGAAGGTGAACACCGCGATGGCCGAGAACCCGGCGCCGGTCCGCAGCAGGTCGGCGATCTCGCGCCGGCCCGCGAACAGGCGCGGCGGCACGGGCTCCAGGAGGATGACGGCCGCGCTGAACACGGCCTGGCGCGCGACCACGCCCCAGACCAGCGCCTCGACACCCCTGTCCATGAGCGCCAGCACGATCGCGACGAGGCCGTTGCCGATGGCCTGGGACAGGATGGCCGCGGTCATCAGTGCCCGGAAGCGCAGGCGCCGGTGCAGCAGGTGCTCGGACACCAGCCCCGCCCCGGAGAGCGCCACGGACAACGACAGGATCCTGAGGACCGGCGCGGCCGCCGGTTCGCCGACCAGGCTGCAAAGCAACGGTGCGAGGACCCACAGGGTGGCGGTGAGCGGCACGGCGACGGCCACCGCGAGGGTCACGGCGGCCGCGATGTGGGAATCCGTGAGATCGGCGCGCTGCACCAGCGCCGGTCCGAGCCCGCTGCGGCCGGCCGTTTCGGCCAACGCGATGAAGACCAGCGCGATGGCGAACATGCCGAAATCCTGGGGGGTAAGCAGCCGCGACAATGTCATGATGATCGCGAGTGACAGCAGCGCCTGCCCGCCTGAGGTCAGGAACGCCCACTTGAACCCGGACAGCGTCCGCAGGGTAAGGCCGGCTTCCTCCGGCCCCGGCCCGCCGCCAGGACGCGGCGAATCCTGCGACAGATGGCTCACCACGCGGCTCCGTCGCGGCGCACCGACCGCCATCGGCACGATGCCACCCGCACGAGTCCGATAATGAAGCCGATCCCCCAGGCGAGATGGATGGTGACGGCCACGGCCGGCACGACCCAGGCCTCAAGGCGTCGCGTGCGCAGCCCGATCATGGCCGAGGCGCCCAGCACGGCCGCGACATAGAGGAGCGGAACCGCGGCTGCCGCGCTCGCGAACAGCTCCGCCAGCGGAGGCGGCGCAAGGTCTGAGGCGATGGCGAGCGCGCCCGAGGCGGCGAGCGCCGCCACGAGCAATGGCGCCGCCAACTGGCGGGCGCGCAGCGAACGCGGATGGCGCGCAAGCATCGCCGCCTTCCAGCGCCCATAGCCGAAATACTGCAGCGCGAGCGCGCGCACATCCCCTCGCGGGCGGTAGTCCACAACCAGCGCCGGATCGAACCACACGATCCCGCCGCACGCGCGCAGCACCCAGTTGAGCGCGTAGTCCTCGTTCGTGGGCAACGACTCGTCCCAGCCCCCGGCTGCGTCGAGCCTGTCGCGGCGGAACACGCCGGGGAACGCCGTGTCGACCGGGCCCTCGCCGCCGCCGATGCGGTAGCGCGCGTCGCCGGCGCCGAGCGGGGTCTGCGTCGCCAGCGCGACCGCGCGCTCGAAGCGCGTGGTCCCGACCGGGTTCACTCGCCCGCCGACATTGGCGGCCCCGGTCCGCTGAAGCGTGCGCACCGCCTGCGCGAGATAGTCCGGGGGAAGCGTCGAACGTGCGTCGCAACGCGCAATGATGTCGTGGCGTGCGACGGCGAGCGCGCGGTTGAGACCGCAGGGGATGGTGCCCTCCGGATTGGGCACCCGGCGCACGCTCGGGAAGCGCAATCGCAGCAGCTCCCGCGTCGCGGAGGTGTCGGAGCCGTCCGCGACGATCACGTCGATGACCCCGCCATAGTCCTGGGCGAGGATCGAGTCGAGCGTGGCGGGCAACGTCGCCTGGGCGTTGCGAGCCGGCACGATCACCGAGACCGGCGGCAACCGGCCGGGATCGCCCTCCCGTCCCCGGGGGCGTCCGGTCACCGCGCGTCCCCGTAACCGCCGAGCGCGAAATCCTCGGCGTAGCGGCGCCGCAGCAGGGCAGCGCTCTCCCCGGCCTCGGCCGCCAGCCCTGCGCCGCCGACATTCAGGTGCGGCAGCGGGACCGGCGGCAGCCGCAACCGCTCGGTGACCGCCCGCCAGTCCGCCTCCAACGTCTCGTAGCGGCCGAGGAAGTCCGGCATCCGACCGTCGGCTGCCGCGACCTGGCGCGACTGCGACAGCCAGTGGCGATCGGCGAAGGCGTCGGAGCCGCAGGGCGTGTCGAGCCACCGGCACAGCTCGGCGAAGCACATTCCGGTATGCAGGCCGTGCCAGGGCTCGATGAACCAGCGATAGGCGTTCCGGTCGCGCCGCGCCAGGGCGTGCTTGTCGGCATGAAAGGATCGGGTGCGATGGTAGGGGTGGCGGAGAAAGGCGAAGCGGAAGAACGCCCCGGCCTCGGGATACCGCGCGAGGACCTGCTCCAGGGTCCGCTGCCGGATCAGTACGGCCTCGGGATCCGCGGCACGCAGCGCCGCGATCAGGCTTCGGGAAGCGGCCTTCGGATTGCAGATCCACAGGAACCGGTAGCGGTGCGAGACAATCTTCTCCGCGCACCGGTCGGGTTTCCTTGCCGCGGTGGACACCAGCGCCAATGCGGAGGCGTCGTCCGCCTCGGCGATGGCGGCGGCAAGCAGCGCGCCGAGTTCGCGATGCTCCACAAGCACCGACATCGCGAGCCACCGCGCAAGAGGCCGAAGCGCGCCGGCGCGGACCGCCTCGCGGGCCATTCGGCCAAACCCGATGCCGCGTGGGGCCGCGTCCGACATCAGCCGCCGCGCTCCGCTCGCGGCGAGCGCCTTGTCGAGGACCCAGGCGGCGTCCTGTGGATCGACGGCGAATCGCCGTCGCTTTTCGGCCCGGGGCCGTGCCGGAGGGCGGGGCGTCTGCTGCCGCCTGCGCGGCATCAGGTCTCGACTTTCACCTGCCGGGTCCGGCATGACATCAGGCCAGCCGGCGCCACCGCCTCGCCAGCGGGGCGAGCCGGCGGCGCAGGCGCGGATTGTAAAACAGGCGGTGCTCGAGGCTCATCTCGAGGGAGGCGAGCGTACAGGCGGCCCGCGGCAGCAGCGCGGTGGCCCCTGGCCGCTCCCGTGAGACGGGCTGGCCCGGCCCGCCGCCTGCGCAGGGCGGTGCAGCAGGCGCCTCCATGCTGCCGCAGCCGGTGAAGGCGAAATCGGCGGCGTAGAGTTCCTCGACCAGCCGGCGGGTCGCGTCGTCGTAGCCCGGAGGTGTCCCGCCGGAGGCATTTTGGCGCGGCAGCGGCAGCCGGGGCAGGCCGAGCGCCTCCCGTATCCGTCGGAAGTCGGTATCGATCGTCTCGATCGCACCGATGAAATGCAGCGGCCCGGGGTTTCGGCGCTTCAGCCCGAACAGCCGTTCCGGATTGCAGTCCGGAAGGAAGTGCGTCTGCGGCCGGACATGGTTGAACACGAATTCGAGATGGCGGAGCCGAATCCCCAGCGGACCGTAGCGCCGCTCCGCCTGGTCGCGGAAGAATGCCCCCGCATGTGCGCCCCAGAGATCACTGGTGTCGGCGAGCAGCTCGGCGCAGAGCTCCGCGAATTCGCGGAGCGTGCCGTTGCCCGCCGGATGGCCCGGGATGCGTGCCGCGCGTATTGCGGCGTGGCGGCTGGCATGGCGATACAGGGAGAGGAAACGACGGTACGGATTGCGCAGGAACGTGAAGGTGAAATAGCCGGGGTAGAGATCGATCAGGTGCGCGACACGCGGGATGCGCTCCGGCAGCGTACCCCGGTACCAGTAGGGGCGGAAGGAATGGCGTCCGCCGCCATGGGCGATGAACCAGTGCAGGACAGAGGTCCCCGCGCACTTGGGCTGTTTGACGTAGATGCATCGGTAGCGGTGCGAGATCATGGCCGGCGCCTCCCTGCGCCCAGCGCCCGCCAGACGCACGCGGCGCACAGCCGAATGTCCAGCCACGGCCCCATCGCACCGATATAGACGAGGTCGTAGCGCAGCTTGGTCCGCGGCGACACGCGCCCGCGCCCGCGGGCCTGGGCGAGACCCGCGATGCCGGGCCGCACGGCGAGCCGCCGTGCGAAACCGGGACACCCGCGCTCGATCCTCGTCGCAAGCTCCGGGCGCTCGGGGCGCGGACCCACCAGGCTCATCTCGCCGCGCAGCACGTTGACGACCTGCGGCAGCTCGTCGAGATAGAATCGGCGCAGCACCCGGCCCACTGCCGTCGAGCGCGCATCGCCCGGCTGCGCCCACACCGGCCCGGTACCCCGCTCGGCATCCTCGGCCATGGTGCGAAACTTCAGCATCGCGAAAATCCGTCCGCCGCGCCCCAGCCGGGCTTGGCGGTACAGAACGCTGCCACCGTCCTGCAGCCGGATCGCCGCCGCGATCGCCATCCCGAGCACCAGCCACAGCGGGCCGAGCGCCACGAAAGCGAGCGCGAGCGCGACCAGATCGAACGGTCGCTTGTAGCGTTCGCGGCACTCGAGCGCCTGTGCGGACGGTTCCACCCCCGGCCCGGACAGAACCCGGTCCGGACCATCCGCGCCCCGCCAACCGGGCAGCCGTGGCGCCAGCGACGCCCCCGTATTTTCCGTGACCTCCGGCGCTCCGGCCCCCGCTCGCATCGATTCCGGTACGGGCGCACGGAATGGCGGGCGACGCCACGAGCGCTGAACCGGCTGCGCGCCCGGACGCCGGTGCGGCGCGGTCACGGCCATTCCTTCCATGCACTGCAATCCCCTGGATACCGGCACGCCCTGATACGGTAACGGAAGCCACCGCCGGGGACGGCCAGCGTGCCCGGGGCCGGGTCGTAGGCGTAGTGGATGGCGCGCCAGACGCTGGACTGCGCCGACTGCGCAATCACGTGGTAGCCCGCCCCGGGCGATGGACGCCAGCGCAGTTGGAGACGCCCTCCCCGCAGGGGACTCGACGCCAGGTCCGCGGGCGGGACAAGCGGGGCCGGGAACACGTCCCGGGCGGGGGCGAGCTCGTGCGCCCGCGCCAGGTGGCTGCGCGCCGTGGCCTCGTAGTCCGGCCTGGTATCGGCCACGACCCGGTAGAGCCGTGCGAGCAGATGCGCGATCCGCCAGTTCCACGGCTCCTTCTCCAGTGTCGCGGCCGCCTCGCGATCAGCCAGGCGGAGCAGCCGGCCGGCCTGTTCCGGATTTTGTTCGTGCAGCGACGGCCAGCTGCGGGCGAGCTCCCCGAACAGGTATTTCCGGTAGAACGCGGCCAGCGGCGGGAACGCTTCGATGCCGTCGGCCACCACGGCGGTCGGCAGGGACCCTGGGGCCGCGTACCGCTCGTCGGCGGCCTTGAGAATGGTCCCGTTGATCCCCAGCCCCGCGACCGCCAGCACGACCGCCGCCGCAGCGGCCGCGGCACGCACGCCGGGCTGCCTGCAGACCGCCCGGGCGCGTGGTCCGAACACCCGCGCGAGCGGCGCCGGGACGCGCAGCCACCGCGCGGGCGGCAGCGTCGCGGGTTCCAGCCGCGCCGCGTACGCGAGCAGCACCGTGGAGACGAGCGTGCCCGCCGCGGTGTCGAACAGGAATTGGAGCTGCATCAGATGCCCGGCCAGCGCCGCGGCCACGAACATCGTCAACGCGCGCTCCGGCGGCGGCGCGCGGCGCGCGGCAAGCACCAGCACAACCAGCGCTCCGCCCCACAGCGCGAGCCAGGTGGCGAGCCCGGCCACACCGGTGGTCACGGCGCGTTCGATCAGCACGCTGTGCGCCCGGTCGTGCGGCTCGGCTGTACCCGCATAGCCGGAGCCGAACAGGCCGTACACGGTGTCGAAGTTGTCTGGTCCCCACCCGAGCAGGGGGCGCTCGGTGAACCCGGCCCACCCCGCGTCCCAGGCCGCGAGGCGGCTCTGCACGCTCGGGCGCTGCAGATGTACCCTTGCAACATACCGCAGGGCCCCGCCGCCCGGCCACGCCACGGCGGAGCGTTCGAGCGCGACCGTGGCGGTGCGCTCGGGGTCGACGAACCGCGTGCCGAGCACCGTGCACACGGTGGCAAGCACCACCAGCAGGGCCACCGCGGCGAACCGGCCGCGCCCCCGGCACAGCCAGGCGAAACCGAGTGCCGCGAATCCCGTTGAGGCAACCAAACCGGCGAATCCGCCGACCGAGCCCGAGAGCACGACCCCGGCGAGGTGCAGCGCCGCTACCGTCGCCCACAGGAACACGCCCGCGCGCCGCCCGCCCGGATCGCCGGGCGGCGCGACCGTCGCCCACGCTCGGGCCGCGAACCCGGCCGCCAGGACCAGGTTGACCAGCATGTAGATGCTGAGGTAGCTGGAATTGCCGAACGGGCCCCCGAGGCGCGTCGGGCTCCTCTCCGGCAAGGCCCCGAAATAGGGGACCTCGATATCGAAAGCGCGGGCGGTGACGATGCACGCCATCGCCGTTCCCGCCGCGAGGTTCGCCTGGAGCAACGCCCGCCAGCCCGGGGGGGTGTGCAGGACCGAAGCCAGCACCACCGCGAGCGCGACCCAGTGAGCCTGGTCCACCACGCCCTGCATGCGTTCATAGTCCGACCACAGGCTGTGCCCGGGGCTCACTCCGAACCCCGCCGAGAGCACCGTGGCGCAATATCCGGCCACCAGCAGCACCAGCAACCACGAGCGCGGCGGCCGGTAGCCCGGGTGCATCAGCGCCAGCATCGCCCAAAGGGCGAACGCCACCGCAATCAGCGACCGCGACCACAGCGCCTTGCCGACGACGAACGGGAACACGGTGCCGGGCGTCACGACGAACGGCGTCAGCAGGAGCAGGCCGAGCACGCCGAACAGCGCGAACCGCAACACCGTCTCCCGACCGCCGGCGGACGTTGCGGCACCGGTCGATACCGCCGGCACGACCGTCCGTGTCCGGCGGCGGCGCCGGCTCATCGCCGATACCCCGCTTCGCTGATCGGTCCGGTCGCCGATCCGGGGACACGGGCGGGGCCGTCGCACCCCGGAGCCGGTGGGCCGGCGTCCACACGCAGCGATGCGACCCTCTGTGCGACGCCGAGCTCGAACGGCACCACCGCCTGCCGCCCGAGCCCGTGGCGTGCCCGGCGCACGTCGAGGCAGGATCGCCGCTGCTTGCCGGGGCGCCCGCCCGTGTGAACCGGATCCCCGCAACAGCCGGCCGCCTGCGCCACCGCCGCGAACACATCCTGCACGGTCCCCGACCTGCCCGCGGCGCCGGTGAATACGCCGTCGCCATCCGCATGCAGCGCGCGCAGATGAGCCTCGACCACGTCGGACACATGCACGTCGTCGCGCGTATTCAGGCCGCCGCCATGATCCCGCGGACGCTCGCCGCGCCGCATGGCGCGAGCGAAGACGGGCACTACGCCGGGGCCACCTGCCAGATCGTCACGGTCGTCGGTGCTCATCACGCCTCCGGAATTCCACCGCGCCAGCCCTCGCTCACGGCACTCGGCCAGCGCGGTACGTCTCCTATGACGTCTGGGGGGTCGGAACCGGACAGTTTCCGCACGGTGGTCCGCCGGCGTGCCCGAGCAAGCCCTCCAGCGCCGGATCGGCGTCGGCGAGCTGCACCGGCACGTGCAGCCCCCCGCGGACATGCGCCCGCCCGCCGCACTCGGTGTCCGCTCGGCCGTAGCGCACGAACGACTCGTCGACGTCGGCGATGGCCTCGAAGAACGCCCGTCCGGTCCCGACTGATCGGCTCGAGGGGGTGCGGAGCCGCATGCGGCGCCAGCGCTTCGCGGACGGCGGGCCTGCCGCCGCCGCCTTCGCGGCGTCGATCCTGACGGCCCCCAGGGCGAGGCGGCCTGGCACCGCGCCCGTCGTTGCCGCCGCGCGGGCCGCGGTCCCCGGGACCGCGTCGCCGAAATTATTTTTGCCCTGCCTGTCCGGTTCTCTCCTGCCACACGTCCTAGGGCACAAAAGCATGCGAACTGGTGATTTTGCCTACGCGGCACCGTCCAGCCCGTCGGCGGACGGGCGCCACGTCGCTGACGCGGGGATGCTGATCCCCTGCAGCGACGTGGCTGTCCGCCCAAGCGGCGCGGTGGCCGATCGTGCGGCCGGTTCAGGCCGGGGATGCGGAGAGGGACAAGATGATGGATGAGGCAACAACAAGACTGGACGGCAGGCTCGCGGGTGAACTTGACATGAGAAGCGCCCAGCGCCCAGCTTCGTCATGTCCGCCGGGGCGCGCCATGCCTCGGCTGAGCGGGCGATCCCGGCGCGGCTGTTTCCCGTTCCTCCCTCGTTGTCTCGCGGCCGTCCCGCGCCGCGAGGCGCCCGTGCCGGATGCGTCCCCAGGGGCGGGTAGCGGCGGAGTGGGGCGCCACGGAGCACTCGCCGGCCGGGGCCGTCGCGTGTCGGCGTTGGTGTTCTGCGCATCGCTGGCGGCGGCTCTGCTGGGCGCCGGCGGCAGCGCGGAGGCCCAGGAGGTGCTGGTCTCGAGCTACACCTCGGCGACCACTTCCGATGTGACTATTGCTGATAAGGACGGTCTCCAGTTGTTCACGACCGGCACGAACGCCGCCGGCTACACGCTGACCAGTATCACATTCGAGTTCTATCCATCGAGCCAACTCTCCCCGGTTCCCACGGTAAAGCTTCACAACGTGACCGTCACTGGTGCTTTCGTCACGCTGGGGACAGCGGTGGCCACGCTGACCACTTCAGCGACGACAGTACTTTACACCCCGGAGGAGACGTACACGGCGCCCACGGACACCTCGCTCGATCCTTCCACCACCTACGGCATCTTCGTCGAGAGCGGTGTCAATGGCAACGCACTCTGGGGCATCGTTCCCCCCGGCACCGTGGACGGCACCCCTGCCGTGGGCTGGAGCATCGGGGATTACATGGCCACTCGTGCCCATGATGCCACCGGAGATTTCACTGTCGGCAGCGAAGGGACGGGCAAGCTCCGGATCACCGGCGAGGTCAAGACCGGCACCAACAACAACGCCGCGACGGGCGCGCCGACGATCACCGGCACGCCGCAGGTCGGGCAGACGCTGACGGCGGTCACCACCGCCATCATGGACGACGACGGGCTGACCGGTGTCAGCTACACGTACCAGTGGATCCGGGTGGACGGCGGCACCGAGACGAACATCGCCGGCGCGATGGCGAGCACCTACACGCTGGTGGCCGACGACCAGGGCAAGACGGTCAAGGTGAAGGTGAGCTTCACCGACGACGCCAACAACCCCGAGACGCTGACCAGCGCGGCGACGGCGGTCGTCGCGGCGGCCCGCCCGCCCCGCGTGTCGATCACCAATGATCTCACTGTTCCGGAGGACATCGGCACGGCCGTGGTGCCGGTCACCCTCAGCTGGCCCGCCCTGGTGTCGCTCTCGGTTCCCTGGTCCACAGCGGAGTTGAGTGCGGTGTCGCCGGACGACTTTACCGTCGGGCAGGGAGCGTTGACCTTCGCCCCCGGAGCGAGCAGGGCAACCATTTCCATCCCCATTGCCGACGATGGAGTACAGGAAGACGACGAATCCTTCTCGGTCAGTCTGGAGACTGGGGAGGGCTATAGCCTTGAGCACGTTAGCGTCGTGGTGACCATTCTGGACAACGACGACGACGAACTGCTGCCGAGCCGGGTAACGGTGGACGGCACCACGCTGGTCCTGACCTACGACGAGGTCCTCGACAGCGCCTCGACGGCGACCCCATCCTACTTCTACGTGACAGCGGACGGCATGCGTGTCGACGTCGACCAGGTCAGCGTCGACGGGACCATGGTGACGCTGATGCTCGCCACGGCCGTCCAGGCGGGCCAGACCGTGACGGTCGGTTACGCCGGGAGCGACCAGATCAAGGACGTGAACGGCAACGCGGCCGCGGCGTTCGCTGCCTGGTTGGTGACGAACACCACCGCCGGCGGTGGCGGTGGTGGTGGCACTGAGCCCCCCGGTGACGGTGGTGGTGGTGGTGGCACTGAGCCCCCCGGTGACGGCGGCGGCGGCGGCACTGACCCCCCCGGTGACGGCGGCGGCGGCGGCACTGACCCCCCCGGTGACGGTGACGGTGACGGTGACGGTGGCGGCGGCACCGAGCCGGAACCCGAGCCCGTACCGGCATTGCCTGTGGCCAGCGTGATAGGACTCGCTCTGCTCCTGCTCGGCACGGGAGGCCGCGCGCTGCGCGGCCGCGCGCGAGGCTGAGTCAGGATCGCCGACGCGCCCCCCTCCCGCTGCTCGGGCACCTGCTCCTCGGGCTGGGCCTGCTGGGCGCCGGGGCGGGGCTCACGTCTCGGCGCCGGCGCGCGGGATGACGGTCGCTCGCGCGGTGGCGGTGTGCACCGTGTGGCGACGGGCCGTCGGCCGACGCCGCAGCACGGGGTGAGCCGGCCGCCGGGGCCTGACGCCATGACCACGCGCGCCGCGCGATTCGGCACACGCCACACCGGCACGGGCCAATCCCGAGGGGCGCGATCTTGTGCGATCGCGCCCCTCGGGCTCCGTGTGCGCGTGATCACCCGCCGGCGGCACCACGGAGGAGGTGCAGCGCCGCATCCGGCGCCAGCGCCTCGCGGGCGGCGGGCCGGCCGTGGCCGCCTTCGCGGCGACGATCTTGACGGCCCCACGGGCGCGGCGGCCGGGGACCGCGCCCGCCTTCGCCGCCGCGCTCGCCGAGGTCCCCGGGACCGCGTAGCCGAACAATTGTTTCACCCGGCCTGTCCGGTTCTCTCCTGCCAGACGTCCTTCTCGTAAAAAGGTGGTGTGCACCCGGATCGCGCGTCCGGTCCAGGCCGGGACGCGGGGAGGGCCAACGTGAGGGATGACTCCAACAACAGCGTGACCGCCGGCGCGCGCGGTGCACTGGCTTTGATAGGCGCCCAGCGACACACCTCACGCGCCTACCCCGTAACGAGTCCCGCCGGCCCCCCGCAGGCCTCGTCGTGTAGCCCTCCATTGTGGCCGGAACGCCTGGATCTACTCCGCGTCGGTCGAGCCGGAGACGCAGGCCGAGCAGGCCGCCTGGCGGGAGGTGCTGCCCGCCGGCTACGACGCCGTCTCGCCCATCCGCCGGCCGCGGGCGTTCGCGCGGGCGCTGGGCACGATGGCGGCCGAGCAGGCCAGCCCGAGGGGCGAGCCGTCCTGCTGCGGAGCGCGGCGGCCGGAGAGGCGTTCTCCACGGCCCACCGGAGGCGCCCGGTGGGCCTCGGGCGGTTCGGCTCCATTCCTGTCTCATCAGGAGAACCGGCAAGGGCGTGTGCGACGGCTGCGTCACGTCGTGCGCACTGCCCGACGTAGTCGTGTTAGAGCCGGCCGGCTCCGGCCGGTTCTGCACGCATCTCTGCACCAGGTGCGGAAAGGGACTACCGGATGTACCACAGACCGGGACTCTCGTTTGGGGAACCTGTTACAACGGCCGTGAGTGCCTGATTCGGCAGCCCGCCGGGCCGGGCGTCGGCGTGTCGTGACGACGGAGGGACTCAGCGATGGCGCAGCTCTTGACCGTCCGAGCCGTAGCGGCCCAACTCGGGGTTTCCCGGTCGAGCGTCTACAAGATGCTCGAGGGCGGCGTGTTCCCGCAAGCACCGGTTCGACTGCCCAACGGCAGCCCCCGCTGGCCGCAGGAGGTGGTCGACGACTGGGTCGAAGCGCACAGATGCGACGGCGAGCGCCGCGGAGACTGCCGTGTCCTCGCGGCGGGAGAGACCGGGCGGCGGCGCAGCTCCCGACCGGCCGGGAGGTAGCGATCCAACGGCCGTGTCTCCCGGCCAACCGCCGAGAAGATGTCGACCGCGGCGTGTTCCCGCGGCTCTCGGAGACGGGATCGGTCAACCACTTGCCTGCAAGGCGTGACTGCTCGGCAACGGCGACACGCAGTCGGGTGCTCCAAGCCCGCCGCGGCGCCGACGCTCTTCGCGGGAGGTCCCCCGATTGCGAAGGAGTGACGCATGGAAGATCCCAGCGACGCGCTGCACGACCCTGACCCCGCGGCCGACAAGCGAAGATGCTATACGGTCAGACGCTCGGTCGCGTTGTCGGCCTACTGGTACGAGCGCGTGCGGCAGGTCGCGACCAGCACCAACCTCAAGCCGGGCGTGATCCTGCGCAACGCCATCAAGCTCGGCCTGGTCCAGCTCGAGCAGCAAGCACGGCCGGAGGGAAAGAGGACCCCGTAGGGCGGTCGGCAGCGCCGGCCGGCCGCGGCCGTCTCGCCCCGCGCAGGGACTCCCCCGGCGCCGCCGTCCGCGTCCGGCGGCGCGTCATGCGGCTCGTCACGACCGGGAGCCGGAAAGCGGGCGGACGGCGCGACCCGGGCCGCGGGCGGGGCCCCGCGGCGGAAGGACTGCCGCGCCGGCCGGGGTCGCGCGCGGGACGGCTCCCGTCTTCGGACCTCGCCGGCCATCGTCGGCGCGGCGTGCGGGCGGCGAGTGGTTTCCGGGTTCCGACTTCGACAGCCGAGGCGGGCAGTGCGGCGCGTGGGCCATGCCTTCGAGATTGACCGCCCCCTCCGCGCGGCGGTCCGTGCGCCCCGGCGTCTCGGCGAGGCCCGGCGAGACACTGCCCCGGCCGTCCGGTGTCCTCGCTGCGCCGCTGCCCGAACCAGGTCGCGGCGGCCCGCCCACTCGACCCGAAGCGGCGCCCCCCGCGCCGCGGGCCGGTCACTGGACGCGCGATGATCAGATCGACAGCCTGATTCGGGTGGCCGACCGGCAGCCCGACGTCGGGTTCATGGTCCGCCTGTTGGCGCTCTGCACGCTGCCCCGGACCGATCCCGGCACGCTCACCCACTACGTCCGGCGGAACGGTCGGTACGCGCTGGTCGTGATCGCGGGCGGTCCGGAGCCGCGGCTGCCCTTCGGGGTGCTGCCGAGGCTGCTGCTCGCGTGGATCTGCACGGAGGCGGTGAGAACCCGCTCGAGGCGTCTCGTCCTGGGCCGCTCGGTCGCGGAGTTCATGCGGCGGCTCGGCGTGCAGTCGAGCGACAGCGCGGGTCGGTACGGGATCCGGACGCGTCTGCGGGAGCAGATGACGCGCCTGTTCCGTGCGTCGATCGAGCTGACCGAGGACCTCCCGGACGGCGTGCACACCGTCGCGGATCGCGTCACGACGGACATGAGGCTGTGGTGGAACCCGCGGCGCTTGGACGAGCCCGTCCGGTGGGATAGCACGATCGTGCTCGGCCACGATCTCTTCGACGAGATCCTGGCCGCGCCCGTTCCGATCGATCTCCACGTGCTCCGGGAGCTCAGGCGCAGTTCCCTCGGTCTCGACCTGTACCTGTGGTTGACCTACAGGCTGTTCCGCCTCGAGCGCCCGCTCAGGCTCACGTGGCGGCAGGTGTACCGGCAGTTCGCGCTTCGCCCGGAGCTGGTCCTCCGCCAGTCCGTCAAGGACTTCCGCAGGGACGTGCTGCGTGAGCTCGGGAAGATCAGGATCGCCTGGCCCCAGCTGTCGTACTCGACGCCGAAGGGGTATCTCGTCCTGCGCCCGTCGCCTCCGCGCGTCGCTCCGGAGATTTCCCTGCGTGACCGGTGACTGCGCCACCATTTGGCAGAACTCCCCCACGGACGAAGGGGTGTTCTACAGCGTCCACATCACCCGCGTTTTCCGCCGCGGCTCCACTTGGGATCGCACTCCCGCATTGGGCCGCGATGAGCGTCTGACGGTCGCGAAGGTCGCGGACCTCGCCGACACGCGGATCTACGAGTTGCAGAACGCAATCGAATTCCGCAACCCGCAGGACGACGCGGACGCCGCCGGCGGCGCCTAACGCACGAAACGCCGCGGCGGGACCGCTCCCCGCCGCGGCTTTCTCTGCACATGCGAGCGCTGGCCGCGCTCCCCGGGACCGCGACCCGATTTTTTTCGCCCGGACGGTCCGGTTCTTTCCTGCCATACGTCTATAGCTACATGAGTAAGGTGCATTGGAATGTGCGCCCGATGTGGAATGCGCTTCCGGGCGGCGCATCGACGGCGGCGTGGGAGGGACGATGTTGACGAACATCACTGAGATCTGACTCTCCGTGAACCGGGAATTCCGAATGGCAACTCCTTCAGAGCGCGCGAAATTCCAACATTCTATGGTCCGGCATCCGGGGAAGCGTACCTATAGACCCGGCCATCAACCACTGTCGTGTGTCGAAAGTCGATGAGAATCTTGTCCCCGTCCGACGTCGTCGGCTCCATTCCGTCTCCCCTGACGGTTACGACGGCGCCGGCATCCAGAGGGGGAGCCCGTTGCTAAAACGTTGCCACGACTGGGGTCGAATCCAGGGGACTCTCGGAGACGGGAGGGCACGACCGCACGGTTGCAACGTGATGACCGATGCCGTCATTAACATAGAAAATCACGTTTTTCGGGTTCGTCTCGCCGTGGCACGGGGTTGTGCCAGCATGGTCGCCACTCTCGATACCGATCCTCCTAAGTGTACTCGTGGCTCACGCAGCCGGCTATTAGTGCCGGAGTCGAGGGCTGAACCGTAGAAACGTTGGTCATGGACGCCTGGGGCAAGTTTGAACCTCCCGACGGTTTCCATCCGCTCGCCCATCATTCCATGGATGTGGCGGCAGTGTTCGCACGAATGCTGCAACTCCCCGTTATCCGCGACCGGCTGGAAACTGCGGCGGACTGTCCTCTGACGGATTTGGCCAGCCAGCGGCTGACCGCATTGGTGTTCCTGCACGACATCGGGAAATTGCATCCGGGATTTCAGGCGAAGGGCTGGGCAGCCGGAAACTGGAACGGCCCAACAAACGGGCATCTGAAAGAAGGTTGGGCTTTCCTGCTGCTGGCTGCGAAATGGCGGGAGCACCCGTTCCACGCGACGATGCGGAAGATCCTGGATTGGGGCGAGACGGTTTCCCCTCTCATGCTCGCGATGATGGCTCACCACGGTCGGCCCGTGGACGTGCCGATGGCTCCGACGCTTCGGGAATGGCCTTCGCTCGCGCACTACGACTGGCGGGCGGAAGCGCGCAGGATGGGGGATGCACTGCAGCGCTGGTTCCCCGGAGCTCTTGCAGCCGGACATGAACCCTTGCCCGATGAGCCTCGCTTCTGCCACGAGGTTGCGGGTTTGGCTGCTCTGGCGGACTGGATCGGGTCGGATCGGAAATTCTTCGAATTCGAGGCGCCCTACACTCCGGACTATCACACCAGGGCGCAGGACATTGCGGCACGAGCGCTGACAGCGATTGGCTTCGACTCGCGCACGCTCGCCGCCTCTCCGGCTCCGAGCTTCCTGGAGCTGACCGGCTTTCCCGAACCAAACCCGGCACAGTCGGTAGCGGGGAATGTGGGGTCCGAGGCTCGCCTCGTGATTCTGGAAGCCGAGACCGGATCGGGCAAGACCGAAGCCGCCCTCCTGCGCTTCACCCAGCTCTTCGCGGCGGGAGCGTGCTCGGGGCTTTACTTCGCTGTACCGACGCGCGCCGCGGCCAGACAACTGCATCGACGCGTCGACAAGGCGCTCCGCCGGGTTTTCGGCGAGGCGGCGCCGGAAGCCGTATTGGCCATCCCCGGCATGCTGCGCGCCGGCGAGTTCGAAGGCCAACGTCTACCCCATTGGCGCGTAAGGTGGGACGACGACGCCACCTCGGTCCCGCAACGATGGGCCGCCGAGCACGCGACTCGGTTCCTGGCGGCGCCAGTCGCCGTCGGCACGGTGGATCAGGCGATGGTCGCCGGACTTCAGGTGAAGCATGCGCATCTGCGGGGCAGCGCGCTCAGCCGCAGTCTTCTCGTCATCGACGAGGTGCACACCTCCGATGCCTACATGATCGAGGTTCTGGCGCAGCTTCTGGACGGGCATCTGGCGATCGGTGGATATGCGATGTTGATGTCCGCGACCCTTGGTGCAAACGCAAGGGTGCGCTGGACCGGAGAACCGTTGCCAGCATTCGGCGCCGCGAGCGTGACACCCTACCCTGCCGTTTGGGTGAAAGGCGAGAACGGACCGCGCGCGCCGACGGAGACGGGGCGACGAAGGACGGTCCATCCCGAGAGCGTGCCGACGATGGACCCGGCGGAGACGGCGAATCTTGCGGTTTCCGGAGCGGAGCGGGGTGCACGGGTACTGGTGATCCGCAACACCGTGAGCACCGCCGTAGCCACTTGGCACGCCGTACAGGAGATTGGAGCCGGACCTCTGCTGATGCAAGCCGCGGAAGGGCCGGCGCTGCATCACGGGCGCTTCGCGGTCGAGGATCGCGCTCTGCTCGACCGGAAAGTCGAGGAGGCGCTCGGACCGGCAGAGAAGCGGGAGCCACGAGGCCGCATCGTGATCGGGACGCAGACGTTGGAGCAGTCTCTCGATATCGACGCTGATCTGCTGATCACCGACCTCTGCCCGATGGACGTGTTGTTGCAGCGCATCGGCCGACTGCATCGGCATGAACTGCCACGACCCGCGGGATTCGAGGCCGCCCGCGTCTTGGTGTTGCTGCCGGAAGGCGGACTGGATCGCCTCACGGCACCGGCCTTCGAGAACGGACTCGGCGGGTGGAAGACAGGCGATGGAGGGTTCGAGGGGATCTACTGCGATCTCGCGGGGTTGGAACTGACTCGACGGCTGGTCATCGATAACCGCATCTGGCGAATCCCGGAGATGAACCGCACGCTGGTGGAGGGTGCAACTCACCCCGACCGTACCGCCGAGCTGATCGCGGAGAAAGGAGAGGACTGGGAACAGTACGACAGACTCAATGGCGGCGCGAGAGCGGCAGAGGGCATGGTCGCCAGGCTCAACGTGCTGGACCGGGAAGCGCCGTTTGACGATTCTCTTCGTTTTCCCGGCTCCGATGAACGGATCATGACCCGGTTGGGGGAGGAAGGTGTGATCCTCACGCTTGAACCACCCCCTGACGGCCCCTTCGGTTGCCCCGTGACCAGGATTGCAATCCCGGCCCGTTGGTCGCGCGGCATCGCGAAGGACGATCACGTCGAAATCTCACGGGACGAAGCCGGTCTGATGCTGTCGGTTGGAGGACGGTGTTTTCGCTACTCGCGCGAAGGGCTGGCCAGATGAACCTGATCACGGACTCGATTCTGACCCTTACCGGTGGAGAGAGGGTTTCGCTCCCCGCGCTGTTCGCCGCACTGTCCAGGGGAGAGGTGCGAGGATTTCCAGCGTTGCGCCCGCACCAGCGCCCGGCGTGGCACATGTTCCTCGTGCAGCTTGGTGCGCTGGCACTATGGACGGCGGGGCGCGGCGACTTGCCGAAAGCGGCAGCGGATTGGTCCGCAAGCTTGCGAAAGCTCACGGAAGACCATGCCGATGATGCACCTTGGCGGCTCGTTGCCGAAGAGCCGGGGCAGCCAGCATTCCTTCAGCCTCCCGACCCGGGAGCGCTTAAGTGGTCCAGCGTGCCAACCCCTGACAAGCTGGACTTGCTGATCACCTCCCGTAATCACGACCTGAAGCAGACCATTGCACGGCAGGCGGCGGCGGAAGACTGGATCTTCGCGCTGGTGTCACTACAGACGTCTGCCGGCTACGACGGACGCGGCAAATGTGGCATCGCTCGCATGAACGGCGGATCGTCAAGCCGTCCGATGGTAGGGCTTAGTCCCGTTCGGAATGGGAACCTCTCCATCGACCCGTCCGGATGGTGGGCGCGCGACGTGCGAATTCTGCTCTCGCAGCGCACGGCGGAAAAGCAAAGTGCGGTCGGCACCCTCGGCGGACTCGCTCTCTTGTGGTGTATCGATTGGCCGGAAGGCCAACAGCTCGACCCGCGTGATCTGGATCCGTGGTTCGTCGAGGTCTGCCGGCGGGTGCGGCTGACGAACGCGGGTGGGATTTTGTCCGCCCGAGGCAGTACGTCGAGGAGCACGCGCACCGATGCGAAGGCGTACAAGGGCAGTGTTGGTGATCCGTGGGCGCCAGTCCACAAGACGGAAGTCAAGAGTTTGACGCTCAGCGGCCGTAATTTCGACTACACACAACTTTGTGAGCTGATGTTCTCCGGCGACTGGAAGGTCCCCACGCTCGCCCGCTCCGCAAGTGGTGAGACCGAAGACATGCTCCTTGTGGCCGAGGCACTTTCGCGCGGCAACAGCAAGACGGAAGGATTCAAGTCCCGCGTCGTGCCGGTGCCGGGGAGAGTCGTGGCCTTCTTTTCGTCGGATACGTTGGCGACGTTCTCGAAGGTGCAAATGAGCGAGATCGAGGGATTCGACAGGGCTTTGCGGGACGCACTCGCGCTGGTGGCCGCAGGCGGAGATCGGGATCGCGTGAAGAAGGAACATTACAAGCGGACAGTTGTGGCGCGCAGACGATTCGATCATGCGGCCGACAAGCTCTTCTTCCCAAGCCTGTGGAACCGAGTCACCGCCAACGCCGCGGGCGATGAAAATGAGGAGGTGGGAGCCAAAGCCGAGTTCCTGCGCGCTCTTCGAAATGCAGCGGTCACGGAGCTGCAATCTGCGCTGCCCGCCATTCCCTGCCCGACGATCCAGCGGCCACGAGCCGAGGCGCGAGCTTGGGGGACGTTCCACCGCAAAGTGCGCAAAGACTATCCCGTCTTGTTCCAAAAGGAGGATGTTGATGTCGTTGCGTGAAGCGCAAGGCGCCGCTGCAATCGCGGCTGCCGCGATGCTCCAGCATCTCGAGCCTGGCCCGCTCGCCGAGCTGCGGCGGATGACCTTGGAGACCGGGGCGCCCGTTTTCTGGCGCTTCGCGGCGCGGCATCAGACCACGATGGGGCAGCAGGATGAGATGCGGCGTTGGATGGATATCGTGCGTATCCTCGCCATCTTGACGCCAAAGGGTGATCCGGCAATTCGGGGGTCTTTGCACGATTCCCGCCGCCGTTTAGGCGAGGTAATGTGCGATGGAGGAGACCCAGGATGGACCGGGCCTCGTCCGGTGCTGAGCGATCGCCGGTTGACGCAGCTCATCGCGGCACGCGGATCGCAGCGTGCGGTGCTGCTCATCCGGACGGCCCGGATGCTTGTCCGGAGCCGGACACCCGGCAGCGGAGTCAACGTCCCTGATATTGCCCTGTCCTTGCTCGACCCCGCCAACGGTCAACTGCTGGCCGAACCTTACTACCGACGACTCGATCGGGCTGAATCGGACGTCAAGAAATCGAACAAAGGAGCCGACGAATGACCCATCCCCGTTTCCTCCAGATTCATACGCTGAGTCCCTATACAGGCGCGCTGCTGAACCGAGACGACAGCGGCTTGGCAAAGCGCCTGCCGTATGGTGGTGTTCTTCGTACACGCATCTCCTCGCAGTGCCTGAAACGGCATTGGCGCGTTGCTGAAGACCCGCATGCGCTACTCGAGATCGAGGGGGTGACCGCGGGACTTCGGTCTCGCGAACTGGTCACCAAGAAGGTCATCGAGCCGTTGCGGGGGCGGTTCTCCGCGGAGGTCGTCGACGCCCTGGAGCCGGAAATCCAGATGGCGGTATATGGCGACAAGGGCACCGCGAAGAAGAGCCGCCAGACCTTGCTGCTGGGTCACCCTGAAATCGAGTGGCTCTCGCGGCAGGCCGAAAGCTTGGCCACCGATGCCGCAGGCAGAGCAGAGGTCGCGGCCAAGACGGCAGCCGAATGGAGGAAGGAAATGCGCTCGAACATCAAGGCGATGCGCGAGCAGACGACCCTGTACGGCGGCCTCGCGGGAGCGTTGTTCGGACGGATGGTGACTTCGGACCCGGATGCGAACATTACAGCCCCCGTCCACGTTGCTCATGCCTTCACCGTTCACGGAGAGGAAGCGGAAATGGATTACTTTACCGCCCTGGACGACCTGTCTGACGACGAGCCGGGCGCGGACACGATCCAAGAGACCGAGCTTACGTCTGGCTTGTTCTACGGCTATGTCGTGGTCGATCTCCCTGGGCTGTTGAAGAATCTCGGCGATGACGCCGCCAAGCTGGCAGGCCGAGTACTGCACAACCTGATCTATCTGATCGCTGAGGTCTCCCCCGGCGCCAAGCTCGGTTCCACCGCCCCCTACAGCCGGGCGTCTTTCATGCTGCTGGAGGCCGGTGACAGGCAGCCGCGCAGCTTGGCCGAAGCCTACCGGCATCCGTGCAATCCCGACGTCGGCGCGGCGGTGTCGGCGCTGTCCGCGCACCTCGCCGCACTGGACGATACGTATGCCACGGGGGAGACGCGACGGGTCATGTCCTTGGGGAATACAGAGGTGCCGGGGGCCACGTGTGGGTCACTTGCGGCTCTTGCTGATTGGGTGACGGCTCTTCCGGCGGCGCTGTCATGACTTGTCGTTGGCTTGTCCTGCGGCTCGACGCACCGCTGGTGTCTTTCGGGGGTGTGGCGATCGATCAGGTCGGCCCGGTGCGAGATTTCCCTGCCGCCTCGATGCTGACCGGCTTGATCGGTAATGCATTCGGCTGGCACTGGTCGGACAGCGCTGCGCATCAGTCGATACAGGACAGACTGATCTTCGCGGTACGACGCGAACGGGAAGGAGTGTTGCTGACCGACACGCAGAATGCGCAGATCACCAAAGCCGACAAGGGTTGGACAACCTATGGCGTGCCCGAAGGACGAGGTGGCGCAAGCTACGATGCACCGCACCGCCGATTGCGCGACTATCAGGCGGACATGTCAGTTACCGTCGTGCTGCGTTTCGAACGAGCGGTGGTGTGCCCAACGCTAAACGCTCTCGCCGAAGCTCTCGACCGACCCGCCCGGCCGTTGTTTCTGGGTCGCAAGCCATGCCTGCCCTCGCGCCCGCTACTGGCGAAGGAGCCGGCCCGCTGGGTCACCGGCGACACCGCTTATGAGTCGCTTTGTAGAGTGCCAGGTGAAGGCCGGGAACTCCGTGGGTCATGGTCAGTGGGGCAAGGGCCTGAGAAGGGTGATGGTATCGACCGGGTCATGGACTTGGTCGATATGCGGAATTGGCGCACTGGCCTGCATGGCGGATCGCGCCAAGTCGTGGAGGGCCGGATTTTTCCGGCGACGGGTGGGTGACGGAACTGAATCTGGTCCGTGTGCCTATCGCAACGAACGCGCTGGCACGTTGGGCTGGGGAGCGCGGCTGGGTCCAAAGACGGGGTGATGTCGTCGCTTTCGATGAAGGGCGCGCGTTGCATCACTTGCTCAACGAAGTGTTCGGGCCCGGCGTAATTCGCCCATTTCGGCTCCTAGTTCCGCCTCGGCGGACCTCGGGCAACGTGTACGCGTACTCCGCATTGCACGGCGAAGCGTTGCGTGCATCGGCGGCGGCGCACGCCTTGCCGGATCATCTGAGGGTCTTGTTTCCCGACCGGCTGGAGAGCAAGCCCATGCCTGACGGCTGGCGCGTCGGCCATCGGCTGGGATTCGACGTTCGCGTCCGTCCTGTGCGGCGTCTCGGCTCCGACCTCGATACCACGTCGGGCCAAGTCGCCAAAGGGGCGGAGATGGATGCGTTCCTGCTCGAAGCCCTGCACCGGTACCGAGACGAATCCGGCGGCATGGCGCAGGAGAGTCGGAACCGCAACGTTGTCTATCTTGACTGGTTAGCAGAACGGCTTGACCCCGCCGCCGCGCTCGTTCGTTCAGCAAGTCGTCTCGTCCGCTTCCGTCGTGTCAGCGTCGCTCGAGGAGGTCACGGCCTCGAAGGTCCGGACGCCACTATCCACGGGACCCTGACCGTGACTGATCCGGGTTCGTTTGCGGCGCTATTGGCACGCGGTGTCGGACGTCATCGCGCCTACGGCTACGGCATGCTGCTGCTACGCCCACCGAACCGCCCGCGGCCGGAGCGCTGACGTGCTCAAGGGACGCCTCGGTCTCGAAACCGCCAGAATTCCGCACGCGGACAGAACCGGGCTGCTCTGGTTGTCGCGTGGGGCTCTGACCGCACGGGACGGAGCGCTATCGTTCGAACGCGGTCCCGAGTCGGCAGATAATGACCCGCTGGATCCGGGTCACTACGCTATCCCCTTCCAGGGCGTCTCCATGATCCTGCTCGGTCCTGGATCAACAGTCAGTCACGACGCGCTACGTCTATTGGCTCGACATGGAACCGCGTTGGCAGCCATCGGCGAAGATGGGGTTCGATGCTATACAGCGCCTCCGCTAATCCCCGATAGGTCGGGGCTCGCGCGGAGCCAGGCGAGCGCATGGGCAGACCCGAACGCTCGGTTACACGTCGCCCGTCGCATGTACGCCTGGCGCCTGGGTGAAGTGCTTCCCCACCGCGACATCGCGGTGCTGCGCGGTATCGAGGGTGCCAGGATGAAAGAAACCTATCGTCTAATGGCGATGCAAATCGGAGTCGAGTGGCGGGGCCGCAGGTACGATCGCGCCAAACCGATGGCAACCGACCTGCCGAACCAAGCGCTGAACCACGCGTCGAGCGCAGTGGAAGCGGCTGCCGCTATCGCCGTCTCGTCGACGGCGACCGTACCGCAACTCGGTTTCATCCACGAGGATGCCGGACAATCCTTCGTGCTCGACATCGCCGATCTATTCCGCGACTCCATCACCATACCCACGGCTTTCCGAGCCGCCAAGAAAGTCATGAGGGAAGCAACCGGTGAGAACATTGAGCGAGTCACGAGGCGGGAGACCGGACGCACGCTCAGCAGGGAACGAACGATTCCGAAGATGATCGAGCGGATCAAGGCTCTGTTCGAGCATCAGGCACAGGCGAAAGAGTAAGTATGAATGCCCATGACTGTCGTCGTCACGCGCGACGTTGAACAGAGATATCGAGGCTTTCTGGCTTCAGCGATGCTTGAAGTCGCACCCGGCGTTTATGTGTCTCCCAACCTTTCGTCCGGGGTACGCGAGCGGATCTGGTCGGTCCTCGATGACTGGTTCGGCGCGCTTGGCAAAGGCGCGGTTGCCATGATCTGGCGCGATCGTACAGCCGATGGAGGCTTGGCACTTCGCCATCTTGGAGATCCGCCAAAGGAGATCCGCGATGCCGACGGCGTCTTGCTGGTGAAGCGGCTGTGACCTGCTGATTCTCGGGTTCCGTCGCTCATTGGCAACTGAATAGCTGCGTAACTGTCAAGAAACTGACAGAGGTTCCCCCGCGCTCGCGGGGATAGACCCCTCACTGGTCGGGTTGTTGAACGGCAGGGCCTGGTTCCCCCGCGCTCGCGGGGATAGACCCCGGTGGATCCAGTTCTTCATGCGGCGTGAAGAGGTTCCCCCGCGCTCGCGGGGATAGACCCAGTCAGAGCGGCAACCAGAAGAAGAAGCGGATGGTTCCCCCGCGCTCGCGGGGATAGACCCTCCTGCACCCGCTTCGTCGCCAGCTTCCCGAAGGTTCCCCCGCGCTCGCGGGGATAGACCCGAAGCCACGAACATCGCCCCATCGCGGCAGGCGGTTCCCCTGCGCTCGCGGGGATAGACCCGGCACTGGAGCGTTTTCCGAGTGGGTGCTGATGGTTCCCCCGCGCTCGCGGGGATAGACCCTGTATGCGCGCCGGCAGGAAATCGAAGACCAGGGTTCCCCCGCGCTCGCGGGGATAGACCCAATCCGAAGCCCGGCCAGACCGATCACGAGGTGGTTCCCCCGCGCTCGCGGGGATAGACCCGCTACCGGTCCCGTCTGTGCTTCGATGTTTAAGGTTCCCCCGCGCTCGCGGGGATAGACCCTCCAACGCGTTCGGGCACGACAGTCTTCTCATGGTTCCCCCGCGCTCGCGGGGATAGACCCTTGACCGTCACCGTCATCGCGTCCCGCCCCGGGGTTCCCCCGCGCTCGCGGGGATAGACCTTTCGGTCGATCACCTTCGTCAGCCGTTCATCCGGTTCCCCCGCGCTCGCGGGGATAGACCCGAGAGAGGACAGAGTATGCTTGTACTCACGGAGGTTCCCCCGCGCTCGCGGGGATAGACCCTGCGCGCTCTGCCGCGACCCCGTCACCGACCAGGTTCCCCCGCGCTCGCGGGGATAGACCCTGGGCCCAGCCCGCGCCGCAGGTGATAGCCGCGAAGACATGACCGCGTCATAGTCCTTCACGACGTCGTTGACGCGGCGCATCGCCGGCAGAGGGCTGGGCCTCGATGGCCAGCGCTGGGAGCATGCGAACCTCAACCGCGCGGATCATGCCCTCGTCGCCCGCTTCACCGCGCGCTGGCAAGGCACCTGGACCGTCCGGCCCTCGCCCTCCATGTCCCAAACGACCGTTTGCAACACAGGCTGATCGACTCGAGGAGTCGACCTCCATCGTCGTGCCGGGGAGAACGCTACGGTGCACGAAAGCCTCCTTCGACCTGACGGGCCGCAGCAGCGCGGCGACGTAGCGGCGCACCGTGCGCCGGGAGACCGCGTCAGCCAACGGCAAGAGCAACCGACGCACCCGCTTCGCGGTAAGCTTCCGGGCTTCGCGTGTTCAGCCACAGCGTGATCTGCTCCCGCCACGGGTCCAAGCTGCTTGTTCCACAGAAGGGCTGTGAATCCCGGGGGTTTTCCCCGCATAAACGCCCCCCCGCCGCGGCACCCGGCGCCCGCATAAACGCCCCCCCCGCAGCGCTCGCGCGCCCGCATAAACGCCCCCCGTACGTACAAGTAGTTCAGAGCTTCAAGTAGTTAGTGTCCGCCAGAAAACCCGTAACAGGTTGATTCTACGAGTCGCATTTCGGATTTCAAGTGGCGAAGAACGTTGAGATGTCGTAGTTTTGTGGGTGGAATTTCCACTATCGGCCCATTTCGGGGGAATCTTCGAGACGTCGACGTCATGAGAGAAGTTCACAGACGGCAGTTCGAGTTTGGTCAGGTTCCGGTGGAGAAGATTTGGATCGACCCCAAGTCGCGGGACGACATCCCGGCGGTGTTGAAGGGGCTTCAGCACATTTGGTCTGACGAGGAGTTGCGCGCGCGGTTGTTTGCGCTGCTCGACGAGCATGTCCTGCCGGAGACCGACCGGGAGGTCGGGCGTCCGGGGATGGCGCTCTGGCGGATTTTGGTGCTGGGGGTGTTGAAGCAGGGTCTGGGTTGCGACTTCGACCGCCTTCACGACCTCGCGAACCATCACGAGACGGTGCGCGCGTTCCTGGGCCACGGCGATTTCGCCGACAAGACGTATTACGAGTATCAAACGGTGCTCGACAATGTGTGTCTGTTGACGCCGGAGCTGCTGTCAGAAGTCGGGCGGTTGGTGGTGGAGAGCGGCCATACGGTCGCTAAAAAAAAGCCTGGCGAGCGATTGCGCGGGCGGTGTGACTCGTTCGTGGTCGAGACGGACGTGCACTATCCGACGGATGTCAGCCTGTTGTGGGACGCGCTGCGCTGCCTGCTGCGGGAGACCGGGCGGGCGGCTGGGAGACACGCGGTGGGGGGATGGCGTCAGTGGCGGCATCTGTCCAAGGAGGTCAGGAAACTGTTCAACCAGGTGCGTTCGACGCGGCGGGCCAAGCGCCGTCCGGAGCGGGTGGAGGCGTACTTGGCGCGCTGCCGTGCACTGGTCGCTCGGACCATGGAGACCCTCGACGAGTTGCGGGACAAGGGCGTCGAGGAAACCACCTGCCAATCAATCCAGGGCTTTATCGCGCATGCCCAGCGCCAGCTCGGCCAGGTCGAGCGCCGACTCCTGCGGGGCGAGGCGATTGCTCACGAGGAGAAGGTGTTCTCGGTCTTCGAGGAGCATACTCGCTGGGTTTCCAAGGGCAAGGCAGGCACGCCGGTAGAACTCGGGGTTCCTGTAGCTCTCATCGAAGACCAGCATCAATTCATCCTGCACCACAAGATCCTGTGGGAGGGCGAGGACGTCGACGTGGCGGCGCCGATGGTGAGGGAAGCCCAGGCGCGGTATCCCGAACTGCGGGCGTGCAGCTTCGACCGGGGCTTTCACAGCCCTGACAACCGAATCAAGCTCGACGCGCTGCTCGACCTCAACGCGCTGCCGAGAAAGGGGTATCTTTCCAGAGCCGACCGCGAACGGGAGGCGGAGGAACCCTTCGCGGCCGCGCGGCGTGCGCATCCGGCAATCGAGTCGGCCATCAATGGGCTGGAACACCGGGGGCTCGACCGTGTCCGCAGCCATGGCGCCGACGGCTTCGCGCGCACCGTCGCACTGTCGGTACTGGCCGCCAACCTGCATCGCATCGGGTTGCTCCTGCAAAAGCGCGAGCGCAAACGACGACGACTCGCCGCCTGACCGGCCGCTTCCCCTAAAGCATGCCGTGCTCCGACCCGTCGAAAGATGGGAGGGCTTCCCCATCCTTGGCAGCCGGACCTCCGCACTGATTCTTTGCCGGTCGCTCCCCGCCGGCCGCCAAGTACCGCCGTCGTGGCAGGATCCGTGGTGGGAATCACGCCCGAGGTGGGCCGGATTTGTCGCAGATTTCCGCCCGCAAGGGGGTTTTCTGGCGGGCACTAGTTAGAGACCGTACAAGTAGTTGCCGCTTGGCGCTGTGGATGGGCCTTCTCGCGGTCGTGGGTTCCGCGCCGGCGGTGGTCGCGGTGTGCGGGCGAATGCACAGGGGGGGAGGGTCTGCGCCCCTGCCTGCTTCCCTTCGGCGCTGCGCGTCCCCGGGCCGCGGCGGACCGCGCGTCCGGATCGGCGTCCCGGCGCTCGCCGTGCTGCTCGCGGGGGGGCGAGCGTCGCCGGTTTCCGGCCGCCTATCCCGGGCCGTCCGGCGTGTCCGCGCCCTGCAGACTCCGTTCGCACGCCGCGTGGGCCGCGGCCCGCAGCGGCTGCAGGAACGCTCCGGGGTCGGCGACGGTCCGGATCTCACGCGAGTCGATGCTGTCTGCGTCCAGGTGCTCCTGGAGGAACCTGCGTTCCTCGCCCCAGTGGTACAGCTGCCCGTCCGCCGCCTGCATGACGGAGAGGTGGGCCGGCCCGTCCGGCCGGTGGAAGCAGATGAGCTCGAGCCGGTCGATGGCGGGCAGGGGCCACTCGTAGGCGCCTGGGAGGCGCGCGTACAGGGGGATCGTCGCGGGAGTCAGGGAGTACGCGTGTGCGTCGATCACGCGCCAGGGCGTCGTCCGCGCCGCCGGCGCAGGTCCCGGCGGCACGGCGTCGACTAGGCCAGGGTCGGCCGTGACGGGGTCCGCGGGGTCTCGGCGCGGCGCCGCCGCGACCGCCGGCCCGTCGGGGGCCGGGGGCGGGTCCGGGGTGTCGATTGGCGGCGGCGCCGCGGATGGGGCCGGGGGTACGGGTTCCCTCGCGCCGCGTCCGGGGGCGGGGGCCTGGGCGAGCCACGTCAGGGCCGCGCCGGTCGCGGCGATCAGGATCACGATCACGGCGGCCTGTGTCAGCTTGGGGGCGTTCCACCGCGGCATCTGTCAGCTCTCCTTCTACTGTTGGACGTAGACGCGCAACGCTTCGACCACCATGTCCTGCAGGCTGACGTCCTTCTCGATGCTGAGCCGCCGGAGCGTCTTGTGGACGTCGGCCGGCAGCCGCGCGCTCAGGTACTTCCAGTTCCGGCGGTTGGCCGCGGCCGGCGCCGCGCTCGTTTCGGTGGCCTCGGCCTTGCCGGGCGGGTCGGGCGGCGCCGGGCGCTGGCTGCCGACGACGCGCCGGTGCGTCTCGGACCAGGCGCTGGCGAGCCCGGTGCGCCGGCTGGGCGTGGGCGTCATGCCGCCTGCCCCTTTCTGGCGGTCGGGATTATGCCGGCGTTCTGCAGCCATCCGAAGAGGGTGCGGAGCTCGGTGGCCGCCTTCCCGGCGGGTTCGTACTCGGCCGCGCAGCGTCCCACGTTGAAGCTGTTGACGTGCGCCACGCGCCGGTGCAGCACGACCGGCGCAACGGGCACGGCGGTGGCTGTGATGACGGTCCGTGCGTCGTCGGTGCTGGGGTGGTTGACGAGCGCGAGGTTGAGCACGATGGTCGCCGGGGCCTTGGCGAGCTCCGCGATCTCGATCGTCCTCGTGATGGCGGCAAGGTCCGGGAAGCTGGGCTGGAGCGGTATGAGGATGTGGTCGCTCAGCCGGGCGACGGTCAAGGCGTCGGCGCCCGAGTGCGGTGCGGTGTCGGTCACGATCAGTTCGGCTCCGTTCTGGCCGAGGGCGTCGACGAGCGCTTGCATCCGGCTGCTCGGCGTCGCGAAGACGGGCGGGTCCTCCTCGCCGTTGGCCCTCCGGAGGTCGTGCCACCTCGCGGCCGATGCCTGGGGGTCGAGGTCGAGGACGGCGGTCGCGGTCGCGGCCCGTGATGCCAGGGCGGCGAGGGCGCACGACAGCGTCGTCTTCCCGGTGCCGCCCTTCTGCGACAGCACGCTCACCACTCGGGGCCGTGGGGCATCCGGCGGGCGTGTTCGCGTCGCGGTGTGGATGTCTGTCATCGGGTGCTCCGGCGCGCGTGCGTCATTGACGTGCGCGTCACCTGACGTGTCCGTCACTTGACGTGCGCATCACTTGACGTGTCCGTCACTTGACGCGTGCGCGCGTTGCCGCGATGCGGGTGTTCCCGCGGTCGAGGGTGTTGCCGCGTTGCGCGCACGCGTCAGTATCCTGTTTCGCAAGCTGCAATAGCTCGGTGCGTACATCAAACGTGCGTCGATTTGACGTGTTGCGGGCGTTGCCGGTGGTCCCGGTGCCGCGGGTCCTTGCGGGCCTTGCGGCCTGAAGCGGCTGCCCGCAGCCGTGGAGGTCCTGCCCGCCGGGCGGCCTCCTGGTCGGTGCCCGGTTCCCGGGCGCGCCGCGGCGCGTCGAGCCTTCCTGCAAGGAAGAATGGCCCCTGAGCGACCCCGGTCGGTTCGGGAGTGAGGCTCATCGGCCCGCGGCGTCCGCGGGCCGGGAGCCTTACGGCCCGGACCGGGGTCGCTCAGGGTAATTCAGACCAGTCTCGGGGCTTGCCCCCAGGGATTTCGTGTTTCGCGGTATGCGCTTGTCGGAAAGGGACTTATGTTTCGTGGCTCCCGAGGGTTTGGAGGTCCGAGATCCGGCGGGTTTCGATTTTCGGGGTGTTCCTGTCCCGGGGTTAGCCCCCGGGGTCGTAGGTACCCGAGAAGCAGCAGGTCGTTTCCGGTCGCTCGAGCGGACCGCCCGGCCGCGCGGCGGGCGGGCGCGTGGCGGGGTGCGGCGGGAGTGCGAGGCGTGTCTTCCGGATGCGAGTTTGCGCGGACTCGGCCGGTGGGGATAATGGCTGGAGGTGCACCGGGAGGGCGCGCGGGTGTCGGGCGCGCGCGGACCTCGGGGCGGGTCACCGGCGGCGGCGCGTGCCGCGCGTCGCGCTCTCTGTCGTGTCTCCGGCCGATGCGCGGTTCGGCGTACGCCCTTCGGCGGAGCACGGCGGTGCGGGGGCAGCGGATCCTCGCGGCCGTGTCGGCGGGGGCGTTTCTCGCAGGCCCGGACCCGGAACGGGTCGGGCGGCTGGGGGGTCGATGGAGACCAGATCGAACGGCGGGCCCGCTCCGGCGCCGCTTCGCGCGCGCCTGCTGGCGGCCGGGGCCGACTTCATCGTCGTGACCGCGATCGGGCTCGCGGTTGACGAGGCGCTGCGCGTGGTGCTGGCGGAGGGCATCGGCTTGGAGCCTTTCCCGGGGCTTTACCCCGCGTCAGTGTTCGTCGGCGGTTGGTTCTACTTCGTGTTCTGCGAGACCCGATTCGGCGGGAGGACGGTGGGGAAGATGGGCGCGGGCCTCCGGGTCGCCGGTTCCGGAGACGCGCTGTGGTGTTCGGTCCGCTACGTCGCGAAGGTCCTCCAACTGCTGCTCGGGCGCGGGCTTCTGTTCGGCGTCGCGGTGTTCGACGAGCGCCGGCGCGCACTCCACGATCACCTCGCCGGCACGGTGGTGGTCGTCGATCCGGAACCCTCGGTGTTCCGTCCTCCTTCCTCCTGATCCGCCTGATCCGCGCGCTGGGTGCGCGGAACCCCGGTCCGAGCCGGAAGTGACTACCGCTTGGGGTACAACGGCCCCCTTCCGGTCTCCGCTCGCCATATAACCGGTCTGTGTGTTGGGACCGGACCGCTCCGCCGTCGGACCCGCTCGGTTGGCCGTCGCGGGTCGTCTTGCGCGCCGCGGGCCGGCCGGGAGAGAGCGGTGAGCCGTTCTCCGCTCCTGTCGGGCCGTCCGTCCTGGCACCGCGCCGCCGTCGAGTGGTTCTCGGAGCTGTTCAGCCCCGGGGAGTGCGCCACGGTCATCCTGCGCCAGCGTCCGGGCCGGGGGGGCAGGCAGCTCTCGCGGCTCGTCGGCTACTGGTGCCATCCCTCCGGTCAGCGGCTGCTCCGCGTCGCGAACGAGGCGGGCAGCGACGTGTTCTGCGGCGTCAATCCGACGGTGCGCGGCTTGAGCCGCGCGGTGTCGGACGTCCGGCGCCTGCAGGTCGATTTCGATACGGACGGCGATCGGCGCGTCGGCCGGCTGATGCGGGACGCGCGTTCGGGGCGCGTGCCGATGCCGGCCGTGGTGGTGCGGTCGTCGGTCGGCCGGTGGCAGGTCCTGTGGCATGTCGATCCCGCGGCGTGGACGGTGGCGGGGGCCGAGGAGGCCAACCGGCGGCTCGCCGCGGCCTACGAGGGCGACCCGGCGGTCGTGGACGTTACGCGCGTCATGCGTGTGCCCGGCTTCACCAACTGCAAGCCGGGCCGCGGCGGCGTGCGTGTCGCGCGGGTTGCCCGCTCCGTGTACGACCCGCAGGGCGCCGGTTCGCAGTGGTGGGAGCCCGGTGCCTTCCGCCAAGTGGTGCCCGCGCGCTCCGCCCCGCTGGCGGTCACGGTGCCGAAGTCGGCGCCGCCTTGTGCGCCCGCGCGGTACATCGGGGGCCGGCGCCAGCCGGCGTCGCAGTCCGAGGCGGACTGGCACGGCGTGGTCGATGCGTTGCGCTCGGGGGAGTCGCCGGGCCTGCTCATCCAGCAGCTCGCGGAGTTCCGGGAGGACAAGGCGAACCCGCGGGACTACGCCGAGCGCACCGTCGTTCGCGCGTGCCGTTCGCTCGGCGTGCGGGAACCGGACACCGAGTACGGCCGCGGTCATCCGGTGCGGCCGGTGTCGCCGGGTCGCTAGTCGGCACGGCTTACTGGAGGTCAGCTCCATGAGACAGCAGAGGTTGAGGCGTCACGGCGTGGTCGAGATCGCGCTGGTGCCGGAGACGCGTGAGGAGTACGAGGCGGCGATGCAGTCGAAGGCGCGGACCGTCGTGCTCACGATGGACCAGATCCGGGAGTGGAGCCTCTCGGTCGACGTCGTGGTCATGTCGGAGGCCAGCGCCGCGCACGCCATCTTCGGGACCGATCGCGACTTCTACGAGACCGTGCTCGAGGAGGACGCCGCGGACAGCCCGCCGGAGGATCAGCTCGAGCTCGACGCCGGGCAGCCGCCCGATGCGCCGCCGGAATCCGCGGGCGAGGCCGCCGCGGCGGAGTAGGTCCCGATGGCGCGACGTGGACGGTCTCGTCAGGCGGTGCGTCCCGGCGGGGTGAGGACCCAGCGGTACCCGGAGTTCGCGCCCGAGGACCGCGGGGAGACGACCGATCGCCTGGAGGCCCGGCGGGGTGCGGAGTCGGATCGGCTCGATGCCTGCGATCAGGTGGACGCCGCGATCGATCCCGACGACGAGGCGCTGCCGCAGCGGCCCCGTCTGCGGACCCATGGCGATCTTGTCTACGAGGTCGCGCTGTCGGTCGAGATCGGCCGGCGGCTGGAAGGGCGGGTGGATTTCCCTCGGCGGTCGCACCCCTCGATCTGGGTGGCGGACAGCCGTCTCTTCGGCTTCAGGGATCCGCTGCCGGATCGTCGGGCCAGGGCCCTGGAGGCCGATGGCGCCCTCCGGGCGCATCGGCTCCGGGACGGCTTCGAGGACTTGCCACGCATCGGCCCGGACGCGTTCGCGCAGATCGTCGAGGAGGTGTGCGATCGCCGGGACCTCGGCGACGTGGGGGGGTTGACGGTGGCCGCGGCGCAGGCGGTTGGCCGCGTTAGGTACGGGCCTCCGCTTGACGCGGTCTTCGTGGCGTCGGGGACGGATCCGGTTCTGCTCAGCGCCGCGGGGGCGCTCGTGCGGCAGGCGTCGGGGCGCTCGCGGCTGGGCGAGCATCTCGACCGGGCCGCGCAGGCGGTCGCCCTGCGGCACGTCGATCTGTGCGTGCGCGACCTCTACCGCGCCGGCGTGGTCGAGCGGCGGTGGGCGGCCGAGCGCGAGGGCCTCGGTCTCGAGGCGCTCGATCCCGGCGGGGCGAATTTCGGCGCGTGGTTCGGACGCACCCGGGCGGTGGCGGAGGTGCACTACGCGGTCGGCCTCGATCCGGTTCGCGAGCCGTTGCCGCGGGCCGCGGTCGAGGCGGTCCTCGCCTGCGGCGGCTCGCTGCGGGAGGGGGTCCAGGCGGTAGGCGGCGCCGGCCGCGATTGCTACCGCGTCGCCCGCGCCGTGCAGGCGGGGTGCGCCGCCGTCCGGCGACTGGACGCGTGGATGGCGGCCGACCCCGGGACGGTCTCGGGGGTGATGGCTCCCATCCTGGCGCGCGCCGGATCGTCGTGGCCGGCGGCGGACCGCGCCGCGGTGCTCGAGCGGCACCCGATCGCGGAGGCGCCCGCGTCGGGGCCGGCGCGACCGTTCGCACCGGCCGCGGAGCCGGTGCCTCCCGTCCCGGACCTGTACCTGGACGGCCGCCCGTTTGCGGGCGCCCGCTGGCCGGCGGGCGGAGCGGGGCGCATGCCGCTGCCCGCCGCGGAGGCCCTCGCCGTGCACGCGTGGCGCCGTCGAGCGGGCGCGGATGCCGACGTCGTGCTCGACGAGGCGGAGGCCGTGCACCGCGGCGGCGCCGTCGGGCCGGGGGTCGCGGGCGTGGTGGTTCCGGCCCGGCGCGGCGGCGGGGAGCGCTCGTTGTATCCGGCGGCGGCGGTCGGGGTCGCGGCGACGCGCGGGGACTGCGGCTTGGCGTCGGTCGACCAGGCCGTGGTCGGGCTTGGCGTGCGCGTTGGGGTCCATCCGGCGGCGGCGGCCACCTACCGGCTCTCCGAGGACGTGCTCGCGGTCCCCGATGACGCGTCGGCGCGTGCGGCCTATGCGTCCGCGGTGGCGCTCGGGCTGGCCGCCGCGACGGGGCATCCGTCGCGCGAGGGCCGCCGGGACGCCGGCGCCGCGCGCGGGTCGCTGGGCTGGGCCAGGGAGCAGCTCCGTTGCGATCTCGCGGCCGCGAAGATCGTCGGCGCCCTCGGGCTTGCCTACGAGCCGCCGCGGGGGTCGCCGCTTCCGGCGGAGGCGCGCGAGGTGTTCGTGCGCCACGGCGCGGACCTCTGCCGGGACGCGGATCGCATGTCGTCGCTGGTGATCGCCCGCGGCCGCGGGATCGAGCTGGACCACGGCTATCGCTCGGCCTGGCGCGCGGTCGGCGCGGCCCCCGAGCCGCCGGTGGTCCCGGTGGCGCCGGTGGTCCCGGTGGCGCCGGTCGCTCCGGAACGGTCGCGTTAGTGGTCTTCGGAAGCGGGGCGTTGCGCCCCGAGCCGCGAGAGCGGCGCCCTTGGTCGGTCCCGCCCGGACGCGGGACCTCGGTCGTGACCCAAGCGGGATTCGTGAGGAAGGAGATTGCACATGCCTGGCAGTACCCAGCAGTTCCGTGAGCAGCGGCAGGCGAGGTCGGATGCGCGCCTCGCGGATGCGCTGCAGCAGATTCCGGACGACATCGGGGACGGGCAGTCGTACCACCAGGTCGCGTCGCTCGAGAGCGGTCCGATCAGGACGCGCAGCTCGAAGGCGCCCGTGAGCGAGGGTCCGCTGTGGAACAACGACGGGAACGCCTTTGGTCCGAAGGTCGCCACCATTCTCCACTCGCAGATGCAGGCGAGAGGCATGGCCGGCGCCGAGCTGGTGCACCCGCAGGAGCTGAGCGCGATGGGTCATCACAAGCTCGAGGAGAAGCGCATGGACGCGCCGCTGGTGGCGGTCCGGGCGGGCTCTATCGGCCTGGCCACCGAGCCCGAGGTGGTGTCCGGCGTGGTCGTGCGGCCGTCGTCCTCGTACGACCTCCTGCACGTGGATTCCCAGACGAGTCTCAGGGCGATCCCCAAGCGGCTCATGGACGGGCGGAACGCGGAGCAGCGCGCGGTGATCGGGAACACCGTCGAGGAGCTGGTGGCGCGGTCCGGCGTGCAGCTGAAGACGCACGCGGGCGAGCGGATCTCGATCACCGCGGGCTCGAGCGGCCCGGAGGTCGCGCATCCGTCGCGGGAGCGCTTCGGCAACATGGCGGAGTACGCGACGTCGGTGATGCGCGCCGTGTCGACGGCGGCCGCGCGGTCCCCGGAGCTCAGCCGGCACGTTCAGGACGAGGAGCTGGGGCGTCGCGCGGTCGCCTCCGCGCGCCGCGGAGAGCGCCGGCAGATTCCCGCCGCCGGCGCCCGGTACGCGGAGGTGCAGGCCGAGGCGGCGGCGCGGGTGGCGAACCGAGGGGTCAAGGCCATCGCCGCCAGGGAGAACGTGTACCTGGCGAGCGATCAGCCGCGGGACGAGGCGCACTACGACGCGGAGACGCGCACGTTCCATCCCGCGAGGAAGCCCGCCCGGGAGCCGGGGAAGCCGGACACGAGGGACCGGCAGTTCAACGAGAAGATGCTGACGGACCTCGCGGCCGCGGTCGGGACTCCGGCCGAGCGCAAGGCGGGCGAGGCCGGGCACGCCGTGGAGGTGGCGCGGCTCGCCGGGGTCCAGGTGCCGGGCCGCAATCCGGCGCCGGACGGCCTGAGCGCCGCGCAGGAGAAGGCGCGGACGTCGATGGTCGGCGATCTTGCTGCGCGCACGAGCCTCGAGCGGCTGGGCATCGAGTACGCCCCGGCGGCGCCGAGCGAGCAGGCGCGGAAGGGCCAGGCGGCGTACGCGCAGACGCCCGGCGCGCTGGACCAGGCGTGGCGGGAGGCGGCGTCGGTGCGGGCGCACCTGGTCTCGCGGGACTGGGAGCACGAGCGGAAGCCGGAGATGCTCGAGCATTCGGCCGCCTCGACCTTCGAGTCGCCAGTGCGCGCCCGCGCGGCGAAGGCGCAGGAGCGCGCGGGCCGGGAGCAGGCCGCGCCTGCCGCCCCGCAGGCGGGGCCGGAGGCCGGGGAGCGGGCCGGCGGCGGAGACAAGGCGGTCGAGCCGCCTCGGTAGATGGCTGGTCGTTGAGGGTCGGGGCCGGGGCCCCGGTGGCGGTTTCGGCCCCGGTCCCGTTCGTGAGGATGGACGCAGAGATCCAGGCGGTTCTCGATCGCGTCGCCCTGGACGTGGAGGCGGGCGTGTCGTATCACCAGTCCGGCGGAGAGGCCCTCGGTGCACGGTCCGCGTCGCCTGCGGGCGGTCCGGACACCTTCCGGGCGTACCGGCCCTACAACGCCGTGGTCCTGCACGCGCAGCTCGTCGAGCGCGGGCTGCCGTCGGGCTCGGGGGAGTTCGTCACCGAGCATCAGTGCGGGAAGCTCGGCGGGGACGTGTTACCGGCCGCTTCGCGGTACGAGGAGCGCTTCCTTCTCGAGAGCGGCGACCGGCGAGGGATCGCCGTCTGGATCGCCGGCACTCCTGCGGTCGCTCTGCGCCCCGGCGCCTACCGCGTTCTCCATTCTCAGACCCAGACGACCCTCGCGCCGTCCCCCGATCCCCGCGTGCTCGGTGGCCGGGACCGCGAGATCGCGGCCCGCGAGGTGGTCCGGCAGGCGCTGGCGGGCGCCGGCGCCCGCCTGGAGCCGGGCGATCGCGTGGAGTACGCGCGGGACGCCGAGGGTCTCGTCGTGTGCCATCCGCGCCAGTCGGCGTTCCGGTCTCCGGGCGCCTGGGCCTCGTCCGTGGTGTCGGCGGTCGCCGGGGCGGTGTCCGATGACCCGGCGCTCCACGACGCGGTGCGCGTCGGGCGCTTCGGCGGCGACGCGCTGCATCAGCACAACGCCCGCGCGCGGCGCGCGAGATCGGGGGTCGCGGCCGAACCGGGAACCGCGGAGGCCGAGCGGGTGTGCGCCGCCGCCCTGGCGGCGCTCTATGCGCGCGCAACGGGCGGCCTCGCGCGGCGGGAGGGCGTCCGCGTGGATTGGGAGCGTCCGGCCGGCGAGCCTCTGTTCGATGCCGGAGTGCGCTCGTTCCGGCCGAAGGCCCCGCGGCTGTTCAAGGGCCACGGCCCCCGGCAGTGGGAGGCGTTCCAGCAGGCGGCGCTCGCCGGGCTGTGCCGGGCCGTCGGCGCTCCCGAGGAGCGCCGGGCGGCCGACGCCGCCGGCGCCCTCGACCGGGCGGGCGGCCTGCGCCTGGTCGAGGCGGTCGCCGGCGGGCTGCCGGGGCTCGACCATCGCGTCCCGCTCGGGCGCGACGAGGCCGCGGCCCGCGCCGCGCTCGTCGGCGCGCTGACGGCGCGGTCCGTGGTCGAGGCCGCGGGCGTGCCGTACGTGCCGCCCCCGTCGAGCGAGGAGGCCGACGCGCAGCAGGCCGCGGTCCTCATGGCCGAGGGTCTGAGGAGCGTCTGCGCCGACGCGTCGAACATCGGCGTGTGGGTCCTGGATCCCGGGCGCGAGCGCGAGCGCCTGACCGGCCCGGAGCCGGCGGCGGCGCTGCCGGAAGCCCGTGACTCGGCCCGCCCGTCGCCGGTCGTCCAGCAGGAGCTGTCGTGGTGACTCCGGTGCCTTCCGCCGCGTCGCCGAGGGCGCCTCGTCTCCGCGGGGGCCCCGCCGCCGCGCAGGCCGGGGCGTCGGCCGTCGGGAAGCGGCTGGCGTCGGAGATCCGCCGCGGCGTCGCGGCGTTTCAGCGCGACGGGGACGGGTGGGGGGTCACGGCGGTCGTGGACAGGGCCCGGCCGGCGGCCTTTTCCTGTGATCAGGACCTCGTCCTCCGCCAGTCGATGGCCGACCGGGGCTGGTCGGTCCCGCAGTTCGTGGCCCGCCGGCCGCCGGACTGTCGCGCGCGGGGCGTGGAGCTGCCGCGGCACTCGGCCGTCGAGGCGCTGGGCGGGGTCGCCGGCGAGCCGCCGGTCCGGCGGGTGTGGCATGTCAGCTCTGCCGGCGTCGCGCCGCTGCCGCCGCCGCCGGGCGTCTGCCGTCCCGAGGCGGCGGTCCGCATCGTGCGCGCGGTGGCTCGTGCGGCGGGCGTCGGGCTGGCCGAGGGCGGGTCGGTGTCGGTGGCGCCTTCGGTGTCGGGCCGGGGCCTTCGGTGCGTCGTCCCGTGTCCGGCGGCGGCGTCGCGGGACGGCGTCGAGTGGTCGTCCCGCGTGCTGCGCGCGCTGGTGGAGACGCTGGCGCGGTCGCGGTTGGTGAACCAGGTCGTGCAACTCTTCGCGTTCGAGCGCTTCCTCGTGCGCGCGATGCGCCCGCGCGACGCCCGCGAGGGGCGCGCCGGCGTCCTGGCGGAGGCGTACTGGGCGGTGGCCGAGAGCCTCGCCCGTGCGCACTCGGTCACCCTGGCTCCCGGCTGCGGCGAGCGGCTCATGTACGAGGCGCGCACGCGCACGCTGGTCGTCGCGGACCGGGCGCCCGGCGTGAGGCGGTCTCTCGCGGCGTTGTTCCACGTCGCCGAGGCGTCGGGCGACGGGCCGGCCGCGTCGGCGGCGGCCCGGCGGGATCCGGTGGCGCTTCTGCGCGCGTCCGGCGTGGGCGGGCCGGTGTCGCGCCCGGACCGGGTGGACGCGCGCGACTGGGACGGCCGGGCGGCGCTCGTGGCCGCGATCGCCGGCAAGCGGGTGGCGGAGCGCCTGGGCCTGCCGTACGCGGCCGGCGCCTTCCCGCCGGGCTTCACGGCGGCGGCGCTGCGTGTTCTCGACGCCGAGGGGTGGCGGTCGGTGGCCGTCGAGGCGGGCAACCTGGCCGGGTGGCTGGTGGATTCGGGCCGCGGCCGCGCGTACTGGCCGGCGGCCCTGGAGTAGTGGACTTGTTGTCGCTCGAGACGCTAATGCGAGCTGCCGAGGGCGGCGAGCGGGAGGCCGAATTGGTTCGGGCTGATTTCCAGCAGGCGGGCCTGGACGGGTGGCTGCGGGCCGCGATAGAGCGGCGGCTCGATCCCGCGCTGGGCGCCCGCGTGGTCCCGGCCGGGGCCGCGGCGGCGGTGTCCGGGGCGCTGGAGGCGTTCTACGCGTTCTGGGGCCGCTGGTTCCCACTCGAGTACCGCCGGGTGCGCCGCGAGTGGGTGGTCCTCCAGGCGAGGTGGCGCGGCGATGCGCGCGTGGATCCGGCGCCGGCGGTTGGCCCCATCACAAGCCGCTTCTTCAGTGAGGGCCTCGTCGATGTCCCGTCCGTGGTCCCCGCGGCGGCGGGAGGGTTCGAGGCGGGGCTCGAGCCTCTCGATGCGGCGCGGGGAGACGGCGGCGCAACCCGGGGGCCGAGCGCGGCGCTGGAGGGGGAGCCCGGCCGGGAGTGGGACGGCTCCGAGGCGGGCAGCGAGCGGGAGTCTCCCGGCCGCGGCGGGGCGCCCCTCGTCGGTGCCGGCGGCCCCGTCGGCGTGCGGCTGCCGGACGGCACCGAGGTTCTGGCGGACCAGGGCGGCCTGGCCTTGTCGGCGGTCGGCGATCGGCTCGATCAGGCCGTTCGCGGCGGCGTGGCCGCGGTCGAGGAGGTTCGTGCGGCGTGGCTCGGCGGCTCCGGGGCGTGGTGCCGGTGGCCGGCCTTCGGGCGGTGGCAGGAGCGCTTGAGGTGATGGACAGGTTTCCCGCGGTCGCGCGGTTGGAGGATCGCCAGGGGCGCCGGGTGGTCGAGCTCGCGCCGGCGGACGGGCCCGACCGGGGCCACGCCGCGCGTTGGGTCGGCCGGTTCCTGGACGTCGAGGAGCTGCGCGGCCGCCGCGAGCGCGCGCACTCGGGCCGCCGGGACCGGGACCGCCGGCAGTTGCCGCGCCGGTCGCAGGCGGATCGCCAATGGGACGCGCTGGAGCTGCTCGGGGACTTCCGGGTCGTGTCGTATCGCGACATCCAGCAGGAATGCTTCGACGGGCACGCGTTCACGGCGGGCCGCGCCGTCCGCCAGTTGCTGTCGGAGCGCCTCGTCGAGGTCCACGCCGTGCAGCCCCGGCGCGCCCGCCCGGGCTGCCGGGGCCGCGGCTTCAAGGTGCTGGCTCTCACGGCGGCGGGCGCCGCGCGCGTCCGCGGGCGCCGTCGCGCTCGAGGGTGCGACCGGCGGGTCTGGCAGGGCCTGGTCAAGCGGCGCGAGCTGGAGCATGACGCAGGCGTGTCGGAGCTGGTTCTCGAGACGGTGGATCGCGTGAAGTCGCTGGGCGGCGCCGTCGTCTCGATCCGTCTCGAGGCGGAGCTCAAGGGGGAGGTGGCGCGGTCGGTGTCGGCCGCGGCGAAGCGCGGCCTGGATCCGGCGGCGGCCCGGCGCCGCACGGCGCGCGCGCTCGGGATGCCGGTCGACGAGGCGGGCGCCTGCTGTTTCCCCGATGCCCTCGTCGAGGTGCGCGATGCGGACGGCGAGGTGTCGAGCCTGGCCCTCGAGCTCGTGACCGGCAGCTATTCCCGCCGGCAGGTGCAGCGCAAGATGCAGATGGGGATGGTTCTCGCGTCCCACGGCGGGAGGCTCGCCGGGCTCGCGCGCTCGATCCTGTCGGGTGACTTCGGCAGCCGCGTGCAACGGGCGTGGCGCCCGGGCACGGAGTTCGAGGAGCGGCTGTTCGACGTGATGAGGTGACCCGGCGCGATGGGCCCGGGCCGCTTCTCTGTGGGCATGACCCTGGTGGTGATGGCGCTGACGTGTGTGGTGGTGATGGCCGAGTTCGATTATCTCGCGGAGTTCTGGATCGTCTTGTGGGCGGACCACGCCGTGCGCCTGTCGGTGATGGCGTTGGCGTGGTTGATGACGGTCGTGGCCGGCACGTACCAGTTGGCCCGGGTGCTCGTTCTCGGGGAGGTGGGGCAGCGTGTCGGGCTTCTCGAGCGGGCGATGAGGCGCGGCCAGGGGGGCGATCCCGAGTTGCGCGACGCCCTGGACCGGGAGGAGACCGGCCAATACCCGGGTTGAGCCGGAAGGAGGAAGCCATGTCGTTCGTGGATAGGGTCGTCCGCCGGGTGGCGGGTTGGTTGTCGCGCCGCGACGGGCTCGTGCTGCGGGCCCTCTTCGTCTGCCTGCTGCTCGCTCTCCTGGAGCAGGGGCTCGGGGCGGCCGGCATGGCGGCCGATCCGTGGTCGATGGCCGCCAGCCAGCTTTGCCAGCTGTTCACGGGCATCGTCGGCCGCGGGCTCGCCGTGGTCGCGGTCATCGTCGGCGGGTTGACGTATGCCTTCGGCGAAGGCGGATCGAAGTCGGCCATCGCGGGCCTCGTGTTCGGCGTTGGGATGGTCCTGCTGGCTCCGCAGTTCCTGGTGTTCTTCTTCGGGGGAACCGCCATCACCTGCTGATCGGAACGGAGGTCACCATGCGCGTGGTTCGCGGAGAGGGGATCTGCAACGAGTACGGCGCGTTGAACGATCCGCTCAAGATTCTCGGCGTGGAGCGCAGCCTGTTCTTTCTCAGCCTGGTCTTCGCCCTGGTGCTGTTCATCGCCATGGATGCTCTTCTGCTCGCGCTGGTGGGGTTCGCGCTGTTCTGGCTGGCGGGCCGCGCGACGACGGCGTACGACGACCGGTTCGTGGCGGTGATCCGGGAGACGCTGCGGAACCCCGGCGGTTGGTACGACGCCGCCGACTACGGGTCGCCGCCGTGGTTGGTACTGATCGAGGGCGCGGACGCCGGCGGTCCCGTCCGGGGAGGTGGGTGATGGCGCGCGCGCGCAGGTCGGTCGGCCGCTCGCTCTCGAACCAGCTTCCGTGGTGGGGCTTCGTCGACGACCGCCTCTGCATTACGCGGGCGGGCCGGTTGCTGGGGTTCTCGAGGCTCGTGCCGTTGCCTGTGGATGGGCTGTCGGGCGCGGCCGTCGACGAGCTCATGACCGTGTGGTCCCGCGTCCTCATGGCCCTCGGTCCCGACGTTCGGCTCTGGTGGGTGGTGGATCGGTGGCGGGCGCCGTCGGCCCCCGCGGGGGAGGCCGGGGGCCTCGCCCAGATGGCCGCCGACAAGCGCCGCGCGCATGTCGCGCAGCGGGTCCGCGAGTACTCCGCGTACCTCGTGTGGGAGTTCGACCGGGGGCTCGCGCGGCGCGTCGCGGCGGCGGAGGGTGGCCGGCGCTGGCTCCTGGACTACGCGCGCAGCTGGTGGTACTCGCGGCGCAATCCGCATGTCACGAGGGTTCTCCAGTCGGTCCTGGCGGACGCCGCGCGGGACGTGCGCAACCAGCTCGCCGGTTTCGAGGCGCGGCTGTCGACCGGGACCAGCGTCGCTGCCGTCGAAGCCCCGGAGGCGGTCCGGGTGCTGCATCGGTTGTGCAACGCCGGGCAGGGCGAGTGGGTCGACGGGCTCGCCAGCCGTTACGGCCTCAACTGGCGGCTGGCGTCGACGGACGTGTCGATCACGCGGGAGGGCGTGAGGGTCGGCGATCAGCTCGTCCGGGTGTGGTCGTTGGCGTCGGCGCCCGGCCACGTCGTCGGGAACTGCCTCGATGGCCTGTACGGGTTGAACGGGGACTTCTCCGTGGTCCTGGGGTGGCGCGGCATCGACAGGCAGGGCGCCAGGCGGCGCATCGGCAGCGCGCAGCACCACTATCACCAGGCGCGCCACTCGCTCATGTCCGCGATGGGCGAGGGCGGCGAGGCGACGGGGCTCGAGGACTTCGGGGCGGCGTCCGAGGTCCAGGTCCTCGGCCAGGCGCTCGTCGATCTGCAGTCCGGGGACGTGTGCTTCGGCGAGATGCACCTGTCGGTTGCGGTCAGGGCGTCGAGCGAGACGGAGTTCGCCGACATCGGCACCGCGCTGGAGCGGGTCGTGGGCGGCATCGACGGAAAGCTGGTGCGCGAGACCCACGGCCTCCCGCCGGTCTGGTTCGGGCGCCTGCCAGGGCAGACCGCGGTCAGTCCGCCGCGGCGCTTCTTCGTCAACTCGAAGCTCGCGTCGGCGCTGGCGCCGATCGTCGGCCCGCCGCGCGGTCATGCGCGCTCGAAGCACCTCGACGCCGAGCCGCTCACGACGTTCGAGACCGCGTGGGGCACGCCGTACGGCTACGACCTGTTCGGAGGCGGCGATGTGGGTCACACGCTCGTGCTGGGCGCCACGGGGTCGGGGAAGAGCTTCCTGCTCAACTTCCTGCTCGTGCAGGCGCTCAAGTACGACCCCCAGGTGCTGGTGCTCGATCTCGGTCGCAGCTACCGGTATCTGACCGAGTTCGTCGGCGGGCGCTATCTCGCCCTGGCGGAGGGGGACGAGCTCGATCCGTCGTCAGCCGCCGAGCTGGGCCTCCAGCCCTTCGGGTTGCCCTCGTCCGTGCGTACCCGGCAGTTCCTCGTCGCGTGGCTACAGCGGCTGCTGGCGATCGGGCAGTACGCCTGCGAGGCGGACGACCTCGCCGATCTCGACAAGCGGGTCGACGAGGTGTTCCGCCGCGCCCCGGAGAAGCGGACGCTCAGCGCGCTCGCCCACCTCCTGCCGAGGCGGATGTGGCCGGCGATGAGCCGGTGGGTGGACGAAGGGACCTGGGCCCCCTGGTTCGACGGCCCGCCGGCGGGGCTCAAGGAGTTCGGCCGCTGGCAGGTCGTGGATCTCGCCGGCGCGTCGCAGCATCCCGACTGGTGCGAGGCCGCCCTGTGGTTCTTTCTCGAGCGGATGCGGCTGGTGATGGACGACGAGTCGCAGCGGGGGCGGCTCAAGGTCCTCGTGGTCGACGAGGCGTGGCGGTACCTCAGGGACTCGGTCGTCACGGAGAAGCTTGTGGAGGCCGCGAAGACGTGGAGAAAGATGAACGGGGTCCTCATCGTCGCGACGCAGTCGGCCGCCGACGTTCTGAACGCCGCGCCGGAGCTTCTCGAGTCGATGCCGACGCGGCTGCTCCTGGCCAACCCGTCGTTTCCTGACGAGGCCGCCCGGGTGCTGGGCCTGACCCCGGCCGAGGCGGCCACGGTGCGCGAGCTCGAGCAGAAGCGGGAGCTGTACATCCATCGGCCCCGCCGCTCCGCGGTGGTGCGGTTGGAGGTCGATCCCGAGTCGTACTGGCTGTACACGTCGGACCCGTCCGATGCCGTGCGCCGTCGGGCCGCGGTCGAGCGCTGGGGCCTGCCCGGGGCGCTGATGCGGCTCGCGGCGGGAGTCGACGGGGACGTCGGCGGCGCGCGCGGGCGGACCGAGGCGGCTCTGTGACGCGGTGTTCACGGGGGGTGGTCATGCGTGTTGTCGGATGTTGCGTCGCGGCGCTGGCGCTCGCCGCGCCGGGTTTCGGGCAGGAAACGGAGCGGACGCCGATCCGGACGGTTGTCGCGTCGTCCACGCAGCCGGTGGTGATCTTCACGCGCGTCCGGACGGTCACGACGGTGCGCCTGCCGGTGGGCGAGGAGATCGTCCGCACGGTCGCGGGCGACGCGGAGAACTGGGACCTCGTCGCGCGGGGGCGCGAGCTGGCCATCAAGCCGTATGTGGCCAACCTGGTCGCGAACGTCACGGTCTCGTGCGCCTCCGGCGAGGTGTTCGCGTTCACCGTCGTGGAAGACGCGGACGCGGTGACGGACTACGTCGTGACGGTCGAGGCCGAGGAGGAGCAGCCCGCCCTGGGCGCGGTGGATCTGGCTGCCGTGGAAGTGCAGTACCGGCCGGCGGCGCTGGTGGCGGGTCTCCGCGAGCGTCTGGCCGGCCACCTGGCGCGGCGCGAGCGCGTGCTGCTCGAGGGGCGCCTGGAGGTGGAGAGGCTGTGGGCGGCGGCTCAGACGCGTCGGGACGAGTTCGTCCGCGACTTCGCGGCCCGGGTCCGGCTGCCCTATCAGGTCACCGAGGAGGCCTACGAGGTCCCGTTCCTGTTGCGCGACCTGTGGACGGACGGGACGTTCACGTACCTGCGGACGGAGGGACAGGAGATTCCGGCCGTCTACGCGTTCCGCGGGGACGCGCTCGAGGCGGTGCATACCGACGTGGAGCCCGGCGGCCTTCTGGTCGTCGAGCAGGTGATTCGGCACGGGACGCTGAGCCTCGGCGGACGCGAGGCGTGGTTCGGGCTTGCAGCCGAGGGCGGGGCGATGCCGCAGCGGCGCCCCGGCTTCTTCGAGCGGACGTTCGCGAGGCCGCCCCGGATGTACGCCGTCTGGGGGGCGGTCGGCGCCATCGTCGCGGCGATCTTCGCCGGGAGGTGATCTCGATGGGTGCGCGTCTCGCGGCGGCGGCGTTGATCGCGTGGGCGTGGCCTGCCGCCGCGCAGGTCCCGCAGGGGTCCGTGCAGGCGGACGTCCGGGGCGGCGTGGCGCTCGTCGAGGTCGTCACGCGCGTCGGGTTCGAGACCACCATCGTTCTGCCGCCCGGCTGGACCGTCGTGGAGCGCCGGCTCGGAGACCCGGATCGGTGGATCGCGGCGGGCGGAGGCCACCTCACGATGGTGCGGCCACTCGCGCGCGGCGTCGCGACGAATCTGAGCCTCGTGCTGTCGGACGGGTCCGTGCTGTCGATCGGTCTGAGGGAGAGCGACCTCTCGCCGGTGTACACCGTGGTCCATCTATCCGGGCTCTTGCCGGAGGAGGCGTCGCACGGTGAAGCGGACGGCGCGGCGGCTGTCGAGGACGTCGTGGCGGGGACCGGGGCCGAGGCCCCGGTGTTTCTGTCCGCGGCCGACGTGGAGGCGATTCGGCAGGAGGAGGAGCGTGCGCTCGAGGCGCTCCGCAGCGCCGAGGCGGAGGTGAGGGATCGCGTCGAGGACGCGGTCGCCGGGACCGACGAGGCGGTCGAGGCGTTCGTGGCCGAGTATCCCACGCGGCTGCACTTCGTCTTCGAGTTCAACCCCGAAGTGGACGTGACCGCGGCGCCCTACTGGGTGGAGGGGATGTGGCACGACACGCAGTCGACGTTCATCCGCTTCCGCCGGGTGCTCGACGACGAGATCGTCGTCGCGGGCTTTCTCCCGGATGGGACGGCGCGGGTGCTGCCGCACGAGGTGATCGGCATCGGTTTCGTGATCCGCATCGACGGGGTGGTCGAGGCCGGCATTCTCGGGGTCGGGGACTTGGGGGCCGGCGTGCCGTGGCGGATGCGGAGGGAGGCGGAGCCTTGGCAGACTGGCAACTGAAGGTCCCTTCCGGCGTCATCCCGAAGAACCTGCCCGTCTATGCGGGCCTCGGCTTCGCTGCGGTCCTCATCTTCGTGATGTTCCTCACGGGGTCGGGTACGCCTCCCGAGGACCCGCCGCCCGGCGCCGACGGGGCCGCCATCGAGGCGGCGGTCGCAGACGTCCGCGGCGTCGTCGCGCCGGTGATCCGCCAGGGGGAGCAGCTCAGAGAGGACCTTGCGCGGCTGGAGGCCGAGCGCGAGTCGCGGGAGGAGGGGCGGCGCCGCGACGACGAGCGGCAGCGCGAGGAGAGCATGCGGGACGCCCGCCGGGAGCTCGGGGACGCCCGGTCCGCGCTTCTCGAGACCCAGCGCATTCGGGAGGATGCGGAGCGCGCGGGCGTGCCGGCGGCCGAGGTCGCCGGGGACATCCAGGCGACCCTCGAGACGGTCGAGGAGCGCGAGATCCGGGAGGCCCTCCGGCTCGACGAGCTGCAGCGCTTCGCGCTCTCGATGCGCGCGCCGGCCCTCGTCGGCGGTCCCGGCCCGCCGGCTGCCGCCCAGGCGGCCGCGCCGCCGCCGGCCATCACCGGCGACCCGGCGCTTGACCAGCAGTTGCTGGCCCTGCTGCGGGAGGAAGCCGGCGCCGCCCGGCCCGCGCCGCCGGCTCCGGAGCGGCGGGCGGGTCCCGCCGTCGTGGCGCCGTCCCCTCCCGGCGGGGGCGGCGGCACGCCGGCGGAGGGCGCCGGGACGGTCTCGCTGACCGAGCGCTACGCCGCCGGGCCCGACATCGAGGTGCCGGAGTCGTCGGGCCGCGGCTCCGCCGCGCTCGTGCGCTGGGCCGACGTGCCGGAAGGGCTCGACCTCGTCTACGAGGGGCGCATGATGCAGGCGGTCCTCGAGACCCAGCTCGCCGGCGACTTCAGCGGCGAGGCGCGAGCCCGGATCACCGTTCCCGTCCGCACGCGGGACCGCACGCGGGTGGTGATCCCGCGCGGCACGACCGTGATCGGGGAGGCCCAGTCGGTAGACAGCGGCTTCCAGACGCGGCTCGCGGTCAGCTTCTCCCGGCTGCTGTTCCCCGACGGGCGGTCGGTCCGGATGCGCTTCCAGGGGCTGTCGTCACTCGGGGAGACGGGCCTGACCGACGAGGTCAACCGCCACTACCTGTCGACGTTCGGCGCGGTCGGCGCGGTCGGCCTGCTGGCGGGCCTGTCGGCGGGCGGCGGCTCGCAGGGGTATTTCGATCCGGCTCGCCAGCAGTTCTCCGTCGCGGCGATCAGGTTCCTCGACAGGTTCATGAACCGCCTGCCGGCGGTCCGCATCCGGGCGGGCCATCCCGTTCGGATCTACCTCACCCAGGATCTGCTCGTTCCGCGGGCGTAGGAGCAAGGAGGGCGTCATGAGTCGTGCTGCTCGGGTGTACGTCGCGCTGGTGCTGGTATTCGTCGTCCTCGCGTCCGGCCCCGGCGCGCGCAGGTCGCGTGCGTTCTTCGGTCTGGACCCGGCCAGTTGGATCGTGGTCGGCCAGATGGCGTCGGTCGTGAGCAACCTCATGGCGATGAGGGACACGATGATACGCATCCGGGACGAGGCGCTCAGCTCCTACCGGGGGCTCGTCGAGCCCATCGACGACTTCTCGGGCCAGATGCGGCGCGCCCTGGGCGCGGGCGCGTCCATCGACCTGAGCGCGCTCGGGGGCGCCGATCCCCGGCAGTTCGAGCTCGTGGACTGCGCGGCGCTTCCGCCCGGCGACGTCGGCGCCGTGCCGTGCGCGCCGGACTCGTTCCCGGAGCCCGGCCGCGCGTACGTGGACCTGCCCGGGATGGATCCCGACGTGGCCGCGTCCCTCGAGGCGTCCCACGAGGTCCGCGCGGCCGCGTTCAAGCTTCAGCTCGCGGAGGCCGATCATCGCGACCGGCTCGTCGAGGAGGCGATGGTGGCCATCGGGCTGTACCACGGGTGCGAGCCCGCGCGGGCCGACGCGGACCGCCGGGGCGTGATCGTTTGCCCTGCGTCCCGGACGTGGACGGCGGCCGAGCGCGGGGGATTGCGCCAGCAGCTCGCGGACTCGATCAGCGCCCTCAGCACTGCGGATTGTCCGGCGAGGGGCGGCGGCGGCCTGGGTCAGGGGGTCTGCCCGTCGCGCGCGCAGCATCGGTCGCTTCTTCTCGCGGCGACGCAGGCCCAGGCCAACCTGGACGCGGTGCTGCTCAAGCTCGACGCGGAGGATGCGGACCGCGAGCGCCGCGCGCTCGAGCGCGAGCTGGTCGAGGAGGGCCTGCAGGAGCAGCGGAGGCTCGACCGCCTGCAGGGGCTCGCCGAGCTAGACCTGTCTCTCGATACGGCGCAGGGCCGCGCGAACGTGCTGGCGGCCGAGCTCCATGCGCGGAACCCGGCGGCGCGTCCGTTCGGGGGCCGTCTCTTCGTGGCGGCGAACTGACGAGAGGGGTGTGCGATGCGGGTCAAGCAGGCGGTGGTGACGGTGCTCGTTGTCGTGCTTGTGCTCGGCCGCCCCGCGGCGGTCGACGCGAGCTGGGCCGGGATGCTCGTGCAGGTCGCGGCCATGCTGTCGCAGATCCGGGGCTACGTGTCGACGGCGGAGGCGTACGTCGCCCAGGCCCACGCCGAGGTCCGGGGGCTTCTCGATCCGGGCGGCCTCGTCTCGGGCGTGCGCTCGCTGGCGGACTGGCGGAGCCTGTTTTCGGAGCTCACCGACATCGGTCCGTTGTGGGAGCCGTTCACCGAGACGAGGGCGCTCGTCGGCGACGCGGTCCTCAACTACCAGGCCGTGCGCGGTCTCGACGGCTACGACTTCGGATCGGTGGCGGGCTTCGTCGATTTCCTCGACGCGCAGCCGCTGGGGTGGACGGCCGGCAAAGAGTCCGCGTGGCAGGTGCTCGTCGACGATCTCGGCTTGCCGGCGGAGCTTCGCGACGAGGTGCGCGACGCCGACCGGCTGCGCCGGCGCGTGATCGATCTCCGGTACGCGGCGACGGTGGACACGCGCCTGGCCGCGGCGGCCGTTCTCGGCGACCACGTCGCCGGCGAGTACGTCGGCCGCGGCCTCTTGGAGGACTCGGCGCAGATCCTCGATGCGACGCGGCGCGTGATGGGCGGCCGGTCCGATCCCGACCCGGCGTTGAGTCAGGCCGAGGCCGACGGCGCCGCGTCGCAGCTGGCGTCCCTTCGCGCGAGCCAGTCGTCGGGCGCGCTGTCTCTCCGGGCCGCGCGGCTCGCCGCCGAGGCGCAGGACGTCAGGCTCGACGCCTACGGCGCCGCTGCGCGCGCGCAGCAGCGGTTGGACCGCCTGGCGTTTCTGACGTCCGCCGCCGCGCCGGCCATGGAGCAGTCCATCGGCGGCGATCCGATGGGTGTCCTCGGATCGGGCGAGTTCATGGAGGCATGGGTCCGGTGATGGCCCCGGGCCGCCGCGTGTTCGCCGCCGCCGTGGTCCTTGGCGCGCTGGGACCCTTTGCGGCGGTCGCGTCGGCTCAGCCGCCCGTTGATCCCGACGGGTCGGCCACCCGCTGGTCGTTCGATTACGTCCAGGCCGCGGTGGACGACCTGGTCAACGACCCCTTGCCGGCGGCCTACGGCGGCGTGACCCTCCGCCAGTACTTCTACGACATGGGCGTCCGCCTGTGGGCGGCGATCGCCTTGATCATGGTCGTCGTCCAGGGGCTCAAGGTGTCGATGGGCGGCCGTCTCGACATGTGGGGGCTGGTGAGCTTTCTCCTCTGGATCGCGTTCCCGCTGATGGTCCTCGAGGGGTTCTACACGCCATACGCGGCGTTCGGCAACCAGACCTTCATCCAGATGGTGACCGGCCAGGGGCAGGCGCTCGCGTCGGCGCTCAACGAGGGCGGCGGGGCTTTCGCGCAGCTTCATGACCGGGTCTACAGCACGCTCTCCGAGACGTTCCGGCATTTCGGGATCGCGTTGTCCAATGCGCCATGGTCTCTCGGCAATCTCCTGCTGGGGCTCGACGCGCTGGTTGCGACGTTGATCTCGCTGAGCGTCGCGACGGGGGTGCTGATCCTGGGGATCGTGCTGCTGCTTATCGCGAGCCTGCTGGTCTATACGCAGGTGGTCTGGGCGAATGTCGCGTTGGGCGTTCTGACGCTGCTCGGCCCCGTCTTCGTCCCGTTCCTGCTCGTCGAGCAGATGTCGTTCCTGTTCTGGTCCTGGTTCAAGGGGCTGATCCAATACAGCTTTCAGGTCGTGGTCGCGGCGTTGCTGCTGCGGATGATAGCGGTGCTCGCCATCTATCCGCTGGAGGGGATGAGCACGTTCGTCGCGAGCCTGGCCTCGGTCAGCTCGGGCGCCGGCGATCCGGTCATGGTGTCGTATCTGGAGGTCGTGCGGCGGTTCGGATCCTGGATTCCGGTGATTCTCGCCGCGCTGCTCCTGAGCTTCAAGGTCGGGGAGCTGACCCAGGTCATGCTCGGCGGGTCGCAGAACCTCAGCTCCGGGCTGACCGCCGTGGCGGCGGGCGCGGCGGCGACGCTGGCGACGGGCGGTGCGGCGGCCGGCGGGGCGCTCGCGTCGGCCGGCCTCTCGGGTCTTGCCCGGGGCGCCGCGGCGCACGGCATGAAGGGCACGGCGGCCGCGCTGTCGAGGGGGGCGCGGGCCGCCGACCTGGTGTCGTCGCAGGCGCGCGGGTCCAAGGGCCGGCGGCAGCAGGAGGACGAGTAGGCGTGGAGATCGAGACGGACGAGCTCGTCGAGGTGTGGGCGGAGCACATCACCCGCGCGCGGCACTACCGGGCGGTGCTGCTGATCATGGGCGCGTGCATGGCGCTGACGCTGCTGGCGCTCTGGGGCGTCGCCCGGCGCCCGCACCCGGCGCCGGTGGTCGTGCGCGTCGACGAGGTCGGCCGCGCCGAGGTCGTCGACTACCTGCCCGAGGCGATCGAGCCGGCGGGGCCGGAGGTCAGCTACTTCCTGCACGAGTTCGTCGCGTCTCAGTACGCGCGCCAGCGCGCGGTCGTGGAGGCGCGGTGGGAGGAGAGCCTCTGGTTCACGAGCGCGGACGTCGGCGCGCAGCTCGCGGCGGAGTACGGCGAGGAGGTCGCGGAGTTCATCGGCGGCGCGCGCGGCGAGGGCGACATCGTCGTCGAGAACGTCCGCATCCGCGTCCTGCCCAACCCCGCGCCGCCGCACGACGCCGAGATCGCCTTCGACCGCGTGCGGACGGCCGCGGGCCGCGTGATCGAGAGCGAGCCGTGGTCGGTGAACCTGCAGTTCGCCTTCACCCAGGTCACCCCCGATCTCGTGTTCAGCAATCCGATCGGGCTCGTGATCACGTTTCTGGAGGACACCGTGGTGAGGACGACCCGCCAGGAGGGGAGGTAGAGGGTGGAGCTCCCGGGCGCCCAGCAGGCCCTCCAGCAGGCCGGCTTCAGCGCGCAGGCGGCGCGCTTCGTGGCCCTGGTGGTCCTCTCCGGCGGGGTGTTCGTGCGGGAGTTCGCGTCGCGGTGGATCGGGGACGAGGACGGCCGGCGCGCCCGCACGGAGCGTTTCGTCGACGGCGAGGTGTCCGCCGCGTGGCGCCGCGCCTTCGGCCGCGACAAGGGTCTCGTCAACCAGCGCATGCGGTCCGGGGTCGTCTACCACTGCAGCGGCAAGGCGCTCTACCGCGCCCTCGGCGCGGAGAACAGCCGCTACCGCCGTCCCCTCGAACCGGCGGACTGGCCGCGGATCGTCGAGCGGCTCCTCAAGGTCTGGGCCGCTCTCGCGTCGCCGCACTGGCCGTGGCTGTTCTCGATCGAGGCGCAGGTCGCGCTGGCCGACTCGTTGGGGGTGCCCCGCTCGGCGCTCCCCCGGCGTTCGTACGGCGTCGGACAGAAGCAGGAGGTGTACTTCCCGGACCGGCCGCTCATCGCCTGCGCGGGCGACCGGCTGGTGCTCGTCCGGCCGCACGTCGACGACGACCTGGTGGACCCCGCCGCGTCGCTCCGCACGTGGTGGCGGAACTACCTCCCATTCATCGAGGAGGTGGGCGCCGCCGGGGTCTCGGTCTCTTTGAAGCTGGTCCGTTCGGCGGCGCGGCCGGGCGACCCCGCGGTGGATCAGCTCCTCGCGCTGTGGCAGGCGGACGGCGCCGCGGTCGAGGCGGTGCGCGACATCTGGTTCGCGCGCCAGGAGGCGCGCCGTCTCGAGGGCGGGCACCCGCCGGTCGTCGCCGCGTACGGCGGCCCCGATCGGGTCGCCTCGCGCCTCTGCGAGCTGGAGGAGCGGTTGGCCGGGCGCCGCGCGGCCGTCGCGGCGGGCGTCGCGGACGCCGAGGTCTGGCAGGCGGAAGGGCTGCCGGAGACATGGTAGCCAGGCTTCTCGCCGCAGGCTCGGTGACGATGTGGTGGGTGTGGGCCTTTCCGCTTGCGCTCGACGACCGCTTTCTCCTGTTCATCCGGCAGCAGACGCCCATCTGGTACTGGCCGGTGGTGGCGTGGTCGGCGGTGTCGCCCGGCGTCCTGGTCCTCGTGTTCGGGTCCGTGGCGCAGTCCGTCTGGCGGGTGTGGTTCGAGCGCTACCGGCCGCGCGGCGCGGGCGCCAGCCGGCTGGCGCCGTGGCCGTTGTCGCCGGACGACCCCGAGCCCGCGATCGTCATCGGCGAGGTCCATCACCCGAACCGGATCCAGGAGGTCCGCGAGCCCAGATGGCTCGTGATGCGCGACAAGGCGCTCTATACCGGCACCATCGTCTTCGGGGCGGTCGGGACTGGCAAGACCTCCGCCTGCATGCGCCCGTTCGTCCAGCAGCTTCTGAGCTGGCGCGCCCACGACGAGGAGCGCCGCGCGGCGGGGCTCTGCCTCGAAGTGAAAGGCGACTTCTGCCACGACGTCCGCGCGATGCTCGCGGAGTGCGGCCGCGGCGACGACTACATGGAGCTCAACCTCGAGCGCGAGGGCTTCGCCTGGAACCCGCTGGACGCCCCGTGGATGGACTCGTCGAGCCTCGCCTACACGATCGCCTCTCTCCTCAACCAGCTGTACGGGCGGGGCAAGGAACCGTTCTGGCAACAGGCGTACAGCGACCTGGCGCGCTGGATCATCGTCTTCAAGCGGCTTCAGTACCCGCCGTGGGTGACTCTCCGCGACATCTACCGCTACTCGGTGGACCAGGAGGCCCTGGGCGAGGACATCGACGCGACGAAGGCCACGCTCGACCAGCGCTGGAGCTGCCCCGACGTCTGGGAGGTCGCGATCGGCTGGCGCGACCACCGCCTGCACGCCGACAAGCTGGGCCTGTGGACGTGGCGCGATGCCGGCGGCGGCCGGATGTGCACCCGGCAGGAGACCCGCGCCGACATCGAGCCGCTGGTCGCCGTGTTGCGGGAGGCCGGCTCCAAGTTCGAGGTGGAGGAGAGCTACCGCGGCATCCCCTGGGGGCTCGGCCGCGAGGCGCAGAAGCACCTCAAGGTGGATCAGTCCGCGATCCACGAGGCGGTCACGCGCTGGTACAGGCAGCAATGGCTCGGGCTCGCCGAGCAGACCCGGACCAACGTCGTGACGGGGCTGGCGGTGTTCCTCGCGGTGTTCGACCTCCCGGAGACGGGGCGCAAGTTCGCGCCGCCGTGCCCGGACGACGACTCCGGGGTCTCGTTGGGGCTGCCCCCCTGCCTGCCGCCCCTCTACGACCTGATGGAGTCGGGGAAGGTCCTCGCCTTGAACATGCCCGCGGGCGAGAACCCCAACCTGGCCCGGACGCTGGGCGTGATGCTCAAGCAGGCGTGGCTGTCGACGCTGCTGCTGCGGCCGGCGCGGATGCAGGAGGAGTGGAACCGGGACCGCTACTGGCGGCCGGTGCTGTTCGTCGTCGACGAGTACCAGCAGTTCGCCACGGTGGGGGAGAGCGACCCCGGCGGCGACGAGAAGGCGTTCGCGTTGACGCGCCAGAGCAAGTGCATTCCGCTGCTGGCGACGCAGTCGTTGTCCTCTCTGCGTTCGGCGCTGGGCGCGGGGGAGTCGTGGCGCGCGCTGCTGCAGACGATCCGTTCCCGCATCTACCTGGCGCTCGGCGACGACGCGTCCGCGAAGACGGCGTCGGATCTCTGCGGCCAGATCTCCCGGATGGTCGCGTCCTACTCGGTGTCCGAGAACACGGCCCGGGCCGGGGTGAGCTTCCTCTCGGGGCGGGCCGGCGGCGGGGGCTCGACGTCGGCGGGCCTGTCGAAGAGCTATCAGGCCCGCCGCGAGGCCCTCTTCACGCCGCGCGACTTCGCCGTCCTGGGGAGCTACCAGGCGATCGCGCAGATCTTCGACGGGAAGGCCGTGTCGGATGCCGTGCGCTGCTACCTGTTCCCCGACTACCTGGTGAAGAAGCTCGGCAGGCGCATCCCGTGGTGGCGGGCGAAGGAGCAGGGGTTGTTCTGATGATCGAGACGCAGGCGAGCCTGGCCGAGGTCGGCGAGCATCTGGTCGATCTGCGGCAGTTCATTGCCGACGATTCGGTGTCGGAGATCATCGTCAACGGTCCCGGCCGGCTGTACGTGGAGCGCGCGGGCCGTCTCGAGCGGGTGCCCGTGCCGGGGGGCAGCCTCACCCGGCGTGACCTCGAGGCGGCGGCCGCGATGATCACCCGGGGCTCGGGCTTCGACCTGCGGACCGAGCCCATCGTCGACGTGCGGCTCAGCGACGGCTCGCGTGTCGCGATCGCGGCCCCGCCGGCCTCGACCGAGCTGGCGATCACCATCCGGCGGTTCAGCAGGTGCATGTTGTCGGCGGCGGACCTGGTCGGCAGCGGCTCGCTGCCCCGCCCCGTCCTTCAGGCCGTCCGTGACACGTTGCTCGGTGACGGGAACGTCCTCATCGCCGGGGGCACGGGAAGCGGCAAGACCACGCTCCTGAACGCGTGCGTGGGCTTGTTGCCCCAGTCCGATCGCATCGTCGTGATCGAGGACACCATCGAGATCAGACTGACGCACGGCAACGCCCTCCGGCTCGAGGGGCGCGCCTTCGGGCCGGGCGCGAACGCGCGCGTGAGCATTCGGGATCTCGTTCGCCACACGTTGAGGCACAGGCCGGACCGCATCGTTCTCGGCGAGGTGCGCGGTCCCGAGGCGGCGGACGTGATCCAGGCCCTGGTGACGGGCCACGGCGGCTCCCTCAGCACGATCCACGCCTCGACCTGCGAAGGAGCGCTCGACCGCCTCGCGACCTGCGCGCTTCAGGCGGGCGACGGGCTCCCGTGGGACGTTGTCTGCCGTTCGGTGGCGGCGGCGTTCCAGCTCGTGGTGCGCCAGGCGAGGGTCGACGGCGTCCGCGCGGTCCGGGAGGCGGTCGCGGTCCTCGGTTACGTGCCGCGGACCGGCGGCTGGCTTACGCGGACGGTGTGGGAGGAGGCGGCAGCCGCGGCGGCGGGAGCCGGCGACGCCGCCGCGTCGGGATGGCGCCGCGTGGCGGGCGTCCCGGGCCTGTTCGTGAGCCCGGCCGAGCCCGTCACGGTCGCCGGCCTGTTGCGTTCGCTCGGGGACACCCGGCGGAGTCCGGCCACGCGCCGCTTGTGGCGCAGCCGCGGTCCCCGCCGGCGTCCGGCTTCCCGGGAGGCAGCATGAGCGTGGTCGAGAGCGAGCCCGCCGTCGAGGTCGACGCCGCGTCGGCGCTCGCCGAGGCGGAGGAGGCCGCGCGGCGCCGCCGGGAGGAGGACGAGCGGCGCGTTCCCGCAGGCGCCGATTCCGGCCAGGGCGGCGCGCGCCGTGCGCCGCGGCCGGAGCCCGAGGAGCCGGCGGTCGCCGCCGCTGCCCGGGAGCGGGGCGGGAAGGTGGGGGCGCCGGGGGTCGACACCGGGCGCGCCGCCGCGGTCGTTGCGGACCTGCTGGCGCTGCGCGGCGTCGGCGACAAGGCCGTGGCCGATCTCATCGTGGCGCAGCTGGGCGTGGCCGGCGTGGACATCCCCCGGCTCCTGGCGGACATCGAGGCCGCGCAGGACCGCGACCGCGTATCGGTCGCGGCGGAGACGCTCGCGGGCCAGTTGCGGAGCGTGATCGAGCAGGTGCAGCGGACGGCCGGCGCGTCGGGCGCGGCCGTCGAGGTCCGGCTCAAGGAGCTGGAGGGCCTCGCCTATGTGCTCATCCAGACGGCCCTGGCGGCGCAGTCGTGCCTGGAGCTCGCGGAGCGGTCGGGCGGCCGGATCGGCACGCGGCTGCAGGACATCGTCCGGGCCGCCGACGAGTTCCTGAACACCGTGGGCGGCGCTCACGCCGAGGTCCTCGCGGCGGAGAAGGCCGCGGGCAGGTGGGTGGCCGACGCCTCCACGGTGGGCCGCGGCCTGTGGTGGTGGTCTCTCGTGGGCGGTTTCGTCGGCGGCGTGCTGGGTGTCTTCGTGTCGCTGTTCTTCGCGGGGGCGGGGCGGTAGCGGATGGGCCTGACCGACAACGGCGCGGCTGGTGAGCGGGAGGACCGCCGACGGGCGGAGGAGGGTGTGGCGGCGCTCCCCGGAGCCAGGCCGGAGCGTGCGTCCACGCTGTCGACGCCACCGGCGTCCGACGGCGATCTCCCCGCCGCGCGGCGCTCTCGCGGGGAGGAGAACGACCCCGGTCCGTCGCGGCCGGCCGGCGACGCTGATCGTGAACCGCAGGCGCGGCCTGGTGAGTCCGATGGCGACCCCGGCGCTTCCCGGCACCGGTCTCGCGACGAGGAGAAGGACAGCCTCGCCAGGCGTCTCGCGAGCGCTGGCGATCATCCGGACACGGCGGTCTGCCAGTACATCGGCGATTGCTTCGACGCCGCGGTCCGGAAGGCCGTAAAGGCGTTCGACGAGCGCCTCGAGGGGCTCATGGGCGAGCGGGACCCGGCCGCGCTCGGCCGGCGCCTCGCCGAGGAGCTGAAGGACGGCCGGCGCGCGTTCCGCGAGGAGATCGAGGGTGTGCGCGACCACGTTCTGCAGGAGGTCCGCGAGACCCTCGGGGACGGGTACAGGGTGGAGGCCGGCTCGAGTTCCAGCCGCAGCGGCGTGGCGCCGGTCGGGTCCCCGAAGAGTGCGGTCGATGCCGCCCGCGCGCAGTTCCGCGCGGAGGTCGACTCCGTGCGGAAGCAGTCGGTCAGGGAGGTCCACGGCGCTCTCGGGGGCGCTCCGGAGTTCGCCGGCGCGCGGTCGAAGGTCGTGGTCCCGCCGGTTCCCTCGGGTCCGCACGCCGGCCGCGATGCGGCCCCGGCGTCGGCCGCGCGGGACGCCCGGGCCGACTTCGTCGGCACGCCGCGGGCCGTCGCCCTCGGGCACGTCACGCAGGCGTCCTTGATGGTGGCCGCGGCGCGCGGCCCCGAGTCGATGGTCGAGATGGCGCGTTCGATAGAGGGGTCGCCGTTGCGGCAGGCGGCGCTCGAGACCGTGCGGTGCGATCCGGTCCTCGTGGGCCTGTGCGCCGACGTGCGCGATGCCGATTGCCGGAAGCGCGGCGCCCCGGTCCCGGCCGAGTCTCCGCTCCGGATGCTGGCTGGCGATCTCCAGGCGCGCCATCTGGCCCGGTGCCGCGAGGATGCGCGCGCGGCCGACGGCGACGAGCGCGCGTTCGCGCGGGGGCGGGCGGCCCTCCGGTCCGGGCCTTGTGCGCAGGAGGCGGCAGCGCTCGCGCGGCCGTACGGAGCCGCCTGCCGTGTCGAGATCGACGCGAGGCTGGCCAGGGTGCGGTCGGCGCTCCCGACCGATCGGGACCTCGGCGGCCACCAGCTCAGCCTGGAGGGCCGGGCGTGGCTGGATCGGATGCGCGAGCGTTCGGTGGTCCCGGACGCGGCGGGTCCGGATCGCGCCGTCGTGCCGGGCGCGCCGCGCGGGGCGCTGCGGAGCTTCCTCGGGCGGCGCGCGCAGGGTTTCGACCGCGTGCTGCAGCTCGCGGAGACCCGCCGCGGGAGGATCGCCGCCGCGGTTTCTTCGCGCCTCTTGCGCTGGGGCACGTCCGACGGTAGCGGCCGCTTGAGGGCGGTCGGCCTCGTTCTCGGCGGCAGTCAGTACCTGATGGCGGGGCTCGTGCGGGCCGGGGCCGATCCGATCGCGGTGGCCGCGGCCTCGTCGTGGGGCGCGGCGCGCGCGATCGCCTCCGGCGTGTCGGGTTCGTTGGCCGATGGCGCGCGGTCGTCCGATCACCGGCGCCTGGTGCAGGTCGCCGAGGAGCTCGACCGGCGCCAGCGCGGCGCCGAGCTGTCGGCGGGGACGTCGGCCGCGGCGCGGGCGGCGCGGCTCGATCGGTGGGCCGAGTGCCGCGGCCGGAAGGGCGAGGTGCCGGAGATGCTCAAGGCGCTCCACGCCGATCGCCACCAGGCGATCACCGAGGGGTGCTCGAGGGAGAAGGACCGCGCGCTGGAGGCCCGGCGGTCCGGGGACGAGGACTTCGATCTGCTCCGCGAGCGGGTGCGCGACCGCGGCGTCCAGGTGTGGGCGCTGGCGTGGCAGGGCAGGGGCGCGCAGTCGTTCGACGGGCGCGATTTGCGGCTCGACGGGTCGCGGACGCATCCGGACGGGGCGTCTGCGCCGGGCAGCCCGGCCGACGGCGTGAAGGCGATGCTGCTCGTCTCGGGCGGCCGGGTCCGGCATGGCCCGGATGCCCGTCTTCGGGTCGGGAAGGACCTCGCGGTGGAGGTCCCCGAGGGCCTCGACGACGAGCAGCGGCAGTCGGCGCTCATCTACGGGGCAGCGAAGGCGATCGTCGTGGGGCGCAACCCGACGATGGCGCCGGGCAATCGGCAGGCCGTCGTCCTGTCCGGCATGCTCGCGTCGTCGATGGCCGAGCGCCTCGATGCGACGTACCAGTCGCCGGAGGAGGCCCGCGGCATCGGCCCGGGCCGCGTGAGCGACAAGCTGCTCCGCCGCGGGAACGCGCTCGTCCAGGAGGTGGGGGTCCGGGTGCAGCAGTGCCTGGAGACCACGCTCGGGCGCGAGCAGCTCGAGAGGCACAAGGAGGTCGACCACCAGGTGGACTTCATCGCCCGGCACAGCTTCGGGGAGACGCCCCGGCGCGCGGTGCGACAGGAGGGCCTCGACCAAGAGCGGGGCGTGGCGCCGGCGCGCGGCGAGGCGGCCGTGGATCTCGGTCGAGGGAGGGGGTAGGCGACATGCGTGTGCGGTCCATCGGTTGTGCGGTCTGCGCCGGCGCCCTGGCGTTGGCGGCCCAGGGCTTGTGGCCGGCGCCGGCGCCGGTGTCGGCGCAGAGCCCGCTGCTGCGGTGCGACGCGCCGTTTCCGACCGGCGTCCGCGCGGCGGCGGCGTCGCGCCACGACTGCTGGCTCCAGGAGGCGGGAGGGCAGTCGGCCGTGCCGTGGCCCGGCCCCGGGTCTTTCGCGGAGGGGTCGGTGGTCACGGCGTACAGCCTGCGCTGGAGCGGCGGCGGCGCGCTGAGGCTGTTCTGCTCGGCCGAGAGCGCGCGGGGCGAGCCGTACGACCGGTGGTTCGCGGCGGCGGCCGTGCGCGGTGGGAGCACGCTGGAGCGCGCGTCCTACGGGGTCCGGGCGGCGAGCGTTCCCGCGGGCGATCGCCTCTTGTCGTCGTTCTTCGGGGGACGGCCGGCGCGGGTGGAGTGGGAGCGCGGCTCCCGTTACGACTCGCGGACCCGGCGGTGGGTGTCGCGGAGGTGGCGGGTGGAGCCGTCCGCCTCGCCTCCGACGCCGGCGTTCATGCGCCCCCCGCCGGCGCCCGGCGACGAGGAGTCGCCGGAGGCCGTGCGGCGGCCCCAGGTCCGCAGCGGCTACACGTGTCCGGAGTTCGGCCTGTTCGCGCGGCAGCTCGGCGATCGGGTCGACCCGGCGGCGGCCGGTCCCGGCGTCCCGGCGAGGTGCCTGTCCCCGGCGGGCGCCGGCAGGATCTTCGATGGTGACGAGTTCAACGTCCAGGTGCGGTACCTGCCGGGCCGCGGCACGTTCGGCGGCGGCGGCCGGTGGGGCATCGGGACCGGGGAAATGGACTATGCCCGGGGTGCCGGCCGGAGCGCCACCCTGGGCGGGCGGCAGGGCTCCAACCCGGACGTGCCGGACGGTCAGGGCTGCGGCGGCGAGAACAACGCGGTCTGCAGCGACGCCAGCGGCGGGAACGGCAGCGACCAGGACCCCGCCGGCCGGACGGGCGGCAACCCGAACGCGCAGACGCTGCAACAAGGGCAGGGCCGGGTCGCGGCCACGCCCCACGAGCCGCCCGGCGACGGGCTCGGCCGCGGCCGCCGTCTCGCCGACGCTTCGGTGGTCGCCGCGTTCAGCTCCGGGATGGCGTGCGTGGAGCGGGAGAGCATCGTGCTCCGCCGGTACCGCCGTCGGAGCTGGGTCGACACGAGCTACGCCGAGTACGACCCGACGTGCGATCTGAGCGGCGTGGTTCTTCCTCCGGGGACGCCATCGCCGCCCGGTCTCCGGCCGCCGCATTGCGACACCGGGGGCTTCGATCTCGCGGGCAACCCCGCCGTGCCGTCCGGCCACTGGAACACGTGGTGGGAGCACGTGTGGGAGCCCAACGCGGCGGAGACGGACCCGCACCTCCCGTGGGCGCGGGTCTTCTGGCATGACGGCGGGGGCGCGTCCGCATTCGAGTCGGGCGGGGTCCTCGTGGGCGACGACGGGACGGCCGCGTGCCTCATCGGCCGGGGCTTCGTGCGCAGCCCCGCCCTGCCGGCCATAGTCCCGGCGGTGGCGGGCCGGCTCGCCGGGACGTGGACCGATTACGCGTCGGGGGCGGTCCCGGTCGAGTGTCCGAAGGAGGACCCGGCGGCTGGGTTGACGTCGGCCCCGATCGGGAGCCCAGCGCCCGCGTTCGGCGTCCTGGCGTCCGTGGACTTCGCTCCGCTGATCCACGAGGAGGCGATGGCCGAGTCATTCGCCCTGCAGGAGTACCGGTCGTCGAGGCCGTGCTCGGACTGGCCGGACGACGCGGATCCGGCCCCGGTGACGGGTGTTGACTGCGGCGTCGATCTCCCCGTGTCGCCCGCCCGCCGGCGGCGTCTCGATTCGTTCCGGCGGCAGGTGAGAACGTCTGCCGGCACGGGCCGCATCACCTCGTTCTTTCTCGACGATGCCGCCTCGATGATGTCGAACTCGTGGGACGTGCGCGGCGCGTCGGCCCTCGCGGGCGTCCTCGAGCTCGATACGCCGTGGGACGCCGGCGCCGACGTCGGCGCCGGCGTGGCGGTCGAGGTGCGGCGCTTCGGGCCTCCGCTGTCGTCGTGGGCCGATTGCGGCCGCCGGGATCTCCTCATGGGCCGGGGAACAGACTCCCTGTGGGGGGCATGGGTGGAGCGCGCGCGTTCGCACCGGGCCGCGGAGGTGGCGGGGTCGGCCGGCCTGCTCCGGCTCGCGGAGGGTCTCGACGGCCGCACGACGGTGTCGTGCACGCCGGGTGGGGATTGCCGGCCGGTGCCGGGCGCGTTCCTCGCTCACCAACTGGCGGTCGAGGAGGAGGCGCGGCGGCTAGGCGCTGATCGAGACGCGGAGCCGGATCGCGTCTGCGGGATAGGCGATCGGGTGTCGCCGCCTGGCCCATAGGCGACTCGGTTCGAGGCGATGCAGCACAACGAGAGGCGGTTCGCGAAGGCGCTTCGGGTCCGGGTGTCGCGTGGCCTGTACGACCACGTTGACAAGCTCGCCGCGGATCTGGGCGTCTCGCGCTCGGAGATCCTCCGGAATGCGATTCGGCGCGGTGTCGTCTTTCTCGAGCGGCAGCACGCGCCGCAGTGGCGTTCGGATCGACGCGGGCTCAGGCCGGGAGGAGGGGCGTGATGATGCGTCGCGTTGTCGCGGTCGGGGTGTGTGTGGCGGCCCTCGGAGGGGTCGCCGGCGCTCAGGAGCCGGCGCAGGAAGACCCGCCGCCCGGGTTCGTCCCGGCGGCCGCGTACTTCCCGTCGGAGCTGATCGACTGGGCCGAGCTGTACGCCAACCCGGTGCTCGAGATCGAGCCGGTCGGCTTCGGCGCCGTGGCGTTCGAGAGGCGGTCCTTCGAGCGCTCGGTGGCGTCGCTGGTGCTCGTCGCGGCGGCGACCTGCGGGGTGTACGTCGGGCTCCGGTCCGGTCTCCGGGGGGAGGGCTGGGCGCGCGCGGTGGCCGTCGCCGCTCCTTCCGGGATCGGCGTGACGGCCGGCGTCCAGGGGTTCACCCGGTGGTCGCAGGTCCCCGCGGTCCGCCGCGTGGGGTAGTAGCTGTCGAAGCGCGATGAGAAAGGAGAGCCCGTGATGCGGTTGCGGGGCGGCTTCCGGCGGCTCGCGGCGCTCGTCGTCGGCGGTCTCGTCATTCTTGCCGTCGTCGGGACGCGTCCGCAGTGGCAGAGGGTCACCGGCCGGGTGGTGCCCGTGCCGGCGGGAGGCCGCCCTCATCTGGTGGAGGTCGTGGCCCCGCGGGCGTGGATGCAGGTCACGGGCTGGACCGACGGCGCGGGCCGGTTCTTCCTGTTCATGGGGAGGCGCGGCGCCGCGCACACGCTCCGGGTGGAGCGCTCGGGCTGCGATCCGGCCGTCGTCGAGGGCGTGCAGTTCGAGCGCGGCCGCGACACCCTCGTCCGGGTGCCGCGGTGCTAGGGGTGCGGGGGATGCGGCGCCGGCTCTTCGTCGCGTGGGCGGCTCGTTTCGCGAGGGCGCTGGTGCCGATGCTGGCGGTGGCGGCCGCGGTGTTCGCTCTCTCGTCTCCGTCCTGCGCGCGCGCGGTCCGCTCGCTGGATCCGGCCCTCGATTCGCGGCGGGGCGTCGGCCGGTCCCTGTCGGTGTACGAGCCGAGCCGGATGGAAGTCGTCGACGCGGTCGTGGACCTGCTCGCCCTCGGCCGGCGGGACACGCTGGTCGACATCGGGTCCGGCGACGGCCGCTTTGTCGTCGCCGCGGCCCGTGCCGGCGCGGCAGCGGTCGGCATCGAGCGCCAGGAGCCTCTCGTCGCGCGGTCCCGCGACAACGCGAGGATGGCCGGGGTGGGTTCCCGCGCGACGTTCGTTCACGCCGACGCGATGACCCTGCCAACCGTCGTGTCGCGGGCGACCGTCGTCACGATGTTCCTCACGCCGGACGGTTTCGAGGTGCTCGTGCCGTGGCTGGAGTCGGTCCTCGAGCCGGGCACGCGCGTGGTGTCCCACACGTGGCCGGTCCCCGGGTGGCGTCCGCTGCGCGCGGTGCTGGTCGAAGACGCCGAAGGCGGGACGTGGCCCGTCTATCTCTATCGCTTCCCCGCGGCCGATGCGTACGTCCGCGGCGTGCACCGGGGGTCGTAGTGGCAACGCTCGTCGTCGTCGAGTCGCCCGCCAAGTGCCGGACGATACAACGCTGTCTCGGCAGGCACTACCTCGTCCGGGCGAGCTTCGGCCACCTCCGGGACCTTCCGGCGGGCGGCCGTGGGCGGAAGGGCCGCACAATGCTCGGTCTCGATCCGGAGGCGGGGTGGAAGGCGGCCTGGGAGGTCCCGCCGGACAGGCGCGACGTCGTGGCGGGGCTGCGCCGCCTCGCCGGGCGCACGGGCCCGGTGGTGCTCGCGACCGACTGCGACCGGGAGGGCGAGGCGATCGCCTGGCACCTGCGGCAGCTCCTCGGCGGCGCGGCCGGGCGCTTCGTCCGGGTCACGTTCAACGAGATCACGGAGTCCGCTATCCGGGCGGCGTTCCGGGCGCCGCGGCGCCTCGACATGGGACTCGTCCGCGCGCAACTGACGCGGCGCTTCGTGGACAGGCTCGTCGGGTGGTGCGTCTCGCCGGTGCTCGTTCGCGCCGTCGATCAGGCCCGCTCGGCCGGGCGCGTGCAGTCGGTGGCGGCCCGGCTGGTGGTCGAGCGCGAACGCGAGATCGGGGCCTTCCGCCCGGTGCCGTACTGGGAGGTCGCCGTGACGCTCGAGACCCGCGGGGGCGCCGCCGTGTTCCCGGTCGCGGATGCCGGCGATGCCCGGTCGGCCGAGGCCCATCGTTTCGCCGACGAGGCGGCGGCCCGCGAGGCGGCCGCGACGATCCGTGCCGCGGGGACGGCCCGCGTCGTCTCGGTCCGCTCCCGGCCGGGGGTCCGCCATGCGCATCCGCCGTTCACGACGTCGTCGCTGCAGCAGGCGGCCAGCGCGCGGTTGAAGCTCACGGTCGCGCGCACGATGGCGCTCGCGCAGTCCCTGTACGAGACCGGGACCATCACGTACCTGCGCACCGATGCGGTGGCGCTGTCGGCCGAGGCCGAGCGGGGGCTGCGGTCCCAGGTCGCGGCGGCGTACGGCGGCGAGTACGTGGCGGACCCGCCGAACCGCTTCAAGGCCGGGGGCGGCGCGCAGGAGGCCCACGAGGCGATCCGGCCGACGTCGTTTGGTCCCACGGGCGGGCCCGCGCTCGACGGCGACGAGGCCCGCCTCTACGAGCTGATCCGCCGCCGCGCGCTGCAGAGCCAAATGGCGCCGGCCAGGATCCGCACCGGCCGCGTGGAGGCGCAGGCCGGTCCGTGGCGTCTCGCCCTTGCCGGGGTCGCCGTCCTGTTCGCGGGGTTCGAGGCCGTGTGGCCTCCCGATCGCGAGGACGCGGCCGTCCCCCTGCTCGAGGAAGGGGCCGAGCTCCGGGTCGGCGACGCCGCCGTCGTGGCGAAGCGCACCAAGGCTCCGAAACGGTTCACGCAGGCGGCGCTGGTCCGCGAGCTCGACAGGCGCGGCATCGGCCGGCCGTCGACCTACGCCCAGACCATCGACGTGCTGCTCGATCGCGGATACGTGGAGTCGCGCCGGCGCGACCTGATGGCGACCGCGCTGGGCGAGCAAGCGGTGGCGTGGCTGATGCGCCACTTCGGCGATCTCCTCGACTACTCGTTCACGGCGCAGTTGGAGCGCCAGCTCGACGAGATCGCGGCGGGGTCGCGCGAGTGGCGGGGCGTTCTCGACGCGTTCCATCGGCGGCTGCTCAAGCAGGTCGAGCGGGCGTCGGCCTGACACGGGGCGCTCCTGGCGCGGCGACCGTCCGGGTGCTCGATCTCCTCGACGAGCCGGTTCGGAGCCATCCGCCGGGCCGCGTGTGCGGGCGGACGGTTCTCGTGGAGCTGACGTTCGAGTCATGAAGGGGTTCGTGGGCACGGTGGTGATCGTGGCTTGCATCGTCGGCGTGGTGATGTGGGCGCTGCTCGCGCGCTACCGGGCGGAGTTGGAGTCCGTGCGCGGCATCGACCCGTGCGCGCTCGACGAGGTCGCGTGCGCGTCGACGTCGTCGGGGCTCGTTCACCACGCGACGTTCGCGGTGACCGGCGCGCGGGACGGCTCTCCCTCCGCGGACCTGTCGGTCTCGTGCGTGGGTTCCGTGTGGGACGTGGGCATTGCGTTCGGGAAGTTCCTCCCGCCGGGCCGGTACAGCGTCGGCTGGGAGTCCTTCGTCATCGCGTCGCCTCCGCCGCCCGCGGGAGGCTGGTCGGCCTCGGACGGGTTCCTGTCGAGCCCGGAGCCGGGCGCGTTCGTCGACGCGGCGTTGCGGCCGGCGCCGCTCTGGGGAGAGTTGGCCATGGCCGTCCTCAACGTCGATCCGGTCGTGGCGTTCAGCGTGACGCGGGGCTCGGAGTTCGAGGGGTCGCTCGCCTTCGAGGCGCTTCGCGTCCGCGCGGTGGTGCGTGCGATCGCGGTCGGCTGCGGCCGGGGGGAGGCCGCGGAGGGGTGAGCGGACGCTGGAGCTCGCGGGCGCGTTGCTCCTGTGGCTCGTCATCTAGGGGTTGCTGCTCGCCCTGTACGTCGCGGCGGTCGCCGGCGCTCCGCGCGCCCGGCGCGGCCGCCGTCGCCGCCGGTGATTGAGGAGGGTCCGGATGGGTCGGCCGAGACGCGTGTCCGAGCCGCATTCCGGCGGGGGATGGACGACCCGTGTCGCGGATGCGCCTCCTCCCGAGGTTCGCGTGGGCCGGACGTGCGTGCCTGTCGATCACGATAACCTCGATCGTTTCGGCTGGTCGGAAAGGACCGACGAGGGCCGGCGCCGCGTGGTGAGGTCGGCATTGCGTTTCGCGGCGGAGATAGGCGTCCAGGTCGTGGTCCCGCCGGCCGATACCCCTCCCGACCTGCCGGAGGGGGCCGTCGTGGTCAGCCAGCCGCCGCCGGAGGCGTTCCGGTCGAACGGCGATTGGGCGGCGGACCTGATGAAGTGGGTGGCCCGTCACTACCTCGCCGATGCCCGGGAGGGCCCCCGGGCCGTCGAGTCGCTGCTCCTCTACGGCCTCACGGGGCGGACGTCGGCCGATTACGCGGGAGCGCTGGCGCAAGGGCTGGGCTATTTGCGCGATCGGCAGACGCCCGGCGTCCGGACGGGGAGGCCGTGGCTCCCTGCCGGCGTGGCGGGAGACGATCACGCCGCGCTCCGCGCGGCGCTCCTCGAGCACGTCGCCCTGGCCGCCGACGTGTGGGGTCCGCCGCAGTCGGCCTATGCGTGCGCGCGCGTGCTGACGCGAGCTCATACCGAGCGGGTGGGTTCGCCGCTCGCGCTCGATGCCGCGCGCTCGGAGCACCAGCCGCTGTCTCCGTCGCCGTACGGCGACACGCTGGGCGGATGGTTCGCCTGGCACCTGGCCGAGACGCGACCGTGCTTCCGGCAGTTCGACCCGGGAGAGCTCGCGGCGGACTGCAACGAGTGGCTCGCCGCCCGGGCGGCCGAGGACCTCTTGGACAAGGCGGACCTTCGCGGCGTCGTCGACGGCGTGCCGGCGCGCGTCTCGTCGGGGCCGGTCCGGGACGCGCTGGAAGCCCTGCCGGTCCCGCCCGACGATCCGGCCCTGTACGGCATGGTCGTGAGCGATCAGGCAGCCGGGTGGAACAGGCACCCCCTGAACAGGCCGCGGCCGCGGCTGGATCCCGTCGTCGGCGTCGAGCCGGCGGTGTTCCGCGAGCTGGACTCCCGGCGCCCAGAGGACGCCGTCGTTCTCGAGGACCGCATCCTCGGTCTGTGCGCCGGGTCCGGCGTTGCGGTGAAGCTCCACGATTCCGGCCGGGTCCGCTCGTTCCATGCGCCGTCGGCGTCTCGCGGGGGCCTCGGGGCCCACGTCGTTCATCCGATTCCGGAACGGTTCGGGAGCACGGAGGACTGGGGCCGCTCGCTTCTGGGGGCGGTCGCGCTCGCGGTCCAGACGCATCCGCGGCTCTACGACCATGCGCGTCTCGATCGGCTGTTCGGGAAGGATCCGGCCGAGGGCGCGAGGATGTTCAACGGCGCGACGCGCGTGCTGTGCGACCGCTACGGTCTCGATCGGTCCGGCGTCATCTCGCGCGCCCGGGCATTCGAGGCGAAGCCGGTCGGCGACCGGGCCGGCGTGTCCGCGCTGGACGAGATCGAGGACCGGACCGGCGAGCCCGCTGCGCGGTTCGAGGTCGCCCGGCGGGTGTTCTGGACCGCGTTCGGGGCCGCTTGCGAGCGTGAGGGCGTGGCGCGCGGGTGGGCGGACGCGGCCATCGCCGCCGCCGATCACGACTACGTCATGCTCGAGAGGGTCGGGCGTGCGGCGTTCCCTGACGTTCCGCTGGCGGTCCGCGGCTGCGACCGGGTTCTTGATGTCGCGGTCGAGCGTACCTGGGGCGCGGTTCGGCCGTCCGGCGCCGTCGGGCGCTCGGTGGCGGATGTCGTCGCGGATCGACTCTTGTCCAACGTCGGCGTGGCCGGGCCGAGGATGGACCTGGATCAGCGCGACAGCCCGCGTGTCCGCGACATGCTGGACCGGCTCGCCGCTGCGGACCGGCCGGCCGACGCGGTGCTCGCCGAGGTCGCGCCGGGTTTCGCGGTGGGCGGGGACCGCGACGACGCGACGGTTCTCGAGGTCGTCCGCGAGCGCGCGGAGGCCGTCACGGAGTTCATCCTGGATCCGACCCGCGCGCGGCGCTCGGATCGCGTGGGCGACGTCGCGCACTCGCGATCGGCGGCGCCGTGGAGGGATCTGGAGCGCGCCCGCGCCTGGCGGGCGAGCGAGGTGGAGCCGGAGGCGCCGGGGGAACGCGGCACGGGTCGCGATCGCGCCGTGCAGCCGTCCCGCTGGTGATCCCGGGCCGGGGGGCGCTCGACGATGTCGCGGCTGACCCGGCGCCGGCCCCGGTCGCAGAGCTCCGGCGTTGGGGGGTGGGAGTGCCCGGCGAGCTACTGCACGACTTTGAAGGCGACGTTGCATGAGGATGTCGGTCGACTACGAGATCGCGTCTGGTGGTGAGTGGTAGAGATGGAACACGGGATTCGGTTCGCGGCGGTGGTCGTGCTGGCGGTTGCCGCCAGCCTCGCCTTCAGCGGTCCGCGGCTGTCCGGCAGCGTGATGTTCGCCGGCCGGGTTCCCTGGGACGCCCTGTCGGTGCTCGTCGTGGTGTTGCCGGTGTATGTCGGTGCCGCCCACGCTCGCCCGCGTGGGCGAGCGTGGGCGTCGCGCTGATCGGGCTCGGTTGCCTCGTGCTCGGGTCAACGAGCCAGTTCCTCCTTTCCGTGGGCACCGTCCTGCTGCTTATTGCGGTGGCCGATACCGGTTCGTCGGCCGTAGCGTCCCATGCGGCCGGTCCGTGAACGGAGGGGTTCCGCGATGAGCAGCGGCGGTCGTAGCGCATCGGCGATTCGAGCCCCGCCGCGTCCAGGTGGCCAACGTCACAAGGCACGTTGCTCAGCGGCGCGGCTGGTTGTCCGATCCACTTGTCCGCCGAGATACGCGGCCCAATCTTCCATCAGCCGCCGCGGCCGCTCAGGTCTCGGGATCGGCTTCTGCTTCGCGCAGATCCCGGAGGTAGTATCCGAACGTGCCCCCCGCGATGGCGCTGACCACCAGCACCTTCAGCAGGAACCGCACGGTCACGGCGCCGTCCAGGAAGTTGTAGACGACGGCCGCGACGGTACCAATCAGCACGCACGACGCGATGAAGAGCGTGACGTATGTGAGCTGCTGCCGGAGCCTCGACGCGCGCGCGCTCGGGTTGGACAGTACCGCGCGGCGGATCACGACGGCGACGTACAGGAAAACCGGGCACGCGACCACCACCAGCGACACGGCCCACCGGATGCCGTCGCGCGTGCGCTCCGCCGACGGGTCGTCCGGATGCGGGAAAGCCAAGTCGACGAAGCCGAACAGCAGCGCTCCCAGGTTGAAGGCGCTGACAAACAGGGCGGCGAACATCACGGCGTAGAGGAAGGCCTCGCGGGGCTTGACGGAAATGGAGGGGCGCGGTACCGGAATCGGGTACCCGGCGGCGTCGGCGAAACGGGCCAGCGCCAGCCTGATTTGGTCAGGCGGCCAGCCTACGCCAGTCAGCGTTTTCTCGATGTCGCGACGCGGAACGCTGCGTTCGAGACTCTCCTTGACGAAACCGACCAAGTCGGGGTTCAGCGGCATCCCAATCCTCCCATCCACTACCAGGATGGCGGGGCCGCTCTTGGTGTCGTCCATGACAGCACCGCCACAGGTTATGTACACCCAACTTATATAGGGTCAAGGTGCTGTGCCGGCAACCCGGACTCCGAGCCGATCCGGGCGCGCTGGGGGACGCTCTCAAGTGTGCCGCGGCGCGTCGTCGTCTCGACTACAACGGCCGCATCGTCTCGGCCGCTGGTGCTGCGGCCTGGGCGCTGTGGCGTCGTCGGAGACCGGGATGATGCGCGTTGTGGTACGTGTGGTCCGTTGTGTCCTCTCGCCACGTGTATTATAAACCTTACTTGACAGATTGACGCTGTTTCGGTAGAATTCTCCTATGGTCAGAACGCACAAAGCGCCGGGGAGAGCACACCGAGAAGGCATGTCCATCATCGAGTTGATGAACATGTTCCCCACAGAGGAAGCCGCTACCGCGTGGTTCGAGAGCGTGGTGTGGCCCGGCGAGCGCTGCTGCGGGAAGTGCGGCAGCGTGAAGACCAGCGATGTCCCCAATGCGAAGCCGATGCCCTACTGGTGCACGGACTGCCGGAGCTACTTCAGCGTGCGCACCGGCACCGTGATCGCCCGCTCCAACGTCCAGCTGCGCAAGTGGGCCATCGCCATCTACCTCTGCCTGACCAGCCTCAAGAGCGTGTCCAGCATGAAGCTGCACCGCGATCTGAACGTCTCCCAGAAGACCGCTTGGTTCATGCTTCACCGTATCCGTGAGGCGTGGGCGTCGGAGACGCGCGGCGCGTTCGCCGGCCCGGTCGAAGCTGACGAGACGTTCGTGGGCGGGAAGGAATCCAACAAGCACGAAGCCGACCGTTTCCATGATGGTCGCGGTGCGGTTGGTAAGACGGCCGTCGCAGGCGTCAAGGATCGCGCCACTCGCCAAGTGCGGGCGCAGGTCGTACCGGACACTACCGGCGCAACGTTGCGCGGGTTCGTAGCGTCACACACACAGCCTGACGCGATGGTCTACACGGACGGTGAGCCGGCGTACTGGGGGCTGCCGCACCATGAGGCGGTCAGACACTCGGTTGGGGAGTACGTCCGCGGCATGGCGCACACCAACGGGATGGAGTCGTTCTGGTCGATGCTGAAGCGGGCGCACATGGGGACGTTCCACAAGCTCAGCCCGAAGCACCTGAACCACTACGTCCAGGAGTTCGCCGGCAAGCAGAACACGCGGGATCTAGGCACGCTTGCGCAGATGCGGGATACCGTCGCGCGCCTTGTCGGTCGGAACCTTCTCTACCGGGCGCTCATCGCGGACAACGGTCTCGACTCTGGCGCGCGGCCCGCTACCGCCTCCTAGAGTCCGCAGGGGCCGCAACAGGGCGCGCGCCAGCGTCTCAGGCGTGGCTCCAGTCAGGTCGCGCTTGGGGTCGATCATCGGCTTCACGGGTATGATTACTCCTTAGCCTTCGTCGAGCTGCTCGGCCGAATCCTTGGACGGATCAGGCTCGGGCCACTCCTTAACTCTCGGCAGGAAGATCAGGGCAGGCAGGACGAAGGGCCGGTAGCCCATCTTTGCCGTGAGGGACACGATCATCTCGCGGATAAACGGCCATGTGTGGTACCGGCCGTTCGCGTCAGCGAAGTGACGCACGTCTTCCTCATCGGGCTGCAACTCACCCTGAAGCACGTAGATGACGTGGTACTCAAGCCGCAGCGTGAACGCGAGCTTGCCTTTGCTGTGGAAGATGAACGTGTACCTGCAGACCACGCCGATCTTCCCGTCCATCATCGTATGCTGCGTGCCATGTACCGATTCCGCGATCTGGAGGTCGTCCCCGATGGCGCTGAATGTACCAGGCTCTATACGCGCTTCGCCGAGACGAATGGTCTCTACCTCGACATGGCGGGATACGCGAGCGGCGGCGCGAAGATCAGGCATCTTAGGAATCCGTTCCCCTGTGGGCGCTCTGGTGCCTACGTCTGGTTAATGCGTGGGCACTAGAGCGCCCACAGGGGGCGCAGCGGGGACGGAACCCCCGCCAAGTTTCAGATCCTCGCACGCCGGAGCCGCGGACCACGCCGCCATCTCCGGGATGCGCCGGATATTCATGTCGAACTTGAAGCCGCAGACGGCCAGGAAGCGCCCCAGGGTCTTCACCGTGAGGTCGCAGTTGCTGCTCAGCAATCTGCGAACATCCTTCCCCAGCGCGGTTGACACATCCTCCTCGCTCATGCGGCTGTCGGTCAGTGCTCGGTCCATCCGAGACTGAGTGACCGCAAGTGCCAGCTCGGACAGAAGATCCGGATCTCTCTCGTCCACCCAATTTCTCATGTGACTACCTCCCGTTTTCCCGCAGCCAGTTCTCCAGGTCGCACTCAGCCTCCTGCCGGAGCGTCTGAGCACGCGCTATAGCCCTAGACTCCGGTCGACTCTTGCCAGTTTTCGCCTTCTTGCCAGAATCCAACAGCACGACGTACACGTGATCCATCACCTGTCTCCTCATACAGTACAGGCGATGCTCATGTTCCTTGAACTCCCACAGCGGCTTGCCGCTATCGCGCAGCGGCGTGAAGCGTTCCCGGTTGCGGTACTCCGCACCGACCTCTGACACGGCTCCGAAGGCCGACTCGAACTTCCGCCTGTCGGGGTCCTGCAAGCCCTCCAGGAACTCGCCAGCCGGACTCCTGTTCGCGCCACGGCGGAACAACAGGACTGTTCCACGTTCTCCTGACGCGTGCTCGGTCAGAGCCATCCCTTCGGTGAACTCCTGTGGTCGTCATCGAGTGAACGCGGAGGGTGAAGGACCGCGCCACCGTAGCACGCACGAGCACCGCAGGCAACCGCAACGCTCCGCCCGCCAGCCTTGTCGTCAGTCTAGCACGGCCCTCTTGGCGAGCGGGTATCTCGTCAAGTAAGGTTCATAATCCCCCTCGCCACCGTGCAGCGGGCGCGGTTGGCGGTAGCAATGCGGGGAGCGCCCCGGACGGTGTCTGGTTCAGGTCCGTAATCCGGGGCCGGGGCGGCGCTTTGATTGTTGCCGGCGTGGCAGCGGCCGGCTGCATTTGCCCAGTCGGCCAGTCACGGCGCGAAGGAAGTATCCGTCGTCAACCGCCAGGCGGAACCCGGATAGCCTCCGCTCACGGCCCGTCTGCACGGGACCGGCCGGCGCTTCACACTTGGCCGACTACAGGTCGAACAGTGGAAGCCTCAAGCTGCAGCCGGATCTACGCGTCTACATGACCTCGCTTCAATGAGGCCGCGGGGCGTACCCCGCGGAAGCGTTAAAAGGAATCGTAATTTCCTAGTTTAAGGTCTTTATATACAGCCTGCGCCCGACCACGCCCAAGAGTCCAGCCAGTAACACCAAGCCCACCAGCGGTAACGCCGGCACGGGTGTGACGCGGACCAGCCCGGGATACTGCACGTTCGGGCCGACCAGGGAGGCCCACTGCGCCAGCCAGCGTTCCGGGTCTGTCCTGCGTGACTGGACTGTCGCTTCCATGACGAACCCGCTTCCGGGTGGCACGTGCCAGAGCCCCAACACGTGACCGAGTTCATGTGAAACCGAGACTTCAAAAAGGGCATCATCGAGGTGTGAATCGCGCACACGGTCAGGATGCCAGACTATCTGTGATCGAACCCACCCACTGCGCACCCCATGGGGATCAGGGACACGCCAGCTATCGGCCTGCGCGAGGCGATCTTCTATGATTATTTCATCCTCGTCGGCTTCCCGCACATAAATCCACCCGTTTGGCGGTTCTCCGGTGCAGTCAGCAATTCGAATCGAGCCGCGCCACGTGACGTCCGTCCATCGTTCGATCTCCTTCGTCCACCAGGCAGCGTCGGTATACGGCGCCAACCGCTCGCCCGTATAGCTTTCATCGGCTGACTGGACGCAAATCTGGATCGTCGGCACGGTCGGCCGGTCTATAACCAACGTGCGGCGTTCATCAAGGGGAAGCCCCTGCATGTTGCCAGCGTGCTCCATATTGGGAGTCGGGTTTTCGAAGGCGTCGAACACGAGCGCGTCCCACAGTTCTCGATCCATCCCTGCCGGCTCCTCATAGACCGGTGGTGTGTGGTCCCTGGGGCCGCGGTCAAAGGCTAACTCGGGAGCACCACCGATCCAGTGGATGCGGTGCCCTCCACAGGCTGAGCGCTGCGCGGCGGCTAGTGAAGGCAGGCAAAAAACGACTAGGACGGCGAGAACAAGTATGCGACTCATGGAAACTCCATTTCCGGCCCGGAATCCGGGGCCGGGTCGGCGCTGTGACTGTTGCCGGGGTGGCAGCGGCCGGCGCGCGGGCCGGTCACAATCAGGACTAGCGCAGATTGAATTCGAGGGCGAGGTTGACGAGGACCTCGACCGGCTCGCCGAATCGCGTGCCCGGTTCGAAGAGCCACTGCCGGGCCGCCTTGATCGCCTCCTCATCGAGCCCGAACACCGGATCGAGCGAGCGCGTAATCCGCACGTCGCCGACCATACCGTTCGGCAGCACCACCAGCTCCAGCTCGACCGTGCCGGTAATCTTTTCGTCCAACGCCTCGGAGGTGTACAGCGGCTTCACCTCGCGGAGTAGGCGCGGTTTCACGATGCCCCAGCCACCCCGGTACACCCCCCCGACGACAGCACCGGCGGTAGCCGGCGCGTCCTGTACACCACTGGGCATCTGGAGCGAGAGCTCTGCGTGCCGCGCTCGAGCCCGCCGCTGTGCGTCGCGTAGCTCCGCAGGCGTCATCAGCTTGGCTAAGCCGTCTCGCGCAGCCACGGCCTTTTCGCGAGACTGGCCGGTTAACTTGGAGCCGGCGAGGTTCAACCAGATGTGGGCTTCGACGTAATCCTGCGGCACGCCCAGGCCGGCGGAGTGCATCACTCCGAGGGCGTGCTGCGCGGTGGCGTGGCCCTGCTCGGCGGCTCGGCGGTACCAGCCGGCGGCCTCGACGTGATCCTGCGGCACGCCCAGGCCGTCGCTGTACAGGAATCCGAGGTCGTGCTGCGCGGTGGCTTCGCCGGCGTCGGCGCGGGCGTGCAGGTCGGCAAGTTCTTGTGCTGACGGTTGCTCCTGCGCCTGGACGGGTGGACCAATCACCGCGAGACTGAGGACGGCTACAGCAATGGTGGTGAGCAAGGAATACACGGATCGGTACGATATCTATCCGAACCGGACAAAGCCAGCCGTCAACTTCCGCGGCGGCGCTGTGATGGTTGCTGGTGCATCAGCGGCCGGAACCCGGATAGCCTCCGCTCACGGCCCGTGTCAAGGCGCTACGCGCCTCCTCCGCGTGTGCCGAGCATGACCGACAGCTTGGAGGTGCAAGTCCTCTATCCAGCCTGATGGCGGCGAAGGATTAGCGAAGCGCAAGGGCGTCGTCGCGAGGCGGGGTCTGAAGGAAGCGTGGAGCAAAGCCGCGACCCGATGAACAAGAACCGGATACGAGGCCTACCCGGCCGGACGAGCGAGCGCGGAATCGCGAAGTCCGCAGCCATCAAGGGCCGGGAGGGTAAATCCGGCGGGGATGCGGCGAAGGCGGTCGGTCTTACCTCGGGAGGTCTGCGCCGTGTCCGGAAGTCCCGGACTGAGCGGGTCCGCAAGGCCCGTGACCGCGGCGCAGAAGTCAGCAGAGGGCATAGTAGCCGGCTCGCCGGCGAAGGCCCGAACGACGGACAGGGTCAGTAGGACGGCAACGCTCATGCGGACCAGGCGGCAGAACAACCAGCTGGAGCTGGCCTTGGAGCCGGCGGCGAAGGGTGAAGCCCGGAGCGCCGGAGCCCAAGGGACCGAAGCCCGCACGGCGCGTGCCGAGCCCGAACGCCCGGCGGCTGGGCAGCAACCGTCGATGGAGGCGGTCGTCGAGCCCGGCAATCTGAAGAAGGCGCTGGCGCGTGTCCGGCGCAACAAGGGGGCGCCCGGCGTCGACGGCATGACCGTCGACGAGCTGGGCGATCACCTGAAGGCCCACTGGCCCGAGATCAGGTCCCGGCTTCTCGCCGGCAGCTACACGCCGCAGCCGGTACGGCGGGTGGAGATACCGAAGGCGTCGGGCGGCGTTCGCCGGCTCGGCGTGCCAACGGTGCTCGACCGCTTCATCCAGCAGGCGGTGATGCAGGTGCTGCAGGAGGAGTGGGACCCCGGTTTCTCGGATGCGAGCTACGGGTTCCGGCCCGGACGCTCGGCCCATCAGGCGGTCAGGCGCGCGCAGGAGCACATCCTCGCGGGCTTCGACTTCGTCGTCGACCTCGACCTGGAGAAGTTCTTCGACCGGGTCAATCACGACATCCTGATGGGGCTGGTGGCCAAGCGGGTGGCCGACAAACGCCTGCTCAGGCTCGTCCGCGGTTTCCTGACCGCGGGCGTGCTCGACGGCGGGCTGGTCGGCCCGACGACCAAGGGGACGCCGCAGGGCGGGCCGCTCTCGCCGCTGCTGTCGAACCTGATGCTTGATGTCCTGGACAAGGAGCTGGAGAAGCGCGGCCACCGCTTCGTCCGCTACGCCGACGACTGCAACACCTACGTGCGGTCCCGGCGGGCGGGCGAGCGGGTCATGGCGAGCGTGACCAACTTCCTCGCCCGGCGGCTGAAGCTGACGGTGAACGCAGCCAAGAGCGCGGTGGACCGCCCGTCGGCGCGGGCCTTCCTGGCCTTCAGCTTCACGGCCGGACCAACGCCCCAGCGGGTTATCTCGCCGAAGGCGCTCGCCCGGTTCAAGCTGCGGGTTCGGGAACTGACGCGCCGCACAACGAGCGTCAGATTCACCCGTCTCGTGGAGGAGCTGTCCCGCTACCTCGTCGGGTGGCGGGGCTACTTCGGATTCTGCGAGGACCCCTTTGTCCTGCTCCGCCTCGACCAGTGGACACGGCGGCGGCTTCGCGCCGTCGTCTGGAAGCACTGGAAGCATGGGCGTACCCGCTTCGCGGCGCTGCGCCGCCGCGGGGTCAGCAAGACCCTGGCGGCCAAGACCGCCAGCAGCGCCCATGGCCCGTGGCGGGTCAGCCTCAGCCCGGCGCTCTGCATCGCGCTGCCCAACGCTTTCTTCGACCGAATCGGCCTCGCATCCGTCGCCGCAGGCCATGCCGCTTGACTCCGTCGAACCGCCGTGTACGGACCCGTACGCACGGTGGTGTGGGAGGGGCGGAGCCGCGAGGCTCCCCCCTATCCCGATTGCGCTGCGGCACCGGCCGGCGCCGTTGGAACGGGACCGGCGGGCGCTTCACACCTGCCGCCGTTTGTCGAGCGTCTAGTCCGGTAATCCTCGACCTACCGGGCCGCCGGATCCGGAGCCCTGACCGCTACGGGAAGGGCACCCCCATGCTGGCCGCGGAGCAGATACGCGCCGCTGCCCAAAAGGAGCACTGCGAGGAACAACGCCACGGTCTCAGGGAGTGTCGGAGCTGGCGTCGTACTGCTCGGCACGTAGCCGTTTGGATTCCGGTTCGATTCGCACGCGATGCCGTCCATGTCGGGGTCACTGCTGGTGCCTCGCTCCAGCCATTCGTAGATCAGACCTGTGCCGTCGTGATCATCTTCATAGGCTGGGAGCTTCAAGCCGTCGGCCCCGTTCCGCATCGCCTCGGCGCACGTCAGATCGCCGTTGCCGCTGGTGTCCCAGTACTCGAAATCATCCTTTTCCGGCTCCGGTTCCGGCTCCGGTTCCGCGGCCGCACAGGACACCGTTCGACTGGCGTCCGCTGCTAGCAGCGCCGCCAGCGCATCCCGTTCCGCCGGGTTGACCGCCAAGTCGTACTCGCGCTTCACCTCGACCACCCGATCCGCGAACCAGCCGCGGTTCTGTGCCGGCGTCCACTCACCAGCATCGCGATCGCTCTTGTCATTCCGGTTGACGCTCGGCACGGCGATCGTCAGGTTGTCCAGGTCGGCCGCAAACGCCCGGTACCGATCCGGAGCCAAGCCGGAATCGTACGCCTCTGCCAGCGCGATGATGTGCTCGATATCCGTCGCGGCGGTTCCGTCTGGCTCGATATCAAACAGTGTGCAGGTGTAGGGCGTGTAGACCTGGCCGTCGCTCTGCGGCAGGCTCGCGACAATCTCGTCCTCTTTCGAGCTGTATGCACTGCCGAAGTCATCACGGTCGTAGCCGCTACGGTCTCCGGTTTCCTCACAGACCCTGAGGCCCATCCACGTCTCCGTGGCATCTGGACACCCGCGCGCCGGCGTCGATTGTGCGGACAGCACCCCGCCGAGGGCCAACGTGCAGACAGTTATGCTCACCCACTGTTTCATCATCCGGACACCATAGCATTCGGCGCCGATAGTCCGGGGTCCTGGCCTTCCCGGAGGTAGGCGGCCAGGGCCGCGTCGTCGAGCCTCCGGCCGTCGAGCCAGGCGTCGAGCTGGCCGAGGGCGCCGGCGTAGGCGCGGCGGGTGTTGGCGCTGACCGAGGCGTCGACCAGGCGGCGCGCGGTCGCGGTCGGCGGGCCGATCGCGGTGTCGGCCGGGGCGGTTTGGGCGAGTGAATCCTTACCAATAATGGGAAGGCAGGCTCGGCTGCCGGGGCTGCCGGCCGAAGACGGGCGGTTGTGGCCCGGCGGGAAGCGCGCCGGCTGGACCAGTATCGCAGCAACGGCGCAGCCGTGCGCTGCCGGCAACGGTCCGGACCGCACCGGCAGCCGGACCCGCGGCCACCGAGCCTGCGAGCAGTGCCCGCCAAGCGTCCGGAGCAAGCGCCGCGAGAAGTGGTCGCCGACGATAGCCCGGAAGATGGCCGCGGATCTCGGGGTAGACGTGGCGCAGTTGAACGCGGCCCACGACGCCGCGGTGGGAGAGACGCCATGAGCGCATCGAGGATGATCAAGATCGACCGCGGCCGCATCCACCCGAACATGACCGAGGATGAGATTCAGTCCCTGGCGCTGGACATGATGGCCCAGATGACGTCGGCGGAAATTCGCATCTGGGAGCCGCACCTGGCCGACGTGATCCGACGCAAGGCGCAGCAGCGCAGCGAGGAGACGCCATGAAGGCCCCAACACTGAACGACCTGACGGACGCCATCTGCGCCTACGTGGCAGAGCACAGCGGCGCGGATGAGGTGAAGTGCCGTATCGTCATGGCGGCGCTTGTCGGCGCGATCTGGAACGTAGCCGACACATGGCCCGAACCGCGCGGCGCGAAGATTCTCGACGCCTGCCGCCGCGAGCTGCTCGACACCGTGCCGGCTGACCTGCGAGGCGAACCAACGGTGCACTGAGTATGGGAACCAACCGAACGCGCGAGCGCCAGCTGGCGGAACAAGGAGAGAAGCCATGAGCCGAGCAAAAGGGCGAGTTTGCGCAACGTGCAACGCCTGGAAGGAGTCCCCATCCAACTACCAAAGTCCCAACATGGGAGAGTGCCGCCTGCACCCGCCGCAACCGCTGCTGGACGCGACGAGCGCGTGGCCGGAGACCAAGAAAAACGACTGGTGCGAGGACTGGCGCGGCGATTAGCCGCGCTGAAAGGGGATACGATGTGAGCGAGCCGAGCAACCCGATGTGCATGACGACGGCTGAGCTGGCGAAGTGATGTGCGCCTACGTGGCAGCGGCCGGCTGCGCTGAACTCACCTCGAGCTACCGGCGGCTTCGTTCACCCGCTGGACGCGCCGCCGCCGCGCCAGACCAGCCTGACCTACAAGCGCGCACCTAAGGCTCTGAAAAAAGCGGGTAAGCAGGCGGGGATGTTCGGGGACGGTTAATCGAGGCGCGGTGGCGCCCCCTCGGGGAGTACGCCACCACCGATGGGTAGAATGAACCAGTTGCTCCGAAGATGTCTGCATGGAATTCCTGAAGGCTATCTGGAATCATCCTCTCGTCTCCGCCGCGGCGGGCGCCGTCCTCGGCGCGTTGGTGCACCGGCTCTGGCAGCAGTACCTGCAGCGCATGGTGACAGTCCGATGGTCCGTGACCCATACAACGCTTGCCGCCGGCGGTGACAATCCAACATGGGGTAACGTCGAAATACGTTACAACGGCGCCCCGGCCGGAAATCTACTCCAGTGGTGCAGAGTCGAGATCGAGAACGAAAGCGGCAGCCGCGACCTGTCGGACGTAGTCGTGAGCCTCCAGTACGATCAACCCGATCCGGTGATTCTCAGCGGTGGCGGATACCTTGAAGGCAGCAATCAGTGGTTCCCTTGGACCCCCATGTTTGCCGCTGAGGCTGCTCGCTATTTTGATCTACCTGATGATGACCGGCCGCCGACCGACTTCTTTCGACGCCGGGACTTCGTAATCCCCGTACTGAATCGAGGCGCGAAGGCGATCTTTCTCTTCCTTGTTAGACCAAACATCTCGAACCCGACGCTACGCGTCTACTGCAATCACCTAAGTGTGCGACTCAAGCATCGGCCCACGCGTCCAATGATCCGCGGCGTGGTTCAAGCACACGCTCGCTGGACCGGACTGGGCGTTGGATCCCTGGTCGCCGTGGTCCTTGCGATGAGTCTCACGAATATCTGGGTTGCCGTGTCCGTGGCGCTACTAGTGGGCTGGTTCGGGCAACTCTTAGGTGTTGCTGTGATCCGCGGGCGGCGACGGTTTGTGCGGGCGATAGGATGAGTGTCGTCTTCTGGTAAGTGCCACGACACGACAGGATCATCCAAGGTGGCGCGCGGCGGCTCGTGATGCCGGCTTACGCCCGCAGTCCGCGAGCGTGAGCGAGTGGACGTATCAGGGCGTTTTCCGCCGCGGCGTCAGCGGCGCGCGGAGCGCGTCGAGGGCGGCGGCAGGGGGGGCTCAGTGCTCTGGTGGGGTTGCTGTCGCGGTGGCTACAACTCATCGTCGCATCGCGAGATGAAGACGATAGCCGATGCCGTCAGGTGAAGGACGTAGGCCGCGAGGTGTTGAGGAACGTGGCGGGGTTCTTCTCCCGCCCCATGACCACTTTCCCGGTTCCGGACGGTTGGGACACCACTCTTCAGGAGGGAGCGCAGCGTGCCGAACTGGCTTGCAGGTAGTCCGGGAGCAGGCCTTTCTCGAAGACAATATCGAGCAGCGGGCTTGCCGTATCCCTCTTAGCGTCGAACCGCCACTTGCGCCGGTGGCAGATCACCTTCAGCGTGCTCTCCAGCGCTTTCAGGCATTCATTGATCGCCTCGCTGTGCCGCCGATGGCGGTAGTGCCCGTGGGCCTTCCTGAATTCTTCGTTCGCACCCGCGTACTGCATCGCCTTAAGGATCTGCAACGCTGGTTTCACAGCCTCCTGGTGAAGAAACTTGGAGTCGATCCTCACTATCTCGTTGGACTCGAACTGATATCCGATGCCGTGTTCCTTGAACCGCGTATTCAGCTCTTCGACGGCCTGATGCGGCGTCATCTTGCAGCGGATAAAGTAGCCCTGCGCCTGTGCCAGTACAGCCGTCCTGAACGAGAGTTCGATTACGGATAGGGCATCATCGACGTTGGTGGTGTTTAAAAAAAAATTGGTGACCTCATCCTGCGGAGTGCCCGCTCGATCGTGAAGACTAAAAACCCCAAACTCTCGTGCCAAAATGCCACGAATGGTCTGGAAGAACTTGTACCTCCAGTCGTTGTCATACGAGAACAGGTCTGCCAGGATGAAGACGACCTGCGTGCGGAAGGCGTCCGGCAAGTCGACGTACTGGTACACGTCCGGAAACTCGCCTCTCATCCGCCGTTGGCGTTTCGAGAAAATGTCAACGACCCCCATCGGTTGAGAGTCTATCTGCTCACCACAGCCCACCCCCAGGACACCCTGAGAGGCCAGGCGGCCAGGGCCGCGTCATCGAGCAGGCGGCCGTTGAGCCAAGCGTCGAGGCGGCGCAGGGCGCCGGCGTAGGCGCGGCGGGTATTGGCGCTGAGGGAGGCGTCGACCAGGCGGCGCGCGGTCGCCGTGGCGCGGCCTATAGCCGTCTCGGCCGGGACGATCTGGGCGAGCGAATCTTTCACGATAACGGTACTTATCACCTACAACGGCTCCAGCCGCCGCTCGACTTCCGGAACCCGGCTGACGTCATCCCCGGACCCCGCACCTGAGATTTTCACGAGACGACCCCCGTACCCGGACCAACTTCCGGAGCGAGAGGGGTAGTTACAAACGGCCCATCCGGGCCGACGCCGCCCAGCGGCACCAGCGCCCAGGCGCGGTGCCGGAACCCAACCCGCCGCGGCCGCAGCCGAGGCGTTTCACCCCCGTCACCGGAGGAACGCGCCGACTCCTTCGCGAACATACCGCTGCACGTCTGCGGCAGCACCTCGCCCTCGGATTGACTTGCAGTAATAGCAATCCTGGGCCGGCGGCTCTGTGGATCTTGTAAACCGTCCCATGTGACCGTAATACGTGAGTACCTTCTTCGGTGCCCGGAGGCCGGTAACGGCCACCATGAACTCCGTCACAGCCGCGGATGCAACCACACCGTTGATGGACACGACCGATGGCCCAGAGCGCCCTACTAGAGCGTCGCGAGGGATGCCGTACATCGCGTCACGGTCCCGGCGCGCCTCGGGCCCAGCCAGGTCCGCTTGGGCCTCGGCCACGTCCAAGAGGTCGTAGCAGATCAGGCAGCCATCGCCGTTCCACGTGACGCATACCCGACCGCCATACGCTGGTGGGTCGCCAGGAATCACTTCGGAGGCGAGGTCCAAATACGGCCTGCTATGTGACTCAGGGGTCCCTGTACCTTTCTGAATGACTTCGCGCGGGTAATCTCGCGGAGTCGGGCAGGCCGCCGCCTCGGTGGACACCCAAATCCGGCCATTAGTGGACACTTGAAAACCGGCCATTAAGGATAGCGGCCCGAGACGTTGACAGCGGTCAGGAACTGCGAGTTCCTGCCCGGCATGAGCAACGTCTTGGCAGAAGACAAACGACAGCAGGTTCTGGCGCTGGGACGCCTCGGCTGGTCGCTGCGGCAGATCGAACGGACAACCGGGGTCCGGCGCGAGACGGCCAGCGGCTACCTGAAGGCGGCCGGCGTGGCGGTGCGCGGCCGCGGCCGGCCGTCCGTTCGTCCGGCAAAACCGGCCATTTCCTCGGCGGTGTCCACCGACTCTGCGGCAGTACTCTCGGCCCCCGCGGGCACGGGTGAGGCCGCCACCGTGTCCGATGACCACCCCAACCGAGCGCCGCGGGCGAGCGCCTGCGAACCCTATCGCGAGCTGATCGTCGAGGCCGTCGGCCGGGGGCGCAACGCCATGGCCATCTGGCAGGATCTGGTCGATGCGCACGGCTTTCCGGCCGGGTATGCCAGTGTGCGGCGATTCGTCTCCAAGCTCCTCCAGCGTCCCGCCGCCGATGCCCGGGTAGTGATCACGACAGCCCCAGGCGAAGAAGCGCAGGTCGACTACGGCGACGGACCGATGGTCCGTGATCCCGCCTCCGGCAAGTACCGGCGTACGCGGCTCTTCGTGCTGACGCTGGGCTACTCGCGCAAGTCCGTGCGGCTGCTGGTCTACCGGTCGAGCGCCCAGGTCTGGGCCGAGCTGCACGAGCGCGCATTCCGGCGGCTGGGCGGCAGTGTCCGCGTCGTCGTGCTCGACAACCTCAAAGAGGGCGTCCTCACCCCGGACATCTACGACCCGACGCTCAATCCGCTCTACCGCGACGTGCTGGCCCACTACGGCGCCGTCGCCCTGCCGTGCCGCGTCGGCGACCCCGACCGCAAGGGCAAGGTCGAGGCCGGTGTCGGCCACGCGCAGAAAACCCCGCTGCGCGGCCAGCGCTTCGAGCGTCTCGACGAGGCCCAGACGTATCTGGACCACTGGGAACGGCGCTGGGCCGATACGCGCATCCATGGCACCACCAAGCGCCAGGTCGCCGCCATGTTTGCCGAGGAACGTCCGGCGCTCGGCCCGTTGCCGCTCGAACCGTTTCGCTACTACCAGTACGGCCATCGCACCGTGCATCTCGACGGCTGCGTCGAGGTCGCCGCGGCCTACTACAGCGCGCCGCCCGGCTGGATCGGCCGGCGCATCCACGTCCAATGGAACGCGGCCCACGTCCGGCTGCTCGACCCCCGCACCGGCCAGCTCCTCCGCGAGCACCTGCGCACGCCGCGCGGCTGGCATCGCATTGCCGATCAAGACCGGCCCGCCCGGACGCCGGCCAAGACCCTCGCCCTGCTCGCCGCCGCCAAGCGGGCCGGCCCGGGCATCGCTACGATCTGTGACCACATCCACCGCCACGACGGCGCCGCCGGCGTCCGCCGCATTCTCGGCGTCCTCGCGCTCGCCAGGAAGCACGGTCCCGCCGTCGCCGAAGAGGCCGCCACCGCCGCGCTTGAACTCGGCGTGCCCACCTACCGCTTTCTGCGCCGTTACCTCGACCGTCGGTCCGTCGCGCCCCTCTCGCTGCGGCAGGTCGACCCGCTCATCCGGCAACTGACCCTCTACCGCGATCTCATCGACCGCAGAACAGGAGACCCGTCATGAATCTCGTCGAACTCGATCAGGCCCTCCGCAAGCTGCGCCTCTCCGGCATGGCCGACGTCCTCGACACGCGCCTGCGGCAAGCCCAGACCGAGCAGATGGTCCCGATCGACCTGGTCGCAACGCTCGTCAGCGACGAACTCCAGCGGCGCCAGGACCGGCTGCTCGCCCGCCGCCACAAGCAGGCCCGATTCCGTGACCCCGACCGCTCTCTCGACCGCTTCGACTTCGCTTTCAACAAGAAGATCAACCGCGCGCTCGTCTTCGAACTCGCCACCGCACGCTTCGTCGCCCAGCGCGAAGACGCCCTCCTGCTCGGGCCACCCGGTACCGGCAAGAGCCACATCGCCCAAGCCATCGGCCGCGCCGCGATCCAGCAGGGCTATCGCGTCATCTACCGCGAAGCGCACACCTTCCTCGAAGAACTCGCCGAGGCGACGCTCGCCGAGACCCGCAAGGACTATCTGGCCGAGCTGACCCGCGTGCCCCTGCTCATCATCGACGACCTCGGCATGCGAAAGCTGCCGCACACCGCCGCCGAGGACCTGCTCGAGCTGATCATGCGCCGTTACGAGCGGGCCTCCACGCTGCTCACCTCAAATCGACCCGTCGAGGACTGGGGTAAGCTGCTCGGCGACACCGCCGCTGTCACCGCGCTGCTCGACCGTCTGCTCCATCACGCGCACGTGCTCAAGTGCGGGCCGCGCAGCTGGCGCACCAAGGTCCAGACAACCTTGCGCACACATGACCCTATGAGGTAGAACTCAACTCCCGTCTCGGGTCGCCAGAAATGGCCGGTTTTGCGGTGTCCACTAATGGCCGGATTTGACCCGTCCGCCGAGGTTAGCGGAGACGTTGTAGCGCAGACCTGCTGGTGAGTTCGGACCAGCATCGAGAATCGTCACAGTCACGTCCTGGACCGATCCGTCCTCGCGCGTCCGGTAGCATAGAAACTCGGTTTTCTGGTACACCTCTGGGCTTCCGGGTACGACCTCGCGCAGCTTCGTGATGGCGGTTTGCACGTCATGTTCGTCCAATGTGTTACTCCTGGATGGCACTAACGAGGCGGTTACTGCGTCAGCAACTGCCTTTCGATCTGGTGCTCGCCTAGTTTCACCCACTGTCCAGTCGTCATCAAGACCGACGTCGAGCCACCCAGTCGTCAGGTCTTCGTGAGGCGCAGGCGTTAACGGACGTGTTCGAGCAGCGGTGGGCGCGGGACCGGATACCGACCGATCGCTCGATGATGGCGTTCGAGGTAGGCCAGGCGCGGAGGCATCTGGAACGGGCGACGGATGTAGAGCTGGATGGCGTAGAGGCGTCGGTGAAGGCGGCGGAGGCCGGTGCAGCGTACCGGTTAACGCAGGCACGCGCTAAGCTGGACACGGCACCAGGAGTCGGACGTCTTGGCCGCGTTCGAGGCGGCCGGAATGTGAGCTGACAGAGATGGCAAGCAAGGCAAGGCCGCCCGCCTTTTGCGCCGCTATCCGCGTTGCGTAGCACTGCGGCCGCATGGCATACACTCGCCCCCGCCGGACCCACAGATGGAGTTGAAGATGCGCTGGATATTGACCTGCGTGGCCGCCGTTTTCCTGCTCGCTGTCACGCCAGCCAGTGCCCAGGATTACGAAGCGACACGGCACGCGGCTGAACAGGGTGACGCCGACGCCCAGTTTAACCTCGGGTTTGTGTACGCCACCGGTGAGGGCGTGCCGCAGGACGATGCTGAAGCCGTCCGGTGGTACCGCCTGGCCGCCGAGCAGGGCCACGCCAGCGCCCAGTTCAACCTCGGGTTTGCGTACGACAACGGCGAGGGCGTACCGCAGGACGACGCTGAAGCCGTCCGGTGGTTCCGCCTGGCCGCCGAGCAGGGCTACGCCAGCGCCCAGTTCAACCTCGGGGTCATGTACAGCAACGGCGAGGGCGTACCGCAGGACGACGCTGAAGCCGTCCGGTGGTACCGCCTGGCCGCCGAGCAGGGCTACGCCAGCGCCCAGTTCAACCTCGGGGTCATGTACAACAACGGTCGTGGCGTACCGCAGGACGACGCTGAAGCCGTCCGGTGGTTCCGCCTGGCCGCCGAGCAGGGCTACGCCAGCGCCCAGTTCAACCTCGGGGTCATGTACAACAACGGTCGTGGCGTACCGCAGGACGACGCTGAAGCCGCCCGGTGGTTCCGCCTGGCCGCCGAGCAGGGCATCGCCAGCGCCCAGTCCAACCTCGGGCTCATGTACAGCAACGGCGAGGGCGTACCGCAGGACGACGCTGAAGCCGTCCGGTGGTTCCGCCTGGCCGCCGAGCAGGGCATCGCCAGCGCCCAGTACAACCTCGGGGTCATGTACGGCAACGGTCGGGGCGTACCGCAGGACTACGCTGAAGCCGTCCGGTGGTACCGCTTGGCCGCCGAGCAGGGCTACGCCGAGGCCCAGTACAACCTCGGGGTTGCGTACGACACCGGTCGGGGCGTACCGCAGGACTACGCTGAAGCCGTCCGGTGGTACCGCTTGGCCGCCGAGCAGGGCAACGCCAGCGCCCAGTTCAACCTCGGGGTCATGTACGGCAACGGTCGGGGCGTACCGCAGGACTACGTTACCGCACACATGTGGCTAAACCTTGCCGCCGCGACCGGCAACGAGGATGCCCGCAAGGCCCGCGAGATTGTCGCCAGCAGCATGACGCGCGAACAGATCGCCGCGGCGCAAGCGCGGGCACGGGAATGGGCTAATCGATAGCCTCGTGCTTGTCGCAGCCGGCCGCTGCTGCCAGCGCGACAGCAACCCACCAGAGCACTGAGCGACCCCGGGTGCCCGCCCTCAAGAATCTGCTCTGATGGCCCAGGATGAAGGGACAGTCGTGATGGCCGACCATGAGGCAATCGAGCGTCTCAGGGAGATGCGGTAACGCTCGTGATCCGGTCGGCCACGGGTTTCAAACTGAGACACTACCAGCCTGCCGCGCACCAACTACGGCTGGCCGGCCGACATCTCCGACGACGACGCGCTCGCCGAACTGCTGGCGCTCAACTTGGCGAATGGCCGCTGAAGAACGAACATGCTCACGCCTAAATGCTCACGATGGACCAGTTGGCGTCCGTTTCACAGCGGGCGATGGCGATCGCTAGCATCACATCGGTGGTAGACGCGCCGTGTATCTTGAGCAGCCAGCAGGGCGATCCACTCCGCCGCGCGCTCGGTCCAGCCAAGTGGTAGACGTGGCCGGCGTCGACGCCATCGGCCCGTAGCGTGTCGCGCTGTAGGTCCAGCGACTGGGAGCCATCCGCCTTCGAAACGCGGGCGTAGCCGATCAACATGTGTCGTAAACGGTCGTTTGCGACAGATGGCAAGGGCGCCGGCCGGCACGCACCGCGAGGCCGACGGCGGCACCCTTCGAGGTTGAGATTGTAAGCTGTGCCCCAGGCCTGCACCACGGTCATTTGCAGGGTCCCGCTCACACTCGCCTCTCGGGCCAGGCTGACGACGTACACCTGAGGCGGAGCCAGCCGGCTCCGGTGAGCAACAGCGTGAGCACCACGTAGCCTAGCGGCGGCGCGAATGGAACGGACGTCGCGGGATAGAAGCCGGAACCGATGACGAGATTTTCGTCCTCGAAAGTCAGCAGAGCGGCGTAGCTCACTTTGGGTGAACCTGCTTCCTCGTCGCCCATCACATCGGGATTGTCGAACAAGTACTCGACGAATCCGCCGCCCGCTTCCGCTGCGCGGATGAGCTCCTGCGTGTACAGCACGCCGTTCCGGTCCGCGCGGTCCCACAGGTTCATACCTTCGAGGTCCATGCTGGCCCCATGGAAGACGATGACGCCGTTGGTCTTGGCGATGAAGATGTAGATGGAGCCCTGGTTCCAGTCACCTTGGGGCCGAAACTCCAGGTCGGCGAAGTCATACGTGCCAGAGGCATCGGACGCCGCCTGGTCCACTGCGGTCTTCGCCCGTTGAACAAACTGCATCAAGCTGTCTCGGTCCACGACCTCCGCAGCCGTGACGTCCATCTGCGCGGCGGCCGGCGCCGCGAGGAGGAACAGGACCATCGCTGTTGTCGTTGTAGCGGCTACTGGCTTGAAGCGCACGAAACCTCCAGAGAAATACGGCTGGGTCCGAGGAAAACCTGACGCCAGAACCTGTCTTGAAAGCACAACAGTTTATAGCAGGGCCTTCATTGGCGGACAGCGCGTCCTTCAATGGAGTAGCCGGCGTCGACGCCCACAGCCTGCAGCGCGTCGCGCTGCATATCCAGCGACTGGGAGCCGCCTGCTTTCGAGGTCGAGACGCGGGCGGAGCCGATCAGCCTGTGTCGTAAACGGCCGTTTGCGATACGAGGGCAAGGACGCCGTCCGGCCAGCGCCGCCGTGTGTCGTATCCCGTGTCTGATTCTATGTTTTGCATACGTCGAGCGAACGAGCATGGCACGGAGAACCGTTCTGACAAGTCAGCCGCGGTCGGCCCTTCTTCGAACCCCCACGGCTTCATGCCACGCCGCCCCGCTCCGCGTCGCCCCGCAATCGCTCACGCCCGCGTGAGCGCGGCCGAGCTGGCCGCGTGGCAGGCGAAGGCCGCCGCGGCGCCGGAGCCGGGCGCTCAAGGAAGGGGTAAAACCTCAGTCGGAAAGATGTTCGATAAGTACCGTTATCGTGAAAGATTCACTCGCCCAGATCGCCCAGATCGCCCAGATCGCCCCGGCCGACACCGCGATCGGCCGGCCGAGCGCGACCGCTGAACGATACCAGCCCGCCCGCCAGGTGATCCCGCCGCCCGTGCTCGGACCCTTCGAAGTCATCTGCGCGAACGGCCCGGGCGGCGGGATCACGTGGAAGCCGCCAGCGGGCCAGGGTACGAAGCGACCCCGCCGCCCTTGTTGTCACGGCTTCTGAAGTGGTCCGACGTTATACGCCCGGGCGGCGGAGTCAGGTCGAAGATAGCAGACCGGGCCGGGCCGCCTACGATGGCGGATTCCACGCCCGCGGCCAGACTTTTGGGGATGGCTTCGGCGCCGCCGGCGGCGCGTCGTTCCAGGTTTCGGCCATTAGCGCCAGCAACACGTGCGCTCGACGCAGCCGGGCGATATCGGCCTTGGTCAGCGCGACCGTGGCGTACGGCATGCCGGACCCGGACACCCACGGCGCAGCGGCGAAGCGTTCGCTCCCGATTTCAACGAAGCCGCCCGCCGCCGCGTCGGCTTTCAGGATGACTTCGCGCGCGTCGATATCGATCGCGCATGGGCTGAACAGGTCGCCACCGTTCAGCACCGCCTTGTCGCACAGGAACGGCCGGGCGTAGAATTTGCCGCCGCCCGGCGTCTTCTTCGTTGAAGTCATCGCTCTACACGGCCGGGCGGCGGCACGGTGTAAGGCGGCGGGCCGCTCGTACTTCTCGAGGTTGTCTGCTTCGTCGGCTGGCCCGCCGCCGGTCACAGGTCGAAGCCGCAGATCCGCCGCACCATGCGAGCGTCAGCCGGTAGGCTGGCCCGCTCGCCGGCCAGCCGCACCCAGGCCAGCGCCAGCGACCCATCGGCCGACGCCGGCAGAACCGGCGCATAGGTCCCACTGCTCCCGCTCATGCTCGATGCTTCCCGATACATATACCCCGGCCCGCCGTGCCACCATCCCCGCGCCGCCCGGCCGCTGCCACCGCACGCTCACCCTCGCGACGCCCTGCGCTGCGCACTCACCACCACGTGGTCATTGTCATGCGTGATGTGCGTCACGTCGGGGAACGCCTGTCGCACGCGCTGGCGGAAGGTGTCGATCGCCGCGCGAAGCGCGTCTTCTGAATACAGCCGAAAGGTCGAATAATGATAGTGGGTGGCTTGTTCGACGAGGCGTGCCAACGAGGTGGTGACCCGCCACACAACCGTCTGCGCGCGCACCGCCCTGAAGGCACCGGTGGCGTCCAGGGCGGCTCGCATCTCGTTGACTGTATGGAGTCTCGTTTCCCGCGTGGCGAACTCGGGAAAGTGGCGGCCCCAGATCGTGCGGCGGTTCTGCGCCGGGGTGCGCGTGTAGACGACGAGCTGGCCGGCGGGGGTGAGCACTCGCGCCGCCTCGTCAGCAAACCGGGCGAGGTCGAAGTGGTGCACGGCATTGAAGCAGGTCATCACGTCACAGCTGGCGGCCCGGAACGGGAGCGTTTCGACGGCCCCGACCAGCAGATACCCCGCGTGTCCGGCGCGGCGGCGCGCTTGCCGGAGCATGGGCAGACTCCGATCCAGGCCGATGGCCACGACCTCCCGGGCGTGCGATGCGCCGACGCCCTGCATGACCGCGTCCAGGTACCGCCCCGAGCCCGTGGCGATGTCCATGAGCCGCACGGGTCTTCCCGGGTCCGCGGCGCGCGCCACGACGTCGCTGATGAGGCGCACGGCACCGACATCCAGCTCGCGCAGTGTCCGATACCGTGCCGACACCTTGGCGAAGTGGTCGCTCAACCGCGCCGTGCGCCCGCGCTCCTCCCCGGCGTGCGTCCCAGAAGCGATCTCGACAGTCAATCCCGGCGTGTCTCCCGTGGTTATCCGTGTACTGTGGAGCGCCGGACCCTGCGGCGACGGCGATGCAGGTGGCGCGACGACAAGAAGCCTTGCAAGTCTGCCACGATTCCCGCCATCTGTGAACCGCCTGTATTGAAACCGTGCGATGCACGCGGCGACGGGGAGCAGCGCAAAACAATACCGCGGAGACGACACCGGCGCTCGGTCCAGCGCGCTCCGGTTCAACGGGCGAGGACCTTCTCGCCTTGCTCGCGCAACTGGCCCTGCGGCCCGACGTACCGGTAGAGCGTCACGGGGTTGATCCCGAGTTCTCGGCAGAGCGCGGACACGCCGGCTAATGGTGGGACAAGTGAGGGGAATAGAGGAGAGTATCGCGGTTTTCCTAATGTTTCATGGGAACGGGTGTTGCCGCTATTCATCCGGGGCATTCGGCGCGGCATCGAGCAGGGCGACTACGTCTACCGGCGCGGCGATCTGCTGTTCGGTCCAGGGGACCCGCCGGCCGACATCCGGATCGACGAGCAGGCCGTGGTCATGACGATGGCCTACGCCAAGAACAAGGGGGTCTGGCCGCGCCAGAAGCCCAAGCCCGAACCGCCGGTACCCGGCCCGACCCCACCGCCAGAACCTGATCCGCCCACGCCGCCAGGGTCCGGTCCGACGCCTCCGGGACCTGGCCCCGGCCCGACCCCGCCCGGACCAAGGCCCGGTCCAGCGCCCACCGTATTCAGTGCCGAGGGGGTGCTCAAGGATGCGCTGGCGCAGCTCTGGGAACAGGCGCGAGCCAAACAGGCGGCCGCGGTCCTGGACCTGGACCCGGCGAAGGTGCGCGCGGCCTACGACGCCGCGCTGAAAGGAGAGAAGCCATGAGCCGAGCAAAAGGGCGAGTTTGCGCAACGTGCAACGCCTGGAAGGAGTCCCCCTCCAACTACCAAAGTCCCGACGCGGGAGAGTGCCGCCTGCACCCGCCGCAACCGATGCCGGACGCGACGAGCGCGTGGCCGGAGACCAAGAAAAACGACTGGTGCGAGGACTGGCACGACGATTAGCCGCGCTGAAAGGGGAGACGCCATGACGAACGACCCAGGCAGCTATGGGCTGGTCACGTCGACCTACCCCGTAGATGAGATGCTCAACGACATGCTCTTGCAACTGTGTTACATGCCCGCGTATCCGTCGACAACGTGCAGCCGTGGCGCGGCCAGTCGGCCCTGCAGCGCGCCCGCGTGAGCGCGGAGCTGGACACCTTGGCGCAGCGCGCCCTCGGCAACGACGCCAGGGCACCGAGCGCCAGCGTGATCCCGTTGCCGGATGGGACCGGCACGACCACAACCGCATCGCTTCGTTCGAGCATTGAGGCGAGCGCCGGGAAGCTGCTACTCCCCGAAACCACGTCTGCTTCGTTCGGGGAAGGACGGAATGCCGCGCCGGCGACTGATTGGCGGCAACTGCGGATCGGGCCGATGCCTGACGCTCAATTGGTCGCACTCGCCGACCAGGCCGCGGTGCGGATCAGCGTCGCGTTGGGCGTCCCGGCGAGCATGCTTGACCCGCGGGCGCCCGGTGTCGGCGCGAGAGAAGGACGGCGCCAATTCTCGGTTGATTTGTTGGAACCGTTCGCCGCAGTGCTCGCCCATGCGGCAAGCGAGGCGCTAGGGGTAGACGTGAAAATCAGGTGGAGCGAGCGACCGGACGTAGTTTCGAACCGGGCCCGGACGTACTCGACGCTGCGCCGTTCGCCTGGCGAAGGCCAGCACGGCATGGATGACGCCGCCGCCCGCGCGGCTGCAGGAATATGAGATGAGATCAGCCTGGCGTCGCGGTCCTCGCCGCGGTTCCGCTCCTACCGGCGGCCGGAAGCGCCCAGAGGCCGCCAACTTCCTTCACGCCGAAATCCGACCGCCAGAACGGGCGCCAGAGCGCGTTCAAGGCCCTGACAGGATGGTTGGCCCCATCACGCCCCGTGAACGCGACCACACGCGCGATTTGCGGGCAATTGCGTGCAATGGTGGGAAGTTTGCGGGGACTCGGAGCGCCAGCCGGCGTAAGCGCCTGACGGCCGGCCGGTTACCGGCGAAAGGGCACAGACGCGCTGTCAGCGGTCACGCCGCTCCGGAGAGCGCCAGTGGGTAGCGACCGGCGCAAGGTCGACATCGCCCACGAGAGCACCGTCAGATGGGTAGCTGAGTCCGAGGCCAGACGCGCACGGCTCGCCATCGCACGGCGAGCCTGGCTCGACGGCGGGTGCCGCGGCCCGCAGCCGCAGCTCGAGGAGACAGCATGAGCCGGCCGCCGCGCGCCACCTTCCGGCCCGGCGAGCCCGTGCGGTGGGCAAATTGCCGCATCTGCGGCGTGCTCGACTTCACCGACGAGCACCGCGTTTGCCGGTACTGCATGGCGCAGCCCGACTACAACCGGTCGCGGAAGCGTGGAGAAAGGTCCACTACGCCTTGTGGTGGAGGTGCGGTAGAATCCAGCCAGAAAGCGTAACGGCCGACCCCGCGACAAGGTCGGCCGTTCCCCAAACCGTGTCGGCCCCGGACGCCATCCGGTACCGACGCGCCAGCAACGGAGGTAGATTCCGATGCCGACTGCCGACAGCGTACCCCGAACATCTGAAGCCGCGCAAGACCCCCGCACGACAGACACCTACGCACAAATCGACACGGCCCGCGAAATCGCGCTCGCAGCTGGCCGACCGCAGCGCGACGCAGCCCCGCCTGCCCGGTTCCGAGGCCCGGCGGAACGTCACGCCTGAGGAGCTGACGTTCATCTCCGCCGCCCGCGACACCCGCATCGGAGACTTCCACACCAAGACGTTCTTCATCTCGCTGTGCAGCTACGCGCGCGTGCTGGAGCGGACGCGGATAGGCCGCTGCCGAGTGAGCCAAGCTCGCATTGCTGCCGACCTGGAGACAACGACACGGGCGGTGCGCCGGAACATCGAGAAGCTGAAAGCCACCGGGAGGGTGACGGTCAGGCGCACCGGCAGGTCCGCGGTGATGGAGCTGAACGCCGAGCCGGCGAACCTCTGGCAGGTCGCACAGCAGCAGGTGGACACGCCCGGTGTCCACCCGGTGTCCACCCCTGTCCACGTCCGCTCTGATAGGACGCCAGCGTCCGCTACGATAGGACGCCAGCGTCCTATCGTAGTACCAGGATCTGACCGGGAGCGGAAAGGCGTAGCTTCAAGCGAAGCCTTTTCCTCTCCCACCGGAGTACCTCAAGCGTACGCGCCGACCGTCGAACCGCTTGAAGCGGCCCGCCTGACGGCGCCGGCGAACCCTGACCCGGAACCGGACCGGAAACAGACGGCTGGTTATGGTGAAGGTGAGCCGACCGGCAAGCCTGACCTGCACAACCTGAGCAGAGCCGAGCTGCGGACACGGCTGGCAGCGGTCATGGAAAATCGTGGAGCGTTCTACGCCATCGTCGAGCAACGAGCAGCGGAGAGACTGCCGGCCGCCCAGTTCAGCAACGCCATGCTACGAGACGCCACCAAAGAAGCGAAGGCGATCCGCGCCATCCTGAACGAACCGAAGCAGGCCGCCCCGACCACGCCACCACGGGACACCGGCGCAATGGTGGACGGACCCGGCCGGCCGGTGGACTGGTCGAAGTTCGACGCGCTGCCGACCATGCCGGACGCGCCGACGCCTGACCGGAGGTCCGACCGCGCCGCGGGTGAGCGCGGCTGTCCGCACAACGGCAACGGTCACAGCGCCGAATCGGCCCCGGATTCCGGGTCGGCATACGACACCGGCCGGGTCTATCCCCTCGTTTATGCCGCCTACAGCGCCCGCCGCCAGTTACTGTGCGGGTTCGTGACCACCACTCTCGTGAGTCAGGGGTCATGACCGATAAGTGTCCTCTCGTCGGAGTCCGCAGTAGATCAACCACACCACCCGACCGTCAATTGTGTAGATGAACCGCCACCGGCGGATCCGAATCCGATACCGCTTCGGTCCGATCTTTTTGATGTTGTGAGTGCTGCGTCGATTCTGCGGATCATCTTGAAGGGCGGCCAGTACTTCCGCATAGTGGTCGACGAGTCCAGGATGCCGAGGGATGAGCTTCTTGAGTCGGCGCTCGAACGCCGTGGTGACTCGGACGACAAACGCCGGCGTCATCCACGACGCCGGCGCCCAGCTGTGGCGTGTTCGTTCCTGAGCTCCGTGAGGAGAGCATGACCGTCTCGGCCTTTGCCGTGTTTGGCCTCTTGTTCGCCCTGCGCGAGCGCCTTCCTGATAGCGGGATCTTGCAGGTCGAGGTAGTCGTCGAGCTCGTCAGGGTCCATGAGCGCGGCCACCGGGATCCCGTCCTTCACGAAAACAAAGTACTCACCCTTCGTGTGCAGGCGGCGTACCAGCCCACCAAGGTTGCGGCGGGCCTCGGTAATGGGGAGGTGGTGAATCAGGGGGGTTGCAGGGCTGCCCACGATCGGCTCCTGGTTAAGTGATTGACGTTAATCATAACAAAGCACGGCACCGTCAACCAACGCCACGGGCAGTGCACTGAACAATCTGTGAACAATCTGGCGTCGAATACCGTGTACCAGCGTCGTTGTGCCCGAGCAAAGGCACTGAAGAACCAACAAGATACAACACCAGAGTTAAGCTGTTAACCGGGAGGGTCGCTGGCTTGCTGCGGCTGGCCCTCCCACTGGAGAGGAGCGTTGCCACAATGTTGCCAAGACTGGGGTCGACTCAGGAGGACTCCAGGAGACTGGAGAGGACAACCGCATGGCTGGAACGTGAGGAGCAACAAAGGTTTATCGCCAGAAGCCCTTTGCCATCATCAACTTAGAGAATCACGTGTTTCGGGTTCGAATCCCTGCGCCTCCACTACTGCCACTGTATGAGAAGTGTTTCCGCTGTGTCGGCAGCGTGGCGTCGGCGCTCGGTCTCTGCTTTGCTCCAGGCCCAGGTCGCCGTCTTCCGGGGGTCGGTGTCGTTCTCCGCCCGTTGTTCGAGGTTCCCGCTGGGCGTGTCGTCAACCGGGGTGGGTGGGCGGGCCGAAAGAGCCTCCCGCCCGCGGGGGCGGCGCAGGTCCGCGGACGGTCGTTTGATGGTGGGGGTGGCCATCGGGTCGATCATCAGATCGTACGAGCAGTCTTGGCAAGTCGGTTCATGCGCTGCCGCGGTCAGCGGCCTTCCCCGTGGGCGTTGATTTTCCAGGCGATACGCGAGCGGCACCGTGGACAGATCGAGCGTTGGCGTACTGTCGCCGTCAGGCGTTGACGGAACCACCGGTCTCGGCACCGGGGGCACTTCCCTATCCACCGCTTCAGGCTGTGGGTGAGGGTGCTGCAGCGGTTCGCCGTGCAGCCGATGCGCCGCGCGCTGCTGTCTGCCACACGGCGTCTTGTGCGTGGCCGGGGCCGACGATCGCGTGTGCGATCTCGTGCAGGAGCGTGTCTCGGACGTCGTCCCAGGGCGCTCGCAGCACGTAGCTGACCGAGAGTGCGATGGTGCTCGTGGTGTACCGGCAGATGCCGGCGCGGGCCGTGGCGGTCTCGAAGCGGAAGCGCCACCATGTCGCCGGCGCGCCCGTGTTGAGGTGGCGTTCCAGCAGTTGCGCAGCGTGGTCCTCGACCTGCTGCATCGTCGCTCCGCCCGTGGGGCCGGCTTTGATGAGCTCGAGTCCGGCGTACTGCACGCGCCATCGGCCGGCCTCGCCGCCCGCGACGATGGCTTCGTGGCGCCGCAGCTCGGTGACGGCGGGGAAGACGGTGCGCCGGTGGCGGTCGAGGAACGTGACAACGCTCCCCGCGGGGAACTGTTGTCCGGGGAAGCGAGTGTCGATCAGTTGTTCGGGCATCGTGGCCGAAAGCGTACCGCCAGGCGGCCGTTGGTGTGGCTTCGCCTCGCGCGGCGAGACTGCATGCTCCGACCCCGCGGGCGGTCAGTGCACGGCGGTTGCGGTGGGCCAGTACTCGACGTTGACGTGGCACATCTCGGCCTCGTCGTCGAGGTCGTGGTGAGGCACCTTCGGGTCGTAGGGCGGCGGCGTGATCACGACGAGCCCGAACGAGGTCCCGGCGGGAGGCGGGGTCGGCCGGCTGTCGATGTGATGCGACACCGCGAGCCGGGCAGCGACGTCGACGTTCGGCGCGTCGACCTGGATGGCGGGCAGGTGGTCGAGGGCGGCCGCGGCTTCGCGCGGGCGGGTCTCGGTCTCGAGGACGACTCTGTAGGTGGTCGGCATGTTGGCTGGTCCTTGGGCGGCGCTGGTGGTCAGGCAGCGGCGGCCACGTGCGCGATCGTGACGTCGTACAGCCGCACGGCGTCGGCCTGCGTCCGGTGATGCATGTCGTTCCAGAGGCCCAGGTGGTCGCCATGGTCCTCGTTCGGGGACACTTCGGCCAGCGACCGGCGAAGCTCGGCCAAGGCTTCGACGTACAGGCGGTAGCAGGGGTCGTTCACACAGTCGGGGATGCTGTCGTCGGCGTACCACGCGGCGCCGGCGGCGCACCAGGCGATGGCGGCGGGGTCGCTTGCGCCGCACATCGTCCCGCTGGCGGTCCTTGCCGGCGCGTGTTGCGTCCATCCGCGGAGGATCCGTTCGCGGCCGCGGCGCAGCAGCTCGATCAGCGTCAGCATCGGCTGGTTCTGGCTCATTCGGGTTTCCTGTTCGTGGACGATGGTTTCTCGGGGCGGGCCCCGCCGCTCGCGCTCGGGGGCCTGTTCGGCTTCGTCGGGGGGCTGGTTCGGCGGGTCGGCGTTCCGGTGGGAGGATGGGGCGGGGCTGAGTCGCGGGACCTACTCACGGGCGTCGGCCGAGGGGATGATGGTTCTTCCGGGGGTAGGCGTAGTCAGATCCGGTGGATCGCCGTGAGGGCGCCGTTGCGGATCTCGATGTCGATGTTCGAGTCGCCGTCCATCGACGGCAGGATGCCGGTCGTCACGAGTTCACGGAGGGCCGCGTCGGCCGCGGCCTCGCGGGACTCGAGGAGTTCCGTCACGATGTAGGCGATCCGCCGCCGGTACTCGCGCATCTGCGTGTCGACGCTGTCGGCGTCGCAGTCGAACGAGGGCTGGAAGTACGCCTCCGCCAGTGCGTTCCCGAGGGCGCTGCTGTCGATCGGTGCGTCGCGGCGGGCGACGAAGACCGGCTCGGGTTCGCTCGTCCCGCCCCCCTCCGGGCTGAGCAGCGCGGCGCTCGTCGGTATCCGCACCTCGATGCGCGTGTCGCGTCCCGGTCTCTTCACCACGAGTTCGAGCTCGATCTCGTCGACGGCCCCGCGGAAGGGGCTCTCTCCGTCCCGGCGGGTCTTGCGCGTGCTCGTATGCGTCTGCGTCCCGCTCCTCATGTGCACGTTGACGCCGATGATGCACGGGAGCTCGTCGTACCACCGGTAGCCCCGAAGCCCGCTCTCGGTTTCCCAGTACCGGCCGAGCGTGCCGGACTCCCTCGCCGCCCAGGCGAGCGTCTGAGACTCCGCAGCGTCCAGCTCGTCGTCGTCCACCAGGATGGCGTGCTGGAGGTCCGGGTGCCGCGGGTGCTCGAGGGGTTTCGCGTCGCGCGCGCTGTTGGGCCGCCACGGCGTGAGGTGGCGAGGGTCGGCCGGGAGTGCGATGCCGGCCGCGGCCGCTCTCGTCCGAGTCTCGTAGCCGAGCCGCGGCGCTCGGCCCGCGGCGGCGATCGCGCGGTAGATGATCCGCGTCGCCTCGCTGACGAGCTCGGCCGTGAAGGGCGTCTGCACGATCGCGGTGCGGGTCGGCAGGGTCAGCTCAAGGTCGGGGCAGTCGGCGACGTCGGCGAGAGTCCGCCACGTGCGGGGCGCGTCGGCGTCGGCGCCGGGCAGGGCGTGGACCTGGGGCAGGTCCGGAAAGGCCACGTGCAGCCCGTGGAAGTTGATGCTGGGGGGCGCCCAGGTGGGGCTGGTCGAGTGGAAGACGCCCACCCGCAGTCCGCGCCAGGTCTCGGTTCGGACCGCGTCCTTCAGGAAGTCGGACTGCTCCGGCTTCCGTCCGTTGACGGATACCGGGATCGGGTAGTGGCGCACCGCGTCCGCGATCACGCCTGGGGTCCAGCCCGTGTCGGTTGGCAGCACCGAGAACGTCACGTCGGTGCCGTGGTCGCGGTCCCAGCCGGGGTCCGCCACGACGGCCGCGGGCGCGCGTCCGACGAAGTGATCCTCCCCGAGCTGGACGCTCCAGGCGGCGCGCCCCGCGACCCGCGAGCGTATCCGGGGCGACCGCCGCGCGAGCGAGAAGATGCCCATGCCGGCGGGGTGCTCGGCGCCGTGCAGGTCCTTGGGCCAGCCGCTCCTGCCGAACGCGAGGAGCGTTCTCGGGTCGCCGATGCCCCGTCCGTCGTCGCTCACGGTGATCCGCCGGTCGGCCTGGTCGTGCGTGATGGTGACCGACGTCGCTCCCGATCGGCGGGCGTTCTGGAGGATCTCGTGGAGCGCCTGCGCCAGCGTTCCGTCGAAGAACTGCATCACCTTCGCGATCGCCTCGTCGGCGATCCTGGCGCGGATGGTCTGCTGCTTGCTGCTTGTCATGGTTTCTCCTTCCGGCCGGCCCGCCTGCGCAGGTCGGCGAGGGCTCGGTGGATGGTCCGGATGTCGGTGCCGAGCCCGCGGGCGATCACCGCCGTGGAGGCTCCTGCCTGCCGCCACCGGAGGATCGCCGCGGCGCGCCGGGCCTGGCGGAGCACGCGCCGGCTGTCGGCCGGCCGCCGGGCCGCGGTCACAGTCGCCTCCTGCCGGTCTGGATCCAGGGCCGGGTTCCGTTGTCTTCGTCCTGATCGTGCTCGCTCGTCAGGACGTACGGGCGGAGCGGTCCCCACTGGCCGTGGAACCAACCGAGCCGGGAGCCGTCGAGGGCCTGGTCGAGGGTCCACCCGCGCGCCGCGAGCGCCTGGGCCGTGCGCTCGTAGGCATCGTCGTTCCAGACTTCGGGGTTCTGGGGCGGCGGCGTGCGGTCGCGTGGATCCCAGTCTCCCGGCATCTCGCCGAGATCCGTGAGGGGAGGCTGCGCGGGGTCGTCGCCGGCGGGGTCGGGCCACTCGATGTCGCACTCGTCGATCTCGCAGGCGGGATCGGCCAGCTTGCGCCGCCAGTGCTCGGGCAGCCAGACGACGCCTTCCGTGCCGTGGAGGATGAGGTATTCGGTCTCGCTTCCGGCTGGTCTGAAGCGCCACATGCCGGCGGCGTTGTCGCCGTCGAGGACGTCGTGGTTCACGGCCTCGTAGGTCGTGATAGCGCCGAGCGTTCCCTCGTGCCGGCCGAACTCGGCCTCTGCCCCGATCACCGGGCCGAGGAGCGCGTAGCCCTCCTTCTCGAGCTTGGTGGCCTCCCGGTCGGCGGCGGCCCGGTTCCACGGATCGTCGGGATCCATCTCGTCGAAGACGTCGGTCACGTTGTTCGCGATGTAGCTCTGCCACGCTGCGGGCAGCTCCACGGTGATCCGGAAGGGCGGGATCCCGGGCGGAGGGGTCCGGTCCTCCTGTCGTCTCATGCTGGTCATGGCTTGCGAGGTCGGGCTGTACGGCTCGTTCTCCGGTTCGGACGATGTTGCGGATTGGCTGCTGCGCGCTGCTTGCGGGGCGCGTGGGGCCTTCAGGCGGTCGGATCGGTCTTGCGGGTGCTGCAGGGATTCGTGAGGGCGGGGCCGTAGGCGTCGGACGCGTGCTCGAGGTTGACGAGGGCGGTGGCGCGGCAACCCCTGCAGAAGGCGGTCGCGGCGGTGTGCGGGGCGTACGCCCGGCGTTTCCATCGAGTGAGGGTGTGCCCGAGGCGGGAAGCGGCCGCGCGCCCCCGCTTGACCTTCATGAGCCGCCTTCGGGTTCGAGCAGGTCCGCGGCCCGGTCGCGGCGCTTGGCCGCGCGCCAGGCGCCGTCGCTGCCGTCGAGGCAGTTGGTGGAGAGCCTGTCGGCCTCCGCCCGCTGCGCGCCGGCTTCCGCGCGGAGCGCGGCGGCAGCGACCGCGGTGGAGCCCCTGGCTCGCCGGAGAGCGCCGGCGGCGACTGTCTCGTCTCGACGCCGTCGGCGGGCTGCCGCTCGTGTCCGCCGTTCAAGGTCGGCCGGGCCGGGTCGCGGAGTCGTCATCACCTCTTCTCCGGTGCCGCCGGGCGGCGGCTACGAGCTCTCTCCAGGGGTTGGGTTTCGGGGTTGCGCAGAGGCGGTTCAGGTGGACCCAGATCCCGCACCAGTAGCCGAACATCACGAACTTGTACCGGCCGAGGGCGTCCCATGCGTGGCGCTCCGCGGCGTCGCGCTCGTGCGCGAGTCCGTCCTGGCTCGCGTGCTGGTGCCGGAGGTCCTGGCGTATCGGGGGCCGGGGGTCGCGGCGGGCGGTCATGTGCGATCGCCGCGGTAGAGGAGCCGTTCGGCTTCGGCGAGGTCCTCGTCCTCGAGCTGCCGGCGTCCGTCGAGCGCCGCGACGGTCTGGGCGACGGCCCGGATGCGGCGGCTCGTCGTGTCGTACGCCGCCCGGCCGCCGAGGAGGCGCGGGGGCGCGCCCTCGAGGATCGCCGCCGCCCGGGCGATGCGCTCCCGGCCGGCCTGCAGCCGTTCGGGGGGCGTCGCGGGGTCGGTCGGCATACCGCCGGTGATCTCGATGTCGCAGAGGTCGAGCAGGTCCGCGGCGCGGTGGCGCCGGTTGTCGAGCTCGTCGGGCCGCGTGGTCACCAGGAGGCGGAAGCGGGCCGGCATCCGGATCGTGTGGTCGACCGGCGTGTAGCGGTACGTGACGGTCTGGCCGTGCTCGGCGACGGCGACGAGGGCGTCGGTCGTATGGCGGTCGAACTCGGTCGGCTGGTCGATGACCAGGACGCCGTTGTGCGCGAGGTTGACCTCGCCGGGCCGGCCCCGGCTGCCCGCGACGGCGCCGCGCGAGACAGTGTGGTGCGGGATTCGGAGCGGGGGCTCCGTCATCCGCGCGGTCCACGGCGCCATGAGGCCCGCGACGCCGTGGATCTTGGTCGTCTCGCGCGCCGCCTCGCCGGCGAGGTCGGGCAGGAGGGCCTGCGCGATGCGGCCGCAGTGCGGGAGGGAGCGGCTGTCAGGGCCGATGACGTGGATGTTGTGCCACCCCGCGCACGCGATCTCGAGCGCGCGCAGGTCGCCCTCGCTGAGGCGCCACGCTGCCGGGTCGCGTCGCTTCACGGCGGTCGTCCGGGGCGGGAGCGGGTCGCCGTCCTGGTCGTCGGCGAGCACGGCCACGAGCTCGTCGAGCGTCACGGCGCCGGTCGTCTCGCGGCACTCGACGCAGGCGGCCGCGGCCTGGTCCTCGGCGACGATCAACCGGAGGCCGCGCGTCTCCGCGGCGTGGGCGATGGCGGTCGTCCCGCCGGCGCTGATGCACCGCACGCCGGCTCTCTCGTTCGCGGTGTAGGGGTCGAGGCCGCCGACGGCCACGATGCCGGCGAGTCGGTCCACGGGGAGCCTGCCGGCCACGGCGAGCAAGGCCAGCGCGATCGGCAGCTCGAGCGTGCCCGAGTACCGGCCGGTGGCCATGGGCGGGTCTGCGGCGCCGGCGGGCTCGAGACGCACGTCGGCGCCGACGTCGCAGATGCCGAGCCGCTTCAGGGCGTGGGTGACGGTGGTGGCCGTGTGTTGGGCGACGGTGTCAGGGACGCCGGCGACGTGGAGCCGTCCGGCCGGGTTGGGGGTGGCGGACACGGCGAACAGGTGTCCGTCGATCCCGCGTGTGTACGCGCCGTAGATCTGCATTGGATGCACTTCCTTTCGGCCGCCCGGGCAGGGCGGTGGTGATTGGGGCGAGGTTGTGGCTGCGGGCAGCCGGTCAGGGTTTGGGGAGTCCGTAGTACTCCGGTCGGGTGGCGAGGATCTGTTTCTCGAGTTGTGCGGCGAAGAGGGGCGCTTGGCGCTGGAGGCGCTTCCGGAGTCGGCGGCGTCGGCCGCGGTATCGCGCCTCGGGGGAGATCTGGCGTCTCTTGGGTTCAGGCGGCATGAGCCACCGGAGGATGAGTCCGGGGCGCCACGGGTAGTCGAGGGCGGCCTGGCCGGTTGCGATGACGCGGTCGCCGTCGTAGAGGTGGTACTGCTTGAGGTGTTTGGGGCGCATGGCGGTCGAATGCGGCGGCGCGCCGGCGGTGGGGGTGCGGCTGGTTCAGAGCTCCGGTGAGGATGCGGCAGGGGCTTGAGCCGCGGGTTCTACGGGGCGAGCGCGCAAGTTGTGGGCGACGAACTGTGCAGAATCACTGATGATGGGAGCATGAAGCTCATGACCAGCACCGATGATGAGCGCGTTCGCTCCATGCTGAATCCCCCGTACTTGGGCGAACTGATCCGTGAGAGCATGGAAGAGGTCGGCTGGACGGTGGGCGAGACGGTCGCTCGCCTGAACTGCGAACGCGGGACACTGTCTCGTGTGCTGAACGGCAAGGCGGGAGTGTCCGCGAAGATGGCCCTGGCGCTGGAGGGCATAGACTGGGGCACTGCCGACCACCGGATGCGCATGCAGGCAGCCTACGAGTTGGCGCAAGCGCGTCGGCAGCACAAGACCAGCAGGCGCGAGCCTGTACGTGGCCGTGAAGCGGTGTCCAATGCTGCAGGTCGTGGTCGGCGGGAGGCCAGTCCCGCGGGACGATGATCTTGGTCGGCCTTCCTGGTCATCGGTCCTCCGCTCGCTCCAGGGTCATGGTGATTCGGTTTGCCGCCGGGTGGCGGCGCATGGTGTCCTCGATGCGTCCGGCGAGGTCCGAGGCGAGTTGCCGCACCTGTGGCCGGATGGTCCGGTCGCCGGCGATTGTCTCCAGTGCGTCGTGGAGGTCCGCGGGTGCCGCCTGCCTCGAGGTCTCGCCGGCACGGATGAGTGTGCGGACCCGGCTACCGAGCAAGTCGTCGAGGGCCAAGTCCAGCTCGAGGTGGGCGCCCAGGGCTGCGGTGGGGCCGCTCACGCTTGTGGTTCCGTCCGGCATCGCCTGTCCTCCGAGGGTGGCGCATCGGGCGCTGGGGGCGGTCCCGGCCGTTTTCGGCCGGGGCGCATGAGGTCACCGGCGCCGGCGTCGTAGAGGCGTCGAGCGAGGGCGTCATTCCACGGATCGATGCCCTTCCACCGGTCATGCTCGTGGTGCCAGTCGGCGATTCGCTGGAGCTCCGCGGCCAGCTGCTGGTCATCGTCGCACCGCGTCACTCGGAGTTCGCCCTCGCAGTAGGCCAGCACGATTCGGCGGAAGGGATTCACCCATTGCCCGAACCACGCGGCGTCGGCCTCGGTGTCGAGCTGTGCCCATTCGGTCGTGCCGGCCGGTGAGCACAGCTCCCAGTCGATCGCGTATCGGTCGTGGATGTCGTTGCACGGCGTGGTGGTTGTCGTCATCGTGCATCACTTTCTCGGCGTGGAGTGTCAACGGGCCGGAGGTTGTCGTTGATGAGGGCATGCCGGTGGCAGGTGTGGAGCCCGGGCTTGTCTCTGTGGCTGGCCGGGCGCTGGTGTCCGCCGTTGACGGCGGCATGTGCGGGTTCGCACCCGGACACTCGACGCCGTCCGTGATGGCGTTCAGACTCGGTTCAGGCCGCGGAGATCCGCGGATGGCTGGGGCGGGCGCCCGTCAGGCGCTGACGGGGGTGTCGGGCGCGCCGGCGGCCAGGGCGGCCGCGTAGAGGCTGCTCCAGGTCACGGAGTCGCCGTCGGGCTCGAACCAGGGAGACGCTTCGCTTGCTCCCGTGGGGCCCACGTTGACCATCTGGACGCCGCCACAGTGCCGGCAGCGCCGCAGCTCCGTATAGTGCCGGTGCGCGGCGGTGAAGGCGGGTACCCGCAGCGGGCCTCGAAACGGCCGGCGCCCGAGGACCGAGCTCCGGCCATGGTCGCAGTTGCGTAACTGGGGATCCGCGTGGCTCGCGACGATCAGGATGACGCGTTGCGCGTAGCGGTTCGACCACTGGATCGCGGACACCGGCAGCGCCGGGCGGAAGCCGTGGAGCACGGCCATCTGGGCGAGCTCGGTGTGGGTGGGCTGATGGCGCACGGTGCCGAGGTACTGCGCCTGGTTGTCGTAGATCTGCTGCAGCGACAGGTTGTCGGTGGTGGCCGGGGCGGTCGGTATCACGCAGATCATGGTCGTTGGGACGACCTCGGGTTCATGGGGCTCGGTCATTCGGTGCGTCTCGTCGTGGCCGCGGCTATCACCCCGTCGGCCGTCACGGTGAAGTTCTGGTATGTGCGGCCGTCCTTCGTTCTCTCCTCCATGCTGAGCGTTCCCATGACGTTCACGCCTTGGCCCTGCTTGCACTTCGCGAGGGCCGCGGCCTGATTGCGGAACGCGATCACGTCCACGTACCAGGTCTGCTGGTCGCCCTCGCGTTTGGCTGGCGTCACGTTGCAGGCGATGCGCGCGCGCGTGTACGGGTGTCCCCGTTCGGAGGTCTTCGCCTCCGGGTCCCGCGTCAGCCGCCCGTACGCCGAGAGCTGCACGTTGGGTGTGAAGTGGCGCGGTTTCGTGTCCGTGCCGGTTGGCGGGCTTCCTTCTTCGGACATCGGTGTCCTCCTTTCGATCGTGGATCGTAAGCTGCGTGCGCGCGGTCCCGGCGCTTGCGGGAGTCGTTTTCTGGCCGTGGCGTCAGCGCGGCGCGCTGCGGCGGCCGTCGAACAGGAGCCACGCGATCCACTCGAGCAGGTCCGCCGCGGTCCGGTTGGTCTCGACGACGACGGCCGCTTCGGTCGGCATCTCGGTGTCGGCGTCCGGGTCGAACGTGCGCAGCTCGGGCGGGCCGATCGGCTTCTCGTCGTCGCCGAGCGCCGCGTAGAGCTGGAACATCTCCGCGGGGCTCTCCAGGTCGCAGTCGAGCGCGATCCGCAGCTCTCTCGGTCCGCGCGTCTGCGCGGCGCGCGGGGGCCAGCTCTGCCAGTGCGTGCGCCACCAGGTCCGCCGGATGGTCTGGACCTCGGTGATGTGCCGCAGCCACTCGCAGTCGTGCGCGCGCAGGCGCTCTCCGTCGTGGACGGCCCAGCGTCCGGAGCCGTCGGCCCCGGCCGTGGTCAGGTGGTCGCCCGGGGCGCCGCAGCCTTCCGGCCACGTGCCGTTGAGCAGCCAGTCTTCGGTCCGGCGGGCGTCCCATGCGCGCGTCAGGAGGGGGACGGTCTCGGGCGGGGGTCCGGGGTGCTGCAGGAGCAGCTCGTATCCGTTCGTGGTGTTGCTCATCGGCCCGTCCAGTCGCGCACTATCGCGCCGGGACCGTCCGGCGTGCCGCCGGCTTCCTCGATGCAGCCGGCGCAGACGAGGACGCCGGCGGGGGAGTACGGGACGTAGCCGGCGGCAACGAGCACCATCGTTCCGCACTGGGCGCATCTTGAGCCGCTGATGGCCGCGCGCTCGTCCTCGTCGTCCACGCCGGCTTCGTCCAGCAGGGCGTCGATCTCGAGCTCGTCGCGCCGCCGCTGGGCTCGCTCGGCCGCACGTGCGGCGTTGCGCCAGTGGCGGCGGTCTATTCCGATCGTTTGGGGCATCCGTGATGGTCTCCGGTCAGTGGGTCTCGCGGCGGACGAGGACGGGGTAGGCGTCGAGGACGCGGCCGAGCGTGGCCGCGTCGGGGACGAACACGCGCGCCCGGTACTGGACGATCTCCGTCAGGCACCCGAGCGTCTTCAGCCGCGCCACGATCTCCGGGTTGCGGTGCTCGATCTCGGCGCGTACGGTTCCCATGTGGCGGCGGCCGGCGAGCACCAGATCGCCGTCGAGCAGGTACTTGCACCGGCGGGCCATGAGCTCCGCCATCCGCTCGCCGGGGGTCATCCTCGGGACGTCGGATCTCCCGAGGCCGAGCTTCATGCGCACGGCGTCCATCTGGCCGGCCGTCAGGACCCTGCCGATCAGGCTCGTTCCGCAGTCGGTCGTGAGGCGGTAGACGCGGACGTCGGTTCCCGGGAGCTTCTTCCAGATCGGCAGCAGCACCCCCGTCACGAGCCAGAAGCGGGACTCGCGGAACTCGGGCAGCGCCGCGCACTGCTCGACCCACGCCGTGCGCCACTCGTCGATCTCGATCGGCTTCCATCCGGTCTTGAGGTTCTCCAGGGGCTGCGTCCGGCGGCTCGCGGGCTGGATGATGCGCCGGCGCTTCTGGATCGTGCCGTCCTCGAGCGTTTGCGAGGGCGCCGCCGCGGCGAGGGCGACATTGCCGGATCGCGTGTTCCGCAACAGGACGGCCCCGGTTCCCGGGGCGGCGTTCTCCGCCGCGTAGATCTCGAGGGCCGTCCCGACGGTGGTCGGCCTCAGCCGGTCTCGCCGGAGTATCTCGACGAGGTGGACGAGGGCCCCGCCGGGCGCCTCGGCCGTCTCGGTGGCCACCAGCTCCAGGTCGGCCGCGCTGATGCGTTCGACGCCGCGGTTGTACGTGCCGGCCTGGATCGCTCCTTCGATGTTGGCGTCGACGAGCTGCTCGAGGTGCGCGAACAGGTGGTTCTGCTCGTCGATCTCGAGCGCCAGCAGGCGGTTGAGGAAGGTGTGCATGGGCGGGAGGTCGGTCAGGAGCTGGCCTTCGCCGTCGGTGATCGACAGTCCCGTCTCCTCCTCGAAGGTGTCCGCCGACCAGTCCTCGATGCGGCCGGCGCAGAGGTCGCGGTAGAAGGCGCGGAGGGCCGCCGTGGCGTACTCGGACTCGAAGTTGTCGCACTCGCGGAAGAGCGCCGCGTTGTCGTCGCCCATCCCGCTCTGCGAGTCCTTCTGCCCGCGCGTGATCGCCCCGAGGCTATGGATGCGCCGCGCGATCGTGGAGGTGAACCGCCGCTCCCCCTTCACGTTGGTGGTGACCGGCGAGAACAGGGGCGCGCTCTTCTGGCGGGTGCGGTGCGTTCGGCCGAGGCCCTGGATCGCCTGGTTCGCCTGCCACCCCGCCTCGAGCAGGTAGTGGTGCCGGCGCTTCGTGTTGGCGCAGGCCAGGTCGGAGTGGTAGGAGCGCCCCGTGTTGCCGGCCCCGGAGAAGATGAGCGTGCGCTTCTTCCCGTCCATGAACGCCTGGGTTTCGTGGAGGTTCGCGCTGGCGGGCCGGTTGCGGACGGCGAGGCGGTCGCCGCGGCCGTCGTCGGAGATCCGGAGCACGCGGCGGGACCGGCCGGTGACCTCGGCGACGTCGTCGTGCCCGAAGTGGTGGAGGATCTGGTCGAGGGCGGCGCCGATCGGGGGCATGCTGGCGAGCTTCTCGACGAGGGCGTCCCGCAGGTCGACGGCCTCCTGGGACACCGCAGGGTTGCCGTTCTGGTCGCGGGCCGGGCGGGTGTGGACGTTGCCCTCGTCGTCTTCGTACTTCTCGTGGAGGTTCACGGGGAACGCGTGCATCAGGTAGTCCAGCACGTACTCCCTGGGCGTGAGGTCGATGCTGAGGTCGTCCCACTCGCTGGTCGGGATCTGCGAGATCCGGCGCTTCGTGAGGGCCTCCCCGGTCGAGACGATCTGCACCACGGGCGCGAAGTCGTTGCGGAGGTCGTCCTCGATCGACGCAATCAGCGTCGGGCACTTCATCGAGGTCAGCAGGTGCGAGAAGAAGCGCTGCTTGGCGAGCTCGAACGCGGAGCGCGCCGCAGCCTTGGCGCGGGCGTTGCAGACGTCGCCGGTGTCTATGCCGGTCGCCTCGAGCGCGGCTCCGAGGTTGTGGTGGATGATCTTGAAGGCCCTCGCGTACTCGTTGTAGATGCCGGTCTGCTCGGGGGTCAGCACGTGCTCGAGGATGTCGACCTCGACGCCGGTGTAGGACAGCGCCCGGGCCTGGTACCGCCCGAGCGACTTCGAGTCCCGGGCGACCACCTCGAGCGCGGCCACCCCGCCCGCGTCCATCGCCTGCACGAAGTCGGTCCGGGCCGGGAAGGGCGTCTCGGGCGTGCCCCACAGGCCGAGCCGGCTCGCGTAGCAGAGGCCGTCGATCGTGCTGGCGCCGGTGGCCGACACGTACACGATGCGTGCCTGCGGGAGGGCGTTCTGCAGCCGCACGCCGGCCCGACCCTGCTGGCTGGGCGCGATCGCGCCGCGCGCGCCCCGGCCGCCGGCGGCCCCCGACAGCGCGTGCGACTCGTCGAAGACGATCACGCCGTTCCAGGCGTGGCGCGCTTCCTCGTCCAGGCCGCCGGCTAGCCAGTCGATGATCTGCTCGAGCCTGGACGGGTTGTCGCCGCGCCCGGCGGACCGAAGCGTCGCGTAGGTCGAGAACAGGATTCCCGTGGCCCGGTCGATGGGGTCTTTCTGCCGCCACTTGTTGACGGGCGCGATGTCGCTCGCGCGTCCGCCCAAGGCTGTCCAGTCGCGTTGCGCGTCCTCGATGAGCTTGTCGGAGGCCGACAGCCAGACCGCTCTGCGGCTCCCCTGCAGCCAGCGGTCGAGAATGATCCCGGCGACCTGCCGGCCCTTCCCCGTCCCTGTTCCGTCGCCGAGCATCCAGCCGCGGCGCATCGTGGTGGGCTTGCTCCACGTGATGTTGCTCTCGGAGGCCGGGTCCCGGCGTGAGACGTCCGTGGCCTGCGGGCCGTTGGGGCCGAGGTAGCGCACGGTGTCGTAGTCGCTGTCGATCGAGTACCGCCCGGGCAGGTCGGCCGAGTGCGCCTCGGCCGCGAGCACGATGCTCTCGAGCTGGGCGTCGGACAGCATCCCGTCGGTGACGAGATGGGCCGGCAGGACCGGCCGCGTGGTGGGCCGTCGGTGATCCACGGCGCTCATCGCCGCCGACTGCACCAGTGTCGTGGGGTGGCGCTTGGCGCTGTCGATGATCACCACCGAGGGCGTCCAGGGGTGGTATGGGCGGTCGTCGTCGATGACGGCGGCGTCGCTGGTGCGCCGGCTGGCGTATGCGAGCGGTTGGGCGTCCCGCCAGCGTGTCCGCTGTGCGGGTTCGCCCTGTGACGCGGCCTTCCGGGGCTTGGTGCGGCCGCGCGCGGCGGCGGCGGCGCTCCTTTTCGGGGCGGGAGCCACGTTCTGGAGGGGCAGGCGCGGTGGCAGGGCGTCGAGCGCCGCGGTGAGCAGGTCCTCCGCGCTCGCGGCGGGTTCCGCGATCGCGACGGTGCCCCGGGTCTTCTCGCCGGGCTTCTCGATGACGGTGAGGCGGGTCTCGTACGTGGTTCCGCGGCTGCGGTACAGCCGCCCCGCGATGTGGCTGGTGAAGAGCACGTCGGGCGCCGGCTGGCGGTCCGGGAACGCGTGCCGCCAGCCGTTCGCGGAGGGGTCGCGGTTGGCCGAGGTGATCGCGACCAGGCGTCCGCCGGAGCGAAGCGCCCGGTAGGCGGCTGCCACGTGGCGCAGGTCGGTTCCGCTCGCAAGCTTCGAGGACCCGGCCGATCGGGAGAACGGCGGGTTCATGACGACGACGCTCGGCCGGAGTTCCGGCAACAGGTCTGCGATGTTCTCGGCGTCGTGGCGGCTCACGTCGGCGCTGGGGAACGCCAGCTGCAGCAGGCCGGCGCGGGTGCTCGTGAGCTCGTTGAGCGCCAGGCGTCCGCCGCCGGTGGTGTCCAGGCCGAGCGCGGCCGCGGCGGCGAGCGTGCCGGTGCCGGCTGACGGCTCGAGCACGACGTCGCGGGCCGTTACGCCCGCGCAGGCGGCGACGCACCAGGCGAGCTCGAGCGGCGTCGAGAACTGCTGGAAGCGCTGCTGCACGTCGTCCCGGCGCGTCTGGGGGGGCTCGAGGAGGGCGATTCGCGCGATGAGGGCCAGCACGCCGGCCGGGTTGGCAGCCTGGGCGATCATGGCGGGCCCGAACCGGCGCAGCAGCAGCGTGGTCGCCACCTCGCTCGCTTCGTACGCCTGCTTCCACAGCCAGGCTCCGTCGGCGTCGGTGCCGCCGAACGCGGCGGTCATGGCGTCTCGCAGCGCCCGGGCGTCGATTGCGCGCCCTTCCTCCAGCCGGCGCAGGAGCGAGGCGCCGGCGCTGAAGATGCGCTGCGCGGTTTCGGACGCCGTGGCGTCCGGTGGTCGTAGCGGTCCGTGCACGGTCGGTTCTCCTTGGTGCTCCGCCCGCGCCGCGGGCGTTCGGGGCCGGCGGCTGGGCGGGCGGTTGCGTTCGGTCGGCGGAGGCGTCAGCTGCTCATCCAGGCGGGGAGCTCGGCGGCGGGCGCGATGTCGGAGGGGGCGGACTCGGCGGCGGGGGCGCGGGCGGGCTCGAATCCGGGCGGCGCCCAGCGGAGCGCCCGCTGGCGGGCGTCGTCGGCGAGCTTGAGCGACGCGGGCGGCGGGTTCGCCCCGAAGGCCGCGGCCATGGCCTTCGCGAGGGTCTCTTTCCGGTCGGTCTCGTGGGCCTCAGCCCACTGCTCCCCCAGCGTCTCGCCGGCGACCTGGAGCATTTCCCGGCGCCCCATGCGGCGCCAGAAGTGATCGAGGTCGGGGCGGTACAGCTCGTGGAACGGGATGTCGAGGGCCTGGGCGACGGCCTCGGTTTCCGGGCGCGCGCCGGGATCGAAGGCGAGTTGCGGCGTGAGCGCCCGGGCGACGGCCGCCGCCAGCAGCCTGCGCCGTTCCTTGGGCTTGAGCGCGCGGAACTGGAGGAACCGCTCCTGCGGGGTCGGCGCCTGCAGCCAGTCGAGCTTCAGGTAGGCGGCCTCCGCGGCTAGCATGCGCGCCCCGGGGCTCCTCTGCGCGACGGCTTCCCGGTCGTCGGGGTCGACGTCTTCCGGCACGTCCCGCGTGGCGGTGATCTCGATCGCCAGGGGTCCGTCCGGCTTTCCGCCGAAGACGGCCGAGGCCATCTGGTACGCGGCGAGGTCGAAGGCGAGCTCCAGGTCGCACTGCAGCCGCGCCTTGACGATGCCGGTGCGGATCAGGCGCAGATCTTCCGCCAGTCCCAGCCGAAGGCCCGCGTCCTGGGTCGCCGCGGCGCGCTCGTCGGGCTCGGTATGCTCGTACTGCGGCGGGCGGTATCCGGCGGCGGGAGGGGGCGCCGCCGCTCCGCCGGGGTTCAGGGCGGGCGCCGGGGGTTCCCGCTCGTCGCTCGGCGCGCCCGCGGCGGCGGGTTCGGGGGGCGCCGGCGGCCGGGTGGGGTCCGCCTCTGCGCCGGCCGCGCCCTCGGCGGGGGCCGCGGCCTCGGCGGTGGGGCCGGGGGCGTTTGTGGCCGCCCCCGGTGTCGGGGGCGCGGGCACGAGGTGTTCGTCCTGCCGGCGCACCAGGCCCCTGTGGATGACCAGGTCGCCCTCGCTGCCGATCGTCACGATGCAACCGGAGCAGGCCATCAGCTCGGCGCTGTACGACTCGCGGGAGTGCATCTCGTCGTCGAGGGCCTCGGCTTCGATCTCGAGCTTCTCGATCTCGGCGGTGAGGCGGTCGCGCTCGGCCGTGCTGCCGGCGTCGTCGCCAGCGGTGTAGGCCGCCTGCTTGAGCCGGTCGATCTCGGCCGTCAGCTCCGCGAGGCGCGCGCTGTCGGCGTCGGTCGGGGGCTCGGACTTGCCCTTGACGCGCCCGAACTGCCGGGTCACGTCCCACGGGGCCTCGAGGATGGTGTCGATCCAGCGCCAGCCGTCGCCGAGCTTGCGCCGCGTGCTCTGCAGCTTCCTGGACGCGAGCTCGCCGAGGAGCTCGACGTCGCGGATTAGCACGCTCCCCTCGTCCTCGGCCGCGAACAGGTCCTCCTCCACGGTCCCGCCGGCGGCCTTGTACGCCTTCAGGCCGACGAACCGGGCCCGGGCGGATGCCGCGGACACGAGGTTGCGCTGCAGCTCGTTGCGGATCCAGCCGGCGGTCGGCGCGTAGCCGCCGTGGCTCTGCATCTTGTTCCAGACGTCGAGCTGGCGGGCGCGGTCCGGCGTGGCCGCGAAGGCCTCGAGCTGGTCGAGCGTCAGGTGGCCGTCGCGCGCGTGCCCGAGGACCTCCGGGGCGACGCCGCCGAGGCGCAGCCGCCGCTGCACCGTCCGGGCGGTCAGGCCGAAGCGGTTGGCGATCTCGCGGACGCTCAGGCCGCGCTCGAGCAGCTTGTGGAAAGCCGTGAACTGGTCGACCGGGTGCATGTTCACGCGCACCATGTTCTCGGCCGCGCTGATCTCCTCGTCGATCGCATCGTCCGCGATCACCCGGCACGGTATCGGCGTCGTGGCGCGGAACCTGCCCCGGCGCTTCTTGGCCAGCGTCCGGAGGGCGCGGAGCCGCCGGCCGCCGCCGACGACCTGGAAGGTCTTGCCGTCGTCGTGCGCACGCACCACGAGGTTCTCGAGGAGCCCGTGCGCCTCCAGGGACGCTTCGAGCTCGCGCATGGCTTCCGCTGGCGCCGCCGTCGTGCGTGCGTTGCGCCCGGACGGCTCCAGGTCCCGGAGGGGTATCCACCGGATTTCTGTGTCGCTGTGCATCGTGGATTCGTTCATTGGAGGTTCTCGGCGCTGTCGGCCCGCGCGCGCTCGATGCCGATCCCAAGGCACCGATGGGCGTGGACCGTGGCGCTCATCATCACGACGTCCCCGGGGAGGGTGGTTCGGGCGAGGGCGTGCTGGAGGGATCGCATGTGGCCGGTGAGCTCGGTGAGGTCGGAGGGAGGCGCCGCCGCCGTGCCGCTGTCCGGGAAGGCGTCGAGGGCCGCGTTGAGCAGCTTCGCGGCATCGGCGGGTTCCCGGGCGCCGGTCTCGAGTTCGTGGGCGATGTGCCGGCATGCGTGGCGGAGCGGGTCCGCTCGCTCAGCCAGGGCGTCGTGCAGCCGTGGCGCGAGCTCGTGCGCGGTTCGGGTCCGGTTCGTCATGGTTCGTGTTCCTCCCGGTCGGGGGGGATGGTCCAGCCGCAGTGGTCGACGCGCCGGCGGTGGGGGCGCAGGTGAGGCTCGAGCCGGGCGGCGAGCCGGGCGAGCAGGTTTCTCCAGGGAATGTCGGGGCCTGGGTCAGCGGGGGAGATGGAGGGACCGGCGCTCGTCGTTCATGAGCCGGGAGAGGTCGGCGGCGGTGCGCTGCCGTCAGGCGGCGGGATCGCGGACGGCGGGGGTGCGTCGGTGAGCAGCGGCTGGGCCTCGGGCTGGCTTGGTCGCCGCGTCGAAAGCACGACTGCGGAGCACCTGCGCCAGCGAGCTGCACAGCACCAGCAGGTGCAGCTCGTCGTCCCCGGAAGTGTCGGCCGGCCAGCCGCAGGCTGCGGCTGCAGCCGCATCGGGAGCTGCGTGTGCGTCCACGAGCTACTGGGGACGCGGGTTATGGAGGTTCGTCGGTGTGCGTTTCTTGAGCACCCTCGGGGCGTCCTCGTCGGGAGCGAGCGGCGGCCTCGGATAGCCGGGGGCCATCTCGTCCACCCACTTGGACGGGTTGAGAAGGGTCGCGCAATTCGACCGGCTCTCGGGTTTACAGCTCTTCCCGACTTCGACAGTCTGGCGCTATCAAGTCACTGAAAGTACTGGATTCCAGTGTCCGTAGCAGTGTCCGCAACGGCGCCTGCCTCCCCTCGGCGCGTCCCCGCTTCCAAGTGGAAGCCACCGCACGGCCAAAGCCCGCATCGGGGCAGGTCGCTCGCCTTATGAGCCACCGTCCGCCGGCACGTGCGGTGAGCCCGGCTGGCGCGAGGCCTGCAAGTTCACGATTCGGTGCCCCGTCTCCCGTTGTCGGATCTGAAGATCCGCGGCAAGTCGCGCGATGTCGTACCCGTGCTCCCGGGCGATGGCGTCCTTGATCCGCCACAACTCCTCAATCACCTCATCCGCCATCTTCCAATCCTCCCATCAGTTCGCGAGGCGTGCATATCTCTGGACTCACGAGCCCATGCCGCGCGCAGGTGTCTCGCATGGCCGGCTTCGTTTCGGCGTTATCGAGATGCCGGTAGTTCCATGTCAGCAAGTAGTCAACACGGTGCACCGCTGCAACGGCGACGTGCAAGGCATCGTTAACGGCGTTGTCTGGAAGCGCCGCCCCTCTAACAAGCGCGGCGGCCAACGGACCGACTGCCTCCGTGATCGGCAGGAGCGGAATGATGGCCAACGCGTCCAGACGCCTCGCCCGTGCCTCTCGATTCCCCCTGCCGGCCTCCTGCATCGTGACCTCTGACGTATAGAGATCGAATCTGCTCCTCTGGGTCTCCCACCAGTCTAGAGTGACCTTCTGGCAGGCGGCCGCGAGCAGGTCGGCCGTCGGCCGAGCCGTCAGGTAGGATACGACCGACGTCTCGATGTAGACGGTCTTCTTGGCCATGGACATGTCCAAAGTTCAGGGAACCGCGCGTATCGCCGTCACCACATCCCCGCCATCGGTGATGGTGCGGACGCAGTTACCTCCTGTCTCCGGCGCCGGGCATGGCTGCGAGGTCAGGCCGGTCGCCGCGGCGAGCCGCTCGGCATTGGCGTCAGTGCCGGCAATCTTCCGATGGTCCTCCCTGGTCTTGTCCCGCGTATTGGTAAATGTAGATCCGGTACGCCAGCAGAAGCGAGCGGTCGCAGGCAGCGTCCAGGCTCCACGAACGGATGCGTTTGGCCTCCTGCGCGCGTGTCGGCCGTGAGCGGATTGTATTCGAGACGGCCGGTGAGGGTCAGGGTGTGGAAGCCATCGCTCGTCTTGGTGATCTCGACGCCGGGCTCGCCGACCACTGGCGGGGCGGACGTGTCGGTATCGCAGGCGGCCTCGCGGATCTGGAGGTCGGTGTCCGAGTGCACGGGGATGGGAGGAATCCTCGTGCGCGGTGCCGGCGACGGTGCGCCGGCTGCGCCGAAGTCGAGGGCGATCACGACGAGGGCTTCCGCGCAGACGGGGTTGGTGAGGGAGGCGTGCGGGAGCTTGTCGACATCGCCGATGGTGCAATGCACGTCCTCGGGCAGAACGGCGACGAGGCTTTCTTGCTGCTTGCCGCTCTGCCGGTCGGTCGGCGTGGCCCTGCGGGTCAGTCCGGACAGCGGCGTCCCGGACGGCGGCCAGCGCGTCGGTGAGCACCAGGTGGGGCTTCGCGCGCACTCCAACGGTCGCTGGCGGGGTCAAGAGCGCCCCTTCTTCGCGGCGGGGCCGTCCCAGGCCCGGAAGCCCGGCATGGTCCACTGCTCCGCGCGCTCCCGCGCTTCGGCGTCGAGTGCGGCCCTTCCCTGCGGGTCGTCCCCGAACACGGCGGCCATGTCGGCGGCGAGCTGCCCCTTCTTGTGGTTGCGGCGGGCCTTCGCCCACTCCTTGCCGACGACCCTCTCCGCGATCTCGAGCATCCGGGCGCGGGTCAGGCGCTTCCAGAAGTACTTCTCGGTGGGCCGGACGGCCTTGGCGAAGTCGATGTCGAGGAGCTCGACCACGCGTTCCCCGATCGGCATCGCGTGGTGCTGGTTGGCGGCCTGGTTGTAGAGCGCGGCCGAGACGGCGCGGGCGAAGAGGTCGTGCTTCTCGGCGTCGGGGAGGGCCCGGAACGCGTCGAAGCGCTTCAGGTCGTCGCCGAGCTTCATCCAGCGGCCGGCGGGCGGGTTCTCGAGCTTCTCGCCCGGGTTCGCGGCGGTGAAGTCGTTGTCGCTGGTGCGGCTGATCGGGCGCAGGCTCGTGCGGACGAGGCGGATGTCGGCCGGGCGCTCGCTGCCGCGCGTCGACGTGTCCAACACGAGGAGGTACGCCGCGAGGTCGAAAGCGACGTCGAAGCGTTTGGCCAGCGCGGCGCGGACGATGCCCGTGCGGATCGCGGCGAGGTCGTCGATGACGGCCGTGCTCAGGCCCGCGGCCTTGGCGTGCTTGGCCTCGGGGCTCTGGTGGTTGCGCGTGGCGTGGGTCGTCCACGGCTGCTCGAACCGCTCGTCGAAGGTCGGCGTCGGCGCGGCGGGCTCTTTCCCGCCGTCCGCGGGCTTCCCGCCGTCCGTGTCGGGGGCGGTTGCCGGGGCGTCGGTCGCGGCCTTCTTCTTCTCGGCGGTCTTCTTCGGTTTCGGCGGCACGTCCTCCGGGAGCACGATGCCCGTGATCACGTCCGGCCGCGCGCCCTTGAGGGTGACGATGCATCCGGCGATGCGCATGTCCTCGGGCCGGTACTTCGTGCGGGCGGCGATGCGCGCCTCGAGCTTCTCGCAGTTGGCGCTGAGCTCCTGGCTCCGGGCGTACGCCGCGCCCTGGTCGGCCGGGTCCATCGGCGGGCTGTCGGCGATGTCCTGTATTTTGTCGCCGAGCTCGTCGAGGCGCTTCCGCTCGGCCGCGGTCGGCGCTGCGGGCACGCCGCGCAGCTTGTGCAGCGTGTGGATCCGGTCCCAGTCGGGGTCGATCTGGATCTCGACCCACTTCCACCGCTTCGCCAGCCGGTCGGCGGTCTTCTTCATCTCGGCCTCGGCCAGCTTCACGAGGAGGCCGCGGTCGAGCAGGTACACCGCCTCGTCGTCGAACTGGCTGAACAGGTCGCGCTGCACGCGGCCGCCGGCCTTCTCGTACGCCTCGAGCCCGACGAACGAGGCAAGTCCGCTGCTGCCGATCACCGCGCCCTCCGTGAGCTGTTGGCGGATGTGCTCGGGCCACGTCGTTCCGCCGCCGCGGGCCTTCGCCCAGACGTCGAGCTGCGCCTGGCGGTCGTCGGTAACGGTGAAGGCCATCAGCGTGTGGAGGTTCATCTCGCCGTTGCGGAACGCGGCCAGCAGCTCCGGGGCCACCGTTCCCAGCCGCATCATCTTCGTGACCTGCCGCTCGCTGACGCCGGCCCGCTCCGCGATCTCGGCCGCCGTCATGCCCTTGGCCCGCAGCCGCGCGTACGCTTCGTACTGGTCCGCCGGGTGCATCGGGGCCCGCTTCTCGTTCTCGTGGAGCGACACCTCGGCGGGGTCGGCGCCGCCGTTGTAGATGCGGCACGGCGCGACCTGCCCGGCGGGGATCTTGCCGGCCTCGGCGAGCTGCTGCAGGGCGGCCAGCCGCCGGCCGCCGGCAACCACGGCGAAGGTGTCGTCGCCGTTGGGGACCACCAGGAGGCTCTCGAGAACGCCCAGGGAGAGGATGCTCGCCTGCAGCTCCTTGTCGTCCTCCGGGTCGGCGCTCGCCGTGCGCACGTTGGCGGACGACAACGTCAGGCGGTCCAGGGGGATGTTCCGGTTCGTGAGTTTCATCACTTTGTGTGCCTCGTTTCGAGTTCGTTCAGGAAAGCCCTCGCGGCGTGGGCCAGGTCGAGGGCGGCGTCGTGCGTCGTGGAGACCGAGTAGGAGCCTTCGTCGTCAAGCAGCGCCCGATCCGCCTGTTCGACGGCGGCCCGCAGCGCGGCCTCGGCGGGGCCCGCGGCCGTGGTTCGCGCGGCGTCCGCGTCGGCGGGTCCGACGAAGCGCCCTGCGGCGTGCCTCGCCCGTTCCTTGACGAGGCCCTGCCACTCGGGGTCGCCGCCGCGGGTGGGGTCGGTGTGTCTCCTCAGGCAGTCGAGCGTGTTGGTCCAGCGGGTCCGCAGGCGGTCGAGGAGGGCGTCGCGGGCGTCGCGGTCGGCGGGCTTCATCGGGGAGGGGCCGTCGAGTACGTACTGGTGGGTCGAGGCGGCCAGCGCCAGCTCTTCCTCGAGGTATTGGCGCCGGGTGATGAGGTCGAATGGAGTCATGCTGCTCGTGCTCCGGGTCGTCTCATGCGCCGGACGAGGCGCTCGATGGGCTCCGTCGTCCACGTGGCGGCTTCCAGGCTTACGTCGGGCTGGGTCGTGGCCCAGGCGGCGGCCGCGCGCAGCACGTGGCCGTGGCATGCCAGCGGGGCGCACCAGCACACCAGCGGGCGGCCGTCGAGCTCGGCGAGTTCGGCGCGGGTCACCCTGCCGGTGCGCAGCCTGTGGACGAGGTCCGTGCGCTGCAGGGCGATGACGCGGTTCCGTTCGCCCTCGTGGCGCAGCCGGAAGGGGTTGCCCCACTTTGAGGGCCGGCCGATGTAGACCTGGTGCGGCCTGGGCCGGTCGGTGCGGCGGTTGAGGATCATCGACGGCGGGGCCTCGTGTCAGTGCGGCGGGTGACGCCGCGGCGGTCGGTCCGGTAGGCGGCCCGGCGCTGCAGGCGCCGGCGCTCCGCCCGAGCGCTCCACTTAGCGGGCGGCCCGGCGGGCTTCCCGGCGAGCGGGCTCGATGCGAGGGCGCACTGCGCCCTCGACAGGCTTCTCAGCATGTGTCGTTGTCTCCTTTCGGGGAGGACGTGGGGCCGGCGGGGTTGCGGGCCGGCCCGGGATGCCGGTGGGGCGCGGCTAGCGGCGGGGGGGCGGCCGGCGGGATTACGGCCGTTCGCAGTTCGGGCATTCGAGCGGGCGGCCCGTCCACAGGGGCGACTCGCTGTCATGGACGGTCATGCGCTTGAGGCGGTCGCACCAGACGCAGCGCATTTGCCCTTCCTCGTCGTAGAACGCCGCGGCCCGGTACCCCGCGGGCAGCGCGGTTTCGGCAATGACCGCGTCGGGTTGCTTCAGCCCGACTTGGGCGACGCAGTTCCTGGTGTTGATGCTCGTCCTGACTGCGGCGTCATCGCTCCATGCGCTGCGCACGAGTGGTCTGGCGGCGGGGTCGATGTCGATGTGTGCCCAGGCTCGCTCGAGGCCGGAGTCGTCGACGTGTCCGTACGCCGGCGCGACCCGCCGGCGGGTGTCATGGCCGGCGTGCCACGCCCGGGCGACGAGCCGTTCGAACGGCTGGCTCTCGGTCCGCGTCAGATCGAGCTTCACGTCGAGCAGGATCTGGTACGTGCTCTCCCCTGCCGGCAGCTTCAGGTGTTCCTTCACGAGCGTGACGCGCCGGACGACAGTGTCGCTGCCGCCGGTGCGCAGCGCCTCGTATGCCCGCATGGTCCCCGCGATCCCGCGATACTCGCCGAGCTCCCGGGTCCGGTCGGTGCACGTCACGACGTCGAACCCTTCGAGCCGCAGGCTCCTGAGCTCTTCGTCGCACAGCTCGATTGGCCAGTCGGGGCTCTCCGGGTCGTCGCCGTTCGCGATGTAGACGGCCCACTCGTCGGGCAGCCACACCGTGCGGGTGCTGCTGTAGGGTGCTCTCGCTACCGGTCGTCGGTCGGCGGCCATGCCGGGGCCGTCGCGGTCTGTTTCCTCATCCATTCGCGCATCCTTGAGTCGGTGCCGCCAGCGCGCCGTACGCCCCAGGCGTCGCTGGGCGCTACGCGGGGGAGGCAAGAGGGAAGGCCGGTCCGCTGTGCGGATTCGGTCCGGGGTTCGATGCCGCGATCGGCTCAATGCGGCCCAGCAGGCGACCACAACATCTTGCGGTCGACAAGCTTGGCGTGATTCTGGCGAAGCCAGATTCCGCTCGATTGGTGACGGCGCTGCTCAGGCGATAGGGTCGCGTCGTAGCGCGGGCCACCTGCCGCCGCCGCGGTGATGTGAGCCGCTTGCCCGATGTTGACGAACCCCGTCGTTGCCTTGAACTGTACCGACTGTCAGTACACGACAGTCAGGATTTGAGCAGAGGTATCCTGCTCGCTTCGCAAGTCGATCGACGGTCGCTTTGCGGAAAGCACGCTGGACTCGATGTACCGCACACCAGTGGTTTCCACGGTCGGATGCGGCACCTGGGCTCTACGCTTCGCCACGTTCGGCGTCAATCAGCTCGGCGGTAGTTCCCGCCGGAAGTCTGATGTCCGGCCACCCTTCTGTTGGGTCACCGGCTGCGAGTGGTGGGCGAATCACTCCGGAGGCGACGAGCTCGTCGAAGCGCCTGGGCGTACTTTTCGCCATTGCGCCTGGCTGGACTAGCTCAGCGACCACGCGGCCATGAGCCGTGATCACGGCATGCGCGTAGGCGACGCACGCACGAATGTCATCCGGCTCCAGCTCCGGGTGCTCACTAAGGATTTCTTCCGCGGTGACGCCTTGGGCCATGAGGCTCAGGATCAGTTCGACAGACAGCCGCATGTCCCGAATGATGGGCTTGCCGCCGAACACGTCCGAGCGCGCGGTGATGCGCTTCAGCAGTTCCGAATGGGTCACGTCGTCCGCTCCCTTGTCCGCAGCTTCCTGCGCGGTCCTCTGGCGGCGTGGCAGGCCCACGTGTCCCGTTTTCGCACGTTGGTACTCGTGCAGCTCGCCGGTCTCGTCCGTGCAGCTAAAGGTATCGAACCCCTCCAGGCGCAGGCGGTGGAGCTCGTCGTCGCACAGCGCGATGGGCCGGTCCGGGCTCTCGGGGTATACGCGGGCACCGCCACCGGCGGCTCCGGCAGGGCCAAGCATATCGCCATCGCGGGAGTCACGCTCTCGGCGAGCACGAGCGGTCCCGCGTCCCGCCGCCGAGGCGAGGTCGCGAGGCCCGTGGGGCGGGCATCCCGCTGGAAACGCCGCGACCCGTCGCCGAGGATGTACTGCAGTCCGGCGATTCCCGGCAAGCGGCGAGCCGCTGGTCGAGCGTGCCGGCCACCGGTGTTGTCGTCGGCGGGCGGGGAGCCTGCTCTGCCAAGTCGGCTCAGAAACGCTCGACGTCGAGGTCGGGAGGGCTGACCGCGATCCAGGGGCTGAGCCGGTCGGCGACGTGCATGACGAGCACGACGTCGCTGAGGGAGGCGTTCGACCGGGCGGCTTGGACACGGAGGAACCGGTCGAGGGGCCGGGCGCCGTCGGTGGCGGGTCCGGTGAGGGTCACGATCAGTCCGGTGCGGAGCACGATCAGGGTTCTCGCGCAGCTTCCGGCCGGCAGCCTCGCGATCACGACCTCGCGCCGCGGGCTGCGCGGGTCGCTGGGCGACGCCGGGGCCGCGAGCCAGTCGCGCAGGCGCTCGTACGGCGTTCCCCTGCGTATCCCGATCGCCGGGCGCCCGGACCCGGGCGGCGCGTTGATCGCGACGATCGCGCGGCCTGTCGCTCCGGCGGCGCGGTAGCGGATCGCGTCCTCCATCCAGCGCTCGGCCTCGTCGCGTGACTGGGCGAGGCCCATCCTCGATCGGCCGCGGCGGGTGATCACGGCTACGCGGGTCGCCGCCGTCAGAGCCATCGGCACACCAGCGGGCGTTCCGCGTTCTGGCTCCGGGCGCGGCGGCCGGGCGCGCGCGGGATGCCGGCGCGGCGCTTGTCCTTCGGGATCCCGCGGCGGATCGTCTCGGCGATCCACGCCGTCACTGGATCGGCCGCCGCGGCGTCGCCGCCGTAGCCCCCCGCGATGGCGCATTCGATGACGTGGACATCGAGGGGACCGTCGCCCTGGTCGGCCATGGCGGCGGTTACAGCGGCCTCGTCGAGCTCCCGGGCGAAGTGGGCGATCGCGGGCTCGTCGAGGTAGGCGGCCACGGACCGCGGATCCGTCCGCGCGAGTTCCCTCGCCGGGCGCAGCCGCGCGTCGGGCCACACCAGCCAGTGGCGCGGCGGCCCCGGCCCTGCGCTGCGGACCAGGCTTCCGATCGGCACGGGTTGCGGCCGCGCCGGGTCGAGGAGCATTCCCATCCAGGGTTGCGGGCCGGCGATCACGTCGCTCAGCACGAGGGCGGGCTCGGGTACCCACGGGTCCGGCGTCGCGTGCTGCACCCCGTGCGGGCCGGCGCCGGCGAGCTGCGCGAGCCGCCGCGGCGTGAGCCCGCGAGGCCAGACCCGGGTGTTCCTGAGCGGTCGTCCAGCGCGGTGGATCGCGTAGTCTTCGGGGTGCGTGGGCGCACTGGGATGCAGTCCGAACATGGTTCGATACTCCTTTCGGGGCAGATGTGCCGGGGCCTCCGGCGGTTCCGGGTTCGCCGAGGTCCCCGCCCGGGGGCGGGCTCGGGTCGGCTAGAGCGGGGGCTGCGGTGCGGGGCGGCGCCGCCGTTCTCGGGCGACGTCGCGCGGGCGGGCGCCTTCGGCGGAGGGCTCGGTGTCGCGGACGGCGATGGCCGGCAGTCCGGCGCGGGCGAGGGCGTTGACGATCGTCCGGGCCACGCGCAGGGCCCGGTCCAGCTCCTCGGGGCTCGCGCCGCCGGTGAGCACGCCCAGCGGGTCGTGGCGCAGCCGGTCCTTCGTGGTCCACCCGGCCGCGCCGAGGAGTTGGTCGCGCTTCGGGCTTCCGGTCACGAAGAGCGCGCGCTCAATCGTCCGGGGGTTGGCGACCTGGTGCCGGCGGGCGGCGGCGCGTACGATGCGGCCGCTCTCCTCAGTCAACCGCAGCTTGCCGGACACGAGCCGGTCGACGGCGTCGTAGCGGCCCCGCGGACGGCGCTCGGGCGTCGGCTCGCCGGCGCTCTGCCCGGCCGGCTTGCGGGCCCGCTCCTCCTCGTCCTGGCGCAGGCCGTGTTCGACGCCGGTCGGCGTGCGCGCCAGGTCGCGGCAGCGCTCCGTGCGGATGCGGGCGATCGCGGCGCCGTCCCGCACGGCCTGGTCGTATGCGTTCCAGATTCCGCCGCACTCGACGACGGTGCCGGGTTTCGCCCGGAGCATTCTCGAGGCGTATTCGAGCGGTCTCTCCCCGCGGTCCCGGCCGGCGTCGCGCGGCGGCGGGGCCACCGTCGGGTGGCCGTGGCGGTCCGCCCAGGCCAACGCCGCCCTGGATGCGCTTCCGCCGCCGGCGATCAGAGCGACGGGACCGTTGCTCGCGGCGATCGCGTCGAGGTGGGCTTCCAGGATCGGCGCCTCGCCGGCTCTCAGGCTCCCGGTCACCAGGACGCGGTAGTGCCCGGCGCCGGGCTCCGGCTCCGGCACCCGGGCGCGCGAGTCCTCAAGGACGATGGCGGCGACGTCGGCCGGCATGCCACGGCCGCGCGCCGCGTCGAGACTGCGCTCGAGGCGGGGCAGCTCCCGGGTCCCGAGGTCGACGACGGGGATCCCGTGCCGGTCGGCCAGCCGGATCGCCATCCCGGTGCCGCCCTCGCCTGCTCCGTCGGGTGTCCAGCAGATGACCATGTCGCTCGGCGGGGAGCTCCCGGGTTCGGGCCCGAGGATCTGGTGCACGTTCCTCACCATGAGCTTCTGCACCGCGTCGCGGAGGACGTGCCAGGCCGGGTGGGATTGTCTCGCCAGATCGCGGTTCGCCTGGCTGCTGACGCCGACGCGGGTGGTGGCGCCGTCGGCCGTGCGGCCGTTGAACCCGGGCCAGGGCAGGCATATCTCGCGGGGACCCCGTCCCTGCTCCGCGCCCGCTTCGAACGCCGTGTCGGCGCCGTCGGCCGCTCCCGAGCGGAGCGTCCAGCCGTGTCGGGCCATCGCCCGGCCGATGCGCTCCATCGTGTCGAGGACCGCCTGCGGCGTCTTCCGTGAGCCGATCCCGGCGTAGACGCGGCTCGGCGGAGCCGCCGGCGCCGGCGCCGGCGCCGGCGGGGCAGGGGCGGCCCTGCCGGCCATGTGCCTCAGCCACGCTTCGGGCGTCTCGATCGCGGCCCGCGCCCTCGAGAGGCCCATCCCGGCGACGATCGCGGCGGTCTTGGCCTGGCAGGCGACGGCTCCCGGCCGGTGGAACTGGTCCGTGAACCCGTCGTACCGCTGCAGGCGCTCCACGACGCCGTGCCCGCAGCAGCGCAGCGCGCTGCGGGTCCACAGCCAGTCGTAGAAGGCGGACCCGGTCTCCGGCGGCCACTGCCTGCCTTCGTGCCGGAATCCCGCCAGCGGGCCTTGCCGGCGCCGCTCCCGGTCGTGGTGCTTCGCTTCGTACCCGGATCGGGACACGTGCGTGTCGGGTCCGCCGTCCCCGTAGCACTTCGCGGCCTGATAGACCGCCTCGACCAGGCGCCCGTGCGGGTCGCCGTCGACGGGCAGGTTCATCGCGCTGAGGTCGCGGCCGAGGCGGTCGGCGCTGCGGCTCGATATCTCGAGGGTGCGCCGCGGCCGGCCGTGTTCGACGGCGCTGTGGAACGGCGGGTGCGGCGCGGGTCGGAACCAGGTCATCGGTCCTCCCTTGTTCGGTCGCTCATCTCACTGCTCCCAGGCATCATGAGCACACGAGGCGGTCGTCGACGATGATGCGCCGGCCCGGGGAGCGCGGGCACCACTCTCCGGGCGCATGGCGGTCCCGTCAGGCGCACCACGTCGGGGTCCGCGTCATTGCTCGCGCTCCGGCGCCGGCGGCGCCTCGTCTGCGAGGGACGGTGATGAGGATCGGGTTCATGCTAGCTCAGTCTCCGCAGAAGCAGGACACGGCCTCGCTCGCTTCCGCTGCTCGCGGAGTTCGTCGAACGGCATCATGGGCGTGTTCTTCAGGTCCTCGTAGGTGTAGCGCATCAGCAGCCGCGTCAGCTCCGGCTTGCGCACGGTTCGCGCGACGGACCGCCGGTAGCGCTCCTGCTCGATCCACCAGTCGGCGCGCTCCGGGTGCTGGGTGATGAGCCACATCAGCTTCCAGCGGCCCTTCAGGAAGCAGAGGTCGCAGTTCCCGAGATCCCGGTGGATCTCCAGATCGAAGGGCTGCTCGGACCAGAACCGATCGACGTCGCGGATCGAGACGTGCGCGTCGACGAGGGGGTAGACCGTCCGGCACTGCTCCCACAGGGCCTTGCCCCACCGCCGCGGCTCGTCGTGGCGGACGCCCAGGATCGAGTGCGGCCGCGGCCGCCACCAGCCGAGCCTGGTGCGCGCGAAGCGGGCCGCGGTCTCCACCTTGAGGTCGGCCGCGGAGATGCGCTTGTGCGCGTTGGGCAGGAGCTTGTGCGCCCGGATCAGCATCGCGAACGGCTCCCCGCGCCTCGACGCAGTGTCGTAGTCGACGACCCTGTACGTGTTCCTGGGATCGCGGATGCCCCCTCGGGCGCCGGCGCGCTGCACGTACTCGACCCAAGCGATCGGCACTTGCCACCGGCGCTGCATCTCGCGGATGAACGCGAGCGTCTTCTCGTGCTCCTTGCCGGTGTTCGCGAAGACCGCCCGGACGTTGGCCGGCAGCCGGCCGCCGTAGACCTCGAGCATCCCCTGCAGCAGCATCCCCGACGTGCGGCCGCCGGAGACGTGCAGGAGGTAGCGCAGGCCGCTTTGCGCACACCGGTACGGGTTTCCGCCGCTGGTCACGGCTTCGGGTTCGGGCGTGGGCGCACGGGGAGCCGTGCGCCGGGGTTCGGGCGCTGGACGGGTTCCGGAGGGACCGGGGGTCCGCGGTTGCGGTCAGGGGCGATTGGGGGATGGCCGTCCCGGCGGTCCGCCGGGGGCTGTCAGGCGGGAACGTTTTGGGCTCGGCGGTCGTGCCGCGCTGCCGCCGGGGGCTTCCAGATTCCGTCGCCGACGGCTCCCGCCATCGTGCGGCCCAAGGCGTCGAGGATGGCCTGCTTCGGCATGGCGCCGAGGTCCTCGAAGCACCTCGATCCCACGCCGCAGAAGGGGGCGTCGCGGGTCGCGGGATCGAGCCCGAGGATCCCGGCCGCGACATCGAGCATGCCGATCGCGCGTTCCGGCAGGTTGCAGTCCCTTGCCATGCGCAGGCGGAGTGTGGCGGCCTCGTGCGGGTACTCAATGATCGCCAGCGCGGCCAGGCAGCCGACGCTTCCGCAGCCGTCGGTTCTCTCTCCGTAGACGGTGGCCATGTTCACCGCGACGATGCGGCGCGCCGCCGTCCTCGGGTTGCGCTCGAGCAGCCTCTCCGGCGAGACGGCCGCGATGTGGGTGCCCAGCTCGCCTTCGTACCCGGGCAGTCGCTCCACCCGATCCCGGAGCGCCGCGAGCCGGTCGGTGCGTCTCTCGATGTTGCTCACAGGCGTCCCATCTCCTTGAAGCTGCAGTAGCGGGTGTCGGCCAGGACCACGTGGTCGAGGACCTCGATTCCCATCAGCGATCCGGCCTGTTGCAGCCGCTCGGTCAAGGCGACGTCGTCGACGCTCGGGGTGGGGTCGCCGGAGGGGTGGTTGTGGAAGAGCACGATGGCCGCCGCGCGGTGCGTCGCGGCCGTCCGGAAGACCTCCCGTGGATGGACGAGGCTCGCGTCCAGCGTCCCGGTCGACACGATCTCGGTGCGGAGCACGCGGTGCTTCGTGCAGAGGCTGACGATGCCGAAGCGCTCCACCGGGCTGGCCCCGTAGCGCGGCAGCAGAAACGCCGCGACCTCCCGCGGCGCGGAGAGGCGCTTGCGGTCCGGCCGCGGCCGCGTGAGCGTCCGGCGGCCCAGCTCGACGCCGGCGACGACCATGGCGGCGCGGGTAGGCGTCATGCCCTTGATTCGCGCCAGATCGCCCGCGGTTTCGTGCGCCAGCTGCTGCACGTTCCCGCACGCCTCGAGGAGGGCGCCGGCCGCCTCGACGCCGTTCGCGCCGACGAGGATCGCGAGCAGCTCCTCGTCGGCCAGCGCCCCCGCGCCGTGGAGATCGAGCCGTTCGCGGGCCACCAGGCTGCCGCCCGCCGGGAGCGCGTCCGCCTTGTGCCCGGTCATGTGCGGCTCCGCCGGCGCGCGAGGTTCCGGCGCCACCGGCGCCGTGCGGCCCGCGATCGGGGCCTGCTGGGGCCGGGGCGCTCGATCCGCTCGTTGGCAAGCCACTCGGCCACGTCGCGCGCTGCGGCGTGGTCGCCGTGTCCCGCGAGCACGTGGCGCAGCGCCGCCTCCGGGCTTCGTCTCGCCGCGGCCCGCAGCTGCGTCACCGCGAGCTCGCCGTTCGCCGGGTCGTGGTCGATCCACTCGTCGTACATCACCGTCCCGGTGGGCGTCACGCGGTAGACGCGCCAGCCGCGCGCGTCCGCCGCGTCGGTTCGGGCGAGGACCGCGGACCCGATCGGCACGCTCGGCGCCTGCTCGGGCCGGCCCCGCAGCGGGTTGCCGTACGCCGCCCCGGAGGGCGTCTCGCTCGCCTCGGCGGCCGGCAGGCGGCGCGTCAGCATCGCTCCGACCTTGATGCGGGCCGCCGGCTCGCCGTCGCCCTGGCCATCGGGCTCCGGCCTGGTGTAGATCGGCCGCCCCGGCGCGTCTTCGCCCAGCTCGGCCGCGAGCAGCAGCTCCGCTCTGGACGGGACCTGCTGGGGGTCCAGTCGCACGTCGTGCATCGTTCCGCTCCTTTCCTGGGTCGTGGGGCCTCTCGCCCCGTCGCGTGGTTCGTCCCCTTGCCGCGAACAGCGCGGCAAAAAAAAGCGCGCAAAGCGCGCGCGATTTTTCCCTTGCCGGCCGCCTGGGAGAAGGCGACCGGAGGGGTGGACCGGGGGCGAGGGGCAAGGGGTCGGGTCACATGATGGATCTATGGTACCAGCCTCCCAGCCCCCCCCTGTGCCCCCTACGGGCCGGGTCTCCGGAGGTCGAGGGAGAGTGCGCCGCCGGCGGGTCGTGGGGTCCGACCCGCGGGAGGCAGTGGCGTGCGGGTAGTTGTTTGGGTCGGGTTCGTGCCGTGTGTGGTCGGCGCCGCGATCCAGGCCGGCTACGCGAACGCCTGCGTTCTGGTGCCGTAGCGGTTTCGACCCGCCGGGGCGGGTCGCGTCACGCCGCCACGCGGGACAGGTTCGGGAACCGACGCCGCCGAGGCCGTGGCCGTGAGTGTCATCGCGCTGCCGCAGGCGGCGACTCGCTTGGCGACGCGTCGGGTTCGTGTCCAGCGGTTGTTCGGACAGCGCGCGAGACGGCGAAGTGGCCGCGATTCGAGGGCATGGAGTGACGAAGGGCGCTCGACGAACGGCAGCCTCTGCTGACGCCCGTTGATGACTGCGGCCTGGATGCGGAACGCGTACGCGGGACGGTGGCCGTGGCACGCGCGGTGAGCCAGGAGATCTGCGACGCGCGCGGCGGACCGGGCGACCCGGACTGACCGGCCGGCGGCCGCCCGGTCGAGCTGGGGAGGAAGTGGTGGTGGCATCCGGCGTGCGACCCGTGCACTGAACCCGCTACCAGCACGCAACATCCGCCTCTCGAAATCTGTCCGTAATATCACTATTATTTCGGACAAGGAGCGCCATGCCATGTCCACCGCACGAGCCATTCGAGCCGGCATAGGCAAGCTGGCGAAGGGAAAGCCGTTCACGAGCGAGCGCTTTCTGAAGCACGGCTCGCGCAGCGCCGTCGACCGGACGCTTTCACGCCTCGCCGGCCGGGGCGAAATCCAGCGTCTTGCCCGCGGCGTCTTCGTCCGCCCCCGGACAAGCAGCTTCGTGGGTACCGTCCTCCCCGACGTCCTCGAGGTGGTCGAGGCCATCGCGCGGAACAATGGCGAGACGGTCCAGGTCCACGGCGCGGAGGCCGCGCGCCGGTTCAAGCTCAGCACCCAGGTGCCGACCGCGCCCGTGTTCCATACCAGCGCATCGAGCCGCACCATCCGGATCGCCAACATCATCGTCAGAATGGTCCACACGTCGAACCGCCGGCGGCTGCAATTCGCCGGCGAGGCGGCGGGCGCCGCGCTCTCCGCCCTCTGGTATCTCGGCAAGAACAACGTGACCCTGGAGACGGTCGCCACGATCGAGGCCGCCGTCGGCCCGGCGGAATTCCAGAGGCTGCGGTCGGCAGAAATGCCGGCGTGGATGACCAAGGCGCTCGCCGTCGCCCGGGGCAGGCTCCATGGCTGAGGCGTTCCTGTCGCTCGATGCCCGCGAGCGCGCCGACATACTCCCGACCGTCGCCGCCCGGTCCGGACGGGCGGCCATCATCCTGGAGAAGGACGTCTGGGTCTGCTGGATCCTCCAAGCCATCTTCTCCCTTCCTTAACACCCAAGCCAATTCCGCAGACGTTCATGTTTGTGCGATACAGCCCATAAACTACTGAAGAGTAATCGTTTATTATTCGTCAGCGCGGACTGAGCGGGTCAGGACGTATGGCGGAATCCAGCTCCATCCCGTATATAATGGTGGAATGTATGTTGTAGCCAAACCTACCCCGACACCCCGCAGAACCAAGCGCCGAGGACGCCATCCCGACAAGGCGCTCTCGGCCGCCTTCGTCCGTTCCGCCCCGCCGGGTCGGCACGCCGACGGCAACGGGTTGTACCTGTTCGTCCAGCCGACCGAGACCCGAAGCTGGGTCCAGCGGCTCGTCATCCGCGGCCGGCGCCGCGAACTCGGACTCGGCGCTGCCACGCTCGTCCCGCTCGCCAAGGCCCGCGAGTTGGCCCTCGCCAACCGCATGCTGGCACGGTCGGGCGGCGACCCTCTGGCGGACAAGCGCCGCGTCCAGGGCGTTCCCACGTTCGCCGAAGCCGCCCAACGCGTGCTCGAACAGAAGCGCGGCGGCTGGCGCGGCCGGTGGCACGCGCAGAACTGGATCCGAAGCCTCGAACGGTACGCGTTCCCGCGCATCGGCGGCCGGCCCGTGTCCGAGGTCAACACCGCGGACGTGCTGGAGATCCTCACGCCGATCTGGCACGCCAAGGCGGAGACGGCCCGCGCCGTCCGGCAGCGCATCCGGTCGGTGCTGGAGTGGGCCATCGCGTTGGACATGCGGAACGACAATCCATGCGACCGGGTGCTGCCGGTGCTCGGTTCGCAGAACGACATCGTGACGCACCGGCAGGCGCTGCCCCACAAGGACGTGGCCGCGGCCATTGAGAGCGTGCGGACCTCGGCGGCGCTGCCGGCCGTCAAACTGGCCTTCGAGCTGCTCGTGCTGACCGCGGCACGGTCGGGAGAAGTCCGGCTGGCGACATGGACCGAGATGGACATGGCCGGCCGCGTGTGGACGATATCCGCTGCGCGGATGAAGGCGAAGCGCGAGCACCGGGTCCCGCTGTGCGGGCGGGCGGTGGAGATTCTCGACGCGGCGCGGGCGCTCGGCGCCGGCAATTCGCTCGTGTTCCCCATGCGGAGCGGGAAGCCGATAGGCATGTCGACGTTACCCAAGATGCTCGAATACCAGCGGATCGCGGCCGTGCCGCACGGCTTCCGATCGAGCTTCCGCGACTGGGCGGCCGAGCGGACCAACCATCCGCGGGAGGTCATTGAGGCTGCGCTGGCGCACGTCGTCCAGAACAAGGTAGAAGCGGCCTACGCACGGTCGGACCTGTTCGAGCGGCGGCGGCTGCTGATGAACGACTGGGAGGCCTACCTTGCCGAATCACGCCGTTCGCAGCCTCCCGTCGCGGAACCGGCAGAACAGGGAATCGCCGGAAGCGCCGCCCAGTGACCACGGCCGAACCCGAACCTACCTCCCCGTGATCGATCAGACCGCTCCCCGCAGAATAGGTGAAGGCGCGAACGGGAGCACGGACGGACATCAGGCGCAGGATAAGCGTCGAGCGCGGAAGGACATCGAAACGAGAGCGTCGGAGCAGGAGAAGATCCAGGCGGGCGACGACGAAAATCCGGCGGCGGAGAGAGACTGACGGGCGGCAGATCAGGAGACACGGAGGCTGGCTCACGACACCCGTTAGGTGTCATAGCCAGCCTACCCAATGTGCGTACATTGGGATCTGGCGAAGGGCTCCGCCCCCTCGACCCCCGCACGGAGATACGGCGCGCCGCGCCGGTTCAGACCCCGCGGTCGATGCGGCCGGCACCGGGCCGCGTGCGGGCCGGACATGACGGTCCGGCGGTTCGCGACCACGAGGCCGCTGGGGAGCGATGCCACCCCGCCGTCCAGCTCGTCAACCGCGTCGGCGACGACTATACGGCGCACGGACACGACCACGACGGCGCGATGCAGTTGGTCGGCGACGAGCCGATGCACTTCCGGGAGCGGCGGCCAGGCGCGACGCAAGGCAAGGGGTTCGAAGGGGCGCGCAGCATCCCCTCGCCAGTCGCAATGTGCGGACATTGCGTGGGCTGGCTCCTGACACATAAACGTCAGGAGCCAGCTTTTCCGTGTGGGCCGTTTTCGCCGTTCGTGAGCTGCCCATTCCTGATCTGGTGAGTGAGTTCGGATCCTCAAGCACGGGTCCGTTTCTGACCTTAAGGTTGCGCCGTTCTCATCTGCCGCGGTTGTCCCGGTCTCGTTTGCCGCTTTGATTTCGGTCCCATGTGTCGCGGTGGTCCTGGTTCCGTAGATCGTCGTTGTCCGGTTCCGTGGCCCGAAGGTGTTCGGTGTTCATGGGTCGCGGTCGTTCCGCTCTCGTGGGCAGGTTCACGCCTTCCGGCCTCGCGTCATGCATCGGGAAGTCGAGATCGCCGTACATCCCGGCTACGCGCCGGGCCGCTCGGAGCCGCCGCGGGGCCGGCTGGCGATGAAGTCGAGCACTTCCTGCTCGACCCACCGGACCGCCCGGCTGCCGATGCGGATCGGCTTCGGGAAGCGGGACTCGGCCATCAGCGCGTAGACGGCCGAGCGGGACAGGGCGCTGATGTGCATCACGTCGCGGAGCGTTAGCAGTCTCGTCGTCATGTATTCCTCCCGTCGTTTCGTGGCCCGCTCAGTCAACGGGGACCGAGGCGGCTGTTTCGCCTTGCATCTTGACGGATGAGTACAGCACGTGAATACTTTAAGTAGTTGTGTAATAACCAGTTATTATTACATAACCTGCCTGGAATTGGCAGGGGCAAACGGGAACCGGCAGGGGCCGCCTGTGACCCCTTCTGCACCGATGAGCACCGTTTGGCAGCCTCAAAACGTTGCCGGTGCGCTCGCGACGGTGCGGGCGTCGGGCGCGACGCCGGCCGTCAAGCTCGCGTTCGAGTTTCTGATCCTCACGGCGGCGCGGTCGGGTGAGGTGCGCGGGGCGCGATGGGACGAGATGGACACACAGGCCCGCGTGTGGGCCGTCCCGGTTGCCCGGATGAAGATGAAGCGCGACCACCGGGTGCTGCTGTGCGGACGCGCGATGGAGATCCTCGACGCGGCGCGGACGCTCAGCGACGACGCCGGCCCGCTGGTGTTTCCCGGCCGTAGTGGGCGGCCGCTTGCCTGCCTAATCAGGGCGAAGCTGACTTTTCACTCTGGTATAGTCTGGCCGAAGTCATTTCAGATCAGCGAATTAGAAGCTATTGACGCCGGCAGCTGGTTAGCATTCCGATTCTAACAGTCAAGCAATCAAGCAAGCAGTGCCCAACCCCTTCTTCGACAAGCCCATCCTCAACTCGCCCTACGAGTACCCCGGGCAGCACTGGGACTTGGACCCGTCCGGCATGCCGACGGGCACAATCGTTGATCAACGGCGCCGCGTCTCGCTGATTACGCCGGTCCCGAAGCCCAAGAAGCGCAAGGCGCAGGCAAAGCAGGAAGAGATCGTATTCGAGGAAGGGCACGGACTTTCCACCAAGGACCAGCAGTACGAGCTAACCTCGCGCATCAACGAGGTGCGCCTGCACGTAGAGACCTGGCGGAATCTGCCAGCCTCGCAGTGGCAGGTGACGCCGGAAACGGCGCGTCTGCTCCACCACTGGCGCCACCATTCGTTCAGCGGGATCCGCCCGTTCTTCTGCCAGGTGGAGGCTGTGGAGACGGTTATCTGGCTCAGCGAGGCGGCTGCCCACACGGTGACGGGCCGCAAGGTCCTCGACTACCTGAAGCAGGCCAACCGCGGCGCGGGGACCGACCTGGAACGCGTGGCGCTCAAGCTAGCGACGGGTGCGGGCAAGACCGCGGTGATGGCCATGCTGATCGCTTGGCAGACGGTCAACGCCGTGCGGCGGCCCGGTAGCAAGACGTTCGCGCGCGGATTTCTCGTCGTCACACCAGGCCTTACCGTTAAGGACCGTCTGCGGGTCCTCCAGCCCAGCGACCCCGACAGCTACTACGCCTCACGCGAGTTGGTGCCAGCCGACATGCTGTACGACGTGCAGAAGGCGGTGGTCATCATCACCAACTACCACGCCTTCCGGTTGCGCGAGGAGTTTCAGGTCGCGAAGGGCACCCGCGGATTGTTGCGGGGCCAGACGGGCGAGAAGCTCCAGACTCTGGAGACCGAGGGCAAGATGCTTCGGCGTGTGATGCCTGAGCTCATGGGCATGAAGAACATCCTCGTCCTCAACGACGAGGCCCATCACTGCTATCGGGCCAAGCCGGGCGAACCGGACGAGGACACGCTGAAGGGTGACGATCGCAAGGAAGCCGAGAAGAACACCAAGGCGGCCCAGCTCTGGATCACGGGATTGGAGACGGTGCACCGCAAGCTCGGCGCCTCGCGCGTCCTGGACTTGTCGGCCACGCCCTTCTTCCTCAGCGGGTCGGGCTACCGCGAGGGGACACTCTTTCCCTGGACGATGAGCGACTTCTCGCTGATGGACGCCATCGAGTGCGGCATCGTCAAGCTCCCGCGCGTACCGGTGGCGCAGAACCTGCCGTCGGCCGACGAGATGCCGATCTATCGGAATCTCTGGGAGCACATCCGCAAGGACATGCCGAAGAAGCGGCGCGGCAGCGAGGGCAATCTCGACCCGCTGATGCTCCCCGTCCGCCTCCAGACGGCGCTCCAGGCGTTGTACGGCCACTACGAGGAGACGTTCAAGCTGTGGCAGCAGAGCCGCGCCGGTGTGCCACCCTGCTTCATCATCGTGTGCCAGAACACGGCGGTGTCGAAGCTCGTGTACGACTACGTGTCCGGCTTCGAGCGCAGGGACGGCGAGAACGCGACACTCGTGAACGGCCGATTGCCCCTGTTCCGCAATTTCGACGAATCAACCGGGAACCCGCTGTCCAGGCCGAACACGTTGCTCATCGACTCGGAGCAGCTGGAGGCCGGCGATCTGTTGGACAAGGACTTCCGCCGGATGGCCGCAAACGAAATCGAGCGCTTCAAGCGCGAGATGATCGAGCGGACGGGCGACCAACACGCCGCTGACAATATCTCCGACGCAGAGCTGCTGCGCGAGGCCATGAACACCGTCGGCAAGGCCGGCCAGATCGGCGCCCAGATTCGCTGCGTGGTGTCGGTGTCGATGTTGACCGAGGGGTGGGACGCCAACAACGTGACCCACATTCTTGGTATCCGTGCCTTTGGCACGCAGCTCCTGTGTGAGCAGGTGATCGGTCGGGCGCTGCGCCGACAGTCCTACGAGCTGAACGAGAAGGATCCCCCGCGCTTCGACGCCGAGTACGCGGACATATTCGGTATCCCCTTCGATTTCACCGCCCAGCCGGTCACCACCAAGCCAGGCAGGCCTGTGGACGTGGTGCAGGTGAAGGCCGTGCGGCCCGAGCGCGACCACCTGGAAATTTGTTTTCCGCGAGTCGAGGGTTACCGTGTGGAGTTGCCCGAGGAGCGTCTCACGGCCACCTTCACCGACGATTCCGTGCTGGAGTTAACACCGGAGCTGGTGGGACCCACCGAGGTCCGCACGGAGGGAATTATCGGTGAGGCAGCCGAGCTGAACGTCAAGCACCTGAAGGACCTTCGGCCGTCCACCGTGTTGTTCAACCTGACGCAGCGCCTGCTCTACACCAAGTGGCGCGACCCTGGCGACGAGCCAAAGCTCCACCTGTTCGGGCAGCTCAAGCGCATAACACGCCAGTGGCTCGACACCTGCTTGGTGTGCAAGGGCAGCACGTATCCGGGCCTGCTGATGTACCAGGACTTGGCCGACATGGCCTGCAACAGCATTACCGCCGGCATCACGCGCGCGCTGGAGGGCGAGCAGCCCATCCACGCGCTGCTCGACCCCTACAATCCCACCGGCTCCACCGCGTATGTGCGGTTCCAGACGTCGAAGAAGACCCGGTGGGACACTAGTGGTCCTCCACCGAAGAACCACGTGAACTGGGCCTTCTGCGACAGCGAATGGGAGGCCGAGTTCTGTCGCGTCGCCGAGGCCCACCCGCAGGTGATCCGCTACACGAAGAACTACAACATGGGCTTCGAGGTGCCCTATCGCTACGGGTCGGAGGTGCGCCGCTACGTGCCGGACTTCGTCGTGGTGGTAGACGATGGCTGCGGACCCGACGATCCGCTGCACCTGGTGGTCGAGACCAAGGGCTACCGCCGGCAGGACGCCCGCGAGAAGGCATCCACGATGAACACGTACTGGGTGCCTGGCGTGAACCACCTGCGGTCGTACGGCCGCTGGGCGTTCGTGGAGTTCACCGATGTCTACCAGATGGGCGATGAGCTGGAGGCGAAGCTGGCCAGCGAGTTCGATCAGATGATCGTTGCGGTGGCGCCGCATGCGGTTGGGAGCCGGTAGGGATGGCGAAGACGAAGAAAACGAAGGCGACCCGGACACGCGTGGGTGGCAAGACCGTCGAGACCATCCGGCACACCGGCGCCACGCGAAAGAACATCCCGTCCGCCGAACATCAGTCGGTGCTGGAGAAGACCGAGGCCGGGCTGCGCCCGGTGAAGTACCCGCGCAATACCGATCTGGATCCACAGCTCGTGTGGCGCGGCAAGGACGAGCAGGACTGGACGGATCTGGTGGTTCAGGCGCCGCCACTCTATATTCAGGAGCGCGTCCAACCCAAGGTGCTCGTGGACGACCTGTTGCGCCAGTCCAGACAAACGCAGGAGCAGGCGCCCGGTGCGCAGTTCGACCTGTTTGGCGATTTCAACGGCGTCCCCCAGGGCGTGGACCGGACTGAGTTCTACCAGCACGATCAGAACTGGTCGAACCGGATGATCCTGGGTGACTCGTTGCAGGTGATGGCGTCACTGGCCGAGCGCGAGGGGCTGCGCGGCAAGGTGCAGTGCATCTACATCGACCCGCCGTACGGTATCAAGTTCAACAGCAACTTCCAGTGGTCAACGACCAGTCGGGATGTGAAGGATGGCAACGTCGGGCACATCACACGCGAGCCCGAGCAGGTGAAGGCGTTCCGTGACACTTGGAGGGACGGGATCCACAGCTACCTGACCTATCTACGCGACCGGTTGACTGTCGCGCGCGATCTGCTCGCGGAGTCGGGGTCGATCTTTATCCAGATCGGTGACGAGAATGTTCATCGCGTTCGAGCGCTGATGGACGATGTGTTCGGCAACGACAATTTCATAACCGAAGTGGTCGTGAAGAAGAAAGGAAGCCAGAAATCGTCTCTCATGGATCCGGTGAACGACTTTGTTCTTTGGTACTCCAAGTCGCCCCGTGGGGCCGGGGTTACGAAGTTCAGACCGTTGTTCGAATCGAGAGAACTAGACGCTGACACCATTGACGAATTCTCCCGGGTCGAACTTGAGACGGGGCGCGTGGAGAGTCTCAAGAGATACAAGACGGCGGAAGGTGACACTCTAGACTTCCGAGCCTTTCCGCGCCGGATTGAGCAGGAGTTTCCGGGGGGACGACTCTTCAGGCCTTGGCCAATTACCAATGGCGGCGAGCGAGCGAATCAAATGGATCCAGTCCTGTTCAAGGGCGTTCCGGTCAGTCCTTCTCGAGGCAACTGCTGGCGGCACACATCTAGAACTGGCGACAATGAGCTGCCCGGAATGCAGCGCATTCTCTGTGCTGATCGACTCATTCGGTCGAAGAGTGCGCTGGACTTCGTGCGGTACCTGGACGACTTTCCATACAAGGCTATTTCGAACTGGTGGGACGGGTTCGGAGGAGCGTCGGATCAGGTCTACGTTGTACAAACCAATGAGCGCATCGTTGAACGCTGCGTGCTCATGACGACTGATCCAGGTGATCTCGTTCTTGATCCGACGTGTGGGTCCGGAACCACAGCGTATGTGGGGGAACAGTGGGGACGTCGCTGGATCACGATCGACACGTCGCGTGTTGCACTGGCGCTTGCTCGCGTTCGCGTCATGGGGGCTCGGTACCCGTTCTATGTGCTAGCGGACTCAGAGGACGGCCGACGGAAGGAGGCCGACGCCTCCGGTCACCCATACGTCGAGCGACCATCTTCCGGCGACGTCCGTCAAGGGTTCGTCTACAGGCGTGTCTCGTACATCAGGTCAGGTATCATTGCGAATAATTCTGAGATCGACGTCATTTGGGAGGAGCACCACCCGAAGGTTGAGGCGGCCCTAGCGGCGCTCAACAAGGCGCTGCGCGGCCACAAGACGCCCTTCGAGGTGACGACCGGCGGTCGGGCCGGCGAGAGCGTGAGATTCGATGCTCCCGAGAATGCCACGTTCACGATGCCGAGCGGCGAGGTGGTGCCGACCTTCACGTTGGTCGAGTGGGAGGTCCCGCGCGAAGCGCCGGCCGACTGGCCGAAGACCGCGGCGAGGCCCCTGACTGACTTCTGGGAGGCGCGCACCGCTCGTCAGCGGGCCATCGACGCTTCCATCGCAGCCAAGGCTGAGTTCGAGTACCTCTACAACAAGCCCTACGAGGACCGAAAGAAGGTTCGTGTCGCTGGCCCGTTCACCGTCGAAAGCCTCAGTCCACACCGTATGCTCGGCGTGGACGAGAACGACGAGCTGATCGACCCCTTCAAGGTGGCCGAGCGTGGCCCCACTTACGGCGTGGGACAGCAGTTCGACCAGATGATAATGGAGAACCTAAGGGTGGCCGGCGTCCAGCAGAAAGATCGGGACGACCGCATCACGTTCACATCCCTGCAGCCGTGGCCAGGCCAGCGGATCTGCGCCGAGGGCCGCTACCGCGAGGGCGATGCCGAGCGCCTCGCCGGCATCCTCATCGGTCCCGAGTTCGGCACCGTCGGTCGGCCGGATCTGGTGGAGGCTGCCCGCGAGGCCGGCGACGCCGGCTTCGACGTGCTGATCGCGTGCGCGTTCAACTTCGAGGCCCACGCGTCGGAGTTCAGTAAGCTCGGCCGCATCCCGGTCCTCAAGGCGCGGATGAACGCCGATCTCCACATGGCCGGTGATCTCAAGACCACCGACAAGGGCAACCTGTTCGTGGTGTTCGGCGAGCCTGACATCGAGCAGATGGAGGAGGGGGACGGCAGCCTCCGTGTGCGAGTGAAGGGCGTGGACGTGTTCGACCCCAGCACCGGCGAAGTCCGCAGCGACAGTGCCGACGGCATCGCCTGCTGGTTCATCGACACCGACTACAACGAGGAAAGCTTCTTCGTCCGGCACGCCTACTTCCTGGGCCAGAACGATCCCTACAGCGCGCTCAAGACCACGCTGAAAGCCGAGGTCGACCCCGCCGCCTGGGCCACGTTACGCAGCGATACCTCGCGCCCATTCCCCAAGCCCACGAGCGGCCGCTACGCCGTGAAGGTCATCAACCACCTCGGCGACGAGGTGATGAAGGTCTTCCGGGTGTGACCTGGACTGTCACAGGCGTAAGGGACATTTGAAATAGGACTCGCGCATGAGTGACAAGTCGAAGATCGAATGGACCGACGCCACCTGGAACCCCGTGCGCGGCTGCACGAAGGTCAGCCCGGGGTGCGTGCACTGCTACGCGGAGACCTTTGCAGAACGGTTTCGCGGTGTTCCGGGGCATCCCTTCGAGTTCGGCTTCGACCTGCGGCTTGTCCCAGAGAAGCTTGGCGATCCGCTTCGGTGGCGCGCACCACGTATGGTCTTCGTGAACTCGATGAGCGATCTCTTCCACGACGGAGTTCCTGACCAGTACGTGACCGCGGTCGCGAAGGTGATGGCATCTGCCAACTGGCACACGTTCCAGGTGCTCACCAAGCGTGCTGAGCGTCTCGCAGGCCTCCTCGAAGGTAAGCTGAGTTTTGCGGCGCAGTGCCGGAACATCTGGTGGGGCGTCAGTGTCGAGAACCGTACGCACGGACTGGTTCGAATCGAACATCTTCGCCGTGCGCCGGCTGCTGTCAGATTCCTGTCCATAGAGCCGCTTCTGGAAGACTTGGGACGCCTCGACCTATGCGGTATCGACTGGGTGATCGTCGGCGGCGAGAGCGGCCCTGGCGCGCGCCCGATGTCGGTGGACTGGGTCCGAGGCATCCGGGACCAGTGTCGAGGTGCCGGCGTGCCGTTCTTCTTCAAACAGTGGGGTGGGGTGCGCAAGCGTGAGACCGGGAGACGTCTCGACGGGCGGACCTATAACCAGTTTCCCCCGCGTTCAAGAGTTGCGCCGCCCGACGACAGCGCGCGGGCGACGGCGCTACGCGAGTTGACGCCCGTGAGCGTGTAGTTGGAACGCGATGGAGGAGGACGACCCTTACGTCGGCCGGGAGCAGACGCTCGTTAAGCACTTCATTCTCAGGCAATACCTGAGTCGATTCGCGCGCATCGTCCTGTCATCGAACTGGAGATCGGTTACCTACGTTGACTGCTTTTCCGGTCCCTGGAACGTCCACACCGACGATCTGCACGACACGTCGTTTGCAATTGCTCTTGAGCAACTTCGGAGGACTCGCGACGACGTCAGATCCCGCGATCGAGACGTGCGGCTCCGATGCTTTTTTCTGGAGCGGGCCAAGGAGCCTTACCTCCGGCTGAAGGCCTACGCAGACACGGTGGCCGATGCCGAGGTCGAGACGAAGAACGCGGTCCTGAAGGAATCGGTAGGCGCGATTCTCGACTTCGTCAGGCGCGGAGGCCGGAAGACGTTCACGTTCATTTTTATCGATCCCACTGGCTGGACAGGCTTTGCCATGGAAACGATTGCGCCACTGTTGCGTCTCGAACCTGGCGAAGCACTCATCAACCTGATGACTAAGGACGTGCGACGGTTCATCGAATCACCTGAGCAGCAGACGCAGGCGAGTTTCGACAGATTGTTCGGTCGATCCGGGGTCAAGGCCAGAGTCGCTGGCTTGCAGGGTCTGGACCGAGACGATGCAATCGTCGAGGAGTACGCAACTAGCGTTCGTGAGGCTGGTGGGTTCAGGTACGTCTGCTCCGCCATCGTCCTGCACCCCGAGCGCAACAGGACGCATTTTCATCTGATCTATGCGACGAGACACCGCAAAGGTGTTGAGGTATTCAAGGAAGCGGAACGGAAGGCCATGGAGGTCCAGGAAGCCGCACGGGCGAGGGCACGGGACCGCAGCAGGCGTGAGTCGAGCGGGATGTCAAGCCTCTTTGGAGCCCAGGAGATGCATAGCTCGGCGCACTACGAACTGCTGAGAGACCGATACGTGGCACGATCGCGAGCGATGGTCCAGGGCGTCCTCGAGGCAAGGAAGCGCGTTCTTTACGACGACCTGTGGGACCTGGCACTCTCTCAGCCCCTGACATGGGAGCGCGATATCAAGGACTGGATCCGGCAGTGGATTGAGTGCGGACGGCTCGAGCCTGAAGGCTGGCGGCCCAAACAAAGAGTTCCGCACCGTGACAAGGGAAATCTGCTGGTGTGGCAATGACGACCTTCCTCATCGCGGACACGTTCACCGACGGTCTGGCCCGGCTGAACGGTGACGAACAGAAGGCCGTCAAGACCGCGGCATTCGACCTGCAGATGAACCCGGCCAGTCCAGGCCTGAGTTTCCACAAGCTCGACAAGGCGCGAGACAAGAACTTCTGGTCGGTGCGGGTGAATGTGGACGTCCGCATCATCGTCCACCGCTCCGAGAGCAGTCTGCTGCTGTGCTACGTGAATCACCACGACAAGGCCTACCACTGGGCCGAACGACGCAAGCTCGAAACCCACCCGAAGACCGGAGCGGCGCAGCTCGTGGAGATCCGCGAGGCGGTGCGCGAGATCGTAATCCCGGCCTACACGCAGGCGGAACCGGAACCGACGGCGGCCCCTGTGAGGAAGGCGAAGCCTAGGGGCACGCTATTCGCGGATCGTGGTGACGACGAGTTGCTGGGCTACGGCGTCCCTGCGGAGTGGCTCGACAACGTGCGCGAAGCCGACGAGGACAGCCTGCTTGCTCTGGCCGACCACCTGCCGGCGGAGGCTGCCGAGGCGTTGTTGGAGTTGGCCACCGGCGGCAAGCCTGCGGCGGCCGAGGTGCCACCAGCGGCGCTGTCGCCGTTCGAGCACCCCGACGCACAGCGCCGCTTCCGTGTGGTCACCAGCGTCGAGGAGTTGGTACAGGCCCTCGATGCGCCCTGGGAGAAGTGGGCGGTCTTCCTTCATCCCGAGCAGCGCCGATGGGTAAAGCGTGATTACGCAGGGCCAGCGCGGGTGGCAGGTTCGGCAGGCACCGGCAAGACCGTCGTGGCGCTCCACCGCGCCGCGCACTTGGCTCGCACGAATCCAGACGCCCGTGTCCTGCTGGCGACGTTCTCCGAACCCCTGGCGCGCCTACTCGAAGCGAAGTTGCGCCGGTTGGTCGGCACGGAGCCTCGCGTGGCGGAGCGAGTCGAGGTCCACGCGCTGGATGCGCTCGGTATGCGCTTGCACCAAGCGCAACTTGGACCCGTCCGGTACGTCACGTCCGAGCAGATGAGGGGGCTGCTCGCCGAGGCATCCGCGCTGGAGGGCGACGGCAGGTTCAGCGGCCGATTCTTGCTCGACGAATGGGAGCAGGTAGTGGACGCCTGGCAACTCGGGTCGTGGGACGAGTACCGCGAAGTTGCTAGGCTGGGTCGTAAGACGCGGTTGCCTGAGCCGAAACGCGAAGCACTCTGGCGTGTCTTTGCCACGGTGCGAGAGCGGCTGAAAGCCCTCGGCTTGACCACACCGGCTGCGGTCTCTACCGCGCTGGCCCGACACATCGCCGAGACGGGCCGAGTGCCCTACGACTTCGCCGTCGTGGACGAGGCCCAGGACCTGTCCGTGTCACAGTTGCGCTTCTTCGCCGCTCTTGGAGGCGACCATCCCAATGCGCTATTCTTCGCCGGCGATCTCGGCCAGCGCATCTTCCAGCAGCCGTTCTCCTGGAAGTCGCTCGGTGTCGACGTGCGCGGCCGGTCCCGCACGCTAAGGGTCAACTATCGCACCTCGCACCAGATTCGCGAGCAGGCGGACCGCCTGCTGGGGCCCGAGATCGCGGACGTCGACGGAAACGTGCAGACTAGGCGGGAAACAGTGTCGGTACTCAATGGACCACCGCCTGTTGTCTGCGTATGCGCCACGGCCGACGAGGAGACCACCGCCGTTGCGGCGTGGGTGAAGGAGCGGCTAGCGAACGGCGTACAGTTGCAGGAGATCGGGATGTTCGTGCGCTCCAGCGAGCAGCTCGACCGAGCACAGGCCGCGGCCAAGGCCGCCGGAGTGCCGTCAGCGGTTCTGGACGAGCACGTCGAGATTAAACCTGGACGCGTGTCGCTGAGCACTATGCATCTAGCCAAGGGCCTCGAGTTCAAGGCCGTGGCCGTGATCGCCTGCGACGATGAGGTAGTCCCCCTGCAAGCACGTATCGAGGCCGTGGGTGACGATGCGGACCTGAAGGAGGTCTACGACACCGAGCGGCACCTCCTGTACGTCGCGTGTACGCGGGCTCGCGACTTCCTGCACGTCAGCGCAGTGGACCCGGCTTCTGAGTTTCTTGACGACATGCGGTAGGGATCCCGCGGGCGCTTGCGCCACAGTGGTGCCTGAACCGTACCGGGTTTCTCGGAGACCTCATTGCTTGGGAGGATGGGGTCTATGGGACGTCCAAGGCGGTTTCGCCGGAGGTGCGAGAGCGCGTGGTCCGGAGGGTCGCGGAGCACCGGAAGGCCCACGGGTCGGAGTGGGCGGTGCTGCAGTCGGTCGCGCCGAAGCTCGGGTGCACGGCCGAGACGCTACGCAAGTGGGTGCGGCAAGCGCAGCGTGATGCCGGGCATCGGCCCGGCTTGACGGCGAGCGAGCGCGAACGGCTCAAGGAGCTGGAGCGCGAGTCGTGTGGACGAAGCGGCACCTGACCGGATATCGCCTACGTGGACGCCCTCCGCGAGTTGCTGGCGCTCAACGGCGGGCGGGCCGTGGGTGATTCGTCGCGGCACTCGCGGGGCTTCTGGAGCGGATCGCTCGGACGATGAGCATGGTGCGTTCCGCGGAGGGCTTCGACGGTCTCGTAGGTTCCCGTCTAAAATGAGGGGTTCAACGAGGGAAGCATGGCTGTACGAGTTACAGCAAGTCTATTATTATGAACAATTTACGAGAATAATGCAGCTAACCCTGCCGTAACAACACCAGGAATGCGCGGTGAAGCACGAATCATGAGCCGCGACCCCATCATGCCGCGGCCGGATAGCGTGAGTGAGGAGCAGTGGAAGTTTACGGATGAAGCGCCGAGGGGCACCAAGCCAGCGTTGAGCGTTCTGCATCCGATGAGGACAGGTGGGGATGGAGAGCGTTTTCCGTTGATGGCCCTGGATGCTTTACCGTCTTCGCCCGCAACGGCCAAGCACGAATCTACCTGCTAGAGATAGGGGTTGACTGGTGATCGCCTGCCTTGGGCGCACCCTGGTTTCAAACTGAGACACTACCCGCGGCTGGGTAGTGTCTCAGTTTGAAATGGACCGCCTGGAAGGTCCGGGTGCGGGCGCGCACGGCCAGATGCGCGCCGAGCACCCGTCGGTAAGCGGGTAGGCCTTTACCGCACACCGATGCGTGACAAGCCTAGCATGCAGACAGAGGCACAGTAAGCCGTAGCTCGGCCCTCCCCGGTGGCTGGTGGGCTTGGTCGGCGGCTCGCGAGCGGCTCGCGCGGGTCACGGGTGGCGATGACGCTGACGGCCGTGCATCGCTACGTGCAGTGGGCGGACGGGAGGACGGCGGCTGAGGCGAGGCGGAGAACGTGGGCCGCAGCGGCCGCAGCAGGAGTGAGCGAGTTGCGGCGGAGGCGTGGTGGCGGGTCAGGCTGGGCGCGACGCGCTGGCGCCGTCAGCGAGGTGCACGTGTCGGGCAGGGGGGGCGGGCAGACGGGTGCACACATTGATGGTATCGAGGTGGTCGGCTGGCGGCAAGGTGCGCGTCGTATGCATAGGACCGGATGCTGGCGGTGCACTCAGCGGCGGGCTACCGCGAGCGGGGTCTGGGCGTGACGCTGCGCGTGGGCGCCCAGGACCAGGAGGGGCTGTCGGCGCGCTGGGCGACTCGGCGGCGGGCGGCGGCGCGCTGTCGCAGGAGTAGGTCTGCTGGGACGGGGCGCAGTGTCGGGGTTGCGGTGAAATGGCCGGGGGCCCGTGCTGGAACGGTCTATCTTGGGGCGCGAGCGAATGGGCAGGGAACTCGGGTTACCGGCCTGGGGCGGCATCGCCACCAAGGGTCGGTCGGCGGGCCGGGATGCGTGCCGGAGCCTCGACATGGGTGTGTCGACGAGCAGCCCGCCCGGATGTCGAGGGTCATTGTCGGAGCCGCCCCAGGGCGTTCCACGACGCGTTCCCCGCGCGGCGTCCGGGGCAGCTCTGGCGACCCCGAGAACCGCCGCGGGGTTCTCGACATCGGCCACGTACGCAGACGCGTACGAACCGGCGACCGAGGGAGACCGTGTCAAGCTAAGCCCTTGGCGTTCCAGTGAGATACGCCCCCCAGTCGGCCATCAGGTGGCGCCGGCGCTCGAACAGCGTCGACCGCGCGTACGCGGCTTCGACCCTGTCCTTGACCTGATGGGCGAGGGCCGCCTCGACGACCTCCCGCGGATGATTCGTCTTTTCAGACGCCCAGTCGCGGAAACTGGATCGGAAGCCGTGCGGCACGGCCTGCACGCCTTGCTCTTTGAGCAGCTTGGACAGGGTCATGTCGGAGAGAGGCTTGCCACGGGGACTGGGGAACACGAGCTTGCTGCCGTTCCGCAGCGTGCGGGCCGCCTGGAGGCTCTCTGCGGCGCGGCACGACAGCGGCACCCGGTGCTCGCGGTTCGCTTTCATGCGCTCGGCGGGGACGGTCCACACCTCGGCGTCGAAGTCGATCTCGTCCCACCGCGCCAGCCGTACCTCGCCCGACCGCGCCGCCGTCAGCACGAGGAACTCGAACGCCAGCTTGGCCGCGGCGGTCGCTCCCGACGCCCGGACCGTCGCCACGGCCTCGGCGACCTCCGCATGAGGCAGCGCACGCATGTGTCGGACCACGTGTCGCTGGCGCCCGAGCGTTGCGGCGACCCGGTCGCACGGGTTGTCGGGCCGGTATTCCATGGCTACGGCCCAGTGCATCACGGCGCCGATGCGGTGGCGGACCCGTCGAGCCGTCTCCGGCTTCTCGTGCCAGATCGGGGCCAGGACCCCGAGGACGTCCGCACTCGTGACCTTCGAGACGGAGCGCTGGCCGAACCGAGGGAACACGAACCGCTCCAGGCTCGCGGGCCAGTCCTGGGCGTGCTTCGGATTGCGCCAGCCCGAGCGCTTCTGCTCCACCACGCGTGTGGCCGCCTCGGCGAACGTCGGTGCTCCCTTGACGCGCCGCTTGTCGGCGAGCGGATCGCCGCCGGCGCGTGCGATCCTCCGGTTGGCGAAGGCCTGGGTCCGCGCCTCCTTCAGCGAGACCAGCGGGAACCCGCCGAGACCGAGCTCGCATCGCCGCCCACCGATCACGAGGCGCTGGATCCAGCGCCGGTTGCCGGACGGATCGAGTTGCAGGTACAGTCCTTGCCCATCGCAGTAGCGGCCGGGCTCGGCGACGGCGCGCACGAACGCGGCCGAGAGCGCGTTCTCGGGGTGGCGACTGCGGGGCTTGGTTCTTCGCTGTCTCTTCGGGTATGGCATCGCCGGCCATTATACCCCCCATTAAATGGGGGGTAGCCTGATATTTCGGCGGACCGTTCCGGACTCGGTTCAGCGGACAGTGGTTGGAAGGCAAGCTGCTTATATGTAAAGACTTATGGACAAGAATGGACGGTGGAGGACGCCTCTGGACGGTGCGAATATGGGGGACGTCTGGTCCACCACCGCTTCCTTTCCCGCTCGACATCCCGCTCGGGCAGTGACCGCGACGGGCTTCCAGGCCATTTGGTGAAGTAACCGCGACACGTTTGCAGTCCGCCTGGCAAGGCTCCACGCGTCAGTTGCGCTCGTTCGCGGTAGCGTGCGCTTGGGCGAGCCAGTCTGCCAGATGCTGGGCAGCCTCGTCCGGCGTGCGGCCGTAGAACGGCATCAGCGCTGTCGGGCCGTCGGTCAAGCGGACGAGGTAGGCGCGCCAGCGGTCGGGCCGGACCGCCAGTACCTCGATCTTGTAACCGCGGCCGTTGATGGTTTCTTCGAAGCGATGTTTGGTCACGAGTGCGGCGCGGCGTCGAGTAACGGCGAAGGAGATGCAGTGGTGAATTCTTGGTGACGGTTCGGGCGGCGTCAAGCGAAGCCCGACACGAAGGCTTCATCAACAATGCCGACCTCGGGGAATCACTTGGCGTTCCGGCAGGAGAAAAATTTTCTTGCACGACGCTACACATCCGACACACAGTTTTTCAACGTTTTTTGCACAGCCCCTCGGCGGCTGAATCGCTTGACGGTCGCCGGCAGACGCCGCTACGCTGTCGCCGATGGCTGGGAGCGCGCGGCGAGAGCCTCGCTGCATTCGCCCGGCGGCGCCTCCCGGGTGGGCGCCGATTCTGGCGGCGCTGGCGGCCGGCTTGATCACCGCCGGTGCGCCGGCCGCCGCCGGCGCGCAGACCGGCTACCATCCGCCGCATCGCCTCTTCCTCGCGCAGGGGGGCGACCTCGTCATATACGGCGACTACGTGCGCATCGGCGACCGGGTCGCCTTCCTGCTGCCGCTCGACGCCGAGGCGGGCCGGCGTGCCGTCCAGCTCGTGACGGTGCCCGTCGGAGCGCTGGATTGGGAGACGACCGGGCGCTACGCCGATGCCGTGCGTGCGGCGCGCTATGCGGCGTCACGCGGGGAAGCGGACTTCGAGCAGATGACGGCCGAGGTTGCGCACACCTTGAACGAAGTCGCTTTCACCGTCGACCCTCGGGAACGCGTCGCACTGGCGCGGAGTACACGCCAGCGCCTGCTCGATTGGACGGATGCGAACCACGGCTACCGGGCGCGCGAGGTCGTGGAGATCGTCGCCCTGCTCGATGAGGCAGTCTCGGTCGACACGGGTGACGGTGCCCAAGGCGAGCTGAGCGTCAGCCTGGTCGCCACGACCGGCCGGCCGCACCCGATGCCGGTCCTGCCCAATCCGACCCTTCAGGAGATCATCGCCCGCGCGCTTACCGTATCGCGGCTCACCTCCGTGCCGGAGGAGCGAACGGCCGTCCTGCAGGCCGTCGTAGCCGCGCTCGACGACCCGCGCGGCACACTGGGTGCCGAATGGCGTGAGGTAACCCGCGCGATTGCCGCCCGCGACCTCGACACCGAGGCGCGGCAGGCGGCGGCCTATGCCGAGCTGCGGCGCACGGCGCTCGCGCAGGCGGCCGACTACGCACGCCAGGCGGACGTGCGCGGCGTGCGGACGGTGCTCGACACGGTGCGGGTGCGGGACGGCGAGCTGGGACGCCGGAATCCGGATCACCTGCAGGCATTGCTCGCGGCCATCGAAGCGTATCTCGCCGAGGCGCGTGCGCTGCGCCTGGAGCGCGACCATCGGTTGTACGCGACGGCGGCGGCCCGTACGTACGGCGCCGGCGTCAAGGACGTGATGGCCCGGTTCACGGCTTCGCGCGCCGGGCTCGACGACATTCGGCTGCTGGCCGGCCCGGCGGCGCCCGCGCTTGCCGCCCTGGATCTCCGGCTCACGGACGCACTAGCCAGCCTCGGCGACCACATGCCGCCCGTCGAGGCGCGGGCTGTGCACGAGCTGTTGCGGCAGGCATTCAATCTGGCGGCAACCGCGGCGCGGCAGCGCTACGAGGCGGTTCTCCAAGGCGACCTGCGCGGCGCATGGGACTCGGCCGCCGCCGCCGCCGGTGCGCTCATGCTGTTCGACCGTGCCGCCGTCGAGCTTGACCGCGTCCTGCCGCAGACCGAGCGCAATTGATCACCCCGCGCCGCATCCGCCTGGTCCGGACGGCCGGCCTGCACGGCTTCCGGGAAGCGATTGCTGCGCTCGCGCGCGACCTTGACGCCCGCCCGGCGCGCGACACCGTGGTGCTCGTGCCGACGCGCGCAGCGGCTGACCAGCTCAGGCGTACCCTCGAAGAGCCAGCCCACCTTACGACGCCCGCGCCCGCGTTGCCAGCGCTGTTGACGCGCGAGGACTGGTATCAGGCGCTGTCGGCGCGGGCCGATCCGCCGGCGACGCTGCTGTCCGCGGTCGAGCGGTACGTTCTGATGCTGGCCGCCGTTCGCACGGCGGCCGCGGAGGCAAGCGCGCCTCCGTTCAAGCCGCGGCCCGGCCTGGTGCCGTCAATCGTGCAGTTCTATGACGAGCTGCGGCGGCGCCGTCAGACCGTCGACAGCTTCGAGCGCCTCGTGGGCGCCGACCTCGAGGCGAGCGCGGATCTCGACCGCGGCGCGCGGCGGCTGTTGCAGCAGACCCGGTTTCTCGCCGCCGCGTTCCGCGCGTTCGAGCAGCGGAGCGCGGACACCGGTCGTTACGACGAGCACAGCCTGCGGCAGCGGTTGATCTCCGGCGGGCCGGGACGTCCAATCTTTGCCGTCGTGGCGACCCTTGCCGACCAGGCGGCCGAATCCGACGGATTGTGGCCAGCCGACTTCGACCTGTTGACGCGGATTGCGGGGTTGGAGCGGATCGACGTCGTCGCCACCGACGCCGTGCTGGCCGCCGGTTTCCACGAGCGATTGGCGGACCACCTGCCGGGCATTGACGAGGAGCGGTTCGACGCGCCCGTCGCAGCGCCGCTGCTCGTAGCACCAGGCGACAGCGAGCATGTTCACTTCGTCCGGCGCGACCGCGAGGAGGAGCTGTTGGAGGTGGCCCGTGCGCTGCAGCCCGCGTCCCCCGCGGCAGGCGCCGCGGTCGTGTTTCAGCGTCCGCTGCCGTACCTCTATCTCGCGCGGCAGTTGTTTCCGCAGGCCGGCGTGCCGTTTCAGACGCGCGATGCATTTCCGCTGGCGGCCGAGCCCTATGCGGCGGCACTGGGGCTCGTCATCGAGTTCGTGCAGACCGGCTTCAGCCGCGCCGCCGCCGTCGCCCTGCTGCGGTCGCCGCATTATTGCTTCGAGCACGCGGGGCGGCCGCTCGCCGCGCGCGAGGTCGATGCACTCGACCGGGCGCTCCATCGGGTTCGGTTCGGCGGCGGCCAGCGGGCGCTGTCGGCGCTGGCGGCCCACTGGGGGGGCTCCGGTGCCGACAGCGGTGGTTACGATCCGCGGTTGGCCGAGGCCGCGCCGGCCGCCGCTGTCGCCGCCGCACTCGCCGCCGAGCTCCAGCCGCTCGAGTCCGCCGGCCCGCCGTCGGCGCAGATCGAGCTGCTGGCGGCGTTCCTGCGGCGGTACCGGACGGCTGCCGCGGCGCCCGCGCCGGCTGCCGAGCGCGAGCGGCGCGCGCGGGACGCCGTCCTCGAGGTTCTGGCGGCGCTGGCGCGGACGCACGCCGCGTTCGACGATGCGCCGCTGGGCTTCGACGACCTGACGGCATCGGTCCGGCGCTGGATCGAGAGCCGCACGTTCCAGCCGCTAATCGGTTCCGGCGGTGCACACCTGGTCGATGCCCGCGCGGCTGTCTATGGTCGATTCGAGACCGTGTTCATCGTCGGCCTTGTCGATGATGACTGGCCGCCGCCGCCGAACCGGGTCGTCTTCTACCCGCCGCCGCTGTTGAGGGCGCTCGGCTGGCCGCCGGAGCGTGATCGCCTGCAGGCCGCGCGCGCAAGATTCAGCGACCTCGTCCGCCTTGCGGCCGGGCGCGTATCGTTCTCGGCATTCTCGCTCGAGGACGATGCAGTCGTGATCCCGTCGATGTTCCTCGAGCAACTGGCGGACTCCGGGCTGTCCATTGCGCGGGAGTCTCCGGCGACGCGGTCGCCGGTCGTGCCGGACGACGTCCTGATGGGGTCGCCGCCGCCCGCGGATCTTCCTCAAGCGGGGCGGGAGTGGCTCGCGTTGCGGCAACAGCGCCCGCGGCCGGACGACCGGTATCGCGGCGCGGCAGGCGCGAGCCGTCTCGGGACATACCCCGCCGGCGCGGTCGAGCAGTACCTCGACTGTCCGTTCAAGTATTTCGCGCGTTACGAGCTCGGATTGGAGGAGGAGCCCGCCGGCGAGACGACGCTCTCGCCCCGCACGCGCGGCGCGCTGCTGCGGCGCCTCATGAAGCGGTTCTTTGCGGTCTGGCAGGCGGAGGGGGAGCTGGCCATCACGCTCGCCAATCAGGACCGGGCGCTTGATCGCTTTCGGGCGCTGGTGGACGAGGAGGTGCGCGACGCACCGCCGGCCGACCGCGCGGTCGTTCGTACCTGGTTGCTCGGGTCGGCGGCGGCGCCCGGCCTGGCGGAGCAGTTGTGCTTGGTGGAGCTCGGCCGGTCGACCGAGGTCGTGGAGCGCCTGGTCGATCTGCGTGTCGAGGAAACCTGCGCGCTGTCGCCCGACGAGGGCGCCCGCCGGGTGCGCGTGCGGGGCAGCGTGGACCGCGTCGACCTGCTGGCGGATGGCACGTTCAGTGCAATCGATTACCGGGCGGGCCGGGCGCCGGGTGGGGAGCGCGCCTCGCAGCTGTGGGCGCGTACGCGGTGGGCCGAGCGGCAGCTCGACGGCTACCGTGGGCGGACCTGGCGCGCCCGCGATGCCGCCTACGTGGCGCTTGCCGATCCGCGCCTGCACGTACCGCTGGCAAACGGCCCCGTGGAGCCCGCCTTGACAGAGGGCGCAACCCGCGCCCGCAAGGTGCTGGCGTTGATAGCGCGCGGGGCCTATCCGGTGCGGCCGTCAGGGCGGCATCTTTGCACCAGCTGCGCATACGCCGCGGTCTGCCGCAAGGACTACAGCGAGGAAGCATGAGCCGGCCAGCCGACGGCGACGCCCGCCGTTTCGCCACCGACCCGGCCAACAACGTGGTGTTGGAGGCTTCGGCGGGTACCGGCAAGACGTCGGTGCTGGTCGAGCGCTACGTCAACCTGCTGCGGGCCGGGGTGGTCCCCGTCAACATCCTCGCGATCACATTCACCCGACAGGCGGCCGCCGAAATGCGCGAACGCATTGTCGCTGCGCTGCGCCGCGAGGCAGCCGAGTCGGCGGCGGGGCGCGCGCGCTGGAACGAGCTCCGCGATCGGCTCGGCGACGTGGCGGTCAGCACCGTCGACGCCTTCTGTCTGTCGCTGCTGCGGGAGTTTCCGCTGGAGGCCGACCTGGATCCCGACTTCGGTATCGCCGACGAGACGGAGATCCCGAGCCTCGTCGACGAGGCGGTCGATCTGGCGCTCAATGCCGCGGCGCGGGCCGCGGACCGTGATCCAGGCGTGGCGATGTTGTTGGCCCGGCTGGGGTGGCGGCGTGCCGGCGATGCACTGCGGAGCCTGCTGGAGCGCCGCCTCACCGTGCGGGAGGCGCTGCGGAGGTCTCTGGAAGGCGCGCCGACGGACCTGACGGGCGAGCTGGCCTGCCGCCGCGCTGCGACGCGGCTTGTGGACTGCCTCTCGGACCTGGGCCGCGAGGTCGCTCCGTTGATCGACCTGAAGGATTCGGCGGATTCGGCGGCGGAGGTTCTGGCGTGGGATCTGCGGCGGACATCCGCCATGGCGGCCGCCGATCCGCCGACCGTGCGCGCCTGGCTCGATCGTCTGCGCGCGGCCTTCCTGACCCGGCGGGGGACGCCGCGCAAGCGGTTTCCGCTCGCCGCGGAAGACGCCGCGACCCGTCGCCGCTACCGGCAGGCGGCTGTCGTGCTGGCGCCGCGCGTGCACGGGGTGTTGGCGGCTTTCGATCGGGACGTCAATCTGGTCATGACGCGCGCAGTGCGCACGCTGTTCAATCTCGTCGTCGCGAAATACGAGCAGGTCCTGCGTTCCCGCGCCCTGCTCGACTTCAGCGGCGTGCTGCAGCGGGCGGTGCATCTGCTGCGGCGGATGGATGAGTTCGCCCGCTCCCGGTTCCGGCTGGAGTCGCGCTACCACCATGTCCTGGTGGACGAATTCCAGGACACCAGCCGGATGCAGTGGGAGCTCGTCTCCCTGCTCGTGCGCTCGTGGGGCGAGGGGAGCGGTCTCGTGGAGGAAGCCCCGCTCAAGCCGACCATTTTCGTGGTGGGCGACCACAAGCAGTCCATTTATCGTTTCCGCGACGCCGATGTCGCGACGTTTCGGGAGGCAACCGCGGAAATCGCGGCGTTGCGCGCTGGCGGCGACGTGCGCCGTTCCATCGCATACAGCTTTCGGGCCGTGCCGGAGCTGCTCGGCTTCGTGAACGATCTGTTCGTCGAGATCGCGGGTGACGCCCAGGGCAGCGACCCGTTCCGGTACGAGGACCAGGATCGGTTTCCCCTGGAGGCATCGGCGCCGCCGGCCGCCGCCGATGCCCTCGGCCTCGTGGTCGCGCCCGCCATCGAGGCCTGCGCCGCCGCCGTCGCCGGTGAGATCGCGGCGCTGCTCGACGCCGGGCAGGTGCGCTGCACGGACGGCGGCGGGACCCGCGGCGTGCGACCGGACGACGTGGCCATCCTGTTCCGCACGCGCGAGAGCCACCGGGAGTTCGAACGCGCGCTGACCGGCCTGGGCGTGCGGACGTACGTCTACAAAGGGCTCGGGTTCGTCGACGCCGAGGAGATCCAGGATGTTCGGGCGCTGATCCGGTTCCTCGCGCAACCGTCGTCGGACCTGCACGCCGCGGCGCTGCTCCGGTCACGCATGGTCCGCGTTTCGGATGGCGGCCTACTGGCCCTTGCCGGCGAATTGTCGGCGGCGCTCGTCGGTCCCCAGCCGTCGCACCGCGCCGCGTTGCTCGGTCCGGAGGATCGGCGCGCGCTGGAGCTGGCGCGCCGCGGTCTGCGCGAATGGATGCCGTTGGTGGACAGACTCCCGCCGGCGGAGCTGCTCGACCACGTGCTGCAAAGTACGGCGTACGCCTTCGAGTTGCGCGGTTCCAACGCCGCGCAGGCAGAGGCCAATCTCCGCCGCATGCGCGGCCTGGTACGTCGCATCCAGAACCGCGGGTACGCGACCATGGCGCGCGTGTCCGAACAGATCGAACGGCTGTCGGCCGGCATGTCGAACGCGGTCGTGGAGGCGTTCGACGCCGTAAATCTGATGACGGTGCATGCCGCCAAGGGGCTCGAGTTTCCGGTCGTGTTCCTCGTGGACCTTGGCCGCGGCACGCGGCTGCACGAGGCGCCGGTGCGCATCGCGCCGGACCCTGGCGACGGGGAATCGCTGGTTACGGTCTGGCCGCATCGCAGCGCCGCCGACGAAGAGGAGCGCGGCCGGGACGTCGAGGAGACCAAGCGGTTGCTGTACGTAGCCGCGACGCGTGCCCGGGACCGTCTGTATCTGTCGGCGGTGGTCAGGGACGCGGCGCCGGTGTTCAACCGCGGCAGTTTCGGCAGGGTCCTGCCGGCCCGGTTCGCCGCCGTGTTCGGAACGGCGGCTGCAACGCCGGCGGGCGATTACGTGGGGTGGCGGGGCCGGAGCGGCGCGGAGCACCGCCTGCGGGTTTGCTAGCGGCGCAGACGCGCGTCTGCGGTTAGACGGTCGGCCCAGCGCTGCGCGTGCGCTTCCGCTTCCTCGCGGGTCTGGCCGACGAGGATGGCCGAACCTGCCGGTTTCGTGCTGCCGCCGGCCGTGAGCCAGGCTACCCAGTGGCCGCCGCTCGGCTCGCTCTTGATCTCGTACTGCATATCCGATGGTCTCATAAATGCGAAGCTTGTTCCGACGTCCTGGTCCTGCCTTGACAACCACCAGGGACAAACCTATCGTAACACTTCCATGATCGATCGGCGTACGACCATCGAGCGGGTGCGGCAAGATGCGCAGGATTGGCTGTGCGACGATGTGGTCGTCGACTTTCCGTCGATGGCCGGCGTGGTCGCCGGCATGCGCCGATCGTTCTTCGACGCCGACGACGAGGGTTGCTCGACGCATACCGCGGAAGTGCGGTTGACACCGAAGGAAGCCGGCGAAGGGGTGCGCGTCCCGATCGACCTGCCCGTCCGGCTGACCTGCCCGATGTGCGGCGGCCGGGGCGAGGTGTGGAGCGAGAACTGCGGCGTCTGCGCCGGAACCGGCGCCGGCCTGCTTGCCCACCACCTGGATCTGCGCGTGCCGGCCGGCGTGCACGACGGAACGCGGCTGCGCTTCAGCGTAAGTCCGCCATTCGCTCCCGAGACGCACGTTGAGGTGCGCATCGCCATCCCGTGACGGTTTCCGTGTCTGCCATCAACGAACCGGCCATCCTGGAAGCGTTGCGGGTCGTCACCGATCCCGACCTCGGCCGTGACATCGTCAGCCTCGGCTTCGTCAAGAACCTGAAGATCGCGGGCGGCGCAGTCTCGTTCACGATCGAGTTGACCACCCCTGCCTGTCCCGTCAAGGACCAGATGCGCGATCAGGCGCAGGCCGCCGTGGAGGCGCTGCCCGGGGTCGCCGGCGTTGCCGTCGAGATGACCGCCAGTGTGCGCTCCGCCGTCACGACCGAGACGGCGCGTGCCCCGATCCCGGGCGTCAAGAACGTCATCGCGATTGGCGCCGGGAAGGGAGGCGTCGGCAAGACGACCGTGGCGGTGAACGTTGCCGTGGCGCTGGCCCGCTACGGCGGGCGGGTCGGCATGATCGACGGTGACGTCTACGGCCCCAACGTGCCGATCATGCTCGGGATCGACGCCCGGCTTTCCACTGACGGCAAGAAAATCGTCCCGGCGCAGAGGCATGGAATCAAGGTCGTGTCGATGGGGTTTCTCGCTGATAGCGGGGCGCCCATCATCTGGCGCGGCCCGATGCTCCACGGTGTCGTGCGTCAATTCTTCCAGGATGTGAACTGGGGCGAGCTGGACTACCTCATCGTCGACATGCCGCCCGGGACCGGTGACGTGGCGCTCAGCCTCACGCAGACCGTGCCGGTCTCCGGCGCGATTGCAGTGACGACGCCGCAGACGGTGTCGCTGGCCGACACGCGGCGGGCCGTCGGGATGTACCGGAAGCTCGAGGTTCCGACGCTGGGCGTGATCGAGAACATGTCGTACTACGCCTGCCCGGACTGCGGCCACGAGAGCGACATCTTCGGCGGCGGCGGCGGGGAGGGCTTGGCGACCGAGTTGGACGTGCCGTTCCTGGGCCAGATCCCGCTGTACGCCCCGATCCGCGCCGGCAGCGACAACGGAGTCCCAATCGTGATGGCCGAGCCGGACTCGCCGGCGGCGCGCGCTTTGGTCCACGTGGCGGAGCGGGCTGCGGCGCAGGTGTCGATCGCGAGCTACGAAGTCACCCCCGCTGGCGTAGCGGCCCACTGATCGCGAGCCGGTCAGGCTGCTAGCGCTGCTCCGCCTCGCCGGTCATCGGCACGAAACGGACCGGGATGGTCGTTTCCGAGACCGTGCCCGCGGCGGTCCGCGTCACAATCCGCATATCCTGCGCGAAGCGCCCCACCGGGATGACCAGTCGCGCGCCGACCGCCAGTTGATCCACGAGCGCGGGTGGCACATGGTCAGGCGCGGCGGTCACGATGATCCCGTCGAACGGGGCCGCCTCGGGCCAGCCCTGGTAGCCGTCGCCGGTATGCAGGTGGACGTTGTCGTACCCCAGCTCCGCCAGTACCTGCGCGGAGCGCGCCGCCAGCTCCGGCACGATCTCGATGCTGTAGACCTCCCGGGCAACCGCGGCGAGCACCGCCGCCTGGTATCCGGAGCCTGTACCGATCTCCAGCACGACCGCGTCGGGCGGCAGGCGGAGGGCCTCGGTCATGTAGGCGACGATGTACGGCTGGGAAATGGTCTGGCCCGAGCCGATCGGGAGCGGCGTGTCGGCGTACGCCTGGTCCTGCAATGCCGGCGGCACGAACCGGTGGCGCGGAACCGTGCGCATCGCTTCCAGCACCCGCGGGTCGCGGATGCCCCGCGCCCGGATCTGCATGTCCACCATACGTTCCTGCTCGCCGGATCGGTCGGGGTCCTGCACCGCGGCGACGGCGTCCGGACCCCCCGGATTGGAAACCGCGCCGCCGATGCACGAGATCAGCAGTCCGCCGCCGGCCAGGGCCGTCAGACGCCGCCGCGGGTTACGCCTCATGGCCGTCGGCCAGCTCGAGCGCCGCGCTGGCGCCGCCGAGCAGGGCAGCGTCCGGCTCGAGGATGACGGTGACCGGCATCGCCTCGACCAGCGCATTCATCGGCGCCTTGGCGCGGAATGCGTCGAGGAATGTCGCCGTCCGCAGCGCCGGCAGGATTTTCGATGGGATACCCCCGCCCAGATACACACCGGCGGTCGCCGTCGACCGCAGACCCAGATTGCCGGCTTCGGCGCCCAGCGCGCCGGTGAACAGGTCCAGAGTCTCCGTGCAGCCGGGGCAGCGCCGGTCGAGGCCGGCTGCGGAGATCAATGCCGGTCGCTCCGACTCCGGGGCGTCGGCCGGGACCGCACCGCAGCCCGACGTCGCGTGGACGAAGGCGTGAATGTTGACGAGCCCGGGTCCCGAGATGACCCGCTCGTAGGTGGCGCGCCCGAAGCGTTCGGTCAGCGTGCGTTGCAGCGCCGCCTCACTGGCCGTCCGCGCGCCGAAGTCGGCGTGCCCCGCTTCCGATGCCACCGGCACGAAACGGCCCCCGACGCGGTGCAGCAGGGCCTCACCCAAACCGGTGCCCGGCGCGATCAACGCCATGTTGCCGTGCGGGTCGGGATTGCCGCGCTGGAGAACGGCGAGCTGGTCGCCGTCCAGTGCCGGAACGGCGTGCGCCATGGCTGCCAGGTCGTTCAACAGCCGGACGCGGCCGAAAGGGAAGCGGCGGGCGAGGTCGTCGGCGTCGACGAGCCAGGGTACGTTCGTGAGCGGGGCCGTGCGCCCCCGCACGGGTCCGGCCACTCCGAAGCAGGCGGCGTCGACAGGCCCATTCCACCCGCTGGTGCGCAGGAACGCGCCGACCATTGCGGCCAGTCCGTCGAACTCCAGCGTCGTGAACCGCCGCACGACGCGCCGCACCGGCGCTCCCGTGTCGGCCGCGTACAGGCCGAGCAACGTCTTCGTTCCGCCGACGTCACCGGCCAGGAGCATCGTTGCCATTGATCGCCACCTTGCAGCGACTTGACTTTATACTGTTCGCGCTATGGCGTCGGCGTCCCCGCCCGAAGATCCCGTGCCCGGCGGACGCGGGTTCGTCGGTCAAACCGTGGCCTTCACCGGCAAGCTGTCGTCGATCAGCCGCCCGGAGGCACGGGCGCTGGTCGAACGTCTCGGCGGCGAGGCGGCCGGCGACGTGACCGGTCGGACCACGATGCTCGTCGTGGGAACGGAACGCGCGGCCGACGGGAAGAGCGCCAAGCTCAAGCGGGCCGAGGACCTCAATGCCGGCGAGCCGGGCCGCATCAGAATTCTGAGCGAGGACGAATTCTGCCGCCTTGGCGGACTCCGGAGCAACTCGGCGCTGAGCGAGCGGTACTACAGCCTCAGGCAGCTGCGCGAGCTGTATCCGTTGGTGCACGAGGCGCGCCTGCGCGCCCTGCACACATGCGGGCTGATCCGCCCGGCCGAGCGTACCAACGCCGACACCTACTACACCCTGGCGAATGTCGGTGTCATCAAGCAGATCAACGGCGAACTGCGGCAGGGGCGCTCGTTCCGCGCGGCTGTCCGCGAGCGGCTGGCGGCGCACGCCGGGCAGCTTGCGCTCGACTTCAGCACCGCCCGGGGTGACGCGCGGCCGGCCAAGGTTGTCGCCCTGCGCCGCCGCACGACGACCAAGATAGCATCGCGCGCCGGCCATCCGACGCGCATGCGCACCGACAGTCCGGAGGCGGCGCGGGCGGCGAGCTTCTTCCTGGAGGGATCCGAGTACGACGAGGGCAACGAGGCCGATCAGGAACGCGCGCGCGTCGCATACTGCCGGGCGCTGCTGCTCGATCCAACGCTGGTGCCGGCCATCGTCAACCTCGCCAACATCCACTACGCACAGGACGAACTGGTCGAGGCGCAGGCCCTCTACCTGTGGGCGCTGGGCCTCGATGCGGACTGTTTCGAGGCGCATTTCAATCTCGGCAACATCCACCACGACCTCGGCCGCTACGAGGATGCGGTGGGCTGGTACCGGGACGCCCTGCGCCTGAATCCCGCCTATGCGGATGCCCACTTCTACCTTGCCGTGACGTTGGAGAAGATGGATCGGCCTGACGAGTCGAAGACGCACTGGCAGGCGTACCGGCGACTGGCGCCGGACGGCGAATGGGCAGACCTCGTGAAGCTGTTCAGCGAGTAGCAGCGGCTGGCGCGAAGCCGGTACTCAGTAGTCGTCCGACAGATAGCCGGACCGCTTCCGCGTCCCGCGGCGCATCTTGAAGAAGGCGCAGTCCGGGCACCAGGCCTGCGGGTTGAAGCCGTTCATGCCGGCGTAGGGCAGCACGTCCCGGTGCGTGCAGTAGGCGGCCCCGCCGCTGTCCTGCTTGGCGCGCCAGCGGCAAGATTCGAACCGGCCGGCGGCCGCACCATCCCGGTCCGGCGGTTCGCCGTCCACCTGCAGCGGACCGGGGTGGTCGAATATGTCGCTCATGCCGGCGTGGTGTGAGAGACGGCCGCGGGAGGCCTACCGCGCGCGGAACGTGATGATTCCGCGCGTGGGGTCGTAGGGCGAAACGCCGACGGTGACGCGGTCACCGGGAACGACCTTGATCCGGAATCGTCGCATCCGGCCGCTCAGCTGGGCGAGTACCTCGTGGCCGGGGTCACACTGGACGCGGTACAGCCCGCCGCTGTGAACGGCTGTGACCGTGCCTTGCACGTCGATCAGGTCATCTTTCGCCAAACAGTCTCCCGGTGCGGGATTATAGCAGGTGCCGCGGATCGCGCATGACGGGCATGGTCAGAGCTGTCGTACGGCGTCTTCCACCTGGCGTGCAAGTTCGTCGTACGGACCGTCGCCGAGGCGGAGCGGCGCCCCGAACGCGACCCGGACCTTGCCCGGAACGGCCATGCGCCACGATTTGTGCAGCACGCGGTCGAGTCCTTCCAGGCGCACCGGCACCACCGGGACCCGCAGGCGGGCGGCGAGCATGCCGATTCCGGGTTGAAAGCGGCCGATCTCACCGGAATCCGTACGGCGCCCCTCGGGAAAGATCAGCACGGAGGCGCCCGTATCCAGCAGCTCGCCGAGATATCGGATCGCGCCGCGCGCGCCCGTTTCGCGCTGCGGCAGCGGGAAGATGTTGAACAGCAGGCTGGCCAGGTAGTAGTTCAGGCTGTTGGTCAGCCGCTCCCGCAGAGTGTGTCGTCCCGGGTGGAAATGGGCGGCAAAGAACTCCTTGGCGGCGGCGGTCGCCACGTCGTAGCGGCGGCCGGGCGGCAGCGCGGCCAGAATGACCGGCGCGTCCAGGTGGCTCTGGTGGTTGGCTGCGTAGATGACCGGACCGTCCGCGGCGTCCAGATGGCGGCGCCCCTCCACCCGCAACCAGGCGAATACGCGCGCCAGCGGGAGCAGCCACAACGCCAGGTTGATCCGCCGTACCAGGCGCGCGGGGTGGCTCCGGTTCCAGGCAGGAAAGGCGAACGGCTCCTCCGGCGGTTGCGTCCCGGCCGCCGCTGCGGGCCCGCCCGCCGCGGGAGCAGACACCAGCCGTTCCAGATCCGCAACGGTCGCCGCCGCTGCAAACGCCGCCTCGTCCAGCGTGCAGTCGAACGCCTGCTCGACCGCCATCAACAATTCGATCCGCTCGATCGAGCTGAGTCCGAGTTCTTCGAGCGGTGTCGCGTCCGTCACCTTCCGGTCGGGCATGAACCGTTGCACGACGTCGGCTGCGCTCGCCGGCGGCGTGCCGCCTGCCACCGGTCCGGCCGCTGCCTCCGCGCCGCCGGACTCGACCCACCGCCGGAGCTCACGGCGCTTCAGCTTCCGTGTGCCTTCGGTGCGGGGCAGGGCGTCGCCCGGCCAGATCGAGCGGCCCCGGATCTTCTGGTGCTCCTCCAGGCGCGCGTTCGCCGTGCGCAACGCAGCGGAGGGATCCGCCCCGTCGTCCAGCACCAGCACGGCGTGGACGCGCTCGCGGCCCTCGTGCGCAACGCCGACGACGCCCGCCTCCCGCACGCCGGGCACGGAGGCGAGGACGCGCTCGACGTCGTCCGGATAGACGTTCAGTCCCTCCGGCGTCACGATCACTTCCTTCTTGCGGCCCCGGACGGTGAGACGCCCGGCGGCGTCCAGCGATCCGATGTCGCCCGTGCGGAACCAGCCGCCTTCGAACGCGGCAGCGGTCTCGGCGTCGGCCTGGTAGTAGCCGCTGGTGACGTTATCGCCGCGGACCAGGATCTCGCCGTCGTCGGCGATCTTCAGGTCCACGCCGCCAATCGGCGTACCGACCGAGCCGCGCCGGGCGCGGAATGGATGGTTGAGCGTCACGATCGGTGCGGTCTCTGTCAGGCCGTAGCCCTGAACGACAAGAAAGCCCAGCCGCGACCAGAACGCCTCCAGCTCCGGATCGAGCGGCGCCGCGCCGACGACGAATGCCCAGAACTTGAACCCCAGCAGCCGGTGGACGCGCCGGTAGCGCCACCAGCGGACCGCGACGTGCGGCGCGGCCTGCCGCGCGTCCATCGCAGCGAGCTCCGGGAACGTGTGCCGCAGGTGGTCGCGCAGCACCTCCAGGATCTTCGGGACGCACACCACTACCGAGACGCGCCGGGTGCGCACCTGCCTGACGATGTCCGCCGGGTTGTAGCCCTGCATGAACACCGTCGTGCCGGACAGCATCGGCGGGATGAAGGTGGCCATCGCCTGGCCGAACATGTGACTGAGCGGCAACAGGTTCAGGAACCGCAGCGGCGCGAACGGCTGCGCGTAGCGGCGGTACTTCAGCACCTCCCGCTCGACGGGAATGACGTTCGCCAGGATGTTGTGATGGGTGAGCTGCACCCCTTTCGGGTCGGCGGTGGCGCCGGAGGTGAAGATGATTTCGGCGAGGTCGCGCGGCGCGGCGCGCTCGAAGCGGTCGTCGGCCGGTCCGGACCGCGTGTCGGCCGTTCGGGAGTCTGGCGCCGCAAGGCCGCGCAGCGGCCACAACTCGACGCCCGGCGCCACGGGCGGGGCCGGCAGCCCCTGGCCGACCAGCACGACACGCGGCTCGACCACCGCCGCGATGCGCCCGACGAGCGCCGCGGACGCGCGGAAGTCGATCGGCACCAGCACGGTCCGGGCGAGCAGGCAGCCCCACAGCGCCACGATCCAGTCCGGGCAGTTCTCGCCCCAGACCACCACCTTGGCGCCCGGCGCAACCCCGGCGTCCGCGAGCCGGCGGGCAAATCCGAAGGCGGCGGCGCGGATTTGGTCGTACGTCTGCGTGTGCGCGCGGTATCCGTCGTCGTGGGTGACGAAAGCCGCCGCAGAGCGGATACGGTCGTCGAAGAAATCGATCAGCGTATCCCGCTGCATGGAAGATTATGGTCGAAGTTCGGACGTGGAGGACCGGCCTGGGCGCTACCTGAACGATGCGCCGATGTTCAACACCATCAGCGTCGTGCGCGGCGAACGCGGGTGTTCGTGCGTCGGCGGCAGCGGGCTGATGGCGTAGATACGGAGGTCCAACGAGAAGGCCAGCCGCTCCCCGATGAACCAGCGCGCGCCCCCGCCGTAATTCAGCGTCCTGGCGTGCCGCTGCGGCGGCGCGTCGTCGTCGCCGACCACCCGCAGCGACAGCCGCGACGTCCCGATGCCTCCGCTCAGGTAGCTCCAGCCGTCGCGCCCGCCGAAGTTTAACGAAACCTGCGGCGACAGGGCGGTGAACGATGTCTGAAGCGTCGGGCCTTCCGCGCTCAGCAGTTCCGGGCCGCGGCTGCCCCGGGATGCGTGATAGCTGGCGCCGGCGCCGAACGTGATTGCGCGCCAGCGGTACACGTAAGCATGGGCGCCGGCCTCGAAGCCCATCCCGACGGAGGGCGTTGCGAACGGGTCAATGCCGCGGAACTCGGCCAGCTCTTCGTTCTGTCCATAGGGAGCGACCGAGCCGCGCAGGTCCACGACGAATCCGCCGATCGGCGCTTCGGGCTGGGCGGTCGCGGTGGACGGTGCGACTGCGTAGAGGATGCAGGCCATCGCGATGCACGTGCGCGTCAGGCGCGCGGCGAAGCCTGCCAGCATTGATCACAGTATAGGGTAGGCATATGAGCGTCATCTCCGCGGCCGATATCGAGGCTGCAGCGGCGCGCGTTCGCGCGGCCGTCGTCCGCACGCCGCTGCTCGACGTCTCGCGCCAGGCCGACCGGCCGCTGCTGCTCAAGTGTGAAAACCTGCAGGTCACCGGCTCGTTCAAGTACCGCGGCGCGACGAGCATGATCTCCAGTCTGGCCCCCGCGCAGGTTCGCGGCGGCGTGATCACGTACTCCTCCGGCAACCATGCGCAGGCAGTCGCCTGCGCAGCCCGCACGCGCGGCATTCCGGCCGTCGTCGTCATGCCCCACACCGCCCCGGCCGTCAAGGTCGACGGCGCGCGCTCCTACGGCGCGGAAGTGCTGTTCGAGGGGACGACGTCTACCGAGCGCCGCGCAAGGGCCGAGCACGAAGCGGCGCGGCGCGGGTTGACGATGATCCCACCCTTCGACCATCCGGCGATCATCGCGGGACAGGCTACTGTCGGCCGCGAGATCATGGAGGACGCGCCGGATGCGGCGCGCGTCTACGTGCCGATCGGCGGCGGCGGCCTGCTGGCGGGCGTCGCGTCCGCCGTCAAGCACGCGCGCCGCGCGACGCAGGTCATTGGCGTCGAGCCGGTCGGCGCGGCCAGCATGGCGGCGTCGCTGGCGGCCGGCCGCCCGGTGACGCTCGAGGCGACCGCCAGCGTCGCCGACGGGCTGCTGCCGGTGCGGCCGGGCGACCTCACGTTCGCTGTGGCCCAGGCGCACGTCGACCAGGTGGTAGCCGTCGAGGACGCCGCGATCGAGCGGGCCGTCGTCTGGCTGTGCCGGCATGCCAAGCTGGTCGTGGAGCCGAGCGGCGCCGCCGCCTGCGCCGCGGCGCTCGCCGCGGATCACAATCCTGCAGGCGGCCGTACGGTCGCGGTGGTGAGCGGCGGCAACGTCGCCCTTCCGGCGCTGGCGGCGCTGATCAGCGCGCGCGGCGCGGATCCGGGTCCGGGTCCGGGTCCGGATCCGCGGCGATGAGCGTGCGGGCCGCTTCGATTGCGGAGCCGGTGGTCGTAACGTCGCCTTCGAGCTGGCGTTCGTAGACCTGCTTCAGGATCCGTCCGATGCGCGGGCCGGGCCGCAGGCCGAGCTCGAGGAGGTGGCGTCCGAGCAGCAGCGGTGCCGGCGGCGCATGTTCGACGCCGAGGCTGCGCGCGCGTTCCAGGAACCAGTCCATCGCCGAGCAGTCGAAATGGCCGGTCCGGCCCAGGCAGTCGGACTTCGCGAGGCGGGCGAGCAGCTCCAGATCCACCTTGCGCGCGAGTCTGCGGAAGGCGCCGTCGCCGACGCCGTCGCGCGCGGTGCGCCACATGCCCGGCTTGAGGTGGTGCGCGACCAGGCCGAGCACCTGGTGCCGGACGTCGTAGCCGTCCAGCGTATGGACGTTGAGCCGGTCGAGAAAGGCCGTGGCGGGCGGCACGCCCATTTCCTCGTGGTTCAGCGACCGGATGCGGCCGTCGATGTGCGCGGTGGTCGCCGGCTTGCCGAAGTCATGGCATACGGCTCCCAGCATCACCGCGATCCGCTGCGGCCGCGGCAGATCGTCGATCCGCCCGCGGGCCTGGTCGACCACCATCAGCGTGTGGGTCCAGACGTCCCCTTCCGGGTGCCATTCCGGTTCCTGCGGGCAGTCGATCAGGGCGTCGAGCTCGGGGAACAGGCGCCGGACGACCCCGATGTCGCGCGCGAGCGCGAGGCCGATCGACGGCCGCCGGGCAAGCAGCAGCAGCTTGTCGAACTCTCCCCAAATCCTTTCCGCCGGCAGATCGTCGAGGGCGATAGTGCGGCAGACCGCCCGCGTCGGCTCGTCGACGTCGAACTCGAGGCGTGCCGCAAGCTGCATCGCGCGCAGCACCCGCAGGCTGTCGTCGCCGAAGGTGGCCGGGTCGACCATGCGCAGGAGACCCCGGGCGAGGTCGGCGCGCCCCCCGTGGGGATCGAGATACTCCTCCTGCAGCGGGTCGCGGGCGATGGCGTTCACGGTGAAGTCGCGCCGCCGCGCCGCCGCCGCCAGCGGCAGCTGCGGGTCGCCGATCACGGTGAAACCCCGGTGGCCCCGGCCGGCCTTCGATTCGGTGCGGGGGAGCGAGATGTCGAGCGGGCCGAGCTTGAAGACCGCAAAGCTGGCGCCGACACTGTTGACGGGGCCGAGTCCGGCAAGCACGGCGTGCAGCTTGTCGGCCGGGAGGCCGTATGCCTCGATGTCGATATCCTTGGAGTCGACACCCCGCAGCGTGTCGCGTACCCAGCCGCCGACAATGAGCGCGCGGCCGCCCGCGCCGCGCACGGCGCGGGCTACCCGGCGCGCCAGATCCAGTTCCTCAGACATCGCGCGCGACCCGGAAACCGTAGTCGGTGTACCGGAAGGATGGGTCAAGCTTGCTGCGCGCGGCGCTGCGGCTGATGGTGACGGCATGCCGCCAGGAGCCGCCGCGGGAGGCGCGCCGCACGCCTGCGTCCGGACCACGCGGGTTGCGCCGCGGCGAGCTGGCGTAGTAGCCGGCCGCGTGCCAGTCGGCGCACCACTCGTGAATGTTGGCGGCGATGCCGCGTACCCCGTAGCTGTTTGGCGGCCCGAGCGAAACCGGCCAGGGGCCGTCCTGCGGGCCCTGGCCGGCCTGCGGTATCCAGGCGGGGATCGCGGCGCCTCCCGGATAGGCGTCGCCCTCCCGCCCGGCGCGCGCGGCGCGTTCCCATTCCGCCTCGCTCGGCAGCCGCGCGGGGTCATGCAGCAGCGACGTGCGCCAGAGGCAGTACACGACGGCGTCGTTCCAGCTCACGCCTACAACGGGCAGATCGGGCGCGGCGAAGCGCGGGTTGTCCCACTCGCGGGGCGCTTCCCGGCCGGTTGCCGCCAGAAAGCGGGCGTACTGTGTGCGCGTCACGGGATCGACCGCCAGCTCGAAGGTGTCGATCCAGACCCGATGCTTGGGCGCTTCGTCGGAGCGTCCAGCGTCGCTGCCCATGACGAACCATCCGGCCGGAATACGGACGAAGTCGTTCACCCGCCCGTCCCGTTCCGCAGCATTCAGCGATACTACATGAGTCGATTCGGCGCGGACGCCCTGCCGCCCGGCGCGCTTACCGGAGCCGCCAGAGATGTATGTGACGGGCTGATATGATCCACGGTTGCACAGTTCGTGGAGCCATGAGAAACAGATCCGTCCGCGCGGTCCGGTTGGCGACGACGCTGCTGGCGGCCGCGGCGCTCGCCGGTTGCTCGCTCCGCTCGATGGCGGTCAACGCGGTGATGCCGACGCTGGCCAACCCGGCCGTGTACCTCTCCGAGGAAGACCCGGAAGTGGTGCGCGATGCGCTGCCGTTCCTGCTGAAGACGATCGAGTCGATTCTCGACGCGGACCCGGCGCAGCAGGATGCCCTGCTGTTTGCGAACACCGGCTTCCTGTTGTACGCCAATGCGTTCCTGCAGGCGGACGCGGCGCTTGCCGAGTGGGACGACTACGAGCTCGCCACCGAGCTGAACGAGCGCGCGCGCCGCATGTACCTGCGGGCTCGGGACTACGGCTTGCGGAACGTGGAAATCGATCATCCCGACATTGCCGCACGCCTCCTTGACGATCCCCAATCAGCCGCGGCGGTGTTCGAGGCAGAGGATGTCGAGAGCCTCTACTATCTCGGCGGCGCCTGGATGCTTGCCATATCGTTAGGGCTCGACCAGCCTGCGCTCGTCGCCGATCTGCCGGCGGCGCGCGCGTTGCTGGACCGCGCCCTGGAGCTCGACGAGGACTTCGAACGGGGCGCGCTGCACAGCGCATTCATCACGCTCGAGTCGGTCGGGGAGGTGATGGGCGGGTCCATTGCGCGCGCGCGGGCTCATTTCGCCCGCGCGGTCGAGCTGTCCGAAGGACAGGATGCGGGCCCGTATCTTTCCCTGGCGACGGGCGTCGCCATTGCGGAGGAGAACCGCGAGGAATTCCGGGAGCTGCTCGAAACCGCCATCGCGATCGATCCGGACGAGGAGCCGAGCAACCGGCTGCTGAACCTCATCGCGCAGAAGCGGGCCCGGGTGCTGCTGGACCACATCGACGACCTGTTCTTCGAGCCGCTGGAAGAGCTCGACGAGGATCCGGAGAACCGACCATGAAAACGCTGCGCCTCGCCGTCGCCGTCGTGTTGTTGCTGAGCCCCGCGCTACTCGTCGCCCAGCGCGCCAACCTCCGCCTCGGCACGATTCTGCCGGCCAACTCGATCTGGGATCGAGCCCTGAAGCAGATGGCGTCGGAGTGGCAGAATGCGACCGATGGGCGCGTGCGGCTGCAGGTGCGCGGCACGACGGGCGACGAGGCGACCATCATCCGACGGATGCGGCTGAACAATCCGCAGGTGGCCGCCCTCACGCTACCCGGACTGACGGAGATCGACGACTCGTTCAACGTGTTCGGCATCCCGTTCTTTTTCGCGTCGGACGCCGAGGCGCTGCACGTGCTGGAGGCGCTCACACCGCTGTACCGCGAAGCGCTCGCGGAGCACGGTCTCGTGCTGCTCAATTGGGGTCACGGCGGTTGGGCGCACATCTTCTCGGCCCAGCCGATACGCGGCATTCCCGACCTGCGGGCGGCAAAGCTGTACACGTCGGCCGGTGACAACGGCATGGTGCAGTGGTACAAGCAGAACGGCTTCCAGCCGGTGCCGCTTGAGCTGACGGACGTGCTGATGGGGCTGAACACCGGACTCATCGACGCCTATCCGAGCCCGCCGTACGGCGCGCTTGTATTCCAGTGGTATCGCCAGACCTCCCACATGCTCGACGTTCCGCTCAGCCCGGTGTTCGGCGCCACCGTGATGACCGAGCGCGCCTGGAACCGCATCGACGAGGCCGATCGTGACGCGCTGCTGGAGGCCGCGGCCGAGATGCAGGCGTTCCTGTTCGACGAGGTGCCCCGGCAGGACCAGGAAGCGGTGTCCGAGATGGAGAAACGGGGCCTGACGGTGTCCTCGGTCAGCGAGGCCGAGGTCGGCACGCTGCGCGCCCGGGTGGACGCCCTCACGGCCACGTGGCGCGGCGACCGCGTGCCCGCGGACATCTACGACGCCGCGATCGCCGCCCGCAGCGCGTTCCGGGCGAACTGACCTCAGTCGGCCTCGGGGCCTCGCGCCGTCGGGACACGCATGAACCCTGGTTCGATCGTCCGTTGCCGGAACCGCGACTGGGTACTGTTGCCTAGCGACGATCCCGAGGTCCATCACCTGCGGCCGCTCACTGGAGCCACGGACGACCTGGTCGCCGTTCACCGGCAACTGTCAGACCTGATCGACTCCGAGCTGCCCGAGGAACGGCTGCGCTCCGCGACGTTCCCGCTGCCAACTCCAGATGACATCGCGGACGCCGCTGGCGCGCACCTGCTCTGGCAGGCGGCTCGTCTGACGTTGCGAGAGGGCGCCGCGCCGTTCAGGTCGCTGGGGTGCATCTCGACCCGGTGCGGCTGCTGATCGCGGACGATGTCGGTGTCGGCAAGACGATCGAGGCCCTGTTGATCGCACGCGAACTGCTCGACAGGGGCGAGATCAGGCGGTTGTGTGTCGTGTGTCCGCCCAGCTTGTGCGAGCAATGGCAGCGAGAGTTGGCGGAGAAGTTCAATCTGGACGCGGTCGTCATCCGGTCGGGAACCATCCGCCATCTCGACCGCCGCAAGCCGGTTTCGGAGAGTCTCTACCGCCACTACCCCTTTCAGGTGGCGAGCATCGATTTCCTGAAGACCGATCGGAACCGGCACGCGTTCCTGCACGACTGCCCGGAGCTCGTCATCGTCGACGAGGCGCACGGCGCGGCTCGCGCCTCGGAGTCGGGCCGCCAGCAGCGTCACGACCTCGTCCGGGAGATCGCGGCCCGTCCGGGACAACGCCTGATCCTGCTCACCGCGACGCCGCACAGCGGCATCGAGCAGGCGTTCCGCTCACTCCTCGCGTTGCTACGGCCGGAGTTCGGCGAGTGGGACACGTCGTCGCTCAACGAACCACGGTGTATCGAGCTTGCGCGCCACTACGTGCAACGGACCCGGCGCGACATCGAGAGCCAGTGGGAGGGCGGCCGCTGCTTTCCGACCCGCGAATCTGGCGATGAGACCTACACGCTGTCCCGCGCCTACCGCGACCTCTTCAGCCGCACCTATGACTTCTGCGAAGAGATCGTCACCACCGGGCACCATCTGGATGAGCGCCGACGTCGGGTTCGCTACTGGGGTGCTCTGGCGCTGCTAGGTTGCGTGATGTCGAGCCCGGCGGCGGCGGTGGCGGCCCCTGGCGGTGCGTCGCGGTGCGCAGACGTTTGACCCGGCGGCAGTCGATCAGGCGGGGGTCGTCGAACCGTCGGATGACCGGGTCGACGATGACCCCCCGGCCGGTCCCATCGCTTCAGCGATCTCGACGCTCGACGCGGCCGGACAGAAGGAGTTGAGGGACATTGAGCGGAGCGCCGAGGCGCTTCACCATACGCGGGACGACCGGAAGCTCACCGGCTGCGCCGATCTGGTATCCGGCCTGCTCCGAACTGGTCACCACTCCATTATCTGGTGCCGGTACGTCGCGACCGCGGACTACGTGGCGGATGGCCTGCGGCGAGCGTTGCAGCGCGACTACGCCGACCTGCGTGTTGCGTCGATCACCGGTCGGATCGGCGACGACGAGCGCCGGGCGAAGGTCCGGGAGCTGGCGCGCGAGCCACGGCGGGTCCTGGTGGCAACCGACTGTCTCAGCGAGGGAATCAACCTGCAGGAGGGTTTCAGCGCGGTCGTGCACTACGACCTACCGTGGAATCCGAATCGTCTGGAGCAGCGCGAGGGACGGGTCGACCGCTACGGTCAGTCGGCCCGAGTCGTGAGAGCCGTGCGCTATTTCTGCCCGGACAGCCCGGTCGACGGCGTCGTGCTGGATGTCCTGCTGAACAAGGCCCGCGAGATTCACAAGGTGCTCGGTACCCACGTGCCGGTGCCCGACGACGGCGAGACGGTGACCGAGGCGCTTCTCAACGCCTTGTTCCTGCGGCGCCCCACCCGCGAACGGGCTGTTCAGTTGACCTTCGATCTCGGTGGCGCCAACGAGCAGGTGAAGGCGCTGCACCGTCGTTGGGACCGCGACGCCGAGCGCGAGCGCATCAACCGCACGCGCTTCGCGCAGCGGGCAATCAAGCCCGAGGTGGTGCGGCGGGAGCTAGAGGCGGCCGACGAGGTCCTCGGCGACCCCGATGCCGTGCGGCGTTTCGTACTCGACGCCGGCCAGCGTCTCGCCCTGGGGATTACGGCAGACCGACGGGCGGACGTGTTTCGTGTCCCCGTAGACGCCGTCTCGCGCGAGAGCATGCCACCAGCGGTTCGTTTCGCGATGCCGCCTGCGGCAGGACCCACATGGCGGATCAGCTTCACGTCGCCGACTCCCGACGGCGCCGAGTATCTCGGCCGCAACCACCCGTTCATTGCGGCGCTCGCCCGCTTCCTTATGGAGGAGGCACTCGAGAAAGGGAGCGGCGCGACGGCGGTCCGGTACGGCGTGGTTCGGACACGGGCGGTATCCAAGCTGCGAACGATACTGCTGCTGCGCGTCAGGTACCTGTTGAATCAACCGGGGCGGGCGACGCTCCTTTCCGAGGAAGTGTGGGTGCGGGGCGCGGCCTGGGGGCCGCGTGGCGCGCAACCGGAATGGCTGCCGGACGACGAGGCGCTACGACTGCTGGCTGCGGTGCCCGACGCCAACGTGCCGCTTGCAGAAAAGCGGGCGTTAATCGCGTCGGCGCTGGATTCCTGGCCAGCGCTCGAAGAGGGACTCCGCGCTCCCCTTGCCGATCGCGCCGGCGCATTGCGTGAAAGTCACAGCCGCGTGCGCCGAGCGGTGGGCCAGCGGGTGCGGCAACTGTCGGTCGTCCACCAGCATCCTCCGGACCTCCTCGGCATGCTCCTCCTCCAGCCGGTGGTCTGATGCGAGCGGCCGATGTCGAACGTGCGTGTTGAATCTCTCTACGAACGTCCCGCGCCCCGTGTACCGCGCGGGTCGTCGGCCGGCCGCGCCGACATCACCGAACGGAGAGCACGGTTTACGGATTCGGACGTGTCGAAGACCGCGGCGACGTCGGGCTCCAGGGTGACGGCCACCACCGTACCGCTCATCTCGGACGCGAATCGGTTCGGGCGACTCTGCGAGTAGTCCAGGTCGTACTCCGCCCGAAGGTCGTCGGATGGGTCAGTGGTCGACGAAGCCTTGTTCGTAGTCATGTCGTTCCCGTTTCGTGGCACGGCGGGCGCTGATGATCCGAGTCTTGCGGCGTCTCTCCGTGAAACTCACGATCAGCAGCCGTTGTCGCGTAGAGTGTCCGACGATGATCTCCCGTGACTCGGCGGCCGAGTGGTCGGGGTCGTCGAATATCCGCGCCAGCGGATCGGCGAAGACGGTAAACGCTTCCTCGAAGCCGACACCATGTTTCCTGAAGTTGGCCTCGGCCTTCGACGCCTGCCACTCGAAGTCCACCCGCACCGTGGAACCCGAGGGTATCACGATGTCGTCCTGCAACCGATGATCTGATCCAATGGCGCTCCATCCGTCTATCCGGATCGAAGGGGGCCTGCTCGGCCCGGACCTCATCGACCAGCTTCGGGCCGGCGAGTTGCCGGGTCAGAAGCCGGCCGACTTCACGGTGCGGCCGCCTGCATCGCCACCCGCAAAGACCAGGGCCCGAGGCGACCGAGTGCGCGAGGAGCGGCCCGCCTACGGCGGGAGACCGCGCCCGAAGCGGAGTCTCACCGATGAAGTCGCGCGCGCCTTCGCCGATGCCCGCAGCCTCTGGTCGGTCTTTCAACACCGCCGCGAACGGCTCCCGGCGGGAGACACAGGCACCAGCATGACCCGCGCGTCGTGGGTCGAACCGTTTCTGGGGCTCCTCGACTACGAGCTCACCTACAACCGGCGCGCCTACGAGCTGGGTGGCCTGACCTTCGCGATCTCGCATCGCGCCGGTACGCCGGAGGATGCGCCGCCCGTTCACATCGTGGGCGTAGGCCAAGAGCTGGGCCGGGCGCCGGCGACAGGCCGACCGCGTCTCGCGCCGCACGCGCTGCTGCAGGAGTACCTCAACCGCACGGAAGCGTTATGGGGGGTGGTGACCAACGGCAGCACGCTGCGGTTGCTGCGCGACAGCACCTACATCCGCCGTCAGGCTTACCTCGAGTTCGATCTCTCGGGGATGCTCGACGAGCAGCGGTTCGAGGATTTCGAGGCACTCTACCGCTTGCTCCACCGATCACGACTGCCGGCGATCGCCGGCGACGTCGACGACTGGCTGATCGAGCGGTACTACGCCCACGGCGTCGAGCAGGGTGGGCGGGTGCGCGAGCGTCTCCGCGACGGAGTCGAGCAGTGCATCGAACTGTTGGCCAACGGCTTTCTGCGCAACCCTGAGAACCACGCGCTCCGAGAACGTGTGGAGGCGCCTTCGGACTCTGGCGCACGGATCACCGAACGAGACCTCTATCGGCATCTCCTGGTGCTGGTCTACCGCTTCCTCTTTCTCCTTGTGGCCGAAGATCGCGGACTGATTGGCGCGAGTCCTCTCTACCGCCGCCACTACGGAATCGGCCGGCTGCGCGGCCTGCTCGACCGGCCAGCCGCCGACGTCGACCACGACGATCTCTGGCAGTCATTGCGCGTCGTCTGGCGGGTGCTCGCGGCCGATCGGCCGGAGGAGGCCCTTGGCGGCCGGCCTCTGGCTGCCCTGCTCGACCTGTCCGTCCTGAACGGTGACCTCTTCACGCCGGGCCTGTTCGACGACGCCACGATTGCAAACCGCGATCTAATCGCAGCTCTCGATCATCTCGCCCGGTATCAGGAAGGCACGGGGCCTCGCCGGCGAGTCAACTACGCGGCTCTCGACGTGGAGGAGCTCGGCTCAGTCTACGAGAGCCTGCTCGACCGACAGCCCGCGATCGAACCGGATGCCGGCGGACGGCCGGCCTTCCAACTCGTCGCGGGGTCGGAGCGCAAGTCGACCGGATCGTTCTACACGCCGCCGGACCTCGTGGCAGAGCTCGTGAAGTCAGCGCTGACGCCCGTGCTCGAGGAGCGTCTGAAGCCGTGCGTGACGCGCCCGGAGCGCGAACGCGCGGTGCTGTCCCTGCGAGTCTGCGACCCGGCCTGCGGCTCTGGACACTTTCTCCTTGCCGCGGCGCGCCGACTAGGCAAGGAGCTCGCTCGCATCCGGACGGACGAGGACGAGCCGGCGCCCGAGCGTGTGCGGGAGGCGATTCGCGATGTCGTCGCCCACTCGATCTACGGCGTCGACCGGAACCCTCTCGCTGTCGATCTCTGCCGCGTGGCGCTCTGGATCGAAAGCCACGATCCCGAAAGGCCGCTCACGTTTCTCGACCACCGCATCCGGTGCGGCGACTCCCTGATTGGCGTCTTCGACCTCGACGTGTTGGCCGACGGTATTCCCGACGCCGCGTTCACGCCGCTGACGGACGACGACACGCAAGTGGCGCGCCTCCTGAAGGTGCAGAACCGCGACGAACGTCAGGACGGCCAGTACCGTCTGCCCTGGGACTCGTCAGCATCCGTGACCGGCTTCGCGGACATCGCGCTCCAGATCGATGCGATCGCGGACGATTCGCCCGAGGCGATCCGCCGCAAGCGGGCGCTGTTCGAGCACAGGCATGACGATCCGGCCCGTCAGCGCCAGTATCTTGCCTGCCACCTCTGGACAGCCGCGTTCTTTCAGCCGCTTCGGCCGGACGAACCGGCCATCACGACCGCGACGCTCGCGGACCATCTTTCCGGTCCCAGCGCCGTACCATCCGCCTTCGCCGCAGCCGTCGATCTCGCCGACCGGCACCGGTTCTTCCACTGGCCTCTGGAGTTCCCCGAGGTGTTCGACGGCCGGGCCACGGTCACTACCGGGTTCGACGTCGTGCTCGGCAATCCACCCTGGGAACGTGTCAAGTTGCAGGAGAAGGAGTTCTTCGCCGGCCGCCACGCCCCAATCGCCAATGCGCCCAACGCCGCGGCACGCAAGCGGTTGATCCAGGCGTTGGCCTCGCAAGATCCCGCGCTGTACAGGAGTTTCCGATCCGCCCTGCGAGACGCCGACGGCCACAGTCGATTCCTGCGCGACAGCGGGCGCTATCCGCTCTGCGGGCGGGGCGACATCAACCTCTACGCCGTCTTCGCCGAGGTGATTCGGTGTCTCGTGAGCGAGCGGGGTCGCGCCGGTTGCGTGCTGCCCAGCGGCATCGCCACTGACGACACGACCAAGCTCTTTTTCCAGGACGTAGTGAAGACGGAGTCGCTCGTTAGCCTCTTCGATTTCGAGAACAAGGGCATCTTTTTTCCCCAAGTCCACAGCAGCTACAAGTTCTGTCTGTTCACCGCTGGGCACGGTGCGCGCCCCGCAGCAGTGAGGCGCCCCCAGTTTTCTTGGACACGGATTAGGGGAGAATCCGATGTCGCAGGAGGTAGGGGGCATGGTTCAGTCGAAGAGGGTGCAGGGAGCGGGGTCGGCGCGGCGGTTGGGTCGGGAGCCTTGGCACCCGGCCAGCGGTGGAGCCCCCTGTGCCAATGATCTATGAGACAACCTCCTTATTGAGATTAGTGTCGGGGCGGGGAGGGTTTGATGGATGAATCGCATGCCACCAGCCGTGGAGATGGACGTGGTCGTGGAGCCTTCGGGCTCACGGCTACGTCGGCCGCGACGGCACCCGATCCTGAAGTGCCGGCGAAAGCCGAGCGCCGCCGGTTCACGGCGGAGTATCGGCTCGGCATCCTCAAGCAGGCGGACGCGTGCAAGCGGCCTGGCGAGCTGGGGGCGCTGCTGCGCCGAGAAGGCTTGTATAGCTCGCACTTGGCGAACTGGCGACGGCAGCGTGAGCAGGGCGCCCTGCGGGACATGCGGGGACGTCGGCGCGGCCCGACCCCACGTCCGATCGACCCGCGTGTGAAGCAGTTGGAAGCCGAGAACCGCAGGCTCCAGCGGAAGCTGCAGCGGGCCGAGACGATCATCGCCCTCCAAAAAAAAGTTGCCGAGATCCTGGAGATCCCCCTGAAACCCCTCGACACCGATGAGACCGACTGATGCGCGCGATCGAGGCCGTCACGGCGAAGGGCGAGACGTCGGCGTTGTGTCAGAGCATCGGCGTGTCCCGCGCGTCGCTCTATCGGCGGCGCCGAATCAGGTCTGGTCCTGGGACATCACCAAGCTGAAGGGCCCGGTCCCCTATCTCTACTACTCGCTGTATGTGGTCCTCGACCTCTTCAGCCGCTACGTCGTGGGCTGGATGGTGGCGGTCAAGGAGAGCGCCCACTTGGCCGAGCGCTTGATCGAGCAGACCTGCGCGAAGCAGCGCATCCAGCCGCAGCAGCTCACGATTCACGCCGACCGCGGCGCGCCCATGCGCAGCAAGCTCGTCGCGCTGTTGTTCTCCGACCTCGGCATCGCGGCCAGCCACGCGCGGCCGCGCGCCGGCGATCCTCGACCTGCGTCACCGCACCCGCCTCGTGGCCTACGCCGCGCATCCGGAGCGATTCGTCAGCGGACCACCACGCCCAGAAACCTTGCCGACCGCCGTATGGATCAATCCGCCGTCGAAAACGACCCGCCAGGATGCCCCAGGACCGACGACCGGCACCCCGGACGACTCGCAGCATGCGGTCGTTGCCCGGCCGCGACCGCCGCTCGACCGGTCGTCGTTGCACCGCGTCGATGGCGTGGAGTCGCTACAGTAAATGAGGGGGCGTCTCGGGCGATTCTGCTCTACGAAACGGCTGAAGGGGGCGCCGGCGTCCTGCGCCGACTGGTCGCCGAGCCGGACGCGCTCGCCCGCGTGGCCCGCGCCGCCCTGGAACGCTGCCACTTCGATGCACAGGGCGCGGATCTGAACGAGGAATGTGAAGCGGCCTGCTACGAGTGCCTGCTGAGCTTCAGCAATCAGTTCGATGCGCTCAGCCTCGATCGACAGCGCATACGATCGTTGCTCTTGGATCTCGCTGCCAGCGAAGGGCTGCCGCGCACCGGCGGGCAAGATTGGGACGCTCATCTCGAGCGCCTGCGATCACTGACAGATTCCCGCTCCGACGTAGAGCGGCGCCTGCTGGATTTCCTGGCGGCTGGCCGCCACCGGCTGCCGGACGATGCGCAGCGGAGGATCGACGAAGCCGGTTGTATCCCCGACTTCTTTTATGCACCGAATGTCTGCGTATTCTGCGATGGCGCCGTGCACGATGACCCTACCACGGCGGATCGTGATCGGCGGGTTCGTAGCGATCTGGTCGATATCGGATACCGTGTGATTGCGATCCGGTACGATCAGTCTCTGGAGGAACAGATCGCACGTCATCCGGAGGTCTTCGGCAGCCGATGATCAAGAGAGTCCAGCATTCCTTCGCTTGTTGGGGTCATTGACCGCTCGTGTCATGACTGACAAGTTCACGATTGGTGCGGTTCCGTTCCCCCGCCGCGCGCTCGGTCTACTGCACGCCGCGGAGGACACGTTCGCCGCCTTGCCGCTGGCGGCGATGGTGCTGCTCCCGCTGGCCGAAATCGTGGTCCGCCCGATCCTGACGGGCGGCATTCCCGGATCCATTCCGTTCGTTCAGCATCTCACCCTGTGGGTCGGCTTTCTGGGCGCGGCGCTCGCGGCCCGCGAGAACAAGCTGATCGCGCTCGCGACGGCGAGTTTCATTCCGGAGGGGGGCGTCCGGCGCGCGACGCAGGCGTTCGCGGCCACGGTCGGCGCCGCGGTTACGGGGTTGCTGGCCTGGTCGGCCATTGACGTCGTCGCTATCGAGATGGACGTCGGGGGCGAGATCGCGCTCGGCATTCCGTCCTGGGTGTTCCAGTTGGTGTTACCCGCCGGGTTCGCCGTCATCGCCGTGCGTCTCGCGTGGCGGGCGGGCGGTTGGGGCGCCCGCGCGGTGGCGGCGCTGGGCCTCGCCGCCGGCATCTGGCTGAGCAGCGCGGGCGCGGCCTGCGCCAATGTAGACGACGCGTCGTGCATGCTGGCCGGCGGCGCCGGCTGGCCGTGGGTGCTGCTGGTCGTGCTCGCGGCGCTGGCCGGCGCGCCGATCTTCACGGTGCTGGCCGGTGCGGCGGTCTTTCTCTACATGGTCGACGCGTTCGATCCGGCGGCGGTGCCGCTGTTCGCCTACGACCTGACCACCGAGCCGCACCTGCCGTCCATTCCGCTCTTCACGCTGACCGGGTTCATCCTGGCCCAGGGACAGTCGTCCGAGCGGTTGCTGCGCGTCTTCCGCGGCCTGGTCGGTTGGCTCCCGGGCGGGACGGCGGTGGTCTGCACCGTCGTCTGCGCGTTCTTCACGATTTTCACCGGCGGGTCGGGCGTCACGATCCTGGCGCTGGGCGGCCTGCTGCTGCCGGCGCTGCTCAAGGACGGCTACCGCGACCGGTTCTCCGTCGGCCTGCTGACGGCGTCCGGGTCGCTCGGCCTGCTGTTGCCGCCGGCGATGCCGCTCATCCTGTACGCCATCGTCGCGCAGACCGCACCGGAGAACCTGTTCATCGGTGGCCTGCTGCCGGGCATTCTGCTCATCGCCTTGGTGGCCGCCTGGGGCATGCGCGAGGGCCTGGTCACCGGCGCGGGCCGCCACGCCTTTGCCGCGCCGGAGGCGCTCAGCGCGCTCTGGTCGGCGAAGTGGGAGCTGGCGCTGCCGGCGGTAGTCCTCGGCGCGCTCCTGAGCGGGCGCGCCACGCTGGTGGAGACCTCGGCGCTCACCGCCCTTTACGCCGCGATCGTTACCGGTGTGGTGCACCGTGACTTCAAGCTCGGCGCGGGACTGCAGCAGGCGTTTCGGGAATGCGTGGTGCTGATCGGAGGCGTGCTGATCATCCTGGCCGTGGCCAAGGGTTTCACCGCTTACATGGTCGACGTGGACATTCCGTTCCGGCTGATCGAGTGGACGCAGGCGCGCATCGAATCGCCGCTGCTGTTCCTGCTGGCGCTCAATGTGTTTCTGCTCCTCGTCGGCTGCTTCATGGACATCTTCTCGGCCATCGTCGTCGTCGTGCCGCTCATCAGCGGCATCGGGGCGGCGTACGGCATCGATCCGGTCCACCTCGGCATCATCTTCGTTGCAAACCTGGAGCTGGGCTATCTCACGCCGCCGGTCGGCTTGAACCTGTTCCTGGCGTCCTACCGCTTCGACCGGCCGCTGCTCGAGGTGTACCGCGCGTCGGTACCGCTACTTGTCATCCTCGGCATTGGCGTGCTCGTCATCACTTATGTACCATGGCTCACCCTTGGATTGCTAGAGCTTGTGGGCCGGCAGTAGCGCACGTTCAGGCGCCGCCGCGGCGCCCAGGAGAAACGGTCGTGCCGAATAGCCTCCGTTCACTTTGGGTCGGGTTGCTGCTTGTTGCTCCGCTCGCGTGCGGCGCTCCCGTGGACGAACCGTCCGGCGCGGATCCTGACGCCGCGCCGGCGGGTGATGCGACTGAGGCGCCCGCGGCCGACGCGGGCGGCGGCGAAGTCCACCTGGCCAATATCCGGCAGCTCACCAACGGCGGCGAGAACGCGGAAGCCTATTTCTCGTTCGACGGCTCGCAGATCATCTTCCAGTCGACCCGCGAAGGTGTGCCGTGCGACCAGATTTTCCGGATGGACCTCGACGGCTCGAACCAGCAGATGGTCAGCACGGGTGGCGGTCGCACAACCTGCTCGTTCTTTTCTCCGGACGGTGAATCGATCATCTACGCCTCCACCCACCTGGGCGGCGCCGAGTGCCCGCCGTCGCCGAGCTTCGCGATGGGTTACGTCTGGGCCATCTACGACACGTTCGACATCTTCCGCGCGGCGCCGGACGGCAGCGGCGTGACGCGGATCACCGACGATCCCGGCTACGACGCCGAAGCCACCATAGGGCCGGACGGCCGCATCGTGTTCACCAGCGTGCGCGACGGCGACATGGAGATCTACTCCATGAACGGCGACGGCTCGGACGTGCGCCGCCTGACGCACCGCCAAGGGCCGGACGGCGGGCCGTTCTTCTCGCCCGACGGCTCGCGGATCATCTTTCGCGGACGGGAGATCCCGGACGGCGAGGAGTACGCTGACTACAAGCGGCTGCTGGACGAGGGCCTGTGGCGTCCAACGGCGGTCGAGGTCTTCGTCATGGACGCCGACGGGAGCAACCTGCGCCAGGTGACCGACTTCGGCGGCGCCAGCTTCGCCCCCTACTGGCACCCCGACGGCGACCGCATCATCTTTTCGTCGAACCTGCACAATCCGGACGGCCGCAATTTCGATCTGTTCATGATCAACCTGGACGGCTCGGACCTCGAGCAGATTACGTTCAACGACGTGTTCGACGGCTTTCCGATGTTCTCGCCCGACGGCTCGAGGCTTGTCTTCGCATCGAACCGCGACGCCGCGGCGGAGGGCGATACGAACATCTTCATTGCCGACTGGATCGAGTAGCCTCGGTTCAGCCGGTGCATGACCGGCCCCGCCTCGACCGCCCGCCGCCGTCGCGCCTACCGCCGCCGCAGATACAGCCGCGCACCGCCGGCCGCCGCCATCACCGTCAGTACCGTCGGCCAGAGCAGCGGCAGCGCGGGCACGGGCGTGGGATCCATATCGGGCGTCTCCTGTAGAACGAACGTCAGCCGCGCCATGGGCTGATTCGAGAACTTGTCCATGCCCCGGATGCTGGCGATGGTGCCCTGCGGATCGGTTGGAGGGTTGTTGAGCGAGAACTCCGTGCCCTCCTCGGTGCCGGCGTCGTACGGATACAGGTCGAGCACGTGCCGCGCCACCCAGTGTCCCGAATCATCCTGCAGCGACAGCCCGGAGACCCCGACGAACCAGTCCGGGCTGGGACCGATCATCGACAGCAGGGTGACCAGGGGATGGTCCGTCGTCACGTCGACGGTAAACGTGGCGCTGCTGGTGCCGCCCTGACCGATGCGCTGCCTGACGACCGCCCTGGCATGCGCACTGGCGTCCACCTCGGAGGCGAAACGGGTGGTCTCACCCGTTTCAGCCACCAACTCGACGCCTCGGGTGGCCCGGCCGCCGCTGCGCCAGAAGGTGACGGCGTCGTTGTGCACGGCGCCGATCAGTGTCGTGAAGTGCGCACCCCCCACGACGCCGTCCGGGGTGCTGGCGGTCGTCCAGGTGCCCTGGAACGTCACCTCGTAGATGGCCTCGTGCGCCGCGCCGTTCTGTGCCGCGACCGGTGCCGCCAGCCACAGGGCGGCCCCGGCCGCCAGAAGGGTCCCGACCAACCGCCGCAAACCATGTTCTGCAGAATGACAACTCATCAATGGAGCCTCCTGCAGATACGACGCCTGTCCGGGCGTCAGGGGTTCAATGCGTCAGTGCGGAGTGCCCGCGGTCGCTGAGCAGGTGCTGGATGGTGCGGCGGTAATAGCGGATTACGTTGCGCTGGCGGATGCGGTGCCGGTCGCCCTGGATGACGATGATGCCGCGCTCCGCCATCGCCTCCGTCGCGGCGTCGGCGGCCTCGCGGCCGGACTGGACGTCCAGGTCGGCGCCGGCAATCTCGAGGATTTCGATCAACCGGTCAATGCGATCCTCGAGTTCGCCACGGCCGATGGACGGACGCATCGCCGCCGAGACGAGCGCTGTGGGCAGCACCTTGTAGAGCCGTCCGATGTCCGTCCGCAGCTGCCGGGACAGTTGTAACATCGACCGCCGGCCGTCCGGGTCGTAGTCCGTGAGCGCGATCGGCGCGCCGAAGTTCACGACGGCCCGGCTCTGGTACCCGACGGCGTAGCGGACCATCTCGGCAAATTCCCAGGCGAACGCGCGCTGGCCGCGCTTGACGCGCTGGCGGGCGAGTATGACGTCCTCCAGAACGAAGTCGTACGCGACGGCGACCGGGATGACCACGGTGTCCGAGCGCCGCGCCTGCGCCGCCGCGTGCAGCAGACCGGTCTTGAACGGTTTCAGCTCCCCGCTGTAGCTGCGTCCGCCCTCCAGATACAGGAACAGATCGTGCCGGTGCAGTACCTCCGAGATGTACGCCTTCAAGGTGGCCAGATACGCCGGGTCCCGCATGTCGCGCCGGATCGGGATGGCGCCGGTCACGTGGCGGTGGAGCAGCCCGAGCGCGCCGCCGAACAGGTTGATGCCGGCGGCGATCACCGGCGGGCGCACGCCGTTGTCGTCCAGCAACAGCGGCTGAACGAGATAGTCGATATGGCTCTTGTGGTTCGAGGCGTAGATTATGCGGTGTCCCGCGTCGACCGCCGCCTGCGCGCGCTCGACATGCTCCTGCCGGCGATCGATCTTGCGGAGGATGGGATAGAGGGGGTGTTGCAGGGCGCGGTACATGCGGTACCGCTGGGTCGTCTGCAACTCGTCCAGATAGCCGTGGACCCTGGCCGCCGCCTGGTGGGCGGTTTCGCCTTCCGCGCCGCGGAGGTGCCGTACGACTTCCTCCCGTGCAAGCACCGCCTCGGCGATGTCTTCACCCCGCACGGGCGAACTATAGCACGGCCCTAGCGGCTGCCCGGACGCAGGCGATCGACCCGTACGGTCGTCGGATTCAGCAGTCGGATGGTCACACTGGCGCCCGCCGAAAAGCTCGCCGGCGGACCGTCGTGGGCGATGGCCATTGCCGTACCGCCCGCCGCGCCGGCAGCGCTGCCGATGGCGGCGCCCCGCCGTCCGCCGAAGATGGCGCCGAGAATGGCGCCCCCGACCGCGCCGCCGCCGATGCGCCGCGTGCTCTCGCTGCCCCTCGCGGGTCCTTCGCGGTAGACGGTCTCGGTAGCGATGGGGAGCTCTGCGCCGTCGTCCATGATCGCCGTGTGGAACCGGATGCCGAGCCGTGGCGTGCCCCGCAGTTTGCCCGCCTGCTCGACCAGTACCACCGATCCGCGCACGGGCGTCCCGGCGGCAATCGCAATGCGGTCGCCGACCATCACGTGCCGTGTCACACGGGCGTCCACGTCATCTTCCAACTCCGCGGCGGTGCTCGACACGGTGGTTTCCACCTGCAGTCCGATCACCGAGTCGGCGCTGATTACCAGTTGGTCGACTGGCAGCGGTTCGGGATCGACCGGTCCGGCGCTCGCCGTTGAACGCACCCATCCGTCGACCAGGGGCAGATCGGACGAGGCGGACCGCCAGGCGACGTCAGGCGCGGGGATGGTTGGAGGCGCGTCCGCGGGCAGGTGATCCCCGCGTGATGCCGCGTCCGCCTCGAGCGGGGGATCCGCCGCCGTTTCGGGAACGACCGGACGCGTTTCGGGAACCGCTGCTGGAGGGGCGGCTTCCGCCGGCGCTCGGGTTGCGGGTACTGCCGGCACGCGCACTACCGGCGGGTCCGGTGCGGGCAGAGCGGCAGCGGCCGGTTTCGGCGCCGCCGTGACCGGCACAGGCGCGGCGAGGGGTGCAGGTGCTGCCGCCGGACCGGCCGCCGCGACGGTGGCCGGTCCCACGCGGCCCGGATCGGTCCGGGCCACCGCCGAATGGTGCTCGGCCGTTGCGTCGGCGCGGTTCTGGCGCACCGCCAGCCAACTGCCCGCGCCGCCCGCTGCAGCGGCGAGGGTGGCAAGTAACAGGAAAGTCGCAGGTCTGACTACCATGAGAGTCACTCCAGAAAACGGGTCACGCCGATACCGTGATCGGTAGTAAGCAATTGTCGTGCCGCCCCTCGATCCGGGCGCATGCCCTGCTTTTCGGACGTCCCGGACGCTTGAAGCAGTCGCGCTGTACATCGGCGGGACAGAGTGTCACCTGAAGAGGACTAGCGGCGGCATGATGTGACGGCGTTTTAACCTTGGGACGGGCGCGGTTAATGTAGAATGACGCCTGCTTGCCTACGTCCGCACCGTTGTCCGAGGACTTGACGCCCCGTCTGCTTCCTCGCCTATCCACCGTCCTGCTGCTCCTGTTCGTTTTCCTGCTCGGCGTCAAGGGGCTGAGCTCCGGATTCCGGCTGCTGGGCGAGGATCTGATTCAGAGCTTCTTCGCTGCGACGGAGAATCCGTTCATCGGTCTGGTCGTCGGCCTGCTGGCGACGACGCTGGTGCAGAGCTCGTCGGTCACCACGTCGATGATCGTTGCGCTGGTGGCCGCTCCGGAGAATCCGCTGCCGCTGGCCAACGCCATCCCGATGGTAATGGGCGCCAACATCGGAACGACGGTCACGGCAACTGTCGTTTCGCTGGCGCACCTTGGACGCCGGGACGAGTTCGAGCGGGCGTTCCCGGTCGCCATCTGCCACGACGCATTCAATTACTTCAGCGTGCTCATCCTCCTGCCGATCGAGATGGCGACGGGGATCCTGCGCCGCACCGCCGTCCGGCTGGCGGGGTTTCTCGGTGAGGTGGGAGGCGTCGAGTATGAGAGTCCGCTCGACACGGCGCTGGACATCGGTCTCGCGCCGGTCAGGGCGCTTGCCGATCTGACCCTGACGGCGCCGGCCGCGCGCGGGACGTTGCTCATCGCGGTCAGTGGACTGTTCATTTTCTTCGCGCTTTTCCTGCTCGTGAAGGTGCTGCGGTCCGTGTTACATGCGCGGGTCGAGGAGGCGGTCAACGGGGCACTCGGCCGGAGCGCCGTCCTCGCCATACTGGTCGGCGTCGCGGTGACGGTGATGGTCCAGTCGAGCTCCATCACGACCGCCATACTCGTGCCGCTGGGCGGCGCCGGCCTGCTCAGGTTGGAGCAGGCGTTTCCGGTCACGATCGGCGCGAACATCGGGACGACCGTCACGGCGCTCCTGGCGGCGATGGCCGTATCGGGACCGAATGCCGACGTGGGGTTGCAGATTGCCCTGGTTCATCTCCTGTTCAATCTGAGTGGGCTGGCAATCATCTACCCGGTACAGCGGATCCGCAAAGTGCCGCTCGACGTAGCGCGCGGCGTCACGCGGCTGGCGCTCCGTTCGCGGAAACTGACCGTCTTGTCGGTGGCGCTGCTCTTCTACGGCGTGCCGAGCCTGTGCATTGCCATCGCACAGTGGTTCCGCTAGGGTATAGCGCTCTCCGAGCGGCAGCGGACGCGGGTTCCGGCGCGGCTGACCGGGGTGCGCCGCAGCGCCTATGACAAAGACACCACAGGTGGTCGTCGTTGGGGCCGGCATCATCGGCTGCGCGGTGGCGTACGAGCTGGCCCGCGGCGGCGCGCGGGTACGGGTGATCGACCGCCGGGCGGTAGGGCAGGGCGCCACCCAGGCGTCCGCCGGCGTGCTCGCGCCGTTCCTCAGCGCCCACGACGGGCGCCCGCTGCTTGAGCTGGGCGCACGCAGCCTCGGCCTGTTCGACGAATTCGTTGCTCGCGTTGTCGAGGATTCCGGCGCCCCGGTGCAGTATGTGCGGAGCGGCACGCTCGAGGTGGCGTTGTCCACGGCCGTTCTGAACCGCCTGCAGGCTACGGCGCAGGCCTTTCGTGCGCACGGCGCCGCCTGTGACCTGCTGGATGCCGCGGGCGTGCGCCGTGTGGAGAAGCAGCTGTCGCCCCGGATCGTCGGCGGCCTGCTGGTGCATTCCCACGGTTTCGTAGGGGCGGTCGATCTGGCCAACGCGCTCCAGCGCGCGGCCGGCGCGCACGGCGTGAGATTCATTTCTTCCACCGCGGCCGCCCGCGTAACGCGGCGCAGCGGCGGTCTGCGCGTGGAGCTGGCCGGTGACTCGCTCGCCTGTGACCGCGTCGTGCTGGCGGCCGGCAGCTGGTCCGGGCAGGTGGAGGTCGACGGCGCTCCGGCCATACCAGTGCGTCCCGTGCGCGGCCAGATCCTGCACCTCGGCTGGCCGACGTCGCGCTTGTCGCGGGTGATCTGGTCGTCCGAATGCTATCTGGTGCCTTGGAACGACGGCTCGGTGCTGGCCGGCGCGACCGTCGAGGACGTGGGTTTCGACGAACGCGCCACGGTCACCGGGGTCCAACAGCTCCTGGCCATGACGCGGGATATCGTCCCCGAGGCGGGATCGGCGTGGTTCCGGGCGGTGCGGGTCGGCCTGCGGCCCGGCACGCCGGACGAGCTGCCGGTGGTCGGCCGGTCGGAGAGCCTGCCAGGTCTCGTCTACGCCACCGGCCACTACCGCAACGGCATCCTGCTCGCGCCGCTGACCGCCTCTCTGGTCGCGCGCCTGGTGCTCGAGGATGACGAAGATCCCGCTATCGGCATCATGACCCCGTCCCGCTTCGGGGCGTGCTGACCGCGACCCCGACCCCGCGCCGGATTGCCGGGCTGCGCTTGATGCAGAGCGCCAGCCTGGGCTATGCTTTTTAGATTCCTGAGCGGGGCGAGAGCGCCCCTAGTGATCGTCCATGGCGAGTTATTCCTGTGACCTGCTTATCGTCGGCGGCGGCGGCGCCGGCCTGCGCGCCAGCATAGCCGCGGCCGAGGCCAGACCCGACCTGGATGTCGCCGTCGTCTCGAAGGTTTACCCCATGCGGAGCCACACGGTGGCGGCCGAAGGGGGGGCGGCGGCGGTAATCAAGGCTGAGGACAGCCTGGAGGCGCACGCCTACGACACGGTGTCCGGCGCCGACTGGTTGTGCGACCAGGACGCTGTCGAGGCGTTCGTCAATGAGGCGCCCCGCGAGATGGTGCAGCTCGAGCACTGGGGCTGTCCGTGGAGCCGCGAGCCGGACGGCAGCGTGGCCGTGCGGCCGTTCGGCGGCATGAAGGTTAAACGAACCTGGTTTGCCGCCGACAAGACCGGCTTCCACATGCTGCACACGCTGTTCCAGACGTCGCTCAAGTACAGGAGCGTCAAGCGCTACGACGAGTGGTTCGTCACGCGCCTGCTGGTGGACGACGGCCGCTGCGCCGGCGTCGTCGCCATCGAGATTGCGACGGGCGAGATCCACAGCATCATGGCGAAGGCCGTGATCCTGTGCACCGGCGGCTGCGGCAAGATATTCCCCTTCACCACCAACGCCAATATCAAGAACGGTGACGGGATGGCTCTGGCCTACCGGGCGGGCGCCCCGCTCAAGGACATGGAGTTCGTCCAGTACCACCCCACCGGGCTCCCGGCCACCGGCATCCTGATTACCGAAGCCACCCGGGCGGAAGGCGGCTGGCTGGTGAACAAGGACGGCTACCGTTACCTGCAGGACTACGACCTCGGCAAGCCGGAGCCGAAGCCGGTGCTGCGGTCGATGGAGCTCGGCCCGCGCGACCGGCTGTCGCAGGCGTTCATCAAGGAGCAGGAGCGGGGACGCACGCTGGAGGGGCCGTACGGCCACTACGTCCACCTGGACATCCGCCAGGTAGGCGAGAAGGTGATCGACAAGAAGCTGCCGTTCGTGCGCGAGCTGTGTCTGAAGTACGCCAACCTGGACCCGGTGCACGAATTGATTCCGGTGCGCCCGGTGGTGCACTACATCATGGGCGGCGTGCACACCGACATCCACGGGGCGACGCCGATTGCGGGGTTGTACGCGGCGGGCGAGGCGGCGTGCGTGAGTCTCAACGGCGCCAACCGCCTGGGGTCGAATTCGTTGACCGAGTGCCTCGTGTTCGGCGCCCGGGCCGGCCGGGCGGCAGCCGAGTTCGTCGACGGCGCACCGGCCGCCGGCGCGGCGGTCGAGGCGCAGGCGCGCGACGAGGAGCAGCGGCTGCGGGCGCTGATGGCCAAGACCGACGGCACCGAACGGATCGCCGACATGCGCGCCGAGATGCAGTCGACCATGGAAGAGAGCGCCGGCATCTACCGCGGCGGCGACACGCTCGCCGCGGGCGTCGAGACGCTGGGCCGCCTGCGCCAGCACGCCCGGCACCTCAAGCTGGAGGATCGCAGCAGCACGTTCAACACGGAGTTCATCTCGGCGCTTGAGCTCGATTACATGCTGGAGATGGCCGAGGTCATTCTGCGGTCGGCCGTGGAGCGCACGGAATCACGCGGCGCCCACCAGCGGTCTGACTTCCCGGCGCGGGACGACGACAAGTTCCTGGCGCATTCCCTTGCCCACCGCACCGAGGACGGCTCGGCGCGCATCGAGTATCTGCCGGTTACCATCACGAACTGGCCGCCCGGCGCGCGCGTTTACGGAAAGCAATGACATGGCGGAAACAATCAAGTTCGAGGTTTCGCGGTATCGCCCGGAAGAGGAGTCGGAACCGACGCTGCAGTCGTACGACGTTCCGTACAACAGGGACTGGGTCGTTCTCGATGCGCTGAACCACGTCAAGGACCAGATTGACGGCTCGCTGTCGTTTCGCTGGTCGTGTCGGATGGGCGTCTGCGGCAGTTGCGGCATGATGGTGAACGGCGAGCCGAAGCTGACCTGCGCCGTCCCGCTGACCGACTACGAGCCCTCCAAGCCGGTCCGCATCGAGCCGTTGCAGTTCTTCCCGGTCATGCGCGACCTGGTGGTCGACATGACGAGCTTTCTGGAGAAACTGTCGAGCGTCAAGCCGTGGATCATCCGCGATGACGTGGAGGCGACCGAGGCGGTGGAGTTCAATCAGACGCCGGCCGAGCTGGATGCGTACAAGCAGTTCAGCATGTGCATCAACTGCATGCTGTGCTACTCGGCCTGTCCGGTCGTCGGCCTGGAGCCGGAATTCACCGGACCGGCCGCCATCGCCCTGGCCCAGCGCTACAACCTCGATTCGCGCGACGAGGGGGCGGAAGATCGCATGGATGCCCTCGATGCGCACGAGGGCCTCTGGGGCTGCACCTTCGTCGGCGAGTGCACCAAGGTTTGCCCGAAGAACGTCGATCCGGCCGGCGCCATCCAGCTCTACAAGATGGCGAGCGCGACGGACTACCTCAAGTCCGTGCTGTTGCCGTGGGGGACGAAGTGAGCAACGCGGTGCACGAGCCGGCCGCCGGCCTCAAGATGTACCACCGGCCGATGTCGTTCTGGTGGTGGCTGGAACGGCGCGCGTACTTCAAATTCATCGTCCGTGAGTTGACGTGCCTCTTCGTCGGCGCCTTCGCCATTCTGACGCTGCTGCAGGTGCGTGCGGTGGGCGCGGGACCGCAGGAATACGCGGCGTTCGCGGCCATGTTGCGCTCGCCGGCATGCATCGCGTTCAGCGTGGTGGCGTTCCTGTTCGTGGTGTTCCACGCGGTGACGTGGTTCCCGCTCGTGCCGACGACGATTGTGTTGCGCATGGGTGAGCGGCGCGTCCCGAACAGCATCATTGCCGGGGCGCACTTCGCCGGGTGGCTGGTCGCGTCGGTGGTCGTGGCGTTCATCGTGCTGCGAGGATAGATGGCGAAAAGAAGCCTGACGCCGTTTCTATGGTTCCTGTTCGGGGCCGGCGGCATGGTGTCGGCGATGCTCTTCCCGGTGCACATCCTGCTCGTCGGACTGGCGTTTCCGCTCGGCTGGTTCGACGCGCCCGGGTACGAGTCGCTGCACGCGCTGGTGGTCCATCCGATCACGCGGCTGTACCTGTTCGTGTTCATCTTCCTGCCGCTCTTCCACGCGGCCCACCGGTTTCGCTATACCGTGTACGACCTGTTCCAGGTGCAGCCTGGAATGCAGCAGCCGATTGCCGTCGTGTGTTACGGCGTGGCGCTGGCGGGCACGGTCGCGGCAGCCTACACCCTGCTGACCATCGCGTAGTACCGCCCGGCGCAAGCGCTGCTAGTGGAGGCGGTAGCGCCGGCGGTGCTCCTCCCACTCGTCCTGTTCGGCCTGCTCTTCCAGTTCCCACTGCCGGCGCCGCGCCCTGCGCCGCCGCCGCTGGCTCCAGATCGCCGCGAGCGCCAGGAACGTGATGAGGGACCACTGGGTGAATGGATGGCCGGCGGCGCTGATCCATGATTTCCAGGTGTCGTGCCGCGCCCAGAAGGAGACCATGACGCCGTCGACCGCATAGCCGGTCACCGAGTACAGAGCGGTCTCGAAGCGGGCGCCGCCCGCCATGCGGGCCAGGATGCGCGCCGGCGCGTCGGAGCCGTAGCGCTCCAGCACGTCCCGGACCAGCGCGTCCGACAGCGCATAGGCCCGCACGACGTCCTGATCCGAGCCGTAGAACAGGCCTTCGAGCACGGTCGCCGACGGCCGCCCGCCGGCGACCACCTCCCACGCGAAGCGCGACCGCGCGCCGAGGCCCCAGGTCCGCTCGGCGGCGCTGGCCAGACCCTCGTTGAACCAGCGCGGGATGCGCCCGCCGCCGGCGGCGCGCGCGGTCAGGATATGCGCCACTTCGTGGAACAGGACCGTTTCGAGCGAGCCGTACGGATATGAACCTATCCGGGCGGGGAACAGCACGACGACATCCGCCGCCGCATTCGCGAAAGCGGCCACCCAGGGCGGCGTTTCGCGCGCGAGCGGAGCGCTCTCCGGCGCGAGCAGGACACGGATCGGCTCGCCGGCATCCGTCAGTCCGGTCAGCCGCATGATGCTGGCCAAGCGGCCGGTGTCCAGTTCGCGGGTCTGGCGGGCCACGCCCGCCAGCGCCTGCGGAGCTTCCACTACGAGGACCGGCGGATCGACGGCGGCGGCCGCGCCGACCGGCATGACCGGCAGCAGCGCCGCAAGCAGCAGTGCCGCGGGCGTCGCTCGCTCGGTCATCGTGGATGCCGCGCCGTTCAGGACTGTGCGTAGACGGCGGTCACCTGCGTGCTCATGCCGCCCCGCACCGAGAAATCGCCCACCACAGTCATGCGGCGCGGCCGGCAGGCGGCCACCAGCGTGTCGAGGATCTCGTTGGTGGCCCGTTCGAAGAATACACCGCGGTTGCGAAACCCGACGAGATAGTACTTCAGCGCCTTGAGCTCCAGACACTGCTCATCGGGGGTGTACGTAATCCGAATCTCCCCGAAGTCCGGCAGGCCGGTTTTGGGGCAGACGGAGGTGAACTCGGGACAGCGGATGGCGATCTCGTAGTCGCGCTCGGGCGCCGGGTTCGGGAACGTCTCGAGCGTGACGTCCATCATCGCTAGATTCTAGCAGCGCGCCGCAGCCCGCGGCAGAACCCCGCGTCGCCCACGGACTTGTGCGTATCAATGCCGCACGCGGTCGATCCCTGGTCGGATAGCGTTGACAGTCGGGCACCCGCACGTTACGATCCGTCCCGTTTCCATTGAGTTATGGCTGTTCTCGAACGCCCCGGTGCGCGGGCGGGCGGGTTGCGAAACTGGCGCGCCGGATTTGGAGGATCTGATGGCTGAAGCCCGAAGAATGGGCAAGTCCGAGCTCTTCTCTCATTTTGCCAACCAGTGCGGAATCAAGCGTGTTCAGGCGCGTGAGTTCTTCGAAGAGCTCCGGCAGCTGTCAGAGAACGAGTTGAAACGCTCCGGCGAATTCGTGCTGCCTGGCATGGTGAAGCTGGTTGTTCAGAAGCGACTCGCCCGCAAGGGGCGCAACCCGGCGACCGGCGCGACCATCGATATTCCCGCCAAGACGGTTGTCAAGGCCCGCATCGCGAAACAGCTCAAGGATTCTGTGCTGCCGGAATAGGAGCCGGAAGGGGTCGGCGAGGCGGGCCGGCACGGCCCGCCTCGCCCTCAACTCCGCCGGTCCATTGCTGCAGTAATCCGGGCGTCTCAGGCTGAGGCGCACCTGCCATGTCAACGAACGTACTGATGCCGCAACTCGGCGAGTCGATCGTCGAGGGCACCATCATCCGCTGGAACAAATCGGTCGGCGATGCGGTCGATCGTGACGAGCCGCTGTTCGAGATATCGACCGACAAGGTGGACGCGGAGATTCCCTCCCCCGCGGCGGGCACGCTGACAGCCATCACCGTGCCCGCAGGCGAGACCGTGCCGGTCGACAGCGTCGTCGCTGTCATCAGCGCGGCGGATGCCGGCGCCGAGGCGGCCCCGCCTTCTCCCGCCATGTCAGCCGGCAGCGATGTCAGCGTGGCCTCCGTTTCGCCCGTGCCGGCGTTGCCCGCGGAGAGCCGTGCCGAGAGGCCGACGACGGTCAGACAGTCGCCGGTGGTGCGCCGGCTCGCCAGCGAGCACGACGTCGATCTCTCGATCGTGCAGGGCACGGGCGCCGGCGGCCGCGTCACCAAGGAAGACGTGCTGCGTTACGTCGAGAGCCGGTCGGCGCCAGCGAGCCGCGTGGAGCCGCTGACGACCATGCGCCGGAAGATTGCCGAGCACATGATCATGAGCCGGCGAACCTCCGCCCACGTGCACACCGTGTTCGAAGTGGACTTCTCGCACGTCGCGCAGCTGCGCGATGCACGGAAGGCGGAGTACGCGGCAGCCGGCGCGAAGCTGACCTATCTGTCGTTCGTCGCGAAAGCGGTTGTCGACGCGATCCCGGAGGTGCCGATCGTCAATGCGGTGTTGGATGGCGACAGCCTCGTCTACAAGGACGACATCGGTCTGGGCATCGCGGTGGCCCTCGACGAGGGGCTGATAGTGCCGGTCGTCAAGCATGCCCGCGACGCCAGCGTTCTGGAACTGAGCCGGGCCGTTGCCGATCTGGCGGAGCGGGCCCGGACCCGGCGTCTCGTGCCGGCCGAAGTCGAAGGCGGCACGTTCACCATCACCAATCACGGTGCCTTCGGGTCGCTGCTCGGGATGCCGATCATCAACCAGCCGCAACTTGCCATTCTGGGCATGGGGGCGGTCGGGCCGCGTCCGGTCGTCGTGGACGGCGCCGTCGCCGTGCGGCTGCGGGCCTACTTGACGCTGGGCTTCGACCACCGTGTGATCGACGGCGCAACGGCGGATCGGTTCATGGCAACCGTCCGGCGCAACATCGAGCAGTTCGACGCTGCCTCAGTTTAGTTTTGAAGCTTCAACCGGCTGCCCGCTCGAGCCCGCCGCAACCGGGTTCCGGTCGCAGTCTTCCCGTGCTGGAAGTGCGGCGACTGGGGCTGGTGCCCTATCGCACCGCGCTGGCCTTGCAGCAGGAGCTGGTGGCCGCGCGCCAGGCGAACCGGGTGCCGGACACGCTGCTGTTGCTGCAGCACCCCCATGTCGTCACCTTGGGCGCGTCCGCGCGGCAGCGGCGGACGAATGTGCTCGCCTCGCCGCGTGAATTGGCCGCCCGCGGCGTGGAGTTGCACGAGGCGCCGCGCGGCGGAGACGTTACCTACCACGGTCCGGGGCAGCTCGTCGGCTATCCCATTCTCGATTTGCGGCCGGACCGCTGCGATGTCCACCGCTACGTCCGCGATCTGGAAAGCGTGCTGATTGGCGCCGCCCGCGCGTTCGGCATCACGGCTGATCGCTGCGCCGGCCTCACCGGCGTGTGGGTGGGCAACGACAAGCTGGCGGCCATCGGCGTGCGTCTGTCGCGCTGGGTCACCAGCCACGGCTTCGCGCTGAACGTCGATACGGACCTCGACTACTTCACTCTCATCCGGCCGTGCGGCATTCACGGCCGCGGTGTCACGTCGATTTCGGCGCTTGCGGGGCGGCCGGTGTCCGTGGCAGCTGTCGAGCCGCTCCTGGTGCGGGAATTCGGCAGCGTGTTCGGCCGGGCAGTCCGTGCTGAAACCCCGCCTCGCCGGTCCTCCTCGCACTGACCCCAGCGGTCCGGGGAATAATGTCGGGTCGTTCCGTGTTGAAGAAAACAGGAACGGAGAGACGCGGAATGGAGACACACACGGAACAGCAGTTGGCCGGCCGGTTGCGGCGCGGAGACCACTCGGCTCTCAGTGACCTGGATCAGACCTACCGGCGCAAGATCTACCAGCTCGCCCTGTCGTACATGAAGAATCACTGGGACGCCGAGGAGGTGACCCAGGATGTGCTGTTCCGTGTCGTCAGGAAGATCGATACGTTTCGGGGGGACGCGGCGCTGTCTTCCTGGATCTACCGGATTACGTTCAATACGGCGATGTCCCGGCTCCGCAGCGCCAGGTTCGGCCGCCCGTTCGAGATACCTGAGAGCAGTCTGGCAACGTCCGACGACGAGGGTGCGCCGAGACCGAAGAAGGAGGCGCCGGATCGGGCGCCGCTGGCCGACGACGAGGTGTACCGGGCCGAGCTGCGCGGGCGCCTGGCCGGCGTGCTGGCGAAGATGCCGTCAATCTACAGTGTGCCGATACTGCTGCGCGACATCCAGGGCCTGTCCACCGGGGAGGCGAGCGCCGTGTTGCAAGTGAAGCCCGAGACCTTCAAGTCACGCCTGCACCGGGGCCGTCTGACGCTGCGGGCGCGGCTGGCGGATTTTGCGGACGGGCTGAGCCTGCACGGCAGCACCGCCTGACGTCCTGGCAGCCTACGGGCGTGCGAGCGCCGTCTCCAGCTGCACCCGTTCCTGTCCTCCTAGTGAAGGTTCGACGATTCGGGTCACGCCGCCGGCATCCAATTCCACGGTGACGGCGGCGGCGCAGCCGCGCGTGCCCAGCTCGCCGTCGAGGACGGTGTAGCACGTCAGCCCCTTCTGCCCGGCGTGGCCGATTGCCGTCTCGCACAGCCGCGCGGTGGCCGAGGCGAGCGTGTACGGCCCCGGGGGCCAGACCAGGCGCGCCTGCGCTTGAAGACGCGCCAGGGCCGGCGCATCGAGCAGGCGGCTCAACGCGAAGCCTCGGACCGTTGCTTCGCTCCAGGGGATGACGAGATGCTCCGGGGGCCTGCCCAGCACCGCCAGCGATACGTCGCCGGGCGGGCAGCGCAGCTCCACAGCCACGATCGCCCGCAGCGCGGACTGCAGCGCGGCCGGCGCCGCGCCGATCACCTGCCGCCGTGGAATGTCCAGCTCGGTAACCGCGCGTTCCACTACCCGCCGGTGCGACACGCCGGCGCAGATGATGACCGCCCGCCGGTTGAAGCGGTACAGCCGCCGCAGCATTTCCAGAGCCTGCCCGTCGTCGTCGGCGCGCTGCGCGGCGTTCGCGCCACTCGCGCTGTCGGCCAGCACCGCGGCATCCGCCCCGGCGGCCGCGTCGAGTTCGCCGTGCGCCGTCACCTGCGTGCCGAAACGTTCGATGGCGGCCGACTGCTGGATGTCGAGCGCCTTGCCGCCCGCGATGCCCCGGGCCGGGTCGATGAGCCGGACTTCGTGGAAGCGGCCGCGGGCCGCGATCTTGTGGGCGATGGAGCCGCCAAGAGTGCCGGCTCCGAGGACGGCGACGATAGACACTCGCGATATTCTAGTTGACGCCCCTATGGATGCTTCCTCACAGCTGGCCGGGCGGGTCGCGGTCGTCACCGGCGGGTCGCGCGGCATTGGCGCGGCCGTGGCGACGGCGCTTCTGTCGCAGGGGAGCGACGTCGTCATCTGCGGCCGCTCCGCGGAGGCGTTGGCTCGGGCCCGCGAGCGCCCGGCGGCGCCCGGCGCGGAAGGTGCGGGCCGTCTCGAGACGGTCGAGGCGGATGTTCGCGACGCAGGGCACGCCCAGCGGGTGATCGACCGGGCGGAGGAACGCTTCGGCGGTCTGGACATCCTGGTGAACAACGCCGGGGTCGGCCGGTTCGGGGAGGATCTTGCGACGCAGTCCGTCGAGGACTGGCGCACGGTCATCGATACGAACCTGAACGGCGTCTTCTACTGCTGCCGGGCGGCCGTACCGGCGCTGCGCCGTCGCGGCGGCGGATGGATCATCAATGTCAGCAGCCTCGCCGGCTCCCATCCATTCGCGGGCGCTGCCGCGTACTGCGCCTCGAAGGCGGCGGTGAACGCCTTGAGCGCGGCGCTGATGCAGGAGGTCCGCCACGAGGCGATTCGCGTCAGCTGTGTGGCGCCCGGCTCGGTCGATACACGCTTCACCGCCCCGCCGGCAGCCGACAGCAGCTGGAAACTCACGGGCGGCGATGTGGCGCGGGTGGTGGTGGACCTGCTGCGCCACGATCCGCGCAGCCTGCCCAGCTACCTCGAGATCAGGCCGGCTCGGCCGCGCAGGAAGTAGCCGCTATTCGCGCGCTACCGACAGCACGACGTCGCCGAGGCGCAGGTGATCGCCGTCCTGGAGCGCTGCCTTCTGCACCCGGCGCTCGTTCACGAATGTGCCGTTCGTGCTGCCGAGGTCCTCGACGACCAGCTCGGCGGGCGATGCCGCCAGGTGGCAGTGCAACCTCGACACCAGCGGCGCGTCGATGATGAACTTGGCCGCCCTCGCCCGTCCGACCGTCTTCTCGGTGCCGGGCAGCAGCCGCAGTGCGACGGGGCGCGATGCGTCGTTCGAGCGCAGGATCCACATAGCGTAACTGCGTGCAGCGGACGTTGACGGGCAGCTACCGGCGGGCCGGGACGGTCCGGTCCATCCATTCCGTCAGCACCGCGATGACCTCGCTTGAAACCCGCCTGTCGAGCAGTTGGCTGTACTGGTCGATGGCGCCGGCGGAGGCGTCGAGCAACCGGTGGTCGATGCCCGGCAGCCGCGCCACTTCCAGGGTCGCTTCGCGCCGCCGCCGAGCTTCCAGCATCTCTGCCAGACGGTCGGCATGCGCGACCGGAATCTGCCGGTCCAGCTTGCCGTGGACGATCAGCACCGGCTGGCGCGTCCGGCGGACGACCCGCGCCGGATCGAATTCCAGGAAGCTGCGGAACCACGGCGTGTCGGCGCGCTGCCGCATGTTTTGGGGCACGTCGCCCCACGCGCCCTCGTCCAGCACGGCGGCGATGATCCGCTGCTGCAGGGCAACCTGCTGCTCGCGCTCGTCGCGAGGCGTCTCGTACTGCTCCAGGCGGAGCTGCTGCTGCTCCAGCACCAGCTCGGCGCCGGAGGTCCCGGGCGCGGCGAGCAGCGCCACCGCGTCGATGTCGTTCTCACGCGCGGCGGCCTGCAGCGCGATCCACGAGCCCTCTCCATGGGCAGCCACGATGAGCCGGTCGCGGTCGACGTCGTCGCGCCGTTCGAGGTATCTGACCACCGTCAGGACATCATCGGCGTAGGCGTCGAGCGCGGCCGACTCCGCCCGGCCACCGCTCTGGCCGATACCGCGCTTGTCGTAGCGCAGTACCAGATAGCCCGCTTCGGAGAGCGCCGCCGCCAGCTCGGCGAAGATCGGGACTCCGGCCAGATTCTCGTCGCGGTCGACCAGCCCGATGCCCGGCACCAGCAGCACGGCCGGCCAGCCGCGCGGCGGCTGCTCGCGGCCGGTAGGTGTCGTGAGACTCGCCGCAAGGTTGAAGCCGCGCGTCGGCACGCGCACATCCGTCTCGCCCGTGCCGCGGCCCGCCGTCAGGCGCGTGGATACCAGCGCGAGGTCCTGCCGGGCCACGTCGAGCTGCAGCGCCGGAAAGCTCACCCGCAGCAGCCGGTGGTTTTCGTCAACCCAGATTTCCGCGTCCAGCCGCTGTGTGTCGTACTGCAGCTCGGTGCTGTAGATCAGCGCCGACAGCTGGATGTCGGCGGTCTGAATCGGCTGGCTCCGCACGCCCTGCACGACGACCGCGACTTCCCTGAGCGGCGCAAGGTATACCGCGATTTCATCGCCGTTTACGTGTTCACCGAGGCGCACCGCCAGCGCCTCGTACGCGCCGAAGAAGAAATCGGGGAGCACGACGGCGTCCGGCGTGATCTCCATGGTGCTGGTCAGCTGCTCGTCGCCCCGCCGGATCTCGTTCGTTGCCGTGCCCCCCGCAAACGTCGTGGCTACCGCATACTCGCTGTCGTTGCGGGCGCTGTCGATGTCGAGCTGGAGCGGCCGCCAATCGTGGTCGTAGTCAATCTGGAACGAGCGGATTTCGAGGTCCACCGGGGGGCCGAGCCGGCCGATCGAGTTGATGCGCCAGCCGCCGTCGGTGCGGGTGATGCCCACGCGCTCCACGCCGACCGGAACGGAACGGACGAAGACGGTGAAGACAGCTTCGCCGGGGGCTGGCGCGGGTCGCTCCTGACCGTGAACGGGACTTCCGGCCAGCAGCGCCAGCAGCACGACGCCGGCCGGCGCGCCGGCCAGCCGGCGCAAACAGCATTCCACGATGATCAGCATATCATTGACAGTATTACCGTTATGAAATCAGACGAGTATCGCACCATCCGCCACGGCGCCGCCGTGATCTGCCGCACGAACCGCGGCCTGATTAGCGTGGACGGATCCGATCGGGCCGACTTTCTGCAGGGGCTGCTGACCAACGACGTCGCCGCGCTCGGCAACGGCACAGGCTGCTACGCGGCGTATCTCACCCCGCAGGGGCGCATGGTGGCCGACATGGACGTTTTCAGCCTGGACGAGCGGATGCTCCTGGATGTGCATGCCGATGTTGCGCCGGTGCTGGCCACGCGCCTGGACAGCCTCATCTTCACCGAGGAGGCCACCGTGGACGACTGGAGCGCGACGCACGTGAGCTATGGCGTCCACGGTCCGGCGGCGCTCGACGTGGCCGCGGAGGCGCTCGACCGCTTGGGCGCAGGACGGGAGGCCGCGTCCGGCGTCCGTGGACTGGGGCCGCACCGTTGCCTGCAGGCGGCCGCGGACGGCATGGCCACCATCGTTGCCCGCAGCGATGAGCTGGGCGTGCCGGGTCTGGTCCTTGTCGCGGACCGGGACGGCGCTGCGGCGTTGCGCTCGGCGCTGGTATCGGCCGGCGGCGAGGAGATCGGCGCCGCGACGGCCGAGGTCGTGCGCGTCGAGTCGGGCCGGCCGGCGTTTCCCGCCGACATGGACACCGAGACGATTCCGCTCGAAGCCGGCATCGAGGGGCGCGCAATCAGCCTCACGAAGGGTTGCTTCGTCGGCCAGGAAGTGATCATTCGCGTCCTGCATCGAGGCGGGGGGCGTGTGGCGAGGAAGCTGGTCGGTCTCACGCTGGGTGCGCCGGGCAGCGCCGCGGATTCGCAGATCGCCGTTCCGGCCCGGGGGGCGCGCATCCAGCACGACGAGCAGCCGGTGGGCGAGGTGACCAGCGCCGTCGCCTCCCCGATGTTGGGTCGCGTAATAGCTCTGGGCTACGTCCCGCGGGCGGTGGCGGTAGCCGGGACCCGGGTTGACGTCGAGCAGGACGGCGGACGGACGGCCGCGGTCGTTACGCGGGTACCGTTCGTCGCGGCGTCTTGATTACTTGGGGCTGCGCGGCAATGTTAGACGGGGCTGCGCCCCGAACCCCCGGCAAGCGCTAGCGGGGGCCCCTTTGCCCCGCGCGGCATACCTGGATGGGGCTGCGCCCCAAACCCCCGGCAAGCGCTAGCGGGGACCCCTTTGCCCCGCGCCGCGCTTGCCGAGGCCCGCCGTGCGGGCCTGGGGACGACCATCAGGTGCTCGTCGTCCCTCATCAACTCGGGGCTGCGTCCTGGTCGTGCGCTTCGACCGCGCCGCGGACCGCGTCGAAGACGCGGCGGGCCAGGTCCTGGGAGACCTGCTGGCGGATCGAGCCGCACGCCACGAGCACGCGCGCGTCCGTCGTCTCGATGGAGACGTCCCACCGCTCGCGTTCGACCGGAGCCGCATCCTGGCCCGCCGCCGCGTCCGCCGCCTCGAAATCCGGCGCCTGGCGCGAGCGGACGGTCGCAAGCGGCGCGCCGCTGATCAGCAACCGTGCGGTGTGGACCGCGTGCTTCTGGATCGTCTGTCCGGCCCAGTAGAACGCTTCCGCATCCTCCGAGAAGAACTCCATGCTGTCCGCGACCGGCACTTCGGCGATAACCCTCCGGCCCTGGTCATTGAGCTGCCGGCGACTCCGCTCGCGGTCACGGTAGCGCCAGCGGAGGGTGGTGGCCATCGACAGCGCGACCAGGACAAGCAGGACGACGACGCCGATCGCCAACAGATCACGCATGCAGGGACACTATGCTATCAAAGCATGGAATCGGTCATCGTTCGCTACCAGGAGATCGCCCTGAAGGGGAGGAACCGCCCCTGGTTCGTCGAGCGGCTCGTGACGAACATACGCGCGGCCCTGGCGGACCTCGAGGGTACCCGCGTGCGGGCGATCATGGGCCGGATCGAGGTGACGCCCGGTCCGCACGCCGAGTGGGAGACCGTCCGGGAGCGTCTCGGACGGATGTTCGGCATCGCCAATTTCTCCCCGGCGCGCCGCGTCAGCCGCAACCTGGACGAGCTGGCCGCCGCCGTCCTCGCTGATCTGGACGGCCGCGAGCCGCGCAGCTTCCGGGTGACCGCCCGGCGCGCCGACAAGGCGTACGCCTTGACCTCGCCCGAAATAGAGCGAGAGGTGGGGGGGCGGATCAAGGCGGCCCTGGACTGGAACGTAAATCTGGGTAATCCCGACCTGGTTGTCCGCATCGAGATTCTGGCGCGCGAGGCGTACTTCTCGCTCGACCGGCATGCCGGACCGGGAGGGCTGCCGTCCGGCGTGAGCGGTCCGGTGCTCTGCCTCATGTCCGGCGGCATCGACTCGCCCGTGGCCGCCTACCGGTTGATGAAGCGCGGTTGCCGCGTCCGGTTCTTGCATTTTCACAGCTACCCGATTCTGTCGCACGCGTCCCGGGACAAGGTGCGCGAGCTGGCCCGCCACCTGACCGCGTACCAGCTCACCTCCCGGCTGTATCAGGTGGCCTTCGGTGACATCCAGCGGCAGGTGATGCTGTCGGCGCCGGCGCCGCTGCGCGTCGTGCTGTACCGCCGGCTGATGATGCGGATCGCCGAGCGGCTGGCGCACAGGACGCGCGCCGCGGCGCTCGTCACCGGCGAGGCGGTGGGGCAGGTAGCCTCGCAGACGCTGGAGAACCTGGCGGTGATCGGCGCCGCCGTGTCGAGCATGCCGATCCTGCGACCGCTGGTCGGTTCCGACAAGGACGAGATCTCGGATGAGGCGATGGCCATCGGAACCTATCCCATCTCGATCATCCCCGACCAGGATTGCTGCCAGCTGTTCACGCCGCGCCACCCGGCCACGAAGGCGACGCGGCGCGGCGTGGAGGAGGCCGAGAGCGCGTTGCCGATCGCAGAAATGGTGGACGGGGCGGTTGCCGCGGCGGAGCGCGAGGACTTCAGCTTTCCGCTGGAGAGGGACGGGGCGTCGCGTCAGGCGCCGCACCGGGCTCCGAGCGACGCGGAGTTGCCGCGGGGGACGTCCTGAGATAGTCGCGCAGGGCGTCGTCCGTGCTGTGGAACGCCAGCAGCGGCCAGGGAAGATCATCCTCCTTGAACCACGCCGCCTCGAGCGATTCGTCGTCGGCGCGGAGTGCGCCGCCGACGGCGGTGGCGGTGTAGACGATGATGATCGTCGTCTGCCCGGGGTAGGAATACAGATCGACGAGGCCGTCGATCCGGATATTCAGATTGGCCTCCTCCAGGGCCTCGCGCACGGCGGCGGCGTGCAGTTCCTCGCCCCGGTCGACGAAGCCGCCGGGGAACACCCACTTGCCGTACCCGGGTTCGATGGATCGCCGCACCAGGGCGATCTCGCCGGCGGCGTTGCGGATGATGGTGCCGACCGCAACCTTCGGATCGAGGTACACGATGTGGCCGCACCCGCCGCATACGGGCCGCGCCGGTTCACCCTGCTTCACCACGCGCGGCGCGAGCTTTCCCCCGCACAGGGGGCAGAAGCGGTAAAGCGCGTCATGCGGATGAGGCGTCACCGATTCGCTCCCTGTTCTCCGGCCGGGGGCTGCGCCAAACGCTTGCGCTCGCTTGCCTTCTCCGCGGCGAGCCGTTCGAGATCCACATCGGCGCGGCCGAGAAAGCGCATGGCGCCCGCGATTGCCGCGTGGCCGGCCTGCTGCGCGATAAGCTCGTGCATCCTGCGGCAGACGCGCCGGTACGCCGGGTGTCCCTGGGGCGAGGTACGGAGCTCGATCACGTGCATCGCCTCCCGGGCGTTCATCCGCATCTGAAAGCGGATGCGGTACGCCATCGAGACGGCATACTGGGCTGCCGCCGCGGAATAGCGCTGCGACAGGCGTTCGTGAAGAGCGGCCGATTCGGCCATCACCCGTTCCCAGTCCGCCAGGGCGCCAACCTCTTCAATAGCCGGGTCGGGCGCTGCGCAGCCGTGCCGCACCGTCAGATCCTGCCACTCGATCGTCAGCATCCGATGGCGCTGCAGGTCGCGGAACGCCCCGTAATCAGAGAGCACGTCGAACGTATAGGCAGTCTGCTCGAACGCCCGGCCCGGCCGCTGCCGGCGGTTGGACCGCGTGCCGACGCCCGCGCGGATGATCTCGATCCGCTTGTCGCCCGGCATCGCCCGTGCAGCTGCCAGCAATTGGCCGTGGGGCAGCCCGGAACCGGGATAGAGCAGGGCGGCGACCACCCTGGCCTCGCCGTCCGGATCGAACTCCGTCAGCGTCACTTCCGCGTCCGAAACGTGAGCGTTGGGATGGTGACGGTCGAGGTGGCTTCGCCAACGTACGCGGCGGTCCGTTCCTGCGGCGACAGCGCGGCTCCGGCGATTCCGCTCCTCCAGATAGCGGCTCCAGGCGACGCCCCGGTCCGCGCGATCGACCCGCTGCACGAATGCCGGGATCACCTTCCTGAGCTCCCCGAGCATCCGCTCCGCCACCTCCCGGCTCTCGGCCAGCGGGTGCGCCCGCATGCGCAGCAGCAGCGCCTCGTACGCCTGGCCGGAGCCGTAGATGCCTACGTTGGAGCGGGTGGCGGCCGGCAGCAGGCCGCGCAGCGTGTCGAGCGCCTTGGCCCGTATGGCGGCGCGGTGCACGCCCTCCGAGTCGCCGGGCGCGCGCGGGAATTGATTCCGGTAGTGCGCCTGCAGCGGTTCGATCCAGCGTGCGTACGTCTCGAATGTGCGGTCGAGCGTGGCGGCGTACTGCGCCCGGTCCTCCGGGTCTTCGATCTCCCCCGGTACGACGTACTTCCAGCGCCCGTCGGGACGTTGGGTGTACGGCACGTAGCGGGTCGACTGCTCCAGGTACGACATCAGCCGGCCCCGTTCGAGCACCTTGGTCAGGACGTTCGAGACCCCCTCGCAGGCGATATGCGCACCGCCGAGCTGGGCCACCGAATCGTCGCCGTACTCGTTGAAGACCTTGTCGTAGAGCCGCTCGGCGCGTTCGCCGCCCGGTCCACTGGCTACTCCGGCGGCCGGTGTCTCGAGGTCGCCGAGGAATTCGTCGAGGAACAGCCGCCGCGCCGACTTGGCCGAGCGGGAGTAGCGCGCGAACAGCGCGCCCTTGACCGCCTCCGGCAGGTTGGTCAGGACGAAGACCGGACTGTCGGTGTTGCCGAAGTAGGGGTCGAGCTGCTGCCGTTCGTCCGCCGTGAACCGGTCGGTCGCCGCAAGCGTCGAGGGCACGCGGTAGTATATGTTTCTCGTGCCGCCCACGTACGCCTTCACACACCGCATCGAGGTCCGGTTTCGCGACTGCGACTCGTTGCGCCACGTCAATAACGCCGTCTACTTCACCTACTTCGAGCAGGCGCGGCTGGTGATGGGGGAGACGTTGGGATTGCGCCGCGGGATCGAGGATGTCGGTCTCGGCCTCATCCTGGCGCACACCTCCTGCGACTACAAGGCGCAGCTGGTGTTCGGCGACCAGGTCGACGTGCGCGTGGGGGTGGATGCCATCGGACGGAGCAGCTTTGCGTACCAAATGGAGGCGCGCCGCGTGCGGGACGGTGCGGTCATGGCGCTGAGCCGCTCGGTGCAGGTGGTGTTCGACTACGCGGCGCAACGGACGGCGCCGATTCCCGACACGTTGCGTGAGAAGCTGGAAGCGCTGGTCACCGGCTCCTCGATCGGATCGTGACGGCCGGCGGGAATGCGCGCGTGGAAAATCCGAAGGGGTATGCCAGCCCGGAACTGCTGATTGACCCGGCGGAGCTGGCCGGCCGGCTGGGTGTTGCGGGCGGTACGCCGGCGGAGTGGTCGCCCGAGACGACTGCGCCGGCGACGGTCGTAATCGACCTGCGCCCGACAGAGGCGTTCGCCGCCGGCCATATCCCCGGCGCGGCGCACCTCGATCTGTTCGGCGTCAGCCTGGTCGACACCGACCCGGCGCCGCTCGACGCCTTCCTCTGGATCATTGCGCACCTGCTGGCGGCGCGCGGCGTCGATGCCGAGCGTCCGGTCGTGGTGTACGACGAACGGTCCGGCATCCGCGCGGCGCGCGCGTTCTGGTTCCTGGAGCTGTTCGGCCACCCCGCCGCGCGGCTGCTCGACGGCGGGTTCGGCGCGTGGGAACGCGGCGGCCAGCCCGTCACAACCGCGGCCGCGCCACCCGTGGCGGGTCGCTGGCAACCGGGCCGCGAGGCGGCGCGACTGGCCACCTGGCGCGACGTGCAGGACCGGCTGGGCTGCGCCGATGTCGCGATTCTCGACACGCGGAGCGACGGGGAGTACTGCGGCGCCAACGTCCGCGCCAAGCGGGGCGGCGCCATTCCCGGCGCGGTCCACATCGAGTGGACGCGCAACCTGGGCGCGGACGGCGCCTTCAAGCCGGCGGCCGAGCTGCGCGCGATGTACGACGCGGCGGGCATCACACCCGACAGGGAGGTGCTGTCGTACTGCCAGGGCGGCTACCGCGCCGCGCACGGCTACCTGGCGCTACGCCTGCTGGGCTATCCGAGGGTGCGCAACTATCTCGGTTCGTGGAAAGAGTGGGGCGACCGGGAGGACCTGCCGATCGAGACGCCCGGTCCGTGACCCTACCTACCGCGAGGCTGCCTCCGCGGCGCGGTTGCCGGCCAGGATGTTGTACAGCCCGTAGTTCCCTTCGTGACAGGCGTACTCGTAGAGCCGGTCGTCGTCCTTCCGCGTCATCGTCATCTCGACGCTCCACGGCTCGTTGAACCCGGTCAGATCGGTGACCGTGAACTGATAGAGCAGCGTGTCCGCGTCGCGCCGGGAGAATCTCTCGACCAGGTGCATATCCGGGCCCAGCGCCTCGAGCAGCGCCATGTTCGGCGCCGGGTGCGCGGTGCCGATGTCCCTGAAGTTGCGCGTCTCGACCACCAGCGTATCGCCGTCCCAACGGCCGCGTGAGTCGCCGCGCCACTGCTGTATGTCCGAGGCCAGCGCGGGCCGGCCGTCGAGCGGGACGACCCGCACGTCGTTCACCATCTCGTTGAGAATCGCCACATGGTCGTTGCCCTGGAACAGCTGCATGTAGTTGTTGTAGGCGCCGGGCAGCATCGGCGGTCCGGAGTTGAACCCCAGGATGCAGCGCTCGTCCACGTCGCGGTCTTCCGGACCGGCGTTCCGCCCACGGGCTTCCGCGCGGGCCTGCATGCGCGCCCTGCCCAGATCCGTATAGGACGGCAGCCGGCCGTTCGGCGGGTCGATGATCAGCGAGCTGCGCCGGGTGCCGACCACCGTCGTGCCGTCCGCGAACCAGAACCGGTTGTAGGCGCCGGGGCTACCGGGCGGCGGCGCGGTGTCGACCCTGCCCGCGGCGCGCGCTTCCAGCGCGGCCGCGTCCTCTTCCGTCAGGAACTCCTTGTCGGCCAGCTCCTCGGGGCGCTGCAGCGGCGTCACGGAGCTGAAGTCCCAGACGCCCTGGAGGTCCGGCCGGCCGTCCGGCAACCGCGGCACGGACGAAGACTGCGCGTCGGCGCCTATCGGCGCCAGCAGCCCCAGCGCGAACAGAATGGCGAGAACCCGCACGACAGCGACACGCTGAACGCTCATCTGAAACTCTCCTTGTTTGCCACCCCGGCCGGTGGCGATGTGCCTGGCGGGCTTGCCCGCGCGAGAACGGCGCCGCGCGGTACGGCCCGCCTACTATCCGTGCAGGATACGCGGGATGGCTTGCCCTTCGCAACACCCTGCGATACCGGCTGCGTGCCGGGCTCCCAACTCTCGAGACGACCACAACGGCGATGTTACTGTCGTCGACGTTCCTTACTGGTAAGATGTCGGCATGGGGGATGTAACCACCACGAAACTGTCCTCGAAGGGACAGGTCGTCATTCCAGAGGCGATTCGCAGGCGGCTGGGTCTCGATCCGGGCGTCGAGTTCGTCGTCCTCGGAGATGACGACACTATTGTGCTCAAGCGGATCAGTGCGCCCACCATGCGCGAGTTCGACAAGGTCGTCGCCCGCGCGCGTCAAGCCGCTCGTCGCGCGGGACTGCGCCGGTCGGACATTGCCGCTGCGATCTCGGCCGTGCGCTCGACGTGAGAGTCGTACTCGACACGAACGTCTTCGTATCCGGCGTGTTCTTCGGGGGGGCTCCGGGTGATGTCCTGGCCGCGTGGCGCGACGGAGCAATCGAGGTCGTCGTGTCTCGAGAGATCATCGAGGAATACGTCAGGGTCGGCGATAAATTGTCGGCGCAATTCCCAGGTGTGGATGTCGGTCCAGCGCTGGATCTGATCGCGGCCACGGCAACGCTTGTTGAGGTGCAGCCCCTCCCGGAGGCGATCTGCCGGGACGCGGATGACGACAAGTTCATTGCCTGTGCACTGGCCGCGGCGGCGAGATACATCGTAAGCGGCGACCACGATCTCCTCGCGATCTCTCCATACCGGGGCATCACGGTCGTGCGCCCTCGCGCCCTCGTTGACAGGTTGCTGCAAGACTGAGAGGACGACGTCACGCCGCTCCTGCCGCGCGGCACAGTCCTCAAGGTGACGGCCTGGTACGACAACACCGCCGCGAACCCGCGGGTGATCGATCCGCGCAACTGGAAGGGGTGGGGCAGCCGCTCCATCGACGACATGTTCTTTCTGAACTCAAGGGTCGTCTGGCTCACCGACGAAGAGTACGAGGAAGAAGCAGCCGCCCACGTCGCCAAGGCAGGCACGCCAACCCAGAACAACGACAACTAGGATTCCGTAGCGCGCCGGTGCAGCGCCGTCTCAAGGAGTGGGGGCGCAAGGCGAGGGTGGCGGAGGCATGCCTCAGGCACGCGTTGACCGAGGATCGCTGGCTGGCGTGATCCAGCCATTCTCCGCCAGCACACTGAACGCGAGATCGATCTGCCGCCGCGAGAATCGTTTCTTCCTCTCGTTCCACGCGTAGGTCTGTCTCGTAATCTCCTCCGGATCCCGGGGTCGTGCTGGCTCGTTCGCGACCCAGTGGACCGTGGACAGCAACTCCAAGCCGAACGGAGATTCGAATCCGTCAACCAGATCGGACACCCTGGCAAGACGAGCATGCGTGGCAGCTCTGTTTGCGAGAAACGCGCGAGCGTCCTCAAGCGCGCCGGGCACGATTTGCAACTGCCTGTCGGGCGCATCGCCACCATCGGCGTAGCCGGATACCAGGTGGCCCTCGATGGCGTTCAGGACGTGTCGGAGATTCTCGGCGTACGGCCCGTAATGCCCCTTCGTGAACCTCAGCTTCAACGGCTCCCCCGCGGCCTGCATGAAGTACATGAGCTTATGTGCTTCGAGCAGCGTGACGAACGGATCCAGCAAGCCGAACAGGTAGCGGTCCAGCAGCCCGACCAGCGCCGCTCGACCCGCCGTCATCTTCGGGACATCGCACGACCGGTTGGCCCGACCGTCCGCCGGCCCACCGCCCGGCTCGAAGATGATGATCTCGACATCATCGAGTTCGCCCAGAACTGCCTCCATGCGCGTGCGCACACTCGGCCAGTGCAACCCGCCCAGCCCGCTGCCAAGGGGGGGGATCACGATCGAACGGATGCCGCGTGTTCGGATTTCGTGCGCAAGCGACTCCAACCCGGATTCGATGTCTTCGATGCGGCTCTTGCCGCGCCAGTGTCGCTTGGTCGGGAAATTGATGATGTACCGCGGCGGCATCACTGTGCCCGTCTCGAAGACGAAGACGTGCCCTGGTTGCATCTGTTTCCGCTTGCAGAGCGCCGCGTACGCCTTGAAGTTGTCTGGAAACGCCCGCTTGAACTGCAGCGCAACACCGCGACCCATGACGCCCACGCAGTTGACAGTGTTGACCAGGGCCTCTGCTGCCTCACCGAGGATGTCGCCGGTCTTGTACGTGATCACGTCACTTCTCCGTCAGTAGTACCACTCACGACGGATTTCGACGGGTGGTCTGTGCGCCGCTGTGTCGCGGGCCGCAACGGCCTGAAGGCCGACGTGCTGAGACATGACACTGAGACATGACACCGATACGCGAGACAAGTTCCCACGGGAACCGCTGTTCGATCAGGAACTCCGCCTGCTTGCCCTCCTTGCAGTGGCTCCAATTCCGAGCTTGCACCGCGTCCCAGTCCATCTCGTCCAGTTGCGCCAAGTCCGACCGATCTTCTAAGTAGCGGGCGCCAGCATTCGATAGCGTAAACGCCCAGCGCAGACCGAGTTTCCCCGCCCATGCAACGGTCGACCGCAGGTCCGCTTCCAGATGAACGATGGGACCTTGACCACCTCGATAAGACAGTTGCGGATGGTTCGCCTGGCTGATCACGTAGAGCATGACGGAGCGCGGACAGAAGTAGAACGGGACGCACGCTCCCACCTTGAGATCCGGGTGGCTGCGAAGGCTCAACTCGGTCGAGCGCCGTCGCTTGATATCGCTCATGCCAATCGTGGTTCCGACCGGCTCGCGTCGAGCAATTTCCGCATCACACAGGAGGCAACCGTCCGCGACCATGGACGCCAACCGGTCGACGTGAACGATATGGTAGATCTTCGGATCGGCCGGTGCCGGCATGTCAAGCTTGCTCCGCTCGTCGGCATACCGGTGTCCTTCCGCCAGCCTCGGACACAGGTAATGCGGTACACGAGTGCCGACCTACCGGCAACGCGTCCTTGCGCATGGTCAGGTGCAGGATCTAGCATCTCGCGACGCATGGTCAACAGGTTCCGCAACGGGCCGCCGCGCGTAAGTGATGATATCCACCGCAATCGTACGGATGCCGGCCGACCTGCGGGGTATGCTCGGCAGGCGCAGGATGAAGGCGAAGTGCTCGACGTGCTGTGGCAATTCGGCACGGGCGAAGCCGGTCTCCTCGCGTTCGTCCCAGTCCAAGAATTCGAACGTCTGGAAATCGCAAAGAAGCTGATACCGGGGACGTTCGCGTTCCGGCATGGCATCGAAGTAGGCACGCGCTTGGTCGCGCGGCATCTAGGTCGCGGCCGGCGCTCTTCTGCTCGACGAGCAGGACACCCGGCCAGAACAGATCAATGAAGCCGGACGTGTTGTCGAGTCGCTGTACATGCTCCTCGTAGCGTGCGACACTGCGTCGGCGGACGCCGAACATGTCGAAGAAATCGTTGTAGAAACTCTGGGTTTCGCCCTTTTCGTATGCGGCGTCGGCCCACTCGCGGGCAAATATGGCGGCGCAGGCACGAATCTCATTCCAGGGAAGTCTCATCGTCGTACTTCCGTTCGATCGGGAGCACGCTCGGCGCGGGGTGGGCGGAAGCTGCGCATGCGGTCGATGCGGGCGCGGTAGCCGGCCGGCTGCCGTTCGATCAGGTCTTCCTTCACGAGCCAGTTGATGTCGCGGGTCAGGGTCTTATCCGTCTTGCCGGCGTACAGCTCGGCTACGGCAGGTCCGACGTGCCGCAGCGCCGCGCGTGGTACGGGCTGAGGCTGATTGGTCAGCGCCAGCACCAGCTCGCGCCGCCGGTTCAGGGCCGGCGACCGCCGCTCGTTCCGGAATCGGGCGAAGACGAAATGCTGCCAGGCGATCGAGAGTTGGAGCTCGTCGATGTAGTTGCACTGTTCCTGGAGACCGTCGGCGAGTCCTTGCAGCGAGTAGAGGATGAAGCCGATCGGGTCGCCGCGGCCGCCGTTGGCGCGGCTTGCGCGGTCGAGCTGGCGGTAGTACTCGGCCCGGGTGAGGTTGTAGTGGTTGCTCGGAAGCTGGGCGGACGTCAGCGGCACGCCTGCGCGAGCCAGCAGCATGAACTCGACAAGGCGGGCGGTGCGACCGTTACCGTCGCCGAACGGGTGGATCCAAGCGATGTACAGGTGAGCAAGGATGGCATGCAGTATTGCCGTTGCTATTCGGTTGGCCCTCGGGTCCGCAAGGAGAGACAGGTCGAGCTCTGTCTCCAGCCATTCGCAGAGACGTTCAAGCAGCAATTCACAGTCTTCGCGCGGCGCTCCCCGGTAGCGGCCGACGCCGACGACATGCACCGGGATTTCGCCCGGGACAACCCCATCTTCCAGATGTTCCTCCAGGCCGTCGAGTACCTGCTGGTTGCAAGCCCGGATCCAGTCCGGGCTGAGACTGAGCGGTTCATCGCGGATGATGCTGCGTGCGATAGCGCTGCAAGCGCGGGCGACGTTGTCCACCTCCTGGCCGAGATATTCCTGCGACAGCGGCAGGTCGAGTTGGCCTTCGATGCGCTCCCGGATTTGCTCTGTGCTGAGCGTATTGCCCTCGATGGCGGTGGTCGCCTGCACCCCTTTGACCAGATACAGCGTCTGCATCTCTCTGGCCGCGCCGGGCGGGAGGGCTGCCGTGCCGATCTGCCGGCACAGCGCTACCGCTTGTCCGAGCAGCATCCAGAGGTTGGGCGGTGCCGCACGGAGATCGACCGTGAAGTTGATCCACGGATGACTTCTCTCGTAGGGCCGGGGGCTCATCGGGATGTCCCTTCCTCCACGCGGGAACGAAGCGGTCCGAAGATTTTAGCCTAAAAAATGTCCATGAAGATGTCCTCTACGGTGTCCCGAGACGCGCCGCTTATATGAGCCCCTGCCGGTCAAGGAATTCGAGCATTACGGCGACACACGCCTCGGGCTGTTCGAGCTGGAGGAAGTGGGTCGTGTCGGGCACGAAGTCGTAGTCGAGCATCATGATGTCGCTCAGATCGACGCTCGGGAAAAACGAGAACCGCACGACGGGATCGGCGCCGATCGCCTTGACGGGGCAACGCAGGCGCGTCAGGTCTACGCGCGTGGACCAACTGAAGAACTGACTGTACATGCGTGCTTCGAAGGCGGGTGGACAGCGCAGTTCGTAGTGTGCCGCGCTGTCGACGCGGCGCAGCGTCGTTTGGGCGAGAATCTCCACCGCGCCGGGCAGCAGGAGTCTGAAGGCGGCCGCTTCACGGAGCGTGTCCGAGAACGCCTCGCGGGTCTCGAACACGGCCTGGCGGCGCTCGGCGCCGTTGGCGAGCCGGCGACCCACGATTTCCAGATTCTTCATGAGACCGGGATCGAGGCCGGGCGGGCCGATGGGGGCGTCGAACAGCACGAGCGCGGAATATCCGTTCCTCTCGGCGCCCGGCAGGACCGCTGTCAGCGCGGATATCGAATGGAAGACGCCGATCTTCGGTTTCGGTCCGAAGTGCCGGTCGATGCCCCGGGCGACGCGCGCATCGTCCTGGAGGAACGTCTGGATATTGTGTGCCTGGAGGTCGCCGACCGGGTTCCAGCCGTGGTTTCGGAAGTCGCACAGAACCAGATCGAACCTCGCACTGAGCAGCGACCAGAAGGGATAGTACGCATCCGCCGACAGTCCGGCCCCGTGGCTCATGACGAGCCGTGGGCCGTCCGGATTGCCGTGCCGCCTGAGGATCAGCAGCGCGCCGTCGTCTGCGCGAACCTGGGCAGTGGCGTGCGGCTCGGGTAGGGTGGCGTGGGCCGTCACGGACTTCGCGTGAGCATACCGGATTCGGCAACCCGGCCCGCATGGCATGCCGTTTGGCTGCCGTATACTTGTCTTAGATGTCCATTCTCAAGATCGCTCGCATGGGGCATCCCGTGTTGCGAGCGCCCGCCCGGCCGCTGGACCCGTCCGAAATCGGCAAGCCCGCAATCCAGCGCCTCATCGACGACATGTTCGACACGATGCGCGAGCACGAGGGGATCGGACTTGCCGCGCCGCAGGTGCACCAGGGGCTGCGGCTGTTCGTCGCGGGCGTCGACGAGCCGGATGCCACCCTGCCGCCGGTGGTGATGATCAATCCGGTGGTCGAGCCGCTCGGTTCTGTAGTCGAGGAGGACTGGGAGGGCTGTCTCAGTATTCCCGACGTGCGGGGAAAGGTGCCGCGGGTGGTGGAGATCCGGGTGACCGCGCACGATCGCACAGGCCGGCGGGTCACGCTGACGGCGTCCGGCTTTCCGGCGCGCGTCATTCAGCACGAGACCGATCACCTCGACGGCATGCTGTTTCTGGACCGGATGCGGTCGTTCGCCAGCCTGACGTTTCTGACCGAGTACAAGCGGCACTGGGAAGAGCGCGAGACCGCCGCATCCGGGACGTAGAGCCCATTCATGAACGACATAATCGACCTGATCAACATCAACCGCGACCGCTACGTCGACGAGTTGAAGGAATACCTGGCGATTCCCAGCATCAGCGCGCTGCCGGAGCATGCCGCCGACGTGCGCGCCTGCGCCGGGTGGACGGCGGCGCAGATGAAGCGCGTCGGCCTCCAGCACGTCCGCATCATCGACACGCCCGGCAACCCGGTCGTATGCGCCGACTGGCTGCACGCGGCCGGCGCGCCCACCATCCTGTTCTACGGGCACTACGATGTGCAGCCGGTCGATCCGCTCGAGTTGTGGGAGTCGCCGCCGTTCGAGGCGACCATCCGGGCGGGGGAGATCTACGCCCGTGGAGCCGCCGACGACAAGGGCCAGGTGTTCATGCACCTCAAGGCGGTGGAGGCGCTGCTGCGCGGCAGCGGCCGGCTGCCGGTCAACATCAAGTTCATTCTCGAGGGTGAAGAAGAGATCGGCAGCGTCAACCTGGAGCCGTTCGTCCGTGACCACACGGAGGAGCTGGCGGCCGACGTGGTCGTGATCTCCGACTCGCCGATGTTGGACCGCGGCGTGCCCTCCATCTGCTACGGCCTGCGCGGCCTGACGTACCTGCAGATCGATCTGCGCGGCACGGCGACCGATCTGCACTCGGGGTCGTTCGGCGGGGCGGTAGCCAACCCCGCCTTCGTACTTGCGCAGGTGCTGAATCAGATGAAGGACCGTAGCGGGCGGGTGAAGATTCCCGGCTTCTACGACGACGTGCGGCCGCTGCGCGACGAGGAGCGAGCCGAGTTTGCCAGGCTGCCGTTCAACGAGCGGCGCTACCGCCACGAGCTTGGCGCGCCGAAGCTGTTCGGCGAAAGCGGCTACACCACGCTGGAGCGGGTCTGGGGCCGGCCGACATTCGAGGTGAACGGCCTGCTGTCGGGCTTCACGGGAGACGGCGCGAAGACGGTCATTCCCGCCGTCGCGATGGCCAAGGTAAGCATGCGATTAGTGCCGGATCAGGAGCCGGACGCCATCGCCGACCTGTGCGCGGCGTATCTCCGCAAGGTGACGCCGAAGACGGTGGAGCTGACCGTCACGCGCATGCACGGCGGCCGGCCATGGATGACCGACTTCGACAATCCGTTCATCCAGGCGGCGGGCCGCGCCATCGAGCTGGGGTTCGGCAGGCGCCCGGTGTTCAATCGCGAGGGCGGATCCATTCCCGTCGTGGCGACGTTCCAGGAGGTGCTCGGGCTGCCGTCGGTGCTGTTCGGGGTCGGGCTGCCGGACGAGAACGCCCACGCGCCGAACGAGAAGCTCGACCTGGGCAACTTCCATAACGGCATCATTGCCTCGGCCGCGCTGTACAACGAGATCGGCGCGATGTGAGGCGGCCGGGGTCAGTTGAGGCTGGCGACCCGTCGCCGCAGCGCCTTTACGTGCTCCCAGATTTCCGCCTGCTCGGTATCCTTCCGCGGCCGCTCGCCGTCGCCGCGCGCCGTATATCGCAGGTACGCTTCGAGATCCCGTAACGCGGCCGGAAAATCGTTCAGGTTGTAGGCCAGCAGCCCGCGGTCCCGGAGCTCGGTGAGGGCTGACGGGTCGAGCGCGAGCAACAGCTCCGTCATCGCCAGACCCTGCGGGAACGACCGCATCTTGACGTAGATCCGCTTCAGGTTAACGAGCATGCGGACCAGTATCTGGAGCTTGGTCGCACCCGCCAGCAGCCCCGGCTCGAACACCGCATTCGCGCCGGCGTGGTCGCGCAGAAGTCGGCGGCAGTCAGTCTCCGACAGAATGGCGCCGCCGTGGAATGGATCCAGGATCAGATCGGTCTCGCCACCGGCCAGACTGCCGGCGCCGGGCGGCAGCCGCAGCAGAAAGTGCCCGGGGAAGTTGACTCCGTCGACGCGTAGCCCGGCGCGCCGGGCCACCTCCATGTAGACCAGTGCAAGCGTCACCGGGATACCGCTGTGGCGGTCGAGCACCGCATTCAGGAAGCTGTTCCGGGGGTCGTCGTACTGCTTGCGGTTGCCGGCGAAGCCCTCCTCGTCGAACAGGTAGCCGTTCAGCACCGCGATCTGCCGCCGCGGGTCGTCGCCCGGCTCCCGCCCGAGTCGTTCCGCCGCGGCGCGTCCCATGCTGTCGAGCCGGTCGAGATAGCGGGAGGCGTCGAGATCGGGATACTCGAGCCGGGCAATCAGCAACGCCGCGGTCGCGAGGTCCGGATCCGGACTTCTGGCGACCTGCGCGAACTTGTCGATGAATTCGGCGGACAGCATGGCTAGGAGTCCATGGCAAGACCCCGCGTCGCACCGAGAACGGCGAGGCGCCCGGCTGACAAGGCGCGAGGAGGGAGCATATTCCCAATATGTGACCGACGAGCAACGCAGCTCAGGCGGGATGCATCGCCGGTCGAATGCAGCGGGGCTCTTGCCATGGACTCCTACCCTTTATCGCACAGTTCAGCCGGTTGCGTCGAGCCGGTCGCAGAGGCGCTGCAGCAGCGCCGGCTGCAACTCGTGGAGGCCACTGAGCACTACGTCGGCCGACGCCAGCGCCTCGGCCGGGTAGCTGTGCGTCACGGCCACGCACGGCAGGCCGGCGGCGTGCGCCGCCTCGATGCCCCAGACCGAATCCTCGAGCGCGACGCAGGTGGACGGGGTGGCGCCGGTCCCGGCGGCGCCCAGCAGCTCGACGGCCCGCTGGTACGTGTCCGGTGCGGGCTTGGAGCGGATCACGTCGTCGGCCGCCACAATCACGTCGAACCGTTCCCGCAGGCCGGCACCCGTCAGGATCGACTCGATCTCGGCGTGCAGCGCGCCGGACGCGATGCCGAGCGGCGCCACGCCGGCCAGACGCTCGATGCAGGCCGCCGCGCCCGGGAACAGCACGTTGCCGTCGCTGACGCGCACCTCGAAGCGGCGCGCCTTCGCCGCGGCGAGCCGGCGGACCTCGCCAGCATCGAGCGGCCGGCCCTGATCGCGGCCGATGGCTCGCAGCGCCCCGGCGTCGTCGTAGCCGAGATAACGGTCGTAGTAGTCGCCGGCGCTCAGCGTCAGGCCGGTGTCGGCCAGCACGTCCTGGAAAGCGGCCAGATGCGCCGGCTCCGTGTCGGCGATGACGCCGTCGAAGTCGAAGACGATCCCGCGCAGGGGCATTAGCCGCCGCCTGCGTCCGGGTCCTCGGCCTGCGCGGACGGCGCCCCGCCGACGGGAAAGCGCTGCTCCTCGACAGGGGGGAGCCGTTCGCCCGCCCGAATCGGCGTCGGCAGCCGGTTCTCGGGGGGCGGGAACGGGCAGTCGTACTGCTCGTCGTAATAGCAGGTGGGGTGATATGCGCGGTTGAAGTCGAGGTTGTAGATGCCGGTCGGCGTGCGGTCGAGATCGAGATAGCGGCCGGCGGCATACGTTTCCTCGCCGCTGGTCTCGTCGCGGAACGGGATGAACAGCCGCATCTCGTCGCGTGCGGTCAGGTCGACGAGCGCCGCCAGCGAGTGGGGTTCCCCGTGCAGCGTAAATTCGAGCGTGCCGACGCGCTGCATCGGCCGCACCTGGCCGGACGACGTCGGCACCTCGAATACCGGCTGCTCGTCGGCCACGTTCAGGTTCGCCGGGACGCGGTAGGCAAGGTCCGGCTCGTAGTAGCGCACCGGCAGCATCCAGGACCGGCGGTCGAGCGGCACGGGCGAATCCGGCCCCTCCGCCAGGAAGCGGTTCATGTCGGCACGGTCTTCGATCAGCCTTTCAAGGTATCCGGCTTCGTCCGGCGGCGGCGGGCTGCACGCACCCGCGGCCAGCAGGGCCCCGACCACCAGGGTGGTGACACTCCGGCCTCGCGATCTGGCCGCCGTTTCAGGTAATGCTGCAGGCATTCTGCTAGAAGATATACCCCGCCCGCGTCACCGCCTCGTCGGCCAGCCGCCGGCGGATGGCGACGGTGTTCACCGGGCTGACCTTGAGCAGGCGCCGCAGCGCCGCCAGGTGGGTGCGCAGGGCGTCGCCCTCGGCCATCGCGGCCATCGCCGAGCGGGCCGCGGTCTCGATGCGCACGGCGGCGTCGCTGACGAACGCGCGGGTCGCGTCGGCCTGCAGGGCGCCCGCGCCCGACCCGCCCGTGCCCAGCGCCCGGTGCACCATGCTTTCTGCCGCAAATGTATCGATCAGGATGTCGGCTTCCAGCGACAGCACCTCCTGCTGGTCCGTCAACTTTTCGCCGTAGGTTTGCATGGCGAGACCGAGTACTGCCAGACCCGCCTTCTTGAACATCCGCACCGCGCCGATCTGGGACGCGAGGAAGCTGTCGTCGTGCGCTGCCGGCGCCGCCGGCGAAAGGATCTCGTCCTGCAGCTTCCTGGCGGCGGCTATCAGCGGCAGGTGCCCCTTCAGCGCGCGCCGCACCAGCATGCCCGGGATCAGCAGCCGGTTGATCTCGTTGGTCCCCTCGAAGATCCGGTTGACGCGCGCGTCGCGGTAGTGCCGCTCTGCGGGGTAGTCCCGGACGTAGCCGTTGCCGCCATGGATCTGGACGTTCTCGTCGAGGACATAGTCGAGGATCTCGCTGCCCGCCACCTTGAGGATGGACGACTCGATGGCGTGCTCCTCCAGCGCCGCAAGCTGCGCCGCCTCATGCCCGGCTTCGTCTCCGTCGATCTCGGCGTCTATCAGCCCGGCCGTCCGGAACACCATCGACTCGATGGCGAAGGTGCGGATGGTCATCTCGCCCAGCTTGTGCTTGATCGCCCCGAAGTTGGCGATCGGCTGGCCGAACTGCCGCCGTTGTGCCGCGTAGCGGGCTGCTTCCCCGATGGCGCCGCGCGCACTCCCGACCGTGGACGCCCCGAGCTTGAAGCGGCCGTAGTTGAGGACGTTGAACGCTACCTTGTGTCCCTTGCCGATCTCCCCGAGCAGGTTCTCCGCCGGCACGCGCGCATCCTGGAAGATGACGGGGGTGGTCGAGGAGCCGTTCAATCCCATCTTGTGCTCCTCGGCCCCGCTTGACACACCCTCGAAGGCGCGTTCCACGATGAACGCCGTGAACTGCTCGCCGCCGACCTTTGCGAACACGATGTACACGTCCGCGAATCCGCCGTTGGAGATCCACATCTTCTCGCCGTTGAGCAGGAAGCTGCCGTCCGCCTGACGGTCGGCGCGCGTCTTGGCTCCGAGCGCGTCCGACCCGGACCCCGCTTCGCTCAGGCAGTAGGCGCCGACGCATTCGCCGCTCACCAGCCGCGGCAGATAGCGTTGCTTCTGCGCCTCGGTGCCGAACGCGAGGATCGGCAGGATCACCAGCCCCGTCTGCGCGCCGAACGTCGTGCTGAACGAACCGGCCTCGCCGAAGCGGCCCGCAATGACTGCGGTCGTCACCGTGTCGACCGGAAAGCCGCCGTACTCTTCCGGCACGTCCGTGCCGAGGATGCCCAGCTCGCCGCAGCGCTGCAGGAGCTGCCGCGCGAGGTTCCAGTCCTTCGCTTCGAGCTCGTCGTTCCGCTCCAGGACCTCCCCCGACACGAATTCCCGCGTCGTCTGATCGATCAGCCGCTGCTCCTCGGTCATCCGCTCCGGGGTGAACGAGTTGCCCGCCGGGATGTCCTCGAGCAGCCAACTGCCGCCCCGCACCGCCGTTGCTGCGGCTTCTGCCATCGACTCTCCTCGAATCCGTTGCCTGCCGATCACAGGCGCTCGAAAATACCGGCCGCGCCCATGCCGCCGCCGACGCACATCGTCACCAGGCCATAGCGGCCGTTACGGCGCCGCAACTCGTGCAGCAGCGTCGCCGTCAGCTTCGCCCCGGTGCACCCCAACGGGTGGCCCAGCGCAATCGCGCCGCCGTTCACGTTCAATACGTCCGGGTCGATCGGCAGCTCCTGGAGGCAGGCCAGTACCTGCGCCGCGAACGCCTCGTTCAATTCCACCAGATCGATATCGGCCAGGGTCAGGCCCGCCAGCCTGAGCGCTTTGCCGACGGCGGGGACGGGACCGAGGCCGAACAGCTCGGGCTTCACGCCGGCGGTCGTGAATGTGACGAACCGCGCGAGCGGCGTCAGACCCAGCTGCGCGGCGCGCTCGGCCGAGACGACGATGGCCGCCGCCGCGCCGTCGCTCATCTGCGACGAGTTGCCCGCCGTGACCGTCCCGCCGGCGCGAAACACGGGCCGCAGCCTGGCGAGCGCTTCCGTGGAAGTGTCGCGCCGCGGACCCTCGTCGACGGCGAAGGCGGTCTCCGTCACGCTCGGCGCCCCGCCGCCGTTGGCGCCGTCGACCATGCGCACCGGGACCGGCACCGTCTCGTCCGCGAACCGGCCGGCGTCGATCGCCGCAATTGCGCGCTCGTGGCTGCGGAGTGCAAAGGCGTCCTGCTCGTCGCGGGAGATCTGCGACGCCGCGGCGTGGTTTTCGGCCACGAGGCCGGTGCCGAGGTAGACGTCCGGGTAGCTGTGCATCAGTTCGGGATTCGGCGCGATCTTGTGCCCGCCCATCGGGATCAGGCTCATCGATTCGGTGCCGCCGGCGACGATGGCCGTTGCCGAGCCGCTCCGGATGCGTTCGGCGGCAAAGGCAATCGCCTGGAGGCCGGAAGAGCAGAAGCGGTTGATCGTCACCGCCGCGCTCTCCACCGGAATGCCGGCCCGCAAGCTGGCGATGCGCGCGACGTTCATGCCCTGCTCCGCCTCCGGCATCGCGCAGCCGAGGATGACGTCATCGATCTCGGCTGGATCGAGCCCCGGCGCGCGCCGCAGCGCCTCGCCGATGGCGACCGCCGCCAGCTCGTCCGGACGCGTCGTGCGCAGCGTGCCGCCCGGCGCCTTGCCGCCGGGCGTGCGGACGGCGGATACGACGACCGCGTCGGTCATGGTGCGATCCCTTCCATCTGATCCAATTGTAGCGCCCGGTCGCTAGTTTCTGAGCGTCTTTCCGGTCTTGAGCGTATGCGCCATGCGCTGCTGCGTCCGCGCCTCGCCGCACAGGCTGAGGAACGCTTCCCGTTCAAGGTCGAGCAGATACTGCTCGGATACCGCCGTGGCATGCGGCACGGCGCCGCCCGCCAGAATGTGCGCCAGCTTGCGGCCGATCAGCGCATCGTGGTCGCTGATCCAGCGGCCCCGCCGGGCGAGATGGACGCCGAGCTCCAGCGCGGCGCGCACGCCGTCGCCGCCGACCGGGATTGGGCGTTTCGCCGGCGGGTGGTAGCCGCCGCGCGCGAGCGCAAGGGCGCGCGCCTTGGCGTCCGCCAGCAGGCGTTCGCGGTTCATGGTCACGCCGTCCGTGTCGCGCAACAGCCCGAGCCGCCTCGCGTCGGCCGCACTCGTGGAAACCTTGGCGAAGCCGATCAGCTCGAAGACGTGCTGCACCAGCGGCAGCGGGTCGCTGGCGCCGGCCTGCAGGCGGTCCATGGCGCGCGACAGCAGTTCCTTCGTTCCGCCACCGGCGGGGATGAGCCCTACGCCCGCTTCCACCTGGCCCATGTAGGTTTCCGCGGCGGCCTGCACCTGGTCGCCGTGCAGCACGATTTCACAGCCGCCGCCGAGCGTCAGACCGGCCGGCGCGACCACGACCGGGACACCGGCGCTGCGCAATCCGGTAACCGCGGACTGGAACGTCCGAACCATCAGATCGATCTCGTCCCAGTTCTCTTCCTGGGCTTCGAGCAGCATCAGCATCAGGTTGGCGCCGGCCGAGAAGGCGGCGGCATCGTTGCCGATGACCAGCGCGTCGTACCCACTCTCCGCCTCGCGCACGCCGAGCTGGAGCATGTCGACAATGTCGCCGCCGATGGCGTTCATCTTGGAGTGGAACTCGACCGCCAGCACGCCGTCGCCGAGGTCCACGAGGCTCGCGCCCGCGTTGCGCCGGACGGACGGCCGCTCTGCCTTGGCGCCGCGCAGGATTCGGAGCTCCGGTCCCCGCGCCTGCCGGACGGCATCCATGTCGCGGATCGCTGCCGGGGGCTCGGACAGGCCGCACGCCTCCAGGACAACGTCGGCGCCGAGTGCCTCCCACAGCTCGAACGGTCCCTGCTCCCAGCCGAATCCCCACCGCATGGCGCGGTCCACGTCGCCGGTGGAGTGGGCGATGGCGGGCGCCGTTTGCGCGGCATAGACGAGCGTCCGGCCCAGCGTCGCACGCATGAATTCGCCGACGCGGCCGCGATCCAGCAGCAGCGCGCGGATTCGCGCGGGCAGGTCGTCAATGGCGCGGGCGGCGTCCACCGCCGGCAGCTGCGGCGCCTGCCGCGCCCGGTACGTCAGCGACTCCGGGTCGAGCGTCAGGATCCGGCTGCCCTCCGGCGTGCGCTCCTTCCGATAGAATCCCTGCCCCGCCTTTTCGCCGATCCAGCCCTGCTCGGTCAGTTTGCCAACCAGCGGCGGGAGTCGAAAGCTGCTGCGCTCCGACTCATCCGTGAGCCGCCGGCGCAGATCGCCCGCCACGTGCGCCAGGATGTCCAGGCCGGCAATGTCCATCGTGCGGAAGGTGGCGCTCTTCGCGCGGCCTATGAGCGGTCCGCTCAGCGCGTCGATTTCCTCTACGGTGAACTGCCCGTCCGCCAGCAGCTCCAGCGTGCGCGCCGCACCGTACATCCCGATCCGGTTCGCGATGAATCCCGGCGTGTCTCTGGCGACCACCACGCCCTTACCGAGCGCGAGGTTGGCAAAGCGGGCGATGTGGTCCACGATCTCCGCGCCGGTGTCGGCGGTTGGAATGACTTCGAGCAGCGGGAGGTAGCGCGGCGGATTGAAGAAATGCGTGCCGAGCCAGTGCCGGCGGAATGCCGGCGAGCGGCCCTCCGCGATGTCGCCAATAGGGATGCCCGACGTATTCGAGCTGACGACGGCGTCGGCGCCGCGGTGCGGCTCCACCCGCGCCAGCAGCGCCTGCTTGACGTCGAGCCGTTCCACGACCGCTTCGATGATCCAGTCGCAGCCCGCGAGCCGCGGCAGGTCGCTGTCGAATCCGCCAGTGGTAATGAGCTGCGCGGCGTCGGGCGTGAAGAACGGGTCGGGCCTGAGCTTGCGCGCGCGCTTCAGGCCGGTCGCGGCGGTATTCGGATCCAGGTCGAGGAGCAGGACCGGCACGCCCGCGTTCGCCAGGTGCGCGGCGATCTGGGCGCCCATGGTGCCTGCGCCCAGCACGGCTGCCGACCGAACGTGCTTCATTACCAGGAATCGTACAAAAAAAGGGCGGGGCGTATGCCCCGCACCTTTCCTTCGCGTCTTGCGACGCGCCGGGCGCACGCCCGTCAGGGGAGGGCGCTGAGCGTCGCCGACGCCTGGGCTCCCTCTTCCGAGTTCGGGTCGAGATCGACCACCTTCTGGAAGTGCTGCTTGGCGGTATCCATGTCACCCTTGTTCAGCGCCACCAGCGCCAGCTTGAATACCGGCTTCGCCCAGTTGGGGTCGACCATTGCGGCCTTCTCGTACCACTCGGCGGCGGTGTCCACTGCGCCCTTGGCGAACTCGAGCTCGCCCAGGTTGTACAGGTCTTCCTTCGACGCATCCAGGCCCGACGCGGCGGCCGCAAGCTCCGCGCCGGCCGCCTCGAAATCGCCCATCGCCAGCTTCGTCCTGGCGATGTCGGCCTTGACGCCCTCGTTGTCCGGCTCCGTGGCCAGCCGCCGCTCGAACGCGACCAGCGCTTCGTCGTAGTTGCCCGCCGCCCGCAGCGCCTGGCCGATCTGGGTGTAGATATTCGTCAGCTGCGGCAGCTTCTGCACCAGCGACTCGTACCCGGCGACCGCCGCGTCCCAGTTCTGCGCATTGAAGGCCGCGTCAGCCGCCTCGAGCTCCGCCTCTATCTCGTCAGGGTCCAGCCCTTCCATCGCTTCCTCACCCAGCGCCTGGACCAGGGCGTGCCGCACCTTGACGAGCGTGAAGTCCACCGGCGCCCCCGACGACTGGGTGACGGTCACGGTGCTGAAATCTTCGTTGTAGCCCTCGATCGTGGCGGTGACCATCCACTGTCCGCTCGCGAAGCCGATGAGCGAGAATCGCCCGTCGTCGTCGGTGGTCGTTTCGCGGACCGGCGGGTTGGCGTCCGGCTTCTCGGCGCGGATTTGGACGCCGGTAAGCGGTTCACCGTTCTCGTCCATGACCAGCCCGTTCATGCGGCCGCTCTGCGCGAGGGCCGGCGCGGCGAGGCCCACCAGCAGCACCGCGACGATGAGACCATGGACGACGTAGCGTAGACGGGACATGGCAGAACTCCTCTTCGCGTACATGACTTGAGATACTGGAGTATATCTGATCGTCGCGCAGTCGTTCGCGCGATCACTTGTTGATCTTCCAGAACGATCCCACCAGCCGCGTGTCCTACACTTGTGTGCATGATACGCAAATCCACCTGGTTGACAGCGCTGTTGGTTGCCGTACTGAGCGGCCTGGCAGCCTGCGGCCCTGCGGAGGTAGCCGACGAAGCGCCGGCAGCCGCGGCGCCGGACACCGCCGAACTCGCCGGGTTGCCGACCGCCAGCCCCGACAGCGTCGGGATGTCCGCCGCCGGCCTGGACGGCATCCGCCCGGCCATGCAGGCGTACGTTGACGATGGCCGGGTGGCCGGTGTGATGACGCTGGTCGCGCGGCGCGGGCAGGTGGTCAACTGGGACGCGGTGGGCCTGCGCGACGTGGAAGCCGCCGACCCCCTCGAGGCGGACGACATCTTTCGGATCTATTCGATGACGAAGCCGATCACCAGCGTCGCGACGATGATCCTCGTCGAGGAGGGCACCGTCACGCTCGGCGACCCGGTTGCGACTTTCATTCCCGAATTCGGCGCTGTCGAGGTGCTCGCGGCAGACGGCGAGCGTGTGGCCCCGGACCGCCCCATCACGATTGAGCATCTCCTCACCCATACATCGGGGCTGACCTACGGATTCTTCGGCGACGCGCCGGTGGACCGGCTGTACAACGAGTCGGGCTTCTTCTCCCGAGCCGAGGGGCTCGATGATTTTGCCCGGCAGGCGGCGGCGCTGCCGCTGCTGGCCAGCCCGGGCGACCGCTGGAACTACAGCATATCGACCGACATCCTGGGCCGCGTGGTGGAGGTCGTGTCCGGCCAGCCGTTCGATGCGTTCCTGCAGGAGCGGATCCTGGAGCCGCTGGGGATGGACGACACCGCCTTCGTCGTGCCGTCCGACAAGCGCGACCGCTTCACCGGACACTACGCGCGGGGGGATGGTGCGCTGCAGTTGGTCGACTCGCCGGTGGACGGCGAGTACACGCGGGCCCCGGTCTGGCTGTCGGGCGGCGGCGGGCTCACGTCGACCGCGTCCGACTACATCCGCTTCGCGCAGATGCTGCTGCAGGACGGCCAGTTGGACGGCGTGCGGATCCTGGCGCCGGAGACGGTGCGGATGATGCGTGCGAACCGACTGCCGGAGGCGCTGGTGCCGATCCAGCTCGGCGCCTATCTCAGTCCGGGCTACGGGTTCGGTCTGGGGTTCGCGGTGGTCGTCGACGCGGAATCGTCCCCCGAGCCGGACAACCAAGGCGTGTTCCGCTGGGCCGGCGCGGCCAACACCTTCTTCTGGATCGACCCGGAGGCCGACCTGATCGGCATGGTCTGGACCCAGCTCAACCCGTTTGCGGCGTACGACCTCGAGCGCGAATTTCAGGCGCTCGTGTACGGCGCGCTCGACTGACGCCGCGCGTTAGTCGAGCCCACGGGCACGTCGCTTGATCCTAGCGGCCGGCCGCCATGGTCACGTGCAGGGCCTCGATGGCCGCAGCCGCCTCGCTCGCCGCCGACGTGTCGGCCGGCACGGCCTCGTAGGCGGCCAGCGCGCGGTCGTACTCGAGCCGTTCGACATACGCGTGGCCGATCTGCAGGTGCAGGCTCGTCAGCTGGGGCACCCGTTCCAATAGCGCCTCGTACGCCTCGATCGCGTCGTCGAACGACCTGCGGTCGAAGAGCCCGTGCGCCGCGGCCAGATCCTCCTGGATCTCACCCGCAGGTATGCCGGCCAGAACGCCGGTGGTCGGTATTGGCGGATTGAACGGGTCGATATCGAGGACGAAGTTCATCTCGGCGCGGCGCGTGCGCCTAACGTTCACAAAGCCCTCGGACGGCTCGTACCCGAACTTTTCGATCGTGAAGCGCCACGGGCCGGGCGAGAGGCCGAGGAAGGCGAACCATCCGCTGTCGTCCGTCCGATCCGCTACCGTGCGGGTGGGGTTCTGCAGGTTTTCGCCGATCACGGTCGCACCCCCCAGCGCGGTGCCGTCGGCGGCATGCACGCGGCCCGCCACTATGGTTGCCTGCGCCGCGGCCGACGTCGCCGCCAGGCAGGTGGCTGTGCAGCCGAGGAGGATAACGGCGGCGCGCATGGGTATGGACACGGGTGCCTCCGGCAGTGGGCCTGACGACCCACAGTATAATCCAGGTGCTCCAGCGGCCGGCGTTCCTCCTGGTAATCCGATGCGCAATTCTCGCGGCCGCGGTCCGGCCACCCGCGCCATACGCCCCGTTTCAACCGCCCGGCGATGCCTTTCGATACTGGCCCTGCTGGGTCTGGCGGCCTGCAGCGGGGCGTCCGTCGCGGATCGCGCCGCCGATCCTGCCGCGGACTCCGCCGCGATCGACTCGGAGCGCCTTGCCCGTATCGACGATGCGGTGGAGGCCGCCATTGCGGAAGGCGATCTCCCGGGCGCGGTGGTGCTGGTGTGGAGCCAGGGCCGGACCGCGTACCTCAAGGCGTTCGGCCGCCGCGCGGTCCAGCCGGAGAGCGAGCCGATGACGGTCGATACGATCTTCGACCTCGCCTCGTTGACGAAGGTGGTGGCGACTACCACTGCCGTCATGATGCTCGTCGAAGAAGGCCGCGTGCGGCTGCGCACCCCCGTGGCGGAGTACCTCCCCGGCTTCGAGCGGCACGGCAAGGCGCGGATCACCGTCGAACAGCTGCTTGCGCACGTATCCGGCCTGCGCCCCGACCTCGATCTGGAGCAGGAATTCGACGGGCGCGGGACAGCACTCGAGCGCACATACGACGAGCGCCCCGTGGCCGCGCCGGGCGAGCAGTTCGTTTACAGCGACCTCAACTTCATGCTCCTGGGCGAGATCGTGGCGCGGGTCGGCGGGATGCCGCTCGACCGGTTCGCGGCGCAGCGCATCTTCGAACCGTTGGGGATGGGCGACACGATGTTCCGGCCGCCCGCGGCACTGGCGGGGCGCATTGCACCGACCGAGGCGTGCGTCGGACTGCAATGGCCGTGCCGCGGGGACGCAGCCGGCGCCGTGATGTTGCGCGGCGCCGTGCACGACCCGACGGCGCGGCGCATGGGGGGTGTGGCCGGGCATGCCGGGCTGTTCTCCACCGCCGCGGATCTGGCCCGTTTCGGCGAGATGCTACTCGCGGGCGGCGCGCGGGATGGCGCGCGGATCCTGGCGCCGCTGACCATCGCCCGCATGACGTCGCCGGCCACCCCGGCCGCGATGCGCGATGTACGGGGCCTGGGCTGGGATATGGATTCGCGCTACTCCGCGAACCGGGGCGACCTGTTCCCGGTCGGCTCGTTCGGTCATACCGGTTTCACCGGCACGTCGATCTGGCTCGACCCGTCCAGCCGGACGTTCGTCGTGTTCCTCTCGAACCGGGTGCACCCGGATGGCGGGGGACGGGTGGTGGCGCTGCGCGGCCGGGTCGCGACGCTGGCCGCCGCCGCCGTCATGGACCGGCCCGTGGGGCAGATGCCCCCGCGCACCGACCACCGCGGCCCGCGCATGGACACCGGCATCGACATGCTCCGCGAGGAGCAGTTCGCGCGCCTGCGCGGTGCGCGCGTGGCGTTGCTGACCAACCGCGCCGGCCTGGCGCGCGACGGCGCCAGGACAATCGACCTGCTGCTGGCGGCCCCGGACGTGGAGGTCGCAGTGCTGCTCAGTCCCGAGCATGGCCTGGGCGCCGACGCGGAAGGGTCCGTGGACGATGCCCGCGATCCGCTCACCGGCCTGCCGGTCTACTCCCTCTACGGCGAGACGCGGCGGCCGACAACGCGCATGCTGGAGCGCGTGGACACCGTCGTGGTCGATCTGCAGGACGCCGGCGCCCGCTTCTATACCTACGCCGCAACGCTCGCCTACGCAATGGAGGCGGCGGCGGAACGTGGCGTGCGCGTGGTGGTGCTCGACCGGCCCAACCCCATCGGCGGCGCCGCCGTGGAGGGGCCGCTGCTCGATGCCGACCGGACCGGATTCACCGGCTACCTGCGGATGCCCGTCCGACATGGAATGACGCTCGGCGAGCTGGCCCGGCTGTTCAACGCGGAGCGCGAGATCGGGGTGGAGCTGGAGGTCGTGCCGCTCCGCGGCTGGCGCCGGGACCTGTGGTTCGACGAAACCGGCCTGACCTGGGTCAATCCATCACCCAACCTGCGCAGCGTGACGCAGGCTGCGCTGTATCCGGGGATCGGCGCGATCGAGGGCGCCAACCTGTCGGTCGGGCGGGGCACCGACACGCCGTTCGAGCGCCTGGGGGCGCCCTGGGTGGACGGCGCCGCGCTGGCGGAGCGGCTGAATGCCCGCCGCCTGCCCGGGATCCGGGCGTACCCCGTGACGTTCATCCCCGCGGCCGGCCCGTACGCCGCGGAGCTGTGCCGCGGAATCCACCTGATCGTCACGGACCGCGACGCCCTGCGTCCGGTCCGCCTTGGCGTCGAAATCGCCGCCGCCCTGCACCAGCGGCATGCCGGCCGGTTCGAGATCGACCGCACGCTCCGTCTGCTCGGGTCGCGCGAGACGCTGCAGCGGATCAAGGACGGCGAGGATCCATCCTCCGTCGCGGCGTCGTGGGTGGCCGGCGAGCAGGCGTGGCGCGCTCGCCGCGCGCCCTACCTCCTGTACTGACCCGCTCCCAGTCCGCCGGCGCGCCGCCTACATCACGACTACATCACGTAGAGCATCACGTACACGATGATGCCGGTGACCGAGACGTAGAGCCAGAGCGGCAGGGTCCAGCGGGCGATGCGCCGGTGGCGGTCGAACCGTTCGCGCAGCGCGTGCACCAGCGTAATGATCGCCAGCGGGCCGATCAGGGCCGCCAGGACGATGTGGCTGATCAGCACCGCAAAGTAGAAGACGCGGACGGCGCCCTGCCCGCTAAAGGGGACCGAGCCGACGTTGAGGTGATAGATCACATAGGAGATCAGAAACAGCGCCGACGTGCCGCAGGCTGACAGCATGCAGAGGCGGTGCGCGTCGATCCGGCCGCGCCGGATCTGGACGTACCCGGCGGTCAGCAGGACCGCCGACGTCGCGTTGAGCAGGGCGTTGAGCGCCGGCAGGTGGGCTAATTCCATTGCTTGAATGCTCCGGGCGCCCATCTCAGAGGGAGCGTTCGACCACCAGCAGGGCCCACAGGAGCGGCAGGTAGACCAGCGAGGCGCGGAACAACGTACGCGCCCGTCCGGCCGAGCGCTGCAGCGCGAAACGGGCGGCAGCGGTGGTGAAGGCCAGCCCGAGCAGCGCCGCGGCCGCCACGTACAGCGGCCCGCCCAGCCCGACCAGCGCCGGCGCGAGACTCACCGGCAGCAGCGCCGCGGCGCACAGCAGCCCCTGCCTGGAGGCTTGCCGGCCGGTCGCGTCCAGAACCGCCAGCAACGGCAGACCGCCGCGCTGGAAGTCCTCCCGGTACAGCCACGACAACGCGTGGAAGTGGGGCATCTGCCATAGAAATACGATGCCGAACAGCACCCACGCCTCCACGGTGGCGGCGCCGCGCGCCGCCGTCCAACCGATGACCGGCGGCAGGGCGCCGGGCACCGCGCCGACGATTGTCGCCCACGGCGTGCGCCGCTTGAGCGGTGTGTACACGGCGACGTAGCCGACCAGGGTGGCCAGTGCCACGAGCGCCGCGCCGACGTTCGTGGCCAGCGCCAGATCGAGCAGGCCGAGCACCGCCAGCGCCAGCGCGAACAGCCGCGCCTCGGCCGGCGTCACGCGGCCGGCCGCCACCGGCCGGCGGCGCGTCCGTTCCATCGCCGCATCGAGATCCCGTTCCGACGCCTGATTGAACGCCGCCGCCGCGCCCGCCACCAGACCGGAGCCGATGAGGGTGTGCGCGATGGCCGCCGGCGCGGGCGAATCGCCGGCGCCGAGGTAGTAGCCGATGCCGGCGGAGACGACGACCAGCGAATTGAGCCGCGGCTTGGTGAGCGCGAAGAAGTCGGCGGCACGCGATGCGGATACCGGGACGGCGACGGCGGCGGTCTTCATCGTCCGGCTTCCACCCGTTCCGAGCCGGCGATTGCCGCGGCCGGAAGCGCTACGTCCGGCGCGGCGGCGGTGTGCGCCGCGGTGTCGCGGAAACGGTCGCGGTGGGTCCGTAGGCAGAGCACGATGGCGGTGGCGAACAGCAGCGCGCCAGTCGCGACATGGGCCGTGTTGACGGTGACGTCCCGCGCGCTCAGCACCGTCCACGCTCCAAGCGTGACCTGCGCCAGCACCAGTGCGCCCAGCAGCCAGGCCGGGCGGGCCAGCTCACGACGGCCGCCATGATGGGCCAGCACGTGTCCCGCCGTCGCCAGCACCACCAGCGTCACGATCAGTGCGCCGACCCGGTGCGTGAAATGAATGGCGATGGCGGGATCCCACACCGGTGGCAGCAAGCGGCCGAACGCCAGCGGGAAATCCGGGATCGCCAGGCCGGCCCCGGTGTGGCGCATCGCCGCCCCGACCAGGATCTGCAGGTAGATGGCGACCGGCGCTACGATGACGAGGCCGCACAGGATCCAATCCGCGGCGATCCGGCGCTCGCCGTCCGCGCTCCGGCCGTAGCGTGACAGCCACCCCGGCGAGGTGAAGATCGCCAGGCTCACCACGAGCGCGAAGAACACCTGCGCGAGCCCTGCGTGGCTGATGGAGACGGGCGGGGGCAGGAAGTACAGCACCGTGATGCCGCCCAGCAGGCCCTGCGCGACGACGGCGGCCAATGCGATCCAGCCGATTCGCCGCACCCACCGCCGAGGCTCGCGCGCCGCCAGCCAGACAGCGAGCCCGATCGTCAGCATGCCGACGACGGTGGCGATCAACCGGTGCCCGTGCTCGTACAGAATGCCGCCCACCATCCCGGACAGCGGGAAGGAGAACATGAAGTAGCCGTACGTGCTCGGCCAGTCCGGAACGGCCAGGCCCGAGCCGGTGCTGGTCACCAGACCGCCGGCGGTGATCAGCAGGAGCGTCGCGGCCGCAAGGAGCCGGTTGTACCGATGCAGCCAGTGCATGGGTTCGCAGGAGTCGGGCCGCCGGACGGGAACTGCGCCGTGCGGGCGCCGTGCGGCGCCGCGCCCGCAGCGGACGCAGACGTCAGCTGACGGTGAACGTGAAGCTCACCTCGGCGGTGCCGCCTTCGCCCACGGTCACGTTCTGTGTCTGCGTGCCGAGCTCCTCGTGCCACGCTTCCACGACGTAGTCACCGGGCGGGAGCTCGCTGATGTCGAACCCGCCGTCGTCGCCGGTCACCGCGAAGTACGGGTGATCCAGCACACCGACGTAGGCATTCATCCAGCTGTGCACGTCGCACTGGAACGGCACCATCACCTCGGGGGCGTCGAACGTCCGTTCGAACTCCATCCCCTGGATCGGCTGCCCCATGTTGAACTCGGGGTTGGCTGCCGGCGTCGCGTGGATGTTGTGCAGGGTCGCGTCGCTGTTGCGGATGGTCAGCGTCTGTCCGACGCGCATGCCGAAGACGTGCGGGCGGTAGCGGCACCCCTGCTGGTCGAACATGACGGGGTCGGTGGGGGCCGGGAAGGACCTGCCTTCGAGGCCCTCCTTGACGTAGACGAACACGTTGCCCAGGCCGCCGCTGCCGCCGACCACGTAGTACTCGGTCTCGGTGTTGTCGGTCGCCAGCTCGGCGCACGCGGGGTCGGAGTTCATGCGGATCGTCTCCGCCGCGGGCGCGGTGCCCTCCAGGGTGATCGTGCCCATGACGCTGCCGGCGGTTGCCGGGTCGAACGCCGGGGGCGCCGCCGCCGCCGGCTCCGCGGGTGCATCTGAGCCGCCGCCGCACGCGGCGGCCGTAAGGATGATCAGTGAGACGAACGTCCACATTGTTCGGTGCTGCATCAAAAAATCTCCTGCCAAGTGTGGGAAGTGAGCGAACCAGAGGGACAAGCGCCGATGACGGCCCTCTTCTGGTACGAATTTATCCGGCCAAGGATATCAGAACTGTCCACACCGTGCGAGCCCCGCCGCATGGCGTACACTCCCGCCGGGGATCGGAAATATGCAGGTACGTTCGACGCTCGCGCTGCCTTCGGCGCTCGACCCGGCGCAGGCCGCCCGCTGGCGCCGGCTGGCGGACGCGAAGGGCGTCGTCTTCCTGGACTACGACGGCACGTTGACGCCGATCGTCGCCCGGCCAGAGCTGGCGACGTTGTCCGACGGGATGCGCGAGACGGTCGGCCGGCTCGCCGCCAGACTCCCCGTAGCGGTCGTGTCGGGCCGCGACGTTGAAGTTGTTGGCGACCTTGTCGGCATCGACGGTCTGGCGTACGTCGGCAGTCACGGACTCGACATCACCGGATTCAGGGCCGGTGAGCCCCGCAGGGAGGTGGCGCGCGAGTATGTGCCGCAACTCGATGCGGCCGAGCGCGAGCTGCGGCGCGCGACAGCCGGCATCGCCGGCGTGCTGGTGGAGCGCAAGCGGTTCAGCGTGGCGACGCACGTGCGGCTGGCGGCGCCCGCCGCGCGCGGCGCGGTGGAGTCGATCGTCGAGCAGGTCGGACGCGCGCACCCGTCCCTGCGGCGGGAACGGGGCAAGATGGTGTTCGAGCTGCGGCCGGACATCGACTGGGACAAGGGGCGGGCCGTGTGCTGGCTGCTGGACGCGATGGGCCGCGACCCGTCGTCGGCGCTGTTCATCGGCGACGACCTGACCGACGAGACCGCCTTTCGCGCCCTGGCCGGCCGCGGGCTCGGCATCGTGGTCAGCGAGATAGACCGCCCGACCGCCGCGGACCTTCGCCTCGCCGACCCGGCCGAGGTACAGGAACTGCTCGGCCGTCTCGCCGACGCCGCTGCGGCGGCTGCTAGTCTCCCCGCCGGGCGCCCCTGACGTGCTTGTGGCACTGGACGCAGGAGAGCGTCATCTCCATGTACGCCAGCGACACCCCGTCGATGTCGCGCGCCCGCGCTTCGTCGGCCAACGACTTGGCCGCTTCGCGGAAGACGCTGGCGTGATGGAGGTACTGCGGCGTCTGCAGCGGGCTCCATGTCGATGCTTCGCTCAGCAGCACCAGTTCGCCGGCGATCCGCTCTACCTGGGCATGGTCGCCCAGCACGACGGCGCCCGGCAGCGCCTGCGCATGGTCGAGCTTCTGGCGCATCAACTCGCCGAGATCGGGACGCTGGGCGGAGCCGATGGTGGTCCCCGCCGCCAGGACCAGGAGCAGCGCTCCCATGCAAACCGGCCGTGTCGGTTGCGTCATTCGCGCGTCCTTTCCTGTCTCCCAGCGTGACCGCCCATCACGCGCCCGACGCCGCCCGCAGCTTGCGCAGGATGCGGTCCTCGATCCAGTGCGGATCCCACCACTCGACCGGCGACACGGGGTGCCCGTGCAGCAGCATCGCGAAGTGCAGGTGGTCGCCGCCGGCCAAGCCGGTCTGGCCGCTGAGTCCAAGCTGCTGGCCCTGCTTCACCTCGTCGCCCGGCGACACCGCGATCGACGAGAGGTGCGCGTAGAGGCTCTGCAGCCCCATGCCGTGGTCGACGATGACGCAATTGCCGTAGATGCCGAAGTAGTCGGCGCGCACCACCGTGCCGCTGTTGGACGCCCGGATCGGTGCGTTCGCCGTCGACGCGAGGTCGAAACCGAGGTGCACCTGCTGATCCACCTCTTCGCCCTCGTGCAGGTACGTGCGGTGGTCGGCAAAACCCGATTCCACCTGCGAGTTGGCGAGCTGCCGGAACGCGCCGTCCCAGAGCATCCGCGGCGCGGTGCCCGCGGCCAGCTCGATCAAGGTTTCCCGGTTGCGCCGCCGCAACTCGCCGTTGATGAACAGGTACAGATCGAGCCAGTCCTCGTCGGCGCCGTCCGGCTCCTCGTCCGCCAGGTCCGGAACCTGGCTGACGATGGGCGGCACGACCCGCCGCAGGAACCCGTCGCTCACCGTGATGCGCGACCGCCGGAAATTGCGGGGGAAGCGCCGGTGATCGAACTGGGCGCTCCCTTCGTTCCCGGCCGCGTCCGTGGCATACAGCTCGATCGGCGTGCCCAGGTCCTGGTCGTACTCCAGGGCGAAGAAGGCGAGACGCAGGTTGTCGCCCGCCCCGTCGACCATGCCGGCCGCCGGGTAACCGGGATACAGGCGGTCACCGACCCGCACGCCGGACGTGGCGTCGGGCGGCGACACCGTGTAGACGACCATCTCCGATCCGCCGTGATTCACGTAATGGAAGGTCGAGGCGACCGCAAGCCGCGGCGGGTCGAGCCGGACCTCGACGTCGACCGCCACTGTCGCGCTCCGCTCGCGCAGACCGAACAGGATGGGCCGGGTGGCCGAGACCCGCACCGTCGCCGCCCCCGCCCGCAGCTCGGGGTGCGACTGGCGGTCGAACGAGCGGCTGATGCGGATCTGGTCGGGGCCTTCCTGGCGGACGTCGGCGGCTGCGGGATCGTCAAGCGAAAACAGCGGAAACGCCGTGCCGTCCTGCTCGATGACGGCATCGAGCGCGGTCAGCTCGGCGCGGGGTGCTGCCACCGTCGCCTCGAACGCGGCGCGGCGGCCGACAAGGCCCGCAGGACGAACCAGCTCTATCGCCGGCCCCTCCGCGCGGCTCAGTACGACACCGACGCCGACACCTGTTCCGACGACCGCCACCAGGGCGAGGACTGCAACGACGAAGACCGTGCGACTCACGGTTCCATGATATAAAATTGGCCGTCCAGCCAGTCTGTGGCGGTATCGTCTAGGGGTTAGGATACGTGGTTCTCAGCCACGGGACCGGGGTTCGATTCCCCGTACCGCTACCATCACTGCCCGCTTCCCCCATCCTCGCTCTCGCCTGATCTGTGCCCTTTCTACCGTCCGGTATAAGTCCTCTCTCTTACAGGGGATGCAGTTCCTACAGATGGGGCAACTCTGGGGGGTAACGGGTAGATACCGAACGGGAGTTGCCCCTTCATACCTTTGACCGACCTCGCGGTCGGCGCGGCCAAGCCATAGGTCAGGTCACACAAGTTATTCGATAGCGGTGGACTCTTGCTGGAGATCAGCCCCGCGCCCGGACGGTGGTGGCGCTGTAAATACCGAATCGGCGGGAAGGAAAAGCGGTTCTCGGTCGCACCCGTCGCGTCAAGGCGCTAGGCGCCTCCTCTGTAGCGCTCCGGCCCTGCGAGTGATTCTCCGGTCACGCCGGCGTGGCGGAAGTGATGGCCGGACAGTTCCTCGCAGCCATTCAGTACATTGGTCGAATCAGTGAGACGACACTGTATGAAAGACTTTTGGAAGGCGCGCAGTCGTGGCGCCTGCGGGAGGTGGGGCTCGTGTTGACACAGTGCGATGTGGGGGTCGGCGTGGAGTATATGTGCAGGTGCGCGACGGCAGATTTCTACCCGAGCACTGCTCCTTCGACGGCCAACGTCTCAACGTCCAGCGACTCGCCAGCGGGGAGATAGTTCAGTACCTCGAAGCCGATGAGTTTTCCGGCCTTGTCCATGATGAGGACTATTTCTTCTGCAGTTTCTTCCGACACGTGCTCTTTCTGGGGGTCGTCGAACCAAACGTTCAGCGTGTTGCCGGCCTTATCGAAAATCACCTTGATGGGTTTCATAGCGGGTCACCAATCTTGATTTTGTCGGTCAGGTAGGCCGTCACGACGAAACCGTCGCCGTTCAAGTGCTTCACGACGACGCAACCGTAGCGCGCGCCGGACTTCGCGTAGTGAAGGAACACCGACTGGTCCTTCCGGCTTCGCCGAACTTCTTCCGGCGCCGTCAATGCTCTCTTGACGAGATCTTCGCGGCCCGCTATGGCCGGGTGCTTCGTCGTGACGATCCGCTGCCAGTGCTCCTCAGTCACCCTGATCGTCTTGGCAAGGGACGAGGTCACCTGGAATCTGGTCTTGCGCACCATGACCGCCCTACGCGCAAGCATATCAGGGCCGCACGGTGGGGTCTGATTTTGGCCTGCATTCAGGCGATCGAGCGAATTCCGAGGTTTGAGAGACTTCGTTTCCGGCCGAAAACGCAAAATCAGGCCTATTTTGACGACCCTGTCATGGCCGACTCCAGACCGGGCGCGCGGGCGCCCGCGGGTAACCCACAGCGGGGAGAACCTGCAGTCGAGCACCGAAGGAGGGGACCCTTCAGGTTGCCAGACCCTGCGGCAACGTCACGAGGCCGTGGGGGCAACATGGGGGGCAACTTCACTCACCACGGATATTTAACTCCATTCTAGTCAATAGTTTACATAGTAAGTGCGATTGACCGTACCGCTACCATCCGCACAGTTCGGGAGCCTTGACTTTCAATGCTGGGCGTCCGTCGCTTCCGGTGGAGGGAACGTAGTTTCAACACGGTCTCAAGCAGCGACGTATTCGCGGACTTCAATCTGAACACCAGCTCTGGCAACTCGGTCGATCAGGTCGAGCAAGTCGATGCTCGTCTGCCCGTCGACATATTCCTCTCCGCAGTTGCCGCAGACGGCCGCTGGCACGCCGCGGACGACAAGGGTGGTCTGGTCGCGTTCAAGCGTGACGGTGGTCTGTCCTGGGTGCGTGTCCCCAATCCTGCAGATGGCGCACGTCATCGCTTCCTCCTAGAGGTTTCATCCCACTGCGATGGATCCGGTGCGTAGACCGTAATGATGACGGTCGTCGCCTCGGCCGCGTCGTAACTGATACTACGTGGAGCGGACGTTCACCGATCCAGCCGGCCGTCATCCTACTTCAGTTTTGACCTGTCGCCGTTTCTCGAGGACGTCAGATTGATCCGGTCTTGGAGCTGTTGGAGCGAGTCAACTATGAGGTTGAAGGTTGGGGCGTCACCAAAGATCATCATGGTCATGGCGCTGTAGTCTTTTCGCAGAGCTGTGAGATGCTCCGTACCGGGGGTCAGCTTCAGTGATCCCGGTAGTGCCGTTTCGTAGCTGGCCCGGCGTCGGCAAAGAGCTGCTTCAGAACCCAGCAGACCCCAGAAGTCCTTTTCGATGACGGCTGCGCTCACGCCACGCTGGGTCGCTGTTTCCTGAAACAGATCGAGGCGCTCAGCGGCAGAGAGCGGCGCAACGCTATTCACCCGAGTCCTCCCGCGCGATTCGTTTGATGGCGGCATAGACCCAGCCTGTGGCCGTTTCGGTGTCTGCGAGGACCTTTCGTCGCAGTCCAGGATCAAGCCACTCCCGAACCTTGGCGATAACCTGGGGCGTGATCCGATCCGCGCCGAGCGACTTGAGCGCCTGCACGATCAGCGCGCTTTCCCGGTGCTTGAACCCGGTCTCTTTCAGAGCGGTGTGCTCGAAGACGAGAGGCGTCTTGCCGATCCGGTACGACCGATCCGGTCCATCGGACAGGTAGACGATACGAGCCGGGACCTGCGTGGACAGGCCGATGATGTTCTGCGCCGCCGGGCCACTCGGCTGGATGCGCCAGCCGAACTTGCGGGCGAGCGCCTGAGCCACCTGATCGGTGTCCGGGCTCAGGTCCTGGTCCAGTAGCGTGCTGAATCGAGGGTAGTCGTAGACGCCGCGGATCGCGCGACGAATCGTGCCTCTCCGCGCAAGACGCTGCAGGGCTTTGTCAATCGCGTCGCGGCTGCCCAGTCGAGCAAAGTCGCGTTGGGAAAAAGCCCAACCGCGACCGGCCCGCTGGATGGCCCGTAGCGCCGTTGCTTCAGTGGTGTCGGGCACGGTCCACCCTTAGATGGTGTCCAAAAAAATATCATATTTTTCGGACACCGGAAAGCTGTATCCATCGAACGCCGCTGGAGCTACGCTCCCGGCTGGTCCTTGAAGACTCCTGGGGCTGTTCAGGTTGCCAGGCCCGCGGCGTCCTCCGGCGAACCATGCTGTAGGAACGTGGAAACCGAAGACATCCGAGCGGCGTGTCGGCCCGAAGGGATAAACGGGTCGGTGTACCGCACCCGGTTTCTTGGACACACGTTTACGCTACGCTGCCTGACGTAGCTCGTGCGCCTCACGCGCCTCGATGGGCGAGAAGATCTACAAGGCGCGCGTGGAGGTCGACAAGGCGATCGCGCGGATGGGCGCCATCATGGATGGATCGAGATCGTAGACTGCGGCTACCGCCCGCGGAAAGACAAAGGGCTCTGGCCCCTTGTGGGTGCAGAGCCCCCGATCAGTGACCCCCAGTCAGCTTGTGATCACCGGGAGAGGACTGCTACCCGCGAAGGGTGGTCTTGGATAGGTCGCTCGAGAATCGCGAACATCTCGGGAAGATAAGACCCGCCTGCCGCGCCCAGGGTGGCGACCGTAGCGACGATGTTGAGGACGGTGGAAGAGAAATTGTTGTAGTGTGACTGTCCGACTAGCTGGAAGCCGTTCGCGGCTGCCGCAAGGAATTCTTCTTCCATGGTGCCAACCCGTTTGGTTCCCAGCACAACGTACTCGTGTGTCGGATCAGCCTGACCCGGTGCGCGCTGCATGACCACGATGGCTTCGCCGTCTGTCCCTATGACGCTGGTAAGTCGATAGCCCTGGGTGGCGGCTTCGGCGATCTCGTCCTGCAACGTCGCGGTCTGCGCTGTCGCGAGCAGGAGGTATTCGATGGGTTCCGGGTCGAAAACTTTTTCCAGGATCTGAGGCGCGGCAACTTGGGCCTCTGCCATCGGAGCGAGCGACAGTAATGTGAGGACTGATACCAAGAGAACAACGGCTTCGACGGAACTTGTTCGCATGAGTGACCTCCTGCCTATACCAGCAGAACTGAACGACGAGCATATTACAACGCCTCGGTTCCCGCGAGTCGTGCGAGCCATGCTCCTCTCGCTGCTGATGGCGCAGATTGGGACCGGCGTCGCGAGTGCGCAGTCGCCGGACCTGGTGACAGATCGTCCGGATCAGACCGAGTCGGCCACGGTTGTTCCGCGAGGCCTGATGCAGGTGGAGACGGGATACCTGTTCGCCCGCGACGGCGGCGTGGACGGCTACGAGGTGCCAGGCACCTTGTTCCGGATCGGTCTCGGCGGCCGGACGGAATTCCGCATCGGTCACGCGGGCATGGTCGGCGGAGAAGGACGTCACGGTGCGGGTGATAGCGAGCTTGGCGCCAAGGTTAATCTCGTCGAGCGCGCGGACGGTTGGCGGCCCGAGCTCGCAATTCTGGGCGGCCTGTCGCTCCCGACCGGTAACGACGCGTTCTCGAGTGGCAGCGTCGACCCGTCGTTCCTCGTTTCGTTCGCCCACGAACTCTCGCCAAGACTGTCGCTCGGCTACAACGTCGGGGCGGCGTGGGAGTCCTCCGCCGATCAGTCGGATCGCGACGCGTTCATCATGTACTCGTTGGCGCTCGGCGTCGGGCTGACAGATCGCCTGGGTACGTTCCTCGAGTTCTTCGGCGACCGGCAGACTACGGACACCACCGCGACCAGCGTGTCCGTGGACGGCGGATTCACGCTATTGCTGACAGACATCGTCCAGTTGGACATCTACGTCGGCAGCGGCCTACGAGGACGAACTGACGATGTGTTCGTCGGCACGGGGCTGAGCTTCCGATTGCCGCGATGATCGCCACCCGCGCCGGGTCGATCGATGGCGGGAGGATTCAGGAGCCGGATACGACGACAACGCTGGCCCAGGCCACGTCGACCGATGGCCGACCACAACGGTCATCGATCCCGAGGCGATCGCCATGCAGCAGCAAGTAGGCGACCTTGTTCGGACCGGCGCGATGCGATCACGTCCCATCTCGCTACCTGTGCCCGCTGCCGACGTCTTCGCGCACTTCTTGAGCACATGGACGTCACGCTACGAGGCGGCCCGGTGTGGACTCCGCCGGAGGGGTTCGCACAACGGAACGCCCTTCGTGGCGAACGCCGCACTCCTGGCCTGGGCCTCCGCGGGCCTTTCAGTGTGGGTCGCGATGCGCGTCACGCGCGGCCCGCTCCTATGAAAGCGCCGTCGTCCAGCGAACGATGCCGTAGGATCGTGAAAAGCGAAGATGTCCGAGCCGCGTGTCGGCCAGACGTGATGTGCTGGTGGGAACGAGACGCTGGGGGCAACATTGGGGGGCAACTTCACCCACTACGGACAATTAAATTCATTTTAATCAATAGTTTACATAGAAAATGCGATTGACCGTAGCGCTACCATCCAAACAGGTTCAAGCGGCGTTGCGCCGGATCAAGAGTTGCGGCGCCCTGCCTCATAGCCCCAAAAACATGCAGTAGCATCCCAACCATCGGGCAGCACTTGGCGCGGCCGGGTTCGAGGTCGAAACGCTCATCAATGACTGAGGAGAAACTGATGGCTGAAGGACGACCCGTGACGTTCGGAGACTTCCTGGTCTGACTGTTGCTCACGTTTGTGACGATTGGAATCTATTCGTCGTGGTGGATTTTCTCCCGCGTCGAAACCGTCTATCGCTCTGCCAACCCGGGCAAGCAGTGATAGTGCGCATTCCGGTGAAATCGATCGCCCGTTCCGGTGGCAAGTCAATGCCTTGCCGGGTTCAGACGTGTCTCGCTTTCGCCTGTTTATCCCGTTTCTGCTTCTTCTTTGCTTCGTCTTTTGCGGCTCTTTGCTTCTGGCCCTTGTTCTTGTCCTTCTGACCGCCTTTGTCTCCCACTGCATGTCTCCTTATTCAGCAAGGCGATGATCCCCCAGCCTGCCTTATGGCTGGAACGGCTCGACGACTTCCTCCCTGACACCGTCCGGACTCATGATCGTCGAAGCATTGGCGAAGGGTCCATTCTCCAGGACCCACGGTTCTCGCTCGGTGCAACCTGACCCGCAGTCTGGCGCGTGGCCAGCAGCCAGACCTTACCGTACAGCAGACCATCGAGTCGCCCTTTCAGCGTTGCGCGCTGTCCACCCAGGAGAGTGTGGTACCACGCCAGCGTCGCTTCAGGGTTTGCGGAGCGCAAATGGACATGGTGGAAGCCGAGAGAGGCAGGATCTTCAACGACCTCGATCCGTGTCCCCCACGGATCTTCGACGAAGGCCAGCTTGAACAACCCGGCCGCCTCGCGCATCGGGGTCACGTCGTGACTCCTACCGCTTCAAGCTCCTTCATCATGTACCACTGCGCCGCCTCCTCGGGATTGTCCGCCGCGAGATGCACATGGACGTTGGAACCCTCACGGGACCATCAGGTGGGCCTCGCTGGTGCCCGCCGCCATGATGTACGCGCCACCCTCGTCGCGGTTGTCAGGGAAGCCAGAGGACGCTGTGGTCGCTCCCGGCATCGCGATCGTCATATGAGTCCCGGCACTCGCCTGGTCTGGGCCATTGCTCGACCTGAACCACGAGCCATACTCTGCCTCGACGCGCGTGCCGTTCCGGGCGGCGGCGGCCACCAACGCCCGCTCTCCCTCAGCGTCGGTACTCTCCGTACGAAACCGCCGGTTCTGCGCGACTCTCTCGAGGTTCGCAAGACTCGTGCACTGCACGGCGAACGGCGGTCGGTCGCGCTGATCCGCCCGGCTGTAGCAGACGATCTTGTTCGTGCCTTGCTTGATCGTCGTGTAGGTGTGGTCGGCGGCCCACTTGACGACGCTTGCGTCGTCACGGCCACGCCGCGGCGCCGCGGTCAGCGACTGTTCGATGAGCTGCGCGTCGGTCTGCGCATACACGGTGGACGAGAACGCCAGCGCGCTGAATAGGAGGACGATGAGAACCGTACGCTTCATTTGATGACCTCCACGACGAATCGATGTTGACAAAATCAACCCTCGGGATCGGGTACCGAAGATACACCCATACACTTGACCTGCCCACCGTTTTTCGGACCAGTTGAAGCTTGAGAGAATGGCGTCTGTGAGGGGACCGGGTTTGTCGGAGGGCCCATTCCTTGACTGCGGCGCGAGAACTGCACGCTGAAGTCCGCGTCCCTCTCCGGCGAACCATGCTGTAGGATTGCAAAAAGCGCAGGCGTCCGACCGCCAATGAGATACTTTTCCTCTGCCGTCGCGGCCATCGGGATCACGCTCTGTCTGCTGTCCGGGTCGCCGTCTGCCCAGGACGCGGGCGGCCACCTCAGCGGGCTGGTCGACAAGCTCGCGCGCGGCGAGAGGGCCTACGGGGTCAGCACGTACGACCTCTCACTGGAAAACGCCCGGTCGCTGGCGCGCGCCGACATCGACTATGTCTATGTCGACATGGAGCACGGGCCGATGGACTTCCGCGCGCTCCACACGTTTCTGCTGGGGATGACCGACAAGCAGGCGATTGCCGAGAGCGGCAGCCTGCGGCAGCGGGTTTCGCCGCTCGTGCGGATCGCCCCGTACGGCCGCGAGTCGTCCGAGTGGGCGGTCAAGCAGGCGCTCGACATCGGGCTGATGGGGATCATCTTTCCGTCGATCGAGACGCCGGAGCAGGCGCTGGCGGCGGCGCGCTCGATGCGCTATCCGCAGCGCCGCGGGTCGCGCTATCCCGAGCCGCCGGGCCTGCGCGGCTCGGGCACCCAGATTGCAACGTGGTCCTGGGGACTGTCGGCCGTGGACTACGTACGCCGCGCCGACCTCTGGCCGCTCAACCCCGAGGGCAACCTCGTGGCATTCATGATGGTCGAGACGGCCACCGGGGTGCGCAACGTGGACGCCATCGCTGCCGTACCCGGCGTCACCGGCTTGTTGATCGGCCCGAGCGACCTGTCCAACTCGCTCGGCGTGGCGCGCGACGAGCCCGAGGTCGAGGCGGCCATCGAGACGATTGCCGGCGCCTGCCGCACGCACGGCATAACGTGTGCGATCACCGCCACCGCTGCCGACATGCCGCGCCGGATTGCGCAGGGGTTCACGATGCTGGGCGCCGGCCGTGCCGGCGGCGGGCTCACCGTCGGGAACGACGCCGCGGTGCGTGCCGGCCGCGCGGTGCGCGACTAGCCCACGTTTATCACCGGCCTTCTGCTGCGGCCGCCACCGGGCAGATGGGCGGCGCCGTGTAGTCCAGGTCCAGCAGCCGGAAGTAGTTCCCGCCGAGGGCGATGTTGCGGAACGCCTCGTCGTCCAGATACCGGTTGATGCGGCTCGTGACGTCCAGCTCCGTCCGGTACACCTCGAGATCCTTGTCGCCCGACGCCAGGAAGTCGGTGCCGGGGAGGATCCGCGCGGAGTAGTCGTTCAGCAGCGGCAGGTACGCCGCCCGCGCCTCCGGCTGCGAGAAGTAGGCGTCGTCGAGCACCCGCCAGGAGATGTCGAGCATCAGGTTCGCATGGCGATCCAGCATCGACGCGAGCAGCTCGACGTGCCGCGCTGCGTCCATGGTCGTGAGCTCGCGCGACAGCCCCATGTGGACCCACACGATCGCGTTCTCGGGGTACAGCCGCAGCACCTCTTCCGTTAGCGGCACGTAGCGGGTCGGCTCGTCGTCGTTGCCGAGATCCGCGTGAATCGCCAGCGGGATGCCACGCTCGCGCAGTACCTCCATGAACGGCGCCCATTCGGCGATCGTGGCCGCGGGCACCGGTTCGTGCCCGTTGCCGAACAGGGCCTGCTTCGCCAGGTTGACCTCGCCCATCCACCTGAAGAGGCCCGGATACTCCGTGTCCAGGATCTCGATGCCGGCAAGGACGGATTCCGGGTTCGACAGGTCTGGGAAGGTCATCGACAGCGTCAGGTGGATACCGTCCGGCGCCTTCGTCACGTAGTTGGCGGCGTTGACGAAGTCGTTCTTCAGCGTCGGCGTCACGGGAGTTCCCGGGCAGTCCAGGTAGTAGGTGCAGGACGAGGCCGCGGGCAGCATCTGGCCGATGCCGTAGACGTTGGCGAAGAGGACGCCGGTTTCCTCGAGGTAATCCACGACCTCCTCGAACGGGACGGCCGGCCCGCCGAACGGCCGGAAGTGCAGGTGCGAATCGACCACCGCGGTGTACGGCTGCGCGGCGCGGTCGTAGCACCCAGCGGCGCCCGGGCGGAACGCATCCAGCGTCAGGCGGGACGGCGGGTCGACGGTGGCCGCCGGTTCGACCGCGCAGCCCGCGGCGCCGCAGACGGTCAGCGCCAGGAGCGCCGCAAGTACAGTCGTTTTCAATTTCAGGGATCCAACCAAGGCAGATTCGACCCACGCAATTTAGCACAAGCCGCCGTCCGCGGCCGGTCACTCCCCGTACCGCGCCGGAACCCGCGTCTGCAGGCGGGTCAGCACGACGCAGCACGCCACGTTGACGCCGAGCGCCACCACGCCGGCGTGGACGTTCCACACCTCGGGGCGTCCGGCCAGCAGCAGTCCGGCGTACGTGGCGCAGCCGGCCGCCAGGCCGCCGAAGGCGGCCGTCGTCGTCAGGCGCCGCCACGTGACGCCCAGCACGAACAGGGGCGCCACCTGCGCCAGAATCTCCATCCTGATTTCGGTCAGTCCCCAGAGGGTCGTTCGCGGCGCCAGCGCCAGCACCACCAGCACGGCCACCACCAGCCACGACAGGCGCTTGCCGAGGCGGGTCAGCCGCGCCTCGGACGCGCCCCGCAGCAGCGTCTGGCCCAGCACGTCCTTGGCGAGGATGGACGACAGGCTGAGCAGCACCGAGTCGGCGGTCGACATGATCGCCGCCACGACGGCGGTGATGACGACCACCGACAGCCAGTAGAGCGCCAGCGAACGCCCGCTCCAGGCGGTCAGCAGCAGCGGCATCACCTGGTCCGGGTCGCCGCCGGCCGGTAGCTCGGCGATGGCGAGAACACCCACGAGGAACATGACGCCGGTCGTGACGAGCGGGAGGAACACCATCACGCTCAGCGCGCGCTTGAGCGTGGCGGCATCGCGCGCGGCGTAGATGCGCTGGATGGCGTGCGGGTAGACGGCGGCGGAAAAGCCGATCAGCACGATGGTGCTGAACCAGGTGCGCGTGACGCTCCAGGGCGGCACGGCCACCTTCTCGGGCGCCTCGGCGGCGATGGCGGCCGTCATCTCGGCCAGGTGGGCGGGCGTCGGGGCCACCGTCAGCAGCAGGCCGGACAGCCCGGCGAGCAGCATGATCCCCTGCACGCAGTCGGTCCAGGCTACCGCCCGCATGCCGCCGATCGTTTCGTAGATGCCGACCACCAGCGTGAGCAGCACCACGCCGGCCCAGTACGGCACGACACCGCCGGAGAGGCCTTCGGTGACGTGGCCCATCGCCACCAGTTGCGCCAGCAGATAGTTGGCGATGGCGGCCACCAGCAGCACGTTTGCCGCCAGCGTCAGCGCCGGCGAGCCGAAGCGGTAGGCGATCCAGTCGCCGGGCGTCACGAACCCGCGGCGGCGGGCGACGAGCTGCAGGCCCGGGGCGAAGGTGAGGTAGACGACGACGATCGCCATCATGAAGCCGACGCTCATCACCCAGGCGTAGCCGATCCGAAACGCCTCGCCGGGGTACCCGAGCAGGGTGTTGCCGCTGTATTGCGTGGCGTAGAGCGTCAGCAGCAGAACAAATGCGCCGAGGTCGCGCCCGGCCAGGTAGAAGTCGCCCAGGCCGGCGTGCCCGCCCCGCCGCCGGGTGGCGTAGCCAAGGGCGATCAGGACCACGAGGTACAGCCCCACGCCGCCGGCGGCGCCGAGCCCGAGACTCAACGCCGGCTGTCCTCGTCCCCGCCTCCGCCAGCCGGCGCCGGCCGGCCGTCAGTTTCAGGGCCCGCGTCCGGCGCCGACCAGTAGCGCGCGATGACGTAGGCCGTGAAAATGGCCACCCCTAGGCTGGCTCCCAGCGAGATTACGACCCAGTGCGGCAGGCCGAACCAGAGGCGCGGCGGGCCGTCCGGGAGATACCACGGGACCGAGGCGCCGAACAGCAGGACATAGACGATCCAGATCCAGGGGCGGGAGCGGGGTTCGACGAAGCCGCGGTCCTCGGTCGTCCTGCGCATCGGTGGGTCGGGCCTACGGGGACGTGAGTTCGCGGGCCGCCGCGTCGAAGGCGTCGAGCCGGCGGCGGTGCTCGTCGAGGATGGCGTGGCTCCAGCGCGCGGCGGCCATTTCGTAGACCGTGTGGTGATACCACTGCATCGCGTCGATGCCGGCGGTGAACGCGCCAGCGAACGCCAGCCCCCCGGTGCGCAGCCCGTCGGCCATCTTCGTCAGGTTGTGGATCTTGTCGGCCGAAGCGACGGCCAGCGATCCCAGGCGCGGGGTCTGCCGTAGCTGCGTGATGTACGCCTCCTTGCGCGCGCGCCACGGTTGCGGCCTGGGCGGCTCCGAGACGTCCCGCACCATGCCGAGTACGAGGTCGCCGAAGCGCGAGAGGATGACCTGCGGATCGAGCGCGGTGTCTTCGAGCGTGTCGTGCAGCAGGGCGGCGATGACAATGTCTTCGTCGAAGCCGTAGTCGGCCGTGATCCAGGCCACCGACGTCACGTGTGTCGCCTCGAAGCCGCGGCCCGCCTTCCGGCGGCGGAGGCCGTGCGCCTCCAGCACGGTCGCCAGCGCAAGCTCGACTCGTGGTGAGTACATGAACCTGAAGAGCCGGCTGCTCCGCGGGGCCGGCGGGCGGCCGCTAGCGGCCCGCCGGTCCGGCTGGGGAGGGATCCGCCGGCGCGACATAGCTGCGCCGGGCTCGCGCGGTCATGCCACGCCGCTTGAGCCGGACCGACAACTCGTGCGTCTCACCGTCCCGCATGGACGGCGTGAAGCCGATGACGTACTGGCTGTGCAACTCCTGGGACACCCGCGTGAAGGTCGCGCCAAGCTCGTCCGTTTCCCGCAACTCGAAATAGCCGCCACCGGTCTCCTCGGCCAGCCTCCGCAGGCTGCGGTCGGGCGAGGTGCGCCGGTTGCGGGCGCCGTCGAAGTACTCCACCTCGAGGCCGATTGAATAGATCATCACTTCTTCGGCGACGGCCTGGCGCAGAGCGTTCCGCCAGCCGCTGCGGCTGGCGCTGTCCTGGCCGTCCGTCAGCACCAGGATGACCCGGCGGCCCTCGATGCCCTGCAGCGAGTCGAGGCTGGCCACCACTGCGTCGTGCAGCCGCGTGTCATTGCCGAAGTCGAGGCCGTCGAGCTCACCGATCAGCAGGTCGCGGTCGCCGATGAATTCGGCCGGAACGATCTCGATCTTGTCGTTGAAAGCCCCGACGCGCGCGCGGTCGTCGGGCAGCATGCGGATCAGGAACTGCTCGGCGCCGCCCATGATCCGGTCCATCACGTTCGTCGTGCTGATGCTGGTGTCGAGCATCACCACGACCGTGATCGGCCGCACGGTGTTCTCGAACAGCACGATTTGCTGCGGCTCGCCGTCATCGAAGACGGCAAAGTCCTCCAGCGTCAGATCCGGCACCAGCCGCCCATCGCTGTCGGTGACGGTGACGAACAGGTCGACCAGCTCCGTGCCGCTGCGGAACAGGGGTTGATCCTGCCCGCGGAGCGTGCCGGCCGGGAAAACGAGGAGGATGCCGATTGCCAGCAGGAACGCGCGTGCGGAAGGCATGCGCCAAGCCTAGCAGACTGAGGCAAGACCCCACTGCATTCGACCGGCGATGCACCCCGTCTGGGCGCAACGCTGCGGGTCGGATGCGGCCGATACGTAGTACCCTGTAGCGGGGCGCAGCCCCAAGTTGTGAAGTTGCAGGCAGACACGGCGGCGGCCCGAACTTGCAAGGGGACAACATGCAACTGCGGCGTTGTCCCCAAGGCGCGCACGGCGCGCCTCGGCGGCCACGGCGTGGGGCCAAGGGGTCCCCACTAGTGGCCGCCGGGGGTTCGGGGCGCAGCCCCGAGGGGAAGAAGATGAAGAGGGTGCTTCTGCTGGCGGGTATCGGATTCGTCCTGGGCGCCGGGTCTGCGGCGGCTGAGCTGCCGGCGGACGTGGCGGCGCCGTATCTGCATATTCAGGCCACGCTGGCGGCCGATTCGACCGACGGCGTCACCGACGCCGCGCAGGCGATATTGTCCACCGCTGGCGATCTGGGCGATGCGGGCGCCGCGATTGTCGTCGCCGCGAACGCCGTCTCGCTGGCTGACGATCTGGTGAAGTCGCGGGCCGCCTTCGGCCTGCTGAGCGACGCGGTCATCAAGTACTCCAACGATGCCGGTCTCGGCGAGCTGAAGATTGCCTTCTGCCCGATGGCCCGCAAGTCGTGGATACAGGAGGACGGCGACATTGCCAATCCGTACCATGGCTCGGAGATGTTGACATGCGGTTCATTCCGTTCCTCCCGCTAGCGCTCCGCGGCTGCTGCGGCGCGGCGCTGCTTGTTGGGCTGAGCAGCGTGCTGCTGGCGTGCGAAGGACAGTCCTCCTCATCCGTTGTCCCTGCGTGCGATCCTGACAACGGCGGCCTCGTGCTGCCCGACGGATTCTGCGCGCTGGTGGTCGCCGACGGGCTCGGCGGCGTCCGCCATATCGACGTCGCGGCCAACGGCGACATCTACGTCCGCAACCGGGGAGTGCGCGGCGGCGGCGGCGGAGCCACGGGAGACGGCATCGTCGCGCTGCGCGACGTGGACGGCGACGGACGCGCGGAAGTGGTGGAGCGGTTTGGCGACCACTACGGCAGCGGCCTCGAGCTGCGCGACGGCTATCTCTACGTTTCGACCTCGACGGAGGTTTTTCGCTATGCGCTGACGCCGGGGCAGCTCGTGCCGGCGGGGCAACCCGAGCTGATCGTGTCCGAGTTTCCCGTCCAGCGGGGCCATCGGGACAAGGCGTTTGCGTTCGACGAGGACGGGCGGATCTACGTGAACGTGGGCGCGCCGTCGAACGCCTGCCAGCAGCAGGTGCGCACCGCCGGATCGCGGGGGGAGCTGCCCTGCCGGCAGCGCGAGCGGCAGGCGAGCGTCTGGCGCTTCGACGCGGATCGTGCCGGGCAGACGCAGGCGGACGACGGGTATCGATTTGCGCTCGGCACGCGCAACATCCTCGGGATTGCCTGGGATCCGGGCAGCCGTGCGCTGTATGCGATGCAGCACGGGCGCGACTCGCTGGCGACGCTGTTCGGGGCGTACTTCGATGACGCGGAGAGCGCCGAGCTGCCGTCCGAGGAGCTGTTCAGGCTGCGGGACGGCGCCGATTTCGGCTGGCCGTACTGTTACTACGATCATTTTCTGGGCCGGCGGGTGCTGGCGCCGGAATACGGCGGCGACGGCGAGGCGGAGGGTGACTGCGGCCGGTACGAGCGGCCGCTGGTGGCGTTCCCCGGCCACTGGGCGCCGCATGACATGATGTTCTACACCGGCGGCCAGTTCCCGGACCGCTACCGGGAGGGTGCGTTCGTCGTCTTCCACGGGTCCTGGAACCGCGCGCCGATGGAGCAGCAAGGCTATCAGGTGGCGTTCGCGCCACGGCGCGACGGCGAGTTCACCGGCGAGTGGGAGACGTTCGCCGAAGGGTTTGCCGCCGTGTCACCGCTGGTGACTCCCCGCGACGCCGTCCACCGCCCCGCCGGCATCGCCCAGGGGTCGGACGGTTCGGTCTACGTGACCGACGACGTCGGCGGCCGGGTCTGGCGGATCGTCTATCGGGGCTCCTAGACCGCGCCGCACGCCGCAAGGCGGTCCGCATGCGCCCGGTCCGCCGTCATCGAGAGGATCATGAATACGCATCAACTGCAGGGTGACGACGTGCGCGCGCGCCTCGACGCGGCGCTGCGCGAACGCATCCTGATTCTCGACGGCGCCATGGGCACGATGATCCAGCGCCGCGGGCTCGGGGAGGCCGACTTCCGCGGTGAACGGTTCGCGGGCCACGCGCACGATCTGGCCGGCGACAACGACCTGCTGGTGCTGACGCAGCCGGACGTCATCGCGGCGATCCACGACGAGTACCTCGCGGCCGGCGCCGACATCATCGAAACGAATACGTTCAACAGCACGGCAATTGCCCAGGCGGACTACGGCCTCGAAGCGATTGTCTACGAGCTGAACCGCGATGCGGCGCATCTCGCCCGGCAGGCCGCTGAGCGGTGGACCGCGCGCACGCCGGACCGCCCGCGCTTCGTGGCCGGGGCGATCGGGCCGACGAACCGGACGCTCTCGATGTCGCCCGACGTCAACGACGCGACGTTCCGCGCGGCGACCTTCGATGCGCTCCGCGACGCCTACGCCGAGCAGACCCGCGGGCTGATCGACGGCGGCTGCGACCTGCTGATGATCGAAACGATCTTCGACACGCTGAACGCCAAGGCGGCGATCGTTGCGGTCCAGGAAGTGTTCGACGAGCGGGGCGTCGAGCTGCCGCTGATGCTCTCGGTGACGATCACGGATCGCAGCGGGCGTACGCTGTCGGGCCAGACCATCGACGCGTTCTGGGTGTCGGTGGCGCATGCCCGCCCGTTCTCCGTCGGCCTCAACTGCGCGCTGGGCGCGCGCGAGATGCGGCCGTATCTCGCGGAGCTCGCGCGGGTCGCCGGTACGTGGATCAGCTGCTACCCGAACGCCGGTCTGCCGAATGCGTTCGGGGAGTACGACGAGCAGCCGGAGGAAACCGCCGGCCTGCTACGCGAGTTCGCCACGAGCGGCATTGTGAACATCCTCGGCGGCTGCTGTGGCACCACGCCCGACCATATCCGGACTCTCGCGGGCGCCCTTGCAGGGGTGGCGCCGCGCGTCCGCCCGGCCGCGGACGAGTTGCGCGCAGCCGAGTACAGCGGGCTCGAGCGCCTCACGGTGCGGCCCGACAGCAATTTCCTGATGGTCGGCGAGCGGACGAACGTAACCGGGTCGCGCCGTTTCGCACGCCTGATCCGGGAGGACGATTACGCCGCGGCGGCCGACGTCGCGCTGGAGCAGGTGCGCGGCGGCGCCAACATCGTCGACGTCAACATGGACGAAGGGATGCTCGATTCCGCGGCGTGCATGACCCGCTTCCTGCGGCTGATCGCCACCGAGCCGGATATCGCCCGCGTGCCGCTGATGATCGACAGCTCGAAGTGGTCGGTCATCGAGGCCGGCCTCAAGTGTGTCCAGGGCAAGGGGATCGTCAACTCGATCAGCCTCAAGGAGGGCGAGGACGCCTTCCTCGAGCAGGCGCGCCTGGTCCGCCGCTACGGCGCCGGGATGGTCGTGATGGCGTTCGACGAGACCGGCCAGGCCGACACGATCGAGCGCAAGGTCGCGATCTGCGAGCGGGCGTACCTCCTCCTCACCACGCGCGCCGGCGTGGCGTCGGAGGACATCATCTTCGACCCGAACATCCTCGCGGTCGCCACCGGGCTGGAGGAGCACGCCGGCTACGCCGTGAATTACATCGAGGCGACCCGGCGCATCAAGGTGCGCTGTCCGGGCGCGAAGGTCAGCGGCGGCGTCAGCAACCTGTCGTTTTCGTTCCGGGGCAACGACGTGGTCCGCGAGGCGATGCACGCCGCGTTTCTCTACCACGCGGTTCGCGCCGGCATGGACATGGGGATTGTCAACGCCGGCCAGCTCGCGGTGTACGAGGACATCCCGGCGGATCTGCTGGCGCACGTCGAGGACGTCATCTTCAACCGGCGCCCCGACGCAACGGAGCGGCTGGTGCGGTTCGCGGAAGGGGTGCGAGGCGAGGCGCGCGCACGGGAATTCGACCTGACCTGGCGGGAGGGGGATGTCGGAGCGCGGCTGTCCCACGCCCTGGTGCGCGGCATCGTCGACTTCATCGAGGCGGATGTGGAGGAGGCGCGACAGCAGTGCGCCCGGGCCCTGGACGTCATCGAGGGGCCGCTCATGGACGGGATGAAGGTGGTCGGCGACCTGTTCGGCGCGGGCAAGATGTTCCTGCCGCAGGTGGTCAAGAGCGCCCGCGCCATGAAGAAGGCCGTGGCGTACCTCCAGCCGTACATGGAAGCGGATCAGAGCGCCGGGACCTCGCAGGGGAAGATCGTGATGGCCACGGTCAAGGGCGACGTCCACGACATCGGCAAGAACATCGTCGGCGTCGTGCTGCAGTGCAACAACTACGACGTGGTCGACCTGGGCGTGATGGTGCGGTGCGACACCATCCTGCAGACCGCCGCCGACGAAGGCGCCGACCTCGTCGGCCTGAGCGGGCTGATCACGCCGTCTCTGGACGAGATGGCGTACGTCGCAACGGAGATGACGCACCGCGGGATGCAGGTGCCGCTGCTGATCGGCGGCGCGACCACCTCCCGCCAGCATACCGCCGTCAAGATCGCGCCGGCGTACGACGGCACCACCGTGCACGTGGCCGACGCGTCGCGCGTGATCGACGTGGTCTCCAGCTTGCTGAACGCGGATCGCCGGCCTCGTTTCGATGCGGACAACCGCGCCGACCAGGTCCGGCTCCGTGAGCAGTACGCCGGGCGCGGTACGCGGAAGCTCGCCACGTACGACGCGGCGCGGGCCAACGCGTTGCGCACGGACTGGGATGCACTGGTGTTACCCGTACCGTCGTTCACAGGCCGACGCACAGTCGAGGTGGCGCTCGAGGAGCTGACGCCGTACATCGACTGGACGTTCTTCTTCGCCGCCTGGGAGCTCAAGGGCCGCTTTCCGGCCATTCTCGACGACCCGGTGCAGGGCGCGGCGGCGCGCGAGCTGTATGCGCATGCGACGGCGCTGCTGGCGGAGATCGTCGCCGGGGGCCGTCTCACCGCGCGCGGGTCGTACGGCTTCTGGCCGGCCAATGCGGATGGCGACGACGTTGTGCTCTACGACCCCGCCGCCGGTGCGGCGGTCGTCCGATTCAACATGCTGCGGCAGCAGGAGTCGTTCGGCGCTGACCGGCCCAACCGCTCGCTTGCCGACTTCGTCGCGCCGCGCGAGCGGGGGCGGACCGATTACGTCGGGGCGTTTGCCGTCACCGCCGGCATCGGCGCCGACGACCTCGCAGGGATATACGAGCGGGACCACGACGACTACCGGGCCATCATGGTCAAGGCGCTGGCCGACCGCCTGGCCGAGGCGTTCGCGGAGTACCTGCACGCACGCGTGCGTCGCGAGTGGGGCTATGCGTCCGAAGAGTCGCTATCCAATGAGGGTCTCATCGCGGAGCGATATCGCGGCATCCGGCCGGCGTTCGGCTATCCCGCCTGTCCGGACCACAGCGAGAAGTTCAAGCTGTTCGAGCTGCTGGACGCCGAGGCGGCCGGCATTTCCCTGACCGAGTCTGCGGCGATGCTGCCGGCCGCCAGCGTCAGCGGCCTGTACTTCGCGCATCCCGAAGCGCGCTACTTCACCGTCGGCCGCCTCGGTCGCGACCAGGTGGCGCGCTATGCGCAACGCAAGGGGCTCGACGTCGAAACGGTCGAGCGCTGGTTGTCCCCGAATCTCGCCTACGACCCTGCTACCGTGCCGAACGCCGCGGCCGGGAGCTGACGTTCAAGGTCTCCCGCTCCTCAAGCGTCCGCGGCCAGTCGCGCTTGAGCAGGCGCGACAGGGCGCCCTGGCAGCTGTAACCTGCACTATACTGACTACAGTAGTTCTTTTGAGAGGTCGTAATGCAGGAAATTCAGTTGCGTGACGCGAAGGCAAGGCTCTCGGCGCTGGTGGACGCAGCGGCGCAGGGAGAGTCCGCCGTCATCACCCGCCACGGGAAACCCCGTGCCGTGATCGTCGGGGTCGACGAGTGGAATCGGCTTCGCCAGGTGCCGTCCTTCGGCAGGCTGTTGTTCTCCCTGCCGGTCGAAGAAGGTGACCTGCCGGCGCGTGACCGCAGTCCGTCCCGCAAAGCCGCGTTGTAGGAACGCCCGGTGTACCTCGTAGACACCAACGTCCTATCGGCCGGCGCGCCGGGCCGGGCGGCGCGCGCCGCAGCGTTGGTCGACTGGATGGATGCGCACTCGGATCAGCTCTTCCTCTCGGCCGTCACCGTGATGGAGATAGTCGACGGCATCGCCAGACTGAAACGGATCGGCGCAACATCAAAGGCCGCCGGTCTCACGGACTGGCTCGAACTGGTGCTGCATCTCTACAGCGACCGCGTGTTGCCGTTCGATCTCGCCGCAGCGCGACTGGCGGGAGAGCTGACGGACCGTGCCCGCGCGGCGGGCCACTCGCCCGGTTTCGCCGATGTTGCGATCGCCGCCACCGCGGGATGCCACGACCTGACGATTCTGACCCGCAATCTGCGCCATTTCGAGCCGCTCGGCGTCCCGGCTATCGATCCTTTCAAGACACTTCCTTAACGTCGCCGTTCCCGCGATCCCGGCGTTCGTCCTTCAGCACTTCCCACTCATCCAGCGTCCGCGGCCAGTCGCGCAGCGTCGTGCGCGTGGTCTCCTGCAGCCGGGTGATCTCGCTCCCGGTCAGGCGCTGCGCCAGCGCAGGCGGCCGGCAATCATCAGGTGCAGGACCAGGAAGAGGTCGCCCGCCAACTCCAGCATAACCGCAGTGTATGATGCTGCAGCGAGCGCATGGAATACCACATCCGCCAGTATGAACTGCAGCAGGGCGCTCTCGAAATCGAATACATCGAGGAGTACTTCGGCGAGTTCGCCCGCCGCAAGGGATCGGCCGAGGTTATCGGGCGGCTCCACGAACGGGAGCACCAGATCCTGATGGCAGAGGCGCCGCTGCCGGACGATCCGGCGACCGTCGTGCCGGTGGCCTACAAGGTGTCGCACGAGTTGCGGTCGGACGAGACCGAGTCCAAGCTGGGCGACCTTGTCGCGCGCCTGAGCGAGTGCATCGAATTTGCCGGCCGCAAGGTGCTCTACAGCTGGATCGGGGGGACGCGCCGCGACTGGCGCGGCAAGGGGTTCTTTCGCGCCCTGACCGAGGAGCAGGAGGCGTGGGCGCTCGACAATGGCTACGACGAGATAGTCGTCAAGACCAAGAACCGGCTGTACGACATGCGCGGCACGCTCGACCACCTGCAATTCAATGTGATCAAGTTCGAGCCGCACGCCGTGGACAATCGCGAGGCGAAGGTGTACCTCAGCAAGTCGCTCGGCCTGGAGGTGCTCGACCGGCACCGCAGCAACCGCTCGGTCGTCCGTTCGACGTAGCCGAGCCCCGTGGGAATCGAGCCCCTCCGGATTGAAACGGTCGACGATCCCCGCCTGCGTGACTTTCGGACCATGTCCGACCCCGCGCTCCTGTGCGAGCGCGGCCTGTTCGTTGCGGAGGGCCGCCTGGCGGTCGAACGGCTGCTCGCCTCCAGATTCCAGACGCACGCGTTGCTGGTCACCGACAGCCTGCTCGTCCGGCTGGAGCCGGCCCTGGCCGCCCACGCTGACGCCGTTGACGGCCCGCGGGTCTACCTGGCCGACTCGGCACAGCTCCGTCAGATAACCGGGTTCCGGTTCCACCGCGGATGCCTCGCGCTCGGCGTGCGTCCAGAACCGCAGCCGGCAGCGGACGTCTGGCCGCCGGGCGGACCGGGGCGTCCGCTGGTCCTGCTGGAAGGCGTCTCGAATCCGGACAATGTCGGCTCCATCTTCCGTAGCGCCGCGGCGTTCGGCGCGTCCGCCGTTTTGCTCTCGCCGACGTGCGCGGATCCGCTGTACCGCAAGGCCATCCGCACGTCGATGGGCACGACGTTGACGCTCCCGTTCCTCGTGGCGGGGGAGTGGCCGGACCTGCTGCGGCGAGTGAAGGCGTCGGGGGCGTATCTGGCGGCCCTCACGCCGGAGGGTTCCGCCGCCGACCTGGAGACGTTCGTGCGGCGCGCGCCCGGCGCGCCGCTGGCGTTGCTGCTCGGGAACGAAGGCGACGGCGTCAGCCGCGCTGCGCTCGAGTTGTGTGACGAACGGGTCCGGATTGACATCGAGCCGGCCGTCGACTCGCTGAACGTCGCGACCGCCGCGGCCATCGTGTTGCAGCGGCTGCGGGCCCTGGCCCGCGGCGCGCCCGACGGTCACGGCGTGCTCGAGGCCGGTACTGGACGGAGATCGTCGTGAGCATGTACGCCCTGCTGGACATCGGACTGCTAATCGTCGCTGCCAAGGCCGCCCAGCTTGTCCTGGGCCGCCTCGGCTTGCACACCGCCGTCGCCTGCACCCTGGCCGGCGCTCTGCTGGGACCGCTGGCCGGAATCGTGGAGCCGACCGGGGCGATCCCTCTCCTCCTGGGCGTCGGCGCTGTCGTCTTCTTCTTCATCGTGGGTCTCGACGAGATCGACGTGCCCGGCTTCATCGCGGCGGCCCGCGGCCGGTATTTCGCCGCGGCGGCTGTGTCGGTCGGCATCGCGGTGCTGGCGGCACTGCTGGTCACGTCGGATCTGTCCGGCACCGGGTTCGCGCTGGGGCTGGACTTCTACGCGGCGCTGGCGCTCGCCGGCGTTCTGGCGCTGTCGAGCGTCGGCGTCGTGTCCCGGGTGCTGGCCGCCAAGGGCCTGCTCAAGGAGCTTGTCGGGCTCCGCATGTTCACCACCGTCAGCGTCGCCGAGGCGCTGGCCCTGCTGCTCGTGGCGGCGACCATCAGCAGGTTTGGCTACGGCCTCGGCGCAATCGGCGCGCTGGTGCTGGGCGCTTCCCTGTCCGGTCTGCCGCACCGGATGCGTGACGACATCCTGCCCGGCGTGCGGCTCGCGGCGGACGCGTTCTTCGTGCCGCTCTTCTTCGCGTCAGCCGGCCTGTACCTGGACCTGTCCTTCCCGGCCCTGCCGGCGGCCACCATCGCGGCGCTGGTGTGCATCCCGCTGGCGGGCAAGTTCGCCGGCGCCCTCCTCGGCGCGCGGCTGGCCGGGCTCGACACGCCGTTTGCGCTGGCGGTGGGATTGATGGGCAAGGGGGCGACCGAGATCGCCTTCCTGACGGTGCTGCTCCAAACTGGCGCCATCGGGCGCGAGGTCTTCTCGCTGCTCGTGCTTGTCATGTTCGGATACATCCTCCTGGGGCCTCCGGCCATAGGCGCCGCGCTCGACCGAACCAGTGCCCGGGAACGCCCGGCGCGGCCGCGAATGGTTCTGCCGTCGTTCGCCCGTCACGCACTGGCGGGCGTCACGGTCAACTCGGTCCTGGACCGGACGCGCGTCTATCCCGGGCCGGAGCTGCCGGTGCGCAGCTTCCTCGACGAGTGGACGGTTCCGTATCAGTACGACTACCTGGTCGTGGCGGACGGCGCACCCGCGGGCATCGTGTCGTTGAGCAAGCTGCGTTCCGTGGGCGCGGGGCCGCGCGCGGATGTGCCACTGGGCGACGTCATCCGCCGGAGGATGCCGCGGGCCTGGCCCGACGAGCCGATCGACGACGTGCTGCAGCGCATGGCGGGCCACTGGGTGACGGTGGTACCGGTAGTGGATCGCGACTCGGGCGAATTTCTGGGAACCGTGACCAGTCACGACCTGCTCGACCTGGTGGCGCTGATGGACGAAATCGAGGACGAGGTGCAACGGCAGGGCGCGGGCGGGTAGCGCCGGCGCTACCTCCTACACAATCGGGATCCCAAGGCTAACGCGCATTATTCCTGAAGGCCCAGAGTCGCCCCCGCGGACGGTGTAATTGTCGCGCGCCGGGCGCGCCGGGCGCGCCGAGCATCGCTGCCGTCGGGCGCCGGCGGGATAGACACTGATTGTCGGTGCGGAAGGCCTGGGTATGGGGTCGTGGAGGGACGGCTTCGCCACGCGCGGGCTCGGTGCGCCGTTGGGATGCGTGTATGCGCGGCTGACGGGCGCTGGCGGGGGCCTATCCGGCGCGGGCGCCAAGTGCACGAGCGATGTGCCGCCAGGCGTGGAGGTCCGGCGTGGCGGTCGGCAGGTGCAGGACCACGCGGCGGACCGAGCCGACGACGTGCGCCCCCAATTTGAGGAGCCGGGCGCGCAGCCACGTCACTTGGGCGCGCGCACAGGCGGTGCGCGCCGCGTGCAGCCGGAGTTCTTGCATCAGTACGTAAGCGGCGGCGGTGAGCAGCACGCGCAGTTGATTGGCCCAGAAGCGACAGCAGCTCGTGCGGTCGATCTGCAAGCCATCGAGCAACTCCTTGATCCGGTTCTCGATGTCGCCGCGGGCACAGTAGATCCGTTCATAGACGAAACGCGGCGTCTGGCGCAGGTTGGTCACGACGAAGCGCGGGTTGTCGCGCGGCTCGCGGTCGCCGAGCCGGACGACCTCGGCCTTGATCACGACGCGGCGCGCGTGGCCCCACGTACCGGCCTGGTACTGAGTATCGGTATACACGTGCGCGGTCTGGCTGCTGGCCGCGCTCTGGGCCTGCGCCACGAGCAGGGCGGGCTCGGCGTGGCGCTGCAACACGGCGTTCTTGGCCATCGCCACCACGTAGTCGAGCCGCGGCTCGGCATCGAGGAAGTCGAAGATCTCCGGCGTCGCAAAGCCCCCGTCGAGTCGGACGAGAAACCGCGCCTGGGGAAAGGCCTGCCGCAGCAGGGGCAGCAGCCGACACAACACGCCGAGGGTCCCGCGGGTGGCCGGCACATTTCCGGGCCGCAGCACCGCCGCGCACAGATACTGTTCGCGTTCCTTGTCGAAGGTCAGAAACGCCAGCAACGGCAGGTAGCACCAGCTATCGTAATGCCCGTTGAAGAAGGTGAGCTGCTGGGCGCCGTGCGTCGCGTCGTCGGTCGGATCCAGGTCAATCGTGATCCGCCGCGCCCGCCCGTCCAGCCGGTGCTGATGCCGCTCGATGACCCGCATCGCCAGCTCGCGTCCCAGCGCGTAGAGGGCGGAGGGGCCGACACCGTTCTCGAACCGAGAGATCGTCGGCTGCGAGGCCAACGCCTCGCCCGCTACCGGGTCCCGCCCGAGCAGCAGCTTGTGGATCGGGTCGTCGGCGAGGTGGTCGGCGTCGTTGCCATCGGGATGACCGCAGGCAATGCCGAAGATCCGCTGGCCGAGCAACTCCGTCAGCGTGTGCCGGATCTTCCCGAGCTCCCGCCGGTCCACCAGACAGCGGGCGAAACCCGCCACCAACCCATACACGCGCTCCGCCGCCTTGAGCAGCACAGCGCCACCATCGGAACTCGCGTGCTGGCGGTCGAACGTCGCGACGAGGGGCTTGTCGAAGAGATCCGGAAAGAGGACAGTCTGTGGTATCGTATCGGTCGTCACGCAAGGGCCTCCGTGGTGGGTAAATGTCTGTGAACAAGCCATTTATACCACGCGGAGGCTTTTGTTTTTCTATCGTAATCGGACCCTTCCTGAATAATCCAGGTTAGAGAGCGCGTGCGGCCAGCCGACGACCGGCATTCTCGGGGTGGGCGACTTTGCCATTGACTCGCAGGGCGTCGTGGAAGCCGACATCGAGGCGGCGCTCGCCACCTTTCGAGCGCTACACCCCAGCCTCGGCGACCTCGGGCTGTTCCCGCTGCTCGGTGGCCCGGGTGGGAGTCCGTGGCCGAAACCGCGCTGCAGGCGACCGGCGATGCGGGGTTTCACCACAGGCTGCCCAGCCGCCAGCGTTACTTCGCCGCTTCCGCCATCTCGCGCTCTATGGCACGCGCGCCGCGCAGCGTGTTGACGATGGCGTAGTTCCCCTCGTGGCACGCAAACTCGTAGAGTATGCCGGTGCCCGGCGTTGGGCGCATGAACAGACGTGCCGTCCACGGCCGGGTCCACGTTGCCGGGTCGTTCATCGTGTACTCGTACTGCAGCACGTCAGGGGCAACTCGGGTAAAGCGCTCAATCAAGCGCATATTGGCAGTCGACCCGTTCCGGCCGTTCTTGAGGTGCGTCGTCTCGACAACGAGCGTATCGCCCTCATAGTGGCCACGTGAGTCGCCCAGGTTACCGCGCAGATCCGACTTGCGATGTGGACGGCCGTCGATCGGGATGATCCGAGAGTCGTGCATCATCTCCATGAGGATGGCCACATGGTCGCGGCTCTGCAGGATCTGATAGTTGCTGTTGTACCCACGTCCGGTCATCGGGACACGACCGCCCAGGCAGCGCATCCGCGAGTCTTCCGGCCCCTCCGGCAGCGCCCCCCGCGGTCGGCGTGCGGCCGCGGCGGCGCGCTGCCGCTCCTCGGCCTCCGGTGTCATCGGCGGGATTCGCCCGTTCGGCGGGTCAATGATGAGCGCTGTGCGGTTGTCGAACCAGCGGTCGATCAGCCAGAACTGGTTGTAGTTGCCGGTTCCGCGGTCGCTCGAGGTGAAGTCCTCGGCACCGGCCAGGGCGGCGCTGAATACGCTTTCCCCGAAGGCCGCGTCCGTTGCCCCATCGAACAGTTCGGCGGCGCGCGCCTGGAGCGCGGCCACCTGCTCGTCGGACAGCGTCTCCGTGTCCGCCAGCTCCTCGGGCCGCTCCAGCGGCGTGGCCGAGTCGCTTGCCCAGACGCCCTGCAGGTCGGGGTAGCCGTCCGGCGTGCGAGGCGCGGTCCAATTGGAGGTCTGAGCAGCGGCAGGAATCGCCACGACCACCGAGAACATCACGGCGAGCAGCGCGGCAAAGTTGGATCTCTTCATCTGTTTTCTCCCCGGTACTGAAAATGTTGTTGCAGGCGCCCTCGACGTCCGCTGCGGTCCCGCCGGCGTCAGGCGAGAACCCGTTCCACGGCCTGCTATCCCGTGAGCCGGCCGCGCCGACGATCTGTTTGCATTTGTCCTTTACCTTACCAGTTGCCGGACCGGGTTGCCGAGCCATCACGTTATCCGCGTGAACGGCCGGCCGAACAGCGCGACCGGGTCGTCGACGCGCATCGCCTCGCGCGGATGGAACGCCGAGGAGCCCGTGGCAGGAGCCCCGCCGCGTCCGCCGAGGCGCACTGTGCGGGCCTGGGGACGACTGCTCGAGTGGGCGTCGTTTCCCTTCCTGACTGCGTTGTTCCTCGGTCACATATGCTGAATATACTCCCTCGTCACGCGTTGTCAGCCGCGCGTCCGACCGGTCTCGGTGCGACGCGGGGTTTTGCCACGGACTGCCTGGCGCGGGCGACGAACGACGGAGCAGAAATCGTCCGCCAGGAGAGGAGAACGCAAAATGCCCACAGCCCGCCGGCGTCTGGCCGAGTTGACAAGGCGCTTCGTGACTGCCTTCAACGACAACGATCTCGACGCCGTGATGTCCTACTTCGCCGACGACGGGGTCTACGACGAGTTCAACGGCACCCGCAATCACGGCAGGGACGCCATCCGGGCCGCCCTCCTCCCGCAGTTCACGGGCCGCCACGGCACGATGCGGTTCATCGACGACGACCTGTTCGTCGACGTCGACGCCGGCAAGGTCATGGCCAGCTGGCGCTGCACGCTCGAGCTGAAAGGCCAGCCGACGTCGTGGCGCGGCCTGGACCTGCTGTACTTCCAGGGCGACGTGCTGGTGCGGAAGACGACCTACGCCAAGGCCAAGGCGCCCCTGTTCGAGGAGGTGTCGAATGAGTGGCGCCGGAAGAAACGGAACGGCCACGGTGCGTACGTGTAATGTGTTCGTGGTCGCCGACCGCGGCGCAGGCTCCGCTCCCGGTTGGTCCACGCCAAACCGGGAACAGACTACAATAATTCCAAACGGATGCCGGCGTAGCTCAGTTGGTAGAGCAGCTGATTCGTAATCCGTTCCGATCTTCGCCCAGAACCTGAGAGAACCCCGTATCTATTGGCCAAAATGGCGATCCGAGCAGGTCTCAACGGGTCCGTACATGGCTGGCTGAACCCGAACCGGCTGGCAGTAACGACCCGGACGTCGTGGCCGCCGACGATAGCCGGCACACTCCGCCCGGTGTGTGATCCAGCGGGGATTCCCGGCCGTCGCTTCAGATTGCCGACCTGAAGTGAGGGAGGTTGACGGCGATGATGGAACACCCGCGGTGGAGGCAGTTCGTCGAGAAGACGTTCACTATCAAGCAGGATGGATAAGCTGGCGCCAGCGCGCATGGAGCTATTCCGTCTGGAGACGGAGATGTAAGACAAGGCGACCGACCGTATGATCGGCCGCCACGACCGGCCGCGGGTCACGTTCGAGACCTTGACGGCCAACTTCGCCGGCTTGCATCATGTCGCGGCCTCCATCTCGTCAGAGATTCACCCCGCAGTCCAAGCATGAATGCCACGACTAATGACGCTGATTCAGCCGTGGGCAGCGCCACGCCGGCGGTCGACGCGACCACGGCGCGCGTGTCCAGTCCGGCCTCCACCGGCGGTGCCGGGACCACGTTTGAGCAGCATGTCGGCGCCTACTGGCTAGCGCTGCCCTGTACCCACTATTCATGCTGGACAACGCCGGCACGTTGCTTTTCGGCAATACGGTAACCGATGGTGGCGATGGAGATTCGTTCGTAGGCGCGCCACATGATCTGGTGGCCGGGTGGCGGGTCGTGCGTGCGGTTCTGATAGCCGCCGAGGATGGCGAGCAGCAGGACCGCGGCGGCGGCGTGGTCGGGGGGTGGCAGGCCGAGTTCGGCAGCATAGTCCTTCAGGAACCGCAGCTCGATGTCGGTGAACAGGAGTTGGGCGTCGCCTCCGGGCATCTCCCGTCCGAGCAGGGTCATCACCATCAGGCGCCACGCGATCACGGTGTTGATGGCGATCGCGCGTTGCAGCCGGTCGGCGGTGTGGAACGCAAGATGTTCGGCCCGGCAACCGGACTTGAGGACCCGGAACAGGTCCTCGATGCGCCAGCGCCGCAGGTAGTACCCGATGATCGTGACCGCGGTCTCGGCGCTGGCGACGTTGAGGCTGGTGAGCAGAAACCACTCCACCGCCGGCTCGCCGGGCGGCGGCGCGGTCTCCCGCACATGGACCGCCGACAGCGTCACCGGTTCGGCGCCGACACCGGTCGTCGGGGGCAGACACAGCTGGCGATGGCGCACCTCGGCCCGCGCCAAGCGGCCGGTGCGCGCCGGGCGGGCCTGTTTGCGGCTCGACTTGCGCCGCTCGCTCACCCGGTCGATCTCGATCTCGACGTAGCCGTCGGCGGCGCCGGCACGCAGGGTTTCGAACAGCTTCGGAGCGCCCGGGGCGAGACAGCGGTCATGCCGGGCGCGCACGAGCACCTCCACGCGGTCCAGGCGGCGCTGCGTGTCGAACATCTCGAAGAAATCAGCCTCCCGATCCATGACACTGATCACCCGTGTCTTGCGGCTCAACGACGACGCCGCCGCCTCGATGTCGCGTAAACCGTCGAGCCATCGCTGCGTCTTGTGGCGGGTCATGTCCTGCGCCAACGCTGCCCGCGGCGCCGCATCCTCGGGCGGTGGCGCCTGGACCGGCGGCGCATCGAAACCGCAGCGCAGCACCCCCAGCGGCAGCCCCGCGCCAGTGACCGCCAGGGTCAGATGCAGATGCAGGCCGAGCGTCTCGGAAGTCGTCTGGTTGCGCCCGATGACGCCCAGACCCTCACAGTTCGGCCGCGTCGCAAAGTTCAGGTCCGTCCCGTCCTGGATGCACAGCACCGTTTCCTCGCCGCGCATCCGCTGCATCGTGCGCGTTCGGTGGGACGCGAGAATGTTCGCGGGCGTGACCGCCGACTGCGCCGGCTGCTCGATGAGCCGGTAGTAGCCCTTCACCGCCGCCCGGTCGTGGGCCGCATTGGCGGTGACGGCCTGGCCGGGCGACGACGCCAGCAGCCCCGCACTCTTGACCAGACGCGCCGACAAACGCTTGTCACCCAACGGCGCCCCTCCAAACTCGTTCGCCGTCCACCCGGCGCTGGCGAGCCCCTCGGCCGGCGCCAGCACCGGCGCCGCGTCGACCCGCGCCAGCCCCAAGTGCCGGCGCCAGCGCGGCTCCAACTCATACATATACACCGACTTGACCGTCCTGGCCCGCCGGTGGGCCCGGTCCTGACGCCCGCGCCCGGTGGTGGCGCCGACCTCCACGAAGTTGGCCGCCTTGAAGGTCGCTCCGTCGTGCCCAGGGTCGACAAAGGTCTCGACCAGCCACGGGCGGTACCCATAGCGGGCCTCGAAATCCGCCGCCAGACGCCGCAGTACCTGGCCCAGCACATGGCTGGCCAGGTTGCGGCATTGTACGCCAGGGCGGATCAGCAACCGGCTCAGGCACAGCACCCGGTGCAGATGGCCTTGGCGCTGCACAGCGCTCCACCCCATCCACGCCTCGCGCGCCCGCAAGTGCAGCGCCGACGCCGAAAATCCGACCGCGCCGAGCACCCCGTGCGCCGACACGACCAGATAGCGCACCTGGCAGCCGGCAAACGTGGCCGTCCCGCGCGGATGCTCGAAGTGCAGCAAGGTATTCCACACCCGCCGCTGCCGACCCTCCTCGACCCGCTCCAGCGACAACCCCGCGACCGCTTCCACCGTCCCGGGCACCTCCACGGCGGCCGCCACCGGCTCGTCGAGACACCGGGGCGTGGGAACGCACCCCCGGCGCCGGGCGCCCGGCAGCACAATCCGCCCCAACGCCTCCAGTCTGTTGAGCGCTTTGAGGCAACCCGCGAGTTGAACCGTCCCGCGGGCATCGACGAAACCGAACTCCGCGCACACACGCCGCCCCACCGCCACTCGGGTGTCCAGCGCCTCCTGTGCCACAATGTCGGCGAGGCGAGCTTGCGACTCAGGTGCATGCAAGGTCTGCAAAATCTGGCTCTGTACCATCATGCCGTGATGTATACACGCCGGAAGCCGTCTTGTCCAGCCTCAGATGTGGGTACAGGGCAGGGCTAGCGCAGCTTCTGCTTGGCGCGATCCCGCCAATCGCGATCGACACCACAGTCGCGGAGGTAAGCTTCCAGACCGAGCGTCTGGGCTGGCACACCGACGACTTCTTGGTGGTCTGCACTTTCGGCGGCGAGTCTCGCAATCTCCCCGGCCAAGTGAAACGCCGCTTCACCGTCAGCGCGTCAGACCAGGAGTGCGTGCAGGTCGTCACCGATTTCTGGAAAGACTTCAACGCCTCGCACTTTTCGAAGGACTACGACCGCTTCGCGCTTGTCACGCTGCGCGGTACGAATACGCTTCTCGAGCACTTCGTCGGGCTCCTCGACTGCGCGCGGGCCGCGCGTGGCGGCGTCGAGTTCGAGCAGCGCCTCGCCACGGACGGCTTCATCTCCAACACGGCCGTGCGCTACTGCGGCGAGCTGCAAAAAATCATCGGCGGCGTCGAAGGAAAACTCGTCACGGCAGCCGACATCTGGCCGTTCCTGCGCGCTCTCCACGTACTGAGCCTCGACCTCAACAGCTCCACGCGACAGACGGAAGCGCACATCAGGAGCATGCTCGCACTCACGGCGACGGACGGAGACCCCGTGGCGAGCGCCGGCGCTTCCTGGCACGAGCTGATCGTAGAGGCGAGCACGGCGATGGTTGCCAGTCGCAGCTTGCGCCGCGATGGCCTGCCCGCCGCCACGCTGGCGCGCCACGGCGTGATCGGCACGAACGAACGCCGCGTGCTCCAGGCGCTTGGCGATCACACCGAACCCGTCCTGCGTGCAATACGCTCGACGCTCGGGGGCAATCTTCATCTGCGGCGCTCGACACTCGTACAGAAACTCCTCGACTCGCTCGAGAACGCTCAGGTCGTGCTCGTGACGGGACCGGCCGGTTGCGGCAAGTCGGCCGTGGGCAAGGACGCCGTCGGCGTGCTCGCCTTGGATCATTTTTCGTTTGCCTTTCGCGTCGAGGAATTCGCGCAGGCGCATCTGGACACCACGCTGGCCGCCGCGCAGGTGCCTGCGAACTGGGCGAAACTTCGCGCCATCCTCGGTGCGCAGGACCGCAAGGTCGTCCTTGTCGAAAGCGTCGAGCGCCTGCTCGAGAAGACTACGCGCGACGCGTTTACCGACCTCATGACGCTGGCGGCGGACGACAGTGGCCTGCGCATTTTGCTCACGTGCCGCGAATACTCGGTCGAACAGGTGCGCACGAGCTTTCTGCAGCCGCATCGCATCAACCACACGGTTATCCGCGTGCCGCCGCTCGAGGACACCGAACTCACAGAGGCGGAGGTCGCGTATCCGGCGCTCGCCATTCCTCTCAAGAGCCCGGCATTGCGCGACATCCTGCGCAACCCCTTCGTTCTCGACAAGGCGATCGACATCCCGTGGTCCTCCGAGAAATCCCTCCCGCAGACCGAGCGCGAATTCCGCGCGCTCTTCTGGCGCGAGATCGTGCGCGGCGGCGACCGTGTGGTGCCCGCCATGGGACGGCTGCGCGAAGAGGCACTCCAGATCATTGCGGTGCGGCGCGCGCGGGCGCTCGCTGCCTTTGTTCCTGCGACCGGCCTCGATATTGCCGTGGTCGAGTCGCTGCACGGCGACTCTCTCATCACATCCTCCGACGACAATCCGTTGCTCGTGGCGACGGCGCACGACGTGCTCGAGGACTGGGCGATCCTGTAATGGCTCGAGGAGCAGCATCTCTCTGACGCATCGTTCAAGACGCTCTCCCACGCCATCGGAACGCACCCAGCCGTGCGGCGCTCGTATCGCAAATGGGTCGCCGAACTCGTCGAGCGCGATACGGCGGCTGCGGATCGGTTGTTTCAGGTGGCGGTGTCGGAAACCGAAATCAGCGTGCAGTTCCGCGACGACACGCTGGTGTCGCTGCTCAAGGCGCCGTCGGCGCCCGGCTTTCTCTCGCGCCACGAGGCGCCACTGCTCGCAAACGACCGCACACTTCTGAAGCGCGTCATTCATCTGTTGCGTGTGGCCTGCGTGAAGACCCCCGACTGGCTCGCCCGCCAGGTCGGGCAGGGATCGATCCTCAACGTGCCAGACGGCTCTGCGTGGCCCGCGGTGCTCCGGCTCGTTTATCGCAATCTCGCGGCCTTCACGGCCAACGAGCGAGCGCTCCTGCTCGGGCTTGTAGAGGACGCGGTGCGCGGTGTGAGTTGGTGGGCGCCCGATCTCGAGGGCGCCGAAGATGTCACCGGCATCGCCTACTGGCTCCTCGACGGCCTGCGCGGCTACGGTGGCGATGAGCTGCGCAAACGCGTGCTCAAGGTCATTGCCAAGGTCCCCCAAGGCGACGCCGAGCGATTCGAGGCCACGCTGCGCGGCTACACCGAGGCGGGAACGCGCCGCGATGTCGTCGCGGAGGACTTTCAGGAGCTCATTTACGCAGGAATCGAAGGCATGCCCGCCGCCCGCGACCTGCCGGGCGTCATCATCTCGGTCGGAGCCGACTATTTGCTCGCTTCGGAGGAGGACATCGACGACGAGCACCGCTATGCGCGCAGTTCTCTCGACATTGACCTGTACTTTGGGATCAAGGAAGGGTTGCACCACGACTCGTTCCCGGCGAGCGCAGTGCGCGGCCCATGGGCCCACTTGCTGCGGTATCACCCGCAGAAGGCGCTCGACTTCTACATCAAGGTTTTCAACCATAGCGCCGACTGGTACGCGCATCCCCGTCTGCACGACCGTCTCGAGAAGGCCTGGGAAGTCGAACTCACGTTCGCAGACGGCACCACACGCAAGCAGTGGATGAACGGCCGCTTGTGGGGTCTTTACCGCGGCATGACGGTCGGGCCCTATCCGCTCATGTCGATGCTGATGGCGCTCGAGAGCTGGCTGCTCGAGGTCGGACAGAAAGAACCGGAACGGCTGGACGACATTCTCGTCGACATCCTGCGCCGCAGCGACAACGCAGCGCTCGCCGCTGTCGTCGCGAGCGTCGCGAGCGCCTATCCGCACGCGTCCGGCGAAGGGTTGCTGGTGCTCCTCAGCGTCCGCGAGTACATCGCCGTGGATCGCAGCCGTCTCGTGGGTGAGCAGCAGATGGCGGGGATGACCGGCATGATCTCGATGATGCGCGCTGACCACCAGGTTTACAAGATGGAACGCAAGCAGGCGGACGCCTTGCCGCACCGGCAGTACGATCTGGAGGCCGCGGTTGCCAAGCTCCAGCTCGGGCCGTTCGCGCCCCGCGTCCACGCGCTCCTCGACAACCATCTCGCGGCGTTGCCGCCGAACGAGCAACAGGACAAAGACGACCGCTTGTGGCGCCTCGCCATCCATCGTATGGATCTCCCCGCCAGTACACTGTTTCCGACACACCCGGTCCCGAAATCCCTGACCCACAAGCAAAGCCAGGCGATTCGCCGCGGCGCTACGTTCGCCTCGAGTCGACGCCGCCTGAGGCGGACGTGCAGGCCATGGTCGATGAAGGCGCCTCTCGTCTGGCCGCGATGAACGCGCGGCTTGGCGTGCTGATGTGGGGTATCCAAGCCTTCGGCCGCGAAACCGGCAAGTACGACCCCGCACAGTGGGCCGCGAAGGTCGCCGAAGCGCAGGCCATGGACCGCCAAGCCGAATACGAGGACAACAGCCGGCACGCGCCTGGTTTTGTTGCCGCTGTTTGTATCCGTGACCGCTGGGATGACATGACGTCAGCGCAAAGCGACTGGTGCGTCGATAGGGTCTGCGCGGAAGTCATGCGACACGCCGACGACGCCGATCACACGGAGCGTGTCCAGAACAATCCCATGGCCGCTGACCGGGCCTGCGCCTTCGTGCTGGCGACGTTGCTCCGCAAGCCGCTCGACCCAACGCGCACCGAACGGGTGAAGACCGCTCTTGCCGCCGCCCTCACACATCCAGTGGGGCAGGTGCGGTCGTACGCGACATCGAGCATCGACGAGACCGTCTGGGCCGCCGACCGCGCGCTCGCCTTGCGCTGCGTCAACGCGATTGCGACCGAAGCCGTCTTTATCGACAGGGCGCAAGACGCCGAGGAAGCGCGCCCCTATGGTGACCGCCGCAATTTGGGCCAGATCGCGGCGGAGGCCACCGCGGACATCCGGGCCCGGTTCTGGAAAGACGGAGGGATTGCCGAGAATGCACACGTCACGCTCGACATCTCCGACCGTTTCGGCGCACATGCACTCAAGCGCATGCTCGTGATCTTGGGGCGCGTGCCGCAGGACCCGATCGCGATTGCCGCGTTCACCCGCGCGAGCCATACGCTCGCCGGCTGGTGGACATCCGATGACGACCGCAGCGGCGGAGGCGACAGGGGTTTCCAATCAGAATCCGACGTGTCCGAACGCATTCAAGAATTCTTGCTACGCACATTACCGGAAGCTGCACGGCAGGTACTGGCGCCTCTGCTCGCGGCCGTTGACCGCCACTCTCGCGAGCTTCAGTCCGTCATGCAGGGATTGACCGGCCTCCAGGACAGCGACCCGAACACGCGCCAGTATTGGTTCCTATGGGGACTGATCGCAGACGCGGTCAAACGCGCTAAATGGATTGCCCGTTTGGAAACGGACAGGCACCCAGATGGCACCGACCTATTGGCGGCGGTTTTTCTGACGTTGCATTGGAACGACGTCCGGCACTGGCGATTTCTCGACGGCTACGCGCATCTCCTGCACGCGCTCTTCGAGGCCCTGCCAACAACATCCATCGTTCTCGACGACTACGCCCGGTTTCTCTACCACATCGGGGAACGCTCGCTACCCGACGCGTTCGTACGCGTAGGCGACGCGCTGCGGCGCGGCAACACGCAGAAGATGCTCGCCAAGTCCAACACCGTCTTCATGCTCGAGGTGCTGCTGCAACGGTACGTCTATGGACGGCCGCTCGAACTCAAGCGCGACAACCGTATCCGTGACGCGGTGCTCTTCATCCTCGACTGCCTTGTCGAGGCCGGGTCGCCTGCCGCTTTTCGGATGCGCGACGACTTCGTCACGCCGGCGACATAGTCGCTCAGACGTAAGCTTCCCGATCGAATCGACACCTGAAACTAAACTGGCAAAATGGACGCTAGCTAATTCGCCATACCTTGGAATGCATCGGTCGGGGTCGTGGCCCGTGGCTACTCCTCGTTCGGCGGCTTCGCGCGAGCGCGGAAGGTACGTAAGCAGCCGTCGCGCCGTCAATTCCTAACCCGCATTATTCCTGAAGGCCCAGAGTCGCCCCCGCGGACGGTGTAATTGTCGCGCGCCGGGCGCGCCGGGCGCGCCGAGCATCGCTGCCGTCGGGCGCCGGCGGGATAGACACTGATTGTCGGTGCGGAAGGCCTGGGTATGGGGTCGTGGAGGGACGGCTTCGCCACGCGCGGGCTCGGTGCGCCGTTGGGATGCGTGTATGCGCGGCTGACGGGCGCTGGCGGGGGCCTATCCGGCGCGGGCGCCAAGTGCACGAGCGATGTGCCGCCAGGCGTGGAGGTCCGGCGTGGCGGTCGGCAGGTGCAGGACCACGCGGCGGACCGAGCCGACGACGTGCGCCCCCAATTTGAGGAGCCGGGCGCGCAGCCACGTCACTTGGGCGCGCGCACAGGCGGTGCGCGCCGCGTGCAGCCGGAGTTCTTGCATCAGTACGTAAGCGGCGGCGGTGAGCAGCACGCGCAGTTGATTGGCCCAGAAGCGACAGCAGCTCGTGCGGTCGATCTGCAAGCCATCGAGCAACTCCTTGATCCGGTTCTCGATGTCGCCGCGGGCACAGTAGATCCGTTCATAGACGAAACGCGGCGTCTGGCGCAGGTTGGTCACGACGAAGCGCGGGTTGTCGCGCGGCTCGCGGTCGCCGAGCCGGACGACCTCGGCCTTGATCACGACGCGGCGCGCGTGGCCCCACGTACCGGCCTGGTACTGAGTATCGGTATACACGTGCGCGGTCTGGCTGCTGGCCGCGCTCTGGGCCTGCGCCACGAGCAGGGCGGGCTCGGCGTGGCGCTGCAACACGGCGTTCTTGGCCATCGCCACCACGTAGTCGAGCCGCGGCTCGGCATCGAGGAAGTCGAAGATCTCCGGCGTCGCAAAGCCCCCGTCGAGTCGGACGAGAAACCGCGCCTGGGGAAAGGCCTGCCGCAGCAGGGGCAGCAGCCGACACAACACGCCGAGGGTCCCGCGGGTGGCCGGCACATTTCCGGGCCGCAGCACCGCCGCGCACAGATACTGTTCGCGTTCCTTGTCGAAGGTCAGAAACGCCAGCAACGGCAGGTAGCACCAGCTATCGTAATGCCCGTTGAAGAAGGTGAGCTGCTGGGCGCCGTGCGTCGCGTCGTCGGTCGGATCCAGGTCAATCGTGATCCGCCGCGCCCGCCCGTCCAGCCGGTGCTGATGCCGCTCGATGACCCGCATCGCCAGCTCGCGTCCCAGCGCGTAGAGGGCGGAGGGGCCGACACCGTTCTCGAACCGAGAGATCGTCGGCTGCGAGGCCAACGCCTCGCCCGCTACCGGGTCCCGCCCGAGCAGCAGCTTGTGGATCGGGTCGTCGGCGAGGTGGTCGGCGTCGTTGCCATCGGGATGACCGCAGGCAATGCCGAAGATCCGCTGGCCGAGCAACTCCGTCAGCGTGTGCCGGATCTTCCCGAGCTCCCGCCGGTCCACCAGACAGCGGGCGAAACCCGCCACCAACCCATACACGCGCTCCGCCGCCTTGAGCAGCACAGCGCCACCATCGGAACTCGCGTGCTGGCGGTCGAACGTCGCGACGAGGGGCTTGTCGAAGAGATCCGGAAAGAGGACAGTCTGTGGTATCGTATCGGTCGTCACGCAAGGGCCTCCGTGGTGGGTAAATGTCTGTGAACAAGCCATTTATACCACGCGGAGGCTTTTGTTTTTCTATCGTAATCGGACCCTTCCTGAATAATCCAGGCTAACGCGCGGGGTTGGCTGGATAGTCCTCCGGCCGGCCCGTGTCACCCGGCTGGACCACGAAGTCGCGCCGGTCGCGGTACAGCCGCGCTCGGTTCAGGACGTAGTCGTCCGCGCAGCCGTCCAGGTCAACGTCCTTCCAGTGGGTCATCAGCCAGTACTTGTGGTCGCCGATGAACAGGTACGTGTTGCGCATGTTGAAGAAGCGGCATACGACGCCTTCACCGGCGCGGAAGCGGGTGCAGACCGCATCAAACAACTCCCGCTGGTCGTCCTTGCGGCTGAGGACGTACTCATGCGGCCAAGTGTCCCGATAGGTGACCGCCTCCCTCCACGGTGCTGGAGCAATGAGCTCCGTAATCTTCACGGTTTCCAAGGTTCTCACCTCGTCGCGCAGTCTAGCGCCCACAGGATCGCGCTCGCGAAGAAGAGTCGCTACAACAACCCCACGGCGTCGGAAACCGGTGGCACACCCATAGCTCTCAAGAACGACTGGAACCCACCGGCCGTCGACCGGCACCTGCGACTTGGCGCTGGTGTAGCGCCGCCACGAACCGGACGTCGCTCGCTACGGCACGGTCAGCTCGACGAGCCGGTGGGCCAGGCGCGCCTGGTCGAGGTCGCGGCACGTCGCGATGAGCTCCTCGAATTGCGACGCCGGGATGGGGATGCCGGGGACGACGTCGCGAATGCGCCGCACCTGCTCGTCGAAATCCCAGATGAACTCGCGCCCGGTGGCCTGCTTCGTGTAGCTTCGCCCGTCCTTGGTGAAGATGGTGATGCGGGGACCGAAGAGCGTCATCTCGTGCGACGGGATGATCGTCACGCGGTGCATGAGATCGAGCACTTCCGGCGGGTCCGGCGTGCCCGGCAGGATGGGGTAGCCGCGCCTCACGACCCCGTACGCGGTGAAGTACTTGGTCCTGCCCGGAGCGGCCGCCGCCGTGTCTTCCCTCCGCGTGGGAAAGGCAGGGCTCGGGTACTGCGTCTCCAGCCAGTTCACGACGGCCTCCACGCGGTCGACGTCCTCGTAGCGGATGCCGTGCTCCGCGCACAGCTGCGCCGTGACCTCGATGTGCGCAATGTTGTAGCCGGCCGTGGAGTAGATGCGGTAGAGCGTTTCGAGGAACAGCCACGTCTCGCCCAGGCCGGCGGTGAGCGCGGCCAGGCTGGCCCGGGTGTCGCCGACGAAGCTGTACGAGAGCTCGCCCCGGTTGTTGCCCGCGTAGGCGTGATAGAACCCGGCGTCGCCCTCGATGGCCCGCTCGCCCGCCGTGCGCCCCTGCTTCGCCAGCGCTACCGCCAGCAGGGCGTTGCGCGCCGCGGCGCTCTCCCGCAGGCCGAGGCTTTCCAGGCTGCCGCCCGCCAGGCTCACGCACAGGCCGATGGCGTGCGTCAATTGGTCCTCGGTGAGGCGCATGATCTTCGCCGCCGCGACGGCGGCGCCGAAGATGCCGAAGACCGGGCCGGCGTGGAAGCCGCGCGCCATCACCGTCGGAATGAAGTCGGCCGCCATCCGCGCCGTGACCTCGTAGCCGGCCGCGAGGCCGGTGATGAAATCCCGGCCGGAGGCCTCCTCGGTCTCCGCCGCGGCGAGAGCGCACGGGACGATGCACACGCCGGGATGCAGCAGCATGCGGAACGTGTCCAGTTTCCTGCCGGCCCACACCATCTCGGCGTTGGCGAATGCGGCGCCGGCCTTCGTGGCCTTCGTGCCATGAACGAGGAGAGTGGCGCCGTTGGCCACGCCCGCCTCATCTTCGGTGACGAGCCGGATGGCCTGTTGAGCGGCCGGCACGGGGGAGCCGAGCAGCGCGGATGCGAGGGCAGTAAGCGTCAGTCCTTTGGCGCGGTCGACGACGTCGGGAGGCAGGTCCTCGTAGCGCAGGCCGGCGACCCACCGCGCGTACTGACGGCTGATCGACGCGGCCGAGCCGGCGCGCGGTGCGCCCTGCGGCCGGGTCTCTGGAAGCATGGCGGCGAACGACGGCGCGGCGCCGGCCCCGAGCAGGCCGCCGGCAGCCAACGAGCTTCGCAACAGGCTCCGCCGAGTCAGTTCACTTGGCATGGTCGGGCACGCTACCACGGTGGATCGGCCCGATCAAGCGCGACGGAAACTCGGGCCTGCAGTCGGGCCGGTGGGCGTCCGTAAACGGGCCTCGGTTACGCAGGCCGGGCGTCCAGCGTTGCGGTCAGCCACGCCAGCATCGCGTCGGCCGCCCGGCGCCAGTCGGGGTCGAGCATCATGTCGTGCGCGATGTCCGGAAGCACTTGCGACTCCGCTCCGTACGCTTGCGCCGTGCGCGTGATTTCGGACGGCGGAATGATGTAGTCGCGCTCGGCTCCCAGCACCAGCAGCGGCGTGCCGCGGACGCGGGCGGGGTCGGGCCGCAGGTAGCCCAGTTCCAGGATGGCGCGAAACGATTCGCGCCCGAGCAGCGCCACGTAGCGGCGTACCGCTTCGTCTTCCAGTTTCGGCGAGAAGAGGAATTTCCTGGCGCGCGCAGCCGTGGAGAACGCCCGGCCGGGCTCCAGAACCAGCAGCGTCTCCACCGTCAGCCATGGATTGTCCAGCGACAGCCGCCCCCTCCGCGACGTCGTCCACGTAGTCGGCGACGGATGCCCACCGCAGCCGCTCGCGCCCACCGCTTGCGCCGTGGCCGCGCAGGCTCAATGCGTAGGCGTCAAAGCCATGCTCGGCGAAGTAGTCCAGGTAGTGCTCGGCCCAGCACCAGGCGCCATGAGCCGAGCCGTGGATGAACAGCAGCGGCGGATGTGCTGTGGGAAGGGTGCTCTTCCGCTCGATGACCTCCAGATCATGCGCCATGCGATTGCGCGCGCGTCAGCGCTGGCCTTGTTCGATCCTGGCGGTCTTCAGCATGCCTTCGATGGAATGGTTGCCTTCGTGGCAGGCGAATTCGTGGATCGCCTGGTCGCGGCGCTGGAGCGGCAGCTCCACGGTCCAGGGCGCCGCCCAGGTGGTCGGGTCGGACAGCGTGACGCGGTAGGTCAGCGTGTCGGGGCCGGTGCGGCTGAACCGCTCCACCAGGTGCAGGCCCTCGGCGGCGCCGCGGAAGTAGCTCTTGGGCGAAAAGTTCTTCGTCTCCACGACCAGCGTGTCGCCGTCCCAGCGGCCGCGCGAGTCGCCGTTCCACTGGCGGATCTGTTCGGGGAGGTGCGGCCGGTCATCCAGGGGAATCAGCCGCGTGTCGTGAAACGCCTCGTTGATGAACGCCAGATGCGTCGGCGTCTGCACGATCTGGTAGTAGGTGTACAGCCCGGCGCCGACGTTACCGCCGAGACCCGGCACGCCGGTCGTGATGCAGCGGTGGATGTTGTTCAGATCCTCCGGACCGGCCTTGTAGGTCCAGCCCTCGTCGACCGAGGTCTCGCGCGCCTGTGCCAGCTCGGTCTGCTCCGGTATCCGGCCGTCGGGGGGATCGACGATCAGCGAGGTACGGTCGGTGAACGTGATGTCGACCATACCGATGGAGCTGCTGGTTGACGACCCGTCGTAGGTGTCCAGGTTCTGCAGCGCGGGGACGCGTTCGAGCGGTGTGGCCACGTTGTTGAGCCAGACCCCCTGCAGGTCGGGCCGTCCGTCCGGCATGCGCGGCGGTTCCCACGCCTCCGGCGTCGTCTGTCCAAGCGCGGGCGTCGCCATGCACGCCGCGAGCGCCAGCGCTGCGGTCGCCAGACATCTTTCCTGCATGATGCTCACCTCCCGCGGGGGCAGTGTCGCGCTGCGCCGGCGCGCTACCGCGCCGTGCTCTGCGCGCGGCGGTAGTCCGCGCGCCATTCATTCGCCAGGCGCTCGGCCGCCTCCATCTCTTCGAAGGTCATGATCGCCTCGAGCTCGGTCAATGCAAACCCGGCTGCCGAGTACCCGCGCTCCTCGGCGAGCCGGAACCAGCGCACCGCTTCCACGGCGTCGCGGTCGATGCCGAGCCCGTTCGAGTAGGCGATTCCGAGGTTGCCCTGGGCGGCGGCGTGGCCCTGGTCCGCGGCCAGCTGGAACCAGCGCACCGCCTCGGCCGTATCCTGGGACTCCCCGCCGAGGCCGTTGGCGTAGGCGATGGCCAGGTTGTACTGCGCGGCGGCGTGTTCCCCATCGGCGGCTAGCCGAAACCACCGCAGCGCTTCTTCGTCGTCTTCGGTGACGCCCGACCCGTTGGCGTAGGCCAGTCCGAGTTGGTGCTGCGCGACGGGCAGATCCTGCGCCGCGGCGAGCCGGAACCAGCGCAGCGCTTCGTCGCTATCCTGGCCGACACCGATGCCGCGGGTATACGCCAGTCCGAGGTTGCCCTGGGCGACGGCAAAGCCGTTGTCGGCCGCCCGCTGGAACCACCGCACGGCTTCCTCCGAGTCCAGCGTCACGCCGTAGCCGTTGGCATACGCCCTGCCGAGGTCGTTCTGCGCCCGGGCGTGGCCCTGCTCGGCGGCGGTCCGTATCCACCGCGCCCCTTCCTCCCGGTCGCGGGGTACGCCGTTGCCGCGCTGGTACGCGCGTCCGAGCTGATACGCCGCGTCGGCGTCCCCCTGCTCGGCGGCGGCTCGCAGTGTGTCCGGATCCTGGCCCGCGCCAAGCGGGGCGGCGAGGCAGGCGCAGATCAGCGCGGCCAAGAGGCGATGGACGGTGTCGGTGCGGTATCCCATGACGTGCAGAATTCAGCGCGGCTCTTCATCGTGCGTGTGCAGGCGCCGCTCGCCCGCTTCGACCGCCATGCGTCCGGCCGCCAGCCGGTGAATGTTGGTGACGCCTTCCCAGCAGCTCTCCTCGAAGAACTCGTACTGCTCGTCGCCGATGCGGCCCATGGAGAACGCCAGCGTCCACGGTCGCGTGAAGACGTTCGGGTCTTCGATGGTCGCTTCGTAGCGAATCGTGCCGGCGTCGACGAGGCTCCAGCGCTCGACTACGTGGAGCGCCTCGCTGTAGAAGCTGCCATGCGAGTCGAGCCACGGCAGGTCGTTGAAGTTGGTGACGTCGACGACGAGCGTGTCGCCTTCCCAGCGCCCGCGCGAGTCGCCGTTGAACAGGCTGATGCCGGCGCCGACATGCGGGCGCCCGTCCGTCGGGATGATGCGGTAGGCGTGCGCCCATTCGTACTGCATCACCACGTAGCCGGCCGTCTGCCGGATCTCCAGGTCCCCCCGGTAGTTGCTGCGCGGCACCCCGACCAGCAGGCAGCGGTCTTCCGGATCGATATGGTCCAGCGCGGTCGGGGTCTCCATGTCGTAGAGATACTCCGTGCGCTGCTCGGCGGCCCACGGCTGGTACGGGATGCGCCCGTCCGGCGGGTCGATGATCAGCTGCTCCGGCAGACCGAGCCGCTCCGGGCCGCGGCTCTGCATCCGGGCGTGGACGGCGTCGCAGCAGCCGTCTTCGATGCTGTGCGAGGCGTTGACCGGGCCGCCGTCCCAGTAGCCCTGCAGGTCGGGGTGGCCGTCCGCCGTGCGCGGCAACTGCTGTGCGGCGGTGGGAAATCCGCCTCCTCCGCCCACGGACAGGGCCGCCAGCGCGGCCACGACGACGATCAGGGAGCCGTGGCGCTGAATCATCGGTATCTCCCGTGCTGGGCCCCGCCGCCGCGTCACTTCTCGGCCGCCAGCTCGTGCTCGGAGTAAGCGTAGCACTCGTACTCCAGCAACTGGACGTCCGTTTCCTGGCGGCGATAGAGCGGCATGCTCATCGTCCAGGGCCGCGTGAACACCTGCGGGTCCTCGATGGTGACCTCGTAGTGCAGATGGTCCGGACCGGCGGGCGTATAGCGCTCCACGACGTGCAGCGCCTCGCTATGAAAGTTGCCGGCGCGGTCGAACCAGGTCTGGTCGTTGAAATGGATCACGTCCACCACCAGTGTGTCGCCTTCCCAGCGGCCGCGCGAGTCGCCCATCCAGAAGTCGATATGCCCTTCGGGATGCGGGCTGCCGTCCATGTAGACGGTGCGCGTGACGTGAATGTACTCGTACAGAATCAGGATGCGATCGGAGAACTGCAGAATCTGGAACGGATGCTCCATGTAGGTGATGCGCGGCACCCCCGGCATGTAGCACTGGGCCTCGGGGTCGGCCGTCAGGCGATTCTCGAAGTTGGCCTGCTTCTGCGCCAGCGCCCACGGCTGGTACGGGATCTCGTTCCCGTCGACTACTCCCTGGCCGGCCGGGATGCCGGCTTGTGCCGAGTGATCCTGGATGTCCCACGCGGCCGTGTTGAGCGCCTGCCAGACGCCCTGCAGGTCCGGCTGGCCGTCGGCGGTGCGGGGCGGCGCGTACGACGTCTCAGGAGGGTCGGCCGGCGGCTGCGCGCATGCCGGGGCTAGTGTCAGCAGGCATAGGCAGACCGCCGCCGCTCCCAATCGCGCGGACACTTGTGGCACGGGCTCCTATTGTTGCGGAGTCGGTTCCGGTCCGCCCGTGCCGGACGAGCCGGCAAAGAAGTCGCGCCCGTCGGGGAACGTCACCGTGATGCCGTTGGCGGTCGGCGTGCCGTCCTTGGCCAGGTACCCCTCGACGACGAAGTCGATGCCGGGCGGAAAGTCGCTCTTGCGCAGCCCGCGCCGCAGCAATGCTGTTGGGTTGCCCATCTCCACCGCCCAGTTCACCACCTCGCCGTCCGGGCCCTCGACGTCCATGTGGAGCCACCCGTGCGGGTTGACCCACTCCAGATCGGTCAGCGTTCCGTGCAGCGTAATCGGCTTGTCGATGTCGAATTCCACCGAAAACGAATGGTGGGCCGATCCGGACGCCGCCGCGAGCAGTAGACCCAGACCGACGACCCCGACCAGCAGCATTCTCTTCATCCGACCTCCTGCTGTCTCACAAGCGCCGCCTTCCACATGGAGGGTACACTCGCACCGGCGCCGGTGCAATCGGGAACCGCCGTCGCCTCCGGGAGGCAGCATGATTCGCGAATACAGGTTTCCCCAGCTTGAAAAGGTAATTTTCGGAGCCGGGGCGCTGGCGCGGGTTGCTGCGGAGCTGGACCGCTGGGGCCGCGGGCGGGCTCTCATTCTGACGGGGAACAGTCTGGCGACCAGAACCGACCTGGTGAAGAAGCTGGAGGGATTGCTGGGCGGCCGCTGGGCCGGGACGTATGCGGGTATCCGCCAGCACGCGCCGAGCCGCACCGTGGCGGCCGCGGTGACCCGCGCGCGGGAGGTGCGGGCCGACGCGCTGGTCGCGTTCGGGGGCGGGAGCCCGATCGACGCCGCCAAGATTGTCGCGCTGGAACTGCTGCAGGACGGCGAGCCGCAGGCGGCCATGCCGCAGATCGCGGTTTCCACCACGCTGTCGGCCGGCGAGTTCACGCCGGCCGCCGGCATCACTGACGAAGAGACGCGCGTCAAGGGGCTGCGGTCGGATCCGCGGATCTGCCCCCGCACGGTCGTTCTCGATCCGGAAGTCACGCTTCCCACGCCGCGGCAGCTGTGGGCCGCGACCGGCGTGAAGGCGATGGATCACGCCATCGAAGCGCTCTGGTCGATCAACCCCCAGCCGGTGAGCGACGCGTTGGCCATGGAGGCCATCCGCAAGCTCGTGAAGTATCTGCCCGCATCCATCGCGGAGCCCGACAACCTCGAGGCGCGCGGCGAATGTCAGGTCGCGGCCTGGATGTCCATCTTCGGCATGAACAACGTGGGCGTGCGCCTGAGCCACGTATTGGGCCATCAGATCGGCGCGCGCTGGGACGTGCCGCACGGCGTGACGTCCTGCATCACGCTCCCGCACTGCATGCGCTATCTGGCGCCGCACACGTTGCAGCAGCACGGGATGATCGCCGCGGCGTTGGGCATCCCCACGCGCGGACGCGGTCCCGAGGCGGTTGCGGCAGACGCGGCGGATGCGGTCGAGGGGTTCATCCGGTCGCTGGACCTGCCGACCCGGCTGCGCGACGTCGGCGCGCGGGAAGACGAGCTGTCCGTCGTCGCCGAAGAGGTGCGCAAGGAGCGCGCCCGCTGGCATGACGAGCAGGGCGCGGACGAGGCGCTGCTCGGCTTGCTGCGGCAGATGTGGTAGCAGGCTTCCGGCTCAGAATACGGCGATGGCGTTGAGCGGCGAGCCGGTGCCGCCCTCCACCGGAATCGGCCCGGCCGTCAGCAGGAACTCCCAGCGGTTCTCGCGCGCGGCGGTCTCGGCGAGCGCCTCCAGATCCATGTTGTCGAACAGGTTCATGCCGAGGCCGGTCACGAGCAGCGTGTGGACCGGCAGCGGGACGTCCTCGACCAGCGACGGCTGTACGTCGGTCGCGGCGTCGCTACCGACATGCGCCACGTCGCGGTCCTTGATCCAGCGCACCACCGATGCGTGAATGCCCGCTGAGTTCCCCCTCAGGCTCCAGGGCCCGACCTCCGCGCGGCGCGCCCAGCGGCCGGTGCGGATGAAGATGACGTCGCCGGCCGACACCGTGACGCCCGCCTCCTTCTCCCACGCCTCGATGTCGTCTGCGTATATCGCGGTACCCGGCTCGAGGTACGGCACGCCCTTGTGGCGCGCCATGTCGAGCAGGACGCCGCGCGACACGATGCCGTGCTTGAGCTGCTCGATGCCGAGCTTGCCGCAACCGTCCGCAGTGTTGTTCGTCGCCTTCGGCACGTCGTTGTAGAGGCGGTCCTTGTGCGTGATGTGGCAGAGCGAGTCGATGTGGCTGACGCCGTAGCCGTGGTAGGTGAACGTGTAGGTGTCGGTCTGCAGGCTGTCACCCATCACGTGGTCGAACGCGGCGTCGGGATTGTCGGGCGCCTCCCCGGGCATCGGATTGTGGGAGAGCGAGACGCTGATGCCGCTGCGTACCAGCGCCGCCGCCGCGCGGCGTTTTTCCGGCGTGATCAGGTTGAACGTGCCGAGCTGGTCGTCCGGCCCCCAGCGGCCCCAGTTCGAGACGTCGTTGAAGAAGGCGTCGAACTCCGCGGCGTTGCGGGGGTAGTTCCGATCCTCCTGCGTGTCCGCGCTAGAGCACGCCGCCGCAACCGCCAGCGCCAGCACCGCCGTTACCGTCCATCTCGCGCTCATGATTCTTCTCCCTGTCTGATAGTCACGCCGCCGGGCGCTGCACGGCGCCATGGCGGAAGCAACCGACCACGTGATCGTTCACCATGCCCGTCGCCTGCATGTGGGCATAGCAGATTGTCGAGCCGACGAACGAGAAGCCGCGCGCCTTGAGGTCCTTGCTCAGCGCGTCCGAGGCCGCGGTTCGCGCCGGCACCTCTTCGAGTCTGGTCCATGCGTTCTGCACCGGGCGGCCGTCGACGAAGCGCCAGATGTAGCTATCGAAGCTGCCGAATTCCGCCTGCACATCCAGGAACGCCCGCGCGTTCTTCACCGCGGACTTGATCTTCAGCCGGTTTCTGATGATGCCGTCGTCGGTGAGCAGGCGCGCGGTGCGGTCCGCGTCGTAGCCCGCCACCACGCGCGGATCGAACCGGTCGAAGGCGCGCCTGTAGGCGTCCCGCCGCTTGAGGATCGTCAGCCAGCTCAAGCCGGCCTGTGCTCCCTCGAGTACCAGCATCTCGAAGATCCGCCGGTCGTCATGCAGCGGCACGCCCCATTCCTCGTCGTGATAGGCGAGGTAGGCCGGATCGGGCGTGGCCCAGGGGCACCGGACAGGAGGCATGGTTCAGCGCGGCGCCGGGTGGTCTCCGCGTGCGAGCCGCTCCCGGGCTTCTTCGACTTCCCGGTGGAACACGAACAGGGCGTCCGCGTCCTCCTGGCGGTCGGTGAAGTTGTATGTGCGCCCGCCGCGCACCTTGACGCGCAGATTGTGCTGCAGGTAGTCGATCGCAAATTCCTCCAGCGCGTCGAGACCGACCTCGAACGCATCATCGTCGTCGGTCCGGTACGTAATTCCCGCGGTGTTGGCCACGAGCTCGCCCGTGCAGTCGCCGAACCGGTGCTTGTGCACGACCGGGATCCGTTCGTCCAGTCGAACCTGCCTGAACGACGCCGTCACCGATGTCAGGTCGCCGCCGATCTCCACGTCCTCCGCGTAGCTCTCGTACCCGGTAGCGGTGACGTTGATGCGGTGGCGGCCGGGCTCGGCGTCATGCGATTCGAAAGGGGTCGTGCCCACGTGCAGGCGATCGATGAAGACATCCGCGCCGTCGACGTCGCTGGTGACGCGCAGCACGATTGGAGGTGGCGGGGGAGGCTCGGGCGCCGGGGGATCCGGCGCCGCTTCCGGTTCCGGCGCCGGCGCCGCGCGTTCCGGCTCCGGCCCTTCGGCAATCGTGGTGTCCGGCTCGGACGGCGCCGCGGGTGCGGCCGGCGCCGCGACCGGCGCAGCGCCATCGGCGTCCCGCTCCGGCGCCGGGGACCGGGGGACCAGCAGATAGCCCGCGCCGGCGGCCAGGACGAGCGCGATCAGCCAGTACAGCCACCGGCGGCTCGACGCCCCGGGTTCCTCGTGTTCGTCCAGCAGTGGCATCGGCTCATGGTAGTGGATCGATGCTCAAGACGCCGGCCAGCAGGTCGCGTGCGAGCTTCTCGTAGAGGTCGACCGATTGCACCAGTTCGTCGATCCGGACGTGTTCCTCGGCGCTGTGAGCCACGTGGACGGAGCCGGGGCCGATCAGCAGCGGCTTGCCCCAGGCGCTGAGGAACGGGATGTCGGTCGTGAAGGAGAAAATGGCGGTGTCGAAGCCGGGCACGGTCGTCAGCTTGACCTGCGGCACGATCACCACGTCGTCGATGGAAACGGCGCCCGGGAGCAGGTCGAGCCGCTCGCGCAGGCGGGCGGCGGGACCGACGGTGCGGAAGTTGACGTCCGCCTCGGCGGCCGGCGGCACGACGTTGGGCGCCACGCCGCCGGACAGCAGCCCGACCGTGTACGTTGTCGCCCCCAGTTCAGCGTCGGCCGGCAGGTCGAGGCTGCGCAGCGCGACGAGCGCGTCGACGAGTTTTTCGATTGCCGACTCGCCCAGCTCCGGATACGCCGAGTGCGCCGCGCGTCCGGACGTGGACAGCCGGACCCGGTAGACACCCTTCGTGGCGGCGCCGAGCCGGTTGTCGGTCGGCTCGCCGTTGATGAGATACCGCGAACCCGGCGCGCGCTTGTTGGCGGCGCGGGCGCCGTGGCTGCCGCGCTCCTCGCCGACCACCACGAGCAGCGCGACCCGGCGTTCTCCGCTTTCCCGCAGCCGGTCGAGCGCGGCCATTTGCGCGGCCAGGATGCCCTTGGCGTCGCAGGCGCCGCGCCCGTAGAGGCAGCCGTTCTTCTCGCGGCTCGAAAAGAACGGAGGCACGCAGTCGATGTGCGTCGACAGCACGACGGCGGGCGCGTCGAGCGTGGCGTAGACGTTGAAGCGCTTTGCGGCAACCGGCTGCTCGACGACGTCGTAGCCGCGCTGCCGCAGCCAGTTCGCCACCCAGCCGGCCGCCTCGGCCTCGCGGCCGGTGGTCGAATCGATGTCGATCAGTGTCCGGGCGAGGCCGACGAGCTCTACCGGAGCCATGCTTCGAGTCCGGTGCGCGTGTCGGTGCGGTCATCGCGGTACTTCACGATGACCGGGGTGGCCAGCGACAGTCCCCAGTCCCGCCCGGCGGGCGCCGTCACGGCCCGCGCGCCCGGCACCACGACCGCACCTTCGGGGATGACGACGGGCATGCCGTCGCCGGGCTTGATCAGTTGCCCGTTCGGCAGGTCATACACCGGTGTCGATCCGGTCAGCACCGTGCCCGCGGCAATCACCGCGCGCCGCCGTATCACGGCCCCCTCGTAGAGGCCGGTGTTGCCGCCCACCAGCACGTCGTCCTCGACGATGACCGGCAGGGCGCCGACCGGTTCGAGAACGCCGCCGATCTGCGCGGCGGCGCTGACGTGCACGCGGCTGCCGACCTGCGCGCACGAGCCGACCAGGGCGTGGGAATCGATCAGGCTGCCGTCGCCCACGTAGGCGCCGATGTTGATGTACATCGGCGGCATGCAGATGACGCCCGTGCCGATGTACGCCCCGTCGCGAATGGCGGAGCCGCCGGGTACAAGCCGCACCTTCGATGCGGGGTCGAGCGGCCGCAGCGGCAGCGTGTCCTTGTCCAGATACGGCTGGTCCGGGCTGGTCGACGGAAACGGGATGATGCCGCCGGAGCGGAAGCCGAGCAGGATGCCCTGCTTGACCCACGCGTTGACGCGCCAGCCGGTCGGCGCCGAGGCGTCCGGCTCGGCGGCCCGCACGCGGCCGGCCGACAGCTCTGCCCGCAGCCTGGCGAATGCGGCCCTGGCCTGTTGCCGGTCGCCGCCGTCGGCGTCTGCCGCCAGCCGTTGGATCTCTTCGGCCAGTTCGGCCACCTGCTGGCTGCTCACGATCCTCCCGCCGTTTCCGTGCGCCCCTCGACGTTCCCGCCCGTCCCGCTCGCGGTCATGCCGAGCGCCGCGAGCACCGCGGCGATGCGCTCCCGCGACGCCGGCGACGCCGGCGACAGCGGCAGCCGGTAGCGGGCCGGCGCGAGCCCCATCGCCTCCAGCGCCGCCTTCACGGGGATTGGGTTCGATTCGATGAAATTCACCTGCATCAACGGCAGCAGCCATTCGTGCAGCGCGCGCGCCGCGGCGAAGTCGCCGCTCTCCGCCCGCTCGACCAGCCGCGCCATCTCGGCCGGCGCCTCGTTGGCCGCCACCGAGATCACGCCGCGGCCGCCGAGCGCCAGCAGGGCGAGCGTGAAGGCGTCGTCGCCGGACAGGACGGAGAAATCGTCCGGCGCCGTGCGGCAGATCTCGCACATCTGGCCCAGGTCGCCCGACGCCTCCTTGACGCCGGCGATGTTGCCGGCCGCAGCCAGGCGCAGCAGCGTCGCCGGCGCGATGTTGCAGCCGGTCCGGCTGGGTACGTTGTAGAGGACGACGGGGCAGTCGACGCTGTCCGCGATGGTCCGGAAGTGCCGGTACAGGCCGTCCTGGGTCGGCTTGTTGTAGTACGGCGTCACCGACAGCAGACCGTCCGCGCCGAGCGCCGCCATTTCCCGCGCCAGCGCGACCGTAGACCGCGTGTCGTAGCCGCCCGCGCCGGCCAGCACCGGGATCCGTCCGGCGGCCTCGGCAACGACGAGCTCGACGACGCGCAGCTTCTCCGCATGCGTCAGCGTCGGGCTCTCACCGGTCGTGCCGCACGGCACCAGGAAATGGACGCCGGCCGCGATCTGCCGGCGGGCCAGGCGCCGGACCGCATCCTCGTCCAGGCTGCCGCTCTCGGCGAACGGCGTGACGAGCGCCGTGCCGCAGCCGCGCCAGGGGGTTTCCACGGCCTACCGCTCCAGTCCCAGGACGTCGCGCATCGTGAACCAGCCGCGCTTCCCGTGCACCCAGCGAGCCGCGGCGATGGCGCCGTGCGCGAATGTGGCCCGGTCGCGCGTGGAGTGCGTCAGCGACAGGAACTCGAACGGCCCGTCGAAACCGACGGTGTGCGTACCGGGGCAGGACCCGACGCGAGTGGACGCCATGTCGATGGCCGCATTGTATCCGCTGCGCCGCATCGCGTCCCGCAGCGCCAGCGCCGTGCCGGACGGGGCGTCAATCTTGGCGGCATGGTGCGTCTCGTGAATGCAGGCGCCAAATTCGTCGAGCGGCTTGAGCAGCTGCGCCGCGCGCTCCACGATTACCTGGAATGCATTCACCCCGAGCGAGAAGTTGGCCGCGGCGACCACGCCGATGCCCGCCTCGGCGACGACCGCCTGCATGCGCTCCTCTTGTGCATTCCAGCCGGTGGTGCCGATCACGGCGTTGATGCCGGCCGCGGCCAGCCGGGGCAGGTTGGTGAGCAGCGCGTCGGCCGTCGAGAAGTCGATCGCCACGTCCACCTGCGGCAGGCGCGCGGCGTCGATCCCCTCGCCGCCGGCGTTGTTGTGGATGTCCAGCCGCTCCACCACCTCGCAGCCCTGCGAGCCGCACAACCGGTCGACCGTTTTCCCCATGCGGCCGTAGCCGACAATCAAGATGCGCAAGCTCATCGGTCCCTGTCCGCGGCGCCGGAAACAGCGCAGCCACGCATCATACCGTATCTCCGGTGGCCGGCACTGTCGGGAAGCGGCCGTGGCGCGGGCAATCGGCGGCGCGGTCAGCTGCCCGCGCTCGCGCGGTCGAGCAGGTGGGCGCAGCCGTCGCGCACGCGGCCGCGGTGCCGGGTGAGCGCGGCCTCGAGATCGGCGGCGGCGGCGAAGCCCGTGCGTCTCGCCGCGATCTCGAGTTGCGCGGCGCCGGCCGGCAGCAACGGCGTCTGCGCGTCCTCCCCAATCTGCAGGCGGTGCTCCACCGTGCGCAGAAAGCTGTAGGCCTCGCTGAGCGATCTGCCCAGCGCGTCTTCGACGAGCCCGTGCGCCTGCAGCTTCGCCAGCGCCGCCAGCGTATTCCCCTCCTGCTGCAGGTCGGGGCGCCGCTCACCGTGCAGCAACTGCAGCAGCTGGACCGCAAGCTCGACTTCGCGGCTGCCGCCCGGGCCGATCGTGACATTGCGTTCCGCAGCCTCCGCGCCGGCGTGTTCCCGCGCGGCCTGCAATTCGCGGCGCGCCAGCCCTGCGAGCGCTGCCCGGTCCGGCTGCGCGCGATAGACGATCGGCCTGACCAGGTCCAGGAAGCGCCGGCCCAGCGCGAGGTCGCCCGCGATCGGCCGCATCTTGATCAACGCAAACCGATCGGGCTGCTCAGCCAGTCGCGCACAATACTGCGTGCTCCGCTGCACGGAGGCGGTGACTTCCCCCTGCTCGCCCGCCGGCCGCAGGCCGCCGCCGAGACGATACAGATAGCCCGCGCTGGTCTGTGCGGTGAGGCTGATTGTCAGCGCGCGCCCAAGATTCTGAGAATACGCATCGGCCGCACCGTCGTTGGGGTCGTCCGTCTCGTAGACGCAGAAAAGGTCGATATCCGGGCTGTAGCCCAGCTCCCGGCCGCCCAGCCTGCCCGTCCCGATGACGACGAACGCGCCGTGTGACGCGCCGCCGGCGGATTCCGCCAGCTCATCGCGCACGGTCCGCAGCACGCTGCCGGTGGCGATGTCGGCCAGATTGGAGAGTTGCTCGGTGGTCGACCGCAGCGTGTCCTTGTCCAGCAGGTCGCGGCCGGCGATCCGCAGCGTTTCGCGCCGCTGGAACCGTTTGAGCATGTCGAGCCGGTGCTCGACGTCGGTGTCCTGCGCCAGGAGTTGGCCGACCTCCGTCTGGTAGTCGTCCAGGTCCGGCGGCGGGCAGTCGAGCTCGCGGTGCAGCCAGTGCAGATATTCCGGGTTGCGGATCAGGATCTCGCCCAGCGGCGGCGATGCCCCCAGCAGCCGCGTCAGGATTTGCAGCGTGCGGGGATCGTCCTGCAGGTAGCCGATGAACGATCTCTTCGGAAAGCGGTTGGCGACGTAGCGGCAGAATCCGACAACTGCTGCGTCGGGGTCAGGCGCCTCGGTCAGCGTTTCGATCAGCAGGCCGGCAAGCTCGCCCAGCGCCAGCCGGGTCGGCAGGTCGTCGGCCAGTTGCTGCAGCTGCTCGTCGGCGGCCGCGGGGTCACGAAAACCGCGCGCCGCGAGATACTGCCGCGCCTCGGCCTCGGTGAGATCCCGAGCCAGAAACAGATCGCGCGCGGCAATCGGGGCGGCATTCGCCATCGTCGTTAGATGGGGCTTTGCGGCTTCCTTAAGATGGGGCTGCGCCCCAAACCCCCGCCGGTCACTCGCGGGGCCCCTTCGCCCCACTCCGTGGCCGGCGAGCCGCGCTGTGCACGGCTCGCGCGGCTTGGGGACGGCCGCGTTTGTGGTCGCCGTCCCGTTCCATATTCCACCGTCGGGTGGGGCTGCGTTGCGCCTTTGTTGGATGGGGGTGCACTCCAAACCGCCGGCGGCAGACGGTCTGCCGCCGGCGGCATGGCTGTGCTGCGCGACTAGATGTCGAAGTAGAGCGCGAACTCCCACGGATGCGGCCGCAGACGGATCGCATCCACCTCGTTCTCCCGCTTGTAGGCGATCCAACGCTCGATGACGTCCGGCGTGAACACGTCACCCTTCAGCAGGAAGTCGTGGTCTTCCTCCAGCTTGTCGAGCACCTCGGCGAGACTGCCCGGCGTGCTGTCGATCTTCGCCGTTTCCTCCGGCGGAAGGTCGTACAGGTCCTTGTCGAGCGGTCCCGGCGGCGTGAGCTTGTTCTGGATGCCGTCGAGGCCGGCCATCAGCATCGCGCTGAACGCGAGGTAGCCGTTGGCGGTCGGATCCGGGAAGCGGCACTCGACGCGCTTGGACTTCTCGCTCCGCGAGTACGCCGGAATCCTGACGGCCGCGCTGCGGTTGCGCTGGGAGTAGATCAGGTTGATCGGCGCCTCGTAGCCCGGCACCAGCCGGCGGTACGAATTGGTGGTCGGGTTGCAGAACGCCAGCAGCGCCGGGGCGTGCTTCAGGATCCCGCCGATGTAGTAGAGCGCCGTCTTGCTCAGGTCGGCGTATGTCCCGGCTTCGAAGAACGTGTTGGAGCCGTTCTTCCAGACGCTCTGGTGGACATGCATGCCGGATCCGTTGTCCTGGAAGAGCGGCTTCGGCATCAGCGTCACGGTCTTGTTGTGGCGGTGCGCGACGTTCTTGATGACGTACTTGAACTTGAGCAGCTTGTCGCCCATGCTCACGAGCGAATCGAAGCGCATGTCGATCTCGGCCTGACCCGCCGTCGCCACTTCATGGTGATGCACCTCGACTTCGACGCCCACGGACTCGAGAGTAAGCATCATCTCCGTCCGGAGGTCCTGGTGGCTGTCCATCGGCGGGACGGGGAAGTAGCCTTCCTTGTAGCGCGGCTTGTAGCCGAGGTTCGGGTTCTCCTCCTTGCCGGCGTTCCAGAACCCTTCCTTCGCGTCGATGTAGTAGAAGCCATGGTCGTAACCCTGGCTGAAGCGGACGTCGTCGAGAATGAAGAATTCCGGCTCGGGCCCGAAGTAGGCGGTGTCGCCGACACCGGTCGCGTTGAGGTACGCCTCGGCCTTCTGCGCGATGTAACGCGGATCGCGCGAGTACGACTCGCCGGTCACCGGGTCCTTGATGTTGCAGATCAGGATCAGGGTCGGCGCGGCGGCGAACGGGTCGACGAACGCGGTCGCGGGGTCCGGCACCAGCAGCATGTCGCTTTCCTCGATCGCCTGGAAGCCCCGGATGCTCGAGCCGTCGAAGCCGACGCCCTCTTCGAACGCATCCTCGTTGAATTCCTTCGTCGACATCGTGAAGTGCTGCCAGAGTCCGGGCAGGTCGACGAATCGCAGGTCGACCGCCTGGATTCCCTTGGCCTTGATAAGCGCCATGACGTCCTGTGTTGTCATTCGAGTTCCTCCTGTTGTCCGTGTTGATTGAGTGGGTTAAACCGTATCCCGTTCACCGGTGCGGATGATGCGGCCCTGTTCGATCGGCATCACGAACACGCGCCCGTCACCGATCTCGCCGGTGCGGGCCGCGTCGATGATGGCGTCGATTGCATCGTCCACGAGGCTGTCCGGCACGACGACCTCGATTTCGACTTTCGGCAGCAGGCTTACTTCATACTCGCTCCCGCGGTAGATGGTGGGATGGCCTCGCTGGCGCCCGTGACCGCGCACCTCGGTAACCGTCATGCCGGATATCCCGGCGCTCGACAGCGCATCCTTCACTTCATCGACCCGGTTGGGCCGCACAATCGCCTTGATCAGTTTCATCGCCAGGGGTTCTATGTCTCGTCAGGATTTGAGGAGTGTCTCCAGGCTCTGTTGCAGCGCCTCCGTCTCCCCGTCAGCGAGCTTGGCGTGGCCCTTCGTAAGATGGAACACGTCCATGGCGCGGTCGGTCCCGGTCGATATCAACACGAATTCGATGTCGCACCCGTGCTGGGAAATCACCCGGCTGATGCGGTAGAGCAGGCCCCACGCGTCCTGGGCCACGACCTCCAGGATGCTGAAGCGCTCGGAATAGCCGTTGTCGAAGTGCACCACCGGCCGCACGCGCGACGGCCCCCGGCGCTTGAGGCCGCGCTGCTTCGGCAGAAGAATCTTGTCGATGTCCTTGCGGCCGGCCACGATATCCGCAAGCAGGTCGGTGGCCGTCGACCGCGCCGACGGGTTCAGTTCGAAGAACCGCTCGCCGTCGGTGAACTCGAAGACGTCGACCGCCAGCCCCTGGCGGTTCGTCAGCGCCTGGCCGCGCAGGATGTCCATGCCGAAATACGACAGCACGCCGCACACCTTGGAGAACAGCCCCGGCTGGTCGCCCGATACGACCACCAGCTCCCAGGCGGAGTGCTTCTGCTCCAGCGTGTAGTGCACGTCCGGCCCGCGGAGGTCTCGGGACAGCCGCGCGTGCTCGTACACCTGCGGGGCGTCCACGACCCGCAGGTAGCGCAGCGGCAGTCCATCGAGGAATGCTTCCAGCTCGTCCTGCGCAAGGTCCGCGGGGCGGCTGGCGTGCAGCTCGGCCAGACTCGCCGCCTCAGCGTCGATGACGTCGTCGCCATGGCCCAGCGTGAGCCGGTTGTACGTGTCGACGTAGAACCGCCACAGCAGCTCTTCCTTCCACGGCGTCATCACCTCCGGCCCGACCGCGCTGACGTCGACCAGCGTCAACAGGCAGAGCTGCTTCAGGCGCTGCTCGGTGCCGACCAGCCGCGCGAACTGCCGCACCACGTCCGGGTCGCCCGTGTCGCGCCGAAACGCCGCGGTCGACATCCGCAGGTGGTGGCGGATGAGGAATTCGACGGTCGCAATGTCGCCCTCGGGCAGCCGGATGCGCCGCAGCGCGCCGAGCGCCATGCGCACGCCCTCCTCGGAGTGGTTCCGATTCGTCCACTTGCCGACGTCATGGAAGAGGAGTGCTATTACGAGCAAATCGGCGTCCGCCGTCTCGGCCAGCAGGTTGGCGAAGCGGCGGCGGCTCCGCGTTGTGGGCACGCACAGCCCCTCCAGGTTGCGGATGGTCTGCAGGGTGTGCTCGTCGACCGTGTACTTGTGGTAGAAGTCGCGGATTACGCGGCAGTAGACCTTGTGGAATTCCGGGAACATGCGGCCGATCAGGCCGCATTCGTGCATCTGCGACAGCCGGGCGTAGAGGCCTGCGCGGGGCTTGAAAACACGCCGCAGCACGTCGAGCTGGTCGGCCGACGGGAAGAATCGCTCGGGGGCATACCTGTCGCCGTGCCGGTAGATGCAGGTCAGCACCTGTTCCGAAACGGCGCAGCCTGCGTCCAGCGCCGCCTCGAACGCGCGCAGCCAGGCGTGCGGTTGGAGCGACGCGCGCGTGGCGTCAGCGAAGGAGATTTCGTCGTCGCGGCGAATCAGGCCGTCGGCCACTGCTTCCGCCGGGCCGCGGGATGCGCCGTCCAGCGCCTTGAACGATCTGCCCAGCGCCCGGTTGACTATCCGCGCGTGGTGGAAATAGGTGCTCATCAGCGCTTCCGCCAGTTGCTCCAGCTTGTCCTCGGACGTTCCGAACAGGCGGGCGGCCGTATCCTGCAGGTCGTGGGTGAGCACGTTGAGATTGCGGTCCCGTTTGAGGTGCAGAATCGAGCGGATGCGCAGCAGGAAGTCCTCGGCTTCGTCGACCCGCCCCATCGGGATATGCAGCCGCTGGACGGCCGGTCTCCTCAAGCGCCGGATCATCCGCACCGCCGAGATGTCGCGCAGCCCGCCCGGCGCGATCTTCACGTCGGGCTCGAGGTGGTAAAGCGTGCGGTTGAACTGGCGCTGGCGCTGGTCCGTCAACTCCCGCAGGGCAGCCAGCATCGGGCCGGCCCAGGCCGCCTTCGGTCCCTGGCAGACCTGTGTGAGCCGTTCGAAAAGGTCGCTGTCGCCGTCGAGAAACCTGGCGTCGGTGAGTGCGACAAGAAACTCCGGGTTGTCGGGGTCGGCGTTCTCCAGGTCCGCTATCTCCCGCACGTGGTGCCCCACGTCGAAACGCAGGTCCCACAACGGGTGGAGCATCGCCTTCAGAAAGCGCTCGTCGGCGGCGCCGATCGGCCGGCCGAACAGGAACAGCAAATCGATGTCCGAGTGCAGGCACAACTGCCTGCGCCCGTATCCGCCGACGGCCACGACCGCTACCGGCGCATCGGTCGCCTTGCTGGCCGTGCGGTAGATCTGGCGGACGATCCGGTCAATCTGCGCCGAGTAGCGCGCCAGGCTCTCGAGCCCGCCGCGCGCAGCCAGCGTATCGGCCTGCAATTCGTCGCGCGCTACGCGCAGGAGTGCCGACAGGGAATCGGTCGCGGGCGCCGGTTGCGTTTCGGCCAGGTGCTCTGATGCCATCATGGGGTTTCTTCGTCGCCTCGGGGCTGCGCCCCGAACCCCCGCCGGCCGCTAGCGGGGACGGCTTCATCAGATCGGGGCTGCGCCCCGAACCCCCGGCAAGCGCTAACGGGGACCCCATTGCCCCGCGCCGCGCTTGCCGGGCCGCGCCGTGCGCGGCCTGCTCCTCGCTCACATACTCTCAAGTATGCACGCTCGTCACGCCTTGCCAGCGGGCGCCTGACCGGTCTCGGTGCGACGCGGAGTTATGCCTCGAACTGTTGAGGGAATGGTACGCCCGTACGCCGGCTGGCCCACCTAAGGGCCAGCCGGCGCATATTTTATCAGGATTGAATTGCTATTTGGGGCTGCCCCCAAACCCCCGGCAGACTCTAGTAGCCGAGGCTGAGTCCGAATATGGCGATAGGCTGGACGCCGTCATCGCTGCCATTGATGGTCTTGAGTACATCGCCGAAGAACAGCAGCTGGACGCCGGCGGTGAACTCCCACGAACCGAACTCCGCCGGGACGCCCGAAATCGGTACGCCCAGCATGGCGCCGACGCTGAAGAACCCGAAGGTTTCGTTCACGCCGTCCGGGTCGTAGTAGTCGCTCGGACTCAGGCCGATGGCGACCGGAAACGAAACGCCGACCGGCGCGTCGTCGAGGGCCAGCGACGGCTCGATACCCAGCTCCAGATAGGTGCCTTCGTTGTCGCCGGCCGCGCTGCCGTCGATCTCGAACGCCAGCGTGATGTAGGGGGCAATGACGTCGTCGTGGCTCAAACCGATCGCGAGTTCCTTGACCGTGCCCCAGCTCCCGCGCGGGCTCATGTAGGCGGTATAGGTCACGTCGGCTCCGAAACCGTTCGCGAAGCCGAATCCGAGACCGGCATAGAAGTCGGTCTCATAGAAGCTCGCGGGCGCTCCGTCAAACCCGGCGTCGCCGATCGAGTGGAGGCTGCTCCAGGTGCCGGCCGCAAGCGACACGCTGCCGTTCTCGCCTTCGAACAGCGACAGGCCGGCTTCCAGGTACGGCTGCGCGATGAGTCCGCCGGTCTCCTGCACGATGCCGCGGAAGTAGTAGGAGCTGCTGAAATCGATACCGGCTCCAACCGATACCTTGCCCTCGTTCTGGGCCGACGCCGTTCCTACCGTCAGTGCCAACGCCGCGACGACGGCCAGCAGAACCCGTGCAATCCGACCTGCTCTCATAGTTCCGTTCATGATTCTTGCCTTTCCTTTGTTATTTTGGGGCTGCGCCCCAAGCCCCCGGCAAGCGCTAGCGGGGACCCCATAGCCCCGCGCCGCGCTTGCCGAGCCGCGCCGTGCGCGGCTTGTTCCTCGCTCACATATCTTCGAACATGCTCGCTCGTCACGCTCTGTCAGTCAGACGCCTCGCCGGTCTCGGTGCCGCACGGGGTTTCACCACCGACTTAATCGACCAGGCGGAAGCCGCTGTAGGCCTCCATGCCGTGCTCGCCGAGATCCAGACCGATCCGTTCCTCGTTCTCGCTGACGCGCAGGCCAGCCGCCGCCTTGATTCCGGCGAAGATGATGAACGCCGCGGTGAAGGAGAACGCCCCGTAGGCCACCACGCCGATTGCCTGCGTCACGAAGGAGTGGTCCGCGCTGAAGATGCCCACCGCCAGCGTGCCCCAGATGCCGCACGTGAGGTGGACCGAGATGGCGCCGACCGGGTCGTCGAGGTGCGCGCGGTCGATGAAGATGACCGACGCGACGACGATAATACCGGCGATGAAGCCGATCAGCATGGCCGCGTTGACGCTGACGACGTCGGCGCCGGCCGTAATGCCGACCAGGCCGGCCAGCGCCCCGTTCAGGATCATCGTGAGATCCGGCTTCCGTTGCACCAGCCAGGAGGCCGCCATGGCGCCGATGACACCGCTGGAGGCGGCCAGCGACGTGGTGACGAACACCAGCGATACGAGCCCGGGATCGGCGCTCAGCACCGAGCCGCCGTTGAACCCGAACCAGCCGAGCCACAGCAGGAACACCCCGATCGTGGCGAGCGGCATGTTGTGTCCGGCGATCGCCTTGATCCGGCCGTTGGCGTACTTGCCCAGCCGCGGACCCAGCAGGATGACGCCGGCCAGCGCGCCCCAGCCGCCCACGGAGTGCACCAGCGTGGAGCCGGCGAAATCATAGAATCCCATCTGGTCCAGCCAGCCGCCGCCCCACTTCCACGAGCCGGCAATCGGGTAGATCAGCGCTACGTAGATGGTCGTGAAGGCGAGAAAGGAGCCGAGCTTGATCCGCTCGGCGACCGCGCCGGAGACGATGGTGGCCGCCGTCGCCGCGAACATCGCCTGGAAGATGAAGTCGGTCCAGTACGTGTAGCCCGGGTTGTAGGCGCTCGTGAGGCCCTCTGTCCCGGCGTCGATGCCGAAGCCGGCGAACCCGAAGAACTGGCCGATCGAGAAGTCGCCGGGGTACATCAGGTTGAACCCGACGAACGCGTACGTGATCAGCCCGATCGAGATGACGGACGTGTTCTTGAACAGGATGTTGACGGTGTTCTTCGCCTGCGTCAGTCCCGATTCGAGACAGGCGAAACCAAGGTGCATGATGAAGACCAGGAAGGAGGCCACCAGCATCCACGTGTTGTTGACGGTGAACATCTCGGCGGACGGCCCGTCCTGCGCGAACGCGACGTACGGCGTCAGCAGCAGCAGGAGGAGCGCCAGGGTTGTGTAGCGGACGGCGGAGATTCGGTTTTTATTCATAGTGCGTTCCTTGACTTTCCTGATGCGGTTGCGCAGCGCTAGAGCGCCGCCACGCCGGCTTCGCCGGTTCTGATGCGGACCGCTTCGCCCATGTCGCTGACGAAGATCTTCCCGTCGCCGATCTCGCCGGTTCGCGCCGATTCGGTGATGGTCGACACGAGGCCCTCGACCTGGCCGTCATCGACCACGATCTCGACCTTGATCTTGGGGACGAAGTCGACCGAATACTCGGCGCCCCGGTAGATCTCGGTGTGTCCCTTCTGGCGCCCGAAGCCCCGTACCTCCGTGACGGTCAGTCCCTGAACGCCCGACTTCGACAGGGCGTTCCGCACTTCATCCAACATGTGGGGCTTGATGATTGCCGTGATCAGTTTCATGTCCGCTCTCCCATACGGTCGTGACCGGATGCCGCACCAGCCGTACCGGCGGGTGCTGGCAGCCCGTGGTGAAAGCCCCGCTGCATTCGACCGGCGATGCATCGCGGCTGGACTGCGTTGCTCTTCGCTCACATATCGTCAAATATGCTCGCGCCTCGCGCCTCCCCGGTCTCGGTGCGACGCGGGGGTTCACCATGGACTGCTGGCGCTACGCAACGTTACCGGCGCTATTACTGCAAAGTCCGCGCCAACTTTGGGAGCAGAAGAAATGTCAAGAATGTGCAATAAACAGGGCGGTGCCGGCTCTCCGGCCGCTGGTGTACGGGACGCCAAAATAAACAAAAATGTAAATATATGGAGACGGTAGACGTTAATGTCGTTGTGAAGAGGCGGTTTAAAAGCCCGAAAATAGGGCCTAATTTACAGGTACCGGGGTGGGCCGGCGCGAACGGCGCGGTACGGCCGGGGTACAACCGTTGGTCAGGACACCGCAAATCGACGTAGATGTCGCGCTTTCACCTGAAGCTACAAAATTGTCGAATCAGATCAGGATCGGAAGCGCCGGCAGTCGATGCCGTACTTGCGGACCTTGTAGCTGATGATCCGCTGCGTGGAATCGAGCAGCTTGGCAGCCCTGACGCGGTTACCGCGCGCGGTCTTCAGCGCGTCCTGGATCAGATCCTTCTCGTACGCTTCAACCGCTTCGGACAGCGACTGGGTGGTGACGGTGCCGGACGCCTCACCGGTCTGGAGCGTCGGGGGCAGGTGGTGGCCGTGAACGACGCTGGCGTCGCAGATGAGCACGGCGCGTTCGATGATGTTCTGCAATTCGCGGACGTTGCCGGGCCAGTGGTAGGCCATCAGCATGTCGATGGCCGGCGTGGAGATGCGCCTTACGCTGCGCCCGTGCTCGGCGGCGTACTTCTCCAGGAAGTGATCGGCCAGCAGCAGGATGTCGGTCTTGCGCTCGCGCAGCGGTGGGACGAAGATCGTGAATACGTTCAGCCGGTAGTACAGATCCTCGCGGAACGTCTTGGCCGCGATTGCCTTCTCGAGATCGCTGTTGGTCGCCGCCACCAGGCGGACGTCGGTCTTGACGGCTTCGACGCCGCCGAGGCGCTCGATTTCCTTTTCCTGCAGGGCGCGCAGCATCTTCACCTGGGTGGAAAGGTTGATATCGCCGATCTCATCGAGGAACAGCGTCCCGCCGTGCGCCAGCTCGAAGCGGCCCATCTTGCGCGCTTGCGCGCCGGTGAAGGCGCCCCGTTCGTAGCCGAACAGCTCCGACTCGATCAGCGAATCGGGCAGGGCGGCGCAGCTCACCTTGATGAACGGCTTCTTCACGCGCGCAGAGCTGTAGTGGATCGCGTGTGCGATCAATTCCTTGCCGGTTCCCGACTCGCCGCGGATGAGCACCGTCGTGTGGGTCGTGGCGACGCGACTGATCTGCTCGAACACCTGCCGCATCGGCCCGCTGGTTCCGATGATGTGCGAGAAGTCGTAGCGCTCCTTCAACTCCTCCTTCAGGTGCGCGTTCTCGTCGAGCAGCCGTTGCCGCTCCGCCTTGATGAGCTGCTTGAGCCGGATGGCCTGCGCGAACATCGTCGCCATCACCTGGAACAGGCGCAGATCCCGCTCGTAGTCGCGATTCTTGTCGAACGTGAGGTCCACGTTGAAGGCGCCCATCGAGTCGCGCCCGTCCGGGATCGGCACGCACATGAAGCTCGTGTCCGACCGCCCGTTGCGCCTGCGCTTCCCGGTGCGGTGGAGGAATGTCGGCTCCTGGCTGATCTGCGGAATGACGACGGGCCGGCCCGCCTCGACGACCTGGCCGGTGACGCCCTCGCCGACGGCCCACGTGGCGCGCTGTCCTTCGAGGCTCAACCCTTCGGAGGCCGCGACCTGCAGCCGGCTGGAGTCCGGGCTCTTCAGGACGACGGATGCCTGCAGCACACGCTGCTGCTGCGCGAGGATCTGCAGCGCCCGCTGCAGCCCGGCGCGGATGTTGTCCGTTCCGACGAGGGCCGCGTTGACCTCGGCAAGCAGCGCGAGCGGTTCCGGATCGGATGAGTGCACGGTCCTCGTCAAGGTTTCACACGTTGATCCGCTACAGTGGCGCCGGCAGGTCCGACGTGCCCATCAGGAACGTGTCGATGCCGCGGGCCGCGCTGCGGCCCTCGGCGATTGCCCAGACGATCAGCGACTGGCCTCGCTGCATGTCGCCCGCCGTGAAAACGCCGGGCACGCTCGTCATCCAGGTCTCGTCGCGCCATACGTTGCCCCGTGGCGTCAGCTTCACGCCAAGCTCCTCCAGCATGCCGGGCCGGTCCGGACCGAGGAAGCCCATGGCCAGCAGGACCAGATCGACCGGCATCTCGAATTCGCTGTCCGGTACCGGCTCGAACGTCGGGCGGCCGTTACTCCGGCGTATGTTCACCTTGTTTGCATGCAGCGCCGTCACGCGCCCGTCGGCGTCCGCGGAGAAGCGCTGCGTGGAGACCGCGTACACCCGCTCGCCGCCCTCCTCGTGGGCCGCCGAGACCCGCAAGATGTTGGGCCACGTGGGCCACGGATTGTCGCTGCTGCGCGCGTCCGGCGGGCGGGGCAGCAGCTCGAACTGCGCCACCGACGCCGCTCCCTGGCGGTGGACGGTGCCGAGACAGTCGGCGCCCGTGTCGCCCCCGCCGATGATGACCACGTGCTTGCCGGCGGCCGAGATGAACTGCTCGGACGGAACGGAGTCACCCTCACAGATATGGTTCTGCTGCGTCAGGTACTCCATCGCGTAGTGGATGCCCTCGAGCTCGCGGCCGGGCACCTTGAGCTCGCGCGGCCAGCCGGCGCCGCCCGCAAGCAGAACCGCGTCATGCTCGGTCCGGAGCTGTTGCGCCGGCAGATCCACGCCGACGTTGACGCCGGTCCTGAAGCGGACGCCCTCGGCGCTCATGACGTCGAGGCGGCGGTTGAGGAACCGCTTCTCCATCTTGAATTCCGGAATGCCGTAGCGCAGCAGTCCGCCGACGCGGTCCGACTTCTCGTAGACGGTGACCGTGTGTCCCGCCCGGTTGAGCTGGTCCGCGGCCGCCAGACCCGCCGGTCCGGAGCCGACTATAGCCACGCTCTTGCCGGTCCGCGACTCGGGCGGCGACGGGCTGATCCAGCCTTCCTCGAAGGCGCGCTCGACGGTCGCGAGCTCGATGGCCTTGATCGTGACCGGCTCGTCGTCGATGGCCAGCACGCACGATCCTTCGCACGGCGCCGGACAGAGCCGGCCCGTCCACTCCGGGAAGTTGTTGGTCTTGTGCAGCCGGTCTATCGCTTCGCGCCACTTGGCGCGGTAGGTCAGATCGTTCCAGTCCGGAATCAGATTGCCGAGCGGACAGCCCTGGTGGCAGAACGGGATGCCGCAGTCCATGCACCTGGCGCCCTGGGCTTGCAGGTCCGGCGTCGCGTGCCGCAAGTACACTTCCCGCCAATCCTGGAGCCGCTCCTCGACCGGCCGGGACGGCGGCTTCTGCCGCTCGATTTCGAGAAATCCCTTGAGTTTGCCCATTTATCAGTTCGCGGCGCCGATCAGCTCGGCGAACGCCGGTTCCCTTGATTCGGCCCGCGCCCGCGCTTCCGCCGCCAGCACCCGCTTGTAGTCGCGCGGCATCACCTTGACGAAGCGCGGCCGGAACGCCGCCCAGTCGTCAAGCACCTGCCGGCCCGGCGTGCTGCCGGTCAGCTCGACGTGCCGGCCGACGAGCTGCCGTACGAACGCCGCATCCTCGTCCGTCAACGATTCCAGATCGACCATGCCGGGATTGCAGCGGTGCTCGAAGTCGCCCTCCACATCCAGTACGTAGGCGACGCCCCCGCTCATGCCGGCCGCGAAGTTGCGCCCGGTCCGGCCCAGGATCACCGCCCGCCCGCCGGTCATGTACTCGCAGCCGTGGTCGCCGATCCCCTCGACCACCGCGTGCGCGCCGCTGTTGCGCACGCAGAACCGCTCGCCCGCAACGCCGCGGGCGAACAACGCGCCGCCTGTCGCGCCGTACAGCGCGACGTTGCCGATGATGATGTTCTCCTCCGGCACGAACGGCGATTGCGGGGGCGGATATACAGCCAGCCGTCCGCCCGACAGCCCCTTGCCGAAATAGTCGTTCGCGTCCCCCGCGATGGTCATCGAGATGCCGCGGGGGACGAATGCGCCAAAGCTCTGGCCGGCCGTGCCGGTGAATTGGATCCGGATCGTGTCGTCGGGCAGGCCGGCCGCGCCCCAGCGGCGCGTCAGCTCGGCGCCCAGCATGGTACCGACCGTGCGGTTGATGTTGCGAATCGGCGACGTTATCTCGACCGGCGCACCCTGCTCGAGCGCCGGTTGCGCCTGACGGATCAACTCGTTGTCGAGCGCCTTGTCGAGGCCGTGGTCCTGCTCGCGGACGCAGCGCCGGCCGACTGTCGGCGCCACGTCGGGCTGGTGCAGGATCGCCGAGAGGTCCAGACCCTTCGCCTTCCAGTGGGCGACCGCCCCCTCGACATCGAGGTGGTCCGAGCGGCCGATCATCTCGTCCACCGTGCGGAAGCCCATTTCCGCCATCAGCTCGCGCACCTCTTCGGCGACGAACCGGAAGTAGTTCTCGACGAACTCCGGCTGGCCGGAGAAGCGCTTCCGCAGCTCAGGATTCTGCGTCGCCACACCGACCGGGCAGGTATCGAGATGGCAGACGCGCATCATGATGCAGCCGGAGACCACCAGCGGGGCGGTCGAGAAGCCGTACTCCTCCGCGCCCAGCAGGGCGGCGATGACCACGTCGCGGCCGGTCTTCATCTGCCCGTCGACCTGCACCACGATCCGGTCCCGCAGATCGTTGAGCACCAGCACCTGCTGCGTCTCCGCCAGGCCGAGCTCCCACGGCACGCCGGCGTGCTTGATGCTCGTCTGCGCCGAGGCGCCGGTCCCGCCGTCGTGCCCCGATATGAGGACCACGTCCGAGTGCGCCTTGGAGACGCCGGCCGCGACGGTGCCGACACCCACCTCGGCCACCAGCTTCACGTTGATTCTGGCGCGCCGGTTGGCATTCTTCAGGTCGTGAATCAGCTGCGCCAGGTCTTCGATGGAGTAGATGTCGTGATGCGGCGGCGGGGAGATCAGGCCCACGCCGGGGGTCGAGTAGCGCACCTTGGCGATCCACGGGTACACCTTGAATCCCGGCAGCTGGCCGCCCTCGCCGGGCTTGGCCCCCTGCGCCATCTTGATCTGGATGTCGTCCGCGTTGACCAGATACTCGCTGGTCACGCCGAAGCGGCCCGACGCCACCTGCTTGATCGCGCTCCGCCGCTGGTCGCCGTTCGCGTCGGGTGTGTAGCGCGCGGAATCCTCGCCCCCCTCGCCGGTGTTCGACTTGCCGCCGAGGCGGTTCATCGCGATGGCCAGCGTCTCGTGCGCTTCGCGGCTGATGGAGCCGTACGACATGGCCCCGGTCGCGAAGCGCTTCAGGATGCTCTCGACCGGCTCGACCTCCTCGAGCGGCAGCGGCTCGGCGGCGGGCCGCAGCGTGAACAGGCCGCGCAGGGTCGCCCGCTTCCGGCTCTGGTCGTTGACCAGCTGCGCGTATTCCCGATAGACGGTGTACTGGCCGCTGCGCGACGCGTGCTGCAGCTTGAAGACGGTCTCCGGGTTGAAGAGGTGGTACTCGCCGTCCCGGCGCCACTGGTACTCGCCGCCCGTTTCGAGCTGGCTGTCCGACGGCCCGCGCTTCGGATAACCCTGGCGGTAGCGGCGGATCACCTCGTCCGTCACCGTGTCGATGCCGATGCCGCCGACGCGCGAGGCGGTCCACGTGAAGTAGCGGTCGACGAACGCCTTGTCGAGTCCGACCGCCTCGAAGATCTGGGCGCCGCGGTAGCTCTGCAGCGTCGAGATGCCCATCTTGGACATCACCTTGAGGACGCCCTTGGTGCACGCCTTGATGTACGCCCGCACGGCCGCGTCGTGGTCGGCGGCGTCGAGCTGTCCCTCGTGCACCATGTCCTGGAGCGTCTCGAAGGCCAGGTACGGGTTGATCGCCCCCGCGCCGTAGCCCAGCAGCAGCGCCATGTGGTGCACCTCGCGCGCCTCGCCCGATTCGATGATCAGCGAGCAGCGGGTGCGGGTGCCCTCGCGCACGAGGTGATGATGCACACCTGCCGTGGCCAGCAGGCTGGGGACCGCCGCGTGGTCCTGGTCGATGCCCCGGTCCGAGAGCACGATCAGGCTGCAACCGGCGGCGACGGCCGCGCTGGCCTGCCGGCACAGCTCGTCCATCGCCCGCTCCAGGCCCGCGGCGCCGTCGGCGGGGGAGAACAACATCGGCAGCGTCACCGAGCGGAACGCCGGATCGGAGATTGCCCGCACCGCCGCCAGCTCGTGGTTGTCGATGACCGGGTCGTCGATCTTCACCTGGTGGCACGACGCCGGCTCGGGGTTCAGCAGGTTGCGCTCGGAGCCGAGCGTCGAGCCCATGTCGGTCACCAGTTCCTCGCGGATGGCGTCGAGCGGCGGGTTGGTGACCTGGGCAAACAGCTGCTTGAAGTAGTCGTAGAGCAGCCGCGAGCGGTCGGACAGCACCGCCAGAGCGGTGTCGGTTCCCATGGAGCCGACCGGCTCGACGCCGTGATCGGCCATCGGTCCGACGATGATCCGCAGGTCCTCCTCGGTGTACCCGAAGGCGCGCTGCCTGCGTCGAATGATGTCGTGGGCCGGCACCGGCTCGCCGGCGGCCGGCGGCAGGTCGCGCACGTGCACCAGCTCCCGCTCCAGCCACGCGCCGTAGGGGTGCTCCGCGGCGAGGCCCGCCTTGATCTCTGCGTCGTCGATGATGCGGCCCTGGGCGGTGTCGACCAGGAAGATGCGGCCCGGGTGCAGCCGCTCCTTCACCAGGACGTTCTCCGGGGGCACGTCGAGCACGCCGACCTCGGACGCCATGATCACCATGTCGTCCTTCGTGACGTAGTAGCGCGAGGGGCGCAGGCCGTTACGGTCGAGCACCGCGCCGATCACGGTGCCGTCGGTGAATGCGATGGACGCCGGCCCGTCCCACGGCTCCATGAGCGAGGCGTGGTACTGGTAGAACGCCTTCCGCTCCGGACTCATCGATTCGTGGTTGCTCCACGGCTCCGGAATCATCATCAGCACGGCGTGCGCGAGCGGCCGGCCGGTGAGCACGAGGAACTCGAGCACATTGTCGAACGTGGCGGTGTCGCTCTGGCCCTCGCGGATGAGCGGGAACAGCTTGCCCAGGTCGTCGCCGAACAGATCGGAGCGGCACAGCGCTTCGCGCGCGCGCATCCAGTTGATGTTGCCGCGCAGCGTGTTGATCTCCCCGTTGTGGGCGGCGTAGCGGTACGGGTGGGCGAGCGGCCACGACGGGAACGTATTGGTGGAGAACCGCTGATGCACGAGCGCCAGGGCCGACTCGACGTCCGGATCCGTGAGGTCGGGGAACATCCCCTCCACCTGATCGGCGATCAGCATCCCCTTGTAGACGATGGTGTTCGACGACAGGCTCGCGACGTAGAACAGATGCCGCTCCGACAGCGGCAGCCGCTCGACCGCGCGGGCGACCCGCTTGCGGATGACGAACAGCTTGCGCTCGAAGCGGGTGTGCGCATCGGATTGACCCGCCAGCGCCTCGCCGCGCCCAATCAGGATCTGGCGGATAGCCGGCTCGCCGCTGCGCGCCGTGCGGCCGAGCGCCGCATCGTCCGTCGGAACGCTGCGCCAGCCGAGCACCCGTTGGCCTTCCTCGGCGACGATGTGTGCGAACAGGTCCTCGATCTGCGCGCGCTGGACGGCGTCGCGCGGCAGGAACACCATGCCGGCGCCGTACTCGCCCGGCGCCGGCAGTTCGATGCCGAGCCGGTCGGCCTCCTTGCGGAAGAACCGGTGCGGCAGCTGCAGCAGCATGCCGGCGCCGTCGCCGGTGTTCGTCTCGCAACCGCACGCCCCGCGGTGTAGAAGATTGATGACCACCTCGAGCGCCTGCTGCACGATCCGGTGCGAGCGGCGGCCCTTGATGTCGACGACGAATCCCACGCCGCACGAGTCGTGTTCCTGACTCGGGTCGTACAGCCCCTGCGGGGCTACATGGAGTCTGCTCATTCCAATTGCCCGTGCGCGGCGCCGGCCTAGGGCGCGCTTGCCGTGTTCTCCTGCCGTGACCGCGTCCGGTCCGCGAGGCCGCGGCGCAGCCGGGACCTGGGCTCCGCGGGCGCGCGCTTGACATCCTGTGTCGACTCTTCGTCGGCGCACAGCAGTTTGATGAATTCCGTGACCGCCGGATTGAGACGGCGTTTCCGGCGGTGGACGATGCTGAGCGGGCGGATCAGCGGCGCGCTGTCGGCCGGCAGCCGGAACGGCACGCTGACCAGCGCGCGCCGCCGCACTTCCTGCCGCACGGTGTGCGCCGGCAGAATCGCGATGCCCGCGCCGTCCTCCACCGCCTGCTTGATGTTCTCGATGTTGTCGAACTCCGCCGCGACGGTTACATCGACCTCGTGCCGCCGCAGAAAACGGTCTATCTCGCGCCGCACGGCCAGTCCGCGGTCGAACGTGACGAACGGTTCCCGGGCCAGGTCCCGCGGGTCAACGCCGCGCCCCTCGCGGTGCAGCCGCGCGATCCGGTGAGCGGGCCGGCACGCCACTTCCATCGTCTGGTTGCGCCACGGAATCACGGTGAGGCCGCGCCCCCGCCCCGGGTTCGCGAAGGAGATCAGCCCGACGTCCGACTGGTCGCTCAGGATGTGGCCGTACACCCGGTCGGGGTGCATGTACTCGATCTCGACGGATGCACCGGGCGCCAGACGGTTGAAGCGGTCGACGTATTCGTTCAGATCGTGCAGCGGGATCGAGTAGATCGATGCTACCCGCACCGTATAGCCGGCCGGCTGCTGCCGGCGCTGCACCGCGTCCTCGAGCTCGTGATAGCGCTCGACGATTTCCTGGCAGCCCTGGAAGAACAGCTTGCCCTCCGGCGTCAGCCGCAACGGCCGCTTCGACCTGTCGATGAGCTGCGCGCCCAGGCGGTTCTCGATCTGCCGTACAGCCTGGCTGGCCGCCGACTGACTCATCGCGTTGGCTGCCGCGGCCCGCGAGAAGCTCTGATGCCGGATGACGTCGCAGAAGATGCCGAGTGCCTCAAGATGCATCGAGCCGCCCACTGTATCACACCGCAGCTAATAGGGAGAACTTGGCGTATTAGTAAAACAAATACAGATGGACGGACGCGCAAGGTTCGCCCTGGATACGGGGAGAGTCCCGTCGCGGGTCGTCGGATGGTTTACCAAGGGGGGCGACGAATACCCAAGCAGTCGTCCGCCGGGGGTTCGGGGCGCAGCCCCGAGGTAACGAAGCCGTCCCCGCTAGCGGCCGCCGGGGGTTTGGGGCGCAGCCCGTCTAGAATCGCCGAATGCGAATCGTATTGCACCCATAGGTTGCATACGGAGGGGACGGTGAGCACCAACGCGGCCGTCCCCAAGCCGCGCACGGCGCGGCTCGGCAGGCGCGGCGCGGGGCAACGGGGTCCCCGCTGGCGCCTGCCGGGGGTTTGGGGCGCAGCCCCATCTAACGATGATGCAGCCCGCATTCGGTCTTGGCCGTGCCGCGCCAGCGGCCGGCGCGCTCGTCCTCGCCGGGCTTGACGGCGCTGGTGCAGGGGGCGCACCCGATGCTCGGATAGCCGTTGTCGTGCAGCGGGTTGTACGGCACGTCGTGCTCGAGGATGTGCGCCCAGACGTGCCGCTTGGTCCAGCGAACCAGGGGATTGACCTTGACGATGCCGAACTTTGCGTCCGGTTCCACGACGAGCGCGCCGGCCCGCTGCGGCGTCTGTTCGCGCCGGATGGCGGTGATCCAGGCGTCCACCCGCGCCAGTTCCGCATTGAGCGGCAACACCTTGCGCATGCCGCAGCACTGCTCCGGTTGCCGTTCCCACAGGCGGTCGCCATGCACGGTGGCCTGGTCCGCAACCGACAGCTCCGGCGTCACGCTGCGAATCCGCAGCCCGTACCGATCTTCCAGCCGCCGCCACAGGTCGTAGGTTTCCGGGAACAGCAGCCCGGTATCGAGGGTGAAGACGTCGATCGGCAACTGCTGGCGCCCGATCAGATCGATGAGCACGCACCCCTCGGGGCCGAAGCCGGTTGCGAAGGTCAGCCGATCCGCGTACTGCTCGGCCGCCCACGTCAGGATTTCGAGCGGCGTCCGTTCTTCCAGTTCCCCGGCCCAGCGGGCCAGACGGGCGTGTCGGACTTCGAGTTCGTCGGCTATGGTGCGGTTGTCCACGAGATGTTTCCCTCCGGGGTGGCCGGCGGAGCCGTTTCGGCATGCGCCGGTGGAGTCGTGAAAATGGCCATCTGGAGGCCGATGGCGATCAGCACCGCTGCCAGACCGGCCCGCAACGCCCGCTCCGGGACGGCGGTGGCGATGCGCGCGCCGATCAGCACGCCCGGTATGGCGCCGACCAGCACCGACGCGGCCAGCGCCACGTCGACGCGTCCCGCCAGGGAGTGGCCCACCGTGGCGACCGACGAGACCACCAGGGCGTGCACCAGATCGGTCCCGATGATCGTGGTGGCGCTCAGCGGGTAGTACAGCGCCAGCACGCACAGCAGGATCGATCCGCTGCCGATGCTGGTCATGCTGACTAGCAGGCCGGTCGCCAGGCCGACCAGGACGGTCACCTGCCAGCGCGGCGCGCGCCGCGGGTGGCTCCGGGCTCCGGCGGTCAGACGCAGGATCAGCGCCCCGCCCGCGACGATCAACACGATCCCCAGGGCACGCGCAAGATACATGTCGATCGCCGCCACGGGGATCCGGTTCAGCAGCCAGATGCCGGCAACCGCGCCGAGGATCGACCCGGACGCCAGCCGGCCGACGGTCTGCCAGTGCACCTCGCCGCGCAACGCGTAGATGCCGCCGCCGAACAGCTTCATGCCGGCCGCGATCAGGACGTCGGAGCCGATTGCCACCGATACCGGGACGCGGGCGATCAGGACGAGCGCCGGCGTCAGCAGCGCCCCACCGCCGGTGGAGGTGCCGCCGACCACGAGGCCGACCAGCAGGCCGATCAGACTGGGTCCGTAATCCATGAGGCCAAAAAAAAGGCCCGGGAAGCAGTTGCCTCCCGGGCCTTCAGTCTTGTGCGTCGAATGTGTGTTCTTACTGTCTGACTAGCGTCGTCAACGCGACACGACCGGCGGCGCGGGGGCCCCCAAGGGCCTCCATACAACTGCAACAACAACGCCCGCCAGCACGCGCCTGCACGTACATCGCCAAGTATTCTGACCCAAGCCGCTCGCGGCCGTCAAGCCGACCCCGCTGCGCGGCCTGCAAGCTGCAAGCCGCTAGCGCGGACGCTCCGCCGCCGCGGCGTCGAGGTAGCGCCGCCCGAAGGCGAGCGAGAGCTGCGCGGACGCGCGGTAGCGGCCGTCCGGCGTCGCCACCGTGAAGTCGGCCGGCCGGCGATCCGGCTCCACTTCGGGTCCATCCAGTATCGCCGTGGTGACCACGCGCCCGCTCATGGTCGGCGCGGCGATCAGCCCGACGAGGTAGAGGAACGTGGGCGCAAGGTCGACGTTGGATGTCGGCATGGAGACGTCGATACCGGCCTTCAGGTCCGGGCCGGCCGCGATCAGCGTGTTGTGAATATCGAACGGGCTCGTGCTGCCGTGCCCGGCCGTGCCGCCCGCCGCGCTCGTCCCGCGGTAGCCGTAGTCGTTCTCGGCGGCGGTCCACGCCGGCGAGTAGAGGATGTCGGCGGCCCGTTCGTGGTCCCAGCGCGCGTCATCGAACGCGAGCGTTCCGGGCACGCGCCCGTCGCGCGTGAAGATTGCGCCGACCCGCTCCGCGCCCTGCAGCGCCGCGACGATGCCCGCCACCGCGGCGGCGTCCCCGTCCCGCACGTAGATTGCGCCGCCGCCGGCTACCACACGCGGCGAACCGCCGGCGAGCTCGCCCGCGAACGGCGCAAGCAGCGCGTTGATGTCGACGGCGCCGGTGTGCGTCGAGAAGCCGTGGTCGGACGTCACCCAGATGTTGAACCGGTCCAGCAGGCCAGCGGACCGGAGCCCGGCCTGGATCCGCTCCAGCTCCTCGTCTACCGCGCGCAGGGCGGCGACGGAGGTCGGATGCCCGATGCCGTGGGCGTGCGCGGTCGTGTCGGGATCGCTGAGCCAGAGGATAGCGACTGTCGGGTCGACGCGCTCGAGTCCGACTTCGAGGAACGCGTCGACGATGTAGCGGTTGCGGGCGCGGTTGGGCATGGCCGCGGGCGGCGGCGGGCCCAGCTGCTCCCGTACCGCTTCACCCAGCGCCGCGGGCAGCGCGTAGTCGTAGTGGATGATGCCGCCGCCGGCGACGGTGTGATTGAGCAGAAACGATGAACCGGTGGAGCCGGCGCTGGCCACCAGCAGCCGCAGTCCGGCGCTCTCCAGGCGCTCGCCGAGGGTCGGCGCCGTCAGCAGTTGCCCGCCCTCGGCGGTCTCGATCCGCAGCAGGTTGGCCCGCTCGCCGGTGTTCAGGAAGCGCGTGTTGTCGACGTCCGGAAAGAAGACCGAGTTGCCCAACAGACCGTGCGTTTCGGGGTAGGCGCCGGTCGAGATGGACGCGGCGTTCACGCGCGTCACCGTCGGATAGACCGCGTGGTGGTCCGTGAAGACAACGCCGCGCGCACCGAGCGCGTGCAGGTTGGGCATCAGCTCGGGCGTGACGTAGTCAGGTCGGAGGCCGTCGAGGACGATCAGCAGGTGGCGGTGCTGCGAGCGGTCGCGCGGCCCGGATTCGGACTGCGGCTGCGGCGATCCGCAGCCGGCGGCGCCAAGGTACAGGACGGCGGCGGCCAGCGCCGCCCCGGCGCGGCATTTACGCATCGTGCTCCGCCCTCCGTATGGCGCCGCTTTCCGCCCGCCCTGCATCGGGCCGCAGTATAGCGGCATCCGTTAGATGGGGCTGCGCCCCAAACCCCCGGCCAGTGCTAGCGGGGACCCCATAGCCCCGCGCCGCGCTGGCCGGGCCGCGCCGTCCGCGGCCGGGGGGGGCGGCTGACGGCTCTCGCCACGGCGCGGGCTATAATCGGTCGCGCCCATGCCGAGCCTCTCTTCACCGGCCACGCCAGCCGTCGATTTGCGGGTCGCCCCGCTCACGCCGGCCATCGGCGCCGAGGTTTCCGGCGTCGACCTGACGCAACCTGTCGACGACGCGACCCTGGCGGCGTTGCGGGACGCCTGGCTGCGGCACCTGGTCCTCTTCTTTCGCGATCAGGAGCTGACGTTCGAGCAGCACAAGGCGCTCGGCCGCCGCTTCGGTGAGCTGCACATTCACCCGGCCGCGCCCAAGGACGCGGAGCACCCCGAGATCCTGGTTGTCCACGGCGACGACAAGGTCGAGTTCGTGGCGGGCAGCCTGTGGCATTCGGACGTATCGTGCGACGTCGAGCCGCCGATGGGCAGCATGCTGCGGATCGTGCAGGTGCCGTCGTCCGGCGGGGACACGCTCTTCGCAAGCATGTACGCCGCGTACGAGGGGCTGTCGGATCGGCTGCAACGGCTGCTGGCCGGGCTCACCGCCGTGCACGAAGGTGAACAGTACTACCGCGGCCGCTACGGCGCCGGTGACCTGCGGGATGGCGGCTACCCCTCAGCCGAGCATCCGGTCGTGCGCACGCACCCGGAAACCGGCCGCCGGGCGCTCTACGTGAACGAGGGGTTCACGACCCGCATCAAGGAGCTGCCGCTTGCCGAGAGCGACGCGCTGCTCGCGTTCCTCTTCAAGCACTGCTCGCGGCCGGATTTTCACTGCCGCTTTCAGTGGCGCCCGCATTCGATTGCCTTCTGGGACAACCGCTGCGCCCAGCACCTGGCGATCTGGGATTACTATCCGGAGACCCGCCACGGCTACCGCGTCACCATCCAGGGCGACGCGCCGTTCTACGACCCCGATAGGTCCTAGCGCGCCGCGTCAGGCGATCGCCACCGCCCGAGCGCGTCCGCGATTTCGCGGCGGGCGGCCGTACGCTGTTCCGGATGTTGGTTGATGAAGTAGCAGAAGATCACGGGCGCGTCGGATCCGGGATCGAGGATGCCGGCCAGGGCGACCGTGTGGCGCAGCGTGCCGGTCTTGGCGGCCACTGGGGGCAGGCGGGGCCAGAACGCCAGCGTGCCCTTGCCCGGTCCTGCAAGCGCATCGATCATCGTCGGGCCCCAGGGTTGTCCCGCGGCGTAGGCGAACAGGCGCACGATGGCCGCGGGCGTCACCAGGTTCGACGGCGAGAGCCCGGAGCCGTCCACGAGCCACGGTGCGGGCCGCCCGCCGCTGCCGGGCAGCCCGGCCATAAACGCGGCGACGACTTCAACACCGTCAGCGAAGCGGCCGCTGCCCGTCACCTCCCTGGCCAGCGCCAGGACCAGCATGTCCGCGTACCAGTTGTGGCTGTCGGTGAGGATCGGCGCCACGAGGTCCCCGAGCGGCGGCGATCGGTGCTCCGCCAGCGGTTCCCCCCGGCCAGCCGCGGCCGGCTCGAGCGATAGCCGCACGCCCCCCTCCAGCGTCACGCCGGCCGCGCTCAGCGCCTGCCGCAGACGCTCCGCCGCACGACGGGCGGGCGCGGGGTCGCTGGCGATCACCGTTGCGGCCGGCTCGCTGATCGGGTATTCGCCCCGCAGCACGACCGTGTCGGTGTCCCACACCGGCACGAAGTCGAGCGTGCCGGACCCGTGCCGATCGCGACCGACGGTGGCCGTCAGATTGATGATGTCAATACCGTCCGGCGCCCGGACACGGGCTGGGTTGCCGATGGCGGTGCCGGGCGCGACCCGTACCGTGATCGTCCCCTCGTCGACCGCCAGCGCCGCCGCCGGCGTCCCGTGGGCGTACGGCAGGTCGCCGTACTCGCGATCGAGGGGGTGCCGGCGGCCGGGGAAGCGGCTCATGTCGACGACAAGGTCGCCGGCGATGCGCGTGATGCCGTGCGCACGAACCTGTTCGGCCAGCGCCGCCGGGGCCGCACTGCCGCCACCCTCCGGCCCCCACGTTGGGTCGGCGCCCGGTTCGACCACGAGATCGCCGGCAAGCGCCGCCCCGTCTACCGCGCCCCGCGCTATCAGCCGCGTGTTCCAGCGATAGCCGGCGCCCAGGTACTCCAACGCCGCGGCGACCGTCGCCAGCTTGAGCACCGACGCGGGCACGAACAACTGGCCGGCATGCAACTCTTCGATCACGTCGAGCTGACCGCCGGCGGTCAGCCGCGCCGCCAGATAGCCGCGGTGGGCGCCGTCGGCTGTTGCCGATACGGGCTGCGCCTCGACCGCGCCAGCCGACAGCAGTCCGCCTAGCGCGGCCACGGCGCTCACCAGACGCACCAGACGCACCAGACGCATCGGGTGCAGCGGCCTGCGCGTCATGCGCCGCAGATGCGAGTGCAACGACATCCCCTGAAACGCGTGGTGTATCATTGGTGTATGGCACGCACCAATGTGGATATCGACAGCGTGGCGTGCGCGGAGGTCATGCGTCGCTACAGTTTGACGACGAAGCGCGAGGCGATCAATTTCGCGTTGCGCATGTTGGCGGCTGAACCCCTCGGCGTCAAGGAGGCACGGCAACTGCGCGGTTCGGGCTGGGAGGGCGATCTGGACGAGCTACGGTCCGGCCGCCCGACGTGATCCTGATCGACACGTCCGCGTGGATCGAATTCCTTCGAGACACCGGATCCGATACTTGCGAACGCGTCGAGCTGCTGCTTGCGGGCGAGATCGCAATCTGCGACGCCGTTCGGATGGAGGTCCTCGCCGGCGCGCGCGATGAACGCCATCTCCTGAGTCTGCGCCGCCTGCTCGCGCGCGCTACCGTCATCCCGACGGAGCCGGGCGACTACGACGACGCGGCCGCTCTCTGTCGCCGCTGTCGCCTGGAAGGGGAGACCGTGCGCAAGCTGATCGACTGCCTCATCGCTTCCGTCGCGATTCGGGCCGACCTGCCCATCATCCATCGCGATGCCGACTTCGACGTGCTCGCACGCCATTCCGCGCTGCGCATCGGCGCGTGATCCCGCCCAGACGTTGCCGCGTCGAAGCCGCAGCTCGAGCGCCCCGCCGGCAGCCGCGCCGAGGCTGGCGGCCGTCATGGCCCGAGCAACTCCGAAGGCCGGTGCAACACATAGCGCACCAGCCGCCGCCGGCTTACCTCGCCGGCGTAGATGTTGCCGTCGAAGTCCACGCCGAGGAACTCGACGCCGGCGCCGACGTCCACTTCGTGGTGCGGTATGAAGTGCGTCACCCAGGCCTGCTCGGTCTTCAGGCTGCCGATCCGGATGCCCTTTTCCCAGCCAAGATTGCTGCGCCAGTTGTCGGGCGGCCCGCTGCGGACCATCCCCGACAGGCCGTCGCCCGCATACAGGATGTCGTTGCGGTCGATGAACAGCCCGCTCGGCTTGCCGTAGTGCGTCCAGATGTAGAGGAGGTTGCCCTCGGAATCGAACACCTGAATCCGGCTGTTGCCCCGGTCCGCGACGTACACGCGCCCTTGCGAGTCCATCTTGACGTCGTGCGGATCGCTGAACCGCGTCGCCTCCTTGCTCTCCGCGCCGACCCCGCCGCCGACCGCCAGCAGGAACCTGCCGTCGCCCGAAAACTTGACGATCCGGTTGTTGCCGCCGCGGTGCCCGTCCGACACCCAGATGTCGCCATTGGGCGCGACGACCACGCCCGACGGCCCGTTGAAGTGTCCCTCATCGTCGCCCCAGACGCCGGCTTCGCCCAGGCGCATCACCACCTCGCCGCGCTGGTTCAACTTCAGCACCTGGTGGCCTATGCCGATCTGCTCGCCCGGCGTTGCGCGCGAGTCGCCGTGCGCGCCGCCCTCGGTCACCCAGAGAAAGCCCTCATGATCCAGGTAGAAGCCGTGCGGAAATCCGAACAGCCCGGCGCCGAAGCTTTCGACCACGTTCCCTTCGAGGTCGAATTTCCGGATCGGATCCAGGTCCGAACCGGCGCACTGGTTCGCGCCGCAGCGGTCCAGGATCCACAGGTGCCGCCCGTCGGGGTCGGGAAAGACACCGCTCACCGTGCCCAGCACGCGCCCTTCCCGGAGCTGCTCCCAGCCGAAGGTCGCGCGGTACGGATTGGTGGTCGACGACTGGGCCAGGACTGCCGCGCCCGCGGCCAGCACCAGGCACGCCAGCGCTGCCGCGCCGCGAAGTATCGAATACGGTCGATTTGCGTCCGGCATTGCACTTCTCCTTCTGCCTCACAGATTCTCAATCGGCAGCGGCTCGATCGGGTCTGCGAGAGGAAACCCGAAGACCCGCGAATAGAAGTAGAGCTCGCCCTCGAGGCTGCGCTGGATGTTCTCGGCCCGACGGAAACCGTGCTGCTCACCTTCATATAGCACCAGCGCCACCGGCAGGCCCTTGGCGCGCAGCGCGTCCGCCATCATATTCGCCTGGTTGGGCGGTACCACCGTGTCCTCGAGTCCCTGGAACAGGACGACGGGGCAGGACAACCGATCGATGTGGTGAATGGGCGAGCGCGCGACCCACACGTCGCGCTGTTCGGGGTACGGTGCGACCAGCCGGTTGAGATAGCGCGATTCGAACTTGTGGGTGTCCCTGGCCAGGGCCTCCAGATCGCTCACCCCGTAGTAGGAAGCGCCTGCGCTGAACGTGTCCCGGAACGTGAGCGCGCAGAGCGTCGTGTAGCCGCCCGCGCTGCCCCCATCAATGGCCAGGCGCTGGCCGTCCACGTCGCCACGGTCCGCCAGGTAGCGGGCGCCATTCACACAGTCGTCGACGTCCACGATGCCCCAGGCGCCCGCCAGTCGCTGCCGGTAGTCCCGGCCGTATCCGCTGCTGCCGCCGTAGTTGACGTCGAGCACCGCGAAGCCCCGGCTGGTCCAGTACTGGATAGCCATGCTCAACCCGTTCGTCGCCGCCGCGGTCGGTCCGCCATGGGTCTTGACCAGCAGCGGTGGCCTTTCCCCGGGAAGACCGCCAAACGCGGGGTTCGAGGGCAGATACAGGAAGGCGTGGGCGTCCAGACCGTTCGTGGAGGGGAACGTTATGGCCTCCGGCGCGGAGATGTATCCCGGGTCCACATCGGCCTTGGCGGCGCGACCGAGGACCGTGACCCGCCGGCTGCCGACGTCGACGCCAACCACCGCCGGGCCCGCCGTGGGCGACGCGCCCCGGAAGACGGCCCTGCCCGCGGCCACGGCAATGCCGGAGATGTCCGAGCAGCCGGTCTCGATCTCGTCAAGCCGTCCGCGCGCCGTGTCCAGAGCGGCGAGCTTCCACAATCCACGTTGCGTGTAGGCGCAGAAAACGAGGTCGGGGGCCGCGAATCCATACGTGCTCATGCCCAGGCCCCACTGCGGCACCCCGAACTCGGCGTCCATTTCACAGAGCGGCTCGGCGCGCCCGGCATGCCATCTGTAGAGATTCCACCAGCCGGATCGGTCGGATACGAAATGGAGCACGCCGTCCGGCGACCAGGCCGGCTGGAAGATCGATTCCTCCCGGCCGCCGGCGATTTTTCTGCATTCGCCGATCCGTCCCGTTGCGTCGATCTCGCCCGTCCACAACTCGGTACCGTCCCACGGCATGTTCGGGTGGTTCCAGGCGAGCCACGCCAGTCGGGCGCCGCCCGGGTGCAGGCGCGGCGTTGCGTAGAAGTCGGCGCCCGCAACGAGTGGCTGGCAGGGTCCGCCGTCGAACGGAATGGAGACCAGTGTGTTGACGGCCTCGCGCCGGCCGGTCGTGTGGTCCTCCCGGACGCAGATCATCCGCCGCCGCTGCCGGTCGATGACGTAGTCGGCATAGCGCACGTCTCCCGCGGGCGTCAGCGGTTCGGGCTTGGTGCCGGGAGTCTGGCGGTACAGGCGCTGGTCGGAGAAATTGCTGAAGTACACCGCGCCCTGTTCCACGGTGTACGCGCCGCCGCCGTACTCGTGCACCCGCGTGCGGGCGTTGAACCCGGACGGTGTGATGTCACTGATCTCTCCAGCGCCGGTGCGCCGCACCACGACGCTCCTGCCGTGCTCGGACGGCCGCGTCTCGACCCAGTAGACGTCGCCGCCGTCGATCAGGATGCGCTCATGCGCGATGGTGTTGGAGACGATAAGGTCCGCGGTGAGCGGCGATTTCCACGAGCCGTACGGCGCGGTCTCAGGCATGCTGCTCATCCTGCGTTTCCCGGCGTGGCGCGGGACGTTTCACGGACCACAAGGGAGGTGGGAGGTTTTCTACCCACCGATGAGGGCTCGCACCGTCATGCCGGCGACGTTGATGTATGTCACATTGATCAGTAAATTGACATACATGGTCAAGACGCAAGTCTACCTGCCAGCAGAAGATCTGGAAGCACTGCAGAAAGTCGCTCGCCGCTCGGGGCGCAGCGTGGCCGATCTCGTGCGCGACGCGATTCGTCGCGTGTGGCTCCGTCCGGCGGTCCGGTCGCGCTGTGGGATGGCGACCCGACCGGAACCTCCGTCGAGCACGACGCAATCTACGACGAGCGCTGATGCGGGCTCGTGAGGCAGAGCGTGTGTTTGTGGAGTCGGGGCGACAGGGCAACCAGCACGTCACCGAAACAAAGAAGTAAGCAATGGAATCAACGAACGCCCCCGGAATCGAACCGGAACTGTAACCCTCTATCGGCCCGACTCCACAAACGCCAAATGTAATACCATGACGTAGCGCACCGCAGATAGATTAAAATTGACGGTATCGCCACACTGCGTAGAGCTGGCGAGAATTCGATTAGCGGCTGGCGATTAACGGACCAGTTGGCTTTCCCTTGGCCCGCTGTTCTTGTTCCCACGCCAACGCTCCCTCTCGCGTCGTGCGGCGACCAACCTGACGGATGTGTCCCGCATCCCATCCCGAGTTCTGTCGGTGTTCCTGTTCGCGACGATCGATATCGTTCGTAATTCCGGTATGTACAATCTTGTTGCCAAGCTTGAAATTGTACTTGTAGGTCGTTCTGCTTGTCGGCATCGCTCTCCGCCCTCCGGGAAGCTGCTGGCTGGCAGCGTACAGTGTCCCCTCGGCAAGTTCGGGGAGATGCTTGCTGCTATTCCGTTTTCAGATCATCCGCCACCGTGGCGAGGAGATCATCCAGCGCGGCCCGCAAGTCTTTAGAACCTATCTCAAAATTGAGATCGGGGTCGAATTAAGTTAATCTTATTGTGATGGTGAAGTTGACCGACGAGCAATGGGAACGGATTCGGGAGCACTTTCCTGAGGAGCGTCGTGTTCCGGGGCGAGCGGGTCGCAAACCCATTCCGACCCGTCGGGTGCTGGAGGCGGTCTTGTGGATTCTGAACACGGGCGCACAATGGCATATGTTGCCGCAGTGTTATCCGAGCTACAAGACCGTGCATCGCCGCTTCCAGACGTGGTGCCGCCATGAGGTGCTCCGGGATATCCTGGTGGATGTGGCCAATACGCTCCGCGAGCGCGGCGGCCTGGACGAATCGGAGAGTTTCATTGACGCGATGTTCTCGTCGGCGAAGGGGGGTGGCGCGGAGGTCGGCCCGACGAAGCGCGGAAAAGGCGTGAAAATCATGGGGATCGTGGACCGGGAGGGGCTACCGCTCTCGGTCAGCACTCACGCGGCGAACCATCATGAAGTCACGTTGGTGCAGTTGAGCTTCGAGTTCTACATGATTGAGGCGACGCCGGAGCACCTGATTGGCGACAAAGCGTACGACAGTGACCCCTTGGACGCTGAACTGAAGGTCGACGGTGTCGAGATGATCGCTCCGCATCGCAAGAATCGGAAGCGGCGCAAGACACAGGACGGTCGGCCCTTACGTCGCTACGCGCGGCGGTGGAAGGTCGAGCGCTTTTTTGCCTGGCTCCAATGGCAGCGCCGTATTGTGACGCGCTGGGAGTACTATCCGAACAACTTCCTGGGCTTTGTGCAGCTCGCATCCCTGCTGATATTGTTTAAACGATTTTGAGATAGGTTCTAGAAACCTGCCCCTCGGCACCCGCTTTCAGCACCGCGCTCACTCGGAAGCGCAACTCGTTGCCCGCGCTCGTCTCCAGCAGCCTGGGAACGAGTTCTGCCTTCTCGCGGGCGTACATCAGCACTTCGTCCACCAGGGTCAGCGTCGCCAGTCCGCGCCGGCGGGGCCGTTCCAGCAGCGCGACGAGCAACGGCTCGGCGGGCGGCGTCTCGCGCTCGGCGTCCGTTAGGTCAACGCGAAGAACTTCTCCGGATCCTCGTAGACCGGCCGGCGGCCCCGCGCCAGCGTCACCTCGTGCAGGTCGGCAGCGAACTCCGCTAGCGCGCGCCGGTCCGCAGCTCGTCTTTCAGCCGGACGATTTCGTGCCAGGGCCGCGGCCTTTGCGCCTTCGTCATTCCTCCGCTCGCTTCGGTATACGTCTTTCGTCGTCGATCAGCACGATGCGGCTCGGGCGGCGGTCGCCCCAGCGCCAGAGCACGAGATTGACGTCGCTTGCCGCCGCCCCCGGCGCGAAGCTCGGGACGCGCATTCCGGCGAAACCGGCCGCAATCAGCCGATCGGCCAATGCGTGGGACAGCGGAACGATCCCACTGTACATATCCCGTTCCCAGCCTGGGCAGCGCATGTCGTCATCGGTCGCCGCGTGAGCGCGCTGTTGGGACGGGTCGAGGGCGTCGAAGATCGGTTCAGCGTCGACCTCGTACGCGCACAGCAGGATCGGTTGCAGCGGTTGTCCCAACAGGCTCGCTTCCCGTATGGCGGTCACCGGCGACAAGGAGGCGTAGAACGCCGGCACGCCGACCCGATTGAACCGTCCGCCGTGCAGCCGCGCACCTTCTCCCGATACCGGCGGCCAGGACCAGCGCGGGTCGTGCGCACGGTAGACGATCCCGCGGAACCGCATCGGGCGGGCGCTGCCTCAGGCGTACCCGCCGGCCATGATCCGGTCGAGATGGGCATGGACCAGATCCGCCTTCCCCTGGCGCACCAACTGATCGGGCGTCAGGCCGGCGAACCCTGGCAACGCCTCCGACCGGAACCAGGCATAGGCGACGAGCGGCGGCGAACCGGTATAGCCCTCTACGCGATGGAGTATTTCCACCATTTCCCGCAGTCGGGTCTGCGTCTTCGTCGCCCGGATCCGCGCGGTCCGCGACAATGCGTCTCGGCTCAGTCCGAGCGTGTCGGCGATTTCGGCCTTCGTGGTGCGCAACTCGCCCGCGATCCGCGCCGGCGAGAAGACCTGCTCGTCGCGATCCACGAGTTCCTGAAGCTGCATGGTCTGCCTGCCTCTTCTCTTGACGGTCTTTCACGTGATTCTACCAGGGTGGAGCTGGCGAGGCGCCGCTGAAATACACCCGTGGCGAGGCGGACCGCCGGACGGTTGTCAAGAGCGCGGTTGTAGGCGTGGCGCAGGTAGGTGGTGGTCTCGTCGTAGAGTGCCTGCTCGCCGTCCAGGCCGACCATCTCCTCCTTGGTGCGGCGGATGAAGTACCGGATTGAAGTAGTTTTCAGATTTCCCGATCCTACAGAAACGATCTGGAAGCGTAGGGCAGGCTCCGGTTACCCGCCCAGCAGCCCCCGCACGGTCACGACCGCGATCGTGACGCACACGGCGGCGGCCAGCGTCATGACGATACCCACCTTCGCCATGTCCCGGATGGAGAAGTACCCGGACGAATACGGCAGCACGTTCGTCGGGCTCTCGGTCACGAGGATGAAGGCGAGCGACGAGGTGAATGCGGCCGGCGCGGCGACCGTCCAGACGTCCAGGCCGAGGTCCTGCGCCAGCGCGATCAGGATCGGCATGATGATGGCGCCGGTCACCGTGTTGCTCGAGAAGAGCAGGTGCAGCGCGGCCACCGCGAGCACGATGATGAACGGCTGCAGCACGCCCGGCACGAACGCCAGCCGCCCCAGCAGCACCTGCGCGAGCCAGCGCGCGGCGCCGGTCTCGAACACCATCACGCCGAGCGACAGTCCGGCGACGATAAGGATGACGCCGCCCCAGTCCATGTCGCGCTGCGCTTCCTTCCACTCCATCACGCGCAGGCCGGGCAGGAACAGCAGCAGCCCGCCGCCGAGCGCGACCGCGTGTGGGGGCGGATCGATCTGCCCGCCGGTCAAGGCGGCCAGCAATGGCGTGCTCAACCAGATGGCGATGGTGCCGCCGAACACGGCGAGCGTCCACGTTTCGAGACGCGTGGGGCGCCCGAGCGCGGCGATGCGGTCCGTGATCTCGGCGTCGGCCAGCGGCAGGCGGTCGATCTCCGGCGGAAAGGCGCGCAGCAGCAGGCGCCAGGCGATCGGAATCATCAACAGCGACGCCGGCACGCCGTACGCCATCCAGTGGACGAAGGTGATCTCGACGCCGGCCAGCTCGCGCAGATAGCCGACCGCCGCCAGGTTCGCGCCGGCGCCGGCCGGCGTGCCGATGCCGCCGATCAGCGGCCCGAAGGCGCAGGCGATCATCAGCGCGCGGCCGAAGTTGCTCCTGAGCGGCTCGAGACGCGCGTCCCGCAGCACGCCGACGCCGAGCGGCAGCAGCACCGCCGCCACGGACATGTCGGTAATCCACATCGACAGCAGGGCGCCGACCACCAGGAAGCCGAGCAAGACGCGGTCGGTGCGCGTGCCGACCACGCGCAGCACGTGCAGCACCATGCGCGTGCCGAGGCCCGACCGCGAGAAGCCGGTGGACAGCAGCAGCACACCGATGAAGAACGTGATCAGCGGGTTGCCGAAGCCGGCGCGGACCACCGCCGCGTAGTCGGCGATGCCGAAGATCGGGACGAGCAGCACGACGAAGAGCGCGGTGACGGCGAACGGCACCGCCTCTGTCACCCACAGGATGATGGCGAAGGCGAGGATGGCCAGGCACGCCTTGCCGGCGCCGGTCAGCGCAATCAGGTCGCCCGCCCGGGTGAGCGGCTCCGGCTCCGGGAGCGCAGAGATGCCCAGCATCACGAGCACGGCGACAAGTATGGTCGCCGCGCGGGAGCGTTCCGTGTTGGCAGCCCGTGTCACAAGTCCCCGCTGCATTCGACCGGCCATGCATCCCGCCTGACTGTGTTGTTCCTCGCTCGCATACTCTCAAGTATGCTCGCTCGTCTCGCCTTGTCAGCCGGGCGCCTGACCGGTCTCGGTGCGACGCGGGGATTGTGACACGGGCTGCTGGGCCAACCGGACGTCGTGGCGGCGGTCACCTGTCTATTCGAGGAATCCCGCGAGCCGGGCGAGCTGCAGTGCCGACAGCGCCGCAATCACCAGTACGACGATCCCGCCCAGCACGTTCGAAAGGCGCGAGTTGCGGAAGCGGCCCATGATCTCGGTCCGGTTCGCGATGACCAGCAGGAAGACCAGCAGCAGCGGCAGCAGGAGGGCGTTGGACGCCTGGGCCAGGACGATTACGCGGAACGGCGACCCGCCGAGCAGCAGCGCGGACAGCAGCCCCGTTACGAGCACGAACCCCCAGGCCGTGCGCATCCGTGCGCTCCCGAGGTCCGACTTCCAACCGAAGGCGCCGGCGGCGGCGTAGGCGGCCGCCAGCGGGGCGGTGATGGAAGAGGTCAGCCCGGCGGCGAACAGACCCGCGCCGAACAGCAGCGGGGCAACCGGGCCGAGGAGCGGCTCGAGCCGCTGGCCGATCGTGGCGGCGCTCACCTCGCCCCCCAGACCCTGGAGCGGCATGGCGGTGACGAGCACCGACGCGGTGACGAGGCCGCCGAGCGCCACCGAAACGACGGTGTCAAGCCGCGCCTCGCGCACGTTGGCGTCGTTGCGCGCGGCGTCCGGCCACTGCTCCAGCGCCGTGCTCGCGTGCAGGAACAGGTTGTACGTCACGACCGTGGTGCCGATCAGCGCGAGCACGACAAGCAGGCCGCCCGGCGGGATGCGCGGCACCAGCACGCCCGCGGCCAGCTCACGGATGCTGGGGGTGGTCAAGGCAGCCACGATGCAGAACACGACGCTCATCGTCACCACCAGCCCGATCAGGACGTTCTGGATGGTCTTGTACCTGCCGGACAGCAGCAGGGCGGCGGCGGTCCCGCCCATCAGCATGACCCCGACGTTCGCATGGAATCCGGTCAGGAGGTTGAAGCCGAGCGACGCACCGAGCAGGTTGCCGGCCTGGAACGCCGCGTTGCCCAGCAGGATGCCGGCGCCGACAAGGAACGTCAGCGTGCGCCGGAGCAGCGGCGATTCGATGCTGGCGCGGATCGACTCTCCGAACCCCTGCCGCCCGGCGATGCCGACGCGGGCCGCCATGTCCTGCAGCACGATGGTGGCCGCCACCGCGAAGACGATTGTCCAGAGCAGGGCCGCGCCGTAGCCGGCGCCGGCGGTGCTCGCCGTTACGATGGTGCCCGGGCCGATGAAAGCGGCCGAGACGAGGAGCCCGGGACCGAGTCGGAATCTGGTCATGGCTTGGTATGGCTGCGCAGCGCCGGCCAACGATAACATCTCGCCGCGGGCGTCGCCAGCCGGCTTCATGCTATCCTCAGCGGTTCCCATCGACGCACCCATCGCCAACAGGAGACGCCTGCTTTGACCGACCATCTGATTGCGCCGCATGGCGGGACGCTCGTCGACCCGATCGTCGACGCGGACCGGGCCGCGGAGCTGAAGACCGCTTCCCGCGACTGGCCGTCGCACGACCTCACACCGCGCCAGTTGTGCGACCTGGAGCTGTTGCTCAACGGCGGGTTCTCGCCGCTCACCGGCTTCATGGTCCGCGGCGACTACGACCGTGTCTGCTCGGAGATGCGCCTCGCGGACGGGACGCTCTGGCCGATGCCCATCACGCTTGACGTTTCCGAGGATCTGGCGTCGGGACTCGAGCCGGGATCGCATCTGGCGCTGCGCGACCCGGAAGGCGTCATGTTGGCCGCGCTGCACGTGGAGGACGTGTGGCGGCCGGACCGCGAGGCGGAGGCCGCCGCCGTGTTCGGCTCGACGAACCCGGAACATCCCGGCGTGGCGCAGCTGCTGGAGCGGACACAGCCGTGGTACGCGGGCGGCACGCTCTCCGGCCTGCAGCCGGTGACGAATTACGACTACCGCCTCCTGCGGCACTCGCCCCGCGAGCTGCGGACGGAGTTCGCCAAGCTGGGGTGGACGCGGGTCGTGGCGTTCCAGACGCGCAACCCGATGCACCGCGCGCATCAGGAGCTGACGCTGCGCGCCGCCAAGGAAGTGGAGGCCAGCCTGCTGATCCATCCGGTGGTCGGGATGACCAAGCCGGGCGACGTCGACCACTACACGCGCGTCCGCTGCTACCAGGCGCTGCTGCACCGCTATCCCCGCAAGACGGCGATGCTGTCGCTCCTGCCGCTGGCCATGCGCATGGGCGGACCGCGGGAGGCGGTCTGGCACGCGATCATCCGCAAGAATTACGGCTGCACCCACCTGATTGTCGGCCGCGACCACGCCGGACCGGGCAGCGACTCGGCGGGCAACGCGTTCTACGGGCCGTACGACGCCCAGGTGCTGCTGCGCAAGTACGAGTCCGAGCTCCGCGTCACCATGGTGCCGTTCAAGCTGATGGTGTACGTCGAGGAGAGCGATTCCTACGTCCCGGTGGACGAGGTGCCGGCCGGTGCCCGGACGCTCAACCTGTCGGGCACCGAGCTGCGGGGGCGGCTGGCGAGCGGCAAGGACATTCCCGAGTGGTTCACCTTCTCCGACGTCGTGGCGGAGCTGCGGCGGAGCCATCCGCCGCGCCACCAGCAGGGGTTCACGGTGTTCTTCACCGGGTTGTCCGGGTCCGGCAAGTCCACCATCGCCAACGTACTGCTGGTCAAGCTGCTGGAGATGGGCGGCCGGCCGGTGACGCTCCTCGACGGCGATCTCGTCCGCAAGTACCTCTCCAAGGAGCTCGGTTTCTCGAAGGAGCACCGCGACATCAACATCCGCCGGATCGGCTACGTCGCGTCCGAGATCACCAAGAACGGCGGGATTGCCGTCTGCGCGCCGATCGCGCCGTACGACGCCGTGCGCAAGGAGGTCCGCTCGATGGTGCAGCCGCTGGGCGGATTCCTGCTGGTCCACGTGGACACCCCGCTCGAGGTGTGCGAGGAGCGCGACCGCAAGGGGCTGTACGCCAAGGCGCGCGCCGGTATCATCAAGGAATTCACCGGCATCTCGGATCCGTACGAGGCGCCGGCCGACGCCGACATGGTTATCGATACGACCCGCCTGACCGCCGAGGAGGCGGCCCAGCAGATCGTGCTGCACCTCGAAAAAGAAGGGTATGTCGCCGGAGACATCTGATCCCGGTTCAGCGGATGCAGCGCGGTTGGGCGCGGCGATGGCCCGCTTCGACGCGGCCAACGCCGGCGATCCGAACCGCGAGCCGGTCGACGGGATAGAGCAGCCGCGGGAGTTGGTCTATGCCCGGCGCATGACGGAAACGCTGGAGCGCTTCGCGCCCGACGCCCCGGATGTGGTGCGCCTTGCCGTACGCTGCCAGCACATCCGCCGCTGGACGATATCGCGCGGCGACTATCCGGACGGGCGCGACGGCTACCGGGGCTGGCGGAACGACCTCGCGCGCTTTCACGCGGAGACCGCCGGCGGAATCCTGCGCGGCGTCGGCTACGGCGACGCGCTGGTTACGCGCGTCCAGGCGCTGCTGCGCAAGGAGCGCCTGAAGACCGACCCGGACGTCCAGCTGCTGGAGGATGTCGCCTGCCTGGTCTTCCTGCAGCACTACCTGCCGGCGTTCGCCCCGCGGCAGGACGAAGACAAGTTGGCGAATATCCTCCGCAAGACCTGGCGCAAGATGTCGGCGCGGGGTCAGGCCGCCGCGCTCAGGCTCGATCTCGATCCCGGCCTGCGGCACTTGATGGCGCGGGCGGCGTCGGCACAGGATTGAGCGCGGGCGCGTCGCCGGCCAGCCGCCAGACGGCCGCCGCCAGGCTGCCGATCAGCGAGTGAAAGAGCGCCGATAGCGCGCACGGCAGCGCGACGAGCGGGCTGGCGAAGTTCTGCTGGGCCAGCACGACGCCGAGCCCCGAGTTCTGCATGCCCACCTCGATCGAAACGGTGCGCGACGCGAGTTCCTGCCCAAGAAACAGTTTTCCCGCCAGGTAGCCCAGCGCGAAGCCGCCGACGTGCAGGCAGAAGACGGCGAGCAGCAGCCGCCCGCCCGCCTCGATTACCTGCTGCTGTCCCGCGCCGATCACGGACCCCACGATCAGGGTGATGGCGATTACCGCGACCAGCGGCGCCGCCGGTTGGACGCGGCGGCTGGCGGCCGGGAAGCGCCACTTCAGCAGCGCGCCGGCGGCTACCGGCAGGATGACGACCTGCACGGTGTCGAGCAGCAGGTCGCCGGTCGGTACGTCGACGCGCCGGCCGGCCAGCGCCGCGGTCAGGGCGGGCGTCATCACTACGGCAAGCAGCGTCGACACCGCGGTCATCGTGACCGACAGCGCCACGTCGGCGCGGGCCAGGAACGCGATGACGTTGGAAGCGGTGCCGCCCGGACAGCAGGAGACGAGGATCAGCCCGGCCGCCAGCGGGGCCGGCAGGTCGAAGAGGGTCGCCAGACCCCACCCGAGGGCCGGCATCAACGTATATTGGAGCGCGACGCCGGGCAGCACGAGCCGGCGCTTGCGGGCGATCCGCCGGAAGTCGTCGAAGCCGAGCGTCAGGCCCATGCTCAGCATGATGACGCCCAGGCCGAGGGGGATCAGCGGCCCGCTGAACCAGGTCAGCAGCTCGGGCCGGAACAGCGCCAGCGCGCTGGCGGCCAGCACCCAGAGCGGGAAAGCGTTGGTGAGCGCGGCAAGCAGCCTCAAGGCGAGGCGATTGTAACCGGATGGGGGAACCGGCCATGGTGTTTCAACCTGATCTGCTGAAGGGGAAGACGGCGCTGATTACCGGCGGCGGCAGCGGCATAGGCCGCGGCATTGCTCTGACGCTGGCCGCCCACGGCTGCAACGTTGCCATCATCGGCCGGCGCGCCGAGCGTCTCGACGCGGCCGCCGAGGAGATCCGGGCGCGCGGCGTGCAGGCGGCGGCGCTGCCGGCCGACGTCCGCGATCCGGCCGCGGTAGAGCAGGCTGTCGCGCAAGCCGCTGATATGGCGGGACGCCTCGACATCCTGGTGAACAACGCGGCCGGCAACTTCCTCTGCCTCGCGGAGGACCTGTCGCCCAACGGCTTCGGCGCGGTGGTGGACATCGACCTGAAGGGAACGTTCCACGCCTCGAAGGCGGCGCTGCCGCACCTCAAGACGCGCGGCGGCGTGGTGCTCAACATCAGCTCCACGCTGCAGTACTTCGGCACCGCGGCGCAGCTGCACGTCTCGGCGGCCAAGGCGGGCGTGGACGCGCTGACCCGCGTGCTGGCGGTCGAGTGGGGCCGCTACGGCGTGCGCGTCAACGGCATCGCGCCCGGCCCGGTCGCCGATACGGAGGGCGTTCGCCGTTTGCTGGTCGGCCGTGCGATGGACACCGCCATCGGGAGCACGCCGCTTGGCCGCCTCGGGAGCATAGAGGACGTCTGCAACGCCGCGCTGTTCATCTGCTCCGACGCCGCGGCGTTCGTCAGCGGCGTCACGCTGGTGGTTGACGGCGGCCTGTGGCTGGCGTCGAACGGCATGACCGAGGCGTGGGCGGCGAGCATGGAGCAAGCCAGTTCCTGACGGCGCTTCCCATGAGGTACGCTGGAGATTACATGAGCACGCTCGCCCCAACCGCTTCCGCGGGCCCACTACCCGCCGCCCGTGAATCGGCCGTGCCGCGCGTGGTGGCGTGGCATCTGCTGGCGGTGGCGTTCGCGTCGACGAGCATCATCGTCGGCAGCATCTGGGACATCTCCTGGCACCGCTCCATCGGCCGCGATTCATTCTGGACGCCGGCCCATATGGCCATCTATCTCGGCGGCATCGTCGCCGGACTCTCGTGCGGCTGGCAGGTGCTCCGGACGACGTTCGCGGGTGACGCGCGCGACAGGGCCGCCGGCGTGTCGTTCTGGGGCTTTCGCGGGCCGCTCGGCGCCTGGGTCTGCATCTGGGGTTCGTTCGCGATGCTGGTGTCGGCGCCGTTCGACGACTGGTGGCACAACGCTTACGGGCTGGACGTCGAGATCCTCAGCCCGCCGCACGTCGTGCTCGCCGCCGGCGTCTTCGGCATCGGCGTCGGCGCGATGCTCATGACGCTTGCGCAGCAGAACAACGCGCCGGCCGCTGACCGGCCGCTCCAGCGCCTGTTCGTCTATACCGGCGGCCTGCTGATCCTCATGCTGGCGACGCTGTTCACCGAGTACATCATGCTCCCGAACGCCCAGCACGCGCCGGCATTCTTCTTCGCCAGCGCCGCGGTCTTTCCGCTGCTGCTGGTCGCCATCGCGCGGGGAGCGTCGTCCCGCTGGGGCGCCAGCGGCGCGGCGGCCACGTACATGGGCGTCACGCTGCTGATGATCTGGATACTGCAGTTGTTCCCGGCGCAGCCGATGCTGGCCCCGATCATGCGGCACGTCGACCGCATGGTTCCGCCGTCGTTCCCAATCCTGCTGGTGGCGCCGGCGCTGGTCGTCGACTACGCCATCAACCGCCTGCCCGCGGGCGCCGGGCGGGTGCGGCAGTGGCTGATCGCGGTTTCCGCGGGGGTCGCCGCCGTGGTCGCGCTCGGCGTCGTGCAGTGGTTCTTTGCGGAGTTTCTGCTTACCGAGCACGCCCGGAACTTCTTCTTCGCGGGCGACCTGTGGGACTATGACTCCCCCCCGGGCGCCTTCCAGTACGAGTTCTGGGGCCGGCCGCTGGCCGTGGCGGACGCCGGCTGGGTCGCCCTGGTCGCCGCGGCGTCAGCCCTTGCCGGCCTCTGGTGGGGCAACTGGATGGCCCGGGTGCGCCGGTAGCGTGCGCGTCCATCTGATCACCCTTGGCCTGGTCGCGGCCGCGGCGGTGACCGCCGCCGCGCACGTAGGCACGTCGAATGCCTACTTCGAGGGCGCTGCCGGCCCGTACGGCATCCGGGTCATCGTCCGCACGCCCGGCGTCATTCCCGGCCTCGCGCAGGCTTCGGTGCGCATCCTGAGCGGTGCAGGCGTCGAGCGCGTGACCGTGCGGCCCCTGCGCTCCGACGTCGGCCTCGACGGCGCGCCGCCCGCGGACGCGGCCGGCCCGGTGCGCGGCGAGTCCGATCTGTACAGCGGGGAGCTGTGGTTGATGACCGCCGGCTCGTACAGCGTCGAGGTGACGGTGGCCGGCGCGGCCGGCGAAGGGACGGCGTTCGTGCCGGTGATGGCGGTGGCCGAACGGCGGCTCGAAATGCAGCGGGCGGTCGGCGTGGGGCTGGTCGGCGCCGTGCTCTTCCTCTTTGTGGGCGCCGTCACCATCTTCGGCGCCGCGGTGCGCGAGAGTGTGCTGGAGCCGGGCGTTGAGCCGGACCCGGCGCGCCGCCGCCGCGGCCGTGTCGCCATGGCCCTCGGCGCGCTGGGCCTGGCCGGGGCGCTCGGCGGCGGGTGGACCTGGTGGGACGCCGTCGACGCCGCCTACCGGAGCCGGATCTACCAGCCCTGGAGCACGACGTCGGCGGTTGCCGCGAGCGGCGCCGGAGCGCTGCTCACGCTGGCGATCGACGATCCGGAGTGGCGCGCGAGCCGCGACTTGCCCGGCGCCGCGCTGCTGCCGGACCACGGCAAGCTGATGCACATGTTTCTGGTGGCGGCTGACGACCTGTCGGCGTTTGCCCACCTCCACCCGGCGCCCGCCGGCGAAGACGCCTTCTCCGTTGCGCTGCCGCCGCTGCCGGCAGGCGAGTACCGCATCTTCGCCGACATCGTGCTCGAAAACGGCTTCGCTCCGACCTTGGTCGACACGGTGCGCGTGCCGGCTTCCGCCGCAGCGGCTCCCGAACCGGCGCAGCCTGCTCAGCCCGCGCCGCCGTCCGCCGGCCAGACGCGCGACCCGGACGATTCATGGGCCAGGCTGCAGCCGCGCGGCGCGCCGAAGTCCCTGGAATACGCGCTGCCGAGCGGCCGGACGCTGCGCTGGGAACGGGACGGGGCAGTGGTGGCCGACGCGGAGACGACGCTGCGCTTTGCGGTATCCGAGCCGGACGGGTCGCCTGCGGCGCTCGAGCCGTACATGGGGATGCTGAGCCACGCCGCCGTGCTGCGGCACGACGGCTCGGTGTTCGTGCACCTGCATCCCGCGGGCAGCATCAACCTCACGGCGCAGCGCCGCTTCGAGGCGGCGGAAGCGCCGGGCGGCGGGTCCGTGCCGTCGGACGCGGGGCATATGCGGATGCCCGCGCCGCACGGGCCGTCCGACAGCGTCACGTTCCCGTTCGTCTTTCCGCAGCCGGGCGCCTGGCGCCTCTTTGTCCAGGTGAAGGTCGGCGACACGGTCGAGACCGCCGCGTTCGACGTGGAGGTTGAAGATCCGGAGGGCGCCTGACCGCGCCGGGCGACCGTCCTTGACACGCTGCCGGGGTGGGAGTAGAACCGGTAGCAACATGCGAAAACTACTGATCCTGGCGGCAATCCTGCTTCTGTTCACTCCCGCGCCGGCCCTGGCGCAGGGACCGGCCGTCGAATCGGTCGAGCCGTTCAAGGTTGGCACGTTCGACATCCACGGCTTGCCGCACGTTGGGCTCGTGCTGCGCGACAGCCTGGTCATCGACATCGAAGTGGCCGCCCTCGCGCTCGAGTCGCGCCCCGAGTACTCGCACGTGCCGATGCCGGAGGACATGCTCGAGCTGATCGGGCGCTGGGACTACGGCCTGAAGTACCGGCTGTACGAGATCGTCAACTACGTCGTGGGCAGCAATCAGCTGACCGGCAGCGGCCGGGCCAGCTACGTCTACGACGTGGGGACCATCCGGACGCGTCCCCCCATCCTGTATCCGGGCAAGGTCCTCAACGCGGCGGTCAATTTCTACAGCCACGTCAACGAGGGCGCCACCCCCGAGGAGCGGTCCGCGGAGATGCGCCGCCGGCGCGAGGAGCGCGGCGTGCCGTACCTGTTCCTGAAGCCGAGCCGCGGCGCGGTGGTCGGCGACGGCGACGCCATCGTCATTCCTTATGGCCGGGATCGGACCGACTGGGAGGTCGAGCTCGGCGCGGTGATCGGTCGCACGGCGAAGTACGTCTCGGCGAACGACGCGCAGGACTACGTTTTCGGCTACCTGGTGTCGATCGACGTATCCGACCGCGGCGGGCGGCCGCCCGGCGGCGCCCCCTTCCCCCAGGACTGGTTCGTCGGCAAGGGCCACGATACGTTCGCACCGCAGGGGCCGTGGATCGCGCCCAAGGAGTTCTACGGCGATCCGATGCAGAACCTGCGCCAGACGCTCAGCGTCGGCGGCCAGACGCTGCAGGAGGCGCGCGCCGGCGACATGATCCACTCGCTGTGGGAGGTCGTCGAGTACGCCTCGTCGATCATCACGCTCTATCCCGGCGACGTGATCAACAACGGCACGTCGGGCGGCACCGCGGCCGGCGCGGCGCAGACCCGCGGCGAGGAGGACCGCTTCCTCAAGCCGGGCGAGGTGGTCGAGGCGAGCATCGACGGCATCGGCACGTTGCGCATGCCGGTGGTCGCCGGTGAGCAGCCCAGCGGTTTGACCGGCGCGGAGCTGCCGCCCGTCAGGACCTATCGCGACTAGGTTTGCGCGCGGTCGCGCCGTCCGTGATGCCTGCACCCCGCGCATGTTGCTGCCGGAGTGCATCTCGCATACCGTTGACGCACCTTGGGGGTTTCGACATGTACCTACGGCTACCCGCTGCCTGCTCCGTCCTGCTGATCGTCCTGGCGCTGTTGCCGCTCTTCGCACACCCTGCCGCCGCGCAGGGCGCCGCGAACGCTGAATTCGTTCCGGTGACCGACGCGATGCTCCAGGATCCGGACCCCGGCGACTGGCTCATGTGGCGCCGGACGCTCAACGGCTGGGGCTACAGCCCGCTGGACCAGATCGACCGCGACAACGTCGGCGACCTGCGCATGGTCTGGACGCGCGCCGTGCGGCCCGGCACCAACCAGGGCACGCCGCTGGCGTACGGCGGCGTGCTGTACATGCCGAACCCGAACGACGTCACACAGGCGATCGACGCCGTGACGGGCGACCTGGTGTGGGAGTACGTCCGCCCCATCCCGGAGGACGTGGACGAGTACATCCGCGGATTGGCCCAGGTGAATCGCGCCGTGGCCATCCACGGCAACCTGATCATCGACACCGGCAACGACGGCTACGTCTACGCGCTCGACGCGCTGACCGGCCGGCTGGCGTGGGAGACGGAGATTCTCAACTACCAGGAGAGACCGGCAAGGCATTCCACGGGGCCGATCATCGCGAATGGCAAGGTGATCTCGGGCCGCAGCTGCCGGCCGTGGGCCGGGCCGGAGGCGTGCATCATCGCCGCCCACGACGCGCGCACCGGCGCGGAGTTGTGGCGGACGCGCCTGATCCCGGCCCCGGGCGAGCCGGGCGACGAGACGTGGGGCGGCGTGCCGTACGAGCAGCGCGGCCACGTTGGCTCGTGGATGGCGCCGAGCTACGACCCGGAGCTGAATCTCCTCTACGTGGGCACGTCGGTCACCTCGCCCGCGCCGAAGTTCCTGCTCGGCGGCGCCGACAACCGGCACCTGTACCACAACTCGACGCTCGCGCTCGACGGCGACACGGGCGCGATCAGGTGGTACTACCAGCACCTGAACGACCACTGGGATCTCGACCACCCGTTCGAGCGGCTGCTCGTCGACACCGCGGTTGCGCCGGATCCGTCCGCGGTGAGCTGGATCAACCCGAATCTCCGGCCGGGCGAGATGCGCCGCGTCGTGACCGGGATTCCGGGCAAGACGGGCGTGGTGTACACGCTCGACCGGGCGACCGGCGAGTTTCTCTGGGCCACGCCGACGATCACGCAGAACGTGATCAGCAGCATCGACGGCGCCACCGGCGCGGTTTTCGAAAACTCGGAGGTCGTATTCAGCGCGGAAGGCCAGGAGGTGCTGACCTGCCCGAGCCTTTTCGGGGGCAAGGACTGGGAGACGGGCGTCTACAGCCCGCAGACCAACACCATGTACTACCCGCTGCGCAATACCTGCGCGCGGATGATGGCCACCACCGCCGCGGAAAGCATCTACGCGCTCGCGACGCGCAACCAGATTACGCCGGGGACCGACCAGGTGGGCACGGTGCAGGCCATTTCCGCCGAGACCGGCGCCACGGTCTGGAAGTACGAGCAGCGGACCGCCACCATGTCACTGGTCGCCACGGGCGGAGGTTTGCTGTTCGGCGGGGACGTCAACGGCCGGTTTCGGGCATTAGACCAGGATACGGGCGAGGTGCTGTGGGAGATCAACCTCGGCTCGTCGGTCACCGGCTTTCCGATCGCCTATGCCGTTGACGGCCGGCAGTACGTCGCCGTCAGCACCGGCTCGGCCAGCAGCGCGTCCGCGTTCACGCGCCTCACGCCGGAGATCCGCCCCAGCGCCGGCAACAACCTGTTCGTGTTCGCCCTTCCGGACTGAGCGCCGGCCGCCGAAGAATCAGGCGACGCGGCCGCCATCCGCCAGCGATGAAAGCGTCGGGACCGCGGCAGCTATCCTCCGCGCCCCCCCGAGCGGTCAGACCTGACAGGACGTTTCGAAGTACTTCGGCGTCGCGTAGCCGGTCGTCGCGCCGTCGCCGGATACGATCCGGTGTCCCTTGATGATCGCCAAGCTGGGCCACCTCGTGTAGGCGGCGAACTCGGCGTGCTCCGCAATGGGCAGCGCCACTTCTCCCGTGCAGCGCCGGCCGTCCATGGAGACCGAGAACGTGCACCGCCACGCGTCGACGAACCGGGAATCGCGGGGTTGAAAGATATTCGTTACGAACGTGGTGACGGCACCGAGCGGCGTGCGAACGACACGCGCGCTGCCGGCGACGTAGAGCGCTCCTTGGGAGAGCAGTCGAGGCGGCGCGGCGGCGGCGAAGCGCTCGCAGTAGCGGAGCACGGCGTCATGCGCCGGGTCGTCGCCCTGCGTTGTTGGGGCGGCGCACGCGGTCAACGCGACCGCCGCCGCCAGCGCCGCGGAGAGCACGACGGCAGTCCCTTTCCCGCCGGTCATCGCTTGTTCGCGAGCTTCGCCATGCGCTTCCTGAAGCCTGGCCATCCGCTCGGCCAGCGTACCACGCCGCACCTTCCACCGGAACAAGCCGAACCTGCGCCCGTCACGCATTCCCGACCAACGAACCAGCGAGGAGGGAGCACATGATCGGTCGGCTACGAGGTCCGCCGAATCGAGGCGACGTGCGTGATGCTGGTGATCTGCGCCGCCGCAACGCCCGCCATCGTCGTGGTTTTTCAGCTGCGCTGGGAGTCGTCCCGCCGGCGCTCTCGGTGCAGGTGCGGGGCGGCGAGTCGCGTAACCACACGCGCCACCCGTGATCAATCCAGATCCGCGAACACCGGTGCGTGGTCGGACGCGGTCTGGCCATCCTTCTTCTTGCGGTACTCGCGGTCGATCTCGACGTGCCGCACCCGGGACGCCACGGCGGGGGTGCCGAGCAGCAGGTCGATGCGCAGCCCCAGACCGCGATGGAAGGAACCGCCCCGGTAGTCCCACCAGGAGAACTTCTGCTCCTCCGGGTGCAGGTGGCGAAACAGGTCCGTGAGCCCCAGATCGAGAAGCGATCGGTAGCGGGCTCGCTCTGCGTCGGTGCAGAAGATGGAACCGTCGGCGGTGTCGCCCTGCCAGCAGTCCCGCGCCGCCGGCACGACGTTGAAATCGCCGCCGATGACGAACGCGGAATCCCGATCCACACCGGTGAGGTAGTCACGCAATGCATCGAACCAGGCGAGCTTCAAGGGGAAGTCGGGATGGTCCAGTGTCTTGCCGTTGGGACAGTACACCGTGGCGAATTGGAGGCCGCCGACCCGGACGCGCAGCAGGCGCGCTCCGTCATCCTCCCGGCTGGGCAGCCCCCGGGTGTCCACCTCCGCCGGCGCCCGGCTGAGCACGGCCACGCCGTTCCAGCCTTTCTGGCCGTGGACCACGGCGTGATAGCCGAGCGCCCGAAAATCCTCGTACGGGAATTCCTCGTCACTCACCTTCACTTCCTGCAGGCCCACTACGTCCGGCGCGCGGCTCTGCAGCCAGTGCGCGACAAAGTCCATCCGCGCCCGCAGGCCGTTCACGTTCCAGGTCGCGATACGCATGGTGGACAGAGCCCGGTGCAATCTCGGGCGCTACGTGCGCGACACGACGCGGAACGTCCACCAGCTGTCCGGTCGCGGGGTATCGAGCGGAGGCAGTTGGCCGCCGCCCCCGGGCTGCCGCGCCTGCACTTCCGGCTTCTGCAGCTTGCGGATCCGTGCGGCCCAGACCCGATCGAGCGTGGCCGGGTCCATCTCGCGGTTGAGGACGACGGGGTAGACGACGCCGTCGAGCCGGAGGCGTCCCGAGTGGTCCTGTCCCACCCGTGGACACCAGTACTTGCTCGCGCCGACCGAGCAGCTGATGTAGAGATTGCGGTCCGGTGTCGCCATGCAGTTGACGTTCACCGAATGGGGTCTCAACCAGATCCCGATCTGGATTTGGCACAGCGAGACGTCGTTCGCGAAGCTCCAGTCGGCGACCAGCGCTTCGTGGGTGTCACCCAGCAGCACGAAGCCGGGGGTCCTTTCGCATGGACAGTTGACGGCCCAGACGACGCCCCCGGCCAAGGCCACCAAAGCCAGCGCGGCCGCGATACCGAGGAGAATCTTCCTTACGGACCTCGATGACGTGCCGGCGGTACGTGGCTCTGCGCTCATGCTCTTTCTCCTCTATCAGACGCGCTGATAGTCCGGCCGCCAGGTCTGGATCCGTTCCTTGATCGCCTTGCGGCTCGTGATGTTCTCGGCCAGCACCTGCCGCGCCAGGTCGGTCAGCTCGGCGTCGCTGGCGAAGCGCAGGGCGACCAGCTGGCCCGTCGTGAAGTCGTTGATGCGCGGCTGCAGGTCCTGGGGCAGCAGCTCCCGCATGCGCAGCCGCTCCTCCAGCCGGATGACGCGGTCCTGCGCGCTCAACGCGAAGACGCGCGCCAAGAAGAAGGTGACCAGGAGCGCGAAGGCGAAGAGCGCGCCGATGGCGGTGTGGGCCGAGAATCCCGTGACGACCAGGTAGAGGGACCAGACCAGGTTCAGGATGAAGATCGGGGCGCTCACGAAATGGTACAGCGGCACCCAGCGGGTGTGGTTCTGCAATGTTTGCGGCATAGGTTCGGCCATCTGCATTCTCCTATATTGGATTGTTCACCTATACGTCAGTCTAGCAGGCCGACGTGAAACCTCGCGTAGCACCGACGCTGGGGATGAGCCCCGCTGCCGGCTGCCGGGCCCGGTTATGTTTTGTTATAGAATCAGGGGTTTAGAAATGTGCCGCGCCGGTCAGCGCGAATCAGGAGGGAACATGATGCGTAACGTGAGATCGATAGTGATGGCCCACGGCTGGCTGGCTTTGGCGCCACTGGTATTTGCGGCGTGCGGAGGCGGCGAGGCGCCGGCGCCCGAGCCGGCCATGGAGTCGGAGGCGGCGGCGCCCGATCCGGCCCCGCCAAGCGCCGCGCCGCGCGTGGTCTTCATCTCGCCGGAGGACGGCGGCACGTACCCGGCCGACACGCCGGTGGCGTTCGACTTCGGCATCGCGGACTATGAGCTGGGGGCCGTGCCCGAAGAGGTATCCCAGGTGCGCGCCGGCGTGGGGCATCATCATCTGGGGCTCAACACGGACTGCCTCGCGGCCGGCGAGGAGATTCCCCGCGGCGACCCGACCTGGGTCCATTTCGGCGATGCGACTTCCACCATCGAGATGATGCTGGAGCCGGGCGAGCACAGCTTCGTCCTGCAGCTCGGCGACGACGAGCACGTCACGCAAGCCGCTGACGGGCTGTGCGCCAGCGTGGTGATCACGGTGGAGTAGGGGATCTGAAGTGATTCATTTTCCAATTCTGCGTTGGGGCAAGCCGTACAGGAGCCTCGAGCTCGACAAGGTCGTCCACTTCGACACGGGTGAGCCGGTGGCCGAGGTGAGTCAGGCGAATCCCGGTCTGGTGGCGCGCGACCTGCGCAAGGCGGGGCGCGCGCGCGAAGTGCTGCGCGAGCTGTCGCCGGCCGAGCTCGTCGCGATGGTCAAGAAGGCGGCCGACCTGTTCTCGACGGCGGAGTTGCCGCTTGGGGACGGCAGCCAGACGCCGGCCGAGTTCGTGCGGCAACAGTCCGCGACGACCGGCCTGCCGGAGCACATGTGCCGCATGAACATGGATAAGCTGCGGTACGTGCTCAGCCACATCGACGACATCCTCGTCTCGCTGACGCGGCGGCTCGATCCGGGCATCCTGGCCCGCGGCTACGGCGAGGAGGATGGCATCATGCGCAGCTACCAGGCGACGACGCCGGTGCTGGGCATGGTGCTGCCGTCCAATTCGCCCGGCGTGCACAGCCTGTGGCTGCCGATCATTCCGCTGCAAATCGGACTGGTGCTCAAACCGGGGCCGCAGGAGCCGTGGACGCCCTGGCGCATGACGCAGGCGTTCTTCGAGGCCGGCGTGCCGCGCGAGGCGGTGTCGCTCTATCCCGGCCTGGGCGAGGTGGGCGCTGCGGTGCTCAACAACTGCCAGCGCAGCCTGATCTTCGGCGGCACGGCGACGGTTGACGTGTATGCCGGCAACCCGACCGTCCAGGTGCACGGCCCCGGCTTCAGCAAGATCCTGATCGGCGACGACGTGGTCGACGACTGGGAGCGTCATCTCGACCTGATGGTCGACAGCGTGCTGATCAACAGCGGGCGGAGTTGCATCAACTGCTCGGGCATCTGGGCGTCGCGCCACACGAAGGAGATTGCCGAGGCTATCGCCGCGCGGATCGGGCCGATTGCGCCGCTGCCGCCTGAGGATCCGCAAGCCGCGCTCGCGGCGTTCACCGTTCCGGGACAGGCGCCGGCGATCTCGGCGGACATCGACCGCGTGCTGGACGATCCGGGCGCCACCGACGTGACCGCGCCGTATCACGGCGGCGGCCGGCACGAGGCGCGCGAGCGGTGCGACTACCTGCGTCCCACGGTCGTCCACTGCGCGTCGCCCGAGACGCCCGCGGCCGGCAAGGAATACATGTTCCCGTTCGTCACCGTCGTCGAGTGCCCGCAGCGCAAGATGATCTCTTCGATTGGACAGACGCTGGTGGGGACGGCGCTCACGGAGGACCCGGCGTTTCAGGCCGAGCTGCTCGACGCGCGGAATATCGACCGTCTGAACATCGGGCCGATACCGACGATCAAGCTGGACTGGCTGCAGCCCCACGAGGGGAACATCGTCGACTTCCTCTTCCGGCCGCGCGCGTTCCAGATGGCGTCGTGACATCCCCCCGGGATGATGGGCAGCCGCCGTGCTCGAAGTCGATAACCTGAGCAAGCAGTATCCGACCGCGCGTGGGATGCTGCCGATCCTGTCCGGCGTCAGCTTCTCCCTGTCCCGCGGACAGTCCGCATCGATTGCCGGACCGTCCGGCTGCGGCAAGAGCACCCTGCTGTACGTGCTGGGGGCGATCGAGCCTCCGACCGAAGGCCGCGTGAAGCTCGACGGGCAGGACCCGTTCGGGCTCGACGAGCGCGAGATCGCCCACTTCCGGAACACGCGCGTCGGATTCGTCTTTCAGGACCACCTGCTGCTGCCGCAGTGCTCGGTGCTGGAGAACGTGCTGATCCCGACGCTGGTCGGCGAACCGGACCCCGGCGCCGCGGATCGGGCGCTGCAGCTGATCGAGCAGGTGGGGTTGCGCGAACGGGCCGACCATCGGCCGGCGGAGCTGTCCGGAGGCGAACGCCAGCGGGCGGCGCTGGCGCGGGCGTTGATCAGGCAGCCGCTGCTGCTGCTCTGTGACGAGCCGACCGGCAACCTGGACCGGGACTCCGCGGAAACGGTAGCGTCACTCCTGTTCGAACTGCACCGCAAGCAGGACACGATCCTGGTGATCGTCACCCACAACCCCAGCCTGGCCGACCGTTGCGCAATTCAGTACAGCCTGCGCGACCAGCGGCTGGAGCTGGCCGCCCCGCCGCCGGCCTGAGCGCCGGGCTGCTAGTGCGGGCGGTTGGCCATCAGCAGGCCGACGCCGGCCGCCGCCATCAGGATCCCCACGAAGAACAACGGCGACGGACTTTCGCGCGGCGGGTTGTAGAGCATCGCCACGAACACGGCGACCACGGGCGCGCCGGCGAACACCAGCGGCGGCACGACGTTCGGGCGTCCCCCGTTCACGAGCGCCAGCACGATGCCCAGCGCGCCGAGTGCGCCCAGCACGCCGGCGCCGACGGTGAACGCCACGCCGCTCGGCGTGAAGACGTGCCAACTGCCGGCCCGCGCGATCATGACGCCCGGAACGGCGATGGCCACGAGCACGTACGCCACCCCGACCATGAGAAACGCGTGAACGCCGCTGCCGGCCAACCCGGCCTGGCCCTTGTGCAGCGTCGGGATGTATGTGCCCCAGCTCAAGACGGTAAGCACCACGTACGGCAACCATGAACTCATATCTGCTCGTCCTCCAATGTCCGGCGTGCGGGACATTCTAGCGTGCATTACCTCCTGGCGCTGCGATCGGCGCGTTGCCGTAGGCGCGGATCCGGCGGGTGGCGCCGTGCGGGCCGGCGATGCTCGGGCGCACCCCGGAGCTACGTCATCCGGGCTCGGGCCATCAGGGATAGGCCCAGCGGCAAGCAGTTACGCCCGAACGTCTGGCACTGGAGGAGCTGACTCCCGGTTACGTCGCCGTTCCACGCGCGGACAAGGACGTCGAGCAACCGCCGGCGCGTTTCGCGGCCGACTCCGTCTGATTCGCGGATGGGCAGACGCCTGTCCCGCAAGGGCACTGACAAGTTAACGAGTGCGGGGCAGGCTGGACGAGTTGGTCAGAGGATCAGGCTGCCGTCACCGCGGCCCACACGGCGTGGCTGATGATGTTCGTAGTAGACGGTATATAAAGGATGCCGGTTTCGGGATCAACAGCTGCGCCTTGCCAGTTCGCGCCGCCATTCGCCGAAGGCAGCATTAGCGTGCCGCGTGTCCCACCCACGCCGATGATCGACGACGGGGTAAAGAGCGGTCCCAGTCGGTATTCCTGGAAGATTTCCAGCGCCTGAGCCCTCAGCTCCGGGGTGAGGTCGATGAGATCGTCTACCGTGATGCCTTGTCGGTCGAACGGCGGTGGCTTGGTCGGAACCGGCTGCGTCGGCGACGCACGCTCACCCGGAACGTCCGATGCGGGAACGGGCTTTTCCTCGATCGGCCAGACCGGCTCCCCAGTCACACGGTCGAAAACATAGGTAAAGGCCTGCTTGGTTACCTGTGCCACCGTCTTGACTGTTTCGCCGTCCACGGTGATGTCGACCAGGTTCGCCGCAGCCGGGATGTCGTAATCCCATATGTCGTGGTGAGTTAACTGGAAGTGCCAGACGCGCTCTCCGGTCCTGGCATCCAGACAGACGAGCGAATTCGCGAACAGGTTGTCTCCAAGCCGGCGCCCGCCGTACCAGTCGTTGGTCGGTGTCTCAACGCCCAGATAGACATACCCCAACTCCTCATCGACTGAGATCGGTGCCCAGACCCCGGTGTTGCCGGTGTGTGAACCGTACCGGGTTTCCCGGAGAGCTCATTAGTTGACTCCGGCCACCATGGCTGGAGCGTTCTGCGCCTGATAGTACTGCTCTTCGTACTCGACCGGTGGCACGTCACCGATCGAGCTGAGCAGCCGCCGGTTGTTGAACCAATCCACCCAGTCGAGCGTCGCAAACTCCACGGCCTCGGCATGTCGCCATGGTCCGCGTCGGTCAATAACCTCGGTTTTGTAGAGGCCGATCACCGACTCGGCGAGGGCGTTGTCATACGAGTCGCCGACGCTCCCCACCGACGGTTCAATGCCGGCCTCCGCCAAGCGCTCGGTGTAGCGAATCGAGAGATACTGACTAGGTTCAAGGGGTCGTCGCAACATCTCGAAAGTCTCGTGGACGTATCGAATCTTAGCGAGCCCGTTGCGTTGGGCTCCGTCTATTTGGATGGCTACGGACGAGATGTGGCCGTCCTGGGCTCACTCGCCTACGCGGTTGATGATCCGTCTTCAAATCCGTACCGCCGATTCGGGCACGCGTGTCACGCTGGCGCGGACGGTGACCAGTCGCCCTGGCGTAAGCCCGGGGGCACTCGCCCCGGAACCTGCCTCATTTTGGGCTTCCCGGCGAGGCCCAACCGTAGCATGATTGCTCAGCAGCCCTGGAAGCTGTCTGGAGGAAGACGATGAGAACCGACCGGAGACGGCCTCGACGGCCGAAGACGCCGCATCTCGCACTTACGCTGGCTACCCTCTTGACCATTTCAGCCCCGGCCGTCGGCCAGGATCGCGGCAGCCCGGAGGGCGAATGGTGGTATCAGAGCGGCGACGCGTGGGGGACACGCTATTCACCGCTGAGCCAGATCAACGCCGACAACTTCGAGCAGCTCGAGCTGGCCTGGGTATGGCGCGGCGACAACTTTAGCCCGCACCCCTATTACCTGTCACGCTCGACACCGAGCTACATCGACGGCGTCCTGTATACCGTGGCCGGGTATCGGCGCACGATCGTCGCGATCGATCCCGCCACCGGTGAGACGCTCTGGACGTACCGCGAGCCCAGCACCAAACGCTGGGAAGAGTCGATGCGGGCCAGCTACGGCAAGGGGGTCGCCTACGCGGAAGTCGACGGACGCGGCGTCATCTACGTCATCACGCCGGCGTTCTTCCTCCACGCGCTCGACGCCAAGACCGGCGAGCACCTGGAGGGATTCGGCGGGCCGGTCGGCATCCCCGGCTTCCCGACGACCGGCGTGGTCGACCTGCTGGCCGACCTCGGCTACCCGTACGACCCCGAGAACGGGATTCCGATGGAGACCGGCTACATCACGAGCTCGTCGCCCCCCATCGTCGTCAACGGCACCATCGTGGTGGGCAACGCGCACGAGCAGGGATACAACCAGACGCGGATCGAGAACGTGCCGGGTCACATCCTGGCCTACGATGCCCGCACCGGCGAGCACAAGTGGAAGTTCAACGTCATTCCCCAGTCGGAGAGCGAGTTCGGCTTCGACACCTGGGAGAACGACGCCTGGCAGTGGACGGGCGACGTCTCGTCGTGGGCTCCGCTCTCGGCCGACCTCGAGCGCGGCATCGTCTACATCCCGACCAACGCACCGACCATCGACTACTACGGCGGGTTCAGGCCCGGCGACAACCTCTTCGGCGACAGCGTGATCGCGCTCGACGCCGAGACCGGCCAGCGGCTCTGGCACTTCCAGGTGAACCACCACCCGATCTGGAACTACGAGATCGCCAACGTCCCGATCCTGGCCGACGTCACGGTGGACGGCCAGGAGGTGCCGGTGCTCGTGCAGACGACCAAGCAGGGCTTCACCTTCGCGTTCAACCGGGTGACCGGCGAGCCGGTGTGGCCGATCGAGGAGCGTCCCGTGCCGCAATCGATCGTGCCGGGCGAGAAGCTCTCGCCGACCCAGCCGTTCCCGACCTGGCCCGCCCCGCTGAATCCGCTCGGGCTGAACGAGGACAACATCATCGACTTCACGCCGGAGCTGAAGCAGGAAGCGATCGAGATCATGGCGCAGTACCGGGTCGGCGGCCCCTACATGCCGCCGCTGCCCAACAACCACACCGAGCCCGTCAAGGGCTGGGTGGGCTGCTCGGGCGGGATCAACATCACCCACCCGGCCGTGCTCGATCCGCAGACCGGCGTGCTGTACCAGTCGTCCGGGCCCGGCTGCTCGGGCCGCACGGTGCAACGGGGCGCGAACGTCGATGCACCCGATCACGGCTGCACGTCGGACTCGGGGCGCTGCACCACGACCGGCACGACCCTCTCCGACTGGGTCAGCGGCGGCGGCGTCGGCTGGGGCGGCCCTCAGGGCCTGTCGATCCACAAGCCGCCGTACAGCAAGATCACCGCGATCGACATGAACACGGGCGAGCACGTGTGGGAGGCCCCGGTCGGGCGGGCCGACGACCGCGTCGTCAACCATCCGGCGCTCGCCGGGGTCGATCTCGACCCCGAGGCTCTCGGCGGACAGGGCTGGGCCGTCCTCATGGCGACCGGCAGTCTGCTCCTGGCCACCGAGGGCGCCAACCAGCGGCCGGTGCTCAACGCGCACGACAAGACGACCGGGCGGAAGCTCGGCACCGTCGACCTGCCGGCGCCGGGACAGTACGGCATGATGACCTACCTGCACGCGGGAAGGCAGTACGTCGTCGTGCAGATCGGCGAGGGGGCAATCCATCCGGGTTCGCTAGCCGCCCTCGCCCTCCCGCACGACGAGACAACGGAGCGCTGAGCTCGGCGTATGGCGCCCCCAGTTTTCTTGGACGCGGATTAGGGGAGAATCCGATGTCGAAGGAGGCGGGGGCCTTGGCTGTACTCCTTTGTGAGTAGGTCGATCTCGTCAATCAACCTCTTGCCATGACCGCTCGTTTCATTCAAGCGGTTTTGCACACAGATCGAGACACTACCTCGCCGTTTACATAGGCACGCCATTGAGTGTGCCCGATGTGAGGCGGTAAGCGGTGCCGAAGGCAGCCGGATCGACGCGTTTGCATCTCGGCCTCGGCCCGGCCACTACCAGTCGTAGCCCAGGGACGTGATGAAGCTGATTCCGGGGCTCGAGTACCGGTCGATCACCGGGTCGTTCGCTTGGCGTCCGCGGACGTTCCACCATTCGAAGTACTTCGCGTCCGTCAGGTTGAGCGCGCCGAGACGCAATGTGAGGTCCTCGACGAGCGATACGTGACCCACCAGGTCGACGACCTGGTAGGCCTCCGGTGCAAACTGATCTTCGTCGGGGGCGCCCTGGTACGATTCGACCAGCCGCAGCGACAGCTCGGCGCCCCAGCGCCCGGCCGATTGGACGTAGCGGATGCCGAGCACCCCTTCGTTGGGGGCGATGGATCCGAGCGGCGTCTCTTCGGCGAGCGCCGGTACGGCGATGTCGTGCAGGATCTCGACACCTTCGATCCGCGCGTAGCTCCCGCGGATCATCACGCTGTCGGTCAGGTACGCTTCGCCCCGTAGCTCGACGCCGTTGATCTCCGCCTGCTCGAGGTTCTGGGCCTGTAACTCCAATAGCCGCGTGAGCGGGTTGAAGCCGAGCGTCGTGAAGTTGATGAAGTTGTCGTAGCGGTTGGAGAACCCGGTCACCTCCAGGCTCGCGCGGTCGAACGCGGTCCGCATGCCCACCTCGAGGTTGTCGCTCGTCTCGGCCCGGAGCGTCGCGTTCGGCAGCGCCGTGTAGCCGGCCGCGGGATTCGTGAACCCGGTGTTGATGTCGTGATAGGGGGGTGCCCGGAAACCGCGGGCGTACTGCGCGTGCACGGTTACCACGTCCGTGACCCGCACGGCGGCGCCTACCTTCGGCGACACCGCGCCGTCGGCGAAGTCGGCAGCTTCCGACTTCAGACTGGCGATGAAGACCGGGTCGGTCTGGTCGGCGTCGAGCGAGAAGCGGTCGTAGCGCACCCCGGGCATCAGCGTCAGGCGGCCGAGCTGCACCTCGGCCTGAAAGTACGACCCGGCTTCGACGACGACGCTCTGTGGAAAGTACTTGCTCGGGAAGATCAGGCTGGTCCGCACCGGCTCGCCGGTGCGCGTGTTGATCTCGCTCCGGTCGCTCAGCATGTCGAATCCGTCGGTCTTGTAGCTGGCGCCGAACGTGAGCCGCACGCCGTCTTCCAGACCTCCCAACCAGTGTTGGACCTGCGCGGACCCGCCGTAACCGACCTGCTCGAAGTCGATCGTGCCGTGACGGTGAGAGGGAAGCGGGGTGCGGAACGCGAACGTCAGGCGTTCCCGGTCGACAACCTGCGACGTGTCGTTGAACTGGCCGTATACGCGCCAGGACACCTGATCGAGGCCGCGGCCGACGAGCGTGTGGTCGAGGGAGAACCGCCGCCGGTTCTGCGTGTCCACGGCGTCGGCATCCAAGGTGGCGAACGAGAGAAAGCCGAAGTCGACCAGGGCGCGGTCCGAATACCATTCCGTCTCGACGCGCGTGTCGTACCGTTCCGCGGCCGCCCGCCACACGTTGCCGGGGCTGGCGGTGAAGACGATCTTGGCCAGGACCTGCGTTCCGACCACGTCCTGCGGGTTGGGGGCGGTGCGGGTGTCGTCGGTCGCTTCGATGGTTCCCCGGTTGCGAATCTCGCCCCCGCGGTTCGCGCTCATGAAGAGCGACCCCTGCAGCCTTTCGCCGCCGCCGGCCAACGACAGGTTCCCGCTGGCGTCGTTGGCGCGGCCGTCCCAGGTCATCTTGGCGCCGACATGGAAGTTGCGTCCGCCCAGGTAGTCCGTGGGATCCTTTGTGAATAGAGAGACGACACCGCCCAGCGCGTCGCTGTCGTACAGCGCCGAGTTCGCGCCACGCACGATCTCGACCGACTTCAGGGCATCGAAATCGAGTCCCACTTGATGGACACTTAACGGGCCGAAGTCAAACTGCTCCGACGTCTGCACGCCGTCCACCTGCGTCATGACACGATTCCCGCCGATGCCGCGGATATTGAAGCCGTTGAGGTTCAGGCGGGTCACGTTGTTCTCGACATACACCCCCGGTTCGTACTTGACGAGGTCGGCGAAGGTCTCGAACTGCCTTCCCTGAATGACGTCGCTGTCGATGACCGTCACCGTGCCTGGGGTCTCCCGTACCGGTGTCGGCCTGAGCGTCGCCGAGACGGTCACGGACTCAAGAAACGTAAGCGGATCGTCGGGCGACTGCTGGCTGGCCGCTGCCTGCGGCGCCGAGACACGCGCGACCTGGGACATGACCCAGTCAGCGATCCGGCGGTCCGGGAGCACGGGGCGACCGTCCCAGCGGTAATCCAATCCCGTGAGTACGTCGGGTATCTGGTCGACGACGCGTCCCGGGCCGAGCATGAGCGGCACGACGACGACCCGCCCCGACTCGGCGAGGCTGGCCACCGAGTCTCTGAGCTCCGCGAGCGCCTGGTCTTTGACCGGCTTGGGCGCATCGTCCCGCAAGAGGCGGATGTCGATCTCCCTGAACGGCACACGGGACCGGATCTGGGCGCCAAGTTCTCGGATCACACCCATCCACCGGTCGGCGTCCGCGTCCCCGTTCGGCCCGTGTGCCACGATGACAAGGCTTTCCTCGGATGGGTCACGACTGAGCGCGTGCGCCCGGTCGGACAGGATGTCCGCGAGGATCGGATGGGCATCCAGCGCCGGCGTGACGCCGACCACGTCAGCCGGCCCGTGCAGCGGTGTGAGGCTCATCCAGTCGGAACCCGGGTAGTCGTCGCGAAGGCGCCCAATGAAGCGAATCTGCTCGTAGTGGGAGCTATGGGAAGACACCAGGAGCGGCACGATCACCACCCGCTGGACGCCCGCCGCGACCAGGTCGTCGTACGCCTCTTGCGGGGTGCGGTTCTTCGCCCCCATCAGGTACGCCACTTGGGATGGCGTGTGCTGTTGAATGTTCGCCACAGAGGCCTCGACCGTGGCGTTCCACGCCGTCGTCGAGCCGTGGGCCACGACCAACACGCCGAGTGGCTCATCCGCCGCCGCCACGAGAGTCGAGCCGACGGGTGAGAGCAGGAGGGTCGAGAACAACAGAAGCCGGGCGATATGAGTCATGGCGCTCTTCTTTGTTGCGCGCCATACCGGGCGAGCGACTTTCTGCCTCCGGCTTCAGTATTCACTGTGGCAGCCCCTCCACCATGTATGACGCGTGACGCGTCGGGAGCGGTGCGAGTTTCCACCACTTGATGTGGCCGGGTGGGCTGCTCACCATAACGGGTACCGGTCGGCCCTAAAGTGCTAGCTGAGCCGGAGCGGGCCGGGTGTGTCACCCGGAGGGCCGCAGCGGAGCGGAGGACGGCGCAGCCGTTGACACGCCCGGCTCGTGAAGGCTATCCGGGCCGAAGAAAACCGGGGGCGCCTCAGCCGGCACTGACAGCCTGGCGCTCAGCGTGGGCGAGTTGGCGTTCGACAATTGCGCGCCGGCTGCGGTCACCGGCTGCGTCAGGGTGCCGATGTCAGTCCGGACCCCCTGCGCACGGGCTAGACTGGTCGGCCCGCCGAAAATTCCTGCAACCACCACGACGCTCAGGAATCGATGGCGGATCGAACACGGACCTGAGTTAGAGGGGTGCCCGATCCTCGGCATGATGCCGGATCTGCGCGCGGATGTTCTGACCGTGCTCGACCAGTGCCTTCGACAGGGCATGGGCTGTCTGTGCGTTCATCCAGAACTCGGGGGTCTGTCCGAAGTACGCGCCCAACGCGATGGCCGTCTTCGCCGTCACGCCGCGCCGCTCATGAATGATCTCATGAAGACGCGTGGCGGGAAGATTGACATCCCGCGCCACACGGTTGACGCTCAGCCCGATCTCCCGGATCTGCTCACGCAGCAGGGTGCCGGGATGCGTCGTGATCCGATTCGTGGGTACACGGACCATGCTCCTGCTCCCTTCTTCACGCGTAGTGGTTGGTCAACTCCACCTCGAACGCATCTCCATCTTGCCAGACGAAGCAGATCCGCCAGCCGCGCGAAACACGAATGCTGTACTGTCCAGCGCGCTTGCCACGGAGCCGCTCAAGCCGGTTGCCCTGGGGGCACCCGGAGGTCATTGACGCTGGCCGCATAGTTGATCCGGTCCAGCTGAATCGCCGCCCGTTTCACGAGCTCGGCCGGGAAAGAACCCGCGCTCATGCCGTTGAAGATGTTTGCGGTGCGCTTGGTGGCGAAGGACCGGATCATGTCCTTTCCATAACGATAAACGTAATGCTCTGCAGGTGCAAGACGACGGAGGCGCGGCACCGTCACGCCCGTGCTCTGGACTGCCAGCCGTTTGGAGTGACAGGTTCTGACGCACCGCGCAGGTGAGCGAAGTCGCCGAAGGCGGGAGCGTGTCCGAGCTGCTGTTCAAGAACCTGGGCGACAAGCCGGTGCTGCTGGTGGAGGGAGAGGAGCTGGTCGACGCAAAGCAGAACCGCACGCTCAACGTCTCGATCCTTTGTGCATGGGTCCTCTCTCGACCATCGTTTTCAACGCGAGCAGAGATTGCCCGAGGCCGCAAGGACATGCCGGGACGATTGGCGAGCGTTCGACGGCGCCGACCCGGACGGACGCGCTTGACTCCGGCGCGCTCTTGCTCTTTAATGGGAGGATCGTGCCGTTGAAGCGGATGGTGGCAAACGGGTGCGGCACTGCTCATGGTGCTCGTGCTCGCGTCGGTGGGCGGCGCTCTCCGCGAGCACGACGCCGACGCGCAGGCCGCCGATCACGCCGACTGCGATGCCTGTCACTTCCGGCACCTGTCGGGGGTCGAAACCGACGGCACGCCCGCGCCGACGGCACCGGATCTCGTCGCACTCCGTTGCGACATCCCGTCCTCACGCGAATCGTCGGCAGTCCGGCTCGGCGCCGTCACGGGCACACATTGCAGTTACTGCGTCGGGACTCCCGTAATCAAACGCTCGAAATGCAGGAGCACTGAAATGTCACGTCTTTGCAAGGAACAGCTCGTTTCCCGATGGATGGTGGTCGCCGCCCTGATGGCCGTTTGCGCCGCCGCCCCGGCGACCGCCGGGGCGCAGGCCCAGGAAGGGTCCGATCCGCCCTTCATGGCGGGTACGCCGCTCGACCTGTCGTCGAACGCCAGGACCTACGGCGGCTTCCGCTTCGCCGAGAGCATGGCCTACGACGAGGCCCGCGACCTGTACGTCGCCGTCAACGCCGGGATCGCCCAGGACGTAGTCCCGAACGACGGCTACATCTCGCTGATCAACCCCGACGGCAGCGCGCACACGCTGAAGTGGATCGGCGTCGACCGGAACGGCCTGACGCTGAACCACCCGCTCGGCAGCGACATCATCAACGGCCTGTTGTACGTGGCCGACATCAACGTCGTGCGCTGGTTCGACATGGAGAGCGGCGAGCCGCGTGGCAGCGTCGCCGTGGAGGACGCGCAACGCTTCAACGACATCGAGGTCGCCGAGGACGGGACCATCTGGGCCACGCAGACCGGGACCGAGGAGAGCGGCACGTGGCGCGTGTACCGCATCGGACCGGACGGAGACGCGTCGGTCGTCGTCGAGGGAGCGCCGCTGGCCCGGCCCAACGGCATCGCCTTCGACCCGGACGGCAACATCGTCGTGGTCAACGTCGGCGACAACGCGGTGCTCACATTCTCGCCCGACGGCGAGCTGGTCAGGACCGAGCACGCGGTGGACGGCGGCAACGACGGGCTGGTGATTCTGGACGACGGCACGAAGTACGTCTCCAGCGTGAGGATCGGCACGGTCTCGCGCATCCGTCCCGGAGAGGCAGCCGAGGTCGTGGCGTCCGGCATCCCGAGCGCCGCCTCGATGGCCTACGACTCGAAGCGGAACCGGCTGCTCATCCCGATGAACAACTGGAACGCCATCACCATCGTCGATCTCGACTGATCGGGTCCGCGGACGCCGCTTCTGTTTGCGGAATTCTCCATCGGGTTCGGCCCGAAGCTGGTCGGCCGGACGTGGGCGGAATCGTCGGTATCGTGGCGATCGGAGGCTCGCAATTCGGTTCGACCGTTGCCGGCCTGCTGACGTTTTCCGTGTTCATCAATCTGAACCCGGCGGTGCTGAATCTTCTGCCGCTGCCACCCCTCGACGGCGGAAAAATCCTGTTCTGTCTACTCGAGAAGATCTATCAACCTCTGACCCGGGTCCAGATGCCGGTCACACTGGCCGGGTGGGCATTCGTCCTGGGGGTGATGGTCCATGCCACGATTCAGGACCTCCAAAGAATCGCCGGCGGTCTGTTCGCCTAACCTCACGGACTTGGTAGCTTGTCGAGCACGGCATCGTGCTGACCGGAATATTCGTGGCCCCGGCGATCTGGTCAATCAACCTCGCGTGGTGACCGCTCGCGTAACGTCCCGGTCCGGAGACGATGGCACACGGACGCGCCAAAGCATGTACCTGGATGCCCTTGAGACCCTGGAGGGTGTGTGACTTCACTACGGCCACTATCTCGCAAAGACCCGCCAGTGCCCGCGATGCCGCGCGACGTGGCAGGTTTTCGAGGAGAAGATGACTGATGTCAACATCGCTGTAGAGCTACTGGGCGAAGCTCAGGACGACGCGTTCGACACGGCGGTAGTCGTGTCCGGGGACAGCGATCTGACGAAACCTGTGAGAGCAGTCCAGACGCGCTACTCGACCAAGCGTGTGGTCGTTGCCTTTCCGCCGGAACGCACTTCCGTACAACTTCGCGAGGCCGCAGTCGCAGGATTCGTGATTGGCCGCAAGAGTCTCAAGGACAGTCAGTTGCCGGATCGCATTGTCAAGAGCGACGGTCATGTGCTGATTCGGCCACCAGAATGGAATTGAACGCCGCGCCTAGCGCCACTTGAAGATCCGGAGCGCCAGGCCGAAGCTCGCGGCGCACCAGGCCGCGAGGATGAGCAGTTCCGGGCCGGTCGCGAGCAGGCCGTTCCCGTCGAGCATGACGCTTCGCAGCGCATCGACCAGCGCGGTGAGCGGCAGCGCCTGAATGAACGGCTGGAGCGGGTCCGGGAAGTTCGACGCGGCGAAGAAGATCCCGGAGCAGATCCACATCGGCGCCATGACGACGTTCATGATGCCGGATACGCCTTCGATCGTCTGCGCGCGAAGCGGCCCTTGAAGCCTCCGGGGTCGCTCCGTCTTGACGGTGTCCGTGTCGGAAGGCTTGGCTCGGGCGCGGCTCTGTACCCGTGTTGGTCAACGGTCCGCTGCCTGCACCAGGACCCACTGCGCCAGACGCACGTCCGGCAACAGGGCTTGGCGGGCCATCCGATACGGCAGTCCCTCGAGCCGGCGGCGGATGCCGACTTCGATGCCGCCGTAGGTGAGGAGCAGCGGTACGACCAACACGGATTTCCCTTCCTGAACGGCGCCCTCGACTACGGCGCGCAGTTCCGCGGTCGCCTGCGACTGAACCGGATCCGGCGCGTCGTCCCGAACTGTGAGGTACTGGATGCGGCTGAAGCGCGTGCGCGTGCGCATTCGCTCGGCCAGGCTCCCCATGTTGTCGAGCCAGAGGTCGTTGTCCTCCGCCGAGCTGGGGCCGTGAGCGACCAGCACGACGATTTCCTCTTCCGGCGTCCGGCTGACGTCCACCGCTCGAGAGATCAGAATTTCGGCGACCAGCGAGTGGCCGTCCAGCGCCGTCGTCACCGAGATCGGCACGGTCGTATCAACCCGCGTGGTCCTATCGAAGCTGGGGTCGGCATCGGCATCGGCATCGGCATGGCCAGAATCACGCCGGGCGCCCATGCGGGCGAAGGCCTGCAGTTCCGGCGGTGCTTCGTCCCGGCTCCCCAACAGATACTCCGTGGCGCGCAGGACGCTGCTGTGCGACGAGATGAAGAGCGGAACCGCGACGATGCCTGAGACGCCGCGTTCCGTCAGGCGGTCCACCGCATCCTGGATCGTGCGCTTGTTCGCCATGCCGAAAGCCACCTCGACCGGCCGGCTCGAATCGATTCGATCCGCAAGGGCGAGGACTTCCCGGTTCCAGTCGCCACTGCCTCCGTGTGCAAGCAGCAGGATTCCTTGGGCCTCGACGACCCCCGGCGTCAGGAGTGCAGACAACAGCGCGAGCAGTAGTCGCGTTCGACGTGCAAGTTTCGACATGCCTGGTCCTCGATTGCGTCGTTCGGGTCCGGCCTTCTGCGGTTGCTCCGCGTGAAAGTGTCCCATGCTATTTGGACGCCTCCATCCAGGCAACGGTTCCATGCTGGAAAGGTGAGACGCTGGGTAGCGTTCCGATCTGTGTGCACCCGCCTGAGCGAGAAGATGGGACATGAGGTGGGACCCCGCCCATTGGCCATCGACACCGCCATCTTCATTTACTTCATTGAGAAAAACCCTCGTTTCTTGCCGTTGATCGACCCACTGTTCCGCGAGGCGGATGATGGGACCCAGGAACTCGTCACGTCGGCGCTCACTCTGCTCGAGGTCCTTGTCGTCCCCTTGCGCGCCCGCAACCGTTCTCTCGCCGATCGGTACGAGGCGCTGTTGACGCGCAGCCGCGGCATTCAGGCACGCTCCATCCTGTGGCGCTGGACAGGTGACTCCCGGTTACGTCGCCGTTCCACGCGCAGGCAAGGACTTGAAACCACCGGCGGTGCCGGCACCGCTCCGTCATTCCGCGTTGTTGCGCCCTGCGCCTCGCCGGACCGCCCGGCGCCACCCGCCGGCGCGTTGTCCATCCAGGACGACTCGCGGGGTCGCTATCCGTCCTCTGCGCGTTCTCCCGCCCATCCGGCGGCCGTGGCCTCGTTCAGCTCTTCGGTAGAGCGGGGCAGCGTCCCCGATTTGGCAAGCATTCCGAAGACGGTCGTCACCGACTTCCCGCGTTTCGCCCTGACCTGCAACCGTCCGTCGGCGAGCAGGTCCGCATCGACCTTGTCGCCCGGGCGCACCCCGAGGTGTTCGAGCATTTCCTTGCGCAGGGTGATCTGTCCCTTGGCCATTACAGTCAACGTGATGGACACGTACCGGTCTCCGTCAGAGCCGAAGCCAACCGTCAGGCATCATGCGCGCGCATGGCTGCGCCGCATGCGGGACCCAATGCCTTCGTCCATGTCCTCGACGCTCCTGCGCGTCGGGGGTGCGGTGAAGACCGCCTTGTGGATGTCCAGCGACGAGTACTTCGATGCCCGCCGAACGATTACTTCGTCCCCCCGCTCGTACCACTCGACCGTGGCGCCGGGCGTCAGTCCCAGCTTGCGGCGGATGCGCGCCGGGATCGAAACCTGGCCCTGGGAAGTGAGCTTCGATTCAGTCGGTTTCATGTACGCGCCCATGCACGACTTGCTGGAGCATCGTCGCATTCAATAGCCGGGTAGATCCAGTGTTCGCGCCGGGCGCCACTCGCCGCCTAGCGCCACTTGAATATCCTGAGCGCCAGGCCGAAGCTCGCGCCGCACCAGGCCGCGAGGATGAGCAGCTCCGGGCCGGTCGCGAGCAGGCCGTTCCCGTCGAGCATGACGCTTCGCAGCGCATCAACCAGCGCGGTGAGCGGCAGCGCCTGAATGAACGGCTGGAGCGGGTCCGGGAAGTTCGACGCGGCGAAGAAGATCCCGGAGCAGATCCACATCGGCGCCATGACGACGTTCATGATGCCGGACACGCCCTCGATCGTCTGCGCGCGGCTGGCCGTCAGCAGTCCGATGCCGCTGAACGTCATCGCCCCGAGCAGCGAGACGGCGCCGAGGGTGACGAGCGAGCCCTCGATCGGCACGCCGAATATCAGGCGGGCGAATCCGACGAGCGCCCCCACCTCGAGTCCGAGCAGCACCAGGCGCGCCGCAACGAGGGCGGCCAGGTACTGGTGGCGCCGCATCGGCGTCGCAATCAGCCGCTTGAGCAGCTTGCGGGTGCGCTGCACCACCAGCGTGAACCCGACGCCCCACATGCCGGTCCCCATGATGTTCATCCCGAGCAGGCCAGGAATCAGCCAGTCGATGTAGCGGCTGCCGGCGGCGGTGACGGCTTCGTCGCGGCCGGTCCAGACGTCCTTGCGGCCCGCGGCGCGTTGCAGCAGGTCGTCGACGGTCTGGCGCGCCAGCCGGCTTTCCGGCCGGGTCGGGTCGTAGCGGTACCGCGGCGGATTGCCTGGCACGACCGCGACATGCGCCAGCCCGTCGCGCAGTGCGGTCTCCGTCGCGCCGGGATCGACCGGCACGATCTCGACGTTCTCGTGCGCCGACAGGATGTCGACCAGCTCGGCTGCGCCAACTCCGGGTTCCACGGCGACCGCCACGGGCGCCTCGGACGGGGAGCGGAAGGCGATTCCCAGCGCGAGCGCCATCAGGAGCGGGAAGACGAAGACCCAGAAGATCATCTCCGGCTCGCGCACCATGACGAGCAGTCGGGTGATGGTCATCTCGACGAACGGGTGCCGCGGCTGCACGGATCCGGTTTCAGTCATCGCGCAGTCGGTGACCGGTCAGCGCCACGAAGACGTCCTCCAGGGTGGCGGTGCGCGTGGCGAGCGTCTCGATTTCCGCGCCCGCTTCGGCCGCCGCCCGCACCAGCGCCGGCAAGGTCCGGTGCAGGGCCGCCGCCGTGACGGTCCAGGCCCCGGAGGTTTCGCCCGCGCGCACCGTGTCGACGTCGGGCAGCGCGGCGAGCCGTTCCTGCAGGCCGCCAGACCATGGCTCCGCGCCGCCGGCGAACGCGACCTGGACGATGTGCGGTGCGCCGATGGAGAGGATCAGCTCGTCGGGGCTGCCCTGGGCAACGATCCGCCCGTGGTCGACGATGGCGACCCGGTCGCACAGTACGTGCGCTTCGTCCATGTAGTGCGTGGTCAACAGGATGGTGCCCCCGGCGGCCCGGTAGCGCTGCAGCACCGCCCACAACTGCCGCCGCGCCTGCGGATCCAGGCCGGTGGTCGGCTCGTCGAGGAAGAGCAGCTCCGGATCGCCGACCAGGGCGCAGCCAACGGCCAGACGCTGCCGTTGCCCGCCGGACAGCTTGCCGACCCAGCTTCCGCGCTTGCCGCCCAGCTCCAGAAGCCCCAGCACGTCGTCTATCGAACGCCCGCGCGGATAGAACGACCGGAACAGCCGGAGCGTCTCGATCACCGACAGCTTCTCGTCGAGCTGCGATTCCTGGAGGTGAATCCCGAGCCGCGCGCGCAGCGCGTCGTCGTCCTCGCCCCAGGCGCCCCCCAGGACCCGCACGCGTCCGGCATCCGGCGCGAGCAGCCCCTCCAGGATCTCGATGGTCGTGGTCTTCCCGGCGCCGTTCGGACCGAGCAGGCCGAAGCACTCGCCGCGCCGCACCTCGAGGTCGAGACCGTCGACCGCCAGCACGTCACCGTAGCGCTTGACGATGCCGGTGCAGCTCAGGGCCGGTTCCGCAGCTTCGGTCATCCGCCGCGCCGGGCGCACGGTTTCCTCGACGGCAGCATCAGGGGAGGGGGGCAGGAGCTTCCTCGCGGTCGCGGGCCGGGGGGCTTCACGCGCACGCCCATCGTACGCCTACAGCAAGGATACCTCGGAGGCCGAGCGACCGACGCGGTGCCGTCAGTGCGGATCCGGCGGGTCCTGTCACCGGGCGGGCCGGCGATGCTCGGGCGCACCCCGGGTTACGTCATCGGGGCTCGGGCCATCAGGGATTGGCCCAGCGGCATTCGGGCACGCTCCATCCTGTGGCAGTGGATAGGTGACTCCGGTTACGTCGCCATTCCACGCGCCGACAAGGACTTCGAGCCGCCCGTGGTGCCGTGACCGCTCCGTCATTCCGCGTTGTTGCGCCCTGCGCCTCGCCGGACCGCCCGGCGCCACCCGCCGGCGCGGTGCCCCATAAGACGCTCGACACGCGCGCGAAGACCGCCATCGCCCTGCGAAACGGCAACGCCGTCGCGGGTGTGACCTTCTCCTACACGCTGATGGAGGGCGACGAGGACATCGACGGTCTCTTGGTCCGGGCGAACTGCCTCATGCTTCCCTCCGGCGCGACACTGCGGCGCACGGGAAGCGTGTACGCGGAGCTGGCCCGCGGCGTCTTCGTGTCGGAACGCAAGGTGAACGGCGTGCGGCCGGTGGTGGCGAGCGAGCGCGACCCCGTCGCGTGACCCCAGGGGTCTGATGCTGGCGTGGAGTGAGCCGCTGGAAGATACTGCAATGCTGGCGCCAAGCGAATTCGCGGTGAGCGCCGGCGGCGCAACGAATACGGTGACCGACGTCACGGTCTCCGGCATCACCGTGGCGCTGGCGCTGACGAACGCAGTGGCGGCGGGCGCGAGCAACGTGACGGTCTCGTGCACGCGACCGGCGAGCAACCCGATCTGGGACGCTTCCGGCAACCACGCGGAGCCCTTCAGCGGCCAGCCGATGGCGGACGGCGCACCCGTAATCGACCCGGATCCGGATCCGGACCCTGAACCAGAACCGGATCCGGAGGAGGATCAGGAGCCTGGTCCCGCGCTGCACGCCGCCGGCTTTCGGGCGCTCGGTCCGCAGTTGCTCGGAATGGGGAGGTGGGTGTTTCGGTCACGAGACGAGGTCGGAGGCCTGCATTTCCTGCTGGTGGCGGGGTGCCTACCGGGGTCGGAGAGCAGGCGCGCTTCCCAACGCGCGTGGCGGTCGCATCGGGTTCGGAGGACGAGCAAGGTGGACCGGTCGATCCGCAATGTCCGCCCAGGGACCGAGACCGGGAGAGCGCCCGGGGGGCCGGGACCGCGACCATGACCGGGCACTGTTCGACCTGCCCCCCGGCCCAAAGACGCCTAATGCGACGGAGACGGGCCGGGAGGGAACCTTTCGGCCCTAGAACAGCCTTCTGAGCCGGCGCGGGCGAGGTGGGTCACCCGGAGGGCCGCAGCGAAGCGGAGGATGGCGCAGCCGTTGACGCACCTGGCGTGCGGAGGCTATTCCGAGCTTTTTCCGGGTCCGGGGTAATTTTCAACAGCGAGGGCGGAGCCTGTACTTGTACTTACTCCTAGGCTCGCGTCCTCGAAGGTGAGCTGAATGCGATAGCGCCGAAGGGCTAAATTCGGCACCGCCAGGGCCGCGTACTGCACCCCGTCAGGAAAATCCGAGGCCACGAGGATGCCGCGAACGGTTCCTCTGCCCAGCTGGTGCCATCCCATGTAGCGGGCGATCTGCCCGATGGCCGAGTCCTTCGCCTCCCCGACCTTCAGTTCGACCACGACGGTCGCGCCGTCGGCCCCACGGCCCACAATATCGACACGCCCCACGTCGCACTGGACCTGCCGCCCAACGAACGTGAGACCCTCCTCAAGCGCGTCCAGTTGGTGCACGAGCTGATCTTCGATGTCCCGCTCGAGGCTAATCGATGCCTCGAAGGCCTGCTCCGACACGTCCTCGGCCTCGTTGGGTACCCATAGATTCGGGCCGTGCGCCTTTTCCTCGTACAACTCGAATGTTCCGTCAGCGTGCTTATAGAGAAAGCGTTCCGAGTGGGGGTGATGAACGTACGCCTTCGGGTTGTTGATGGCGCACGCATAGAGGTGAGCACTGAGCGTGGTCGGCTGCCATTTTCCCGGGTAGCGGGACTCGACGGACTGCTTGATGGCCTCCCTTGAGATGGCGCCGCCGCTTTCCCCGAACGCTTCCTTGATGGCTTGGGACATCGTCGCCATAACCAACCTCCTGTTCACGCCGGACTTTCACTACGGACTGCAAGACGGTGAGTCGTAGAGAAGCCAGCGGACGCCGTTTCTGTTCGCATGGCCTGTGGTTGGTACGTTGAGCGTCAGTAGGACGCCCAGCGTGACCTTCATCGACGATCTTCTACTTCGGCCTTGTCATCAGGTTGAGATTGATCGCATTGCAGTCACAGCGCAGAGTTTCGGGAATTCCACGCGGCGTAACATGCAACCAGGATTCGCAGGTTTCGCAGCGAAAACAGGCGAGAAGCGCCTTGAATGCGGCGACAACCGGCTCGAAATCCTTCTTCCCGAAATTGGCCCACTCGTTGTAGTGGACGGCCTTGTTGACTGTCCAGTTCTCGGCGTTTGAGGCACCGGCGGAGGTGGATAGCGAAGTCTTCCGCTTCACTAAAGCTTCCTTGTCCCCATCTTTCCCCCAGGACTGAGCGGACGCAGCGGCCTTGCCGTACAGCTTGTTCGTGCGCGCCAAGACGGCCTGCAGGAGATCACCGAGTTCGTAGTTGCCGTCTGCGCGGAATTGGGGAGTTGCGCCCAGCTGGTCGGCGAGATGCCGCAAGACGTACTCAAGATGGTGACGTAGGGCGGCGGCGGCTACCTCAACCTTACCCTTCCCGAGGGCAGAGGCGATCTCATCCCAAATCTCCTGACTTGCCTCGACTAACGGACCCGTGTCGATCGTCCAACTGTGAAAAGCGATGGAGGTTTTGGAGGTGATAAGACCGGCGGATTTCATCTGTTCCGCCCACAAGCGGTCATGCGTGGTAATGATGAATTGCGTCCAGGGAAAATACGCCTTCAACAGCTTGCAGAACTGGTACCGATGCCCCGAATCGACGGACATAACGACGTCGTCCAGGAGTGCAAATGTGAATTGGTCGCCGAAGAGCCGCTTCATGAGCGCGAGATAGAGGCAGACGCCCATGCTGTCCTGATGCCCCTCACTATGGTAAGCACCGGGCGGAAAAAGCCCTCGCTCGTAGAAATTGACGTCAAAATCGAGCTTGCCCTCACTTGGCGTGAGCTTCGCGGTGAACTTGCTCTCATCGTCATCGTTAATCGCGCGGTAGAACGTGCTGAAGTCTCCCTGCACTTCGTCATAGAGCGTGTTCAGTTCCTCTTCGAGCACACTGCAATAGGCAGCGTAGGCGTTCTTCGCGGCATTCCATGCGATCTCCGCCGCCTTCTTCCTTCTCATGGCGATCCTGTAGTCACCGAGGCGAATCTGTGCGGTCGTCAGGAAGGTTTGCGCATCGAGGGTGGCGGTCTGATCAGGCCTGGCTTCGATCCTCTCACTGAGTGTCTTCACGCCGTTCAAAAATGCCGGCGGCATTTCACGCCAACCGCTTGACAGCCGGTCTTTCAGCCCTGTGAGCCCGTCCACGGTGACGAGGCTGGACTTGAGCGCATCAAGATCGGCCATCCAGTTGATCAATAGCTGGGCGAATGAGGCGTCTCCCTGCGTTTCCGCAACTTTCTGGACCGGGGTCAAGAGTCCCGTCACGCGTATGGCTTCCTGAGCGATCAACGTGCCATTGGTTATCAGTGACTGCTGAATCTTTCGGGCTTTCTCCGACTTGGCCAGTTTCGCTTTCAGATGGTTTCGGAGGTGCTGCTCGTCGTCCCAGGGGTTGTCGCAGAGGGGGCACTCTGGGCCATCGACGAGCTCAAGGCCCTTCTCGATGAAGGACCGTTTTTGCAAGGCGGCGAGTAGCGCGGGATCAGCCTCAAGTTTCGCGAGATCCGCGACAACCGCGGCTGCTTCTTTCTTGGCGCGGTCAGGGAATCCCTTGGCTGCCTCGGAGAGCGCGTTGATATCCCGGAGGGCCGATTTCTTGTTGAATTCGGATACCTTGTCGGTCGCGGAAAGCCCGGCATCGAGCTTTGTGTCTGCGGTCAGATCTACAATTTCCGGCAGACCGAGCACTTTGCGCCGTTTGTTAACGGCCTCCAATAGATCCTCCGAGAGCAGCGTCGGAATCTGAAGGTGCAACTGCAGAGCATCCCGCGCCGACTGCACCTGCGCGGTAGCAGTCCGGAGTACAGTCTTAATTTTATTCTGGGCGGTATTTAACGCGCCGCGCGTCTCCCCAATTTTATCGAGTTTGAGGATGGTTTGAATCTCCTCCGAGCGCTTGGTCGGTTCAACCAGGATGAAGCGAAGAATCTCGCGACGTGAGAGCGTGATTTCGGGATGGTTGGCGATTTCGGCGAGTGCAGCTTTTACGTCACCGTCATCAGGCACGATCTTGGGTTTTTTGGGGGATGAGACCATACGGGTTATGGTCGCTGATTTTCCGATCCCTGGAAGAAACACCCGCAGTTCGACGAACGCCGCGTCTGGAAATTTGATTTTGTCAACGTGAGGGCCGTGTTCCGAAACAGAGAGCCCCTTGGTTCCCCTTCCTGTGAGCCGGCTGATTTGCCCGGTAAGTCCAAATTCAATCGCGTCAATGACACCGCTTTTGCCCGAACCATTGGGACCGGATATCGCGAAATTTCCCTTCCGGAAATCGATATCGAGCTTCCGGATGCCTCGCACGTCTTCGATATGGGCGGACTCGAGCTTGATCATTTGAGGTCGCCACCGGCTGGAAGAGAGAAGATCCTCACGAAGTCATCAGCCTTCAGCTTTTTGCTGCTGGCGATCAGGCCTCGGAGCTGATCGATTTTCTCGGCGTCTAAATCCTTGGATTCAGCGAGCTTAGCGAGAAATTTTTCGGTTATCTGTTGTTGAAGCGTCGGCATAGGGGCTTCCAGGTTGATCTATTTTGCATTGTCTCTCACTGCTCACGAGGCCGTGGCTAATCGAGGTCCACTGGCGATGTTGTGTGTACCATCCTCTACGTGTGGCGGTAGCGCCCGTCAGTTCGCAATCCTCTGCGAGAGCCTCCCGAGCGAGATTGGCGAGCTGCCGCTGTGAGGTCTCGAATGACCGGGACCGGTGCCGCTCGGACTCGAGGTCGTCCATCAGCCATCGCGGGAAGGCGTCCTGCTCGTCGTCGGGCAACCGGGTCGCCTTCGCGAACGCCTCCTCGAGTGGAGCTGTCATGAGCGCCACGTCCTGAGACGAGTGTATCGCGTCAGAGAGCGCGACAGCGCTTTTCGAGGAATCCTGGAATGCTGGCAAACCTTCGGCGTGCCGTGAACAGGTCAGCGGTGAGCGCGGAACGCCGTCGCGCCTAGCAGGCTGTGGCAGAACTGCCTTCTTGCAGCGCTGGCAGAATGCGTAAATGAGTCGGTGTCATGGGACGAATCCACGACGGGTCGGTCCAATTTCCCGGCATGAGGGCCGCTGGGCGCGATACGAGGCCCCAGAAGCGGCGCAATGCGAGCAGCAAGGCGTCGACGGGGGCATAGGCGCGGCCGTGGAGGCCGCGCGGCGTCCCGAAGCCCGTCAGTTGGCGCATGAGCAGCCCGAGATTCAAGCCGCAGACCTGCAGGAGCAGGCGCTTGAGGATGTTGCCGTGTCCGCGCAGGTGCACGCGGCGCATCCCTCCGGTTGCGTAGAGATGCGCATTGGGACGTTCGAGGCGTTCACCGCGCCGACGCAGCAGCCGCTTACCGCGTGCGCCGCGAATCCGTCGCCGGTTGGCATACACCGCGTCACGGGCGACGTGCTTCCCGCGCCAGTTGCGCCGGCCCCGGTCGGGCTCCGACACGTAGCTGCGGATCTCCACCTCGGCCAACGTGACCAGTGTCTGGTTGCTGTGGTAGCCCTTGTCGCAGACCAGTTCCGCGATGCCGGGCCCCGCCGGCAGCACCGCGTCGACCTGCTCGGCGGCGGTGACCAGCGTCTCGAGCATCGTCTGGGTGTCGCCGGCATCCGCGTCCTGGACACTGACGCCGACCACCGCGCCCGTCTCCAGGTCCACGGCGCGGTTGGCCTTGTGCGCCAGGCGGGTCCTGCCGTCCTTCATCTTCGTGATCTTCGCGTCTGGATCCTGCGGATGCGTCCAGTCGTCGTTGGACCCCTTCTTCGGGCGCTTGCGGTCCAAGCGGGCCAACTCGGCGCGCGTCGGCGTGGGGATGCCCGACGCGGCCGCCAATCCGCGCAGGAACGTCTCGTAACCCGCGCCCGTATCCCGCCGCACGACGGCTCGCAACGCCGCATTGGCTTCCAGCGTCGTCGCGCTGTCGATGCCGACCGTCTTGCCCACGACCAGGCCAGCGTCAGCCAGCCGCTGCAGCACCCAGGTGAAGACCGCCAAGTGCGTCTCGACAGCGACCCGCCGCCGCGTGCGCGACACCGTCGAGTGGTCCGGCGGCGCCTCGTCGAGCGACACGTCGAGGAACTGCCGCAGGCTCAGCGAATCGGCGGCCCGCCACGCAATCGCACGTTCCGAGTCCAGCCCCTCGAAGTAGCCGAGCAGCAGCATCCGGAAGTAGTGACCCGGCGCCAGACTCGGTCGACCGACTCGGTCGACCGACGCCGTCGGCATAGAACGGCCTGCACTGCTCCTCGACAAAGGCGTCGAAGCCGGCCTCGTCGAGGACACGATTCAGGCGCTCGTAAAACGGATGGCCACCGCTGCGCGGCAGATCCGAACTGGCCACCCACATCGACGACTGCCGCCCGCGACGACGGCGCTTGCCCATTGCCATGGGAAAAAGTGTAGTACGCCGGTATCGATCCTGTCGATCCCTATCCGGGACTTTCACCACAGCCTGCTAGCGCAGACCCAAGAGAGGACGCCGTTCTTCAGTCAAGCGCTTGTTATGCCGACCTGCGGCTATAGGAGCGCAATGAATTCCGCCCAAGACCTGAGTTCAACAATCGTCGTGGTTGGAGTGAGAGCTCGCTGAAGTACTGACATCAGCTTGTGCCCCGCATCGGGGTCTGGATTGACAATGATTAGATGAGTCAACGTGCGGCTACCCTCTGACGTGGCAACTCTGAGGAGGACTTGGCTGAGCAAATCAGTGTCTGGCACCGAGTACCCGATTACGACAAGAATGGGGCCTGCTCGAAGCGAGTTGCGAGCTGCCTTCCACACCTGGGCCATCTGCTCGTCTTCGGACACGCGCTTGTTCCACACCGGCGGGACGATCTCATTCGCGAGTCGTTGACCAGCCTCGTAGGGGTCAGATCTCAACTGGATTGATCCGGTTTGCTCGCGCTTCCAGTTCAGCGAACCATGGACCTTGAGCAATCGGATCGGTTTCTTTGCCAAACGGCCAGATCCTGAATGATCATGCCATTCTCCGGTCCCGGCAGTAATCGGCACGACGTAGCCGCTTTCCGCGTTCCAGCTCTTACCGGCCGCAGAGTGTAAAGCCGAGTCCATGATGCAGTCGTAGTTGAAGCTGACCACAGTGTCGCCAGCCTTCAGCGCTGCCGCGAGCTTCCGGTGGTAGTCGCACGTCAAGACGCGGGCGGGGCTGATGGAGCGGAGCGCTCGGAACACCGCGGCCAAGTATTCAGAAAATCGCTCTAAATGGCCTTGATACAATCTTACTCGCGGCCCAGGGTCGATCTTTAGGGTCCGATGAAACTCATCCAAGGACTCCAATTGAGTGAAGAACGGCTCCATCGAAAGCCGGTCGGCGGAGCCGAACTCAGTGCGAGCGAACGCCACCAAGCTGGAGAGAATTCGGCCATCTGTCGTGTTCTTGAGACGATCGATCTGGTCGAAGAAGTCCGCATCCAATGGGCTTTGCGCCCAAGCACCATCGAAGCAGGTCGCGCCCCTGGACGCTCCCGCACCAAGGATTACGTTAGCGACCTTATCGACGCTAAGCTTTCGGATTCTCATGATGAAGCAATTGTCGCCATGAATTTTGATGGCTCGAGGCTGAATGACCGCTCGATTGCACCAGATTTGCAAAATAGGCGAGGTCGCCGGCGAAAGTTGAACGCCCGGTACAGCCGGAACTGCTCGCTAGCATCGCGCGACACAGCCAATTCCCTGCGGGTCACGAAGAACGGCGTTGCGGCACCATAGCTCGTTGTCTTGACCTCGATGAGACGCTCACGCCCCGAAGTCTCGAACGACAACACGTCGTACCCCAGGCCATCGCCACGGGTTTCAGAGACCCGCTCGACCCTTGTGGCGAGCCTGTCCTGGCCAGCTCGAACCAACCGGGCGACCTCGAACCGTCGGACGAATTCCTCGCCAGCGGCACCGAGAGAACGATTGGCGGCCTCGATGGCCAGGTAGTCCACACCTTGCTGGGGGCGAAGGCGCTCGCTGGCCACCGACGGGCGGTACCTGGCACGGTCGGCATCTGGCACCGGTGGGTCGACCAGCGAGGCAAGAATGTCGTCCACCGTGGGCACTGGTGCTGGCGCCGAGACCTGTTGCCGCACGACGTCAGCGAGCGGTTGGTTTTGCGCAAGCCGATTCTCGACAGTCTCGAACAACAACTGCTGATAGTTCCGAAGTGGCTTGTACCCCACGACGTAGACAAACCCAAGCTCGATCAGAATGGCGCTGATATTTTGGTGCTTCCGCTCAATCGCCCCATCGGTACGGTGATTCAGCGACGCCGCCAGACGTCGTCGATGCGCTGACTTGTTGTAGTCCCGGCCACGCACCTCGTGGTCCAACATGTCGAAGTAGTCGGCAACGGTTGCTTCCACCTCAGCCCGCGACCAGTCTCCAGCCATACCACGCAATCACTTACCGCATAGGCTTTGTGATACTAGTGTGACGACTGGTTAGCTCTGTTACCCAGAACAGCAGTTGAGGCGCCACCGGCCTGCCGCGTTCTCTCTTCTCAGTCGGTGGCCGCTGTGTCACCAGAACCGATTGACACCGTACCAGTCGAATACTTCCTCATTCGATACCAGTGCGAGGTCGTAAAGCAGAGCCTGAGCGATGAGCATGCGATCGAAGGGATCCCGAACGGGACCTGACAATCGTCCAGCTCGGTCCGCGTCGGCCACGGTGATCGGTAGCTCCTGGAAGTCCTGGCCCGCGATGCAGGTACGTATGTCGCTCGCTAGCGCATCGGCCTCCGGCAACTTTCCGAGGCGGTGCTTCGTGGCGATTTCCCAAGCAGATGCAGCACTGACGACGACTTCGGCTTCAACGGCGGCGACAGCACGCTGCGCGGTATTCGACAGTCGGGGATCGCCGGCCATCCACCAGAGGAACGCGTGAGTGTCGAGCAAGATCCGCACTACGCTCTACCTGCCTTCCCACAGCTTCAACTCCTCGGGCGGCAGGGGTTCGAAGAAGGCGTCGGTGATTCGAATCTTCCCCTTCATGGCGCCGAACTGCCGGTTGCCCCCGGGCTGGCAGCGCACGAGCCGGGCGACCGGCTGGCCCCGGCGCGCGATGACGACCTCTTCTCCCGCCTCGACGTGCGCCAGCAGCCGGGACAGTTGCGTCTTCGCTTCGTGAACGTTGACGACGGTCATCGCGGGACTCCTGTCATTCGGACCAATTTAGCCAGAAACATGGTCCGATCGCAAGTCGCGGCCATGTTGGCACGCGGCTGACGCGGCGCGTGATCCGGTGCCGCAGACTGACAGGTTCTGACACACCGCGCGGTTACGCTGCAAGGTTCCACGCCGCTCCGAGCGTGGCAGAAGGGGAGTGTGACCATGCAGATCATCCAAGACACCGTTGCGGGCCTCGAACTCGGGGCGCCTGTCGTCCATCGGCGGATGGCGATGTTTCCGTTGCTGAACAGGAAGTCGGACGCCGGTTCACGGACCTACGTGACCCTGGATGAAGCGCTGGTGTCGGCGACCGCGCGGGTGAGCGAGGTCTCCGATGGCGGGAGCGTGCCCGAGTTGCTGTTCAGGAACCTGGGCGAGCGGCCGGTGCTGCTGGTGGAGGGGGAGGAGCTGATCGGCGCCAAGCAGAACCGCACGCTCAACGTCTCAATCCTCGCGCCGGCCGGCCGGGAGACGCGCATTCCCGTGACATGCGTCGAAGCCGGGCGCTGGGGGTATGGCGACGGCGTGGAGTTCCAGCGCTCGGACCGGGCGCACTATGCGCGCGGCCGGCGCACCAAGCGGGAAGCGGTCAACCGCAACATGAGCCATGACCCGGGCAGCCGTGCCGCCGATCAGGGAGCCGTCTGGGAGGACATCGACGCAAAGATGGCGACGATGTCGGCCCGCTCCGAGACCGGCGCGATGAGCGACATCTACGAGCAGAACCGCGGGTCGCTCGACGACTATGTCGTTGCATTCGGGCAGCAGCCCGGCCAGGTGGGCGCGGTGTTCATGGTCGGAACCACGTTCGCGGGCGTCGATCTGTTTGCGCATGAAGCGACGTTCGCGGGGCTGCTGCCGAAGCTGGCGCGCAGCTATGCGCTCGACGCGATGGAGTTGAACCCCAAGACGCCGTTCAAGCCGCCCAAGGCATCGGCGCAGCGGCTGGTGGCCGACGTGGTAGCGGCGCAGGCGAGGGCGTATCCAGCGGTTGGCGAGGGCCAGGACGTGCGCATCGAGAGCCGGACGGTCGCCGGTGGGGCCCTGGTGGAGGGGGACGCCGTGTTGCACCTGGCGGCGTTCCGCCGCGACGCGGAGGCCGGGCCGCTCGAGTCGGGCGGTTATCGCCGCGCCAGCCAGCGCCGCGCGGGACGCATGCGGCGGGAGTGACGTGCGGATTGCCCGATCCAGGCGGTTTCCGGCGGCAGTCGGAGAATAGCCTGCCGGAAGCCGCCCAGGCCGGGGAAGGTGGCCATGTCCCCGAGGTCGTGGTTGATATGGCGATCGGGTTTAGCGCCATCGCGGGAGTCGTGGCCGGTCACCACAGGCGGTGGACGCCGTAGCTGTCAAACGCTTCCTCGTTGGAGACGATCACCAGGTCATGAGCCAGCGCCTGCGCGATGAGCATGCGGTCGAAGGGGTCGCGGTGGGAGCCGTGCAACCGCCCGGCGCGTTCGGCGTCGGCGACCCACCAGAGGAACGCATGCGTGTCCAGCAGCACTCGCATTGCCGGTGGTCTAGCAGCCCGTGGCGAAACCCCGCGTTGCACCGAGACCGGTCAGGCGCCCGGCTGACAAGGCGCGAGGAGCGAGCATATTCCCAATATGTGAGTAACGAGCAACGCAGCTCAGGCGGGATGCATGGCCGGTCGAATGCAGCGGGGCTTTCGCCACGGGCTGCTAGCCGCCTTCCCAGCGCTTCAATTCTTCCTCCGGAAGGGGTTCGAAAAAGGCGTCGGTGATGGTGATCTTGCCCTTCAGGACGTCCGGTTGCCGCTTTCCCCTGGGCTTGTACGCGACGAGCCGTGCGACCGGCGCGCCCCGGCGGGCGATGACGACCTCTTCACCTGCCTCGACCTGGGCCAACAGCCGGGACAGTTGGGTCTTCGCTTCATGGACGTTCACGACAGGCATGGGCGGGTCCTTGGTTGAACAAAGTTAGCTAAGAATATGACCAATTTGCGGACCGATCGAGCCCATCGCGCCGGCTCCTGGCAGCAGGCCTTCGTGCGGCAGGTCAGCCCGCCACCTACCTGCTTGACGAGGACGGCGCGCCGATTCAGCCGGTCAGTTCCGACGGGTCGCCGGCAGCTACGCCGCTGTCGCGCAGGCGGGCGACGGCGCGGCGATCGAAGCTTGCGAATACGGTTCCGCCGAGCGCTTCGCCCTGGTGCGCAATGACGCCGTCGGCAAAATCGCCGCCCGCCCGCAGTGCCACCAGGCCGGCCTCGACCGCAGGGAGATCGGTTGCAATCACTTCGAGCGCGGTAAACGCCTCTATTGCCGCGGCGATCTCGGCGCCGCTGCGAGCATAGGAGCGCTTCAACACCCAGGCTAGTTCGCAGAACACCGGAACAGGAACGGCAACGACCGACGCCTGCAGCAGCAACGCCCGCGCCGCCGCGGCCTGCTCTGCGTCATCCGCCACGACCGCGCGGAGCAGGACGTTAGTGTCGGCCGTAATCTTCACACCTCTCCTGCCCATCCGGCGGCCGTGGCGTCATTCAGGTCGTCGATGGAGCGCGGTGGCTGCCCCGGTTTGGCAAGCATCCCGAAGACCGTCGAAACCGACTTCCCGCGTTTGGCCCTGACCTGCAACCGTCCGTCCTTCAGCAGGTCGGCATCGACCTTGTCGCCCGGGCGCACTCCCAGGTGCTCAAGCACTTCCTTGCGCAGCGTGATCTGTCCCTTGGCCGTTACTGTCAGGGTGACGGGCATATGTCAGTCTCCATCGGAGCGGAAGCCAACGGTAAGGCATTATAGCCTTTCGTCCGCGTCCGTATTTCGTTCATGATCGAAATATTCTGTAAATCGCGCTCTTGTTCGCCTGTATCCGAACTATGGAGTTGCGCCGCCCCGTCTCGGGGGCTTGCCTGCTCGGGTGTAGACTGCGCGGCATGAGCACCATGGAGTCTGCGTTCAGGGGAACCGCCGCAGCGTTGGCACTGACCGGCTGCCTGTGGGCCCACGCGATCGCACAGGAACCCGCCGCGACCGAGCCGCTGGCGTTGTCGGATCACGTGACGGTGGTGCTCCAGGGGCAGCCCGGCGCACAGTCCAACGTGGGCATTGTGGTGGGCAGCAGGGGAGTATTGGTCATCGACAGCGGGCTTGGCCCCCGGAATGGAGCGATCCTCGCGGACGTCGCGCGCCGGCTCGCTCCGGGTCGGACCGCCCTGTACGTGGCGGCGACGCACTTCCATCCCGAACACATGATGGGTGAATCCGGATTTCCGCCGTCGGCGATTGTCTTGCGCTCGCGGGGCCAACAACAGGACATAGACATGACAGGGGCCGCGGAAGGCCGCGGCGTCGTCGAATTGTTCAGGCGGATGCCCAACCGCGCCGCCGACATGGAAGGCGCCGTCTATCGCACGCCGGATGTGACATTCGAAGGCGACACCCTGGTCGATCTTGGCGGCACCCGGGTGCGGCTCATGGAATTGGGACCGGCCCACACGCGGGGCGATGTCGGCTTCCACGTCGAGGGCGACGGCGTCGTGTTCACGGGCGACGTGGCCATGAGTTCGCCCATCGGCATCAGATCGGCGCGGTTCACGTCGGCGCCCACCAGCGCGAGCGCCTGGCTGGCCAGTCTCGAGCGGCTGATGGCGCTGGAGCCACGCCACGTGGTGCCGTCGCACGGCCCGCTGGGCGATGCGTCGATGATCGAGAAGCACCGCGCGTTCATGACGGCGGTGCGCAATCGGGTCAGCGCGCTCAAGCAGCAGCGGCAAACGGCCGACCAGATTGCCTCGACCGTGACCGCCGAGCTCGCCGCGACGCACCAGGTTCCGGAGGAGACCACGGCCAATGCCGCACGGCTCTTCTACCAGGAGCTGCCGTAATCGTCATTCCAATCCGGCCGCCTGGCGCTCCTGGTAGCGGGCGCCCCGCAGGATGTTGAACATCCCGTAGTTGGCTTCGTGGCAGGCGTACTCGTATATCTGCTCATTCTGCCGCCACATCGGGATCTCTCCGCCCCACGGCTCGGCGTAGAGGTCGTAGGCGCCCGGATTGGTCGTGGCCTCGGGCGCAGCACGGTCGGGATCGAGCGGCTCGAAGCTGTCTGCGAGAAAGTTCGAGACGCGTTGTTCCGCCTGCGCGACCTCCTCCCGCGTGAGCGTCGGCCCCTGGCCCTCGGGCCGCTGCAGCGGCGTCACGAACCCGTTGCACACCCGAGCACGAGAACCGCAACCGTGTGCGGCGCCCTCATTCGTACCTCCTTCGCCTCTCCCCCGGTGCAGAATGCGGATCTGCATCGCTTCAATCAACACTGCGTATGGCCCCGGGCAGAAGCTGAGCTTGCGCGTTTCGCGCAACGCACACCACGTCGCCGGGCGCTCACAGCACGGCCTGCCGGAAGCCGCCCAGCCCGGCGAACGTTGCGCGGTCGCCCAGGTCGTGCTCGATGCGCAGCAGGCGGTTGAACTTGGCGGTGCGCTCGCCCCGGCAGCCGGAGCCGGTCTTGATGTGGCCGCAGCCGGTGGCGACGGCGAGATCGGCGATGAACGTATCCTCGGTTTCGCCCGAGCGGTGCGACATGTAGGCGCCGTAGCCGTGCTGCTGGGCGAGCCGGACGGTTTCCAGCGTCTCGGAGACGGTGCCGATCTGGTTCAGCTTGACCAGAATCGAGTTGCCGACGCTCTGCTCGATGGCCCGCCGCAGGATGGCGGGGTTGGTGCAGAAGATGTCGTCGCCGACGAGCTCAATCCTGGAGCCGAGCGCCTGCGTGAGCTGACCCCAGCCGTCCCAGTCGTTCTCCGCGAGGGCGTCCTCGATCAGGAGGATCGGGTAGCGGTCGATCCAGGAGCGCCAGAGGTCGATCATCTCGGCGGTGGTGCGGACGGACTGGTCCGACTTGAACGCGACGTAGCCGCCGTCGCGCCACATCTCGCTGGTCGCCGGATCGAGGCAGAGCGCGATGTCCGCGCCGGGCCGGTAGCCGGCCTTTTCGATGGCCGCCAGGATCAGGTCGACCGCTTCCTCGTTGGTGGCCAGGTCGGGCGCGAAGCCGCCCTCGTCGCCGATGCCGGTCGATTTGCCCTGGTCTTTCAGCAGCGCGCGCAGCGCGTGGAACGTCTCGATGCCCATGCGCAGCGCCTCGGCGAACGTGGGCGCGTTGTGCGGCGCGATCTTGAATTCCTGGAAGTCGACGGTATTGTCCGCGTGCCGCCCGCCGTTGATGACGTTGAGGCAGGGGACCGGCAGCACCCGCGCGTCCTCGCCGCCGAGGTGGCGGTAGAGCGGTACGCCGGCCGCATCGGCCGCGGCGCGGGCCGCCGCCATCGAGACGCCGAGGATCGCATTGGCGCCGAGCCGCGATTTGTTGGGCGTGCCGTCGAGCTCGATGAGGCGCTGGTCGAGCGCCTGCTGGTCGGCGGCGTCGCGCCCGGCGAGCGCCCGGTTGATCTCGCCGTTGACGTTGGCAACGGCCTGCCGCACCCCCTTGCCGCCGTAGCGCGCGCCGCCGTCGCGCAGCTCGGTCGCCTCGCGCTCGCCGGTCGATGCGCCGGACGGCACGCGCGCCACGCCGGTGGTCCCGTCGCCGAGATGGACCCGCGCTTCCACGGTAGGATTGCCGCGGGAATCGATCACCTCGAGTGCGTCAATCGCACGTATAGGGCTAACTGCCAACTTCCGTTCCTCCTGATCCAGAACTGTTCGATTGATTGAAATGTGCTTGGGTTATGTGGCCGGCCGCCGGTTGAGTGCCAGCACCCCGCCGGCCAGCGCGACGCCGGCGAGGTCGAAGACGGGAACGCCGATGCCGCCGATCGCCGCGACCGGGCCGGGCGCGAGCAGCAGCGCCGCCGCGGCGAAGATCGCCAGCCGCAGCCCGAGTCCGAGCGGATTGCGCAGTTGCCCCGCGATGCCGGCCGCGAAGCAGGTGACGCCGAGCGTGGCGATGCCGACCGGGATCAGCATCTCCAGCCAGCCGGCCGGCTCGCCCGCGGCGTTCATCATCAGTAGCTGGGGCCTGTACACGAACATGTACGGCAGGGTGAAGCCGACGAGCGCGTAACGGAACGCGGCGAAGGCGGTCGGCATGATGCGCGTGCCGGCAATGGACGAGGCGGCGTAGGCGGCCAGCGCCACCGGCGGCGTCACCATCGACATCATCCCGAAGTAGAAGATGAACAGGTGCGCGGCCAGCGGGATAACGCCCAGGTTGCCGAGTACCGGGCCGATCAGCGTGGCCATCAGCAGATAGCAGACCGCCGACGGCAGCCCCATCCCCAGAATGATCGACGAGACCATGATCAGCACGAGCGCCAGGAACAGGCTCTGCTCGGCGAGCGGGATGATGGTGGCCGGCAGGCGCGTGCCGATGCCGGTCAGCGTGACAATCCCGATGATGATGCCGACGCACGCCGCGGCGGCGACCAGCGGCACGACGCCGCGCGCCGCGGAGACGAGACCCACAAGGGTTCGGCGCGGGTCGAGACGGGTTGCCGCGTTGAAGCTGCTGGCGACGACGATCGCCACCAGCGAGAGCGTGACGGCGCGGAACGCCGTGTAGCCGAGGATCAGGAACAGGATGAGGCTGCCGAGCGCTGTCGCGAACACGAGCCCGGCCGCGCGCGAGGTGCCGGCGTCCGCGTTGCCGCCTTCCGCGGCCGGCTCGTTCGGCGCTCCCTCGGTGGCTATCGACATCCGCCTGGCGTGCAGGTGCACGATCAGGAGTAGAGACAGGTAGTACAGGATCGCCGGGATGAGCGCCGCCTGGATGATCTGCAGGTAGGTCACCGGCGGCTCGACGATCTCCAGCATCATGTAGGCGCCGGCGCCCATCACCGGCGGCATGAGCGCGCCGCCCGAGCTGGCCGCCGCCTGCACGCCCGCCGCCGTCACCGGCTTGAAGCCGGCGCTGCGCATCATCGGAATCGTGAACGTGCCGGTGGTGGCGGTGTTGGCGACGGCGCTGCCCGAGAGCGACCCCATCAGGCCGCTGCTCAGCACCGCCACCTTGGCCGGCCCGCCGGAGCTGCGTCCGAACATCCGCTGCGCGAAGTCGACGATGAACCGCGTGGCGCCGGTCGCTTCGAGGAACGCGCCGAAGATCACGAACAGGAAGACGTAGGTGAACATCACGTTCAGCGCCACGCCGAAGACGCCCTGGCTGTGGAGGAACGTCTGCGCCACGATGCGCGGCACCGTGTAGCCGCGGTGGGGAAAGAGCCAGTCGGGCAGCGACGACCCGAACACGGCGTAGACGAGGAACGTGCCCGCCAGCAGCGGCAGCGCCAGTCCCAGCGCGCGCCGCGCCGCCTCGACCACCAGCAGCAGGCCGGCGAGGCCGACTGCCGTGTCGAACGCCGTTTCGAATCCGGCGCGGTTGCCGAGCGTCTGGCCGTCTATCCACCACGCCTCGAAAAGCGGATCGGTCTGGACGATGATGTAACCGCAGCAGGCTACCGTGAGCAGCGCCAGCAGCACGTCGGCCGCGCGGGCGGCCGGGTGCGCCTTGAGCGAGGGGTGCGCCGGGATGTTCAGGAAGCAGAGCGTCAGTCCGGCCAGCGCGAAGAACGCGAGGCGGCTCTGCGGCGCCAGCAGCGGGTAGTTCACCTCGACGAGCGTGAACGCGCACAGCAGAATGCTGAGCCCGCTGCTCACCAGGAGCCGAATGTCGCGCGGGGCGGAGGCAGGTGTCTCAGCCACGGGCTGCTACTGAGGCCAGATGCCGGCTTCCTGGTAGAAGCGAATCGCGCCGGGATGGAATTCGGTGCCGGTGTCGCGCACCACGTTGTTCGGGTTGATCGCGCGGCCGGCGGCATGCTTCTCCACCACCAGCGCGCGGTTCTCGTATAGGAGCTTCGCCGCGTTGTACACGAGATCATCGGGCGCGTCGGCCGCGGTGATGACGTGCATCGATCCCACGTCGAGCCCCTCGTACGGCTCGGTCTGTCCGCGGTACGTCTCGGCCGGGATGCTGGCCGGCCGGAAGAACGTGTAATCGCTGATCAGCCGCTGTTTTTCCTCCTCCCCGAACGGGATGAAGGTGATCTCCATTGACGCGGCGGCCTGCGTGATCGACGCGGTCGGGACCGCGCCGCCGAGGAACGTCGCATCCGCGGAGCCGTCCGTCAGCATGTCGACCGCCGCCTGCTGCGTGGCGTTGAGGGGCGAGAAGTCGTCGTAGGTGACGCCGTGCGCCTCGAGCAGCGGCCTGATGAAATACTCGAAGCCGGCGCCCGCCGGGCCGACCGAGACGCGCCGGCCGCGCAGGTCGTCGATGGTGTTGATCCCGGACGCCGCCTGCGTGACGAACAGCGCGACGTTCGGCGCGAGCGTCATGACGGACCGGACCGGATGGGCGCGGTCCCAGCCCTCGCTGCCGCGTACCGCGAAGTAGGTGATGGCCGCGTTCGACAGCGCGAAATCGAGCTCGCCGCTGCCGAGCCGGCGGATGTTCTCCTGCGATCCGCTGGTCGCTTCGGCGGTCACGCTGTAGCCGAATTCGGCGCCGGTTTCGTTTATGACTTCCGCGAGCGCGCTGCCGACGACGAAGAACGCCCCGCCGGGCGGCGCGGTGCCCACGCTGAGGAACTGCCGGGCCGGCGCGCTGTCGCCGCCCTCACCGCCGCCGCTTCCTCCGCCGCAAGCGGCCAGCACGCCCGCAAGAACGACAACCACTACGCGAGCCCGAGCAGCCGGCAAACCGGAGATGAATCGATGCAAGAACCCTACCCTCCTTGAACGGCCCGGGGCGTTGCCGCGGGCGCGGGTGCGCCCCGGCGCGCGGAGCCCAAACATGCTACTACGCTTCGCTGCGGTCCACGATGAATCGGAGCGCCTTCATCTCGAAGCGCGGCAGCGTGCCGGCGGCGACCGGCGTGACCTGGACGTTCAGGCCGAGCGCTTCCCGCAGGCGTTGCGCCGCCAGCGCCGTCACCGCGGCCTCGTCGGCGCCCCGGCCCACCTCCACTTCCACGGCGAGCTCGCGCATCGAGGCTCCCGTCCGTACCGTACAGCGGTACTCGACTACTGCGTCGATTGCGCGCAGAACCTCTTCGACGGCAGTCGGATAGACATTCGCCCCGCGGATGGTGACCATGTCGTCCGCGCGCGCCAGGATCCCGCCCACGAGGCGCACGAACGTGCGCCCGCAGGCACACGGTTCGTGCGTCGCGACGACCAGATCGCCCGTTCGGTAGCGGATCAACGGGCTGGCCGTGCGCCCGAGGTTCGTGACGACCAGCTCCCCGCGATTGCCGTCCTCTACCGGCTGTCCCGACTCCGGGTCGAGCACCTCGGCGATGTACTCCTGTTCGTTGACGTGCAGGAACCCCGGGGCCTCCCGGCACTCGAAACTGATGGGCCCGACCTCGGTCAACCCGTGGTGGTCGATGATCCGCGCCCCCCAGCCGCGCTCGATACGGCGGCGCGTGGCCGGAATGCTCCCGCCCGGCTCGCCCGCGACGATGATCGTGCGGACGGCGGTTGCGGCCAGCGCCGCGTCGCCGCCGCCCGCCTCGCGCGCCACGTCGAGGAGCCGCAGCGCGTAGGTTGGCGTGCAGCAGACCACCGTCGGCGCCAGAGCATCAATCAGGGCGAGCCTCTGTTGGCTCGTCATCCCACCGGCCGGAATCGCGTGCGCGCCGAGCTGGGTGGCGGCGTCGAACGCCGTCCAGAACCCGAGGAACGGCCCGAACGAGAACGGAAAGAAGATGCGGTCGCGGGCGCCGACGCCGGCGCCGCGATAGACCGCCTGCCAGCAGTCGAGCATCCACTGCCAGCTCTCCGTCGTGTCGAGCCAGCGCAGCGGCCGGCCGGTCGTGGACGAGGTCTGGTTGTAGCGGGTGTAGCGCTCGAGCGGCTCGGTCAGCACGGTGCCCCACGGCGGCGCCTGCGCCTGATCGGCCACCAGCTCCGCCTTGGTGGTGAATGGCAGTGCGGCGAGATCGCGCGGCAGGACAAGCTGCGCCGGGTCGATGCCCGCGCCGGTCAGCTTGCGGGTGTAGAACCGGTTCCGTCCGTGTATATGGCTCAGCAGCCGTGTCAGGCGCTCGCCTTGAAGCGCGGCCAGCGTCTCGCGGGGCCGGCGCTCCACATCCGGAACCGGCACGGGATCAGGCGTCATTGCGCGTCCGAGCCGGAACCGCCGTCGTTCGCCGCGCGCAGGCGCCGGACAATCTCCGGCGGGATGCCGACCGCGGCCAGCGGCTGGCCGGCCTGCCTCCGCACGCAGGCGATGGTCAGGCTGCCGGTAGCGATTGTCTCGCCGTCCTTCATGACCTCCGCCGCGTAGCGGATGGACTTGTCGCCGATCTGCACGATGCGGATGTGCACCTCGAACTGATCCTCGAAGCGGAGCGGACGGCGGAAGTCGAACGACGCGGCGACGCGGGGAAAGCCGACGCCGGCCGCGGGCGACGCGATGCTGAGGCCGGCCGCGCGCCACAGCGCGTGCTCGGCCTCTTCCATGTAGCGGTAGAACCAGGAGAAATGAACGATTCCCGCGCTGTCGGTCTCGTAGAACTGCACCCGCCGTTGCAGGCGGTAGCCGGTAGGCACAGATGTATTCTAGGGCAGGCCGGTCGTCACGGACGCAAGTCGCCAGCAACGCAGAGACCCAATTCGTCTTCAACACGTTCTCCTTCCTCGTCTGGGGGGCGCTCGTGATGTGGATGTGCGCCGGCTTCACCATGCTGGAGTCCGGGTCGGTCCGAACAAAGAATGCTTCCGTCATCTGCCTGAAGAACATCGGTCTCTACGCCATCGCCGGACTCGCCTACTACTTCATCGGCTACAACCTGATGTACGTCGACGTGGGCAGCCTGATCGGCTCGGTGACCTTGTTCTACGGCCCGTCGGCCGACGAGGTGGCGCTGCTGGCGGGCCAGGAGAGCGCGCGCGACGCGGTGATCGCGAACAACTACTCCGTCATGTCCGACTGGTTCTTCCAGATGGTGTTCGTGGCGACTGCCGCCTCCATCGTGTCCGGGACCCTGGCCGAACGGGTCAGGCTCTGGTCGTTCTTCCTCTTCACCCTGATTCTGACCGCGGTCGTGTACCCGATCGTCGGCGCCTGGACCTGGGGCGGCGGCTGGCTCGCTGCGCTGGATTTCAAGGACTTCGCCGGATCCACCATCGTGCATGGCACCGGCGGCTGGGCGGCGCTCGCGGGCGCGCTGGTGGTGGGTCCGCGGGTCGGCAAATTCCGCAAGGACGGGACGGTGCTGCCGACGCCGCCCTCCAACGTGCCGATCGTGACCCTTGGCGTCTTCATCCTCTGGTTCGGCTGGTTCGGGTTCAACGGAGGCTCTCAGCTCGCACTGGCCAGCGCCGTGGACGTCGTGGCGATGAGCAACGTGCTGGTCAACACCAATCTGGCGGCGGCCGCCGGCGTCGTCGCGGCCCTCGCCGTCTCGCGGCCGATTCTTGGGCGCGTGGATCTGCTGGCCGGCCTGAACGGCGCCATCGCCGGACTGGTTGCGATTACCGCCGGACCGACCATGGTCGAGCCCTACTGGGCGGTGATCATTGGCGCCGTCGGCGCCATCATTTGCACCGCCGGCATCAAGCTGCTGGAGAATTTCAAGGTGGACGACGTGGTCGGGGCCGTCCCCGCCCATCTGTTTGCCGGCGTCTGGGGCACGCTGGCGGCCAGCATCGCGGCGGGCGCGACGCTGTGGGTGCAGATCGTGGGCGTGCTCGCGGTCGGTGCGTTTGTCTTCGGAGTGTCGTGGCTGCTCTGGACGGTGATCGAAAAGACGATCGGCGTGCGGGTGGCGTACAACGTCGAGCAGCTCGGCCAGGACGCAGCGGAGCTGGGGATCGAGGCGTACCCCGAATTCATCCTGATGCCGGAACCCGACGACACCGAGTGATGTCTACGCGTTGACGGCCGGGCGGTCCGCGGCCGAGGCGCCGGTGTCATCGGCCGGCGAGCCCTGCCCCGAGAACTCGCGGAGCGCGTCGAACAGCGGACCGAGGTCGGCGAAGACGTTGCCGACCAGCGCATCGACCAACCGCGGGTGCAGGTCCGGGTGGGCGCGGATGAACTCGCGGAAGCTGAACCGCTCGTTGTAGAACGACAGGACGAGCTGCCGGAACTGGTCGAGCGCCCAGCGCATGTCGCGGCCGTACTGCTCGAACGTGGCGGCGGTGACCCCGCCCGCTTCCAGGCCGCGGTGCACGGCATCCGCTGCCATCTCCCCGCTCTTGAGCGCCATGAACAGGCCGGTTGAGAAGACCGGGTCGAGGAACGAGAATGCGTCACCTGCCAGGCAGAAGCCGTCCCCCCCGATCGCCTCGGCGCGATAGCTGAATTCGCCGGTGACGCGCACCGGCTCGACGCGCGTGCCGGGCCGCAGGTGATCCTCGATCCAGATGCACGCCGCCGCCTCGCGCGCGAAGATCTCCTCCGGGTCGCGCGTGTCGCGGTAGAGGTAGTCCTTCTCGGCCACGACGCCGACGCCGACAGTGTCGTCCGGCAGCGGGATGTACCAGAACCAGCCCTTTTCCGGGATGTAGGCGACGGTCGTGGCGCCCGCATCGAGCCCCGGGTCGCGCCGCGCGCCGCGGTAGTAGGTGAAGATCGCGATCTTGTTCAGGTCGGGGTCGCGGCGCTTCATGCCGAGCCTGGATGCCAGGAACGAGTCGCGCCCCGAGGCGTCGATCACCGCGTCGGCCAGGAACGTTTCGGACCCGCCCCCGGCAAGGTCGGCCCGCACGCCGACGGCGCGCTGCCCGTCCATGAGCACCTCGCGGACCGCTGCCCCCTGGCGCACCTCGACGCCCTTGGCGCGCGCGTTGTCGAGCAGCATCCGGTCGAAGTCGCTGCGGCGCACCTGCCAGGTGGTGGCGCAGGGGTGCTTGATGGTCTCGAAGAAGTAGAACGGCTGCGACACCTTGCCGCTGGTCGAGACGAACTGCACGCTGTATTTCTGCGGGCAGGCGGCCTCCGCGAACCAGTCGAGCACGCCGAGCCGCTCGAACGTGAACCAGGTGTACGGCATCAGCGACTCGCCGACGTGGTAGCGCGGAAAGCGCTCGCGCTCGATGACCGCCACGCGCCGGCCGTGCTGCGCGAGCACCGTCGCAGCGGTCGCGCCCGCGGGCCCGCCGCCGATGACGGCGCAGTCGTAGCGCTGAGCGCTGCTCATCGCATTTACCTGATTACCAGCGGCAGCACCTCGACGATGTCGCCGATCTTGGCGTCGTGTCGCATGATCTCGGTGCGCCGGCCGTACAGCACCCGCGGCTCGCGCATCCAGAACACGCCCATCATCTCCGCGTTCGGCGTCACCTGCAGGAACGCCTTCACACGGCTCTTGTACTGGAAGCGCCCGTCGCGCAGAATCCGTCCCAGCGGTATCTCGTTCTTCACGATCTGCTGGCGGATCTTCTCGCCGAACGCGTCCAGCTCCATCCGGATGGCGCCCATCTCCACCGGCTGGCCGGCATACTCCTGCACCAGGAGCACGCGGCGGAAGTAGGAGCCGCGGTTCGTGAAGGTCGACAAAGGCCGCAGCATGACGCGCCCGCCGAAGTGGCGCTCCAGGGTCAGCGTCATGTCGGAGTCGTGCACGAGCAGCGAGCGGTAGGGGAGCGGGATGTCGCCGGGTTGCACCTCCTCCACATGCGGGAGGTCGATACCGGCCCGCTGGTAGACGAGGTCGAGCGGGTAGAGCAGACCGTTGCGCCGCGGCCTGACCGGACGGCTCGAATTGGATGTCTCCGACCTCATCATGCCAAGTCGTCTCGCCGATTAGGAGTTTTGCGTCATGGCGCGGCTGTGGTTGTGGAGCCGGGTCGGACGCCGGCCGAAGGGGGGCTCGATGTTGTAGCTCGGTCTAATTTCCACGCCGATCTTCTTGAGTTGTTCTTCAAGCCGCTCGTGCGCGGTGACGATACCGACATCGATCTTCGGGTTGTGACGGAGCACCTCTTTGCGATCGGCCAACGAGATATCGCGCTTTCTCGGCATGTCAGAAATACCCCCTGGTGTGTACGAAGGAATACAGCTCCTGGCGGCCCATGTAGTCCTTCAGCAAGTTGAAGTACGCCCGTATCGTTCCGTGCAGTTTCGGTTCATCAGTTAGATTGTCGATCCGGAGGCCGACCTCGTCGCGCAGCGTCTTTGCATCTATTCCCCGCCCGTGGGAATGCCAACGCTCGGTATTGTGAGTAAGTCCGCGATTTCCTGGGCCCGCTCCTCCTTCATTTTATCGGTGACCTTCTCTCGGCGTGTTTCGGTCTCTTTCCATCCCTTGAACTTGAACCGCGACAACCATTTGACAAGAAGCTCGACGGAGAGCTCGCGGGACTGCTCGAATTGGTGCAATTCGCCAAGATCTAGCTTGTTGAGAAGTGCGTATTCCGCGGCGGTGAGCGCACCAGCTTCCGCTTTTTTATTAAGCCGTTCGAATTGGCTCAGATAGGACAGTGCCGGCACCAGTTTCCCATCTCTCTCGATTTGAGGATCAATGGGACCCAGACACGAGAAATAGTCCATCATGATTCGATCAGCGCTAAGAGCAAATATCGTACCAGCCGACATGGCTCGATCGGGTACGATGACTGTTACGTGTTCATAGTTTGATCTCAACGTCGCCACCATCCGCTCTACTACTTCGACGACGCCGCCCGGGGTGTCCAGAATCACAGACACCGAATTCTTCCTGTCTGGAATCGCTTCTATTGCGTCCCTCAGGCGCCGGTCGAGTGGTGGCAGGATCGGACTGACAATCGCTACGACGTCGGCGCGCAGGGTGTTGTCAATCTGGTTGAGATGCCAGTCCAGCTGGAATTTTATATTTAGGTCAAGCGGTTGCATCGGCATCTACGTGTACCGGATGTCCGTGTGCGCCGGCAGGAAGAAGCGCGGCAGCAGGCTGTCGACGCGCAGCAGGCCGTCACGCGACAGGCGCACCGCCTCCGGCGACGCCTCGGCAAGGTAGCCGTCGCGATCGAGCGACGCGAGCGGGCCGGTGAAGCGGTCCCGCGGGTCGACGCCGTACTTGTCCCGGAAGTAGGCCGGACGAATCGAGCCCAGCTTGAGCTGCAGCACGAGCTCGCGAATGAGACGTTCCTCGTCCGTCGGACGGTAGGCGCGGTTCAGCGGGATGCGGCCCGCGTCCACAGCACTCGCATAGGCGTCCCAGGAATCGAGGTTCTGCATGTGCACGCCGTTGACGTGCCCGAACGACGCCACGCCCAGGCCGGCCAGGTCGGCGCCCTGCCACAGGCGGTCGCGGTAGACGAACTTCGTGCGCCCGGGATCCTTGACGGCGGTGTAGGCGCTGCCGATCGTGTAGCCCGCCTGCTCGAGCGCGGCGAACGCCTCGTCCACCCAGCGCCGCTTGGTGGCCCAGGGCGCCACGGTCTCATCAAACTGGCCGGTGCCGTGCAGGCGGTCGCTGCTGATCGTGGTGTTGAACGGCAGCTCCATCTGGTAGATGGTGACGCTGTCCGGATCGAGCTCGATCGTCCTCCGCACCGCGTCCCGCCACTTCTCTTCGGTCTCGCCTAGCATGCCGGCAATCAGATCGATGTTGATCTGCGGAAAATCAATCGACCGCGCGAAGCTGTACGCCCGGAAGATCTCGGCCGAACGGTGCGCGCGCCCGTTCAGCTCCAGGACGTGGTCGTCGAAGTGCTCGACGCCGAGACTGAGCCGCGTGACGCCCATGTCGCGAATCGCAGCGAGCTTGGGCTCGGTAAGCGTGCCCGGCTCGCACTCGAACGTGATCTCGCGAGCGGTCGACCACGGCGTTGTGGCCGACAGCCGGTCGACCAGCCCCCGGAGTTGCCGGACCGAGAGGAACGACGGCGTGCCGCCGCCGAAATAGATGAAGTCGAGCGGCCGCCCGGCGATGGCCGGCTGCCTGGCGTACAGCTCCCATTCCCGCCCCAGAACATCGAGGTACGACTGGACCTGGGCCGCGTTCTTGTTCGTGTAGACCCGGAAGTAGCAGAAGTGGCAGCGCTTGCGGCAGAACGGGATGTGGAGATACAGGCCGAGCGGGACGTCCGCCGCCGGCGCGGCAAGGGCCGGGTGGGCAGCCTCGTCGACCGCCTCCGGCGTCCAGACCGAGAACGGCGGGTAGTTGGCGACGAAGTAGCTGCCGACCTCCGTCTCGGCCGCGGTTGCCGCCACGGTCGGTGTGTCGCTCATTGGTCCTACTATACCAGCCCGCCGAGCGGCGGCAGGAGGGCGGAACGCTTGTCCGGCGTACCTGCGGGCCTGGACAGATTGCCGTTTCTGCAAGCGTGGCCCTGCACCTTTCGGTTCGTCCGTTGCCGTGCGCCGGCACGAGTTTCGCAGGTGCCGGTGAGTGATACGATGGTGCCCATGCAGGATGCGCCGCCGCGGGTCGGCTACAGCGACCTCCTGGTCATGCCGGATGACGGGCGCCGGTACGAGATCCACGGAGGGGAGCTGGTCGTGGTACCGTCGCCGTTGCTGCGGCATCAGATCGCCGCCATGGAGCTCGTCACGCTGCTGAACGACTACCGGCGGGTATCGGGCGGGCTCGCGGTGACGGCGCCGTTCGACATCGTGTTCGACGAATACGACGTCGTGCAGCCGGACGTCGTTTTCTTCCGGGCGGAACGGCTGCACCTGCTCGACCCGAACGCCGTGACGCGTGCCGCGCCCGATATCGTCGTAGAGGTGCTCTCACCATCCACCGCCGCCATCGACCGCGGCCGAAAGATGCGGATTTTCGCGCGGTATGGCGTGCCCGAGGTCTGGATCGTCGACCCGCTCCGCCAGCGGATCGAAGTCCACGTCCTGGCGGATGGCGCCTATCAACTGGAGCAGGCAGCGCGGCGGGACGATACCGTCCTGTCGGTCCTGCTCCCGGACCTGAAGTTCCCGGCCGCGCGCATCTTCACGTTTCCGTAACCCCGGGGTGCGTCGGGGCCTGCCCGCGCGCGCCGCGGGAGTCCGGCCCGGCGGCGCCTGCCGGCGGCCGTTTATCCGAAGCAGTAGAGGATGCCGTCCTGCGAGCCGATGACGATCTTGCCGTCGGCGATGGCGGGGGAGGCGGACAGCGGTGCGCCGGTGTCGAAATCCCACAGGTTCTCGCCGCTCTCCAGGTCGAGCATGTAGAGGCGTCCGTCTCCCGAGCCGATGACCACGCGGTCGCCGGCGGCGGCCGGGGACGAGTCGATGCGCGCGCGCGTCCTGAAGGTCCAGCGCCCTTCGCCGGAGGCCTGGTCGATCGCGTGCACCATCCGGTCCCGGCCGCCGATGACGATGGATCCGCCCACGGACAGGGCGGACGAATAGAACGGGAAGTGGCGTTGCGGGTGCTCGTAGCGCCAGAGCAGCTCCTTCGAGGAGAGGTCGACGCCGATCACCTCGTTGTTGAACGTGCCGAAGTAGGCGTGGTTGCCGGTCGTGGTCGGGGAGGCGGCGGTGTAGGCGCCGGCCGGCACGTTGAATACCTCCTCGCCGTCGCTCACGCTCACGCCCCGGAACACCTCGTCGCAGCCGCCGAAGTACGCGACGCCGTCGACGACCGCCGGGGTCGCATGCACGTAGTTGAGCGTTTCGAACTTCCAAATCAGCTCGCCGGTGTGCGCGGCGAGGCCGTACAGGTGTCCGTCGTACGAGCCGATAAGCACGACGTCGCCGGTGATGACGGGCGAGGACTTGATCTCGCCGTCGGTCTGATAGGTCCAGACGGCCTCGCCGGTCGCGGCGTCGACCGCGTGGAGAACGCCGGCAAGGTCGCCCACGTACACCAGCCCGTCGCTGACGGCGGGCGACGACTCGCCTATCCCCATCTCTTTGCTCGCCTCGTATGTCCAGCGCATGTCGCCGGTCTCGAGATCGGCCGCTATCAGTGTGCCGGAGTACGTGCCGACGTAGACCATGCCATCGGCGATGGCGGCGGACGAATCGATCGATTCGCCCGCTTCCAGGGTCCAGAGCAGCTGCGGCTCGTCCGGAAGCGTGGCATCGGACACGCCGCTCAGTCCGGCCGTGCCGCGAAACTGCGGCCACGAGTCGGCAGGCGCCGACTGGGCGGCCGCCGCGGAGCCGATGGCCAGCAGCGCTGCAGTCAGCGGCAAGGTCGTCAGTACGCGCATCGGTATACCTCCAGGGCCTCGGGATGACCGAGCAGTCGCGGGTTGAACGCCGCCGTCCACTGCCGGCTGGCGACGTCGGCGAGCGACGGCAGACTGTCTTCCTGCACCCCCGTGTCGCGCAGCCGTTCGGGGAAGCCGCCGGTACGGCCGATCCGCACGAGCCACTCGGCCAGCCGGTCGCCGCCCGGTCCGCCCGCGCCGTTCATCGTCGCGGCGACGAAGGGGTTGTACAGCTCGGCGTCCGCCCGCGCGTTCCATCGCACGACGTGCGGCAGCAGGATGGCGAGCGCCACGCCGTGCGCGATCTGGTAGCGCGCGGTCAGCGGGTTGGCGCAGGCATGGGCCGCCCCGAGCATCGACTGCTCGATGGCCAGCCCGGCATAGAACGCGCCGAGCAGCATCGCCCCGCGCGCGTCGATGTCATGCGGCGCCGCGATGACGCGCTCGTAGTTCGCGTTCAGCAGACGGAACGCCTCGTGCGAGAACACCGTCGAGATGGGGGTGCGCCGCTTGGTCACCGCGGTCTCGACGGCGTGCGCGATGGCGTCGAACCCGGCGGCGCTGGTCACCCCTTCCGGCTGCGATAGCGTCAGCTCCGGGTCGAGCAGCGCCACGCGGAAGGTGGCCTTGGCGTCGCCGCAGGCCATCTTCAATCCTGTGTCGGCGTCGGCAATCACCGCGTAGCTCTGCGCGTCCGAACCCGTACCGGCCGTCGTCGGCACCGCGAGCATCGGCAGCAGCGGCTTGGACGCCTTGCCGTAGCCCTGGTAGTCGGACATCGCGCCGCCGTTGGTCAGCAGGAAGTTGATCCCCTTGGCGCAGTCGAGGGAGCTGCCGCCGCCCAGTCCGATGATCGCGTCGACGCCGCGCGGCGCGGCAAAGGCGCGGCCGCGCTCGATCATCGCCGTGTTCGGGTTGACGTCGAAGTCGTGGAACGGGACCGGGTTCACGCCGGCCGCGCGCAGCAGCCGCAAGGCCCGTTCCACGTGGCCCGCCCTGAGCAGGCCCGGGTCGGCGACGAGCAGCGGCTTCGCGAAGCGCAGCTCGCGCGCGATGTGGCCGAGGCGCTCGACAGTGCCGGCGCCGAAGACGAGTCGCGTGCGAAGCTGGAAGTCGAACGGGTCAGGCATGGACCAAACCCACCTATCGTATCAGTAACTCGGGGCTGCGCCCCGAACCCCCGGCAAGCGCTAGCGGGGACCCCGTTGCCCCGCGCCGTGCTTGCCGGGCCGCGCCGTGCGCGGCCGCGGGGGACGACTGCTTGAGTGCTCATCGTCCCCCTTTCTCAAATGTGGGGGGCCTGATGTGTCAGCCGGGCACCCTGCGTAGGGCCGTCACGGGCGGTAGCGCTCGAGCTCCCGCCGCACGACCGGCGCCATCAGGTACAGGCCGATCAGGTTCGGGATGGCGACCACGAACACCAGGGCGTCGGAGAGATCGATGACCGCCCCCAGGTCGATGCCGGCGCCGGCGACCACGAACGCACAGAAGACGAACTTGAACCCGACGTCCTGCAGGCGCCCTTCGCCCGCCAGGTAGGTGAACGCCTTCAGGCCGTAGTAGGCCCAGGCAATCATCGTCGAGAATGCGAACAGGATGGCGGCGATCGCCAGCGGGACCGGAGACCAGCTCAGGGTCGAAGCGAATGCCCTGGTCGTCAGCTCGATACCGCTGATGCCGCCGGTCGCGAGCGCCGGGTCGTAGACGGTCGTTGTGATGACGAGGGCGGTCATCGTGCAGATCACGACGGTGTCGATGAACGGTTCGAGCAGGGCGACGAAGCCTTCGCTGGCCGGTTGCGGGGTGCGCGCCGTGGCGTGCGCGATGGCGGCGCTGCCCAGCCCCGCCTCGTTGGAGAAGACGGCGCGCCGGAAGCCGATGATGAGCGCCCCGAGCGCTCCCCCGGTCACCCCTGTCGAGGTGAACGCGCCCTGCCAGATCGCGGCTATTGCCGCCGGCAGGCGGTCGGCATTGAGGCCGATGACCAGCAGCGCGAGCGCCACATAGAGCAGCGCCATGGCCGGCACGAGCTTGACGGTGGTGCTGGCGATCGACTTGATCCCGCCGATGATCACCAGCGCCACTACTGCCGCCAGCAGCAGGCCGATCAGCCAGCCCCGGCCGGCGAAGACGCTGGCGTCCGCGCCGGTGATGTCGATGAAGATCGCCGCTGCCTGGTTCGACTGGAACATGTTGCCGATGCCGAGGCAGCCCACCACCATGGCGGCGGCGTAGAAGTTGCCCAGCGCGCGCCCGAGCGCCGGCCAGCCGCGCTCGTCAAGGCCCCGCTCGAGATAGTGCATCGGTCCGCCGGAGACCGACCCGTCAGGATTGCGCCGCCGGTAAAGCACGCCGAGCGTGCATTCGGCGAACTTCGCCGACATGCCGAGCAGGCCGGCGACGATGAGCCAGAACGTGGCGCCCGGGCCGCCGGTGGAGATGGCGACGGCCACGCCGGCGATGTTGCCGATGCCGACCGTGCCGGAGACCGCGGTCGTGAGGGCGCTGAACTGGGATATCTCGCCCGGATCTCCCTTGCGGGCGTAGCGACCGGAGACGATGCGCAACGCCTGCGCGAACCCGCGGACATTGATGAAGCGGAGATAGAGCGTGAAGAAGAGGCCGCCGGCCACCAGCCAGACGACGATCAGCGGCAGGTCGGCGCCGAGCAGCGGCACCGTGAAGAACACGACGCCGGAGACCGCGTCGGCCACCGGGCGCATGGCGCCGTCGATGAGTTGGTCGATGGTCATGGAACGGGCCGGAAGCCGTCAGGCGGACCGCGCGGCGGTTGCTACACGTCGAGGTCCTGCACCTGGTCGGCGCGCTGCATGATGAAGTGGAACCGCGCGGACGCGTCGCGCCCCATCAGCTCGTTCATCACGCGGTCGGTCAGGAGCTGGTCGCTGACGTCGACGCGCAGGAGCCGGCGCGTCTCGGGGTTCAGCGTCGTATCCCACAGCACCTTCGGCATCATCTCGCCCAGCCCCTTGAAGCGGGTGATCTCGGCCTTGCTCCGGCCGCCGTTGCGGGTCGACCGATCCAGGATCCGGTCGCGGTGCTGCTCGTCCAGCGCCCAGAACGTTTCCTTGCCGACGTCGATGCGGTAGAGCGGCGGCTGGGCCAGGTAGACCCGGCCGCGGCTGATCAGCTGCGGGAGGTGGCGGTAGAGGAACGTCAGCAGCAGCGTGGCGATGTGATTGCCGTCCGAGTCGGCGTCGGCGAGGATGATGACCTTGCCGTAGCGCAGCTTCGCCACGTCGAAATTTTTCCCGAAGCCGCACCCGAGCGCCGTCACCAGGTCGGACAGCTCCTTGTTCTCGAGCACCTTCGACGGCGCTACGTTCTCGGTGTTCAGCACCTTGCCGCGCAGCGGCAGGACGGCCTGCCGCCGCCGGTCGCGCGCCTGCTTGGCCGAGCCGCCGGCCGAGTCACCCTCGACGATGAACAGCTCGCGGTCCTCCGGCGTCCGGGCGGAGCAGTCGGTCAGTTTCCCCGGCAGGTTCAGCCGGGCGGCGGCCACCCCCTTGCGCGTCACCTCCTGCTGCGCGGCCCGGCTCGCCGCCCGCGCGCGAGCCGCGAGAATGATGCGCGCCACGATGGCGTTGGCGGCGCTGATGTTGTTGTTGAGCCAATGCTCCAGGGCGGGCCGGACCACCGAATCGAGCACCTGCGCCATTTCCGGGTTGTTGAGCCGGTCCTTGGTCTGGCCCTGGAACTGCGGATCGCGCACGAAGATGCTGAGCACGCCGGTCAGACCTTCGCGGATATCGTCGGCGGTGATGCTCACGCCCTTCGGCGACAGTCCATGGGTCTCTACGAAATTCCGGACCGCCTTGCCGAGCCCTGCGCGCAGGCCGCTCTCGTGGGTACCGCCGGAGCCGGTCGGCACGCCGTTCACATAGCTCCGGATGTGCTCGTCGGTCGACTCCGTCCATTGCGCCACCAGGTTGATCCGCCCGCCGCTTTCGTCGTGGTCCTTCGCCACCGTGAAGACCGTGTCGTGCACCGGCGGCTTGCCGCGCGCCTTCACGATGTGCGTCAGGTAGTCGGCCAGGCCGTTGCCGTGGCGGAAGGTGCGCTTCTCCTTGCGCGCCTCGTCGTCGAAGACGACGCGTATGCCGGCGTGGAGGTAGCTGACGACCTCCAGCCGGTTCAGGATCAGGTCCCGGTCCAGTGTGGTCTTCGGAAAGATCTTCGGGTCCGGCCGGAAGAACACGGTGGTACCCGTGCCGCGCGCCGCGCCGACCTTGCGCACGGCGGACACCGGCTTGCCCCGCTCGAACCGCTGCTGCCACAGGTAGCCGTCCCGCTTCGACGTGGCGACCAGCTCCTTCGACAACGCGTTGACCACGCTGGCGCCGACGCCGTGCAGGCCGCCGGCGGTGCGGTAGGTGCGGTGCTCGAACTTCCCGCCGGCGTGCAGCGTGGTGAATATCACCTGCAGGGCGCTGGCGCCGCTCTTGGGATGGCGGTCCACGGGCACCCCGCGGCCGTCGTCGGCGATAGTCATGGACGACCGGTCGGCGTGCAGCGTCACCTGCACGTTCTGGGCGTGGCCGTTCATCGCCTCGTCCACCGCGTTGTCGAGGATCTCCCAAACAAGGTGGTGCAGGCCGGGCGACCCGACGCCGCCGATGTACATGCCGGGGCGCTTGCGGACCGGCTCCAGTCCGTCGAGGACGGTTATGTCCCTGGCCGTATAAGTTTCTGCCATCTTCAATTGCGCCGGCGCCCCGCTGGGAGGAGGGCGCCACCTGGAAGGCGGGACTGTGACGGTTCAGTGTAGCATGTTGCTGCCATGGCGTCAGACCATCGATCGACCGCGCTTGCCCGCCTGCAAACGCTCCGTGAACGGCTGCCGGACGCCGCGCCCGACCCCGCCGCCGTAGAGGAGTGCGACCACCTGATCCGGGCCGTGGAGACGTTCCACCCGGAGGGGGTCAGGTTCCGGATGTACGGACTGCGCCGCCGCCTGACCGCCGGCGACACCCCGGCCGCGGACGAGCTTGTCCAACTGCTCAACGACGCCCGCGACGCGCTCCGCGCCGCCGGGTTCAACACTCGCTAGTGGCATGAGCCGAGTACATCGTTCGCGCGCTGGCGGCCAAGGCCGGGTGGAGATCGACGTTCGTCGACGCGTTGGCGGCGCGCGCCGATGTCGAAGGACGACAGGCACTTGAGGACTTGTGCACCACCGTCGCGGCCAATCGGACGCGAAGAGGGCCGCGCGTGTTGTTCAGCGACACCATCGCCCACATGCGCCGTATCTCCGGCCTTCGAACCGAGAACTGCAGGGTGAGCACTGGCGGCTTGCCGCAACAACCTGGAGTCAGGAAATATTGGCCCCCAGGCCGAGTTCCAGCCAACTGTTCGCGATTGGGCCGTAAGATGCCGGGAACGAGAAAGATATGAAAGCCGACGACCAGTCGTTCTCCCACATCATTGAAGGAAGCAAACAATTCAAGATCCCGGTCTTTCAGCGAGACTACAGGTGGACGACTGCACAGTGTTCGCAGTTGTGGAAGGATATCAACCTTAATAGCCGTTCCGACACAGAACAGGGGCACTTCATCGGATCGATTGTATATATGGCAGCTGAAGAAATCGGAGCCGCATTCAATCAATGGCTCGTTGTTGACGGCCAACAGCGTCTGACCTCATTGACACTGCTGATGGTCGCCCTCCGTGATCACCTCCGAGAAGTCGGCTGGGCCGGCAACGAGGACAGCCCGACGCCTGAGCGGATCGATGCGTATTTCCTCAAGAACACATACGAATCAGGGAAGAGGAAGTACAAGCTGATGCTGAGGAGGGCCGACGACGCAACCCTGCGCGCATTGGTCGATAGCACAGAACTTCCAGAGATGCATTCGTCATTGATCAACGATGCATATGAACACTTCAGGAATTTGCTGACGGACTGCAACCCGGCTCGTATTTATCGCGACGTGTCGCGCCTGAAGGTCGTCGACGTGAGATTGGACCGGCATCACGACGATCCGCAGCTTGTATTTGAAAGTTTGAACTCTACCGGCGTCGATCTTGGGCCGAGCGATCTAATTCGTAATTATTTGCTGATGCGGCTTCCTGAATCGACGCAGACGAGCTTGTATGAAAAACACTGGAGCGGCGTCGAACGGAGTTTTCGAAGCTCAAATGAGGGACTGAATTCATTTCTGCGGGACTATACCGCGGTCAAAACAGAGACAACAAGGCAAATCAGGCACGATCGAATCTACGCGAAGTTCAAGGAAACGTTCCGGTTCTCTCAGCAGGACGGCAATGTCGAAACGCAAATCGCCCAACTGTCCCGTGCCGCTCGCCATTATGCCGCCTTTTACATTCGGCCGGTGGAAGAAGGCGGGCTCGCAGACGCGTTGCGCAGCTTGCGTCAGTACGGCGATACTACGGCATTGCTCGTGATGTGTCTCTACGATCGCTATGATCGAGGAGTCTTGTCAATCGATGATTTTATTGAAGCGCTGGTTCTTGTCGAGAGCTATCCGGGTTGACGAATCAGCAGCACAGGGATGGGGACGGCGCGCCATTGATGAGCTGTTGCAAGACTCCATTTCTCATCCTCCCTGGACGACGTGTAATTCCAGCCGCTTCCCGACGGCGCCGAGCGCATGCTCGATCTGGTCGATACGGGACATGTGACGCACATCGAGTACGCGGTCGACCTGTGGGAGATGCCAATGGAGCCGCCGGCCGAGTTCGGCCTTGTTTACCTGCTGCTCGAGCATCGCGTTGTGGAGGGCGACCTTTGCTACCATCAACGGCGGAACGGCGACGGTGGGGCTGCGTTTCCGTTGTGATGGTTGCGGAATCGGTTGCCGGTCGTGCATGTAGGCGCCGATGATCGTCATCAGCGCGTCGACGGCGCGAACCAACGCCTCGTCCCGGTCGTCACCGTAGGTATGCGCCTCGGGAAAGTCGGGAAAGTCTACGAGAACATGGCTCCCGTCGGTTGTCAGCGTGACTGGATAATTCAGCATATTAGACACCTGGCCTATGACTTGAGATTTATTTTTTGGGGTTGTCTTTCAGTCCAAGATTTCTTTTGATGGCCTCCATGGTGCCTTTGGGCATGTCTCTCTTCCCGTGCATTGGGAGCGTTGACTTTCGATTACCGCGCCGAACGGTCAGGTGTCCGCCGTTGCCCGGCTCGAACGTGCAGCCCTGTTGATGCAGCCACTGCTTGAACTGTCGCGGAGTCTTCGGCACCGACACGAGGCTACAAGGAGGCGAGTCTGAAATCAACATATATGTTGTGTCTTAGACGGAGCTGACGGCTTCGACAGCTACTGCCTGCCGTCGTGCAGGTAGGTGATCGGGTCGCGATACGGGATGGTCGGGAGCCTTAAGTTGGCCGCGCCAGCCAGATGCCGCCGGCCGCGCCCGCGAACGCCAGCACGGCTGCGGCGCAGACGATCGCCTGCGCGCGCCGGTAGTCGGATGCCGTTCCGGCCGCGGCGGCGCCGGGATCGCCTAGCCAGGTCTCGGTGACCAGGCGACCTTGAAGCCATATCGGGCCGACGAGGCGGCGCGCGATGGCGCCCGCCATGGCCGCTTCGCTCCAGCCCGGATTCGGTCCGGGCAGCACGCCGTGGTCGCGCCAGCCGACCAGCAACGCGCGCCCCCCGGAGCAGCCGGGCAACATGACGGCCGCCAGTGTGATCAGCAGCCAGGTCGCGCGCGCGGGCGCCGCCTGCAGCAGGTCGTCGAGCCGCGCGCCGCACCAGCCGAAATGCAGGTACCGCGGCGTCCGGTAACCCACCATCGAATCCATCGTGCTGACGACCTTGCAGAGCACCAGTCCCGGAATCCCCAGAAGGGCGTACCAGATGATCGGGGACACCACGCCGTCGGCCAGGTTCTCGGCGAGGCTCTCGATGGCGGCCCGCCGGCAGGCGGCGGCGTCCATCCGGTCGACGTCGCGTCCGACCAGGCGGCCGACCGCTTGCCGCGCCGCCGGCAGGTCCCCGGCCGAGGCTGCGCGCTCGACCGCGCGGCCGTGCGCCAGCAGATCGCCCAGCGCTACCAGGCTGTAGAGCACGAACAGATGCGCCGCGCCGCCGGCCGCCGGATGCAGCCGCGCGGCGCCCAGCAGCCCGGCCGCAACGCCGCCCACCCATAGCGCGCCGAGCATCGCGAACAGCAGGCAGCCGCCGCCGCGGCCGTCGGCTCCCACGGCGCGCAGGACGCGTTCGCAGCGGGAAAGCGACGCGCCGAGCAGTCGGACGGGGTGCCAGCGGTAGGTGGGATCGCCCAGGGCCGCATCGAGCAGCGCCGCCGCCACGAGCAGGTCGGCGCGCGGCAGCAGCGGGCTCAGGTCCACTTGGCGTTCCAGCCAGCGGCCAGCGCCCGCAGCGCCAGCTCGACCGGCTCGTCCGGTGCTTCCCGGAGCGCCGCGTGGAATGCCGGCCAGTCGCCGGGACGGGCGGCAAGCGCACACGCGAGGCAGGCGGCCTGCTGCCGCAGCGTCTCGCGGGCGACACCGGCCGGCAGCGTGCCGTACGCGACCCGGTCGAGCACCGCGGCGAAGGCGTATGCGGCCGCAGCCACACCCGGCTCGTAGAAGGCGGCGTTGCGGTTCTTGTCGAGTAGCGCGTACTGCTCGGCGGGCAGCAGTTCCGCGAGCCGCTCCAGCGCGCGCCGTTCGGTCAGGCCGAAGCGCCCGAGCGCATGGAAGAGGCCGCGCGTCAAGGAGGGTTCGAGTCCGTTCTGCCAGCGCAGCGCCTCCTTGACGCCGTCCAGCACCGTGCGCCCGATCAGCTCCCCGAGCTTGGCGTGGGGACCGGTGGCCGCTCTCGGTGTCCGCCGCGGATCGAGTGGGGCCGCCACACAGAACTGGTCCGTGCCGGTTCCGGTCGCAATCGTGGGCGACTGCCGGCTGGGCGCCGCCAACTCCGCCAGCGCCGCCGACTTCGCCTCGGTCATGGTTGCGACCGCGCGCACCTGGGCGGCGGGCGTGAGCGGACAGTTCACGAGCAGGATGGTGTTGATGGTCCCGTCCCGCGGCGCCGCTTCGGGTTGCTCGACGTCTGCGGCGGCGGCCGACTGCACCCGCCGCCAGCGGCCGTCCGGCGCTTCCAGCCAGTGCGCCGGGTCGCCCGCGCGAGTCGCGTTGCCGGCGACGCCCGCGGTCACGAAGGCATCCACCGTCAGGTCTTCGAAGCTGGTCTGGCGGTGAACGGCGTACGCCATGTTGGCGGCGGTTCCCATCACGGCGGTCCGGTCCGCCGGGGCGCCCATTTCGGCGCATACCGCGCGGTGGTACTCCGTCTGTCCGAGCGCCGCGATCCGGTTGTAGCGCGCGGCATCGCCGGTGGCCTCGCAGCTCTGGTGGTTGGCCAGGAACGTCAGGTCCTCGCGCTCGCCGCCGTGCTCGGCGGACGTGCTGAGGACGCGGTGCGGCGCCAGCAGCTCGACCAGCAGAAAGCGTCCCGAGCGGCGGGCGATGAACAGCTCGCTGCGGTGCAGCGTCTCGGCGGATCGTTGCCACTCGACCGACGTCATGCCCGCGTCACCGCCCGTCGGTCCGGCCCGAATCCGTCCTGCGACGCGGTGCTATACTGCCAGCCGATAGTATTGCTCCCGATGATTCCGGGAAGTGGGTGAGATTCCCACACGGTCCCGCCACTGTAAGTGGGGAGCGGGCGGCACGCCGGCGCCGATGCGCGCCAGTCACTGTGCTCCGTGAGCATGGGAAGACCTTGCCGTCGCGCGACGATCCGCGAGTCAGGAGACCGATCATCGGGACGGTCGTGCAACCCCGCGGTCCGGCCCGCCGGTCCGTGACGTTCGGCGCGTGGACACGCCGAAAGGAGGCTCCTGCCTGTCGCGGCCTGGCTGCTCGCGCGCCGCGCTTCACGCGGCTGACATTCCGGCATTCCGTTACAAGTCCGTGGTGACGCGCCGCGTCGCATCGAGACCGGCCAATCGCCGGGCGACAGCCGTAACCACCTCGCTGCAGATGATATGTGAAAGGGAGGCGTCCACATGAGCATCGTCACCAAGCACGGGGATAGCGGGCAGACCGGTCTGGTTGGCGGCGTCCGGGTATCGAAGGCATCGCTGCGTGTTGAGGCGTACGGCGCGGTCGACGAGCTGACCAGCCAGATCGGATTCGCCCGTGCGATCTGCCCCGACGCCGCTGTGGGGGCACTGCTCAAGGACATTCAGCGCGAGATGTTCGCCATCGGCGGGGCGCTGGCGACGCCCAAGCCGCGCCCGGGCAAAACGCCCGCGGTCAACGCCGCAATGGTCGAACGGCTCACCGCCGAGGTTAACCGCATCGAGGCGATCGACGGCGTGCTCGGCGACTGGGCGATTCCTGGAGAACACGCTGTGTCCGCTGCGCTCGACGTCGCGCGCACGGTGTGCCGGCGGGCCGAGCGGCGCGTCGTGCAGTTGGCGGAATCGGGTGAGGACGTCAACGTGGATCTGCTGGCCTATCTCAACCGCCTGTCCGACCTGCTGTGGATTCTCGGCCGCCAGATCGAAACCGCGGCGGGCGTCGACGCGGCGCTCAGGACCGGTGACACGGGCGGACCGAAGTGGTCCCGCGCCTGGTAAGCGGATGAATCTGCCCGCACGCCTCATCCGGCGGGGACGGCTGCGGGCCGCGGTCGAGGTCGCGCTCTGCCTGGCGCTGCTGGTGGCTGCCTGGCGGTCGGCGGACGGCACGCGGGCCGACCGGCCGTTCGCGGTGCACACCGACGAATCGCCGGCAGGATTCCCGCGCACCGTGCTCGACTACGGCGAGGACGCTATCCGCCTGGCGCAGCAGCCGACGCGGATCGCATCGCAGGCGCTGGTCACCGACCACTTCCTGTTTGCCGTCGTGCCCCCGGCGCGGATTACCGCGGTCAGCCCGATCGCCCACGATCCGCGCTACAGCTATGTCGCCGGCCAGGTCGGCGGCATGGACGTGGCGGTCGTCAACGACGGCGAAGCGCTCCTGCGGCGCCGTCCCGACCTGCTGCTGGTTTCGCATACCGCCCGCGCCGACCTGGTCGCGCTGGCGCACGCCGCGGGCATTCCCACGTTTCGCCTGTTGACGATCTTCGAGGACTTCAACCAGATCACCGACAGCCTGGAAACCGTCGGGCGGGTAACGGGTGAGGAACGCGCGGCCGAGCGCGTGATAGCGCGCTTCCGGGAGCGGGTTGCGGCGGTACTGGCGCGGCGGCCGGCTACCGCGCCGGCGCCGCGCGCGCTGGTGTATGTCGGCTTTTCCGGCACGTTCGGGACCGGCTCGCTCTTCGATCACATCCTGACGGAGCTGGGCGCCGTCAATGTGGCCGCGGAGCAGGGCATCGGTCCGCACGGCACGATCAGCGGCGAGCAGATCGCCGCCTGGGATCCAGACTGGATCATCGCCGATGCGCCGGCCGGCGAAGAGGACGCCGTGCGCCGCCGCCTCCTTGACCAGCCGGGCGTGGCGGTGACGGTCGCCGGGCGGACCGGCCAGATCCTCGTCCTGGACCACCGCCGCTTCATCACGATGTCCCACCACGCCGCCAATCTGCTTGAAGCGGTGGCCGCCGCGCTGTATCCGGACACGCCGTGAGCCAGTCGCAGGTGCGCCCCGCCGCGTGGGTCGGCCTGCCGCTGCTGGCCGTGCTGTTGGGGGCCGCGGTGGTGGCGGCGATCGCCATCGGCAGCACCGGCATCTCCTGGGGCGCGGTCGTCCGCGTGCTGGCCGCGCGCGCGCTGCCGGACGGCTGGGTCGATCTGCGCGGAGTGTCCGACGCCGAGCAGGCGATCGTCTGGTTGATCCGCACGCCGCGCGTGTTCGTCGCGGCGCTCGCGGGGGGCGCGCTGGGCGTTGCCGGGACGCAGATGCAGGGTCTCTTTCGCAACCCCCTGGCGGAGCCGAGCGTCATCGGCATCAGCCAGGGCGCGGCCCTCGGCGCCGTCGTCACGTTCGTCAGCGGCCTGGCGACAGCGTCCGTCTTCTGGCTCCCGCTGTTCGCCTTCGCCGGTGCGCTGGCTTCGCTCGCGACCGTCTACACCATTGCAACCCGAGCCGGCCGCACCCCGGCCGCGACGCTGCTGCTCGCCGGCATCGCGCTCGGCGCGCTGTCGACCGCCATCTCCTCGCTGCTGATCTCGTTGAGCGTCGTCAACTGGCAGGTGGCCAACGAGATTGTCTTCTGGATGATGGGGGGTCTCGACAACCGGACCTGGACCCACGTGTGGATGTGCCTGCCGCCGCTGGCCCTCGGCGCGCTCGGTGCGCGCTGGTATACGCGCGACCTGGATCTGCTGCTGCTCGGCGAGGAGACCGCCGCCAGCCTCGGGGTCGACGTGGAGCGCGTGCGCCGCACGATTCTGGCGACGGCGGCCATGCTGACCGGCGCGGCGGTGGCGGTCAGCGGCGTCATCGGCTTCGTCGGGCTGATCGTGCCGCACATGCTCCGGTTGCTGCTCGGACCGTCGCACCGCGTCCTGCTCCCGGCGGCCATGCTCGGCGGTGCGCTGTTCCTGGTGCTCTGCGACCTGCTGGCCCGCACGATCCATCCGCCGACGGAGATCCGGCTCGGCATCATCACCGCCGCGTTCGGTGCGCCGTTCTTCCTCTACCTGCTGCGGCGGCACCGGGGAGGGCTCGGCCTGCCGTGAGTCTCCGTCTCGATCAGGCTAGCCTCCGCATCGGGCCCCGGCACCTGGTGCGCGACGTCACGCTCGAGGTTGCGCCCGCCCGGATCACCGCGATCGTGGGACCGAACGGCGCCGGCAAGTCGACGGTGCTGCGCCTCCTGGCCGGTCTATGGCGCCCCACCGCGGGACAGGCCACGCTCGACGGAACCGGCTTGTCGCGGCTGTCGCGCCGCCGGCTCGCGCAGCGCATCAGCTTCGTGCCGCAGGAGACGCGCATCGACATCCCGTTCACGGTGCAGGAGCTGGTGATGATGGGGCGCCACCCCCACCTGGGCCGCTTCGACGCGCCCGGCCCGGCGGACACCGCGGCCGTCGCCGACGCGATGTCGCGCGCCGATGTCGCGCATATTGCCGACCGCCGCGTCACGGAACTGTCCGGCGGCGAGCGCCGGCGGGCCGTGATCGCGCGCAGCCTGGCCACCGGTTCGAACGTGATTCTGCTGGACGAACCAACCGCCAACCTCGACATCGATCACGTCATGGAGACGCTGACGCTGCTGCGGGAACTGGCCGTGGCCGGAGCGACGATCGCCCTCGCGCTGCACGACCTCAACGTCGTCGCGCGCTGGGCGGACGCCGTTGCGGTGCTGAACGCCGGCCGCCTGCACGCTGTCGGTCCGCCCGGAGAGGTGCTCGACGATGCACTGGTGGCGTCGGTGTTCGGCGTGCGGGTGGAGCGGCTGACCGCCGGGGACGGCCGCTCCACACTCGTGTTTCACCGCCGACGGGGTCCTGGCGCGCCGGGGGCAGCGCGAATACCATGACCGCGTTGCCGTGGTTCGGACGCCTCAGCTCCGGCGTCATCCCCGGCCGGGGATGACGCCGTGCGCCCTATCGTTGCACGTCGAAACGTTACTGGCGAATGACCGGCGTGGCGACGGACGGCAGGACGACGCGCGTGAAGCTGCCGCGCTGCAGCAGCTCGCGGCCCTTGCCGCCCCGGTTGGTCACGTCGTACTTGGCGGTGCTGACGGTCTGCGCCGCGCCGCGGCTGGTTTCCACGGTCAGCAGGTCGCGGGCGCCGGTGGAGGCCACGAAGCCGATCACCGCATCCTCCTGCTTGTCGATCTTGATGAGCGTCACGCCCTTGCCGGGGCCGGACAGGAAGTTGATCTGCTCCGCGTCGCACAGCATCGCGTGCGCCTGCCGCGTGGCGGCGATGATCACCGCCGTTTCGTGCACGATCGAGACGCCGACGATCTCGGCGGTCCGGGCCGGACGCGCGAACCGCCGGCCGCTGCGTGTGCTCGGCTCGGCGAACGGCTCCAGACCGAAACGCAGGGCGTATCCGTCGCTGCTGACGGCGACGGCGTGCGTGGGAGGCGGGCTGCCGTCCGCCCGTGCGGCGATGTCGGCCGTGACGCGGGGGTCGAGGCTGAACGCCGCCACCACGCGCTCGCCGTCCTTCAGCTTGAACTGGCGCTGAACCGGCTCGCCGTAGCCGGTCGATGCCGGAATGTCGATCAGCCGGCAGGTGTACGCCGCACCGAGGTTGCTGAACAGGACGCACGTGGCCCGCGTGCTGCCGGCGATGGCCGCGAGCAGGGCGTCCCCTTCGCGCAGGCGCGTGGACGAGACGTCGCGGACCTCGCGCTGGCGCTTCACCCAGCCGTCGCGCGAGATCAGCACGACGGCGTCCTCGTCGACGATGAAGTCGTCGGCCGTGAAGTGGTCGTCCTCGTCGGCCGTCGCGATCAGCGTGCGGCGCGGGTTGGATGCCGGGTTGCCGTAGGCCTCGCGGATTTCCCGGAGCTCGTCGCCGACCACGTTCCACCGCGCGTCCTCGTCGGCCAGCAGGGCGGTGATCTCGTCCACGCGCGCCCGCTTGGTGGCCAGCTCCTCGCGGATGATGAGGATTTCCAGGCGCGCCAGGCGGTAGATCTTCAATTCGAGGATCGCGTCGGTCTGCTCGGCGTCGAGGTCGAACCGCCGCATGATCTGCCGCGCGGCGTCCGCCTTGCCGTCCGAGCGGCGGATCAGCCTGATGATGGCGTCGAGGGCGTCGAACACCAGCGCGAAACCCTCCAGGATGTGAATCCGTTTCCGGAGGGTGTCGAGCTCGTGCTCGAGCCGGCGGGTGACGACGTCCAGCCGGAAGCGGAGAAAGTGCCACAGCATCTGGCGCAGGTCGAGCCGCTCCGGCCGGCACGTCTCGACCTCCTCGGTCGGCACGAGGCAGGTGAGGTTGACGGCGAAGTTCGTCTGTAGCGGCGTATGGCGGAACAGATACGCCATCACCAGCCGTTCATCCGCGTCGCTCTTGAGCTGGAGGACGATCCGGACCTCGTCGGTCGACTGGTCCGCGACGTCGATCAGCGGCGGCAGCTTGCGGGCGAGAATGATCTCGGCGATCCGCTCGACGATCTGGGCCTTGTTGGCGGCGTAGGGGATGCTCGTCACATGCACCGTCTTGGAACTGCGCTCCGGCGGACCCGGTTCCGAGGTCGCGCGGATGCGGATGGTGCCGCTGCCGCTCCCGTAGATTCCCCGCAGCTCCTCCGGTGTATTCAGTACCTGCCCGCCGGTGGGGAAGTCGGGGCTGGTGACGTACTGGCAGAGGCCGGCGTTGTCGAGCTCCGGGTCCTCGAGCAGCTTCAGTAGCGCGGTGCACACTTCGCCGGCGTGGTGCGGCGGAATGTTCGTCGCCATGCCGACCGCGATGCCGGTGGCGCCGTTGATCAGCAGGTTGGGCAGCCGGGCGGGCAGGACGACCGGTTCCCGCCGCGTGCCGTCATAGTTGGGCCGGTACGGCACCGTCCGCCGCTCGAGCTCCGACAGCAGTTCGGTGCTCGCCGCAGCGAGGCGGCACTCCGTGTAGCGCATGGCCGCGGCGCCGTCGCCGTCAACCGAGCCGAAGTTGCCGAATCCTTCCACCAGCGGGTAGCGCATGGCGAACGGCTGGGCCATGCGCACCAGCGTGTCGTAGATGGCGGCGTCGCCGTGGGGGTGGTAGCTCCCCATGACGTCGCCGACCACCTTCGCGCATTTGCGCGGCTTGGCGTCGGCGGTGAGGCGCTGCTGCCACATCGTGTACAGAATGCGGCGTTGCACCGGCTTGAGGCCGTCGCGGACGTCCGGCAGCGCCCGCGCGGTGATGACCGACAGCGCGTAATTTAGGTAGCGGGACTGCGCCGCCTCGTGCAGGGAGACGGCTTCGTCGCCGGCGACGGGCGGTTGGACCGGCGGATCACCTTCCGGCGGGTCAGCGTCGAACAGCGGCACGTCGCGCGGCGGCCGCTTCGTCATCCGGCAGCCTCCATGCGCACCGCGGCGGCAGCCGCCACCGTCGCGCGGCTCGGCGCGGCAGTTGGTGCGGCGTTCCAGGGATCGACCGGTGGGGCGCCGAGCAGTGTCAGCAGCTCCGCCAGGATCATGGCGGTTGCACCCCACACTCGTTCGTCGCGCAGCTCGAAGTACGGCACGCGCACAGCGCCTTCAACTCGCTGCAGGGCGCCGCGCCGCGGCCGTCCGCCTGCGCCGAAAAGCGTCGCCAGCGGTACTTCCAGGACGCGCCGGACTTCCGCCGAGCGCGGCCTGAACGCCGGATGCGCCGCGGCCACGCCGACCACCGGGTTGAGCGCGAAGTTGCTGACGAATACGTACAGCGGCGAGAGGCGGCCCAGCAGCCGCACGCGGCCCGGTTCCACCCCCACTTCCTCCGCCGCCTCGCGAAGCGCCGCGGCGGGGATGGTTTCCGCCCGCTCGACCTTGCCGCCCGGCAGCGAGACCTGCCCGCCGTGCTGCGGCAGCGCGCCGGCGCGCACCGTCAGCAGGAGATGCGGCACGTCGTTGCGGGTGTAGAGCAGAACGAGACCGGCGGCCGGCCGCGCGCCATCCGGTACCTCATCCGGGCGCCAGCCTTTCCGCGGACGGGGCGCGAGGCTGAGGTGGGCGTCACCGCCGGGCAACGGCGCCTCGAGCGCCGCTCGAATCCGCGTTTCGATCTGATAGAGTGACGGGGACTCCGGGACCACGGTGCAGCCTTCCATCTTACCGTACTGATTGCGGTTCCCTTGCCTTCAACGGACATTGCATGAGCGACGAGCGGCCGGCGCATCCGGGCTTCGACCGGAGCATCGTGGACGGCCCGCTTTCGAGGGCTGTCTGGCGGTTGGCCTGGCCGACGATGCTGGCGAACGTCATCGGCGGCCTGCAGGGGATTGTCGACCAGGCGATGGTCGGCCACTACGTCGGGCATGCCGCTAACGCCGCGATCGGCGTCAGCATGCAGCTGTTCCTGCTCGTCATCGTCTTCGTGGCGTCAATCTTCACCGGCATGGGCGTGCTGGTGGCCCGCTTCGCGGGCGCCAACGACGCGAACGCGGTCAACCGCACGGTGTACCAGGCTTTCCTGACCGCAGTGTTGATGGCGGTCGGCATCCTGGCGCCGCTGGGCTATTTCGCCGCGCCGACCCTGCTCAGCATGGTCAATGCCGCGCCGGAGGTGCAGCGGGAAGCTCTTACCTACATCCGGATCGTATTCGTGTTCAGCATCGGGATGCTGATCTTCTTCATGATGAACGGCGCGCTGCGGGCCGCGGGCGACGCCCGGACACCGCTGCGCCTCGGGCTGGCGATGACGGCGCTCAACATCGTGCTGAACGTCATCCTTATCCGGGGGCTCGGCCCGATTCCGTCGTTCGGCACGGCCGGTGCGGCCATGGGCACCGCCATCGCCAGCGGCGTCATAGGCGTCGTGTTCATGACGCTGCTGTTTTCGGGCCGGCTCGTCGTCCGGTTCTCCCCAACGATGTCCTGGGCGCCCGACTGGGTCGTGATCCGCGAGCTGTTCCGGTTCGGCCTGCCGGCCGGATTCCAGGGTGTCGTCATGAACATCGCCGGCGTGCTGCTGCTGCGCTTCATCGGATCGCTGGAGCACAGCTCGGAGGCGCAAGCGGCCTACACGGTTGGGTATACGGAGCTGTTCGCGTTGATTACGTGGACCTCGGTCGGTCTCATGGGGGCCACGGCGGCGGTCGCCGGTCAGAACCTGGGCGCGGGCCAGCCGCACCGCAGCGCCCGCGCCGCGCAGGTTGCGGCTGGCATCGGTCTCGGGACCGCCGCGGTGGTGGGTCTGGCGTTCGTGCTGCTCCCTCGTCCGCTGCTGGCCGTCTTTGCGCTCGACCAGGGGGTGACGTACGAGCTTGGCCGGGAGTTGCTCGGCTACCTGGCCGTTTCCGGATTCTTCGTCTCGGTGGCGTTGGTCTACACCGGCGGGCTGCAGGGCACGGGCGATACGCGCGGCCCGCTGTACATCTCCATCGTGTCCCAGGTCGTCATACCGATCGGATTGTGCACGTGGTACTCGGTCGGACGCGGGCTCCAGCCGGGCGACATCTGGCTGGCCATCGTGCTCGGTCACATGACGCGCGCGGCGCTGAGCGTCATCCGGTTCCGCCAGGGGAAGTGGCGGCACATCGCCGTCGATATCGGCCCGTCCCCGGTGCCGCCGACACCCATGACGCCCTGACGCGGCGCCGGCTCGTGAGCTTGCCCTGATGGACACGCGGTCAGATGTGAAGCGGTCGACCCTGGCGGCGCAGGCGCTCGGCGGCAGCGACCCGTCGACCGGCGCAATCGTGCCGCCGCTGGTCGCGTCTGCGCCCTACGAGCGGGCCCCCGACGGCACCTATCCCGGCGGCCACACCTACACCCGCGATCAGAATCCCACGTACGACCGCTGTGAGGCGCTGCTGGCCCGGCTGGAGGACGGCCACGAGGCGCTGTTGTTCAGCTCCGGCATGGCTGCCGCCACCACGGTCTTCGAGACGCTGGAGCCGGGCGACCACGTCGTCGCCCCGGCGGAGATGTACTGGACCATCCGGCGCTGGCTGCAGACGCGCGCGGCGAACGGCCGGTTCGCGCTCGACCTGGTTCCCAACGGCGACCTCGACGCCCTGCGCCGGACACTGCGTCCGGGCGCGACCCGGATCGTATGGGTGGAGACCCCCTCGAATCCGACCTGCGCCATCACCGACATCGCGGCGACGGTCGAAATTGCCCACGCGGCGGGCGCGCGCGTCGTGGCGGACGGCACGGTGGCGACGCCGGTGCTGTGCCGCCCGCTGCGGCTCGGCGCCGACCTCGTCATGCATTCGGCGACCAAGCAGCTCAACGGCCACTCGGACGTGCTGGCCGGCGTGCTCGTGACCGCCCGTGACGACGACCTGTGGGCGCTGATCCGCCACGACCGGGCCAACCGGGGAGCGGTACTCGGGCCGTTCGAAGCGTGGCTGCTGCTGCGCGGCATGCGGACGCTGTTCCTGCGCGTTGCACGGGCGTCCGAGAATGCGCAACAGGTTGCCGAGGCGCTGGCGCGGCATCCTGACGTGACCGCGGCGCTGTATGCCGGCCTGCCCGATCATCCCGGCCACGAGATCGCCCGGCGTCAAATGCAGGATGGCTACGGGCCGATCGTGTCGTTCCGCGTGACGGACGCGGAGCGTGCGCGGCAGGTCGTCGGCGCCCTGCGCCTGTTCCGCAACGCCACGTCGCTGGGCGGTGTCGAAAGCCTCGTGGAACACCGCGCACCCGTCGAGGGTCCCGGCACGCCGGTGCCGCCCGACCTGATCCGTCTGTCGATAGGCATCGAGGACGCCGGCGACCTGATTGCCGACCTGGAGCAGGCCCTGGCGCGCGCGGGCCGCTGACCCCTCATGCCCGCAGCGCTACGCATCGATCCCGCCGTCGAAGCCGACGTGCCGGTCATCCTCGCTCTGATCCGGGAGCTGGCCGCGTACGAGAAGCTGTCCGATCAGGTGACCGCCACCGAGGCGGACATTGCCCGCGCGCTGTTCGAGAACCCGCCGCGCGCCGAGGCCGTCGTCGCGCGCCTGGACGGCGAGCCGGTCGGATTCGCACTCTTCTTCCACAACTTCTCGACGTTCCTCGGCCGGTCCGGGCTCTATCTGGAGGACCTGTACGTCCGGCCGCCGTTCCGCGGCCACGGCTTCGGCCGCCGCCTGCTGATTCACCTGGCGCGGGTTGCCGTGGACCGCGGCTGCGGCCGCTTCGAGTGGTCGGTGCTCGACTGGAACGCGCCGGCCATCGCCGCCTACCGCCGCGCCGGCGCCGTCCCGCTGGACGAGTGGACCGTCTACCGCCTGACCGGCGACGCGCTCAGGCGGCTGGCGAAGGAGAAGTAGTCGCCGCTAGCGGGTGCTTCAAGCCGTAACGCTGCCATCCAAGCGTCGATGCGAACCCGTTGGTATATGATGCTTTGGTGCGTTCTCACCAATTTGCGGCCCGTCCATGACACGACTGACCATCACGTTGTCGGATGAGCGTCACCGGGCGCTCAAGGAAGCGGCGGCGCGCCGCAACACGACCATCAAGCGGCTTATTGAAGAGAGCCTCGATTCGTACGGGATCAAGACAACCGAGAGCGCGACCGCACTTGTTGCCGCTGCCCGGGAGCGGTCCCGGCTGGCTGAAGCGGCCGCGTTGAATCTTGCTGTGGAAGAGACTCGGGCTGAGCGGCAGCGGTGACGGGACCGCTGGTCATCGACACGAACGTTGTCGTGGCGGGTCTGATCGGCAGTGCGGCGGACTCACCGGTTCGCCGCGTGCTGGATGGCATGCTGGCCGGGACGTTTCGGTTCGTGCTATCGCCGGATCTCCTGGCTGAGTATCGACGCGTCCTGTTGAGGCCCGCCATCCTGGCACGCCACGAACTGTCCTCAGACCAGGTGGACGTTATCCTCACCGCGATTGCAGCAAACGCGCAGGTCCGCGATCCGGTTGCGCGAACGGCGCCCGGCGCTCCCGACAGAGGTGACGACCATCTGTGGCGCCTGCTCCATGCCATGCCTGGGCTGACTCTCGTGACCGGTGACCGCCTGTTGCTCGAGCAGCCGCCGCAATTCGCATCGGTTGTATCGCCCCGTGCGGCTCTGGACTTGCTCGAGAGTTGAAATGCCCGCCGACCGCTATTCCTCCCGGAGCGCCTTCTCGATGGCCGTGCGGGCGGCGTCGCGCAGGCGGACGATCTCCCGCCAGTCGTTGCCCTCCGGCGCCAGCGGCTGCCCGAATGTCACCTTGATCCGGCCCGGCCACACCAGCAGCGTGCCGGCCGGAAAGATGTGGCGCGTGCCGCTGATGGCGATCGGGACAACCGGCCGGCCGGTATCCACCGCGGCCCGGAACGCGCCGAGCCGGAAGGGCAGGAGGCCTGGTGCTTCGGTGAACGTGCCCTCGGGAAAGATGAACAGCGACCGGCCTTCGCGCAGCGGCGCAATGATGGCAGCGGCGTCGTCGATGCGCTGTGCATGGTCACTTTTGTCAAGCGTGACGTACCCCGCCTTGCGGATGGTCGTGCCGACCAGCGGATAGCGCACGAGCCGTCCCTTGACGGCGAAGCGGATGTCGGCGGGCAGGGCCGCCATGATCACGACCGGATCGAGGAAGCTCACGTGGTTGGCGACATAGACCGCCGGTTCCAACCCGGCGCGGTCCAGACCGTCGACTTCCAGCCGGCATCCGGTGACCGCCAGGATCAGCTTCGTCCAGGCGCCGATCAGGCGCGTGGGCCAGCGGCCCCGCGGGCCCACGGCAAGGAGCACCCAGGCAGGCGGGGCGGTCAGCAGCAACAGCAGCCAGACGTACGCGGTGAACGCGGTCTTGAGCAGTCGGGCGCCCCACTGGCGGCTGCGGGCCAGCGCGGAACGGGCAAACACGCGCGCCCACTGCACGGCCGTGGCCGACCGCGGATTGGCTAGCCGTCCCGCCAGGTAGGCGTCGCGGGTCGCCGCCCGGCGGATCTTGCCGCTCGACGTCTTCAGTACCGCTCCGGGCGGCGCCGGCACCACGAGGTTCGGCGGGACGCCCAGCGCCGCCGTAATCCGATTCGTCACCTCGGTCTTGATCCGCTGCCGCGCCGCGGCGGCGGTCTGGCGCGTCTCGACGACCACCACGAACCGTTCGGTGCCCCGCGCCGGGTCGCCGACGCCGAACGCCGCCACGCACCCCTTGCGCACCCCTTCGACGCTGCTCGCCAACTCCTCGGCCTCGTGCGGATGCAGATTCCGGCCGCCCTTGATGATGATGTCCTTGTCGCGCCCGGTGACGAACAGCTCGCCGTCGGCGAGATAGCCGATGTCGCCGGTCTCGAGCCAACCGTCGGCGCCGATCAGGCCGCGGGTGGCGTCCGGGTTGCGGTAGTACCCCGCGGTCGCGGACGGCCCACGGAACTGCACGCGCCCGGCTCGCCGTTCGGCGACGGGCTGTCCGGACGGATCGACCACCCGCAGCGCGTGCTGGGGAAGCGCGCTGCCGCACGAGACGACGCGCAGCGCCGCCTCGTCATCGTCGATCGGTTCCGCCCGTCCGCGTTCCTGGTACGCCTGCCGGTCGATCGCGTCGATCCGCGGCCCGCGGCCGACAGGCGGCACCGCCAGGGCGACTGAGCACTCGGCCAGGCCGTAGACCGGGCACATCGCCTCCGGCTTGAGGCCGAGCGGCGCGAAGCGTTTCAGGAACCGCTCCAGGCTCTCGGGGTGCACCGCCTCGGAGCCGTTCAGCAGGCGGCGGGCGCTGCTCAGGTCGATGCCCTCCAACTCGTCGTCGCGGATCCGTTGGCTGCACAGGTCGTAGGCGAAGTTGGGCGCGGGGGAGAGCGTGCCGCGGTGGTCGTGCAGCGCGCGGAGCCAGCGGATCGGCCGCGCGAGGAACGCCAGCGGCGACATGAGGACGAGCGGGACGCCCATGTACATGGTGCCGAGCCACGATCCAATCAGTCCCATGTCGTGGTAGAGCGGCAGCCAGCTCACGCCGACGTCGCCGGCCCGCGCGCCGAGGCCCGTCTCGATCGCCCGGATGTTGGCGAGCAGATTCGCATGGGAGAGCAACACCCCCTTGGGGTTGCCCGTGCTTCCCGACGTGTACTGGATGAGGGCGGACTCACCGCTGCCGCGCGCACCGCGCTCGTACCGTATTCCGGCCGCGCCGCCCGCCTCCGAGAGCGCATCCGGCGTCACGACGGCCGACAATGACGGCACCTGCGGCACGAGCACACCGGCCAACCGTTCGATCTCGGCGAACGTGATCAGCAGGCGGGCGCCGGCGTTGCGCAGGATGCCGATCTGGCGCTCCGCGTACTCCTCGATGCGGTTGGCGCGGACCGGCGGATAGAGCGGCACGGGGATGCATCCCGCCAGCAGCGTGCCGAGGAACGTAGGAAAGAACGCCTGCTCGGTCCGCAGCATGATGGCGACCGTCTCGCGCTGCCCGACGCGCCGCGCCGCCAGCCCGTTCGCCACCGCCACGGACTGTTCCCACAAGGCGCCGTACGTGATGGGCGTCTCGACGCCGTCGTCCTCCCGCAGGTGAATGTGAATCCGGTCCGGCGTGCGTGTCGCGTGCCACTCCAGCGCGTCGATGAGGGTGACGGCCGCGGCGGGCGCCGTGGCAGCCGGCGCCGCTTGGAGCGGTGCGGCGGCTGCCGTTTCCGCCGGTCCGGAGGTGGTGATGGCCGCAACCAGGTCCACCGGGGTGTCCGCCTCGACCATGACCTCGTCGCCGAGGCGCACGTCGAACGCCTGCTCCAGCCTGACCGCCAGCTCGACCCGTTCGAGGCTGCCGATGCCGAGGTCCTGCTCCAGGGAATCGTTCGGTCGGACGCGCCGGTCGCTGCCGCCGCGCAGCTCGCTGACGAACTCGTCGACGAGGTTCAGCACGCGCGCCTGTATCGCGCCGGGTGACGTTGGGGATGTCGGCGGGGACATGGACGACCGGTTGGCGCCGCGGAGCCGCTCGCGCGGCGCAGGCAGCGACTCTAGTCCAGACGTCGGATCTGCCTGATGACGATCGGTTCGCGGGGAACGTCGTCCCGGCCGTTCACGCGGTGTGTGCGCGTCCGCTCGATCCGCTCGACGACATCCATGCCGTCGACCACGCGTCCGAACACGGCGTAGCCGAATCCGCGATCGGTCCGATCCTTGTGGTCGAGGCTGCGGTTGCCGGCGGTGTTGATGAAGAACTGGGCCCGCGCCGAGTTGGGGGCGGCGGTGCGCGCCATCGCCACCGTGCCGCGGCGGTTCCGGATGTTGTTCGTGGCCTCGTTCAGGATGTTGCCCCTGAGCCCCTCGGTCTTCGGGGCGAGGTCTTCCGTATAGCCGCCGCCCTGGATCATGAAGCCGCGGATGACGCGATGAAAGATGGTGCCGTTGTAGAACCCGTCCTGCACGTAGGTGAGGAAGTTGACGACCGACACGCGGGCGTCCTGGCGGAACAACTCGAGCGTGATGTCGCCTTCCGTGGTCTCGATCACGACACGCGGATCCGGCGGCGGGCCCTGCGGCTCCTGCGCCGCCGCGCTGCCAACGGCAAGAGTTCCGATCAGCAGGGCGCACGGTAGCCGGCGGCTGGCCTTCATGGCGTGCTACTGGACGGTGACGCCGGTGATGGTGACCGGTTCGACCGGGACGTTCTGGTGAGGTCCCTGGTTCCCCACCGCCACCGCGGCAATCTTGTCGACCACGTCCATCCCGGCCGTCACCCGGCCGAATACGGCATAGCCGTAGCTGCGCGCGTCCGTCCCGGTGTTGTCGAGGCTGCGGGCGTTGTCGACCGTGTTGATGAAGAACTGCGCCGTGGCGCTGTCGACAACGTTGGTGCGCGCCATTGCGAGGGTGCCGCGCGCGTTGCTGACGCCGTTCGTCGCCTCGTTCTTGATCGGCGCGCGCGTCTGCTTCGGCGACAGGTCGGCGGTCATCCCGCCACCCTGGATCATGAACTGCTGGATGACCCGGTGAAACACGGTGCCCTCATAGTAGCCGTCGCTGGCGTACTGCAGGAAGTTCTCGACGCTGATCGGCGCCTGATCCTGGAACAACTCGATGGTGACGTCGCCCATGCTCGTCTGCATCACGACAACCGGATTGCCCTGCGCGACGGCTTGCGACGCGACACCTGGAATCATGAGGAGACAGGCTCCCGCGAGGACCAGTGCGCGAAATGGCATGACATCAACTCCTTCCGATGAGAACCGGGCAGCGTGGGAGAATAATCCAAAATATGGGATCTAGAGATCCAAGAATTGGGATAAAAGCTGTCCGGCGAACCTGCCAAACTGGCGTAATTGCGCCATTTTTCGGGGTTTTGCCGGGGCGCTCAAGTACGGTCCCGAGTATGCATAATCTTCGATGGCCTGTCCAGTCCGGCCCGGCGGCCGGGGTGTGCATATGAAGTTGCTACAGAAGCTGCGCGCGAAACCAGAGTGGGAAGACGAGGACGGCGCTGTCCGCGCGCGAGCGGTCCGGGAGCTGCCGCCCGACGATCAGGAGTTGCTGATCCGAATCGCCGAGGAGGATGACGATCCAGCCGCCCGCGCCGCGGCCGTGCGGCGCATCGACGACATCGATGCGCTGTTGTCGATTCATGGAGCGGAGACCGACCCGGCAGTGCGCGCGGCCGCTTGCGAGACAGTCCGCGCGCTGCTGCTTGACACGGAGGTCGAAGCCGGGACCGACGCCGCGGTGGCTCTGTTGACCCCCCGGGACCTGGCGGCCGTGGCGCGGGACGCGCGTCTCTCCGATATCAGTCGGGCGGCGCTGGCCCGCCTGGAGGACGACAGGTGGCTGGGCGTGGTTGCCAGCCGCGCGAGCCGATTGGAGATCGCGGAAGCGGCGCTCGCGCGGCTCGTTGATCCCGCCGCGCTGCAAGCTGTGGTGCTCAAGGCCGAGGAACGCGCGATCGCGCTCGGCGCGTTCGAACGTCTTTCGAATGACCAGCTCGACCCTGAGATGCTGGCGGTCATTGCCAAGCGGTCGAAGCAAAAGGCGGTGGCCCGCCGCGCGAAAGCGATGCTGGCCGAGCAGGAGACGGCACGCGTCGCCGAGGAGCCGCCGGAGCCTGACCGCCCGCCCGCCGCGGAGCAGCGCATCGAGCAGGTGCGCGTGGCGGAGTTTGACACGGAGCGTGCGGAGCAGGCCGAGCGCGCCGCCAGGCGCCGGGCGTTGCTGGCCGCCGCCCGCGGGCTGTGCGAGGCGGTCGAGCAGGCGCGCGGGGCCGCTGCGGGGGAGCAGTTGCAGCAGTTGCGCGCGGATTGGGCCGCGCTGCTCCAGCCGGAGCTGGATGCCGCCGCGCCGGCGGCGCTGGTTTCGCTCTCGGAGCGATTCGAGCGCGCGATAGCCGGCTGCGATCAGCGTCGCCGGGAGTGGGCGGAGGACCGGGCGCAGCTCGAGCGACTGGATGCGCTTGTCGCGGAGATAGAGCAGGTCGATGCGTCCGACGACGGCCAGACGCGGGCCCGCTGGCAGAAAGCCGAGCAGGCGTGGCGCGGGGCCGTCTCCGAGCTTCGCAGCCGGTCCGCCGCCGACCCGGAGCACCGCGAGCGCCTTGCCGGTCTGGAGCGCCGCAAGGCGGACGTGGAGGCCCGCCGCCGGGCGGCCAGAGCGGCCACGCGCTCGGACGCGCAGCGCCAGGCGCAGGAGAACCTCGAGCGGATCGACCGGTTGTGCGGTACGGTCGAGCAACTGGCTGCCTCCGACGCGATCCAGCTGCCGACGGCCGAGCGGCAGTTGCGCGGAACCCGGCAAGCGCTCGACGAGTTGCGGGCATCGGATGCGGCACTGCCGCTGCCCTCGCGGCGCGCGCATGCCGCGCTGGTGCGGCGTCTGCAGCAGGCCCATGCGACGCTGCTGGGGCGTGTGCGCGAGTTGCGCGACTTCGCCGACTGGCAGCGCTGGGCCAATCTCGGGGTACGCGAAGACCTGTGCGCCCGCCTCGAGGCGCTGGCGGACGCGCCGGATGATGCCACCGTCGCCAGCGGCTACCGGGAGATTGTGCTCGAATGGCGCCGGGCGGCCGATGTGCCGAAAGACCGCGACGCGCCGTTGCGGGCGCGCTTCGAGAAGGCGCACGAGCGGGTCTACCCGCGCTGCCAGGCGCACATGGAATCGCAGGCGGCAAGTCGGACGCGCAACCTGGCGCGGCGGACCGCGCTTATCGAAGAGGCCGAGCACCTGGCGTCGTCCACCGACTGGCTGAAGACCGCCCAGCGCCTTGACGAGCTCAAGGAACAGTGGACGGCGATCGGGCCGGTGCCGCACCAGCAGCAGAAGGAAACGTGGAACCGGTTCCGCTCCGCCTGCAATGCCTTCTTCCAGCGGCGCAAGGAGGATCTGGCCGAGCGCAAGCAGGAGTGGGCGCGCAACCTCGAGCGGAAGGAAGCGTTGATCGCCCGCCTCGAAGGGCTCGCCGGGTCTGAGGACGGGACCGCCGCGGCCGAGCAGGTGCGGCAGACGCAGGCGGAATGGAAGACGATCGGTCCGGTGCAGCGCAAACGGTCGGATGCGGTCTGGCAGCGCTTCCGGTCGGCGTGCGACGCAGTGTACGGCCGGATCCATGCGGCCGAGCACGAGGCGATGGCCGGCAAGGTGGCGGAGCGGGACACGATCTGCGACGAGCTGGAGGCGCTGCTGCCGCCCGCCGACAGCACGGGAATTCCGCCCGAGCAACTCGCCGCGACTGTGCGCGATCTCCGGCAGCGGTGGCGGCGGGCGCCCGAGGTGCCGCAAGTCGTCCGGCGCCGGCTGTCCGCCAGATTCGGGCATGCCATCAACCGCGTCGTGGCGGCGTGGCCGGGCGAATTTCGCGGCAGCGATCTGGATCCGCACCGTCAGCTCCGGCGCTTGGAGGAGCTTTGCGCGCGAGCGGAGACGCTGCTCGGCAGCGCGGTCGGTTCCGCGCAGTCGCCCGCCGAAGTCCTCGCGTCGCGGTGGCGAGACGCGCTTGCCAGCAACCTGATGGGCACGCGGGTCGACGAGACTGCCCGGCGCCGATCCGCGCTGGAGGAAGTGCGGCAGCTGCAGGCGGAACGGCGCAAGATCGGGTCGCTGCCGGGTCCCGCCGCGCAACGTCTCGCGCAACGTTTTCAGCAGGCCTGCGACCGCCTGTTCAGTCAAACCGGCTAGGTCGGATGGAACGCCGGCCACCCGGCGCCATGGCACTACAATGATCCCTGATGCAGGGGTTCCATTCTCTCACCCGCGCCTGGTTCGCCAACTCCTTCGCCGGGCCGACCGACCCCCAGCTGCAGGCATGGCCACAGATTCGCGCCGGTCGCGATGTCCTGATCTCGGCGCCCACCGGTTCGGGCAAGACCCTGGCCGCGTTCCTGATCTGCCTGGATGACCTGATCGCACGCGCCGCCGCCGGCGCCGAACTCCCGAATCATGTCGAGGTTGTCTACGTCTCGCCGCTGAAGGCGCTGAGCGCGGATATCCACCGCAACCTGGAGGTGCCGCTGGCGGGCATCGCGACGCTCGCCGCGGAAGAAGCACTGGATCTGGAGCCGATCCGGACCGCCGTCCGGACGGGCGATACGCCGGCCGGAGAACGGGCGCAGATGATGCGCCGCCGGCCGCATGTGCTGGTCACCACGCCGGAGTCGCTCTTCATCCTGCTGACGGCGGAGCGGGGCCGCCAGGCCTTGCAACACACGCGGGTCGTGATTGTCGACGAGATCCACGCCATGGTGGATGACAAGCGCGGATCCCATCTGGCCCTGACGCTGGCGCGGCTCGATCACCTCGTGGGGCAGTCGGGCGGCGGCCGGCCCCAGCGGATCGGCCTGTCGGCGACGGTCAATCCGATCGAGGACGTCGCCCGCTTCCTCCAGGGCGCTGCCCCCGACGAGCCGGTGATAGTCAACGCCGGCCATCGTCGCGAGCTGGACCTGGCGGTGGAGGTTCCCGAGGAAGAGCTCGGGATGGTGGCCACCAACGAGATGTGGGCACAAATCTACGACCGGATCGCCCAGCTCGTCTCCGAGCACCGCACGACGCTGGTGTTCGTCAACACGCGCCGTCTGGCGGAACGCGTAGCCCACCATCTGAGCGAGCGCGCCGGCGCGGAGGCGGTGCTGGCGCACCACGGCAGCCTGTCCCGGCAGTTGCGGCAGCAGGCCGAGACGGAGCTGAAGGCGGGGCGCCTGCGCGCCGTCGTCGCGACGGCGTCGCTCGAGCTCGGCATAGACATCGGCTCGGTCGACCTCGTATGCCAGATCGGCTCGCCGCGATCGATCGCCGTCGCCCTGCAGCGCGTCGGCCGGTCGGGCCACAAGGTCGAGCGCTCGCACGTGCCGAAAGGCCGCTTCTTCCCGACGACGCGCGACGAGTTGCTCGAGACGGGGGCCCTGGTGCACGCGGTCCGGCGCGGCCTGCTCGACCGGCGGATCATCCCGGACTGGCCACGCGACATTCTGGCGCAGCAGATCGTGGCGGCCACCGCCTGCGAGCCGTGGGACGAGGATGCGTTGTTCGAGCTGGTGCGCGGGGCGTATCCGTACCGCCAGCTTCCGCGATCCGCTTTCGATGAGGTGATCGGGATGTTGTCCGAGGGGATCGCTACCGATCGCGGCCGGCGCGGCGCCTACCTCCATCGCGATCGGGTCAACCGCACGCTGCGCGGCCGGCGGGGAGGCCGGTTGGCGGCGATAACGTCGGGAGGCGCCATTCCGGACAATGCAAACTATCTGGTGGTGGCCGAGCCGGAGCGCGTCACCGTTGGCACCGTGGACGAGGACTTTGCCGTGGAGAGTCTGGCGGGTGACGTATTCCTGCTCGGCACCACCTCCTGGCGCATTCGGCGCGTCGAGGCGGGTCAGGTCCGCGTGGAGGACGCCCGCGGCGCGCCGCCATCGATACCGTTCTGGCGCGGCGAGGCGCCCGGGCGCACCCCCGAACTGTCCGCGGAGGTGTCGGCGGTGCGCCTGCGGATTGCGGAGCTGGCGGGCGTTCCCGGCCGGGACGGCGCCGCCGCGAGCGGCGCGGCCGAGGCGTTTCTGCGGGCGGAGTGCGGTCTGAACGCCTACGGCGCGGCGCAGGCGGCGGCGTACATCCGGGCCGGCGTAGCCGGGCTCGGCGCGGTGCCCTCCATCGGCACCGTCATCGCGGAGCGCTTCTTCGACGAGGGGGGCGGGATGCAGCTCGTCATCCATGCCCCGTTCGGCGCGCGGATCAACCGGGCCTGGGGGCTCGCCCTGCGCAAGCGGTTCTGCCGCTCGTTCAACTTCGAGCTGCAGGCGGCGGCGACCGACAACGGCATCGTCATCTCGCTCGCCGAGCAGCACAGCTTCCCGCTGGAGGCGATCTACCGCTTCCTCGCCCCGGCCACGGTCGAGGATGTGCTGACGCAGGCGATGCTGCCTGCGCCGATGTTCACGGCGCGCTGGCGCTGGAGCGCCTCCCGGGCGCTCGCGGTCCTGAGATTCGCCGGCGGCCGCAAGGTGCCCCCGCCCATCCAGCGCATGCGCTCGGACGACCTGCTCGCGTCGGTGTTTCCGGATCAGGTCGCCTGCCAGGAGAACCTGACCGGCGAGATCCGCATACCCAGTCACCCGCTGGTCGACGAGACGGTCCGTGACTGCCTGCACGAGGCGATGGATCTGGACGGGCTGCGCGCGTTGATTGCGGGGATCGAGGAGGGCCGGATCGAGACCCGGACCATCGAGACGGCCGAGCCGTCGGTTTTCAGCCACGAGATTCTCAACGCCAACCCATACGCCTTTCTCGACGACGCACCGCTGGAGGAGCGCCGCGCGCGCGCGGTGCAGCTGCGGCGCACGCTGCCGCGCGATGCCCGCGAGGTAGGCGCGCTCGATGCGGCGGCGATAGCTGCGGTGGCCGGTGAATCGTGGCCGGTGGTGCGGGATCCCGACGAGCTGCACGACGCGCTGCTGACGCTGTCGGTCACGCCGCCGGTGGCGGCGTGGGAGGCGTGGCACGCGGATCTGGAGCAGGCGCGGCGGGCGACGAGCATCGTCGTCGGCGACCGTCGGCTATGGCTGGCGACCGAGCGCCGGCGCCTGGCGCAGACGCTGCATCCCGGCTGCCGTCTGACGCGGGAGGTGCCGGACATCGAGCAGCCGGAGCCGGACAGCCGCGAGACGGCCGCCGCGGAGGTGCTCCGTGGCTGGCTCGAGTCGTCCGGGCCGCAGCGGGCGAGCGTGCTGGCGGAGACGCTGGTGCTGCCGCTGCCGGTGATCGACGCGGCGCTCGCGCGTCTGGAGGGGGAGGGCCAGGTGCTGCGGGGGCATTTCTCGCCGGCCGGCGCTGCTGCCGGCGACGAGACGGAATGGTGCAACCGGCGCGTGCTCGCCCGCATCCACCGGTTGACGCTGGGGCGGCTGCGCCGGGAGATCGAGCCGGTTTCGGCGGCCGACTTCGTCCGCTTCCTGTCGCGCTGGCAGCATGTCGAGTCAGGCACGCGGCTGCACGGGGCGGCCGGCCTGCTGCAGGTCATCCGGCAGTTGCAGGGGTACGAAATCTCGGCGGCCGCCTGGGAGCCGGAGGTGCTTGCGCGTCGCGTCGCGGGCTACAGTCCGGAGCTCCTGGACCGGCTCTGCCTGTCCGGAGACGTCATGTGGGGGCGTTTGTCGCCGCATCCGGCGTTCGAGGCGGAGGCCGCGGCATCCGGGGACGAGACGGGGAACGGCCGGCCCCGCCGCCGGGTTCGTCCGACGCGCACGGCGCCGGTGGCGATCTTCCTCCGGGAGGATGCGCTCTGGCTGGTGCCGCGCGGCGGCGGGAACGAGGCCGGTTCCGCGGCGCTCTCCCACCCTGCCCAGGCCGTTCTGGAGCAGCTCCAGACGCACGGTGCATCGTTCCTGCGCGATCTGGTGCGGGGGAGCGGCCGGCTGGCGAGTGAGGTGGAGGACGGGTTGTGGGAACTGGTTGCCGCGGGGTTGGTAACGGCTGACGGTTTCGACAATCTCCGGGCGTTGATCGACCCGAAGCGGCGCCGGGGAGAGGGCCGCTTCCGGACGGCGCGGCCGCGGCACGCGGCAGGCCGCTGGGCGCTGCTGCGCACGCATGCGCTCGACGGTGCGGACGCCGGCGCCAGCGGGCAGGTCGGTGCAGGCGTCGAGGCGTTCGCGCGGCAACTGCTCGTGCGCTGGGGAGTCGTGTTCCGGGACCTCATCGCCCGTGAGGCGCTGGCGCCCCCCTGGCGCGACCTGCTGCGGGCGCTGCGCACGCTGGAGGCGTGCGGCGAGGTGCGGGGCGGCCGGTTCGTCGACGGCTTTCTCGGCGAGCAGTTCGCACGTCCCGAAGCGGTGGACGCGTTGCGCGAGGTGCGGCGCAGCCGGGAGCGCTCCGCGACAAACGACCACCTGTGGCTGCCGGCGGCCGATCCGTTGAACCTGCTCGGCATCGTCGTCCCGGGACCGCGCGTGAACGCGCTCTCCGGCGCCACGGTGGAGCTACTGGCGCCACCGCCGGAAGGTCGCCCGGCTGCCGCTGCCGCCGTAGCGGGCGGCTAGTCCTGTAGAGTTGGGAGTCGTGACGTTCCCGACCTCAGGCTGCGAAAGCATGTATGGGACCACCGAAGAGAGTATGCGGTGGTCCCAAGCCGCACACGGTGCGACTCGGCGGGCACGGCGCGGGGCGTAGGGGTCCCCGCTAGTGGCCGCCGGGGGTTTGGGGCGCAGCCCCAAGTGGCAATGCCGCGCAGCCCCGAGAGGTGAATTTCTATGGCGTTGAGACACTGGCTGGTCATACTGCCGCTCGCCGCGGTTGCCTGTTCCGGAGGGGCGCCGCCGCCGCCGCCGGTCGCGGCGGACACGCGGACGATCGTCGAACATCTGGCTGACGACGAGCTCGAAGGTCGGCTGACCGGCTCGCCGGGCATCCGCATGGCGGCCGACTACATCATCGAGCAGCTCGAGGCGATCGGGGCAGAGCCGCTGCCGGGCCGGGACGGCTACCGCCAGGCGTTCGATTACACCGCCGGCGTCACCGATGCCGGCACGACCGTCGCGATCACCCGTGGCGACGGCACACCCCTGCGGCACCCCGACGGTGACGGACCGTTCGCGCGCGCCCTGTCGTTCTCGGACAACGGCGCCGTCGAGGGCCAGCTGGTGTTCGCCGGCTACGGACTGGTGGTGCCGGAGACCGACGGCTTCAGCTACGACAGCTACGCGACGCTCGATGTCAGCGGCAAGATCGCCATCGTGCTGCGCTATTTCCCGGAAGACACCGAGGGCGATTTGCGCGCCACGCTGGCGCGCTACTCCGGGCTGCGTTACAAGGCGTTGTACGCGCGCGAGCGGGGCGCCGCCGGGCTGATCGTGGTCATCGGGCCGCGGTCGCCCAACGCCGGCGAGCTGGTGGCGCTCACCTTCGACACCGCGGTGAGCGACTCCGGCATCGTGGCCGCCACGGTAGACGGCCGGATGGCGAAGGCCATCGTCGAGAGCGCCGGACGATCGCTGCGGGAGGTGCAGGCGTCGCTCGATACCGCCAATCCCCACGTCACCGGCTTCGAGCTGCCGCTGCAGGCCAGCATCGAGGTGAAGCTCGATCGGACGGAGGACGTCGGCCACAACGTGCTCGGCTATCTGCCCCCGACCGGAAGCGCGTCGCTCGACGAGCCGTACATCATGCTCGGCGCGCACCACGACCATCTGGGCCACGGGCGCGCCGACTCGCTGGCACGCGCGGCGGAGGATGGGCAGGTCCACAACGGTGCCGACGACAACGCCTCGGGCGTGGCCGCCGTGCTGGCGGCCGGCGGCCGGCTGGCGTCCGTCGAGCGCGACCGCGGCATCATCCTCGCCTTCTGGTCCGGCGAGGAGCTCGGACTGCTCGGGTCGAGGGATTTCGTCAAGCAGGCGCCGGTGCCGACGGACCAGATTGCCGCCTATCTCAACTTCGACATGGTGGGTCGGCTGCGCGACAACACGCTCAGCGTGCAGGCCGTCGGCAGCAGCTCGATCTGGACCGACCTCGTCGAGCAGTTGAACGCGCCGATCGGGTTCGAGCTGTCGTTCGTGGCGGATCCGTACCTGCCGACCGACTCGAGGGAGCTGAACGCCGCGGAGGTGCCGAGCCTGGCGTTCTTCACCGGCAGCCACGAGGACTACCACCGCCCGACCGACGACGCCGACACCCTCGACTACGAAGGGCTCGACCGGATCGCCGAGCTGGCGACGGCCGTGGCGGCGCACCTGGTGACCACACCCGAGCCGCCCGACTTCATCGAGGTGGTGCAGGGCGTGCGGCGCACCGGACAGGCGGTCATGCGCATCTTCACCGGGACGATTCCGGACTATGCGTCGGAAGCGGAGGGGTTGCTGCTGTCCGGCGTGATCGCCGGCGGTCCGGCCCAGGCCGCCGGGCTGCAGGGCGGCGACCTGATCGTCAGCCTCGCCGGGCAGACGATCGCCAACATCTACGACTACACCTACGCGCTTGACCTGCTGAAGGTGGGCGAGCCCACCGAGTTGGTCTTCCTGCGCGACGGCGAGCGGATCACCGCGGAGCTGATTCCCGAGGCACGGCAGTAGCGGCCGCGTCGTGCGCGGCGGCGATTACAGCCGCCGGGGCTGGAGTTCGACGGTGCGAAACGTCACCGAGACGCGACGCATGCGCTGCCGCCTGCTACGTCCCTGACCATCCGTTCTTCGCTTGACGATACCGTGCATCCACCTGGTTCGGGCGTCGCCTTGCAGAATGAGCATCGATCCAACGTCAAGAAAGATTTCCTCCGATTCAGTTGCTACCGCACTCCTACCCAACGGAGTGAACTGCATCGGCCACCGATCGCCAAGCGAGAGCGTGGCCACCGAGGGTCCGAAGCAGTCGCGATCGATGTGTGGAGCGATTCCCTGACCCGGCTCGTACTCGTTAACGATCACCTGATCGGGTATCGACGCGAACCAACCACGTACGTTCAGCTCCCGCGCAATCTTCAGAATGAAGCCGGGCAATGGTTCCGTCTTCATCTCCTCGGTGACGACTCGTGACGAATAGTCGTACCGCCACCCGTAGTGCTGGACGCGCCGCTTGAGGTCGTTCATCCAAGGTCGGGCGTCAATTTTCGCGAGAAGATCGTTGCACTCTCTGCTGGTGAGAAACGCAGGAAGGTAGATGACCCCATTCTCGCGCAGACGAGTGGGCACAAGTGTCCTGTCCGTGTCGGCGTCGGGAGCGTCGAACAGACTCGGCATGTTGAAGTCGGCGTGTGTGCTCATCTGCTATTCACCTTGATGACATGAGCCAACTTTCGTGTCTGACCACGCCACGCCTGCCAAGCTTCGTCGTCGCCCGGCTTGTAGCGGCCAGGACGGATGGGGTTCCAGGACACGAAATTAACGTCGCCGCCATACTGAGGCGTCATACAACACTTCGCTGTCAGCGATACCTGCGATCCGTTGCCACGCACCGGAGACTTTTTTCCGCTCGTAGTTCGACGGATGAGTGCCCAAGGTGAGGAAGAGCGAGTCGCTCGCATGACTGTGAGTATCCGCAATGACGGCGCAGATTTCCTTGATGCCATCTTCGTCTATGGACGGCTGACTAAATATTGAGTTTGCTGTAACAATTACCGCACTCCAACTCTTCGACGCCAGACGAATGGATTTCTTCTTGAACTTATCCCAATTCGAGAAAAACAGATTGGTGATGTTCCGTTGGGGCTTTGCAACGTCAGCGGTAATGGTACGGGCTAGCTTAATCATGTGCCGGTTGTGATCGTGACCGACCGTCACCACGGTAGCGCGACCCGACAGCAGCTTGATAGCGGCCCAGGAGGCCGTGCCCGGACCGCAACCAAAGTCAATATGCAGTACCCGCGGCGAGGAGTACCGATGGCGGAGGAAACGACTCAGAATGCGTTGAACCATATCCCGCTGCGCGCGCGTCGTTTGGTCACGTTCCAACGCACGCTGCACGCGCTCGCGGAACACCCGCTCTTGCATCAACGCAGTTAGGGCGTCGAAGTGCGGGCAGGCATAAACCAGCGCGTACCAGAGCGCGGTCCATTTGTCGTCGGTCGCCGAGGTCATGCCACCCTTTGCTAATGCGTTGAGAGGACCGAACTCGATTGTGCCGCCTCGCTCTACCTGAGCCCATTCTTGTGCAGAATTGGCCGCAAGGGGCTTCCTTACGTGTTGCCAGAGTGCTCTCTGAAGCGGTTCCCAGTCTTTGGCAGGCATGTGCATCAAGTGGCTGTCGCGATCGGGGCTCTTGATCGCGCCGAGGTGCACCTGCGTGGGGGCGGAATGCTCTGCGCATTCGCAGGAGGCAGCGTGTCGGACATATTGGGGTGGGCCTGGTGACGGACGCCATGCAGGCGCCTGAAGTCGTCCAGGAAGCGCGCGATGGCCGCGGGGGGCAGTTCCCGGCAGCGACGGAGGTACGCGTCAGAGAAGAGCTGCAGAGGTCTCACCGGAGCTTCTCCAGGGCGGCGACGTCCTCCCGGTCCTGCGGGCGTCCGCTGCTCCGCTTCATGTCAATCAGGTCTTCGATGGAAAGAATCGGCACGACGCACTCGGGTAACGTCACCGGTGTTGTCCGCTTGTTCTTGAGATCGTAGGCGATGATGATATCTACCTGCTCCGAGGGGTCGGCGGGGTTGTAGAAGTTCCAGGCGACAAGATTGCGGTGGGTTACGTACTCGTCGCGGTGCAAGAAGACATCTTCCGCGGAGATGGGCAACCTGGAGACGAGACCGAGGCCCGCCAGCGCATCTTGTACGGCCTGCAGCGCGGGCCGGGTCCAGTCGATGGCGATGTCGATGTCCAGCGTGCCGCGGACGGCCCCGTGCAGCGCGACGGCGTATCCGCCAACGACGGCGTAGCGCACGCCGGCGTCGTTAAGAGCGGTGCAGATACGCGCCAGCGCCGTCACACTGCGAGTATATGTCGCTACAGCGGGTCGCCCTGCGCGCCGTCCTTGAGGGCCCACAGCCGGTTGCGCGTCAGGATGTACATCACACCGTCGTGCACGACGGGCGTGCTGTAGACGGCGGCGCCCAGCGTGAACTCGCCGAGCACTTCCAGTTCCTTCCCGGCGCGCAGCACGACGATGTCGCCGTCCTCGTCGCCGAGGTACACCTTGCCGTCGGCCGCGAACGCCGAGGCCCAGACGGCCGCGAACGTGTCGTGCGTCCAGTAGTACTCGCCGGTCTGGGCGTCGAGCGCGTGCAGGAAGCCCGAGAGGCTCGAGATGTACACGATGCCGTCCTGGATGGCGGCGGTCGACATGGTGCGGTAGAAGTCCTCGCCGCCGCGGTGCCAGACGACGTGCGTGTCGGTTACGTCGCCGCTGCCGGTGGCGTCGATCACCCAGAAATGCCCGGGCGCCTCGCCGTGCTCCGGATCCTGGCCGACCCCGATGTAGACCTTGTTGTCATAGACCACCGGCGTGGCGAGGATGTTGTTGCGGGTCCCGCGGCCGCCCAGCGCCCAGATCGCATCCTTCGGGTTGCAGTCGAACTGCCAGACGATCTCGCCCGTGGCGGCGTCGAGGCTGTAGATGATGCCGTCGCCGCCGGCGAAGACGACCTGCGCCTGACCGTTGATCTCGGCGTACGCCGGGTTGGTCCAGCTGCCGTGCAGGACGTTCTCGCCGACCACGGCGTTCTCCCAGACCAGCTCGCCGGTGTTCTTGTTCAGCGCGATGAAATTGGGCGAGAAGGGCGAGGGGACGTTGACGTGCCCCTCATCGACGCCGTTGCTGGTCACCGTGTACAGGATGTCGCCGATCACGAGCGGCGATCCGGTGGCGAGGTTGTGCGGAAAGACGTCGAGCTCGCCGATCATGTCGTACGACCAGAGGACGTCGCCGGCGATCTCCGACGTATCCGACTCGTCCGTGAACGGCCCGTCGTTCTCGCCGTCCTTGAAGCCGTTTGCATCCACGCAGACGACGTGCGCCTCGTTCGAGATGTAATAGATCCGGTCGCCTTCCATGTACGCGGTTGAGCAGACGCCCTGCAGCGGCCAGTCGTTGACGCGCCCGGCCGACAGCTTGTCGTGCACCATTTGCCAGAGAAACTCGCCGGTCTCGGCCTCGAACGCCATGACCACGCCCTTGTCGCCCTCGATGGCGGGGTCCCGGCGCCCTTCGTTGTTGGTGCCGACGTAGACGCGCCCGTCGCCTACGACCGGCCCGCCGTACGCCTGCGAACCGACCGGCTGGGACCAGAGCACGTTCATCCCGGTGGTCACGTCCCATTCGGCGGGCAGGCCGGATGCGTCCGCGGCCATGTTGCGCGACGGGGTGTTGCCGAACATGCCGACGTCCTGCGCTTCCGCCGCGGAGCCCGCCGCGAGCAGCAGCGCCAGACCGGCTATCAGTCCGTGTCGAGTCATTGGTTCTCCATCACCGTTACGTTGTCGTAGAAGATGTCATTCGGCGAGTACGCGACCAGACCGGGGCTGCCCTGGCGGACCGGCACAGGGTCCTCGACGGTAATCGTCCAGTCGGCCGGCTCCGGATCGTCACGCTGCCACACCTTGCCCCGAATCAGCGCGCGGTCGCCGTTGATGTCCACGCGCAGCTTCAGCGTGTACCAGACGTCCGGCTGCCATTCGAACGGCACCCGCTCCTCGACGCGCAGCTCCGCGGCCCATGACTGGAGCTGGATGCGCTGGGCGTTGCCCTGCAGGTCGAGCGTATAGCCGCTGTTGATGACGCCGAGGTCCGCCCGCCGCCGGCCCATCTGGGTCGCCATCGCATCGGCCTGCACCGTATATCCCGACATGTCGGCCGGCCCCATGTACAGAGCGTGGCGGTGGATGCCGGTGCGCGACGGTCCCTTGCGCAGCATCTGCTGGCCGCCCTCGTCGACGGCCCGCAGGTTGCCGCCGCCGCCGATCCAGAACGACGGACGGCCGCTCTCGAAGTTCTCGCGCCACGGCAGCGGCGCGAACACCCGCACTTGGGCACTTGCGCTCAGGCCGCCGGCCGCGGCCGTCACCTGGCCGCCGTGGTTCGGCGTACCCGACGCGGTCGAGAGCCTGCCGTCCGACGAGACGCTCGATCCGGGCAGGCCATCGAGCGACCACTCGGTGCTGCGCTCTCCGAGCGCCCGTCCGTTGCCGTCGAATGCCAGCACCCGGAACGACGCGGATTCGCCCGCCGACAGGATGACCTCGGCCGGCACGACCTGGAGGCTCGCCGCGTCGCCGGGCGCCGTCTCCGTGCCGCGGACCGGCGCCGGCGCGTCGCGCGCCTCGAACGGGGCGCCCGGGTCGCCGATGCAGTAGATGCCGGACTCGGAGGTCAGATACAGGCGCCCGTACGCCGGAGCGAACGAGCCGTAGATCTCGGCGTAGCGTCCGTCCTCGACCTGCAACTCCTCGTGGTCGAGCACCGTGGCGCCGCCGGCTCCCGGCTGGAGAATGGTGACGTTGCCGTTCACTTCGGTGACGTAAAGCTTGCCGTCCGCGAAGACGGGCGCGGACTTGCCGACCGTGCCGACGCTGGTCGTCCAGAGCTCCTCGCCGCTGCCGGCGTCGAGTGCGCTCAGGTTCGCCGAGTTGTCGATGATGTACAGCCGGCCGTCATGAAATGCCGGCGTCGAAAAGCCTACCGCCACCTCTTCGGCGCGCCACCGTTCGTGCGTGGCGGTCACGTCTCCGTTGCCGGTCGCGTCGATCGCCACCAGGCGGCCCATGCGGCTGCTGTCGACGTTCTCCTCGCTGTGCGCCACGTACACCGTGGTCCCGTCGATGACGGGCGAGACGTTGATGCCCCGCTTGGAGAGATGGAAGTCCCAGACCTTCTCGCCGGTGCGCGCGAGCAGGGCATAGATGTGGCCGTCGGCGTTGCCGTCGATCAGCAGCCGCCGGCCGTTGATAACGGTGATGATCGGCACCGACTGGGTATTCATGTCGGCGACGTTGCCGCCCGGCGTCGAAATCCACATCAGCTCGCCGCTGCGCTTGTCGAAGGCCATGTAGCGGTGGCGCGGCGGACCGGCGTGGTTGCCCCACAACCCGCCGATCACCGAGAAGATGACGCGATCCTCATCGAGGACCGGCGTGGATGTCCGTCCGCCGTAACCGGAGGCGCGGCCGAGCTCCTCCGCCAGCCTCCAGCTCCAGACGATGGCGCCGTCCCGGTCGAACACGTTCAGGTGGCCGTCGATGTTCATGGCGTACAGGTACCCGGTCTCGGGGTCCCCCGTAACGTTGCCCCACCCGACGCGGTTGAACGGGACGGTCGTGTTCGCGATGTTGAACTTGTGCTCCCACAGCTTCGTGCCGTCCCCGGCGTCCCAGCAGGCGACGACCTCCTGCTTCGACACGCCGTCGCCCGACCGGCCGTTCGCGCAGGCGCGCCCGTCGAACACGGCCGGCGTCGAGCGGCCGATCCAGCTGTCCGACCAGATCAGGTTGTCGCCGTCCTTGGACCAGGCGGACACCAGGCCGCTCAGGTCGGCGACGCCGTTCTGCGCCGGACCCCGCCAGCTCGCCCACTGTTGCCCGGCCGCCGCGGCCGGGGCCAGGATCGACACGCAGACGACCAGCGGGGCGAGGTATCGCCGCAGGCTGTTGATCATCTGTCCATTCCTCTTGGGGCTGCGCGGCTTCCTCATCTCGGGGCTGCGCCCCGAACCCCCGCCGGCCACTCGCGGGGACCCCTTCGCCCCACTCCGTGGCCGGCGCGCCGCGCGGCTTGGGGACGGCTGCTTCAGTGCCCGCCGTCCCCTGCCTGGTTCCACCGTTATCCTGGCTGCGCGGGGCGGTTGCACGGGCTGCCCGGCCCCCAAGATAGACAAACGCGGATAATACCATGCGGCGCCCCGGTTCCACGGCGTGCGCAAGCGTCCGCGGCGGCGCCTCCGTGCCTCACTCGCGTCTCAGCTTGATGCGGTACGGCCGGCCGCCGCGGAGGAAGTTCACGACCGTATCGGCGCGCGCCGCGATCTGCGCGAGCCGTCCGGCCGCAGCCCCCGCACCCGCGACGTCGGCGCCCCCGACGCGGTAGATCAGGTCGCCGGCCTGCAGTCCGGCGACGCCGGCAACGCCGCCCGCCGCCACCTCCGTGACCAGCGCTCCCTCCCGTACCTGCAGGTTGGCGATTTCGAACTGCGCCAGCAGGTCGGGCGTCGGCTCGCAGTCGCACAGCGTCAGCCCGACCACGGCGGCTTCCGAGTGCGGCTCCTCGTTGCAGGCGTAGAGCGCAGGTGCGCCCTCCTGCGCGCCGGCGCCGGCCTGCAGTGCGAGCAGCAGGACCGGCAGGGCCGCCGCCGCCCGGAGGAAGTAGCGGTTCATGCCGTTTCCGGGACGGCGGGCGGTCGCGCCTCGCGGGGGTTCGCCACGCGCCGCTACCCTTCCTTCTCCTCGTACTGCCCCCGGAGCTTCGCCACGATCGTCGGGTCCGCCAGCGTGGTCACGTCGCCGAGCGCCTTCCGCGCCGCGATGTCGCGCAGCAGCCGCCGCATGATCTTCCCGGAGCGCGTCTTCGGCAGGTCGGCGGTCCAGATGATTTCATCCGGTTTGGCGATGGCGCCGATCTTGGTCGCGACGTGCTGTCGCAACTCGGCCAGCTTCTCGTCGGTAGCCGTCACCCCTTCCTTCAGGGTGACGAACGCGCAGATGGCCTGCCCCTTGATGTCGTGCGCCTTGCCGACCACCGCCGCCTCGGCGACCTGCTGGTGATCGACGAGCGCGCTCTCCACTTCCATGGTGCCGACCCGGTGCCCGGCGACGTTGAGCACGTCGTCGACGCGTCCGAGCAGCCAGAAGTAGCCGTCTTCGTCCACCTTGGCGCCGTCGCCGGTGACATAGACGTCACGCCCCCAGCGGTTCCAGTAGGTGGCGACGAAGCGGTCGTGGTCGCCGTAGATGGTGCGCAGCATCGAGGGCCAGGGGCGCGTCTGGACCAGGTAGCCGCCGCCCAACTCGACCGGCTCTCCGGCCTCGGTGACGACGGCCGGCTTGAGGCCTGGGAACGGCCGCGACGCCGAGCCGGGCTTGAGCGGGGTGATGCCGGGGAGCGGCGTGATCAGGATGCTGCCGGTCTCCGTCTGCCACCAGGTGTCGACGACGGGGCAGCGCCCGCCGCCGACGTGCTGGTGGTACCACATCCATGCCTCGGGGTTGATCGGCTCGCCGACCGAGCCGAGCAGGCGCAGCGAGCTCAGGTCGTGCTTGCTCAGATGCTCGGGACCCCACTTCATGAACGCCCGGATGGCGGTCGGGGCGGTGTAGAAGATGGTTACCTTGTGCCGCGCGACCATGTCCCAGAAGCGGTCGCGGCCGGGGGAGTCGGGCGCGCCCTCGTACATCACGCAGGTGGCGCCGTTCGCCAGCGGCCCGTAGACGAGATAGCTGTGGCCGGTGACCCAGCCGATGTCGGCGGTGCACCAGAAGACGTCGTCCTCTTTCAGATCGAAGACCCACTTGGAGGTTGCGTAGGTGCCGACCAGATAACCGCCGGTCGTATGCGCGATGCCCTTCGGCTTGCCGGTGGTTCCGGAGGTGTACAGCGTGAAGAGGAGATCCTCGGCGTCGTTCTCGCGCGGCGCGCAGGTGTCGGAGGCCTGCGCCATCAGCTCGTGGTACCAGTGGTCGCGCCCCTCTACGACGCTGAACGGGGTCTCCAGACCCTCGCGCTTGACCAGCAGCACGTTTTCGACGCTGGGTGCGCCGTCGAGCGCGTCGTCGGAGATCTGCTTGAGCGGCACGATGCCGCCGCGGCGATAGCCGCCGTCGGCGGTCACCAGCAGCTTCGCCTCCATGTCGTTCATCCGGTCGCGCAGCGACTCGGCGCTGAAGCCGCCGAAGACGACGCTGTGGACCGCGCCGATGCGGGCGCAAGCCAGCAGCACGACCGGCAGTTCGGGGATCATCGGCAGATAGACCGCGACGCGGTCGCCGTGGCCCACGCCGAGCTGCTTTAGGACGTTGGCGCACTTCTGGACCTCGACGTGCAGCTCGCCGTAGGTCAGGGTCTTCTGGTCGCCCGGCTCGCCCTCCCAGACGATGGCGCGCTTGTCGCGGCGGCTGCCGAGGGCGTGGCGGTCGACGCAGTTGACGCTGGCGTTGATCTTGCCGCCCACGAACCACTTCGCGTCGGGCGGCTGCCAGTCGAGCACCGTGTCCCACGGCCGGCTCCAATCGAGCTCCTTGGCGAAATCGGCCCAGAACCCCTCCGGATCCGCGTCGGCGCGCTCGTAGATGCCGGGGTCGTTGATGTTGGCGTTCTTGCGGAATTCCTCGGGCGGCTCGAAGACGCGGTCTTCGGTCAGCAGCACATCGAATCCGGCCTGCAGTTTCTCGTCAGTCACTATCTGTCCTCCTGATGTTCCCCTGTCGCTACAGTCTCTTGGTTGCGACCAGCACGTTTCGCGTGTGTCCGTCCGGCGTAATGGCGTAGTCCCAGAGCACGGCCTCCCGCTGGAACCCCAGCCGCCGGAAGACGGCCTGCGCCGCCGACTGGTCCAGTGTCATACGGGCGGTGAGCAGCTGCAGGCCGACCTGTTTCGCGATTGCGTCGATCTCCTGGGCCAGCACCCGGGCCAGGCCGCGCCGCCGCGCGTCGGGCGAGATTTGAATCCTAATCTCGCCCAGATGGCGTGTCCAGTTGGCCTCATTGTGCAGCAGCGTCGATTCGCCGAGCACGTTTCCGTCCTGGCGGGCAAGCACCGTGATCGTGCGGCCGGCCTGTATGGAATCGATCCAATGTCGGACGGTCGCGCGCTCGGTGATGTTGATGCGCAGGAACATGAGATCGTGGGGGGGCAGCGTCCGCGCGAAGGCCAGTATGCCGTCGATGTCGCCGCTGCCCATCAGCTCGAGCTCGATCTGGCTGCCGTCCGCCAGATCGACCTGGCGCGGATAGCGCCGGGCGATGTCGGGAGGCACGCCGCCGCCGGCCGCGGTTTCTCGCGTCATGGGCCCTCAAGCGCGGCGCCCGGAATGCGGGCGCCGGAATCTCTGCATTCCGCTGCTGTTCGTGCGGATCATATAAGTTAGGGCCGCGCGCTGGGGAAACGAATGTCCCCCGATGCCTAGAGATGACGCAACTCCGAGTCGACCTGAACTGCGACGTCGGCGAGTCGTTCGGCCGCTATGCGCTCGGCGACGACGAAGGGGTTCTGCCGCACGTCACGTCCGCCAACGTTGCCTGCGGGTTCCACGCCGGCGATCCGCTCATCATGCGGCGCACGGTCCGGCTGGCCGTCCGGCTCGGCGTGGCGGTCGGCGCGCATCCCGGCTTTCCGGACCTCGGCGGGTTCGGCCGGCGGGAGCTGCAGGCCGGGCCGGACGAAGTCGAGGCCATGGTGCTGTATCAGGTGTCCGCGCTGGCCGGCATCGTGGCGGCTGAAGGCGGCCGGCTGCGGCACGTCAAGCCGCACGGCGCGCTGTACAACATGGCGGCCCGCGACCGGCGGCTCGCCGATGCCATCGCGCGCGGCGTGGCGGCGGCCGGCCGCGGGCTGATCCTGGTCGGTCTGTCCGGCACGCACCTGCTGGACGCCGGCCGCGCGGCCGGTCTCGACGTGGCGTCGGAAGCGTTCGCGGATCGTGCGTACGAGGCGACCGGCGCGCTGCGCTCCCGGTCCCTGCCCGGCGCCGTCATCGGGGATCCGGCCGCGGCCGTCGCGCGCGTGCTGCAGATGCTCCGCCAGGGCGCGGTCACTGCGGTGACCGGCGAACGCGTGGCGCTGCAGGCCGACACGATCTGCATCCACGGCGACACACCCGGCGCGGTGTCGCTCGCAGCCGCCGTGCGCGACGGCCTCGAGGCGGCCGGCGTCGCGGTGGTCCCGTTCGGCGTGCCGCCGGGCTCCACCGCTAGTGGATCGTGTACGGCTCGCTCAGGGTGAAGGCGGCGACCTCGACGTCGAAACGCCTGCCGTTGCCGTTCACCATCTGGTAGGTACCCCGCATCGTCCCGAACGGTGTCCGGAGCGGGCAGTTCGAGGTGTACTCGAACGATTCGCCGGGAGCCAGCGTCGGCTGCTCGCCCACCACGCCCAGGCCGCGGATCTCCTCGACGTGGTTGTTGGAGTCCGTGATGATCCAGTGGCGGCTGATCAGCTGGACGGTCTCGGGGCCTTCGTTGGAGATCGCGATCGTATAGACGAACAGCCAGAGATCACGCTGCGGCTGGGAATGGCCGGGGGAGTAACGCGCAGTGACGTGCACCCGAATGCCGTTCGTCACTGCCTCCGAGGTATGTACACCGCTCTGCCGGTCGGGAGGCACGGGAGATAATACGACGACCGCATGATTCCCATCAACACGCTGCTCGGGGCGTATGCGCAGGGGCTGTTTCCGATGGCGGCGGAGGGTCGCATTGTATGGTTCTCGCCCCGCCGCCGCGGGATTCTGCCGCTCGATCGCCTGCACGTGCCCCGCCGCCTGCGCCGTGTGCTGCGCCAGGGGCGCTTCCACGCCACGGTCGACCGGGCGTTTCCCGCCGTGATAGCGGCGTGCGCCGCGCGGCCCGCCGACACCGGCACGTGGATCGACTCGGAGCTCATCGACAGCTACACGGCGCTGCACGCGGCCGGCTACGCGCATTCGCTGGAGGTCTGGTGCGGCGAGCGCCTTGCCGGCGGGTTGTACGGCGTCAGTCTGCGCGGCGCCTTCTTCGGCGAGTCGATGTTCCACACCGTGACGGATGCCTCGAAGGTGGCGCTCTGCCTGCTGGTCGAGCGGCTGCGGCTGCGGGGCTACCGGCTGCTCGATCTCCAGTGGCTCACCCCGCACCTCTCGACGTTCGGTGCGGGGGAGGTGTCCCGGCGTCGGTACCTGAACCTGCTGGCCGCGGCGCTGGAGGTCGACTGCCGCTTCGCCGGCGACCCCGCAGCCCGTGCCGAGCGCCGTCCGGGACGCCCGCGACGGTCTCACCGCCCGGGATAGTTGAATGCGGGGCGCGGCCCGCCCTGCGCGAGGTCCCAGCTGAGTCCGTAGACCAACTGCACCACGCGCGCCATCTTGTCGTAGTCGAGCGTGTCGGGACGATCCCGCTCGGTGTGGTAGTCGGGGTGGAGGCCGGTATGCACGAAGATCGCGGGGATCTCGTGATAGAGGAACGGCCAGTGGTCGCTGCGGCGCAGCAGGTTCGAGCGGTTGTTGTCGTAGCGGAACCGCAGATCGAGCCGGGCGCCCCGGTTGGCCGCACCGGTGGCGGCACGCAGGTCGTCACTGTAGGTCGAGCCGATGATGTTCAAGGCGTTGCGGTTCGAATCGGCCGCCTGCGGCTCGAGTCCGGCGAACCGGAAGCCGCCGCCCGCCGGCACTTCCTCGTTGCGGCCGATCATGTCCATGTTGATCACTGCCACGGTATCTTCGAGCGGCGCGAGCGGCCGCTCGGTGTAGCCCCAGGCGCCCAGCAGTCCCTGCTCTTCGGCGTTCCACGCGGCGAGGAGAATTGACCGCCGCGGCCGCCTGCCCGCGCGGGCGGCCACCGCGTACGCCTCGGCAATTTCCAGCAGGCCGGCCACGCCGGAGGCGTCGTCGTCGGCCCCGTTGAATATGCGCGCCGCGACCGCGCCTTCGTGGTCGTAGTGGGCGCAGAGAATGATCCATTCGTCCCGCAGTCCCGCGTCCGATCCTTCGATGAGCCCGACGACGTTGTCGACCGGCGTTGTCGCGTGCCGCAGCGCCGTGGTCACCTCCAGCGTGACGTCAGGCAGCTCCGCCACCGCCGCGCCGCCGGCCGTTTCGGCGTGCTGGCCCAGTTCCTGCAACGTGCGGCCAGCCGCGCCGGCGAGACGCTCGGCCAACTCGGCGGATATCCGCACCACCGGGATGCGCACCCGCTCCACCCACGCGGCGAGCTGGTAGGGGGGCACGCGCGGCGGGCTGCCGGGCCAGGCGCGGCTCGCGAGGTCCGGGATGGTCCACCAGCGCGTATGGTTGTGCACGTCCGGTGCGATGGCGACGGCGACCGCGCCGCGCCGCTGCGCCTCCAGCGCCTTGCGGATGGCTCGGCCATGCTCGGACGTCACGACGCCGGCGAAGCGGCTCTGCGGGTCGAACTCGCCCGGCTCGTGGTCGAGCACCAGGACAACCTTGCCGGTCACGTCCGCCTGCCGGTAGTCGTCGTGCTCGAGACCCGCTGCCGTGATGCCGAATCCGGCGAATACGACCGGGCCGGCGGCGCTGCCGGAGGCGCTGAACGGGGCAGGGAAGAAGTCGCGCGACAGCTCGGCGCTCTCCACGTGGCCGCCGGTATGCGCCTGCAGCACGTTGCCCGGCTCCTGCGCCGCGACCACCAGGTCGACCGTGTGCCGGTAGCTGGCGCCGGGGCCGATCGCGCGCAGTCCGTGCCGCTCGAACCGCTCCGCGATGTACCGCGCGGCAGACTCGTTTTCCGGCGTGGCGGTCAGGCGGCCGCGCATCGCATCGGAGGCGAGAAACGCGACCTCGCGCTGCAGATCGGCCGCGGTGATCGATGCTTCGGCCGCCGCGGGCGGCTGGCCCGCGGCCGGCCGCTGGAGCGCCAGGCCGGCGCCGGTAAGCAGCCCCGCTACCACGAGCAGGCCGGCGAGCGATCCGGCGGAAGCGCGAACGGTCAGCAGGCGGCGGGTGGTGCGCGTCACAGATACAGGCCTGCGCCCGGCCCCACCGGCAGGCCGAGCGCCATCCAGACCACGAGGACGCACGACCAGACCAGGAGGAAAACGACGGTGTACGGCAGCATGGTCGCCACGACCGTGCCGATCCCGGAGCGCTTGTCGTACTTCTCGAAGAACGCAACGATGAGCGCGAAATAGGACATCATCGGCGCGATGACGTTCGTCGTGCTGTCGCCGATGCGGTACGCCACCTGGGTCAGCTCCGGGGAGTACCCCAGCAGCATGAACATCGGCACGAACACCGGCGCCATCACCGCCCATTTCGCCGACGCGCTGCCCATGAACAGGTTGATGACCGCCGAGAGTACGACGAACGCCAGCATCAGCGGGATGCCGCCCAGCCCCGACGCCCGCAATGCGTCCGCGCCCTTCACCGCGACGATCAGGCCGAGGTTCGACCAGTTGAAGTAGGCGACGAACTGGGCGGCGAAGAACACGAGGACGAGATACGTGCCGAGCGTGCCGATGGTCGCGCCCATGCCGTTCATGACGTCCTTGTCGCTGCGGAACTTGCCGGCGCCGACGCCGTACGCCACGCCGACCGTGGTGCCGCCGAGGAAGATGAAGGCGACGATTCCGGACAGGAACGGCGAACGCAGCAGGTCTCCGGTTTCCGGGTTCCGCAGGAACCCGTCCGCCGGGATGATGCCCGCCAGCAGGAACGCGCCGAACGCCAGCATGGCTGCCGCGGCGAAGCGCAGCCCGCGCCATTCTTCCGCGCTGAGTCGGTCGAGGCCGTCCCGGCGCTCCCCACCCTCGTAGCGCCCCAGCCGCGGCACGACGATCCGCTCGGTGACCCACGTGCCGGCGGCGGCGATGATGAACGTCGATGCGACCATGAAGAAATAGTTGGCCGCCGGATTGACCCGGTAGCCGCCGTCGACGATGCGGGCGGCTTCCTCCGACAGGCCCGCCAGCAGCGGATCGATGGTGCCGAGCAGCAGATTGGCGCTGTAGCCGCCCGATACGCCGGCGAAGGCGGCCGCGAGCCCGGCTATCGGGTGGCGTCCGGCGCCCAGAAAGATGATGCCGCCGAGCGGCACCAGCAGCACGTAGCCGATCTCGCTGGCGGCATTCGACAGCACACCCGCCAGCACGATGACGAACGTGAGCAGCCGCGCCGGGGCGGAGAGCACCAGCAGCCGTAGCGCGGCGGCGATCAGGCCGCTCGCTTCCATGACCCCGATCCCCAGCATCGCCACGAGCACGGTGCCGAGCGGGGCGAACCCGGTGAAGTTCACCACCATCTCGGTCAGGATGCGGTGGAAGCCGTCGATGGTCAGCAGGTTGGCGGGCCGCACGGTCGCGCCCGTGCCCGGGTGCACCACTTCGAGGTCCATCGTGGCCGCCACGGCGGACGCCAGGATGGTGAGCAGCGCCAGAATCGCGAAGATGGTGGCCGGGTGCGGCAGGGCGTTGCCGACGCGCTCGACAGTGCCCAGAAAGACGGTGGTCCAATCGCCCAGGCGCGCCAGCCGCTTCGCCATTGAAGTGATATCCTACTGTCTTTCAGGTCGCCCCCGATGCCGCAGCCGTCGGCCGAGCCGCCCAGCCTGGAGCAACAGCGCCGCGTGGCTGCCGCCATCGGCGCCGATGTGGCCGTCCGCCATATCTTCCTGTGCTGTGACCAGACCAACCCCAAGTGTTGTGCGCGGGATCGCGGTCTGGCGGCCTGGGCCTATCTGAAGAAGCGTCTCCGCGAGCTCGGGCTGTCCGAGCGGGGCGGGGTTCTGCGCACCAAGGCGAACTGCCTCCGAATCTGCGAGGGTGGCCCGGTTGCCCTCGTCTATCCGGAGGGCGCGTGGTACGGCGGGTGCGATCCGCCGGCCCTGGAACGGGTTATCACGGAGCATCTGATCGGCGGCCAGGTGGTGGAGAACCTGCTGATCGTCGGGCATGCGCCCGGCGCCGGCCCGGCAGGCGTCGAGACCGCCGGCGAATGATCAAGTAGCACGCAATGGACTTACGAGGCGTCTTTCCGCCGATTCCGACTCCCTTTCGAGACGGTGCGCTCGACACCGGGGCCCTCGCCGCCAACTGTGAACGGTGGATGGAGACCGGCCTGCGGGGCCTCGTCGTGCTGGGGTCGAACGGCGAGGCGCCGCTGCTCGACGACGACGAGTCGGACCGGGTCATCGCGGCCGCCCGCGCGCGGGTGCCGGCCGGCCGCCTGCTGATCGCCGGCGTGGCGCGGGAATCGACGGCGGGGACGGTGCGCGCCGCGACGCGCGCCGCGGCATGCGGGGCGGATGCGGTGCTGGTCCGCACGCCGTGGTTCTTCAAGGCGCTGCTGAGCGGGGAAGCCTTGACCCGGCACTACACTGCGGTGGCCGACGCGTCGCCCGTGCCGGTCCTGCTGTACAACTTCACCGCCCTGACCGGGGTGACGCTGCCGCTGGCGGCGGTGGCGCGGCTGGCCCGCCACCCCAACATCATCGGAATGAAGGAGTCGGGCTCCGACATAGCCTTCATCTCGGCGCTGATCGACGAGACGCCCGACGATTTCAGCGTGCTGGCGGGCTCGGCGCCGGTCTTCTACGCGAGCCTGGTCTCGGGCGCCGCCGGCGGGGTGCTGGCGCTCGCGTGCGCCGTGCCGGAGCTGTGCGTCCGGCTGTTCGACCTGGTCGCTGCCGGCCGTCTGGCCGAGGCGCGCATTCTCCAGCAGCGGCTCACGCCGCTGGCCCGGCTGCTGACCCGCGTCCATGGCCTCCCGGGGCTCAAGGCGGCGCTGGAAATCGCGGGGTTCGCCGGTGGCCCCCCCCGCCCGCCGCTGCTGCCGATCGGGTCGGCCGCGATGGACGAGATTCGACAGGCGATGGAGGCTTTGCATGCGTCGGCGTAGCCCGGTCTCCCGGGCGCCGGCCGCGGCCGCGGCCGCGGTCCTGCTGCTCGCCGGCTGCGCAACCAATCCGGTGACAGGCGGCCGCGAGTTCGCGCTGATGACCGAGGGGCGGGAGATCTCGATCGGCGAGAACGCTGACGCCCAGATACGGGAACAGATGGGCGTGTACGATTCCCCCGCGCTGCAGGGTTACGTCGGCGATCTCGGACACCGCATTGCGGCGATGTCGCACCGGCCCAATCTGCCGTGGCGGTTCACCGTCGTCGATTCTCCGGCGGTCAACGCGTTTGCCCTCCCGGGCGGCTACATCTACCTGACCCGGGGCATCCTGGTCTATCTCGGCGACGAGGCGGAGCTGGCCGGCGTGCTGGGTCACGAGATTGGTCACGTCACCGCCCGCCACGCGGTGCAGGCGTACTCGCGGGCGACGGGCGCGCAGCTCGGCCTGCTGCTGGGGCAGATATTCGTGCCCACGATGCGCAGCAATCCGTACGGCACGCTGGGCATGATGGACGCCGCCGCCTCCGGTCTCGGGCTGTTGTTGCTCAAGTTCGGACGCGACGACGAGATTCAGGCCGACCGGTTGGGCGCGGAATACGCGGCTGGCGGTGGGTGGCATCCGGAGGGCGTTGCCGGCATGTTGTCGACGCTGGGCCGCATCAACGAGCTGAGCGACCGGCGCGGCGTGCCGAACTGGCTCTCGACGCATCCGGAGCCGACGTCGCGCGTTGCGGAAGTAGCGCCCACCGTCGCCCGGCTGATCGAGACGGTCGATGCCTCCCGTCTGCGCGTCGACCGGGGCGGATACCTCGAACGGATCGTGGGGGTCAGGTACGGCGACAACCCCGAAGAAGGCATAGCGCGCGGGCGTGAGTTCGTGCACCCGGTGTTGCGGCTCGGCGTCGAGTTTCCGGAGGGCTGGGAAATCCAGAACAGCGCCGCGGTCGTCGTTGCCAGGCAACCTGGCCGGAACGGCTACATGGCGCTGCAGCTCGTCGAGGACGCGGAGGCGGCCACGCTGGAGGCGGTTGCCGAGCGCGACACGCCGCGCGACGCGCGCAACGTCTCGGCGGCCAGCAGCAGGATCAACGGATTGGACGCGCATATCCGTTCGTACCAGCACGACCTGGACGAGGGCGGCCCGGTCATGGTGCGCGTGGCCTACGTCCGCCACGACGACCGGGTGTACATGCTGGGGTGCGTCATTCCGGTGGCGGACTACACGCGGATAGAGCGCGAAGTGTATAGCAGTATCCGGTCGTTCCGGGGGCTCAGCGCAGAGGAAGCGGCCCGCATCCTGCCGCACGAGATCGCGCTGTACGAGGCTGCCGCGGGCGATACGTGGCAGCGCATCGCGCAGCGCGCCGGCGGCGAGCTGGTGCCGCCGGCAACGTTGGCGATCATGAACGGCTATCCGGTCGACGAGCAGCCGCGGACCGGCGACCGGCTGAAGATCGTGGTGCAGGGCCAGCCGGTCGGATAGGAGCCCGTGGTGAAACCCCGCGCAGCACCGAGAGCGTTGCGGAGTCCGGGTGGCGGCAGGTGGACCCGGTAGAATGTAGGCGGTCATGGAACAGACGTTGTTGCTGAACGCAACGTACGAACCGCTCAAGGTCGTCGATTGGCGCAAGGCGATCACGCTCTGGTGCCAGGGCAAGGTGGAGGTGATCGCGGTCCACGACCGGGAGATTCACTCCGTGTCGTTCAGCATCCAGCTGCCGTCGGTAATCCGGCTGTTGCGTTACATCACCATCCGCAAGCATTTCGACCACGTTCCGTTCTCGCGCGCCAACATCTACGCGCGGGACCGTCACCGCTGCCAGTACTGCGGCGCGGAGTTTCCCGTGTCGGACCTCACGTTCGACCATGTGGTGCCGGTGTCGCAGGCGGGACGCAAGGATTGGGAGAACATCGTCACCTGCTGCGTGACCTGCAACCGCCGCAAGGGTGGGCGCACGCCGGCCCAGGCCGGCATGCGCGTCATACGGCCGCCGCGCCGGCCGACCAGGGCGCCGGCGGTGCGGCTGACCTTCGGCTTGCGCGACGCGCCCGAGACCTGGCGCGACTACCTGTACTGGAACGTTGAGCTCGACGAGACGTAGGTTGCCGTGACAGGAAAAGCCCCGCCGCATTCGCCGCGGACGGCCATGAGCGGGCGGTCAGCGGCCGGCTCGGACCGACGAATTACTGCCGTCCGGCCGGCGCGGGCTGTCGAGGGCGGGCGGATCACCATCGAAGGTACCGACCTGTCGTCGAACGGCGCGGGTGCCCCGGAAGTACACCTCGGAACGCGGCGGGCCCGCGTGGTGCATGCCTCCCGGCAGGCGTTGTCAGTCATCGTTCCATCCGGACTCGCGGGCGGCCGCACGCCGATCAACGTCGCCGGGGTGACCGGGGAAACAGCGTTCGTCGATCTCGGGGTCCGCGTCGCCACCGGCCTGCACCAGGTCGACAATCCCGCCATCGACCACGAAGGCGTGCTCTACTTCACTTACAGCGGCGCGCGCGGCGAGCAGACGCCGGTGTCGATGTTCCGCGTCCGGCGGGACGGCTTCCGCGAACCGTTCCTGTCGGGGATAACCAACGTGACGTCGACGGCGTTCGCGCCGGACGGCCGGCTGCACGTGTCGAGCCGCTTCGACGGCGCCGTGTACCGCGTCGGCCTCGATGGCAGCTTCGAGCGCCTCGTCTCCGATCTCGGCATCGCCTGCGGTCTGGCGTTCAGTCCCGACGGCACGCTGTATGTCGGCGACCGCGCCGGCGCCGTGTACCGCATCGGCAGCGGCGGGGCCGCCGCACCGTTTGCGACGCTCCCGGCCAGTATTGCCGCTTTCCATCTGGCGTGGGGCCCGGATCATGCCCTCTATGTCGCCTCGCCCACGCTGTCGACCTACGACCACATCTACCGGATCGACCGGACCGGCGGCGTCGAGCAGGTCTGCTCCTGCTTCGGCCGGCCACAGGGGATAGCGTTCGACGCCGGTGGCGCGCTGCACGTCGTCGAGGCGCTGGCCGGGGCCAGCGGCGTCTACCGCGTGGAGTCGGACGGTTCGGCCGTCCCCGTCCTCGCCGCCGAGTCGCTCGTGGGACTGGCGTTCGATCCGACCGGCGGCCTGGTGGTCACGTCGAACGATACCGCGTACCGCGTCGACACACCCGCTGCCATCCGCTGAGTTGCCCGCCGCGCCGCATCGCCGCGCCGCCGTGGTCCCGCCGGGACGTGGTAGCATGGCGGATTCGGGGCCGGCAAGAGGTTCCTTTCTGTGCAGACACCTCCGCAATGGATTGATGTGCGCGGCGCCCGCGTGCACAACCTGAAGAACATCGACGTCCGCATACCGCGCGACCAGTTCGTGGTGATTACCGGTCTGTCGGGGTCGGGCAAGTCCTCGCTCGCCTTCGACACCGTCTACGCCGAGGGGCAGCGCCGCTACGTGGAATCGCTGTCGGCGTACGCCCGCCAGTTTCTGGAGCAGGTGGAGAAGCCGGATGTCGACCAGATCGACGGTCTGTCGCCCGCCATCTCGATCGAGCAGCGGACGACCGGCTCGAACCCGCGGTCGACGGTCGGCACGGTCACCGAAATCTACGACTACCTCCGCCTCCTGTTTGCCAACATCGGCGTACCGCACTGTCCCTCGTGCGAACGGGTGGTCAGCTCCCAGTCGGTCGCGCAGATCGTGGATGCAATCATGGCGGGGCCGGCGAGTGAGCGCATCAACCTCCTGGCTCCCGTTGTCCGCGGGCGCAAGGGAGAGTTCAAGAATGAGCTGGCGGCGCTGCGGGCGAGGGGCCTGCTCAAGGTGCGGGTCGACGGGGAGGTCCGGCCGCTCGACGAGACGCTGCGGCTGGATCGGCGCAAGAACCACTGGATTGACGCGGTGGTGGACCGGCTCGTCGTCAGAGCGGGGGCGGAGCGGCGGCTGACGCGGTCGATCGAGCTCGCCCTGACGCTTGCCGACGACGTCGTCACCGTCAATACGCTCGAAGGCGGGGATCGGCTGTATTCAAGCCGGCTCGCCTGCATCCACTGCGGGATCAACATGCCCGAGCTGACCCCGCGCATCTTCTCGTTCAACTCGCCGCACGGCGCCTGCTCCCACTGTCAGGGACTGGGCTCGGTGGTGGACTTCGATCCGCAACGGATCGTCCCCAACGACAAGCGGTCGCTGGCGGAGGGCGCCGTCCATCCCTGGGGATCCGCCGAAGGCCGGCCGTTGCGTGATGCACTCCGTGCGCTGGCCAGACACCACGAAATCGACCTCGACGTGCCCTTTCGCCGGCTCCCGCGAAAGAAGCAGGACCTGCTGCTCTACGGCCCGGACCGCGCGGGCGAGACCGCGGTGCCCGTCCGGCGGTCGCGGCGGACCGCGGCGCCGGATCCGTTCGGCCGCGATTTCGAAGGGATCGTGCCCAATCTGCGCCGGCGGTACGCCACCGGGACGTGGGCGCAACAGGATGAGTTGGAGCCATACCGCTCGCCGCGCGTGTGCCGCGAATGCGGTGGGGCGCGGCTGCGGCCCGAGAGCCGTGCCGTCCGGGTACATGGCCGCGTTCTTGCCGACTACACCAGCCTGCCCATTGCGGAGGCGCGGCAGGTGTTCGAACAGCTCCAGGTCACGGGCCGCGAACGGCTGGTGGCTGACCGGGTGCTGCGCGAGATCCGGGATCGGCTGGCGTTTCTCGGCAACGTCGGTGTCGGATACCTGTCGCTGGACAGGGGGGCGGCGACGCTCTCGGGCGGCGAGGCGCAGCGGATCCGCCTCGCCACCCAGATCGGAGCGCATCTGACCGGTGTGCTCTACGTACTCGACGAGCCCTCGATTGGTCTGCATCAGCGTGACAATCAGCTCCTGCTGGGCGCACTCGGCCGCCTGCGCGACCTCGGCAACACCGTGGTGGTTGTCGAGCACGACGAGGAAACCATCCGGTCGGCCGACTACGTCATCGATCTCGGGCCAGGCGCCGGCGAGCACGGCGGCCATGTGATCTTTCAGGGGCTGCCCGAGCAACTGCAGGGCAACGGGTGCAACTCGCTGACGGGACAGTATCTGCGCGCCGAGCGCACCATTCCGATACCGTCCACGCGCCGTCCCGTGCTCAAGGGCACGATTGCCGTTTGCGGCGCGCGCGCCAACAACCTGAAGAATCTGACCGTCCGGTTCCCCCTTGGCCTGCTCATCGCGGTGACCGGCGTCAGCGGCTCGGGCAAGTCGACGCTTGTCAACGACATTCTGTTCCGTACCCTGGCGCGCGAGCTGCACGGGGCGGCGGCCGAGCCGGGGGCGCATGGGCGCATCGAGGGCGCCGGCCAGGTGGACAAGGTGATCCAAATCGATCAGGCGCCGATAGGCCGGACCCCGCGTTCGAATCCGGCGACGTATACCGGCGTCTTCACGTTCATCCGGGAGCTGTTCTCCATGCTGCCCGAGGCGCGCGCGCGGGGCTACCGGCCGGGCCGCTTCTCGTTCAATGTCAAGGGCGGACGGTGCGAGTCGTGCCGGGGCGGCGGCGTCAAGGCTATCGAGATGCATTTTCTGCCCGACGTGTACGTGACGTGCGAGCAATGCAAGGGGCGCCGCTACAACCGGGAAACGCTGGAGATTACGTACCGCGGCGCGTCGGTCGGCGACATGCTGAACCTCACGGTCGATCAGGCGATGGAGCTCCTGGAGCACTATCCGCCGATTGCCGCCAAGCTGCGCACGCTGCAGGATGTCGGACTCGGCTACGTCAAGCTCGGGCAGTCGGCGACGACCCTCAGCGGGGGCGAGGCGCAGCGCGTCAAGCTGGCGAAGGAGCTGTCACGGCGCAGCACCGGCCGTACGCTGTACATCCTCGACGAGCCGACGACCGGCCTCCACTTCGAGGATACGCGGCGGCTGCTCGATGTCCTGAACCTGCTCGTCGATCAGGGCAACACGGTCATCGTCATCGAGCATCACCTCGACGTCGTGAAGACGGCCGATCACATCGTGGATCTCGGGCCGGAGGGAGGCAGTGCGGGCGGTGAGATCGTTGCCGAAGGAACGCCGGAACAGGTCGCGGCCGTGGACGCGTCGCATACGGGACGGTTCCTCCGTCCCGTCCTGTGCGCCGTGTCCGCGGTCGATGCGTAACGGCCCGCGGCGAGGCGCGTGCGCAATGCTGGTCATCTCCCATAAAGTGTTGTAAAGTAAATCATTACCTTGCATGAGAACACGTCGAATCTAACGCGCATGCAACGGACTGTTCGCCGGCAGGTCTCCTGTTCAGGGATTGGTCTTCACTCCGGGCACAAGGGTACGTTGAGCCTCAAGCCGGCCCCGGTCGATCACGGCATCGTCTTCAAGCGGCTCGATCTGGGCGGTCTGGAGATTCCCGCCCGGGTCGACTGTGTGGCCGGCATACATTACGCGACAGGTCTGGCCCGGGACAACGCGACAGTCGAGACCGTCGAGCACCTGCTCGCCGCCCTTGTCAGCCTCGGGATCGATAACGTCATCGTCGAGTTGAATCAGGCCGAGGTGCCGATCATGGATGGCAGCGCCGCGTCGTTCGTGTACCTGGTGCACGAAGCCGGCGTTGCGGCGCTGAAGAAACCGCGGCGCTACCTGAAGGTCGTGCGGCCCATCCTGCTTGCGCGCGGCGGCAAGCGGATCGCGCTGTATCCCGCCGACCACTTCGGCGTGACCTACAGCATCAGCTTCGATCACCCGCTGTTGCGGCATCAGACGCGTACATTGCGGATGAGCGAGGAGGTATTCGTCGACGAGATCGCGCCGGCGCGCACCTTCGGCTTTCTGAAGGAGGTCGAGATGCTCCGCCAGAAGGGTCTGGCGCTCGGGGGCTCGCTCGATAACGCCGTGGTTCTGGGAGAAACGGGCGTCCTGAACGCCTCGCTGCGGTTCGAGGACGAATTCGTCCGACACAAGATTCTCGATGTCATCGGCGACCTTGCTCTGGTGGGCCACCCGTTGATCGGGCATCTCGTGGCCCACTGCGGCGGGCACGCGCTGCACGCCAGTTTCGCCAGACGGATCGTCGAAGAGACCGCTGCGTGGCGCCTGGTGGAGTTGCCGGTGAACCCGGTCGCGGAGGCCGACCCGGAAGCGGTACACGCCAAGGGCGCCGTGTCGGCCGGCTAGTCTTCGTTCGCGGCCCGGCAGCCGTTTCCGGTTCCACGCCGCCGACCGCGCCCGATATCGCACGAACTTCCCATGTTTGGCCCGCCGGTCGCTTCGTCATCGACGCTCGCCGAGATCGCCCGGCAAGCCGGCACGCCGGTGTACATCTACAGCGCCGCGCGGATTGCGGAGCGCTATACGGCGTTCACGGAAGCATTCAGCGGCTACCCCCACCGCGTGCACTACGCATTGAAGGCGAATTCTACGCTCGCCGTGGCGCGCCTCGTGCGGACGCTCGGCGGCGGGGTGGACGCCAACTCCGGCGGCGAGATCGATGTTGCCCTGCGCGCCGGGTTCGAGGCGCGGGACATCGTGTTCACCGGCGTCGGCAAGAGCGAGGCAGAGTTGGCGCGGGCGGTCGAGCTCGGCATCCACGTGATCAACGCCGAGAGCCTCGGCGAAATCGAGCGGATCGACAGGTTGGCGCGCGCGCGCGGACTGTGCGCGCCGATCGCGCTGCGCGTCAATCCGAACGTGGCTGCCGGCGCCCACCCGCATATCTCCACGGGGCGGCTGACACACAAGTTCGGGGTGCCGATAGGGACGGCCGGCGAGATCTGCAGGCGGGCGATGACGCTCGGTAGTGTGCGGTTCACCGGTCTGCACGTGCACATCGGATCCCAGTTGGCGTCGTGCGAACCGATCGGGGACGCGCTGCCCCCGGTTGTTGCACTGGCGGCCGACCTGCTGGCGGCGGGATGTCCGCTGCAGCATGTTGACGTGGGTGGCGGGCTCGGCATTTCCTACGACGGCTCGGACGCGCCGAGCGTCACGGAGTACGCGCGCACGGTCATCAATGCGGTGCGTCCCACCGGTCTGCACGTGATTGCCGAGCCCGGCCGCTGGATTGTCGGGCCGGCCGGCGCACTCGTGGCGAGCGTGGTCGACGTCAAGGAGCGGGTCGGGGGCGGCCGCTTCGTCGTGCTCGACACCGGCATGAGCGAGCTGCTACGCCCTGCGCTGTACGATGCGTTCCACCGCCTGGAGCCGCTGGAGCCCCGGCAAGGCCCGGGGGTCACCTGCGATGTCGTCGGGCCGATCTGCGAGACGAGCGACGTCGTCGGCGCGGAACGGCTGATGCCGGTGCCGGAGGTGGGTGATTTCATCGCGATACACGACACGGGGGCGTACGGCGCCGTCATGGCGTCGAACTACAATCGTCATCCGCTGCCGGCCGAGGTGCTGATCGAACGCGATGGTTGGAGCGTCGTCCGCCGGCGCCAGACAGTGGACGACATGGTTGAGCTCGAGAGCTGATGCTGATTGCACTTGAAGGACTCGACCAGAGCGGGAAGGAAACGCAGGCGCGCCTGCTGCGGGATCATCTGCGCGAAGACGGCCGGAAGGCGCGTGTGGTCTCGTTTCCGGACTACGGTACGGCGATCGGCGAGGAGATCGCCCGCGCGCTCCAGGGCGAGCGCGACTACGGGCCGGATGTGATGCAGTTGCTGTACATCGCGAACCGGCATGAGCGGCGACCGGATCTCGATCGCTGGCTCGCAGCCGGCATCGCGCTGGTCTGCGACCGGTACGTCGCGTCGAGCATCGCGTACGGCGAGGCGCACGGGCTCGATCCGGCCTGGCTCACCGACATGCAGCGCTTCCTGCCCGTGCCTGACCTGACTATCCTGCTGGACATCGCGCCCGAGACCGCAACGGTCCGGAAGGCCGTGGGGCGCGACCGGTACGAAGCGGATCTCGCTCTGCAGTCGCGCGTCAGGGAGAGCTATTGGCGGCAGGCGGAGTTGTCTGGTTGGCTGCGGGTGGACGGCGAGCAGGCGGCGCCCGATGTGGCGGCCGCGATCGCTGGCGGTGTCGATGCACGACTCGAGCGGCCGTGAGGCCGAACACCGCACGCGCGCCCGCCCTGCACAGCACCTGCGCGCAGGCGTCGAGCGTGGCGCCGGTCGTCATCACGTCGTCGGCCACGACCACGATCCGGCCGGCCACCGGGAACCGCGCGCCGAACCGTCCGCTGCCTGACAGCTCGAATGCACCGCGCACGTTGGAACGCCGCCGGCCGGCGGCCAGCGTGGTCTGCGGCTGCGTCTGGCGGGTCCGGCGGAGGATATCCGCCACCGGCGGTCCGAGTCGCACCGCCAGGTCACGCGCCTGGTTGAAACCGCGCTGCCAGCGGCGCCGCGGGTGCAGAGGCACCGGGACCACCAAGTCTGCCGCGGCAAGCAGCGGTTGCCCCGCGGCGCGCATCAGCGCGGCCAGCGGCTCGGCCAGCGAACGCCGCTCCTGATACTTGAAGGCGTGGATGATGGAGCGCAACGCGCCCCTGTACCATCCCGCCGCCTGCCGGCGCGCTACGGGATCTTCGCCGCGTCGCAAAGGGCGACAGGCGGGGCAGTCGCGATCCGCCGCGCCAGCGGTGGGCGCCACCGGCAGCGGGAGGCCACAACCGTAGCAGAGCGGTGGCGTGATCCGCTCCACCCGCCGCCAGCATGCGGCGCACACCACGCCCTGTGTTGGTTCGTCGAGCAGGGCGTCGCACGCCGCGCAACGCGGCGCCCAAACGACGCTCAGGACGCCGTCAGCCAGCCGCCGCGCGCACGCGGCCGCCCTCACGACCGACCCCGCGGATCAGATCTGCTCGGGCACCGGAATCCGTGTGGCGCTGCCCCACAGACGTTCGAGATCGTAGAAGCGCCGGGTATCCGGGGTGAACACGTGAACCACGAAGTCGAAATAGTCCATGAGCACCCACTCCCCGTGGTTGTATCCCTCGACGTGCGACGGCTTGTCCTGGGACAGGCGGAGCTGGCGCCGGACTTCGTCGACAACGGCGCGTACCTGGCGCGTGGTACGGGCGGAGCAGAGCACGAAGTAATCGGTGACGCCGTGCGCGTCGTCGAAGAACAACACGACCACATCGAAGGCCTTCTTGTCCTGGGCGGAACGGACGACAGACCGCACGCTCTCTGGAAGCGAATTGACCAGCCGGACCGGTTTCATGTCTTCATGCATGCAAACAACTCGCCGTGGATGCTGGGGAGTACAGGCCGTGTCTCGTGATGTGCCGGGCGACGGCGTCCGGCACGAACTCGTCGATTGGCTGCCCCTCGGTCAGTCGCCGGCGCAGCGCCGACGACGAGACGGCGCGAGTGGCGGCGTCGACCAGCCAGATCGACACGGATTCACTGTCTGTCCGCCGCTTGCCAGTTGCCTCGCGCATCCGCGGACGGATATCGGATTGCGCGCGGAGCGCGGCGACGGGGTGACCCGGCCGGGAGACGACGACGAAGTGGCTGCGGTCGAGCACGGCCGGATAGTCGTGCCAGGAGGCAATATCTGCAAAGGTGTCGGCGCCGGTAATGAAGAACAGCTGCGCGGGGCGGTAGCCGTACGCGGCCAACCGCTCCAGTGTGACGGAGGTGAATGAGGGGCCGCTGTCTCGCATCTCGATGTCGGAGACGCACAGGTCGTCGCGCGCGTGCGCCGCCATCGCTGCCATTGCGAAGCGGTGCGCGGCGGGCGCATGCGGCGCGGCGGCGCGGTGCGGCGGTACGCGGGCCGGCACGAGCAGCACGGTGCCGAGGGCGCAGGCCCGGCGGGCTGCGTCGACAACGTCCAGGTGGCCGTTGTGGATCGGATCGAATGTGCCCCCGAGCACGCCGATGCGTCCCTCGAGCTTCACGTTTCCTCTGCCGGCGCCGTCTCGCCGTGCGCCGCAGCGGACAGCTGTTGCCAGACGGCCTCCCGGAGGGCGCTCAGCCCCTCACCGGTCGCGGCCGAAATCGGATACATCGTGATCGAGCGGGCTGCGAGCGCGCGCCGCAGCACCGCGAGCCGTTCGGGGTCGTCCAGCGCATCGATCTTGTTGGCCGCGACGATCTGTGCTTTCGCCCCGAGTTGAACGTTGCCCGCTGGCGTCGAATCGGTCGCGCCGCCAGCGTACGACGCCAACTCCCTGCACACGATTTCGAAATCCTCTACCGGGTCCCGGCCGGTCTCGGAGGAAACGTCGATGACGTGCACCAATATCTTCGTCCGCTCGAGGTGGCTGAGAAAGCGCAGGCCAAGGCCGTGCCCGTCGCGAGCCCCTTCGATCAGACCTGGCACGTCGGCAAGCACGAAGCTGCGCTCGTCGTCGAGCCGGACGACGCCGAGGTAGGGGGTAAGCGTGGTGAACGGGTAGTCGGCGATCTTGGGGCGCGCGGCCGACACGCGGGAGATGAGGGTCGACTTGCCGACGTTGGGAAACCCTACCAGACCGACATCCGCGAGGAGTTTGAGCGAGAGGCGCAGCCGGCGCTCCTGACCCGCGCCGCCCGGTTCGGCGCGGCGCGGCGCCCGGTTCGTCGAAGTCGCGAACCGTTCGTTGCCGCGTCCTCCGCGGCCGCCTCTGGCGACGAGCACGCGGCTGTCGGGCGCGGCCAGATCCGCGAGCCTTACGAGTTGCTCGTCGTCCAGCCGATACACGATTGTCCCGACCGGGACGTCGAGCGTCAGGTCCGCGCCGGCGCGACCGGTGCGGCTCGATCCTTCACCATGCCCGCCGCGGGGCGCCTGGAACTGTCGGTGGAAGCGGTAGTCGACGAGAGTGTTGCGGTGGACGCTTGCCCGCAGGTGCACGGAGCCGCCGCGACCGCCGTCGCCTCCGTTGGGGCCGCCGCGGGCGACGAACTTCTCACGGCGAAAGCTCACGCAGCCGCGCCCGCCGTCACCCGCCGTCACCTGGATGTCGACTTGGTCGACGAACATTCGCTGCGCTGGCGCACACGCGCGGATTGCCGGGCTGGCGCCGAAGGTTACGCGGTATCGGGGGCTGCCGCCTCGGGGGGGTGAATGCTGATGAAGCGCCCCCGTGAGCCGTGGTCCTCGAACGCGACGCGGCCGGCGCATTTGGCGAACAGGGTGTTGTCCTTGCCGAGACCTACGTTCACACCGGGCCGGAACCGGCGGCCGCGCTGCCGCACGAGGATGGCTCCGCCCTTGACCAGGTTCCCGTCGAAGCGCTTGACGCCAAGCCGTTGGGCCTGACTGTCCCGCCCGTTTCGCGAACTGCCCTGTCCCTTCTTATGCGCCATGCGATTCGCCTGTTTCGATGCCGGTGATGCGCACCCGCGTCAGTTTCGCACGGTGGCCGGTCGTGCGCCGCATGCCCTTGCGCCGCTTCTTCCGCATCACGCGGATCTTCGGTCCCTGGCTGGCGCCGTCCACCACGCCGACAACACGCGCGCCGTCAACCATCGGCGAGCCGGACGTGAACCGGCCGTCATCGCCCGCCACGAACAGCACGTTGTCGAAGACGATCGGGTCACCGGCCGGTGCGGCCAGATGATCGACCGACACGACAGCGCCGGGCTCTACCTTCAGCTGCCTGCCGCCGCTCTGGATCACTGCGTACACGCTTAAACACTCCTCCGGCTCAAAGCCTACTATCCCGTGCGGCTGCCTGTAAAGCTGCCGGCGGCGGGTGCGTACGGCCGCCGGCAGGCAGCTGCCTACTTGAGAAGAATGCGGGTGCCCTTGATGCTCTCAGCGCTCAGCGTGCCGAGGAACGAAGGAATCAGCCGGTCCATCAGCTCGAAGTACGACGACAGCGCCGGCGTATTCCGCGCTGCGTCGTACAGGATCTCTTCCCGGTGGCGTTCCGTGTACAACGTCGCGCCGGTGCGTCCGTCGATGAAGATGAACTTCGGGCTGAGGATGTAACCGCGGCGATCCCGGTAGGCCCGCACCGGTGCGACTGCCCGCCGGCCGAATTCGTCGTACACCTCACGCTGCCGGGTCACCATGCCGGACCGCTGGTGTGGCGTGAAATAAACGGTGCCCGTAACGATCAGCGGCTGCTGATGTTCCTCTCCCAACTCCTGCCAGTAGCTCGCGTTCGCGAAGATGTGCTCCAGCACTTCGAGGTCTTCCTCGGAATAGCGCTCCGATTCCTCCTCGTCGCCGTTTTCCTCGCCGTTGCCGGCCAGCGTTTCGAAATCCGGTGTCCCTTGCACCTGATCTTCCGCGACGCGCGTCAATTCGAGGACGTCGGCGTCGATTACCTGGAATTCCGAATTGCTCCGGAGCTGGCTGCGCAGCAGCCGCGCGGTCTCCAGGTTCGTGTCCACTTCCTCGCTGCCGCCCGCCACGAAGCCAGCGACCAGGACGCGCTGGAAACCCGAAATGTCCAGCTTCGGCTCCAGCGGTGTCTCGACCGGCACCTCGTAGTAGTTCGCGCACGCCGCCAGACCGGCGAGCGTGGCCAGCAGCACCCCGTTACGGATCGCGCTCATTGAGGAGGTCATTGATTTCCCTGAAGAGATCGTAGTTCTGCTGGATCAGCATGTTGTTCGGATCGAGGTCCATGGCCCGCTCGTAGGCGTCGCGCGCCTTGTCGAACATTCCCTTGTGCTCGTACGCAATGCCGAGGTTGTTCCAGGCCGCCGCGTAGGATCGGTCGATCTCGACGGCGCGCTCCCAGCGGTAAATGGCTTCCTGCCACAGACCGCTGCGGACCACCTCGATGCCGAACTCCACCTGTGCCCTGGCGTCGGAGCGCTCATCCGCCGCCAAGCCGGCCCCGCCGGCCGCCACGAGCGCGCAGACGACAGCGAACGTACGCATGAACATGAGGATATTCATCACTATAGCCAGCACCGGATTCGTGCGCAAGACCGCAGCCAGCATACCTGACGCAATCTATAATGGTTCACACGAGGGGGTCGGACCGACGGCGCCGGGAACAGGGCCGCGGAGGGTGTGACCAGTGCGTCCGCCCCGCCCGCGGTCCCGGACGATTTCTGGAGGACCGCCCCGTGGATCTCCTCGATGCTGTCGTTCTGTCCCAGTTGCTCCGTACCCCGGAAAGCAGACGCATCCTGCTGCCCCGCCGGTCTTCGGAAGGGGTGGCCGATCAGCGGGCGCTGCCTGATCCGGCAGAGCTATGGAATCGTGTGGACGCCGCGCGACAGGCGCTCCGCGGCGCGGTGGATGGCGCGCGGCAACGGGCCGTGCGCCATCTGCAGAATGCCGCGCAACGCGGCATTTGCGCGTTGCCGTTCGGCGCGAAGAACTATCCGGCCCGGCTTGCTGCGATTGCCGATCCGCCGCCTGTGCTCTGGTACCGTGGAGCGGCGCCGGCTCTCGAAGCGCCGACCGTTGCGATTGTCGGCTCGCGGGCCGGCTCGCCGTACGCTCGGGAAGTGGCGTTTCGATTGGCGTCGGGCCTGGCGTCATGCGGTGTCGCGGTGGCGAGCGGCCTGGCGCGCGGCGTCGACGCGGCCGCGCACCGGGGCGCGCTGGCTGCGGGCGGACCGACCATCGGCGTGACGGGTTGCGGCGTTGATGTCGTCTATCCGCCCGAGCATGGCGATTTGCTCAGGGCGGTTGCCGCGGCCGGCGCCGTTGCCGGGGAGCTGGCGCCGGGCGAGCCGCCGCGGGCGTTTCATTTTCCGCGCCGGAACCGGCTTATCAGCGGCCTTTCGCTTGCGGTCGTCGTCGTGGAGGCGTCCGAGCGCAGCGGCTCGCTCATCACCGCCAGATGCGCCGCCGAGCAGGGCCGCGACGTCATGGCCGTGCCGGGCAACGTGCTGGCGGGCCGCTCGCGCGGCGCGCATGCGCTGATCAGGGACGGCGCCAGGATCGTCGAGACCGTGGACGATATCCTTGAGGAGATACGCCCGGGTCTGCGCGGCGGGATGGCGGACGGCGGCGGGGAGGAGCAGGAAGACGACCCGCTACTGCGTCGCATGGACAGGGGCGAGAGCTACGACCTCGACGAGTTGGGCGAGCTGACCCGGCTCGATCGGGCCACGCTCGCGTCCCACGTGGTGGAGCTCGAGATGCAAGGGCGGATAGCCCGTTCGGACAGCGGGCGGTTCCGCCGATCATGAAACTTGACAGCCCGTGAGAAAAGCCCCGCTGCGTTACCACTTGGGGCTGCGCCCCAAACCCCCGGCGGCCGCTAGCGGGGACCCTTCGCCCCGCGCCGCGTCCGCCGAGGCGCACTTGGGGGACGACTGCTTGAGTGCTCGTCGTCCCCCTTCCTGACTGTGTTGTTCCTCGCTCACATACTCTCAAGTATGCTCGCTCGTCACGCCTTGTCAGCCGGGCGCCTGACCGGTCTCGGTGCGACGCGGGTTTTCACCACGGACTGTTGAACGATGATGGTAGGGTACCGACAGGGGCGAGACGAGTAAATGGCAAAAGCGATCGTGGTTGTCGAGTCGCCGGCCAAGGCCAGGACGATCAACAAGTACCTGGGACGGGACTTCAAGGTCGTGGCTTCGATGGGCCACGTCCGCGACCTTCCCAAGAGCAAGCTGGGCGTCGACATCGATGCGGGGTTTGCCCCGGAATACGAGGCCATCCCGGCGCGCAAGAAGGTTATCAAGACGCTCCGCGACGCCGCGCGGGGGGCCGGTCATATCTATATCGCGACGGACCCTGACCGCGAGGGCGAGGCGATCGGTTGGCATCTGGCAAACGAGCTCGGTGGCGGCAAGCGGTCGGTGAGCCGCCTGATGTTCAACGAGATCACCAAGGTGGCGGTCCGGGCGGCTCTCGACCACCCGATAGAGATCGACCAGCGGATGGTCGACGCCCAGCAGGCGCGCCGTGTGCTCGACCGTCTCGTCGGCTACAAGATCAGCCCGCTGTTGTGGGACAAGGTGCGGCGAGGGCTGTCGGCCGGGCGCGTCCAGTCGGTGGCGCTCAAGCTGGTGTGCGACCGGGAGGCGGAGATCGAGCGGTTCGTTTCCGAGGAGTACTGGCACATCACGGCGCGGTTGGCCGGCCACGTGCCGCCCGAGTTCGACGCGCGGCTCCTCAAGAAGGCGCAGCGCGCGCTGAAGGTGACCAGCGGCGCCGAGGCGCAGGCGGTGGTGGCGGACCTCGAAGCCGCCGACTTCGTGGTCGATTCGGTTGCGACACGCGAGCGGAAGCGGCACGCGCCGCCGCCGTTCATCACCAGCAAGCTGCAGCAGGCGTCGCGGTTTACGGTCAAGCGGACGATGCAGATCGCCCAGCAGCTGTACGAGGGGATCGAGCTGCCCGGCGAGGGCTCGGTGGGCTTGATCACGTACATGCGGACCGATTCCCCGCGGGTGGCCGAACAGTCGCTGACCGAGGTGCGTGGTCATATCGAAGCGGCGTTCGGCGCCGACTACCTGCCGCCGCAGGCGAACCGGCACCGGCGCCAGAAAGACGCCCAGGATGCGCACGAGGCGATCCGGCCGACGTCGGCTGAGCGCACGCCGGAGAGTGTCCGGCCGCACCTGAGCGCGGACCAGTACTACCTGTACCGACTGATTTGGAACCGGTTCGCCGCGTCGCAGATGCGGCCCGCGACGTTCGACGACACGACTGTCGATATCGCCGCCGGCGACTACCTGCTGCGGGCCAAGGGGTCGGTGCCGAAGTTCAACGGCTGGCTGGCTGTCTACGGCGGCGCGGGCACCGAGGCGGCTCCGCCCGTGCAGCCGCCCGCCGGGGCCGAGGAGGACGCGCCGGGCGTGATTCTGCCGCCGCTCGCGGCGGGCGAGCGCCTGACCCGGCGTGCGCTCAAGCCGGAACAGAAGTTCACGCAGCCGCCGCCGCGCTTCAGCGAGGCGACGCTGGTCAAGGAGCTGGAGGAGAACGGAATCGGCCGACCGAGCACCTATGCCTCGATCATCAGCGTGCTGCAGGTGCGCGAGTACGCCGAAAAGACGGAAGGGCGATTCAAGCCGACCAGACTTGGAAGGCTGGTAACGACGCTGCTGACGGAGAGCTTCGACGACATCATCCAGGTGGCGTACACCCGGGAGATGGAGGAGCAGCTCGACCGGATCGAGGAAGGCAAGGCGGACTACGAAAGCACCATCGGCGGCTTCTACCGCTCGTTCAGCGTGGACCTTGAAAAGGCGGCCCGTGCGATGCCCGACATCAAGGCGAACGGGCTGCCGAGCGATGAGACGTGCGACAAGTGCGGAGCGCCGATGGTCATGAAGGTGGGGAAATTCGGGATGTTCCTGTCCTGCTCCGCCTATCCCGACTGCCGGAACACGCGGGAGGTCGAAGAGGCCGAGGCAGCCGCGTCCGACAGCGAGGAGACCTGCGACGACTGCGGGCTCCCCATGGTGGTCAAGCGCGGCCGGTTCGGGCAGTTCCTCGCCTGTACCGGCTACCCCGCGTGCAAGACGACCCGCAAGTTGATCGCGACGCCGCAAGGCGTCGCCACGGCCCGGACGGACCGGCCGCTCGACGAGCCGTGTCCGAAATGCGGCAAGCCGCTGGTGGTCAAGCACGGCCGCTACGGCGAGTTCACGGCTTGCTCGGATTACAAGGATTGCCGCTATATCAAGCGGGAGAGTACCGGCGTCGCCTGTCCGAGCGACGGCGGCGACATCGTCGTGCGCAAGTCGCGGCGCGGCGTCTTCTACGGCTGCGCCAACTATCCCAAGTGCGACTTCACGCTGTGGAATCGTCCCCTGGCCGAAGCGTGTCCGAGTTGCGGCGCGCCGTTTCTCGTCGAGAAGGTCACGAAGCGCCACGGGCGCCAGGTGCTGTGCCGCAACGAGGATTGCGACTATGCGCGCAGCGAGGAGCCGGCGGTCCAGGCAGCCAGTTGATGGTCGCCGGCGCGTGAATCCATGATTCGAATCGTCGGCGGCGGCTTGGCCGGCTGCGAGGCGGCATGGCAGGCCGCCGCGCGCGGAGTCCGCGTCACGCTGCACGAGATGCGGCCGGTCCGTCCGACAGCCGTCCACAAGACCGACCGCCTCGCCGAGTTGGTCTGCAGCAATTCGTTTCGCGGCGCCAAGCTGGAGAATGCCGTCGGCCTGCTCAAGGAGGAGATGCGGCGGCTCGACTCCCTGATCATGCGCGTGGCGGGCGAGACGAGCGTGCCGGCGGGCGGGGCGCTGGCGGTCGACCGGGAGCGGTTCGCCGCCGGTGTGACCGGCGCAATCGAGCGTCATCCGCGCATTTCGATCGTGCGTGAGGAGGTTTCCCGCATCCCCGCGACCCGCGACCCGGCGGCGCCGGTCATTCTGGCCACGGGCCCCCTGACGTCCGCCGCGCTCTCGGCCGAGATCGCCGCGCTGGTCGGGCAGGACCACCTCTACTTCTACGACGCGATCAGTCCGATAGTTCTGGCCGAGTCCATAGATCGGTCGAAGGTGTTCCGCGCGTCCCGCTGGGATCAGGCGGCGGACGGAGACTATCTGAACTGCCCCCTCAATGCGGAGGAATATCGCGCATTGCACGAGGCGCTGGAGACGGCGGAGTTGGCGGAAGTGCACGACTTCGACAAGGCGCGGTTCTTCGAAGGGTGCCTGCCGGTGGAGGTGATGGCCCGCCGCGGACTCGACACGCTTCGCTTCGGGCCGCTGAAACCGGTCGGGTTGACCGATCCGGCCAGCGGCCGCCGGTCGCACGCCGTGGTGCAGCTCCGGCAGGACAACCTGGCCGCCGAGCACTACAGCCTGGTCGGGTTCCAGACCCAAATCAAATGGGGCGAGCAACAGCGCATTCTGCGGATGATCCCCGGTCTGGAGCAGGGCGAGTTCGTGCGCTACGGCATGATTCACCGCAACACGTACATCAACGCACCGACGGTGCTGCGCGAGACGTGGCAGACACGGTCCGATCCCGGTCTGCTGATTGCGGGCCAGATGTCGGGCGTCGAGGGGTACGTCGAATCGGCGGCGTCGGGGCTGATGGCCGGTATCAACGCCGCGGCGCTGGTGCAGGGACGGCCGCTGACGGCTCCGCCCCGCACGACCGCGATGGGCGCTCTCGCGCACTACGTTTCGCACGCCAATCCGGCCGACTATCAGCCCATGAACGTGGCGTTCGGCCTGCTGCCGTCGCTCGAGAACCCGCCCCGCAACCGGCGCGAGCGGCGGCAGGCGCTCGCCGAGCGGGCGCTGGGGGACCTGGCGGCGTGGTCCGGCGCAGTCGGAATGCACGATGAGAGAGCATCTGCAGTCCTTTCTTGAGTATCTGCGGTACAACCGCAACGCCTCGGCTCACACCGTGGCGGCGTACCGCAGCGATCTGTCACAACTGTTGACGTTCCTCGACGAGCGCGCCGCGCCGCGCCCGGCGGTGCTCCCGGATCTTGATCACCGGAGCATCCGGGCGTTCCTGGGCGAGCTGTACCGGCGTGGAGACGCCAGCGCCTCAACCGCCCGGCGACTGGCGGCCATCCGGTCTTTCGGTCGCTATCTGTGCCGCACGGGACACCTGGAGCAGGACCCCGGCGCCCCGCTGCAGGCGCCTCGTGTGGAGCGCCGGATGCCGGCGCACCTCGATGTCGCCGCGATGGAGGAGCTGCTGGATGCGCCCGATGCGGCGACGCCGCTCGGCCGGCGCGACCGCGCCATCCTGGAGCTCTTCTACGCAACCGGGCTGCGCCTGAGCGAGCTGGTCAGCCTGGATCTGGAGCAGGTCAACCTGAGCGGCCGGCAGCTGCGCGTGCGGGGCAAGGGCGGCAAGGAGCGGATATTACCGTTCAACCGGACGGCGACGGATGCGATCCGGCGCTACCTCCCGGACAGGCCGCTGCTGCTGGCGGTCCGCCGCGAGGGGTCGCCGGAGCCGCCAGCCCGCGACGCGCTGTTCCTCAACTACCGTGGCGGGCGGCTGTCGGCGCGCAGCGTCGACCGGCTCGTGCGGCGCTACGTCGCCGCGTCGAGCGCGAAGTTGGGGATCAGCCCGCACGCGCTGCGGCATTCCTTCGCCACGCACCTGTTGGAGCGGGGGGCGGACCTGCGGTCGATCCAGGAGCTGCTCGGGCACGCCCGCATCAGCACGACGCAGCGGTATACGCACGTTAACGCGGCTCAGCTCACGCGCCAGTACAAGAAGTTCCACCCGCGCGCGTAGGAGCTCCCCGGCGAAGCCCCCGTCGCACCGAGACCGGTCAGGCGCCCGGCTGACAAGACGTGACGAGCGAGCATGATTGACGATATGTGAGCGGGGAACAGTCCGCGCACGGCGCGGCCCGGCAAGCGCGGCGCGGGGCGACGGGGTCCCCGCTAGCGCTTGCCGGGGGTTTGGGGCGCAGCCCCATCCAGGTATGCCGCGCGGGGCGACGGGGTCCCCGCTAGCGCTTGCCGGGGGTTTGGGGCGCAGCCCCATCCAGGTATGCCGCGCGGGGCGACGGGGTCCCCGCTAGCGCTTGCCGGGGGTTTGGGGCGCAGCCCCATCCAGCTTGATTTGCCGCGATAACTTCTCGGCCTCCAACTGCAGTGCTTCCCACTGGTTCATCAGGTTGCCCACCTCCCACATGATGGTCTGGTGCTCGTCGATGCGGGCCTTGGCAGCGGTCGCGTCGCTGTAGAAGTCGGGTTGCGCCATGTCGGCTTCGATGGTGCGCACGGACTGCTCGCGCTCGCCGATCCGCTGCTCGAGGTCGGCGATCCGCGCGCGCAGCGACTTGAGTCGCCGCTCCAGGCGGCGGGTCTCGTTTTGCGCCGTGCGCGGTTTAGCCGCCCGCCCGCGGACCGCCCGCGCCGCCGGCGGTGACGGCGGTGACGGCGAACGTTTCCGACCGGCCCTCGGCTCCTGGGGCGACTGCTGCTCCTGGCTCCAGCGGAACTCTTCGTACGTTCCGGGGTACAGGTTTGCAGCACCGTGCCCGATATCGAGCACCCTGGTCGCCAGCCTGTCCACGAAATAGCGGTCGTGCGACACGAAGATGAGCGTGCCGCCGTAATCGGTGAGTGCGTCCAGCAGCACGTTGGTGGAATCGATGTCGAGGTGGTTCGTCGGTTCGTCGAGCAGCAGCGTGTTGGACGGGTGCAGCAGCATGCGCGCCACCGCCAGCCGCGTGCGCTCGCCGCCCGACAGGACGGCGGCGCGCTTGTACACGTCATCGCCTGCGAACAGGAAACCGCCCAGGATGTTGCGAATCGCCGGCACCATCCCAATCGGGGAGCCGGCCGACAGCGTCTCGTACACCGTCAGCGACGGATCGAGCCGGGCCGCTTCGTCCTGGGCGAAGTAGCGCGCGACGACGCCTGATCCCACCTGCCGCTCGCCGGCGTCCGGCGCTTCCATGCCCGACAGGATTCGCATCAGCGTGGACTTGCCCGATCCGTTGGGGCCCACGAGGGCGATCCGATCCCCGCGCTCGATGTGCACGTCCGCGGAGCGGAACACTTCCAGTTGGCCGTATGCCTTCCGCACACCATGCAACTCCAGCACCGTCCGGCCGCTGCGGGCGCTCGCCGGGAACGTGAAGTGGACGCGCTTGCGTTCCGGCGGCACCTCGATCGGCGTGACCTTGTCGAGCATCTTGACCCGGCTCTGCACCTGAGCGGCCTTGGTCGCCTGATACCGGAAGCGGTCGATGAACGCCTGCATGCGCGCGACTTCTTCGTCCTGCAGCCGCTTGCGCTCGCGCAGCGCCGCGAGGCGGGCGTCGCGTTCCACGAGATAGGCGCTATAGCTGCCCGGGCAGGTGGTTACGCCGCGCAGGCTGATCTCGGCGATCGAGGTCACCACCCGGTCCAGGAAGTAGCGGTCGTGGGAGACCAGCACCACGGCGTGCGGGTAGCCGACCAGGAACTCCTCCAGCCAATTGCGGGCTTCCAGGTCGAGATGGTTGGTCGGCTCGTCCATCAGCAGCAGGCGGGGCCGGCGGAGCAGCAGCTTCGCTAGCGCGATGCGCATCTGCCAGCCGCCGGAGAATTGCTCCGTCGGGCGGCCGAGGTCCGCGTCCTGGAATCCGAGTCCGTGCAGCACGGCGGTCACCCGCGCCTCGACGTCGTAGCCGCCCTGATGGTGGAATGTGTCCTGGAGATCGCTGTAGCGGGAGAGCAACTGCTCCTGGTCCGGGCCGGGCGCGTCGGCCAGACGGGTCTCGATCTCCCGCATCTCCGTCTCCACGGCCGCCAGCTCGTCGAACGCACCGGCCGCTTCCTCGAACAGCGTGCGCCCGGCATGGACGATCCCGTCCTGCGGGAGATACCCGACGGTCAGATTGGCGGGCCGCGCCAGCCGGCCGGTGTCCGGCTCTTCCAGCCCGGCCATCAGCCGCAGCAAGGTCGTCTTGCCGGCGCCGTTCGGACCGCACAGGCCTACCCTGTCGCCGGGTTGCACCTGCCAGGTGACGGCGTCGAACAGCACGTGCGCGCCGAAGGCCTTGTGGACGGCTGAGAGCTGAATCATCGCGGATGCGCGGGCGCCCCGGCGCGGCGTTGGCACCCGGCGTCGGCCGCGTGCGGCGCGCGGCCTGTGGGGGAAGCGTAATACCGGCCGACTCTCATTCGTTTTCGTTCGTCTAAGCTAGTGAGGGCGGTAATCGACGCGGCATTTCATCCATGCAGAAGAGTGACGAGGAACTTGTCCGCAGCGCCTCGCGCGGCGACACGGACGCATTCAACGAGCTCGTGGCGCGCTGGGAGGTTCCGATCCACGCACTTGCCTACCGCGTGCTGGGCCGGGACGAGGACGCGCGCGACGTCTGCCAGGAAGCGTTTCTGCGCGCGTTCCGGGGCCTGTCGCGGTTCAAGGGGCAGGCGAAGTTCTCTTCGTGGCTCTATCGCATCGCGCTCAACCTGTGCAATGACCGCTTGCGCCGCGAGCGCCGCGTCGGTTTCGTCCAACCGCACGACGACTTCGAGACGACCGACCGCGCGGCGGTCGATCCCATCAATGAGACTGTCGAGGATCTGATCATCCGCCGCGAGCTCGGGCGCGCCGTGTCCAAGGCCATGGCGCATCTGCCGCCCGAGCAGCGGACGGTTATCGTACTCAAGGAATATCACGACCTTACATTTCGGGAGATAGCCGAGCTGGTGGGTTGCCCGCTCAGCACGGTCAAGACACGGCTGTATCAGGGGCTCAGCGTACTGCGGAAACATCTGGAGCGCAACGGACTGCGGGCGCCGTTGGCCGTGCGCCTCGGCTGATCGTCGGTGCAACCGGCGCGGGAGTAGTCATGGACAAGGTTTCTCCGTGCAGCGGCTTGAACAACGACGCGCTCGTCGCGTACCTCTACGGCGAGTGCGAGCCGGGAGACCAGCAGCGGGTGGAGGCGCATCTGGCGGCCTGCAGCCGCTGCGCGGCCGAGGTCGAGTCGTATCGCACCGTGCGTGGCACGCTGGTGGCGTGGGACGTCCCGCGGCCATCGTCCGGCATGCGCGTGGTGTCCGAGCGGGATGCGCTGCGCGGCCCATGGTGGTCGTTTGCGCTGCGTCCCGCGTGGGGCCTTGCAGCGGCCGCCGGTCTGGTGTTCGGGATCGGGCTGGCGCTCGGCGGCGTCGAGATGTGGATTCTGGACGGCGGGTTCATCGTGCAGGTCGGAAGTCCGGCGCAGCCGGGAGAACAGGAAGCGCCGGCGGCAGCCGCAGCCGAAGGGGCGCCGGGGCTGGCGATATCCGGCGTTCCGAACGGCGCCGGGGCGCCCTGGCGCGTGGATCTGGCACAGCTCGAATCGGAGTTGCGCCGCGATCTGGCGTCGGAGCAGGCGTCCTTGCCGCCGCCAGAACCCGAGGTGCTGCTGGAGCAGGTGCGGGGGCTCATATCGCAGAGCGAGCTGCGGCAGCAGCAGGAGCGCGCGCTGTGGCTGACCGAATTCGCCCAGGAGCTCGACATGCAGCGCCGCGCCGACCAGCAGCAGTTTCAGCAGGAGCTGGGAGCTCTCGAGGGCTTTGCCGACTATCTCGTGCAGGTCTCACAGCGCTAGGAGCCCGTGGTGAAAGCCCCGCTGCATTCGACCGTCCATGCATCCGGCCTGAACTACGTTGTTCCTCGGTCACAGATACCCAATATGCTCCCTCGTCACGCCTTGTCAGCCCGGCACCTGGCCGGTCTCGGTGCGACGCGGGATTTCACCACGGACTCCTAGGGGTAGCAGCCAGGAACGCGTAACGTGAAGCGCCAGTCCCACCTCCGCGACGATACAGCCCGCCCGCGTGGCCGTGCAGGCGGCAGTCCGCCGTTGGCGCCGTTCATCCTGGCCGCGGCGCTGCTGCTGGCCGCCGGCCCGGCCGGCGCCCAGCAGCAGGAGGAGCGCGGTGTCCCCGGCACCGAGCGGCAGGTCCGTCTGATGGAGCAGGCGCTGGAGCAGGCTGTGCGCCGCGGCGTGGACGCGGTGGAGCGGCGCCTGCCGGCGCCGGTTCCCGGCCTGCTCTTCTTTGCCGGGACGATTCAGGCGCGCGGTTTCGTTGTGGATGGCTACGGCCTGTTCTTCGATGTCGAATATCCGGTGGTCCGCCGCAGCATCCTCTGGTCCATCGGTGCGATCGACCAGTTCGACGGCGGCATGGCGCAATCGTTGGCAAACCTGCGCCGCCGTGTGCTGGAGATGCCGGCGGGGCCCGCGCGCTCCGCGCTGGAGCAGGCGCTCCGCGACCTGGAGCACCTCACGCGCTCGCCGCGGGCGGTGCCAGAGACCGCGGCTGGATCGGACCCGCCGGCCGGCGCACGCGAGGACGGGCAATTGCCGACGGCGGCGGCGGATCTCGAGGCGTTCTATCAAGCGGCGTTGCAGGGCGCGCTGGCGGATGCGGTGGTCGCCTACGGTGGCGCGATGCCGCCGGGCGCGCTCGACGACGGGGAATGGCTGACCGTCGCCGCCCGGGACGGTCGTGGCCGGCGCGCCGGCGAGCGCCGGACGCTGCAGCTCCGCATCCGCGGCGGTCACTTGAGCGCGCTCCGCGACGGCCGGCTGTCGGTCGAGGACACGCGGGACCGTATCGAGATCCGCTAGCTGTCGGCTGCGTGTTTCGAGCGCGGCCAGGCGGCTCGCTTCCTGATCTACAATTTGCCCATGTTTGAGACGCTTGGGCGGCGGCGCGCGCGGCGGCTGGCCTGCCTCGCGGCGCTGCTGGTGCTGCCTGTCGGATGCGCACAGCCGCTCGACGTGCACGCATCGCTCGCGGTAACCGACGTCACGTCGGGCTGGCTGGACGTCGGCATCGACGCGCTCGGCCGCACCAAGCTCGTCCCGACCATCTCGTTCCGTCTCGCGAACATCTCCGACGACCCGGTGCGTACGCTCCAACTGAACGGCGTCTTCCGCCGCTGCCTTCCGCCCGGAACCGACGGCGCACCGCCCGAGTCGGCGGTATCGCCGCCAGACCTGGAGGCGGGGACGTGCGCCGGTGAGGACCAGGAGTGGGGCAATGCGTTCCTCGGTCGCGCCGTGGGCCGCGATGGACTGGAGCCGGGGGCGGCGGCCGGTCCGTTCACGATGGAGTCCGGACTCGGATACACGGGGGAGCAGGCGCGGATCGAGATACTGCAGCACCGTATGTTCGTCGACGTCAAGGTGGAGCTGTTCGTCCGGTACCGGGCCGAGCCCTGGACCAGCCTGAGCGAGCACTCGATCGATCGCCAATTGCTCGCGCAGTAGCGGGTGCCTTCCGTGCAACGCCCGCTCCCGTCTTCCTCCTCCGCCGCCAGCGCCGAAGCGCAGCTGCCCCGGCGCCTCGGGCCGGTTGACGGCGCCGCAATAGTCGTTTCGAACGTCATCGGCAGCGGCATATTCATCGTGCCGGCGTTCGTCGCCCAGAGCGTACCGGATGCGCGGGGGATACTCGCGGTCTGGCTGGCCGGCGGCCTGCTGGCGTTTGCCGGGGCGATGGCGTATGCGGAGCTGGCCACGCTGAAGCCGCGCGCCGGAGGCGAGTACGTCTATCTACGCGACGCGTACGGTCCGGTCGCCGGCTTCCTCACCGGCTGGACGTCGTTCGTTGCCGGGTTTTCGGGCGCGATCGCGGCCAGCGCAGTCGGCCTCGCGAGTTATCTCGGCCGCTTCCTCCCGGCCGCGGGCGACACTACGCCGCTCGTCCAGGCTGCGCTTGGCCCGGTGACACTCACGCTGTCCCCCCAGTCCGCTGTGGCGCTGGCGGCCATTGCCGGCTTCTCGGCCGTGCACGTCGTTGGTATCGGTCCGGGACGCATCGTGCAGAACGTGCTTGCCGCCCTGAAGGTGCTCGTCCTGCTGGCTTTCGTGGCATTCGGTTTCACGATCGGCATGGGCTCGCCGGCAAACTACGGCGGTGGCGTTGCTATGGTGGCGCCGTCGAGCTGGGTGCTGGCATTGATCCCGGTGATGTTCAGCTACTCGGGTTGGAACGCCGCCGCGTACGTCGCCGGAGAGATACGCGACCCCGGTCGCAACGTGCCGCTCGCGCTGGGCGTCGGCACTGTCACCGTCGTCGTGCTGTATCTGCTGCTGAACATGCTGTACATCTATGCGCTGCCGGTCGCCGAGCTGGCCGCGGTCGAGGTGCGGGTGGTGGATGCGGCCGCGGAGCGGCTGTTCGGGCCGGTTGTCGCGGCGCCGCTCGCCGCTGCATCGGTCGTGATGATCGCTGCCAGCATCAGCGCAATGGTACTGGCCGGGCCGCGCGTCTACTACGCGATGGCGCAGGACGGCCAGTTCTTCGCGAGGCTGGGCCGCGTCCATCCGCGGTTCCGGACACCGGTCGCCGCCATCGTCGCCCAGAGCGTCTGGGCGGGCGTCCTCGTCTTGACCGGGACGTTCGAGCAGCTCGTCGCGTACACCGGATTTGCCGTCGTGCTGTTCGCCGGCGTTGCGGTAACGGCGGTGTTCGTGCTCCGGCGCCGCGCGCCGCGGGCGCCGCGTCCGTTCCGGGCCTGGGGCTATCCCGCGGCGCCGTTCGTGTTCGTCGCGGCCAGCGCGCTGATGGTCGGCAACGCCATCTGGCGCGACCCGGGACCGTCCGCGGCCGGTCTGCTCATCATCGCCGCCGGCGTGCCGGTGCACCTGTTCTTTCGCCACCGCGCAGAGCGGTCGGAGGGGTAACGCATGTCGCAGCAGTTTCATGCCACCACGGTGCTCGCCGTTCGCCATGGCGGCCGGACCGTCATGGCGGCGGACGGCCAGGTCACGCTGGGGGTAACCATTGTCAAGCAGAGCGCCCGCAAGATCCGGCGGCTGTACCAGGACCGGATCCTGGCGGGTTTCGCGGGGTCGTCCGCCGACTCGTTCGCCCTTTTCTCCCGCTTCGAGACGAAGCTCGACCAGTATCGCGGAAACCTCGAACGGTCCGCCGTGGAGCTGGCCAAGGATTGGCGCACCGACCGCCTCCTGCGCCGGCTGGAGGCGATGCTGATCGTCGTCGACGCATCCTCGACGTTCGTTCTGTCCGGCACGGGCGATCTTATCGAGCCGGACGACGGGATCGTGGCCATCGGCTCGGGCGGGGCTTACGCGTCGGCCGCGGCCAAGGCGCTCACGCGGCATACCGATCTCGACGCGCGAGCCATCGCCGCGGAGGCGATGGGGATAGCCTCGGAGATTTGCATTTACACGAATGCCAGTGTCACGATCGAAGAGTTGTAATTCACCACCGTGGCGGATTTCTCCGCCGGCCGACCATGCCCATCCATCTTCCCGAAGCCACCCTGACCAGCGCTGATTCCCTGACGCCGCGGCAGATCGTGGCGAAGCTCGACCGTTACGTTATCGGGCAGATGCGCGCGAAACGCGCGGTCGCCATCGCCCTGCGGAATCGCATGCGGCGCCAGAAGCTGCCTCGCGACCTGGCGGAGGAAGTGGCGCCCAAGAACATCCTGATGATTGGACCGACCGGCGTGGGCAAGACGGAGATTGCCCGCCGGCTGGCGCGGCTGGCCCAGTCGCCGTTCATCAAGGTCGAAGCCTCCAAGTTCACCGAGGTCGGGTACGTCGGCCGCGACGTGGAGTCGATGGTCCGCGACCTGGTCCAGTTGGCGGTCGACATGGTGCGCGAGCAGCGGCTCGTCGAAGTACGCGACAAGGCGCGCGAGCATGCGGAGGAACGCCTCCTGGACCTGCTGCTCCCGCCGATTCGTCCCGTGCCCGACTCGCCGGATCCGCAGCCGGTCGGCGAGTACGCCGAGCGCACGCGGGAGAAATTCCGGGAGCAGTTACGCGCCGGACGGCTCGATGGGCGTGCGGTCGAGGTCGAGGCCCACGAGCGGTCGTTTCCGTCGGTGGAGGTGATCAGCGGCTCGTCCATCGAGGAGATCGACATCAACGTCAAGGAGATGCTGCCCGGCCTGTTTCAGGCCCGGTCGCGCAAGCGCCGGATGAAGGTGCCGGAGGCGCTCGAATACCTTGTGCAGGAAGAGGAGCAGAAGCTCGTCGACATGGAGAGCGTCGGCCGGACCGCCGTGGCGCGCGTCGAGGAAGCCGGCATCATCTTCATCGACGAGATCGACAAGATCGCGGGGCGCGAGGGGGGTCAGGGGCCGGACGTCAGCCGCGAGGGGGTGCAGCGCGACATCCTGCCGATCATCGAGGGCACGACGGTCAATACCAAGCATGGCATGGTGCGGACGGACCACATCCTGTTCGTCGCCGCCGGCGCGTTCCATATGTCGAAGCCGTCCGACCTGATTCCGGAACTGCAGGGGCGCTTTCCGATCCGGGTCGAGCTGGACGCGCTGGGCACCGGGGAGTTCGTGCGCATCCTCACCGAGCCGAAAGGGTCGCTGGTGACACAGTATGCCGCGCTGCTGGCGACCGAGGGACTCGAGCTGACCTTCGAGCCCTCCGCCGTGCAGCGGATTGCCGAATTCGCAACGATGGTCAACGACCGCACGGAGAATATCGGCGCGCGCCGGCTGCACACCGTCATGGAGAAGCTGCTCGACGAGGTCTCGTTCAATGCGCCGGACATGGCGGCCCGCAGCGTGGTCATCGACAGTGACTACGTCGAGCGGATGCTGGCCGACATCGTCAAGAACGAGGACCTCTCTCGCTACATTCTGTGACCTGCCATCAAGTCGTCGTCCGACTGTCCGCGCTGCTGCTGGCGGTGGCGCAGCTGTCCTGCGGCATTCGCGGCCGACCCCTCCCGCCGCTGGTCATCGTGCCGGCCGTCGTCTCGGATCTGTCCGCGCTGCGCCTCGGCAACAAGGTTCATCTCCACTTCACGATCCCGGAAGCCAACGCCGACGGATCGCAGCCGCCTGACATCAGCCGGGTCGACATCTTCGCCGTGACGACGCTGCCCGAGGAGGGCGGCGCGGCGCCCGTGCTCGACGAGTGGCTCGAATCGGCCGATCCCATCTTCACCTTCGATGTCGTCGTGCCGGAGGAGCTGGAGCAGGGCGACGCGGAGAGGCCGGAGGACGGTGCGGAAGCGGCGGCCGCGGGCGAGCCGGCCCTTGCTCCCGGCGACCCGGTGACGGTAGTCGAGGAGTTGACGCCGGATGCCGTCGAGCCGGTGCGGATCGAGCCGGACGAAGAAGACGAAGACGAGGAACTCGATGAGGACGATGCGGAGGAGGATGCGGATGAGCCAAAGCTGGCCGGGCCGCTCCTCTCGCCGCCGCTGCCGCGTGCGCCGCGCCGAATCTACGTCGCCGTCGCGGTCTCCCGGCGCAACCGGCAGAGCGCGGCCGCTACCGCGCCGCCCGTGCCGGTCCAGCCGCCGCCGGATCCGCCCGGGCGTCCGGTCCTGACCTACACCGAGACAGCCATCACAATCGAGTGGTCGGCGCCCGACACCGCCCGATTGCCGGTACAGGCGCCGGTGCTGGCGGATGGCGGGACGGCGTACAGCCCAACAGCGGATAGCCGGACAGCGGCAAGCGAGCCGGTGGAGACCGAGCCGGTGGAGACCGAGCCGGCACAGACCGAACCGGCACAGACCGAACCGGCACAGACCGAGCCGGCACAGACCGAGCCGGCACAGACCGAACCCGTAGAGAGTGAGCCCGCGGCAAGCGAGCCGGCGGTGCTGTCGTCGGTAACGCTTCTCTCGCAGCAGACGCCCTCGCGCTATGATGTCTACGACGTGTCGCCGCCGACAGAGGCAGAGAGCGAGGAAGGCGGCGAGTTCGACGCCGATGACACCGGGATTCCCCGACCGCTGAACGATCAACCGCTCGCGGCTACGTCGCATACCGTCGTGGAGGCGACGCTGGGCGTCGAGCGTTGCTTTCTTGTGCGGACGGTCGACGCGGTGGATCCGATCGACAGGCTGGCGCTCCGGAGCGCGGCGTCCGAGACCACCTGTCTGCTGCTGGTCGACATGTTTCCACCAGCCGCGCCGGCCGGTCTGGTCGCGATTGCGGGGGCCGGCGCCGTCAGCCTTACCTGGACCACCAATGCGGAAGCGGATGTCGCCGGGTACATGGTCCTGCGCGGACGTGGCCCGGACGGGGAGCTCGAGGCTTTGACGCCCGAGCCGATTGCAGTAACCAACTATCGGGACACGACCGTGGAAACAGGAGTCAGCTACGTGTACGCGGTCCAGGCGCTCGACGGCGCCGAGCCGCCGAACATCAGTCCGGCGTCCGAGCCGGTTACGGAGCAGGCGCCATGATCGAATCCGCACATCGCATATTCCGGGTGGCGCAGGCCAGAGGCCCTGCGCACGTCATGGAGATCGGCGGCGACTGGTATCAGCTCGAGGGTGAGCTGTTCGGCAGCTACGTGGCCGGCGCGCCGGTCGATCCCGCCGGACTCGAGCTGCTGGCGCCGGTGGCGCCGTCGAAGATTGTGGCGGTCGGCCTCAACTACCGGGATCACGCCGCGGAAATGAACAAGGCGCTGCCGCGCGAGCCGCTCATATTTCTGAAGCCATCCACGGCGGTTATCGGACCCGGCGCAGCGATCACCCTGCCGCCGGGCGTCGGCCGGGTGGACTACGAGGCGGAGCTCGGCATCGTGATCGGCAGGCGCGCTGCGCGGGTCGCGGCGTCCGATGCGCCGGCCTATATACTCGGTCTTACCTGCGTTAACGACGTGACGGCCAGAGAGTTGCAGCGGCTCGACGTGCAGTACACGCGCGCCAAGGGGTTCGACACGTTTGCGCCGCTCGGTCCGGCCGTGGCGGTCGGGGTCGGCGACGCGGCGCTGGACGTGCAGGCTTGGCTCAACGGCGAGCGGCGCCAGGCGTCGAATACACGCGAGCTGATCTTCGATATCGGATACCTCGTCGAGTTCGTCACGTCGGTCATGACGCTGCTACCGGGCGATGTGATCTCCACGGGCACGCCGTCGGGCGTTGGCCCGCTCGAGGCCGGGGATCGCATTGCCGTCCGGATCCCCGGCGTGGGCGAGCTTGAGAACGAAGTGGTTGCCGGTCGGCCGGCATGACAGCCACGGGCTGTGAAGGAGTCCTGCACGATGAAGCTGTTCGTCGACTCGGCGCATGTTCCCGACATCGAGCGTCTGGTGCCGCTCGGCATCATTGACGGTGTCACGACCAACCCGTCACTGCTGTCCAGGGAGCAGGGCGAGCCGGACGCGATTCTCAAGACCATCTGCACGCTCGTGGGCGGTCCGGTCAGCGCGGAGGTGGTGTCGACCGAGGCGGACGGGATGGTGCGCGAAGGCCAGCGCCTGGCGGCCATCGACCCGCATATCGTCGTAAAGGTGCCGTTCGGGCGCGACGGGGTCCAGGCGTGCCGCACGCTGACCGAACAAGGGCTACGGGTCAACGTCACCCTCGTGTTCTCGCCCGCGCAGGCACTCCTGGCGGCCAAGGTAGGTGCGGCGTACGTCAGCCCGTTCATCGGCCGGCTCGACGACATCGCGACTGCCGGCATGGAGCTGGTCAGCCAGATCGTGGACATCTACGACAAGCACGAGTTCGCCACGGAGGTGCTGGTGGCGAGCGTCAGGGGACCGCTGCACGTCGTCGACGCGGCGACAATGGGCGCCGACATCTGCACCTGCCCGGCCAAGGTGATCGATGCGCTGTTCGAGCATCCTCTGACCGACATCGGCCTGCGCAAGTTCCTGGCCGACTGGGAGCGCGCCCAAGCCGCGAAGGTCTAGCAGCCCGACAAGCCCGCGATCGGGCACCCAAGGGAATGAAAGGCCGGCATTATTCAGAACCGCCCCAAGTGGAATTGCTGAACGCGGCAGTACCGCTCCTGCAGGTTGAAGACGGAGGGGACGGCGAGCGCGAGAGCAGTCGTCCCCAAGCCGCGCACGGCGCGGCTCGGCGGCAGCGGCGCGGGGCGAAGGGGTCCCCGCTAGCAGCCGCCGGGGGTTTGGGGCGCAGCCCCAAGATGATATGGACACACGCCAGATTCTGAAGGACTACGAACGCCGCGCCGAGCTTGGCGGCGGCGAGGCGCGCCTGAAGCGGCAGCACGCCGCCGGCAGGCTGACGGCCCGCGAGCGGACGGATCTGTTCTTCGACGCCGGCACCTTCCGTGAGATCGACAAGCTGGTGACCCACCGCTGCCGCGACTTCGGGATGGACGGTGAGTTGATCCCGGGCGACGGCGTCGTGGCGGGTCACGGTCGCGTGGACGGCCGGTTCGTATACGCGTTCGCGCAGGATTTCACCGTCTTCGGCGGGTCGCTCTCCGAGACGAACGCGTCCAAGATCGTCAAGATCATGGACCTGGCGGTGCGCAACGGCGCGCCGATCGTCGGCCTGAACGACTCGGGCGGCGCACGGATACAGGAAGGCGTGCTGTCGCTCGGCGGCTACGCGGACATCTTCCTGCGTAATACGCTGGCCTCGGGCGTCATTCCGCAGATTTCCGCGATCATGGGGCCCTGCGCCGGCGGCGCCGTCTACTCTCCGGCTATCACGGACTTCAACGTGATGGTGCGCGAGTCGAGCTACATGTTCGTCACCGGTCCCGACGTCATCCGTACCGTCACCCATGAAGAGGTGTCGATGGAGGAACTCGGCGGCGCCATGACCCACAACGAGCGGAGTGGGGTCGCGCATTTCGCGGTGGAGGACGATCGCGAATGCCTGGCGCTGATCCGCACGCTGCTCGGCTACCTGCCGAGCAACAATCTCGACGACGCGCCGCGCGTCGAGACGGCGGACCCCGACGATCGGGAGGACGAGCGGTTGAACGCGCTGATCCCCGAGGCGCCGAACCAGCCGTACGACATGCTGGATCTGATCCGCTCGGTGGCCGACGACGGCGCGTTTCTGGAGGTGCACCGGCACTACGCCCGCAATATCGTCGTGGGGTTCGCGCGGCTCGGCGGGCAGTCGGTCGGCATCGTGGCGAACCAGCCGGCCCACCTGGCCGGTACGCTCGATATCGACGCCTCGGTGAAGGCGGCGCGTTTCGTGCGCTTCTGCGACGCCTTCAGCATCCCGCTGGTCACGTTCGAGGATGTACCCGGGTTCCTGCCGGGTACGCAGCAGGAATACGGCGGCATCATCCGCCACGGCGCCAAGCTGTTGTTCGCCTTCGCGGAGGCGACCGTGCCGAAGGTGACCGTCATCACCCGCAAGGCGTACGGCGGCGCGTACTGCGTCATGGCCAGCAAGCACATCCGCACCGACCTGAATCTGGCCTGGCCCAGCGCGGAGATTGCGGTCATGGGGCCGGACGGGGCCGTGAACATCCTGTACCGCAAGGAGCTGCAGGAGGCTTCCGATCCGGCCGCCGTCCGCGCGGAGCGCGTCCGGGAATTCCGGGAGAAGCTGGCCAACCCCTTCGTGGCCGCCGGGAGAGGATTCATTGACGAGGTGATCGAGCCCAGCACCACGCGGCCGCGGTTGATTGCCGCCCTGCGGAGCCTGGAGGGCAAGCGGGACACGAACCCTCCCAAGAAGCATGGCAATATTCCGCTATGAAAGTTCTGGTCGCCAACCGCGGAGAGATTGCCGTCAGGGTCATGCGCGCCTGCCGCGAGATGGGCGTGCCGACGGTCGGCGTGTACTCGCCCAGCGACCGGCTGGCGCCGCATGTGCGCTACGCGGACGAGGCGCTAGGACTCGGCGCCGACCGGCCGGCTGAGAGCTACCTCGACATTGACAAGCTGATCGCCGCCGCGCACCGCACCGGCGCCGACATGGTGCACCCCGGCTACGGATTCCTCGCGGAAAACGCGGATTTCGCCCGCGCCTGCCGCGAGGCGGGACTGCGCTTCGTCGGTCCGTCCGCCGATGTCATCGCGCTGATGGGACAGAAGACGTCGGCGCGCACCGCGGCGCAGGCGGCCGGCGTACCGGTCGTGCCCGGCACGGATGGCCCGCTCGCGGCCGATCTGGCCGACGACGAGGTGCACCGGTTGGCGTCGTCCATCGGCTATCCGCTGTTCGTCAAGGCGGTCGCGGGCGGCGGCGGGAAGGGTATGCGCCTCGTGCGCGAACCGGAGGCGCTGCTCGGCGCGGTCCGGGCGGCGCGGTCCGAGGCGGGGACAGCCTTCGGCAACCCGGACGTCTACCTGGAACGGTGCGTTGCGGTCGCGCGCCATATCGAGGTGCAGTTGCTGGGCGACGAGCACGGCAATGTCGTCCCGTTTGTCGAGCGTGAGTGCTCCATTCAGCGCCGCCACCAGAAGGTGATCGAGGAGACGCCCTCGGTGGCGGTGGACACGGCCACCCGGCGGGCGCTGGGGGAAGCGGCCGCCAGTCTGGCGCGCGGCGTGGGGTACGCCAACGCCGGGACGGTTGAATTCCTGCTCGACGACGGCGGACAGTTCTATTTCCTCGAGATGAATACGCGGCTGCAGGTGGAGCATCCGGTCACCGAGATGGTCTCCGGCGTCGATCTGGTCCGCTGGCAGCTGCGCATCGCGCGCGGCGAGCGTCTGACCCTGGATCAAGAGCGCACGCTGGTGCCGCGCGGCCACGCGATTGAATGCCGGGTGTACGCGGAGGATCCGGAGGCCGGTTTCATGCCGTGTCCCGGCCGCATCACGACGCTGCGGACGCCGGACGGACCCGGCATCAGAGACGACAGCGGCGTCGCGGCGGGCTACGAGGTGCCGTTGTACTACGACTCGATGCTGTCGAAGCTGGTGGCGTGGGGCGAGAACCGAACCGAAGCGATCGACCGCATGGTGCGCGCGCTGACGGAATATGAAATCGGCGGCGTGCGCACGACGATCCCGCTCTTCCTGTGGATGTTGCGCCACCCCGACTTCGTGGCGGGCCGCTTCGACACCGGGTATCTCGACCGAACGCTTGCCGCGCGGCCGGCGACGCCGTTGCTCGCGCCCGCGGCGGAGGCGGAGGAGGTCGCGCTGCTCGCTGCGGCGATACACACGGTTACGCGGCCGGCGCGCGGCCGTCCGGCGCCCGCCGCCGGCGCGCCGCAATCCTCGTGGCGACAGGCGGCCCGCGTGAGCGGACTGCGGAGATAACGCGGCACATGTCTGTCACCACGATCGAGATCACGGTGAATGACCGCCGCCGCCGCGTGGCCGTCGAGCCGCTGGCCGATGCACCCGGCCAATACCGGATCGCCTGGGATGACGCGGTGCGCGTCGTCGACGCCCAACGGCTCGATACGGAGACGCTGTCGCTCGTGCTGGTGGAAGGCGGGTATGGAAGCCATCACGTCCGCTGCGTGAGTGCCGACCGCACGGACGTCGTCGACGTGCATGTGGGCGGCGCCGTGCTGCGCGCCAGCGTGGACGATGGGCGGTCGTGGCTCGGCGGTCAGGCTCCCGGCGGCGCCGCGGCGGACGGCGGGCAGGTGACGGCGCCGATGCCGGGTAAGATCACCCGGATTCTCGTCCAGCCCGGTGACGAAGTCACCGCCGGCCAGGCGGTCATCGTCGTCGAGGCGATGAAGATGGAGAATGAGTTGGGTGCTCCCGGTGACGGCCGCGTGGCCGATGTGCCCGTGTCGGAGGGAGACCCGGTCGACGCGGGAGCGGTGCTGGTTATCATCGAGCAGGCGTCGTAATGCCGGACGAACCCACTGACGAGCCGATCGGAGAGCCGACCCCGCAGTCGGACGCCGCGCCCGCGGGTGATCCGCCCGCCGCGGATCCTCCGGAAGCGCAGGTAGAAGAGCCGCAGCCGCAGCCAGAACCGGAACCGGAATCGGGCCCGCGGAGCCTCTGGTCGCGGCTGGCGGCAAGCGTGCCCCGCTACACCCGCCGCGCAATCCTGGTCGGTTGCGCGCTCGTCGCCGCGGCGCTGGTGTCAGTCGTGACGATCGATCTTGGGCCGGCGTTGCGCGATCAGGCCGAGCGGGCGGCGTCGGCGCAGATCGAGCGGCAGGTGCGGATCGGGCGCCTCGGGACCTACCTGGTGCCCGGCCGCTTCCTCGTCGAAGACCTCGTAATCGAAGGCCTCGAGCCCGGCGACGAGCCGTTTCTCGTAACGGAACGCATTGTCGTCACGATGTCATGGAGCGCCCTGCTGGGCGGCGAGATCCTGATTGACGGGGCCGAGATGCGGCATTGGCGGATGGTGGTGGAGAGTTTTGGGAACGGCCGCCACACTTTTCCGCCGTTCGCGCGCCGGCAATCCGGGGACGAGGTCCAGGCGGACGCCGCCGAGCCGGAGGAGTCCGAGCGGTCGATCGTGACCACCCTGCGGCATCTGGTTGCGAGCGACGGCGAATTCGTGTTCCGCGATCACGATCCGCCCTGGGACGTCACGGCGCGCAACATCGACCTGACGATCGCCAAGCAGGACCAGTACGGCGGCGACGTCTCCTTCAGCGGCGGCACGATCCAGATCGGCTCGTTCGAGCCGATGACCGCCGACATGGACGCCAGCTACGTACTCGACGGCGCCAAGGTGGATCTGACCCGCATCGACCTGACGATGGACGGGTTCACGTCGCGGCTGACGGGCGAGGTCGACCTGCTCAACTGGCCCGAGCAGACGTATCGAATTGTCGAGTCGGACGTCGAGCTGCCGCCGATGAAGGACATCTTCTTCGCCGGTGACAACTTCACGGTCGGCGGCCGGGCGTCGTTCCAGGGCGCCTGGCACATCTTCGACGGCGGGCACCGGCTGACCGGGACGTTTCAGGGGGCGGACACGACCTTTAGCGACCTCCTGTTTCCCGGGATCGAAGGCTCGGTCGTGTGGGCCCCCGACCAGTTCGAGGTTTTCGACGTAACGTCCGGATTCTACGGCGGCGAACTCGATTTCGAGTACTCGATGAAGCCGCTGGGGCAGAAGAAGCCGGGTCTGGCGGCGTTCGAAATCCACTACCGGGACGTGGACGCGGAGACGCTGCTGGACAAGCTTGCCGTTGCCGGCGTCAGGCCGGCTGCCCGCATCAGCGGGCGCAACCTGCTGCAGTGGCCGATCGGCCGGTTCGCCGACCGCAACGGCGAGGGTCGGATGTCGGCTGCGCCGGCCGCGGACATGCGCCTGATGACAGCCGCCGCGCCGCGCCCGGCCGCCGCGCGGGCGCCGTACGCAGCCGCAACCTTCGCGCCGGAAGGCGGGCCCTGGACGTTTCCGCTGGGCGGCGACGTCACGTATGCGATTACCCCGGAAGGGATTGAGATACAGCCGGGCCGGCTGGCCACGCCCTATACGGAAATCCAGTTTCAAGGTTGGACGGCGTACGGCGGCGAGTCGCGCATTCCGTTCCGCGTGACGAGCGCCGACTGGCAGGAGAGCGACCGGCTGATGGCGTCGGTGTTGACCGCCTTCGGGGTCCCGACCGGCGAAATCGCCGTCGGCGGCCACGGACGGCTCGACGGCCTCATGCTCGGCACGTTCGCCTCGCCGCGGATCGAGGCGTCCTTCGACGGGCGCGACATTCACGCGTGGAACGTGTCCTGGGGCGCGGGAAGCGGCATGATCACGGTCGAGAATGCCTACCTCGACGTCGCGGGCGGCCGGTTCGAGCGCGACGGCGCAGCACTGCAGGTCGACGGCCGGTTCACGATTGGCAGCCGCGACGACGGCGGGGACGAGATCGATGCCGGCTTCGAGCTCGCCTCGTTTCCGGCCGAACGGGTGCGCCAGGCGTTCGGCCTGAGCGGCTACGACATCAGCGGCCCGCTGACCGGCGAGATACGGCTGTTCGGCCAATACCGCAATCCGTACGGCGTGGGCCGGCTGGCGCTGAGCGAACCGACGGCGTACGGCGAGTCGTTCGACTCGGCAACCGCCGGCCTGCGGTTCGAGGGCAGCGGCGTGCGGCTCGACGGGCTGGAGGCGGAGAAGGCCGGCGGGCTGGTGACCGGCGCCGCGTTCATCGGCTGGGACGGGACATATTCGTTCAACGCGGACGGGCGCGGCATCCCGGTCGGGGACATCGACGCGGCACGCGTTGCTGACGCGCCGCTGGGGGGCGTGGCGCAGTTTACGGTGGACGGCGCGGGTGAGTTTGACGATCCCCGCTACGAAGTGCGCGGCCTGGTCCGCGACCTGACCATCGACGGTGAAGAGGTGGGCCAGGTGTCCGGCCGGCTCGACGTGCGCGGCGGCGTCATGGGTCTGGAGGCGGAGGCGGCCTCGCCGCAGGGCGCGCTGTCCGGCTCCGGGCGGGTAGTGCTCGCGACAACGCAATCCGACCTGCTATTCCGCTTCACGAACACGACAATCGACCCGTATGTCCGCGCCTTCCGGCCCGAGCTGTCGGACCGGCTGGCCGCGGAGGTGAGCGGCACGCTGCACGTGGTCGGCGTGCTCCGCGACATGGAGCAGCTGCAGGTCGTCGCGACCGTCGAGCAGCTGGGACTCGACGTTTTCGGATACCGCGTGCGCAACGACGGTACGGTGCGGTTCGCCCTGGACCAGAACGTGATCGGCATCGAGCAGATGCGGCTTGCGGGTGACGGTATGGTGCTCGATCTGGCGGGGGAGATCGGCCTGGGAGACCGGCAGCTCGCGCTGCGGCTGAGCGGCGATGCCGGTCTCGGACTGTTCGAGGAGTTCTTTCCGGACGTGCGCAGCTCGGGCAACGCCACGCTGGCGGCGGAGATCGGAGGCACGCTCCAGCAGCCGCTGGTAACCGGCGAGGCCGTGCTGGACGGAGGCCGGCTGCGCCACCTGTCGTTTCCGCACGGGCTCGAGAACATCGAAGGCAAGATCGTATTCGAGCCGGACGGCATCCGGCTCGACGACCTGACCGGCGAGTTGGGGACGGGGACGCTCCGCTTCGGCGGGCGCGTCGACGTGCAGGGATACGAAGTGGGCGGCATGAACGTCACCGCCGTCGGGACGGCGATGCGGCTGCGTTTCCCCGAGGGCATCCGCTCGCTGGTGGATGCCGAGCTGACGCTCGGCGGCGGGCTGGAGGCGCCCGTGCTGTCCGGCGCCGTGAACGTGCGCGACGCGATTCTGCTGGAGCTGTTCGGTTCGGGCCCGGATCTGCTGAATTTCGGGGCGGATGACGGCGCCCAGGCACCAGAACCGATCGAACCGGCCTTTCCGCTCCAGCTCGATGTCCGGATCAGCGCACCCTCGAGCCTGCGCATCAGCGGCAACGCCGCCCGCGTGGTGTCGAGCGCCGAGCTCACGCTGGGCGGAACGTATTCGCGCCCGCTGCTGTTCGGCAATGCCGAGATCGAGAACGGCGAGGTGTTCTTCGAGGGGAACCGCTACCGCGTCACGCGCGGCAGCATCGCGTTCGCGGACCCCACGGCAATCGAGCCGGTGTTCGACGTCGAGGCGGAGACCGATGTGCGCACCCCGGGCCAGACGTATCGCGTGACGCTGGGGGTGGCCGGAACGATGGATCGTCTCGACTTCGAGTTCTCGTCCGACCCGCCGCTCCCCGAGTTCGAGATCATGTCGCTGCTGCTGGGCAACATCCGGGATCCACAGGCGGCCGAGTTGCGCACGCTGCGGGCGCAGGACGCGTCGCGGCAGGAGTTGTTCCAGGCCGGCGCCGCGCGGCTGCTGACCTCGCCGCTCTCGTCGGGAGTCGGCCGGGTCGTCAGGGATTCGTTCGGCATCGACACCTTCCAGATTACGCCGTCGCTGGTGGACCCGTCGGCGCAACAGTCTGCGCAACTGCTGCCTACCGCGCGGTTGCTCATCGGCAAGCGGATCTCCGAGCGGGCGCACGTGACGCTGTCCCGCACCCTCACCGGCGCGAACCAGAACATCATCGTCGTGCTCGAGTACGATCAGAACGACCGCCTGTCGTGGGTCCTTTCACAGAACGAAGACCGCACCTACGCTCTCGATTTTCGCGTGAGACACGCATTCTGATGCGCACTGCGGATCGCAGGGTCCATGTGCTCCGGCGGCGCTCGCCGTGGCGCATCGTTGCGCTTGCCGTCCTGCTGGCCGCGTCGGCTGCCGCCCCGGCGTTGGCGGCCGGACTAGACGATTTCGTCGGCAAGCCGGTTGTCGGCGTAGAATTGGTGAGCGACGGCCGCGCGCTGACCGACGAGGCGGTCCTGGAAATGGTGGAGACGCGCGTCGGCGAGCCGCTTTCGATGCGGCAGGTCCGCGAGAGCGTGGCCCATCTGTTCAGCCTCGGCCGTTTCGAGAACGTCGCGGTCGACGGCCGCGCGCTGGCCGACGGTGTTTTGTTGCAGTACGTCCTGGCGCCGCTGCGGGTCATCGAGCGCATCGAAATCGACGGGCGGCCCGGCGTATCCGCCGCCGCGGTGCGCCGCGCCGTCACCGACGCCCACGGTCCCTCCTTTCGTCCCGATCAGGCGCCGGCCGTTGCCGACACGTTGCGGCGCTTCTACCGCGAGCGCGGCTTCCTGTCGGCAGCCGTCGAGACATACGTCGAGCGGCACGGCGCGCAGCAGGCATTGCGGGTGGAGGTGCGCCCGGGCCGGCGGGTGCAAATCGATCAGTTCACCGTCCGCGGCGTCTCGGCGACCATGTACCCGCTGATTCTCGACCGTCTCGGCCTGGAACGCGGCATGCCGTACGACGGCCGTGACATCGACCGCCGCCTGCGCGACTACGAAGCGGATCTGCGCCGCCGCCGCTACTACGAGATCAGTCTCGGCCACGAGGTCGAGGTGATGGACGATGGTGGATTGGTGCACTTGATTCTTGACGTGAGGCAAGGCCCGCGCATCACGGTCGAGCTGGCCGGAGATGAGGTCCTTGACGCGGATCTCGAGGCGCTGGTGCCGATCGAGCGGGAAGGTTCCGTCGACGAGGATCTGTTGGAGGATGCGGACCGGCGCATCGCGGCTCTGCTGCAGGAGCGCGGCTACCGGGATGCCGTCGTGACGCATGCCCGCGAGGCGGCCGGTGAGGGGTTGTCGCTCGTCTTCACCGTCGAGCGGGGCGGACTCTACCAGATCGGGCGTGTCGTGTTCGAGGGCAACGCCGCCGTCCCGGAGTCGGAGCTGGCGCCGCTGGTAACGGTCGAGCCGGATACCCCGCTCGTGATGCGGGATCTCGACGTCAGCGCGGATGTGGTCGCCGAGCATTACCGCCGGCTCGGCTACGCGACGGTGCGCGTCGAGCCACTCGTCGCAGAGTTGCCGCCCACCGACGGTGCGTCGGAGCCGGCAGTGCGCGTGGCCTGCACGATCGCCATTGTCGAGGGACCGCGGGCGACCGTGCGGTCGGTGCTGGTCGAGGGCAGCCGGTTCCGGACCAGCGAGGAATTGATCGCCACGATGGAGTCGACTGTCGGGGGTGCGTACTTTGCCCGGCAGGTGGCGGCAGACCGGGATCGCATCCACGCGCTGTATCTCGACGCCGGCTATGACCGCGCGGTAGTGACGGTGGAGCCGCGTTTCGACGACAGCCTGACTGCCGTCGACCTGGCGTACCGGGTCGTGGAAGGTCCGCAGACCCTGATCGAGCACATCCTGATCACCGGCAATGAGACGATCTCGCCGGCCAGCATCCGCCGTGAGCTCGCGTTGGAGGAGGGCCAGCCGCTCGGTCTTGCAGCCGTCGCGGAGACACGCCGGCAGCTCAATGCGCTCGGGCTGTTCCGCCGCATCGATATCCGCGAGTTCAGTCACGGCCGGCGGGACCACCGCGACGTCGTGGTCGTTGTCGAGGAGGCCGCCGCCACGCGTCTCGCGTACGGCGGTGGGTTCGAGGTGTCGCAGCGCCTGCGGCGCGTGACCGATGCCGGGCGGGGCGTAAGCCAGGCGGTCGAGCAGCTCGAGTTCGCGCCGCGCGGCTTCGTCCAGATCGGCCGCCGGAACCTGTGGGGCAAGAACCGCTCGATCGATCTGTTCACGCGCGTCAGCGTCCGCCGCCAGAACGATCCCATACTGTTCGCACCCACGGAGGAGAACGCCGGTTTCGGCTTCAACGAATACCGGGTCCTCGGCACGTACACCGAGCCGCGCGCATTCGGGCTGGCGTGGGATCTCTTCGTGACCGGGTTCGTCGAGGAAGCGATCCGCCCTGGTTTCGACCTGCTCAGTCGTGGTTTCAACGCCGAGACGCGCGGGCAGGTGACACCTGCCCTGAGCACCAGCCTCGCCTACTCGTGGGGCAAGAACGACACGTCGAACGTGCAGCTCAACCCGGAGGACGTGCCGCTCGTGGACCGGCTGTTCGAGAAGGTGCGCCTGTCGTCCTTCAGCGGCAGTATCCTCCGCGATACGCGCGACGACGTCGTGGACCCGACCGGCGGGGAGGTGTTGAGCATCGACGCGCGGGTGGCGGGGCGCGCCATCGGTTCCGAGGTAGGGTTCGCCAAGGCGTTCACGCAGGCCTTCATCTACAGGCGTATGCCCGGCGCGCGGCGCGTAGTCCTGGCTGCAGGGGTGCGCCTGGGGCTCGCGGTCGGCTTCCCGCAGGGGGCCGTCGGCGCGCACCCATTGCTACCGATCAGCGAGCGATTCTTTGCGGGCGGCGACACGACGGTGCGCGGCTTCGCCTTCGACCGGCTCGGCATTCCGGCCGGGCAGGCGGGTGCGACGATCGATGCCGACGGCTTCCCGCAGGGTGGGAACGCCGTCCTTGTCCTCAACAGCGAAGTGCGCGTGCCGGTGACGCGCGATCTCGGCGTGGTCGGGTTTCTCGACGGCGGTAACGTGTACGATCACGTGAGCAATATCAGCCTGGGTCGGATTCGGGGTGGCATCGGATTCGGCGTCCGCTACCGGTCACCGGTCGGACCCGTCCGCGTCGACCTTGGATTCAAGCTCGACCGGCAGGAGCTCGGCAGTGGTCCGGACCGCGAAAGAGAACGGCTCACCGCGCTGCACATCAGCATCGGACAGGCGTTCTAGCCGCCGTCTTCCAGTTTTTCTCTGCAGTTTCATCATGTGCGCCGGTGGACTCGGCGCCGGCGTCGTCCGGCCGGGTCAGACCGAGATGCTCGATCGGATCCTGGCGGTCGTGGCGGGCGATGTGATCCTGCAGTCGGACGTGCGGGCGTTCGTGGATCTCCAATTGTTGACCGCGGACATTGGCGCCGGAGCCGGCTCGGAGGACGACGTGCTGACCTACCTGATCGAGCGCCGTCTGGTGATCGACGAGGTGGAGCGCTATGTCGCGTCAGACCCGCCGCCGGCTGGCGTGGAGCGTCGGGTGACCGCGGTGGCCGACCGTTTCCCGTCGGAAGCGGCGTTCGAGGCCGCGCTCGCGCGCGTGGGTTTCACGCACGACGACCTGCGGCAGGTATTGCGGGACGACATGCGGCGCGAGGCGTACCTGGAAAGCCGGTTCGGCGCTGTGCCGATGCCGACCGAAGAGCAGCTCCGCGCGTACTATGAAGCGCGCGCCGGGGAATTCGTCGAGGGCGGCAGCTCGTTGCCGTTCGTCGAGGCGCGTCCGCTCGTGCTGCGCCGCGTCGCGGACCAGCGCCGGGCCGCTCTGGTCGACGAGTGGGTGGCCGGGCTCGTCCGGCGCGGGCAGGTCATCCGCCTGCTGCCCGCCGGCGAATGATCAGCCCTGCAAGGCGCCGGCGCCGGCGAGCGCGATCAGGATCTCGATCGCGTTGAACCCCGCGTGGCTGACCATCGACGCCACGACGCTGCGCCGCAGCAGAAAGAGCGCGCCCCAGAGCGCGCCGAGCAGCGCCGTCACGATCGCCGCATCCCAGCCCTGGATGTAATGTCCGAGGCCGAAGGCGGCGCTGAAGACGGCCAGCCCCACCCAGCCGCCGCCGAGCCGCTGCTCGAAGCGGCGCAGGATGAACGCCCGCTGCACCTCTTCGCGGATCCCGCCCGCCACAACCGCCACGACAAGCAGTATCAGTGCATCGCGGGGTGAGCGTATGAGCGCTTCGATAGGGTTCTCGGGCACGTTGCTGATCCACGGCCAGACGGTGTGCAGCACCCACAGCGTGGCGGTCGCCAGCACGACGGCCACGGGCACGAGCACCAGCCCGAGCCGCACCTCCGGGAGCCGCGGCCGCGCGCCGAGGAACGCCGGGAACGGTTGTTCACCATGGCGCCGCAGGAGATACGCAATCAGTCCGAGTAGCAGGACCGTATCAGCGATCGAGAGCGCAACGACGTACGAGAGGCTGAGTTCGCCGGCCCGTCCAACGCCGGGCGTGATGCCCACCACCACCAGGCCAGCGGCGACGGCCAGCTGCGTGGGAAAGCCGGAGCAGAGCGCGACCTCCACGAGTGCGCCCGCGCGCCCGGGTCCGGGAGGCTGCGCCGCCGCCGCTGCGACGGGTTGCACCGCCGCTTCGGCCGGGTCCAGAGTGATAGCGGATTGATCTCGTTCCGGGGATTCGTGCAGGTTCAATGTTCGTTTTTTCTTCGTATAGCCTTGATGCATCTATACTAGAGGAGGATGTAGTTGGAGGAGGAAGTAGTTACAGAAGAGGCCAAAAACTGGCGGTTTTGCATTTTTGGAGACTTTCCTGTAATTTCGTCCGACATACCCCACATATTGTGGTTGACGCGCTTAAAAGGACTCCATATAGTTGTTTTTTCCACACACACAAAGGGAGTCCCTGCCGTCAGCGCCGCTCGGTTCTTCCCTTGCCAGCCGTTTTCCTAGAGAGGGAGCATGCCTGAAACGAACCCCCACGAGTCCGCCATGCCGATGTTCCAGTCGGCGATGGAGCCAGAGGCTCCGCGCACGAAGGGGCTGGAGTTTCCCCGGGTGTTCAGCCGGGCGGAGGTGGACCCATTCGACGAGATGGAATGGGAAACCCGGTCGGCGGTGATCCGCAACGAGCGGGGCGACGTGGTCTTCGAGCAGCGTGACGTCGAGCTCCCGAAGGCGTGGTCGCAGCAGGCGACCAACATCGTGGTCTCGAAATATTTCCGCGGCCAGCTCGGGACACCGGAGCGGGAGCGCAGCGTCAAGCAGCTGATCGGCCGCGTGGTCGACACCATAACGCGCTGGGCCGAGGAGCAGCAGTATTTCGCCAGCCCCGAGGATCTGAGCGCGTTCAGCGGCGATCTGAAACATCTGCTGGTGGAACAGAAGGCGGCATTCAACAGCCCCGTCTGGTTCAACTGCGGCTTCGAGCCGGCGCCGCAGTGTTCGGCCTGCTTCATCAACGCGGTCGACGACACGATGGACTCGATCCTGACGCTTGCCCGCACCGAGGGCATGCTGTTCAAGTTCGGCTCCGGGACCGGCACCAACCTTTCGCCCATCCGCTCGTCACGCGAAACGCTGGCGGGCGGCGGCACCGCCTCGGGTCCGGTGTCGTTCATGAAGGGGTACGACGCGTTCGCCGGCGTTATCAAATCGGGCGGCAAGACCCGGCGCGCCGCCAAGATGGTGATCCTCAACGCCGACCATCCGGACATCCTGGACTTCATCAACTGCAAGGTGGAAGAGGAGCGCAAGGCGTGGGCGCTCATCGACGCCGGGTACGACGGGTCGTTCACCGGGCCGGCGTACTCATCGGTGTTCTTCCAGAATTCCAACAACAGCGTCCGTGTGCCGGACGAGTTCATGCGCGCGGTGCTGGATGACAAGGAATGGCGGACGCGCGCCGTCACCGACGGCCGGGTGATGGAAACGCACAGGGGGCGTGACCTGATGCGGGCCATAGCGGACGGGACGCACGTGTGCGGCGACCCGGGGATGCAGTTCGACACAACCGTCAACGACTGGCACACCTGCCCGAACACCGCGCGCATCAACGCGTCGAACCCGTGCTCGGAGTACATGTTCCTGGACAACTCCGCTTGCAATCTCGCGTCGCTCAACCTGATGCGGTTCATCCCGCCCGACGGCAAGCCGGGCGAGTTCGACGTCGAGACGTTCCGCGCCGCCGTGCGGACGCTGATCACGGCGCAGGAGATCATCGTCGAGAACGCCAGCTACCCGACTCCGGCGATCGCGGAGAACAGCCGCGCCTACCGCCCGCTCGGGCTTGGTTACGCCAACCTGGGCTCGCTGTTGATGTCGCGCGGCGCGCCGTACGACAGCGATGAGGGGCGCAACTACGCCGCGGCCATCACCGCCGTGATGACCGGCGAGGGGTACGCCCAGTCGGCACGGATTGCGCGCGACTGCGGCGGTCCGTTCAGCGGCTACGCCAGGAACGAGGCGCCGTTCCTGCGCGTCATGCGCAAGCACCGCGCCGCGTTGAAAGACGTGGACCGGGCGCGCGTCCCCGAAGGGCTGTACGCGGCGGCGGCCGAGTCGTGGGACGACGCCGTCGAGCTGGGCGAGGCGCACGGCTTCCGGAATGCGCAGGCGACCGTACTGGCGCCGACCGGCACCATCGGCTTCATGATGGATTGCGACACGACCGGCGTCGAGCCTGACATCGCACTCGTGAAGTACAAGCGGCTCGTGGGCGACGGCCTGATGAAGATCGTCAACCGCACCGTGCCGGTGGCGCTCGGCCGGCTCGGCTACGACGAGAGTCAGGTAAGCGAGATCATCAGCTACATCGACGAGCACGACACCATCGAGGGCGCGCCCCACATCCGCATCGAACACCTGCCGGTATTCGACTGCGCCTTCAAGCCGGCGCACGGCCAGCGCTCCATCCACTACCAGGGGCACCTGAAGATGATTGGCGCGACGCAGCCGTTCATCTCGGGCGCAATCTCGAAGACGATCAACGTGCCGGCGGACGCGACGGTCGAGGATATCGAGCAGGCGTACATCGACGCGTGGCGGCTCGGCACGAAGGCGGTGTCGATCTACCGCGACGGCAGCAAGCGGACGCAGCCGCTCAATACGACGCGCGGTGACGCGTCGACGGATACCGCGGCGGAACCGGCCCGGCCGGTGCGCCGGCGGCTGCCGGACGAACGGCGGGCTATCACCCACAAGTTCGACATCGCGGGACACGAAGGGTACGTCACCGTCGGGCTGTTCGACGACGGCACGCCGGGCGAGATCTTCCTGGTGATGGCGAAGGAGGGGTCGACCATCTCCGGTTTTGCCGACGCATTCGCGCAGGCGATCTCCTATGCGCTGCAGTACGGCGTGCCGCTCCAGGCGCTTGTCGACAAGTTCAGCCACGCACGCTTCGAGCCGGCGGGCTTGACAAAGAACCCGGACGTGCGCGTTGCAAAGTCGATCGTCGACTACGTCTTCCGTTGGCTGGCGACGAAATTCCTCTCCAGCGAGGCGCAGTTCCATGCCGGCGTCAACCTGCCGCCGCCGGGCGAGACGAACGGGCATGATGCCGGACAGCAGTTGAAGCTGCGCGATGCCGCGGAGCAGGATGCTGCGGGCCGGCAGGCGGGCGAGGCGACGGGGGCGGTCCCGTTCGCGATACAGAACGATCAGGACGCGCCGCCGTGCGCGACCTGCGGCGCCATCATGATCCGCAGCGGCGCCTGCTACAAGTGCGTCAACTGCGGAGCGACCAGCGGCTGCGCGTAGGCTGCGCGGTTCAGGGGCTCTCGTCCGCGCCCCACCGCGTCGGCTCGTCGCTCCCGACGCTGGTGTTTCCGGCGGATTCCCAGCCGAACCAGGCGAGGGCTACCAGGGCGGCGGAGAACACCGCCCGCAATGCCTGGGGCCACAGCAACAGGTCGCCGTAGATGTGCGGGTCGTTGTGCAGGCTGATGGACTGCAGTCCGAGCAGTCCGGCGACGGCGAGGGCCAGACCGCCCGGTACCGACGCGCGCACGAACAGGGCCGCCAGCGCCAGCGAGGCGCCCGACAGCATCCGCCAGCCGGCGGCCCACCACTCCGGGACGGTACCTGCGAGCAGATCGGCTGTGCCGGCAACTATGTCGTGCAGGCCGTAGAGCAGCATTCCGAGCGCGGCGGCACGCAGCATGCCATGTTGTATCATGCCTCCGGCCATGCCGGGACCCGCGCGTCCGGCGGCGGCACGGAATCCCTGAAGACAACCTGATGGATTTGCAACTTGCTGGCAAGGTTGCTCTGGTAACCGGCTCGAGCCGGGGACTCGGGCTCGCGAGCGCAATGGCGCTGGCGGGCGAGGGCTGCCGCGTCTGCATCTGCGCCAGGGGCGCGGAGCGGCTTGCCGGCGCGGCGGAAGCGCTGGAGCAGCGCGCCGGCGAGCCAGGCCGCGTACTGGCGGTGCAGGCCGATCTCACCGATCCGGACGATATCGCAATGCTCGTGCAGCGGACCGCGGACACGTTCGGCCGACTCGATGTGCTGGTGAACAATGTCGGCCGCGCCGGCGGCGGCGGACTGCTGGAGGCGACCGACGACGACTGGCGGAACGCGTTCGACGACACGCTCTATCCGGCCATCCGGGCATCAAGGCTGGCTGTACCCCATATGCAGAGCGCGGGCGGCGGCGCGATCATCATGATCGCGTCGATCTGGGGGCGCGAATCGGGTGGCCGGATGACCTACAACGCGGTGAAGGCGGCCGAGATCAGCCTCGCCAAGGCATTGGCGCAGCAGCTTGCCGGTGACAACATCCGGGTCAACAGCGTGGCTCCCGGATCCATCTCCTTCCCGGGCGGGTCCTGGCACCGGCGCCAGCAGGAGGATCCGAAAGGAATGGCCGCGTTCGTGCGCGACAATCTGCCGTTCGGCCGGTTCGGCCGGGCGGAAGAGGTAGGGAACGTGGTGGCGTTTCTGGCGTCGCCGCGGGCCAGCTGGATCAGCGGCGCGTCAATCACCGTCGACGGCTGTCAGTCGCGGTCGCTGTTCTGAGCCGGCCCGCCAGCGCCGGCCGGCGCGCTATTGCAGCGCGTCGAACGCCACGTCGCGTGCCTCGAATGCCGCCGTGAGCAACCGGCCGGCGTTCACGGCGGCGGGCCAGCCCGCATAGAAAGTCACGTGCAGAACCACCTCGGAGAGCTCCTGCGGGGTGACGCCGTTCTGGTCGAGTGCGCGGTCGATGTGCAGCCGCAACTCGTTGGTGACATACATCGACTGGTTGACCGCCACCGTGATGAGACTCCGGTCGCGCTTGGAGAGCAACGGGCGTTCCCAGATGTCGCCGTAGAGCAGGCTGTTGCGGAGTGCTCCGAGCCTCGGGACGGCGGCATACGCGTCGCTGAGACCGCCCGGCGTAGTGACCGCGTCCTCCAGCGCCGGCGCGCGCGGCAGGTCGCCGAGCGTCAGCCCGCGCTCCTCGAACGCCGCGGCCGCCGTCAGAGATGCCTGGACGCCGGTCGGCCAGCCCGCGTAGAACGTTACGTGGAGGATGATCTCCGAGATTTCTTCCGGCGTCAGGCCGTTGTCGAGCCCGCGCGGAATGTGGATCGCCAACTCCTCGCGGGTCAGGGCCTGCAGCACCGCGATCGTGATCAGGCTACGGTCCCGCTTCGACAGATAGGGCCGCTCCCAGACCTCCCCATACACCAGCGAGTCCCGCAACTCGCGAAGATACGGCGAGCCCGCGTACAGGTCGGTGAGGGATGGCGTCGATGTCGTGGTTTCCTGCGCCGCGGTGGCCGTCTCGGGTTCCGCGGAATTGCATCCGGAGATGGCCGCGAGGCTGGCTGCCGCAACGACGAGAAGCGCGAGTAGTGGTCTTGTCATCCGCATGTCACCTCGAGAGGTCTGCTTTGTGGCCGGATCGCGCTACGGGGCATTACCCCGGGCCGCCGGTTCCCGCCGCGCCGCTCAAGAGGTCGCGGCGCGGACGGCGGCTCGCCGCCGCCGGTCCGCTTCCTGCTGCCGGCGTCCGGCCACGGTGACCTGGCCGTACTTCTTCGTAAACCGCTCGACGCGGCCCTCGGTATCGATCAGCTTCTGGCGGCCGGTGAAGAACGGATGGCATTGCGAGCAGATCTCCAGGTGCAGTTCCTTATTGGTGGAACGCGTCTGCCACGTCGCGCCGCAACCGCACCTGACCTCGACTTCGAAATACTTCGGATGGATGCCCTGCTTCACCGCCTGCTCCTCCTCGCCAACGAAAGCTCTGAATTATAGCAGGTTCAGGCCGCGCGCCTGGCCGCCAGCTCGGCCAGCACCCGCCACAAGCGGTCGGCGCCGTCCGCGTCGGCGCGGCGCGAGACCGGGATGACCGGGCAGTCGAGCGCCGCTTCGTGATCGCTGAGGGCGCGCCGGCAGGCCGCGCGAGAGAGACGATCTCCCTTGGTGGCCACGACCACCACCGGGCAGGCCTGGCCCGCCAGCCAGTTGCGGGCCGCCTTGTCGGCCGGCAGGCCGGGATGCCGGGCGTCCACAACGAGCACGGCGCCGGCCAGCCGTGCGTTGACGCCGCGCGCCGCCGCCGCGGAGTCCAACATCGTCGTAAAGAACTCGGTGGTCAGCGTCTCGAAGCCCTGCGCCGCTTGCCGCACTCCGCGGGCATAGCCGTAGCCCGGCAGATCGACCAGGCTGATGCCGACCGTTCCCCGATTGGCGGCCGAGACCTGAAGACGGTAGACGTTGAGCAGCCGCGTCGTCCCGGGGGTGGCGCCGGCGCGGGCGATGCGCTGCCGTGCAAGCGTGTTGACGAGCGTGGACTTGCCGACGTTGGAGCGTCCCACGAGCGCAACGACGGCGCGCGTATCGGAGGGCAACGCGCCACCGGCCGCCACGCTGGTGACGAACTCTCCGCTGAGAACCTTCACGGCCTGCCAAGCCGCCGCCCGCTAGTGGGTGATCCGATCTTCCGGCGGCTTGATCCGGACCGACTCGGTCTCATCCGGCAGAGTGGGGCGCATCGGCTCGGCCAAGGCGATGCGCAGCACCTCGTCCATGGTGTCGACCATGTACATGTCCAGCGTATCCAGCACGTTCTTCGGGATCTCCGCCAGGTCCTTCTCGTTGTCCTTCGGCACGATGATCGTCTTGAGGCCCGCGCGGTGCGCGGCGAGCACCTTGTCCTTGACGCCGCCAATCGGCAGCACCTTGCCGCGCAGCGTGATTTCGCCGGTCATGGCAACCTCGCGCCGCGTCGGGATCCCGGCGAGAGCCGAGACCAGCGCCGTCGTTATCGTGATGCCAGCCGAGGGACCGTCCTTGGGAATCGCCCCTTCCGGAACGTGCACGTGCACATCCGTGCGGCGGTTGAACTGCTTCGGGATGCCGAATTCCTCCGCCTTTGTCCGTACGTAGCTCATCGCCGCCTGGGCCGATTCCTGCATCACGTCGCCGAGCTTGCCGGTCAGCGTCAAGTGACCCTTGCCCGGCATCAGCGTGGCCTCGGTGACGAGCAGTTCGCCGCCGGCTTCGGTCCAGGCAAGCCCCGTGGCTATCCCGATCTCGTTCTTCTGCTCGGCGAGCATCGGCCGGTACCGCGGGACGCCGAGGTACTCGGTGATCTGCTCGGCTGCGATGGTTGCGCTGAAGCCCTTGCCCTCCGTGACAACCTTGCGGGCCACCTTGCGGCAGATCGAGGCGATCTCCCGCTCCAGACTCCGAACCCCGGCCTCGCGGGTATAGCGGCGGATGATCGTCTCGTAGGCGTCGTCCGTGAAGGTGATGTTCTTGTCGGTCAGCCCGGTTGCCTTCAGCGTCTTCTGCAGCAGGAACCGCTTGGCGATCTCGATCTTCTCCAGCTCGGTGTAGCCGGCGAGCTGGAGCACTTCCATCCGGTCGCGCAGCGCCTGCGGAACGGTATGCAGCACGTTGGCGGTGCAGATGAACATCACGTGCGAGAGGTCGTACTCGACGTCCAGGTAGTGGTCCAGGAACGTGTGGTTCTGTTCCGGATCGAGCACCTCGAGCAGAGCCGCCGACGGATCCCCGCGAAAGTCCATCGACATCTTGTCGACCTCGTCCAGCAGAAAGACCGGATTGAGCGTGCCGGCCTTCTTCATCATCTGGATGAGCTGTCCCGGAAACGCGCCGATGTAGGTACGGCGGTGGCCGCGAATCTCCGCCTCGTCGCGCACGCCGCCGAGCGAGAGCCGCACGAACTTGCGGTTCGTGGCCCGCGCGATCGATTTGGCGAGCGAGGTCTTGCCGACTCCCGGCGGGCCGGTCAGGGTCAGGATGGTGCTGCGCGGCTTGCGGACCAGCGTCCGGACGGCCAGGAATTCGAGAATGCGATCCTTGATCTTCTTCAGACCGTAGTGGTCTTCGTTCAGGATCCGCTCCGCGCGGACCAGGTCGCGCGCCTCGCGGCTCCGCTTGTGCCAGGGCACGGCAATCAGCCAGTCGAGGTAGTTGCGCGAGACGGTCGCCTCGGCGGACATCGGCGGCATGGCCTCGAGCCGTTTCAGCTCCTGCACCGCCTTCTCCTCGACGTCGCGCGGCATGCGGCTCTCTTCGATCTTCTTGCGGAGCTCGTCGACCTCGTTGCCGCGATCCTCCTTGCGCCCCAGCTCCTTCTGGATCGCCTTCATCTTCTCGTTGAGGTAGTACTCCTTCTGCGCCTTCTCCATCTGCTTCTTGACGCGCGACTGGATGCGGCGGTCCACCTGCAGCTTGTCGACCTCGGTCTCCAGGATGCTGGCGATGCGGACCAGCCGTTCCACCGGCGGGATGATCTCGAGGAGGTTCTGCTTTTCCTCGACTCCCACGACCAGATGCGCGGCGATGGTGTCGGCCAGCTTGCTGGGGTCGTCCACGCGGACGGCAGCAATCATGGCGTCGTACTGCAGCGTGTTGGAGAGCTTGACGTACTGCTCGAACAGCGACACGACACGGCTCATCGTGCCTTCGACATCGTCCTTGGTGTCGGCGGGCCGCGCCAGCACCTTGGCTACGACGCGGTAGAAGCCCTTGTCTTCCTTCCACTCCACGGTACGGGCGCGGTCGACGCCTTCGACCAGCACCTTGACGTTGCCGTCCGGGAGCTTGAGGCTCTGCACGATGTTGGCGATGCAGCCCATCGTGTAGATGTCGTTAGGATTCGGATCGTCCCGGGCGGCATCCTTCTGCGCCGCGAGGAAGATCCGCTTGTCCTTCTGCAACGCATGCTCCAGCGCGCGCGTCGACGACGGCCGCCCGATGACGAACGGCATCATCATGTGCGGAAAGACGACAACGTCGCGCAGGGGAACAATCGGTAGCGTTTCGTAGACTTCCACGTTATCCCGCCCTTTCGACGAGTGCGAGCGGCGCATCCTTCGCCAGCACGACTTCGCGCGTAATCACGCATTCCTTGACCTTCTTCTGCCCCGGGAGCGTGTACATCAGGTCCAGCATCAGGTCTTCGATGATCATGCGCAGGCCGCGCGCGCCGATCTTGCGCTCCAGCGCGCATTCGGCAATCGCTTCGAGCCCGTCATCGGTAAAGCGCAGCGTTACGCCCTCGTACTCGAACAGCTTCTGGTACTGGCGGGTAATGGCGTTGCGCGGCGTGGTGAGAATCCGGATCAAGGCCGGCTTGTCGAGCTCGTGCAGCGTCCCGACCACCGGCAGGCGCCCGACGAATTCCGGGATCAGGCCGTACTGGATGAGATCCTCCGGCTCGACGTGCTCGAGCAGCGCGCCCACGCCGGCCGGTGTTCGCGGGCGGATGTCGGCCCCGAACCCCAGGGTCTTCTTGCCGCGGCGGCGCTGAACCACCTTCTCGAGGCCGACGAACGCCCCGCCGCAGATGAACAGCACGTTCGTCGTGTCGATCTGGAAGAACTCCTGGTGGGGATGCTTGCGGCCGCCCTGCGGCGGCACGTTGGCCACGGTCCCTTCGAGGATCTTGAGCAGCGCCTGCTGCACGCCCTCGCCGGACACGTCGCGGGTGATGGACAGGTTCTCGTCCTTGCGGCAGATCTTGTCGATCTCGTCGATATAGATGATGCCCTGCTGGCACTTCTCCGTATCGCCGCCGGCCGCTTGCAGCAGCTTGAGGATGATGTTCTCGACATCCTCCCCGACATAGCCCGCCTCGGTGAGCGTCGTGGCGTCGACGATGGTGAACGGAACGGCGAGCAGCCGGGCCAGGGTCTGGGCCAGCAGCGTCTTGCCGGTGCCGGTCGGCCCGATCAGGAGGATGTTGGACTTGGCGAGCTCAGGCTCGTTGCGATTCTTCGACTGCTTCTGGATCTCGATGCGCTTGTAGTGGTTGTAGACCGCAACGGCCAGCTTCTTCTTGGTCCGCTCCTGGCCGATGACGTACTGGTCGAGGAACTTCTTGACGTCCTGCGGCACCGGCAGCGCGGAGCGCGGGCCGGTCTTGCCCTCCGACCGGCTGTCGTCGGCAATGATGTCGTTGCAGACATCGACGCACTCGTCGCAGATGAACACCGTCGGACCGGCGATAAGCTTGCGAACGTCGTTCTGATCCTTGTTGCAGAACGAGCACCGCAGCACGTCGCCGTCCCTGCTTTTCTTCACCATGGCACAGTCCACGCCAGCCTAACCGCGTCTCTCGATCACTTCGTCAATGATACCGTATTCGCGGCTCTGGTCCGCGTTCATGATGTAGTCCCGCTCGGTGTCTTCGGCAATCCGTTCGATCGGCTGTCCCGTGTGGTGGCACAGGATTTCGTTCAGCCGCCTGCGCATGCGCAGTATCTCCCGCGCGTGGATGTCGATGTCGGTCGCCTGGCCGCCCAGCCCGGTCATCAACGGCTGATGGATGATGATGCGCGAGTTGGGGAGCGAGAACCGCTTGCCCGGCGCGCCGGCGCTCAGGAGCACCGCCGCCATCGACGCCGCCTGGCCGATGCAGTACGTCTGCACGTCCGGCCGGATGAATTGCATGGTGTCATAGATGGCGAAACCGGCGGAGATGGAGCCGCCCGGGCTGTTGAGGTAGAGGAGAATGTCGCGGTCCGGATCCTCCGCCTCCAGGAACAGCATCTGCGCAATCACCAGATTGGCGAGCGCGTCGTCGATGGGCGAGCCGACGAAGATGATGCTGTCCTTCAGCAGGCGCGAGTAGATGTCGTAGGCGCGTTCGCCCCGATTCGTCTGCTCCACCACCATCGGTATCAGCTGCATGTGCGAATCGGGCATCACTCTCCGTTCCGGTCGATGGTATTGGCGTCTGCAGGAGGGGTGTGTCTGGTCGGCGCGATCCACCCGCAATCACGCCTTGATGATCGTAGCATGCGACAGCAGGTGCTGAATCGTTTTCTCCCGCCGCATTCCCAGTGCCAGTGAGGCGACGCCGTCTTCCTTTTCCAGAATCGCCCGCATGGCCTGCGCGCCGCGGTTGGCGCGCTCCGCCAGCCGCTCGATTTCCTCGTCGATCTCGTCCTTCGTCACCTCGATCTGCCCGCGTCCCGCTATCTCGTCGAGCACCAGCGCGCTCTTCACCGTATCGACGGCCGCGGGCCGCTGGCTCTCCCGCAGCTCGTTCCAGTCTATGTTCGTACGCTGGGGATCGATCCGCTGCGCGAGAAGCTCGCGCGCGAGCCGCTCCAGGCGCCGGTCGAGCTCATGGTTGACCAACGCCTCCGGCACATCGCCGGGCACGCGGCCGGCCAGCTGGGTCAGCAGCTCGTCGCGCAGTCGGCGGTCGGCCTCCTGCTCGGCGTGGGCACGCAGGTCCGTCGCCGCCTGCGCCCGCAGATCGTCGAGCGACTCGTGCGTCCCCACCGCCCGCGCGAAGTCGTCGTCGAGGTCCGGGAGGACCCGTTGGTGGATTTCGGTGACGCGCACGTCGAACTCGACCTCGGCGCCGGCCGGTTCGGTTACGGTGAACCGCGTGGTTGCGCCTGCCTCTAGTCCGACCAGATGCTCGTCGAATCCGGGTGGATTGTCGGCCGCGTCTATCTCGACCCGCGCGCCGGAGCGGCGCTCTGGCGCGGGCAGCGGCCCTGTCTCGCCGTCCGGCTGCCGCACGACGCGACGCTCCACGTCGACGGTGACGACGTCGCCATGCGCCGCCCCGCGCCCTTCGACCTGTACCTCGCGCGCCGCGCGGCCGCGGAGCTGCTCGAGCGCCTCGTCGATGTTTGCGTCCGTCACCTCGATTGGCTTGCGCCGCAGGGTGAGCCCGGCGTACTCGCCGGCGTCGACCTTCGGCAGTATCTCGTAGGTGGCGGTGAACGTCAGTGGGCGACCCTCGTTGACGGCGACGTCGTGGATGTTCGGCGTATCCACGGGCCGGACTTCGTGCTCCCGCAGCAGGTCGTCCACTGCCTTGGGCACGAGGTTCTGCGCCACTTCCTGGAGAATCTGCTCGCGCATGCGCTGGAGGATCAGCCTGGCCGGCGCCTTGCCCGGACGGAATCCCGGGATGCGCACTGAGCGCCGGTAGCGCTGCGACAGTCTCTCGATTTCCCGATCGACAGTGTTGGATGGCACCTCGACGGCGATCTGCTTGCGAATGTCGCTGACGTCCGTGAATTCTGCCTTCATTTACCTCTCGGGGCTGTGCCCCGAACCCCCGGCGGCCGCTAGCGGGGACTGCTTCATCACCTCGGGGCTGCGCCCCGAACCCCCGGCGGCCGCTAGCGGGGACCCCTTTGCCCCGCGCCGCGCTTGCCGAGGCGCGCCGTGCGGGCCTGGGGACGACTGCTGCAGTGCTCGTCGTCCCCTTCCCGGCTGTGTTGTTCCTCGCTCACATACTGTCAAGTATGCTCGCTCGTCACGCCTTGCCAGCCGGGTGCCCGAACGGTTTCGGTGCGACGCGAGGTTCCACCGCGGACTGCTGATGCGAGTCTGGTGCGAAAGGGGGGACTTGAACCCCCAAGGCCTTGCGGCCACCGGATCCTAAATCCGGCGCGTCTGCCAGTTCCGCCACTTTCGCAGTTGGGAGTCCGTGGCAAGAGCCCCGCTGCATTCGACCGGCGATGCATCCCGCCTGAGTTGCGTTGCTTGTCGCTCACATATTGGAAATATGCTCGCTTCTCGCGCCTTGCACCGGCCGGACGCAGCATTGACACGGGCGGGTCTCGGTGCGACGCGGGGTATTACCACGGACTCCTTGCGGTGACGTGGTCGGCACAACGTTAGCATATCCACCGCCCGCCGCTTCCTGGTACCATAGGCACAGAGGTCGCGGCACCGGTCGATTCCTGCAGATGCGCACGCCACGCGAAATCCATGACAACGGGTTCGATCGCGAGGCCGCCGTTGGCGCCTACCACGCAAATCGCGCGCGCACGGCGGCGTTGTTCGACCTCCTCGAACCTGCCGCGTACTACGAGCAGCCGATTGCGCTGCGCCACCCTCTAGTCTTCTACGACGGCCACATTCCGGCGTTCGCCGTCAACTGCCTGCTCCGGAAGGGATTGGGCACGTCCGGCCTCGATCCGGATCTGGATCGCCTGTTCGCGCGGGGGATCGATCCGCATGACGGACAGGCGGCTGCGGCGGCCGCCATCGACCTCTGGCCGAGCCGCGACACCGTCCGGCAGTACGTGCAGCGGGCCGATCGGGCGATTCTGGACGCACTGGAGACGGCCGATGTCGCGGGCGGCGCCAATTCGGTCCAGCGCCGGGGCCAGGGTGTGCACACGGTGCTCGAGCACGAGGTGATGCACCAGGAGACGCTGCTGTACATGTACCACCGGTTGGAATTCGCCCACAAACGACGTCCAGTGGGCGCCGAGCCGGTGACCGCCGGCCGTCCGCCGAAGCCGTCGATGGTTGGCGTGCCGGCCGGTTGCGCCACGTTGGGCAACACGCTGGAGGACGTCCCGTTCGGCTGGGACAACGAGTTTCCGGCGCAGGTGGTGGATGTTCAGGCGTTCGAGATCGATCGCTACGACGTTACCAACCAGGACTATCTGGCATTCGTCGAGGCGGGCGGATACGCAAACCGCGACCTCTGGACGCCCGGCGGATGGCAGCGGCGGGAGGCGGCGGGGCGCGCGCACCCGTTGTTCTGGGAGCGGCGGCGCGGCGTGTGGACGTGGCGGGGGATGTTCGAGTCGATCCCGCTGCCCCCTGCCTGGCCGGTCTACGTGACGCACGACGAGGCGGCCGCCTATGCGGCGTGGCGTGGCAAGCGCCTGCCGAGCGAGCTGGAATTCCATCGCGCGGCGTACGGCGCGCCCGGCGGCGTCGAGCGGCCGCACCCCTGGGGCGGGGCCGACCCGGACGCGACCCGCGGCAACTTCGACTTCCACCGCTGGGATCCGGTGCCGGTCGGTTCATATCCGGCCGGCGCCAGCGCGTGGGGCGTGCACGACCTTGTCGGGAACGGTTGGGAGTGGACGTCGACCGTCTTCGACGGTTTCCCCGGATTCGAGCCGATGGCTTCCTACCCGGAGTATTCCGCCGACTTCTTCGACGGGGACCACTACGTGGTCAAGGGGGCGTCGCCGGCTACCGGGCGCGGCTTGATCCGCCGCAGCTTCAGGAACTGGTTTCGGCCGCACTATCCGTACATGTACGCAACGTTCAGGTGCGTGCGCGAGGCGCAGTAGCGGGGCACGCCAGCGGGATGCAGGAACTTCGCAGCTCGGTCGCAACCGTTGACGCCGATCCCACGATCGAGATGGCCCGCGAGGTCGCCGAGGGCCTCGCACGCAAACCCAAGCAGATCCCGGCGAAGTACCTGTACGACCCGCTGGGATCGCAGTTGTTCGAGGCGATCTGCAAGCTCCCCTGGTACAAGATCACGCGCGCCGAGCAGAGCCTTCTGACCGCGCACGCGCCCGCCATCATGCAGGCGTCCGGCGGCTGCGGCACCGTGGTGGAGCTGGGCGGCGGCAGCGGCGACAAGCTGTCGGTGCTGCTGTCGGCGGCGAACGGCCGCGCGCTGGACGTGCATCTCGTCGACATCTCCCCGGCGGCGCTGGCGCAATCGGAGCGGACGCTGGCCGCGCACCGGTCCGTGAAGGTGAACGCCCACCAGGCCGACTACGAAACGGGACTGCGCGGGGCGCTCCGCGAGCGCCCGGCAGACGGACGTGCGCTCGTGCTGTTCCTCGGCTCCAACATCGGCAACCTGTCGCCCGGCGAGGCGGACTGCTTCCTGCGGGAGCTGCGGGGTGGCTGCCGGCCGGGCGACCGGCTGCTGCTCGGCGCGGATCTGGTCAAGCCGGAGTCGGAGCTGCTGCTGGCGTACGACGATCCACTAGGCTTGACGGCGGCGTTCAACAAGAATGTGCTGGTGCGGCTGAACCGCGAGCTCGACGCCGACTTCGATTTGTACGAGTTCGACCACTGCGTGGTGTGGAACGCCGGCGCGTCGCGCATCGAGGTGTACCTCGAAAGCCGCACCGATCAGCTGGTGTGCGTCCGCGGCGCAGGATGCTGCATCAGCATCGACGCTTACGAGCGGATCTGGACGGAGAGCTCGTACAAGTACGAGCCGGCGGGCATTGTCGAGATGGGCGAGCGGGCCGGGTTTGCGACCCGTGAGCAGTGGATCGAGCCGGAGTCCCGATTCGCCCTGACGCTGTTCGAGAGCGAGCGATGAGCGAAAGACGCATCTCGTTCACTGGTGGCGGCCTGCGATTCCTGGTGGCTGCCGCCTGCCTCGTCGTTATCGTGGCCGGGCTGCGCGCGGCCGCGCCCCTGGTCCTGCCGTTCCTCGTCGCCGTGTTTCTGGCGGTAGTCAGCGTGCCGCTCATCGGCTGGCTGCAGCGCTGGCGCGTGCCCAGAGGGTTGGCGGTGCTCGGCGCGGTGCTGCTGGCGGTCGGTGCGATCGGCGTGCTGGCGCTGGTCGTGGGGCGTTCGGTCAACGACTTCGGAGCGGCCGCGCCCCGCTATCAGGCGCGGTTGCAGCAGGTTCTCGATGCCGGACTGGCGCTGGGCGGCGAGCTCGGGTTGCCGATCGAAGATTGGAGCTCGCTCGAGCTGCTGCCGTTCGGGAGCATGTTCGACCTGCTGGGCGGGACGCTGGGTGCGGTCACGTCGTTCGCATCCAACACGTTCCTGGTCCTGCTGACCGTGGTGTTCATCCTGATCGAGGCGGCGGGGTTCAGCGCCAAGCTGCGGCAGGCGTTCGGCGAGCATGTGAAATTCGGACAGCTGGAGCAGATGATGCGTCAGGTGCAGCGTTACCTGGCGATCAAGTCGGCACTGAGCGCGGCAACGGGTGTGCTGCTGGGCCTGTGGGTGGCCGCGTTCGGCCTCGACTTCGCGCTGCTGTGGGGGCTGGTCGCGTTCATCCTGAACTTCATCCCGACGCTCGGTTCGATCATCGCCGCGGTGCCGGCCGTGCTGCTGGCGCTCGTGCAGTTCGATCTGGCGCGGGCCGGCCTGATCGCGGCCGGTTATGTCGGCATAAACGTCATCTTCGGCAACATCCTCGAACCGCTGCTCATGGGCCGGCGGCTGGGCCTGTCGACGCTGGTGGTGTTCGTGTCGCTGGTGTTCTGGGGCTGGATATGGGGGCCGATCGGGATGCTGTTTTCAGTGCCGCTCACGATGTCCATCAAGATCGCGCTGGAGAACACGCGCGACTTCCGCTGGGTGGCGGTCATGCTGGACGCCAACCCGCGGTCGCTGCGCACCGCCGCCCGGCGCTAGCAGCCGAGATGCCCCGTGGATGGGGCATCCAAGCGTACGAAAGCAGTAGTTTCTGGACCGGCCGTGGCGGTAGCTCCGGCGGGACCTGTCGCCGGGCGGTCCGGCGGCGCTCGGGCGCACCCCCGAGGTTACGTCTTCGGTGCACATGCCATCACGTACTGGCCCAGCGGCATCCGGCCACGCGCCGTCATCCGGCGCTGGACAGGTGACTCCCGGTGACTTCACCGAGGCGCAGTGGACGGAGTCTAAGCGCCTGAGCAAGCAGCTGTGTGCCGAACGGGGCGTCGAAGCGGCGGTGGACAAGGAGCTGGATAGCTGGCGCGAGGAGAGGATCTGGAGGAGCAGCGGCGGGAAATCGAAAAGGACAAGGTGCGGCTGGGGGTTCCGGTTCAGCTGCCTCTAAGGCCGAAGTCCACGCTTCGACGCCGGAACGCTGCCTCCAAAGCCTCCCGGGCTGTCGCCTTGACCCGCTCCCTGGAAACAGCTCCCGGTAGATCCCGATCGCCTCGTCTGGATCCTCCAGCCCCAGGTGCTCACATAGGACTGCAATGTCCGCGCGATCCTTCGTTCGCGCCGCCAACAGCTTCATCGCCAACAGATACTTGGCCGATGCGCCGGTGACCGTCAGGTACGGCGACTCGTACAGCGTTTGCGCCCGCGCGTCGCCGCCGTGAGGTATCGCCGTCGTCGCCTGCTCGTTGAGCCAGGAGTCCCCTAGACCATGCCTCCGGCCCACCGTCCGAACGGCCTCCGTCAGCCGGGAGTGACCCGTGTCGATCCGCGCGTCCACGTCTGTCGTCGTTCGTTCCCGGCCGAACGAGAGGCTCATCGCGGCGTCGCCCACGATATAGATCTGCGCCCGCGCCCCCTCAAGCCGCAGCTCTTTCGACAGCTCATCGAACAGCTCGAGGATCCTCTTACGGCCAAGGGGTCCAGTCATACCGTTCTCCCCCCCGCGCGTCGAGATCCCGTGGGTCAGGTATCGCCCCGTGCCGCAGGAACGCGGCCGGCGCGAACATCAACGAGTGCATCCGCGCCGACGGAAGCGGAGACAAGACCCACGTGCTGTCGAGGAACCGTTCCGGCTCGTCCACCCACGCCGGCGGCTCGTGCCCGTGCAGTCTCGCCACGTGCTCTACCATCGCTGCCAGCAGCGCGTCCCACTTCGTGTGCGTCAGCGGTACCCGCTCGGCTAGCGCCTCGCGCTGTTCGGCCGCGCTGCGGGCATGGAACTGCCGCGGTAGCTCGCACACGATCCACCGCTCGATATCCACCTCCGGCCACCCCGCCTCGATCCCCACGAGGTACTCCGCCAACGACAACCGCGGTCCCCCCATGTGCTCCATCCGTCCGACACGAGCTGGCGCCTCACCGTCAGCCCCCACGTTCACCTTGCTCCCCTGTATTCACCCGCTAGCCGGCCCGGCGCATCCAGCACCCCGCCACCGTATACGTGTATACACGTATACCTAACGGTAATTATCGGTAGAGATTCTAGCAGGCAAGAGGATGCGGATCGCGGACGAACGACGACCGCGGTATGGTACATTTTTAACCATAGAGCACAGCCGCCGGCCCCCGCGAACAAGAGGATATGCGCCAATGGACAACACCCGTTCGGCAACAGCAGCTGACCGGCGCGGGGCGCCGTGGCCGGGCGCCGCGGCCAGGCGGATGACGGGGTTTTGTCGGCGTCCCAGCCCTCTCACTGGCGGCAGCCGGCGCACAGGCGCAGACCCTCTACGACGAGGATGGCATCCGTTTTGAAGGCACGGCCCGGATCGTGGCGCGCGCGGCGGAGGTCGGCGACACGGTCTTCGCGCTGAGCCTTGTCGCGCCAGGCATGGCTGAGGAGCCTCGCCTACTCGAATCCGCCTTGCGATTGGCTGCTGCAACACCCCTTCTGCAGGTGCAGGCGGACACCTGTGCTGCAGCAGCCGAGCTTGGGGCCGAAGCTGCGGAGCGCCGGCAGCGGCGGGTCGGCTGGTTCCTCGGGAGTATCTTCATTCCCGTGGTGCTCCCGATTGTTGGGCATACCAGCACGCCAAGCCCGCCTGTCGACGAGTTGGCGGATGTTGCAAGGGAAGACCACGTCTGCTTCTTCACGGGATACGCCAACGCTGCCAGTCGCCGGCGGGCCTTGGCGGCCTGGATTGGAAGCGGGATCGGGGTCGCCTTGATGATCGCGTCCGCGGTGGCGAGCGAAGAAGACTAGCAGCGTAAGGTCATGCTCGTGCAGCGCTCCATGGCATCCGTGGCAACTCGCACCAAAGCAACGGCCACGGCGCCGGGAGTCGGCAGCATCCCCTTAGTCTCACTCGCCGAGGCCCGCGACAAGGCCATTGCCAACCGCGCGGTTACGGCCGGCCGGGGTCGCCGTCCGGCCCGTCAGCACGGCCCGGACACACTCTAGACGCCCACTAGGCCCGCCGTGTGTCTGCGGCTCGTCTCTGCCTCCGGGGCTCGTTAGAGGGACCTTGGCGGCTCGGGCCGTCCCATTCCCGCGCCTGCTCGCGTTGCGCGATGTGCTGCCGGATCCGGGTCAGACCCGCGCCAACAAGGCGGCGAGCGCCTTGTAGTCCGCTGCGATGATGGCGTACTGCTCCGTCAAGAGCCCGACCTGCGTTTCGAGATGCTCTGGCTGCTCCTGCAAGGCGGCGGCTTGCTTCTCGTGCTGCCCCGCGAAGTCGCTCACCGGCTGCGCGAGATCGTCTAGCCGCGCGCTCAACATGCCCTGTTCTTCGGCTTGCTGATCCTGGTCCGTTTCCCACTGCGCCGAGAGCGCGGACAAGGCGTCCATCAAGCGTGTCTCTAGCTCGGTCATACAACGCCCTCCCTCGCTCGAAAGCTGCAAGGCAGGCTGCCCTTGCACGTTCCACCGCCAATTCTCGCCGAGCGCCCCCTTGGGAAACAGCACGTGCCTCGTCCCGTCCTCCGCCTCGTGGAGCCACACGCCCCACGTCTGCGCCTGAAGTTGTGCGAGGGGTCTGCTGCTCCTGCGCGATCGCGCGCCGGAGAGCCTCCTGCCTCTCGACCCGGCGCTCCACGCGGCTCGACTGCCACTACGTCAGCCCCCAGCTCCCGGCGAAGATGCCCAGAAAGAGAAACAGCCCGACCACCAGGGACCGGAGCCATCCGCGCCACAGCAGCCCTTGAATCCGCCCGACCTGCGCCTCCATAGCGGCTTCGGTGATACGCAGCTTGTCGTTCGCGCTGGCGCTTAACGTCTCGCCAAACTTCCGCAGCTCGCGCTCGGCGATCGCGGTCGTCTCCAGCTCCTCGGTCTCCATCCGGCGCCGCAGCCGGGCGCTCAAGTCGTTCACGTTGGAAGTCATGCTCGTACAGCGCTTCTTTCAGCCGCCAGCGGTCCCCACTCTCCGGATTGAGAACCGTTACGTAGTGCTTGCCCTCGCGCGGCACCTCGAAGCCCGCCTCCTTCAGGGCGGCGACCACGCCGGCCCGGTCCTCCGCCATGCCGCGCTCGACGCGCTGCACCAGGTAGGCCTCGATCACGTCACGCGGGTCGGCATCGCGCCTGGTCCCGGCCCGCAGCTCTGCCGCCTCGATGTAGGCGCGATGTCCCGGCTGCTGCACCCGCGCCCGCGCCGGATCGTCCGGCCGGCTCCAGGCGTGCTCGAGGTTGCAGGCTTCCACCAGCGGGCCATACGTCTGCTCCCGGCCAGGCGGCGCGATGTTCAGGCTCTTGCCCGTCTCCAGGTCACACCGCGCCGCCACAACATGCACGTGAACGCCGCCCCCCGCCGCGCGGTGCCGCACCGCCGTCCAGGCGTAGCGATCCGGCGCCAGACCGGGCCAGGCCGTGTCCTCGAACTCGTCGAGAACCCGGTCGATCTCCTTGTCGCTCGGCTGGTCCTCCGGCGCCCAGGCGATCACGGCCGACGTGTACTTTTGCTCGAACTCGAGCGCGTCGGCCACCGCCGCCGACCCCGTCCCGCGCGCGATGAACTTAATCAGCATCGCCCTTGCCCACGCTCAACCGCGCAAGCGCCCGCTCGATGGCGACCAGGTGCGCGATGACCTCCACCTCCGCACGGGAAACACGAGCGGATTGCCGTGGCCGAGCGCCCGAGCCGCGTAGAGGATCTCCACCGCGGGGCATGGTGACGGCAAGGAAAAGGACCGCCCGGCGGCGGGTCCCGCCGGAACCGGCGCCACGGGCGGTTCCGAAGATGCCGCTTTCATACGCCTGGGTGCCCGAACACGGGCAGGTGCGACTGCTACCGCCGCCGCCGGAAGCTCTTCACCGCCTCGACATGTTTCACGAAGGCGGCACGCGCGGCGACGAACTCCTGGTGGGTCAGTCCGAGCTCCTTGGAGATCTGCCGCGCCTGGCCTTCTTCCGCGACCGTAATCGACTCGTCCGCGGCGGAGACGGCGAAGACGCACTCGAGGAGCTCCATCCGTTGCGTGCTGTTTGAAAGCTCCCGGAACTGGCGCGAGACGATAAAATTCTCTGTGCCGCCGAACAGCCGCACCTGGTTCTTGGCGATCTCGACGACCAGCACGGCCTGCGCCTCCGGCAGGTGGCCCAGCACCTGCAGGATCTCCTCCATCTTGCGCGTTTCCGCGTCGCTGATGTGCGAGTCGGCATGCGCGGCGCGGCCGAGGATGTAGGCGAAGCCGGCCAGGTAGCGCGCGCTCTCCTCCGGTATCGATTCCAGTTCGCCGACGATGCGGCGGACGGCGTCGACCTCGGATGCGCCGGCGCGCTCGGATGCGCCGCCGGCGGGCCTGGTCAGCCCCAGAAACTCCAGGATCGACATGGCGTGCATCCTCCGTTCAGCGCGCGTCGAGCGTTGCGACGAAGCGGGCGGCGACCGCCGAGGGGTCCTCTCCCTGGTCGTCGACCTCGAAGTTCATGGCGCGCATCCGGTCGGTGTCTATGGCGCCGTCCAGACGCGACAGCGCCGCGATAACGTCGGGTGCGGTGCGCGCGAGCCGCGCACCGGCCACTACGATGGCGTCGTAGGGTGGGACGACATTCCGGTCGTCAACCAGTACCTGCAGGTCGTAGGCGTCGATGCGCCCGTCGGTTCCGTAGCCGCTGATGACGTCGACTTCGCCCGCCGCGACGGCCTGATACATCAGTGACGCGTCCATGGCCCGCCGCTCGCGGAACGCGAGTCCGTAGGTGTCGCGGATGGACGGCCATTCCGGCCGGGCAAAGAACTCGTAGTCGCCGCCGAAGACGAACCCTGCGGCGACGGGCGCGAGGTCGCTGATGGTGGTCAAGCCGAAACGCTCGACGTCCGTGCCGCGGACCGCCAGCGCGTACGTGTTCTCGAAGCCGAGCATGGCCGCCAGCTCCACGCCGTGCCGGTCGTGCAGAAAGCGGCGGACGCGTTCGGTCAGCACCGCGCGCTCGGGGAATGTGTCACCGCCCTGCATATGGTTCACCCAGACCGTGCCGGAGTAGTCGACGTAGATATCGATCTCGCCGGCGGTGAGCGCGTCGAAGGCGACCGTCGATCCCAGCGACTGCACCAGCGACGTCCGGCGGCCGGTCTCGCGTTCGACCAGTTGGGCGATGACGGCGCTCAGCACGTACTGTTCGGTGAAGGTCTTCGAACCGATGACGACCGGCCGCTCGCGATCGTCGAAGCGCGCCGCCGCCAGCGTGATGCCGGCGTAGGCGTACAACAGCACGACAATGCTCACGGCGGCTGCCACCTGCCGCCGCCGCCGCCGCACCAGACCGTCCTCTACCGCGCGGACCAGTCCGTCGAGGACGAGCGCCAGCCCGCCGGCAGCCACGCAGCCGACGATCACCGCCGTGTAGTTGCGTATCTGCAACCCGCTGAAGATGTAGTTGCCGAGGCTCGTGGCGCCGACGGGGGTCGAGAGCGTAGTGATCCCCACCAGCCAGACCGTTGCGGTGCGCAGGCCCGCCACGATCACCGGCATCGCCAGGGGCAGCTCCACGCGCGCCAGTTGCTGCAGCGGCGTCATTCCGACGCCGCGGGCGGCGTCCTTGTAGACGGGGTTCACGCCGCTGATGCCGGTCACGGTGTTGCGGAGTATCGGAAACACGCCGTACAGCGTCAGGCCGCAGACCGCGGGTAGAAAGCCGATGCTTTGCAGGTCCATGGCGGCCAGCAGCGGGACCATCAACGCCAGGAGCGCCAGGCCGGGCACGGTCTGGATGACGCCGGCTACCGCCAGCGCCGGCGCCTCCAGCCACGGAATCCTGGTTGCGGCTATGCCGAGCGGCAGCGCGCTGGCGGCGCTCAGCAACAGCGCGATCAACGTCAGCTGCAGATGGGCCGTGAGGTACTCCGGCAGCAGCGCCAGTTGTTGACTCACGCGGTCGGCTCAGCGGACAGCCGCCCGACGGCGGCCGCCTGCCGCCGCGGGGTGTCCATCAATTCGCGGACGTACGCGGAATCCGGACGGTTGAGGAGATCGCGCGGCGTGCCGATCTGTTCCAGCCGACCTTCGTGCATCACCGCGATCCGGTCGCCGAGCAGCAGTGCTTCCGCCATGTCGTGCGTGACGAATACCGCGGTCAGGCCGAGCTCCCGGCGGACGCGCCGAAACGATTCCTGCAACCGCTCCCGCGTGAGCGGATCGAGCGCGCCGAACGGCTCGTCGAGGAGCATGACGGCCGGGCTGGCGGCGAGTGCCCGCGCCACGCCGACGCGCTGCTGCTGGCCGCCGGACAGCGCGTCCGGGCGCCGGTTCCGGACGAGCGCCGGGTCGAGTTCCACGAGCTCCAGCAGCTCATCGGTCCGGTTCCGGATGCGGTCCGGAGGCCAGCCCAGGAGCGACGGAGTTACCGCCACGTTCTCGGCCACCGTCATGTGCGGAAACAACCCCACCTGCTGGAACGCGTAGCCGATCCGCCGTCTCAGCTCGTGGGGCGGGATGGTCGACGTGTCCGTGCCGTCGAGCCGGATGGTCCCGGATGTCGGATCCACCAGGCGGTTGATCATCTTCAGGGTGGTCGTCTTGCCGCACCCGGATCCGCCAAGCAGAATGAGCAACTCGCCGGCGGCGACGTCGAGGGACAGATCGTCCACGACGGTCCGCGAGCCATAGCGTTTGCTGACGCGGCTCAGTTGAATCATGTCTGCCGGGACGGCATCGCAGCCCCCACTAGAACCGCGACGCTTGCAGCCAGGTATCGGCGCGGGCCCAGCTGGCGGCGAGGTCCCGATCGACCTCCCGGGAGGATTTGCCCTGGGCGTTCAGGGCAGTCTTCAGCCCGAAGAGCGACCAGCCGTTGTGCGGGTGATCGTCCAGTTCCGCGCGGTACACCTGCTCGGCCTCCGCGCAGCGGCCCGCCTCGATCAACGCCGCGCCCAGCCAGTGGCGAGCGGCGAACGGCAGCGGCTCGGGCTCGTCGTACATCAGCGCGTCCTCCTGGGCGACCGCGGCTTCGAATGACCGGATGCTGCTCTCCAGGTTCTCCGCGTCGCGGTGGATCTCGCCTTCCAGGATCGCGGCGGCAATGGCGAGGATGTCCTTTCCCGGGTGAAACCGCAGCCGCTGCTCCGACGTCTCCGCCGTGCGGCGCACGCGCTCGAGATGGGCGCGCGCGAAATCGGGCTCGCCGTCCCGCAGCCGGGCGTAACCCTGGGCGAAGTCCCACAGACCGCTCGAGATCTCCCTTTCCGGGCGCTCGGTCAGGGCGGCGATCTCGTCGAAGCGGCCGAAGCGGAGGAGTGTCAGCGCGTGGTACATCGTGTCGCCGGTCAGCTTCGCGTAATCCTTGCCCGCTTGAATCGCGATGGCGCCCTGGCCGTCCATGGACGCGGCGAACAGCAGCATGTGCAGATTGTGGGAGGGGTAGATGGCCAGCCCCTCGCCGAACTCGGCCTTCAGGTCGGAGTGCCAGGCCTGGAGATTCGCCCGCACGGAGTCGCCCCAGCGGCCGATCTCGTTCCAGGTGTGCGACGGCATGTGGTTGATGTGGCTCGCCCCCGGAATGGCGTTACCCAGGTACTCGCTGCACGGCTCGGCCTTCTCCGGCCGGACGGTCGATTCGGTGGCGTGCACGTACAGATGACACGCGCCGGGGTGCCGGATGTCGGCCGCGAGCACGCGTTCCAGCACCCCGTGCAGCCGCTTGACATTCGGGTCGTTCAGATCCCGCGTCCCCCGCCGCGGCTCCAGCAGGAACAGGGCCTCCGCGTAGAGCGTGGCCGCGTCCAGATCGTGCGGATAGCGCTCCGCCACCCCGCGCATCGCCTCCGCGTACGCGCGGTCCTGCTCGACACGCTGCTCGGGATCGAAGTCCTCCACGTAGCGCACGGCCATGGCGTCGATGAAGGCCCGTTCGCGCGGGCTGGCATGGTCCGGCGCGAGCGCCAGCGCCTTCTGGATGGCGGCGTAGGCGCGCGGCGCCTCGTCGGCGCGCATCGGCCCGTTCAGGTACGAGCCCCAGGTCCAGGCTTCGCCCCAGTAGCAGATGGCGCAGTCGGGGTCGTGCTTTTGCGCCTCGCGAAACGAGCGCGCGGCGTCCACCTTGGCGAACGCGTACATCAATTGAAAGCCCTGGTCGAAGAGCTGCTTCGCCTCCGCGTTATCCGATGAGATCGGCCGGGTGAAGCTGCCCAGCGACGACGTGCGGAGCGGCATCGGCTCGTCGAAGCTCTCGGGCAGCGACGCATCGGCCGCTTCCTGCGCTGCGGCCGGGTGCGCCGCCGCCAGCAGGAGCAGAAGAAGAATCCACACGGAACAAGACCGCCTGATGATGTGCTGTGGACAGGGACGCAATTTGGACTGCCTCCGTTAAGGGAGCGCAAAGACGAAGATGTTGTTGCCGATGCTTGGACGCAGCTCGGGCGTCAGCGCCAGGAACGACATCGGATTGCCCGTTCCGGTGCTGGCGACGACGTACTGCTTGCCGTCGACCGCGTATGTGATCGGGAAGCCGGACACCGACGAGCCGATGTTGATTTCCCAGAGCACCTCGCCCGTCCTGTCGTCGTGCGCCCGGAACCGCCCGTTGGCGTCGCCGCCGAACACCAGGCCGCCGCCGGTGGTTACCAGCGAGGTGGTGGCGGCGCGCTGCTCGAACTTCCAGGCGATGGCGCCGGTCTCCGCCGAGATGGCGTGCACCGTGCCGACCTGGTCGGTGCCGGGCGCGATCTCGTTGCGCACCGCGAGTGCGTACAGCTCGAGCGGCAGGGTGTCGGAGCTCTCCACCACCATCATCCGCCCGCAGGTATTGCGCAGCGGCATGTACATCATGTTGGTCAGCGGGCTGTAGGCGCCCGCCTCCCAGTCCTTGCCGCCGTTGTAGGTCGGGCAGGCCAGCACCTGCTGGCCGCGGCTGGTGAACACCAGCTCGGAGTTCTCCGATACCGCCCCCGTGGCGCCGTCGATGTTGCTGATCACGTTCTGCGTGATCGTCGGTGTGGCCCAGAGGAACTCGCCGGTGGCCCGGTCCAGCGTGTAGACCACGCCGGTCTTGCCCGGAATCCCGGTCACCACCCGCCGCACCTCGCCCGGCCGAAGGTTCGGGTTGATCCAGCTCACCGCGGAGGGGTCCGGGGCCACCGCGGTGTCGACCAGCAGCCGCTCGAACGGGTGATCGAGGTCCCAGTGGTCGTTCAGGTGCTGATAGTACCAGACGATGTCGCCGGTGTCGGCGTCGAGCGCGAGCGTGGAGTTGTGGTACAGGTGCTTGTTGTCAGTGCCGCCCAACATGAATTTCGGCGCTGGCGAAGTGACCGACGTGCCGAGGTAGATCAGGTTCAGCTCCGGGTCATAGCTCGGCACCACCCAGGAGCCGACGTGCGAGCGCTCCTCGAATGGGACCCCGCCCCACGTCTCGTCACCCGGCTCGCCAGGCCCCGGGATCAGCCGCGTGCGCCACACTTCCGCGCCGGTCGCGGCATCGTGCGCGACGATGACGCATGCTTCGGGGCCGCCGGCCGGCATGCACCCGCGCCCCGAAATCGCCTTGCCGCCGGCGATGATCGGACCTGACGACTGGTGCGCCGGGTTGACCTTGTAGTCCAGGATCTGCGTCTCCCAGGCCACGCGTCCGGTCGTGGCGTCGAGGGCGTAGGCATAGTCGTCGGCGCTCGTCGAGATGATCAGGTTGCCGTAGATGGCGATGTTGCGTTTCGCTTCAGAGAGCGCGGCGGAGATGTACTCGTCGAGGTCCTCCGGTCGCGGCCGGCGGAACTCCCACAACAGGTCGCCCGTGGCGGCGTCGATCGCCTGGATGACGTCGCGGGGGTTCGGCATGTACATCACGCCGTTGTACACCACCGGCGTACCCTGCTGGCTGCCGGCCGTCATCGCGCGCGTCCAGACCAGCCGCAACTGGTGGACGTTGTCCCGGTCGACCTGGTCGAGCGGGCTGTAGCCCCAGCCGTCGAGCGTCCGGCGCCACATCAGCCAGTCCCCGGGAGCGGGATCCCGCAGCGTCGCGTCGGTAACCGGTTTAGAACCGCCCGCGGGTTGCGCCGCGGCGACGCCGGCACCGGCTCCGGCGGCCAGCAGCAGGGCGGTGGCGATGGTGGTCAGACGGCAAGAGGTAACGGTCGGTACGCACATATATCCGGGCTCCTCCGCGGCCATTCTACGCCATGCCGGCGTTGCCGGTGGCCGCGCGCGGCGGGCGGCGCGCGTCAGGATCGCGGACGCCGAGCGGTGCGGGCGAAGGGGTTGTTCGGATGCGTCGTCCAGTTGCCGTAGGCCTCCACGGTCTTGCCGGTGCCAGCGTCGACCGGGCCGACCGGCAGGGTCTCCATCGTGATGCAGTCCTCCACCGGGCAGGCTATGACGCAGAGATTGCAGGCGACGCACTCTTCGTCGATCACCTCGAAGACGCGCTTGTCCCGGATGGCGATCGCCTGGTGGGACGTGTCCTCGCAGGCCGCGTAGCAGCGGCCGCACTTGATGCAGAGCTGCTGGTCGATCTGCGCCTTGGCGACATAGTTTAGATTCAGGTAGCGCCAGTCGGTGACGTGCCGCACGGAGCGGCCCTGAAAGTCGGACAGGCGCTCGTACCCTTTGTCCTCCATCCAGAGCTGCAACCCGGCGGCCATCTCCTGGACGATGCGAAAACCGTACGCCATGGCGGCGGTGCACACCTGGACGGTGCCGCAGCCGAGCGCGATGTACTCGGCCGCATCGCGCCAGGTGGTGATGTCGCCGATACCGGAGAGCGGCAGCTCCGCGGTTTCGGGATCCCGGGCGATCTCGGCCACCATGTGGAGTCCGATCGGCTTGACCGCCGGGCCGGCATAGCCGCCGTGGCTGCCCTCGCCGTCGACGGAAGGCTCCGGGCTGAACGTGTCCAGATTGACGGCGGTTATCGAATTCAGCGTGTTGATGAGACTCACGCCGTTGCCGCCGCCGGCCGGTCGCCGCGGCGCGTCGGTAGGGATGCCCGTACCGGGCCATCAGCTGGTCGGCAGCGACGGACGCCTCGTGGTTGCTGTACGGCGCCTGGAGGTCGAATTCGACACGTCAGGCTCCCGCTACGTCCCCGCGCCGGTCTCTGGAATCCACGGCCGTCCGTTCGGCCGGGGCCAGCGGCGCGTACGCTCCGCCGTAGGGTCCGCGCTTGACGTACTGTCCGTCCCCGCACTGCCGGCGTACTCGTCCTTGTCGACGATGACGCGCCCTCGCGACAGCACCGTCTCCGTAAATCCGCGCACTTGGAACCCCTCATAGGCGCTGTAGTCGATGTTCACGGTGGTTTGCGGGGTAGCATATGAGAACGTCCGCATCCATTGAGGGAGGTCTCGAATGACAGGTCGATGCACGGCCGCCGTGACGATCGCCGCCGTCCTGTGGCTGGTACCGCTTTCCGCAGCCGGACAGGCTCCACCCCGGACGGCGTGGGGGCACCCCGACCTCCAGGGCGTCTGGACGGGCTCCACGCTCACGCCGCTGGCGCGGCCGGCGGATCTCGCCGGCCAGGAGTTCCTGACCGAGGAGCAGGCCGCGGCACTGGAGCAGCGCGCCGACCGCAACCGCTTCGTCGAGCGTGTGCCGAGCGACGGCGATCCGGGCACCTACAACCAGATCTGGTTCGATCCCGGCACGCGCCTCATCCCGGACCGGCGCACGGCGCTGATCGTCGATCCGCCGGACGGGCGCATTCCCTATACCGCCGCAATGGCGGAGCGTGAACGGCTGCAGCGCGACTACCGCGTGAACGGTGCGCGCAACTCGTGGGTGGACGTCGACACCGGGGAACGGTGCATGACCGACGGCGTGCCGATGTTCTGGTTGGGCTACAACCCGAACCACCAGATTCTGCAGACGCCGGAGCATGTGGTGATTCTCCACGAGATGTTCCGCGACCGGCGGATCATCCCGCTCGATGGGCGGTCGCACGGGCTCGAGCAATGGAACGGCGACGTACGGGGCCGTTGGGAGGGCGACACACTGGTCGTGGAGTCGACGCGCTTCGCCGACGGGAGCAGCGAGCGCTGGGCGGCCACGTGGCGCATGCCGACGCCCACGATGCACCTCGTCGAGCGCTTCACCCGCGTCGACGCGAACACGCTCGAGTACGAGTTCACCCTGGCGGATCCGGCGAAGTTCACGCGGCCCTGGAGCGTGCGCATGCCGCTGACGACGAATCAGGCCGCGCGCGGCGTGACGGAAGGTCCGCTATACGAGTACGCCTGCCACGAGGGGAACTACAGCATCGTCAACGTGCTCAGCGGTGCGCGCGCCGAGGAGCAGGCCGCGGCGGTCGGTTCGAGATAGGAACTCGCAGGCCACCGCCTACACCGGATTCCGCCCGGCGGAGCCCGAAACGAACCCGGTGTTCTTCGAAATCCACGAACCGGGCATGAGCAACGAACAATTCCTGAGTTGGTTGGAGAAGCAGGGAATGCACATGAATGCCGCCTTCATGTCGTGCAGCTTGTCGGGGTCGGTTTCGTCCGACAGGATCGTCGTCCGGTGGCAACCCGCGAACGCCTCCCTATCGGACCACGCGGCGTTGCGCGGGCCGGTCTGCAGATCGTGGAGCTACTGGCGAGGTCGTTGAGCACGTAGGCCGTTCCTGTCTTATTCACGTCTTATTCACGGTTCCGCAATAACATCGGCTCTTGTTGCATGTTGATATCCAGATTGCAATAGCCGATGCGCCGGCGCGGGGAGGGAGGCCGGCAACAGCGCATACCGTGGATCGCAACGTCAGGGCGCCTCGGTTCCTTCGTTGAGAATGGCAAGATACCGGTCGTAGACGAACAGCCGACCCCGGCGTTTGCCGGTGATCTCGCGCGCGATCCCGTGGGTAACGAGCAGCTCCATGGCCGATGCGGCGGCTTGAAACGACAGCCCGGTCTCGCGCCGCGCCGCGCGCAGCGACAGTAGCGGCCGCGACTGGAGCGCGTCGTGGATACGCAGGACCGATCCGGTCCGCCGCCCCCCGGCCGCCTGTATCCGGTGCCGATCGTCCTGAAACAGCCGGGTCAGGCGGCGGGCCGTCGAGACCGCGCCCTCGGCCGTCACCCGCACTCCTTCGAGAAAGAAGGCGATCCACGATTCCCAGTCGCCGCTGCGGCGCACGTGATCCAGCATCTCGTAGTACACACCGCGGTGTTGCTTGAAGTACAGGCTCAGATACAGGAGCGGCTGGCTCAGCGTGCCGGCATGGCACAGCAGCAAAGTGATGAGCAACCGGCCCACCCGTCCGTTGCCGTCAAGGAACGGATGAATCGTCTCGAACTGCACGTGCGCGAGCCCCGCCCGCAGCAGGACCGGCACCCCGTCGCCCTCGGCGTGAAGAAACCGTTCCAGCGCCATCATGCAGTCGGGCACGGCCGTGTGCGGTGGCGGGACGAATGCGGCATTGCCCGGCCCGGTGCCCCCGATCCAGTTCTGGGAGCGGCGAAACTCGCCGGGTAGTTTGGCGCTCCCCCGCCCGTGCGGCAACAGGATGCCGTGGATCTCGCGCAGCAGGCGATTCGATAGCGGAAAGTCTTCCCGCAGGCGGCGCAGGCCGTGATCGAGCGCCGCCACGTAGTTCGAGACTTCGCGCACGTCATCGAGCGGAGTGCCCGGCGTTTCCGCCAGCTCGAAGAGCAGCAGGTCCGACAGCGACGACTGTGTCCCCTCGATCTGCGAGGAGAGCACCGCTTCCTTGCGCACGTAGGCGTACAGGAACAGGGCATGGTTCGGCAGGAGCGTCGAGACGCCATCGAGGCGGCCCAGGGCCAGAACCGCCGATTCCAGCGCCTGTTGCAGCGGGCCGTCCAACACCAGATCGGGGTGCGGCGGCAGGGGCGCCGGCACGAAGGCCCGCACGTGCTCGCCGGCAGTGCTCGTCACGGCATAGGTGCCGTTTGCGTCGCGTCGCATGACGGGCCGTCCGTCAGTCCTTATTCACAGTCCCGTAATAATGCCATCTGCTATTTCATATTAATGAATAAATTAAAATAACGAAGCACGTACGGCGCGCCCGACCGTTCACGACCCCTTGCCCGTCCCGAGGATCTCGCCTAGCAACCCCTCGCTCTCCTGCTCCAGCACGCTGTGCCTCCTGGCGGCGTTCTCGATCGCTTCCATGAAGGCGTTGAGGTCGAGATGAGGACCAGAACCGAGCTGTTTCGCAACCCGGTCGACGGTCACCGTGCTTCATCTTCAGGAGCATACCGGGCAGGCTCACGCCCGCCTGGTTCGCCAAGCAGGCCGCGGAACACAGTACAGTCACCATCGGACTCCACACCGAAGTGCTACTGAAGACGGTGGATGTCGGAACACCACGCATGCTGACTCTCGCCGCAGCCTTCCTGCCGTTCGCTTTCGTCGCAGGCTTCACGCCTGGGCCGAATAATCTCCTGCTGGCAGCGTCCGGCGCGAATTTCGGTATTCGCCGCACGATCCCCCATGTCCTGGGAATCGTGTGTGGGTTTCCTCTGCTCGTGCTGGCCGTCGGCCTGGGCCTGGGCACCGTGTTCCAGCGCCATCCCGAGGTTCACGCGGTCCTGAAGTTCGGCGGCGCCGTGTTTCTGGTGTATCTGGCGTGGCGCATCGCCACGGCCGGCCAAGGGACGTCCAAATGGGCACCGAGGCGCCCCATGACCTTCCTGGAAGCGGCACTCTTTCAGTGGGTCAATCCCAAGGCCTGGGTCTTCGCCGTCAGTGCCGTTGCCACCTACACGACCGTGGGCGGCCGCGCGTCAGTCGAGATTGCGGTCATCCTCGCGATCTGCGTGTTGGTTACCATCGGCTCCACGATTACCTGGACCGGGTTGGGCGTCTGGCTCAACCGGTTCCTGCAGGAATCGCCCCGGACGTTGCGCGCCTTCAATGTCGGCATGGCTCTCCTGCTGATTCTATCGATCGTGCCGGTAGTAATCTGAGCCGACGCGCGCAACAAGGTTCAACAGGGCAATGTCCATGGGCGCTGGAAGTCTGCAGGCGCATCACGTCCTTGTCCCGGCCGTCTGTGAAGGCGGGTAGTATCCCCGAACGCGATGGAAATTCGGTAGGCCGAGGTGGATGCCGCTGCTTCAGCGCCGAATCGATGCGCCGGCCGCAAGCCTGGTCTTGGCGGTTTTTAGAACGGTGGGTGTCACCCGTTCGCCCGTCTCGTAGTAGATCTTCTGCGCCAGGGTGATGTTCCGCAACTGCCGGGTGATGACGCGGCGCAGCAGCAGGCGGTCGAGCAGGGCGCCCAGCCGGCCGAGGCCGACCGCGTAGCGCATGCGGTTGACCAGCCACACGCGGCCGTCCTGCTCGGCGAGGCCGTAATCGAAGAAATGCTCACGCAGCGGCGGCAGCGGTCCCTTGTCGCCGTGCTGCAGTCGCAGGGTAATCCCTTCGGCGTCGCGCCATCCGGTGACGGTTTCGTCCATGGTTATCAAGCCGCCCATCCGGACCCGGCGGTGTGTGCCCACGCCCTCGCGTTGCGCGCCGATGAACGTGATGGCGGTGAGACCCGGGACGTACATGTGCGGCTGCGACAGATCGCGCAGCCGCTGCCACGCGGCGGCACGGTCGATGTCGAGGGGAAACTCGGCGTGGACTGTCTGCATGCGTCTGCCGGCCACCGAGGCGCGCTTTGGCGTCGATCGGGGGTGCGGCGAACGATATCATGCGCAGCGGGTCGCGCCGCGCGCCACCTTGCCGGCGAGATCCGGCTGCGGGATCGTAGAATCGTCGGCAAGGCGCCGATCGCCGCGGACTGCGGGTCGGCCACGGAGACCCGCAGCGACCACGGCCACCACGCGGACTGGCCAGGAGGAAGAGATGCACGTTCGTCGAATCGCCACGGTAATCGCGCTGTTCACGCTGATCGCGGGGAGCTCGCTCCCGGCGGACGGCCAAACCGCGTACGAGCCGCCGCGCCCGGCGGACGGCAAGCCCGACCTGCAGGGCGTCTGGGATTTCCGGACGCTGACGCCGCTGGAGCGCCCGCTCATGCTGGGGGACAAGGCGACGCTGAGCGCGGAGGAGGCGGCAGTGTACGAGGCGCGGGCCGCGGCGCTGATCCGACCGGAAGACAGTTTGCCGATCGGCGGCGAGGTGAGCGCCTACAACAACTTCTGGATCGACCAGGGGGCGCGGCTGACGGACGACCAGCGGACCTCGCAGATCGTCGATCCGGCGGACGGCCGCCTGCCGGCGCTGCAGCCGGGCGTCGAGATGCAGGTACTGTCGCTCGACGAGGACCTGCCGGGGACCCGCCCGGTGCGCGTGCGCGCCGCCGGCATCGGCGCCGACAGCTACGAGGACCGCGGACTGGGCGAGCGGTGCCTCGTCGGGTTCAACGCCGGCCCGCCAATCATCCCGGCGGGCTACAACCAGAACATCCAGATCTTCCAGACGGCGGAGCACATCGTGATCGTGACCGAGATGGTTCACGATGCCCGCATCGTGCCGCTGGATGGCCGGGAGCACCTGCCGGCGGGCATACCCCAGTGGCTGGGCGACCCACGCGGCCGCTGGGAGGGCGACACGCTGGTGATCGAGACGACCAACTTCACCGACAAGATCGCGAGCTTCAACCCGTCGATAGACAAGGCGGCCGGCACGGGTGACACGCTCCATCTGACGGAGCGGTTCCGCCTCGCCGCCGCCGACACGCTGCACTACGAGTACACCGTGAACGACATGACGACGTTCACCCGTCCGTTCACGGCGCTGCTGCAAATGAAGCGGGGCGACGTGCTCTACGAGTACGCTTGCCACGAGGGGAACTACGGGCTGTACAACATCCTGTCGGGGGCGCGCGGAGCCCAGCGATAGATGACAAGGAGGAGCGACGTGATCAGACGAATTGGCTTGGTCGCCGTCGCGGCCGGCATGTTGTGCGCGCTGCTGGCGCAGCCGGCCGACGCGCGCGTGGTGCGGATTGTCGTGGAGCGGACGACGCCTTACGCGGGCGGCAAGGCGTTCGGCGACGCGGGCCCGTTCGAGCGGCTCGACGGCACGGTGCACATGGAGGTCGATCCGCACGACCCGCGCAACGCGGTGATCGTCAACCTCGACCGCGCGCCGCGCAATGCCCGCGGCCTCGTCGAGTTCAGCGCGCCCTTCTTCATCATCAAACCGGTCGACCTGGCGCGCGGCAACCGCAAGCTGCTGCACGGCATCAATAACCGCGGCAACGCGATCGAGCTGGGCTTCCAGACGTTCCCGTCGCTGCCGCCGGGCGCGGATCCGGACTCGGGCGACGGCTTGTTCTTCCGGCTCGGCTACAGCTTCGTGGACGCCGGCTGGGCGGGCGACATCACCACGACGGAGACGCGGCTGGGCGCCAACCTGCCGGTCGCGGTGCAGGCGGACGGCAGCCCGATCGTGTCGCGCATCCGGATCGAATATCCCTCGGACCCGACGCGCCGCCCGCTGACCGACCCCGCGGGCGACGGCCTCGACGGCTATACGCTGCCCCTCAAGGGCAACGACCGGTTCATCAGCTACGAGACAGCCGACACCGATACAGTGCTTTCGATGCTGACGGTGCGCGACGCCGTCGATGGTCCGCGCACGCCTATACCGTCCGATCAGTGGGCGTTCGGCGCCTGCCCGACCGGACGGGCGTCACTCTTGCCCTCGACGACCGACCTGTGCCTGTTCGCCGGGTTCCGTCCGGACAAGGTGTACGAGCTGATCTATCCGGCCAAGAACCCCTGGGTCATGGGCCTGGGGTACGCGGTGACGCGGGATCTGGCGTCGTTCCTGCGCTACCAGGCGGTGGATGACGCGGGGAACCGGAATCCGCTGGCGGAGAGCGCGTCGGCAGTCGGGGTCCGCCGCGTCTACGGACTCGGGATCTCGTCGACCGGGATGTACATGCGCGACTACCTGTACCTCGGCTTCAACGCGGACGAGGCGGGCCGCCGCGTGTTCGACGCGGTGCGCATCCACATCCCCGGCTCGCACCGGCTTTTCGCGAACGTCGAGTTCGCGGATCCCAACATCTACTCGCGCCAGGATCGCACGTCCGACTTCACGTCGCATTCGTATCCGCCGCTGACCTATGCCGTGACGACCGACCCGCTGACGAACATCCGGGACGGCATCCTCAAGCGGCCGGCGACCGATCCGCTCGTGTTCCACGTCGATACGAGCAACGAGTTCTGGCAGATGAAGGCGTCGCTGAACGTCCATGACGGCCACGGCAACGCCGTGCCGATCCCCGACAACGTGCGGTTGTATCTGCTCGCAGGCCATCCGCACGGCGGCGGTCCGGGTGTCGGCGTGGTGCCGGACGACCGCGGCGCGTGCGAGTACGTCACGAACTCCTACCGCAGCGCGGCGCCGCTGATGCGGGCGCTGCTGGTGGCGCTCGACGCGTGGGCGGACAAGGTCATCGAGCCGCCCGAGAGCAACTATCCGGACGTGCGGCGCGGCACGCTGGCCTCCGTCGACGAGGTGGCGCGGACGTTCCCCGGCATTCCCGGCGTAACGTTTCCCGCCACCGTCAACGGCCTCGACGTGCTGGGGTTCGGCCCCACGTTCGGCTCGCATGGCGGACGGCAGACCGTCCTCCCGCCGACCCGCGGGGCTTCCTACCAGGTGCTCGTGCCGACCACGGACCGGGACGGGCACGACATTGCGGGCATCCGCACGGTGGACATCGCCGTGCCGGTAGGGACGAGCACCGGCTGGAACCTGTATCCGGCCGGCCCGCGCGGCCGCGACCTGTGCGCGCTGACCGGATCGTTTTTCCCGTTCGCCCGCACGCGCGACGAGCGGCTCGCGAACGGCGACCCGCGGCTCTCGCTGGAGGAGCGCTACGGGGATCACGCCGGCTTCGTGGCCGCCGTCCGGCGCGCCGCGGAAGACTCGGTGGGGCGGCGGATCCTGCTGCAGGAGGACGCCGACGTGATTGTCCGGATGGCCGAGGACAGCGATATCCTGCAGTGAGTGCCGCTACGGCGGCGCAGGTGGAGGAGCAGTCGATGCGGTTCGGGGGTCGAGGGTTTGGCGGCATGCGGCTGGGCGCCGCGCTAGTTGCCGTGGGAATTTTTGCGACGGCAACGTTAGCCGCGGAGGACTGGCGCCAATGGCGCGGCGCCGGCCGGCTCGGTGTGTGGCATGAGACGGGCATCGTCGACGAGTTTCCGGACTCGGGGCTCAAGGTGAAGTGGCGGGCGCCGATTCGCAGCGGGTTCTCGGGCCCCGCCGTCGCCGACGGCCGGGTGTTCGTGACCGACTGGGTGGAGGATCCCGAGTCGCGGACAATCGACGGCACCGAGCGGGTGCTGGCGCTCGACGAGCAGACCGGCGAGGAGCTCTGGAGCTACTCCTGGGGCGCGACCTATCGGGCGCTGATGGCGTCGTACGCCGCCGGGCCGATGGCGACGCCGACCGTGGACGAAGAGCGCGTCTACGTCCTCGGGGCGACCGGGCTGCTGTGGTGTCTCGATGTCGAGACGGGCGCGGTCATCTGGCACCGGAACTTCATGGCGGAGTACGACGCCAGCCTGCCGCCGTGGGGCACCCCGGCCGCACCGCTGGTCGACGCGGAGAAGCTGATCACCATCGTGGGCGGCGAGCCGGACGCGCTGGTCGTGGCGTTCGACAAGCGGACCGGCGCCGAGCTGTGGCGTGCGCTCCAGGTGACGGGCGGCAGCTCCAGCGCTCCCATAATCTACGAGGCGGGCGGCGCCCGTCAGCTGATCATCTGGCATCCGGCGGGGCTCGCGTCGCTCGACCCGGAGACGGGCGAGGCGTATTGGGAAGAACCCTGGGAGGTCGGGGTGAGCATGAATGTCATCACCCCGCTCAAGATCGACAACTACCTGCTGGTGAGCCAGTTCTACAACGGTTCGCTCATGATGCAGCTCGGGACCGACCGGCCGACCGCCAGGTTGATGTGGAAAGGTTCGAGCCGCAGCGAGATGCCGAATGAGACCGAGGGACTGCACACGGTGATCACCCCGCCGGTGATCATCGACGACTACGTGTACGGCGTGGGGAGCTACGGGGAGCTGCGCGGCCTCGATGCGCGGACCGGGGAACGGCTTTGGATGAGCGGCGAGATGACGCCGCAGGCGCGCTGGGGCGGGGCGTTCATCGTGCGGCACGTCGATCGGTATTTCGTCAACAACGACGATGGAGATCTCATCATCGCGCAGTTCACGTCGACCGGCTATGTCGAGATCGACCGCACGAAGCTGATCGCGGCCACCACGAGCGCCGGTTACGGACCGCGCAAGCGGCACGACCGGATGGTGAACTGGGCGCACCCGGCCTACGCCAATCGCCACATCGTCCACCGCAACGTAGAGGAGCTCCTCCGCGCCTCGTTGGCCGTGGAAGACTACTGATCCTAACTGGACCTATGGTGCGAGCGGCCGGTTGTATCGCGTGCCTCGCGTTGCGGCTGGCCATGCCGGGTCTGCGCACGCTGTGCGCCGACTGCTGCCCGCCGGCGTTCAGGACCGAGGAGCCGCCGTGCCATGACGGCCGCGGCGATCCGGTAGCACCGCCGCCGGGCGGTCCGGTCGTCCGTACCGATCCCGGCACTGACGCCCGATCTGCCGGCCCTGCGCCCGTGGCGGATCGATGCGAACGGGGTCAAGGAATTCCACCTCGTCGCAGAACCGGTGAAGCGGGAGTTTCTCCCGGGCCGGACCATCGACTGCTGGGGCTTCAACGGCACGATGCCCGGCCCCACAATCGAGGTGACGCAGGGAGACCGCGTCCGGCTGGTGGTGGAGAACCGGCTGCCGGAGCTGTTCGCGATGCACTGGCACGGCTTCGAGATCCCGATCGAGATGGACGGCGTGTCCGGTCTGACGCAGGACCCGATTGCGCCCGGCGCGACTTCGGCCTCATCTTCCAGGAGTGGGCCGTGCTGCCGAACACGACGGTGCCCAACACGATGGAGATGGACTTCAACTGGTTCACCATCAACGGCCGCGCCGGGCCGGCCACCACGCCGCTGCTCGTCAGGCAGGGTGAGCGCGTGCGGGTCCGCATGGTCAACATGGGCATGGACCACCATCCGGTCCACCTGCACGGCAATACCTTCCGGACCGTGGCGACCGAGGGCGGGCGCATTCCGGAACCGGCGTGGCAACCGGGGAACACCGTGCTGCTGGGCGTGGCCCAGGCCCGCGACGTCGAGTTCGAGGCAACGCAGCTCGACGACTGGGTGCTGCACTGCCATCTGCCGCACCACATGATGAACCAGATGGTCTCGATGATCGGGCCGCTGCAGATGCGTCACGGGACGTCGGCCGACGCCCCGCAAGTGCCCGGGTTCCCGCAGGACATGTTCATGGCGGTGGATGCAATGGTGTCGAAGACGGAGACCCAGGGACTGCGGCCGACCCGGCCGGACGGTGGCCGAATCCGACGATCGGCTACACGGCCGAGGAAGTCAGCGGCGGTCCGACTATCCGTTGGGGTGAGCACGGCATCTTCCTGGAACAGGTGTTTCCGATCAGCGGCCGACTCGGCTCAGACCGCGCGGTCCGGACGCGCGAGGCCGAGGAGGCGCGTGCCATTCACGACGGCCGGCGGCTGCGCGTGCTGAACACGATCCGGCTGCTGCACCGCGACGCGGTGATTGCAGCGCGGCGGGTGTCGATTCGTGAAGAGCTGGCGTCACATGGCCAGGAGCAAGTGGCGGCCACGCGGCAGCTCGCCAACATCGGCGCAGCGGATGATGTCGACGTGCTGCTTGCCGAAGCGGACGTGGAGCGTGCCCGCGCCGCACCCGTGCCTACTGAACGCCGAGGAACGCGAACTTCTGCAGCCCGCTGTTGTAGATGTTGCCGGCCGAGTCGACCGACAGGTAGTGGTTCGCCGACGGGTTGGTCGCGATGGACCCGAGCAGCTCCAGATCGCTCCGCCGGTAGATCCAGATCGTGGCGTTCATGTTGTCGCCGACGTACATGTAGTGCTGCGCGGGGTCGACCGAGAAGCCGATGGTCGATGCCGAGCCGAACCTGACGGCGCCGGCCCCCGCCGGAAAGCCGAGCTCGGCCGGCGTGTCCGGTGCGACGGGGAGTTCGGTGACGAACGTGCCGTCGCGCTCGAACACCTGCACGCGGTTGCGCTGGCGATCGCAGACGTAGACCAGGCCGTCCTTCGAGACGCGGACGCAATGCACGGCCAGGAACTGCTGCTGCGGCGGTTCGCCCGGCATGTAGAGCTGAGAGTCGTCCGAGTACAGGCCGTTCTCCATCAGCTCGAAATCGACCGGGGCGTTGCCGTAGGCGCCCCAATGCCGGCTGTATGCCCCGCTGTCTGCGTCGAAGACGATCACGCGCCGGTTGTTGTAGCCGTCGGCGACGTACAGCTCGTTCGTCGCGGCGTCGACCGTCAGCTCGCACGAGTTGCCGAGCAGCCCCGTGTCGTTGCTGCCGTTCGTACGCCCCGGCTCGCCGACCTGCAGCAGCAGCTCGCCGTCCGGTGAGAACTTCAGCGCGACGTGGCCGTTGCCGGTCACCCACACGTTGTTCCCGTGATCGACGAACATCCCGTGCTCGGCCGGGGTGCCGGACGGATACGGCATGTCGGGATCCGGCGGCAGCATCCAGACGTCACTGGTTTCCGGACCGCCCCAGCTGCGGATGACGTTGCCCGCCGGATCGAATTCGAACACGCGCGGCACCTGGGGGCCGCCGGCCATCTCCGCCTCGAAGTCTTCGGGGGTCGGCACCTGCATCATCCACACATGGTCGCGCGGGTCCACGGCGACCGACGTGGCGTTGCGATCCAGATGGGGCCACGGGGCTCCCGCGTCGGCCGGCGGTGCGGGCCAGGAGGGGTCGAGCTCGAAGACCGGCACCCCGGCGGGCGCCGGCGCGTCGAAGTCGACCTCCTCGGCGGGGTCCGGCCCCTCGCCCGCGCAGGCCTGCAGCAGGCAGGCCGACAGGATGAGTGCGCCCGCTTGCACCGGGCGCCTGCGCCCGGTCCAGCCGGTGTTGTCTCGAATTGCCGCTCGTGTCAGCATTAAGTTCGCCTCATTGTTTAATATCGGATTGTATCCGCTGGAGGTGTCTACAGCGATGCATGTCGCCCGGGGATGATGATGCCAGGAAACGCGCTCCGCCGGCTACTCCTAGCAGCGCTGCTCGCGGCGCTGCCGCTCACCGCCGGCCGCGCACAGGTCCGTCCCGAACGCCTCGACCGCGCGGTCGAGGAGCCGCGCAACTGGCTCACCTATTCCGGCAACTACAACAGCGACCGCTACAGCCGGCTGGATCAGATCACCCCCGAGAACGTCAGGAACCTGGAGCAGCAGTGGGTGTACCAGTCGAGCGCGTTCGGCCTGTCCTGGACGCCGACGCCGCTGGTGGTGGACGGCATCATGTACATCACGCAGCGGCCGAACGACGTCGTGGCGCTCGACGCGCGGACGGGTCGGGTGTTCTGGATCTACAGCTACCCGACGCCGTCCAACGTCAAGTCCTGCTGCGGGTCGAACAACCGCGGCGTGGCGCTGCTCGGCGACCGGGTGTTCATGGCGACGCTGGACGCGCACGTCGTGGCGCTCGACGCCGCGACCGGCGCCGAGCTGTGGGACGTGGAGGTGGCCGATAATCGGCTGCAGTATTCGTTCACGCTTGCGCCGCTGGCCATCAAGGACCTGGTGCTGGTCGGGACCTCGGGCGGCGACCGCGGCATCCGGGGGTTCATCTCCGCGCTCGACGCGGCGACGGGCGAGGAAGTGTGGCGCTTCTACACCATTCCGGCGCCGGGCGAGCCGGGCCACGAGACCTGGGAGCCGTGCCCGCCGGATCCGGAGACCTACTGCGACCCGGAGGCGTGGAAGCACGGCGGGGGAGCGGTCTGGATTACCGGGTCGTACGACCCGGAGCTGAATCTGACGTACTGGGGGGTAGGCAATCCCGGTCCGGACTGGAATCCCTCCCAGCGGCCGGGCGACAACCTGTACACCAGCTCGGTGGTGGCGCTCGACGCCGACACCGGCGAGCTACGCTGGCACTTCCAGTTCACGCCCGGCGATCCCTACGACTACGATGCGGTGCAGATCCCGGTGCTGGCTGACATCCAGCGCGGCGGGACCACCTTAAAGGCGATGCTGTGGGCGAACCGCAACGGGTTCTACTACGTCCTGGATCGCGCCACCGGCCGCTTCCTGACCGGCCGCGCGTTCGTCAAGGTCAACTGGGCCGAGGGGCTCGACGACAGCGGGCGGCCGATCGCGACGCCGCAGCCGCCGGGCGAGCCGACGTTTCCGTCCCTCACGGGCGCCACGAACTGGTACTCGCCATCGTACAGTCTCCGGACGGAGCTGTTCTATGTCTCCGCGTGGGAGGACCGCGCCTCGGTATTCAATCCGCTGCCGCAGGTGTACGAGCCGGGCGAGCCGTTCCACGGCGGATACCCGCAGACCTTCCAGCCGGTGCCCGGCGCCCCGACCACGCCCACCAGGGGCCCCGGCCCGATCAACAACTGGACCGCGGCAGCGGGCTACGGCGTGGTGCTGGCGCTCGATGCGCTGACGGGCGAGGAGCGCTGGCGTTTCGAGATGACGGACGTCATCCGCAGCGGGATGCTGACCACCGCGTCGGACTTGCTGTTCACCGGCGCACGGTCGGGCTATTTTCAGGCCCACGACGCCCGCACCGGGGACTTGCTTTGGAGGGCCAACCTGGGAGGGCAGATCGACAGCGGCCCGATGACCTACGAGGTTGACGGCAGGCAGTACGTGACAATCGTCGCCGGCCAGTCACTGTCCGCCTTCGCGCTGCGGGATTGATCAGAGGAGAAAAGCATGTGTTTTAAGACGATGGCCATCGCCCTTCCGCACCCCGGGCCGCCGATTGCGCCGGCCGTGTCCGGAGCCAATCCGCTGCTCGGCCATACGCTCGAGTACGTCAAGGGGCCGGAGGCATTCCTGCGCCGCGGCTGGCAGGAGCACGGGGACGTTTTCCGTTGCCGGCTCGGCACCCAGTGGTACACGGTGGTGCTGGGCCCGGAGCACAACAAGTTCTTCTTCCAGGAGACGGACAGGCTCCTCTCCATCCGCGACAGCTACCCGTTCTTCCAGCGGATGTTCGGCAAGGACTTCTACTTCTTCGCCCCGTACGAAGACTACCTGGCGCAGCGGGGCGTCGTCCGGCCGAAGTTCAAGTCTGACGCCATGCGGTCATACGTGGCGCCGATGGTGGCGGAAACCGAAGAGCTGATGGCGCAGCTCGGCGACGAGGGGCGGTTCGACCTGATTCCCGTGCTCGGACCCCTGGTCATGAACGTTGCGGCGCACGCATTCCTCGGCCGCGATTTCCGGCGCCGGCTCGACGACGGGTTCTTCGAGTGCTTCCGCGACTTCTCCGGCGGCATCGAAATGGCCTGGCCGCTGTGGCTGCCGCTGCCGCACCTGCTGCGGAGCCGTAAGGCCCGCCGCAAGCTCGACAGCATATTCGGCGCCTGGATTCGGTACCGCCGCGAGCATCCGGCGGATCCGCCCGATTTCTTCCAGGACCTGATCAATTCCACGTTCGCGGACGGCACGCCGATTTCGGACGAGCTGGTCATCAACTACCTGCTGCTGCTGATCTGGGCCGGGCACGAGACGACGGCGGGCCAGATTGCCTGGACGCTGATCGACCTGCTGCAGCATCCCGACTATCTGGACAAGGTGCGGGAGGAAGTCGACCAGGTCATGGGCGACCGGCCCATGTCGGAGATGACCTGGCAGGACGTGAACGCGCTGGCCAGGATGGAATGCGCGGTGAAGGAGAGCGAGCGGCTGCACCCGGTCGCGCACATCGTCATGCGGCGGGCGATGGAAAATCTGGACTTCAGTGGATATCACGTGCCGCGGGGCACGTTTGTCATGGCCGCGCCGTGCATGTCGCACCGCATGCCGGAGGTGTTTCACGATCCCCACGCCTATCGGCCGAGCCGGTTCGAACGCGGCAGCGCCGGCGCCGCCCTGGAGGCCAACCGCCTGATCGGCTTCGGCGGCGGCGTGCACCGCTGCATCGGCGTGAACTTCGCGCGCGTGGAGATGCGCATAGTCCTCGCGCTGCTCGTCCGGCACTACGACATGGAGCTCATCGACGAGCCCCAGGTGGCGGGTAATGCGATGACCCGCTGGCCGGCGCAACCGGCGCGCGTGCAATACGCCGCGCGATCCGACTTGCGCCAGGCGGCGCAGCCGTTCGCGGCGCCGGCCGCCACGACGGATGCGCCCGCGGGCTGTCCATTTCACGGTGGTGCGCAATGACCCGGCTGCAGTTGATTGTGTTGCTCTTCGCCGGACTGGCGATGGCGTGCGGCGCGCCGGCGCCGGCCCCCGAGGTCGAACCGGCGCCGCCTGAAGCTCCCTTGCAGGAAGGGGTGGGAACGGTGCTGCGGGTCGATCCGCGGCTCGACGCGATCGTACCGCCGGACGCGCGGATCGAGAAGCTGGCCGAGGGGTTTGTCTTCAGCGAAGGGCCGGTATGGGACCGCCGCGAGTCGCGGCTGCTGTTCTCGGACGTGCGGGCCAACCAGGTCTACGAATGGACGGAGGCCGGCGGCGCCAGGACGTACATCGACCCCGTATACACGGGCGACCTCGCCGGCCTGCGGTCGTACAGCTCGAACGGGCTGACAATTGACGCCGAGGGCCGGCTCATCCTGTGCGAGCACGGCAACCGGGTAATCTCCCGCCTGGAGCCGGACGGCACGCGTACTACGCTGTTGGGCGAATACGAGGGCCGGCGCCTGAACGGTCCAAACGACGCGACGTTCGCGTCCGACGGTTGGCTGTACTTCACCGATCCCGGGTCCGGGCTGGAGGGGCGGGACGAGTCGCCGCTGCGCGAGCTCGACTACAACGGCATCTACCGCCTGAGTCCGGACGGCGAGCTGGAGCTGCTCGTTCGGGATCATCCGCGCCCGAACGGCATTGCGCTGTCGCCCGACGAGTCGATTCTGTACGTGGCGAACTCGGCGGCCGACGACATCCGCTGGATGGCGTACGATCTGGGCGCCGACGGCGTATCGAGCTCGCGCGTCTTCTTCGCGATCGACGACGCGCAGGGCGCCGCGGGCGTGGCCGACGGGATGAAGGTCGACCTGGCGGGGAACGTCTTCGCGACGGGGCCGGGCGGCGTCTGGGTGATCTCGCCCGACGGCGAGCATCTCGGCACGATCATGACCGGCGAGGTGACGGCCAACGTGGCCTGGGGCGATGACGGGCGGACGTTGTACATGACCGCTTCAACCGGGTTGTACCGGGTGCGGCTGACCACCGAGGGGGCGATTCCGTGAACACCGGTTGCTGCGTCGGCCCGCCGGCGGGGGAAACGGTCGGACGGAGGGGACCGATGGCTTATCGCGTGAGGTTGTTGCAGGCGGTCGCGGCCTTGACCGCGCTGGCATTCCTGCTGCCTTTGCCGGCGGCGGGCCAGCAGCGCACGCCCTGGGGTGATCCGGACGTGCAGGGAGTCTGGGCCAACGACGTCGTCACGCCCCTGGAGCGCCCCGCGGGGCTCGGCGAACGCCAGGAGCTCACCGACGAGGAGCTGGCCGAGGCTGCTGCCGCGAACGAGCGGCGGTGGCTCGACGACGGCGGGCCCCGCCCCGGCGACCCGATCCTGCTCCAGGGGTACAACCAGTTCTGGATGCCGGCGCGGGACATCTCACGCCAGACCTCGCTGATCGTGGATCCGCCGGATGGGCGTGTGCCGCCGCTCACGCCGGAAGGGGCGCGGCGGGAAGCGCTGGCGCTCGAATCGAGCCAGGGCGTGCCGGCGAAGGTCGCCGAGGTGCGGCGCCACAACGACGGGCCGGAGGGGCGCAGCCTGTGGGAGCGCTGCCTGACGCGCGGCGTGCCCCGGATGCCCGACTTCTACAACAACGGCACGCTGATCCTGCAGACGCCCGACCACGTGGTCATCCACATGGAGATGATCCACGAGACGCGCGTGATTCCGCTGGACCGCCGGCCGCACCTCGCGGACGGCATCCGCCAGTGGCACGGCGATCCGCGCGGCCGCTGGGAAGGCGACACGCTGGTTGTCGAGACGACAAACTTCTCCGACAAGACGAACTTCAAGGGCTCGCAGGACGGGTTGCAGCTGGTCGAGCGGTTCTCGCGCGCGGACGCCGACACGCTCCTGTACGTGGTGACCGTGATCGACCCGGATACGTGGACGAGTCCCTGGACCGTGCGCGTTCCAATCCGCAAGAGCGACGGCCCGCTCTTCGAGTACGCCTGCCATGAGGGCAACTACGCGATGTTCAACACCCTGGCCGGCGCCAGGGCTGCAGACGAAGAAAAGTAAAACCGATGACGGCTGTTCCGCAACGTCTGCTCAAGCTCTGTTTCGTGGTTGCCCTGCTGGCCATCGCGGCGGGTCCGCTGGCCGGCCAGCAGTCGTCCGGCGGCGGGGCCTTTTCCGCGGCTGACGACAGCGATTCCGAGTACGGCGTCGCCATCGTGCGCGACGTGATGGTGGAGATGCGGGACGGAATCAAGCTGGCGACCGACCTGTACATCCCGGCCAGGGACGGCGTGCCGCTGCCCGGTCCCTGGCCCGCTGTCGTCGAGCGCACGCCGTACAGCAAGTACCGCTTCTACGCCAACGCGCCGGACGGCAACGACTATGCGCGGCAGGGCTACGTGATGGTCGTGCAGGACGTGCGCGGCAAGTTCGACTCGGAAGGCGTTTTCTCCTCCTATCCACAGGAGGGTCCCGACGGGTTCGACACGGTCGCGTGGATTCGGGAGCAGCCCTGGTCGGACGGCCGGATCATTGCTACCGGGTCGTCCTATTTCGCTTCGACCGCGCAGGCCATCCTGGTGCAGAACCCGCCGGGCCTGGTGGCGGCGGCCATTCGCGTCGGTCCCGGCAACTACCACGAGGACGGCGCGTGGCGCGGCGGGGCCTTCCTGCTGTCGCACAACGTGAACTACGTGCTCCGTCTGGCGGCCGAGGGCCACGAGGCGGCGGCCGACCCGGCGGTGGAAGCGGCGCTGCAGGACAACCGGAAGATTGAGAACTCCCTGCGGCTGATGCGTCTGTCGCCGCTGACGCCCGGCTTCTCGCCCCTCGCGCTCACGCCCAGTTACGACAACTGGTATCAGGACTGGCAGAATCACGAGCTTTACGACGAGTACTGGCAGCAGATCGGCAACGGCGTCACGAAGCACTTCGCGAACGCGGCCGACGTGCCGATACTGCTGATTGGCGAGTGGTACGACGCGTTCCTCGGCGGCACGCTGGATCAGGTGGCGGCGTACGGCGAGGGCCGGCAGTCCCCCGTGCACCTCGTCATCAGCGGCGGCGAGCACGGCAACGTGTACTCGCTGCGGACCTATTCCGGCGACGTCGACCTCGGACCGACTTCACCGATTCATGTCGGGACCGAGATGATGAAGTGGTTCGACCAGCACGTGAAGGGGACGGACCGCGGCATAAAGCCGGGCAACCTGATCCGGGCGTTCCGGATCGAGGGCGGCGACGGCGTCAAGAATGCCGACGGCAGACTCCAGGCCGGGGGCACCTGGCAGGAGTTCACGGATTGGCCTCCCGCCGACTCCAGCCCGGTCAGCTACCATCTCAGCGCGGATCGCACGCTGACCAGCGCGGCGCCGACAACCGGTTCCATCACCTACACGCACGATCCGGCCAACCCCGTGCCGGCGATAGGCGGCCGGGTCAGCTCCGGCCTGCCGGTCCGCGCCGGGCCCCAGGACCAGCGCTGCCGCGTGGAGCTGCCGCAGTGCGACGACAATCGCCCGCTGCGCCTGCGGCCCGACGTGCTCGTCTTCGAGACCCCCGGCCTGGAGCAGGACGTGGAGGTTTCCGGCCCCGTCGTGGCGCGCCTGTGGGTGTCGTCGAGCGCGGTCGACACCGACTTCGTCGTCAACCTGATCGACCAGTACCCGCCCTCGGCCGACTATCCCGAGGGCTACGCCATGAACGTGGCCGAGGGGATCGTGCGTGCCCGTTTCCGGTCGTTCGAGCAGGACAACCCGAAGTTCCGCCGTGCGTACGCCATCAAGGAAGAGCCGCTCGTGCCGGGCGAAATGTACGAGGTAACGGTTGACCTGTGGAGCACCAGCTACCTGTTCCGTGAGGGCCACCGCATCCGCGTCGACGTCTCGAGCAGCAGCTTCCCGCAGTTCGACGTCAATCCGAACACGGGCGAGCCGTTCGCCAGGCGCGTGTCACCGCCGGTGCCGGCGGAGAACACGATCTACATGGGCGCCGACCACGCCTCGAGCATCAGCCTGCAGGTGCGCTGATCGGCCATTGCTCCATCGTGCAGGACGTTTTGTGCCTCCTTATCCCGTAACAGGCCGGGCCTGTCCGGCCTGTTCCACCGCTTCGACGTGGCGCCAGGGCCCACGACGGTTGATGAACCCTGTATGGAGCTGCATAACCGTCCTCCTGCTGCTTGCGGCGATGTCGGCCGCCGCCGCCGCACAGGAACAAGGCTGGATCCGTGTCGAGGTGCGCGCCGGCGGGGACGCGGTCGCGGGGGCGACGGTGGTCGTGGGAGAAACCAGCCAGTTGACCGACGCCGCCGGGGTCGCGCTCGTGCCGGCGCCGGCCGGGGTGGTGCACGTCACGGTGGCGCACGAAGGATTCGTCCCGGTCACCGTTCCCGTGACTCTGGGAGGCGGCGCGCAGCGTGTCGTGCAGGTCGAGCTCGAGCCGGAGCTGACGATCGAGGAGGAGGTCACGGTGGTCGCCAGTACCCGCACCGGCCGTCGCATCGAGGACCAGCCGATGCGGGTCGAGGCCCTCGATCGGGAGGAGATCGAAGAGAAGATGCTCATGACGCCCGGGGACATCGGCATGATGCTCAACGAGATGGGCGGCATGCGGGTGCAGGCCACGTCGCCGTCGCTCGGCGCCGCGAGCGTCCGCATTCAGGGCATGCGGGGCCGCTACACCCGCATCCTCTCCGACGGGTTGCCGCTCTACGGCAGCCAGCCGGGCGGCCTGGGGCTGCTGCAGATCCCGCCGATGGACCTGGGACGGGTGGAGGTCATCAAGGGGGTCGCTTCCGCACTCCACGGAGCCGGCGCCATGGGCGGCGTCGTCAACCTCCTGTCGCGGCGGCCCGCTGACGAGCCGGAGCGGGAGATCCTGTTCAACCAGTCGACGCGGGGCGCCACGGATGGCGTGTTGTGGCTGTCCACGCCGCTGTCCGACACGTGGGGGATGACCCTTGTCGGCGGCGGCCACCGGCAGGACTTCGCCGACGTCGACAGCGACGGGTGGGCGGACATGCCCCACTATGGTCGAGGCGTCGTGCGGCCGCGGTTCTTCTGGGACGATGGACAAGGCCGGGCGCTGCTGCTCACGGCCGGCGCGACCCGCGAGACCCGCAGCGGCGGCACGGAGCCGGGCCGCGTGCTCCCGGGCACGGGAACGGCCTACCGGGAAGCCCTTGGTACGCGCCGCCAGGACCTCGGAGCGCTATGGCAGACGGTGGCCGGGCGCTCCGTCGTGATCGCGCGCGCGACCCTCGCGCGCCAGTCGCACGAGCACCGGTTCGGAGAAGTCCTCGAACGCGATCGCCACGACACGGGCTTTGCCGAGCTCACGGTGCGTCGGACGGCGGGACGGCATACGTGGGTCGCGGGCGCCGCGGTAGAGCACGACGCCTACGACCCCGCCGACGTCCCGCGGTTCGGGCATGCCTTCACAACGCCCGGCGTGTTTGCGCAGGACGACATCGACGTCCGCTCGTGGCTCGCGCTGTCGATGAGCGGACGGCTCGACCACCACAGCGAGTACGGCTGGTTCTTCAGCCCGCGCGTGTCCGGGCTCCTGCGATCGGGCGACTGGTCGACGCGCCTGTCGGCAGGGACCGGGTTCTTCGGGCCGACGCCGCTCACGGAAGAGACCGAGGCGGCCGGCTTGACCCGGCTCAGGGTGGACGGCCCCCTGCGGGCCGAACGCGGCCGAAGCGTTTCGATCGACCTCACCCGCACCCAGGGTCCGGCCGCGTACACCGCTACGTTCTTCGCGTCGCGCATCGCGGACCCGCTGCACGTCGACCGCTCGACCTACGTGTTGCGCAACCTCGATCATGCGACGACGAATGTCGGCGTGGAGCTGCTGGGCACGTTTCGGCAGCCGCCGTTCGCCCTCACGGCCAGCTATACACACGTGCGGTCGCGAGAGCGGGTGGGCGGCGTAGTCGCCGACGTGGCCCAGACGCCGCGCCACAGCCTGGGGTTCGTGGCCATGGCCGAGAACGAGGATGGGCGCGCAGGTTTCGAGCTGTACTACACGGGGCGACAGCGACTCGAGGCCAACCCGTATCGCGACGTCAGCGAACCCTACACCCTGGTCGGAGTGCTGCTCGAGCGACGGGTCGGCCCGCTCCGACTGTTCGTCAACCTCGAGAACCTCACCGACGTGCGGCAGCACCGGTGGGATCCGGTCCTGCGTCCCGACCGCGCCCCCGACGGACGCTGGACGGTCGACGCCTGGGCGCCCCTGGATGGACGCGTCATCAACGGGGGCATGCGGGTGCAGTTCTAGTCCCCGGCAAAGTGGGTCGCGCGTTCGCGAAACGGAATGCCCGTACACACGGTGACGCTACTGAGCTCAACTAGACCAGCATCCGCGGAGAAAGGGTTGGCGTCCCCAACGGGATTCGAACCCGTGTCTCAGCCTTGAAAGGGCTGAATCCTAGGCCTCTGGACGATGGGGACGGTCAGTCGCGCGCGGGTGGTCGCAGGTGCGGCCGCGGCCCGCGTTTCAAACACGCCAGTATAGCGCAACGGCGGCGCGCCAACCGCCCGGCAGCGCGGGCGCGGTTCCCGAGCGCAGGATGCCGCGGGAGTGCCCGGATTTGCCACCCCGCGGCCCCGCGATCTAGAGTTTGTCGCGTGTCCGGACCCGGCCGGCCGGATGCGCTCGGACACTTGGCGGCTTGTCCGGGATCGCGGTGGATTCCGGCGGTCAACGAGAGGAATTCAGAAACATGGACAGCAAGGCATCTGCCGTCTGGCAGGGCAGTCTCAAGGACGGCAGCGGAGAGGTTTCGAGCGAGAGCGGCGTGCTCTCATCGGCGGCGTACACGTTCGCCACGCGCTTCGAGGGGAAACCGGGAACCAATCCGGAAGAGTTGATTGCAGCGGCGCACGCCGGCTGTTTCTCGATGGCGCTGTCGGCCCAGTTGGGCGGGGCGGGTCTCACGCCGGATCACGTCAGCACGACCGCGACGGTGACGCTGGAGCAGACGGACGGCGGCTTCGCCGTCACGAAGGTGCACCTGGACGTCTCGGCCAGGGTGCCGGGCGCGGACCAGGCGGCGTTCGATACGGCGGCCGGCAATGCGAAGGCGGGCTGTCCGATCTCGAAGCTGCTGAACGCCGAGATCTCGATGAACGCCGTCCTCGAGGCGTAGGTCGGCCGCGGCCAACATTGAACCGGGAGATCGCGGCAGCGCCGCGGGCTCCTTGGCTCACTTCAGCGGCGAGATCGTTCCGTACATCATCCCACCGTACGGTCCATGGTCCCACGTGCCGGCGTAGCGGTTGTCGTAGAAGACGACCCGTGCGCCGAACTCGTCGCCGAGGCCGGGGATGGCAAAGTCGGTGATGCTGACCATCGGCGTGTCGCCCGCCCACTCGACCGGCAGCACCATCGGCAGCGTCGCGTCGACGTCCCCGTACTTGACGCGCGCCTCGAAGCGCCAGCGGTTGCCGGTCAGCTTCGTGACCTCCGCAATCTCATAGCGCTCGGGGACCCCGTCGCGCCGGTCCTGCCCCTCGACGGTGAAGTGGCCGACGAGCACGACGTTCCGCATGCGTTCGGCGAAGTCGCGCTCGAGAGCCGTGAGCGACTCCGGGTCTGCTTCCTGTCCTATTCCGACAAACGTCGCCGTTCCCCACCCCAGGCCGAATGCAACCAGCAATACGACTCCGGCGGCTAGGAGCTTCAGGATCATTCTGAGCAAGGGCAACCTCCTGCGCTGCGACGATTATAGCGCTGCGCCGGGCGGCTCCGCCGGGCAGCCCCCGTTCTGGCGGGCGCGGTCGGGGAGGCGTATGATGGGGCCACGGACTTCTGGCGCGGCAGGCGCGCGAAGCGGGGGCGTGAACAGCACGAAAGGACATCCCATGGCTGCCAACCAGCTCGGTCGTTTCCTGACGATTCTCGTCGTTGCGGTGCTCGTTCCGGCCTTTGCCGCCCCCGCCGCGCAGGCGCAACTCCCGGAGTCCGCCGACTGGGCCATCAGCGTTGGCCGCGAGTTCCGGACGATGCCCAACGTGACGTATCTGACCGCCAACGGGTGGGAAGGGAAGCTGGACATCCACGTCCCCCGCGGCGGCGACGGGCCGCATCCGGCATTCATCTATTACCACGGCGGGGCCCACGTGTTCGGCAGCAAGGAGTCGAGTTTCCTCACGCTGCTGCCGTATCTCGAGATGGGCTGGGCGGTGGTCAACGTCGAGTACCGCCTGGCGCCGATGGCGCATGCGCCGGCCGCCGTGGAGGATTGCCTGTGCGCCGTGCGCTGGGTCATCGAAAACGGCGAGGACCACGGCATCGATACCAGCCGGCTGGTCCTGACCGGCAACTCCGCGGGCGGCCACCTGGCGCTCGCCGCCGGCATGATTCCGAGCTCCACGGGGCTCGACCGGCAGTGCCCCGGCGCGCCGATGGAAGTGGCTGGCATCGTCAACTGGTACGGCATCACGGATGTGCTGGAACGTCTGGAGGGGCCGCACTCGAAGCCCGGAACGGTGCAGTGGTTCGGCAGCAATCCCGACCGGCGCGAACTCGCGCAGTTCATCTCGCCCCTGACGTACGTGCGTGAAGGGCTGCCGCCGACCATCACAATCCATGGCGACAAGGACCCGCGGATTCCCCACACGCAGGCCGTGCGGCTGCACGAGGGGCTGGAGCGGGCTGGGGTGGCGAACCGGCTGGTCACCATCCCCGGCGGCGGGCACGGCGGTTTCAGCCACGAAGAAATGGTGCGCAGCTACGTGGCCATCCGGGAGTTTCTCGGGAAGCACGTTAGCGGGCAGCCCGCGCGGAGCAGCACCAGCGCGCCGTAGGCTGCTGGAGCAGAGCCCCGAACACGAGCCCGGCGGCGAGTGCGGCCGTGCGTAGCTTCGCCACTTGGGGCTGCGCCCCAAACCCCCGGCGGCCGCTAGCGGGGACCCCTTTGCCCCGCGCCGCGTCCGCCGAGGCGCACTGTGTGCGGACTGCTCGTGCCCGTGGCCCTGCGGCTGGCGTCCAAGCGGGGTGGAACCAGGGTGTCGTTAGTCGTGCACCATGATCGGCACGGATGCCGTCATCTGGCCCCACTCGAACTTGAACATGTCGCCCGAGACCTCCAGGGTCAACTGATCGGCCGCCGGGTTCATATCGGCGACATCCATTGCGATGTGGGCGACGTCATGGCTCGCGTCGTACTGGGTGCCCCACTGGCCGGTCTGACCATTCACGATCAAGTGGAATTCACCGCCCATGTTTCCGGCCCAGAGGGTGTACTCGCCGGCCGGAATGTGGGAGTCGCGGATCATCAGGTCCTTGTCGGTGACGAGCGTGGTGGCTTCGTCGGCGCCGAGTCGCCAGACACCGCTCGGCATCGGCTCGACGCTCTCGCCAACCACCCGTTCCTTCAGGTACGGGCGGCCGTACGTGATGGAAATGTTGGCGTCGTTCAGCATCCAGGCGACCTGGACGTGCGGGCTGCCGCCCTGGCCGGGATGAACTTCCAGCGCCTTGCCGCCGCCCAGCATCTCCGGCGTCGACGAGGCCGGCTCGGGGGCTGGTTCGGGCTCCGCCGGCGCCGCCTCGGGCATCGGCTCAGGAGCCGCTTCCTCGGACATCCCGCCGCCGCATGCGACCAGGAGAACCAGTCCGGAGAGCATGGCCAGGAACGAGAGATTCTTGCGTGTCATGGGGACTCCTGTGTGTATTGAAGGTGGAAATGACTTGGATTCCAAATAGGTACGCGTGCCAATATATCACGGCGACGAGGGTCAATCCGCACCACCAGCGGCTGCGCCGGCGGCCCGGCCCTGATGAATGCAATCGGGAATGCCGACGCCGCGAAACCCGGCGCCGATGAGCCGCAGGCCCGGCAGCCGCGCGAGCCGCGCATCGATGGCGGCCAGGCGTTCCAGGTGGCCCACTTCGTACTGCGGGTTCAGGCGCGGCCAGCGGTAGACGCGTGCCAGGGACGGCCTGCCCTCGATGTCGAGCAGGTGCGCGAGGTCGCGGTGCACGGCATCGATCAGCTCCGCGTCGGTGCGGTCGAGCACCGCTGTGTCGCGCGCGCCGCCGACGAAGCCGCGCAGCAGCGCCTGGCCCGGCGGGGCGCGGTCGGGCCATTTCGACGAGACCCACGTCGCGGCCATCAGCGACAACCCGCGTTCGATGCGCGGCACCACGAATCCAGTGCCGCGGAGGTCGTGGCGGATCGCGTCGCGCGGGTAGCCGAGCGTCACGGTTGCGGTGGAGGTGTGCGCGATCCCGCCGCACAGCTCGGCCAGTTGCGGATCGAGCGGGCGCACCAGTTCCGCGGCGGTGTGCGCGGGAACCGCCAGCACGACCTGCCGGGCGGTAACCGTCTCTCCGCCCGCGAGCCGCAGCCGGTACGGCGCCGGGCCGCGCAGCTCGCGCACGCCGGTGCCCGTCCGTAGCACCTCCCGCGGCAGGGCGCCGCCCAGCGCGTCGGCCAGTTCCCCGACGCCCCCCGGAAGCGAGCGGAACGGGCCGTCGGGCGTGCGCCCCCCGGTGCGGTCCGCCGCCAGTGCGCGGATGACGCTGCCGTGCGTGCGCTCCGCCTCGACCAGCCGCGGGAAGAGCGCATGAATCGACAACCGGTCGGCATGGCCCGCGTGGATGCCCGCCAGCAGCGGTTCCGCGATGTAATCGACCGCCTCGCGGCCGAACCGGCGCTCGAAGAACGACGCGATGGACTCGTCGTCCCGCCCCGCCGGCGCGCCGCCGGGAAGGAGCAGATCCATGGCCACGCGGGCCTTGCCGGCCGCGGACAGCAGCCGCGTCGCCCCCAGCGGCCGCAGGCGGGTCGGTATACCCAGCACCGAGCCCTCCGGCAGCGCGTGGAGCTGGCCGCCGCGTAGCACGTAGGCGGTACGGGGCGGCAGCGTCGGCAAGAGCCGGTCGCCCAAGCCCAGCTCGCGGCAGAGATCGAGGGCGGCCGGTTTCTGCACGAGCAGGGCATCGGGACCGCCGTCGATGGTGAATCCGTCCACCCGCTCCGTGCGGATGACGCCCCCGATGCGCGCGCTACTCTCGAGCACGACATGTCCGACGCCGCGCAGATGCAACTCGTACGCCGCGGCAAGCCCGCTGATGCCGCCGCCGACGACGGCCACGCCGATGTCGGCGTCAGGCACTGTGCGCGTGGACGAAATGGGCCAGTGCCTGGACGTGCTCGACCGGTGTTTCCGGCAGGATGCCGTGCCCGAGATTGAAGATATGCCCGGGACGCCCGCCGGCCTGCCGCAGGACCGCCTCGGCGCCGTCGAGCATCCGGTGAACCGGACCGAGCAACAGGGTCGGGTCGAGATTCCCCTGTACGGCCTTGTCCGCGCCGATGCGCTCCCAGGCCTCGTCGAGCGCCACGCGCCAGTCGACGCCGACGACGTCGCCGCCCGCTTCGGCCATCGCCTCCAGCAGCGTGGCGGTGCCGGTGCCGAAATGAATCACCGGGACGCCGGACCCCGCTACGGCGCTCATGATCCGCTGCGTGTGCGGCAGGGCAAACTCGCGGTAGTCGCGCACGGACAGCGCGCCGACCCAGGAATCGAACAGCTGCACCGCCTGCACGCCCGCCTCGATCTGGGCGAGCAGGTAATCGCTGACGACCTCGGCGAACGTTTCGCACAGCTGGTGCCACACCTGCGGCTCGCTGTACATCAGACCCTTCGTCAGCGCATAGGCACGGGATGCACCGCCTTCGATGGCGTACGACGCCAGGGTGAACGGCGCGCCGGCGAAACCGATCAGCGGCACGCGGCCGTCCAGGTCGCGGCGCACCAGCCGGATCGTCGCCAGGACGTGCTCCAGCGCCTCGCGCGGCTCGAAGCGCTTGAGGCGGCGCACGTCGTCGGCCGAGCGGACGGGCCGCTCGATGGCGGGACCCTCGCCCTTGACGAAGTCGAACGGAATCCCCAACGGATCGAGCGGGAGCAGCAGGTCCGAGAACAGGATGGCGGCGTCGACGTCAATCCGGTTGACCGGCTGCAGCGTTACCTCCGCCGCCAGCTCCGGCTGCCGGCAGATCTCCAGCAGCGAGTGCCGCGCCCGGATCGCCCGGTACTCCGACATGTAGCGGCCCGCTTGCCGCATGAACCAGACGGGCGTGGAGTCGGTGGGTTCACGGCGGCAGGCGCGCAGGAAGGTGTCATTCACGCGGCCTATGGTACTACTCCGCATGGCGCCCCCGTGCCAGTAGCCCGTGGTGCAAGCCCCACTGCATTCGACCGGCCATGCATCCGTTACCACCTGGGGCTGCGCCCCAAAAACCCCCGGTGGCCGCTAGCGGGGACTGCTTCATCACCTTGGGGCTGCGCCCCAAACCCCCGGCGGCCGCTAGCGGGGACCCCTTCGCCCCGCGCCGCGTCCGCCGAGGCGCACTGTGTGCGGCTTGGGCGACGACTGCTTGAGTGCTCGTCGTTCCCCTTCCTGAACTACGTTGCTACTCAGTCGCATATAGTGGAATATGCTCCTTCGTCGCGCCTTGTCAGGCGGGTGCCTGACCGCTCTCGGTGCGACGCGGGGATGCACCACGGGCTACTGGGATGGCCCGCCCGGAAGATGCCATACCTGAGGTTTTCGCGCGACAAGCGCGGCTACGAAAACACGTACGTCCTGCACACCTTCCGCGGCAAGCGCGCCCCGGAGCCGCGCCTGCTGTACTGGTTTCGAACCCCGCCTGGGGCCCGCGTGGGCCGGCACCCGCTCGACGAAGAGGCGATTCGCGCGATAGAGGCGAGCAACCCGGGCCTTGACTTCGACTGGAGCGAGATGCTCAAGGTGCGGATGCCGCCGCGCCCGCCCGAGACGCGCCGCGGCAAGCAGCAAGCGGCCCGCAAGGCGGCGCGGGGTGTGCCGCCGGCCAACGAGAGCGTGCCGCCGGCCGTCGCCGCGGAGCCGGCGCCGCCGGCCGCGGACGCTGCCGCGCAGTCCGCGCTGGCCGCGGAGGACGTGCCGCCGCCGGAAGAGATCCTGGACGAGGACGTGGATGCCGCGGACGAAGCCGAGGTCGAACCGTGGGAGCACCCGGTCGTGGCGCTGATGGGGGAGGAGATGCTGGCGCGGCTCAGGGCGCGCTTCGCGGAGATCCAGGTGCGCATCGCCGAGCCGGGGGTAGCGCCCGAGGCCCGCGCCGCGGCGCGCCAGCGCGCAAAGGCGTTGAATCCGGACGGTTGGGACGCGACGGAAGACGCCGTCCGCGGCATCGAGACGTTCGAGGCGGAAGCCGAGGCCATCCGGGCCCTCCTGGGGCGGCGCCCTTCCCGGCAGGACGCGGAAGACGAAGAGTACGACCCGCCGTCCGGGGATGCACCCGCGGCCGATGACGACAGCGAGTAGCTCGGCGCGGCCGTTCCTGAAATGGGCCGGCGGCAAGCGCCAGTTGCTGCCGCAGCTCCGGCGCTTCTACCCGGACCAGTTCGACGCCTACCACGAGCCGTTCCTGGGCAGCGGCGCCGTCTTCTTCGACCTCGCTGATGCTGCAAGGCTCCGCAGGCACAGAATTCGCCTGACAGATGTCAACGTCGATCTCATCGGGTGCTGGCTGCAGGTACGTGACAAGCCGGATGCCGTGATGGATCGGCTGCGAGCGCTCGCCGCCGGCTACAGTGAAGATCCTGCCGATCACTACTATCGAATCCGGGACAAGGAGTTCAACCCGGCGCGAACGGACGTAAGGCGAGGACCAGGATCGTACACAGCCGACCTGGCCGCGATGCTCATCTACCTGAACCGCACTGGCTACAACGGTCTGTTCAGGTTGAACTCAAAGGGATTGTTCAACGTTCCGCGCGGGCGGTATGCAAATCCACGCATATGCGACGAAGAGAATCTCCGGAGGGTGTCGGCAACGCTGACGGGATTGGCGGTAGATATCGACCATGAACCCTACCGACAAGTGCTGAGATCGGCGCGTAGGGGCGATTTCGTCTATTTCGATCCGCCGTACGCCCCGCTGAGTGTGACGGCTCAGTTCACGTCCTACACCTCCGACGGCTTTGGCAGCGCTGATCAGCAACAGCTTCAGCAGGTTGTTATCGAGCTGGCGGAACGCGGGTGTCACGTCCTGCTCAGCAACTCCACGGCGAGGGAAATCGCGGATTTGTACGACAATAATCCGGACGCGCTGCGGGTCGGCATCCGCGCGCACACGGTCACAGCCCGCCGCGCGATTAACTCCAACGCCGCTCGCAGGGGTGAGATCATGGAGTACGCGATAACGAATGTCCCGGAGCGGACGGACTAGCCATGTCTGGTGGCGAGCAAGCCGTTACGTCAGGCGTCGAACTGGAGCGGGCAGTGGCAACGCTCGCGCAGGAGCTCGGTCTGCAGGTCACTCACCAGGTTCGGGTTGGGCGGAGGCTTTGGGGCGCGGAACGTCGCATCGACCTGGTGCTCCGGCACCCCGAATCAAATCGAAGCCTTGGCGTAGAGTGCAAGTATCAGACCGTTGCGGGCTCGGCGGAAGAGAAGATCCCGGCAACGATTGATGACATCGCGGCGTGGCCCATTCCAGGGATCGTCGTGTTTGCCGGAGCGGGTTTTTCGTCCAACATGCGCGCATACCTCCATTCGACCGGCAAGGCCGTGGCGCAAGAAGACTTGCGGAGCTGGCTAACGCTGTTCTTCGGACTGACGTACGGCTGATTCGCGGGGGCGGTTGCTAGCGGTGCTGGTCACTCTCGGATCCGAACGTCTGCTCGATTCCGGCCTCCTTGACGGGGCGCGCGTCGGACTGGTCTCGAACCCGGCGTCGGTCGACCGCGCCTTCCGTCACGTCGCGGACCGGCTGGCGGCGCTGCCGGGCGCGACACTCGCGGCGCTGTTCGGGCCGCAGCACGGATTCCATGCCGACGTCCAGGACAACATGGTGGAAACGGGACATGCCCGGCATCCACGGCTCGGCGTTCCGATCTACTCGCTGTACAGCGACACGCGGGAACCGACGGCGGCGATGCTCGACGGCCTCGACCTGCTGGTCATCGATCTCCAGGACGTGGGCACGCGCGTCTACACCTACATCTACACGATGGCCAACTGCCTGCGCGCGGCGCGGCGCCACGGCGTGCGGGTGATCGTCTGCGACCGGCCGAACCCGATCGGCGGCGAGGCGGTCGAGGGGCCGCTGCTCGATCCCGAATTCGCCTCGTTCGTCGGGCAGTTTCCGATCCCGCTCAGGCACGGGATGACGATCGGCGAGCTGGCGCGGCTGTTCAACGAGGAGTTCGGCATCGGCGCCGACCTGGAGATCAGCCGGCTCGGAGGTTGGTCGCGAGCGCATTACCAGGACGAGGCGGGTGCGCCGTGGGTCATCCCGTCACCCAATCTCCCGACGCTCGACAGCGCCGTCGTCTATCCCGGCATGGTGCTGCTGGAGGGAACGACGCTGTCGGAGGGCCGCGGCACGACGCGGCCGTTCGAGCTGGTGGGCGCGCCGGGGATCGACCCGACGGCGCTGGCCGGCACGCTGAACGCGCTCCACCTGCCGGGCGTGCACTTCCGGCCGGCGGCGTTCGAGCCGACATTCCAGAAGCATGCGGGGAGGCCGTGCGGCGGCTGCCAGATCCACGTCACCGACCGCCGCGCGTTCCGGCCGGTGCTGACCGGCGCGGCGGTGATCGCGGCCTGCCGGCGGGCCGCGCCCGACGTGTTCGGCTGGCGCCGGCCGCCTTACGAATACGAGCACGAGCGGATGCCGATAGACATCCTCGCCGGTTCGGAGGCGCTGCGCCGTGCCCTGGACGCGGGCCGCGGCGCCGCTGACATTGCCGCCGACTGGGAGCCGGCCCTCGCCGCTTTCGAGCCAATCAGGCGGCGCTATCTGCTGTACTGACCGCGGACCCCATGCCAGCGGACGCCACCATCGCTAGCCTCGGCGCCGCGCTCCGCGCCGGGCGTCTGACCGCGGCGGCGCTGCTGGAGCAGTGCCTCGCGGCTATCGAGGAGCGCGACCCGACGCTGAACGCGTTCATCACGGTGCTTGCCGACGATGCACGCCGGCAGGCCCGCGCCGCGGACGCCGAGCTGTCCGGCGGCCGGGACCGCGGCCCGCTCCACGGCATCCCGATCTCGCTGAAGGACCTGATCGACGTGGCCGGTACGCCGACGACGGCGGCATCGCGCGTCCGGTCGGGACATCGCGCTGCGGCCGACGCGCCCGTCGCCGCCCGCTTGCGCGCGGCCGGCGCCGTCTTCGTGGGCAAGTGCAACCTGCACGAGTTCGCGCTCGGCACGACCGGGGAGGAGTCGGCGTACGGTCCAACGCGCAATCCGCACGCGCCGGACCACGTCCCGGGCGGTTCAAGCAGCGGCTCCGCGGTTTCGGTCGCTGCCGGCATGGCGGTCGCCTCGATCGGTACTGACACAGGCGGCTCCGTTCGTATTCCGGCTTCCGCCTGTGGATTGGTGGGACTCAAGCCCACGCACGGGGAAGTGAGCCTGGATGGGGTCGTGCCGCTCGCGCCGTCACTCGACCACGTGGGGCCGATCGCCCGCTCGGTGGGCGACGCGGCCATCCTCCATCAGGTGTTGTCCGGCGGCCGGGGCGGCTTGGCTTTGCCGGCTGCGCAGCGCGGCGCGCGTCTGGGCGTGCCGCGCGGTTATTTCCGGGAGGCGATCGATCCGGCCGTGCGATCCGTGTTCGCGGGCTGCATGGCGCGGCTGGAGTCTGACGGTTGCCGGGTGGAGGACGTCGACATTCCGCACGCGGCCGAAACGCCCGACATCTACCGGCGTACGCAGTTGCCGGAAGCGGCGGCCTGCCATCGGGAGACGCTTGCCGCCCGTCCGGACGACTACGGAGAGCAGGTGCGGCGGCGACTCGAGTCGGGACGCCTCATCGCGGCCGAGGAATACGTCCGGGCGCAACGGGAGCGGCGGTTGCTGACAGCCGAGGTGGATGCCGCGCTCGATGGACGCGCGGCGTTGCTGTTGCCGACCTTGCCGATCGTGCCGCCGCGCAGCGGCGCGGATGCGGAAACGGCCCGCGCGCGCATGCTGCGGTTGACCCAGTTGTTCGACCTGACGGGTCATCCCGCCATTTCCGTGCCGTGCGGCATAGCGGGAGGGCTACCGGCGGGTGCGCAGCTGATCGGCCGCCGCGGCCGGACAGCGGATCTCCTGGCCCTGGCGGCGGTACTGGAATCGGCCTTACGCTGCTAGCCCGTGGCGAAACCGCCTACTTCGCGGCGCGCTGCCGGAGCTCGGCGTAACTGCCGCCCGGTGTCGGGTCCGCCTCAACCGGCAGGCCGGCTGCGGCCCAGCCCTCGCTCAGAACCTGACCGGTCATGCGGTCACGCGCGCCGCCAAATCCGCCGGCCACGTTGGAGACGTCGGTGTAGCCGGCTGCCGCGAGGATATCCGCGGCGCGCGCCGAGCGACCGCCCATCTGACAACCGATCAGCAGCTTGGCATCCGGTGCATAGCTCGCCTGCATGACGGTGGCGAAGTCGGCGTTGGGCAGCATCTGCCGGGTTGCCGGATCCAGGTCCAGCAATGGAACGTTGTGGGCGCCCGCCGGGTGTCCCTGGTCGTACTCCGGCGTCGACCGCACGTCGACGTAGGTGTAGCCTTCATTCGACTGCAGCGCGTGCGCCTGCTTCACATCCACATGTTTCACGCTCATAGGCGGGAATAGTAGCATTCAGGGTTGGTTCCCCGCTGTGCTCACCCGTCTTTTTCATCACTGGGAGCGACGCTTGGCCGCCCGTACTGACGACCGGGTGGTCCGGCCGTTCGAATGGGGCATGGATTGGGTGCCCGAGGCCGATCGGACGCTGCCGCCCGCCGCCGCGCTGGGCGCCTGGGCCGCCGCGGTGATGACCGACACCGACAGGTTCTACGGGGTGCCGCACACTGACGATTTCCGCTTCGACGGCCGGCAACTGACGTTTCCCAGCGCACTCGAGACCCCGCACCCGGAGAACAACACGGTGCACGCGCGGTACTTCCCGGCGGATGCCCCGCGCGGCGCACGGCGGCGGGCGGTCGTCGTGCTGCCGCAGTGGAATGCCGGCCCGGAGGACCACATGGCGCTGGCGGGGCTGCTGGCGCGCTTCGGCATCAGCGCCCTGCGGCTCAGCCTGCCGTATCACGACGCGCGGATGCCGCCGGAACTGCACCGCGCCGACTACATCGTGAGCGCCAATGTCGGCCGCACCGTGCAGGTCTGCCGCCAGGCGGTGCTGGACGCCCGCCGCGCGGTCGACTGGCTGGAGTCGGCTGGGTACGAACGGATCGGCATCCTCGGCACGAGCCTCGGCTCGTGCCTCGCCATGCTCACCGCGGCGCACGACGGGCGTCTCGTCGCGGCGGCGCTCAACCACATCTCCGTCTACTTCGCCGACGTGGTGTGGGAAGGACTGTCGACGGCGCACGTCCGTGCGGGGCTCGGCGGCTCAATCGATCTGGAGCGGCTGCGCGCGCTCTGGATGCCGATCAGTCCGGCGCCATATGTTGCACGCATGCGCGGCACGCGCACGCTGCTCGTCTATGCGCGCTACGACCTGTCGTTTCCGGTCAGGTTGTCGCGCCAGCTCGTCAACGATTTCCGACGCGCCGGGCTCGACCCGGAGGTGTGCGTGCTGCCGTGCGGTCACTACAGCACCGGCGTCGCGCCGTTCAGCTGGCTGGATGGGTATAGACTGATCGAGTTCCTGCGGCGCGTCTTGTAGGGAGCGCGGCCTTTGCTATAGTCTGGAGCTATCATGCGTGTATCCAGCCGCTTCGGCAATGTGACGGTGCAGTGGGCAGCGGCGGTTGCGGCGTTCGCGCTCGGCGTGAGCGTCGTTGCCGGCGCCGGGGCGCAGGGGCCGGCAGATCGGCGGGCGCAACCGCCCGCGCGGCAGGGGCCGACCCCGGAAGACGTTGGTCAAATCAACCCCGGCGGTGACACGCCAATCTTCCGCTCCGGCGTCACCCTCGTGACGACGGACGTCATTGCCCGCGACGAAAACGGCCAGTTCCTTCCGGATCTGACCCTGGATGAAATTGAAGTCTTCGAAGACGACCAGCCCCAGGAAATCGCGTCGCTGGTGCTCGTCCACGGCGGGCGCGTGTACAACCAGTTGCTGCCGCCGGCGCCGGAGCAGGAAGGGATCGTGCTGCCGGCCGCCCGTCCGGTCAACGACACCGCCGGCCGCATCTTCGTGCTGTTCGTCGACGATCTGCACCTCCAGACGGGGCTGACGCCCAAGGTGCGCCAGGTGTTCGAGACCATCGCCGACACGTTGATCCACGAGGGCGACCTGTTCGGCATCGTGTCGAGCGGTCCGTCGGCCATCAACGTCCAGATGACCTACGACAGGTCGCTGCTGTACTCGGCGATGAGCAAGATCACGGGCGACGGATTCTCGAATCAGGAGCTCATCCAGCAGCTCGCGAGCGGTCCGGGCGGACCCTCGGAGTTGCGGTGGCGCACGCACAAGGCGTTCAAGCTCGCGCGCGACATCGTCCGCAACCTCGAACACGTGGAGAACCGGCGCAAGGCGTTCATCTACGTGAGCAGCGGCTACGACTTCAACCCGTTCGAATACGAGCGCTTCCGGAACAGCGCCGCCGGGCGCGCGATGGCCGATTTCGCGTCTTCGGCCGACGGTGGGAACGATTCCTTCTATCAGGGCGTCAGTGATCGCGACATCGACATGTTCAACGTCAACGAGCGCCAGGGCACGGTGTTCGCCGATACCGATCTGGCGCTGGAGTTGAGGCAGCTCGCGTTGGCGGCCAACCGGGCGAACGCGTCGTTCTACACGGTCGATCCCCGCGGGCTGGTGGCCGGACCCGATATCAGTTTCGACGTGCCGCTGCAGGAATGGCGCGACCATTTGTTCCAGACGCAGAACTCGTTGCGTATGCTGGCCGAGCTGACCGGCGGCACGGCCGTCGTGAACCGCAACGATTTCGAAGACGCGCTACAGGAAATCGATGCGGAGACGAGCGACTACTACGTCCTCGGGTTCTATTCGAACAACCCCGATCCGTCGTTCCGGACGCGCCGGCTGCGGATCGAGGTGAACCGCGAGGGAGTTACTCTCCGGCACCGTACGCACTACTCGATTCCGCTCGCGCAAGAGCAGTCGGACGTCGAGTAGCGGTTCCGGACCGTCCGGCGTTGGCCTCTGCCAGAATGCTGGGCGCTCACGTGCAATGAACGCGGGCCGAAGCATTCTGATGCGGTTGGCGCTACCTGCGCGTCGGCAGATCCAGTTTGCCGGCGTCTGCGCGTTGCTGCTCTGGTCCGGCACCGTCGGTCTCGCCCCGCACGCCAGCCGCGCGGCGGCGTCCCCGCCGCCCGTTGCAGCCCCCGACCCGGCGCACGACCCGCCCCGCACCCTGAATGCCGAAGGCTTGCCCGCCCCGCGCCTGCGAGCGGAGGCGGCGGTCGTTTACGACCCGGCCAGCCACGAAATCCTCTGGGAGTCGAACAGCTTACGCCGCCGCCCCATCGCCAGCATCACAAAGGTAATGACGGCGCTCGTGTTCCTGGAGCGGCAGCCCGACCTCGACGCAGACGTGGTGGTATCCCGCCGCGACGTGCGGCGCTCGTCGACTACCTACCTTCGGCGCGGCGAGCGCGTGTCGCTGTACGACCTGCTGCATCTGGCCCTGGTGGCGTCGGACAACGTCGCCGCCCGGGTGCTGGCCCGAGTATCGCCCTGGGGTACGCGCGCGTTCGTCGAGAAAATGAACTCCAAGGCGGCTGAAATGGGGCTTCGCGGCACAACCTTCACCGACCCGTCCGGCCTCGACAGCGGCAACGTCTCGACCGCCTACGACGTGTCGCGGTTGATTGCGCAGGCCACCAAGCGGCCGGTCATTTCGACGATCATGCGCAAAACGTCGCACAGCCTGCGGACGAGCCGACGCCGCGTGCGCGTGCGGAACACGAACAAGTTGCTGAGCGGCCGGCTGCTCGTCCACGGCGGCAAGACCGGCTACATCGACGCGTCCGGCTATTGTCTGGCGACCGTCGTCAAGCTCCCCGATCGCGACCCGCTGTCGATTGTCGTGCTGGGCGCCGGCTCGAACTCGCGCCGCTTCAGCGAGGTGCGCCGGCTGGCGGACTGGGTGTCCGAGCACGGCGCTGCGCTATCTCCGCCCGCGTCCCGGCCGGCGGACTGATCGTCCAATCCCATGCGCCAAGTCATCATCATCGGTTCCGGCCCGGCCGGATTGACCGCCGCCCTGTACGCCGCCCGCGCCAATCTGAGTCCGCTGCTGATCGAGGGGCTGGAGTCGGGCGGTCAGCTGATGCTTACCACCGCCGTCGAGAACTACCCGGGGTTCCGCGACGGCATCATGGGGCCGGAGCTGATGGCTGAGATGCGGGCCCAGGCTGCGCGGTTCGGCACGGAGTTCGTGACCGGCGACGTCACCAGCATCGATATGACGCAGCCGCCGTTCACAGTGACCACGAGCGACACCGCCTGGCGCGGCCGGTCGCTCATCATCGCCACCGGCGCGTCGGCCCGGCTGCTCGGGTTGCCGTCCGAGCGCGCCCTGATGGGGCATGGCGTGTCGACGTGCGCGACCTGCGACGGCTACTTCTTCCGCGGCAAGCCGATTGCCGTCGTCGGCGGCGGAGACTCCGCCATGGAAGAGGCGACCTTTCTCACGAAGTTCGCCTCGCACGTCACCGTGGTGCACCGCCGCGACACGCTGCGCGCTTCGAAAATCATGCAGGACAAGGCGTTCAAGAACGCGAAAATTTCGTTCGAATGGGATGCCGCCGTGCATGACATAACCGACACGGGGAAGGGCGTCGTCGACGGGGTCGTGCTGCGCAATCTGAAGACCGGCGCGCTCAAGTCACTCGACGTGGAAGGCGTGTTCGTGGCGATCGGCCACACGCCGAACACCAGTCTGTTCAAGGATCAGATCGAGCTGGACGCCAACGGCTACATCGTGCCGCGCGGGGGCGCGCGGACCAGCGCCGCGGGCGTATTCGCAGCGGGGGACGTCCAGGATCACGTATACCGGCAGGCAATCACCGCGGCAGGATCCGGCTGCATGGCTGCGATTGACGCCGAGCGCTATCTCGAGAGCCTGCCGGAATCCGACGCCGCGGTGGAGGATGCCGCGGCGCCGTCGGCCGTCACGTCTTGACGCCCGCCTCTTACGACTAGTCGATCCAGCCGCCGCCCAGCACGGCGTCGCCCTGATAGAAGACGACCGCCTGGCCGGGGGCAACTGCGGACTGCGGCGCGTCGAACTCCACCTGCGCCGCGTTGTTGTCCAGCGGGGTCACGACCGCCGCTGCTTCCGGGTGCCGGTGCCTGATGCGGGCCGTCACCCTGCAGGGACCGTCCGGGGGCGCGCCCGCAATCCAATTCACCTCCGATGCCGACAGCGTAGACCGCTCCAGCGCCTGACGCGGACCGACGGTGACGCGGCCGGAGGCGGCGTCGAGCGCCGTGACGTACAGCGGAACGTGATGCGACAGGCCGAGGCCCTTGCGCTGGCCTACGGTGAAACGGTGGACGCCGTCATGGCTTCCCAGCGTGCGGCCCGCGGCGTCCACGATGGAGCCCGGGTTGACTGCCTCCGGCGCGCGGCGCTCGACAAAGGCCGCGTAGTCGCCGTCCGGGACGAAACAGATCTCGTGACTGTCCGGCTTGTCGGCAACCGGCAACCCGCGCGCGTCGGCGTAGGCGCGCACTTCCGGCTTGCGCAGCGCGCCGAGTGGAAATCGGGCGCCGGCGAGCTGCGACTGCGTGAGGGTGAACAGGAAGTAGGACTGATCCTTGGCGGCGTCCACGCCGCGCTTGAGCAGATAAGTCCCGTCCGGCGAGCGCTCGACGCGGGCATAGTGGCCGGTTGCGACGACCGGCGCATCCAGTCCCCGGGCGCGGTCGAGCAGCGTCGCGAACTTGAGGTCGCCGTTGCAACGGACACACGGGATCGGCGTGCGTGCGGCCACGTAGTCGCGCACGAAATTCGAGACCACGTGCGCGTCGAACTGCCGCTCGAAATTCATGATGTAGTGCGGGATGTCCAGCAGCGCGGCGACGCGCCGCGCATCGTGCAGGTCGTCGATCGTGCAGCAGTTCCCAAAGCGCGTCTCGCCGCCGCGCTGGTCGTACAACTGCATCGACAGGCCGATGACGTCATGGCCTGCCTCGGACAGGAGTGCCGCGGCGACGGATGAATCGACGCCGCCCGACATCGCCGCGACGATGCGCATGGTCGGGTTCGTATCTACGCGCCAACGTGCAGCGGCGGTCGCGAGAGGGCGCGCAGCTTGCCGACGACGCGCGGGAGAATGTCGACCACCTGGTCGATCTGCTCGTTCGTGTTGCCCAGCCCGAGGCTGAAGCGGATGGAGCTCTGCGTGCGGTGCGGCGAGCAGCCCATGGCGCGCAGCACGTGGGAGGGTTCGAGCGTTCCCGAGGAGCAGGCGGAACCGGTGGAGACGGCGATCCCCTCCAGGTCGAGGGCGATGAGCAGCGACTCGGCTTCCACACCTTCGAAGCTGATGTTCGTAGTGTTGGGGACCCGCCGCTCGCGGTCGCCGTTGACCACGGTGCCCTTCACGCCGTCGAGGATTCCCGATTCGAGCCGGTCGCGGAGGGCAGCGACATCGCCTGGTCCGGCATCGAGAGACGCGGCCGCAAGGCGGGCCGCAGCCCCGAAGCCGGCGATGCCGGGGACGTTCTCCGTGCCGGCGCGCCGATTGCGTTCCTGCCCGCCGCCGGTCTGGCTGGCGACTAGCCGCACGCCGCGGCGCACCCACAGCGCCCCGACGCCTTTCGGTCCGTTCAGCTTGTGCGCGGACAGCGACAGCAGGTCGACGCCGAGCCGGTCGATCGCGATAGGCAGCTTCCCGGCCGACTGCACCGCGTCGGTATGGAACAGCGCACCTCGCCGGCGGGCAATTGCCGCCAATGCGGCGATCGGCTGGACGGTTCCGATCTCGTTGTTTGCGTGCATGACGGAGACGAGGACCGTCTCGTCGGTCAGCGCGGCTTCGAGTGAGTCTGGTGCTACGATGCCGCTGTCGTCGACCGGGAGCAGCGTCGTCGTCCAACCGCGCCTGCTCAGCGCCTTCAGCGTCTTGAGCACCGCCTCGTGCTCGATGGCGCTCGCGATGAGGTGGCGCTTGCGGCCCGGCGCAGCCGCCTCGGCGGCGCCGCGGATCGCCAGGTTGTCCGCCTCGGTGCCGCCGCTCGTGAAGACGATCTCCTGGGGACGGGCCCCGATCAGGTCCGCCACGGCCGCGCGCGCGCCGTCGACCTGGGCCTTGGCCATCTGGCCGAACATGTGCACGCTCGAAGAGTTGCCGAACTGCTCGCGCAGCACCGCCGTCACCGTCTCGAGCACGGTTGGAGCGAGCGGTGTCGTGGCGTTGTGATCCAGGTATGTGCGCACTGCTTCCAATCTTACCACCGGCCCTGCCGCCGGCCCGCCTAGCAGCCCGTGGTGAAACCCCGCGGCGCACCGAGACCGGTCAGGCGCCCGGCTGACAAGGCGTGACGAGCGAGCATATTCGACCATATGTGAGTGAGGAACAACGCAGTTCAGGCGGGATGCATGGCAGGTCGAATGCAGCGGGGCTTTTGCCACGGGCTGCTAGACACGCGCGCGCGAGTCCCCGTATACTACGCCATTGATTTGAAGTTCGTTGGGGGTGGAAATGGCAATGTGGAGGCGTGAGGAACCGGAACATCCAGAGCGTCCTCAGTTGACTCGTTCCGGGCACTCCATGGCAAGCGCGGTGCCCAATGTTGAAGCGGGCAAGCGCGAGCCCATTGTGCGGAAGACTGACCGGAGTAGCGCCATGTCGGAGAGAACTAGCGTCGTGGGCATCGGCAAGTCAATCGTCATCAAGGGCGAGTTGAGCGGCAACGAGGATCTGACGATCCAGGGGCGCGTCGAAGGCAAGATCGATTTGAAACAGAATCTGCTGACGGTGGGTGAGAACGGCAAGGTCAAGGCACAGCTCTTTGCCAAGACGGTCGTCGTGATTGGCGAGGTTCTGGGTAACGTCACGGCCGTCGAGAAAGTCAGCATCCAGGAAAAGGGCGCGGTTGACGGCGACATTTCGGCACCGCGTGTAGCGATTGCCGAAGGGGCGCACTTCCGCGGGAGCATCGACATGCGGCGCACGCAGAGTGCGAAGCCGGCCGTGGCGGCCGTTGCGGCTGTCGCCGGCGGTGCTGCCGGAGTGGCGAATGTGCCCCGCGCGAAGAGTGTCGCGAAGCCGGAGTCCGTCCCTCCGCCGCGTGCTCCTGCCCTCAAGTCGTAGCTTCGGCCTGCCAGTGGTCGTTGCCCGGTGGTCCGGGGCCGGCTCAACTTGAGGAAGCCAATGACCCGAAACGGGTATTTTGGTGCCTTGGCAACCAGGCTGCGGCGTCCGCCGCCGCCCGCCGCTGGCGTCAAAACAGAAGGTGCGCCCAAGGACACCTTCCGTGCGACGCATGTGTTGTCCGATTTCGTGGCCGGGGTCCGGGCGCACACGGCGCCCGTGGTTATCGACCTTGGCCCGGCCAACGGGACGAACGTTGCCTTTCTGGGCCAGGAATTCGCGTGCAAGCTGTTCATTGAGGATGTGCTGGCGCGGCTGGACAAAGCGTCGAACGGTAGCGGGACCGGGCAGGCGCTGCGTCTGAGGCAGCCGGACGCGAGCGCCGACGGCATCCTGTGCTGGGATGTCCTTGACCATTTCGCGCCGGCGGGGCGGCCGGCGCTGGCCGCCGAACTGGTCCGTGTGCTGCGGCCGGAGGGTCTGCTGCTGCTGTACCATCGCGTCGAGGTCGCGCCGCACCCGGACCGCGTCGTATACGAGATCGTGAATCCGAACCGTCTGTGCGTGCGGCGCAACGGCGCTCCGTCGGTGCGTGTAGAGCGCCCGCTCGAGCACCGCGAACTGGAGCTCATGTTTGGAGACCTCACAGCGGTGAGGACCGTGCTGCTGAGGAACCGGATGCGCGAGGTGCTGTTCCGGAAGTCGGAATTGACACCCGCCGCGAACTGACGCGATCGGAAGCGGCCGCCGGCCGCGGGGGGAGGTGAATGGCGCGACCTGTCGTTGCACTGCTGAGCGATTTCGGGTTTCGGGATCACTACGTCGGTGCGATGAAGGGCGTCCTGCTCAGCATTTGTCCCGACGCAACATTAGTCGACATCTCCCACGACGTTCCTGCGCACGACCTGGTTACCGCGGCTCTCGAGTTGGCCGCAGCCTACCGCTATTTTCCCGCTGGCACCGTATTCCTGGTGGTCGTCGATCCGGGTGTCGGTTCCGATCGCCGCGGCGTCGCGGCCGACACCGGCGACTACCGGTTCGTCGCGCCGGACAACGGTGTTCTGACCGCCGTCCTCGGCGAACAGCCCCCGCGGCGCGTCGTGGAGCTGACCGAACGACGCTACGCCCGTCCCACCGTGAGCCGTACATTCGAGGGGCGCGACCGCTTTGCGCCGGCGGCAGCGTGGATCGCCAAGGGGGTGCAGCTTTCGGCGCTGGGGCGGCCGCTACGGGACTACCGGATGCTGGACATCCCGTTGCCGGAAGTGGCCGACGATCGGGTGGTCGGACAGGTGTTGCGGGTCGATCATTTCGGCAACCTCGTCTCCAACATCGACCGGAAGACGTTCGAGAGCGTGGCGCAGCGCGGGGCAATCCAGATCGAGGTGGGAACGCAGGTCATCGGCCGCCTGGTGGAGACGTACGCCGAGATCGGCAAGGACGAGGTGTGCGCGCTCTTCGGCGGTACGGAGCACCTGGAGTTTGCCGCAAGCTCCAGCAGCGCGGGCGACAGGTTGGGCGTCGAACGGGGCGTGCCAGTCGTCGTGCGGCAGGAGTGATGCATTGACGGGGACGCCTGCGGGATGATCGATCTGGAACTGACGGACGAGCAGCGTCTCCGGCAACGCACGGTCCGTGAATGGGGCGCCCGCGAGTTCGCGCCGCGCATCCGGGAGCTGGACCGGCAGCATCGTTTCGATCCCGGTTCGGGCTCAACTCCCTGACCTTGCTCAGTTGGGGCACACCGGATCAGCAGTAGCGCTACCTCGCGCCGCAGTCGCGCGGCGAGCAGATTGGCGGCTACGGCCTGACCGAGCCGGGTGCCGCCAGCGATGTGCGCGGATCCAGTCGACTGCCGTGAAGAAGGACGGCTACTGGGTGCTGTCCGGCGAGAAAACCTGGATATCGCTCGCCGACATGGCGGACAACTTCCTCGTTTTTGCCTGGAGCGACCAGGAGAAGAAGCAGCGCCGTGACGCCAGCGTGAAGTATGCCAGCGGGCGTCAGACGTTCGGCATGGAGATCGGCCGCCACCAACTCGTGAAGGAAATGATTGCCCAGATGGAGTCCGACTATCAGGCCGCGCGGCCGCTGTGGATCCGGTCGGGATGGATGAAGAACCAGGGCCGGCGCAACACCCGCAAGATTCACAAGCTTGTGCAGGCCGACTACCTGTTGGGATACCGCACCGACAAGGACACGCGGTGCACGCTGCCGCCGTATTGCGAGGCGGAGCCGGCGGGCTGAAGCGCGCTGCGTGACGTAGTGATGTAAGGGAGCGAGATGGACGCGGAAATTTCACACGCATTCCTCGATGTCGTCGAACAGGCGGCCGTGGCATGTGCGCATACGATGGGCCAGGGTGATCGTCACCGGTCGGATCAGGTGGCGGTGGAGGCGATGCGCGCCCGGTTGGAGCACGCCCCGATCGACGGCCGGATAGTCATCGGGGAGGGTGAGCGCGACAAGGCGCCGATGCTGTACATCGGCGAGCGGGTCGGAGCCGGCGCAAACGGCGTGGATGGCCTGCCGCAGATAGACATCGCCGTCGATCCGCTCGAGGGCACGAACCTGTGCGCCACCGGCGCGCCGCGCGCCATCGCCGTGCTGGCGGCGTCCGAGCGGGGCGGGCTGCTGCACGCGCCCGACGTATATATGGAGAAGCTGGTGGTCGGCGCGCAATCGAAGCGCTCGGTGGACCTCGACGCGCCGGTCGCCCACAACCTGCAGCAGATTGCGCGGTGTCTCGACCGCGACGTGTCGGATCTCGTCGTCGTGGTGCTCGATCGCAAGCGCCACGAGAAGCTGATCGGCGAGATCCGCGCCGCCGGGGCGCGCATCCGGCTGATCGGCGACGGCGACCTGACGGCGGCCATCGGTGCGGCCGTGGTCGGCAGCGGCGTGCACGCGGTCATGGGCAGCGGCGGCGCGCCGGAAGGCGTGATTGCGGCCGCGGCGATGCGCTGCCTGGGCGGCGAGCTGTTCGGCCGCCTCGTCCTGGACACTCCCGAGAAGCGCGCGCGCGCCCAGTCCATGGGCGTCGACGATCCGTCCCGGGTCTACCTGTCGGCGGACCTGGCTTCCGGCAAGGAGATTACGTTCGTGGCCACGGGCGTCACCGAGGGCGCGCTGATGAAGGGCGTGCGGTTCTTCGGGGAGGGGTGCCGCACCAGCTCCGTGGTGATGCAGACCAACCCGCACCGCGTGCAGTTCATCGACACGATACACGTGAAGGAGCAGGCGGGGCGGCGCGGACTACGGTTCTAGGAATTCCCGGTTTCCCGGTCGACCGGCCGCCGGTGCTTCCGCTGCCGGAACGGCCGCCGGGTCTTGTCCTCGTGCGGCCCGCCGCGCTGCTTGGGCAGTGGCGCGCGCGGCCGGCGGGGCTTCTTCGTCGTCGGGGCTCGTTCCGCGGCCAGCATGCCTGATCCTACCTCGGTAACCTTGCCGGTCGACCGTCTGGCGCCCGATCCGGAAACCGTGCGCCGAGCCGTGGCGCTGCTCGCCCAGGGAGGAATCGTGGCGTATCCGACGGATACGCTGTACGGGCTGGCGGTCGATCCGCGGCGGCCGGATGCCGTGGAGTCCTTGTTTCGGGCGAAAGGCCGGCCCGCTGAAATGGCGGTCCCGCTCATCGCCGCCGACACGGAGCAGGCCGCGCAGCACGCCGGCCCGCTGACGCCGTTGGGGCGCACGCTCGCCGGGCGCTTCTGGCCCGGCCCGCTGACGCTAGTGGTAGACGCCGCGCCGGCGTTGAACCGCCGGATCCTGGCGGGCGGCCATACCGTGGCTGTACGCGTGCCGAATCACGCGGTCGCACGCGCACTAGCCCGGGAACTGGGCCATCCGGTGACCGCAACCAGCGCCAACCGGTCCGGGGAGCCCCCCGCGACGACGGCCGCGGCGGCGGTGGCCGCGGTCGGCCCCGACCTTGCTTGCGTCCTCGACGCCGGACCGGCCGAGACCACGTCGCCATCCACGATCGTTGACGTTCGGGGCGCCGCGCCGGTGCTGATCCGGCCCGGAGTGGTGGCGTGGGACCGCGTGTTGGCAGTCTGTGGCAATACCCCGCGTCGCGCCGAGATCCGCCCGTAGCAATGCCGCGTCCGGCCGGTACAAGGCGCGAAGAGGGAGCATATTGGGCATATGTGACCGACGAGCAACATAGTCAGCAAAGGGGACGACGAGCACTGCAGCAGTCGTCCCCCAAGCCGCACACCGTGCGCCACGGCGGCCGCGGCGCGGGGCGAAGGGGTCCCCGCTAGCGGCCGCCGGGGGTTTGGGGCGCAGCCCCAAGAGGTAATGCCGCATCGCCGGTCGAATGCAGCGGGGCTGTTGCCACAGGCTGCTAAAATCAATCAGGTGACGTGGACTCAGGCCGACGAGAGGCATGCCGGGCCTCCGGAGCGTGCGGCGGTAGTCGGTCTGGCGTTCGGGGCGCGCAGCCGCCGCGTCGTCGAATCCTCCCTTGAAGAGTTGACCGGGTTGGCGGTCACGGCCGGCGCCGCCGTCGCATTCCAAGCGGTACAGGAGCTCCCGAACCCGTCGCCGGCGTTGTTTCTGGGGCGCGGCAAGGCTGCGGCGCTGGCAGTTGATTGTGAGGCGGCGGCGATCGATCTGGTCATCGTGGACGAAGAGCTGACGCCGATCCAGCTGCGCAATCTCGAAGCGGCGCTTCCTTGCCGGGTGGTCGACCGGACCCAGCTCATCCTGGACATCTTCGCATCGCGCGCACGCACGCGGGAAGGCCGCCTGCAGGTGGAGCTGGCGCAGTTGAAGTACCTGCTCCCGCGACTGACGGGCGCCGGTGTCGCCCTTTCGCGGCTGGGCGCCGGCATCGGCACCCGCGGGCCGGGCGAGACCAAGCTGGAGAGCGACCGGCGGCGGATACGCCACCGCATTACGCGGCTGACGCGCGAGCTCGACGCGGTGCGTCTGCGGCGCGCGCGATCGCGCGGCCGCCGGCAGAAGGACGCGGTGCCGACCGTGGCGCTCGTCGGCTATACCAACGCGGGCAAGACATCGCTGTTCAACCGCCTGACGCGCAGCGAGGCGCTGGCGTCCAGCAAGCTGTTCGCGACGCTCGACCCGCTGGTGCGTCCACTCCGACTCCCGGACCGCCAGACGGTGCTGTTGTCGGACACCGTCGGTTTCATCGACCGGTTGCCGCACACGCTGGTAGCGGCGTTCCGGGCGACGCTGGAAGAGGTTGCCGGGGCCGATCTGCTCCTGCACGTGGTCGACGCCAGCTGCCCGGACCGGGAGGAGCGGATGGCGGCCGTCCACCGTGTGCTCGATGAAGTGGGCTGTGCCGGGCTGCCGCAGCTGCTGGTGTTCAACAAGTGCGATTGCGTGGACGAGAGCGACCTGGTTCGTCTCGCCCGGACCGAGGGCGACACGGTGTGCATCTCGGCGCGCAGCGGCTTCGGCGCGGACGAGTTGGTGCGGCTCGTGATCCGGTCGGTCGAGATGGATCTCAGCCGCGTGACGCTGGAGTTCGACCACAGTGCCCTCGACGACCGGCAGCGACTGGCTGCGCTGCACCGCCACAGCCGCGTGCTGCGACAGGTCACGGAAGGCGACCGCGTCTCGGTGGAGGCGGACGTGCCGCGCCGGCTGATCGCGCGGCTGCGGCCACGCGCGTCCTCGGCGCCGGGCACGGATCGCGAGGAGGCTGCCCGGCAGTGACGCGGACCCTTCTGCGGGGAGCATTGATCGCCGCTCTGCTGGCTGGCGGGTGCAGCGTCCGACCGCCCGTAGTGTCATCGCCGGCCTACCCCGAATACCTGTATCCCACCGTGCCTGTAGAGCTGCGCGGGTCGTCGTCGGCGCGTCGACTCGACGATGCGTGGGCCTTCTTTCAGGCCGGCGATCTGACCAGCGCCGAGCGCCGCTATATGGAGCTGGTCGAGTCGAGTCCGGGGTTCTATCCGGCGAAAACGGGGCTAGGCTGGCTCCACCTGGCGCGCGGCGATGCACGCAGCGCGGCTGCGCAATTCAGCCAGGCGGTGGCGCAATCAGCCGACTACGTGCCCGCGCTCGTCGGTCACGGGGAGTCGATGCTGGCGCTCGACGAGTCGGAATCGGCGATCCAGTCGTTCGAGCGTGCCCTGGCGATCGACGCCGGCCTGTCGAACGTCCAGCGCGTCGTCGCCGAGTTGCGCTTCACGCTCGTGAGCCGGCGGATCGCGACGGCACGTGAGAGGGCCGCCGCCGGGCGACTCGCGGATGCGCGGTCGGCGTACGAGCAGCTTATCGCGTCGTCGCCCGACAGCGCGTTTCTGCATCTGGAGCTCGGGCAGGTCGAGAGCGATCTCGGTGATACGGCTGCGGCACTCGGCCACATCCGGCAGGCCATCGAGCTGGATCCCTCGGATCCGGCTGCGTTTCGGTTGGAAGGCGGCCTGCATGAGAAGTCCGGGGACCTGGAGGCGGCCATCGCGGCCTACGAGCGCGCGGATCGCCTGGAACCGAGCGACGAGATCGCGCGGCAGTTGGAACATCTGCGCGAGCAGTTGCGGATCGCGGCGCTACCACCGGAGATTCGGGCGATCCCCACGCAGACGGCCGTCACGCGCGGCGATCTGGCGGCACTGATTGTAACGCGGTTCCCCGACCTGCTGTCCGCGTCGGCGTCCGAGGGGCGGACCGTCATCATTACCGACACCCGCGACCACTGGGCCCAGCGCTGGATACTGGACGTGACACGGTCCGGGGTAATGGAGGTGGACGCGGCCTATCGCTTCGACCCGGCGCGTACGGTGCGTCGCGCCGATTTGGCGGAGATCGTAAGCGCTCTGCTGGACCTGCTGGAGGCCGGCAATCCCCAGGCGGCGAGTCGCTGGTCCGGCGGGCAGCCGGCGTTCAGCGACATGTCTTCCAGCCACCTGAGCTATCCTTCCGCGGCGCGGGCCGTGACGGCCGGTGTGCTCCCCACGCTCGACGGCCAGGCATTCCGGCCGACGCAGGCGGTCGACGGCGGCGGCGCGCTGCGCGCGATGGATCGTCTGGCGGACCTTGTGCGCGAGATCGGCTAGTTTCTCGATGGCTACACTCACTTTGGCCAACCAGTTGACGCTGGTGCGGCTCTTGCTCGTGCCCGTCCTCGTCATCCTGGTCATCTACGGCTATAGCGGATGGGCGTTGATCGCCTTCATCCTGGCTGGCGTCACCGATGGGCTCGATGGGCTCATCGCGCGGCGTTCGGGCGGCCCGACCAGCCTCGGGGCGCTGCTCGACCCGATGGCGGACAAGCTGCTCCTGGTGTCGACCTTCGTCGTGCTGACGATGCCGAGCCTGGACCTCCCCAACCGGTTGCCGATCTGGCTGACGGTCCTGGTCATCAGCCGCGACGTGATCATCGTGCTGACGGTGGCCGTGGTAAATCTGGCGGTGGAGCGGTTCACGTTTCCGCCGTCGAGCCTGGGCAAGATCGCAACGTTTGTATACATCCTCACCGGGAGCGTTACGCTGTTCTTCAACTACCTCGACCGGCCCTCCGCGGTGGTGGAGGCAGCCATCTGGGCATCGCTGGCGGTGACGCTCGCCTCCGGGTTCCACTACATCGGCCACGCTGCCCGACTGGTGAACCGCTAGCGCAGCCGCGCGGTCGCGCGCGGCCGGGTTCGGCGGGGGGGTGCTACCGGAGCTTGCCGCGGACGTATTCAATCGTCGTGCGCAGCCCGTCTTCGAGCGAAACCCGCGGTTCCCAACCGAGCAGTGTGCGGGCGCGGGTGATGTCCGGCCTGCGCACCTTCGGGTCGTCGACCGGCAGGGGTTCGTGGACGAGCCGGGATCGGGACCCGGTCGCCTCGATGATCCGGCCGGCAATCTGGCCGATCGACAGTTCGTCCGGATTGCCGATGTTGACCGGTTCAGCCGTGTCGGCGTGCATCAGCCGCATGATCCCGTCGACCAGGTCGCTGACGTAGCAGAAGCTGCGGGTCTGTTCGCCGTCCCCGTAAACGGTAAGGTCCTGTCCCTGCAGAGCCTGGACGATGAAGTTCGGTACCGCGCGGCCGTCGTCGAGCCGCATGCGCGGCCCGTAGGTGTTGAAGATGCGGACGATCCGCGTCCGGAGCCCATGATGGCGGTGGTAGGCGGTCGTCATGGCTTCGGCGAACCGTTTGGCCTCGTCGTACACGCCCCGCGGCCCGATCGGATTCACATGGCCCCAGTACGTCTCCGGCTGCGGGTGCACCGCCGGGTCCCCGTACACCTCCGATGTCGACGCCAGCACGAAGGTCGCCCGCTTTGCGCGCGCCAGCCCCAGCGCATTGTGCGTGCCGAGCGCCCCTGCCTTGAGCGTCTGGATCGGGAACGTGAGGTAGTCGATTGGACTCGCGGGACTGGCCCAGTGCAGCACCCAGTCCACCGGTCCGTCGACGTCGATGTAGCGGGCGACGTCCTGCTCGACCAGGCGGAAGTCCCGCCCCCGCAGATGCTCGATGTTCCGCGGGTCGCCGGTGAGGAGGTTGTCGATGCCGACCACGGCATAGCCGCGGTCGAGCAGCGCATCGCTCAGGTGCGAGCCGATGAACCCGGCCGCGCCGGTGATGACGACGGTCTGCTTGGCACCGGCATTGCGGCCCGTGCCTGATTCGCGATGCACTAGTAGGCGTGGCGGTGGAAGAGGACGCGCACGACGGTCAGCCACAGGATCTTGAAGTCGAGCGCGAATGACCAGTTCTCGATGTAGTACAGGTCGCACTCGATGCGCTTCTCGATCGAGGTGTTGCCGCGCCAATCGTTCACCTGCGCCCAGCCCGTGAGCCCTGATTTCACCTTGTGGCGCAGCATGTACTGCGGCACGCGCTCACGGAATTGCTCGACGAAGAACGGTCGCTCGGGCCGCGGGCCGACGAGCGACATCTCGCCCACCAGCACGTTCCATAACTGCGGGAGCTCATCGATGCTGGTCCGCCGCAGGACGCGCCCGACCGGCGTGCACCGCGGGTCGTTCTCGCGCGTCCACACCGGTCCGGTCTCGCGTTCGGCATTGTCGTACATCGACCGGAACTTGAGGACCATGAACGGGCGCCGGTCGAGTCCCATCCGTTCCTGCCGGTAGAACACCGGTCCCGATGAAGTGAGCCGGATGACGGCGGCGATGAGCGCGAACGGAACCGCCAGACCGGCCAGCACCACCGCCGACACGGCCATGTCGACGATGCGCTTGACCAGGCTGTTGAGCCCCTGCAGCGGGACGTCGTTGATGTTGATGAGCGGGACGCCGTCCAGATCCTCCAACCGCGCCCGCAGGGCGATGACATGCAGAATATCGGGCGCGATTTTGACGTCGATGCACTCCCGGTTGGCGACCTCAATCAGATCGAGCATCTTGACGTGCTCTTCGAGCGGGAGCGCGACGTACAGCTGATCGATCCGCTCGCGGCGGATCAGTTCGCCGGCATCCGCATTCCGTCCGAGCAACGGCAGCCCGCGGTGTCCCGCCGTATCGGTGCCCGCGGAATCATCCACGAAGCCGACAACCTGATAGCCGAATTCCCGGTGTTGGAGCAGCTTGTCCGCCACATGCCGGGCCAGGCTGCCGGTACCGGCAATCAACACCCGCTTGAGCCCGACGCCCGCCTCGAAGCGGCGCTTCGTCTCGATGCGCACGACCGCGCGCGAGGCGTAGGTCAGGCTGATGCTCAGCAGCAGATAGAGCATCCAGACGAGCCGCGACACCTCGTAGGTGCCCGCGGCCTGCGCCTGCGGACCGGCGACGTATACCTGGAAGTACAGTGTGGCGAGCAGGCCTACGACCACGACCATGACGTTGCCGACCAGCGCCGAGAAGAAGTCGTCCACCCGTGTCCGGATCCGGGGCAGGCGGTAGGCGCCCTGCAGGTTGAACGCCAGCGGGACCAGCAGCCCGATGAAGGGAAGCAGGATGAGGTACTGCGCGATGGGCGGCTGGCCCTTCGGCGCCGCGAACAACGGCAGCTCGAACCGGACGACGTAGGCCAATACAAACGCCAGCATGCCGAACAGCGAGTCGCTGACGGCGTGCAGCGTGACGAGCCGCCGGTTCAGCCGGGTGATCATGCGGCGGCGTCTCCGGCCTGGGTGACCGCTTCCTCGATCAGATGGCGCATCTCGTCATGAAAGCGGGCGAGCGAGAACCGCAGCGCCTGCCTGCGGATGTGCTCCGCGTCGAACGGCAGAGCGGCGGCGCGGGCGATGCCAGCGGCGTATGCGCCGGCAGTGGGTTCATCCACCAAGACGCCGGTGTCGCCGTCCGCCACGGTTTCCGTGACGCCACCGCGAGCCAGACCGACCACCGGGCGGCCGCAGGCGAGTGCCTCGACAGGCGCAATGCCGAAGTCCTCCTCGCCCGGCAGCAGGAATGCCCGGGCGCCCCGGTACAGCTCCCGGAGCTCTTCATCCGACCGCCACCCGACGAACTCCACGCCCGGTCCCGCGAGGGCCTGCAGCCGCTCGCGCTCGGGGCCGTCACCGGCGATACGCAACGGTACGCCCGCCAGACGGCACGCCTCCATCGCCATGTCGATCCGCTTGTACGGCACCAGCGCCGAGACGATCAGGAAATACGAGCCTGGTGGCGATTCGTTCGGACAATAAAATGTCGTGTCGACTGGTGGATACACGACCGTAGATTCACGATTATAGTATCGCCGGATTCTTCCAGCAACGTGGCTCGAGTTCGCCACGTATTGATCGACCCGCCCCGCTGTTGCGGCATCCCATCTGGCCAGGCGGCTGAACGCAAGCCGGAAGAAGCGGCTGCGCAGTGGACCGACCCGCTGCGGGCCGAAATAGGTATCGAATTGATCCCACGCGTAGCGCATCGGCGTGTGGCAGTAGCAGAGATGCCGGGCGCGGCCCGGCGCCACGACCGACTTCGCCGCGCAGTGGCTGGTGCTGAGCACAAGGTCGAATGCATCCAGGTCGAACTGTTCCACAGCCGTGGGAAACAGGCCGATGTACCAACGATAGCGGCGTTTGGCCGCCGGCAGGAACTGCACGAACGAGCGCCGGGGGCGGCGCGCCTCGATGCGCGGTGAGACCGTGCCGGTGACGTGCAGCAGCGTGAAGACCGAGGCGTCCGGCAGGAGCTGCAGCAGTGCGTCCAGCACTTTCTCGCCGCCGCGCATGCCGGTGAGCCAGTCGTGCACGAGGGCCACGCGGGCGCCGCGCACGTCGGCCGGCTGGACCGGCGCCGGCGGCGAACCGCCGGCTGCACCCGGCGCGGTTGCACTGCCTGACATCGTCACGATTGCCCCTACCGCGCGCCGATCTCCTGGTAGATCGCGTGGATCCGTTTGACGGACGCGGACCAGGAAAACGACCGCGCCCGTGCAAGACCGCGCGCCCGCAACTGCTCGCGCAACGCGGTGTCGCCCAACGCCTTGTGAATGCCGTCGGCAATCGCGCGCGGCTCGTACGGATTGACCATGATGGCGCCGTCCCCCACCACCTCGGGCAGGGAGGATACGTTCGATACCACCACGGGCGTGCCGCTTGCCATTGCCTCCAGCGGCGGCAGGCCAAACCCCTCGTACAACGAAGGAAAGACGAATACGTCCGCCAGCCGGTACAGCGCCGCAAGCGTGGTCGTGGACTGATAGCCGAGGAAACGGACGTGCTGGTGGAGGTTGTGGCGGTGCACGGCCCGCCTGAGCGACGAGTAGCGGGACACTTCGCCGCCCGTGACGAGCAGTTTCAGATCGTCGAGGCCGTCGCGCCGCAATAGCACGAACGCGTCGATCAGCCGCTCGACGTTCTTGTGGGGAGACACGTTGCCGCCGTACATCACGAACCGGTCGTGCAGCTGGTAGCGCTCGCGCACGCGCACGATCTCCGCCTCCGGCGGCTCCTCGAAGAACACGTCGTCGATGGCGTTGTAGATGACGGTGACCTTGGAAGCCGGCACGTCAAAGAAACGCAGGATGTCGTTCTTCGACGCTTCCGAGACCGTCAGGATCCGGCTGGCGCGGTGCACCGCCGTCCAGAACATCGTCCGGGCGTATGCGTACGCCATGCGGTGCCGCAGATATTGCGGGAAGATCAAGTGGATGCAGTCGTGAATCGTGACGACCGAGCGGCACGGCGCCAGCGGCGGCAGCACGTAGTGCGGCGTATGGAACAGGTCCGGCGAAAGGCGCGCGAGGTGGAACGGGATCGAAAGTTGCTCGCTGACCGAGTAGAGACCCGACGCTTCGGTGACGCCGCGGAAGTTGCGTCCCAACTCATCGGCCAGCCGCTGGTCGCTGCGCCGGCAGAGCAGCACGTATTCGGTGTCCCGGTCGATACGCGCGAGCTGACGCAGCAGGTTGCGCAAGTACGTCCCGATGCCGTAGTCGTGCAACTTGCGTATGTCGATGGCGATCCGCATCGTGATTCCACTATAGCGCGCCGCGCCGCGCGGGCAGCGCCGCGTCGAGCCGGCTCCTCCAGTATCATGACAGGCTTGCGTCCGGGCGCCGGAGGAGTCCGTCGCCTGCGCGTCCGATCGGGGAGTCACGGGTAATGAAGATAGCGGTGGTGGGGACCGGATACGTAGGGCTGGTTGTAGGCGCCTGCTTTGCCGAGAACGGCAACGCCGTAGTCTGTGTGGACAACGACACCGCAAAGATTCGGGCGCTGGAGCAGGGCCGGATGCCGATCTACGAGCCGGGCCTGGACGAGCTCGTCGCCCGCAACCAGCGCGAGGGGCGTCTGGTGTACACGTCGTCGCTCGAGCAGGCGGCCGCGGCGTCGCAGATTGTGTTCATTGCCGTCGGGACGCCCTCCGGTGAGGACGGCACGGCCGACCTGACGAACGTCCTCAATGTCGCCGGGAGGATTGGAGCCGCCCTCGACGGATACACGATCATCGTGACGAAGAGCACGGTGCCGGCGGGCACGGCGGCGCGCCTGCGGGAGGTCGTGGGACGCGAGACGTCCCACCCGTTCAGCATCGTTACGAATCCCGAGTTCCTCAAGCAGGGCGCGGCCATCGATGACTTCATGCGGCCCGACCGCGTAATCATCGGCGCGGACGACGAGCGCGCAGTGCAGGTCATGCGCACGCTGTATGCGCCTTTCACACGGACGGGTGCGCCGATCATGTTGATGGATTGCGCCAGCGCCGAGCTGAGCAAGTACGCGGCAAACGCGATGCTCGCCACACGCGTGTCGTTCATGAACGAGATGGCCAACGTCTGCGAACAGTTCGGCGCGGACATCGACCAGGTGCGCCGCGCGATAGCGTCGGACCGCCGCATCGGTTCGGCGTTTCTGTTCCCCGGCGTGGGGTACGGCGGCAGCTGCTTTCCCAAGGACCTGCGCGCGCTGGCCGGCTTTGCCCGCGGCAAGGGGTACCAGTGCCGCATCCTCGAGGCTGTCGAGGGTGTGAACGAGGCGCAGAAATCGCGTCTGGTACAGAAGATGACAGCCCACTTCACGTCGCTGGAGGGGAAGACGATCGCGCTCTGGGGGCTGGCGTTCAAGCCGCGGACCGACGACATGCGCGAGGCGCCGTCGATCGCCATCGCCAACGGCGTGCTGGCGGCCGGGGGGCGCGTGGTCGCCTACGATCCGCGGGCCATGGAGTCGGCCCGCGAGGTGATGGACGCGCGGGTCGCTTACGCGGCGAATGCCTACGAGGTGCTGCGCGGGGCCGACGCCCTCGCGATCGTCACCGAGTGGAACGAATTCCGGGAGCCCGATTTCGACCGCATGCGCTCTCTGATGCGTGCGCCGGTGATCTTCGACGGCCGCAACCTCTTCGCGCTGGACCAGATGCGCGCCGAGGGCTTCACCTACGTCTCGATAGGGAGGTAATGGGCGCCGTTCTCCTGGCCGGCGGCGCTGGATACGTAGGCAGTCACGCCGCAAGGGCGCTGCGCGCGGCCGGCCGCGACGTTGTCGTCCTCGATACGCTGGAGGCCGGGCACCGCGCGGCGGTGCGGGGCGTGCCACTGGTTGAGGCGGACATTGCCGACAACCAGGCTGTCCGCAACACGATTCGCCGCTATCGGGTAACGTCGGTAATGCACTTCGCGGCGCTGCTGTCGGTGGGCGAGTCGGTCCGCTCGCCGGCCCGCTACTACGCCGGCAACGTGGCGAAGACGCTGGCGCTGCTCGACACCGTGGTCGCGGAGGGGGTGGAGCAGCTCGTCTTCTCGTCGACCGCGGCGGTCTACGGCGAGCCGCGTGAAACGCCGATCACCGAGGATCATCCGACCCACCCAATCAATCCCTACGGCGAAACGAAGCTGGCCGTCGAGAACCTGCTGCCACATTACGAGCGCGCATACGGCCTGCGCTCGGTGCGCCTGCGGTATTTCAACGCCGCCGGCGCCGATCCGGATGGCGACATCGGAGAGGACCATCGTCCCGAGGAGCATCTCATTCCGCGCGCGCTGGCGGCGGCCGCCGGCGGCCCGCCGCTCGTCGTATTCGGGGACGATTACCCCACGCCGGACGGCACGTGCCTGCGGGACTACGTCCACGTATGCGACCTGGTCGCGGCGCACGTGCTGGCCCTGGCGGCGCTGGAGGCGGGCGCCCCGCTACGGGTGTGCAATCTCGGGAGCGGGCGCGGCTGCTCGGTGCGCGAGGTGGTGGCGGCCGTAGAGCGCGTAACCGGCGCGCGCGTACCGTGCGAGACGGGCGCCCGGCGATCCGGCGATCCGGCGGTACTGCTGGCCTCCAGTTCGCGCGCCCGGGCGGCGCTGGGCTGGGAGCCGGCCTACGGTGCGCTGGATGTGATCGTCGAGACGGCGTGGCGCTGGCAGCGGTCGCATCCGCACGGGTACGCATCGTGAGTCCCATTCTGCGGCTTGCCCGCTACGGCTACCCGTACCGCCTCTGGTTCGCGGGGGCCGTGATCGCCATGCTGGTCTACGCGGCCGCCCATACTGGACGCGCGTACCTGTTCAAGCCGATCTTCGACGAGGTCCTTCCCGGCCGGACGGGCCTTGCCTGGGTAATTTCGGCGGTCATCGGTCTCACCGTAGGCAAGGGGCTGGCGGAGTACTTTTCGGTCTATCTGATGACGAGCGTCGGCGAGCGCATGGTCCGGGACCTGCGGAGTCAACTGTTCGGCCATATCGTGTCCCAGTCGGCGGGTTTCTTCGCGCGCCGTACCACCGGCGCGCTGATGTCGCGCATCACCAATGACGTCAACCGGATCCAGCAGGTCGTGGCGCAGACGGTGGGCGATCTGCTGCGCGAGTCGGCCGCGCTGGCCGGCCTCGCCGGGTTGCTCCTGTACCACGACACGGGGCTGGCGCTGGTCTGCCTGACCGGCGCGCCGGTAGTCGTCTATCCGCTCGTGCGGCTGGGCCAGCGCGTGCGGAGCACGACGCGCCGCGGCCAGGAGGAGCTGGAGCACCTGTCGCACATCTCCGCCGAGGCTTTCGCGGGGCACCGGATCGTCAAGGCGTTCGCCGGCGAGCGCTACGAGCAGCAGCGGTTCGACCAGGCTTCCGAGCGGCTGTACCGGATGAACATGAAGGTCACCAGCTCGGTGTCGGCTTTGCCGCCCCTCATGGAGTGGCTCGGCTCGTTCGCGATTGTCGGCGTCCTGTGGTACGGCAGCCGGGAGATCGCCAGCGGCGCGCTGACGGAGGGCGAATTCACGTTGTTCGTGGGCGCCATGTTGCTGATGTATGCGCCGATCAAGCGGCTCAGCCGTGTGAACGCCAACATCCAGCAGGCCCTTGCGGCGTCCGAGCGGGTGTTCGAGATGCTCGATACGCGCAGCGAAGCGGCCGACAAGCCGGGCGCGCGGGCGCTGCCCCCGCTGGAACGGTCGATTGCATTTCGGGAGGTAAGCTTCGCCTACGGCGACGCGCCGGACGGCAACGTGCTCGATCGGGTGTCGTTCGAGGTGGAGGCCGGTCAGGTCGTGGCCGTCGTCGGTTTGAGCGGCGCCGGCAAGACGACGCTGGTGAATCTCGTGCCGCGCTTCTACGAGGTGAGCGGCGGTTCCATCGCCATCGACGGCGTCGACATCCGCGATGTGACGCTGGCGTCGCTACGATCCCAGATCGGCATCGTCACGCAGGACACGGTGCTGTTCGACGACACAATCGGCAACAACATCGCCTATGCGTCGCCGTCCGCCTCTCGGGAGGAGATCGAAGCCGCGGCCCGCGCGGCGCACGCGCACGAGTTCGTCGCGACGCTGCCCGCCGGATACGAAACTCTGATCGGCGACCGCGGACAGCGGTTGTCCGGCGGGCAGCGGCAGCGGGTCGCGATCGCCCGGGCGCTCCTCCGGAATTCGCCAATCCTCATCCTGGATGAGGCGACGTCGTCGCTCGACGCCGAGTCGGAGCTGCTCGTCCAGGACGCGCTGGCGAAGCTGATGCTCAACCGCACGGCATTCGTGATTGCGCACCGCCTGTCCACCGTGCGGCGCGCCGACCGAATCGTCGTGCTCGACCACGGCCGGGTGCGGGAGATCGGGCGGCACGAAGAACTGCTGGCAGCGCCCTACAGCCTGTATGCGAAACTCTACGCGCTGCAGTTGTTCGACCGTAACGGTGTGGACGGCGTCGCTGCGGCGGCAGACGGCGCTGCGGCGCAGGCGCCGGGCGCCGATCGGGTCGCACCATGATCAAGTCGATGACGGGGTTCGCGTCGGTGACGCACGAGGACGAGCTCGTGACCCTCACCGTCACGGCGCGGAGCGTGAACCACCGCTACCTCGACGTACAACTGCGCGTGCCGCCGACACTCGCCGAGCTCGATCAGGATCTGCGCGCGCTCGTGCAGCGGCGCGTGGCGCGTGGCCGGGTGGAGCTGACGTTGACGGCGCGGATCATGACGGAATCGTCGGTCGAGGTGGACCTGAACGAGCCGTTGGTCGCGGCGCTGGCGGCGGCGGCCGACGGTGCGCGCCGGCGCGGCTGGGTCACGGCGGGGTTGACGGCGGGCGACCTGCTACGGTATCCGCAGGCGGTCACGGTCCGCGAGTTGCCGGTGGGGGAGGAGACCCGGCAGGCGGTGCGCGAGCGGGTCTCCGAGGGGGTCGGCCGGACGCTCGACGAGCTGGATGGCATGCGACGCCGCGAGGGTGAATTTCTACGCGCCGACCTGTCCGAGCGCGCCGCCGCAGCCCGCGAGCTCGTCGTCCGCGTCGTGGCGGCAGCGGAGGCCGGCGCCGCAGCTCTCCGTGAGCAGTTGAGCGCCCGGATCGACGAGCTGGGCGGCGCCGTCCAGGCGGATCCGACCGCGGTTGCCCTGGAGATCGTCAAGTGGGTGTCCCGCTCCGACATCCACGAAGAGGTGTCGCGGTTGCGCGGGCACCTCGAATACCTTGACGGACTGCTGGCCGGCACGGAGCCGTGCGGGCGCAAGCTCGACTTCCTCGTGCAGGAGATGAACCGCGAGATCAATACCGTCGGATCGAAGGCGGAAGGCCGCGACATGGGTAAGCTCGTGGTGGCCGTGAAGGCCGAGATTGAGAAGATCCGCGAGCAGGTACAGAACGTGGAGTAGCGCGTGCGGCGGGGCCTGCTGTTCATCGTGTCCGCGCCGTCGGGTACCGGCAAGACGACGCTCGTGGAGCGCCTGGTGCGGGACGTTCCCGGGCTGGTGCGGTCCCGCTCGTACACGTCGAGGCCGCCGCGGCCGGGTGAGCAGGATGGCGTCGACTATAATTTCGTCGAGCCGGAGCGCTTCGCATCGATGGCCGCGGCGGGTGGTTTTCTCGAATGCGCGGAGGTGTTCGGCCAGCGCTACGGCACCGGTAAGGCCGACACCGAGCGCCACCGCCAGGCTGGGCGGGATGTCGTCCTCGTCATCGACGTGCAGGGGGCGCAGCAGATCAGGGAGCATGGGGTGGCGGCAATTTCCATCTTCGTGCTGCCGCCCTCGTACGGCGAGCTCGAACAGCGCCTCGGCCGCCGGGGTAAGGCCGACCCGGCGCAACTGCGGCGCCGGCTCGCTGCGGCCCGGCGGGAGGTGGCGGCTTCGAGCCGCTACGATTACTTGGTCGTGAACGACGACATCGACCGCTGCGTCGCGCAGCTCCGGAGCATCGTTGTAGCAGAGCGCTCGAAGACCGCGACCGCCGATGACGCAGTCACCGGGATTGTCGCCGCCTTCGGCGCGCCGAACGGTTGATCCATGGCACTTGTCGCACTGGGCGTCACCGGCGGCATCGGCGCCTACAAGTCGGTCGACATAGCGCGCCGCCTGCAGCAGGATGGCCACGACGTAACGGCGGTGATGACGGCGGCGGCCTGCCGTTTCGTCGGTCCGCTGACCTTCGAGGCGATCACGCGCCGCCCGGTCGTCACCGACCAGTTCGCGACCGGCGCGAACGCGGACATCGAGCACATCTCGCTGGCATCGCGCATCGCGCTGCTGATCGTCGCACCCGCCACCGCCAACGTGCTCGGCAAGCTGGCCAATGGCATCGCCGACGATTTCCTGACGTCCATGTACCTCGCGACCCGGGCGCCGGTGCTTGTCGCGCCCGCGATGAACAGCAACATGCTGGCGCACGCGTCCGTACAGCGGAACATGGCGCGGCTGGTCGAGCAGGGCGTGCACTTCGTCGACCCGGGCGAGGGGTATCTGGCGTGCGGATGGACGGGCAAGGGCCGGCTGGCCGAGCCGGCCGAGATTGTCGCGGCCAGCCGCCAGTTGCTGTCTCCCGACGGCCGGCTGGCGGGCCGCTCCCTGCTGGTGACCGCAGGCCCTACCTGTGAGGACCTGGACGTGGTCCGGTATCTGAGCAACCGCTCGACCGGCCGCATGGGGTTCGCGGTGGCGGCCGAGGCGCTGGCCCGCGGCGCGCGCGTGCGGCTCGTGGCGGGGCCCACGCCGGTGGAGCCGCCCGCGGGGGCAGAGCTGGCGCGCGTGCGCAGCGCGCGGGAGATGCATGACGCGGTGATGGCCTGCGCCGGCGACGTGGACGCGGTCGTGATGGCCGCGGCGGTGGCCGACTACGCGCCGGCGGCGGGGCCGCGGTCGGGCAAGATTCAGAAGAGCCCCGGCGCCCTGACGATCAGATTCGAGCGCACGCCCGACATCCTGGCCGAGCTGGGCCGTCGCCGCGCCGGCGGGGCGCTGCCGGTGCTGATCGGCTTCGCGGCCGAGACTGCGAATCTGGTGGAGCGCGCGCGAGAGAAGCTGCAGGCCAAGCAGGTGGACCTCGTGGTGGCCAACGACGTCTCCCTGGCGGACCGCGGGTTCGCCGTCGATACCAACGCCGCGACGCTCGTCACGGCCGACGGTCAGGAGGACGTGCCGTTGGGGACGAAGCGGGCGCTGGCGGCGGTCATTCTCGATCGCATCGAGTCGCTGATCCATGCGCCGGTCACAACCTGAACGGCGGGCGCCCGGGCCGTCCGACCCGCTGTCCGCACATCTTGAATACTTCCAGGAGCTCGGCATCCCCGGCGTGAGTCGGGATCGCGCCTGGCGGCTACGGCCTGCCGACGCGGAGGCCGCCGCCGAACCGACTTCCGAGCCGGCGCCGCCGGTAGCCACGGGAGGGGCGGTCGAGCTGTCGATGTTCGATCAGGTGACCGCGCCGAACGCCGCGACCGGCGCCGAGCGCCTGCAGCTGATCCGCGAGGAGCTCGGCGACTGCACGCGCTGCAAGCTGCACGGTGGGCGGCGGACGCTCGTATTCGGCGTGGGGAATCCGGAGGCGGAGCTGATGTTCGTCGGCGAGGCGCCGGGGCGCGACGAGGATCTGCAGGGTATACCGTTCGTCGGCCGGGCGGGTCAACTGCTCACCAGAATCATCGAAGCGATCGATCTCCGGCGGGACGACGTGTACATCGCCAACGTCATCAAGTGCCGGCCGCCCGACAACCGCAACCCGGCGCCGGACGAGGTGCGGACGTGCGAGCCGTTTCTGTTCGCCCAGATCGATGCGATCCGGCCCCGCGTCATCGTGGCGCTGGGCTCATTCGCCGCCCGGACGCTGCTGCGGACCGAGGACGCCATCTCGAAGCTGCGCGGCCGCGTCTACGACTTCCGCGGCGCCCGGCTGATCCCGACCTTTCACCCCGCGTTCCTGCTGCGGAGCCCCGATCGCAAGCGCGACGTGTGGGAGGACATGAAGAAGGTCCGGAGCATCCTGCGGGACGGGTGATGGCCCGGCTCGTCCCGGTTGCGGTTCCCGTCCCCTTCCTGTCCGCACTGACCTATCGCGTGCCCGACGGTATGCCGGTGCCGGCGCCGGGTGTGCGCGTGCGGGTGCCGCTTGGGAACCGGCAGGTCACCGGTTGCGTACTGCCCGGCGCGGCGGCCGACGATCGCGGCGGCGGCGCCGAGTTGCGGGAGCTGGTCGAGTGCCTCGACGTCGACCCGTTCCTGCCCGCGGCGGTGCTCGATCTCACCGCCTGGGTCGCCGAGTACTACGCCTGCGGCCCGGGTGACGCGGTGGCGGCGGCCATGCCGCCCTTCGCCTGGACCCGCGGGTCGGCCGCCAGCCCGGCCGGCGTCTCCGCATTCAGAACCGTCCGCACCGTCCGCCTTTCCGTGGCGGGAGACCGGATCGCCCGGACCGGCCCGCCTGCGGCGCTCGGCCCGCGCCAGCGCGGCGCACTGGCGCTGCTCGCGGCGTCTCCGGCCGGGCTCACTACGGCCGAGTTGGCGGGATACGGCATTGCGGCGGACTGCGTGCGCCGGCTTGCCGGCCGCGGCCTGGTGGCGATTGAACGGCGGCGGGTCGAGCGCGATCCGTTCGCCGCACCGGACTGGGTGAACGATGCCGGCGGCGCCGGGCCGATTGAGTTGACGGCCGAGCAACAGGCCGCGCTGCGCAGCTTGACCGCGTGGACGGCGGATGAAGGGTTCCGGGTCGCGCTGCTGCACGGCGTGACCGGGAGCGGGAAGACCGCCGTCTACCTGCAGCTCGCGGGACACGTGCGGCGGCAGGGGCGCGGTGTGCTGGTGCTCGTCCCCGAGATCGCCCTGACGCCGGCCGTGGTGGGCGCGTTCCACGCCGCGTGCGACGGACGGGTGGCGATCCAGCACAGCGGACTGTCGGACGGCGAGCGGCACGACCAGTGGCACCGCATCCGCAGGGGTGACGCGGACGTGGTGGTCGGCACGCGCTCGGCCGTCTTCGCACCGCTGGAGAGGCTTGGCCTGATCATCGTCGACGAAGAGCACGACGCGTCCTACAAGCAGGAGGAGAGTCCGCGCTATCACGGCCGCGACGTCGCGGTGATGCGCGGCAAGCAGGCGGCGGCGCTGGTCGTGTTGGGTTCCGCCACGCCGTCGATGGAGACCTACCACAACGCGTCGCAGGGACGCTATGAGCGGGTCGTTCTGAGCCAGCGCGTCCTCGACCGGCCGCTGGCGTCCGTATCCGTCGTCGACATGCGGGAGGAGGTGGCCGAGCGCGGGCCCGACGTGGTGCTGAGCGCGTCGCTGCAGGACGCGCTGGCCGCCCGTCTGGAACGCGGCGAACAGGCGCTGGTGCTGCTGAATCGCCGCGGCTACGCCGCCGCCGTCCTCTGCCGCCAGTGCGGCCGGACGGTGGACTGCCCGAACTGCAGCGTGTCGCTGACGCTGCATCGCCAGATCGACCGCGTACGCTGCCACTACTGCGGCTACGCCGCCCGCCGCCCGGCCGTTTGCCCGCACTGCGCCGGGCCGTTCCTGGAGCGCGTGGGGTACGGGACCGAGCGGATCGAGAGGGAAATCGCCGGTCTGTTCCCGGCGGCGAAGGTGGCGCGGCTCGATCGCGACACCGCCCGGCGTCGCGGCGCGGCGCAGCGCCTGCTGCAGCGCTTCGCACGGCGCGAGATCGAGATCCTGGTCGGGACCCAGATGGTGGCCAAGGGACACGACTTTCCGGCGGTGACGCTGGTTGGCGTCATCTCGGCGGACGTGGGTCTCGGGCTGGCCGACTTCCGGGCGGCCGAACGCACGTTCCAGCTGCTGACGCAGGTGGCGGGCCGCGCCGGCCGCGGCGACCTGCCGGGCGAAGCCATCGTGCAGACGTTCCACCCCGGCCACTACAGTATCGAGCACGCCTGCCGGCAGGCATATGAGCCGTTCTTCAAGGCGGAGATGCGCTTTCGCCGCAGCATGCGCTACCCGCCGCTGCTGGCGATGGTCAACGTCGTCGTGCGGGCCGACACGTTTGCGCGGGCGATGGAGGAGGCGGCCGGGCTGGCCGCGGACATGCGGGGCTCGCGGGGCGGATACGAGGTGCTCGGTCCGGCGCCCGCCCCGATAACCCGCCTGAAGGGCGAGCATCGGGCGCAGATTTTCCTTAAGGGGACGCGCCGCCGCCCGCTCCGCGCGGCCGTGCAGGCGGCGCTCGACCGCCGCCCGGCACTCCGCCGGCGGGTCACCGTCGACATCGACCCGCTGACCATGCGCTGAGCACGTTGCCGGCCGCGGAATTCCGGGAGGCGCCGGTCAGGGTTGGGCTACCAGGTCGAGCACGGAGAACGGCGCCGGCGTGAAGCACACGACGAAAATCGCCGCCGTGAGGGCGGCCACGAGTCGCCGGGTCGGGTCGAGCGGCACGTGTTCGTCGGCGGTGGGCGGGTGGCGCGGGCCGAGAAATACGAGCATTGCAATCATCAGCGCCGCCCAGATGATCCAGCTCGCCGACAGGAACACGAGGGCGACGACGATGGCGGTTGCGACCACGCTGACGGATGCTGAACGGCGGCCCAGAACCGCGTAGGCGATATGTCCACCGTCCAGTTGTCCGATCGGGAACAGGTTCAAAGCCGTCAGCAGCAGTCCCAGCCAGGCGGCCAACCCGACCGGGTGCAGGTTGAGGGTGTAGCCGCTCGGCGCATCGCCCCAGGTCATCCACGACGCCCACTGGAACAGTAGCGGCTCGCCCAGCGACATGCCGACGAAGTCATCCGGCAGGGCTACCACACGCGAGAGCTGCAGCCCCAGGAACAGCGCCGGCACGGCAACGGCGAAACCGGCAATGGGACCGGCGGCGCCGACGTCGAACAGCACCGACTTGCTCTGGATCGGCTGCCGGATGCGGATCAGCGCTCCCACGGTGCCGGTCAGCGGCAGCGGGGCGGGCAGAAAGTAGGGCAGCGTCGCGTCGATGCCGTAGTAGCGGCAGGCGAAGTAGTGGCCGAATTCATGGGTGCCCAGAATGCCAAGCAGGGTCAGGCTGAACCAGGCGCCCTGCAGGAACGAGACTTCAGGAAGGTTGGAGTTGAAGTCGGCGCTGAAGCCGGCGTAGTGATAACTGCCGAAGAACGTCGTCGTCAGCAAAGTGGCCAGGAACAGCAGCAGGTGGACCAGCGGGCGCGAGCCGGATGTGGCGCCCGCGGCCGGCGGCGCGGGCGCCTCCTGGCGCGCCCAGGCGTCCGAGTAGGGCGGTGGATACGATTCGGCCGGAGCTGGTCGGAGTGGCTGGCCGGGCGTGTCGAGCGGCAACTGACGTGTCTCCGGAGGTCAGCCTCCGATGGTTTGGAGATCCTTGCCCGGCTTGAATCGAATGGTGCGGCCCGGCGGGATGCGCACCTCCTTGCCGGTGCGCGGGTTGCGGCCGATGCCCCGCTTGCGGGGCTTGACCTGAAATACACCGAATCCGCGCAGCTCGATCCGGTCGCCCCTGCACATCGACATCCGCATCGCATCGAAGACGGCGTCCACCGCCACTTCCGCCTTGACCTTGGTAATGGCGGCGGCGGTCGATACCTCGTTGATGATGTCGACCTTTATCATGGCGGCAGGCTCCTCGACGTGACTTTCCGTGGCGACACCCCGCGTCGAACGCGGCGGGGCATTTTTCACGGACTGTTAAGCATCATAGATACTATAATTTACGGCTGTCAAGAAGGTCTCGTGCGCCATTCTGCCATGTCTACTGTCACCGCATCGCGCCATGATCGGTCGGTTGTTCTGGTTGGCCGACCGAACGTCGGCAAGTCGACTCTGTTCAACCGCGTATGCGGATCCCGCCGGGCCATCGTGACGCCGGTGGCCGGCACGACGCGGGACGTGATCCGAACCTCGACCGAGTGGCTGGGGACTCCCTTCGAGCTGGTGGATACCGGTGGGCTGTTCGGCGCGAGCACCGATCCGCTGCAGGCGGCCGTGTCGGCGCACGGAGAGCGGGCACTCGATGGCGCGCACCTGATCGTCGTGCTGGTGGACGGGCGGGACGGGCTGGTGCCGGCCGACCGGCAGATTGCGGATCGCGCGCGGCGGTGCGGTGCGCCCATGATCCTGGCTGTCAACAAGGTGGACGACCGCCGGGCGGCCGAGCGGGTCGAGGAGTTTCACGCACTGGGCATCACGCCGCTGGTATCGATCGCGGCCGAGCACGGAATCGGCATAGGCGACCTGCTCGACGCGGTGAGGGTCCGGCTGCCCGGCGTGGTCGTCGACGCCGCCGCCCCGGAGGCGGCGCCCCGGCCGGATGAAGTCGGCGTCGCCATCATCGGCCGCCCGAATGTCGGAAAGTCGTCGCTGGTCAACGTGCTGGTGCGTGCGGACCGCATGCTGGTCAGCGACATGCCCGGCACCACGCGCGACGCGGTCGATACCGTGATTCGCTGGCACGGCCGGGAGGTGCGCCTCGTCGATACGGCGGGCATCCGGCGCCCGGGCCGCGTGGCGCGCTCCGGCCAGGTCGAGTCGGTAAGCGTCACGGTCGCGCGGCGGGCAATCGCGCGCGCCGATGTCGCTGTGGTGGTCGTCGATGCGTCCAGCCCGCTCGCGCGGCAGGACGCCGTCATTGCCGGCGTGGCGGAGAAGGCAGGCTGCGGCATCGTCATTGCGGCCAACAAGTGGGACCTGGTGGAGCGGACCGGCGAGTTCGCCAAACAGTTCGACGAAAAGCTGCGAGACGAACTGAAGTTCGCGGACTTCGCACCGATTGTGCATCTGTCGGCGCTGACCGGCACGCGCGCCCCGAAACTTGTCGAGACGGTGTTGCAGGTCGCACGGGCGCGCGAGGCACACGTTGCCACGGCCGACGTCAACCGGATGCTCGAGCGCGCGGTCCGGCGCAACCCGCCGCGCAGCCCGGGCAAGCGCGAGGTGAAGATCTACTACGGCACGCAGGTGGCGACCCGGCCGCCGCAGTTCGTCGTCTTCACGAACATCGCGACCCGCCTGCATTTCTCCTACGAGCGATTCCTCAAGAACCGCCTGCGCGAGACGTTCGATTTCGTCGGCACCCCGATTCGCGTCAGGGCGCGCGCCCGCCGCGCGCCCTCCAGACCGCGGTGAACGGCCGCCGCGTGCGGGCTGCAAGTAGCCCACGGCAGAACCCCGCGTCGCACCGAGACCGGTCAGGCGCCCGGCTGACAAGGCGTGACGAGGGAGCAGTCGTGCCCCGAGGCGCACACAGTGCGCCTCGGGGCACGCGGCGCGGGGCGAAGGGGTCCCCGCTAGCGGCCGCCGGGGGCTTGGGGCGCAGCCCCAAGTGGTAACCGATGCACGGTCGAATGCAGCGGGGCTTTTGCCGCGGGCTGCTATACTCATGCATTCCGGGACGATGGCCGCCACGGTAACGATTCCAGATCGCAGGTTTTTCCGGAGTTCGGAAGTGTGCGCGATCGCGGGCGTACAGCCGTATGTGCTCCGATCGTGGGCAACGGAATTTCCGGCGCTCGATGGCACCAGGACCAAGAGCGGCGCCCGCGTCTACGGGCGCTCCCAGGTTGAGCTGGTACTGCGCATCAAGGATCTGGTGTTCAGCGAGGCGCTGACCCTGGGCGCCGCGCGCCGCAAGCTGGAAGCCGAGCAGCCGCCGCCGGCCCCGGAATTGTCGCTGTCGGAGGCGGCGCCGGGCGATCTGTTCGACGACGGCATCCGCTGGCGACTGGCCGAGGTCGAGCAGGATCTGCGGGCCGTCCTGAAGATGCTGGAGTCTCGGCCCGGGGAGTCGGCTGCCACGGAAACCTCCGCCGCGCGCGGCGAGTAGCATTCGGATTGCGTTGAGTGTAGAACTTCGTGCGTCGGGATGTGGCGCAGTCTGGTAGCGCACCTGACTGGGGGTCAGGGGGTCGCTGGTTCAAATCCAGTCATCCCGACCAGGTCTTCCCCCCCGCTCTCTCCACCGGTTATGGCCGTACTCAGGTCATGAGCGTCCCGGAACGCCGGCCGCGGCTGCTGGCGATCGTCGGTCCCACGGCGTCCGGTAAGAGCGCGCTAGGCATAGCCGTTGCCCGGCGGCTTGGCGGCGAGATCGTCAACTGCGACTCGACCGCCGTCTACCGCGGCTTCGATATCGGCACCGACAAGGTGCCGGCGGCGCTCCAGCGCGGTATTCCGCATCACATGGTGGATGTCACCGACCCCACCGAGTCGTATTCCGCGGCCCGCTACATGCGGGAGGCATCCGCGGCGATCCGCCGCATCACGGCGGCGGGCAGGTTGCCCATCGTCGTCGGCGGTTCGGGTTTGTACTACCGGGCGCTGACACGCGGGCTGTTCGAGGGCCCCGGCCGCAACCCGGCTCTGCGCGGCGTGCTCGGCCGGCTCGCCGGCCGGCGCGGCGTCGAGCGGCTGCACCGCATGCTCGCGCGCGTCGATCCGGAGTCGGCCGGACGCATCCATCCACGGGACGAGAAGCGTCTCGTGCGGGCGCTGGAGGTGTTCGTGCTGACGCGCCGCCCCTTGAGCGAGCATTTCCGCGAGACGCGACCGCCGCTCGCCGAGTACGACCTGCTGGCGTTTGCGCTCCGGCCGGACCCGGCGGTAACCGCGGAGAGAGTGGCGCGGCGTGTCGAACAGCAGTTTGCGACAGGTCTGCTCGACGAGGTGCGCCGCCTGCTCGCAGCCGGCGTCCCGGCCGGGGCGCACCCATTCAGCGGCCTGGTCTACCGGCAGGTGCTGGAGCATATGGCGGGGGTGCGGGACGAGGCGGCGACGCGCGAGCTGATCGTGGGCGAGAATCGGCGCTACGCGCGGCGCCAGTTGATCTGGTTCCGCAAAGAACCTAACCTACATTGGATAGACGCAACCGGCGAAAATCCCGCCGCAATTGACGCTGTCCTGGCAGCCTGTGGTGAAACCCCGCGTCGCACCGAGACCGGTGGGGCGCCTGCCTGACAAGGCGCGAGCAGGGAGCAGTCGTCCCCCAAGGCGCACACAGTGCGCCTCGGCGGACGCGGCGCGGGGCGCAGGGGTCCCCGCTAGCGGCCGCCGGGGGTTTGGGGCGCAGCCCCAAGTGGTAAGGGATGCATCGCCGGACGAATGCAGCTGGGCTTTTGCCACAGATTGCCGAGCCGGGCGGCGACGTGACGGCGCCGCCTCGGCGTGACATCCAGGTTGAACATTTCAATCACCGGCGCCATCCGCTCCGACCTCGAGGCGCGTGAGCGGGACACGCTGTCGATCTGGGCTGCAAAGAGCGCGGATACCAAGGGCCGCCTGCGGCCCGAGCCGGACGATCCGATCCGGCCGGCGTTTCAGCGTGACCGCGACCGCATCATCCACGCCAAGGCCTTCCGCCGGCTGAAGCACAAGACCCAGGTGTTTCTGGCGCCGACGGGCGACCACTACCGCACGCGCCTGACCCATACGCTCGAGGTGTCGCAGATCGCGCGAACGATCGCGAAGGTGCTGCGGCTCAACGAGGAGCTGACCGAGGCGATCACGCTCGCGCACGACCTGGGGCACACGCCCTTCGGCCACGCCGGCGAGCGGGTGTTCCGGGAGCTGTTTCCGGGCGGGTTCAATCACTACGAGCAGAGCCTGCGCATCGTGGATGTCCTGGAGCGGGACGGGCAGGGCCTCAATCTGACCTGGGAGGTGCGCGACGGCATCGCCAAGCACTCCAAGGGCAAGGGCGGCGCACCGGTTGGCGTGGACCCCGCGCGGCGCGCTGCAACGCTCGAGGGACAGATCGCCCGCGTGGCCGACATCATTGCCTACGTCAACCACGACATCGACGACGCGATTCGCGCCGGCATCTTCGTTGCGGAGGCGTTGCCGCGCGAGCCGGTCGAGGTGCTCGGGCGGACATCCTCCGAACGTATCGGTCGACTGGTCGCCGACGTGGTGCGGCAGACGGCGGCGGGCGATGACGACGAGGCGCCGGAGATTCGCATGAGCGCTCCTGTGCTGGAGGCGCTGCTCGCGCTGCGCGCATTCCTGTTCGAAGCGGTGTACGAGAACGACGCCGCCACCGTCGAGTTCCGCAAGGCGCAGGGGGTGCTCCAGCGGTTGTGGGAGAAGGTGCGTGAGGAGCCGCGCCGGTTCGTCGACCGCCGGACACTGGACCGGGACGGCGTCGACGTCGCTGTGCTCGATTTCCTCGCCGGCATGACCGATCGCTACGCGCTGCGGCTGTTCGAGCAGCTGTTCATACCCCGGGCCTGGGGCCGGGTCGGGTCGTAATCTGCGTGATATACTGCGCAGATCGCTTTCAGGAACAGGAACGCGCAGAGTGGGATTGGTGTTGGACCTGCGCGAGATGCGCGGGCCGGAAGATCGGGTCGAGCACACGTACCCGGCGGCGAGCTTTGCCACCGGCCGGTCCGACGAGTATGCCGTCGCGGGCAGCGTGGCGCTCGCGCTCCAGGTGCGGAGGGACGGCGAGAAATGCCGCATCTCCGGGCGTGTCCGAACCGTTCTCAGTCTGGCGTGCAGCCGCTGCCTGGAACGGTTCGAGATGCCCGGAAATCTGACGGTCGACCTGCTCTACCTGCCCGACAATGAGAATCGCGGCGGCGAGGAGAGCGAGATCGCGGAGGAGGATCTGTCGATCGCCTTCTACCGCGATAACCAGATCGACCTGCTGCAGATGGTGCGCGAGCAGTGCCAGCTTGCGTTGCCGATGAAGCCGCTGTGCCGGGATGAGTGCCGCGGACTCTGTCCGGCGTGCGGCGGAAACCGGAACGAGCGGTCCTGCGACTGCGAAATGACGTGGCGCGACCCGCGTTTCGCCGCGCTCGAAACGTTGATCGGCGGCCCCCGAAACTAGAGTTCAGAGGATTCGACTAGATGGCGAACCCGAAACGACGTCATTCCAAGGCCCGCACGGCCAAGCGCCGCGCGCATGACGCACTTACCCCGACCAACACGGGCGAGTGCCCGCGGTGCCACGAGCCGAAACTGCCACACCACATCTGCGCGCACTGCGGCTACTACCGCGGGCGTCAGGTCAAGCCGGTCGAGGACGCGTAGCGTCGCGGACCGCCCGGCGTACTGCCAGCATGCACATCGCCATTGACACGGCGGGCGGGGATTTTGCGCCCCGCAACATCATCGACGGCGCGTTGGTGGCCGCGCGCCGGTTCGGCTTCGGGCTCACGCTCGTGGGCAGCCGGCCGGCGATTGAAGCGGAGCTGGCCCGCCACGGCGATGCGTCGAGGGTGGATATCCGCCTTGTCGAGGCGGACGACGTCGTCGGCATGGCTGAGGCGCCCGCGGAGGTGCTTCGCCGCAAGTTGAAGTCCTCCGTGCGGCAGGCGGCCGAGGTGGTCGCCCGCGGCGACGCCGCCGCGTTCTTCAGCGCCGGCAACACCGGTGCAACCCTGCTCGCGGCGCATGCCGCCTTCGGCCTGCTGCCAGGTGTGTACCGGCCCGCGCTGGCTACCGCGATCCCGACCCGGCGCGGCACGGCGGTGCTCCTCGATGCCGGCGCCAACGTGGCGTGCCGGCCGCAGCACCTTGTGCAGTTCGCCGCCATGGGGCGGATGTATGCACGTTTGCTGCTCGACAGGCCGGATCCATCGGTGGGGCTGCTGTCGATCGGGGAGGAGGCGTCGAAGGGCAACGAGTTGACGCGCGACGCGCACCGCCGCCTGCAGGCGTCCGACCTCCGCTTCATCGGCAACGTCGAAGCCCGGGACCTGTTCAGCGGCCTCGCCGACGTCATCGTCTGCGACGGCTTCACCGGCAACGTGGCGTTGAAGGTGAGCGAGGGGCTCGTCGAGATGGTCGAGGCGTTGTTGCGGGAAGAGCTGAAGGCCACGTTCACCACACGTTTCGGATTTCTTCTGTCCAGCCGGGCGTTCCGGCGGTTTCGGCGGCGCCTGGACTACTCCGAGGTGGGTGGTGCGCCGCTGCTGGGGGTTGCCGGGCTGTGCATCGTGGGCCACGGGCATTCCTCGGCCAAGGCGGTGCGCAACGCCGTCGTGCTCGCCCACCGCTATGCGAGTGAGCGGTTCGTGGAGCGGGTGGCGGGTGAGATTGCGGCGGTATCCGGTGGACTCCGCGTCGTGGAGGGGAAAGGAACCCGCTCGTGATCGCTTTCGTGTTCCCCGGCCAGGGGTCGCAGCAGGTCGGGATGGGTCAGGCGCTAGCCGCGGCGTTCCCCGTCTGCCGCGATACGTTCGCACAGGCGGACGATGCGCTCGGCGAGCCGCTGAGCCGCCTCTGCTTCAAGGGGCCGGCGGACCAGTTGACGCTGACCGCCAATACGCAGCCGGCGGTGCTGGCGGTCAGTGTCGCCGTTTACCGGTTACTGGTGTCCCGTGGCGTGCAGCCGGAGCTGGTGGCGGGCCACAGCCTGGGCGAGTACTCGGCGCACGTGGCGGCCGGCACGCTGTCGTTTGCCGACGCCCTGCGGACGGTGCGCCGCCGCGGGCTCTACATGCAGGAGGCGGTGCCCGTGGGCCACGGCGCCATGGCCGCGGTGCTCGGGCTGGACGCGGCGGCCGTCGCCGGGGCCTGCGACGATGCGGCCCAGGGCGAGGTGGTGAGTCCGGCGAACTTGAACGCGCCCGGACAGGTGGTGATTGCCGGCGCCCGCGCCGCGGTTGCGAGAGCCGCTGCGCGCGCCCGGGAGCTTGGCGCGCGCCGGGTGCTGCCGCTGCCGGTGAGCGCACCGTTCCACTGCGCGCTGATGCGCCCGGCCCAGGCGCGGCTGGAGCCGGAGTTGCGCGCCCTCGTGGTATCGGACCCGGCGGTGCCCGTGGTCGCGAACGTCGACGCCGAGCCGAAGCGGGACGCGGCCTCGGCGATCGACGCCCTGGTGGAGCAGGTCAGCGCGCCGGTGCGCTGGGAGGCGGTCGTGCGGCGGCTGTCGGCATCCGGCGTGCGCCTGTACGTCGAGGTGGGGCCCGGCGCCGTGCTGACCGGGCTGATCAGGAAGATCGACCGGGGCGCCGCCGCCGTCAGCGTCGGCGATCCCGACGGCGTCGCCGCGCTGGAGGCGCGTCTGGCGCAGGCGCCCGTCACGCAAGCCGATGACTGATCTACGCGATCGCGTGGCGTTCGTCACGGGGGCTTCGCGGGGCATCGGACGCGCAGTGGCGATCCGCCTGGCAGCGGCGGGGGCTGCGGTGGGCGCCTGTGCACGCGAGGACCACGCCCAGGGCGTCGTGGACGAAATCGTGGCGGCAGGCCGCCGCGCGGAGGCGCTGAGCGCGGATGTGACCAGCGCCGACAGTCTGAAGGCCGCCGTGCGGGCCGCGCTCGATCGCTTCGGACGGATCGATATCCTGGTGAACAACGCCGGCATCGCCCGGGATCAGCTGCTGATGCGCATGAAGGCCGAGGAGTGGGACGCCGTCATCGCCACCAACCTGACGGCGGCGTTCACCTGCACGCAGGCGGTCCTGCGGCCCATGCTCCGGCAGCGCTGGGGCCGGGTAATCAACATCGGCTCGGTGGTGGGCCAGTCCGGGAATCCCGGTCAGGTGAACTACGCCGCGTCAAAGGCGGGTCTGATTGGCTTCAGCAAGGCGCTCGCGCACGAGGTCGCGGCGCGCGGTATCACGGTCAACGTGGTGGCGCCCGGTTTCATCGAGACCGACATGACCGCGGCGCTCGGCGAGAGCGCCCGCGAGGCGCTGGCCGCCCGTATCCCGGCGGGCCGGCTCGGCCGGCCAGAGGATGTCGCCGCTGCCGTCTGCTATCTTGCAGCGGATGAAGCGTCGTATATTACTGGCCAGGTCATCGGCGTAAACGGTGGGATGTACATGTAGGAGGCATTGAATGGCCGTAGCGGAAAAAGTCAAGGGTATCATCGTCGAGCAGCTGGGTGTGGACGAGGAAGAGGTCACTCCGGACGCCTCGTTCGTGGACGACCTCGGCGCGGATTCCCTCGACGAGGTCGAGTTGCTCATGGTGTTCGAAGAGGAGTTCGGGCTCGAGATACCCGACGAGGATGCCGAGAAGATTACGCGCGTCAAGGATGCGGTCGAGTACATCGAATCGCATGCCAAGGCGAAGCAGTAGCCGGCCCCGGTTGCCGGACGGATAGACATAGACGATGTCGCGCCGACGGGTAGTCGTCACCGGTGTTGGTCTGGTGTCGCCGCTGGGGATCGGCACCCGGCTGACCTGGGACGCCTTGTGCGCCGGGCGGAGCGGAATCGGGGCCATAACCCACTTCGACTCCGAGGGCTTCGCCTCGCGCATAGCGGGTGAGGTCAGGGACTTCGATCCGCTCGCGTTCATCAGGAAGAAGGACGTCCGGAAGATGGACGTCTTCATTCAGTACGCGATTGCCGCGTCGACCTTCGCGCTCGAGGACGCCGGCATGGATCTGGACCGGCCGCTGGGGGAGCGGGCCGGCGTGTTCATTGCGTCCGGCATCGGCGGGTTCACCACCATCGAGCGCGAGCACCGCGCGCTCTTGAAGGGCGGTCCGCGCAAGATTTCGCCCTTCTTCATCCCCTCGGCCATCATCAATCTGGCCGCGGGGCAGGTGTCCATCCGGTTCGGAGCCCGCGGGCCCAACTCGGCCACCTGCACCGCCTGCTCGGCATCGGCGCATGCCATCGGCGACGCCTCCGAGGTGGTGCGGCGCGGCGCCGCCGACGTGATGATCGCCGGCGGGTCGGAAGCCTCCATCACGCCGATGGGCGTCGGTGGGTTTGCGGCGATGCGCGCGCTGTCCACGCGCAACGACGAGCCGCAGCGGGCCAGCCGGCCGTTCGACAAGGACCGCGACGGGTTTGTCGTAGGCGAGGGTTCCGGGGTCCTCGTCCTGGAGGAGCTCGAGCATGCCCGTGCGCGCGCGGTGCCCATATACGCCGAGCTCGTCGGCTACGGCATGTCCGCCGACGCCCACCACATGACCGCGCCGGCCGAGGACGGGGATGGCGCCCTGCGGGTGATGCGGGCGGCGATCGACCAAGCGGGCGTGGACCCTTCCGTAGTGGACTACGTCAATGCGCACGGCACGTCGACCACCTACAACGACAGGATCGAGACGCTTGCCATCAAGAAGTGCTTCGGCGATCACGCCCGGTCGCTCGCCATTTCGTCGACCAAGTCGATGACCGGCCACCTGCTCGGCGCGTCGGGCGGCCTGGAGGCGGGCGTCACGGCGCTGGCGATCCGCGAGCAGATGCTGCCGCCCACGATCAATCTGGAAAATCCCGACCCGGACTGCGACCTGGATTACGTGCCGAACCGCAAACGCGCCGCCGACGTGACCTACGCCCTGTCCAACTCGTTCGGCTTCGGCGGCACGAACGCCAGCCTGCTCTTCAAGCGCTACGACGCGGCCGACGCCGGGAACGCCCGATGAAGATCGCGGTGTGCGTCAAGCAGGTCGTGGCGCGCGACTGGCCGCTGCGCGTCGACGAGGCCGGCGAGTGGGTGCGCGACGCCGACGCCAGCTTCGAGATGAACGAGCCGGATGCGTACGCGCTCGAGGAGGGCCTGCAGCTCAAGGAGCGGCACGGCGGCGAGGTGATCGTCTGCTCGGCCGGTCCGGCCCGTGTGGGCCAGGTGCTGCGCGAAGGGCTGGCGCGCGGCGCCGATCGCGCGATCCACGTAGAGTCCGACGAGCTGCAGGCGGCGGAGCCGTCGGCGGTGGGGCGGGCCTTGGCCGCGGCGCTGCGGCCGGAGTCCTGCGACCTCGTGCTGACCGGACTGCAGTCGGACGACCAGGGCTTTGGCCAGACGGGCGTGGTATTGGCGTCGGAGCTTGGCGTTCCGCACGCCACCATCATCATGGAGATTACCGTTGCCGACGGGGAGATCCGTGTGAAGCGGGAGCTGGAGGGCGGCCGGTTCCAGTGGGTGGCGCTGCCGCTGCCGGCCCTGCTGACCATCCAGAGCGGCATCAACCAGCTGCGCTACGCGACGCTCAGGGGCATCATGGCGGCGCGGCGCAAGCCGGCGCGCAAGGTCGCGCCGGAGACTCTCGCCCCGGCCGGCCAGCGCATCGTGCGGTTGTACGCCCCCGAGAAGGACAAGCGGACGCGGCTGTTCGACGGTGCGCCGCCGGCTGCGGCCCAGCAGTTGGTGCGCGCGTTGCGCGACGACGCGCGGGTGCTAGCAGCCCGCGGTGAAACCCCGCGTCGCACCGAGACTGGTCAGGCGCCCGGCTGACAAGGCGCAACGAGTGAACATGCTTGAGAGTGTGCAAGCGAACAACAACGTAGCCAGAAAGGGGGACGGCGGGCATAGACGCGGCCGTCCCCAAGCCGCGCACGGCGCGGCTCGGCAAGCCCGGCGCGGGGCTACGGGGTCCCCGCTAGGGCTTGCCGGGGGTTCGGGGCGCAGCCCCGAGCTAATGAAGCCGTCCCCGCTAGCGGCCGCCGGGGGTTTGGGGCGCAGCCCCAAGTGGTAATGACGACGCTGGTGATGGCGGAGCAGCGCGACGGCGCGCTGAACCCCGTGAGCTGGGAGGTGATTGCCGCCGCCCAGCAGGCCGGCGCCCCGGTCACGGTTGCCGTTGCCGGTAGCGGCGTGGAAGCGGTTGCCGCCGAGCTGGCGCGGGCCGGCGTGGCCGAAGTGCTGGTGCTGGACGATCCCGCGCTGGAGCCGTACACGTCCGACGGCTTCGTCCAGGCCTGGCGTCAGGTGATTGAAGCCGAGGCTCCCGGCGCCGTGTTCCTGCCCCATACCTATCAGTCGCGGGACTTCGCGCCGGCGCTCGCGGCCGGGTTGGGCCGCGCGCTGATAACCGATTGCATCGCCGTGCGGCGGGACGCGAGTGGCATCGTCTTCGTGAGGCCGATGTTCCAGGGGAAGTTCCTGGCGGATGTCGCGCCCGAGGGACCGCGGCCGTGTCTGGCCAGCTTCCAGGTCGGCGCGTACCGCGCCGACGCGGCCGGTCGGCGCGAGCAGCCGGCGCCGGTCCGGCGCGCGGCGCTGGCCATCGACCCCGCGGCCATCCGCCAGCGTCCGGAGGCCCCGTTCCGGGAGTCGAAACAGGCGGTCGATCTCGGGCAGGCCGAGCGCATCGTGGCGGTTGGCCGCGGCATCAAGTCCCAGGAGCACCTGCCGCTGGCGCAGGACCTGGCCCGGGCGCTCGACGCGGAGCTGGCCGCGTCCCGGCCGATCTGCGACGCCGGCTGGCTGCCGATGGATCGCCAGATCGGCAGCTCCGGACAGACCGTTGCGCCGGCGCTGTATCTGGCTCTCGGCATCTCCGGGGCCATTCAGCATCTGGTCGGGATGAAGGGATCGCGCACCATCGTCGCCATCAACAAGGATGCCGACGCCCCGATCTTCGAGGTGGCCGACTACGGCATCGTCGGCGACCTGTTCGAAGTGGTGCCGGCGCTGATCGCCGCGCTGGCGCCGCCGGCAGCCGGAGAGTGATCTGGAACGCGACACCCTCGACGTCGACGTCCTGATCGTCGGCGGCGGCCCCGCAGGTCTGTCTGCCGCCTACAGGCTGGCCACGCTGCAGCGCGAACGGGGCGGCGCCCCGCTGAGCGTCGCGGTGCTGGAGAAGGCGCGCGAAAGTGGCGCGCACATGCTGTCGGGCGCCGTGCTCGACCCGCAGGCCCTCGAAGACCTGGTCCCGGACTGGCGCGAGCGCGGTGCCCCGCTCGACACCGCCGTCCGCGATGACCGGATCTATTTCCTGACGCGCAACCGCGCACTCCGGTTTCCAATCACGCCCCCGCCGCTCCGCAATCACGGCCACTACGTGATCTCCCTCAACCGCTTCATGAAGTGGCTCGGCGCTCTCGTGGAGGAGGCCGGCGTGGACGTTTTCGCCGGCTTCGCGGGGTCGGAGGTGCTGCTTGACGGCGACCGGGTCGTGGGCGTGCGGACCGGCGACCAGGGAGTCGACCGCGGCGGCGTTCGCAAGCCGACGTTCGAGCCGGGCGTCGACATACGGGCCGGGGTGACGATTTTCGCGGACGGGGTGCGCGGCAACCTGACCAAGACGGTGGTGCGCCGCTTCGCGCTCGACGAGGGCCGCCTGCCGCAGGTGTACGCACTGGGCGTCAAGGAGCTGTGGGAAGTCCCGGCGGACCGCATGGCGCCCGGATCCGTCATCCACACGATGGGGTTTCCGCTGCGCCTGGAAGAGTTCGGGGGCGGCTTCATCTATGCGCTGCCGGAAGGGCGCCTTGCGGTCGGGTTCGTGGCCGGTCTCGACTACCGCGACCCGCTCTTCGATCCGCACGCCGCGTTCCAGCGGTTCAAGCTGCACCCGCTGGTGGCCCGCCTGCTGGCGGATGGACAAATGGTGCGCTACGGCGCCAAGGCGTTGCCCGAGGGCGGCTGGCACGCGGTGCCGCGCTGCTACATGCCCGGCGCGCTGATCGCCGGCGACGCGGCCGGACTCCTGAATTCGATGCGGCTGAAGGGGATTCACCTCGCAATGCGCAGCGGCATCTGCGCGGCCGAGGCGGCGTTCGACGCGGTGCGCGCCGGAGACCCGTCGGAAGACCGCCTGGCGCGCTACGCGGCGCTGATTGACGAGGGGAGCATTCGCGCGGAGCTGTACCCCGTCCGCAACGTGCACCAGAGCTTCGGCTACGGACTGCCGGTGGGGTTGGCGTTCTCGGCCCTGTCGCTCGTGACCGGCGGCTGGTGGTTCAGGGATCCGCTCCCGGCGAAGCCCGGCCACGCGCGCATGCAGCACGTATCCGCTGCGCGGCGGGCGTCAGGCGCGCCGCTCGTGATCGATCGGCGGCTGACGTTCGACAAGGCGACCAACGTGCACCATTCCGGCACGAGCCACGACGAGGACCAGCCGTCGCACCTGCTGGTGCACGATACGGACCTCTGCCGCACGCGGTGTCTGGCGGAATACCAGAATCCGTGTACCCGGTTTTGCCCCGCCAACGTGTACGAGATCATCGACGCTACCGACGGCTCGGACGGCAAGCAGCTGCAGATCAACGCGTCGAACTGCGTGCACTGCAAGACGTGCGACATCATGGATCCGTACCAGATCATCGATTGGGTGCCGCCGGAAGGCGGCGGCGGGCCCCGCTACGAAGGAATGTGACGTCTCTTTCTCGCGCGCAGCGCGCCCGTGCGGCGGCGATTGCGGCGCTCGCGCACCCACTCATCGCCCTTCTGGGCCGGACCTGCCGCTGGCAGGTGGACGGTCTCGAGCACTACGACGCGCTGCGCGCGGCCCGGCGCGTGCCGATCTTCGCGTTCTGGCACGGCCGCATCCTCGGCGCGACGTACTTTTGGCGCGACCACGGCATCGTGGTGATGATCAGCGAGAATTTCGACGGCGAGTGGATTGCCCGCATCATCCGGCGGTTCGGGTACGGCACGGCGCGCGGGTCCACGTCGCGCGGCGGGCCGCTGGCCCTGGCGCAAATGCGGCGCGCGGTGCGTAGCGGCCGGCCGGCCGGCTTCGCCGTGGACGGGCCGCGCGGTCCGTCGCGGTCGGTGCAGCCGGGCGCGGTCTGGCTGGCGCGCCGCACCGGCAGTCCGATTCTGCCGTTCCATATCGAGGCGGAGCGCTACTGGTCGGCGCGCAGCTGGGATCGTACCCAGGTGCCGTGGCCCTTCAGCCGAGTCGCGGTAGCGATTGGAGAGCCGCTCGACGTGCGGCCGGGCGCGGGGTCGGCGGCACTGGAGGCTGCCCGCGTCGAGTTGGAAGCATCGCTGCGGCGACTGGCCGATCGGGCCGCAACGATGCTGAAAGGACGATGAGAGGCGCGATGGAGTCACAGGCGGTGCCGGCGCGTCCCGGGGAAGACGTCCTGCTGGTATTCTCGGAGCGCTTCAGCGGTCATGCGACGCCGGCCGGGCATCCGGAGCGGCCGGCGCGGGCGGCCGTCATGGCCGACGTGGCCAGCCGCTGGGCAGCCGCCGGCGGCGCAGTTGCCGCGCCGGCGCCCGCGCCGACCCGGGCGCTCCTGCGGGTTCACGATCAGCTGCATCTGGACACCATCGGCGGGACGGCCGGCCGGCGCGTGCGGCTGGATGCCGACACGTTCACCGCGCCCGATTCGGAGGAAGTCGCCCGCCTCGCGGCGGGGGCGGCGGTCGCGGCGGTCGACCACGCACTCGCCGGCGCGCGCGGCATCGCCTTTGTGCGTCCCCCTGGCCATCACGCGGAGCGGGATCGCGCGATGGGCTTCTGTCTCTACAACAACATCGCCGTGGCGGCCGCCCACGCCCTGAGCCGCGGGCTCGGCAAGGTAGCCGTCGTCGACTACGACGTACACCACGGCAACGGAACGCAGTGGATGTTCTACGACGATCCGCGCGTTCTCTACGTGTCGCTGCACCAGTATCCCTTTTATCCCGGCACGGGCGCGGCGGGTGATGTTGGCCGGGATCGCGGCGAGGGGTTCACCGTCAACGTGCCGCTGGCGGCGGGCGCCGGCGACGCCGACTACGGCCTCGTCTGCGACCAGGCGGTGGTGCCGATCCTGGAGGCGTTCGCGCCGGATCTGCTGCTGGTGTCGGCGGGCTACGACGCCCATGACCGTGACCCGCTCGGCGGTATGCAGGTGTCCACCGGCGGCTATGCGCGCATGGACCGGGTGCTGCGGGACGCGGCGGATCGGTGCTGCGGCGGCCGGCTGGCGGTGGTCACGGAGGGCGGCTACGACCTGGAGGCGCTGGAGGCGTGTCTGGCCGGCACGCTCGACGTGCTGGCGGAGTCGCCGGTCCTGCCCGCAGCGTCCCATCGCGGGTCCACGCAGCAGGCCGAGGCAGCGCTGGAGCAGGTGCGGCGGGCGCAGGCGCCATTCTGGCCTGCACTATAATTCACATACCCCCGGTGCGCGACTACAACCCCCAGGCTATCGAGAAGAAGTGGCAGCAGCGGTGGCGGGACACCCGCGCCTTCGAGGTGTCCGAAGATCCCGATCGCCCCAAGTTCTACTGCCTCGTCATGTTCGCCTATCCGTCGGGCCACGCGCACGTCGGACACGTGCGCAACTACATGATTGGCGACGTGGTCGCCCGGACGAGGCGGATGCAGGGGTACAACGTCCTGCATCCATTCGGCTGGGACGCGTTCGGACTGCCGGCCGAGAACGCCGCCATCCAGCACGGCACCCATCCCGAACGGTGGACGCTTGACAACATCGCCCACATGAAGGGGCAGCTCCAACGGCTGGGGATCAGCTACGCGTGGGAGCGCGAGATCGCTACCTGCCAGCGTGACTACTACAAATGGAACCAGTGGCTGTTCCTGCGCATGTTCGAGCGCGGCCTGGCGTACCGCCAACGGTCGAACGTCAACTGGTGCTCGTCGTGTGAGACGGTGCTGGCGAACGAGCAGGTGGTGGACGGCGTCTGCTGGCGCTGCGATACCGCGGTGGGGACCCGCGAGCTGAAACAGTGGTTCTTCCGGATCACGCACTACGCCGACGCGCTGCTGCAGGGAGCCGAGCGGCTTGACCAGTGGCCCGAGCAGGTGCTGACGATGCAGCGCAACTGGATCGGGCGCTCACACGGCGCGCTGGTGCGGTTCCCGGTCGTACCCGGCCCCGAGCCGGACAGTGCCGCCGAGCCCATCGAGGTGTTCACGACGCGGATCGATACGATCTACGGCGCCACGGCGGTGCTGCTGGCCCCCGAGCATCCGCTGGCCGACCGCCTCGCCGCGTCGAGTGCCGACCCGGAGGCGTTCCGCGCGCGGCTCGCCGGCTTCCGGGCGCTCGATCGCACCGCGCGGACGACCGGCCAAATCGAGAAGGAAGGGTTCGACACCGGCCGCCGCGCCCTGAATCCGTTCACCGGCAAACCGGTGCCGATCTGGGTCGCCAACTTCGTGCTGGCCGAGTACGGCACGGGGGCGATCATGGCGGTGCCGGCGCACGATCAGCGCGACTTCGAGTTCGCGCGCAAGTACGACCTGCCGGTCAGGGTGGTCGTGCAGCCGGCGGGCGAGCCGCCGCTGCGCGGCGAGACGCTGGAGGCGGCTGTCGCGGCGCACGGCGTCCTGGTCAATTCCGGACCGTTCAGCGGCCAGCCGAGCGCCGAGGCGATCCGCGCCATGACGCAGGCGGCGAGAGACGGCGGCTTCGGGCGCGGCAAGGTCCAGTTCCGGCTCAGGGACTGGGGCATCTCGCGGCAGCGGTACTGGGGTACGCCCATCCCGATCACCTACTGTGAGGAATGCGGTACGCAGCCGGTGCCGGACGCGGACTTGCCGGTCGAGCTGCCCGCGGTCGAGCAGTTCACGGGGCGCGGCGAGTCACCACTCGCCGAGGTGCCCGAGTTCGTGGCGACGACCTGTCCCGCTTGCGGCGGTCCGGCCCGGCGCGAGACGGACACCATGGACACGTTCGTCGACTCGTCGTGGTACTTCTACCGCTACTGCGACCCGCGCAATGACGAGCAGCCGTTCGACCCCCGCAAGGTCGCGTATTGGGGGCCGATCGACTTCTACAGCGGCGGGATCGAGCATGCGATCCTCCACCTCATCTACTCGCGGTTCTTCTGCCGGGTCCTCAACGACCTGGGACTGGTCGAGCACAACGAGCCGTTCACGCGGCTGCTGACGCAGGGAATGGTGCTGCGCAACGGCGCGGTCATGTCCAAGTCCAAGGGGAACGTCGTCGATCCGGACGAGATGCTGGCCACCTACGGCGCCGACGCATTGCGCCTGTACGAAATGTTCGTGGCGCCGCCCGAACGGGAGATTGAGTGGACGGACGCGGGGCTGGAGGGGAGCTACCGCTTTCTCGGCCGGGTCTGGCGGCTGGTCAGCGCCTTCCGCCAGACGGCGCCCGCGGCGCCGGCGCTCGACGCCGTGGAACTCGACGGTGCGGACCGCGCCCTCCGGCGCAGGACGCACGAGACCATCCGGCGCGTCTCCAGCGACATCGACGTCCGCATCCATCTCAATACGGCGGTCTCGGGGTTGATGGAGCTGGTCAACGAGCTGTACGCGTTCTGCGCACGGGAACGGCTCGGCGTGGATGCGCCCGCGGCGGAAGGGTCCGGCCCGCCGCCGCGTCCGGCGGCGCTGGCGGTCGCGAAGGAAGCGATCGAGGCGCTCGTGCTGATGCTGTCGCCGTTTGCGCCGCATCTGGCCGAGGAGCTGTGGGAGGCCCTGGGACACGCCGACGGGGTCGTGGCCGCCGGCTGGCCGGCCTGCGACCCGGAGGCCGTGCGGGCCGAGGAAGTGGTTGTGCCGGTACAGGTGAACGGCCGCCTGCGCGCGCGTCTGACCGTGGCAGTCGACACGCCGCGGGAGATGCTCGAGAAGCTGGCAGTGGAGCATCCGCACGTAGGTGCGCATACGGCCGGCAAGCAGATTACGAAGGTGATTGTCGTGCCCCGCAGGCTCGTGAACATCGTCGCCCGCTGAACGGCACGGTAGACTGGGGAGCTGACAGGAGGACCGATGACTCGAACAGCTGTGGTGCTCGCGGTCGCGCTTTCGTGCACGTCAAGCGCTTCGTGCGGCTACGCGCTCGTGGGTGGCGGATCGTTTCTGCCGGACTACATCGAGACCGTCGGGATCCCGATGTTCGAGAACGGCACGGCGGTGTTCGAGGTCGAGCAGATCGTGACCCAGGAGGTGCGGCAGGAGTTCATCGGCCGCGGCAGCTACCGCGTGGTTGCCGACACCGATAACGTCGACGCCGTGCTCGCGGGGTCCATCGACGACATCGACATTGCACCGGCCAGCTTCAGCGACGACCAGCAGGCGTCCCGCTACGTGTTCACGTTGACGGCGCGGATAGCGTTCACGGACATGACCACGGACGAGGTGCTGTGGGAAAATCCGCGCCTCGTGTTCAGCGACGAGTACGAGGTGGCCTCCGGCGGGGGCAATGTCGAAAGCGTCTCATCCTTCTTCGGCCAGCGGTCGAACGCCGTCGAGCGTATCGCGCAGGACTTCGCGGAGACGGTAGTCAGCTCGATTCTCGAAGCGTTCTGAGCGACCTGATGGGCAGTGCCGCGCCGGAAGCGGTCCGGGAGCAGATTGCGTCAGGGCAGCTCGAGCCCGTCTATCTGATCATCGGCGACGACGAGCACTGGAAGCAGGCGCTCGCCGCGGAGTTCGAGCAGGCGCTCGACGAAGGGCTGCGGGCGTTCAACCTCACCCGTTTCCATGGCGGCGAGGCGGCGCTCGGCGAGGTGCTCGATGCCGCGCGCACGCTGCCGATGATGGCGCCGCGCCGCGTCGTCATCGTGTCGCATGCCGAGCGGCTGTTGCAACCGGCGCGCGAGGGGGCGGCGGCGGCCCGGGATGCGGCTGAGCTGGAAGCATACCTGGAGGACCCGCTCCCGCATGCGGTGCTGGTGCTGGTCAGCGCGCCGCTCGACGAGCGACGCCGCCTCAACAAGCAACTGTTGCGCCGGGCAACCGTGGTGCGCAGCGCCGCGTTGCAGACCGTGGCCGACGCCCAGCGCTGGATCCGGACCCTCCTGGAATCTGCGGGAAAACGTATAGATCCGCAGGCGGTCCGGTTGCTCGCAGAACGGATCGGCCCCGATCCCAACCGGCTGCGGGATGAGGCCGAGCGCCTGCTGCTGTTCGTCGGCGAGCAACCGGTCGTGTCGGTGCAGGATGCGCGGGAGGTGGCCGGGCCGGCGGCAGCCTACGACAACTGGGCGGTAACCCGCGCGATAGAGCGCGGGGACACGGCGACGGCGTTGCGGCAGCTCGGCCTGGCGCTGGAGCAGGGCGCGGAGCCGTACATGGTGCTCGGCCAGCTCGCCTGGGTCGCGCGCAGCCGGCTGCCCGCACCCCGCATTCCGGGAGCGATCGACGTGGTGTTCAGAACGGATGCCGCGCTCAAGCGGTCGGCGGGAGACCGGCGCCTGCTGCTCGAACGCCTGGTGGTCGAGCTGTGTGCAGCGGCCGCGGGCGGGCGCGGCGGGTCAGGCCGACGCGCGGGCCAGGCGCAGCGTCAGCCGTGACTTGTAGCGGGCCGCGGCGTTGGCATGAATGATCTTCTTGCCGGCCAGCCGGTCGATGAGCGACACGGTACTGCGGAGCTGCGTGCCCGCCTGCGTCGCGTCACCGCTATCGATCGCGGTGCGCGCCGCCTTCAGCGCGTGGCGCAGCCGGGTGCGAAGTTCCCGGTTGTGCCCGCGGACCTTTACGTTCTGACGATGCGCCTTGACCGCCGATTTATGATTCGCCACCGCTAGGAGTCCTTCCCCGTCGTAACATTTGACCGCTCATTATAGACGGTCCTTCAAGCTGCGTCTAAGGAGGCGCCGGGCGCGCTTGTCCGGAGCGTCCCGGCCCTGGCCGGGCAGCGGCCCTGCGCGGCGCAGCAGATCCCGCAACTCGAGCTCCTCGGGCGTGGGCGGCGGCGTGACGTCCTCGTAAAGAGTCCGGGCGGCCGACTTTGGAACGTGCCGCAACTCAACCTCCTTGACAACGAGCTCGCGGCGGCGGCCGTGGGCGCCCGTAATCTCGATTCTGTCGCCTGCGCCGATTTCCCGATTCGGCTTCGCGCGCTCATCGTTCACGCTGACCTTGCCGCCCAGGCAGGCGTGCCGCGCCGCGGAGCGTGTCTTGCAGACGCACGCCACGTCGAGCCATACGTCGAGGCGGATGCGCGCAGGCTGGCCGGTGTCCAACGTCGGCGTCTCCGGGGCGTGGCCGCTAATCAGTGCCGGTGAGCAGGCGGGTTACGAGCGTGCGACATTCGGCAAGGAGCTGCTCGATCTTGTCCGGTTCCCGGCCGCCCGCCTGGGCGAAGTCGGGCCGCCCGCCGCCCCGCCCGCCGATGATCGGCGCGAGCGTCTTGACCAGCTGTCCCGCGTGGACGCGGTCGACCAAGTCACGCGTCACCGAGACCACCAGCGCGGCCTTCCCCTCATTGCGGGAGGCGAGCACGACGACCCCGCTGCCAACGCGGTCCAGCAGCGAGTCGGCGAGGGTACGCAGTGCCTGCGGCTCCAGGGCCTGCACTTGGCGGGTCAGGAGCTTCGTCCCGGCGATTTCCACCGTATCGTCGGCCGCGGTTCCGCCCCCGGCGCCCATCGCCGACTGCACCTTGAGCCGCTCGAGGTCGCGTGAGAGGCGCTTGGCGTCGGCTGCCAGCTTCTTTACAGTCGCTACGGCACGATCAGCGCGATCGGTATTCACCGGACGACGAAAGCGGAGATTCTGCAGTTGCTGTACTGCCGCAATGGCTTGGTCGGCCGCCGTGTCGAGCGTACACGAGACAAGCATTGCGAGCCTGTCCGCCCGTTCTTGGAACCATTTCACCGCCGCCATTCCGGTCAAGGCCTCGATGCGCCGTACGCCGGCCGCCACGCCGCCTTCGTGCGTAATGACGAACGGTCCGATGTCGCCGGTCGCGCGGCAATGGGTGCCGCCGCACAGCTCTACCGAAAAGCCCGGCACGGTGACGACCCGCACCCGCTCGCCGTACTTCTCGCCGAACAGCGCCATGGCGCCGGCTTTCATCGCTTCCTTTTTCGACCGCTCTTGGGTCTCCACCGTTTGATTCCCGAAGACATGGCTGTTGACCAAGCGCTCAATCTTAGTGAGCAGTTCGGCCGTGATCGGCTCGCCGTGAGAGATGTCGAACCGCAGCCGATCTGGCGCGACGAGAGAGCCTTTCTGTTTGACGTGTATACCCAGAATAGTACGCAGCGCCGCGTGTAGCAGGTGCGTCGCCGTGTGGTTCCGGCGGATGTCGTCGCGCCGCACAGCGTCCACCTGGGCTGTGACCTCGTCCCCCTCGCGGAGCATGCCCTCGCGCACCGCCGCGGCGTGCATACGCGGCCAGTTCGGCTTGAGGCGCACCATGTCCTCCACGGCGGCGAGTCCCTCGCCGGAGAGGAGCTCGCCCGTATCCGACACCTGGCCGCCCGCTTCCAGGTAGAACGGCGTCTCGCCCAGCACGACGTACCCCGCCTGTCCAGCGGCCAACTCGGCAGTGCCCGTGAGCTTCCGGCCACCGTCGTCGCGCCGGAAGAGGTGCGTGACGTACGTTTGGCTGGTGGTCGTGTCGTAGCCGACGAACGGATGGTTCCCGAAATGCGGTTCGCCCTTCGCGGTGACCATGTACGGTCCGGCGCTGATGGAGATTTCCGCCTGCTGCCCGTCGCCGAACGCCGCACCGGCGCGCGCCCGCGCGCGCTGCGCCTCCATCGCGTGCTCGAATCCGGCCCGATCGACCTGCAGCTTTCTGGATGCGGCCAGATCCTTGATGAAGTCGAGCGGCACGCCGTACGTGTCGTACAGCCGGAACGCCGCCTCGCCGGCGACGATGCGCGAGCCGCCCTCCGCCTCGGCCAGCGCCGCTTCCAGGCGCGGCAGGCCGTCGCGCAGGACCCGGTCGAACTGCTCCTCCTCGCGACGCAGCGTCGAGACGATGACGTCGCGGCTCGCGCGCAGTTCCGGATAGGCCGCTTCCATTTCACTGATCACGACGCCGGCAAGCTCATGGAGGAACGGATCGGCCATGCCGAGCTTCTTGCCGTGCCGCATCGCGCGCCGCATGATCTTGCGGAGGACGTAGCCCCGCCATTCGTTCGAGGGCACGACGCCGTCGGCGATCAGGAACGTCATCGCCCGCAGGTGGTCGGCGATGACCCGCAGCGACACGTCGCTGGTGTCGTTCGACGGCCGGCCCGCGAGCGGCCCGTACCCGGCGCCCGCGCGGTTGCCGATGGCCGCCAGGAGCGGCGTGAAAAGGTCCGTGTCGTAGTTCGAGAGCGTGCCCTGGAGCACGGCCACGATCCGCTCGAGCCCCATGCCGGTATCGATCGAGGGGGCCGGCAGGGGCGTCAGCGAGCCGTCGGCGCGCCGCTCGAACTCCATGAACACGTTGTTCCAGATCTCGACGTAGCGGTCGCAGTCGCAGTCGATGCCGAGGCAGCGGGGCGCGGCGCAGGGCAGGTGATCGCCGCGGTGGTAGTGGATCTCCGAACAGCGGCCGCACGGTCCCGTGTCGCCCATCGCCCAGAAATTCTCGGCCGATCCCAGTTCCGCTATGCGCTCCGCGGGCACGAGCCGCCGCCAGATGGCATACGCCTCGTCGTCGTGCGGGACGCCGTCCTCGCCCTTGAACACGGTGGCGTAGAGCCGCTCGGCCGGCAGGCCCCAGACGCCGGTCAGCAGCTCCCACGCGAACGGGATGGCGTCGGCCTTGAAATAGTTGCCGAACGAGAAGTTGCCGAGCATTTCGAAGAACGTGTGGTGGCGCAGCGACGGGCCGACGTTTTCCAGGTCGTTGTGCTTGCCGCTCACGCGCATGCATTTCTGCGACGAGGTGGCGCGTTCGTAGGCGCGCGTCGTGCGGCCGAGGAACAGATCCTTGAACTGGTTCATGCCGGCGTTGGTGAACAGCAGCGTGGGATCGTCGGCCGGCACCAGCGGGGAGCTGGCCACCACGCGGTGCCCCCGCTCCTCGAAAAACGCCAGGAAACCGTGTCGGATTTCGCCCGAGGTCATGAATGTGCCTATTGTTTCATAGCCGCTGGAGCCGCCGTCAGTCGCCGTTGTCGGCCATCTCGCGCGCGGCGTGCCGCTTCACTGCCGACAGCGCCGCCGCAGCGTCGAACCCCTGGCGGATGAGCTGTTGATACAAACGCCGCTGGGCCGCACGGCTGTCCAGCGGCCTGTGCAGGCGGCGGGCCAGCACCCGCTCGAGCAGGTCCTGCTCGTCGATATCGCCGTATACGGAGTCCACGGCTCGCTGCGCCAGATCGCGGCTGATCCCCCGGCCCTCGATCTCCCGCAGCGCGCGCAACCGTCCGTACATTCGGACGTCCGCGGACCGCCGCGCGAGCGTGAGCGCCGCCCGCTCGTCGTCGAGGGCTCCCGCGCGCTGCAGGCGGCCCAGCGCGGCAGCGACCTGGTACGGGCCGAATCCCTTGCGCTCCAAGCGCTGCCGCACCTGCGCCGTGGAGAGCTCGCCCCGTGCGAGCATGGCGAGTCCCGCGGCGTACGGATCGGACATGCGTGTAGCTTGATCCGGCCGGTAGCCCGCGGCGGGTGTCAGCGCGCCCGGGCCGCAGCCTCAGCCGTCGCGCTGCGTTCGGACTCCGGATAGACGTAGGTGAGCCATCCGTGGGTGTCGGGCGCCCGGCCGTGGATGACGTCGTAGAAACGTTCCTGGATCGCCGCGGTGATCGGCCCGCGCCGGCCGCTGCCGACGTCAATCCGGTCCACCGAGCGGATCGGCGTAATCTCTGCCGCGGTGCCGGTGAAGAACACCTCGTCGGCGATGTAGAGCGCCTCGCGCGGCTGCAGGTCCTCGCGTACGGTCAGACCGAGGTCGTGCGCGATGGTCATTACGACGTCGCGGGTAATCCCGGGCAGCGTCGCGGCCGCGATTGGCGGGGTGGTGATGACGCCGTCGCGCACCAGGAAAATGTTTTGGCCGCTGCCTTCACTGATGAACCCCAGCGGATCGAGCGCGATCCCTTCGGCGTAGCCGTGGATCACCGACTCCATCTTGATCAGCTGGGAGTTCGCGTAATTCGCCGTCGCCTTCGAGAGCGACGGGAAGCGGTTGGGCGCTCCGCGGCCCCACGAGCTGACCTGCACGTCCACGCCGTTCTCGATGGAGTCCTCGCCGAGGTAGGCGCCCCACTCCCATACAAGGATCGCCACGTCGACCGGACAAGAGAAGGGGTTGACGCCCAGGGTGTCGTAGCCGCGGTACATCAACGGGCGGATGTAGCACGCGTTGTACGCGTTGGCCCGGATGGTCTCGAGGACGGCGTCTTCGAGGGCGGCCCGGTCGTAGGCGCATTCCATCCGGTAGATCTTGGCCGAATCATGCAGCCGGCGGATATGCTCGCTGAGCCGGAAGCAGGCGGCGCCCTTGGGGGTGTCATAGCAGCGCGCGCCCTCGAACACACCGCTGCCGTAGTGGACGACGTGCGAGGCGACGTGGATCTTGGCGTCCGCCCAGTCCACGAACGAGCCGTTCATCCAGATGCGTCCGGTTCCGAAGCTCATCGGCTATAGACCACGAAGTGCCTTATGGTGAGCACCTTACGACGATTTACAGTGTAGCATCACTGCGCCTCGCCGCAAAACGGGCAGCGACCGGCGCGCGCGTGCAGCGGCTTGTGGCAATGCCAGCAGAACGGCGAGGTCAGCGGGGCGCGCGACGCAGCCTGCGGAGTATCCCGGGTCGTCCCGCCGGCCGGGCGCGCGGCGCGTTCCGCCGGCGCGCTGTGATTGGCGGTATCCGCAGCGGTCCCGGTCCCGCCTGCCGCGAGCAGCTCGTCCAGCAGATCCTGCGCATGCGGATACCGGTTGGCGAGGTCCGGCGCCATCGCCTTCATGACGATGTCGTTCAGCGCCACCGGGATCGCGGGATCGCGATGCCGGGGCGGCTGCACCAGTTCTTCGCGCATCAACCGCTCCAGATCGCTCGGCGTCGGCGACTCGTACGGCAGCACGCCAGTGAGCATCTGGTACATCGTGACGCCGAGCGAATAGATGTCGGACGCGAACACCGCCTTGCCCTCGAACTGCTCCGGCGCCATGTAGGGCGGGCTGCCGATCACGGTCGTGCCGCGGGCCGCGAGCTCCAGGAAGCGGGACACGCCGAAGTCGGCCACCTTCAGCACGCCGCTGTTGGAGATCAGCATGTTGGGTGGTCGCAGGTCGCGATGGATCACGCCGTGATCGTGCGCGTGCCGAATCGCGCTGCATGCCTGGCTCGAGAAGTCGAGAATCGTCGGCGTATCGAGCGCGCGGCCGGCAATCACCGTTTCCAGCGTCTCGCCCTCCACGTACTCCATCACGATGAAGAAGATGTTTTCCTGCTTCTCGGCCGTTGCGATCGAGACGATGTTGGGATGGTCGAGCGTGGCAAGCAGCCGGGGCTCGTGCAGCAGCTCGGAGAAGTTGAGGTTCTGCCGGTGGGGCACCTTGAGCGCGACGTTCTTGTCGATCCAGGTGTCCCGCGCGAGGTACACCGCACCGAATCCACCGCTGCCGAGGGGCGCCACGATTTGGTATTTTCCGAGCGTCTGACCCTGGAACAGCATGCGGTGGCGCCAGTATAGCCCGGCAGCGGGCACGCGACGCCGGCGCCGTGTGCTGTCAGAGGTCTCCCCAGACGTGCTGCAGCACCGCGATGGCGGCCGCCGGCGCGGCGTCCGCGCGCAGCGTGCGGGCGCCGAGCGTAAGCAGCTCGAAGCCCGCCGCAGCGGCGGCATCCACCTCGGCGTCCGTCCAGCCGCCCTCGGGTCCCACCGCGATCGTGGCGTCCGCCGGCGCCGCGCGGCCGGCCAGCACGCGGATGCTGGCGTGCGGCTTGCGGACTGCCGGTTCGACCAGCAGGATGCGCAACGCCGCCCCGCCGCCGCCGGCCGCGAATGCCGCAATCGGCGCGATCGGTTCGACGGCCGGGACGACCGCCCGGCCGCACTGCTTGGCGGACGAGACGGCGATGGACCGCCAGCGCTCGACCGCCGCCCCGGCGGCTTCCGGCGCGGAACGGCTGTGCGCCGTCGTCAGCGGTTGGATTACGGCCGCGCCCAGCATCGTGGCGTCGCGGATCACGGTGTCGGTGGCGCGGCCCTTCAATAGTGCGAGTGCGAGGGTAAGACGCACCTCAGGTTCGGGGGGCGGCTTCAACGGCTCGAGCGTGCGGATCGTCACTGCCGCTCGCCCGGCCGTGTCGACGCGGGCGGCGAACTCGCGCCCGCGGCCGTCGAAGACGCGCACAGCCGCGCCGCTGCCAATGCGCAGAACATGCACGAGCTGGTGCGCCTCGCCGCGCGGCAGGTCGACCACCTGGCCGCTACGGACGGCGTCCGGGGCGTAGAAGCGATGCACGGACATCAGCCGCGAAGGGTCAGTGTCAACCACTCATCTTCGGCGTAGCGCGCGCCGGGCCCGCCGTATGGCGCGAGCGCCCGGCAGACCCCATCCTCGTCGGCGTCGGTCACGCCGCCGATGACCAGCGTGCCCCCGGGGCTGACCCGGCGGGCCAGCAGGCCGGCGTCGCCGCACACGAGCGCCGCGTGGATGTTGGCGAATACGACCGGCGCGCGCGGCAGTCCGCCAGCGCGTACGTCCGCCCGGCGTACCTGGACGACATGTTCGACGTGGTTCAGCGCGACGTTCGCGCGCGCGGTGTCGACTGCGTCGCCGTCGATATCGACGGCAAGGACCGGGCCGGCGCCCCGCAGCGCCGCCGCAATCGCGAGCACGCCGGAGCCGGTGCCGAGATCGAGCACGCGCCGCCCCTGGAGCGGCAGCGCCTGCAGCGCCCGCAGGCAAAGGCGCGTCGAGGCATGGTGACCGGTGCCGAAGCCCATCGACGGGCGGATCACGACCCGCGTTTCCGCGGTTGCTGCGGCCGGGACGTCCCACGGCGGGGCCACCACGATGTCTCCGACCCGCACGGCGCGCAGGCTCGCCTGACTGCGGGCCGCCCAGTCGCCGTCGGCCACGTCGACCGGTCGCACCGTCACGCCGGCCGCACCGAACCGGCGGCTGAGAGCCCGCGCGGCGTCGTCGCGCGGGCCGTTGGAGAAGAAGTGCACGCGCCGCCCCTGCGCGTCGAGATCCTCGATTGCGAATGGGTCGAAGTCGTCCAGCAACGCGTCGATCAGCGGCGTCAGGCGGAAATCTTGCACGGGCGTCCGCACGTCGAGCGCCGGGCGGCGATCATCCAAACATGTTCCTCACGCGGTCGAAGAACGGCCGTTCGCCGTCGGCGGATCGCGCGGCCGGCCCGGACGAGCGCCGCGGCATGGTCTGGTCGAGCAGCTCGACCAGGCGCTGCTGTTGCTTCGACAGCCGTGTCGGCACCTCAATCGTGACGTTGACGTACAGGTCTCCACGCCCGCGCCCGGAAACGTGCGGCATGCCCTTGCCCCGGAGCCGGAAACGGCTGCCGGGCTGGGTGCCTTTGGGGATAGTGAGTGTTTCGTCGCCGTTCAGCGTCGGCACCGGGATCTGCCCGCCGAGCACCAGCGTGGGATAGGTCACCGGCAGGTCGCACCACAGGTCGTCGTCTTCGCGGTGAAAGAACTCGTGCTCCGCAACGCGGATCACCACGAACAGATCGCCCGGGGGGCCGCCGCCCGAGCCGTGTTCTCCCTCCCCGTGCAGGCGGAGCTGCTGCCCGGTGGCGATGCCTGCCGGCACCTTGAGGGTCAGCTTGCGCTCCTGCTCGACGCGCCCCTGACCGTGGCAGGTCCGGCAGGGATCCTTGATGACCTTACCCCGGCCCTGGCACGCGCCGCATGTCCGGGCTACCGTCAGGAATCCCTGCTGGTAGCGGACCTGGCCCCGGCCGCGGCATTCGGAGCAGGTGGTCGGACCGCCGCCCGCCGATCCCGATCCGCCGCAGCGGTCGCACGCCTCGAGTCGTGGTATCTGGACTGCAGTTTCGACGCCCGCCGCCGCGTCGGCGAAGTCAAGTTGCAGGTCGTAGCGGAGATCGGCGCCGCGACGCGGACTGCCCCTGCGGCGATCGCTGCCGAAGCCGAAGATGTCGCCGAAGTTGCCGAGGATGTCGTTGAAGTCGGCGAAGATCGTCGGGTCGAAACCTTGCGGCCCGCCGCCGCGGCCGACGCCCGCGTGGCCGAACTGGTCGTAGCGCGCGCGCTTGTCAGCATCCGCGAGCACGGCGTACGCCTCGGCCGCTTCCTTGAAGCGCTCCTCGGCCTGCGCGTCGCCCGGATTCCGATCGGGATGGTACTTGAGCGCCAGCTTGCGGTAGGCGCTCTTGATCTGCTGCTCGTCGGCCCCGCGCGGAATCCCCAGGACCTCGTAGTAGTCGCGATTGCTCACGCCTTGGCCACCCTGACCATGGCCGCCCGCAGCAGGCGCGTGCCCATGACATACCCGCGGCGGAGCTCGCCGATGATCTCCCCGGCTGCATGGTCGGCGCTCTCTTCGTGCGCCACCGCCTCGTGGAGGTGGGGATCGAACTGCTGTCCGGCCGTGTCGAGCGGAGAGACGCCCCGCCTGGCCAGGAGATCGAGCAACTGTTTGTGGATCAACTCGACGCCGGTGCGGTACGCGACCGCTGTATCGGAGTCTGCCTCCGCGGCCAGCGCGCGCTCCAGGTCGTCGAGCAGCGGCAGCAGCTCGCCGATCAGATCGGCCGCCGCCGCCTGATCGGCCGCCTGGCGATCCCGGTCGACCCGCTTGCGATAGTTGTCGAACTCCGCGGTCGTGCGCAGCAGCAGATCGCGGTACTCGTCCCGCTCGCGGGCAACGGCGCTCAACTCTTCCGGGGTCGGCGGCGGCTCGCCGGGCGGCGGGGCAGCTGCATCGGTCGTTTCGGCCGCTTCGGAGTTTTCCAGGCTAATGTCGTCTGTCATCGTCCGGCTGCAACGCTCCCTGCGACACGAGGACGCGGCTGACCGCGCGCGAAACGCTGTCCACGGCCGAGATGGCGTGCGAGTACCGCATGCGCCGGGGACCGATGACGCCGACGCAGCCGGTTCTGACGCCGTCTGAATAGGGCGACATTACAACGCTCAATCCGCGCATTTCGGCCGAGACGTGCTCGGTCCCGATTACGACCGTGAGGCTCGACCCGTCCAGGTATTCGTTGAGCAGGCGGACGAGCTGGTCCTTGCGCTCAATCATCGACAGGAGCGCCCTGAGCGTGGCGAACTGCACCCGGGTGTCGTCCTCGGAGAACTGATCGACGAGGAAGCTGGCCCCTTCCAGAAACAGGCTGTTCTGCGGCACCAGCTCCTCCAGCGTCGAGCTGGCGAGCCGCAACGCGCGCGACAGCAGCCGGTCGTACAGCATCCGTTCCTGCCGTAACTGCTCCGCCACGGCGGCCCGGACGCCCCATAGCGGCATGCCCGAGAATTCGCTGTTCAGATAGTTCGCGCCCTGGCTCAACTCGGACGGCCCGATCGGTTCGCCCATGTCGACCACCTTGTGCGCCACTTCGTTCCCGTCGGCGCTCACGACGACCAGGATGCGCGAGTCGCCCAGCGCAACGAACTCGATGTGCTGGAACGTGTCACCGGAGGGCGGTCGCAACGCGAAGCCGAGCTGGTGCGAGGCCAGCGACAGCTCGTGCGAAACGTTCGACAGGACGTCACTCACGGTGCCGGCCTGCCGCAGGCGGGCCTCGACCTCGGGTGTCGGTTTCAGTGTGCGGCGCGACCGCAACAGCAGGTCGACGTACGCCCGGTAGCCCCGGTCGGTGGGCACGCGGCCGGAAGACGCGTGCGGCTGGTGCACGTAGCCGAGCGCTTCGAGCGTCGCCAGGACGTTGCGGACGGTCGCGGAAGATCTGCCGAAGCGGCCGTGCCGCGTCAGCCAGAGCGAGGAAACCGGTTCGCCCTTGTCGATGTACTGCTTGACCAGTTGCGTGAGGATGCCGCGCGATCGTTCGGGCAACTCATCGTACGAAGGCTCGTGCGCTGGATGGAACATCATGTGCTGGAGACAATTCCCGCCATTATAGCAGCGGGGCTTTTGCCTCAGGCTGCTATCCGGCGCGCTGCTACTTGTCGGCCGCGACAGCTTGCCTGCGCCCGGCCGACGGTGTCCACTGCAGCGCCCCGACCGCGCCGGTCGCATCCGTCCCGGCCGGAAGCTTGCCGTATTTGACCGCGATGAGCTCGGCCAGAATGCTGACGGCGATCTCCTGGGGCGTGATCGCGCCGATATCCAGGCCGACCGGCGCGTGGACCGCCTGCAGCTGTTCGGTGGACAGACCCTCTTCCTGTAGCGCGTCGTGCAGGCGCGCAACCTTGGCGCGGCTGCCGATCAGGCCGAGGTAGCGGAGCTCGCGCGGGACCAGCGCCCGCAGGGCATCCAGATCGTAGCGGTGGCCGCGGGTGAGGATGACAACGTAGGCGTTGGCGGGGAAGCTGGTCCGTTCGAGCCAGGCCGGGATCGAATCGACCGCAATCTCGACTGCCTCGGGAAAGCGATCCGCACTGGCGAATTTCTCCCGGTCGTCGAGTACGTGGATGTGGAATCCGGCGGTGCCTGCCACACGGGCCAGGTGGTACGCCACGTGCCCCGCACCGACCAGGTAAAGATGCGGCGCCGCCTCGATCGGCTCGATGTACACCTCCATCTGGCCTCCACAGATCAGCCCGGATTCCTCGGCGATGTCATCCGAAAGCTCGTAGCGGACCACCTCCGGCTTGCGGGTGCGGAGCGACTGGCGCGCCTTCCAGAAAGCGTCGTTCTCGTAGCATCCGCCGCCGATGGTGCCCACGATGCGGCCGTCGCCGAAAACCACCATCTTGGCTCCGACGCGCTGGGGCGTCGAGCCCTGGGTGCGAATGATGGTCACCAGCGCGGCGGGTTCCCCGCGTTGCAGCGCCTCACCGACAGTGTGGAAGACTTCTTCGTTCATGGTGCCGGCCGCAGAACTGGTCTGCCGACGCCGTCGATTATAGCGTGACCAGCCAGTGCCGGCCGATGTCGAGCGGAACATCGTCGAGCAGCTGGTCGATCACCTCGGGGCCATAGCGGTTGATGAAGTAGACGAACGAAACGGCGCGCTCCTGCGGCGCGCCACGCGGAAACGCCTGCGCCCGGGTACGGTAGAACTGCCGCCGCAGGGTTGTGTCGCGCCGCTTGGCCGCCTGGACGATCTTGCCGCGCAGGGTGCGCAGGTCCCGTTCCATGCGCTGCTTCGTCGTGCGCGCGGCGCCGGCCAGGGTGGGGTCGATGGCGGTCACGAGGTCTGCGATCGCATCCATCGTCTCGCCGGCCTGACGCTCGGCGTCGGTGACCGCCGTCTCTACCGCTGCCGGCAGTTGGGCATTGATCAGCCCGTTCAGCACGCGGTCGTCCTGGGCCTGCAGCCGCTCCAGGCCGATGCCGTGGCGGGTGAGGAATTTCACCGCCCCGCGGTCGAGGACGGTCGCGCTCAGACGCGGATAGATCAACGGCATCGGGACGTCGAATTGCTCGTAGACATCCCGGAGCTGACCCAGGTACCCGAGCTCGTTCGGCCCGCTGACGTACGCCACCGTCGGAAACAGCGTGTCCTGCACGATCGGCCGGAGGAGCACGTTGGGGCTGAAGGTCTCCGGCCGTTCGCGAACCAGGCGGGTCATGGCGTCGCGTGAGACCCCGGTCTCGCCGACGGCAAACCCGGCATCCCGGAGGCGAATCGGCTGGCGGACGCCGTTCAGCCGGAACAGCGCCACGGCGTCGGCGGCCGGTGTGACCTGCGCGTGATAGCCGCCGTCCGTCAGGCGCGCGCCAGCCGCGGCCGCGAGCCGCGCCGTTTCGCCGCGCAACTGGAGTTCCCGCTCGAATATCGGTTGCACCAGCGGCTTGGCCGCCGGATCGGATCCGTCGAATACCACCAGCCCGTGGCGGCCGAGCAGGGTGTCAAGCCAGCGGCTGAACGCCTCGACCAGGCCCGCGCCGGGAGTGTACGAAGCGCTCAAGGCATCCAGCGTAGCGCCGGTGAACTCGGTCGGCGGCAGCGCCTGGCGCAATTCGCCGAGTAGCGCCCCGATCGACGCGGGCAGGCGCACGGCAGCCACCGGCGAGCCCGGTTGCGGCACGGCGGCCAGGTCGAGCCGTTGCAACTCGAATTCGCGATCCAGCACGGCGCAGGTCCGGACCTCGTCCAGGTCGTGGTCCTCGGCGTCCACCCAGAAAACGGGCACGGCGCGCACGTCGTACTCGGCTTCGATGCGGCGCGCCAACGCGATGGCGGCGAGCGCCTTGAGCAGCGTGAAGAGCGGGCCGCCGAACAGTCCGGCCTGCTGCCCGGTGACGACGGCCACCGTGCCCACGTCCGCCAGCCGCTGGGCGGCCGCAAGCGCTTCCGGCGGGGCCTCGCGAGTGCGAAGCTGGGCGGCCAGTACGCCGGCCGTGTCGCGCGCGCGGCCGGGAGCGGCGTGCCGCGCCGCGATCGCACGGCGCCAGCTCTCCGCTGCGGCTGGGTTACCTGGAAAGAACGGCCCAAGCCGCTCGAAGGCGTGGCAGTAGTCGCACGCCAGCGGCGTTGCCCACGAGAAGCTGCGAAAATCGATGGGGTGGTTGAACGACGGTGCCGGAGGACCCGGCCGCTCCGCAGGCACGCTCGCCGTACTCTTTCAGACGGGTGCGCGAACTGTCAAGCGGACCCCGGCCGTGCGGGCCGCGCGCGGCCCGCTGGACAGGCGCCACCCCGAGTGGATTTTGAGCGCCCGCCGGTTCCGTGATAGCATCGCGGAGCCAGTCCGCAGGAGTTCCGCCGCTGACAGCCGACGACGTGAATCCATCAAGCGGCCCTGGTGCGTTCGGCCCCTTCCGCGTGTTGCATCAGATCGGGGTCGGCGTCCTGGGGCCGGTCTTCCGCGCCTACGACCCGTCCCGCGACCGCCCCTTCATCGTCAAGGAGTTGCGCATCGATCTCACTCCCGAGCAGACGGGCCTGCTCGTGGAGGCGTTGGAGCGCCTCGCCGCGACCGGGTCCTTTCATCCGGCCGTGGTAGTACCCGTGGCGGTGGGGGTGGAGGACGGCACGCCGTACCTCGTCCAGGAGCACATTGGAGCGGAATCGCTCGATCTGGCGGTACGCAGTTACGCCGCGGCGGAGATCCCGACGACCCTGGCTCTGCTCGACCAGCTCGCCACGGCGCTGGACGCGGCGCACGGACGCGGCGTGCTCCACGGCGCGTTGCATCTCCGCGACGTATTCGTCGCCGCGGATCATCCGCGCGTGACCGGCTTCGGCATCGTGCCGGCGCTGGCGCAGGTGGGTCTGCGGGGTCCATTGCGGCGTCCCTACGCCGCGCCGGAGCTGGTCGCGGGGCTGGCTTGGGGACCGGCTGCGGACCGCTTCGCGCTAGCGGCGGTGGCGTACGAGTTGCTGACGGGCCGGCGCCCGGCCGGAGGCGGAGCGCTGGTCGGCGCCCAGTTCGGCACGGTAGAGCGCATTCCGGATGCGGAGGCGTTGCAGGCGGTGTTCGCCGCGGCGTTGGCTGATGCGCCCGAGCGGCGGCCGGCCAGCGCCGGGCGGTTCACGACCGAATTGCGGGCCGCGCTGCGTGAGCCGGCCGACCGTCCGGCGGCACGGCCGGCAGTCAATCAGGCGCCGGCCGCGAAGCGGCGGGACGCCGGCCAGCCGGCCGTGGCAGCTCGTGCCGCCGGCAATGTCGTGGCGGACGAGGTGGTCGTCCGTGCTGCACCATCCGTCGGCGCGCCGGCGGCAATCGCGACCCCGCGCCGGACGAAGCCCGCCGTGGGCTCGGACATCTTGAACTTCGACGGCGGCGAGCCCGAGGATGACACCCAGGGCGATCGCAGCCCGCCCGCCGACGCTTCCGAGGCGTTGCCGCCGGCCGCGGCCGTGGTTGCCGCGGCGGCAGATCGGCCGTGGTGGTGGTCGGCCGCGAAGGTGACGCTTGCGGTGCTGCTGGTTGTGGCATCGGCAGCGGCGTACAGGGCCGGTTTGCGCCTCGGCGGCAATTCGACGCCGGTCGGGGAGGAAGCGCAGTCGGGGGAGCAAACAGCGCAGGCCGCCGCAATTGCGGCGGAGAGCGCGGCGGCGAGCCGGCCGGCCGATCCCATCGCGGACCGCACGCCTGCCGCAGCGGCGCCGGATCCGGTTGCAGCGCCGGACCCGGTCGCGGATGCTGCCCCGCCGGCAACGCCGACCCCGGAGCTGGAGCCGGCGCCCGCTCCGGCAGCGCCGGTAGCAGCGGCGCCGGCGGCAGAGCCAGCCGCCGCGCAGGGTGCCGGATGGGTGCTCGTGCGGACCACGCCGCCCGGCGCCAGGGTGACGATCGGTGGTACGGACCGCGGTCTGACACCGCTGTCCATCAGCGACGTTCCGTTCGGAAGCCTCGAAGTCAGGGTGCATCGCGATGGGTACGAGCCCGAGACGCGGCAGGTGGTGCTGTCGTCCGCGCAGCCCGTCGCGGCAGTGGGGTTGCAGCTGACGTCACTCGCGGCCGCCGCAGCGCTCGATCGCGGAGGTGCGCGATGAACGCCGTGCTGGCGCTCGAAAACGGCGTCTGGTACGAGGGCCAGGCGGTTGGCGCGCAAGGCTCGACATGCGGCGAGGTCGTGTTCAACACCAGCATGACCGGCTATCAGGAGGTGCTGACCGATCCGTCGTACGCCGGCCAGATCGTGACGATGACCTGCCCGCAGATCGGCAACTACGGCGTGACCGCCGACGATGCCGAATCGGGCCGCCCGCAGGTGGCTGGATTCATCATGCGCGAGGCGTCGCCGGTTGCCAGCAACTGGCGCGCGGACGCAACGCTCCAGAGCTACCTGGCGGAGCATGGCATCGTCGCCATTGCCGGCGTCGATACGCGGGCGTTGACGCGGCTGCTCAGGAGCGGCGGCGTCATGCGCGGCGTCATCGCGACCGGAGCCCCCGACCCGCTGGCCTTGATCGAGGAGGCGCGCGCCGCCCCCACGATCGAAGGCAGCGATCTGGTCCGCGGCGTTACGTGCGCCGAAGCGGTCGAGTGGGATCCGCCCTCAGCCGCGTCGCCGGAGGCCTTTCGCCTGGACCCGCTGCTGCGCGCCGGCCGGCCGTTGCGGATTGCCGCCTATGATCTGGGCATGAAGCGGAACATCCTGCGCCGCTTCACCGCGCACGGCTGCCGGGTCACGGTCTTCCCGGCCGATACGCCCGCTGCGACGCTCATGGCGGCGGAACCGGACGGCGTCTTTCTCAGTAACGGACCGGGCGACCCCGCGCCGCTCGACTATGCGATTGCCAACGCCCGGGAATTGGTCGACTCCGGCCTGCCCGTATTCGGGATCTGCCTGGGGCACCAGGTGCTCGGCCTGGCGATGGGCGCGCAGACCTACAAGCTGAAGTTCGGGCACCGCGGAGCGAATCACCCGGTCAAGAACCTGGCGACCGGCCAGGTGGAGATCACTTCGCAGAACCACGGCTTCGCCATCGATCCGGCGTCCGTGCCGGAGGACGTGGAAGTGACCCACGTCAACCTGTACGATCAGACGATCGAGGGCTTGCGGCACCGGAGCCGCCCCGTGTTCTGCGTGCAATATCATCCCGAGGCGTCCCCTGGGCCGCATGATGCGGACTACCTGTTCTCGGAGTTCATCCGTGCGATGGAGCGCCCCGTCCGCGCATAGGACGCCCCACAAGTAGATTCCACGATGCCGCGGCGGAATGACATCAAACGGGTTCTGGTCATTGGATCAGGGCCGATCGTGATCGGGCAGGCGTGCGAGTTCGACTACTCCGGCACGCAGGCGTGCAAGGCGCTGCGGGCCGAAGGGCTCGAGGTGGTGCTGATCAACAGCAATCCCGCCACGATCATGACCGATCCCGAGGTGGCCGATCGCACCTACGTCGAGCCGCTCACCGTCGAGATGACGCGCGCCGTCATCGAGCGGGAACGCCCCGACGCCCTCCTGCCGACGGTCGGCGGGCAGACCGCCCTGAACCTGACGGTGGAACTCGCCGAGGGCGGCGTGCTGGACGAATTCAACGTGCAGCTGATCGGCGCCTCGATCGACGCGATCAAGGTGGCGGAGGACAGGCTCCAGTTCCGCGAGGCCATGACCTCGATCGGCATCGAGGTGCCGGCCAGCGAGTATGCGCGCTCCATCGAGGAGGCGCACGCCAGCGTCGAGCGGTTCGGCTTTCCGGTGATCATCCGGCCGTCGTTCACATTGGGCGGGGTGGGCGGCGGCATCGCCTACAACGTCGAGGAGTTCCGCGAGCTGGTGGGGCGCGGCATCGAGCTGAGTCCGGTCCACGAGATCCTGATCGAGGAGTCGGTGATCGGCTGGAAGGAATTCGAGCTCGAGGTGATGCGCGACGTGGCGGACAACTTCGTCGTCGTCTGCTCGATCGAGAACGTCGATCCGATGGGCGTGCACACCGGCGACAGCATCACGGTCGCGCCGGCGCTCACGCTCACCGACAAGGAGTATCAGCGGATGCGGGATGCCGCGCGCCGGATAATCCGGCGCGTCGGCGTCGAGACCGGCGGGTCGAACATCCAGTTCGCCGTGAATCCGGAAGACGGCCGGATGGTGGCGATCGAGATGAACCCGCGCGTCTCCCGGTCGTCGGCGCTGGCATCGAAGGCAACCGGATTTCCCATTGCCAAGATTGCGGCGAAGCTGGCGCTGGGCTATCGCCTGGAGGAGATTCCCAACGACATCACGCGCCTGACGCCGGCGTCCTTCGAGCCGGCAATCGACTACGTGGTCGTGAAGATTCCGCGTTGGGCATTCGAGAAGTTCCCGAAGGCCGACCGGACGCTGACGACGCAGATGAAATCGGTCGGCGAGGTGATGGCTATCGGCCGCACGTTCAAGGAAGCCTTCCTGAAGGCGATGCGGTCCTTGGAGATGGGTCGGGAGGGGCTGGTCTTCGGCCAGCACCGTGCGGACGATGATGACGATGGCCGGTTGCGGCAGCAGCTCGTCGTCCCGAACGACCGCCGGATGTGGTCGATCTTCAAGGCGCTGGAGAGCGGCTGGACGGTCGAGCAGATCCATGAGGCAACCCGTATCGACCGCTGGTTTCTGACCCAGTTCGCGGAGCTGGAGGAGTTGCGGCGTGCGGCCGGGGTAGTCGGCTGGCGGCAGATGTCGGCCGACATGCTGGAGGTGCTCAAGCGCGCCGGTTTCGGCGACGAGGAGGTGGCGCGCATTGTCGGCGTGAAGGCGCCGGCAGTCGCCGCGCGGCGCCAGGAGGAACAGCTGCGGGCCGCCTACAAACGGATCGATACGTGCGCAGCCGAGTTCGCCTCGTTCACGCCGTACCTCTATGGCACCTATGAGAAGGAGTGCGAGGCGGAGCCGACGGACCTGCGCAAGGTGGTCATCCTGGGGAGCGGGCCCAACCGTATCGGGCAGGGGATCGAGTTCGACTACTGCTGCTGCCACGCGGCGTTCGCGCTGCGGGAGGAGGGGTATGAGACGGTCATGATCAACTGCAACCCCGAGACGGTCTCCACCGACTACGACACGGTCGACCGGCTGTACTTCGAGCCGCTGACGGGCGAGGATGTCTACGCAGTCATCTCCCGCGAGCAGGCGGCCGGCGGCTCGGTCTCGTGCATCGTGCAGTTCGGCGGGCAGACGCCGCTCAAGCTGGCGCTGGAGCTGCAGGCGGCCGGGGTCGACATCATCGGCACCTCGCCCGACTCGATCGACCTGGCCGAGGACCGCAAGCGGTTCGCGCGGCTGCTCTGGGATCTGGGGATTCCCCAGGCGCCGAGCGGTATCGCCACGTCGCGCGCGGAAGCGCGGAGCGCGGCCGGCGCCATCGGCTACCCGGTCGTGGTGCGGCCGTCCTACGTTCTGGGCGGACGGGCGATGGCGATCGTCTACGACCCCGGCGCGCTCGACCGGTACATGACGGAGGCCGTGGATGCGTCGCCCGAGCATCCGATCCTCATCGACAGGTTCCTCGAGGATGCGTTCGAGCTCGACGTCGACGCGGTGGCCGACACAACCGGCGCTGTGGTCATCGGCGGCGTCATGGAGCATATCGAGCAGGCCGGCATCCATTCCGGGGACAGCTCCTGCGTCGTGCCCCCGTACCTCGTACCGGAGCGCCACCTGGAGATCATCCGCAACTACACGCGGCGCGTGGCGCGGGCGCTGAAGGTGGTCGGGCTGCTCAACATTCAATTCGCCATCAAGGACGACACCGTATACATCCTTGAGGTCAACCCGCGCGCGTCGCGGACAGTGCCGTACCTGTCGAAGGCGACCGGCGTGCCGCTGGCCAAGACCGCGGCGCGCGTGATGGTCGGCAGGAGCCTCGCCGAGCTGGGTCTGGTCGACGACCTGGACGTGGCGGGCGTGTTCGTCAAGACCCCTGTATTTCCGTTCGTCCGCTTTCCGGGCGTCGACACGATTCTGGGTCCCGAGATGAAATCGACCGGCGAGGTGATGGGCGGCGCGTCGAGCTTCGGTGCGGCGTTCGCCAAGGCGCAGATGGCTGCCGGACAGCGGCTTCCCGACGCCGGCCGGGCGTTCATCAGCGTGAACGACGACGACAAGCCGAACACGCTCCCGATCGCCCGCGACCTGGCCGGGCTCGGGTTCGCGCTGGTCGCGACGCGCGGCACGGCCGCCTATCTCCGGGCGCACGACCTGGAAGCCGACGTGGTGTTCAAGATCAACGAGGGCCGTCCCCACATCGGCGATCGGTTGCTCAACCGGGAGCTCGACCTGGTGATCAATACCCCGCTGGGGCGTGAGTCGTTCTTCGACGACCTGACCGTGCGGCGGATTGCGACGATGCTCGGGGTTCCGTGCATCACCACGCTCACCGGCGCGGCCGCCACCGTCAGCGCCATTCGGGCGCTCCGCTCGGAGGAGCTGAGCGTGCTGCCGCTGCAGGAATACCACGCCCGCCCCGCCGCCCAGCGGCATCCGTTGGATGGGGCTGCGCCCCAAACCCCCGGCGGCCGCTAGCGGGGACGGCTTCTTCAGTGCTCGTCGTCCCCCTTCCTGAAGTGTGATGTTCCGGCCTTGCTAACCGGGCGCCTGACCGGTCTCGGTGCGACGCGGGGTTTCACCACGGACTCCTGGCGGGTGCTGCCGCCGTTGACATCTCCCGGTGGTCGGCCGGAGGCAGATTTCGCACCCCGCGAGGTCTTGCCCCGCGGTTTGCGCCGGCGAGTGGCCGCCGCCGCCGGGCCCCGGTGTTGCATCCGGTTGTGGCATGCGCTGGCCGGCGGCCCTTCCCGCACTCGCATTCCTCGCCGGTGCGGCTGTCGGCTGGCGCGCGCCTGAACTGGCGGTGGGGCCGGTCGCCGCGTGCGGGCTGCTGGCCTGGGCCGCCAGCCTGGCGGCGCTGGCGCGGCCGCCGCGATGCTGGTTCGTCGCCGCCGCCACGGTCGGTTTCCTGACCGCCGGATTGCTGCTCGGCGCGGATGCGACGCGCGCGGCGACGCGGACTTCGCTGGCTGTCTGGCACGAGCAGCGCGCGGGCAGTCCCGCGGCCGCGGAGGCGGTCGTCGTTACGGGGCGCCTGCTGCGCGACGCACTGCCGGCCGACTACGGCGCCCGTCTTCTGGTACGGGTGGAGCATGTGCGCGCCGGCGGGCGGGAGCTCCCGCTGGAGGGCGGCGTGCAGATAGCGGTCGGTGGCCGCTTCGTTGCCGGCCGCCGCGACCGCTGGGTGGCCGGACGACAGGTGCGGATGCCGGTCCTGCTGCGGCGGCCGCCCCGCCATCTGAATCCGGGCGTGGGCGATCAGCAGCAGCGGCTGGCGTGGCGCGGCGTGGCGCTGCTGGGCTCCGTCAAGAGCGCACTGCTTGTCGACGTGGTCGATACCGGCAGGCCCTGGCAGGAGGCGTCGGCGGCGGCGCGCGCCGCCGTCCGCCGGATCATCGGCCACACCGTGGGGACGCACAGCCCGCTTTCGGCTGGCGTGGTTACGGCGGTGCTGATCGGCGATCGGGCCGGCCTCGACCCCGACACCCGGCGCCGGCTGCAGGCGGCCGGCACCTATCACGTCATCGCCATTTCCGGCGGGAACATCGCGATTCTGACCGGCGTGCTGCTGTTGATCCTGCGGCTGGCCGGTGCGCCGCCGCGAGTCGCCGCCGTCACCGTCATCGCCTGCCTGCTGGCGTACTGGCAGATAGTCGGTTCGGAGGCGTCGGTTGCGCGCGCGACGGTCGTGGCCGCGACGCTGCTGGCGGCGCGCGCCGCCGACCATCGGTCGGCGCCGCTCAACACGCTGGCCTGGTCAGCCGTCTGTCTCGTTGCCGCCGCTCCGCTGGTCGTCGTCGATACCGGCTTTCTGCTGACGTTCGGGGCCACGCTCGGGATTCTGATCGGGGTGCCGCGGCTGGTTGACCGCTACTGCTCCGGTCCGGCGCGGGCTGACTGGTGGGGAATGCGCGTGGTCTGGCCCATGGCCGGACTGCTGGCGGCGACCGTCTGCGCGGAGCTGGCGCTGTTGCCGATCGCGGCGTCCGCGTTCTCGCGGGTCACCGCGGCGGGGCTGCTGCTGAATTTCGTGGCGATTCCACTGATGACCGTCACCCAGATCGCAGGCATGCTGGCAGTGGCGGCGGCCGCCGTCGCGCCGGTGGTCGCCGGCTGGTGGGGATACGTCGCCCATCTTGCCACGACCGGCATCGTCGAATCGGCGCGGTTGGTGGACGTCGTCCCGCATCTGACGCGCCGGGTCCCCGCCCCGGACCTCCTGGTCGTCGCCGGCTACTACGGCGGTTGGGTGCTCGCGCTTACGGCCGGCCGGCGGCCTGCGCTGCGCGCCGCGGGCCTGGCTCTGGCAGCGGTTACGGGTATCGCGATCGTAGCCGGCGCGAGCCCCCGCGCTGTCTTGCAGCGGCATTGTCCGGGCGCCGCCCCGCTCCGCGTGTTGTTTCTGGACGTCGACCAGGCCGACGCCACGCTCGTGCAGTTCCCGACCGGCCAGTCGCTGCTGGTCGACGCCGCCGGATCGGTGCGCGGCAGGTCCGCGGTAGGGGAGCGGTTGCTGGCGCCGGTGCTGTGGCGCGCCGGGGTGCGCCGGCTCGACTACCTTGCCGTGACGCACGGCGATCCCGACCATGCGGGCGGCGCGCCGGCGGTGGTCCGCGATTTCCGGCCGCGCGAGGTGTGGGAGGGTGTCCCGGTGCCGCGGTCCGAGCGGATGCGCCACCTGGCGACGGAGGCAGCGGAGGCGGGCGCCGCGTGGCGCAGGCTGCGGGCGGGCGACAACCTCCGGATCGGGGGCGTCGAGGTCAGGGTGTGGCACCCGCCGTTGCCGGAGTGGGAGCGACCACGGGTGCGCAACGACGATTCGCTGGTGCTGGAGCTTCGTCACGGCGAGATATCGATCGTCCTCCCCGGCGACATCGGGGCAGCGGTAGAAACCGAGCTCGCCAAGCTGCTGGACCCGTCCCCGCTGCGGGTGCTGAAGGTTCCCCACCATGGCAGCCGGACGTCGAGCTCCGCCGCGTTCATTGACGCCCTCGACCCGCTGGTGGCGGTCGTCAGCGCCGGCCGGGACAACCGCTTCGGGCATCCGCACCCGGCGGTGTTGCAGCGCTACGCTGCAGCGGGCACGGCGGTGCTCGAAACCGGCCGCGTGGGAGCGGTCGATGTCTGCTCCGACGGCCGGCAGATACGCGTGCGGACCGCGCAAGGTGCGAGCGTCTTGCGGTAGGCGGCGGGGTGCGGTCGAAATCAGGCCCGTTCGGTCTGCTTGATGCGGTTCCAGGCCCGATCCATCTCGTCGGGCGACACATCGCGCAGTGCCCTGCCGGCAGCGCGAAAGTGCTGTTCGAGGGCGGCGAAACGCCGGGTGAATTTCCGATTCGCGCCGCTGAGCGCCCCTTCGGGCTCCACGCCGAGATGGCGGGCGAGGTTGACTACGGAGAACAACAGGTCGCCCAGCTCTGCCTCGACGGCGTCCGGCGCCTCCTGCCGCACCGCTGCCTCGACCTCCGACAGCTCCTCGCGCACCTTGTCCAGCACGGCATCCGGGCGGTCCCAGTCGAAGCCGACGGTGGCGGTCCGCCGGCCGATCCTATAGGCGCGGAGCAGCCCCGGCAGCGCTGCCGGGATGCTGTCGAGCAGGCTGGGCGGTTGCCCCGCCGCAGCGCGCTCCGCGGCCTTGATCTGCTCCCAGCGGCGCTTCACCTCGTCGGACGTCATCGTGTCCGACGCCGCGTCGTCGCCGAACACGTGCGGGTGGCGGCGGATCAGCTTGGCCGCCGCCGCGTCGAGTGCATCGGCAAGAGTGAACCGGCCATCCTCGGCGCAGAGCTGCGCCAGGAACACCGCTTCGAACACCAGGTCGCCCAGCTCGTCGCGGAGCGCAGGCAGGTCGGTCCGGTCGATGGCGTCGACCACCTCGTACGCCTCCTCGATGACGAACGGGCGGAGCGATGCCAGCGTCTGCTCGCGGTCCCAGGGACAACCGCCGGGCGCGCGCAGCGTGCGCATGATCTCGACCAGCCGGTCGAGTCTGGCGCCGGCCGAACCGGCGCCAGACGGGGGCGGGTCGGGCATGAGCGCGTATGCTAGCATGCCGCAAACTCCTGATGGCCGCGCCCGTTTCGTTCAATGCCTTCGTCGTGTCGCTCGCCACCATGGCGGCGGTGCATTTCGGTGACGTCTCCGATCCGCAGACGGGGGAGATGCGGCCGCCCGACCTGGACGCCGCCGGCCGCGCCATCGAGATGCTGGCGCTGCTCGAGGAAAAGACGCGGGGCAACCTGACCGACGACGAGGACCGCTTCATGGCGCGCGTGCTCCAGGAGTTGCGGACCCGCTACCGGACCGCCCGGAACGGCGGCGAGCACTGAGCCGTGCGCGTTACCTTTCTGGGGACCGGGACGTCGACGGGCGTTCCGGTTATCGGCTGCGATTGCGCCACGTGCCGTTCGACCGACGGCAGGGACCGCCGCTGGCGCCCCTCGGTCTATCTGCAGCTCGACAACGACCTGTCGGTGCTGATCGACGCCTCGCCGGACCTGCGCGCACAGGCGCTGCGCTTCGACGTCCGCCGCGTCGACATGATCCTCTTCACCCACGGTCACGCGGATCACGTGCTGGGACTCGACGACGTGCGCATCTACAACTTCCGGCAGCGGGGCGTGATCCCGTGCTTTGGCGACGCGCGGACCCTGGCCGGCGTACGCCGGATGTTCGCCTACGTCTTCGACCCGTCCACGCCGCGCGGCGGCGGCCTCCCGCAGCTCGCGCTGTGGCCGGTCTCCGGTCCATTTTCGGTGGCCGGCCGGACCATTGTCCCCGTGCCGCTGCGGCACGGGACGCTGCCGGTCTTCGGCTACCGCCTCGGCGCGCTGGCGTATCTGACCGACTGCAACGCGATTCCGGATGCGTCGTGGCCGCTTCTCGAGGGGCTGGACGTGCTCGTGCTCGACGCCTTGCGGCAGCGGCCGCACTCGACGCACTTCAACGTGGAGCAGGCCGTGGAGGCGGCAGTCCGCATTGGCGCCCGGCAGACGTACTTCACGCACATGACGCACGACCTGCCGCACGCCGCGACCTGCGCAGGGCTGCCGCCCGCCATCACGCTCGCCCACGACGGGCTCGTCGTGAGCGGGATTGACGAAGGGCTGAATGCGGCTGCGCTGGCCGCCGCCGCGCATTCCGCCGCGCTATGGTCATAGATTGATCGTGGACATCATTCGCTACCCCGACGACCCGCGGCCGACGCACTGGGCGCAGACCGTGCTCGCCCTGGGCAACTTCGACGGCGTGCATCGCGGACACGACAAGATCATCGACCGCGTCAGGCGCCGCGGCCGGGACCTGAACGGTACCGCAGCGGTCCTGACATTCGATCCGCACCCGCCGCGCGTGGTGCGGCCCGACAAGGCGCCCCCGCTGCTGATGACGATCGAACAGAAGCTCGACTGCATGGCGGCGTCGGGCATGGACGGCGCCGCGGTCGTGCACTTTACCCGCGAGCTGTCGCGCTGGGATCCGGAGACGTTCGTCAACCGGGTGCTGGTCGAGTGGCTGGGCGTCGCCGAGGTCTGGGTCGGCGCCAATTTCCTGTTCGGCCGCGACCGCAGCGGCAATTACTCGTTGCTGCGGTCGCTCGGCGCCCGCTACGGCTTTCGGGTCGAGAAGATTACGCCGGTGCGCTACAAGGAGTTCGTGGTCAGCAGCACCCGCATCCGGCGACTCGTCGGCGGCGGCGAGGTGGACGAGGCGGGTGCGCTGCTGGGGCATCATTACTACATCGACGGCGAGGTGGTGCCGGGCGCCGGGCGGGGGCAGACCCACGGCGTTCCGACCGCGAATCTCCGGACGGACAACGAGATCATTCCGCCGGACGGGGTGTACGCAACCACGGTGACGCTCGAGGGCGCCATTTATCCAGCGGTGACGAACATCGGCCGGCGTCCCACGTTCGAGACGGACGGCGCACGGGTGGTGGAGACGCACCTTTTCGACTACGACGACGACCTGTACGGCCGGCGCGTACGCCTGGCTTTCGTCCAGCGCCTGCGCGGCGAGCGCGCCTTTCCCGACGCGGGTACATTGCGCCGCCAGATCGCAGCCGACTGCGACCAGGCGCGGGCGCTCTTCGAGCAGATGGCGTTGTAGCGGTGGAGTTCCGATGGCGGATGAGATGCCGCAAGGCCCGACCGCTGTTCGTCTCGAGTTGACCGTGCCGTGCGATCCGAGATTTCGGGACCTGCTGGCGGCGGTCAGCCGGAGAATGGCGGCGTACATCGGCTATGCTGACGCCGACGCCGATGCCATTGCCGAGACGGTGCTGCAGGCCACCGGCGGCCAGCTCGGCCGCGGCGCGCCGGCGGCTTACGCGAGCCTCGACCTCACCTTTGCCACGCGCGATCGCGAAATGGAGATCCTGTTGCGCTATGTGCGCAAGGAGCGACAAGTGTTGCCGAACGAGCACGACCTGCAGCATCTGTTGCGCCGCGTCGGCGAGCGCGGCGCGCCGATCGATGCCATCCGGCGCGTGATGGAGTGCGTGGAATTCGGCCGGCAGGACGGCGTCGAATTCTGCCGGATGACCCGGCAACTGCCACGGGCTCCTAGCGGACAAGTCTGAACACGGTGCGCCTGTACAACACCCTCACCCGCCGTCAGGAACCGTTCGGCCCCGCGCGCGGCGCCGTCGTGCGGATGTACGCCTGTGGGCTGACCGTCTACGCGCGCGGGCACATCGGCAACTTCCGGACCTTCGTCGCACTCGATCTGCTGCGGCGCACGCTGCGCCACGTGGCAGGGTTCGACATGCGGCAGATCGTCAACTTCACCGACGTCGACGACAAGACGATCAACGCCTCGCGCGCCGCGGGCGAGTCCCTGCGCGCGTATACCGACCGCTATATCGCCGCCTTCCGCGAGGATGCGGAAGCGCTGGGCATCGAGCCGGTGGAAGCGTATCCGCGGGCAACCGACGAAGAGAACCTGCGGGCCATGGTCGACATGGTCGCGGCGCTCGAGGCGCGCGGGCACGCCTATCGGAGTGAAGGGTCGGTCTATTTCCGGATTGCGACGGATTCCGATTACGGCCGTTTGGCCAGGCTCGACCACGACGGCATCATGCCGGGCGCGAGGATCGATTCCGACCAGTACGCCAAGCAGGACGCGCGCGATTTCGTGCTGTGGAAGGCGTCCGCGCCGGGCGAGCCGGCGTGGGACTTCGGGGTGGGGCCGGGACGACCAGGCTGGCACATCGAGTGCTCCGCCATGGCCTTGCGGTTGCTCGGAGAGGCGCCCATCGACATCCACGCCGGCGGCGTCGACCTGATCTTTCCGCATCACGAGAATGAGATCGCGCAGGCGGAAGGCGCCACCGGTGTGCCGTTGGCGCGCTTCTGGGTGCACGTGGAGCACCTCCTGCTCGACAAGGGCGACAAGATGTCGAAGTCGGACGGGAACGTCCTGACGGTGAGCGACGTGCTCGAACGCGGTCACCGTGCGTCGGCGTTGCGCTACGTCTTGTTGTCGACGCACTACCGCAAGCAGCTGCGGTTCACGTGGGAGAGTCTGGCGCAGGCCGAGGAAGCGCTGACGCGGCTCATGGACTGCCTGGCCCGTCTGGACGCGGTGACCGTCCCGGGGTCGCACCCGGCGATGGACGCGCGCGCGGCGGCGGCCCGCGAGGCGTTCGATGAGATGCTGCAGAGCGATTTGAACGCGCCCGGTGCGCTCGGGGTGGTATTCGAGCTGGTGCGCGACGTGCACGCCGCCACCGACGCGGGCGAGGTGGGCGCCGGCGACGCCGCCATCCTGCGCTCGACGTTCGACTATTTCGACAGCGCGCTCGGCGTCATCGCGCTGCGCCGCGCCGAGGAAGCCGCCCCGCCGCTGCCGATCGAGGAGATCGAACGGTTGATTGCCGAGCGCCAGGCCGCCCGCAGCCGCAGGGACTACGCCGCCGCGGATCGGATTCGCACGGAGTTGGAGGCACGCGGCGTCGCACTCGAGGACAGCGCCGCGGGCACCCGCTGGAAGCGCTCGTAGCGCGCCGCTTCCGTCAGTCGTTGCCGGTCGCGAGGGGCAGTTCCGGCGTGTCGACGCGCCGCACCGTCTGCTCGACCGGCGCCGGTTCGCCGATCTGCTTCGCCTCGCCGGTGGCGCTCAGATCCTCGAAGCGGCGGGCCTGCACCAGCACGCGCGACTGGAACGAGCCCACGCCGTCGTTGTACGCCTCGACGGCCTGGCGCAACCCGCGATGGCCGCGTCGAGCACGTTGCGCAGGTGCTGCTCGCCCCACTCCCCGCGCGGCTCCGCAGGACGGCGTACAGTGTTCCGCCGCCCACGACGAGGCCGACGATGATTCCGGCTATGAGTTCCATGTCCCGCTGGTCACGCGCAGGTCCCGCGGCGGCGGGGTGAGCACAGCATACGGGTCTCGGTCCTGCGGCCCGGAGTGGTGCCGGTCTTGCATGCGCTGATGGCAGGATGCCGACGCCGCACCAACTGGCTCTCGGAAAACAGGGAGAGGAGCTCGCTTGCCGCAAGCTCCGGCGCTTGGGGTACGCAATACTTGCGCGCCGCTACCGTACCCGCCATGGCGAAATCGACATCGTGGCCATGCACGGCAGTGTGCTGGTCTTCGTCGAGGTGAAAGCCCGGTCGAGCGACCGATTCGGCACGCCGCTGGCGGCCGTGACGCAGGTCAAGCAGCGCCGGTTGACCCGCATGGCGCTCGACTACCTGGCCCGCAGCCACACGACCGGCGTGCCGTGCCGGTTCGATGTCGTATCGGTCGTGATGGGGCAGAAGCGGCCGGTCGTCGAGGTGGTCGCGAATGCTTTCGGCGCCGCGACCCGTTGACCACGCTGCCGTGGGCGTTACAGCCGCACGGTCCGACTCTACCGGGCGGCTTGATGGGACACAACCCGCATGGTACCCTTTGGGGCAGCCGGTTCGAGCGGGAATAACTCAGTGGTAGAGTGCGACCTTGCCAAGGTCGAAGTCGCGGGTTCGAATCCCGTTTCCCGCTCCACTTATACTTCCTGATTCCGGCCGCGTGCTCCCGACGGCGCCGTCGCCAAGTGGTAAGGCAGAGGTCTGCAAAACCTCCATCCCCGGTTCAAATCCGGGCGGCGCCTCCATCTTCTGCCGCAGTCGTATACTGACTTCCCGTATGCCGGCGAGGAGGTATATGCAGTCCATCAGGTGGATAGCCGTGCTCGGCGCGCTCCTGTGCGTTCCGGGACACGCGCTTGCCCAGTCCGACGGCGGGTTCGGGCACGTCGCCGATGTACGCGCTCGAAGAGCCTCCGAACGTGACCTACACCACGGGCCCGCGACCTGCAGGGCCCTGACGTTCGTGCGTTACGTCCCGGCGCGCCGACTCGCCTGGAAGTGCCTGAACAGCCTTCCGGCCGCCTGATGCAACCCCTCGCCGCTGGTCACGGTCTCGCCAAGGTTGAGGTGCCGGTCGGTAGACGCGTCGAATTCCGGCCACGCCGGCAGGCCGTCGCGGTTCGGGTTTCCGGTGGCGGCGAACTGTGTCCAGTAGGCGATTAACGTGTCCGACACCCGCCGGTCGGTCTCGGTCCAGTCGCCGTGCTGCGTCATCGGGCTGGGTCGTGCGCCCGCGGGCGGCGAACCAGGGTCCATCGTGCCGAACACGTAGGGGAGCTCGGCGCCATGGTAGGGGGCGTCCACGGCGGCGCCCAGGGCGGTCGGCGGCACGCGGGTGAACTGATACAGCCAGACGGGCGACGAGACCTTCGCGTGGGTCTCGACCTGCACGCGCACCGGTCCCGCAAACCGCATGTCGTGCATCAGATGCGCGATCCCCGACCTGGCCGTCTCCGGCGACGTGACGCCGAAATGCGCGATCATCTCATCCGCGAATCCGGGATAGACGGTCCGCACGTGAAGCTCGAAGGACACGCGGTCCTCGACGTTCACACGGAGTGCGCTCGAGGCGCCTTCATTCGCGGTCGTCCCGGTGATGAGCGGCACGTCATGCTGAAGCCCGGCCTCGTACATGGCGAGCGGGTCGCTCGGGATGATCCAGCCGTCGACGTTCGGCGCCCAGATGTACCCGGTCCGCATGAGCAGGTTGCCGGTATCGGCATTGGCCGCCGCCTGCACCCGCTCGGACGTGGCGGCCCGCAGCGTGTCCAGGGCCGTATCGCCGGACGCGTCCAGCCACTCGGCGATCTGCACGCCCTGGGCCTCGGCCGAGACCCAATCGCTGGTCGGCTCGCGCAGCTCGCGGTCCCAGCCGTACACCCAGGTGCTCTCGGAAATGGCGCGATGGAACAGGCCTTCCGACTGCGGCACCAGCAGCAGCGACATCACCGCGCCGCCGCCGGCCGACTCCCCGAAGATGGTGACCCGGTGCGGGTCGCCGCCGAACGTGGCGATGTTGTCACGCACCCATTCCAGAGCGGCCACCATGTCCATCAGACCGTAGTTCCCGGACGCGCCGTGCGGCGATTCGGCGGACAGGGCGGGATGCGCGAAGAAGCCGAAGACGCTCACCCGGTAGTTGATGCTCACCAGAACGGCACCGTTCTCCGCGATCCGCGTGCCGTCGTAGAGCGGGAGCGACCCGGCGCCGTTGAAGAAGCCGCCGCCATGAATCCACACCATCACGGGGAGCGGCTCCCGGGTCTCTCGCGGCGCCCAGATATTGAGGAACAGACAGTCCTCGCTTTCCGGATCATCCTCGCGCACCGTCGGCGCACGCACCCAGGCCGGCCCGGTCTGCATGCAGCTCGCGCCGGGGACCGTGGCATCCCGGACACCGTCCCACGCGACGACCGGTTGCGGCGGCTTCCAACGGAGGGCGCCTACCGGTGGGGCGGCAAACGGCACGCCCTGGAAGGCGACGATATCCGGGTTGCCGTCGGCGCGCGCGCCCACGACCTCCCCGCCCGTAACCTTCACGGGAACGCCAGGGTCAAGCGACGCGGCAGGCGGCGCCGACGCAACTTCCGGCTGACCGCATGCGGATACGAGCGCCATCATCGTCGCGAAGCGCAACACCTGCCAGACACACGCACCGACGTTGTTATCTTTTGACATTTGGCGGCCAATCCCGGGTCGAGGAGCGCCCGGACAAATGCAAGAATAGACCAAAAGCACCATCGCTACCAGGAGTGTTGTCTCCGTGCACGGGGGCCACCTCAGCCGCGCCCGCCGTCGGAGTTGATGACGGTGCGCGGGTCGACCCGGCCGCGGATGATGCCCTGTTTGGCCGTATGCCTCATCCAGTGAGGCTCAGCCAGGCATGATCCTTGCAAAAAAGTTGACAATACCCCGCCCGTTGGGCGACGTTTGCTTGCAACACGACCACAACTGAGCCTTGCGGCACCGAGTAGTTTGGGCCCTTGGGGTCCACGCTTCGGGTTCCAAACGACGTCGGCAACACCGGCGGGAACCTTCAGAGGGGGATACTCATGAAGAGGCTATGTTGCTTGTTGGTAACCGTGCTTTCCGTGAGCCTGGCCGGGGTGCAACCGGCCGTTGCGCAGGAAATCGCCCTGACGGGCGTGGTGGAGGACGAAACGGGCGGAGTTCTGCCTGGCGTCACGGTGACTGCCCGGCACGTTAGTACGGGCAACACCTTCCTGGCTGTCGCCGACGGCTCAGGCGTCTATCGGATCGGCGCAATGCGCCCGGGAGAATACACGGTCGAGGCCGCGTTGTCCGGGTTCGCGACGTTGGTCCAGGAGCAGGTGGCGCTGCTCGTCGGGCAGACCGGTACGCTGGATTTCAGCATGACGGTCGCGACTGTCGAAGAGACCGTCACGGTGACCGGCGAGGCGCCGTTGGTCGATTTGCAGCAATCCAGCATGGGCGGCGTCATCGACGCCAGGCAGATGGAGGACTTGCCCATCAATGGCCGGGACTGGATACAGCTCACGATGCTGGCCCCCGGGAGTCGGGTGAACAGCACGGAGTCGGGCCTCTCACCGTCGGGCCTCTGGGCCACCGACTACCAGATCAATCTGGACGGCCAGCCGGTCAGCCAGACCTACTCCTTGTCCTCGCTCGGACAGCCGCGCTTCAGCCGCGACGCGATCGCGGAATTCGAGGTGGTCAGCAGCCGCTTCGACGCGACGCAGGGGCGCTCCACGGGCATCCAGGTAAACGCGGTGACCAAGTCCGGCACCAACATGTTCGCGGGCTCCGTGGCGGGCTACTTCCGGCATGATTCGCTCAACGCGAAAGACTTCTTCGCGGACCGCGTCCTGCCGTATCAGAACCAGCAGATCAGCGGCACCTTCGGCGGCCCGATCGTGCGGGACCGGCTCCATTTCTTCGGGCATTACGAGTACGAGCGCGAGCCCCAGTCCTATTTCTTCAACAGCCCGGTTCCGGAATTCAACGCCATCGCCAACGGGCCGGACGGTACCGGTTTGCCGTTCACGGAGAACAGTAAGTTGTTTGGCGGGCGCGTGGACGCGCAGCTCACCGATTCGACGCGGCTGATGGTGCGCGGGAACGGGTGGCTGACCAACCAACTCCACAATCCTCAAAACGCGCTCTCAAACCACCCCTCGACACTCCTGGCCAAGGACTACGTGTCGAGGCAGTTCTACGGGACGCTGACGACAGCGTCTGGCCAGACCGTCAACGAGTTCAAGGTCGGGCTGAACCACTTTCACGACGATCGGTATTCGTTCTACGGGTTGCGTGCGCCGGAGATCAGGCTGGCGGGCGTGACGATCGGGCCCAGCTACATCAGCAACGGGGCGAACCAGTCCCAGAACAGTTGGTCGGCTCGCAACGATTTCACGCTGTTGAAGGGGGGACATACGCTGAAGATTGGCGGGGAGTACCTGCTGAACAGCTACTACGTCTACGTGCCGACCGAGCGCGACGGGCGTCTGTACGCGCAAGGTGGTGCGATACCCGCCAACGTCGCGGAGCTGTTTCCGTCCACAGATCCCTCGACCTGGAACCTCGACGGGCTCGGGCCGATCATCCAGAGGTGGTCGCAGACGTCCGGGCGGTACGACACGCATGCCGTGACCTGCGACGACCCCGGCCCGCCGCCGGGCATGGCGGATCCGGACGGCGGTTGCTGGCGGACGAAGCCGAACCTGGCGTGGTGGGTGCAGGACGACTGGCGGATCACCCGCAACCTGACGCTGAACCTGGGGCTGCGGTGGGACTTCGCGCAGGACATCATGGCCAACGACATCGACCTCACCTCAATCCGCGCGCCGCAGTTCGCGAACGATCCGGTCAGGGCCCGTGCGCCGCAGCAATTGAACATGTACCAGCCCCGCATCGGGTTCGCTTACGCGCTCAACGAAAACAGGACGGTCGTGCGCGGCGGCTACGGCCTCTACTTTTCAGGCGTGAACGACGTCAGTTCAATTAGCGCGGAGTTCCCGCTGGCCTTCCTGACTTTCGAAAACCTGAACGATGGCCGGCCGGATTTTGCGTCCAACCCGTACGCGCATCTTCCGGGCGGCCAGCGACCGTCGTACCAGGAGATCCTCGACGGCGCGCACGCGGGCGTGTACCGTTTGGATCTCCTTGGCATACTCACGCTGGACGATGCGCGCATTCCCTATGCGCATCAGGCCACGGTCGGCTTCCAGCAGCAGATCGGCAACACGATGTCGTTCCAGGCCGACTACGTGTTCAACGGCTTCCGGAACGGCCGGTACCCGTGGAACGAGAATCTCACCTACGACCCCGAAACCGGGTTGAACCGTCCGTTTTCGGACCCCAGCACGCGGCAGTGGCCGGACCTGGGACTCGTCCGCATTCTCGAGCATGGGAAGACGGCCAAGTATCACGGCGTCGAAATGGCCTTCACGAAGCGCTTCAGTCAGGGCTACCAGCTTTCCGCGACGTATACGATAGGGGAATCGAGGTCGTGTTCCCCGTCGCCGGTCGACGGTGCGTTCCCGGTGGCTCGTGATCTGGGCGACGATTGCTGGTTCACCACCACATCGGACGGCGGGCCCGCCCATCAGCGTCACCGGGCCGTCTTCAACGGCATCTGGGCTCTCCCGTACGACTTCCAGGTGAGCGGCCTGTATCACTACGGCTCCGGTCAACGCTTCGACGGCTTCAACCCCGTTGACCTCCGCGATACAGGAGGTTTCTTCTGGCCCTGGCCCGCCAGTGCGCAACGCCTGATGTTCGATGGCTCCATCATTGACCACGCCGCCGTGGAAGGCGAGGCGATCCACCGGGTGGACGTGAGGCTGCAGCGGCGGTTCGCGCTTGGGCGGGCGCACGCCGACCTGATTTTCGAAGTGTTCAACCTGTTCAACCACGAGAACTACGGCTTCTACCAGCGCTTCGCGATCCTTCCGACGTTTGGAGAGCCGCTCGCGAGCCCGGACATCGCCTACTGGCCTCGGATCCTGCAGCTGGCGTTCCGGGTCGGCTTCTGAGCCGGGCGCCAGGCGTCTTAACGAACGGTAACGGGGCGGGGTGCCTAGGAGTCCGTGGTGAAACCCCGCGTCGCACCGAGACCGGTCAGGCGCCCGGCTGACAAGGCGCGAGAAGCGAGCATATTCGACTATATGTGAGCGACGAGCAACGCAGTTCAGGCGGGATGCATGGCCGGTCGAATGCAGCGGGGCTTTCACCACGGGCTCCTGGGGGTGCCCTGCCCCTTCAGTTCCTCCGTCCAGTTCATGATGACCTCCCCTCGAACTGCTCGGGTCGCTCGAACGGCGTGATTGAGCCGAAGCCCCAGACCCCTTGAAGATCGGGATGCCCGAAGGACATGCGTGGTAAGTGTTATTCCCGTTCCTGCGCGCGCGCGCCGCGGAGTATGTTCAGCAGGCCCCGGTTGCCTTCGTGGCAGGCGAACTCGAACATGGGACCCGCGGTGACGCCGCGCGACGCCTGGTCCGTGGTCATCGGCACCAGCGCGGACCAGGGCCGGGTGAACATCTCGGGATCGGTCATCGTGAACTCGTAGTCCATGGTCTTTTTACCGGTACGGGTGATGCGCTCGATAAGATGCAGCCCGGAACGCGAAGCGCGCCACGTGTTGCGCCACAGGTAGTGGCCCCGCTCGTTGAAGCGGACGCTTTCGATGACCAGGGTGTCGCCTTCCCAACGCCCGGTCCCCCCGCCCAGCCACTGGCCGATGGCGGGGGAGAAGTCCGGGCGGTCGTCCAACGGGATGACGCGCCATTCGTGGAACATCTCGTTCAGGATGGCGATCCACCCCGGCGCCTGCAGGAAGTGAAAGTTCATGTTGTAGCTCTGCAGCGGCACCAGCGGCAGGCCGTCGGTCAGGCAGCGCTCGCCGGTGTCCGCGTCAACCCAGGAGTCGAACGGCCCGACGCCGTAGCGGGTAAGGTCTGACGCGAGCCGCGCGCGCCCCGCTTCCGTATAGGGGATGCGGCCGTCCGGCGGATCCACCACCAGCGACGTGCGCAGGCTGTCAAGGATCCGCGTGCCGGCGTCCAGCCAGAACTGGTTGTAGGCGCCGAAGACGCCCGGGATGTGCCGGTCGTTCGCCCGCCGGCTCTCGGCCGACTGCTCCTCGATCTCGGCCGCCTGCTCCGCGGTCAATACCGAGGTGTCCTCGAGCGTCTCGGACCGCTCCATCGGCGTGAGCGTGGCGTTGGTCCAGATCCCCTGCAGGTCCGGCACGCCCCATGGGGTGTGCGGCATCGTCCAGCCGTCTTCCGCCACCGCCGTCTGGCCGGCCGCGGGGACCGCCGCCAGCCAGATCGCCGCCACCACCACCGCCGCTGCACGCGCCGCCAGTCGCGAGCTGATCTTCATCGCGAGCCGTCCTTTCGTGGGTTGCCCGAAACCGCGCTGCTATTCCCGGTCCTGCGCGCGGGCGCCGCGGAGCATGTTCAGCAGGCCGTAGTTGCCTTCGTGGCACGCGTATTCGTACATCGGTCCCGCCGTCACGCCGCGTGATGCCTGGTCGGTCGTCATCGGCACCAGCGCCGTCCACGGCCGGGTGAACATTTCCGGATCGGTCATGGTGAACTCGTAGTCGATGGTCTGCTCGTCGACGCGGGTGAGCCGCTCCACGAGGTGCAGGCCGGTCCGCACGGCCCGCCACGTGGCGCGCCAGAGGTAGTGGCCGCGGTCGGCGAAGCGGCTGCTCTCGATGACCAGCGTATCGCCCTCCCAGCGGGCGGTCCCGCCGCCCATCCACTCGCCGATGGCGGGCGGGAGCGGGCCCCGGCCGTCCAGCGGGATGACGCGCCATTCATGGAACATCTCGTTCAGGACGGCGATCCACCCCGGCGCCTGCAGGATGTGATAGTTCATGTTGTAGCCCTGCAGCGGCACGAGCGGCAGGCCGTCGGTGAGGCAGCGCTCGCCGGTGTCGGCGTCCACCCAGGAGTCGTACGGACCGACGCCGTAGCGGGCCGTGTCGGACTCCAGGCGCGCGCGTCCCGCTTCCGTCCACGGAATTCGGCCGTCGGGCGGATCGATCACCAGCGACGTGCGCAGGTTCTCCACCACCGTCGTGCCGGCGTCCATCCAGAACTGGTTGTAGGCGCCGACGACGCCCGGGATGAACCGGTCGTTCGCTACGCGGTCCTCGGCCGATCGCACCTCGAACTCGTCCGCCTGCGTCGTAGTCAGCACGGCGGTGTCTCCGAGCGTCGCGGGCCGCTCCATCGGCGTGAGCGTCGCGTTGGTCCAGATGCCTTGCAGGTCCGGCGCGCCCCACGGCGTGCGCGGCACGGTCCAGGCGCCGGCCGCTTCCGCCGTCTGGCCTGACGCGGCGGGCGCTGCCAGCCAGGTTACCGCTACCGCCGCCGCGGCGCATGCCGCCAGTCGCGAGCTGTTCCTCATCGCCAGCCGTCCTTTCTCCTCGGGGCTGCGCCCCGAACCCCCGGCAGGCCCTAGCGGGGACCCCGCGCCCCGCGCCGCGCCTGCCGAACTGCGCCGTGCGCGGCTTGGGGACGGCCGCGTCGGTGCTTGCCGTCCCCTCCGTATTCAACCTTGGAAGTATCGCGCGAGGCCGGCCAGTTCTCAAGTGGATGGGCGCCTCTGTGTGGATGTTTTATATGAGCATATTACACGCATATTATATATAGAATATATTTGATATGTTTCGCTGGTTGTGCGAGGATCGTTTGCACAGAGCGAAGTGAGCCGGGGTTGCCAACCGTTTCATGAGCAAGGAGGAGGAGCGATGATGAACCTGACCCGATGGAATCCGTTCGAGGAGTTGAACAGCCTGCACCGGGAGCTGGACCGCGCATACGGTCACGCCCAAGGTGACGCGCGAACGCCGGTCCGCGAGACGGCCTGGGCGCCGGCAACCGAGATCGCGACGGTGCCGGACGGCTGGCAGGTGCGGATGGCGTTGCCCGGCATCAATCCCGGCGACGTCAAGATCGACCTGAACGGCAGCACGCTGACCGTCGCCGGCGAGCGCGCCGACGGCCGCGAGAACGCGGAGCTGAGCCGCTCGGAGATCAGCTACGGCCGCTTCGAACGTCTGCTGACGCTGCCGTCCGACGTCGACGCGGACCGCGTGGAGGCGAACTTCGACAACGGCATGCTGGATTTGTCGCTGCCGCTGGCCGCAAGCGCGAAGCCGCGGCGGATCGAGATCGGCAGCCGGTCGGCCAACGCGTAGGTCTGCAGGGAGCGGGTGAGAAAGAAGGGCGGGTCGCCGGACCCGCCCTTTCCATGTACGACTGGGGCTCCTAGCGTTCGGAGCGGGACCGGTCCCTGCCCGGCCCCCGACCGCGGCGCAGCCGCTGCCGCACGGTGTCGAAGATCTCCATCTGTTCGGGCGTGAGAATCTCCGCCACGTTCTCGCGCAGCCGTTCCTGCTCTTCCGCGTACCGTTCGCGCATCTCCCGGGCGACGCTTACGAACGCCTGCCGCCGGGTTTCGAACAGCGCTTCGAGCTGTGCGCGTTGCGCGTCCGTGAAGTCCGGAGCTTCCTGCGCGAGTCGGTTCAGGAAACGTTCGGTCCCGAATCCGCGCCGGCGTCGCTCGGAACCGCGTTCCGGCGGAGGCGGCGGTCCGAGCGCCAACACATTCGCCCGCGTCCCGACCCATAGCCCGGCGGCCACCCCCAGCGCGAGTCCGCAGACGAATACGAGCGCAACGAACAACGCCATCCAGACGCGCATGCGCGTGACGTTCATGACTGATCTCCCAGCACCAGGGTCTCATCCGGCTCCGTGCTCAAGATCGCGTCGAGCAGCAGGTCGCCGCTGACGTCGTCCTGTCCCAGCAGCGCGTAGGCGGGCAGCTCACCGTTCTCGGGCGCGCCGTACGTCCACACGTCCACCAACCCGGCTACGCCCCCGGCCTCCGCCGGCGTCGGATCGGCAGCGGAGCGGACCGCCAAACCGGCCATTACCAGCAGCGCGGCGGCCACCGGCGCCAGCCGGTACGTCCAGGTCCGCCAGCGCAGCAGATCCATCCAGCGCGGGACTATGTGCACGTCCGCCAGCACACGGGCGGCGAACCCGGCCGGCACCGGCGCGTCGGTGCGCGCGGCCAGCGCCCGCCTGACGACCCGCTGTTCGGCCAGCGCCTGGCGGCAGGCGGCGCAGCGGTCCAGGTGCTCCGCGAGCCGGTCTCCTGCAGTTGCTGTGGACGCCGTCCAGCCGTCGTCTGCCGCTTGTAGTACTGCCGGTAGCCATTTCTTGCAGCTCATGTCTTCACCTGTGCGCGCGCCGATGGTGCAGTCGGGGTCTCGGCGACCGATGCGTCGCCGACTGCCGCATCCGGCGCCCGATTATCGCCCAGCTCGGCGAGTAGCGGCCGCAGCCGGCGTCGTGCGCGGAAGATCCGCGACATGACGGTGCCAATCGGGATATTCAGCACGTCCCCAATCTCCCGGTATTCCAATCCCTCGACGTCGTGCAGCACCACCGCCGCCCGCTGGTCCGGCGTCAGCGCCGCCAGCGCGCGATCGATTACCTGCCGGCGTATCGCCCGCAGCTCCACGCTCTCGGCCGCGCTGGCCAGATGCCGCTCGGAGACCTCGTCGGATTCCACGCGCGTGTCCCAGATCGCCGCATGCCGCAGCTGCTTGCCGCGGCGCGTATGCGCGGCATTGGCCGCGATGCGATACAGCCAGTTCTTGAACGAGCTGTCGCCGCGAAATCGATGCAGCCCGCGGAAAGCACGGATGAACGTCTCCTGCGCCAGGTCCTCCGCATCCGCCGGGTTCGCCGTCAGCGTCAGCGCGAAGTTGTAGATCCGGGTCTGGTAGCGGCGCACGAGCGCGGAGACCGCGTCCGAGTCTCCCGCCTGCGCGGCTTCCACAAGCACCTGATCTGCATTCACCCGACAGTTCCGCCCTTGCTAGTCTCCGGATTGGCCCTGCCGCCGGCGCTCGCGACGATTCTCGCGGGCATTTTCTCGCAATTCATTCAGCTCCGCGCGCTGGTCGGTGGTCAGAACCGCCAGGACGGCCGCGTGCATCTCCGCGCGCCGCACCGCGGCATCCGCCCGGAGCGACGCCGCCTCGGCCGCCGCCGCGCGGATAGTCGTCTCGTTGACCACCTCGGCAGTCACCGCGTCGCGGAGCTTCTGCTGCGCCGCTCTCAATGCCGGACGCGACGCCGCTCCATTCTCCCGGTGCTCCCGCACAATGGTGCGAATAGACTCGCGCTGATCGTCGGTCAGATCCAGGTAACGCAGTGTACCGCCGAAGCCGCCGCGGCCTCCGCGTCCCTGGGCCTCCAGACCCACGCCCGCCACCAGCGCCGCCATCGCGATGAGCGCGATCCCGGCAACAGCCCTTCCACGTGTCGTTCCAATCTGCATGGCCACCTCCCGTATCCAACGGTAGGGACCGCGGCGCCCCGTGCGATATTCCCCGGCCTCGGCGAGCTTATGTGATTGACCCGCCGCGGCTTCTGAGCCATTCTTGACACAAGGCGATTTTCACCCACCGTGGTGCGGGCGATGCGGTCACATTCGATCCCGAGCAGCAGGTTCATCTCTATTTCCTGCCTGACCCCGATCCCCCGCCGCCAGTGCCGCCCGGCGGGAAGCTTGACGTGCGGGCCTGGTGCAGCCGCCCAGGCTGATTCGTGCTGCGGGCGATGGCGCTCGACGGGGTGCTCTGGAGTACGCAGGAAGTGACCGTAACGGTGAATGGCGCCCAGTAGGAGCACGGCAAGGGTCTGGCGGCGGGTGGTGGCCGCCGCCGTGCTGGGGTGCGCCGTTACGGCCTCGGCGCAGTCCCGCTTCGGCAACTGGGGACGCCCCGACATCCCCTACGACGGGGGCCTCACGTTCGTCCGGCTGCGCTGGACCGAGGGTACCTTCGGCAGCGGCTCGCCGGGCCGCGGCGGCCGGAACATGTGGCTGCACGAGTTCCCGCGCGCCGAGCAGAACCTGATGGCGATGCTCGACGACTTCACGCTGGTCGACGCCAACACCCGTGCCAGCCTGATCCTCACCCTGGACGACCCGCACCTGTTCAAGCATCCGATCGCCATGATGCAGGAGCCGGGCTTCTGGGTGATGACCGACGAGCAGGCCGAGCGCCTGCGCGCGTATCTGCTCAAGGGCGGGTTCGTGATCTTCAACGACTTCGAGGGGAACCACTGGGAGAACTTCGAGGCGCAGATGAACCGCGTGCTGCCCGGCTCACAGTGGCACCGGCTGGACCTGTCGCATCCTATCTTCGACGCGTTCTTTCGCATCCAGCGGATTGACATCCCCAATCCGAGGTATCACCACCTGTTCGGCCGCACGCCGGAGTATTTCGCGCTGTACGAGAACAACGACCCCGCCGGGCGGATGATGGCCGTCGCCAACTACAACACCAACCTCGCCGAGTACTGGCAGATGGGCGGGACGGGCTACTTCCCGATCGAGCCGATGAGCGTCGGATTCGAGCTGGGTATCAACTACATGATGTACAGCCTGACCCGTTAGCGCGACGCCGCCTGCCGCCGGGAAATCCCGGCCAGAAGCAGCGCCAATACCAGTGCCGCGGCGCCGGGCAGCGCCGGGCCCGCGGCGACGTTCGCCGCTCGACTTTGGGGCGTCAACTTGACATGCTTGGGGGCGCCCACGCGGTCGGCCGCGCAACCTGTCGGAAGAACCGGGGAGATGGAATGATGGCCACTCGTCTAGCAAAGGCGCTCGTCGCCGGCATCGGCCTTGTCGTGCTCGGGCCCGCCGCGGCCGCACAGGAGGTGCCCGAGCCGCTGCAGAGCTTTGTGCCGGTCACCGACGAGATGCTGCTGCGGCCGAAACCGGAGAACTGGATCAGCTTTCGCAACGGCTACAGCCTCTGGGGCTACAGCGAGCTTGACCAGATCAACACCGGTAATGTCGGCGAGCTGCGCCTCGTCTGGTCGCGGGCGATGCAGGAGGGCTACCAGGAGGTCGAGCCGCTCGTTTACGACGGCATCATGTTCCTGCCCAACGTCGAGGACATCGTGCAGGCGCTGGACGCCACCACGGGCGACCTGCTGTGGGAGTACCGGCGTAACGTGCCTGACAACCCCTGGAACGTGACCGGCACGCGCGCCCGCTACCGCAACGTCGCGATCTACGACGACAAGATCTTCGTGGCCACGAACGACGCCTATCTCGTTGCCCTCGACGCGCGCACGGGCGAGGTGGTGTGGGAGACGCAGCGGGCCGACTACCGCGAACAGGTGGCCCAGACGGCGGGGCCGACCATCGTGAAGGGCAAGGTCGTCACCGGCTCGCGCTGCAACCCGCAGAGCCCGCGTCCCGGCGGCTGTTTCATCACGGGCCACGACGCGGGCAGCGGAGAGGAGCTCTGGCGCATCAACACGGCGGCCACGCCCGACCAGCCGGGCGGCGACACGTGGGGCGGTTTGCCGGTGTCGGCCCGCCGGCACGCGTCCGCCTGGATGGTCGGCAGCTACGATCCCGAGCTCGACCTCGTCTATTGGGGCACCGGACCGCCCTCGCCGCTGCCCGAGAAGCTGCGCGGCTCGGGCAAGGCCGACCTGCTGTACACCAACTCCACGCTGGCGCTCGACCCGGATACCGGCGAGATGATGTGGTACTTCCAGCACCTGCCGCGCGACAACTGGGACTACGACCACGTCTACGAACGGATAATCGTGGAGACCGAGGTGTCGCCCAACCCGGCTGAGGTGCCGTGGATCCACCCGGATCTCCGCCCGGGCGAGCGGCGCAAGGTCATCACCGGCATACCGGGCAAGACCGGCTTCATCTGGACGCTGGACGCGGCGACCGGGCAGTTCCTGTGGGCGCGGCCCACCATCTACCAGAACATCATGACCGGCCTGGTGCCCGATACCGGCCGGCCGATCTTCGACGAGTCGACGGCCCCGTATTCGGTCGAACATTCCGTGCTGGCCTGCCCGTACATTCTGGGCGGCAAGAACCAGCCGTCGGGGGTCTACAGCCCGGACACCGGCGCGCTGTACATGCCGCTCAACAACGCCTGCATGGATCTCTGGATGTCGGTGGAAGTGGCGGGGCCGAGCGACAGCTACGATATACGCACCGAGATGCGGCACGTTCCCGGCGCCGATCCGGAAACCGCACCGGTCGGGCACATCGAGGCGGTGTCGGCGTCTACCGGCGAGACGCTCTGGAGCTACAAGCAGCGCGCCGCGATCTACGGCTCACTCCTCGCCACGGGCGGCAACCTGATCTTCTCGGGCGACATCGTGCGGCGCTTCCGGGCGTTCGACGCGCAGACCGGCGACGTGCTGTGGCAGACCATCCTGAACGGGCCGGTCAGCGCCCGCCCCATGACCTACAGCGTCGGCGGCCGCCAGTACGTGGCGATAGGCGCCGGCGGCGTCACGCAGGGCACCCGCTTCCTGCAGATCACCCCGGAGCTCAGCACCCCGAGCGGCAGTAATACGCTGTTCGTGTTCGCACTGCCTTAATAACCAATAGTATTCCTTAAGAACATCCAGTCTCGTCCAGAATAGACCATAAATTGCTGTAAATACGTCGGTTATGGTTCGTCGTCGCGGACTGAGCGGGTCACGACGTGCGGCGGAATCCGGCTGCATCCCGTATATAATGGTGGAATGGATGTTGCAGCAAAGACCCCCGCCACTTCCCGCAGAACCAAGCGCCGTGGACGCCATCCCGACAAGGCCCTCTCGGCCGCTTTCGTCCGCTGCGCACCGGCCGGACGCCACGCGGACGGCAACGGCCTGTACCTGTTTGTCCAACCCACCGGAACGCGAAGCTGGGTCCAGCGGCTCGTCATCCGGGGACGACGCCGCGAGATGGGACTCGGCGCTGCCGGGCTGGTCTCGCTCGCCGAGGCCCGCGAGCAGGCCCTCGCCAACCGCAAGCTGGCGCGGTCTGGCGGCGACCCCCTCTCGGACAGGCGCCGCGCCGAGGGCGTCCCGACCTTCGCCGAGGCCGCCCAACGCGTGTTGGAGCAGAAGCGCGGCGGCTGGCGTGGCCGGTGGCACGCGCAGAACTGGTGGCGAAGCATGGAGCGTTACGTCTTCCCGCGTATCGGCCAGCGGCCGGTCTCCGAGGTCAACACGGCCGACGTGTTGGAGATCCTCTCGCCCATCTGGCACGCCAAGGCGGAAACGGCCAGGGCGGTCCGCCAGCGCATCCGGTCGGTGCTGGAGTGGGCCGTCGCACTGGACATGCGCAGCGACAACCCTTGCGACCGCGTGCTGACCGTGCTCGGCGCGCAGAACGACATCGTGACGCACCGGCAGGCGCTGCCGCACAGGGAGGTGGCCGGGGCCATCGAGACGGTGCGGGCGTCCAGGTCCGGCCAGCCGGCCGTCAAGCTCGCATTCGAGTTTCTCGTGCTGACCGCGGCGCGATCCGCCGAGGTGCGGCTGGCTACGTGGGAAGAGATGGACGTGGCCGGCCGCGTGTGGACGATCTCGGCCCTGCGGATGAAGGCGAAGCGCGAGCACCGCGTTCCGCTGTGCCGCCGGGCGTTGGAGATTCTCGACGCGGCGCGGGCGCTCGGCGACGGCAGCGGCCTCGTGTTCCCGATGCGGAGCGGGAGGGCGATCGCGTTGTCGACGTTGCCCAAGGTGCTCCGCTACCACGAGATCGCCGCCGTACCTCACGGCTTCCGGTCGTCGTTCCGAGACTGGGCGGCGGAGGAAACCGACCACCCGCGGGAGGTGATCGAGGCGGCGCTGGCGCACGTGGTCCAGAACAAGGTCGAGGCCGCCTACGCCCGGTCGGACCTGTTCGAGCGCCGGCGGCGGCTGATGGACGATTGGGCCGAGTACCTATCGGGAGGGCGCGGAGCAGAGGGCTCGTCTTGGTAGTGAGTTGAGCCCAAGTCTGATCTGTTGGTCCTTCCAGGTTCCGTCTTGTTTGCGATGACCGCCGGGGGCCGGGTACGATCGGTGCCGCTTGAGACGTTGCGAGAGTGTGGGAGCGTCCTGTGAATTGGATCTCGATTATCTTGGCGGCGGCGATTCTGGCCCTGATCGTCCTTGGATTTCTGACTCGCTTGTGGCTCCGGAAGGGTACTGGCACCCAATTCAACATCGGTATGGCCGCGCCGCTGACACTCCTGGTGACGGCACTCCTGGGGCTGAACAACGTGATTCCGAGCGAAGCAGTTGTGGCGATCATCACCGGTTCGACGGGCTTTGTACTGGGTGAGAAGTACGGCCGCGCCCGGGGCGGCTAGAACGGGACCGGCGGCGGGTAGGCGTTGGCGCACGTCGTCCAGAACACCGTCGAGTTAGCGTCGCTGCCGGACATCGGTGATAGCTCCACGGCGATTCGGGCTTTAACGTTAACGGCTCGGACCGAAGTCCCGTTCCGGCCCGCGCTGCCGTCTCTGCTGCCGCATCATCTCCACCGCGCGCGCAACGACTCGGCCAGGGCCGCGTAGTGCTCGGTCAAGCTCGTCACCTGCGCGCTGAGCCGCTCGACCTGCCGCCGCAAGGTTTCGACCTGCTTCTGACAGGCTTCGGCCTGCGCGGCCTGCGCGGTCCGCTCCCGCTCGGACTGCTCGGACAACCGCCGCAAGGCGTCCGTCAACTGCCGATGTAGCGCGTCCATAGAGCTCCCTCACTCGCTCGACAGCTTCACGGCAGGCCGCCCGCCCACTCTCCAGGGCGGACGCTCCAGCGAGCCGGCCGGCAGCACGACGAACCTCTCGCCGTCGATCTCGAGCAGATCGACGCGCCACGTCCTCGTCTCGAGCTGCGTCAAGGTCTCGCTGGCCTGCTCGATGTCCACGCTCAGGATCGCCAGGGCCTGGAGCTGGCTCTCGATCCGCATCGACAACCAGCGCATCGTCCCCCAGCTGCCGCCGCAGATGACCAGAAAGAGACTCAGGCCCGCCGCCGCGGGCAGGAGCCACGCCCGCGTCAGCAAGGCCCGGGTCCGCTCGGTCCACGCCGCCATATCGGCGTCGATGGAGCGCTGCGCGCTGCTCGCAGCGCTGCTCAAGCTCTCGCCAAGCCGCTGCAGCTCGGCCGTGGCTGTCTCCTCGATCTCCCGCCGGTCGGTCTCCAGCTTCCGCCGCAGCCGGGCGGCCAAGTCGTTCTGGCTGGAAGTCATGCTCGTACAACGCTCCCTTCAGCCGCCAACGTTTCCCGGTCTCCGGGTCGCGGGCGGTCACGTAGCTGTCGCCTTGCCGCGGCACGTCGAGGCCCGTTTCCTTCAGCGTCGCCACGACGTCAGCGCGGCTGCGGACGGCGCCGTGCTCGACGCGCTGCACCAGGTAGTCGCGGATGAGCTCGCGCGGGTCGGCCTCGACCGCGAGGCCGGCCCGCAGGTTCGCCGCGTCGATATAGGCGCGGTGTCCGGGCTGCTGCGCCCTGGCGCGGGCCGGGTCGTCGGGCCGGCTCCAGCCGTGCTCGTGGTTGAAGCCGTCGCGCAGCGGGTAGAAGGTCTTCTGCCAGCCGGGCGGCGCGATGTTGAGGCTCTTGCCCGTCTCCAGGTCGCAGCGGGTGGCGAGGACGTGCACGTGCACGCCGCCGCCCCGCTCGCGGTGCTCCACGGCCGTCCAGGCGTAGCGGTCCGGCTCGAGCCCGGCCCAGGCGGCCCGCTCGAACTTGTCGAGGACGGCCTCGATCTGCGCGCCGGTCGGCCGGTCCTCCGGCGCCCAGGCGATCACGCCGGAGGTGTGCTTGTGCTGGAAGTCGAGCGAGTCGGCGACGGCGGCCACCCGGTCGGGATCGCCGCGGCGGACCTCGATGCCGTCGCGGGGCCTCCCGGCGGCGTCCCGCTCGCCGAGCAGGTACTGGGCGGCCGCCCTGGCCGAGCCCGTCCCGCGGGCGATGAACTTAACGTGCATCGTCCGCCTCTCGGCCGACGCGGGCGAGCTCGTCCAGCGTCTGCGAGATGTAGACCAGGTTGGCGATGATCTCGACGGCGTCGATGGGCGCGGCGTTGGTGTTCGCCCAGCGCGCGATCTGGTTCAGGTTGTTGCCGATGCGCGCGACTTGCCGGGTGCGGTCGCGCTCGACCTCGGCCGCCGCCGCGGTCCAGGTGCGCGTGCGCCCCATGGCCTGCCGCAGCAGGTCGGAGAGCGGGACGCCGGCCGCCTGGGCCTTGGCGCGCCAGGCGGCGAGCTCGGCCGGCGACACCCGCAGGTTGAGCTGCCCGGTGCGGCGTTCAGCCATATGCGCACCGGATGGGGGGTTCGGGGGGCAGCCCCGCCCGTCGGCCCGACAGGGACGCGGGACGCCGGGGGTTCGAAGGGGGCGCGCAGCGCCCCCTCGCCAGCCTCCTTGTCTATACAAGGAGTAAGCTGGCTCATGACATCTACACGTCATGAGCCAGCTCCGGCCGCGGGTGCTCTCTCGTTTGTCGACACCGGGGGGGCCTCATGCTGGCTGCCTAGTGGACAGCAGCTCATCCTTGGCTGCGCGGCGGGCGTGCGGAGCCAGCTCGGGGCCGGCTGGCGATGAAGTCGCGCACTTCCTGCTCGACCCAGCGGACGGCCCGGTTGCCGACGCGGATCGGCTTCGGGAACCGGGACTCTGCCATCAGCGCGTAGACGGCCGAGCGGGACAGGGCGGTCGCCGCCGTCACGTCGCGCAGGGTCAGGAGCCTGGGCATGGCGGCGCCGGCGCTCGGCTGCTCCGGGGCGAGGTGTGGGTTGGTCGTCATCTGATGCACTCCTTGATGCGGTGGACCGTGTTGATCTGTCTGCGAACGGACAGGACCGGAGCGTATAAAACGCCGTAACTGTCTACAAATACAGGGGTTGAGTACAGATCTGACCCTCTCCGTCCCAGTCTGTCGAGATGAGGCCAGCCGTGACCCCGAGTGGCCGGTTCGGTCCCTGCCTGTCCCATGCGGTACGGCCAGGTCGGCAGATTTTTTTCGTCGCGACAGCTCGAGCCGGGCCGTTACGCTTCGAGGAATCGGTGTGCCATACTCCGAGGACGGGCGACGATTCACTGACCACAAGAACGGATGGCGAAGCTCTCCGCGCGGACCCAGGCGGGCGGTGGATACGCGGGCCCGGAGCGGGTCCGTCAGGAAGCGGAGCGCCGCCGCGAGGAAGAAGACCGGTGGGCGCCGGCGACGCTGCTGCCGCCGGAGGCCTTCAGCGACGCGGAAGCGAGCGGGCGCGACTTCCAGCGGCTGTCTGACCCCGGCGCCGGGACGGGCCGGCACGCCGCCGCGGTGCATCGCCGGATCATGAGCAGCTGCGCCGGATGGAGACGACGGCCGACCGCGGAGGAGTTCTACGAGGCGGTCCGCGCAACGCGCCCGACGCGGCGGCAGCACGCGATCGTCGACATGTGGGGGAGGGAAGCGACCTTCCAGGAACTGCTCGAGGCCTGGGCCCAAAGGGCGTACACCGACCGCCAACTGGTGCGGGCACTCCACCTGGCTGAGTTCAACTGCGGGGACCGGATCCGCGAGATCAACCAGTGGGCGACGAAGTACTGACACTGGCCACGACCGGCGGACGATTGTGGCGCGCCGTGCGGCAACCGCTCACGGCCTTCCTGGCCGAGCTCCACGGTGGACCGCACGAGTGCCGGCTGGGAGGCGGGACGACCCTGGCGGCGAGATGGCGGCACCGAGACAGCGTTGACATCGACCTGACGGTGTCGAGGGGCGTGAGCCTGTATAGCCTGGGGACAGACTTCGAGCGGGCGATGGAGCGGCTGGGCGGAAAGGTCGAGTTCTCCGTGGGCCGGCGGAAGATCGACTTCGGGATCGGGCAGGTGGACTTGGCGCAACTCGACCCCTGCCCGGCCCGCGGCCAACGCACCGCGGTTGTCGACGGGGAGCCTTTCACGGTGCTGTCGACGGCGCAGATCCTCCACGGCAAGCTCGAGCGGGCCACCCGCAGCCCCGTGCGCGACGTGTTCGACGTCATCAAGGCGTCGCGCCTCGACGCGCAGGCGCTCGCCGTCGCGCTCAACTGCAAGAGCCGACTGGAGGCCGAGATGATCTGCCTCGCCTGGGAGAAGAGCAACACGGCGTTCGAAAAGGTCGCGGACGAGCAGCTTGCCGGCGTTCCGGAAGCCATGCGCGAGAATCCCGCCACGCTGGGGGACGAAGGCGCCGCGGCCCTGCAAGATGCGCTTTACCACCGAGTGGCGGTGCGGACCGAGGAGCAGCTCACCATCGTCGAGACGGAGACCAGGGGCGGGCTGACCCGCCGCATCACGATGGCTCCCGATGAGATCGACCGGGAGTTCGCGGTCAACGGGCTTGACGAACACTTCCGCCACAACGAGATGTTCGGGGAGCGGCTCCGCGAGGCCGCCCGGCAAGCCGTGACAGCCCCGCGACGGAGCGAATTGCGCTGGGAGAGCGGCCAGATGGTACCGGAACTGCAGGGGCCAGAGCGGCCGCGCCGAGGTCCGGACCTGGTGCGTTGACCTGCCTGAAGTGGCCGGCGGCCTTACGACCCCGGCCGAGGTCGCAGGGCAATCCGGCCAGATGCCCACCAGCGTGCTTCCCGGCGGTAGCGGTGTGTGCCCTTTGCCCGTCTGGACCCCTCGTTGCTGTTGCCGCGCACAGCGCGGCAACAGCAACGCGCGCACAGCGCGCGCGATTTTCCCTTCCCGGCCGCCTGGTGGGTGAGGGCGGCCGGAAAGGATGGATTGGTCGCCCCCCTGTGCGCCATCTGGCCCGGGTCACCGGAGGTCGTTGTCGCGGCGGCAAGAGGGCCGTGTGGCGACGTTGTTCGGAACGACAACCCGATGCGTCCAGACGGCGGGCGGCGTGGTCTGGAGCACGGTCGAGCCGGACGATGCGCCAGTCCGCGGAACGTTGGTGATCATGCCCCTAGATCGTAAAATGCAGTGTGCCACGCGTGATTGCCAAGAAGGCGTTGGACGCTGCGGCAGGCGGCTCGAAACGGGCGATGGCATCGGCGGCTAGCGGGTCCCGCAAAGCTCTGGATTCCACGACAGCCGCATCGCGAAAGGCCCTGAAGTCTACTGCCGACATCAGCCGCGGGGTGGCGGGGTCTGTCTCAAGCGGGTCCAAGAAGGCGCTGGATGCTGCGGCAGGCGGCTCGAAACGGGTGATGGAATCAGCGGCTAGTGGTCCGTCACGTCATAATCTTCGGATAGACGGACTTGAGTTTACAGCGCGCATCGTCGACCTTCATCTGCCAGTCCACGCCGCGTTGCGTGCCATTGACGTCGGTGGACCACGCCGACACTTCGCCGTGCAGGGTCTCGAGGTCGCCGATGCGGCGTTCGCGCAGGCATTGGCGCGTCATCGAGCTCAGCTCGTTCTCCGCGATGTTCAGCCAGCTCCCGTGTTTCGGCGTGTGGCAGAACGCGATGCGACGAACCAGTTGCCGTGCCCGGGTCGGCTCGAACACTTCGTAGAAGGCGCCCTTGGTGTGCGTGTTGAGGTTGTCGCACACCAAGGTGATCTTCTCGCAGTCGGCGTAGCGTCCTTCCAACAGGCCGGCGACCTCCAGCGCCCAGTCCACCTTCCTGCGCCGGGCCCGGGCCGTCGCCTGCCGCCAACCCGCCAGCGGTTCGCTGAACAGGAAGACCGCGGCCGTGCCGGCCCGTTCGTACTCGTAGTCGACACGCCGGGGACGCTGCTTCGTGGCCGCCATCGGCGGACGGGTTTCCCTGACCAACTGCACCGGCTGCTCGTCCATGCACACGACGGGACAATCCGGATCGTAGGGTTTCTGATACAGGTCCAAGACCTGTTCCATGTTCGCCGCGAACTCGGCATCGGCCTGTGGCGGGATCACCCAATACTCGATTTTCCGCCGCGTCATGCCGTTTTTTTAAGCGTGCGCCGGATGGTTTCGTGGCTGATCGACTCGACGACCCCCAACTCGACGACCCGGCGCGCCAACAGCCGTAGCGACCAGTTCGCAAAGCCCCTCGGGGGCGGCCCCAGACGCAAGGCGATGACCTGGGACTCCTGTTCGCCGTCGAGCAGCTTCTCGACCGGCGGTGATTCGCGTCGTTTTCGCTCCAGCGCCTGTTCGAACCCGTCCAGCACGCATCGTTGGCGAATGTTCTCGACCGTCTTGGTGCGGCACGAAAAGGCCTCGGCGACCTGCCGGTCGGTCCACCTTGGCCCGTCCGCATCGGCCTTCAAGAGAATCTGCGCGCGGCGCACCTTCTCGCTGCCGCCGTTGAGCGTTCGGAGCGTCTGTTGACAGACCTCGCGTTCCTGTGCCGTGAGTCGAACGATGTATTTTTTCCCCACGGGAACTCTCTCGGTTCGAGATGAGTTCCCCGACAGCCCTAATGTTTACTCGTGGCAAAGCACTAGCGGTTCGCGCAAAGCTGTGGATTCCACGACAGCCGCATCGCGAAAGGCCCTGAAGTCTACTGCCGACATCAGCCGCGGGGTGGCGGGGTCTGTCTCAAGCGGGTCCAGGAAGGCGCTGGATGTTGCGGCGGGCGGCTCGAAACGGGCGATGGAATCAGCGTCCAGTGGTTCCCGCAAGGTTCTGGATTCCACGACAGCCGCGTCGCGAAGGGCGCTGAAGTCTACTGCCGATGTCAGCCGCGGGGTGGCGGGGTCTGTCTCAAGCGGGTCCAAGAAGGCACTGGATGCTGCGGCAGGCGGCTCGAAACGGGCGATGGAATCGGCGGCTAGCGGTTCCCGCAAGGTTCTGGATTCCACGACAGCCGTATCGCGAGAGGCGTTGAAGTCGGCGTCAGTGTCGGCGGATCGCCTAATTCACGTGACTCAGGGCGTCCTGGCGAGCGCGCTGTCAGCCGATCTCAATTCCATGCTGGCCGGCTTGGCGAACGGACCGGCGACCATCTACGACAAGGCCATGGACGCTGAGTATCTTGCCACGAACATCGGTGGCGGGAATCATCGTCTGTTCGACGGGGGGCACACAATCGCGGGCGCGTTCGAGGCGGTCAAGGGCGCGTCAACCGAGGACAGCATCATCCAGGAAGGCCTGGGCTTCGTCCAAGGAATGTTCCGGGACCTGACGACTTCCAAGGGGCTGCCGTTGGCAAGTTGGGACAAGGCGACGTACGACCACGCCGCCAGCTTCCTGGAGACGCGGTTTCAACTCAGTCGAGAATGGTTCAACGACCTGAACAGCTATACGGCAGCTGAGTTGTTAGGCGGTTCCATTGGCATCCTTGCTTTGGTGTTCCAGTGGAATCGGGCCGACACCGAGAGCTTCAGCAGGATGGTGGGCAGCATGGGTATGGCGGCCGCCCTCAGCGCGAATCCGCTGCTGCTGGTCATCTCCGTGGTGGCCTTCGCCAGAGCATTCCAGAGGGCCAGACTGGACGGCAAATACGGCGACCTCCTCGACGGATCGGCACGCGGTGCTGTGGTCGCCACGCTCACGATCGTCGCGGTCGCGCAGGTCACTACGATTGGCGGACCCGTGGGTCTGTCCTTCTTGGTGAGTCTCGTGGTCGGCATTCTCGCCAGTAAGGCCGTGTCTCACGTCAGCGTTACCGATATCAGCCGCGAGGTGGCGGGGTCTGTCGCAAGCGGGTCCAAGAGGGCGCTGGATGCTGCGGCAGGCGGCTCGAAACGGGCGATGGAATCGGCGGCTAGCGGTTCCCGCATAGCTCTGGATTCCACGACAGCAGCATCGCGTAAGGCGCTGAAGTCTACTGCCGATATCAGCCAAGTCCTTGCGGAACGGGCCAAGGCAGCCGCAGTCGAGATCGGAAGCCTCACGGGGTCGGCCCTTCCCGCGCTGCCGGGGCGATGATGGTAATCCAGTCCCGACACCGGAGCGGCAAATGGACGCTCACTCGATGTCCGATTCGGTCTGGAAGCTGCCTGACTGGTCCTGCTGATTCCCGTACGTAAAGTGGTAATGGACGGGGGAATAGCGGCTAGTCGGTTTACAGTAAGTCTCATTTTATGAGCAACTTACTGGAATTCACAAACTCACGCTGCTTAACATCCAATGGAAGTCGCCGCCGTCACCTAGCGTCTGAGCCGCGTCGAGAATCTCCATCGCTCGCCCACGCAACGGGGGGAGCCGGTGCGCGCGCTTCATCTTCGTCCGCATGGCGGGAATCGTCCACACGCAATCCGTCAGATCGATAATCAAGCGCGAATTGCACCACGTGCGTATTTCGGATGATGTGGATCGCTGATTCCGGTCGAAGTGGATCGGCGAAGATGCGGAAGACGCTCATTCGGTCGCTGTTCCCTTCGACAACTTGGTACAGTCCTTTCTCGGATAGAAACCGGATCAAGCTGTCCGCGCGGTCGATCTCTTCCCGCGTGAAGCTTCCACCAATCTCGACGCCAGGACGTACCGGAACGCGGCCTTCGGCGGTAAAGTAGCAGCCGTTCTTGAATACCTTGGCGGGATTGACCCCAACCAGGAGGGCCGAGGATTCTTTCAGTCCGACCGTGTAGTGGGCACATTCTGCGAGCACGCGGATGCGCCGATTCACCCGGTACTGGCCCGAGAGCACCAGAGCTTTGTCGTGGTGCTTGCCGCTGGCGAAGTACGACGGGGCGAGGGACTCGATCTTCGAGCCCATCTCGTTGTGCCGGTACCCGAGCCTCACGTCGAAACTGTCCGTCCGAGCGTAGGTCTCGACGATGGCCCCTGGCCCGCTGTTGCCATCGAGCGACCCGTCGTTGAACAACTTGTTGTAGCCATAGTCCTTCGAAGCATCGCTGTCTCCGGAAATGGCTGCGGCACTCCCCCCGAATTCCACTCCGCCTATGCGGCGGGCCAGCCCGATTCTGAGCATGAAGAACGCGTCGCGGTTCAACCTCTGAATGAGTGCAGCGTCCCTGGCGGTCCAGGAACCCGCTTCCTCTGGCGTAAACCCGATCGGCTGGGCAACCCGGCCGAACTGAAGGAAGCCGTTTCGCCACAGGTTGACCTTCAAGTACCCTTCTCGAAGCGCCCCTTGCTGAGGCAGCATGTCCAGGGCGATTCCGCGATAGAGGTCGACACGCCGGGTGCCCTGTGGGTCACAGTCGATCTGCGGCCCTCGACCTTGGGCGTAGAGTTCCGCGTAGGCGAACTTCGGGTCGTTGGGATAGAAGAATCCGCGTTCAGGGCAGGCCGGCAGTGGAGAGATCTCATCGATCGCTCCCATCGAGATCAGGTACTCGAAGCGATTGTTGAATTTGCCCTGGAGAGCCACGGACGCCTGGCCAATCCGGCCTTGCGTTTCGTATCCCTTGTCGGCGTTGGCAGCGTCGAATCCGTAGGCGGCCAGAAAGCCAACAGAAATCCGAAGCCGTTCGTCGGTGGGCAGCGGGCTCCCCGACCGTTGCTCACCGGTCGCTTCCGGCTGGGCTGCCGGATCCTGAGGACGTGCGGCTCTGCCAGGAGCTATGGCCGCGGTATTCGCCGCGGCGGTGATCGAGGACGCTTCCGTCCCGGTCGATTGCGCGTTGGCCGAACCAGACGACGTTAGGGGGAGGAGCAGTACAGATGCAACGGCCGCCACGAGCACGCAGCAGCGGCTCCGGGCTCCGGGCTCCGGGCTCTTGAGTGTCAGGGGAACCCTGCGCAATGTGAAGTCCTTTGGGTCGTGGTGCAGTTTCAGGATCGAAGTCGTAGACGGGCCGTCCATGGCAGTCCCGCCAGCAGGAGCATCCCCACGAGCGGAAGCACCGGCACGGGCTACCTCCTCCGCTCTGCCTGTGCAGATGTGGAAAACCCCGCTCTGGCTCGCTTGCACTACCGGTTCCCCGGGGTCAAGAGAGGTAGTGGACGAGGTTTTCGCGGTGATGCTGATCTCCACCTCTTTGGCATTCGACAGCATAACCCGCGGCAGCCTCCCGAGAACCGCCGCGCATGCATCGACTTGCTCCCGCGCGGCTGCTCTGCTTCCGTACTCCGGGTGGACCTGGAACTCCGTTTGGCGCCCGTCGTACTGCACGTCGAACAGGTGGACGTTGAGCCTGACCCACATATCTGTGGACCTGTCGTAGAACTCTCGGTCCCCTTGACCTGAGGCGCCCCCAGTTTTCTCGGACACGGATTAAGGGAGAATCCGATGTCGAAGGAGGTGGGGGGCATGGTTGGGTCGAGGCGAGTGCAGGGAGCGGAGTCGGCGCCGACGGCGCGGCGGTTGGGGCGGGAGCCTTGGCGCTGATCGCCGGGCAGCCGGGAGGCAGCGAGGTTGTACCACCTGTGGGCCTCGACGAAATCCTGCAGCACGCCCAGGCCCTCGCTGTACATATCCCCGAGGTACCACATCGCCTGGGGTTGGCCCTGCTCGGCCGCCTTGGCGGTACCAAGCGACGGCTTCAACGGCATCCGGGGCGGCGCGGCCGGGTCGACAGAAGCCATTCTCACGCGCGCAATCTCACACTATTAGTTCAAGCCGCCGCCTGCTTACGCCTCTCCTGCGACAAGTCATAAGCCGCCTGAAGACGCATCCAGTGATCCGCGTTGCTCCAACCGATTCGCTCTAGCGCCAGCGCCATTCGTGGCGAGATCCCAAGACGTCCATTAAGCAGCCGCGACAGTGTGTTCCGCGCCACATCGAGACGCTGGGCACACTCCGTCACGCTCCAGCCGACCTCTTCATCTTCCATGATGTCTCGGATCATTTCACCGGGATGTGGTGGGTCGTACATAGGCATGGATGCTTCCCCTAGTGGTAGTCGATCAGGTCCACGTCAACCGCCTCGCCATCGGCGAAGCCAAAGACGATTCTCCAGTTTCCTGAGACGCGCACACTCCAGAGGCCACGCCGGTCACCCTGCAACAGATGCAGCCGGTAGCCGGGTTGATCCAGGTCTGTCGGAGAAGACGCGACGGCTAGATCCGCCAGCACACGCCGGATGCGCCGCACATGGGCTGGGTTCAACCGGCGGCTGTCACCGCGCTCGAACAAGCGTCTCAATCCCGCGTGCGCTAACTGCACTGGCCATTATCGCTTGCAACACTTCGCGTTGCAATCTGTTAGTCTGCGCCGCTGGCTCCGTGGATCGTCGTGGTTTACCTGCCGCGGTTGGCTGCGTGTGCCGTGGTCCGGTTGATCTGCTGGTCATGGACACCAGGTCGGTCGGTCTCGTGGGCACGTTGACGCTCTCCGAGTCTCGCGCCGCACCCCCTGGAACCGGAAGGACAGTCGGCGATGCGGGCCGGCGCGCTCAGTCCTGATCGGTCCGCGAGCGGCGTCTGTGGCGCTTTGCGGTCCCGTTCATCTTGTGGGGTACAACATGGGGAACGCAGGTGTAATGGACTACATAACTCATTCTATATAAATGATTTGCCGTGTCTTACCAGCGGACGCACGGGCACCGGTCCAGCTTCCGGGATTGGGCGGCGGAGGAGACGGACCACCCGCGGGAGATCATCGAGGCGGCGCTGGCGCACGTGGTCCGGAACAAGGTCGAGGCGGCCTACGCACGCTCGGACCTGGTCAACCACCCGTCCGACGATGTCGGCTCGACACTGCGGCGTCAACTTGGCATTCTTGTGGATGTCCACTCCGTCCTCCTTCCGGGAAACGGTTGGCGTCGCATCATCAGTTTCCTCGGTCGGGGCCGCGTGGACAACCTATTGAAAGATCACAGTTGGCAACCGGAGGGCGGCTGACGCGATGATCCATGAAGTGTTCCCATACCTGCACGTCGACGATGCCGATGCGGTGGTTCGCCGCGCGGCCGAGGCGGGCGCCGAGGTCGAGAGTGAACCGCAGGACCAGTTGTACGGCGAGCGGTCCGGCAGCATCCGGGACCCCTTCGGCCACCGCTGGAACATCGGCCACAGCATCGAAGAAGTGACGCCGGAGGAAATGCAGCGGCGTTACGCGGCGATGATGGCAGGCGACGGCTAGAAGAGCCCGTGGTTGAAGATCCCTCTGCGTCAAGCCGCTACGCGGCTCCTCCATTTCGTTCCGGCGCTGACGGGTGACCTGCCGACCCGCTCGCGAGCACGATGTCGCCGGCTACCGTGAGCACGCCGGACACCGGACTCATGACCCTGGCGATCTGGTCCCGTGTCCAGGTCGAACGCGCAGGTTCAGAGCGTAACGGGCTCTTCACTCCCGCAGCGGTGGTACTGCGGTAATCTCAGAGACCGGCGCTTTCAGCCGGCCTCGGCCAAGGTCTCCGGGTGAAGGGTCTTCAACTTCTCGAAGATCCCCTCGATCACGTTGCTCTTTCCGGCGAACAACGCCTCGGGACCGCCGGCGTGCACGCTACTGAACGGCGCCTCGTAGAGCGCGGACGGCTCCATGACACCCCGCGCCGTGAGTTGGTCGATCACCATCTCGATGAAACGGATTTGCGGCGTGGTCAGGCTGCGGTTGGAGAGGAACTCCGAGAAGGATTCCTGTGCGGCGGCGCGGTCCATCCCCACCAGGCTCCGCACGAAATGGGCCAGTGAGGGGGCGTCGTTGCGGGCCAGGAGGCTCGTCAACAAAGTCTGGCCGTCGTCCTCGCCGATCTCGACCAGCGTCTGTTCGAACCCCCGCAGATCGGTAGCCGTGAGCGGCTGGTTGGTCCGGAGGCGATGGATCACGATGTGGTCGAGATGGTTCTTCAGGTACTCCTGCACCTTTTTCTCGTACTGAACCCAGGTCATCTTCGGCAGGTAGACGGCCGCGTCGTCGCGCACGGCCGTGATCTCGTCCTGGAAGTCGGTGTAGACGACCTTGCGCGTCTTCTTGTCCAGGAAGGGCACCAGGCCACGCAGGCGCATGCGCAACTCCTCGAGACCGTTCAGGGCGATGCCTTCCCAGAAGGCGCTCTCCTGCACCGAGGCCAGGTAGGCGATCTGAGCCATCACGGCGGCGGGAATCGTGCTCTTTTCTTCGAGCAGCATAGCGATCTCCACCACCCGCCGGCGGTGCTGCTCGAATGTGCCGGTGTCGCCCTCGGCAAGGGCCAGTTGCATCTTCAGCGCTGTGAGATCGAACAGGCGCGACTCGATGTCGTCGGTCTCGATCTCGCTGGGCAGCCCGGCAACCTCACTCTGCAGGACATCGACGTCGGACGCGGTGAGCCGCTCCCATGACTCCCGCTGCCGGAAACGCTCGACCGCCTCGAGCTGCATCCGCACGATGAAGTTCTCGCGGTTCATCGCCGCCACTTCCCGGTGGAGTTCCGTCGTCAACGCCCCGGCCAGCGCCGCCTCCGGGTCCAGGTCCGGCGTCGCCTGGACGTCGGTCAGCAACTGCACCCGCGACCGAAAGAGCCGAGAGCGGAGGGAAACGCCGCCACTGTCCTCGATCCCCTCCGGATGCTCGCGGAAAAAGTCGAAGTTGAAGCAGAAGTCGAAGACGCGGAAGTCGTGCTTGTCGTCCCCGGGTCCGAACAGATCAGGGCACAGCCGCGTGCCGCGCCCGATCATCTGCCAGAACTTGATCCGCGAGTAGACCGGCTTGAAGAAGACCAGGTTGGCCACCTCGGGCACGTCGATGCCGGTATCGAGCATGTCCACGGAGATCGCGATGTGCGGCACCTTGTCCTTCCGCGAGAAGTCGTCGAGCAGACTCTGCGGATACGTGGCGTAGTGATCGATGATGCGGGCGAAGTGCCCGGCGTACTGCGGGTAGTGGTGGTTGAATCGCTCTTCGATGAACGTCGCCTGCGCGTGATTGCGCGCGAAGATGATCGTCTTGGCCAGTCGGTCGCCACCGTCGACCGTGTGGCCGTGCTCCATGAGATGTTGCAGCACCTTGTCGACCGTGTCGTTGTTGAAGAGCCAACCGTTGATGGCGGACGCGTTGACCCGTTCCGGCAGCACGCGATCGTCCTCGTCGTCGCCCCAGTCGAGGCTCTCCCACTGCGCCTGCTCTTCCTCGCTGAGCGAGTCGTAGTCGATGCCCTCGCGTGGAAACCGGAGGTCCACCTGCTGAACCTTCGGTGGTACGAGAAAGCCGTCCGCCACCGCGGTCGCGAGCTCGTATACGTCGGTGGGCACGCCCGGCTCAAGATCGAAGAGCTCGTACGTGTTCCGGTCGACCTGATCCCGAGGCGTCGCGGTCAGGCCCACCAGCAGCGAGTCGAAGTACCGAAAGATGGCCCCGTACTTCTGATACACCGACCGGTGCGCCTCGTCGATGACTACGAGGTCGAAATGCCCGACCCCGAAGCGGGCCTCGGTGCCCGTCGTCTCGTTGATCAGCCCCATCATCGTCGGATAGGTGCAGACGTAGACCCGGCCCGCCTTGTCCTTCTCGGTCACCAGGTTCACCGGGCTCGACTCCGGCAGGTGGGCCTTGAACGCCCCCACCGCCTGGTTCACCAGCGACACCCGATCGGCCAGAAACAGCGCTCGCTTCACCCAGCCCGTCTGCTGCAGCAGGTCGACCAGCGCGACAGCCACGCGGGTCTTGCCGCTGCCGGTCGCCATCACCAGCAGCGCCTTGCGCCGCGCCTGTCCGAACCGCTCGCCGATGCTCCCGATGGCCCGCTTCTGGTAGTACCGCTCGACGATGGCGTTCTTCACCCGCGCCACGTCCAGCCGCTCGCGGTGAACTCGGCGATGGAGCAGTGACGCCAGCTCGTCCTTCTTGTGGAAGCCGGCCACGGCTCGCGGCGCGTAGGCCCGGTCGTCCCACAGGTAGGTCTCGTACCCGTTCGTGTAGAAGATGACCGGGCGCTGGCCGTGCATGGCCTCCAGGCAGTCCGCGTAGAGTTTGGCCTGCTGTCGACCCGCCGCCGGATCGACCGTGGTCTTCTTCGCCTCCACCACCCCCAGCGGCTTGCCGTCATCTCCCCACAGGACGTAATCGGCGTAACCGAGCCCCGAGGTGTTCGGCATGCCCGTGACTTCGAATTCACGGTCGTGTTCCTGGTCGAGCGGCCAGCCGGCACGCTGCAGGGCCAGGTCGATAATCAGCTTGCGGGTCGTGCTCTCGTTCCAGTCACGGGTCTCCGGGACGGTCTCGTTCTCCGCCTTGATGGCGGCGAGCCGTTCACGCAGCGCCTCCAACTCGCCTTCGACCTCCTTGCGCGCGTCCTCGGCTGCGTCGAGGTCGCGCTTCAGGGCGCCGAGCTCCTCGACGCTGGCCGGCGCGGCGCCCGATTCGAGTGTGGGGACCAGGGACTCGTCGAAGGTCTTCCCGTGAAGGCTCTCCGCCCCTTTCCGCAGATAGGTGCGACCCGCCCAGTAGAGGACGTGCGCCAGCTCCCGTACCACGTTCAACGCCTGCTCCGGCGCGGGCGTCTTGTTGCCGTGCACCGCCACGTTGCCCGCGTTCCGGATGTACTCCGCCTTCTGCCACACCACCTCGGGCACGAGCGTACGGAAGGCGGGCTCGCCGAGGTAGGCGTCCAGGTTCGTGACCTTCGGTGGGTTCAGGGCCTTCTCCACCTTGTAGACGCGCTTGATCAGCCGCTCCAGCGCATGCCTTGCATGGAAGCAGGAGGCCCGCGGGTCGCCGTAGACGTGGCGCTCCGCATAACTCGCGCTCTCCGCGGCATGCGGGAACTCCTGCTTCAGGAACGCGAAGTTGGTGGAGACTTCCATGACGGCTCAGAGGTCTCCCCGGAAGGCGCGGGATTGCAGGGAGGCGAAGAGGGTGTCGAGTTCGGCCAGGTGGGTGCGCTGGCTGGTTTTCTGTTGTTCGACGGATTGGACGATGGCCGCGAAGCGATGTTGGAAGTCCGAAGGAGGAACTAGCACGGGAAGAGTGCGCAGCGACTTCCAGTAGACGGCAAATACGCTGGTCGTGCCGGATTTGCGCTTCTCCAGTTCGCGCTGCACCCGTCTAAATCGAAACTGCATCGCGATAACCCACGGCTCAACTTCAGCACGAAACCGAACACGCATAAGGTTGTTGTTGAAGAGCCAGCCCTCAGGGCCTGGAAAGACGCACACCTTCCCGACAAGTTCCTTCGAGTTTCGCGTGTTAAAGAGAAAGTCCCCAGGCCGCAAAGCAAAAACCTCAGCCTCCGCCTCGTCAGCGTGCGTCGACTGCACCTCGTCGGGCAGGAAGTATCCGTTGCTCGTCACTGCGTTCATCCGAACGTATGGAATCCCGAAGTCCCATCCGAACTCCTTGGATGATCGCACCAGCCCAAGCTTCGTATCGGTAGCGATGTCTCCGAAAGGCGTCTCCACCCAACCCATCGGATTGGTGACGGGGTCGCCGAACATGTCGAGGAAGGTGGACTGGAGGAGGGTGTCGAGCTGGGCGAGGGCCTCGCGGCGCTTGGCCCGCAAGGCGTCCGCCGCATCCAGAATTCCCGCAATCCGTTTCTGCTCGGCGAGCGGCGGGAGAGGGATTCGAAGCGACTTGAGTAGAACCTATCTCAAAATTGAGATCGGGGTCGAATTAAGTTAATCTTATTGTGATGGTGAAGTTGACCGACGAGCAATGGGAACGGATTCGGGAGCACTTTCCTGAGGAGCGTCGTGTTCCGGGGCGAGCGGGTCGCAAACCCATTCCGACCCGTCGGGTGCTGGAGGCGGTCTTGTGGATTCTGAACACGGGCGCACAATGGCATATGTTGCCGCAGTGTTATCCGAGCTACAAGACCGTGCATCGCCGCTTCCAGACGTGGTGCCGCCATGAGGTGCTCCGGGATATCCTGGTGGATGTGGCCAATACGCTCCGCGAGCGCGGCGGCCTGGACGAATCGGAGAGTTTCATTGACGCGATGTTCTCGTCGGCGAAGGGGGGTGGCGCGGAGGTCGGCCCGACGAAGCGCGGAAAAGGCGTGAAAATCATGGGGATCGTGGACCGGGAGGGGCTACCGCTCTCGGTCAGCACTCACGCGGCGAACCATCATGAAGTCACGTTGGTGCAGTTGAGCTTCGAGTTCTACATGATTGAGGCGACGCCGGAGCACCTGATTGGCGACAAAGCGTACGACAGTGACCCCTTGGACGCTGAACTGAAGGTCGACGGTGTCGAGATGATCGCTCCGCATCGCAAGAATCGGAAGCGGCGCAAGACACAGGACGGTCGGCCCTTACGTCGCTACGCGCGGCGGTGGAAGGTCGAGCGCTTTTTTGCCTGGCTCCAATGGCAGCGCCGTATTGTGACGCGCTGGGAGTACTATCCGAAAAACTTCCTGGGCTTTGTGCAGCTCGCATCCCTGCTGATATTGTTTAAACGATTTTGAGATAGGTTCTAGACTGCTGTTAAAGCCCGCCATGATTGCACCGTGGGATTTTGCCCTTATCTGAGCCACTACCAAAGGTGAATAGTTGAGCATCCAGCACAGGTAGTTGGGATCCGCCCTCGAACGATTCAACGAGACCTTGATTAGATGGCTCGAAATGATGGACCTCTGAGTTCCGGCCGGCACGGCGCAGGCTCTGCCGACGGTTCCCATGTTGGTGACCAAGACATCTCCGTCGCTCACCTCGTACTGTCTGAGCTCACAAAATTTGGCATCGGGGATGTACTTGCATCTGTCAGACAAGAATTGGTTCGGATGCACATCCTCAATACCAAGAACACGAATCCCGTTCTCCGAGTACTCATGCTTCTTGAGCGCGCTGCCGAACGGTCCGATGCGTATCGAGCCCTTTTCTGGTTTCGCCAAGTCGCCGACTGTAGCGAAGTCCCAGCCCGGGGGCGGCGTGTACGAGAGCCTCATCGCAGCAACCCCTCCAACTCCTCCCGCCCCTTCGCGATCTTGTCCTCCAGCTTCGCTAGCCGCTTCAGGATCACCTTCGGCCGGTCGTATTTCACCCCCTCGTATTCCACTTCCTTGTAGCGGTTGATGGACAGGTCGTAGTCGTTGCTCGCGATCTCGGCCTTGGGCACGAGAAAACTCTGGTCCGTCCGCGCCCGCTTGCTCTCGGCCGCGCGGTTCCGCCATCGGGCGAGGATGTCGGCAAGGTCGCTCTTCTCCGGCTGCGGGGTCCGCTTGTCGTCCAGCGAGTAGCCGTCGGCGCGCATGTCGTAGAACCAGACGTCGTCCGTGCCGCCGGAGTTGGTCTTGGTGAAGCGCAGGATGGCGGTGGAGACCCCGGCGTAGGGTTTGAAGACGCCAGAGGGCATGGAGACGATGGCGTCGAGCTTCTGGTCCTCGACCAGGGTCGTGCGCAGGGTCCTGTGCGCCTTGCTCGATCCGAAGAGTACGCCGTCGGGCACGATGACGGCGGCACGGCCGCCGGTCTGGAGCAGGCGCAGGAACAGGGCAACGAACAGCAGCTCGGTCTTCTTCGTCTTGACGACCTGCTGCAGGTCCTTGGCGGTGGACTCGTAGTCGAGACTGCCCGCAAACGGCGGATTGGCGAGGACGAGCGAGTACCGCTCGGCGTCGTCCCCCGCCGCCGCCAGGTCGGTCTGGGCGAGCGAGTCCCTGTAACGGATGTCCGGATTCTCCACGCCGTGCAGCAGCATGTTCATGCTGCCGATGCGCAGCATGGTGGTGTCGAAGTCGTAGCCGTGGAAAGTGCCTTCGTTGAACCGGCGGCGGGCCTGGGCGTTCTTGTAGATGCGGTCGCCGTGGTGCTCGACGAGATGCTCGGAGGCCGCGACGAGGAAGCCGGCCGTGCCGCAGGCCGGATCGCAGATGACGTCCTTCGGGGCGGGTGCGGTCATGTCCACCATCAGCCTGATGATGTGGCGCGGCGTGCGGAACTGCCCGTTCTGCCCGGCGGTGGCGATCTTGCCGAGCATGTACTCGTAGAGATCACCCTTGGTGTCACGGTCGGCCATGGCGATGTCGTCGAGCTGGTCGACCACGTTGGCCAGCACCCGAGCCGTGGGCATCATGAAGAGGGCGTCCTTCATGTGATGGGTGTAGGTCGATCCCTCGTCGGAGTCCCCCGACTGGCCCAGCGATTTGATGAAGGGGAACACCCTGTCCCGCACCGTCTCGAACATCGGCTCGGGCGCAAGCTCCTTGAAACGCGACCAGCGCAGAGCGTCTTGGCGGGCGGTGAACACCGGCTTCTCGATCGGCTGGCCGGTGCGGGCGGCTCTATGCTCCTCGCGCGTGTGCAGCTCGTCCAGACGCTTGATGAAGAGCAGGTAGGTGAGCTGCTCGATGACGGAGAGCGGGTTCGAGATGCCGCCGGACCACATGGTGTCCCAGATTCGGTCGACCTTGGACTTCAGCTCGCCGGTGATCATGATTCCATCTCGCTCGTCTCCATCGAGTCCTCGAGTCGCCTGGGCCTCGAGGTGAAACCCCTCCGGGGATGTCCCGTTCGCTACTGATCTCCATGAGAGCGACGGCTCCTTCGGAGACCATCGTATCAAGCAACTTGTCGTCCCTCCTTCGATGCGCTGGTCATCGCACGTCCGCGGCTACGAGCCCACGCGCAGCACCTTCGCCCCCTTGACGCTGTGCCGCTTGAGCTCGACGAGGGCGCGGTTCGCCTCCTCCAGCGCATAGACCTCCACCTCCGGCCGAATGCCCGCCGCGGCCGCCAGCGGGAGGAAGGCGCGGATGTCGTGCTGCGTGATGTTGGCGACCGACTTGATCTCCTTTTCCATCCAGAGATGCTCGGCGTAGCCGAGGCCGCCGAGGACGGCCCGGTCTGCGTCTTCCTTGCGAATCGCGTTGATGACGAGCCGGCCGCCGGGCCGGAGGTTGGCCAGCGCTTCGACGACCGGCGTCCAGGCGGGCGTGGTGTCGATAATGGCGTGCAGCCGCTCGGGTGCACGCTCGGTCGTTGCGCCGGCCCAGTCCGCGCCCAGCTCGGCCGCGAACCGGCGCGCCGCGGCGTCGCGTGCGAAGACGAAGATCCCGCTGCGTGGATAGAGATGCCGCGCAAGCTGCAGGACGAGATGCGCCGACCCGCCGAAGCCGGTGAGCCCGAGCAGCTCGCCGTCCTCGAGCCCGGCGAGGGTGAGCGCGCGATATCCGATGGCGCCGGCGCAGAGCAGCGGCGCCGCCTGCACGTCCGTGAAGACATCGGGGACGATGAAGGCGTAGTCCTCGCCGACTGTCATGAACTCGGCGTAGCCGCCGTCGACATCCCGGCCGGTGGCCCGAAACGCCGGGCTCAGGTTCTCGTCAGCCGCCCCGGACGAAGCATGGATCCAACCGACGCCTACCCGGTCACCGACTCCGAGCTTGGCGACACCCGGACCGGCGCGGGCGACACGGCCGATTACCTCGTGCCCCGGGACGACCGGGAGGCGCGGCGGCGCCGTGCGCCCTTCGATCTCGTCGAGCTCGGTGTGACAGACGCCGCACGCCGAAATGCGGACGAGGACTTCACCGGGCGCTGGTTCAGGCGCCGGCAGCTCGACCAGCTCCAGCGGAGTGTCAACGTCGTCCAGCGACACGATCCGCGGGAGCACCATCGCCCTCATACGTTTCCGTCCCGCGCGGGATCATGACGTACATTCGCCGTGGACCGCGAGCCGGTATGCTGTAGCGGAACCTATTCACGATCAGGAGATGCCGATGCCGAAGGGATCCATGCCGTTCGGAATGCTGGCCGCTGCCGCGGCGGCCGTTGCCATCGCGGTGGCGCCGGGCGCGGCCCAGGAGCCCGAGCGGCGGAGGGACTGCGGGGGCTGCCCACCGTCGGAAGCGATGCCGGCGGAGCCGCAGGTATTCCACACCCAGGAGCAGACGTTCCGGGTGGTGCCGATGAGGGGCCTGAACCGGCCCTGGTCACTGGCCTTCCTGCCGAACGGCGACATGCTGATCACGGAGCACGGCGGCCAGTTGCGCATCGTGCGCGACGGTGTGCTCGACGCGGAGCCGCTCGCCGGCATCCCCGAGGTGTTCACCATTCGGCGCAAGGGGTTGATGGACATCGCGCTGCACCCCCGCTTCCAGGAGAACCAGTTCGTCTACTTCACCTACCACAAGGCGAGTCCGGAGAACCGCATGGCCGGCACGCCGGTGCTCGCGCGGGGCAAGTTCGAGGGACGCGGCGCGCTGGTGGAAGTGCGCGACCTGTTCGTCTCGGACGCCGCCTACTCCGGCACGGCGCAGACGGCGCGCGTGCTGTTCGGTCCGGACGGCAAGGTGTACATGGTGATCGGCGTCCCGCTCCGCAACGCGGTCGGCGTGGCCGAGAGCGCCCAGGACGCCGGCGACCACGCCGGCAAGGTGCTGCGGCTCAACGAGGACGGGACCGTGCCCGACGACAACCCGTTCGTCGACACGCCGGGCCACCGGCCGGAGATCTACGCCTTCGGCATCCGCAACTCGAACGGGCTGGCGTTCCACCCGGAGACCGGTGAGCTGTGGGAGACGGAGAACGGGCCGCAGGGCGGCGACGAGGTCAATATCATCCGCGCCGGCCGCAACTACGGCTGGCCGGTCGTGTCATACGGACGGGCCTATTCGGGCGATCTGACGGGCACGGACTCCGGGCCGCAGCGGCCGCAGGTGTGGGCCGAGGGGATCGAGGATCCGTTCTTCTTCTGGAGCCCGTCGATCTCCCCGGCGGGCATGCTGTTCTACACCGGCGACCGCTTCCCGAACTGGACGGGCGACCTCTTCGTCGGCGGGCTGCGCTCGCGCGAGATCCAGCGGCTCATCTTCAACGACCGCGGCCTGCTGGTGCGCCAGCAATCGCTGCTGCGCGAGCTGAAGCAACGGATCCGCGAGGTGAAACAGGGGCCGGACGGTCTCATCTACGCGCTGACCGACGAGGACGACGGGGCACTGCTGCGGATTGAGCCCGTAGAGTCACAGTAGTACCGATTCATGGTCAGGAGATACCGATGCTGAACCGAACTGTGCACGCCGGACTGGTCACTGTCGCCGCGGCCGCCATTGCCATCCTTGCAGCGCCGGGCGCGCCGGCCACGGCCCAGGAGCCCGAGCGGCGCACGGACTGTCCGGGCTGCGAACCGTCAAACACACTGTCGGCGGAGCCGCGGGTGTTCCACACGCAGGAGCAGACGTTCCGGGTCGTTCCGATGAAGGGCCTGAACCGGCCCTGGGCGATCGAGTTCCTGCCGAACGGCGACATGTTCATCACAGAACATGGCGGCCGGCTCCGAATCGTCCGGGACGGCGTGCTGGATCCCGAGCCGCTCGCCGGCATCCCGGAGGTGTTCACGCCGCGCCGCAAGGGGCTGATGGACATCGCGCTCCATCCCCGCTTCGAGCAGAACCAGTTCGTCTATTTCACGTACCACAAAGCGAGCCCCAAACACAGGCTGGCCGCCACGACCGTCCTCGCGCGCGGCAAGTTCGAAGGGCGCGGCGCGCTGGTCGAGGTACGGGACCTGTTTGTCGCGGACGCCGACTACATGGGTGCGGCGCAGACGTCGCGCATCCTGTTCGCCCCGGACGGAACGCTGTTCATGGTGGTCGGCCAGCCGGCGCGCTACGAGGTGGGCTCGGCCGACTACGCACAGGACCCGACCAACCACGCCGGCAAGATGCTGCGGCTCAACGACGACGGGACGGTCCCCGACGACAATCCGTTCGTGAATACCCCGGGCCACCGGCCGGAGATATACGCCTTCGGCATCCGCAACTCCAACGGGCTGGCGTTCCACCCGGAGACCGGCGAGTTGTGGGAGACCGAGAACGGGCCGCAGGGCGGCGACGAGGTCAACATCATCCGCGCGGGCCGCAACTACGGCTGGCCGGTCGTCTCCTACGGGCGGGCGTATTCGGGAGAGCTGACCGGGACGCATTCCGGGCCGCAGCAGACCGCACGGCAGGCGGAAGGCATCGACGAGCCCGTTTTCTTCTGGAGCCCTTCGATCTCGCCGGCAGGCATGATGTTCTATACGGGCGACAAGTTCCCCAACTGGAAGAACGACCTCTTCGTCGGCGGGCTGCGCGGCGCCGAGATCCAGCGGCTCGTCTTCAACGATCGGGGGCTGCTGGTTCGCCAGCAATCGCTGCTGCGCGAGCTGCAGCAGCGCATCCGGGAGGTGAAGCAGGGGCCGGACGGGCTCATCTACGTGCTGACCGACCAGGACGACGGGGCACTGCTCCGTATCGAGCCGGTCGAGGCAAAGTAGTACCGATTGGCCGGCGATGCATCCCCGCTGGACGGCGTTGCGGCTCGGGTGCGTTGATGCAGTAGACGGAGCGGCGTGTCCTTTTCAGGAAGCATGAGCGAGCAGGTCACCTACGCCGGCGGAGGAAAGAGGAGGCTGTCGATCCACCGGACGGACGGATCCCGCCGCGGACCGAGGCGGAGCAGCGCCGGGCGGAGGCGCACCGCGCCGCCGGCGAGCGTCCTGTCCGGCTGCGCGCCACCGGCATAGGATCCGACGGTCCGGAAGATCGCGGACTGGCCGAACGCTGCATCGTCGGCTTCAGCACCGGACCGCCGATGCTGCCGGGCGGCTACAACAACAACATCCAGGTGTTCCAGGCGCCGGGCTACGTCGTGATCGTGGCGGAGATGGTCCATGACGTCCGCGTGGTTCCGCTGGACGGGCGCCCGCACCTGCCGCCCACGATCCGCCAGTGGCTCGGCGACTCCCGCGGCCGGTGGGAGGGCAACACGCTGGTGGTCGAGACCACCAACTTCACCCCCAAGGTCGCCAGCTTCAGCCCGATGGCGTTCGATTCCGAGTTGGGCGGCTTCCGTTCGATGGCGTTCGGCATCGGCGATTCGCTGCACCTGACGGAGCGCTTCACGCGCACCGACGCCGGCGAACTGGTGTATGAGTTCACGATCGACGATCCGCAGACCTTCACCCGCACGCTGACCGGCCGCTTGCCGATGAACCGCAGCGATCTGCCGCTGTACGAGTACGCCTGCCACGAGGGGAACTACGGTTTGCTGAACATCCTGCGCGGGGCGCGCGCCGAGGAAGCGCGCTGGTGAAGGCGCGGCGGGCGCGACCCGGGGACACCGTGAATGGGAGGTGGCCGAGGTGAGTCGACGCGCGGCCGCAGGAGCTCGGCGACAAGGAGTTCCTCACGGAGGAGGAGGCCGCCAGCCTCGAGCTGGTGGTGCAGAACGAGGACTGGGTGCTGCTGGTCGCGGCTACTTGATCAGATAGCTGCCGTCGGCCTGTTCCTCGCGGTGCGCCGCGTGGCAGGACGCACAGGCGGCGCGGAGGTCTATCAGCGCCACCTCGGCGCCGTAGACCGCCACCGGGTTGGGCGACAGGGTCATGAGGTGGACGGCGACGCTGATCTCCGACACCGACTTGGACACCGCGCGGATCGCCTCACCGGCGTCCTCCACGTCCTCGGCGCCGGCCGTCTCCCGGTCGCGCCAGTACTGTTGCACCAGCTCGATGGCGGGCCGCGCGAGGATGACGTACTCGTTCATCGTTGCGTGATCGCGGGCCTCCAGCGCCTCGCGGAGTCCGCGGGCGGCGGTGTCGAGCGACCGCATGGCGCCGGCATACTCCGCCGTCGGTTTCTCGCCCGCGGCGGCCGTGGCCGCCATGGCCGCCGCGATACCAAGCGCCAGCGATCCCTTCCAAATGCGCATCGCGATAGTATTGCAGCCCGGAGGCCTCCTTGTCAGCCGTATCGAACGTAGATTTGCACCGTGATCTCCGCCAGGCGGTAGCCGACCTTTGCCGGCGTTTCCCTGACAGCTACTGGCGCGACCTCGATCGCCGCGAGGCGTACCCCAAGGAGTTTGTCGATACGCTCACGAGCGCCGGCTATCTCGCGGCGCTGATCCCGGCCGAGTTCGGGGGCTCGGGCCTCGGCGTGCGGGAGGCATCGATCATCCTGGAGGAGATCAACCACTCCGGCGGGAACGCCGCCGCCTGTCACGCGCAGATGTACATCATGGGCACGCTGCTGCGGCACGGCTCGGAGGCCCAGAAGCGCGCCTACCTGCCGCGCATCGCGAGCGGCGAGCTGCGCCTGCAGGCATTCGGCGTCACCGAGCCGGCCAGCGGCACCGATACGACGCGCATCCGGACGACGGCGGTTCGTGACGGCGACCGCTACATCGTCAACGGCCAGAAGGTCTGGATCTCGCGCGCCGAGCATTCCGACCTGCTGCTGCTCTTCGTCCGCACCACGCCGCTGGAGCAGGTGCGCAAGAAGACCGAGGGGCTTTCGGTGCTGCTCGTCGATCTCCGCGCCGCGGTCGGCAACGGGCTCATCATCCGGCCGTTACGGACGATGATGAACCACGCGACCACCGAGATGTTCTTCGACAACCTGGAGGTGCCGGCGGCGAATCTGATCGGGGCCGAGGGGGACGGTTTCCGCTGCCTGCTCGACGGCCTGAACGCCGAACGGATCCTGATCGCCGCCGAGTGCGTCGGCGACGGGCGCTGGTTCATCGAGCGCGCGGTGAAGTACGCCAACGAGCGGGTGGTGTTCGACCGGCCGATTGGCAAGAACCAGGGCATCCAGTTTCCGCTCGCCCGCGCGCATGTCAACGTCGAGAGCGCCGACCTGATGCGGATCAAGGCCGCGGAACTGTTCGACGCCGGGCGGCCGTGCGGCGCCGAATCGAACATGGCCAAGCTGCTGGCTGCCGACGCCTCCTGGGAAGCGGCGAACGCGGCCGTGCAGACGTTCGGCGGGTTCGGCTTCGCCGCGGAGTACGACGTGGAGCGGAAGTTCCGCGAGTGCCGCCTCTACCAGGTGGCGCCGATCTCCACCAATCTCATCCTTTCCTACGTCGGCCAACACGTGCTCGGCCTGCCGCGATCGTTCTGATGGGCTCGCTGCCGCTCGAAGGCGTCACGGTCGTGTCGCTGGAGCAGGCCGTGGCGGCGCCGTTCGCCACCCGCCAGCTGGCCGACCTCGGCGCCCGGGTCATAAAGGTCGAGCGCCCCGGGACCGGCGACTTCGCGCGCGCATACGACACCACCGTCCACGGGCTGTCGAGTCATTTCGTGTGGCTCAACCGCTCGAAGGAATCCATGACGCTCGATCTCAAGCGCCCGCAGGCGGCGGAAGCGCTGCGGCGGCTGGTTGCCCGCGCGGACGTGTTCGTCCAGAACCTCGCGCCGGGCGCCGCGGAGCGCCTCGGCCTCGCGGCGGACGTCCTGCGCGGCGCCCACCCCCGGCTGATCGTCTGCGGCCTGTCCGGCTACGGCGGCAGCGGGCCGTACCGCGACCGCAAGGCGTACGACCTGCTCGTGCAGGCCGAGTCGGGGGTCATGTCGATCACCGGCACGCCGGAGGAGTCCGTGAAGCTCGCGATCCCGGTGGCCGACCTCGCGGCCGGCATGTACGCCTATACCGGAATTCTCACGGCGCTGTACGCGCGGGAAAGGACCGGCGCGGGGACGTCCATCGAGGTCTCGATGCTCGAGGCGCTCGGGGAATGGATGGGATTTCCGCTGCACTACACCCTGTACGGCGGGACGGCGCCGCCGCGCAGCGGCGCGCGCCACGCCACCATCGCGCCGTACGGGCCGTACGCCTGCGCCGGCGGGCAAGCGGTGCTGTTCGGCGTCCAGAATGAGCGCGAGTGGGTCCGTTTCTGCGCGCAGGTGCTGCGCCGGCCGGCGCTGGCGGCCGATCCGCGCTTCGACACCAGCGCGCGGCGCGGCGCGAACCGGGAGGCGCTCGACCGGGAGATCGACGGCGTGTTCGCGTCGCTGACGGCCGCGGCGGCCATAGAGCGGCTCGACGCGGCGGACATCGCCAACGCCCGGTTCAACACGGTGGAGCAGTTCGCGGCCCACCCGCAGCTCGCCGCGCGCGACCGCTGGCGGGAGGTGGCGACGAGCGCCGGACCGGTGCGCTCGCTGATTCCACCCGCGACGCTTGCCGGCGTCGAGCCGCGCATGGAGCGCGTCCCCGAGCTGGGCGCGCAGACCGAACCGATCCTGAATGAGCTCGGCTACGATGCCGCGACGGTTGCCGTCTGGCGCGCAGAGGGGATCGTTTAGAAGCGTTCGACGCCGCATCGCGCCGGGCGTAAGATACCTGGGTGAGGAGGATCCGGATGACGCTGTCGATTACCTACTGCACCCGTTGAAATTACCTGCCCAAGGCCTCCGGTCTGGCGGCCGCCATCAAGAACGCGCTCGGCATCGATGCCGAGCTGATCGAAGGGACCAACGGCGTGTTCGACGTCGTCGCGGACGGCGACCTGGTCTTCTCCAAGCACGCCGAGGAGCGTTTCCCCGAGCACACCGAGATCATCGACGCCCTGCGCGCCCGCGGCGCCGCCTAGCGCGCCGCCGAGGCACGCGGGGGGCGGGTCGCCGTTGCAACAGGATTTTGTCGCTGTATTTACGTAATCACGTATATCCTTAAATAATGAAGCCTGACGTGGCCCGAGCCAGACTGAGCATAGACGTGTCCCGCGAAGCACGCCGCCGCATCCGGCTTGCCGCCGCGCGGCGCGATCAGTCCATACGGCAGTACGTGTGGGAAGCCGTGGAGACGCGCCTGCAGGACGATCTGCTGCGAGAGCGGTCCACCGGAATGCCCGCTCTGACCGAGTCGTCCGATCCCGTGCTCGCGGAGCTTTGGGACAACCCCGCCGACGCCGTCTATGACAACCGTTGACCGCGGCGCGATTGTCCTCGTGCGGTTCGTCTTCGCGGACGAATCCGGTGCCAAGCGGCGGCCCGCATTGATTCTGAGCACGGCGCGATACCATGCGGGCCGACGCGAAGTGCTCGTGGCTGCCATCACGAGCAACGTCGGGCGACTACTTGTCGGAGACCACCTTATCGAGGGCTGGCATGAGGTTGGCCTACCGCTGCCATCGGTCGTCACCGGGATCCTCAGAACTGTGAAGCGGGACATGATCGACGACAAGCTGGGGATGCTCGGCGGCGACGACCTTGCGGCTGTCGAGCACAACCTGCGGGTGTCGTTGGGGCTCTGACGTCTTCGCAACAGGTGGCGCAGCCATGCAGTTCCGCAGCTGACGGTGCGTCCATCCTAGTAGCCGACCGCCTGACCGTCCTTGCGCGGGTCGCTGCCGCCGTGCAGCATGCCGGTTTCGGGGTTGATCATGATCGCCTGGTAGCCGCCCATGATGCCGCCGCCGCTCCGCACGACATGGTGGCCGCGGCGCCGCAACGCGTCCACGACGGCGTCCGAAATGCCCGGCTCGACGGCGAGCGTGCCGCCCGCTTGGCGGCTCGGGCTGTGGCGCACCCGCGCCGCGTCGCCCGCCTCCTGCAGGTTCATCCCGAAGTCGATGATGTTCGACAGCACCTGCCAGTGCCCCTGCGGCTGCATGGGGCCGCCCATGACGCCGAACGGCATGAACGGGCGGCCATCCCGCGTCACGAACCCGGGCATGTTGGTGTGCAGCGAGCGCTTGTGCGGCGCCAGCGCGTTGAGGTGGCCTTCCTCCAGCGTGAACCCGGCGCCGCGGTTCTGCAGCGCGAAGCCGAGGTCGCCCGGCACCACCTTGGAGCCGAAGGCGCCGAAGACGCTCTCGATGAGCGAGACGGCGTTGCGGTCCTTGTCGACCACCGTGAGATAGACGGTGTCGCTCTGCTCGAACGGCCGGCCGGGCGTGACGGTGGTGGCGGCCCGCTCGCGGTCGATCAGCTTGCGCCGCGTCTCGGCGTACGGCTTCGAGATGAGCTGCCGCGTCGGCAGCTTGTTGGCGTCGGCGTCGGCCACGAAGGTGTCGCGGTCGGCCCACACCAGCTTCTTCGCCTCGGTGAACAGGTGGAGCGCGTCGGCGCTGTTGTGGCCGAGCGCGGCGACGTCGTACCCCTCCATCAGGTTGAGGATCATCAGGGCGAGGACGCCGGAGCTGTTCGGCGGCACCTCCCAGACGTCGTAGCCGCGGTAGTTCGTGCTGACCGGCTCGACCCAGACCGACGTGTGATCCTCGAAGTCGGCCGGCGTGAAGTAGCCGCCGTTCGCTTCGCTGAAGGCGACGATGCGGCGGGCGATGTCGCCCCGGTAGAACGCGTCCCGGCCGCCCTCCGCCAGCTTCTCGTAGGTGGCGGCCAGCCGCGGGTTCCGGAACACCTCGCCCGCGCGCGGCGCCCGTCCGCCCGGCAGGTAGGTGGCGGCCGAATCCGGCCATTCCAGCAGCGCGGGCGCCGCGGCGTTCCACTGGCCGGAGATGATCTCGCTCACCGCGAACCCGCCGCGCGCATAGCCGATGGCCGGCGCGAGCACGTCGGCCAGCGCCAGGGTGCCGAAGCGGTCGAGGAGCTGCTGCCAGCCGTCGACCGCGCCGGGAACCGTCCAGGTGAGCGGGCCGTCGCCCGGCATCCGCTCGTGCCCCTGTCGGAGCAGCGTCTCGCGGCTGATCGCGTGCGGCGCGCGGCCGGTGGCGTTCAAGGCGTACAGCCGCTCCGTGTCGGCGTGCCACACCAGCGCGAACATGTCGCCGCCGACGCCGTTCATGTGCGGCTCGACCAGCCCCAGCATGGCGTTGACCGCGACCGCCGCGTCAACGGCGTTGCCGCCCGCCTTCAGGATGTCGAGGCCGACCTGCGCGGCGAGCGGCTGGCTGGCCGCCACCATGCCGTGCGGGGCAATCACCTCGGAACGGCTGCCGTGCGGACTGGGCGCCGGCCGGCTGTAGCCGTGGCCCTGCGCCTCCTCCTGCGCCCGTCCCACGGGGCCGTCAGCGACCATCGCCAGGCCCAGTGCGCACAGGCTCAGCGCCGCGCCGATACGCCAGTTCGCCGAGTGCCGGGATGCCAGTTGCATCGACGCTCCTCCTGAACATGTTCGAGATGGCTTCTACTCTCTCGCGCCCAATTCCCGCAGCAGATCCGCCGTGCTGACGTCCGTGCCCTTGACGACGCTCTTTGCCGGTACGCGGCCGCTGGTGCCCATCGCCCTGTCGAGCGGCGTCTGTCCGCGCGCGTTCGTCGCGTCCAGGTCGGCGCCGGCTGCGGCCATATTCTACTCCCAGCGTTTTCTCGACCGCGGCTGCACCCGCGGCGCTCCATGTGACGGGATGCATGCCGCATGACTTTCACCGCGGATTGATGTACAAGTGCCGCATGCTGCGGCAACTGCTCCTTGCCGGACTCGCCCTGTTCCTGGTGGTTTCCGCAGCGGCGACCCAGGAGACGCCCGTCTCCCTGACCGGCGTTATCGACTTCCATACCCACACGGGCCCCGACTCCCGACCACGCTCGATGGACGACATCGAGGCGGCGCGGCAGTTCAAGGCGGAAGGCCTGCGGGGAATGGTGCTCAAGAACCACTTCACGCCGACGTTCGACCGCGCCGCGCTGGCCATGGCGCAGGTCGACGGCCTGGAGATCTTCGGCGGGGTGGTGCTGAACCGCTCGGTCGGGGGCATCAACCCCGAAATGGTGCGGCAGATGGTGGCGTTCGACGGCGGCCGGGGGAAGGTGGTCTGGCTGCCGACGTTCGATGCCGAGTTCAACGAGTACCGCATTGGCCCGGACGGCAACGTCACCCCTCGCGGCCCGTCCGACCCGGTCGTTCGGGTATTGGAAGACGGCGAGCCGGTCGCAGCGCTGGTCGAAGTGTTCTCGATGATCGGCGAGCACGACCTCGTGCTGGCCACGGGGCACGTGTTACCGGAGGAGGTGCTGTCCCTGATCCCGGCCGCGAAGGCCCAGGGTGTGCGCCACATACTGGCCACGCACCCGTTCCATCAGCACGCCACGATCGACCAGATGCGGCAGTTGGCCTCCGCGGGTGCGGTCATGGAGCTCGACTGGTTGGCCGTGCACGGGGGCAGCTACTCGGTCCAGGATTACGTGCAGGCGATACGGGAGGTCGGCGCCGAGCACTATCTGATCTCATCCGATTTCGGCCAGGCGGGCAACCCGAGCCACGTCGACGGGCTGCGCACATTCATCGGGGCTCTGAGGGCCGCGGGCGTTTCCGACGACGAGGTGGATCTCATGGCCCGGCGCAACCCCGCGCGGTTGCTGGGGCTTGATTGACAGGGGAAATCCATGTCGTTCAAGATTGCGCTCCCCGTCTGTCTGATCGTATGTCTGCCCTTGTTGTCTACCGCGCAATCCGCGCCGCAGCCGGTCTCGCGCACGTCCTGGGGTGCCCCGGACCTCGGTCCGGAGGATCGCGGACTCGGCGAGCGGCGCCTGCTCGGGTTCAACTCGGGTCCGCCGGTCATGCCGAGCGCTTACAATAACTATAATAACTACCTGCAGGTGTTCCAGACACCCGACTACGTCGTGATTCTCACGGAGATCGTGCACGAAGCCCGCGTCGTCCCGCTGGACGGGCGCGCCTATCTGTCGCGGAGCATCCCGCAGTGGCTCGGCGACGGGCGGGGCCGCTGGGAAGGCGACACGCTGGTGATCGAGACGGAGAACTTCAGAGCCGATCGCGGTTTCAGCATGGGGGGGCGTTCCGTCGGACCCAGTGAGCGGATGCATCTGACCGAGCGGCTGACGCGCGCCGAGGAGGCCGCGGCGGGCCACTGACGCCAGGCCGCGGAGGCGCCGGAGGGCAATACCATGAAGCGTTACTTCTCGGCGTTGGGACTTATCACGGCCATTCTCGTGTCCGCAGGGGCAGTCGGTGCTCAGGAGCCGGAGCCGGCGCCTATGCCGCTGCCCCGCACGGCGGATGGTCAACCGGACATCCAGGGGGTATGGACCAACTTCGACGGCACCCCGCTCGAAGCGGAGAGCGCCGAGGCGTGGAGGGACCTCGACGCCCTGGCGCTGTGGTTTCCCGGCATCAACGCCCCGGCGGCGAACATTACCGGACCGAATCCGGGGCCCAACTGGGGCGGCGAGGTTGCCGCCGAGCGGAGCGTCGTGCGGCGCTCCATGGTCGTCGATCCTCCGGACGGACGGCTGCAGATTCTCCCTGCGGCAGCCGCCGTTCGAGACGAGAGCCTCGAGCGCCTGACCGATTCGTGGCTGTTTCACACCCCGTGGGAGCGCTGCATCACGCGGGGTGTGCCGGGCGCAATGTTTCCGACCTACAACGCCGGCCACCTGATTCTGCAGGTCCCCGGCTACGTGGTGATTCTGTCAGAGATGATTCACGCGGCGCGGATCATTCCGCTAGGCGATCGGCAACCCCGCCTCCCGGCGCGGATCCGACAGTGGGAAGGGAGCTCGCGCGGCAGGTGGGAGGGCGCTACGCTCATTGTCGAGACGGACAACTACAACAACAAGGGGACGGTAGGCACGAATATCGCGACGCGGCGCCTGAGGGGGATCCCGCAGAGCGAAGAACTCCATGTCGTTGAGCGATTCACTCTGGTGGATCAGGACACAATCCGATATGACGTGACGGTTGACGATCCAAATGCGTTCGCCCGCCCGTGGACGGCCTCGATGCCGTTGAACCGCTCACCGAAATACGAGCTCTTCGAGTACGCGTGTCACGAGGGCAATTACGGGCTGCCGAACTCGCTCAGCGGTGCGCGCGCAGAGGAGCGGACTGCGGTAGGCCCCTGAAGCTCGGCCGTGACCACGCCGGTCCTCAGTGGTGTGCACTCGTACGGCAAGGGGTGACGCGGGTTCCTAGGAGTCTGCGCCGCAGGAGGTGCCGCGGCGTGAAATGGGTCGTGGGCCCATGCTGTGCGTCATTGTGCCGGAGCGACTTCGGCGCCGCAACGCCGTTCCAGCGTCCCGCCGAGCTCGCCGGCCGGGCGGAGTTCACGGTCGAGGAAGCGGCGGTCCAGGAGCAGATCAACGCGGCGCAGTTCGCCGAAGACCTGAACACGGAGAACCTGACGCCGCCCAACTACAACAACTTCTGGTTCGACTGAGGTGGACCCTGTTGTCTGGACAGCTTACGGGGTTGAGGAAGTTAAGGTCGTTCCCGCGTCGTTGTGATTGATGAAGGGTGTGGCCATCAGCATCCTTACCGCGCACCACTAAGTCCCGCCCATCGGCCAGCTTCGATCGCCCCGACGCTCCTGGAAACGTACGCTCTCGTGAGGAGGCACATGTCATGCATCGCTTCGTCCTGCTGATTCCAATGCTCGTGATTGCACTTTCGTGCGGTGACTCCGGCAGCGGCCCCGCCAGCCCGACGGCCCCGTCAGCGCCCAGCGCCGGTCTCAACGTGCCGTTCAGCGTCACCGATCTTCGCGACGGGACGGGCGCGGAAGCGATGAACGGCGACACGCTCTCCGTGGCGTACACCGGCTGGCTCTACGACCCGGACATGCCGGACAACAAGGGAACACAGTTCGACTCGAGCAACAACTTCCAGTTCGTGCTCGGCGCCGGGGAGGTCATTCGCGGCTGGGACGATGGGGTCGCCGGCATGCGCGTCGGAGGTCTCCGCCGGATCGTCATCCCCGCCGACCTGGGCTATGGCAGCGCCGGACGGGGACCCATCCCGCCGAACGCCACCCTGCTCTTCGAGGTCGAGCTCCTCGACATCCGTTGACCGTCGGCCGAGAAGAACTGGGTGTTGCGACCGGTCAGCCGGCCGCAGCGCCGGGCGGTCGTGTCGACAAATCGTTGTACGGAATGATGTCGCCGCATCCCGTTACTCCGATGCGATGGATCCCAAGCTGGCATCGCCCGTCGGCTCGATCCGGCCGCCTTCCGTCCGATTACGGGCGAAGACGCGGCGCGGCAGGCGCTTGACGTCCTCGATGATCAGGTAGGCCGTCGGTACGAGCACCAACGTGATGAACGTCGCGAAGATGACGCCGAAGGCGAGCGAGACCGCCATCGGGACAACCATCATCGCCTCGAAGCTATCCACCACCATCAGCGGGGCGAGTCCGAAGAAGGTGGTGAGCGAGGTCAGGAGGATCGGTCGAAAGCGCGATACGCCTGCTTCTCGAACCGCGACGGTCAACTCTTCGTGCAGCTCGCGTTTGCGGTTGATGAACGTGACCATCACCAGACTGTCGTTGACGACGACGCCCGCGAGCGCCACCAGCCCGAACATCGACATCAGCGTGACGTCGAGTCCCATGATGGCGTGTCCCCAGACGGCGCCGACGAGGCCGAACGGGATGGCGCTCATGATGATCAGCGGCTGGATGTACGACTTCAGCGGAATCGCCAACAACGCGAAGATGACGAGCAAGGCGATCAGGAACCCGGTCTGCAGCCCGACGGTCGCCTCCTCCTGCTCGGCCTGCATCCCCTCGAAGACATAGCGAACGCCCGGGTGTCTCGCAAGAACCTCCGGCAGGATCCGTGCACGCAGGTCCGCGGTGACGGTGCCGGCCGAGGCAAGGTTCTCGTCGATAGAGGCCGTCACGTTGACCGCGCGGTTGCGGTCGACACGCTTGATTGAAGCGAACCCGCGACCGGGATCGACCGACGCCACTTGTCCAAACGGCACCTCGCCGCCGGCGGGTGTCCGGATCCGCATGTTCTCGAGATCGCCGAGCGACCGCCGTTGCGCATGGGGATACCGCACCATTACGCGGATGTCGTCGCGACCGCGCTGGATGCGTTGCGCTTCCTCGCCGTAGAACGCCTGCCGGACCTGACGGCCGAGATCCTCCAGCGTCAATCCGAGCGTCTCCGCCGCCGGCCTGATCCCGAGCTTCATCTCGCGCTTTCCCGCTCTGAACGAGTCGGTGATGCCGTAGACGCCGGTGTAGGAGTGCAACTGGGTCTTGACGTCCTCGGCCGCCGCCCGCAGCCGGACCATGTCGGACCCGACCAGCATGACGTCCAGCTCCTCACCGGGAGACATGGAGGACGCGTTGAAGTTCAGGTCGACCGCCTCCGGGATCGTGCCGGTGATTTCCCGCCAGCGGTTACCCAGCTGTTCGCTGCTGTAGATCCGCTGATCCGACGGCGCCAGCTCCACCACGACCTCGCCCAGATGGGCGGCGGCCGTGTTGCCTATCGAGCCCATTGGTCCCTCGCGGGACGCCAGCGGTTGGTCACCGATTGCCGCGAAGATATGGAGGAAGTTATCGCGGCCGGTTTCTTCGATCAACTCGCGTCTCAGACGCTCGGCGCCGTCCTCGATCCGTCGCACGGCGATGGCGGTATCGCCGGCCGGCGTGCCTAGCGGCATCGTGATCGAGGCCGCCATGAAGGGCGCTTCCATGCTGGGGAAGAAGTGGAAGTTCGTCCACCCGCCGAGCACCAACCCTACCGTCAGGATCAGCATCGAGACCCCGGATGCCGCCGTGGCGTACCGCCACCGGAGCCCGATCTCCAGGCCTGGCCGGTAGACGCGGCGGATGAACCACTTGAGCCCACCGGCGAAATGCCGCTGGAACCTGTCCCATGGGCCGTCGCGGCGGCGCGCCGGCATATGTGACAGGTGGGCGGGCAGGATGTTGAGCGATTCGACCAACGAGAACAGCAGGCACGGTACGACAATCAGCGGGATGACCCCGAAGACCTTGCCCATCATGCCGGGGACGAACATCAGCGGCATGAAGGCGGCCACGGTCGTCAGCACGGCGAAGATCACCGGGGTGGCGATTTCCTTGGCGCCCTCGATCGACCCGCGCAGGGTTTCCCCGTGCCGTTCGTGGTGGGTATGGATGTTCTCGCCGACGATGATGGCATCGTCCACGACGATTCCCAGCACCAGGATGAAGGCGAACAGCGACATGAAGTTGATTGTGAGGCCGAGCACCGGCATCAGCATGATGGCGCCGAGGAACGAGATTGGAATCCCGAGACTGACCCAGAACGCCAGCCGAAATTTGAGGAACAGGCTCAGAAGGAGAAACACCAGGGCGAACCCCGTACCCCCGGTCCGCAACATGAGGCCAAGTTGCGAGTCGATCACTTCCGCGGCGTTCTGCCAGAGCGTGAGCGAGATCCCCTCGGGCAGCGTCGGACGGGTTCGCTCCACGTACTCCTCGACGCGGTCGGCGATCTCGAGGGCGCTCTGCCCGCCGGTGCTGAAGACGGAGATCAGCACGGTGGGGGCGAGGTCGAAGCGGGCCGACTGGTCGGTTTCGGCAAAGCCGTCCACGACCGTGGCGACGTCGCCAAGCGTGAGCCGGGTCCCGTCCGCCCGCGCCAGCAATGGCAGGCTTTCGTACTCGCTGCCGCGGTACGCCTGGCCCAGCGTGCGGAGCAGGATTTCGCCGGCCTCGCTGCGCACCGAGCCGCCCGGCAGATCGAGCGAGGAGCGCCGCACGGCGTCCGCCACGTCGTCGAAGGTGAAGCCGTGACGGCGCAGCGCCGTTTCCGAGACCTCAATCGAGATCTCGTAGGGACGGGCGCTCGTCACCTCCACCTGAGAGATCTCGGGGAGTGACGCGAGCTCGTCGCGGACGCGCTCGGCAATGGCCTTCAGCACGAATTCGTCCGCATGGCCCGATACGGCCACGTCCGTCACCGGTTGACGGGCCACCAGTTCGCGGATGATCGGCTTCTCGGTCTCTTCGGGAAAGGTGTCGATGGCATCGACGCGGCCCTTGACGTCATCCAGCACGCGGCGGGCGTCGGCGCCGAGCTCGAGCTCGATCATGACGCTGCCCATGCCTTCCGACGCCGTCGAAACGATCTGCTTGATGCCGTCGATGCCGTAGATCGCCTCCTCGATCCGTATGCAGACGGCTTCCTCGACCTCTTCCGGCGCGGCCCCCAGGTAGGGCACGTCGACCAGGATCCGATCCAGCGAGATCTCCGGCATCATCTCGGAGGTCAGGTTGAATGACGCGATCAGCCCGCCGATGACGATGAACATCATCAGCAGGTTGGCGGCGACGGAATTGCGGGCGAACCAATCGATCATGGGTGTTGCATGCGGTCGGGAAACGTGCGCGCACTGCCGCGCGCACTTGGCGCGACGGAACTCCTCATTATGGCGGATTCGATACTGCGCGGGGAGGCAACCGCCACGACGTCTTCGTCTGCTCCTAATGTTTCAGCGGCGCGGTTGACAACCGGCCCGCCGAATGCTGTATTGCAACAGTACGTTCCCGGCAACGCAGGAGGGTGAGATGACTTGGCGGCACTTATCGGCCATGGCGGTGTTCTCCGTTGTAGTGCCGGCGGCGCTCGCGACCGCGGCGGGGCAGGAGCAGCGGTTGTATTCCGGTGCGCCGACCGGACTGGACGGCCTGCTGCCGCCGGCGAGCGGCGAGCTGCCGCGGACACCGTGGGGCGACCCGGATCTGCGCGGCGTGTGGAACAACTCGACGGATACGCCGCTGGAGCGCCTGACGGAGGCGGAGAAGGAGCGGGGCGCGCTGGCGCGGCAGGCGGTGATAGCGGCCACGGAAGGTACGGGCGCCGGCTGGCTCGAGCAATCCGGGACGATCATTCGAGAATCACTCATCGTCGATCCGCTGGACGGGCGGATTCCGGCGCTGTTGCCGGCAGCGAAGCAGCGCCTGATCGACCGCGAGAACGCCCGCGCGGGGCGCGGCGAGGCCGACTCCTGGCTCGACCGCAACAGCTGGGAGCGCTGCATTTCGCGGACCATGCCGGTGGCGATGATCCCGAACGGCTACAACGCGAACTACCAGATCCTGCAGACGCCGGACCACGTGGTCATCCTCATCGAAATGATCCACGATTCGCGCATCATCCCGCTCGACGGGCGGCCGCACGTCGCCGACGGCGTGCGGCAGTGGCTCGGCGACAGCCGCGGCCGCTGGGAGGGCGATTCGCTGGTGGTCGAGACCGAGCGGTTCAACGACCGCCTGGACGGGGGGGACTACCAGCCGTCGCACATCATCCAGACGGGGCACCGCGGTTCGGGCGGCACGCTGCGCGTGGTGGAGCGCTTCACGATGCGCGACGCGAACTCGGTCGAGTATCAGCTCACGGTCGAGGATCCAGAGACCTATACCCGGCCGTACACGCTGTCCATCCCGATGACCCGACGCGATACGAGCCAGCCGCTGAACCACCTTTTCGAGTACGCCTGCCACGAAGGCAACCACGGGATGATGAATCTGCTCAGCGGCGGGCGCGCCGACGAGCAGCTGGCGCTGGAAGCGGCGGCGCGGGTGTCCCGCCAGCGGCAAGAGGCCGGGCACCCGGGCGTGCGCGAGCCGGCGGTGCCGTTCGTCACGGAGGAGTAGGACGCCGGGAGGCGCCCGATGGCCATCAACGTCCGGGTGAGCGGAGATCCAATCGCCGCGCGGATGCGGTTGCAGTAGTGCGGGTCACGGTCCCAGCGCCGCCAGGGGGATGACGCCGACGCCGTCATCGCGGACGTAGCCGTACCCTCCCGGCACGATGACCGCCAGGCCCGCCGGCGCGCGGACGCCCGCCGGGTCCACCCGCGCGGCGAACCTCAACAGGGTGCGCGCCGCGTCGTCCACCCGGCCGGCGCCGAGCTTGATCTCGAACGCCGCCCAGCGCCCGTCCGCCGCCTGCACGATGGCGTCGACTTCCAGACCCGTGCTGTCCCGATACTGGAGCACCTCGGCGTCGGCGGCCTGCGCATACACGCGCAGATCGCGGACGACCAGCGACTCGAAGAGGAATCCGAACAGCTCGAGGTCCTCCAGGAGGCGGTCGGGGGTGGCGCCGAGCGCCGCCACGGCCAGCGACGGGTCGGCGAAGTGTCGCTTGGGCCCGCGCCGGAGCCGTGCGCGCGAGCGGAGATGCGGCATCCAGGCGGGCTGATCCTCGATGATCATGAGCCTTTCGAGCGCTGCCAGGTACGCGTGTGCGGTGTGCTCCTTCAACGCGGCGTCGGCCCCGCCGGTGTCGGCGGCCATCGTGGCGACCGTTGCATGCGTTGCCACGTTGCGGGCTATCGATTGGAGCAGGCGGCCGATTTTCTCGGGATCGCGTCGCACGCCGTCGACGCGCGCGACATCGACGCGGCGCACTTCTTCGAGGTAGTCCCGGTTGGCCTGCAGTGCCTGGGTTTGATTCAGAGCAAATGCGATGTGACCCGGCCAGCCCCCGACAGACACGAGTTGGGCCAGGTCCTGCAGCGCCGGTCCGCTGGACGGGCTGCGGTGGGCGGCTCCGTCGAGAAGCGCCGCGACCGAGATCTGGCCGGTAGAATGGCCGGATTCCAGCAGCGACATCGGCCGCAAGCGGAGACGGGTCAGCCGGCCGGCGCCCGTGTGCCGGGTCACGTCGTCGGCCGGAACCGCGGATCCGGTGAGGATGAACTGACCGGTACGGGCGCGGTCGTCCACGGCGCGGCGGATGTGATTCCAGATGACCGGCTCGACTTGCCATTCGTCGATCAGCCGCGGCGTTGCGCCGTCAAGCACCAGGGTCGGATCGATCGAGATCGCCGTTCGGGCTCTCCTGTCCACGTCGAGCAGAACCTCGCTCGCCGCCGCCTGCCGGGCTGTCATCGTCTTTCCGCACGCCTTCGGTCCCTCGATGACGACCGCGCCAGTCGATGCGAGTCGTCTGGACAGTTCCTCGTCTGCGATACGGGGTCGATAAGTCATGGTTGGACGCTGCAGCGGCACGATTGTCATGCATTAAGCGGCAGAAATGCAACGATTACAGCGGCAGAAATGCAGAAATTACAGCGGCAGGCGGGGTGGCCGTGAGCCGCTTGCTCGCCAGCGTGCGGGCGCCTACAATAGGAACGCAGCATAAATGACAATATGAAGACAATATCCATAACCATAGACGAGCCCTTGCTCGGGCACCTCGACGACGCGGCAAGGACCGCTCGCAAGACGCGGTCCGAGCTGTTCCGCCTGGCATTGCGGGAGTGGCTGGACGATCAACGCCGGCGCCGGTTGGTCGCCGAAGACCGGGCCGGCTACGAGATCCAGCCGGTTCGTCCGGACGAGTTCGAGGGACTGATCGCGGCTCAGGCCGCCGCTCTGCAGGAACCGCCGAAGCCCGAGGAAAGGGACGATTGGTGAGACGCGGCGAGATATGGATGTTCCGGTTCGCGCCGCCGGACAAGCAGCGCCCGGTGCTGCTGTTGACCCGTTCCGACATGATCCCGGTCCTGAACAGCGTCACCGTCGCGCCGCTCACGCGCACGATTCGCGGCGTGGCCTCCGAGGTGGTCGCAGGCGTCGACAGCGGCCTCAAGAGCGCCTCGGCGATTAACCTGCATCACGTCGTCACCGTTCCGAAGAGCGCCCTGCGGCGATTCGTCGGCTGCGTCTCTCCGGCGGTACTGGAGCAGGTCCGAGCGGCGCTTCTGTTCGCCTTGGACTTCGATTGACGCTCGGGTGGCTGGTGAGCCGAGTTCACTCGGCGTGCAGCATCGGCGCGCCGCCCGCCGCGCCGCTGCCATGTCGCCTACATGGCGATCTGGACCGCTGCGTTCCCGCCGATCAATGCGTTGGAAGGGGGTGGGGGATGTCCGCGAGGCGGGCGTGCCGTACCGCTATGGCAACGAGCGAGCGTTTAGCGATGGCAAACACAGCAATGTCTTGCGGCAGCCACGAGAACCTGTGCTTTGACAGATTGTGAGAATGGCATTTGCGTCCCAGCAGAATACTAACGAAGCTCTGCGTCTGACCGATCACGGATGCGCACGCCCGTGCGTTTCATGGATACGCATCGGCCGGTAGAATGCGAAAGGGACGCTCGCCGGGTCCGGTCAGGGCGCGAAAATGGCGTTCGTCGAGGGTGAGGACTTCACGGGTCCGATGGCGGCGGGCGATCACGACCGTGGACGCGTCCGCGAGACCGATGCCGAGGTCGGAGTACTGCTCGATCAAGTTGCTTGCCTCCTGCAGGTCGCCGGCAAGGAAGGGAGCGAGAGCGTAGGCGCCGGAGGCCACCTCGTGCAGCAGCCGAAGCTCGGTCTCGACATCCGCCAGTTTGGCTACCAGATAGTCGAGCTCCGCGAGGACAAAGGGCGAAAGGATGAACGGGCCTTCCATCTCGGTCAGGACGCGCGCGCACTCCGCGTGGTCCCGCTGGTCCGGAAAGAGGGCCGCCAGCAGGCCGCTGGTGTCAACCACGATCATCGATCATTGGCGCCCAAAACCGGCGAGCAGCTCATCAACGCGGTGGGCGGCTTCGGGATCGCCAAGCCCGCGGCCGGTGAGCGGAACGCGCGGCCGAGGACGAGGATGCCGGCGCACCTTCTCGCCGACTGCCTGGCGGATCAACTCCGCCTCCGAGATCCCGGTGTCACGGGCCATGGATCGCAGCGAGGTCTTGAGTTCGGCGGGCAGGTACACGGTCGTCTTTTGCATGCCATACACTCTACCATACGTCCTGGAGGTCGCGATCGATTCTCCTTCTGCTTGTCCGCCCAAGGACGCATGCGGCATGAGCCTATTGTAGCGGTCGAGCAGCGTTGCCAGCAGGCTGTACCACACGGCTTGACTGCGTTGACCGAATAGACTAGTTTTCTAACTGGTTTAAACGATTCGGAGGTGATCCGTGCGGGAAGTAGGGGCGTTCGAAGCGAAAACGCATCTCTCTGCGCTGCTGGAAGACATCGCTGGGGGGGAAACTGTCGTCATCACGAAACGGGGGAATCCCGTGGCGCGGCTCGTTCCGGTCGACGCCGGCGAGCGGCGGACGTCCGCCGAGAGGCAACGGGCGCAGGAAGCGGGCGAGGCGTTGCGGGCCCTGCGCGCCAGATTCGGCGGTGCGACGATCGAAGAAATCCTGGAGATGCGGAACGAGGGCCGCTCGTGAGAGCGCCCGTGGTCGATTGTTCCATCGCCATCGCCTGGGTCATGGCTGATGAAGAGTCGATCGGGCCTGAGCCGGTGCTCGACGTCGTAAAGGAAGCGGGCGGCGTAGCGCCGGCCGTATGGTGGGCGGAGGTGCGCAATGTCCTGATCGTGGCGGAGCGCCGCGGCCGCATGACGTCAGGCGGCACCGAGGTTGCGCTGGCTGCACTGGACGCCATCGGCATGCAGTTGGACCATGCGCCTGACAGCGAGGCGGTGTTGCGTTTGGCGCGAACGCATTCTCTTGCGGTATACGACTCCATGTACCTTGATCTCGCACTGCGAGAAGACCGGGCGCTGGCCACTCTTGACCGCAGGCTCGTGGGCGCCGCGCTGGCCGCCGGGGTAACGGTTTTGCCGCAGCACGGGTGATGCCGCGTTAGGAAGACCTGGTCAGCGCCCGGCCTCGCGTCTTGCCTCCGGCGTGGCGCCGCCCATGAAGATGCGGGCGCCCTGCTCGATGCGGCGGGTGACGTCGGCGGCGCCGTTCATCGCCACGGGCAGGCCGAACTCCTTGCCGGCCGCCAGGATGACGTCCACCGCTTCGGCCACCGCCTGCTGGTCCTGGTGGAGGGAGACGCCGAGGTCGCCGGTGCCGGCCCACAGCACGGCGCCGATGTTGTGCTCGGCCAAAGTGCGGGCGATGTCCCGCACGTTCTCCACGGCCAGGCGGTTCTCGATGATGAACCAGGGGATCAGGTTCCCGTTCGGGTCCAGCCGCCAGATGTCCGACTGCTCGCGGTACTCGGGAACCGACAGGCCCCAGTAGCGCGCGGCGACCGCCGCGCCGGAGCCGCGGATGCCGTTCGGCTCGAAGTCGGGCGCGCCGGGCTCCTGCGGGTAGCGCATGGCGCGCACGGCGGTCAGCGCCTGCTCGGCGGTCTCGATGTGCGGGAACACCACGCCGTGCACGCCGGCGTCGAGCACGCTCTTGACCATCCACGTGTTCCTGTCGAGCTCGCGGCCGTAGGCGGGGACGCGGGCGATGATGGTCGTAGACACGGTCATGTCGCCGGCCTTCACGAGCGCGCCGGGGTCGAGCAGGAACTGCATGTACGTCCGCATGTCCTCGACGTCGAACGGGTTGTGCTCCATGTCGTACATCACGACGTCGAGGTTCTCGTCGGCGGAATGCGTCATCGCGTCGATCGGCGCGTTGCCGACGCCGTTGAAGTTGACGGAGCCGCCGAAGACGATCCTGCCCTCGTCGAGCAGGCGGGCGAGTTGGCTTACTCGCGCGGACGGCGCACCGGTCTGGCCGCTGGTGGCGGGCGCCGAGAAGCAGCCCCCGGCCAGCGCCAGGATGAGGACGGCGAACGGCAGTCGGGCTCGCATGTGGCCTCGCTTTCCGCGGCGGCAACCGTTAGGGAAGGGCGAAGGCGACGAGCTCGCCCTCGTGGTCGCGCTCGCTGATGGCGACGACGACGTACTGCTTCCCGTCATGCAGGTACGTCATCGGGGCCGCGGATGTCCCGGCTGCCAGCTCCGTCTGCCACAGCACGCGCCCGGTCGCCTTGTCGTAGGCGCGGAACATCCGGCCGCCCGCGTGGGGCGGCAGCACCTGCATCGACCGCGAGCCGTCGCCCAGAAAGAGCAGCGTCTTCGTCAGCAGCGGCGCCGCGCGGCCGGGCGCGCCGAGCCACGGCAGCTCCAGGTCCTGCAGCGCGACGTGGTCCCGCGGCCCGGGGCCGTTCGGCCGCATCCAGACGTGCTCGCCGGAGTTGAGGTCGATCGCGGTGATGCGGCCCCACGGCGGCTTGACCAGCGGCAGTCCCCGCGGGCCGTCGATGTACATGTTCGGCGAGCCCTGCAGGTAGCGGAACGGCGACACGTCCGGGTCGGCCTCGCGCAGCCAGATCATGGTCGGAACGGTAATCGACGGCACGTACAGCATCTGCGTCTCGGGGTCGTACGCCGCGCCGTTCCAGTTGGCGCCGCCGACCCAGCTCGGCACCTGCAAAGTGCCGAGCGTGCCGCCGGGCGACTCGTCGCGCACCGACGGGGGCGTGAAGATCGGCCCCGAGCGGTACTGCCGGAAGATCTCCAGCGCCTCGGCCCGCAGCTCCGGCGTGAAGTCGATCAGGTCGTCTTCGGTGATCCCCTGCAGGTCGAACGCGGCCGGCCTGGTGGGGAACGGCTGCGTGGGGGAGAGCCGTTCGCCCGGGACGTCCGACTGCGGCACGGGCCGCTCCTCGATCGGCCAGACCGGCTCGCCGGTCACGCGGTCGAAGACGTAGGTGAACGCCTGTTTGCTGACCTGCACCACCGCCTTGATCGGGCGGCCGTCGACGGTGAGGTCCGCCAGGATCGGCGTGGACCCCAGGTCGTAGTCCCAGACGCCGTGGTGGATCATCTGGAAGTGCCAGACGCGCTCGCCGGTCGCGCAGTCGAGACAGAGCAGACTCTCGGCGAACAGGTTGTCGCCCGGCCGGTGCCCGCCGTACCAGTTGTGGGTCGGGGTGGCGGTCGGCAGGTAGGCGTAGCCCAGCTCCTCGTCGGCGGCCGCGACGGTCCACTGGTTACTCGCGCCCGTATGCGACCAGGAATCGTCTTCCCACGTCTCGTTGCCGAGCTCGCCCGGCCGCGGGATCGTGTTGAACGTCCACTTCAGCCGGCCGGTGACGGCATCGTAGCCCCGGATGTAGCCCGGTGCCTGCTCCTTCTTCTCGAACTGGTCGATGACGAAGATGCCGATGATGACCGTGTCGCGGCAGATCAGCGGTGCCGCGGTCCAGCGGTACTCTTCGAGATTCGGCACGCCTGCCGCCAGGTCGACCTTGCCGCCCGCGCCGAATTCCCGCAGCGGATTGCCGGTCCTGGCGTCCAGCGCCACGAGCTGCTGCCCGCTCACGATGAAGATCCGCGCGTCGTCGCGCTGCGGGTCGTTCCAGAAGCTCACGCCGCGCGTCGAGCCGCCGCGCGGCCGGCCGGCGCCGTCCTCCAGCGCCCGGTAGACCCAGGTCGTCTCTCCGCTGGCCGGGTCGATGGCCGCCGCCTGCCCGAGGTTGGTGCCCATGAACAACCGGCCGCCGATCATCAGCGGCGTGGCCTGCAGCGTCGGGTTGAACTGCAGCTCGGGATCCTCGTCGGCCAGCGCGTGGTCGACCGAGCGCCAGCGCCAGGCAACCCGCAGATCGTGCACGTTGTCGGGGCCGATCTGGTCGAGCGGCGAATACTTGCTCCCGCCCACGTCGGCGGCATAGCTGCGCCATTCGCCACCCGCCGCGCCCTGCTGCGCGGTCGCGGGCAGCGCCCCGCCGAACAAGACCGCGCCCAGGACGAAGATCCCGGTCAACATCACCCACAATCTCCGCACTAGCGGTTTCCGTCCGTATCCGGCAGCGCGAAGACGTGCATGGCCGAGCCGCGGGTCCGCGGCCTGCTCACATCGGAGAACACCAGCTCGGCGTTGCGCCATGCCAGGAACCAGCCGGGACCGGACGGCACGGCGAAGTACTGGCGTCCGTCTACGGCGTACGTGATCGGAAAACCGTCGGCCGCCGTCGGCGTACGCGTCTGCCACAGGACGTTGCCGTCGCGGGCGTCGAGAGCGTAGATGTTGCGGTCGACGTTGCCGACGAAGACGAGCCCGCCGCCAGTGGTGAGTGCCGACGTGCCGTAAATCAGGCGGCTGGGCCGCTGCCAAAGCACCTCGCCGGTGCGGCTGTCCATCGCCACGAAGATGCCCAGATGCTCCGGACTCTTCGGGTGGGCGGTGAACCGCCGGTCGGCCGGGCCGACCCCGCCGCCGCCGATCTCGGCCGGTTCCGCCATCGGCTTGAACGTCGAGTGGGCGCAGCCGGGCATCACCGGAATGTAGAACGCGTCGGTCTCCGGGTGGTACGCCATCGCCCACAGGTTCTTGAGGCCGCCGGGCCCGGGGCAATAGTCGACCGGGACGTTGAGCTGCGGGATCGTTTCGCGGCGCAGGATGCCCTGTCCGCTCGTCGGGTGGAGATCGACGATGTCCTGGTAGCCGAGGTCGTGCGCGGCGCGATATGCGCCGGTCTTCGGGTCGAGCTCCCACAGGACTCCGATCTTGCCCATCTTGTACAGCGCCCGCCGGTCACCGCGGTCGACGATGACGAGCTCGAACACCTCGTCGAGGTCATGCGTTTCGGCCGGGATGTGCTGGTAGTACCACTCGATCTCGCCGGTCTCCGGGTCGAGCGCCAGCGTCGAGTTGCTGTAGAGCGCGGCGCCTTCGGTGCCGCGCTGCGCGCTGGCCCACGGCTTCGGCTGCGCGGTTGACCAGTAGATCAGGTCGGCGTCCGTGTCGTAGCTGCCCGGGATCCAGGCATCGGCGCCGGCGCGGAAGGTGAGCGTCAGGTCGCCCCAGGTGTCGCCGCCCGGCTCGCCAGGCCGGGCCACCGTGGACGTGCGCCACACCTCGGCGCCGGTCTGGGCGTTGTGCGCCGAGATGAAGCAGACGTCGTTCTTGTAGTACTCGCAGCCGGTCATCCCGGCGACCACCAGACCCTTCACGACGATGGGGCCGCTGGTGTACTGGTAGCCGAGGTCGTGGTCGGCCACCTGGTGCTCCCAGACCAACTCTCCCGTGCGCGCGTCGAGGGCGATCAGCTGCGCCTCGCTCGTGCCGGCGTAGATCTTGTCGTCGTAGATGGCGATGTTGCGGCGCGCCAACCCCGGCTGCTGGTTGATGGGCAGATCCGGATCGGTGGGCATCGGCCGCCCTGTGCGCAGGTGCGCCCAGATCTCGTCGCCGGTGGCGGCGTCGAGCGCCACGACACCGCTGCGGCTGGGGATGAACATGACGCCGTCGTGGACCAGCGGGGTCACCTCGTCGGTGCCGGCCGGCGTTTCCCACGACCAGACGAGCTGCAGGTTCCCGACGTTGTCGCGGTTGATCTGGTCGAGCGGACTGTAGCCCTGACCGTCAATCGTCCGGCGCCAGTTGATCCAGTCGGCCGGATCCGGGTCGAGCAGCTCGGCGGCGGTGATCGGCTCGAAGTCCGTGAGCTGCGCCTGCGCAGCGGTGGTGAATCCGGTCAGCAGGCAGGCGGCGATAAGTAATGTGAACGTCGGACGGGTCATGCAGAGTCTCCCTCGATGGTTCGTTCATTCCGGCAAGGCGAAGGCGACGAGCGCGGCGTCCGGTCCCGCGCCGGTGGCGATGACGATGAACTGCCGTCCCGACACCGTGCGGTAGGTCATCGGGCTGCCGCTCGTGCGGTGCGGCGTCGCCACGCGCCATACTTCCGCGCCGGTCGCCTTGTCGAAGGCGTACAGGTACGGGTCGCCGCCGCCGATGAAGAGCAGGTCCCCCGCGGTCACCATCGATCCGTTGGCGCCGGGGGTGCCCAGCCGGTCCGGCAGGTCCACGCCCCGCAGCAGCGGATGGTTACGCATGATCCGGCTGCCTTCGCCGAACGGCACGCGCCACGCGATGTCCCCACGGTTCAGGTCGATGGCGGTGAGGTGGGCGTACGGCGGCTTGATCAGCGGGATCGGCCCCAGCCCGCTGCGCGCGACCTCGGCAGCGCCTGGCCGGCCGTTGAAGATCTGGCCGGCGGCGCCGTGCGGGCAGTTGTTGCTGAACTCGACGTCCACGTCGGGGTCCTCGCCAAGCACCTCGCACACCTGATTGGTGGAGGTGCCCTCGGACGAGCGGACATACAGCAGGCCGGTCTCGGGGTCGAACCCGGCGCCGCCCCAGTTGGCGCCGCCGTCGATGCGGGGGCGCTGCAGCGTGCCGCGCAGGGCGGGCGGTGTGAACAGCGGGCCGAGCCGGAAGCGGCTCATCTCCTCGCGCGCGATGGCGTTGATCTCCGGGGTCAGGTCGTTGGCGTCGTCGAGCGACACTCCCTGCCCCGCGAACGCAGGCGGCTTCGTCGGGAACGGCTGCGTCGGCCAGGGCATCTCACCCGGCACGTCGGTGCTGGTGTCCACCGGCCGCTCCTCGATCGGCCAGACCGGCTCGCCCGTTACCCGGTCGAAAACGTAGGTGAAGCCCTGTTTCGACACCTCCGCGACGGCGTCGATCTCCCGGCCGTCGACGGTGATCGTCACCAGGTTCGGGGGCGACGTGAAGTCGTAGTCCCACAGTCCGTGGTGCACCGCCTGGAAATGCCACTGCCGCTCGCCGGTCCGCGCGTCCAGACAGAGGAGCGATTCCGCGAACAGGTTGGCGCCCGGCCGCCGGCCGCCCCAGTAATCGCTGCTCGGCGTGCTGGTCGGGACGTACAGCAGGCCGCGCTCCTCGTCGAGCGACATCAGCCCCCAGACGTTGGCGTGGCCGGTGTAGCGCCACGACTGGTCCTCCCAGGTGTCGGCGCCGAATGCATCGTTCGACTGCGGCACCGTGAAGAAGATCCAGCGCCGTTCACCCGTGCGGGCATCGAACGCCTGCACCGATCCGGGTGTGTCGAAACGGCGCTGCACGCGGTCCGGCACGCGGCTGCCCACTATCACGAGGTCGTCGTAGACGACCGGCGGCGACGTCTGGTCGAAGTCGTCGTCGCGCACCTCGCGCCCGTGACCCTGCGTCAGGTGCACGCTGCCGCCGTCGCCGAAGCTCGTGATCAGCTGCCCGGTTGCCGCGTCCAGGGCGTAGAGCCGGACGCGGCTGTTGAGGAACAGGTGCAGGTCGTCACCGTCGCGCCGGAACGCCACGCCCCGGTGCTTGAAGCCGCTGGGGCTCGCGCCGCGTCCGCCGAGTTCGTAGACGCGCGGGTCGAACACCCACTTCTCGGCCCCGGTCTCCGCGTCGAGCGCGACGACGCGGGAGTACATGGTGGAGAAGTACAGGGTGTTGTCGATCATCAGCGGCGTGGCCTCGAAGCTGCCCGGCCGCGCGCCGTACTCCGGCAGCGGCATCTCGTTGGGATCCCACTGCCACGCGATTTCGAGGTTGCTGACGTTGGATTTGTCGATGCCGGCGAGCGGGGAGTATTTGGTGTGGGACTGTTCCCCCCCGACGTACAGCCACTCGACCATCCCGCCGGTATCGTCCTGGGCGCCGACAGCCGCCGCCGCGGCCACGATTGCTAGCGCACACAGTCGCTTCATGCGGGTTCTCCCCAGCCGGCGCGCCGCGCTCAGGGCGCGCTGTCGATCAGGTACCGCTCCGGCCACCGCGAGTAGCCGTCCACGGTGTAGATGTTGCCGGTCGAATCGACCGCCATCTCGTGGTTGCCGCCGCGCGTGTCGACGGCGCCCACCAGCTCCAGCGTCTGCCGGTCGACGATGTAGATCTTCCGGTAGCTGGTGGCCGAGCCGACGTAGAGATACTGCTGGTCCGGATCGTGGGAGAACGCCGCCATCGAGGCGGATCCGACGCCGGGCCCCGGCTCGTTGCGGGGCAGGTACTGGTTGTTCTCGAGGTCGAACTGCCACGGCGCCGGCGTGGCGCGCTCGACGAACAGCTCCTCGATGAACGTCCCGTCCGTCTCGAAGATGTGGACGCGATTGTGGCCGCGGTCGCAGACGTACACCGTACCGTCGTGCGCCACGCGCACGCAGTGCGTCGGGTCCCAGCGCTGGGGAGCGGGCCCGTCCGGCGCAAGGTCCTCGGCGGGGCCGTCGTCGGGCGGCCGCCCGTACGCCCCCCACAGGCGCTTGAACTCGCCGCTCACCGCGTCGAAGACGATGACGCGCTGGTTGGTGTAGCCGTCGGCTATGAACACCTCGTTCGTATCGGGATGAACCGCCGCCGTGGTGGGGCCGCCCAGCAGCTCCTCGTCGAGGCTGCCGTTGGTCTCGCCGTTCTTGCCGATCTGCAGCAGGAACTCGCCGTCCGCGGTGAGCTTGAGCACGACGCCGCCGTCGGCGCGGGTGCCGCCGCCAATGACCCAGACGTTGTCCTCGTGGTCGATGAACATGCCGTGCTCGGCGGCGAAGGTATCCTCCATCCAGTCGTACCCCTCACCGGGGCCGCCCCATGCCTGCAGGACGTTCCCCTCCCGGTCGAACTGGATGACGGGCGGCGCCAGCTCCTTGCCCTCGGCCGCCAGCAGCTCCTGGATGCGGTCGCTGTTCGCGTGCGCAATCCAGGGGTTGTCCTGCGAGTCGACCGCGACGCCCCACACGTCGCCGAGCGCCCAGTTGTTGGGCAACGGCTTGGGCCACGACGGCTCGTACGTGAAGGTCGGCGGCCCGGCCGCCGCCATCTCCTCCGGCTCGTCCATGGCCGCCGGCGGCTCCTCGGGGGCGCCGCAGGCGGCCGCCAGCAGCGCCAGTGCGCCAACCAGCGCGCGTGTTGAATTCATCCTGATACAAATGGATCTCATGACACCTCCCGCCGCAGTCCGCCGTAGACTAGCATGGTTGCCGCCGTCCGGCGGCCACGCCCCAAGCGCCGCGGTCTGCTGGACCGCGGTCGCCTTCTTCACGCGTTAGCATCGTTGCATGCGCATCGGTATTCCGACGGAGATCAAGGCGGACGAGAACCGGGTGGCCATCACCCCGTCCGGCGTGGCGGCGTTCGCCGCGCGTGGACACGAGGTGGTCATCCAGGCGGGGGCCGGGGTGGGCAGCGCCGTCCCGGACCATGCCTACCGGGCCGCCGGGGCCTCGATTGTCGGCGGGGCAGAAGAGGTCTGGGAGCGTGGCGACCTGATCCTCAAGGTGAAGGAGCCGCTCGAGCCTGAATTCGACCGGATGCGGCCGGGACAGATCATCTTCACCTACCTGCATCTCGCTGCGTCGCGCGATCTGACGACCCGGCTGCTCGCGCGCCGAGTGGTCGGGATTGGCTACGAGACGGTGCAGCTCGCCGACGGGACGCTGCCGCTGCTCGTGCCGATGTCCGAGGTGGCCGGCCGGCTGTCGATCCAGGCGGGCGCCACGTCGCTCGAGATGCGCTCGGGCGGCAAGGGGCTGCTGCTGCCGGGCGTCTCGGGGGTCCGGCGCGGCCGGGTGACGATCATCGGCGCCGGGGTCGTCGGGTTGAACGCGTGCGTCGTCGGCGTGGGATTCGGGGCGGACGTCACGGTTGTGGACATCAACCCGCTGCGCCTCGCCTACGTCCGCGACGTCGTCCAGGGCCACGTCACGACGCTGATGTCGAACGCCGCGAATATCGAGGGCGCCGTGGCGTCCGCGGATCTGGTGCTCTGCTCGGTGCTCATCCCGGGCGCGCGTACGCCGCGACTTGTCACGCGCGCGCACCTGGCGCAAATGGAGTCCGGCTCGGCGCTGGTCGACGTCGCGGTCGATCAGGGCGGCTGCGCCGAGACGAGCCGGCCCACGACCCACCACGACCCGCGCTACGTGGAGGAGGGCGTGGTCCACTACTGCGTCTCGAACATGCCGGCCGCCGTTCCGCACACGTCGACCTACGCCCTGACCAACGCCACCATGGCCTATGCTCTGGAGATCGCCGATCGCGGCTGGCGCGCGGCCGTCACACGCGACCCGGCGCTGGCGAAGGGTGTCAACCTCGTCGAGGGGCAGTTGACGCATGCGGCGGTGGCGGCCGCGCACGGCCTTGACTGCGCGCCGCTCGGCCAGGCCTAAGGGCAACCCGGGCGTACCGCTTCGGGAACATGAAAAGACAAGCGACGAAGACCGCTGCGCGATGGCGCAGCGGCTTGATGCTGGCGGCGCTGCTCCCGGTATGGCTTGCTCTTGCGTCCGAAGCGCGCGGAGCGCCCCGGGACGGCGGCCGGCAGGAGCAGACGCAGGAAGAGACGGCGGCCCTGATCGAGGAGCTGGGCCACGCGCTCGGGATGACGCCGGAGGAGGTGGAGGCGCTGGGACTTTCACCCGCGGAGATGGAGAGCCTGCTCGCCGGATTCACCGAGGAAACGGTCGTGGTCGGTTCCCGCGCGCGGCCGCGCAGCGCCACGGCGTCGGCGGTCCCGGTCGACGTGCTGTCGGCCACGGACCTCGGCAGACGGGGGGCGGGTGACCTGAAGGACCAGCTCCGCACGGTCATTCCGTCGTTCAATACCAACACCCAGCCGATTCAGGGCGCGGCGGCGCAGTACGGCTCCGACGCAATCGCCGGCGTGATGAATTTCCAGCTCAAGGACACCGCCACCGGCGGATCGTTCGAGCTCAACAGCGGCATGCACGGCGCCGGCGACGGGGAGGCATACCAGGTTGCCGGCAATGTCGGCCTGCCGCTCGGCACTGCCGGATTCGGCAACCTGAGTCTGGAATTCGGCAACGCGAATCAGACCGACCGGACCGCGCCGCGCAGCGACGCCGTTGCGCTCATCGCTGCCGGCAACACGCATGTCCGTTCCGAGCATCCGCAGGTCTGGGGCAACCCGGACATCGACGACGAGCTGAAGCTGTTCGGTAACTTCGGCTACACCCTGCCCGGCGGGGTCCAGTTCTACGGGCACACGAACTACGCCAGCAAGAAGGTGACCCAGAGTTTCTTCTTCCGCAATCCGAACACGCGGCTCGGGGTGTTCAGCGTCGACGGCGGCCGCACCTTGCTGATCGCCGACGCGCTCGCGGCGAGCGGTGCCGGCTCTGCCAACTGCCCGACGGTCGCCGTCACCGACCACGTGCCCGACCCGGTGGTCGTGCAACAGGTGTTCGACGACCCGAATTGCTTCTCGTTCCAGGAGATGTTCCCCGGCGGCTTCACGCCGCAGATGGGCGGCACGGCGAATGACGTTTCGCTCGTCGGCGGCGTGCGCGGCTTCACCGCCGGCGGCTTCAACTGGGACGTGAGCGGCGCTATCGGCATGCACCAGAGCGAACTGTTCATCCATGACACGGTCAACGCCTCGCTCGGCCCCGCCTCGCCCACCGCGTTCGACGTCGGCACGAACCGGCAGCGGGAGATCAACCTCCAATTCGACGTTTCATACGCCGTAACGGACATGGTCCACGTCGCCGCCGGCGCGGAATGGCGCGACGAGCAGTTCCGGACCCGGCAGGGTGACCGGGAGGGTTGGGTCGTCGGTCCGTACGCCCAGCAGCGCTTCACGGCTGGCGCGAATGGCTTCTTCGGGTACGGACCGCGGCACGCGGGCGCCTGGAGCCGCCACAACGTCGCGGCGTATGGCGACCTCGAGGTGACCGACACCGACGACGCGTGGACGCTGGGCGCGGCGCTGCGCGTCGAGAACTTCGAGGACTTCGGCACGACGACGAACGGCAAGGTGTCCGGCCGCTTGCGGTTTGTGCGCGCCAGCGTGAGCAGCGGTTTCCGGGCGCCCACACCCGGGCAGCAGAACGGGTTCAATATCTCGAGCTGGTTCGACCCGACCGTAGGCGATCTGGTCAACAACGCCGTCATTCCGTCAATCTCGCCGGTGGCGCTACTGCGCGGCGGCCAGCCCCTGGGGCCGGAGGAGTCGCTCAACTACACCGCCGGCGTCGTGTTCGACACCGGGCCGTTCACGCTCACGGCCGACTACTTCCGGATCGAGGTATCCGAGCGGATCGGGATCACGAGCAACTTCATCCTGTCTGACGCGGAGATCGCCGGCCTGGTGGCCGGCGGCTTCGACGCCGCGGAGAGCGTGCGGAATTTCAGGTTCTTCACCAACGCCTTCGCCACAACATCGCGGGGAATCGATGTCGTTTCGACCTATACGCCGCTCGCGCTCCGCGGGAACACCATCATCAGCGCCATCTTCAACCACACCGACACCAGGGTGACCGACAACGCCAAGGGGCTGCTCGACGGCCGCCGGTTCGCGGAGTACGCCTACGCCCTGCCGCGCACCCGCTGGAACGTCGGCGTCACCCAGCGCCTCGGACGGGCGAGTCTGCTCGGCCGCCTCAGCTGCTACGGCGGCTGGTACGATTACGACAGCGGACACGGCGAGGTGTTCGACCCCTCCGGCGGACTGGCCCAGGGCTTCTTCGCCGGCCGGCCGATCGTCGACCTGGAGTTGAGCATCGATCTCCGGCGGGGAACGACACTCGCCATCGGCAGCCAGAACGCGTTCAACACCTATTCGCAGGTGTCCGCGATCGCGATGTCCGTGGGAGAGCGGTACAGCGAGTACACGCCCTGGGGTTACAGCGGCGCGTACTACTACGTGCGGCTCGGCTACGGCTGGGGAAGCTGACGCGGCGGGGGACCGTCCTCGTATCGCCGGGAATACCGCGGTAGACTGACCTGGAGAACCCCGACGTGAAGGCTATTGCATCAGGCATCGGATTCCTGCGCTGGTTCGCGCCGCCCGACTCGTGGGAGGACATGAATCTGTACGACCGCTGCATCACGCGCGGCCTGCCGGGCGCCATGATCCCCGGGTTCTACAACCACAACTACCTGGTACTGCAGACGCCGGAATATGTCGTGCTGCAGGTCGAGATGATCCACAGCAGCGAGTGGACGGCTGCGATCCCGATGCGGCGGTCCGAGGATACGCTGTTCGAGTACGCCTGCCACGAGGGGAATTACGCCATGCCGAACATCCTCGCCGGCGCGCGCGCCGATGAGGCGAAGCAGTCGCGGTAGCCGTGCGGCACAGGTCGTCCCCGGCGCGGCAGGCGGTTGGGCCGGGGGCGGCGGTGCGGGGAAGGCAATGAGAGCTCGCACAGGTCCGGCCTCGACGTTGCTGCCGTGGCTGGCGGCGCTGCTGGTCGCGGCGGCGCCGGCGGCCGGCGCGGCGCAGGAGCCGTCACTGATCGACGTGCTCGTGCGGGCGACCGATTACGTCGGCCGCTTCAACGAGCAGCTCTCGGGCACGGTGGCGGAAGAACGCTACGATCAGCGTTCGACCGGTCCGCCGACGCGCGGCTTCGGCAGCTTCCCGAACCAGGTGGGCGACCGCTATCGGCGCACGCTGCGCTCGGACTATCTCCTCGTCCGGCTGCTGGGCGGGGATCGGTACTACGGGTTCCGCGACGTCTTCGAGGTCGACGGGCAGCCGGTGCGCGACCGGGACGAGCGCCTGTCGAAGCTGTTCCTGAACCCCTCCGTGTCGGCGAATGCGCAGATCCGCGGGATCATGAACGACAGCTCGCGCTACAACATCGGCGACGTGCAGCGCAACTTCAACGTGCCGACGCTGGCCCTGCTGTTCCTGCGGCCCGCCTATAAACCACGCTTCACATTCGAACGCGTGACGGACGACGACCCCCGCCTCGGGCTGGAGCGGCCCGACGAGGCTGCCGACCTGTGGGTCATCGGCTACCAGGAAGACTGGCCGATCACGGTGATCCGCGGGCGGGAGGGTAGCAACCTGCCCGCGGCGGGACGCTTCTGGGTCGAGCCGGCCAGCGGCCGCGTGCTGGCCAGCGAGCTCGTGGTCGAGAACGACGAACTGGCGGCGATCATCAACGTGCGCTACGAGGTTGATCTCAAGATGGGTCACCTGGTGCCCGCCGAAATGCGCGAGCGGTACGAGAACCGCCGGCAGAATTCCCGTGTGGACGGCACGGCGACATACACCGACTTCCGCCGGTTCCAGGTGCAGGTCAGCGAGTCGGAACCGTTCCGCGATTGAATCGAATGGGGGACAAGGTGAGGATATTGAAGGTCCTGTGCATGTCGGCCGCGTTGTGCGCGGCCTGGGGCGTTGGCCAGCCGGCGGCGGCCGCGTGCGAGCCGGTGGGCGAGATACGTTTCATCTGCGACCTCGTCAGCCCCGAGGACTTCGCGATCGTACCGGGCGACGAGTGGGTCATCGCGTCCGGCGACCGGGAGGGCGGTCGCATCCAGCTGGTCCACGTGCGCGACAAGACGGCGACGGCCGTATTCCCGGCGCCGGGCGCCGCCGAGCGGCTCGATGCGGCTACGTATCCGACCTGTCCCGGCCCGATCGACCCCAACGAAGGCGACGAGTTCCGGGCGCACGGCCTGTATCTCCGTACCAGTGACGGCAACATCCATACGCTGTACGTCGTGCATCACGGCTTGCGCGAATCGATCGAGGTGTTCGAGGTGGATACGGCGGGGGCGAAGCCGGTTCTGACCTGGGTCGGCTGCGCCGTCGCGCCGGACCCGCTGAGCCTCAATGCGGTGGTGGCCGCACCGGAAGGCGGGTTCGTGACGACGAGTCCCGGGACCAACGACGTCTGGGAATGGCACACCGATACAGGCTGGGAACGTGTACCGGGCAGCGAGGGGACCACGCCGAACGGGCTGGAGATCTCGAGCGACGGGCAGTGGCTCTATATCGCCGGCTGGTGGGAGGAGAAGCTGACGCGCCTGTCGCGTGGCCGGACGCCGGTGCAGAAGGACGTCGTGGATATGGGCTTCCGGCCCGACAACCTGCGGATGTCCGCGAACCGGTCGTTCATCTTCGCCGCCGGGCACGGTAACGTGCGGGAGCCGCGCGACCTGCCGCAAGAGACGTCGAATGTGGCGAAGGTCGATCCGCAGACCCTGGAGGTCCGGCGGATCTTCCAGCATCCGCACATCGACGACTTCGGCGGCTCCACGACCGCCATCCAGATCGGCGACGAGCTGTGGCTCGGCACCTACCGGGGCAAGATGATCGCCTACCTGCCGGCCCCGGAGTGACGCGCTACCGGCCCTGGGCTTCGAGGACGCGGGCGCCGGCGAGGATGCTGGTCATGGCGTAGTTGCCCTCGTGGCAGGCGGCCTCGAAGATCTGGTTCTGCTGGTTGTCGATCCGCTGCAGCGGCAGCTCGATGGTCCAGCCGCGCGTCCAGGCGGCCGGGTCGGCGACGGTCGCCTCGTACATGATCAGGTCGGCCGAGACGGGCGTGAACCGTTCCACCAGGTGCAGCTGATCGCCGGACCCGTTGAAGCTGGTCAGGCCGGTGAAGTTGGTGGTGTCGACGACCAGCGTGTCGCCTTCCCAGTGCCCGATCGAATCGCCGAGCCACTGGCGGATATGGCCCGGGAGGTGCGGCCGGCCGTCCATGGCGACCGTGCGGTAGCCGCCGCCGATGTGGCCGTCTTCGTGGTACAGCGTGATCGATCCGGGCGTCTGGACGATGCGGCTGTACGTGCCCGACGTGCCGCTGATGAACGGTATGCTCACGCCGCGGCAGCGGTCCAGGTCGCGCCGATCCTCCGGGCCGTCGGCGAGCTCGCTCTGCATCTTGGTGCGCGCGGCGGCGACCACCGCCTGGCCCTGCGGGGTGAACGGGATCTTGCCGTCCGGCGGATCCACGATGAGGGACGTGCGCCGGGTGCGGATCACTTCCTTGCCGCGGCCGGTGAATGCCTCGTTGTACGCGCCCTCGACGTCTTCAACCGAGCCCGCCTCCGCGCGCACGTCCCGGCGGCGGACGCTGGCCCGCTCTTCGAGCGCGGCCACGTCCGCGTCGGTCAGATACTCCTGATCGGCGAACTCGTCCGGGCGCTCCAGCGGCGTGAGGATGTAGCCGGGGCTCCAGATGCCCTGCAGGTCCGCATCGCCCCACGGGGTGCGGGGCGGCGAGAACGCATCCGCGCCGTCCGCCGGCGCCTGACCCGCGGGTGTGACGCCCAGCAGCGTGACGACGATCAGCGCCGCCGCGAACCCCGTAACCGCTCCGATATCTCGATGATTCATCTCGACCCCCGTTCTTCCTCCGCAAGCACCCCGACGGTGCAGCGCTGCCGGGGGTTTGGGGCGTAGCCCCATCTGACATTCGCCGCGCAGCCCCATCTAACATTAATTGCCGAAGCCGTCGACGTTCACGGTGTGGCTCTTGAACTTCCAGCCGTCCGACGTCTTGACGAAGATGTCTTCCGCCGTGCCGGTGTTCTTGATGGCCGCGGGCGTCGCAGCGACGTCCAGCTCGATCCAGTACGCGCTCGCCGTCGCACCGCCGTCGGGCGCCTGCAGGATGCGGATGTTCGGGACGTGGTGCCGCCGCTTCGAGTCACCGGTCTCGCCGCCGAAGCTCTGCTTCCGCCATCCCATCAGCGCCTCGTGACCTTCCACCCGATCGCCGGTGGGGAAGATGAACACCCCGTCCTCGGCGAACGCCGAGAGCCACAGATCGGCGTCCCGGAAGTCCGACCCCTGGTACATGGTGGCGTAGAGCTGCGTGATCTCGGCCCGGTCCTCGGCGGTCAGCGTGGTGGCCGCTTCCGTCCGCGTATACATCCAGCCGGCCACGACGAGCAGGCCGACGAGGGCAACCGCCGTCAACGATTCGATTCTTCGCATGGTTTCTCCTCCGCAATATTCCAGCGACAGCATCATATCCCGCCGGGCGCGCGTTCATGTGCGGCAACCGGTCGCCGGGCTTGCTATCATCCGCTGCGCCAGCCCATGTCCCTTGTACCCACGGAGTAACCACCATGTATTCGATTTCAGCAGCGCCTGTGAACAAACCGTCGCGTATGTCTTGCCGTGCCCCGGCCCTGGGGTGCGCCTGCGTCCTGAGCGCGGTCCTGACCTTCGGCTGCGGCGGTTCCGAGCCATCCGAGTTCTCCGCGCCGCCGGAGGCGGCGAGCGCCACCGTCACGGTGCTGGCCCAGGGCGGGCCGTTGCACGGGTCGAACGGCATCCACTTCGGTCCGGACGGGAACCTCTATATCGCCAGCGTCGTCAGCTCCCGGATTCTGGCCATCGACCCGGAGAGCGGCGCGGTTGTCGACAGCTGGGGTCCGGATGACGGGGTGAACGGTCCGGACGACCTCACTTTCGGCCCGGACGGCTCGATGTACTGGACGGACATCGCCGGCGGAGAGATAGGGAAGCGCACGCCCGACGGCACGACGACCATCGTGGGATCGCCCGGCGCGGGTGCGAATCCCATCACCTTCTCGGACGACGGCCGGCTGTTCATATCGCAGTGCTTCCTCGGCACCCATTTGTTCGAGATCGACCCGGACGGCGTCGAGGAGCCGCGGCTAATCAACGCTGAGCTGGGGCCGGGCTGCGGGCTCAACGGGATGGACTGGGGTCCGGACGGCAAGCTGTACGGCCCGCGCTGGTTCCACGGCGAGGTGGCGCGCGTGGACGTGGACAGCGGAGCGGCGGAAACGGTCGCCACCGGCTTCATGATCCCGGCGGCGGTCAAGTTCGACTCGCAGGGCCGGCTGCACGTCCTCGACACGCAGGCGGGCGAGGTGGTGCGCATCGACGTGGAGAGCGGCGACCGGGAAGTGGTCGGCCGGCCCGGCTTCGGCGTCGACAATCTGGCGCTCGACAGCGAGGATCGCATCTTCGTTTCCAGCTTCACGGACGGCTCCGTCGTCGAGGTGACCGGACCCGAGACCAACCGCGTGGTCCTGCCGAGCCACGTCAATTCCCCGGCGGGCTTGGCCTACACGGCTTCCGGCCGGCTGTTCCTGGGTGACGGCGCTGCGCTGCGCGAGCTCGACCCGGCAAGCGGCGCCAGCATCCACGCCGTGGGCGCCATGGTCACCGACGTGGGACAGGTGATGTCGGTCCAGCCGCACGGCGAGTACCTGATTCTGAGCGGCTCCACGATGGTCACCGTCTGGGATCCGGACGCGGATGCGCTGGTGGCGCGCGTGGAAGGATTCGAGGAGGCGGTCGACGCGCTGGCGTACGGCGACGACATCATCGTGACCGAGTACGGCAGCGGCAGCGTCCTGCGCCTGAATCCCGAGTCACCCGACGACCGCACGACGATTGCCAGCGGTCTGGCGGAACCGGCCGGTCTCGCCGCCCACGGCGGCGACGTGTACGTCACGGACCGCAGCGGTTCGGTGTTGCAGATTCTCGATGACGGCGAGCCGCTCGCGAGTCCGCGTACGGTGGCCAGCGGTTTGGCCGGCCCGGAGGGCATCGCGGCGGCCGGGGACGGTACGCTCTACGTGGTGGAGGTCGAAGCCGAGCGCGTCACACGGATCGATCCGGCGTCGGGCGCGGCGACACCGATCGCGGATGGTCTTGCGCTCAGCGGTCCGGAGCGGCGGGCCTTGGGGCCGGCAACGTCGATCGGTGAGCTGGCCGGCATCGCGGTCGGGGACGGCACGCTGTACGTCTCCGCCTACCGCGACAACCGCGTCTACCGCATCGAGTTCTGACGGAGTGGATTCCGGGGGGCGGAAATCCGCCGCCCCCCGGGGTAACGGGTTCTACTGCTCGGAGATCTCCGCCGCGGCGGCTTCCTGCGCGCGGGCGCCGGCCAGGATGTTGGCGAGGCCGTAGTTGCCCTCGTGGCAGGCGTACTCGTACAGCGGTTGGTCGTTCCAATTCATCGGGATTTCGTAGGACCACGGCTGCTGCCACACGGTCGGATCGTCGACGGTGACCCGGTACAGCAGCGTGTCCTGCGACGGGCGCGAAAAGCGCTCGACAACGTGCAGGTGCCTGGTGGTTGCGCCAAACGCGAAGCTCGTCTCCCGGAGGAAATCCTTCGTTTCGACCACCAGCGTGCCGCCGTCCCAGTGCGCGCGCGAGGATCCGGTCCACTGGGCGAGTCCGGGCGTCTCACTCCCGTCCAGCGGCACGATGCGGAAGTTGTGGTTCATCTCGTTCAGCAGGACCACTTCGTTCGGCGTCTGGAAGATCTGCACGTTCTGGTTGTAGAACCCCGGCGTCATCGGCGGGCCCGAGTTGAACCCCGTGATGCACCGGAGCTGCAGGCCCCTCCGTCCCAGGTCGTGAATCCAGCCGCCCGGCGTCGGCTCGTGCATGGCCGTGCCGCGGCGCTCCATGGCCAGCGCTGCAGCCCGCTTCGAAGCGGCGGCGGTCATCGGCGGGATGCGGCCGTTCGCCGGGTCGGTGATCAGCGAGGTGCGCCGGCTGTCGACGGTCGACGTGCCGCCGTCCAGCCAGAAGTTGTTATAGAAGCCGGGCGAACCGTCATCGCGGACGTCCACGCTGCCGCCGGCGGTCGCGTCCTCGGGCGGCCGGTTCAGCAGGTCGTCGTTCCTCTGGATCGCCTCCTGCTCCAGGGCCGCCGCCTCTTCCGCGGTCAGAAACGCCTTGTCGCCAAGTTCCTCCGGCCGTTCCAGGGGGGTGAGCGACCGGAAGTCCCAGACGCCCTGCAGATCCGGCGCACCCCAGGGCGTCCTCGGAGCTTCCGATTCCGCAGACTGCGCCGCGGCCAGCGGCGGCGCCAATGCCACGACCGCTATCCCGATGAATACCGCCGTGAGACTTCTCTGGACCATCGATTCTTTCTCCTTGATCTGCCGGCTCCCCACCGGTACGACACATGATTGATCAGGACTTTGCGGCGCGCAAGACGAGGGGCGGCCCGCGCCGGTGAATTGACAGTATCTCGCCCGGACAGGTACACTCGCCTGCTTTAGACGCAGACAACACTGGGGGGAGAGGTATGCGAGTGTCAACGCTGCGGCAGGCGGCCTGCACCGTCGGTATTGGCCTCGCCCTGACGGGTATTGTCGCCGCCACCGCGAGCCCCCGACCGGTTGCTCGCACGCAACCCGCACGCGCGGAGTCGTCCCGTTCCGCGGCGCTCGATCGGTCCCTGCTCGATCGGTATTGTGTGACCTGCCACAACGAGCGACTGAAAACCGCCGGACTCATGCTCGACCAGGTCGACCTCAACGACCTCGGCGCGAGCGCAGCGGTGCTGGAAAAGGTGGTGCGGAAGCTGCGCAGCGGGCAGATGCCGCCTATGGGCGCGCGGCGGCCCGACCAGCCGCTGGTCGACGCGTTCACGGCGTCGCTCGTCATCGCGCTGGATGATTTCGCGGCGGCGCATCCCAATCCCGGGCGCGTCTCCGTCCGGCGGTTGAATCGCGCCGAATACGTCAATGCAATCCAGGATTTACTCGGGCTGGAAATCGACGGGACGAGCCTGCTGCCGGCCGACACGTCGGCCTTCGGATTCGACAACATCGCGGACGTCCTGTCGGTCACGCCGGTGCTCATGAACCGGTACATGTCCGCGGCCACCAAGATCAGCCGGCTGGCCGTTGGGGACCCGGCCACGCGGCCGGTGATCCAGGTCCACCGGGCTCCCCAGTTCGGCCGGCAGAACAGCCGACTGGGTGAGGATTTTCCGTTCGGGACCCGCGGCGGCCTGGCGGTCCGTCACGCATTCCCCCTGGACGGCGAGTACCGGTTCCGGATTCGCATGCAACGGGAACAGCAGGCGTATGCAATCCGCGGTCTCGACCAGGAGCATGAGATTGAAGTCCGGGTGGATGGCGCGCGAGTCCAGGGCTTCACGGTCGGCGGCAAGTATCCGGGAAACGACCCCGGCATTCTGCTGGCGATTCCCGAAGACGACCTCCAGGGGCAGCGGCGCCATGCCTACAACATGACGGCGGATGAAAACTTCATATTCCGCCTCGCCATCAAGGCCGGGGTGCGGCTGGTGACGGTGGCCTTCGTCGATTCCGCCCCCGCGCAATCGGAGAGTCTGCCGCTGCTTCCGCGCTCGATCAAGTACGAGACCATCTTCTCCGAGGCGGGTGACCCCGGTATCGACACGGTCGAAATCGCGGGGCCGTACGGCGCCACCCGACCGACGGACACGCCGGTGCGCCGGCGTATTTTCGTGTGCCGGCCCGCCACGCCCGCGGACGAAGAACCGTGTGCGACGCAAATCCTCAGCACGCTGGCGCGGCGCGCCTATCGACGTCCGGTGACGGACGCCGATCTCGACAAGCTGATCGGGCTCTACCGGCTCGGCCGCGGCGACCGCGATTTCGAGGGGGGCATCCAGCGTGCGCTGGAAGGCCTGCTTTCGTTTCCGGCGTTCCTGTTCCGCATCGAACAGGACCCGGCCGGCGCCGGGCCGGGCGACGTGTATCGCATCAGCGACCTCGAGCTGGCGTCGCGGCTGTCGTTCTTTCTCTGGAGGAGCATTCCCGACGACGAGCTTCTGGGCGTCGCCGAGCGCGGCCGGCTGCAGGATTCGACGGTGCTCGCGCAGCAGGTGCGGCGCATGCTGGCGGATCCCAAGGCGCGCCGCTGGATGACCGACTTCATGGGCCAGTGGCTGTTGCTGCGCAATCTCCGGGCGCTCGAGCCGGATCCGGAAATCTTTCCCGAGTTCGACCACACGCTGCGCGAGAACATGACGACGGAGACTGAGCTGTTCTTCGAGAGTCAGGTCCGCGACGACCGCGGCCTGCGGGATCTGCTGCTGGCCGACTACACCTATTTGAACGACCGACTCGCCGGCCACTACGACACCCCGGGCGTGTACGGGAGCCATTTCCGGCGCGTCGGGGTGGCGAATCCGGCGCGGCAGGGGCTGCTGGGACACGCGAGCCTGCTCACCGTTACCTCCTACGCGCACCGCACGTCGCCGGTGCTGCGCGGCAAATGGGTGCTGGAGAATATCCTGGGCGCACCCCCACCGGCGCCGCCGCCCAACGTGCCGCCGCTGCAGGAAAACGACGGCCGGAGCAAGCCGACGTCGCTGCGGGAGCGGATGGCCGAGCACCGCAGCAATCCGGTGTGCGCGTCGTGCCACCGGCGGATGGATCCGATGGGCTTCGCCCTCGAAAACTTCGACGGCATCGGGAAGTGGCGGGATGAAGATGACGGGATCCCGATCGACACCGTCACGCTCCTCCCCGATGGTACGGAGATAGACAGTCCGCAGCGGTTCCGCGAAGTCTTGCTGCAGGGCGAGGAATTCGTCACGACGGTTACGGAAAAGCTGCTCACGTATGCGATCGGGCGCGGCGTGGACTACTACGATGCGCCGACCGTGCGGCAGCTCCTGCGCGACATCGACGGTGACGGCTACCGCTGGTCGTCGCTGGTGTTGGGGATCGTGAAAAGTCAACCGTTCCAGATGCGGCGCGTGCCGGACACTGGCGTCGCGCAGGCGGCGCCGGCCAGCGTCGCACAAGGCCAGTAGGCTGGGAAGCATGGGGCCCGATTCGAACTTGGAGGCGAGCATGGGCGTGAGGATTGGACGGTGCTGGAGCGGTCTTTGCGTCATCGGACTGCTTGCGACACCCGCTGTCGCTTTGGCGGCCGAAGCGGATCCGCGGCTCGTCAACGCCGCCGCCCAGCAGAACACACAGTCCGTTCGTGCGCTGCTGGAAGCGGGCGTCGATGTCGATACGCGCCAGCCGGACGGGGCGACCGCGCTGCAGTGGGCGGCGCACTGGAACGATCGGCAGACGGCCGACCTGCTGCTCCAGGCGGGCGCCGACGTCGATGCGGCGAACAACCTTGGCGTCGTGCCGCTTGCGCTGGCGTGTGAGAACGCGAGCGCGGAGATGGTGGAGCGGCTGCTGCAGGCCGGGGCCAATCCGAACCTGGCGCAGGCGAGCGGGCTGACCCCGCTCATGATCGCCGCGCGCACCGGCAATGCGAACGTGGTAGAGGCTCTGCTGGCCCGCGGCGCCGCCGTCGATGCGAGCGTCCACAAGACCGGCCACTCGGCGCTGATGTGGGCGGTCGCGCAAGGGCATCACGACATCGTTCGGCTCCTGGTTGCGCCGGGGGCCGACGTAGACGCGCGGACGAAGACCGGATTCACGCCGCTGCTGTTCGCCGCGCGCAGCGGCGACATCGAAAGCGCCGAGGTGCTGCTCGCGGCCGGCGCGGACGTGAATCGCACCGGGTCGGATGGCACGCACGCCCTGCCGCTCGCGATTCTCAACCTCCAGGAGCAGTTTGCGCTGTATCTGCTGGACCAGGGCGCCGATCCGAACGGGAGCCTCCACGGGGTCCCCGCGCTCCACATAGCCGCCGGCGACGTCACCCACTGGATTCGCGAATGGACGCACCTCCGCGGCGTCGGTCCCCGGGCGCACACGTTGCGGCAGCTCGATCGGAGCCACAGGGTGACGCTCGTCAAGGCGCTGCTTGCCCGCGGCGCCGATCCCGACGGCCGCATTACCACCTCGGCGACGGCAAGTGCGAACACCACGCTGAAGGACGGCGCCTTCAACTACTTCGCCGTCGGAACGGGGAACCTGAAGGGTGCGACGCCGCTGTGGGTGGCGGCCTGGACGCTTCATGACCGGCAGCAGACCGGCTCGCCCGACGTCATTCGAGAACTGCTGGCGGCCGGCGCCGATTTCCGCCTGACGACGGCCGACAAGACCACGCCGCTCATAGCGGCGGCGGGCCTCGGTCACCGGGGCGGACCAGGCCGGACAGGCCTGGTGCGCGGCCCGGTAGTACCGCTTGTGGAGGAAGGGGTCAAGGTCCTGCTCGAAGCCGGCGCGGACATCAACGCCGTCAACGAGGCGGACTTCACGCCGTTGCACGGCGCGGCGTTCATCGCTTCGAACGAAGTGATTGAGTATCTTGTGAACCAGGGCGCCGATATCGACGCGCAGCAGCACGAGGGGCAAACCGCCTTTCGCCTGGCCGAGGGGTCCGCGGTCGGCGGATTCATGTGGCACGCCTATCCGGAAACGGCGGAGCGGCTGGCTGCGCTGGGGGCCGATACGACGTTGGGGGTCGACGGGGAAATCCTCGCCCGTCGGCGTGATATCGCGCTCGCGCCCGAGGAAGAGGAACAGGAGCAACCGCGCCGCTGAGGAAGGGACATGAATGATGGGGACCAAGGGTGAATCGTCGGCGCGGATGCCAAGTCCACTACTCATTTCCGCGGCCGTCGTCGTCGCCGTGGGTATCGCCGCGGCGCTGGGTTGTGTCCCTGCCGCGGACCAGCCTGAGTCTCCGGCCGCCGGTGGAGACACGCTGTTTCGCACAGCGTACGGTCATCCGGACCTGCAGGGCGTCTGGGCCCTCCAGACCCTCACTCCCCTGGAACGGCCGGAAGAGTTCGCCGGGCGCGCAACGTTGACGGAAGAAGAGGCGGCGCAAATCGAGGAGGAAGCAGCCGGGAATCGATGGAAAGAGGGCACCCTCGACGACCATGTGGAAGCTCGCAGGTTGGAGGCGGCCGGTGAGATTCCAAGCACCTCGGATTCGACCGCGGCCGCGGCGTCGATCGCCATCGGCGGCTTCAACCAGGTCTGGTACGAGCGCGGCACGGAGGTAACCAGGACCCGGCAGACGTCACTCGTGATCGATCCGCCGGACGGGAGGATTCCCGCCTTGACGCCGGCCGGCGAGAAAATGCGGCACGACCTTCTGGCGGCCATGGAGATTCCCGCCGGCCCGGAGGACCGCTCCCTGCCCGAGCGCTGCATCATCGGCTCGAGACAGGGTCCGCCCATGTCGCCGGGCGGCTACAACAAGAACATCCAGATCTTCCAGACGCCGGATCACGTCGTAATCCACCAGGAGATGATCCACGAAGCCCGGTTCATCCCGCTGGATGGAAGATCGCATCCCCCGTTCCGCCAGTGGCGCGGCACGTCCCGGGGTTACTGGGAGGGGGATACGCTGGTGGTCGAGACGAAGAACTTCATAGGTCAGGGGGCGATCGGGTTCATGCTCCCGATCGGCAACCCGGACGAAAACATGCAGGTGGTCGAGCGCTTCACGCGCATCGACGACACTGCGATTCACTATGAGGCGACGTCCAACGACCCGACCGTCTGGACCAGGCCGTGGACCATCTCCTTTGACATGGAGAAGAAGGAGGGCATGGAGGGCCTGCTCTTCGAATTCGCCTGCCACGAAGGGAACGCCGGGGCGGGAGGCGCGCCGCCGACCATGATCAACATGCTTGTCACCGCCCGCGAAAGGGAAAAGGCCGCCGCCGGAGCCCCGGCGTCGTAGCCGTGATGAGGCGATCCAGGGCACGGACGGACAGGTGATGTGGACCAAGGGTGAAGCGTCGGCGCGGGTGCGCAGTCTGGTACTCATTGGTGCTGCCATCGTCGTCGTTGCGGGTATTGCCGCGATGCTGACCCTTGCTCCAACCCGGGACCAGGCTCCCGCCGTTGGCGGAGAAGCGTCTCTGCGGACAACGTTCGGTCATCCGGACCTGCAGGGCGCCTGGGCCCTCCAGACCCTTACGCCCCTGCAACGGCCGGAAGAGTTCGCCGGGCGGGCGACGCTGACGGAAGAAGAGGTGGCGCAGATAGAGGAGGAAGCGGCCGGGAGTCGTTGGCAGGAGGGCACCCTCGAAGACCACGTGGCGCAGCGCGAACTGGAGGCGGCCGGCGAGATTCCAAGCACCTCGGACTCGACCGCGGCCGCGGCGTCGATAGCCATCGGCGGCTACAACAAGGTCTGGTTCGAGCGCGGCACGGAGGTAACCAGGACCCGGCAGACGTCGCTCGTGACGGATCCGCCGGATGGGAAGATTCCTCCCTTGACGCCGGATGGGGAGAAAATGCGGCGCGACCTGCTGGCGGCCATGGAGATTCCCGCCGGCCCGGAGAACCGCTCCCTGCCCGAACGGTGCATCCTCGGCCTGGGTCAGGGCCCGCCCATGATGCCGGGCGGCTACAACAAGAACATGCAGATCTTCCAGACGCCGGACCATGTCGTGATTCACAAGGAGATGGTCCACGAACCTCGCATCATTCCGCTGGACGGGAGGTCGCACCCGCCGTTTCGCCAGTGGCGCGGCACGTCCCGCGGCTACTGGGATGGGGACACGCTGGTGGTCGAGACGAGGAACTTCATAGGTCAGGGTGCGATCGGCTTCATGCTGCCAATCGGCAGCCCTGACGAAAACCTGCACGTGGTCGAGCGCTTCACGCGCATCGACGACTCTGCGCTCCACTATGAGGCGACGGCGACCGACCCGACCGTCTGGACCGAGCCGTGGACCATCGCCTATGACATGGAGAAGAAGGAGGGCATGGAGGGCCTGCTCTTCGAATTCGCTTGCCACGAAGGGAATGCCGGGGCGGGAGGCGCGCCGCCCACGATGATCAACATGCTCATCAGCGCCCGCGAGCGGGACGAAGCGGCCGCCGGGGGTTCGGGGCGCAGCCCCGAGGTGGCGAAGCAGTGAGAGGTAGACACGGATGCGACTCTTGAATCTGGGGATTGCCTTCCTTCTCGGGCTCGTCGTGTGCGCCGTGGCGGTGATGGCAATCCAGCGCCCGTCGAGCGGCGAGACCGCGGAATTTGCGGGGCGGCGGACCGCGGACGGCGGGCCGGACTTCAGCGGGATCTGGCAGGCGCAGAACACGGCGAACTGGGATCTGCAGGCCCATCCGGCCAGGCAGGGACCGGTGTTCGCCCTGGGCGCCGCCTTCAGCGTGCCCGCGGGGCTGGGCGTGGTGGAGGGCGGCGAGATTCCGTACAAGCCCGAGGCGCTCGCCAGGAAGCGGGAGAACGCCGAGAACTGGCTGGAGCGCGATCCCGAGATCAAGTGTTTCCTGCCGGGCATTCCGCGCGCCACGTACATGCCGTACCCTTTCCAAATCGCGCAGACGCCCGACGCCATATTCATCGCGTACGAGTTCGCCAACGCAACCCGCACGATCTACATGACCGACGTCGGCGACAGCCCCATGGCCATGTGGATGGGCTGGTCGCGCGGCCGCTGGGAAGGCGACACGCTCGTGGTCGATGTCGACAGCCTCCACGCGGAGACGTGGTTCGATCGCGCCGGCAACTACCACAGCGCTGAGCTCCAGGTCACGGAGCGCTATTCCGCGATTGACGGGAACACCTTGCAGTACGAAGCGACGATCACGGATCCGGAGGTGTTCGCGCGGCCCTGGACGATTCGGATGCCGCTGTACCGCCGCGTCGAGGAGAACACGGAGCTGCTCGAGTACAAGTGCGTCGAGTTCGCGGAGGAGCTGCTGTACGGCCACCTGCGGAGACAGCCGCGGCAATAATAACAGCCCGCGGCGAAAGTCCCGTAGCGGCCAGCGGGGGTTTGGGGCGCGGCCCCATCTAACAATGCAAATGGGAGCGTCTCGATTGAGGCATTGGATCCTGATGTGGGTTTGCCTGGCGGTCCCGGCGTTGGTCTGCATCGGTGTTGCCGCGAGCTCGAACGGTCAGACGGCCGCAGCGGATGCACCGCTCACCGCGGGAGAGGTGTTCGAGAACGTCCAGGTGCTCCAGGACATGCCGGTCGGCGATTTTCTGGCCAGCATGGGATTGATGTGCGCCTCCCTCGGTTGGGACTGCGCGAATTGCCACGTGAACGCGGGCACCCGGGAGGTGGATTGGGCGGCCGACCCGCCGGAAAAGATCATGGCGCGGCGCATGGTGAGAATGGTGGACGCCATCAACCGCGACCACTTCGGCGGCCGTCAGGTGATCTCCTGCTTCACCTGCCATCACAGTCGAGACCGCCCGCTGCTGACGCCGACGATGGAACACGCCTACGGCGCGCCGGCGCTCTTCGCTGACGATCTGTTTGCGGGAGTACCCGGTGCGCCGCCGCCCGCGACGATTCTGGACAGGTACATCGAGGCGCTGGGCGGGCCGCAGCGGGTGAGCGGGCTCACCAGCTACAGCGCCACGGCAACGAGCGTCGGGTTCGGCGGGTTCGGCGGCGGCGGGACCGTTCGCATCTGGGCGCAGGCGCCGGACAAGCGCAGCACGATTATCGAGTACCAGGATGCACCGGGCCGCGACAACAGCGCGCGGACCTACGACGGCAGCGCCGGATGGATAAACACGCCGCTCTCGGTGTTGGGCGAATACGCGCTGAGCGGCACCGAGCTGGACGGCGCGCGGCTCGACGCCATGATCGCCTTTCCGGGCCAGATCAGCCAGGTCTTGTCGAACCTGCGCGTAGGACACCCCGACTATATCGACGGCAGGCCGGTGGAGGTCGTTCAGGGATCCGGGCCGCGAGGCCTGGTCGTGACGCTGTACTTCGACCAGCAGTCCGGCCTGCTGACGCGGTACATCCGCTACGGTCGATCGCCGATCGGACGCCTCCCGACGCAGGTCGACTTCGCCGACTACCGCGACGTCGGCGGCGTCATGATCCCGCACGAGTGGACGTTCTCGTGGCTCGACGGCCGTGATTCGTTCGAGATCACGAACATTGAAACAAACGTGCCCATCGACGAGGCGGTGTTCGGGAGACCCTCGCTCATCGGTGCGGTACAGTAGAGTCGGGTGTTTGGGGCGCAGCCCCATCGAACGGTTGAATGTGGAAGGGGACGACGCGTTCTGAAGCAGTCGTCCCCAAGCCGCGCACGGCGCGGCTCGGCAGGCGCGGCGCGGGGCGAAGGGGTCCCCGTTAGCGCCTGCCGGGGGTTTGGGGCGCAGCCCCAAATAAATGAGGTGGCGAGATGAGAAGGCTAAGACTCATGACGGCGGTCATGGCGGCCAGCGTGCTGCTGGCGGGGGCGCCGGCCGTCGCGCACCATGCGTTTTCGGCGGAATTCGACGTGGATTCGCCGATCTCGTTGAACGGCACGGTCACGCGGGTGGAGTGGCTCAACCCGCACTCGTGGATCTACATCGACGTGCCGGGGACCGGCGGCGAGACGGAGAGCTGGGCAATCGAGGTCGGCCCGCCGGGTCCGCTGTTTCGCCGCGGGATAAGGAAGGAAATGCTGCCGGTGGGGTCGGAGGTTCAGGTCGACGGGTTCCAGGCGCAGGACAAGTCGAATCGGGCTACCGGCCTCGACGTGACGTTCCCCGACGGCAGGCGCATATTCACCGGGTCGGAGAACACGGGCGCTCCACCCTCGCCGGCGGAGCGCTAGCTCCAGGGTAATGCGGAGGCCCGTTGGTCTGATAATCGCCGTTTTCGCACTGATGCTGGCGGCGTCGTGCGGCGTCCCGCAACCCCAACAACTGAAGACGCTCGACATCTATTACCTGGATATGGAGGGCGGCGGGGGCACCCTCGTGGTGTCGCCGTCCGGGTCGGCGCTGCTGATCGACGCCGGCTGGCCGGGGCCGCGCGATGCGGACCGCATTCTCGCCGCGGCGCAGCAGGCCGGCCTCGGACAGATCGACTACTTCGTCGCGACGCACTTTCACAGCGATCACATAGGCGCCGTCGCTGAGCTGGCCGCCAAACTGCCGATCCTCAACTTCGTCGATCACGGCGAGCCGATGGAGCCTCTGCGCGGGAGCAGCGCCGAGGCGTACCAGAGATACGGCGAGGCGCGGAGCACGGGCAATCACGTGATCGTGGAACCGGGCGATGCGATCCCGATCGCCGGCATCGACGTACGGGTTGTTTCGGCGGGTGGCGCCGGGCTGCAGACGCCGCTCTCCGGGGCAGGGATGCCGAACGCCCTCTGCCGCGAGTTCAAGCCGCGGGAGGCCGAGAACCAGGGCGACGTCGGGTCGGTCGGGCTGTCCATCCGCTACGGGCGGTTCCGGGCGGTCCAGCTCGGCGATCTGACGTTCAACAAGGAGCACGAGCTGATCTGCCCCAACAACGTCCTCGGCACGGCCGACGTGTTCCAGACGAGCGCGCACGGCTTGAACCTGTCGAGCCCGCGGGAGCTCGTCCACGCGCTCCGGCCGCGCGCCGTCGTGATGAACAACGCCGGCCGCAAGGGCGCCTCGCGCGAGGCGTGGAAGCGGGTGAAGGCGTCACCCGGCCTCGAGGATCTGTGGCAGGTGCACTTCTCCGAGCAGCGGCCCGGCGGGGACCAATGGGCCGAGGGCGCGGAGCAGGGGGGCAAGGACTTCAACGTTGCCAGGGAGATGATCGCGAACCTCGACGACAGCACGGCCCATTTCATCAAGATGTCGGCGAGTGAGGACGGCAGCTTCACGATCACCAACGGCCGTACCGGATTCACGAAGGCATACAAGTCGCGGGACGAATAGACCCGGCGGGGTAGTGGAACCGGGCAATAGGCGGTAGACTTTGCAGTCCGTGGTGAAGGCCCCGTCGCACCGAGACCGGGGCGCAGCCCCAACTTGAAAGGACGGGAGGATCACCGATGACGTTCCATGGTTCGCGCGTGGCAGGATTTCTGATCGTCGCCGCGGGTCTGCTCCTGCTTGGCTCGATGCAGTCGGTGCAGACCGAGCAGGCGGGCGCACGGGTGGAGATTGACAGCGACGACATCGGTGGCGTGGTCACCGGTCCCGACGGCCCGGAGGCGGGCGTCTGGGTGATTGCGGAGACGACGGACCTGCCGACAAAATTTTCCCGCAGCGTCGTCACCGACGATCAGGGCCGCTACGTGATCCCGGACCTGCCCGCCGCCGGCTACCAGGTGTGGGTGCGCGGCTACGGCCTGGTGGATTCGCCGTCGCAGTCCGCCAACCCGGGCCAGTCGCTCGATCTCCAGGCGGTGCCGGCGCCGACCGAGGCCGCCGCCGCGGAGTACTACCCGGCCGCCTACTGGCTGGCGCTGATGGACAAGCCGCTGGCCGGGTGCGGGCTGGCGTGTCATCAGATCGGCAACAAGGCCACGCGCGAGATCCCGGTCACCATTCTGGAGAAGACAGGGTCCTCGCTCGAGGCATGGGACATGCGGGTAGCGACCGGGCCGGAGTCCGCATCGATGGCGTCGGCCTTCAGAGGTCTGGGCGACGATCGCGAGGCGTTCGCGGACTGGACGGATCGCATCGCGGCCGGCGAGATCCCGCGCGACAAGCCGCCGCGGCCGGAGGGGTTGGAGCGGAACCTGGTCGTCACGGTATATGACTGGGGCACGAAGTTCGACGGTCGCACCGACGCGGTCGCCAGCGATCTGCGCGACGGAACGGTCAATCCGCACGGGGGCGTTTACATGGTCGCCCGCTCGGACGACATCCTGACGATCCTCGACCCGGTCGAGAACAGCTTTCGCAACCTCATCGTGCCCTCCGAGTCGCCCGTCACGCGTGACAACACCCCGTGGTCGCCCTACTGGGGCGACGAGCCGGTCTGGAAGCGCCAGTCCGAGCCGCGCAGCGCGGCCATGGATGCCGAAGGCCGGGTGTGGCTGAGCGCCATCGTCAGGGAGGAGCCGAGACAGAACCCTGCGTTCTGCACGTCGCCGGAGAACGAGTATGCCCGGCACTTCCCGCTGACGAGCCGCAGCCGCGGGGCGCTGCCGCGCCAGGCATCGGTCTACGACCCCGAGACCGACGAGATCACGTCGATTGGCGACGTGTGCACCAGCCTCGACCACAACCAGATGGGTCCGGACGACTACATGTACTTCGGCTCCACGGACGTGGTTTTCTGGATTGATACGCCCGGGTTCGTGGAAACCAGGGATGCGGAATCGTCCGTGGGCTGGTGCCCGGCGGTGGTGGACACGAACGGCGATGGACAGATTACGACCGGCTGGACCGAACCCGACGAACCGATCGACCCGACGCGCGACCATCGAGTCGACCTCGGCTGTTATCAGATCGCCGTTGACCACAACGACCCGAACGGCGTCGCGTGGTGCGGAGACGCTGACGGCGGCTGGACGGAGCGTACGACCCGAGGGCGCCTCACGCGCCTCGTGCGCGGTCCCGATCCGCCGCAGTCGTGCCGGGCCGAGGTGTTCACGCCGCCGGAAGGACTGGATATCTCCGGCGGCCCGCACGCGGCGGTCGACAGCGAAGGGGTCGTCTGGACGAACTGGCGCGGAAGCCAGCACTTCACGTCGTTCGACTACCGGAAGTGCGAGGTGACGCCCGGACCGGAGGCCGCGACCGGCGAGCTCTGCAAGGATGCCTGGACGGTGTACCAGAAGGGTGGTCCGAACCACGTCGGGACGAATGTCGAGGCGGACAACACCTATCTGCCACAGGTCGATCTGCACAATGTGCTCGGCCTGGGGCAGGACACCCCGATGTACGGCACGACGAACTACGACGCGCTACAGGTCCTGCTGCCCGAGACGGGACAGTTCCTCCAGCTGCGCGTGCCGTACCCGATGGGGTTCTTCTCGCGCTCGTCCAACGGCCGCATCGATGATCCGAACACCGGCTGGAAGGGCAGGGGGCTCTGGTCGAGCTTCTCGAGCTACACGCCCTGGCACATCGAGGGCGAGTACAGCGACGGGGGCAATACCGGGAACGGGTCGAAGGCGGTCAGGTTCCAGATGCGCCCGCACCCGCTCGCCCACTAGCAGCCTGTGACGTTCGACCCATAGCCTCAGTTGGTCTGAATTCGGGGATTGCTAGAGGAGGCATCATGCGAGCACTGGCGGTCACGGCGGCGATTCTGGTCTTCTCGGGGGCGGTCGTGTCCGCGGGCGCCGCGGACACCCCCACGTACAACAAGGACGTCGGCAAGCTCCTGCTGGACAACTGCGCGAGCTGCCACCGGCCTGACCAGGTGGCGCCGATGTCGCTGCTCAGCTACAAGGACGCCCGCCCCTGGGCCCGCGCCATCAAGGCCAAGGTGGAGGCGCGCGAGATGCCGCCGTGGTTTGCCGACCCGCGCTTCGGCAAGTTCTCGAACGACTCCAGCCTGAGCGACGATGAGATCGCGACGGTGGTGGCGTGGGTCGATGCCGGCGCGCCGGAGGGCGACGGCGTGGCGCCCGAGCCCCCGCAGTTTGCCGATTCCGGCTGGAGCCACCCGTCGGGTCTGCCCCCGGACTTCATCTACGAGTTCCCGGTCGAGTGGCACATCGACGCCGAGGGCGAGACGCCGAACTTCAATCTGTACACACCTCTCCCGTTCGATGACGCCATGTGGGTCACGGGTACCGAGGTCCATCCGGGCAACCGCGCCGTTACGCATCACATCACGACGGGCCTCCGCAACATCCCCGCGGGGATGAAGGTCGGTACCGGTCCCGTGTGGCCGGGTGGGCCCACCGCCGACTATGTGCTGGTCCCCGACACCGACCCCGACCCCGACCCCGACCGGGAGGCTGCCGACTCCGACGTGTTTCAGGAGGTGGCTGACAGGTTCGCCCGCGGGGAGGGAGGTGAAGAGTTCTCCACCGGGTTCGGTCTCTATGTTCCTGGACAGAATCGACGAAACGTCAAGGAAGGTCACGTTCAGGCGATTCGCGGCGATCTGTTCAGCCACGTCAGATGGAATCTCCACTACCAGGCGACCGGCAAGCCGGAGACGGCCCGACCTTCAATCGCGGCCTGGACGGCCTCCGAGCCCGACCACGTCAAGCTCGCGCGGCGACAGATACAGGTGAAGGAATATACGTCCGAGGGGCGGACGCTGGTGGCGCCTCCGCCGCTCTCCCCCGAAGAGGCGCGTGAATTTGCCGCCAGGTTCGAGGTCAACCAGGACCTTAACCCGCTGCTTGCGCCGATTCCACCCCACGACGCGAACTGGACCGTTACCGGGATCGGCGCATTCCAGAACGACTCGTTCCTCCAGGATGTGTGGCTCCACGCCCACACGCGCGGCAAGGACTTCACCTGTGTCCTGACGTACCCGGACGGCCGTGAGGAGATTGTGCTGCGGGTTGCCAACTATTCGTTCGACTGGCAGTACAGGTACTACTTCGAGGAGCCGCTCCTCGTACCGGCGGGGAGCACCCTCAAAGTGATCGCCCGCTATGACAACTCTCGCGCGAACCGGCAGAACCCGGCGCCGCACAGACCGACCTACTGGTCGGAGCAGAGCTGGGACGACATGTTCGTCGTGAACGCCGGGTACACGCTGGCGGAGGACGAGGAAGCCGGAGCCGGCCAGAACTGACGGTCCGGATTGGTGGACGGTGGGCGCCGAACGTGCTCAGATCCCGGTGAGTCGATCGAGCTTGCCCGTGCTGTCGCCGAACGCCTCGACCGGAAATCCCAGCTTCTCCAGGACTGCGACGTGCAGGTTGGCGAGCGGGGTGCCTTTCGCATAGCGGAGGAAACGGTTCCCCGCGATCCCGGCGGCCTTGCCGCCGACCAACGCAATCGGCAGGTCGTCGTGGAAGTGCGTGTTGCTGTCGCTGATGCCCGACCCGTACAGGAACAGCGTGTGGTCCAGCAGCGTGCCGTCGCCCTCGGGCGTATTGGCGAGCTTGTCCACCAGATACGCAAACTGCCGGAAGTGGTACTCGTTGACCTTGTGCAGCCGGTCGAGCTTGGCCGGCTCGTCCTGGTGGTGCGACAACGGGTGGTGTGAGTCGGCGACGCCAATCTCGGGGTAGGCGCGGCCGCTGACTTCGCGGGCCAGCATGAACGTGCTGATGCGGGTCAGATCCACCTGGTAGGCCAGCGCCAGCAGATCCATCATCAACCTGGCGTGCTCGGCATAGTCGTCCGGCACGCCCGCCGGCTGATCTATCACCGGCAGTTCGCGGGAGCTTTGTTCCTCCGCCATCTGGATCCGGCGCTCGGCGTCCCGTACCGCGTCGAGGTATTCCTCGAACTTGCGCTTGTCGGCGGGGCCCAGACCGAGGTCGAGCCGGGCGATCTCGTCGGTGACCGCATCCAGAATGCTGCGGTCCTGCTCGATCCGCGCCAGCCGCGCGGCCGGGTCGGTGCTGCCGCTGCTTCCAAACAGCCGTTCGAACACCGCACGCGGATCGTTGTCGCAGGGCAGCGCCGTCGTCGGCGTGCTCCACGAAATCGTGTTGGTCAGCGAGCAGCTCGTGTTGTCGCAGGTGCCCAGCATGTCGGTCGACTCGATGGCCAGCTCGAGCGACGCCAACTGCGTCTCCTTGCCGAGCTCCTTCGCCGCGATCTGGTCCATCGTCGTGGCCGCGATCACGTTCGAGTCGCTGATGGCGTTGAACGGCACGCAGGAGAGGAACGTGCCGGCGGCGCGCGCATGGTCGCCGCCCTTCTTGACCAGGTTGGCGGCCTCGGCGTCGAGGCCGCCCAGCAACAGGAGCTGCTCCTTGTGCGGCGCCAGCGATGCCACGGTCGGCGGGAGCTCGGTCAGCGGTCCCTCCGTCTGCGGGAACCACCAGCCCATCGCCATGCCGTTGGGCACGTAGAACGCGCCGAAACGACGGATCGGCGCCGCGGCCGTCCGCGCGAGGGCGGTGGCCGCCGGGATCATGCCGTCGAGCAGCGGCAGGGCGATCGCCGCGCCGAGTCCGCGCAGCACGGTGCGGCGGGGCAGATGCGTCTTGGTGATTAGCATGGCGTCAGGTTACCTCACCACCGTGATCTCTCCCTGGTGCCAGGGGTGCTGCCCGCAAGTGTACACGTACCTGCCGGGGGTTTCGAAGCGGATCGAGCCGGTCGCGCCGGGCGCGATCGCCCCGGTCGACCACGGCTGCTGGCGAACGGTGATGGTGTGCGGCGCCTCGCCGGTGTTGGTCCAGGTGACCTGCGCACCGGCCGGCACCTGCACGCGCCGCGGCACGAACGTCTCGTAGTCGTCTATTTCCAGGCCCGGCGGCCTGATGGTGTCCTTCCGCCGTTCTTCGAAGTCGATGGTGATTGCGTTGGTCTTCTCGACCAGTCCGTGACCTTCGAAGGTCTGCACTATCGGCGGCAACACCGGCGGACTGGCCGGTTGAACCGTGCCGCCGAGCTTGAAGGCCCACACCACGTCACCGGTCGACCTGGCCCCCATCGCCGGACCATGCGTCGACCCGCCGCCGCTCGGCGCGAGGGCGATGTACTGCTCCCCGTCCAGCTCGTAGGCTATCACGGGGGCCGAGTCGGCGCCCTGGCCGGTCTGGAACTGCCACAGCAGCTCTCCGGTCGCGGCGTCGCGGGCCTGGACGTTGCCGTCCACCTCGCCGTTGAACACCAGGTTGCCCGCCGTGGCCAGCATGCCGCCGCCGTGCGCCTTCGGATACGGGGATCGCCGCTGCCACACGATCTTGTTCGTGCGCGAGTCGACGGCCGTGATCAATCCATACCACTGCATACCCGGTTCGTTGTACGACACGCCGAACCGCGTCGCCCACCACGGGTAGACGGCCGACGCCACGTAGAGATACCCCGTTTCCGGGCTGTAGGCCATCGGGGCCTGCCGGACGCCGATGTAGGGCGCCATCACGTTGGCCTGATTGAGCGGCTCGAAATAGCACCCGGTCCTGAACCCGGGCGGCACCAGCCATGGCTCGATACAATTCGGGACCACCTGTTCGCCGCCGACCGGGAACGGCTGCGTGGGCTCCGTCAGCTGAAAGGGATCCTGCGGGACGGGGCGCTCCTCGATCGGCAGCAGCGGCGATCCATCAACGCGGTCCAACAGGAAGAGGTGCCCGTCGGTGCGCATGACGGCGATCCCCTTGCGGGGCCGTCCGTCCAGGGTCGTGTCGTACAGCACCATGGGGTTGGGCACGTCCATGTCCCATATGTCGTGCCGCGTGAGCTGGAAGTGCCAGCGGTGCGCGCCCGTCTCGAGGTCGAGCGCCACCACCGAGGCGGCGAAAAGCTGGTCGCCCGGGCGCAGATCGCCCGAGTGCGAGGGGTGCGGACCCGGGTGCTGCGTCGGATGCTGTCCCTGCAGGCCCAGCGGATTGCCGTTCGGGTTGCCCGTGCCGAAATAGACCATTCCCAGCTCGGGATCGACGGCCGGCGGACTCCAGACGCCGCCGCCGCCCGCGCGCCACATCTCGTTGTTCGGCCACGTCTCGTACCCGAAGTCGTCCGGTCCGGGAATGGTGTAGAAGCGCCACATCTCGGCGCCGGTCCGCGCATCGAGCGCGCTGACCCCGCCCCGCCGGCCGCTGTCGCCGCCCCCCAGCGCAACGAGCATCACACCGTCGGCGTAGGTCGGCGCCGAGGTAATCCGCAAGGGCTGGTCGTTGGCGGAATCCCGCGCGAGCGCATGCGTCCATTCGGACTCGCCGGTCGCCATGTCGAGGGCGGTGATAGTGCCGCTGGCGCCCGCCACGAGCACGAAGCCGAGATCGGGGGCGACCGCCAGACCGCGCCGCGCGGGCGGCTCCGTCAGCTCGGCTACCCAGGCGAATTCGCCGGTCTTCGCGTCCAGCGCGGCCACGTTGCAGTTCATCAGCGCCGCGAAGACCCGCCCGTGCGACATCGTGATCGACGACTGGTTCGTCGGTCCCGGCAGCCGGGTCGTCCATGCGCCGCCGAGCGACGCGACATTGCTCGCGGTGATCTTGGCCAGCGTCGAGAAGCGCTGGTTGGTGGATGTGCCGCCGTACAGCGGCCACTCGCTCCCCGATCCCGGATTCTGCGCGCTCGTCGCCGCCGACGCGGTCGGCCGGTCGGCCAGGGTGCCGCAGGACGGTTGAAGGAGCGGCGCTCCAGGTGGCGCGGCCGCGTCCGACCGGCTGGCCAGCGCCGTGTCGATCGACGCGGTTGCCGTCACCGTCAGGGGCGTGGCGCCGAAGGCCACGCCGTTCGCCTGCAGGATGTAGGCGGCCATATTGACGTGCGCCTCGTCGCCCAGTGCGCCGGGGTCGCCGGGCGGCATCGTGCGGATCGCCTCGATCAGATCGAGTGTCGTTCGCTGGCTCCAGCCGTCCGCGAACGTGGGGCCGGCCAGCGGCGGCGCATACGGCCCGCCGGACAGATTCGCCCCGTGGCAGAACGCGCAGCTGGCCTGAAACGCCGCGCCGCCCGCGGCGGCCTGTTCGCCCGTAAACGGGCCGGCCGCGCCCGGCTCCTGGCCGGCAGCCGAGAGCACGACGGCGGAGGTGGCCGCGCCCAGCAGCACGCCTGCCCCGGAAATGGCTATTCTCATCCTTGACTCCCGCGCCGCCGGAGACGCACGGCTACCGTGCAATACGAAATTCTAACCCGAGTAGGTTGTTGCCTGAGTAAGTTCTCGCAGGAGACCAAAAGAAAAACGGGGCGGGGCGCCGGTCGGCGCCCCGCCCCGTTTCGTTGCCGTTCGTTTACGCGCCGATTAGAACGCGAGCCGGAACGCCAGCTGCACCATCCGGGGCCAGTAGGCAATGTCCGGGCTGGCGAGCGGCGTGGCATATGTCGGAGCGCACGTGCATTTCTGGTAGTTGCCGGAGTTCTCGCGGTTGAACAGGTTGAACACTTCGAGCATCAGGTCGACGTGCGCCCGCCCAAGCCCGATCCGCCGCTGAAGCCTCATGTCCACCCGGTGGATCGGGTTGCCCTTCACGTCGCCGTGGTCAATGATCGAGCCATCGGGTTGCAGGCGCTGCGCACTGGCGGCCCAGGGGACGAAGAAACCCCCTGTATCGCGGAGGTCGAAGACGGTATAGCTGTCGTAGCGCTGGCCGGAGCCGAAGAAATACAGGCCGCTCACCTGGAAGTCGTACGGCAGATCCCAGATGCCGTTGAAGACGGCCCGGTGGCGCTGATCGGGCGGCCCCCCGTCCCCTTCGGTGGCGTTCCAGCAATCGTCGCCGAGATCGCGGGCAACCGGGAACGCGCCGTCGACCGGCGACGGAGAACAAGCCTCCGACCGTCCCAGGGTGTACGTCGCGGATAACTGCCAGCCCTGGCTGAAGCGCTTCGTGAAGGAGGTTTCGAGGCCGCTATAGGTGGTCGACTTCCCATGGTCGTAGACGCGGACGAGTCCCAGGTCCGGCCAGCGCCGCGTGCTGGGGTCCGAATACGGACGGTTCACGCCGGTCTCGGGGTCGTAGGTGAGATTGGCGTTGATTGGGTACCGGCCGCGCCGCATGGCTATGTTCACGTAGTCGGCCTGGAAGGACATCGTGTCGCCGATCTGCTGTTGGAAGCCGATCGTGGACTGATGCGAGTAGGGGATGCGCGAATCGTCCAGCGTGATCGGACCATAGCTGGAGATGTCCAGACGGTACAAGCCCGCGTTCGCGCCGTCGACGACCTCCTGGTGCGTCGGCTGCCGGCCGCCCGGCAAATGCCCGAACGGGTTGGACGCAAAATCCGGCCGGCCATCGTTCAGATTCTCGAAAGTCAGGAAGCCCAGGGGAAACTCCGTGTGAATGGCGCTGACGTCATTCATGCCCGAATAGTAGAGGCCCCAGCCGCCGCGCACGACCGTCCGGTTGTCGTTGAGCGCGTACGCGAACCCGATGCGGGGCTGGAACATGGTCCATTCCTGGGGCGCGCCCGTCCGGACCGGATCGTTCGCGAACTGCGGCGCGCGGAGTGAGGTGAGGTCGATGTCGTTGGCCATGATGTCCTGCGCGAAGTCCCACCGCAGCCCCAGGTTCAGCGTCAGGTTGCGGGTGACCCGCCAATCGTCCTGCACCCACCACGAATAGGTCGGCTTCTTCCGATAGCAACCGTTGTCCGGATCCCGCTCGCCCGGCGTCGGGCCGGGGTCGTCGCAGTTCGCGGCATGCACGTCGTACCGTCCGGAAGTCTGCGCCCACCTCTGGGTGATCGGAGAGAGCGGTCCGAGGTTCCACGTGGAGGGATCATTCGACGGAAACAGCTCCGCGATGTTGGCGGGGAATGCACCAGCTTGCGCGAACAGAACACCGTCGCGCTCGGCCGGCACGTAGACGTAGTAGCTGGGCAGCATGAACTCTCCGCCAATCTTCAGCGTATGCCCCCCCCGCAACATCGTGAAATCGTCGCGAACCGAGATGATGTCCTGGGTCTGGTTCGACCCGTTGGTGACGAAGCTGGGCCCGATCGATAGCCCCGCCAGCCTGATCTCCGGCGAGCGGATCCCCCAGTAGGATTGGTTGTCCCATACGAAGTTGTTATGGCCGACCTTGAGCTCGTTGACCGTCCGGCCACTCGATCGCGTCAGGGTCCCATAGAACTGCCGCGACGAATAATCCTTGTCCATGAGTGTCGAGGGGTGGTTTGCGAGTGACCGTTCAGGTCTGTGGAGCTCGTCGGACACCCACCCGTTCCCGCGCACCATCAGCCGCGTCGAATCGGTGAGCTGCGCGTCCACGCGCGCGCCGTACAGCCGGCTGGTCCTCGTGTCCTGCAGACCTGTACCGTCCGGCCCGTTGCCGAGGGCGTTGAACTCGGGAACCAGGCTGGTGAAGAAAAGGGACCGGGGCTCGCTCTCGTCTTCGACATACCCGAAGAAATGGACTCTATCTGTGACCATCGGGCCGCCGAAGGTGCCGCTGATCTGCCGGTTCGAATACGGCAGGACGCGGTCCGCGAAGAAGTCCTTCGCGTTGAACTTGTCATGCCGGAAGTAGCCCGCCAGTGAGCCCGTGAACGTGTTGGTGCCGGACTTGGTCACCGCGTTCACCTGGATGCCCGTGGAGCGCCCCTGCGTCGCGTCGAAGCGGCTGCTGACCACCTCGAATTCCGCGATCGCATCGCGGCTGAAGCGCGGCTGACCGAGCGAGGCGACGGAGTAGCTCTGGCTGACCGGCTGGCCGTCCAGATTGACCTGGAAGTCGGTGGCCCAGCGGCCGGACGGCGACGACGACGACTGCGTGGAGTTCACCCGGCTCCCGGGGGCCAGCGTGGTGAGCTGCATCCAGCTCCGGCCGTTCACGGGCAGCGCCTCCATCTGGCGGGAGTCGACGTTGCCGCCCAGGTTGGACTGCTGCACGTCAATCAGCGGCGCGGCGCCGGTAACCGTGATGGTCTCTTCGAGAGCAGAGATCGTCATCGTGAAATCGATCACGGCCGTCTGCCCGACCAGCAGCTCCACCTGCTCCTGGAGCTGCGTGGCAAACCCGGACAGCTCGGCGGTGACGTTGTACACGCCCGTGCGCAACGCGCCGATCCGATAGCCGCCCGAGACGTCGGAGACACCGAGGAAGGTGTTGCCGGAGTCTACGTGCAGGGCGGTCACCGTGACGCCCGGCAGAACGCCCGCGGTCTCGTCGGCCACCGTGCCCCCCAGGGCGATTTCCTGTGCGGCAGCCGGCGCCGCCACGGCGAGACTCAAGCAGAACGTCGCGAACCACATCGCAGAGCAGAGCTTTCTCACGAATCTACCTCACTTTACTAGTTTAGAGAACGCTCACAAGCTACTACGCATGACCAGACGCTATCAATACCACGATCTGATCAGGCGCATGCTGAGAGAGTGGCGCGCATGGAAGCGCCGCCCGCATCGTATCAAGAAGTCGTACATAAGAAAAGGGCCGACCTCGTGTGACGGAGGCCGGCCCCATATCGATGCGCGCTGCCCGGTCTACTCGGAGCTTTCCGCGGCGGCTTCCTGCGCGCGGGCGCCGGCGAGGATGTTATAGAGGCCGTAGTTGCCCTCGTGGCAGGCGTACTCATACAGCGACTGGTCGTTCCACTGCATCGGGATCTCGTAGGTCCACGGTTGTTGCCACACCGTGGGATCGTCGATCGTGGCCTCGTACGTCAGGGTCGTCGGCGACACGCGCGTGAACCGTTCGGTGAGATGCAGGTGTTCGGTGCTGCGTCCCCTCGCGAAGCTCGTCTCACGGAGGAAATTGGTCGTCTCGACGACGAGCGTATCGCCGACCCAGCGGCCGGTCGAGATGCCGGTCCATTGCGGAAGGCCGGCCGTGGGGCTGCCGTCCAGTGGAATGATGCGGAAGTTGTGGTTCATCTCGTTGAGCAGCACGACGTGGTCGGGCGTCTGGAACAGCTGCACGTTCTGGTTGTACCCGCCTGGGGTCATCGGGGGGCCGGAGTTGAACCCGGTGATGCAACGGAGCTGCAGCCCGTCGGCGCCGAGATCCTGGATCCAGCCGCCGGGCGTGGGCGCGTGGTTATCCACGCCGCGCCGCTGTCTGGCCAGCTCGTCCGCCCGCTTCGCGGCGGCGGCCGTCATGGGCGGGATCCTGCCGTTCGGCGGATTCACGATCAGCGACGTGCGCCGGCTGTCGACGGTCGCAGTCCCACGGTCCAGCCAGAAATTGTTGTAGAAGCCCGGCGACCCGTCCTCCCGGACGTCCACGCTGCCGCCGGCGCTCGTGGTCTCGGGCGGCCGGTTCAGCAAGCGTGAGTTCCGGTTGAGCTCTTCCTGCTCGAGGTTGGCTGCCTCTTCCTCGGTCAGGAACGCCGTGTCGCCCAGCTCTTCGGGGCGCTCCAGGGGGGTGAGCGACCGGAAGTCCCAGACGCCTTGCAGGTCCGGTGCACCCCAGGGTGTTCTGGGCGCTTCCGTTTCCGCAGATTGGGCTGCAGCAACCAGCGGCGCCAACGCCACGACCGCGACGAATACCGCCGTGAGACTTCTATGGAGCATCGTTTCTTCCTCCTGGATTTGCTGACGCCATCTAGGTATAGCACATGATTGATCGGGACACTATCACGCGCAAGACGAGGGGGAGCCCGTGTCGACGAAAACCGTCTCGTTCGTGAGCCTGCTCGTCGCGTTGGCCGCTTTGGCCGGCGCGCAGCCGCCAGGCAGCGCCACCAGCAACAGGTCGTGCGTGGCGATGAAGATGCGGGCATCGTCCGTCGCAGCATCCGCGCGTAGAATGGGTTGCTCGTGGAGTCTCTCGCGGTTGGAGTCAGGACATGACCATGCGGAACAGTCTACGGACGTGCGTCGCGATGTTGGCGTTGACGGCGGGCATGGCGCTGCCGGCCCAGGCTCAGAACGTCGACTGGCGGCTCCACAATCTCGATCTGGCGGGCAGCCGCTACGCCGGGCTCGACCAGATCACGCCGGAGAACGTCGGCGCCCTGACGCCGCGTTGGCTCTTCCAGCACGGCGTCATCGATGGCGTCAGCAACCAGACCACGCCCGTGATCGTCGACGGCATCATGTACGTCACCGACGCGCGCGGCAGCGTCTACGCGGTTGACGCCGCCGACGGCCACCTGTTGTGGACGTACGACGTGACCGAGCGCCTCGGCGGCGGGCGTCGCGAGGGCTACATCTTCCGCCACCGCGGCGTTACCTACGAGAACGGCGTCGTCTACAGCGCCGCCGGGTCGTTCATCTTCGCGCTCGACGCCAGGACCGGGGAGCCTCTCGAGGGCTTCGGCGAGAACGGTCAGGCGAGCGTGATCCTGGACGTGCTCCGGGAGCGGTACTCGGACGTCGAGACGGCCATCTCGATGGGCTACTGGTTCACGACGGCCCCCCAGATCCACGATGGCGTGCTCTATGTCGGGTCGACGCGCAGCGAGAGCAGCATTCCCGGCGGTCACGTGCTGGCGGTCGATGCGCGGACCGGCGAGGTGCTGTGGCACTTCAACACCATTCCGCAGGACGAGAACCACCAGGGCTGGGAGATTGCCGGGCCCACCTGGGTCGGCGGCGGCCGCGAGGGCGGCGGGATCTGGGAGACGCCGTCCATCGATCCGAATTTGGGCATGGTTTACGTGGCGGTGGGCAACCCGTTCGGCGACAGCACGAAACGGGCGGGGAAGAACCTGTTCAGCGATTCGGTCCTCGCGCTTTCCCTGGCTGACGGCCGGCTGCAGTGGTACTACCAGCTGGTGCACCATGACGTCTGGGACTACGACAACGGCAGCCAGCCGATGCTCTTCGACATGGAGGTCGACGGCGAACCGGTCCAGGCGCTCGCCCAGGCGAACAAGAACTCGTGGCTCTACATCCTGGACCGGCAAACCGGCGAACCGATTCATCCGATCATCGAGACGCCGGTTCCTACCGAGACCGACACGCCCGGCGAGCAGCCCTGGCCCACGCAGCCGATTCCGCACAAGGCGAACGGTGAGCGCATGGAGCCGGTTTCGCCGGTGGTGCCGACCGACATCCCGCCGGAAGATCTCGAGGGCAAGCGAATCGTCCCGCAGTTCACGCCGCGCGGCCCCGACCAGATCTTCGCGCCGGGGATGGGGGGCGGAGCCAGCTATGCACCCCTGGCCTACAGCCCGCGGACCGGTCTGTTGTACGTCAACGCCATCGACCGGCCGTTCAATTCGGATCGCGAAACGCGCGGCATCGTGTCCGCCTACGATCCGACGACCGGCGAGCTTGTCTGGCGGCAGGTCTTCGAGGGCTACGGGCAGTCCGGACCGGTCGTAACGGCGGGCAATCTGGTGTTCGTCGGCGCCGGCAGCAACGTGGCCGGCTACTTCTACGCCTACGATGCCGCCAGCGGCGAACAGCTCTGGAAATTCAACACCGGCGCGGGCATCTACGCCGCGCCCGCCGTCTACATGGTGAACGGGGAGCAGTTCGTGACGGTGGCGTCGGGCGGCGGCGACCGGGGCCGCAGGGGTGGAGATCTCATCCTGAGCTTTGCGCTGCCGCCGCGGTAGGGCAGTGTGGATCGCGCCGTAGCGGGACTTGCCTGATCGACGCCGGGCTAGAATGACGATGAACAAGGGCTGGCGCAGCTCGACGTCGAGGGGAGAAGAACCATGAGCCGACGCGTTCTCTTGTCGTTGACCACCGCTGTCTTGCTGACCGTCCTGCTCGCGGCCGGCGCCGCACCCGTCGCCGGCCAGGACGCCGCGCCGCGCACGCCGTGGGGCGCGCCGGATCTGGGAGGCGTCTGGGATTTCCGCACCATCACGCCGCTCGAGCGTCCGGAGGAGCTGGCCGGCCGCGAGTTCCTGACGGAGGAGGAGGCTGCCAGCCTGGAGCAGGCGGTGGTCGACCGCGACGCCCAGCTGTTGAGCCGGCCGGCCGAGACGGCTACCGCCGGCGGCAGTGTGGACCGCCGGGCGGACGGGTCGCCCGGGTTCTACAACAACTTCTGGCTGGACGGCGGCACGCGCACCATCGGCACGCGGCGCACGTCTCTGGTCATCGACCCGCCGAACGGGCGGCTGCCGGCCCTGACCGCCAGCGCCGAGCGGCGGGCCGAGGAAACCCTGGCGTACCGGCGGGCGCATCCCGCCGATTCGTGGCTGGACCTCGACGCGGGCGACCGCTGCCTGCTCGGATTGAACGCGGGTCCGCCCATCGTGCCGGCGGCGTACAACCAGAACCTGCAGGTGTTCCAGACGGCGGACCACATCATGCTGCTCACCGAGATGGTGCACACCGTGCGCGTGGTGCCGCTCGACGGGCGTCCCCGGTTGGCCGCGGACATCCAGCAATGGTCCGGGGATGCGCGCGGCCGCTGGGAGGGCGACACATTGGTCGTCGAGACGATGAATTTCGTCCCGGAACGCTGGTGGACCTCGTCGAACCCGATGGGCGCCCTGGGATCCAGTGCGAACCTGCGGCTCGTCGAACGGCTCACGCGCATCGACGCCGATACGCTGGTGTACGAATTCACGGTGCACGACCCGGAAACGTGGACAAGCCCCTGGACGGCGTCGATTCCGATGCGGCGCAGCGACCAGCCGCTGTTCGAGTACGCCTGCCACGAAGGCAACTACAGCCTGCCCAACATGCTGGCCGGGGAGCGCGCGGCGGAGCGGGCTGCCGCGGAGCAGCAGTAGCGGCCGTTCGACAGGCCCTTCACAAGAAGATGCCGGCAAGATCCGCGATGCCGCTGCTGGTGACCCTGCTCGTGCTGGGTTGCGGCGCGGTCGCGGAAGCCCATCAGGAACCGGCGAGCGCCGAGCCGCGGCCGGCCGGCGCCCGGTTGCTGCAGGCGGCGCTGGCCGGTAACGCAGCCGAGGTCCGCGACGCGCTGGCGGCGGGCGCCGAGGTTGGAACGAGAGATGAATCCGGGTCGACGGCCCTGACGTATGCCGCGGCGCGCGGCTTTGCAGACGTCGCGCAGGCACTGCTGGCGGGCGCCGCCGACGGCAACGCCGCCGACATACTCGGTCTCACCCCGTTGATTCATGCCGCCGGCGGCGGGCATATGGAAGTTGTGGAGGCCTTGCTGGGCGCCGTGCCGGAGGCCCTCCAGGCCAGGGACGGCGGTGGGCGGACAGCGTTGTCGCACGCCGCTTTTTCCGGACACGCGGACGTCGTCGACGCCCTGGTGGACGCGGGCGCCGCGCCCGACGCCGGTGACGACGACGGCCTGACGCCGCTGGCGCTGGCGGCGGGCCAGGGCCACGCGGACGTGGTCCGCCGGCTGGTCGCCGCCGGGGCGGACGTCAACGCGCAGAGCCGGGAAGGCGTGACGGTGCTGATGGCGACCGCATCGGCCGATCACAGCGCGGCGGTCGAGGTGCTGGTGGCCAACGGCGTGGCCGTGAATGCGGCGACCTCCACCGGCTCCACGGCGCTGATGGGTGCGGCGTTCGGGGGCTCGCTCGACAGCGTAGGCGTCCTGTTGGCGAGCGACGCCGCGGTGGACGCCGGCGACAGCGACGGGCGGACCGCGCTGATGGCGGCGGCCCTCAACGGCCACGCCGACGTTGTGGAAGCGCTGCTGCGGGGCGGGGCCGACGCGTCGCGCAAGGACAACTACGGCGGATCGGCGGTCGTCTACGCCGCCGCGAACGGCCATCTTGCCATCATGGAAGCGCTGGCGAGCGCGGGCGCCGGAGGAGCCGGCGGCGACGCGCTCGTGTTCGCCGCGCGCGACGGCCACATGGCCGTGGTCGAGGCGCTGCTGCGACAGGGGATTGACGTAAACGCGCGCGACGGCGCCGGCGCGACGGCCTTGATCGCGACCGCCGCGAACGGCAGCCTCGACACCCTGCATTTCCTGCTCGACAACGGCGCGGACGTGAATGCCGCCGACAGCGGCGGCCGGACGGCCTTGATCGAGGCCTCCGTCGCCGGGCAGATTGCCACGGTGCGCACTTTGCTTGAGGCCGGCGCCGACCTCGATGCCCGCGACGCGAACGGCCGCACCGCCTGGACGTACGCCGCTTTGTCGAACAACGTCGGCGTCGTCCGCTTGTTCCGGGAGCTGCGCGGCTCGCGGACGCCGGACCCGGAGGACGGGATTGACCCCTGCCGTTGAGGCCCGCCGTGCGTCCGCGCTGGCCGGTCGCCGTCGGAGACCACGTATTCCATCGAGAGCGACCCCGGGGTGCGTCCAGGCGTGACGTAGAACTTGAAGGCCGAGTCGCCCGGCATGATGACCTCGCCATCCTCGATCACGCGGTCCGTGGGCGGCGCGCTGCTCCCGCTGCTCCAGAAACTCCCAGTCCGCACAACCGTTCAGTACGACGCTCCGGCCGGGCCTTGTCGGGTACGAGTCGGCGCCAACCGCCAGTGGTGCCACAACCGGAAGCCGAGCAGCAAAGCCAGTAGCGCCCCGTAGATGAGCGGCGGCCGGAGATCCGCCTTGACGAGCCAGGTGTAATGGACGACGCCGGCGCAGGCGCTGACGTACACGAGACGGTGCAGCGCCTGCCAGCGCTTGCCGCCGAGGCGCCGCACCATCGCCTGGGTGGAGGTGAGCGCCAGCGGGATCATGAGGACGAACCCGGTGAAGCCGGCCGTTACGAAGCGCCGGTCCGTCAGGTCCTCCAGCATCGATTCGAGCGCGAAGAAGTGGTCGAGCACGACGTAGGTCAGAAAGTGCAGGCTGCCGTAGAAGAAGGCGAACAGCCCGAGCATGCGGCGCAGGCGGATGACGGCGTTCCAGCCGGTCAGGCGGCGCAGCGGTGTGATCGCCAGGGTGACGAGCAGCAGCCGCAGGGTCCAGTCGCCCGTGCGGTGGGTGATGTACTCGATCGGGTTGGCGGTCAGCCCGCCCGTGAAGCCGCCCCAGAGGAGCAGTGCGAGCGGGATGAGGCACACCCCGAATACGACAGGCTTCAGCACTGCCAGACAATACCTTGACCGGGTCATCGCGGCCCGTATGATCGACCTTTCGCCGCGGGAGCTGCGGCGTCCGGCGTTCAAGCAGGAGGAGCCGCACAATGGGAAACGATGCAGTCGCCAACTGGCGGCGATTCGGGCCGGGCCGCGGGACGTTTGAAACGTCGGACGTCGACGCGCGGATCGCGCAAGGATTCAAGCTGTTCCCGTACGCGCGGGACAGGGGTGCGACGCGCTGACGATCAGTATTGACGGCGGAGGTCCATGCCGGCGTACAGCTGCGCCACCTGATCGGCGTACCCGTTGAACATGCGGGTCTCCTGGCGGAAGAAGCGGCCGATGCGGCGCTCGTTCTTCTGGCTCCAGCGCGGGTGGTCGACGTGCGGATTCACGTTCGCCCAGAAGCCGTACTCGCCCGGCGCGGACACGTTCCATGACGTGCGCGGCTGGTTCTCGACGAACTGGATCCTGACGATCGACTTGATGCTCTTGAAGCCGTACTTCCAGGGCACGACGAGCCGCAGCGGGGCGCCGTTCTGGTTGAGCAGCGTCTTGCCGTACAGGCCGACCGCGAGGATGGCCAGCGGATGCAGCGCTTCGTCCATGCGCAGCGCCTCGACGTACGGCCACTGGAGTATCGGCCGCCGCTGGCCGGGCATCTCGCTGGGCCGCATGAGGGTCTCGAACCGGACGAACCGCGCCCTGGACGTCGGCTCGAAGCGCTTGATCAGGTCGCCGAGCGGAAAGCCGACCCACGGCACCACCATCGACCACGCCTCCACGCAGCGCAGCCGGTAGACCCGTTCCTCCAGCGCGTGCGGCCTGAGAATGTCCTCCAGCGCATAGTCGGCCTCGGGGACCCCGATGTGGCCCTCGACCCGGACGGTCCACGGCGTCGTCTGCAGCTGGCCCGCGTGGCGCGCCGGGTCCTCCTTGTCGGCTCCGAATTCGTAGAAGTTGTTGTAGCTGGTGATGTCCTGGAACGAATTCCACTTCTCATCCGTGCTGAGCGGGCTGGGGGTCAGCGGCGCGAGCGGTGTCTGGGCGTACGTTTGGCGGTCCAGCAGGCCCGGCGTGGCCGCCGCCGCCGCCGCGAGCGCCGCGCCGGACGCCGCCCGCACGAACTCGCGCCGATCGAGATAATCGCGCTCGTCCGTGATCTCCGAAGACCGAATCGCCGGCGGCTGCTTGATGAGCATGGTTCGGTTCCCGTCGGGCGCCGCCCGGCCGCGGGGTAGCGGGACGGGCGCCGGCACCATGAATCCGCGCTTGCGCATCGCAATCCGCTTCCTGAATCGTCCTCGCCCCCCGGACGCCGTCACAGCTTGCCGGGGGGCTCATCCCAGCCGAGATAGGTCTGCTCGGGCACGAAGTACATGTGCGCCGTATAGCGTCCCACCGGGCCGTCGGCGCCGTTGTAGTGCAACAGGTGCAGGTTGTCTATCGGGGGGATCGGCAGCCCGTTCAGCGGGATCGGGTTCCAGGTGGCGCCGGCCAGCAGATCCTGCTGCTGGATTACATGCTCGATGAAGATCAGCCTGCCCGCCGCCTCGCCGTACGTCACGCCGAAGTCCCCGGTCGCGCCGGGAGGACGATTGGGAGCCCAGGACAGATCCCGGTGATGGCGGCCCATGCGCGGGCAGAAGTCGTTCGGGAACTGCTCGCAGGCGTACAGGCCGAATCGCTCGGGCAGGCTCGTAACCGGCGGCAACAATCCGGCCGGCAGCGTCGGCCTGGCCGCGCCCTCCAGCGGCGTGAAATGCCACAGCCAGAGGTGCAGGCCGGCGTCGGGCGTCCGGCCTTCGACGAAGTCGATTGTCAGGTGTTGCGGCGCCGGAAAATCGAGCCCCCGCAGGCTGAGGTGGCGGAAGCTCTTGTGCCCGGCTATATCGGCGTGGCGGACCAGGTAGCCGGCGGAAACGACCGCGCCGTCCGCGACGCCGTACAGCACCCCCTGCGTCGGGTCCGCCTTGCGGCTCTTTTCCCAGACAGGGAGTGAGTTGGACCCGTGCGTGTCCCCGCCGTCGTCCTGGCGGTAGGCGAGCCGGCCGCCGGCGGCATGGAAGACACCGCGGCCGGCGACTTCGCCCGCTTCGCGGAAGCCGGGCGGCAGCTCGCTCGCGCGCGGCAGCGACCGCAACAGGGCTGCGCCGTCCGCGTCGGACTGGGCGGCGCGCGCGCCCGCGCCCAGCGCCGTGGCGGCTCCAATGACGGCGGCAGCGGCGACCCACGCCGCCAGTCGAGAACGCGGCGCGTTGCCCGCGACAAGAAGCCTGACCGGACGCCGCACGGTGCTCACAATCTCGCCTCCCGGAAGCCCGCCGGCTCCCTTTACAGCCTCTCGTCGAATCTGGCGGAGTCGCGCCCGGCCATTGTACTGCCGATCCGGCCCGCATCGGGCGTATGATGGGTCTGCTGTTCGAAGGGAGGGGCCATGCGCCCGAGAAGAGTGGCGGCTGCGCTTGCGGCATTCGGGATCGCGTCGCTCTGGATGGCGGCGCCGGCGGCGCAGGAAGCCGGGCGGAGTCCCGGCGCCGACTGGCCGACCTACAACCGCGACCTGGCGGGGACGCGCTATTCGCCCCTCGATCAGATCAATACCGGCAACGTCGGCGAGCTGCAGGAGGCGTGGTCGTACAGGTTCCATCCCGAGGACGGATTCGTCGAGGGGCCGGAGCCGGCCGAGCTCTTCCAGCAGGTGACGCCGATCGTGGTCGGAGGCGTCATGTACCTCGCGGCGGGCAATCGGGTCGTGGCATTGCGGCCCGAGACCGGCGAGGAGATCTGGCGCCATGAGCTGCGCGAGGGACTGGCGTCGTTCCGGGGCGTCGCCTACGGCCCGGCAACCGACGCGCACGGGCCCCGCATCTACTTCACCAGCCTGAGCAGGGTCATCGCCCTGAAAGCCGACACCGGCGAACGTGATCCAGCGTTCGGGAACCAGGGCGAGGTCGCGCTGCGCATTCCGTACACCGGCGTGCCGGTGGTCTACCAGGGCGCCCTGGTGCTCGGATCCAGCGCGTTCGGCCCCGGACAGGAGCACATCGCGCCCCACCTGAATCAGCCCCGAGGCGGCGGAGAGCCGGAATACGCCTATCCGCGGGCGCTCGACGCCGCGACCGGCGGGCTGCTCTGGGAGTTTCCGACCCTCCCCACGGAGACCGACTTCGGCAGTCACACGTGGGGCAACGAGAGCTGGCGCAACCGCATCGGCAACAACGTGTGGGCGTTCACGCTCACCGTCGACGAGGAGCGGGGACTGGTCTACATGCCGGTCAGCAGTCCCGGGTCGAACTACTACGGCGGGGACCGCCCGGGCGACAACCTCTTCGCGAACTCCACCATCGCCATCGACATCCGCACCGGCAACCTGGAGTGGTACTTCCAGAACATCCACCACGAGCTGTGGGATTACAACCTGCCGCCGACGCCCGGCCTGCTCGAGATCGAGCGCGACGGCGAGCGGATCCCGGCGCTCGCACAGGTCGGCAAGTCGGGGTTCATGTTCATCCTGAACCGCGAGACCGGCGAGCCGGTGCACGGGGTCGAGGAGCGGCCCGTGCCGGCCGGGGACGTGCCGGGCGAGCAGTACTCGCCTACGCAGCCCATTCCGCTCAAGCCGCCGCCGCTGGCGCGCGTCAGCTTCGGCGCCGACGACGTCGTGACCGCCGACGACACCACGGCCGAGCACGCGGCCGCCTGCCGCGAGCTGTACGACACTGTCGGCTACTACAACGAGGGACCCTATACACCCTTGCGGCTCCGCCAGGAGGGCACCCCGCCTTCGCTCGTGTTCCCCGGCAACAGCGGCGGCATCAACTGGAACGGCACCGCCTACGATCCCGAGCTGGGCTACATCTTCGTTAACTCCAAGGATCGGCCGCTCAACGGCTGGATGGACGAGAACCCGCTGTACGGCCCGGATACGGACGATCAGGTGGCCTACGCCCGCGTGCCGGGCCCGCCGTTCGAGGCCGCGATCTTCGACGAGGACGGCACGCGGCTCGGGGCGCTGCCGTGCTACAAGCCGCCCTGGGCGCGCCTGTACGCGGTCCACGCCGCCAGCGGCGAGATCGCGTGGGAGGTGCCCCTCGGGATCAACACGCTGCTTCCCGAGGACAAGCAGCGAGTCGGAAGCCCGAGCGTCGGCGGGGGGATAGTCACCGCCGGCGGGCTCGTGTTCATCGGCGCCACCACTGACCGCATGTTCCGCGCGTTCGACTCCCGCACGGGCGAGGAGCTCTGGGCTACCGCGTTCGACTACAACGTCGAGGCCGTCCCCATCACGTACGCGGGGAACGACAGCAGGCAGTACGTCGCGGTCAATGTCTCGGCGCCGGCCACCGGCGAGCCCCGCGGCAACGAACGTTTGGTGGTGTTCACCCTGCCTGAGTGACCAACAGGTTTCCGTCAACGTCCAGGGAGATGCGGATGGACACGTAAACCACTGATTAATAGTAATTTATTACTCACACCCACGATCTGAAGCGGCCGGGACGTAGCGTGAAATCCGCTCCATTCCCGCATATAATGAGGGAATGGATGTTGTAGCCAGAACCGCCGTCAGACCCCGCCGAACCAAGCGCCGAGGACGCCATCCCGACAAGGCGCTCTCGGCCGCCTTCGTCCGTTCCGCCCCGCCAGGGCGGCACGCGGACGGCAACGGCCTGTACTTGTTCGTCCAGCCCACCGGAACGCGAAGCTGGGTCCAGCGGCTCGTCATCCGCGGCCGCCGCCGCGAACTCGGACTCGGCGCCGCCGCGCTCGTCCCGCTCGCCGAGGCGCGCGAGCTGGCCCTGGCCAACCGCAAGCTCGCCCGTTCCGGCGGCGACCCCCTGTCGGAGAAGCGCCGCGCCGACGGCGTGCCCACCTTCACCGAGGCCGCCGAGCGCGTGCTCGAGCAGAAGCGCGGCGGCTGGCGCGGTCGGTGGCACGCGCAGAACTGGTGGAAGAGCATGGAGCGCTACGCCTTCCCCCGCATCGGCAGCCGGCCCGTCTCCGACGTCAACACGGCCGACGTGCTCGAGATCCTCACGCCGATCTGGCACGTCAAGGCCGAGACGGCCCGCGCCGTGCGCCAGCGCATCCGGTCCGTGCTGGAGTGGGCGATCGCAATGGACCTGCGCAACGACAACCCATGTGATCGCGTGCTGCCGGTGCTCGGTCCGCAGAACGACATCGTGACGCACCGGCAGGCGCTGCCGCACAAGGACGTGGCTGCAGCCATCGAGACGGTGCGGGGCTCGACGTCGGCGCAGCCGGCCGTCAGGCTGGCGTTCGAGTTCCTCGTGCTGACGGCGGCGCGGTCCGGCGAGGTCCGGCTGGCAACGTGGGACGAGATGGACACGAGCGCCCACGTGTGGACCATCTCGGCCACGCGGATGAAGGCGAAGCGTGAGCACCGGGTCCCCCTGTGCGGCCGTGCGCTGGAGGTCCTCGACGCCGCCAGGACGCTCGGCGACGGCAACCGGCTCGTGTTCCCGATGCGGAGCGGCAGGCCGATCGCCACGTCGACGCTGCTCAAGATGCTCCAGCAGCACGAGGTCGCGGCCGTGCCGCACGGCTTCCGGTCGTCGTTCCGGGATTGGGCCGCCGAGGAAACGGATCATCCGCGCGAGGTCATCGAGGCGGCGCTGGCGCACGTCGTCCAGAACAAGGTCGAGGCGGCCTATGCGCGGTCGGACCTGTTCGAGCGCCGGCGGCGGCTGATGGACGACTGGGCGGCCTATCTCGCGGCGACCCGTCGTCCACGCTGAACGGCCTCCGGAAAACGGCCCTGAGCGGGCACAGGGGGGGCTGGCTGATGCGTTAGCCCGCCCCCTCTGCCCCAGCGGGGCGGCGGGAAAATCGCGCCCGCTGTGCGGGCCTGGCCGTTGCCGCGCTGCGCGCGGCAACGGAGACGAGCAGCCCAGCTGGCAAAGGGCACAGACAACGACCGCGAGGATGGCCGGCACTGGCGCGCTGGAGGCGTTCGGCGACGATCGCCAGACCTGAGCGATGCGGCTGGCAGGCTCGACGCGGCGTGCTGCTGTGTCATGTCATGCTTCGTGCAGACGTGTTCCAGATCCGAATCGAACCGAACTCCGCGACCGCCTCGCGCGACGTCGGGATGAACGGCGCCACCGCGAGGAAGGACGCTGGCGGGGTCGTGGCCGGCACCGGCGCTTTGGGGGCGTTCGTCGAGGAGCACCGAACCGCGCTGACGAACGACGCGGCCCGCAGAACCGGTCGCGCCCCCCGCCCTCACCGACCGCGAGCCCGAACATCGCACCGCGTGTCAACACGCGCACGCCGTGTGGCAGTCGGCACGCGAGGGCCCCTGGCGCGCTAGGGAACGAGAGGCGTCAAGTCCAATCCTCACAGCAGCTTGGAGTGACACTCGGTCAGCCTGGTGGCCTAGCCGGAAACGCGCCTCGGTTCCTGCCCCCAGACCGGAAACGTCAGAAAACTGACGCACGCCGTACGCCGGATCCTGAGGCGCCAGGGAGCGAGAGGCATCAAGTCCAATCATCACAGCAACTTGGAGCGAAACTTGGGCAGCTTGGCGGCTCACCCCGAAACTGCCCAAAAACACGCCTCGGTTCCTGCCCCCTGAGCGCCTCGGTTCCTGCCCCCAGGCCGGAAACGTCGGAACATTGACATACGCGTACGTCGGACCCTGAGGCGCTAGGGAACGAGAGACGTCAAGTCTAATCAACACAGTAGCTTGGAGCGAAACTCGGATCGCCCGGGGGTTAGCCCCCGAACCGGTTGAAGTACCCTGAGCGACCCCGGCCCGGGCCGTAAGACTCCCTGCCCCCACAGAAACGAGGGGGCAGCGCGTCTCACGCCCGAGCCGACCGGGTCGCTCAGGGTGCATTCTTCCTTTGCAGGAAGGCTCTCACGCCGGGAGCGCGGGCTCGAGGCCCGCCCCGACGAACCCGAGGCTCGATCCGGCGGCTTGTCATCCGCGGACGAGGACGTGAGCTCGGACACGGCGCCGACGGGCTCGTCTCGCTCCATCTGGCACGTCAAGGCCGAGGCAGCCAGGGCGGTGCGCTGGCCAGCGCCCTCCGGTCCGTGCTCGAGTGGGCCATCGCGATCGACATCGACCTGCGCAACGACAACCCGTGCGACCGGGTGGTGCCGGTCTTCGGCGCGCAGAACGACATCGTGACGCGCCGGAAGGCCCTGCCCCACAAGGACGTGGCCGCGGCCATCGAGACGGTGCGGGCGTCGTCGTCGCCGCAGCCCGCCGTCAAGCTGGCGTTCGAGTTTCTCGTGCTGACGGCCGCGCGGTCGGCGGAGGTCAGACTCTCCACACGGGACGAGATGGACGTGGCCGGGCGCGTGTGGACCGTCCCGGCCCTGCGGATGAAGGCGAAGCGCGAGCACCGGGTCCCGCTGTGCCGGCCACCACAAAAACGACGCAAGTGATTCATTAAGAGTGACTTACGTGCAATCCGCAGAACATGCTTCCCCTGTTGTACCCCTCTTTCTGAGCGGGAATCTACGGGCCTGTAGAAGCACGTCCTGGACGAACCCGGCCAGTAGTTCGACCCACTGCTCACGGGCACTCCCTCACAGACCCGATGTCCAGATGGCTCGTGGTCACGCGACATTCGCCCGCGAACTGGGCCGCGCGCGGGCACGTTCCCGTCGTTGGATCCCTCGTCTTGAGTCGGAGGCAAGAGGACCAAGAGTACTGTCCTCGGACAGATCTGGACCGGAGCCTCCGCACTTGACGGGGCGTGCCGTCGACGGTCGGTACTTGGCCACGCGGACGGCCACGGCTTCGATCTCCATGCCGCGCTCTGCGTGCCGGCCGGCCAGCGGGACCGCCTCGAGCGGGTGTGTCGCTACGCGTTGCGCCCCCCCATTGCGCAGGACCGTCTCGAGCTGACCGCGGAGGGACAGGTACAGCTCCAGCTGAGGCGCCCATGGTCGGACGGCACTACGCATCTGCTGTTTGACCCCCGTGGAACTGCTCGAGCGCCTCGCCACGCTGACACCGCGGCCGCGCATCAACCTGATTCTCTACTATGGCGTGCTGGCCCCGCGCGCGGCGTGGCGGGCCGACGTGGTCCGATTCGGGGAACCCGTCGGCTCCCACGAGAATTCGCCTCCTGAAGACTCCAGGGATGCGGCGGGAGCTGGGGACCCCCCGCCCGCGGCGAACGGTCTCTGGGCGGAGTTCATCCGCCGGAGCTTTGGGTTCGATGTCCTCGAATGCCCCCGGTGTGGCGGGCGCCTGCAGCTCATTGCGGTGATCGAAGACCCCGCCGTGATCGAGCGCATCCTGCGCCATCTGGGGCTGCCGACCGACATCCCCGAGGCCCGGCCCGCGCGGCCGCCCCCGATGCCGTTCCTTCTCGACGGCCTCGCCACCGCTGGGGGCGACGACCAGATCCTCGTCGACACCCGCTCTTGAACGCCTCTCCTCGACGGCCCGCCCGGCCCGCCTGTCCGACGTGCGCCCTGCCGCACCGCTGTCGGTTGTGGCGCGGCGCATTCTCTGCGGCGCATTCTCTCTTGACACCCGCCCATAGTTGTGGGGAGACTAGCTGTCCTGTGGCGCGCCCAGGCCTGTGAAGGGGGCCGGCACTAGGGGAGTTTACTCGTGCCTATAATCTTCGGAGCGAAACACCTGCTGGTCGCAGCAGCTACGGTCGCCGTACTCCTTTTCTTGGAAGTTGGTGCCGTTGGACAAAGTGTGTCGGCGCTGCCGTCGACTCAGGAGGCGCCGGGATATAACCCGACGACCCCAGCAAAAGTTGAGCTGGGAAGGCTGCTGTTCTGGGACCCGCTTTTGTCGGGACCCCAAGACGTAGCCTGCGCGACGTGCCATCATCCCCAAAGCGCCTATGCGGAGGACCGCGACCTGTCGCTCGGCGTGACGGGCACCGGCCTGGGCCGCTTCCGGCGTGACGGGCATCTCGTCAAACGCAATAGTCCGACGGTTCTGAACGTTGCTTTCAACGGCATCGATGAATCGGGCCGCTACGACCCGGCGACTGCGCCGGCGTTCTGGGACAATCGCATCAGGAGCCTCGAATCGCAGGCGCTCGAACCGCTCAAGTCGTTTGAGGAAATGCGAGGGGACACCTACCCGGAGGATGAGGCTATCGCGAGAGTGGTGGCGAAGCTCCAGGCCAACGCCGAGTACCCGGGCCTGTTCGCCGAGGCCTTCGGCAGTGAACAGCCGGTCACCGCGGAAAACCTAGGCAGGGCGGTAGCGGCGTTCATGCGGTCGCTGCTGGCCAACAACGCGCCGTTCGACCGCTACATGCGCGGCGACCGCAGCGCCATGACGCGGGAACAGGTCCGCGGAATGCAGCGCTTCGAGGAGATCGGGTGCATCAGGTGCCACAACGGGCCCATGTTCTCCGATTACAAACTGCATGTCATGGGCGTGCCCGACAACCCCGCTCTTGCATCAGGTGCCACAACGCCCGCCTCCGACGGAGGCGCGCAGAACCCTCCTTGCCCGGCAGCTCCTGGGGAGCCGCGTACTGCAGCGTCCCGAGCAGCGTGCGACAGCTATGCGTTTCGCACGGCGTCGCTGCGAAACCTTGAATTGACCTTCCCATACGGGCACAATGGCATGTTCAGGACGCTGAGCGCCGTCGTGGGGTTCTATGAATCCACCATCGCCGGGGAGTCCCGGAACCCGAACGTCAGCTACGAGGAGCTCGATCCGCTGCTTCGCCAGTTGCAGAACGTGGACGAAGAAGACGTGGATCTGATCGAGTTTTTATATGCTCTGAGCGATGGGTCGTTCGACCGGACGATTCCCGAGAGCGTACCGAGCGGACTGCCCGTCGGCGGAAGCATTCGATAGAGCAAAGTACGCGCCGTCGTGGTAGGCTGCTGGCTTTGGGACACCTAAATTTTGAGGCATAGCGATTGGAGGACTCACATGAAACCGATCTCTCTGTTTGTACTCGGCGTAATGACGGTTGCGATGAGCGCGCCGGCGCAGGCGCAGGTCTATGAGGAGCGCCGGACCGATACGAAAGACCCCATCGAAAAGCCGTTGCTCGCCGCTCCGAACGCGGCTATGGCCAGGAACGCCACGGTCATTAAGTGGATTCGGAATCCGGCGAAGAGTGCGGAGGAAGAGGTCACGGCTGCCGACTTTACGTTTGAAGTTTTGAGGCCCGGCCCCGGCCGTATGATGTGCTACGACCTGACCGGCTGGCCTGGAGAGCGGCCGTGGTCGGTGGAGTGCACCAGCAGCGATGCCAACCTGCCGCGCATCGCGCAGAATCGAGCGTTCGCGGAGATGGGGGCCAAGGCCCAGCCACTGCTGGGCGAAGACGACGAGCGTCGGCCAGGCAGGCCTGTCTTGTCGAGCAGCGGCACCGGAGGGATTAGGGAGCTGGTTTTGGCCGCCGAGAAAGACGGAACGCGTGAGCTGTCCGAAGTCGGGTCCATATGGTATAACCTCCGGGGCGACAGCCAGGACACCGCCATCTGGCACACGTTTATCGGCATGCCGGGCTTCACGGCGGACCAAGTCGGACTGCCGAATGTTCGCGACGCGGGCGGCGCCTGGCTGATGTTTGAGGGTACGCCGGAAGCCCACATCATGATAAGTGGCCGATAACCGGCAGAGAGTTTCTCGGCTTCGGGGTTTTCGACCACGAATCAGGGGGAGGTGTGTGACACCTTCCCCCGATTTCCCGCAGGTTGCGAATGACTTCGCTTTGCGTGAGCTTTATGAAATATCTACTGATAGGTCTTCTTGCCTCCGCTCTTCTTGCCTCCGCCACGATGTTTGCAACCCAGAGCAGACAGACTTTCTCAGGCACGATCACCGATGACGAGTGCCCCAGCGCCGATCATTCCGGAATGCGGATGGGGTCGACCGACGCTGCCTGCACCATCGCTTGCGTCGATGACCACACCGTCGAGTTCGTTTTGTTTGACGGCAAAGCAACCTATCTGTTGAGCGACCAGGACAAATCAAGAGAGTTTGCCGGAAAGAAGGTAGCAGTCGTCGGCACGCTGGACTCCAAGACCCAGACGATCCAGGTCAATTCAATGGCCGCGGCCAAGTGACCCATCGATCCTCCCGGCATCCACACGGTTTTCGAATATTTCCTCATCCGAGCCTCTTGCGAAACCTGCGAACTGGCCTAATTGACGCGGGCCGGGCCGTCGGGCCGGCTCCGGCCGTGCTCGTGGTTGAAGCCGTCGCGCAACCGGCCGAGTGTCTTCCGCCAGCCGGGCGGGGCGATGTTGAGGCTCTTGCCCGTCTCCAGATCGCACCGGGCGGCGAGGACATGCATGTGGACGCCGCCGCGCTCGCGGTGCTCGACGGCGAACTCAACGTGCATCGTCCGCCTCCTCGCCGACGATGCGGGCGACTTGGCGGGTGCGGTCGCGCAGGTCAGAGAGCGGCACGCCGGCCGCCTCGGCCTTGGCCCGCCACGCGGCGGCCTCGGTGGGCGAGACGCGCAGGTGGATCTGCCCGGTGCGGCGGTCAGCCATCAGCGCACCGGTAAGGGTTCGGGGGCGGGAGCCCCCGCGGCCTGGCCCTGCAGGGCTCGTGAAGCCGAGAGTCGAGGGGACGCTCATGTTGCCAAACGGACCATGAGTCGGTTCCGACCACGGGTGCTCGCTCGCGCCTCGACACGGCCGGGTCCTCATGCTGCCGTTCGCGGGGACCGCAGAGTCATCCTCGGCTGCGCGGGCGCCGCTCCGAGCCAGCTCGGGGACGGCTGGCGATGAAGTCGAGCACTTCCCGCTCGACCCAGCGGACGGCCCGGGCGCCGATGCGGATCGGCTGCGGGAACCGGGACTCGGCCATCAGCGCGTAGACGGCCGAGCGCGACAGCGCCGTCATGTGGGTCACGTCTCGGAGCGTGAGCAGTCTCGTGGTCATGTGTGGCTCTCCTTTCTCCGGCCCGGCGTTCCGTAGCGACATCGCTCGGTCTCGCCGCGTCCGGTGAGGGTCGAGCATAGCACATGGACAATGTAAGCCATTGTGTAATAAAGGTTTATTGCCATTCAGGTCCGACGGGAAGCCTACCCGAACGACGCCGAGCCAGGACTCGGCATCGCCGTCCTCGTCCCCCTCGCCGAAGCCCGCAAGCAGCCCTCCCCAACCGCAAGCTCGCCCGGTCTGGCAGAGCCCCGTTGGCCGAGCCACGGCTTGGAGAAGCCGGCGCGTGAACCGACGAGCGGCCCGGACATCGGCGATCGGGCGTCGCTGGTACAATGACCTGTGCGGTCTGGAGGCGGCTTCGATCGTCCCGTGGGTTCCCGTTCAGGATGTGGGAATCGACGGTGGGAGCACGGCTGGCTTAATGACAGTAAGCCTAATGGAATGAATGACTTGCTTCAATCTGGACACTCGCCCTGCCGGAGGGGTAGGGGGCGGAAGCGCCGTGCGTCCGTCGTCACCCCACGCGACGTTGGCCGGTAAGACCGTGATATAAGAGCAGTTCGGTGCGCCACGTGAGACATGCAGGTTGTTTGGTCCGTTTGCCAAGCCAGGGGAGATACAGATGAAGCATGCGATTTTCGTCGTTCTGGGGTTGCTCGCTGTTGGAGCGGCCGGATTTCAGGCCGAGCGGACCATAGCGGCGCAGGCGGGCGGCGGGTGGACGACGCTGTTCGACGGCTCCAGCCTCGATGGCTGGAACGTCCTCGGCGACGCCAACTGGGAGCTGGCGGACGGCGCGGTGCAGGCCGACAGCGGGCGCGGCTTCCTCGTGACGGCGGATTCCTACGCCGACTTCGAGTTGACGCTGGAGTTCTGGGTGGACGAGCCGGCGAACAGCGGCATCTTCATCCGCTGCGCCGATTCGCAGTCCGTCGCCGACTCCAACTCGTACGAAGTGAACATCTACGACACGCGCCCCGACCAGACCTACCGCACCGGGGGCATCGTGCACTTCGCCGCGCCGATGAGCGTCATCAACAGTGCCGGGCGCTGGAATACGTACGAGGTCCGGGCCGAGGGGCCGCGGCTGACGATCAGGCTCAACGGCACGCTGACCGTCGACACGGAGGACTCGACTTACGCCTCCGGGGCGATTGCGCTGCAGTACGGCGCCGGCGTCGTCAAGTTCCGGAACGTCCGTATCCGGGTGCTCTGAGGCGGCGTATTGCCGCGAGCAGCTAGCGGCGAAGCCCCGGCAGCGGCACCAGCATCGGGGTCTTCGCCTGGTACTCCGCGTAAGCCGGGTACTTGCTCGCGGAGATCGATTCCGTCAACGGGATCGCACCGAGGAACTGCGCGATGAGCAGGATGAAGCCGAGGCCGGTCCAGTGCAGCCACGTCCCCGATGCCGACACGGCGAAGAGATAGAAGGCGAACCACATGACCATCTCGGACAGGTGGCTCGGATGCCGGCTGTAGCGGAAGAGGCCCGTGTTGATGAAGGGCTGCGCAACGTCCTCTCCTGCCGCGATCCTGCGCTTCTTGTCCTGCTGGAAGGCCCACATCTGTTCGTCGCCGATGACCTCCACGACGAAGAACGCGACGAAGAGCGCCGCCGCAAGGCCGTCCAGCCAGCCGAGCGGCGTCCCCCGCGATAGCCACGCCTGGTGCACTGGCGAAGTGAACAGCCACATCAGGAGCAACTGGCTCGGAATGAGGAAGGATATGTTGAGCAACTGGAACCACAGCGGGCTGATTCGCTCCTGCATCGCCGCCCAACGGTAGTCCTCGTCACCCTTGCGGTAGCCCCCCTTGCGGGCGAAGTTGCAGGTAAGGCGCACCGCCCAAATGAGCACCAGCGCCGTCATGAGATTGATGCGCGCCGAGTCGAAGCCGGCCCCCGCCGCAACCAGCAGGCAATAGACGGGTGGGCACAGCGACCAGAGTCGATCCAACCACCCATGGCCGCGGGCGAACAGCGGCGCCACCCAGCAAAAAACCACGAGTAGCAGGCAGAGTTCCAGCGCCGTGCCGAACGGCTGCCCGGAGAGGGGGTGGCTGAACGGGATCAATCCGGGCATCTGCTGAAGGCTCACAACCGGCGGCGTCAGGCGCTGCGCGGCCGGCGCCACCAGGACCGGACACGCCGCGCTGCTTCCGGACCGGCCAGCGCCGCGCCGCCCCAGAACATGATTTCGGCGAGGACGACGATGCCGGTCCCCACCGCGCCGCGGGCGGCTATGCTCAGCGGTAGGAACGGGACCGCCAGCAGGATTGGCCAGAGGGGGAGCGATCCGAACATCAGGGTCGTGCCGATCTTTGCCCAGCGGCTAATCGGCGTGCGTGGCGCGGTGGGTGGAGGCGCGTCCGTCATACGCGGGCTATCGGAGCGTGCGGTCGGCGCCGATGGCGAACCGCCCGGTCGTGCCGCCCCGGAACGTACCCTGTTCGAGCCACTCCAGCGATGCTTCGTGCAGGAATTTGTACTGCGTGGTTTCCCAGACGGCGAAGTGGGTCGCGCACGCCATGGTGACCAGCGCCTTGCGATCCGTACCGGTCAGGTCCTCGTACAGCTGCTTGTCGGCCTCAAGAAGGCGATCCTGCTCGCCAACCAGGATCAGAGTCGGCGCCTTCACCCGCGCCGCGTACTCGCGGTTCCAGCCCCACGATCCCGCCGAGGCGCGAACCCGCATCACGCCGTACGGCGGCCCCCAGGCGGAGCCCCGCTGGTCGTACGCCATCACGGTCTGCCAGATCACGTCCTGGATCCCGGGGTCGATCTGGTCGTCGCAGGCCACGGTCGAGCGCCAGCGCCCCTCCTTCAGCATCTCGCGGGTCTGCAGGCGCATCGGCACGTCGCCGCCGGGAACCGCAGCCGGCGGCTTGGATGGCTGGTCCGGCCGGTAGGCCGGGGCGAACAGCACGAGCTTGTCGATCAGTTCAGGGTGGCGCGCCGCGAAGCCCGCGGTGCGCGGTCCGCCCGCCGACCAGCCGATCAGGCTGACCGTGTCCACGCCCCGCAGCTCACGGATGTAGTCGACGACGCGGCCGATCTCGTCCCAGTCCGACCGACTCGTCGTCAGGCCGTGCCGGTAGCGCGGCTCGCAGTCGTGCGACAGCGGATTCGGCATCAGAATCGCGCGATTCTCGGCGTCCATGTTGCACGGATCATCCATCATCGGCCGGGGCGACAACCCGTATCCGGTCTGGTCCATCGCGAACGCGTCGTAACCGGCGGCCGCGAGGTGCTCCATCCAGGAGTAGTCCTTGTAAGGCAAGTCGTAGTCGGGCACCGACGGTATCGTGCCGCCGTGGACGAACAGCACGACCTTGCCGGCCGGCCGCTCGCCGGACTCGATCCGCGCGGCGAGGTCGCGGCTCAGCTTCTCCCGCAGGAACAGGCCGACGCGCTCGCCCTGGTTGGCGGGGACGGTCGACGTGTGCGGCACGAAGCGATCGACGGTAACGAAGACGTCGTCCGCGGCGCCGATGCCGGCGGCAGCAACCGCTGCCGCACCGATGAGCACCGCGAGCAACAGGCCCGCCCGCCGTCCCGATCTGACCGTTGCAGTCATGTCAGCTCCTTCCCGCACGCGCTATACGGGTAATCATGCCCGAAAACGCGCGCCCACGGCGTCTCCCCGACGAACCAGCCGGGTGTGTCTATAATGCGAGGGGATTCAGACGAAGCACCGACTCCGGATCGTCGCGGTTCTCGCCGCGGTTCTCGCCGGCGCGCGCCTGCAGGAGCGCCCGCGAGAGCAGTAGGGCGCCGGCGGCGGTAATGCGGACCAGCACGGTGAGGTGTGTGATGGCGCGGATTCTGGCGGCTCGAAGTGTTCATCATGCAGGCGGGGGGTGCGAGATGCGTGGCAATAGTTTTCTGCTGGCGGCGATCTGTCTGGGAGGGATGCTGGCGGCGGCCGGAGCCGGGTCTCAGCCGGCGCTTGCGCAGGCGCCTTCCGTCGCGCTCACCGGTGCGCGGGTGATCGACGGCACCGGTCGCGCGCCGATCGAAGCGGCCACGGTGCTCATCGCCGACGGCCGGATACAGGCGCTCGGCGCAGCGTCCGAGGTGTCGATCCCGGACGGCGCGGACCGCGTGGACGTCTCCGGCAAGACGATCATCCCGGGGCTCGTCAACGCCCATGCGCACCTGAACGACGGCGACCCGGCGTTGCCGCTGTACGACCAGGTGCTCGCGCAGCTGCGGCTGTACGCCGACTATGGCGTCACCTCCATCCATACCCTGGGCGACGACGGCGTGGAGAGCGTACGGGTACGCGACGCGCAGGCGCGCGGCGAACGGCTCGACCGGGCGCGGCTGTATGTATCCGGTCCGAACGTGGTGGCCGAGACGGCGGACGAGGCCCGGCGAAGCATCAACCAGGTCGCGGACATGCGGGTGAACATCATCAAGACCCGCCTGAACGCTCAGCCGGACGACATGACGCCGGCGGTCTACGGAGCGCTGATCGACCAGGCCCACCAGCGGGACCTGCGCGTCGCGGCGCACCTCGTCGACCTGGACGACGCCAAGGGGTTGCTGGCTGCCGGCATGGACGTCGTGGCCCACAGCGTCCGCGACCAGGACGTGGACGCGGAGCTTATCTCCGAGCTGATTCGCCTCGACGTCGGCTACATCCCGACCCTGACGCGCTGCCTGTCGGTCTTCCTGTACGAAACGACGCCGGCGTTCTTCGACGACCCGTTCTTCCTGCGGGGCGGCGACGCGTACCGCGCGGACATGGAGGAGATCCGCGACCCGGCGACCCACGAGCGGGTGCGCAACAGCGAGCCGGCGCAGATCACGAAGCGGATGCTGGAGCAGGCCAAGCGCAACATCAAGCTGCTGACGGACGGGGGCGTAACCATCGCCATGGGCACCGACAGCGGCACGTCGCTCGGCCGCTGGCAGGGCTACTTCGAGCACGTGGAGCTGGAATTGATGGTCGAGGCCGGCATGACCCCGATGCAGGCGCTGGTCGCCGCCACGCGGAACAGCGCGCGGGTCATGCGCCTCGACGAGCTGGGCACGCTGGAGTCCGGCAAGTGGGCCGACCTGGTCGTCCTGGACGCCAACCCGCTGGACGACATCGCCAACACGCGGCAGATCGATTCCGTGTGGATCGCGGGCCGGCGGTTGGGCGCGAATTAACCGCCCGCGTCGATACACGCTCTGTTGCCAAAACGAGACTGCTTGCGGGTTCCCCCGTGGTGAGGTCGTGCGCCGGTACGGGCCCGGCGCGGTGGGATGGACCGACTTTTCGCTATTCCGCGACGGCGCGTTTCCCCGCATGGTTGCGGACAGCGCGACGGGCGGGTCCCGCGGCGCCTGCACTCCGAAACTTTCAATCAGCCGACATGAAACCTTTCAATCTGCCGAGCGGAAACGTTGCGATCAGCCGATGTCTGAACCGGTCTTCTCCCCTCGACACCTCGAACGCCGGCTGGTGAAGCGCATCCTGCGCAAACACGGCTACGCATCGGACAAGCGGGAGGCGGCGACGGCATCGACATCGAGACGTTTCTGCGTGCACCGGTCGGAAACTGGCTGAAACCGTGACCGGCTCTGCCGCACGTATACTGGCTCTTGGGGGCGCGCCGCGGGGGCGTTGCCGGCGGGGGATTGCGAGGCATCGTGCGAGTCGGGGTGTACGTCGATACGGAGAACATCACGCGGAACGGCGGCCGGGGGCTGCGCTACGACGTGCTGCGGGAGTTCGCCTGCCGGGGCGGGGCGGACGCGCAACGCCTGAACTCGTACACCTCGGTCGATGAGGACCGGGCCGCGGCGGAGGATGTCTACGGCCGCAACGTGCGGAATTTTCACGAGGCGCTGCGCGACTTCGGCTACAAGGTCATCGTCAAGCCGGTCAAGTGGTACGTCAACGAGGACGGCAAGCGGTTCGGCAAGGCCAACAGCGACCTGGACATGGCGGTCGACGTGCTGCTGGAGGCGCGCAACATTGACCGCGTGCTGCTGGCGACCGGCGACGGCGATTTCGCGAAGGTGGCGCGAGCTCTCCAGAACATGGGCTGCCGGGTCGAAGTGGTGGCGTTCGACAACGTCTCCGGCGACCTGCGGCGGGAGGCGGACCTGTTCGTCTCGGGCTATCTGATTCCGGGGCTGCTGCCGGGGGAGTCGCGGGCGCTCGAGTGGGGTCGGGAAGGCTCGCGGGTGCGCGGCCTGTGCTACTGGTACGACCACGACAAGAACTTCGGATTCATCCGCTACCTGCGGTCGCTGTCCGGTCCGCTGTGGGTGACGGACACCACGCGCGACGATTCGCCGTATGCGTCGACATTCGTGCACGGCAGCGAGCTGTTGCGGGCCGGCCTGCATCCGTCGCAGCTGCCGAGCCGGCGTCTGATTCTGGAATTCACACTCGGGCCGTCGCCGACGAAGCGGGGTGAGTTGACCGCGCAGGAGATTGCCGTCCTGCCGAAGGCCCAACCCGGAGATCTCCGCGGCCCGGCGGCGGTCGGCCGCGTTCCGGAAGACGAGGAGGAGGCGATCAGTCGTGGCGGCTGACCGTATCCCGCGTCGGCCGCGCGCGCGCTCGTCCTGCATGGCCGCGCTGGCCGTTCAGATGTTGGCGGCGGCCGTCGCCGGCGCGGCGTTGCAGCCAGTCGAGGCGGCCCCGGCGCCCTCCCAGTCCACCGGCGAAGCGCCGCGGACGCCCTGGGGCGACCCCGATCTTCAAGGGGTGTGGGTCAGCAGCGCCGTGATCGGCGTGCCGTTCGAGCGCCCCGAGGAGCTCGGTACGCGCGCGGTGTTGACTGACGAGGAGCTGGCGGCGCGCAACGCCGCCGCCGCAGCGCGGGTCCGGCCGCGGTTGGTTCCACCGGCCGGGTGGGCCGAGCGGCGACCGCCGCCGCCGCTGGCCTCGCTCATCGTCGATCCCCCGAACGGCCGCCTGCCGCCGATGACCGGGGACGGCGCCCGCCGGGCGGACGAGTGGCGCACGAAGGCGGGGGGCGCCTATGCGCACGCCGGCCCCGAGGATTTGCGGCCGTACGACCGCTGCATCAGCCGGGGCGTGCTGGGCTCCCAGTTTCCGAACATATACGCCTCGGCATTCCGGATCTTCCAGACGCCGGGCCAGGTGGTGATTCACCACGAGATGGTTCACGAGACGCGCGTGATTCCGCTCGACGGCCGCCCGCATATCGGTGCCGGCGTCCAACAATGGATGGGCGATTCACGCGGGCACTGGGAAGGGGAGACCCTCGTCGTGGAGACGACGAACCACAACGGGCGGACCGGCTCGTACGCGCGCAACGGCAACGGCAATCCGACCAGCGCGGCGTTGCGGCTCGTCGAGCAATTTCGGCTGGGAGATGCGGGCCGGCTCGACTATGAAGTGCGCATCGAGGATCCGCAGACCTGGACGCGGCCCTGGACTGTGGCGTTCCCCCTGGAGCGCGATGCGGACTACGTCCTGTTCGAATACGCCTGCCACGAGGCGAACTACGCCGTCTCGAACATCCTGAGCGGCGTGCGCGCGGCCGAGCGCCGCGGCGGGCCGTAACCGTCGCCGGGCGCCCGTGCTACTCCTTCTCGGCGATGATTCCGATCATCGGCGGCGCGGACAGGAATGTGCCGGGTTGCCGCTCGCGATCGCGCCATTCGGCTTCGAACTCGCGCCGTTCTGATTCCGTCAACAGGCCGGCCTCGACCAGCCGCGGCACGTGGCTGAAGAAGAACTGCGTCGGCCAGTCCCAGAACGGCGTGCCCGGCCTGATGAACCGTGCGAGCGGGACCAGGTCGACCAGGCGGCAGCCGGACGCCGCGATCAGCCCCGGCAGACGGCCGCCGACGTTCAGGTCGCCTCCGGTGCGCCGCCAGCTCTCCTCGACCGCCGCGAGCACGCGATCGAACGCCCGGCTCCTGGGCTGCAGCGTCGTCGCGCCGTAGTTCAGGTAATCCCACACTACGAGACGGCCGCCGGGCCGCAGTCCGTGCACGACGCGCTCGATCACCGGCGCCGGATCAGGCAGGAAGCAGAAGAGCCAGCGCACGAAGGCGCCGTCCAGCGCGGCGGGCTCCAACCGCAACGCTTCGACCCGCTCCACGCGCGCCGTGAGGTGCTCGAGCCCGAGGTGGGTCGATTCACGGACCAGGGCGGCAATGAAGCGCGCCGACTCGTCGACGGCAAGCACCCGGCCCCCGGAGCCGACCCGATCCGCCAACTCGAGGGCGGCGAATCCCGGGCCGCAGCCGAGGTCGAGCAGCTGCGCGCCCGGCCCGAACCCGGCACGGTCCCAGAGGTCGCGCGTCGCCTCCGCCCACAAGCGGTGCTGCGTCTCGAGGCGCCGCACCTCGTCGGGATCGGTGCCGAGCAGATACGGATCTTCGGGTGCGGGCATCGTCACAGCGGCTTGTCGCCCCGTATGGTGATCAGGCTGAACTCGGAAGGGACCGTGCCTCCCGGCTGCGCCATGGCGACGGCCTGCTCCAAGCGACGGACTCCCGCGCGATACTCCTCGTCCGACATCGCCATGAAGTGTGAGGTGCGGTGCCGCTCGGAAGCGTAGGTCAGGAACTCGCCGAGATTCTGCCGCGTGTCTCGATGCTCCCGTTTCGCGTCGATGTTCACGAAGCCCGCATCCCGCATTGCGACGCAAAAGCCGTCGACCGTCATGAAGTCCCGGTAGTCGAGCTCGCGGGCAACCGGGAAGAAGCGGTAGAGGATCCAGTTATTTATTGACCAGGGATCGACGTTGGTCATGACGAAGCGGCCACCCGGCCGGAGCACCCGCAGCACTTCGGCGATGAACCGTTCCTTGCGCTGAATATGCGGATAGGAGAACTGGTTGCTGACGTAGTGGAAGGCGTCACCCCGGAATGGGAGATCCGACCCGTCGCCCTGCACCCAGGGCGCGGCCGGGCAACGCTTGCGCGCGACATTCAGCATGCCGATCGACAGGTCCGTCCCCACGATCGTGGCACCCGGAAACGCGCCGCGATTGGCGTGCACCTGCTTGCCCGTTCCACAGCCGACGTCGAGAAGGCAAAGAGCCGATCTCGCGATAGCGAACCGCTCGCGCAGGAAGGCTATGAGATTCGAATCCACGCCGTGATCGCGCGACGGCTCGTCGTACTTGTGTGCGATTTCGTCGTAGTCGACGCGCTGCATGCAGTTTCATTGGCCGCGCGTGAACACGCGGGCGGCGGGGCTAGCGTGGGCCGGCGGGTGGGGCCGTCCGTCCAGCGGGATCAGCCGGTAGCCGCCGCCGCCGGACGACTGCTCGTGGTAGATCGTCACGGAGCCGGGTTCCTGCACCATCCGCCTGAAGCCTCAGATGCCGCCCGTGCGCGGGATGCGGACACCCTGGCAGCGCTCGAGCATGCCGGTGTCCTCGTCCGGCTAGCGATCAGCCTCGGCCGCCGCGGCTTCTACGGCGCGTCCCCCACTCAGAATGCCGGTCATGGCGTAGTTGCCCTCGTGGCAGGAGTACTCGACCAGCTCGTACTGTCCGTCGTCCCGGTCGAACCGGAACATCGCGGTCCAGGGCCGGGTCCACACCTTCGGATCGTTGATGGTGAACTCGTACTCCAGCGTCATGGGTCCGATCCGCCGGAAGCGCTCGGTCAGTGTCAGCGCGTCGCTGGAAGAGGCCCAGACGGGGCGTCCGATGGACGAGATGCGGTTGTCGAAGTTGGTCGTCTCGACGACCAGCGTGTCTCCCTCCCAGCGGCCCTGCGGGTCACCCAGCCACAGATCGAGGTTCTCTCCGACGCGTTCGCGCGGCGCGGTCGGAATGACGCGCGTCTCGTGGATCATTTCCTTGGTGATCGCGACGTAGCCCGGTCCCTGCACGATCTGCAGCCCGTTGTTGTAGACGGTCGGCATCATCATGCCGGGAATGCCGCGCGTGAGGCAGCGCGCTGCCGGCCGCACATCCTCCGGGCCGGCATAGGGGCGGGTGTCGTAGCCGCGCAGCACGCGCTCGTACATCTCCTGCCCCTGCGCCGTGCGCGCGGGCAGGCGGCCGTCGGGCGGGTCCATGATCATCGCCACCTGCGTGGACACGGCGGCGTGGCCGTAGCTGAGCGTGATGTCGCGCCACTCCCGGTCGTAGCCCCAGATGCTGCCCAGCGTGCCGTCCTCCCGCCTCGCGATTGCCTCTTCCGGGGTCAGCTCGTCGGCGTCGACGCCCTCCGGGCGCTCGAGCGGGATGCCGTGGGAGGGGTTGCCGGTCCAGATGCCCTGGAAATCAGGTTCGCCCCACGACGTCCGCGGCACGTCGTACGGCTCCAGCACGTCGGACGAGCGTATGGCCGCGGCCAGCTCCGTGCCGACGCCGGCAAAGCCGGCCTCGACCATGGCGATGCGCACGTTGTCGGGGCCGAAGATGAACGCCCGCTTCGCCGATGTGCGCGCGTTCTCGGGCACGACCGGCTGCTCCTGGAAGCGCACCCCGTGCCGGCGCAAGTTGGGCGCCTCGGCGTCGAGGTCGGGCACGACGAAGCCCAGGTGGTCTATGGCCCGCTGCTGCGTGCCGGCCGGCGGCGGGCCCTCCGGGTGGGCCGAGACCAGGAAGAGGGTTTCGTCGAACAGCACGCCGTCCAGGCGGTCCTTCAGCATGGCCGGCTCGCCGCCCAGTACGTCGCGGTACCAGGCGAGGGTCGCGTCCGGGTCGGTTGCGCTCAGGTGGATGTGGTGGAAACCGAGCCGGTCCGGGTCTTCCACCATCTCGATGCGGGTGCCCCAGGGGTCCATGATGAAGGCGATCTTGAACAGCCCCGGCACGTCGCGCACCATCGACCCGTCGGTGAACCGCTGCAGGCGGACGCCGGTGCCGCGGACGCCGATCGCCTCGAACTCGGCCATCTTGGCGGTCAGATCCGGGTAGGAGAAACCCAGGTGGTTGACGCCGGTGCCCTGGCTGCCGCCGCTCGTCTGCTGGGGGACGAACACGAGCTCCACGTCGTCGCACGTGGCGGCGTCGTCGCGGTCGGCGACCGGCTCGCAGCCGAGATACTCCGAGTACCACTCGACGCCCATGGCCGGACTCGACGACGTGATGTGCACGTGGTGATAGTCGGCCGCCCGGACGCCGGTCGGTACGGCGACGAGCGCTGCGGTAATGGTGAGCGCAAGACCGATTCGGTTCCGGCTCATGGCGTGACGCCTTCCGTCAGGACAGCGCGTTCTCGAACAGGACGAGCAGCCGGCTCCAGGCCCGCTCCGCCTGCGGCTCGTTGTACACGCGTGAATCCGGCGGGCACCAGCCGTGCATGGCGCCGTCGTACACCTCGATCTCCGCCGGCAGGTTCGCGGCGGCGAACGTTTCGCGCAGCACGTCCTTCGCTTCCGGCTGGTTCTCGTCGTCGTTCGCGGCGATGGCGAACAGGTAGTGCGCTTTCATGCTGCGCACCAGCAGGTGGGGGCTGTCCGGCTGATCGGTCACCAGACCGCCGCCGTGGAACGACGCGCCGGCGCCGATGCGGTCGGATACGGCGGCCGCCGTGCGCATGGTGATGGGGCCGCCCATGCAGTAGCCCATCGTGCCCATCTTGCGGTGCGGGTCCACGGATCCCTGGCCGTCGAGGAAGGTGACGAAGGCGCGCGCGTCGGTCACGTGCGTCTGCGGGTTGAGCGTCGCCATCAGCGCCCGGATCCGCTTTTGCGTATCCTCCTGGCCGAAATGCTCGCCCGGCTGGGCGACCGGCGCCCGCCGCTCGCGGTAGTACGGGTTCACGACCAGCACCGCGTAGCCGGACTCGGCGAGACGCTGCCCCATCTGCTTGAAGGCCGGGCGCAGGCCCAGCGCATCCGGCCAGATCACGACGCCCGGATGTTGCCCGCTGGTGGGGTGCACGAAGTGGCAGTCGCACCTGCCGTCCGGCGTGGAGACCTCGATGTCCGCGCCGGTCACGTCGACCGCGCCGACAGCGCGCGGCAGGAGGAACGCCATGCCCGTGCCCACCGACAGCGCGCCGAACTGGCGCCGCGTCAGGTTTCCGGCACGCTCGAGATGCCGGTTCCAATCCTCAACGATTCTTTCGTCGCACATGGTCCTCTCCGTGTGTGTGTCCAGGTCGGGCCCGATTGCCGCGCCATAAAGCTGTTGATTTTGGGAGGCAGGGTAGCACAGTTCCGTCGCCGGGCCGAAGTCGCGGTGGGCCACCGGATCAATGCGTGCGAGCAGCCCCGGCATACGGCGGCGCAGGCGTGTACCGACCAGACAGAGTCTCCATGGCCTAGCTGCTCGCACTCGGTTCGGCGGCGCTGTACGGCGCGGCCGATTTCCTTGGCGGCCTCGCCTCGCGCCGCGCGAACACCCTCGCCGCCGGCGCCATGGACATGGGCGCCAACGCTTTGTCTGTTGGCCACCCGTTACGGGCCGCTCAGCATCGCCGTCACCCTGTCATCGCTGTACCCCGCGAGTACCGTGATCCTCGCGCGGATCGTGCTTGGCGAGCGCCTCAATCGCTGGCAGGTAGCCGGTGTGGCGTGCGCGATCCTCGCGGTCGCGCTCATCGTCGGTCCGGGACAATGAGCGGCCGTGACGTTGGTTTCATTCTTCAACTACGCGTTCAACCCCCGGATGTTCTTCAGCGGTCTGGTGCAGTACAACTCGAGCAACGACCGCTGGAGTAACAACCTCCGGCTGCGGTGGGAATAGAGCCCGGGCAGCGAGCTGTTCGTGGTATACACCGAGGAGCGCGACCTGAAAACCCTGCGGCCGTCGCGGGTCGACGGGTTGCGCAACCGCGGCTTCGTCGTCAAGCTCAACCGGCTGTTCCGTTTGTAGCGGCTGTGCGGCTCCCCGCCAGCGCCTGCCGGGGGTTTGGGGCGCAGCCCCATGCGATGATGCGGCGCAGCCCCAAGGAGAAAATGATGACACGCTCGGCATTGACGCGTCTCGGTTTGCTCGTGGGCCTGCCGGCTGCGCTGCTTGCGGTGGCCGCGGTAAACGCCCAGCGCGGCGACGTGGACTGGGACGCCGTGGAAATCGACACGCACCACGTGCGCGGGACCGTGCACTACGTCTCGGGCCGCGGAGGCAACGTCGGACTGTCGGTCGGCGACGACGGCGTCATCATGATCGACGACCAGTTCGCCCCGCTGACGGACCGGATCCTGGCGGCGATCCGCGGGATCTCCAACGGTGACATCCGTTTCGTGATCAACACCCACGTGCACGGCGACCACGTGGGGGGCAACGAGAACCTCGGCCGCATGGGGCTGATGATCATGGCCCAGGACCGCGTGCGGCTGCGGCTGGCCGAGCGGGCGCCCGCATTGGCGCTGCCCACCCTCACCTACAGCGAGGACGTCACGATCCACCTGAACGGTGAGGAGGTGCACATCTTCCCGGTGCCGGCCTCGCACACGGACGGCGACAGCGTCATCCACTTCCGGGATTCGGACGTGATGGTCGTGGGTGACGTGTTCCGCACGGTCGCCTTCCCGGTGATCGATCACAACAACGGCGGCAGCCTGCCCGGCACCATCGAGACGCTCGGCATCATCGCCGGCCGCGCCGGACCCGACACGCTGATCGTCCCGGGGCACGGCGAGGTGTCCCGGCGCGAGGACGTCGTCGAGTTCCGCGACATGGTGATCGACGTGGCCGGCCGGGTGTCCGAGCTGGTGGGGCAGGGGATGACCTACGAGCAGGTGGCGGCGGCCGCTCCGACGGCGGCCTACGAGAGCAAGTGGGGCGATCCCGAGCGGTTCCTCACCGCGGTCTACGCGGAGATCGCCGGCGAGGGCTGATGCGCCGGGCGCTCGAGTGCGCGCTGGCCGTAGCCGTCGTTGCCCGGGCGGTTCCGAGTGCGTCCATCGCACGGCCCGCGCAGGGCGAGTCTGAGGCGGCCCCCACCTTCGGATGCTCGGCTCCTTCGAGAGCACCGGCCAGCACTTCTTCGACGTCGATTCCCGGGGCAACATCTACACTTGCGGGCGCTTCCTGCCCGAGAAGTTCGTCGCGATCAGCCTGCCGGTGCGGTAGGCGACTCGGGTCATGCCTACGTCATGACGTTTGGCGAAAGCGTTGACTTGCCAGGCGGATCGGAGCAATTTCAGATCTCCTGTCGGGGGCCTGGGGTCGACGAGACCAGGCGGGAGAGCGCGGCGCGTGGGGTATGCACGCGGTCGCTGGCCTCGGTGAGAATCAGGGGGTGCTGATGACGACCAGATGGAACGCGGGCAGGTGGGTTGGTCGCTGCACGCTCGGGTGGTTCGCTGCGCTCGGCGTAGTGGCGTCCCCCCTCTCGGCGGCCGGACAGAACCAGCCGCATGAGCAGGGGTTTCTCGTGGACCGAATAGGTCTCGTGCCTGATGCAGAAACCGAAGAAGATACAGGCCAGGTCCTGCGTTCAATCACCGTCCCTGACATCTGGACCAAGGTATTCCTGTTTGACAAGGCAAAAAAGCCTCATCTGCTGTTCTCGTCTCTGTAGCGATTTCCAATGCTGCGTGATCTCATGGGCCTTGCACAGTGGAGTCGGTCAAGGGTCGGATCGGCACGTCGATTGCCGGTGCAACATCAACACCACGGGCTCCTAAGGCCGCTTCCTCCCCGAGAAATTCGTCCCACTGGACATGCCGGTGCGCTACCGGTTGGCCATCACTTACCCGTGTGACCCGGTGCGCGAGTGCGACGACCCCTCGCGCGGCGCCCGCGGGAACCAAGGTGTAATCTCACCACTTTTGCTTCGGATGTCGCAAAGCGGCTAACGGGTGGTATCTTTAGGAGCAAGGCTGCGATGCACAACGAATTCACGGCGGTACTCGAGCGGGACGGCGATTGGTACGTCGCGTATTCACCCGAGATCCCCGGCGCCAACGGTCAAGGCAGGACGAAGGAAGAGGCTCGGCGAAGTCTCAGTGACGCCATCGCCTTGATCCTGGCGGATCGCAGAGAAGACGGGCTACGGGGCGTACCAGCCGATGCAGAACGCGCGACGGTAACGGTGAAGTGAAGCGCGAGGGCAGCGCTCACTCCCTCTGGACCAATCCCAACACCGGCGTCGTCGAGGCTATTCCTCGTCACGTCGAGATTCCCGAGCTTCTTGTCCGCAAGATTTGTCGCCGGCTGTCTGTTCCTGAGCCTGGCCGAACATGACGGTCATTAATCCATATGCATGGCGCGGCTTGATTCCGTAGCCCGCGCTTCTCACCGGCGGCGCACGGTCACGGGGACGCCGTTGAAGGCGGCGTTGCCGCTGAGCGTGTCGAGGTAGCGCTCGCTGGTCACGTCGTTGGCGCTCGCCCCGGCATGGTTGCGGGCGACGCCCAGCCGAACACCGGCGCGGTCGTGGCCCCAGCCGTGGGGCAGGCTGACGACGCCGGGCCGGACGGTGTCGGTCACTTCCACCGGCACGGCAATTCTGCCGGCTTCCGATTCGAGCTCGGCGAGGTCGCCGGTGGCCAGTTGACGCGCGGCGGCGTCGGCGGGATGGACGAGCAGCGTGCAGCCGCGGTCGCCCTTCATGAGCCGCGGACTGTTGTGCAGCCAGGAATTGTTGCTGCGCAGCTGTCGCCTGCCGATCAACGCCAGATCGCCGTTCGTTCGGTGGTCGGTTTCAGCAAGTAGCCGGGTACGCGCCTCGCGCACGAACTCCTCGGGCGCCGCGTCGATCCGGCCGTCAGGCGTGGCGATGCGCTGCGCGATGCGGCCCGGCTGCAGCGGGCCGAGATCGAGGCCGTGGGGCGCCGCGCGGAGCTTGGCGAGCGACAGCTTGTGCGGCCCGAGGCGCAGCAGCAGATCGAGGACCCGCTCCGGCTGTAGCTCCCGGGTGGCGCGGACAGCCAGCCGGCGGAGCGGCCGCGGCGCAAGTGCGCGTCCGGCCAGCTCACCGAGGATCTCCCAGTCGTGCCGCTGCTCCGGCGTCCGCGGTACCGCGGGCTCGGCGTACTTGGCCACGTTGCGGACGGCGAACAGGTTGAGGGCCAGGTCGTAATGCGCGCGGGCCAGCGGCGGCGCCGGCGGCAGCACGACGTGCGCGTGGCGCGTAGTCTCGTTGAGGTACGGGTCGATCGCCACCATGTGCTCGAGGCTGCCCAGCGCCTTGTCGAGACGCCGTCCGTTCGGGGCCGAGAGGACCGGGTTGCCGGCGGCGGTGATCAGCGCCCGGACGGACCGCTGGCCAGTGGATTCGATCTCGTCCGCGAGCGCCGCAACCGGCAGCTCACCGGTGAACTCCGGCAACCCGCCGGCGCCACCGCGCCAGCGGTCGAACGTGCCGCGCAGGCCGAGCCGTGAAAGTACGCCGACGCCGTCGACAGCGGGTGTCGTCAGCAGCAGCCCGCCTTCCTCATCGAGGCGGCCGGTCAACAGGTTGAGCGCCTGCAGCAGCCAGACGGCCAGCGTGCCGTAGCGCTGCGTGCACAGACCGACGCGGCCGTAGCCGGCCGCCCGCCGCGCGGTCGCGAAGTCGATCGCCAGCCGGCGTATCGCCGGCGCGGCGATGCCGGTCCGCTGCGCCACCCGCTCCGGCGGGAAATCGCGGACGAGTGCAGCCAGCGTGTCGAGGTTCTTCACCCGGCCCGCCAGCCGGCCGAGGCGTGTCCGCTGCTCGGCGAAGAGTACGTGCAGCATGGCCGCGAGCAGCAGGGCGTCGGTGCCCGGCCGGATGGCGAGATGCTCGCCGGCGGCCTCGGCGGTCTCCGTGCGGCGCGGGTCGACTACGACCACGCGTCCGCCTCTGGCGCGAATGCCGGCGAGGCGCCGCCGCATGTCGGGCGCGCTCATCAGGCTGCCGTTCGATGCCAGGGGGTTCGCGCCGAGGATGAGGAAGAAGTCGGTGCGGTCGACGTCGGGCACCGGAATCAACGCGAAGTGTCCGAACATGCGCAGCGCCGCGAGCATCTGCGGCAACTGGTCGGCGGAGCTGGCCGAGTAGACGTTCCGCGTCCGGAGCGCGCGCGTGAACGGCAGCAGGTGGGTCATCAACCCGAGGTTGTGCGCGACCGGATTGCCGTAGTAGACGCCGACGGCGTCGCGGCCGTGCCGGCGCCGTACGCGGGCGATCCCTGCGGCGGCGCGATCCAGCGCCTCCTCCCAGGTCGCCTCGCGCCACGTCCGCCCCTCGCGGATCAGCGGCGTGCGGATGCGGTCCGGGTCGTCGTGCAGGTCGGCGAGCGCCGCCGCCTTGGGGCAGACGTATCCGCGGCTGAACGGATCCTGCGGGTCGCCGCGCACCGATCGGATGCGCTGGCCGTCCATCTCGACGAGAATGCCGCACATGGCCTCGCAGAGCGGACAGGTCGAGACGCGCGGCTGCTGCTCGTGCATGTGGACAGGCGCCATTCCGAACGCTATCGTAGCCGCATCGAATTTCCATCACAGAAACCGGGGGGCGAGCATGCGGCGTGACGCGCGGACGGCCGGTTGGCAGGCATTGGCGTCCGGGGTTGTGTTTGTGGCGCTGACAGCGGCGGGGTGCTCGAGCCCCGAGCCGGCCGCACCCGACCCCGCGCCGGATCCGGTCGAGCCCGCAACGACGCCGGCGCTGCGGGGCGCGCACGAAAGCGTCCCGAATCCGCAGGAGACGTACACCGACGAACGCGGGCTTCGCGTCGAAGGCCTCGGCATCGACTTTCCGGCCCGCACCTACCCGGCTTCGGTCGACTTTCCGAGCGGGCCCGCGCTGGGCGAGCGGCTGCCGGACTTCACGCTGCCGAACCAGCACGGCGAGCCGGTCGCCTTCTACGCCGACCGGGGCGGTCAGGGAGCCGTCGTCGTGTTCTACCGCTCGGCCGTATGGTGACCGTACTGCAGGACGCAGCTGGTCGAGCTGCAGCGCCAACGGGAAGAGTTCGAGACGGCCGGCTTCAAGATCTACGGTGTCAGCTACGACGCGGTCGAGGGATTGCGGGCGTTCTCCGACGAATACGGCATCGAGTACGACCTGCTGTCGGACGCGGGCTCGGCTGTCATCAGGGAGTTCGGCATCCTGAACAGCCTGATCGATCCCGAGGGTCCGATGGCCGAGCGATTCCATGGGATTCCGTTTCCGGGGACGTACGTCGTGGACGGCGCGGGGGTCGTGACGGAGAAGTTCTTCAACCGGCACTACGCCACCCGCACGTCGGCGGGTACGATTCTCGATACCGCCCTGGGCCGCGTGCTGCGGCACGAGGAGGCGCCGGAGGCGGACCGCAGCGACCAGCGCGCGCGGTTCACGGCGTTCCTGTCGGATCCGGCGCTCACGCTCGAAGTGACCAGCACGCTCTACGTGCGCATCGAGGTGGAGGAAGGGTTCCACGTCTATGCGGAGCCGCTGCCCGACGGGTACTACCCGACCACGGTGCGGGTGGAGCCCGTCGGTGGCGTCGAGATCGGCGAGGCCGTTTATCCCCCGACGATGCCGATGCGCTTCGACGCGCTGGACGTGACGTTGCCCGTGTACGAAGGGACGGTCGACATCGCGGTGCCGGTTACGGCGCTGGCCGAGCTGCTTGCGGCAGGTGACGCGACGGCGTCGGAAACGGTCGATCTGAACGTCGTCGTCGACTACCAGACGTGCAGCGACACCATCTGCTACCTCCCCGAGGAGGCCCGGCTGACGCTGTCCGTACCGAAGGCGGGGCTGCTGGGCAGTTGAGACGCACGGGGCTCAGGCGCGCCGGCCGCGCCGCAGCAGCCACGGGAGCAGGAGCGCCGCGGCGGCGAGCAGCAACAGCGCGCCCGACAGCGGACGCGTGAACAGCACCGCAACGTCCCCCTCCGCGATTGCCAGCGCCCGTCGCAGTTGCTGCTCGGCCAGCGGACCGAGGATCAGCCCGATCACGGCCGGCGCGACCGGGACGTCGAGCCGCCGCATGGCGAACCCCACCAGACCGATCCCGTACATCAGCCCGACGTCGAACAGCGAGCCGTTGAGGCTGTAGGTGCCGACCGTGGCGAACAGCACGATGCCGGCCGCCAGCAGCGGCCGGGGGATGGCCAGCAGCCGGGCCCACACCGGCGCCAGCGGCAGGTTCAGGACGAGCAGCATGACGTTGCCGACGTACAGGCTGGCGATCAGCCCCCACACCAGGTCCGGCTGCGAGGTAAAGAGGAGCGGCCCCGGCTGAAGATTGTGTTGCTGGAACGCCGCCAGCATGATGGCCGCCGTGGCCGAGGTGGGCAGGCCCAGGGTGAGCAGCGGCACGAGCACGCCGGCCGATGCGGCGTTGTTGGCCGCCTCCGGTCCGGCGACGCCTTCGATCGCCCCGCGGCCGAACTCCTCGGGATGGCGCGACAGTTTCTTCTCCATCCAGTAGGAGAGGAACGTCGGGATCTCCGCGCCGCCGATCGGCAGCGCGCCCAGGGGGAATCCCACGAGTGCGCCGCGAAACCACGGCTTCCACGAACGCCGCAGATCCGTGCGCGTCATCCACGTCCAGCCCCCGACGCGGGCCGCCGCGCCACCGGGAGTGGGAGCAGCCGCCAGCAGCAGCACCTCGCCGATGGCGAACAGGCCGATCACCACGACCACGACGTCGATGCCGTCCAGCAACTGGGGGATGCCGAACGTGTAGCGCGCCTGCCCGGTCTGCAGATCGATGCCGACCAGTCCCAGCGCAAGCCCGAAGAACAGGCTCACCAGGCCGCGCAGCGGCGAGGCGCCCAGCACGGACGAGATCGTCGCGAAGGAGACCAGGATCAGCGCGAAGTACTCCGCCGGGCCGAAGCGCAGGGCGACCTCGGCCAGGGCCGGCGCGGCTACCGTCAGACCCACGACGCCGAGCGTGCCGGCCACGAAAGACCCGACCGCCGCGGTCGCCAGCGCCGCGGACGCCCGTCCGGCCTTCGCCATCTGATGGCCGTCGATGGCGGTGATCATGGCGCCGCTCTCGCCGGGCGTATTCATGAGGATCGACGTGGTCGATCCGCCGTACATGGCGCCGGCGTAGACGCCGGCAAACATGATGAACGCCCCTACGGGTCCGATCTGAAACGTGACCGGCAGCAGCAGGGCGACGGTCAGGGCGGGTCCGATACCGGGGAGGATGCCGACGATGGTTCCCAGCACGACCCCGACGAAGGCCCACAGGAGGTTCCCGTCCTGGAGGATGACCGCGAATCCCTGGAGCAGCGCCGAGGTCGATTCCATCTGACAGGCCGCTAGTCTACCCGGCGGGCGGGTCATGGGGCTCGACGGCCTGGGCGCGCTGGAACCCGGAAGGCGGGCCGACTTCGTGGTGCTGGATGCGGATCCGCTGGCCGCCGGCTTTCGGGCTGAAACGGGTCGCGGACCTCAAGCGCACCGGGCTGGACCCGTGAGCACTTGAGGCCCGCTCCAGACTTGGCCGAACGGGCGCGCGTTACGCGAGCGCGCGGTCGAACAGGGCGAGCAGACGGCTCCACGCCCGCTCCGCCTGCGGCTCGTTGTACACCTGCGTGTCCGGCGGGCACCAGCCGTGCAGCGCGCCGTCGTACACCTCGACCTCCGCGGGCAGACCGGCCTTGGCGAACGTGTCGCGCAGGACGTCCTTCGCCTCGGGCTGGTTCTCGTCATCGTTCTCGGCGATGGCGAACAGGTAGTGTGCCTTCATTTGCGGCACCAGCAGGTGCGGGCTGTCCGGCTGGTCGGTCACCAGGCCGCCGCCGTGGAACGAGGCGCCGGCGCCGATGCGGTCGGGCACCGCGGCCGCCGTGCGCATGGTGATGGGACCGCCCATGCAGTAGCCCATCGTCCCGATCTTGCGGTTGGTGTCCACCGAGGACTGGCTGTCGAGGAAGCTCACGAATGCCCTGGCATCCCGCATGTGGGTATCCGCGTTGAGCGTCCCCATCAGCGGCCTGACCACGTCGGCCACCTCGGCGAAATTCGTGCTGCTCACGATCGGCGCGCGCTGCGAGCGGTAGTACTGGTTCACCACCAGCACCGAGTAGCCGGATTCGGCGAGCCGCTTGGCCATCTGCCGCTTCGCGGGCCGCAGCCCGAACGCATCGGGCCAGATCAGGACGCCGGCATGGGCGCCGCTGGACGGATGCACGAAGTAGCTGTCGCATACGCCGTCTGGCGTCGTGACGTTGATTTCGGTTTCCATCGTGGATTGGGCGTTGGCTGCCCGCGGCAACAGTATCGCCAGCCCGGCGCCGGCCGATACGGCCCCGAACTGCCGCCGCGTCAGCTTCCCGGCGCGGAGGTATTTCGTGTTGTCGGCATCGGTTCGTTCATCGCACATGTCTGCCTCCTGGCTGGCACCCGCTGCGGGGTGATGAGGTACTACGCTGGCCCTGATTCTACGCGAATCTCGCTCTGCCGCAATGACATCCTATGCGGTTTGACATTGGGGGGGGGACCTTGCGCTAGAATGCGGAGTTGAACCGTCGGAGTGCGCCGACAGGCTCCGAGCCGACTGGTGAAAGGAAGGCGAAGTCCAGCAACCAGAGCGGTGTTGATCGAATGACGAGACACGTGGAAGAAGGAGTTGACAATGCCTAGCGCACGAACATCCTCTAGCCCACTAAGCCGCCGGCGCTTGAACCGCGCGGCGGCAGCATGCGTCGTTTGCCTGCTCTTCGCTCCCGCCCTGGCCCATGCCCAAGCTATCGGCGGCACGGTAACCGATGCCACCGGCGGCGTCCTGCCCGGCGTCACGGTCGAGGCGCGCAGCCCGGCCCTGATCGAGCAGGTCCGCACTGCCGTCACCGACGGCAACGGCCAGTATCTGATCGTCGCGCTCGAAACCGGCTCCTACACCGTCACGTTCACGCTGCCGGGCTTCAGCACGCTCGTGCGCGAGGGCGTCGAGCTCAGCACCGGGTTCACCGCGAACGTGGACGGAGAGCTCGCCGTCGGCGCGCTCTCGGAGACCGTCACCGTCACCGAGGCCACCCCGACCATCGACGTCCAGAGCGTGCGGCAGAGCGAGACGATCGACCGGGATATTTTCGAGGCGCTCCCGACGACGCGGGGCTACGACTCGCTGGCGCTGCTCATTCCCGCCATGAACGTCCAGGGCGGCCCGACCACGGCGGTGCCGATCGATACCGGCGGCGTCAGCGGCGTGCCGAACAACCGGCTGACCATTCACGGATCCTCGGAAGACGACGCAGAGGTGCACGTCGACGGATTCGACGTCAACTCCGTGGCGATCGACGGCGCGCCAGGCGCGCTGCCGCAGGATACGTCGATCGCGGAATACGTCTACGACTATTCCGCCAACGCGGCGGAGGTGGAAACCGGCGGCGTGCGCATGAACATGATCCCCAAGGAGGGGGGCAACGCGTTCACCGGCGGCTTCTACGCCAACTACGGGCACGCGAGCTGGCTGGCAAACAACGTCGACCAGAACCTGATCGACCGCGGGATCACCGGCGGTGAGGACGGCGCGTTCAGGACGGACCAGTCGTGGCAGGTCGCCCCCGCGCTCGGCGGGCCGATCGTGCGCGACAACCTGTGGTTCTACGCGAGCTACACCTATCGCCGGGCGAGCTTCTTCCCCAGCGGCCTGTTCAACAACACGGACACCAGCGCACTGAGGTACGTCCCGAATCTCGACGACCCGACGCGGGAGGTGTCGAACAACTACGAGTACACGGGGCGCCTGACGTGGCAGGCGAGCGGGCGCGACAAGGTGCAGATCTACTACGCCAACAGCAACGTCAAGCAGACTCCGGCGCTGACCGGCTCGCAGCTCTTTCCGATCTACATCGCTCCGGAAGCGGGCAGCGACGCCACGTCGGCCTTCAACACGTACCAGGCGACGTGGGTGCGGCCGCATACCGACCGCATCCTGTTCGAGGCCGGCTATTCCCGGCTGCCGGCCCACAGCATCCTGTTCCCGTTGAACAACGACTTCGGTTCGCCGGGCAGCGGCGCGCACTTCGACGCCCGGACCGACCTGCCGAGCGTATTCGACGGGGCCACGCTGACGATGTCGCGCAACATGGGGTACTTCTTCGTCGGCAACACCGTGCACTACTCCAACCTGAACCAGACCGGGCGCGCGTCGATGTCGTACGTGACCGGCAGCCACAATCTGAAGTTCGGCATGCGGACAACGCACAAGTGGCAGAACGAGGCGTACCGCCACGGCGCGGACTGGACGAACATCCTGACCCTCGCCGGGTTTCCGCTCCAGGCGCAGTTCGCTTCGCGGCCTCCGGAAACGAACGAGCTGAGGAACGTCGGCCTGTACGCGCAGGACCAGTGGACGCTCGACCGGTTGACGATCAACGCGGGCCTGCGCTTCGACTATTTCCGAGGCTATTACCCGGACCAGGTTTCGTCGCCCGGCCAAGCCACGCATTCGCCGTGGGCGCCGAATACCATCATGGTCGCCGGCGCGACCGCGGCGAGCTGGAAGGACCTCCAGCCGCGGCTGGGGGTGGTGTACGACCTGCGCGGCAACGGCCGGACGGCGCTCAAGGCGTCCGCTTCGCGCTTCGGGGGACGTGACGCTATCGCCCTGGCCGGCGAGCTCAATCCGATAGCGAACAACACGACCATGTCGCGGCTCTGGTTCGACGGCGCATCCGGCCACTTCGCGGTGCCGTTCCCGTTCCCGTTCCCGGCGTGCATCCCCTCGGCCACGGATCCGACGGGCAGCAGTTGCGTCGCGGGCGACGGCCTCCCGCAGGGCGATCCGCTCAACCCGTTTCCGAACGGCGAGCTGCTCGGTCCACCCGACAACGAGGCGTTCGGCACCGCAACGGAGACCCATTTCTTCGATCCCGAATGGGCGCTCGGCTGGGGCAAGAAGAAGTCGAACTGGGAGTTCTCGGGGAGCATCCAGCACGAGCTGCTCGATAACGTTTCGCTCGACTTCGGCTACTTCCGTCGCGTGTACTTCAACTTCGCCGCCTGGGACAACCGCAGCGTCGGCCCGGAGGATTTCGAGGAATACACCATCATGGTCCCGCAGGACGACCGGCTGCCCGGCGGCGGCGGCTATCCGCTCACGGTTGTCGACATGACGCCAGAGGCGTGGGCGAACAAGCGCGTTCAGAATAACTGGCGGACCGACACCGACCGTCTCGGCGGCGAGAGCGAGATGTGGCACGGAGTCGACTTCAGCGTGAGCGCGCGGCTGGAAGGGGTGCTGCTGCAGGGTGGCCTGGCCACCGGCCGGCGGATCGGTGACTACTGCGGGTACCAGGCAGCACAGCCGGAAGTGCTGTTCGGCGACTTCTCGGCCTGGGAGGCGTCGCGCGTCGGCCGGGGCACCACGGGACAGCTCGCCGGCATCGCCGGCAGCCGGGGTACGCTGGCGGCCAGGGAATTCTGCCGGGCCGAGGATAACTGGCTGACGAACGTGTCGCTGTCGGGCTCGTATACGCTGCCATACGACATCGACATCTCGGCCGCGCTTTTCTCGCGGCCCGGCCCCCGGCGCGAGGCCATCTACGAGGTTCCGCTCGCCGAGGCGTCGGCGGCACTGGGACGCAGGCCGTCGTTCGATCTTATCGCCCTGAACGTTGTGCACCCGGGAGCGGCGTTCGGCGACCGTCTCAACCAGCTTGACCTGCGGCTCTCCAAGGTCCTCGACTTCGGTCTCGGCGGGAACGTGCGCGCGAGCTTCGACATCTACAACCTGTTCAACGAGAACGCGGTATCCCGGGAGCAGCAGGTGTTCGGGGCCGCGTACCTGATGCCAATCGGCCTGCAGGCGGGGCGCCTGGCGAAGATCAGCCTCCAGTACAACTTCTGATTTACGGGCGCACGTGAGGCATCCCCTGCCTCACGTGCGCCGCACGGTCGCGCACGTCGCACAACCCGCTAGAACGGGAAGAGGGATTCGGCGAGTCCTGCCGGCAGCGCCAGGCCGAGGCCGCGCGCGAACGCAGCGTAGACGGTGACCGCCAGCAGTACCGCCGCTGCGCCGTCACGGAGCGGGCGGCTGCCGGGAAACGCCCGGGCAACGAGCCAGAACTGGAGGCTGGCGGCGACGATGAATCCAGTGCGGCCGACCAGCAACAGAAAGAGGCAGCCGGCCAGCGCCAGAGTGCCGAGCGCCCGCCACTGAATAGGTTCGGCAGGGGCGCTGCCGGTATCCGGTTGGCGCCTGAGCGCCGGCGCGAGCAGCGCGCCGCCGAGCAGTAGCAGCCCCAGCGCCACGCCGTACGGCGCCGCGCGCGGCCCGATCCGGTCATAGCCGAATCCGGCGCTGATTGCGAAGCTGCCGGCTGCGATCAGGAGCCCCAGCGCGCTCGCGGCGATTCCCAGCGCGAGGTCGGAGCGGCGGGTCACTCAAGCAATCCGATCGAGTCGAGCACGGCCGCCGCGCGGGCGCGTTCTACGTCCAGGAACGCCTCGAACGCCGGGCCCGAGAGGTACAGATCGATCCAATCGTTCCTGGCGAGCGATGCCTGCCACGCCGGGGACTGCCGCAGCGCAGCGATCCGGGCGGTCAGCGCGGCGCGCCGGTCGTCCGTAAGCCCCGGCGGGCCGACCACGCCGCGCCAGTTCGTCAGCGTCAGGTCCACCCCCTGCTCGGCGAACGTGGGGAATGGCCGGCCGGGCAGTCGCTCGGCGCTGGAGATCGCGAGTGCGCGCAGGCGGCCGGCCTCGACGAACGGCGCCAGCTCGCTTACGCCGTTGATGCCCGCGGCCACCTGCGCGCCCAGAATCGAGGCGATCGACTCCCCGCCGCCCGAATGCGGCACGTAGTTGATCGTGGTTGGGTCCATCCCCACCCGCGCCGCCAGCAGGCCGGCCAGCATGTGGTCGGTGCCGCCGGCCGAGCCGCCCGCGATGGCCAGCGCCCCCGGGTCCTGTTTCCAGGCGTCGAGGAATGCGGCCAGGTCGTCATACGGCGAGTCGGCGGGGACCACGAGCAGCTCGTAGTCGCCGGTCAGCCGGGCGATGGGTGTCGTTTCCTTCAGTGTCACGGCCGAACGGTTCGTCAGCACGGCGCCGACCATGATGAGGCCGGTCACCAGCAACGCGTCGCCGCGGTCCGCACCGGCATTGACGAACTGCGCCAGGCCGATCGTACCGCCCGCGCCGGCGACGTTCACCACGCGCACGCTGCCGGCCGCGCCGTCCTCCTGCAGCGCCGCCTGCATGGCGCGCGCGGTCTGGTCCCAGCCGCCGCCTGGCGACGCCGGCGCCAGGATGGTCAATACCTCGGGCGCCGCGCCGGACCGCCCGCCGCACGCGGCCGCTGCGGCGATCAGAATGACTACGGCCAGCCGCCGCACTTCAGGAGCCCATCCGGTAGCGGACCAGCGCGCAGAAACGGTACAGGCCGTGCACGAATTTTCCGTACGGCAACAACAGAAACAGCCCGGCGACGGCGCCCAGGTGAATGCCAAGCAGCGGACCCATGGCTGCCGACTCGTGCCAGGCGCGCAGCATGAGTCCGCTCAGGCTGGTCTCGAAGAGGAGCACCAGCAGTACGATGTCCATGCCGAGCTGCGCCTGATCGTGCCGCTCGGGCGGCCGGCGCAGCTTCAGCCAGAGCAGGCCGGCGGGTCCGACCAGCAGGCCCGCGCCGCCGATCGAGCCCAGCAGGGCGGGCAGGCTCAGCGCGGGGTAGGGCGCCGTCCACCCCAGGATATTGTGGTAGAACGCCGCCACGGAGGTGGCGGCGAAGCAGAGCATGAAGCCGTAGAACGTGCAGTGATGCCACCAGCGCCGCCAGGCCGGCTCGTCGGGATCGCTGCGATCCGCCAGGTGGCGCAGCGTCAGGACCTCCCACAGCGCAAGCCGCGCCGCGCCCGGTTCCGCGCGACTGACCGGCATGGCGGCCAGGTCGCGCCAGCACCGCAGCAGGCCGACCAGCAGCGCGATGGCGGCAAACGACCCGAGCGCGCCGAACAGGCCAACCATCGCCGTGTGCGGCATGACCTGGTAGAAGCCCCCGGCCTCGTTGCTGTGCGGGGCCAGGAAGACATCGGCGCCGGACAGCAAGCCCAGCACCGCCGCGAACAGCACGGGCGCAAGCGCCGCGCCCAGCAGCAACGCGAGGCCGCTGCGCTCGAACAGTCCGCCCAGCACCGCGGGCCAGGCGTAGCCGCGGTAGGACGCGCGCCGGACGGCGGCCAGGGTGCGGGGCACGTCGACCCCGAACGGGTGCGGCGGCGCATACTGGCAGGCGTCCAGGCACGCGCCGCAGTCGTGGCACAGGTTCGCCAGGTAGCCGAGGTCGCGCTCCGAGAAGTCAAGGCGCCGCTCGATCGCCGGGAACACGGGGCAGAGCCCTTCGCAGTAGCGGCAGGCGTTGCAGATGCGGGCCGCATGCCGGCCTTCCTGGAAGAGCTGGAGCGGCAGCAGCCGCGCCGGCGCCGCCCGGGTGTCAGTTGCGGGCACGTAGTGCCGCCTCCGCGCCGGCCTGCCGGCCGAATACCGTTCCGATGGCCATGCCCAGCCCGGCCAGATAGCCCTGCCCCAGGATGTTGCCGGCCATGATCTCGCCGGCCGCAAACAGGTTCGCTGCCGGCCGCCCGTCCTGCCAGATGATCCGGGCCCGCTCGTCGACCGTCACGCCGAGATACGTGAAGGTGATGCCCGGCCGTAGCGGGTAGGCGTAGAACGGCGCGCGATCGATGCGGCGCGCCCAGTGGCTCTTCGGCGGGGTGAGGCCGGCGGTGGAGCAGTTGTCGAGCGCCGTATGGTCGAACGCGCCCGGCTGCACGGCCCGGTTGTACGCCGACACGGTCCGTTCGAGCGCGGCAGGATCGAGGCCCAGCGCCGCGGCGAGCCTGGGGATCGACGGCGCCTCGACCGGCGGCAGCATCGGCGGGATGAACAGTCCTGGCGCCTGTGTGTCGAAGATGACGAACGCCGTCTGTTCCGGTTGCCGGGCCACCAGATGCCCCCATACGGCGTAGCGCTTCGGCCAGAGATCCTCGCCCTCGTCATGGAACCGTTCGGCGCGCGCGTTCACCACGATGCCGAGCGGAATGCAGTCCACGCGCGTCACGATGCCGCCGTCGAAGCGGGGCGCACGGCCGTCGATCGCCACGGCGTGGCACTGGGTCGGGTCCCCTGTGGTGCTGGCGCCGCGGTCCATCAACGCGCGCAGGACGCGGCCCGTGTCGTACGGCGTGCCCCGGATCAGGAAGTTGTCCGCGGCGTCGCCCCAGGCGTCCTTGAGCCAGTCGCGGTTCGCCTGGAAGCCGCCGGACGCCGCCACGAAGGTTCTGGCGCGCACCATCTCCGAGCCGCCGTTGCGCGCCACCACCGCGCTATCGAACCGGCCGTTGTCGACGTTGAGGTCTTGAACCTCGGTGTCGTATTCGATCTCGACGCCGAGACGCGCGGCCTCGCGGTAGTAGGCGTTGAGCAGCGCCTTCCCGCCGCCCAGGAAGAACGCGTTGGTGTGCGAGAGATGCAGGGCGCCGTTGATGGACGGCTGGAAGCGCGCGCCATGGGCGGTCATCCAGTCGCGGCAGTCGGCCGTCCCGGCGATGACCATGCGGGCGAGCGTCTCGTTCGTGCGGCCGCCGGTAACGTCCTGCAGGTCCCGCCAGTACTCGTCTGCAGGATAGGAACCGGTGAGCGGGTGCGACGGGCCCTCGTGCATGCAGCGCAGGTTGCGGGTGTGCCGGCTGTTGCCGCCGCGGAAGTGCCGGGGGGCGGATTCGAGCAGCAGGACGCTCGCGCCGGCGGCGCGCGCCGTGAGCGCGGCGCAGAGCGCCGCATTGCCGCCGCCCGCGACGAGGACGTCGTACGTGCGGCCGGGATCCATCGGTGGTTGATACTATCAGTTGCCACGGACCCCGCCGGAGGAGTGAACGATGCACAGACGATTGGCCGTCTACCTGTCGGTCGTGCTGGCCGCAACGGCAGCGGCAGCGGCGTGCGGGCCGCCTGCCGGCGATGCGCAGGTTGCCGCCGGGGCGGATGCGCCGCGGGAGGTCCGCGTCGTGACGTCGGGCGGCCTCGCCGCGGCGTACGACCGGCTCGCCCCGCGCTTCCAGGATGCATCGGGAGTCACGCTGGTTACGGCGTACGGCGCATCCGGCGGGGGAGCGCCTGATTCCATCCCTGTCCGACTGGAACGAGGAGAGCGGTTCGACGTCCTGATCATGTCCCAGGCCGGGTTGGCCGCACTGATCGACCGCGGCCTCGTGCAAGCGGACACCCGTGTGGACCTGGCCACCTCGGGGATCGGCGTGGCGGTGCGCGCGGGCGCGCCGCTGCCGGACGTCAGCACCCCCGAGGCGTTCGCGCGAACGTTGCTCGGCGCCGAATCGATCGGCTACTCGGCGAGCGTGAGCGGGACGTACATATCCACGGAGCTGCTGCCCAGCCTCGGCCTGTGGGAGCAGCTCGAGCCGAAGAGCCGGCGCATAGAGAGCGAGCGCGTGGCGGCGGTGGTGGCGCGGGGGGAGGTCGCGATCGGCTTCCAGCAGGTGAGCGAGATACTCTCCATCGAAGGCGCGGCGTTCGCCGGCCCCATCCCGGCCGAATACCAATTGGTCACGACGTTCTCGGCCGGCATCATGACGCAGGCACGGAACCCGGCCGGCGCGCAGCGGCTCATGGATTTCCTGACGTCCGCGGAGGCGGCCGCGACGGTAGCCGAGAGCGGCCTCGAACCCCTGGTTGGATTGGATTGACCAAACGGATTCGGCGAGGATGACGGATCCTGCGGGAGACGCGTCGACTATGGAGCATGCAATCCGCCCGGCGACGCTCGAAGATCTGGAGGCGATCGTTGACTTCAACGTGCGACTCGCCGCCGAGACCGAGGACACCGAGCTGGACCGGGAAACCGTACGGCGCGGCGTGCGGGGTTTGTTGGCGGACGGCTCGCGAGGCGCGTATTACGTGGCCTGCCAGGGCGGCATCATCGGTCAGATGATGCACACGCGCGAGTGGAGCGACTGGCGCAACGGCGACATCTGGTGGATTCAGAGCGTGTACGTGCACCCCGACTACCGGCGGCAGGGCGTCTGCAGGGCGTTGTACGCGCACGTGCGCGCACGTGCGGCGTCGGATCCGGGCGTGGTTGGTCTGCGGCTGTACGTGGAGCGCGAGAATGCGCGCGCGCAGGGGGCCTATGCGGCCCTGGGGATGCGGCCGGGCGGCTACCTGGTCATGCAGGAGTTGTTCAGCGCGGACGAGTGAGACGGGCGGGGCCGCGTTTGCGCAGTAGAATACGGCGTCGATGCGAACGTTGACCCTGGGGGACACAGCAGGATGAGAACGAAGCTCTATGCGGCGGTTACCACCGTCGTCATCACGTCCGGCGCGTCGCTGGGCGTCGCCGCGCAGGAACCTGACCTGACGAAGCCGACCGTGCCGCTGGTGAAGACCGTCGGCTGCGTCGAGGTAGACGGCGGGTCGTGGTTTCTGACCCGCGCAACCAACCCTGAGGAGACCGAGTACCCCTTCGCCAGCGCCGCCGAGCTCGAGGACGCCGGCCGCGCCGCGCTGGGGTCCAATCGTCTGCAGCTGGTCGGGGTAACCGATTTTGTCGACGCCGAGGCGTTGCTGTCGTTGCACCAGCGGGCGGAGCATACGGCGCCGGAGTCGGTCAACGCGACCGGCGCGCTTGCCGCGGGGCACAAGGTCGCCGTAAAGGGCCTGTACATCACTGGCGTCGAACCCCACCGCATCAACCTCACCTCCGTGTTATCGCTCGCCGACACGTGCGGTTAGGAGCCCGTGGCAAAAGCCCCGCTGCATTCGACCGGCCATGCATCCGGCCTGAATGCGTTGTTCCTCGGTCACATATAAGGTCGTCGCGCGGGAGATGCCGCCCTGGTTTGCCGACCCGCGCTATGGGCACTTCAAGGCCGTCCTCGCATTGAGTCAGGCGGAGATCGATACGATCGCCGCGTGGGCCGATGGTGGTGCGCCCGGGAAACCCGGCGGTTGTGCATCACGGCGGGATTTTCACGCGGTCGCTGCCGCCGGGAACCAGGATGGGTAAGGCGCCGCTGTACCCCGGCGGACAGCTGATCCCGCAGCCGGTCCCGATCGACCCGAACGAATCCCCCGCGGCCAGGCGGGCGAGAGCAGAGGCCCTCGCCAACGGCCTGATCGACCGCGACTCGCTGCTGCTCTTCACAGGCCGGGGGGAGGGTACAACAGGTTTCCGGAGGGCACGGGGAAGCGTCTCTACGCTGATCGGCTCCTCATGTTCGATATACATTACGCACTGACGGGCCGACCGGAAACCGACCGCTCGTCCGCCGGCTTCTGGTTCTCCAAGGAACCGCCGCATCATCAGGTGCTGACCGTCGGCGGACTCCATGCCGGCACCGGTTCGGTTCGCATCGTCGAGAACACCGAGCGGTTGGGGGCAGTGGGGGGCGGTATCCCGACGATCCCGCGCATTCCTCCGAACGCCGGTGATTTCAGGGTGACCGGGATCTGGCCGGTGACCGATGACGTGACGATTTACGGGATGTGGCCGCACATGCATTTCCGCGGCAAGGACATGACGTACATCGTCAGCTATCCGGACGGCACCGAAGAGACGCTTCTGAGTGTGCCGAATTACGACTTCAACTGGCAGCTGGAGTACGACTTCGTCGAGCCGCTGAAGGTGCCGGCGGGCAGCACGCTCAAAACGATCGGACACTTCGACAACAGCGTCAAGAACCGCTACAACCCCAGCCCGGACCAGGAAGTCCACTGGGGCCTGCAGAGCTGGGACGAGATGTTCGTCATCTTCACGAAGTACACGGTCGACAAGAACGATCTCAGCCTGGAGAACTGAATACCCCGGCCGGGTTGGGTCCCCCGGAGGGAGCGCTGTTGATCACGTCCGCACCCTCGATTAGAATGCCTGTTGCTCACAACTACCTACCCGTTCTGGAGATATCTGTGAAGACTCTGTATTTGGTTATGCTCATCGGTTTGCTTTGTCTTGCTCCGTCGGTTGCAGACGCGCAGGTGACGGTCACCGACTGGCGCGGAGCAACGGTCGACGCCACGGAAGGGTCGGTCGACTCGAACGGCGTCAAGATCGTGTACCACTCGGCCGGCGAGGGCCCTCTCGTGATCTTCATGCACGGCGTCGCCAGCCCCTGGCACGACTACAGGAATCAGATCGTGATGCTTGCCGAGAAGTATCGCGTCGTCGCCATGTCGACCCGCGGCACCGACATGAGCGACAAGCCGAAGGGGTACGAAAACTACGCCTCGGCCCGGATCGCTGAGGACGTCAGCGCCATCATCGAGCATTTCGGTGAGGACAAGGCGACGATCGTCGGGCAGGACAGCGGGGGGCTTCACGCCTGGCATTTCGCGATGACACATCCGGAGCAGACGGAGCACTTGATCTCGCTGGGGTCGGTGCACCCGGCGGGGCTCATCCGCGAGCTCATCGACAACCCGGAGCAGCAGGCGGCGAGCGCGTTCCAGTGGAACATGCAGGAGAATCCGGACGCGGGCAAGGATTTCGGCGAAAGGGTCCGTAATTCGCCCGTCGATCCGAACGAGCCGGCGAATCTCGCCCGGCTGCGGCAAGAGGCCAACCAGCGCATTGATGCGGAGTCGGTCGTCGGGTTCTACAAGATGAACTGGCCCGCGCGGCCGGTGACGATGGACACGGTGGCGTTCGGGTTCAAGTACGGCGAGTTTCCGCTCGTCAAGGCGCCGACGCTGCTGATCGTCGGCAGGGACGCGCCGGCATTCATGAGCGCGACGCTGGCCGACACGTGGGAGTGGGTCGACGCGCCGCTGACGATTCAGGTGCTCCCGGGCGTCGGCCACGGGCCGCATCGCGAGGCGCCGGAGATTGTGACGCCGCGCGTCATGGAGTGGCTCGAGACGGGTCGCTAGGAGTCCGCGAGCCGCCGGACGCAAGGACGCGGAACGCGCCGGGATGCGGAACTGACAAGGAGATCCCGATGACCGTAGGTCGTGCGGCGGCGGTGGCGGCGGTGCTCTTCTCGGTTGGCGCGATTGCCGCGACGGCGGGGGCCAACGAGAATGCCGCGGCGGAGGCGGTGCCCACGTTCAACGCGGATGTCGGGCCGATCCTGTACGAGAACTGCGCGAGCTGCCACCGGGACGGCCAGGTGGCGCCGATGTCGCTGACGTCCTAACCGGGAGGCGCCGGACCGCCGCCGGAGGCTCCGGTGTTTGCGAGCGAATGGCTGCACGATCGCCCGCCGGACTACGTGGTCGAGATGCCGCTCGACATAGAGCTGCCGGCCCAGGGCGAGATCCCCTACGTGGAAGTCTGGATGGAGAACCCCCTCAAGGAGGACGTGTTTCTGGAAGCGGTCCAGGTGCGCCCGCGAAACCCGGCGGTGGCGCATCATGGCGGGGTATGTCATGCGGGAGCTGCCCCCGGGCACCCGGCTGGGCAAGGCACAACAGTACCCCGGCGGTCAGATGATTCCGCAGCCGGTCGCGGTCGACCCCAGCGCAGGGCTCCGGCTCAGGCAGCAGAGAGGATTCACCGCCCGCTTCGCCCCCGACGCGCAGCTGGTCCTGTTCAGGCCGGGAGGAGGTTACAACCGGTTTCCGGAGGGTACGGCGAAACGTGTCCACGCCGCTCGGCTCCTCATGTTCCAGATGCATTACACCCTTACGGGCCGTCCGGAAACCGACCGCACTGCCGTCGCCTTCTGGTACACGAAGGAAAAGCCTCGTCACCAGATGATCACCTCGGGCTCCGGCCGGAACGGTGGTACCGGCCAGGTTCGCATCGTCGAGAGCGTCGAGCAGCTGGAGCTGGCGCCGGGGGCCGGTTTCGCCAGGGTTCCGAACATTCCTCCGCACGCCGGCGAATTCAGGGTGACCGGCATCTGGCCGGTGCATGACGACGTGACGATCTACGGGATGTGGCCGCACATGCACTTCCGCGGCAAGGACATGACGTACATCGTCAGCTATCCGGACGGTACCGAGGAGACGCTGCTGCACGTACCGAACTACGACTTCAACTGGCAGATCGAGTACGACTTCGTCGAGCCGCTGAAGGTACCGGCGGGGAGCACGCTCAAGACGGTGGGGCACTTCGACAACAGCATCCGGAACCGCTACAACCCCAGTCCGGACCAGGAAGTCTACTGGGGCGAACAGAGCTGGGACGAGATGTTCTTCATCTTCACGAAGTACACGGTCGACAAGAACGACCTCGGCCTGGAGAACTGAATACGCCGGCTGCCAGGTCCTCCGAGGGCGTGCTGTTGACCGCATCCGCACCCTCCCTTAGAATACGTGGTGCTCACAACGGTCCACCCGTTCGGAAGAAACCTTTGAAGACCCTGTATCTGGTTGCGCTCGTCGGTCTGTTTTGTCTTGCTCCGGCAGTTGCGGACGCGCAGGTGACGGTCACCGACTGGCGCGGAGCTTCGGTCACCGCCACCGCGGGGTCGGTCGACTCGAACGGGGTCAGGATCGTGTACCACACGGTCGGCGAAGGACCCCTCGTGGTCATGACGCATGGCATCGTCGGTCCGTGGCACGACTACCGGCATCAGATTCCGATGCTCTCCGAGAAGTATCGCGTCGTCGTGATGTCGACACGTGGCACCGACATGAGCGACAAACCGGAGGGGCACGAACACTACGCCTCCGCCCGGATCGCTGAAGACATCAGCGCCATCATCGAGCATTTCGGCGAGGAGAAGGCAATCATCATCGGGCAGGACAGCGGCGGGCTTCACGCGTGGCATTTCGTGATGGCGCATCCCGAGCAGGTGGAGCGGTTCGTCTCGCTGGCGTCGGTGCACCCGGCGGGGCTGATTCGAGAGCTGATCGATAATCCGGAGCAAATGGCGGCGCTCGAGTTCCAGTGGGGCATGATGGAGACGCCGGGCGCGGGCGAGAATTACTAAGAGGTGGTCCGCAATGCGCCGTCGCTGGACCCGGACGAGCCGGCGCACCTGGCGCAGTTCCGGAAAGAGGCCAACGCGCGCTTCTACGGCGAGTCGGCCGTCGCCTTCTACAAGATGAACTGGCCGGCGCGGCCGGTGACGATGGAGACGGAAGCGTTCGGGTTCAAGTACGGCGAGTTTCCGCCCGTCAAGGCGCCGACGCTGCTGATTGTCGACAAGGACCCGCCGTTCTTCAAGAACGCGACGCTGTCCGGCATGTGGGAGTGGATTGACGCGCCGCTGACGATTCAGATTATCCCGGGTGTGGGCCACGGGCCGCATCGTAGCGCCCCGGAGATTGTGACACCATTCATCATGGAGTGGCTCGAGACAGGTCGGTAGCATTCCGCGGGCTTCCGGGCTGGAGGACGCGGATATTTCGGGAGGTTCAGATGACTGCAGTTCGTTCGAGCGCAGCGCTTGGCGCGGCCCTCTTCGCGGTTGTAGCGATCGCGGGGACGGCGGGGGCCAACGAGAATGCCGCGGCAGAGGCGGTGCCCACCTTCAATGCGGATGTCGGGCCGATCCTGTACGAGAACTGCGCGAGCTGCCACCGGGAGGGCCAGGTGGCGCCGATGTCGCTGACCACCTACCGGGAGGCGCGGCCGTGGGCCCGCGCGATCAAGACCAAGGTCGTCTCGCGCGAGATGCCGCCGTGGTTCGCCGACCCGCGCTTCGGGAAATTCAAGGACGTCACGGCGTTGAGCCAGGCGGACGTCGACACGATCGCCGCGTGGGCGGACGGCGGCGCGCCGCAGGGTGACGGACCCGCCCCGGAGTCTCCGGAGTTCGTCAGTGACTGGCTGCACGAGCGCCCGCCGGACTACGTGGTCGAGATGCCGCTCGACGTCGAGCTGCCCGCCCAGGGCGAGATTGACTACCTGGACGTCTGGATGGAGAACCCGTTCAACGAAGACGTGTATCTGGAAGCGGTCCAGATGCGCCCGGGCAACTCGGCCGTGGTGCATCACGCCGGGATATTCACGCGGCCGCTGCCCCCGGGAACCGAGCTGGGCATGGAGCAGGTGCAGCCCGGCGGTCAATTGATTCCGCAGCCGGTTCCGATCAATCCGAACGAAGACCCCGCGGTCAAGCTGGCGAGACGAGAGGCCGCCATGGTCTTCGTCCCCGACGCGCAGTTGATCTTCTACCGGCCGGGGGGCGGCTTCAACCGTTTCCCGGAGGGGACGGCGAAGCTTGTCTACGGCGATAGGAAGCTCGATTTCCAGATGCACTACACCCTGACGGGCCGTCCGGAAACCGACCGCTCGGTGGCCGGCTTCTGGTTCGCCAAGGAGCCGCCGCGCCGCCGGATGCTGACCGTGGGCACCGGCGAGTTCGGCGGCTCCGGCGCGGTTCGCATCGTTGAGGACGAGGAGCAGCTGGAGCTGGCCGCGGGATCCGGTTTAGCCAGGACGCCCAACATTCCTCCGCACGCCGGTGATTTCAAGGTGACCGGCATCTGGCCGGTGCATGACGACGTGACGATCTACGGGGTGTGGCCGCACATGCATTTCCGCGGCAAGGACATGACGTACATCGTCAGCTATCCGGACGGCACCGAGGAGACGCTGCTGCACGTGCCGAACTACGACTTCAACTGGCAGATCGAGTACGACTTCGTCGAGCCGCTGAAGGTGCCGGCGGGGAGCACGCTCAAGACGGTGGGGCACTTCGACAACAGCATCCGGAACCGCTACAACCCCAGTCCCGACCGCGAAGTGTACTGGGGCCTGCAGAGCTGGGACGAGATGTTCTTCATCTTCACGAAGTACACGGTCGACAAGGAAGACCTCAGCAAGAGAACCAGCAATTAGCTGCAACCTTGTGAGGTCGTGGAATTGGGCAAACCGGAGGAGCTGGGCAGCGATGCTCAGCTCCTCTTTTGCCTTAGAGGGAAGGTCATGAAAAGAACGCTGCTCGCAGTATGGCTGGTCATCGCCGCGGTCGTCACGGCCCCGCAACCGGGCGCCGCCCAGACGGGGCCGACCAGCGAAGCCGACATGGCGCAGCCGTTCGACCCGCGCTACCTGATGGGCGTGTGGGAGGTCGAATGGGCCCCGCCCGATGACGTCGGTCTGTTTCCGCCGGGGCCGCTGACGGGCATCGAAAGGGTCACGCACATCGACAACCGCTTTCTCAAGGTCGAAGTTTTTCTGCGCGGCCGGGACGGCGCCGCGATCAATGGCGAGGGGATGATCTTCTACGAGTACGGCCTGGGCGGTCAGTCCATGGTCCGCTACGTCGTCTACGACGCGGGGTTCGCGCTCCTGCAGTCCGGTCCGGTCGGCGGGGACCTGGGCGGGTACTATAGCGCGTTCTGGGAGACGCCCGAGATCGAGCACAACGCGCAGACCTATGCGCTGCGGGGCCGGTCCTACTTCGTTTCGCCCGAGGCCTACCGCGTCAACCAGGAGATTTCGATCGACCGGGAGGAGTACGCGAATTTTGGACTGATGTGGCTGACAAAGAAGCCGTGCGTCAGCGCGCCCGAGGTGACGGTCACCGACTGGCGGGGAGAATCGGTCGTCGCCACCGAAGGATCGGTCGACTCGAACGGGGTCAGGATCGTCTATCACACGGCCGGCGAAGGTCCGCTGATCATCTTCGTGCACGGCGTCGCCTCGCCGTGGCATGACTACCGGAATCAGATCCCGATGCTTTCCCAGAAGTACCGCGTCGTCGCCATGTCCACCCGCGGCACCGACATGAGCGACAAGCCAGAGGGCTACGAAAACTACGCCGCGGAGCGGGTCTCGGAAGACATCAGCGCCATCATCGAGCATTTGGGCGAGGACAAGGCGACGATCGTTGGCCAGGACAGCGGGGGGGTCTACGCGTGGCACTTCGCGATGACGCGCCCCGAGCAGACGGAGCGGCTGGTTTCGATCGGGACGGTGCACCCGGGCGGCCTGGTCCGCGAGCTGATCGACAACCCGGAGCAGCAGCAGGCGAACCAGTTCCAGCGGAACATGCAGGTGTACCCGGGGGCAGGCGACGACTTCGGCGAGGGCGTCCGCGGCGCGCCGCGGGATCCGGACGAGCCGGGAAACCTGGCCCAGCTGCGGCGAGAGGCCGCCTCGTGCCTCGACACCGACTCGATCGTCGGCTTCTACAAGGAGAACTGGCCGGTGGCGCCGACGACGATGGAGACACCGTCGGGCGGGTTCAGGTTGGGTGAATATCCGCCCGTCACGGCGCCAACGCTGTTCATCTACGGCAAGGACGGGCCGTTCTTCCTGAACCCGACGGTAAACGGAATGTGGGATTGGGTTGACGGGCCGCTGACGATCCAGGTGCTCCCTGGTGTGGGCCACGGGCCGCACAAGGAGGTGCCGGAGTTCGTGACGCCGCGCATCATGGACTGGCTGGAGACGGGTCGCTAGCAGTAGCCCTGAACCACCGAGTGAAAGCGGCGGGGCGGCAGTTGCCGCCCCGCCTACGCTTTCTGTTACTGCTTGGAAGCCGCCGCCGCTTCCGCCTCCTCGGCGCGCGAGCCGGCCAGGATGCCGTGCAGGCCGTAGTTGCCTTCGTGGCAGGCGAACTCGTACAGCGGTTCCGGATTCAGCTTCATCGGGTGCTGGGCGGTCCAGGCGCTTGTCCAGATGGTCGGGTCGTCGACGGTGTACTCGTACATCAGGCTCTCGGCGTCAATGCGCGTCAACCGCTCGACCAGACGCAGGTTCTCGCCGGAGCTGAGCAGCGGCCGGCCGATCTGGTCATGCTTGCCGTTGAAGTGCACGGTTTCGATGACCAGCGTGTCGCCTTCCCAGTGGCCGCGCGAGTCGCCCATCCACTGCCGGATCCCCGGCGCCACGTGCGGCCGGCCGTCGAGCGGAACGATGCGAGCTTCGCGGTTCTGCTCGGGGACCAGTACCACGTAGCCGGGCGCCTGGAAGATCTGGACGTTGTTGTTGTAACCGCCGGTGCTGATCGGCGGGCCGGCCTTCGCGTGCTGGATGCAGCGGTCTCCCGCGTCCAGGTCGGTGTAGCTCGCGGCCGGCAGCATGCCGCGCCGCACTTCGCGAATGCGCGCTGCCTCGGCAGACGCGGCCCGGCGCGCCGCCGGCGCCGTCAGAGGCGGCATCCGCCCGTTGGACGGAGCGACGATCAGCGACGTGCGCCGCGTCCCGACGGGCGCGGTGCCCCGATCGAGCCAGAAGTTGTTGTAGAAGCCAGGGGTGCCGTCCGCCCGCCGGTCGACCTGGTCGGAAGCGGTCGTCGTCTCCGGCGCGCGGTTCAGGAGGAGTTCGTTGCGGGCCAGCGTCTCCCGTTCGATCTCGGCCGCCTCTTCCTCGGTAAGGAATGCCTTGTCCCCCAGCTCCTCGGGCCGTTCGAGGGGGGTCAGGGTGCGGTAGTCCCAGACACCCTGGATATCGGGATCGCCCCACGGTGTGCGGGCCGTGGCGCCTGCCGACTGCGCGGCGGCGAGCGCCGGCGTCAAGGCCAGACCCAGAATCACTGCAATCGCCGCCGGATATCGGTAACTCATCTTCACCCTCCTGCTGTTGCCTGCTCGCGCCTGGAATGCACCATGATGCCTCCGGATGCGCCCGGCGCGCAAGGCGCAATCCGCCGCACTTGCTGCCGGTCCGGCGGCGTCCGCCGCCCCGCCGAGGCCTTCAGTTACTGCTTGGAAGCCGCCGCCGCTGCAGCCTCCTCGGCACGCGAGCCGGCCAGGATGCCGTGCAGGCCGTAGTTGCCTTCGTGGCAGGCGAACTCGTACAGCGGTTCCGGATTCAGCTTCATCGGGTGCTGGGCGGTCCAGGCGCTCGTCCAGATGGTCGGGTCGTCGACGGTGTACTCGTACATCAGGTTCTCGGCGTCGATGCGCGTCAACCGCTCGACAAGCCGCAGGTTCTCGCCGGAGCTGAGCAGCGGCCGGCCGTCGAGCGGAACGATGCGGGCTTCGCGGTTCTGCTCGGCGACCAGCACCACGTAGCCGGGCGCCTGGAAGATCTGGACGTTGTTGTTGTAGCCGCTCCTGCTGAGCGGAGGGCCGGCCTTCGCGTGCTGGATGCAGCGGTCTCCCGCGTCCAGGTCGGTGTAGCTCGCGGCCGGCAGCATGCCGCGCCGCACTTCGCGAATCCGCGCTGCCTCGGCGGACGCGGCCCGGCGCGCCGCAGGCGCCGTCAGCGGCGGCAGGCGCCCGTTGGACGGCTCGATGATGAGCGACGTGCGCCGCGTGCCGATGGCGGTCGTGCCGCGGTCTGTCCAGAAGTTGTTGTAGAAGCCGGGCGTGCCGTCCGCCCGCTCGCAGACCTGGTCGGCTGCCGTCGTGGTCTCCGCAGGGCGGTTCAGCAGGAACTCGTTGCGGGCCAGTGTCTCCCGTTCGAGCTCGGCCGCCTCTTCCTCGGTAAGGAATGCCTTGTCCCCCAGCTCCTCGGGCCGTTCGAGGGGGGTCAGGGTGCGGTAGTCCCAGATACCCTGGATATCGGGATCACCCCACGGCGTGCGGGCCGTGGCGCCTGCCGACTGCGCGGCGGCGAGCGCCGGCGTCAAAGCCAGACACGAGATCGCTGCAACCGCCGGAAGGGATGACCGCGGAGCAGCAGCGCGCCCGGCTGGACACGCTGGCGAAGCTGAACGCGCTCGACCTGGAGCGGAATCCCGGCAATTCGGAGCTGGCAGCCCGGATTTCTTCCTACGAGCTTGCCTACCGCATGCAGGGGTGCGCCCCGGAAGCGGTCGACATCTCGTCCGAGTCGGCGGCGACGCAGAAGCTCTACGGGCTGGATGATTCGACCACGGAGCCGTTCGGCCGGCAGTGTCTCCTGGCGCGGCGCCCGTGGAGCGGGGCGTCAGGTTCGTGCAGCTCTTCCACGGCGGGCTGGGCCAGCAGAACACCGATACGTGGGACGCGCACAGCAACCTGCAGGAGAATCACACGCAGCACGCCGCGGAGACCGATCTGCCGATTGCCGCGCTGCTGACCGACCTCAAGGCGCGCGGTCTGCTCGACTCGACGCTCGTCGTATGGCACGGCGAGTTCGGACGCATGCCCATCTCCCAGCGCGGCGTCGGCCGCGACCACAACCCCGGCACGATGACCGGATGGATGGCCGGCGCGGGGGTCCGGGGCGGGCAGGTGATTGGCGCGAGCGACGAGTTCGGCTACAAGGCGGTGGAGCAACGGGTCTCGGCGCACGACCTGCACGCGACGATCCTGCACCTGCTCGGTATCGACCACACGCAGCTGACGTACCGCTACAACGGCCGCGACATGCGCCTGACCGACGTCCACGGCGTGCCTATCCCGCAGATCATTGCCTAACGCGCCAGCGGGTCGGGGCGGATCTGGAATTTGACCAGGTTCCCCGGCTCGACGGGACCGCCTTCGACGTGCCAGGCGGCATCGGCGCCGTAGGTGGCGTAGACGCCGCGCCCTTTCCAGCCTGCGTCGGGGTCGTCGATCCGGCCGTCCAGCCCGCGGCTGTGGAAACCCTGCGGATAGGGCACGCGCAGGATGGTCCATTCACCGCTCTCCGGATCGAGCGCCAGCAGCGAATCGGAGCTCGAGCCGTTGGCGATCGGGATGTTCTCGCCAAGACCGAGCGTGTCGAACTGATCGACCCAGTTGTAATAGTGGAAGTCGGTGCCGATCTCCGTGTTCCGGAAGTTGGGTCCCGGCGCCTTGTAGAACGACCAGCCGGCGTCGCACTGGCGGCCTTCACGCACGTCCGGCCCGCCGAAGACGGTGCACTTGCGGCGGTTGAAGGAGGCGAAGTGGCTGCTGCCGGCCAGCGCCGTCCAGAGCACGCCGTGGCGGTCGACGTCGAGGCCGCGCGTCCGGTAGCCCTTCTCGACCGGTACGGTGTACAGCTCGCTGATGCAGCTTGCCGGTGGGTCGTCGCCGCGCTCGAGCCGCAGCAGCCGGCCGGGGAAGTCGTCCGAGACGATCCAGACGGCGTCGTCGAGCGGGTTGGCGATGACGCCGTAGGCGCCGACCACCACCCGTGTGTCGAGCGCCGGGTCGAACGCCGCGGCCTCACGGCTGCCGCGCGGCGGCGGCTCGTTCCACGGCTTCGTGATGACCCCGTCGCCGTTCGTGTCGAGCACGGTAGGACACCAGCCCTGCGAGCGCTGTTCGTCGCCGGTCTCATCGTACAGCTGCGTGTCGAGCCAGCCGATGACGGCACCGCCGCCGCTGAAGTACAGCGTGTCCTGATCGTCCTCGGCGAACTGCAGGTGGTGCGTGCCGTAGCACGTGTCAATCAGTTCGAAGTCGTCCGCCTCCGGGTCGAAGTAGCCGGTGTGGCGGCCGGCGCGGTCGAGGGGGAAGTACCGCGCGTAACGGTTGTCGGACCCCTCCCGGCACCAGTCCGGGTTGTCCGGATGGCGAATGCGCGTCGTCAGCCAGACGCGCCCCCGGGCGTCGATCATCGGGTTGTGCGGGTTGGCCGGGTCGTTCCAGACGGCTTCGGCGCCGAAATCGCGCCACGGCTTGAACCCGTCGGTCGTGAACATCGACGGCACCGTCGACGGGTCGTCGCGCAGTGGGATCTTGATCATCTCCGAGCGGTGCGCGGCGGTGTCGGTCACCAGCAGGAAGTCGTTGCCGATGTCGACGCCGTACAGCGGGCCGTTGGCGTTGACGCGCGGGTTGCGCTTGTCGGTGGCGATCTCGTCGTGCACGAAGGCCACGTTGTCGCCCCAGTTCCACATTGTGATGACGACGTTGCGCTCGACGCCGCGCGGCCGCGGCGGGGACGGGGGCGCCTCGCCGGCCGCGATGCGGTCGGTCCAGTCGACCAGCATGTCGAGGGCGCGCCCGCGGCCGAAGCGGGTGATGAAGCTGTTCATGAGCGATCCGCGCTGGCCGCGCTGCACGCGGTCGTTCCAGGCGGAGCGCGCCGAGTCGAAATCCTCGGCGTCCGGGATTTCACGGGTGCGCTTGCTGCCGACCTGGTGGCAGCGCTGGCAGCCTTTCAGGTTGTTGATCCACTCGCTGCGGCTGCCCATCAGCGGGTTGATGCCGTTGCCCTCGGGGCCGGTGCCCGGGAACTCGTGCGTTGCCGGCAGGTCGATGAGCGACAGCCAGTAGTTGGAAGGGTAGACCTGCGCCGCTTCCCGCGGCGTGCGCGCCACGACCGCGGTCAGGTCGAGCTGCTGGTCCGGCCGTCCGGCCACCGGCGCGGAGTCGACCAGGCCGTAGCCGCGCACCCAGACGTCGTAGGCGGCGTCCGGGAGCTCCGGCAGGACGTACCGCCCGTCGTCGCCGGTGACGACGATCTTGCGGAACACCGTGTCGAGGTCGTCGGTCTCGGCGATCACCCAGACGCCCGCCTCCGGTCCGCTGGCGCTCCTGACGATTCCCTGTATGACGCCGTCGTTGCCGCCTGCCGCGACCGTTACCGGGGCCGGCGGCGCCAGCGCGGCGGCGAGGGCCACGCATGCGAGCGCGCCCGCCAGGCTTCCCAATCGTTTCGTCGTCATCATCGTTCCATTACTAACCGATGGCGGCCTGCTGTCAAGTGGCGCCCGCCGCCGGTCCGTGAAATCTACCGCCGAAAAGCGGTGTTTCATTAGGGGCTGGCGGGCGTAGAATGGCCGCACGGGGGGAGCCATGAAATTAGCCCGCACTTCTCACCAGCCTTCTGCTGCGGCCGCCGATTCGCTCGCTGTGGCGGGCCGTACTCCTTCACGCCGCTTCGACGTAGTTACGACTACGCCTGCAGCGTCGTTCAGTCCGTGCGACCCACCACACCGGCGCCTCGACGCCCTCGCGACGAACGCTGGTGAGAAATGCGGGCTGGCCATTGCGACAGTCCTGCTCGGTTGTCTGGTGCTGGCAGCCGGCAGCGCAGCGTTGGCTCAGCCGGGGAGCCCGGCGACGGCGCTCTTCAACGGCCGCAATCTGGACGGCTGGGAGATCGTCAACGGCGGTCCGTTCACCGTGGAAGACGGTGTGCTCAAGGTGAATGGCGGCAGCGGCTGGCTGCGCTCCAGGGACACGTTCGGCGACTTCGTGCTCACCATGGAGTTCCGCTTCCTCGAGCCGGAGGCGCCCAGCGGCATCTTCGTTCGCACCGGCCCGACCAGCAACGACGACGAGAACGGCTGGCCCGACAACGGCTATCAGGTGCAGTGCATGGACACCGCCACGGGCGACATCCCGCTCGGCCAGCTGATGCCGTACGGCGCGCCGCCGTTCGAGCACGAGTTCGACCGCGAGGCGCTGCTGCGGGCGTACAAGCCGACGGGAGAGTGGCACACCTACGAGATCACGGCCGAGGGCGAGAACCTCTGGGTAAGCCTGAACGGTGAGCTGATTACGACCGCCACGAGCATCAAGCAGCTCCGGGGGCATATCGGAATCCAGGCCGAGCGGGGCTTGCTGGAATTCCGACGGATCGAGGTTGCGACGCAGGAGTCCGGCCGCGGCGCCGGCGCCGACTGGCCGACCTACAACCGCGACCTGGCGGGGACGCGCTACTCGCCCCCGACCCAGATCGACACGGCCAACGTCGGCTCGCTGCGCGAGGCCTGGTCGTACCGCTTCCATCACGATGACCGGATCGTGACCGGCCCGGATCCCACGGACGTCTTCCAGCAGGTGACGCCAATCGTGGTCGACGGCGTGATGTACCTGGCGGCGGGTGACCGCGTCGTGGCGCTGCGGCCGGAGACGGGCGAGGAGATCTGGCGGCACCAGCTCACTGAGGGGCTGGTGTCCTATCGGGGCGTGACGTACTGGCCTGGGAGCGGGGAGCACGGCCCGCGCATCTTCTTTACCTCGCTGTGGAAGGTCATCGCGCTCGACGCCGCGACGGGCGAGCGCGACCCGAAGTTCGGCAACGAGGGCGAGGTGGAGCTGCGGGTGCCGTACGCCGGCGTCCCGGTCGTCTCGCGGGACATCCTGGTGCTCGGCTCCAACGCTTACGGGCCCGGAGAGCTGCACCGCGCGCCGCATCTCGACCAGCCGCGGGGCGGGGGAGAGCCGCCCTATGCCTATCCCCGCGCGCTCGACGCGAAGACGGGGAGGCTGCTCTGGGAGTTCCCGACGATGCCCCGCGAGACCGACTTCGGCAACCACACGTGGGGCAACGAGAGCTGGCGCGACCGGATCGGCAACAACGTGTGGGCGGTGACGCTGACGGTGGACGAGGAGCGCGGGCTCGTCTACCTGCCGGTCAGCGGACCCGGGTCGAACTTCTACGGCGGGGATCGTCCCGGCGACAACCTGTTCGGCAACACGACGATAGCGGTCGACATCGAGACCGGCGGGCTGGAGTGGCACTTCCAGAACATTCACCACGAGCTGTGGGACTACAACCTGCCGCCGGCGCCCGGGCTGTTCACGGTGGAGCGGGACGGGGAGACCATTCCCGCCCTCGCGCAGGTCGGCAAGACGGCATACATGTTCGTCCTGAACCGGGAGACCGGCGAGCCGGTGTTCGGAGTGGAGGAGCGTCCCGTGCCGGCGGGCGACGTGCCCGGCGAGCACTATTCGCCGACGCAGCCGTTCCCGCTCAAACCGCCGCCGCTGGCGCGGGTCGGCATAGACCGCGACGGCATCGTGACCGCCTCCGACACGAACGCACGGCACGCGGCCGCCTGCCGCGAGCGGTGGGACGAGGTCGGCTACTACAACGCGGGTCCGTTCACACCGCTGCGGCTGCGGGCGGACGGCACCCCGCCGTCGCTCGTCTTTCCTGGCAGCGGCGGCGGCGTCAACTGGGGCGGCACGGCGTACGACCCCGAGCTGGAATACGTGCTCGTCAACTCGCGGGACCGGCCGGGGCTGCTCACCGGGTGGATGGCGGAGAACCCGAAGTACGGGCTCGACACACCGGATCAGGTAGAGTACATGCGTGTAAGCGGCCCGCCGTTCGTTGCGCCCTACTTCGACGACAGCGGCACGCAGCGCGGATTCCTGCCGTGCTTCAAGCCGCCGTGGGCGCGGCTCCTGGCGGTTGACGCGCGCAGCGGCGAGATCGCCTGGGAGGTGCCGCTGGGCATCGACGAGAAGCTGCCGGAAGGCCGGCAGCGCGTCGGCAGCCACGGGGTCGGCGGTCCGATGGTGACGGCCGGCGGGCTCACGTTCATCGGGGCCACCTCGGACAGACGGTTCCGGGCGTTCGACACCCGCACGGGCGCGGAGCTGTGGGCCGTTGCCTTCGACTACAATGTCGAGGCGGTGCCGATGACGTACGAAGGCCGGGACGGCCGGCAGTACGTTGCCGTCAACGTCTCGGCCGGCGCGACGGACGAGACCCGCGGCGACGAGCGGCTGGTGGTGTTCGCCCTGCCGGAGGGATAGAAGATCTGCGCACGCTTGTTCCATTGCTGTACGTAATGGCGTACAGTGTCCGGAGACGGGACAAGAGCTGGTTGCAAGCGATGAGTTTCGACTACACCAGAAGCGCCTATTCCATTCGCGACGACATTCCCGTCGCGCATCGCGAGATCTGGGACAAGATCCGCGAGCCCGGCTGCTGGTGGCGGGGAGCAGACCGTATCGCTTTCGTACAGGAGGCGCGCAATGCACGCTCCTGCGAGGCCTGCGCACAACGAAAGGCGGCCTCGTTTCCGAACGCGGACTGTGGTCCGCACAATAGGACAACGAATCTGCCCGACGTGGTCGTTGACGTCGTTCACCGGCTCACCACCGACCCGGCCCGATTATCGAAAGGCTGGGTCGAGGGGATCAATGCCAGGGGGGTGACCGATGAGCAGTACGTCGAACTGCTCGGTGTGGTGGTGGCCGCGATCAGCATCGATGGCTTTCATCGGGCGCTGGGCTTGCCGCTGGAACCGCTGCCGACACCGGCAGCCGGCGAACCGAGCGGGTACCGGCCGCCGGGCGTCTCGGACTCTGGAGCCTGGTTTCCCACCGTGCAGCCGGAAGATGCGGGCGAACAGGAAGCGGATCTCTATCCGGGCGGCCGCACGGGGAACGTCATTTCGGCGATGAGCCTGGTTCCCGATTCGGTGCGCATGCTGCTCAGGCTCAGCGTCGTCCAGTATCTGCCGATGAGGAGCATTGGCACGCCCAACGACAATGCGGACCGGGCCATTTCGCGATGTCAGATCGAGTTGCTGGCGGGCCGGGTTTCAGCATTGAGCAACTGCTTCTATTGAACCTCCGCACATGCCATGGCGCTCCGTGTGAGCGCCCAGATCAGCGGGGACGATATCGACCTCGAGGGCATCGTCGGCGGTGAAGCGGTCGCCACCGGCATTCCCGGCGGGACAGCCCTGCTTGCTTTTGCGGAAACGGGTCTTGGCGACGATGCCGGGGCGATCACCGCTGCCCGGCAACGGGTGTGGAAGGAACTGGGCGAGCGTTCGATGGTCGACGCCGCGGCCATCATCGCCAACTTTCAGCGCATGGTGCGCATTGCGGACGGCACCGGAATAGCGCTGGATAATCGGTTGGTCGCCGTGACCGCCGATCTGCGCGATGAACTTGGAATCAACGACTACCCCACGGCCAGGCTCACGCGTGAAGCCGGCTGGTTCGCGCGCCTGCTCGCCCGGTTGTTCAGGCCGCTGCTGCCGGCGCTGATGCGGCGCGTTGCGTCGCGCTAGCCGCGCCAATGGCCGCTGGCGGCGGTCGCGTTGCCCGTTCCCGAAGTCCTGGGCTTATCGAGACGAACTTGGACGCCGAGCTCCCACCGGCCGGGGTGGCCGGCGGGGATTGACCAGACGGAGCCGTCGGGCCGTTGCACCGTCACCCGGTCTTCGCCCCAAAGGGGCTTGGTCATCACGAACGGGAAGCGAGCACCTCGGAGCGGATGGAACGGATGGGTGATCCGAATCTGTGGTGCTTCAACAGCACTAGAAGCATTCGGCAGCCTTGACGAACGGCTCGGTCGAGACGGGCGTCAAGTATGTCCGCAACCTGGTGTGCCGGCCCGTTGCGGGGGTGCGTCCGGACCTGGCGCGGATCGACGTGCCCGCGCCCACGTTGGCAGCCTATGACCCGCAACCGGACCTCGGCCGCGACGCGGTCCTGCAGGTCTGCGGCTGCGGCTTCCTCGCCGAGGCCGCCAACGTCGTCCTCGTCGGCGGGGTGGGAATCGGCAAGACCCATCTGGCCATCGCCCTGGGAATGGCCTGCCGCCAGCATGACTACCGGGCGCGGTTCGTGACCGCCGCCGAGCTGGTCACCCTGCTCGTCGAAGCGCAGCAGGGCTGGTTGACGCGCAAGCTCGTGGCCAAATAAAGTTCCCATTTCTGCTCGCCATTCCCGCTGAAGTGTGCGATGGTTACCGGGGCAGGCGAAAGACGAGTTCAGCTTTGTGCCGTTCGACAAGGCTGGCGCCGACCTGCTGTTCGGCTTCATCAGCCAGCGCTACGAGCGCCACAACTCAAGGGGTCCCTTTTCAAGCGGCCTTGGGCTTTTGAGGAGAGTCTGACTATGGACAACACCGTAAACGTTCGAGGCGTCGTCGTTGTTCTCGCGGCCTTGCTGGTCGTGACCGCGTTACCCGCGTGGGCCCAGGTGGACTCGGGTGTGGCGGGCGTCGTGAGTGACGCCACCGGAGCAGTGCTGCCGGGGGTGACGGTCGAGGCGTCAAGCCCGGCGCTGATCGAAGGCGTGCGCGTCACGGTCACCGATGGGGCGGGCAGCTACAACATCACCGCGTTGCGGCCGGGCACCTACAGCGTCACGTTCACGCTGCCCGGCTTCTCGACCTTCGTGCGCGACGGGATCGAGCTGTCGGCCGGCTTTACCGCGAACATCAACGGCGAGATGTCGGTGGGCAACCTCGCGGAGACGATCACGGTCTCGGGCCAGAGTCCCCTGGTCGACATCCAGAACTCCCGCGCGCAGGAGGTGCTCGAGCGGGAGACCATGGACGCGCTGCCCGTCGTGGGGGGCTATTCCGGATTGCAGGTGATGACCGTGGGAGCCCTCGGCAGCCTGGTCAACCCGACCCGTGGCAGGGATGTGGGCGGCGTCAGGGGCGACAGCTATTCCGGGGCGATGGAAGTCCACGGGAATTCCGACGGCAAGCTGATGGTCGATGGGAAGCCGACCAGCTACCGGGGCACCAGGATGACCCTGTTCCACATCAACAACCAGAGCGTCGAGGAGATCGTCGTCGACCTTGGCGGCAACAGCGCCGAAACGCAGTACGGCGGCTCCAGCGTGAACATCATTACGAAGGACGGAGGGAACATCTTCACCGGCAGCTTCGCCGGCAACTTCGCCCCGAAGGGGATGCAGAGTGACAATCTCGACGACGACATCAGGGCCCGGGGTATCACCGAAGGGAACTCTATCAAGAGGCTCTACGACGTCAGCGGCTCGTTCGGCGGCCCGATCCGGCGCGACAAGCTGTGGTTCTACACGGCCCACCGGCTGGCGGAGGCGCAGGAGTTTCTGGCCGGCATCTTCTACAACAAGAACCAGGGTCAGTTCCCGCCGTCCTACGAACCGGATCCTAATAACCCAGGTTTCTCGAAGGCGTTCGACCGGGACAACCAGGTCAAGTTCACCTGGCAGGCCGCCCCGAAGCACAAGTTGAACTTCCAGTGGATCCTCCAGCATAACTGCGGCTGTTTCTTCGCCCAGGGGGAGTTCTTTACGCCCGAGGCGAGCACCACGCACTATTTCACGGGCGACTTTTTGGGTAGTCAGAATCTGGTGAATAACACGTGGACCTACCCGGTCACGAACCGGCTGCTGATCGAGGCGAAGTTTGGGTATTGGTACGTCAACAACGATGTACCGCTGATCGAGGGGGCCAACCCCGAGGATATCGCGGTGCATGACATAGGCATCGGGAAGGCGTACGGGCAACTGTTCAGCAGGAGCATCAGGAGGTTGAACGCCTCGTGGATCCAGGTGCAGGGCCGCCACGGCGACAAAGGCGACACCTCCCAGGAGTTCAAGCTGTCCTACGTCACCGGGTCGCACTCGTTCAAGGCCGGGGTCCAGTCGGGCCAGCAGCGCTACAACGAGATAGCGGACGGACCGAGCTACACCGGATGCTGTGGTCCTGACGCGACGAGGCCGCCGATCGCGTACATCTTTTCCCGCGGGACGCCCGTGGAACTGGCACAGCAAGCGGCACCGAACTACTTCAACCTCAGGATGCTCGACCTGGGGATCTTCGCGCAGGATGCGTGGACGATCGACCGCCTGACGATCAACATGGGTGTGCGGTACGATTACACGACCTCGTACTCGCCGGAGTTCGTCAGGCCGGCCGGCTACTTCCTGGACGAGATTACCTGGCCCGCGATGGGCGGCTTCTCGAACTTCCACGACATCACGCCGCGCCTCGCTGCCGCCTACGACCTGACCGGCAGCGGCAGGACCGCGCTGAAGTTCAGCATCGGCAGGTACGTGCTCAACGAGGGGATGTCGCGGATTTTCAGGCTGCATCCCTCGCTTTCGATCACCGACCAGGTGACCCGCAGCTGGAACGACACCAACGGGGACTTCCTCCCCGACTGCGAGCTGCGAAACAACGCGGAGAACGGGGAGTGCGGCGCCACCACGGGCGCCGCCTTCGGGACGGCGCGGCCGATCACGGGCTACACCGATCAGGCGAGGGAGGGGTGGTTCAACCGCTCCTACACGTGGACGACGTCGGTCCTCCTCGAGCACGAGCTCGCGCCGGGGATCGCGGCGAGCGTGGGCTACTACCGCACCACCAACCACAACATCGTCCGCCCCGACAACCGGCTGGCGGCGCCATCGGACTACGACGGGTTCTGCGCGACGACCCCGGTTGATGGGCGGTTGCCCGGCGGCGGCGGCAGCGAGGTGTGCGGGCTGTTCAACATCAAGCCGTCGTTGTTCGGCCAGAGCGACACCATTTTCGACCTCTCGAACTGGCAACAGTGGTACAACGGCGTCGACGTGCTCATCAACGCGCGGTTCGACAACGGGGCGTTCCTCCAGGGCGGCTTCAACACCGGGCAAACAATGCTGGACCGCTGCGACGCTCCCGACTTCCCGGAGCAGTTCTGCCGGAGATCCAATCCGGGATGGGCGGGGCAGCACAACTTCAAGTTCCAGGGTCAGTACCCGTTGCCCTGGTATGGCCTGGTGACGAGCGCGACGTTCCTCAACCTGCCGGGCATCGCGCTAAACGCCACCGGGAGGTACACCAACGCGCAGATTGCGGACTCGTTGGGACGCGACCTGGCCGGGTGCGGCACCCGGACCGGCGCGGACTGCACACGCTCGGTGAGCGTGAAGCTCTACCCGGACAACAACGAGTTCTTGGGTCGCCAGACGCAAGTGGACTGGCGCGTCGCGACCAACATCGAGGCGGGCGGGGTGCGGATCCAGCCCCGGTTCGAGATCTACAATCTGTTCAACGCCAACGATATCCAGGGAATAAATAGCCAGTATAGGGTTGGCGCGAACAACCCCTGGCAGAACATCGTCGGTATCCTGACGGCGCGGCTGTTCAAGCTCGCCGTGCAGATCGACTTCTGACCCCGAGTGTCGAAGCAATGCGTTATCGCACTCCAGAATCGTCGTTGCCGGCGGGCATAGGATAGGATTCGGACGCTCCTGGGAGACTAGAAATGACGATGAGACGAAACTCGCCGCGGATCCCGGCGGTCTGGCAGGTATTGATCACGGCATCGGTCGTGGCTCTCGTCGCAGCTCCCGCGCCGGCTGCCGCGCAGAGCGCAGACAGGGACGCGGTCACGTTCACCAAGGACATCGCCCCGATCCTCCAGCGGAGCTGTCAGAAGTGTCATCGGCCGGATTCGCTGGCGCCGATGTCCTTGATCGACTACGACGAGGTGCGCCCCTGGGCGCGAGCCATCAAGAGCCGGACCGGCCTCAGGGACAAGCCGGGCGTGATGCCGCCTTGGTTCATCGAGAAGGATATTGGCATCCAGCGGTTCAAGGACGACCCCTCGTTGAGCGATGAGGAGATCGCGGCCATCGCCAGGTGGGTCGACAACGGCGCGCCCCGGGGTGACCCTGCCGACATGCCACCGCCGATAGCCTTCATCGACGCGGAGCAATGGGAGATCGGTGAGCCTGATCTGATCATCTCGTCACCAAGCGTGGAAGTGGCGGCCAACGCTCCCGACTGGTGGGGATCGATCCCCGGGGTGCCGACCGGGTTGACCGAGGATCGATATGTTTCAGCGCTCGAGTACAAAGAGGTCACCGAGTCGCGGGAGGGAACGCCTCGCAACACGGTCGGCGGGCTCTTTGTCGTGCACCACGCCTCGATGGCCGTCACCCATCCCGATCCCGACCCGAACGAGGATGACCCGGTAGCCCGGCTTGGCCGATGGCCGACCCACGAAGTCGGACGAAACGCCGACTTCTTCGACCCCAGAGCCGGCAAGCTCATGAAAGCCGGGTCGAACCTCGAGTTCAACTCCTGGCATGTGCACTCGAACGGCGCGCACACACGCACGCACCTCGATATCGCCTTCAAGTTCCACCCCCGGGGATACGAGCCGACCTTGCAGTTCGTACGGGTGTCGTTCGGCAACGGCGTCGACCTCGATATCGAGGCAATGGATCCCAACCAGCGGATGGACGCCTACTTCACGCTTCCGGAGCACTTGCGGATGACGATCTTCGAGCCTCACCTGCATGGGCCCGGTGTGCGGATGTGCCTGGAGGCTATCTGGGGCCATCAGGTGGAGACGCTCAACTGCGCGGGGTACGACCATGGCTGGGTGCGGGTCTATAACTACGAGGATGACGCGGCGCCGCTGTTGCCCAAGGGGACCATCCTGCGGATTACGGGCTACTTCAACAACTCGCCGTCGAACCCCAACGTCCCGGATCCACGGAATTGGTCCGGCGGCGGCCATCGCTCGGTTGATCAGATGTTCATCAACTTGATGCGCGGCATCTATCTGACCGACGAGGAGTTCGCGCAGGATCTCGCCGCGAGACGCGAGTCGCTCGATCTCCAGGATGGCGACACCGTCATCGGCTGTCCACTGTGCGGCGTCGGCGCTGAAGAGGCCGACGCAGTCGGGGGCCAACAGTGAGACCGGCCAGTCTGCTCGTCGTCACTGGGATCGCGGTCGTGCTGGCGATCCAGGACGCCGCCACGCTTGACGCTCAGGAGGGTGCGTCGCGGCGCGCGTACCCCGCCGGGCAGGAAGTGGTGCCGGCCTATGAAGGGTGGGAGCAGAATCCGGACGGCTCGTTCAACCTGGTCTTCGGCACGATGAATAGGAATTGGGAGGAGGAGCTGCATATCCCGATCGGCCCGGACAACAACATCGAGCCGGGTGGGCCCGACCAAGGGCAACCGACCCATTTTCTCCCGCGCCGGAACCGGTTCCTGTTTCGGATTCGGGTGCCGGCAGATTTCGGCGACCAGGAGGTGGTCTGGACCCTGACGAGCAACGGGAAGACGAAGCACGCGTACGGGACGCTCCTTCCCGACTACTACGTGGACAACAACGTGCTGATGGCAAACAACGGGGCGGGCATCTCGGGCGGGCTGCACGGCAACAAGCCGCCGGTGCTGGCGCTCGAAGGCGCGTTGACGCGGAGCGTCAAGGCGGGCACACCTGTCGTCTTGAAGGCCGTCGCGCGGGATGACGACGGCCTGCCGAAGCCGAAGCCGATGCGGGCGATCAACCCGGAGCGGCCTTCCAACACTACGCCAAACGCCGCGACTGGTCTGCGAGTGTCGTGGTTCATTTACCGGGGCGCCGGCGGAGTGACGTTCGATCCCCCACAGATCAAAGTGTGGGAGGACACCAGGCCACAGTCGAACTCGCCGTGGGGACCAGGCTGGACGACTCCCGCTGTTCCCCCGGACCACACATGGGTCGTTCGAGCGACCTTTCGCGAACCGGGGACATATGTGTTGCGCTCCCTGGCGCACGACGGCGGTCTCACCACTCACGAGGACGTGACTTTCGAGGTCACCCGCTAGGATTCACTGCGGCATTGGCAACAAGAGATCGCCGTCCCGCGATGCACGCGCACCATGCTGCCGGCGCGGTACGGCCAACTTGACAAACACGGCCGCTGCCGCTAGCGTTAACGCCGAGAGGGTATTGCACTCCTTTCAGACTAGGTAGGGCATCCGTGAACGAGTGTGGTCGCGTAAGAGAGGAGATAGCCGCATGACGTGGAATCCTCGTTGGAAACTGGCTGCGTCCGTAGGCTTGGCCACGGGTATGGCTCTCGCGCTGGTGGCGTTGCCCGCGCTGGTGTTCGCCGGGCAGGAGGGGGACTTGGCGCCGAACGAAGAGGTGACGTTCACGAAAGACGTCGCGCCGATTCTGCAGCGGAGCTGCCAACGTTGCCACCAACCCGACTCGATTGCGCCGATGTCGTTGATCACGTACGAAGAGGTGCGCCCGTACGCAAGAGCCATCAAGTACCGGACCGGGCTTCGCGACAGCCCGGGCGTGGCAGGAATTTACGTGATGCCGCCTTGGTACATTGACAGGAACATCGGCATCCAGAAATTCAAGGACGACCCCTCGTTGAGCGGTGAAGAAATCGCGACGCTCGCCAGGTGGGCGGACAGCGGGGCGCCACGAGGCAATCCGGCCGACATGCCACCGCCGATCGCCTTCATCGACGTGGATGAATGGGAGCTTGGGCCGCCTGATTTGATTGTCCGGTCTCGGAGCGTGACCATGAAGGGGCAGGCTTCCGACTGGTGGGGCCCGATCGGGGATGCGCCGACTGGGTTGACTGAGGACCGCTACGTCGCGTCGATCCAGATGAGGGAAGTGAACGACCTGGAGGGACAGGCCGGCCGAGCGACCATCGGCGGGTTGCACATCTTTCACCACCTCACCATGCGCCAGGCGGGTCCTGACGGGGTGGTATACGAGGACGCGGCTGCCCAGGGATGGCCCACCCACGAAGTGGGGCGAAACTCCGATATCATCGATCCCGCTGCGGGCAAGCTTCTGAGGGCTGGTTCGAAATTTGTCTTCCCCTCCGCCCATCTCCACTCGACCGGCAATGACACAACGGGCCATGTGGAAATTGGCCTCACGTTCCACCCCAAGGGGTATCAGCCGAAGACGACTCTGGTGCGGGTGGGCGGTTCCACGGGCGACCTCGATATCAAGGGGATGGAGGCCGACCAGCGGATCGAAGCGTTCACCACGCTTACGGAGAATACAAAACTGGTTAGTTTCGAGCCCCACATGCATGCAGCCGGGGTGAGAATGTGTCTCGATGCGATCTGGGGCAGCACGGTCGAGACGCTTGTCTGTGCCGGATATAACCACAGTTGGGTCAGGGTCTATACGTATGCAGAGGACGCGGCGCCGCTCCTGCCGAAGTTCACCATCTTGCGCATCACCGGCTATTTTGACAACACACCGGCAAATAAGAACGTCAGCGACCCCAGAAACTGGTCGGGATTGGGCCACCGTTCGATGGACAACATGCTCATCCACATAGGGCGAGGCATCCAGTTGAGCGACGAAGAGTTCGAGCAAGAGCTTGCGAAGCGAGGCGAGAGCCTCACTGAGGGACAAATGGTGCCAGGCTGCCCCCTGTGTGGCTACAGTAAGATGCCAGTCACGACGGCCTCGAGCCAGGTCCCGTAACGGGGGAACACTTGTTGATGGCACTTCGGGGGCTCAGCCACCGGAGTGCCATCGTCGCCATCAGAACTGCCCCTTGCCCAGCATGCAGCATCGAGGAGATTGAACATGGCGATGACGGCAACGCGTCTTTCCCGGCCGCTCGCGACAGCGTGCTGCACTCTCGTAGTCACCGTGGCCGCGTGCGTGGTGGCGTTCCCGCGTACCAGCGCCCAGGTGTCATTCCCGACCGGTCAGAATATCGCGCCCGCGTACGAGGGGTGGGAATCGAATCCTGACGGGTCATACAATCTCCTGTTCGGCTACATGAACCGGAACTGGGAGGAGGAGATCGAGCTGCCGATTGGCCCCGACAACAACATCGAGCCGGGCGGACCGGATCAGGGACAGCCGACCCACTTTTTTCCACGACGCAGTCGGTTCGTCTTCCGGGTGCGCGTCCCCAAAGATTTCGGCAACAAGGAGCGCGTGTGGACACTCACGAGTCATGGGAAGACCGAGCGGGCGTACGCGACGCTCAAGCCCGATTACTTCCTCGATGACATCGCGATCATGAACAACAACGGCGCCGGCGGGGGCGCCGGGGGCGCCAATGACCTGTTCGGGAACAATGCGCCCATGCTCAGGGTCGAGGGCGACAAGAGCAGAGCCGTCAGGGCGGGACAGCCGGTCATCTTGACCGCGCATGCCAGCGATGACGGAGTACCGAAACTGCAACTACGATCGATACGGCCACCCCTCATCCGTCTTGGCCGGAGCGGCCGCGGGACCCCCAGCTCCGCGACCGGTCTGAGACTCTCCTGGTTTGTGTACCGAGCCGCAGGCAAGGTCACCTTCGAACCACCGCAGAGGAAGGTCTGGGAAGACACCCGAGAGAGCGGAAACTCGCCGTGGTCCGCGAACTGGGAAACGCCGCCGGTGCCGCCGGACGGCACGTGGGTGATCCGGGCGACCTTCAGCGAGCCCGGCACGTACGTGCTGCGATGCCTGGCCCACGACGGGGGTCTCATGACATCCGAGGATGTCACCTTCGTCGTGAACCGCTGACGAAATCAACGGCGTTCGACAGAGCCACTACCGTGCGCAGCCGGCCGTTCCAAAGCTCGAGCGCCTTTAGTCGCTTCAGGTGAGCCAGCCTCGGTTCTCGGCGCTGGTAATGTGGATCGCTGATTCCGGCCGAAGTGTGTAGGGCGCGGAACAGGTGCAGTAGGTCGGGCAGCGCGGAGACAAGAGTCCCTACGCAACCCCTTGCTCGCTGTACAGACGCCGCATGGAGACGGACGTGTCCCGCCGCTCCCGCCGGCTGGCGGGAGCGGCGTTCGACCCTGGGAATTCTGGGCGGCGAGTCCTGCCGGCTACTTCGTATTGGAGTAGTCGGAGGCGCTCATCATGAACGCCTGGACGTCGATCGGCACCGGATACTTCGCGAGGAGTTCCTTCCAGTCCGGGTCGGCCCGGAAATCGGAAAACACCTGCTCGCGGTGCGCGCGGTCGCGGTAGGCCAGCATCCAGATCAGCGTGTTCGGATTATCCAGGCTCTGCCAGTTCCCCACGATGACGGCGCCGTGCTTCTCGAAAAACGCCACCTCGCCCTCGCGGAAGCGCCGGTGCAGGTTGTCGATGCCGCCCATGCCGTCCTTCTCCGGCTCGGCGGTGTACATGCGGATCTCGAAGCAGCGGGAATCGGGCGCGACGTTCTTGGAGAACTCCATCGCGAGGTCGCTGGCCGGACCGCACGGGGCCGGATCGTCCTGGGCGTACGCCAGGCCGCTGAGACCGATGCTGATGACTACGGCGAAGATTGCTTTCTTCATGCCATCCCTTTCTGTGTCGTCGGTGACTCTATAGCGTAGCCGACGGCGGCGGACGGTTCAACGGGGCGGTGAGGCTGCACGCGCCGGGGAATGCGAGTAGCATCTAGCCAAGTTGTCGGCGACGAGTGGACCGCCCGCCGATTTGGGTCAGGAGGAATCAGATGCGACGCACCCGCAATCTTATCGCCGGCTCGTCCCTGCTCGGACTGATCGTGGCCTGCGGTGTCGGCTCGTCCCTCGTGGAGGACGCCGCCGAGGAGCAGCAGGCCGCCATGGAGGGCGGCGGCCGGATGGCGCCGATGTTCGAGGTCGATCCGCTGTGGCCGAAGAATCTGCCGAATCACTGGTTGATGGGGCCGACCATCGGCGTCGACGTCGATTCGCGGGACCACATCTGGGTCGTCCACCGCAATACGCCGAACCAGTTCGTCGGGCGGACGGAGATCGGCCTCGTCCAGGATCCGCCGCTGAGCGAATGCTGCGCGCCGGCGCCGCCCGTCCTCGAGTTCGACCAGGAGGGCAACCTGCTCTCGAGCTGGGGCGGTCCGGGGTCCGAATCCGGGGATTACACCTGGCCGCTGTCGAACCACGGGATCACCATCGACCACATGGACAATGTCTGGATCGGCAGCAACGGCGGTCCCGATTCCCATGTGCTGAAGTTGACGAGAGACGGCAGATTCCTGAAGCAGTTCGGCGTGTTCGGGGCCCGCGCCGCCGGCGAGCGCGATGGGAGCCCGGTTTTCGAGCGGGACAGCCACGCCACCGACAGCTTCGGCCGCGTGGCCAAGATCGGGATCGACCCGGACGCCAACGAGGCATATTTCGCCGACGGCTACCTCAACCGACGCGTTGCCGTCGTCGACATGGATACCGGCGAGCTCAAGCGCTACTGGGGCGCGTACGGCAACCAGCCCGACGACAGCGTCGACCTCGGCCGCTACATCCCGGGTTCGGAGCCGGCCCAACAGTTCCGCGGTCCGGTGCACTGCTCCGAGATTTCCAACGACGGGCTGGTGTACGTCTGCGATCGGGCCGCCGACCGGATCCAGGTGTTCCAGAAGGACGGGACGTTCGTCACGGAGGCGATCGTCGCACCGCAAACCCTGGCGCAGGGATCGACCTGGGACATCGACTTCTCGCACGATCCGGAGCAGACGTATCTGTACCTGGCGGACGGGCAGAACATGAAGGTCTACATCCTCCTGCGCGAGACGCTGGAGGTGTTGACGGCGTTTGGCGACGGCGGAAGGCAGCCCGGGATGTTCTTCGCCGTGCACAGCATCGCGGTCGACTCGGACGGGAACATCTACACGACCGAGACGTACGAAGGGTCCCGCGCGCAGAAGTTCATCTACAAGGGCATGGGGCCGGTTCCGGCCGGCGCCGAGGGCCTCAACAGCCAGGGCGTGCTGTGGCCGACCAACTAGCTCGGGAGTAACCGCTTTCCGCGTCTGAGACTCACGGGGCGGCCGGGGATCACGGCCCGCCTTCCGCCACGATGGCGATTGACTTGAGCGCCTCCGGGTCAGCGGCCAGCTCCCGGTCGCCGGTGGGGTACTCGTTCATCTTCAGGATGAAGGCGATGACGTCCGCGACCGCCTCGTTGCCGAGCGTGGCGGGCTGGTCGGCCGGCATGGTGACCTGGATGACGGTCATCAGGTCGCCCACGTTGCCGCCCTCCCAGCGCAGCGTGAAGGCGTCGTCGACGAGCGGCGTGGCGAACGCATCGCCCATCAGGTCGTCGAGGTGGCAGAACGTGCACTGGTCCTGGTACACGTCCTCGCCCCGCGTGGCCTGCGCCTCCGTGTAGATCCCGTCCCAGACGGTGCGTCCCTCCTGCAGGGCGGAGAGCGAGGCGGCCGCAAGCGGCAACGCCAGCAGGGTGGACAGCAGACAAGCACGCGTGCGTGTGGACGTCATAAGCGTTCGTTCCGGGATGCTGTGCGGTTCCTGTCGAAAGTAGAGGCTTTCACTACGGGATGCTCAGTGCGACCAGCGCGTTGTCCTCGTTGCCGCCGACGGTCATGGCGATGTACTGCTTGCCGTTGTGCAGATATGACATCGGCGCGGATGCGGCGAAGCCGTCCATCTCGACCACGTGGATCAGCTCGCCCGTCTGCTTGTCGAAGGCATAGACCAGCTTGCGGCCCGCGTCCGGATCGCCCCACGGGTCCCAACTCGGCGTCAGGCGGCTTCCGTCGCGGCGGTCCCGCCGCCAGACCGTCGCAAAGGCGAGCGTCTTCGTCACCAGCACGCTCTGGCCGTCGACATGGTCGCCCAGCGGCGGCAGATCGAGGTCCCGCAGCAGCGGATGGTTGCGGGGACCGTTCCCCAGCGGGCTCACCCACAGTATCTCGCCGCGGTTCATGTCGATCGCGGTCAGCCGGGCCCAGGGCGGTCTGAACAGCGGCAGGCCTTCGAGCGTCGTGTCCGGACGCGCGCCCACCGAGGTCCGCCGCCGTGCTTCACCCGGCCGGGACGGGCGGACAATCGACGGCGACGTCCGCGACGGCACGTACAGGATGTTCGTTTCCTGGTCGAAACCGGCGCCGCCCCAGTTCGCCGCGCCCAGCATGCCGGGGACCATCAGCAGCCCGCGCTCGGTCGGGGGCGTGTAGAGCGGGCCGTAGTCGAAGTTCTCCAGCTGGGTGCGGGCGCGCTCGCGGAGCTCCGGCGTGAAGTCCATCAGGTTGTCGATGGTCGTGCCCTGCGTGTCGAATGGCGGCGGCTTCGTCGGGAACGGCTGGGTGGGCGAGGCCTGCTCGCCCGCCACGATCGACGGCGGCACCGGGCGTTCCTCTATGGGCCAGACGGGCTCGCCCGTCACGCGGTCGAACACGTAGGTGAACGCCTGCTTGCTCACCTGCATGATCGCCTTGATCCGGCGGCCGTCGACCACGATGTCGCCCAGCACCGGCATGGCGGCGAAGTCGTAGTCCCAGATACCGTGGTGGATCGCCTGGAAATGCCAGATCCGCTCGCCGGTCCTGGCCTGGACGCAGATTACGCTCTCGGCGTACAGGTTGTTGCCCGGGCGCTCGCCGCCGTACAGGTTGTTCGTGGGGGTCGAGCTGGCCATGTACAGGTAGTCGAGATCCGGGTCGTAGGCAATGCCCGCCCAGACGTTGGCGTTCCCCGTGTATTCGGCCGAGCCGTTCAGCCAGGTGTCGTAACCGGCCTCGTACTCGCGGGGGATGGTGTGGAAGGTCCAGAGCTTGCGGCCGGTCCGCACGTCGTACGCCTGGACGTCGCCCGGCGGCATCTGGCGCATACGCGAGCTGTCGGCAATGGAATTACCGATGATGACGATGTCGCCGGCAACCAGCGGCCGGCGCGCCGAGAAGTTGGTGCCGCGCACGACGTCGCGGATGCCGATGGTCAGGTCGACTTTGCCGTTCTCGCCGAATGCCGGATCCGGCTCGCCGGTCCGCGCATCGAGCGAGAGCAGGTAGGCGTCGGCCGTGCCGATCAACAGCCGCTCCTCGGCGCCGTCGCTCCAGTAGCCCATACCGCGCTGCAGGAAGCCGCCGTTGTTCGGCCGGCCGATCGCGTAGCTCTGGGGGTCGTGCACCCAGCGGGTCTCGCCGGTCCCCGGGTCGAGCGCCGAGATGATGCCGAGCCCGGTAATGGTGTAGAGCTGGCCGTTGGCCATCAGCGGCGTGTCCTCATTGCGCGAGCGCCTGAGGATGGGATCGTCCTTGAACGCCAGGTCGGGGGAGGGGGAGCGCCACGCCACGCGGAGCTGCGAGACGTTCTCCTTGTTGACCTGGTCCAGCGGCGAGTATTTGTGGCCGTTCACGCTGCCGGCGTAGTGGCGCCACTCGCTCCCGTCGTTCTCCTGCCCGGCGGCCGGCGCCTGCGCCGTCAGGCACAGGGCGAGCGAGGCCGCGAGCAGGGCGGCCGGCGGGCGCGGCTGCGCTCGCCGGAGCATGCGGTGGTGCTTGCTGTCCATGAGCTTCCTCCGCCTTTCGGTCCCGGAATGGGCGCTGACGGCCTGCGCGCCAAGCAACCAAATCATGGCACATGAACCGGTGCGCCACCAGCGCGCGGCTCGGCGCCGGTCGCGGGCTGCTAACATGATCGCCCACTGCGAGGACGACCGCGGGGCGCGTCAGCTGCTCGATGAGACATACCGGTAGATGACTGTGACCGTGCGCCGCGTGTTCACCCTGTGCGGACTGTTGGCGGCGTTGATTCCCGGGCTCGCCCCCGCCCAGGTCACCACGACGGGGAACATCCGTGTCGGCGTGACCGATCAGGACGGCCTGGCGGTACCGGGCGCCACCGTCACCGCCGCGGCGGACGATGCCGCGACGACGCGCGTCGCGGTCACCGACACACGCGGAGCAGCGGAGCTGGCGGCCCTGAATCCGTCCGCCCGCTAGGTCGTCACCGTCGAGCTCCAAGGGTTTCAGACGATCCGCCAGGAGGACTTCCTGGTCCGCGCGGGCCAGACGGCATCGACCGCAGTCACCCTGACCGTGGGCAGCGTGACCGAGACCGTCGTGGTGACCGCCGCGTCTCCGGTGGTGGACGTGACGAGCGCGGTGGTGGCCGAGGACATCACCCTCGACCTGACGGAGGCGGTGCCGACGGGCCGGACCTACCAGAGCTATCTGCAGCTGGTGCCGGGCGTATTTCCCGACGACCCGGAGTCGCCCGGCAACCCCGCGTCGAAGTCGGGACTCAACTACAGCGACATCGGTGGCAATACGAGCGTGTCGCGCGACAACTTCTACTACATCGACGGGATCAACGTCACCGATGGCGTGAGCGGCACCTTCGGCGCGAACCTGAACACCGAGATCATCCAGGAGCAGCAGGTGCTGACCGGCGGCATCCCCGCGGAATTCGTCGGCGCCCCCGGCCTGTTGTCGAGCGTCATCACGAAGTCCGGAACCAACCAGTTCAGCGGCTCGGTGAACTACTTCTTCCAGAACGACGGCCTCGTCGCCGAGAACCGCAACGCCGCCGACCTGGAGTTCTCGCGCTTCGACGCGGCGGTCACCGGCGGGGGACCGATCGTCGCGAACCAGGCGTGGTTCTTCGGCAGCTACCGCCGCCTGGAGCGCAGCGACGCGGTCGTTGCCCTGGACGGGGTCGACGTCATCCGCACCGTCGAGAACACGCAGGATCAGTTCTACGGCCGCGGCACGTGGGCGCCGACCACCGCCGACACGCTGAGCTTCACGTTCCTGAACGACCCGACGGCCATCGGCGGCAGCCGCGACCGCGACGTGACGAACGCGCGCAACCGCAGCCGCGTGCAGGACGGCAACAACTACCACCTGAAGTACAACCGCGTGTTCGGCGGCGTGCTGGTGGAGGGGTCGTACAGCAGGCACAACGGGGAGGTGTCCGACTTCGCGGTCGTGCCCGGCGCGCGCAACAGCATCGTCTTCCGCGACACCGACGTGCGGACGCTCGAAGACGAGCAACTCGGCGGGTTCGGGCTCGACGACCTGGACCGGCGCGACACCGTGGGCTACAAGGGGAGCGCGGTGGTGCAGGTGGGGCGCCACGCCGTCCACGGCGGCGTCGAGTTGATGCGGAACGCGAACTTCCGCGACACCGCGTACGACGGCGGGTTGTACGTGTCGCTGTCGCCGGCGCTGTCCGGGCTGACGGCCGGCGGGCTGATCGCCGGCAGCTTCACCAACACGCAGTTCGACCCGACGAACAGCAGCACTACACCGGCTTCATCCGGGCCATCGACGGGCTGCCGAACCGGGGCGAGTTCTACGCCCGGTACGACGGAAACCGCGACGGCACGATCACGCCGGACGAGCTGGGCGCCAGCCTCACGTTCGACAGCACGGCCGGCAATCCGCACGGCGCGGTCAATACGACCGGCTGGTGCAGACCGCGCTGGGGTCGCAGGAGACGCGTTCCGACGGCCTGAGCCTGTTTCTGCAGGACACGTTCAACGCCAACGACAACCTGTCGTTCAACATCGGCGTGCGCACGGAGCGGTTCGAGCACTTCGCGACCGACGGCACGAACGTTTTCGCCTTTGACTGGACGTTCGCGCCGCGCCTGAGCGTGTCGTACGACCCCACCGGCAACGGCCAGCAACGGATCAGCGCGTACTACGGCCGCTACTACGACCCGATCCGCAACAACCTGACCAACTTCGCCGGGACGCTCAGCGGGTTGACGCGCGAAGAGCAGGTGTACGCCAACGACGAGTGGGTGACGTATCGGGTGCGGGGCGGTCCGCAGCAGGCCGACGCGTTGTTCGCGCCGACCACGAAGACGCCGTGGACGGACGATTTCCAGTTGAGCTACGAGACGGACCTCGGGCAGGGGCGCAGCTTCATGGTGCTGTACACGCGGCGCCGGACGCGCGACATCATCGAGGACTACGACCTGGCGCTCTACGCCTTCCGTGACGATGGCACCACGACCTATCCGGGGCCGGTCGAGCATCCGGACTCACTGTTCCTGGGCCTCGACTACTTCGGCTACGACGCCTTTCCCGAGTCGAACTTCATCATCGCCACGCTGGCCGGCGGCGAACGGGACTACCAGGGCGTGGAATTCACGTTCAGGCAGCGGCTGCGGGACAACTGGCAGGCGCTGGCGGCCTACACCTACGGGGACGCCACGGGGAACACCAACTCCGATTCGAACGCCGACTTCCAGGGCGACGTGATCTGGCTGGATCCGCGCGCGCCGCACCAGCTGGGGGTTCAGCCCGGCTCGATCGCGCACCTGTTCAAGCTCAGCTCGTCGTACACCTGGGACCAGGGCTTCCAGATCGGCGGCAACTGGCGCTGGAACGCCGGAACGGTCGCCAGCCGCACGTTCCGCGCCTCGGGCCGCAACCTGCCGCTGCGCGTGGAGCCGGGTGAGGAATTCGACTTCGCCGGCATCACGCGGCGCTGGTTCTCGCCTGGCGCGGTCGGCGCACTCCGCAACCCGGCCTACGGGATCGTCGACATCCGGCTGCTCTACAACTACCGCTTCGCCGGCTACAGGCTGGAGCTGTTCGCCGACATCTTCAACCTCTTCGACAACCAGGATTCCATCCGCAACCAGGACCTGCTGGCCGGCGCCGGCGGCAACGACTTCGGCGACGGTATCCGCTTCACGCCTCCAAGGCGGATGTTCCTCGGCGTCCGCCTGGACTTCTAGCGACCCCGCGTCGCGCCGAAGCCGGTCGGCGCCGCACTGCGTCGGCGCAGCGTGCAGCTCAAAATGGAATGCGGTGAACGCCTTCGACCGCGTCGAAGTGGGCATCGTTGCTCAACACGGGCAGGGCGTGCTGGCGGGCAAGCGCCGCTATCCAGGCGTCGTTGCCGGGAATGGGACTGCCCGCACGCTTGAGGCGCTGACGGATGTCCGCGTAGGTTCTGGCGGTCGCGTGGTTGACGATCGCAATGTCGGTCAGCGGGAGATAGCGTCGCAGCCAGTCTTCATAGCGGCGACGATGGCTGGATTGTCCAATGCCGAAATAGTATTCGCCGAGAACGATGCTGGGGACGACGAGCCGGCCGGCCGCCCGCAAGGGCGCCTCGACGGCGGGCAACCCTTCCGCCCACGCCGACCGCGCGCTGGTGTCGAGAATCATGCGATATCGTCGGGCGCCAGCGTTTCGAATTCGTCCTGGATTATCCCGGCGATGCGGCGATTCTCGCTCGATAGGTCAGACAGCGTGCCGAACCCCGCCATCCAGGGGGCCTGCCGCGGGTCGCCGTGTTCGTCGGCCGCACAGCGCCGGAGTTTTTCCTCGAGCGCCTCGGTGAATAGCTGCTTCAGCGTCATGCCGCGACCGGAAGCGAGGACCTTGGCCCGCCGGAACGCGGAGTCGGGCAACTCTATCGTGGTCTTCATATGGGCATATTCCCATATTAACGGGTCCCGGGCAATCGCGCCGGCTTAATCCCCTAGCAGGCTGTGGCAGAACTGCCTTCTTGCAGCCCTGGCAGAATGTGCAAATGAGTCGGCGTCATCGGGCGAATCCACGACGGGTCGGTCCAATTTCCCGGCATGAGCGCCGCTGGGCGCGATACGAGTAGCAGGAGACAGCAATATGGCAATGAGCAATCCCCCGCATCCCGGACGCAGTATCCGCGAGAACTGCCTGGACCCGCTCGGTTTGAACGTGACCGAAGCGGCGAAGGTGCCGGGTGTGGCCCGTCACAGCCTCTCGCGGGTTCTGAACGGCCACGCGGCCATCTCCTCGGAGATGGCCATTCGGCTAGAGAAGGCGGGCTGGTCCAATGCCGAGTTCTGGCTGCGCCGACAGACCACTTGGGATCTCGTCCAGGCGCGCAAGGACGAAGACCGGATCAACGTCGAGCGATACCAGCGGCAGCCGTCGGTGTGAAGTGATGCAGATCTCCTGCTGCAACAGCCACGTGTCGTCTCGTCAGAAGGCTGAGAGCACTCGCCGCAGCGGGTCTTCAGGCAACAACACCTTATGGTCCTGTGGAGGAGGCGGGACCTGCGCCCGCCGCGCGCGGCCGTCTGGACGCCGTGATCGCCGGGCTGCTGTTTATGGGCGGGCTGCGGCGGTCGGAAGTCGCCGCCCTGCAGTGGGCGGACGTAGAGGACGCCGGCGACGCTGACGGCATCCTCGTCACCGTCCGCCGCAGCAAGACGAACCAAGTGGGCGAGACCAGCGATGTCCGCTACCTCAAGAACGGCCCCGCGCGCACCGTCCGCGCGCTGCGCGCTGCCGCCGCCGTGGCACGCTACCTGTAGCGGGAGTCAACTGAAGCAGTCTCCGGAACACCCGGGCGGTTCAGGAACTCGCTTGTTTAGAGTCGTGACAGGAGCCGGTCGTAGGCGGCGTGGGAGCCGATCCAAAACCAGATGATCGCCGGACGCCCACGGCCCGATAGTCTTGGCTCACGCGGACGGCGTAGATCGGCTCGGTCCGGTGAACCCGCTTGAAGCGAAGACCGGGGTGACCGGGATTGTCCTGAAATAGCTGATAGGCTTGCCGGGCCTGGCTCTGAATGTCGGACGGTAACTGGGCGAAGCACTCGTGGAAACGCTTGGTGCGGCGGGACTTCACAGCTGGTCGGGGTCGAGCGGTTCAGTTTGGCCGGCCAGATCCTCTGCGAGAGCCTCCCGAGCGAGATTGGCGAGCTGCCGCTGCGAGGTCTCGAACGACCGGGACCAGTGCCGTTCGGACTCGAGCTCGTCCATCAGCCATCGCGCGAAGGCGTCCTGCTCGTCGTCGGGCAACCGGGTGGCCTTCGCGAACGCCTCCTCGAGTAGATCTGTCACAAGCGCCACCTCCTGAGACGAGTGTGTCGCGTCAGAGAGCGCGACAGCGCCTCCAGCGCCGCTGCCCTCCTCACTACCTATCCCCGCTGTGAGCCTCTCCGGAACTCATCATGGATGCGTAGCGGCGCGGCTGACCTGCCCCCGGCGACTGGTCCAGATTGAAGGTTAGTGCATTGACGGTTTCTCCGCCAAGCTGGGTGGCCGGCGGAGCGTAGCGGAGCCGGGCGGCCAGGAAGCAAGCCCACCCGCCCGCGTGGGTTTCAGAACGCCGACGCAGCAGCCGCTTACCGCGTGCGCCGCGAATCCGTCGCCGGTTGGCATATACCGCGTCACGGGCGACGTGCTTCCCGCGCCAGTTGCGCCGGCCCCGGTCGGGCTCGGACACGTAGCTGCGGATCTCCACCTCGGCCAACGTGACCAGTGTCTGGTTGCTGTGGTAGCCCTTGTCGCAGACCAACTCCGCGATGCCGGGCCCCGCCGGCAGCACCGCGTCGACCTGCTCGGCGGCGGTAACCAGCGTCTCGAGCATCGTCTGGGTGTCGCCCGCATCCGCGTCCTGGACACTGACGCCGACCACCGCGCCCGTCTCCAGGTCCACGGCGCGGTTGGCCTTGTGCGCCAAGCGCGTCCTGCCGTCCTTCATCTTCGTGATCTTCGCGTCCGGGTCCTTGGGATGCGTCCAGTCGTCGTTGGACCCCTTCTTCGGGCGCTTGCGGTCGAAGCGGGCCAGTTCGGCGCGCGTCGGCGTGGCGATGCCCGACGCCGCCGCCAGTTGGCGCAGGAACGTCTCGTAATCCGCGCCCGTATCCCGGCGTACGATGCTTCGAAGCGCCGCATTGGCTTCCAGCGTCGTCGCGTCGATGCCGACCGTCTTGCCCCCGACCAGGCCCGCGTCGGCCAGCCGCTGCAGCACCCAGGTGAAGACCGCCAGGTGCGTCTCGACGTCGATCCGACGCCGCGTGCGCGACACCGTCGAGTGGTCCGGCGGCGCCGCGTCGAGCGACACGTCGAGCAGCTGCCGCAGGCTCAGCGAATCGGCGGTCCGCCACGCAATCGCCCGTTCCGAGTCCAGGCCCTCGAAGTAGCCGAGCAGCAGCATCCGGAAGTAGCGGCCCGGCGCCAGACTCGGCCGACCGACCCCGTCGGCATAGAACTTGGCGCACTGCTGCTCGACGAAGGCGTCGAAGCCCGCCGCGTCGAGAACACGATTCAGGCGTTCGTAAAACGGATGGCCCGCGCTGCGCGGCAGGTCCGAACTGGACACCCACATCGACGGCTGCCGCCCGCGACGGCGGCGCTTGCCCATTGCCATGGAAGGAAATGTAGTACGTCAGATCGACCCTGTCGATCCCTATCCCGGACTTTCACCACAGGCTGCTAGACGAGCTCGGCCAGCGTGGCGGTAAGCAGGCGGTAGAAGCGGCCCACGGAGTCGATGTGGACGCGCTCGTCGGGGGAGTGGGGGAATTCGATGACCGGGCCGAAGGAGATCATGTCCATGCCCGGGATCTTCTTGCCGATAATGCCGCATTCGAGGCCGGCGTGGATCGCCTTGACGTCGGGCGCGGACCCCAATTCCCGCGCGTGGACGGTCTTTACCACCTCGAGCAGCGCTGAATCCAGGTTCGGCTTCCAGCCGGGATAGGCGGGGTGTTCTTCCACCGCGGCGCCGGCCAGTTCGGCCGTCGCGCGGATGCGGCGGCGCAGGGCTTCGAGCTCGGTGTCGACCGAGGAACGGGAGCTGGTGGTGATGACGAGCGATCCGTTGGAGCCCTTGACCGTGGCCAGGTTGTTGCTGGTCTCCACCAGGTCCGGGATGTCGTAGCTCATCGCCTCCACGCCGTGCGGCAGGCTCGCGATCAGCCGCAGCACGGTCGCGGTGGTCTCGCCGCCCCACGCCGCGTCCGCGCGGCCGGCGTCGCCGAAGGCCAGCTGCAGGCCGGGGTCGATCGGCCGGTACTCCTCGCGAATCGCGTCGAACTCGGCGCGGAGGGCGGCCAGGACCCGCTCGCGCCGGGATGCGCCGACCACGATCGTCGCGAATGCCTCCCGCGGTATGGCGTTGTGCGCGCTCCCGCCTTCCAGATGGGCCAGGCGGAACCGCGTAGCGGCGTGCGCCGCCCAGAGCGCGCGCACCAGCAGGGCCACGGCGTTGCCGCGCTGCAGGTGGATGTCGCAGCCGGAATGCCCGCCCTTGAAGCCGGTCAACGCCAGCGTTATCGCCACGTCGTCCAGGCCGGCCGCCGCCGGGGCCGTTCGGAGCAAGATCTGCGTGTCCCCGCCGCCCGCGCAGCCGACGTAGACGATCCCTTCCTCTTCCGAATCGAGGTTGATCAGGCGGCGTCCGGACAGCAGGCGGGCGTCGAGCTGCGCCGCGCCGGTGAGGCCGGTCTCCTCGTCGATCGTGAACAGCAGCTCGAGCGGTCCGTGCACGAGGTCGGTCGCCTCCAGGACCGCGAGCATCGCCGCGACGCCGATCCCGTTGTCCGACCCGAGCGTCGTGCCGGTCGCCTTGACGTAGTCGCCCGCCCGCCGCGGGATGATCGCGTCCGTCGCGAATTCGTGGGCCACGTCGGCGTTCTTCTCCTGCACCATGTCGAGGTGCGACTGGAGAATAGTGACGGGCGCGGTCTCGTGTCCGGCGCTGGCCGGCTTGCGCACCACGACGTTGCCGGTCGCGTCCACGGCATGGCCGCACCCGAGCCGCGCGGCGGTAGCCAGGATATGTCGCCGCATCCGCACTTCGTCCTTTGACGCGCGTGGAATCGTCAGGATGGTGTCGAAATGGCTCCAGATGGCTGTCGGTTCGAGCGTGGCAACGAACGTCATGGTGATCTCCGCGGTCTCACGTTCCCGTTTCCGGTCGATCCTATGCGATACGTGGACAGGCGGCGAAGGTGCGGTTGCCTATAACATGTACGACGCTGCGGGCTAAATGGGGGTGGTCATCATGCAAGCGGGCCGTCAGCCGTATGCCGGCGATGAGCCGACGCCGGATGAAGCGTTGGCGGCGCTACGCGGCTACACCTCCTACTGCACCGCCGGATCGGCAACCTCAACCCGGGGTAGGCCGGCACCGACCCTAAGACGTGATGAAATCGGCAGGACCAACGTCTGCCTACGAGGGATATGAAACCGCTTCTGGCAAGGAGGCCCCGATGCGCGTCAGAAACACGTCGGCGTTCGTACTCGCGGCCGTGCTCGGTGTGGCGATGTGGGCTGCGAGTCAGGCCGGTCCCACGGCGCCGCTGAAGGCCGCCACCCAGGCGACGCCCGAACCCCCCGCAACGCGGGATCCCTACCAGCGGTCAGCGGATAACTTTGTCTTCAAGACGACCGCAGAGAGCGGCCCTCAGCGTGGCGAGGAACTGTATTTCTACAAGTGCTGGTTCTGCCACTCCCAACTGGCCGATCGCGCCCCGGCGCTGGAAGACCTGGATCCCGCCATGACCGATCCGACCGTGGCGGAGAAGATTCGAGAGGGCGGGGTAGGCATGCCGGCCTACCGCCACACGCTCAGTGAGGCGGATATCTCTGACTTGCTGAGCTATCTCCGCAGCGACAAGTGCTGCTGGGAGGGAGAGGAGCCGCCGCCCCAACCTCGGTATCGCGCGGGGACACGGACGCCAAGCCAGCGATCGGAGACGCACAGCCGAGGGGCGCTGCAGGGCGGGGTCTGGGGCCTGGTGCGCGCCCAGGGGGACCCGGTTGAAGGGGTCGGCGTGCAGTTGGTCTCGACCCGGACAGCGATTCGGACCACGGTCTACTCCAATGCGGAGGGCCGCTTCGAGTTCCCTGTTCTGGCGGCTGGATCGTACACGCTGCGCGTCCCCCGTCCCATGGAATTCAAGCCATATGTGAAAGAGTCGATCCAGATCGACGGGCAGACGCGGTTGGAGAACATCGTGCTGGAGCGGATCAGCGACACATATCTGTTGCCGCCCACCCCGGCCGTTCTGGCGCAGCTCACCGGGGCAGAGTGGCTCCTGAACCTGCCCGGTACAGGGGAAGAAAAAAGGGTGTTCGGCCTCGCATGCAACTACTGCCACTCATACCAGCAGATCTTCCGTAATCGCTATGACGAACGGAGCTGGCAGCTGATCGTGCAGCGGATGCTGCGATCCTCGAGCTCGACCCTGTTCGGGAACCGCGTGCCGACTCCCGAGACTCTGGACCGGACGGGACGGCCGATGCTGGAGACCGAAGCGTTTCTGGCGAACTGGCTCGCTCGAGTCAGCGGTCCGGAGGTCGAGCATGCCCCGCTGCACTATTTGCCGCGGGAGCGGGGCCGCTCGACGCGCGTGGTCGTCACCGAATATGAGTTGCCTCGGGAGCTGCTCGCGACGCATGACGTGCACGGAGACGCCGAGGGCAACATTTGGTACACCACGCACCGCAGCCCGTACGTTGGCGTGCTGGATCCCCGCACCGGTAGCGTTACCGAGTACCGAATTCCAGCGAAGGCCGACGCCATCGCCGGGGCGCTGCCCGGCACTCACCGCGTCTGGGTCGATGAGGAGGGGCTGGTCTGGTTCTCGGAGGGTTGGGCCCAGCACCTGACCGCGCTGGATCCCAGTGCCGGACGGGTCGTCCGGCGATTCGACATTCGCAATCCCGGACGGCGCCGGGTCCTGGGTAGAGGGTCGAATTTCGCCATGGACTCGGCCGGCTATGTGTATCACACGTTCTTCGGGCTGGGAGTCAGGGTCGTGACCAAGACCGACAGCGAGACGGGTGAGGAAGTTGAGCGGTTCTCACTGGAAAGGCTGCCTGGCACATACGACAACATGGTCACGCCCGACGGGCGGTTTTGGGCCGGCGGCACGTTCAGCGGCAACATGGTTGCCATGCTGGACACGCAGACGGGGGAGACTTGGGAGGTCGAGACGCCGACTCGACGGTCCAACCCCGCCCGCGGAGGATTCGACCCACACGGTAACGCCTGGTTCGGCGGGCGCGGCGGCATGCTGATCAAGCTCGACGGAACGACCCATCGCGTAAGCGAGTACTATCCGCCGATTCCGTGGGATACCTTCTACGAGGCGATGCCGGACAAGAACGGCGAAGTGTGGGCGGGCGGGATGCAGTCGGGGCGATTCTGGCGATTGGATCCGACCACTGATCGGTGGACGGGCTACATGATGCCCGAACCATATGCTCATGATCGCCGGACCTGGATTGACAACTCCACTGACCCGGTCACGGTCTGGTATGTGGACCACTACGGGTACGTGGTAAGGATCCAGCCGTTGGATTGACTCGACCGGGAGCCGCTGAACAGCAGGTCCGACGCCGTCGTGAATAGTGCGCCGAACGCGGCGCCGCCACGCCGACGCCGTGCTGGTAGACCAGACGGCCGCCGCGCTCGGCCGTCTGGAACAGGAGCAGCAGTCCGGCGATGCCGGCCGCGGCGACCGGCAGCCAGCGCCGCCGCGTTGCCAGTTGCCCCGACATCTCCAGACCGAGTCGGCCCAGGGCACAGGCGCCCACGTAGACCGTCGCGCGCAGCGCCCAGGTCCAATGCTCGTCGACGAGCGCGTGGGCAAGACCGGGGATCCGCACCAGGGCCGCGTCGCCGCGGCCGGTGTAGTAGGCCGCGACCAGCGCGGCCGCGCCCGCCAGGTAGAGGCCGGTGGCTACGTGCCGCGCCGCCGCGCGTTGGCCGGCGGCCAGCGACGCGAGGTCGAACAGCGCGGCGGCGGCGATCAGGCCGATCGGGAAGTGGACGAGCAGGGGATGGAGCGTCACGGCGCCACCCGCCAGGGTGAAACGTGCGGCCAGGTCCGCAATTGCTCGATTGCCCACGCGTTCGTTTCGTCGGTGTGGCACGCGGTGCACGGGTTGGGCACGCCGTAGCGCTCGGTGTCGAGCGGCGAGATGAAGCGGAACGTGTGGCTGCGGACGTTGACGTCACCGATGGTGCGGGCAATCCGCGGCATGTGGCAGGCGACGCAGGCGCTGCCTTCGCTGTCGGCCGCGTGCCGCGTGTGGTGCTCGAGCGATCCCGCGGGTCCGGGCTGCAGGTGCGGCTGGTGGCACGACGTGCAGACGGCGTTGCCTGGGGCGATGAGGTCGGCCTCGTGCTCCGTGCCGTGGACGTCGTGGCAGGCCGAGCAGGTGACGCCCTTCACGTACATCTGGCTGCGGACGTAGTCGTTGCCCTGCATCCGGTTCTTGTGGGCGGAGCCTTCCGGCCAGTGCGTGAAGGTCTCCTCGCCCAGGTGCGGCGCGTCGAGCTCCCAGACGTCGCTCAGCCGATCGCCCGGCGCGTAGCCGACCGGCCAGTCGAAGTACTGTCCCTGAATCGGGTTGTCGTGCGGCATGCCCTGCGAGTGGCACTGGATGCAGACGTCGGTGGCGCGCACCGGGTCGAGCGCCGCCGGATTCACGACGGTGTCGGCCACCGGGTTGAGCACGTGGTCGCGGCCGGCGCCGTGGCACGCCTCGCAGCCGACGTTCCATTCCGTGACCGTCTTCGCCTGCACGTCGTAGTTCACCGAGTGACAGCCGTCGCAGAGCGGACCGGTGGGCCGCTGCATCTGGTCCGCGGGGTAGTGCGCCGTCCACCATTCGGTGCCGGGCCGGGCGCCGTAGCGGCGCCACTCCCGGTTCTGCACGTCCCATTGCGCCGGGTAGACGAACAGGTCGTCGCCGCGCCGGGTGAAGTAGCGCTGCTTCCACTTGCTGCCGTAGGTGAACGTGATCTCCTCCGGGCGGAAGGTGACGAGCGGATGCGGCGTGTCGAAGTCGCCCAGGATGGCGCCGGGCTGCTCGCGCGGGTCGAGCAGCACGTTCGCCATCAGCGTGTCGCTCCACCGTTCGTAGATGTCCAGGTGGCAGTCGCGGCACGCCGGCGAGCCGGTGAACCGGTCCGGGAAGTCGGCCGCGTCCGGCGGCGGCGGCCCGGAAGCGCAGCCGGCCGCCAGCGTCACGACGAGCAGCAGCGCGGCGCGGCAGAGCGCGGAGAGCAATCGACGCCGGAGGACGGACATCGACGCCCAGTGTACAACCGCCGGCACGCCCTGCCTCGGGCCGGCACGGTAGGTTGTGAGACCCCGCTCGTGGCTGATATGGTTTGACGTGTCGGCATAGGCATCCCTTGATGCCCCCCTGGAGGCCGGTGATGAGACTGCGACGTCCGACCTGCGTCTGGTTGCTGCTCTCCGTCCTGTGCGTCTGCTGCGGCGGCTCCGAGCCGGTTCCGGAGCCCATGGACGAAGAAGCAGCTCCGGAGTACGTCCCGCCGCCGGTGGCGCCCGCGTCGCGTGACCTCGAGCGGGCCGATATCGAGCGGCTGATGGAGGAGCTCTCGAACTGGGGCCGCTGGGGTCCCGACGACCAGCTCGGCGCGGCCAACCTGATCACCCCCGGAAAGCGGCTCGAGGCGATGGCGCTGGCGACGGAGGGTATCACCGTATCGCTCGCCCACCCGGTCCTCAAGGAAGCCGCGGACGACGTCCTGCAGCCGTTCGGCCACAGCATGCTGGGCGTGCCCGATCCGTCGGGAGCGCTGCAATTCTTCGGCGGCGTCGGCGACAACTACAACGTCAGCTATCACGGCTACTCCCAGAGCCATCTCGACTCGCTGTGCCACATCCTCTCCGACGGCAAGATGTACAACGGCGTCTCGCAAGATACGATCACGGAGGCGGGCTGCGGCAACGCATCGATCTTCAACCTGCAGGCCGGCATCGTGACGCGCGGCGTGCTGTTCGACATCCCGCGCCTCAGGGGCGTGCCGTATATCGAGCCCGGGACACCGATCTATGCAGACGATCTCGACGCCTGGGAGGAGATGGCGGGCCTGACGGTGCGGCCAGGCGATGTGATCTTCGTGCGCACCGGCCGCTGGGCGCGGCGCGCCGCGGTCGGACCGTGGGACATTACCGAGAGCGTGGCCGGGCTCCACGCCTCGACCATGCCCTGGGTGAAGTCACGAGACATCTCGTTCATCGGCAGTGACGCCGTGCTCGACGTCGTGCCGTCGGGCGTCGAAGGCGTCGGTCAGCCGGTCCACCTGCTGACGATCGTGGCCATGGGCATCGACGTCTTCGACAATCAGGACCTGGAAGCGCTCGCCGAGACCGCCGCTGCGTTGAATCGGTGGGAGTTCACGCTGGTAGCCGCGCCGTTGGCTGTGGAAGGCGGCACCGGCTCACCAATCAACGCGCTGGCGGTCTTCTAGATACCAGGACGTGGCGGCAGGCTTCGCGAGGAGGGGACGATGAACGATAGGAATCCAGGCAGGCGGCGGTTTCTGAAGGAGGGCGCCGCGGTTGCGGGCTTGGTGGCGGCGCCGCCGGCGCTGGAGCTGGCCGGCGGATCGGCTGCGACCGCGGAGCAGACCCCGGCGGTGGTCGACAACAACTCCCTGGAGAGCGTGCTCTACGGCCGGCGCTCGCGTTTCGTCACCGTCACGCGCGAGATTGAGGGACGCAGCCACAGCCAGCGGCCGCGCATCCGGCCGAATCCGCAGCGCCCGAGCGCGAGGACCCCGCTGGCCGACCTGGTCGGGACCATCACGCCGACGCCGCTGCACTTTACGACGCAGCACTACTACGGCATTCCGGACATCAACCCGGCGGAGCACACGCTGGCGATCGAGGGACTGGTGGACCGGCCGCTGGTCTTCACGATGGACGAGCTGCGCCGGCTGCCGTTCGTCTCCCGCGTGCACTTCCTCGAATGCATCGGCAACCGGCCGAATCCCCGGGCCACGACCGTCACCGGGACGCACGGCCGCATGGGCTGCAGCGAATGGACCGGGGTGCCGCTGTCGGTGCTGTTCAACGAGGTCGGGATGCGGGACGGCGCCTCGTGGATCATCGCGGAAGGGGCCGACGGCGGGCGGCATACGAAGAGCGTGCCGCTGGCCAAGGCGCTCGACGACGTGCTGGTGGCCTACGGGCAGAACGGCGAGCCGGTGCGCCCCGACCACGGCTTCCCGCTGCGCCTTGTCGTACCGGGCTTCGAAGGCATCTACAACGTGAAGTGGCTGAAGCGGATCAAGGTGGTCGACAAGCCGTACCTGTCGTTCCAGGAGCACTCGCGCTTCCTGACGCCGGATCCGAAGACGCAGCGCGACAGCTACGACTTCGGGCCGAACTCGGTCATCACGCAGCCGTCGGGCGAGCAGCAGTTGCCGGCGCCCGGGGCGTACGTCATCAGCGGTCTTGCCTGGTCGGGCGGCGGCAAGGTGAGCCAGGTCGAGGTGTCGACCGACGGCGGCGCGACCTACCGGGAAGCGGAGCTGTCGGGGCCGGTGCTGCCGAAGGCGCATACCCGCTTTCACCTGCCGTGGCGTTGGAACGGCGGGGAAGCGGTGCTGCAGTCGCGCTGCCTCGACGAGCGCGGGCAGCTGCAGCCGACGGAAGCGGAGTATGCGCGCTACTGGGACCTCACGCGCGGGCAGCTGTACGGGACGATTCAGAGCCAACTCGGATATTGCAACTGGATCCAGCCGTGGAAGGTGGCGGCGGATGGCAAGGTCGCGAACGGTCTCGAGCCGACCGAGGTGGTGGTCGATGTGCATGCGTAGCGCCGGGGCGCTCGTCGCCGGCGCCGTGCTGCTGGGCGCAACGCTGCAGGCGCAGGAGGAGGCGTCGCCCTCGGGGCTCGGCCGGCCACCCACGGAGGCCGAGCTGCACGATCCGCTCGTCGGGCCGGACGGCGAGGATCTGCCGCCCGGCAGCGGCACCTCCGCCGAGGGGGAGCGGGTGTTCGCGAGGCGCGGCTGTTCGAACTGCCACGGTCCGACGGCCGAGGAGGGGCCATCGATCCCGCTGGTGGGCGGCGACGTCACGACGCGCTCCAACTACTGGCCGATCCGGCACTGGCCGTTCGCGCCGAGCATATGGGACTACATCCACCGGGTCATGCCATACGACCGTCCCGGCATCCTCACGGTCGACGAGGTGTACGCCTTGACGGCGTATCTCCTCCACCGTAATGGCATCATCGGGGAAGAGGACGTCATGACCGCCGACACCCTGCCCGCAGTCCGGATGCCTCGCCGGGACGACTACCGGATGCCCGGAACCTGGACGCCGGAAACGCGGCGCGGTTTCCAGATCGTTACGGAGCGGTGACGGCGCTCGGCGCGATGCAACCGGTCCGGCACCTGGCCGCGCTGGCGGGCGCGCTCCTGCTGGCCGTGCAGCCGGCGGCGGCGCAGGCGGATGAAGATCCGCCGTGCCGCATTCTCTGCGTACCCGATTTCAAGGTCGAGCCGACCTTCACCTTCGAGAATCTCGCCGGCCGTGCGCGCGTCGAGGTGACGGATGAGACCGGGGACGTCTCTGTTGAGCGTCAGGCGCGCGAGTCGGTGTTCGAGCTGATTCTCGCCGTGGGCATCCCGACGGAGATTCCGCGCGTCGGCTTTACGCTGGAGACCATCTTCGTGCCGTCCGGCGAGACCGACGCGCATCCGTTCACGGGCGCGACGTCGAATCAACTCGGGGGCGCCGGCATCCGCGACAACGGCATCGAGTTCGAGTTCGAGCTGAATCTCGACTGGCTGACCGGGGAACAGACCGGCGGGTGGGTCGAAAGCCACTTCGACATCGTCGACAAATTCAGTCCCGCCGAGCGGCCCACCGACACGAGCGTCTACACGCACAAGCTCAATTTCGAGCTCGATACGGCATTTCTACTCTTCAACTGGCTTCCGGATGACAACTGGCTGAAGCACGTCGAGCTCGAAGGCTCGCTCGACTACGTCGCCACGGGGCTGCCCAGGGCAGGTGACGTCGTCGACGGGGAGCTCTACCTCGACGACGCCAGCGCTTGGGGATTCTCGATCGTCGTCGTGCTGCCGTTGGCGCCGTTGCTGCCGTAGCCGGCAGGGCGGCTGAGCGGTGTTGGTGGTTCGGATTTTCTAGTGCAGGTGTCCGGCGGCGCCAGTCGACGATCCCGAAGTCAACGCCGCTCCTACCGTACGACTGTGAAATCAGCGGCCCACTCGTGCGGACCCCAGTGGACCACCAGCCGGGCGCCGTCGGCGCCGGCCGGTATGAGGGTGACCCCCAGCGGACGGAATGCACCCTCCGCGCGCGCGTAGTCGACGGCGACCTCCACCGCGTCGAACGCCGCGTCGTGCTGCGTGCCCCAGGAATCCGGCTCGTCGTTGAAGACGAAGCGCCAACCGTCGCCAACCCGCTTGAGCCACAGGCCGTACAGGCCGGCGAACCCCGGCGCCAGGTTGGCGGTCGGCAGGTCGATCTGCCCGAAGCGCAGCGCCACGTCGCTACGGATGCGGACCACGGGTGCGCGAATCAGCTGGACGACCGCGCCGTCGGGAGTCGACGCCAGGTTCGGATAGTCCACGCCGTCGACGGGGAGGTTCTTGCCGTAGAGGACGGCCATGCGCGCGCCGTCCGGGAGCGCCAGCGCGGTCTCGTTCCGTTCGGCGAGCCGGTTGAGGCGAGCTGTGGCGCTGGTGTCGCTGTCGCGCTCGAGCGCCTCGCTGAAACCGCCGGAACTGGGGAGCTGCTGCGGTTGCGGCGGCAGATCGTCGAAACGGAATTCCGTGCTCCAGACGTGCGGGCCCCAGCGCATGTAGAGGCGGCCGGATTCGGCCCCGGTCGCGTGCAGCGACGCGCGGAACGTGGGCGCGGAGGCGCCGGCCGTGCGATGCGTCAGCGGGACGGTGTCCGTGTCGTTGCCGCCGGGCGCTTCCAGCTCCCAGCCGTCGACGGTCCGCGCCAGCCACAGCTCGTAGTTGACTGCCGGCGGCGGGGCGCCCGGTTGTCCGTCCGGCTGCGGCGCGTCGACGTCGTATGCAATCGAGCCGATGCGCAACGCCCGGTCGGCGACGAGCGAGCCGACCAGCGCGCGGGATCCGATGGATCCGGAGAGCAGCGATTCGTACGCACTGTCCGCGGCAGAGAGCGCGGGGGGATACGACACCTCGATCAGCTGCGCGTCGAGCGTCAGCGCTACGTGGAGGCGGTCGTCTCTACCGGCCTCCGGTTGCAGCGCCCGCGCACCGACAACCGCGGTCGCGAAACCGATGGCGACGGCGCCGGCAATGCGGAGACGGCCCATGTATCGCATGCGGGGGCAGGGCGAGCCGTCAGTTCTGGTTGTTGGTGGCCGCCGCTTTCGGCTCGACCTCGGCGTAGCCTATGAATCCGAGCGACATCTCGTCGTCCGTGCGATTACCGTGCCCGATGGCGCGGTTCGGGTCGAAGTCTCTGCGCGCCGCCCGCTCCGCGGTGTTGTCGTACCAGAAGTCGACGTCGATGCGCGTCCCCTTCGGCAGCAGCTTGGGCTCCCTGTACTTGTAGGTTTCCTGCCAGTCCTGGTCGTAGCGCGGCACGTCGAGCAGCAGCTCCTCGGTACCGTCCGGATAGATGGCGGTATAGCGCGCCGCCGTCGCCCGCAGGTGGGCGTGCGGCCAATAGGTCAGCACGTAGGTGTCCTTCTCGAGCAGGCGCGACGAGCCGATCCGGTAGTGCGGATGGTGCGGGGGAATCTCGAACCCGGCGTTCGGTATGAAGTCGTTCTGGACCTTGTACTTCACCGGCTCGTCGGATACGAAGAACCCGACCTCCGGCTGGCTCCAGACCCCCGAGCCGTCCGCCGGCTCCTTGTGATAGTGCATGTTGAAGATGAGCGACGTGCCCTTTTCGAGCAGCACGCCGAAGCCGTCGGGCAGCATGCCGCTCTCGGCCCCTTCGGCGATGCAGCTCAGCATTTCTCCGAGCGCGTCCGCGCCCTCGGCGGCGCCCATGGCGGCGGCCGGTGCGGCGGCCGTGTTCGGACGTCTGAAAAACACGCACATGTGGTGGACGACGCCGTCGGTGCCGGTCTTGAATTCCCAGCCCCGGACCCAGGTGTCCTGCGGCAGCTCTTCCTCGGTCAGTGTCGTGAACAGGCTGGCGTTGAGGTCGTAGATGTCGTCCTCGATGAAGTACGGCTCAGGCAGCTTGACGGTGAAGTCGGGGGTGCCGTTCGACCAGCCGTCGCTGGTCTCCTCAACCCACTGCTTCGGCGGCGGCGCGTCGGCGGCGTCGCCGGCGGGCGCGCCGGCGTCGACCCAGCGCAGGATGGTGTCGATTTCGGCGTCGCTCAGGCCGCGCTCGTTGGAGAAGACGCCGGTGGGCGCCGACGCGAACCACGGCGGCATCTCGCGCGCCTCGACCTTGCCGGCGATGGCGCGGGCCCAGGGCCGGGTCTCCGCATAGCTGGTGAACGACATCGGGGCGCTCAATCCGCCGATATTCAGGCCGACCGGCCGGTGGCAGGTCTGGCAGTTCTCCTGCATGATCGGCAGGACGTCCTTGTAGTACGTCACCTCAGCGGCGGCCTCGTTTCCGGCCTGCGCCGGCGCCGCGACGACCGCCGCCAGGGCGCTCGCAAGTACGGCCGGGAGCGCGCACTGGAAAGTCATGGACATCTCCTGTTGTCTCGATCCCTTCGTGCCGGAAGATTGACGGGCGGATCTGTCAACGTCAACGATACCCCAGAGCCGGTCGTTGGCAAACCGGCTTCTAGTCCGGCCGCACTTCGATCGTCACGGACTCGAACGTCGTGGACGGCACCCGCGGCCAGCCGGCCGGGTTGAGGTCCCCGTCGTTGACGACCGCGCGCAGCACGTACATACCGGGCTCGCTGAACGTGGCGCTGCTGCTGAGCTCGACATCGGAGACGGCCCCCCTCCCCTCGGGAAAGGACGACCGCCGCGGGTCGAAGGTCACGGCGCCGGGGCCGCGGTAGCGCTGCCAGCGGACACTGGCGCGCTGCCGGCCGTTCTCCGGCAGGCCGTCGTCACTTATCGTGACGGACAGGTTGACGGCGCCGCCGGTGTCGACCGACGTCCGATCGGCGGTCAGGCTGACGGTGGGCGGCAAGTTGCCCTCCGGCGGCTCGTCGAGTACGTACACATCGAGCAGCGTGCCGACCGCGCGGTCGGTCCGGCCGTGGGCTGTCACCGTCCAGATCACCTCGTCCTCTTCGCCGATGTCGGCCGGCACCGTAACCCGGAAGACGTAGTTCTCGCGGCGGGTTACGGCGCCGCCGCGCCGCCGGCGGGGAATGAACACGGTCGGCTGGCCGCGGTCGGGCCCGCCCGGCTGGATGTTGTTGTCCGGTCCAATCGGGACGTGCAGCACCTCTTCGTAGTTCTTGTTCAGATAGCCGAACCACATGTCTATGGTGCCGTCGGGGTTGCGGATCCAGCCCTCATACAACGGCGCGACGTTCTGGCCGCGGTTGTACTGGATCTGGGTGTCCAGAATCTCGATCTCCTGCGCGGCGGCGGCAGGGGCGAGCAGCGCCAGCGCGGCCACGGCGGCGCACGCAGCATGCGGGTTGACGCGCATCGTTGTGCCTATGGCTGCCCTGGTGCGCCGGTGCCGGACGAGCCGACGTAGAACTGCGAGCCGTCGGGCAGGGTGATGTCGCGCGCGTTGGCGGTGTTCGAGCCGTCCTTGGCGCCGAAGCCGTCGACCACCAGCTCGGTGCCGGCCGGCACCGAGTTCTTGTTGAGGCCGCGGCGGATCAGCGCGTTGGGCGCGCCGCACTCGATCGCCCAGCTTTCGACGTTGCCGTTGTCGTCGGTGACGTCGATGTGAATCCAGGAGTGGGGGTTGATCCACTCGGTGCGGGTGACCGTACCGTGGAGCTGCATCGGCCGGTCGGCGTCGAACTCGGCCGAGAACGCATGATGGGCCACGATGGGCGGCGTAGCCAGCAGCAGGCCCATGCCGATCAGTACGGCAAAGATGGTGGTACGCATTGTTGTGCTCCTCCTACGTTCCGTCACGGCTCGACCAGCGAGTCGAGGAAGAAGTCGACGCAGTCGTAGTCGAGGATCTGGAGGTTCTCCTCCATGCGCCGGTACAGCGGCATGCGAATGGTCCACGGGCGCGTGAACACTTCCGCGTCCTCGATGGTCGCCTCGTACAGGATGTGGTTCTCACCGGCCGGGGTCAGCCGCTCGACCACGTGCAGCTGGTTGCTGTGGTAGTTCCCGGAGGCGTCGAACCAGGTCTGGTCGTTGAAGTAGGTGTTGTCGATGACCAGCGTGTCGCCCTCCCAGTGGCCGCGCGAATCGCCCATCCAGAAATCGTTCGGCAGCGGGTGCGGGCTGCCGTCCGTATAGATGATCCGCACCGCATGGGCGAATTCGAACGTCATCACCAGGTGGTCGGGCGTCTGAATGATCTGGAACGGGAACGGCATGTACATGATGCGCGGCACGCCCGGCAGGAAGCACTGGCGGACCGGGTCGTCCTCCATGCGGTTCTCATAGTTCTCGCGCCGCTGCGCCAGTGCGTCTTCGCGGTAGGGAATGGTGCCGCCCACCACAACGCTCAGGCCGGCCGGCACGCCGTCCTCGGCGTTGTGGTCCTCGACGTTCCACGACGCGGCGTTGACCGCCTGCCAGATGCCGCTGAGGTCCGGGTGTTCCGGCGCGGCTTCAGCCTGCCCGGCGCCAGGCGCGGCGCCCGGGTCTCGCAGGTACTCGACGACCTGGGCTACCTCATCGTCGTTCAGCTCGCGCGCCGAGATGGGCGGCATCTGCCCGAACCCTTCGCGGACGATCGCCAGCACGTAGTCGGCGTCGTAGCTCATCGGCGCCAGCGCGGGCGCCAGGCCGCCGGCCCCCTGCGGTCCGTGGCAGGTGACGCACACCTTCTCGTAGGCCGCCTCGCCCGGGTGCTGCGCCCATGCGGTGTGCACGCCGACCAACAGGCTGATGCAACAGGCAACCGTGACACGCATTGTCCCCTCCAGTGGGTGGATCTTCATGAACGAAACCCTCCAAGCATACCGGCACCCCTGCGCCCCGCGCCGTGCGCGACTTGGTGCACCGCGTGCGCTCGTTACTCGGGCCGCGCAAATGCTACGAGTGCGGCATCCGGCCCGGCGCCGGTCGCGATGACGACGAACTGCCGGCCCGACCGCGAGCGGTAGGTCATCGGATTCGCGCTGGTCCGGTGCGGCGTCGCGCCGCGCCAGATCTCCGCGCCCGTAGCCTTGTCGAACGCATACAGATACGGGTCGCCGCCACCCAGGAACAGCAGGCCGCCCCTGGTCACGAGCGGACCCGGATTGCCGGGCGTGCCGAGGCGCTCGGGCAGCTCGACTCCGCGCAGCAACGGGTGGTTGCGGATGATCCGGCTGCCCTCGCCGAACGGCACCTTCCACGCGATCTCGCCCGCGTTCAGGTCGATCGCCACCAGATACGCATACGGCGGCTTGATGATCGGGATCGGGCCCAGCTTGCGCTGTGCGATCCTGGCGGCGCCGGGGCGGTTGGCCAACTGAAAGATCATCGCCGACGCGCCATGCGGGCAGTTGTTGCTGTACTCGACGTCGACGTCCGAGTCGTCGCCGGTATTCAGACAAACCTGGTTCGTGCTGGTGCCCTCCGAAGTCCGCACGTACAACAGCCCGGTCTGCGGGTCGAACGCCGCGCCGCCCCAGTCGGCGCCGCCGCTCGTCGTGGGTCGCATCAGCGTGCCCCGCAGGGCCGGCGGCGTGAACAGCGGCCCCACCCGGAACTGCTGCATCTCTTCCACGGCCAGCGCGTGGATCTCCGGCGTCAGGTCGTTCGCGTCGTCCAGCGACACGCCCTGCCCGCTGAAAGGCGGCGGTTTCGTCGGGAACGGCTGCGTCGGATACAGAACCTCGCCCGGCACGTCGGTTTCGGTGTTGACCGGACGTTCCTCGATGGGCCACACCGGCTCGCCCGTCACCCGGTCGAACACGTAGGTGAAGCCCTGCTTCGACACCTCCGCCACGGCGTCGATCTCCCGGCCGTCCACCGTGATGGTGACCAGGTTGGGCGCCGAGTTGAAGTCGTAGTCCCACACCCCGTGGTGCACCGCCTGGAAGTGCCACTGGCGCTCGCCGGTCCGCGCATCCAGGCAGAGCAGCGACTCGGCGAACAGATTCGCGCCCAGCCGCCGGCCGCCCCAGTAGTCACCGCTCGGCGTGCTCGTCGGCACGTACAGCAGGCCGCGCTCGGCGTCGAGCGACATCAGGCCCCAGACGTTGGCGTGGCCGGTGTAGCGCCACGATTCGTCTTCCCAGGTGTCGGCGCCGAAGTCGTCATTGGACTGCGGGATGGTGAAGAACACCCAGCGGCGCTGCCCGCTGCGAATGTCAAATGCCTGCACGGTGCCGGGCGGGTCGAACTTGCGCTGCACCCGGTCGGGCACGCGGCTGCCCACGAGCACCAGGTCCTCGAACACCACCGGCGGGGAAGTCTGGTCGAAATCGAAGCGGGTCACCGGGCGGCCGTGGCCCTCGGTCAGCAGGATGCTGCCGCCGTCGCCGAATTCCGGATCCGGAACGCCGGTCGCGGCATCCAACGAGTACAGCCGGTCGCGGCTGTTCAAGAGGATGCGGGCGTCGTTCCCGTCGCGCCAGTGCGCAATCCCGCGGTGCTTGAAGCCGCCGGGGCCCGCGCCGCGCGAACCGCCCTCGTACGCCTTCGGGTCGAACGTCCAGAGCTCGGCGCCCGTCTCCGCGTCGAGTGCGGCGACGCGCGTGTACATGGTCGATACGTAAAGGATGTTGTCGATCATGATCGGCGTGGCCTGGAAGGCGCCCGGCCGCGTACCGTATTCCTGGAGCGGCATCTCGTTCGGCTCCCACTGCCAGACGATCTCCATCTCGGCAACGTTTGCGGCGGTAATTTCGTCGGCGGTGGAGTACTTGGTGTGCGCCTGTTCCGAGCCGACGTACGGCCATTCGATCATGCCGCCACGCTCCTGGGCGCCGACCGGCACGGTCGACAAGAGGGCGGCTATCGCAACGCAACGCTTCATGCTGGGGATCCTCACAGAGAACGAGACAGAATTCGCGCGGCGGTATTCTATAGTATCGCGGGCAGTTCGGGCGAACTGGTCGACCGCCCACAAGGTGCGCTGCGTGCTGGAGGTGCTGGACGCGGGCTACGAGGACAACCTGCTGCTGGCGGCCGACTTCTCGCAGTCGCGCCAATTGAAGGCGAACTGGGGCCACGGGTTCTCCACGGTGCTGCTGCAATTCGCACCGAAACTGCGCTACGCCGGCGTGGACGAGGCCACGCTGCACAAGGTGCTGGTCGACAATCCCCGCCGCTTCCTCGGCTTCGTGCCGCCGGCGGCCTGAGAGCGCCCCGTGCGGCGTGGCGATCCGCACGCGCTTGTGCCATCATGTGGCAGCCTTGGCCCCGAGGGATGGGCGCGCGCCGCCCTGGCGCACGCTGCCCGGGACGACTAACGAGCAAGCAATCGAGGAGAAATGCAATGCCCCGATATCTGATGATGCGTCTGGCCCTGATTCCGCTCGCGCTGGCAGTCGGTCTGGCCGGCTGCGGCGGCGGCGAGATGCCGGAAGAGCCGGCCATGTCGGAGTCGACCGCCGCGGACGACATGGCAATGGCGGGTCCGCCGACGTATGAACTGGATGCGTCGTTTCCGCCCGAGCTGCCCAACGGCTGGGTAATGGGCGTCCCGACGTCGGTTTCGGTCGACTCGCGCGATCACGTCTGGGTGCTCTCGCGGCCGCGGACCGCGCCTGAGGACCAGCTGGCCAACGCCGCGCCCGCCGTGATGGAGTTCGACGCGGACGGCGCATTCGTGCAGGGCTGGGGCGGTCCCGCCGACGGCTACGACTGGCCGGACACGGAGCACGGCATCTTCGTCGACCACGCGAACAACGTGTGGATTACCGGCATCAATCCGCGCGCGGGCAACAACGTGTCCGACCGTGCGGACGACATGATTCTCAAGTTCACCGCAAGCGGTGACTTCCTGTTCCAGAAGGGCAGTTATGCCGCGAGCGGCGGGAATGCCGACACGGACAATCCGCGGCAGCCGGCGGACGTGGGCGTCTATGCACCGACGAACGAGGCGTTCGTCGCAGACGGCTACGGCAACCGCCGGGTGTGGGTGCTCGACGCGGACAGCGGCGATTTCAAGCGCCAGTGGGGCGCGTTCGGCAACGAGCCGGAGGATGCGTACGAAATCGGCATGGCCCGGCCGGACCCGTCACCGCCCGAGGATCCCCTGGTGACGATGGGAGTCGGTCCCGAGCAGTTCGGGATCGTCCATGGCATCGGCGTGTCGAACGACGGCTTCGTGTACGTGGCCGACCGCGGCAACCGCCGCATCCAGGTGTTCACCGTCGAGGGGCGCTATGTGAAGCAGGGGTTCATCAACCGTGGCGGGCCGGCTTCGAGCACCGTCGCGCGGGTGGCGTTCTCGCAGGATCCCGAGCAGCGCTACATCTACGCGAACGACTTCGGCAACGGCAAGGTCTGGATCATCGAGCGCGATTCGCTCGCGACCGTCGGTGAATTCGGGTCGCTGGGTTCCGAACCGGGCCAGTTGACGAATCTGCACCACATCGCCGTCGATTCGCGCGGCAACGTGTTCGGCGCGGAGGTGGGCCAAAACCGGCGGGTCCAGAAATTCCGCATCGCCGGCAACTGATAATTTCCCCGGCGCGGGCGCCGGCTCACGGCGCCCGCGCGAACAACGTCAGGTCGATCGCGTCGCCCATCGCTCGATACCCCTCGTCGTTCGGATGCAGCCAGTCGCCGGGGTGGAACATGGGCAGGAACCGCCGCGCGTTGGCGGAGTCGCGCACGACGGCGTCGAAGTCGATCACCGCGTCGTAGGCGCCGCTGGTGCGGATCCACTCGTTCACCGCCTGCCGCTTGGCCTCGCCCTCCTCGGTGAAATACTGCGCCCCCTCGAACGGCGTCAGCGTGCCGCCGTACACCGTCAGGCCCTGGGCGCGGGCGCGCTGGATCAGCGCGCGGTGGCCGGCGATGAGCTCTTCGACGGTCGGTGACGCCGGGTCGCCGGCCATCCCGATATCGTTTATCGACTCCAGCACGATGACGTGCGTCACGCCGGGTTGCAGCAGCACATCGCGGTCGAGGCGGTCCAGAGCGCTCGGGCCGAAGCCGGCGTTGGGGTTGGGCGGCCCGGGGTCGCCGCCGGTGAGCGCGGCAAACGCGCCGTCGTTGCCGCGCAGCACGCGGTTGCCGGAGATGGCGACGTTGAGCACGGCGGGCGCCTCGCCGCCGAGCGCCTCGCCAAGCCGCTCGGCCAGCACGTCGGGCCAGCGGCTGTCGGTGTCGGCGCTCGAGCCGAACCCCTCGGTGATGGAGTCGCCGAGCGTCACGATTACCTGCGTCTCCCGCGGGGCCGCCACCTCCACGCGGGAGAGGAACAGCCACGACTGAAGCGTGTCGTCTACCGGCATGCTCTCCACGCCGGTGTGGTCCCCGGCGGGGGAGACGTAACCGGTGGACCAGGCGCCGCGCAGGCCGGAGACGGGCGAGCGCCCGTGCCAGGTGTCGCCCGGCAGGTGCATGTCGATGGCGAGGTGCCCCAGCGCCGGCACGTCGAGATCGACGGCGTCGCTGCGCACCGTCGATCCCGCTTCGATGGAGACCGACGGCTCGCCGTCGAACGTGAGCGGCGCGCCGGCCTGCGGGTCGATCGCCGGCCCGCCCGCGCGCACCGCCAGGTGGGCGGCGCCGACCTCCAGCGGGTGGTCGCCGAAGACGTTGGTGAACGTCACCCGCACGCGGGATCCGCCGATGCTGGTGCGCACGAATTGCCGCAGCGTCTGGTTGTGGATGCGCGGCAGCGGACCGAACGGGTTACCGCCCGCGTCGGACGTCCGGGCCGACGTTGCCGGATCGGGCGGAATCTGGGCCTGCAGGCCGGTGGCCCAGGTGCCGGCCCAGTGTTCCTGTGCGAGTGCTGGGGTGTGCAGCGCCGATCCCGGCGCGGCCAGCAGGACGAGCAGGACCGCCGCGGTGGTGCGCGCCGGGCGGCCCGGGTTCGAACGGGAACTGTGATTGGCCATCTTGGCCTCCTTCTCACGGGCACTTAGTAAGCTGGACCGCCAGTGTACAATCGCCACGGGATATCCTGGCACTCACTATGGTTTTGGATGGGATAGCAAGTATGCGAAGGCTTCTGCTCTGCGTCTGTGTAAGCGCCTTTCTGCTGACGGGCTGCGAATCGGAGCCCAGCGGTCCGCCGCTGGCGCCGGTCGCGGACGTCAGCCAGCTCATGACGATGATTCTCGACCCCGCGGCCGACGCGGTGTGGGATTCCTCCGGCACGATCATCACCGTCGAGGGAACCGAGGAGTGGGAGCCGGAGACGGACGAGGAATGGGCCGTCGTGGCGAACGGGGCCATGATCATCGCCGAAACCGCCAACCTGCTGATGATCGGTGACCGCGCGCGAGATCAGGAGGGCTGGATGCAGCTCTCACTGAACATGTCCGAAGCGGCCCTGCTGGTGCATGAGGCGGTCCAGGCCAGGGATGCCGAACGCGTGTTCGATCTTGGCGAGACCCTGTACCGCTCCTGCGACCGCTGCCACAACCTGTACTGGGTAGGCGACGAGGATCGGGGCCGCGTCCGTGACGATAATCCGGAACCGCCCGCGCGCTGACCGGCAACCGCCGGCTCAGGCGGATTCTTCCGCATAGCGCGCGGCTTCCGCCGTTCGTTTCGCCGCGGCCCGTGCAGCGCCCGCATCGAGCGGCAGCCGAATGCGGAAGAGACTGCTGCTGCCTTCCGCCGGCTCGTAAGTCAGCGTCCCGCGGTTCGCCTCCACCGCCCACTTCGCAATCGCCAGGCCGAGACCGGCGCCCGCCTCGCCGGCGTCGGGGTGGCGCCCGCGGTAGAAGCGGTCGAACACCCGCTCGCGAAGCTCCGGCGGGATGCCGCAGCCCGAATCGCTCACGTCCAGCGTCGCCTGGCCGGCCGCGGCCGCCACGCGTATGCCGATCCGGCCGCCGCGCGGCGTGTACTTGATGGCGTTGTCCACGAGGTTGATCAGCGCCTGCCGCAGCACGATGCGGTCACCTGCGCAGTGCGCCGGTCCAGTCAGCTCCACGTTCAGCGATTGCTCCTTCTCCTCCGCGAGCACGCCGAGGTCGGCGGCGACGCGCTCGGCGAGGTCGGCGAGATCGACCGGCTCCGACGCCACCGTCACCTCGCCGGTGTCGGCCCGGGACAGGGTCAACAGCCGGTCGACCAGGCTGGCCAGGCGGTTGGCATCCTCGAGCATGCTGCCGATCACGGCCCGGTATCCGGCCGCGTCCCGCGGCTCGCGCAGGCCAACCTCGCCAACGCTCCGGATGGCCGTCAGCGGCGTCCGCAGCTCGTGCGAGACGTTGGCCGTGAAGCGCCGCATCTGATCGAACGACGCTTCCAGTCGTCCCAGCGTGGCGTTGAACACGGTTGCCAGCCGTCCCAGCTCGTCGGCCGGGTTGTGGACGGGAAGACGCTCGCCGAGGCGCTCCGCCGTAATCGCGCGGGCGCGCTCCGCCATCCTGTCGACCGGCGCGAGGGCGCCGCGCGCCAGCCAGTAGCCGCCCAGCCCCGCGGCAGTCACGCTCAGCGGGAGTCCGAGCACGAGCACCAGCAACAGATCGGTCAACTCCTGCCGCAGCGGGGCTTCCGAGCGGCCGACCTGAATGATGACCTGCTGACCCGCGACCGTTGCACGGCCGGTCAGAATCCTGAACGGCGCCACGCCGCCCGGCACGGCCGTGATCCCGGCGTCCGGGTTGCGGGCGAGGGCGTCGCTTTCCGGAACGGGCAGCCGGCGGGCCAGCGCGGTGCGGAAAATCGGCTCGCCGTTCAACGTCAGCACGGTCAGCCACGGGCTGTCCTCGTGCCACTCGTCGCCCTCGAACCAGACGAGGGCGCCGGCCCGGTCCTGCTGCGCCATGTCTGACGCCCAGCGGAAGTCGCTGCGCAGACGGTCGTCAAGACTCCGTGAAGCGTTTCGCGCCACGAGCGTGAACACGGCCGCGGCGTACAGCGTCAGCACCAACAGCATTGCCGCGACGTGCAAGGCGGTCAGGCGCACCCGCAGGCTGTGCGGGAACCAGCGCCGGCTCACGGTTCATCCTCCCGCACGACGAAGCCGACGCCGCGCACCGTATGGATCAGCTTGACGAGCCCGTCCCGGTCGACCTTGCGGCGCAGCCGGGAGACGTGCACGTCGATGATGTTGTTCAGGGTCGTGCTCGACGACGTTTCGCGCCACACCTCGCGCACGAGCGTGTCTCTTGAGACCACGCGCCGCGCGTGGCGCGCCAGATAGGCGAGCAACTCGAACTCCTTTGCGGTGAGCTCGACCGGCACGCCGCCGCGCGTCACCTGACGGGTCGTCATTTCGATCGCCAGGTCGCGGACGATCAACCGCTGCGGCTCGGACGGACGGCCGCGTCGCACCACCGCCTGGATCCGCGCGAGCAGCTCCGCGAACGCGAACGGCTTGATCAGGTAGTCGTCGGCGCCGGCATTGAGGCCCTCGACCCGATCGGCAACCGTGTCGCGAGCCGTCAGGACGAGCACGGGCGTTTCGACGCCTCCCTCGCGAATCGCCTGGAGGATGTCCAGGCCGTCTCTCCCGGGCAGACCCAGGTCGAGCAATATCAGATCGAAGGTCTCGGTGTTGGTGCGGAAGAACGCCGCCTCGCCCGTGTGCTCGACGGTGACGTCGTATCCGTCGCTTCGCAGCCCCTCCCGCAGGGCGTCGGCGACCTTCTGATCGTCCTCGACGACGAGCAGCCGCCCCCGCTCGAGCCGTTCGGCTGCGCCATCGGACGCCGCGGTGTCGACCACCATCGGATCGCTAGCCATTATCGGTTGCGTGCGGGGTCGCCGGCAGGTGCGGCGCCGCGAACTTCAGGATATCTTAAGGGGCGTAGCACGCTGTGGCCGACTATCATCACGTGCCAATTGTGGCGCCGGGCGGCGGTACGGGAAGAGCGGCATGAGGGCCAGAACACTTTTGCTCGCCGTCTTGACGGCCGGTATCGCTGCGTTGCCGGCCGGAGCGCACCACGTGATCAGCGAGGTGTACGACATCGGTCGGACCATAACCGTGGAAGGCCGCGTGGACCGTGTCGGCTACCGGGATCCGCATTCCTTCCTGCACTTGCGCGTCCCCGCTGACGGGACCGGGATCCGGACGTGGTCTGTGGAGCTGGAAGGCGCCGCGAAGCTGCGGCAGCTGGGCGTGGACCGCGAGACGCTCCGTACCGGCGACCGCGTCACGGTATGCGGCAACCCCGGCCGCGACGCCGGCCAGTACCGCCTGCTGATGCTCATGCTCGCCAGGCCGTCCGACGGGTTGGCGGTGCGCCGCACGCCCATGGCAAACCAGCGCGAGTGTGATTCGTTGTCGGCCGCCGGCTCGGATTGACATCCTCTCCCTCCGCCCCCGCGGCCGCCGCGAAGTCCGCACGCGCAGCCCCCTGGGCGGGAGACTTGGCAGGGTGCTCGCCCGAGCCTGGTGCCGCCGCGCTCGGAAGGAAAATGATGACGGTAAACGCTTGACTTCCAACCGCGCCCGCGGGTTAAACTAGCCGCCACAGGGGGTAGCAACACAATGATCACACGAGTTATCGCAGGGCTGGCTGTTGTATTGGTCGCGCTGGCGGCAGCGCCGGTAGTCGCGCACCACGCTTTTTCGGCGGAGTTCGATGCGGATCGTCCGCTGAAGCTGACGGGCGAGGTGACGCGGGTGGAGTGGATCAACCCGCACGCCTGGATTCACATCAGGACCGCGGAAGGCGAGACGTGGATGATCGAGGGCGGCACGCCGAACACGCTGTTCCGCCGCGGCTTCACGAAGAACTCGCTGCTGACGGGGACCGAGATCGTGGTGGACGGCTACCAGGCCAAGGACGGCACGAACAAGGCGAACGGTCGTGACCTGACATTCTTGGACGGCCGGAAGCTGTTCATGGGTTCGTCCGGCACGGGCGCCCCGCGTGACGGCAGCGACGCGACCGAGCGCTAGCGTCCGCCAGCACGGGGTCTGAACAAAGTCGGGCCCAGCATACTCACCTGACATATGGGCCTTGGGTGTCGTTTGACTGGCACCCAGGGCTCTTTGCGTTGTTTCCCTTTTCCAGCTATCCTTTACTCCGCGCGCGGAATCTCACTGTCGTGCGGGCGGAGGATTCAGAGTTGGCGATTCAGCAGAACCGGAAGATATTTGGTGTGTCCGGACGCGGGCATGCCGCACGGCGCCTCCGTTGGTGCGCGGCGGGTTTTGTGCTCGCCGTGGTGGTTGGATGGCAGGGGCTGACGACCGGCGCGGCGGCGGCTCAGGAGCAGTCGACGTGGAGCGGTGTATACACGGACGCGCAGGCGTCACGCGGTGAGTCGGTGTATAACTTGACCTGCGCCGTCTGCCACGGCGACGACTTGGCCGGCGGCGAGATGGGTCCCGGGCTGGCCGGGAGCTCCTTTTTGAATTTCTGGGACGGGCTTTCGCTCGGCGACCTGTACATGGTGATGAGCGTGTCGATGCCGCAGGACAACCCGGGATCGCTCGATCCGGCGCAGTATGTGGACGTCATTGCCTACATGCTGCAGCAGAGCGAGTTTCCCACCGGGGACGGCGATCTCAGCGAAGGCGCCCTGGGTGACGTCACCATCCAGGCTCAGGCGCAGTAGGCGTGGCGGGAGACATTATCGGTACGGCCTTGCGCCTTGCGGCCGTCGCAACGGTTGACATCGGGATACCCAGAGGGTATATAGCACTCTGCAAGCACATATAGGCACCGTGTCCGGCGGTGCTCGCGGCAATTCAGCCTGTCTGTAAGGAAGTTCGGGGAGGAGACCCAGTGATGCGAAATCGGCTCAATCTCAGAGACACGATGACGGGAGCGACTGCCGTCGTGGCGTTTGTTGTCCTCTTTCTGACCGCGGCGTCGGCTCAGAACTACAGGGCGCCACGGACGGCCGACGACCGTCCCGACTTGAACGGGATCTGGCAGGCCGTCGGCTCCGCCCATTTCGATCTCGAGGGCCACGCGGCCGACTTCTCGCCGTCTCTGGAGATGGGCGCGCTCGGCGCGATTCCGGGCGGGCTCGGCGTGGTCGTTGGCGGCGAGCTTCCCTACAAGCAGGAAGCCCTGGCGCAGCGTCAGGCCAACCGGGAGAATCAGCTGCTCTACGACCCGGCCGTGCGCTGCTACATGCCGGGCATTCCGCGCGCCACCCTCCAGCCTTATCCGCTCCAGATCGTGCAGACGCCGGAGTACATCCTGTTCGCGTACGAATTCGCGAGCGCGAGCCGGATCGTCTACATGAACCGGCCCGACTTCGAGGCGCCCGCTGACGCCTGGATGGGTCACTCGCGCGGCCGCTGGGACGGCGAGACGCTGGTTATCGATGTGACGAGCCAGGTGCCCGAGACGTGGTTCGACCGCTCCGGCAACTACCACAGCAACTCCATTCGCGTGGAGGAGCGCTACACGGCGACCAGCGAGCACCACCTGCAGTACGAGGCGACCATCACGGATCCCGAGATCTTCGAACGGCCATGGACCATCCGGGCGCCGCTCTATCGCCGCGTCGACGAGAACGTGCAGTTGCTGGAGCTCAAGTGCGTGGAGTTCGTCGAGGAGCTGATGTACGGGCACCTGCGCAAGGGTTACGAGGGCGATCGGACCGGGCTGCCGCCGCTGTGGCCGCACCGGTAGAGTCGGTGATGTTCCGATCAAGGTGAAACAGGCAAGGACTTCACGGTCTGCAACACAGGGGGTAGCAACACAATGATCACACGAGTTATCGCAGGGCTGGCTGTTGTATTGGTCGCGCTGGCGGCAGCGCCGGTAGTCGCGCACCACGCTTTTTCGGCGGAGTTCGATGCGGATCGTCCGCTGAAGCTGACGGGCGAGGTGACGCGGGTGGAGTGGATCAACCCGCACGCCTGGATTCACATCAGGACCGCGGAAGGCGAGACGTGGATGATCGAGGGCGGCACGCCGAACACGCTGTTCCGCCGCGGCTTCACGAAGAACTCGCTGCTGACGGGGACCGAGATCGTGGTGGACGGCTACCAGGCCAAGGACGGCACGAACAAGGCGAACGGTCGTGACCTGACATTCTTGGACGGCCGGAAGCTGTTCATGGGTTCGTCCGGCACGGGCGCCCCGCGTGACGGCAGCGACGCGACCGAGCGCTAGTTTCGCCTCACCGGACTACTCCATCGATTTGCTTGAGCCCTGGGCGCCTTGTGGCGCCCAGGGCTTTTTTTTCTTGCACACATGATCAAGAACGAACGCTGGTCGCTGGCGATGCTGGCGCTGTTGAAGAGCGAGCGTGCGCGGCGACGGACGAATCGCCTCGGCGGGCGGGTGATGCTCGCGGTTGGAGCAGCGATAGCCGCGGGCAGCCTGATTGGCATCACCTTCAGTGAGCCAGTCGCGCTGGCCGCCGTCGCGGTCGGTACCGTTGCGTGGGTAGTTGTGCTGTCGGTCTATTCCTGCGTGCAGTGGCGGATGGATCCGGAGCGTGAAGAGTGAGCCGTTTGACGTCAGGACAGCCCGATGAGTCTGGCGCCGATGGTGACGCCGAGGAACAGGGAGATTGAGACCAGCGCGACCACCTTGGGCCACACCCCGCCCTCCTCGGCCGCCTCGCTCTGCAGCATACGCCGCCGAATCGTGAAGATGAACACCAGCCCCAACGCCAGCATCTCCATCTTCCACCACCAGAACGGGCTGTAGTACTGCTTGATCGCCGTCGACGCCATCGTCGGCGTTCCCGTGATCGCCAAGGCAATCAAGCCGCCCACCAGCCACGGTTGCGCATCCTGCGCCACCTGCCGCACCGGCGTCGACGTCAAGCCCGTACCCAGAAGCCGCAGGTCCACCACCAGCAACGAACCCGCAAATACCGCCACCGCCACCAGGTGCACCACCTGGATGAGCGGGCTGTACCAGACCGCAGACTGAAATATCAGAGCCAGCGTGCTGCCTTCCATCCACTCGAAAAACGTCAACACCATCGCTTTCTCCCACTGGGGCTGCGCCCCATACCCCCGGCAGTCGCTAGCGGGGACCCCGCGGCGCCCCGCGCCGCGCTGCCGGGCCGCACCGTGCGCGGCCTGGGAACGACAACGTCAGTGCTCGTCGTCCCCCGTGCTGACTGCGCTGCACGCTATTGGGGCGACAACCCCAGGTCCACCCACCACTGCGGAACCAAGCCGCTGTACGCAATCATCCGGCCCGTCACGATGATCCCCGCCCAGAACATCAGCCCCAGCCCGCCAGCCACCCGCGCCTGAAACGGCGGTACCGGGTCCGTGTCCCACTCGTCCACCGACCGATACGTCGTCAGGTGAAAATACATCGCGTTGGCCAACGCAGACAGTAACAGCAGGTTCTTCACCCAGAACCAGAAGTTGGGGTAGAAACGCATCGGCTGGCCGTAGAACAACAACCCACCGCTCACCACCGACAGCCCCAGACCCACCATCTGCCACGGAAACAACCGCGTCTGCGTATGCGATACCGGCGTCGAGCGGTTGCCCACGCCCAGCAACCGCAGGTCCATCATCACCAGCAGGCCCGCAATCAGACACATGCTCACCACGTGCGAGGTCAGCAAGATCGGATAGCCGTATATCGACTCGCGCAACGCCGTGCTCGTCGGCATCGCTTCCAGCCACACGAATAAGCTCTCCACTGTGCTTCGCCCCTTCAGCTCGTCAGGCTGCTCTGGCGGTTGTCGCTGTTGGTTTGCCTACTGGCAGCGCGGCTCGTTTCTGCTGTCGGGTCCGTCGCGGTAGGTCTTGTGGCAGTGCGTGCAGGAGTCGTTGATGTAGTTGATCGCGTCCCAGACGGCTTCGTAATCCTGGCTGCGCGCGCCGTCCAGCACCTTGACGGCGGACTCCTCCAGGAGACGGGCGCCTTCGATGAATTCTGCCTGGTCGATCGGCACCGGCTCGCCGTTGCCGCACAGGCGGCCGGGCAGCATGGCCAGCTTGGCGCCGTCGGCGAGGGCCACCGCCGCGCCCTCGACCGTCGGCCAGCCGCGGTAGACGCTCGCGAAGCGGGCGGACGCAGGCCCGACGATAGCGGACACGGCCTCGGAGATCTCGGCATTCATCTCCGGCAACTCGCCGCCCGGCTCCTGCGACTGGACGTCGAACATCTTGTTGGCATTCGGAAACATGATGCCGCGCATCAACTGGGCGAGATTCCCGATCGGCTCCTCGGACAATCCCTGCGCGAGGGCCGCGCCCGGCGCGAACAGGGCAATCATCACGAGCAGAGTCACGAATCGCTTCACGCTACACCTCCCTGCGCAACCATGCGCCCATCGTATCAACGGCGCGCTGGCGGCGGTCTTAAGAATTCCTTAACGCCTCGACTGCAAGGCGTCTTTAGAACAAGGGCGCCTAGGCGCCGCGCAAGCGTACACTACGCCTTGCAGAGGGTCAACTTACCGGCTAGGCGGGGGCTTCTTCAGTGGAGGGTGCGGCCGATTCGCCCTCTTCGAGCACACTGACGACGTCGTCGAACGGCATCATGTCGATCGCGTCGTAGTCGGGAGGACAGCCGAAATCGCGCGGCTGCGGTGCGGTGGGATTGCCGAGGGTGACGCACAGTCCGCACCCGATGCACTTGTCGGCGAGGACAGCGCAAACCATACGGCCGTTGGCGTCCGGCTCCTCGACGATGCAGTCCTCGACAGGGCAGGCGGCCTGACAGATCGAGCAGGCGAACGCTCCAAAGCAGCGGTCGGGGTCGATAACGGCCACGCTCTTCGGGGGGCGCTTGCGGGGCCGGTTCATCAGCTTGGTCCACATAGGGCCTCCAGTATACCTGATACGTGCCGGCGGACCGACGGCTCCGGGCGGGCTATGCGGGCTCCGGAGGAGTGCAACCAGAGCCACTCCCGGCTGCACCAGCTTGCCCTTTGCGCGCTGCCGCGCGTACGCGCCGCGCCGCCGCCGGGACAGTCGGACGGCCGCGCGTGTATGATGCTTCGAGGGTTGGAATGTCCCGGCGGACCCGGAGGTACGGACGTGGATGAGCGCTCGCAGGTGCTGATGACGACTCTCCTCGGCGCGGTGCTCGGCGGCGTGGCAGGATTCCTGTATCTGACCTCCCGCGGGCGTCAGGTGCGTGGGCAGCTCGAGCCGCTGCTGGATTCGGTGGTCGACGAGCTCCACGAGGCGCGCCGCACGGCGATACAGGCCCGCGCGGCGGTTGCGGAGGGACGGCGCGTGATGGATGAGATCATTCACCCGCCGCCGGCGCAGCCGCCGTGGGAGTCCCGCGACGCCGGCTAGCTGGCGTCGGGAGAGAGAGCGCGGCGCATGCGTATCGCTTATCAGGGCGTAACCGGTGCATACAGCGAGGCGGCTGCGCGCCGGTTCAATTCGTCGGCCGACTTACTGGCGCGGCCGTCGTTCGAGCAGGTGTTCTCCGCGGTGGCGGAGCAGCAGGCGACCCACGGCATATTGCCGATCGAGAACACGATCGGCGGAACCATCCACCGCAACTACGACCTGCTGCTCGAGCACGATCTGCCGATCGTGGCCGAGGTGAAGCTGGCCGTCCGGCACCATCTGATCGTGCTGGAAGGCACGACCATCGATCAGGTTCGGCGCATTTATTCGCATCCACAAGGACTGGCGCAGTGCGAGCGGTATCTGCGTACCCTCAAGGACGTCGAGATCGTCGCGACCTATGACACGGCCGGCAGCGCCAAGATGATCAAGGAAGAGAATCTGCGCGCAACCGCGGCTATCGCGTCCGAGCGGGCGGCGCAGGTCTTCGGCCTCTCCGTGCTGGAATCCGGCATTCAGGACTACGCGAACAATTTCACCCGCTTCCTGGTGATCGGCCGGGAGGCGGTGCCGCTCGGAACGCCGGACAAGACGACGATCGTCTTCACGGTGGCCAACGAGGCGGGTGCGCTGTTCAAGGCGTTGAGCGTCTTCGCGCTGCGGGAGATCGACCTGACCAAGCTCGAGTCGCGCCCGATCCCGGACCGCCCGTTCGAGTACCTGTTCTACGCCGATCTCTCCATGAACCGCGAAGAGTTCCGTTGTGCGCGTGCGCTGATGCACCTGGCGGAATTTGCCCCTTCGGTCCGGACGCTCGGGTCGTACCCTGCGTGGCGGGATCCCGAACAGCCGCGATGACGAATCGTCTGGCGGCGGAGTCTAGCCCCTACCTCCTGCAGCACGCCGAGAACCCGGTTGAATGGTATCCGTGGGGTGAGGAGGCGTTTGCGCGCGCCCGCGCGCAGGACCGGCCGATCTTCCTTTCCATCGGTTACTCGACCTGCCACTGGTGCCATGTAATGGAGCGCGAGTCGTTCGAGAACGAGGCCGTGGCGGAGTTGCTGAACCGGCATTTCGTCACGATCAAGGTCGACCGGGAAGAGCGGCCCGACGTGGACCGGGTGTATATGGCGTTCGTCCAGGCAACGACGGGCGCGGGCGGATGGCCGATGAGTGTCTGGCTGACGCCGGAGCTCAAGCCGTTCTTCGGCGGGACGTACTTTCCACCCGCATCCCGCTGGGGCCGCCCGGGATTCGCCGACGTACTACGCAACGTCGCCCAGCTGTGGGGCGCAAGGCGGCCGGAGCTGGTGCAGTCCGCCGAGTCTTTGATGCAGCGGCTCGCGGAGCAGCAGCGCGGCGCCGCAGAGTCCGGTCACGCGGCGGTGGCCCCGGCGGACACGCTGGCGGCCGGTGTCGAGCAGTTCGCCCAGACATACGACGCCGCGCACGGCGGGTTCGGAGGAGCACCGAAGTTTCCCCGGCCGTCGGAGTTGCTGTTCCTGCTGCGCGAGCACGCGCGTACGGCCAGCCCGCAGCCGCTGGAGATGGCGGCGGCAACGCTGCGGGCGATGGCGCACGGCGGGCTTTGCGACCACGTCGGGGGCGGGTTTCACCGGTATTCCGTGGACGGCCAGTGGCGCATCCCGCACTTCGAGAAGATGCTGTACGACCAGGCCCAGTTGACGCTGGCCTGCCTCGAGGCGGCGCAGGCGGCGCACGAGCCTGAGTACCTCGGCGTTGCGGACCGAATCCTCTCGTATGTGCAGCGGGACCTTGCTGGACCGGACGGGGCTTTCTTTTCGGCGGAGGACGCCGACAGCCTCGAACCCGGACAGGAGGGTGGCGGGCACGGCGAAAAGCACGAGGGTGCGTTCTACCTCTGGACGCAGGGCGAGATCGAAGCGCTGCTCGGGGACGATGCAGCCGTGGTCGCGCTCCGCTACGGCGTGGAAGCGGCCGGCAACGCGCTGCAGGATCAGACGGGGGAGTTCGCCGGCCGGAATCAGTTGTACCTCGCGCGGGCGCCGGACGAGGTGTCGGAGCGGACCGGGCGGCCGGTCGGAGATGTCGAGGCCGTCATCGAGCGCGCCCGGCGGCGCCTGCTGGAGGTCCGGACAGCCCGGGCCCGACCGCATCTGGACGACAAGGTGCTGACCGCCTGGAACGGTCTGATGCTCGCGGCGCTGGCCCGCGCGGCGTACGTGTTCGAGGGTCGCGCTGACGGCGCCGGCGCGGCGGCCGCGCTCGATGCGGCGCGCCGCACGGCCGGATTCATAAGGGCGACGTTATGGGATGCCGAGCGCCGCGTGTTGCACCGCTGCTTCCGCGGCGGGCGGGTGTCCATCCCCGGTTATGCAGAGGACTATGCGTTTCTGACGTGGGGGATGATCGAGCTGTTCCAGGCGGACGGCGACCCGCAGTGGTTGCGGTGGGCTCTCGAGCTTCAGGCGCGCCAGGACGAGCTGTTCTGGGACGCGCAGGACGGCGGCTGGTTCAGCACGACCGGCGCCGACCCGTCCGTGCTCCTCCGTCTGAAGGAGGACTACGACGGCGCCGAACCGTCGGCGGGTTCCGTTTCCGCCCAGAACCTGCTGACGCTGATCCGTCTCACTGGCGACGACGGCCTGCGGCGCAGGCTGGATGACGCACTGGGCCGCTTCGGTCCGCGTCTGGGCCAGATGGCGCGCGTCGTCCCGCTGCTCGCCTCCGTCCTGTCGTCCTACCACGCCGGGTCGTCGCAGGTAGTGGTGGTGGGGGAGCGCGGGCGGCCCGACACCATGGCCCTGCGCCAGGTCATCGCCCGGCGCTACCTGCCGTTCGCGGTCCGGCTGCACGTCGAGCCCGGCGCGTCGCAGGAGATGCTCGGCGAACTGCTGCCGTTCGTGGCGTCGATGCGCATGCGAGACGGCCGGGCGACGGCCTACGTTTGCGCGGATTTTGCCTGCCGGCAGCCGCTCACGGACCCGCAGGCGCTGGCGGCGCAGCTGGACGCGCTGGTCCCAAGGAGTGACGGCTGATGAACTTTACGGTGGAAGTGCTGCTCAAGGGGCGGCCGGACGTGGTGGCGCGGTCACTGGAGCATCCCGTGGCGCCGCAGGACTGGACCGACGCGGACGTCCGGGAGCTGCTCTACATGGCGCTCCGGGAGTTCGAGCAGGCGCAGAGCCCGGATGCCGACGAACCCCGGCCCGTCCAACTCCGCGGGTTCAGCTGGATCGTCACTCCGTTGAAGAAGGGCGTGGCGATTGCGATTGAGATTGCGACCGGTGCTCTCGTCGCCGGTCCGTTCGAGGTGGATGCGGATTGGTTGACGGCCGCGATCAACCGCGTGCTGGCGGCGCCTGCCGCCGTGCAGCCGGACGGTGTGCACTGATCCCGTGACCGCGGGGACAGTGCCGCCGATGGCCCGGGATCCGTGCCCGTGCTAGCCGATGGACGGCATCCCGTACCACACCCACAGCGCCAGCCCGATGCCATAGGTCAGGGTCAGGACGCGTGTAGGCGTGTCATTGAATTTGGACGTAATCCAGAGTAACGCCAGGCAGATCGCGACGGTCCCGACCGTGAACTTGTGGACGGTTCCGGACTCCAGGTAGCGCGAGAAGAGGACGTTGGGAAGTAGCCCTATATACAGGAACAGGCTGGCGCCCAGCACCAGGAAATTGACCCGGTCGAGCAAGCTGCTACGGTCGTTCATGGACAGACTGGCCTCCTCCGAAGGGGCCTAGTATGGACTGCCGGCCAGCGGCCTGTCAACGGTCCCGCCCGGCATGCGGTACGCGCTCTAAAACGCCGCGACGCCGCCGGCGTCACTTGTGCGGCATAGGCGCCGCCGGCAGCCCGTGCTGCGCGAGGAAGGCGCGGATGGCGGCGTAGACCCGCTGGTATTCCGCGGCGCTGAAGCGGCCGTGGCCGCCGCCTTCCACCGTCACCAATTCGTTCGGCACGCCGGCCGCATCGAGCGCCGCATGCAGGCGGACGCCGTGGCCATACGGGACGATCTGGTCAGCATCACCGTGTACCGTGAGGATCGGCGGCAGTCCGCGGCGCACATAGGTCAGCGGCGACACCCGCCTGGCCACCTCCTCGCGGTCGGCTGCGCTGCCGAGCCACGCCTCGGTGAACGATCCCGACGGCCCCGGCGTGCGGTCGATCAGGTCGGCGACGTCGGTGATGCCGTACCAGTTCACTACGGCGGCCACGCGCAGTTCCGCGGTTGACGTGGTCCCCGTGGACCACGTCCGGCGGCGGTTGCCGGGGCACTGGCGGTCGAGGCCGGCCGAGGCGGGCAGAATGCCGGTGGTGAGCGACAGGTGCCCGCCCGCCGAGTTGCCGCTGACGACGATGCGGTCCAGGTCGAATCCGTACTCCTCGGCGTTGCGGTAGACCCAGCGCAGCGCGCAGCGGCAGTCCTCGACGGCGGCCGGCGCGTGTGCGGCGTCCGCCAGGCGGTAGGCGACGTTCACCACGGTCCAGCCCATCTCCAGGTACGGCAGGAGCGTCAGCGCGGAGCCTTCCTTGCTCCCGTTCGTCCAGCCGCCGCCGTGGATGTAGATGAGCGTCGCGTTCGGCCCGCTCGCGGCTGTGGGCCGGTAGACGTCCAGCTTCAGGTCGTGGCCGCCGGCCCGGTGGTAGGTGATGTTCGGGACGATACCGTAGCCGCTGGCGACGCTCACGAACGCCGAATCGGCGCTGCCCTGCGCCAGGACTGTGCCCGGCAGGCCGAGTCCGAGCAGCAACGCCGCGCAGCACGATATCAATCTGGAAATTCTCATCTTGGTTGCCTCACCTCTTCCTGCCAACGGGCGTGTCTCACGGCAGGATCACCTGCCTGCCGCAGTGCTATTGAGGGTGCGCCGCGTCCCACTCGGCGGCGAGGCGCAACGCCTCGTGCCGCTCTGCGCGGGGTAACTCCCTTGCCATGAGTTTCGCCATGCGGACCATCTGATCGCGATTTCGGCCCGATGACCGGTAGGCTGCCAGGAATTGCCACATGCACGCCAGCACCGGATCCTTGATCACCCCACGGCCGCGAGCGTACAGGTCCGCCAGTACAGACATCGCAGGGGCGTGTCCGGCCTCGGCGGCCGTGCGCAGCCAGGCGACCGCTTCGACATCGTCCCGCGGCTCACCGTTGCGACCCTGGTAATACAGTCCGAGAATGAACTGCGCGTTCCGGTGATCCTGCCCGGCGGCCCGCAGGAGCCAGGCGACAGCTTCCGCGTGTTCACTCGCCTTGTCGTACAGCAGGCCGAGCGCGAACTGCGCGTCCAAGTGGCCCGTCTCGGCAGCCCGTAGGAGCCAAGTCTCGGCAGCGGTGAGGTCCTGTGGTACGACATGCCCGGATTGAAGGTGAATCCCCAGCGAATACTGGGCCTCGGAGTCGCCCGCCTCGGCCCGGGCGCGCAGATTCGCAAACGCCCCGTCGTCCTGCGCATTGACCGGTGTGCCGATTGCGGCGAGTCCAGCCGCAACCACAACCGCGACCGCGGCAAACCGTGCGTGGCGCGTCATCGGCGCTGGCCCATCACTCCCGCCTGGGGAATCGCAGCACTTTGCTGACTTACCGCATCCCGCCATCGGGAATGCTCAATCATCCATGCAAATGTAACTCACAAGTCCGTATATGCAGAGTACGGATTGTGCAGATTCTCGCGCGGAGCCGGCGTGCCGCTCAGAACCGCACGCTGAGTCCGACCTGCGCGCGGCGGGTATCGCCGAGGCCGCTGCGCAGCGAGCCGTCGAAGTTGAACAGCAACGAGCCGACGGCGGGGTCGACGAAGTTGTCGGCGTTCGTCACGTTGAACACCTCCAGGATCGGTTCGAGGGTCGTTCCGTCGCCGAGCGTGAAGCGCCGTGACACCCGCAGGTCCCAGGTGAAGAACGCGTTCTGCCGCCGCAGCGTGTTGCGCTGGAGAATCGATCCGTCCGCGCAGATGCGGTCCGACGGCTGGGCGGCGCGCGCCCCGCGGTTGGCGCACTGCTCGGAGACGGGCGACGCCGACAGGTAGCGCACGACGTTGTTCAGATCGATGTCCCCCGGCAGGCCGACCAGCAGGTAGCCGCTGACCTGGTGGCGCCGGTCGCGGTCCGACCAGCCGTACTCCGGTGCGAGGTCGGCGGCGTTGGCGTAACGGAAGGTGAACGGATCGCGCTCGTTGTCGTCGTCGGAGCGGTCGTACGCCAGCGTGTAATGCGCCTCGAACGTCATCGGCCGCCCGGCGGTGCTTGCCCGTCCGCGCAGGCCGGCGGTGACGGAGTGGTAGCGCGAGCGCGCGCTGCTCTCGGCGACGGTCAGCGCGTTGATGCCGCCGCCGAACGGGTGCGTCCCGATCCCGAACGGTGCGCCGAGCCCCGCCGCGTTGCGATTCACGAACCGGAACAGGTTGTCGGTGCGGGCGTGGATGTATCCGATGCTCGCGGCCATGCCGCGCCCCAGATCCCGGTCGAGGCCGGCGCCGAACGACCAGGTGCGCGGCAGCTCCAGGTCGCGGTCCGCAACCTGGATGTCGGGCAGGAAGGGTGGCGAGGTCGAGGTGTCGATCTGCTCGTCGAGTGCGGGGACGGGACCGAGTGCGGAGTCGGCGCTGCTCCGGAACAGGGTCTGCTGGAACGCGCCGTTGGTCGAGCGGTGCTGGGCGAAGACGAGCATCGGAATGCGCGCGACGTAGGAACCGGCATTGGCGCGCAGCACGGTGCGCCCGTCGCCGGCGAGGTCCCAGGCGAGTCCGGTGCGCGGCTGCAGGTTGTCCAGGTCGTTCGGGATTCGGCCGTCGGAAGGGAACCGGGGATCGTCGAGGTACGGCGCGAAGAAGGTGTCGGCCGGATCGACGAACACCTCCGGATTCCACGTGCCGTCCCAGCGCAGTCCGAGGTCCAGCGTCACGCGTTCGTGCGGATGCCACGTGTCCTGCACGAACAGGCCCAGCTCGTGGGTCTCGAACTGCTGCCGTCCGAGTTGGTCGGCCGGGACGCCGGGCACGGTTGCTGACTGCAGGTACAGGAGGACCGGTCCACTGACCTGCGTGCCGGGCGGACAGATCCCGTTCGTGTTCGCGGAGCCGTCGGAGCAGGTGACGTACTGGCTGCCGTGCGTGACGAAGCCGATGAAGCCGTCGACTGAATCGAAGATGTAGCGGCCGTTCGCCAGTCCGACGAACTGCTGCTCGGCGCGGGTGCGGTTGTACTCCAGTCCCGTCTTGAGGAGGTGGTTGCCGACGGAGTACGACACGTTGTCCACAACCTGCAGCCGCGTGTCGAACGAGGGGTCTATCGGCAAGAAGAACGGCAGCCCGATGCGGAAGCCATCATCGAAATCCATGGTGATGTCTGGAAACGGCCGCCCGCCCAGCGCGGCAAACTGCGGCGGGCCGGGGAGGCGCGCATCGGGTTGCAGAGGTCCCTGATACCAGCGCGGCCGATCCTCACGCGCCCACTGCACGCGCAGCTCGTTGGAGAGCGCGTTGGCGAGCAGCGAGCGCAGACTGCCGTTGAAGGCGTTGGAGCGGTCCCGTTCGATACCGTTGGCCGACGCGCCCCACGCGTCGACGTCGAAGGTGCCGTTCGCCTGCCCCGACCAAGTGTAGTTGTGCTTGAACGACGCCTGGTGCCGGCCATCCAGGTTCAGATCGAGCTTGGCGAGCAGCGAGCGGGCGTCGTTGGTGCGCCGGATCGGCCCGAATTCGTCGTCGAACAGTCCCGGCCAGCGAGTATGCAGAAAGCGTTCGAGCTGCAGCAGGTTCTCCGGGTTCCGGACGTTGCGGGTTGCCTGCTTCGTTTCGGCGGCCTCCTGGAGGTCGTAGGCAAGGAAGAAGAAGGCACGGTCGCGCACGAGTGGGCCGCCCCAGGTCCCGCCCGCCTGATTACGATAGAAATCGGGCCGTCCGCCGCCGCGCGCCTCCGGGAACGGCGCGGCAATCTCGTCCCACTGGCCGAAGTAGTGGGCCGAGCCGGCGAATTCGTTGGTGCCCGACTTGGTGACCACGTTGACGAACCCGCCGGCCGAGCGGCCATATTCGGCGGTGGCGCCCTGATTCACGACCACCAGTTGCTCGATGGCGTCCTGATTGAACATGAACGCCGGCCGCTGTCCGCCGCGCTGCTCGCCGAAAAACGGGTTGTTGAAATCCGCCCCGTCGACGATGAAGTTGTTGAAGATGCCGCGCTGGCCGGCGATATTCAGCTCGTCGCCGTCCGGCCCCTGCGAAATTGATGCGCCCGGCGTGAGCAGCGTCAGATTCACGAAGTTGCGGCCGTTGCTCGGCAGTCCGTTGACCACGTCCTCCAGCACCCGCTGCGCGCTCGTGACGTCCGCGGTGTCGATGGGAGACGGGAGGTCGCTGACCACGGTGACGGTTTCGGTCGCCACGACGGGGAGCTGGACAGCCAGGTCGAGCGTCTCTCCCACGCGCAGGCCGGCGCCCTTGATGCGCTCGCTGCCGAACCCGCCGGTCGCCGCCGCGACCGTCAGGTCGTACGTGCCGGGAGGCAGGAGCGTACGTGCAAACGTCCCCGCCGCGGACGTCTCCACGGTCGTCAGCAGATCGGTCTCGCGGTGCTGGATGACGATGACCGCGCCGGGCAGCGGTGCGCCGAGCGGATCGCTTACCGTCCCGCGGATGACGCCGGTTGTCGTCCCCGCCTGGGCGGCAATGGACGGCGGGCTGAGGCTATGCAGCATGGCCGGCAGGAGGATGCCGGCCAGGAGCCACCTTGATCCCGGCAGGTGGCGGCAACGCCTGGAACGCCGGAAACTCGATGTCGCCACGACGCTGAATCGTAGCCTCTAGCAGCCCGTGGCAAAAGCCCCGCTGCATTCGACCGGCCATGCATCCCGCCTGAGCTGCGTTGCTCGTCGCTCACATATGGTCGAATATGCTCGCTCCTCGCGCCTTGTCAGCCGGGCGCCTGACCGGTCTCGGTGCGACGCGGGGTTTCACCACGGACTGCCAGAGCGCGTTGCCGGCCAACGATCGGGTCCTTGACGACGAGGCGACAGCCCCCACAGGCTGCTAGTGCACGGGCACCTGCAGATCGGGCATCGGGTTGCCGGCAAAGAACCGGCGGAGCGGCTTGGCAAGCAAGCGGGCCCACGACACCGACCGTGACACGCGCGCGCTGTCGGTGGCGATGCCGGTGTTGGCGTACATCTGGCGGTACAGCTTCGAGACCAGCAGGAACGCGAGGCGGGCTCGCATGGACCGCACGCATCGCGACCGGCGCCACACGGCTGCGGTGCTGTAGAAGCGGTCCCACGCACTCTGGGTGCCGACGCGAATCTGCTCAGCGGTCATGGCCGGATGCGGCGAGAAGATCTTCGGTCGGTCCGCCGGCGGGATCAGCCAGTAGCGGCTCAGCGGGATCCCGTCAATATCAGGCGCTGCGGCCGCCTCGTTCTTCTCCCACTTCAGGAAATCGACCGTGCCCGGAAACGGTGTCAACGTCAGGAACTGCGCGAAGTCGACGTCGGCGGTGTGGGCCAGCGCCGCCGTCGTCTCGAACGTGTCCTGCCGGTCGCTCGGGAGACCGAAGATGAACGAGCCGAGCACGTGCACGCCGTGCTTGCGGAACTGCTGCAGCCGTTCGATCAGGTCGTCGCCCGCGAGGTTGAATCCCTTGTAGACGTCGTTGAGACCGTCCTGGGTGACCGACTCGACCCCGATCAGCGCGCCCTTGATGTGGGCCTGACGCATTGCCTCGAGGAACGCGGGATCCTCGGCCGCCTCCATCGTAATCTGCGTGAAGAACACCATGTCGGACGGGAGCTTCGCGAGGCGCTCCATCAGTTCGAACCGTTCCGTGCGCAGAGCCTCCAGCTCCTGCAATCGCGCCGGGTCCTTGCGTCGTTCGGCCAGGCGAAGGTCTTCGAGGGTGACCGGATAGAAGTTGTCGTCCGCCAGCGCGATGAACCGGAATCCCATCCGGCGCAGTTCGACTGCCTCCTCGATGACGGCGTCGACGGTTCGCTGGCGCGGTTCCTGACCGTCCGTGCGCCAGACCGAGCAGAACGAGCAGTGCTTCGGGCATCCGCGCACGGTCTGGACCGATGCCCACATGTACCGGTTGCGCGGCATCAGATCCCAGCGCGCTTTCTGGAGAGACGCTCCCGCCTCCCGGCCCCCAGCGTAGATGCGCTCGGGGGTCCCGGCGGCGAAGTCGTCGATCACCTGCGGCCAGATGCTGTCGCCGTCGCCGGTAACGACCGTATGCGCCCCACCTCGTTCGAATGCCTCGTCCGGGTACAACGTCGCGTGGATACCGCCGAACACCACGTGGGCCCCGCGGGCGCGCGCCGCACGACCGACCTCGTAGCCGCGCAGGGCGTTGCTCGTGTGGATCCCGATCCCGACCACATCCCCCGCGCTGATGCAATCCGGGTCGAGAGCCTCCAGCGTCTCGTCGGTAATGGTCGGATCGCCCCATCGCCGGGGTGTCGCCTCCGCCAGTACGTACAACCAGCGCGGCGTGATCACGGCCATGCCGAAGGCGATGTGACTCGGATTAATCAGATGGATCTGCATGCAGAGATTTCCTCGGGGCCGGAATTCCGGCTGGTGGCCGCTGCCAGGGAGGAGGTCCGGCGGCGAACGACATTCGTTCATACAACGAACCGTGCCGCCATGCGGCGCCTTGGCCGGCTACCTCTCGGGATGCGGCTTGGACGCCCGCTGCGACGCAGCACGTCGTGCTTCCAGGTCCATCTACACCGGCGGCCCGGAAGCGGGCTGATTCGGCGCTGTCTGGTTTTCCTTGTCCTGGGAATTCGACCGCCACAGCGCCCGGGAGGTCGTCGAAAGACAATTTATCCTTCAGGAGATTACCGCGTTGTGCCGTGCGGTGTCCACCCGGAATGTTTCGCCGGCGGACGGGCCGCCGGCGCCGCGGCACGATCTCAGAAGACGGCCAGCGGGTTGACGGGCGAGCCGGTGCCATGCGGAATCGGCAGCGGCGCAATGGTCAGCATGAACTCCCAGCGGTTACGCTCGGCCGCCGCCGCGGCCAGATCGTCGAAGTCGGCGCGGTCCAGCAGGTGGACGCCCAGCATGGTCAGCGCGAAGTCGTGCAGCGCGAGGCGCGGCAGGTCGTCCGGCGGCTGCGGCATGTAGCCGGGCGTCTCCCAGCCGATGATCGAGACGTCGCGCTCCCTAAGCCAGGGTATGACGCTGTTGTCGAGGCCGGCCGCCTCGGCGCCCGTGTCGAATGGTCCAATATCGTCCTGACGCGCCCAACGTCCCCAGCGGAGCAGGAACGCGTCGCCGGGCCCGACCCTGGCGCCCGCCTGCGCCTCCCACGCTTCGAGGTCGTCAACACCTATGCGTTCACCCGGCTCGAGGTACGGCACCCCCTTCAGGCGCGGGATGTCGTACAGCACGCCCCGCGTGACGACGCCGTGCCGCATGGTCAGGATGGCGTTCTTCGTCGCCCCGTGCTCCATCGTGACGAACTCGTCGATCGGATAGCCGTTCCACATCCGGCCGTCGAAGAAACGGTGGGCGAAGCCGTCGATATGCGTCGTCCCCGGGCCGTGGATACAGGCGTAGTTGATGGTGTCGCTCGCCCCGCCCGGGGAAGCCCTGACCATGCTCCACTCCACCGGACAGGGGTTGTCGATGGTCTGCTCGGTGGTGGCGATGGACGCCAGCGACACCGTGAAGCCTTCCGTCACCAGGTCCGCGGCGGCGCGGCGCCGGTCCGGCGTGATGAGATTGAGCGCCCCCATCTCGTCGTCCGGTCCCCAACGCCCCCAGTTGGACAGCTCGTCGAACCAGTGCTCGTATTCCGCTTCCGTCACCAGCGGACGGTCCTCTGTCTGTCCAGTGGGCGCCGACCCGCTGCCGCAGACGACGAGCAGCGCAGCCAGACTTGCAGTGGTTGACGCGCGCAGCGTTCCGGTCGTCATGATGCTCGTCCTCCTGTTACTCCGCGTTGCGGGACGCCTTTCTGAGCGCCGGCACGAGATGGCGCTCGATCAGCACGTCGAGGTCGCGCCGGTGCTGCCGCCGCCCGTCGCCGGGGTTCGGCGACGACGTGGCGACGATCACGCTGTCCAGATCCGGAATCACGAAGATGAACTGTCCGCCGTAACCCCAGGCGTAGTACGCGGGGTGCCCGGCCAGCCCGCGAATCCACCAGCCGTAGCCGTATTGCCGGCGGCTGTAGCGCGACACGGTCCGCGGCGTAGTAGATTCGCGGATCCACGCTGGCGAGACCACCTCGCGCCCGTCAATCGTCCCGCCGCGCCGGTACAGCTCGCCGACGGCCAGCATGGCGCGCGGCGTCAGGGTCATTTCGTTGCCGCCGAAGTAGATGCCCTGCGGGTCGCGGAGCCACGCGGGGAGCGTGAAGCCGAGCGGCTGCGCCAGGTGCCGCCGGCCGAACTCAAGCGTGCTCACGCCGCTGGCGCGCGTCAGGATGGCCGAGAGCAGGTGGCTGCTGCCGGTGCTGTAGATCATCCGGCCGCCCGGCCGATCCACCAGGGGGCGGGCCAGCACGTGGCGCACCCAGTTGCGGCTCTGCACCCATCGTCCGTAATTCCGGTTAGACGTCGTCTCCAGCCCGGACCGCATGGTCAGCAGGTCCTCGAGGGTGATTGACAGCTTGACCGGATCCGCGCCGTCCAGCTCGTCCGGCAGCAGTTCGGCAATGGGTTGCCGCACCCCCGCCAGGTGGCCGCGGTCGATGGCGATGCCGATCAGGATCGCGATAAGCGTTTTCGATGCCGACTTCAGGTTGGCCAGGCTGCGGGCGTTGGCGCCGTTGAAGTAGTGCTCCTCGACCAGCTCCCCATCAACTGATACCAGCAGGCTGCGCAGGCGCGGCAGGCGGGCGGCGCGCTCGACGATGGCGGCTCGCTGGTCGGGATCGAGCGCGGGTGCCTTCCCGCGGGCAGGCGTTGCGGAGCCTGCGAGCGTGCTCGCGAGCACCATCGCCAGCGCGGCCAGCGCACCGAGCGGACGCCGGTAGTTGCGCCAGAATCCAGACACGGTCGTTCCGCGCAGATTATAGCCCGCATGTCTCACCAGCCTTCTGCTGCGGCCGCCGATCCGCTCGCGGTGACGGGGCGTACTCCCTCACGCCGCTTCGACGTAGTTACGACTACGCCTGCAGCGTCGTTCAGTCCGTGCGCCCCGTCACCCCGGCGCCTCGACGCCCTCGCGACGAACGCTGGTGAGAAATGCGGCCTTGCGCCGGGCCGGTGATACGGTATCTTGATGGAACAATCGCTCTCGTAGCAGCCCGTGACAGAACCCCGCGTCGCACCGAGACCGGTCAGGCGCCCGGCTGACAAGGCGTGACGAGCGAGCATACTTGAGAGTATGTGAGTGAGGAACAAGCCGCGCACGGCGCGGCCCGGCAAGCGCGGCGCGGGGCTACGGGGTCCCCGCTAGCGCTTGCCGGGGGTTTGGGGCGCAGCCCCAACTAACGGATGATGCATGGCCGGTCGAATGCAGCGGGGCTTTTGCCACGGGCTGCTAAACAGGCCGAGGTGGCGAAACTGGCAGACGCACAGGACTTAAAATCCTGCGGCCCTCACCGGCCGTGTGGGTTCGATCCCCACCCTCGGCACCATGCACCGGTAGCTGGATGGCCAGATATATGAGTACGCCTGTAACGATGGGAATCACGGTTTGATGAACATTCTCGCCGGCGCGCTAGCGGAGGAGCGGGCGGGCACCCGCTCCTCGACTCCTCGTGCGCTGACGCGTCCTACCGGACGGTAATCGTCACGTCGGCCGCGTCGTGCAGGCCGCCGTCGTGCGCCATCGCCCGCAGGGTGTAGGTGCCCGGCTCGCTGAACGTGGCCGTCACCTCGAAGGGACGGTCGGTCACCACGTTCGGGGGCGGCAGATCGGCCTGTGAGACGCCGCCGCCGTTGGTTGCGGCGGAGCTGCTCGCGACGGGGGAGAACGCCGTCTTCTTCAGCCGCGCGGGGCACCGCTGTCGACCCAGTGCGCCGCCATCTCGATTTCCTCCGTACTCAGCGACGGGTCGTTCTTGAAGTGCTGGACGCCCACATCGGGCTCGATGAACCAGGGCTGCATCTCGCTCGTCGAGGTCTTCTGCTTGATCGCCCTGGCCCAGGGCCGGACCTCGTCGTAGGTCATCAGCGACATGGGGACGAGGCCCCCTGCCGCTGACAACTCTCGCACGACCGCTGGATGATGGGAGCGATGTGCTTCGTGTAACGTCACCGCGGTTTCGGCCGCAGCCGCCGGCTGCGGCGCCGCGGTGGCGCCCACGAACGCGAGCAATGCGACCAGACACAACGACATGACGCCAGAATGCCGCCTGGCGTTCATGGTCGGTATCTCCTGGAACCTGGGTTCCGGCTACCGCTCCGTGGGATCCCGGCCGTCGCTCGGGGCGCCGGTTCCGGACGAGCCCATGAACAGCTTGCGGCCGTCCGCGAAGGTGATGTCGCGGCCGTTGGCCTTGTTCGAACCGTCCTTGGACAGGTACCCCTCGACCTGGACCTCGGCGCCGATCGGCAGATCCCGCTTGGTGAACCCGCGGCGGAGCAGGCTGGTCGGAGGTCCGCCCTCGACCATCCACGCCTCGACCGTGCCGTCTGCCTGCGTGACATCGACATGCAGCCAGGAGTGGGGGTTGACCCATTCCATCCGGGTGATCTTGCCGCTGAATGAGACCGGCTTGCTGGCGTCGAACTCCGCTGCAAACGCATGATGCGCCAGAGCTGGCGCCGCCGTCACGACGACGAACAGACCCACCAGGCAACCGACGATGGCTAGTTTCGCTCGCATCTGAATGTCCTCCTGTGACTCGCCTGAATCCTGCGCACCGCCGTCAGCGGTTCTGCGCCTCCCAAGCCTCGGTTTCTTCCCACTCGGCGGCGATCTGCGGCGCACGGTCGTTCACCTCCCGCGCCGCCTCGTCAAGAGCGATCTGCTCGTCCGTGCGACCGCCCTTGAGCAGACCGACCATGCCGTAGTTGTGCTCGTGGCAGGTGTACTCGAAGACGTCGGGGTTGTTTTTGTCCATGTGCCACACGTTGACGGCGGTCCACGGACTCACGAACACGCTCGGGTCGCTGATCGTGTACGCATACTCGATGGTGTCGGGGCCGGTCCGCCGGAAACGCTCGGTGATCGTCAGATGCTCACCCGTACCCATGTGGTAGTGGGCGTGGTTGTGCCCATAGATGCCGCCGTGCGACGGCATCACGTCGCCGCCGTTCTGCATGTTGTTGAAGTTGGTGGTTTCGACCACCAGCGTGTCGCCTTCCCAGCGGCCGCGCGAGTCGCCCCACCACTGCGTGATGTTGGAGCCCAGGCGGGGACGCCCATCGACCGGGATGATGCGCACGACGCCGTACTGGAGGTCGAAGACGACCTGGCCGGGCGTCTGGTAGATATCCTTCGGTACGTTCATTTCGCCCATCGCCAGGCCGGCGCGGAGGAGGCAGCGTTCCATGACGTTGCGGTCCTGCCAATTGTCGGCTTCGCCCCGGTGGGCTCTCGCGGCTTCCCGTGCGTCCCACTGCTCGAGTGTTTCGCGCGTATAGGGCGGCAGCCGGCCGTCCGGGGGATCGACGATCTGCGACGTGCGCCGCGTCGCCAGGCGCGGACTCACCGGCGCGTTCCAGAACGCGTTGTACTCCGCCCCCGAAATCCTCTGGCCCGGGCGGTTCGCGTCGATGCTGTTGGATCGCTCGAGACGCTGGACATCGGCGGCCACCAGGTCGTCGGCAATCGAGCCTTCTTCACCGTCGGGCAGACTGACGCGGCTGTTCGCGCGGGCGGCCGCTTCCTCCTCGGTCATGAATTCCCGCGTCCCGAATTCCGCGGGACGCTCTAGCGGGGTAGGCGTGCGGTTTTCCCATGAGCCCTGCAAGTCGGGATCACCCCACGGCGTGCGCGATACCGTGTAGCTGTTTTCAGCCTGGGCCTGGCCGGCGGCGGGAACCGCGGCCAGCACGGCCATGGCGATGACGGCGGAGAGTGTACCTGCCGCTATGAGAAACCGTTTGCTCATCTCAAGCCTCCTGTTGTGCTCGCACTTCCTCACGGCTACGGCTGCGCCTGCTTGACGAGATTGCCGTAGATGAACTCTTCCACGATATCGACGCACCTGAATTCCAGGAGGTGGGCGCTCTGCTCCAGCCGGCGATATAGCGGCATGCGAATCGTCCAGGGCTCCGTATAGACGTTGGGATCCTCGAGCGTGGCCTCGTACATCAGGTGGTGCGGGCTGATCGGCGTAATGCGCTCGACGACATGGAGGGCTTCACTGTGGAAATTGCCGGCGCGATCGAGCCAGGTCAGGCCGTTGAACCCCGTGACGTCCACCACCAGCGTATCGCCTTCCCAGTGGCCGTTGGACCACCCCATCCAGAAATCGATCGGGGCTTCCGTATGGTTCTCCATATGGATGGTGCGCTTCGCGACGTTGAACTGGTAGGCGACGAGAATCTTGCTCCGCGTCTGAATGATCTGGAACGGGAAGGGAAGATAGGTGGCGCGGGGGATCCCCGGCATCATGCACTTGGCTTCCGGATCGCCCTGTGTGCTCATCTCGTCCGGGTTCATCGTCAGGCGCGTCTCGAAGTTCTCGCGCCGCTTTTCCAATGCCCAATCCTGGTACGGGATCCCGCCGTCGCCCACGATGACGCTCCGGCCGGCCGGCTGGATGCCCCAGGTGCCGAGCAGCGTCGGGAACGGTCCCGCATCAACGGCATGGTCCTCGACGTTCCAGTGCGCCGTTCCGAGTGCCTGCCAGATGCCGTTCAAGTCCGGGTTCGGCGTGCCCATCAGACGCGGCGCCTGATAGACGGCGCCCTGGCCCCGGGTCTCGGCCGGCCACAGGCCGGCGACGGCGATGACGGCGACCGCGGCGATTGCGACAGCCAGGATTGAGCTTCTGACACGATTTGGCATCTGTTTCCTCCGAGCCGCCCGGCCCATATGCCGCAACGGACGCGCGGGATTGACTGCCCATATTAGCCCGTACCCGCGGGCGGAGCCAGATCAAACAACCGGTATCCGGTGTCGAGCCGCGCCACGCCGCGGCTGCTGCTACCAGGTCCAGCGGAGCTCGGCCGCGTCCCACAGCCCCCAGCAGTCCTGGGCAATCCCGGCATCGAGGAAATCGGCGGGCAGGTTCGAGATCGACCCGGCCGACGGGATCTCTTCGCCGCCGGCATACCACGTCGACAGCACGACGCCCCGGTACGGCAGACTCTCGTCTTCCCACGGTTGCACGACCGCCGAATCGATCACGATCCGCCAGGCCACCTCGCCGCCGGAACCGTCCGGTCCGGTGAAGGTCATTTCGTTGCCGTCGCGATCGAAACCGTTGACCGCTTCTACGGCTTCGATCTGACCGGCAAACGCTGCGCGCAGACTCTCCGCATCCGCCGTGTCGGGTTCGGCTGCGCATGCCGCCAAGGCCAACAGGACCGGCAGGCAGGCGCCCAGCGTCGGGTGCGCGCGCATGTTGCGGCCTCCGTGAGTATCGTGCGCGGTCTCCCGCACGGCTACTTCCGGGTGCGGACCGCCAGCACGAAGAGGATGTGCAATGCGAAAGCGAGGATGCCGGTGATAGCGACTGCCAGCCAGGGATTCACGTATGTCAGCCTCCGTGGACGCCGCCTATTGTAGCAGCACCCGGGCGCCGGGCAACCGGCGCGGCCGGCGGCGGCTAAAATTGCACGTCGAGCCCCTCGACGATGCCGCGACGCCGGAACCTGCGCACCGCCAGCCACGCTTCGACGGTCAGCCAGACGGCCAGCAGCAGGATCGACCCGCCGGTCAGGAACAGGATCCACTCGCCGGTCCGCCAGAACTCCACGAGGTTGGTGCTCATGGCGGAAAAGGTGGAGACCAGCATCAACAGCATCGGCGGCAGCGTGTAGATCAGCGGCTTGCCGCGGCGGAGCAGATAGACGGTGATGGCCAGCAGCGCCAGCGCCGCGAGCACCTGGTTGGTCGTCCCGAACAGTTGCCACAGCACGAGCCCGGCGAACTCGCCCTCCACCTGGAAGAACGCGAAGAACCAGATGCCGGCGACGGCGATTGCCGACGCGACGTACTTGTTCTGGAGCAGCTCCACGCCGAGCGTACCGCCGACCTCGGCAACGTTGTAGCGCAGCAGCCGCGTGGCCGAGTCGATCGACGTCAGGGCGAACGAGACCATCAGCACCGTCACCGCGGCGCCGGCCAGTCCGGGCGAGAAGCCGACGGCGGACAGGAAGTGGGTCGTGCCGGTGATGAAGGCGGCGATGTTGCCGCCCAGCGTGTCGGCGGCCTGCCAGCTTTCGTAGCGCGCCAGCCATGCCTCCCGCGATACGAAGCCGGCCGTGCAGGCCAGCACCGCCATCAGGCCCAGCAGCGATTCGCCCAGCATGGCGCCGTAACCCACCAGCCGTGCGTCGGACTCGCGGTCGAGCTGCTTGGCGGACGTGCCGGACGAGACCAGGGCATGGAATCCGCTGGCCGCGCCGCAGGCGATGACGATGAAGGCGAACGGGAACATGGGCGGCGCCCCGGCAGGGTACGGATCGAACGCCGGTGCGACGAACGACGGATTGGTCAGGAAGAAGCCGGCGTACATCGCCGCGACGCCCAGATAGAGCAGCAGGCTGTTGGTGTAGTCGCGGGGCTGGAGCAGGAGCCAGACCGGCAGCACGCTGGCGGCGAAGGCGTACGCCAGCAGCAGCCATTTCCACTGCGCGAGCGACGGTCCCACGATGGGATAGCGGATGCCGGCCCAGACCAGCAGCAGCAGCGCCACCAGGGCGGCGGCGGTCAGCGCGCGGAGGCTCCATCCCCGGCGGTGGATGGCGAACCCCATGCCCAGGGCGATCAGTATGAGCGCCGCGGTCGGCAGCACCGACTGCGGGTGGAAGTCGGGCGAGAACAGCGTGGCGACGATGTGCACGAACACACCCATCGCCAGGGTGATCAGAAAGAAGATGAGGATGTGGAACAGCGTCTTGGCCCGCGGCCCGATGAGACTCTCCGTGGCCTTGCCTATCGACATGCCCCGGGCGCGTATGGAGACGGCCAGCGCCCCGAAGTCCTGCACCGCGCCGACGAAAATGGCGCCGAGGACGACCCACAGCAGGGCCGGCAGCCAGCCCCAGATGACGGCGATCGCCGGTCCGAGCATCGGCGACAGTCCGGTTATGGAGGCGAACTGGTGGCCGAAGAGCACGTAGCGGTTCGCGGGGACGTAGTCGGTGTCGTCGCGGAGTGTGTGCGCCGGCGTGGGCCGCGCGTCGTCGAGCCCGAACAGCCGTTGCGCCAGATGCCGGGCGTAGAAGCGGTACGCCAGCCAGTAGGCGGCGAGCGCCAGCAGGGTGACCGCGATCGGGGAGACGCCCGTGGTTGACATCAGCGGTCCAGCAAGGCGCCCATCCGTCGGAGCGCGGCGACGCCGCTCACGTCGCTGTCGAGCAGCGGCACGGATACGCGGGGCAGCTGGGCGAAATCGCGCTCGATCTCCGCGCGGTACACGCGCTCCTGGGCACGGCGGGCATCCAGAAAGGCGCCTTCCGCGTCGTCCGGCAGCACGCGGTTGACGACCACGCCCCAGACCCCCACGTCGAAGCGGCCGAGCAGGTCGGCAACCCGCCGGCTCTCTAGAATCGACAGCTTGTCGGTGTTCACGACCAGCAGGAAGGACGTGGTGGCCGGGTCGACGAGCCGCTCGCGCGCGACCAGGAACGTGCGCCGGCGGGCCTGCAGCCGTTCGTGAATCTGCGCGTCACGGCTGTCCGGCGGCTGGTCCCGGGGCCCGTCGATCAGCGACAGGTCATCGCCCTTGACCTGCCCGCCGCCCAGATGCTTCAAAGCGGCCGACAGGCGGCCGGCGCGCTCGCGCCGGCGCAGCAGGCCGTCCATCCAGGCGCCCATCACCTCGGGCAGCGACAGCAGACGGACGGTGTGGCCGCTCGGCGCCGTGTCGAAGACGACGACGTCATACTCCTCACCGCTGCTGCCCATGAGGGCGGCGATGCGCTCGAGCAGGGCGGCCTCGGCGGCCCCGGGCGCGTAGCGCGCCAGATCGAGCTGCCGGTCGATCTCGTCGTACAGCCGCGGATGGACCAACGCCTTCATCTGGGTTTTCACGGCGTCGATGTGGCGCCCGGCTTCGGCGTCCGGATCGATCTCCAGACCCCACAGGTTCGGCTCCAGCGAGCGAGGCCGTGGACCTACGTCCCGTTCGAAGATGTCACCGAGCGAGTGGGCAGGATCCGTGGAGACCAGGAGGCACCGCCGCCCCCGGTCCGCGGCGGCCAGCGCTACGGCCGCCGCTACCGTCGTCTTGCCGACGCCCCCCTTGCCGCCGACGAAGACCACACGGTGGGCCAGCAGGTCCTGCAGCATCAGCAGCCCATGGTGAAACCCCGCGTTGCACCGAGACCGGTCAGGCGCTCGGCTGACAAGGCGTGACGAGCGAGCAGTCGTCCCCCAAGGCGCACACAGTGCGCCACGGCGGACGCGGCGCGGGGCAAGGGGGTCCCCGCTAGCGACCGCCGGGGGTTTGGGGCGCAGCCCCAAGTGGTAAGCGCTGCATGGCCGGTCGAATGCAGCGGGGCTTTCGCCACGGGCTGCCAAGCTGCCATGCCGCGGCGCGGCGCGTGCACCGGACTGCTAGCAGCAGCGAAAGTGGTCGAGGGGAGAATGCTCCAGGCCGATCCTGGTATGCCACTCGTGAAACCGCTCCAGCAGCAACGGCTGGAGCTCCAGGGTGTAATAGGTCGCAGGATTCGGTACCCCCATCAGCTCGGCGTAGACGAGCAGCATGAACAGGTCGTCCTCGTCGCGCCGGGCGCGGGCGATTGCCCCGCGGTAGGGCGCGACGTAGAACTCCTCCAGGAACGCGCGAACCTGTTCCCACGCGCCGGTTCGGCGGCCGCTCATGACGAATCGCCCGTGATCAGCCGGTCGCCTCCGCGGCCTTGCGCTTCTCGCGCATGAATGCCGACGCGGCCTCGAGCGCCACGAGGATTGCGGCGACGATGATCACCAGGTCGATGGCAATCAGGAGGTAGTTGCCTGCCCGATAGAGATCCACCAGCTGAATCAGGGCGCTCAGGAACGCCATCGCCGTGACGAACACCATCGGAATCATCGTGTACCGCGACGGACGGCCGAGCTTGACGAGAATCACGCTGATGACCAGCAGCGTCAAGCCGGCGAGCAGCTGGTTGGTCGTGCCGAAGAGCGGCCAGATGACCATGCCGCCGGTGCCCCCGGCGCCGCCCGCGCCGAACGCCAGCACCAGGCAGGCGCCGACCGCGACGCCGGTGGCGATGTACCCGTTCTGCAGCGGCGGGATGTTGTAGATGGTGCCCCATTCCTGGACGATGTAGCGCTGCAGGCGCACGCCGGCGTCCATCGTCGTGCCGGCGAAGAGCACGACCATCACCGCGAGCAGTGTCTCGGCGAACGGGACCGGGAGTCCCAGGCCGGCGGAGGCGATCTGCGCCCCACCGCGCACGAACGCGCCGGTGCCCTGTGTGTTGTACGTCTGGTAGAACGCTTCCCAGTCGCCGAATGTCGCGAACCCGGCCGTGGCGGCGATGATGGCCACGAGCGCCAGCGCGCCCTCGCCGACCGAGCCGAGGTAGCCGACGAAGCGCGCATCGGTCTCCTTGTTGAGCTGCTTGGACGTGGTGCCGGAGCCCACGAGACCGTGGAAGCCCGATATGGCGCCGCAGGCGACCGTCACGAACAGCAGTGGCAGCAGTGGCGGCGTCGCCGCCGGGACGTTCGGGTTGATCGCGGGCGCGACGATGGTCGGATTCGCGATGAGCACCGCGCCGTACAGGATGCCCAGACCGATGAACAGCTGGATGCCGTTGATGTAGTCGCGCGGCTGCAGCAGGAGCCAGACGGGCAGCATCGACGCCACCGCCGCATAGAAGAACAGGATGATGATCCACTGCGCGCCAGGCGCCAGACCCACTACCTGGTCCGGCAGCGTAACCGGCACCACCTCGCCGAGATAGATGACCGCGTAGAGAATGACCGTCCCGACGATGGTGGGCCAGGTGATCGGGACGCCCACCCTGTAGATCAGCACACCGATGACGACGGCGACGCCAACCGCGCTCCAGGCCGGGATCACGCTGCTGGGCGTCGCCTGGAACTCGTTCGAGATGGCGACGGCAAACACGGCGTTGACCATCAGCAGCAGCAGGAAGATGACGATCATGAACAACGTGCGGGCGCGGTGGCTGACGACGTCACCGGTCAGCGAGCCGACCGAACGCGCCTGGTTGCGGATGGATGCCCAGATCGCACCGAAGTCGTGCACCCCGGCGAAGAACATCGTGCCGATTACGACCCACAGGAACGCCGGCAGCCAGCCCCAGATGACGGCGATGCCGGGGCCGATGATCGGCGCGGCGCCCGCCACCGCCGTGAAGTGATGGCCCCAGAGTACGAAGCGGTTCGTCGGGACGTAGTCGATGTCGTCCCGCATCGAGTGCGCGGGGGTTTCGAAGTTAGGGTCGAGCTGGTAGATCTTCTCGGCGACGAACTTCGAGTAGAAGCGGTAGCCCAAGAAAAGGCAGGACAGACCGATCACGGCAAGCAGTGCAGCGTTCAGGAGACACCTCCCTGGAGATCACGGACGGACGGGTAGCCGGGCAGACCGGTGGCGGCGCGTACGCCGCGCACGATGGCGTCGGCGGTCGCGTCGGCCGCCGCGGCGCCAAGCTGTAGCAGACTGACCTCGCCGGCGGCGGTGCCGGTTGCGACGGCAAAGATGGCATCGCCGTCGGCCGGCGTATGCGCGGGCCGCACCGCCCGCGCCAGGCCGTCATGGGCCATCCGGGCGAGCAGCGTGAGTTGCGCCTTGTCGAGCGCGGCGTTCGTGGCGACCACACCGATGGTCGTATTCTCGCCGCCGCCGGCGGATGCGCCGGTTCCGCGGAGAATGGCTCGGGCGTCGGCGAATCCGAGCCCGTCGGGCGTGCGGGCGCCGGCGACGATGGCGCCGGTATCGGGATCCACGATGTCGCCCACGGCGTTGACCGCCATCAGCGCGGCGACACGTATGCCGCCGGGGAGCTCGATGAGCGCGGTGCCGATGCCGCCCTTCATGGAATGGCCCGGCCCGGCCAGCTTGCCGACGGTTGCGCCGGCGCCGGCGCCGACGCTCCCCTCGGCGACCGGCGCGTCGCTCGCGGCCCGCGCGGCGCGATAGCCGCAGTCCGCCGTGGGCCGGATGGCCGCGTCGCCGCCGACTCCCAAGTCGTACAGGATGGCCGCGGGCACGATGGGCACCCGTGCGGCGTGCGTCTCATACCCGATGCCGAGTTCTTCGAGGTAGCGCATCACGCCCTGGGCCGCCGCCAGACCGAACGCGCTGCCCCCCGCGAGCACGATTGCATGCACCTGCTGGACCGTGTTGGTCGGGTCGAGCAGCGCCGTCTCGCGCGTGCCGGGCGCCGATCCGCGGACGTCGACCGCAGCGGTCGCACCCGCCTCCGCCAGCACCACCGTACAGCCGGTGGGGCGCCCGGACAGCGTGTGGTGACCGACCTTGAGTCCGTCTATCGCCGTCAACCCGCCGTTCCCGGCAGGTGGCTGCGCCGACACACTGAACCCCCACGTTGCAAGCACGCAGCAGATGATGACACGCACCGGAATTCCGTCCCGAAAGCTCACGCATGGTATCCGAAAAGCCGCCGCAGCGGCCAGCAGTCCGTGGTGAAACCCCGCGTCGCACCGAGCGAGGAACAACACAGTCAGGAAGGGGTACGACGAGCACTGCAGCAGTCGGCCCCCAGGCCCGCACGGCGGGCCACGGCGGACGCGGCGCGGGGCTGAGGGGTCCCCGCGGCCGCCGGGGGTTTGGGGCGCAGCCCCAAGTGGTAATGCCGCATGGCCGGTCGAATGCAGCGGGGGATTCTCCACGGACTGCTACCATGGATTGCCGCTTGGGGGCGGATGCGAGTGTCCTATCTGTTGCTCGCCGACCTGGTCGTCATGCTGCACGTCGCCTTCGTCGGGTTCGTGGTGGCGGGCGGCCTGGCGGTCTGGCGCTGGCCGCGCGCGGCGTGGGTGCACCTGCCGGCGGTCGTCTGGGGCGCCGCCATAGAGTGGTCCGGCGCCGTCTGTCCGTTGACGCCCATCGAGAACCGCTTGCGGTTGCTGGGCGGCGGCGGAACGTACGAGGGCGACTTCGTCCGCGAGTACATCCTGCCGGTGCTGTATCCGGCCGGCCTGACCCGCACGACGCAGATCGCGCTGGGCGCGCTCGTGGTGGTAATCAACGCCGCGGTCTACGGGTGGTGGCTGCGCCGCCGCCGGACGCCGTAAAATGGTCGGCTACAGTATGCAAAAGGTTCCGCCTGTCAACGGTTGCCCGCCGCGGGCCCTGATCCTCGCGCTCTGCCTGTACTGCCTGTCCGGCTGCGTTCCGGCAGCGACCGGTGAGGACCAGCGCGCGGCCTTCGCACCGGTCGGCGATGCGGAGACGGCGGCCGTTTCGGCTGACGGGGCATTCCGCATCGTCGCGTTCGGCGATTCGCTGACGGCCGGTCTCGGCCTGCCCGTCGAGGAAGCGTATCCGGCCCGGTTGCAGGAGCGGCTCGCGGCGGCCGGGTACCGCGGGCGGGTGGTCAACGCCGGCGTATCGGGCGAGACGACGGCCGGCGGGCTGCGGCGGATGGACTGGGCGCTGGAGGGCGACATCGAAATCCTGATACTGGCGCTCGGCGGCAATGACGGTCTGCGGGGTCTGCCGGTCGATCAGATGCGGGAAAACCTCACGCGCATGATTGCCGCCGCGCGCGGCAGCGGCGCGCGGGTGCTGCTGGCCGGCATGGAGGCGCCGCCGAACTTCGGCACGGATTACGCGGATCGGTTCCGCAGCGTCTTCGAGCAGCTCGCGGCCGAGTTCGAGGTGGCGTTCGTGCCGTTTCTGCTCGAAGGCGTGGCGGGGATCGCAGAGCTCAATCAGGCGGACGGCATACATCCGAATGCGGAGGGGGCCGAGCGCGTGGCGGCCCACATCTGGTCGGCGCTCGAGCCGATGCTGCAGGCGGCGCAGGCGCCGCGCGCGGCGGGCGCTCGTTCGGGAGGGACATGATCGAGCTTCGCGGTGTGTCGAAGACGGTGCGTAGCGGCAGCCGGCCCCTCACCATCCTCCAACCCACCGATCTGACGGTCGCTTCGGGGCAATTCCTCTCGATAGTCGGTCCCTCCGGCAGCGGGAAGTCGACTCTGCTCGGTCTGATTGCCGGTCTGGATACGCCGTCGAGCGGCGAGATCGTCATCGACGGCGTGGAGATCACCGGTCTCGACGAGGATGGTCTGGCGCGGCTGCGCGGGGTCAAAATCGGGTTCGTCTTCCAGTTCTTTCACCTGATTCCGGCGCTGACCGCGTTGGAGAACGTGCTCGTGCCGCTCGAGATCGCCGGCGAGGCGCGCGCCGCCGAGAAGGCGGCGGCGCTGTTGCGCGATGTCGACTTGACGGATCGCGGCCACCACTATCCGTACCAGCTGTCGGGCGGCGAGCAGCAGCGGATCGCGATCGCGCGCGCGCTGGCCAACGATCCGCCGATCCTGCTTGCCGACGAGCCGACCGGCAATCTCGATTCCGCCAACGGCCGCCACGTCGTCGATCTCCTGCTCGACGTCAACCGCTCCCGCGGGACGACGATCGTCATGGTGACGCACGACGCCGAGCTGACCGCGCGCTCCGACGCCGTGCTGACCATGCGCGACGGGCGGACGACCGTGGCGGCTGAGGAGCCGCGCTGACCGGGCCGATGCGATTCATTCTCCGCATGGCGTACCGGGAGCTGCGCGCGGCGTGGCGGCGGCTCGCATTCTTCTTCCTCTGTGTCGCGGTCGGCGTCGCCGCCATCGTGGCATTGCGCTCACTGACCCAGAACGTGCGGGTCGCGCTGGCGACGGAGGCGCGCACGCTGCTCGCCGGGGACGTCTCGCTGCGCACGGACCGGCCGTGGCCGGACGCGGTCTGGCCCGCGCTCGACCGGCGCCTCGAAGAAGGCGGCCCGGCGTTGCGGACCGAGACGGTGGACATCGTGACGATGGCCCGCCTGGAGGACGCCGGCAGCACACGCACCAAGGTCGTGGAGCTGCGCGGCGTGCAGGAGGGCTTCCCGTTCTACGGCCGGTACGAGCTGGGAAGCGGGCGGGCCTATACGTTCGATTTGCTGCGTAACGAGGGCGCCCTGGTAGCCCCGGAGCTGCTCACGCAGCTCGGACTGAAGGTGGGCGCCCCGTTGCTCATTGGAGACGTTGCATTCGAGATCCGCGACGTGATTCTGGCGGAACCGGGCCGCAGCCTTGGCGCGTTCAGTTTCGGCCCCCGCGTGCTGGTCGAGCACGCGGGGGTGGAGCGGGCGGGGTTGCTGACTTTCGCCAGCCGGGCCACCCGCCAGATGCTGCTGCGGGTCGACGAGGCGGCGATAGAGCCGCTGGTCCAGCAGCTCCGCGAGGACCTGCAGGACACGTTTGTGCGCGTCGGGTCGTACAGGCGCACCGGCAACCGCATCGAGCGCAACCTGGAGCGGACCGAGAGCTATCTGAGCCTGATCGGATTTGTCATCGTGGTGCTCGGCGGCATCGGCGTCTGGAGCGTGACGCGGGTGTTCGTGCAGCAACGGTTGCGCAGCGTCGCCATCCTGAAGTGTCTCGGCGCAACGAACGGCCGGGTGCTGGCGGTATACGTCGCGCAGGTCGCCCTGCTGGCGCTGAGCGGAAGCGCCCTGGGGGTCGGGCTCGCGATGGCGGTACTGGGTGCGGTGCCCGCTTCGCTGATGGAGCAGACCGCATCCGCGGTCGGTCTGGCCAGCGTCTCGACAGAGCTCACCGGATCGGCGATTGCGCAGGGCATCGCGGTCGGTGCGCTCGTATCGCTGCTGTTTGCCCTCGTGCCGCTGCTGGAGGTGCGCCACGCCAAGCCGCTCCTGCTGCTGCGCCAGGCTGCGGCTCGGCCGGCTGCCGGCGTGGATTGGGTCACGGTGGCGGTAACCGCGGCGGCGGCCGTCGGGCTGGTGCTGGTGTCCGTGTGGCAGGCGGCCTCGCTGGAAGTCGGCCTGTACGTCGTGGCCGGGTTCGCCGGCGTGACGGTGGTGCTGTCGCTGATTGGCCGCGGCCTGCTGCGGGCGATCGCGCCGTTGCAGGCTTCGCGCTGGTTCGCCTTGCGCCACGCCGTCCTGAACCTGAGCCGGCCCGGCAACCAGACGCGCGTAATCCTGCTCGCGGTCGGGCTCGGGAGCTTCTTCATCATCGGGGTGCAGGCGACGCAGGCCAACCTGCTCGGCAACTTCGCGCTGGAGTTGAGCGACGACACGCCCGACATGTTTCTGATTGATATCCAGGAGGATCAGGCGGACGGGGTACGCGCCATGCTCGAGACGAGCACGGGCAAATCGCCGGAGCTGATCCCCGTGCTGCGGGTGCGCGTCAGCGGCCTCGACGGCCGGAACGTTGCCTTCGACAGTCCGCGCGGCGCACGCCGGGCCGGGCTGGGCCGCGAGTACACCGTCACCTACCGCGCGCGTCTGGCGGAGAATGAACAGGTGGTCGCCGGGCAGTTCTGGGACGCCTCGCCGGCGACGGCGCCAGAGATTTCCATCGAAGAGGACCTGCGGGATGAGCGGGGGATCGACCTCGGCGACGTCGTCACCTTCGACGTGCTGGGCCGCGAAATCAGCGCGCGCGTGACGAGCGTGCGGAAGGTGCAGTGGGACGACACGCGCAGCGGCGGCTTCATGTTCCTGTTTCGCCCCGGATCGTTCGGCGGCGCTCCGCATTCGTACGTGGCCTTCCTGCAGGGTCCGGCGGAGCCGGAGGTGCGGGCGCGCCTGCAGCGCGATGCGGCCGAACGCTATCCGAACGTGTCGGTGATCGACGGGCTGGCGGTGATCAACACGGTGCGGCGCGTGCTGGGCTACGTCACCCTCGCCATTTCAGTGGTCGGCGCGGTCGCGCTGTTCAGCGGCGGCCTGATCCTGATCGGCTCGGTGGCGATGACGAAATTCCAGAGGGTCCACGACGCGGCGGTCTTCCGGGTGCTGGGCGGCGATACGCGGATGCTCGTGACGATGCTGGCTCTCGAATACGGCGTCCTCGGCCTACTGGCCGGCGCCGTCGGTTCCGCGGGCGCGCTGGTGCTGACCTGGGCGTTGGCGCGGCACGTGCTCGGCATCACCTGGTTCCCGTCGGTGCTGACGAACGTGCTGGGGGTCGTCGTGACCGCCGCCGCGGTCGCCGTGACCGGCGTCGTGGCGAGCCTCGACGTGCTGCGGCGCAAGCCGCTGGCGACGCTGCGCGCCGAGTAGCTTCTATAGATGGGGCTGCGCCCCAAACCCTCGGCAAGCGCTAGCGGGGACCCCTTCGCCCCGCGCGGCATTACTTAGATGGGGCTGCGCCCCAAACCCCCGGCAAGCGCGTGCTATACTAATTGATTTGGGGGTGGCGATCGTCGGCGGGGGACAGCAAGATGGACGTGGCGCTCTATCGGGACCTGCTGCTGCACAAGCGTGACGAGATTGTGTCCGATGGCGGCGGAAAACCGTTACGGGCGTCAATGGACAACAACACGCGCCAGGGAGACCTCGCCGACCAGGCGGACGGCACGAACGAAGTCCACATCCAGCTCAAGGTCAAGCAGACCGACGCCAAGATACTGCAGGCCATCGAGGAGGCGCTGCAGCGCATGGAGCACGGCACGTACGGCGTCTGCCGCGACTGCGGCGAGCCCATTGCCCCGGCCCGGTTGAACGCGATTCCCTGGACCCGCGTCTGTATCACCTGCAAACAGAAGCAGCAGCGGTGACGGCCGGCGCCATCCCGCATGTCCGTCCGCCTGCGCCCGATTGCCGTCGCGCTCGGCAGTAACCTCGGTCCACGCCGCGAGCACCTGCAGTACGCCGCCGACCGTCTCGGCCTGATCCTTGCCGACGCGGTCGTCTCCGATTTCATCGGCACCGCTCCGCACGGCGCCGCCGACGCGGGACAGCCGCGCTATCTGAATGGGGCGGTAGTCGGCTGGTCGTCGCTGGAGCCCGTCGCACTGCTGGCGCAGCTGCAGGCGATAGAGGATGCCCGCGGCCGCACACGCCCGTTCCGCGCCGCGCCGCGCACGCTGGATCTCGATCTCATTCTGGCCGGCAGCCTGGTCGTGTCGACGTCTGGCCTGACCGTGCCGCATCCGCGTTTCCGGGAGCGCCGGTTCGTGCTCGAGCCGCTCGCCGCGGTCGCGCCGGACCTGATCGATCCGGTCACCGGCCTGAGCGTTCAGGCCCTGCTCGAGCGGCTGGCTTCCTGACCGCCGCTATTCGAACCGGAGCGACTCGATAGGATCCAGGCGCGCTGCCTGCCGCGCCGGATAGAAGCCGAAGAAGATCCCCGTTGCCGCGGCGAAGCCGACCGCGATGAAGACGGCGTCGGCGGGGAATGCCGTCGGCCACTGAAGGAATCTGGTCAGGCCTTCGGAGACGCCGAACCCGAGACCTATCCCGATGACGCCGCCGACCAGGCTGAGCACGATCGCCTCTACCAGGAACTGCCACAGCACGTGCCGGCCCTTCGCGCCGAGCGCCATGCGGAGACCGATTTCCCGGGTGCGCTCCGTGACCGAGACGAGCATGATGTTCATGATGCCGATGCCGCCGACGATCAGCGACACGCCGGCGATGCCGGCCAGCAGGCCGGTCATCGTCTGCGTCATCTGCGAGCGCATCGAGGCCATGTCCGTCTGCGTGCGCACCATGAAATCATCGGGATCTCCCGGGCGCAGGCCGTGCTCCGCCCGGAGGACCGCCGAGATTTCGTCCGCAACGCGGTTGACGTTGTCGGGAGAGTCCGCGGAGATGGTTATTCCGGAGATGTTCGTGCCGTCCCGGCCGCGCAGCTTCTTCTGCACCGTCGTGTACGGCGCGAAGATCGTGTCATCCTGGTCCTGGCCGAAACCGCCGGTGCCCTTGGCGGCCATCACGCCGATCACCTGGAACGACTGATTCCGGATTCTTACGCGCTCGCCGACCGGGTCGGCGCCCTCCCCGAACAGGTTGTCCCGGACCACCGAGCCAAGCACAGCAACCTTGGCGGCGCTCCGGACGTGGGACGCGTTGAAGAAGGCGCCCAGCTCGACCTCCCAGAAGCGGATGAGCGGCAGTTCGACGTCGGTGCCTTCGATCTGCGTGTTCCAGTTCTCGTTCGCGGCGATTACCTGGTCGCGCGTGCTGACGCCGGCCGCAAGATATTGCACGCCGGGCACCTCGCGGCGGATGGCTGCGACGTCGTCCACCGTCAGCGTCGGCGCCCCGCCGACACCCATGCTGACCCCACCGCGGCGGTAGTTGCCGGCCCGCACCCGGATCAGGTTCGTGCCCGCGGACTGGATCTGCGTTTCGATTTCCTGTTGTGCGCCGCGCCCGAGCGCCACCATCGTGATGACCGCGGAGACGCCGATAATCATGCCGAGCATGGTCAGCGCCGTCCGCAGCTTGTTGCGGCCCAACGCTTTCAGGGCAACGCGGATCGTGACGAGCAAAGTCATTGCGATACCTCAGCTTGCAGTTTCCGCCACGGCCGGCATCCGGGCGCCGGCCGTCCCGCCGCCGGCGTTTGTTTCGTCGCGGACGATCAGGCCGTCGTGGAACTGCACGATACGGTTTCCGTGCCCGGCGATCTCGTGGTCGTGGGTGATCAGGATCACCGTAATGCCCTGCTCGGTATTCAGTCGGCGAAACAGATCCAGCACTTCCTGGCTCGTTGTCGAGTCCAGGTTGCCGGTTGGCTCGTCCGCCAGCAGGATCGCCGGGTCGTTTACCAGCGCCCGGGCGATTGCCACCCGCTGCTGCTGCCCGCCAGAGAGCTGGTTGGGCATGTGGTCCACGCGGTCGGCGAGGCCCACCGCGTCCAGCATGGCGAGCGCGCGCCGCCGCCGGTCCGCGCCGCGTACCCCGCCGCCGCGGTACAGCAGCGGCAGCTCCACGTTCTCGAGCGCCGACGTGCGCGCCAGCAGGTTGAAGCCCTGGAAGACGAAACCGATTTTGGTGTTGCGCACGTCCGCAAGCTGGTCGCGGGTAAGCCGCGAGACGTCGTGTCCGTCGAGCTCGTACGTGCCGCGCGTGGGGCGGTCCAGGCACCCCAGGATGTGCATGAACGTCGATTTTCCGGAACCGGAGGGGCCGACGATCGCCACGAACTCCCCGGACTCGATATCCAGGTTCACGCCCCGTACGGCATGCACCTCGAAGGCGCCCGTCGAGTACGTCTTGGCGAGATCGCGAACGGCGATGACCGGCATCGGCTCTGTCCGGCCTGCTAGCGCCTGCGGGGCCGTCCGAACTGCGGCATTAGCGGGGAGGTGCTCGGACCGCGCGACGCGCTACCGCCCTCGGGCGCAGAGACGAAGCTGACAAGCGCTGCGTCTGCCTCGAGCGCCGCGCCGAAGTGCTCCTCGTCGGCGTCCGTTCCTGTCTGGATCAGCTCCGTGGAGGTGCCGTCCGTCAGGCCGAGCGTGACGTCAACCGGGGACAGCTCGCCCTGATCGAGCAGCCACACCCGCCCGGCGGACCGCGCCTGCGGCAGCGGCCCGAACAGCGCATCGATGGTCGTCGCGCCCCGCGCGACGGCCGGGACGGACGGCTCGTTCGCAGCGTTCGCGCGCCGCGCGGGCGCCCCCGCAGCGGCGCGCCGGCGTCCGGCGCCGCCGCGCTCACGGAACCGCTCGCGCTCTGCGGGCGACATTTGCTGCATCCGTTCCCGGAAGCGGCGCATGCGCTCGGGATCGGGCGGACCGCCCGATCCGAACCTGCCGCCGAATGCGAAACCACCCTCGCCCGGGCCGCCCGGCCCGCCAGCGGCTGCCAGGAACGGCGCGCCGGGCGCAACCGCGGTATCGGCAGCTTCGGGATCGGCGATGGGCGGCAGTTCCGGAGCCGGCTGATTCAGGGCCATGAACGTTTCGGCGGTCGGCCGGAACCGCAGCGCGACGTTCGGCACGCGCAGGACATCGGTCCGCCTGGCGATTTCGATGGTGGCGGTGGCCGTCATGCCCGGCTTGAGCTTCAGTTCAGGGTTGGGTGCATCGATGACGGTGGCGTAGGTCACGACGTTCTGCTGCACGATCGGCTCGAGCCGGATCTGGGACACCGTGCCGGCGAAGGTCTCGTCGGGGTACGCGTCAACGACGAAGCTCACGTGCTGTTGGGGGCGGATCCTGCCGACGTCGGACTCGTCGACGTTGGCGATTACGCGCATCTTCGTCAGGTCGGCGGCGATAACGAACAGCTCCGGCGCCTGCAGACTGGCCGCCACGGTCTGGCCCACGTCGACGAGGCGCGAGACGACGATCCCGTCGATGGGCGAGCGGATCACCGTGTGGTCCAGGTTGACCTGATTCTGGTTGAGCGACGCCTCCGCCTGGACGACCTGCGCCTCGGCCGACTTGAGCTGCGCTTCCGCGGACCGCACGTTCACGTGCGCCGCTTCGAGCTCGGTGGCCGCGATCAGGTCCAGCGCGGCCAGTTCGATCGACCGCCGATGCTGCGTGTTGGCGTCGTCGACGGCGACCCGCAGCCGCTCCACGTCCGCCTCCGCGCGCAGCAGGTTGGCGCGAGCCTGCGCGATCTGCGTCTCGAACAACGACGGGTCCAGGCGCATGATGACGTCGTCTTTGCGAACTATCGAGTTGTAGTCGACGTACAGGTCCTGGATGATCCCGGAGACTTGGCTCCCGACCTGGACCGTGGTTACCGCTTCGAGCGCCCCGGTGGCCGCCACCGACTCCACGATGTCGCCGCGCGTGACCTCGACGGTACGGACTTCCGGCTCGAACTCGGGCGGGGCCGAAGCGTAGTACCACCAGGCGCCTGCCCCGGCCAGCGTCAACCCCAACAGCAGGTACTTCATGTCCTTATCCTCAATCCCTATCCTCCACCGACGATCGAGATGCCCGCCCTGCCCAGCGACGTCTGCTGCGCGCGCTCGAACTCGATGACGGCGTTCTGGTAGTCGAGGATGGCCCGCAGCTCGGTGTCCCGAGCGGTTGCCAGGTCCCGTTGCGCCTGCACGATGAAGAAGTTCGTCGACGTCCCGACCTCGAACTTGCTCTGCTCCGCGGCCAGTAGCTCCTCGGCCAGCTCCCGCGCAACGCGCGCCGCCTCGATGCGCTCGCGAACGCTCTCGATCTGGAGCGCCGCGTTCGTTACCTCGGCCGCGATCTGCAGCTCAATCTGGTCGAGCTGTGCACGGGTCTGCTGGACCTGCAGGCGCGCGCGCGCGTGCGCCGCCTTCTGGGCGCTGTGGCCGAGCGGGTAGGTGAGTCGCAGCTGCACGTTCCAGACCGGATAGTCCAATTGGAGGACGTCCGCGAGCGCATCCCTGTAGCCGCCCGGGATGCTGACGACCGCGGGACCGCCGAGCGCGCTGCTGATCAACTGCGTACCGCCCTGTCCCTGCAGCCGGAACGACCCGACCAGGTCGAGAGCCGGGAGTGTGGCGTTGGCCAGGTTCTGGAGCGTGATGGTGTTGATGTCCTGCTGGCGCCGCGTGCGCTCGATGTCCGTGCGCGCATCCAATGCGGTCCGGACCGCGGATTCCACGTCGATGGGCGCCTGATCGAGTACGGGTTGCTCGACCGCGTTGATGTCGGCGTTCCATAGCTCGTCGTCGGTCCCGGCCACAATCAACTGCTTGAGCGCGAGCTCGGCGGTACGGAACTGCTGCTCGGCCTCGGCCAGCGACTGGCGGCGGGCGGCTGCTTCGGATCGCGCCTGCACGATCTCGATCGGCGCCAACGTGCCGATCTCGACGCGGATACGGTTCTCGCGCACGAGCTGTTCCGCCAGCTCGAGCGCCTGCCGCTGCACGTCGACGCTCGCCCTGGCGTAGACGAGGTCCCAGTAGGCGCTGCGCACGTCGGCCAGCGTGTTCGCGATCAACTCGCGGAGATCGACATCTGAAATGTCACGGGTGAGCTGGCTGACCAGCAACTGGCGGCGCTGGGGGTCGATCCGGCGTCCGCGGAGCAGGGGCTGCGTGTACGAAAGCTCCACGTTGCTCGAAAGGCTCGGATTGAAACTGAAGAAGACGTTGTTCGTCGCGGTCCGCGCGTTGGACCAGTCGAGCGTGTAGCGGCCGCCGGTCCACTTGAGGGCCTGTTCCAGCCCGAAGGCCGCGTTCCCGCTCTGCGTGTCGACCCTCTGGCGGGTCAGTCGTCCCGCGCCGTCGAGCTGTGAACGGGAGGGGCTGAGGCTGCGGCCAATATCGAAGTTCGAGTTGACGTTCGGCAGAAAGGCGGAATGCGCCTCCGCGATCGTCAGATCCTGCAACTGCGGGTTGACCCGTTCGACGGCGATGTCGAGGTTGCGGTCCAGCGCGCGTTCGATCGCGTCGTCCACCGTCAGGTCGAACACCCGGCGCGTCTGCGCCAGCAGGCCGGCTGCCGCGCTGTTTTCGATCAGCTGCGCTACGTCGATGCCCGATTGTTGCGCGGCCGCCCCGTGGGCGGTTCCCGTCAGCAACAGGCACACCAGCCAGATACACCCCTTTTTCACGTCGTTCTTCCTCCTGGATTCAACTGCCCGGCCGCGAGACGCCCCGCGCTTCCGAGATGCCTGTTGCGAAAGCCCGTAACGGGGCGGCCGGCGCCGCGTGCAGGGCCAGAATCAGACCGGCGAGCAGTGTCGGACACCATCGATACATGCCGCAGCCCCTCGGATCCGAACGCTATCCCTGCATACTAAAGGACTTGCAGGTCAGGCGCAGTATTCCCTCCATCTATAGACGGCCCGCATGCCGGTATAGACGGCCCGCATGCCGGAATCGCTTGCCGCTCCCGTTCAACCCGAGCGTGCGTCGCGCGCCGCGGTGCAATCCAGCGCGGAGTACGAGCCCCGGCGTTCGCGGTTTTCCGATGCAAGAGTGACGCCGTACGTCGCTAGGAGTCCGTGTTGAAACCCCGCGTCGCACGGAGACCGGTCAGGCGCCCGGCTGACAAGGCGTGACGAGCGAGCATATTCGACCATATGTAAGTGAGGAACAACGCAGTCAGAAAGGGGGACGACGAGCACTCAAGCAGACGTCCCCGCCAGCGGCCGCCTGGGGTTTGGGGCGCAGCCCCAAGTGGTAAGGGATGCATGGCCGGTCGAATGCAGCGGGGCTTTTGCCACGGGCTCCTAGAGAAGGGTCAGCTTCTCGATCACCTCGCCTACGACGTTGTCGGGCGTCGAGGCGCCGGCGGTGACGGCGATGGTCGTCTCACCGTCCACGGGCAGCCAGTCGCGGGCAACGGCCTGCGCCGAGCGCGCGGCCCGCGCGGCGGCGCCGGCCATCGCGTTCAGCGGCTGATGCCGCAATTCGGCGGCCGAGACGAGACAGGCTGGCTCGGCAATGTGATAGGTGGGAATGCGTTCCGCGCATATCCTCGCCAAGTTGCGCGTGTTGCTGCTGTTGTAGCCGCCGATCACGACCGCGAGATCGAAACGGTGGGCGTCGAGCATCTGCTTGAGCGCGTCCTGGCGGTCCTGCGTTGCGCTGCAGATGGTCTCGAGCGCGCGGTAGTGGCCGGACAGCGCCGCCGCGCCGTAGCGCGCGATCATCGCCTGCCGGATCATCTCGCCAATCTTGATCGACTCGCTCATCAGCATCGTGGTCTGGTTGGCGAGGCCGACACGCTGGAGGTCGCGGTCCGGGTCGAAACCGGGTGAGCAGGCCTCCCCGAAGGTGTCCATGAACCGTTCGCGGCTGGCGTGGCCGCGGATCACGTCGCACACCAGCCCGGTCTGCTCCTCGTCGAGGATCACGACGTAGCGCCCGCCGTTGACGGCAGCGGCCTGGGAAGCAGTCGCCCGCGTCTCCTCGTGGTGGAGCTTGCCGTGGATGACCGACGTGAACCCGTCGCGCGCGTGCTCGCGCACCTTTTTCCAGACGTTGAGGACCGAGCCGCAGGTCGTATCGACGAGCGTGCATCCCACGCGGACGAGGCGGTCGAGCACCGCCACCGTCACGCCGAATGCCGGAATGATGACGACATCGTCGGCGACGAGAGCATCCGTGGACTCACCGGGGTCGCTGAGAAAACGGACGCCGGCGTCGCGCAATCGCTTGTTTACCTGCGGGTTGTGAATGATTTCGTCCGTCAGGAAGACGCGCTGGTCGGGGAAGCGGAGCCGCGTCTGATAGGCGTAGCCCACCGCGCGGTCGACGCCGTAGCAGAAGCCGAATTCCCGCGCGAGGTGCACGGTCACGCGGCCATCCTGCCAGCGATAGCCGGCGTCCTTGACCTTCTCGACCAGTTGGCTGTGATAGTCGCTGGCAAGCTCGCCGGCCACCTGGAGCTTGAGGTCGAGGCCTTTGCGATAGATGGATGCAGGCACGGGCGGGTTCACCACAGATCGACAGCCGCGGTCCGGACGCGCGGCGTCACAGTGTCGAGCGGGATCAACTCGCCCACCTGCGTACTGCGCGGCGCGAGCTCGACCTCGTTCAGGAATGCCTCGTCGGATCCGGAAGGGCCGAATGCCGCCATAACCTCGTCTGGCGCCAGGGGCGCCGGTTCGCGATCGAGTGGCGGCAGCGCGCCGGTGCCTGCGAGCAGGTCCTCTAATGCTCCAACCAGGGAGGTGCGTGTGGGCCGCGTGCCTGCGGGTAGTCGGATGCCGTCCACGATCCTGTAAATAATACGCTACGCAGCGGCAACGCGGAGGCGATCGTGCGCGGCAGGGTGTGCCAGTCGGCGACAGCGGTGCCAGGGTAGTAGTGGGCGATGATATCGCGCGGCGAGTGACCGGAGCGCGCACGGGCCATGGCGCCCGTCTGACAGAGTCCGACCCCGTGGCCGTATCCGCGCCCTTCGAACAGTAGCTTGCGACCCTCGCGTAGCACGGTGAAGCGTGTGCTCTTTATCGTCCGCGGTCCGAGGCTGGCGTTGACCACGCTTCGCAGCCGCTCGCCGCGAACCGCGACGGTCCGCGCGCCGTGCAGCGTGACTTGGACGGCGCGGCCCGCTGCATCCTGCTCCGTGATCTCCAGGCTTTCGAGGCGCCTGCCGATGCTGGTGGCGTCGTCGCGGTTCAGTGCGCGGCGGAGGTCCGAGATGCTGACCTCCGCGCGCCACGGCGCCGCACCATCCTTCACGCAAAACGTATCCGGCATGCCCTGCAGGTACGGTGGGCTGTCGCCGCGCCAGGCACTCGCCGCAGCGCTCGTATGGCCTCCGCAGTCGGCGTGGAACACCGCGTTGATGGGTCGATCGGCGTAGGTGATGACCATGCCGCTTGTTACTCGCGCCGCATCCTGGGCCAGCTGGGCGATAGCCGTCGGCCAGCCGGAGAGCGGGCGGTACACCTGGCAGTGCGTCGTCGCGCACAGGTCGAATCCTTCGTGCGCGTGGCGCCGCCGGTTCGCGAACGCGTAGGTGCGGGCCACGATCGCCTGGACCTCGGCGACGGCCCTGGCGGTCGCCGGGTCGAGTCCCCGCAGCGCGGCCTCGGCCGGCACGGATCCGCTTACGTATTCATCCACGGCCAGACGGGCGACCCTGCCATTCTCGAGGCGTATGCGGAGCTGCGTCCCGTCGAAATCCGCGGCGGCGACGTTGAAGCTTCCCGGCAGCCGGAGCGGCCGGGCGCCGGCGCAACCGGCGGCAAGGATTCCGGCCAGGATCGGCAGCAGGCTGACCGACATGGCGCGTCTGGTGACCATGTTCATGGCCGATGTATCGGCCGCTGGTCGCCCGGCCATGAACGGTTCGGCGACGGCCGCCGCGTGTTGACTTTCCCGCGCGCGGGCGCGTACGATTTCCAACTTGTTCCCATGCGCGGGATGCGGTGCATGGCGCACCCGGCCCGCAGAACCAGAGGCCGTCGAACATGGCGCAAGCCACTCTAGCAATGCCGGATCTCGCCGCTCACGGCATCGTTGATCCGGGTCAAGTTCATTGGAATCCAGGCGCCGCGGCGCTGTACGAGCACGCGGTCCGGCGCACGGAAGGCCAGATGGCGGAGAGCGGCCCGCTCGTCTGCCTCACCGGCGTGCATACCGGGCGGTCGCCGCTCGACAAGTTTCTCGTCCGCGAGCCATCGACCGCATCGAACGTCTGGTGGGGACAGGTCAACCGGGACATTGCTCCGGACCGGTTCGAGGCGGTCAAGCAGCGGATGCTGGCGTCGCTGCGCGGCAGGGAATTGTTCGTTCAGGACTGCTTCGCCGGGGCGGATCCGGAATATCGCCTGCCGATTCGGGTCATCACCGAGCGCGCATGGCACAGCCTGTTCGCGCGCACGATGTTTCTCGCCAGTCCGGCGGGCAAGACCGATCCCGAGCACACCCCCGGTTTCACGGTCATCGACGTGCCGTCCGTGGAGGCGGACCCGGCCGAGCACGGCACCAACTCGCCGGTGTTCATCCTGCTCAACTTCGCCGAACGGCTCGTCCTGATCGGCGGCACCAGCTATGCGGGCGAGATCAAGAAGTCGATCTTCACGGTCATGAACTACCTGCTGCCGCTCCGCGGGGTATTGCCGATGCACTGCTCGGCCAATATCGGTCCCGAGGGCGACTCGGCGCTGTTCTTCGGCTTGTCGGGGACCGGGAAGACGACTCTGTCCAGCGATCCGGAACGCCGCTTGATCGGTGACGACGAGCATGGCTGGAGCGGGCGGGGCGTCTTCAATTTCGAGGGCGGCTGCTACGCGAAGATGATTCGCCTGTCGGCCAAGGCGGAACCGGAGATCTATTCGACGACACGGCGATTCGGCACTGTGCTCGAGAACGTGGTGCTCGATCCGCAAACCCGGAGACTCGATCTCGACGACGACCGGCTGACGGAGAATACGCGCGGCGCCTATCCGATCTCGTTCATCGACAACTGGGTGCCGTCCGGCGAGGGCGGCCATCCGCACAATATCGTGATGCTGACCGCCGATGCGTTCGGCGTCCTGCCGCCGATCGCCCGGCTCAGCGCCAAGGCGGCGATGTACCACTTCCTCTCCGGGTATACCGCCAAGGTCGCCGGCACGGAGAAGGGCGTGACCGAGCCCCAGGCCACGTTCAGCACCTGCTTCGGCGCGCCGTTCATGGTGTGGCATCCGACCGTCTACGCGAACCTGCTCGGCGCGCGCATCGCCGAGCACGGCTCGCGGGTATGGCTGGTCAACACCGGGTGGACCGGCGGCGCGTACGGTACCGGCAGCCGCATGCGGATAGCCCACACCCGGGCCATGATCAACGCGGCGTTGTCCGGCGCGCTCGACGACGTGCCATATCGGACGGATGAGCGGTTTGGCGTCGACGTCCCGCAAATCTGTCCGGGCGTACCGGCCGGCGTGCTGACCCCGAGAGGAACGTGGGCGAACGCGACGGACTACGATACGCAGGCCGGCCGACTGGCGGTGATGTTCACCGAGAACTTCAAGCGGTTCGAGGCCGAGGCCGAGCAGGGGATAAAGGCCGCCGGCCCGCGCGGGTGATCACGCAGCAGCGCGCCCGGCCCATGGAGTTCGAAGCGGTCATCGGACTCGAAATTCACGCCCAGCTCCAGACCGACACGAAGATCTTCTGCGGCTGCAGCACAATGTTCGGCGCGCCGCCGAACACGCAGGTCTGCCCGGTCTGCCTCGGCCTTCCCGGCGCGTTGCCGGTGCTCAACCGGCAGGCCGTCGAGCTTGCCATCCGTGCGGCGCTGGCGCTGCGCTGCGAGGTCCAGCCGCTGTCGCTGTTCGCGCGCAAGAACTACTTCTATCCCGACCTGCCGAAGGGCTACCAGATCTCACAGTACGACCAGCCGCTGGCAACCGATGGCCGGATCCGTTTCGAGTCGAACGGCGAGAAGGTCGACGTTCGCATCATCCGCGTGCATCTCGAAGAAGACGCCGGCAAGTCGCTGCACGCCGGCTTTCCCGGTTCCGGCCGTGCGACGCATCTGGACTTCAACCGGAGCGGCGTGCCGCTGATCGAGATCGTGTCCCATCCCGACCTGCGCTCGAGCGCCGCCGCGGCCGATTACTTCAGCCGGCTGCGGGCGATGTTCCGGGCGCTGGCCGTCAACGACGGCAACATGGAAGAGGGCAGTCTGCGCTGCGACGCAAACGTCTCGGTCAGACCGCCCGGCACGACGCGGCTCGGTGTCAAGGTGGAGGTGAAGAACATCAACTCGTTCCGTTTCCTGCAGCACGCGATCGATTACGAATTCGAGCGGCAGTCCGACGCGGTCCGAGCCGGCGGCACGATCAGGCAGGAAACGCGCCTCTGGGATGCCGCCGGCGGGCGCACGCTGCCGATGCGCAGCAAGGAAGAGGCGCACGACTACCGCTACTTTCCGGAACCCGACCTGCCGCCTCTCGAGGTTTCGGCAGCCTGGGTGGCGGCCGTCGCGGAGTCCCTGCCCGAGCTTCCCGAAGAGCGCAGGCAGCGGCTGGTCGCCGACTTTGGGATTGCGGAGCGGGATGCGGCCTGGCTTGCGCATTCAGCCGAGTTGACAAGCTACTTCGAGGCCACGGTGCGGGCGTCGGGCAGCGCCAAGGCGGCCTGTAACTGGATGATGGGCGCGGTCGGGCGCTACCTGAACGAGCACGACATCGAGATCGGCAGCTTGCGCGTCGGTCCCGAGCGGCTCGCGGAGCTGATTGCAATGGTCGAGTCCGGCACCATCAGCACGTCGGTCGCCAAGTCCGTGTTCGAGCGCATGGCGGACTCGGGCGCGGCGCCGAATGCCATCGTCGAGGCGGAGGGGCTGGTCCAGATCGACGACGATGAAGTGCTGGGGGCCGCCGTGCGGGAGGCGATCGACGGCAATCCGGACGCGGCGGCCAGCTATCGCGCCGGCAAGACGGGAACCCTTGGATTTCTCGTCGGGCAGGTGATGCGGCGGACCGGGGGCAAGGCGAATCCCCGTGCCGCGCGCGCGATGCTGGTGGACATGCTGGACGGCGGCGGGTGAGCAATGTCTGAACGCGGCCCGGCGCAGCGCGCATTGACACCACCGGCGGGCGGCCACTAGACTAGCTGGGTTCGATGCCGCCCTCGAACCGCGACGGCTTTGTCAGGCACGCCCCCCACCTCACGGTTGCTTTCCGCGAACCCGCCACGCGCATCAACTTCTACCGCGAGGAGTTGGCCAAGCACCGCCGGTGTCTGGAGCAGCACCGCGAATACTATTCGGATAAGGTAATCGGCGATGTCGAAGCGGCGCTGACGCGCCTCATGTCCGAGGTCGACAGCCTCTGCGCGCGTGAGAACGGCGAACAGCTCGTCAGCCGGCTGCTCCGTGAGATTGACGTGGTCACGCGCCTGTCGGTCTGGTCCGACCAGAAGAACTCCCACTGAACGATCCCACTGTTGTCCTTCGGCGCCACCTGCTTGAGATTGCCGCAGCAGGAATCGATGGCGCCTCGGCGCCCAGACTCGTTGCGCGGGCACTCGATCGCAGCGAAATACGTGAGGCTATCGCGGGCCGCCCGGTCACGCTGGTTGCCGCCGGCAAGGCAGCGGCGCCGATGGCGGCAGCGTATCTCGCGGGCTGCGGGGAGGGCGTGCGGGCCGGCCTGGTGGCGGCCCCCACCCGCCCGGCCGACGTGGACCTGGGGGTGCTGGCTTGGATGCAGGCGGGGCATCCGGTTCCTGATGGTGGCAGCCTTGCCGCCGGCCGCCGGGCGCTGGCCCTGGCGGAGCGGGTTGCGGGCGGCGGGTTGCTGGTGCTGCTGCTGTCCGGCGGCGCCTCTGCTGCGCTTGCAGTGCCGGTGCCGGGCGTGAGCCTCGACGACAAGGTGCAGGCTACACGGACGCTGCTGGGCGCCGGCGTGCCCATCGACCGCATCAACTGCGTGCGCAAGCACCTGTCGGCCATCAAGGGCGGCTGGCTGGCCGCCGCGGCGCAGGGCGCGGTCGTGACGCTGGCCATTTCGGACGTGGTCGGGCCTGTGCCGGACGACCCCGCGGTCATCGGGTCCGGCCCGACAGCGCCGGACCCGACCTCTTACGCCGATGCCCTCGACGTGGTCGCCGAGCGCCGCATCCGCACCGCGTTTCCGCGGACCGCGCTGCGCGCGCTGGACGAAGGACGGCGGGGGCGCCGCGCGGAGACGCCCAAGCCGGGCGATGCACGGCTGCGCAAAGCGCGGACTACGGTGATTGGCAACCGCTGCGATGCTTTGGCAGCGGCGGCGGGCTGCGCTGCGCGGCTTGGCTACGACGTTGCGACGCTGCCGGCGCCGGTGGTGGGGGAGGCGCGGATTGCCGCCGGGTCCCATCTGGCGCGAGCGACGGCGGCCAGCGGCCCGCGGCCGGCGTGCATCCTGTCTGCTGGCGAAACGACCGTGGACGTAAGGGGGCCAGGCCGAGGAGGGCGCAACCAGGAGTTTGCGCTTGCGGCGGTGGAACGACTCGCCGCGCTCTCCGGCAGCATCGCGTTGGTCAGTGTGGGCACCGACGGCATCGACGGGCCGACCGATGCGGCGGGCGCCGTGGTCGATACGACTACTCTGGCGCGCGCCCGCTCGAAGGGGCTGGCCGCGCCGGAGCAATACCTCGACGATAACGATTCCTACACCTTCTTCGAGCAGTTGGGCGACCTGGTACGGCTCGGTCCGACGGCGACGAATGTAGGTGATCTGCAGGTGCTGCTGATTCAATGACGACACCGCCTCCCGATGAACTGCTGGCTCGCATCCAGGCGACGCTCGATCACCCGGCCACGGTCCGCGAACTGATGCAGCAGCTGCGCCTGCCTCCGGCGCAGCGCAGCACCCTCCGCCGCCGGCTGGCGGCATTGGTCGATGCCGGCAAGCTCATCAAGGTGCGGGGCAACCGCTACGGTCAGCCGGATCGCATGCGGCTGGCCACCGGCCGCGTGCAGGTCAATCCCCGGGGGTTCGGATTCGTGACGCCGGAACACCCAATCGATGGGGTCGATGGAGATCTGTACATCGCCGGCGCGAATCTCAACCAGGCCATGCATGGCGACCGGGTGGTGGCGCGGGTCGAGAGCCGCCGCGCCGCGGACCGCGCCGAGGGGCGCATCGTGCGCATCCTGGAGCGGGCGGCCGAACGCCTGGTCGGCCGCTACGATATTGATGAATCCGGGCTGGCCTATGTCGTGCCGTTCGACCGGCGGCTGGTCATGGATGTCCATGTGCCCCGCCAGGAAGCCGCGACCGCCGCGCCGGGTGACATGGTCGAGATTGAGCTGACGCGCTGGCCGACCTCCACACGCAACCCGGTTGGCCGCGTCACCGACGTGCTCGGCGACATCGAGGCGCCGGGCGTCGACACGCGGCTGATTATCCGCAAGCATCAGCTGCCGGAGGAGCACGGGCCGGCGGCGCTGGCCGAGGCCGAGCGCGCCGGCAACCGGGTCCGGCCGCGCGAGCGGCAGGGACGCCAGGATTTCCGGCGCTGGCCGACGGTGACCATCGACGGTGACACGGCCCGGGATTTCGACGACGCCGTCACGATCGAACGGCTGCCGAACGGGAACTACTGGCTGGGGGTGCACATCGCGGACGTCGCTCACTACGTGCAGGAGGGGAGCGCGCTCGACGCTGCGGCGCTCCAACGCGGAACTTCCGTCTATTTTCCAGACCGCGCGATTCACATGTTTCCGGAGGCGCTCGCGACCGGCCTGTGCAGCCTCAGGCCGCAGGTCGACCGGCTCGTGCAGTCGTGTCTGATGGAAATTGACGGTAACGGCGAGGTGCGGCGCTACGAGCTGCACGATGGCGTGATCCATAGCGACGCCCGCATGACGTACACCGAGGTCAACGCCATCCTCACCGGCAAGGATGCTGCCGCGCGCAAGAAGTACGGACGGCTGGTTCCGCGCTTCGAATTGATGGCCGAGCTGTTCGAGGCGCTGAACGGCCGGCGGCGGGCACGTGGCTCGGTCGATTTCGACCTTCCCGAAGCCGAGTTTCTGATGGACGACCAGGGCCGCGTGGAGGCGATCGTAGCTACGGAGCGGAACCTGGCGCACCGCTTGATTGAGGAATTCATGCTGGTCGCCAACGAGACCGTGGCGGACCATCTCGTGAAACACCGCATGCCGGCGCTGTTTCGCGTGCACGAAGCACCCGATCCGACAAAAGTCGCAGAGTTCGAGGCATTCGCCGCGTCGCTCGGTTTCAGCCTCGGCGTGCCGGCCGAGCGCGTGACACCGGGGCATTTTCAGCGGCTCTTGCGGCGTGTGCACGGCAAGCCGGAGGAGCGGCCGCTCGCATTCCTGATGCTGAGGACGATGCAGCAGGCGCGCTACGACCCGGCCAACCTGGGACATTTCGGGCTGGCTGCGCCGGCCTACGCCCACTTCACGTCGCCAATCCGCCGCTATCCCGATCTGGTCGTGCACCGCGCCCTCCGGGAATTGCGGGCGGATGCACCCGACACCGAGCGGCGGGAGCGATGGCGGGAGGATCTGCCGGAGCTTGCGCGCCGGACGTCGGCCCTGGAACGGCGTGCGGAGGAGGCGGAGCGGGAGATCGTCCAGTGGAAGAAGGTGCGGTTCATGGTCCAGAAGGTCGGCGACGAGTTCAACGGCAATGTCATCGGGGTGACGGCCTTTGGGTTGTTCGTGGAGTTGACCGAGCACTTCGTCGAGGGCCTGGTCCACATTTCGAGCATGGCGGACGACTACTACCGGTACGTGGAGGGGCAGCACACGCTGCGCGGAGAGAATACGAAGAAGGTGTACCGTCTCGGCGATCCGGTGCGGGTCCAGCTTGTCAGAGTGGACGGCGAACGCCGGCAGCTCGATCTGGCCCTGGTTGAAATCCTCGACCATGTTCGCGCGCTCGAAGGCCGGCCCGACCGGCCGCGCCGGCGGAGCGGCCGCAAGGCGGGCGGAGCGGTTGACCGGCGGCCGGAGCGCGCGCGGCCGCGCCGGAGCTGACGGCCTGCCGCGGCGGAGATCCAGAGAGATATGAGGGACGTTGTCATCGGCACGGCGGGGCATGTCGACCACGGCAAGAGCGCCCTGGTGCGTGCCCTGACCGGTATCGATCCCGACCGCCTGCAGGAGGAGAAGGAGCGCGGTATCACCATTGATCTCGGATTCGCGCATTACCGGCAGGGTGATAACACCATTGCCTTCGTGGACGTGCCGGGCCATGAGCGTTTCGTGCGCAACATGATTGCCGGCGCGAGCGGCATAGACGCCGTGCTGCTGGTGGTGGCGGCGGACGAGTCGGTGATGCCGCAGACTCGCGAGCACTTCGATATCTGCCGGCTCCTGAACGTCGACAGAGGTTTGGTGGCCTTGACCAAGTGTGACCTCGTCGACGCCGAGATGCTGGAGCTCGTACGCCTGGAAACGCGGGAGCTGCTGGACGGGTCCGGGCTGCAGGACGCGCCGATCGTCCCCGTATCGGCCAGAACCGGAGCCGGCTTGGAAGCGCTGCGGGCCGCCCTCGCAGCGGTGGCGGCGGCTCCGCCGCGCGCGGCTGACGGGCAGGTACGCTTGCCGGTGGACAGGGCGTTCACGGTCCGGGGGGTCGGTACCGTCGTCACGGGCACGCTCGTGTCGGGGCAGATCCGCGCAGATACGGAGCTGGAGGTGTTGCCGGCCGGCCGGCGGGTGAGGGTGCGCGGCGTCCAGGTGCATGGCCAGACGCGGAAAGCGGCCGGAGCCGGCCGGCGGGTGGCGGTAAACCTGCACGGGATAGATGCGGACGAGCTCAGCCGCGGCGACGCCCTGGTGACGCGCGGCGCCTACGATACGACGCGCCGGTTCGATGCGTCCGTAACCCTGCTGCCGGATGCACCGGCGCTGCGGCACGGGGCTCGCGTCCGCTGCCACCACGGCACCGCGGAGGCGATGGCCCGAATAGCGCTCTCCGCGTCCACCGGTGCGCCGGATGACGGGGAGGAGCCGGCCTTCCTGACCACGCTCGAGCCGGGCGGCGGCGCATTCGCCCGCGTGCGGGTCGAAGCGCCGCTGGCCCTGACGCGGGGTGACCGGTTCGTCCTGCGGGCTTATTCGCCGCCGGTGACTATCGCCGGCGGGCAGGTGCTGGATCCGTTGCCGCCGCGCGGGCGTTTCCGCTCGCCGCGCGGCGTCGCCAGACTGCGGCGACTCGGCGGTGCGGGCGGCGCCGCCGACGGCCTGCTGGTCATGGTGGAAGAAGGTGGAGGCCGGGGAGTGACGCGCGAGGCGCTGGCGCGGCGGCTGGGCGTCACGGCCGCGCGGCTCGATCGGAGCGCCGCTGCGCTCGAGGCCGAACAGCGTGTCGTTGCCATCGGCAACCGGCTGGTCGCGCCGGCGGACCTGCGCGTCGTGCGCGCGGCGCTGCTGGCGCTCGTCGCGCACTTTCACGCAGCGCAGCCGCTCGCCGCGGGCCTGTCGCGCGAGGAGGCGCGGGAGCGCCTGAGCCGCCGCGCGGCGCCGGCTGTAATCGATCATGTCGTCGCCGGGCTGGTGGCGGAAGGCAAGATCGTGGCGACCGACCATCTCGCGCTGGCGGAGCACCGTATCGTGCTGTCGGCGGACGAGGAGCGGGTCCGGAAGCGATTGGCGGAGTTGTACCGCGCCGCGGGTCTGGCGCCGCCGGATGGCGGCCAGGCGGCGTCCGCGGCTGGCGCGCAACCGGCGTTGGCCGACCGGATGCTGGAGTTGCTGGTTCGTGACGGAACGCTCGTGAAGGTGGAGGGACTGGCCTTTCACAAGGAGCGCCTGGATCGCCTCGCGGCAGACGTGGCGCAGTTGAAATCCACGGCGGACGGGCCGGTGCGCATCGACATAGGCATGTTCAAAGAGCGCTTCGGCGTTTCGCGTAAATACGCGCTCCCGCTGCTCGGCTATCTGGACCGCATGCGCATCACGCGCCGCGTCGGCAACGCGAGACTGGTGTTGTGAGGGGCGGTCGGCCGCGGCCGCGTCTGGTGTACACTTCTAGGTACGGGAGAGGTTCGTAGATGGCACAAAGCGAGGAAAACAGCTTGTTCACGATTGGTGTTTTTCAGGACACGGCGTGGGCCGAGCGGGGACTCGACGCCCTCAAGCGGCATGGGTTCGGCCCGGAGGCTTTGTCCGTCATCGCCCGGCACTCGGACGATGTCGCCGCGCTGGTCGAGCGCGCGCTCGGGGGCGCCCCAGCCTCTGTCGAGGTGGGCGGTCTCGGCGCGGCAATTGCCCAGGGTTCGCTGGTCGGCGCGCTGCAGGGGGATGACGAAGCGCTGGGCAATACCGGCATTGCGGCGACCGTGTCGAGAGCCGGCTTCCAGTCTCACGACGGCTATATTTTCGAGACGCTCACCGCCCGGGGCGGTGTTCTGGTTGCTGTTGAGAGCGAACCGCTTGCAGCCGACGCGCTTACCGTGCTCCACGCCTATGGCGGCGGAAACGCGGCCATCGGGGCCTGGACCGGACGCGTCTGACGCGCTGGGCGGCGGTGCGCCGCGAAGTGCGGCGCGCGCCCGGCGCCCGCCGGCGCCATGAGCCTTAACTTCGGTCGAATCCCGTTCCTGTCGCGTCGCCGGCCGGCTGCCCGCATCCCGGAAGCAGAGCAGCAAGCGGCTGCGGCGACGACGCACTCGCCGGCCGCGGAGGCGGCAGTTGCGGAGCCGCCTTCCCGCATTGCCGGGCTGTCCATTCGCCCCGCGTCATTCGGACCTCGGGATGTCCAGTTCCTGCTCGGCGCCACCGAGCAGCGGATGGGACGCTCCCTCGCCGCCTCCCTGGCGGGGCACATAGTTTCCGGTCTTCTGGTGGCCCTCATCGTCAGCCTGACGCCGGAGCCGGTCTATGAGCTGATCGTCCCGGCGCGTGACAGCTACAGCATCGTCTGGCTGCCTGAAGAGGGTCCGGGCGGCGGCGGCGGTGGCGGTGGCAACGAGTCGCTCGAGCTGCCGCAACTCGTCGAGTTGCCGGGCGCCGACGAAACACCGCTCAGCGTGCCAATCCCGGACGAGCCGCTGGTCATCGAGCAGGACATCGAGCCGGAAACCCTCAGCGCGCAACAGATGAACATCCCGGCGGTATCGATGGCGTCCGCCGACCGGATGCGCAGCGGCGTGCTGGATGCGTTGGCTGCCGCCGACAGCGGCGCGCAGGGCAGCGGCAGCGGCGGCGGCGCGGGCAGCGGTGAAGGCTCCGGGAGTGGACCCGGTACGGGTTCGGGTCTGGGCCCGGGTACCGGCGGCGGTGTCGGCGGCGGGGTGTACCGGCCGGGCGCCGGCATCGTGAACCCGCGCCTGCTCCGCGAGGTGAAGCCGCAGTACACGTCCGAGGCGCTGCGCGCGAAGGTTACCGGCACGGTCATCCTGGAGTTGGTCGTGCTGCCTGACGGGACGGTCGGGGACGTGCGGATTACGCGCTCGCTCGATCCGGTTTTCGGGCTCGACGAGGAGGCGATCAAGGCGGCCCGGCAGTGGCTCTTCGAACCGGGCACGAGGTTCGGTGAACCGGTCGCAATCCTCGTAAGCCTCGCCCTCGAATTCAACCTGCGGTAAGGCGTTACCACTTGGGGCTGCGCCCCAAACCCCCGGCGGCCGCTTGCGGGGACCCCGTCGCCCCGCGCCGCGTCCGCCGAGGCGCACTGTGTGCGCCTTTGCCGCTCGGGCCTGCGCAAAGGAAAAAGCCCGCCGGGGACCGTCCCCGGCGGGCTTTTTACGTACGACGTCGTGCGGTCGACGTTGGGGTCTAGTACATGCCGCCCATGCCAGGAGGCGCGCCGCCGCCCGGCGCGGCCTCGGGCTTCTCCTCCGGAATGTCCGCCACGAGCGCCTCGGTCGTCAGCAGCAGCGAGGCGATGGAGCCGGAGTTCTGCAGCGCCGTGCGAACGACCTTGGTGGGATCGATGACGCCGGCCGCGATCATGTTCTCGTACCGCTCGGTCTGGGCGTTGAAGCCTTCATCCCGGTTCTCGGCTTCACGGACCTTCTGCACGACGATGGAGCCCTCGTAGCCCGCGTTCTGCGAGATCCATCGCATCGGCTCTTCCAGCGCGCGGCGGATGATGTTGACGCCGATCTGCTGGTCGCCGTTAACGTCGAGCGAGTCGAGCGCGTCAGATCCGCGCAGCAGTGCTACGCCGCCGCCCGGCACGATGCCTTCCTCGACCGCTGCCTTCGTGGCGTGCATGGCGTCCTCGACCCGCGCCTTCTTCTCCTTCATCTCGGTCTCGGTCGCGGCGCCCACCTTGATGATGGCGACGCCGCCGACCAGCTTCGCGAGCCGTTCCTGCAGCTTCTCGCGGTCGTAGTCGGAGGTCGTGTCCTCGATCTGCGCGCGAATCTGCTTGACGCGGCCCTCGATGGCGCCCTGGTTCCCGCCACCTTCGACGATCGTCGTATTGTCCTTGTCGATCGTGACCTTCTTCGCCGTGCCGAGGTCCTCCACGCGGATGTTCTCGAGCTTGAGGCCGAGATCCTCCGTGATGGCCTTGCCGTTCGTCAGGATCGCGATGTCCTCGAGCATCGCCTTGCGGCGGTCGCCGAAGCCGGGCGCCTTGACGGCCGCGCCCTGCAGCGTGCCGCGCAGCTTGTTGACGACCAGGGTGGCGAGCGCCTCGCCGTCGATGTCCTCCGCGACGATCAGCAGCGGTCGGCTCAGGCGGGCCACCTGCTCGAGCAACGGCAGGAGGTCCTTCATCGAGCTGATCTTCTTCTCGTGAATCAGAATGACCGGATTCTCGAGCACCACCTCCATCCGCTCGGAATCGGTGACGAAGTAGGGCGACAGGTATCCGCGGTCGAACTGCATCCCCTCGACCACGTCGAGGGAGGTCTCGAGCGTGCGCGCCTCCTCGACCGTGATTACGCCGTCCTTGCCGACCTTGTCCATCGCCTGCGCGATGATCGTCCCTATCGTCTCGTCGTCGTTCGCGGAGATGGTGCCGACCTGGGCGATCATGTTGCCGCTCACCGGTGTCGACATGGACCGGAGCTCGTCGACGACCGTCTCGACCGCGCGCTCGATGCCACGCTTGATTTCCATCGGGTTGGCGCCGGCGACCACGTTCTTGGCGCCCTCGCGATAGATGGCCTGCGCCAGCACCGTGGCGGTCGTCGTGCCGTCACCCGCGATGTCGGACGTCTTGCTCGCGACCTCCCGCACCATCTGGGCGCCCATGTTCTCGAGCTGATCCTTCAGTTCGATCTCCTTGGCCACCGTGACGCCGTCCTTCGTTATGGTCGGCGAGCCGAACTTCTTGTCCAGCACGACGTTGCGACCCTTCGGTCCGAGCGTCACCTTGACGGCGTCCGCGAGCTGGTTCACGCCTTCGATGATCTTCCGCCGTGCGTTGTCGCCGTAAACAATCTGCTTTGCCATTCCTCAAACTCCCATCGCTGAAACTAATCGGATTCCAGGACGCCGAGGATCTCGTCCTCGCGCATGATCAGGTACTCGTCGCCGTCGAGCTTGATCTCCTGACCCGAGTACTTGCCGAACAGCACCTTGTCGCCGGCTGCCACGTCAAGCGGCGTCACGCTGCCGTCGTCCTTGAGCTTTCCCTTGCCGACCGCTACCACCTTTCCCTGCTGCGGCTTCTCCTTCGCCGTGTCCGGGATGATGATGCCGCCGACCTTCTGTTCCGTCTCTTCGATGCGCTCGACGATAAGCCGATCGTGAAGCGGGCGAACCTTTACAGCCATGAACGTCATGCTCCTTTCGAGTCGTTGATGAACCGTTGGATGCAGGAGCGGGCGGTGTCCTGCTAGCAGTCACACAGTACGACTGCCAATTATAGCGGAATACAGCGGAGAATCAAGACAGACTAGGCGGTGCGTTTGAGCCGGTAGGATTCCATCTTGCGGCTGAGCGTGTTGCGATGCATGCCGAGCAGCGCGGCCGCGCGGCCCACGTTCCCGTTCGACCGGGCCAACGCCCGGCTGATGAAGCGGCGTTCGATAGCCTGGCGCGCATCGGTGTAGTGGACGCCCTTGGCCAGCATTTCGTCGATCAACCGGTCCAGCTTTTCCCTCACCGATCTGCCCCTTCAGCCTGCCCGCCGTCCCCGGGGCGGTCGGACAAGTGTCCTCGGACCTATGACGGCACATCAGTCGAGCGCGGTGCCGGTCAACAGGCGATATGCTTCCCGATACTTGTTGCGCGTCCGCTCCACTATGTCCGGCGGCAGCTCCGGCGCTGGCGGCTGCCGGTTCCACTGGATTTCGTCGAGGTAGTCGCGGACGTACTGCTTGTCGAAGCTGGACTGTCCCCGCCCCGGCGCGTAGCGATCCTTGGGCCAGAACCGTGACGAATCCGGGGTCAGCGCTTCGTCGATCAGCACAATCTCGCCAGCGGCGCCGTCCGGGGCGAGGCCGAACTCGAACTTCGTATCGGCGACGATGATGCCGCGCTGCTCCGCGTGCGCGGCCCCGTGACAATAGAGCTCGAGGGTCAGGTCCCGCAGGCGCGCAATGAGCTCCGCGCCAACGATGCGCCCCGCCTCTTCTTCGCTGATGTTGATGTCGTGTCCGCTCTCCGCCTTGGTCGCGGGCGTGAAGATCGGCCGCGGCAGACGGTCGGACTCGCGCAGGCCGGCCGGCAACTCCACGCCGCAGACGCGGCCGGTCTCGCGGTACTCGCGCCAGCCGGAACCGGCCAGGTAGCCTCGCGCGACGCATTCGACAGGCACCGGCCGCGTGCGCCTGACCAACATCGAGCGGCCGGCCAGCATGTCGGCGTCCGCTTGCAGCGCCGCCGGGTATGTCGCTGGATCGGTGGAGACCATGTGGTTCGGCACGATGTGGCCGGACCGCGTGAACCAGAAGGCCGACAACTGAGTCAGCACGGCGCCCTTGTCCGGGATGAGCGAGTCGAGCACGACGTCGTACGCGGAGATGCGATCCGTGGCCACCATCAGCAGGTGGTCGCCCAACTCGTACATGTCGCGAACCTTGCCCCGCCGGTGCACGCTGACACCCTTCAGAGCCGTGGTGAAGACCGGAGAAGTTGCGGGCATGGGCGGCCTCTACAGAAGGACCATAGCTTACCGGTTAGCCGGTTATCGCTGCAAGCGGCGCGCCGGGGAATTCGCCGGCAGCAGGGGTCGCACGGGCGCCGTAGTACAGTGGTGGCGCCCGCCGTGCGCGCTACCCGATGAAACACGCCGTCCGCACCGCTGCCGTTATGCTGCTTGCTGCCGGCCTGATGGCATTCTTTTTGCGCAATGCCAGCCTGGAGCAGGTATGGACGGAGCTGCTCGGCGCCCGCCGCGATCTGTTGGCCGGCGGCATGCTGTGCACGGTCGTGGTGTACCTGGTGCGTGTCGAGCGCTGGCGTAATCTCCTGCGGCCAATCGCGTGGATCCGGTTTCGCCCGGCGCTGCGCGCCACCATCATCGGCTTCGCCGTGAATTCCCTGATCCCGGGTCGCGTCGGAGAGGTCGTGCGGCCGTTCGTTCTGGCGCGGAGCGAGGGACTGAGCGGTGCCGCGGTCTTTGCGACGATCGTGTTGGAGCGGTTGCTCGATCTGCTTGTCATCTGTCTGATATTCGGCGGCATCGTCGCGTTCAGCGGTCCCCAACAGTCGGCAGCCGGGTCGGCGCTGCTGGCCACGATGCGGACGGGCGCCGCATTTGCCGGTCTTGCCGGCATGGGTGCGCTTACGCTGGCGTTTATCCTGGCGGCCGATCCACGGCGGGCGGGCCGCCTGTCGCTGCGGCTTAGGCGCTGGACTCCGTCCGGCGTGGCGCACCGGCTGGCGGGTCAGGTGGAGCGTTTCCTCGAAGGGGCGGCGGCCGCCTGCCAGCCACGATCGCTGGCGGTCGCGGTGCTCTGGTCGTTCGTGCTGTGGGGCGCCACGGCCATGAGCATGTGGTACGTAACGCGTGCATTCGGCGTCGATGTCGACGCCGGCGGTGCGATAGTCCTCATGGGGCTGGTTGTCGTGGGCGTGGCCGTGCCGACGCCGGCGGGCGTAGGCGGCTACCATGCCGCGTATCAACTCGGCGCCACGGTACTGTACGCCGCGACCGACGATCAGGCGGTTGGAGCAGGCTTGGTGCTGCACCTGCTGTCGTTCGGGCCGGTAACGGTGCTGGGTCTGGTATTCATGGCGCAGGACGGCCTGCGTTTCGCCAACATGCGCGGGCTTGCGAACGCAGCGCCGGCCGCCGCGGCCGCGCGGCAGCCCGGCGCTGCGCTGCGCGTGCCGGCGCGTACGGAGGATCGGAGCCTGTCGTGAAGTGCCCCTTCTGCAGCCACCTTGAAGACCGGGTGGTCGACTCGCGCGAGAGCAAGGAAGGTGACGTGATCCGCCGCCGGCGAGAGTGCCTGGCGTGCGGCCGCCGCTTCACCAGCTACGAGCGGATGGAGGATATCCCGTACATGGTGGTCAAGAAGGACGGTTCCCGCGAGCCGTTCAACCGCCAGAAGCTGATTGCGGGGATGCTCAGGGCGTGCGAGAAGCGGCCGGTGAGCGTGGCGGCGCTCGAGTCGGTCGCCAATCGCGTGGAGGGTAATCTTCAGGAACGGTCGGAGAAGGAGATTTCGGCGGCGGAGATCGGGAGCCTGGTCATGGAGGGGCTGAAGCGGCTCGACAAGGTAGCCTACGTGCGGTTTGCGTCGGTATACCGGCACTTCCGCGACGTCGGCGAATTCATGACCGAGCTGCGGGGACTGCTCGACGCCAAGGACCCCTAGCAGCCCCCCGGTTTGGCGAGCCGACCGCCCAGGTGCGTCTCCAGCAGCCGTTCCGGTCCGAAGTGTTCGAGCTGCAGGCGGTCGGCGCCCGCGGCATCAAGTGCGGTGGCGGGCACGAGGCCGACCAGCTCGCTGCCGGCGATGCTGACGCCGCGGCGCTCCGCTTCCCGCCTGACGGCGTCGAATGCGCGCTGCAGCGGCGTCTTCAGATAGTTCGTGAGGTTCATGGCTACCTGCACGCGGCCGCTGCCGAGCTGTACGCCGATAGCCTTTACATGCGGGAGACCGCCGCCGCTTGCCCGGACCATGCGGGCGATATCGCGGGCGACCGTCAGGTCGTCGGTCGCCAGGTTGACGTTGAACGCAATCAGGATCGACCGCGCGCCGATGACCGTGACGCCGGCTGTCGGATGTGGTGCCGGCGGGCCGAAATCCGGATGCCAGTCCTGCCGATCCATGCGGCGGGCGAGGCCCGCGAGTTGTCCGCGCCGGATGTTCTCGAGGGCGCGCCGCCCCGGGCGCGAGGCGGCGTCTTCATACAGGAAAACGGGGATGCCGAAGCGTTCCGCGACCGTGCTTCCCAGTGCGTGAGCCAGCGCCACGCAGTCGCTCATCGAGGCGCGCGCCAGCGGAGTCAGCGGCACGACGTCCATTGCGCCGACCCTGGGATGCACGCCGTGGTGGCGCTCGATGTCTATGGTGTCTGCCGCGACTTCATAGAGCGCGAGCAACGCGGCGGTCACGCCCTGCATGTCGCCCGCCAGCGTAAGCACGGTGCGGTTGTGTGCAGGGTCGGACGACCAGTCGAGCAGGCGGCACCCCGGGGCACCGGCGGCAGCGCCGACGAGCCGGTCGATGACCGGTCGGCGGCGCCCTTCGCTTACATTTGGCGCCGATTCGACGAGCGTTGTGGTCACGGGGGGGCACCGGCTGCCGCGCGATCCATGCGGCGGCGTATCCTGCTGCCAGCGTAACGATACGGTATACTGCCGGGCGTATCGCAACGGTTCCAGCGCTTGCCGTCGTATCTGCCGCACCGCGTTCCATCATCCCCGTCTCCGCATTCTTCCACTAATTCGATGTCCGATACCCCACTGCACGGGTCGGCAGCCGGTCGAGCGGGCGCGCGGCGCGCCGGCGTGTTCCTGGCTACCTGCGGTTGGATCGGATACGTCCCGGTTGCGCCGGGCACAGCCGGGTCGCTGGCTGGTCTCGTCTGCTACGGTCTTGTCCGCCTGGGCGGTGACGAATGGACCCAGTTGGGGCTGCTCGTCGGGGTGGTGATCGCCGGAGTATGGGCATCCTCGGCCGCGGAGCAGTACTTCGGCCGTACCGATCCCGGCACGATCGTCATCGACGAAGTGGCGGGCATGCTGCTCACCCTGCTCTGGGTGCCCGTGTCGTGGGCGGGGGCGCTGGTGGGCTTCGCGCTGTTCCGGCTGTTCGATGTCGTCAAGCCGTTTCCGGTACGTCTGGCCGAGCGCCCGGGCGGCGGCTGGGGCGTAATGGCCGATGACCTCGCCGCCGGCGCGTACGCCCACGTCGCGTTGCGCCTCCTGGCGTGGGCCCTGCCTGTCCTCACGGTGTCCTGATGCCCCGCGACCAGCTGCGGCGGGCGGTCATCATCGCGGTCGGCTCCGAGCTGCTTACGCCGGACAAGCTGGATACGAATTCGCTGCACCTGACGCGGCGGCTGAACGAGCTGGGCGTGTACGTGCGCTACAAGCTCGTCGTCGGCGACGACGCCGCCGACATCGGTGTGGCGCTGCTGGCGGCGATTCCGCAAACGGACATCGTAATCGTCACCGGCGGGCTCGGCCCGACGGACGACGACGTCACGCGCGAGGCGGTGGCGGCGGCGTTAGGATTGCCCTTGGAAGAGGACGCAGCGGTCGCGGCCGCGATTCGCACGCGGTTCGCGGCCCGCGGTCTGTCGATGCCCGCGATCAACCGCCGGCAGGCGCTCGTTCCCAAGGGCGCCACCGTGCTGCCCAACCCGAACGGCACCGCTCCGGGACTATGGATCGAGCGCCCGGACGTCCTGTGCATCGTCCTGCCCGGTCCGCCGCGGGAGCTGCAGGGCATGTTCGACACGGTCGCACGGAGCCGGCTCGCGCCAGCCGCCGGCCGGCAGTGCATCATCAGGCGCGTGCTGCGCGTCACCGGCCGCACGGAGTCGTACGTGGACGAGGCGGTATCCCCCGTGTACTCGCGTTGGCGATCGGCCCACGTCCCGATTGCGACGAGCATTCTGGCGTCGCTCGGCCAGATCGAGTTGCATCTCGCGGCGCGCGCCGCCACGGGGGACGAGGCGGCGCGTGCGCTCGATGCAGCCACCGGCGAGCTGGCGGCGGTGCTCGGCAGGGATCTGGTGAGCAGCGACGGCGCCGCTCTCGAAGAGGTTGTCGGACGCCTGTTGCGCGCGCGCGGCCGGCGCGTGGCGGTTGCCGAGTCGTGCACGGGCGGACTGATCGCGTCGCGCCTGACGGATGTTCCCGGCAGTTCGGCATACGTTCACGCCGGCTGGGTGGCATACGACAACGCCGCGAAGACGGCGCAACTCGGCGTGGATCGCCAGTTGATCGAAGTTCACGGGGCGGCCAGCAAGCCGGTGGCGAGGGCGCTGGCGCTGGGCTGCCGCAAGCTGGCCGCCACGGACTACGGTCTGGGCGTCACCGGCATCGCGGGGCCTGGCGGCGGCTCACCGGAGAAACCGGTCGGCACCGTGTACGTCGCACTGGCGGGTCCGGGCGAGCGCGTGCGGGTGCGCCACCTGAAGCTGCCCGGAGAGCGGGAGAGAGTGAAGTTCCAGGCTGCGCAGGCGGCACTCGATCTGCTGCGTCGCGCGATGTTGGAGTAGCAGTCCATACCATCGTGGCGTGGATTCAACCCTTCCAAGCGGTGCGCAACGCAGCGACGGCCGCGCGAAACCGTGCTGGCGGAAGTCCGGCCAGGTCGGCGAACAGCCCGATGGCTGCCAGGCCGGCCGCGCAGCTCGCGGCCAGCTCCGGTATGCGCGCTTGCGTGACGCCGCCGATGGCCAGAACCGGCACGGGCAGCGCCCCGGCAACCCGCCGCAACGCCGCCGCGCCGAGCGGTCCCTGACCGGGCTTCGACGCCGTCTCGAAAACCGTCCCGAGGAGCACGTAGTCGAGCGCGCCGGCGGCCGTCACCTCGCGGCCTTCATCGAGGCCATGAATGGACCTGCCGACGATCCAGTCGGCGCAGACGTGCTCCCGCACGCGTTCCCCGGGCACGGAGCTACCCTTGAGATGGACGCCGTCGGCGCCGCGCGCCAGCGCGATATCGACGCGGTCGTTGACGAGGATGCGCGTGGACGTTCCACGCACCGTATCAACGGCACGCGCCACCAGGTCGCCGAGCGTCCGGTCGGTGAGGCCCGCCTCCCGGATCTGTACCAGATCGATTCCCGCCGCCGCGGCCGAACGGATGAGCTCCAGGGTCGGCCCGAGATCGTCCGGCCGAGCCGGCTTCAGACGCGCCCGGTCGGTGACGAGGCACAGCACCGGCCGTCTCGCCGGGAATCCTTTCCGGTCCCACCGGTCACCGGAATGCACTTGCGTGGGTGCCACGCTGTCTGGACGTCAGGAAGTTCTCGAGCGGGGTACGGCGCCCGTCAGCAGCCCGAACTCGCGCTGCGCCGCACGCCGCATCCGCACGCGCTGGATGGTGGCGACCAGTTCGGTCAGCGCCGCAACGAGACTGACGACCCCAACGCCGGCAATCGCACCCCGCACGGCGTGGCTGGTCAGCAACGGCTGCAGAATCGGCAGCGCCTCGACGAAGTAATTCCGATCCCAGTAGGTCGTCCAGGGCGCGACGATCAATACCAGTCCGACCTCGGCAAAGTAGACGACCAGCAGGCCGTCTATGAATCGTGAACGCATTTTTCTTGTTACATGGGGCTGCGCCCCAAACCCCCGGGCAGGCGCTAGCGGGGACCCCTTTGCCCCGCGCGGCATACCTTAGATGGGGCTGCGCCCCAAACCCCCGGCAAGCGCTAGCGGGGACCCCTTCGCCCCGCGCGGCATACCTAGATGGGGCTGCGCCCCAAACCCCCGGCAAGCGCTAGCGGGGACCCCTTTGCCCCGCGCCGCGCCTGCCGGGCCGTGCCGTGCGCGGCCGGCGGGACAGCCGCTACGGTGCTTGTTGTCCGCTCACCTCTCTGGGCTGCTACGTCATCCTAGCAGACGTCGAGAACGGCCGGAACGAGCGTCGATGCGCCGGCGAGCCGCCGAACCGCTCGATCGCCGCCAGGTGCTGCGCTGTCGCGTATCCCTTGTGGCGGTCGAATCCGTAGCGCGGGTCGGTCCGGTGCAGCCGGCGCATCTGCCGGTCGCGCGTCACCTTCGCGACTATCGATGCCGCGGCAATGACCGCGCAGCGCCGATCACCCTTCACGACAGACCGCTGTGGAATGGCAAGACCGGGCAACGGGAACCCGTCGACCAGTACGAAGTCGGGCGCCGGCTCGAGTCGGGTCACCGCGGAGTGCATGGCCCGCAAAGAGGCGTTGTGGATGTTGATGCGATCGATCTCGCCGGCCTCCACGGAAGCCAGCGTCCAGCAGGCGGCGCAGCGGACGATCTCGTCGTACAGTCGTTCGCGCGCGGCCGGGCTCAGGAGCTTGGAATCGCGGAGTCCGCGAATGTGGCGCTCGGGATCGAGGACGACGGCGGCGGCCACGACCGGTCCCGCCAAGCAGCCCCGGCCCACCTCGTCCACGCCGGCCACCTGGCGGTACCCGAGACGGCGGACGGCGTTTTCGAGCGTGCGCCGCGCCAGCGGCGGAGGCATCGGGTCGACCGGATGTACCGCTATGTGCGGCGGCGGCGCTCCCGCATCCGGGCCGCCTTGCCGCGCAACTTCCGCAGGAAATACAGCTTGGCTCGCCGCACGCGCGCCGACCGCACGACCTGAATCTTGTCGATGATCGGGGAATGCAACGGGAAGATCCGTTCGACGCCCTGGCCGAACGACACCTTGCGAACGGTGAACGTCGCGCGGACGCCCCCGCGGTGCTGTGCGATTACCAACCCCTCGAACACCTGGATGCGCTCCTTTTCACCCTCGCGCACCTTGACGTGCACGCGCACGGTGTCGCCGGACCGCATCGTCGGCCGCGCCTGCAATTGGGGACGCTCAACTGCCTCAATCGCCTTCATGCCCCTGCCTTTCGCCTCTCATCCAATCCTCGCAGGTCGCGGAGGATCTCCCGTTCTTCGTCGTCCAACGGGCTCTGTTCCAACAGCTCGGGCCGCCGCTCGAGCGTGCGCCGCACGGCGGAACGCTTCCGCCAGCGCCGGATCTCCGCATGATTGCCGGAAATCAATACGTCCGGCACCCGCCAGCCGTCGAGCTCGGCCGGACGCGTGTAGTGCGGCCAGTCGAGCAGGTTGCGCACGAACGAATCGCGCTGGACCGACTCCGCATCGCCCACGACTCCCGGCAGGTGCCGCGCAACCGCTTCCACAACGACCATGGCCGGCAGCTCTCCGCCGCTCACCACGTAATCACCAATCGACAGCTCCTCGGTCGCCACCTGCTCGCGTACCCGTTCGTCGATACCCTCGTACCGGCCACACAGCAACACGATGTGCTTCACGCGGCTCAGTCGCACCGCCACGTCGTGCGTCAGAACCGTCCCCTGGGGGGACGTGAGCACGACAGCGTCCGGCGCTCCGCGCTGCTCCCGTAGATGCCGTACCGCTCGCACGAACGGCTCCGGCTTCATCACCATGCCGGGGCCGCCGCCGTACGGGACATCGTCGACCGTGCCGCGCCGATCCGCCGCAAACCGGCGCAGATCGTGCACGGCCAGATCGAGAATACCGCGCTCCGCCGCCCGCGCGATCACGCCCTCCGCGAGGAACGCACCGACCATGCGCGGGAAGATCGTAACGATATCGAACTTCACGGCGCGCCACCGGTCACCGACGGCGGTTCAACTCCAGCAGCCCCTCTGGCGGATCGACCACGATTTCGCGGCGCTCGGGATCCACTTCCACGCAGATTGAATCGGCCAGCGGCACGTCAATCTCACCGGTTGCACCGTCCGGATCGCCGGCCCGCCGCACCAAGAGCCGCTGCGCCCCCGGCGAACCGCTGATCGCCGTCACGGTCCCGACATCCTTGCCCGCGACGGTCCGTACCGCACAGCCGGTCAACGCATGATGATAGAACGACCCCTCCGGCAACCGCGGCAGCTCGCTCTCCGGGACCCGCAACTCGAACCCGGCGAGCGACTCCGCCTGATCCATCGTGTCCACCCCGTCCAGCGTCAACACCGGACGACCGCGGTGGAAGCGGGCCGCCACGATCTCCAGCCGCAGCGACCGCCTGTCCGCCGCCGCGTGCAGCGTGCTGCCCGACCGGAAACGGCGGTCTGGAAAGTCGGTCTCCACGTTGACGATTACCTGGCCCCGATTGCCGTGCGCACGTGCTATGCGTCCGACGACGATCATTTCGTCCCAGCGCGTCGATTCCGCATCATTCGGCAGCATCGAGGAACTCGACGTGGGCGTGCATGCCGTCGAGCTGGGCCGCGGCTTCCGCCAGCGCCCGTACGGCCGCCGCCGTCCGCCCCTGCCGGCCAATCAGCTTTCCCAGATCACCGTCGGCGGAGGTCAGTGTGACGCGCGTCCCGTCCCGCCGCTCGGTCTCGTCGACGACAACCTCATCGGGATGTTCCACGAGCGCGCGCGCCACGACCTCGACGACGTCGCGCGCCCGGCTCACGATGCCTCCACCTCCGCCGCGGTCCCGTCGGATGCCTCAGGCTCACTCGTGGCCGGCGCCTCGGCCGTGGCCGCCGCTTCTGGGCTCGGCGGCGGCTCCACGCCGGCCGACGCTTCTGCGGTCGGCGGCGGCTCGGCGGCGGGCGGGGCCTCCACGGCAGCGGCATCCGCATCGGCATCGATTACGGCCGCTTCCGGATGCCGCGCCACCAGCGTCCGCACCGTGTCGGTCAACTGCGCGCCACGGTCCAGCCAATGCTGCAGACGCTGCCGATCAAGCTCAATCGTCTCCGGCTCCGACGTCGGGTTGTAGTGCCCGATGACCTCCATTGCGGCCCCGTCAGGGGCCGAGCGCGCCTCGGTGACGACCAGCCGGAAGCGTGGCTTCTTCTTGGCCCCTACCCTTCGCATTCGAATCGTGAGCATGCGTGTCCTACCTCTCAGAGCTGAATTGGGACGGTCAACGTCAAGGAGCCCGTGGCAAAAGCCCCGCTGCATTCGACCGGCGATGCATCCCGCCTGATCTGCGTTGCTCGTCGGTCACATATGCCCAATATGTTCCTTCCTCGCGCCTTGTACCGGCCGGACGCGGCATTGATACGGGCGGGTCTCGGTGCGACGCGCGGTTTCACCACGGGTTCCTAGCTGCGAGCGCTCCCGGAATCCGCAGCCGCTGCCGGAGGCGCCTGGCCTGCGACCCGCGTGCGCCCGCTCCGGATTGCATGTTCTTGAGCACCCGCCGCATCTGGGTGAACTGCTTGAGCAGGCGGTTGACTTCTTCCACCGAGGTCCCGCTGCCCCGGGCGACCCGTTTCCGCCGGCTGCCATTCATGATTCCCGGCTTGCGGCGCTCCTCGCGTGTCATCGAGTCGATTACGGCCGCCACGCGCGTCAACCGCTTCGGATCGACCTGCGCACCGCCGCCGCCCAGCGCGCCCATCCCCGGAATGAGACCCACCAATTGATCGAGCGGGCCCATCCGGCTGATTACGGTCATCTGCTGGCGCATGTCCTCGAGCGTGAATTGATCCCGCAGCGTGCGCCGCTCGACCTGCTGCGCCTGCTGCTCGGCAGCCGCCTGCTCCGCCCGATCGACCAGCGTCAGGATGTCGCCCATGCCGAGCATGCGCGACACCATGCGGTCCGGCCGGAACGGCTCGAGGTCCTCGAGCCGTTCGCCGCTGCCGCTGAAGACGATCGGAACGCCCACCACCGCCACGACGGACAGCGCCGCGCCGCCCCGCGCGTCCCCGTCCATCTTGGTGAGGACGATACCGGTGACCCCGGCGCGGCGATGGAACTCGCCGGCGCTCTTGACGGCATCCTGGCCGGTCATCGCATCCGCGACGTACAGGCGATCCGTGGGATCGACCGCCGCGGATATCTCTTCCAGCTCCGACATCAACTCCTCGTCGATGTGCAGACGACCGGCGGTGTCGACGATCACGGTGTCGGATCCGTCCGCCCGGGCCTGCTCGAGGGCCGAGCGCGCGCGGCCCTCGGCCGACTGCCGATCCTGCGGGTCGTGCACCGCCAGCCCGGCCTGACGGCCCAGCACTGCCAACTGCTCGATCGCCGCGGGACGCCGTATGTCGACGGACACCAGCAGCGGCCGCCGGCCGTGCCGTCGCAGCCAGTGCGCGATCTTCGCGGCGGTCGTGGTCTTGCCCGAGCCCTGCAGGCCGACCAGCAGCACCACCCGTCGGCGGCGGACGGCGACCCCGAAACCGGCCGGCTGCTTGCCGAACAGCGCCAGCAGCTCGTCCCTGACGATGCCGAGGACCTGCTGGGCCGGCGTCAGGCTGTCGAGCACCGCGCGATCGATCGCGCGGTCTCGTACGCGCGCGACGAACGCCTTGACCACCTTGAAGTTGACATCCGCCTCCAGCAGCGCCAGTCGTATCTCGCGCAACGCCGTCTCGACCGCCGCGGGCGTCAGCCGCACCTCGCCGCGGATGCCTGCAAAAATGTCGCGGAAGCGGCCGCCGAGAACGTCGAACATGTCAGGAACCGGTACGGAAGATAGCCTCTAAGCGCTTGAAAAACAGCCGCTTATCATAGACCCACCAGGGGCCGGGTGTCAATGCGCGGCGGGCGGCGGTAGTGGCCGGCTCGTCAGACCGAAGAGAGCTTGTGGCCCAGCTTTTCCTTCTTCGTCTTGAGGTAGTCCCGGGCGAACGCCGGCGCTGACACTTCGAGGGGGAGGGTCTTTGCAACCGACAGCCCGTACCCCTCCAGGCCGATGAACTTGCGCGGGTTGTTGGTGAGCAGGCGCATCGTGTGCACCCCGAGATCGCCGAGTATCTGCGCGCCGATGCCATAGTCGCGCTGGTCCGGCTTGAAGCCCAGGCGCTCGTTTGCCTCGACGGTGTCCAGACCCTGATCCTGCAGCTCATAGGCGCGTATCTTGTTGCCGAGGCCGATGCCGCGGCCTTCCTGGTTCAGGTACAGCAACACGCCGCGCCCTTCGGCCGCTATCTGCTGCATCGCCGCGTCGAGCTGCCGCCCGCAGTCGCAGCGCGTCGAGCGAAACACCTCGCCGGTCAGGCACCGCGAGTGGACGCGGACCAGAATGTCCCGCCCATCTCCGACGTCGCCGCGGACCAGGGCGATGTGCGTGCGGCCGTCGATCACGCTCTCGAAGGCATGGGCCCTAAAAGCGCCATGGTCCGTAGGCATGTTCGCGGACGCAACCGGCTTCACGAGGCGGTCATTGCGCATGCGGTACTTGATCAGATCCGCGATGGTGATCATCAGGAGCCGATGCCGCTTCGCGAATCGCGACAGCTCCTTGACGCGGGCCATCGTGCCGTCGTCGTTCATGATTTCGCAGATCACGCCGGCGGGACACAAGCCGGCCAGACGCGCGAGATCCACTGCCGCCTCGGTCTGCCCGGCACGGACGAGCACGCCGCCGCGTCTGGCGCGCAACGGGAACATGTGGCCCGGTTGCGCCAGGTCGGCCGGCCGCGTGGCCGGGTCTATAGCCACGCGCACCGTTGCAGCGCGGTCCGCGGCCGAAATACCGGTACTGGTCGCGTCCCGCGCCTCTATGGACACCGCGAAAGCGGTTTCGAACCGCGAGGTGTTCTCGCGGACCATCATCGGGATGTGCAGCTCGTCGAGCCGCTCTCCGGTCATGGGCATGCAGATCAGGCCGCGGCCGAAGCGCGCCATGAAGTTGATCGCCTCGGGCGTGACCCGTTCCGCGGCGATCGTCAGGTCGCCCTCGTTCTCGCGGTCCTCGTCGTCCACGACGATGACCATCTCGCCCTTGCGAATCGCCTCGACGGCCTGGTCGACCGGTGCGAACAGCCCCGGTGTGCGCGCCACGGGCCGGGGTCCGGGCGGATTTTCCCGATCAGTCTTCGGCTCTGCCGTCAATGCTCCCCTCCAGGACCGGACCCCGCCGGCCCGTCCGCCACCGCGTTGCGTGTCGCTTCCGCCGCATTGAGCACGTACTTGCCGATGATATCGCACTCGAGATTCACCGCGTCGCCCACCCTGGCTGACCGGAGACGCGTGTGATCCCAGGTGTAGGGCACGATCTGAACATCGAACCGATGCACGTCGAGCGCTGCCACCGTGAGACTGATGCCGTCAACGGCAATCGAGCCCTTCGGTACGATTAACGGCTTCAGCGCCGGCGGGTGTTCGAAACTGAGCCGGCGATACTCCGCCTCTTCGCGGATTTCCTCCACGCGTCCCGTGGCGTCCACGTGGCCCAGCACGAAATGCCCCCCGATGCGCCCGTCGGCGCGCAGCGGACGTTCGAGATTGACGAGCATCCCCTCGGCCACTGCACCCAACGTCGTCACGCGTGCGGTCTCGGGTGAGACGTCAGCCGTAAACGCCTCGTCGTCCGTCTCGACGGCGGTCAGACAGACGCCGTTTACCGCAATGCTGTCACCGGCGGCCAACTCCGCGGCCAGCCGGCAGCGTACCCGCAGGCCGAGTCCCGCCGGCGTTCGCGTGGCCAGGGCGACCGTCCCGACCGCCTCAATCAGGCCGCTGAACATACCCCTCCATCAACAGGTCCGGGCCCAGCTGCCGGATGTGCGCATCCGCGAGTCTGGCAATTGACAACCCGTCGTCCACCCAGGGCACACCACGCGGTCCGAGGCAGACCGGCGCGATGTAGCGCTGGACGCGGTCAACGACGCCCGCCGCCCACGCCGCCCGATGCACCGCAGTGCCGCCCTCGAGCAGCAGGGACGTGATCTCCAGCGTGCCCAACCGCTGCATGATCTCCGGCATGGCGCCCGTCTTCAGCGCCTCGAGCGTCGCGCCGGCGTCGCGCAGGCGATCCACCGCCGGTTGCTTCGCGCGTAGCGCCGCCTCGGTCGTCATGATGACGACCGGACCGACCTCCAGCGTCTGGAATATCCTCGCGGTGGGCGGCGTGCGCAACCGCCGGTCGAAGACGATCCGCGTCAGCGGCAGCCGGCGCGGCGCCGCGCGCGCCGTCAGGCGTGGATCGTCGGTCAGCACTGTGGTCGAGCCGACGCCGACTGCATCCACCTCGGCCCGCGTACCGTGCACGGCAGCCACCGCGGCGGCCCCGGTAATCGGTGTCCGGACTCCCGGCTGCGACGCGATCCGCCCGTCGAGGCTCGTCGCAATCTTCATCGTGACGAACGGACGCCCGCTCGCCGCCCACGTCAAGAAGGCCTCGTTCAGTCGGGCGGCCTCCGCGCGCCGTACGCCGACGTCCACCTGAATCCCGCGCTGCCTGAGCCAGGCGATACCCGCTCCATTGACCTTGGGACTCGGATCGCCGACTCCAACCACGACCCGTTGGACGCCAGCCTCGGCAATCCGCACCACGCACGGCCCGGTGCGTCCCTGGTGCGCGCACGGCTCCAGCGTGCAGTACAACGTCGCGCCGCGCGCCAGCGCGCCAGCCTCGTCGAGCGCGCAGACCTCCGCATGCGCCGCCCCGGCCCGCGCGTGGAATCCGCTGCCGACGACCTTGCCCGCGTCGGACACCACCACCGCCCCCACCATCGGGTTCGGACTGGTCTGCCCCCGGCCCTGCCGGGCCAGCGCGAGCGCCCGATCCATATGGAGGCCGTCGTGACTGTCGCGCCACATCCTTACCATGACTCGGTGAACAGCGCGTCGACGTATGCGTCGGGCGCGAACGGGAGCAGATCCTCGAGCGCCTCGCCCACGCCGACATAGCGGATTGGCAAGCCGAGCTCGCAGGCGATTGCCACCGCGATGCCGCCCTTGGCGGTACCGTCGATCTTTGTCAGGACAATCCCGGTCACGCCGGCCCGCTCGAAGAACCGCCGCGCCTGGATCAGGCCGTTCTGCCCCACCGTGGCGTCGAGCGCGAGCAGTACTTCGTGCGGCGCTCCCGGGACCGCCCGCGACGCCACGCGCCGGATTTTTTCGAGCTCGGCCATCAGGTCGGCACGCGTGTGCAACCGGCCGGCTGTATCGACGAGCACGACATCCCGGCCGCGGGCGCGCGCCGCTTCGATGGCGTCGAACACGATAGCCGCCGGGTCGGCGCCGGGCCGCGCGTGCACCAGATCCGCCCCGGCGCGATCCGCCCAGATCGCCAGCTGATCGATGGCCGCGGCGCGAAAGGTATCGGCGGCGCATATGAGCGGGCGGCAGCCTTCGCGCCGCAGCAGGCTCGCGAGCTTGCCGACCGTGGTTGTCTTCCCCGTCCCGTTGACGCCAACGACCAGGACGACCCGCGGAGCCGCCGCGACGGGCGCCGGCGGCGGCGGCGAGGACAGGATTCCGAGCATTTCGCGCTTCACCAGCTCGCGCAGATTCGGCGCACCGCGGGACGCGCCCGATACGCGGATTGTGTCCACTATCCGCTCGGCCGCCACGATACCCACGTCCGCTTCGAGCAGTACCTCCTCGATCGCGTCGGCGGTCTCGTCCGCCGCGCCGGATACGCCCGATGCGCGGTCTGCGGCGCCGGTTATCTGATCGAGACGCTTGCTCAGCCGCGCGGCGGTACGCCGCAGGACCGCCCCCAGGCGGTCGCGCACCGCTAGCGGCACGGCTCGCCCACCAGATACGTCATCCCGCCTCCACTTCCGACCGCTGGCGGCGCAGCATCAACTCCTCCACGGCAACGCGCGGTGTCTTGCGGCCGGCCAGCACGTCTGCCATCTGCGACGTTATCGGCAGCTCGACACCATGGCGACCGCCGAGCGCCAACGCCGCCTCGGTCGTGCGGACCCCTTCCGCCACCGCCCGCATCTTGCTGAGAATCTCGTCCAGCGGGCGCCCCTTGCCGAGCTCAATCCCGACCGAGCGGTTGCGACTGAGCCGCCCGGTGCAGGTCAGTACGAGATCGCCCAGACCGCTGAGGCCGGCCAGCGTCTCCCGCTGCCCCCCCAGCGCCGAGGCGAGCCTGGAAATCTCCGCCAGCCCGCGGGTGATCAGCGCCGAACGGGCATTATCGCCAAGCCCCAGCGACTCCACCGCGCCGGCCGCGATGGCGATGACATTCTTCATCGCGCCGCCAATCTCGACGCCCACCAGATCCCGCGTCGCGTACAGCCGGAAATAGCCCGACCGGAATTCCCGCTGCACCGCCGCGACCGTAGCCTCGCACCGGCCGGCCACCGAAACGGCGGTCGGCGCGCCGCGCGCCAGTTCGGCCGCGAAGCTTGGTCCCGACAACACGGCAATTGGCCAGTCGCCCCCCAGCTCCTCCTCAATCACCTCCGATACCCGCAGGAGCGTCTCGACCTCCAGACCCTTCGTCGCGCTGACAACCGTCGATCCAGGCGGCAACAACCCGCGCGCCTGCCGGATCACACCGCGCGTGCCGTGCGACGGGATCGCGGACACGACGCATGCAGCGGCATGCAACGCCTGCTCCAGATCGGTAGTTGGGTGCAACGTCGCCGGCATCTCGACCCCCGGCAGGTAGGTGCGGTTCTGGCGGGCCGCCGCCATATCCGCGACCAGTGCGCCATCCCTCGCCCACAGCGTCACGTCCCGGCCCAGGCGCGCCAGATGGATGGCCAGCGCGGTCCCCCAAGCGCCGCCTCCCAGCACCGCGATACGTTGCATCGACACGTCCGCCATCTCGACCTTCAGACCCGCTGGCTGATGCGGCGCTCGCGGCCGGCATGCAGCCGGACCATGTTGCCGCGGTGACGGTACAGCACAAGGGCCGCCACGCCGGCCGCGCACACGACGACCGCGTGCGCCTCTCCGTTGAAATAGACCGCCGCGGTCAGGACGACAGCCGCCACCATCGACCCCAGCGACACATATCGCGTAAGCCAGACGACGCCGGTGAACGCGACGAGCGCCAGCGCCGCTGCCTCCGGCGCAAGTACGCAGAACACACCGCAAGCCGTCGCCACACCCTTGCCTCCGCGAAACCGTAGCCAGACCGGGAAGACATGTCCGACCACGGCCGCGGCGGCAACGGCAGCCATGGTCGCCTCTGAAGCGCCCAGGCCGCGGGCCAGCAGCACTACCGCGACCCCCTTGCCGACATCGAGCGCCATTACGCTCGCCGCCACCGGTATGTTCGCCGCCCGCAGCACGTTGGCCGCACCGACATTGCCGCTGCCGACGCGGCGCAAGTCTGCCCCGCCCACCTTCCTGGTGAGCAGCAGCGCGAACGGGATCGCGCCGACGAGATACCCGATGAGCACAAGAATCGCGTCCATACGTCTCCCAGTATGCCCTATGAGCCCGTGGCAAAAGCCCCGCCGCCGGCCAGCGGCATCTCCGTCAGCACGCGGTATGCGGGTCCGGCCGGCGCGAGCCGGCTCTCGAACAACGCAGCCCCGCCGACAACCCATCCGACCGCCTGGAGCTCGACGCGCTGGCGGAGACGGTCGGCGAGCAGCCGGAGACGGTGCTCGCGGACGCCGGCTACAGCAACGAGCGCGACCTGGCGAACCTGGAAACGCGAGGCATCGACGGGTATGTGTCCTTGGGCCGGGAGGGGCAGGCGGCCAGGCCCCGCGACCCGGAGAAGTGTCCCGCGACGAATCGCATGGCCGAGAAGCTGTCGAGGCCGGCGGGCCGGGCGGCGTATGCAGAACGCAAGTGGCTCTCGGAGGCTCGCAACGGCGACCGATCGGCGCGCATCGGGCTCTCTGGCAAGCCAGGCGGCCCCGCAAGGCCGAATCTTGCTATCTGCTTCGCCCTCCGCCGAGGAGCTACCTCGTCGGCCGACCGCCGAAGTCGCTCCGGCACAATGACGCACAGCATGGGCCGACGACCTATTTCACGCCGCGGCACCTCCTGCGGCGCAGACTCCTAGACGCGCTGCACGCGCAGGCCTTCCGTGTCGATGGCGGCGTCGATCAGCCGTGCGCCGCCTGCCGCGAGCGATGCGCGCACGGCCCCGACATCCCGCGGCTCGGCGAGCAGCAGGATGCAGCCTCCGCCGCCGGCCCCGCACACCTTGGCGCCGCTGGCCCCGGCCGCCAGTCCCCTGGCGATCAGCGCGTCGATGGCCGGCGTGGTGACATTCGGCGCCAGACTCTTCCTCACTGTCCATTCCTCGGAAAGATGATGTCCCACGGCCGGCCATTCCCGCTGCTCGAGCGCCCGCTCCATCGCCGCGGCGATTTCGCATATGCGCCCCAGCGCAGCCACCACCTGCCGGTTGCCGTCGAGGTGGCGCTTCGTGATCTCCCAGTTATTGACGCCCGAGTTGTGGGCGTCGCCGGTATAGGCCACGACGATCCGCTCGCCCAGCTCACGCGGGCCAATCCGCAGGGCGCGGCGGCGGACCCCGTCGGGGCCCATGTCCAGGCTGGCGATGCCGCCGTACATCGCGGGACGGTAGTCCTGGCCACCGGTAGGGGCGCGAATCACCTGGGCTTCGAGGTTCAGCGCTAGTGCGATCAGGTCCTCGGGCGCATACGTGCGGTCGAGCCAGGCCGCGAGTGCGGCGCAGAGCGCGATGTTGAGCGCCGACGAGCCCGCCAGGCCGGCGCCGATCGGGGACTGCGAGCGGGTGACCACCGACAGCCGGTCGACCTGGAAATAGCGCAGCAGCCGCGCGACGAGCCGCGGCTCCTCGTCGCCCGTGAGGGTGGACGCGTTCGGCGCCCGCAGCACGGCGCCGGTGTCCACGGAAGTGACATGGATGCCGTCGACTCCCTCGTCCGAGAGCTCGCACTCCGCCCGCACGGTGATGGCGGCGTTGATGGTCCGTGCGCCTTCGTGGAAGAGGTAGAGCGGCCAGATATCGAGCGTCCCGCCGGCCAGATCGAGGCGTGTCGGGGCGGACGAACGGATGCGCACGGGCGCATTATAATGAGCCGACTGCCGTGTCCTCCTTCCCCGTGGCGCGCTGCCCGTCGCCCACCCGCCGTTGATGTCGCAACAACTGCGCCGGACTATAGGCCGGCTGGCCGTGGCCGGCTTTGCGGGCACTACGATTCCGGTCGAGTTGCGGGCGCTGGCCCGCGACGTGGACGTGGGCGGCGTCATCCTGTTCGCCCGCAACGTCGAGGCGCCCGAACAGGTTGCCGAGTTGGCCTACGCGGCAAGCGCCCTGTCGCGGACATCGCCGCCCTGGGTCAGCGTCGATCAGGAGGGTGGGCGCGTCGCCCGCCTCCGGGAGCCGTTCACCCGCTGGCCGCCGATGCGCGCGCTGGGCAACAGCCGCGACGCGTCGCTGGCGACCCGCTTCGCCCGCGCGCTGGCGCGTGAGCTGCGCGCTGTCGGTGTGACGCTCGACTATGCGCCGGTGCTGGACGTCGACACGAACGCCGAAAATCCGGTGATCGGCGACCGGGCGCTCGCGCCGGATCCCGCACAGACCGCACGCCTGGGGGCGGCCGTCATCGAGGGCCTGCAGGCGGGCGGCGTGGCGGCGTGCGGCAAGCATTACCCCGGCCATGGTGACGCGGCGGCGGACTCCCACGTGGAGCTGCCGGTGGTGACGCACGCGCTGGAGCGCCTGCGCACCGTGGAGCTGGAGCCGTTCCGCGCCGCCGCAGCGGGCGGCGTGGCGGCGATCATGACGGCGCACGTCCTGTATCCGGCACTCGATGAGCAGAACCCTGCCACGCTGTCGTCGCCGATAGTCAGCCTGTTGCGCGACGAGCTCGAGTTCGACGGCCTCGTCGTGACCGACGATCTGGAAATGGGGGCGATCACCCGGCATTGCGCCGTCGAGGACGCGGCGGTCCGGGCGATTGGCGCCGGTTGCGATATGGTGCTGCTCTGCGGTACCGACACGGACCGGCAAGCGGCCGCGGTCGAGGCGCTGATACACGCGGTCGAGGACGGGCGGTTGCCGCGAACCCGCGTGGAGCAGGCGCTGGTGCGGCAGGAGCGTGTCAAGGCCCGCTTCCTGATCGGCGTCGAAAACTGGCGTCCCCTGCGTCCCGCCGCGCTACGCGCGGTGGTCGGATGCTCGGAACACGCTGCGATTGCCCGTGAGATGGAAGGTTTCCTCTCATGACGTCCCTGCGCCGGCCGCCTGCGCTCCAACGCGGCGATCGGGTGGCAGTCCTGGCGCCGGCAAGTCCCATCGAGAGGGAAGTGTTCGAGCGGGGCATCGCCGAGCTGCGCGACCTCGGGTTCGAGCCGGTATTCGACGAGCGCGCGCTGGCCGCCACCGGTTATCTCGCCGGTCCGGCAGCGCAGCGTGCCGCGACGTTCCAGCAAGCCTGGGAGGACCCCGACATTGCCGGTATCGTCGCCGTGCGAGGCGGCTATGGAAGCGCGCAACTCCTGCCGTTGCTGGATGTTGCCGGGCTGCTGCGGACGGCGAAGCCGGTCCTGGGTTGCAGCGATCTGACGGCGTTGCTCGGCTACCTGACAACCGGTTGCGGCGTCGTCGGCTTCCACGGCCCGATGCTGGTGAATCTGGCGCGGGGTGCGGCGGGGTACGACCGGTCATCGCTGCTGGGATGCCTGTCGGTTCCCGAGCCGCTCGGGCCGCTCCGCCCACCTGGCGTCGAGGTGATCCGGCGCGGCACGGCACGCGGCGCACTGCTTGGCGGCACGCTGACGCTGCTGCTGGCATCGCTGGCGACGCCGTTCGCGTTTGCGCCTCCGGACGGGTACGTCCTGTTCCTCGACGATGTCGGCGAGCGTCCGTACCGCATCGATCGGATGTTGACGCAACTGCGGCAGTCCGGACTGCTCGGCGCGGCGTCCGCCGTCGTGTGTGCGGAGTTTCCCGGCTGCGGCGACGAGGCCGGGCGCGATGCCCGTTCCGTCTGTGCGGAGCTCCTGGCCGACTTTCCCGGTCCGGTGCTGTTCGGGTTTCCGTCGGGTCACACGAGCGGTCCGGCGCTGACGCTGCCGCTGGGGGTGACGGCGACGGTGGACGCGGAGGCGATCCCGGGCCTGATCATCGAGGAGGCCGCGGTCTCGTGAAAAAGGTCCACCTGATCGGCATCTGCGGCACCGCGATGGCGACGGCGGCCGTGATGCTGAGGGATCTCGGTCTGGAAGTCGGCGGCTCCGACGCGCACGCGTATCCGCCGATGAGCGACCTGCTGGCCGCTCGCGGCATCGTACCGCTCCAGGGGTACAGGGAAGAACACATCACCGGGGACCTGGATCTGGTGGTCGTCGGAAACGCCGTGTCGCGCGGCAACCCGGAAGTAGAGGCGGTTCTCGATCGCCGGCTGCGCTACTCTTCGCTGCCGGAGCTGGTGCGCGACACGTTCCTCAGGGAGCGGCGGCCGATCGTCGTTGCCGGGACGCACGGCAAGACGACCACTTCGTTCATGACGGCCTGGGCCTTGAACGAGGCGGGGGTCGACGCGGGATTCCTGGTGGGCGGGGTATCGAAAGATCTGCAGACGAGCGGACGAGTGGGCGGCGGGCCGTTCGTGATCGAGGGCGACGAGTACGACAGCGCGTTCTTCGACAAGACGGCGAAGTTCCTGAAATACGTGCCGGATATCGTCGTCATCAACGGCATAGAGTTCGATCACGCGGACATCTACCGCGACCTGGATGAGCTCCGGCTTGCCTTCGAGCGGCTGGTGCGCCTCGTTCCCCGTCGCGGGCGGCTGCTGCTGTCCGCCGACGACGATGAGGCGGCTGCGCTCAAGTCCGGCGCGCCCTGCCCGGTCGAGACGTTCGGCTTTGCCGCCGGCGCGGACTGGCGGGCGGAGCAGGTGCGTTACGGGCCGCAGGCGACCACCTTTGACGTAACGCATCTGGGGTGCCCTGTCGGCGGGGTGGACTTGCCGTTGCTGGGCCGCTTCAACGTCCGGAATGCGCTCGGGGCGGTGGCGGCGGCCGTGAGCGCGGGCGCCCCGTCTGCGGCTGTGTGCGAGGCGCTCGGCCGCTTCCACGGCGTGCGGCGCCGGCTGGACGTACGGGGGGTGGTCCGGGGCGTCACGGTATACGACGACTTCGCGCATCACCCGACCGCGGTGCGCGAGACGCTGCAGGCGCTCCGTCAGGCGGCCGGCGGCCGGATCTGGGCGGTGTTCGAGCCGCGCTCGGCAACGGCCTGCAGGCGCGTGTTCCAGAAGGCGTTCGCGGCGGCGCTGCGGCTCGCCGACCAGGTGGTGGTGGCCGACGTGTTCCGCGCGAGCCTGCCGGCTGCGGAACGCCTGTCGGAGGCGGCGGTGGTAGCGGATTTGACGGCGGCCGGCGTCGCCGCGCGCCATGTGCCGCGCGTTGCCGACATCGTGACGTTCGTGGCCCGCGGCGCGCGCGCGGGCGACCGGGTCGTCGTGATGTCGAACGGCGGCTTCGGGGGCATCCACGAGCGCCTGCTGGCGGCGCTGGATGCGCCGGCTGTGGACGAGACATGAACGACTGGCGGCTGTTACGCGTAGGCGACGCTTCGGTCGTAGTCGAATTCGAGCGAAAGATCGATCCGGCCGTCAATGCGCGGGCGCTGGCCGTTGGCGCGGCGATACGCGCCGCCCGTCATCCCGGCGTACTCGACGTGGTGGAGAGCTATTGCAGCGTCACCGTTGCATTCGATCCACTGCGCACCGCTGTCGAGCCGCTGATCGAGAATCTGGAGGCGGCAGCCGGACGCGAGCCGGTGGCTGGGGCAGATGCGCATGAGGTCACGCTGCCGGTCTGCTACGGCGGGGGGCACGGTCCGGACCTGGGCGCGGTGGCCGCCTTCGCGGGGTGCAGCGAGGCGCAGGTCGTCGCGCTGCACGCGGGTGCGACGTATCGCGTCTACATGCTCGGTTTTCTCCCAGGCTTCGCCTACATGGGGTCCGTCGTTTCCCGGATTGCCGCGCCGCGGCGCAGCCGTCCGCGCCTGCGGGTGCCGGCCGGCGCCGTGGGAATCGCCGGCTTCCAGACGGGAGTCTACCCGCTGGAAGCGCCCGGCGGATGGAATCTCATCGGCCGCTGCCCGGTCAGGACGTTCGATCTCGAAGCGCGCAGGCCGTTCTTGTTGCAGCCCGGCTGCACGGTTCGGTTCGAGGCGATCACGGATGCGGAATACCGCCGGTCGGAGGGCCCGGACGTATGATCCACGTGCTGCAGCCGGGTCTGTTCACCACGGTTCAGGATGTCGGCCGGTGGGGCTATCAGCGGTTCGGAATACCGGTGGCCGGTCCGATGGATCGGGTCGCGCATCGGCTGGCCAATCTGATCGTGGGCAACCGTCCCTCGTGCGCCACCCTGGAGGTGACGCTGGCCGGTCCGCGGCTCGAGTTCCAGTGTGACCTGCTGTTTGCGGTGTCCGGCGCCGATTTCGAGCTCTTCCTCGACGGCGCGCGCGTGTCGATGAGTACGGCTCATGCTGCGCGCCGCGGCAAGTGTCTGGCGTTCGGCCGGCGGCGGCGCGGCGCGCGCGCCTATATCGCGGTTGCTGGGGGCATCGACGTGCCCCGCGTCCTGGGGAGCCGCGCGACGCATGTCGCGAGCCGCATGGGCGGCTTCCACGGCCGGGCGCTGGCAGCGGGCGACGTGCTGGCGGTGGGCGACGGAATCGCGCGCCGGGTGCGGGCGGGAGAGCGGCGGGCGCTCGCCGCCGGCGCGGCGGACCGCGTACGCGTGCTGCCCGGGCCGGACGACGATCGGTTCGGGGCGGCGGGCGCGGCGCTGCTCGCGTCCGGAGACTACCGGGTGGGGGCCGCGTCCGACCGCATGGGCTACCGCCTGGAAGGACGCGCGCTGGAGCAGGCTGGACCCGAACTACTGTCTTGCGCCGTGCCGGCCGGCGCCGTTCAGGTGCCGCCGTCCGGCGAGCCGATTATCCTCATGGCGGATCGGCCGACGAGCGGCGGCTATCCGCGCATCGGGACGGTTGTCACGGCGGACATCCCGGCTGTGGCGCAACTGGCGCCCGCGGACCGGATCGCGTTCGAGATGTGCGGCCCGGAGACGGCGATGAAGGCCTTGATTGCGCAGGAGCGCGCGCTGCTGGCGTGAGGTCGCCGGCTCGACGGGCGATGTACATGGGTGAAACTGATGTGATGCGCATCGGAGAGGCGTTTGCCGACACGCTGGGCGGTGGTTGCGTGCTGCATGGTGTCCGGCTGGACACGCGCACGACGTTTCGGACGGGCGGCGCCGCGGACTGGTTTCTGGAAACGCGGAGCACGCGGGAAATCGTGGGGGCAATCCAGGTCAGCCGGCGCCTCGGGCTGCCCGTCACGCTGCTCGGCGGCGGTTCGAACGTACTGGTCGGCGAGCGCGGCGTGCGCGGCCTCGTGCTCCGGATCTGGCGCGGCGGGGTCGCCAGCCCGCGGCCGGGCGTCGTGCGCGCGGACGGCGGTTTGACGCTCAACAGCCTGGTCCGCTGGATGGTGAATCGTGGTTTGGCCGGCCTCGAGCGCTGGGCCGGAACACCGGGCACCGTGGGCGGCGGCCTGCACGGCAACGCGCATTTTCAGGGCGAGCTGCTGGGCGCGCACCTGCTGCGCGCCGGCCTGGTCGACCGGGACGGCGGCGTCTGCGAGGTGGACGCCGCGGCGCTGGAGCTCGGGTACGATACGAGTCGCCTGCAGCGCAGCGGAGAGGCGGTGCTGTGGGCTGATTTCGAGGTGACCGGCGGCGCGCCGGCCGCCCTGCGCAGAGTCGCCAGCGCATCGCTCGCGTACCGCAGGCAGACGCAGCCGCTGGCTGCGCCGAGCGCGGGGTGTATCTTCCAGAATCCGGATGCCGCGCGCGACGCGGTGCCGGACGGGGTTCCACCGTCCGCGGGCGCGCTGATTGACCGCGCCGGGCTCAAGGGGACGTCGGTGGGAGGTGCGCTGATATCCCGGCTCCACGGCAATTTCATCGTGACCGAGGGACGGGCGACCGCGAGCGACATTCGCCGGTTGATTGAGGAGTGCAGGGAGACCGTTCACCGCCGCATGGGCGTGAGGCTGCGCGACGAGATCGTCTGCCTCGGCGAATTCGATTGGCAAGGGGCGCGGGTGGGGCGGCCGTTGGGGACGGCAAAGGTGGGCGGGTAGAGCGTATGCAGGATGCGAAACGCGGCGGGCCGACCAGACTGGTCGTCGAAGGGGGGCATGTGTTGGCCGGGACCGTCGAGGTCGATGGCAACAAGAACGCGGCGTTGCCGTTGCTCGCCGCCTGCCTCCTGACCGACCAGCGCTGCCGGCTGACCAACGTGCCCCGGATCAAGGATGTCGGAGTAATGGTGGCGCTGCTCGAGGGGCTGGGCGCGCAAATCGAAGGCGCCGGAACCTCGACGCTCGAGGTCTGCTGCAGGCGCGTGACGACGGCCGAGCCCGACCCGCGCCTGGTCGGCCGCCTGCGCGGTTCGGTGCTGCTGTTCGGTCCGCTCCTGGCGCGGCTCGGTCACGCGCGTCTGGCGCCGCCCGGCGGCGATTTTCCGGCGCGGCGGACCATTGCGGTGCACTTGCAGGCGCTGCGCGCCATGGGGGCGCGCGAGATCCCCGGCGACGCGCACGAGCTTGAAGCCCCGGATGGCCTGCATGCCGCCTCCGTGTACCTGGAGGAAGCGTCGGTGACGGGGACGGAGACCGCCCTCCTGGCTGCGGCGGTGGCCACCGGAACGACCGAAATTCGGCACGCGGCCTGCGAGCCGCACATCACGGAATTGTGCGAATTCCTGCGCGGCATGGGCGTCGAAATCGCGGGAGTCGGCACGCACGCCCTGCGGATTACCGGCGGCTGCCGGCTCGGCGGCGCCTCGAGGAGGCTCAGCGGCGATTACATCGAAGCCGGCAGTTGGGCGGTGCTCGCCGCCGTGACCGGAGGCGCGATGGAGATACGGGGCGCCCGCGCGGCAGACCTCGAGCCGATCACCTCGGTGCTGTCTCGAATGCGTGTGCGCTGCACGGTCGCCGGAGATTGCCTGACGGTCGACGCCTCCCGGCCCGAGGCGATTCGGCAGATCACTACGGCGCCCTGGCCGGGGTTCCCGAGCGACATGGTCAGCCTGGTGAGCGTGCTGGCGACCCAGGCGCGCGGGTCGACGCTCGTGCACGATTGGATGTATGAGCTGCGCCTGTTCGCACTCGAGCAGCTCAGCGGGATGGGCGCCAACCTGTTTCTGTGCGATCCGCACCGCATGATCGTTAACGGTCCCTGCGCTCTGAAGGGCCGCAACCTCGACACGCGCGATCTGCGGTCGGGGATGGCGCTGATCGCGGCGGCGCTCGCGGCCGACGGCACCAGCCGGGTCGGGCCGCTCGAAACCGTGGAGCGGGGCTACGCCAACCTCGTGGACCGGCTCGCGGCGCTCGGAGCGTGCGTGGAGGTGGAGCCAAACGACGCCGCGCCACTGGAGCGCACGGGCGCCGTCACCGACCGAAGCCGTCTTCGGTGATCACGTCGGCGCCGGCAGGAATCTCGAACGCGAACAGCGCATCAGGCATATTCTCGTTTTCCTTGAGATTCGAGAAGGTAAACGTCGAGACAGCGCCCTGGAAATCGGTTGCGCGGAGTTGCGTGAAGCTCAGGCTGGCGCGGTCCACCACCAGTCGCAGTCGGTCGTAATCGGTGTCGTCACGGATTGGCGTCAAGCCAAGCGACCAGCGGTCCGGCGGCGCGCCGGCATCGTCGTCATAGGCGATGACGAAGTCCTGCGCGAGGCGGCCCCTGCCGGCCAGGAAGAGCGCCGGCGTGGACACGCTGTCTCCGGCGGGCACGGTACCCACGATGACCTGCCCGTCGGCCGGGATGTAGGAATACAGCGACGCGCCGTCGGAGACGAACAGCTTTTCCTCCGGCCAGGTATAACGCCAGCGCATCCTGCCCGGTTTCTTGATCTGCACGGTCCCGCGCTCGACCACCGACGTACGCAGCACGCCGCCCGAATAGGTGTGCTCGAAGTCGGCGGAGAAGTTGCTGACCGCGTCGTACTTGGCCTGCAGCGCGACGGTCAACTCCTCGATCGGCGGCCGGTTGTCACGCTGCGCGGATGACGGAGGGGAGCCTGGTGCAACGAACAGCAGCAGGGTGGCCGCGACCAGCGTCCGGCCGCCGGCAGCGCGCCGCTTCAGCCCTTCAAGGAGCCGGCCGTCGGCGGCTTCTGGGTGGGCGCGCTCTTTTCCTCGGTCGGATACTTCGCGGTGAGCCACTCGACGATGCCCCCTTTGAGGGTACTGGCCCGATACCCGCCGCGGATCAGTCGGGCCGCCACCTGCGCGCTGACCAGCTCTTCGGGATCGGAGTCGTAGGTGACGATGTCCCGATCCTTCGGCAGCGCGGAGCAGTCGAACTTTGGCGGCTCTACGCGCAGGGCGCCCGGAATCCTGACGCTGCTGTGCTCGTACGGGTACTTGAGCCGTACATCGACGACGATCGGTGCATCGGGCTCGCCGCCATCGAGCCGCTCCTTCAACACTTCGTTGCTGATTCGGGGAACCGCCATGGGGTAACGAATAATAACACGTGCGATTCCGGCTCAGGACTCCACGACGCTGTCCACGGCGCGCCGCACCGCGTCGTAGTCGCGCGGCAGCTCGATCGGCAGGTTCGCATGATCCGTGCTCACCTCCGCCAGCGCCCGCTCGTGGTACCTGCGCTTGAATTCGGTGAACTTGAGCCCGTTGGCGGTCGAGATCACGACGACCCGCTCACCCGGCGTGATGCTGCCGTTGCGACGCAGCTTGATCAGGACGGCAAGCGCAACGCCCGTGTGCGGGCAGTTGAACATGCCGGTGCGGTCCGCAAGGGCGGCGGCGTTGGCCAGCTCGGACTCGCTTGCCTGCTCGACGATGCCGTTGTAGCGCCGCAACGTCCGGATTGCTTTCTCGATCGATACGGGGTTGCCGATCTGGATGGCCGACGCCTGCGTCGCGCGGGCCGTGATCGGCTCGAACCGCCAGTCGTTGCGATAGGCGAGATACAAGGGGTTGGCCGCCGCCGCCTGCGCCACGACGATCCGCGGCTGCCGGGTGGTGAGACCCAGCCGCGCCATCATGTCGAAGCCGGCGCCCAGGGCGCTGACGTTGCCGAGATTGCCGCCCGGGATGACGATGACGTCCGGCACCTCCCAGTCGAACTGCTGCACGATCTCGATCGAGACCGTTTTCTGGCCCTCGAGGCGCAGACTGTTCATCGAATTGGCGAGGTAGATGCCTTCCTCGGTCGCCAGCCGGCGGACGATGGCCATGCAGCCGTCGAAATCGGTGTCTAGAGCGAGCACCGTGGCGCCGTTGGCGAGCGGCTGCATCAGCTGCGCCGTAGACACCTTTCCGCGCGGCAGGATGACGATGGCCGGCACGCCGCCGGCGGCCGCGTAGGCGGCCAGCGATGCCGACGTGTCACCGGTCGAGGCGCAGGCCACGGCGCGGATGTCCCGCCCGCTGCGGATCATCTGGCGGACCACCGACACCAGCACGGTCATGCCGAGGTCCTTGAACGATCCGGTGTGTGAATTCCCGCACTGTTTCACCCACAGCTCGTCGAGTCCCACCTCGGCGCCGAAGCGCTCCGCCCAGAACAGATTGGTGCCGCCTTCGTCCATCGAGACGATGTTCTCGTCGTCGACGGCCGGGCAGACCCATTCCTTCTTGCCCCAGACCGCCGAGCCGTACGGCCAGATGGTCCGTTTGTAGCGTTCATCGAACAGGCGCATCCACGAGCCCGGGCCGCGCTTGCTGAGCACATCGATGTCGTGCGCCACCTCGAGGAGGTTGCCGCACGACGGACAGCGGTATATGGGCGTGAGCAGCGGGTGGTCGCCCGGGCAGCCGGCGATACAACGGAAGACAGCGTGGTACTGCATGCGCGCTACAGTCTAACTGCTGACGGGGAATTCCGGCCGATTGTGCAGGAGCGCGACGACGGCTACGACGCCGTCGAATGGGCTGCCGCGCAACCGTGGTCCAACGGCCGGGTCGCCATGACCGGCAGCCCCTGGATGGGCGTCACGCAGTGGCAGGCCGCCCTCGCCACGCCGCCGCACCTGGTGGCCATCGCGCCGGGACGATGCTGGTGATGACGGGCGGCGGCGGCCATGGCCGCGGGGGTGCGGTGAGCTACGGCGCCGCCGGCGATATGGACCTGCGCGACCTGCAACTGCGATTCTACGATCATCACGTCAAGCGCATCTCCAACGGCATGGATCGGGAGCCGCGGGTGCAGCTGTTCGTGCAGGTGCCGCCGGCCACCGCGGGCGGTTGGACGTATCGTCCTCGGAGTTCCCGCATCTTGCGCGCAACCACAATACCGGCGGCGACCCGGCTACCGACGGCCGCTTCGAGGTTGCGGTGCAGACCGTTCACCACGACGCCGACCGGCCGTCTCACGTTGAGCTGTCGGTGGTGCCGGCCGCGGCGATGCCCGTGCGCTGACAGCGGCCTGGAATCTTGACAGGTGCCGCCAACGGGAGTAGCTTTGCTGCAGTGATTCCGAGACTCACGTCGCGCGTATACAGCGCAACTTCGGGAGAGTGCATGACGTTCGGATTCCCCTTCAGTTGCAAGGGTTTGGCGTGCTGGCTGGCGGGCGCCGCCGCGTTGTTCGTCGTGCTCGGCGGACAGGTCGCGCTGGCCCAGCCGTCCGCCGCGGGGCACGACGTCACGTTCAGCAAGGACGTGCTGCCCATCCTGCAGCGCAGTTGCCAGATCTGCCACCGCCCCGGCGCCATCGCGCCGATGTCGCTGGTGACGTACGAGGATGCGCGGCCCTGGGCGCGGTCGATCAAGCGCTACGTCGAGGCGCGCGAAATGCCGCCGTGGTACATCGACCGCCGTATCGGCATTCAGGAATTCAAGGACGATCCGTCGTTGACTGACGAGGAGATCGCCATCATCGGTGCCTGGGTTGACGCCGGCGCGCCGGGCGGCAACCCGGCCGACGCGCCCCCGCCGGTGGAGTTCCTCGGCCCCGAGGACTGGCGCATGGGCGCGCCCGACCTGATCGTGTCCATGCCGGAGCCGTACATCCTGCCGGCGGAGGGTCCCGACCAGTTCCCGAACATCATGGCCGACCCGGGTCTGACCGAGGACCGCTACATCAAGGCGGTCGAGATGAAGCCCGACGCCCGCAGCCTCGAGGTCCTGCACCACGGCACGACGCACATGACGGTCTTCGACGAGGACGTCACGCGGGGGAATTTCCTCAACGAGTATGCCGTCGGCAAGAACGGCGACATCTTCGACGACGGTACCGGGCGCCTGATCAAGGCGGGGACCAAGATCCGCTTCGGACTGCACCTGCATCCGTACGGGGAAGAGGTCCCGGTGATGGTGAAGCTCGGGCTCCAGTTGTATCCCGCGGGATACAAGCCCAAGTACGACTTGATCAGTCAGCACATGGGCGATGACGACGATCTGCTCATTCCCGCCGGGCAGGGCAGCGTCCGCACCGACGGCTACACGCTGCTGACCGAGCCGGCGGTGGTCACCGCGTTCCAGCCGCACCTGCATACGCGCGGCCAGGCGCAGTGCATTGAGGCGATCATTCCGCAGACCGACGCGGAGGGCAACGTGCTCAAGCGTGCGCCGGGGCCGTACGGCGCGGCGCCGCTTATGGAGCAGGTGACGCTCAACTGCGTCCCCAAGTGGTACTTCAACTGGCACCTCGTGTACAACTACGCCGAGAACGCGGCGCCGGTGCTGCCGGCCGGGACGGTCATCCACGTGAGCACGTGGCACGACAACTCGGAGTCGCTCCGGGTCAATCCCGACCCGCGCAACAACGTCGTCTATGGGCAGCGAACGATCGACGAGATGTCGTTCGCGTGGGTGAGCTACTACTACATCGACGAGGCGGAGTACAAGGCGCGCGTCGCGGCGCGCAATGCCCGCAACTCGAACGATCAACAGTGACCGCGGCCGGAGGTCGACCGGCACGCAGGTCGGGTTCCGAACGACACCAGGAGGTAAGGTTCATGCGAGCGATAGCAGCAATCGGGTTCGTAGTCGCCATCGGCATGCTGGCGTCGCCGTCGCCGGCGCTGGCTCACCATGCATTCTCGGCTGAATTCGACTCGAACTTGCCGGTCACCCTCAAGGGCACGGTGACCAGGATGGAATGGGTCAATCCTCACGCGTGGATACACGTCGCCGTGGAGAAGGATGACGGGACGACCGAGGCCTGGATGGTCGAAGGCGGCGCGCCGAACGCGCTCCTGCGCCGGGGGTTCACCAAGAACTCGGTGCCGCCGGGCACCGTCATCCTGATCGAGGGGTATAAGGCCAAGGACGGCGCGATGCGGGCCAACGGCCGCAACATCACGTTCGAGGACGGTACCAGGCTCTTCGTTGGTTCTTCCGGCACCGGCGCTCCCCGCGACGGCTCCGACCCGACCGAACGGTAGCCGCCGGGCGGCGTGCGGAGACGTAAATCGATGGCGGAACGGCGTAATCCGAACGCCGCCAGAGCGAGTGTGGCGGCGGTGGCGGTCGCAATAGGCGCTCTGGCGCCAGGAATTGCCGGGCAGGCGCAGTCGGGCGATTTGCCGCGGGGGTCGGACGGCAACCCCGAGCTGAGCGGCATCTGGCAGGCGGTTTCGTCGGCCCATTGGAACATCGAGCCGCATGCCGCCTACGCCGGCCGGCTGCCGGAGAGCGGCGCAATCGGGTCCGCCCCGGGCGGTCTCGGCATCGTTGAAGGCGGCACCATTCCGTACCGCCCGGAGGTGATCGCGAAGCGGCAGGAGAACTTCGAGAACCGCCGAACGGAGGATCCCGAAGGCAAGTGCTACCTGCCCGGTGTGCCGCGCGCCACGTACATGCCGTTTCCATTCCAGATCGTGCAGGGCACCAACAAGATCTTCATCGCCTACGAATTCGCCAGCGCCAACCGGGTCATCCACATGGATCCGGTGCCGGAGAGCCCGGTCGACACCTGGATGGGGCACTCGGTAGGCCGCTGGGACGGCGATTCGCTGGTCGTTGACGTGACCGCGTTCAACGGCCAGACATGGTTCGACCGGGCCGGCAACCACCACAGTAGCGGCCTGCACGTCGTCGAACGCTACACGCCGGTCACGCAGTACCACGTCAACTACGAGGCGACCATCGAGGATCCGAATACCTTCACTCGCCCGTGGAAGGTCAGCCTGCCACTGTACCGGCGGATGGAGGAGGATGTGCAGCTGCTCGAGTTCCGCTGCGTGGAATTCTCCGAGGAGCTGCTGTACGGGCATCTGCGAAAGAAGGAATGATGGAGTCGAGCGGCCGGTTCCGCATCCTGGCCTGCGCCGCGGCGGTGGTGCTGTGCAGTGTTCAGGCTGCCCCGGCGGCCGCGCAGCCGCCGTTCGGCTTCGACCCGCCGCTAACGCCGTGGGGCCATCCCGGCCTGCAGGGAATCTGAGGGAACACGCTGGTTGTCGAGGTCACCAACTTCAGCGACAAGACGTTCGGGGTGCAGCAGCCGCTCGGCTCATATCGGGGCGGGGGCAAGAACCTGCGCATCGTCGAGCGCTTCACGCTGGTCGACGAGAATACGATCGACTACCGGGCGGAACGCGAAGACCAGCGCGCATTCACGCGCCCCTGGACGCTCGGGATTCCGCTTATTCGCGACGACAGCTACGTGATCTACGAGTATGCCTGCCACGAAGGCAACTACGGCCTGGAACATATCCTCAGCGCCGCGCTGAAGGACAGGTAAGCGCCGGCTTCCGGCGGCCAGCAACCGGGTCGCGACCGGTTGGCTGCCGTTCTTGGCGGCCAGGAACAGCGGCGTCCCTCCGCGTGTGGCTGGCGCCGGGAGATCAGGTAAAGCTGACGGAATACCTGGATGCGGTGCGGGACGTGGAGCGGCGCATCCAGAAGGCGGAAGAGCAGGTGGGACGGGAGGTGCCGGTGGTCGAGCAGCCGGCCGTATCCGGAGATCGGGATTCCCGATTCGCACCACCCGCTGTCGCATCACGAGAACGATCCCGGCAAGATCGACGATCTGGGTCCGCTGAACCGTTACCATGTCGAGCAGTTCCGGCATCCCGAAAAGACGCCGGTAACCAACCTGTGGATGACACTCCTCGACAAACAGGGCGTGCCATCCGAGCAGCTCGGCGACAGCACGGGCCAGGTCCGGCATCTATGGAATCTGTAAAATACCTCGATTGCAAGGCCAGCCCGATCGGAGCCGGTCGGGGAAGATGTGACATGACGAAACGATACGTGTTCGGATCGGTTGCAGCCCTGTTCATGGTATTGGCCGCAACAGCGGCGCTGGCGCAGACGGCGCCGGCCGCCGGTGGCGACGTGACCTTCACGAAGGACGTGCTGCCGATCCTGCAGCGCAGCTGCCAGGGGTGTCACCGTCCGGGCGCGATCGCGCCGATGTCGCTGATCAGTTACCAGGACGTACGGCCGTGGGCGCGGTCGATCAAGCGTTACGTGGAAGCGCGCGAGATGCCGCCCTGGTATATCGACCGGCGTATCGGCATTCAGGACTTCAAGGATGACCCGTCACTGACGGACGAGGAGATTGCCACCGTCGCGGCCTGGGTGGACAGCGGCGCACCCCGCGGCAATCCGGGCGACGCGCCGCCGCCGATGAAGTTTCCGAGCCCGAACGAGTGGCGCATCGGCGAGCCGGACCTCGTCGTATCGATGCCCGAGCCGTACATGCTGCCGGCGGAGGGGCCGGATGCATTCCCGAATATCCTCGCCGACCCCGGTCTGACGACCGACCGCTACATCCGGGCGGTCGAGGTGAAGCCGGACGCCAACAGCCTGGATGTGGTGCATCACGTGGTCACCACGATGACCGAGTTCGACGAGGATCTCGCCAAGGGCAACTTCCTCAACGAGTACGCGGTCGGCAAGAACGGGGACATCTTCGACGACAACACCGGCCGCCTGATCAAGGCGGGTACGCAGATCAAGTTCGGGCTCCACCTGCACCCGTACGGCGAGGAGACCCCCGTCATGGTGCACGTCGGCCTCAAGCTGTATCCCGCGGGCTACGTGCCGAAGTATCAGCTGGTCAGCCAGCACATGGGCGACGACGACGACCTGCTCATACCGGCGGGTGAGAAGGGGGTCCGGACCGACGGCTATACGATGCTGACCCGGCCGGCGGTGGTGACTGCGTTCCAGCCGCACCTGCATACCCGGGGGCAGGCGCAATGCATCGAGGCGATAATTCCGCAAACCGATGAAGAGGGGAACGTGCTGATTCAGGCGCCGGGGCACTCACCCGCGCCGTTGATGCGCCAGCTGACGCTCAACTGCGTGCCGCAGTGGCGCTTCAACTGGCACCTGGTCTACAACTACGCGGAGGACGCGGCGCCGATCTTCCCGCCCGGAACGGTTATTCACATCTCGACCTGGCACGACAACTCGGACACGCTGCGGGTCAATCCGGATCCGCGCAACAACGTTGTCTACGGCCAGCGGACGATCGACGAAATGTCGTTCGCCTGGGTGAGCTACTACTACATCGACGAGGAAGAGTACCAGGCGCGGGTGGCCGCGAAGAACGCTCGGACGTCGGACAACCAGTAGGAATCTACCGCGGAGGGTGTCGAACGTGAGTCCGTCGGGCCGCAGGTTTGAGCGGTGGTCGTGGGGCGCCGTTGCCGTCTCGTTGACGGCTGCCGGCGCGCTGGCAGCCGGGCAGGAAATCGATATTCCCGACACCCAGATCCAGTACAACCGCGGCATGCGCGTGGCCCCGGTATACGAAGGGTGGACGCGCAATGGCGACGGCACCATCGAACTGTGGTTCGGCTACCTGAACCGGAACTGGGAGCAGGTGCTGAATGTTCCGGTCGGGCCGGACAACCGTATCGAGCCCGATGGGCCCGACCGCGGACAGCCGACGGTCTTCGTGCCGCGGCGCCGGTTCGGACGCGCGGTCGAGCGCCGCGAGACGATGGTCTTCAGCGTGCGCGTGCCGAGTGACTGGACCAGTGAGGACGAGGTGGTCTGGACCGTGCGGGCGAACGGCAAGGCCGACCGCGCGATCGGCCTGTTCCTGCCAATCTATGAGCTGCCCGGGCCGCGCGGCAACAATACGCCGCCGCGGTTGACCGTCGAAACGACGGAAGCGACAGTCGTGCTGCCGGGTACGCTGGCGCTGGCTGCGACGGTCAGTGACGATGGCGAGATGGAACGGCGCCGCGCCACGTCCGCCATGCGGTGGGTGCACTACCGCGGACCGGGGATGGTCACCTTCACGCCGGCGCGAACGCCGTTTCCGCTGCAACCGGGGCCGGTGGAGGTCGAGTCGGTAACGACCGCTTCATTCAGTCAGCCGGGGACGTTTCTACTGCGGGCGGTCGCTTACGATGGCGACTGGTACGACAGCCGCAACGTGGAGGTCACCGTTACGGAGTAGCAGTCCGTGGCAAGCCCCCGCTGCATTCGACCGGCGATGCGGCATTACCACTTGGGGCTGCGCCCCAGACCCCCGGCGGCCGCTAGCGGGGACCCCTTCGCCCCGCGCCGCGTCCGCCGAGGCGCACGGTGTGCGGCATTACCACTTGGGGCTGTGCCCCAAACCCCCGGTGGCCGCTAGCGGGGACCCCTTCGCCCCGCGTCGCGTTCGCCGAGGCGCACGGTGTGCGGCATTACCACTTGGGGCTGTGCCCCAAACCCCCGGCGGCCGCTAGCGGGGACCCCTTCGCCCCGCGCCGCGTTCGCCGAGGCGCACGGTGTGCGCCTTGGAGGACGACTGCTTGAGTGTTCGTCGTCTCCCTTCTTGACTGCGTTGCTCGTCACTCACATATTGGGAATATGCTCGCTCCTCGCGCCTTGTACCGGCCGGACGCGGCATTGACACGGGTGGGTCTCGGTGCGACGCGGGGGCTTGCCACGAACTGCTAGCGCCGGCGCAGGACGAGCACCTCGCCGTCCCCTATAGAGCGCCGGGTGCCGGTTGGCAGCGTCCCTGCCGCGACCAGCGTCAGGTGGCCGCTGACCGCCACATCCCGCACCGGCTCCGCCGGCCGGTAATTGCCGATTACGCGCGGCGCCTCCGGATCCTCCAGGTCGACGACAAGGAGGCCGTTGACACCGTCCGCCACGTATGCATGCGCACCGTCGAGCGCCACTCGCAGCGCGCCGCCAGGGGTCGCATACGTCGCGCGGTGGACCGGTTCTGTGGGCGTGGAGAGGTCATACACCTGGAGCGTCCCGTGGCCCAGCAGCACCGCGAGCGGGCGTGGGGCGTTGGCCGACACCTCCACGATGCGCGGGCCGTCAGCCGACTGGAGGGCCGACATCGGCTCCCAGGAGTCGGTCTGCGCCAGGTCCAGCACGTAGAAGCCGGAGGGATCGTCCACGGCGTACGCCAGGGGTCCGAGCACCGCGACATCGCGGCTGTAACCGTCAAGGTAGACCGAGCCGAGGGAGACCGGCCCCCGGGCATCCGAGACGTCGACCAGGTCGACCCCCGACATGTGGTCGGCGAGGACCGCCGTTGTGCCGGATACGTCGACGTTCTTGACCTGGCCGGGCGTCTTCACGGCGCCAAGCAGCGCCGGGGCGTCCGGGTCCGAAACATCGAGGATGCCCAGGCCGAAGAAGTCTGCGGCGACGTAGACCCGCGCATCGATGACGACAAAGCCCCAGATCTTCTCAGGAAAGCTGTAGGAGCCGTGGCGCCGCGGCGCCGTGAGATTCGAGATATCGAAAATCGTGAGCGTCTTCTCGGCGGCAACGTAAGCTCGCCGGCCGTTCAACTCCACCAGGTCCGCCGGTCCCGGCAGCACCGCGACCTGGTCGAACTCCACGTCCTGGCCCGCGGCGCCGCCGCCGGCCGCAAGCCAGAGCGGCACGACCAGCAACGCCGCTGCGCCGCCCCCCGCGCGGCGACGGGTCATCACTCCGCCGTCCTCGCAATCCGGTACAGGGACGACTGGGTCCGGATGAACAGGCTGCCGCGGACGACGGCCGGCGTGGCGAGCGTCATCTCGTTCAGGGAGTTGGTGGCGAGAACCTCGAATTCCGGCCCGGCCTTGATGACATACGTGTCACCCGCCTCGCTGAGGATGAACACCTTCCCGTTGTAGCCCCACGGCGACGCGGTGAAGCCGCTGCCGACGCGGATGCGCTGCCGGCCGTAGATCTCCTCGCCGGTGCGCGCGTTATGGGCCAGCAGGAGACCCCGGTCGAGCAGCGTGTAGTAAATCCCGCGGTATACGAGCGCGGAGGTGTTGTACGTGCCCAGCAGCGGATAGGCCCACGCAATGTACTCCGACGACGCACGGTTGCCCGGGAAGCGCGTGGACCACGTGCTGGTATCGTCGGCCCAGATGGAGAGGTCGCCGCTCGCGCCGGGGTGAATGGCATAGACCGGCCGCAGTGGGCCGCCCGGATAACCCGAGCTGATGTAGACGAGGTCCTCGGCGACGAACGGTGAGGGGGTCGTCAGGTTGGACATCCCCGTCAGCTCCCAGAGCAGGTTGCCGTCGAGGTCGTACCCGCGGACGCCGTCGCTCCCTACCGTCACGATCTCGGTCCGCACCCGGTTTTCCCACACGACCGGCGTGGACCAGTTGTTGCCGCGCTCGTCGCGCGACACGCGCCAGATTTCCTCGCCCGTCCGCTTGTCGAGGGCGATCATGAACGACGCGGTGGTGTTGTCGTTCACGATGTACAGCCGATCGCCGTGCAGGGCCGGGGAAGCCGCCGTCCCCAGCTCGATCAGCGTGTTGAACACGCCGATCTCCTTGCGCCACATCTCCGTGCCCTCCATGTCGAGGGCGGCTACCAGGCCCAGGTTGCCGAAATAGACGTAGAGCAGCTCGCCATCGGTGACCGGGGTCTCGGACGCGTAGCTGTTCTTGATATGGCGCCGCAACTGTGGCAATTCGCGGTGGAGTTCGCGCTCCCAGCGGATGGCGCCGGTTTCCGCGTCGATGTCGTAGACCATCCAGCGGTGGGTGGCGTTCGCGCTGATGTGATCGTGCTCGTCGTACAGGCCGGGAACCGGAACCTCTTCCTGTCCCGCGCTCACGGCCGAGGTCAGGAAGACATGGTCGTCCCAGACGACGGGCGAGCTCCAGCCGAGACCCGGAATGGCCGTCTTCCAGACGACGTTCTCGGTCTCGCTCCACTGCTCGGGCAGGTTCGGGTCATCGGGTACGGCGCCCGCGGCGGGACCGCGAAACTTGGGCCACTGCTGCTGCCCCGCCGCCGGGCCGGCCAGAGCGAGCAGGGTGAGGCACGCGACGACGGCCATGGCGCGGGACAGCGCGTCTCTTGCGGATTGCGGCATACAACTGGTGAACAGAGGCAGGCCGGTATTCAAAGCGGCCGCCGACGGAGTATTGAAACAGAAACGCGGCTCGCGGCGCAATTCGCAGCAGGCGCGGCGCCCGCCGGTCGCGCTTCTGCAAACTTGTGATGGTCGCATCGGGACGTCGATGTGACTACGGACCACATGGCCACATCCCCCTTCGATTCGCGCCTGTATCGCCAGCTGTTACATGACGAGGAAATCGGCGACCTGTCCTGCTGGCGCTCGCGCGGCGGGCGAGGCGGTTCGTCGCGCGCGTCAGCAAGCTATGACGGTGTGAAGGAGTTCCCATGCGGACTACCGGTCTGGCTCTCGTTGCGTTCCTTGCTTCGTGCGGTACGCCGCTCCCACAACCCGAGCAGAGTACCGATGCGACGCGCGACGTCGCGGCAGGCCACCAGCTGAGAACCCTCCGAGTCAACGACATCGAGATGCGCGTGGCCGAGCAAGGTGACGGGCCCTTGGTCCTCTTGCTGCACGGCGCCCCGGAGTCCTGGTATTCCTGGCGGCACCAGTTGCCTGCCCTCGCGAACGCCGGGTTCAAGGCCGTCGCACCGGACATGCGGGGGTATGGGGGCACCGCGGCGCCTGAGGCGGTCGAGGACTATGCGATGGATCGGTTGTGTAGTGACGTGACCGGTCTCATCGACGCCTATAAGAAGAGCAGGCCGTGCTGGTCGGCCACGACTGGGGCGCCGCAGTCGCGTGGCAATGTACGTTGATCGCCGAGGAACGAGTGCGTGCAGTCGTCACCAGACGCCGACGCCGCCCACCGAGGTCCTGCGGCAGACGCATGGTGAGAACTTCTTCTACCAGCTCTACTTCCAGGAACCTGGAGTCGCCGAGCGGGAGCTTGACGCCGATCCCCGCAAGCGGCTCCAGCGGCTCTTTGCGGCCGCGGATACGCCGCGTGAACCTCCGGAAATCACCGATCCGGCCTCCAATACCGGGGGCTGGCTGCCCCGCATCGGCCGGCCGACCGAATCGCCGCCCTGGCTCACTGAAGAGGACCTTGACTACTACGTTCGGGAGTTCGAAGCGAGCGGCTTTCGAGGCATGCTCAACTATTACCGCAATCTCGACCGCAACTGGGAACTCATGGCCGACGTCGATCAGGTGATCGAGCAACCGGCCCTTTACATCGCCGGCGACAAGGATGGGGTCGTTCGGGGGCAGGGGGTCCCGGTCCCGGAGGTCGTGACGGATCGTCCGGAAGTGGCTGCCCGGTTGGCGGAGATGATCTCGCCGAGAGCGGCCGACTTCCGCGGCGTCCAATTGATCCCCGGCGGCAGCCACTGGATAACCCAGGAACGACCCGCAGAGGTCAACCGGCTGCTCGTCGACTTTCTACGAGGCCTGCCTTAAGTCAGACGAGCTGCCGAGGCGGGGATGTCTGGTGGACCGCATGGGATTCGAACCCACGACCTCCGCGTTGCGAACGCGGCGCTCTCCCAACTGAGCTAGCGGCCCGAAGGCGCCCGAAGAATGGGGATTGTACAACGTTCGGCGGATGGCTGCGGCCGGGACCGACGGGCTATACATTGCCCAGTGTTGGTGCTACCCTCTTTTGAAATCTGTACGTACTGCTCCACAACACACAAGACAGGTGTGAGGATGAAAAGCGCCTGGAAGCCGGGCTTCACAGTGACCGCTGTGTTAGCCATGGCTGCGCTCTGGACGCTGGCGGCGCCGGTCGCCGCCGCCGAGCGCGAGACCGAGGTGACATTCAACAAGCATATTTCGCCGATCCTGCAGCGTTCGTGCGGGAACTGCCACCGCCCGCAGGGCGGGGCGCCGATGACGCTCATCAGCTACGAGGATGTCCGCCCCTGGGCCCGCTCGATAAAGAACCGGACGGCTTCCCGCGAGATGCCGCCCTGGTTCATCGACAAGAACATCGGCGTCCAGGAATACAAGGATGACCCGTCGCTCAGCGATCATGAGATCGAGCTGATTTCCACCTGGGTGGATGCGGGCGCGCCGCGCGGCAATCCGAGCGATCTGCCGGCGCCAATCCAGTGGCCGTCGGACGGCTGGACGTACGGCACGCCCGACCTGATCGTTCCGTCACCCGAGGGCACCATCCAGGCCGAGGCGGCGGACTGGTTCGGGGAGTGGGGCGAGACGCCCACCGGAATGAGCAGGGACCGCTACATCAAGGCGGTCGAGGTGCGGGAAGTCAGGACCTGGGAAGATACGAGTGCAACGGTCGCCGATGACGGCCGGGCCGCGCTGGGCCTGTTCGTCGTGCATCACGCGGTGATCGGCGCCGACAAGCTCGAGAACACGCTGAAGCCGCTCGACTGCGGCAACGAGACCACCTGCGCCAACGACGACAGGAAGTTCTGGCTGGTGCACGAGCTGGGCCAGAACGCCACGATCTACTCTGACGAGGTGGGCGTCACGCTGCCCGCCGGTTCGGTCATCACGTTCAACTCGATGCATCTCCACTCCATGGGCAGGGAGGTGCGGGCGCGTCTGGACGTCGGCTTCACGTTCCATCCGGAAGGATACGAGCCGAAGTACCACCTCGGAGCGACCAGCTTCGGAAGCGTGACGCAGTACGACTTCGAGTTCGACATCCCGTCCAACGACAACGACGTCATGCGCGACGGGTTCCACCGCCTGACGCAGCCGACGAAGTTGTTGACGTTCGAGCCGCACCTGCACTCCAGCGGCAAGCGGATGTGCTTCGAAGCGCTCTACCCGAACAACGCCCGTGAGATGCTGAGCTGCGCCGACTACGACCACAACTGGGCCAAGGTCTACGTCTATGCGGACCACGCCGCGCCGCTGCTGCCGGCCGGCACGATCGTCCACGTGATGGCGTGGTACGACAATTCGGTCACGAACAAGAACGTGGTCGACCCGCGCAACTGGAAGGGTTGGGGCAACCGCTCGATCGACGACATGTTCTCGGCGATCTCGCGGATGGTCTATATGACGCAGGATCAGTTCGACGCGGAGGTCGCCGAGCGCGGCGGGAGTTTCGCCTTCGCGACGTCGCAGAACCAGCAGTAATCCCGGAGGCGGCCTGCGGGCCGCCAACCGGTTTCATCGCCCGTTCCGGTCGTTCCGAAGATGAGCGCTCGCACTCTCGAGGTCATCGGTGTGGCGGTCGTACTGGCCGCGGTTGTCGGGCTGCTGAACCTGGCGCCCGCGCCCGCCGCGGTGGGCGTCGCCCAGACGCAGTCGTTCGTCACGGCATGGGGCGAGCCGGATCTGCAGGGCATCTGGACCGATCAGTACACGACGCCCCTCGAACGCCCGGCGCGATTCGCCGACCAGGACGTCTTTACGGACGCCGAGCGGGCGGCACTCGATCAGCAGAGATCGCTCCACCCGCGCCGGGATGCGCGTGAGGGCGTCGGTACGGACCGCGACGTGCGCGGCGCGTACAACGCCGTGTTCATGTCGATCAAGCCGACGGGACCCCGCACGTCGCTGATCGTCGATCCGCCCGATGGACGTATTCCGCCGCTGACTGCCGAGGCTGAGGCGTGGACTACCGCGCAGCGGGAATTCAGGCTGGCGCTGCTCCAGGCTACCGCGACGTGCAGGAACGAAGAGCCGGCCTGCGCCGGCTGGCGGTACGGACCGCCGTCGCCGCTGCGCGCGGAGCAGTCCCCTTATTACAACACCGCACGGCTGAACCGCAACGATGGTCCCGAGGACCGCAGCCTCTCTGAGCGCTGCATGGGCGCGGGACTGCCCGATTTCGGCGGATACCGGCGCATCGTGCAGTCGCCGGGCGCCGTGTCGATTTTCTACGACGTGGGCCAGGGCCAGGGGTGGCAGCGCACCGTTCCAGTCAACGACCGGCCGCATCTCCCGCCGGATGTCCGCCAGTGGCGGGGCGATTCGCGGGGCCGCTGGGAAGGCGGCGCGCTGGTGGTGGATGTCGCCAACTTCAGCGCCAAGACGGATGTACGTGGATCGCGCGAGAACCTGCATCTGGTGGAGCGCTGGACGCGCCTCGACGCGGAGACGCTGGAATACATCGTCACAGTCGAAGATCCGACGACCTGGACGCAGCCGTGGACCGTCCGCCAGGAGTTGACCCTGCAGGACGGTCAGGCAAACCGCATCTATACCGAGCCGCGCTGCCACGAGGGCAACTACGGTCTGCCGGCCCAGCTCGTGGGATCGCGCGTCGAGGAGCAGGCGTTCGCCGAGGGGCGGGGTCCTGACCCGGCGACGAGAGACACGGCGACCGGCGGCGGCGACACGGGCGGTGCGGATCCGCTGACCGGACGCTGACTCGCCACCACCCGGCCGGCGCCGGTCCTACAGACTGTGACGTCTTCGTGGTTGCGGTTGAAGTGGCCGACAACCAGGTTGAAGTACCGGTCCGGGTTCCGCTCCCACCCCTCGTACACCGGCACGACGCTCTGCCCGCGCGGATACGCGACCTGCGCGCCCGTACCCGCCTGGCCGACGGTTTGGGATTTACAAGCGGGGATCCAGCGGATTCAGGACCGCAGCAGCTCGAGGTATTTCAGCGCGCCGCCGGTGTTGAACAACACGACGCGGTCGGCACGGTTGATTACTCCCTGCTGCAGGAGCGCGCGGAGCGCGCACAGGGTGGCGCCGCCCTCCGGGGCGGCGCTAATCCCTTCGAGTCGTCCCAGGTCGCGCATGGCGGCGACCATCTGGTCATCTTCGACCGCAACTGCCGCGCCGCCGCTGTCGCGCAGCGCCTGGAGAATCAGGAAGTCTCCGATTGCCGCGGGCACTCGTAGGCCGTCCGCCACGGTCTGCGCGCCCGTCCAGGGAACGGCGCGTTCCGCCCCCGCGGCGAATGCCCGCACAATGGGTGCGCAACCGGCTGCCTGCACCGCCACGAGGCGCGGGCGCCTGCCGCGCGGCATCCATCCCAGCTCCTCGAGCTCGGCGAATGCCTTCCACATGCCGACGATCCCCGTGCCGCCGCCGGTGGGGTAGATGAACCACTCCGGCCATTCCCAGTCGAGCTGTTCGGCCAGCTCGTACGCCATCGTCTTCTTGCCCTCGATGCGATACGGCTCCTTCAGCGTCGAGACGTCGTACCAACCGGCCTCGGCGGCCAGCGTCGCCGCCAGCCGCCCGGCGTCCGTGATCAGTCCGTCCACCAGCGTCACGTCCGCGCCGTACAGCTCGCATTCGCGGATGAACGGCTCCTTGACGTCGCGCGGCATGAAGATTTGGGCCGCCAGTCCGGCCTGCGCGGCGTACGCCGCGAGGGCATTGCCGGCGTTCCCGGCGGACGGCACGGAGAGCGTGCGTGCGCCGAGATCGCGCGCCCGCGTTACCGCCACCGAAAGGCCGCGCGCCTTGAAGGAGTTGGTCGGGTTGGCCGACTCGTCCTTGACGTACAGCCAGTCCATCCCAAGCTCCGCGCCGAGGCGCGCGGCGTGCAGGAGCGGTGTGAACCCCTCACCCAGGCTGACCGGAGCGCCGCCGCCGGCGGCGGGCAGCACTTCGCGGTAGCGCCACAAGGTCGGGGGACGATCCCGCAAGGTCGCACGAGACCACGTGCGCGCCAGCGCCGGCAGGTCGTAGCGGGCGAGCAACGGGCCGCCGCACGCGCAGAGGTGCTGCGGGCGAGCCGGATCCAGGGGGCCGGCGCCGCACGCTGCCGCGCATTCGAGGCTCGTCAGCGTGGACATCCGTAAGTTGGCCGGAGCCGGTTCAAGCGCGACGCGAGGCGCCTACTGCTCGAGCAGTTCCGCGTCCTTGGTTTTCTGCAAGTCGTCGATCCGCCGGATGTGGGTGTCGGTGACCTTCTGGATTTCATCGAGCGCCCGCCGTTCGTCGTCCTCGCCCAGGTCATGGTTCTTCAGCAACTTCTTGAGGGCGTCGTTCGCTTCCCGCCGCGCCTGGCGCACGCTGTTGCGGCCCTCCTCGGAGAGCTTGTGGACGAGCTTGGACAGGTCGCGGCGCCGTTCGGCGGTGAGCGGCGGAAACGGAATCCGGATGACCTTGCCGTCGTTGGCCGGGTTGAGACCGAGGTTTGCGCGGCGGATCGCCCGTTCGATGGCGGCTATCTGGTATGGGTCGAACGGTGTGGCGACCACCATGGCAGGATCGGGCACGGCCAGGGTCGCCACCTGATTCAGCGGCATGAGCGTGCCGTACGCCTCCACCTGCACGGACTCCAGTATGCCGACGGATGCGCGTCCGGTCCGTACAGAGGCCAACTCGTGGCGCAGATGGTCGATGGCGCCCGCCATGCGCTGCTGTGCATGTGACGCGGCTGATGCGGGGTCCGTGATCTCCATGAATTCACCTCCGCGGGGGTTGTCAGGCGGTAACGATCGAGCCGACCGGCTCGCCGAGGACGGCCCGCCGTATGTTCCCGGGTACGCGCAGATTGAATACGACAATCGGCAGCTGGTTGTCCATGCAGAGCGAAATGGCGGTGGCGTCCATCACCTTGAGCTGGCGTTCCAGCACCTGGAGGTGGGAGACGCTGTCGAGCCGCACGGCGTCCGGCTCCTGGTGCGGGTCCGCGGTGAATATGCCGTCGACCTTCGTCGCCTTCAGGATGACTTCCGCGCGAATCTCCATGGCCCGCAGGGCGGCTGCCGTGTCGGTCGTGAAATACGGATTGCCGGTGCCGGCGGCGAATACGACGACGCGTCCCTTTTCCAGGTGCCGCATGGCGCGCCGGCGGATGAACGGCTCGGCTACCTCACGCATTTCTATCGCGGTCACGAGACGCGTCTCGGCGCCCTGCCGCTCGATGGAGTCGGAAAGCGCCAGGCCGTTGATGACGGTCCCGAGCATCCCCATATAGTCGGCGGTTGCCCGGTCGAGCCCGCTGGTGCTGGCCGCCAGTCCGCGAAATATGTTGCCGCCCCCGATCACCACGGCCATCTCGACGCCGAGCGCATGCACGTCGACGATCTCCCGGGCGATCTGCGCGGTGATCCCTGCGTCGATCCCGAACTGCTGATCGCCCGTCAGCGCCTCGCCGGACAGCTTGAGCAGGATGCGCCGGTACGCAGGGACGGCGGTCATCGGCGACGGTGATCCGTGGTGAAACCCGGCGGCGTAGCGGGGGTTGCCCGTGGCTTGGCTGCGGCCGGCCGGCGCGGGACGTGACGAGGGACCATGTCGGGCATACGCGACCGGGGAGCGGCGCCGTTCAGGCCTGGGCGGCGATGCCGGTCGCAGGCAGCGGGCGATAGCCGCATGCTACGGACGATTATAGCCCAGCCGCCGCCGCGCGCCCGGCGTCTACGAGGCGGCTTCGCCCACCTTGAAGCGCGCGAACCGGGCGATGGTGATGTTCTCGCCCAGCTTGGCGATCGTCGCGCTGACGAGGCCGCTGATTGGCGTCTTCGGATCCCGGATCGACGGTTGATCCAGCAGCACGATCTGCTGGTAGTAGCTGTTGAGCTTGCCCTCGACGATCTTCTCGACGACGTGCGGCGGCTTGTTCGAATCCTTGAACTGGGCGCGGACGATGTTGCGCTCCCGCTCGAGATCCTCCGTGGGCACCTCTTCGCGACGCACGCACGCGGGGCTGGCCGCTGCCACGTGCATGGCGATCTCCCGCACGAGCGTCTGGAAGTCGTCCGTGCGGGCCACGAAGTCCGATTCGCAGTTTACTTCCACAAGGACGCCGACCTGGCCGCCGGTGTGAATGTAGTGGCCGACGACGCCCTGGGCCGTCGTTCGCCCGGCCCGCTTGTACGCCTTGGCTTGGCCGCGCGTTCGCAGAACCGTAACGGCCCTGTCGGCGTCGCCGCCGGTCTCGTTGAGCGCGGACTTGCACTCCATGAACCCGGCGCCGGTCATATCCCGGAGCTGTTTTACCTGTGTTGCACTGATGGTCATGATTCGGATTCCTCCCGGGACGCTTGCCGGGCGCGCCGAGCGCAGGAACGGCGGACGTCAGGCCGAGGTCGGAGAAGGCGCCCGGGTCGGCGCGGCGCCGGCCGATGCACCGTTGGCGCTGCTCGCCGCCGGTTCGGAGGCCGCCTCCCGCAGGCCGCGGCCCGAGATGACCGCATCGGCGATGCGCGTCACGAACAGGCGAATGGACCGCAGGGCGTCGTCGTTCCCGGGGATGATGTAGTCGACGTCGTCCGGATTGCAGTTCGTGTCGACGATGCCGATGACGGGAATTTTGAGCGTACGGGCCTCGTCGACTGCAATCTTTTCCTTGCGCGTGTCGACGACGAACACGGCATCGGGCAGCCGCGACATCTGGCGGATGCCGTCGAGGTTCTTGTGCAGCTTGCGCTTCTCTTTTTCGAGTCGCGCGATTTCCTTCTTGGAGAGCGATTCGTAGCGGCCGTCCTCGGCCATTGCTTCCAGCTCGCGCAGCCGGCCAATGCTGCGCTGTATCGTCATGAAATTGGTCAGCAGGCCGCCGAGCCAGCGCTGATTGACGAAGTACATGCCGCAGCGCCGCGCCTCTTCCTGAATGAGGTCCTGGGCCTGGCGCTTGGTGCCGACGAACAGGATGGTCTGGCCTGCGTTTGCCAGTTGTGCGGCGAACTGCTCGGCGCTCTGGAACAGCCTGGCGGTCTTGCTCAAGTCGATGACGTAGATCCCGTTCCGCTCGCCGAAGATGTACGGCTTCATCTTCGGGTTCCACCGCCGTGTCTGGTGGCCGAAGTGCACACCAGACTCCAACAGTTCCTTCACAGTGACAGGCGCCAAGCTACCTCCATCCGAGGGAAATTACCGCTTGCTGAACTGGAACCGCTTCCGCGCGCCGGCGAGCCCGTACTTCTTGCGCTCCTTGATGCGCGCGTCGCGCGTGAGCATGCCGGCCTTCTTGAGGCGCGGCCGGAGCTCCGGGTCGGCCTGCAAGAGGGCGCGGGCGATGCCGAGCTTGAGGGCGCCCGCCTGGCCGGAGACGCCGCCGCCGGCCGCGGTTGCCGTGATGTCGAACCGCTCCGCCGCCTCACACAGCACGAGCGGCTCGGTGATGCGGGTGCGAATCGACGCGGTGGGGAAGTGGTTCTCCAGCGTCCTGCGGTTGACACTGATGTTGCCGCTGCCGGGCTTGAGAAATACGCGTGCCGTTGACTTCTTTCTTCGGCCAGTGCCGTAGAAATCGACCGCCACCCTCAACGTACCTCGAACCGTGTCGGTTGCTGCGCCGTGTGCGGGTGATCGGAACCTTCGTACACCTTGAGTTTCCTATAGATCGAGTTGCCCAGCTTCGTCGATGGCAGCATCCCACGGACTGCCTTCTCCACGAGCCGGGTCGGGTATTTTTCACGCACCGTGGACGCGCGTTGCTCGCGCAGGCCGCCCTGATAGCCGCTGTGCCGACGGTACAGCTTGCGATCTTCCTTGCGCCCGGTCAGGCGCACCTGCTTGGCGTTCACGATGATGACGTGATCGCCCATGTCGAGGAAGGGTGTGTAGGTCGGCTTGTGCTTGCCCTGAAGCAGACGGGCGGCGACGGTCGCCACGCGCCCCAGTACCTGGGATTCCGCGTCGATCACATGCCAGGTGCGATCACGCTCGGTCTGTGATGGTACGAAAGTTGCCACTTATGTTCAGAAGTTGATCGCTGGCCGCATGGAGAGTTTCCCGCGACCCGCGCAAAATCAAGATATTACAGACCACTGCGACGGGGTGTCAAGAATGCGCAGCGTTTCAGGAAGTCTGCAGCACCTGCAACCGGGCGGCGCGGCCGGAAATGCAGAGACTGCACGGTGGCGCGGCGGGCGGGCCGTCGTGCGCGCAGGGTGCAACGTGCTGCGTAGGTGGCGGAAGGGCCTGGTCGGTCTCGACATCGGATCGAGCGCCGTGAAGGCCGCCGAGCTCCGGCGGCAAGGCCGGGCGTGGACGTTGGCGGCGTTCGGCGCCGAACCGCTTCCGGCCGGCGCTGTCGACGGCGGCGCTATCGCGGACCGCGACGCAGTGGTCGCGGCCGTGCGCCGGCTGCTGGAGGGTCCCGCCTTCACAGCGCGGTCGGCTGCGGTCGCGCTGGCCGGCAACGCGGTCATGGTCCGCCGGATATCGCTGCCGGCAATGAGTCGGGAGGAGCTCGACGGGTCCATCTACTGGGAGGCGAGACAGCATATCCCGTTTCCGGTGGACGAAGTCGCGCTGGATTACCAGGTGCTGGATGCGGCGGCGGGGGAGCGGGACGCCGGTCCGACCGAAGTGCTGCTGGTTGCCGCCCGCCGGGACCACGTCGCGGCGTACGCCGACGTCGTCGAGCGGGCCGGCTGCACGCCGGCGGTCATTGACGTCGGCGTCCTCGCGCTAAGTAACGCGTACGCGTTGAACTACGACGTCGATGCCGCCGCGGTGGCGGCTCTGCTCGATGTCGGTGCGGCCTCCGCCAAGGTCACCGTCGTTGCCGGCTCGCAGCCGCTCTGCACGCGCGAGTTGCTGCTTGGGGGGCGGACCTACACGGCGGCGTTGCGACAGGAATTGGGCGTCGAAGCGGCCGACGCCGAGCAGATCCTGCAGGGGCGCCCGGCGGCCGGGCTCGTCCCGGAGGAGGTGTCGCCCATCATCCGGTCGGTCAACGCCAGATTGGTTGCGGAGATCGCCAGTACGCTCGAGTTGTTCCGTGGCGCCTTGCCGGCGGCGGGCGTCGGGTCGCTCGTGCTGTGCGGCGGTGCGTCTCGAGTCGCAGGCCTGGCCGGCGCGCTGGCGGACGGGCTCGAGGTTGGCGTCGCGCAGTTCGATCCGTTCCGGCGCGTTGGGTCGCCTGGGGTGGGCGGCCGGCGGCGCGAGGAGGATGGACCGCTGGCGGCGGTCGCGGTCGGTTTGGCGCTGCGCCGGGCGGGTGACCGGTGATCCGCATCAATCTGGCCACGGCCAACCGCTCACGAGGTCGGTCGCCTGCGGCCGCCGGACAGGCCGTTCGCGTTGTGTCGCTGTTGGCCGTCATTTTCCTGCTCGCGCTGGCCTGGACCGGTTGGCAGGTGCGTGCGCTGCACGAGAGCGCGGAGCGGGTTGCCGGCGAGACGCTGGCCGCCGCCGGCGCGCTGCGAGAGCTGCAGCCGGTCATGGAGCGGCTGACCGCGCTGGACGCACGCCGCGCCGATCTCGCTGCGCGCGCGGGTGTCGTCGCCGCGTGGCGCGAGAAGCGGCACGCCATATCCAACTTGCTCACCGAGGTTGGCCGCAGCGTGCCCGACGGGATGCAACTGTCCGAGTTGCGGCAGGAGCCCGGGGCCATCGTCGTGGGGGGACGGGCGGCCGCCGTCGCGGCGGTGTCCGAGTTCGCGGCCAAGCTGGAGCGGGCGGAGCAGGTAGCGCCGCCGGTCGAGATCATCGACACGCAGGCGGAAGAAGCCGACACGGGGGAGGCGGTACGGTTCTCCATCCGTGCGCGCCTCTTCCCGCCGGCGCCGTGAGGTGCGTATGAGTAGTTGGAAGCAGCTGCTACCCGCGCATGGGCGGGCGGCGGGCCTGGTGGCGGTAGCGGTTGTCTGGCTGTTGGCGTTTCAGATCTGGTGGGTCGCCCCCCGGCGGACGGTCGTGGAAGACCGTCAAGCGGCGCTCGCACGCATGCGGACCGAACTCACGCGGTTACGGCAGGAGGCGGACCGGCTCCCGGCAGTCGAGGCCGGGATTGCGGATCTGGAAACGCGCCTTGCCGAGGAGCTGACTGCGCGGGCGGACGCACGGGACACGGCCGCGCTTCTGCGGCGCATCGAGTCGCTGGCTGACGCCGCGACGCTGTCGATGCGTGGCTATACGCCGGAGGCGGCCCTGGTGCACGAACTGCACTCCGAATGGCCGAGTCGACTGGAATTGAGCGGTGGCTACGAGGATCTGCGGCTGTTTTTCGACCGGATCGACGGCTGCGTGGGAGAGGTGGCGATCGGCAATCTCGCGCTGCGGGCCACCGACGCCGCGGATGATGGCGCCACCGTGAGCGCCGCTTTCACCGTCACCGCGTTTGCATTCAATGGCGCGGCGCGCGATAGCACTGGCTGGACGCCGGATGCCGCCTGCTCGCCGGATCGGGGCGCGCCGAACGCAGCGCCGGACGAGCGCGAAACGCACGCCGACCCGTTTGCGCCGTTGCCTTCGGGGGGCGCTGCGCTCGCTATCGGAACCAGAGTCCCGGGCCTGCCGGGACTGCGCGTCGGCGAGCTGACATTGCAGGGCCTGGTAAGCAGCGCCGGCCGGCCGCTGGCCGTGGTCGCAGCGCCGGGTGGCGAAATCTACATCCTGCACGGCGGCGAACGGTTGTTGGATGGCTCTGTCGCGGCGGTGCAGGCGAATGCGGTGGTGTTCCTCGAACGCGCCGGCGGGTCCGGGGTTGCCAGGGAGATCCGCAGAACACTGGTGTACGAGGCGGATCGGAGGTGAATGGTGCGACGAATACGGAGTTTGGCGCTGCTGGCGCTGTGCGGCATGCTGGGGCTGACGCCGGCCGCCACCAGCCAACGGCCGCCCGCCGGCCAGGACCCACCGGCTGAGGACGGAGCAGCAGAGTTTTCAGGCCACCTCGTGTCGCTCGATTTCCAGCAGGCGGATCTGCGCGCCGTGCTCAGGACATTCTCCGCAATCAGCGGCCTGAACGTCGTCATCAATCCAGGCGTGGCAGGCGTGGTCGATGTCTCGCTGCGAGACGTGCCCTGGGATCAGGCGCTCGACGTGATTCTACGGACCAATCGGCTGGGCTACACCGTTGAAGGTTCCATCGTGCGGATCGCGCCGCTGGCCATGCTGGCGGAAGAGGAGGCCGAACGGCGCAAGCTTGCGGAGGAGCGCGCGCTGGCCGGTGAGCTGGTGGTACTGACCAGGACGCTCAGTTACGCTCGCGCGCCGGCGATGGCCCCGATCGTGACGCCCCTGCTGTCCGCGCGCGGCCAGGTTCAGACGGACGAGCGGACCAACACGATGATCATCACCGATCTCCAGGACCGCGTCGCAGCCGCCGAAGAGTTGCTCGATACGCTTGATCGTCGCGAGCCGCAGGTGGAAATCGAGGCGCACATCGTGCAGGCCGGCCAGGACTTCGCGCGGGCAATCGGCGTCCGCTGGGGGCTGGCGGGCGGCGGCAGTGCGGACGGCGACGGCGCGCGTCCGGATCGGGCCAGAGTCAGCGGGCGTCTCGGCGGCCGGACGCCGGCGACAGGCAATGACGCAGGCCAGACGGCGTACCCGGGGGGCGGCACGGCGGTCGACCTTCCGATAGCCAATCCGTCATCGGCGCTCGGCCTGACGTTTGGCGCGGTTGACGGGGCGGTGGATCTCGACATCGTCCTGTCGGCTGCGGAGCTCGACGGCCACGTCCGGCTGCTGTCGCACCCCCGCGTGACGACACAGAACAACGTGCAGGCGGAGATCGTGCAGGGCGACCAGATACCCATTCAAGTCGTTGCGAACAACACTGTGACCGTGCGCTTCGAGGACGCCGCACTCGTCATGCGCGTGGAGCCGCAGATCACCGCCGCCGGCACCGTGATCATGCAGCTTGAAATCGAGAACGATTTCGCCGACTTCGGCCGCGCGATCGGCGGCATCCCGCCGATCGTCACCCAGCGGGCGCGGACCACGGTGCAGGTTGCGTCGGGCGAAACAACTGTCATCGGCGGCATCTTCGAGCACGAGCACAGCAGGTCAAGCAGCCGCGTGCCCGCGCTGCACCGGATACCGTTGCTCGGGTGGCTGTTCAGAAGCCGGGCGGAGCGGGACAGCACCGACGAGTTGATCATCTTCCTGACGCCGCGCATCGTCCCCTGACGCGCGCGAATGCCGCGCGTGGCGGCGCGCGGCGGGCCGCTGGCGTATCATTCACGCCATGCGGTCCGCCGGCAACGACGGGCGGCCCGGCCGTCTGGCCCGCGTGAGGGCCCGCATGGGCGCGCTCGGCATCGACGCCCTGCTCGTCACCCACCTCCCGAACGTCCACTATCTCACCGGCATGCGCGCGTCCGCGGCGGCGGCAGTGATCGACGGCGTGGGGGTCGTGCTGATTACGGACGCCCGCTACATCACCGTCGCCCGGGCGCTGGCGGACGAGGCCAGTGAGGGGATCAATCTCGATGTCGCCGAGGTGCAGGGGTCGTACGACGAGACCGTCGGCGACGTGGTGCGCCAGCGCGGGCTGGCGCAGGTCGGCGTCGAGGCTGACCATCTCAGTCTGGCGCGCTGGCAATGGTTGCGCGACAGTTTGCACGACCAGGTGACGCTGGTGTCGACGACGGGGCTGGTCGAGACGGAGCGGATGGTCAAGGACGCGGCCGAGTGCGACCGCTTCCGAAGTGCCGGCCGCCTGCTTGCGGGCGTCGTGCCTGCGGCGTTGCAGTTGGCGCGCGCCGGCCGCGCGGAGCGGGAGGTTGCCGCCGACATCGAGCGCGCACTGGCCGTGGCCGGATTCGAGGATCGCGCGTTCGAGACGATCGTGGCGTCCGGGCCCCGCAGCGCCCTCCCGCACGCCCGGCCGGGGCGCCGGCGGCTGGCGGCGGGCGACCTGGTCGTGCTGGACTTCGGGGGCGTCTACGACGGATACTGCGTGGACCTTACGCGCACGGCGAGCGTGGGTGAGCCGAGCGGGCAGGCGCTGCGCATGCACGCGGCCGTGCTTGCCGCCCAGACCGCCGCCATCGCCGCCGTTCGGCCCGGGGCGCAGGCCAGCGCCGTCGACGCGGCGGCGCGCGGCGTACTCCGCGAGCACGGTCTGGCGGAAGCGTTCCAGCACGGAACCGGCCACGGGCTGGGCCTCGAAGTGCACGAAGCGCCGCGCATCGCCCAGGCGGCGCGCCTGCAGGCTCCCGGCGCGGACGTGGTGCTCGAAGCTGGCATGGTCATTACTATCGAGCCTGGAGTGTACCTCCCCGGCGAAGGTGGTGTGCGCATCGAGGACGATGTCCTGGTGACGGCGGGCGGGCATGAGATGCTGACCGAAGCGCCCCGCGCGCTGGCCGTCTGTTGAGTGTCGCGAGGAACGGTTATATCAATATGACGGATTTCGACGATATCGAACGGATGCTGGACCTGATGGACGCCCGCGGCCTCGAGGAATTCGAACTCGAGCGCGAAGGTCTCCGGGTGCGGTTCCGCAAGCCGGGAAGCCCCGCTGCACCGGTCCCGGCCCCGGCCTCGACCGCGCCTCCCGGTCCGGACAGCGCGCCGCCAAGTGCGGAGGCTGACGCCGCTGCCGCCGGCGTCACGGTCATCAAGTCGCCGATCGTGGGCACGTTCTACCGCGGCGCCGAGCCGGGGGCCGATCCGTTCGTCGAAGTGGGCGCGACGGTACGCAGGGGGCAGGTCGTGTGCATCATCGAGGCGATGAAGCTGATGAACGAGATCGATGCCGACCGGGACGGTGAAATTGTGACGATCTTCGTGGAAGACGGCCAGCCCGTGCAGTACGGTGAGCCACTCTTTGCCGTACGCCCCGCCTAGCAACGCCGCCGCCGTCCCCAAGCCGCGCACGGCGCGGCTCGGCAAGCCCGGCGCGGGGCGGGGGGCCCCCGCTAGGGCTTGCCGGGGGTTTGGGGCGAAGCCCCAATTAATAGATGATCAAGAAAATCCTGATTGCGAATCGCGGCGAGATCGCACTGCGGGTGATCTACGCCTGCCGCGAGCTGGGCATTTCGACCGTCGCCGTCTACTCGGAGGCCGACGAGCACGCCCTGCACGTGCGCTTCGCCGACCAGGAGATATGCATCGGCCCACCCCGGCCGATCGACAGCTACCTCAACGTTCCGGCCATCATTACCGCCGCCGAGGTGACCGGGGCGGACGCAATCCATCCCGGCTACGGCTTTCTTTCCGAGAGCGGCTATCTGGCGGAGGCCGCCGAGGCGTGCGGTATCAAGTTCATCGGTCCGCCGCCCGCGGTATTGCGGCTGATCGGCGACAAGTCCCAGGCCCGGCGCGCCATGAAGCGTGCCGGCCTGCCGGTCCTCCCCGGCACGGAGGAACCGCCCGAGACGCTGGACCGGGCGCTCAAGGCAGCCCGCAAGCTGGGTTTACCGCTCATTGTGAAGGCGAGCGCCGGGGGCGGCGGCCGCGGCATGCGGATCGTCCGGAAGGTGCATGAGCTGGAGCACGCCTGGAAGACGGCTGGGCAGGAGGCGCAAGCGGCGTTCGGAGACGGCCGCCTCTACCTCGAGCGGTACGTCGAGGCGCCGCGCCACATCGAGTTTCAGGTGCTCGCCGACCAGCACGGCCACGTCGTCCACCTGGGTGAGCGCGAGTGCTCGATCCAGCGCCGGCACCAGAAACTGATCGAGGAGTGTCCGTCACCGGTGTTGACCGCACGCCAGCGCCGCAAGCTTGGCGGGTTGGTGACGGATGCAGCCGCGACCGTAGGCTATCAGAACGCCGGCACGTTCGAGTTCCTGATGGACGGAGACGGCGAGTTCTATTTTCTTGAAGCCAACGCGCGGCTGCAGGTCGAGCACCCGGTCACCGAGATGGTTACCGGAGTAGACATCGTCAAGGAGCAGATCCGCGTTGCCGCCGATCAGCCGCTGTCCGTGCGGCAACAGGACGTGACGTGGAGCGGACACGCGATCGAATGCCGCATCAACGCCGAGTCGCCGGTGACATTCCGGCCGAGCCCCGGGGTCGTGAAGGTGTTCAGCATACCGGGCGGTCCGGGCATTCGAATCGACACGGCGGTCCACGCGGACTGCACGATTCCGCCCTACTATGATTCGCTGGTCGCCAAGGTGATCGCGCACGGCGTCGACCGGGCCGAGGCGACGGCGCGCATGCGGCGGGCGCTGGCAATGACCGTCATCGAGGGCATCGAGACGTCGGTTCCGCTGCACCTCCGGATACTCGCCGAGGAAGATTTTCAGAACGGCAAGCTGAGCACCGCGTTCATGGATCGGTTCTCGCGGCGATGAAGTTTCCGGCGCTGTACGCCATTGTCGATCAGCGCACCACGGAACGCTGCGGCTGGACGGTGGCTGCGTTGGCGCGCGCCTTTCTGGCCGGCGGCGCTCGCCTGATTCAACTGCGCGCGACGTCGGCCGGGAGCGGGCAGCTACTGGACTGGTGCGACGACCTCGTCTCGGCGGCGCGGTCCCGCGGCGCCCGCATCATCGTCAACGACCGGGCGGACATCGCCCTGCTCGCCGGCGCCGGCGGCGTGCACGTCGGCCAGACCGATCTGGGTCCGGCGCCCGTCCGGCGGCTGTTGCCGTTCGGCGCCGAGGTCGGCATTTCGACGCACTCGCGCGCCGAGGTGGACCGCTCGGTCCATGAGCCGGTGTCGTATGTAGCCGTGGGTCCGGTGTACCGCACGGCGACCAAGCGCACGGGCCGCGACCCGGTCGGCCTGGAGCTGGTGCGCTATGCGGCGCGGACGCAGGCCAGGCCGGTGGTTGCGATCGGGGGCATCACGTTGGAGCGCGCCCCGGAAGTGCTCGCCGCGGGTGCGTCGGCCATAGCGGTGGTCTCGGACCTCCTGCGCGGCGGCGATCCGGTCCGCCGCGTCGGTGACTATGCCGAGCTGTTGGCCGCGGGAGCGAAGTAGTCGCGCGTCAGGCGGCGCACCGTTCCCGTCAGAAACAGGAGCCCAATCAGGTTGGGGAACGCCATGAAGCCGTTGAGCAGCGTGCCGACGGCCCACGCGAGCGGTACCGGGATGACGGAGCCGACCAGCACCAGAATGGTGAATAGCGCGCGGTACGGCACGATCATGCGCGATCCGAACAGGAACTCGAAGCACTTCTCGCCGTAGTAGCACCAGCCGATCAGCGTCGAGAACCCGAACAACAGCGAGCAGATCGCCACCACGACGGGCGCCGGTGGAATGGACGTCGACAGCGCGGCCGCGGTGAGGTCGCCGCTGGCCCCGCGGTACGCGGGATCGATCCAGAGGCCGGACGACAGGATCACGAACGCCGTCAGCGAGCAGACTACGATCGTATCGACAAACACCTCGAAGATCCCGACGACGCCCTGTTCGGCCGGATGGTTCACCCGGGCGATGCCGTGCGCTATCGGAGCGCTTCCGAGCCCCGCCTCGTTGGACAGCACGCCACGACTCACGCCGGCCGCCACGACCTGCGCCATCGTCGCACCGGCAAAGCCGCCGACCGCCGCCGACGGCGTGAAGGCGTTGCCGAGGATCAGACCGATGACGTACGGAACGCGACCAATGTTGAGCAGCAGGAACAGGCCGGCGGTCAGCACGTACAGGACGATCATGGTCGGCACGACGCGTTCGGCCACGGCGGCAATGCGCTTGATTCCGCCCAGCAGCACGAGACCGACCAGGATGGTGATCAGCAGGCCCGGGACGATCTGCGGCACATCCAGTCCGGCGTTGGAGCGGGCGGCCTCCACGAAGGTGCGGGCCACGGTGTTCGACTGCACCATGTTGCCGGTCCCGAGGAGCGCGGTGCAGGCGCCGAAGAACGCGAAGGCGTAACCGAGGCTCTTTCCAAGCCGCGGCGACGGAATGCCGCCCGTTAGGTAGTACATCGGGCCGCTGGCCAGCTCGCCCGTGTCGCGGCGCACGCGGTAGTGGACGCCCAGCACCGCCTCGGCGTATTTCGTCGCCATGCCGAACGCCCCCGACAGCCACATCCAGGCAATTGCACCCGGTCCGCCAATCAGGATCGCAGTCGCCACGCCGCCGATGTTCCCGTTGCCTACGGTCGCTGCGAGCGCGGTCGACAGCGCCTGGAACGGCGTGATGGTGCCGTCGTCCGCCGCTTTGCCGCCGCCGATGCCGGACAGCGCAAAGCGGACGGCCGCCGGGAAGCGGCGAATCTGCACCAGGCCGGTGGCCACCGTGAGCAGCCCGCCGACGATGACCAGCACAAGCGGCATCGCGAACGGCTGCCAGACCAGGCCGTCGAGCGTCTGAATCCGTTCGGTTAGCGTATTCACCGTGCTAAGTGAAGGCGAGGGTGACGAACGTCCAGACGATGATAGCGCCGATGCCGGCAGGACACACCCAGCGAACGAGGAAACACCAGACGCGCGGCACGGGGAACCAGGCGCGTTCGCGCAGCAGCTCCTCCAGCGCCTGATCGACGCGCCACGCCCAGCCGACGAAGACCGCGGTGCAGAAGCCGCCGATCGGCAGGGCGAAATCGTTCCACGCGGTGGCCATCAGCGTCAGAAAATCCATGCCGACGCCAGGGATGTTGCTCAGTAGCGGTACGGCGCCGTTGCCGAGCGCCGATGGAATCGCGAGCACGAAGACGCCGGCCGTGACGCCCAGGACCGCCCGGGTTCGCGACCAGCCGTAGGCGTCGATAACGTGCGCGACAGGCACCTCCAGGAGGGAGATGGCCGAAGTGAGGGCCGCGAGCGCCAGCAACACGAAGAACGCCGTACCGAACAGGCCGCCGCCCGGCAGGGTGGCGAACAGACGCGGCAGCACGGCAAAGATCAGGCCGGGCCCGCTGCTGCCCGGATCGAATCCCGACAGCGAGAAGCCGGCGGGAAAGATGATGAAGCCGGCGAGGAGGGCGATAGCGGTGTCGAGAAGCACGATCCAGATCGTCGCGCCGGCAATGCCGGTCCGGCGGTTCAGGTAGCTGCCGTAGGTCAGCATGGTGCCCATGCCGAGACTGAGGGAGAAAAACGCCTGCCCGAGCGCGGCGTTGTAGACCGAGGCATCCAGCAGGCGCGAGAGATCGGGTCGCAGGTAGTAGGCGAGACCCTCGGCTGCGCCCGGCAGCGTGGCCGCGCGTGCGGCCAGCAGCAACAGCAGCGCTACCAGTACCGGCATCATCGCTTTTGTGACCCGTTCGATGCCGCCGCGCACGCCGCCCAGCAGCACCCCCGCCGTGGCCGCCAGCACGAGCAGCGCCAGCCCGACGCTCGCGGCGCCGTTGCTCGTGAAGTCTGCGAAGAACGCGCCGGCGGCCTGCTGTTCGCCGGCGAGCCTGCCGGTCAGCGCAAACCAGGCGTACGCGACCGTCCAGCCGGCAATGACGGAGTAGAAGGACAGGATGCCGCCTCCGGCGAGCACGCCGACGCCGCCGACCAGCCACCAGCGCGTGTTCGGACGCAGCAAGGCGAAAGACCGGACGGGTGAGAGCTGCGACCTGCGCCCGATGGCGATCTCGCCCACCATGATGGGCAGGCAGATCAGCACGATGCAGGCGAGGTATACGACGACGAACGCAGCGCCGCCGCCCTGGCCGACCCGGGTAGGAAATCCCCAGATATTGCCCAGGCCGACGGCGGCGCCGGACGCGGCCATAATGAACCCCGCGCGGGTGCCCCAACTGCCGCGTGCCATGAGGCCCGCATTGTAGCGGAATTCGGTCCGCCTGGGACCCGCCACCGTCCCTGGCGACGCGGTGTGGCTTCGTGGATCGACAGTGGATAGAATGTGCGCGTCCCCACTTCGCCGACCAATCGAATCGAGGGTGAAAGACAAACATGAGCGTTGAACAGGTATCAGCGCGGCGCCTTGACGGCGCCGCTGCCGCAGCGGATATCCGCGCGCGTATCCGGCCACGGATCGCGGCGTTCACACAGCGCACCGGGCGGGCGCCGAAGCTCGGTATTCTCCTGGCCGGGAACGACCCCGGTTCGGAGATCTACGTGCGGAACAAGATGAAGAACAGCGCGGAGCTCGGTATGGACAGCGACTTGCGGCGCCTGCCGGATACCGCGTCGCTGGACGCTACGCTGGCCATTGTGGCCGAGTTCAACGCCAGCGAGACCCACGACGGCATCCTTGTGCAATCGCCGCTGCCGCCCGGCATGGGATCTGACGCCGAGCAGCAGGTGTTCGACGCTATCGCGCCCGGCAAGGACGTAGACGGGTTCAACCCGGCCAACGTCGGCCGTCTGGTGCAGAAGCGGCCGGCGCTGGCGCCGTGCACGCCGTCCGGCATCATCGATCTGCTGGATCGGGAGGGCATTGCGATTTCCGGCGCCCGCGCCGTCGTCATCGGACGCAGCGACATCGTGGGCAAGCCGATGGCCATGCTGCTGCTGCACCGCAACGCCACCGTCACGATCTGCCACTCCCGTACCGTCGGTCTGCCGGGCGTCGCCGCTGCGGCCGACATTCTCGTCGCGGCCATCGGCCGCGCGGCATTCGTCACCCGCGATTTCGTGAAGCCGGGCGCCACCGTGATCGACGTGGGGATGAACCGGCTCGACGACCGCGCGCAAGTCGAGTCGCTTTTCGGCGCAGGGTCCCGCAAGCTCGCGGCGTTCGATAAGCGGGGCTCGGTCGTTACCGGCGACGTACACCCGGAGGTGGCGTCGGTTGCGGGGGCGTTGACTCCCGTGCCGGGTGGCGTCGGGCCGCTGACGATCGCCATGTTGCTGGCGAATACAGTTCGCGCAGCGGAGGATCGTCAGGGCTGTCAGCCGGCGGCTGCCGCCAACTCGCGGTAGATCCGCTCAACCTGGCGGTCCGTCTCCTCGAAGGACCCATCCGTCCGGATGACGTAGTCGGCGGCGGCGGTCTTGACGGTGGTTGGCAGCTGTGCCGCCAGACGCTTGCGGCCATCGCCCGGCGACAGGCCGTCGCGCGCCGCGAGCCGCGCGAGCTGCGTCGCCACGTCGCACGCGGTGGCGATCACGCGATCGAACGCCGCAGCGCGGCCGGTTTCATACAGCAACGGGATGCAGGCGATGCCGAACGTTACGGGCTGGCCCGCGGGCGGACGGCGGAACCAGTCGTCGATGGCGGCGCGTACCGGCGGGTGCACGATCGCCTCCAGGTCCGCGCGCGCGTCGTCGTCGTCGAACACCCGGGCCGCCAGTCGCGCGCGGTCGAGTTTCCCTGCCGCCCCGAACAGTGCGGGGCCGAAGCGGGCCTGCAGCGCGCGCCAAGCCGGTTGTCCGGGCTCGACGACATCGCGGGCGACGACATCGGCGTCGATTGTCGGTACGCCCCGCGCGGCGAACCGTGCGAGCACGTAGGACTTGCCGGTGGCGATTCCGCCGGTCAGCGCAACCTGTAGCATGATCCGGCGCGGCGCGTCCGGCTGGCTACGCCGGCGCCTCCTCGCTCTCCTCCGCGGTAGCCATCCGCTCTTCCACGAAGGTGTTCCATTCGTGGCACTGCGGGCACTGCCAAAGCAGTTCGGTGCTGCGGTAGCGGCAACGCATGCAGATGTGCGGATCGAGATAGAAGACCGCGTCGCGCGTCAGGTTGATGTAACGCGTGACGAGGCCCGCCTGGAACTCGAGCGCCGACAGCGTGCGCCAGATCACCTGGTGGATTGCGAGGCCGTGCGGATTGTGAACCAGTGACTCGAACAGCAGATCGAGACCCTGTACCGGATCGCCATTCTCGGCAAGGTGCTGGCCGAGCGCCAGCCGCGCACGCCAATCCTGCGGGTTCGCGTCGACGAGCCGCCGGCAGAGATCGAGAAAGCGTGTCGGCGCGCCAATCCCGACGTAGGCGCTCTTCAATCGTGTAAACGCCAGGTAGGCGCGCTCCGGGGCGATTTGCACGATCTTCTCCCAGACGTCGATGGCGGCCTTCGGCTGGCCCAGCGCGAGCCGGACGTCGCCCAGGTTCAGATAGGCCGGCACGGTCTTCTCGTCCAGGTGGGTCGCCGCCTCGAAATGCTTGATCGCCTGTTCGGGCCGCTGGTCGCGCAACGCCTGCAGGCCGAGTTCGTTCTCGAGGAAGGCCAGAATCGCCTGGTCGCGCGGATTCTCCTTGTCGCCCGCCGCCTCCGCCATGCGCTGGCGTATCACGCGCGCCTCCTGCCACTCGTGCTGCTCCTCGTGCAGCTTCTCGAGATTCAGCAACGCATGTGTGTTGCGGGGATCGAGACGGACGACTTCCGAGAACGTTTCGGCCGCCCGGTCGATGAAGCCGCCGTGCCTGAAATCCAACCCCAGGCAGAGCAGCACGTGCGCGTGTTCCAGCGTGGTCATGCGAGCCCGCTGCAGCAGGCGCTGGTGGATCTGGATGGCCTTGCTGACCTGGCCGTTCTCGCGGTAGAGATTGCCCAGGATGAGGTGGATTTCGAGAGCATCGCTGTCGAGTTGGGCAGCCTTGGTCAGCTCATCGATGGCGAGGTCAATCTGGTTGGAAACGAGGTGGTTGAGGCCGAGGATGTAGTGCGGTGAGCCCCTTGCCCTGCGCCGGTCTATCCAGAGCCCGCCGCGGAGCTTGTACCGTTCCCAGGCCTTACCGGCGGCCAGCCCCGCCAGCAGGGCGAGCAGCGCGGCAAGCAGCACCAGCGTCTCGGTCATGACGATCAGAACAGCTCGGTGCGCCACAGGTCGTGAAGGTGCACGATACCTGCCACGCGGCAGGCGTCGTCGACCACGACGAGCGACGTGACGCGGCGTGCTTCCAGTATCGCCAGGGCCTCTGCAGCCAGCGCCGAAGGCCGGATCGTGATCGGGTCCCTGGTCATCACGTCGCCGGCTCGCAGCGCCAGCAGATTCCCCTCCGCGGAGAGCTGCCGCCGAAGGTCGCCGTCGGTGATGATGCCCGCGAGCGTCGAGTCGCCGCGGATCACGCACGCCATGCCGAACCCCTTGGCGGACATCGTCGCCACGACGTCGCGCAGCGGCGCTGCCTCGTCGACGAGCGGCAACTGGTCGCTCGTGTGCATGAGGCGGTCGATCCGCAGCAGGCGCTTGCCCAACTGGCCTCCGGGATGCAGATTGGCGAAGTCCTCCTCGCGGAATCCCTTGCGCACGTGCAGCGTCATGGCGAGCGCGTCACCAAGCGCCAGCGCGGCGGTGGTGCTGGCGGTGGGGGCGAGGTTCAGCGGACACGCCTCCTCGTCCACGCGGCACTCAAGCGCGACATCGGCGGTCTGGCCGACCGCACTCGAGGCAGCGCCGGTAATGGCTACGATGCGGACGCCGAGCCGTTTGGTCAATTCCGCGAGCCGCAGTATCTCCGGAGTCTCGCCGCTGCGGGACAGCGCAATCAACAGGTCCTCGGTGCGGACGGCGCCCAGGTCGCCGTGCGCGGCCTCCGCCGGGTGCACGAAGTAGGCGGAAGTGCCGGTGCTCGACAGCGTCGCCGCAATCTTGCGCGCGATGATGCCGGACTTGCCCATACCGGTCACGATCACCCGGCCCCGGCAGTCTGCGAGCAGCTGCACGGCGGCGGCGAACCGGTCGTCGAGCCGCGCGATCAACGCCCGCACGGCGTCGGCTTCCGTCTGGAGCACGGTGCGGGCCAGCTCGAGGTCCGCGCCGACCTGGGTGCGTTCCGTCATTGCGGGGCGGCGCCGCCGCACGCCTGCGTCCTGCCGCCGGCCCGGTCGAGCGCCTGCAGCCGATAGAGGAGCGCTTCCAGGCGTTCGAGGGGCAGGGCGTTCTGTCCGTCGCTGCGGGCGGCCGGCGGATCGTCGTGTACTTCCATGAATACCCCGTCGACGCCTGCGGCAACGCCCGCGGAGGCCAGCGGCTCGATGAACTCGGCCTGTCCGGCGGTCTGCCCGTCTCCACCGCCCGGCAGCTGCAGGCTGTGGGTCACGTCGAAGACGACCGGATAACCGAATGCCCGCAGGATGGGGAAGGCGCGCATGTCCACCACGAGGTTGTGGTAGCCGAAACAGGCGCCGCGTTCGGTGACGAGAATCTGGTGGCGGCCGCCGGTGGTTATCTTCTCGATGACGTGGCGCATGTCCTCCGGAGCGAGGAACTGGCCCTTCTTGAGGTTGACCGCCCGCCCCGTGGCCGCGGCGGCGGAGATCAGATCGGTCTGCCGCGACAGATACGCGGGAATCTGCAGGACGTCCGCGACCTCGGCCGCCGGCGCCGCCTGGTGCGGCTCATGAATGTCGGTCAGAATCGGGACCGCGCAGGCATCCTTGACCTGCTGCAGGACGCGGAGTCCGGCATCGAGGCCGGGACCGCGAAACGACCTGACCGAGGTGCGGTTCGCCTTGTCGAACGAGGCCTTGAAAATGAGCGGTACGCCGCAGCGGCGGGATGTGGCGCAGATGGCGCGTGCCATATCCAGGGCGTGGGACTCGCTTTCGATGACGCAGGGACCGGCGATGACCGCGAGCGGCTGGCCGTCTCCCAACGTCACATCGCCAACCGCGACCTGTCGCACCTCGCCATTATAGACGCCGCTGGCTGGCCGCCGCCGAGGCGCTCGGCGTCAGGCGGTCGAGCCCGCCGCGGTGGTTGCCGGCGCCGCATGCACGGCGGCGGCCCGCACGAAATCCGCGAACAGCGGATGGGGACGCAGCGGCCTCGACTGGAATTCGGGGTGAAACTGGACGGCCAGGAACCAGGGGTGGTCGGGAAGCTCGATGACCTCGACGAACTTGCCGTCCGGTGACCGGCCCGAGATGGACAGCCCCCTACTGGTGAGCCGCTCCTGATAGTCCAGGTTGAACTCGTAGCGGTGCCGGTGCCGCTCGTCCACCTGTGACTCGCCGTACAGGCGGGCAGCCAGAGAGCCGGATTCCAGCTGGCAGGGGTAGCTGCCGAGGCGCATCGTGCCGCCGAGGTCCTCTACGCCCAACAGATCCCGCAGCTTGTAGATGACCTTGTGCGGCGTGTCCTCGCGGCACTCGGTGGAGTCGGCGCCGGCGAGGTCGCAGACGTTGCGCGCGAACTCGACGGCCGCCCACTGGAACCCATAGCAGATGCCGAAGTACGGAATGCGCTGCTCGCGGGCGATGCGGGCCGCTTCCATCATGCCGCGGCTGCCGCGGTCGCCGAACCCGCCGGGCACCAGAATGCCGTGCGCGTCGCTCAGGAGCCGTTCGCCGCCGTCCATCTCGAGCGCTTCCGCCTCGACCCACTTGACGTTCACGCGCACGCCGTGCTTGAAGCCGCCGTGCGACAGCGCTTCCGAGAGGCTCTTGTAAGAATCTTCGTAGCCGACGTACTTGCCGACCACGTGAATGGAGACTTCTCTCTCCGGCTTTCTGATCCGGTCGACCAGTCCGCGCCAGGCGCCGAGCCGGCACTCCGTGTCATCCGGGAGGTGGAGGTCCCGGAGGACGATCCGGTCCAGCCCCTCCGCGCCGAGCACCAGCGGCACTTCGTAAATGCTCTCGACGTCCTTGGCGGTGATCACGGCCTGCTCGTCGACGTCGCAGAAGAGGGCGATCTTGGCCCTGATGTCCTGCGGCAGGAAGCGGTCGGTGCGGCACAGCAGGATGTCGGGCTGAATACCGACGGAGCGCAGGTCGCGGACGCTGTGCTGGGTCGGCTTCGTCTTCAGCTCGCCGGCGGTGCCGATGAACGGGACGAGCGTCAGGTGGATGTAGAGCGTATGCTCGCGGCCTACGTCGCGCCGGAACTGCCGAATAGCTTCCAGGTACGGTTGGCTTTCGATGTCGCCGACGGTGCCGCCGATCTCCGCCAGGATGATGTCGACATCCTGGCTGACCGCCCGCAGTCCGTTCTTGATCTCGTTCGTAATGTGCGGGATCACCTGCACGGTGCGGCCGAGGTAGTCTCCGGCCCGCTCCTTCTGGATTACGGAGAGGTAGATCTTGCCGGTCGTCCAGTTGTGGTCGCGCGTGGTTACGGTGCTGGTGAACCGTTCGTAGTGGCCGAGATCGAGGTCGGTTTCCGCGCCGTCCGCGGTGACGTACACCTCTCCGTGCTGGTACGGACTCATCGTACCCGGATCCACATTCACGTACGGATCGAACTTCTGCAGCGTCACGCGGTAGCCGTGGCCTTCGAGCAGACAGCCGATCGAGGCGGCCGCCAGCCCCTTGCCGAGCGATGAAACGACGCCGCCAGTGACGAAGATGTACTTGACGATGCGGCCGTCGGCGTTGCGTACGGGTTCGGGCATCACGCTCCGTTCGCCATGAGGCAGCGCACGCGCTCGAGGTCCTCCGGCGTGTCGACCCCTACCGGAGCGCCGGGAATCGGCACCGTCCGCAGGCGGTAGCCGTGCTCGAGCACGCGCAGCTGTTCCAGACGCTCGGCCCGCTCCAGGGGCGTCGGCTCGAGCGCGGCAATGTGCAGCAAAAAGTTGCGGCGGTAGGCGTACAGACCGACGTGCTTGTAGACGCCGTCCGGCACACCGTCGCCGGCCGGCATGCGATACGGGATAGCGGCGCGCGAGAAGTAGAGGGCGTACCCCTCCGCGTCGACCACCACCTTGACGACGTTCGGATCCGCGAACTCACGGAGCCCGGCCAGCGCGCAGCGCGCGGTTGACATCGGCGCCTCGGACGCCTCGCGCAGCGCGTCGACGGTGGCGTCAATGGCGGCCGGCTCGACGAGAGGCTCGTCCGCCTGGAGGTTGACGACGATGGCGCAGTGCAGGTCGCGCACGGCCTCCGCGAGCCGCTCGGTGCCGCTGCAATGGCCGGCAGCGGTCATCTGCACGTTGCCCCCGAAGCGGAGGACGGCGTCCCGGATCCGCTCGTCGTCCGTGGCAACGAGCACTGACGCCAAGGAGGTTGCCGCCTGCGCGCGCCGGTACACGTGCTCCACCATCGGGCGTCCGGCGATATCCGCGAGCGGCTTGCCGGGGAGACGGGAAGAGCTGTATCGGGCGGGAATGACAGCGATTGCGGAAGCCGCGGGTCCCGACGCGGCGGCTCCCTGGGGTGCGGCAGGGTGCACAGTCAATAGTACCACACCATCGTTAGATGGGGCTGCGCGGCATACCTTAGATGGGGCTGCGCCCCGAACCCCCGGCAAGCGCTAGCGGGGACCCCTTTGCCCCGCGCCGCGCTTGCCGGGCCGCGCTGTGCGCGGCTTGGTGGCCCCGGCGAAGGCCCGCTGGATGCGACCGGGTGGGCGCCGCGGCGGCGCAGTGCTCCTAGAGCTGGACGATGGCGGCGTGGCGCACGGCGGGGACGCGCCGGATCTCGTCGAGCAGCTCGGTGCCGACCCCTTGCGACGTCCCACCGCCGGTCTCGACGCTCACGACGCCGATTGCCCCTTCCGCGCCGCGGCCGAGCGCGAACGTGGCGATGTTGACGTGGTGCCGGCCCAGGATCGTACCCACTTCGCCGATGACGCCCGGCTGATCGCTGTTCCGAATGACGATGAGCGCGCCGTCGAGCGGGGTCTCGACCTCGACGCCGTCCAGCAGCACCAGGCGCGGCTCCTGCGGCTCGAAGACGGCCCCCTCCGCCCAGTGTTCGCGGCGGCTGGTATGCAGCTTGACGGAGATCAGGCTGGTGAAGTTTCGCGGTCGCGTGCTGTGCGACTCGACGATTTCGAGGCCGCGCTGTTGTGCGATCGATCGCGCGTTGACGAGGGTGACGGTCGACGACAGCACTGCGCGGAACAGGCCGACCAGCACGGCGCCGACGAGCATGTCGTGGTTGCGGTGCGCGAGTTCTCCGTAATAGCGGATACCGACGACCTCGATCCGGTCCTCGGTCAACTGCGCCAGGAAGCTGCCCAGGCGCTCGGCGAGCCCGACGTACGGCTGCAGGCGCTGGAACTCCTCCGCCGACACGGAAGGGAAGTTGACGGCGTTGCGGACCACGCCGGAGCGCAGGAACTCCCGGACGCAGGTGGCTGTTTCGAGGCCGACAAGCTCCTGCGCTTCCTTCGTCGAGGCGGCGATGTGCGGTGTGGCGACCACCTGCGGGAGGCCGGTCAGCGTTGCCGCCCGGGGCGGCTCGGATTCGTACACGTCCAGTCCCGCGCCCGCGACATGGCCGGCGGAGATGGCGGCGGCGAGCGCGGCTTCGTCGATCAGATCGCCCCGTGCCGTATTGATGAGCCGCACCCCGCGCTTGCAGCGCGCCAGTCTTGCGCCGTCGAACAGTCCGCGCGTGCCGGCGGTGGACGGAAGGTGGAGGCTGATGTAGTCGGCCTTCTCGCACAGCGCGTCGAGCGTTACGAGCTCGACCTGCAGGTCGCCGGCGATCTGCGCGGAAATATACGGATCGTGCGCGACGATCCGCATTTCGAACGCCTGCGCCCGCCGGGCCACCTCGCGGCCGATACGGCCTAACCCGAGTAACCCCAGGCACTTACCCCGCAATTCCGCGCCGTGCAGCGTCTTTTTCTCCCAGCGACCGTCCTTCATCGAAGCGTCGGCGCGAGGCACGGACCTGGCCAGCGCCAGCATGAGTGCACAGGCATGCTCCGCCACGCTGATGCTGTTGGCGCCCGGGGCGTTGAGCACCAGAATGCCGTGCCGGCTGGCGGCGTCCAGGTCGATGTTGTCGACGCCCGTGCCCGCGCGGGCAACGACGCGGAGGCGCGGGGCCGCGGCGATCAGATCTGCGTCTACCTGGGTGGCGCTGCGGACGATGAGGCCGTCGGCGGCGGCAAGGTCGGCCTTCAACTCGGCGGCGGATCGACCGGCGCGCGCGTCTACGGTCCACCCCTCGGCGCGCAACAGATCGGCTGCCGAGGGCGGCAGGGAGTCAGCGATGATGATCTTCATGGAGTAACGCGACGGGCCGATGCGTACAGTATAATGCGTCGCCGTCTGCTAGATGACCGGTCACGGGACAGCCTGCCGCACCATGATGGTGCAAATCGCTAGAACGGCCCGATTGATGCGGTGTGAGCGTATCTGAAGGGGCATTTTTCACAAGGTTTTCCACACATCCTGTTGAAGATCTTATCCACACTCACGGGTGCCTGACCTAAAGGTTCAGGCTTCGTCCGGGCTCGAGGGGCCGCGTCGGACCGCTTCCGGGTGCCGCTGTGGCGAGCCGCGGCGCGCAGCGGCCGGGCGCGGGATCGACGACGGGCAGAGGAGCGCAAGGAGCAGAAACGCATGAACAGGAAAGTCAGCGTCATCGGGTCGGGGAACGTCGGGGCAACCGCCGCGCGCAGCATTGCCGACAAGGAACTGGCGGACGTTGTCGTTCTCGACATACTCGAAGGCGTGCCGCAGGGCAAGGGGCTGGACATGCTCGAGGCGTGTCCAGTGGAAGGCTCGGACGCGCGCGTGCTCGGGACCAACGACTATGCCGACACGGCGGACTCGGAGATCGTCGTGATTACGGCGGGACTGGCGCGCAAGCCGGGCATGAGTCGCGACGACCTGCTCACGAAGAACTATCAGATCATCAAGAGCGTGACCGAGCAGGTGGTGGCGAATTCCCCGAACTGCATCATCATCCCGGTCACCAACCCGCTCGACGCGATGTGTCAGGTCGTCTACCGCGTGAGCGGCTTCCCGCGGGAGCGCGTGATCGGCATGGCCGGCGTGCTCGATTCGGCCCGGATGCGGACATTCATCGCCCAGGAGCTCGACGTTTCCGTCGAGAACACGCACGCCTTCGTGCTCGGCGGACACGGCGACACGATGGTGCCGTTGCCGCGGTACTCCACCGTGGCCGGCGTGCCGATCACCGAGCTGCTCGACCAGGAGACGATCGACGCAATCGTGAAGCGCACCGCCGGCGGCGGGGCCGAGATCGTCAAGCTGCTGGGTACGGGCAGCGCGTTCTACGCACCCGGTTCGGCGGTCGTCGAGATGGTCGAGGCGATTCTCAAGGACAAGAAGAAGATCCTGCCGTGCGCGGCGTTCCTGCAGGGCGAGTACGGCGTTAGCGAGCTGTTCGTCGGCGTGCCGGTGAAGCTGGGTGCCCGCGGACTGGAGCAGATCGTGGAGATCACGCTGTCCGAATCGGAAGCAGCCGCATTGGCCAGGTCGGCGGATGCCGTACGCGAGCTGGTGCAGATCATCGGCGTGTGACGCGGTGAAGATCCACGAATATCAGGCAAAGGCGCTGTTCGCGCGCTACGGGTTGGCCGTGCCGCGCGGGGAGGTAGCGTTCACGGCGGCTGAGGCGCGCGAGATCGCGGAGCGGCTCGGCGGCCGTGTGGTGGTCAAGGCGCAGATCCACGCCGGCGGACGGGGCAAGGGCGGCGGCGTGAAGGTGGTGGCCGGTCCGGACGAAGCCGCGCGGGTGGCTGAAACGCTGATCGGGAGCGACCTGGTCACGCCGCAGACCGGTCCCGCGGGCCGGCGCGTGTCACGCGTCCTGGTGGAGGAGGGCCTGGACATCGAGCGCGAGTTGTACCTGGGCCTGCTGATCGACCGGGCGCAGGAGCGGCCCGTGGTCATGGCGAGCTCCGCGGGAGGCATGGAAATCGAACAGGTAGCGGCGGACACGCCTGAGCTGATCCTCCGCGAGACCATCGATCCCGGTCTGGGTCTGGCGGGATTCCAGGCGCGGCGGCTGGCGTTCGGGCTGGGCCTGCCCGCGCGGCTCGTGCCGCAGGCCGTGCGCGTGATGCAGGCGGCCTACACCGTATTCCGCGAAACCGATGCGTCGCTCGTGGAGGTCAACCCGCTCATCGTCACCGCGGGCGGCGATGTCATCGCTCTCGACGGCAAGGTCTCGCTGGACGACAACGCGCTGTTCCGGCATCCGGAGTTGCGGGAGTTGCGGGATCTGGCCGAGGAGGACGAGCTGGAGATCGCGGCGTCGAAGCATGCCCTCAACTACATCCGGCTGGACGGCACGATCGGGTGCATGGTGAACGGCGCCGGGCTGGCGATGGCGACGATGGACATCATCAAGCTGTCCGGCGGCGAGCCGGCGAACTTCCTCGACGTAGGCGGCGGCGCGAACGCCGATCAGATCCGCAACGCCTTCCGGATCCTGATGTCCGACACGAACGTCAAGGCGGTGCTCATAAACATCTTCGGCGGCATCCTGCGCTGCGACGTGCTGGCTGCCGGCGTCATTGCCGCCGTGCAGGAGCTCGACGTCGGCGTGCCCGTGGTCATTCGCATGGAAGGCACGAACGTGGAGGAAGGGAAGCGGGCGCTGCGCGAGAGCGGCCTGAACTTCACCACGGCCGACGCCATGGACGAAGCTGCCGAGGTCGTGGTGGCTGCCGCGCGGCGCGGCGCCTAATCCTAGGGACAGGTTCATTCCATGTCGGTGCTGATAGATAGGAACACGCGCCTGCTCGTCCAGGGCCTGACGGGACGGGAAGGCACATTTCATGCAAAGCAGGCGGCTGCTTTCGGTACCACCGTGGTGGGCGGCGTAACGCCCGGCAAGGGCGGACTGGTTCACGAGGGCTGGCCGGTATTCGATACGGTGGAGCAGGCGGTGCGGGAGACCGGCGCCGACGCCTCGGTCATCTTCGTGCCGCCGCCGGTCGCCGCGGATGCCATCATGGAGGCGGCCGACGCCGGCCTCGCGCTTGTGGTCTGCATCACCGAGGGGATCCCGACCATCGACATGCTCGGCGTGGTCCGTTACCTGGATGGGCGGCCGACTCGTCTGATCGGCCCGAACTGTCCGGGCATCATTTCGGCGGGCCAGGCCAAGGCCGGAATCATTCCCGGCCAGATCTGCCGGGAGGGGCGCGTCGGCATCGTATCGAAGAGCGGCACGCTCACCTATGAGGCGATTCATCAGCTCACGCGGCTGGGCCTTGGCCAGACCACGTGCATCGGGATTGGCGGCGATCCCCTGATCGGAACCACCTTCGTCGAGGCGCTGCGGCTGTTCGCCGCCGACGCGGCAACGGAGGCCGTCGTGATGATCGGGGAGATCGGCGGCGCGGCCGAGGAAGAGGCGGCGGCATTCATCGGCAATGCCTACCCGAAGCCGGTGGTCGGCTTCATAGCAGGGCAGACCGCACCGCCCGGCAGGCGCATGGGCCACGCCGGCGCCATCGTGTCGGGCGGACAGGGAACGGCGGCAGAGAAGATGGCCGCGCTCGAGGCGGCGGGCGTGACCGTCGTGAAGAGTCCGGCCGGGATTGGCGCGGCGGTGCTGGGCCGACTGCAGGCGGCCTGACTACGTGCTACAATGAATAGTTTTGTGGGGACGGTAGACTGTGAGGCCGTGCATGGCTGTTTCTGACATCGCTGTACAAGACCCACCGACGGCGGACCTCACGGAGCGGCTCGTCAACGATTTCAGCATCCGCGTAGCCACCGTCAACGGATCCGGCAGCCAGACGGCGAATCTGGTCCTGCTGCGATCCATCTTCCGGATGGGCATCCCCGTTTCGGGTAAGAACCTGTTCCCGTCGAATATCGCGGGGCTCCCTACCTGGTTCACGATCCGGGCGAGCAAGGACGGCTACATCGCCCGCCAGGCCGGTATCGACCTGATGGTGGCGATGAATTCGGAGACGGCGCGCGAAGACGTGCTGTCGCTGGATTCCGACGCGGTCGTGGTCTATGACGCACCGCTGAAGCTCGATGGTCTGCGCGACGACCTTGTTTTCTACCCGGTGCCGTTCGACAAGCTGGTGGCCGAGATCTGCCGGGACGCGAAGCTGCGGCGGCTGGTCCGCAACATGATTTATGACGGCGTGCTGGGGAATCTGCTGCAAATCGACATGCAGCAGATGGACGCCGCGCTCGAGAAACAGCTCGGCCGCAAGCCGAAGGCCGTGGCGTTGAACCGGGGCGCACTCGAAATCGGCTACCGCTACGCGGCCGAGCATCTCGAGAAGCGGGATCGTCTGATGCTCGCGCCGATGAGCAAGACCAAGGGGCTCATCCTCGTCGAGGGGAACGCCGCCGCGGCGCTCGGCGCGATGATGGCGGGCGTGACGGTGGTGACCTGGTACCCGATTACGCCGTCGTCGTCGCTCTGCGAGACGCTCATCGACTATCTCCAGAAATACCGGCTCGATCCCGAAACGGGCAAGGCGACGTTTGCCGTCGTGCAGGCGGAGGACGAGATCGCCGCCCTCGGCATGGCGATCGGCGCGGGCTGGGCCGGCGCGCGGTCGATGACCTCGACTTCGGGCCCCGGCGTGTCGCTCATGGGCGAGTTCTCCGGGCTCGGGTACTACGCGGAAGTGCCGGCCGTCATCTTCGACGTCCAGCGGGTCGGGCCGTCGACCGGGCTGCCGACGCGCACCGCGCAGGGCGACGTCCTGACAACCGCGTTCCTGTCGCACGGCGACACCCGCCACCTGATGCTGTTCCCGGCGTCGGTGGAGGAGTGCTACACGATGGCGATCGAGGCGTTCGACCTGGCGGAGCGGTTCCAGACGCCGGTGTTCGTGATGAGTGACCTCGATCTGGGGATGAACACCTGGATGTCGAAGGCATTCGCCTATCCGAAGAAGCCGTTGGATCGCGGCAAGGTGCTCGACCAGGAAACGCTGGATCGGATCGGCCGCTTCGGCCGCTACCGCGACGTCGACGGCGACGGCATTCCGTACCGGAGCATACCGGGAAGCGATATGCCCGCCTTCTTCTGCCGCGGTTCCGGGCATAACGAATGGGCGCAGTACAGCGAGCGTCCGGACGATTACCAGCAGAACGTGGACCGGCTCGCGCGCAAGTTCGAGACGGCCCGCAACTGGATGCCCGAACCGGTGGTGGAGATCAACCGCAAGGCGTCAATCGGCATCATCGCGTACGGCACGACGCACTGGGCCATCGTCGAGAGCCGCGACCAGTTGTTGGTCGAAGCCGACCTGCAGACTTCGTACTACAGATTGTGCGCCTATCCGTTCCGGGACGCGCTGGTGTCGTTCATCGAGCGCTACGACCGCGTCTACGTGGTGGAGCAGAACCGCGACGCCCAGATGCTGAGCCTGATGAAGCTGGACGTGCGGCCGGAGCTGGCCAACCGGCTGCGGAGCGTGCTGCACTACTCCGGAGATCCGATCGATGCCCGTACGGTCACCGACAGCATCCTGATCCAGGAAGGTTACCGGGTGGAAAAGGCCGGCGCACAGTTTACCCGGCTGCCGCACAGCGCCGGCGTCGGCGGCGAATAGATCGTTTTCACAGAAAGCCGAGAGAGGCGAAACCGTGGCGACCGTCACCCCGTTGAACCCGCGCAAGAACGTCAACCGGATCGGACTCGAGACGAAGCAATACCGCGGCACGAAGACCACGCTGTGCGCGGGTTGCGGCCATAACGCCATCTCGGAGCGGATCATCGGTGCGTGCTACGAAATGGGCGTCGATCCGGGCCGGGTGGTGAAGCTCTCGGGGATCGGCTGCTCCAGCAAGAGTCCCGCATATTTCCTCGGTTCGGCGCACGGTTTCAACACCGTGCACGGACGCATGCCGTCGGTCGGCACCGGCGCATTGCTCGCCAACCACAAGTTGATTGCGATTGGCGTCAGCGGCGACGGCGACACGGGGGCGATCGGGATCGGGCAGTTCGTGCACCTGATGCGCCGCAACCTGCCGATCATCTACATCATCGAGGACAACGGGTGCTACGGCTTGACGAAGGGCCAGTTTTCGCCGACCGCCGATCTCGGCTCGAAGCTCAAGACCGGCGTGGTGAATGATCTGCCCCCGATCGACACCTGCGCGCTTGCCGTGGAACTGGGCGCGACGTTTGTCGCGCGGTCGTTCTCCGGCGACAAGAAGCAGCTGATGGCGATCCTGAAGGCGGCATTGAGCCATCGCGGGACGGCAATGATCGACGTGCTGTCGCCGTGCGTCACCTTCAACGATCATGAGGGATCGACCAAGAGCTACTCGTACGTGAAGGCGCACGACGACCCGCTCGAGGAGATCAGTTTCGTACCGTTCTTCGAAGACATCTCGGTGGACTACGAGCCCGGGACCACGCAGGCGGTCCCGCTGCACGACGGGTCGACGCTGTACCTGACCAAGCTCGATGAGCAGTACGACGCGCTCGACAAGATTCAGGCGATGCGCGTGCTGAATGAGACCCGGCGCCGCGGTGAGTATGCGACCGGCGTCATCTACGTAGAGCCGGACCGCGACGACTTCCTGGCCCTGCTCAACCTGGTTGAGGACCCGTTGGCGCAGTTGCCGCAGTCGCGGGTTCGTCCGCCGCGGGCGGCTCTCAACGAGATCATGGAATCGCTGCGCTGACCGGCCCCTCCGCGGCGCGTGGTCGCTGGCACATGGAACGCACACTCGCCATCATCAAGCCGGATGCGGTCGAGCGTGGTGTAATGGGCGCCATCATCCAGCGCATGGAAGCGGTGGATCTGCGGATCCGCGAGATGCGGCTCGTCCGGTTGTCGAAGGCGGATGCCGAACGGTTCTACGCGGTGCACCGCGACAAGCGGTTCTTCGACAATCTCACCGATTTCATATCGTCCGGACCGATCGTGGTGCTTGCGCTTGAAGCGCCGGACGTGATCCGGCGCTGGCGGCGCCTGATGGGTGCGACCGACCCGGCCAAGGCCGACCGCGGGACGATCCGCCGCGAATACGGCTCGTCGATAGAGACGAACGCAACGCACGGATCGGACGCGCCCGAGACGGCGGCCTACGAGCTCGACTTCTTCTTCCAGGCCGTGGACCGGTAGGCGCGCCGCGGCGCGCCGGTGCTGGCGAGGCATCCGGACGGATGCGATCGGCACGCTTGACAGGGCTCCTTTCGCAGCGGGTGGTCACGCTGCCGAAGACTTGAAGGCCTGACGCCGCGGGCCGCTTCTTGACCAGGATTCGCGCTTCGTAGTACGCTTCACCGGTTTGTACGGCCGCCGATGGCCGGCGCTACGAGAGGCATCGCGCTCAGGGGTGTCGCGGCGGCCGGTTCACGTATTTCCTGATGTACTTGTAGCCCATGCAGAAGCTTGACGAGCGCGATACCGCGCCCGCCCGCGGCCCGCTCAAGGCTGCGCCTGCGCTTGCCGTCCAGTTCTTTCTCATCCCGCTTGCGGTGGTCGGGGTGGTGGTACTGGTGTACGGCGGGTTCCGGATGCTCGTAACGAACGAGCGGACGCCCGAGGAATTCCTCAGCGATGTGCGGGCGGGCGGCCGCGAGCGGCGCTGGCCGGCGGCGTACGAGCTGTCGCGGATGCTCGATGCTCCCGAGGTCGAGGCACAGCATCCGGGCCTCGGTCCGGCTATCGTGCAGGCCTTTGCCGACTCCGCGGGTGACGATCCCCGCGTGCGCCGCTACCTCGCACTGGCGGTGGGACGCTTGCGGACCGTACCGCCCGGCGCCGTTGACGAGTTGGTCGGCGCGTTGGACGATCCGGATGCCGAGACGCGCATCAGCATCATCTGGGCGCTCGCCTCGATTGGGGATGACGCGGTGGTCGACGAGATTGAGGCGATGTATCTGAGCGCGGACGCCGGCGTCCGCAAGATGGCGGTGTATGCTCTTGGCGCGCTGCCGTTGGACGCGCACGCGTCCACGCTGCGCAACGCCCTGGACGACACGGTTGCGGATGTCCGCTGGAACGCGGCGGTGGCACTCGCGCGACACGGTCGGCGCGACGGGATGGTGGTGCTCCGCAGGATGCTCGACCGTGCCTACGTGGAGCGCAACGTGAGTCGCACGCCGGACATCGACGCCCAGCTCGACCCGGTTGCCGAAGTGATGGTGAGTGGCCTGCAGGCAGTAGGTGCGCTCAAGGCGCCCGACCTCCGTGAGACAGTGGCCGAATTGAGCCGCAGCGACAGCAGTCTGCGCGTGCGGGAAATGGCGCTTAGAACCCTGGAGTTTCTCGAGCCGGCGGCGGTTGACACCGGTGTGGCGGCAAACCATGGATGATGCCACCGCGCAGCGGTCGACCGTGACGGCCGGAGGCGACATTCCGTTACTGCAAAGAGGACGACGACGGCATGGCTGACGAGCAGAAACCCGAATCGGCCCCCGCGGCGAAGGCGGCACCAGCGGCCCGACGGGCAGGCGCGGCGGCGGCAAAGCCAAGTCCGGCGCTGGCCGGACGTACCACGAGCGCGGCCGCGAAAGCGCCGCGCGCCCGGCGCGCGAAGCCCCCGGTCGCGGACGACACGTCACCGCTCATGTCGCGTCGCGGTTGGCTGGGATTGTCGTGGGGTGCGTTTACCGCGGCCACGGCCGGCTGTCTGGCCGCAACCGGCCGCTTCATGTTCCCCAACGTGCTCAACGAGCCGCCGCAGCAGTTCACAATCGGATTTCCGGACGAGTATGTGGATGGGGTGGACGAGCGCTGGAAGGATCGGTTCGGCGTGTGGATCGTGCGCACGGCGTTCGATTCCGTCCACGAGGCGCCCGGTTTCTACGCGTTGTTCTCCACCTGTACGCATCTGGGGTGCACGCCGAACTGGCTCGCGGCAGAGAGCAAGTTCAAGTGTCCGTGCCATGGCAGCGGATTTCGTCCTACCGGCATCAACTTCGAGGGTCCCGCGCCGCGCCCCCTGGAGCGGACGCGCATCGTCATGGCGGAAGACGGCCAGATCCTGATCGACAAGAGCCGGAAGTTTCAGAGTGAGCTCGGGCAGTGGGCCGATCCCGAGTCGTTCCTCGAGGTGTAGACGAAGACATGCCCCAAACCGAGACGGTTCAACCGAAGGAAGCGCTGCTGGTCCGCGGCTGGAACTGGCTGACGGAGACGCAGGTCTGGACATCGATATTCCGCCACGCCGCGCCGATCAACGACCGCAACCGCGTGCTGGTCATGCTCTCGAACGTGTTCCTGCACCTGCATCCGGTCCGGCTCAAGAAGCACGGCGTGCGGCTGCGTTATACCTGGTGCATGGGCGGTCTCACCTTCTTCCTGTTCCTGGTGCTGACGTTCACCGGCCTGCTGCTGATGTTCTACTACCGGCCCACTCTCGAGTACGCGTACTCGGACATCGTGGGCCTGCGCGAGCACGTGCCGCTCGGCATCATGCGGGAGATGCATCGCTGGGGCGCCCACGCGATGGTCATCACGGTGTGGCTCCACATGTTCCGCGTATTCATGACCGGGTCGTACAAGCCGCCGCGCGAGTTCAACTGGAATATCGGCGTCATCATGCTCGTCCTGACTCTCCTGCTGTCGTTCACGGGCTACCTCCTGCCGTGGGATCAGCTGGCGATCTGGGCCATCACGGTCGGTTCGAACATGGCGCGCGCCACGCCCTTCCTCGGGCATGAGGGACCGGGCGCCTCGCTGCTGGCGCTCGGTGATGTCCAGTTGATTCATGCAGCGGATGATGCCCGCTTCGCATTGCTCGGCGGCACGTTCGTCGGCGAGGGCGCGCTGCTGCGGTTCTACGTGCTGCACTGCGTGGGTCTGCCGCTGGTCATCGGGTTTCTCATGGCCGTGCACTTCTGGCGGGTCAGGAAGGACGGCGGCATTTCCGGGCCGCTATAGGGGATGAGCGGCGCGGCGGCGCCGCCGCGCTGAATAGTCACACTCGACACAAATCATGGATTTGATCAAGGCGTTCATAAACCTGTTTGCGGACCCGCGCCTGTTCTTCATCATGTCGGTAGTGGCGCTGGCCGTGATCGTCTGGAAGCGAGAGGCCTTTTCGAAGGACGCGGTCGGGTACGGCATGCTCGGCTTCCTGGCGGTGTTCTTCGGCGTTGGCCTGTTCGACGAGAACTTCCGGCAGATCGTGGTCAAGCCCGACAACGTGCCGATCGTGGCGCTCATCTTCCTGCTCGTGTTCTTCACCTGGTACTCCATTCGCGAAGGGGTGCGCAACGACCAGCGGATTGCCGCGGGCGACGACCCGATCGAGAAGCAGGAGTCCGACCGGGTCTGGGTCTGGCCGGACCTCGTCTATACGGAGCTGATCGCTCTCATCCTCTGTACCGCGATTCTGATCGTCTGGTCGGTCGGCCTGGAAGCGCCGCTCGAGCAGCCGGCCAACCCGGCCAACACGCCGAACCCGTCGAAAGCCCCCTGGTACTTCCTCGGCCTGCAGGAAATGCTGGTGTACTTCGACCCGTGGCTGGCCGGCGTGGTGCTGCCCAGCCTGATCATCGTCGGGTTGATGGCCATCCCATACATAGATACGAACCCGAAGGGGAACGGCTACTACACGTTCCGCGAGCGGCGGGTCGAGATCACGATCTTTCTGTTCGGCTTCCTCGTGCTGTGGTCCTCGCTGATCGTTCTGGGCACGTTCCTGCGCGGGCCGAACTGGAACTTCTTCGGGCCGTTCGAGTTCTGGGACGTCCACAAGCTGGAGCCGCTCACGAACGTCCAGCTGTCGGATTTCATATGGGTCCGGCTGCTGGGGCAGCCGCTGCCCGAGAACTGGTTCGTGCGCGAAGTGTTCGGCATCATTCTCACGCTGGCCTACGTGGCGGTGCTGCCGCCGCTGATGGCGAGAATGTTCCGGCGCTATTACGAGAAGCTGGGGGCAACGCGCTTCTACGTCACCGCGATGCTCCTGCTGATGATGCTGTCGTTGCCGGTCAAGATGTTGACCCGGTGGATCTTCAACCTGAAGTATGTGGTGTCGATCCCCGAGTTCTTCTTCAATATCTAGGAGCCCGTGGTGAAGTGTCGTTGCAACGGCGCTGGCGTGACGTGTGCCGGGCATGCCGCGGTGCGGCGTAGCCACGACCCGGGCGGACTTTCGAAGGTGAGGCGAGCGTAGCGGAGATGGCTGACAAGAGGTCCGTCGGACACGCGTACAACATCGATTTTCTGAATGTCGTTTTCGCGGCATCCAGCATCTTTCTGTTCGTCACGACGATCCTGATGGTCTGGGACGACTACGACCGCCAATGGAAGGACTACCAGCGGCGGTTCGTCGAGCTGGAGCTGGAGGTGACCCGGGCAGGTCTGACGGCGGCCCAGGCGGACATCGACCAGACCCTGGTGGCGGAGCTGCAGGCGCAGCGTGCGCAGGCGGAAGAGGAACGGGCCGCCGGGCAGGATCAGATCAATGCGCTGCAGGACCAGCTCGAAGGCGTTGAAGCCTCGTTGTTTCTGACGAACCAGGAGTACCAATCGACCAAGGCGGTGTACGACGCCGAGCGCTACGAATTCGAAGAGCTGCAGGAAGAGCATCCGGAACAAGCCGCGGAAGCCCGGCCAGAGATCGACGAAATGTTCCAGCACTGGCTCGACCTCGGCTTGCAGGTCGAGCGGTTGACGGCGGAGCGTGACGGCATCCGTGCCGAGATCGGGGTGTTCACGGGCCGCGCGACCGAGATCGATGCACAGATTCGGGATTTGACGGCCGACACGACCCGCCTGAACGAGCGGGTCGCCGATCTGCAGCCAAACCTGATCAACGACCTGATTCTCAACGCGCCGCTGCTCGACTTCATGGCGCCGACCATCACGGTGCGGCAGATCATCACGCCGGAAATCGTCGATGACGTGAACTTCATCCGTGTCGCGAAGATGGACCGCTGCACCACCTGCCATCTGGCGATTGACCGCGAGGGCTACGAAGAGTACCCCCAGCCGTTCCGTACCCATTCGAATATCGAGGCGTACGTGGGCAGCGCCTCGCCGCATCCGGTGGGCCAGTTCGGATGCACCGTGTGCCACGAGGGCATGGGGCAGTCGCTGACGTTCCGGCATTCCTCGCATACGCCGGAGGGCGCGGATCAGAGGCTGGCATGGGAGCATGATTTCGACTGGGAGGAGCCGCATCTGTGGGACTTCCCGATGCTGCCCACGGAGATGACAGAGGCGTCGTGCACGAAGTGCCACCGGGAGTCCGTCTTCGTTCCCGAAGGCCCGAAAGTGAGCTTGGCGTACGGCGTGTACGAGCGCGCCGGATGTTATGCCTGCCACAAGACGCGTGGATTCGAAGATCTGCGACGCCCCGGACCCAGTCTGGTGAAGGTCGGTTCCAAGTTGGAGCCGGACTGGGTTGCGCGCTGGATTCGCGAGCCGCGGGCCGTAAAGCCAAGCACCTGGATGCCGCGCATCTGGTACAACAGCAATACCAGCGCGCCTGAGGACGCCGTACGGAACGAGGCCGAGATCGATGCGGTCGTGGCCTACCTGTTCGCGAATTCGGAGGAGCACGAATTCGCGGTTCCGGCACCCCCCAGAGGGGATCCGGAACGCGGGCGCGAGATTGTCGAGTCGGTCGGCTGCCTGGCTTGTCACGTGAGCGGCGACGAGGGCCGCCTCGAAGCGGGTCCCCGCCGGACATTCGGGCAGCCGCTGCAGAACATTGGCAACAAGACGTCGTTCGAGTGGCTGTTCGACTGGGTGCGCGACCCGCGGCATTTCAACGCCGCGACGTACATGCCCGATCTGCGCCTGACCGACCGCGAAGTCAGCGATGTCGCGTCCTATCTGGAGACGCTGACTGGCGCCGACGGAGACGAGGCGCGCGCCAGTTATGCCGACGCAGACGTCACGGAGGTCCTGACCGACTATCTGCGCTCGGTCGTGCCGACCGATGAGGCGATTGCGACGGTCGCGGCCATGTCGGCCGAGGAGCAGCAGCTCGAGCTCGGCCGGCGCGCAATCGGACGTTACGGCTGCTACAGCTGCCACGAAATCAAGGGATTCGAGGAGACACGGCCGATCGGCATCGAGCTGTCGGAGGAAGGCAGCAAGCTGATCGCGCGCCTCGACTTCGCTTTCGTGCACGAGATTCCGCACACCAAGGTCGACTGGTTCAAGCAGAAGCTGAGCGACCCCCGCGCATTCGACCGCAGCCGCGTCCTGCAGCCGCTCGAAAAGCTGAGGATGCCGAACTACGGATTCAGCGAGGAAGAGGTCACCTTGCTGGCGACGGCGCTCATGAGCTTCCAGAGCGACGTGCAGCCGCTGGGTTCGCAGGCGCCGCGCTCCGCGCGGCAAGACGCGCTGCGCGATGGGCGCAACCTGGTCCGCCGCCGCAACTGCGTGGCATGCCACGAGATCGAGGCGGACGGCGGTGACTACCGCCAGCTCGTCGACGACCCGGCGCTGGCGCCGCCGCTGCTCACGCCGGAGGGCGCCAAGGTCAAACCCGAATGGCTGTACGCCTTCCTGCGCGGGCCGATCACCATCCGGCCGTGGCTCGACGTGCGGATGCCAACCTTTGGCCTGGAGGACGAGCACTGGAACGGCGTCCTGGACTACTTCGCCGCCGTCTCCGAAGCGGTTGGCCCGTTCCGGACCCACGACGCCATGCCCAGTCCCGAGGTCGTGCGCACGGGCGAGGAGCTGTTCGACTTGCTCCGCTGCCAGCAGTGCCACGTGCTGGACACGATTCCGGCAGAGCAGCCAACGGACAACCTGGCCCCGGATCTGCGCATGGCGCAGGAGCGCCTGCAGCCGGACTGGATTCTGGACTGGCTCGTGGCGCCGCTCGAAATACAGCCCGGCACGCGCATGCCGATGTTCTGGACGGAGTATCCGGGGTCGTTGTATCCACAGTTCGACGCGGACGGCGTCCGCCAGATCGAGTCGGTGCGGGACTACCTGCTGACCTTCCGCGGTGGTCCGAGCCCGCTGACCGGGAACTGATCGTCCGCGGCGTCGCCCGTGCCGCGCGGTGATCGCGTCACTTCCGGAAACCGCCGGTCGTTGTTCGGCGGTTCCCGGTATTGTCCCGACCAAAACAAGTTCTATCGTCGCATCCGGCCTGATCGCAGCTGGCGTCAGGCTCATGACGCTGCTTCTGGCAGGAAAATCTCTGCCGGCCGCCGGTGCCGCGCGTGTATTTTGCCCCTGGGAGATAGTTTGGCGATGTCTGTCCCACCTGTTCTGAGAGATGCATTTGACCGTCTGGCGGCAGAGTGGGAAGCCGACAACAAGATCGCCCGACTGTGGCACGGCGATGCGGGGCTATGGACCGGCGCCGACGAGGGACGCTGGCTGGGCTGGTTGCGGGCAGTGCCGGCGTCAGACTCCGCGATGGAATCATTGCGGAAGCTGGTGCATGATGTGGCGGCCGGCGGCTTCGAACATGCCGTGCTGATGGGCATGGGCGGGTCGAGCCTCTGTCCGGACGTCCTTCGGCAGTGTTTCGAGCGGCCGGACGGCGCGCCGCGACTGCATGTGATCGACTCGACGGATCCGGCGCAGGTGCGGGCGGTCGACAAGAGCATCGACTACCGTCGGGCGCTCTTCATCGTGTCGAGCAAGTCCGGTACCACCCTGGAACCGGACCTGTTCCTGCGCTACTTCGTGGCGCGGGCCCGTCAGGAGTTGGGCGGGCAGGTCGGCGCGCGGTTCGTCGCGGTAACGGATCCCGACTCGCAGCTCGACCGCTTGGCGCAGGCGGAGCGTTTCGGGCGTCTGTTCCACGGAAATCCATCGATCGGCGGCCGATTCTCGGCACTCTCCAATTTCGGACTCGTGCCCGCGGCCATCATGGGGCTCGACGTGCAGCGCCTGGTGGCGCGGGCCGCCGCAATGCGCGCGGCGTGCGGGCCGGGCGCGCCGCTGCGTGAAAATCCAGGCGCCACGCTCGGACTCCTGCTGGCCGCGGGCGCCTGCGCCGGCCGCGACAAGCTGACGTTCGTGATGTCGCCGGCCTACCGTCCGCTCGGCGCGTGGCTGGAGCAACTGCTGGCCGAATCCACCGGGAAGAACGGCGCCGGCCTCATACCGGTCGACGGCGAGGAAGTGGGACCGCCGGACGTCTATGGGAAAGATCGGTTGTTCGTGCATGTTTGCGACCAGGCGGCGCCCGACGCCGAGCAGGACAGAGCAGTCGAAGAGTTGGAGGCCGCGGGCCAGCCTGTCATCCGTCTCGTCCTGCGGGATAGCTACGACCTGGCCGCGGAGTTCTACCGCTGGGAATTCGCCACTGCAGTGGTGGGGTCGGCGCTGGGTATCAACCCGTTCGACCAGCCGGACGTAGAAGCGAGCAAGGTCGAGACGCGGCGGCTCACGGCAGCGTACGAAGCAGACGGCGCGCTGCCGGCCGAGGAGCCGCTCGTGCGGGATGGCGAGATCGCGGTGTATGCGGATCGGCTGAACGCCGCGGCGCTTGAAGCCGATGCCCGGAACGGCTCCGCTGAAGACCTGCTGGCGACTCACATCAACCGTATTGGTCCCGGAGATTACCTGGCGCTCCTGGCGTACGTGGAGATGTCCGATATCCATGCACGCCCGCTCCAGCGCATCCGGCACGCCGTCCGGGATGCCTGCGGCGCGGCGACGTCGGTCGGTTTCGGTCCCCGGTTTCTCCACTCAACCGGGCAGTTGTACAAGGGTGGTCCGAATACCGGCGTGTTCGTCCAGATTACCTGCGATGACAACGCAGACCTTCCCGTACAGGGCCGCGGCTACAGCTTCGGGGTGGTCAAGGCGGCGCAGGCGCGCGGCGACTACCAGGTGCTGTCGGGCCGCGGCCGGCGTCTGTTGCGGCTGCACCTCGCCGGCGACGTCGCCAACGGCCTGAACCGGATTGCGGACCTGGTGGAGCGGCGCGTGCGCCAACGGTAGCCGCACACCACACACCCCATCCGCTCGCCGTTCGTCCCGCAGGCCGACCTTCCCCCACGGCATCCGCCGTTTCAATCCCTCCGGAAGCCTGTCTTCGCCGGATATTCGCGTTCTCTTCGCTGCGCACTATTGCACACCTGCCGATACCCGGGACAGAGAGCGCAGTTGCGAGCAAAAGGGACACTCTACGTGCACATCTCCTCGCCAGGTAGACGCGGTCGCCGGAGTGCCGCCGAGCGGTTGTCGGTTGCCGCCATCTTGACGCTTGCCGTGCTGCTGGGCGTTCCTGGGGTAGCCCCGGCCCAGGACAACCAGATCACGGTGTGGTTGGAGCGTGAGTCGTCAAGCGTGCATGAGGGTGAGGTCGATGGGTTCGGCATCTACCTGAGCGCCCCTCCCAACACGCTGGACCCCGTCGTGGATGCCAGCGGCCAGTTCAAGATACCGCTGGTGGCCACGCCGTTCGGCGGCGCACGCCGCGGCATAGATTTTCACGGCCCCGGTACCGCCAGGTTCTGGCTGAATGAGACTCGTACAGGGCTGGGGGTCTGGGCCCATGAGGATGACCGCGTCGAGGAAGGCCACGGCGTCGTGGTTACTTTCGGCACGTTGCCGGACGGCGTGATATTGGCGGTGGGGAAGCCCACCACCATGACGATCGATTTCATCGACGGTCCATCGGGCCCCCGGGCGTTTCTCAAGCTGGACCGGCACACGATTTCGGAGGACGAGGGCGTCAGCACGGTGACGGCGTCCCTCAACAAGGTCCACAGCGAGGACGTGACGGTGACCGTGGGCGCGGACCCGATGGACCCGGCGGTGGCGGGAGACTTCACGCTGTCGGCGAACCGGACGCTGAGGATTCCGGCCGCTTCCAAGGACAGCACCGGGACCGTGACGGTTACGGCGGTGGACAACCTTGACGGCGGACCGAGCAAGACAATCCTCATCAAGGGGTCGTTGAACGACGGGGCCACGGGGGTCGGCGCGCCTAACGTCCAGTCGTTGGTCATTACCGACGACGAGGTGGAGTCAACATCGATCGCGCTCTCGGTGAACCCGACGGCGGTATCAGAGGGCGCCGGCACGACGACCGTGACGGTGACCGCGACGCTGAACAGCCTGCCACGAAACGCCGACACCGACGTGACCGTATCGGTGGCCGGCGGCACGGCGACCGCCGGGACCGATTTCGCGACGGTCGCTTCCTTCACGCTGACGATCGACGACGGCAACAGGAGCGGCACGGCGACGTTCGACCTGACGCCGACGAACGATTCGAGCGAAGAAGATACCGAGACGATCAGAGTGAGCGGCACGAACGATGACGGTCTCACGGTGTCGGCGGCGACGCTGAACATCACCGACAACGACGCGCCGCAGTACTCGCTCACCGTGAACCCATCCACGATCGACGAGGATGACGGCACGACAACGGTGACGGCCAGTACGGGCGGCACGACCTACCTCACCAACCGGACGATCACGCTCAGCTTCGGCGGCACGGCGACCAAGGGGACCGACTACAGCGTCGATGACGAGACGCTGACGTTGACCGCCGGCCGAGCATCCGTGTCGACGACAGTCCGCGCAACGGATGACGTGCTTACCGAGTCGAACGAGACGATCGAGATCACCGCCACACTCGATAGCGCCCAGTTTGGCGCACAACAGACGGTGACGATCACCGACGATGAGACGGCGTCGACCAGAATCACGCTGACGTTGGCGCCGACGGAGGTCGCGGAGGATGCCGGGGAGACGGACGTGACGGTGACGGGGATGCTTAACGGCGGAGCGTTCACCACCTCAACCGACGTGACCGTGACCGTGGCCGGCGGCACGGCCACGGCAGGGACCGACTTCACGGCGGTCGCCCCCTTCACGCTGACGATTGAGGCGAACGAAACCAGCGGCGCGTTCACGCTCCCCTTCACCCCAACCAGTGACACGACGGTGGAGGAGACCGAGACGGTCACCCTGAGCGGCACGACAACTCCCACCGGTCTGGCGGTAACGTCGGCGACGCTGGATATCACGAACGACGACGAGCCGGTGTATGCGCTGAGCGTGAGCGTGACGGCGATTGCGGAGGCGGACGGCACGTCGACCGTGACGGTGAGCACCGGCGGCGTCAGCTTCCTGGAGGACCAAACCATCGCGCTCGAATTCGGGGGCACGGCGACGAAGGGGATCGACTACAGCGTGGACGCGGAGACCCTGACGCTGACCGCCGACGAGACGTCGGTGGCAACAACCGTGCGGACGGTTGACGACACGATGACCGACCCGGATGAAACGATCGAGATCACCGCGACGTTGGACGGCGAGCAGGTTGGTGTGAAGCGGACAGTGACGATCGCCGACGACGAGACGGCGGCGACCCGCATCACGCTGTCGGTGAACCCGGCGGCGGTTGCGGAAGACACCGGCGCGACAGACGTTACCGTGACTGCAACGCTCAACGGCGACGCGCAGAGCACGGACATCGGGGTGACGGTGTCCGTGGCGAGCGGCACCGCATTGGCGGGGACCGATTTCGCGGCGGTCGACTCCTTCGCGCTGGAGATAGATGCCAACGAGACGACCGGCACGGCGACGTTCAGGTTCACGCCGACCAATGATTCGCTGGCGGAGGATACCGAGACGGTCAGGGTCACCGGAACCACGGACGGCGACCTTACGGTCTGGGCGGCCAGCCTGGAGATTACGGACGACGACGAGCCGTCGTACTCGCTGGCAGTGAACCCGGCGTCGATCGCGGAGTCGGACGGCACGTCGACGGTGACGGTAAGTACCGGTGGCGTGACCTTCGCCGAGGACCGTACAGTCGCTCTGAGTTTCGGCGGTTCGGCGACCAAGGGGACCGACTACAGCGTTGACGCCGAGTCGCTGACGCTGACCGACGGCCAGACATCGGTGTCGACGACGCTGCGGGCGGTGGGCGACGCGGAATCCGACCCGGACGAGACGATCGAGATCACGGCGACAATCGACGGGGAGAGTATCGGCGCGGCGCAGACGATAACGATTGCAGAGGGCAACACGGTTGAGAATATCAACGTCGAGGCGGCAACAACAGCGATCACGCTGTCGGTGACGCCGCCAACGGTTGCGGAGGATGCAGGCGCGACGGACGTGACGGTGACGGGAACGCTGAACGGCGCGGCACAGAGTATGGCCACCGACGTGACTGTATCGGTGGACAGCGGCACGGCGAGGGCCGGAACAGACTTCGCGGCAGTCGATGCCTTCACGTTGACGATCGCGGCGAACGAGAAGAGCGGCACGGCGACGTTCAGACTGGCGCCGACCGATGATTCTCTGGTGGAGGATGTCGAGACGGTCAAGGTAAGCGGATCCACAGGTGGCGGCCTGACGGTATCGGTAGCGACGCTCGAGATTACGGACGACGACGAGCCGTCGTATGCGCTGGCGGTGAATCCGGCGACGATTGCGGAGACTGACGGCGTGTCGACGGTGACGGTGAGCACCGGAGGTATTGGCTTCCCGGCAGACCGGACCATCGCACTCGGCTTCGGGGGTTCGGCGACCAAGGGAACAGACTACAGCGTTGACGCCGAGTCGCTGACGTTGACCGCAGGTCAGACATCGGTGTCGACGACCGTGCGCGCGGTGGACGACGAGGTGATGGACCCGAATGAAACGATCGACATCACCGCGACCCTGGACGGGGAGGGAATCGGCACGACGCAGACGGTGACGATCGTCGACAACGAGACGGCGGCGACACGGGTGGCGCTGTCGCTGGCGCCGGCCGCGGTTGCGGAGGATGGAGGCGCGACGGTCGTGACGGTGACCGGGACGTTGAACGGCGCGGCGCAGAGTACGGCCACCGATGTGACCGTATCGGTGGCCAGCGGTACGGCGACGGCGGGGACAGACTTCGCGGCGGTCGCCTCCTTCCCGCTCAGGATCGCGGCGAATGAGACGAGTGGCACGGCGACGTTCGCATTCACCCCGACGAATGATGCGGTGATCGAGGGTACCGAGACGGTCCGGGTAAGCGGAACCGCGGGCGGCGACCTGACGGTGTTGGCGGCGACGCTCGAGATTACGGACGACGACGAGCCATCGTACGTGCTGGCGGTGAACCCGGCGACGATTGCGGAGGCCGGCGGGCTGTCGACGGTGACGGTGAGCACCGGCGGCGTGAGCTTCCCGGCCGATCAGACCATTGCACTCGGCTTCGGGGGTTCGGCGACCAAGGGAACGGACTACAGCGTCGACGCGGAGTCGCTGACGTTGACGACCGGTCAGACATCCGTGTCGACGACGGTGCGGGCGGTGGACGACACAGTGACCGACCCGGACGAAACGATTGAGATCACGGCGACACTGGACGGGGAGCAAATCGGCGCGACGCAGACGGTTACGATTACCGACGAGACGCCCCGCAAGCAACCCAATCGGCCGCCTGCAGCGGTTGACGACCAAGCCGAAACGGCGGAAGACACGCCGGTGCTGATCGACGTTACTGCGAACGATACGGATCCGGACGGCGACCCGTTGCGCGTAGTGGCGGTCATGGCGCCGGCGCATGGAACGGCGACGGTGGTGGCGGGCCGCCTGCGGTACGTACCGGCGCCGGACTACAACGGTCCGGATCGGTTTACATACCGCGTGGCCGACAGTGACGGGGAGACGGCGGCCGCGGCGGTTACGGTTGCCGTGGTGCCGGTGAACGATGCGCCGCTAGCGGTCGGCAGCATTCCGAATCAGCGGCTCGAGGAGGGCGGCCCGCCGGCCACTCTGAAAGTAGCGCCCTATTTTGAGGATGCTGACGACGAAGTCCTGACCTACACGGCCACAACATCCAATCCGTCGGTGGCCACCGTGGTCGCGGCGGGTGCGACGCTGACGTTGACGCCGGTAGTGACGGGTAACGCGGCTGTTACGGTGACGGCTGCCGATGCCGGCGGGTTGACGGCGACACAAACTTTCGACGTGGCGGTCGGGGATGCCCTGGTGAAGGACGTGATGACCGATACGCTGGCGGCGCTGGGCCGCGGCTATCTTTCGAGCGTGCAGATGACGTTGGAAAGGCGCATGGGGGCGCGAGCGACCGAGCCGCGGGCAATGGTGGCGGGCCAACCGTTGCCGTTTGGCACGGCCGACCTGGAGGCCACGCCGTCAGGGACGATGCAGCGTTGGCAGATGGCGACCCTGGCGGCGCAGCACCGCGGTGCAAGCAGCCCCGCCGCACGCGCGGCGGCGGCGATCTCGCGGCAGGCGACGGACCAGGCGTTCGGCTCCGGACTGGGACCGTCCGGCGGCGACGGGCAGTTGCTGCAGGGCACGGAGCTCCTGCTTTCATTCGGTGAGGAATCGCCGGCGCCGGCGGGCGACCGGCGCTGGACGGTATGGGGTCAGGGCGACATTCAGACATTTCAGGGCGGGCCGGACGGACAGGAAAATATCGATGGCTGGCTGCGCACCGCGTATCTGGGCCTGGATGCGCAGCTGAGCCCGAACTGGCTGGCGGGCGTCGCGGTGGCCCGCAGCGGAGGCACCGGCAAATGGCAGACGGGATCGGCCGCGGGCAGGCTGAAGACCGCACTGACGGCCGTGCATCCGTACGTGCGGTGGGGCGGCCAGGACGCGTCGGTTTGGGCAATGATGGGCATAGGCCGCGGCACGGCGTCCAACGTGCGCGCGGCGGACGACCGGCGCGAGACAAGCTCGCTCGCCCTGGGGCTTGGTTTGATTGAAGCGCGGCGCAGGTTGGGAGAAATCGGCGGCGGCGTGCAGCTGGGCCTGCGCAGCGAGGCATCATGGGCGCGGTTGGAGACCGGGGCAGGCTACGAATCCCTCGACGCCTTGCGGGCGTCGGTCTTCAGGGGCCGAATCGGTATGGAGGCGACCCGTGATACGCGGCTGGGCTCGCTGACGCTGACGCCATTCGGGGCGCTCAGCGCGCGGCAGGACGGCGGCGCCGGACAGACCGGCACCGGCCTGGAGCTGGCCGGCGGCCTGCGATTGAGGGGCGGACGCGTACGGCTGATTGCGCAGGGCCGGATGCTGGCGCTGCACTCGGCAGCCGGCTACCAGGAGCGCGGCGCCAGCTTGACCGCGAGCGTAGGCGCAGGACCCCAACAGCGGGGGCTTGCATTGTCGGTGACGCCGCGCTGGGGCGCGTCGGCCAGCGGCGCCGACACGCTGTGGCAGGACCAGTTCTACCGCTACACGGACGGTTCGGCGCCATTCGACCAGGGCATTGACGCGCGCGGGAGCTATGGTCTCGGCGTGGCGGATGACCGTTTTTTGCTGGTGCCGTTCGCCGCCTACGGGCGAATCGGTGACGGCGAACGGCTGCAGCTCGGTACGACCCTCGGCGCGCTCGGCGCACGGGGCGGCGCCCCAGTCGAGTTTGAATTTTCCGGCGAGCGCTACACCCGTCGCCTGCGTGGCACGGACCATCGCTTCAGCCTGCTGGGAATCGTTACCTTCGGCGGTCGTGGCGGTGGCGCGAGTTGTGGCGCCCTGGCCGGCTGCGGCCTGTCGGGACTCGATCTTCCGGTTACAGGGACCGCCGGCACGCTGAATTCCGCGGGCGCCGACGAAACTCGTTGAGTCGTGGCTGGCGGGTGGTCAGACGCCGCGCCAGCGGGGCGGTCGCTTGGCGAGGAATGCCGCTACTCCCTCTCGGAAGTCGGCGCTGCCGTAGCAGGCGCCGATCAAGTCTTGCCCAACGCCGGCCGGCGCGCGTCGGTGCGCCTGTACGCGGCGGATCATCTCCTTGGTGACCCGGATGGTGAGCGGGGCGTTGGCTGCAATAGTCGCGGCCATCTCCTGCACGGTGTCAACGAGCGCCTCCGGCTCGACAAGTCGATTGACCAGGCCGGCCGCCAGCGCCTCCTGGCCGCTGAACAGACGTCCCGTGTACAACATCTCCTTGAGGCGCGTCGGCCCAATCAGATCGAGAAAGCGTGCATGGTTGGCCGCCGAGAGACAGTTGCCCAGCGTGCGGGCGATCGGCACACCGAAACGCGCGTTCGGCGTGCAGATGCGCAGGTCACACGCTGCGGCAATCGCGCAGCCGCCGCCGGCGGCAACGCCGTCGATCTGGGCGATGGTAGCCACGGCGACCCGCTCCAGCCGGTCGATGACCGCATCGAGGCGTTGCTCATACGCGATGCCGTCCGCGGCCGAGTCGAAACCGCGAAAGCCGGCGATGTCCGTGCCCGCGACAAATGCCTTGCCGCCGGCGCCGCGCAACACCAGCACCCGGACAGCGGGGTCGTCTTCGGCCCGGTCGCAGAAATCGACCAGCGCCTGATACATTTCCCATGTCATTGCGTTGCGCGCCTCCGGACGGTTGAATGTCAGGACGGCAATGGCTCCGGTCTGCTCGTACAGCACGTGGGGCGTCGGCACGATGGCGCGTCTCCTTGGTCGCAGCCGCCGCGGCGGCATGGAAGCAGTCAATGCAGCATGCACTGAATGGTATCCGAGTGCTCGACATCACACAGGTCATGGCCGGCCCGTACTGCGCCATGCTGCTGTGTGACCTGGGCGCCGACGTCATCAAGGTCGAGGCCCCGCCGGGCGGCGATGCCACGCGCAGGATGGCGGGTGCGCGCGGCACGGACAGTCCCGCCTTCAACGCGGTCAACCGCGGCAAACGCGGCATCGTGGTCGACTTCAAGGCCGGCGGCGGACGTGAGATCATCCTGCGGCTTGCGGCGGGCGCCGACGTGCTGGTCGAGAATGCCCGGCCCGGCGTGATGGCGCGGCGGGGCCTGGGGTATGGCGACCTGACGGCCGTAAACCCCGGGCTGGTCTACGCCTCGATATCGGGCTACGGACAGACCGGCCCGCACGGCGCACGCGGGGGGTTCGATCTGGTTGCGCAGGGCGTGTCCGGCATCATGTCGGTGACGGGCGAGCCGGGCGGCCCGCCGGTGAAGGCGGGCATTCCGCTTACCGACCTGGGCGCGGGCCTGTTCGCCGTTACCGGCATCCTCGCGGCGCTGCACCACCGGACCCGGACGGGGGAGGGACAGCACATCGACACGTCGCTGGTCGAGGCGGGCGTCGCGCTGTCCGTCTGGGAGGCGACCGAGTATTTCTCGAGCGGCCGTGCGCCGCAGCCCATGGGTTCGGCTCACCGGATGAGCGCGCCGTACCAGGCGCTGGCGTGCGCCGACGGCTACGTGACGATTGGCGCGGCAAACGATCGGTTGTTCGAGCGCCTGTGCCACCTGCTTGGGCACCCGGCGTGGACTCGCGAGCCGGACTTCGCGGATGACACGGCACGAGTGGCCAATCGCCAGGCGCTGGCCGAGCGGATCGAGGCTGTCACCAGAACGCGGCCGCGCGCGCACTGGCTGGCGCTGTTCGAGCAACACGGCGTGCCATGCGGCCCGATCAACACGTATGCAGATGTCTTTGGAGACGAACAGATCGCGGCGCGCAACATGGTGGTACAGACGGACCACCCGACGCTGGGCCGCCTGCGCACACTCGGCACGCCGCTCAAGATGTCCCGGACGCCGCCGCGGCCCGGCCGTCCGGCGCCGCTGCTCGGTCAGCACACGGACGAGGTGCTGCGCGAAGCCGGTTACACGCCCGGCGAACTGACTGCTTTCCGCGCAGCGGGCCTCATCCGCTGACCCGACCGATTACTGGTGCAGGTTGAACCCGCGCTCGTCGTGCAGCGCAATGTCGAGCCCCTCCGCTTCCTCTTCCGCGGTGACGCGCAGTCCAATCGCGCCGTCGAGCACCTTGAGGATGATCCACGTCAAGGCACCGCTGTACACGATCGTCGCGCCGACGCCGATGAACTGCAGCGTGACCTGGTTGCCGATGCCGTTTTCGAGTCCCGAGCCACCGAACATCTCGGCGGTGAACACGCCGGTCAGGATCGCGCCCACGAAGCCGCCGACGCCGTGTACGCCGAAAACGTCGAGCGAATCGTCATAGCCCATCGCCCGCTTCAGGTTGCTCGAGGCAAAGAAGCAGAGAATCCCCGCCGCGAGGCCGATCAGAATCGCGCCGAGCGGGCCGACCGTGCCGGATGCCGGCGTGATGGCCACGAGGCCCGCCACGGCGCCGGTTGCAATACCGAGGACGCTCGGCTTGCCGTGCCGCATCCACTCTATGCTCATCCAGGTGAATGCCGCGGTCGCGGTGCAGATGTGCGTGACGGCCATCGCCATGCCCGCGACGCCGTCCGCGGCCAGCTGGCTGCCGGCGTTGAATCCGAACCAGCCGACCCAGAGCATCGAAGCGCCCACCACGGTGAGCACCAGGCTGTTCGGGGTCATCGGCGTACCAGGATAGCCGCTGCGCTTGCCGAGCACGATGCAGAGCACCAGCGCCGCGACGCCGGCGTTGATGTGGACGACCGTGCCGCCCGCGAAGTCGAGAACACCCAGCGCCCCGAGCCAGCCGCCGCCCCACACCCAGTGGGCGATCGGCGCGTAGACCACCGTCAGCCAGATGCCCATGAACCAGAGCATCGCGGAGAACTTCATCCGCTCCGCAAAGGCGCCGACGATCAGCGCAGGCGTGATGATGGCAAACGTGAGCTGGAACATCTGGAACACGCTCTCGGGGATGGTGCCCGACAGAGTGTCCACGCCGACGTTCGAGAGCAGCACGTTGCCCATACCGACGAACGCGTTGAGCGACCCACCGTCACCGAACGCCAGGCCATAGGCGTACAGCGTCCACAGGATGGTCACCAGGCAGGTGATGGCGAAGCACTGCATCATCACCGACAGCACGTTCTTGGAGCGGACCAGCCCGGCGTAGAAGAGCGACAGGCCCGGAATGGTCATGAACAGCACGAGTACGCTCGACGTGAGCATCCAGGCCGTATCGCCTGAGTTGAGCGCATCATCCTGCGCCGACGCCTCCTGCGGCGCGGCCAGCAGGAACAGCAGGAAACCAAGCGGCGCGATCCAGCGGGTGAGTGGCTGCATGGGTGTCGTTCCTCCTCGTGTCGCGTCGCTATAGAGCATCGTCGCCCGCCTCGCTGGTGCGAATGCGGATGGCCTGCTCCATGTTGCCGACGAAGATCTTGCCGTCCCCGATCTGTCCGGTCCGCGCGGATGTCTTCACCGCGTCGACAACGGCATCCGCCCGTTCGTCGGAGACCACGATGTCGAGCTTGATCTTCGGGACGAAATCGATCGAATACTCGGCGCCACGATAGATTTCGGTATGGCCTTTCTGGCGCCCGAAGCCCCGTACTTCCGTAACGGTCAGGCCGGTCACCCCCACCTTGGACAGGGTGTCCCGGACGTCGTCTAGCATGTGCGGCTTGATGATTGCGGTGATCAGCTTCATCCTTAGTCTCCCTCCGTGTCCAGCGGCGCGGACCTTTTCAGCGAGTGGGCACTATACAACAGTCCGCCGGGACCACCAAGAGAGCGGCAGCGCCGCCCGCACGACGCCTGGCGCCAAGCGGGAGTGGATCGTGACCAGCGCTCGGTCGATCAGGCCGATGGCCGGCCGGCCGGACGCCGCCATGCTGCGGGCGAGCTCGTCGTGCAGGAGATAGAGAACGGCCTCGACGCCCGCCGCGCCGTAGGCGGCGAGACCCCACATGATCGGACGCGCCAACAGGACAGCGTGGGCGCCCAGCGCCAGCGCCCTCCGCGATCCGCATGACGGCGTTCCAGTTCACTGGCGCCGGTGCGAACCTGCGCATGCCCGGCGTGGCCGGACCACCGGCGGTAATGCAAACCGCCTGCACGCCGCTGTCGACCGCCTCCCGGATTGCCGATCGCGCCGCCGGCCCGTCATCCGGGTACACCTGGAACCAGAGCGGCTGGTCGGTTTCCGCGGCAATCGCGCCGACAGGCTGGCTGGAACGGCTGCTGACCACCATTGCGGCCCGGGCGGCCGCCGCGCCGCGCGCGGTCTCCAGTTTGCCCAGCGGCTGGAATTCACCTTGCGCCGCCACCGGGCCGATCACGATCGGCGCGAACAGCCGCTGCCCAAACAGATCGGTGGACAGGTCCAGCTGTTCGGCATTGGCCATCAGCTTCTGGCGGAACGTCAACCGCTCGAACGGCGCCTGGTTTCCGCCGGCCAGCTTCGAGTATGCCGCAGCCGGCAGCATCGCCTGCGCCAATGCCTCGAACTCCTGTACGTTGACCAGTTCGCCGCTCGGGGGCAACGGTGCGCCGTTGCACGCCCGCTGCGTGAAACCCGGGGCGCCGGCCAGCGACGGCGATTGACTGCGGTCGAACGGTATGACGCCTACGGGAAGTCCGTCCTGACGGCGCTGCGATCGAGAGTGGCCAGCGAGGGGATGCCGATGGTCGCCATGGCCTGCACCATCTCCAGCACCCGCTGCGCGCCCGGGACGCCGAAGGCGCCGAGCCCCCAGCGGAGCACGCGGCCCAGACAGACGCCGTCGGCGCCGATCGCCAACGCTTTTGCCACGTCGCGGCTGCGCCGGAAGCCGCTGTCGATCAATTCCGGCACACGGCCGCCGACGGCATCCACCACCTCCGCCGGCACCTCCAGCGGCGACGGGCCGTAGTCGAGCGCCCGCCCGCCGTGGTTCGAGACGATGACGCCGTCGAAGCCGATCGCGATGCAGCGGAGGGCGCCCGCTCCTGTAAGGATGCCCTTCGCGAGCATCGGCACCGATACCATCGGCCGGAGGTCGGACAGGTAGGACCATTCATACCAGAGGCGCCCGGGCGAGACGCCGTACGGGTTTCCCAGGTCCTCGGCCGAGGACCGCTCGATATCACGAGGGGAGCCACTCAGGCGTCGGTTGTGCAGTGCGCGCTCGTACGCCGAAGCGGTCTGATCGATCGTGACGACGACCGCGCGGCGGACTCGATCGCGCGTCCACCGTCCAGCTCAACCCAGTCGAACGCATCCCGGTTGCGGCGCAGCGTGAATTCGAAATCGGTGCCCCGGCCGTGTAGTCATAGACGGCGCGCGACACGTTGGCCCGGAAGACGGGCTCGAAGTCGTACGCCGTCGTCATCTCACCGAACCCCGGCATACGCCGGTGTGTCGTCAGCGGAAACGGATCCTGTTGCGCCCGCAATACCGGTGAAGCGACCAGAAAGGATGCCAGCCCGGCCAGCGCCTCTCGCCGGGAGATGCCGTTGCGCCACTGTCGCTCGCTGTTGCCCACGTACCGTCCGCCGGGGAACAAATGGACGCTACCTCCGGGTCAATCGGGTTGTCAACCGCGGGGGGCTGCCGGGAACCGACGCGGCGGTGCCGGCCGGAGGGACGAGCGACAAACGTGGAAAGGAGGGTTGGTTGCGGGGGGGGGATTTGAACCCCCGACCTTTGGGTTATGAGCCCAACGAGCTACCGGACTGCTCCACCCCGCGGCATTTGGATGAAAACCGATGCTAGCATGCTGTTTACGGTGCGGTCAACGCGCCGGCCTGCGCTGCGTGGCGGGTCCGTCCGCCAGCAGGAACAGAATTTCTCCGCGGCGGATCAAACCGAGCTCGCGGCGAGCCAGTGCTTCGATCTCGGCAGGATCCTCGCGGAGCCTGCGAGCGTGGTTGCGCATCTGACGATTGTCACGTCGCAGCTGTTCGACCTGGTGCTCCAGCCGCTGGTGCTCGCGCGCAGTCTCCCAGTGCACCTTGAACGAGTTGATCGATACGCGGTTACCCATGATGACGTTGACACCGAGCAGGCCGCAGGCGAGCATCAACAGCCAGGGGCGCAGCCACCGCGAATGGGATACGGGCGGCGTGATGGGGGAGTGCCGTCTGGCATTCCGGCGGAACTGGTTTGCCGCGCTGCGCGTCAGGGCCACAATGGAAATTTTCGGCCGGATGGGCCGGGGCGACTAGCTGCAGAACGGGGGAATCTGCAATGAGGGAGACAGACTGTGTCGTTTTGTGCACGACGTTGCCGGCGGGTGCGGATGCCGCGGCGCTGGGCAGGACGCTGGTAGGCGAGCGGCTCGCCGCCTGTGTCACCACCCAGCCGGGCATCCGTTCGGTCTACCGGTGGCAAGGCGCGATCGAGGAGGACGAGGAGCAGCAGGTACTGATCAAGACTACGGTGGACCGCGTGGAGCTGCTCGGTGATCGGATTCGGGAGCTCCATCCGTACGAGGTTCCCGAGCTTCTCGTGTTGCCGGTCACCAGTGGCGGCGCCGCCTATCTGGAGTGGGTTCGCACGTGCACCGCCGCTGCGGCGGATCGCTGAGTCCCGCGATGGCCGCAGGTATTGCGTGTTTACAGAACCCCAAGCACGAGGTAGCCGGCGATGAGGGCAGCCAGGAAGAGGACGGTCGCCAGATCGAAGTGGTTTTCGATCGTCCGCCGGATCGGCGCGCCGAAGATGCGCAGCAGAGCCGCGACGAGCAAGAAGCGCGTGGCGCGGCCGAGCAGGCTCGTCGCCAGGAACGGCGCCAGCGGCATCATGGTCGCCCCGGCGGCGATCGTGGCAACCTTGAAGGGAATGGGAGTGAACGCCGCGGCCGCCAGGAACCAGATGCCCCACTGGTCTGCCAGAGCCACGAACCGATCCCAGTGGTGCTCGGCGTTGTAGAAGGCAATGATCGGATCGCCGACGGCAGCCATCAGCGTCGCGCCGATGGCGTAGCCGGCGGCGGCGCCGGCGAACGAGCCGGCGGCACAGGCGGTGGCCGCTCGCAGCCAGACCGGCGGGCGCGCCGCGACGATCGCGATCAGCAGAAAGTCGGGAGGGATCGGGAAGAAGGACGCTTCCGCGAACGCAACGAGCGCGAGTGCCGTCAGCGCATGCGGCGCGTCGGCCCAGCGCAGGGTCCAGTCGTACAGCTGCCGCGGAACGGCAAGCAGCGACTTCAGCACGCCGTCCTCGTCATGGGCGCACGGCAGGGCTGTGACCCGGCAACAAGAGGTTGGGACGGTTGGAGACTCTGAAGCGGATCTTGCGCGCCGGCTGGTTGCGGTGGCCCTTCCTGGCGCTGCTCGGCGCGGCCGTGCTGCATCTGTTGATCCAGGCCGCGGGTACGGCGGAGCGCGCGCCGGCGGCCGCCGGACTGCTCCAACTGACCGCGAATCTGGTGATCGCGGCGAGCGTCGGGTATGTCGCGTTCATCGTCCTCGTGGGGTCGTTGCGCCGTCTGCTCTGGCGCGTGCGGCGCAAACTCATTCTCTCGTACATCTTCACCGGGGTGGTCCCGCTAGTGCTCATCGCCAGCCTGTCTTTGCTGGCCGGGACGTTGACGCTCCTCGCGTTCAGTTCGTACATGGTGACGTTGCGCGTTGACGATCTCGTGCGCGAGGCGCGCGGCGTCGCCGACGCGGCGGCGCGAGAGCTGGACGCCGACGGCGGCGCGGACGCGGCTGCCGTGCTGGCGCGGCATCGACGCGCGCTGGCGGCGCGCGGCTTGACCGCCAGCGTGGAGCTGCTCGACGTACGGCGGCAGCGTCCGGTCAGTGGCGGCGCGTCGCCGGTGAGCGCGGCGGCTGTTCTGCCGGAATGGCTGGCGGAACGGTCGTTCGCCGGACTCGCCGCCGTGCGCGAGGCCGCCGGCGTGCAGTTCGTCATCCGCGCCGTGCAACCGGTCGCCAGCGCCGGGCAATCCGGAGCGGTCATGGTCGATCTGTTGATGGATACCGCCGCGGTGGCCCGCATCGAGCGCGTAACGGCCGCCAGCGTGCGGGGCGCCACGATCGTAACGTTCAACGACGAGGCGACGGATCGCCGGATCGACGCGGAGCCGGTGATCCCCGTGGCCGAGCCTGATCGCGGCGCTTTTGTTTCGGCCGACGGCCTGGCCTGGTTCACGGTTCTGCAGCACACGGACTGGGAGAGCGGCCGGCGGCAGTTCCTGGCGCTGAACGTGCGCGTGTCGCCCGCGGCGATGTACCAGCTCGTCTTCGGGGCGCAGGCCCGGATTGGTGACTTCAGCCTCGGCTACGCCTATCTGGCCGTGTTCGTTGCCGTCGCGCTGTTGTTCCTCATCATCGAGGCGGGGGCGCTCTGGATGGGCATCGCGCTAGCGAGTTCGATCATTGGCGCGGTGCATGAGCTATTCACGGGCACCGCGCGCGTGCAGAAGGGCGACTTCACGCACCGCATCCAGGTCCAAACGAGGGACCAGCTCGGGGAGCTGGGAGAATCGTTCAACACCATGACCGCCAGCGTGCAGGATCTGCTGCGGCAGGTGGGCGAAAAGAAGCGGCTGGAGGAGGAACTGCGGATTGCCCACCAGGTGCAGATGTCCCTGCTCCCGCGCGACAGCGTGACCATCCCGGGACTAGACGTCACCGGCGCGTGCATCCCGGCGCGGGAAGTCGGCGGCGACTACTACGATTTCATCCGCCTGGGAGAGCGGCGGCTCGGCGTGCTGGTAGCAGATGTGTCGGGCAAGGGTACGCCGGCGGCGTTCTACATGGCGGAGCTGAAGGGGCTGGTGCTGTCGCTCAGCCGCATCCACGAGTCTCCACGCCAGATGTTGATCGAAGTCAACCGCCTGGTAGCCAGCAACATCGAGAGTGGCCGGTTCATAACGATCATGTATGCGGTCATCGACACCGGCAGCAACACGCTGACCTGCGCCAGAGCCGGTCATACACCGCTCATCCACGTCCCGCGTGGCGGCGGCGGCGCGCGTGTCGTGGCGCCGGACGGCCTCGTCGCCGGGCTGCCCGGGTTCGAGCAGCGGTTCGAAGCTATCATCGAGGAGGAGACGCGCGAGATCGGAGCGGGTGACCTCATCGCGCTCTACACGGACGGCATCACCGAGGCCATGAACGCCAGCGAAGATCAGTTCGGCGAGCAGCGGCTGGCACGCGTGCTCGAGGCCCATCGAGGCGCGGACGTTGCCGCCGTGCGCCAGGAGATTCTCGGCGACGTGAGCCGTTTCGTCGGCGCGGTCCGGCAGCACGACGACATGACCGTCGTGCTGTTGAAGGTCCGCGGTGAGGAGCGTGCTTGACGATGGCAGCGGATACCGTGCTCACCGTCGTGTTCCGCACCCATTCCGATATCGAAGCGAACGTGGTGCGCGGTCTGCTCGAAGCGCGGGGCATCCCGTCGATGCTCTCATCGGATCTGCCGCACGCGATCTTCCCGCTCAACATCGAGGGCCCCGGCGAAGTGCGCCTCTCGGTCCGCGCCGATCAGGCCGCAACGGCCCGGCAGGTGATTGACGATTTTCGAAACGACGCCGCGGCCGAGGATGCCTTCTGGAAGGAGGCGTGCGCCGCGCTGGAGGGGCGGCTCGGCTACGTGTTTCGGGACAAGGGTCTGCTCGAGCATGCGTTGACGCACCGCTCCCGCGCCCATGAGGACGCGAGCGGCGGCGTGGCCGACAACGAGTCGATGGAGTTCCTCGGCGATGCGGTGCTCGACCTGATCATCGCCGACCGGCTGTTCCACCAGTTCCCCGACTATGACGAGGGGCGCAAGTCGAAGGCCAAGGCCATTCTCGTGGCCGCACCGTCGCTGGCAAGGCTGGGCGCCGCGCTCGGGCTCGGGGAGTATCTCCTGCTTGGACGCGGCGAGGAACGGAGCGGGGGCCGCAAGAAGCCGTCGCTGATTGCGGATGCGTTCGAGGCGGTCGTGGCGGCCATCTATCTCGACGGCGGCCTGCCGGCGGCGGAACGGTTCATCGACATGCAGTTCGGCGGGGCGATGGACGAGCTGCGGGCCGGCCGAACCGTCTCCGGTCTGGTCGGCGACTACAAGTCGGCGCTGCAGGAATGGCTGCAGGCGCGCGGGCGGCCGCTTCCGGACTATCGCGTCGCGGCGACGCACGGACCCGACCACCGCAAGACGTTCGCGGTGGCTCTGTGCGTCGGAGACGAAACCGTGGCGCACGCGGAAGGACCGAGCAAGAAGACCGCCGAGCAAAAGGCGGCGGCGCAAGCGCTGCAGCGGCTGACCGGCGAGGGAGCGCGCCGGCAACCGGACGTGCAGGTTGCGGCCGAGGCGGGCCGGCCGAAAAACGAGACCTAGGAGTCAGGTGAAGCCCCGCTGCATTCGACCGGCCATGCATCCCGCCTGAGCCGCGTTGCTCGTCGCTCACATATTTCGAATATGCTCGCTCCTCGCGCCTTGTCAGCCGGGCGCCTGACCGGTCTCGGTGCGACGCGGGGTTTCACCTGACTTCTAGTCCGAAGTTTCAGAGTTAATCGCGTATAAATCACTGTATCTGAGGTAGTTACTAGATATCAAGGGGTGTCGTTTATGGCTACATCCGTGGCGTCACTCCCAGGAGTTCGAAGCAGCGCTGCTGCAGCGGCGTGGGCTGCGTCTGCAAAGGGAAGCTGGCGGCGGTGTCGGCAACCCGCATCGTGTTGACGGTCAGCGTCCCCAGGTCGGTGAGCAGCGTGCGGAAGCTGTGCACGGGCAGGTCGTCTGCGGTCCGCTTGCGGGATGCCTTGGCCAAGGCCGCTGGTGAGCGCTTGGCCGGCGCCACGACCGAGCGCCGCCGCTGCTCTCCCGCCTGCGGGTCATGGTCATCGAAGAGCAGCGGCTTGAGCTTCCCCCGCATGTGCCACTCGACGTAGTAGGCCAGCATGCAGAGCAGGACGTGGGCGCGCACCCGGTCAGCCCGCCGGTGGTGGAGTGGCCGCACCTTCAGGTCCACGGACTTGAGGCACCGAAACGCCCGCTCGACCTTCGAGAGGTTCTTGTAGGCGCGCACGGTCTGCGTCGCGTCCATCTGCTGCGGCTCGACATTGGAGCGCACGATATAGAGTCCGTCGAGCGCCGCCTCGGTCGCGATCTTGTCCTCGTCCCGGCGAAACGTGAAAGCGTCGTCGGTGATCGTGGTGACGAAGTGCTTGGCCACCTTGTAGCGGTCAATCACCTTGCCGACACGCACGCCGATGGCGGCCGCGGAGCGCAGCGGATTCGTCTTGCGCCGGGTCGCCGCCGCAATCGGTTCAAGTTCCTTTTCGGTAGCCTGAAGCAGTTCCTGCCGCTTGCGCCCCCGCTCGGCGGCCAGCAGCGGGTTGCGGCAGACGACGAGCCGTTCGCCGGGGAACTCGTCGCTGGTGATTTCGGCCAGGTCCCGCTCGTCGAACAGCGACGGCGTTACCTTCCCGGCGGCCACCAGCTTGCGAATGGTCGGCGCCCGCAGCGTGGTGATCCAGCGCAGTCCATCGACGCCTGCCAGGTCCTCACGGATGCGCGCCGCGGTCAGCATGCCCCGGTCGCCGACCAATACCACCCGCTTGAGCCCGAAGTGCTGCCGGAGCTTGTCGACCTGACTGGCCACCGTGTTCGGGTCCGATGTCGAGCCTGCGAATACCTCGACCGCCACCGGACAGCCCGTGGACGTGCACAGCAGGCCGAAGACGATCTGCAGGGTGCCCTTCTTGCCGTCGCGGCTGTGGCCGCGCCGGGCCAAGGGGCAGTGACTGCCTTCCAGATAGCTGGACGTGAGGTCGTAGAGCACCAGCGTGTGGTCCTCAAAGGTGCCGTTTGGCCAGGCGTTGCTCGATGGTTGCCTGGCGTTCGACCGGCCAGTCCATCGCCGCGTAGAGTTCGTGCTGGTCGACCGCACCGAGGTCGAGCATCTCGCCCAGTGTGGAGACGGCGCTCTCGGGGGCGAGGGCGCGGGCCGTGGCCAGCTTCGACTGCGGGTCGATGACGCGGGCGGCGATCAGGGCGACGGCGAGGTCGCGGATGCGGCTGGCCTGCCGGGCGAGCAGCGTGTGCAGGCCGAGCTGCTCGAGCGTGCCAAGCACGGCGGCGACATGGCCGTGGGGCAGGCTGCGGACGCAGGTGAAGGCCTCTTGGGGATTGACCAGCGGTTCACCGCGGAGGACGCGCCGCACGACCTCGACGGCCTCGTACGGTAGTTTGGAGAGGTTGGCGAGCGTGCGTTTTTTGATGCGGCCGCCTTCCCGGTAGGACTCACGGAGGAGCACAGCGGGCGGGGACGAGCGGTTGGGCACACGCTCCACATACATGGTTACTTATTATACCAGTATACAAAACATATATGGGCATAAAAACACCATAAAAGGCGCTTCTTACATGGCTACAAAGCGCGCCTAAAACCACGCCAATAGCCCCCTAAACCCTGTAAACTCAATGAGTTGGCCGAAATCAGCCGCTGAAACTTCGGGCTAAAAAAAAGCCTGGCGAGCGATTGCGCGGGCGGTGTGACTCGTTCGTGGTCGAGACGGACGTGCACTATCCGACGGATGTCAGCCTGTTGTGGGACGCGCTGCGCTGCCTGCTGCGGGAGACCGGGCGGGCGGCTGGGAGACACGCGGTGGGGGGATGGCGTCAGTGGCGGCATCTGTCCAAGGAGGTCAGGAAACTGTTCAACCAGGTGCGTTCGACGCGGCGGGCCAAGCGCCGTCCGGAGCGGGTGGAGGCGTACTTGGCGCGCTGCCGTGCACTGGTCGCTCGGACCATGGAGACCCTCGACGAGTTGCGGGACAAGGGCGTCGAGGAAACCACCTGCCAATCAATCCAGGGCTTTATCGCGCATGCCCAGCGCCAGCTCGGCCAGGTCGAGCGCCGACTCCTGCGGGGCGAGGCGATTGCTCACGAGGAGAAGGTGTTCTCGGTCTTCGAGGAGCATACTCGCTGGGTTTCCAAGGGCAAGGCAGGCACGCCGGTAGAACTCGGGGTTCCTGTAGCTCTCATCGAAGACCAGCATCAATTCATCCTGCACCACAAGATCCTGTGGGAGGGCGAGGACGTCGACGTGGCGGCGCCGATGGTGAGGGAAGCCCAGGCGCGGTATCCCGAACTGCGGGCGTGCAGCTTCGACCGGGGCTTTCACAGCCCTGACAACCGAATCAAGCTCGACGCGCTGCTCGACCTCAACGCGCTGCCGAGAAAGGGGTATCTTTCCAGAGCCGACCGCGAACGGGAGGCGGAGGAACCCTTCGCGGCCGCGCGGCGTGCGCATCCGGCAATCGAGTCGGCCATCAATGGGCTGGAACACCGGGGGCTCGACCGTGTCCGCAGCCATGGCGCCGACGGCTTCGCGCGCACCGTCGCACTGTCGGTACTGGCCGCCAACCTGCATCGCATCGGGTTGCTCCTGCAAAAGCGCGAGCGCAAACGACGACGACTCGCCGCCTGACCGGCCGCTTCCCCTAAAGCATGCCGTGCTCCGACCCGCGGAAAGACGGGAAGCCCCCCATCCTTGGAAGCCGGACGTCCGGGCTGATTTCTTGCCGGCGCTCCCCGCGGGCCGCCAAGCATCGCCGTCGCGGCCGGTTTCGTGGTCGAAATCCTACCCGAGGTGGGCCGGACTTGTCGCAGATTTCCGCCCGCAAGGGGGTTTTCTGGCTGACACTAATTAACGGTGACGTTGACGAAGTCGTAGGTCGACTTGTTGCCGTCGTGCGCCCGGGCCTGCAGCACGTAGTCGCCGGGTTGTGTGAACCTCGCCGCCGTCGCCGCGGCACCGTCCTCCACCATCGCAAACGGCGGATCAAAGGCGACCGCTGCCGGACCGCGCCAGACGATGTACGACACCGACAGCCCCTCGGGGGCCGACGGCCGGCTCTGCCGCCCGCGGGCGTTCACGTTGAGCTGGGGCAGGTTCTTGGGCGGCTCCGGCGTTCCTTCCGGCGGCACCAGAATGGGTGGAATCTCCTGTCCGACCGCGCGGTTGCGCTGCAGCTGCCGTGAGCCGCGCGGCGTCGGGAGGCCGTCATCAGTGACGCTCGCGGTCAGCGTGAGCCTGCCGGACAGCGAGACGCTGGCCGGGACGTTGAGCGCGAGCGTCGGCGCCACGTTGCGGCGGGCCTCCTCGCCCTGCGTCCGGCCGCCGGTGGTCGGGTCGATCTCCCAGTCGGGCTGGAGCCATCCCACCGCCTGTTCGATCCTCCCGCGCACGGTGAGCGACCAGACGAGTTCCTTGTCCCCGAAATCGGCTGGCACCGTGACGCGGAATATCTGCCGGTTGTTGCGGGTGTAGAAGTACGTCGGCTGACCCTGATCGGGGCCGCCGGGCTCGATGTTGTTGTCTGGGCCGACCGGGATGTACAGCTCCTCCAGGTAGTTGCGGTTCAGGTAGCCGAGGTGCATGTCGAACGTGCCGTCCGCATTGCGCGACCAACCCTGAAAGATCGGCTGGACGTTCTGGCCCTTGTTGTACTTGAGCATGTAGGGCAGGTGGTCCAGCTGGGCGGGCGCCGTCCGGGGCAGACCCAGAAGACACGCAATCATCGCGACGGCGCTGAAATACTTCCATGGTGTGGACATGATGGCTGCTACCTGGAAATCGACGCACCGGGACGGCGTCACCGCATAGTAACGTGATGCCGCCAGCGCTCCGCGGGACGGTTGCCCGCGGAGCGCCCGGACGGCTCACTGGTTGTTGAAGCTACTGTTGCTGCTGCTGATTCGTGGCGGCGGCGGCTTCCTGCAGCGCCCGCCGCTCGGCCGTTTCCACTTCGTACTCCTCGTCGGTCATGTCGTACCAGCCGAGCCACACGAACGCCATCTCGTCGATGGTGCGACCGCCGTTGCCGGTCCAGTTCTTCGGGTCCGGGTTGGCCCGGAAGGCTTCGGTATTGTCGTGCCAGCTGATGACATGCGCGACCGTGCCGGCCGGAATGATGGGGGCCGCATCGTCGGCGTAGTTGTAGACCATGTGCCAGTTGTAGTCCCAGTTGGCGCAGCTGACGATCTCGGTCTCGGCCGGCGTACCATGCGTCGGATAGATCAGCTCCAGGCACTGGTAGGTGCCGAGCGCGTGCATGTGCGGCTGGAATGCCGTGAGCCGCGCCGCCTTGTGGAAGTACGTGTAGCCGTCGGTGCGCACGACCTTCCCCGGCGGAATGTCCAGGTCGGTCACGTGCTGGCCGAGCTGCTTCGACCACCGGATGTGCTCGGGCACGTGGCCCTCGGGATGGAACACCATGCCGAGCTCCACCGTGGCGTCGACATCCTCGCCGACGGAGTGCAGGTGGTAGTCGAGGCGCATCCGCCGCCAACTCTCGAGCAGCAGTCCGGAATTCTCCGGGTAGATCTCCGACTGTTTGCCGGAGGCGTACTCGACGAGGAACATGGCTGCCGGTATGTCGGTCTCGCCCGCTTCGCGCATCTGCTGCTCCTCCGGCTCGACGGCGAAGGAGAGGGCGTGGTGCACGACCCGCCGCGACGCATCGTCCGGAACCCGCGTCTGGATGGCCTTGATGTAGCGGTCGCCGTCCAGCTCGAGGTCGGTATAGATGTTCCCGAACAGGTCCGGACCTTCCGCCGGCACCGGGTACGCCGGGAACTTCACGACGAGGTCCGGCTCCCCGATCTGCCACTCCCCGGAGTCCGCAAACTCGACCGGGGGTGGCATGTCGTCCGGGTTGCCGCGCGGCGCGCCGTTGTCCACCCAGCCGGCGACCAGGGCGATCTCCTCGTCGCTCAGCGAGGTGTCGTTCTTGAACTTCTGGATGCCGATGTTCTTGTCGATGTGCCAGGGAGGCATCTCGCGGTTGACCACCCGATTCTTGATGGACCGGGCCCAGGGACGTACCTCCTGGTAGGTCACCAGCGACATCGGGGCCATCTCGCCTTGACGGTGGCACACCTGGCAGGAACGCTGCAGGACAGGAGCGATGTCCTTGGTGAACGTAACGTCCTCCGCGGCAGGCGTCTGAGCCACCGCCGCGACCGGCACCGCGGCCAACGCCGCAATCAGCGCCGAACGCACGACGCCTTTGCCATGATGGGCCATGAAAGCTCTCCCTTATCTGCAAACGATTTTGCAAGTGACACGACGTGTTTCGACACAGTTGTCGACAACAAAACACTTTACCATAGTCCGGTGGGCAACTCCATCAGCCCGCGGGCCGCGGCGCCGCGCGAGAAGATGGCCGGAACCCGCTTGCCGCCCGGCGCGGCAGGCGGCTTACAGCGAGTCGGGTCATGATACTGTGCGGCTGCCGATTCGGGAGTCGATAACTGTGAGATTCCTATCGATCTTGGCGTTCGTGCTGTTCGCACCGGCCCTGGCGGTGGCCCAGGAGCCGCAGGCCGAGCAGCCGGCGCGCGAGCCGTTCGTCACCCCGTTGACGCTGGAGGAAATGCGCGGCAAACAGGCGCTCATCGAGACGGATCTGGGCGCGATAGCTATCGATCTGCGCCCGGAGCTGGCCCCGAATCACGTCGGCCTCGTGATGCGGTTGGCGGCGGACGGCGCGTTCGACGGCACCACCTTCCACAGCATGGTGCTCCACGGCATCGTGCAGGGCGGCGACCCGCTGACGCGCGATCCCGGCCGCAACGCCGAGTACGGCCGCGGGGGGCTGGGTCTGGTCGATGCCGAGCTGAGCGACGCCCGCCACCTGCGCGGCGCGGTATCGGCGGTTGTCGCGCCGGGCCGGCCGGACAGCGGCGGCTCGCAGTTCTTCATCTGCGTCGTCAACCAGCCCGGTCTCGATGGACAGCATTCGATCTGGGGCCAGGTCGCGGAAGGGATGGACGTCGTCACGAAGATCTCCGAGACGCCGGTGAATGCCGACGGGGGCGCGGTCGAGCGCGTCGTCGTCCGGTCCGTACGGATTCGGGACAAGCCGCCGCTCGAGGCGCCGCCATTCAGCACGGAGACGGACGCCGAGCTGGCGGCCTACCGGGCGTTGCTCGACACGACCCACGGGCGCATCGCCATCGACCTGTATCCCGACCGCGCGCCGAATCATGTCCGGAGCTTCCTGCGCCTCGTCGACGCGGGGGTCTACGACGGCGTTGCGTTCCACCGGGTCGTGCCCGGCTTCGTCATCCAGAGCGGGCACCTGCCGACGCGCAGCGCGCCGCTGACGGAGCGCCAGCAGCGGTTCGTGCAGAATCTCGAGCCGGAGTTCAACGCCACGCAGCACGTGCGGGGCATCGTCTCGATGGCGAGACTCGACGATCCGGCCAGCGCCTCGACCTCGTTCTTCATCGTGACCGGCACGGCGCCCGAGCTCGACGGCCAGTACACCGCGTTTGGCGTAGTCGTGGAGGGGCTGGACGTCGTCGAAGTCATCGAGGCGGAGCCGACCGACGGCGAGACCCCCGTCAGCCGGACAGAAATCGTCAGCGCGGACGTCGTCCTGCGCTGATTCCCCTCGATTCCCCCTGATGAGACGGAGACCATGAAAGCAATCGAGATTGCCGAGCCCGGGCCGGCCGAGGTGCTCGTATTGGCGGAGCGCCCGGTGCCGCTGCCGGGGCCGGGTGAAGTGCTGGTGCGCGTGGCGGCCGCGGGCGTCAACCGGGCCGACATCATGCAGCGGCAGGGGAGCTACCCCCCGCCTCCGGGTGCGTCGGACATTCCGGGGTTGGAGCTGTCGGGCACCGTCACGGCGGTCGGCGCGGACGTGGCGACCCTGTCCGCGGGTGATGAGGTCTGCGCGCTGGTGGCGGGCGGGGGTTACGCGGAGTACTGCACAGTGCCCGCCCCGCAGTGCCTGCCGCTGCCGCCGGGAGTGAAGCTCCGCGACGCAGCGGCGTTGCCCGAGGCGTACTGCACGGTCTGGACGAACGTGATCGATCGCGGAGGACTGCTGGCCGGGGAGACGCTGCTGGTGCACGGCGGGTCGAGCGGCGTGGGCACGGCGGCCATCCAGCTTGCGCGGAGGTTTGGCGCTCGCGTCATCGCCACCGCCGGCTCGGCCGGCAAGTGCGCCGCCTGCACCGCGCTCGGTGCAGAGCTCGCCGTCAACTACCGCGAGCAGGACTTCGTCGCGGCGGTTCGGGAGGCGACCGGCGGGCGCGGCGCGGACGTCATCCTGGACCTGGTTGGCGGTCCCTACCTGCAGCGCAACCTGGACTGCCTGGCGGTCGAGGGGCGGCTGGTGCTGATCGCGGTGATGGGCGGGATCAAGGGCGAGGTGAACCTTGCTTCGCTGATGTCGCGCCGCCAGACACTGACCGGTTCGACCCTCCGGTCGCGGCCGGTCGCCGCCAAGGCGGCCATCTGCGACGCGCTGCGCGCGCGGGTCTGGCCGCGGTTCGCCGGCGGGACGCTCCGGCCCGTAATCCATGCGACGTATCCGTTGGCGCAGGCGGCCGCGGCGCACCGCGTCATGGAGTCCAGCGCGCACGTCGGCAAGCTGCTGCTGGTGCCGTAACGTCCCGGTCTTCCATTCCCTGCCGGTTCCTACCGGCCGGCGCCAAAGACGCGGTCGAAGTTGTCCGCGAAGATGGCTGCGCGGCCTTGCTTATCGAGACCGACCGCGTCGAGCGCGGCGCGTTGGGCGTCATACACGGGACGCTGCCACCCGCGCGGGAAGAACGACGAATCCGACCCGAACAGGATTCGCTCGGGGCCGAGCACCGCCAGAGTCTGGCGGAAGACGTCGGCCAGGGTCGGCGGCGGCGTGAGGTACTGCATCCAGGCGTTGGAGCTGGAGGTATCCACAACGACGTTGTGGCACAGCGCGGCCGCCATCAGCGCGTCGCGGAAGAAGCCGGCGCCGAAATGCGGAATGATCACCGGTACGCCGGGAAACGCCGAGGCGATCGGCAAGAGCGCCAGCGGCTGGCCGCGCCGGATGTCGAACCGCGACGCAAGCCCCAGCTTGCGCCGCACGCCGACCGACAACACGCCGCAGTGCACGAACACGGCGCAGCCATGCTCGGCCGCCGCTTCGAATACCGGGACAACGCGCGCCTCGTCATCCGGCGCGAAGCCGTGCATCGCCGGGAAGAGGCAGGCGCAGCGCAGGCGCAGTTCGCCGAAGCCGCGCTGGACGCGCGCGGCGGCGTCCGGCGCCGTGGGGTCCAGCATGAAGCTGCCCACGATCCGCGCCGGGTGCCGGGCAACGGCTGCCGCCACAGACGCCTCGTCGCCCGGAACGCTCGCCATCAGCGCGGCGCGCGCCACGCCGTGGCGGTCGAGCTCGGCAATCCATCGGCCGGCCAGCGCGGTGGTATCGCCGGGCGCGTCCCAGCCGAGCCGCGCCGGCAGGTCGACGGCCGGATCGTCCGCCGGCGGGGCGGAAGGATCCCTGGCCAGCCGGGCGAAGAACCCGGCGGAGAAGAAGTGGCAGTGCGCGTCGTTCAGTCTGGTCGTATCGGAGTTGGGCATGGTCGTCGTCGCAAGCCTGCCGGTGGCTGTTGCCGGCGGCGTTCCGGCAGTATACTGGCGGTTGCGCAGAGACCATGGCAGCAGGCAAGGTAGGCCGCAACGACGCCTGCCCGTGCGGTAGCGGGCGCAAGTTCAAACAATGCTGCGAGGGTAAGGCGGAGCGCCGCTCGCGAACCGCCTCATACGCCATGATTGCGGCTGCCATCGCCATTGTCGGCGTCATTGTGTACAGCTTCACGAATACGGGTGGCTCCGGCCCGCGGCAGGTATGGGATCCGGTCCACGGCCACTACCACACCATTCCGTAGTAGTCCGTCCGGTAGCGCACCCCCGATGCAGTACGTCAACCTCGGCCGGACCGGCTTGCGGGTTTCCCGCATCTGCCTCGGGACGATGACCTTCGGCTCGCGGGCCTGGCGTCCGTGGGTGCTGACCGAGGAGGAAAGCCGGCCTTTCATCCGGCGCGCGATCGAAGCGGGCATCAACTTCTTCGACACCGCCGACATGTACTCCCGCGGCGTGAGCGAAGAGATCGTCGGCCGCGCCCTGGGCGACCTCTCCGCCCGGGATCGGGTCGTGCTCGCCACGAAGGCATTCTTCCCGATGGGCGACGGACCCAACGACGACGGGTTGTCCAGGAAGCACCTGTTCGACGCGATCGACGCGTCGCTGCGCCGCCTCGGCACCGACTACGTCGACCTGTACCAGATCCATCGCTTCGATCCGCACACGCCAATCGAGGAGACGCTCGAGGCGCTGAACGACATCGTGCGCGCCGGCAAGGCGCGTTACATCGGCGCCTCCAGCATGTACGCGTGGCAGTTCGCCCGGATGCTGCACGTGTCGGAACGCCGAGGCTGGGCGCGGTTCGTCTCGATGCAGAACCACTACAACCTCATCTATCGGGAGGAAGAGCGCGAGATGCTGCCGCTCTGCCGGACGGAGGGCATCGGTGTGATTCCGTGGAGCCCGCTGGCGCGCGGGTTCCTGGCCGGCAACCGCACGCGCACCGTGTCCGGCGGCGCCCCGGAGGCGGGCGAGACGCTACGGGCGCGGACCGACGACTACGCGCGCCGCCTCTACTACGCGGATGCGGACTTCCAGGTTGTCGAGCGGGTCGTCGAGCTGGCGCGCCGGCGCGGCGTGACGCCGGCCCAGGTTGCGCTCGCGTGGCTCCTCCGCCAGCCGGGCGTGACCGCGCCGATCGTCGGCACCACGAAGCTCGCGCATCTCGACGCGGCAATCGCCGCGCTCGACATCACCCTTGATGACGCCGAGTGCCGGCTGCTGGAAGAGCCGTACGTGCCGCATCCCGTGCTGGGACACCAATAACAGTTACTGCAGGCGGTCCATGCCGGCCTCGTAGATGGCCCGCACGCGCGCCGTGGTAGCGCGGTAGCGCTCCAGCAGCTCTGCGCCGGACAGCGGCGCGGCCAGGCGCCGGGCCAGTGGTTCGAGGGCAGTCGCATCCGTCGCGATGGCTCCTCCGTCGGTGTCGGTGTCGATACGGAGCACCGTTTCCAGATTGCGGAGAAACCCGTACGCGCTGCGGAGCGCGTCGCCATCGTCCGGAGTCAGGACGTCCGTATCAGGCAGTGCCGCGAGCAGGCGCCGCGTGCCGGCGATGCGGAATTCCTCCCGCGTCCGGCCCTCCCTGATCTGCAGCACCTGGAGCAGGAAGTCGATGTCGACCAGGCCGCCGCGGCCGCGCTTGAGGTCGAGTCGCGCGCCGCCTGCTTCCTTGGCCAGCTCGCGTTCGATGCGCGCCCGGACGTGCCGCGCGAACGCCGGAATGTCGTTCGACCACGGTCCGTATACGAAATCGTCGACAGCCCGTTGGACCCGCTCGGCCAAGGCGGCATCGCCGCCGACCGCCCGCGAGCGCGTCCACGCCATCCGCTCCCAGATTTCGGCGCGCTCGCGCAGATACCGTTCGAAGGCGACCAGCGGTATGGCCAGCGCTCCCATGCGGCCCTCCGGGCGCAGCCGCGTGTCGATCTTGTACGCCGAACCCGCGGCCGTCGTTTTGGACAACAGATCCTGAACGGTGCGCACGAATTTCTGGTGGCGCTCGAAGCGGGGCGCGTCGGCGGGGTCGCCCTCGTAGACGAAGACGAGGTCGAGGTCGGAGTGCACCGTCAGCTCCCGGCTGCCGAGCTTGCCCAGGGCGAACACGGCCCAGCCGCCGTCGACGTCCGCAGTGTCGAGGGTCGGCGGCAGGTTGCGCGCGACGGCCCGCGCGGCCGCCCGCACCGCGCAGTCGGCGACCAGCGAAAGCTTGTCGGTCAGCAGGTCCAGGCGCCGGACCGTCAACCACTCGACCAGCACCTTGAATTCCTCGATTGCCTTCACGCGGCGGAACGGATCGAGCCGGGACCGGATATCGGCGCGGTTCGCGACAACCTCGTCGAACGCCGCGGCCACGTCCGCCTGGAACGGCTCCGGATCCAGCACGCCGCGGGCAAGCGAGTCGAGCAGTTCCGGATACGCCGCGAGGCGGGCGGCGAACAGGTCGCCGGCGTCCAGGCCGGCCAGCAGCCGCTCGCGCAGCAGGCGGTCCTCCAGCAGGGTGCGGTACAGCGCGGCGGCGGCGCCGCTGGCGGCGACCACGCGTTCGAGCCGGATCAGCACGGTGCCGGGTGCGGACAGCGCCGCCGCGCCGGACGTCACCATGCCCAGCAGGTTGGCCAGCAGGTTGCGTGCCGACGAGCGCCCGCCGCGGGCCGCGGCGTCCAATGCCCGCATGGCGTTGAGTGCGCTGTCCGGCTCCGCGAATCCGGCGGCGAGAAGCAGCGCCCGCGCGTCGTCGTCGTTCATTTCGCCGGCCAGCAGCCGGAAGAATTCTCGGCCGGCGACGTTGCCGTCTTCGGCCTGCTCCTCGAACAGGCGGGCGTAGACGGCGTGCACGCGGTCGCGATGTTGGTGCAGTACGCCCTCCAGCGTGGCGAGCTCGTCGAACCCGAGCCGCCGCGCCAGTGCGCGCAGTCCGCGCTCGGTGCCCGAAAGGCTGTGCGTCTGCTGGCCCTCCGCCACCTGCAGGCCGTGTTCGATGTTGCGGAGGAAGATGTACGCCGCCGCCAGGTCCTGCTGCACGTCCGGCTCGATGAAGCCGTGGGATCCCAGCTGCTCGAGCGCGGTCAGCGTGTGCCCAGTGCGCAGCGCCGGCTGGTCGCCGCCGTAGAGCAGCAGGAACACCTGCGCGAACAACTCGATTTCGCGGATGCCGCCGCGGCCTTCCTTGACGTTCCGGTCCAGGTCGCCGTGCCGGGCATGCTCCCGATCGGCGCGCGCCTTGTAGCGCGCAAGCTCCTCGATGGCGGCGTGGTCGAGATACTTGCGGTAGACGAATGGCGCGACCCGCTCCACGAATTTCCTGCCCAGCGCCCGGTCGCCCGCTATGGGCCGCGCCTTGAGCAGCGCGAACCGCTCGAACGTCTCGCCGAGGTTCTCGTAGTACTGCGCCGACTGCTGCAGCGAATAGACGAGGTTCCCGCGCGCGCCCATCGGCCGCAGGCGCATGTCGACGCGATAGAGATAGCCCTCGGCCGTGTGCTCGCTAAGCAGCGTCGTGAGCCGGCGTCCCAGCCGCTGGTAGCGGTGATGCGCGTCGCCGGCCGCCTCGACCGGTACGTCATAGATGTAGATCAGGTCGATGTCGGAGCTGTAGTTCAGGTCGACGCCGCCCAGTTTACCCATGCCGATGACGGCGAACCGTCCGGGCAGCGGGCCGTGGCGGGCGGTGTGCTCGGCGGTGGCGAGGCGCAGGACGCCGTCGACCAGCGCATCCGCGAGGTCGGACAGCTGCGTGGTGGTCGTCGTCAGCGTCTCCCGGTTCAGCATGCCGAACAGGTCGCGCGCGGCCACCCGGAGCACCTCCCGCCGCTGGAACCGCTTGAGCGCGTTCACCTGGTTCTCGACGCTCTGCGTGCCGTCGAGACGGCGGTCGATCTCCGCGTCGTAGGTGGCGCGATCGGGCGGCGGACTGTCCAGCTCGCGCCGCAGCCAGTGGAGGTACTCGGGGTTTCGGATCAGGATCTCGCTCAGGAACGGGGAGGTGCCGAGGATCTGCGTCAGGATCTCCAGCATGCGCGGGTCGGCGTGCAGGTTGCCGATGAAGGCGGCCTGCGGCGTGCGCGTCGCGACGTAGCGGCAGAAGCCGACCACCGCGGCGTCGGGGTCGGGCGTGGTCGCGAGCGTGTCAAGCAGCAGGTTGGCCAGGTTGCCCAGCGCCAGGCGGCTGGACAGGTCGTCGGCGAGTTGCTGCAGGTGCTCGTCAGCGGCGCCGCCGTCGCGAAGGCCGCGCTGTTCGAGGAAGCCGGCCGCCGCTTCCGCGGACAGATGCGCGGCCAAGAAGATGTCCCGCGGCGTGACGGCGCTCGGCTCGGGCGGCATCCACCCGGATGATACCGTGTCCGGTAGCGCGCACGAAGCTGCCGGGCGGGTCGGGCTGAGGCCCGGGGACTTCAAGTGCGCTGCGAAACGTCGGGACCCGGGGTCACGCTGTGGAGGCGCGGATCCGGCCCGGTTTCGCTAAGCCATCACCAATCTCAGCGCGGTGACCCCGCAAGCTGGTCGAGGTGTTCCATGAATGGGCGGCCCGCATGGGTCTGGTAGCCGTCGATTGGCGTGGCGGTCAGGGCGTCGAAGAAGCGGTCGTAGACGGTGGTGCGCTCGTGCAGCAGCGGCGGCTGGCAGTAGCACACCTCGCTCCATTCGATGCCGCCGCTCGCGGTGACGACGGCACGTTGCATCGACGCGATGATCTCCGGACCGTCGGGCCGTTGCCGCGCGATGGTCCCGTCGCGCAACAGGTGGCTGAGATCGGCTGCCGTCTCTTCCCGAAACCGCGCTCGCACCAGGTAATGCATCGCGTCCTCCTTTGCGAGGGAGTCAGATCAGGCGCGCCATGCACACGACGTCGTCTTCGCGCCCGTCGAGCACCCGGGCGCGGCGCTTGATCCCTTCAGTCACGAACCCGGCCCGCTCGAACAGCTGCCGGGCGCGGCTGTTCGAGGCGAACACCTCGAGCTCGACACGGCGGATACCCGCCCCCGCGGCCGCCGCGAGGGTGCGCTCGAGCAGTGCGGCGCCGGTCCCGCTCCCACGGTGCCCGGGTAGCAGGCCGATGCCCAGCACCCCGACGTGCCGGAACCCCTCGAACGGACTGCGCTGGACGTCGCACCAGCCGACGACGTCGGCGCCGTCGAGCGCCACGCGCTGCACGCCGCCGCCGGCAGTGACCGACGCCACGAACTGGCGCGTTGCTTCGAGCGGGAATCCGCAGACGGCGGCCAGGTAGCGCCGCTCGCGCGCCACGGCGTCGATGGCGGCCTGGAGCCCCGCGACGTGCGCGTCGGCGGTCGGTTCGATCTTGCAGTCGGCCGTCATCGGCCCCTCCACGGCGCCTACCGCAACGTTACGCCAGTCTGGCAAGCAACGTGTCGAGCGAAGCCGGTCCAGGCGCCTTGAGACTGAAGCCGATGCGGTCGGAGCGGCTCAGCGGCTGCAGGTCGACGCCTGCGCCGAAGAGCCGTTCTGCGAACGCGCCGACCGAACCGCGGAAGCCCGCCTCGGCCGCCCCCGTCCTCGGCGCGAGCAGGCGGTCGTTGGCGACGACCACGATCTCGTCGCCGCGGAACGCGAAACGACCCTCCGGCATGGCGGCCGGATCCTGTTCCAGGCGTTGCCCGGCGGCGAGCAGCGCGCGCGCGGCCGCCAGCAGCCGGTCGGCCAGCGCGCCCTCGGTCGGCAGCTTGCGGGTATAGGCCAGTCCGGGCCGGCCGCCGCAACGGTCGATGGCGTAGTTCGCCTCGTGCGCGACCAGCAGCACCTGCGGCCCGTCGACGAGATGCGTGTAGTCGGCGACGTCGATCAACAATTCAGGAGCGGCCCGTTCCCGGATCCAGCGATGGAAGACCGGAATGACGGCGCGCGGCGCGACCGCCTCCGGCGGGTCCGCGAAGATCTTCAGGCTGAAGCGCTGCAGCGCGTCGATGCGGTCCGCGGTCGGCATGGTCACCTGGACGCCGGTCATGTGCTTTGCGCCGCCTGAACGGGCGCCGACGGCAGGCCGGCCGCCGGCCGCGCCGCGAGACGCGCCTGGCAGGCGTGGCAGGCTTCAAGGAAGAGCTGCGCTTCCTCGATCAGGTGGTGCGCCGCCTCGGCCGTACTGCGCGGGCCGGAGCCGTGCCGGCGGAACAGGTACATCGCAAACTTGCCGCCGGCGTACTTGTCGAAGAACAGCTGTGTATCGAAGAATCGCGTCCTGAACTCGCGCACGATGGCGTCCGGGTCGTCGCCCACGTCGATGAACTCGGTCTTCACCAGTCCGCGCGCGCCGAGCAGCATCGCGCCGTAGGCGAGCTCATCCGCCGGTCCCACGGCCTCCTCCTCGAGCCGCAATTGTGCGTCGAACAGTTGCGCCTCGGCGGCGGCGAAATCGAACTCGGTGAGCGACACCACCTCGCCGGCGCACTCGCCGATCCCCATGTCGCCCAGGGTGAACTCGCGCGGGTCGCCCCAATCCGAGTAGAAGCCCGCGTCGTCGGCATGCGACGGCACGGCGGCCAGGTCGGCGAACATCTGCTTCAAGGCGCGCTTGCCGATGCGCTGCGTATAGTCCTGGAACGTCTCGGATGCGTGACGCTCGGCGACGAACCGCGCGGTGATCCGCTCGATCACCTCCGGGATGCGCTTCGACGGGATGGCCCCCGAGGCCAGGCCGTACGAACCCCCGTTGTCGCGCCACTTGCCGCCGAGCACCACCTGAAAGTGCGGTACCGCGTAGCCGCCGACGTTGCGGCTGACGCCGTAGAAGCCGATGTCGGCAACGTGGTGCTGGCCGCAGGAGTTGAAGCAGCCGCTGGTCTTGATCCGCAGCGACTCCACGGCCGGGTCGAGCATTCCGGTCCGCGCGGCAAGCCGCGACGTCAGCTCGGCGGCGAGACCCCGCGACGAGGCTATCCCCAGCTTGCAGGTGTCGGTGCCGGGGCAGGCGGTGATGTCGGCGAGCGTGCCGGCTCCCGGCCGCGCGAGAGCGGTTGCGGCCAGCGCCCGGTGCAGCGCCGGCAGATCGGTTTCCCGGACCGAGCGCAGCAGCAGATTCTGCTCGACGGTGGCGCGCACGTCGCCGCCGGCGTACTCCCGGGCGAGGGCCGCCACGCGCCGCGTCTGATCGGCGGTCAAATCCCCCAACGGGAGCGCCACCGTGACGGCGGCGTACCCCGCCTGGCGCTGGCGGTAGACGTTCGTGCGCGCCCACTCCTCGAATCCCGCGGCACGGTTGCCGTTGGCGGCAGGCAGCGCCGGCAGCTCGCTCTCCCCGCCGCGGTCCGCCGCATGCGAGACGAAGTCGGTCCAGCGCGGATCGTCCGGCAGCGCCGCGCGTTCCTCCAGCACCAGGCGCTTGAATTCGTCGATGCCGAGCTGCGCGACGAGGAACTTGATGCGCGCCCGCGCGCGGTTCCTCTTCTCGCCGAGGCGGGCGAAGACGCGCGAGATGGCCTGCGCCACCGGTAGCAGTTCCTCGACCGGCAGAAATTCAGCGAACAGCTTGGCCTGGTACGGCACGGCGCCGAGGCCGCCGCCGACGTACGTCTCGAAGCCGCGGCGCTCCACGCCGTCCGCCATCCGGGTGACGGCAATGAGCCCGAGGTCGTGCATCGAAACGAGGCCGCAGGCGTGGTCGCGACAGCCGGAGAAGGCCACCTTGAACTTGCGCCCGAAATCCTGCGTGTCGGGATGGCCGAGCAGAAACCGCATGCAGGCCTGCGCGTACGGCGTCACGTCGAACGTCTCGTCCCGGCAGACGCCCGCCAGCGGGCAGGCGGTGACGTTGCGCACGGTGTTGCCGCACGCTTCCCGGGTGGTGATGCCGACGGCGGCCAGCCGCCGCATCAGGTCGGGGGTGTCGTCGATGTGGACGAAGTGGAGCTGGATGTCCTGCCGCGTGGTCACGTGGCAGACGCCGTCGCTGTACTCCTCCGCCAGGTCGGCCAGCGTCTCGAGCTGATCCGGCGAGAGGTGGCCCATCGGGATCTTGATGCGCTGCATGCCCGGTGCGTCCCAGACGGTCTCCGGCCCCTTGGTCAGCCCGTTCGACGGATACGCCAGGGCCTTCGGTCCGCTGCCGTCGTTGCGCTGCCCGTTGTCGTAGCGTTGCCCGTACACGCCGCGCCGGAGGCGGGTTTCGGCGAACACCTTCTCGTCGATCTTGCCCTGGCGCCGCAGGGCGATCTGGCTCTCGAAGGTATCGATCTCGGTAGCCAGGTCCGCCGCAATCCGGCCAGCGAGGGTTTCCTTCCAGCTCATGCCGCACCCCCCGTGTTCACGCGCCGACCCCGGTCGACGAGTGGTGCAGGATCTCTCCATAGACTTGCAGGCCCGCCACCTCGCCCACGACGATGGTACCCGGCACGGCGCCGGCCGACCAGGCGCCGGTCGGGAGCCGCGCAGCGGCCAGCGCGTCGAGGCGGCCGGTCCAGACCCGCATGTCCGGGGTGGATGCCGAGAACACGATGGCGGCCGGCGTGCCGCCGGGCCAGCCGCGGTCGAGCAAAGTCCGAGCGATGGCCGCCCGGCGCCGCAGACCCATCAGGATGATGACCGTCATCGAGCCGGGCGCCAGCGCCGACAGGATCGGCTCGAACGCCTCGGGCGCGTGGCCCGAAACGACCGCGAAGCCGGAGGCGAGGCCGCGGTGCGTCACCGGAATCCCGGCCAGGCCGGGCGCGGCTACCGCCGCGGTGATGCCCGGGATCACTTCGAACGGGACGCCGGCCGCGCTGAGGGCGAGCGCCTCCTCGCCGCCGCGGCCGAGGACGAACGGGTCGCCGCACTTCAGCCGGACCACCCGCTTGCCGCGCCGTGCGCCGCGAATCATCAGCCGCTCGATGGTTGCCTGGGTGATCGTGCGCTGCCCGGCCCGCTTGCTGACGCAGAAGCGCTGTGCGTGCTGCGCGAGAGCGATCAGCTCGGGCTGCACGAGGCCGTCGTACAGCAGCAGATCTGCAGATTCCAGACGCCGCGCTGCCTTGATCGTCAGCAGCTCCGGATCGCCCGGACCGGCGCCGACCAGCGAGACGAGTCCAGGCGGCGCCATCAGCGCTCCGCGTCGGCCGCCGCGCGGCCGGCTGGTGGTGGTTCGTACAGCTGGATCAGCGCGTCGAGCAGCGCCGGCCGCCGCGCGGGCAGCGGCACCGCTTCGGCGCGCCAGCGGGCGCGCAGGCGCGCGGCCTCGTCCATCCAGCGTTCGAGATCCGCGTCCGGCAGCAGCGCGTCGAGCCCCTCGCGCAACAGGCCGGCCAACGCCGGCGCCCGGCCGTCGGTAGATATTGCGAACGTCATGCCGGCCCGCCGCACGACCCCGCCGAGATAGAGGCTGGCGTTGGGCGGGTCGTCCACCGCGTTCACGAACAGTTGACGCGCCTCGGCCGCCTCCGCCACGCGCCGGTTGATGGCGGGCGTCGCCGCCGCCACTACCAGCCAGGCGCCGTCCAGGTCGTCCGGCTCGAATGGGCGCCTGATGCGCGCAACGGGCGCGGCGTCGATAACGGGCGTCATCTCCGGGGCGACGACCGTGACGGCGGCGCCGGCATCCAGCAGCGCGCGAAGTTTCGAGGTGGCGACCGGACCGCCACCCACTACCACCACACGCCTGCCCGCCAGCTTCAGGAAAGCGGGAAAAAGCTGCATCTTTGTGTTGTTCCGCACCGGCCGCCGCCGGTACACATGGGATCATGTATTTTAGCAGGAGCGGAGGAGTGGAGTCATGAGCGAGCTGGCCAGCCGGCAGTGCGTGCCCTGCCGCGGCGGCGTGCCGCCGGTGAAGGGCGACGAGTTGAAGGCGCTACAGAGCAAGCTCGGCGGCGATTGGACCGTCGTCGACGAGCACCACCTGGAGAAGGCGTATGCCTTCGAGGATTTCCGGCAGGCGCTCGATTTCACCGTGCGCGTGGGCGAGATGGCGGAGGAGCAGGACCACCATCCAGACATCCTGCTGACCTGGGGCTGCGTGACGGTGACGATCTGGACGCACAAGATCGACGGCCTGACGGAAAGCGACTTCGTCTTCGCGGCGAAGTCGGACGCGCTCCGGTAGGCGGCTTCAGTCGTTCGCGTCGGGCTCCCAGGCGACCGGGTCGCCGACGGCGATCGGTCCTCCCGCCAGCACTTCCGCGTAGGCGCCGCCGCCCCAGTCGGCGTCGAGCGCCGCGCGCAGCCCCGGCCAGCCCTCGTCCATCCGTTCGCAGGGGCGGGTCTCGCCCCGGATGCGCAGCCGGCACGGCCCAATCCGCAACACCCGCCCGCGCGTCCCCTCCAGATCGATACCCGTGACCAGAACGTTGGCGCGCCGCAAAGCCGGGTCGACATCGTCCGCCAGCGTTTCGTTCACGCGATCCCAGCGTCCGCGCGCAATGATCGTCACCTGCCGCCGGCCGCCCTGATCGGCGTTGCCGGCCAGCCCGCGGCCTGCCTGCGCCTCCGCCTGCGCGACGGCATCCATCGGGCCGCGCCTGAAGCGCTTGATCCAGAGCCGCTCGACGTGTCCCGCTGTGTCCATTACCACTTGGGGCTGCGCTGCATTCATAGATGGGGCTGCGCTGCATTCATAGATGGGGCTGCGCTGCATTCATAGATGGGGCTGCGCCCCAAACCCCCGGCAAGCGCTAGCGGGGACCCCTTTGCCCCGCGCCGCGTCCGCCGAGGCCCGCCGTGCGGGCCTTGTACTACTTGGGGCTGCGCCCCGAATCACCGGCGGCCGCTGATTGGTACGGGCGGCTATCGGCGCGACGCTGGGTTTCACTACGGACCCCTAGTATAAGATGGCCGGTTGATGAGCACACAAACTGTCGACCGTGAGGGTCAGGCTGAGGCGCAGCGTGCGGTGCTCGACGCTTGGGTGCGCGAGGTGGTTGGGTGGCACTTCGACCCGGCGACCGGCTGCCCGTTCTGGCTGCAATGGGCGGAGCAGGCCGGCTGGGATCCCCGTGCCGAGATTCAGGGCTTCGACGACTTGAAGAAATTCGGGCATTTCGAGGACGAGTGGCTGCGCGGCGGTCCGGTACGCCGCTGGGTGCCGCGGGCCTACAGCGACCGGCCGATCTACGTTTTCGAAACCGGCGGTACGACCGGCATTCCCAAGAGCCGCGTCGCCATCGATGATTTCAGGACCGACTACGAGCTGTTCTCCGACACCCTGCCGGAGGAGTGCTTCCCGCAAGGCTCGAACTGGCTGATGCTGGGACCGAGCGGGCCGCGCCGGTTGCGGCTTGCGGTGGAGCATCTGGCGCACCATCGCGGCGGCATCTGCTTCTGTGTGGACCTGGATCCACGCTGGGTCATCAAGCTGATCCGGAAGGGGTGGATGGATCACCTCAAGGCGTACCAGGAGCACGTCATCGACCAGGCGCTGACGGTGCTGTCGGCCGGCCACGACATCCGCTGCCTGTTCTCGACGCCGAAGCTGATCGAGGCGCTCGCCAACCGTCTGGAGGCGGAGAGCTCGAGCATCAAGGAGGCCGGCATCACCGGCATCTTCGCCGGCGGCACCGAGTTCACGCCGCAGTGGAACCGGTTCGCGAACGAGGAGCTGCTCGACGGCGTGTACATGACGCCGACCTACGGCAACACGCTGATGGGATTGGCGGCCAGCCCGCCCAGCGGGGAGGCCGAGGGATACAAGATTACGTACTACGCGCCGCAGCCGCGCGCCGTGCTGCAGGTGGTCGATCCAGACGACACCGACCGCGTCGTGGAGTACGGTGGCACCGGCCGGGTGATGCTGACCACCCTGACGAAGGAATTCTTCGTTCCGCGCTTCCTCGAGCGGGACGAGGGCGAGCGTGAGCCGCCGTGCGATCTCTACCCGTGGGACGGCGTGAGCGGTGTCCGGCCGTTCAGCGCGCTCGCTTCGTCGACGACCGTCGGCGTGTACTGACCGCCGGGGCTTTGCGGCGCAGCCCCAGCTAACGATCTGGTGCAGCCGCATCGAACGGTTGCATATGGAGGGGACGGCAGGGCCGTCCCCAAGCCGCGCACGGCGCGGCTCGGCAGACGTGGCGCGGGGCGAAGGGGACCCCGCTAGCGCCTGCCGGGGGTTTGGGGCGCAGCCCCATCAAGATATGATGCGGCGCAGCCCCAAGTGGTTATGAACTTGACCTCGCTCGCCCGGCGGAATGTCATCTGGTACTGGCGCACCAACCTCGCCGTAGTCGCCGGCGTGGCGGTGGCCGTGGCGGTGCTGGCCGGGGCGCTGCTGGTCGGCGCGTCGGTCCGCTCGAGCCTGCGGGCGCTGGCGCTCGAACGGCTCGGCGGCGTCGACCACGTCGTGACGAGCCTCGGCTTCGTCCGTGAGGCGCTGGCGGAGGATCTGCTGGCGGCCGACGGAATGGCCGGCGCCTTCGAAGCGGCCGCGCCGCTGGTGGCGATCGAAGGGTTCGTCACGCACCAGCCGAGCCGCAGCCGCGCCTCCGCCGTCCAGGTGTACGGCGTCGACGAGCGGTTCTGGACCTTCCACGGTTTCGACCCCGACCAGTTCGACCTGACGCGCAACACCGCATTCATCAGCGAGGGGCTGGCGCGCGAGCTGGGCGCCGAGCTGGACGACGCGTTGCTCGTCCGCATGGAGCGGCCGTCCGCAGTACCGCTCAGCTCGCTCCACGGCCGCCGCGATGATGTCGGCCGCAGCCTGCGGCTGGGCATCGGCGGCGTGCTGCCGGCGGCGGAGCTGGGCGAATTCTCGTTCCGGCCGCAGCAGGGGTTGGCGCGCTCGGTGTTCGTGCCGCTCGCCAGACTCCAGGCCGAGCTGGAGCAGGACGGACGGGTCAACACGCTGCTGCTGCGGGCGGCGGCCGCAGCCGAGAACGCCGCTGCGGCGGCGCAGGTGGCGGCGGTCGAAGCGGCGATCAGGACGCAGGCAACGCTCGACGATGTCGGCCTGCGGGTCCGCGCGATCCCCGCGCAGGGAGCGCTGTCGGTCGAGTCGGCGGCCGGGCTGCTCGACGCCGAGACCGAGGCGGCGGCCGGCCGCGCGGCGGCGGCACTGGGACTCGGCACGGAGCCCGTACTCACGTACCTGGCCAACCAGATCCGGAGCGGCGAACGGGTGACGCCGTACTCCCTGATCGCCGCGCTCGACCTGTCTTTCATCAGCCCTGACGCGGGGCAGCGGGCCGCGCCTGACAGCGGACCGATTCCGGTTGTCATCAACGACTGGACCGCCGCGGATCTCGATGTCGGTCCGGGCGACCCGCTGGAGCTCGAGTACTTCCTCTGGGAGGACGAGGGCCGCCTGGTGACCCGTGAGGCCGACTTGCGGGTAGCGGGCGTCGTGCCGATAGCGGGCGCGGCGGACGACCGCGACCTGGCCCCCGAGTACCGCGGGATGACCGACGCGGAGGATGTGATCGACTGGGATCCGCCGTTCGACGTCGATCTCAGCCTGATACGGCCGGCGGATGAGCAGTACTGGGACGACCACCGGACAACGCCGAAGGCGTTCGTGCCGCTGGCCGCCGGCCAGCGGCTGTGGGAATCGCGTTGGGGTCGGCTTACCTCCATCCGTGTGGCGCCGGGCGCGGGCGAGGATCTCGACGCGGCGCGCGGGCGGTTCGGCGCGGCGCTGCGAGCGGAGCTCGACCCGCTGGCGCTCGGCTTCGTCGTCTACCCGGCGCGCGCGCTGGCTATCGAGGCGTCGGCCGGCGCCACGGACTTCGGGTTGTACTTCATCTACTTCAGCTTCTTCCTCGTCGTGTCGGCGCTGCTGCTGGCCAGTCTGTTCTTCCGGCTCGGCGTCGAGCAGCGGCTCCGCGAGCTGGGCCTGCTGCGCGCCGCCGGATTTCCGGGCCGCGCCGTGCGGCGCGTGTTCCTGACCGAGGCGCTGGCGCTGTCGGCCGTCGGCAGCGTCCTGGGCGTGGCGGGGGCCGTGGCGTATGCCTGGTTCATCATGTGGGGACTGCGCACGTGGTGGGTCGACGCGGTCGGCACGACGCGGCTGGCGCTCGACGTGTCGCCCCTGATGCTGGGCGCGGGCGCCGCCGGCGGGATCCTGGCGGCGCTCGGAACCATTGGCTGGACGCTGCGGTCGCTTGCGCCGGCGTCGCCGCGCAGCCTGCTCACCGGCGCGGTAGCGGAAGTCACCGCCGCCGGCGTTGCGGCGGCCGGCGGCGAGTCGCGCAGATCGCGCGGCTGGCTGGTCGCCGCGGCGCTGGCCGGCGCGGGCGCGGTGCTCGTCGGTGTGGCGGCTGCCGGCGTGATCGGCGCCACCGGCGGCTTCTTCGGCGGCGGCCTGCTGCTGCTGGCGGCGTCGCTCGTGCTCGCCTGGGCCTGGCTGAGCACGGCTCCGGACGCACACGAGGGCGAGCCCTGGTCGCTGTCGCGGGTCGGTTTCCGCAACGCCTCGTACCGGCCCGGCCGCAGCGTCCTGTGCATCGCGCTGATCGCCTCGGCCGCGTTCATCATCGTCGCGGTCGACGCGTTCCGGCGCGAGGGCGGAGGCGATCCGCGCGACCGGCGCTCGGGCACCGGCGGCTATACGCTGCTCGCGGACACGCTGCTGCCGATTGTCCACGATCCGTCCACGCCGCAGGGGAGGGAGGACCTGTTCATCTCCGACCTGTTCGAGGCGGGCGAGCCGCTGGACGGGGTCACCATGGCCCGCTTTCGGGTGCGGCCGGGCGAGGACGCGAGCTGCCTCAACCTGTACCAGGCGAAAGATCCGCGCGTGCTCGCGCCGTCGCCGGCGTTCATCGCGGAAGGCCGCTTCGCGTTCGGCGCCACCGCCGCCGAGACGCCGGAGGAAGAGGCGAATCCCTGGCTGCTGCTCGACCGGGAATTCGAGGACGGCGCCGTGCCCGCCATCGCCGACGCCACGTCGCTCGCCTACGCGCTCCACCTGTCGATCGGCGAGGACTTCGTGCTGCACCGGGAGAGCGGCAATCCCGTCCGGCTGCGCGTCGTCGCGGCGTTGTCCGACAGTGTCTTCCAGCGCGAGCTGCTCATCGGGGAGCGCCAATTCGGGCGGCTGTTTCCCGACTACGACGGCTATCGGTTCTTCCTGATCGACGCCCCGCGCGACCGCGAGGTGAGCGTGAGCGCGGCGCTCGAGGATCGGCTGGCCGATTACGGCGTGGACGCGGTCTCGTCGGCGGCGAGGTTGGAGGCGTTCCACCGCGTGGAGAACACCTACCTGGCGACGTTCCAGACGCTCGGCGGCCTCGGGCTCATCCTCGGCACCGTCGGACTGGGCGCGGTGCTGCTGCGGAACGTCCTGGAGCGCCGCCGCGAGCTGGCGCTGATGCGCGCCGTCGGCTACAACGCCCGGCACCTCTCGCTGATGGTCCTGGCCGAGAACGCGCTGCTCCTGTTCGCCGGGCTGGCCGCGGGCACCGGCTGCGCCATCGTCGCGATTGCACCGGCGTGGCTCGAGCGGGGCGGCGGCGTCCCGCTGTTGTCGCTCGGCGCGTTGCTGGTGGCGGTGATAGTCACCGGTTTCGGGGCGTCGCTGGCGGCAACGATCGCGGCGGTCCGCTCGCCGCTGCTCGGCGCATTGCGCGCGGAGTAGCGGTCGGGCCATTCTCGGGGCACCCCCTTTACGTACCGGCCTGCCCGCCAGTGCCCAGCGTTGCCACCAGAAGGAAATTGATGACTGCTGCCGCGGCGGGCGCGAGGCACGTTGTACTACTTGGGATGATGTAGAGTGATGATGACTCCAAGTGGTGAGGAAATGTGATGCGTACAACGATCAGCATCGACCCCGGCATGCTGGCGGAGCTCGTTGAGGCGACCGGCGCGCGCTCCAGGAGCGCCGCGCTCAACAGGGCCGCGGAGGACTACGTGCGGCGGAAGAAGTTGACTCAGCTCAAGGACGCTTGGCTCGGCATGGAGACGGCCGACGTCCGACAGGAAGCCGCAGACGCCGACCAGCGGCGGGAACGGGTTCTGGACGGCCTGAGCAAGCCGCATGGTCATCGCTGATACGTCGATCTGGATCCACGCGCAGCGGCAGCCCGATTCCGTTGATTCCAGAGAGTTCTGGCGCCTCTACGACGGGCGCGAGATTGCGATGGTCGGTCCGGTGCTGGCTGAGCTGCTGCACGGTCTGCGGGCGCAGCGGGAGTTCGACACGGTGGTCGGACAGTTCGAGGCCCTCGACTACCTGGAAGTCGACCGGCAAACGTGGACGCTCGTCGGCCGCATCAGGCGCGAGCTGCGGCGCCGCGGGGAGCTGATCGGTTTCGCCGACTGCATCACGGCCGCGCTGGCCATCCGGCATGACTGCGCCGTCTACACGCTCGATCGTGATTTCGAACGCGTCCCCGGCTTGCGGCTTTACCAGCCCGCGGTGAAAGTCCCGCGTCGCACCGAGAGCGGTCAGGCGCCCGGCTGACAAGGCGTGACGAGCGAGCATATTTGAGAATATGTGAGCGAGGAACAACGCAGTCAGGAAGGGAGACGACGAGCACTCAAGCAGTCGTCGCCCGGGCCGCACACAGTGCGCCTCGGCGGACGCGGCGCGGGGCGAAGGGGTCCCCGCTAGCGGCCGCCGGGGGTTTGGGGCGCAGCCCCAAGTGGTAAGCGATGCATGGCTGGTCGAATGCAGTGGGACTTTCACCACGGGCTGTTACAGTCGGCTGCATGCGAATGATTGAGGAGTAGAGATGTTCCGACGAATACCGGGCGCACTGTTGTGCGCCGTAGTCGTTGCACTGTCACCGGCCGTCGCGGGTTCCGCCGCCGCGCAGACGAAGCTGCTGCGCTTTCCGGACATACACGGCGAGCGGGTCGTATTCAGCTACGCCGGCGACCTGTGGTTCGCGTCGACCGCCGGGGGGCAGGCCACGCGCCTGACGGCGCACCCGGGGCTGGAGCTGTTTCCGCGCTTCTCGCCCGACGGTTCCCAAATCGCCTTCACGGGCCAGTACGACGGCGACGAGCAGGTGTACGTCATCCCGGCCGCGGGCGGCGTGCCGCGGCAGTTGACGTACTACCCTGCCCGCGGCCCGCTCGCGCCGCGCTGGGGCTACGACAACCAGGTGTACGACTGGACGCCTGACGGTCGCGCCGTCCTGTTCCGGTCGCTGCGCTACAGCACGGATCTCTCCGACAGCCGGCTCTTCCTCGCCGCGGTCGACGGCGGACTGCCGGTGCCGCTGCCCATGCCGGAATCGGGCGCCGGCGACCTGTCGCCGGACGGCACGCGGGTGGTCTACTCGCCGTTGTTCCGGGATTTCCGGACGTGGAAGCGGTACGAGGGGGGCTGGGCGCAGGAGCTGTACATCTTCGACCGCGAGACCCACGCGGTGGAGCGGGTGACCACGCACCGGCGGGCGGATCGGGATCCGATGTGGATCGGCAACGCGATCTACTTCACGTCCGACCGGACCGGGACGCTCAACCTTTACTCGTACGACCTTGGATCGCGCGAGATTACGCGGCTCACCGACAGCGACACCTGGGACGTCCGCTGGCCCGGCGACGACGGCGCCGGCCGGATCGTCTACGAGCTGAACGGCGAGCTGCAGATCTACTCGATCGATGACAAATCGTCTCGGCCGATCGCCATCACGGTTCCGGACGACGGCCTGGCGATGCGCCCCGCGCGCGTCTCCGCCGCGGAGCTGATCGAGGACGCGGAGCTCAGCCCGCAGGGCGAACGGGCGCTGTTCGTGGCGCGCGGGGACGTCTTTACGGTGCCGATCGAGCACGGGCCGGTGCGCAATTTGACCCGCAGCTCGGCGGCCCACGACAAGTCGGCGCGCTGGTCGCCCGACGGTCGCCGAATCGCCTACGTTTCGGACGCCGGCGGCGAGGACGAGATCTACCTGGTGGAGCAGGACGGCGCCGGCGAGCCCGAGCAGCTCACGAGCGGCGGACAGGGCATGCGCTACGCTGCCGAATGGTCGCCGGCGGGAACGCATCTCGCCGCCAGCGACAAGGACGGCCGCCTGATCGTCGTCGACGTCGAGACGCGCGAGGTGATCGAGGTGGCGGACGAGCCGCGCGGGCCGCTGCGCGACTACACGTGGTCGCCGAACGGCGGCCATCTTGCCTTCTCGATGACCGACCCGACCGACTTCAGCTCGATCTACATCTGGAGCCTGGCCGAGCGCCGCCTGCACCGCGTGACGGGCGAGTACTTCCACGAATGGAACCCGGCCTGGGATCCGGACGGTGAATTCCTCTACTACCTCTCCGACCGGCAGTTCGCGCCGCAGCTCGGCTCGTTCGAATGGAACTATCTCGTTGACCGCGAGACCGGCGTCTATGCACTGGCGCTGCGGAAGGACGTCGCCCACCCGCTGCCGCCGGAGAGCGACGAGGTCGAGTTGGACGAAGCCGTAGAAGAGGAAGAAGAAGAGGACGCGCCCGACGAGGCGGAAGGAGACGCGGCAGAGGATGAAACGGACGAGGACGCGGCGGATGACGATGCGCCGATCGTCATCGACTTCGATGGTCTGGCAAATCGCGTCGCGCGCCTGCCGCTGCCGTTCGAAAACTACGGTGGCCTGTCGGCAACCAACGGCGGCGTCTTCGTCATCCGCGCCGGCGCGTCCTACTACGGGCGGGCCAGCGACGTGCGGCCGGTCCTGCAGCGGTTCACGTTCGAGGACCGCGAGACGAAAACGATCGCCGAGGGTATCGGGGGCTATGCGCTGTCGCGCGACGGCGAGCAGGTGCTGGTACGGGAGGGGAGCGCCTGGAAGGTGTATTCGGCCTCCGGCGACGATGCGCGAACCGTGTCCACCGCGGGCCTGATGGTCGACCGCACGCCGGCGGAGGAGTGGGCGCAGATCTTCGACGAGGTGTGGCGGCGGTTCCGCGATTTCTTCTACGTCGAGAACATGCACGGCTACGACTGGGAGGCGTTGCGGGAGCGCTACCGCCCGCTGCTGGCGCACGTCGCGCACCGCTCGGACCTGAACTACGTGCTCGGTGAAATGGTGGCCGAGCTGAACGTCAGCCACGCCTACATCTCCGGCGGGGACTGGGAGACGCCCGAGCGCCCGGAGGTAGCGTTGCCGGGGGCGGTCTTCGAGCTCGACCCGGACGCCGGCCGCTACCGCCTGAGCGAGATATTCGCCGGCCACAACGAGGAGCCGCAGTACCGCGCGCCGCTAACCGAGATCGGCGTAGACGCCCGCGTCGGCGACTACGTGCTGGCGATAGACGGCGAGGATCTGGCCGGCACGGACAACCCGTACCGCCTGCTGCGCCACCGCGCGGACCGTCCTGTGCGGCTGACGCTGAACGCCGCGCCGAGCGCCGACGGGGCGCGCGAGGTAATCTTCAACCCGGTGACCGCCGAGCGCCGACTGCGCTACCTGACCGAGGTGGAGGCGAACCGCCGCAAGGTGTCGGAGATGACCGACGGGCGGGTCGGCTACCTGCACGTGCCGGACATGGGGGCGGACGGCATTCAGGAGTTCATAAAGTGGTTCTACGGCCAGATCCGCAAGGAGGGTCTGGTGATTGACGTGCGCGGCAACGGCGGCGGCAACGTGTCGCAGATGTTGATCGAGCGGCTGGGCCGGACCGTGCTCGGCACCCGCTTCGCCCGCACCTACGACAGCCCCGGCACGTATCCCGCCACCGCCTTTCACGGCCACATGGTCTGCATCCTCGACGAGGACTCGGCCTCCGACGGCGACATCTTTCCGTACCGCTTCCGCGAGGCCGGCCTCGGCCCGCTGATCGGCAAGCGGTCCTGGGGCGGGGTCATCGGCATCACCAGCCACGGCCCGCTGCTCGACGGCGGCGGGGTCAACGTGCCGCAGTTCGGCACGAACGCCGCCGACGGGAGCTGGGTGGTCGAGAACGTCGGCGTCGAGCCGGACATCGAGGTGGACAACGACCCGCAGTCGGTGATCGCCGGCCGCGACCCGCAGCTCGAACGGGCGGTCGAAGAGGTGCTGCGCATGATGCGCGAGAATCCCAAATCGTTGCCCGAGCGTCCCGCGCCCCCGGTGAAGACGCCGTAGGCGCGGCCGGGCGCTGTTCGTGCGGCAAGGCGTCTGAGGTGCGAACCGGGATTGGTCTTCGACTCGCCAATTCCGCGCGGTCCGCGCCGGGTCTTCCGCAGGGACCTGCGGGAGCGTTGCGGACGGCTCAAGTCTGCATGGTGATGTGTCGGGGTAAAATCACCTGACGCTGTCCGGCGCCGGTGAACTGCCGCCGGCTTTCGGCTGGGCGCCTATGGTCCGGTATTCGAAACAGAGCCTATGTACCTATGTAGATGAGCGGTGATGTCGTCAACACCCGCGCAGCAGCAGCCCGCCGACCCTAAGGACACCGATTCGCTCGCGTCCGCCTCGTCGCTTCGCCTTCTGCTGCGTGCGCGCCGGGGAGATCGGTCGGCGCGTGAGGCGCTGATCGCGCGATATTTTCCGTGGCTTCGACGGTGGGCCCGGGGGCGCCTGCCCGACTGGGCGCGAGCCGGCGTTGATACAAGCGATCTGGTCCAGGACGCCCTGCTGCAGACGTTCAGGCGGATCGCCTATTTTGAACCGCAACGAGACGGCGCATTACGGGCGTACCTCCGGCTTGCCGTCGACAACCGGATCCGAGACGAGATGCGCCGGGTCGCGCGCCGCCCGAGAGTGGACCCATCCGAGACGACCGACCTGGTGGTCGACGGCGGTCCCACTCCGCTCGAGCAGTTCATCACGGACGAGACGTGGGCGCGCTACCTGCAGGGCCTGCAGCGCCTGACGCCGCGCGAGCGCCGGCTGATCGTTGGCCGCGCCGAGATGGGGTACAGCTACAAGCAGCTCGCGCTCATCGATGGCCGCGGCAGTCCCGACGCGGCGCGCATGGCGTTGCGACGGGCGCTGCTGCGCCTCAGCGAGGAAATGCCGGGTTCCTGAAGGCACCTGCTGCTCGCAATCGCGGACGCCATCGCGCCCAACCCCACTTCGCGTACCTGAACGCTACGCACGTCGGCGCGCCAAGCGCCCGCCCCCGGCCAGCAAGCCCAGCGCCAGGAGCAGTTGCCCGAGTAGCGGGAGCACGGGCACCGGTTCCGGTTCCGGTTCGACCTCGACCGTGAACGCGACCTCGGCCGTGTCGTCTGCCCGCGTCGCGGTGACCGTGATCGTGACTCGCATACGGGGAAAGGGCCCCGGGAGCGGCCGGCCGGAATTGCAACAAACGGGAATTGCAATAAATAGGGGGCGTTACCCCCCATTACACCCCGCGATTTTCTGGCATACCCACCGTCTCGGTAACCTTGTAGGATTTCTCCACTGCTTGATTGCAGGCAGGAATTTCCGAAGCAGTCCAACCGCGGGAGACGTAGACCCCGCGGGGTGAACGACGCTGCGGCGGCGCCGTGCATGAGGGTGCCGCCCGCGGGTCCCAAGAAAACCGGGGGTTGCGTCCTGCCCCGGTGCGCCGACCCTGTTCGGGGTCCGCGTCTGCCCGCAAATTCGATGCAGCCTCTTCGGTTTCGGAAGCAGCTCGTTCTCCATCGACAGCTCGCCAATGTGGCGCTTGGCCGCATCCAGTTCGGCGGCCAGCGGCTCACCGGCCTGCGCCTTCAGACCCAGCTCGATACCGACCATCGCACGGGCCTTCCACGCCTCCAGGCGATAGACCTCCAAACCGACTTCTCGCGAGACCGCATCAAGCGATTCGCCGCGCAACAGCCGCAACACCACGTCTCGTTTTCGGCTTGCGCTCCACCGCTGGCCGGGTGCCAAGGCCCGCGACCCAGCCGCCGCGCCGACACAGCTCCCTTCACTCGCCTCGACCCAACCAAGGCCCCCACCTCCTTTGACATCGGATTCTCCCTTAATCCGTGTGCAAGAAAACTGGGGCGCCTCAAGTACGCCAAACGCTCTGCATGCCTGTTCGGTTTCGGAACGGCGGACGTTATGGATAGTGCGTCCGGCAGCAACGACATGGCGCCGAGAGAAGCTCCCCACCGTCCACCGAATCGGATCATGGCCAAACGCCGACGGCTCGAAACCGCGTTGCAGCAATCGCTCGAAGAGGCCGAACGGCGCGTAGCCGATCTCACCCGCGAACTGCGGGACGCCAACACGGCGCTACGCGTGTTGCTCGACAACGTCGAGAAGTCCAATGAGGCGCGCAACGAGCAGATGCTGCAACAGATCAATACGCTGGTGATTCCGCACGTTGCGAAGCTCTCGCGGTTGGTGGAGGGCGACAGCGCGGCCGCGGAGTATGCGAGCCTGATCGAGACGAACCTCAAGACCCTCAACTCATCGCTGTCGTCGAGGATGGCGACCGCGTTCCAGGCATTGACCGCGAGCGAAGCCGAGGTCGCGCATTTGGTGATGCGCGGCATGACCACGAAGGACATCGCCAACATGCTGTCGCGGGCGCCGAGCACGGTCGACTTTCACCGCAACAACATCCGCGGCAAGCTCGGCCTGGGGCGGCGCGTGAACCTGCGCGCGTATCTGCTTTCGATCCGCTGAGCGGGTGCGCCGGCCCCGCGGCGGGCTCCCGATATGGGGAAAGGGCCCCGGGAGCGGCCGGCGGGAATTGCAACAAACGGGAATTGCAATAAATAGGGGGCGTTACCCCCCATTACACCCCGCGATTTTCTGGCATACCCACCGTCTCGGTAACTTTGTAGAATTTCTCCACTGCTTGATTGCAGGCAGGAATTTCCCAAGCAGTCCAACCACGGGGAACGTAGACCCCGCGGCGCGAACGACGCTGCGGCGGCGCCGTGCATGAGGGCGCCGCCCGCGGGTCCCAAGAAGACTGGGGGTTGCGTCGTGCCCCGGTGCGCCGACCCTGTTCGGGGTCCGCGTCTGCCCGCAAATTCGATGCAGCCTGTTCGGTTTCGGAACGACTGACGTTGTAGATAGTGCGTCCGGCCGCAGCGACATGGCGCCGAGAGACGTTCCCCGCACTGGGGCGGGATGCAGGGAGAAAAGTTATGGACTGCCAAGAAAACAGAATAAAGACTGATGCGGACCGCCGCCTAACCGACCTTGGCCCTGACGGCTGTTTCGCGCACACACGTCCCAGACTGGCTCCCGCCTACGATGCCTCAACCGTGGACCCCCTACATGTTGGGGTCGACGACGGTCTGCCCGGATTGCGCGCGTTTCGCCCGACCCGTCGACAGCTTGGACACGCCTTGGGAGTAAGTGCAGGGAGACCAACGACCGCAGAATTCAAAGGGTGCCGGGATCGCGCTCGCCGGATGTGGCCGGTCCTCTTGACAGTGGCTGCTATGGCGGCGGTTGGCTGCTCCGCGCGGAACCGACCGGAGGTGCTACCACCGGAGGTGCTACCAAGTGACGCCCCGGTTTCCTGCGCTACCGGCACCGGGTTGCTTCCCACCGCAAGCACTCCGTTGGTGCGGATGAGCGAAGGACTGACGCCGTTCTCCGTCAGTCTGGTGCCGACGGTTCCCGTGCCAATCCGTATCGGTACGCATATGGGCTTCCAACTGTCGTCCGGAACCGCGGGCTATGCGAGTCTCTACCTGATCGATCCCATGTACGACGTGCAGGTGCTCGCGGAGAACCTGCCCATGCCGGCAGGGAGCCTGGAATACCCGTCGTCGCAAGGGTTCACTCTGCGCGCCACCGAGCCAGTGGGTTTCAACCACGCAATCCTGTTGGTGACCCGGCAGCCATTCCGCGGCTTCTCCGGAAACGACACGCTGACCACTCCGGTGAGCACGGCACTGGACGGTCGGACGTTCGTCTCGCAGTTGAACAGCGCCACGCGCATCCTCCCTAATTCGGCCTGGGTGGCCGACGAAATCTGCGTTCGGATCGTGGGCTGACACCCGCGGAGAAGGATAGGAGTGAAATCATGATGTCCAACAAGACGAGGCGGCTCCGGGTCGCTTTGGCAATCGTGGTGGCGGCGTCGTGCGTCCCGTCGGTGCTATCACGCGGCATGTCCTTGGTTCAGCCAGGCCAACCCGAGACCTCGGGTGTGGTCAAGAATGTCGGCGCTCCCTTCTCGGTCAGCCTGGTGCCGGTCGCGCCGATCCCCGTCCGCATCGGGGCGCAACTCGGCTTTCAACTCTCGTCGAGTACTGCCGGCTACGCAAACCTCTACCTGGTCGATTCGCAGTACGCGGTACAGATTCTGGCGGAGAACTTGCCGATACCGGCGGGTAGCTTGGCGTATCCATCGCAAGGGTTCACGCTACGCGCCGCCCAGCCGGTCGGGTTTAACTGGGTGATCCTGTTGGTGACCCGGCAGCCCTTCGGTGGTTTCTCCGGAAACGACACGCTGACCACTCCGGTGAGCACGGCACTGGACGGTCGGACGTTCGTCTCGCAGTTGAACAGCGCCACACTCGCCCTGCCCGCTACGTCTTGGGCGGCCGACGAAGTGCGAATACGGATTGTCGGGTGATGAGCAGCGACTGGGCTTTTTCGGTGAACCGCAACCCTCGTCAAGGAGGCTGAATCATGAAGTACGAGTTAATCGGCGCCATCGTGTTGTCAGCTGCGGCGTTTACTGCCGCAGCAGCGGCGGAACAGCAAGCCGACCGTCCACTGTCTCGATCCCTGACGGTCGAACAGACTGCCATCTACAACGTGCGACCGACGACCACCACCACCACCACCACCACGGGTGACGAGGGGTTGGAAGTACTGGCCTGGGTCGACCGGCCGAATTACACCTATGCATCGGGCGAGAACGTGCGAGTGTTCGTTGAGACCAACAAAGATGCCTACGTTACGGTGCTCAACGTTGATCCGGCAGGCGAGGCTACCGTGCTATTTCCAAACCAGTATCAGTCCGACAATTTCCTGGCGGCAGGCCGCGCGCTCCAGGTGCCCGACCCGAGTGCGGGTTTCCGCTTTGTCGTTACCGGCAACGTTGGTGTCGAGCTGCTCAAGGTTGTCGCGTCCACGCGACCCATCCCGCTGTTCGAAGCTAGTCAATTGGCGGAAGCCGGCCCCTTTCAGGTGGTTCGTGCGCAGCCCGCACGTCTCGCACGCAGTCTTACCGTGGTCATGACGGACACGAACCGGGCGTCCCCGTCAGGTGGGGACGCGCCGCAGCCGGCCGGTGCGATCCCGACGGCGGCGGGTGTCAGCTTGGCAACCAACTCGACCGAATGGGCGATGTGCCATCAGGCCATCACCACCGTACCCACACTCTCTGCCGCTGCGCGGCGAACGCGGAGTCTGACGGTTCAGCGCACCCAGAAAAGCGGCGCGCTGATCAGCTGCGAGGAGGGCAGATGACGCTGTGCCACCCCAACCGCGCCGTGCGGGCGGCTCTTGCATGCGCCGTGTGCGTCAGCATCTTTGCCGGCCACGGCCCTTCCCAGGGGCAGACACGCATGCGCCAAGCCATCAGCGGACCGGTGACCCCGGAAGCGATTTTCAGGGGCCTGAGCATCGCGCCGGAGGACAACTGGGTGGAGGCCAGCGTAATGCTGGACATCGAATTCGGGTTTGACTCGGCTGAGCTGTCCAGCCGTGCTCTGCGCGACTTGGATCGGGTGGCAGAGGCGTTGCGCGACGGAAAGCTGGCCGGGACCCCGTTGACGATTGAGGGACATAGCGACGCCACGGGCGACGAGGAGTACAACCGACGGTTGTCTCGGCGCCGCGCGGCAGCAGTCGTCGCCTACCTCGCGCAGCGCGGTGTCGCCGGCTCGCGGCTGACCGCCGTCGGCTTCGGCGAGGAGCGCCTGCTAGCGGAATACGAGTCAGGCGACAGCCGCCAGAGGCGTGTGGAGATCGTGCGAAGCCGTTGATGACGAGGTTTCGCAACCTTGACAAGAGACACAAGCAAGGGAGGAGGAGCAAATGTGCGACTGCGGTTCGCTCGGCCGGGGGCGAGTCGGCGACCAGTTCGAGTTCGGCGTGTGGCCGAGCGCTGAACGCCGCCGCCTGAGATTGGTGATCGTCGCTACCTTACTGCTGTCGGTGCTGATGCAATCGGCCGCGGCCACGGTGGCGCGAGGTGCCGGCCAAGATGCACCTCGCAAGGTCGCCTTGGTGATCGGCCACAGCGCGTATTTGCACATCGGGCAACTGGCGAATCCACGGAACGATGCGGCTGACATGGAGGAGGCTCTTCAGCGATTGGGATTCGACGTCACGCCCGTGCTGGATGGCGACTTGGCGGAACTGAACGAGGCACTCCGCCGATTTGCGCGGCAGAGCGCCGGGGCCGACGTGGCGTTGGTGTTTTACGCCGGGCACGGCATGGAGATGGACGGCGTGAACTATCTGTTGCCGGTCGATGCGCGGCTGGAACGTGACACCGACGTGGTCTACGAGACCGTGCCGCTGGATCGCGTTCTACGGGCCACCGAAGGCGGGGCGTTGCGGGTAGTAATCCTAGATGCCTGCCGGAACAATCCGCTCGCGGCGGCGATGCAGAGGACGAGAGCCACACGGAGCATCAGCCGTGGCGCATTCGGGGACTTGGATGAGCGGCTGCTCGGCGACGAGATGCTAGTGGCCTATGCAGCTGCGGAGGGTACGGTCGCCGAGGACGGTACCGGCCGAAACAGTCCCTTTACGACAGCGTTACTCGCGCACCTGGAGGAACCGTTGGAAATCGGCGCCCTATTCCGACGGGTACGTGCCGCGGTGCTGGCGGCGACCGATGGACGTCAGAGGCCGCACGAGTACCAGGCCCTGCTACGGGAGCACTACCTGAGCGGGACGTCGGGACGCGTCCCGATTGCCGCCGAGAGTTCGTCCGGCGCTTCCGTCAGCGGTGGGTCGGATGCGGCATTGGGACAGCAAGTCGCGTTCTGGGAAGCAATACGAGAGAGTTCCGCGCCAGGAGATTTTCGGGAGTTCCTCAGACTTTGGCCGACCAGCAACCTCGCGGGTCTTGCGGCCAGTCGGCTGGAGCAACTCCGAGCGGAAGCACCAGACCACACCGCCACGGCAACGGGCGGAGATAGTGATGACGTTGGCCGAACGATGGCCGAGGAGAGCCGCCAGCAGCCACGCTACACGAACAACGCCGATCGCCTCGGCGGTGCCGACGGGCGGGTCGCCCCGGTCACCCTGGACGCGGCGGTCCTGGCCGATCTACCGACCCCTCCTGTCCAACGCGTCTTCTTCGACTGCGAGGTTTGTCCACAACTTGTGATCGTACCGCCGGGGCCATTCAACATGGGTGCCCCCGGGGGCGAGGCCGGCCGCGACGAAGACGAAGGCCCAGTGCATCAAGTGACGATTTCCGAACCCTTTGCGGTGGGGATGTACGAGGTGAGCTTCAGGGATTGGGACGCCTGCACAACCGGCGGCGGGTGCGGGGGCCGCAGCCCAAGCGACGAGGGTTGGGGACGCGAGGATCGTCCCGTGATCGATGTGAGTTGGAATGAGGCGCAAGCCTACGTGAAGTGGTTATCCGAAAGGACGGGACACTCGTACCGGTTGCTGAGCGAGGCCGAATGGGAATATGCCGCCCGGGCGGGTGTCGTCGGCGCACGGTACTGGGACAAGGAAACCCAAGGATGCCGATATGCAAACAGCGCCGACCGTACGGCCCAATTCGCGGGCGTTAGGTGGTCGGATGAATGGACGTTTGCGCCCTGCGAGGATGGATTCGGGACCACGGCACCAGTCGGTTCGTTCGAGACCAACGGCTTTGGCCTCCATGACATGTTGGGGAATGTGTGGGAGTGGGTTGAGGACTGCTGGAACGACCGCTATTCCCGACCGCCGGATGATGGGACTGCGTGGAAAGGGGGCGATTGTTCTCGGCGCGTTGTGCGAGGTGGCGCATGGAACAGTCAGCCGCTGGACATACGAGCGGCCGTACGTGATGGGGTGAGGATCGGCGTTCGGAGCAACAACCTGGGTTTTCGGGTAGCTCGCGCTGTAGACACATTGGGCGAAACGTCGAGTGCGTCCGATCCCTCGGACGAACCGACCGGCAATTGAGTAGAACTTGGATTGGAGGGTGATTCTGTGACGCTAGCAACACGGCGCGCGACGCTGGCCGCGTTGGTGCCCGCACTCGTGACATTGATGGTACTCGTGGCTGCGACACCAGCCGCAGCACAGTTTTCCGAGACCGAACGCACCTTGTGGGGCATCAGCGCCTCCCTCGTTCCCCAGTGGACGACAATTGACGGCGTTAAGACGTTCCATCGCGCCGACGTGGTGGACTTGAGCGGTTCAACGTTTCACGTCGGTGTCGCCCGTGGCACGTGGCTCGGAGGCGATAGCGGGTGGTCGTTCTTCAGGCAGAGCATCAAGGACGGATCATCCTTGATGAGGGACGACTACAAGTATGTGACAGTAGGACGGACGACGTTAAGCGGCGTTCAGTACCATCGGTTTGCTCCCTTCACCACCATTCGCGAACGAGTACAAGTGGGCGTTTTCTTCGGGGCTGGCTTTGGTTGGTATCGGGGGATGGTGGACCGCGAAGACAAATCGGTGCCTGCTGGTAAGGTGTCCATGGTGCCTGCTGGTGAGCTGTCCATGTTGGCGCGCCCGAATGTGGACAACCGTTGGGTGCCGGCTCCGATGCTGAAGGTTGCCGGTGCCGCGACCGCGCTCGTCGGTCCAGGTGTCAAGGGGCGCGTGACCTTCGGCTACGGACTCCTCACTGGACCGGAGCTCGGATTCGGCCTCGTGTATCTGGTTGGCGGTGGTTGAGTTGTCGGGCCGTGTGTCCCGGGTGTCAGCGGTCACGTAGAACTGAGCGAATCTCGACACCTGTCGGTCTTCCGGCCCGTCGTTGAGTTCGTTCAGGTTGAAGTACCAACAACAACGAAGCTGTGGGCGCTGTGCGAAACCGCGTCTGCGCGGTTTTGCACAGCGCCGGTGGGCGCGCTCTCTTGCGTCCTCGGGAGCGGCAGCGTCCACCGGCAGCCCGCAGCTCACGCTTCCGCGATCGTCGGCTTGACGCCGCCGACCTCAACTTGTCCTTCAGCCGGTACGAGTCGCCCCGGATGCTGATCGTGGTCGCGTCATGCAGAATCCAGTCGAGGATCGCGCTTGCGATCACCCGGTCGCCGAAGACGTCGCCCCAGCTCCCGAAGCTCTGGTTGCTGGTCAGGGGTCATCGGCCCGCGCCCGAGCCGCTAGCAATGATTGAGGGGGTGACCCTCGGACGTGTCGGCGGTGGTTCCTCCTGGGCTGGACGGCGACGCGTGCGCGGTCGCCACGAAGGCACAGTGCCGGGTGGTCGTCCGGGTCGAGGCTGACAGCCGTACTGCCAGCCGTTTTCTGAGCGCTAGTCGTGCTGAAGTAGGCCATGTCCAGGGCGACGGTCCGGATCCTGCAGGACATCCATCGCCGAGCAGACGCGGGACTTGGACGGCCCGAGTCGCCAAGTCTCACTTGCCAGCCCCGGAGACAGACCTGAGCGATCCGATCAGCAAAGACTAGTGGTCCGTCACGTCATAATCTTCGGATAGACGGACTTGAGTTTACAGCGCGCATCGTCGACCTTCATCTGCCAGTCCACGCCGCGTTGCGTGCCATTGACGTCGGTGGACCACGCCGACACTTCGCCGTGCAGGGTCTCGAGGTCGCCGATGCGGCGTTCGCGCAGGCATTGGCGCGTCATCGAGCTCAGCTCGTTCTCCGCGATGTTCAGCCAGCTCCCGTGTTTCGGCGTGTGGCAGAACGCGATGCGACGAACCAGTTGCCGTGCCCGGGTCGGCTCGAACACTTCGTAGAAGGCGCCCTTGGTGTGCGTGTTGAGGTTGTCGCACACCAAGGTGATCTTCTCGCAGTCGGCGTAGCGTCCTTCCAACAGGCCGGCGACCTCCAGCGCCCAGTCCACCTTCCTGCGCCGGGCCCGGGCCGTCGCCTGCCGCCAACCCGCCAGCGGTTCGCTGAACAGGAAGACCGAGGCCGTGCCGGCCCGTTCGTACTCGTAGTCGACACGCCGGGGACGCTGCTTCGTGGCCGCCATCGGCGGACGGGTTTCCCTGACCAACTGCACCGGCTGCTCGTCCATGCACACGACGGGACAATCCGGATCGTAGGGTTGCTGATACAGGTCCAGGACCTGTTCCATGTTCGCCGCGAACTCGGCATCGGCCTGTGGCGGGATCACCCAATACTCGATTTTCCGCCGCGTCATGCCGTTTTTTTAAGCGTGCGCCGGATGGTTTCGTGGCTGATCGACTCGACGACCCCCAACTCGACGACCCGGCGCGCCAACAGCCGTAGCGACCAGTTCGCAAAGCCCCTCGGGGGCGGCCCCAGACGCAAGGCGATGACCTGGGACTCCTGTTCGCCGTCGAGCAGCTTCTCGACCGGCGGTGATTCGCGTCGTTTTCGCTCCAGCGCCTGTTCGAACCCGTCCAGCACGCATCGTTGGCGAATGTTCTCGACCGTCTTGGTGCGGCACGAAAAGGCCTCGGCGACCTGCCGGTCGGTCCACCTTGGCCCGTCCGCATCGGCCTTCAAGAGAATCTGCGCGCGGCGCACCTTCTCGCTGCCGCCGTTGAGCGTTCGGAGCGTCTGTTGACAGACCTCGCGTTCCTGTGCCGTGAGTCGAACGATGTATTTTTTCCCCACGGGAACTCTCTCGGTTCGAGATGAGTTCCACGACAGCCCTAATGTTTACTCGTGGCAAAGCACTAGCAGACGTAGACCCGCGGCGGGTTCGTGTCCCTCGGTGACATCGCCCTCGACCTGCCGGGCAACCGCATCCCGAGCGACTGGCGTTCGCCGCCAGTGCATCCCGTTCTGCCGGATTGACCGCCATATCGTACTCGCGCCAATTCGGCACCACCCGCCGCCGTCCTGCCCCGGAGCGCTGACCCTGTCCGGGGTCCCCATGCGCCCGCATATTCGCTGCAGCCTGTTCGGTTTCGGTGCGATTGGCGTTGTCAATAGTGCATCCGGCAGCAGCGCGATAGCGCTGAGAGACGTTCCCCAAACTGGGACGGGATGCAGGAAGAAAAGTCATGGACTGCCACGAAATAGGGGAAGGATCCGATACGGACCGCCGGCTTCGGCGTCCCGGTCGCATCCCGAGCGCAATGGGCGCTACGGTGCGCACACGTCTGGCCAAGGGACTGCTCATCGTCGGACTGCTCGGGGCCACGCCGGCCGAGGCGCAACGGCTCTCATGCGGCGGGCATCCCATCCCTGGGGCCGGTGAGGCGCCTGACGCCAGCTTCGATCCGCAGCACGAAGACGGCCAGCAACCGACCATCCCGGAACCGGCGGGCATGAACCGCGAACGGTGGGAGGCGCTCGTGTTCAACGCCTACAGGCTCGGTCCCAAGCACGCCAGGTATACCAACGTATTGGACCGCGCGGTCGTGCAGACGATCCGGATTTGCATCCAGTCACCTGACACCAGTTACACAGGCGAGCGACTTGCGCCGTACTCCGACGCGTCCTGGTGGCAGCGGCAGATCAAGCGCTGGACGGGTCTGCATTGGAACGGTGAGATCCGGATTGCCGCCTGCACAGACGAGCCCCTACAAGGCTGGATCAACGTGCGCGAGGGCAGTCCCGGCGAGGTGAGGGAAGGCAGCCTCGCACATACAGCCACTATACGGGAATACCGTGCGCACCTTGCGGGACGGTGGTTCTCGTCTGAGATCATCTGGAATCACGAGGAAGTGCCCGTCACCGAGGAATCGTACATTGAACCGGCCCTCGCGCATGAACTCGGCCACGTGCTCGGGTTCTTTCACGCGCCGCGGGGGGTGGGCTACGTCATGAGTCGCGTCGCCGAGGAGTGGTCCGAAGAAGAGGGTTCGCTCGCGCAGCTGGCGTATCAAGTGGGGCCGAACGTACGGTTTCCGGGCCTCGTACGCACCGGCGTGACCGACCATCGACGAACCGGCGGGCATGAACTGCGAACGGTGGGACGCGCTCGTGTTTTTTTTCGGCGCCGATGATATCTACGGCGTTGAGCAGACCGTCGTATTGGACTGCGCGAGCGCGCCGCCGATCCGGATCTGCATCCAGTGAGCAGAGACTGGCCGTAGACCCGCGGCGGGTTCGTGTCCCTCGGCGACATCGCCCTCGACCTGCCGGGCCACCGCATCCCGATCGACTGGCGCTCGCCGCCACTGCATCCCCTCCTGCCGGATTGACCGCCAAATCGTAGTCGGGCCAATTCGGCACCACCCGCCGCCGTCCTGCCCCGAAGCGCCAACCCTGTTCGGGGTCCGCGTGCGCCCGAATATTCGATGCAGCCTGTTCGGTTTCGGCACCACCGACGTTGTGGATAGTGCGTCCGGCACCAGCGCCACGGCGCCGGGAGACGTTCCCCACACTGGGGTGGGATGCAGGGAGAAAAGTTATGGACTGCCACGAACCAGAAGAAGGAACTGATGCGACCGACGGCTTCGGCGTCCCGGTCGCATCCTGAGCGTAACGGGACGTGCGGTGCGCACACGTCTGGCCACCGGACTGCTCATCGTCGGACTGCTCGGGGCCACGCCGGCCGAGGCGCAGCGGCTCTCGTGCGGCGGGCATCGCATCCACTGGGTCGGTGGGGCGCCGGCCGCCAGCTTTGGTTCGGCAGGCCCGGACCGCGGCCGGCCCAGCGGGGCGCCTGGCGCCCGCTTCGATCCGCAGCACGAAGACGGCCAGCAACCGACTGTCGACGAACCGGCGGGCATGAACCGTGAACGGTGGGAGGCGCTCGTGTTCGATAACTGGCAGCGTACTGGCTATGAGGGTGAGGAGACCATCGTATTGGACCGGGCGATCGTGCCGACGATCCGGATCTGCATCCAGTTACCTGACACCAGCTACACCGGCGAGCGGCTGGCGCCGTACTCCGACGCGTCCTGGTGGCGGGAGCAGATCAACCGCTGGACGGGTCTGAGTTGGAACGGCGAGATCCGGATTGCCGCCTGCGCAGACGAGCCGCAGGAGGGCTGGATCCACGTGCGTGCGGGCAGGCCCGGCGAAGTGGCGGATAACAACCTCGCCCACGCAAACACCATGCGGCAGAGCCATCCGCACCGTGTGGGACGGTGGCTCTGGTCTGAGATCGTCTGGAATCCCAGCGACGTGGCGGAACAGCCCGAATATTACTTCGAGCAGTCCCTTGCGCATGAGCTCGGTCACGCGCTCGGGTTCCATCACGTGCCGCCGGGGGCGGGATACATCCTGAATGTCTCCGCGGAGGGGTGGTCCGAGGAAGAAAGTTCGTACGCGCAGCTGGCCTATCAAGTCGGGCCGAACATACGGTCTCCGGGCCTCGTGCGCGGCCGCGTGCAGGTTGACTCTGTCGATCGCGCGGCGTTGATGGCGCTGTACGACGCGACCGGTGGGAACAGCTGGACCGACAGTACGAATTGGGGTCCCGATGAACCGCTCGACCGCTGGCACGGCGTCAGGACCGACGACGCCGGTCGGGTCGTAGCGCTGGATCTCCACGTCAATAACCTGACGGGATCGATCCCTCCCGAGTTGGGCTCCTTGATCAACCTCACGGGATTGCGGGCCGCCAACAACCAACTGACGGGGCCGCTGCCCTTGTCGATGACCAATCTGCGACAACTCTATTCTCTGGAAATCCAGAACAACGCCGGGCTTTGCGCGTCGGCGGATGCCGCGTTCCAGGAGTGGTTGGCGACGGTAAATACCTTCACGGGCGACACTTGTGCGGATGGGGTGGAGCCGACGGCCCCGGATGAGGACCCCCAAGAGCGCGCGGCGCTAATGGCGCTGTACGACGCGACCAATGGAAACAACTGGACCAACAGACGAATTGGGGCACCGACGAACCGTTCGGTCACTGGCACGGCGTCAGGACCGACGGCGTCGGTCGGGTCCTACTGCTGGAACTACAGGAGAACAACCTGACGGGACCGATCCCCCCCGAACCGGGTCGCCTGTCCAACTTGCGCACGCTCGACCTCCACAGCAACAACCTGACGGGGTCGATCCCTCCCGAGTTGGGCTCCTTGACCAACCTCACGGGATTGTGGGCCGCCTACAACAATCTGACGGGACCGCTGCCCTCGTCCATGACAAATCTCGGACCACTCGATCATCTGCATCTCGAGAACAACGCCGGTCTGTGCGCGCCGGCGGATGCCGCGTTCCAGGCGTGGTTGGCGAGGGTGAAGGACTTCAGGGGCGAAATCTGTGCCCAGGAGGTGCCCACTGTCCCGCTGCTGGCACAGATGCTCCTGGCGCTGCTCCTGCTGTGCGGCGGCGCCTATGTCCGCGTGCGGCAGGTGCGCCACTGGGCGCGGTAGGTGCTGAGGCCCACCGGGCCGGGCTGGTAGGCAGCCAGCCGGGCCCGGTAGTGTTCCGAACAATGTGCAAAACCGCTTGAATAGGATGCACGGTCATGGGTATTGCTGTCACTGATGCCGGTCCCGTACAGCAGCACCGTGTGGACCAGCATTGTGCCGTCGCCCTCCCGCTCAGGCGTGGCGGCGAGTTTCGTCACAAGGTGCGCGAACTGCTGGAAGTGGAACTCGTTGAGTTTGTGCAGGCGCTCCAGTTTGGCCGGATCCCCCTGTGCCAATAATCTGTGAGACAACCTCCCTGTTGAGTTTAGTGTAGGGGCGGGAGAGGTTGGAGAGATGACGCGCATGCCAGACGCGGTGGAGGTCGACGTGGGCGCGGGGCCGGGGGTGGAGGGAGCCCGTGGAGGGAGCCCGGAGGGCGACCGGAGGCCGCGACCCCGCGCCCACGTTGCCGGCCCGTGCCCCGGACCCGGAGGTGCCGGCGACGGTGCAGCGGCGGCGCTTCTCGGCCGCGTATCGGCTGCGCATTCTCAAGGCCGTCGACGCGTGCAAGAAGCCCGGCGAGGTGGGCGCCCTGTTGCGTCGCGAGGGGTTGTACTCGTCGCTCCTGACGAACTGGCGGCGGCAGCGTGAGGCGGGCGCCCTGCGGGAGATGCGCGGGCGCCGCCGGGGTCCAACGCCGCGCCCCGTCGACCCGCGGGTGACTCAGCTCGAGGCGGAGAACCGCCGGCTGCAGCGGAAGTTGCAGCGCGCGGAGACGATCATCACGCTCCAAAAAAAAATTGCCGAGATCCTGGGGCTCCCCCTGACACCGCTCGACGACGACGAGACCGACTGATGCAGGCCATTACGACCATCGCCACACCAGGTGAGACGGCGGCGCTGTGTCACAGCGTCGGGGTGTCGCGGGCAACGCTCTATCGACACCGGCGGCCCGCGCCGCCGCCGCGCCCGCGGGCGCCATCGCCGCGGGCGCTGGGTCCCACCGAACGCCAGGCGGTCCTCGACGTGCTGCACAGCCCGCGGTTCGTCGACCAGTCGCCCACCGAGGTTCATGCCACGTTGCTCGAGGAGCAGACCTACCTCTGCTCCCCGCGCACGATGTATCGCGTGCTCGCCGCGGCCCACGAAGTGCGCGAGCGGCGCGCACAGGCCCGGCATCCGGCCTATGCCGCCCCCGAGCTGGTCGCGACGGGCCCGAATCAGGTCTGGTCCTGGGATATCACCAAGCTCAAGGGCCCGGTTCCGTATCTCTACTACTCGCTCTACGTCATCCTCGACCTCTTCAGCCGCTACGTCGTGGGCTGGATGGTCGCGCGGCACGAGAATGCGCACCTGGCCGAGCGCCTGCTGGCGGCAACCTGCGCGAAGCAGGGCATCACGCCGTACCAACTCACCATTCACGCGGACCGCGGTGCGCCCATGCGCAGCACACTCGTCGCGCTGCTCTTCTCGGACCTGGGTGTCACCGCCAGTCATTCGCGGCCCCGCGTGAGCAACGACAATCCGTTCTCCGAGGCGCAGTTCCGGACCGTGAAATACCGGCCGGAGTTTCCGGCACGGTTCGGCGCGCTCGAACACGCGCGTGGCGTCAGCCGCGACCTGTTTGCGTGGTACAACGACGCGCACCATCACAGCGGCCTGAGCTATCTGACGCCCGCCGATGTCCACTACGGCCGCGCCGCAACCGTCCTGGCGGCCCGTCACCGCACGCGCCTCGCCGCCTATGCCGCCCATCCCGAGCGGTTCGTGCACGGGCCACCCCGCCCCGAGACAATGCCCACGGCGGTCTGGATCAATCGGCCGCCGACCCTCACCAGCCAGGTGGCCCCAGCCACGACCACCGTCACCCCGGTCGACCCACAGCCGGGCTCCATGCGCCCGACACCACGCATCGACAATCGCCCGGGCACGCTCGTCACCAGCGTGGAGTCGCTACAGTAAATGCTGAATCAGGTTGTCTCAAAGTCGTTGACACGGCCCGGATCGTCCTTGCGATGTGACAGCGGGTGGTGCAAATCCGACACGCTGATTTCAGAGCCCAGGGAGCGGCGGGCGGGAATTGCGAAAAATAGGGGACTTCGCCCCATATTACACCCCGCGATTTTCCGGCATACTCATCGTCTCGGTAATCTTGTAGGATTCCTCCACTGCGTGATTTTGGGCAGGAATTTCTTAAGCGGTCCAACCGCGAGGGACGTAGACCCCGCGGCGTGAACGACGCGGCGGCGACGTGCGTGAGGGCGCCGCCCGCGGGTCCCAAGAAAACTGGGGTTGCGTCCTGCCCCGGTACGCCGACCCTGTTCGGGGTCCGCGTCAGCCCGCATATTTGATGCAGCCTGTTCGGTTTCGGAACGACTGACGTTGTGGATATTGCATCCGGACAGCAGCGACATGGCACCGGGTATGGCGTCAGCCGGGTCCTACTGCTGGAGCTACAGGAGAACAACCCGACACAACCCGACGGGACCGCTGCCCTCGTCCATGACAAATCTCGGACCACTCGAGTATCTGCATCTCGAGAGCAACGCCGGTCTGTGCGCGCCGGCGGATGCCGCGTTCCAGGCGTGATTGGCGAGGGTAAAGGACTTCAGGGGCGAAATCTGTGCCCGGGAGGTGCCCACTGTCCCGCTGCTGGCACAGTTGCTCGTGGCGTTGGTCGTGCTGTGCGGCGGTGCCTATTTCCGCGTGCGGCAGGTGCGCCGGTGGGCGCGGTAGGTAGTGACGGAACCCTGCCCGGTAGCGGTGCAAACCGGGCACGCGCGTAAGCGTCTGGATCGTGGCATCGAGTTCTGCAGACCGCGTATTCGTGAGGTTGATCAGCGTTGGCTCACCGTAGCGATGTTTACCGGGGCGCAGGCGACTGCCGTTTCTCGGCGTGCAGCACCGAGTCCCAATTCAGCGAAAGGAAAGCAAGATGGCGAATGTAGATCAGGTTGTAAAACAGGCAATCGAAGAGAGTGTGAATACGTTTGTCCGCGGGGTGTATGCTCACGGTCCGGCAAACCCGGATGTGAGCATCCCGGATGAGATTGTCGAGTGGTTGAAGAACGATGAGAACGTGATTGCATCATTTAAGGAACAGATCGACGGGGACCCGGATAAGTGGAATACGGACCGCCCGCGGGTTTGCAGGGCGGCTTTCCACGCCGGGTCTCTTGCTGCCTTCCATGCGTATGCGAACGATCCCAAGGTGGTGAACGAGGACCATGTCAACGCAGCGTTGGAGCACATTAGCGGTGTATGTGAAGTTCGCTTCGGACTGATGTGGATCTATTGTCCACGGCGGCCATGGCCAATTTCCGAGAAGGATAGCTAAGGTTCCCTGATATTGTTCATCCGGCGACCGGCTACCGGAACGTCGCGGTGAACGTGACGCCTAGTGGCCGGGGCCGTGTGTTGTGCACGGATGGTATGGTGTGATTCCCTTGTAGCAACATATGTCATCGTGTACCGATTGTCAGAGACCACAGAATCGCTTCCAAGCCCCGGCGCGCCGGAATATCGTCTGATTGCGGGCCCCGCGGAGAAGCCGTATGTCTGACGGCAGGCTTCTGGTCGACGTCGCGGACGCCATTACGTCGAACCAGGAGGTGGACTGGAATCGAGCGCGCGGCGCGTCGCGGCCGGGTCATGGCCGTGCACTCGAAAACCTGCGCGCGCTGTCAGAGATATTCGCGACCCACAGACCGAAGGGCGCGGTCTCCGTCTCTCTCTCTCGTGAGCGTCCCGGCACGGCGTTTGCGCGCCTTGCGCTTGGATCGATCGTCGCGTTGTCTGCGGTCCAGGTGGCGGCAGCGCTGGTGATGACGGCGTGGCGGTGGGATTGGTATCTTGACGGGCCGTCTGCAGTGCCGCAGTTGCTGGCGCTTGTTTTCTTGTTCGCGTGCGCATTGCTGCTGCTCCGCGGTGGCCGTTTCGATTACCGGGCACAGTTGCTGGGCGCATTGTACGCCTTGGGCGCGTCGTCGTTTTCGGAGGACATGTCGTCGCGGTTGGTGTTGGTGATGGGCGTGTGGGGGGATCGACCGGTGATCCTCTCGGAGGTTTTTTCGCCGGCGCTCATGTGGGCGTTCGCACGGGAGTTTCCGCGAGTCCATCGACGAACCCGGATCGATGATGTCGCTCGCCGCATGGTGCCCATCAGCGCGGTGGTCGGCGGAGCGCTCTGGTTCGTGAACGCGACGCCGTTGCTGGAGCGGATGCCGGTTCTGGCCCGTGAGGGGGACGACGGTCTCTACTGGTCAATCCTGGCGATTTTGATCCTGTCTGCGCTTGCAGTCCTCGCACTGCGCGCACGCGACGCGAAGGCCGACGAGTCACGTCGCGCCGCGCTGTTCATCGGCGGAATCGTGGTCGGGGTAGGGCCTATTTTTCTCGATGCCCTGATTGAGTTGTCCTGGGCCGCGGCGCGTCAGTTCGGCGATGAACACCGGGAGGTGCTTACCGTCATCGTGTTCGCGTCCATCCTTTCAATCCCGCTCTCGACAACCTACGCCGTCCTGTCCAGACGCGCGCTCGATATCCGCGTCGTCGTACGGGCGTCGTATCGGCGTCTAATGACGCGCCGCCTGTTGGCGGTGGTCGGCGCCGCGCCACTGGTAGGGCTGGGCTGGCTGCTCGCGAGTCAACCGACCCGGCCGGTCGGCGAAGTGATGTCCGAACCGCTGGCCGTGCTGCTTGTCATGGCGGCCGGCGTTGCGTCGTTGGCGGCCGGCTTCCGCCGTCGCCTGCTCACGTACCTGGACGCGTGGGTCGATCCCGAGTCCGAGGAGCAGCGGCGCGTACTGGCCGCCGCGAGTGGGACGCTGGCGCAGGCGACATCCGTCGCGCAGGTCGACGAGGTGGTCGTCCGTGCCGTACGGCGCGCGGGGACCGCGCCGGCGACGTTGTTGGTCGCGGCCGGTGTGGCAGATGAGCACGCGTATCACTTCACCGCACCGAGCGCCGGCATGGCGCCACTGGCCCGAACATCAGCCCTCGTCCATCTGCTGGAGTCCACCCGCGATCCGCTCCATGTTGATCCCGACGATGGGACTTCGGCGTTCGAGCTCCTGCCGGGCGACGATGCCCAGTGGGTGCTGGCCACCGCCGCGGCGGTCGTCGTGCCGGTGGTGGGGCCCGGCTCGGAGATCAACGGGGCGATGGTGGTCGGCCGCCGCTTCGACGACCGGCTGGTCCCCGTCGATCGCACGTTCCTGGCCGCATTGGCGGCGACGGTCGGTCTCGCGCTCGATCGCCTGCGTCTGCTCCAGGCGCCGGACGGTGGCGGCGCCGATCCGCAATCCGCCCGCGAGTGTCCGGTGTGTGGGATCGTTGCGCCGGCGGACACAGGGAGCCGCTGCCAGTGCGGTGTGGCATACGAGGAGACACCGACGCCGGCGTTTCTGGCCGGCAAGTTCCGCGTCGACCGGCGCCTCGGCGCCGGCGGCATGGGCGTGGTCTATCTGGCGCACGATGTCCGCCTCGGGCGCGACGTCGCGGTCAAGACGCTGCCGGCGCTGGCGGGTCACGGTCTGGTGCGGCTGCAGGAGGAAGCGCGCACGATGGCGGCATTGGCGCACCCCGCCATCGCGCAGGTCTACGGCCTCGAGACCTGGCGCGGCCGCCCGCTGCTGATTGTCGAGTTGCTGGCCGGGGGCACGCTGGCGGCCCGACTCAATCGGGGACCGCTCTCCGCGTCCGCGGCAGTCGGCGTCGCTGTCACCGTGGCGGAGGCGCTCGCGGTGTTGCATCGCGCCGGCTATCTGCACGGCGACATCAAGCCGAGCAATATCGGATTTACGTCGGACGGCGCCGCGAAGTTGCTGGATTTCGGTCTGGCGCATCTGACGGACGATCGCAACCAGCCGGCCGGCGGCACGGTGCTCTACACCTCGCCCGAGTTGCTGGCCGGCGGCGCGGCCGGCGCGGCAGACGACATCTGGGCGCTGTGTGTCGTGCTGTACGAAATGGTCGCCGGCCGACATCCGTTCATCGGCGGCGACCGCAACACGGTGATCGACCGTATTCGACGCCAACAGATCCAGCCGGGGGGCGAACCGGGTGACGACGCGTCCTCAACGTTGATCTCGGTCGTCAGCGCAATCCTGACGGCCCGACCGTCCGAGCGCCCAGCGACCGCCCGAGCGTTCACCGACAGGGTGCACGGATGCTGAATTGCACGTGTCGGTCGGCCTGTCCGGCCGACTGCCGCGCCATGCACCTACGGCTTGATTCGCCGCAGAACCGAGGCAGGAATCTGCACGCGCTCCAATTCGTCCTGGGTCATCAGGCGGACGCAGGCGATGAGCCGCAGCCGCAAGTCCGGCCCCGGCGGCGTCTCCATGCCGTCGCGGGCAACAAGCAGGTCGGCAGGGGGCGCGAGGTTCTGCGCCTCGAACCAGTCGAGCAGGCGCTTGTGGACCTCCACTTTCAAATGGCCGTTCCAGCGATGCTTCAGGTGCGGCGGGAGAAAGCTCGCGGGCAGGCGCCGCTCCGTCCATTCGTTGAGCCGCTCGTCCCGGTCGCCGTCGTCGATGCCGTGGGCGAACGCCTTTTTCCACCCCGTGAACTGTTCGGGCGTGATCGTCGGCATGTCCGGCCCCGGATCCGTCACCTCGCTGGTGCGCCGGGCAACGAGTCCGTTCTGGTCCCAGACGTATTTTTCGTCGCCCGAGAAATCCAATACCGCCCGCCAGAGATCGGTCCGGATCCTCGCCTGCGAGGGGCCGGACGTCGTATCTACCATGGGGGACGCTCCCTTTCTCGACTCTCTAAAATTACATGCAGGGTGTCGCCCGCACGCTGGTGGGCAACTAAGGACGTCTTGCGCCGACCGCCACATTATACTTCCAGCGCTACCGGATTCCCGACCCGCGCATGCCGCCGCCTCGCGCACCACAGCGCCCGCACCGCCTCGAGAAGCATGGCGACGTGCGGCTCGACGACTACTACTGGCTGCGCAACCGGGACGACCCCGCGGTGCGCGCCTACCTCGACGCGGAAAACGCCTGGCTGCGGGAATCGCTGGCGCACACGGCTGCCCGGGAAGAGCAGCTGTTCGAGGAGATCAAGGGGCGCATCCGGCAGACCGACATGTCGGTGCCGTACCGCGAGGGAGCGTATCTCTATCACCGCCGGTACGAGGAAGGCCGGGAGTACCCCATCCATTGCCGCCGAGCGCTCGCCGGCGGCGGCGCGCCGGCCGGGGAGGAGGTAGTTCTCGACGGCAACGCCGTTGCGGCAGGCCACGTGTTCTGCGATGTCGGCTCGCGGCGCGTGAGCCCGGACGGGCGGCGGTTGGCGTATGCGGTCGATACCGTCGGGCGGCGCCGGTACACGGTGCGGTTCCGGGACCTGACCACCGGCCAGGACTTTCAGGACGTCGTCCCGGACGTGACGGCCAACGTCGCCTGGGCGGCCGGCAACGACGCGGTGTTCTATGCGCGCCAGGATCCGGAGACGCTCCGCCCGTACCAGATCCTGCGGCATCGGCTCGGGGGCGACCCGCGCGACGACCGGATCGTGTACGAGGAATCCGACCCGGAGTTTTCCTGCGCGGTCTGGCGCAGCCGGTCGCAGCGCTACATCCTGATCGGGTCGTTCCAGACGCTCACGACCGAGATTCACTGCCTGGACGCCACCGACCCCGAGGCGCGGCTCGTCACGTTCCTGCCACGCGAGCGGGGCCACGAGTACGAGATCGATCATTACCGTGGGCGGTTCTACATCCGCACGAACGCCGGTGCCCGCAATTTCCGATTGATGGAGATGGACGAGGATCGCCCGGAGCGCGTGCACTGGCGCGAGCTGCTGCCGCACCGCGAGGACGTGCTGCTCGAGGGCTTCGCGCTGTTTCGCGGGCACCTGGTGGCGGCGGAACGGCGCGCCGGTCTGACGGTGCTCCGCGTACGGCCCTGGAGCGGACCCGGGGAGCACGAGATCGCGTTCGACGAGCCGGCCTACGCCGCCGGCCTGGGTGTCAACGTCGAGCCGGACACGGCAACGCTCCGCTTCCACTACAGCTCGATGGTGACGCCCGAGTCGGTCTACGACTACGACATGGCGGCCCGCACGCGCACCCTGCGCAAGCAGGAGGAGGTGCTGGGCGGCTACGACCCGTCACGCTACGAGACGCTGCGGCTGGAGGCGACGGCGTCCGACGGCGTCCGCGTGCCGATCTCGCTGGTCCGGCGCCGAAGCGGGACGGGGGAGAGTGGCGCCGCCGCTGTCCAGGCGCCGCCGCTGCTGCTGTACGGCTACGGCTCGTACGGCATCAGCATGGAGGCGTCCTTCAGCTCGCCGCGCCTGAGCCTACTGGATCGCGGTTTCGCGTTTGCCATCGCGCATGTCCGGGGCGGGAAGGAGCTGGGACGTTGGTGGTACGACGACGGCAAGCTGCAGCAGAAGAAGAACTCGTTCACCGACTTCATCGCCTGTGCGGAGCAGCTTGTCGCCGCCGAACACGCCGCTTCGGACCGGCTCTATGCCATGGGCGGCAGCGCCGGGGGGCTGCTGATGGGCGCGGTCGTCAACATGCGCCCCGATCTGTTCCACGGGGTGGTCGCGCAGGTGCCGTTCGTCGACGTGCTGACGACGATGCTCGACGAGACCATTCCGCTCACCACCGGCGAGTACGACGAGTGGGGCAACCCGAACGAGCCGCGCGCGTACGAGTACATCCGTTCGTACTCGCCGTACGACAACATGCAGCCGGTGACGTGGCCGCACCTGCTGGTGATGACGGGCCTCCACGACTCGCAGGTGCAGTACTGGGAGCCGGCCAAGTGGGTGGCGCGGCGCCGCGCCATGCAGCCCGACGACGGCCGCCGGCTGTTGCTCAAGACGAACATGGAGGCCGGCCACGGCGGGGCGTCCGGCCGCTACCGGCGCTACCGCGAGCTGGCGCTGCAGTATGCGTTCCTGCTGGATCTGGCAGCCGGCCGCGGGCCGGTGCCGAATACCGGCTCATGACGGTCGGTTCCAGGGCGGTGGAGCGCGAGATGCACGCAGCGGTCGCGGCGCTACGGCAGGCAGACCCCCTGCTGCGGCGGCTGATCGACGGATGCGAGCCGTTCGCGTTCCGGCGGACGGAGCGGCATCCGTTCGAAGCGCTAGTGCGCGCCATCGTCCATCAGCAGCTCTCCGGCCGCGCGGCGGGAGCCATCTACGCGCGGGTGGCGGCGTTGTTCGACGGCGGCCGGCCGACCCCGCCGGCATTGCTGGCGCTGACACCGGAGCAGTTGCGCGCGGCCGGGTTGTCGCGCGCCAAGGTACTTGCCGTGCACGACCTGGCGGCCAAGACCCGGCGCCGCGTCGTGCCCGGCCCGCGGACGGTCCGGGGGCTCTCCGACGACGAGGTCATCGAGCGCGTCGTGCAGGTACGAGGCATCGGCCGCTGGACCGGAGAGATGCTGCTGATGCACCTCGGGCGGCCCGATGTGCTGCCGGCGACGGACCTCGGCATTCGCCGCGGGTTCGCGCGCGCCCGCGGTCTCAACGCGCTGCCGGAGCCGGAGGAGGTCCTGGCGTACGGCGAGCGCTGGCGCCCGTGGCGGAGCGTGGCGTCGCTGTATCTTTGGCGCGCGGCGGACCTGTCGGCGGCCGACCTGCCGACGGAGTAGGGCGTGGCCGCCGGCGTTGTATGCTGTGGGACCTGTGACCACACGCTGGGTGCTTGCGGGCGCGGTCGCGGCGCTCTACTTCCTGCACCAGGACTTCTGGTTCTGGGATCGCGCGCGGCCGCTCGTCTTCGGCTTCCTGCCGATCGGTTTCTTCTACCACGCGGTCTACTCGGTCGCCGTGGCCGCGCTCATGTGGGGGCTGATCCGGTTTGCCTGGCCGGGGCACCTGGACGTCGAGGCGGAAGCGGGTCCTGAGCGGCCGGCTGCGTCCGAGCAGCCGTCTGCGGACCAGAGGGAGAACCCGTGATCCCGGCGGTCGTCGTTTTTCTCTACCTGGGCGTCGTCCTCTACATCGGCATCTTCGCCTTCCGCCGCGCCGGCGGTACGCAAGAGGCGGAGGGCTACTTCCTCGCCAACCGGTCGCTCGGCCAGTACGTGTTCCTGCTGTCGCTCTTCGGCACCAACATGACGGCGTTCACGATCCTCGGCTCGGCGGGGCACGCCTTCTCCAACGGGATAGTGACGTACGGGCTGATGGCGTCGTCCTCGGCGTTCCTCATCCCGTTGACGCTCTATCTGTTCGGCACTCGCGTGTGGGCGCTCGGCAAGCGATTCGGATTCATGACGCCGGTGCAGATGTACCGCGACCGCTGGGAGTGCGGACATATCGGCACCGCCATCTTCGCCGTGCAGGCGACGCTGCTGGTGCCGTACATCGTCATCGCGGTGATGGGCGGCGGGACGACGCTGAGCGCGGTGAGCGGCGGGCTGGTGCCGTACTGGTTCGGTGGTCTCGTGGTGGCGTCGGTCGTGATGGGATACGTGTTCTTCGGCGGCATGCGCGGCACGGCCTGGGTCAACACGTTCCAGACGGTGCTGTTCCTCGTATTCGGCGCGGCGGCGATCGTGTTCATCGGGGTCAGCATCGGCGGGTTCCCGCAGGCGATGGAGCGGCTGCTCGCGAACCCCGACACGGCCCCGCTGCTGACGCGCGAGCGAGTGCCGCCCCGCTTCTTCTTCAGCTACATGCTGATCCCGCTTTCCACGATCATGTTCCCGCACATCTCCATCTTCTGCCTGACGGCGCGGCGGATGGGGCAGTTCAAGAAGACAATCCTTTTCTACCCGCTCTGCATCCTGGCGATCTGGCTGCCGTGCACGTTCCTGGGTCTGGCGGCGAATGCGATGACCGACGTGCCGGCCATCGAGTCGAAGCTGGAGGCGCGCGCGGAGCTGACGGCCGGCCAGGACAGCCTGTCGCCGGAGGAAACGGCGGGCCTGCAGCGCGCCGCGGCCGGCGACGACGTAGTCATCGTCATGCTGGAGCACTATGCGCCGCTGTGGCTGGCCGGGCTGCTCGGCGCCGGCATCATGGCGGCGGTCATGGCCAGCGATTCGCAGATTCTGGCGCTGTCGACAATGTTCACCGAAGACGTGTTCGCCTACTACGGCGGCGCGGCGCGCTTCGGTCAGGCGGTACAGGTGCAGATGGGACGCCTGTTCGTCGTGTTGATTGCCCTCGTCGCGTACGCCATCGCGCTGCAGGCGCCGCCCGGCATCTTCGGCATCGCGGTGCAATACGCGTTCTCCGGCTTCACGACGCTGTTGCCGCTGCTGGTGGCCGCGCTCTTCTGGCGGCGGAGCACCAAGTGGGGGGCGCTCGCGGTGGTGGTATGGACGGCGGCCACGATGGCGGCCGTGGCGCTGCTGCAGGCGGTGGTGCCGGCGCCGGCACCCGGCACGATCGTGCCGGTCTGGACGCTGGCCGGCACGGACATCGTCACGCGCACGCCGGGCGGCACCGCGGTGCTCGGCTACATGCCGGTGCTGCCGATGCTGATCGGCTCGTCGCTGCTGATGGTGGTGGTGTCATGGCTGACGCCGCCGCCGGCCGCCGCCACCGTCGCGCGTTACTTCCCCGGGAGGTAGCGGTACTCGCTATGTGAGCTGGTTATTTCAAATATCCTTGAGAAACGGCGGTACTAACCTGCCATGCGCGGGCACAAGTCTTGTCGCCGAAGGAGTTGTCTATGTGCAGGTCGGAGTCGGCCGCCGTGTTGATCCCGCGGCTGGCGACGCCCCGCCACTGTCGTGTATATCTTGCCTTGCGTCTGGCCGGGAAGGATCCCAGGGTTGGCGAAGTCCTCTTGAAGCCTATGGTCGTTCGTGTATAGCAGCCGGCCGCCGCTGATCCGCGCCAGCGCGAGAACGTGCGGGTCGTTCGAACGGCAGCGTCCGTCATGTCGGAGCGCGCGAGTTTCTGCCTCGACCCTTTCGGTCGGCTGGTCGAATGCTCGGCCAGCGCGAAGGACTTCCTTGAGCCACTCGTCAAGCTTGTGGTGTCGAAGCTCTGCCTTGAGCTGACCACCGATGACGAGCCGTCCTTTTCCCGCAGTCAGCCAGTTAAAGAAATAGCGGCTGGCGTCATTACGGTCCTCACCGAAGATTTCGCCGCACACACTGGCATCCACAATGGCGCACATTTACAGGCCCAGAGAGCGTTGCGTCTCCGCCAGGAAGAATTTTCGGTAGCTGTCCGGGACGCGAAGCACGTTGCCCTGGGCGTCGATCCTGAGCGAATGAATTTGAACGTCCAGTTCGTCAGGTTCGAAGTACAGGAGGGATACGTCAGCGGGCTTCAGTTGCGTACGACGGTCCCGAATGTCCATGCGCACGCGATCCAGCAGGTGGTCACTGTGTGTCTCGATCACTAGCTGCCGTCGCCCGCGCGCGGCGATGTTGCACAGCAGGCATCCGAGCGCCGCCTGCGCGCTCGGATGCAGATGTACTTCCGGCTGCTGCAAAAGAAACATCGGCTGCGGATCGCGCTTCAATAACTCGGTGACAATCGGCAAGACTTGGCTGACGCCGTAACCGAGGTCCGCGAGGTTCCTGCGAGGTCCCTTGAGCCTCCTGCCGGATTTTCTGACCTGTATCTCGAACGGACCGCCGCCGGTGTCGCCAAGCAGCTTGATCTCGATTTCATCGAACAAGCCGGCCTCACGACCGAATGATTCGAGTGCACTCTTGAGGGACTCCCAATCTGCGGAGTGACCGGAACGCAGGTTCGCGAGGTACAGGGGAATGTATTCACCTTCCGGATCGGGCGTGAATGTCCGAGGGTCGTAGGTGCGTAGCGGGCGGGAGCGCACAGGCGCGCCGGCATACGGGGCCGCATATGCGAAACGGCTATGGAGATCCCGGAGGAGATGGCGAATTGCCGTCCAGTCGTTGTCGGATGGATGCTCCCTTGTGCCGTCGTGGCTGACCAACTCCGCGGCGTCTGCCTTCATGGCAGCCAGCATCCGGAGCGGAACCAGGTATCCGTCGGGTACGAATGGAACGTCATCGGGAAGCTGAAATTCCCATGAGCGATCGCACGTCCCGAAGCGAAACGTGCCGTGCTTGCCCGATTGTTCCGCTGTATCTCGGTACTGGTGCTCGATCCAGTATTGGGCATCTTCCAGGCGCCGAGACATCGGGAACGGCGCCGCGTCGCGCTTGCCGAAGTTGGCCGTGAAAGTCACACGATTCGTGCGCCTCTCGTTTCGGGAGCGAATAGTCGTACTGAAGCCCGCAGAAAACGCTCCGGCGGAACTGCCTCTCGCGCCGCGGTGATGTGCTATTTCCCGGAATCGGCCAAGGTCGTACGGTGGTTCCCGGAAATTCGGTACCGACTCGCGGGAAGCGACATTCCAGAGCGCTCGCAGGAGGGCTAGAAACGAAGTCTTGCCGGTGCTGTTCTCGCCGACTAGCAGAGTCAGACGGCCGAGGCGGACAGTCTGCTCCCGGCGGAAGCAGCGGTAGTTTTGGAGGCGAACCTAGTCCATGAGCCGGTCAGCAGCGGATGTCGAGTCGGGCGAGACCGATGCCGGCCTCGCCCGCCACCGAGTACAGCAAGTATACGCGGTCGTACTCGACGTAGATGGCGGGATCGCGGAGCTGATTAACCCGGACGTTGACTGCGTCCCGGACCGACGGCTCGAGCGGCAGATCGGCGCCCTCCCAGGGCCGCTCGGGCTTCAACAGGCTGCGCGCCGCGCCGTTACGCCAGCCGCTCCAGTCGCCGCTCACGTCCACGGTGCTGACGAGGATGTGCTCCGGCGTGTCGCCGGCCCGCGACCAGAACACGAACAGCGTATTGCCGCGCAGGTGCACGGCGGCATGCCGCATGTCGGATTCGAACAGCGTGGGGCCTTCCTCCAGCGACACGGCAACGCGCGAGCGCTGATACGAAGGTCCCTCCAGCCCGTGGAAATACATCACGATTTCGCGCCGGTCATTCCGTACGTGCGCGTCCGGCGAGGCGATGTGCGGGATGATGGCGCTGTCGGCGGGGCTGGGCACGCCTTCCCGCGGCGGCACGGGCGACCGTCCTGCGGGCACCGGCGGCCGCTGGGTCAGGAAGTTCGACTCGGGGAGGTGCAGAGAACCGGGGACATGGATCGACCATGGGCCCTCGATGTTGTCGGCATAGGCCAGCCGGATGTAGCTCCCCTTATGGTCCGCGAAGTACAGTAGTAGCGGCCGAGCCGGTTCGGCAGCCAGTCCGGCGTGCGGATCAGGGTCGGCCCCTGGACGTTGGTGCCGATGCTCGGATCCAGGCCGGCGTGGATGATCGGTCGATCGACCAGCCGCTGCACGTCGATATGCGCGCCCGGCAGATCGCACGCGGCGCGCGCCGTGCGCCCGGCGATCGATGCCAGACCCAAGCCTGCCAGGGCGTGAATGACGTCGCGGCGAGAGGGATCCATGCATAACATCCGGTCGTGTGTCGCGATGTTGGGTAGGATATCCCCATGCCTTCAGCCATGGGGATAGACGACCGATGAGACGCCTGCCGATCCTGCTCATTGTCGCGGCCGCGCCGCTGCTGGCCGCGCAACAGGCGCAGGCCCAGGAAGCCGGCACGTACCCCACGGTCACCCGCGAGCGACTGGAAGAGCCCGGCCCCGGAGACTGGCTGATGTACCGCCGCACCTACAACGGATGGGGCTATAGCCCGCTCGACCAGATTACGAAGGCAAACGTCGCCGGCCTCGTGCCGGTCTGGTCGCTGTCGACCGGGCTGCGTCCGGGGCACGAATCGCCGCCGTTGATAAACGGGCGTTTCATGTTCCTCACCGCGCCGCGCAACAACGTGATCGCAGTGGATGCGCGCACGGGCGAGATTCTGTGGCGCTACGCGCGGCAGTTGCCCGACGGCCTGACGCATGGCCATCCGACGAACCGCGGCGCCGCGCTGTACGAGGACAAGGTCTATCTGGCGACCGTTGACGCCCACGTCGTGGCGCTCGATGCGGCGAGCGGCGAGGTGGTGTGGGACCAGCCGGTCGAAGACCACCGCCGCGGCTACTACATGACGATGGCGCCGCTGGTCGTGGACGGCAAGGTGATGGTCGGGGTGTCCGGCGGCGAGTGGGGCATTCGCGGGTTCGTGGCGGCGCTGGACGCGCGGACCGGTGCGGAGGCGTGGAAGGCGTACTCGATTCCGACGCCCGACCAGCCGGGCGGCGACAGCTGGCCGGGTGATTCATGGCGCACGGGCGGCGCTCCGATCTGGCTGACCGGCACGTACGACCCGGACCTCAACCTGACCTATTGGGGCACCGGGAACGCCGGACCCTGGATCGGGGATCAGCGTCGGGGCGACAACCTGTACACCAACTCCGTGATTGCGGTGGACGCCGGCAGCGGCGAACTGCGCGGCTATCACCAGTACCACTGGAACGGGTCGTGGGACTGGGATGAGGTGGATCCCCCGATCCTCGTCGACGTGCGCCGCGGCGGTCGCACGCTGAACGCGCTGGTGCATCCCGGCCGGAACGGCTATCTGTGGCTGCTCGGGCGCGCGGCCGACGCCATCACCTTCATCGACGCGGAGCCGTACGTGCACCAGAACGTGTTCACGCGTCTGGATCCGCAGACCGGCCGTCCGGAGTACGACCCGCAGCGCAAGCCGGGCACGGGCGTGCGCGCGTCGTTCTGCCCCTCGCTCTGGGGTGGGAAGAACTGGCCACCGGCCGCCTACAACCCGGGCACCCGTTATCTCTACATCCCGGCCAACGAGAACCTCTGTTCCTACATCGAGGGACGGGAAGCAGAGTATGAGGCGGGCGAGCGCTTCATCGGCGCGTCCTCGCAGACGTTTGCCCGCGAGGGCGGCGACCACTTCGGGGAGCTGCAGGCCTGGGATCTCGACGCCGGCGAGCAGGTCTGGGTGCAGGAGTTCGACTCGCCCAACTGGGGTCCGGTGTTGACGACCGGCGGCGGGCTGGTGTTCTCCGGCGGCACGAACGACCGCTACTTCCGGGCGTTCGACGCCGATTCCGGTGAAATTCTGTGGCGGCAGCGGACCAGTTCCGGCATCATTGGGGTGCCGGTGTCGTATAGTGTGGAGGGCGTGCAGTACATAGCGGTGCAGTCGGGATGGGGCATCGATGCGCAGCGGATGCAGGGGGCAATCGACCGCAGCCTCGGGCAGACGACGCACGTGCCGCAGGGCGGCACGCTGTGGGTGTTCGCCCTTCGACGGTGAGCAGCGAGCGCGTTGTGAGGCGCGCTCCCGTGGTAACTCGCAAGGAGGCAGGCGATGAGAATGCGTGAGCTCGTTACGGTGTGCGGACTGGCGCTCGCGATGGCGCTGGCCCTTCCGACCGCCGGTCAGGCGCAGACGGCGGAAGGGGCCTGGACGGCGCCCCGGACGGCCGACGGTCATCCCGATCTGCAGGGCGTCTGGGCCAACAACAACGCGACTCCGCTCCAGCGGCCGGAGGCGCTGGCCGACCGGGAGACGTTGACCGAAGAGGAGCTGGCCAACCTGAAGGCCACGGCCGCCGAGCTGTTCGCGCTCGACGCCAATGACGCCGCCTTCGGCGACAGCGTCTTCACGGCGGCGCTGGCGGCGGCCGACAGCTTTTCGTCGCGGGATACGCAGACCGGCAACTACAACCAGTTCTGGATGGTCGAACGTAACTGGGACAACCGGACGTCACTTATCGTCGAGCCCTCCAACGGCCGCCTGCCGCCGAGCACGGCGGAAGCGCAGGCGCGGCAGGACGCCTACAACACCGGGCGCCAGCGCCACGCCCACTGGACCGACGACCGGAGCCTCGGCGAGCGCTGCATCACGTTCGGCGCGCCGCGCCTGGGCGCCGGCTACAACTCCTACTACCAGATCTTCCAGACGGCCGATCACGTGGTGCTGCTGATGGAAATGGCGCACGACGCCCGCATCATTCCACTGACCGACCGTGCGCCGCTGGCCGACGACATCCGGTTGTGGCATGGCGATTCGCGCGGCCGCTGGGAAGGCGAAACGCTGATCGTGGAGACGGCCAACTACTCGCCGAAGACCTACTTCATGGCGGCGCAGCAGAACCTGCGCATCGAGGAGCGCTTCACGCGCGTGTCACCGGACGTGCTGCGCTATGAGGTGAGGGTGAACGATCCGTCCACCTGGACCGAACCGTGGACGGCGGTCATCCTGATGAACAGCAGCGATGACTCGCTGTACGAGTATGCCTGCCACGAGGGCAACATCGGGATGGAGGGCATCCTGTCGGGCGCCCGCACCCTCGAGAAGGTTGAAGCGGAAGGATCCCGCTAAGGTCCCGCCGGCCGGCGCGGGCTCATTTCGAAAAAAGAGTGAGCCCGCGCCACTCGGCGAGCGGATACTGCGACTACCGCTCGGTCGGGTCTCGGCCGTCGCGCGGGGCGCCTGTACCCGACGAACCCATGAAGAGGGTTCTGCCGTCCGGCAGCGTGAGGTCGCGGCCGTTGGCGCGGCGCGTGCCGTCCTTCGAGCCGTAGCCGTCGACGACGATCTCCATGCCGATCTGGATGACGTCCTTGTTGAACCCACGGCGGAACAGGTTGTGCGGGTTGCCGCCCTCGATCATCCAGCGCTCGGTCGTCCCGTTGTCCGTCTGGATGTCCATGTGGATCCAGGCGTGGGGGTTGATCCACTCGACCTTGGTCACCGTGCCCTGGAAGTGAATCGGCCGGTTGGCGTCGAACTCGGCCGAGAAGGCGTGATGGGCCGCTACCGAGCCCGCCCCCAGCAGCAGCGCCACGGCCATCGCCGTTGCCATCCGCGTCAGTCTGTGTGTACGCATCGATTTTCCTCCTGCTTCTGTCTCCACTGCTCGATTTTAGCTTGGCTGCAACCCCGCCTGGTTCAAATACTGATAGGGACGACGTGCTCGACACGGCAGTCCCCAAGCCGCGCACGGCGCGGCTTGGCAAGCGCGGCGCGGGGCGACGGAGCCCCCGCTAGCGCTCGCCGGGGGTTTGGGGCGTAGCCCCATCTGGATATGCGGCGCAGCCCCATCTATCAGAGGTCAGGCTCGCTGGTCGGCCGGCGGGTGACGTCAATCACCAGCGTACCGCCGCGCCGGCCGTAGTCGCCCTCCCAGTGTTCGACCAGCTGCTCCTTGCGCAGATGCCCGTAGATCAACTCCTCGACCATCTCCACGCAGCGATACTCGAGCACCTGCGCCGCCGGCTCCATCCGCTTGTAGAGCGGCAGGCGAATCGTCCACGGCTCGGTGAATACCTCCGGGTCGGTAATCGTCGCCTCGTAGTCGATGTGATGCGGCGTCACCGGCGTATACCGCTCGGTCACCGTCATCATCCCGCTGTGGTAGTTGCCCGAACGGTCCAGCCACGTCTGGTCGATCAGCTCACTCACCTCGACCACCAGCGTGTCGCCCTCCCAGCGGCCGACCGAATGCCCCATCCACGAGTCGATGCCCGGCGCGTCCACCTCGTCGAGATGAATCGTGCGGCCGGCATTGGAGAACCCGTAGGCAATCATGATCTTGTCGGTGCCCTGCGTAATCTGCAGCGGATAGCCCAGATAGGTCGCGCGCGGCACGCCCGGCATCAGACACTTGACGGCCGGGTCGCGGGTGAGCGCATGGGCGCGGTTGTCGTCGCGCACGGCCAGCGCCTCGGGCTTGTAGGGAATCGTCCCGCCGACGACCACGCCGAGACTCGGCGGCACGCCGCCCAGCGCACCCAGCGCCAGCACCGGCGCATTCGGCACCGGACCGCCGTTGGGTACGCCCTCGTGCAACACGACGGCCGGCGCGGCCGCCTGGCCCTCGAGGCTGTAGTCGGTCTCGCGAAACGCCTGCCAGACGCCGTGAATGGCCGGCGCCGCGGTGCCCTCGAGCCGCGAAACCATGCTCGCCGACCCGTCGCCCGCCTCTTCCATCGCCGGCCCGCACGCCGCCGCCAGCAGCATCCCCGCCGCCAACGCCGCGAACCACAGACCGCCATCTAGCCGCTGTCGCATCGCCTACCTCGCTCCCTCCAGCACGCGCGCACCCGCGAGGATACTCGTCAGTGCATAGTTGCCCTCGTGACAGGCCGATTCAAAAATCAGATTCTGCTTGTTGTCGCCACGGCGCCACGTCATTTCGATGGTCCACGGCTGGGTGAACGTGGCTTCATCCCGAATGGTGGCGCGATACATCAGCAGGCCGTCATCGACGCGCGTGAACCGCTCGACCAGCTGCATCTGCTCGCTCGCGCCCTGGAAGCCGGCGTTGGCAGCGAAGTTGGTGGTGTCGACCACCAGCGTGTCGCCTTCCCAATGCCCGCGCGAGTCACCGTGCCATTGGCGCACGTGGGCCGGGGCATGCGGCCGCCCGTCGAGCGGAATGGTGCGGTAGGCGCCGCCCCAGTGTCCGGCTTCGTAATAGAGGGTGAAGGAGTCGGGCGTCTGGACGATGCGGCTGAACGCGCACAGCGGTGACGTGCAGGGGAGCGCGAAGCCGAGACAGCGGTCGGCCGGGCGATCCTCCGGCCCCTCCGCGTCTTCGCGCGTCGCCTGCCGCCGCGCCGCCTCGGCATCGACGCGCTCCCTGGCGTCCGCGGTGTATGGAATCTTGCCGTCCGGTGGATCGACAATCAGCGAGGTGCGGCCCGTCTCCACTACCCGGGTCGCGTAGAACGTGCTGAAGGCGTTGTTGTAGGCGCCCTCCACGTCCGCGACGGTGCCCGCCTCGGCCCGTTCGTCGCGGCCGGCAGCCTCGACGGTCTGCCTCTCGAGCGCGGCCACCTCCTCGGCGGTCAGGAACTCCTTGTCGGCAAACTCGGCAGGCCGTTCCAGCGGGGTCTGCGTCTTGCTGTCCCAGATGCCCTGCAGGTCGGGATGGCCCCACGGCGTCCGCGCCGGCGCGTAGTCGTCCGCCGCTGCCGCATCGGCCTGTACCGCCTGCGCCGCGGCCGGCGCCACCGTCAGCACGATGCCCGCCGCCGCAATCGCCAGCACACGTATGCCCGCCGGGAAATGACCAATCATCGTGATCTCCTTGTCGCGCGTCGAGAGTACCACAACCCGCCACGCGCTCCCAGAATTCCGCTACTCGCACGCGGGACACCGTGTGGTGCAACTGGCCGGTTCGGTCGGTGAGATCGATTTTGTCGGCATCAGCGTCGAGCTGGACAATCTGGACTCGGTGCGGGAATCCATCAGGCGGTTTGGCATCCCGTATCCGCAATTCCTCGCGGACGACGCGGTCATGGAGCGTTTCTTCGGATCCGAGGACGAGGCGGCGCTCTCCGCCCCGTTCGTCTTCGACCAGGCCGGCCGCCTGCGGCGGCTGGCGGAGACGTGTCTGAGCGCCGGCGACTACGCGCAGGCCGCCGAATTCCACGAACGGCTGGCATTGCTCCAGCCGACCCGCTTGGACCGGATCGGGCAGGCCTGACAACGCCAGCGGGCGCTGGACTGGATCGCCAAGGCGCGCGCGCCCCGGGCGCTGGGCGGGGTGGCGGCCGCTCGCGAAAGCTATGACCAGGCGTTGCGGCTGGAGCCCGGCAACCGCACGGCGCGCCGTGAGCGCGAAGCGCTCGGCGCACGCTGATATAGTACCGCCGTCTCGCGGGCGGCTTGGCCCCCGGCCGGGGTGTCTCCGCGTGGCAGGGAGCGGACATGTTCAGACTCCAGGGAATCGTGATTGGCGGCGCGTTGGCCGTGGTCGGTCTGCTTGCGGCGCCAGCTGCCGCGCAGCAGGGCGCCGCCAATGGCGAATGGCGCAGCTACGGCGGCGATACCGGCAGCACGAAGTACTCGCCGCTGGACCAGGTGACGGCGGACAATTTCGAGCAGCTGGAGATCGCGTGGCGCTGGCGCTCGGTGGATACGCATCTGGCCCGCAGCGAGGGCGGCGGCACCTGGCTGGCCCCGGCGCGGGAGCTGTTCGAGTTGCTGGCGCAGGAGGATCCCGAGCGCTGGGAGACGGATCTCTACAGCCCCCGGCCGGGCACGTCGCTGCTGATTGCCACGCCGCTCATGGTCGACGGCATTCTGTACCTGAGCACTCCGCTCTACCAGGCCGCGGCCGTCGATGCGCGGACGGGCGAGACGCTCTGGTCATTCGACCCGAAGGCGTACGAGTCGGGCACGCCGGCGGTGATTCCGTGGCGCCACCGCGGCGTCGCGTACTGGGAAGACGGCGGAGAGGCCCGCGTCGTGTGGGCCACGGGCGACGGTTATCTGATTGCGGTCGACGCGAAGACCGGGCAGCCGGCGGCTGATTTCGGCGACGGCGGGCGCATCGATCTCATGGCGGGGGTCCCGCGCACGAGCCGCGAGTCCCGGACGGTGCAGAATCTGCTGGCGCTGTCGTCGCAGTCGCCGCCGCTGGTGATTCGGAACACGGTGCTGGTCGGCTCGTCGATGACCGACATGGTCCTGACGAAGGAGATGCCGCCGGGCTGGGTGCGCGCGTACGACATCAGGACCGGGCGCCACAAGTGGGACTTCCACACCATTCCCCAGAGCGCGGACGAGTACGGCGCCGACACCTGGCTCGACCAGTCCTGGCGCTACTCGGGCGCCGCGAACGTCTGGTCGCTGATGAGCGGCGACGAGGAGTTGGGCTACGCCTATCTGCCGACCGGCACGCCGACGGGCGACTACTACGGCGGGCACCGGCCCGGCGACAACCTGTTCGCCGAGAGTCTGGTTTGCGTGGACGTCGAGACGGGACAGCGGGTGTGGCACTTCCAGGGCGTGCACCACGGCCTCTGGGACTACGACTTCGCCTCGGCGCCGAACCTGATCGACATCGTCGTGGACGGCCGTCCGATCAAGGCGGTAGCGCAGCCGAGCAAGCAGGGGTTCATCTATACCTTCGACCGCGTAACGGGCGAGCCGGTCTGGCCGATCGAGGAGCGTCCGGTCCCCACGGACACCGATCTGGTGGGGGAGGTGCCGTCGCCTACCCAGCCGTTCCCGACCAGGCCGCCGGCATTCGAGTATCAGGGCACGTCGATCAACGACCTCGTCGATTTCACGCCGGAGATCCGACAGATGGCGGTGGAGGCGGTGGAGGGGTACCGGCTGGGGCCGATCTTCACGCCGAACACGACGCAGGGGACGCTCATCCGGCCGAGCATCGGCGGCGGGGCCAACTGGTCCGGCGCCGCGGTCGATCCGGAAACGGGGCTGCTGTACGTGCCGTCGGTCAATACCCATTCGGTGATCCCCTATGCGGACGTCGACCCGGACAGCCCGGCCACGATGCGCTACATCTGGCGCTGGGGACCGGGCGGGGGAGGGCCGACGATGCCGCAGGGCCTGCCGCTGTGGAAGCCGCCCTATTCGCGGATGACCGCGATCGACATGAACCGGGGCGAGCACGTCTGGATGACGCCGCTCGGCAACGGCGACCGGATCCGCAATCTGCCGCTGCTGCGTGACCTGGATCTCCCGCCGCTCGGGGGCGACGGGCGGGGCGGGCCGCTGCTGACCAGGACGCTGCTGATCAATGCGTTGACGGCGGGCGGGAGCGACGGCGGGCCGCGGCTGGTGGCGTACGACAAGGCGACGGGCGAGATAGTCGGTTCCGTCGATCTACCGGGCGGCGCGCTCGGCACACCGATGACGTACATGCTCGACGGCCGGCAGTACATCGCGCTGACGGTGGGCGGGACGGTGCCGGAGCTGATAGCGTTCACGCTGCCGTCCTGACCGCTCCCCGCCGGGATGCGGCACTGGGCGGGACAGGACAGCCTGATACAGTTCGGGAGGAATGATGCGAGTAATGCTGGTGACGGGTAGTCTGGCGGTCGCGGCGATGGTTGCGTTCGGCGCCTGCTCAGGCGGTGACGCCCAGGGCGAGCAGGGCGGCGAGGTGACCAAGGCGCAGTTCGACACCTGGATGGAGGAGCTGTCGAACTGGGGGCGCTGGGGCGCCGACGATCAGCTTGGCGCCGTCAACCTGATCACACCGGCCAAGCGGGTGGACGCGGCGCGGCTGGTCGAATCGGGACGCACCGTCTCCATGGCGCGCGCGATGACGATCCAGCGGCTGGAGAACCCGGACGAGGCGAGCGCGAACCGGGCGCCGGTGCTGGCCGGTTCCGTCCGCAGCGTGTTCGGCATCGATACCGACAGGGGCTACTTCTGGGAGCGGTACGAGATCGAGTACCACGGCGGCGAGGTGTCGCACCTCGACGCGCTCTGCCACGTGTCGTACGACGGAAAGGTGTACAACGGGTTGAACTTCCTGGACGTCGCGTCGCAGGAGGACGGCTGCACCAGCATGGGCGTCATCAACCTCAAAGGCGGGCTGGTAACGCGCGGCATCCTGCTCGACATGCCGGGCCAGGCGGTGCGCCGGGCGGACATCGAGGCCTGGGAGGCCGAGACGGGGATCACCATCTTATCCGGCGACGCGCTGTTCCTGCGCACGGGCCGCGACGTGGGCCAGATGGGCGGCTACCATCCGTCGCTGATCCCGTTCTTCAAGGAGCGGGACATCGCGTTGCTCGGGTCCGACATCCCGCAGGAGGGTGGTCAGATCGAAGGCGTCGCGATTCCAATCCATTTCTTTACGCTCGTATCGCTCGGCGTGCACCTGTTCGACAACCTCGGTCTGGAGGAGTTGTCACAGACCGCCAACGAGCTGAACCGCTGGGAATTCATGTTCATGGCGTCCCCGCACGGCGTCCCGAACGGGGCCGGTACGGCGATCAACCCGCTGGCGGTGTTCTAGTTTCACCCAGTTCCGCAACGAAGGAGATCAACGAATGCATCGATCAATTGCGTGTGCGATCGCGGGAGTGTTGCTGCTGGCCGGCGCGTCGGGCGCGTCCGCGCAGCTCTCAACGGAGGGTCCGGTCGTCTACGGCCACCATCACTTCTACGTCAGCAGCATCGACGTGCAGAAGAAGTTCTGGGTGGACACGCTCGGCGGCGAGGACGTCGGCAACCTGGGTTCCGTGCCGGTACCGGTCATCCGGTTTCCCAACGTAGTGGTGTTGTTGAGCGAGCGGGTGCCGACCGGCGGCACGCGCGGCACGTCCGTGAACCACATCGGCTTCAAGGTGCCGGACCTGCGGGCGATGGTCAACAAGGTGAAGGAAGCGGGCTATCCGATCGTCAGCCGCGAGGACCTGCCGCCCGCCGTGAACGTCGACGAGGACGGCCTCGGCCATATCCCGAACCAGAACACCTACGTGGCGTTCGTCATGGCGCCCGACGGGATCAAGATCGAGCTGTTCGAGGACAAGTCGATGAGCGGTGACATCGCGCTGCATCACGTGCACTTCGCGACCCCGGATGTCGCCGAGATGCAGGCGTGGTACGCGAAGGCGTTCGGCGCGGTGCCGGGGACGCGCGGTTCGTTCCAGGCGGCGGACCTGCCGGGGGTCAACCTGACGTTCTCGGGCTCCGCCACGCCGGTCAAGCCGACCCGCGGCAAGGCGTTGGACCACATCGGATTCGAGATCAAGAACCTGGAAGCGTTCTGCGAACAGCTCAAGGCGAGGGGCATCGAGCTCGACGGCGACTACTTCTACGCCGATGCCGTCAAGCTCGGCGTTGCGTTCGTGACCGATCCGTGGGGCACGCGGATCGAGCTGACCGAAGGGCTCGGAGCATACTAGCGCTTCGCGTGCGATCCGCGCGGCGCACCGAGACCGGTCCGGCGCCCAGCTGACAAGTTGGGAAGAGCGAGCATGTTTAGCGGTGTGCGAGTAAGGAACAACGCAGTTCAGCAAGGGGGACGACGAGCACTGACGCAGTCGTCCCCAGGCCCGCACGGCGGGCCTCGGCAAGCGCGGCGCGGGGCAAAGGGGTCCCCGCTAGCGCTTGCCGGGGGTTCGGGGCGCAGCCCCGAGGTGATGAAGCAGTCCCCGCTAGCGCTTGCCGGGGGTTTGGGGCGTAGCCCCAGGTAGGAGACGATGCGAACGCACGGGATGAAGACAGTCGGCCTGTTCGGACTTGGCGTGTTGATCGTCGCGTGCGGTGGTGGACCGGCTACGGACGAGGCATCCGCGCCAGCGCCCGCGCCGATGCCGGCGGCGGAACCCGCACCCGCGCATGTCGGCACGTGGGAGTTGGATTCCGTGGAAATGCGCGATGCGGCAGGCACGGCGCTGCCGGCCCCCGACGGTCCGGCGCTGGGGCAGGTGGACGCGGTGGGGCGGCTCATCTTCGACAACGCCGGCCATTTCGGATTGGCGATCATGGAGCAGGGGCGTCCGAAGTACGAGGAGCCGACTTGGGACCAGGCCATGGCCGACCTGTACGGGTACACCGCGATGTTCGGGACGTACGCCCTGGACGACGGCGGCGATGCGCTGACCGTGCGGTTCCGCGGCAGCCGCGATCCGGGTCTGACCGGCACCGTCCACACGATGGCGCTGAGCGTCGCGGGGGATCAGCTGACCCTCGAGTTGCCGGCACTGGATACCGGCGTGACGCCGACCACCGTCTGGCAGCGCATGCCGGATATCGCGGACCTGACGCCGACGCACCAGCAGGTGATCGGCTTCTGGCAGCATGTCCCGAACGCCGGAGATACAAGGGACAATCCGCCGCTGCGGCCGGGATTCATCATCTATACGGCCGCGGGGCAGATGATGGTGCACCTCATGGATTCGAACCGGCCGTCCTACGCCGGCGCCGAGCCGACCCCGGCCGAGGCGCAGGCGTCCGTCGCGTCCTACACCAGCTATTTCGGCCCGTTCACGGTCGACGAGGCGGGCAGCTACTTCATTCACCACCGCATCGGCCATACGCTCGACCTGACGGATCAGCCCAAGCCGGAGCGGCGCACCGGCCTCGATACGGACGCGCAACGCTTCTACGAGTTCGTCGACAACCAGATGGTGCTGCGCTTCCTGACGACCGCCGGGGTCCAGGACCCGCCGGCAGGGGACGACGACTGGAACGGGATGATCACCTGGCAGCGGCTGACTCCCGCTCCGGACTAGCTTGAGCGCATTCGCCGCCGGGGGTATGGGGCGCAGCCCCAAGGCCCGCACAGCGGGCCTCGGCAAGCGCGGCGCGGGGCAAAGGGGTCCCCGCTAGCGCTTGCCGGGGGTTGGGGGCGCAGCCCCGAGGTGATGAAGCAGTCCCCGCTAGCGGCCGCCGGGGGTTTTGGGGCGCAGCCCCATCTGGGATATGCCGCGCAGCCCCATGTGGCAAGGAGACGGACGATGGTGACCGCACACCGCGTACGACCGCTCGTGGGATGCATTCTCAGTGTTGCGCTGTTCGGTGTGTCGCCGGCCGCGGCTCAGGAGGGCGCCAGGCCCGACGGCGAGTGGCCGACCTACGGCGGCGACCTGGGCAACACGAAATACTCTCCGCTCGACCAGATCGACCGGGACAACTTCGGCGATCTCGAGATCGCCTGGCGCTGGCGGTCGGCGGACGGCTTCCTGAGTAAGTCGAACGCCGCTGGCGGTGAGCTGTGGACCGATTCCCGCTTCATCTTCGAAGAGCTTGATCGCGAGGATCCCGATCGCTGGCGGGACCGCGAACCGCCCTACGTGGCCAACTTCAAGGCGACGCCGCTCATGGTCGGCGGCCGGCTCTACGTGAATCTGCCGACGTCGGTGGGGGCGGCCATCGACGCGCACACCGGCGAGACCATCTGGGTCTACAACCCCAAGACGTACGAGGCGGGGACCACGACGATGACCGCGCGCTGGAATCAGCGCGGCGTGGCGTACTGGACGGACGGCAGCGAAGAACGGATTCTGTGGGGCACCAGTGACGGCTACCTCGTCGCCGTTGACGCGCAGACCGGGCGTCCGGCAGCGGACTTCGGGGACGGCGGGCGTGTCGACCTGATGGAGGGCCTGCCGCAGGCCGAGCGCGGTTCGCGCGACTGGCTCAACGCGCTGCAGTACTCCGTGCAGTCGCCGCCGATTGTGGTCGGCGACACGGTGGTGACGCCGGCGTCGATCTCGTCGTACAACATCGACAAGGAGCAGATTCCCGGGTGGACACGGGGCTGGGACGTCCGCACCGGCCGGCGGAAGTGGACATTCGAGACCGTGCCGCAGGGCGACAGCTACGGGAACGACACCTGGGAGGGGGATTCCTGGCGCTATACCGGCAAGATCAGCGGCTGGTCGATCTACAGCGCCGACGAGGAGCTGGGGTACCTCTACATTCCGCTCAACACCGCCGCGCCGGACTATTGGGGCGGGCACCGGCTCGGCGACAATCTGTATGCGGAAACGCTGCTCTGCCTCGATATGGAAACGGGGGAGCGCGTGTGGCACTACCAGGTCGTCCACCACGGCCTGTGGGACTACGACCTGCCGGCGGCGCCCAACCTGCTCGACATCGTGGTGGACGGCCGGCCGATCAAGGCGGTCGCGCAGATCACCAAGCAGGGGTTCGTATTTGCGTTCGATCGCGTGACCGGTGAGCCGATCTGGCCGATCGAGGAGCGGCCGGCGCCGCCGTCCACCATTCCCGGAGAGCGGGCTTCGGCAACCCAGCCGTTTCCGACCCTGCCCGCGCCGATCGAGTACCAGGGCGTGACGGTGGACGATCTGGTCGACTTCACCCCGGAGATTCGCCGGATGGCGATGGAGGTGATCGAGCCGTTCACGATCGGCCCGCTCTATACGCCGCCTTCACTGGTCGTGGAAGGCGGCAATCAGGGCACGCTCGGCCGGCCCAGCGCAGGGGGCGGACCCAACTGGGGCGGGGCGGCGGTCGACCCGGAGACGGGCATGCTGTACGTGCCGTCCAACCACACGTTCTTCGTCTTCCGCGTGCGAGAGCCGCGCGAGCACGAACGGGGTACGCTGCGCTACTTCCAGGATCGGGAAGGGGCGTATCCGACGATGCCGCGCGGCCTGCCGCTGTTCAAGCCGCCGTACTCGCGTATGACCGCCATCGACATGAATACGGGCGAGCACGCCTGGATGCAGCCGCTCGGCAACGGCGACCGGATCCGCAACCATCCGCTGCTCAGGGATCTGGATCTTCCGCCTCTGGGGGCGACAGCGGCCGGAGCGGGCCGCTGCTGACGAAGACGCTGCTCATCAGCGCGCTGTCGGCGGGAGGCACGAACGACGGCCCGCGGCTGGTGGCGCGGGACAAGGCGACGGGCGAGGAGATCGTGTCGGTCGACCTGCCGCGCGGCGCCATCGGCACGCCGATGACCTACATGCTGGACGGGAAGCAGTACATCGCCCTGACCGTGGGCGGCAGCCCGGTCCCCGAGTTGATCGCCCTGGCGCTGCCCTGATGCGCACGGCCGGCGAGCGGATACTCGACTACCGCTCGGTCGGGTCTCGGCCGTCGCGCGCGGCGCCTGTACCCGACGAACCCATGAAGAGGGTTCTGCCGTCCGGCAGCGTGAGGTCGCGGCCGTTGGCGCGGCGCGTGCCGTCCTTCGAGCCGTAGCCGTCGACGACGATCTCCATGCCAATCTGGATGACGTCCTTGTTGAACCCGCGGCGGAACAGGTTGTGCGGGTTGCCGCCCTCGACCATCGCGCTCGGTCGTCCCGTTGTCCATCTCATGTTAGATGGGGCTGCGCCCCAAACCCCCGGCACGCGCTAGCGGGGACCCCGTTGCCCCGCGCCGCGCTTGCCGAGGCCCGCTGTGCGGGCCTTGGGACCACCGCGAACTTGCTTTGGTGGTCCCCTTACCTCCTGGGGCTGCGCCCCATCTTGATTTATATATCAGGCTCGCTGGTCGGCTGGCTAAGGCCGGGGCGCATCTGTCACGACCAGACAAGTTGCAGCTGGTGGGCGTTGTCGCGGTCGATCTGGTCCAGCGGACTGTAGCCCCAGCCGTCGAGCGTGCGCCGCCAGTGCAGCCAGTCGGGCGGGTCGGGGTCCGCCAGCATCTCGTCCGTGACCGGCTCGAACTCCTGCGCGGCCGCCGCCGTGCAACCGAGCAGGATGACGAACGGCGCCCACAGCGTGCGGGTACGGCGGGGAGCGGACATCAATCAGCTGCCGCCGGCCGAGCGTTCGAGGGCGCGTGCGCCGGCGAGGATGCTCACCATGGCGTAGTTGCCTTCATGGCAGGCCGCCTCGAAGATCTGATTCTCGGCTTCGCTGCGCTTCGTCAGCGGCACCTCGATGACCCACGGCTGCGAGAACGTCATGGGATCGGTAACCGTCACCTGCTGGAGGATCAGGTCGTCCGCCATCTGCGTGAACCGCTCCACCAGGTGCAGGTTTTCGCGCGAGCCGTTGAAGTTGGTTCCAGCCGTGAAGTTGGTGGTCTCGACCACCAGCGTATTCCCTTCCCAGTGCCCGCGGGCGTCGCCCAGCCACAGGCGGATGCCGGCGGAAACGTGCGGCCGGCCGTCGAGCGGGATGAAGCGGTAGCCCCCGCCCCGGTGACCCTCCTCGTAGTACATCGCGACCGCGCCCGGGGTCTGCACGATGCGGCTGAAGGTTCCGGAGATGCCCTTGACGAACGGCAGTTGCACGCCGTCGCAGCGATCGTTGGGGCGATCCTCCGGTCCGTCCGCACCGTCGGCGTTGTCACGCGCCGCGGCGCGTTCCGCCTCCACGCGCGCTCTGGCCTCCGCGGTGTAGGGAATCTTGCCGTTCGGCGGATCGATGATCAGCGAGGTGCGCCGGGTCCGGATGATCTGTTCATGCTGGCCGAACGCGCTGAACGCCTGGTTGTAGGCGCCGGCCAGGTCTTCCAGGGTGCCCCGCTCGGCGCGCGCGCGCCCGCCGGCGCCGTCGCCGCTGGCGTCGCGGTGCCGCTGCTCCAGGGCCGCCACCTCTTCATCGGTGAGGAACTGCTTGTCGCCCAGCTCGTCAGGCCGTTCCAGGGCGGTGAAGGTGTAGCCGAGACCCCAGATGCCCTGCAGGTCAGGGTCGCCCCAGGGGGTCGTGGCCGGGGTGAAGCCGTCCGCCGCGTCCTGCGCTCCGGCAACTGCTCCCGACAGTAGCGCCGCCGCGCCGATGACCGCCGCCAGCACGCCGCACGCCAGCACGCATTGCCGTCTCGTCATGAGAACCTCCTTCGGAGCCAGGCCGGATAGCAAGCCGATTATCGGCCAGCCGCCGGCGTGACGCAACCGGCTCGCCGCCGCCCGGGCTGCCCGGCGCACGTCTTGACCGCACTAGTGCCGTGATATACAGTCGGCGCGCGTACGGGCGCGGTCCGGCGTGCTTGCGCGGGGGAGGGACGAGGCACAGTGGAGAGCTTATTCGTGTGGCTGGAAGCGATGCCGACGAGCACGGCGTTGCGCGAGTCGATTTACGGCTATCCGATCTTGCTGACCTCGCACGTGGTGAGCATGTGTCTGATTGCGGGCCTGCTGGTGATGATGGACCTGCGGTTGCTGGGCGTGGGCAACCGCTCGACGCCGGTATCGCATACGCAGACGCGGTTGTTTCCGTGGCAGATGGTGGGTCTGGGGCTGTCGGTGGTGAGCGGTGGGTTGTTGTTCTACGGCCAGCCGATGCGTTTCTACCCCAACTTCTGGTTCTGGGTGAAGAACCTGCTGTTACTGTCTGCGTTGGCCAACGCGATGTATTTTCACCTGACGACGTATCGGTCGGTGGACGAGTGGGACACGGACCCGGTACCGCCGTTTCAGGCGCGGGTGGCTGGCGGGCTGGGGCTGATGTTCTGGGCGGGGATCATCGTGACGGGCCGGATGATTGCGTACAGCGGTCTGGTTCCGCAGTGGTGGGTGGACCTGGGGCTTTCGCCGCAATAAGGGTCCCGCGTCGCATCGAGACAGGCGAGGCGCGAGGAGCGCGCATATTCGCGATAGGTGAGCGAGCAGCAAAGCAGTCAACAAGGGGGACGACGAGCACCGACGTTGTCGTCCCCCAGGCCGCGCACGGCGCGGCCCGGCGGACGCGGCGCGGGGCGCAGGGGTCCCCGCTAGCGCCGCCGGGGGTTCGGGGCGCTGCCCCGAGCGGGAGATGACGCTATGGTGTTGACGTTTTTCGAGTGGATGGAAGGCAGCACGCTGGCTCTGATATTTCAGTCTGCGGTCTGGTACAGCCCGCTCATCCAGGTGGTGCACCTGGTGGCGGTGGCGGTATTTGCGGGTTCGTTGCTGGTGGTGGACCTGCGGCTTCTGGGTACGGGCTTGACGTCGACGCCGGTGCGGCAGGTGGCGCAGGATGCGCAACCGTGGCTGGTGGGCGGCTTGATTGCCTTGGCGATCACGGGAACGCCGACGATGGCGTCGACGGCGATCAAGCAGTACTACAGCCCGTTCTGGTGGTGGAAGATGGAGATGCTGGCGTTGGGGCTGGTGTTCATCTTCACGATTCGGCGGCGTATGCTGCAGAGCGAGGCGGCCGAGGAGGGCGGGGTGTGGCCCAAGGTGGTCGCGCTGGTCTCAATCTCCCTGTTCCTCGGCGTCACCATCGGCGCCAGACTCATCGGACTGTCGTAGGAGCATGAGAAAGATGAGCGCAACGCGGAGCGTTGTCGTCGGCGCTGGTCTGGTGGCGGCGCTCGTGCTGCCGGCGTTGGCGCCGACAGCCGCCGCCCAGGACTGGACGCAGTGGCGCGGGCCGAACCGGGACGGTGTGGCGGCGGCGTTCGACGTTCCCGCGTCGTGGCCGGACGGGCTGCGGCAGCGGTGGACCGTAGATGTCGGCTCGGGCTACGCCACGCCGCTGCTGATCGGCGACCGGCTGTACCTGTACGTGCGGCAGGCTGAAGACGAAGTGATGCTGGCGCTGGACCCGGCCACGGGCGAGACGATCTGGCGTTCGGCCTACGCGGCCCCGTTCGAGATGAGTCCGGCCATCAATCCGCATGGACCGGGCCCCAAATCAACACCGGCTTACGCCGACGGCCGGCTGTTCACGCTCGGCATGAGCGGGATCGTGAGCGCATTCGATGCCGACAGCGGGAAGCTGCTGTGGCAGGTGCCGGGCGCCGATGTCGAACCGCTGTACCACACTGCAATGTCGCCGGTCGTCGACGGCGATCTCGTGGTTTTCCATGTCGGCGGACATGACGACGGCGCCCTGACCGCGTTCGATACGGCTACCGGCGACGTCCGTTGGAGCTGGGACGGCGACGGGCCGGCCTATGGGTCGCCGCTCGTGCTGGATATCGAGGGGGTGCGGCAGGTCGTGGCGTATACGCAGACCCACATGGCCGGCGTGGCGGTGCGGACCGGCGAGCTGCTGTGGCGTCGGCCGTTCACGACGGAATACGACACAACCTCGCAGACGCCGATCCTGTACAAGGACATGCTGATCCAGTCGGGCCGGGGGCAGGGCATCACTGCGTTCCGCGTGCTGCGCGAGGGCGATGCCTGGACGACTGACGACGTCTGGAACGTCACCGAGGTGGCGCTCCACATGACGAATGGCGTCGTGACGGACGGGGTGCTGTTCGGGTTGTCCTACCTCAACAGCGGCCAGTACTTCGGCCTCGATCTCGACACGGGCGAAGTGCTGTGGACCGGCAACCCGCGCCAGGCGGAGAATGCGGCGATTCTGCGGTCCGGCCAGACGCTGCTGTCGCTGCAGGACGACGCCGAGCTGCTGGTGGTCAGCGCCAGCCGCACGGGCCTCGAGGTGGTGGAGCGGTACGAGGTGGCCGACAGCGCGACGTGGACGCAGCCGACGCTCGCCGGCAACCGGCTCTACGTCAAGGACATTTCAACGCTGACCTTGTGGACGCTCGACTGACAATGCCGGCGCCGGGCGCCGGCGCCGCTGGAAGGAGTGGAATACCGTGGCATTGAGGATCAACGACGAAGCGCCGAATTTCAAGGCGGACTCGACACAGGGGCCGATTGAATTCCACGAGTGGATCGGCGACGGCTGGGCCATCCTCTTCTCGCACCCCAAGGACTTCACGCCGGTCTGCACGACCGAGCTCGGATACATGGCCGGCCTGCAGCCGGAGTTCGAGAAGCGGAACTGCAAGATTCTCGGCATCAGCGTCGACGGTGTCAGCAATCACGAGCGCTGGTCGAAGGACATCGAGGCGTCGCAGGGCCACCGGGTCAACTATCCGTTGATCGGCGATCCCCGGCTGGATGTCGTCAAGTTGTTCGACATGCTGCCGGCCGAAGCGGGCGATACCTGCGAGGGCCGGACGCCGGCCGACAACGCCACCGCGCGGTCGGTCTTTGTCATTGGGCCCGACAAGAAGATCAAGGCGACGTTGACGTATCCCATGAGCACCGGGCGGAACTTCGACGAGGTGCTGCGGTTGCTCGATTCCTGCCAGTTGACAGCCGGCAAGAAGGTGGCGACACCGGTCAACTGGAAGCCGGGCGAAGACGTAATCATCCTGCCGGCCGTGTCGAACGACGAGGCGCGCGAGAAGTATCCGGACGGGTGGCGGTCGCCGCTGCCGTACATCAGAATCGTCCCGCAACCCTAGAAGTCGCAGCGGGAGATCCGCTGCTCACTCCCGGCGGAGGGTCGACAATGCCCGATATGCACTCTCGGCGCGCCTCTTCCGGCGTCAGGGCGGTGGTCGCCGTCACGGCCGCTACGCTGGCTGCCTGTCTGCCGGCCGCGGCCGCCGCGCAGACCGCGCAGTTGTGGCAGCGCTACGGGACCGAGAACGGGGAATGGCGCAGCCACGGCGGCGACACCGCCAACACCAAGTACTCGCCGCTCGCCCAGATCGACGCCGACAACTTCGCCGACCTGGAGATCGCCTGGCGCTGGCGGCTGGTCGACGAGTTCGTCAGCAAGACCATGCCGGACGGCGGCGAGTGGTGGGCGCCGCTCAACACCATCGTTGACGCACTCGAGGCGGAGACGCCAAACCTTTACCGCACCGGCCACCGGCCCAACCTCGTCGGCTTCCAGGCGGTCCCGTTGATGGTCGGCGGCGTGCTCTACTTCAACACGCCGCTTTCACAGGGCGTGGCGGTCGACGCGACCACCGGCCGGACGCTGTGGGTGTTCAATCCGAAGAGCTACGAAGAGGGCACGACGACGATGACCGGGACGTGGCGCCAACGTGGCGTCGCCTACTGGACCGACGGGGCGGGCGACGAGCGCATCTTCTGGGGCACCGGCAACGGCTACCTTGTCTGCGTCGCCGCCGCCACCGGCCAACCGTGCGACGACTTCGGCGAGGGCGGCATGGTCGACGCCATGACCGGTCTGCCGCGCGCCGATCGTTCGGAGCGGGACTATCTGAACGCCCTGCTGTACTCGATCCACTCGCCGCCGATCGTCGTACGCGACAAGCTAATCCACGGGTCGCAGATTGCCGACCGCCTGATCACCAAGGAGGCGGTGCCGGGGTGGGTGCGCGCCTGGGACGTGCGGACGGGCGAGCATGCCTGGGATTTCCATACCGTGCCGGCCAGCCCTGACGAGTACGGCGCCGACTCCTGGCTGAACGGCTCGTGGCGCTACTCCGGCAACGCCAACGTGTGGTCGTTCCTGAGCGGCGACGACGAGCTCGGCTACGTGTACCTCCCGACCGGGACGTCCACGAACGACTACTACGGCGGCCAGCGGCTCGGAGACAACCTCTTCGCGGAAACGCTTATCTGCGTCGATGTGGAGACCGGCCAGCGCGTCTGGCACTTCCAGGCCGTGCACCACGGCCTCTGGGACTACGACTTTCCGGCGGCGCCGAATCTGCTCGATATCACGGTCGACGGACGCCCGATCAAGGCGGTCGCCCAGGTCAGCAAGCAGGCGTTCGTGTACACGTTCGACCGCGTGACGGGTGAGCCGGTGTGGCCGATAGAGGAGCGCCCGGTACCGACCGAGACCAACATTCCGGGCGAGGTGGTGTCGCCGACGCAGCCGTTTCCCACGAAGCCGGCGCCGTTCGAGTACCAGGGCGTGACCCTCGACGATCTCGTCGACTTCACGCCGGAGATCCGGGAGATGGCGATCCAGGCGGTGCAGGGATTCACGCTGGGGCCGTTGTTCACGCCGCCGACGTTGCCGATCGACGGCAACCGGGGCACGCTCATCCGCCCGCCGAATGCCGGTGCGGCCGGCCGGGGCGGCGGGGCAGTGGATCCCGAGACCGGCCTGCTGTACGTGCCGTCGCGCAACCAGGTATTCCTGGTCCCGCTGTACGAGCCCGACGCGGCGTTCGGCGCGACGGTGCCCTACACGCACGGTGCGCCGGAGGAGGAGCGGCTGGCCGGTCGCGTTCAGGCCGGCCCGCAGATGCCACAGGGGCTGCCGCTGCTGAAGCCGCCGTACTCGCGCATGACCGCCATCGACATGAACACCGGCGACCATGCCTGGATGACGCCGCTCGGCGCCGGCGACCGGATTCGCAACCATCCACTGCTGCGGGATCTGGACCTTTCGCCGCTGGGCGGCGACAGCGGCCGCAGCGGGCCGCTGCTGACCCGCACGCTACTCATCATCGCGTTGTCGGCGGGCGGCACGACGGGCGGGCCGCGGCTCGTGGCGTACGACAAGGCGACCGGCGCCGAGCTGGCCTCGGTCGATCTCCCGACCGGCGCCATCGGCACGCCGATGACGTACATGCTCGACGGCCGGCAATACATCGCCTTGACGGTCGGCGGCAACCCCCCGGAGCTGATCACCCTCGCTTTACCTGACTGAGCGAGCATGCGCGCCGCAATCGCGGTCTGGCTGGCGGTGATCGCCGGCTGCGGCGGCGGGGCCGCTGACGCGCCGGCGCAACGGCCCGCCGAGGAAGCGCCGTTGCTGCTCGTCAACGACGACTGGCGCATCGTCGAGATGGCGACCGCACACGGCGCGTTCACCATCGAGGTCGAGGTTGCGGACGGCGTGGACACGGCCGCGCTGGCCCGTTCGCTGATCCAGCCGCTGCAGCACCAGTACGCCGAGGTGCTGGTGTACTTCCACGCCCGCGGCGCGGAGACCGATCTGCCGCTGCTGCGCGTACAGTGGACCGCCGCCGCCGGCTACGCGGAAACCCGCTACCAATGAGCAGCGGTGATTGCTCCTAACCGAACAGCAGGTTGACGATGAAGGTCGCGGCCAGGATGCCGGTGAGGTCCGCCAGCAGGCAGGCCGGCACCGCGTGGCGGGCATTCTTGACGCCGACGGCGCCGAAGTAGACGGCCAGCACGTAGAACGTCGTCTCGGTGCTGCCCTGATACGTGCTGACCATGTAGCCGACGAGCGAGTCGGGTCCGTGCGCCGTCATCGCCTCGGAGGCGATGCCCATCGCGCCCGAGCCGGACAACGGCCGTAGCAGAGCCATCGGCAGCGCTTCCGCCGGCATGCCGATCAGGGCCGTGGCCGGAGCTATCCAACCGATCAGCAGCTCCAGGCTACCCGACGCCCTGAACATCCCGACCGCCACCAGGATTGCGACGAGATACGGGATTATCCGGATAGCGACCTGGAATCCCTCCCGGGCGCCTTCCACGAGCGACTCGTAGACGCGCACCTGGCGCGTCCAGCCGTACAGCACGAGCGCGGCCACGACCGCCGGCAGCAGCCAGTACGAGGCGATGCCGCGCAGCGCGTCGGCGGACGGTTCCGTCGGGGCGCGGTTGATGAACGCGCTGACGGCCGCAATCACGAAGATGCCCCAGAACAGCCCGGCGGCCAGCCGGCGGGCCGTCGTCGGCGGGCGCACGGTAGCCAGTTCCGCTTGCGCCGCGTCCGGCGGTGCGCCCCCGGCGGCTACCGGTGGGGCCGGCAGCTCGGGCGCCGACGCGCGGTAGCGGGGCAGCCGGGAGAGGGCGATCGCGGCCGTAATGCCGACCACCGTCGCGCAACCGCTGGCGAACCAGGTCGGCAGGAAGATGCCGCTCGGGTCGCTCGAGCCGAGCGCGGTGCGGATGGCGATCATGCCGCTCGGGATGAGGGCGAGCCCGGAGGTGTTGATCGCCAGAAAGAGCACCATGTCGTTGGTGGCGGTGCCCTGCCGGCTGTTGTGCTTGTCGAGCTCCTCGATCGCCTTGATACCGAAGGGAGTGGCGGCGTTGGCGAGGCCCATCATGTTGGCCGCGATATTCAGGATCATGGCGCTCATCGCGGGGCTGTCCGCCGGCAACGTGGGGAAGAGCAGCCGCATGACCGGCCTGACGGCGCGGCCGAGGCTCGCCATCAGACCGGCGTCGGAGGCGACCCGCATGAGGCCCAGGAAGAACGCCATCACGCCCACCAGTCCGATGGCGAGATCGACGGCGTTGCGCGCGGACGACACGACCGCGTCGGTCAGCGACTGCATCTCGCCGCTGACCGCGGCGGCGAGGACCGAGGTGAGCACGACGAAGACGAAGATGCCGTTGAGCATGAAGCTCTGAGGCTAACGCGCGGTCGCGGTGGCCGCGTTGCCCATGGCGTCTGTGGCGCGCAACAGGAGCCGGGCAATGCCGCCGGCGTCGACGGTGACGCTGAAGCGCTCCGTTTGCGAATCGGAAATGCCGTCGAGCGGGAAGAGCACCTGCCAATGCTCGGTGTCGAGCGAGTATTCGACGCTTCGCACGGCGGAGTGCGTGTCGTTGACGACGAAGGTCACCGTTGCCTCGGCGGCGTCCTCCTGTACTTGATCGACGTCGATGCGGGGCGGCGAGTTGTCGACATCGAACGGGGTGCTCTCGGCCAGCCCGCTCAGCGCGGCGCCGGGTGCGTTCGACTGGGCGTCGGACGCGACGACGCGCACCAGGTAGGTGCCGTCGGGAGCCGACGTCGTATCCCACGTGAATATCAGGTCTTCCACGCCGGTCCTTAGCGCACGCCAGGCGAGGTCCGCCTCCGCCCGATATAGCAGATCGAATCGCAGCAGGTCGTTGTTGGGGTCGTTCGCAGCCCACTGTATGGTGCGCAGTCCCTTGCGGTGGACCCGCCGTCCCAACGTAGCCTGGCGGGTCTCCCCGCCGCCGCCCGCGCCGTTGGTCGCGCCGTCGCGCGCGTTGGCGCCGCCGTCGAGGCCGGCAATCGGCGGATCCCCGCTGGCGAACGGCTGCTGGAAGGCGACGCCCGGATCGTGCACGGTCAGCGTCGCAATTTTGGGCCGCAGGTTCCTGGGCAGGTAGGCGGCCGTGACCGACAGCAGGGTCGGGGCAACGTCTCCGCCGCTCAGCTCCGCCTTCCACTGCAGGTACCGCGCCGTGGGGCTGGTCACGTGCGAGCCGTCTGAATCCGTATAGGGGCCGGACCAGGCGCTCCAGGTGTCATTCGGTGCGGCGGTGTTGCCGGAGCGGGAGAAGAACCGGACCACCGCGGCGGCAGGCGTGACTGCATGCCAGCGCAGGGCGCCCCAGGCGGCGATTGTCTGCGCGTCGTGCACTTCCGATACGTACGTGCCCGTGCCCGCCTGCGCGGTCGACAGGCGGTACACCGCGCCGGGATTCGACGTCGCGTAGTAGTGCGACCCGTCGGGACCGGTCGCCAGACTCGTGATCTGCTCGGCCGGCGCGCGGGCCAGCAGCGCGACGCGCGGCGGATCGTCGCTGACCGCGTAGATCCTGCCGCGGTTGCCCGTTCCGATGATGAGGCGGCCGCCGGAGTCGAGGGCGACATCGTACGGGGTGTCCTGCTGCGATTCCCACACCGTATCCCACAAGCCGTCGGGTTGAATGCGGTAGATGGCGCCGCGCGCGGCGCCGCGACTCGCCGTTGGCGGAGCCGGCGTGGACGCCGCGGGCGCCGGCGCAGGCGCTGCTCCGACGACGGCCGTCACCGTGGTCGATGTCGTGACGCGCGGGACGGGTGCGCGGGCCGGCGCCGGCGTCGCGGGGGCCGGCTGGGCCCGGGCCGGCGAACTGCCGACAGCCACGGCGTACAGGGCACCGTCGCGGGCGAGGCGCAGCGCCCGGATTTCCGCGTACGGCGAGTCGAGAACGACGAAACCTCGCCCGTCCTGTGCGATCCGAATGACCTGCCCCGGGGTACCGGTGCCGGCGAGGACGTTGCCCGCGGCGTCGAACGCCAGCGTCAGGACGTGCGACGCCTCGGCGTCGTAGAACAGTTGCGCATTGCCGCCGGCGGGGATGCGGTAGATGCGCCCCTGGTCGCCGGTTGCGACAAACACGTCTCCCGACTCGGACGCCGCGACCGCCCAGATGTAGCGGTCCTCCGGATCGAAGACCATTTGGGCCGGCTCCGGGCCGATTCGATACAGCGCGCCCTCGGGGGACGTACCGGCGAGCAGCCCCCCGGCGTTGTCGGGAGCGATGGCGTGGACGTTCTGCTCCGCAGCTTCGTAGGCGATCGAGACCGCGCCGTCGTCGCCGACGCGCAGCACCCGGCCGTCGTTGCCGCTGCCGACCCAGAGCGCGCCGCCGGCGCGCGCCAGCGACCAGAGAAACGGCGCTGATGCCTCGTGCAGTAACTCGGTCTGCGGACCCAGCGTCAGCCGACCATCGGCATCGATCGACACGTGCTCGGCTTCGCCGCGCAGCAGTTCGGCCTGCGTCGACACGCGCCAGAAGACCGGCGACGCCGCGTGGAGCAGCGCCAGCGACGTCAGGGTGGCTACCGAGGCGGCTGCGGCGGCCAGGCGGTTGCGCCGCGGCCGGACGGGATGGCGACGCGTCATCTGTCCTCGACGCGCACCGTGAGCGTCCGGGAGCCGGAGACGGCGTGACCGGTATCGATCTCCCATTCTCCCAGCGTCGCCTGTGCGAGCCGGTGCAACCCGCTGCCGCTGCGGTCGCTCTCGAGTACGGCCAGGACCGACGCCGGTAGCGCCGGCATCGTGGCGCCCTTGACGACGGCGCCGGGCTGCGAGCGCAGCAACTTGACGTACAGCCGGTTGCCGCGACGCGTCGTGTTGAGCGACTCGATGAGCTGTGCGACCGTACGGGGCGTACGGGCCGGCCGGCCCGACAACTGCTCGCGCGCGTTCAATGCGGCCGCATCGGAGACCTGGATCTGGACGGCGCCGGACACGTTCGACGGAATATCGATGTCCACGGTCTCAATCAGATCGGCCCCGCGGTAGCCGCGTGCGAGCACGTGCAGGCGGACCGTGTCGCCGGGCCGGACGCGCGCCGTGTCGAGCCACACGCGTTCCAGCACCGCCGTCCGCGGCTCCTCCGCGGCGGCGACGGATATCTCGATCCCTTCTAGGTCGACCGCCGCGATGTCGGTGTTCAGCAGCGCGGTGAGCGGGTTAGCCACGGCGCCGGCGGCGGCGATCAGCGCGACGTTACCGCTGTAGACATCTTCGAACGCCACGTCGTCATGACCGTCGACACGGGTGGTGCTGCTGACGCTGTACGTCGACGCGCCAAGCTGGCGGGTCCAGGAAAGGAAGGTGCTCAACACGCCGCTGTAGGTCAGCAGCGGCGTGAACAGCCGGTCCTCCACGACCTCGAAGTGGAACGTCTGGCGCTGGTTCTGTCCGGCGGCGTCGAGCACCATGCGGATCGGAACCATCCGCGGTCCCCGCCCCAGCGTGCCGAAGATGCCGGTGGCGCGATCCTGGTCCAGGGTGCCGACGGTTTCGCCGATGGCTGCAATCTTCGATGACAGGGCGAGGCTCGGCAGCACGGTCGTCACGGCTGCGCGCGTCATCGGGAAACGGATTGGCCCGAGGTTATAGAACGGATGGCCGAACGCGTACACGCGGCCGTCCTCCACCATCGTCACGGTACCGGTAGCCGCCATCATCAGGTCGCCCTGCACGAGCGCCGCGCCCACGGGATCGCCGGGTTGCAACTCCTCGCCGGCCACCGTCTGCGCGGCCTGGCCGCCGACGGCGGCTGCGGAGAAACCGCCGGCGCCCAGCGCCGCGATCCAGAGGTCCTGGATCTGCGGCTCGAAGCCACCGAGCACGACCGGCGTCGCGATCGGACGCAACATCGCCCCCGCATTGCCCAGGCTCAGTTGTGCGAGGCCGAGCGTCCGGACATCAACCGAACCGAGGGAGAAAGGCGCCAGGTCGTCAGTCCGCTCGCTGACCAGCGCTTCGAGGCCGCCGGCGGTCATGGGAAACTGCGGTGGGTTGCGGGCCAGACGGGTTGCCGGATTGCGATTGGCGTCGGACGCCACCATTTCGTCGATCGGCGTGATGCCCGCAATTGGCTCCGTGGCGAACGAACCGAGGGCGTACGAGACGGCGCCAATCAGGCGGCCATCGATGTAGACCGGGCTGCCGCTCATGCCCTGCACAACGCCGGTGTCGGCCAGCGGACCGCCGGACAGGCGGGCGATGACGATGTCACGCCGCGGACCCAGCACGTTGCGCAGGATGCCCAGAATCTCGACGCCGAATTCTTCGCGCCGGGAGCCTTCGAATACGGTGATTCCGACTCCGGTCATGCCGCGCCGGATTTCGTCCACCGGCATACGCGCGGTCGTGGCCGGCGTTCCGACAGCGAAAAGGGCGGCTAGCAGGGTGAGGGCGAGCCCAGCGAAGCTTTTCATGGTGTGCCCGGCTTGACCGGTCTGTTGTGTATAGCGGACCGTGTGAGCGGAGGTCAAGACGAACGGTCCAGATGATGCCGCCGCGCGTGACCTGTGCGGCGGGCTTTTACCGCGCGCGTGCGGGTGGAAATTGACAGCGTCCGCTCGCGTCTGATACGTTCAGACTCGATATGACAACCCTCCAGGCAGTGCAGCATTCCGGTCACGGCGCCGATTCGACCTTGTCGCAGGGGTCCTGGCGTTACCGGTTTAGCGTGCCCGCTGGAGGGGCTGCCGTGTCGTAGGTCGACGGGTCGACCGTTCCGAACACGACGGTTCAATAAGCCTCTTCAGCCGCAGCGGTTGAAGGGGCTTTTTTTGTTGGCGGCGATGCAACGTATGCAAGCCAAGTTGTGCGCAACGGTCACGGGCCGGACAACGGATGAGTTGCGCGCGCGGCGCGACAGCGTCGTGGGCGCTGATCTGGTCGAGTTGCGGCTGGATCACGTCCGGGATCCCGACGTGGATGGTGCACTCGCCGGCCGCCGCCAGCCGGTGGTGGTCACCTGCCGGCCGGTGTGGGAGGGCGGCCGGTTCCAGGGCTCGGAGGAGGAGCGGCGGCGGCTCCTGGAGCGCGCGCTCGATTCGGGCGCGGAGTATGTCGACATCGAGTGGCGGGCCGGCTTCGACGACCTGCTGAGCGCGCGCCGCGGCCGCAACATCGTGCTGTCGGCGCACGACTTCGACGGCGTGCCCGGCGACCTGGCGGACCGCCACCATGCAATGTCCGCATCCGGGGCCGAGGTGGTGAAGATGGCGGTGCGCGCCGGCAGCCTGTGCGACATGCTGCCGCTCCTTGATTTGCCGGAGCCGGACGACGGACAGTCCCGCGTGCTCGTGGCGATGGGGCCGGCCGGCGTGGCGTCGCGGTTGCTGCCCGACCGCTTCGGCTCGTGCTGGACGTACGCCGGCGACGGGGTGGCCCCCGGCCAGATTGGGCTCCCGCGGATGCTCGAGGAGTTCCGCGTGCATCAGGTAACTGCGGGCACGGAGGTATACGGCTTGCTCGGTGCGCCGGTCGGGCACTCGTTATCGCCCGCCATGCACAACGCCGGCTTCGCGGCCGTCGAACGCGACGCGGTGTACGTCCCGCTGGAAGCAACGGACGTGGAAGATTTCTGGACGCTGGCCGCGCGCCTCGGGGTGCGGGGCGCCAGCGTGACGGCGCCGTTCAAGGAGAAGGTGATAGCCGGTCTCGCCAGCCGCGATCCTCTTGTTGAACAGGTCGGCGCGGCCAACACGCTGCTGGCGTTCGACGGCGGCTGGCGCGGTCTGAATACGGACGTGCCGGGCTTTCTGCAGCCGCTTGAGGGACGCATCGCGCTGGACGGTTGCCGGGCGGTGGTGCTGGGCGCCGGAGGTGTGGCACGGGGGGTTGCGGTGGCGCTTGCCGGCTGCGGCGCACGGGTCTCGGTCTGCGCCCGCAATGCCCGCCAGGCGGCCGAAGTGGCGCGCATCGCCGGGGCGCAGGCGGCCGGCCTGCCGCCGCAGCCCGGCAGTTGGGACCTGCTGGTGAATACGACGCCGGTCGGCACGTATCCGGACGTGGACGCCTCGCCGCTGCCGGGCGCTCCGTTCGATGGCCGGTTGGTGTACGACCTGGTCTACAACCCGCGCGAGACCCGCCTGCTCGCGGAGGCAACGGCGGCCGGTTGTGAGACAATCGGTGGTTTGTCGATGCTCGTGGCCCAGGCCTGCCGGCAGTTCGAATGGTGGACGGGGAGCGCGGCCCCGGTGGACGTGTTCCAGCGGGCGGCCGAGCGGCGGTTGGCGGCGATGGAATCCCTCTCCGAGGCGTGAAGATGACCGAGACCTCGTTTGAAGAGCTTCGCGCGCACGCCACCCCCGGGACATTCGTCCCGATCTCGAAGGAGGTGACCGCGGATCAGCTGACGCCGGTTTCCGCCTTCCGCCGGGTGGCCGAGTATGCCGGCAACGCGTTTCTGCTCGAGAGCGTGGAGGGCGGCGAGCGGCTGGCGCGCTACTCGTTCCTCGGCAAGGACCCCTTCATGGTGCTGCGGGCGCGCGGCGGCCGGACGCAGGTGGAGCGCGGGGGTTTGACCGCGGAGCGCCCGGCGCCGTTGATGGACACGCTGCGCGCGGTGCTGGACGACTGCCGGTCGCCGTCCGTCCCGGGCCTGCCGCGGTTCACCGGCGGCGCGGTGGGGTTCATGGGCTACGAGGCGGCAGGCTGGTTCGAGCCGTCGCTCGAGCGGGTCTGGGATGCGGCGTACGGGCAGCAGCGGGGCGCAGGCAGCGAGGACGCCGCCTTCATGCTGTTCGATACCATCCTCGCCTTCGATCATGCCCGGCAACGCATCCTCATCATCGCGAATGTCGCGGTGGGGGACGGCAGCGACCTGCGGGCGCAGTACGAATTCGCCCGGGCGAAGATGCGCTTTCTCGAACGCGAGCTGGAGCGGAATCTTTCCCAGCCGGGCCCGGCTCCGGGCGGCGGCCCCATGGAGGTGCGGTCGAACACGACGCGCGAGGCGTTCGAGCAGCGCGTGCTGCAGGCCCAGGACTACATCCGGGCCGGCGACATCTACCAGGTGGTGCTGTCACAGCGGTTCGAGACGGACGTGACGGTCGATCCGTTCTCGGTCTATCTGAAGCTGCGGCACGTCAACCCGTCTCCCTACATGTACTTCATCAAGATGGGCCCGCGGGCGATCGTCGGGTCGTCACCGGAGATGCTCGTGCGCGTCGAGGACGACCGGGCCGAGACGCACCCTATCGCCGGCACGCGGCCGCGCGGCGAGACTGCCGATGAAGATGCCGCGTTCGCCGCCGAGCTGCAGCGGGACGAGAAGGAATGTGCGGAGCACGTCATGCTGGTCGACCTCGGCCGCAACGATCTGGGGCGGGTCTGTGACTTCGGCACCGTACACGTGCCGACCTACATGACGATCGAGCGCTACTCGCACGTCATGCACCTTGTATCCCGCGTCGAGGGGCGGTTGGCGGCCGGCCGGGACAGGCTCGACGCGCTGGCGGCCTGTTTTCCGGCGGGGACCGTGTCCGGCGCGCCGAAGATCCGGGCGATGGAGATCATCGCCGAGCTGGAAGCGAACGCGCGCGGCACGTACGCCGGGGCAATCGGCTATCTCGGCTTCACCGGCCATCTCGACTGTTGCATCACCATTCGGACCATCCTGATGGAGAACGGCAAGGCATACGTCCAGGCGGGCGCCGGCATCGTCGCCGATTCGGTTCCCGCTTCGGAGTATCAGGAGACGCGCGACAAGGCGTCGGCGCTGCTGTGGGCGCTCGAGCTGGCGCAGTGCGGCGGCCCCGGCCGCATCGGGATGGGGTGACGCGATGCTGCTCGTAATCGACAACTACGACTCCTTCACCTACAACCTCGTTCAGTACCTGGGCGAGCTCGGCGCCGACCCGCTTGTGCGGCGGAACGATGCCGTTGCGCTGGATGAAATCGGCCGGCTTGCGCCCGACCGGATCGTTATCTCGCCCGGACCTGGCCGGCCCGAAGATGCGGGGATCTCGCTGGAGCTCATCCGCACCTACGGCGCGACGATACCGATGCTGGGCGTCTGTCTCGGACACCAGGCGATGGGGCAGGCGTTCGGCGGCGCCGTCGTCTCCGCACCCAACCTGCGGCACGGCAAGCGCTCCGCCATCGAGCACGACGGGCGCGGCGTATTCGCCGGTATCGAGCAGTCTTTCAAAGCGGGCCGCTACCACTCCCTCTGTGTCAGCGAGGACGGCTGGCCGGCCGTGTTGGAAATCACCGCGCGCGCCGCGGACGACGGCACGGTCATGGGGTTGCGGCACCGGGAATATCCGGTGCACGGCGTGCAGTTTCATCCGGAGTCCGTGTTGACCCCCGCCGGACAACGCCTCCTGCGCAATTTTTTGGATCTATAGATGCTCACTGCGCTCATCGACAAGTTGCTGTTGCACCGGGACCTAACGGAGGACGAGGCCTCGGCGGCGATGGCGGAGATCATGGCCGGCCGCGCCACGTCGGCGCAGATAGCGGCGCTGCTCGTCGGCTTGTCGATGAAGGGCGAGCGGCCGTCCGAAATCGTCGGTTTCGCCACGGCGATGCGGGCGGCGTCACGGCCGCTGGAGCGGACGTACGACGAGGTGTTCGACACGTGCGGGACCGGCGGCGACCGGCAGCGCACCTTCAACGTCTCGTCGCTGTCCGCGCTGGTGCTGGCGGCCTGCGGTCTGCGGGTGGCGAAGCACGGTAACCGCTCCGTGTCGAGCACATGCGGCAGCGCCGATCTGTTCGAGGCACTGGGTGTCGACATCGCGGCGGCGGCGGAAACTGTCGAGCGGTGCCTGGCCCAGGTTGGGATTGCGTTCTTCTTCGCGCCGACGTTCCATCCATCGATGCGGCATGCCGGGCCCACCCGGCGCGAGCTGGGTATCCGCACCGTGTTCAACCTGCTCGGCCCGCTGACGAACCCGGCCCGGGCGGCGCGACAGGTCATCGGCGTCTCACAGCCTGAGCAGACCGATCTCATCGCGCAGGTGCTCACGCGGCTCGGGTCCGAGCGCGCCTGGGTGGTGCACGGCGTCGACGGTCTCGACGAGGTGTCCGCCGGCGGATACACGAAGGTCTCCGAGTGCCGTGGCGGGGAGGTCCGCACGTTCTACGTGCATCCATCCGACTTCGGCGTAGCCCCCGCCCCGCTTGACCCGATTCGCGTACAGGGGGTGGAGGATAGCGTCGCGCTGGCCCGGGAGGTGCTTGGCGGCGGCGCCGGCCCGGCCAGCGACTTCGTCGTCGTCAACGCCGCCGCAAGCCTGTTCGTGGCGGGCAAGGTGTCTTCGCTGCGCGAGGGTGCGCAGGCGGCGCGCGCGGCGCTGGCCGACGGATCGGCGGCCCGCAAGCTGGAGGAGCTCGCCGCCGCTTCGCAGGCGGCGGGATAGAGGAATGGAATTGACGTCGACCGCACCCGTGGGCCAGCCGCAGCGGCGGATCGGAGCGCCGGACCTGCTCGAAGCGATCGTGGCGGCGACGCGCCACGAGGTGGCCTGCCGCGGGCAGCGCGTCAGCCTGGACGCGCTGGAGCGCGTCGCCGCACGACGGTCGCCCCGGGCAGCGGCGTTTCGCGCAGGTTTGGCCGCGCCTGGAGGATTCAACGTCATCGCCGAGTGCAAGCGCCGGTCGCCGTCGAAAGGCGTGCTCCGCGCCGACTATCATCCGGAGCGGATCGCCCGTGAATACGAGGCGGCAGGGGCGGCCGCCATCTCCGTGCTGACCGAGCCGGCGTTCTTCGACGGCGCGCTGGGCCACCTTGCCGCGGTGCGCGAGGCGGTCGCGCTGCCGCTCCTGCGCAAGGACTTCATCGTGTCGCGCTATCAGTTGGTCGAGGCGCGCGCGGCCGGCGCCGACGCAGCGCTGCTGATCGTGGCCGCCCTGACCGACGATCAGCTGCGCCGGCTGCTGCGCGCGGCGGCGGAGTACGGTCTGGCGGTGCTGGTGGAGGTACACGATCGGACCGAGCTGGCGCGAGCCCTGGCGGCGGAGGCCGGCATCATCGGCGTGAACAACCGGAATCTGCGCACGCTGGCGGTAGACCTGGATGCGTCGCATGCGCTGATTGCCGAGATGCCGCCGGCGGTCGTCGCCGTGGCCGAGAGCGGGCTGCGCAGCGGCGCCGATCTGGTCGCGTTGCGGCACGCCGGCTACCACGCCTTCCTCGTGGGCGAGTCGTTCATGACCCGCGACCGTCCGGGGGCGGCGCTGCGGAAAATGCTCGAGGCCTGCGGCGCACCGCTGCGCCGCGCCCCGTCAGCGGTCTCGGATGAACATGGCGAAGGTTAAGGTGTGCGGGATGACGCGTCTCGCGGATGCCCGGCTGGCATGCGAGCTGGGAGCCTCCGCCGTCGGATTCGTGTTCTGGGACAAGAGCCCCCGCCGGATCGACCCGCGCGCCGCCGCGGAGATCAGGACGGCGCTGCCCGCCGCTGCGCTGGCGGTCGGCGTATTCGTAAACGCGCCGGCGGAGCATGTGTGCGAGCTGGTCGATCGCATCGGCCTCGGAGCTGTCCAGCTGCACGGAGACGAGACGATGGATCAGATGCGGCGGCTGCCGTCCGACCTCACGCTCATCAAGGCGGTGGCTGTCCGCTCGCCGGCGGATGTCGAGATGGCGCTCGGGTTGCCCAGCCGGCTCACGGTGCTACTCGACGTACACGACCCGGTGCGCCGCGGCGGCACGGGACGAACGGTTGATTGGACGCTGGCGGCGGAGGTGGCGCGCCGGCGCCGCACGTTTCTGGCGGGTGGCCTCGGAGCGGACAACGTGGCGGAAGCCATCGCCGCGGTGGGTCCCTACGCCGTGGACGCCTCGTCGCGGCTGGAGGCGTCGCCCGGCATCAAGGACCCGGCCAGGCTCCGTGCGTTTCTGGCGGCAGCCGGTGCGGGAAGCGGCGCTCACGAACCGATATGACAGGCAGGACAGGCTCTGATGGAAAACGCAGCTGAATTCACGCTGCCGGTATTCGGGCGACGGGATCCGGACGAGCGGGGCTATTTCGGGCCGTACGGCGGCCGCTTCGTCCCCGAGACGCTGGTCGAGCCGGTCGAGCAGCTCGAACGCGCCTATTTCGAGGCCCGGCGGGACCCGGCGTTTATCGCGCGGTTGGGGGGGCTCCTGCAGCGGTACGTCGGACGGCCGACGCCGGTGTGGGAGGCGCAGCGGCTGGCGGCCGAGCTGGGTGGAGCCCGGCTGTTCCTGAAGCGGGAGGACCTCGCGCACACGGGCGCGCACAAGATCAACAACGCGCTCGGCCAGGCGCTGCTGGCCGTCAGGATGGGCAAGACGCGCGCGGTGGCCGAGACCGGCGCCGGGCAGCACGGCGTTGCCACCGCCACGGCCTGCGCGCTGTTGGGGCTGCGGTGCGACGTCTACATGGGCACGGAGGATATGCGGCGCCAGGCGCTCAACGTCTTCCGCATGAACCTGTTGGGGGCTTCCGTGACCGGCGTGGAAGGCGGCAGCCGCACGCTGAAGGATGCCATCAACGAGGCGATGCGCGATTGGGTGACGAACGTGGAGGACACCTACTACCTCCTCGGATCCGTGCTGGGTCCGCACCCCTATCCGCTGATGGTCAGAGAGTTTCAGTCCGTTATCGGCCGCGAGGCGCGGGAGCAGTTCACCGCGCTGGCCGGCCGCTTGCCCGACGCGGTGGTGGCGTGCGTCGGCGGCGGCAGCAACGCGCTCGGCATATTCGACGGGTTCGTCGACGATGAAGCGGTCCGGCTCGTCGGCGTCGAGGCGGGCGGCGAGGCTATCGTCGCCGGCCGCCACGCGGCGCGCTTTGCGGCCGGGACCGCGGGCGTGCTGCAGGGCACGCGCAGCTACGTGCTCCAGGATGCCGACGGCAACATCGAGGGGACGCATTCCATCTCCGCGGGGCTGGACTACGCCGCGGTCGGTCCGGAGCATGCCTGGCTGCGGGATCTCGGGCGGGCGGAGTACACCCACGTATCCGACGCCGAGGCGCTCGACGCGTTCAAGCGGCTGGGCAGGCTGGAGGGTATCCTGCCGGCCCTCGAATCGGCCCACGCCGTGGCATACGCCTGCCGGCTGGCGCCGCAGCTCGGCCCCGACCGCCTGATTCTGGTCAACCTGTCCGGCCGGGGCGACAAGGACGTGGAAACGATCCGCTCCGGGGCGGACGACTGAGGGCTGCAGGAATGTCGCGCATCGGGGAAACGTTCGAGACGTTGCGCGCGGATGGCCGTACCGGCCTCGTGACGTTCGTCACGGCCGGTGACCCGGACATGGATCGGTCCGCGAACGTGCTCAGGACGCTCGACCGGGCGGGGGCGGACGTGCTGGAGGTCGGCATCCCGTTCTCCGACCCGTTGGCCGACGGACCCGTGATTCAGCGGGCGTCCGAGCGGGCGCTTGCGGCCGGGGCGACGCTGGCGTCGAGCCTTGATCTGGTGGCGCGTGTGCGGCCGCAAATCGCCGCGCCGGTGGTCGTGTTCAGCTATGCCAACCCGGTGCTGGCGATGGGGCTCGACAGATTCGTGCGCCGCGCGGCCGACGCCGGCGTTGACGGGGTCCTGATGCTGGATCTGCCGATAGAAGAGGCAGACGAGCTGCGCGACGCCGCGGTGCCGGCCGGGATCGACCCGATCTTCCTCCTGAGCCCGACCACGACCGACGTGCGCCTGCGCAGGGCGGCGGCGCTGGGGCAGGGTTTCCTGTACGGTATTTCGCGGCTCGGCGTGACCGGCAAGCGCGACACGGTCGCGGACGGCGCCCGCGTGCTGGCCGGGCGGATCCGTGCCGTCACCGACCTCCCGATTGCCCTCGGGTTCGGAATCTCGCGTCCGGAACACGTGGCGGAAGTGGGCCGTTGGGCTGATGCCGCAGTGGTTGGCAGCGGGCTCGTCGACACAATCGCGCGCGCGTCGGACGGGGACGACCTGGAGTCGGCGGTCGACGGCTACGTGCGTTGGCTGAAGGGCGAAAGTTCGAGAGAGCGGTGAACGCAAAGCCGGATCGGACAGGAGATGTACAGGCCGCCGTGGCGATCCGGATGGACGACTGCCGCAAACAGATAGACGCGCTGGACGAGAAGCTCGTCGAGCTGCTGAACGCGCGCGCCGCGCAGGCGCTGGAGATTGGCCGGCTGAAGGATTCCGTCGGGCTCGAAACCTATCAGCCGCAGCGCGAAATCGCCGTGCTGGAGCAGGCGCGCAGGGCGAACCGGGGGCCGCTCGACGCCGGCGCCATCACCCGCTTGTTCGAGCGGATTATCGACGAGAACCGGCGATTGGAACGACTGGCGAAACAGAAGGAAACGGCCGGCGGCAAAGGCGGGCCGAGTGACGATACGCTGTGAGGCAGGCAGCCCGGTGGTGCAACCCTGCGCCACCGGCTTGCCGGGGGTTTGGGGCGCAGCCCCATGTGGCGGAATCTGATGGAGGCATGAGGAAATGGTTGTCGTCATGGAGGAGCGGGCGTCCGAGGATCAGGTACAGCACATCATCGCGACGCTCGTGGAACAGGGCTTCGACGTGCACCGGTCGACCGGCGCGCTGCGCACCGTACTGGGCGCGGTCGGTGGCAACCGCTCGTTCGACGAGCGCCTCATAAACGTAATGGACGGCGTGCAGGAGGTGATGCGGATCACGGAGCCGTACAAGCTGGCGAGCCGAACCTTCAAGCCGGAGCGGACCGTGGTGGCGGTCGGGGACGTCCGGATCGGCGGCGATGAGGTGATCGTCATGGCAGGGCCCTGCTCCGCGGAGAGCGAGGAGCAGGTGGAGACGGCGGCCGCGGCGCTCGCCAAGGCCGGCGCGAAGCTGCTCCGGGGAGGCGCGTTCAAGCCGCGCAGCTCGCCGTACAGCTTCCAGGGACTGGGGGAGGACGGGCTGAAGTTGCTCCGCGGCGCCGCCGATCGGCACAACCTCAAGCTGGTGTCCGAGGTGATGGAGATCGGTCAGATCGAGCTCGTTGCGCGCTATGCCGACATGTTGCAGGTGGGCGCCCGGAACATGCAGAACTTCAACCTGCTGCGCGAGCTCGGCAAAACGCGGACCCCGATCCTCCTGAAGCGGGGCATCTCGGCCATGATCGAGGAGTGGCTGTTGTCAGCCGAGTACATCCTTTCGGGGGGAAATACCGATGTGGTGCTGTGCGAGCGCGGCATACGGACGTTCGAGCGGTATACGCGCAACACGCTCGACATATCGGCCGTGCCGGTGGTGCACAAGTTGAGCCACCTGCCGATCATCGTCGATCCAAGCCATGGCATCGGCCTGCGGGACAAGGTCGCGCCGATGGCGCGGGCGGCGGTTGCCGCGGGTGCGGACGGACTCATCATCGAGGTGCATCCGGATCCGGACCACGCCCTCAGCGACGGGGCGCAGTCGTTGTTCCCGGCACAGTTCGATCGCCTGATGGCCGAGCTGCGCATCATCGCGCCCGCCATCGGGCGCAGCATTTGCGTGGAACCGCTCCCGCGCCGCGGCTGGGGAGCCTGACGGGCCATGGCGGATACGCGACGAACGTTGCCGATGATCCCGGCCAACGCCGTTCCCGGCAAGACCCCGATCTTCGACAAGATCGCGATCTTCGGACTGGGCTTGATCGGCGGCTCGATCGCGCTCGCGGCGCGCCAGCAATGGCCCGGCGGATTGGTGATCGGGATTGACGACAAGGCGGTGCTGGAGCTGGCGATGCTCCGCCACGCCATTGACGTGGCGGCCGATGATCCGGTGGTTGCGGCGGAGGCGGACCTCGTCATACTTGCCGCGCCTGTAAACGTGAACGCGGACCTTCTGGATGAGATCGGACGCCATGTGAGCGGCCAGGCGATCGTTATGGATGTCGGCAGCACGAAACGGTCGATCGTGGAACGGGCGCGCGGCCTGCCGCCGCGGCTGACGTTCGTCGGCGGGCACCCGCTCGGCGGCGCGCCGCGGGGCGGGCTGGGGAACGCGCGGCCGGACCTGTTCACCGGACGCCCCTGGCTGTTCACGCCGACCAGCGATGCGGCCGGCGCGGCGCTCGACCGGCTGCAGCAATTCGTCGAAGGGCTCGGCGCGCGCCCGCACGTGATGTCGCCGGCCGAGCATGACCGGCTGCTGGCGTTCCTGAGCCACCTGCCGCAGCTCACCGCCAGCGCGCTGATGCATGTCGTCGGCAGCGAGGCGCAGAGCGACGGTCTGGCGCTGACCGGGCGCGGGCTGGCCGACACGACCCGCCTGGCGTCCAGTCCGGCCGCGATCTGGCGCGATATCTGCTCGAGCAACGCGGACGAGGTGGGCAAGGCGCTCGACATCTTGATTGCCGAGCTGCAGCAATTGCGCGATCACCTCGACTCCAGCGACGTAATAGATCGGGTGTTTGACTCCGCCGCGACATGGCGCTCGGTGCTGGTGGACCGAATCGGCAGTCAGCGCGCCGGGTAGCGCCGGCCGGCGCTGTGGCGATCCGCCGCGCGGCGGTGGACTCGATGCATGCGCATGCGCGCGAAGTCCTGCCGAATGAGTGCTGCGGCCTCCTGATCGGCAACCCCGCCGTGATCGACCGCGCGGTGCGGGCCCGCAACCTCCGCCCGACGCCGGACCGGTACCTGATTGATCCGGCGGATCATTGTGCGGCGCTGCGGGCGGCGCGGGCCGCCGGGCTGGCGGTCGTCGGCGCCTACCACTCGCATCCCAACGGCACGCTGCTGCCGTCGGATGTCGATTGCCGGGAAGCGTCCTATCCGGAGTTCATCTACGCGATTGTCGCGTTCGTCCCGGCCGGGCGGCCCGGAGTGGCAGCGTACAGGTTGGCGCCCGACACCTTCGACGAGATTCGGCTGCGGGTCGTGTCGTAGCGGGGGAGGTTCGGCGTCAGCGGAACCGGCCGAAGCGGTCGCCGCGCAGCTCAACGACCGTGCGGGCCGCCGCGACGGTGTCGTCCCGCTTCTTCAGAAGGAAGCGGACTTCGTAGCGGCCCCCGTAGTCGAAGCGGTGGCGTATCGAGAAGCGGCGCCGAATACGGCTCGCGCCCGCCTCGTACGGGTCACAATCCGGCGTCGACTCCGAGCTGGTGTCGTCGTCCCAGTCCCACTCCACGGACGCGCAATAGAAGTCCTCGAAATCGTCCGCACCGCCTCGCAGCTCGGCGACGAACAGGACTTCGACCGGGGCGAAACCGACGCGCGGGGAGGCGCGCAGCGACAGGCTGGGCTTGTCCTCGCCGCCGCCTTGGGCCCGCACTGCACCGCCGTGCTGGCCGTTGGCCGCCACGGCCAGCACGGCGAGTGCCAGAATCGTTCCCGTTCGTAAGCGACATGTCAGCGCAAGCATGATGAATCGCCAGATCAGATCGTCCGGATCATTGTAGTGGTTTTGCCGTGCGGGGACGGACGCGGCGGGCCGGCTGGCTATAATGCAGGAGTGTCGGAAACCTGCATGGAACCCGTAATAGAGGGCGTGGCGGCGAGGCCGCAGGATGTCGAATGTGATCTTCTCGTAGTCCCGGTCTTCGAGGACGATGATCTCGGCGATCTGGGCGGGATCGACGAGGCGACCGGCGGCGAGGTGAGTCGGGCGCGCGCCACGCGCGAGTTTCGGCCAAAGCCGAACGAGCTGTTCGTCACCCGTGCCGGTGATGCCGCGTGGAAGGCGTCGCGCGTCGCGCTCGTGGGCGTGGGACGACGCGGCGCCGGCGCCGTAGACCGCCTCCGCACGGCGTGTGTCGTGGCGTTACGGGCAGCGCGGCGGCAGCACGCCGGAATCGTCGCTGTCCTGCTCCGCGGCGGATTCGATCCGGAACCGGCGGCGCGCGCCGCCGCCGAGGGGCTGCTGCTCGGCGGCCATGCCGACCGGCGCTACAAGAGCGGCGAAGACGATGAGTCGCCGGTACGGCGCGCGCTAGTGGTCTTCCCGGCGCCGGCGACACCCGCGCTGGAGCGCGCCGTCGGTCTGGGGAGCGCCCTCGGCGAGGCGGCGAATCGGGCGCGCGAGCTGGCGGACGCACCGGGCAACGTGCTGAGCCCGCGGTTGTTTGCCGAGCAGGCCGAGACGCTTGCCGGTGCATCCGGTGTCGCCGTCGAGGTGCTGGACGAAGCGGCAATCGAGCGTCTCGGGATGGGCCTGCTGCTGGGCGTCGCGCGCGGCAGCGCCGAGCCGCCGCGGCTGATTGTCATGCGCCACGAGCCGCCCGGAGCGCCGCGCGAACCGGTGCTCGGCCTGATCGGCAAAGGCGTGACGTTCGACAGCGGTGGCATCTCCATCAAGCCGGCTGACCGGATGGACCAGATGAAGCACGACATGGCGGGCGGCGCGGCAGTCGTGTGCGCCATGCGTGCCATCGGTAGACTGGCCGTGCCGACGCGCGTCATCGGTATCGTGCCGGCGACGGAGAACATGCCGGGCGGGCGGGCCACCAGACCGGGCGACGTGCTCACTGGCGCAAGCGGCAAGACGGTCGAGGTGTTGAACACCGACGCGGAGGGCCGGCTCATCCTGGCTGACGCCCTGTGGTACGCCCGCACGCTGGGCGCAACCCACCTCGTGGATGTGGCGACCTTGACCGGGGCTGTCGTGATCGCACTCGGTCACGCGGCGAGCGGCCTGTTCGGCCAGCCGGGCAGCTGGGTGGAATCCGTGCAACAGGCCGCCGGGCGGGCGGGTGAACGAGTCTGGCCGATGCCCCTCTACCCGGAATACGACGAGCAGCTCCGATCGGAGACCGCCGATCTCGGGAATATCGGTGGCCGGGCGGGCGGGGCCTGCACCGCGGCGGCGTTCCTGAAAGCGTTCGCGGCGGACGTGCCGTGGGCCCACGTCGATATCGCGGGAACCGCCTGGGCGGACGAAGCGTCGGCCGCGCAGGCGAAGGGGGCGACCGGTGTGATGGTGCGCACGTTGACCGAACTGGCGGTCGCCGCCCGAAGCTGGTAGGCTCGGCGCCAGCCGATCCCAGTCCTCATAATGCAGAGCCAGCCGATAACGCCATTCGTCTACGAGGTGGTCGAGCCGACGACGGCAACCACGACCGTTGTCGATGTGTTGCTGGGAGCGGTGGCTGTCGCCGGGGCGCTGGCGCTGGTCGCTGTTGTGCTCGGCATCGCGTTCGCCGGTCTCATGCTGGTGATCCGCCGGCTGCGCCGCCAGGATGGGCTTGGATCCGGTGGCGGCCTGGGACTCGGAGGCTGACGGCCAACGGCCTTCCGGCGCCGTGGGCTCCTAGTTTTGCTGGGTGGTGCGCGGTGCGCGGTCCAGCGCCTTGCGATAGCGGAAAATGCCCTCGAGCAGGGCGTCCGCAATGCGGTCGCGGTAGGCGTCGGTTGCGAGGAGGCTGGCTTCGTGGCGGTTCGTCACGAAGGACACCTCGGCCAGGACGCTCGGCATGCGGGCCCCAATCAGCACGAAGAACGGCGCCTGCTTCACGCCCAGGTCGCGCACATCGGCGTTGACCGCCTGCAGGTGGCTCACCATGGCGCGTTGGATCGCGCCGGCGAATTCACGCGATTCCCGTAGCTTGCTATTGGCGGCGATGGTCTCCAGCAGGTTCTGGAGGTCCTTCATCTTTCCGCTGGCCGCCAGATTCTCGCGGGCTGCAATCTGTTCGGCCTCGGGATCCAGTGCGAAGTCCAGGAAATACGTTTCGACGCCGTGCGCTTTCGAATTACGGCTGGCGTTGGCATGGATGGACAGAAACAGGTCGGCCTTGACCTCGTTCGCCAGCGCCGTGCGCGCCCGAAGCGGCAGAAACGTATCGTCGGTGCGGGTCATGACCACCTCGACGCCGGGTTGGGACCCGAGCCGCTCCGCGAGCCGCCGCGCAATGTCGAGCACCACGTCCGCTTCGAGCAGGCCGTTCGAGGTGGCGCCCGGGTCCTGCCCGCCGTGGCCGGCATCGATGACGATGCGCGATACCTGGAGCCCGAGTTGGCGGGCCAGCGACAAGTTTCCGGCGGGTTCTACTTCCACGGGCGGCGGGGTCGCGTCCGGCGGCGGATCGGCCGACCGGGCGGCGACGCTCGGCGGCTTGGGGGTCTTCCGCGCAGGCGGGGGAGGGGCTGGCCGGCGCGGCGGTGGATCAGGCTCCGGCGCGCGCCGCGGCAGGCTGCTGCCGGGCAGGCGCAGCTGCGCCCGCCGCGGCGGCGCATCCGACTGTGCGTCGGCGGGTGTGGCAGGGGCCAGCATCATCCCCGCAACGGCCAACAGGCAGAGAAGCCGTCTGGTCATCAGCGCGGCTGCAGATCGATTTCTTCGAAGTAGTCGGGTTTGACGAGCACTTCCCGCGCCTTGCCGGATGTGCCGGACGAAACCAGTCCATCGGCTTCCATCATGTCGACCAGCCGTGCGGCGCGGCTGAATCCGACCCGCATCCGACGCTGCAGATACGAGATCGACGCATGGCCGCTTGACACCACGATGCGCGCGGCCTCGTCGTACAGGTCGTCGCGCTCGAAGTCGGCGGCGCCCTCCGGTCTCTCTTCTTCCGTGATGGTCGTGTCGTAGTTCGGCTTGCCCTGCTTCCGCAGGAAGCCGGCCAATCGGGCCGTTTCCTGCTCGGAGATGTACGGGCTGTGCAGGCGCTCGGTGCGGGACGAAGCCGGCGGCAGATACAGCATGTCCCCCTTGCCGAGGAGCTGCTCGGCGCCGTTCGCGTCGAGAATCGTGCGCGAGTCGACCTTCGAGGAGACGCGGAACGCGACGCGCGACGGGAAGTTGGCCTTGATGAGGCCGGTGATGACGTCCACCGACGGGCGCTGGGTCGCCAGAATCAGGTGGATGCCAATCGCCCGGGCCATCTGCGCCAGCCGCGTGATCGACTCTTCCACCTCGTTACCGGCGATCATCATGAGATCCGACAATTCGTCGATTATCAGCACGATCTGGGGTAGTGGCCGCAGATCGTCGCCGGCCTCCGCCAGCTCCTCGGGATCCGCTTCGCGGCGCCGGGCTTCGATATTACGGTTGAACTGGTGGATGTTGCGTACGCCCTCGGCCGCCAGCACCTTGTAGCGTTCCTCCATGGTGCGCACCGCCCACTGCAGGGCGTTGGCGGCCCTTTTCGGCTCGACCACCACGGGCGTGAGCAGGTGCGGGATGTCCTCGTACATCCCCAACTCCAGGCGTTTCGGATCGATCAGGATGAGCCGCACGTCGTCGGGCGTGGCGCGGTACAGGATGCTCGTGAGCATGGCGTTCAAGGCGACCGACTTGCCGCTGCCGGTCGTGCCGGCGACCAGTAGATGCGGCATCGTCGCCAGATCCGCCACGACCGGTTCGCCGTGGATCGATTTGCCCAGCGCAAGCGTCAGCATGGACGGCGAATTGCGATAGGCGTCCGATTCGAGCATCTCCCGCACCGAGATCTGGTCGCGGACTGCATTCGGTATCTGGATGCCGATGGTCGACTTTCCCGGAATCCGTTCGATCAGGACGGAATCGGCCTCCATGGCGAGGCACAGGTCATCGGCGAGCCCCGTGACGCGGCTGTACTTCACGCCCGCGTGCGGCTTCAACTCGAAGGTCGTCACCACCGGGCCGGGATGAATGTGCATGACCGAACCCTCGACCGAGAACTCGAGGCACTTCTCCTCGAGCAGCTTCGCGCTCTCGTTGAGCTGCCGTTCGTCGACCCGTTGTGCAACAGCGGGCGCGTCGAACAGCGCCGGCGGTGGATGGGTGAACGCGGTATCCGCCGTCCGCGCGGCTGCCCGCTCGACCGCTGGCACCTCCTCCAGAGGTTGTAACGTTGGCTCCGGCGTGGGAGTGAACAGGTCGTCCTGAACGGGGCGCGGCTCCGGCGCCAGGTCATACTCCGGCAACTCGAATGCCTGCGTGTCCTCGGGCGGATCGAACCGCAAGGCCCGTGGCTGCGGCGGATCCGTGAGCGCCTCGTCGTGCAGCGGTTCCGGAGCACGGAGCGGCAGATCGGCAAGAATCGATTCCGCGTCGTCGTCGAACGCGACGGCGGGCATCGCGGCGGCCGCCGGCATGGTGGCCGGCTGTGGATCCGGTTCTTGCGATTCAGGCGGGTCGCCGGCCGCGCCGGCCTTGGCCGCCTTGCGGTTGCCGGCGTGGCGCTGTTGCCGCGCGTTGCGGCGCGCGTTCCACCAGCGCCGGCCGTGCGCCGGCGTGCGCCCGATCTGATGCCCGATCTGCGAGAAGAACCGGCTGAACGAGAATTGGGTCGCCAGGATTACCGACAGCGCCAGCAACGTGAGGACGATGATGAAGGCGCCGGTGCGATTCAGTTGCGATGCAAGGCTGACGGCAATGCCGTAGCCGGCGTAGCCGCCCGCCAGGAACGTCTTGCCGGCCACATCGAGCGTGCCAAGCGTGAGGCTGAGCAGCGACGACACGCAGGTAACCATCAGGACCAGGCCAATCAGCTTGGTGTATCCGGCCTCAATCGGCAGGCACCAGAAGGCGTACCAGCCCACGACGGCCAACAGCGGCGGGAGCAGATACGAGGTCAGCCCCAGCACCTGGTAGGAGGCTTCCGAGAGGAAGGACCCAGCCAGACCGACGAGGTTCAACGGCGGCACGTCCCCGCCGGTGTTGAAGAACCAGACCGCGTCGGTGGGACTGTAGGTGGCCAGCGAAATGAGCCAGACCAGCGCGAGCGCGAACAGCGCGACACCTGCGAACTCGCTGATCCGGCGCGATAGATCGATTCGGAACATCTCAGGTCTCCACGATGACAGGCAGGACGAGCGGGTTACGGCCGGTCCGCTTGCGAAACTCGCGCTCCATCCCGGCGCGGACCCGCTCCCGAAGCGTTGTGCGGTCACGTAGTTCGCCGTCCGGCACGTCTTCAATCATCCGGCGTGCGAGCACGGGGGCCTCCGCGAGGATCGCGTCTGCCTCGTGATCGAGCACGAAGCCGCTGGTCGTCACGGCCGGCATGCCCGTGCATGCCAGGTTCCGAGCGCCAAGCGGAATGACGAGGACGACGACACCGCCCCCGGCGAGCTGCCGCCGCTCACGCAGGACGGCTGTCCCCACCTCGCCGCTATGCGCGCTGTCGATCAGCACGCCGCCGGCGGGCACCGAGTCCTTGACCCAGCCGCCGGCGGCGTCAAACCCGATCCGGTCACCGTTCTCCACTACCAGCACTGCCGTCTGACCATTCATTGCCTCGCCCGCCACTTGTGCGTGGCGCGCGAGAAAGCGGTACTCCCCATGTATCGGCACGAAGCAGCGCGGTCTGACCAGCGCGAGCATTCGTTTCAGGTCCTCTTCGCAGGCGTGGCCGGATACGTGGACCGGACACATGCTGTCGTCGATGATTTCGGCGCCGCGGCGGGCGATGTCATTCTTGAGTCGTCCGATTGCGCGCTGGTTCCCCGGGATGGCGCGGGCGGAGAACACGACTACGTCCCCCGTATCGAGCGTGACGTGCGGGTGCGCGTCGGCCGCGATGCGGGCAAGCGCGGCGAGCGGCTCCCCCTGCGATCCCGTGACGACGCATAACACCTCATCCGCCCGATACCGGTTCACGTCCCGATCGCGGATGCGCGCGGCAGGCGGGATTTTCAGATAACCCAGACGTTCGGCGAGCTCGGCGGTGCGGCGCATGCCGCGACCGACGAGCGCCACCTTGCGTCCGAAGCGGACCGCCAGCGAGACCAGAATCTGCACCCGGTAGATGCTCGACGCGAAGGCCGCGACGATGAGCTTGCCGCGGGTGCGGGCAAAGATCGCCTCGAAAGCACCGGCGACGTCCTGTTCGGATCCCGCGTAACCCGCCCGCTCGACGTTGGTGCTGTCGGCGAATAGCGCCAGCACGCCCTCGTCGCCGAGCTCTGCCAGCCTCCGGGTGTCGGGCGGCTCTCCGTCGAGCGGGGCGTCATCGAACTTGAAGTCGCCGGTATGGACGATTGTGCCGGCCGGCGTGCGCAGTGCGACGGCGACGCAGTCCGGCATGCTGTGCGTGACGCGGATGAACTCGATCTCCACCGCGCCGACGGTCACGCGTTCACGCGGCGTGACGGTGACCAGTCGTCCGGACGAATCGATGCCGTGCGCATCGAGCTTGGAACCGAGCAGCGCAAGGGTCAGCGGGGTACCGTAGATCGGCCCCTCGATGCGATCCCAGACGTAGGGGATGGCGCCGATATGGTCCTCGTGGCCATGCGTCAGGACGACCGCCGACACCCGCCGCTCGGTCTGTTCCAGAAACGATAGATCGGGGACTGCCAGGTCGACGCCGAAGTGATCCAGGCCGGGAAACATCGCACCCGCATCGAGCAGCACGGTAGTACCGGACGCGGTCACAGCCATCATGTTCATGCCGAACTGGCCCACGCCGCCGAGTGGGACCACCTCGACCAGGGTGTCGCGTTCAGGCCCGACTGAGGAATAAGACACTTGCGCGTATGACGTGCTGTCCGCCGGCGGGATGGCTCCCGCGTTGCAGGCGGCTGGGGGGCGCCTGCAAGGAAGGCGTCCCAAGGATAGCATGCGGTCGATTACGGTGAAACCGGACGCCGCGTGGACGCGAGAACCTCGGAGAGTTCGGCCAGGTCCGGCAGGTCGAGTTGTTCGGGTCGCCGCGTGGGGTCCACGCCTGCCCGGGCGAAGATGTCGGCGGCCGGCAGGACGCTGTAGCGGGTCGCGAGTGGGCGCAGCGCGTTCAGCGCGGTCTTGCGCCGCTGCGTGAAGATGGAGCGCACGAGGGTGTCGAACAGCGCTGGGTCGGTTGGTTGCACGGGTGGCGCGCAGAACTGCAGCTGGATGACTGCCGACTGCACGCGCGGCATGGGACGGAACGCGCCCGGCGGTAACACCAGCACGCAGCGTGCCGTCGCGTGCATCCGTGTGGCAATCGCCAGCGGCCCCCAGTCGCGTGTGCCGGGCGCGCCGGCGACGCGCTCCGCCACCTCGCGCTGCAGCATCAGCGTGGCGTCCGACAGGCGCGCGCCGTGTGCGCTGAGGTGGAGGAGCTTGAGCAGGATTCTTGCGGCGATGCTGAACGGCAGGTTGCCGACCACCCGCGCCGGTGCCGGGAGATCCACGCCGTCGAGATCGAGCGCGAGGAAATCGGCGCGAACCACCTTGACCCGCGATGGCGCGCGGTCCGCCAGATTCGCGGTCAGCCGCGGATCGATCTCCACCGCGGCGATCCGCGCCGCACGTTCCGCGAGCGGCAGCGTCAGCGCGCCTCGACCGGCGCCGATCTCAAGAAATGTATCGCGCGGATCAGGCGCAATCACCGCCAGCAGTTTGGCCGCCCAGGCGGGCTGCAGGAAATGCTGGCCAAGCCGCCGGCGGGGTGGGTAGGTCATCGTGCCGTTCGATGGCCGGCAGCAGCGCGGGGTCCGCCGGGCGCGCTGCTCCGATAATGGCAGTCCGGACGAGCTGCGCAACGGTCGCACAATGGGCGCGGTTTGCAAACCCGCCGGCCGTGCAGAATCAACGTGTCCGACGCGCTGGTCCAGCGGGCGGGCGGCAGCGCGCCGCACAACTGCTGCTCGACCGCGACGGGATCGTCGCCCCGCGCGATGCCGAGACGGTTCGCGACGCGCAGTACGTGCCGATCCACCGGCAAGCCCGGTATCCCCAACGCATGGCCGAGCACGACGTTGGCGGTTTTCCTCCCGACGCCGGGAAGCTCCACGAGCTGTTCGAGGCGTGCCGGCACGCGGCCCTGGTAGTCGCCGGTGAGCATGCGGGCCATGCCGACGAGCGCCCGCGCCTTCGAACGGAAGAATCCGGTCGACCGGATTAGCGGCTCTACCTCCTCCGGCGTCGCCCGTGCGAGCGCTGGTGGATCGGCATACCGGGCGAACAGTTCCGACGTCACCATGTTGACGCGGACGTCGGTGCACTGCGCGGACAGAATGGTCGCCACCAGGAGCTCGTAGGCGTTGCGGTAGCGCAGCTCCGTGGTGGCGCCGGGGTGCTGCGCCGACAGCGCGTCGAGAATCCGTACGACGGCGGCAGCCGGATGCGGCGGCGCCTGTACCACGAGCGGCTAGTGCACCGGGTCGTTGGGCGAGGCGACCTTCAGTGTCCCTTCGCTGAACGACCGCAGATGCTCCTGAAGGGCGCTGATGAGATTGGGGACGAACTGCATCGGTACAACGATCCGGGAACGCACCGGCGCGCGGAGCACGCGGTGGGTCTCGGCTTCGCGCACCTCCTTTTCGGACGGCGGCAGGACTTCGCAGAACGTCAGCGTGAAGTCGAACGGCGTGTGCGAGATCGCGCAGAAGTTGGCGTACGTCCGCGGCGCGTCACACGATTCGTCCGGGACAATGGTGAAGTTGATCTGTTTTCGTTGCGTCATGAATAGCCTCAGTACCGCCGCACGACACCTACGACGACGCCTTGAATCTGCACCTCATCGGGTTCCACGACGAGCGGCCGCACGGCCGGATTGGCAGGCTGCAACCGGATCCGCCCATGCTCGCGGTAGAACTTCTTCAGCGTCGCGTCGGTGCCGCGCAGGAGCGCGATTACCATCTCCCCGTTTTCGGCCGTCTTGCGATCCTCCACGATGACGATGTCGCCGTCGCGGATCTGCTCGTCGATCATGGAGCTGCCACGGACGCGCAACGCGTAGGTGTCGGGCGCCGCCACAAGGTCCTCGGGAACCGCTATGGTCTCGGAGCTGGCAACCGCTTCTATCGGTGCGCCGGCCGCGACCGTGCCGAGCAGGGGCAGCTCGATGGCGCGGCCGCCGACGCGCGTCGGCACCAGCTCGACTGACCGGCTGCGGTTCCAGGCGCGCCGGATGAACCCCTTCTCCTCGAGGTTCGTCAGGTGTTTGTGCACCGTCGCCAGCGACGACAAGCCGAATCTCCGGCCGATCTCCTCGAGGCTCGGCGCGTAGCCGTGCTGCTCGATGAACTCCGTCAGAAAGTCGAGAATCTCCCGCTGGCGCCGAGTGAGTGGCTGCACGCGACCTCCAGTCGACATCGTTAGCATATCCGCTGGGGAAGCTACACTGTATACAAACAAAAAGCGAAGATCAAGGACTCCTATACTCGGTATGCTTCGAGGCTGTGCGCCGAGCAGCCCCCGCGGCTCGGCGCGCCTGCAACATGACGCGAATTGCATACCCGCCGGTCGTGGCGGTCTGGCTCATCACGACTGCGTCCGCCGTGGCGCTGCAGCCCGGAGGGGCGCTGACACCCGCCGAAGGCGCACGCCTGGAGCAGCGTCTTGCCGCCATCGTCGAACGTGGCCGGCACCGTTCCGACACCCGCGACGCGGTCCAGCTCCCGGAGCGAGAGGTGAATGCATACCTGGAGTTCCATGCCGAGCTGCCGCCCGGATTGATGCAACCGCGTGTCACGCTCGAGGCCGGCGGGCGCATCGCGGCTCGCGCGCGGGTTGATCTTCGGGCGGTGGTCGACAGCGTGCCGGGGGCGCTCCGGCGCATGCGGGGTACGTTGCCGGTCTCCATCACCGCGAGGTTGGAGGCGACCGACGGTATCGGGCGCATCACGATTGAGTCGATGACCGTGGCCGGCCTCTCGCTGCCGCCCGCGGCGGTGGGCCAGCTCCTCGACGCTTTCGTAGCCCGGGCACGCGGTTCGGAATGGCTCGACTTCGACGAACCGTTCATGTTGCCGCACCGGATTCGGCACATCGCTGTCGATGCCGGCGAAATGGTCATCGTGCAGTGACCGCTGATCTCCGCGCGCCGCTGCAGTTCGTCAAGGGTATCGGACCGCGCCGCGCCGCCGATCTGGCGGGGATCGGCCTGCACGTCCTCGAGGATCTCCTGTTGCGGCTGCCGCGGCGTTACGACGACCGCGAACACGCGCAGCCGATCGCGCAGCTGCGGGCCGGCGATACGATCTCGGTCGTCGGCAGTGTCCTGAGCGCCGGCGAGCGCCGCACGCAGCGGCGCGGCTTCCGGATATTCGAAGTAATCGTCGGCGACGCCTCGGGGCAGGTGCGCGCCGTGTTCTTCAATCAGTCCTTCCTTTCCGACATCCTCGTGCCGCAGCAGCAGGTCGCACTGTTCGGCACGGTCGAATACGGCCGCACCGGCGGCGGACTGCGCTTCACGAACCCGGAGTACGAGGTGCTCGCCGGGGACGCGGCGGACGAGGGCGATCAGCGCGTGCACACCGGTCGGATCGTGCCGATCTACGAGCGGGTGGGGAGCGTGACGCCGAAGATGATGCGGCGCCTCCTGCACGCCTGTCTGGAACGGCTTCCGCACGAGATCGGCGATCCCCTGCCGCCGGAGGTACGCCTGCACTGCCGCCTGCTCGACCGGCGGCCCGCGTTCATGCAGGCGCATTTTCCCGAATCGGGAACGCCGGTGGAGGATCTCAACAACTACCGGTCGGCGGCGCAGCGCCGGCTGATCTTCGAGGAATTCTTCGTGTTTCAGCTCGGTCTGGCCCTGAAGCGACACGAGACCGACACCTTGCGCAAGCCGCACGCGATTGCGGTTGACGACCGCATCCGCCGGGCAGCCCTCGACGTGCTGCCGTTTCGCCTGACCGGCCACCAGAGACAGGCGCTCAAGGAAATCGTCGATGACCTGCGGCGGACGCAGCCGATGAACCGCCTGCTGCAGGGGGACGTCGGGTCCGGCAAGACCATCGTGGCGCTCCTGGCGGCGCTCGTGGCGATGGAGAACGGGCTGCAGGCGGCGTTCATGGCGCCTACGGAGCTTCTGGCCGAGCAGCACTTTTTGAATATCGCCCGCTTGCTGGGGCCTTCGCGCTTCGAGCCGGTCCTGCTGACAGGCACGTTGGGCGCGAAGGAGCGCCGGGCAGCCTGGGAGCGGCTGGCGGCGGGGAGCGCGCAGCTGGCGGTCGGCACGCATGCGCTCGTGCAGGAGTCCGTGCACTTCAGCCGGCTCGGTTTCGTGATCATCGACGAGCAGCATCGCTTCGGCGTGATCCAGCGCGCGACGCTGCGCCGCAAGGGCATGCAGCCCGACGTGCTGGTGATGACGGCGACGCCAATTCCTCGCACGCTGGCGCTCACGGCATACGGCGACCTGGACGTGTCGGTCATCCGGGAGCTGCCGCCGGGGCGCCCACCGGTCGCCACGCGGGTGGCGTCCGAGGCGCAGCGCACGGACATCTACCGCTTTGTGCACCGCGAATTGAGCGCTGGGCGGCAGGCGTACGTTGTCTATCCGCTGGTGGAGGAGTCCGAGAAGGTCGACCTCAAGGCGGCGACCGAGATGGCGCGTCACCTGGAGAAGGATGTGTTCCCGGACCTGCGGGTCGGCCTGGTGCACGGGCGGCTCAACCCGCTCGAGCGCGAAGCGATGATGCGCGCCTTCGCGGCCGGGGAGATCGACCTGCTGGTGGCGACCACGGTAATCGAGGTGGGGGTCGACGTAGCCAATGCCTCGATCATGCTGATCGAGCATGCCGAACGCTTCGGACTGGCGCAGCTGCACCAGTTGCGGGGACGGGTCGGGCGCGGACCGCACCGCGCGCACTGCATCCTGCTGCACGGGCCCCGGCTGACCGATGCCGCCCGCGCGCGGCTCGCCGCCGTGGCCGGAACCGCCGACGGCTTCGAAATCGCCGAACGCGACCTGGAGATCCGCGGCCCGGGCGACTTCGTGGGCACACGGCAGTCCGGTCTGCCGACCTTGCGGACGGGGGATCTGCTGCGGGATCATCGGATCATGGAGGATGCCCGCCAGGCGGTCCACGACTGGCTGGCGGGGCATCCGCCGCCGGCGACCCTCGATGCGGCGGTCGAGGGTTGGTCCGAGCGTTTTCATCTGGTCGAGGTGGGATGAGATGAGGATTGTCGCCGGTGCGCTCAAGGGGCGCCGGTTGCGCTCGCCCGGCTGGCCGGGCCTGCGGCCGACGGCGGACCGATTGCGGGAGACGCTGTTCAACGTGCTGGGCGAGCGGGTGTGCGGCGCGGAGGTGCTCGATGCGTGCGCCGGTACCGGTGCGCTCGGGTTGGAGGCGCTCAGCCGGGGCGCGCGCGGGGTGACCTTCGTTGACGCCGATCGGCGGTCGGCCGCGTACATCGCGGACCACACGGCCCGCTTCGGGGTGGGCGGCAGTTGCCGGATAGTCTGTGCGCGGTGGCCGGCGGCGGCCACCGATCGGCGGCTGCCCGCGGCGTTCGACGTCATCCTCCTTGATCTGCCCTATGACAACCCGGACACTGATGCGATACTGTCCGCGGTGGGTGGCCGGTTGTCATCCGGCGGCGTACTGGTGCTGGAGCAGGCGCGCCGAGCGGCGCCGCCGGCAGCGCCAGGGCTGCGGGCCGAGCGGCGGATCGTATCCGGTGACAGCGCCCTGGAGTTCTACGTGCCGGTGGACGCCGGCGGCTGAACGACATGGAACAACGACACACGCCACGATTGGCCGTCTATCCCGGCTCCTTCGACCCGTTGACGAACGGCCACGTCGACATCATCGAGCGTGGCGCCCGGCTGTTCGACCGGATCGTGATAGCGCTGCTGATCAACCGCGACAAGGCGCCTCTGTTCTCGATCGAGGAACGCCTGGAACTCACGCGCGAGGTGTTCCGGACGCAGCCGAATGTCGAGGTGGATACCTTCGACGGTCTGCTCGTCGACTACGCCCACCGTCGCCGCGCGAACGTGATCGTGCGCGGGTTGCGGGCGATCTCGGATTTTGAGTACGAGTTGCAGATGGCCCTGATGAACCGGCGCCTGAGCGACGACATCGAGACGGTGTTCATGATGCCGGCCGAGCCGTACACCTATGTAAGCTCGCGGCTGGTCAAGGAAGTGTTTGCCCTCGGCGGTTCTGTGACTGGACTGGTCCCCGGCATTGTCGAGGCGCGCCTGGCCGCCAAGTACCAGACGCAACCGACGGCCGGCTGACCGTCTCGACCGCATGTTTGCCCAGCGAATCGAGCGCGCCGCCCCCTCCGGGACCCAGCGGATCACGGCCGAGGTGGATCGCCTGCGGCGGCAGGGGATCGACATCGTCGACCTCGGCGCGGGCGAGCCGGACTTCGCCACGCCGCCGCACGTCAAGGCGGCCGCTGTCGCGGCCATTGCTGACAACTTCACCAGATACACGCCGAACGCCGGAGTGCGGGAGTTGCGGGAGGCGATCTGCGCCCGCTACCGCGCGGATTACAACGTCACGTTCGGTCCGGACCAGGTAATTGCAACGGCCGGCGGCAAGCAGGCGCTCTTCAACGCGGCAATGGCCCTCTACGAGTCGGGCGACGAGGTGATCACGCACGCCCCGGCGTGGCCGAGCATCGTGGAGCAGGTGAGACTGGCCGACGCCGTTCCAGTGTTGGTCCGCACCCATCCGGAGGACGGTTTCCGGCTGCACGCCGATGTCGTGCTCGACGCGCTCACACCGCGCACCAAGGCGGTGGTCATCAACTCGCCGGGCAATCCGACGGGGGCGCTCGTCGCGGAGCAGGACCTGGTACGCATCGCCACGGAGGCCGCGGCGCGCGGCGTCTGGGTAGTGCTGGATCTGTGCTACGAGGAGCTGATCTACGACGACGCGCCCCACAACCTGCCGCGGGTGCTGCGGGAGCATGTTCCCGATCGGTTCGTCCTTGCCGGCAGCCTGTCGAAAGACCACGCGATGACCGGCTGGCGCTGCGGCTGGGCCATCGGACCGCGCGCCTTCATTCAGGCGTGCAATACGGTCCAGGGCCATGCGACGTCGAACGTTTCATCCATTACCCAGCGCGCGGCGATCGAGGCGCTCACGGGGCCGCAGGAGTGCGTGGCGGCGATGCGGGAGGCGTACCGCGAGCGGCGCGACCGGCTGCTGCAAGGGCTGTGCGCGGAGCCGCGCATCCGCTGCGTGCGGCCGGGCGGTGCGTTCTACCTGTTTCCCGACATCTCGGATCTGTTGTCGCCGGATGGGCTGCGGACGTCGGCCGCTTTCGCGGAGGCGCTGCTGCGTCAGGGGCATGTCGCCGTCACGCCCGGCGAGGCATTCGATGCGCCCGGCTTCATCCGCCTGTCGTACGCCGCGTCGCCCGACTGCCTGGACGAAGGCGTACGTCGGATACGGGCGTTCATCGGTGCGCTAGGAGTCCGTGGTGAAACCCCGCGTCGCACCGAGACCGGCCAGGCGCCGGCCTGACGCCGTCGTTCGCCATACCGGTATCACTGGGTCGTAGATTCGTGGCAACGAATTCCATTTCCGCAGACAGGTCGTTCGGCAGGGTGTCCGACCCCTTCGCCGGCGCGATAGAGCAAATCGTCGGCACCGAGCACATCCGTCGCGACGACGCGTGCCGCCGCGAGTACGGCACGGATGCGCTCGGCAGGGGGCATCCCGCAGATCTGGTGGTGTTTCCCGCCTCTGCGGCAGACATAGCGGCGGTGGCGCGGCTGTGCGATGCGCAGAGGATTCCGCTCACGCCGCGCGGCGCCGGGACCGGATATACCGGCGGCGCCGTGCCGTCGCGCGGCGGCGTCGTGCTCGCGCTCGATCGGCTCGACCGGATCAAGGAAATCGACGAGGCGAACCTGCTGGCGGTGGTCGAGCCGAATGTCGTCACCGGCGCGTTGCAGGCGGAGGTGGAGCGGGTCGGCCTGTTCTATCCGCCGGACCCGGCCAGCTTGGCCCGGTCCGCCATCGGGGGCAACGTGGCCGAATGCGCGGGCGGCCCGCGCGCCTTCAAGTACGGCACGACGAGGCGCTACGTGCTCGGCCTGGAGGCGGTGCTGCCGACCGGGGAGATCATCCGGACAGGCGGCAAAGTGGTGAAGAACGTCGTTGGCTACGACCTGACGCAGCTGTTGGCCGGGTCGGAGGGCACGCTCGCCATCATTACGGAAATTACGTTGCGGCTCGTGCCCAGACCGTCTGCGCGCCGCGCGTTGCGCGCCTGGTTCGCGGACGTGGATCAGGCGCTGGCGGCAGCCCGCGCCGTCATTGCGGCGCGGATCGTGCCGGCGGCGCTCGAGCTGGTGGACGCTGCCTGTCTGGCCGCGGCGCGTGCCCGTGGTGGCGGCGGATTCGCCCCGGACTCGGCGGGCGCCATGTTGCTGATCGAGGTGGACGGCACACCGGCCGCGACGGCCGACGAGCTGCGCGGCGTGGCCGCCACCTGCGAGGCGGCGGGCGCCTCCGGCGTGAAAGCCGCGCGCGACGACGCCGAGCGCGAGGCGCTGTGGCAGGTCCGGCGTGACCTGTCGCTGGCGCTGCGGGCCGTGGCGCCGCGCAAGATCAACCACGACGTCGTCGTGCCGCTGGCCCGGATTCCGGACCTGTTCCGCGCGGTGGATGCGCTGCGGCGCGAGCTGCGGCTGGATATCGCCTGCTTCGGTCATGTCGGCGACGGCAACATCCACGTGAACGTGCTCGTCGATCCGGACGACGCCGCGCAAATGGCGCGGGCGCAGGCGGCGGAGCGCCGCCTGTTCGAAGCGGTGGTCGCGCTGGAGGGTTCAATCAGCGGCGAGCACGGTATCGGCTTTACGAAGCGGGCCTACGTGGACCTGGAGCTGTCGGCCGAGACGATCGCCCTCATGCGCCGTCTGAAGCGGGCGTTCGACCCGCACGGCATCCTCAACCCGGGCAAGATATTTCCGGCGGCATTGTTAGATGGGGCTGCGCCCCAAACCCCCGGCAAGCGCTAGCGGTTGGCGACGAGGACCGCCTCGGTCAATTCCCGTCGGGGGTCCGGATCGATCAACGTCCGCAGGGTGAGCCCGCCGGTGTTGAGAAACGACACGCCGCCCAGCCGCCGCAGTCGGAGTCCGTCGCGTTCAAACTGCGCGGCGTCTTCCTCCAGGAGTACGCATAGCACCCGTTCCGGCGATTGCAGGAAGTCGCGGGCCGCATCCGGGGTCGCCAGCTCCACATATGGGGACTCGGTGTAGTAGACGAGATTGCGGTCGAAGACGCGGTGACGGCCGTACGGCTCGCCGCCGGACCGCTCTTCCGCGAGCAGCGCGGCCATCCGCTCCACCGGCGCCGGGCCGGGAGAGGCGAGCAGCACGTAGTGCGCCCCGAGGGTGGCAGTGATCATGGCGGCTGTCAGACCGGCAACCGGGAGCCACCCGCGGCGGGAGGCCGTCAGGCACACCAGCAGCCCGGCCGCCCCCAATGCAGTCGCGAGCGCGGTTGTCCAGCCAGGATCCCATTCGACGAACAGCGGACGGGCGCGCAACAGCAGCCCGGCAAGCAGCAGTAGTACGCCGCCGGCCGCAACGCCGGCCGCCGTGAACAGACGCCGGGCGGCGGGCTCGACGGCGGCTCGCGTCATGGCCCATCCGAGCAGGATGGCCAGCGGCGGCAGCACGGGCAGGATGTATCGCGGCTGCTTGCCGACCGAGAGCGTGTACAGCAGCAGGGGCGCGGCGGCCCAGACAACGAGCCACAGCACGGCTGGGTCGGCCACTCGCCGCAGCCAGGCGTTCCGCATTGCCGGCCCCCACAGCAGCATGAACGGCGACCAGGGCAGCAGGCCGCCGGCGATGACGGGCAGGTAGTACCAGATTGGGCGCGGGGCGTTGTAGCGCGCCGTCGCAAAACGGTCGAGATTTTCCGCGCCGAAGAACCGGTACAGGTAGGCCGTGCCGTGCTCGGCCGTCATTGCTGCGTACCAGGGAGCGACTGCCGCGACAAAAACCGCTGCCGCGGCCAACAGGTGAAGCAGGCGCGCCCGGCCCCAGGTTCCGCGCCGCCGGCGTTCGACCAGCACGATCGGCAGCAGGACCGCGGCGACGAGCACGGGGCCGACGGGTCCCTTTACGAGTGCGGCCCCGGCGGCGGCCAGCGCGGACGCCAGCAGCCACGAGAGCCGCGAGCGTGGAGCGGGCGCGCCGCGCGGATCGTCGAGCAGTCCCACCAGCGCGGTCCACACCGCCGCGGCGACGAAGAACGCCAAAGGCAGATCCGGAAGCGCCTGGTGCGCCATCGCAATCCCGGCTGCGCTCGTCGCGGCGATGATTGCCGCCAGGAGCGCCCCCGATTCGTCGCACCAGCGGCGCGCGCAGAAGAACGTGAGCAGTACCAGACCGAACCCGGCCAGCGCTGACGGGAGCCGCGCGGCCCCCGGCGACGGCCCGGCAACAAGATAGGCGCCGGCGGCCATCCAGTAGTACAACACCGGCTTCTCGAAGCGCGGCTCGGAGTTGTAGAAGGGTGTCAGCCAGTCGCCGCTTTCCACCATTTCCCGTGCGCTCTCGGCATAGAAGCCTTCGTCGGAATCGGTGAGAGCCGGCCGGCCGAGCGCGGCGAAGAAGGTCAGCGCACAGACGCAGGCGAGCAGCAGGAGGTGACGCGGCACGTAGGCAGCCATTCTACGCGACGGTCTGTATACTCGGTACATGGAGACTGTCGCGGTGGTCGGCGCGTCGCGGGACCGCCGCAAGTTCGGCAACAAGGCGGTCCGCGGCTTTCAGCACGCCGGATATCGGGTCGTGCCGATCAATCCATGCGGGCAGGAAATCGAGGGATTGCAGTCGTATCCGTCGTTGCGCGACGTTCCGTTCGACATCGACCTGGCGTCGTTCTACGTGCCGCCGGACATCGGCGTGGAGCTGGTCGACGAGGTTGCCAGCCTGAGGATTCCGACGCTGTGGCTCAACCCCGGAGCCGACGGTGCGCAGGTCGTCCGGCGCGCGCGAGAGCTCGGGATCGAGCCGGTCATCGGGTGCAGCATGATCCGCATCGGTGAATCGCCGGCGGGCTAGTGATGCGCCGCGGCCGCGGGCGGAAGCCGGTTGACAGGCTGCTGTGGCGGTCCTATACTCCCTAACCTGAAAGACGGCACGATTACTCCACGCGGTTGTCAGCGTTCCGTTTCACAACGCGTCCACTGGGGTAGCCGCTCCCTCTCATCCTGAGCCTCCAGGCTGCACGCACGTTCTAACCCTTCTTCCAGGCCAGATTCATATGCCAAGTAACCAGAGACGTACCTCGCGACCGCCGGCCGCCCCGGCCGTAGCCGCCGAAGCGGCCGAAGCCGCTACTACCACCACCGCCACCAAGGCCGCCAAGCCGCCGCCTCCGAAGCGGTCGGCCAACACGCTGAACATCGGCGAGCTCAAGGACATGAGCATCGCCAAGCTGACGCAGATCGCCAAGGATCTCAGCGTTGCCGGCGCCACCGGCATGCGCAAGCAGGAGTTGATTTTCCAGATCCTGAAGGCGCAGACGGAGCAGAGCGGGTTCATTTTTTCGGAGGGCGTGCTCGAAGTGCTGCCCGACGGCTTCGGGTTCCTGCGGGCGCCCGATTACAACTACCTGCCGGGACCGGACGACATCTACGTCTCGCCGTCACAGATTCGCAAGTTCGACCTGCAGACCGGCGACACCGTCTCGGGACAAATCCGGCCGCCCAAGGAGGGTGAGCGCTACTTTGCCCTGATCAAGGTGGAGGCGGTCAATTTCGAGCCGCCGGAGCAGGCGCGCGACAAGATCTTCTTCGAGAACCTGACGCCGCTCTATCCGCAGGAGCGGCTCCGCCTCGAATCCGAGGGGCCAAACCTGTCCGCGCGCGTAATGGATTTGATGACGCCCATCGGCAAGGGTCAGCGCGGGCTGATCGTGGCCGCCCCGCGCACCGGCAAGACGATGCTGCTGCAGAATATCGCACAATCCGTCGTCAAGAACCATCCCGAGGTCTATCTCATCGTGCTGCTGATCGACGAACGTCCCGAAGAGGTGACGGACATGGAGCGCTCCGTCGACGGCGAGGTCATCTCGTCCACCTTCGACGAGCCGGCGCAGCGGCACGTGCAGGTGGCGGAGATGGTCATCGAAAAGGCGAAGCGGCTGGTGGAGCACCGCAAGGACGTCGTGATTCTGCTCGACTCGGTGACCCGTCTGGCGCGCGCCTACAACACGGTCATCCCGCCGTCCGGCAAAGTGCTGTCCGGCGGTCTCGACTCGAACGCGCTGCAGAAGCCGAAGCGGTTCTTCGGGGCGGCGCGCAACATCGAGGAGGGCGGATCGCTGACGATCATGGCGACGGCGCTCGTCGACACCGGATCGCGCATGGACGACGTGATCTTCGAGGAGTTCAAGGGCACCGGCAACATGGAGATCCACCTGGATCGGAAGCTGGTGGACAAGCGGGTGTTTCCTGCGATCGACATCCAGAAGAGCGGCACGCGCAAGGAGGAGCTGCTGCTGAGCGGCGACGACCTCAACCGCGTATGGGTGCTGCGCAAGGTGCTCAACCCGCTGTCGCCGGTGGAGGCGATGGAGTTGCTCCTCGACAAGATGGGGAAGACGCGATCGAATGCCGACTTCCTGGCGTCGATGCAGAAGATGGGTTAGGGGAGGAGCGAGCCTTGACGAATATTGTCGTACGGAACAACGGTCCCTATCTGGTCCAGGGCGAGGATGTGACGTTGGTCGATGCAAACGGGGACGAGATCGCGGTCGAGCGCCGGCCGTTCGCCCTGTGCCGCTGCGGCGCTTCCGAGCGGAAGCCGTTCTGCGACGGCAGCCACAACCGCATCGGCTTCGACGGCTCGATCGCCCGCTGACGCCCCGCGGCGCCGTCAGGCGCTCACCGCGTGCCGCCTGGTGAAGGCGAGCGCACCGTCCCGCGCGTCGGCCGTCACGCGGTCGCCCGCGCCGAACGTGCCGTCCAGAATCTCCAGCGCCAGCGGGTCGAGCAGTTGGCGCTGAATCGTCCGCCGTAGCGGGCGCGCCCCGAACAACGGATCGAACCCCTCTTCGGCGAGTAGCGTCTTGGCCGCTGCGGTCAACTCGAGGGTCACGTTGCGATCTTCGAGCCGCCGCGCGAGCTGCCGGAGCTGAATGTCCACGATGGCCACCAGCTCGGGGCGCCCCAGCGCGCGGAAGATGATGATCTCGTCGACGCGGTTGATGAATTCCGGCCGGAAGTGCGCCCGCAGGGCCCGCTCGACCTCCCGCCGCATCGCATCATCCCCGCCGCGGTCGCCTGTCGCCAGACCGTGCTCGGCGATCTGCTGGCTGCCCAGGTTCGACGTCATGATGACGACGGCGTTCTTGAAGTCGACCGTGCGGCCCTTGCTGTCGGTCAAGCGGCCGTCGTCGAGCAATTGCAGCAGCACGTTGAGCACCTCGGGGTGCGCCTTCTCGATTTCGTCGAACAGGACGACCGCGTACGGCCTGCGGCGTATCGCCTCGGTCAACTGGCCCGCCGCCTCGTAGCCGACGTATCCGGGCGGGGCGCCGATCAGCCGCGCCACCGAGTGCTTCTCCTGGTATTCGGACATGTCGATGCGCACCATGGCATCCTCGGCATCGAACATGAATTCGGCCAGCGCCCGCGCCAGCTCCGTCTTGCCGACGCCGGTCGGTCCGAGGAATATGAAGCTGCCGAGCGGGCGGGCGGGATCCTGCAGGCCGGCCCGCGCCCGGCGGATCGCGTTCGCTACGGCGACGATGGCGTCCGCCTGGCCCACGACCCGCTCGCGCAGACGCGCTTCCATGCGCAGCAGCTTCTGGATCTCGCCCTCCACCAGACGGTTGACCGGAATGTGCGTCCACTTGCTGACCACCTCGGCGATGTCCTCCTCGTCGACCTCCTCCTTCAGCATGCGGGTCTGCTGCGGGGCGGCATGCAGGTCCGCCTCCTCGCGCTGCAGTTGGTGTTCGAGCGCGGGCAGCCTGCCGTACTGCAGCTCAGACGCCTCGGCGTAGCTGCCCGCCTGCTGCGCCCGCTCGATCGCATGCCGGACCTCCTCGATTTCCTCCTTGAGCGTGCGGGAGGACTGGATCGCGGCCTTCTCCCGTTCCCACTGCGTCCGCAGGCGGCTGCGCTCCTCCTTCCGGTCGGCGAGGTCCTTGTCCAGCCGCAGGAGCCGCTCGCGTGAGGCGTCGTCGGTTTCTTTCCGTAGCGCCTCGCGCTCGATCTCCAGCTGCATGATGCGGCGTTCCACCTCGTCGAGCTCGACCGGCAACGAGTCGATCTCGGTCCGCAGTTTGGAGGCCGCTTCGTCGATCAGGTCGATCGCCTTGTCCGGCAGGAAGCGATCGCTGATGTAGCGCTGCGAGAGGACGGCGGCGGCCACGAGCGCGGCATCCTTGAACGCCACGCCATGGTGGATCTCGTAGCGCTCGCGCAGGCCGCGCAGGATGCTGATGGTGTCCTCGACGGTCGGCTCGGCAACCAGCACCGGTTGGAAGCGGCGCTCGAGCGCGGCGTCCTTCTCGATGTGTTTGCGGTACTCGTCGAGCGTCGTGGCGCCAATTGCATGGAGCTCACCGCGCGCAAGCATTGGTTTCAGCATGTTCGAGGCGTCGATGGAGCCCTCGGACGCACCCGCGCCGACCACCGTGTGCAGCTCGTCGATGAACAGGATGACCTGCCCGGATGCGGCGGTGACCTCTTTCAGTACCGCCTTGAGGCGCTCCTCGAACTCCCCCCGGTACTTGGCGCCCGCCACCAGCGCGCCCAGGTCCAGGGCGACGATGCGTTTCTGCTTGAGTCCTTCCGGGACGTCCTGCCGCACGATCCGCTGGGCAAGCCCCTCCACGATCGCCGTCTTGCCAACACCCGGCTCGCCGATCAGCACCGGATTGTTCTTGGTGCGCCGTGAGAGCACCTGCACGACGCGGCGGACTTCCTCGTCGCGGCCGATCACCGGGTCGAGCGAACCCGTGCGGGCGTGCGCCGTCAGATCGGAACCGTACCGTTCCAGCGCTTCATACTTGCCCTCCGGATTGGGATCGGTGACCCGTTGCGTCCCCCGCACGGCCTTCAATACCTCCTGAATCCGGTCCGGCAGCGCCTGGTGAGCCGCGAGGATCCTGGCCGCCGGCGCGCCGCCGCCCTCGGCGGCCAGCGCAAGCAGCAGGTGCTCGGTACTGACGTACTCGTCCTTGAGCCGTTCGGCCTCGGCGGACGCCCGCTTGACGACCTCTCTAGTCCGCGCGGACAGGTCCGGCGCGGCGCCGCCCCGTGCGGCCGGAAGCTTCGCCAGCTCGGCGCGGGCCGCGCCGGCAACCGCTGCCGGATCGGTTCCCAACCGCCGCAACACGGTTGGCACGACGCCGTCGGGCTGCTCCGCCAGCGCCTCCAGGAGGTGCTCGGGTTCGATCTCCGGATGTCCCGCCCGCTCGCCTGCCTGCTGTGCCGCGAGCAGCGCCTCCTGCGCCTTCTCGGTCAATCGGTTTGGGTTCATGGCTCGTTGCCTCACTTCGCCGCCGGCGATTTGGCCGCCAGCGCCGCCAGCGCTTCATAGTGCGCCCGCGCCGCGGTACTCAGCCGCTGCGGTATCGCTATCTGCACCGCGGCGAGCAGGTCGCCGTCCCGTCCACCCGCGTTCGGCAACCCGCGTCCCTTGAGCCGCAGGATCTGGCCTGCCTGGGTCGCCGCGGGCACCTTGAGGCGGACCGTCTTGCCGTCAATCGTCGCCACCTCGGTCTCGCCGCCGAGGACGGCCGTCGTCACCGGTACGGTGACCGTCGCATGGAGGTTACGACCCTGCAGCGTGAAGCGCGGGTGCGGCGCAATGCGCACGTGCAACAGCAGGTTGCCGGCGGCAGCCGCCTCCGCGCCCGGCTCTCCTTCGCCTGACACGCGCACGCAGGCGCCCTCCTTCACGCCGGCCGGGATGCGCACGTCCACGGATCGCTCCCGGCCGCCGCGGGTGACGGACAGCCGCCGGGTGGTGCCATGAAACGCATGCTCCAGGCTCAGCTCCAGTGTCCGTTCGATATCCCTGCCGCGCGTTCTCCGGGGAGCCGTCGGGCCGCCGCGGGCGCCGCCGACGAACTGTTCGAAGAAATCCGAGAAACGGCTGTCGTCCCGGACGGTCCGGAAGCCGCCCCCGAAGTCTCCGAACCCGAACGGGTCGCCGCCAAACGGCTGCGCGCCGGCCGCCCGGGCTTGCTCGATGCGGCGCCAGTCGGAGCCGAGCGTGTCGTACTTGCGCCGCGTATCGGCGTTGCCCAGCACCTCGTGCGCCTCGTTGATCTCCTTGAACCGCTTCTCGGCTGCCTTGTCGCCCGGATTGACGTCCGGGTGGCACTTGCGGGCCAGCTTCCGATACGCGGCCTTGATGTCGTCGGCCGTCGCACCGCGGGGAACACCGAGCACGTTGTAGTAGTCCTTGAATTCCATGAGCGCTACAGTCGCAGCAACCGCGTCAGCTCGTCGAATTCCCGCTCGAAGGCGCGCTGGCGGCCGCTCCGCGCGGTGCGGTTGACGGTAACGAGCGGTCGCATCCGCTCGACGACGTCGACGACCGACAGCAGCCGCTGAACACCCGCCAGATTGATTCCCATGTCGTCGACCAGCCGCTTGATGAGCCGCAGCCGATCGATCTCCTCGCTGGAATAGAGGCGCATGCTGCCGATGGTCCGCGTCGGCCGCACCAGTCCGAGACGCTCGTACTTCCGCAGCGTCTGCGGGTGCATGCCGAGCTCCCGTGCGGCCATGCTGATGAGTAGAACGTCTCGGTTCATGTGCTTCAAACTTGCGTCGATCCAAGTATAGACGTTGATATATAGCGTAGCAACTTTGGATTGTCGTTTGGTAAACTGAAGGCGAGCGCGCCCGACTCGCCATGAGCAAGCCAGAGTTGTTTTCTTCCCGCTGGGCCATCATCGCCGCCGGACTTGGGATGGCGGTCGGCACCGGCAACCTGTGGCGGTTTCCGCGGGTGGTCGCACAGAACGGCGGTGCCGCCTTTCTGATTCCCTGGGCGCTGTTTCTGGTGCTCTGGTCGCTGCCGCTGCTGATCGCGGAGTTCGGCCTGGGCCGCGGCGCCCGGCGCGGGCCGATCGGCGCCTTCGCCACCCTGGTTGGCCGGCGTCAGGCCTGGATGGGCGGCTTCATCGCGGTGACCACCTCGATGATCATGTTCTATTACGCGGTCGTCACCGGGTGGACGCTGAAGTATTTCTTCGCGAGCGTGACGGGCGGCCCGGCTGGTGACACGGCCGTGTACTGGGAGCAGTACAGCGCGTCGGTCTGGCAGCCGGTGCTGTTCCACGTCGCGGCGGTCCTGTTGGCGGGAGGGATTGTCGCGCGCGGCGTTGCCGACGGCATCGAACGGGCCAACAAGGTGCTGATTCCCACCCTGTTCGTGCTCCTGCTGGTGGCCGTGGCGCGCGCCGTCACGCTGGAGGGAGCAGGGGAGGGGCTGCGGTTTCTGTTCCAGCCGGATCTCGCGGCGCTCGCCGACTACCGCACCTGGCTCGAGGCGCTGACGCAATCGGCCTGGTCGACCGGCGCCGGCTGGGGACTGGTACTGGCGTACGCGATCTACGTCCGCCGCGACGAGGATGTCGTCGTGAGCTCCGTGGCGATTGGCGTGGGCAACAACTTCGCGTCACTGCTGGCCGGGATGGCAATCCTGCCGACCGCCTTCGCCATCCTGTCGACGTCCGAGGCGCTGGAAGCCATGGCGGCGGGCAACGTCGGCCTGACCTTCATCTGGGTGCCACGGTTGTTCGAGCTCGTGCCGGCCGGGCATATTTTTCTGCCCATCTTCTTCCTGGCGCTCTTCTGCGCTGCGCTGTCCTCGCTGATCGCCATGACCGAGCTGGCGGCGCGCGTGCTGATGGATGGCGGCATGTCGCGTTGGGCCGCCGTCCGCGTAGTCGCCGCGGCGACGGTCGTGTGCGGCATCCCATCGGCCGTGAGCATCGCGGTTTTCGAGAACCAGGACTGGGTGTGGGGACTGGGCCTGATGGTCAGCGGGCTGTTCATTTCGATCGCCGCCACGCGGTATGGCCAGGAGCGGCTCCGCAACGAACTGATCAACGTCGGCGCCGGCACCATTCACGTCGGGCGGATCTACGGCTGGGTGCTGAAATACCTCGTGCCCGCGGAATTCGCCGCGATGTTCGGCTGGTGGATGTACCAATCGGTGGCGGTGTACGACTCGGCCGAGTGGTGGAACCCGATCCGGACGTACAGCCTGGGCACCTGCCTGCTCCAGTGGGGCACCGCGCTGGTGCTGCTACGGGTGTTCAACCGGCGGCTCGCGACCACGAGCACGCGCTAGCAGCCTGTGGCAAAACCCGGTGTCGCACCGAGAGCGGTCCGGCGCCCGGCTGACAAGGCGTGACGTGCGAGCATATTCGACGATATGTGAGCGAGGAACAACGCAGTCAGGAAGGGAGACGACGAGCACTCAAGCAGTCGTCGCCCGGGCCGCACACAGTGCGCCTCGGCGGACGCGGCGCGGGGCGCAGCCCCAAGGGGTAATGCCGCATGGCCGGTCGAATGCAGCGGGGCTTTTGCCACAGGCTGCTCGCGGGCCGCGGCCGGCCATGTGCTACGCTTGAACGGATTATCGCCAGTAGCGGCAGACACAGTACGACTAAGGAAGGAGCACGAAGTGTACCCAGAGTTTTTTGTCGCGCCGATGCGCGATGAGCTGACCCGGTTGGGCGTCGTCGAGTGGCGGAGTTCGGAAGACGTGGAGCGGGGTCTATCCGCGAATTCGGGCACGGTGATGGTCGTGGTCAACTCGGTCTGCGGCTGCGCCGCCGGCCGGGCGCGCCCGGGCGTGGCGCTGGCCCTGCAGCACGGCGTCACCCCGGATCTCGTCGCGACGGTGTTCGCCGGCGCCGACATCGCGGCGACGGAGAAGGCCCGCGGCTATTTCACCGGCTATCCGCCCTCTTCGCCGGCGGTGGCGATCCTGCGGAACGGCCAGCTGCTCTACATACTGGAGCGGCACCAGATCGAGAATCAGGAAGCGGACGGCATTGCCCGCCAGCTGACCGCGGCGTTCGACGAGCACTGCGCGAAGGCGGTCGCCGGGTAGCAATCCGTACGGATTGACAGCCGCGCCGCCGCCGCCGCCGTCAGCGCGCGGGGGGCGGCGGCTCGGTACGCGCAGGCGGTGTCGGCGGTACGAGCGGCAGCGGCCGGCCGCTGCCGTAGCGCCGCGCCGCCGCGCGAATCACGTCGGCCAGCATGTCGAGAAAGGCGGGATGGTCGTTGACCGCTGCCGCGCGCCGCATCTCGATACCCACCTCCCGGCAGGTCTCGCCCGCCTCGTGGTCGAGGTCGTACAGCACTTCCACGTGGTCGGCAACGAAGCCCAGCGGACAGAGGACAACTGTCTCGAGTCCGCGTTCGCGTTCCGCCCGCAGGTAGTCGCAGACGTCCGGCCCGAGCCAGGGGTCCTCCGGCCGGCCGCTGCGGCTCTGATACACGAGCGCCCAGCCCGTACGTCCCAGCGCGGCGGCAACAAGGCGCGCCGATTCCTGTAAATCAGCCTCGTAGCGTGACTGGCGCGCCATCTCGCTCGGGATGCTGTGCGCGGTGAATACAATGCGCGCCGCGGCGCGGCGGGCGGAGGAGAGCGCGCCGATGGCCTTCTCGATCTGGCGGGCGTTGGCCCGCACGAACCCCGGATGGTCGTGCCAACGGGCAACGTACGTCAGCTCGATGTCGGTATGTCCGGCGCCCTGCAGCGTCTGCCGCGCGGTGTAGACGTTCTGCTTGTACTGGCCGCAGCTCGAGTAGCTGTGGTGGGCCGCCAGCGTCAGGGCGAGCGCCCGCCGCACGCCGGCGCGCGCCATCTCGGCCAGCGTGTCCTCCAGGAACGGATGCCAGTTGCGCATGCCGACATAGGTCGGCAGCGCGGGCCCGTCGGCGGCCAGCCGCGCCCGCAGGCCGGCAGCCTGGCGCATCGTGATCGACGTGAGTGGGGAAACGCCGTCGAACTGTTCGTAGTGCCGCACCACCGCCTCCAGGCGATCGTCGGGAACGCGCCGTGCGCGTAGGACGTTGCGCAGGAACGGGCGGATTTCGTGGCGTCCCCCGGGACCGCCGAAGCTGACCAGGAGCACGGCGTCGAACGGTTGCGGCATCGCGCGAGCTCCATGATAGCGCGGAGGCGCCGGGCGGGTCAGGAGTTGGCCGGCAGCGCGGCTTTGCTGCAGGCTGCTAAACTGCGTGGCCGGGATGACACGAATTCTCGTGACCAATGACGACGGAGTGCGTACCAGCGGCATCGCCGCGGTCGCGCAGGCGCTGGCGCCGCTGGGGGAGGTCTATGTCGTTGCGCCGGAAGACGAATCGAGCGCCATCGGACACGCCCTGACGCTCAGGCGGCCACTGCGGATCAGGCAGGTTTCCGAGCGCTGGTTCGGTGTGGACGGCACGCCTGCCGACTGCATCAACATCGGCATCAACCGGATTCTGGAAGGCGTTCCCGACCTGGTCGTGTCCGGCATCAACGAGGGCTGGAACCTCGGCGACGACATTACCTATTCGGGGACGGTGGCGGGCGCACTCGAAGGGGTGCTGCTGGGTGCGCCGGGCATGGCGGTGTCAAGGCCGCGGGTGCGCGGCGATTACGACTACGCGCCGGTCAGTGCGGCGGCCGAGCATCTCGCCGCGATCATCCTCGAGGACGGCCTTCCTGCGCGCACGTTTCTCAACGTCAACGTCCCGCGCCAACCGCCGCGGGGATTCAAGGTGACGGTGCAGGCGCGACGGCAGTACACCACCGCGGTGGCGGAAGCGTACGATCCCCGCCAGCGGCCGTACTATTGGATCGACAAGGCCCGGCTGACCTGGGAGCCGGATGCGCGGTCGGACTATCACGCGGTGCAGGACGGTTGGATATCCGTCACGCCGCTACATCCCGACTGGACGGCGCACGACGCCGCGGGCGCCGTGAACCGGTTACTGGGAGTCCGTGGTGAAACCCCGCGCAGCACCGAGACGCGCGCTTTCCAGTGATACAATGAGCGTTTGTGGCGGGGCGTGGCTCAGCCTGGTAGAGCACTCGGTTCGGGACCGAGGGGTCGGAGGTTCAAATCCTCTCGCCCCGACCACTTTTGCTAGCAGTTGGTCTCGCCGGTTAATCCTTCCCAGCAGCGTTGTCCGTCGCCGTGAACGCGCGGGCTTCCGCAATCACCGGATGGTTCGCCTCTCCGCGCCAGTTGTCGCGCAATGCCGCGTACCGCGCGTAGGCCGTGTCAACGTCTCCGCTGGCGGCGGCGGCCCGGGCGGCGCCGAGCAGTGAGCGGGTGCGCCCCGGCATCCGCAGCAGCGAGTGCTCGAATTTCTCGGCCGCTGCATCCGGCTGGTCGAGGTCCAGCAACAGCTCGCCGTACAGCTCGTACGGCGGCTTGACCGGATTGGCGGCGCCGTTCGGGGGGCGCATCGTTTCGGCCACCGCAATCGCCTCGTCCATCAAGGCGGTCCCATCCGCGCCGCGGCCTTCCGCCGCGGCGACCAGCGCGGCTACCTGGAAGTGCATGATGCGCACGGGCTTGGAGTCGTCTGCCGCGCGTTCCTCCAGGGCGGTGGCGGCCCGGCGGGCCGTTTCGACGTCGCCCAGACGGATGGCGCTGAGTCCGGTCGCCAGCAAGGTGTGGTCGGAGCTGTCGTCGGCAATGGGATCGATCCGCCACTCCTCGGTCTCCACGACGTGGCGAGCGACGAGTAGCGGGAGGGTATCGACAGCGCGCTGGGCGCCGTCGCTCTCGTCGATCACCATTTCCAGACGGTCCAGCCAGGTGCGCGACCGGGCGTAGTCGCCCCGCTGGAGGTCGCCGTACTGGCCCCAGTCGAGCGGGTGTACGGTATCGCCGACGCTGTCGCCCGGATTCCAGAGCGCGCGGGCCGCGTCGTAGGCCGACTGGTTGTGCTCCGACACGAGGTCCCACAAGCCGTGCTGAATGAAGATGTGCGTCGGCATGTGCCGGGCGTGCGCCACGGCGGGGGCGATCTTGGTGTACTGCCGCGCGGCCGGCAGCGCCAGCGGCGCATGAAGGGGATCGTCGAAGGCGTGAATGGCGTAGTGGGGCGCGCCCGGATGGTTCGGGTTATCCCCGAAGACTTCGAGCGCGATTGCGCCGGCTTGCACCTCGAGGCGCCCGGACTGGTCCCCGAGGGCGCGCGACCCGCTCAGCAGCGCCAGGGCGTAGAAACTGGCCACCTCGTGGTCGTCCGGGAACTGCTCGTACAATCGTTCCATGGCGTGCATGTACGCGACGCGGCGCGCGCTGTAGTCCCCCCCCTCGCCCCAAAGCGCCTCGACCGCCTCCAGGAAGCCGCGTTCGCGCGCCGTCGGCGCCTTGGCCAGCCGTTCCGCCGGGGTCGATCCCAGGCGGGCCAACGCCGCCCGTGGATTCTCGTCATCCGGATCGCTGCGGAACAGCGGGTGGTTGTAGCACAACGTTTCACCCCAATACGCCAGGGCGAAATCCGGCTCGATCTCCTGTGCCGCGCGAAACTGCTCGATCGCCTGTTTCCAGCCGAAGCTGTGCAGGATGGCCACGCCCCGCAGGAAATACTGCTGCGCCTCGGCGGAGCGCGCCGAGGTTGGAAACTGGAGCGAGCCCACGCTGTCGAACTGGGCTGAAGCCGCGGCCGGCAGGAGCAGGAGAAGGGCGCTGGCCGCCAGCCGGCGGCAGGCGTGGGTCACAAGCATGCGTTGTCGCTCCTTGGTGAAACGAGGTACCCGCATGGACCTCGCGGGGAGGTTAGCACAGTGGCTCCCGGAATGAGTCGGCTATAATCGGCCCCCGGCGGCCGATGATTGTGGCGCGACGGTATCTCGTCCAGGGCATGGTGCAGGGCGTCGGATTCCGCTACTTCACGGAACATGTCGCCCGCCGGATCCGCGTGAAGGGCTTCGTGCGCAATCTCGACGACGGGCGGGTCGAAGTGGTGGTCGAGGGCGACGCGGCGGCGGTTGCCCGCTTCGAGCAGGCGATCCGGAGCGGGCCGCCGCTCGCGCGGATCGACCGGGTCGAGATTGAGACCCGCGATCCGGCGGACCGCTTCTCAAGATTCGAAATCCGGGCATGAACGGCGGCAGGTCAGGGATGGTGACATGGATGCGCTGAAACGCTTGATCCGGGACGTGCCCGACTTTCCGAAACCGGGAATCCTCTTCAAGGACATCACGACGCTGCTGCGGGACCCCAAAGGCCTGCGCACGGCGGTCGACTGTCTCGTGGAACCGTATCGGCAGGCGCAGCTCGACCACGTCGTGGGCATCGAGAGCCGCGGATTCATCCTGGGCGCGATCGTCGCGGATCGGCTGGGCGTCGGTTTCGTGCCGGTTCGCAAGCCCGGCAAGCTCCCGGCGGCGACACGGAGCGCTTCCTACGCGCTCGAGTACGGCACGGACGCGCTCGAGATGCACGACGATGCGGTAGGACCGGGCCAGCGCGTCCTGATCGTCGACGATCTGCTGGCGACGGGCGGTACGGCCCGGGCCGCCGTCAACCTCGTCAAGGAGTGCGGCGCCGAGGTTGCGGGAGTGGCGTTCCTGATCGAGCTGGAAGCGCTCAACGGCCGCGCGCAACTTCCTGACGAGCAGCTCCTTGCGGTGCTCCGCTATTGAGACAGTAGAGCGGAGCTGTGACGGGATCCATTCTGCTCGCGGCCGGCCTGCTGCTGGCGGCCTCTTGCCTGGCGATCATCGGCGCGCTGTTTCTCGTTGAAATGCGCCGGCGGCGGCTGGAACAGACAATACAGAACCTGCTTGCGGCGCTGGGGCCGGGTGTCGTTGCGGCCCGGGCGGATCCGGAAGCGCTGGTCGCCTGGGCCGAGGTGGCGCGCGTGGCGCGCGGCGCTTTTCCGGAAGCGTGCGCGCGGCTGGACGCCGCGGCCGGCGGCCGATTCCCCTTCTCCCACGACCTGGTAGAGGCGGCGCACGCGCGCTGGACGGCCGAGTGGCTGGCGTGGGAAGGACAGCACGACGTCAAGTACAAGGAACGTGTGGCGGCGGCCGAGCAGGCCCTGGATGCGGCCGGGGAGGACGAGGCGGCCGCCTGCCAGCTGCGGCTCGCGGCCGTCAATCAGGAGAAGCTCCAGACCTACCAGGAGCGCTACGAGCACTACGTGCGCGTGGGCAAGGCCATCGGCGCGATTGGGGATGAGCTTCGCGCGGTAATCGACCGGCAGCGCGCGGTGGGGGCGGATCGGTAGCTCATGGACGCGGATCTGCGCGAAGCGGTCGACTTCCACCGGGCGATCATTGCCGAGGGCGGCAAGGCGCTCGTCGGCTACGAGCGCGAAAAGGCGCTGGCCAACATGGTCCTGATGGCGGAGATCCCGACCACTTACGACCAGCGGCAACAGCGCCAGGTCAACGCCGGCAACCTGCTGCTCCGTGGCGTTCCGGGCGTCGGCAAGACGTTCTTCGGCGTCATCCTCGCCGCCATCAGCGGCGCGAAGTTCGCGCGCCTGCAAGGACGGGCCGACCTGCAACCGACCGAGGTGGTCGGTTTCGAGATGATCAACCCGGCGACCGGCAAGCGGATGACAGAGTTCGGTCCACTCGCCTCGGCCGAGGTGATTCTGCTGGACGAGATCAACCGGATTCCGCCCAAGTCGCAGAGCGCGTTCCTGGAAGGCCTGCAGGACAGGTCTGTCACCGTCGGCCGCAAAACGTATCAGCTGCCGGCATTCAGCTTCGCCATCGCGACCATGAATCCGGTCGAGCTCGGGCAGGGCACGTTCCCGTTGTCGGAGGCGGCGACCGACCGCTTCGCCATCATGGTGACCATCGGTTACCTTCCGCCGGCTGAAGAGCAGAAGCTGGTCGACTTCGACTTCAAGAAAGTGACGCTCGACGGTCTGGTCCGCAAGCAGCGCGTCATCGAGCTGCGCTCGGTCATCACCGAACGGGTGTTCCTGCATGAGGCGCTCGGGCGCTACATCCGGCGGCTGGTGGCCGCCTCGCGCCCGTACGACCCGGAGACCGAATGGACGTTTCGGTCGCCGTCGGAGCTGGTCGAGCAGTACGTCGACCTCGGCGCATCGCCGCGAGCCACCATCTGCTGGGGGCGGCTCGTGAAGGTCTGGTCGCTGTTCGACGGCGAACGGTCGGAGGTATTTCCCGAGGACGTCCAGGCGCTGGCCAGATACATCCTGAGCCACCGGCTGTGGTTGGCGCCGCAGGCGGCAAGCCAGGGCGTGCGGGTGGAAACGGTCATCGAAGACATCATCGCGCGCGTGCCGATCCCATGACCACGAACGCCGTTGAGCGGCTCGTCAGCTGGGAGGAGATTCAGGACATCGAGCTGGTCATCCTGCAGCGCATGAAGGAGTACGCGCTGGGCGCGCACCAGAGCGACTTCCACGGTTCCGGCTTCAATCTGGCCGGGCTCCGCGAATGGCAACCCGGGGATCGGCCGTCGGCGATCGACTGGCCGCAGTCGACGCTCAGGAATTTCAGTCCGCTGATCACGCGCGAGTTCGAGCAGGAGAGCACTGCTTCAGTCATCATCGTCGCCGATACCTCGCTCTCGACCCGCTGCGGCGTCGACGATACCCCGATTGCCAAGGTAATCGCGCGCGTTGTGGCGACCCTCGCGCTGGCCGCCGCGTTTTTTCAGGACCGCGTGGGGCTGGTGGCAATGGACGGCCGGTCGCGGCGCCTGGTCGTGCAGCCCCACGCCGGCAAGAACCATGCGATGCACTGTGTCGAGGCCTATCACGACTGTCTCTCGGCGGAGGCCGAACGTGGCGATCCGGCTGACGGCGCGTTGGCCGGGCTCCTGCGCAGGCGCTCGCTCCTGCCGGTGGTTTCCGATTTCCTGAGCGACGCGCCGGAAGCCCTCATCGAGGAGTTTGCGGCGCTGGCCGGCCGGCACGACGTCTTCGTGGTGCTGGTCGACAGCGCGTTCGCGTTCGAGCTGCCGCCGGTCTCGGCCGGGTGGGTCAGCGGCTACGATATCGAATCGGGACAGTCGCGCCTGATGTCGGTGCGGGAGGTGGAGCAACTCGGCGAGCAGGTCCGCGAGTGGCAGGACCGCGTGGAGGCGCTTGCGCGCCGGCAAGGTCTTGACGTTGTCCGCGTGGTCCGCGGCGCCGAGCACGAATCGCTGGCGGAATTCCTGCGCAGCCGGCGGGTGCGCAAGCGATGAGGCGCTTCGCCCGGAACGTGGCGGCGCTGCTGGTGCTGCTCGCGGCGTCCGTCTGGCACGACGGCCCGGCGCACGGCGCGGCGCAACAGGGCGACCCGGCGCTCGAGCAGGTCACGGCGCTGCGCTGTTGGCGCCGTGTGAACCGCGGCGCCGTGCGCATCGGCGAGCAGTTCGGGATGACCGTCAGCTGCCGTGTGGTGGAGACCGCGCGGGGCCGAGCGGTTCCGGACACGGTCGGTCTTGAGCCGGAGTCGATCGATCTCCTGCCGTTCGAAGTGCTCGCCGGCGAGCGCTTCGCGGACGTCGCCGGGCCCACGCACCGCTTCTTTCAGTACCACTACGTGCTGCGGCTGATCGGTGAGGACTACTTCGGACGCGATGTCGCAATTCCGCCGCTCGAGTTGACCTATCGGATTGAGCGTTCGACCGAGGCGGGCGCCGTGCTGCCGGGTCGGGAGTTCACGTATGTGCTGCCTGGCGAGCCGATCCGCGTGCTGTCGCTTGTGCCGCGGACCGCCGCGGATATCCGGGGCATACCGCTGGCAACGCTCGGCGCCGCCGAGTCGCGGCTGGCGCGGGCGGATCTCCTGCTGCTGGCTGCCGCCGGGTTCGGGCTCGTTGCCGTCGGGGCGCTGGCGTTCGGCGTGCGTCGGGCGCGTCAGGTCCGACGCGCGGCCAGCGCGCCGGAAGCGCGGCCGGTGGCCGCCGTATCCATGGCGCAGGCGGTGCTGCATGAGCTGGCGGCGATCCGTCAGGCGAACGTGGCGGCCGACTGGTCGCGGGACGGGATTGAACGCGGCCTGGCGGCGCTCCGGCTGGCCGCCGCCATCGCCCTCGATCATCCGGTGGCCGAGCGTGCCGCCGGTGCGGACGCGGAGCCGCGAGCGGGCGAATTACGCGTTCGCATCGCGCCGTTTTCCGCCCGGCGCGTGATGGTGTCGTCAGCAGTCACTCCCGCGCAGCTGGCCGGGGCAGAGCCCGGCGAGGATCGGGATCGCCTGAGGCAGGCACTGACGCTGTTCAGTGCCGCGCGCTACGCCCGGGCGGGCGAGCCGCTGCCCGGCACGCTCACTCTGGCGCTGGAAGAAGGCATCGAGGTGACGCGGCAGCTGCGGTTCCGCGCGCTGCCGCCGGTCCGCTGGGCCGCGCGAGTCGCGGCTTCGCTTAACGCGTGGTGGCAACGGCGATGGACACGCTGACGGCGCTGCTCGCGCAGATCGGAGAGACGCTCGGTGAGCTCGACCGGCTGTGGCTGGACCGTCTCGGATTCCTGCGCCTGCGGGAGGCGCTCGTCGCGGCCGGCATGCTCGGCCTGCTCGCACTGGCCGTGATCGTGGCGCGGGCCGGGCGGGCGGAACACCCGGGGCGCTACCGCATCGCGCTGCCCGCGCTGCTGCCGCGCAAACCGCGGGTGGGCCGGGGCTTCATCCGCCACGCGCCGTTTCTGCTCTTCCTGGCCGGGCTGCCGTTCTTCGTCATTGCGCTTGCCACGCCGCACGTGTCGCTCGTCAAGGAGGAGACCACCTATCCGGGGCACCGGATCACGATCCTGATCGACGCTTCGCTCAGCATGAATTCCGCCTTCTCGACCCGCCAACTGCGCGCCGGGAACACGTTTCTGGCCAACGTGTCGGCAGCCGAGTACTTTGTCAAGCGGCGGATGGACGGGCCCTATCACGACCTGGTCGCACTGATTGAGTTCGGCAGTCAGGCGTACATCGTCACGCCGTTCACGAACGACTACGAAAACATACTGCTCAGCATCGGCCTGATCGGCACCCCCGAGGAATACCGGCGATTCCCCGACCACGGCACGTTGATCATGGGGGCGATCAACCGCGGCGTGCAGTTGTTCAGGACGTTCGACTTCCTCGACGCCACCGGAAACCTGATCGTCATTTTCAGCGACGGCCAGGACACGCACGCGGTGTACGAAGATCAGTCGCTGGACGACATCCTCCGGGAGGCGTCGGAGAACGAGATTCCCGTGTATTTCATCCGCACCAGCTACGACCAGGAACTCGGCGATCTGCTGCCGGACCAGGTGTGGAAAGACGCGGTCGAAGGTACCGGCGGGAGGTTCTTTCCGGCCGCCAACGAGGAAATGATCATCGAGGCCGTGCACGAGATCGACCGGCTGTCTGCGGGGCGCATCCACGTAACGCGGTACGTCACGCGCGACCCGCGCTTCGCCCCGTTCGCGCTGTTGGCCGGCGCGCTGTGGACCGCCGCGCTCGGATTCGCGCTCTGCAGCGGCGCGTTCAGGACATTCCCATGATGACATCGACGTTCCGATACTGGGTCGCGGCGCTGGTACTGGGATTGCTCGCCCTGGCCTGTGCGGCGGCGGGCGCGCTCGACCGCGGGATGGCGCGCGCGCAGCGCGAGCTGGCGGTGGCTAATCTGCCGGCCGCGGACCGCGGCTATGCGGCGGTCGAGCGCCAACTGCTTCGTGCGGGCGGCGTATCCTGGCCGCTGTCGGGACTGCGCGCCGAAATCGTCGCCAAACGCGCGGCTATCCGCTATTGGCAGGCGGATTACGCCGGGTTGCTGAACCGCGACGCCGGGCTGCCGGACGATCCTGTGCTGCGCATGACGCTGGCAAACGCCGCGTACCGGACGGGGCAGCGGACGGGCGTGACGTCCAGCGAAATGCTTGACAGCCTCGACCGGGCGATCGTCCTATATGCCGGGTTGCTGCGGGACGGCGGCGGTTCCGAGGACGTGACCTACAACTACGAGTACCTCGTAGGGCTGCGCGGCCGCCTGGTGGCCGGGGCCGAACCTCTGGGCGCCCCCCTGGAAAGCCCGCTCGGCCAGGAAGGCGCGCAACCCCTGGACGAGGAGACGGGCCTCGACGACGTCCAGATATTCGTGCCGATGATGCAGGACGACCGGGATACGGTCGACGACCCGGCGCCGGGCGGCGATCCGCCGATTCGACGCCGAGGCTGATGAGCTTTCTCGCACCGCTGTACCTGTGGCTGCTGGCCGCACCCGCGCTGCTGCTCGTCCTTTGGGTCAGGCGGGCGCTCCTCCGCAGGCGCGACGTGCGCCGTTACGGCGGCCGCCGCGTGCTGCCGTTTTCGGAGCGGTTCGCGCTAACGGGCGATCTCGCGTTCTGGCTGTGCCTGATCCTGGCAGTCGCCTGCGTCGCACTGGCGCTGGCCAGGCCGCAGGCCGTCGTCACGCGGGTGCGCGACGCGGGACTGGACATCATCGTGCTGCAGGACGGCTCGACCTCGATGCGGGTGACGGACGTAGCGCCCGACCGCTGGCGGCGTTCGACCGCGTGGCTGCGGACGTTTGCCGAGACGTTGAGCTGGACCGAACAGCGCGTGGCGCTCGCGCTGTTCGCCTACCGGCCCGCGCCGCAGGTACGGCTGACGAGCGACCCCAATGCGTTCTTCTTCTTCCTCGACCACCTGGGGAACGCGCCGCCGTTCCGGCTGGAAGACGACACGAGCTGGGACACCAACATCGAGCAGGGGATCTCCTGGGGCATCAAGATGCTCGACGTGGACGAGGACCTGTACGGCCGGCGGCGCAGCGCGAAGGTATTCGTCGTCGTGTCGGATGGACAAGCCTGGAGCGGCGAGGTCGACAAGTCGCTGGAGCTGGCGCGCGACCGCGGGATTCGGATCTACGTCGTCGGCGTCGGCACGACCGCCGGCGGAATCATTCCAGACCTGCCGCCGCGCCGCTATGCGCCGCCGCCGGAACCGATCCACTCGTCACTGGATCGAATCTCGCTGCGGGCCATTGCCGCGGCCGGCGGGGGCAGGTACTACGAGCTCGGGACGCAGTCGGACCAGTTGCTGGCGGTGCGGATTCTGTCCGACGCGCGCCAGTTCGCCCCGCAGACCGGCACGCACGAGGTGGTCGAGGAGCTGTACTGGCTGCTGCTGGCCGCTGCCGGTGGCTTCCTCGGCCTGGCGATCTGCTTCATCACCGAGCGGGTACAGCTCTGGTGGCAATTTGCGGTCGGATTCGGACTGCTTGTAGTGCTCGGCAGGCTGCTCTGACGCGCCCTGCGCCAGGCAACCCGGCGCAGGGCGAGAGGCTGGGCGTCAGCGCTCCGGCGGTGTTTCGCGATAGACGGGCAGGTTCTCCGCGTCGGCGCAATCGGTGTTGCGGAACGTGTGCACCGTATGGTCCCGCTCCACGGGCAGCCAGTCCACCGAGCTGTCGTCGATATACTGGATGGTCTGCTTGCCGGTGGCCCAGAGGAGTCGTGCTCGTGGCATGGGATATTGTACCGGATTGAACGGGCGTGTAGCTCAGCTGAATGAAGCGACGGCCTTCCCATTGGATCGTAACGAGCGACGCGTCACCGTGAGGCGGCGTTGGGCGAGCCTTCCCGCAACGTCGTCCACCGGTCGACGGCCAGATCCGCCCATTCCTCCACGTGGCCGCTCGGCCATTCGACCCTGATACGCGGCGGGGCGGTCAGCTCGCCCAGGCCGATGAGCACCCGCGGGTCGTTCGCCGACGCGTAGCTGCCGTCTGCCCGCGACCGACGCCAGATCGTGGGTGTGTCGTCTCGCAGCACGGCGACACGCGCGCCAAGCATGTCCCGCGGGGAAGCCTCGCCACCCACGAGCCTCAGCCCCAACCAGTGCTGTCGGCTGCCGAGATGGTTGACGAGCAACTGCGCCGCGGTGTTGACATTGCTGACGAGCACGTCGCTGTCGCCGTCGTTATCGACATCCCCAAAAGCGACCCCGCGTCCCACGCTGGAAACGTCGAACGCGGCGCCGGCACGGTCGGTGACCTGGGCGAAGCGTCCGTCGCGGAGGTTGCGAAAGAGGACCTTGTGCTGGTCATACGGAAAGCGGCGGTTCAGCGCTTCTCGGAAGACGTGCACCGTACCGTTGACCGCCAGAAGATCGAGCCAACCGTCGTTGTCGACGTCCAGCCAGGCCGTTCCGAAGCCGGTGTATCCGAGGCTTGCGGGGCCAAGTCGCGAACGCACGCTCTGGTCGCTGAACACGGCGGTTCCGTTGTTGACGTAGAGGTTGTTGCCCTCGCCTCGAAGATGGGTCATGAACAGATCCTCGTCCCCATCGTTGTCGAAGTCGCCGGCGTCGACACCCATGCTGGCTTCGGCGGAACCGTGCGTGCTCAACGCCGAACCCGACAGCAGTCCTGTATCTCTAAAGGTGCCGTCCTGCTGGTTGATCCACAACTGGTTCGCCTCTCCGTCATTCGCGACGTAGATATCGAGCCAACCGTCGCCGTCGAAGTCGGCGGTGGCCACGCCGAGGGCAGGCCCGAACTCCCGTCCCCCCAGCGCGGTGGCGGTGACGTCGGCGAACCGTCCGTCGCCGCGATTTCGAAACAGGCGATCGGGCTGCGCCCGATACGCGCGGGGCGGGCAGTAGTCCTGACCGTCAGTCGCGGTGGGACAGGTGATATCCTCGGCGACGTCGTAGTGCACGTAGTTCCCGACGTAGAGGTCCAGCCAGCCGTCTCGATCGTAGTCGAGGAACGCGGCGGAGACGCCCCAGCCGGGGTCATCCGTACCGGAGAGGCGGGAGACGTCGGTGAAGGTGCCGTTGCCCTGGTTGCGGAACAGCTGATTGGGTCCGACATGCGTCAGGTAGATGTCGACCCAGCCGTCGTTGTCGATGTCGCCCGCCGCAACGCCCATGCCGTAGCCAAGCGTGTCTATGCCGCTCATGTCCGTTTGATCCGTGAACCGCAGTGTTCGGGCGCCGTCCGCGCCTACGAGCAGGTCGTTGCGATACAGCCGTCCCCTGGGTGGCCGCGGCCCGGCGGCGGGAAACCACGCCTCGTCAACCCCGGTATCGGTCGCGAGCATCTGCCCCTGAGCGAAGTATGCGTCCAGGTCGCCATCGTTGTCGTAGTCGAGGAGGCCGACGCCCGAGCCCATGATCTCGGGGAAGAACATCTGGCCCGAGGCGCCGCTGAAGTGGACGAAATCCAGTCCCGCCTCCACGGCGGCGTCTGTGAACCACTCGCCATCGAGTGCAGCCTGACCGCTGGGATCGGCGGTCGAGGAAGCGTCGCTGTGCGTCGACGCCGTCGATGTCCGGCGCTCGGTTGCGTCAGGCGCGCAGCCTGTGAGCAGCGCCAGCGTCAGGCTCACCGCTGACGCAGCCCGCGCGCCGCGAGTTGGGCACAAGGCAGCGCTATGCGGGGTCATAAGCAGCCCACCGCTCGAAGCCACGCCGCCCCTGGGGGTCAGGGCAGCTCGCCTTCTCGCCAGGGTGTGCGGGCGGGTTTGCCGGTTTCGTAGAGAGCAAGATTGGCGGCCATGCGCGTCGCGAGATCACCACCGCCGGCGTCGCGGGCCGCCGCAATCGCATCGTGTTGCCAGGAGACGGCCTCATCGAAGCGCCCCAACTCGGCGAGTGTCATCGCCATCGTCTCCCCCAAATCGATGCGCTGCTCTTCATCAGTCAAGCGTTCCAACACCGCCATTGCGCGCCGGCCATCGCGGACCCGATTGTCGGGCGCAGCGGCCAAAATGCGGGCCAGCGCGAGAGGGAACCCTGGAGCGTGGGGATGTTGTTCGATCCCGTCGGCCAACTGGTCGCGCGCCTCTGCCCAGCGCTCGAGGCCTACCAGGACCATCGCGTATCCGAACGGCGCCTCGATCATGAACGGGTCGAGTTCCATGATCCACTCATACTGCGCCATGGCATCGTCGTGCCGCCCCCCGCGCCGCAGGGTCCCGGCCAGTCGAGCACGCGCCTCCACGTAGCTTGGGTCGTGACGCACGGCGGCCGCATACCTGCCAAGGGCCAGCATGTCCTGACCGCTGCCTTCCATGATTACGCCCAGGCTGTAGTGCGCCCTGGCGTATTCTGGCGACTGCTGCACGACCCGCTCGAACTGCTCCTGGGCGCCGCGCGCGTCCCCCATAAGGGCCAACGCGGTGCCCAGCTTGTGGCGCAGCGAGGGGTTGACGGGCTGCAGCTCGAGGCCGCTGCGGAAGAGGCCGGCAGCCCTGCCGTGGTTACCCTCGACCAGCGCTCGCACGCCGCGCAGCTCATAGTTGGCCGCGCTGCGAATCGATCCCGCGACCTCCTCCATCAAGGGGTCGTAGGGCCGAATGATCGCCTCGGCGTCGATACTCGCCGCGGCCCGCGCTGCCGCCTGCCGCTGCTGCAGAGTGGCTTCCGCCAGGTCCAGCCGCCCGAGGCTCCGATACGCCGACGCCAATGCCGTGAGGACCGAGGTCGCCCCGGGATTCAGCGTGCGCGCCTCTTCGAGGTGCTGCACGGCGCGGAAGTAGTCCTGCCGAGCGAGGGCCACGCGCCCCAGCCCGAGCGTGACGGCCAGCGAGTTGGGCTGAAGTGCAAGCGCGTGCTCGAGCAGCGGCCTGGCCGCGCCCGGGTCGCCCGTTTCAAGGTGCATTTCGGCGAGCCATACCAGCGTCGCCACGTCGTTGGGTCGCAGCTGCCGGGCTTGCTCGAAGAACGCGGCCGCCCGGGCTGGTGCCCCCATCGACCGGAACACGTGTCCGAGGTAGTACGGCCAGCGCCGGTCGCGCGGCGCCAGCGCCTGGGCATTGCGGAAGCACGCCTCGGCCTCGCCGACGTACTCGGCGGCCAGCAGCAACTTCCCCATCTCACCGTATTCCTCGCTGCGCTCCGACGAGGTAGCTTCCGAGTCTTCGAGCGTAGCCACCAACGCGTCGTACTGCCGACGGAACTGGTCAACGACAGTCTCGGACTCGGTGTTCTGGGACAGGTCGGGCAGTGAGACCGGTTGCAGGGTCGCAGAATCCGCCGGGGGAGGCGCAGGCAGGTCGGGCTCGGCAGATACGGCGGGCGGGTCATCTGCGTTGCACGCGACCCACGTGACGCAACAGCCAAGCACCGAGACGAGAGCGGTTGCCGCAACGTGTCTGTGCACAGCCGTTCGCGAGGCTCCCTCCCGATCATAGCGCCATCGCCCAGCCGCGGGGAGGAAGCCGAGATGTTCCCGCCGGTGAAGGGATGCCGGCCGACTTCAACGGTGTCGCCGCCGGAGATGAAAGGATGTGGGGCTCGGGTCTCAGCGCCCGGCGCCTAGCAGCTCCGCGTTGCGCTGCCGCAGTTCCTCCAGCTGTTGCCGGCGCGTCGCGGTCTCCGCCTCCGCGGCGATCAGCGCATCGTCTTCATGGACGCGGTTGCCGCGCAGCAGATTGAGCATGCCGTAGTTCCCCTCGTGGCACGCGTTCTCGAGCATCATGTGATCGTCGGCCTTCTCCAGAGGGCGAATCGTCGTGAAGGGCTTCGTGAACACGCTGGGATCGGTCAACGTGCGTTCATACTCGATGCGCTCCGGGCCCACACGGGTGTAGCGTTCGACCAGGTGCGCGGTCGCACCGGACCCAAAATAGTGATGCTGGTGACGGGACTCGGGCAGATACTCGTTGTGGGACGGCGCAATCGGACCGCCGTCCTGCTTGTCGTTGATGTTGGCAGTCTCGACGACCAGCGTATCGCCTTCCCAGCGGCCCCGCGAGTCTCCAAGCCATTGGCGAATCCGGTTGTCGGGCGGCGGACTTCCATCCAGCGGGACGATACGAGCAAAGGTGAGGCCGTCATGGACCATCACGACGTACCCGGGAGACTGCACGATGCGTTTGGCGCTGAACCCGGAGCGCCACACCCCGCGCAGGAGAACCGAGATGCAACGCTCCCCCAGGTTGCGGTCCTCCGGGCTGTCGGCTTCGCTCCGTCCCACCCGCGCGTCGTCGCGCGCCTCCAGGCGCTCCAACACTTCCGGATTGAGGGCGGGCAAGCGTCCGTCCGGGGGATCGACGATCAGCGACGTGCGATTCCACACCTTGCGCGCTCTCTGTGGGCCCACCGTCCACCAGGCGTTGTATTCCTGTCCCAGGAGAGCCTTCTCGTGTGGACGCGCCGTCTCTGTCTCCCGAGCCAGCCTGGGAGCGCGGTCCCCAAGGCGCGGGTCGGCCCTCGTCTCCGCTTCGGTTTCTCGTGCCGGTGTCGCTTCGAGCGCCGCCAGCTCCCGGTCGATAGCCGCCAGTTCCTGGTCAGTCAGGAACTCTCTCGTGCCGAATTGCGCCGGGCGCTCCAGGGGGGTCGAAACCGCTTCCGCCCGCCAGATGCCTTCCAGGTCCGGATCGCCCCAGGAGGTACGCGGCGTGGTCCACGTGCCCTCACCCGTGGCGCTTTGCGCGCCCGCTTGAGCCCCGACAACCTGGCCGTCGCCAAGCCACAGGCTTGCCGTGAGGGCGGCCATGCCCACTAGCGCCAGAGCGTGCCATCGATATCGCATCCCAGACCTCCTCGCCATCCAGACGCCAGTCGCCGCGAACCTACCGCTCCGTGGGGTCGCTGCCATCGGTCGGTGCGCCGGTGCCGGACGAGCCAAAGAACAAGGCTGTCCCGTCGGGAAGCGTGAGGTCGCGTCCGTTGGCCTTCATCGTCCCGTCCTTGGCTTGATACCCATCGACCACGATCGCGGTCCCTGCCGGCAGCGAGTTCTTATTCAAGCCTCGCCGCAGGAGCGCCTGCGGCGAACCGCCCTCGATCATCCACTTCTCGACCTGGCCGTCCGGCCGTGTCACATCGATGTGAATCCAGGTGTGGGGGTTGATCCATTCCATCCGGGTGACCGTGCCCTCCAGCAGCACCGGACTGTTCGCATCAAACTCGGCAGAAAAGGCGTGATGCGCCACCACGGGCGCCGCGCACAGCAGCACACCCAACCCGGCCATCACAACGCAGAGCTTCGTTCGCATCAGTGTCTCCCGTCCTTCAACGGCTGCCTTTGCCAGGCGAGAATCGTCCAGACTGACCTCTCTAGAAAGGCGGCTCCTTGTAATACTCGCCGTAGAGCAGCGGCTCGGCGAATTCCACGCACTTGAATTCAAGCAGCTGAACGTCGGCCTCCGCCCGGCGGTAGAGGGGCATGCTGATCCTCCAGGGCCGCGTAAACACCGTCGAATCTTCGATGGTCGCCTCATACAGCAGACGATCCGGACTCGCCGGCGTGAACCGTTCGACGATACGGACGTTCAAGCTCGCAAAATTCCCGGCGCGGTCGAACCATGCCAGACCGTTGAGACCCGTGACCTCGACAACCAACGTTTCTCCATCCCAACGCCCGTACGACTGCCCCATCCAGGTATCCACCGGAGCAGGCTCGGGCGTGTCGAAGCTGACCATGCGAACGGCCCCCGCATACTCGGAAGCCAGCACCACGTAGTTCGAGCTTTGAACGATCTGAAATGGAAAGGGAAGGTAGACGAAGCGAGGCACACCCGGGAGAAAGCACCTGGCTTCCGGATCCTCGGTCCAGCGCTTGCTCGAATTCTCCCGCTTCTGCGACAGCGCCTCGCGTGTATACGGGATGGTGCCGCCCTCGACGACGCCCAGACCGCCGGGAATCGACAAGAGCGCCCCGACCTGGGGAGGCCCGGCTTGGGCGGGGTGCGGCTCGAGGTCCCAGTTGGCCGTGCTCATGGCCTGCCAGATGCCATTCAAGTCCGGCCGGCCGTCAAGTCGTGGCGCCGTGTAGGTCGCGCGCTGCGCTTCGATGACCAGGGCGGCCATCACGACAAGCGCAACGACAACAACCGCCGCGGCAGAGAGCAATCCGAGCCGATTTCGCATGACGTGGAAGGTGCTTTCCCACGAGCCGAGACAAGCTTCCCCGCGGTCCCAGACTTCTTCGTGACCTGTATTGTTCACCACGCCTACCGCTCAGTCAAGCCGCCTCGATCCTGATGGAACTCACTCCGGCCATTGCCCGTGCCGCAGCGCATAGTTCTGGCGGCGGGGCGTCGGGTCGATCGGGCGGCGGCGGGCATCGTCCGGATTGGAGCAGGGCATTTCTCCCCGCAAAAACGGGACTATTTGTCCCGGCCTTGCGCGACCCGGTGTGCTATTCTCTGAGGGATTCTCCGAAATCTAGAACGCGTCGCGGATCGTCTTGATCGGAGCCAGATGCGAGAGGGTGGTACTTATGGGGATGCGAGTTTTTCGGCACGCCGGGCTCCTGGCGCTCGCGGTCGTCCTGACCGCCAGCGGTGCGCCTGGGGCAGAGGCCGACTTCCGTCTGGTCGATGCGGTGACGCGACAGGACTGGCAGGCCGTGCGGATCCTGCTCGCCGAAGGCGTCGATGCGGACGCCCCGCGGGCTGACGGAACAACCGCGCTTCTATGGGCGGCGCACTGGGACGACCTCGAGACGGTCAACCGACTGATCGAGGCCGGCGCCGACGCGAATGCGGCCGAGGACCACGGCGTGACGCCGCTGATGCGCGCAAGCGAGAACGCGAGCCTCGCCGTGGCCAGGGCACTCCTGGCGGCCGGGGCCGACCCTAACGCGAGCCAGACCAGCGGCCTCACGGCGCTGATGATTGCGGCCGGCACCGGCAGTCTGGATTTGGTGCGGGCGCTTCTTGCGCACGGCGCTGGCGTCAACGCGACCACGCGCGAGACCGGCGCCACTGCACTGATGTGGTCGGTCGACGCGCCGCATCCCGCCATCGCGCACCTGTTGCTGGAGAGCGGGGCCGACGTGGAGGCCTCATCGGCCAAGGGATTCACCCCGCTGCTGTTCGCTGCGCTCAACGGTGACATCGAACTGGCCAGGATGCTCATCGCTGCTGGCGCCGACGTGAACGGGACGGGGTCGGCGGGGACGCACCCGTTGACCCTGGCGATCGTGAGTGGCCATGACGATTTCGCGATGTTCCTGCTTGACGAGGGCGCCGATCCGAACGGTCGGATCTACGGCGTCTCGGCCCTGCACGCCGCCACGGGCAGCGTCAACACCTGGCTGGCCGACTGGTATCGGCAGCGCGGTACGCGGGTGCGCAGGGTCAGCAGAGGTGGTCGAGCGGGGCTCGACCCGAACAACCGGCTGCCACTGGTCAGGGAGCTGTTGGCCCGGGGCGCAGACCCGAACGCTCGGATCACGACGTCCGCCGTCGTGCTGGGGTATCTCGCGAGGCCCCGGCGCGGCGCGTTCGAGCAGAACTCCGTAGGAACAGGTGACGTGCGTGGGGCGACGCCGCTGTGGGTTGCCGCATTCTCCACCAGCGGAGGCGGGCTGTTCGGCGAGAACGCCAGGTATCACTTCGAGAGCAGCCCGGAGATCATTCGGACGCTCCTCGAAGCCGGCGCCAACCCCAACATCGCAACCGATGACGGGTCGACGCCGCTGATGATGGCGGCCGGCCTGGGGTATCGCTCCTACCAGCCGCACGTACCGCGCGGCCTGCGCTCGCCTCCGGCGGAAGGCGCCGTCAGGGTCCTCGTCGAGGCGGGGGCCGAGATCAACGCGGCCAACGAGGCGGACTTCACGGCCCTGCATGCGGCGACGTTCCGCGGGTTGAACGAGGTGGTGCGATATCTGGTGGAACAAGGTGCGGATATCGACGCCCGAGATTTTCGTGGACGCACGGCGTTCCGCATGGCCGAGGGGGCCAAGCAGTCGTTCCAGTTTCAGGCATTCCCGGAAACGGCGGCGCTGCTGCGATCGCTGGGCGCGAACACGCGACTGGGGATTCCGGGCACTGTGCACGAGCGCGCCGACCGCGCGGTCATCGAGGATGAGGATAACGAGGGGCGGCGGCCGCCGGGTCGGTGAGAGGCTGACAGGCATGTTGAGACTGCACGGAAGCCTTGTCGTGGTCATCGCGCTCGCGTTGAGCGGGTCGGCAGCCGCCCAATCGGGGTCGGTTTCCCAAGCTGCGACGGGAAAAGCGGACGCTCGGGCGCTCCTCGACCGATACTGCGTGACCTGTCACAACGAGCGGTTGCAGACTGCTGGTTTGATGCTTGACCAGGTCGACCTGGCCGCGGTGCGCACGCACGCGGAGGTGTTGGAGAAGGTCGTGCGGAAGCTGCGCGCCGGGCAGATGCCGCCGCCCGGTCGACCGCGGCCCGACGGCGCGACCGTCGCTGCGTTTGCCGCTTCGCTGGAGGTGGCCCTGGACCGACAGGCGGCGGCCAATCCCGACCCCGGCCGTGTCGCCTCCCGGCGCATGAACCGCCTGGAGTATGTCAACGCCGTCCAGGATCTGCTGGCGCTGGAGATTGACGGCGCCGAGATGCTTCCAAGCGACATGGCCGGGTTGGAATTCGACACCAACGCGGATGTGCTGTCGATGACGCCGTCGCTGATGGCTCGGTATACGGCGGCGGCGACCAAGATCAGTCGTGCGGCAATCGGCAGCCCCGACAATCGTCCCGCTCGCAAGATGTACCAGCTCGGGTTCGAAACCCAGACCGCGCGGATGAATGAGGACATGCCGCTCGCAACGCACGGCGGTCTGGCGGCTCGTCACATGTTTCCACTCGACGGCGAGTACGTCTTCACCGTGCGGATGAAAGGCACCGGCGCCGGCGGTGGGGGCGGCGTGCTTGGCGTCGGGGAGGACGACCACGACATCGAGTTGCGGCTTGATCACGCGCTGGTGAAGCGCTGGAACGTGGGCGGCCGGTTTCCCGGACCCGACCCCGGGGTGCTGATTCCGATTCCCGACGATGACGTCGAAGGGATTCGCCTGCATGAGTACCGGCTCAACGCGGACAAGGGACTTGAGATCCGCCTGCCGGTCAAGGCTGGCCAGCGGTTGGTCACCGTGGCGTTCACGGACTCGAACCCGACGCCGCTCGATGGGTCCTATGGACGCCCTGGCATCCACCAGTTGTTCATCTCCGGTCCCTTCGACGGCACGGTTGCGAAGGAGGATACGCCAAGCCGCCGGCGCATCTTCGTGTGCCGGCCGGCCGCGGCCGACGACGAGGAGAGGTGTGCTCGCGAGATTCTCGCGAGCCTGGTGCGCCGCGCGTACCGCCGGCCGGTCACGGAGAGCGACCTCGAGCCGTTGCTGGGGTTCTATCGGGCGGGCCGGCGCGAGCGGGACTTCGAGGCTGGTGTGGAGCGCGCGCTCGAAGCCCTGCTGTCGATGCCGGAATTCCTCCTGCGCATCGAACAGCAGCCGAGCGACGCTCGGCCGGGGGACATCTACCGGCTGACCGACGTGGAGCTGGCGTCGCGGCTCTCGTTCTTCCTGTGGCGAAGCATTCCCGACGACGAGTTGCTCGAGGTGGCCGCGGCAGGTCGCTTGCGTGACCCCGGCGTGCTGGCCGAGCAGGTGGAGCGCCTGCTCGCCGACCGGCGCGCGACGCGGTTCATGAACGACTTCGTCGGTCAGTGGCTGAAGGTGCGGAACATCCACGCGCAGTCTCCGGATGGGAACCTGTTTGCCGGATTCAACGACACCCTGCGCAACGCGATGTTGCGCGAGACGGAGTTGTTCTTCGAGAGCCAGGTGCGGGAAGACCGACCCGTCCCGGAGCTCTTGCGCGCCGACTACACCTATCTGAACGAGCAACTCGCGCGCCACTATGGGATGGACGATATCTACGGGAGCCGGTTCCGTCGCGTGACGTGGACCGATGACAGACGGCACGGGCTGCTGGGTCATGCGAGCCTGTTGACGATCACCTCGTATGCGAACCGCACGTCGGTCGTGCTGCGGGGCAAATGGATCCTGGAGACGCTGCTCGGCGCGCCGCCGCCGGCCCCACCGCCGAACGTGCCTCCGCTTGAGGAAGACGCGGCGGCGTCGGCGCCCACGTCGCTGCGCGAGAAAATGGAGCAGCATCGGAGAAACCCGGTCTGCGCAAGTTGTCACCAGCGGATGGATCAGCTGGGCTTCGCGATGGAGCATTTCGATGGCATCGGGCAATGGCGCGTGACCGATGGCGGAGCGGCGATTGACGCAACGATCGAATGGGACGACCAGACGATCGACAGTCCTCGCGCGTTTCGCGAGGCGCTCGTTGGACAGGGCACGGAGTTTCTCCGGACGCTCACCGAAAAGCTGTTTTCATACGCCTTGGGTCGCGTGGTGAACTACTACGACGCGCCAACCGTGCGTCAGCTCGTGCGTGACCTCGAGCGTGCCGACTACCGGTGGTCGGCGCTGGTGTTGGGTATCGTCCAGAGCGCGCCGTTCCAGATGCGACGTGGGGCCGACGCGGTCGAGTCGGTGCCGGCGGCCGACGGGTGCGCGGCAGCCGCTGGCCGCGGTTGCCCGGCCCGCGGCGCCCAGGGATGATCCTGGGGGGGAGTCAGTGATGTTCATACACAAGATGCATCTGCCTCGTCGGACCGTGCTGCGCGGGTTGGGCGCGACACTTGCGCTGCCGCTGCTCGACAGCATGGTTCCGGCGCTCACCGCCATTGCCAAGACGGCGGCCGCGCCGGTGCGTCGCCTGGGCGTGTTCTACGTGCCCAACGGCATGTCGATGCCCTACTGGTCTCCGAAACAAGAGGGGCCGCTCACCGAGCTGCCGCCGACGCTCCGGTCGCTGGCCGGGTTCGAGGAGCGGGTCCTCATGTGCGGCGGTCTCAACGACGAGGCCGCGACTCTGGTGGCCGGTGGTGGTGACCACGCACGCTCTGCCGGGACCTTTCTCACCTGCGTGCCGTTCAAGCTGACGAGCGGTGCGGACGTGTACGCGTCGGTGTCGATGGATCAAATCGCCGCCCTGGGGCTCGCCGAGCAAACGCAGCTCGCCTCGATCGAGCTGGGGATCGAGTCGAACGCGACGCTCGGGAACTGCGACGCGGCCAGCTGCGCGTATACCAACACCGTCTCCTGGCGCACGCCGACCACGCCGCTGCCGATCGAGAACGACCCGCGGGCGGTGTTCGAGCGGTTGTTCGGAACGAGCGGCACGACCGACCCCGAGGCTCGGCTTGCACGGATGCGAAGAGACCGCAGCGTGCTCGATGCGGTGAACGACAAGCTCGGGGACCTGGAGCGTGTCATCGGACTGGGAGACCAGATCAAGCTTGACGAATACCTGGCCGCTGTCCGTGATGCCGAGCGACGTATCGAGATGGCCGAGCAGCAGAACATTCGGGAGCTGCCGGTGGTCGACCAGCCGGTGGGCACACCGAATGAGTACGCCGAGCACGCGAAGCTGATGATGGATCTGCTGGCGCTGGCCTACCAGACGGATCTCACGCGTGTCAGCTCGTTCATGCTGGCGCGTGAGGTCAGCGGGCTGGCGTATCCGCAGATCGGCGTGTCCGATTCACACCATCCGCTGTCGCATCACCAGGACAAGCCCCAGAATCTCGAGCGGCTGCACAGGATCAACGAGTATCACTTCCAGCAGTTCGCGCACCTGGTGAAGACGATGGCGGCCACTGCGGAAGGGGACGGCACGATGCTCGACTCCACGCTGTTCCTCTACGGCACGGGGATCAGCGACAGCAACACGCACTTCCATGACGACCTGCCGGTCGCATTGATCGCGGGGAAGGATACGGGGGTGACGGGCGGGCGCTACGTGCGGTATCCGCAGGGGTCACCGCTGGCGAACCTGTATATGACCATCCTGGAGAAAATGGGATTCCCGGTCGAGGAATTCGGCGACAGCACGGGCGTGCTCAAGAACCTCTCCGTGTGAGTCGCGCTTGCTTGTTTGCGCCGACACGCCAGCGCCGGAATGTCGCCCGCAAGACATTTCCCTTCGGGCTCGTGCGAACCGGCGCCGGCGGATCTCAGCGGCGCGTTCCGGCAATACCCATGGCGACGCGAAATACGGAGTTGCCCGAAGTCACATACATGGTCTTCATGTCCGGTCCGCCGAAGCCGAGGTTGGTCATGGTGTCCTGCGGGATCGGAATCTGATTGATGAGCTCGCATTCAGGGGAGAGGACATAGATCGCAGACTGGTTCTGCAACGTTTCACTCGTGCCCCGCGGCTGGTTCATCCCGGCGGCGACGTAAATATTGCCGTCGACGTCGATCCCCATGCCGTCCCCGCCGCGACCCGGGGCGAAGTCGTGACACACTCGAGGGTTGGACAGCGTGCCCTCGGGACTGAGATCAAAAGCCCGAATCCGCCGCGGCAGACCCTCACCGCGATTGATCTCGACCAGGTACAGCGTGCGATCGTCGAGCGAAAGGATCAGGCCGTTTGATCCCTGAACAAGCGGGGACGCAGCAATCTTCGCCACGGTGCCATCCGTGTCGAGACGGTATACCTCTCCCGACCCGGTGAAATAGATTCGCCCGCTGGCGTCGAACGTCAGGTCGTTCGGCCGGCCGAAGTCAACCGCTCCGGAGTTGTCCGCGAGCACCTCGATACGCCCGGTCTCGAGATCCGTCCGAGTGATTCTGGTCGATTCCGCAGCGAGCAGCCTGAACTGCGCGTCGAGCCGCAGGCCATTCGGATTGTTGGCCGGCTGGCGATACGTTGTGATCAGCCCATTCGTCCCGAGCTGGAGAATCCGATCGCCACGAAGGTCTGTAAAGTAAACGGTCCCGTCCGGGTGCGCGACCACGCCTTCCGTAATCACCACAGGGACGTTGAAAACCGCCTCGATTTGCGCCCGGCTGGGCGCAGTTGCAAGCAGCAGGCAGCAGGCTGCCATCAATCCGACACGGACAGATAGTCTTGTCATCGTCGTCTTCCTCCCGAACTCGTTCCGCTTGCGCTACTTGGACTCGAGGGCGGCATCCCTCGCCAGGGCGCCGCCGAGGGCGGTTACGATGGCGTAGTTCCCCTCATGGCACGCGTACTCCAACACGCCCCCCGGACTGTCGATCGTCGTCAGGGGCACCGCGCCGGTCCATGTACTCGCATACAGGTTCGGATCGTCGACCGTGAACTGGTAGTCGATGAACTCGTCGGATACTCGTGTGAAACGTTCCGTGAGATTAAGGGCGCTGCTCGCCCCTCGATACGTTCCACTGCCTCCCCCCCCGTGGGGGATGAGACTGAATTCGTTTCCGACGAAATTTGTCGTCTCGACCACGAGCGTGTCGCCTTCCCAGTGCCCGCGCGAGTCCCCGAGCCACTGGCGCATGTGCGACGGGAGGTGTGATCCGCTGTCCAACGGAATGATCCGGGCGTCGTGAATCATTTCGTAGACAATGACGACGTACCCCGGTGCCTGGAGAATGTGGTAGACGTTGTTGTACAGCCTGGGAAACATGGCATCCGGAAGGCCTCGCGAGATGCAACGCATCCACACGGTCACATCTTCGACCCAGGCGCCCGGCCGCGGTTCGTCCTGAGACAGCCCCCGGCGGGCTTCCTGCCGGGCGTCCCATCTCTGCTGCGCGTCGGGCGTCAGGGGCGGCAGCTTGCCGTTGGCGGGCTCGATGATCATGTTTGTGACGTCGATCGGTGGCGTCATCCGCCCTGCGCGGGCGCCTTCACCCCAGATATCGCCGTCATAGGCAAGGCCCGCGGCGCCGGGGAGCTTGGGACGATCCCTCCTTCTTCTTTCCGTCTCTGCGATGTCCTCCTCGGTTTGAAATTCGAGGGGCGTTGCGTTCCACGCAGTGTTGTTCCATATGCCCTGAAGGTCCGGGTCGCCCCACGGTGTCCGTGGCTGGTCCCAGGCCTCATCCTCTACCGCCGCCGCTACAGCATCCGTCACTTGACCGGCAGCCCCGTGTACGCCCAGCAAGAAGACGGCACCGGCTATGAGGAACCGCACTGCGTAGAGATACCTGCGACTCATCTTGAACCTCCCATCTCGGTGGCACGACTAGAGCGGCGAACGGTTCGATCTCGGAAGGGCTCGACCTCCACGGACAGACTGGACAGCAGCCAGTACATTACCATAGAGGTATCTTACCGCGGAGCATCGGCCTCGGCAATCGGTTTGACCCCGTCTGATGCGATACGGACTCGGGCTCGTCAGAGGCGCGGCGGCAGACGAGACGCTGATGAGCGTCCAGGAGCCCGTGATGAATCCCCGCGTCGCACCTACTCGTGAACGTGTTCCAACCCTCGTTCAAGCTGGCCGAGAAGGCGCGGGTCGGTGCCCGCGTTCACAAGCGAAACCACCCGCCCGAGACCCGCTGTGCGCGGTTGCCCGCGTCGGACGCGATTCCCGCCGCACCCGTTTGCGCGCGCCGGCAACCCGTCCGCGGGGGTCTTGCGGAGCGTCACTCGGGAGTGTAAGCTGGATGACCTCATTGAGCACCAGAAAGGGTTCGCTCATGCGGATTCATTCAGCGCTTGCGGCAGCGGTCGTGGTGGCGGTCTTCCCGGCGGGTGACGCGTGGGGACAGTCCCGGGTCTCCGGCAAGGTGACCGACCAGTGGGGCAACGGCCTCGCGGGGGTGCAAATCGTCGTGGAGCGACGGGATGGTGGGTCTGGTGGACGGACGGCGACAACCGAGGACAGCGGCGATTTCTTCATGCTGGGCCTGCCTACGGCCGGCTACGACTTTACGTTCACCCTCGACGGCTATCAGGGCGTCCGGTTCGGTACGCGCATTGCTGCGCGGGACAATCGGCCGATCGAGATCGAGCTCGCGGTAAACGCGACCGGTGTGCGTCTCCGGGGCGAGCAGGACTTCGAGGCTGCGGGAGGCTCGCCGAAGATCAAGTTCAAAGAGGACGGGGTGTTCGAGTTCGAGGACGCCGAGGGCGAGGAAGGCGAGGGCACCTATGGCATCGTCGACCTGGAAGCGCACTTGGTGGTGCGCGACTACGATGGCGACGATGACAGGTACTCGCTCACCGAGCCGGTGGTCGTGACGTTTGCGAACGACCAGTTCAGAAGCCTCACGTGGGACGGAGCGACACTCGACAGGAAATAGCGACTCGGCCCTGCCACCCGGGGAGCGCGTACCTCCCTCAGCGAGTACGGGTGGGACGATCCTATCGCGCGGCGCCGATCGCGCTGCGGGAATGAAAATCATGCGCGGTAATGCACGTGTTCTCGCCGGTTGTGTGCTGGTGTCCGTGCTCGCACATCCGGCATTAGCCCTGGCCCAGTACGGCGCCACCAACGGCGAGTGGCGCAGCTACGGCGGTGACCTCGGGAGCACGAAGTACTCCCCCCTCGACGAGATCGACGCGGCGAATTTCGACGACCTGGAGCTCGCCTGGCGTTGGCGGTCGGTCGACAGCGCGCTGGACCTCGAACGCCTGCGTCGTGAGGGCCGCCAGACGAGCATCTCGAATCTGAAGGCCACACCACTGATGGTCGAGGGGGCGCTCTATCTCTCCACTCCCCTGGGCCAGGCCGCCGCGATCGACGCAGGCACGGGCGACACGCTGTGGGTCTATGACCCGCAGAGCTACACCGGCACGGCCTATCCGCACGCCCCGACCATCCCCTCCAACTCGCGTGGCGCGGCGTATTGGACGGACGGCGAAGAGGCGAGAATCCTGTGGGGCACGAGTGACGGGTATCTGTATGCGGTTGATGCCCGGACAGGCGAGCCGTGTCTGGACTTCGGCACGAACGGCCGAGTCGACCTGATGGATGGCATCCCGCGCGCCGTGCGTGGCGGCACCGACCACCTGGGAAGCGGCTGGCTCGGTGTGGGCTCGCCTCCCATTGTCGCGCGCGATGTGGTCGTGACGCCGACCATCATCTCGGACTTCCAGATTACGAAGGAGGCCCCGCCCGGTTGGGTCAAGGGGATCGATGTGAGAACCGGCGAGGACAAGTGGGTATTCCGCACCGTGCCCCAGGCCGACGACTACGGAAGCGAGACGTGGGAGGACGAGTCGTGGCGCTACTCGGGCAACTCCAACGTATGGTCGACGATGAGCGTCGACGACGAGCTCGGGTACATCTACCTTCCGACCGGGACCGCCACGAACGATTACTACGGGGGCCATCGCCCCGGTGACAATCTGTTCGCGGAGAGCCTTGTCGTCCTCGACATCGAAACCGGGCAGCGGCAGTGGCACTTTCAGACGGTGCACCACGGGTTGTGGGACTACGATCTGCCTACCGCACCCAACCTGATCGATGTCACCGTGGACGGGGCGGAGGTGAAGGCGGTCGCTCAGATTACGAAGCAGGGTTTCGTCTTTGTCTTCGACCGCATCACCGGTGAACCGTTGTGGCCCATCGAGGAGCGACCGGTGCCAACCGACACGAATCTCGAGGGCGAGGTGCCGTCGCCGACCCAGCCGTTCCCCACGAAGCCGCCGCCTTTCGAGTACCAGGGCGTGACGATCGACGACCTGGTCGACTTCACGCCGGAGATTCGCGCGATGGCAGTCGACGCGGTCAAGGACTTCAAGCTTGGCCCGCTCTACACACCTCCGACGCTTGCCGTCGAGGGGGGCACGCAGGGGACCATCCAACGACCTGCGGTCATAGGCGGGGCGAACTGGTACGGCGCCGCGGTCGACCCGGAGACGGGCCTCCTGTACGTCCCCTCTGCAAACCAGTTCAGCGTCCTGAACTACCTCACGCCCACAGAGGAACAAGGCGCCAACGTCCGGTATGTGTGGACGTTGTCGGTGCAACAAGGAGGGGGCGCGCGTCCGTTGATGCCACGGGGTCTTCCGCTGTTCAAGCCGCCCTACTCTCGGATGACCGCGATCGATCTGAACACGGGAGAGCATGCCTGGATGGTTCCGAACGGCAACGGGGACAGGATTCGCAACCACCCGCTGCTGCGGGACCTGAACCTTCCGCCGCTGGGTGGCGACGGCTACGGTGGTCCGCTGCTGACGAAGACGTTGCTGATCAGTGCGTTGACGGCGGGCGGCGAGGACGGCGGGCCGAGGCTCGTCGCTCGCGACAAGGCGACTGGCGAAGAGGTAGCCTCGGTGGACCTGCCGGCCGGCGCCATCGGGACGCCGATGACATATCTTCACCAGGGGAAGCAGTACATCGCCCTGACGGTGGGCGGCGAGGTTCCGGAGCTGATCGCGTTCGCATTGCCGTGATGGGCTGTCAGCGGCTGTTGGAAGGGGTCTATTTTCTGCTTGCCATTACCGCTGAAGTGTGCCATTTGTATCGGCGTAGCTGGACTTGGACAATCGAGGAGGGTCTGGCTTGGACAACACCGTATACGGCTGAAGTGTGCAACGTGCGCTGGCGTACGCGTAGGCGGCCTTCGGCGTTCAAGGAGAGTCTGACATGAACAACACCGTTGACATTCGAGGCATCGTCGTTATTCTCGCGGCCTTTCTGGTCGTGACCGCGTCACCCGCGTGGGCTCAGGTAGACTCCGGCCTGGCGGGCGCTGCGAGCGACACCACCGGGGCGGTGCTGCCCGGGGTGACGGTCGAGGCGTCCAGCCCGGCGCTGATCGAAGGCGTGCGCGTCGCCGTCACCGATGGGGCGGGGCGCTACAACATCACCGCGTTGCGGCCGGGCACCTACACCGTGACGTTCACGCTGCCCGGCTTCTCGACCTTCGTACGCGAAGGGATCGAGCTGACGGCCGGGTTCACCGGGAACGTCAACGCCGAGATGTCGGTGGGCGCCCTCGAGGAGACGATCACCGTCTCGGGCGCGAGCCCCGTGGTCGACATCCAGAACGCCCGCGCGCAGGAGGTGATCGAGCGGGAGACCTTCGACGCGCTGCCCCTGGCAGGGGGCTATTCCGGATTGCAGGTGCTGACCGTGGGAGCCCTCGGCAGCCTGGTCAACCCGACCGGAGGCAGGGATGTTGGCGGCGTCAGGGGCGACAGCTATTCCGGGGCGATGCAAGTCCACGGGAATTCCGACGGGAAGCTGGCGCTCGATGGGAAGCCGACCAGCTTCCGTGGCACCAGGATGACGCTGTTCCACATCAACCAGCAGAGCGTCGAGGAGATCGTCGTCGACATCGGCGGCAACAGCGCGGAAACGCAGTACGGCGGCTCCAGTGTGAACATCATTACGAAGGATGGGGGAAACATCTTCAGCGGCAGCTTCGCCGCCAACTACGCCCCGACGGGGATGCAGAGTGACAACCTCACCAGCGCGTTGATGAGCCGCGGGCTCACCCTCCCGAACAAGGTGAAGAAGCTCTACGACGTCAGCGGCTCGTTCGGCGGCCCGATTGCCCGAGACACGCTGTGGTTCTACACGTCCCACCGGTTGGCGGAGGCGCAGGAGTTTCTGGCCGGCATCTTCTACAACAAGCTCCAGGGTCAGCCGTTCTACGAACGCGATCTCGATCGGCAGGGTTTCTCGCAGGCGTTTGACCGGGACAACCAGGTCAAGTTCACCTGGCAGGCCTCGGAGAGGAACAAGTTCAATTTCCAGTGGGTCGTCCAGCATAATTGCGGCTGCTTCTTCGGGCAGTCGGCGGGCCGTACGCCCGAAGCAACCTTCCCGCACTATTTCACGGGCCCCTTCGGCGGTCAGCATATGGTGAATGGCACGTGGACCTTACCGGCCACGAACCGGCTGCTGATCGAGGCGAAGGCGTCGTATTGGTACGTCTTCAACCAGCTGCCGCCGGTCGCAGGGGTCTCGCCCGGTGATATCGCGGGACTAGACTTGGCGACGGGGATAGCGTTCGGTCAGCTGTTCACGACGAACCCGTACGCGTTGAGAACCGGGTTTGTCAACACGCAGGGAGGGAAGGGCGACCAGGGCGACACCTCACAGGAATTCAAGGTGTCCTACGTCACCGGGTCGCACTCGTTTAAAGTCGGGCTCCAGTCGATCCAGCAGCGATACAACGAATTCTCGACCGGGCCCCAGTATGTGAACAGGCCGCCGATCCAGTACATCATGAGGGGCAGGGTTCCCGAATTGTTAGCGCAACTCGCGGCCCCCAACTACTACAACCTCAGGATGTTCGAGATGGGGTTGTTCGCGCAGGATGCATGGACGATCGACCGCCTGACGCTCAACTTGGGGGTACGGTACGATCACACCAGATCGTTCTCGCCGGAGTTCACCAGTCCGGGCGGCTTCTTCCTGGATGAAATTACCTGGCCCGCGCAGGGCGGCTTCTCTAACTTCAATGACATCACGCCGCGCTTCGCTGCCGCCTATGACCTGACCGGCAGCGGCAGGACCGCGCTCAAGTTCAACATCGGCAGGTACGTGCTCAACGAGGGCATGGCGAGGATCCTGGCCACGCATCCCTCGCTCGCGATCACCAATCAGGCGACCCGCACCTGGAACGACGACAACCTGGACTTGGTGCCCGACTGTAACCTGAAAAGCAACCTGGCGAACGGGGAGTGCGGCGCCACCTCGGGTGCCGGCTTCGGGATACCCACGCCGATCCTCGAATACAGCGATCAGTCCAAGAGCGGGTGGGGCAACCGCCCCTACAGCTGGACGACGTCGATTCTGCTCGAGCACGAGTTGGCGCCGGGGATCGCGGCGAGTGTCGGCTACTACCGCAACACCAATGGGAACATCGTCCGCACCGACAACCGGCTGGCGGCGCCCTCGGACTACAACCCGTTCTGCGTGATGCAGCCGGTTGATTCGCGGCTGCCCGGCGGGGGCGGCGGCGAGGTGTGCGGGCTGTACGACATCAACCCGTCGCTGTTCGGCCAGGTCGACAATCTTCGGGACCTGTCGAACTTCGAATCGACGTACCAAGGCATCGACCTGCTCATCAACGCGCGGTTCGACAACGGGGCGTTCATCCAGGGCGGCTTCAACACCGGGGAATCGCGGGTCAACAACTGCGACGCTCCCGACTTCCCGGAGCAGTTCTGCGATAGAGCCAGTCTGCCGTGGAAGGGGCAGCACAACATCAAGCTCCAGGGTCAGTACCCGCTGCCCTGGTATGGCCTGGTGACGAGCGCGACGTTCCTCAACCTGCCGGGCATCGCGCAAAACGCCTCCGTGAGGTACAGCAACGCGCAGATTGCGCCCTCATTGGGGCGCGACCTGGCCGCGTGTGGCCCCCGGACCGGGGCGGGGTGTAGCGCCAGCGTGAACGTGCTTCTCTACGCGAACAACAACGAGTTCGAGGATCGCCAGACGCAAGTGGACTGGCGTATCGCGGCGAACATCGATGCGGGCGACGTTCGGTTCCAGCCTCGGTTCGAAATCTACAATCTGTTCAATGCCAACGACGTCCAGGGATTGAATAGCCGGTATGGCAGCGCCTGGCTGAACGCCGCAGGCATCCTGACCGCACGGCTGTTCAAGTTCGCCGTGCAGATCGACTTCTAAGCCGGCGCGTCGGAGCGAGGCGCTTTGATGCGCCTCGCTCCGGCGCACGGTTCGGCCCTCCTGATGCCTCCAAGACGACATCTGCCAAAGTCGCTCACGAGGCCGGTCGTGGGCGATCATGAGCGGAGTGAACGCCCGCCGAAGAGCGGGGAAGGGAGTTGTGAGATGAGCCCACGTTTGCTCGCCGTTGTGTTCACCGTGACCGCCGTCGTGATGCTGGGGCCGGCACCCGTGGCCGGCCAGTCCGCGGAGCCGGAGACACCCCTGACGCCATGGGGTGATCCGGACCTGCAGGGTGTGTGGGACTTCCGCACCATCATCCCGCTGGAACGCCCCGATGAGCGGGCCGGGCAAGCGTTTCTGACGGACGAAGAAGCGGCTCAACTCGAGCAGGAGGCGATCGAAGAGGATGAGAAGCTGGACGCGCCGGGTGCACCGGCGGCCGACTTGCCTTACAACAACTTCTGGCTCGACTACGGCACGAACGTCCTCGAGAACCAGCGCACGTCGCTGATCGTGGATCCGCCTGATGGGAAGCTGCCCCCCGTGCTGCCGGGAATCAAGACGCAGCAGGGCATGGGGCCGAACGGTGAGGAGCCGCCGGGGACGCGCCCCGTGAGGTACCGGGCAGGCGGGATCGGCAACGACGGCCCTGAAGACCGGGGGCTCTCAGAGCGCTGTCTGCTCGGGTTCAACAGCGGCCCGCCCGTGATGCCCAGTGCCTACAACAACAACATCCAGTTGTTCCAGACCGAGGATTACGTGGTCATCCTCGTCGAGATGGTGCACGACTTTCGGATCATCCCGCTGGATGGGCGCCCGCATCTGTCCGGGGACATCCGCCAATGGTTCGGTGACGCGCGTGCGCACTGGGACGGCGACACGCTGGTCGTCGAAACGACGAACTTCACCGACAAGACCGGGAGCTTCGACCCCCTGTTCTCCATCAGCATCGGCGAGGGAACGTGGCTCACGCTGACGGAGCGCTACCGGCGCCTCGACGCGGACACGCTGCTCCTGGAGTACACGGTCAATGACCCGACCACGTTCACGCGTCCGTTTACGGCGCAGCTTCCGATGCGGCGGTCCGCGGAGCCGATCTACGAGTACGCGTGTCACGAGGGGAACCACGCCATGCCGAACATGCTGGGAGGTGCGCGTGCCGAGGAGCGGGCAGCGCGTGCCGCCGAGGAAGAGACAAAAGACTGAGCGATCAAGGGAGTTGTGAGATGAGCGCACGATTACTCGTCGTTGTGTTTTCCGTGACCGCGGTCGTGATGCTGGGGCCGGCGCCCGTGGCCGGCCAGTCCGCGGAGCCGGAGACACCCCTGACGCCCTGGGGTGATCCGGACCTGCAGGGTGTGTGGGACTTCCGCACCATCATCCCGCTGGAACGCCCCGACGATCGGGCGGGGCAAGCGTTTCTGACGGACGAAGAAGCGGCTCAGCTCGAGCAGGAGGCGATAGAAGAGGACGAGCGGCTGAACGCACCGAGTGAGGTCGATCGGCCGCTGCTGCCGGCGGGTGAGGGAACAGGCGCCTACAACAACTTCTGGATCGACTCGGGCACGAACGTCCTTGAGAACCGGCGCACCTCGCTGATCGTGGATCCGCCGAATGGGAAGCTGCCCCCCGTGCTGCCGGGAATCAAGACGCAGCGGGGCATGGGGCCGAATGGTGACGAGTCGCCGGGTGCGCGCCCAGCGAGGTTCCGGGCAGGCGGGCTCGGTAACGACGGCCCTGAAGACCGGGGGCTCTCAGAACGCTGTCTGCTCGGGTTCAACAGCGGCCCGCCCGTGATGCCCAGTGCCTACAACAACAACATCCAGCTGTTCCAGACCGAGGATTACGTGGTCATCCTCGTCGAGATGGTGCACGACTTTCGGATCATCCCGCTGGATGGGCGCCCGCATCTGTCCGGGGACATCCGCCAATGGTTCGGTGACGCGCGTGCACACTGGGACGGCGACACGCTGGTCGTCGAAACGACGAACTTCACCGACAAGACCGGGAGCTTCGACCCCCTGTTCTCCATCAGCATCGGCGAGGGAACGTGGCTCACGCTGACGGAGCGCTACCGGCGCCTCGACGCGGACACGCTGCTCTTGGAGTACACGGTCAATGACCCGACCACGTTCACGCGTCCGTTTACGGCGCAGCTTCCGATGCGGCGGTCCGCGGAGCCGATCTACGAGTACGCGTGTCACGAGGGGAACCACGCCATGCCGAACATGCTGGGTGGTGCGCGTGCCGAGGAGCGGGCAGCGCGTGCCGCCGAGGAAGAGACAAAAGACTGAGCGATCAAGGGAGTTGTGAGATGAGCGCACGTCTACTCGTCGTTGTGTTTTCCGTGACCGCGGTCGTGATGCTGGGGCCGGCGCCCGTGGCCGGCCAGTCCGCGGAGCCGGCGACACCCCTGACGCCATGGGGTGATCCGGATCTGCAGGGTGTGTGGGACTTCCGCACCATCATCCCGCTGGAACGCCCCGATGATCGGGCGGAGCAAGCGTTTCTGACGGACGAAGAAGCGGCGCAGCTCGAGCAGGAGGCGATCGAGGAGGACGAACGGCTGAATGCACCGAGCGACGTCGATCGGCCGCTGCTGCCGGCGGGCGAAAGCACCGGCGCCTACAACAACTTCTGGCTCGACTGGGGCACGAACGTCCTCGAGAACCGGCGCACGTCGCTGATCGTGGATCCGCCGAATGGGAAGCTGCCTCCGCTCCAGCCGGGGATCAGACGGCAGCAAGGCGTGGATGAGGATGGTGACGACGTGCGGGGGATGCGTCCGGTGCGGTTCCGGGTGGGCGGTGGCATTGACGGCCCTGAAGACCGGGGTCTCGCAGAACGGTGTCTGCTCGGGTTCAACAGCGGCCCGCCCGTGATGCCCAGTGCCTACAACAACAACATCCAGCTGTTCCAGACCGAGGATCACGTGGTCATCCTCGTCGAGATGGTGCACGACTTTCGGATCATCCCGCTGGATGGGCGCCCGCATCTGTCCGGGGACATCCGCCAATGGTTCGGTGACGCGCGTGCGCACTGGGACGGCGACACGCTGGTCGTCGAAACGACGAACTTCACTGACAAGACCGGGAGCTTCGACCCCTTGTACTCCATCACCATCGGCGAGGGAACGTGGCTCACGCTGACGGAACGGTACCGGCGCCTCGACGCCGACACGCTGCTCTACGAGTACACGGTCAATGACCCGACGACGTTCACGCGTCCGTTTACGGCGCAGCTTCCGATGCGGCGGTCCGCGGAGCCGATCTACGAGTACGCGTGTCACGAGGGGAACCACGCCATGCCGAACATGCTGGGCGGTGCGCGTGCCGGCGAGCGGGCAGCGCGTGCCGCCGATCCAGCAACTCGCTGAAAAGAATGGCGCGCCCTGCCCCGATGCTCCGCCCCGGCCCCGTTCTGGCGGTTGTCTGCAGCCTCTGGCTCCTGTTGTGCTCATCTGGCCAGCTCTTCGCCAACACCACAGCCGTCTCTCGGCAGGACGACGGATCAAGCAGGCGTCAGGAACCCGCCGGCGATGCCAGCGAGAGAGACGGTGACCGGAGCCGCCCGCCGTCCGCAGCAGCCGAACCGCTACTCGACAGCCGGCAACTCACTCTTGGCGGGTTGTTTGTAGGTTATGTCGACCTCCCGGGCAGCCGGCCTCTGCCGAATACGACGCCCTCCCACGAAGAGATGAAGGCCGCAACAACGCCGCCTGAGTTCCGCACGCCGCCCGCCGTGTCCTTCGGGTGGTCGTGGAAGGGTCGGCGGTAGGTTCCCTGTCAGCGGTCACCCAATAATCCCCACCCGTGGTCACTGAAGACTCCTCACCTCGCCTACTGAGGGGAGGAGTTGGATGTCGACGACAGGCACGATGATCGCCCCCGAGCATCAGATGCTCGGGGAGGTCGAGATGGTGGGACGGGACCGGTGGGAAGAGATCCATCGTCGGGCGGGGGACCGGCGGTTCGATTCGGGCGATTGCTCGAGAGATGGAGCGACAGCCTCCCAAGGCGTATGCGCGATCGCTCGAGACTCAGAGAAGACGCCGTCTTGGACCGAGTCATGCATCTGGTAGGTGCTCATATAAGCTGATGCTTGGGTGGTAGGGACAACCATGAAATTCGATGTTGAAGGTCACCTCGGCGCCGTAGTGCGCTCCGTGTCGTCGCTGGAGCAAGATGGACGACCCGCCCGTACGGTTGCTCTTTCTCGCAGCTACAGCACGACGGTTGAGGATTTGTGGGACGCCGTGACGAACGGCGAGCGAATTCCGCGCTGGTTTCTGCCGATCAGCGGCGAGCTCGAACCTGGCGGCCGCTATCAGTTGGACGGTAACGCAGGCGGCGTGATCACCGCGTGCGAACGACCGTCGCGTCTCACGCTCACCTGGGAGTTCGGCGGGGACGTCAGCTGGGTGGAGGTGGGTCTCGCGGTGGATGGACCCGGCCACGCGCGGCTCACGCTCACGCACACCGCGCATCTTTCGGAACACTGGGGCGAGTACGGACCCGGCGCGGCCGGCGTCGGCTGGGAGCTGGGGCTCATGGGACTGGCAATCCATCTCGCGCATCCGAACGAGCCAAAGCCGGAGGAAGCCGCTTTCGCCCATTCGCAGGACGGCAGGGCATTCATCACAGGCAGCAGCGCTGCGTGGGGGCAAGCGGCGGTCGCGGCCGGCACGGACCCCGCCGCCGCGCATGCCGCGGCAGGGCGCACAACCGCGTTCTACACGGGCGAATCCGGGGAGCCTGCCTGATGCACGCTTTCGACGTGCGGCGCTACCGTGCGAATCGATGGCGCCCGACGAACAGACTAGAATAGGAAGTTCGCGATCGGCAGTAACCATGCATGCTTGCGCGTGTAGCTCAGTTGGATAGAGCGACGGCCTCCTAAGCCGTAGGCCGCAGGTTCGAATCCTGCCACGCGCGCCAAACCCCCATCCCAACCCGTCCGAGAAAGTCCATATTGGTCCCATAAATACGGAACGTTCTCGCTATCGCCTGTCTGAGCCATTCCCGGCCTATTTCCCTCTATACCACGTTTTGCGTGGTAGAATACGTGGGAGTCCGGTTCGAAATCGGATGTGGGATAAGAGGAATCGAACCATGGGCAGGCTGACCGTACGGATGGTCAAGGCGCTCAAGGAGCCTGGGCGCTACGGCGACGGGGGGACGCTCTACCTCGTCGTCGCGCCCGGCGGCAGCAGGAGCTGGGTGCAGCGGCTGACGATAGGGGGCAGGCGGCGCGACCTCGGCCTCGGGGGCTTCCCGCTCGTGACGCTCGCCGAGGCGCGCGAGCTGGCGTTCGACAACCGCCGGCAGGCGCGCCGAGGCCGCGATCCGCTCTCCGACAGACGGCGCGCCCAGACGCCGACCTTCGAGCAGGCCGCAGGGCGGGCGCTCGAGGCGAACCGGGCGCGCTGGCGCAATGCGAAGACCGCGGCCAACTGGACCGAGTCGATGGCGAAGCACGCCTACCCCGTCTTCGGGGCCCGGCGTGTGGACGAGATCGGCCGCGAGGACGTCCTGCGCGTACTGACGCCGATCTGGACGTCGAAGCCCGAGCTCGCCCGCAAGGTCCGCCAGCGCATCCGCGCCACGCTGCAGTGGGCGGTGGCCCACGGCCATGTCGAGCACAACGTGGCGGGGGAGGCCATCGACGGCGCGCTGCCCGCGATGCCGGCCGTGGCGACGCACTTCCGCGCGCTGCCCTACGGGGAGGTCGCGCACGCTCTGGGGCTCATCGAAGCGTCCCGGGCGTCGCTGTCGGCGAAAGCGTGCCTGCGCTTCGTGGCGCTCACCGCATGCCGGTCGGGGGAGGCGCGGGGCGCCAGGTGGGACGAGGTCGACGTCGAGTCTCGCGAGTGGCGCATCCCGGCGCCGAGGATGAAGGCCGCGACGGAACATCGCGTGCCGCTCTCCGACGCGGCGCTGGCCGTGATAGAGTCGGTCCGGCCGCTGCGGGATCCGTCCGGCCTGCTGTTCCCATCGCCGCAGCGGGCGGGTAGACCGCTCTCTGACATGACGCTGACGAAGGTGCTGCGGGACACCGGGCTGGCCGGCCGCGCGACCGTGCACGGCTTCCGCACCTCGTTCAGGACGTGGGCAAGCGAGCGGACGAGCGTGCCGCACGCGGTCGCGGAGATGGCGCTGGCCCACGCCGTAGGGAGCAGCGTCGAGCGGAGCTACGCCAGGTCCGACCTGTTCGACAAGCGCCGCGCGTTGATGGACCAGTGGGCACAGTACGTGCTCGGCGGCGGCGCGAAGGTGGTGCGCTTGCATCGATAGACTGACGAGCAGTCGTGGCCGTGGTTCAATCCCGAGCATGTTCGAGCACGAGCGCGTGTAGCATGAGCGGATTCACATGCTCACGGTTCAGGACGTGCTTGAGCGGATGCGGGAGTTCAAGATGGCGACGCGACGCGACTCGACACTCGCATGACGGACCAATTGGTGCTCGGTAGGATGGACCTTGCCAAGGCAAGGTGAAAGACCACGGCTGCCGTTCGGGTAGGGTGCGGATGGCGATTCTCGAAGACTTGGACAACCTGCCGGACCTGACCGAAGAGGCGATGCATCCGGCGGAAGAACAGTTGATCAGGGACTGGGCGGCTTACCAGCCGAGCATCGCGAAGCAGATCGAGCAGGAGGGGATCGAGAGTCTGGCGATGGAGGCGAGGCGGGCGCTGGCGAACGCGCGTAACCTGGGGCTCGCGGCGCGCGTAAGAGGCGCGTCGGAAGCAGAGGAGCTGTCCATTGTTCAGGCTGCACTACACGGGCACGAGATCGACTGATGTCTTAGTCCACAACCGTAACAGCCCCGGCTCGAAACGCCCGTGAACTCCCGCACCCTCTGCGTGAATGGCCGGTGCTGTCGGGCGCCGCGAACCTCGAGCCGCCCCGACATCGACCTCCGGAGACCCGGCCCATCGGGGAGCACAGTGGGGGCACGATCGATCCATCCTGCGACCCGGCCGCCTTCACCATCCAGGCGGCCGGGTCGGGAAATCCGCGCGCGCTATGCGCGCCCTTGTTTGCCGCGCTGTGCGCGGCAACGGACGAGGAGCCCGACTGGGCGTAGAGACTGCTCGCGGTCGACTTCGGCGACGAGGTCCCCGGTCTGCCGAGCTACGGCGGCGGCGGCGTCGACGACGGCGACCCGACGGCCCAACGGATGCACGTGAAGTTCGGGACGCGCTGACCGAACGCCTCGCAGCTGGCGAAGGAGCCGCGGCGCCCTCGGGCCGACCGGGAGCTGCCGCAGGACCGACTCGAGACGACCATAGCGGTCGGGGAGCTCGAGCAATGGGTCTCGACCGCACGCGCCCAGCGCCGTGCGTCGGCTCGTGCGCGGCCGACGCGACAGGAGAGGCCGCGAGCGAGCGAAGCCTGCAGCTGATTGTGCCGGCCGAGGACACGGCCCCCGCCGCCGAGTGCATGCACACCACCGACGCGAGGACGCTCGACGAGCTGCTCCCGGTCCTCGACGGCAGGCGGGAAGCCGCCCTGGTGGAACCCACCCCGGCGCGAGCGGCCGGCGTCGGGCATGAGCGCGGCCAGCCTGCGGGCGCGCTAGATCGCGGCGCCGGCCGACGAAACATCCACGTCGCGGGCACCGACTCCCACCTCCGTTATGCCGCGATCGGCCAGGCGTACCTGCCCGAACTCGGCGTCGAGGCGACCCGCGAGACGACCAGGATCCTCAGCCACCTACGTCCCCGGGGTCATATACGACCCCCGGGGCCTTAGTGACCCCGACAGGAACACACCGAAAATCGAGATCCGCCGGATCTCGGACCTCCAAACCCTCGGGAGCCACGAGCTGTAAGTCATACTCAAATAAGCAGATCCCCATGATCCAGAAATCCTTGGGGGCAAGCCCCGAGAAGGGTCTGAGTTACCCTGAGCGACTCCCGCCCGGGTCGTAAGACTCCCGGCCCGCAAAAAACGCGGGCCGATGAGCCTCACTCCCGAGCCGCCGGGGTCGCTCAGGGTGCATTTTTCCCTGCGGGAAGGCTCGACGCGGACCGCGCGTGCTACCGTGTAATGTCATGCGACGTACAGACGTTTTCCAGATCCGCATCGAGCCCGAACTCCGCGACCGCCTCGCGCGACTTCGCTATGAACGGCACGTCAACGTCAGCGCCTGGGCGCGCGGGGTCATCGCGGCAGCACTCGACCGTGAACTGCCGCCCGACCTCGAGGCGCCGAAGAGACAACCCCTCGCCGGCTGGAAACCCCGCAAGCTCGGGGACGGCTGGGGCGCCGTGCTCGACGGACCCGGTGTCGCCGCGCTTGAGGAGGACCCGCGCGGCACGCCGATCAGCATCACCGACAGCAGGGGCAACGCCTGGACGGCTTCGATCACAGAAGTCGTCTCCCGCAACCAGCAGCGTATCGTCGTCCGCGACTCCGGCCGGCCGTAGGGGTTCGCGCCCTGCTCGACGCGCTCTCGGTGGCCCAGAAGATGAGCGCCGGGGCATCGACCGCGACGCGGCCGAAGTCGTCGCTGAAGCGCAGGATCATGTCCGCCAGCCGCGCGTCGATGATCCGCTCCGTGTTCGGCTCCTTGCCCAGCGCTGCGGCCGACGTGTCGATCGAGTCGAGCAGGAGCCGCACCTCCTCGGGCCGCAGAACCGCGTCTTGCCCCGGAGTGCGGACGCGCGACGCGCGGCGGGTGTATCTCACGCACCGCGGCGGTTCCACCTTCGCGGCGCCACCCAGCACGTTTCGAACCGGACTCCAGTCGCTCCGCTCCCAGCGTCCGGCCCGAAACTCCCGGCGGGCATCAACACGAGAACGTTCGCAGAGACCGAGGCGTCTCCGTCAGAAGTGCGCAGTTTTCACTTGGCCTTGACACCGCAAGGCAGCCGGCCGTGACCCCGTGGTGATTATGATCCGCGGCGCTAGCTTGCGAGGGTCTGCTCATCAACGCTGTCCGCCAAGGACTGGCTATTCTGGCGCATGGCGAGCCCGGGGCGTCCGCCCGGCGCGAACTCTGCGAGGAGCGAGATCAGGGTGCCTCGTCTGCATTGTTCCAGCTCGCGAGAATCTGGCGGAAAAGTGCATCGCGATTAGCTTGGTCTTCAAGCACACTTACCATGAACGCTGTTCTACCGGCGTGATTGATCGACGCCCCAACGTGTACGCAGGTGTTGCCGTCCAAGACGACGAAGCGATCGTGGAAATCCTGCGTTGTCCGCACCTCCACCGTCACGGGTGGGTACTGCTCACAAAAGCGTCGGGCCCCCGCGAGTACCGCGGCGCTGGCTCTCGGCGAGCACAAGACCTCCAACGTTAGTCGGACCGGCGGCTGAACGAGCATCTCGAAAATCGTGGCGTCGCAGTAGGGATCAACGACGATGATGCGTTCCCTTGCTCGTGCCAGCAAGTTCCGCAGCACCACGAACGCATCCCATTGCGAACCCCTCGGAAAGAACAATTCCCGTGTTTCCGGCGATCGGACGACGAACCCAGCATCACGTAGTTCCCACCCGGCGGCGTTGAGTGCCTGGTTCACCGCCGTCATATCGAAGCCGTCATCCCGGAGCGCTCGCAACGAGGCTTGTCCCACCAATAGTTGCTCTTCACCTGGCAGATTCTCGTAGGCGGCGAGGATCCGAGGCACGAGGGCTCGGATTCGAGTCTTATGTGCTCCGTCTTGCCGCTCATCTAGGTCGGCCGCGAATTGCAGGCCGGCTGCCTCGGCGGCCAACAGGAGCTTGTCGGAGTCGTTGTGGGCACGAATGAGTCCGATCAGGACGCGAAAAGGATCGCGTTCAGTTTCCGGAGCACACATGGTCAGTTGTTGTCCTTTCCGGGCGGCGTGCCATCGACGCCGCTATAGCCTCCCGGCGGAACCCAGACCCGCAGTCCAATGGGCAAGAGTACCGGATCTCAAGACCGTGCGGCGGATCGTTCGCTCCTATACGGACGCCTTCCCGTTGGCAAGGCCACCGAGAGAACGAATAGCATATCGCCAGCCCATGCTGGCGAATCAGCTTACCCTGAAGGACCTGAAGTCCGAGCTGTGGAGATGCGCCGAGATTCTCCGCGGCAGCGCTGTCGACCGGACCGACTGGAAGGGCTACATCCTCCCACTGCTGTTCTTCAAGCGCATCAGCGATGTGTGGGACGAGGAAGCCGCCGAGGCCCGGGAGATCTACGGCGACATCGATCTCGCCGACTTCCCGGAGCTGCACCGCTTTACCCTTCCGAAAGGGTGCCGCTGGCGCGATGTCCGTGAGGCGCCGACGAACGTCGGCACGGCGCTAGCGCGTGCCATGCGCAACATCGAGCGCGCCAATCCGGACACGCTCGCCCGCGTCTTCGGCGCCGCCGACTGGGGGAATCGGGAGATGCTCGGCGACGAGTTGCTCAAGGACCTCATGGAGGGACTGTCCAGCGTGCCGTTGGGCAATGCCGCGGTCGCGTCCGACATCCTGGGCGACGCCTACGAGTATCTGATCGGCAAGTTCGCCGACATTACGCGGCGCAAGAAGGCGGGCGAGTTCTACACGCCGCGCAGCGTGGTGCGGATGATGGTCGAGTTGCTCGACCCGCAGGAGGGCGAGAGCATCTACGACCCGGCGTGCGGCACCGGCGGCATGCTGCTCGGGGCCATCGAGCACGTGGAACGGGCCGGGGGCGACCCGCGGACCTTCTTCGGCCGCATCTTCGGCGAGGAGAAGAACCTGACCACGTCGTCGATCGCTCGCATGAATCTCGTATTGCACGGCATCGAGGACTTTCGGATCGAGCAGAACGACACGCTCCGGCATCCGGCGTTCACCGACACGTCCGGCGCCCTGGCGACGTTCGACTGCGTCATTGCCAACCCGCCGTTCTCGCTCAAGGAGTGGGGCCGGGACGTGTGGGAGGCGGATCCGTGGGGCCGCGCCGCGTTCGGCCTGCCGCCGACGAGCTATGGCGACTACGCCTGGGTCCAGCAGATGGTGGCGTCGCTGGCGGCGGGTTCGGGCCGGATGGCGGTGGTGCTGCCGCAGGGCCCGTTGTTCCGCAAGGGCGCAGAGGGCCGTATCCGCCGGGCGCTGCTCGAGCAAGACCTGATCGAGGCGGTGATCGGGCTCGCGCCCAACATCTTCTACGGCACCAGTCTCGCCCCGGCGGTGGTGACGCTGCGCCGCGCGAAGCGACGCGGCCGACGGCGGAAGGTGATCGTGATCGATGCATCGAGCCTGTTCCGCAAGGGCCGGGCGCAGAACTTCCTCGACCCGGCGCATGCAGAGCAGATCGTCGGTTGGGTGCGCGCGTTCAAGGATGTAGAGGACCGGGCGAAGGTTGTATCGACGGAGGAAATCGAGCGCGAGGACTGGACGCTCAACATCTCGCGCTACGTGCTGCCGCCTGTTGGTGAGGACATACTTGCGCTGCCCGAGGCGGTGGCCGCATTCAAGCAGGCGTTGCAGGAAGCCCGCGCTGCCGAGGACCATCTCAGGCGGGTTCTGGAGGAGGACGGTTGGCTGCGGTGATCCGTCCGGGTCGACGCCCTGTGTCAACCGACTGTGCTATTCTGCACCAATAGTATGACTCTGCGCGGGCTTTCAGGAGGCTACGATGGGGACCGTCCGTAAGACCATCACGTTGACCGATCTGCAGGACCAGTGGGTCAAGGCGCAGATCGCGGCCGGCCACTTCACCAACGACAGCGAGTACATCCGGGACCTGATTCGGCGCGACCGCGAGCGCGGCACCGGGTTCGAGGCGCTTCAGGCTGCGGTGCGGGAAGGTCTCGACAGCGGTCCGAGCGGTAAGACGGTGCCGTCCATCATGGAGGAAGTCGAAGCCCGGCTGCGCAGCGATGGGCGCTTATAGGCTCTCGCGGAAGGCGGCCGCCGACGTCGAGGACATCTACACCTACACGATAGAACAGCATGGCCTGACGCTGGCGCGGAAGTATCTGGACGGCCTCCATGCCTGCTTCGAGCATCTCGCGGAGCACCCGATGCTCGGCCGCCGCGCCGAGCGCATCGCGCCCGGTGTGCGACGGCACGAGTGCCAATCTCATGTCGTTTTCTATGTACCAGACGGGTCTGGCGTGAATATTGCGCGCGTGCTGCACGCACGAATGGACGCGCCTCGCCGGTATGTCCAGGAAAGCGCCGGAGACCGGCAGAAGTGAACCTGTCCTCTGAACACTTGGGCCAGCAGGCGCTGGAGTCGTACCTCTGGGGGGCGGCGAACCTCCTGCGGGGACTGATCGACGCCGGCGACTACAAGCAGTACGTCTTCCCGCTGCTCTTCTTCAAGCGCCTCTCGGACGTTTGGGAGGAAGACCACCGGAACGCCTTCGACGAGACCGGCGACCGGGGGTACGCGCAGGCGACCGCCAACGACCGGTTCATCATCCCGGACGGGGCGCATTGGTCCGACGTCCGCCGTGCGGCGCGCGATGTGGGTCGGACGCTGCGGACCGCGTTCCGCGCCATCGAGACGGCCAACCCGGAGCGTCTCGTCGGTGTGTTCGGGAACGCGCTCTGGACCGACAAGGCGCAGATGCCGGACGCGACGCTCAAGAACCTGATCGAGCACTTCTCGAAGCACACGCTGAGCCTCGCCGCGGTGCCGGAGGACGAGCTGGGCAACGCCTACGAGTACCTCGTCAAGCAGTTCGCCGACGACAGCGGCCACACGGCGCAGGAGTTCTACACGAACCGGACCCTGGTGCACCTGATGACCCAGATGCTCCGGCCGCGGCCGGGCGAGCGCATCTACGATCCGACGGCCGGCACCGGCGGCATGCTCATCTCCGCGTTGGCGGAGGTGCGGCGCACCGGCGGCGATGCTCGGACGCTCCGCCTCTACGGACAGGAGATCATCGGCACAACGGCGTCGATTGCGCGCATGAACCTTGTGCTGCACGGCGTCGAGGACTTCCGGATCGCGGTCGGCAACGCGCTGAGCGAGCCTGCCTTCATCGAGCGGGACCGCCTAATGACCTTCGACGTGGTTCTCGCCAATCCGCCCTACTCGATCAAGACCTGGAACCGCGATCTGTGGCTCGACGATCCATGGGGCCGCAACATCCTCGGCACGCCGCCGCAGGGACGGGCCGACTACGCCTTCTTCCAGCACATTCTCACGAGCCTCGACCCAACGACCGGCCGGTGCGCCATCCTCTTTCCGCACGGCGTACTGTTCCGCCAAGAGGAGGCAGCGATGCGGCGCGCCCTCATCGAGCGCGACCTCGTCGAGTGCGTGCTCGGCCTCGGACCAAACCTGTTCTACAACTCACCGATGGAGGCGTGCGTCGTCGTCTGCCGGACGCGGAAGGCACCCGACCGCCGCGGCAACGTGCTGTTCATCAACGCGGTTCACCAGATAGCGCGGGAGCGCGCGCAGAGCTTTCTGACGCCGGAGCATCAGCAGCGGATTCTGACGGCGTACGATGCGTTCGTCGACGAGCCCGGATTCGCCGCAGTCGCATCCAACGACAATGTGCTTGCCAACGACGGCAACCTATCCATCCTCGGCTACGTCCGGCGGAGCGCTGCCGCGGATGCTGACACGCGGATCCGCGGGAATCTGCGGGAGGCGTGGACCGACTTCGACGCCGGCAGCGCGGCGTTCTGGCGAGAGATGGACGACGTGGTCGCGATAGTCGAGCGGATCGCCGCGGAGAGCCGGTCCGATGGGTAGCGGCAGGCTCAAGCCCGGCTGGACGCGGTTGGCCTTCGGCGATATCGCGATCTCTGTTAACGACCGAATCGACAACCCCGCCGATGCGGGCGTCCAACGCTACGTGGGCCTCGAACACCTCGACCCCGATTCGCTCGTGATCAGGCGCTGGGGAACTCCTGGTGACGTGACAGCAACGAAGCTCCGCTTCCGAAAGGGCGACATCATCTTCGGCCGACGCCGCGTATATCAGCGCAAGTTGGCGGTCGCGGAGTTCGACGGCATCTGCTCCGCACACGCAATGGTTCTCCGGGTGAAGTCTGGGGCCGCCCTTTCGCAGTTCCTGCCGTTCTTCATGCAGAGCGACGTGTTCATGGAGCGCGCGAAGTTGATTTCGGTCGGCTCGCTATCGCCAACGATTAACTGGCGCACGCTCGCACGTGAGGAGTTTGCTTTGCCGCCGCTGGACGAACAGCGGCGGGTTGCCAACCTCCTTGGCGCTTCCAGCTCCGCCAGCAATGCACTTGCCCGCCTGGTGAGATCTATCGAGCACGCGCGGCAGGCGACCGTCGATTGCGCGACAGAAGGTACCCGAGGGTTGAAGGTAAGGATTGAAGATCTATGCGAGATGCAGAATGGCCGGCCCTTTCCGCGATCGGAATACTCGGGGCAAGGCTTGCGACTTCTTCGGCCTGGGAATCTGGGTCCGAACGGCCATTTGATGTGGGAGCCTTCCAAGACAGTGTGTCTCCCTGAACGGTGGAGACACGACGCGAGCGATTTTGTTGTCAGGAAGGGCGACGTCCTGATCAATCTCACCGCGCAGTCGCTAGATGACAGGTTCATGGGACGTACCTGCGTAGCGGGTATGCACGACATCAGCTTGTTGAACCAGCGGATTGGACGCTTCCGCAACTGGAGCGACGACGTCCTCCCGGAGTACGTTTTTCGCGTGCTGCAATCCACCCGATTCCAACGGCATGTCACGAGTATGTGTGAGGGCTCAAAAGTGAAACACTTGTTCTGGTCCCATATCAGCCGCTTTGCGACACATGTTCCACCGATACCAGAGCAAGAAGCGGCAGTTGCGGTGCTTCAGAGCGTAGATGACCTCCTGAACGCCGTAGGTCGGCGAGCCGAAAAGCAGCGGCTGCTGCATGGTGTCTGTCTCTCTGTACTCAACGAATCCGAGCAGACCACCTCCGGCGAGTAGCGGTGGCCTCTGGACAATTCGCACTTGGACCGCGTAGGACTTGTCGTCAACGGCACGGTGGCGAACGGCGGTGGCTACTTGACCGATGGCGGGGCGTTGCGTAGGCTGAGCCAAAATGGCGAACCTGGATCGGATCACGATTGATCCCGGAAAACGCAGCGGCAAGCCCTGCATCCGTGGCCTGCGCATCACGGTCTCCGACGTGCTCGACTACCTGGTGTCTGGTATGTCCGAAGAGGACCTACTCCGGGACTTTCCGGACCTGACGCGCGAAGACATCCGGGCCTGCCTCGCATTCGCCGCGGATCGCGAGCGGCGACTGGTTGCGGTCGGCGGAAGGTGAAGCTGCTCCTCGACCAGAATCCTTCACCGCGGCTCTGCGACTGCCTGCGCGACATCTGGACCGATGTTGCTCGCGTTCGAGCGGTGGGTCTCGCGGCGGCGGACGACTCGGCCATCTGGGCGTACGCAAGGCAGCACGGCTTCACCATCGTGTCCAAGGACGGCGACTTCAGCGGTCGATCCTCCCTGTACGGCGCGCCGCCGAAGGTCATCTGGCTGGCGCTCGGCAACTGCTCGACCAGCGAGATTGAACGGCGTCTCCGTAGTCACCGCGATGAAATCGAAACGTTCGCGACCGAACCAGACACGACGCTGCTTGTGATCGAACCCGGCCAGGGTGCCGGCGTGTCGTAGCGGCACCCCGATCAAGTTTGCGAGCATGACCTTCACCGAGTCGAACACGGTCGAGGCGCTCGTCCGTGACATCCTCTGCGGCGGCGTAACCCACTATACGGCCGTCGGACCCGGCCTCGCGCGGCGGCACGGCGCGCTCTCCGGCCTCGGATGGCACTACCTCGGCCCGCAGCACCTGCCGCGGCAGGCGCACGAGGTCCTCGTCGAGGACCACGTGCGCGAGGCGCTGCTCCGCCTCAACCCGGAGATCGCAGCTCAGCCGGACCGGGACGACGACGTGCTGTACCGGCTGCGGGCCATCCTGATGGGCGTGCGGACGGACGGGCTGGTCAGGGCGAACGAGGAGTTCGCAGCCTGGCTCGCCGGAGAGCGGTCGATGCCGTTCGGCGCGGACGGCGAGCACGTCACCGTGCGGCTCGTCGACCTTGAGGATGTCGAGCGAAACCAGTATGTCGTCAGCACCCAGTACACCGTCCGATCGGGTGCGAACGAGCGCCGCGCGGATCTCGTGCTGCTGGTGAACGGCCTTCCGCTGGTCGTCATCGAGGCGAAGACGCCGGTACGGTCGAGCCAGAGCTGGTTCGACGGCGCGACGCAGATCCGCGACGACTACGAGCGCAACGTGCCTGATCTGTTCGTGCCGAACCTCTGCTCGGTCGCCACCGAAGGGAAGGACCTGCGATACGGATCGATTGGCCTGCCGGTCGATCTCTGGGGACCGTGGCGAACGGACGACGACGCAGGCGTGCCGAAGCTCGAACGGGTCAAGCGGACCGTCTCGTCGATGCTCCGCCCGAACACGGTTCTGGATCTGCTGGGCAGCTACACCGCCTACGCCACGGGCAAGGGGAAGCGGCGAGCCAAGATCGTCGCACGTTACCAGCAGGTCGAGGCGGCGAACCGCATTGTCGAGCGGGTCGTCGCCGGCCACCCCAAGAAGGGCCTGGTCTGGCACTTCCAGGGTTCCGGCAAGTCGCTCCTGATGCTGTTCGCGGCCCGCAAGCTGCGGCTGCATCCGGCGTTGGGAAACCCGACGGTGATCATCGTGGTCGACCGGATCGACCTCGACACGCAGATCTCCAGCACTTTCCACGCGGCCGACGCGCCGAACCTGGAGAAGGCCGACAGCCGGGTGGATCTTGAACGGTTGCTCGCGCAGGACGCCCGGAAGATCATCATCACGACGATCTTCAAGTTCGGCGAGGTGGACGGTGTCCTGAACGACCGTCACAACATCGTCGTGCTGGTCGACGAGGCCCATCGTTCTCAGGAAGGTGACCTCGGACGAAAGATGCGCAGGGCGCTCCCGAACGCGTTCCTGTTCGGATTGACAGGGACCCCGATCAACCGTGCCGACCGGAACACGTTCTTCGCCTTTGGCGCCGAGGAGGACGAATACGGCTACCTGAGCCGCTATGGCTTCGAGGAGTCGATTCGAGACGGCGCGACCAAGCCGTTGCACTTCGAGCCGCGGTTGCCGGAGCTGCACATCGACCGCGCCGCCATCGATGCCGAGTACCAGGAGCTGACTGGTGGCCTGAGCGATCTGGATCGGGAGCAACTCTCGAAGACCGCGGCCCGCACCGCGGTGCTGTTGAAGACCCCCGAACGGGTCGAGCGGATCTGCGCCGACATCGCGAAGCACTTCCAGGAGAAGGTGGCTCCCAACGGCTTTGGCGCGCAGGTGGTCACCTACGATCGCGAGAGCTGCGTACTCTACAAGCGCGCGCTCGACCGGGTGCTGCCGGCGGAGATGTCCGACGTGGTCATGACCGTGAACAGCGGCGAGGACGAGTACGCCGCCTACCGCCGGGACAAGGACGCCGAGGAACGGCTGCTCGACCGCTTCCGTGATCCGAACGACCCGCTGAAGGTCCTGGTCGTCACGTCGAAGCTGCTGACCGGCTTCGACGCTCCCATCCTGCAGACGATGTACCTGGACAAGCCGCTACGGGACCACGCGCTGCTGCAGGCCATCTGCCGCACGAACCGGCCGTACGGCGAGACCAAGACGCACGGGCTGATCGTCGACTACCTCGGGGTATTCGACGACGTGGCCCAGGCGATCCAGTTCGACGAGGAGGGCATCACCCGCGTCGTCACGAACCTCAACGAGCTGGTCGCCGCGCTTCCGGCGGCGGTGCAGAAATGCCTGGCGTGGTTCTCCGGGGTGGACCGCACCGTCACCGGCTACGAGGGACTGATCGCCGCGCAGGAGTGCCTCCCGGACAACGAGACACGCGACGGATTCGCCGCCGACTACAGCTACCTCGCACGCCTCTGGGACGCGATCTCTCCCGACCCGAGCCTGGAGCCGTACGAAGCCGACCACGCCTGGCTGGGCCAGGTGTACGAGTCGCTGAAGCCCTCGACGGGAACCGGCAAGCTGCTCTGGCACACGCTCGGCGCCAAGACCATCGACCTCATCCACCGCCACGTTCACGTCGAGGCGGTGCGCGATGATCTCGAGACGCTGGTGCTCGACGCCGACGTGCTCGACGCCGTACTCGGCACGACGGACCCGGAGAAGAAGTCGAAGGAGATCGAGATCAAGGTGGCCGAGCGCCTCCGCAGACACCTGTCGGACCCGCGCTTTCGTGCCCTTGGCGAGCGGCTGGAAGAGCTGCGACGCAAGCACGAGCAGGGACTGCTGGTCAGCATCGAGTTCCTGAAGTCCCTGCTCGAGCTGGCTCGCGACGTGGTCGAGGCAGAGCGGACTGTCGAGCCTGCGACGCCCGAGGAACACGGCAAGGCCGCGCTGACCGAGCTGTTCGAGGAGGCCCGCAACGACCGTACGCCCATCATGGTGAAGCGGATCGTCAACGACATCGACGAGATCGTCCTGCACGTCCGCTTCGAGGGTTGGCAGACGACCCACGCGGGCGAGCGGGAGGTGAAGAAGGTGGTCCGGAAGACGCTGTTCAAGTACCGCCTGCACCAGGACCAGGAATTGTTCGACCGGGCCTATGGCTACATCCGACAGTACTACTGACGCTCGCTCGGGCGCCGTCAGCCAACGCGTCGTTGTCGAGAGCGAGCTCCATGGCCTTGAGCGGCATCCGTACTAAAGCTAGCCAGCTAGCCGCCTACGTCTGGAGCCCACCAGGGCAACGTACTTACAACTGGTATATTGAGCATCCTCGATGCGAGTGTCGCCAAACCGTAGACTACCAACGCCGAACCAACGTTCTGCCAGCTCTCTTGCCCGCCCCGCATACTCGCCGCTGCAAGGCCGGATACGATTACAGCGGTGATCACTACAACCACCGAAAAATCGGTGATCACCGGGCCGTCCGCGACTGACGCGATGCCATATTGCTTTAGAGTCAGCGCCCAAAACCACACCAAAAGAAACTGTAGCGTCCATGCACGATACAGCCAACTCAGTGTCTGCGGCACTGCCTTCCAATCGTCGGTCCGACGAAGCAGTCGCAGTGCCACGGACAAAGCAATGGGAATGATAACCGTATCGAGCAAGAAGACCAGATTCGCGTCGAGTGGTCCAAAAAAAAGTTGTTGGCGGGCTCTGACCGTGGCATAGGCCCCGGCGAGCAGCCCGGCCGATCCAACAAGCGTGGCCCCTTCCACGGCATGCCTCTGTTCTCCATTGCCGGTCCAAGGAGCGCGTGTCGGTCTCAGTATCCAAAGGATAATCTCCTGCGCCACGGACCGAATCGGCGTCATTTGCTTACGATCTCCATACGGTACTGGTTTCGGTACGCCGTCCTTCCGTTCCGGGGTGTAAAGACGTTTACGAGCAGGTACCGGGCACCATGAAGATCCACAGTAAACCGGACTGGTTGCTGTGGATTTGGAGCGACCGACTCAAAGAAGCGAATCAGGCGGTAGGTTCCCTGAGCCTCTTCGATGTCCGCGTCTTCTGGGACGTAGCCATCCCGATTGGCGTCAAAGCCGAGCCCACCCGCGATGGCGTCGCGCCTCTCCCACGACGAAGGTGCCTGCTCGGATGGATGAGCGTGCCATTCTAGCAAGTATTCGTCTCGCTGACCTCCCGAGTGGTCTCGTACGAACTCATCGAGACTGGGCCCCTCAAGGTGCTGCTCAGGCAGGCGCTCTCCTGTAACGTCACGCCAGTTGGGATTGCGGTACAGGTATACCCCAGAACTTACACCGGAGTAGATATACATGCGGATGGCCTCAACGCCGATGTACGTGCTAGCTTTGAGCGGGGACGAGGCCTTGTTGTTGACGTAAAAATTCAGCTCGGATGGGAAGCCATCTATTCTATACTGCGTGCTCGACGTCCCATCGTAGGGTTCAAGGAGAAAAAAATTACTGCCACCGCGGAGAGCAAGCTGACCAGTGTTCCTCTGTCCAACGAAAAACGTGAAATTGCTGTCAGTAGTTGCACGCTCGCCTTGGCCGTCCGTCACCGTCTGAGCGGATGCAGCCATTGGGAACAATAAGACGGACTGTAAGAGAACCGTTAGTGCCATCCTCATGTCTACCCTCCCGTCATCATAGGGGCAGCCTCGAACTGTTCGTCTAAACGTACCGTACCAGGCTAGCTTTGTACTGTTAGCGCCAAATGGTCCCTCGGACCTGAAATCTATGCTCACTCCGGAAACGGGAACACGACTATATCCGTAAGTGCTTCACCAGAACACACTTACCTAACTTCCCGGAGAACACATCCCACGGAGTACCCCACAACGTCGGGAAGCCGCTGCCAGCTTCTGGGCGAAGGTAGCCCAGCGTCTGGTGCCCATGCCGAGCGGACCTGGAGGACCTCCGCCTCCCCCGCGCCGCCAGCCACGGCGCCGCGCTGAGCGTCATGCAGCCCATGATACGTCGAGTCCTACGGAATGGGAGCCGGCGCGATCGAGCCCGAGGGGGATCGGAGATGGTCGTATTGCGGCGGCAGCGCGACCTGGACCGATTGCGGAAAGTCGAGGGGCGGGCGCCCGGCCCGAATTTCCGTGGCCTCATCGGCGAAGCGATCGAGGAACTCGGCGGCCCGGGGCGGCACGGTTCGAGTGGGACGCCGGCGACGGCGACGGACGGCCATGACGCAACCCGTCTGGAACCGTGGCGACGGCCAGCCGGACCGCCGGCGCATCGACGAGGCTCTCGATCGGATCCTTGAGCACTGCCGTCCGGTCGAGGTCATCTTGTTCGGATCCGCGGCGCGGGGCGAGCTGCAGGACAGCAGTGACATCGACCTGCTCGTCGTATTGGCTGACGGTGACTCCGCCGAGCCGGAGCGGATGTGCTTCGACATCTGCGTAGCCATCGGCTGCCAGCCGCGGGCGGACGTCGCGGTCGCCGTTCGAGAAGGAGGTCCGGAAGGCTGCCAGCGCCTAGCCAGCGCCCTGCACTCCGGGTCTGAGGAAGGATCCTACTCTACCACCGCGGCTGGCGGCCAGCCTACGCGCCCGTGCACGGCCTGCGGCAGCCACCGGCGAGCGCTGCCCGGACCGCCGTGCGAGCTGGCAGGAGGCCGACTGGCTGTGGGAGCGAACACGCGAAGAGCTGGGTCTCGCCGAGCAGTGTCGCGATCACCTTGTCGCTCGATTCCAGCAGGCCGTCGATCCTCGGTTGCCGGCACAGCTCCCGGAACGTCGCGCGGATCTGGTCGCGGATGGGTCCGCGGTCATGCTTCAGGTTCATGTCTGTATTCTGGTCAAGCTGTCCCAAATCACGAGCGAGTCCCAAGAACCCGGAGCCAGCCTTCCTTCCTCAACCCGTAAGCTGTCCAGACAACGGGGTCACCTCACCTGCCAGCTCAGCATCCGGATCAGCACGATCTGGCGAATCTGTTTCTAATGAGCACGATTCGTTTTCGTCGACACGTTCCGAAGGGTGGATACGATGACCCACCGAAACGGGACGAAGCGCAGCCGTGCTAGTATCGCTGGGTGCGGGTCCGGCGAGACGTCTTGTTCATTAGCCACGCAAATCCCGAGGACAACGTATTCGCTCAGTGGCTCGCCCTCAAACTGGCGGGACTCGGCTATTGCGCTTGGTCTGATGTCACCCGATTGCTCGGAGGCGAAGACTTCTGGCGCGACATCGAATCAGCCATAAGGCAGCATGCAATCAAGGTCCTCTACGTACTGTCACACTCCTCGAATCAGAGGGAGGGCACTCTTCAAGAACTGAAAGTCGCGCATGACGTGCGGAAGACGCAGCCGTTGTCAGATTTCATAATTCCGTTGCGCCTCGACGATCTTCCCTATAGCGAGTTCAATATCCAGCTCTCGAACTTGAATGCAATCGATTTCTCCCGCGGTTGGGCCCCTGGCCTGAAGCGTCTGATTACTAAGCTGGAGAAAGACGAAGTGCCAAAGGACCCGTCATTCGGCCCGGACGCCGTGCGCCAGTGGTGGGAGAACGCCTACAACGCGGAGGAGGGAATTACATCCATCGAAGAAGTTCATCTCTCGAACTGGTTTTCGGTAAAATTACCGCCAACGGTCTACACTCACGCGGTGATCGGACTGATGGAGGTTGAGGAGCTGACGTTTCCTTTTCCTACTAGGTTCCGCAATGGAATAGTCACGTTCGCGCCGGCCGCTGACGTGGAGCCATATCTTGGCAAGCTACGTATCCAGTCTACGGTCGGAGTTCCGACTCGAGAGTTCTTGTCAGATGACGAGAGGGCAATTAGGCGGGACAACCGGGATATGGTTACATATCTTGTCAACGAAGCTTGGAAGGTGGGCGTTGCGAAGAAGCTGGATGGCTACGCTATGTCGCGCGGGCGAAGCGCCTTCTACTTTGATGCAAATAAGCTGCCAAACCCCATGGTCAAGTTCGTTGGGTTGGCGCAGAAGGTATCACGCCGCGGGCTGATGGGGTTCAAGACGACGGCGCACGGCAAGCGGCATTGGCATTTCGCCGTCAGCGCCAAAGCCGCCTTGCATCCTGAGCCAGTCCTGATGCTCCGTAGCCATGTACTCTTCTCTGATAACGGTGCGAACATCTGGGAGTCGGTCGCGGAGATGCATCGAGCCCGGCGAAGCCAGTGCAAGAATTGGTGGAACGATGATTGGCGCGACCGCCTCCTAGCGACGATGGCATGGCTCGCGGACGGTCGCCTCACTTTCTCACTCCCGCTTGGAAGCTCCGTCCAGGGTAGCGTTAGTACTCGTCCACTTGAGTTTGTGAGTCCAGTAACTCTGAATGAACATGCGCGTGATGATCCGGAGCAGGACTCCGGAACGGAAGACAAGGACGACGCCGAACCAGAGGAAGAATTCTGATGCAGATGGTCCGGCTCCGAGAACCGAAACTCCTCTTCGGACACAACCAGGCAATCGAAGACCCGCGAGATGGCCTCAGTCTCTTTGGTCCGTTCGATGTCGGTAAGACGACGTACGGAATTCGCCCAGCCGTCATCGGGACCCGCGACGGGATCGACAGGTTCTGGCGCTGGGTCGAGTCGATTCGGCAGCCAATCAATGATGAGAAGCGGTCTCGCCCACCTTTTCCGGGTTTTGAGGAGGCCTTCGGCGTGCCCTTTGGCACGCAAGGTGTGTTTGAGCGAGTAGTGGATGTGGACAGCCTGAACGACGCGTGCAACATCGTTGATGTTCATCAACGGGTGCACAAGGTAGTGCACATGTACTCTGATCCCATCAAGAAGACGCTTGATGAGGATGAGCGAGCGGACCTTTGGTTCGTCGTTGTGCCCGACATGGTCTACGAGCGATGCAGGCCGCAGTCGGTCGTTCCAAAAGGACTACGGGTCAGCCTGCCGACTCGCCTGAGTTCAGGCATGGCGAAGAGGCTTCGTTCCGAACCGAGCATGTTCGACCAGCTCAACGAGGATGCCGTTCCGTACCGGTTTCACCCGCACTTCCGCAATCAATTGAAGGCAGTGCTCCTCGGCTCGAATACGGCCACGCAGGTAGTACGAGAGAGCACGCTGACACCCTCGGATTTCAAAAACAAGTTGGGCTACCCCGCCCGCCGGGTCGGCGGGGCATCCGAGATTGCGTGGAACCTTTCTTCGACGGCCTACTACAAGGCGGGTGCCCGTCCTTGGAAGGTAGCGAATGTCCGACCGGGCGTTTGCTACCTGGGAATTGTCTTCAAGCGGGACGACCTTGCGGCGGATGGCCGATGGGCATCCTGTGGCGCGCAGATGTTCCTCGACTCGGGAGATGGGCTGGTGTTCAAGGGAACAGGGGGTCCGTGGTACTCGGGAGCGACCGACACCTATCACCTTAGCGAAAGTGCGGCTCGCAATTTGATACTCCGGGCGACTGAGTTTTACGTTGAGCGGACGGGTGAATCACCGCGCGAGTTGTTCATTCACGGCAAGGCTCGTTTCGATGACGACGAATGGCGAGGATTCACCAGTGGGGCGCCTAGTACTACCGAGGTGGCAGGGGTACGGATTCGGTACGCTGAAAACCTGCGGATATTTCGATCCGGAACGAAGGCACTGCTGCGTGGGCTCGCCTATAAGCGTGATCAGCGGACAGCGTTCCTCTGGGCACAAGGATTCATCCCAAGGTTATGGACGTATCCCGGGCGCGAGGTTCCCAAGGGCCTATTGATCGACGTCTGCCGGGGCAACGCAGAAATGGGAACGGTGCTCCGAGACGTCTTGTCCCTAACGAAGCTCAATTACAATGCCTGCGTTTACGGCGATGGCCAACCCGTCACTCTAAAGTTCGCCGATGCGGTCGGAGAGATTCTTACAGCGGGACCAGTGGAAGGTTCACCCCTTCCCTTCAGACTGTACATCTGACACCAGCGAATCGGTTTTTTTGGCGGCATAACTTGTTGGGGTTCCACAGCAAGCGGCTGATGCACTTCAGCTCGCGTTCTCCAAACCGGCGCGGAAGATCTTGGCCCGGTGCCATGGTAGGTAGCGCTCGTGAGCGTGGTGTAGTCCGTGGACCATCAACTCCCTGTCGAGTCCAAGAACTGACCGGGCGCCGGGAGGGAGAGCGTCCGAGGGGAGCACCCTTCCGTCCTCTGCGATCGTGATGAAGCCGGAGTCGAACGCCGCATCGAGATGAGGCGCCAGCAGAAGGCCGTTGAAGACGTCGAGGCGCTCTGCGTCCACGTCGCAGTCGGCCCAGGGCTTGATGTGGCTCGCGCGCAAGAGTTCGGGCACCGCGAGGCCGGTGATCGCGCAGTAGCCATCCCAGTACTCGAACAAGCCGCGGCGGAAAATGTCCTGACCGACTCGCTGCACTACCTGGCGTTCGGATTCAGTCGTTCGCGGCAGATTCGATGTTTCGTCCTGGAAGACATGAAGCAGCGTGTCCGGCAGCGTGCGCGAGAGTTGGAACGCGCGGCGCAAGAGACGATGGAGTGCGGCAATGTCGCTGACGTTCAGCGCGCCGACGGCGCCGCTCGGGAGCGGGTTGTTGAACACCACGCCGAGTCCCGCCAACCCGTCGAGGACGTCTGCGCGCGACGTGGCAGCGAGATACTGGGATTCCCCGTTGGCCGTAAGCCAAAGGCGCATCGACGTTTGGCTGCTGCCGAAGCAGAGCCAGTCGGCCGTATGCTCCTGATCGAGGTCGAAACCGTTGTCGGTTGCGGCTTTCTCCAGACGGGTGATCGTGACGGCCGCCAGCATTACAAACCCCGGCCCCGCGTCTTCCGCAGCCATGCGACGCGGATGCTCACGAACTCAGGAAGCTGAGCTCTACCAACGAGTTGAGAGGCCCGCTCCTCGCGCTCGTCCCTGGTCGCCGTCCTGTTCTCGAAGTCCCTCTCCATGCGCTTGCGCTCGCCGCGGACCGCAGCCACCCGCGCCTTGACGAGCGCCGGATCGTTCAGGTTGACGATTCCGTGCCGCGCTTGAGCGCCATCGGTACGGCTCCCGATGGCAAGCTCCAGCGCTTGACGAATGGCATCCGGCAACGTCACATCCGAGCGGACGTAGATCTCGCCGCGGGTGGTGAAGCCGACGACATCCTCGTACCGAAGGTCCACGGGCCAAGGCATGTGGGAGTCGGCATCGTCCCACCGAAAGGGGTGGTCGGCCTTGGCCGAGTCGCAGGTCTCAGGCCTGGGGCAGGACAGATAGAGATTCTCCCAGTGGAGGGCGAGGCCGGGATCGCGGCTGAGCGGGTACCAGTGGTCAATTCGAGGCGGCGGGTAGTCCTCGGCGGTCCGTCGTTCGCAGTATATGCAGAGAGAGCGCTGTTCCCGATACATCACGGCCCGGAGCTTTTGCTTTTCCAGCCGATTGAATTCCGAGCGCGCAAAGGACGCCTGTTTGGGAGCCCCCGGCAGCGCCGCCAAGTAGGCGTCCTCGGCCTCGCGGAGGCTCGCCGCCTCGTGGCCGTCCGAATAGACATCTCTCGGAGGCCAAGGCTTCGAGATACCACGCACCCTACTCCTCCAGGTCCAGGAGCACCTTGGCTTCAATCAGGTCGGGGTCGAGGTCGCCCCAACGAGCAAGCAGCTTCTTGTACAGCTTCTCGGCTTCCTCAAGGCGACCTCTATCGATGAGGTCGTGGAGCGTCTGCAGTTTGCGAGTCCCCTCATCATTGCGATCTTCGGTATGCATGTACTCGCGGAGGATCGCGTTCGTGTCTCTGCCCTCGACGAACACGTGGTCTGCCTGAAGCCGCCCGTTTACGAGTCGGCGCACCTGGCGGTTCTCGGCGCTGCTCAGTAACTGCGGTGAGTGCGTGGTGATGATGAACTGCAGTCGCGGGAATGCGCTGCGAAGGCCCGGAAGCGCCACTCGCTGCCATCGTGGGTGGAGGTGGAGGTCGAACTCGTCGATGAGCACCACGCCCTCCACTCGCGCGGGTGCGTCGGCACCATCGAATTCGTTGAGCATGACCGCGCGGCGGGCGATGTCGGCGACCAAGGCGATGAACACGTGGTAGCCGTCGGACAGCTCGGACCACGGGGCCACGTGCCCATCCTCGAAGCGCACCACAGGGCCTTGCGCCACCGGGTCGTACCAAGCGTTCGTGACGCCGAGCGTCGCTCGGGCTGTTGCCTCCATCACGGCCGCGTGGAAGAAGCGCTCCGGCTCTTCCTGCTGCCTCCTGACCACGTCTCCGAGCACCTCGTCCTGGAGCCACTGGAGCAGCGGGGCTTCATCCAAGTTCGGGTCGAGCGCGGAGGCGTAGGCCTCCCAGCGGTCCCCCGTACGCTCGACCTTGCGCCGCCGGCCGCGGCTTCGTCCCAGGCGATCGACGCCGTACCATGCGAACAACGGCCAGCGATCTCCGGGTACTCGCACTCCGTCCAGAGCCTCGAAAACCGGTTGGTGCTTGTTCGTCGTGCGTCCCTGCACTGCCGGAATTGTCGTAGACCACGCGACGGATTCCGTTTCGCCCACCGCGGCGGTCCACGTGACCTTGCACGAACCGACTACCTCGCGTCGCCCCTTCTCGTCAAGCGTGCGCTTCCTGGGATCGAGCTGCGCGTTGAGCTTCAGGGTTTTCGGCGAACCCCTCTGGAACACGGCGAGGCCCATCGCAAGAGCAGTGAGTAACGCGGTCTTTCCGCTGCCATTCTCAGCGAAGAGAATGGTGGTGTCTTCCTCGAGTGGAAGCCTCAGCTCGTCGAAGCAACGGTAGTTGTCGACGCGAATCTCGCGGAGCTGGAATCGGCTCATGTCGCCCTCCTCGGCAGTCCGAGCGGCGAATCGTACGGTATGTCCTTCGCGGCAGCGGCAGCCAGCGCATCGTAGGTCTCCAGCACCACGCGCTTCGTCCGGAACTCGCCGTGCTCGCGCTCTTCCGACCGCTCAAGGACTGGAAACGTGTCGAGGACGTAGGCGGTGTCATCCCGAGTGATGCCGTACAAATGGAAGAAGGCCGCGTCAATCTCGCACCGGAGTTGGAAGCGGCGCTCGGAATCCCAGACGAAAGGCGGGCCGTCGTCACCGCAATCTTCGGCGAACGCCTTAAGGTTCCACGCGGTAAATGTGAGTTCCAGGACCCGCGGGAGGAGCCAGTCGCGAATCTGTATCGACGGTGCCCACGGCGCAGGGATGGCGTACGCCCCTGGGCGAAGCGCAGGAAGCTGCCGCATGGTGAAGTATGTCAGGTGAAGTCCGCCGACCTTCTGTCTTGCGCAATAGTCGAACGCGATACTCGACAGGTTGGCATAAAGTGCGGTCACGAGCCGTGGATCAGAGGACGGCATCATCACCGGGAAGGTATGGTTCACAGCTGCCCTGGGGATAATGCACGCGATGACGGTCCTAATCACCCCGGCACCGGTAACATCCCGCCAACCGAGCAGCCAATGCCTGTCCCAGGTGTCCTCCAGCCACGCTGATACGTGATTCTCCGGAACCCAGTACCGTGGTTGCGTTACGCGGCTGGGATCAGCATGGGCAACGTCGTCGAGTTCGGGTAGCTTCCCCTGATTCGCCTGTGCCGCGCTCTGCGCCTCGTAGGTTCCGAAACGGTGATCGAAATGGTGGATCATCTTGGCCTCGTACAGAGGCAACATTACGGCTCCGTCCTTCTCGAATTGGTCGGCTCCCAGTCTCCATCCGCCTGACACCAAGTCGGCCCGCGTGCGAAACAGGCCGGAGTCATCGGCCATATGGAACATTCTCCGAAGACGCAGACCCCATGGATTCCCGTCCGGGTCGCCCTCCAGCCAGAGCACGCCCGCCCGGCGATACATCGCCAGGTTGATGTTTGCATCGTGCTGTGACCTGAAGGTGGGACAGGTCCGCGCGTTCGGGTTAAGCGTAGCGAAATCGTCCGGCGTCAGCGCGAAGTGTCGCCGTCGGTCGTCGAGGTCGACTGCGCGGCGTGCATAGAAGGCAAGGTCGGCCTGACGCGACTCCCCGATCGTCAGCAGCACGAACCGATACGCGTGGTGGAGCCCCTTGAAAACGAGATTCTCGTTTTCGAAATGGTGGACACTGGCCAAGGCGCTACGGTCTAGAAGCGCCTGGAAATATGCCTTGGTGGTATCTTCGGTGACGATCCCGCTCGGCACGATGAATCCTGCACGCCCGCGAGGCGTCAGCACGCTCCAATTGTGCTCGGCGAACAACGCGTAGGTATTTACATCGCCCCTTCCGCAGAGCGGGTAACGACCTGATTCTCGCATGAAGTGGCCCTGCCCTTGGGCGATGCGAGTCGCGCGGCTCCACTCCCGCCAGAGAGCCAGATCCGTGGCCGGTAGCGCGGCGATAAGCTTCTTGCGCTCGGCCGCGTTCCGCGCCTTGGCGATCGACGGCTCGCGTCTAGCGAAGAACTCCTGCTCCTGGAGCTTGACTCGCTCCCACGGTGGGTTGCCGAGCACGACATCGAAACACCCATGCGCAAAAACGTGCGGAAACGCCAGCTCCCAGTGGAAGAGGCCGTAGTCCTCGGCAATACGCCGTGTGTTCTCGACGAGCACCGGGGACGGCGGCGCCTCCCTATCGCGGAGCGCGAGCCACGCGGCCGTCGTGGGTGCCGCCTCGACGACCGGACCGGGTTCGACCTTGGGCCAGAGGAAGGCGGCACACCAGACGTCGGCTACGAGCTTCTCGTGCTCGTAGGCCTGCGAGGCCAGGAGCGCCTTCCACTTTCGCTGCTTCTCCGCCAAGGCGGAGGCGTCCGTGTCCGGGGCCTGCTCGACTGCGCGCATCGCATCGCGCAGGGCGCCCGTCTCGTTTCGGGGTTCAAATAGCAGGCGACGCTGACCTGCAATCTCCTCTCGGTTGAGCCGCTTGAGCGCCTTGGTGACCTTCTTGTCGTCTCCTTCGAGGACCGCCAAGGCAGCGTCCGGCACCTGTTCGCCCATCAGCGCGCGGCTCGTGCCGATGAGCGAGTTGCCGCAGCGGATGTGGCTTTCCAGGAACGTGAGGGGCAGCCCCGGATCGATCGACTCCATCCAGAGGCTCACCTTGCAGAGCTCGACGGCCAGCGGGTTCCTGTCGACGCCGTAGATGCACCGCCGGACGACATCGCGGAGTGCGTGCTGGTAGTCGTCCGGCGTGGGCGTACCCCCCGCCCGGATGCGCGCGACGCGATCGGCGAGTCGGCGCGCCGCCGCGAGCAGGAAGTGTCCCGACCCACACGCAGGGTCGACGATCGCCAGCTCCAGAAGGGCATCGACGGGACGCTCGGGATGAGCGTCGACCGTGCGCTTGACTACGGGGTCGAGGGCGCTCGCGAGGAGGAGTTGCACGAGCTCGTCCGGCGTGTAGTAGCTGCCGGTTGTCTTCCGTGCATGGCCCCGGCTTTCGCCGGCCCCCGCGAAGGCGAAGGAACGTCCGTCACCGGTGATCTGCGGGACGAGCTCGAGTAGGCCCTCGTAGACGTAACCCAGCTCATCCGGACCCATGTCGCGCCAGTTGACGCGAACGAGCCCGGAGGGCTCGCGAAGCCACGCCAGATGAAAGAGTGCGCCGAGGAGCGCGCGGTTCTCCAGCTTCGCCGCGTCGAGGTCCGGCCACTCCTCCGGCGCGAACAGGCCGGCGAGGGCGGGGAGCCCGAGCCGCGGTTCCCCAACCGCAAGGCTCCGAAAGACGATCGTGACGGCCTGCCAGAGATCGCTCTGGCGATCGTGGGCGCTTCCACGGATGGCCTGATCGCGAAGGCGGCGGAGACCGTATCCATCGGCATAGAGCTCGCGGGCCGAGTCGGATGCATTCTTCGGGTGCAGCAGGTTCCGTTCTTCGACCGTGAGCAGGAAGACGAGCCGGTAGACAAGTCGCAGGAGTTGCTCGAAGTAGCGCTCCTTCGTGAGAACACCCGCGTGCAGCGCGGAACGAAGCTTCTTGTTCGCGGCGTGGGATAGGAACCCCTGCCCCAGGATCTCGAGCGCCTGCTGGAATCCGGCGCTCAGCTTGTCCCGCGCCCGCGTTCCCTCCTGCCGGCCGGCCTCCCGCCACGTCTCCAGCGGGCACGTCTCGGGCGGATCGCCAGCGCGGCCGAAGCGCGACTCGTGGGCGAGGAGCCACAGCGCAGCGAAGTCGGGATACAGGTCCTCCGTGAAGATCCGGCCGAGGTCGGCTTCGATCCACGCCGGCCGCGTGAGGCTCGCGTTGTCCCGCGCGATCCGTAGCGACAGCCCGTCCGCGGCGAGTCCCCAGAGCGCCGCGCCGGAGGCGTTCAGGGTCTCCTGCAGGAGTCCGAAGGCGCTCCGTCGGCGCCGGTCGTCTCCGAGCTCGGGCAGGGGGGTATCCAGGCCGGCTCCTGCCGGGGCTACCACGACAGGAACCCGATCGGCGAGAGCGAAGAACCGGACGGGATACACCCGCTCGCCGATCGTCTTCGGCTCCACCCGCGTCACGGACACGAAACACAATGCGTCGCGCAGAAACGCCTCGATGAAGCGCTCGGCAAGCGCGCGGGCGTCACCTCCTGAAGCTCGACCTGCCTCCATTTCCTGAAAGCACGCCTGGGCAATGTGCCAGCTCCGGGCGATCTCGTCGCGGATGTGGAGCCCCTTTGGAACGCGGTAGTCGGCCGGCTCCTGCGCGGCAGCCCGGAGCTGCGCCACCTTTCCAAGCCAGTCGGCCCCAAGAAGACCGCCCTCGATCGAGAGCGCGTCGAAGGCGATCCGAGCCTCTCCTGGGCGGCTTCGACGTGGCGCCATGGTCAGTCCACAGTCGGCAAGAGCACGTACACGCCGATCACGTCGGGACGCGCGAGGGCCTGGACGGAGGTGCTCCCGGTCGCTCTGCCGGCCTCGCGCACGCGCAGATGATCCTTGAGCAAGGCACTCGCTCGCGCCGCCGCGAAATCCTCGAGATCTGCCGCGCGCTCCTGGAGCAGCACGAGGGCTCGCACGACCTCGCGCTCTCGCACATGCCGCGGGGGGTCGTCTGCGGGAGGAAGCGCGAGCAGTGAAAGTGCTTCGGGCCCCGAGATCGGTCCATTGGTTCGGGGGGCGACCCAGGCCAACGCCGCCGCCTCTTCGACCATGAGTGTCGTCTCCCGGCGCCGCGTGCGAGACAAGAGCTGGTGACGCAGCCGGAGGAGCGCGACCGTCGTGCGGCCACGCACTCCCCCCGAGATCCAGCAGCCGACGCGCCCAAGGACCGCGGGGTCGCTAATCGAAGCCCCGCTATCCTCGGCCGAAAGGGTCCGCCCGAGCAACGTGTCGGCGAGCACCGCGATAAGGGGATGGCTCCGCTGGACGGGACGGCATCCGGGCGCCGAGGGATAGGCGAAGTCGATGGCAACCGTGCCCGCGATGTCTTCCGTTTCCAAGCGCTCCCGAACCTCGGCCGGCAGCGGTGCGGTCGGAACCTTGAATCCCCGCGCGAGCGGTTCGAGCCCGGAACCGAGCCGGGCGAGAGCACGGTCCGCAAAGCGCTGCACGTCGTCACGGCTGCCGATCGCGGCAAGGCTCTTGTGCCACTCCGGCAACACCTCGTCGGGCTTGATGCGTCGCTGGGCGAACACGGTCCGGTTCCTTTTCGCCTTCGCCTTCGCGTCCTCCCAATGGCTCTCGAACAGTCCGAGCTGCTGGCCTTCTGTGGCGCCGGATCGACCGCGCCGCAGGAGCACGGCCTTGAGCAGCGCCTGCGTGAGCGAGTGACCCTCGTCCGGAACGGGCACCGCGACACCAAGCTCCTCCCGGATGCGGACCGCCTTGCGCAGAATGGCCTGGAGCACCGCGCCATCCACCGGGTTATTGACACCGTAGAGGAGCGTGGCGCGCACCGTCCTGCTCGGCTGACCGAAACGATCGACGCGGCCCTCCCGCTGCTCATGGCGCGTCGGGTTCCACGAGAGGTCGTAGTGAACGACGGCGTCGAAGTGTTCCTGCAGATTGATCCCCTCCGACAGGCAGTCGGTGGCGATCAGGACCCTGGCGCCTTCGGCTGCGCCGATCTGCGCCACGCGTTCCTCGCGTTCTTCCGGAGGCATCTCGCCGGTCACGGCGCCGACGGCAATGCCTGTCAGGTTCTCGCGGAAGTGGCGGGCCACGTAGTGGGCGGTCGCGATGAAGCGACAGAACACCACCACCTTGAAGCCCGCCTCGACCAACTCGGCGACGTGCTCCGAGGCGGCCATCAGCTTTGGATCGCCGCGCTGGCCTGCGAGCCTCTCCGCCTGCCCGATCAGCCGTACCAGTGCCGGGCTGTCGCCACCGGCCGGAGGCTCCACGTCGTCCTCAACGAGTGCGTCGACATCACCATCGAAAATGCGATCGAGAAGGTCTTCACGTGCCTCATCGCCCAGATCCTCGCCTGCACGGGTGCGCAGGGCCAGCACGGCCGCAACGGGGCTCGACGCGCTGCAGCGCAGGAGGGCCAGTGTCCCCCAGAAGTTGAGGCGCTGCCGCTGCTCGTCCCCAGCGTCGGTTTCGACGACCTCGGCGCAGTAGTCGAGGACATCGTTGAAGAATGCCTCCCAGTCTCCGCTGAGCGTGTAGGTGAGCTCCTTCGTCTCGCGACGCGGGAAGATGTCGCCCTCGTGCCATTCGGCGATGTCGGGGCGCCGTCTCTGGACGAAGTGGTTCGCGAGGCGTTCGCGGAGACGTCCGCGTTCCGTGCCCGTGACCTCCGCCAGGCACTCGAAGTCCGGGGCGAGCAGGCCGAGCAGCCGGTAGAAGGCAGCGTCGTCGCCGCTGTGCGGAGTCGCCGTGAGCAGGACGAGGTGCCGCGTTGCGGTGCCGGCCAGCCCGCGGAGCAGCTCGTGGCGCTGATGCCGGCCCTGGCCCGACGACGCACACGTGTGTGCCTCGTCGACGATCACGAAGTCGGGACACGCCTGGAGGAAGTTGTCTCGCCTCTCGCGGGTCTTCACGTAGTCGAGACTGACGACCGTGTGCGGGTGTACCGCGAAGATGCTCACGCCCGGCGGAACGCCCCGCTCCAGGCGCCGCGCGTTCCGGGCGGTGACGGCTGCGGCGCGGATATGGAAGCGAACCTCCAGCTCGGTGATCCACTGGTCCACGAGATGCGGCGGACAGAGGACCACGGTGCGTTCGATGTCGCCGCGGTCGAGCAGCTCGCGAGCGATGAGCAGGGCCTCGATCGTCTTCCCGACCCCGACATCGTCCGCGATGAGGAGGCGCACCGGGTCGAGCTTGAGCGCCATGAGCAGCGGCACGAGCTGGTAGGCGCGCGGCTCGACCGAGATTTGTCCAAGGCTCCGAAAGGGGCCGGCGCCCCGTCGCAGCGAGAGCAGCAACGCGTCGCGAAGCAGGAGGGCCGAGTCGTGCCCGCCAATCTGGTGCGCGCTCGGCAAGGGGAACCGAGCCTCGCGAACCGGCTCGATCTCGAGCGGAAGGTGGATCAGCGTCCGATCTTCGTCCGATCCCGTGACCGGACGGACCCGCAGTGTCTCCGCCGAGCTTCCGCCGAGAACGACCCACTCCCGCCCGCGGGCGCTTACGAGACTCCCGGGCGCGTAGAGGAGGTCGCTCACGACGCGCGCCCCAGCGCGGACGCCAGCCGCGCGAAGGCAGCTCTCCAGCCCGCGGGATCCTCGAACTGAATGACCTCGAAGCCGAGGTCTACCAGCGGCTGCAGGGCCGGACGGTCGGCCTCGTCGATGACCGCAGCAACGTAGTGCCTGCGCCAGACGCAGCGCACGGACCGATCGCCTGCCACGAGGGGCTTCGGATCCGGTGCGGGAATTCCACGCCGCGTTGCTTCCTCGCGCCACGGCTTCTCGTACGACACGGTGACGGCGAAGTGAAACGTGGCCGGGTCCGCGTTGACGCTGATCCGCCGCGTCCGCACCGTGCGCGCCCGCGCCAACCGCAGCAGCATCGCACGCGCGTCCTCGTCGCGGCGGTCGAGACTCTCGTGGTCGGGCTGGTTGTAGTACGACATGAGGCACCGGTAGCAGGCCGCGACGCAGGACGCGTCGGGCTGATCCACGAGATCCGCTGGAGAATCGGGCAGAGGATCGTCACCGACGGCGAGATGCATGACTTGCAGCGCCCTTCGTGCGACGGTGGCGAGGCTCGTCTCCTGGCTCACGAGCCGCGTGAGAACGCCGGCGCCGCCTTCGGTGGCCTCGTAGAGCAGGAAGCCGTTGCGAACGTCACGCGTGGGCATCGGCTCGGCGAGCATCTCGCCTTCCTCGAGTTGGAACACTGCCTCGATGCCACGCAGGATCGCATGCTGCACGGTGGCGAGCGTGACCTGCGATAGAGAGTTACCGATGGGCTGGAAGAGGAGCGCGTTCTTGCGGTCCTGAACGCTGGGGACGATCCACTGCCGGGGCGAGGCCGTGGGATCGAGTGCACGCTCGTCCGCGTCTTCGTCCTCGCTCTTGGCCCAGTACCCCGATACCGGATCGATTCGGAAGCCGAGAATCTTCTTGTTCGCTCTCCGGCGCAGCCCTTTGTTGAGGCGGGTGATCGTCGCCCCGGGGCCGTACGCCATGTGCACGATCTCACCCTCCGCGTCGGAGGCCGACGCGGACCGCACGTCGAGCTCCTGGTCGCGGGTCGCCCACTCGAACGTCGTCTGCAGGTCGAAGCCCTGGCGCTGGCGTTCCTCGTCGTTCGCGGTGATCTGCTCGGCCGGATGCGTAGCAACGTTCTCGATTCGGTACGTGTTGCCCACGACGTCGGCGTTGCCGAGCGACTTTCCGCATGCGTGGCACATCGATAATTCATCGCCGAAGTGTCCTGCGCCGCAGCTTGCGCAGATTCGCACGGCCCTGGTGGGCAGTCGCGCGTCGGGCGTCGCCGACTCCCGGTGACCGAGAGAGAGCAACGCTCGCACGACCCGGTAGGAGCGTCCTTCGTGATAGACGAGGCTGCGAGGGCCGAACTCGGCAAGCGCCAGGAAGCGCGGACGCTGAAGGTACGTCTGCCGCCCACGACCATCTCGACTCTCCGGGACGTATGCGAGGAGAGGCAGCCTCGGGAAGTTGTACCCGGGCAGGAAGCCCTCGGTGGCGAGGTAGCGGTACGTGTAGAAGTCGCTCGAGAGCGCGTTCGTCCCACGTTGGAGCAGGTTGAGCTGGTCCATCGCCTGCGCGTGGCGGGTCTGCGCCGCCCGCTTGTCCTGGTACGACGCGGAGTAGTCGTCCATGGTTCTCCGCGCAGCGTCCCGCTGCTCCTCGGCGGCGGCAAAGAGGTCTCGCCAGCGATTGAATGCCTCGTCGAAGCGCTGCGCCGCCGCCGCCACAATGGCATCCGAATAGGCCTCCCGGCCCGTATACCAGGGTGCCAGCTCGGGCGCGAGATCGTCTGCGACCAGGTCGAGAACGCGCCGAATCCGTTCACCTGCGCCGTTCGCGACGCGTTTGTCCTTCAGCGCAGCCTTGATGTCCGGCTCGATTGGACGGCTGGCGTCATCGAGGACGAGCAGCTCCGCGATACACGGGTCGAGCGGTTGATCGACGCACGAGAGCCAGACCGCCTGGAGATGGCTGTCGATCAGATCCCGGTTCGCGAGCTCGAGAATCGGCGCACGTACCTCGCCATGGACCATCGCCTTGGGGTCGCGGAAGAAGTACTGGTCGTGCGGGCTCTGCGAAGACGCGTACGTGATGACCAGGGCGGCCTGACCGCTGCGGCCCGCGCGTCCGCCGCGCTGGGCGTAGTTCGCCGGCGTGGGCGGCACGTTGCGCATGTGGACCGCGTTCAGTGCCGCGATGTCGACGCCGAGCTCCATCGTCGGGGAGCAGAAGAGGACCGGTAGGAACCGATTGGCCTCGCCCGCCTCCCGGAGTCGCTTCTCGTCCGTCGCAAGCTCTTCGCGCTCGCGATCGCCGAAGCGGAAGCGCTTCTCCCGGATCTCACGATTGTTGCGATCGACCTGGGCGGTGTGCTCGCGCGCCTCGAACCCGAAGAGCGGGTGCATGGGGGCGCGGAGCATCCTCGCAAGGTTCTCGTAGAGGTCGCGGAAGAACGCGTTCTGCCCGGAACCGCTGCCCTCCTCCGGCGTGTCACCCAATTGGAAAACGACGCATGCGTCGTTGAGGCGCCAACCGGACTGGTCGAACGGAGTGCTCTCCTCCGACACGAGGCCGTGCGTTGCGCCCGCACGAAGGAGGTCCTCGACGAGCTGGTCGAACTCCTTCGACTTCAGGTCTCGGATGGACGGGTCGCCGCCCCAGAGGCTCGTCGAGCGCAGCGTTCGCCCGAGACCGCTTCGTGAGCCGCCGCGCACGATCAGGTCCATGTCGCGGAGCGTGCCTGCCCGGCGAGTGGGCGCGACAATCATCAGCCAGCGCGCGGCTCTCGGCTTCTCGTCAATGCCGAGTCCCCAGGGAGGCCGGAGTCGGCTGTGCGACTTCGCGACCAACTGCTCGAGGACGGCGGTGTCGAGAATCTGGCTGCGGATCGCCATCCACTTCCGCATGTGGTCGAGCAGCTCGCGGTAGACCGCCGCTCGGACAGCGCGGCTGGCCTGCTTCAGCAGGTGGTGCGAGTCGGCGAACAGCTCGTCGTCCGCGGCGAGGTCGTCGAGGCCGAGGTACTCCACCCGGACCATGCCGAGCTGCTCGAGGTTCGGGTTCGTGTACCGCCAGGCGCGTCGCTGATCGAACCAGATGCGGTAGGCCAGCACCTGCCGAAGCGTGCCCGCGGCCTCCTGCAGGTTGAAGCCGCGCAGCGTGGGCTCGAGCAGCCATTCGGCGCGGATCTGCGGGTCCGATCGGTCGAAGCCGAGCGTGCGCTGCTGGGCAACGCCCAGCTCGTCGCTACGGAGCCCCTTCGAGCCGGCATCCTGCAGTGCGCCGAGAAAGCCCGCGCGGACGAGGCTCACGAAGAGGAAGTCGTTGAAATGGCCGGCCTGGAGCGCGGCGTCCTGACGGTTGTCAGTGAAGCCGAGAAGCTTTCGCGTGTAGCGGTCCATCCCCGACTCGGCGCCGTGCATCCAGCGCAGCGTGCTGCCGACGAGTACGGTGGTCGCCGAGCTGCGGCCTTCCGCCGATAGCGAGGCTAGACGCGTGCGATCGCGCGCCGCCCCGCCCCGGGTGTTTCCGCAGCGGAGGCAGAGCCGGAACTTGCCGGGCAGGAACCACGCTTTCGTCCCCGAACCGACGCGCCCGTCGGGCGCGACCGCGAAGCGCCGGGCACGCGCGCCGCGGTAGTACTTCTTGAGCCGCGGGTGGCCGCCGGCGTCGAACTCGAGCCAAGTCTCGGGGTAGTCATCGTCACGGTCCGCGAACGTGAAATCGGGATCGTCGGGCGGGTGAGGCGTCAGGAAGCCGAACGCCCCCTCGGGCCGCGCCTCGTGAGCGTCTCCGTCGGCTTCGTCCTGCCCGGTCGGTAGCGCATCGTCGATGTCACGCGCGAGGAAGACCGAACCCTCCGTCTGTTGCACCAACCGCACCGGGTGATACTCGTGGCCACACTCGCGACAGAAGTGCACGGGGTAAAGTCGCTTGTCCGCTTCGCCGGGGAGAAATCGCTGACCATCGACCGTCACCTTGCGTGCGCCCGGCGGTTCGATCGTCGCATAGGCGTGGCCGGCGCCTGAAATGAACTGGTGGAGCTTGAACGCGAAGAAGCCATTGTCGCTTGCACCTGGGCTTGAGGTCCGTACCCGCTCAGGGACGCTCGACACCAGGAGAAGGTCTCGCAGCGCCGTGCGGCAGGCGGCAGCTGGCCGACCGGATTCCGCCGCGAGCTCGTTCACCGCCTCGTTCACCGTCATCGGCTTCGCTCGGACCCAGCGCTGGTCAAGCTCTGAGAACGAGATACCAAGACGCGTCTCCACCCACACCGCGAGCGGATTCTCCCGGAGCCCCGCATCGGAGATGTGCGGCGGTACGCCGGCATCGATGGCTTTGCCAAGGTCGGGCCTCACCGAATCTGCCGTGGCGGTCGAAACGGTGATGCGCTCTAGCGTCTCGGCGATGATGTTGCTTTCTTCGATTTGGCTCCCGAAAAGCTTCGAAGCCACGCCTGCCACCACGCGGCTCTTGTCCTCGAGAGAGCCTTCGCTTGCCATCGTGGCCGATGAACCGATGCATAGGAGCTTCTCCGGCTGGAGCCGTTCACGGACACGGCGCACGAGCAGCGCCACGTCCGCGCCTTGACGGCCGCGGTACGTGTGGAGCTCGTCCAGCACGAGGAACTGAAGGCCTGCGCAATTGCCGATTACCCGACGGTCGATCTCCTCCTGGCGCGTCATGAGGAGCTCAAGCATCATGAAGTTTGTGAGAAGGATGTCCGGTGGATCGTCTGCAACGCGTTTCCGTTCGTCCGCGCCCTCCTGCCCCGTGTAGCGCGCGAACGTGATCGGCTGGTCTCCCGGCGCCTGCCCAATGAACTTACTGAGCTCCTCCATCTGGGAGTTCGCGAGCGCGTTCATTGGGTAGACGACAATGGCGTGCGTGCGCGCTCGCGTTCTCGTCTTTCGTGCGCTCAGAACATGGCTGACGATGGGGATGAAGAAGCAGAGCGACTTCCCAGAACCGGTGCCGGTCGTCACCACGAAGCTCTCGCCTTCTGCGGCGAGCGCGACGGCCTGCTCCTGGTGCTTGTAGAGGGACAGCGGCTGACCGTTGGTGCGGAAAATACGGGCGCAGCCAGGGTCGAGGACGCCGTTCGCAACCAGCGTGCCGACGTCCGTCGAACACTTGTAGCTCGGGTTGATCTGGATAAGCGGCTCCGGCCAATAGCGCTGCTCCGCGTAGATGGCCGTAACCTTCTCGTGGATGTCCCGAGCGTGGATCGTCGTGAACGACGTCGCGAAGCGCTTGTACTCGTCAACGACGCTGTCCCGGAGGGCGAAGACGTCGAGCACTGGTCGGTTACCTGCTTTTGAACTGTTCATATCTCGGATTCGATGAGTCGCTCGGCGTCATTGCTGGCTTTGCCTTCTCTCGCTGAAGATCGTGCCACGTCAGCATCTGGTTGGTCGACACTGAGTCTACCGGGAGTGACCCGAGCGGCGCCGGACGGGCGTGTGTTGCCGGCGGAGCTCGCCGCCTTGGCTTGCATGGCCCGGCCGTGGTCGCTATCGAGTCAAGCTTCGACAGGTGCTATTATCGCCCACTGCAAAGTGGGCCGCGCCGGCGCAGGCATCACCGCGATGCGATTCTAAGTTTAGAGGTTCTTGATGAAACTGGAACAGCGCATTTATTGCATAGAAGGCGTGTGGGACTACGGTGGCCGGGAAGTCGAACCATCCGTTGAGCCACTGCTTGAAATGCTACGCAGACAGGGTCAGTGGGACTACATCAGACGGTGAGGACCCATCCGCCGAGTAAAGATATGAGCGCATCCTACTCGAACCTATCTCAAAATTGAGATCGAGGCCGAATTAATTTATTCTTTTTGTGATGGTGAAGTTGACCGACGAGCAATGGGAACGGATTCGGGAGCACTTTCCTGAGGAGCGTCGTGTTCCGGGGCAAGCGGGTCGCAAACCCATTCCGACCCGTCGGGTGCCGGAGGCGGTCTTGTGGATTCTGAACACGGGCGCCCAATGGCATATGTTGCCGCAGTGTTATCCGAACTACAAGACCGTGCATCGCAGCTTCCAGACGTGGTGCCGCCACCAGGTGCTCCGGGATATCCTGGTGGATGTGGCCAATACGCTCCGCGAGCGGGGCGGCCTGGACGAATCAGAGAGTTTCATTGACGCGATGTTCTCGCCGGCGAAGGGGGGTGGCGCGGAGGTCGGTCCGACGAAGCGCGGAAAAGGCGTGAAAATCATGGGGATCGTGGACCGGGAGGGGCTGCCGCTCTCGGTCAGCACTCACGCGGCGAACCATCATGAAGTCACGTTGGTGCAGTTGAGCTTCGAGTTCTACATGATTGAGGCGACACCGGAGCACTTGATTGGCGACAAAGCGTACGACAGTGACCCCTTGGACGCTGAACTGAAGGTCGAGGGTGTCGAGATGATCGCGCCGCATCGCAAGAATCGGAAGCGGCGCAAGACACAGGACGGTCGGCCCTTACGTCGCTATGCGCGGCGGTGGAAGGTCGAGCGTTTTTTTGCCTGGCTCCAATGGCAGCGCCGTATTGTGACGCGCTGGGAGTACTATCCGAATAACTTCCTGGGCTTTGTGCAGCTCGCATCCCTGCTGATATTGTTTAAACGATTTTGAGATGGGTTCTAGGCTTTCACTTTGAGCTTCCGGAAAAGTGAATGTGGCTGCAAGAAGTGGCTGGCAGCCGGCCCACGCATGAGGAGGCTGCAGCGGTACGGGGGTGAGGACCTGTCAAGGGTCGCTGGAAAGCGTGTCATCCTGGACAGGACGGCGACCATGAGATGTAGCGTATGAGTGGGCATCGTCAGCAAGAGTTTGTCTGGACGAGCGTGGGCGGAGCGGGCGTCGGGGCCGTCAGCCCCGCAGAGCGTGGGCGGAGCGAAGCGACGCGGCTTGACGCCGTTGAGCCCACGCGCACGCTGTTGGCTTGACGATGCCGCCGGTGACCACAACATCTTGTGGTCGACCGAAGTTCCAGTGTCCTTCCGTTCCTCGCGGTCGGCAACAAAACGGAGGTGAAGGACCGGAGAGGGAGGAATTCTCGGCCGATGTCACGGAGAAGTTTAGAGGCCACCTGCTATACGCGCATAACGCCAGTGCCGGGTACCTGCAGTTCCGTCAACCATCGTTTGAGCTGGATTCTATTGACTTCATCTACCGGGTATCCTCTGACCTGGATCGTCTTTCGTGCGCCCGGACTCAGCTCGGAGGTGGTAACCACCAGACCGCGTGTGGCACCTTCGAACTTCAGGTCAGCATAAAGCCCTTTGATGACGAGTTTGGCGATTTTGTCCTTATGGCGCTTGCATTGCACTATACAGTCTGGACACTCGGAGTCCTTGTCCTGGTTCGGCTTCCAGATGCGGACGTCGACCCCGTCGTCGTTTCGACCGGGTCCCAGCTGCACCTGATAGCCACTCCTGTGAAAGTACTCAGCCGTAAACTCCTCGAATTTTCTCCAGTGTACGATATCCATTTTGTGGGGGTTGGCCGCAAGATAGTTTATGAACCTCTGATCTATGAATTGCCCTAACTCGGGTTCATGCCCGCCCCCGTCGAATAGCGCATCCAGTTGCTGGGTATTTCGCCACTCGGTGTATCTGAGCGGCGAGGTGGGGCTCAGCTTGAGGCCAAGGTCAATGGCGTCAAGCCTTTCGATGGCGATGTCCAGGCCTGCAGGCCCGAGCTCGTCAGCGCAGGCCTTGAGATATGGAATGGGGTCAACTTTGGTGTCGGTCTTCTTGGCCTGCTCTATAAGCGGTGGCATGCATTGGAGGAAGAGCTCGCCCGTTCGCATGTAGACCTTTTCGTTAGCGGTTCCGCGGTACTTGTGGAAGAGTCGTATGCCAAGATAGTCGCCATCGTATTCGTCCTCGGTGTACCCAATGGCGTAGAGTAGCTTATAGAAAAGCTCGTCGTAGTTTTCCGCGCGAACTCTGATCATCTGGTGTTCAGATGCCAAAAGGAGGTCGGCGTACTGGGTACCCGCGAGGTGGTCGCACATGGCCTCCACCGATAGCGCAAGGCCAGCCTTGTACCCAACTGTCTCGGAGAGGGAATCAACGAGTACCTCTGGTTCAAACCATAGGGCAGCCATCTGTTTGCTCCGGAGTAAGGCGCACGGAGCGGCGGCTCGTGTGCGCTGGGTTCGTGTTGCCGTGAGCGCCGCAGGTCCGAACCGGCAAAGGCCGTGGCAAGCGACAACCTGGGGCGCGGTGTACACCAACTCCGTGGCGCGCGACGCGCGCCGGCGAGAGCGGCAGCAGTCGGTTGCTCGGGTCGGGCGCGCGAGTTGGTGCGCTTCTCGTCGATGAAGAACACCGCGGCATGGCCTGGTGGGTCCAAGTGCGGATGATGTGCGCAGCCTTCATCTGCGGGTCGTTGGACGCCATGCAGCGGGCCAAGCGTCCGGCCGCAAGGTCGGCATCCTGCGAGACCGGCCGTACGATGTTCTGGCTCGCCCCGGGGTGAGCACGGAGGCGTTGGCAGCAGCAGCCGTGGGGGCATTGTCAACTTGTTGAGGGCAGCGCGCTCTTGCCCCGTGAAATCGACGCTCCCGATCGTTTTCATCAGGCGCACGTCACCGCATCCCATTCAACGAACGCGCGGGTGCGGAGCAGGCGGTGGTGAGCCGACCGCAGGAGGTGTCGACTGACTCGGAAGAGATTCTGCACGATACCGTGAACCGAAGCGAACCGTTGGAGCTGAGCGGCCGACTTGAAACGCCGCATCTGGCGCTCCCGCTGACGCGTCGGTTGGTGGGAGACCTCGGCTCGATTGTTCGCGTACTGATCAGTGACGTGGACCACGGACGGCATCACGATGCGGGCCGCGGCGGCGTAGGAGCGCAGCTGGTCGGTGATCAGTCGTCGAGGGACACGGCCCTGGGCTTTCAGCAGCGTCCGAAAGAATCGGACGGCTGCTCGCCGATCCCGGTGCGATTGCACGAGGATGTCCAGGACGTCACCGTCCTCGTCGACCGCGCGCCACAGATACTGTCGGCGACCCTGGATCGTGACGAACACCTCGTCGAGATGCCAGATGTCTCCCATCCGACCGCGGCGGCGCCGCAGCCGCCGCGCGTAGACCGGACCGAACCGCTGGCACCACTGCCGAATCGTCTCGTAGGTGACCGTCACGCCTCGCTGCGCGAGGAGATCTTCGACATCGCGGAAGCTGAGGCAGAACCGATGGTAGAGCCAGACCGCGTGGCTGATGATGTCGGGCGGGAATCGATATCCATGATAGCTGACCGACTGGCTCCTCATCGGCTTACTCTGCCACTCGTCGCTTCAACCTGACAATACCCTCGTTGATGAGCACGGCGGCTATGGAGCGTTGGCGGCTGGTGGGGTTGTCGGCGCGCAGGGCGCCACGGAGCTCGACGCTGGTCGGGCGGACGCGCCAGCCGGTGCAGGCACCGCCGCACAGTCCTCGAATGGTCGGGGAGTGCGGGCCGGTGGCGTCGGTGTCGGGGCGAATCGCCGTGAGTTCGTCGACCGTGGAGCAGTCGTCGGGGAAGGCGTCGATCGGGGCGAGGGTGCGCTATGTAGCGGCCAGATGGCGCCGGCGCTCGGTCTCCGCCTTGCTCCAGGTCCAGGCCGCCGTCTTCCGGGGGTCCGAGTCTTCCGGAGAAAGGAGGGCCGCGGGCGCGGATGTGCTGTCCGCCCGTTGTCCGAGGCTCCCCCTGGTCGTGTCGTCAACAGGGGCGGGCGGGTGGGCCAAAAGAACTTCCCGCCCGCGGGGCGGCGCGTGTCCGCGGGATTCTTGCTCCGGCCGCATGAACGGTCAGTGCACGGCGGTTGCGGTGGGCCAGTACTCGACGTTGAGGTGGCGTATCTCAGCCTCGTCGCCGGGGTCGTGGTTAGGCACCTTCGGGTCGTAGGGCGCCGGCGTGATCACGACGAGCCCGAACGAGGCGCCGGCGGGCGGCGGGACCGGCCGGCCGTCGATGTGATGCGACACCGCGATCCGGGCCGCGACGTGGACGTTCGGCGCGTCGACCTGGATGTCGGGCAGGTGGTCGAGGGCGACCGCGGCTCCACGCGGACGGGTCTCGGGATCGCGGACGACTCGGTAGGTGGTTGCCGTGTTGGCTGCCTCTTGGGGCGTGGTCGGAACCTCACCAGCGCAGGCAGGGATCGCCGACGTCCTCAAGAATCGGGACGGCCTGCGGGACGCCGTAGAGAGCGTCGCTTTCGGCCGCGCGGTGTTCGAGCGTTGCGGCGGAGGAGACCTCCGCAGCGTTGAAGGCGCGGGTGAACAGCCACCGCGGGACGCCGTAGAGAGCGTCGTTTTCAGCCGCGTGCTCTTCGAGCATCGCGGCGACGGAGACCTCCGCGGGGTTGAACGCGTACTTGAGCAGCCACCAGCGGCGCCTCGTGCAGTGGATGCAGCGCTGATAGCCGTCGTGGACGAAGCGCCCGCACGTGCCGGCATCAATGGGCAGGTCCACGCCGACACAGAGCAGCTTGCGCTGCTCGCGGACGCGGCGCATGTACTGGCGTTTGGCGATGCGTTTGCGCAGCCGCCGCAGTTGTCTCCGTTGCTCCGGGGGGAGCAGTTCGATGAGTGTCATTGATCGTCCTCCGGGAGTGAACGCGCCGCTATCGGCGGTGCATGCGCCGATGGCCGTGCCGGTCCGCGGACGCGGGTGACCGTGACCTTCCGCGCGGCGTTGCTGGTGCTTTGCCCGGGCCGGGGTCGGGGCCGGCGGCCGGGCGGGCGGCTATGTTCGGTCGGCGGGAGCGTCAGCCGTTCATGCGGGCGGGAAGCTCGGCGGCGGGGGCGATGTCGGAGTGGCCCGGCTCGGCGGCGGAGGCGCGGGCGGGCTTGAAGCCGGGTGGCGCCCAGCGGAGGGCCCGCTGGCGGGCGTCGTCGGCGAGCTTGAGCGACGCCGCCGGCGGGTTCGCCGTCAGAGCCACCGGCACACCAGCCGGCGCTCTGCGTGCCGACTCTGGGGGGCGCGGCCGGGCGCGCGCGTGACGGCTGCCCGGCGGCTGCCCTTCGGGATCCCCCGGCGGATCGTTTCGGCGATCCACGCCGTCACCGCGTCGGCCGCCGTGGTGTCGCCGCCGTAGCCTCCCGCGCCGGCGCACTGGGCGGCGTGGACGTCGACGGGGCCGTCCCCCTGGTCGGCCACGGCGGCCGCTACGGCCGCCCGGTCGAGCTCGCGGGCGAAGTGGGCGATCGCGGGCTCGTCGAGGTAGGCGGCCACCGACCGCGGGTCCGTCCCCGCGAGTCCTTGCGCCGGCCGCAGCCGCGCGTCGGGCCACACCAGCCAGTGGCGCGCCGGCGCCGGCGCTATGCTGCGGACCAGGCTCCCGATGGGCACGGGCCGCGGCCGGGCCGGGTCGAGGAGCATTCCCATCCAGGGCTCCGGGCCGGCAATTACGTCGGTCAACGCGATGGCGGGCCCAGGCACCCACGGGTCCGGCGCCACGTGCTGCACGCCGCGAGGGTCGGCGCCGGCCAGCTGCGCGAGCCGCCGCGGCGTGAGCCCGCGAGGCCAGACCCGCGTGTTCCTGAGTGGTCGCCCGGCGCGGTGGATCGCGTAGTCTTCTGGGCGTGTCGGCGCACTGGGACGGAGTCCGAACATGGCTTGATACTCCTTTTGGGGCGGATGTGCCGGAGGATCCGGCGGCTCGGTTAGCTGGGAAGCAGCGCCCGGGGCCGGTCGCTGAGTGTCGGGACATTGCCTACAGGATCGCCAGGAGCGCCTCGTCGGCCAGCGCGCCGGCGCGCGAGGCTGCGGCGCCATCGGTGCCGTGCGGACCGCGATCGGGGCCTGCTCGAGCCGTGGCGCTCGATCGGCTCGTTGGCGAACCACTCGGCCACGTCGCGCGCTGCGGCGTGGTCGCCGTGTCCCGCGAGCGCGTGGCGCAGCGCCGCCTCCGGGCTTCGTCTCGCCGCGGCCCGCAGCTGCCCCGCCGCGAGCTCGCCGTTCGCCGGGTCGTGGTCGATCCACTCGTCGTACATCACGGTCCCGGCGGGGGTCACGCGGTAGACGCGCCAGCCGCGCGCATCCGCCGCGTCGGTCCGGGCGAGGAGGGCGGACCCGATCGGCACGCTCGGAGAATGCTCGGGCCGGCCCCGCAGCGGATTGCCGTACGCCGCCCCCGAGGGCGTCTCGGTCGCCTCCGACGTCAGCAGGCGGCGCGTCAGCACCGCGCCGACCTTGATGCGGGCCGTGGGCTCGCCGTCGCCATCGGGCTCCGGCTTCGTGTAGATCGGCCGCCCCGGTGCGTCTTCGCCCAGCTCGGCCGCGAGCAGCAGCTCCGCTCGGGCCGGGACCTGCTGGGGGTCCAGCCGCACGTCGTTCATCGTTCCGTTCCTTTCCTTGGGTCGTGGGGCCTCTCGCCCCGTCGCGTGGTTCGTCCCCTTGCCGCGCATAGCGCGGCAAAAAAAAAGCGCGCAAAGCGCGCGCCAATTTTTCCCTTTCCGGCGGCCTGGGGAAAGGCGGCCGGGAGAGGTGGACCGGGGGCGAGGGGCAAGGGGTCGGGTCACATGATGGATCGATCGTACCAGCCCCCCAAGCCCCCCGCTGTGCCCCCAAACGGGCCGGGTCTCCGGAGGTCGGGAGTGCGCGCCCGGCGGTTCGGCGCCGCGGTCCACCGCGCTCTCAGCCGTCGGCCGGCGGCGCGGAGCGGGACCGGGAGGTCACCGGCCAAGACCCGCCCAACTCGTCGCGGGTATCGATCAGCGGCCTGGTTCATGTCCCCGGTCTCGCGGAGCCGGGGGCCGGGCCGGCGACGGCTTGGGCCGCGTGTCCAGGGTGCGGATCGGAACTTGGCGCTGCCCCTCGGCAGGCCGCTCGACCTGGAGCTGATCGCGGCGGTCCGCAGCCGCGGCGGGCGGCGTTCGGGCGCCGTCCGCGGGTCGAGAGGCCGGCCGCGGCTGCGGCATGAGCTTCTCGAGCTCGGTGATCATGGCCGACCTGACGACGCCGGCCAGCTGGTCGCGAGCTGCCGCGAGATCATGCCGGTTCGGGGGCGCAGGATGCTCGCGTCTCGGTCTTCCGGTCGTCCGGCGGCGCGTCCATGATTGGGCCTCCCACTCCCTGAGGGCCTGCTGATGGCGCTGGTCGGCCGCCGCGTCCTTCTCGCCGAGGCAGCGGCGTCTCAGTGCGGCAGCCTCGGTTGAGCGACCGACCAAGGGTGCCGTCTCCCAGTTGATCTGCTCGAGGACCGCTCGGTGAGCCGCCGACATCCCCGGCCGGGCGCTGATCGACTCGGCGACAGAGACGACGGTGCCGGTGGCCAGCGGGATGTCATCCCACTTCCGGGCGGCCGCCAGGGCGGCCGTGATCAGCTTGCGGGCCTGGCGCCGCTCTTGCCGCGCCTGCTCGGCCGCGGCGGCCCGTGCCGGTTCGACACCGCCGCCCCCGCTGCGATCCCGACGATGCGCGGCTTGCGGCGGGCGAAGCCTGTGCAGCATCTTCCGAACGCGCTCCCGCACCCACTCGAAGAGCCGCTTCACCAAACCGGGTGACGCCGGCGGCTCGGGCCGCTCGGCGGCGATGGCAAGCGCGCGGGCGCGATCCGAGAGCGTCCGCGTGACGCGCCTGCCAGGGCGGCCGGTATCGGTGAGCTCGTCGAAGCGCTCGCCCGTGCGTCGCCACGCCGCGCTCGGGACATTTGGGAACTGATGTTCCGCCTCGAGGACCACCCGGTGTTCCCAGGTAGACGCCTGCCGGCGGCGGCGACTCCGCCCGGCGACATCGAGCGCCCGCTCGATGTCGATCAGAGTCGCCGTGCGCGGCCAGGACGGGTTCCGATCTTCGAGCGCCGTGAACAGCGCCGCGTCACCGCCTGGCGCCGCGAACAGCTCCCTGAGGCGGGAGACGCGCCTGCGGAGCGCTTCGGCCGGCGCGAGAGCTTCGTCGAGATCCGCCGTCCCGGCCCGCCCGGCGCCCTTGCCGAGCTGCTGACGGTAGCGGGCGGCGGCGGCCTCGTCCGTCAGCACGCCGCGCAGGCGCTCGAGACGGCGCGCGTCGGACTCGGCGGCGCTGAGGGCCGCATCGACGTTTTCGCGTGTCGTCGCGTGGTTGCCGTTCACGTTCCACTTCGGATCGATGTCCGCCAGGTGCGCGAGGTACAGCTCCACTCCCCCGGGCAGGAGGCCGAGCGCGGCTTCGCGATCCTTCGCCTTCGCTTTCCATTTCGCGTCGCCGCTGCGCCGCTCCGCTTCGCGCCGCGCGGCGGCCTCCTTCCTCCGCCGGGCTGCCGCCTCGGCTCTCCGCTGTTCCGCCTCCAGCGCCGCGATCTTCACGTCGAGCGTCTCGATCCTCCGCCTCGCCTCGGCGGCTTCCGCCGCGTCCCGCGCGTGCGCCAGACGCGCCTCCCGGGCAGAAGCCGACGCCTGCTCGTACTCGACGTACCGGTCCGGCTTCTGCTCGGGCGACCTCTCCTCCCAGCGGTGCTTCGCCGCCGGCCCGATATGCTCTGACGGCGGGTTGAGCAGAAGGCGCTCTTCCTCCTCCGCGTCGCCGGACGCGCGCGCCCGCGCCAGTTGCGCGGCGTGGCTCTCGGCCGTCACCCGGTCCGCCACGCCGGCCCGGCCGAACGCCAGGTTCATTTCCGCCGCCCACGCTTGCCGCGTCTCCTCCAGCCACTCCCGCGGCTTCGTGCGCTCGCTCTTCCTCGCGCCCCCGGACGCCGGGTCCCGGCCCGCCGGCGCCGCCCGCCGGAACCACAGCTCCGCCGGCCGCTCCACCTCGTCGTTCACCCGCTCGGAGAACACCAGGTGCAGGTGCGGGTTGCTTGCCGCCCCCGGCTCCTTCGACAGGCCGGCGTGCACGGCCAGGGTGTAAGGCATCTGCCCCGCCGTCACGTGCGCGGCGAAACTGCGCGCCAGCGCGAGCCGCCCGGCCGGGTCCAGCGAGTTGGGCAGCGCCGCGGTGAGCGAGCGGAACAACCGGCCGTTGCTCCGCTCGTGGCTGTCGGCCGCCGCCCAGTACACGCGCGCGTCCGACGACGCGAACGCCGGCATGGAGCCCGACTCGAGGTGCACCACCTCGTCCTGGCAGGCCCTGGCGTACCGCCCGTCGCGGCTGATGTAGGCGTACTTCGCAGCAGCCGACTGGCCGGTCGTGCGCGTGCCCGTCTTCACGTTGAGATGGCAATACATGAAGCGTGTTCTGCAGGCCAAAGGCCCTCACCGCACGACGGTTTCGCACAGCGAAACCGGTAAGTGCGCCCTTCGGGTTACGAGCTACTTTCAAGTTGTCGCTGCAAGGTCACGGGATCTCGTGGCTGGTCTTGTTATTATTGCCGATTTAGTGGCCGCCTGGATTCATGATATATACCGGATACATGCAGACGTCAAGACGCGCGGACCAGATCGCGAAGCTCCAGAAGCGGCGGCAGCAGATCGCCGCCAAGGCAAGGGACGCCGACAAGCGCCTCGCGGATCGGCTGCGTCAACTCCAGGTGCAAGAGGCGAAGACCGAGCGCAAGCGGGAGACCCGCCGCAAGATCATCATCGGCGCCATCGTCCGGGCGGCGCAGATGTCGCAAACCGAGATCAGCCTCCGCTGGCTCGAGGCGCAGATCGACGCCCTCAAGCGGCCCGACGATCGCGCCCTCTTCGGTCTCGACCTGGAGCCGTCCGCCGAAGCCGCCGGCGCAGACAAGTCCGAGCCGGCGGGCGCGCCGATCACCTCCCGGCAGAAGAAGCTGCTGGCCCAGCTCGTCGAGGAGCATCCCCGGCTCGCGCGGGAGCTGGGCGTCAACCCCGACGAGCCCGGGCTGGAAGAGCTTGGCAAGGCGAAGGCGGGTTTGCTGATCCAAGCGGTGCTCGACCGCGTCAACCCGCAGGCGCCGCCCGATGAACGATGAGGACTCGTGCGGCCGGCTGGGCGGACGGCCGCCGACCGTCGCCCGGTGGCCGCTGCTGGTGAAAGCCGTCAGTGTCGAGCCGGTGGCGGGAAGTGCGCGGAAGTGCAGGTCGTGGGGGACGACGGGATCGGCCGGCGGGGCGCAGCCGCCGCGCTCCCTCACGCGGGGGCAAGCTCCCTCAGCGCCTGCTGCTTGCCTGCACGCCTGCCGGCGGGCCGGTCAACCGTTCGCCGGGCGCTCCGGACTCGTTGCGGGACGCTTCCGATTGCCGGGATAACAACTGGGCCAACTGCTTCACGCTCTCGACTTGCTGCAGAAGATCCTGCATTTCCGAGCGCTGGACCACGCCTTGCTCGAGCCAGCCCTTGATCCTCCGGTTGAACGAGGAGGTCGTCTCTTCCAGATGCTCCGCTACCGCGGCCTGCAGCTCCGGTTCCTGGTCAAACAGCGCCCGCCACAAACCGGTGAGTCGGCCTGGGTGCCAGTCGGGAAGCCGGTGCGCCGGGTCCGACGCAGCCACCCAGCCGCGGTACACCGCCAGGATGACGCCGCGGTCGTCGACGTCCGTGCGCTCCCACCGCTCGGGGACCAGGTCCTGATGGCCGTTCGGCTTGGGCGGCTGCCAGGTGGCCACCTCGTAGGTGGTCGCCGTCAGCCTGATCAGCCACCGCAGCCCTTCGCGCCCCTTCCGGTCCCGGAGCCAGATCCGCTGACCGGGTTCGAGCTTCGCGCACGGTGAGACGAGGCAGAAATCCGCCGGCCCGATGCCGCTCGGGACCATCGAGTAGCCGTGGAATAACGCGTAGAACGCCTGCGGGTCGTCCAGGTCCACCGGCGCCGGCCGCGTCCGATCCTGCTCTTCGCTCTCCATCCGGTAGACCTCCGGCGACGGCTGCGAAATCGCCCGCACCGACAGCTGGACGCTCGAGCTGAAGCGCGTCAGCGGGCGGGACGTTTCCGCGCCGTCGGCCTCGACCTGAACGTCCCGCGGCGGACCGATGTAGAGCTCCAGGCCGAGGGCGCGGCAGATCTGCTCGACGCGGTTCAGGCGCGGGACGTGCCCGTTCAAGACTGACCGGATGGCGTCCTGCGGCAGGCCGCTGTTGAGCGCGGCGCGGTACTGGGATTGTCCTCTTTCCGCGAGACGCCGGCGGACCGCCTCGGCGAAATCGATGGTCGTCACGCCGGGAAGTATACCGCCTCTCGAGGCGGACGGCGGTTGACCAGACTTGTTACCGTGATCCGCCGTTTAGGTATATATACACATACGTCGGCAGTCCGCATCGGGATCGCGGCGGCGAGGACGATCTCCATTCCGCCGCAACGCTTGGCCGGGCAGCGCGCCATGACGAAGGAGGTGCTGGTGATGGCTTAGCTCTTGACGGTCAAGCAGGTTGCCTGTTAGCTCGGACCTGCCGAGGTTCATCGAGGAGGTGTACAACACCCGCAGACTGCACTCTGCGCTAGGCTATCTGAGCCCGGTGCAATTCGAGAATCAACACGCTCCGCGCCCTGTCAAAACCGCGGCTTGACCCTGTCCACCCACAGGGGTGCACTCCACCAGGGGATCAGTTTTCCATGTCGCCTAACACGATGGCGCTTTAACCGGGGTGGAGACTTGACGGCCTGCGAGGTGGATGTTGAGTCGGCCGGCGCATGCGAGCTCGGACGCCGGCAGGCTGGCCTCGCTCACGCCCCACACCGTCCGCTTGCTCCGGGGCGGGTTCTGCCCGGGCGGCTTCCGGCAGGCCGTCGAGGACGGCGACCAGCCCTTCCAGCGTCCTCGCGTCCGTAGCGTGCATGCACCCGTCGGCGGCCGCCGCGTCCTCAGTGGGCACGATGAACTGCAGGCTTCGCTCGCGAGCGGCCTCCCTATCGTGGCGGCCGAGTACGAGCCGACGCACCCGGTTCCGCGCGTGCGGTCCGGGGCTGGGGGCTCTAGCTCCCCGACCGCGATGGTCACATCGAGCCGGCCCTGCGGCAGTTCCCGGTGGGCGCTCAGGTCCGCCCGCGCATATCGGTGGCCTGGTGGTCAGCGCAGTCGAGGATCGCCAGCGCCACGAGTCGGCCCATGGTCCCGCAGCCATCGATCCGCTCACCGTAGATGGCAGCCGTGTTGATGGCGTCGAGCCGTGGGGGCGGCGTCGTGCGGCAGTGCTCGAGGACACGCTCGGGCAAGATCTACTCGATGTCCGTGCGGCGTTCGCCGTTGAACTGGTGCAGGCCCTCGACGAGCTCGGGGAGTCTGGCCGGCGGTGCAGGCATCGCCCCGTGGGGGTCGCTGTCGTCTGGTTACACGCGTCCCATCTCCTTGAAGCTGCACTGCCGGCTCGCGGCGAGGATCATCAGGTCGAGGATGTGGATATCCATGATGGTGCCGGCCTCGCAGCGGCGGGCGGCCAGCGACGTCGTTGCGGCTGGGTCGAGGGGTCCCCCGAGGGGTGGTTGTGGAAGAGGACGATCGCGGTCGATTGGGTGGGCCGTGGCCGCAGGGAACAAGATGCCGGGGTGCAGCAGATCCACATCGAGAATGGCGCTCGACAGGATGATCGTGCGCAGGACCAGGTGCTTCGTGTTCAGTGACACGATGCCGAACTTCTCAACGGTGTAACCGCTCTGGTGCGGCAGCAGGCGCTGGGCCACCTCGTTCGGCGATCCGAGCCTCGGCCGGTCCCGCGGGCAGGGTGGCCGAGCTCGACGGCAGCGGCGCCGACGGCCGCGCTTCGCGGCGTCACGCCCTTGACCCGCGTCAGGTTGTCGGCGCTCTCCCGGGGTGGCTGCTGGACAAGTCCGCATTCGTCGAGCACGGCGTCCGTGGTCGGCCTGAGGAGGACGTGAGCAGCTCGCAGTCGGTCCGCACGCTGGCATCGTGCCGGTCGAGGCGCCCGCGGGCCAAGAGTCCCGGCGCTGGGCGGCGTCCGGTCGTTCCGACCGCAGTCATGAGCGGCTGCCCTTGCGTGAACGGGCCCGCCGCCAGCGGCGCCGCACGGCCCGGAACTTCGGCTCCCCAGCCCTGTGGCATTCAATCTCCCGGTCGGCCAGCCACGGGCTCACTTCTCCCCTGCTCGCGGAGTCGTCGTCGATCCACTCCTCGTGGATTACGCCGCGCGAACGGTCCGGCAACGGCGTAGCGCTCCGATCGGACGGCGCTGCGGCCGCAGGCGATTCCGGCCGTGACTCGTGTCCGTGGATCGAATCACGGCCCGGCGGGGCATAATGACGATGCGGCCGGTGTCAACGACGCCGTTGCAGCCTTGGGGTTGCTGCGGTAGCCGCGGATGCAACTGTTGACCGTTCAGCAGATGTTCGATGGCGAGCGATTCGAGACGCCGAGCGTTGCGGCTCGCGTGGGCGTGAAGCCGCGTCTGCCTCTGGGATAGATGCCTGACTGGATTGACGTGATGATCATCCGCGGGACCGCCCTGTTCGCCTTGGGGGTTCTTGGTGATGCTGGGGCTGGCCGTCTACGAGACGAACCAAAAGTGGAAGCGCCGAAACAGGGGCTAGAGCCCCTAACTAGTGTTCGCCAGAAAACCCGTAAACGCTTGATTTTACAAGGCATTTCCCGGATTTCAAGTGGCGAAGAATGTTGAGATGTCGTAGTTTTGTGGGTGAAGACATTCACTATCGGCCCATTTCGGGGGAATTTTCGAGACGTCGACGTCATGAGAGAAGTTCACAGACGGCAGTTCGAGTTTGGTCAGGTTCCGGTGGAGAAGATTTGGATCGACCCCAAGTCGCGGGACGACATCCCGGCGGTGTTGAAGGGGCTTCAGCACATTTGGTCTGACGAGGAGTTGCGCGCGCGGTTGTTTGCGCTGCTCGACGCGCATGTCCTGCCGGAGACCGACCGGGAGGTCGGGGGTCCGGGGATGGCGCTCTGGCGGATTTTGGTGCTGGGGGTCCTGAAGCAGGGGCTGAGCTGCGACTTCGACCGTCTTCACGACCTCGCGAACCATCACGAGACGGTGCGCGCGTTCCTGGGGCACGGCGATTTCGGCGACAAGACGTATTACGAGTACCAAACGGTGCTCGACAATGTGTGTCTGTTGACGCCGGAGCTGCTGTCAGAAGTCGGGCGGTTGGTGGTGGAGAGCGGCCATGCGGTCGCTAAAAAAAACCCTGGCGAGCCATTGCGCGGGCGGTGTGACTCGTTCGTGGTGGAAACGGACGTGCATTACCCGACGGATGTCAGCCTGTTGTGGGACGCGATGCGGTGCGTGCTGCGGGAGACCGGGCGGCCGGCCGGGGACCATGCGGTGGGGGGGTGGTGCCAGTGGCGGCATTTGGCCAAGGAGGTCAAGAAGCTGTTCAACCAGGTGCGTTCGACGCGGCGGGCCAAGCGCCATCCTGAGCGCGTGGAGGCGTACTTGGCGCGCTGCCGTGCACTGGTCGCTCGGACCATCGAGACCCTCGACGAGTTGCGGGACAAGGGCGTCGAGGAAACCACCTGCCAATCAATCCAGGGCTTTATCGCGCATGCCCAGCGCCAGCTCGGCCAAGTCGAGCGCCGACTCCTGCGGGGCGAGGCGATTGCTCACGAGGAGAAGGTGTTCTCGGTCTTCGAGGAGCATACTCGCTGGGTTTCCAAGGGCAAGGCAGGCACGCCGGTAGAACTCGGGGTTCCTGTAGCTCTCATCGAAGACCAGCATCAATTCATCCTGCACCACAAGATCCTGTGGGAGGGCGAGGACGTGGACGTGGCAGCGCCGATGGTGAGGGAAGCCCAGGCGCTGTATCCCGAACTGCGGGCGTGCAGCTTCGACCGGGGCTTTCACAGCCCTGACAACCGCATCAAGCTCGACGCTCTGCTCGACCTCAACGTACTGCCGACAAAGGGGTATCTTTCCAGAGCCGACCGCGAACGGGAGGCGGAGGAACCCTTCGCGGCCGCGCGGCGTGCGCATCCGGCAATCGAGTCGGCCATCAATGGGCTGGAACACCGGGGGCTCGACCGTGTCCGCAGCCATGGCGCGGACGGCTTCGCGCGCACCGTCGCACTGTCGGTACTGGCCGCCAACCTGCATCGCATCGGGTTGCTCCTGCAACAGCGCGAGCGCAAACGACGACGACTCGCCGCCTGACCGGCCGCTTCCCCTAAAGCATACCGTGACCCGACCCGCTCAAAGACGGGAAGCCCCCCCATCCTTGGAAGCCGGACGTCCGGGCTGATTTCTTGCCGGCGCTCCCCGCGGGCCGCCAAGCATCGCCGTCGCGGCCGGTTTCGTGGTCGAAATCCTACCCGAGGTGGGCCGGACTTGTCGCAGATTTCCGCCCGCAAGGGGGTTTTCTGGCTGACACTAACTATACTCCGCCAATGATGGTTCCGTTCATACAACACATCCTGCTCCAGACCGTACTATAACTAACGCCACGCACTCCTAGGTTCGTGGATCCCTTCGCCGGTTCGGGAACGATGATCGTAGAGCGACTACATGAGAGCCTTCACTTCACAACCCACCATGTCGGTTCAAGACCGCCTACAACAAGTGACAGCTAAGCGTCATGTTGGCCGGCGACCGATCGGTAAGAAGCACATACGAGTCAGCCATTCGTTGACCGTACCCGCGTGGCGCCCCCATCGACGGCCGCCACCTGCGGCATCTGACGCCTTTCATATTCACCTCACCTTTTGAGACCGAATACTCAAGGATATCTGGAGTATACAAAAAGATGTCGGACTCTGAGCACGCCGTTCTACGTTGGCTCCATCTAACTGACCTTCATACGGGACACGGCAACGAATCTCAAACAACCGCACTTCGTTCCCTGGTATCTTCCATTCCAAACGCTGCAGGCACAACGCCCTTTGATCTGGTACTGCTTACGGGGGACCTCGCGTACTCAGGGCGCCGTGAGGAATATGCTGCCCTCCAATCACAACTAATAGATCCGCTACGCCAGACGCCCCTGTTCGCGAACACACAGTTCGTTGCAACGCCTGGAAATCACGATCTAGACTGCACCATCGAATATCCGCCGGTATGGAAAGGTCTCGGCAACAACCGACAGGAGCGTTTCTTCAATCTAGGACCGGCTGGCACACGAACGAGAGGGACTCGCACGCAAGCATTTGCCGCATATCAAGAATTCGTAACTACGAACCAGATAATTAGTGTAGACCCAACTGCCGAACCAGCGCGCATTCATACCATTACTGACAAATCAAAGCCCGTTACCCTGGTCTCTGCCGTAACGGCTTTCTTCTCTGACAAGGAGGTAGAGGACAAGCGTCAATCCCCCGCGCCCGTGCACCCCATTCGATCACTTCTTCAGACTCGACAGGATGGATCTATAGTAATCGTGCTAGGGCACCACCCGCCAGCTTGGTTCACCCAAGAGACAGAGCAGCATCTGCGGACACTTCTCGTAGAACACAATGCATTGTACCTTCACGGCCATGAGCATCGCATCATGCCTAGTTTCGGACCGCATGGATTAACATGCTTGGGTTTTGGGGCGGCCTATGTGGCACCCAACGATAGTCTGCCCACACCTTATTACAGAAATTCGTACGCAATTTGTGAATTGACAGACTCACTCCACGTCTCCTTTGTATCGTGGGATGCAGAACACGGACAGTGGCGCTCCGACCAAAGAACGCCAGGTGAATTAAATGAACGCAGCAATCGATTCAGAGATGGATTTTGTATTCCTCTTCCGACCACGCGGATCTCCGGCACTCACCGCTTCTCGGGCATCGCATCGGCGCTCCGACCACGACTACGCGTTGAACAGTGCTTGTGGTTAGTCACTGATGATACGAAACGCTGGTTGGGACTCCTGTCGACGCTAGAATTGCTCCGCGGTGTGACAGACCGATACGCATTGGCGGCTCAGAAGCTCCCCGCTGGTCATACACAGTTTCGCGCAAAGAACCACATAGGCCAGCATCACCTCGTCTACGCCATTTCTGGCCACGGTGACATCTTCCATTTTGATCAACTTGAGTCCATAAATACAGAATTAGACCGACAAGACTACGATGGATGCATCATCGCGACACTCGGAGAATACTCTGGCGACGCCCACTCGCTAGCAACCCAACTCGCTTCTCGCAAGAACATTACCGTTCTAGACAGAAACGACGTCCTCCGCCGTTGTGTGGAAAATCTTCCCTTTGAACTTCTCACCGCTCTCGAGAGCTCCGCTGACCTGAACCTTGTAACAGGGACGTTAATCATCACTGATGAGAGTTTCGCACTGCTCTTGCAAGACAACACTCGAAGCGAATGGTTTCAGGTGATCGATGAGACCGGAACGGTTGTTCCGGAATCGTCCAGTCTAGTTGCGTCGGTTCGACGTGAAATGGAGGCTCTACGACAACTTAAATATGAGGATAGCACCATTCGCGGCGCATCTGTCCCGACCGTGCGCGAAGAGCAGCCTTTTGACCGTCTCGAATACCTGCGGAAGTGCAATTCATATTTTGACAATGTGAAATACGCGCCCCTATCTGCACTCGGATTTCGCTTCAGGCGCACATCGCTTTCAGGAATCTACGTCGAAGCCTCCGCTGACGTGGGGGACACCTCCAAAAGGACGCAACTTACCCGAGCACTATCTGAATTTGTGGAATCTCTTGCACTGCCTAGGACTCAACAGCAACAGCTAGAATCCCAGCTTCGTTCTCAGCACGGACTCACGCGAACGGCGGAAGTTGGTGCCGCCAGAAAAGCGTACCAAAAATATAACAATGTGGTTGTGCTTGGTGATCCCGGCTCGGGCAAGACGTGTTTTCTTCAACACGAGATTCTGGCTTATTGCGCACCAACCTCTGACGACAGTTGGTATTCGCATCATCTACCGATCTACGTAACCCTCGCGGAAGCGGCCCGCTTACTCGACGACCATACCTCTCTTCTGGATGTAGCAGCTACTGTCTCATCGCGTCGGGGAATAGAGCTTCCTAGAAGTGTAATCGACAACGCGATATCAGATGGCCGAGCCGCCTTTTTCTTCGATGGACTGGACGAGGTTGGTTACATTGACAAGAGAATCGCTCTAATGTCGAAGATCGATGCACTCATGCGAAGGTCCGCCTCGCGCGGCAACCGTTTTATACTCGCGTCCCGACCGGCGGCGGTTCAACCAGTTGATATTCCTGAACCGTTCACGTTCCTACATCTACGGGGTCTCACTGAGGCCGAAATCCGGACGCTTGCTAGTCGTGTCTTGACTGCGCGCCTTGGTCTGGGCGAGGACGAGAATCCATCAGATGAAGAAGCTGAACTCGTAGATCGATTGGTCGCGGATACACGCAATAAGGCAGGCATAGAACGAATCGCCACGAATCCGCTTCTCTTGACGCTTCTCGTCCTGATCTATGCAAACACGGGGGCACTGAGCGCGCGACGCCACTTGATTTACACGCAGGCCATAAAGACGCTTGTGAGCGTAAGAGGTCGCGAGACTCGTGAGCGGCAGGTAGCTGAAGCTGATCTACGCACACGGCTCGGCGCGCTTGCCTTGGCGATCTTTCAGAAGGACATTACAGAAATACCGGGCCGCCAAGAAGTAGTATCGTTGCTGGCGCCCTTTGTCGCAGCGCGTGAAGATCGTTCCCCAACAGAGGTGGCGGAGAGCTTCATCCAAGAAGTGGCGGAATCGACGGGGTTATTGGCCATTCATGCGAAGGAGGAGGAAGAGTCCGACGCACTGATAACCTTTATGCACTATTCGTTTCTTGAGTATTATGCCGCTGCTGGCCTTTTGGCGAAAGACCAGGCGAAATCTATTTCAGCGCTTTCAGGCAACCCTCGCTGGCGAGACGTGACGACGCTCTTATTCGGGATGTTGTCTGAGCAAGGGGACATCACGCTTCTCTTGAAAGGCCTCTTGTCAGGCGAGACGCCGTCTGAAGTAATTTCGAAGTACAAAACGGTGCTTGCCCTTGATTGTGCAAACGAGTGTGACGTGCCGCCGGAGGAATCACAAGAACTGTTGGCGGCAGCGGTGCACGCTACTGTTTCCGCGGGTGCTGGACGCTACTGTCCCGATCTCAGGCGAAAGATCTCCGAAAGACTGGAGCCTTTGCTACAAGGAACTAGCAGAAGCATGGAGAGGGTTCTTGCCCGCGGCTTGCGTAGCGACGATCCGATATCATCTGCGGCATTCGCGGACCTAGTGGCGCTAATTGGAGGCGGCGTCGCTCTTCCGTCGTCGCTAGTCTCGGCATTTGAGGACTATTTGGACAATGACGAGCCCGTCGCGCGTGCGACTGCCATGCATGCGATCGAGCGGCGACCTGAGCTACGAACCGAGAAGTCCATGGATGTTCTGAGGAAGACACTGAAGGGAGACCTAGTAGAAAAACATGCCGCACTAAAGGTTGTGGCCGTCATGCCATTGGATGAATCGCTCCGTGAAAGAACGAAGGAATTGCTGGACGAGCCGAATTCACTTATAGCCGCGGCCGCCGCACAGTGCCTTCTTGTCGATGCACTCAGGTTGCGTGGCTCGGCGCCGAACAGCCCGCTCTTGGAAAAGGTGCTCTCGAAATTGCACCAAGACTCAAGCGAGAACACCGGAGTTGTTGTCCAGAGTATAACGCTTGACCGTGCAATGATTCACGACCTTGTTTTTGGTGACGATCCAACGGAGAGTGAATTGGCCATAAGGCATGTTCCACTCATTAAGGATGATGACCCCCAGTTTACCTACGATGTGCTCATGCGACGCCTTCGCACGGCTAATTTGTCAACACATAAGGCAGCGTGCCTCGACTCACTTCGCGAATCTCCACGAGCGATCAATTTAATCACCATTGCTGATACAGATTTTATTTGTGAACAACTGCAGGCTCCGAATCGAGACGTTCGAATGGCGGCGATCAGGTTGACGGGAGAAATGCCGAGCGATGAGCAAATCGTTACAGCGCTTCAGCATCACCTGGATAGATCGGTTAACAAGGGATCGAAAGAACTTGAGCTAGCGGAGACAGCCAAGGCGTTGGCGAAACATGTCCGAGGCAACAGCACGATCAGATTAACTTTACTTGAGTCGGTTCTGGAGAGGCTGCCTCGCCGGGCTGAGGATGGTTTTGGCGACGAGGCGCACCAACGGCATGTGCAACTGCTACTCACAGTCTGTGAATCTATTGGGGAAGCCAGCAATGAGAGTGCTGCGTGGAGACTTCACAAGCTCGCGACAGACTATCGTACGCCGCTGGGCATTCGGGAGCGGGCTTTTAGGGTATTTGGCCGCCTGGTGGAGCCTTCCTCGAGAAGCGTAGAGGCATTTGTCGCCGCGTTGAAAAGCGACGTTGGTCGTCTGAATGACTCTCACTATACAGCGACTGAATCGTTTATCTCTCAGTGCCGCCGAAAGGTCGAGTATGTGAGGCGAGTCTACTCTAAGCTCGATGAACTTCGGGACGGCCTTTGCAAATCCTGGCAGCGAGAGGCGGCGCTCTCACCAAACAGTATAAATCCGCACAATTTGAATAATATTCGCGACGCGGTCATAGGGGTGTCAAGCCTGATCGTGTCGTATGAGGAGTTCTCTGATAGAGCAAAAATCTCTACATGAGTCGGAAGGGTCCGTGTCGGGTATTTCTGGAGTGCCCTCCTTGAAACCGTCGGCATGGACGCTCCTCTTAATTCTCACGGATGCACGATGTCGAGCCTGCACGCTGGCTCGACGGCTCGAATCGGCGGGATGGCTGGGGTGCGCTTGGCGTCGCAGCCGACAGTTTGGCGGTTTGAGAACAAGGTGGGCCGCGTTGTGCCGCAGGTGAGCGGGGAGTAGCGAGGCCGGCCGGCGACGGCACGCGACGCCGCTAGGTTGATCGAAGATCGGGACGTGGAATCCGGGCGGCCACGGCGCACCGAGCCATCACAGATCAGCTTGCAGCCCGCCGCGTCGCATATTCCGCCCAGCGGTCCATCAGGTCACGGCGCTTCTCGAACAGGTCCGACCTTGCGTAGGACCGCTCCACGGCGCTTCCCACCTGATGCGCCAGAGCCGCCTCGGCGACCGCATGCGGAACATTCGTCTGCTCGCTCGCCCAGTCCCGGAATGAGGACCGGAACCCGTGGACCGTGCAGCGGTCCCCGTAGATTGCCTTCAGAGCCTGTGCCATCGATGACGCCGCGATCGCTTTGCCGGCCCGTGTCGGTGACGGGAAGCACAAGCCGGCGGGACTGTGCAGTTCCCTCACGGCGTCCAGCGTTTCGATGCTGGCCGGGGAGAGCGGCACTCTATGCTCACGGCCGCCCTTCATGCGCTCGGCCGGGATGCGCCACTCGGCGGCCTGCAGGCCCATCTCGCTCCACACTGCGCCGCGTGCCTCACCCGACCGAACGGCGGTCAGTATCGTGAACCGGAGACAGGCCTTCACCGCCTCGCGCGCCCCGCAAGTCGCGATTGTCTCCAGGGCGGTCCCTACGTCCCGGTAGGGAAGCGCCGCGTGGTGTTTCTTTGCCTTCCGAGCAGGCAACGCCGCGCCGATGCCGTCCGCCACATTGAATTCGAGATGCTCGCGTGCCACCCCCCACGCAAACGCGCTTCGGATCCAGCCATGCAGCTTTGACCCGATCGCCGGCTTCTCCGCCATGACGGGCGCCAGGATGGCGATCACGTCGGCCCGGCGGATCTGGTCAAGACGCCGGTCCATGAGCGGACCGCAATACCTCTCGAGAGCGCTCTCCCGATTCTTCGCTCCAAGGCCCTTCCACGCGGCCGCCGAGCCGACTCGCTCACACGCCTTGCGGAACGTCGGGATACTCGACGGCCGCACCCGCGCGGTCGGGTCGCCGCCGCCGCGCGCCACCTGACGATTGGCGAACGCGGCCGCGCGCGCCTCGGCGAGCCCGACGTACGGATACCCGCCGAGCCCCAGGTCGCGGCGCCTGCCCTCGACGGTCAACCGCTGGACCCAGTGGCGGCTCCGCCCGCCGGGCTCGACGACGAGGAAGAGCGTTCCGCCGTCGCTGTGCCGTCCCGGTTGCAAGGTTCCGATCTGCTTAACTCTGAGTCGTCCTGCCATCCAGATACCCCGCTACTACGTACCCCACGATTATACCACATACGGATGTGGAAAGGATGACACGCGCACGGAGCGGCAGCGACACGCTGGCCACAGCAAACCCCATAAAATCGGGGTATGGAGGGTAGTCGTGGCGCTCTACGGACTGCTACGGATTCAGATGGTGTTCCGGAAGCGCGAACACGAAGAGCGCATTCCCCCCCTCCGGCTGATAGATCTCCGGGCTGAGCTTCGCCGTCAGGCTCCGGAACACCCCGCCCAACGCCGCGGGGACGGCGATGAACTGGCGGCCGCCCGCCTCGTAGGTGACCGGGTAGCCGTGCGCCGACGAGGCGAGCCGGGTCTCCCAGAGCACCTCGCCCGTCTCGACGTCGTGGGCGCGGTAGTAGCGCGCGCCGTCGCCGGCGAAGACGAGGCCGCCCGCCGTGGTGAGGGCCGAGGTCAGGAAGGGCGCGCGCTGCTCGTGGCTCCAGAGCTCCTCCATGGTGCGGACGTCGTAGGCGGCGAGCTTGCCGGTGTTGCCGTCGCTGCCGGGCATCTCGAGCAGCTCGTAGCGGCCGGCGGTGCCGCCGCCGCCCTCGATGAACTCGACCTCGCGGCCCGTCAGGTGCATGCACGCCTGGTGGAGGGGGATGACGAGGGCGCCGGCGCCGGGGTGGTAGGCCGACGCCTGCCAGTTGTGGCCGCCGAGCAGGCTCGGGCAGGCGAACACCCGCTCGCCGATGGCGATGTCCTGCAGGTCGTCCCGGTAGGTCAGCTCGCCGGTGTCGCGGTCGATGGACGCGAAGATGTCCTGGTGGACGGTCTCGCGGAGGTCGACGAAGGCGCCGGTGCGCCGGTCGAGCTTCCAGAGGATGCCGTCCTTCCCGATGGTGAAGAGCCACCGCTCGCCGTCGGCGTCCACGAGCACCCGCTCGTAGACGATGTCGAGGTCGAGGGTCTCGGCCGGCGCGTGCTGGAAGTACCACTCGACCTGTCCGGTCCGCGGGTTCATGGCGAGGGTCGAGTTGGTGTAGAGCGCGTCCTGCCGCGTCGTCATGCCGCGGCTCGACGCCACCCACGGCTTGGCCTGGGCGGTGCCGATGAAGAAGAGGCCGAGCTCGGGGTCGTAGCTGCCCGGGATCCACGAGTCGCCGCCCGCGCGCAGGTACGGCGGCGTGTCGCCCCACGACGCATTGTTCGGGTCGCCGGGCAGGGCGATGGTGGACGTGCGCCACAGCTCGTCGCCGGTGTCGGGGTCGTGGCCGGTGATGAAGCAGGTCTGCTCGGTGTAGCGCTCGCAGCCGTTGGTGCCGGTGATGACGACGCCGTTGGCGATGACGGGGCCCGCGTTCTGGCGGAAGCCCTGCGTGTAGTCGTCCTTGACCGTCCGCCACACCTCCTCGCCGGTGCTCGCGTCGAGGGCGACGAGGACCGCGTCGGCCCGGGCGAGGTAGAGCTTGTCGCCGTAGAGGGCGAGGGTGCGGGTGGCGCCGGGGCGCGCGTCGTCGGGCAGCCGCGCGCGGTACACCCAGATGACGTCGCCGGTCACCGCGTCGATGGCCCGAACGACGTTCCCCGGACTGGCGAGGAACATGACGCCGTCGTGCACGAGCGGCGTCGTCTGGTGGTTGCCGGGCCGGACCGAGATCGACCAGGCGAGCTGCAGGTCGCCGACGTTGTCGCGCGTGATCTGGTCGAGGGGGCTGTAGCCGTGGCCGTTGCGGGTGCGCCGCCAGCTCAGCCAGTCGCCCGGCGGGGGGTCGGCGAGCAGGGCGTCGGTCACCGGGGTCAGCTCGTGTGGCACCGTCTGGTTGACGAACCGCGACATCCGCCGCCGCGGCCGCTCGCCGGCCTGGGCGGCGCGCTGCGCCTCGGAGATGTCGGCGGCGTCGCCGATCGTCACCGCCTCGCCGACGGCCAGGGTGCGGTCGCCGGGCAGGGCGCCGTTCGCCTCGAGCATGTAGGCCACGAGGTCGATGTAGGACTGGTCGCTGAGCGCGCCCTCGGCCCCGGGGGGCATCGTGTCGCGCAGGTACTCGAACAGCTCGTCGGTGGTCTGACCCGCCCACGTGTTCAGGAACTCGACGCCGGACAGCGGCGGCGCGATCATGCCCTCGAGGCCGATGCCGTGGCACTCGCTGCACTGGACGCCGTAGGCGGACCAGCCGCTCGCGGCCTGGTCCGCCGTGAAGGCGCCGTCCGCGCCCGCGGGCTGCGCCGCCGCGACGCCGGCGCCCGGCCCGGCGGTCAGACCGCCCGCCGCGATCAGGCCGACGGCCGCCACCCGTACCACCGCCGCCGCCGCGACGTTCCGCCCCCGCCAACGCGACCCGCCAGCTTCGACGCGAGTTTCCTTCGACATGATCCGCACCCCTCGATGACCTCGGCCGGCGACCACACCCGCGCGGCCGCCGCCCCGCCGTTATACCACCAACCCTCCAGCGGCGCTACGCGGCCCGGCCTGCCCCCATGCTGCGGGCCTGCGCCCGACGCCATCGCGCGGAAGCCTCCGTCAGTCAGGGCCCCGGGTGCGTACCCTGTCCGCCCCGGACCGGAATCGGGGGCTATTCCCGCTCCGCGTGGAGCGCTCCGACGAAGGTGCTTCTGTCGAGTTGCCGGACCCGGAGGCACCCGTTGATACCCGTCCCCTCGAGAGTCTCCTCGATTCGCGCTCTCGGAACGACGATCGGCTCGCTTTCCCCATCTTCGGTCGTCGTGATGATTCTCGCCGGCTGTCCGGGTCTCGCCGGTTCGATCTCGATCTCCTGGTAGCACGCACGACGCAGCGCTTCCCCCGCCCGCTCCACGAGTTCCCCGGGGCTGACGAGCAGGGGTTCGCTCGACGACAACGGCTTCAGGTTCCAGCGCGCGTCCCGCTCGATCTTCTCGCGCCGCACGTGCCACATGACCGCGATGTCCGCTTGCATGTCCGGTGACAGCATGTTGACGGCCCGGTGCAGCCCCGCTGGCTCCCGTTCACTCGCGATGACGATGTCGTACAGGTCCCTGGCCGGCGCACGCAGCGACCGGTTCAACAGCTTCCCGGCCAGAATCTGGATTGTCGAAAGCGCGTCGAACCGATGCTCGTCGATCACCGTGCCGACGTGTCCCAGCGCCGGCGACGGCTCGCTCCGGAACACGTGAAGGCGCTTCCTGCCCGGAAACGTCATCTCGACTGCCGCCTGGTTGTAGCCGTCGAGCCTGCCTCCCAGTGCCCTCATGGCGTCGGTGAAGTCGTTGCGTCCCCTGTTCTCCAGCCCCCGGATCTGCCAGCCGGCCGACGTAATCAGGTCGATGTCCGTGCTCCTCCGGTGCCGCCATCGCGCGGCCAGCACCGACCCGCCACCCATCATCCACGTCTCGGGCGTCTCCTCGTGCGCGTGTCGAAGCTCCGTGAGCCGATTCCGGATCGCCGCCCACAGCGACTTCGCGGGCTCCGTCAGATGCAGTCCGTCTTCCTCGGCGTTCGTCACCGTTCCCACAGCGTCACGCCCCCGTACTCGCCGACCTCCGCGAACTCGTTGATGATCCGGATCTGCTGGTGGACGTCGAACCCCGCCATGTGCAGGGCGCGGACCAGCACCCGCCAACTGTAGACCTGCTCCGCCCAGGCGCGGATGAGGTCCATCTCGGTGGCCTGCAGCACGAAGGCGTATACGATCGCCTGCTGTCGTTCGCTAGGCTCCTTGGCGTGCACGGCTTCGTAGAAGTCCCGTGCAGACGGCTGTTCTCGCGAGCCCGCGAAGCTCAGTCCGAGCCGGAACTCGACTGCGCGGCTGTTCTCCCGCATTCTCCGCGGGTCGATCTTCGGCCAGTACCAGAGCCCCGGGTCGAGCGGGGCCAACTCGTCCGAGAACGCTTCCGCCGGTCCCAGCACGCACGGACGGAGATCGAGGTGGTACCGCTTCAGGTGCTCCCACCGCCGCTCGCGCCATTGCCGCGTGCCGCTGTCCATCCCCGAACGGCTCGCCCACACCAGCTCCCGCTCGCTCCCCGTCGTCATCGCCCTGCTCGATGCCTGCTCGCAGCCGGCCGCGGGTCCCGCGATCGTGCCACCGGCACGACGGCGGCGCATCCGGACTCCGGGCCGCTCATGGCGTCGCCAGCGTGTTGATGTCGGCGCACCGGGGCCTCGTGTGCTCCCCGGCCCTGTGGATCGCCCTGGCCAGCAGCCGCCACGTGTAGACGCATTCGGCCCAGGCGTAGATGAAGTCCTCGCGCGTGGCTTCCTGCAACCAGCACACGAGCAGGCGCCGCTGCCGGCGCGACGGGGCGGCCGACCGAATGGCCGCGTAGAACTCCTCGGCCTCGGGCTTCTCGCGCCACCCGGCGCAGCTTGCGCGCAGCCGGTTGCGGACCGCCCGGCTCTGCGGCCCAAGCTGCGCCGGGTCGTGCCACGGGTGGAACCGCGCTCGGAAGGCGTCGTCGGGTTCGCGGTCGTCGAAGGCTTCCGGCGGCGCCAGCGTCACGGGCGCACGCCATGTTCGAGCGTTTGCCGGCGGCCGACCGGCAGCGTCCCTTCTGCCCGTCATTCCCCCCAGTGTAGACCGTTCCCGTACGGATTGACGCGCCGACGCGCGAACGGCCTGCCTGCCCCCGCACGCGTCCGGCCGGACCGCCAGGCGACACGGCGGAAAAGCGGCACGAGCAGGGAGCGTCAGTCGAACCCCGGCACGTCCCGGACCCAGGCGGTGGGGCCTGTTGTGGGTCAGCCGGACCACCGTCCGGTCCGAGAGGCGGATGGCGTGCAGCTCGCCATAGGGCTGCGGCTGGAAGACGACCCGCAGCAGGGGCAGCTCGTCGCCGAGCTCGGCGCGCTGGGACGTGAAGAGCACCCACTCGTCGTCGGGCGAGAACCGGGGGTGCATGTCGTGGCCGGGGCTCGTGGTGAGGCGCTCGGGCGGGCCCGGGCGGCCTTCCTCGTCGATGGCGACGGTGTAGAGCTCGAAGTTCCCGTCCCGGAGCGACGTGAACGCGACCCGGTCGCCGGCCGACGAGAACGCGGGCATCGTGTCGGTGGCCTCGTGGTGCGTGAGGCGCCGCACGTCGCCGCCGTCCGCGTTCATCAGGTAGAGGTCGGCGTTGCCGCCGCGCCGGCTGCGGAAGACGATGCGCCGGCCGTCGGGCGAGAAGTCGGGCAGGGCGTCGTTGGCGTCCGAATCGGGCGTCAGGCTCACGAGGCCGGTGCCGTCGCTGCGGATCTTCCAGATGTCGACGTCCACGGCGTCGGAGGCGAACGGCGGCCCGACGATGAACGCCAGCCACCGGCCGTCCTTCGACCACGAGGGTCCCCAGGCGGAGTCGGGGCCCCGGTAGCGGTCCGCCCCCGCGAGGTCGTGGATGACGCGCTTTCCGCTGCCGTCGGGCCGGGACGCGACGAGACGCGCGAACGCCTCGCTGGTGGCGATCTCGCCCGAGGTGGGATCGACGGCGGGCAGATAGCCGCGGATGCCGACCAGGGACACCTGGCGGTCCGGCATGTCGACGCGGAGCGGCGGGTGGACGAGGAACGCCCCCGGCGTGTCGCTCTCGAACACGGACTCCTCGACAGGGCCCGGTCCGTGGGCGAGGAGGCGGCCCGAGACGGGGTCCCAGGACGGCGCCCAGTAGTCGCGGGCGGTGTCGCTCTCGACCCGCGGGTCGGACCCGTCGGGCCGGGTGGAGACGAGGGTCCAGCGGCCGTCGCGCTGCGCCGTGAACGCGAGGCGGCCGTCGGGGCCGAAGGCCGGCGACGGAGATCGGCTCGGGGGCGGCGCCGGCCGATTCCGAGCCCGCGCCGGGGGCGCCGACGCCGACGCGGTAGATGCGCGACTCGCCGTCCCGCTGCGAGTAGAAGAAGGCGGTCCGCCCGTCGGACGCCCACGCCGGGGCGCCGTCCCATCGCTAGTGCCGCGTGAGCCGCCGCACGGCGGTCCCGTCCGACCGCATCACGTACAGCTCGCTGGCGAGGTAGGTCGGCCCCGGGCTCGCCCCCGTGCTCGTGGCGACCGCCGCGATGTCCCGTTCGGCGCGATTGGCAACGGCGGAGCTGAGCTGGTTGGCAGACACTGGTACGTCAGCGCTCCTCCGATAGTACCTTCGGCGCGCGCCCTTGTGCCGACAGCGTACCTTTCCGTGAGGTGACGCCGACGTACATCATCATCCAGATCGACGATAACCGGGTCGCCGTCATCCCGTGGAGCACGATCGCATTCTTCGGAAACAGCCCAAGCATCGGGATTCACGCTGAACTGCAGGACCAAACTTGACCACAACCCCCTGCGAGCGGACCGTGGTCGGCACCCGCAAGGATCCACTTCACGCTGGCGCCGAGCCCCAAGGCCGCCCGGCGGGGAGATCAGCAACAGATGGGGTAGGGGGTTCAAGGACATCGTGCATCAACGATTCGCCGTGCTAGTGGACCAACTGGAAACCAAGTGTCAGCAGCTGTTGGCGATGCCGCCGGTCGCCGCCGGCGATGTCTCAAGAGTTACACCGCACGGTGGCATCTACCTGTTCTCCGAAGGCGACGAGCACCTCTACGCAGGGCGCACCAAAGGACCGATCCGCGTCCGCATTCGGCAGCAGTTCGGTACCAACGCGAACGCTGTGTCGTTCCCGTAGCTCACTGCCCGCGAAGCTACCGGCAGGCAAGCGACCTACAAGACGGCCGGCTCACGCGCCGATCTACTGGCGGATCCGAAATTCAGCATTGCGTACAAGGACGCGAGGGACAAGATTCGCAGGATGCATGTTCGATACGTGCATGAGCCGGAGCCGCTGCGACAGGCGCTGCTGGAGATCTACGTCGCCGTCGTCGCCGAAGCAAAGTACAACAAGTTCGACACGCATTGAGTGCACCGGTACGTCGCGATATCGGCATGGACGCCATCCCTTCCGTGTCGCCGCAGATCTTCACTGTACAGTGTGCGCGTCGGGGATCCTGTCGACACGTCGCTGGTTGAGGAAATGGACAAGACCGAGAGAATCGCACACGACTACCTACGCCACCGAGGCATCGATCAAAAGGAGATCCAGTTTGAGCCTGACGGACGGGTACCGCCGGACTTCCTCGTACGTGGACGGGTGGCCGTGGAAGTTCTCCGGCTGAACCAGAATGAACAGACGGCGGGCGGCCATCGTGGCGTCACCGCTATCCCAACGTGGCAGTTCCTGGAACGGTTCATAAGGACCATTGGCCCGTCCGTTACGGACGAGAGCTGGTTCGTTCACGTGATAATCCTGCGGTCGCCCGCACGACCCTAAGGCTCTAAAGAAGTCAGTCGGCTCGAAACTGGCGGCATTCTGTCAGCGGCCTTCCCGGTACGACCGGGTCACCTATCGGTTCGATGTGGACGGCGTCAGGCGTCGGGGCTGAGCCCGCGGGGCAACCGTTGGCGATCGTCGGACACAAAACCACAAATTGCGTCGGTCGGGGGCACGAATCCTCCCAGGTGTAAGGTTCTGATCAGCACGCCGGAGGTAGGCGGCCTCCCACCTCCGGCACCTTCCTAACTGTACCACCACGCCGGTCCGGCCGCACTTTCCAGTTCGCACTCACCCGCGGTAGGATGAGCGAATGGAAGTGGCGGACTGGGCGACGATTGGCGTCATGGTGACCTTGGGCGGTCTGCTGTGGCGGCAGATCGCGGCGCTGGACACGGGAAGGCGAATAGGTCGTCAAGTGAGTCAGTTGTGGTAGCGAGCGTGGGAAACGCCCAGCTCGCTACCGCATAACTCCAGCACAATCTATCGCTTACATGATTCGTTCGAATCCTGCCACGCGCGCCAAGATGCCTTGCGATATCCTTGGTTTACAGGGAGGAGACACATGCCGAAACATGCCCGCAAGCTGGCCGGGTTGGTGGTCATTCTCGTGGTGGCGCTCGCCGGGACGATGGCCGCTGGCGGCCAGGGTTTGGCCGAGGAGACGCCGCGCACCCCGTGGGGCGACCCGGATCTGCAGGGGATCTGGGAGTACTGGACGTTCACGCCGCTGCAGCGTCCCGACGCGCTTGCCGACCGCGCCGAGTTGACGGACGAAGAGGCTGCCGCCGTCGGGGAACAGAGGCGGCAGGCGGCGCTGAACCGCGACCGGGAGGGGCCCGCGGAGGGCGATACCGGAGCGTACGGCCAGGAGGTCTGGACGGAGCGCTCGCGAGCAACCGCCCTCACGCAAGCGTCGCTGATCGTGGATCCGCCTGACGGCAAGATCCCGCCGTTTACCGCGTCCGAGGAGCAGCGCATCGACGAGCACCGCCGGTCAGGTGGACGGCCGGTGCGCACAAGGGCCGGCGGCATCGGTTCCGACGGGCCGGAGGATCGCGGTCTCGCGGAACGTTGCATCGTGGGGTTCAGCACCGGGCCGCCGCTGCTGCCGGCCGGCTACAACAACAACGTCCTGTTGCTGCAGGCGCCGGGCTACGTCGTGCTGACGGTCGAAATGATCCACGACGCCCGCGTGGTGCCGCTGGACGGCCGTCCGCACCTGCCGGATCACATGCGGCAGTGGCTGGGCGATTCGCGCGGCCGTTGGGAGGGCGACACCCTGGTGGTTGAAACCACCAACTTCACCGACAAGATCGCCAGCTTCAGCACGACGAGCGTTTCTTGGGGCACGGGCGGCGATCTGCGGCTGGTCGAGCGCTTCACGCGCACCGACGACGGCACGCTCGACTACGAGTTCACGGTCGATAACCCTTCCATCTTCACGCAGCCGTTCACCGCGCGCTATCCGATGCACCGGAGCGCTCTGCCGCTCTACGAGTACGCCTGCCATGAGGGCAACTACGGGCTGATGAACATTCTGACCGGCGCCCGGGCGGAAGACAGGAGCGCCGCGCCCTGAAGCGGCTTGCCGCCGGGGGTTTGGGGCGCAGCCCCAAGGGGTAATGCAACATGCGGAGAGAAGAACGACACCATCTGAAGGACAACCCGCTGGCGACGGTCCTGGCGCGGGTACAGTCCGCGCTGCTCGTCCGGGGCCGGACGCTGGCCGTGGCCGGAGCCGTGGTGCTTGTGGCCTTGGCGGGCGTGGGCGGGTATTTCGCCTGGCAGCAGCACCGGGCGAATCAGGCCGGCGAGTTGTTGGCCGATGCACTAATCGTGCTGGGCGGCCAGATTGCCGCTCCGCCCGAGGCCGTAGACGGCGCTGATGAACCTGCTGCCGAGTGGGAGCAGCCGTCCGGAACCTTTGCAACCGACGAGGCGCGGCTCGAAGCAGCTCTGGAGCGGTTGACGGCGGTCGCGGACACCTATCCCTCACTGCGGCACGGTATTGCCGCGCGTTACGAGGCGGCCGGCGCCCTGGTCGCACTCGGCCGGCTCGATGAGGCGGCTGCGGCATACGAGCAGGTAATTGCCGCCGGCGGCGATCAGTTGCACGGGGCCGTTGCCCGCCTGGGTCTGGCGGAGACGCGCATCCTGGGCGGCGACGCCGCCGGTGCGGTGGCGTTGCTCGAGCAGGAGACCATGGCCGCGGAGTCAGCCGTTCCGCTCGACGCCGTGCTGATGCGGCTCGGCCACGCCTACGAGCTGACCGGCCAGGACAGCGAGGCGCTCGCCGCATTCATGCGGGTAGTCGAGGAATTCCCGCTGTCCATCTACGCGTCCGAGGCGCGTCGCAAGGCGGACACGCTCGACCTCGCGGCGGCCGGCGCGTTGGCCAGCGGCAACTGATCTACCGGCCAATGACCGCGCCGGCCTCCTCGGCGCCCGCCGGGCCGCGCCCGGACGGATTCGCCATCGGCCTGGTGCAGATGGCGTGCGGCGGCGACCCGGAAGTGAATCGGGCGGCTGCGCTCGACGGGATTCGCACGGCCGCGCGCCGCGGCGCCGATATCGTCTGCCTGCAGGAGCTTTTCGCCGCGCCCTATTTCTGCCAGACCGAAGACGCGCGTTGCTTCGATCTCGCGGAGGAGATTCCCGGCCCATCCACGGCGGCATGCGCGGCGCTGGCCCGCGAGCTCGGCGTCGTGGTGATCGTGCCGGTATTCGAGCGCCGCGCGCCCGGCCTGTACCACAACGCGGCGGCGGTCATCGACGCGACCGGGGAGCTGCTCGGCTTGTACCGCAAGCTGCATGTCCCGGACGATCCGCAGTACTTCGAGAAGTTCTACTTTACGCCGGGCGATCTCGGGTATCGGGTGTTCGAAACGCGCACGGCCCGCATCGGCGTGCTGATCTGCTGGGATCAGTGGTACCCCGAGGCGGCCCGTCTGACCGCCCTCCAGGGCGCAGAGGTGATCTTCTATCCCAGCGCGATCGGCTGGGTGCCGTCCGACGGCGGGGCAGCGCGGCAGGTCCAGTGCGACGCCTGGCGGACGGTGCAGCGCTCGCACGCCATCGCCAACGGCGTGTACGTCGCGGCGGTAAACCGGGTTGGACACGAAGGTGATCCGGCCGGCGGACTCGATTTCTGGGGGCGCTCGTTCGTCTGCGATCCGGCGGGGCGCGTTGTCGCGGAAGCGGCGGGCGACGGACCGGACGTGGTTGTCGTGGAGTGCAGCCGGGCGCTCATCGAGCGGCAGCGTCGCGACTGGCCGTTCCTGCGCGACCGCCGGATCGATACCTATGCGCCGCTGGGTCGGCGATACATTGACGATCCTTCCGAGCCCCCGCACCCCGACGCCGAATGACGCCGCATGCCGGCGCCGCGCCACCCCTCATTGCTAGCGTCGGCTCACCGGCGGCGCGCGGCTGCCGGATGCCGGCTGAATGGGAACCCCATCGCGCCACCTGGCTCGTGTGGCCGCACAACCGAACCGACTGGCAGTCGAAGACGTCGGCCGTCCAATGGTGCTACGCCGAGATCGCCAGGATGCTGATCGACGGCGAGGCGGTCTGCATCCTGTTCGCGAACCCGGCCGTGGAGCGCCGGGCATGCCTGCAGCTGCGCAAGGTGGGCGTCGACCCGCAGCGGATCGAGCGCTACCGCATCGCGACTGACCGGTCCTGGATCAGGGATTCGGGCCCGATCTTTCTGGTGCGCTCCGGACCGGGCGCTCCAAGTGCGGTCGCCGTCACGGACTGGCGGTTCAATGGCTGGGCCCGCTTCCGCGCGTCGCGGCAGGACAACCTCGTACCGGCGCGCATCGCGGAGTGCCGGGGGCTGGCTCGGATTCCGGTGGAATGTACACCCGCGGCAGCCGAGGGGCCGGTGCCGGTCGTGCTCGAAGGCGGCAGCATCGACGTGGATGGGCAGGGGTTGCTGCTTGCGACCGAGGAGTGTCTGCTGGGCCGCACCCAGGTGCGCAATCCGCGGCTCAGCCGGCGGGAGCTCGAGCAGACGCTGTGCGACTATCTCGGCGCCCGCCGCGTGCTGTGGCTGGGCCAGGGGATCGCGGGCGACGACACGCACGGCCACGTGGACGCCGTCGCGCGGTTCGTGGCGCCGGGCGTCGTGGTCGCGGCGACCGAGCCGGATCCGACGGATGAGAACCACCGGCGGCTGGCCGACAATCTGGCGCGTCTCGCGGGAATGACCGCCAGCGCCGGGGCGCCCCTTCGAATTGTCGAGATTCCGATGCCCCGGCGGCTGGAGTTTGGGGGTCGGCGCCTGCCCGCGAGCTACCTGAACTTCTACATCGGCAACCGCCGCGTGCTGGTACCGACGTTCAACGATCCGCGGGACCGGACAGCCCTATCCCGGCTAGCCCCGCTCTTTCCCGGACGCGAGGTCGTGGGTGTGCACGCGGTGGACCTCATTTTTGGCTGTGGCGCGATCCACTGCGTGACGCAGCAGGAGCCGGCAACCCCGACAGGCTAGTCGGTGGCTACGGTACGTCCGGCCGGCAGCGGCGCGCCATCGACCACCATCGTCCGGCAATCGAGCTCGAAGCGGACAGGCTTGCGCGCGGCAAGCAGATCGCGCGCGCTGCCCGCCAGCGCAGTCGCCAGCAGCGGGAGCGCGAGCGTGGCGTCGGCATGGACGGTCACGTAGTCCGCATCCGCCGATAGCTTGCCCCAGCTCTGCGCCTCGTCGAGCGTCGAGCCCGACGCGCCGCCGAAATGCGGGACGTCGGTGATGATCTGGAGCGCGTAGCGGTGTCCGGTCACGCCTGAACCCAGATAGTCTGCCTGCACGCTGGCCTGGTTGATGAAGTTCTTGGGCGTCCCGCCGCCGAGCACCACCGACGCCGTATGGCGACGGCGGACGACGAGTCCGGCCGATTCGGCGATGTCGCCGATTACGTCGATCTGACCGCAGTCCGGCCGCAGGTCGCGCGCCTGCGAGAGGCCCATGCCGATGGACGAGTCGGCAATGGCCGGACAGAACACCGGGAGGTTGGCGCGGTACGCCGCTGTCAGGATACCGTCGCGGCCGGTCTCGCGCCACAGGTGCCCCCCCAGCAGGTGCAGGAATTCGCGGCTGGTGTACGGTCGGGCCTCGAGCGTTGCGGCAAACGCGGCAATCCAGTTGTCGTTGTCGATGAACTCGTCCTCGTCGACGAGCGTGTCGTAGACGCGGTCGATGTGTTCCGCCTGCAATGCCCGGTCATCGCTCCGCGGCGAGCCCAGGAAGTGCTGCCGCCCGCGTGTTTCATGCAGATCGTGGTACAGGTTCGCACCGGTCGAGACGAGGCAGTCGACGTAGCGCTGCCCGATCAGATGCGCCAGCACGAGCCGCAGGCCCCCGGCGCTGAGCGCACCGGCAGCTCCCAGGAAGATGAGGAGGTCGCCGGACAGCATCTTCCGCCACACCTGATGGGCGCGGGCGAGGTTCCTGCCCTGGAATGAAATCCGTTCCATGCGCCGCAGGATTTCTTCGGCCGGCAGCCCCGGCTCCACGGTGAACGGTTCAATCGGCACCTTGAGCAGCCGTGATTTCCTCGATGTCACTGACTCCTCGTCATTCGGGCGCTTCGAGCTCACGCTGCAGATCGGCGAGCAGCGTCAGCGCCTGCAGCGGCGTCAGCTCGTCGAGATTTGTCCCGCGAAGTCGCTCCACGACGCGGGCATGGCCGGGCGGCTCGCGCCGGAACAGATCGAGCTGTGCGTTGTCGCCGCCGGCGCGTTCGCCGGGCGCCGGGCGCCGGACGCCGGACAGCTCGTCATTTTCCAGAGTGACCAGGATGTCGCGCGCCCGCTGCACGGTTTCCGGTGGCAGGCCGGCCAGGCGCGCCACTTGAATCCCGTAGCTGCGGTCGGAACGTCCCGGCTCGACGCGGCGGAGAAAGATGATGTCGTCCTGCCATTCGCGGGCGACCACGTGGTAATTGGCGACGCACGGTATGGAGTCTGCCAGAGCGGTCAATTCGTGGTAGTGCGTCGCGAACAGCGTCTTCGGCCGGGCGCGCGGCCCGGTCGCCAGATGCTCGGCGACCGCCCACGCCAGGCTGAGCCCGTCGAATGTGGCGGTGCCGCGGCCGATTTCGTCGAGCAGCACCAGGCTCTGGGACGTCGCAGTGTGAAGAATCCTGGCTGTCTCCTGCATCTCCAGCATGAACGTGGATTGACCGCGGGCAATGTTGTCGGCAGCGCCGACACGGGCGAAGATGCGGTCGGTGAGCGGCACGCGCGCCTGTTTGGCCGGTACGAACGAGCCGACGTGGGCGAGCAGCACGATCAGCGCCGCCTGGCGCAGGAACGTGGACTTGCCGCCCATGTTGGGGCCGGTGATGATCAAGAGCTGCTGCGCCGCGTCGTCGAGCAACAGGTCATTCGGGACGAACGGCGTGGGTGACCGGCGTTCCACGACCGGGTGGCGGCCTTCGGTTATCTCCAGCTCCGGACCGTCGTGCACCTGCGGCTTCGCATAGTTCAGTGCGTGTGCTGCTTCGGCCAGTGCGGTGGCGACGTCGAGGGCGGCAATTGCCCGCGCGGATTCCAGGATGCGCGTAGCTTCCGCGGCGACGCGCTGCCGCAGGGCCTCGAACAACGCCTGCTCCATTTCGAGCAGCCGCTCGTCCGCGCCGAGCGCCTTTTCTTCGTACTCCTTGAGCGCGGGTGTGATGTACCGCTCTCCGGTGGCGACGGTCTGCCGGCGCTGGTAGTGCTCTGGAACGGCATGGAGGTTCGCTTTGGACACCTCGATGTAGTAGCCGAATACCCGATTGAAGCGGACCCTGAGGTTGGCGATGCCCGTCCGCTCGCGTTCCTCGCGCTCCATGGCCGCAATCTGCTGCTTGGCGTTGCGGCTGATGGCGCGCAGCTCGTCGAGGGCGGTGTCCACGCCGTCGCGGATGCAGCCGCCGTCGCGCGCCAGCAGCGGCGGTTCGTCGACGACGGTCGTCTCGATCGCCTCGCGCACATCAGCCACGTCGTCGAGCTGGGCGACCAGGCTTTGGATGAGCGGCGCACCGCAGTCCGCGAGTTGGGTGCGCAGGTGCGGGATGACGGCCACCGACTGCCGCAGCGCGATCAGGTCGCGCGGCCCGGCCGTGCGCAGGGCGACGCGCGCGACCAGGCGCTCGAGGTCGTGCACCGGCTTGAGCGTTTCCCGCAGCCTGGCGCGCTCCAGGCCGCGGCCGACCAGCTCCTCGACCGCATCGAGCCGGTTGTGAATCACCTCGATCGTGCGCGCCGGCCGCTGCAACCAGGCGCGCAGCAGGCGTCCGCCCATCGGCGTCGCCGTGCGGTCGATCTCGCCGAGCAGCCCGCCGTCGCTGCCGCCGTCGGCTGCGTCGATGATCTCCAGGTGCCGGCAGGTGGTGGAATCGATGATTACATGGTCGGCGCGCGAGCGGTAGTCGATCCGCCGCACGTGCGCGAGGTCGACCTTCTGGGTGTCCCGCAGGTACTGCACCAGGGCGCCGGCGGCCGTCGTGGCTGCCGCGTGGCTCGCCAGCTCGGAACCATGGAGGGTGGCGGTCCGGAGCTGGTCGCACAGCGTTTCCCGCGCGTGCTCCAATCCGAACATCCAGGGCTCGATCGTCGTGATCGGCAGTTCGAACACCGCGAGTTCGGGCAACAGCTCGAGCAGCGGCAGATCGCTGGCGACAATCACCTCGCGCGGCCGGAGCACTGATACCTCGTCCACGATCGCCTGACGCCCGTCGCCGCCCGCGTACTCGGCCGCGCTGAATTCGCCGGTCGACAGGTCGATCAACGCGGCGCCCCAGGTGGCGTCCTCCGCCTGCGTCCGCATGTCGCCGCCGGGCGCGAGCGCGAGCAGGAATGCGGGCTCTCTGGCGTCGAGGTAACCGGCATCCGTCAGGGTGCCGGGCGAAACCACGCGCACGACCTCGCGCCGCAAAGGAGCCTTGGATTTTCTGCCCGCGGCGGCATTTTCCACCTGGTCGCAGATGGCCACCCGGAAGCCGCGCTTCACGAGCCGCGCGATGTAGGTGTCAACGGCGTGGTGGGGCACGCCGCACATCGGAATGGCGCTGCCGCCCACATCCTTCGATCGCGAGGTGAGCGTCAGCTCCAGCGCGGCCGCCGCCGTCAGGGCGTCCTCATAGAACAACTCGTAGAAGTCGCCCATCCGGAAGAAGACCAGTGTGTCGCGATGCTGCCGCTTGACCTCGAGATACTGGCGCATCGCCGGCGTGGCCCGGGATTCCCGGCTCGCCTCGGTCGGAGTGGACATCGTCTGATATGGGCGGTGAGTATAGCAGCCCGCCCCCAAGGCCCGCACGGCGGGCCTCGGCAAGCGCGGCGCGGGGCGAAGGGGTCCCCGCTAGCGCTTGCCGGGGGTTCGGGGCGCAGCCCCGAGTTGATGAAGCAGTCCCCGCTAGCGCTTGCCGGGGGTTTGGGGCGCAGCCCCGAGTTGATGAAGCCGTCCCCGCTAGCGCTTGCCGGGGGTTTTGGGGCGCAGCCCCAAGTGGTAACGTTCCGCTATTCTTGGAAGTGATGCTGGTACTGGCGCTGGACACGTCCACGGCCACGGGCAGCGTCGCGCTGGTGCGGGACGCGGAACTGCTCGGCTGTTTCACAGGGGATCCGGCGCGGACGCACGGCGAGCGTCTGCCGGGCGACGTGACGGCGCTGCTCGCCGCGCACGACTGCGCCGTCAGCGCGATCGACGTGTACGCGGTGTGCTGCGGCCCCGGCTCCTTCACCGGCCTGCGCGTCGGTCTGGCAACCATCCAGGCGCTGGCGCTGGTCCGCCAGCGGCGGGTGGTGACGGTTCCGACGCTCGAGGCGGTGGCCCGCGCGGCCCTGCTCGAGGTCGCCGGCGACGCACCTCCGCTGGTGGGTGCGTGGATGAACGCGCACCGCGGTGAAGTGTTTGCGGCGCTGTACGAGGCCCCCGCGGTGGACGGCGCCAGCGCGTCGGCAGCGGCTGCCGCGGGACCGCTCGTGGAGATCGCGCCGCCGGTGGCCGCGGCGCCCGAGGTAGTGGCGCAACAGTGGCGCGACCTGCTGTGCGCGGACGTCCGGCGCGTAGCGGTGATGGGGGACGCCGTCGAGCCGGCGCGGCCGCTGCTGCAGCGGGAGTTGAATTGCGCCGGGCTGCTCGCGGAGACCGTTCCACCGCTCGCTCCCATCGCGGCACGGCTGGCGGCGCGGGGTCGAACCGCGGTCGGGCCGCACGCGGCGCGGCCGGTATACGTTCGGCGTCCGGACGCCGAGCTTGCGCGCTTGAAACTCCAGTGACCGTGTGATAGCGTCCGTTGGCTGATGATGGCGGTGCGTTCTTTCTCCCCCGCGCGCGGCTTCGGCGAATCCCAGCACCAGGAGACGAAATGACAGGTTCGCAGCAGTTGCGGGAAACTCTCCTGCAGACGGATGAAGAGTTCCGTCGACTTGCAGCACAACATCGGGATCTCGATTCACGGCTGGGCGAGCTTTCGCGCCAGCGCTACCGAACCGGTCAGGAAGAACGCGAGAAGGCCGTCCTCAAGAAACGCAAGTTGCAGCTCAAGGACCGCATGGAGGAAATTCTCCGTCGTCGCAGCGCCCCCGCCGCAGTGCCGGCGCTGGAATCCTCGGTCCGGGGCTGATCCGCCCCGCCCGGTCCGTACTACCGATCCGCGCCGCGCGGTTTACCGTGTGGCGGTTTGCGCGCGGCGAGACAATATGCGCATCGATCCGGCCGGCGCCCCGTTCATCTCCGGCGCACTAGTGGTTGGCGCCCTCCTGCTGGTGCTCGGCTTCGACATTCCGGCCGCTGTCGCGGCGGTGTTGGCCGGCTTCTTCGGTTTCTTCTTCCGGGATCCCGCGCGGCAGCCGCCGTCGAGGCAGGGCGTGGTGGTCGCGCCGGCCGACGGCCGCGTTGTCGAGGCGGGTCCCGCACGGTCCGACGTGGCGCCCGCCGGCGCCTGGCAGCAGGTGAGCGTTTTCCTGTCGCTCATGGACGTGCACGTGAACCGGGTGCCGGTGAGCGGTACCGTAACGCGCGTGGAGTATCGGGCCGGACGGTTCCTGCCGGCGTACCGCGCCGAGGCGGCGGCCGAGAACGAACGGTGCGAGACCTGGATCAGCCACGCGGGGCAGACGGTGATCTGCCGCCAGGTCGTCGGGGTGCTTGCGCGGCGGGTCGTGTGTCGTCTGGCGCCCGGAATGGCAGTTGCCACCGGCCAGCGTCTGGGCGTGATGAAATTCGGATCGCGAATGGACCTTTTCATTCCCGCGGGGGTGCCGCTGCAGGTTGGGGCCGGCGACACCGTGCGGGGCGGCGAGACGGTCGTGGCGGAACTGGATACTCCTCGCGAACCGGAGTAGGCGGACCTATGCCCAGAGTGCTGTCCATCTTCCGCCGGAACCGGCGCGAGCGGCGCTTCCAGCGCGGCGTCTACCTGTTGCCGGGCATGTTCACGGTCGGGAACATGTTCTGCGGGTGGGCGTCCATCGTGTACGCCATGCGCGGCGACTACGCGACGGCCGCGGCGCTGATCGGCTTCGCGATGATCCTGGATACGCTCGACGGGCGCATCGCCCGCATGACGGGCACGTCCAGCGAATTCGGCGTGGAGTTCGACTCGTTGGCCGACGTGATCTCGTTTGGCGTCGCGCCGGCGGTGCTGGTGTTCAGCTGGGGTCTGGAATCGCTCGGGCGGTTCGGCTGGGCCGCCGGCTTCCTGTACGTGACGGCGACAGCCATACGGCTGGCCCGCTTCAACATCCAGGGCAAGGGCAGCGACCGGCGCTATTTTGTCGGGCTGCCGAGCCCGCCCGCCGCTGCCGTGCTGGCCGCCACCGTATACGCATATCCCAGCGGCCTCGACAACGTCGTCGGGGCCTCAGTCGCCCTTGCAATCGTGCTTGTGGCGGCGGGACTGATGGTCAGCCGCATCCGCTACCGCAGCTTCAATACCCTGATCCCCGGACGCCGGCAGCCCTCTCTCGCGCTGCTGGTCGTGGCCGGCGTAATCGCGGCGATCGCCAGCAATCCGCAGGTCGTGCTGGTGCTCATGGCCTACACCTACGTGGCCTCGGGATTGATTGGGCTGGCGTACTCCAAGGTGCGCCGGCGGCAGCGGACTGAGAAATCGCGGGCGACGCACTACGAGTCGCAGCAGGACCGCACAGCTTCCTAGTAATTCTCAAGCGGCGTACGTCAGTCAGCCGGCAGGGACGGAAAGGCGATCCTGACCACCGTGCCCTCGTGCAGTGTGCTGTCTACGGCGATCGTGCCCCCGCTCAACTCGACGTTGCGCTTGGCAATGGCCATGCCCAGCCCCGTGCCCGACACCTTCGTCGAGAAATAGGGCTCGAAGATCCGCCGCAGGGTTGCCTCGTCGATGCCGACGCCGGTGTCGCGCACCACGAGCGATACCGCGGCTTCCTGCGCCGCCGCGCGTACCTCCAACGAACCGTCGCCGGGCATCGCATGCAGCGCGTTGTCAATGACGTTCGTGAGGGCGCGCGCGACCAGTGTACGGTCGGCCGAGACGAGGGGCAGGCCGGTTTCGATGTCGATCGTCACGGTAATGCGGCCGTCGAGGCCGGGCAGATACGGCGTCACGACCTCCTGCAGGAGCGCGCCGAGGTCGGTCTCCTCCCGGTTGACGGTGGGGGAGGAGGCATAGCTGGAGAACTCGGATGCGATCTGCCGGAGAATGCGCACCTGCGCCAGAATCGAGTCGACGCAGGTCTGCAGCACCGGTCCAAGCGGCTCGCCGCGGTCGCGGTTGACGCGCAGGAGGTGCTCCGCCGAAAGTTGCACGGGCGTCAAGGGATTCTTGATTTCGTGGGCTACCTGACGAGCCATTTCGCCCCACGCCTCGAGGCGGTGCGTCCGCTCCAGCCGCTGCTGTTGATCCTTGAGATCAATGGCCATCCGGTTGAATGCCGCCACGAGCCGCTGCAGCTCGTCGGCGGATTTGACCGCCACCTGGGCGTCGAAGTCGCCGCGGGCTATCCGCCGGGTCGCGCGCGTCAGGCGCTTGACGGGGTCGGCAATGCGTTCCGCCAGGTAGTAGCCGCTCGCCGCCCCGAGCAGGACGAACAGAGCCGCGCCGATCAGAATGGCGCGATCGAGGCTGGCAATCTGGTCTTCGATCTCCTGCTGGCGAGAAGTCAGTGGCACCGTCAGGATGGCGTCGCGGCCGCCGGCCCGAATCGGCGTCGCGGCCACGAGATACTGCAGGTCGCCGATTTCGTCCTCCGCCACATAGCCGGAGACACGCCTCAGCACGATGGCGTCATAGACACCGGCGGGGGTCCGTGTGGGCAGCAGGCCCGAGGCGAACAGGTCCCGTTCGCTCGTGGCCAGCAGCTGTGAGCCCTCGAAAATGTTGACGTCCTGGTCGATTACCTGACTGATGAACACCAGGAGGTCGTCGTTGATGATGGCGGCCGGTTCGTCGCCGGTCTGCTGCAGGCCGAACGATTCCTCGATCACCCGTTGCGCCACCGCGGCGGTGCGCGCGGCGCCGGTCTCTACGTCCGCGCGCAGCTGCGCCGAGAGATAGATCCGGATAACGAGCGCGAGCGCAAGCACAGGGATCACGGTGGCGGCGACAAATGCCAGGAACAGCCGGCGGTAGAAGCTGGTGCGGACGTCTCGGAGCAGGTCCCGGCCGAAGTGGTTCCAGTCCGCCGTCCACGGCGTCACACAGACCGCGAGCAGCAGCAACGCCAGCCAGCCGAGCCCGACCAGCGCCGTGATTTCAACCAGGCGGACGACATGATCGAACAGGCCGAATGCGGGGTACCCGAGTGCGTAGATACCGGCACGATTATTGACGATATACATGTCGTAGCGGCGCCCGGCCTTGGTGCGGGAGGTCCAGAACGGCTCCCGCGAGGCATAGATGCGCGAGAACAGGTCGTCGTCCACGATCCACGGGCTGGAGCCCGAGGTGAAGATCGGTTGCAACCCCCACCCGTAGATGACCAGTTCCACGTCGCGTCCCGCCTGGCGCTCGGCGGCGGCGTCGGGTCGTTCGCGGAGTAGCTCGACGTACGGATTCCGGGGCGAGATGAACGGTAGCGCCTGGTAGTCCAGGGCCAGATGCACAACTACCGATCCTTGAACGACCGGGGCCGCGCCGGCGCTGGCGCCGGGCGCGCAGATGGCGCGCTCGCCGTGCAGAATGCGGCGTTCCTCCGATCCGAACGGCGCCGCCTCGCCGAAAATTTCCCAATTGCAGTCGCCGGATACCCAGCGCTGGGGCACGTCGGCGTACTCCGGAAAGTTCAGCGCGAAACGGCTGACCAGGCTGCCGCCGGCGTCGTACAGCTCGATGGCCGACGTCAGTCGCAGCTGCGCCAGGTCGGTCTGCCTCCAGAGGGAGAACGCGCGGTCGGCGCCGGGCCGCCGCGGCGGTGCCGTCGTCACCGCCTGCAGCTCGGGCAATTCGTCGATCTGGCCGAGCGAGCGGTTCAGAAACCGTTGTAGATCGGCAGGGTGGCGGGCCGCCTGTCGGGCGTAGCGTGTCTCGACCAGTTGCCGCTTGGCGCGGTCCGCATGGTGCGCCAGTGAGGGGTACAGCAGTAGCGCCGGCGCAACCAACGCCAGTAGCATCACCAGCACGCGCGAGGCCTGGGATGCGTGGCGAAACCGCGGCCGCACGGTTGGCATCGCCAAGGCTGCCAATATCGTACCTGCCGGCAGAATGAGGCCTGGGAACAGCGGCTGTCCGAGCGCGAGCATGCCCGCAGCGCAGGGTACGCTCCAGGCGGCGACTGCTCCCAGCAGTGGCAGCGGCTGGCGGCGCGGATACCGCCATGCCGCGCGCGTGGTCTCCAGCACGATGGCCCCGCCCCACACGGCGCCGACGGCCGCCAGGATCAGCGCGCACAGCAGGGCGATGCGCCCAGCGTCCCAGGGGGCAAGGGAGGTATGGAGGAGATCGACGGTCGATCTGAACGCGGCGTCGCGGGTAACCGCATGCAGGCCGATCGTGACCGCCGCCAGCACCGCTCCACCAAGCGCATGGATCAGCAGAAACGGAATGAGCCAGCGGCGGGCCGGCGCGCGGCGCAGCCGCCGCGCCGCGGGACGGACGTGTCGCAGCAGGGCCGCCATGACGAGCGCAAACGCAACGGCCAGCGCGCCGTGGATCAACAGGTCGGCCGGTGACCGCAGGAGGTCCGGCAACAGCCCGGAGCTGTATACCTCCGGCGCAAACAGCCTGCCACGGCCCGGTTCCGGCGCGCTCGCCGCCCGCAGCAGGAGTCCGGCCACCCCAAGCCCGGCGGCGCCGAGCCCGGCGCGGCCGAGGAGGTGCAGCAGGCGCCCGCCACGGGGCATCCGGCGGAGCGCGACCAGTACCGCCCCGACCACCGCGAGCGCCACGAACAGCAGCGTCAGATTCGATACGGTACGCCGCCAGCGGATACGCGTGATGCGCAGGTCCGTGACTGCAACCGACGCCTCCAGGAGCGGGTCACCGCCCGGGGAGAGGAGATCGAAGCGGCGCGCGCCGTCCGGCTGCCGCACGGCGCGCGCACCTGCCTCGCCGGCAGCCTGAACCGCCACGTCGGCAATCGGCGTCATCAATTGGAATGGACCGGCGGGCGTGCCGGTTACGCCGAGCGCCGGTGAGAGTACGAGCTCGGCGGCAATCGATCCGATGCGCGGCGGTGGCGCGGCGCCGGCAAACGCGTCGAAGAGCGGCTCGATGTAGACCAGCCGCAGACCGAGCGACCCCGGTGCAATGAGAAATGCCTGTCCGCCGAGGATGCGCTCGAGCGCGATCTCGGAAGGACGCCCGGTCCAGGCGCGCGCCGCGCCCATGTCGTCGTAGACCGTTATCGCCGCGTCGCCTACGCCGCTCTCCAGCGGCGCGGCGCGGACGGCGTCGAACAGCGCCGCGGCCGAGTTGGGATCGCCGCGCATCCCGCCAATCACCGCGGGGCGCGCTGCGAGCCGCACGGCAAGCGCTTCGAGCGCCGTCGCCATGGTGTCGAAGCGTTGTGTGACCTGCCGCTCGATCCGTGCGAACGCCGCGTCGTCCGACGCGCCCAGGCGCGCCAGTTCCACCAGCCCGCCGGCCAGCTGAATCGCGCCGGTGCCGGCGATGACAATGCCGGCGGCGGCAAGCTGCCGCCAGTACCGGGGACTGCTCATCGTGCCGTCGCCCGCGCCGCCGGCGGCGGCGGCGCGAGGGTGACCGGTTCCAATTCGATAGGCGCTGACGGCAGGACACCGTACGGCACCGGCCGCACCGGCGGCAGCGGCTCGGCAAGCGACAGGGCCGGCGGCGGCAGCGGCGGCCGCATGCCGACCAGCCGGCCGTCGGCGACCAGCAACACCATCCGCAAGCCGGCCGCGGCGAGCGATGGGGCGAGGTAGGGGGGCGCGCCGAGCTCGCCCGGGGCGACGACGGCATTTGCCGGTTCACCCGTCTCGCGCTTGAACGACGGGAGGTGTTCCGAGACGCTGGATACCAGCAGCAGCTCGTCGACCAGCCCCGGCACCGCGCGCGGGCGCCGCGGCAGCACCTCTCGCCAGCGCTGTACGCCGCTGTCGCGGTCGAGCGCCCACACCATGTTGTCCAGCGACGCGAAATAGACGCGCTCCTCATCGACGATCGGCGCGCCGATGATGTCACCGCCCGTGCGCCAACGCCATTCGATTCGGCCGTTGGCGGGCGATATCCGGTACAGGTAGTTGCCGGTCGTCCCGACGAACACGGCGTCGAGCGGCAACACCTCCCGCGGGCTGCCGGTGAGCGGCTGTTCCCACAGCAGCCTGCCGGTCGTTACATCGAGCGCGGCCAGCCGTCCGTCATCAATCGGAACGAACAGGCGGTTGCCACCGAACGCCGGCTGGACCCGTACGGGACCGCCGAGCGGCCGGCGCCAGACCTCGCGGCCATTGGCGGACTCGAGCGCCACCAGTTGATCTCCCTCCAGGGGCGCAATCAACCAGCCGGCGGCGCGCAGCGGCGGCGCGGAGATGTCCGACGCAAGATCGAGGGACCAGAGCCGCTCGCCGGTCGCCCCCTGGAGTGCAACCAGGATAGCGCCGGCTGCCACGATGACGGTGCCGTCGCCCGCCGCAGGAGGAAACGCCACCGCCTGCTCGATGTTCCAGGCGATGCTGCCGTCGCGCAGTCGCACCGCCGACAGGGTGCCGTCGCGGAGCGGCACGTAGGCGTGGACGGCGTCGAATCCGGGCCTCGTCGAGGGCGGTGCGCCCAGCTCGGCCGTCCAGCCGACCTGCAGGGGAAAGAACCGAGCCGGCGCCTGCACAGCGCCTCGCGCGGGGCGCCGCTCGGCCAGACCCGGCGTCGCCGAGAGGAAAGCCGCCAGCAGCCAGAGGGCGCATATCATGCGTATCCGGCCGAGGCTACCACTAAATATTGTGGTCACAACAGGGTGCTCACCTCGCTATAATAGCTGTACGCTGTCGCCCGACGTGCGGTCCCGTGCGCGGCGATCCGGCGCGATCCCGGTGGCCCATCAGACTATTCTCGTCCTCGACTTCGGTTCGCAGTACACGCAACTGATCGCGAGACGGCTTCGCGAGCTCTCCGTGTACTCGGAGATCCTGCCGTTCGACACGCCGGTGGAGGCGATCCGGGAGCGGCGCCCGGCGGGCGTGGTCCTGTCCGGCGGACCGTCGAGCGTGCTGGACCAGCGCGCACCCCACTGCGACCCGGCGTGGTTCGACGCCGGCGTCCCGATGCTGGGCATCTGCTACGGCATGCAGGAAATGGCCCGCGCGCTTGGCGGGCAGGTCGATCCGGCGCCCGAACGGGAGTATGGACACGCGACCGTGACGGTGCGCACAGCCAGTCAGTTGCTGGCGACGGGAGACGACGAGTTGCGCGTGTGGGCGAGCCACGGCGACCGTGTGGCCAGCGCACCGGCAGGATTTGCGGTGACCGGCACGAGCGCCAACGCGCCGGTCGCGGCGATGGAGAACGAGCCGCGGCGGCTGTACGGGCTCCTGTTCCATCCCGAAGTGGCGCACACCGAGCACGGCGTCAACATTCTGCGGAACTTCGCCCACGACATCTGCGGTTGCCGCGGGGACTGGACGATGGCGTCGTTCGCCGACGAGGCGATCGGCCGCATTCGAGACCAGGTCGGCCCGCAGGGGCGGGTGGTGTGCGGACTGAGCGGCGGGGTCGACTCCACCGTGGCGGCCCTGCTACTGCACCGCGCCATCGGCGACCGGCTGACTTGCATATTCGTCGACAACGGCCTGCTGCGCCTCAATGAAGCGGACCAGATCAGGCAGCGTTTCGAGGACCGGATGCAGCTGCCGCTCGTGGTCGACGATGCCAGCCGGCAGTTCGTCGACCGCCTGGCCGGGGTGACGGATCCCGAGCGGAAGCGGAAGATCATCGGGTCGACCTTCATCGACGTGTTCGAGCGTGTCGCGGCGGCCATCGGCCAGTTCGATTTCCTCGCCCAGGGCACGCTCTATCCCGACGTGATTGAGAGCGTATCGGTCGTTGGACCGTCGGCGCCCATCAAGAGTCATCACAACGTCGGCGGGTTGCCGGAGCGGCTGCGGTTCGCCCTTGTCGAGCCGCTGCGGGCGCTGTTCAAGGACGAGGTGCGCGCGCTGGGAACGACGCTCGGGCTGGACGACGACTTCGTCTGGCGCCAGCCGTTTCCGGGCCCGGGGCTGGCGGTGCGGATTCTGGGCGAGGTCACCCCCGCTCGGCTGGATCTGCTGCGCCGCGCGGATGCCGTCGTTGCCGAAGAGGTGCGGCGCGCCGGCCTGTACCGGCAACTGTGGCAGTCGTTCGCCGTATTGCTGCCGGTCCAGAGCGTTGGCGTCATGGGCGACGAACGCACCTACGAGTACACAATGGCCGTGCGCGCGGTGGAAAGCCGGGACGGCATGACGGCCGACTGGGCCCGCCTGCCGCACGACCTGCTCGCCACCATCTCGTCGCGCATCGTCAACGAGGTGCAGGGCATCAACCGGGTGGTGTACGACATCAGCTCGAAGCCGCCGTCCACGATCGAATGGGAATGAATACCGAGTTCGTCCATCTCCACCTGCACACGGAGTACTCGCTGCTGGACGGCGCGTGCCGCATCGGGGAGCTGCTGGACCAGGCCGCGCGCCTGAAGATGCCGGCGGCGGCCGTAACTGAGCACGGCAACCTGTTCTCGGCCATCACGTTTCACGACCAGGCCCGCAAGCGCGGCATCAAGCCGATCATCGGTTGCGAGGTGTACGTTGCGAACGGGAGCCGGCTTGCCCGCAGCGGCACGCCCGGCGAGACCGCCAACCACCTGGTGCTGCTGGCGGCCGACCGCACGGGCTACCACAACCTGATCAAGCTCGTTTCAGCCGGATACACCGAGGGTTTCTATTACAAGCCGCGGATCGACAAGGAGCTGCTCGCGGAGCACGCCGCCGGACTGATCGGATTGAGCAGTTGCCTGAAGGGAGAGGTCGCCACACACCTGCGTTTCGAGCAGCAGCGGCGGGCGGTCGAGGCGGCCACGACCTTCCGCGACATCCTGGGTCCCGGGAATTTTTTTCTGGAAATGCAGTACCAGGGGATCGACGAGCAGCTGGTCGTCAACCGCGGGCTGCCGCCAATCGCGAAGGAAGTAGGCGTGCCGCTGGTCTGCACGAACGACGTGCACTACCTGCGGCAGGCAGACCACCGCCCGCACGACGTGCTGCTGTGCATCGGGACCGGCAAGAACGTCCAGGACGAGCAGCGCCTGCGGTACCACGGCGACCAGTTCTATCTCAAGACGCCGGAGGAAATGGCCCAGGTATTTGGGGATTTCCCGGAAGCGCTGCAGAACACGGTGGCGATTGCCGAGCGCTGCGACGTCGACTTGAGTGCGAAGGAGAACCACCTGCCGGGCTTCGACGTGCCGGAGGGTTTCACGGTCGACGAGTATTTCGAGCATGTCGTCCGACAGGGGTTCGAGGAGCGCTTGACGCGCCTGCGTGATCTGGCGCAGCGCGGGGCGCTGCGGCATCCCATTGAGGAATACGACGCGAAGCTCGCCTACGAGATCGACGTCATCAAGCGCATGCGCTACCCCGGCTACTTCCTTATCGTGTGGGACTTCATCCGCTATGCGCGGGATCACGGCATCCCGGTCGGTCCGGGACGCGGATCGGCGGCGGGCAGCCTGGTGGCGTACTGCCTGCGTATCACGGATGTGGATCCGCTCGAATTCGACCTGATCTTCGAGCGCTTTCTCAATCCCGAAAGGGTGTCGCTGCCCGACATAGACATCGATTTCTGCGAGCGGCGGCGGGGCGAGGTCATCGAGTACGTCACCCGCAAGTACGGCCGCGAGAATGTGGCCCAGATCATCACTTTCGGCACCATGAAGGCGCGCGCCGCGATTCGCGATGTGGGTCGGACGCTCGGCATGTCGTACGCCGACGTCGATCGCGTGGCGAAGCAGATTCCGCCCACGCTCGACATGACGCTCGACCGGGCGGTGGACGAGAGCGCGACGCTCAAGGAGATGTATCAGCGGGACGAACGGGTGAAGGAATTGATTGGCGTCGCGCGCCGGCTGGAAGGCATCACTCGCCACGCCTCGGTGCACGCCGCGGGCGTCGTCATTGCGCCGCGGCCACTGACCGAGTTCGTACCGCTCTACAAGAGCCAGAAGGACGAAATCACCACGCAGTGGGCGATGAAGGAGGTCGAACGGGTCGGCCTGCTCAAGATGGACTTCCTCGGCCTGAGCACGCTGACGCTGCTGCACGACGCCGTCGCGCACATCCGGGAAACGACCGGAGAGACGCTGGCGCTGGAGCAGATCCCGCTCGACGACGCGAAGACGTACGAGCTGTTCGGCGACGGCCAGACGCTGGGGGTGTTCCAGTTCGAGAGCTCCGGGATGCGGGAGACGCTGCGCAAGGCGAAGCCGAAGCGGTTCGATGATCTGATCGCGCTGAATGCGCTGTACCGGCCCGGACCGCTGCGCGGCGGCGTCATCGACGATTTCATCAAGCGCAAGCACGGGAAGGTGGAGATTACGTACGAAGTGCCGGAGCTCGAGCCGATTCTCGCCCACACCTACGGCGTCATCGCCTATCAGGAACAGGTGATGCGGATTGCGAGCGACCTCGGGGGCTTCACGATGGGCGAGGGGGACGTGCTGCGCAAGGCGATGGGCAAGAAGGACGCCGCCGTCATGCAGGCGCAGCGTGAACGGTTCGTCAGCGGCGCGGTGGAGCGCGGCATCCGGAAGGAAAAGGCAACCCGGATCTTCGACCTGATGGAGTACTTCGCCGGGTATGGCTTCAACAAGAGCCATTCGACAACGTACGCGCTGCTGGCGTACCAGACGGCCTATCTGAAGGCGAACTACCCGCGGCACTTCATGGCCGCGCTGCTGACCATCGAGCGCCAGAATACCGACAAGATGGCCACGTACCTCGGCGAGTGCCGCGACATGAAGGTGCCGGTCCTGCCGCCGGACGTCAACACCAGCGGACTGCACTTCACGGTCGCGCCGGAGGGCATTCGCTTCGGTCTGGCGGCTATCAAGAACGTCGGTGAAGCGGCCATCGAATCCGTTATCAAGGTGCGCGAGATGGATGGCCGCGTCACGTCGCTCAACCGGCTGTGCGAAGAGGCCGATCTCCGGCTCGTCAACCGGCGGGTGCTCGAGAGCCTGGTCAAGGCGGGGGCGTTCGATTCGCTGGCGCCGCCGGAGACTAGCGGGTCCGCGGCGGAAGTGCGGGCGATGCTGTTCGCGGCGGTCGGCCGCGCCATCGACCACGGCAACCGCACGCAACGTGACCGGGATCGGGGGCAGGTGGCGCTGTTCGCCGAGTCGGATGCCCAGGAGTCGATCCTCGCGGCGCCGTACGGCGAACGCGCGCAACCGTGGACCGAAACGGAGCAGCTCGCATACGAAAAGGAAGCGCTCGGTCTGTATCTCAGCGGACACCCCGTCGATCGGTTCGCTCCGGACCTGCAGGCGAACGGCGTGGCCCGCATCGAGGAGTTGAGCGGACCGGTCGCCCGGGCGGCTATCGCCGGGGTCATCGCGTCCCGGCGCCAGGTGACCACGCGCAAGGGACAGCCGATGGCGATCGTGATGCTCGAAGATCGCGGCGGCAGTCTGGAGGGCGTGGTGTATCCCGCCGCCTACGACAAGTATACGGCGTGTCTCGAGCCCGGCAGCCTGGTGGTCGCCCGGGGGCGGCTCGAAATGGACGAAGATACGCGTCGCCTGGTCGTCGACGAAGTCGCTCCAATCTCCGCGCTGGGCAATGCCGCGGGACGCACGATGACGGTGCGGCTGGCGACGCCGCCGCACGACCGGGCTACGCTGGAGGCGCTGGCCGCGGTGCTCAGGCAGCACCGGGGTGACGACGCGGTGCTGATCGAGTTGGAGCTGCGCCGCCCGGAACAGCCGGTCCGGCTGCGCGCGGCGCTGCCGCAGACCCGCATTTGTCATTCGGACGTGCTGGTGAAGGACATCGAGCGCATTTGCGGCGAGGGTGCAATCTCCTGGAACTGACCTGATGTCCGACGCACTCGAATTCGAAGAACCTATCGGCGTGCTGCTGCGCGAGATAGAGGCGCTCCGGATGCTGCCGCGGACGAAGCAGCGGCAGGAGGAGATCGATCGGCTGGACACGCGCGTTGCGGAGCTGCGCCGCGAGATCTTCGACAGCCTGACGCCGTGGCAGCACGTACTCGTCGCGCGCCACGCGGACCGGCCGCACACGCTGGACTACGTCAACCGCCTGTTTACGGATTTCACGGAGATTCATGGCGACCGCCGCTACGGCGACGATCCCGCGATCGTGGCCGGTTTCGCCCGCTTCGGCGACGCCCCCGTGATGATTGTCGGACACCAGAAGGGGCGCAACACGCGCGAGAAGATCCACCGGAACTTCGGCTATGCCCGGCCCGAAGGGTACCGCAAGGCGCTGCGGGCGATGAAACTTGCCGAGAAGTTCGAGCGCCCGATAGTGATCTTCGTGGATACACCGGCGGCGTATCCCGGCATCGAATCCGAGGAGCGGGGCGTTGCCGAGGCGATCGCCGTCAACCTGCGCGAGATGGCTATGCTGGCGGTGCCGGTGGTGGTCGTTATCACCGGTGAGGGTGGCAGCGGGGGAGCGCTCGGCATAGCCATCGGCGACCGCATCCTGATACAGCAATTCGCCATCTACAGCGTCATTCCGCCGGAAGGCTGCGCAGCCATCCTATGGCGTGATTCCGGCAAGAAGGTGGAAGCCGCCGACGCACTCAAGATCCGACCGGACGATCTCTTCGCGCTGCAGGTGGTGGACGAGGTGATTCCGGAACCGCCCGGTGGAGCTCACACCGATCCGGCTGGTGCGGCGGCACTGCTGGCGCCGGCCCTGCGTTCGACGCTGGATAGCGTCGCAGCGCTTTCGGCCACTGCGCGTAGCGAGCAGCGGTACGCGAAATTCCGGGAGATGGGCAATAGCGGACTCCGCGAGGCGCCGGCAGAGGACCCGGGGCGGTCCGCGCCGTGATGCGTCCGGCTACCGTTTGGCAGCATCTGCCGTGCGATGACACGCGGGTTGCGGATCTGGCGCGTGCGCTCGACGTCGATCCGGTTGTGGCGCGGTTGCTGATTCTGCGCGGCGTAGACACCCCCGAGACGGCGACCCGCTTTCTGCATCCGTCGCTTGATCAATTGCACGACCCGTTCCTGTTGACCGACCTGCCGGCCGGTGTTGAACGACTGCTGGCCGCCGTCGCCCGCAAGGAACGCATTGCGGTGCACGGCGACTATGACGTTGACGGCATCACGTCGACGGTGATGTTGCGCCGGATGATGGAACTGCTCGGCGGCGACGTCGTGCACTTCATCCCCGAGCGGCTCCGGGATGGTTACGGCCTGCAGCCCGCGGGCATCGAGCGCCTGCACGATATGGGCGTGCGCGTCGTGGTGTCGGTCGACTGCGGGATACGGAGCCAGACGGCCGGCCGGCGGGCGGCGGAGCTCGGGGTAGACCTCGTCATCACCGACCATCACGAGCCGGAGGCGGACCTGCCGCCGGCGCTTGCCGTGATCAACCCCCGGCGTTTCGACTGCCCGTATCCGGACAAGGATCTTGCTGGCGTGGGGGTCGCCCTCAAGCTGGTGCACGGCCTGTGCATAAAGACCGGCCACCTGGAATGGATGCCGGCGTTTCTCAAGCTGGCGGCAATCGGGACGGTTGCTGACGTGGTGCCGCTCACCGGGGAGAACCGGGTGATTGCGCGTCTGGGCCTGGAGCGGTTGAGCCGCGGCCCCCACACGGTCGGGCTGCAGGCGCTGCTGGACGTGAGCGGCTTGGCGCGGAAGAACAAGATTGGCAGCGAAGAAGTGGGTTTCATACTGGCGCCCCGCGTAAACGCGGCCGGGAGGATGAATACGCCGGACTTGGCGGCGCGTCTCCTGCTCACATCGGACAGGCGCCTGACCGGCGAGGCGCGGGAGCTCGCCGAGCAGCTCGACGCGGAAAACCTGCGCCGGCGCGAGGAGGAGGCCGGGATATTGCGCGACGCCCGGCAACGCATCACGCGGGACCCGGATATCGCCGCGCAGAACGCATTGGTCGTCTGGGGCGAGGGCTGGCACCGCGGGGTCATCGGGATCGTGGCGTCGAAGCTGGTGGATCAGTTCTGCCGTCCCGCCGTCGTGCTGGCAGTCGACGGTGAGGTCGCGCACGGCTCCGGACGCAGTATTCCCGGGTTCGACCTGCTGCAGGGGCTGGAGCATTGCGCCGACCTGTTCACCCGCTTCGGCGGCCACCGGCAGGCTGCCGGTCTGGAGCTGCCGGCGGCGCAGCTGGAGGAGTTTCGCCGCAGGCTGGCGGCCTACGCCAACGAGCGGCTGCAGCCGGAGGACCTGGCGCCGCGCCTGGCGATCGACGCACCACTGCCGCTCACGGGTATTGACAGCCGCCTGCTGGCCGCGCTGGATGCGCTGGAGCCGTTCGGGATCGGCAACCGCCGGCCGGTGTTCCATGCTGAAGCGGTCGAAGTGGTCGACGGACCGCGCGTCATCAAGAACCGCCACCTCAGCATGACGGTCCGGCAGGGGCGGGCCCGGTTTCGTGCGATGGCCTGGCGGGCGGCGGAGCAGCAGGAGTTCGTCCGTGCGCGGCGGGGGACGCTGAACCTCGCGTTCTCGCTCACCGAGAACACCTGGCGCAATGAGACGCACGTCGAGCTGACCGTCGCTGATATAAAGTGACTTTGATCGGCAGGCACTGATGGCAATCTGGAGGCATCCGCTGCGACTCGGGTTGGCGCTGGTTGTCGTGGGCGTCAGCGCGGCCGTGCTGCTGAACCTGCGCGAGCGCGCCGAGCCCATCCAGGCGCTGGTGGTGCAGCGCACCGATCCCGACGCCATCATCCAGACCCGCGGCAGCGAAGTCGTCCAGGCCGACGCATTCGGCGACAACGTCCGCGTGGTGGCCGGCCAGCAGCTGACCTATCCGGGCGGCGGGCTGCGCATGACCGACGGCGTGGAGGTGACCATCGCGGCGCGGCAAGACCGGGACGGTTTCGTCCTGCGCAGCCAGACCGCCACGGTCGACGCCGACGAGACGGAGCTGTCATTGAGCGGCACCGTACGGCTGGTGGCGGGCGACGATCTGGAGGCCAGGACGGAATCCGCGCAGTACGCCGATGCGGCGGGGGTGGTCCGCATGCCGGGCGCCGCCACGTTCGTGCGTGGCGATATGGAGGCGTCGGCCGCGAGTTCCGTTTACGATCGCGCGGCCGACCTCCTGCAGTTGTCGAGCAGGGCCGCCGTCACGCTGGCCGGCGCCGGTGAGACGCCCACCACCATCGGCTCCGATTCCGCCACGGTTGCCCAGGCGGACGGCTACATGGCATTCGACGGGGAGGTCTCGATCGAGGCGGGCGGCCTGCGGATGGAGGCGGCGCGCGCGCACGCGGCTCTCGTTCCCGACACGTCGCAGATCGAGGCGCTCGCGCTGGTCGACGGCGCCCGGATCACCGGAAGCGAACCGGGTGCGGGTCAATTGCGCACGATGGCGGCGACGGACATCGAGCTGACATACGGCGATGACGGCGAGGCAGTGGAGCGGGGCGCCCTCAGCGGCGGTGCCCGGCTGGAGCTGATGGGCAGCACTCCCGATCGCGGTTCGGAGATCCGCGCCGCGTCCATGGAGATAGGATTTGCGGCTGACGGCAGCGGCATCCGCAGCCTGCTTGCCCGCGACGACGTGGCGTTGGATCTGCCGGCGGCGGAATCAGGGGCGGGACAGCGTATCGAGGCGGATGCGCTCGATGTGGATGGTCTGTCGGGGGAGGGGCCGGAGGAGGCGCGCTTCACCGGCGGGGTCGAGTACCGGGAGCAGAGCGCGGCGGGCGATGCCGCCCGCATCGGGCGCGCGGACCGGCTGGAGGCGACGCTCGGCGGTGGGCTGTCGTCGCTCGAAGCAGCCACGTTTCGGGGCGGCGTCACGTTCGAGGACGGCGACATCGTCGGCCAGGGGGACGAAGCGCGCTACCTGATCGCGGACAACGCCGTCGAGCTGGGCGCGGCGGAGGAGGACGGTCAGGCGCCGCGCGTCGTCTACGAGCGCGGATCGGTGAGCGCGGAGGCCATTCGAATCGGTTTCAGCGGACCGCAGATCGGCGCGCAGGGCGGGGTCGAGAGCGTGCTGCGCGGCAGCGCCGAGGAGGAGGGCGGCGCCGAGTATCCAGGCCTGGTCGACGCCGTCGAGCCGCTCCTGGTTACGGCGAACACGCTATCGTACGACGGCGCGGAGCAGCTTGTCATGTACGCGGGCGGCGCGCACTTGTGGCAGGGAGATACCACCTTCCGCGGCGAGATGCTCGTGCTCGATGAAGCCACCGGGAATCTCTTGATCGATGGGGCAGTGCAGACCCACTTCATGATGAACCGGATCAACCAGGAAGCGGCCGAGGTCGAGAATTCGCTCGCAGCGGGCAGCGCGGAAGCGATGCGATACGAGCAGGAGTTGCACCGCGTGACCTATACCGGCGCCGCCCATCTCGACGGACCGCAAGGTGATTTGCAGGCCGACCAGATTCGGGTGCAGCTGCAGCCGGACGATATGACGCTCGACCGCGTAACGGCTACGGGCAGCGTCACGCTGCTCATATCCGGCCGCGTCGTGTCCGGCGACCGGCTCGTCTACCACGACAAGGAAGGCCGCTACGAGATGGAAGGCCGGCCGGCCACGTTCGTCGAGCAGGTCGACGAAGGCTGTCGCGAGACGCTGGGGCGCACGCTCACGTTCTTCACCACGGCCAATAACGTTTCCGTCGACGGACAATCCCAGGTCCGCACGGCCACGGCGAGCGTCGCCTGTCCCGCACAACTCCTCAAGTGAATGGCGACGCTCCGGACGCAGAACCTCACCAAATCGTACGGCGGCCGCACCGTCGTCCGTGAAGTGAACCTCGACGTCAAATCCGGGGAGGTGGTCGGGCTACTGGGACCCAACGGGGCCGGGAAGACCACCACCTTCTACATGGTCGTCGGACTCACCCCGCCGGACAGCGGCCAGGTGCTGCTCGACGGGAAGGAGGTCACCGGTGATCCGATGTACGTCCGGGCCCGCAAGGGAATCGGCTACCTGCCGCAAGAACCGTCGATATTCCGCGGCCTGACCGTAGAGCAGAACATCCTCGCCATTCTGGAGACGCTCGACATGACCAGGGTGGCTCGCCGCGCACGCGCGGCTGAGCTGCTGGACGAGCTGAAGCTGGCGCCGCTTGCGTCGGCGCCGGCCCATACGCTTTCCGGGGGCGAGCGGCGGCGCGTGGAGATCACCCGGGCCCTCGTCATCTCGCCCGTGTTCATCCTGCTGGACGAACCGTTCGCCGGCATCGACCCGATCGCAGTGACCGACATACAGAACATCATCTTTCATCTGAAAGCCCGCGGGATCGGCGTGCTCGTCACGGATCACAACGTGCGCGAGACCCTGCGCATCACGGACCGGGCATACATCATCCACGACGGCGCGGTGTTCCGGAGCGGCACGCCGGACGAGTTGGCGGGCGACGAGGACGTCAAGCGGATCTATCTGGGCGCTGATTTTCGTTTGGACTAAGATGGAGAATAGCGTCGCAAGGCGCCGCACGGCGATGGCCATCCAACAGAAGCTTCAGACGCGGCTCTCCCAACGGTTGATCCTGACGCCGTCGTTGCAGCAGGCGATCAAGCTGCTGCCGATGACGACGGTCGAGCTGCTGGACATGCTGACCCAGGAGGTCGTGGAGAATCCGCTCCTGGAGGAAGTGCCGGCGGAGGAGCTGCAGCCGGCGGATGCCCAGGCCCAGGCGGAGAAGACGGACTCGGAGGCCGAGCCTGCGGCCGACAAGCAGGACGCCTGGGACGATGCCGACTACGAGTACTTCTTCGGCGACTATCTCGATGGCGGCTACCGCCCGCGCACGCCGCGGGAGGTGAAGGAGCTGCCGCCGATCGAGAACACGTTGTCGACGTCCTCTCCCGAAGACTCGAATTCAATTGCCGACCACCTGATGTGGCAGCTGTCGGCCAGCACGGATGACGAGCTGCTGCGGGAGATCGGGGTTGCCATCATCGGGAATCTGGACGAGGACGGCTATCTCGTTGCATCCATCGAGGAAATCGCCGCGATGGGCAACTGGCCGACTGCCGAGGTCGAGCGCCTGCTGGTGCTCGTCCAGGGGTTCGACCCGGTCGGCGTGGCCGCGCGCAATCTGCAGGAATGCCTCGTGCACCAACTGCGCCACCATGGTCTCGAGGGGACGCCGAGCGAGGTGATCGTACGGCGGCATCTCCACCTCCTGCAGAACAACCAGATCCCGGAGCTGGCCCGTCGGCTGCACATGTCGATTCCCGATCTCAAGCCCCACATCGAGATCATCAGACGGCTGGATCCGAAGCCGGGTACGCGCTACAACCCGTCGCCGTCGCAATACGTCACGCCCGACGTGTACATCATCGAGGTTGACGGCGAATACGTGGCCACCCTCAACGAAGAGGGGCTGCCGCAGCTGCGGATCAGCCCGGTCTACCGCCGGCTGCTCGAGAAGAACAATCAGAATTCAGCCGAGACCCGGTCCTACGTGAAGGAGAAGTTCCGCTCGGCGCTCTGGCTCCTCAAGTCCATCGATCAGCGCCAGAAGACCATCCACAAGGTGGCGACGAGCATCATCCAGTTCCAGCGCGCCTTCCTGGAGCATGGGATCGAACATCTGCGCCCGCTCGTGCTGCGGGACGTTGCAGGCAGCATCGGCATGCACGAGTCAACCGTCAGTCGCGTCGTCAACAACAAGTACATGTACACGCCCCAGGGCGTGTACGAAATGAAGTACTTCTTCCACAGCGGAATTAACAGCTCGTTCGGCGAGAGCGTGTCGTCGGTCACGATCAAGCAGCACATCCGGAAGATGATCGAGGCCGAGGACGTGCGCAAGCCGCTCAGCGACTCGCGCATCGTCGCGCTCCTGCAGGAGGAGGGGCTCATGCTTGCCCGGCGGACGATTGCCAAGTACCGTGAGGATCTGAAGATTTCCACATCGAGCCAGCGCAAGATGCTGTACTGGGCGGAGGCCAAGCAATCATGACGAGCACCGTAACCAGCCGCCACGTTGAGATCACGCCTTCCATTCGCATGATCATCACGCAGAAGCTCGCGAAGATCGAGCGGCTCCTGCAGGACAGCGCCGTGTCGGCACAGGTCGTGTTGTCACAGGAGCGCCACCGCTGCCGTGCGGAGATGACCGTCCACGTGCGGGGCGACCACATGCTGCATGGCCAGGATGAAGGCGGGCAATGGCCCCAGGCGATCGGTGGGGCGGTCGAGAAGGTGCAGCAGCAGGCGCACACCCTGAAGACCCGTTGGGAGAAGCGCCGCCGAGCCGTCCCGCGGTAGGGGTCGAGACACTGCAGGGCCGCGTCGACGCAGATGCCTGGCAGCCACCGGGAAGCACGACTCCTTGGTCAAGCAGCTCGGTTCGTCGTGCTGACCGGCTTGTCCGGCGCAGGCAAGTCCCAGGCTATCCACGCCCTGGAGGATCTCGGATATTTCTGCGTCGACAACCTGCCGACATCGTTGCTGCCGGCGCTGGCCGAGCTCGCCGAGACGCGCGGTCCCGATGCGCCGCCGACCGCCGTGGTGGTCGACATGCGGGATCCGGCGTTCCTCGAGCGCTTCCCGACCGCGCTGCGGGCGCTGCGGAGCCGCCAATCGCTCGGGACCATCCTTATCTTCCTGGAGGCGAACGACAACGCCCTGGTGCGGCGGTTCTCGGAGACGCGGCGGCCGCATCCGCTCGCTGCGGACCAGGCGGCGATCGAGGGTATCCTCAAAGAACGCAAGGCTTTAGAGAAACTTCGCCAGATGTCGGACAAGGTGTTCGATACTTCGGAGCTGACCGTCCACGAGCTGCGCCGCGCATTCATCGACCTCTCGCGCGTCGGCGCCGAGAAGCAACTGACCGTGACCGTCCTGAGCTTCGGCTACAAGCATGGTGTGCCGCTCGAGGCGGATCTGCTGTTCGACGTCAGGTTTCTGCCGAATCCGCACTTCGTGCCCGCCTTGCGGCCGCTCACGGGCTGCGACCCCGCGATTCAGGAATTTCTCGACAAGGCGGAGGCAACCGGCGTGTTCCTCGGCAAGACGACCGATCTGCTGCGCTTCCTCATCCCGCAATACGCGGCGGAAGGGAAGAGCTACCTGACGGTGGCGATCGGTTGCACCGGCGGCAGGCATCGTTCGGTGATGGTGGCGGAGGCATTGCGCCGCCGCCTGGAACCCCTGGACGGCGTGCGCCTGCGACTGAAGCATCGAGACGCGTTTACGGAGTGACGGTGGTCACGCCGAAACGCCGGGGGAGGTTGCCGTGAACGACCGCGACGCGACGCATGTCGCGAAACCTTGGGGTTACGAGCGCCACTGGGCGAAGACGGATCGATATGTGGGCAAGGTGATCCATATCGAAGCCGGCCATGCGCTGAGTCTGCAGTACCACAACCGCAAGGACGAGACCATTCTCCTCTGGAGCGGCCGGCTGTTATTCGAGATGCGTACGGGTGACGAGGTTCGCAGCTGGGAGATGGAGCCCGGAGAGCGCGTGCACGTTACTCCGGGCACGGTCCACCGCATGACGGCGATCGAGGACTGCGACGTCATCGAGGTGTCGACGCCGGAACTCGACGACGTGGTCAGGTTGGAAGATCGCTACGGCCGGGCGCCGGAAGGGTAGTCAGCAGCTAGAACGGAATATCGTCCTCGTTCAGCTCCACACCGGCATCCGGTCCGGGAGCGCCCTGGTCCTGCCGTTCCGCGGGCTGCGGGCCGCCCGCTTCCCGGCCGGGGCCCGACGCAGGACCACCCATGGCCGGGGCAGCCCGCGCGTCCGAGCGATCCGGGCGCCCCTCGTCCGCATCGTCTTCACGTCGCCCGAGCAGGACGAGGCGTTCTGCTCGCACTTCGGTGGTGTACCGCGTGTTGCCATCCCGGTCATCCCACTTGCGCGTCTGGAGCCGGCCCTCGATGTACACCTGCCGCCCCTTGCGAAGAAACTTGTTCGCGGTATCGGCCTGCTTGTCCCACGCCACGACGCGGTGCCACTCGGTTTCTTCCTGACGCTGACCGGACCGGTCGTTCCAGACTCTTGTGGTCGCGAGGCTCAAGTTCGCGACGGCGGCACCGCTGGGCGTGTAGCGGAGTTCGACGTCGCGGCCGAGGTTACCCACCAGAATGACCTTGTTCACGCTGCCCATCGTCGTTCCTTCACCTCTCCCGGCGTCGCCTTACTGCCGGTTCAATCGATCGAGCGCCTGCTGCGCAAGCGTCGCCATCGTGCTGTCGGGATAGTTCTTCACGACCATTTCGAACGCCTGCTGCGCACGGTCCGTCTCGCCGAGCCGGTCCAGCGCCAGACCGCGCTTGTAGGAAGCATCGGGAACGACGTTGCCGTCGGGATGGGTCAGGAGCACCTGTTCGAAAGCGCCAACGGATTCCTGGAACGCCCCGTCGGCATAGTACGTCTGGCCGATGTAGAACTGGGCGTCGTCGGCCAACTCGGAGCGGGGAAACGTCTTTATATACGCCTCGAAGCCCTGAATCGCAAGCGCCCACTGACCGTTGGTGTAGTCAGCCCACGCCGTGTCGTACATCCGCTGCGGCGACACACCCGGGCCAAGGGTTGCCGGCGCCACCGCGGGAGGAGGTGCGTGATCGAGCGCCAACCCCGTTTCAGGATCCGTCGCCAGCTGCGTGTATGCGGGCGTGGCCGGTGGGATGGTTACCCGTAGCGCCTCGATCTCCTGAGACAGGGAAGCGATTCGGACGTTTGTCTCGTCGAAGCGCTCGCGCATGATCCGCACGCCGCCGGCCACTTCATCGACCGCGAGCTGTTGGTCAGTGAAGGATCGCCGGAAGGTATCGGCCTGCTCGTCCATCTTTCCGGAGATCTGCTGCAACGCCTTGTCGAGCGACGCCATCAGCAACTCCAACCGTGCCGTCTGCTCCTGCAGCATGCGGATATCGGCCACGATCTGTTGATGCTCACGATCGGCGCCGTGCGCCAGGGCCGGCACAAGCAGCAGAATGGCGGTGGTGAGCCACACGGTGGGGCGGCTGCGCGTCATTGCGGATCCTCTCGCTTCACTGCTCGATGATTACCAGGTGCGCCCGACGATTCGCTCTCCACGCCGCCTCGTCGTGGCCCGGGTCGAACGGAAACTCCTTGCCGTAGCTCACGGTCCGCAAGCGATCCGCCGAGAGGCCGAGGTCGACGAGGTACTGCTTGGCGGCGACGGCGCGCCGTTCCCCGAGCGACAAATTGTACTCGGCGGTTCCGCGCTCGTCACAATGACCCTCGATGGTGACCACCCAGTTTGCGTTGCGCCTGAGCACGTCGGCATTCTCGTCCAGGACACGCCGGTTATCGGCATCGATCTCCGAGCGGTCGTACCCGAAGAACACCGGCATGAGCGGGGAATCCTGGTTGAGTTCCTCGAGACTACGGGTAACGAGGTCCTCCTCCGGCTCGAGAACTGGCGGCGACGGCGGTGGGGGAGGCGGCTCCGGCTCGACCGGCGGCGGCGGTGGCTCCGGCACGTTTTCCAGCACCGACGGTGGCAGGGCCGGGGTATCCGGCGCCTCCGGCGGCGGGTTGCGGGTGCAGGCAAGGCTCACAATGCCGCAGAGCAGGGCGACTGGAACGGCGCGGGTGAAAAAGCGACTCCATCTGAACATCAAGATATCTCCCGCGACTTGCAGCGCGGCCTCGAGCGGACCGGCATCAGTGCGACCAACTGGGCATCTCGTTGTTGCCCAGACTCGTGAGGCGCCGCAACCCGCGCCCGTCGCGGCCGATGAGCCAGATCTGCTTGTCGCCGTCGCCGCGCGTGGATGTAAACGCCAGATGCCGCCCGTTCGGCGAATAGCTGGGACTCTCGTTGGTCCCCTGTCCAAACGTTAGCTGGCGCACCTCGTTCGTGGCAAGGTCGACGACCTTGATGTCATGACCCCGACCGGTGCGCGACGAGTACGCAATCTCGTTGTACGGGGCGGGCGACCACGTCGGTCGATCGCAGTACGACTCGAACGTTATGCGGCGCAGGCCGGTGCCGTCGACACCGACAACGTAGATTTGGGGCGAACCCGTGCGGTCCGACGTGAAGGCGATCTGATGCCCCTGCGGCGACCAGGTGGGCGTGGTGTCGATGCCGGGATGATTCGTCAGGCGCCGCACGTTGGCGCCGGCCGCATCCATCACGTACAGCTCCGGATTGCCGTCCCGGTTGGAGGTGAACGCCAGTTGCGTGCCATCGGGCGACCAGGCCGGCAGCCAGTTATGCACGTGCCGCGAGCCGCCGGCCGGCGATTCCAGGCGTCCCTCGTAGATGTGGGACACGAAGACGTCCTGCGCCCCACGGCGCCACGACGTGTAGGCAATTGCGCGCCCGGTCGGCGACCACTGCGGGTTGGTGTTCAGCGACCGGCTCACCGTTACCCGGCGGGTGTTCACGCCGTCGTAGTCGGCGAAGTACACTTCCTTGGTCTGGCGGTTCTCGACCAGGCCGAGCACGGACTCGCTGTCGCGGTCCGATACGAACGAGATCTTGGTGCGCGCGACGCCGTTCAGCCCGCGCTGTTGGCGGTGGATCTCGTCCGCCAACTGGTGCGCGTAGAGGCGGACGTTGTCCGCGGAGCCGCTGTACTCCACGCCGAACGCCGATGTGCGCGAGCGCGTATTGAAAAGCCGCGCGGTAACTTGCAGGCGTCCGCCACCCGCGGATTCCACCCGGCAGCTCACGACGCCGTCGACTCCCAGCTCGATCCAGCGGTCGAACGGGATGGCTTCGAGCGAACGTGCCCGGGGGATGGAATCGTATGTATCGCGCGCCATCATCCGGAATTCCCGCTCGAATTCGAGGTCGGCCCAGAGCACTTCGGCTATCGTCCGTCCTGCCTCCGCCAGCGACTCGTCACCGCCCCGCGCCAGACAGTCCGGCACGGCATACGTTGGCTGCGCGCCGATCCGGTTGCCGATGATCAGATCGACCTGCGACTGCTGTCTGGGGGACGGTGCCTGAGATACGGGAGGCTCCTGACCGTGCGCCAGCAACGAGGCGCCGCAGAATGTCAGGATGCAGGCGATCGTGCGTGGGGATATCAGCCCGTGGTGAAACCCCGCGTCGCACCGAGACCGGTCAGGCGCCTGCCTGGCAAGGCGTGACGAGGGAGCATATTGGGTATATGCGACGGAGGAACAACGCAGATCAGGGAGGATGCATGGCTGATCGAATGCAGCGGGGCTTTCGCCACGGGCTGATTTAGTCATCTTCGATACTCGAACGTCAGACGGACCGTCAGGCCCTGTTCCGTGAATTCGCCGGGCAGCGGCGGCAGTTGCGACGTCAGCAGGATGGCGCGCTGGGCGCTCATGTCGAGGGCAAGGTAGCCGCTGCTGCGGTCTACGGCGACTGCGGCGACCGCGCCGTCGCGCTGTATCGTGAACCTCACCACACTGACCCCCGGCACCTGCTGATTGGAATCCCACTGCCGGCGGATGATCTGCAGCATCCTCGACAGGTACTCGGGGCAACAGAAATTCGCCAGATCCAGCTCACCGTCGCTGCCGCCCAATCCGCCGCCGGACAGCCCGATCCCGATACCCTCGACGCCGGTGTCCGCCATGGCGCTGCCTTCGAGCAACTCCGGCCCGCGGGTCGGTGTACTCCCGCGCGCTTCCTCCGGCACGGTCTCTACTTCCGTTTCCGGCTCCGGCCGCCGGGCGTCGGCAACCGGAATCGTCATCGGCGGCGGGGTAGGCGCCGGCGGCTGAATCCACTGCGGGCGGCGCGCCTCCTCCAGCGTCAGGATTTCCTGGATCGGACGCCCGCCGAGCGCCGTCTGCCCGCCTTCGCCCGGTCCCTCGGGTCCGCCGAGACGGATAGCCATGACGACGTCCGGCTCTTCGTTGACCTGGCCGCTCAGCCCACCGAGCCACGAAGCAGGACCGAACAGCATGACCGCTAGCGCGATTGCATGCGCACCGATGGAGATCGCCAGCGGTCCCCGCAGCGGCTCGCTGTCGGTCACGCGCTGGGCCAGAGTGGCGGCGCCTTCCTCGTTTACCACGGTTCCAGTACCATCTTGGGGCTGCGCCCCAAACCCCCGGCAAGCACTAGCGGGGCCCCTTCGCCCCGCGCCGTGCTTGCCGAGGCCCGCCGCGCGGGCCTGGGGACGACCGCTTCAGGGCTCGTTCGGAAAGTCGACGACAAGGCCGACCTCCTCGACTCCCCCTTCCTTCAGCTTATCCATGACGCTCATCAGTTCATCGTATGTAATGTCACCATCGCCGCGCAGCAGCACGTTGCGCTCGACGCGGTTGTCCATCTCCACGCCGATCCGCTCGTGCAACGCATCGAACGCCACCGGTGCATCGTCCACCTGCACCATGCCGTCCGTGCGGAAACTCAGCGGGACCGTCACGAACAGGCGCTCGGCCTCGATCGGATCGGCGCGTCTGGCCTCGGGAAGATTGACCTCGAGGCCCCGCTGCATCATCGGCGCAGCCACCATGAACACGATCAGCATGACGAGCATGACGTCGACCAGCGGAATGACGTTGATCTCGGACAGCGACGTGGCAACGCGCCTGCCGCGGCGGCGGCGTCCCGCATGGCTGTCGGCGGTGCGAACCGTGGGCATCGGGCTTCCTAGGAGAAGTTGCGCTCGGTGATGTTCAGGAACTCCATTGCGAAGTCATCCATCGTCGAGGCGATCTCCTTCAGCTTCTGCATCAGGTGGTTATAGAAATAGACGGCCGGAATCGCGGCAAACAATCCCGCAGCCGTGGCGATCAATGCCTCCGCGATGCCCGGCGCGACGACCGCAAGATTCGTCGAGCCCGCGACGCCGATGCCGGCAAATGCGTTCATGATGCCCCACACCGTGCCGAACAGTCCGATGAAAGGCGTCAGACTGGCCGTCGTGGCGAGAAACCCGACCCGCCGTTCAAGCTTCGCCACCTCGATGCTCGACGCCCGCAGGAGCGCACGATCGAGCGCGTCGAAACTGCGCAGCACCGGCGGGTCGGTCTGGCCGCCGGCCTGCCCCCGTTCGCCGTGTCGGAGCTGTGCGTTCAGCTCCAGGTACCCCGCCTGGAAAATCCCCGCGAGCGGGCTGTGCACCAGCGACTTGCAGGCCGTCTGCACCTCGGAGAACTTACTGCTCCGGCGAAACACGTCGGCGAAACGGGTCGTCTGCGCGTCGACCCGCCGGAATTGCCGGAGCTTGAGGAGTATCACCGCCCAGGAAACGATGGAAAACAGGGCGAGAATGGCCAGAACGGCCTGCGACAGCAACGAGGATCGCTCGAGCAACTCGAACAATCCACCTCCGAATCCCCCCCCAGACTCGCTAACGCCCGTAGCCTGGAGGAGGGCAAACGCGTAACAACCGATTGCACGCACCGACCCCTCCGTAACCGGACACTGGCGCGCCGCTGGGACAGCGCAGATTTGCGCACTTTAGCACGACCCCGAGAACCTGTCAAGTCTATGATATGATGGAGTTTCTGTCATTTTTGATGTCTGCGGGGCAAGTGGCGGCGGACACCAGTTCATCCATCCTCACCGGCCGTTCACGACGCTGTCAAGCAGCCTGTGGCGAAACGCCGCGTCGCACCGGGAACAGCGAGGCGACTGCCTGACAAGGCGTGACGAGGGAGCATATTGGGCAGGTGTGACCGAGGAACAACGCAGCTCAGGCGGGATGCATCGCCGGGCGAATGCAGCGGGGTACTTGCTGCGGGCTGCTTGGGGCTGCACGAATGATTCGGTTTCTCAGCGTCAGACATCTCGCCGTCGTCGAGCGTCTCGACCTGGAGCTGCAACCGGGATTCACCGTGCTCACGGGGGAAACCGGTGCAGGCAAAACGATCGTGCTCGGCGCACTGAACCTGCTGGCCGGCGGGCGGGCCAGCGGCGATCTGGTGCGCACGGGCACAGCGAAGGCGGTCGTCCAGGCGGCGCTGGATGCCGACGAGGGCGACGAAATCTTTTTTCGGCGGGAGGTGACGGCGCAGGGCCGCAGCCGGGCCTTCGTCAACGACGCGCTGACCACGATCGGCGAGCTGCAGGTAATCGGCCAACGCTTTCTCGACTTCCACGGCCAGCACGCGCACCAGGCGCTTCTCAATCCGCGCAACCACCTGCCGCTGCTCGATGCCCACGGCAAGCTGGCAGCGCCGGCGACCGTGGTGGCAGCGGCTTTCGGCGCCTGGCGGACAGCCGTGGGGCGTCTCGACCGCGCGCAATTGGACCGGGAACGGAACGCGGAGCGGATGGAGTTGCTGGCGTATCAGCAGAAGGAAATTGACGCCATCGCGCCAACGCCCGGCGAGGACGAGGCGCTGGCCGCGTCGAGAACGCGCCTGGCGAATGCCGAACGATTGATCTCGCTGTGCACGGAAGCGTATGGTTCGCTGTACGAGCAGGATGGCGCGGCGCTGCCGACACTGGGGCATGTCTGGCGGCAGGTTGCAGAGCTGGTCGCCATCGATGAATCGTTTGCGGCGCATCTCGAAGCGCGGGCGACGATGGAGGCGCAGCTTGAGGATCTGGCATTTGCCCTGCGCTCCTGCGCGGCGGATGTGGAGGGGTCGCCCGAGCAGCTTGAGGATGTCGAGGGGCGCCTGGCCGCGCTGGAGCGTCTGAAGCGCAAGTACGGACCGGGCCTCGATGACGTGCTGGAACATCGGCGGAAGATTGGCGTTGAACTTGACACGCTGCGCGAGGGGGCGGGGCAGGTCGAGGATATCGCGCGCGAAGAGGAGCACGCCCGTGCGCATTTCCTCGACGCCGCCGAGGGGTTGTCCGCAGGCCGCCGCCACACGGCGGAAGCGCTGGGCCGGGACTTGGCGGCTGTGCTCGCGCGCCTTGCCATGCCGGATGCGCGCGTGCACGTACAATTTGGAGACGGTGCGCGCCGGCCCGAGCGTTGGACCGCACGCGGGATAGACGACGTGGAGCTGTACTTCTCGGCCAATCCAGGAGAGGCGCCCAAGCCGCTCGCGCGCATCGCGTCCGGCGGCGAACTGTCACGGGTCATGCTGGCGCTCAAGACGCTGGCGACCACGGACCTGCCCGGCAAGACGCTCGTCTTCGACGAGATCGACGCCGGGATCGGCGGCAGCGCCGCCAACAGCGTGGGCCAGCTGCTCAGAAGGTTGGGGGAGCGCTTCCAGGTGGTGTGCGTCACCCATCTCCCGCAGATCGCGGCGTATGCCGACGCCCATTTCCGTGTATCAAAGACGATCCGGGACGGTCGAACCGTGACATCGGTCGATCCCCTCGGCGAGCCGGACCGCGTGGCGGAGCTCGCCCGGCTTATGACGGGGAATACGTCCCCCACGGCGCTCGCCGGCGCACGCGCGCTGCTGGACAGCCGGCAGCGCGGGAACGGCGACGGCGACTACAGGCCGGCGGCGTCGAACGCCGGAGTGTGACCATGGCGAAGAAGGCATGCATCGAAACGTTCGGCTGTCAGATGAATGTCCACGACTCCGAACGTATGGCTGGCTTGATAGAGCAGGCGGGATACGAGTTGACGGATGATGTCGGCGACGCCGACCTCGTGTTGATCAATACCTGCAGCGTGCGCGAGAAGGCGGTGGACAAGTTGTTTGGCCGGCTTGGAGAGTTCGGCGCCGGCGGTCGTGAGCGCCCGCTGGTAGCGGTCACGGGGTGTGTCGCCCAGCAGGAAGGTGGCAGGCTCCTCAAGCGGTCCGCCAACGTGGATGTCGTCGTCGGCACACAGGCCCTGCGGCGCCTGCCGTTGCTCGTGAACCAGGCGGCCGAGACGGGGGAGTCGCAGGTTGACGTCAATCCGTATGACGACGTCTCGTTCCCGCTCGGCATCGCCGTACGAAGCGACTCCGTCAAGGCTTACGTCACGATCATCGAAGGGTGCAACGATTTCTGCGCGTTCTGTGTCGTTCCCTACACGCGCGGGCATGAACGGATGCGCCCGGCGGGGGAGATCCTGGCCGAGGTGCGGCAGGCGGCGGCGGCAGGGCACAGGGAAGTGCACCTGCTGGGGCAGATCGTCAACCATTACCACGATCCCGACGATCGGGACCGCGACTTCGCCTGGTTGCTGCACCGGGTCCACGAAATTCCGGGCATAGAGCGGATCCGCTTTGCCAGCCCGCACCCCCGACATGTCACGCCTGGAATGATTGCCGCCATGCGGGATCTCCCGAAGATTTGCAGACATCTCCATTTGCCGCTCCAGTCGGGCTCGTCGCAGGTATTGAAGACGATGCGCCGCCGTTACTCTCGAGAGACCTATCTTGCGCTGGTCCAGAACGTCCGGGAGGCCATCCCGAACATCGCGCTATCGACCGATATAATCGTTGGGTTCCCCGGTGAGACGGACGGCGATTTCGAAGCTACGATGTCGCTGGTCGAGGCGGTCGGGTTTCACAGCATGTTTTCATTCAAGTATTCGCAACGGCCCAACACGCTGGCGGAGAAAAGGATGCCGGATTCCGTGCCCGAAGCGGAGAAGACCGCACGCCTGATGGCGCTCCAGGCGCGCCAGAAGACAATTCAGACGCGCCTGCACGCCGGCTCCGTCGGACAGACCGTCGACGTGCTCGTCGACTCCCGGAGCCGCCGGCAGAGGGATGCCGAGATGTTCTCGGGGCGCACGACGCAGAACACGGTCGTGAACTTTCCAGGTCGGCCCGAGTGGTTGGGCAGTATCCTCAAGGTGCGCGTGGGCAGCGCCGGACCGTACAGCCTGCGCGGGGAAGTCGCCGGCGAAGGGTAGCAGCCTCCATGAAGACAGAGAGTTCGATGCAAATCGAAATGACGATCAAGGGACTGATGGTGGATCCCGTCACCAACATGCCCATCGTCATCCTGCGCGACGAGGCCGGCCAGCGCGTGTTGCCGATTTGGGTCGGCATCTTCGAGGCGAACGCCATCGCGCTGCAGATCGAGAACATCGCCACCCCGCGGCCGATGACCCACGATCTGCTGCGGAACATCATCAGCGACCTGCACGGCGCCGTCGAGAAAATCGTCGTCTCCGATCTCCATGACAACACCTTCTATGCCACCATCCAGCTCCGCGTGAACGGCGAATCGGTCGCCGTCGACGCCCGGCCGAGTGACGCGATCGCGCTGGCGCTGCGGGTCCGGGCGCCCATCTTCGTCGAGGACACGGTAATAGACAACGCCCGCGGAATCGACTTCACCCCGAAGAAGGACGATTCGGAACGCCTCTCCAAGTGGCTCGAGAGCCTGGACCCCGACGATCTGGGCAAGTACAAGATGTAACGCCGCATGTCGGCCGGCCGACATGCACTTCAAGTCTCTGACTATCAGCGACTTACGCTGACTGGCCCGATGCTTGCGCGGTGTGCGCCGCCTTGACAGAAGCGGGGGGCTTACCTAGAATGCGACCCGGCGGCGGGCTTTAGACCACACGCTCCGTCCGCACGGCCAGCGCCTATGATTGTCGCCATCGCAAACCAGAAAGGTGGCGTGGGAAAGACCACGACGGCAATCAATCTCTCCTCGGCGCTGGCGCTGCGCGGCAATCGGACCCTCCTGTTAGATCTTGATCCCCAGGCAAACAGCACCCTGTCGTACGTTGACCAGCAGAAATTCGACCGCAGCGTCTACGACGCCATTTCGGACAGCTCCTGCAGCCTGTCGGACGTCATCCAGCCGTCGACCCAGGAGGGTCTGTGGGTGGCGCCGGCCCGCATTGCACTCGCCAAGCTGGAGGCACAGCTCGTCGGAGAGCTTGACGCGCATTTTCGCGTAAAGGACAAGCTGGCCGCCGTGCGGGACCAGTTTCCATATGTCGTCATCGACTGCCCGCCGACCCTGGGCCTGCTCACGGTGAACGCCCTGGTGGCGGCTACGCATCTGCTGATACCAATCCAGTCGTCGTACTTTGCACTCGAAGGCACCGACGACCTCCTGGAAACGATCGAGAAGGTGCGCCTGCGCGCGAATCCGAATCTTCAAATGCTCGGCATCCTGATCACGATGCACGATCGCCGGACCTCGCTGGCGCGCGATATCATGCTTCAAATCCGTGAGGTGTTCGGCACCCAGGTATTCAAGACCATCATTTCCAAGAACGTGCGCCTGGAGGAGAGCCCCGCGTATCGCGAGTCGATTTTCAGCCACGCGCCGAATTCCACCGGCGCGACCGACTACTACAGCCTGTGCGAGGAGGTGATGGCACGTGCCTAGGCGCGGACTGCCGGAGACGGCCCGGATGCGTCATGACGCGCACTACGTCGACGGACTGGCGGCGGCGGCCGGCGCCCCGATCGGGCGCATGATATCCATCGAGCTGATCGATCCCAACCCGCATCAGCCGCGCTCCACGATGGGTGATCTCTCCGAGCTCATGGCGTCAATCTCCGCGAACGGCATCATCGAGCCGCTCATCGTGAGGCAGCAGCGAGACCGTTTCCAGATCATTGCCGGCGAACGCCGCTACCAGGCGGCGGTGCGCGTCGGCCTGGCGGAGGTGCCCGTTCTTGTTCGCGACGCGGACGACGGCCAGGCGATCGAATTGGCGCTGATCGAGAACATACAACGCAAGGACCTCACGCCGTTCGAGGAAGCCGAAGCGCTGCAGTCGCTGGCCGAGCGGTTCCACTACACGCATGAGCAGCTGGCGCAGCGGTTGGGGAAGTCCAGGACGTCGATCACCGAGTCGATGTCGCTCAACTCCATTCCCGACGGGGTCAAGGAGCTGTGCCGGCTCGCCGACATCCGCTCGAAGTCCACGCTGCTGCAGGTGGCGCGGCAAAGCGACCCAAGGGCGATGGTCGCGCTGGTCGAGCAGATAACCGCTACGGCGATGACACGGGCCGAGGCGCGGAAGGTCGCGGCCAAGGCGTCCGGCGCACGGCCGAGGCCATATGCCTACAAGTGGGTGGCGCCCTCGAAGACATTCAGCCTGCGCCTGAACTTTCGGAAGACCAGTGTCAGCCGCGATGAGTTGATCGAGGCTCTCGAGCAGGCCGTTTCCGAGCTGCGCACCGGCGGTGAGACGCCTAAGTTAACATAACATCCCTTATTGGACTCAGGGTAAATCACGAAATCGCCCCGGTTCGTGACGTGCTTCGAGAGGCCCCGGGGGGCTTGTGCCTGCGCGTGGCCGATCCGTTCAGTACCGGAACACGCTGGTGGTGCGCCAGGCCCTCCCGGCCCGCGGTTTGCTCGGCAGGCGTTCACCCTCGCGCAGGCAGCGTCCGCCATGGAGCCTGCAGCGGGGCTTGTTGATAGGCAGCAATTCCGCCGGTCGCGCACCGCACACGCCGCAGAAGCGCATGTAGTGCCAGGAATGAGCGCTAGCGGTTTCTTCCCAGTCGGACATTTGTCGCTTGCCTCCTGTTTGAATGGACGCCGGATGTGCCCCAACGGATCCCGTAGGCGTACGTCAGCTCGGGCGGCTGCTAAGATGCTCCGAGCAGAGTCATGTTGCGTATTGCCGATCGCTACATCCTTCGGGAAGTGATCCCGCCGTTCTTCCTCGGGCTGTTGATCTTCACGTTCCTGCTAATGATCCCGCCGATCATGGAGGTGGTTGAGGATCTGATCGCAAAGGGCGTGGATGCGGTCACGGTGATCCAGATCGTCGGCACCCTCGTCCCGCAGGGCCTGGGCATCACGATTCCGATGGCGCTGCTGCTCGGCGTCCTGATGGGTCTGGGGCGGCTGTCGAGCGATCGTGAGACCGTGGCGTTGCAGGCCTGCGGCGTGAGTCTGTTGCGGATGTTCCGACCGTTGCTGCTGCTGGCCCTGCTGGCCGCGGCGGCGACCTGCTACGTGATGGTGGTGGCGCTGCCGGATGCGAACCAGCGCTTCCGGGAGATTACGTTCCGGACCGTAGCCAGCCGCGCGGAGGGCGAGGTCAAGCCGCGCGTATTCTACGAGGACTTTCCGAACCTCGTGCTGTATGTGCGGGAGGTGCTACAGACCGGCGAGGGTTGGCGCGACGTGTTCCTGGCGGATATGCGCAACGCGGACCAGCCGGACGTCTACGTGGCGGCGCGCGGCCAGGTCGTGCTGGATCCAGAACAGCGGACCGTAGACGTCGTGCTGCACGGCGGGACCGGCCATGTCATGCGCTCGGACGAGGCGGGTACCTACGAAGTGCACGCCTTCGATGAAATCGTGATCGGCCTCGATCCGGAATCGGTCTTTCCGCGCAGCGGTCCGCAGCGCGGCTATCCGGAACTGACCATTCCGCAGCTCCGTGCGGAGGCGGCGAGGCTGACCGAGCTGGGCACGTCGCCGCACCGGCCGATCATGGAGATTCACCGCAAGTTCTCCATCCCGGTCGCCTGCTTCGTCTTCGTGCTGATCGGCATCGGTCTCGGCGTGACGAGCCGGAAGGACGGGCGGCTGGCCAGCTTCGCACTCGGCCTGATGGTGATCTTCACCTACTACGTCATCATGTACGGCGCCGAGGCGATGGCGAAGGGCTTCCTGGTATCTCCGCACCTCGCCATGTGGCTGCCCAACATCCTGCTGGGACTGGTCGGGCTGGCGCTCTTCGCCTGGCGCTCCGCATCGGTGGAGCGGCGGATTGCACTCCCCTTCCCGGCGCTGCGCCGCGCTCCCGGCGGAAATTCCGCGCCGGCCGGCTCCCCGGAGCGCGGGCGGTGGACCGGAATCGCCCTCCCCAAAGCGGCCCTGCCGAACCTGAGCCTGCTCGACTGGTATGTGTTCCGGATGTACCTGGGCGTGCTGCTGCTCGGGTTCGTCGGTCTGCTGGGCGTCTTCTACATTGCCACGTTCATCGATCTGTCGGACAAGCTGTTCAAGGGCCAGACGACCGGGTTGATGCTGCTCGAATACTTCTGGTACGCCACCCCGCAGTTCACCTATTTCGTGCTGCCGGTTTCGGCTCTAGTTGCGGCGCTGGTCACGATCGGCCTGCTGACGAAGACCAGTGAGCTGACCGTGATGAAGGCGTGCGGCGTCAGCCTCTACCGGGCGGCGTTGCCGATCTTCCTGGCCAGTCTCGCGCTCAGCGGCGTGCTGTTCGGGTTGAGTGAAACGATATTGGCGGCCGCCAATCGGGAAGCCGAAGCGCTCAACTTCGAGATCCGCAGCGGGGTTCGCAGGAGCCGCACGATGGACGTGCTGAGCCGCCAGTGGATCGTCGCCGGCGACGGCTCCATTTACCACTACCTCCACTTCGAGCCCGAACGGAACGAGATCGGCAGCCTGTCGGTCTACGAGTTCGGCGGCGAGCCGTGGGGGCTGAGCCGCCGGACGTTCGCCGGAGCGGCGTCGTTTGCGGACGGTTGGTTAGGCCGCGACGTGTGGACGCGTGACTTTATAGCTCCCGCCGCCGCCAACGGCCGGTCGATCGCGTACGAGGCAGCGCCTGAGGCGCCACTCCCCTCTCTGGAAGCGCCGGACTACTTCGCTACCGAGCGCCCCGACGCCGAGTTGATGAATTTTGCCCAGCTCAGAACGCATATCGGTGAGTTGAGCGCGAGCGGATTCGACGTCGTGCGGCTCGTAGTCGAGCTGCACCGCAAGGTGTCGTTCCCGTTCGTGACGTTCATCCTGACGTTGATTGCAATCCCGTTCGCGGTCACGACCGGACCTCGCGGCACCTTGTACGGCGTCGGCGTCGGCGTCGCGCTGGCGTTTACCTACTGGGTCACCATCAACGTGTTCGCCGCGGTGGGCAGCGCCGGGCTGCTGGCGCCCGGACTGGCGGCCTGGGCTCCGAATCTATTGTTCGGCGCGTCGGCCACCTACCTGCTGCTGACGGTCAGGACCTAGCAGGCTGCTAGAGTCCGGCGGCGGAGCGCATGGCGTCCGCCTTGTCGGTGCGCTCCCAGGTGAACTCCGGCTCGGTCCGCCCGAAGTGGCCGAAGGCCGCCGTGCGGCGGTAGATGGGGCGCCGCAGGTCGAGCGACTCGATGATGCCGCGGGGCGTCAGGTCGAAGTGCCCGCGCACGAGTCGCGATATCTCGGCCTCGTCGATCCGGCCGGTGCCGAACGTCTCGACCAGCACCGAAACGGGATCCGCCACGCCGATGGCGTATGCCAGCTGCACCTGCACGCGGTCGGCGAGGCCGGCCGCCACGCAGTTCTTGGCGATGTGGCGGGCCACGTAGGAGGCGGAGCGGTCGACCTTCGTGGGGTCCTTGCCCGAGAACGCGCCGCCGCCATGCGGCGCCATGCCGCCGTAGGTGTCGACGATGATCTTGCGGCCGGTCAACCCGGAGTCGCCGTGCGGCCCGCCAGTGACGAACCGTCCGGTCGGGTTGACGTAGATCCTGGTCTGCTCGTCCATCAGCTGCTCCGGAATCACCTTCCTGATGATCAGCTTCGTGACGTCCTCCCGAATCTGCTCGATCGAAACGTCGGCGCTGTGGTGCGACGATACGACAACCGCTGCCACGCGCAGCGGCGTGTCGTCCTCGTACTCGACGGTGACTTGCGATTTGCCGTCCGGCCGGAGATAGCCCAGGACGCCCGCCCGGCGGATTTCCGACAGCCCCCGCACGAGGTGGTGCGACAGCATGATCGGCAACGGCATCAGTTCTTCGGTTTCGGAGCACGCATAGCCGAACATCAGCCCCTGGTCGCCGGCGCCGCCGGGGTCGACCCCCAGCGCAATATCAGGGGACTGTCCATGGAGGGCCGAAATGACCGCGCAGGTGTCCGCGTCGAACCCGTACTTGCCGCGCGTATAGCCGACGTCCCGGACGGCCTCGCGGGCCACGCCGGCGAAATCGGGCCTCGCGGTGGTCGTGATCTCCCCCGCCAGCATGATGAGGCCGGTGGTGAGCAGCGTCTCGCAAGCCACCCGCCCGGTGGGATCTTCGGCGAGCACGGCGTCGAGGACGGCGTCGGATATCTGGTCGGCAATCTTGTCGGGATGTCCTTCGGTGACTGATTCCGACGTAAATACGTATCGGCCTGCACGGCGCATGTAAGCGGACTCCTTATGTGGCGATCCGCTAACCCTAGCAGGGAGCCTGCCGGCCGGTCAACGCGCGGTGACGCCGGCTGCCGGACAACCGGACAATCGCTCAAGGGCGCGGATGGAACTGTTCGTAGACCACCTTGAGGCGCGCCGCGGCGATGTGCGTGTAGATCTGGGTCGTGGACAGATCGGCGTGCCCGAGCAGGCTCTGGATCGATCGCAGATCGGCGCCGCGCTCCAGCAGGTGCGTGGCGAAAGAATGGCGAATAACGTGCGGGCTGAGGTCGTGCGGCAGGCCGGCCTGCAGCGCGTACTTCTTCAGGATCTTCCAGAACCCGACGCGGCCCAGCTGCGTGCCGCGGGCGTTGACGAACAACCACTCGCAGGCCCGTCCGCGGACCAGTGGCGGGCGTCCTTCCCGGATGTACCGCCTAATCCAGTCCACGGCCGGGGAGCCCATCGGCACGAGCCGTTCCTTGGAACCCTTGCCGAGGCAGGTCAGATATCCGGCTTGCAGGTTGAGATCCGCGGGTCGGACGGAGACGAGCTCGGATACGCGCATGCCGGTGGCGTACAGCAGCTCGATGAGCGCCCGGTCCCGCATCCCGAGGGGTGTGGCAACGTCCGGTTGATCGATCAGCCGGTTGACATCTTCTATCGAGAGGAATTTCGGCAGCGCCGGCCAGGCCCGCGGCGCGTGCAGGTCGCCGGCGGGGTCTATTTGGATCTGGCCGTCGCGGACGAGAAAACGGTAGAAACCGCGAACGCAGGCAACGAGGCGCGCCACCGTCCTGGGGGCCAGGCCGGCCGCCATCCGGCCCCGAACGAAAGCCTCGAGGTCGTCGTGCGACAGGCTTTCGACCGGTGTGCCGAGCGTGGCGGTGAAATGGAGCAGCGCTTCGAGGTCCCGGCCGTAGCTGTCCAGCGTATTCGCCGCCAGGCGGCGCGCCACGCGCAAGTCGTCCAGGTAGCTGTCTGCACGCCAGCGGCCGGTGGCTGCGGGGGGCTGCCGCGGATGTAAGGCTGGGTCCATACTGCCCTGCCTTTCGGCTGTAGCCGGGTCAGGCTGTGCAGTTATAATACGACCATGACTTGGAAGATCCGAACGACCGGGCGCACAACCGTCGCCGGACTTCTTCTAGCTGCTTTCGCCGCAACTTCGGCGTGCGCCGCCCGGCAGTCGCCGAGCGGCCCCGGGGCGCCGGCTGCGGCGGGCAGCCCGGCGCCGTTCGACGTGCAGCTCGCGAGCTACGTCACCGCGCAGGAAGCGCTGGCGGGCGACAACTTTGACGACGCGCGTGCGGCCCTCGCGAGCCTTGCGCCCCTCGCCGACCCGGTGACGCAGCCGCTGGTCCGCTCCGCCGCCTCGGCAGACAACATCGAGACCATGCGCACGCGGTTCAAGCCGCTGTCGGAATACCTCGCGGCGCTCGATCTGCCGCAGGGGTTCGCCCGCGCCTACTGCCCGATGTACGACGGCGGCTCCAACTGGGTGCAGCGCGACGGACCGGTCCGGAACCCGTACTACGGATCCGAAATGCTGACATGCGGCGTCGTTGACGCGGCGCCCGGCGCCCACATGGACCACACGCCCCGCAACGGTGGAATCGTGTTCATGGCGCCCGACAGCTTCCACCACATCGAAGGCACCTATCCCGAACGCGGTGTGTTCCGCCTGTATGCCTCCGACAACTACCGGGATCCGGTGGATGTCAGCACCTGGTCGGGCCGCGTGGTGCTGGAAGAGGATTACGACGAGGCGACCGACGAGTTCATCGAGGTGACCGCATTCGACCTCGTCCCCTCCCCCAGCGGCGAGTTCCTTGAAGCGGTGGTCGGCGAGTTCGACGTGCCGGCCGAGATCACCGCCAAGGTGATGTTCATCGAGGACTTTCCCGAGGAACGGTTCGACTTCATCTTCGCCGAATACACCGCGGCCGAGGCTGACGCCGCCGACTCGCGATCCTCCACGGTCATGACCGGTGCGCCCACGTCCGTACCCCTGGCGGACCGCATCCGCCCGCCGATTCCGGAGGCGACCGGTGACATCGTGGCGGGCATCACCGCGCGTGACCAGGAACTGCAGGAGCTCATCGGGCGCGGCGCGTTCGCCGAGCTCTTCATCCCCGCCTTGCAGGCCAAGGAGCTTGCGCTCGCGCTCAACGACCGCACCGAGGACCTGTCGATGCAGGAGCGGAACGACGTGAAGATCGCCGTCCGGCACCTGGTTCGCGCTGCGTGGCTGCTCGACTGGTACGGCGATCTGGGCAACAAGCAGCAGGTCAGCGGCGCCTACGACGTCTTCGGGTCGGCCGCGGGCGAGCTCGCCCGCGTCTACGGGAACAACCGCTGACCGCTTCAGATATGTCGCCGGTGCGGTAAACGAGGGAGGACCGGATGCGTCAACACAAGTGGTGGCTGCTGGCGCTCGTCATGGCGTTCGTCGTCACGCTGGGCTCCGGCACGCGCGGGCATACGCCGATTTCATCGCGCTGGAACTATAACGAGCACCTGTTCCCGATCTTCCGCGACCAGTGCGGAAGCTGCCACATCGAAGGCGGCATCGCGCCGATGACGCTCTTGACCTATCAGGACGCGTTCCCCTGGACGCAGTCCATCCGCGAGGAGATCCTCGGGCTGCGGATGCCGCCGTGGCAGGCCGAGGACGGTTTCGGGATGTTCCGGAACGGCCATGCGCTGTCGGCCCACGATATGGACATGATTCTCGAGTGGTCCAGCGGCGGCTATCCGCAGGGTCCGCGCGACCAGGTGCCGCCCGCACCGGAGCTGTCGGCGGAGTGGACGCTCGGCGCGCCCGCAATGACACTCGAGATGCCGGAAGCGTTCGAGATCGATGCCGGCACCCGCGAACTGGTCCGATACTTCGTGCTGGCGTCCGACACCGGCGAGGACCAGACGATCAGCGCGGTCGACCTGCAGCCCGGCGCGCGGGCCGTCGTCCGCAGCGCCGCCGTCTTCGTCGACACGGAGGGCGCGGCGCGGGCGCTGGACGATGCAGATTCTGCGCCTGGATTCGCCGATCCCGAGGATGGAGCCTTTCCGTCCGCGCCGCCGATAGCGGTCTGGATTCCCGGTCAGGCGCCGGTGCGCACGCAGGGCATGGGATTTCCGCTGCCAAGCGGCAGCGACATTGTGCTGCGCGTCCAATACAAGAAGACCTGGATCACCGAGGGACAGGCGTTCACCGACCAGAGTCGCATCGGCCTTTACTTTTCCGAAAGCGGGGCTGACGCCATCGACTCCATGGTCGTGATGTCGCCCGCGACCATCAGCGGCCGCGAGGTGAGCTTCAGCCACGACATCAGCTCCGACGTCACGCTGCTCTCCCTCATTCCCGAAGTGGACATCGAATCGTCGGAGATTCAGGTGGAGGCGGTGAAGCCCGACGGTTCCCGCATTCCGATGCTGTGGCTGCGCGAGCCGGACTCCGGCTGGACGACCCGCTTCTGGTTCGATGCGCCGGTCAGCCTGCCGCAAGGCAGCCGGCTCGATATCACGGCCGTCCTGGATCCGGGCGCCGAGCGCCGCCCCGCCACCTCCCTGCTGGGCGCGGCCGCCGCGGTCCCGATCCGTTTCGCCGTCGATTACATAGAGGGCGCGGCGGCGGCCAACTAAAGCAGGCCGTCAACCATCATCAGTTCCGCGTTCAGAATGGCGGCCCCGGCCGCACCGCGGATGGTGTTGTGTCCCAGCGCCACGAACTTGTAGTCGAGCACGGGGCAGCGCCGCAGGCAGCCCGTGGTGACCGTCATGCCGCGGCCCCGATCCACGTCGAGTCGCGGCTGGGGCCGGTGCGCGTCGCTCAGATACTCCACCGGCCGGGCCGGCGCAGTGGGCAGACCAGCCTCCTGCGGGCGTCCGGCGAACGATCGGAACGCCTCCAGGATGTCCTCCTCCGCGGGCGCCTGATCGAACCCGACCGAGATCATCTCCGTATGGCCGTTCGTGACGCCGACGCGGGTGGTGTGCGCGCTTACCGTGACGCTGTGCGGTTCGACGCGGTCTCCATGTAGCCGGCCGAGAATCTTCTGCGTCTCGGTTTCCATCTTCTGCTCTTCGCCGCCGATGAACGGGATGATGTTGCCGACGATGTCCATCGACGAGACGCCCGGATAGCCGGCGCCCGAAACGGCCTGCAGCGTCGTCACGTTCACGGTGCGGAGGCCGAACTGACACAGCGGCGCCAGCGCCATCGTCAGCATGATCGTGGAGCAGTTCGGGTTGGTCACGATCAGGCCGGGCCACTGGCGCGCCGCGCGCTGGAGCGGCAGCAGCGCCAGATGTTCCGGGTTGATCTCGGGTACGAGCAGCGGCACGTCGTCGTCCATCCGGTAGTTGCGCGCGTTGCTCACGACGATATGGCCCGCCGCCGCGAACGCGCCTTCCACCTCGCGGGCCACGGACGAGTCGAGTCCGGAAAAGAGAACCCGCGGCGCGCGCCCGGGCTTGACGCTGTCCACCACCATGTCGGCGGCGGTCGGCGGAAGATCTGCCGGCAGCCGCCAGGACGCCGCGTCGGCGTAGCGGCGGCCCTGCGACCGTTCGCTCGCCGCCACCCACGACAGGTTGAACCAGGGGTGCCCCTGGAGTTGCACGATGAATTCCTGGCCGACCATCCCGGTCGCGCCCAGCACCCCCACATCGATACGCTGCGGCGGCGGCGTCATTGTCCTTCCTCGCGTCCACCCGACGCGGCCGCGGCCGGCTCCGGCGGAAAGAACTCGTCGTGGACGGCGCGAACCGCGCGCTGCGCCTGAGCGCCGCCGATCACGCACGCCACCTTCATTTCGGACGAGCTGATGCAGTCGATGTTGATCTTCTCGCGCCCCAGCGCCGCGAACATGCGCGCCGCCAACCCGGGCGTCGACGCCAGCCGGGAGCCGACGATGGAGATCTTCGCCACGTCGTGGTCGATGCTGGCGTCGCGCGCAACGCCGGCCGCCTTCCACTGCTCGACGAGGAATTGCGCGCGGTCCACGTACTCGTCGTCGAGCACGAACGTAATCCGGCCGCGGCTCTCCGAGCTGGCGCTCTGGATGATCAGCCGGATGTTCACTTCCTCGGCCGCCAGATCCTGGAATACCCGCGCCGCGAGACCGGGTTCGTCCGGCACGTCGAGCAGCGTGATCTTCGCGATCTTCCTGTCGCTGCTCACCCCTACTACTGCCGCCTGCTCCATCACCATCTGCTCGCTCCCGCGAATCCAGGTGCCTGGCCGGCTGTGAAAGCTCGACCGCACGTGAATTGGTACATCGTACGCCATGCAAACTTCGGCCGCCCGCGGATGCAGCACCTTCGCACCGCTGGACGCCATCTCGATTGCAACCTCGTAGCTCAGCTCGGGCCAGAGCTTCGCTGCTGGCACCACGTTGGGGTCGGCGGACAGCACGCCGGCCACGTCGGTGCAGATTTCGCAGCTTGCGGCCCCGGCCGCCACGGCAACCGCGGCCGCCGTGATGTCGCTGCCGCCCCGCCCCAGGGTGGTGATTTCGTGATCGGAGTTGATCCCCTGGAACCCGGTGATGATGACGACCCGGCCGGCAGCGATCTCCGCGTTGATGCGGCCGGTATCGATCGACTGGATACGCGCGATGTTAAACGCATCGTCGGTCCGGATGCCGCATTGCGCCGCGGTCAGCGAGATGGCCGGAACGCCGCGATCCTGCAACGCCAGTCCCAACAGCGACACCGAGACCTGCTCGCCCGAGGCCAGCAGCAGATCCATTTCGCGCCCGGCCGGACGCCGCGACACCTCGTGCGCCAGGGCAACCAGCTGATCCGTCGACTTGCCCATCGCGGACAGCACGACGATCAGGCCGGACCTGGCCTCATCCTCGATGCATCGACTCACCCGGTCCGCGATGGCGCTGATGCGCTCGGCGGTCGCCACCGAGCTGCCGCCATACTTCTGAACGACGACACCCGTTTTCCGTGAACCCGTGGTTGCGCTCAACGGTCTGCCTCTCTGCCACCCGCGGCATGCGCATCCCGCACTGGCTCAGGGAGTCCGGCGTCGAACGCCCGCATCTGCGTCGCAAGCTGGTGGAGGAACAGTCCTACGTCGGTCACGATTCCGACGGCCTGAGATGAGCCGCGGTCGCTCAGCTTGGTGACCACCGCCGGGTTGATGTCCACGCAGACGGTGCGCACGTGCGAAGCCAGCATGTTGCCCACGCCGATGCTGTGCAGCATGGTCGACAACATCACGACCATGGCGATCCCCTCGAGCTCGCGGGCGTATCGCTCCTGGGCCTCGACAAGGTTCATCTCGGTGTCTACCAGCGGCCCGTCATCGCGGATACTGCCAGCGAGGACGTACGGAATGCCGCGCGTCACCAGCTCGTACATCGCGCCCGAGCGCAGCACGCCGGCCTCGACGGCCGCCGGCAGGCCGCCAGCCCGGTTGATCGTGTTTATGGCGCGCAGGTGGTTCCGGTGCCCCTCCTCCCGCGCCACGCCGGCATCCAGGTCCACACCCAACGACGTGCCGAACAACGCATGCTCGACGTCATGGACTGCCAGCGCATTGCCGGCGAGCAGGAGATCGACGTACCCGCGGCGGACCAGCTCACAGAAATAGCTGCCGCCGCCGCTGTGCACTACGACCGGGCCGGCGACGAATGCAATCCGCCCGCCGGATGCCTTGACGCTCCGCATCATTGCGACAACCTTCGATGCGCTGACTTCGACGCGCCGTTCGCTCGAGACGTCGTTCGTCATGAACGCGAACCCGAGCCGGTCCCGTTCCTGGAATTCCGGCGACACGCGGATGCCGGCCACGCCGCACACAACCTGGTCGCCGCGCTCGACATCCCGCATCTTGCGGCAGGCTGCGCCGCCGTCCCGGATGACTATGACGGCATCCATCCGCTGGCCGTCGACCGGGAGCCAGCGGCCGCAGCAGCGGACGAACGTCCGGTGATTCGTCGTCGAGTAGAAGTCGTCCGGCACCACGCCGTCGACCTCGGCCGGCCTCAGCAGCGCATCCTGCATGGGCCGCGCGTAGCAGCCGAGCGGCATCAGATCCTCGAGCAGCCGCCGTAGCGCCTGCGTATCCGGCGCCGTAACTTTCAGCTCGAGGGAGGAGAATTCCTCGTTGGTACGGCCGAGGTCGAACCGCAGCACCTCGAACTTCGACTGCCGTTCGATGACCTTGTCCAGGATCGCGTTGAGCAGCTGCGAGTCGACCAGGTGGCCCTCGGCCTCCACGATCTCGGTGCACACACCCTCATCCGCCATTTCGCCCACCACCAACCTGCTGATGCGCCTCGTGCCGCTCTGCGACGAACGCCTCGAACTCCTTGAGCGATCGCCCCAGACGTAGAGGAGGACGCAGTCTGCCGGCGTTCGCACCCGCCGTCTTGTACCCGTTGCCCGTGATGCAGACCACCACCGACTCATCCTTCTGAATGACGCCGTCGCGGATGAGGTGCAGGGTCGCCGCCAGCGTCGTCCCGCCTGCCGGTTCGGTGAATATCCCTTCGGTGCGGGCGAGCAGCTCGACCGCTTCCAGGATCTCCGGATCCGTGGCGGTGGCGCCGCTGCCGCCCGTTTCGCGCACCGTACGCAACACATGGAAGCCGTCGGCAGGGTTGCCGATGGCGATGGACTTCGCAATGGTGTTCGGCTTGACCGGCTCGGGATGCTCGAGCCCCTCGCGCAAGGCATGCACCACCGGCGCGCAGCCGGCGGCCTGCGCCGCGTGGATGCGCGGCAGCTCGCCCTCGACCAGTCCGATCTCACGCAGTTCGCGAAATCCGCGGCCAATGCGTGGCAGCAGCGTGCCGCCGGCAACCGGCGACACCACGTGGCGCGGGAAGCGCCATCCCAACTGCTCGACTATCTCGAAACCCATCGTCTTGGCGCCCTCCGCGTAGTACGCGCGCAGGTTGATGTTGGCGAATCCCCAGCCGTAGCGGTCGCCGACCTGGGTGCAGAGCCGGTTGACGTCGTCGTAGTTCCCCTCGATGGCTACGACGTGTGGACCGCATACGGCCGACCCGGTGACCTTGCCGGGCTCGAGGTCGTGCGGAATGAACACGTAGCACTGCAGTCCCAGCCGTGCGGCATGGGCGGCCACGCTGTTGCCCAGGTTGCCGGTCGATGCGCACCCGAAGATGGTGACGCCCAGCTCGACGGCGCGCGTGGCCGCGACGGAGACGACGCGGTCCTTGTAGGACAGTGTTGGGTGGTTGACGGAGTCGTCCTTGAGGTACAGCTCGCGCAACCCCAGCTCGCGGGCCAGCCGCTCTGCCCGAATGAGCGGCGTCCATCCGGAATGGAACCCGGTTCTGGGGCGATCCTCGATCGGCAGCAGCTCCCGATAGCGCCACAGGTTCGGCGGCCGCGACTCGATCAGCTCGCGCGTGACGGCGCCTCGGATCGCGTCGTAGTCGTACGTCGCTTCCAGCGGTCCGAGGCACTTGTCGCAGACGTACAGCGCCGTCGCCGGAAACGGCTCGCGGCACACGGAACACCGCAGACCTGTGAAATAGCTCATGGCTGGGGAACCTCCAGGAATCCTAGGTCAGCACCGGCATCCACAACGGCGGCCGCGCATGAAAATCGAGCGCCGCCGCATCGCGGAGCGCCGCGTTGACGAGGCCGGCGTCGCAGGGGTCCAGCGTTATCACGAACGCCAGCTGCTGCTTTCGGCCGCCCGGTTCCTGGAGCACGGAATCGACGTTCAACTGGTGGCGCGCGAACACGCCGCAGAGCGCCGCGACGATGCCGGCGCGATCATGGACGACAAAGCGGATGTAGTGCGGAGACTCGAAGTCCTCGGCAACGTGGGTGGTCGGTCCGCCCAACAGGCTGGCCGCTGGCCCGCCGCCAGCCGCGGCGACGGATTCCAGGTCGGAGACCACCGCGACCGCGGTCGGGTCGCCGCCGGCGCCATGACCCGAGAATGCCGTCTCGCCGCCCTGTTCCCCCTCCACAACGACGATGTTGCCGCTCCCGTTGACACGCGCGAGCGCCGACGATCGGGACACCAGCATCGGCTGCACGGCAGCGCGCACCAGGCCATCCCCGGCCCGTTGGGCGCGTGAGACCTGACGGATGGTGCAACCAAGCCGTTGCGCGTAGGCGAAGTCGATGGCGTCGACTGTCGTGATGGTGCGTAGCGGTATGCTGTCCGGCGCAATCGGACAGCGCAGGCCGACGGCCGACAGGATCGCCAGCTTCGCCTGCGCATCCAGGCCGTCCACGTCGGCGCTGGGGTCCGCCTCCGCGTAACCCAGCCCCTGCGCCTCACGGAGCGCGGTGTCGAACGCTACTCCGCTCGTTTCCATCCGCGTGAGGATGTAGTTGCAGGTGCCGTTCAGGATTGCGAGAATCCGGAACAGGCGGTCGCCGGCCAGCCCCTGCCGCAGCCCGTGGATAATCGGAATGCCGCCCGCGACGGCCGCCTCGAAACCGAGCTGCAGCTCCTGACGGCCCGCTAGCGCCTCGAGCTCGGCGCCGTCCTGGGCGATCACCTGCTTGTTCGCGGTCACAACGGACTTGCCCGCCTCCAGCGCGCGCCGGATCCAATCCGTCGCCGGATCGAGCCCGCCAATCAGCTCCACGACGACGTCGGCGTCCGAGCCCAGCACCACGTCGATGTCGTCCGTCCAGGCGACGTCCGCCGGCACCCAGTCCACCTTCTTCCGCGCGATGCCGCGGTTGCAGATATGCGTGAGCCGCAGGCGGCCGTGGGCGCCGTTGCACAGGATCCGCGCCACGGCGCGTCCCACCGTGCCGAAGCCGACCAGAGCGACGGAGAGGGCCGAACCGTCGGCGTTATTGCTGGACATCTGCGTAGGGCCAGTCACTTCACAACAAAAAAGCCATCACCCGTTTAGCGGATGATGGCCTGCAGGAACCCGAGGCAATGCCTGCTACATCATCCAGCGCACGCGACCGGGCCAGTCGGGCCGGTCGTGCTCGGCATCATGCACGTCGGACGATCAGTAGCGGCGCTGCCGAAAAGCATGAAATCTTTCTCTACCTCGAAACAAACAATACTTATACATTCCTGCGCGGCGCCCAGTCAAACGCGGCAGCGGCGGCGGGCAGCCCGCGGCGAAACCCGCTGTCGCACCGAGACCGGTCAGGCGCTCGGCTGACAAGGCGTGACGAGGGAGCATAAGGAGTGCCGTTCATCGACCTCGCCGTGGTCGCCCTGTATATTGCGGGCGTCCTCTGGTTCGGCGCACGCTGCCTGCGGGGCCAGCGCAATATCCGCGATTACTTCCTGACCGGCCGGCGCGTGCCGTGGTGGGCCGTGGCGGGGTCGATCGTGGCCACCGAGACCAGTACGGTCACCCTTATCAGCGTCCCCGGCTACGCGTTCGGGGCCGACCTGACGTTTCTCCAGCTCGCGCTGGGCTACCTGGCGGCGCGGGTTGTGGTCGCCATCGCGTTGATGCCGCTGTTCTTCCGCGGTGATCTGCTCAGCGCCTACCAGCTCGTCACGAACCGATTCGGGACTGTCGCGGGACGCGCGACGGCCAGCTTGTTTCTGGCCACGCGGTCTCTATCCGACGGGTTCCGGTTATTCGCCACGGGCCTTGTGTTGGCCGCCATGCTATCGATGACGCCGCTGGCAGGCCGACTCGGCGACGTCCTGGCGCCCGCAACCGACCCGGCGACCGCGTTGTTGGTCCTGTCAATTGGGCTTATCGGCCTGGTTACTCTGCTGTACACGCTGCTCGGCGGCATGCTGGCCGTCATCTGGACCGACGTAATCCAGATGGCGGTGTACGTTGGCGGTGCACTGGCCGCGGGGGCCATTCTGCTGGGCGAGATCCCCGGCGGCTGGAGCGAGGTGGCGGCTCGCGCCGGCGGCGCCGGCAAGTTGCAGCTATTCGATTTCGCCGTGGATCTGTCGCGCAGCTATACGTTCTGGGCGGGACTGGTGGGAGGTGGTTTCCTTACGGCGGCCACGCACGGCGCGGATCAGATGTTCGTCCAGCGCTACCTCTGCAGCCGTTCCCTGGCGGACGCGCGGCGGGCGCTCATTGCCAGCGGTTTCGCTATCCTCGTGCAGTTCGCCCTCTTTCTGATCCTCGGCCTGATGCTATGGACGTACTACACGGCCCACGCGCCGGATGCGCTGGCGGCGATCTCGTACGCTGGCGAGGTCCAGACCGACCGCGTGTTTCCGTTCTTCATGGCGACTCACCTGCCTCCGGGCCTGCGGGGGCTGCTGCTCGCGGCGATTCTGGCGGCGGCAATGTCGACGCTCTCATCGTCGTTGAACGCGTCGGCCGCCTCGACGCTCGGCGACTTCTACCTGCCGCTCACCGGCGAGTCGCGGTCGGAGGATCACTATCTGCGGGCCGCCCGCTGGGCCACGGTCGGCTGGTGCGTTGCGCAGGTGATGGTCGCGCTGGCGGCCATTCCGCTCTCGCGGCGCGTGGTTGACGAGGTGCTGGGCATTCAGTCGTTCACCGGCGGACTCATCCTGGGGTGCGCCTGCCTGTGCCTGTTCCGAACGCGGGCCACGGCAGCCGCACCGCTTGTGGGCATGGCGTGCGGTGGAGCCGTGCTGATCGCCGTGCGGCTGGCCACGAGCGTCTCGTGGCAATGGTACGCGCTGATCGGCTCGCTCGTGACCGTGGCGGCCGGGCTGGCGGCCGCCCGCGTCGCCGGCAGCGCGGCGGCGCGCCGGGGGACCGCGTGACCGACGTCGAGCCGGCGCGCGCAATACTCGACGACGGCGTGCGCGCCGGCGCGTTCGCGGCCGCGGCGGTCGAGGTCGGCCGCTCGTCCGGACCGCTCTGGCGGGCGGCGTTCGGTAAGGCTGGCGTATCCGAAGACGCGCCGGCCACCACATCCGACACGCTCTTCGACCTGGCGTCATTGACGAAGGTGATCGCCACGACAACGCTGGCGATGCGCGCGGTCGACCGGCGGCAACTCGATCTCGACGCACCCCTGCGCCTACGGCTTGCGGACTGGCGCGGGGTGGATCGCGCAGACGTCTCCGCCGCCGACCTGCTCGCGCACGCGTCGGGACTGACCGCGCACCTGCCGTTCTACCGGGACTATCGTGGACGCGCGGAGTTTCAACCGGCCATCGCCACGCTGCCGCTTGAATACACGCCGCGCTCGGCCTCGGTCTACAGCGACCTCGGGTTCATGCTCCTCGGGTTCCTTCTGGAGGATGCCTGCGGATCTCCGCTCGACGCGGCGTTCGAGACGATCGCGGAAGAGCATGGCTGGGGGAAGCTGCGTTTCCGCCCGCCTTCGAGCTGGCGCCGCCGGACGGCGCCGACCGAGGTCGACCCCTGGCGCGGCCGGTTGCTCATCGGCGAGGTGCACGACGAGAACGCGTGGGCGCTGGGGGGCGTCGCCGGCCATGCCGGGCTGTTCGGCAGCACGGCTGCCGTCGGCCGTTTCGCCCGCACGATTGCAGCCGGTTTGCGCGGCGAGCCGTCCGTTACCGAGGCCGGCACGTTCAGACGCTTCATGACCCGCACGCGCGTTCCGGGCAGCTCGCGCGCACTCGGCTGGGACACCATGCTGCCGACCTCGTCCTGCGGCACGCGGATGTCCGCTCGCGCGATCGGCCATACCGGGTTTACCGGCACGTCGCTCTGGATCGACCCGGACGTGGACGCGTACGTGGTCCTGCTGACCAACCGCGTCTATCCGACCCGGAAGAACGAAGCGATCCTGCGTATCCGGCCGGCGCTGCATGACGCCGTCATGGATACCCTGACGTAAGCCATGCCGCTGTCGGGTCTCGACTGGTTCGCCTTTGCCGCCGTCGTCGGCGTACCGCTGGCGGTAGGCGTGTTCTTCTACCGGCGCGCCGGCCGCAGCGTGCAGCAGTTCTTCCTGTCGGGGCGTGACCTGCCGTGGTGGCTGTCGGGCACATCGATGGTGGCCACCACGTTTGCGGCGGACACGCCGCTGGCGGTCACCGGCATCGTCGCCATAAACGGCATTGCGGGCAACTGGATCTGGTGGAATGCCGCACTCGGGACGATGCTGACGGTGTTTTTCTTTGCCCGCCTGTGGCGGCGCGCCGGCATCACCACCGATGTCGAGTTCGCGGAATTGCGGTACGCCGGCCGCCCTGCCGCTTTCCTGCGCGGCTTCCGGGCGCTGTACCTGGGCCTGCCGCTCAACTGCCTGATCATCGGTTGGGTCAATCTCGCCCTCGCCAAGGTGCTCGCGGTCACGCTCGGCTGGGAGCGCCTGACGGCGGTATTCGTGGGACTCGCGGCCACCGGGGTCTACACGTCGCTGTCCGGCCTGCGGGGCGTTGTGGTCAGCGACATCTTCCTGTTCGCGGTGGCGACCCTCGGCGCCTGGGTTCTGGCGTATTTCGCGCTGGCGGCGACCGACGTGGGGGGACTGGACGGACTGACCCGCCAGTTGCCGGCCGAGACGTTCCAATTGCTGCCGCAGGTTGGCGCGGCGCCTGACGGCCCGCAGGCGTTCGCGCTGCCGCTGACCGCATTCATCGCCTTCCTCGGCTTGCAGTGGTGGGCCAGCTGGTATCCCGGCCAGGAACCGGGCGGCGGCGGCTATCTGGCCCAGCGGATGATGTCGGCCAAGGACGAGCGGCACGCGCAGCTGGCGACGCTCTGGTTCGCGGTTGCCCACTACTGCCTGCGCCCCTGGCCGTGGATCGTCGTTGCGCTGGCGGCGCTCGTGCTGTACCCGGACCTGGGCGACCGGGAGTCGGGCTATGCCCTGGTGATGCGCGACCACCTGCCGGCGGGGTTGCGGGGGCTGATGATTGGCGGGTTCTTCGCGGCGTACATGTCAACCGTATCGACCCAGCTCAACTGGGGCACGTCCTACCTCATCAACGACGTGTATGCCCGCTTCCTGCGCGTGCGCGCCAGCCAGCGGGAGCTGGTCACGGCTTCGCGCGTCGCGACGCTCCTTGTCATGCTGCTCAGCGGATGGGTCACGTTCCATCTCGAAGACGTCCGGCAGGCGTGGGAATTCGCACTCGAGTCGGGCGCGGGCATCGGGCTCGTACTGATCCTGCGCTGGTATTGGTGGCGCGTGAACGCCATCTCCGAGATCGTCGCGCTCGCCGCGGCGGCGGCCGGATTCGCCGGGCTCAGGCTGTTCACGTCGATTGCCTTCCCGGAATCGCTCCTGTACCTGGTCCCCTGGACGACCGCGTGCTGGCTCGCGGCTACCTGGGCGACCCCGGCCGAGCCGCTGTCCCACCTGACGGCGTTCTACCGGCGCGTGCGGCCCGGAGGACCGGGCTGGGCGCCGGTGGCGGCGCGCGTCGGCGGCGGACAACCGGCTCACCTGGAAGGCCGGCTCGCCGACTGGGCAGCCGGAGTCCTGCTGGTGTACGGCCTGCTGTTCGCGGCGGGCGCGCTGCTGTTCGGTTCCGTCTGGAGCGTGTCGCTGTGGAGCGCCATGGCCCTTGGCGGCGGCGTCTGGCTGTACGGCGCAACCCGGCGACGCGGCTGGCAGGCGCCGTAGCGGCTGCCGCCGCGCTGCCGGTGCATCGACGGCGCGAAGCCGGTCGACGGCGCGAAGCCGGCGGCGGACGGTCAGCGGCGGGCGCCCGAACGAAATAACCCCGGTTCAGCAGCCGCGGCCGTCTCGTCCGCTCCGGTTGCCGGGGCGGCCGGCGTCCGGCCCGGCGCGTCGGACACGGCCGTATGCAGGAAGATCCACTCGCTGTAGCGTGTCGCGCCGTTGTAGATCCGGAGCGACGCCGCGTCACTCCTGCTCACCACGCCGACGACGCCGCCCTGCTCCTCGTTGGATCGCGCCCTGCCGCGGACCGGCGGCGCCGCGACCGCCGGCGGGACGACCGTCTCGCCCGGGCGCTCCGTTGCTGCCGGCTCGCCAGGCAGTGCGTCCATCTCCGACTCGTGCAGGATGCGGAATTCCCCGTCGTCTACCATCGGATCGCGGTACTGCCGCCGCAGAAAACGCTCTTCGAGCAGCGTTTCGACATCCGGCGGGAAGGCGCCGGCATAGGTGCGCTGGTACAACTGGACCGCCCGGGCGTACTGCTCGCCGCGGAAAACGAGTTCCGCCTCATGCTCCCGCCGGGCCGCCTGGCTCCAGACCGGCAGCGCTGCCGACATCAGGATGCCGGCAGCGGCCATGCTGACGAGCAGGGCTGCCATGGCATAGCCCCGCTCCGCCCCGCGGCCGGCCCTACCATTCGCTGTACAGCGTGCCGTCAATGGCCGTCCCCTCGTAGCCGCTGCGAAGGTCGTACACGCCGACAGCGAACGGATTCACGGCATCGAACGCCGGTTGTTCCGCAACCCACGAATCGGCCGAATTCGTGAACGGATCCACGGGCACCGCCCGCAGATAGCCCGCCGTCACCAGCGTGTCCAGCGCTGCCGGGTAGTTTCCAGTGTCGGCGTTGTACTGGTCGATCGCCTCGCGCATGCGGAACAGGTCTTCCTTGAGGACCGCCTCCCGCGAGCGCGTGAGCGCGTTGCTGTAGCCGACCAGGGCGATGCCGGACAGGATCGAGATGAGCGAGATGACGATGGTCAGCTCGACCAACGTCCACCCGTTCTTGCGTGCACGCAGGCGGGCTACCAATCGTGGTACCTCGTGCCGTCGAGTGCCGTGCCGTCCGACAACGAGCGGACGTCATAGACGTTCCCCCCGCCCCAGCGCCGCGCATCGGGTTCGTCCTGATAGGAGCGCAATCCCCACTCCCGGCCGCGGGTCATCGGATCGCGCGGCACGCGGCGCAGAAACCGCATCCGACCGTCGCTCTCGTTGCCGGCCAGTGGCTCTCCGGCGACGAGCGTCTCGATATCGGGCGGGTACCCGGCTGCATCGATGTCGCGATCCGGTACGCTGATCGTTCCCAGGTCGACCGCATCCTTGTAGCGATCGATGGCGGTCCGCAGCTCGCGGAGCGCACGCCGGAGCTCGACCTCCCGCTGGCGCTGCATCGTTACGGTGGCCAGGGGCACGGCGGCGGACGCCAGCACGATGAGCAGGGCGCTCACCACGATCAGCTCGACGAACGAGTACCCGGCTCCGCTGCCGCGCGACCGGGATCGGCGGAAGATCGACATGGAAATGCCAGCTCCTAACGGATGACGACAGCCGCCGGCGTGAAGCTGATCGCCACCGGCGCGCCGGCCGGCGTAAGTCCCAGGCCGCTCGGTGTCAGCGTCGCCGACCCGGGGCGCAGCGCCTCGAAGACGACGGCCGCCAGCACGCCGGAGCCGGAGGCCCCGGTCTGGTCGCCGGGGCGGGTCAGGACGAGATCGACCCGGCCGCCGGTCCGGTCGACCTGCTGCGTGAACGTGACCTCGGCGCCGCCCTGCCGCATGAAGCTCCCCTCCTGCACCGCGCTCACCCGCAGCAGGCCCGGGTCGTAGCGCAGCGTGAGCGTCAGGGTCGAGACCTGTGACGCGCCGCTGATTGACAGCGGCACGGTGTACGGCCCGCTTGCCGCCCGCAGGTTCCCATCCGGCAGCCGAACGTCGATGCGCGCGCCGGCGGTGGGCAGATCGGCAAGCTGCGGCGGTTGCTCGACCGTCTCGCCAGTCCTCTCGACCGCCGGTGCGGGCACATCGATCGCTGGCGGCGGCGCGCCCAGCGGCCTGGGACCGGTCACCCCGATGTTGCGCTGCGTGCCGATGCGAATCGGGCTCACGTCTTCCTGCGTCAACTGATGCGTCCGCACGATGCGCGGCGTCAGCAGCATGATGATGTCGGTCTGTCTGATGGTGTCCTCGTTGGACGAGAGCAGGTTGCGGATGATCGGCAGGCGCGCCAGACCGGGGATGCCCCGCAGGGATCGCCGGTCCTCCTCCCGCAGCAGACCGGCCAGCAGGTTCGATTCGCCGTCGCGCAGACGAAGGGTGGTCTGCACGCTGCGGCTACCGAAGGTGGGCATCGACTGCCCGGCGACGGTCAGGTTCGGACCGAGCGTGCTGTTCTCGACCTCGAGATCGAGAATGATCTCGTTCTCGAACGTCACGCGCGGCACCATTCGGACGTTGACGCCGACATCTCGATAGTCGAACGACGTCAGCGGGTTGACCGTGGCGCCCCCGGCGGCGATCGGCGTGAAGGCGGTCGTGGGTATCGGAATCTCCTCGCCGAGGTTCAGCGTGAGGACCGCGCCCTCCTGGCCGCGCAACTGCGGTTTGGCGACAACGTGCGTCTCCGCGTCGGACTCGAGGAAATCCACCGCCGCCGACGGCACGGAGAAGAAGAAATCGCCCGCTCTGGCCAGCGGCGGCGCGCCGAAGTCGGGCGCCGTCGACAGCTCGCCGACGTTTGCGTCGGGGGCGAACACGGCGCCGATCGAGTAATCGCCGAGGTCAAGGCCGAACTCGCGGGCGCGCTCCCGGTTGACCTCCAGAATCTCGATGTCGACGATGATCTCGGCGCGCGGCTTGTCGTTGGCCGCGATCACCTGCTCGATGACGGCGGTCACCGCCGGCGTGGCGCGCACGGTGATCGTGTTGGAGAATTCGTTCGGCACGATCTGGGGCTGCACGGGCATCGGCTGGCCGCCGCGGATGATCTGCGTCAGCAGCTGGGACAGCTCCAACACGTCCGTGTTGGAGATGTAGAACGTGCGAATCACCTGATCCTCGTACTGCTGCCGCTTCTGCGGGGTCTCGGGCGCCACGATTACGTTGCGCGGACCGAGCACCTTGTAGAAGTACTGGTTGGCCATCAGGATCTGATCGAGCGCCTCCGCGACCGTGACCCCGTCGAGCTGCACCGAGTACTGCCGATCCTGGAACTGCTGGTCGTAATTGATGTTGACGCCGGTCGCGTTGCCGATGAAGTCGAGGATGTCCTGCACGCTCTGGTCGACGAAGCGCAGGCTCAGCGGTTCGGCCGACGCGGGGTCCAACAGCGGCGGCGCGGTCTCCCGGTTGGCGACATCGCGCATGTCCTCGATCGGCGCCCGCGGCCGGGAGGCCTCGATCCGATCGCGGATGGCGCGCTCCACCTCCGCCGCCCGATACAGCGCGTCGTTGTTGCCCGGGTCGAGCTCTCCCGCACGCCGGTACTCCCGCACGGCATCCGCCAGCGCGCCGGTCTCCTCCAGCGCCCGCGCCCGCGCGTAATGTTCCCGCGCCGCGTTAAGCATTGCCCGGTGGAGGGCGACGCGGTATTCGGCATTCCGCGGGTCGTCCTGGACCGCCTTGCGGTAGTACTCGACGGCGCTGTCCCAGTCCTCCCCGTGCGCGGCCTGCTCGCCCTGTCGGAAAGCCGCGCCGGTGGCGCAGCCGGCAACCACAGCGGCCGCGACGGCCAGCGCCGCCACCTTCAGATACGGGCGGCTCGATCTGTTACGTACCATCGCGTTGCAGGATCTGCCTTTCGCCGGTCAGCAGCAGCTCCACCTCCGCGGTGTCGGAGCCGATGCTCATGATCCGGTAGCGTCCGTCTATCGTGTCCCCGACGCGCCCCTGAAAAACCGTGTCGCCATCGGACAGCACGGCGATCAGCCCCGCGCTCTGCGGTGCGTCGACCAGCGCAATGAACCGCAGCGGCCGCCCGGCATCAGGACCATGCGCTCCCGCCGCGGGAACGCCCACACCCGTGGGCAGCGGGCGCCGCACCGCCGAGCCGGACGGACCCTCGCCGCCTGCGCCGCCGATCGCCTGTCCCTGGAAACGGAAGGGATTCCGGTCCGAGACGGCCCGTTCGGGACGCGGCGTGCGCAGCGCGCCTAGACGCAGATCAAACTGCGCGCCGTCTACTGTATCAGTCTGCGCCGCGCGCGCCGTTTCCGCCGCCCCGCCCTGCGTCGCTCCCGGCGGCGTGGAGGACTGGTCGAGACAGGCCGCGAGGCCGGCCGCGGCAATGACCACAATGATGGCTATGCGCGGCATCTGCTATGACCCTTCGTCTGCCGGGAAATAGGTGGACACGCCCAGCGTGACGACCAGTCCCCCGCCGGGCGCCGTTTCGCGCTGGCTGAGGGCGATCTCGTCGATGATGAGAAAATCCGGCGCCGTCTCGATGGCCTCGATGAAACGCCGGATGTCGCCATATCGGCCCGCCAGCTGCAGCGTCGTCTGCAGGCGGCCCAGCCGGGCATCCGGGTCGCGGTCATGGTCGCTGGTCCGCCGCTCCAGGCTGAGCCCATGCCGCGCGGCCAGGGCCGCCAGTTGCGGGTAGGTCAGCGCGCGAGCCTGGGCCAGGTCGTGCGGCAGGACCTCGGCGTGGAATTGCTGTAGCTGCTCGCCCGCGCGGCTGACACCGGCCAACCGGGCGCGCGCGGCATCCAGCTCGGCCTTTCGCGCCGCATCGTCCTCGATCGCCTGGGTAGCGCGCTGCCGGGCCCGCGCGACGCCCGTCCGCGCGGGCTGCACGGCCAGGCCGTACAGCAGCAGGTCGGCGAGGACGACGATTCCGGACACCGTCACGGCGATGCGCTTCTCGGCCAGCACCCGCCGGAACGGCATCATTGAACCACCTCCCCGGGCGCCGGCTCGCCGGCCGGCGGCGGTGCGTATTGCGCCACCAGACGCGTCCGGTATGCGCCGTCTGCGGTCGCCTCCTCATCGCGCGGCAACACGCCGCTGAACGCCCCGGTCGCTTCCAGCGCGTCGATGAACGTACCGATCTCGGAGACGCTGCGTCCGACGATGTCCAACGCGACGGTGGCGCCGGCCGCGTTGATCCGGGGCTGCACGGACACCAGCATCACGCCCGCGGGAAGCGTCTGCTCCAGATGGTTGAACAGCGCCGTCCAGGAGAACAGGCGCCGGTCGATCAGCACGTTGGCGTCGGCCGTGGCGGCGGCGACGCGGTCCGGATCACCGCCCGCGACGCGGCGCAGCACGTCCGCGGTTGCGGCCGCCGCCGCCTGCGCCGACGTTTCGTCGCCGCCGGCTGCAGCGGCCAGCGCCGCCTGTTCGCGTGACAAGCCTGTCAGCAACATGACACCGGCTACCAGGAATGCACCCGCCGCGAGAACGGCGCCGCCGAGCAACAGGTGGACCGCGCGTTCGTTGTAGAACGGGCGGGTCGACAAGTTGATTTGCAGCATCGCGTTCACGCCGCCCGGCGGCCGGCGCCGAGCAGCGCACCCGCCGCGGCAGCCCGCACCGGCCGCCCGCCGCCCGACCCGCCGGGTACTGCCAGCGGCTCGACCGGCGCGGCGACGGCCGCGGCGAGCTGCGCGACCAGCGCCTCGACGTCTGCGCGCTCGGTTGCCAGCAGCACCTGCCGGATGCCGGCGCCGCCGAGGCGGTCTTCGTAGTACATCGCGGTCCGATGAACCAGATTGGTCAGATCGGCGGCCTGGTCGCCCGCCTGATTCCTGAACAGGTCCAACGCACCGCCGCGCAGAAGCGCCACGGAGTTGTAGCCGGCCGCCGCGTGCACCAACAGCCGGTCCCTGGAGGGAACCGCGCCGTGCGCGCCGGCCAGCGCCAGATTGAACAGGGCAAGGCTCGCGGGGATGACGACGCCCGGTTGCGCACCGGCAGCCGCCGCGAGCGCTTCGTACTCCTCCACTACGTCGCGCCGCATGACCACGACGACGAACGCCCCGGCGCCGGCAATCGGCGCCGCCGCGTCCCAGGCGACCTGTGCGTCCTCCAGCTTGAACGGCACGGCGTCGCGAACCTTCCAGCGAATCAGCCGATCCAGCTCGGCGCGCCGCGCCGGCACCGTATCGAACCGCAGGATGGACACCTTCGCGGCGCTGTCCGGCACGACCAGGCATACGCGCGCCGCGTGCCGCCGCAGGCTGCGGAATGCCTCCCGGACGGCCGCGGTTACGGCTTCGCGGTCCCGCACGTTCGGTGCTGCCAGCGCAGGCGCCAGCGCGCCGGCCGGCAGCGGCGCGTGGATGTGGCCGACCACCGCCGGCGTCGTGCCAGCCGTAATCGCCACGGCAGACACGCCGTCAGCCGCGAATTCAATCGCGGCTGTAGGCGCAGGGGTCGACAGCCACGCGCGCGCCGCATCCCAGAGCGTCATTCGACGAACGTCACCTTGTTGATTTCACGCAGCGTCGTGATCCCGCGCATGGCGCACTCGACGGCCGACTCCCGCAGGAAGCGCATCCCCTCGGTCCGCGCCGCGTTGCGGATCTCCGACGTCGGACGGCGGGCAAGAATCAGCTCCCGGACCCGGTCGCTCAGATCGAGCAGCTCGCAGATGGCGGTGCGCCCCCGGTACCCGGTGCCGCCGCACTCGATGCAGCCGCCGCCCCCGTAGAACGTGCAGCGCGAAGCCAGCGCCGGGTCGAGACCGGATTCCTCGATCTCCCCGGCGCTCACGTCGATCGGCCGCTTGCACTCCAGGCAGATCGTCCGCACGAGCCGCTGGGCCAGAACGCAGTTGAGCGCCGACACGAACTGATACTCCTCGACCCCCATGTTGAGGAACCGCCCCAGGACGTCGACGACGTTGTTGGCATGGACCGTCGTGAAGACGAGATGCCCGGTCAAGGCGGACTGGATCGCGATTTGGGCCGTTTCGGTATCGCGGATCTCCCCCACCATGATCTTGTCCGGGTCGTGCCGCAGGATGGACCGCAGGCCGCGCGCGAACGTCAGCCCCTTGCGCTCGTTGATCGGGATCTGCGTAATCCCCTTGAGCTGGTATTCGACCGGGTCCTCGATGGTGATGATCTTGTCCTCGGGCGTCTGAATCTCCGAGAGCGCCGCGTACAGCGTCGTCGTCTTGCCGCTGCCGGTCGGCCCCGTCACCAGCACCATGCCGTACGGCTCGGCGATGTACTTGCGCAGGCGGCGGAGCTCGCGCTCCGGAAAGCCGAGCACATCGAGCCGGAGGTCGCGAAACTGCTCGTTGATCGACTCCTTGTCGAGGATGCGGATGACGGCGTCCTCGCCGTGCACGCTCGGCATGATGGACACCCGGAAATCGATCGCCTTGCCCGGCATCCGCAGCTTGAACCGGCCGTCCTGCGGCACGCGCTTCTCCGCGATGTCGAGCTCCGACATCACCTTGATGCGCGACAGAATGGCGGCGTGGAACTGCTTGTCGATCGGCCGCATGGCCGCCTGGAGCACGCCGTCGATGCGGTACTTCACATGCACGGCGTCTTCCTGGGTCTCCACGTGGATGTCGCTGGCGCGCCGCTGGATGGCGGTGTAGATCATCGAGTCCACGAGGCGGATGACCGGGCTGATGTCGCTCGTCAGCCGCTCGACCGTGAGGCTTGCCCCGCCGTCCTCGTCTTCGCGCAGCAGCCGCAACTCGAACCGCTCCGTGGCCTCGTCGAGCACGCGCTGCGACCCCTCGCTCTTCTTGAGGATCGATTCGATGGCGGAGGGCACGCCGACCGTAATCGTGATCGGCGTGCCGAGCAGCAAGGACAGCTCGTCGAGGCCGGGCAGGTCCGTCGGATCGGAAACGACGATCACGAGCGTGTCGCCGTCGCGGCGGTACGGTACGAACCCGTAGCGCAGCATCAGGTCGACCGGAATCGAGCGGAACATGTCCTGGTCGACATAGAACTGCGCCATGTCGACGTAGTCGAGGCGGTAGCGGCCGGCCAGGCTGCGGGCGCGCTGCTCCTCCGCGGCCCGCTTCGGCGCCGCGTCCTCCTCGAGCTGCAACGCCTCCGGGGTATCCGGCAGCGGCGCCTCAGGCGAGCCCGACAAGGTATCCGTCATTGGATGATCGCTCCAAGCTGCAGGAGCGGCATGTAGAGCGCGAACAACATGCCGGCAATGACGACACCCAGGATGACGAGCAGCAGCGGCTCGACCAGTGTCATGAATCGTCCGAGCGTCGTCTCGATCTCCTCGTCGAAGAAGTCGGCCACGCTGTCGAGCATTTCGCGCAGCGCACCGGTCGATTCGCCCACCTCGACCATCCGGATGACCACCGGCGTGAAGATCCGCCGGTCGGACATCGAATCCGCCAGGGTCCTGCCCTCCCGGACCTCCCGGGCAACCACGTCGACCTGGCGCGCCATATGCCGGTTGCCGATGGACCGGCCCGCCACGTCGAGGGCATCCACCAGCGGAATGCCGCCCCGCAGCAGCGTCGCCAACGTCCGCGCCAATTGCGACGTCGCGAACTTGCCGGCAATGCCGCCCATGCCCGGTATGCGCAGGAGCAGGCGGTCGACGGAGAGCGTCGCCTCGGGACGCCGTCTCCAGGCCCAGCCCGCCGCCGCGCCCGCCGCGACCAGCAGCAGCATCGCCGGCAGCGCACTGCGCACGAAGTCGGAAGCGGCGACGATCACGCGTGTGGCCAGCGGCAACTCCACGCCGAACCCGTCGTAGAAATCCGCGAACGCCGGCACGACCTGCAACACGATGATCGCCACGACGGCCAGCGACAGGCCAAGGAGCACGGCCGGATAGATCAGGGCGGAGATGGTCTTCCGGCGGACCGCCGCGAGCAGCCGGGCATGGGCGACATAGCGCCGAATGACCGGCTCGAGGCTGCCGCTCTTCTCCCCCGCTGTCAGCGAAGCTATGTAGACGCCGGGAAACGCCGGCCGCTGGGCTGCGAACGCATCGGACAACGACTCGCCGCCACAGACGCGTTCGTGCACATCGTCCAGCATCGAGCGGAACGCCGAGTTGTCAACCCGCCGGCGCAGAATGTCCAGCGACTCCACCAGCGGCAGACCGGCTTTCAGCAGTGTCGCCAGCTCCTGATTGAAGATGATGAATTCCCGCTGGCCGGGCCGCTGCCGCAGCCGCAGGACAACCGGGTTGCCGCCGAGTCCGGCGCGGCGCCGCAGGGCGAGGACGAGCAGGCCCTGGTCTTCCAGTTGGCGGCGCAGCTGCGCTTCGCCCTCGGCTTCGTACAGGCCCTCGACGATCTCACCCGACGCCATCCCGAGCCTGCAGCGGAACTCCATGGAGAGGCGCACCCTGATGGGCGCGCAACCTGTTGAGCAACGTTAGTTTATCGCCCAGAGAGCTGTCAAAGCAGCGGCCCCGGCGGCGGCGTCCGCGGCAGCCTACTGCGCAAGGGCGTCCTGCGCGCGGGCATCCTGCATGCGGGTTTCGTCGACTATCTCGAGGACACGGTCGACGTAGCGGTGTGTTTCCGGGTACGGCGGGACGCCGCGAAAGCGGCGGACGGATCCTTCTCCCGCATTGTAGGCAGCCAGTCCGCCGCGCATGCCGAACTGATCGAACAGTTGCCGCAGATGGCGCGCGCCGGCGTCGATGTTCGCCGCCGGGTCGAACGGGTCGCGCACGTTGTAGCGCGCCACCGTGTCCGGCATCAGCTGCATGAGCCCCTTCGCCCCGCGCGGTGACTCGGCGTCGGGGCGGTAGCCCGACTCCGCCTCGATGACCGCATGCAGGATATCCGCGTCCACGCGGTGCCGGTCGGACGTGCGGCGCACGAGCGCCGCGTACGGCTTCGCCGGCAGTTGGGCCTCTTCAACCGGCGCCACATGAACCACCGGCTGCGGCGCGGGCATCACAACCGGCTCGATACGTTCGATGAGCTGCGCGTCGAACAGAACCTCGCCGCCGCCTTTGAGCGACAGGACGATGGCGTCGCCCTCTACGTGGTGCCCCGCGATCGACATCACCTCGCCCGAGGTGAAGTGGACCATCTCGACCGGCGCGGGAGCGTCCACCAGCGCGACAATCGTGCCGAGCGTCAGTCCGACGCAGATCAGTCCCGTCATCAGCAGGCGCACGGACTCGTTCCTGCGCAGCCGTAGGAAACGTCCGAATGTCATCGTCATCGGCCCGTGTTTCGGGTCGACGCCGTTGCTTGTGCACCCTTCGCCCCGATTCATCCTGATCCATATGTACACCAGTCCGACAGTTTTGGCATGGGGCCGCACTGCGCCGCTTCGCCGGCTGTCCGCCGCTCGAGATGGATTTGCTGCATCTGTTGGGGTCGGATCGATGGGCACCCCTACATGTTGGGCGCCGTAACAAATAGGTTAAAAGCAGAGACGTCAGCGGACGTCGACGAATGCGTGGTGCACGCGCACGCCCAGCCGGCGATCGTCGATGCTCTCGCTGCCGGGCGCCGCGGACGGCACGAACGTCTGCCGGACGTGGAGGCCAATCCGGACCGCACGCTCGGCGCCGAGCTGTCCCCCCGCGAGAGCAACCTCAACGAACTGCCGTTCGAGAGACTCGAGCACGATGCGTCGGGCGGTCTCGCCGTTGACCGTGACGTCCAGTTCCTGGCGGCCGCCCGGGACGAGATCCGGCCGGCTATCGATGAGCAGTTGCAGGACCACGTCGGAGTACGGATTGGGAAAGGCCAGGCCGGCCGACTCGGTGGTCCAGCGCCAGCGCGGACCGCCGTTCCCGTCGAGGGACACGGATTCCGCCTCGTACCACCCGTGCTCGTAGGTCAGCACGTTACGCGCGGTCGCCGCCGCGATTGTCACGGTGGCGGCGCGGTAGGAGCGCTGTCCGAGATTTTGTCCGGCGAGCGGCAATCGCACTCCGGGCGGCGCCGCGTACAACCCGACAGCGACGGTTGCCCTGCCGACGTACGAGTGCTCCGGTATAGGCACGCGGCGCTCATACGACACTGATAGTCCCGGCCGCCAGTCGCGCGATGGGATCGGCGGGTCGTGGTCGTCCGTCCACAGCAGGTTCCCGCCGGCATCCAGGAAGTGCACGAATACCCGGTAGTCGCGGTCCACAGGCTCGAACGCCGGCAGCACGGTCAGTGACAGCGCCGTATCGATCACGGAGCCGTGCGTCACGGTGTCCCGTCCGATCTGCATCTCAATGGCCGCCACCGGCTCGACCCATTCGGCGCAGGACGCGCCGGCGCACATGATGAGGGCCACAAGGAAGGCGCAGGCCCCCGGTGCCGCCCGATGATATTCGCTACGAAACCAGGTCGCGCCGGCGGATTGCCGCATCTGCGGCAATATGTTACAGTCCCGGCGCGTTACGGCGTCACCCCGGAACGCCGCGGCGTTCCGCGCGGCAGAGGAAGCTCGCATGACACTGGAAGCACTCGGAATGGTCGAGACGAAGGGCCTCGTCGGCTCGATCGAGGCAGCCGACGCGATGGTCAAGGCCGCCAATGTGCTTCTGGTCGGCAAGGAGTATATCGGCGCCGGTTACGTCACCGTGATGGTGCGCGGCGACGTCGGCGCCGTGAAGGCGGCCACCGACGCCGGTGCGGCCGCCGCCCGGCGTGTCGGAGAGCTCGTGTCGGTGCATGTGATTCCACGCCCGCACAACGAGGTCGAAAAGATACTGCCTCAAATCAGTGAGCCGGCGACGTAACATCACCGGCCGCGCGCGGCGCACCTGCCCGCGCTTCCAGTCACGCTCCCCGGGGCAATGAGTCAAGCTCCCCCTGCCTCCGACCGCGACTTGGCTTCCATCCGCGAAGCGCGCGAGCTGGCCCGGAAGGCCAGAACGGCGCAGGCCGCACTCGCCGAGTTGTCGCAGGAACGCATCGACGCCATCGTCGACGCCATGGCGCACGCTGCCACCGCGGAGGCGGAGCCGCTGGCGGCGCTGGCCGTCGAGGAGACCGGCTACGGCGTCGTACGCGACAAGGTCCAGAAGAACCTGTTCGCTGCCCGGGAGGTCCACCGGTTCATACGGCCGATGAAGACGGTCGGCGTCATACGCCGCGACGACGAGCGGAAGGTGATCGAGATTGCGGAGCCCTTCGGCGTCGTAGCGGCGATCGTGCCGTCGACGAATCCGACGTCGACCGCCATCTACAAGATCCTGATCGCCTTGAAGGCGCGCTGCCCGGTCGTGATCAGCCCGCACCCGTCCGCGGTCCGCTGCATCACCCGCGCGGCCGACGTGATGGCCCGCGCCGCTGCCGCCGCCGGCGCGCCGGAACACGCGATCGGCTGGATGACGACCGTAACGCTCGAAGGCACGCAGGAGCTGATGCGTCACCGCGACGTGGCCGTGATCCTGGCCACGGGCGGCAAGGGGCTGGTGCGGGCGGCCTACTCCGCCGGCAAGCCGGCGTACGGCGTCGGTCCCGGCAACGCCCCGGCGTACATCGAACGCTCGGCTGACGTGCCGAAGGCGGTGCGCGATGTCGTCACGGGCAAGACGTTCGACAACGGCGTGCTCTGCTCTTCGGAAAACTCGCTCGTCGTCGACGAGGAAATCGCCGGCGAGGTTACCCGCGAGCTGCAGAAACAGGGTGCCTACTTCCTTTCGAAAGCGGAGCGGGATGCGGTGGCGGCCGTGCTGGTCACGCCGAAGCACCTGCCCAATCCGGCGCTGGTCGGACGGCCGGCGCTGGAGATCGCCGGCAAGGCGGGACTGCAGGTACCAGCGGACACGCGCGTGTTGATCGCACCGCTCGAAGGGGTCGGGCACGACTATCCGTTGTCGATGGAGAAGCTGTGCCCCGTGCTCTCGTTCTACGTCGTCAGCGACTGGCAGGCCGGCTGCGAACGCTGCAAGGAGATTCTGGCGTACGGCGGCATGGGCCACACGATGTCTATCCACTCCCGCAGCGACTCGGTCATCCTCGAGTTCGGGCTGCGGAAGCCAGCGTTCCGGATCGTCGTCAACACGCCGGCCACGCACGGCTCGATAGGGCTTACGACCGGCCTCGATCCGGCGATGATGCTCGGCTGCGGCGGACACGGTGGGAACATCACCTCCGACAACATATCGCCGCGGCACCTGCTGAACATCAAGCGCGTCGCGCATGAGGTCCGGCCGGCCCCCGCGCCGCTTCCGGCTTCGCCGCCGAATGCCGCGCAACCCGTCGGGAGCCGTTCGGGGCCGGCGCTCGACGGCGACCTGCTCGCGGCGCGCGTGCGTGACTTTCTGGCGGCACGCGGTGTGACCGGCGGGCTGCCGCCGTCGCCGCCGGAAGCGGCGCCGGCCCGGCCCGCGGCGGCTGCACCGCCGCCGCCGCCCGAGGCCGGCCCTGCGCCCGCTCCCCCGCCGCCCGAGGAGCCGGTCGACCCGCAGCCCGTCGAATTCGTCTGCGAAGACGACGTGCGGCAGGCCGTGCACGAGTCGCGGTCGATCGTCGTTGACGAGCGCACCATCATCACGCCGGCCGCCAGCGATCTGGCCGCCCGGCACCGGGTATTCGTCCACGCCGGTCTTTCGCAATAGAACCTCGCCGTACGCAGATTGCGGAATGGGCGCCAGGCGCACGCCCGGCAATTTCCGCCAGCCCGCGCGCTGACCGGCGCCCCCCAGTGCATCCCAACCTGGTGCGAGACTTGCTTGCCACGGCCGTATGCTCGCCCGTCTCCGGTCGGCGGCACTGTTCGGCGTCGACCCGTCGGTTGTGCAGGTCGAGGTCGATGTTTCGTTCGGCCTGCCGGCGTTCAACATGGTGGGCCTGCCCGACTCGAGCGTGCGCGAGAGCCGTGACCGGGTCCGCAGCGCCATCGAGAACTCCGGCTTCGAGTTCCCCGCCCACCGCATCACCATCAACCTGGCGCCGGCGGACGTGCGCAAGCGCGGCACGTCGTTCGACTTCGCGATCGCCGTGGGTGTGCTGGCCGCCAGCGGGGTCGTCACGCGGCGCGAGTTCGGCGGGCTGCTGCTGCTCGGCGAGCTGTCGCTGACCGGCCGTATTCAGCCGCCGCGCGGCGTGTTGCCGGTGGCGCTCGCGGCGCGGCGCAACAAGCTGGCGCTGCTCGTTCCGGAAGCGAGCGGACGTGAGGCGGCGATCGTGCCGGACCTGCAAATCCGTCTCGTCTCCTCGCTCACGGACGCCGTCGCCGTGCTGAATGAAGAAAGGACGGCCCCGACGCTGCCGCGCACGCGTTTCGAGCCACGGGAGGCGGACAGCGACCGGGATCTGGCCGACATCAAGGGCCAGCGGACGGCGAAGCGCGCCCTGGAAATCGCTGCCGCGGGTCGCCATAACCTGCTTTTCGTCGGTCCCCCGGGCGCCGGCAAGACGATGATGGCCCACAGTCTGCCGGGCATCCTGCCGCCGCCCAGCTTCGAGGAGGCGGTCGCCACGACGGTGATCCACTCCGTGATCGGTCTCGTCCCGGCGCGCGACGGCATCCTGGGACACCGGCCGTTCCGTGCGCCTCACCACACGATCTCCGACGTCGCGCTGATCGGCGGCGGCCGAGAGCCGCGTCCCGGTGAGGTAAGTCTGGCCCACAACGGGGTCCTGTTCCTGGATGAGATCCCCGAGTTCGACCGCGCCGCCCTCGAAGTGCTGCGCCAGCCGATGGAGGACGGGGCGGTCCGGATTGCCCGCGCTGCGGGCGTGGCGACCTTCCCTGCCAGCTTTCTACTGGTCGCGGCGATGAATCCATGCGCGTGCGGCTATGCCGGCAGCGCGCAGCGCGCCTGCCGCTGCACGCCGCTGCAGATCAGCCGCTACCGCGGGCGCCTGTCGGGACCGCTGCGCGACCGCTTCGACCTGACGGTTCCCGTGAAGCCGGTACCGGCCGGCGTGTTGACGGGATCCGAAACGGAAGAGACGTCCCGAGACGTCCGCGCCCGCGTTACGGCCGCCCGCCTGCGCCAACAGGATCGATATGGGGCGCTGGCGGGTCGGACCAACGCCGATCTCCGGGGCGGCCGGTTGACGGCATCCTGCGCACTCGCAGAGGATGGACGGCGGTTGCTGCAAAAGGCGGTGACGCGTCTGGGGCTCTCGGCGCGCGGCTACGATCGCGTACGCCGCGTGGCGCGCACCATCGCGGATCTGGACGGCGAGGAGACCGTCGGCGCGCCGCACCTCGCCGAGGCGCTCGGCTACCGCAGTTGGGGCGGCTCCTAGCAGCCGCTGGCCTTTCCCCGATGTGCCCGATGTGTTAAAGTTTGCCTGTCCTTCGCGTGCTGTTCCCCCGTGTCTGGGAAGCAAGATCCGATCACTCTCTGGGAGTAGGGCTGAAAGCTTGAGCTGCCGCAAGATGGCAGGTTGGCGACAGGTGTTGCGGGCACTGCTTGATGCTTGCCAGACGCCCATACTGCCGGTCGTCATCACTGCTGTCATGCTCCTGGGCTATATGGCCTGGGGCATGCAGGGCCGCATCGACCGTCTTGCGCTGCGCAACGCGCAGCTCAAATTCGAGAACGCCGCATACCAGGAAGCCGCCAACCGCGTGAGCGGCCAGATGACGTCGCTGCGGGCGACGCTCTCCGACCTGGCGCAGCGCACCACGGCCGACGCGGACCTGAGCGACTCCGTCGACCTGCTGCTCCAGAGCACGCGCACATCCACGGATCTGTCGAACCAGGACACGCTGGACGCCGCCAGCGAAACGCTCGACCGCTTGCACCTGTTGCTGGGCTCGATCGACGGCGAGCTGCAGGGCGTCCGGCACGGGGTGGCGTTCCGCGAAGCGGCAGCCGACGCGACGCCGATCATCTGGCCGGCCGACGGTTGGATCTCAGCCGGCTACGGCTACCGCACCGATCCCTTTAACGGCCGGCGCGATTTTCATCCCGCCGTGGATATTTCGACGAACAAGGGTTCTCCGGTGTACGCGACCGGCACGGGCCGTGTGGTTTCGGCTTCGAGCAACGGCGGCTACGGCAATCTGGTGGAGATCGACCACGGATTCGGACTCCTGACGCGCTATGGACATCTGTCGGAGTTCTCGGTCGCCGTCGGCGACACCGTCGTTCGCGGCGACGTCATCGGACGGGTCGGCAACACCGGTCGGGCAACCGGGCATCATGTGCACTACGAGGTCTGGGTAAACGGCCGGACGCTCAATCCCCGCAAGCTGCTGCTCGACTCCCGCACCGTCGCGGCCAACTAGAGGCCCGCGTCTCGGTGTAACGCGGGGTTGCACCACGAACTCCCAGCCCGCGTCTTGACGGAATTTCGTCCCTTCCATAGAATCGCAGAATCCCTGCGCTAACCGTCTCGCATACCGTGTCGCCTGCCGCGAGCACTCCTACGCCGGGACCGTACCAGGGCATGTCCGGCCGCCCGGGCGTGGCGCCGACACAGCTTCTGTTCCAGACCTGATGCTCCAGAAACTCCTCGCCAAGGTCTTTGGCACCGAGAATCAGCGCCAGCTGAAACGGCTGCAGCCGCGCGTCGCGGAGATTAACGCGCTCGAGCCGGAGGTGCAGGCGCTCTCGGACGCGCAGCTGCGCACCAGGACCGACGAATTCCGCACGCGGGTCGACCGCGGCGAGGCGCCCGACGATCTGCTGGCGGAGGCGTTCGCGGTCGTCCGTGAGGCCGGCTGGCGCACCCTGCAGATGCGCCACTTCGACGTGCAGCTGATCGGCGGCATCGTGCTGCACCGCGGCACCATCGCCGAGATGAAGACCGGCGAAGGCAAGACGCTGGTCGCCACGCTCGCCGCCTATCTCAACGCCCTGGGGGGCAAGGGCGTGCATGTCGTGACGGTCAACGACTACCTCGCCCGGCGCGACTCCGAGTGGATGGGGCGCATCTACCGCTCGCTCGGCATGACGGTGGGTGTGATTCAGCACGACATGCAGGACCAGGAACGGCAGGCCGCCTACGCCTGCGACATCACCTACGGCACGAACAACGAGTTCGGTTTCGATTACCTGCGCGACAACATGAAGTTCGATACCGCGCGGTTCGTGCAGCGCGGAAATCATTTCGCCATCGTGGACGAGGTGGACAGCATCCTGATCGACGAGGCGCGCACGCCGCTCATCATCTCCGGCCCCGCCGAGCAGTCGACGGAGCTGTACTACGAGGTGGACCGCGTCATTCCCCACCTCAAGCAGGGCGCCGTCACGCAGGGCCACGTGCCGGCCGAGAAGCGGGAGGAGCTGGAGTCCACCGGCGACTTCCTGAAGGACGAGAAGCACAAGACGGTCTCGCTGACCGAGACCGGCATGGCGAAGGCCGAGAAGATGCTCAAGCACCGGCTGCAGGCGGGCGGGTTGTACGACCCGGCCAACATGCCGGTGCTCCACCATGTGAACCAGGGGCTCCGCGCGCACGCGCTGTTCCGCCGGGACGTCGACTACATGGTCAAGGAGGGTCAGGTGGTCATCGTCGACGAGTTCACCGGCCGGCTCATGCCCGGACGGCGCTGGAGCGACGGGCTGCACCAGGCGGTCGAGGCGAAGGAGAAGGTGAAGATCGAGCGCGAGAACCAGACGCTCGCGACCGTCACGTTCCAGAACTACTTCCGCAAGTACGACAAGCTGTCCGGGATGACCGGGACCGCCGAGACCGAGGCGCCCGAGTTCGCCAAGATCTACAACCTGGACGTCGTCGTGGCGCCGACCAACCGCACGCTCGTGCGCCTCGAAGAGCCGGACGCCGTCTACCGCACCGAGACCGAGAAGTACCAGGCCATCGTCGACGACATCGCCGAACAGCAACAGGCAGGCCGCCCGGTTCTGTGCGGCACCGTCTCCATCGCCAAGTCCGAGCGGCTGTCTTCCATGCTCAAGCGGCAAGGCATCCGGCACGTGGTGCTCAACGCCAAATACCACGAGCGCGAGGCGGAGATCGTCGCGCAGGCAGGCCGCCAGGGGCGCGTCACCATCGCCACGAACATGGCCGGGCGCGGCACGGACATCCTGCTGGGGGGGCACCCGGAATACATGGCGCGCCAGCAGGCGCTCAAGGAAGAGGTGTCCGTCGAGGTGCCCAGGGCGGAGTTCCGCTTCGTCGACGACGAGTCGTCCGTCTATTTCTCGCATGAGAATCGCTACTACCGCACCCCGCGGGCGGCATGGGAACGGATCTTCAGCCACTTCAAGAGCCAGACCGACGCGGAGCACGCGGAGGTCGTCGGCTGCGGCGGGCTCCATATCATCGGCACCGAGCGCCATGAGGCGCGGCGCATCGACAACCAGCTGCGCGGCAGGGCCGGCCGCCAGGGAGACCCGGGATCGTCGCGCTTCTATCTGTCGCTCGAAGACGATTTGATGCGCATCTTCGGCTCCGACCGCATCTCCGGCCTGATGGACCGGCTGGGGATGGAGGAAGGCGTGCCGATCGAGCACAAGATGGTGACGCGGGCGATCGAGCGGGCGCAGACGCAGGTGGAAGCGCAGAACTTCTCGGTCCGCAAGCATCTGCTCGAGTACGACGACGTGATGAACAAGCAGCGCGAGAACGTCTATGCGCTGCGGCGCGAGCTGCTCGAGGGCACCATCCGGCTCGACGAGGACGACGAAGACGAGAGCCGCGAGGTCGACACGCGCGCCTACCTGATGACGCTGGCCGAGGGGCTGTTGTACGAGCAGGTGGAGACCATCTGCGGGTCGGACGTCGACCCCGAGGAGTGGGATCTGGACGCGCTGCGACGGTATGCGGCGAACTTGTTCGGCCTGGACGGCGAGCAGCTCGTCGCCGTCGACCTGACGGACCTGGGCAGCGATGAAATCGGTGACGTGCTATGGGGCGCGGCGGTCGCGAAATACGAGGCCAAGGAGGCGGCCGTCGACACCGCGGTGCTGCGGCGGGTCGAGCGCGACATCATGCTGCAGGTGGTCGACGTGCAGTGGAAAGACCACCTGTATAGCCTGGATCACCTGAAGGAAGGGATCAGCCTGCGCGGTTACGGACAGCGCAATCCACTCGTCGAATACAAGCGCGAGAGCTTCGAGATGTTCCGGGGGATGAAGGAGCGCATCGACGAAGAGATCGTGAAGTACCTCTGGCGCCTGCGCCCGGTCGCCCGGAGCGACGAGGCGGCGGCCCGCCAGCCGGCCCTGCGCCGCGCGACACCGCTCTCCTACAGCGCGCCGGCGGGAGCACCCGCGCTGGTCGGCGCTGCCGCCGCCGCCGCTGGCGGCCCGCGACCCGCCCGTACCGGCGGCGACGACACCGCTGTCCGGACGGTTCGGCGCCAGGAGCCGAAGGTCGGACGCAACGACCCGTGTCCGTGTGGAAGCGGGAGAAAATACAAGAAGTGCCACGGGGCCTGACCATGGAAACACAAACCGGAATTCCGCAGGATCGCCTGACGAGCGCCGACATCCAGACCGCGCTTACGTTCGACGACGTGCTGCTCGTGCCGCGCCACTCGCGCGTGCTGCCGAGCGAGGTGGACGTCGCCACCCGCTTCACCCGCAGCATGTCGCTCCGGGTGCCGCTGGCCAGTGCGGCGATGGATACCGTCACGGAGTCGGGCATGGCAATCGCCATGGCCCAGCTCGGCGGGATCGGCATCGTGCACAAGAATCTCGACGTCGCGGAGCAGGCGTCGGAAGTCGATCGCGTCAAGCGGTCCGAGAGCGGCATGATCGTCAACCCGATCACCCTCTCCCCCACCAGCACCGTCTTTCAGGCGCTCGAGCTGATGAAAAAGTATCGGATCTCGGGCGTGCCGATCACCGCGGATGGCCGCAACGAAGGACGGCTCGTCGGCATCCTCACCAACCGAGACCTGCGGTTCCTGGACGACCTGCACGGGCCGGTATCGGAGGTGATGACGCGCGACAAGCTGATCACGGTGGCGGTCGGGACGACCCTGGAGCAGGCGAAGGAAATCCTGCACCAGCATCGGGTCGAGAAACTGCTCGTCGTGGACGACGACTTCAACCTGCGCGGTCTGATTACGGTCAAAGACATCCAGAAGATGATCAAGTACCCCGCCGCCAGCAAGGACGGGCTCGGGCGCTTGCGGGTCGGGGCCGCCGTCGGGGTCGCCGGCGACACTATCGAACGGGCGGAAGCGCTGGTTGCGGCGCACGTGGACGTGCTGGTCCTCGACAGCGCGCACGGCCATTCCCAGAACGTCATCAACATGGCGAGCAAGCTCCGCGCGGCGTTTCCTTCCACGGACCTGATCGCCGGCAACGTAGCGACCGCCGCCGGTTGCGAGGCGTTGATCGACGCCGGCGTCGACGCCGTCAAGGTGGGGATTGGATCGGGGTCAATCTGCACCACGCGCGTCGTGGCGGGCATCGGCGTGCCGATGGTGGCTGCCGTGGCGGACTGCGCACGGGTCGCCAGCCGGCACGGCGTGCCGATCATCGCGGACGGCGGCATCCGCTATTCCGGCGACATCACCAAGGCGCTGGCGGTCGGCGCGAGCAGCGTCATGATCGGCAGTCTGTTCGCCGGCACGGACGAGAGTCCCGGAGAGCTGATCCTCTACCAGGGTCGCAGCTTCAAGGAGTACCGCGGCATGGGGTCGATCGGGGCGATGCGCCGCGGCAGCCGGGACCGCTACTTCCAGGAGGAGTTCGACCTCGCGCCGCTGCAGAACGAGGACGGCGTGGGCAAGCTCGTGCCGGAGGGCATCGAGGGCCGCGTGCCGTACAAGGGCAGCGTCGGGTCGATGATTCACCAACTCGTGGGCGGTGTGCGCGCCGGCATGGGCTACTGCGGCGCGCCGACGCTCTCCGAATTGCAACGCGACTGCCAGCTCATCCAGATCACCACGGCAGGCGTCCGCGAAAGCCACGTTCACGACGTGGTGATCACCAAGGAAGCCCCGAACTACCGCAGCGAATAGGATTACGGCCGCTCGATGCGGATCGACCGCGCGTCGGCGCCGTCGTCCTCGATATGCACCTGCACGGCGCCGGGCAGCGGTCGCGCCAGCCGGTCGGCCCACTCGATGGCGACGATGCCGGCAGCGGACATGATCTCGTCCAGTCCCAGGTCGTCCGCTTCGATCGCCGACAGCCGGTAGAGATCCACGTGCGTCACCGGCAGGCGTCCGGCGTATTGCTGGATCAGCGTAAAGGTCGGGCTCGTGACGTCTTCCGGAGCGCCGCCGGCGCCGGCCAGCAGGCCGCGCACGAACGCGGTCTTGCCCGCGCCAAGCTGGCCGAACAGCAGCACGGTGCCGCCGTCGGGCAGTTCGGCCGCGAGCTCACGCGCGATCCGTGCCGTGTCCGCTTCCGAATGACTCTGGATCAGTCGTTTCACTGACGGCGTTTCCCAACGCGGCGGCGATGTCGGTGGCGGTCAGCGCCACCTCCCCGTGTTCGCCGACCGCGAGGTCGGCGGCGAGACCGTGCAGATAGACAGCCACCTTGCAGGCGTCTGCCGCGGGCGCGATCTGTCCAACCCAGGCGGCGGTCACGCCGGTCAGCACGTCGCCTGCTCCGCCGGTCGCCATGCCCGGATTGCCCGTGAGATTGATTGCAACGCTGCCGTCAGGGGCCGCCACGAGCGTCCGCGCCCCCTTGAGCACGACGTGCACGCCGTGCGCCGCGGCCAGACCGCGCGCCGCCGCGACGCGTTCCGCCTGGATTTCCTGCGTTGACTGACCGCACAACCGCGCCATCTCGCCGGGGTGGGGCGTCAGCACCACGTCCGCGGGCGGCTCGCGGCGTTGGCCCAGCCATTCCGGGTGGCCGGCGCAGACGTTGAGGGCGTCCGCATCCAGCACGAGCGGGACGCCGGCGCGTTCGAGGAGGCCGCGAATCAGAGCGGCCGCACCCGGCCCGGCGCCCAATCCGGGACCGGCCGCGATCACGTCGCACGGCGCCGCCAGCAGCGTGTCGAGCGCCGCGGCGCTCACCGCGCCGGGCGCCTCTTCATCCAAAGGCAGCGTCATGTATTCGGGGGCGCCGGCCGCCACGGTCGCCACGCACGAGCGCGGCACGGCAACCGTGACCAATCCCGCGCCGGACTTCAGCGCTCCCAGGCCCGCCAGACAGGCCGCGCCCGTGCGGCCGAGCGAGCCGGCCACGATCAGCACGTGCCCGAACGTGCCCTTGTGCACCTCCGCGGCCCGTTCGGGGATGAGCGCCCGCACGGCCGCGGGCGTCACCAGCTCGAGGCGTGGTCCGGACGCGCCGTCCACGACGAAGTCCGGTATCCCGATGTCGGCCACGAGAACATCGCCCGCGCAGTCGCTGCCGGGCGGGAGGACCAGCGGAATCTTCGGCGCGGCCAAGGTGACCGTCAGGTCGGCGTCGACCGCCGGGCCGATCTGCCGATGGCTGTCCGCCGACAGCCCGGTCGGCAGATCGACGGAGACAATCGGGGCCGTCCCGGCATTGACGTCGGCCACCACGGCCGGCAGCATCCCGCTCAGCGGACGGTTCAAACCGGTCCCCAGGATGGCGTCGACAATCAGATCGCACGCCGCCACCGCCGGCCCATGCCTTGACCACGCCCCGGCGTCCGGCACCTCCACGACCTCGACGCCCAGACGGCCGAGCACATCGAGGTTGGTCCGGGCGTCGCCGTCCACGTCCGCCGCCGCCCCGAGCAGGAACACCGCGACGTCCGTTCCGCGCTGGCCAAGCGCGCGGGCCACGACGAAACCGTCCCCGCCGTTACTGCCGCGGCCGCACAGCACCGCCACGCGGCAATCCGCCAGATCGTCGAAGGTGGACGCCATCACCTCCGCCACGCGGCGCCCCGCATTCTCCATCAATACGATTGACGGAATCCCGATCTCATCGATCGTGCGACGGTCGGCCTCGCGCATCTGCGCCGTGTCGAGCACACGCATTGCAAGCTGGCTTGTACACTAGCATAGCGCCTTGCGTCGAACGGCGGCGGCCACCGCCCGGCCTCGGGCGCTCGAGACTTGCCCACCCCCCGGGAGAACTGATGCTGAATGCGGCGGTGAATGTAAATGGACGGATAAGCGACGGGGAGACGGCGGTCGTGCCGGTGTTCGATCATGGTTTTCTGTACGGCGAAGGGGTGTATGAGACGCTTCGCACCTACAACCGCCAACCCTTCCTGCTCGAACGCCATTTCGACCGCCTGCGCGCCTCGGCGACGGCAATTGGTCTGACGATTCCGCTCGACGATCGAGAGTTTGCCGCCCGCATCGAAGCCACGACGGCGGCTGCGCCGGTCGCCGGCGAATGCTACATCCGGCTGCTTGTGACACGCGGCGTTGGGGAACTGAGCTACGACCCCGGTGTCTGCGGCGAACCGACCGTGGTCATCATCGTCAAGCCTCACGCCGAGATACCCGCCGAAATCCAGGCGCGCGGCATCGGGATCATCGTGTCATCCGTGATTCGGAATCACCCGTCCGCCGTCGACCCCCGCATCAAGTCGAACAACCTGCTGAACAATGCGCTGGCGATGCAGGAAGCGCTCCGCCGCGGGGCTGACGAGGCGCTGATGCGCAATCACCGCGGGGAGTTCTCCGAGTGCTCCCAGTCGAACTTCTTCGTAGTCCGCGGGGGCGAGGCGCTGACGCCGCCGCTCGAAGCCGGCCTGCTCGAAGGTGTGACGCGGAATTTCCTGTTCGAGGTAGCGCAGTCCATCGGCGTGCCCGCCCGCTACGCCGTCCTGAAGGACGCGGATCTGGCCGCAGCGGACGAGATGTTCATCACGAGCACGACGCGCGAGGTACTGCCGGTCACCACCATCGACGGCCGGCCGGTTGGGTGCGGCGTACCCGGTCCCGTGACCCGCGCCCTGGCCGCAGGATTCCGCACGCGGGTCGACGCATTGAGCCGCTGAGCTGGTGGTCGTCCCCAGGCCCGCACGGCGGGCCTCGGCAAGCGCGGCGCGGGGCATAGGGGTCCCCGCTAGCGCTTGCCGGGGGTTCGGGGCGCAGCCCCGAGATGATAAGGCTGTCCCCGCTAGCGGCCGCCGGGGGTTTGGGGCGCAGCCCCATCTAGGTATGCCCCGCAGCCCCAAGTGGTAGAGGACAGGAGCAGATCAGGTTCCGGTCGCCTAGCGCATCGTTGATGCGGCTCACCGGCGGCCAGTACTTGTGGAGCCGGACGAACGGGAGCGGAAACGCTGCCGCCTCCCGCGAGTACGGATGCTCCCAGTCGGCCTGGATCAGCTCCTCGACGGTGTGGGGGGCGTTCTTCAACACGTTGTCCGAGCGGTCGGCCGTACCGTCGACTATTGCCCTGATTTCACCGCGGATCGCTATCATCGCAGCGCAGAACCGATCCAGCTCGTCACGCGGCTCGCTCTCGGTCGGCTCCACCATCAGCGTGCCGGCCACCGGGAACGACACGGTGGGCGCATGGAAGCCGTAGTCGATCAGCCGCTTGGCCACGTCGTGCTCCGTGACGCCGGCCGCCGACCGGAACGGCCGCAGGTCGAAGATCAGCTCGTGGGCCACGCGCCCATTCGGCCGCGTGTAGAGCACGTCGAAGTACGGCTCCAGACGGCACTTGATGTAGTTCGCGTTCAGGATGGCGACGCGGCTCGCCGCGGTGACGCCGTCGCGGCCCAGCAGCCGTACGTACGCGTGAGAGATCAGGATGATGCTGGCACTGCCCCACGGCGCGGCCGCCACCGGCGGAATCGCCGCCGCACCGCCCGTGGAGACCAGCGGGTGGCCGGGCAGATAGGGCGCCAGGTGCCGGGCGACCGCGATCGGCCCCATGCCGGGCCCGCCGCCGCCGTGCGGAATGGCGAACGTCTTGTGCAGGTTGAGGTGGCACACGTCGGCGCCGATGACGGCGGGACTCGTCAGGCCGACCTGGGCATTCATGTTCGCGCCGTCCATGTACACCTGGCCGCCGCGGGCATGCACGATGTCGCTGATATCGCGCACGCGATCCTCGAAGACCCCGTGCGTCGAGGGGTACGTGATCATCAGCGCGTTCAGGCGTCTGGCATGCGCTGTCGCCTTCGCCTCGAGATCCGCCACATCGACATTGCCACGATCGTCGCAGGCGACGATGACCACCTGCATGCCGGCCATCGCGGCGCTCGCCGGGTTCGTGCCGTGCGCTGACGACGGTATCAGCACGACGTCGCGTCCGTGCTCGCCGCGCGCCGCGCGCCAGGCGCGAATCACCATCAGCCCCGCAAGCTCACCCTGGGCGCCCGAGTTCGGCTGCAGCGAGACGGCGTCGAGACCGGTAATGGCGCGCAGCGCCGCTTCGAGCTCGGCAAATACCGTGTGGTAGCCCGGCACCTGGTCGGGCGGTACGAACGGATGCACCGCGCCGAACTCCGGCCAGGTGACCGGGCGCATCTCGGTCGCCGCGTTCAGCTTCATCGTGCAGGAGCCGAGGGGAATCATCGACCGGTCCAGACCGATGTCCTTGCGCTCGAGCTGCCGCAGATAGCGCATCATCTGCGTCTCCGACTGGTGGCTGTGAAACACCGGATGCGTCAGGAACGGACTGGTTCGGCGCAGCCGCGGCGGCCAGTCGGCGGCTGGCCGCGCGCCGTCCGCCGGCCGTCTCGGCGCCTCGTCCAGCGCCGCCGCAAACAGACGCACAATCCGCTCGACATCCTGCCGGCCGGCCGTTTCGTCGAGGGCGATGCCGATGTCAGTGTCGCCGGCGTAGCGGAAGTTGAGGCCCTCCGTCTCCGCCGCAGCCCGGACGCGACCTTGCGCCGCCGCCGACCCAACGCCCACGCGCAACGTGTCGAAGAAGCAGCCATGCCGCAGGTCTGCTCCCAGTTGCGTGAGTTCTTGCGCCAGGCGCCGGGCCAGCCCGTGCACCCGCCGGGCGATGGCCGTCAGCCCATCGGGACCGTGATATACGGCGTAGAACCCGGCGATGTTCGCCAGCAGCGCCTGCGCCGTGCAGATGTTCGAGGTGGCCCGTTCGCGCCGGATGTGCTGCTCGCGCGTCTGGAGCGCCATGCGGTACGCGGTCCGCCCGTGTGCGTCCGCCGACACGCCGATCAGGCGGCCGGGAATCTGGCGCGCATGCGCCTGGCGCGTCGCGAAGAAGGCGGGATGCGGCCCGCCATAGCCGAGTGGCACACCGAAGCGTTGGGCGCTGCCGACCGCCACGTCTGCAGCCCACTCGCCCGGCGGCGTCAACAGGGTCAGTGCAAGCAGGTCGGTTGCCACCGCGACGTACGCGCCGGCCTGGCGCGCGCGCGCCACCACGCCGGATGGATCCTCGACGGCGCCGTCCGCGTCGGGGTACTGGATCAGAACGCCGAACGTCTGTTCGTCGAGCGTGACGGACGCCAGGTCCCCGACCACCAGCTCCAGGCCGAGTGGCGCCGCACGCCCGCGCATGACGTCGATGGTCTGCGGCACGCAGCGCTCCGAGACGACGAATCGGTTGGCGCTGCCCGGCTTCCGCGCGCGAATGCGATGGAGCATGGTCATCGCCTCCGCGGCGGCCGTCGACTCGTCGAGCAGGGAGGCGTTGGCCACCTCCATGCCGGTCAGGTCCTCGACCATCGTCTGGAAGTTCAGCAACGCTTCGAGACGGCCCTGCGCCACCTCCGCCTGGTACGGGGTGTACGGCGTGTACCAGCCGGGGTTCTCCAGCACGTTGCGCAGGATCACGCTCGGCGTGACGCAGCCGTAGTAGCCGAGGCCGATGTACGAACGGGTCGGCCGGTTGCTCGCAGCCAGGCCCCGCAGGCGATCGAGGTAGCCGGCCTCGGTCTCGCCCGGCGGCAGGTCCAGCGGCGCCGCCAGGCGGTTCGGCTCCGGAATCGTTTCGTCGATCAGTGCGTCGAGCGACGGCGCGCGGACTACCTCCAGCATGTCGTCGAGGTCGGCGGCGCGCGGCCCAAGGTGGCGGTGCTGAAAGCTCTCTTGCGGGTCGACCGGCATCTACTTCACGATCTCACCATAGCCGGCGGCGTCGAGCAGGGACAACAGCTCGTCCGGTTTGTCCAGCCGGACCGCGATGAGCCAGGTCGCGTAGGGAGCCTGATTCACCTGCTCGGGCTCCGCGGCAGCGGCGGCGTTCACCTCGACCACCTCCCCGGAGACCGGGCAGTACAGGTCGGAGACCGCCTTCACCGATTCGATCGAGCCGAACTGCTCGCCCTGCGCGAACGTCCGGCCCACCTCCGGCAGCTCGACGAACACGACATCGCCGAGCTGCTCCTGCGCGAAGGCGGTGATGCCGATGCGGCCGCGGTCGCCGTCGACGCTTATCCACTCGTGATCTCTCGTGTAGCGCAGCGCGGGGGGAATCATGTCTGGTCAGCTCCGGGGCCGCTTATAGAACGGCATCCGCACGATGCGCGCGCGCAGGCGCCGTCCGCGCACGTCGATGGCGATCTCGTTGTCGATCTTCGCCGCCGCGACCGGCACGTAGGCCATGCCTATGGCCTTGTTGAGAAACGGCGTCTGCGTGCCGCTGGTGACGCGCCCGGCCGGCTCGCCGCCAGCATATACCGGGTAGCCCTGCCGCGCGATGCCGCGCTCCAGCATCTCGAAACCGACCAGCTTGCGGGCGGCGCCGGCGCGCTTCTGGCGCAGCAGCGGCTCCCGGCCGTTGAAGGCCGGCTTGTCCCAGCCCACGATCCAACCGAGGTCCGCCTCGAGCACCGTCGTCGTCTCGTCGATGTCGCTGCCGTGCAGGCGCATGGCCGCCTCGAGCCGCAGCGTGTCGCGGCAGCCGAGGCCGGCCGGTTGAATGCCGGCCGCCACCCCCGCGTCGAGCAGCGCCATCCACAACCGGTCGGCCATCTGCGGTGGCGCGAACAGCTCGAAGCCGTCCTCCCCGGTGTAGCCGGTGCGGGAGATCGTGACGCGTATCGCCGCCACCTCCCCCGTGGTGAAACGGTAGTACTGCAGATCCGCGAGATCCTCTGCCGTCAGCGGCTGCAGGATCTCCTGCGCGCGTGGTCCCTGCAGCGCGATCAGCGCGTAGCGGCTGCTCGTATTGACGGCGAAGGTGTCGCCGACCCCAGCCACTTCCTTACGGATCCAGGCCACGTCCCGATCCGTGTTCGCGGCGTTGGTGACCAGTAAAAAATGATCGTCCGCCAGCCTGTACACGAGCAGGTCGTCGAGGAACGTACCGTCGGGGGTGGTGAGCGCCGAGTACTGCGCCTGGCCGACTTCCAGTTTGGCGGCGTCGTTGCAGGAGATGCGCTGCACGGCCGCCAGCGCCCCGGAGCCGGCAATCTCGACTTCGCCCATGTGGCTCACGTCGAACAGGCCCGCGCCTCTGCGCACCGCCATGTGCTCGGCTGCGATGCCGGCGTACGACACAGGCATCTCCCACCCCCCGAAAGCGACCATGCGGCCACTGAGGGCCTGATGGCGCGCGTGGAGCGGCGTCCGTTTCAGTGGGGTTGGGGGGCTCGCGGGCATCGCGGCAGGACTCGAACGGCAGTGCGGTTCGGCGACCTACCCGAAAAGTACTATGCGGCTCGACGGCCGGTCAAGGAACGGCGCGCGCCGGCCGTGGCCGCGGGGCGTCACTCGTCTGATGGCCGGTCTTCGTAGGTGAGGTAGGCCTGCAGCGTGTGGTAGCTGATGCCCAGTACTTGGCAGGCATGGCGTTTGTTCTGGTTGCAGCGGTCGAGGACGATGCGCGCGTAGCGGCTGCCCCACGCACGCATCGTATCGTCTCTTTGCAGCGACGGCCCCAGCACCGCGTCATACCCGGCCCGCACGAACAACGGCAGGTCCTCGGGCGTAATCTCGTTCGACGAGGCCATTGCGATCGCTCTTTCGATGACCCGTTCGAGCTCACGGACGTTGCCCGGCCAGTCGTGCGTCAGGAGGGCGTCGATCGCCCGCCGCGACAGCCGCACGTCCCGAACGTCGCGATGGCGTTCCAGGAAGTGATTGGTCAGGAGCAGGATATCGCCCCGCCGTGCGCGCAGCGGCGGCACCTGGATTTCGAGACCGGCCAGGCGGTAATACAGATCGGCGCGGAAACGCCCCGCCGTGACGAGCGCGCGGAGACTCTGGTTCGTGGCGACGATGATGCGGATATCCAGGCGCCGGGTGGTGTGGCCGCCGACGCGTTCCACCGACATCTCTTGAATTGCTCTCAGCAGCTTGGCCTGCGCCGCCGGCGACAGATCCGACACCTCGTCCATGAAGAGCGTCCCACCGTCCGCCAGCTCGAACTTGCCGCGTCGCCCGCGCACACCCGTTGCCGTGCGATCCTCGATGCCGAACAACTCGGCTTCCAGGAGCGTCTCAACGAGCGCGGCGCAATTCACGCCGACGAACCGGCCGGCGCGACGGGCGCTTTCGTCGTGGATGCGGCGGGCGACCAGCTCCTTCCCCGAGCCGGTCTCCCCTTCGATGAGCACCGTGAACGCCGTAACAGCCATGCGTGATATTTCGTGGCGCAGACGAGTCATGGCCTCGCTTGCCCCGATCAATTGCGACGCTTCGTGCTGAACCGGCGGGCACGAATTCTCGCGTCCACTGGCAACGTCGGGCGCGTTGTTCAGGGCGAGCGCAGAAATGCGGGCGACGTCGAGCAGGTACTGGCGACCCCAGTTGTCGACCCCGCCCTCCTGATTCAATTCGACCGCGAGATACAGCGGCGGGTTCCGGGTACCGGGCAGGGCGACCCGGAGCGTTCCGTTGTCGACATGGAGGCCGTTGGCCGCCGCACGCAGCACCCCATCGCAAATCTTTACCGACGGCGCGTTGAGCGTCCGCCGGATCTCGGTCTCGATCAACGTTCGACGGTAGCGTGGACCGGATGCGCAGCCCACGACGTCCACCAAGCGTGTAAGCAGGTGCGAGAGCGCCCGCCGGCTCTCGACTGTCCACTCCCACGCTTTCTGGTTCGGATCGGACATCGATGGGGCGCCATCGAATGCCGGATCCCTCCCGTTGCCGGACATGCCGCTAGGTTTAAACAATTCCAATGCCACAGTGTCGACTCCGAAAAAACATTAACGTTTTTGCCTGATCTGCCCTCGGGCCGCGATCTGTGCCGGTGCAAATGTATAGGTTGTAGTCCCCTCAAACCCGTTTCGGGCCTTGTGTCACAAACTGCGTGTTAATTGATTCCACGTTAGGTTTGGGCATCAGACAGAAATTGACGCGCTATCGCTCTCTCCATGCGCCGGTGCGACGGTCGAAGCACAACAGACGGATCCGGCCGGTCGTCCCGAGCACACGGAGTGCGCATTGGTGACCCGACCTCCCGCGTAGGTACAACGATCCGCTCGTTGCGCTTCCCAGTGGACTGAACGTCAGCGTATCGCCCCGCCCGAAGCGAACAGGATCCGTGTTGGCGCCCGCCGGCGACGTCGCTGTCACTGGCGGCACCGACGCGTCCAGCGCGAAGCGCACCAGCGGATAGACCTCGTGCACCCGCTGGAATGGACCGAGCGGGCGGTCGACACCGCTCACAACGTCGGCACGGCGAATCCCGTCACCGTCACCGTCGACATAGGCCGCGAAACGGTAGCGGTCCGCTTCGCCTTCGAACCGCAGTCCGACCGCTGCGCCGTGCTTCAGCGCGCGCGAGCGGGCGAGCATGGCCTGCGCCGAGAGATACCGCGCCGCGGAGACTACCTGCGAACCCTCCCGCGCGGTAGTGAGAAACGGCACCGCCACGCCCGCCAGCACCGTGAGGACGCCCAGGCTGACGATGCTGTCGACAAGCGTCATGCCGCTACAACGGCCGGCAGTTATGCGGCATGCGCAAGGCCAGCCGCGGATGGAGCCCGGGCTGCGGGCCCCATCCGCGCGGTTGCTACCTCTCTCCCGCACCGGCGTCGACCCTCACCAGCTCTCTGAGGCGCAGAAACGTCCGCTCTCCGATGCCGCGCACGTTCATCAGGTCCTCGACCTTCTCGAAGCCGCCGTTCTTCGCTCGGTATTCGATGATCAGTTCCGCCGTACGCGGTCCGATGCCCGGCAGGGACTCCAGGGCAGCCTTGTCGGCACTGTTCAGCTCTACCAAGTCCGCGCTTTCGGCCGCGGGCGATTGGGCCTCGCTGTCGCGGGACTGCAGTCCCGCAGCCGCTGCCACTGCCGGATACGACAGTGCACAGAAGACGAAAAGCAGGGCGATGGAAATCGTTGCGCGCATGGATGCTCCCCTTCCCAAGCCGGCTGATGTCCGTTGGCGCCGCGTGTACCCGACCATCAGTTGGCCCCACCTCGATCAGCGGTTGCAGTGGAGGTCGGGTACGGCCACCGGATCTCGTGGCGGGGCCGTACGGGGTCTTTGCAAGAGTCCGGCCAGCCTGCGTCCATAACGCCATGTGCTGCCAAGTTGTTGTATCGAAGAGGCTAACCTTGCGTCGCCCGCGTAATCGACAAGTACGTGGCGCAACACTCGCGTGCGGTTGGCGCCTGCGGTTGGCGATGCCCGGACTCGGAGTGCGCACGGCGGAGGCCGCCGGCTGAGGAGCTATAATCGCTCCGCTGCCCGTGCGGACCTTGACTGGCTCACCGTGGATCGGACCGTTCGCGTACCGCCTCGCACCATGCTTCGTCCTCATGCTCGCGCTGGCCGCCAGCGCGGCGGCGCAGCCGGCCCGCGGCTCTCTCGACATCTACTGGATTGACGTCGAAGGCGGCGCCGCCACCCTCATCGTCACCCCGGCGAACCAGTCCATCCTGATGGACGCCGGCTGGAGCCGCGACGACGAACGCGACGCGCAGCGGATCGAGGCCGCGCTGCGGGACGCCGGGATTGACCGCCTCGACTTTTTCATCGCGTCGCACTTCCACGGAGACCATGTCGGCGGCCTGCCGGCCCTCGCGGCACGCGTCCCGATCGGTCAGTTCATCGATCACGGTGACAGCGTGGATCAGTCCAGCGAGCGCGGACGGGCAACCTGGGAGGCGTACCTGAGCGTGGCCGGCGACCGCCGCCGCACGGTCCGCCCGGGCGACAAGCTGCCGCTGCGCGGTCTCGAGTTCTCATTCGTCGCGGCCCATGGCGAGACGCTCGCGCAACCTCTGATGCCGCTCGGCCCCAATCCGCACTGCGGCGGCTCGTGGCCCTCTCCTGACGAATCGGGCGAGAACCCCCGCAGCGTCGGCTACCTCGTGTCGCTCGGCGCCTTCCAGTTCCTTGACCTCGGCGACGCCACGGTCGGCCTGCAGCTGGCGCTCGCCTGCCCGGTGAACAAGCTGGGCAACATCGACCTCTACCAGGTACCGCACCACGGCAACGGCGTGGCGCCGCAGTTGACGTGGGCCCTCGAGCCGACCGTGGCGGTCGTCAACAACGGGCCGCACAAGGGCGGCGGCGCAGAGGGATTCCAGGTGGTGGCGGACAGCCCGCGGCTGGAGGACATCTGGCAGTCGCACCGCCCGCTCGACACCGATCCGGCCTACCGCACATCAGACGAGCTGACGGCTAACCTCACCGACGAGGACGACTGCACGGGGCATTGGATCAAAGCCACCGTCAACCCGGACGGGCGCAGCTACTCCATTACCAACGGCCGCACCGGCGCCGCCCGCGCCTATCTCTCCCGGTAGTCACTGCCGCTCAAGGCGTGAGTGCTTGGTCTTCGCGCGCATAGTCGGTCGTCCAATTAGTGTTACGGGCCTCATCTAGAGCCCACCTTCGCATGCAATTCTCCAGTGAGGCAAGCGCTGTGCGGAGGTGAACAATGTTCCCGAGTGCAGGTAGCGGCTCTTGCGCGAATACTCCTAGCTGAAATAGTGGACCCACGAGATCCGCCAATTTGTCCTGGGCCGCTCCACCCGCTTGCCCTTCACGGATTTCCTTCCGAAGTGCGCGGACAGCGTCCCGCAGACGCCAGAAGCGCCAACGCTCCCAGAGGGAATCGCTGCCAGCGCGTAGACCAAGCACGATGGCCAATAGCCCCACCCCGGCAAGCCCAAACAAGAGTGACCGCAACCAAAGGTGGGCCACGAGGGCTGCCGTTAGCGCCTCCACTAAGGCAGCTCCAGTCGGAAGGACAAACGCGGCTACAACCGCTCCAAGGACGCCCCAAGCGCTGGGAAGTGGAACTGGAACTGTTCTCCTACTGCCTCCACGAGCTATGTTCGCCATCCGGCCAGCATACAGGTCTTCATCCCCTTCTTGGGTCGACGGGTATGTGGGCTCTAAACCGAAGTCATGGCGGATGCCACAGTAGCGGAGCTGGTTAAGGACATGCCACGACAGATACAGGCCGCCATCGTCCATTTCTTAGCGCCCATCTGCGGGCCGCGTCCGCGTCAACCGAACCAAGAAGGCCGGGTGGCCATTTGTGCGAACGGTTCGAGATCCACAAAGTGGCTTCCCGCCTTGAGCACATATCCAACCATGCACTCGCCGTTCCAGCACTCCCAGCCGCAACGGCTCCGACCCAGGCGTCCTCAACGGTGAACACACACACGACGTCGGTGCCCCACAGGATGCCGGGCGAGGACGCGATAATTTTTCCGTCGTGCCCTTTCGAGGCATCCGACCGCGCGCCGTGGGGTCAGAGAGGGGCTCGACACCCCTCTCCCCTACCGCACCTCGACTAACTGACCGCCAACCTCACTGACGACGACGACTGCAGGGGGCATTGGATCAAAGCTAGGAGTCCGTGGCGAACCCCCGCTGCAATCGACCGGCGATGCATCCCGCCTGGACTGCGTTGCTCGTCGCTCACATATACATATGCTCGCTCCTCGCGCCTTGAACGAGCCGTGCGCAGCATTGATACGGGCGGCTCTCGGTGCGACGCGGGTTTTCACCACGGACTCCTGAGTCAACCCCGACGGGCGCAGCTACTCCATCACCAATGGCCGCGACGGCGTAAGCCCGCGTTTCTCACCAGCCTTCTGCTGCGGCCGCCGATCCGCTCGCTGTGGCGGGCCGTACTCCCTCACGCCGCTTCGACACGACTACGCCTGCAGCGTCGTTCAGTCCGTGCGACCCACCACACCGGCGCCTCGGCGCCCTCTCGACGAACGCTGGCGAGAAACGCGGGCCAGCCGAGCGTACCTGTCCCGGTAGACATTTCCCCGCGACCCGCTTGGTCCGCAGGCGGATGGCGCACTACCATGTCGGATCGGGAGGGTGAGACGATGACCTGTCGGCTTTCGACCGCATGTATGCTGCTCGCGGCGATCGGCGTGCCCGTGCTCGCGAGTGCCCAGCCGCCGTCCTGGTCGTCGCCCCTGACGCCGTGGGGTGATCCCGACCTCCAGGGGCAATGGAACAGCCAGACGTCGATTCCCCTCCAACGCCCCCTCGAAGGGCTGCTGGCGGAGCGCGAGTCGCTGACTCTCGAGGAGGCGGCGGCCCTGGAGGCGGAGAACCGCGCCCGGTACGATCTTGCGCCCCCGGAGGGCAGCCCCGGTAACTACAATGCGTTCTGGCGCGACTTCGGGAATCCGCTGGCCAGGACTTCCCTGATTGTCGACCCGCCCGACGGTCGGATCCCGGCGCTGACGGCGGCCGCCGAAGCGCGGCTGGACGCGGAAGCGGCCGACCGGCGCACGCGCGGGCCGGCCGACTCGCCCGACACCTATGAGGACCTGAGCCCGTGGACGCGGTGCATCTCGCGCGGTTGGCACGGTATCGGCAGTTGGTACAGCAGCAACTACCAGATTTTCCAGGTCCCCGGCTACGTCATCGTCTTCCAGGAGCTCATCCACGAGCCGCGCATCATTCCACTGGACGGCCGGCCGCACCTCCCCGGGTCCATCCGCCTGTGGATGGGCGACTCGCGGGGCCGTTGGGAAGGCGCCACGCTGGTGGTTGAAACCACGAACTTCAGCGCGAAGACAAACTTCCGCGGGTCGCGCGACACGTTGCGCCTGACGGAGCGCTACACGCGGACTGACGTCGACACCATTGACTACCGCTTCACGGTCAACGATCCCCACACGTTCACCCGCCCCTGGACGGCCGTGCGGCCGATGACGAGGATCGATATCGAGGAGCGACGGTCGATCTTCGAGTACGCCTGCCACGAGGGCAACTACAGCATGGAGGGGATCCTGGCCGGCGCGCGCGCCGCGGAACGCACCGGGCGCTGACGGCCGTAACGGCGCGAGCCGGGCCTACCTTTCGCGGTAGCCGACCAACTTTCGAGCGGGAGCCGACCGGCCATGCGGTAGAATGGCGCCGGTCATGAACATAGCCGCCCTGTCGGTTCTCTCGCTGCTGCCGATCATCACGGTCGCCGTCTTTCTTGTGGCGCTCCGCTGGCCGGCTAGCCGCGCCATGCCGTTGTCGTACGGCGTGGCCATCGTGCTGGCGCTGGCGGTCTGGCAGGTGCCGTTCGTGCAGGTTGCGGCGGCGACGATCAACGGCCTGATCGTGGCGCTGACGCTGCTGTACATCATCTTCGGCGCCATCCTCCTGCTGAACACCCTACAGGAAGGGGGCGCGCTGAAGACCATCCGGCAGGGATTCACGAGCATCACCCCCGACCGCCGCGTGCAGGTGATCGTCATCGCCTGGCTGTTCGGGTCGTTCATCGAGGGCTCCGCCGGCTTCGGCACGCCGGCCGCCGTCGCGGTGCCGCTGCTGGTCGGACTCGGCTTTCCCGGCATGGCGGCCGTCATGGCCGGCATGATCATCCAGAGCACCCCCGTCAGCTTCGGCGCGGCCGGCACGCCGATTCTGGTCGGCGTCAACACCGGCCTGTCGGCCGACCCGGCGGTGGCGGCGTACGCCCTGCAGCTCGGATATGCCGAGTGGAACGATTTTCTCGCGCTCATCGGCCTGCGCGTGGCCATGCTGCACGCGCTGGCCGGCACGCTCGTGCCGCTGATCCTCGTCTCGGCCATGACCCGCTTCTTCGGCAAGAACCGCTCGTTCGCAGAGGGGTTGCAGGTCTGGAAGTTCGCGCTGTTCGCCGCGCTCTCGATGACCGTGCCCTACTTGGCGGCCGCCTACCTGCTGGGACCGGAGTTTCCGGCGCTGCTCGGCAGCCTTACCGGGCTCGCGATAGTCGTCACGGCGGCGCGGCGCGGTTTCCTCGTGCCCCCGCCCGAACAGTGCTGGGATTTCGAGGGCAAGGAGCGCTGGCCGGCCGACTGGACCGGCTCGATTCAGCCGCGCGACATCACCCACCACAGCGGATCGATGGGCATGTTCAAGGCGTGGTCGCCGTATGTCCTGGTGGCGCTGCTGCTGTTGCTCACCCGGCTGCGCGCCCTGCCCTTCGGCGGCTGGCTGCAGTCGTGGACCGTGAGCTGGCCGGAGATCTTCGGCACCAGCGTTTCGGCCAGCGTGCAACCGCTGTTCCTGCCCGGCACCATCTTCATCGTAGCCTCGCTGGCGACCTGGGCGCTGCACCGCATCCCCAGCCCGGCCTATCGGCAGTCGTGGACCACGTCCCTGCGCGTCACGGCCGCGGCGTCCGTGGCGCTGGTGTTCACGGTGCCGATGGTGCAGGTGTTCATCAACAGCGGCGGCGGCGCGGCCGGGTTCGACCGGATGCCGATCGCCCTGGCGGACGGCGTCGCGGCGCTCGCCGGCTCGGCCTGGCCGATCTTCGCCCCGTTCATCGGCGGCATCGGGGCGGCCGTCGCAGGCAGCAACACCGTCAGCAACATGATGTTCTCGCTGTTCCAGTTCGACATGGGCCAGCGGATTGCGGTCGATCCCACGTGGATCGTGGCGCTGCAGGCGGTAGGCGGCGCGGCCGGCAACATGATTTGCGTGCACAACGTCGTCGCGGCTTCGGCCGTGGTGGGCCTGCTGGGCAGGGAGGGCGCCGTCATTCGCATGACGGTTCTGCCGTTCGTCTACTACGCGCTGCTGCCGGGCGCGGCCGGCTACGCCATCGTTTCGTACGCGACCAGCGGATTGCTGAATGTCGGAACCCTGCTGGTGCTGGCGATCGCCGCGGGGGCGGTGGCAACGATCGTGCGGTACCGCGGGCAACCGGCGCGCGCCGCCTAGGCGGCCGTTCGGCCGCGTGAGATCCGGGAGCCTCGCAGCGCGCCGGCGTCCGCCGGCGCGCACGGCGGAATCCCTGGAAACCGGCTCCGGTCTTGCAACACCAGCAGTGTCCAGAATGACTTTCGACGGTTACGACAGCGGCGACTTCTATGACGAAATGTTTCTGCCCGACGGGACGCCGCGGCCGGAGGCCCGACTCCTCGTCGACCGCATCACGGGCCTGCCCCGCGGGGAGCTGATCCGCCGTCACCAGGCGGCGGAGCGGGCCCTGCTGACAACCGGGATTACCTTCGCCGTCTACGGCGACGAGCGCGGCGCCGAGCGGATCTTCCCCTTCGACATCGTGCCCCGCATCGTTTCGAAAGACAGCTGGGATCCAATCGAGCGCGGACTGCGCCAGCGCGTCGAGGCGCTGAACCGTTTCCTCCAGGACATCTATCACGAGCGGGCCATCCTCCGCGATGGCATCATCCCCGCCGAAATCGTCGAGTCGTCGGCCGGCTACCGCCCGGAATGCGTCGGTCTCGAGCCGCCGCGCGGCATCTGGTGCCACATCACCGGCACCGACCTGGTACGGGACCGCGACGGCACGGTCTACGTGCTCGAGGACAACCTGCGGTGTCCTTCCGGGGTGTCGTACGTAATCGAGAACCGCGCCGTCATGACCGAAACGTTTCCCGTGGTCTTCGAGGGGCTGCAGGTGCGGCCGGTGGCCGACTACCCAAGCCGGATGTTGTCGATGCTCGAATACGTGGCGCCCACTACGACGAATCGGCCAATCGTCGCCGTGCTGACGCCCGGCATGTTCAATTCCGCGTACTTCGAGCACTCGTTCCTGGCGCAGCAGATGGGCATACAGCTTGTCGAGGGGCGCGACCTGATGGTGGCGGACGACCACCTGCAGATGCGCACGACGCGCGGCTTCGAGCAGGTCGACGTGCTGTATCGCAGGATCGACGACGACTTTCTCGATCCGACCTGCTTTCGGTCCGATTCGCTGCTCGGCGTGCCCGGCCTCATGGATCTCTATCGGCGGGGCCGCGTAGCGCTTGTCAACGCGCCCGGAACCGGCGTCGCCGACGACAAGGTCGTGTACTCATTCGTTCCCAAGATGATCCGGTACTACCTGGATGAGGAGCCGATCCTGCCGAATGTGCCGACCTACCTGTGCTGGCACGAACAGGATCGGCGCTACGTCCTGGATCACCTGTCCGAGCTGGTCGTCAAGCCGGCGCATAAATCGGGCGGCTACGGCATGCTGATTGGACCTGCCTCCACCGAGGCGGAGCGCCGCACGTTTGCGGGGCTGATCGAGGCCGCACCGCGCAACTACATCGCCCAACCGACGCTGGGGCTCTCCCGCGTGCCTACCCGCGTCGGCCAGCGGTTCGAGGGCCGGCATGTCGACCTGCGGCCCTACATCCTGTACGGCCGGGACATCTACGTGCTGCCGGGCGGCCTCACGCGCGTCGCGTTGAAGAAGGGCTCACTGGTGGTCAACTCCTCGCAGGGCGGCGGCAGCAAGGACACCTGGGTGCTTTCATGCTGAGCCGCGTCGCGGAATCCGTCTACTGGATGAGCCGCTACATCGAGCGCGCCGAGAACGTGGCCCGCGTCGTCGGGGTGAACAACCAGCTGCGGCACCATCTGCCGGACCTGACGGAGGAGCAATGGGACCCGATGGTCAAGGTCACCGGAGACGAGGGCCGCTTTCGAGCCCGTTTCGGCGCAGCCACGCGAGAGAACGTGATCGAGTTCCTGACGTTCGACGGGGAGAATCCCAACTCCATCGTCTCCTGCCTGACCCGGGCGCGGGAGAACGCCCGTTCGGTGCGCGAGATCATTTCCTCGGAGATGTGGGAGGAAGTGAACCGCTTCTACCTGTTCCTTGGCGAAGAGGACGCCCGCAGCCGGGCGCTCGCGGATCCCCACCCGTTCTTCGAGCATGTCCGGCGTTCGAGCCATCTGATTGAAGGTACGAAGAACGAGACAATGGAGCACGGCGAGGCGTGGCACTTCAGCCGCATGGGCCGCTACGTGGAGCGCGCCGACCAGACGACGCGAATTCTCGACGTGAAATACTTCCTGCTGCTCCCGTCGGTGGACGACGTCGGGAGACCGATAGACGATCTGCAATGGAGCGCCCTCCTCCGCTCGGCGAGCGCGTTCGAGGCGTACCGGCGCACCCATGGGCGCGTTGCGGCGTCACTCGTCGCCCGATTCCTGCTGTTCGAACGGGACTTTCCGCGCTCCGTGCAGCACTGCATCAACGCCGCCCAGATGTCGCTCCATGCGGTGACCGGCACGCCGTTGCGGCGGTTCGCCAACACCGCCGAGCAGACGCTCGGCCGGCTCGTGGCGGAGATCGACTATACTGACGACGCTGATATCATTCGTGCAGGTCTGCATGATTTCCTTGATGCGATCCAGCACAAGCTCAATAGCGTAGGCAACGCGATCAACCGCACCTTCTTCGCGCCCCGCCTGCGCGCCGAGACAGGGCAATGACGTACTGTGTCGGAATGAATGTCGAGGAAGGGCTCGTCGGACTGGCCGACACGCTCATCACCTCGGGTAACGAGGTTACGACGCAGCGGAAGGTGACCGTCTATCATCCGCCGCGCGGTACGTTTTTCGTCATGACGTCGGGGCTGCGGTCGTTGCGCGACAAGACCATCACCTACTTTGAAGACGCCCTCGTCGAACCAAAGGATCGCGACCAGACTTTCGAGCGTCTGTACCAGGTAGTGAACCTGCTGGCCGGGCAGGTGCGGCAGGTGGCGCGCGAGGACAAGGCGGCGCTCGTCGACAGCGGGATGAGATTCAATATCCATGCGCTGGTCGGCGGACAGATGGAGAAGGACGACCGGCACAAGCTGTATCTCCTCTATCCCGAGGGCAACTGGGTGGATACCGGCCAGCTGACGCCCTACCACGTCATCGGCTCGACCGGCTACGGCAAGCCGATCATCGACCGCGCGCTCAAGGTAGAGGATCCGATGCGGCACGCGTTCAAGGTGGCGTGCCTGTCGTTCGATTCCACTCGCATCAGCGCGGCGGACGTCGACTTTCCAATAGACGTCGTGCTGTGCTGGCGCAATTCCTTCCGGATCATCCAGCGGCGCTTCGAGCAGCAGGACCTCGAGCACCTGTCGGAGTGGTGGGACGAGCGCATCCGACGCGCCGTTGAGGGCACCCCCGGCGACTGGTTCGACCGCACGTTCGACGAGTTGGAAGCTACGACGCCACACAGCGCACTGACACCGACACCGTGAGATTCCTACTGCAGCATCGGACCTCGTACGCTTTCGATGCACCGGTGCACCTCGAGTCGCAGGTCATCCGATTGCGCCCCCGCGCCGACACGGGAACCCGGGTAGTTGATTTCACAATGGAGATCGATCCGCTCCCGACGGTCAGGGCCGAAAACCTCGACATCGAAGGGAATCTCGTCGTGATGGCGTGGTTTCATGGCGCCACGAAGCATCTCGAGATTCGGACCCGGGCGACCGTCGACACGCTTGTGACCGATCCGTTTCGATTCCTGATTGCCGACCCGGACCGGACGCTGCCGTACGCCTACCCTCCCGACTTCGGCGAGCAGCTGCGGCACTACCGCCGGGCGCCGGATGCCGCGCATCCGTCCGTCCGTGCCGTGGCAATCGAGGCAGCCCGGGCATCGGACCGTGACCAGGCCAGCTTTCCGCTGACGCTGGCCCGCCAGATTCACCGCGACTTCACGGTAGAGGTGCGCCCGGAAGGGGCACCGGCGCCCGCCGAGGACACTGTCGAAACCGGGCGGGGCGCGTGCCGCGACCTGGCGGTGCTTTTCGTAGAGTGCTGCCGCACCATGGGGCTCGCCGCGCGATTCGTCAGCGGCTACGCCTATACGGGTGAGACGACGCCGGCCGAGATGCACGCCTGGGGCGAGGTGTATCTGTCCGGCGGCGGCTGGCGCGGGTACGACCCGACCCGGGGCCTGGCAGTAGCCGACCAGCACGTGACGCTGGCCGCCGCCGCCGATGCGATCGACGCCGCGCCGGTTTCCGGCGCGTTCCGCGGCGCCGGCGTCACCTCGCGGCTCGACACCGAGCTGACGATGCGGGCGCTCTCCGTGGCGTCTACTCCACCTACCGACGTCCGCTGAACGGAGCGCCACGGACTCCTGGATGAAGCTGTTTCCGCTCTCGGCGCACGTGCCGCAGCCCGCCGATCCCGCCAACTTTACCGGCGACGCGACCCTGACCCGCATGGATGGCGTATGCGACGGGCCTCACGTCAACGCGTACCGCGTCACGTTTCAGCCGCGCGCGCGCACCGCTTGGCATAGGCATTCCGGCCCGCAGCTACTGCTCGTCGTGGAGGGGCGCTGCCGGCTGCAGAAGGCGGGCGAGCCGGTGCAGGAGGTCGAGGCCGGCAGCGTAGTCTGCATCGAACCCGGAGACCGGCACTGGCACGGCGCCTCCGCCGACGCGCCGATGACGCACGTCGCGCTGAATCTCGACGCCTCGACCACCTGGCTGGCCAAGGTCAGCGACGCCGAGTACGCCGGCGCGACCAAGCAGTCCGTGGTGAAACCCCGCGTCGCACCGAGACCGGTCAGGCGCCCGGCTGACAAGGCGTGACGAGCGCGCATATTCGAAGATATGTGAGCGAGGAACAACGCCGTCAGGCGGGATGCATGGCGGGTCGAATGCAGCGGGGCTTTTGCCACGGGCTGCAAGCCCTGACAGCCCGGCATCGCGGCACCGGCGCGCCGCCGCGCCAGCTACCAGCCGCAGGTGCGGCCGGTGTTCTGCTCTTCCAGCCAGGCTGCGAGCGGGGCGAAGTAGTCGAGGATGGCGGTTGCATCCATCTCTCGCGTGCCGGCAATCGCTTCCAGTGCGTCCGGCCACGGGCTGCTGGCTCCCATCTGCAGCATCGCGCGCAGTCGACTCCCCGCCTCCTCGCTCTCGAAGATCGAACAGCGGTGCAGCGGCCCGTCGAAGCCGGCCGCGTCGCACAGCGCGCGATGAAACTGAAACTGCAGGATGTGTGCAATGAAGTAGCGCGTATACGGCGTGTTGGCTGGAACGTGGTACTTCGCCCCGGGATCGAACTGCTGCTCGCTGCGCGGCGCCCCCGGCCGCAACCCCTGATAGCGCTCCCGAAGCTCCCACCAGGCGGTGTTGTACCGTGCCGGCGGGATCGCCCCGGAAAATACCTGCCAGCGCCACTGGTCGACAAGCAGCCCGAACGGCAGGAACGCCACCTTGTCGAGCGCCCGCTGGAGCAGCAGACCGATGTCGCGATCCTCGTCAGGCGCGCGGTTCAGCAAACCTACCCGAACGAGGTACTCCGGCGTAATCGACAGCGCAATCGTGTCGCCTATGCCTTCGTGAAAACCGTCGTTGGCGCTGTTGCGGTGCAGCGGATCCTGCCCGCTGTACGCTCGCTGGTAGTAGTTGTGACCCAGCTCGTGGTGAATCGTGACGAAATCCTCGTCATTGACGCCGATGCACATCTTGATGCGCACATCTGATTCGAAGTCGAGATCCCAGGCGCTGGCATGGCAGACGACGTCGCGGTCGGCGGGCTTGACGAAGAGCGACCGTTGCCAGAACGTCTCGGGCAGCGGCTCGAAGCCGAGCGAGCTGAAGAACCGCTCTCCGTAGCGGACCATCTCCACTTCGTCCACCCGTTCACGGCGCAACAGCTGCGTGAGGTCGTACCCGGATCCGCGCGACCGGGGACCGACGGTCTCGTACACGTTCGTCCAGCTCTGCCCCCACATGTTGCCGAGCAGATGCGCGGGAATGGGACCGTCCGTTGGCGCCACGGCCGAGCCGAACTCGTCGGCCAGCTCCGCGCGGACGTGGCAGTGCAGCGCCTCGTAGAGCGGACGCACCTGCATCCACAGCCGCTCGAGCTCCTCGGCGAGCGCCCCCGGGGGCATCTCGTACCGCGCCCGCCACAGCTCACCGAGGTCGTCGAAGCCGAGCTCCCGGGCGCCGGCGTTCGCCAATTCGACGAACCGCTCGTACAGCGGGCGGATGGGCAGCGCCACCTCGCGCCATCCGGTCCACGTCTCGAGCAGTTCGTCGGTATCACGCACGGACGCGAACAGGCGCTCCATTGCGGTCAGGTCGAGGCACTCGTCCTCCCCGGCCGGACAGTATGTGCCGCGGCCGTAGAGGCCTTCCATCTCGGCGATGATTTCGGCAAGCTCACGCTGGAGCGCGGGATCGGACGGCGCGACGGCAGACAGCGAGGTCTTCAGGAGGTTCAGCTTGCGCGCCAGAGCCGGCGGCAGGTCGAGTGCGTCGAAGCGAGCGGCCGTGGCGACCAGCTCGGTGGTTGCGGCCATCAGCTCCGCGTTGGCGGCCGCGGCCAGTGCGTTCGTGTCGCCGCTGATGTACGTGCTGCGCACCCAGTCCGCGCGGCCGGCCTCGATCCACAGATCGAGCAGCCGCGCCTCGGCGTCGGCGACGAATGCCTGCGCCTCGTCGACCGTCGGCTGGTCAGGCGGCGCGCAGGCGCCGAGTGCGGCAGTCGCGAGCAGCAGGGCGGCGCATGAACACCAAAGGCGCACGAACGAAATTATAGAGGACCTATGCGAGCCAGCGGGCGACGGGCGACTCCGGGCGAATGATGGTGTCGTTGCGGTCGGACCCGGTGGATACTACCGCCACCGTCTGTCCCGTAACTTCTTCCAGCCGGGCGATGTAACGCCTTGCCTCGACTGGAAGGTCCTCGAAACGGCGCAGCCCGGCCGTGGGGAGGGACCACCCGGGCATTGTCTCGTATTGCGGTTCGCAGCTGACCAACCGCGCGACGCTCGCCGGCACGTCAGTCAGTTCCTGATCGCCGCATCGGTAGTGCGTGCACAGCTTGACTTCCGACAGCCCGTCCAGCACGTCGAGCTTGGTAAGCGCCAGCGCGTCGAGACCGTTCAGCCGTGCGGCATGGCGCACCACCACTGCGTCGAACCAGCCAACCCGGCGCGGACGTCCCGTGGACGCGCCGTACTCATCGCCGCTCTCGCGCAGCGCCTCGCCAAAGACGCCGCCGAGCTCGGTCGGGAACGGACCTGCTCCCACGCGCGTGGAATAAGCCTTGGCGACGCCCACGACCTTGCCGATGGCGCGCGGCGGCACGCCCAGGCCGGCGCAGATCCCACCGACCGTACCGTTCGATGAGCTGACGAACGGATAGGTGCCATGATCCACGTCGAGCATGGTGCCCTGAGCACCTTCGAACAGGATGTGCTGGCCGGCGCGCGCGGCGTCATCGAGCAGCTTCGACACGTCGGCGACCAACGGCTCGAGGCGCGGCCAGGCAGACAGCAGGTCCTGTCGCACGGTCCGCCAATCCAGCTCCTCGCCGTCGACGATCCGGTTGCGCGCACAGACGTTGGCGCGAATCGTCTCTCCGAGCGGCCCTTCCGTATTGCCCTCTGCAAGGTCCGCCATACGAATGCCGCGCCGGCCGCTCTTGTCCTCGTAACTCGGTCCGATTCCGCGCGCCGTGGTGCCAATCCGCCGGTCGCCCCGCGCTGCCTCCGCCGCCTGTTCCACGTCTCGGTGGTACGGCAGGATGATATGGGCCCGCTCGCTGATGAAGAGCCGACCTTCGGGCTCGATCCCCTCTCGCCGCAACTCGTCGATTTCCGCGAACAACGCCTCGGGGTCGACGACGACGCCGTTGCCGATGACGCACGTTACGCCAGCGTGGAGTATTCCAGACGGGATCAGGTGGAGCACAAACTTGCGGCCGTTCACGAAAACCGTGTGGCCGGCGTTGTGTCCGCCCTGGTAGCGCGCGACAATCGAGAATGCCGGCGTCAGCAGGTCGACCAGCTTGCCCTTGCCTTCATCGCCCCACTGGGTCCCGACGATCGCCACGTTACGTGTAGTCATGCGCCACCTGAAGCCAAACGAGCAATAATAGCAGAACATTCCGGAATCCGAAGCGGCCGGCGCCGGTCCGGGCGCTCCTTGACAATCGCTTCGGGCATTCCGTAAGGTCAGAGATCCTCACGATTAGAGACACTCTCATCGTCAACCCGGCAATTCACTAAAGCGCACGTGGGTCCGGAACGGCCAGCGAACGAGCGCGCGATTCTGGATGCGTGGAACGCCGCGCCGCCGCGCATCCCCGTGCTGGTAGGCGCCTGCGGCAGCGGCCGCAGCTCCCTCCTGCTGCGGCTCGCGGACCGGCTCGGCGCCGGCCGTTGCCAGTACGTCGACGCCGAGCGGGCGGCGTCCACGCCCGAAGCGTTCTGGACGGCCGTCGAGACGGCCAGCCCGTACGCCGTCGGTGCCGGATCGAACGCCGCGCAGGAAGACCCATCAACGCGCGCGGCGTTCGACAGCCTGCTCTCGTTTTTTCGGCAGGCCCGCGGCCAGGACGGTAGAGTCGCAACGTTTCTGATCGACGAGTTGCTTGAGCTGCGGGCGTTCTCCAGTTTTCCGGGACTGCGCGATGCGCTGCCGGAGCTGGTCGAGGCGTTAGCGGACAGTCCAAACCGTTTCGCGCTCGCCACGCGCTACGTCAACCGCGCCCAACGGCTGCTGCAGAATCGAGGCGCCCGGTTTACGCTGATCCATCTGCGGCCGTTGTCGGTGGTGGAAGTGGCGGCGGCGTTGTCACTGGCGGGCGTCAACCGCGAGACGACCGAGTACGGCGAGCTTGCGCGCCTGGTCCACGCCCTGAGCGTTGGCCGGCCCGCGTACGTTGGCGCGCTGGCCAAGGCGCTGGCGGCGCAGGGCGGCGGCGATCCGGCAGCGGTGCTGGCGGCGCAACTCGCCGAGGGAGAACCACTCTGCCAGACGTGCCGGCTCGGATACGAGATCCGCCTCGGCCGGGCCCGGGGTCATGGTTCGCTCAAGGCGATACTGCAGGTGCTGGCGGCCGAGGAACCGCTGACGCTGACGGCAATCGCCAGACGCCTGGGCCGTACGCCGGGCTCGACGCGTGACTACCTCTCCTGGCTGGAGGACGTGGACCTGATCCGCGTGGAACGGAAACGCTACAGCTTCAGCGACCCGCTGCTGCGCGTCTGGGTGCGGCTGCACGCCCGGCCCATGCCGCCGGGCAAGGCGGACCTGGCGCGCGAGGCGCACGAGTACGCGGTGTCGCGTCTGCCCTTCATGGAGCCCTCTCCCCCGCCCCCCGAGGCGCCGCGGCCGACCCGCCGGCCGGTGATCCATACGCGACCGCGCAACATCATCGAGATCGACTAGACCGAAGTTTCAGCGGCTGATTTCGGCCAACTCATTGAGTTTACAGGGTTTAGGGGGCTATTGGCGTGGTTTTAGGCGCGCTTTGTAGCCATGTAAGAAGCGCCTTTTATGGTGTTTTTATGCCCATATATGTTTTGTATACTGGTATAATAAGTAACCATGTATGTGGAGCGTGTGCCCAACCGCTCGTCCCCGCCCGCTGTGCTCCTCCGTGAGTCCTACCGGGAAGGCGGCCGCATCAAAAAACGCACGCTCGCCAACCTCTCCAAACTACCGTACGAGGCCGTCGAGGTCGTGCGGCGCGTCCTCCGCGGTGAACCGCTGGTCAATCCCCAAGAGGCCTTCACCTGCGTCCGCAGCCTGCCCCACGGCCATGTCGCCGCCGTGCTTGGCACGCTCGAGCAGCTCGGCCTGCACACGCTGCTCGCCCGGCAGGCCAGCCGCATCCGCGACCTCGCCGTCGCCCTGATCGCCGCCCGCGTCATCGACCCGCAGTCGAAGCTGGCCACGGCCCGCGCCCTCGCCCCCGAGAGCGCCGTCTCCACACTGGGCGAGATGCTCGACCTCGGTGCGGTCGACCAGCACGAACTCTACGCGGCGATGGACTGGCCGGTCGAACGCCAGGCAACCATCGAGCAACGCCTGGCCAAACGGCACCTTGAGGACCACACGCTGGTGCTCTACGACCTCACGTCCAGCTATCTGGAAGGCAGTCACTGCCCCTTGGCCCGGCGCGGCCACAGCCGCGACGGCAAGAAGGGCACCCTGCAGATCGTCTTCGGCCTGCTGTGCACGTCCACGGGCTGTCCGGTGGCGGTCGAGGTATTCGCAGGCTCGACATCGGACCCGAACACGGTGGCCAGTCAGGTCGACAAGCTCCGGCAGCACTTCGGGCTCAAGCGGGTGGTATTGGTCGGCGACCGGGGCATGCTGACCGCGGCGCGCATCCGTGAGGACCTGGCAGGCGTCGATGGACTGCGCTGGATCACCACGCTGCGGGCGCCGACCATTCGCAAGCTGGTGGCCGCCGGGAAGGTAACGCCGTCGCTGTTCGACGAGCGGGACCTGGCCGAAATCACCAGCGACGAGTTCCCCGGCGAACGGCTCGTCGTCTGCCGCAACCCGCTGCTGGCCGCCGAGCGGGGGCGCAAGCGGCAGGAACTGCTTCAGGCTACCGAAAAGGAACTTGAACCGATTGCGGCGGCGACCCGGCGCAAGACGAATCCGCTGCGCTCCGCGGCCGCCATCGGCGTGCGTGTCGGCAAGGTGATTGACCGCTACAAGGTGGCCAAGCACTTCGTCACCACGATCACCGACGACGCTTTCACGTTTCGCCGGGACGAGGACAAGATCGCGACCGAGGCGGCGCTCGACGGACTCTATATCGTGCGCTCCAATGTCGAGCCGCAGCAGATGGACGCGACGCAGACCGTGCGCGCCTACAAGAACCTCTCGAAGGTCGAGCGGGCGTTTCGGTGCCTCAAGTCCGTGGACCTGAAGGTGCGGCCACTCCACCACCGGCGGGCTGACCGGGTGCGCGCCCACGTCCTGCTCTGCATGCTGGCCTACTACGTCGAGTGGCACATGCGGGGGAAGCTCAAGCCGCTGCTCTTCGATGACCATGACCCGCAGGCGGGAGAGCAGCGGCGGCGCTCGGTCGTGGCGCCGGCCAAGCGCTCACCAGCGGCCTTGGCCAAGGCATCCCGCAAGCGGACCGCAGACGACCTGCCCGTGCACAGCTTCCGCACGCTGCTCACCGACCTGGGGACGCTGACCGTCAACACGATGCGGGTTGCCGACACCGCCGCCAGCTTCCCTTTGCAGACGCAGCCCACGCCGCTGCAGCAGCGCTGCTTCGAACTCCTGGGAGTGACGCCACGGATGTAGCCATAAACGACACCCCTTGATATCTAGTAACTACCTCAGATACAGTGATTTATACGCGATTAACTCTGAAACTTCGGTTTAGCGACCGTATGGCCGCTCTCCACCACCAACCGCCCGACTTCTGACAGCAGCTCCGGCGTCAACAGACACACATTGTCGAGCACCGTTTGGTACTCGTAATACGTCTTGTCGGCGAAATCGCCGTGGCCCAGGAACGCGCGCACCGTCTCGTGATGGTTCGCGAGGTCGTGAAGGCGGTCGAAGTCGCAACCCAGACCCTGCTTCAACACCCCCAGCACCAAAATCCGCCAGAGCGCCATCCCCGGACGCCCGACCTCCCGGTCGGTCTCCGGCAGGACATGCTCGTCGAGCAGCGCAAACAACCGCGCGCGCAACTCCTCGTCAGACCAAATGTGCTGAAGCCCCTTCAACACCGCCGGGATGTCGTCCCGCGACTTGGGGTCGATCCAAATCTTCTCCACCGGAACCTGACCAAACTCGAACTGCCGTCTGTGAACTTCTCTCATGACGTCGACGTCTCGAAGATTCCCCCGAAATGGGCCGATAGTGGAAATTCCACCCACAAAACTACGACATCTCAACGTTCTTCGCCACTTGAAATCCGAAATGCGACTCGTAGAATCAACCTGTTACGGGTTTTCTGGCGGACACTAATTAGTGCCCGCCAGAAAACCCCCTTGCGGGCGGAAATCTGCGACAAATCCGGCCCACCTCGGGCGTGATTCCCACCACGGATCCTGCCACGACGGCGGTACTTGGCGGCCGGCGGGGAGCGACCGGCAAAGAATCAGTGCGGAGGTCCGGCTGCCAAGGATGGGGAAGCCCTCCCATCTTTCGACGGGTCGGAGCACGGCATGCTTTAGGGGAAGCGGCCGGTCAGGCGGCGAGTCGTCGTCGTTTGCGCTCGCGCTTTTGCAGGAGCAACCCGATGCGATGCAGGTTGGCGGCCAGTACCGACAGTGCGACGGTGCGCGCGAAGCCGTCGGCGCCATGGCTGCGGACACGGTCGAGCCCCCGGTGTTCCAGCCCATTGATGGCCGACTCGATTGCCGGATGCGCACGCCGCGCGGCCGCGAAGGGTTCCTCCGCCTCCCGTTCGCGGTCGGCTCTGGAAAGATACCCCTTTCTCGGCAGCGCGTTGAGGTCGAGCAGCGCGTCGAGCTTGATTCGGTTGTCAGGGCTGTGAAAGCCCCGGTCGAAGCTGCACGCCCGCAGTTCGGGATACCGCGCCTGGGCTTCCCTCACCATCGGCGCCGCCACGTCGACGTCCTCGCCCTCCCACAGGATCTTGTGGTGCAGGATGAATTGATGCTGGTCTTCGATGAGAGCTACAGGAACCCCGAGTTCTACCGGCGTGCCTGCCTTGCCCTTGGAAACCCAGCGAGTATGCTCCTCGAAGACCGAGAACACCTTCTCCTCGTGAGCAATCGCCTCGCCCCGCAGGAGTCGGCGCTCGACCTGGCCGAGCTGGCGCTGGGCATGCGCGATAAAGCCCTGGATTGATTGGCAGGTGGTTTCCTCGACGCCCTTGTCCCGCAACTCGTCGAGGGTCTCCATGGTCCGAGCGACCAGTGCACGGCAGCGCGCCAAGTACGCCTCCACCCGCTCCGGACGGCGCTTGGCCCGCCGCGTCGAACGCACCTGGTTGAACAGTTTCCTGACCTCCTTGGACAGATGCCGCCACTGACGCCATCCCCCCACCGCGTGTCTCCCAGCCGCCCGCCCGGTCTCCCGCAGCAGGCAGCGCAGCGCGTCCCACAACAGGCTGACATCCGTCGGATAGTGCACGTCCGTCTCGACCACGAACGAGTCACACCGCCCGCGCAATCGCTCGCCAGGCTTTTTTTTAGCGACCGTATGGCCGCTCTCCACCACCAACCGCCCGACTTCTGACAGCAGCTCCGGCGTCAACAGACACACATTGTCGAGCACCGTTTGGTACTCGTAATACGTCTTGTCGGCGAAATCGCCGTGGCCCAGGAACGCGCGCACCGTCTCGTGATGGTTCGCGAGGTCGTGAAGGCGGTCGAAGTCGCAACCCAGACCCTGCTTCAACACCCCCAGCACCAAAATCCGCCAGAGCGCCATCCCCGGACGCCCGACCTCCCGGTCGGTCTCCGGCAGGACATGCTCGTCGAGCAGCGCAAACAACCGCGCGCGCAACTCCTCGTCAGACCAAATGTGCTGAAGCCCCTTCAACACCGCCGGGATGTCGTCCCGCGACTTGGGGTCGATCCAAATCTTCTCCACCGGAACCTGACCAAACTCGAACTGCCGTCTGTGAACTTCTCTCATGACGTCGACGTCTCGAAGATTCCCCCGAAATGGGCCGATAGTGGAAATTCCACCCACAAAACTACGACATCTCAACGTTCTTCGCCACTTGAAATCCGAAATGCGACTCGTAGAATCAACCTGTTACGGGTTTTCTGGCGGACACTAATTAGAAGCAGCCCGTGGGGTTTCACCGCGGGCTGCCGAGGCAGGTGCCGCCGTCGACCGGAATGACGGCGCCGTTGGTGTACGCCCCGGCCCTCGACGCGAGATAGATCGCGATTCCCGCCATTTCCTCCGGTCGCCCGATGCGATCCAGGGGGCACGCCTGCCGGATGCGGTCGCCGTACTGTTCCAGCACAACCGCCGTCATCTTGCTCTCGAAGTAGCCCGGCGCAATCGCGTTGACGGTGATATGGCGCGGTCCAAGCTCCACCGCCAGACTGCGGCTGAGGTGGTGGACGCCCGCCTTGCTTGACGAATAGGCGAACGTGCCGGCGGGAATGATCGTCGGCACGTGGATGCCGTCCATCGACCCGACGTTGATCACCCGCGCCGGATCGTCCGCGCTGGCGGCCTGCTCCAGCATCGGCGCCAGGTCCTGGGTGAGAAAGAAGACGGCGTTCAGGTTCAACTCGATCACCTTGCGGAAGCCGGCGTCGGGGAACTCGCCGAACGGCGCCGCCCAATTGGCGCCGGCATTGTTCACCAGGATGTGCAGTGCGCTCTCCCGGTCGCCGAGATCCTTCACGAGCGCCGCACGTCCCGCCGCGGTGGAAACGTCGCCTGGCAGCGAAACACAGGTACCGTGGCTGCTCAAATCGGCAGCCGTCCGGTCGCACGCCTCGCGCTTGCGCGCGGAGATATAGACCCGCGCGCCCGCCTGCAGATAACCCTCCGCAATCATGCGCCCGATACCGCGCGAACCGCCGGTAATCAGGGCCACCTTGCCATCCAATGAAAACAGGCTGCTGACATCGATCGTTGACATGCGCGGAATCATATCAGCCCGCCGGCACTGTCAAAATTCGCGTGATGGTATGATCGCCGGCTATGAACAAAGTGCTTCCAGACGCGGCCAGCGCGGTCGCACTGGTTCCCGAAGGCGCCACGATCATGATGGGCGGATTCGGGTTGTGCGGCATTCCGGAGAACCTGATCGCGGCGCTCCACGAACAGGGCACCGGCAACCTGACGGCCGTCAGCAACAACGCGGGCGTGGACGACTTCGGCCTCGGCATCCTGCTGCAGTCGCGACAGGTAATCCGGATGGTCGCCACCTACGTCGGCGAGAACAAGGAATTCGAACGGCAGTTCCTGGCCAACGAGCTCGATGTCGAGCTGGTGCCGCAGGGTACGTTCGCGGAGCGGCTGCGGGCCGGCGGCGCCGGCATCGGCGGCTTCTTCACGCCGACCGGCTACGGCACGGTCGTGGCGGAGGGGAAGGAGACACGGATGATCAACGACCGGGGGCACGTCCTCGAAGCGCCGCTGCACGCCGACTTCGCCTTCGTGAAGGCCTGGAAGGGAGACCGGCTCGGTAACCTCATCTACCACCGCACCGCGCAGAATTTCAATCCGATGATGGCGGCCGCCGCGAAGGTGACCATCGCCGAGGTGGACGAGCTCGTGGAGCCGGGCGCGATGGATCCCGACCACATCGTCACCCCGTCCATCTACGTACGGCATGTCGTCGAGTGCCCCCACAGCGAGAAGCGTATCGAGAAGCTGGTGCTTCGCAATGACTGACCTTCGGGAACGTATCGCACGACGGGTCGCGCGCGAGCTCAAGGACGGCGACTACGTCAATCTCGGAATCGGCATCCCGACGCTCGTCGGCAATCACATCCCCCCCGGGATTGAAATCACGCTCCATTCCGAGAACGGACTGCTCGGCATCGGGCCGTACCCTGCGGCGGACGAGGTCGACGCCGACCTGATCAACGCCGGCAAGGAGACGGTGACGGAGCTGCCGGGATCGTCCATCGTCAGCAGCGTCGAGTCGTTCGCCATGGTGCGCGGCGGACACCTCGACCTGACCGTCCTCGGCGCGTTGCAGGTCGATGAACGGGGCAACCTCGCGAACTGGATGATCCCCGGCCGCATGGTGAAGGGCATGGGCGGCGCCATGGACCTGGTCGGCGGCGCGAAGCGCGTCATCGTCGCCATGGAGCACGCCACCAGGAAGGGCGGCCACAAGCTGGTCAGGGAGTGCACGCTGCCGCTGACTGGCGTGCAGGTGGTTACGATGGTCGTCACCGAAATGGCGGTGATCGACATCACCCCGGCCGGCTTCAAGCTGCGCGATCTGGCCGTGGACGCCACGCTCGACCAGGTGCGCGCCGCCACCGGCGCCCCCCTTATTGTCGGCGGGACACCCGGCGCCTATTCCTGATCTCCCGGACACGAACGGACGGACGGAGCACGATGGCACTACGGACAGCCGACGAATATCTGGAGAGCCTGCGCGACGGGCGGACCGTCTACTTCCGCGGCCAGCTCGTCCACGATGTGACCAAACACCCCGTCATCGGGGTCGCCGCGCAGCACGCCGCCATCGATTACCGCCTCGCCCACGACCCGGCCCATCGCGACCTGTGCGTCGTCGAGGACGAGGCCGGCGAGTACTCGCGCTACTATCAGATTCCGCGCACGCCGGACGACCTCCTGCAGCGCAGCCGGCTGATCGAGGTCGCCACGACCGAGGGCGCCACGCTGGTCGTGCTGATCAAGGAGATTGGCACCGACGCGCTCTGCGGCCTGCTGCGGGTATCGTCCACCGTCGACGCCCAGAACGGCACGGAATACGCGCCGCGCGTGCAGGCCTACTACGAGTACTGCCGCGACAACGATCTGGCTATCGCCGTGGCCCAGACCGACGTCAAGGGCGACCGCTCGCTCAAGCCGTCCGCCCAGGCCGACCCCGACATGTACGTGCGGATCGTGGACCGGAACCGCGACGGCATCGTCGTGCGCGGCGCGAAGGCGCACACCTCGGTGAGCACGAACGCGAACGAGCTGATCGTCCTGCCGACGCGCGCGCTCGGCGAAGACGACCGCGACTACGCCGTCAGCTTCGCGATCCCGATGAACACGCCCGGCCTGCTGCTGCTCGCCTCGGCGTTCGACTCGTACGGCCCGCAGAGCTCACCGGTCGAGCAGCCCATCACGGCGCGGCACAAGATGATGGAGACGACCACGGTGTTCGACGACGTGTTCGTGCCGTGGGACCGGGTCTTCCTGGCAGGCGAGCACGACTACGCCGGGCCGCTGGCGCTCGCGTTCGTGGAGCACCACCGCTTCACCGCCATTTCGTACAAGCTGCCGCTGGTGGACGCGCTGGTCGGCTCGGGACTGGTGATGGCCGAGATGAACGGCATCGCGAAGGCCGGGCACGTGCGGGAGAAAATCGTCCAGCTGATCAGCTATGCCGAGACGCTGCGCGGCCTCACCCACTACGCGGCGCTGATGGGCAAGCCGCGCGAGCTGGGCATCGCGGCGCCCGACCCGCTCTATGTGAACATGGCAAAATATCACTTTGCCCACCACTATCACGACGCGGTCCGCAACGTACAGGACCTCTCGGGCGGCTCGCTGGTGACCGGTCCGGGAGCCGAGGATCTGGAGTCAGAAGAGACGGCGCGCTTCTACAACAAGTACTACGCCGGCCACGGCGTCAGCGGCGCAGACCGCCTGAAGGCGCTGACGTTCGTCAAGAACCTCGTCGCCTCCGAATTCGGCGCCTACCAGGAGGTATTGGCGGTGCACGCCGAGGGGTCGCTGGAGGCCGAGAAACAGATGGTGGGCCGCAGCTACGACCGGCGCGCCGCCGTCGCCCTCGTCCGCCGCCTGGCCGGGCTGGATTAGCGCGCTATTTCCGGACGTACTTGCGGACCTTCCCGAGCCATTTCGCGCCATACACGTTTCCGTCGGCGTCCACGGTCACGCCTTCCGCCATGCTGGAGATGCCGGGATACGGGTACGGGCAGGGGTCCGCGATATAGGCTTGAACCGTACCGTCGCGCGCGCTGCCGATCCGGATGCCGCTCGGCCGGCCGAACTGGAACCACTGGTCGATGAAGTTGCCGTCGCCGTCGAGGATTCGGAATCGAGACAGCGCGTGCCGCCGGCGCCGCGCAGGCCGCAGCGGTCGATTGCCCGGATCGTGCTGTCGGGACCGGTGGTGATGCCGGCCGTGGAGCCCCAGCGCCGGCGCCGCCGCCGACTATACTGCATCGGGGCGGAAACCCCGGCAAGGGAGGACCACGGATGACACCATCCGGACGGACGGCGCGGCGGCTGCTGGCCGTGGGTCTTGGCGTTGCGGTGGGCCTGCTGCTCGCGGCCGGTCTGGCGCTGCCGGTGCTGGCGCAGGGCGGAGGGCAGACGGTGAACGCGGGGCCGGCGCCCCGCATCGACCCGTCGACCACTATCGACTGGCCGCAGCACAACCTGAACCTGCACAACACCCGCTTCGCGGCGCCGGACCGGATCAACACGTCGAACGTCGGCGGCCTCAAGCTCAAGTGGCGCCACCAGACGCCACCACGGTCGATCGTGCGCTCCACGACCCCGCTGGTGGTCGACGGCATCATGTACTTCAACTCGGGATCGGTGCTGACAGCGCTGGACGCGGCGACGGGCGAGGCGATCTGGACGTTCGAGGCCGACCCACCGTTTTCGGGCGGCGGCCGCGGCCCGTCGTACGCCGACGGCCGGATCTACGCATTCGGGCCGACGATCATGTACGCGGTCGACGCCAAGACCGGCGAGCTCGTGGAGACGTTCGGCGACGGCGGCCTGCTGCAGGTGGCCAGCGCCGCGCTCACGTTCAAGTATCCCGACACCTACCCCCCCACGGTCGACACGACCGCCCTGGGATTTGCGATGACCAACCCGCCCACCGCGGCGGGCGGCAACCTCTTCATCGGCCTGCCCTTCTCCGAGGGGCTCGTGCCCGGCGGCCTGCTGACGGCCGTCGATGCGACGACCGGCGCCGTGCGCTGGGTGTTCAACACCGTGCCGCAGGGTCCGCGGGACGAAGGCTGGGAGATCGCGAAGGACACCTGGAGCGGCGACAAGCGGTACGGCGGCGGCGTCTGGATGCAGCCGGCAATCGATGAAGAACTGGGCATGATCTACATCAACGCCGCCAACCCCTCGCCCAACTACGACGGGTCATCCCGGCTGGGCATGAACCTTTTCACCAACTCGATGCTCGGCCTGGACATGAACACCGGCGAGCTCAAGTGGCACTTCCAGACGCTGCACCACGACATCTGGGACTGGGACCTGGCGTCGGGACCGATTCTGTTCGACGTCATGGTGGACGGGCGGCCGGTGAAGGGCGTCGCCTCGCTCGGCAAGACCTGCTACGTGTACATGCTGAACCGGGAGACCGGTGAGCCGATCCATCCGATAGTGGAGACGGCCGTGCCGCGCAACACCGACGTCCCGAACGAGGAGGTGTGGCCGACGCAGCCGATCCCCCAGAACGCGCTCGGCGTCCCGCAGGAGCCGTTCTGCGCCACCTACCCGCTTGTGGACGACCCGGAGCTCGCGACCCGCGTGCGGCAGATGTTCCACCCGTATCAGGTGAACGAGTTCGTCATCACGGCGCCGGGCAACACCGGCGGCGCCAACTACGGCTCCCCGTCGTTCAGCCCACGTACCGGGCTGCTGTACGTGACCGGCAAGAACGACGCCTGGTCGATCAGGGTCAAGGTGGTCGGCGACACGATGGAGCCGGGTCCCGGGTTCATCGGCCACTTCGGCAACATCGAGGAGGGCGGCCAGACCGGCGTCACGCCGACCTCGACGCTGGCGGCGTACGACCCCGCCACCGGCGAGCAGGTCTGGTACGCCGAAAGTCCAGGCGCGACGAACGGGGGAAACCTCGCGACCGCCGGTAACCTGGTGTTCCAGGGCGGCAGCGACGGCAATTTCTACGGCTTCGACGCGGAGACCGGCGAGCGGCTGTTCACGTACAAGTCCGCAACCGGCATCCACGCCAGCCCGCTGACCTATCAGGTAAACGGCGAGCAGTACGTGGCGATTGCCGCCACCAACGCGGTGCTGGTATTCGGATTGCCCTGAGGCCAGCGGCCTAACGGCCCTGCGCCTCCAGGTTGCGGGCGCCGGCCAGGATGCTGACCATCGCGTAGTTGCCTTCGTGGCAGGCCGCCTCGTAGATCTGGTTGGACTTGTTGTCCACGATGCTCAGCGGAATCTCGACGGTCCAGGTGGTATCCCCCCAGACGGTCGGATCTTCGACCGTCACTTCGTACATCACCAGATCGGGCGCCGCGCGCGTGTACCGCTCCACGAGGTGCAGGTTCTCGCTGGCGCCGTAGAAGCTGGTCCCGGCGCTGAAGTTGGTGGTGTCGACCACCAGCGTGTCGCCATCCCAGTGGCCGATGGAATGCCCCAGCCACTGGCGAATGTGCGGCGGCAGGTGCGGCCGACCGTCCATGTATATCGTGCGGTAGCCGCCGCCTCGGTGGCCGTCCTCGTGGTACACCGCCATAGACTCCGGCGACTGCACGAAACGGCTGTACGTGCCCGAGGTGCCGCGCACGAACGGGACGGTGATCCCCATGCAGCGGTCCGGCGCGCGGTCTTCCGGGTTGTCGGCGTAGCTCCCGCTCTGCGGGTCCACGGGGTACGGGATGCGCACGTCGGTCTCGACCTCGCCGCCGCCGGCGGCGCGGCGCTGCCGGTACTCGCCGATCCGCGCGACAGCCTCCGACGTCCGCGGCGGGATCCGGCCGTTCGGCGGGTCCACGATCAGCGACGTGCGCCGCGTGCGGATGACGTCCTTGCCGCGGCCGGTGAACTCGTCGTTGTAGGCTCCCTCCACATCGGCGACCGTGCCGGAATCAGGTCGGAAGTTGCGCCCCGCCGACGCGTCCTGCGCCCCCTCCAGGGCCGCCACTTCCTCGTCGGTCAGGAACTCGCGGTCGCCGAAGTCCGCGGGACGCTCGAGCGGCGTCAATATATAGCCGGGACTCCAGATACCGGTCAGATCGGGGTCGCCCCACGAGGTGCGCGGCGCCTCGAAGTCGGCCGCCTCCTGGCCCGCGACGGGCGCGCCCGCCATCAGCGCGACCACGACCAGCGCCGCCAGCGCGCACGCTGCCGCTGCATATCGAAACTTCATCTGAACCTCCTCATGCACACGTACCGTGCGTCGACCCCAACCCCCCCGGACGTTGCGATACGCTACTGCTCGTTCAGGCGTGCGCCAGCCAGAATGCTGGTCATCGCGTAATTCCCCTCGTGGCACGCCGCTTCGTAGATCCGGTTCTCGCGGTTGTCCAGTCTGTCGAGCGGCACCTCAATCGTCCATGGCGCGCTGAACACGGTGGGATCCTCAATCGTGGCGCGGTACACGATGGTGTCCGGTCCGCTCATCGTGAACCTCTCCGTCAGCGTCATGTTCTCGCTGGCGCCCCGATAGCGCGTCTTGTTCGTGAAGTTCGTCGTCTCCACGACGAGGGTGTTGCCTTCCCAGTGGCCGATCGCGTGCCCGAGCCACTGGCGGACGTGCGCAGGTGGATGCGGGCGGCCGTCGAGCGCGACGTCGCGGTACGCGCCGCCGTGGTGACCGTGCTCGTAGTAGATCGCGACGTGGCCCGGCGTCTGGACGAACCGCTTGTGGCCGCCGGAGGCGACCGCCTGGCCGTAGGCCACTGGCAGATGGACGCCCATGCAGCGGTCGTTGGCGCGCTGCTCCGGGCCGTTGGTCATGTCGTCCGTCACACGCGGACGCTCGGTCTGCCACTTCTCCCTGGCGCCTGGCAGATACGGAATCTTACCGTCCGGCGGGTCGATGACCAGCGACGTCCGGCCGGTCGCAATGACCTGGGTGCCGCGGCCGGTGTAGGCGTCGTTGTAGGCACCCCGGAGATCGGCGAGCGTGCCGCGCTCCGGACGCCCCGTCGTGTTGCCCCCGCCCGCGCCCGCGCCGATGCCGAAGGTCGATTCCTGGCGCTGCTGCAGGGACGACGCTTCGTCGTCCGTGAGAAATTCTCGTCCTTCGAAATCGTCCGGGCGTTCCAGGGGGGTGAAGATGTAACCTGCGCCCCAGATGCCCTGCAGGTTCGGATCGCCCCAGGGCGTCTGGCCGGGCGCGTAATCGTCCGCCGCCGAGGCGGCCTCCTGACCGGCTACGCCGGCCGTCAACGCCCACACGCCAAACATGACGGTCAACAGACCCGCTACCGCGACATGTCGATGGTTCATGGCCTATCCCCTTCCGGAAAACGCGTGGCCCCGATTCTACCGCAGCTCGGACCGCACGGCACCCCACCGCCGCGCGCCGGTCAGAACCGCAGCAGCCGGATGTTGGCGCCCAGCGGGTTGTTGCTCGAGTTGTACTGCACGAGGGCGCCGACGAACATGCGCGGCGTCACGGTATACGTCGTGCGCGTCGTCACCAGCTTTGTGCCGTGCAACGCGTACTCAGTCGACGATTGCCTGGTACGCCAGCGTGGCCAGATCCTGGCGAATGTTCAGGTGGGTATACGGGCGGAGCTGTGTCAACAGGATCCCGATCAGATCCTCCTGCGGATCGACCCAGAACGTGGTGTTGTACGCGCCCCACCAGAAGTACGAGCCGGGCGAGTACGGCATGGCGGCCGCTCCGGGGTCCTGCACCACCGCGTAGCCGAGACCGAATCCGTACCCCGGCCCGACCAGCCAGATCTCGCGGTCTCCAACGTGGTTCAGCGTCATCAGCTCGACCGTCTTCCTGCCGAGGATGCGGACGCCGTCCAGCTTGCCGCCGTTGAGCATCATCTGCTGGAAGCGGAAATAGTCGCGCGCCGTCGACAGCAGGCCGCCGGCGCCGCTGAAGTAGCTGTGCGGCTCGCGCACGAAGCGGCTGTCGGCAGTCGGCCCCTCGGTCAGCGCCAGCCCGCCCCCATCCGCGGGCCGGTAGAGCGCCGCGAAGCGATCCAGCTTGGTCGCCGGCAGGTAGAAGTGGGTGTCGACCATGTCGAGCGGCGCGAATATCCGCTCCTGCAGGAAGCGGTCGAAGGGCATACCGGAGATCACTTCCACGAGCCGCCCGACGACATCGGTCGAGCGGCCGTACTCCCAGCGCTCCCCGGGATGGAAGTTCAGCGGCAGCGCGGACAGGCGCGTAACGAAGTCGGCCAGGGTGTCGCCCGGCTCGCGCTGCGGCGCGATAGCGTCGAAATCCGGCTTCGTGATCCCGCGGTACGTGTTCGGCAAACCGGCCGTATGCGTCAACAGGTGCTGCACGGTGATCGCCTGCGACGCCTGCACCGTCTGGAACCGCGCGCGGCCGACTTCCTGGTACGTCGCCGCTGACGCCACCTGCATGTCGGCGTACTCCGGCAGCCATTTGGCAATCGGGTCGCGGAGCTGGAAATGCCCCTCCTCGTACAGCATCATCAGCGCCACCGACGCGACCGGCTTCGTCATCGATGCGATGCGGAATATCGTGTCGTGGGTCATCGGCGCCCCGACTTCCGCGTCCCGGCTGCCGAACGTCGAGAAGTGGACCACCTTCCCGCGCCGTGCCACCAGCGAGACGGCGCCGGCGACCTCGCGCCGGTCCACATACGCCTGCATCACCCGCTCGAGCCGCTCCAGCCGCGCCGGCGACATCCCCACGTCGTCGGCCGCCGCCGTCGGCAGGCCGTCCATCACCGGAAGATCGGACGGCGCTTCGCCGGATGCCGCCACCACCGTGGCCAGCAGGCCGACGCCGAGCCCGATCCAGACGCCGCGTATGCGCTTCATCCTGGTTGCCATGGATGCCTCCACTACTTCTTCAACCGCGCCACCAGGTTACGGGACTGGCCCGGCGCCCGGTCGTCGCCCAGCGCGCCCATCCAGTAGGGATAGGCGACCGGCAGCCGGCTGACCGCGTTGAGCGCGGCCATCTCGTCGCCGGTCAGCTGCAGGTCGACCGAGGCCAGGTTTTCCTCGAGCTGGTCCATCCGCCGCGCCCCGATGATGACGCTCGTCACTACGTCCTTGCCCAGCAGCCAGGCGAGCGCCACCTGAGCGATCGAGACCCCATGGGCCTCAGCAATCGGCTGGAGCGCGTCGATGATGTCGAACCCGCGCTCCTTGTCAACCGGCGGAAAGTCGAATGTCGCGCGCCGCGCCTTCGCCGTGCGGCCCCCGGTCCGCGTGAACTTTCCGGTGAGGAATCCGCCGGCCAGCGGACTCCACACCAGCAGCCCCAGGTTCTGGTCGCGGATCAATGGAATGGTTTCGTGCTCCAGCTCGCGCCCGACCAGCGCGTAGTACGACTGCGTCGCCTTGAACGACTCCAGCCCGCGCTGCCGCGCGATGCCGATCGCCTTCATCAGCTGCCAGGCCGGCAGATTGGAGCAGCCGATGTAGCGCACCTTGCCGGCCCGCACCAGGTCGGTCAGCGCCGCCAGCGTCTCCTCGATGTCGGTCACCGGATCGTTCCGGTGGATCTGGTACAGGTCGATGTAGTCGGTGCCCAGCCGCTTGAGGCTCGCCTCCGCGGCCTGGATGATGTGCAGGCGCGACAGGCCGACGTCGTTGGCACCTGACCCCATCCGCCCGCGCACCTTCGTCGCGATCATCACGTCCTGGCGGCGGCCCGTCAGTGCGCGGCCCAGGATCTCCTCCGAATCGCCCGTCGAGTACACGTCCGCCGTGTCGAAAAAGTTGACGCCGGCATCGATCGAGCGGTGCACCAGCGCGTTGGCCTCCTTCTGCCCGAGCGTCCCGATCGCCTCCCATTGCGTCCCGAACGTCATCGCCCCCAGGCACAGCTCCGACAGGTACACACCCGTGTTCCCCAACAACCGGTAGTTCATTGAATCCGTCCTCCAGCCCGTTCGTGATCAAGGCGGGGATCAGTACCGCCCACGGCGCCGCGAAACCGCCCCGTAGTCTTGTGCAGGTGAATTCTATGGCGCGGGGAAATACGCGATCATCTCCCCGCGGTTGGTGCCCAGCCAGATGTCGCCGCCAATCGGCATCGCCGTCGTCACAGCGCCGAAACCCTCCCTGTACGGATGGTGGAAAATCCGCTCGAATTCAAGCGTCTCGGGGTCGATCCAGGCGACGTTGGACGCCTCGTCCGGCGTCTGGAAATCGGTGTGTCCGGCGGCGTAGATCCGCTTTAATTCCCTTGGGTGCCCGCAACACGGGCATACCTGACTCCTAGCGATCGGTGCGGCGGTCCGGGAACAATCCCACCGCGACAGCCGGGCGGCTGACACCCGCGGCGATGCCGGCGGTCGGGTTGTCCGGCTCGCACTCGAAGACGACCCGATAGCGGTTCTTGACCGCCTCGTGCTGCGCGCCCATCGTCGCCGCCAGCTCACCGAACGTCTTCGGCAGGGCCGTGGTGGCTGCCAGCGCACGGTACATGCCGCCGGTATTCCCGGTCAGAAAGGTGGAGATGGTGGTCTGCCGCGCCCCGCCCCGTGTCGACACGAGGATCGCGTGCACCGTCGCACCGCGCCCCACCAGTTCGACGGTAAACGCGTTGAATTCGTCCTCCTGGATGCTGCGGCTCCCCTCGGCGCCGCCGTAGACCAGCGCGACGAAGACGGGCCAGGCATCCTCCTCGTCGTATCGGCGCTCCCAGGTTTCGATTAACCCGTCCAGATAGACGACCGCGGTGTTCCGGTCGACGAACAGGCTCGTCGCCTCGTCCTTCAACTCGTCCCGGTCCGTGGTGAAATCGGTCCGCCGGCGGACCTGGCCCGCGATGGTGAACAGTCCGATCTCGTGCTCCGGCGGCAGCTCGTCCAGGAAAGCGCTCAGCCCGTTCCGCATGGAGTTGAGCGACCCGGAGGCCGCGTCGCTCGTATCCACCAGCAACGCCACCTTCATCGGCCCCGAGTCCAGACTGAAGTCCTTGACGCTGCACTCGCCCCCTTCCTGCTGCAGCACCACCTCGTCGGCGCCGATATCCGTTATGGGCTGACCCGACCGATCCGTTACGGACATGAACAGCTGACGCTCCGCACCCCAGGCTGGCTCGGTGCAGACAGCAAGCAGGCCGAGGAGACAGCAGAAACCAAGGATGTGCCGGGGGCGGCGGAAGGTCAGGACCCTCTCCTTCGATGGTGGACGAGTCGCCCGATTATACGGCTGATCGCTGGCAGGGTGGGTTCCGGCGGCGGAACGTCACGCGTTCGGAAGGAGGAGACACGGTTCGGCCGCAATGCCGCCCCGCCGCTTCAGCGCGCGCTGACATGTAACGATGCAACACGGCCCGGGCCGTGAGATCCTGGACGTCGGCCGTAGAACGCGGACCATCTCGCCCGCGCTGCGCCGGGCGCTGCCAGCCCGCGACCGCGCTCGACAATCTGGTGCTCCTGTGCCGACCGCCATCATCTAGCGGTGCACGAGGAGGGGTTCAACGTCACGCTCGACGCACAGGGGAACGTGCAGTTCGCACGGCCGGACGGTCGCCCGCTCCTGGTGGCGCCGCCGGCGCGGGCCTGGACGGGCGCGCCGCTCGGACCCGTGATGGAGCGGCTCGCTCAGGATGACATCGCAATCGCCCCCCACACGGCCACCCCGGCCCGGCGGGGTGAGCGGCTGGATGTCGGTTGGGCGGTCGTGTTTTGTGGCGCCCGCGCCCCGCCGCGGACGGCGTCTGCTCCTAAGGCGGTCGGCGTATGCTCTTAAGAATGAGTAATTCACAGTTGCGAGAGACCGTTGCCCGGCAGCTGCGGCGCAGCCACGCCCACGCCGGAATGGCCGCCGCCCTCGACGGGTTCCCGGCGGAGCTGGCCGGCCGGGTCGTCGAAGGGCACCCTCATACGGCCTGGCGGCAGGTCGAGCATCTTCGGCTGGCCGCGGAGGACCTCGTCGCCTACTGTCGGGATAGTGAGTATCAGGCGCCGGAATGGCCCGCGGGCTATTGGCCCGAGAGCCCGGAGCCGCCGTCGGCGGCCGCGTGGTCGGCGAGTTGCCGGCGCCTGTTGGACGCCGCGGAGCAAATGGCGCGCCTCGTCGAGAATCCCGACGTGGATGTGTTCGCGAGAGTTGCTGCGGCCGAGAAGCAGCACCACCACACCTTGCGGGCGGCGCTGATCCTGCTCGACCACAACGGCTATCACGCCGGACAGATCATCGCCCTGCGCAAGGCGCTGGGCATCTGGCCGGCGACTTAGCAGACGCGCTTGCAGCGTCGCGTCGCGGGTTCGAATCCGGCTACCTGCCGGCAGTCTCCGCCGCGGCGGCCTCGCGCTCCTTGACCCGCGCGCCGCGGAGGATGTTGGGCACCGAGTAGTTCCCTTCGTGGCAGGCGTACTCGTACAGGTCGTAGGTCGGGTCGCGCGTGAGCGGAAGCTCCAGGGTCCACGGCGCCGTATAGATCTGCGGGTCCTCGACCGTGACGCGCCAGTCGAGGATATCCTCGCTCACGCGCGTGAACCGCTCGACGACGCGCAGATCGCGGGTCACCGGCACACCGTGCATCCGACCGGCGTTCTGGTTCGGGGTGACCCAACCCTTCCCGGTGAAGTTGGTCGTCTCCACGACCAGCGTCTCACCCTCCCACCGGCCACGGGAATCACCCATCCACAGGCCGATTGACGGATTGATCCGCGGGCGTCCGTCGAGCGGGATGAAGCGGGCCTCGCCGATCATCTCCGTCAGGATCACGACAAAGTCGGGCGTTTGGAGAATCAGATTGCCGGCATTGTAGAAATTCGGGATCAGAGCGCCCGGGATGCCGCGCGTGATGCAGCGCGTGTAGACGCTCATGTTGTCGTACGTATCGGAGCGGTTCGCAACCAGGTAGTCGCGACGCTCCTCGGCCGCCGGCCGCAGCGGCACACGGCCGTCGGGCGGGTCCACCACCATGGACGTGCGCCGTGTCGGTGCGATCGAGCGTGCAGCGGACCAGATGGCTGCGTTGTACCCGCCGAACCGGCTGCCCGGCGGCAGCCGCTGCAGGCGCGTGCCGCCCGGCTCGGACGCACGCGCGCGGCGCTCGCGCGCCGCCGCATCCAGCTCGGACGCTTCCGCCTCGCTGTAGAACGGCTTGTCCCCCATGTCGGCCGGCCGCTCCAGCGGTGTCATTGTGGAGTTCGTCCACACCCCCTGGATGTCGGGCTGACCGTCCGGCGTCCGCGGTGCAATCCAATCTCCGGCATTCGAATTCTCGATCTGTCCGGCGCACGGAGCCGGCGCGGCCACCAGCACCGCCAGCACCGCCGCAATACAGACGCATCGTGCTCCCAGCATGCCCAGAAAGATAGCATGACAGCCCGTGGTGAAACCCCGCGTCGCACCGAGACCAGTCAGGCGGAATGCATGGTCGGTCGAATGCAGCGGGGCTTTTGCCAGGGGCTGTCCAGACGGTCGCGGTAGACTGCCCGAGGAGGTGGTGCCATGCGGACAACACGAGGACTGTTGCGGATTACCGGAATCGTTGCGCTTGCGACTCTGACAGCGGTTGCCGCCCCGGCGGCCGGCCAGACCAATGCGCCGGAGATCCCGTTCGAGCGGCGCGCGGTCGACGCGCCCACCACCGTGCCGGCGGATGAGACGGCCGCCGGGCTGCCGCAGTTCATCGTCGACCCGTTCTGGCCGAAACCGCTCCCCCACAACTGGATTGTCGGCCAGGTTGCCGGCGTGGACGTCGGCCCGGACGACCACGTCTGGATCGTGCACCGGCCCGCGTCGCTGAGCGACCGCGAGCGGGCGGCCGAACAGGATCCGCCGATCGGCAAGTGCTGCATCGCGGCGCCGCCGGTCCTGGAGTTCGACCTGAGCGGCAACCTGCTGAACGCCTGGGGCGGTCCGGGCGACGGCTACGACTGGCCCGCAACGGAGCACGGCATCTTCGCCGACGACGAAGGCTTCGTGTGGCTCGCCGGCAACGGCCAGACCGACCGGCAGGTGCTGAAGTTCACCGCCGCGGGCGAGTTCGTGCTGCAGATCGGGCAGCCAGGCGGGGACATGGACAGCAACGACACGGCCAACCTCGGCCGTCCCGCCGACGTCTTCGTCGATCTGTCAGCCGATGAGGTGTACGTCGCGGACGGCTACGGCAACCGGCGCGTCGTCATATTCGACTCCGAGACCGGTGAGTACAAGCGGCACTGGGGCGCCTACGGCCGCCGGCCGGACGACGCGCCGGGCCCGCCGTACGATCCGGATGCCGCCCCTGCGCCGCAGTTCCGAAACCCCGTGCACTGCATCCAGATCGCCCGCGACGGGCTCGTCTACGCCTGCGACCGGGTGAGCAACCGCTACCAGATCTTCCGCAAGGACGGCACGTTCGTGGCGGAGGGGTTCTTCGAGCCCGCCACGTTGCTCAGCGGCGCGGTGTCCGACCTGGCGCTGTCCCGGGACGCGGATCAGGCCTTCATCTACATGGTCGACAGCGTCAACAACGAGCTGCGCGTGGTCGACCGCGCGTCGCACGCCGTGCTGGGCCGCGTCGGCCGGCCCGGGCGCTGGGCCGGCCAGTTCCACGCGGTGCACAACATCGCCATCGACTCGCACGGCAACCTGTACACGACCGAGGTGAACACCGGCCAGCGCGTACAGAAGTTCCGCCGCCTGGATCGGCCGTGATGAGCGACCTGCCGCCGGGTAGGCCGCGCGGCCTACCCGGCGCGGTCGAAGTTGATGGTGCGGTTCTTGATCCGCCAGCCGTCCACCATCTTGACGTATGTGTCGTTGTAGTAGCCGGACCTGGCTGAAGATGGCGTCATCCGTGAACGCCGACAGCCACAGCTCGCTGTCCCGGAAGTCGCCGCCGTGGTTGTAGCGCCAGTACAGCTGCCATCATGTAGAGTTTTCCTGTCAAGCAGCCGGCCGTGCAGCGGAAGGGCGAAATGTGGCTGCGTTCGTCTGGCGCCGTGAGACATCGCGGGGGGCACATGGGTGAGCGTGGGCGGTGGGCGGCGGTCGGAGGGGTCTGCGGGGTCCTGCTGGCGGGCGCGGCACCGGCCGACGCGGGCGACGTCGAGCACCGGGTCGCCGGCGTGGTGCCGTTCCCGGCCCACGAGCGGCCCGGGGCCAATGTCGATATCCCGGACGGGCGCTGGCAGCGGTTTCCGCAGCCGGCGTGGGTGGATGGTCGGTACTGGGACGAGTTGGTTTTTGATGCTCTGGAGAGTCCGGACTACACGGATCGCCGTACCCACGGACTCATCGATTCGGAGCTTGCCGATCTGGACATCTACATCAAGACGACGGCGCCGGAGGACGGGGCGGAGCCGATCTCCGAGGACATGCTGACCTGGTGGCGCCGGGCGATTCCGGAGGCGGTCCGGCAGTTCACGGGGCAGCCGTGGCGGGGGCGGCTCACGACAGGCACCGATTCGCGCGAACTCATGGAGGGGCAAATCAACATCGGTATCGGCACCGAGGAGGATTTCGAAGACGGTGATGACTACGTTTGCGCAATTGCACGCACGTCTATGTACGTGTTCCCGGACGGCAGTTTTGCGCGGTGGGCAGAGACGGAGATCCTCTTCAATCCCGACGAGGGCGGCTGTGGTTTTCGCGAGGATTCGCAGGGCCGGGTCATGGCGCACGAGCTCGGGCACGCGCTCGGGCTGTATCACGTCTCGGACCCGGCGGCGATCATGTACAGGGCGACAGCGCCGGACCAGCGCTACACCCAGCAACTCGTCGACCACGCGCAATCGTTGTACGAGCTGGGGCCGGGGCTGCCATATCCGGGGTTCGGCCCGGCGATCCCGGACACGACGCCGGACCAGTGGACGGGGTCCGTGGACCAGGTGACGTATGACGCGGCGCGTGGCGTGGTGACTGGACGCTCCTGGCACAACGGCGCCGGGCAGGATGTGGTTACGGAGCGGCAGCGAGTTGTTGCATTCTTCGTTGACGCAGCAACTGATGTGATAGGCGAAGCCGTAAGAAGCAACCACTTCGAGAGAATCGGCGCCAACACCACATGGGAGTTCGAGCTGCCGGAGCAGGAGGGGTGGGATAGGGTGTTTCTGGGGTCGGTCGTCTTTCTGGGCGATACGGGTGAAGATGGCTTCGCCATGGATTGCACGGACGCGGACAACCGCGGACAGTCCGGGACGATCAGGGACGGGGACAGAAGGATCACGGCGTGCGTGTATCGGCGCAGCGACATCGAGGTGGCCGGGGATGCGTGGAACCCGCGAACCGCCGCGAAAGATCTGGCGGATCGGGCGCTGGAGGACTTGCAATCACAAGAGGACGAAGGCGACTCGGCGGACGGCGCAGACCAGGAGCCGAGCATTGGAGAGATCACGCCGGAGTTGGACGCCCTCGAGGCCGAGCCGGTTCCCGTGCTCCCGGTCGGCGGCCTCGGGCTGCTTGCGGGCTGGCTGCTGCTCATGGGCTGCCGGCGGCGCAGGTCAGAGTCCACGCACCGGAACCGACATTCCGCGGGATAGCAAGGCAAGAGGGAAGGACAACACCATGCGCGTCATTTTCGTCGGCCTGCTCCTGGCGCTCGCGCTGTTCGGAACGGCGGCGGAGGCGCAGACCGTCACGGGGCGTATCCCGCCCGAACGGGATGCTGATAGTGGACGGTATACCTTTGGTCCCTTGTATTGGGATATCGAAGTCGCCCCAAGGTCGGCGCGTTCCGACGAGTTCAGCTTGTATCTGTACTACAACAAACGGGCCGCGTTCATGTCCGCGGTGGTTGCCTGTCGGATAGCCGGGAAGGAATTCGAGAACTATGCCCGATCGTATTCGGGAGATCATTTTCTGTCGTTGACGACCGGGTTGCGTCCTGGAGACGAGTGCGTGCTTTTCCTCGTTGGAGCCAGCGACCTGGACGAAGAACTCGCGTACCGGATGGCTGTCGCGGAACGCGCGACGCGCCCCACGCCTTCACGGGAACTCGCAACCGCAGAATCCAACCGGTTCAGTGGTTACGGCCGCCAGCCGCCAGCCGTATCCGCGACACTGCGGAAACTTGCGCAGGCGGTGGCCAACAACAGATAGGAGCGGCTGCCCGGTTCCTCTACGGGTTGCCGCCCCGAATGAGCGTCAGCGGCGCGGCGCCGGTCCACGCCGTCACGAATGTCGTCGGGTCGTCGACGGTGAACGTGTAGTCGATACGGTCCGGACCAGTGCGCCTGAAGCGCTCGACCAGCCGCACATGCCGGCTGGCGCCGAACACCGTATGCGAGCGCCGGAACTCGTTGACCTTGTTGGCGACGTTGGTCGTCTCGACGACGAGCGTGTCACCCTCCCACCGCCCGCGCGAATCCCCCAGCCACTGCGCGATGCCCTGCGCGATATGGGGTCTGCCGTCCAGGGAAATGACACGGACATCGTGCAGCATCTCGAGCGCAATCACGACGTATCCGGGCGACTGGAGGATGTGGTAGTTGTGGTTGTAGAAGCCGGGCATCATCGCGCCGGGCATGCCGCGCGCGATGCAGCGGTCGAAGACGTTGAGGTCGGCCCACGAGGCCGAGGGCAGCTTCCTGGCCGCGGCGAGGCCCAGGACGCGCTGCACCGCTGCCGGCGTTGAGGCGTGCTCGGCGCCTGCCAGCCGTTGCGGGATGCCGCCGCGGGCTGCGCCGCCACGGACGCCCCCCACAACAGCGCCGCTGCAAGCAGGACCACCAAACATCCGAGTGTCCGCCGCATGCCAACCTCCCCCGCAGATCCCCGAGACTCACAACCGGAACAGCCGGTTGAACTTGACGATGAGCGCGCGGTCCTGCAATTCCGGGCGGCCCGGCCGCAGGGTGTCGCGCGCCTCGTTGTACACGACGAACAGCTCGCTGCCCGGGTGATACTCCCACCGCAGGCGCACGTTCGCGCCGATCGACGCCGTGCTGGAGTTATATTGCACGAGCGCGCTGACGAACATCAACGGCGAGAGCGCGTAGGTCGCCCGCGCCGTCACCAGTTCTGTCGAGAACCGCCCCTCCGGCAGATCGATCCAGTTGAGCGATACGCTCGGCTCCAGGGAAAGCCGCGGCGTCACCTCCTGCCGGCCGTGGAACAGACTTATGCTCGTTTTGTCCCCGCTATAGAACGACCCGTGCGCAACGGCCACCACCCCGGTGAACGCGCGCTGCTGGCCCAGCGTGAGCATCACCTCCGTCTGCTGGAATTCGTAGCCGTCGACCGGCAGCACGACCGCCGGCGCAATCTCGAACGGCTGCTTGAGAAATTCGTAGCTGCGCGTGTAGCGCACGTCGAACATGTCGCTGCTCTCGAACTCGATACCGAAATGGCCCAGCTGCTCGCGCGTCTCGAGCAGCCCGGCGCGATCCGCGATGTGGTCGATGTGCCCCTCCCACGTCAGCTTGCGGATTGCTTCGATCGACAGCGGGCGCGGGCTGAAGCGGAGTGAGGCGAAGTTGCGCTCGAAGTTGTGGCGGCGCAGGAACCCGATCTCCGGGTTGAAGCCGCTCCCCACCACCAGCCGCTCGACCTGCGCCCCGTAGCGGTCCCCCGCGTAGTCGAGCTGCCCCCGGTAGCTGATCTCGTCCTCCATGCCGGCGGTGTCGGTGCGCGCCCAGTAGGTGTTGACGTTCAGGTCGTCGAAGAAAGAGAACGTCCCCTCCAGGCCGTACGTGGCGTTCGCCCCGGGACCGCGGCGGGCGACGGACCGCCGTGCGACGAGCGCGCCTATGCTGCTGCGCCGCAGCAGGTCGCGCTTGAGCCGCAGTACCGTGAAGTTGGTGGCGACCGCGTCAGCGTCCGGCTGGTCGCCGGTCTGGATGTTCAGCGCGCCGACGCTGAACGGACCGAGGCGGCCGGTCATCCGGGCGCCCGCGTCGATCGGCACCTCGACCGATACGTCGTCGTGCTCCTCCAGACCGATGCGGCGGCTGTAGAACAGGATGGGCACGTTGGCGCTGGCGTCGCCGAACAGGCCGGTTGCGGTGCCGCCGAACGCGAACACGCCCTGGTTCTCGATGAAGAATTCCCGTTTCTCGGGGTAGAACAGACCGAAACGGGTCAGGTTGACCTGCTGCTCGTCCACTTCGACCTGTGCGAAATCGGTATTGACGGTGAGGTCGGCGACGAGGTTCTGCGTCAGGCCGTACTTCACGTCGAGCCCGGCTTCCGCGTGCAAGTCGTTCGAGACCACCGGGACGGCGCGGCGATCGGTTGTGATGTCGGCAATGGCGTACGGCTTGAGCTCGAACGTGCGCCCACCGTCGTCGGGCGCCTCTAAGCCGACCACGGTCGCGGCCGCCGATATGAGCATGATGCCGCGCGAGATCGGCAGCGGCACCAGCGAAGACAGCTCATTCTTCCAACGGACCTTGCGCGTGACGTTGAACCCCCAGACCTGCGCGCGCCCCGGGCGGTAGCTCAGCGACTTGAAGGGGATGGCCGACTCGAACGTCCAGCCCCGGTCGAAACGGCCGGCCCGCACGGACCAGATCGGATTCCAGTCGGCGCTGTAGTCGCGCTCGTCGGTGATCTGGCCGTCCATGCGGCCGCCGAGCGGATTGACCGTTAGATTGACCGCGTTGCGCCGGTCGTAGAACGTGTCGATCACGATGTCGATGTACTCGTTCTGCCCGATGTTGAAGCTGTCCCGGCGCAGCTCGTTGGCCACCCACCGCGATTCGGGCGCCGAGTCGAAGCAGCGGCCGCTGATGTAGAGGTTGTCGTCGTCGAAGGCCAGCCACACCTCGGTCTCTTCCGTTGCCGAGGCGCCCTCAATCGGCTCGACCTGCACGAAATCGGTCAGCGCGGGCACGTCCCGGTAGAAGCGCTCGTCGAGGGTCCCGTCGATGTCGAGGGGCGCGTCCAGGCGGACTGCCCGGATGGTCATGCGGCCGGCCGCGTCGCGCGCGACCACTTCCGGCGGCTTGGGCGGCGGCGGGCCCTGGATGACGACCGGCTGGTCCGGGTGGGAGGCGGCGGCCGGCGTCTGCGCGGCGTGCGCCTGCGCGGACCAGCTAAACAGCAGCGCTAGCGGCAAGCAGTAGACGGCCGGCCGCCGGGAACAGTGGTGGAGGCTGCCGCGCACCGGGCGGGAATGGGCCGTCAGTTACCTCCCGGTCCCCACGTCGCTCCGCGCGTCGGCTGCACGGTCGGCGCCTCGTGCCGCTCCAGCATGCGCCGCCGCACGACGCCGCCGTACACGTTACCGAGCGTATCCACACCGACCCCCTCGGCCCCGCTGTGCGCGAAATCGCGCGATTCGACGTCCTCCAGGAAGTAATGCACCTGACCGGTCCGGGCGCTGCCGATCCGGATGCCCTTCTTCCAACCCGGATTGTCGGGTCCCCAGGATTCCGAGTCGGCGACGTAGATGGTGTCGGTGTGGTCGATGTACACGCCGCTCGGCCGGCTGAACTGTTGCCACTGGTCGATGTAGTTGCCGTTCTGGTCCCAGATCATCAGCCGGTTGTTGTCGCGGTCGGCGATGAACAGCCGCCCCTGCGTATCAATTGCGATCGCGTGCGGCGCGCTCAGTTGCAGGTGCCCCTGCCCCGTGCTGCCCATGCGCGCGATGAACGTCCCGTCCGGCGCGTATTTCGAAATCCGCGACTTGGGCCCGTTCTTGATATGCCCTTCGGTGACGAATATCGTGCCGTCCGGCGCCGTAACGACATCCGTCGGCTCGCGCAGTTGGCCCGGGCCGTCACCGGCGGCGCCCGACTGCCCGATGGTCATCAGCAGCTCGCCGTCCGGTGTGAACTTGCGCACCACGTGGCCGCCGGGCGCGTCCTCCCGCCCCACGTCGGCGGTCCAGACGTTGCCCTCGTGATCGAGGTGCAGGCCGTGCGGAAACGCCATCAGTCCGGCGCCCCAGGTGTCGAGCCGCCGGCCGGTATTGGGGTCGAGGACGACCACCGGCGGTTCAGGCCGCCCCGCGCACGAATTGTCCTGGCAGCGGTGCAGGACGTACAGCCTGCCGTCCGGTCCGCCCTCGGCGGCGATCACCGCCGCCCATTCGCCGTTGTTGCCCGGCGGCGGCTCGCCGAACGGCTCGATCCGGGTATACGGATTCGGCCGGTCGTTGCTGTTGGCGATGGGGCCGTACGCCGCCACCAGCCGCTGCAGCAGCATGATGACCGTGCTGTCGAACCCTTCGTTTGTGATTGGCCGGTCGATGTTCGGGTTCTGCCGCACCGGCGTCGGCTCGCTGCGGTCCTGCGCTCCCGGACCGACGCTGCCGGCGACGACGAGGATGGACGCCGCCGCGAGTGCGGCGGCCTGACCGAGTGTCCTGCGGTGTGCCATTGCAGCCCTCCTTTCGTAATTTGGGGCTGCGCCCCAAACCCCCGGCGGTCGCTAGCGGGGACCCCTTTGCCCCGCGCCGTGCTTGCCGGGCCGCGCCGTGCGCGGCCTGACGGGACGAAAGCCCCGGCTCGCGCCCCGCTCAGCGCAGGCCGCGGTAGAACGCCCGTAACTCGTCCGTGAACAGCTCCGGCTGCTCCAGGGCCGCGAAGTGGCCGCCGCGCTCCATGTACGTGAACCGCTGGACGTTGAAACGGGTCTCGGCCCAGCGCCGCGGGCTGAAGCCGAGCTCGCCCGGGAAGACGGTGCAGCCCGTCGGCACTTCGACCCGGCCGGCCAGCGGCACGTATGGCGGCTCGGGGATATGCTGGCCTTCGTAGTAGTAGCGGGCCGCCGACGTGGCGGTCTCCGTCACCCAGTAGATCATCACCGTCGTCAACAGCTCGTCCTTGGCAAAAATCGCCTCGGGGTCCCCGCCGCAGTCGCACCAGGTCCGATATTTCTCGACGATCCAGGCGGCCAGCCCCACCGGCGAATCGTTCAGCCCGTAGCCGAGCGTCTGCGGCCGGGTCCCCTGAATGCGCCCATAGCCCCGTTCCTCATCGCTGAAGTACGCGCGGCGCTCGCGCATCCGCGTGATCTCATCGTCCGTCAGGCCGGCCTGCGGATTGTCGGGGTCGGGCGGCGTCCCGCTGCAGGAATTGAGGTGCAGTCCGGCCACATGAGCGCGGTCGGCCAGCGCCATCTGGGCCGCCACGCCGGCGCCGATGTCGCCGGCCTGGACTGCGTAGCGGTCATAGCCCAGACGCGCCATCACCTCCATGAACATCCGTGCCGTCCGCACGCGCGAGTGCCCCGGCCGGCGCGGGCGCTCCGAAAATCCGTAACCGGGCAGCGACGGGACGACGACGTGGAAGGCGTCCTCGGCGCGGCCGCCGTGGCTGACCGGGTCGGCGAGTCGATCGACCGTCTTCCAGAATTCGAAGAAGGTGCCGGGCCAGCCGTGGATCATCATGATCGGCAGCGCGTCCGGCTCCGGTGACCGGCGGTGGATGAAGTGCACGTCCAGCCCGTCGACGTTCATCGTGAACTGCGGAAAGCTGTTCAGAATGCGCTCCTGCGCGCGCCAGTCGTACTCCTCGCGCCAGTATTCGACCAGCTGCCGCAGATAGGCCAGATTGGTGCCGTATGTCCAGTCCGCGCCGTTCAGCTCGTCCGGAAAGCGCGCGCGCCCCAGGCGCCGCGCGAGGTCGTCGAGCACCGCATCCGGCACGTCGACGGAGAACGGCGCGGCCTCCCCGGCCGCGGATTGACCCGCAACGGCGGCTCGACCGGAATACGTCTGACTCAGCCAGCCAAGCGTCGCGAGCAGCAGCGCAACCGCTGCGGCCCGGTGCAGCCTTGATGTCGTCATCGCGCTTCCTGCTCCTCTTGTGCCCGTGCACCCGCCAACACGTTGAACATGCCGTAGTTGCCCTCGTGGCAGGCGTACTCGAAGAGCGGTCCGTCGCCCGTGGCCATCGGGATCACGCCGGTAAACGGCCGCGTGAACGTGTCGGGGTCCTGTACCGTGAACTCGTAGCGCAGCGTGCCGGCGCCGGTCCGGGTGAACCGCTCCACGAGATGCAGCGTGGCGCCCGTCCCGGCAGCGCTCTGAATGGTCGGGTTGAAGCTCGCTGTCTTGTCCGTGAAGTTGGTGCTCTCGACTACCAGCGTGTCGCCTTCCCAGCGGCCCCGGGAATCGCCCATCCACTGCCGGATGGACTGCGCGACATGCGCCCGGCCGTCGAGCGGCACGATCCGGGCGTCATGGATCATCTCGTTCAGGATGACCACGTGGTCAGGCGTCTGCAGCACCTGCATGGTGTTGTTGTAGGCGCTTGGAATCATCGGCGGGCCGGCATTGAAACCGATGATGCAGCGCTCGCCGAGTGCCCGGTCTTCCGGCCCGTCCGCCCCGATCCCGCCGCTCCGGAACCGCACGGGCCGCTGCCCCTCCACGTCGGCGCTGACAGCCCGCCCCTGCTGCGCCGCGCCCGGAACGAGCGGCGGAATCCGTCCATCGGGGGGATCGACGATGAGCGAGGTGCGGCCACCCTCCGCCAGTGACGAACCGCGGTCGTACCAGAACTCGTTGTACGGCACGACCCCGCCCTCCGACGCCGGCGGGTAGATGGCGCCGCCCTTGGTCGGATCGACCAGGTCGCGATTCTGGCGGCGGTTCTCCCGCGCCTCGTAGCCCGCCGCTTCCTCCGCCGTCAGCACCGGTTTGCCGGCCAGCTCGAGCGGCCGTTCCATGAGGGTGATGGTCCGGAAATCCCAGACGCCTTGCAGATCGGGGTCGCCCCATGCCGTCTGCGCCTGTGGACTGACCTGCGCTGCGGACGCGGCCGGCGCGAGGATCGCCGTGACGGCGCCGAGCACGGCTGCCGCCCGCTGTAGCGTCAAGGCCGACGCCCGCCTTGTCCATCGAGCAGGTCCAGCAGGGCGACCGCGCGCGCCAGTGGCCCGGACGCTTCGAGCAGCTCCTGGCGGTCGAGCGGATCGAGATCGAGAAGCTGTGCGAGACCGTTCACCAGCACCTCGTCCGAGATGTCGTCCGGCGGCGGCTCGGAACCCGGTGCGATGGTGGAGTACACCTCGGCGAGCTGCGGCCGGCGGCTCCCGAGCGCCGCGCGGTCGTCGTCCGCCAGAGGATCCGCGATCGCCTCGACGTCGGCAACACGGTACGCCCGGCTGTGATCCTCGCCCACCACCCGGAACTTGACAGACCCGCGCAGCACGATGACCCAGCGGCCGTCGTCCAGCTCTTCGGCCTCCGAAATGTCACCGGCGCAGCCGACCGGAAAGATCGGCGGGTTGCCTTCGTAATCCGCTTCGTGCCCCGGCTGCAGCATTACCATGCCGATCACCCCGTCACCCTGGACCGCATCGGTCACCATTTCGCGGTAGCGCGGCTCGAAGATGTGGAGCGGGCGGGAAACGCCGGGAAACAGGACGACGTCCTGCAGCGGGAAGAGCGGAATGGACTGCGGCAGCACGCCGTCCCCGGCGGACTGGGCGGACTGGGCGGAGGCCGCGCCGGGCGCCCAGAGCAGGCCAACCGCCATCACCGCGCACGCGAGTGTCACCACTTTCATCGGACCTCCCGCTGGTGCTGAACGGAACCGGAAGCATTATAGCGCCGCCGCCGCCGACCGAACCGATGCGCTACCCTGGAACCTCCGGCGTGCGGCCCCGCACGGCGGCCGGAGGCAGAGACGAGGATAAACCGTTCACGCAGCGCATGGTTTCGTCACGCGGTGGCGGCAGCCGCACTGGCCGCGGCGGCTGACACGACAGCGCAGGCGCAAACGGCTTCGCCGGCAGGCGCGGGCTTCTATCTGCGGGCCGGTATTGCGCTCGACCGGCCGCAAGACGCGCGGTTCACGGACGTGAATTGCGCGGACAGCTCCGCGGCGGTCCTCTACGGCTGCGGGACGGGCCTCGACGGCGGCCCGCTGAGCGCGCTCGGCAGCTTCGGCACGATGGCCGGCTACGACCTCGGCGTGGGGTACCGTGTGTCGCCCGCGCTACGGCTGGAGGGCACGCTCCAGCACCGCCCGAGCACTGCCTTCGAAGGTCATGCCAATTTCCTGCAGACCACGGGCATGCAGGCCGTCTCGGCAAACGTGGCCTCTCTCGCCGGCCTGCTGGCCGCGTACGTGGACCTTCCCGCGCTGGGCCTGCCCCGGCTCGGTCCCCTGCACCCGTTCGTCGGCGGTGGCATCGGCCTGTCCCGCCTCGCCATCGACGAAACGCGCATGGAGTTTCCGAAGACGACCACCATCGTGCCCGGCGAACAGCGGGTCAACTTCGCCTGGATGCCGACGGCGGGCGTCGCGGCCTCACTGGGAGGCGGGCTGACACTCGATATCGCCTGGCGCTACACCGTGTACGGCGTCGTCGAAACCGGCCGGGGCACGGCCCGGATAGTCTGGCGTGACGGGAGCCGTGACCCGCTGGAGCTCGATCTCGCGGCAACGGCCGCGGCGCTCTCCAGCCACGGACTATCGCTATCGCTGCGCTACGCGTTCTGAGGGGCTGCAGCCGGCTGTGTTAATCTTCTGCTGGCGGAACCGCAACGGCCCGAGCGGAGGGAATGAAGCGATGGCGAAACAGACCACCCGTCGAGCGATCCTGAAGGGCGGCCTTGCCGCCGCGGGGCTTGGCGTGATCGGCCTGCCGGAGTGGGCGCTGCCGGCGCTGGCGCAGGGCGAGACGCTCGTGCCGTTCACCGACGTGCCCGAGGATTTCGGCAGCGCGGCGCTCGGACCGACCCGGCGGGTCCTCGACATCCGCACCATCAGCGGACCGCTGACGGACAAGAACGACTTCTACACCATCCAGCACTTCGATCAGCCCGAGGTCGCAGCCGGCGCGTTCCGCCTGAACGTGGGCGGTCTCGTCGATAGTCCGGCGGAGCTGTCGCTCGACGACCTGCGCGGGATGGGCGGCAGCGAGGTGGTCGCCGGATTCGAATGCTCCGGCAACAGCCCGCGGATGATCCAGGGCCTCGCGAGCAATGGCCGCTGGACCGGCGTGCCGCTGCGCACCGTGCTGGACCGCGTCGGTCTCAAGGCGAAGGCGCGGGAGATCGTCTTCGTCGGCGCGGACCACGGGGAAGAAATGGTCGACTTCCGCGGCCAGACGCACGCCGTGGACCAGCCGTTCGCGCGCAGCATGCCGCGCAGCGACGCCATGACGCCCGACCCGCTGCTGGCGTACGCCCTCAACGGCGAGCCGCTCACCCGCGAGCAGGGCTTTCCGCTCCGTCTGGTCGTCCCCGGCTGGTACGGCGTCTGCAACGTCAAGTGGCTGACCCACATCCGCGCGCAGCAGGACCGCTTCCTCGGCAAGTGGCAGGCGCGCTGGTACCGCACGCTGTGGGCGGAGGAGATCGACGGCGAGGTGAGCTACCACGAGACCGAGATAAGCCGGCTGCGGGTGAAATCGGTGATCGCGCGCGTGACCCGCTCCGGCGGGCGCCACACGGTGCACGGCTTCGTGCTCCACGACGGCACGCCGCTGCGCTCCGTCGAGGTCAGCGTGGACGGCGGCGCCTGGCAGCCGGCGACCCTGGATCCGGCCACCGCTTCCGAAACCTACTCCTGGAAGCTGTTCCGCTACGACTGGGACGGCGCCGCGCCGGGCGAGCACACCATCGTCTCACGCGCCACCGACGCCGACGGCATGGTGCAGCCGACCCCCGCGGAGCTCGAGTTCAAGCAGACCGGCCTGGAGAACCACCAGCAGTACCCGCGGACCGTGCGGGTGTCCTGACGTAGCGCGACGATTCCGACGACCCGCATCGTCACTGCTACGCTGGCGCTGTAGTCGCTGGTGTCACGACTCGCCCAACGGATCGACGACCGTCAGGAACGGGAAGCGACGAAAGCCGGTGTCGCGGGTGCAGATCCGGCTGATGCCATGCGCGCGCATCAGCACCGCCGTGTGCAGGTCATGCATCAGGTTGCCGCGAAGGTCGGGCAGTTCCGACACCGTTTGCGCCAGATACGAGCTGCTACGTCCCGGCGCGCCGACCCATCTCGAAGCTCCTGAACAACCATCCGGCTGCATGATGCAACCCGTCGCCACCGGTCACGGTGTCGCCGAGGTTGAGGTGATGGTCGGCAGGCGGGTGGAATTCGGGCCACGCCGGCAGATCGTCGCGGTTCGGATTCCCGGTGGCCGCGAACTGCGTCCAGTAATCGATCATCGTCTCCGACAACCGTCGGTCGGTCTCGGTCCAGTCACCGTGGGTCGTCATCGGGCTGGGTCGTGCGCCCGCCGGCGCCGGGCCGGCGTCCATCGTGCCGAACACGTAGGGGAGCTCGGAACCATGGTACGGGGCATCTACGGCGGCGCCCAGCGCGGTGGGCGGCACGCGGGTGAAGTGATACAGCCAGACGGGCGACGAGACCTTCGCATGGGACTCCGCCTGCACGCGGACCGGGCCCGCGAAGGACATGTCGTGAATGCGATGGGCAATTTGCGACCTGGCCGCCTCCGCCGAGGTCACGTCGTAGTGGGCTATCAACTCATCCGCGACGCCCGGATAGACGGCCCGCACGTGCGACTCGAACGCCTCGGGGTCCTGGACATTCGAACGGCGGGCGACCGAGGCGCCTTCGTTCGCGGTCATCCCGGTGATGAGTGGCACGTCATGCTGGAGCCCGGCCTCGTACATGCCGAGCGGATCGCTCGGGATGACCCAGCCGTCGACGTTCGGGGCCCAGATGTACCCGGTCCGCATGAGCCGATTGCCGGTATCGGCATTGGCCGCCGCCTGCACCTGCTCGGACGTGGCGGCCCGCAACGTGTCCAGGGCCGTATCGCCGGACACACCCAGCCACTCGGCGATCTGCACGCCCTGGGCCTCGGCCGAGACCCAATCGCCGATCGGCTCGCGCAACTCGCGGTCCCAGCCATACACCGAAGTGCTCTCGGAAATGGCGCGGTGGAACAGGCCTTCCGACTGCGGGACCAGCAGCAGCGACATCACCGCGCCGCCGCCGGCCGACTCCCCGAAGATGGTGACCCGGTTCGGGTCGCCGCCGAACGTCGCGATGTTGTCCCGCACCCATTCGAGCGCGGCCACCATATCCATCAGACCGTAGTTCCCGGATGCGCCGTGCGGCGATTCGGTGGACAAGGCGGGATGCGCGAAGAAGCCGCCGCCATGAATCCACACCATCACGGGGAGCGGCTCCCGGGTCGCCTTGGGCGCCCAGATATTGAGGAAGAGACAGTCCTCGCTTTCCGGATCGTCCTCGTCCACCGTCGGCGCACGCACCCAGGCCGGCCCGGTCTGCATACAGCTCGGCCCGGGAGCCCTGGCGTCCCGGACACCGTCCCACGTGACGACCGGTTGCGGCGGTTTCCAGCGGAGGTCGCCGACCGGTGGGGCGGCGTAGGGCAAGCCCTGGAAGGCGACTATGTCCGGGTTGCCTTCGGCAGGCGCGCCCATGATTTCGCCGCCCGCGACAGTCACGGGCACGTCCGGGGCGAGCATCGCGATGGGTGGCGCCGTTTCAACTTGCGGCTGCCCGCAGGCGGACGCAAGCGCCATAATCATCGCGCAGAGCAGGACCTGGCGAACATGCGCACCGGCGCTGTTGCTGATTGACATCACGTCCTCTTTTCCGAAGTCAGTGCGCCGAACGCCGCGACATGAACAACCGGCGCCGGCGAGACCTTCAGCGGCATCTCGGCCGTCCACGGCTCGGTCCAGGTCTCGGGGTCGTCGACCGTGAATTCGCACAGGACCGTGTCGGCGTCCACGCGGGTCAGCCGTTCGGTGAGGTGCAACGCGGGCCCGGACCCCCGGAACCCGCCCTTGCCATTGAAGTTCATCGTCTCGACGACCAGGGTGTCGCCCTCCCAGCGCCCGCGCGAGTCTCCGCGCCAGAGCCGGATGCGCGGGTGCACGTGCGGCCGCTCTTCGAAGGGGATGACCCGAATCTCGTGGTTCTCCTCGTTCTGGATTACGACGTCGTCCGGGGTCTGGAATATCTGGAGGAGCGGCGCGAACGCGAACGCAATCATCGGGGGACCGCCGGTGACGAAGCGCAGGCAGCGCTCGCTGTAGCCCCGATCGCCATGCGAGTCGGCCCGCTGGGTGAGCGGCTGTCTGAGACCATCGGCCAGGCGCTCCAGCGCGGCGGGCGTGTAGGCCGGAATCTTCCCGGTCGCTCCCGTGACCAGCGATGTGCGCCCGCTCAGCGGTCCCGGCTCCATCCAGACCTCGCTGAACTCGACGGCCAGCGTGGCCTTGAGTTCCGGCAACGCGCCGATGTGATTCCGGACCGCTACCTGCTGCAGCTCCGCCACCTCCGCTGCCGTATGAAACTCCCGGTCGCCAAACTCCTCCGGGCGCTCCAGCGGCGTGAGGTCGAGTTGGTCCATACACCCTGCAGGCTCGGCCGTCCCCACGGCGTGCGCGGGATATCGGCGCCCTCCACCGGCTGCGCCGCTGCCTGGACCGGGAACAGAAGCACGAGTGCTACCAGCGGCAGTCGACGCACTCGTGCCCCTCCCCTACTTCCGAACGGTTCGGATTCACACCGGTTGCATTTCGCCGCGGCAGGCCTATTTCGAGGCGGCTGCCTCCCGCTCGGCATTCCGCGCACCGGCCAGGATGTTGGACAGGCCGTAGTTGCCTTCGTGGCACGCATATTCATAGAGCGGCCCCTCGATGCGGCTCATCGGGATGGAGGCCGTCCATGGCTGCTGGTATGTCAGCGGCTCGGCAACCGTGAACCGGTAGTCGATCGTATCCGCGTCGATGCGCGTGAAGCGCTCCACGAAACGGAGCTGCTGGCCCGAGGCGTGCACCAAGTGCAGGTTGTTGCTGATGGCCCGCTCGTCGGCCTTCGGACTGAAGTTGGTCGTCTCGACCACCAGCGTGTCGCCTTCCCAGCGGGCGCGCGAATCACCCAGCCATTGGCCCACGCGTTCTGGTACGTGCGACCGCCCGTCCAGCGGGATGATGCGCGCGTCGTGAATCATCTCGACGAGAATCACGACGTGGTCGGGCGTCTGGAGGATCTGGTAGTTGTGGTTGTAGAACCCGGGGATCATGGCGCCGGGCAGACCGCGCGTGATGCAGCGGTCGTACAGGTTCAAATCGGTGTACGAGTCGGGCGCGGCGTTGCGCGACGCGGTCACCCTGGCGTCGCGCTCGCGCACACGGTCGGTCAACGGCGGAAGCTGGCCGTCGGGCGGATCGATCACCAGCGACGTCTGCGTGGACCGCTTGCCGCTTTCGACCCAGAAGCTGTTGTACGCGCCCGTGCTCCCCGGCGGCGGCTGGCGGTCGCGGTTGCTTGCGGCCCGCGCGTCGAGCTCCGCGCGCTCCTCGTCGGTGAGCGCCGTCCGTCCGTCGTACTCGCCGGGACGCTCCATCGGCGTCGTGGTCGTGTTCGACCAGAACCCCTGCAGATCGGGGTCGCCCCACGGCGTCCGGCCTGACTCCGCGCCGCCGCCCGCGGACTGGGCCGCCGCCACGCCGGGCAGCAGGATCAGCAGGACACCCACCGCCGCCACTATTGCACGCGCCATCACAATCCTCCAGATTTCGCTCACGCAGACCGGTCGTCGGACACGATTATATCGCTGCGTGATAGTATGCCCGGCTTTGATGGAAGCTGGACAGCCTGATGCTTGGCGCTGATCTGCGCGTCAAAGTCCTGAGCATCGCCTTCGGATTCGTGCTGCTGGCGGGCGGTCTGCTTCCCATACTGCTGCCGGCGTTATATCGGTCCGGGAAAAACCCCGCGCTGACCACCTTCGGCGCGGGCGTGTCGCTGCACGGGGCGCTGACGCTGGCGCAGCTGCAGCCCATCCGTGCCGTCGTGCCCCTGCCGAGCGCTGTCTGGGACTACGCGGTCCCTATCGGCATGTATTTCGAGCCGGTACTGGCGTTCCTGTTCGTGGAGCTGTACTGGGGCGCCGGCCGCTTTGCCGCATTCCGGCGAATCTGGCAGATTCACCTGGCCTTCACGGTCTGCGCGGCCGTCATCGACATGGCCAGGGGCGTCCCCGCGGGCACGATGATCCCGCATCTCGTCCTCACGTCCGTCTGGATGACCTTCTTCCTGGTGCAAGTCGTGGCCGGCGGCATTCGGCGCAATCGCGAGGACGGCGCCGTTATTTTCGGCGCGACCACGGTTGCCGTTGCGCTGCTCCATGACATCCCCGCCAATTTCGGCGCACTGCCCTGGACCGCCAGCCTGCTGCCGCCGGCAACCCTGATCTTCGTCGGCTGCATTGCGCATTCGTTGCTGCTGCGCTCGCTCGGCAACGAGCGGCGGCTTGCCATGATCGACGTCGAGCTGCAGACGGCCCGGCAGTTCCAGCAGTCGCTGCTCCCGCGCGCGTTGCCGCCCGTGCTCGATGGCGCATGCGCTGTGCGTTACCTGCCGATGGAGGCGGTCGGCGGCGACCTGTACGATTTCGTGCCGGTCGGCCCCGGGCGTTTCGGGATCCTGGTTGCCGACGTCTCCGGCCACGGCATTCCGGCGGCGCTCATCGCGTCGATGGTGAAGACCGGCGCGGCCGCCCAGGCGCGCGTGGCCGAGTGGCCGCCCGAGGTTCTGGCCAGGATGAACCGGCATCTGTACAACCAGCTCGACGGGAATCTCGTCACGGCGATCTACGCCTTCGTCGACATCGACGCCCGGCGCGTGTCCCTTGCCAATGCGGGACACCCGCACCCGCTATTGCTGTCGAATGGCGGGCGGATGGCGGAAGAGGTAGGAGAGCGCGGGGCAGCGCTCGGGCTGTTGCCCCGCGAGCAGTACGTCGCGACCGAGCTCTCGCTGTCGCCCGGCGACCGCCTGGTGCTGTACAGCGACGGACTGGTGGAGGCGAAGGCGCCCGACGACACGCTGTTCGAGACGCACCGCTTGCGCACGGCGTTGCTCGACCACGCGGCGCTGCCGGCGGACGCCTGGGCGGATCAACTGCTGGAGCAATTGGGCCTCTGGGTCGCCAAGACGGACCTCACGCTCGACGACGACCTCACACTTGTCGTGCTGGACATTCCGACGGCCGGCGCCGGCGCGAGCGCCGCCTGATCAGTGCAGCTGCTTGAACCCCTCGGCCGAGTTCTGGGCGGTAACGGCAACTACTTCCGAGGTGATGGCGATCATGAAGTAGGCGTAGCGCGCGGCACTCACTCCGACAGGTCGATGCCGGCCAGCACGTCATCCTCCGGGACGCGCCGCAGCGGCGGACCCCACGCCTGTCGGAACAGCTCGACGCTCAGGATCCCGTCGACATCCTGCTTACTGAAGAAGCAGCGGTTGATTGGCACGTTCTGCGTGCGGTGCGCGCGTAGCGCCGCCGCCTTCGCCGCCCGTTGGGCCGCCACGTCGACCACGAAGTCGACGCCCGGCTCCCGCCGCAGGTCCGCCGGCCGCGTCACCTCCCACGGCAAAACCGGCGAGTTCCACAGCAGGCGCTGCACGCGATGGGGCTGCGCGCCAGCGGCCGTCCAGTGCGGCTCGGCGGCGGCGGCCGCCGCGTCGAGCGTGAAGCGGGAAATCGCGACATGATCGGCGTGGCCGTTCATGCCGTTCGGGTCGAACGAGACGACGACGTGGGGCCGGAAGCGGCGCATGCGTCCGGCAAGCGCGTCGCGGATGTCACCAGCCGGCGCCTCCGCGAGATGCTTGTCGCGGTAGTCGAGCAGGTGCACCTCCGAGATTCCCAGGATGCCGGCCGCCGTGCGCAACTCTTTCTCGCGCAGGGCCGCCAATTCCTCCCGCCGGCAGAGCGGCGGTTCGCCGACCCGCCCCGCATCGCCGCGCGTCGCCGTAACGAGCGACATCGTCGCGCCCCGATCGGCGTAGCGGCGCGCAAGACCGGCGGCGATGAAGCTCTCGTCGTCCGGGTGCGCGAAAATCAGCAGGATGCGGGCCGCCGCCAGCATGCGGCACTATACCGCGGCGCTCGACGTGCCGCGTGCGGCCGGCGCGGTGCGGCGGCGGCGTTCAGGGCTGGGCGGGCGGCAGGGCGCCGGCGCGCGCCATCACCGCACTCACGGCCACTTCCGTCTCCGGGGAGCTGACGATGTTCATGCCGCGCTGGACGCCTGCGGCGATCTTCCACGGCGTCCAGCCCCTGGCGTTTTCCTGGTTCCAGACTTCGATCCGCGCCCCCGCCTCGGCCAGGAAGGCCACGACCGCGGGGACATGCTTGTAGGCCGCGCCGTGCATCGCGGTCTCGCCGTTGTCGTCCACCGCGTCCAGGTCGCCGCCCAGGTCGAGCGCGGCCTGCACCGCCTCCAGCACCTCGGGCTCGGTGCCCGGATCTTCCCCGGGCGAGGATGTACCCACGCCGGCCGCCACCATCAGCGGCGTCGTGTCGTCCTCGTTAGGCAGCAGCGGGTCGGCGCCGAGCTCGGCCAGCAGCCGCATCAAATCAGCATCGGCCGTGCGGGCCGCAAGCAGGAACGGCGTCCCGCCAATCATGTTCAAGCGGGTGATGCCGGCGGGCGGTCGCACGGTGACGCGCGCATTCAGGTCCGCCCCCTGCGCCGCGAGTAGCCGGACAAATTCCAGGCTGTCCAGGTCGCCCGACCCCTCGGGGGCGGGGTTGTTGCTGCCGGCGTCGCCAGCCTTGCGTACCCAGGACACCTGGTGCAGCGCGGTCCAGCCGCGCGGCGCGGCGTTCGGATCCGCGCCCCGTTCCAGCAGCAGCGCCGCCAGCTCGTAGTGGGCGCTGCCCACCGCGAGCAGGAAGGCGTTGAGGCCGTCGTTGGACGCCGGCACCATCTCCACGCCACCGGCCGTCCGCCGCGAGTTGACCGACAGGGCGTCGTCCAGGCTCGCCCCGGCGTCGAGCAGCTGCGCGGCTACCTCGATCTCCCCCTCCCGCGCGGCGAACAGCAAGGCCGTGAAGCCCCGTTCCGAGGCCGCCCCGACGTCCGCGCCGGCCGCCAGCAGCGCCGACACCACGGCCACATGCCCTTCCGCCGCCGCCCACATCAGCGCGGTCTGGCCGCGCCAGGTCTCCGCGACGTTGACGTCCGCGCCGCGGGCCAGCAACAGGTCGACCACCTCCACGACGCCGGTGCGCGCCGCGGTCATCAAGGCCGTCTCCCCCTCCGCAAGCGCCGTGTCCGGATCCGCGCCGGCGTCGAGCAGCAGCTCGACCATGGCCGGGTCGCCGTTGATGCAGGCCAGCGAGAGCGGTTGGACACCGTAGCGGTTGGCGGCAGTTGCGCTTGCGCCGGCCTCCAGCAACAGCGCGGCGATGTCGGTGTGGCCGCGGTGCACCGCCCAGTGGAGCGGTGTGCTGCCGTCCGCCTGCGGCGCGTCCGGATCGACCGGCTCCGCGATCAGCGCGCGCACCGCGGCCTTGTCGGCCCGCTTGACCGCGTCGACCAGCCGGGCGTCAGCCGCAGCCGCGGGCGCCGCTCCCGCCACCAACGCGAACGCCGCGAAGAGCCCGAGAAACCGTCTCCACACCATGGTTGACCCGCGCCGTTGATTGCTAGAGCGACAGCGGCTCGAACACCTCGCCGGCCCGCCCGGTGCTGTCCACGAAGCTGTCCAGGTGCACGCCCATGTGATCGAGCAGCGCCAGATGCATATTGGCCAGCGGCGTCGGCTCGGCGTAGTTGATGTGCCAGCCGCCCTGCACACCGCCCGCCCCGCCGCGGGCAACCACAATCGGCAGGTTGGTGTGGTCGTGCACGTCCGGGTTCCCCATGCCGCTCCCGAGCAGGTACGTCGTGTGGTCGAGCAACGAGCCGTCGCCGTCCGCGGTGCCGCGCAACCGCTCCAGCAGGTAGCCGAACAGCGACACGTGATAGGCGTTGATCTTGGCCAGCTTGGCGAGCTTCTCCGGGTCGTTCACGTGGTGCGACACCGGATGGTGCGGCTCGGGCACGCCGATCTGCGGATAGCTGCGGGTGCTGCCTTCACGGGCCAGTTGGAACGTGATGACCCGCGTCATGTCGGCTTGCAGCGCCAGCACCTGCAGGTCGAACATCAGCTTGACGTGCTCCTCCCACGACTCCGGGACGCTGGTGGGACGCGCAAGCGCCGGCAGCGGTGACGCACTGGCATGCTGCTCCGCCCGCTGGATGCGGCGCTCGACCTCGCGCACGGTGTCCAGATACTCGCTCACCTTCGTGCGGTCGCCGGCGCCGAGCCGCGCGCGGAGACGCGACATGTCGTCGAGCACCCAATCGAGGATGCTGGCATCCGCCTGGAGCTCGGCCTGCCGCTGCTGCGGCGTGCCGCCGTCACCGAACAGCCGCTCGAACACCGCCCGCGGGTCGGGCTCCGGCGGCAGCGGCGTCGTAGGCGACGACCACGACAGGCAGTTCATGTAGACGCAGGCATAGCCGTTGTCGCAGTTGCCGACCTGCGCGATCAGGTCCGTCCCGAGCTCCAGCGAGGGGATCACCGTCTCCCCGCCGACCGCCTGCGCGGCGAGCTGGTCCACGGTCGTACCCAGTTCGTAGTCGCTGCCCTCCGTGCGCTTGCCGCGCACGCAGCTCAGGAACGACGCGTTGGACGACGCGTGATTGCCGGTGGTGTACGCATTGCGGAGCTCGAGATTCGTCACGACGGTCAGGTCGTCCAGATACGGCGCGAGCGTTGCCAGCGACGGCGACAGCTCCGTGATGCGCCCGTCGACCTGCGGAGTCCATGGCGCCGGGTTCATGCCCATCGGAATGAAGACGTAGCCGAGGCGGCGGACGGGCGCCGCCGCCGTGCTGGCCTGCGCCGTCAGCGCCGGCACCATGGCGTCCAGCAGCGGCAGCGTCACCGTCGCACCGAGGCCGCGCAGGAATGTCCTTCGCGGCAACGCCATCTTCTTCACGATCATTGCGACCTCCGCATCTGGAACGGCGTGCTCTTGACGACGGCCAGCACGAGAGACGAAAAGCGATTGTCGTCGCGCGCGGCCTCGCGCAGGATCCGGCGCACCGCGGGGGCGTCGCCGTGGTCCACGCCTCGCCCGAGGGCAAACGTCAACAATTTCTCCGTCAGGGTCCGGACGAACAGCTCCGGACGCGCCAGCAGCGCCCCGCGGAGCCCGGCGACACCTTCGAACGCCAGGCCGCCGGGCAAACTGCCGGAGACGTCGATCGGCCGGTGCGCGTCGTCGCGCTCCCGCCAGCGGCCGATAGCGTCGAAATTCTCCATCGCCAGCCCGGCCGGATCCATCAGTTGATGACAGGCGGCGCACGCCGGGTTCGCGCGGTGCTGCTCCATTCTCTCGCGCATCGGCAATGCTCCCCCGCTCGTCCGGTCATCGTCGAGCGGCGGGACGTTCGGCGGGGGCGGCGGGGGCGGCATGCCCAGCATGTTCTCGAGCAACCACTTGCCGCGCAACACGGGCGACGTGCGCGTCGCGTACGAGGTGACCGTCAGGATGCTGCCGTGGCCGAGCAGGCCCGCACGCTCGCTCTGCGGACCGAGCGGCACGCGGCGGAAGTGGTCGCCGTAGACGTTCGGGATGTCGTAGTGCCGGGCGAGACGCTCGTTGAGGAAGGTGTAGTCGGCCTGCAAGAGATCGAGCACGTCGCGATCCTCGTCGACGATGCTGGCGAACAGCAGCTCGGTCTCGCGGCGAAACGCACGGCGCAGGTTGTCGTCGAAATCCGGATACAAGCGCAGGTTCGGCCGCGACGCCGCGAGGTTCCGCAGGTGCAGCCACTGGCCGGCGAAGTTCGTCGCCAGCGACTCCGCACGCGGATCGGCGAGCATCCGCGCCACCTGCGCCGCGAGCACGTCGGGGTCGCTGAGATCACCCTGTTCGGCCCGGTCGAGCAGCTCGTCGTCCGGCAGACTGCTCCACAGGAAGAACGACAGCCGCGACGCCAGCGCGACGCCGCCGAGGCGGTAGGCGGAGCCGGGCGCCAGCCCGTCCGGATCATGTTCGACGCGGAACAGGAATTCCGTACTGGTCAGCAGCGCCCGCAGCGCCAGTTCGATGCCGTCCTCGAAGTCGCCCCGCGCCAGCGCCCGCTCGTAGAACGCCAGCGGCGCGGCGAGATCCCCGTCACTGACCGGCCGGCGGTAGGCGCGGCGCGCCAGCGTCCCGATGATGGTTCTGGCGCACGCCGGCTCCTCGGCCGGGTCGGCCGGACGGCAGACGAAGATGCGCCGGCGGCTCGGCGTGTCGCCCGACCCGGTTGCGTCGAAGGGGCCGGCAATCGAGACCGAATGCACGCCCGGCTGCGTGCGCGGGTGCCGATCCATGTTGAAGTGGGCGTCGTACGGCTGGCGCTCCGTCTCGATCAGCGCGGAGCTCTTCTTGAGGAACGCGGCCCCCACGACGTGCGGCCCCGCGTTGACGGGCAGCCGGACCAGAAGCCCCTTGTCGACGTCCTCGTCGGAGTAGTAGCCGGCCAGCTCGTTGCGGTTCGGCACGATCTCGAACACCTGCAGCCGCTCGCCGTCCAGCGTGAGCTCCAGCTCATGCGGCTCGGTCAACCCCTCGACGTTCTCGTTGCGGTTGCGCGAGAGCCGCACCTGGATCTCGTAATCGCCGTCGAGCGGAAAGTTGTGGTCGACCGCCGTTCCGCCGCGCGTGCCGAACGGCAGGCCCTCGAAGTGGTCTTCCTGGGTGAGATCCGCCGGCAGCACGACGACGCGACTGCCCGGCGCGGGCACGGGGCTGCCGACCGCCAGCCGGCTGACCTTGCGCGCCGCCGACAGGTAGCGCTCCAGCAGCGTCGGCGACAGGTTGACGGCGCCGACGTTGTCGAAGCCGTAGCTGGCGTCGTCGCGCGGCAGCAGCGACGTCACGTCGACGTCGAGCCCCAGCAGATCGCGCACGGCGTTCTGATATTCGGTGCGGTTGAGCCGCCGGAACGTGTCGGTCCGGCCGGGATCCGGGTTGGTCAGGGCGTGGCGGTCGAGTTCGGTCTCGAGGTAGGCAACGAGCCCGTCGTAGGCGGTGTCGTCCGGGCGCGGCGATCCGGCCGGCGGCATGGCGCGCGCACGCAGCTTGCGCACGGCCCGCTCCCAGATCCCCGCGTCCGGACCGACGTGGTCCAGGTCGGCCGCGTCGAGGTCCAGTCCGGCGGTCTGCAGCCGCTCGTTATGGCAGCGGACGCAGTACTGATCGATAAGCGCGGCCGCGGAAGATGGCGCCGGCGCCGCGGCGGAAGGGCCGCTCAGGCACAGGACCACCATCACAGCCGCGCCACGAACAAGCCAACGCGTATTCATGCGGATCCCAAGTGCTTGCAGCAGTATGCGTATCTTACCAGCCCGCGGCGCCGCGGGGGCGACTCATTGTCGTTCGACCATCGGCAACCTGTAGGCGAGCAGTGCGCCGCGGCTGGCCAGCGCGATGTATTGCCGCCCGTTTGCGTCGCAGGTCATGGGCGAGATGGGCGTACGCGCTGTAACATGCGCAGTGCTGCCGGCAATCCGCTGGGGGAGAAAGAGGAAACAACCATGAAGCACGCGATCATTTCCGCAATCGCCGTCGGTATCCTGGTTGTCGCGTCGAGCAGCGCGGCGCAGAGCGGCTCGTTGACCGCGGACGACTACATCGAGATCCAGCAGCTGTATGCGAAGTACGCGCACACCCTCGATCTGGGCGATGCGGAGGGCTGGGCCAATACCTTCACGCCCGACGGGGTCTTCGGAGAATCGAAGGGCCATGACCAGTTGCAAGCGTTCGCCGATGGATTCATGGATAGCTTCGACGGTGCGGCCCGGCACTGGAACACCCAGATCGTCATCACGCCGACGGCGAACGGTGCGCACGGCAGCTGCTATCTGCTGCTCGTCGATACGCGCTCCCAGCCGGCCGGCATTACGGTCGCGGGCATCTACCAGGACACCGTCGTGAAGACCTCGAACGGCTGGCGGTTCAAAGAGCGCATATTCACAGTGGACGCCCCGACGGGCAGCAACTAGTAGTCCCGCCTGTCGAGCCCGTGCTCGGCCAGGTGCTTCGATAGCAAATCGGCGACCGCAACGTTGTTCAGGTCGGAAAAGGGGAAGTGTGTGTTGCCGGTCAGGCCCGCGTCCGGCAGGTGCAGCAGCTCCGCCTGACCGCCGCGCGCGTTCACGGCGTCCACGAACGCCACCGCCGCGCTGCAGGAACAGGTTCTGAAATCCGTCGCGCCCGTCGGGTGTCGTCTCCCAGGTCTTCGAGAACTGCCCGCCGCCGTGCCACATGACGAGCGGCAGCGTCCTGGCGTTAGACGGGATCTGGTACTGCGCGTAGCCGTGGTCGCCGCGAAACGTATTGCCGTCGGCGCCGGTGATGACAGTGCCGCCGGAAGTAGACAGTACAGCGCCAACGATACCGCTGACGCCCGCCGCCGGCAGCCACGCATCGGACCGGCCCTGGTAGCCCGCTGCTACGGCGCGACCGTGAACGCGGCGGAGGCTATCTGGTCATCCCACCAGACGGTGAGGTTACCGCCCTCCTGCATCATGTCCGTGAACATGATCGTCAGCTGGTCGGCGGACACGGGGTGCGATGAAACCCGCATCGAGGTCTGCAACACGTCCCTGTCCGGCGTATAGCCGTACGCTCCCCAGAGCGTGTCCGGCGTATCCTCGCGGAACGACTGCTTGACGCCGTAGGTCGAGAAGATCAGCGTCCACTCGGACTCGGACAGCTCGGCGAACATGCTGTACTCGCCGGCCGGCAACCGCTGCCCCCCGAACATCAGGTCGGCTTCGGTCTTGAAGCGGGTGGACTGATCGGCGCCGACGCGCCACACCGGCGCCCCGAGCAGGAATCCCTGGCCGTACTCGCCGCCCGACCCGAACAGCCCCTCACGCCCGCGCAGAATCGGCCGGCCGTAGTCGACGTCGATCCACTTCCCCCCGGAGTAGCTGCTGCCGCCCGCAACGCCGCGCGCCTCGCCCGCCGACCACGAGCCGCCGACCTGGGTGGACGCCTGGCCGCGCGGACTGGCCGGCCGCTGCGCCTCGACCGTCGTCGCAGCCAGCACGAATGCCGCTGCCAGAACCGCTGTTCCCCACCTGCGCATCGTATTTGTCCTCCGATCGACGCCGCCGTACCACGGACCGGTCAATCTACTGCTGGTTGTTGGACTGCTTCGCACGGCGCTCGGCGACGATCTGCTCATAGTCGTCGTCCGTCAGATACGTCACGTTCACATGGGCGTGGTACATGTCGTCGTAGCTGCGCTGGCCCCAGCCCACCCACTGCCGGGGGTCGGGATTGGCGCGGTTGGACGCCGTGTTGTCGTGCCACGCGGTCAGCTTGATCACCGTGCCGCGCGGCAGCACCGGCGCCGAATCGTCCGTGTAGACGTAGTTGACGTGCCAGTTGAAGTCGAACTCGGAGACATGGTTCAGCATCTCCACCCGCCCGTCCGGATGGATGGCCTCCATCGACATCGCCTTGCCGCGGATGTGCATGTGGGGTTGGTAGTTCTCGAGCCGTGCGGGCGCCGCCAGCGGGATGTAGGCGTGGTGCACCGTCACCTTCCCGGGCGGCAGATCCATGTCCTGCTGCGACTGCCGCGCGCCCATCGCCTGGCCGTAGACGCGGTACTTCGGCACCATCCCGCTGGGATGGAACCAGACACCGACGTCGGTCTGCGCGGTCACGTCCTCACCGACCGAGTGGTAGTGGTTGTCGAAGGTGAACCGCGCCCCGGCCTTCAGCAGCTTGCCGGTGTTTTCGCGGAACACGTCGCCGATCTTGCCGATGGCGAACTCGCTGAAATAGCTGCCGCGCGGCGTGATGTCGATCGCGGCGACGTGGTCGCCGGGCTCCTCTTCCTGCTGCAGGTAGACGTTGGAGTGGTGCGTGATGCGCCGCGCCTCGATCGTCGGCCGAATTTCGATGGCGGTTGCCCAGCGATCCTCCGTCAGGCCGGTTTCGACGACCGGCTGCCACCACTGGTCCTGCCCCTCGGCGTCCTGGGTCCACGGCGGTGAGCTGACGACCAGATCGGGCGGGCGGCCGTAGCGTTCCTCGAGGCGCCAGATTTCGTCAGACGGCCAGTCGACCGCCGGCGGCATGTCCGCCGGGTTGCCGCGCGGCGCGCCGGCCTCGACCCAGCGGTTGATCGTGTCGATCTCCGCATCGCTCAGGGATATGTCGTTATCGAATTCCTGAATGCCGATCGTCTTGTCGATATGCCAGGGCGGCATCGACCGTTCTACCACCTTGGTCCGAATCGCCCGCGCCCAGGGCCGCACCTCGTCGAAAGTGACGAGCGACATCGGCGCCATCTGGCCCGTCCGGTGGCAGGTCTGGCAGCGCTGCTGGAGGATGGGCGCGACGTCCCGGCTGAACGTCACTTCGTCTTGCGCGAATCCGGCCAGCGGGGAAAACATCAGCAGGCCGGCGACGAGACCGGCCCCGACGGCCCGGCGACATGTGGTCCTGTCCATCAGCATCGTCATCATCCTCCACTCGGGGCTTCGCCCCGAACCCCCGGCAGGCGCTGGCGGGGACCCCTGCGCCCCGCGCCGCGTCCGCCGAGCCGCGCCGTGCGCGGCTTCGGGACTGCCGCTCGATGCACGCAGTCCCCTCCGTATGCAACCCGCAGGGGCCATACAGTCCTCATGCAGCAACTCGAATTGGGACTGCGCCCCGAATCCCCTTCCTGTCCTATCCCGGCGCTATCGAACGTTCACCGTCACGAACCCGTTAGTCCAGCAGCAGAAGAAGCCGCCGGCCATCACGGCGCGCTGACTGCCCGATTCATCCCAGGCGAGCACCCGCAGCATGTATTCGCCGGATTCGCTGAACGTCGCGCGGGTCACCGCCCGGCCGGCGTCGTCGAGAGCGGGCTGCACCTCACTGAACGTGACGGAACCCTGCCCCCGAAACTTGCTCCAGGCCACCCCCGCCGGCACGCGAATCGCGCCTCGCGCCCGGCTGATCCCGTCATCGGTCGTCCACACGGCAAGCTCGACGGGCTGCGACGGCGCTGCCGTGACGCGCGTCGAGATGCCGGCCGGGCCGCTGCCGGACTCCCCGTCGGGGTCGAATCTGAGCGCCGGCGGCGTATTCCCATTCGTCACTTCCTTGAGCGCGTCAATCCGCCACTCCGGCCGGAGGCTACCCGGAATGGCGATCGTCTGCCCGTGCGCCGTGAGCGACCAGGTCAGCTCCCGCGCGCCGAAGTCGGGCGGGACGCGAACCGCGAACACACCGGTCTGGCGCCGCGGCAGGAAGTGCGTCGGCTGGCCGCGGTCCACCGGGCCCTGCTCGAACCGGTTGTTCCGGCCGACCGGAATGTCCAGATGCTCCTCGTGGTTGCGGTTGAAATAGCCGAACACGATGCTGAAGCTGCCGTCGGAATTCTCGTACCAGCCTTCGAATGACGGACTCACGCTCTGTCCCACGGCGTGCGGCAGCGGCGCGTCGAGCTTGGTCTCCTGGGCCCACGCGCGCTGCGCCCCGGGCAGCCACACGGCTGCAACGAACCCTGCCGCCAGCAATCCCGCCGCCGCGCGCCGCAATGCATCACCCGCCGTCATCGTTAGCGTGCCCCGTCCGATCCTGTCCGGTCCTGTCCGGCGATTGCACACCCGCGCGGCGGCACGATTGAACGGCCGACCTGCGGGCAGGTAGGATGCACCGTTGAACGTACAAGATCAGGAAACTTGCAGCGAGCCTGTGCGCGGTCATCCTGTTTCTCGGCTTCGCGGCGGCGCCCGCGCTGGCCCAGGGCGGCAGCGCCTTCACCGCTGAAGACTACATCGAGATCGAGTAACTGTACGCCAGGTATGCCCACAGCATCGACCTCGGCGACGCGGAAGGATGGGCCGACACCTTCGCGCCTGACGGCGTGTTCGGCGACCCGTCCAGCACACCGCAACCCGCGGGTGCGATTCGCTCATAGTCTTTGCGAAACGATCCTACGGCGGCAACAACGGAAAGGCCCGCCACTGGAACAGCCAGGTACTGATCACGCCCCCGGCCGCGGGCGCGGACGGCGCCTGCTACCTGCCGCTGATGGACACGGGCGCGCAACCGGTCGGCGTCAGGGTGGCCGGCATCTACCGGGACAAGATCGTCAAGACGGCGGCCGGGTGGCGCTTCAGCAACCGTGTCGTGACGGCCGACCGGCCGACCGGCAGCAACTAGCACCCGTTCGCGAAACCGCGCGGTCCAGGTGGCCGGCCCCGGCCGCCTACAGCAGCCGGGGCTGGGCCCGGGCGATCTCGAGCCGCTTGATCAGCTTCGTCAACCCCTGACGCGACAGTCCGAGCTCGTCTGCCGCCGCACCCGGGCGGCCGCCCGTACGGGCCAGTGCGGCGCGCACGAAACGCCGCTCGAATGCACAGCGGGCCTCGGCCAGTGTCTCGGTGCGGCTCACCGTGTGCTCCCGTACGGGCGCCGGGAGCGCCTCGGGGCCTACGGCGCCGCGCCGCGGCGCTTGCACCGCCAGACGCGCCGTTATGTTCTGCAGCTCGCGGACGTTGCCCGGCCAGGGATACCGTGCGAGCGCCGCCAGCGTGTCGGCGGCAAGGGTGGCCCGCTTTCCGGCGCGGCCCAGCTCCAGCGCCCAGAAATGGCGGACCAGCAACTCAACGTCGCCGGCGCGCTCGCGGAGCGGCGGGACCAACAGGCAGACCACCGCAATCCGGAACAATAGATCCTGCCGGAACCGTCCCGCCGCCACTTCGTGGGTCAGGTCCCGATTGGTCGCGGCCAGCAGCTGCACGTCGACCCGCCGGACCGCATTCTCGCCGACCCGCCGGATCTCTCCCTCCTGCACCACCCGCAGCAGCTTCGCCTGGCCGCGCGCCGACAGCTCGCCCACCTCGTCGAGAAACAGCGTGCCGCGGTCGGCCGTCTCGATCAGGCCCACGCGGTCGGTGACGGCGCCGGTGAATGCCCCCCTGCTGTGCCCGAACAGCTCGGCCTCGAGCAACTCGTCGGTCAGGGCGGCGCAGTTGACGGCACAGAACGCGTGCGCGCGGCGTGGGCCCTGCCGATGCAGCGCACGCGCCACCAGCTCCTTGCCCGTCCCGGTCTCACCCTCGATCAGGATCGGATAGGGCGCCACGGCGGCGCGCTCGATCGATGCGCGCAGGTTGGCCATTTCAGCACTGCGGCCCAGCAGCCGCGGCTCGGCGTCCGGCGCAGCATCATCGGGCGCACCGAGGGCGTGCAGCGGAAAGTCCGGCTCAAGGAGGGCGGCCGCCACGCGGGCGATGGCCACTGGTCCGTCGAGCAGGGTCGGCGCGCGGGTCCAGCGCACCACGAGCGCGCCGACCACGGTCTCTCCCCGCTTGATCGGAACGGCGGTGTGGAAACAGCGTGCTGCCGAACCAAGCGGTGCGATACGGCCGGCGGCGACATCCGCGTGGACGGCGTCGGGCAGATGCGGGTCGGCATTGCCTGCCGCAGCCAGCATCGCCGCCCCGCTGCCGAGACGATAGACCGCCACTGCCTGCGCGCCGAGCCGGTCCCGCAGCACGCGGCAGAGCCGCGCCGGCGCCTCGGCGTGGGACGCAGTCTCGACGGCCCGCACGAGTGCTACCAGGTCGCCGGCCACGCCATCCAGCAAGGCGCCGGTCTGCGATACCGGCGGCGGGGCAGCTTCAGGTAACGCCGCCGGAACGCGCAGCAACGCGCGGGCCGCCTGGTAGTCCTCCCACTCCCCACCCGCAAGCGCTTCGCCGGGAGCGTCCAGCGGCCCGGTCTCCACCGTGTCGAACAGCACCCGCGCCTGCTGCAACGCGACGCCGGCGCGCGCCGTCAGACCCCGTTCCCGCAGCAACTGCCCCAGCGTGGCCGCCGCCCGGGCCGCCCCCGCATAGCGCTGCCTGCGCTCGAGCACGCCGAGCGCTGCGCGCAACATGCGCTCGGCCGACGCGTAGCGCCCGCCGGCGGCGACCGCCGGGGCATTCGCCACGCGCGTACGGGCCTGCGCGATGCGTGGGTCGTCGTGCTGTTCCGGCTCGGGCCGGCTTACCGCAGCCACGCGCCGGGGCATGCAAGATCCCCGCCCCGTCCGGGCCGGCCGCGTCTGTCTGCGCGCACGCCGAACCGCGGCGGTCAATCGACCGACTCAGTCAGGAATTCTTTGCGGTGCCGGAGCATCCGGTGTGCACATTTCTCAATGGCACGGGCTGCTAGTTCGTGGCGGCGCGCTCGGTAGCGTAGCGCTGGTCGAAGAAGTCCAGGCGGTTGCCCCGCACGCCCTGCCGCACCTGTACAGTGTCGCCCAGCTCAATCGCCGGCTCCGACTCGCGGGTGTAGGCGGGCCATTCCGGCAGGCCCGCTCCGTTCGGGTTGCCGGTCGCCGCGAAGTTGAGCCAGTAGGAGGCCATCACCTCCGACAGCTGACGGTCCGTGTCGTCGTAGTCACGGTTCGCGAACCAGAAGCGGCTGCCGCCGCCCAGGTTGCCGAACACGTACGGAATCTCCGCCGTGTGGTACGCGCCGTAGCGCGCGGCGTCGGCCGCGGGCGGCACCCGCGTGAAGAAGTAGAGATACGCCGGGGAGGTGACCGTCTCCATCATCCGCGCCCAGGTGCGCATCTCCCAGACGAACCGCGCGTCGCCGGCGCTGTCAATCATGCGCGCCCCGACGTCGGCGTCGGTGGCGGCCGGGTAGGCCGCCAGAAATTGATCAGCGAGAACACCATACTCGTTGCGCGCCCATTCCTCGTATTCGGCCACCGAGCCGAGCTCCGGGCCGCCGACGAGCCGCGCCAGGGCCGTTCCTTCGTCGGCGTTCGAACCGACGATTACCGGGACGTCGTGCTGGGCGCCGCTGGCGAAGATTTCATGGACACTGGCCGGCAGCACCCAACCGTCGATGTTGAGCAGCACGGGCGTCGTGCCTGCCGCCACAACGTCAGCCGGCGGGAGCGCGCGGAGCGCGTCGAGCGATACTTCCGCATCGTCGCCGAGCGCGGCCGCTGCGAACTGCTCCCCGGCGGACTCCGCGACCTCGCGAGGCACAGGGCCGGCCTGCGGCGCGAATGCGCCGCCGCTCTGGCCGATGGCGCCCGCAAACAGGCCGCGGGCCAGCGGCGTCGCCATCAGGTAGTTGACGCTCCACGAACCGGCGGACTCACCGAAGACGGTCACCCGACCGGGGTCGCCGCCGAATGCCGCGATGTTGCGCTGCACCCATTGGAGCGCCGCGACCTGATCGAGAAGACCGTAATTGCCGGACGCTTCGTTGGCGGATGCCTCGCGCAGCAGCGGATGCGCCAGATAACCGAGCGCGCCGAGCCGATAGTTGATGGTCACCACGACTGCGCCGCGCGAGGCCAGCGCCGTGCCGTCGTACGCCACGACCGATCCGTCGCCCACGAACAGGCCGCCGCCGTGAATCCAGACCAGCACCGGGACGGCGTCGCCGGGCGCCGCGCCCGACCATACGTTCAGATACAGGCAGTCTTCTTCCATGCGGGTCGACCCGGCGCCGAAGAACGGCTCCTCGCCTGGCGGCACCGGCAGGGAGGGCTGGATGCAGGCCGGCGGCAGCGCCGAGCCGTCGCGCACGCCGTCCCACGCCTCGACGGGCTGCGGCGGCAGCCAGCGCCGCTCGCCCACCGGGGGCGCGGCATAGGGAATCGATCCGTACATCCTGACCGATCCGCCGCCGCGGGCCGGCACGCCGGCCACCATGCCGCCGTCAACGGCGACGGCGCTCGCCGCAGCGCCGGAATCCGGCATCTGCTCCGGAGCCTCGGAACCGCCACACGCCGTGAAACCAGCCGCCACCACCAGGACGAACACGTTGCGCACCATCGAATATGCTCCAGGCATCATTTAGTTTTCCTCTGCCGTCCGCCGCACCGAAAGCGCTGGCCCACCCGGCGACGTTCGAGTATAACCAGCGGCATGCTGCCACGAACCACCGTTCTTGCAACCTTCGGACTGCTGCTGACGCTGTTGTCGACCGCCCCATCCGCGCAGGTGGGCGGCAACCTCGCCGCCGGACCGCCGCTCGACATCCACCTCGAGATCTCGACCGGGCCGGACGGCCCGCTGCTCTACCCAGGCGCATTCGCGCTGACCACCGGGGAGTACTACCGGCTGAACGTGACGAGCGACGGCGTCGAAACGTGGCGGCTGGAGGTGGACGACCTGCTCCGCAACTCGCACCTGCGCATCGTCACCATCAACGAGATCGAGGTACATCTGCAGGCGCTGGCATTCCGCGGCATCGAATTCGACGTTGCCGGCAGCGCCCAGTTCAGCTTCACACCGATCCGCACCGGCACGTTCGAGTTCACCGTCGGGGACACCCCTTCGGTCCGCCGTCGGCGCGCCGACGGCGGGCGCACCGCGGTCGGTAAATTCACCGTCGAATAGCCGCCCGCCACGCCGATCCGCCCTCCACAACAGCGTTAAGATCGCCCCGATGATTCGCCCGATCAAGCGCTACGGCGAGGCGGTGCTGCACCGGCCGGCGGCCCTCGTCGACGCGGTCACGCCGGAGATCGGCGCGCTCATCAACGATATGATCGAAACCATGTATGCCGCGCCCGGCGTCGGGCTGGCCGCGCCGCAGATCGGCGTGGACCTGCGGATATTCGTCACCGACGTCTCGTCGGGTCGCGACCCCGGCGACCTCGTGGTGATGCTCAACCCCGAAATGGTGGCAGCCGAGGGGATCCAGAACCGCGAGGAAGGCTGCCTGAGCCTGCCCGGCTTCGAGGCGGTGGTACCCCGTCCGGAACGGGCGGTCGTGCGCGGCCTCGACCGCGACGGCTGTGTCCGCGAGGTGCAGGGCACGGGTCTGACCGCGCGCGCCTTCCAGCACGAGCTCGACCACCTGGACGGCCGCCTGTTCGTCGATCGACTCCGGGGCCTCAAGCGCGAGCTGATCGTCCGGCGGGTAAAGAAACTGAGACGCTCCGGAAAATGGTGAAGATCGCGTTCTTCGGCACGCCGGCATTCGCCGTACCGACCCTGCAGCGGCTGCTCGCTTCCCCGCACGCGATGGTGGCGGCCGTCACGCAACCCGACCGCCCGCGCGGGCGCGGCCGGCGCGTTTCGGAATCGCCGGTAAAGCAGGTCGCAATCGGCAACGGCCTGCCGGTGCTACAGCCCGAGCGGATGAAGGATCCGGCCTTCATGGACGCGCTGGCAGCGCTGGCGCCCGACCTGGGGGTGGTCGCCGCGTACGGCAGGATGCTGCCGGACGCGCTCCTGTCCCTGCCGCGCCTCGGCATGATCAACGTGCACGCTTCACTGCTGCCGAAGTTCCGCGGTGCGGCTCCGATTCACCGCGCGGTGATGGCCGGCGAGACCGAGACCGGCGTCACGATCATCCGGCTCGTGCGGGAGATGGACGCCGGGCCGATGCTGCGGCGCGCCGGCGTGCCGATCGGCCCCGACGATACGAGCGAGGCGCTCGACCGCACGCTGGCCGAGCTGGGCGCCGCGGTGCTCATGGAGGCTGTCGACGATCTCGACCGCGGCCACGCCGTCGAAACGGCCCAGGATCACGCCCTGGCCACGTTCGCGCCGCGGCTGACCCGCGAGGACGGCGCCATCGACTGGACCCGTCCCGCGCGGTCCGTGCACGACCAGGTCCGCGGGCTCCATCCCTGGCCCCGCGCTGCCTGCCGCCTCGGCGGGGCGCGCTATCTCATACATCGAACCGCCGTAGCCGCGCGGCCGCAGTCGCCCGCCGAATGCGCGCCGGCCGTGCCGGGACAGGTGCTCAAGGCGGCCGACGGACAGCTTTTCGTCGCGGCCGGGGAAGGCTCTGCGGTCGCCATTCTCGAAATTCAACCGGAGGGCGGGCGGCCGTTGCCGGTGCGGGCGTTCCTGGCCGGTCGCCGGGTGGCGGCGGGAGCGATCTTCGGCGAACCATGACCGCCCCGGCGCGCGCCGCCGCGCACCGCGTGCTCCGCGCCGTGCATACCGGGCGGGCCGATCTGGCGACGGCCCAGGCGCGCGAAACGCGCGCGCTGAAAGATCCGCGCGACCGCGCCCTCGCCGCCAAGATTACCGTCGGCGTGCTGCGCTGGCGGGCGCGGCTCGACCATTTGCTGGCCCAGGTCTCGTCGCGGACGCTCGACCGGGTCGACCCGGCCATCCTTGACATTCTGCGTGCCGGGGCCCACCAGATCCTGTACCTGGAGCGCGTCCCCAACCATGCGGCGGTCGACGATGCGGTCGCGCTCACCCGCCGCGCACGGAAGACGAGCGCCGCGGGCTTCGTCAACGCCGTGCTGCGCGCGCTTGCGAGCCGGCCGCCGCTCGCCGCGCTGCCGCCCAGACCGGCCGCTGCGCCGGGAGCGGAAGAACCCGATCGGGAACAGGCGCTGGCGTACCTCAGCATCACGCAGTCCCACCCGCGCTGGCTGGTGGAGCGCTGGCTCGACCGTTACGGATTCGAAGCTGCCGATCGCTGGACGTCCTTCAACAACGCCCCGGCGCCCGTCACCCTGCGCGTCAACACGATCAGAACGTCGATCCCGGACCTGACGGCGCGGCTGGCGGCGCGCGGCGTCGAGGTCGTCCCGGGCCGCTGGTCGCCCCACACGCTGGTGGTGCGGCGGGGCATACCGCTGGCGACCGACCTGGCTGGCCGCGGGCTGTTCCTGGTACAGGATGAAGCCTCACAGCTGGTGGCCGAGCTGGTGGCCGCACGGCCGGGCCAGCGGGTGCTTGACGCCTGCGCGGCGCCGGGCGGCAAGACCGTGGCAATCGCCGGCAGCATGTCGAACCGCGGCCTGATCGTCGCGGCGGACCTGCGTCCGGCGCGCGTGGCGCTGCTGGCGCGCACGCTCGCCGCCTGCGGCTGCCGCACCGCGCGCGTCGTCCGTCTCGACGCCCGCCGACCGCTGCCGTTCCGAGCGGTCTTCGAGCGGGTGCTGGTGGACGCCCCCTGCTCGGGCCTCGGGACGCTGCGCCGCGATCCCGACATCCGCTGGCGCTGCACAGCGGGCGACCTGCCGGCGCTGGCGGCGACACAGGCGGCGTTGCTGCACGCGGCGGCCGCGGTCGTGGCACCGGGCGGGCGACTGATATACGCGACCTGCTCCAGCGAGCCGGAGGAGAATCATCTGGTCGTCGACAAGCTGCTGGCCGGCGGGGCGCCGTTCACGCCGGAACGGGCCGCCCGCGGCGCCCTGGCGCCGCTGATTGACGCCAAGGGGCACTTCCAGACCCTGCCGCACCGCGACGGTCTCGAAGCGTTCTTCGCCGCCGTGCTGCAGCGGCGCGGCGGCGCCGGGGCCTGAGCGGCGCCCGCCGTGCGAGCCGTGGTCACATGCGGTACACTTTCTGGCGTCGATGGCGCGCCGCAAAAAAAGCCGTAGTGTGCTCCTCAGAATCGGCAAGGCCGTCGTCCTGCTGGGAGCGTTCGGCGCGGCGTACGCCCTGTTCGCGCTGGTCGGCCTGCAGTTCGCGCTGGAAAGCCGCGAAGTGCCGGTCCCGGACCTGACCAACCTGACGCCCGAGGAGGCATCAGCGGCAGTTACCGGCGCCGACCTGGCCCTCCGCATCGAGGCGACCCGGCGGGTGGACCCTGCGATCGAGGCGGGGCGGGTGGCCGCTCAGGATCCCGGCCCGTCCGTGGTCACGCGGCGCGGCCGGAGCGTGAAGATCTGGCTCAGCTCCGGCCTCATCCCGGGCGCCGCGCCGACATTGATCGGCGCCTCCGAGCGTGCTGCCCGGCGGCGGCTGGCGGAGGCCTCATTCGCGCTCCAGGGCATGGCCGAGATCCACTCCGCCGAGTATCCGACGGACGCGGTCGTCGCCCAGGAGTCGCCACCGCGCGGTCGCGGGCAGGCGATCTGGCTGCTCGTGAACCGGGGCGAGCGCGAGAGCACCTATGTCATGCCCGATCTTATTGGCGTCCACGCGACCACGGCGTCCGAGGTGCTCCGGGCCAGCGGCTTCCGCGTGACGGTTGTCGGCGATCACCCGTACGCCGGGCTGCCGGCCGGCATCGTGTTGCGGCAGTCGCCGCAGGCAGGGTTCCAGATCGCGCCGGGGGAACCGATTGCGCTGGAGGTCAGCCAGTGAGCGTGCGGATTGCGCCGTCCATCCTGTCGGCCGACTTCGCCCGTCTGGCGGATGACGTCGCTGCGGCGGAAACGGGTGGGGCGGACCTGCTGCACGTCGACGTCATGGACGGGCGGTTCGTCCCGAACATCACCGTCGGCGTCCCGGTAGTGCAGTCGCTGGCCGCCGTTGCCCGCGTGCCGCTCGACGTGCACCTCATGATCGTCGAGCCGGAGCGCCACATCGACGCCTTCGCGAAGGCCGGTGCGGCGATGATCTCCGTCCACGCCGAGGTATCCCCACACCTCCATCGCACGCTGACGGCCATCAAGGAGCTGGGGGTGCAGGCCGGCGTCGTCCTTAATCCGTCGACTCCGGCCGAAGCGCTGGAGCCGGTCGCCGATCTGCCGGACTTTGTGCTGGTCATGTCGGTCAATCCCGGCTTTTCGGGGCAGCAATTCATCCCCGGCAGCGTGGCCAAGATCACGGCCGTCCGGGCTGTGCTCGATCGGGCCGGCAACGCCGCGGCCATCGAGGTGGACGGCGGCATCCAGCCCGACAACGCCGCCCGCGTCGTGCAGGCGGGCGCCGAAATCCTGGTTGCCGGGTCCGCCATCTTCGGCACGGACGACCCGGCTGCCGCGACGCGCCGGCTGCGCCAGGCGGCCGCGCCGGCTGCGCCCATCCAGTAGTGCCGGAATTCTCATCGACGGTGCGGGTGCGCTACGCCGAGACCGACAAGATGGGCGTGGCGTACCACGCCAACTACTTTGTCTGGTTCGAGGTGGCCCGCTGCGATCTGCTGCGGTCGCTCGGCAGCACCTACCGCGACCTGGAAGAGCGCGGCGTGATGCTGCCCGTGATCGAGGCGCACTGCGCGTACCGCACGGCCGCGCGCTATGACGACGAGTTGGAGATCCAGACCAGCGGGGCGCTGCTCTCTCCCGCGCGTGTCGAGTTCACGTACGCGGTACGGCGCCGCACCGACGGCGCCGCTCTGGCGGAGGGGCGCACAGAGCACGCGGTCGTCGACCAGCGCGGCCGGCCGCGGCGGCTGCCGGAGGACATCCAGGGAGTGCTGGCATGATCGCGCTGGTCACCGGCGCCGCGGGCTTCATCGGATCGCATCTGACGGAGCGGCTCCTGGCGGAGGGCGCGTCCGTGGTAGGTATCGACTGCTTCACCGACTACTACGCGCGCGAACTGAAGGAAGGCAACCTGGCCGCGCTCCGGCCGCACCCCGCGTTCCGCTTCGTGGAGACGACCATCCAGGCGGCGGACTGGCCGGCGCTCCTGCCGGGGGTCACCCACGTCTTCCATCTGGCGGCGCAGGCGGGCATCCGCGCCAGTTGGGGCCGCGACTTCCACGTCTACACCGCCAACAACATCGACGCGACCCAGGTGCTGCTGGAAGCATGCCGCGGCGCGCAGGTGCAGCGCATCGTGCATGCCTCCAGCTCGTCGGTGTACGGCGACGCCGCCGGGATGCCGATGCGTGAAGACGAGACGCCCCAGCCCGTTTCGCCGTACGGCGCGACCAAGCTGGCCGCGGAGCACCTGTGCCGCCTCTACAACCGCAGTTACGGCCTGCCGGCTGTCTCGCTGCGCTACTTCACCGTCTATGGGCCGCGCCAGCGCCCAGACATGGCATTCCACCGGTTTCTCACGGCCCTGCGCGATGGCACCGCGATCACGTTGTACGGCGACGGCACGCAGACGCGCGACTTCACGTACGTCGGGGACGCGGTCAAGGCTACCGTCGCCGCCGGACTCCGCGGGACGCCGGGGGAGGTCTACAACATCGGCGGCGGCTCGCAGGTATCGATGAACGACGCGCTTGCGCTCATGGCCCGCTGCACCGGACGCACCGCGACCGTCCGCCGGCAATCTCCCGGCCGGGGGGACATACGCGATACGTGGGCCGATACGAGCCGCGCGCGGCGCGATCTCGGATACGCTCCATCTGTTACCCTGGAACAGGGAATCTCGGCGGAGTACGAATGGCTTATCGCAACGCTTTCGCAGCATTGATCGTCGCGGCCGCGCTGCTTGCCGCGGCGTGCGGCGGCGACCGCGGACCGGACATCCCGCTGGCAACGACCGGCGCCGACGACCTGCTCTTCGAACGCGGGACCAACCTGCTGCAGGAGGGCGACTGGCGCGACGCACGGGAGTTCTTTCTGCAGATCCGCGACAACTATCCGCAGAGCCCGTTGCGGGCTGAAACCCGCCTGGGCATCGGCGACTCGCTGATCGCGGAAGGCACCATCGAGGCGTACATCTCCGCGCTGTCGGAGTTCCGCGATTTCCTGGCCCAGTATCCCACCCACGACCGCGCGGACTATGCCCAGTACCGTCTCGCGATGGTCTATTTCCTGCAGATGCGCCGGGCCGAGCGCGACCAGTCGGAGACGCGCAACGCGATGATCGAGTTCGAGTTGTTCCTGGAACGGTATCCGAACAGTCCGCTGCGGCCCGACGTGGAGAGCGGCCTTCAGGAAGCGCGCGACCGGCTCTCCGAGTCGTACCTGGTCGTCGCCCGGTTCTATCACCGCAGCAAGTGGTATCCCGGCGCCATCGACCGGCTCGAGCAGATCCTCAAGGAGCACCCGGGCTATACCGGACGCGACGCGGTCTACTTCTATCTGGCCGACTCGTTTCAGCGTTCCGAACGGGAGGAAGACGCGCTGGAGATGTTCGAGCGGTTGACGGAGGAGTTCCCCGAATCGGAGTTCGCAGAGGAAGCTACCGAGAGTCTGGCGGAACTGCGCCGCAGCGCGCAGGCCGGGGAGCGGTAGCCCGCCGCCCCGGAAGAATCAGCGCGCACCGGCGCGCCGCGACTGCTCGGCGCGGCGGCGGGCCTGCTCGAAGCTGGCCAAGTTGGAATTCGACAGGATGCGGTTGTAGCGCCGGTAGTAGTCGGCCGCCGACCAGAGCGCCATCGCCAGCACCACCCACAGCGCGATCAAGCCTGGCACCAGGAACAACCACACCTGGTTGCTCAGCATCAGCAGCAGGATCGCCACCACCTGCGACACCATCTTCACCTTGCCGAGCCGCGACGCCGGAATGACGACGCCGCGCGCGTGCACAAGGCTGCGCAGCACGGTGACGCCCAGCTCACGACCGAGAATGACGACGACCATCCAGGCGGGCGCCAGCCCCATCTGCACCAGTGAAATGAACGCAGCGGTGATCAGCAGCTTGTCGGCCAGCGGATCCATCAGCTGCCCGAGGGCTGTCACCTGCTTCCGGCGGCGGGCCAGGTAGCCGTCCAGCCAGTCGGTGATCGCGGCCAGACCGAAGATGGCGGCGCCAATCACTTCCTTGGGCACACCGAGGATAAGTTGCGCCTCGAAGCGGGTGAGCAGCACGACGACAAGCAGTGGTACGAGGAAGATACGCGCGAGGGTCAGCGTGTTGGGCAGGTTCATCACGCACTCGGGCCGGATGGCCGCGCTGCCAGCAAGCGGTATTGTACTCTGATCGCGTGAAGGCCATCCTGCTGGTCGGCGGCTTCGGTACCCGACTGCGCCCGCTGACGCTCCACAACCCCAAGGCGATCGTGCCGATCTTCGACCGGCCGTTCCTCCACTACCAGCTCGACCTGCTGGGACAGCTGCCGGAGATCGACGAGGTCATCCTCAGCCTCAACTACCAGCCGGACGCCATCGAGCGGGTTGCCGGCGAACGCCGCGACGGGGGGCCGCGCATCCGCTACCTGGTCGAGCCGTACCCGCTCGGCACGGGCGGCGCCATCAAGTTCGCCGAGCCGTACCTGGACGACACCGTCGTCGTATTCAACGGCGACGTGCTGACCGCCATCGATCTCCGGACCGTCGTCGACCTGCACCGCTCACGCGGCGCGCGCGCCACTATCGTCCTGACGCCCGTCGACAACCCGTCCGCCTACGGGCTCGTGGAAACCGACGCCGCCGGCAACGTCCGCGCCTTCCGCGAGAAGCCGGACCCGGACGACATCACGTGCGACACCATCAACGCCGGCATCTACGTCCTCGAGCCCGACACGTTCGATCGCATTCCTCCCGGCACGAAGTACTCGATCGAACGGCGCTACTTTCCGTCGCTCGTCGAGCGCGGCGAGACGTTCGTCGCCTACGTCGAGCGCGGCTACTGGATCGACATCGGGACCACGGAGAAGTACATGCAGGTGCATCGGGACATCATGGGCGGGCGCTGCGCGGCGCACCCGTTCGCCGGGCGCCCGGCCGATGAGCCGTTGATCGATCCCACCGCCGTGGTCGACGGCGGCGCGCACGTCGAGCCGCCCTGCTTCATCGGGGCCGGCGCCCGGGTTGCCGCCGGCGCGAATATCATGGGCAACAGCGTGATCGGCGCGTCCGCCGCCGTCGCGGAGAACGCCGCTATCGACGGCGCCATCCTGTGGCCGGACTGCGTTGTCGGCGCCGGCGCGACAGTGCGCGGCGCCGTCGTCGGACGGCGGGCGCGCGTCGAGGACCGCGCCGTCGTCGGTCCGGGCGCCGTCCTCGGTGACGATTCGGTCGTCACCGCTTTCAGCAAGGTGTAACCGACTGCCAATGCGAACAATCGACCCCGGCATCTTCAAGGCGTACGACATCCGGGGAATCTATCCCGACCAGCTCGACGAGGATCTCGCCTACCAGATCGGCCGCGCGTACGTGGCGTACCTCGGCGCGCAGCGGATTGCGGTGTCGCGCGACATGCGCGTCTCCTCGCCCGCGCTCGCCGCGGCATTCACGGAGGGCGCTCTTGCCCAGGGGTCCGACGTGGTCGATTTCGGCATGCTCGGCACCGACATGCTGTATTACGCGGTCGCCCGCGACGACTTCGACGGCGGCGCGCAGATCACCGCCTCGCACAATCCGAAGCAGTACAACGGCATGAAGCTGGTGCGCCGGCAGGCGCTGCCGCTGAGCGGTGACGCCGGGATCTCCGACATCCGGACGATGATTCTCGATGGCCGGGTCCCGGACGGCCAGGGCGGCGGACGGCGGTCCGAGTCACAACTGCTCGACGACTATGTCGACCATGTCATGTCGTTCATCGATCCAGCGGTGATCCGGCCGTTCCATCTCGTGCTGGACGCCGGCAGCGGCATGGGCGGTCTGGTGGCGCCATCGCTGTTCCACCGGCTGCCCTGCCGTACCAGCCGACTCTGCTTCGACATCGACGGCACGTTTCCGAACCACCAGGCCAACCCCCTGCTGGAGGAGAACCGGCGCGACCTGGTCGAACGGGTCGTGGCGGACGGCGCCGACGCGGGGGTGGCGTGGGACGGCGACGCGGACCGCTGCTTCTTCGTCGACGGCGACGGCGAGTTCATCGCCGGCGACTTCATCACGGCGCTGCTGGCGGAGGCGTTTCTTCGCAAGGAACCGGGCGCGGCCATCGTCTACGACGTGCGCGCCAGCTACGCCGTGAAGGACACCGTTGCGGCCGGCGGCGGTACGGCCCTGATGAACCGCGTCGGCCACGCGTTTTTCAAGAAGCGGATGCGCGAGGAGAACGCGGCGTTCGGCGGCGAGGTCACCGGGCACTACTACTTCCGGAACAATTTCTACGCGGACAACGGCTTCATCCCGGCGCTGCTGATTCTGGAGCTGATGTCCGTGAAGCGCCAGACGCTGAGCGAACTGCTCGCGCCGCTGCGGGAGAAGTACTTCATCTCCGGGGAGATCAACACGGAGATGGCGGACATGTCCGTCGTGGCGGCCACCATCGACGCGCTGGCCGAGCGCTACCGCGACGCCCACGTCTACCGCATGGACGGCGTCTCGGTCGAGTACCCGACCTGGCACTTCAACGTGCGCCCGTCGAACACCGAGCCGCTCCTCCGTCTCAACCTGGAAGGCGACACGCCCGAGCTGATGGCGGAAAAGCGCGACGACGTGCTGGCGTTCATCAGGGGCGGCGCCGCGACTGCCTGAACGGCCGCCGACGGCGACACCGCGAAGCGGGACCGGCAGCAGGCGGGCGCGTACGTCGGTCTGCTAGAATGGGCTTCCGGCCGGCCAGTGAGCGGGAGTAACTCAGTGGTAGAGTGTCAGCTTCCCAAGCTGAAGGTCGCGGGTTCGACCCCCGTCTCCCGCTTTCATTTCTTACTTGGGGCTGCGCCCCAAACCCCCGGCGGCTGCTAGCGGGGACCCCGTAGCCCCGCGCCGCGGCCGCCGAGCCGCGCCGTGCGCGGCTGGGGGACGGGCGCTTCCATGTCGCCGTCCCCCTACAGACTTCAACAGTTGCGTCAGGTGCGCTGATTCGTCCTCACTTGGGGCTGCGCGGAGTTACCTTCTTGGGGCTGCGCCCCGAACCCCCGGCGGGCGCCGGCGCTCAGGGCCGCTTCGGATAGCCGAGCCTGCCGAGCGCGTCGGTAATCTCGTCGAGGATTGCGGGGTCGTCGATGGTGGCCGGCACGTTGTACGGCTGGCCGTCGGCGATCTTCTTGACGGTGCCGCGCAGGATCTTGCCGGAGCGCGTCTTCGGCAGCCGCGGCACGATCGTGGCGATCTTGAACGCAGCGACCGGCCCGATCGATTCGCGGACCCGCTCCACCAGCTCCGGGACGATCGCGTCCTCCCCGCGGGTGACGCCCGCCTTCGTCACGACGAAACCGATCGGAATCTCCCCCTTGATGGCGTCGGCAACCCCGACCACCGCGCACTCGGCGACATCCGGATGGAAGGCGAGCACCTCCTCCATCCCGCCGGTCGAGAGCCGGTGCCCAGCGACATTGATGATGTCGTCAACGCGGCTCATGATGTAGAGGTAGCCGTCGTCGTCGCGGAAGCCGGCGTCTCCGGTGAGGTAGTGGCCGGGGTAGCGCGACAGGTACGAGGCTTCATAGCCGGCGTCGTTGTTCCACAGCGTCGGCAGGCAACCGGGCGGCAGCGGCAGCTTGAGCACGATGGTGCCGATCTCGCCGTCCGGCATCTCCTCGCCGCCCTCGCCGAGAACGCGGACGTCGAAGCCGGGCACGGCCCGGGTCGGCGACCCCGGCTTGACCGGCAGCATGCCCAGCCCGACGCAGTTCGCGGCGATCGCCCAGCCGGTCTCGGTCTGCCACCAGTGGTCGATCACCGGAACGCCCAGGCGGTCGCGCGCCCAGACCAGCGTGTCGGGGTCGCAGCGCTCCCCAGCGAGAAACAGCGTCCGGAACCGCGAGAGGTCGTACTGCCCCATGAACCGCCCCTCCGGATCCTCCTTCTTGATCGCCCGGAAGGCGGTCGGGGCGGTGAACAGGACGTTGACGCCGTGCTGCGCGATGACGCGCCAGAACGCTCCGGGGTCGGGCGTGCCGACCGGCTTGCCTTCGTACAGGATGGTCGTCGCGCCGCGCAGCAGCGGACCATAGACGATGTAAGAGTGTCCGACGACCCAGCCGATGTCGGAGGCGGCCCAGTACACCTCGCCGGCGCCGACGCCGTAGACGTTCTCCATGCTCCAGTTGAGGGCCACGGCGTGGCCGCCGTTGTCGCGTACCACCCCTTTCGGCACCCCGGTGGTTCCGGATGTATAAAGGATGTAGAGCGGGTCGGTAGCCGCCACAGGGACGCAGTCGGCCGGCGCGGCAGCGGCGCACGCTTCACGCCAATCGAGGTCGCGGCCCCCAACGAGCGACGCTTCCGCCTGCGGCCGCTGGAGAACGACAACCCGCTCCGGCTTGTGGGACGACCGCGCGATGGCCTCGTCGAGCAGCGGCTTGTACGGGATTACCCGGTTTACCTCGATGCCGCACGAAGCCGACAACACGAGCTTCGGCCGGGCGTCTTCGAGCCGGGCCGCCAGCTCCTTGGGAGCGAACCCGCCGAAGACGACGGAGTGGACGGCGCCGATCCGGGCGCACGCCAGCATGCCGATAACCGCCTCGGGCACCATCGGCATGTAAATGACCACGCGATCTCCCGCTCCAACTCCCTGCGCCGCCAGCGCGCCGGCAACCCGGGCCACCGCGTCACGCAACTCGCTGTAGGTGAAGCGGCGGACCGTATCGGTCACGGGGCTGTCGTAGACAAGCGCGAGCTGCTTGCCGCGGCCGCGCTCGATGTGGCGGTCCAGGCAGTTGTAGCAGGTGTTGAATTCACCGCCGGCGAACCAGCGATGGAACGGCGGGCGGGCGTCGTCGCGCACCGTTTCCCAGCGGCGGTGCCAATACAGCGATTCGGCGGCGGCCGCCCAGAACGCTTCCGGATGGTCCTGCGCGCGCCGGTATGTCTCCTCGTACACAGATTTCATCACCCAGATCCTACCGCAGCGCGGCGCGCTCAGACGCCCGTGCCCGCTGCGCGTTATGTTATCTTTTTGGTGAAGCCATGCACCTCGTTCGTGCGCTCCGCACCGGTACCGTTACCGGCGTCATCGTCTGGAAGCTGGCCGCGCTCGCGCTGCTGCCGGCGGCGTTCTGCTGTCAGGCGGTGCTGGACGCGGACGGTGGGAAGCGGGCGTGCTGCGATGGGAAGGATCACGGCGACTTCTGCCCCCTGAGCAAGAGCATTCCCTCCGGCCCATCGGACAGCCCGCGGCTGCAGGCCTGCGAGTCGCTCGATGACGCCCTGCTCGGCCTGCTGAGCCTTACCGGCTTCACGCCCGAGTCTTCCGAACTGCAATCCCGGCTCGTCGAGAGTGGCCGCATCATCGCGGTCGCCAGCTCCGCCATCTCGTTCGAGCACGCACCTCCCCCTCCGCCGCCGCGCGCCTGACGCGGCGTCGACCTGATCGTTTCGTTCCCCGGCTATTCAAGGTTGTCGTGTGCCGCCCGTAGTCGGCGTTCGGGCTGCGTCCCGGGCTGCCGTCGGCGCGACACCGCACGGAGGTGTTTCCGCATGTGTTGCAGCTTTGCCCAGGCGTGGCTCACCGCCGCGCTCGTCGCGCTGGCCGTTGCCCTGGCGCCACCCGTTGCGCGGGCGCAGGACGGCGGTCCGGTCACCGGCAGGGTGACCGACACCCAGAGTCTGGCCCTGCCCGGAGTGGCGGTCGTGCTCAGAACCCGCGACGCCGGCTTCGTTGCGTCGGCAACAACCGATCGCAGCGGCGCGTTCGGGATTCTCGACGTGGCCGCCGGCGAGTATGTGCTCGCGGCGATGCTGCTCGGCTTCGCAACGCACGAGCAGCCGATTGCTGTCGGAGCAGGCGGCGCCGACACCGCGATCTCGCTCGAGGTCGGCTCCTTCTCGCAGCAAGTGACCGTCTCGGCGCTGATGCCCGAGGTCGCTACCGAACTGATCATCACCGCAGACGAGATCGAACGGCGGGTGGCGCAGGACCTGGCCCAGTCCCTGCGCGATCACGCCGGCGTGACCGCGCTACGGCGCGGCGCCATCAATCTCGATCCCTCGGTGCGCGGGCTGTACGCCGAGCAGATCGGCGTCTTCGTCGACGGCACCCGGACGTTTGCCGCGGGGCCGGCCAGGATGGATTCCGGGCTGAGCCATGTCAGTCCGCATGCGCTGCAATCGCTGCATGTCGTGCGCGGACCGTACGCGCTGACCTGGGGCGCCGGCACGCTCAGCGCGATCCGGGCCGACACCTTCAAGCCGGCCTTCTCGGGCGGCGCATTCGAGATCGGCGGGCGCGCCGGTTACAACTACGGATCGAACGGCGGGGCCAACGACGCCATCGCAAGCCTGCATGGCAGCTCCGACCGCGTCAGGTTCACCTTTCAGCACAACGCCCGGACCGGCAATGACTACACCGACGGCGACGGCGCGACCGTCCAGGGCGACTACGAGTCGTTCGATACGCGCTGGAGTCTCGGCGGCCGGATGCACGACCGGACCCTTCTCGAATACACCGGCGGCTACCAGAAGCAGAACGACATCGACTACCCCGGGCGGATACTCGACGCCACCCTCTTCGAGACGCAATCGCACGCGCTCGATATCTCTCACGTGCGGCCCAGCGGCCTTGTCAGCGAAATTGCCGGACAGGTCTACTTGAACGCCAAGAGCCACGTGATGAACAACGACAACAAGCCGACCGCGGTGCGGAACCCGCAGCGCACGCCGCCGTTCCCGATTGACGTCTATCTTCCGGCCTCCTCGGACACGCTTGGGGGACGCTTCCACGCAGCGCTCGAGACGGGTCCGCTCAGCTACAAGCTGGGCTTCGACGCCTACCGCCTGCGGCAGAATGCGACCCAGACCATCACGGATCGTGACACCGGAGAGATTCACCACAACATGCACCCGGTCTGGCCGGACGCCGAAATGACGAATATCGGCGGCTACGCGCAGGTGGTGTACGACCGCGGCCGCAACAGCTTCGGCGGCACCGTGCGCATCGACCGCGAGCAGGCGCGCGCCGGCGGGGTCACGCAGTTCTTCGCCGACAATGCCGTCCCGGACCACGGACTGCACGCCGTGCACGGCCACTTCCATCCGCGGACGCCGATGCACGACAGCCACCCGGCCGGGCACGACATGAGCGGACACGACGCAGGCGGTGACATGACTCCCGACGCCGGGCACGGCGCCTCGCACGGCGCGACCATGCTCCTGGCGGGCGACCAGTTCGCGCAGAACAACACCAATGTCAGTGCAGCCGCCAACGCCAGCGTGCGGGTGACGGATACCTGGCTGGTCACCCTGGGGGCGGGCCGGGCGGTCCGCAGTCCTTCGGCGCTGGAGCGGTATGCCGATCGGTTTCCGGCGGTCAAGTTCCAGACGGCGGCCGAGTTCATGGGGAACCCGCTGCTCGTGCCGGAAAAGAGCCTCGAGGTCAACGCCGGAACGACACTGCGCGTGGCCCAGGCGACACTGGAAGGAGACGTGTTCTGGCGAGCCATCGACGACTACATCACGGTCGCGCACGACCCCAATCTGAGCCAGCGCCTGCCGCTCAGTCCGGCCCAGGTCTTCCGCTATGTGCAGGCGGATTCAGCCCGCTTCATCGGCCTCGATCTACAGGCGAAATCGGCGGCCGGGCCTTGGCTGAGCCTGCGTGGCGGCTGGTCTTTCGTGCGAGCCGAGGACCTGCTGTTCGACGAGCCGCTGTTCGGCATACCGCCGTTCGAGCAGCGCTACGCGATCGACGTCCACAACCCGGCCCGGACGCGCTGGGTGGAGCTGCAGATCACCAACACCGCCGCCCAGAATCGCGTTGCAGCCGCGCGGCTGGAGATGCGCACCGCCGGTTGGACAACGCTCGACCTGACGGCCGGCGGCCGACTCGTCGACGGCGTCACGCTACGCGCCGGCGCACGCAACCTGACCAACGAGTTCTACGTCAACCACCTGAATTCGCTGAATCCGTTCTCGGGACAACGCATCGCCGAAATCGGCCGCAGCGCATACGTCGGACTGGAGTTCGCCTTTTGAGAGCAGACGCGGGACAGCGTAGGACCTGCCGCCGCGAATGTCGGGCGATCAGATGTCTCTCCGCACCGGATCACTGTCGCGCTCGAGCCACCGATACAACGACGGCCGCACGAAGAGCGTCAGCAGGGTCGCTGTAATCAGTCGCCGATGACGACTGTGGCCAGCGGCTGCTGCGCCTCGGCGGGACAGTGCGCTCCCCTGCCACCTCCGCAGAGACCTCCATGGTTCAACTTGCCGTAGCAATTGCCGCCCCGGCCGTTGGCGCGTTGCTGTACGGCTGGCTGCACGACCATCCCGTCACCGTCCGTCTTCTCGACAGCGTCATGTACGTCGCCGTTCCGGCGCTTGTGGCGTGGCAGGTCATCCCGCACGCCTGGGCGGAATTCGGTCTGCTGACATTCCTGGTCCTGGCCGCCGGCATGGCCACGCCCAATCTGATCGAGCGCGTGTCCCGCGCGCTCGCGCCGCACACCGACAACCTGGCAATCCTGGGTGGGCTCACCGGCCTGGGGCTGCACGCATTTCTGGAAGGCGCAGCGCTCGCGCCGGATGGGACCAGCGTTGCGGCCGCGGTGGTTCTTCACCGGATACCGGTCGGCCTGGCGATCTGGTGGATATTGCGCCCCCGTCACGGTTTCACGGCCGGAGCGCTCGGCATAGCGGGGACCGGCGTCGCGACGCTGGCCGGGTACGCCGCCGGCGCGGAACTGCTCCACGGCAGCGGCGTGGAGCTGTACCAGGCGTTCGTCGGCGGATCCCTGCTGCACGTCGTCTTCCACCAGAGCCGCCGCGACCACAGCCACAATCACCATCACTAGCAGAACGGCCACTAGAAGAACCGCAACGAGTACCCCACCTTGATCCCGCGTCCGATCTCGGGGGCCAACTCCTTGATGAACGACGTGTGGTTGCGGTAGAGCGCGTTCGTCAGGTTGTAGCCGGTGAATGTAAGGATGTGGGCCAGGTGCTGCCGCGGCCACACGTAGGACGCGCGCACGTTGAAGACGGAATAGCCATCCGTTTCGGTCTCGCTGCGAAATACCTGCTCCTGTCCTCCGGCGAACTCCAGTTCCGGGCTGAGCGTGAAGCCGCCGTAGGGCAGGTCGAGGCTGAGCGTGCCGCGCAAGGGCGGAATCCGCGGCAGCGGCTCGTTCGTCGCCGCCAAGCGTGCGTCGACATATCCCATGCCGACCGTTGCCCAGGCGCGGCCGCCAAGCCTCACGCTGCCGCGCGCGTCCCACCCCGTGAACCGGCTGTCCCCCTGCAGAAAGTCCAGTAGCGGAAGGCTGTCCAGCACGATGCCGGTCGGGTTCCCGAAGATGAAGTTGTCGATGGCGTACGCATAAGCGTTCAATTCGCCCCGCAGGCGGTCGGAACGGTGCCGCACGCTCAAGTCCAGACCGAGCGTGGTCTCCGCATCGAGATTCGGATTGCCCACCTCGAATGAGAGGTTCCCGACGTGCGGTCCGAAGTTGTACAGCTCCTCGAGCGCCGGCGCGCGGTGCGATGAAGTGAGGTTTGCGACGAATGCAGTCTGCGCGCCGAGGTCGGTGTGCAGCCCGACGGATGCTGTGAGACCGGTGAACTGCCGGTCGCGCGGGTCAGGCGCCTCAAGCTCTTCCTCCTCGCCGTGGTCCTCGTCTTCTTCTTCGTGACCGGCCGGCCGCAGGCCTGTCCGGTAGTCGTTCCGTTCGAAACGCCCGCCGAACTGGAGCCGAACCCGCCCGAGGTTCAGCTCCTCATAGGCAAACGCGGCGAACGAGGTGAGAACGGTCGGTGGCGCGAGCGCTTCCTCGCCCTCCGCCGCGAAGTCGCGAACCTGCGTCCAGGCCCCGAATTTCCCGGTGAGCCGCTCGGTCGGACGCTGCTCCACCTCGGCGCGCACGATGTACGTCCGGTTACGAAACTGGGTGCCGATGTTCTCGACCGGGCCTTCGACCTCCAGCTCATCATGATTCCAGTCGATGGCGCTCATCGTGACGCGGAACCGGTCGACGACGTTGTTCTCCAGGTTTTGCACCCCGATGTCGAATCGGCCGGCAAGCCGTCGCGAGGCGATCCGGATGTCGGCTTCCTCTTCCTCCTCTTCCTCCTCTTCCTCCTCTTCCGCCTCCTCGCCGAATTGCTCCTCGCCATGGTGTCCATGGAACTCGCTCGCAAACGGTACGCCGATGCGGCCGTCCTCCATCGTGAATCCGCTGCTGGCGAAGAACCGGTCGCCGAACCAGGCGATTCCGGCGCGTCCGTTCGTCAACCGCGTGGCGGAGTTCTCAACGGCGCCGGCCGGCGTCTCGTAGTCGCCCGTACGGCGAGTGCTGCCGCCGGCCCAGACGAGGAGGTCCCCTTGCGCATGCTGCAGGTTGGCATTGGTTCCTGCCTGATTGTTCGCGCTGCCGGCGTCGATGCTCAACTGCGCCCGCGTGCTGTCGACCAGCGAATCGCGATAGCTCTCGTGTGGCGTGATCACGTTGACGAGGCCGCCGACCGCGTTCGAGCCGTACAGCAGAGTCGCCGGACCGCGCACGATCTCGATTCGCTCGGCCGCATTCGGATCGATCGATACGCCGTGGTCGCCGGACGAGCTGGAAAGGTCGCCTGTACGGACCCCGTCCTCGAGGATCAGCACACGGTCACCGTCGAACCCCCTGATGACCGGACGGCTCGACCCCGGACCGAAGCTGCGGTTGGCAATGCCGGGTTCGTTCTGCAGCGCCTCGCCGAGGGTGCCGCTCGCCCCGCCGACGATGTCGAACGAATCGAGCGTCGTGACGGCGTTGAACGCCTCGAACGTCGTTTCGGCCCCGCTCGCCACGGCCGTAACCGTGACGTCCTCGTGAATGGGTGACAATCCGAGCTCGAAATCGACGGTAGTTGTCCCGCCCTCGACGACGGTAATCATCTGACGCCCGGCGGTGAGGTGCTCCCGCTGCGCGAGCACCTCGTACGAACCCGCAGGTACGTCTTCGATTTCGAATGTGCCGTCCTCGGTGGTCAAGCCGACCAATCCGGCTTCGACCACCAGGACCACAGCGCCGTGAACCGCCACGCTGTTTTCAGTCAGCATGACCGTGCCGCGCACGGTGCCGCTTTCCTGCGCCAGCACCGGCGCCGCCGGCGCTGCGAATGCGGTCAGCAAGACGGCCGCGTACGATCGTTTCCAGACCTGTCGATACATTGGTATTTCTCCCGCTCACGCGACGTCCTGGCGTAGTCGTTTCCCGCTCACGCGAGCCGCCGGAGGCTACGGCTTACGCCCGGACGGGCGTTGTGCACCCGTCGGCGCGCGCATCGCGCACGGCGACCGCAAAAAATGGAGTTGTTGGAACGTGTACCGGGAAACTACGCGGGAGGTGCGCGGGCGGGAACCTGGGAGCCGTGGTTCGCAGCGATCCACCGGGCGGCGGGTAACTGCGTGAACCCTTCCGGCACGTCGGCCGGCCTGACCTGGGGCGCCCCAATCAGGTCGGCGACTGCGTGGTGCCGCAGTTGGCAAACGGCGCAGTCCTGGTCTGCGTCGTGCCGCTCGTGCCAGACGGTCGAGACTGACGCCGCACCGATCAGCGCTATCGCCAGGACGACGATAAAACTGCGCCAACCAGGGCCGCGCCGTGTGAACCCTTCGTGCATGATGGCTCTCCCACTGACCATGAAGATGTCGACATTATCTGCCGATACTCCGGCCGTGGCAATGGAGCGGGGAAGGTGCACGGTCCCGCACGGCGCGGCCGCGCGGGTTGCGCGGTATCCATGCCCGCGGGTAGACTCGGATGTGTTCATCCGTCCATCGAATTCCACCTGCCTCTCATGAAGACACCCGTCGGCAGCGACAACGCAATGGTCGGCGATCTGCTGGCCGCCGACCCGGCGTTGCAGGACCGCTTGGACGTGCCGGGGGGCGTCGCGGCAATCGGCCCTGGCATCTTCGTCAAGGGCGACATCATCGCCGATACACACCTCGTCGTCGAGGGACGCGTCCAGGGCCAGATAACCGCGCCGGACCACAGCGTCGCGGTTGCTGAACACGGGCAGCTGAGATCGGACGTCTTCGCGCAGAACATTACGGTGCGGGGCATCGTCAAGGGCAACCTGACGGCGACACGGTGCCTGAAGATCCTGGCGGCTGCACGGGTCGACGGGCGGCTGGTCGCGCCGCGCCTTGCGATCGACGACGGCGCGGTGTTCAACGGACATGTCGACCCGCACCTGTCCGAAGCCGCCGCAGCGGTCAAGCGCCACCGCCTCAAGGAACACACCCGGAAGACCGCCTCCTGAACATCCGCCGCCGTGTGCCTGCCTCCGGTGCCCTCCGCAATTTCGCCGACCGGCTGAACCTCGACGCACAGGTCGAGCCGTTTCGAGACCGATGCTGGACGCCCGCAGCTGCGGACCGCCGCGTACTGCACCTCGAGGACGTCTCGGCCATACCGTTCCTCACGGAAATCGTGGGCGTCGAGGAGTACCAGCACCGCGCGCGGGTGCGCGCGACCGAGCACGACCTGTACGCCACCGTAACGCCGCCCGATCCCGACTACGAAACGTACTGCCGGCAGCGGCTCCGACTCGGCGACGTTTGCTGGCTGGCCGTCGGCGGCGGCGATGCCCCACTGGCCATAGCGCGCGGGTGCTGGGCGGACGAGGCGTTCGACCAGCTTGTCGACGCCGCGCGCGCGGCGCACGGTCTGACCATCCACCCCTACATGTCGACCGAAGAGGTCTGGACGCTGGCGCGTCGCGTGGCCGGCGCCGCCGGGGCGCCGGTATGCGTGCTGGGACCGCCCCCGCCGGTGACCTGGATCGCCAACGACAAGGCGCTCTTCGCCGAGCTCGTCGAGTTCGTGCTCGGCCCGGGCTGGATGCCGGAGGCGCAGGCCGCCACCAGCGCCGAGCGGTGTGCGAAAACGCTGCGCTCGCTGGCGGCGCGCCATGCGCGCGTCGGCCTGAAGCGCACGCGCTGCGCGTCCGGCACCGGCAACCTCGTGTTCGACTCCGCGCACCTCCTGTCGCAGACGCCCTCCGCGACCGGCGCCGCGGTCCGCGCGTTTCTCGACCGGACCAATTGGGAGGCGCCGGAGCCGGTGCTCGTCGTCGCCTGGGAGCAAGCCGTTGCCTCGCCCTCCACCCAATGGTGGATTCCGACGCCGGCGGGCGGCCCGCCACACCTGGACGGCATCTATGAGCAGATCCTGGCGGGGGAAGAGCGGCTGTTCGTCGGCAGCCGGCCGTCGACGCTGCCCGCACCCGTCAACCGGATGCTGGCCACCAGCAGCGAACAGGTCGCCGGCGCACTCCAGGCGTTCGGCTATGTCGGCCGCTGCTCGTTCGACCACCTGGTTCTCGGCGATCCCCGCGGGGAATTCAGCGTACGGTTCACGGAATGCAATGGACGCTGGGGCGGCACCAGCACGCCGATGCACCTCGTCGACCGGGTCGTGGCGGGGCCCCGCCCGCGATACCGGGCGCAGGACTTCGTCCACGAGCGGTTGCTGTCGGTCAGCTTCGGAGAGCTGCTCGAGCGCGTCGGCCCCGACGCGTTCGACGCCCACACCCAGACCGGCCACTACATCTTCTATAACGTCGGGCCGCTCGCCGGCTGCGGGAAACTCGACGTCATCGCGTTGGGCGCGACGCAGGCGGAAGCGGAACAGGCCATGCTGGCCGACTTGCCGCGGCTGCTCGGCTTGTAGGGCGATTGGCGGGCCGGGGCGCCGATCGGAGACAATTAACGCGTGACGATTGCCGCCCCCCCGGACGACACCTTCCGGCGCATGGTCGACCTCCGGCGCCACTTCCACCGGCACCCGGAGCTCTCGTTCGAAGAAGTCGAGACGGCCCATACCGTCATGGCCGAGCTTGATCGGCTCGAGATTCCGTACGAGTACGGCGGCAAGGGCAGCGGCGTGGTCGGACGTCTGACCGGCGCCGACCGCGACGGGCCGACCGTCGCAATACGCGCGGAGATGGATGCGCTGCCCTGCACGGAGCGGACCGCGCTGCCGTTCGCCTCCGACGTGCCCGACCGCATGCACGCCTGCGGCCATGACGCGCACATGGCCATGGTGCTGGGCGCCGCCGAAATGCTGCGGGCGTCGCCGCCGGCCGGCGACGTGCTATTCGTGTTCCAGCCGGCGGAAGAGCGCGGCAACGGATCGCTGGTCATGATGCGCTCGGGCATGCTCGAAGGCGTGACGGCCATTTTCGGCGGTCACGTCACGCACCACTACGAGGTCGGTGAGCTCATGGTCTCGCGCGGCACGATCACGGCGCGCGCCGACCGCTTCACGATGCGCGTCCGCGGCCGCGGCGGGCATGGCGCGCGGCCCCACGAGGCGGTCGATGCGGTCGTTATTGCCGGCATCCTGATTACCACCATTCAGACCCTCGTTTCGCGCACGGTCAACCCGGCTCTGCCCTCGGTCGTCACGATCGGCTCGGTCCGCGCGGGCAGCGCCCCGAACATCATCGCCGAGGATGCCGTGCTCGAGGGCACCATTCGCACGACGCGCTTCGAATCCCGCCAGCAGATCGTCGACGGCCTGCACCGCATCGCCAATGCGCTGGGCCACCTGCACAACGCCGAAATCTCGGTGACGATGGGCGAATGGTCGCCGCCGGTCGTCAACGCCGACCGCGAGACCGGCATCGCGAGACGTGCGGCGCAACAGGTTGTCGGACCCGCAGCGGTCGTTGAGCAGGACTACCCCAGCATGGGAGCCGAGGACTTCTCGTACTACCTGCGCGAGATGCCGGGCTGTTACGTGCGCATCGGCACGCGCAGCTCCGACGGCGAGTACATCCCGCTGCACAGCCCGCTGTTCGACATCGACGAGGAGGCGCTGAAGGTAGGCGCCAGTTTCTTCGAGCGGGTGGTGCGCGAGGCCGTGGATCACTACCGCCTGCGCGCGGCCAGCGGCGCAACGAACGTCGTCGAAACATAGGGATTGAAGATGCGAAACGCCGCGGCGTGGATCGTTATAGCGGCGCTTGGCGCGCTGCCGGCCAGTTGCGAACGCGCCGCCAGGGAGCTCGACTGGAACACCGCGGAAGCGATTATCACGGAGGAATTTCCGGACGTGCCGAGCCTGACGACCGGCGAGCTGGCGGCGTCGCTGGACACCGACGCGGCGGGCGTCGTGCTGCTCGACGCCCGTGAAACGGAAGAATTCGCGGTGAGCCATCTGCCGGGCGCCCACCACGTGGGATCGGACGCCGCCGCCGCGGAACGCCTGGCCGCCGCTGCTCCCGACGCCGTCGTGGTCGTCTATTGCTCCGTCGGCTACCGCTCCGCGGCGCTGGTCGAGCAGCTGCGCAATCGCGGCCACGCCAACGCCGTCAACCTTGCGGGGTCAATCTTCCGCTGGGCCGGCGAAGGGCGCCCCGTCTACCGCGGCGCGGCGCGCGTTGAGCAAGTGCATCCGTACGACGACAGATGGGGCGCGCTGTTGCCCCGGTCGCTTTGGGCGTACGCACCGGCGAGCACCGAACCGTGACCGCGCGCGCGACCGGCCGGCGGCTTGCGGGAGCGTGCCACAATGTTCACAATCAGCGCCGGTTGGCGCAGCAGACGGGGATATCGCGGGGGGATTCGATGAAGCGCAGGCTCTACATTGTCACGTTCACGGCGCTGGCCGTGTTGGCTGCGGGCGCCGCGGCGCCCGATCACGCCTGGGCGCAGCGCGGCGCCAGCGGCGGCGAGTGGCACAGCTACGCCGCGGACAAGGGCGCCACCAAGTATTCGCCGCTCGATCAGATCGACCGCGGCAACTTCGCCGATCTCGAGGTGGCCTGGCGCTGGAAGTCGGCCGACGCGTACGTCAGCACGACAACGGCCGACGGCGGGGAATGGTGGTCCGGCCTGGACAACATCGTCGAGTACCTGGAAGAACAGAACCCCAACCTGTACCGCAGGCGGAACACGCCGCGGATCTCCTCGATGCAGGCGACGCCGCTGATGATCGACGGCGTCCTGTACTTCAATACCGCGCTGTCGCAGGGCGTCGCGGTGGATGCGGAGACGGGCGAAACCATCTGGGTACACAACCCGAAGAGCTACGAGGAAGGCACCACGTCGATGACCGTCACCTGGCGGCAGCGCGGCGTGGCGTACTGGTCGGACGGCGACGACCAGCGCATCTTCTGGGGTACGGGCAACGGCTACCTCATCTGCGTGCAGGCCGAGACCGGCCTGCCCTGCCCCAACTTCGGCGAGAACGGCCGTGTCGATCTGACGGTCGGGCTGCCGCGCGCCGACCGCAACGAGCGCGACTACCTGAACGCCATGCTCTACTCCGTCCAGTCGCCGCCGGTGGTGGTGCGCGACGTCGTCATCCACGGCTCCTCCATCGCCGACCGGCGCATCATGCAGGAATCGGTGCCGGGCTGGGTCCGCGCCTGGGACGTGCGCACGGGCGAGCACAAGTGGGATTTCCATACGGTGCCGCAGGAGGGTGACGAGGGGGTCGAGACCTGGTTGAACGACTCCTGGAAGTACTCCGGCAACGCCAACGTGTGGACGTGGTTGAGCGGGGACGACGAGCTCGGCTACGTCTACCTGCCGACCGGTACGCCCACGAACGACTACTACGGCGGCCACCGCCTGGGCGACAACCTGTTCGCCGAGAGCATCGTGTGCGTCGACGTCGAGACAGGACGCAAGGTGTGGCACTTCCAGGCAGTGCATCACGGGCTGTGGGACTACGACTTCCCCGCCGGGCCCAACCTGCTCGACGTGGTCGTCGACGGCCGTCCCATCAAGGCGCTCGCGCAGGTCAGCAAGCAGGGTTTCCTGTACGCGTTCGACCGCGTCACGGGCGAACCGATCTGGCCGATCGAGGAGCGTCCCGTGCCGATCGAAACCAACATGCCCGGTGAGGTGCCGTCGCCGACGCAGCCGTTTCCCACCAGGCCGGCGCCGTTCGAGTATCAGGGCACGTCGATTGACGACCTCGTGGATTTCACGCCCGAGATCCGCGAAATAGCGATCCAGGCGGTGGAAGGCTTCCGCCTCGGACCGCTGTTCACGCCGCTCGACCGCGCCGTGCCGGGCGTGACACGCGGCACGCTGTTCCGGCCGCCGGGCGCGGGCGCGGCCAGCTGGTCGGGGGCGGCGGTCGACCCGGACACCGGGCTCTTGTACGTGCCGTCGACGAACCATTCGACGGTGATCCGCTTCTACAGCCCGGAGGGCCAGGGCGGCAACCTGCGCTTCACGCACGGCGCGCCCGAGGACGTCATTCTGGCCGGCGACGGCGGGCGTCCTCTGCCGCAGATGCCGCAGGGGCTGCCTTTGTTCAAGCCGCCGTACACGCGGCTGACGGCGATCGACATGAACACCGGCGATCACGCGTGGATGATTCCGACGGGCAACGGAGACCGGATCCGCAACCATCCGATGCTGCGCGACCTCGACCTGCCGCCGCTGGGCGGTGACTGGGGCCGCAGCGGCCCGCTGGTCACCGAGACGCTGCTGATGCTTGCGCTGTCGGCGGGCGGCAGCAACGGCGGCCCGCGCTTCGTCGCCTACGACAAGGCGACGGGTGCAGAATTGGCTTCGGTCGATCTGCCGAGCGGGGCGCTGGGCGCGCCGATGACCTACATGGCCGGCGGCAAGCAGTACATCGCGCTTACCATCGGCGGCAACCCGCCGGAGATGATCGCGCTCGCGCTCCCGTAACCGGCAACCGGCAGTCGCAGTCGGCGGGCTACCTGGAGCCTGCCGCCGCGGCCTCTTCCAAGCGCGCGCCGGCCAGGATGCTTTCCATCGAGTAGTTGCCCTCGTGGCAGGCGAACTCGAACAGCGCATCCTCCGTCTGTTTGAGCAATAACCTGATCGTCCACGGTCGAGTCCATGTCGTCGGGTCGTACAGCGTGATGTCCTGCTGGATGGTGTCGGGTGCGACACGGGTCAGCCGTTCGACCAGCCGCAGGTGCTCGCTTGCCTGCAGAAAGCGGGACTGCGGGCGGTAGTGGGTGGTTTCGATCACCAGTGTGTCGCCTTCCCAGCGGCCGCGCGAGTTGCCGTCCCAGAGACGCAGCCCGTCGTCCACCTGCGGCCGGCCGTCCAGCGGAATGAGGCGCGCGATGTGGCCCTGCTCCTGCAGAATCGCGATGTAGCCGGACGTCTGGAGGATCAGGAAGTAGCTGTTGTAGCCGCCAGAGACGCGGGGCGCGGCCCAACTCAGGCAGCGGTCGTTCATGGGGCGAAACTCGGGGCCGTCCGAGGGATGCTCGGCGGTGTACGCCAGGCGCTCCGCGGCGCGCCGGGCCGCCGCCGGCTTCAGCGGCGGGATGCGGCCGTTGGGAGGGTCCACGATCAGCGACGTGCGGTTTTCGAGCTGACGCTCGACCAGCCAGAACGTGTTGTAGTCGCCGGTTTCGTCGTCGAAAGTATCGTAGTTCGAATTGCCCAGCGCCCGCTGGAATAGCCGATCGCTAATCAGGTGGCCGGCCTGCTCCTCCGATGCGCGAAACTCTTCCACCCGCTGATGCAGCTCCGCCATCGCCTCCGGGGTGATCTCCCTGTCCCCCAGGATCTCGGGGCGCTGCATCGGAGTTGCGCTGTTGTTGGCCCAGAACCCCTGCAGATCCGGCTGGCCGTCGGGTGTCCGGGGCGCCGTCCAGCCGGCATCGCGTGCTTCCGGCTGTCCGGCGGCGGGCGGCGGCGCCATTGCCGCCATCACCAGCACCGCGAGCATTCCCGCAAGAGAACGTCCGTTCATCTGGCCTCCTCCGCCCGCGCGCCGGCGAGGATTCCCGGCATCGCGTAATTTCCCTCGTGGCAGGCGTACTCGTACAGCGCGTCCTGGCTCTGCTTGAGCAGAATCATGACCGTCCACGGCTGGGTCCAGGTCGTCGGATCGTCCAGCGTGATTTCGTGTCGGATCGTGTCGGGCGCGATGCGGGTGAACCGCTCGACCACGCGCAGGTTCTCGCTGGACTGCTGGTAGCGCGCCTGGGGCGAAAAATTGGTCGTCTCGACCACCAGCGTTTCACCTTCCCATCGGGCGCGCGCGTTGCCGTTCCAGAGGCGGATTCCGGCGTCGGCGTGCGGCCGGCCGTCCAGCGGGATCAGCCGCGCCTCGTGCCCCATCTCCTGCAGGATGGCGACATGGCCGGGCGTCTGCAGGATCTGGAAATAGCTGTTGTAGCCCGCGCCCAGGCCCGGCGCGCCGAAGTGCAGGCAGCGGTCGCCCAGCGTGCGGTCCTCCGGGCCATCCGAGGGGTGCGCGGCAGTATACGCCCGGCGCTCCGCCGCGCGAGCCTGCGCGGCCGGCGTCAGCGGCGGGAAGCGGCCGTTGGGCGGATCGACAATCAGCGACGTGCGGTTGTCGAGCTCGCGCTCCACCAACCAGAACGCGTTGTAGTTCCCGGTAACTTCGTCAAAGTCCTGATACTTCGAGTTGCCCAGCGCCTGCTGGAACAGTCGATCGCCGAGCAGGTCGCCGGCCTGCTCGGCGTCGCGAAATTCGGCAACCTGCTGCTGCAGTTGGGCCAACTCCTCCTCGGTGAGCTTCGCCCTGTCCGCCAGCACCTCCGGCCGCTGCATCGGCGTGGCGCTGTTGTTCGCCCAGATTCCCTGCAGGTCGGGCTGACCGTCGGACGTTCGGGGCGCCGTCCAGCCGGAGCCGCGTGCACCCGACTGTCCAGCGGCGGGCGGCGGCGCCAGCGCCACGACTACGACCAGGGCCAGCATTGCCGCAAGATATCGCTTGTTCATCTGAAACCTCCTCCGTGGCGACAGCGAAACGCTGCCGCCCGGCTGAAATTATGGTCCCATTGACCGCCGGAAGCAACGGTTTCGGCAACGTCCGGTTGCAGGCGGGCGCTGTACCCGATAATTGACACGTGCCGGAACCGGTGCACATCGCCTTCCTCGGCTGCGGTTTCATCACGGGCGTGCACAGCCGCCATCTGCGCCGTCCCGGCAGCGGTGTAGATCGGAGCTACGCCAGCCGCGATGCGGCCAGGGCGGAGTCGTTCCGCCGGCGCTACGCCGGGCGGCGCAGCTATGGCAGCTACGACGAGGCTATCGACGACCCCGACGTGGCGGCTGTCGTCATCGCCGTGCCGCCCCGTCTGCACCTGGACCTGGCGCAGCGTGCGCTCGCCGCCGGCAAGCACGTGCTGATCGAAAAACCGGCCTGCCTTACGCTGGCCGACTACGAGCAGGTCCGCGCGGCCCGCGAGCGGGCCGGACGGGCGGTGCTGGTGGGCGAGAACGACCACTACAAGCCGCTGGCCGTCTGCCTGCGGCGCCTGCTGCGCGACGGCGTGATCGGCGAGATGATCTTCGCGCAGTTCACGACCCTGGCCCGGCGGCTCAAGACCGCCGCCGACTGGCGCAACGACGAGACGCTGGCGGGCGGCGATGCCTTCTTCGAGGAAGGCATCCACTGGCTACATCTGGCGAACAGCCTCGGCCCGGCCATCACCGCGGCCCACGGCTTCCGGCCGGCGTTGCCGCGCCGCGGTCCGGACAGGCGGATGAAGAGCATGATGGTCGCCTTCCGCTACGACAATCACGCGGTCGGCTCGCTGTACTACTCGCGTGAGACGCCGTCGCTGCTGCGCGGCCTGCGCGTCTCCAAGCTGATCGGACGCGACGGTATCATCACCTTCGAATCCAATGGCGCCTTCGTGCTGGTCCGCGGGCGCGGCGCGCCACGGGTACTGCTGCCCGGCGTGCGCGACATCCGCGGCTACCAGGCGATGTACCGTGACTTCGTCGCGGCAATCCGCAACGGGTCGCCACCCCAGATGAGCCTCGAGGCGGCCATGGCCGACCACCGGCTCATGGACCAGATCTACGCGACCACGGACAGTTAGGAAACCGTGGCAGATCACACCTGGGACGTCATCGTCGTCGGGTCCGGGGCGGGCGGCGGCACGCTGGCCCACGCACTGGCCCCCACGGGCGCTCGCATCCTTGTTCTCGAGCGGGGCGACTTCATTCCCCGCGAGGCGGCCAACTGGGATCCGGAAGCGGTCTGGAAGCAGTTGCGTTACCGCACGTCCGAGCGCTGGCTCGACGGCGCGGGCCGAGAGTTCCAGCCGTACACACACTACTGCGTCGGCGGCAACACGAAGTTCTGGGGCAGCGTGCTGTACCGCCTGCGCCGCGAGGACTTCGAGGAGACCGCACACGCCGACGGGATTTCGCCCGCCTGGCCGATCGACTACGGCACGCTGGAGCCGTACTACGAGCGGGCCGAGCGGCTGTACCAGGTGCACGGCGAGAGCGGCGCGGACCCGACGGAAGCGCCGCGCGGCGCGTACCCGTATCAGCCGATTCCCCACTCCGACGAGATCGCCGCGATCGTGGAACAGCTGCGCGGGCAGGGTCTCCATCCGTCGCCGCTGCCGCTGGGCCTCCTGAATCCCGGACAACCCGGCGGCTGCATCCTGTGCGATACCTGCAACTCCTTTCCGTGCCGGGTGCATGCCAAAAGCGAGGCGGAAACATGCTGCGTCGGTCCCATTCTCCAGCGTGGCAACGTAGAGCTGTGGACCAACGCGCTGGCCCGGCGCCTGCTGACCGACCCGGCCGGACGGCGGATCGACGCGGTAGAGGTTGAGCGGAACGGCGAGGTCCTGCGCGTCCGGGCGCCGCTCGTGGTGGTGTCGTGCGGCGCCGTGAACTCTGCGGCCCTGCTGCTGCGCTCGGCCACCGACGGGCATCCCGCCGGACTGGCGAACTCATCCGGCCTCGTGGGCGCGCGCTACATGGCGCACCTGGCCACCATGATGCAGGGGTTTCATCCATTCCGCAGGAACCACACCGTGTTTCAGAAGACGGTGGCAATTAACGATTTCTACCTGCGCGGCCCGGACACCCGCCATCCGCTCGGACAACTCCAGGCGCAGGGACGCACGCACGGCGTCATGGCGCAGACCGTGGCGCCGTGGATTCCGCTCTGGGCGTACGACGCGTGGGTGGCGCGCGGCGTCGACTGGCTGGCCGTGACCGAGGATCTGCCGCGGGCTGAAAACCGCATCTCGCTGGCGGCCGACGGCCGGATCCAACTGCGCTACCGCCCGAACAACGCGGCGGCGCATGCCCGGCTGGTGCGCGAGATGAAGCGGATATTCCGGCGTCTCGGCTTCTGGATCGTGATGACCCATTCGCACCGCGCCAGGAACACGACCCACCAGTGCGGCACGCTCTGCTTCGGCAGCGACCCGCGCACGGCGGTGCTCGACCCCTACTGCCGCGCGCACGACCTCGAGAATCTATTTGTCGTGGACGCGTCATTTTTCCCGTCGTCGGCCGCCGTCAACCCCGGCCTGACCATTGCGGCGCAGGCGCTGCGCGTCGCGGACCACATCATTGACACGGAACTGTAGGAGGCGCTCGTGAGGGTTCGATCGTTCAGTCACACCGGCATAACCGTGTCCGACTTCAACGCGGCTGTAAAGTTCTATTGGAACGTGTTCGGCTGCCCCCTGGTGGGCGTCTCGGACGCGCCTGTCGAGCGCGTGCGCGGATTCTTCGGCGTCGACACCGAGGCGCCGTCATGCAAGATTGGCTGGATCCGCGTCCCGGGCGGCGCGGTGATTGAAATCTTCGGATTCGAGCCGCGCCAGCCTCCGGTAGACGTTCCGTGGAATCGCGTGGGCCTGACCCACATCTGTTTCAACGTACGGAACACCCAGCGGTGGTACGACTACCTGGTCGGCAAGGGCGTGGAATGCCTCAGCCCGCCAGAGCGGTCGCCCCGCGGCCATACGCTGTTCTTCGCCAGGGATCCGGACGGCAACCTGATAGAACTGACGGACCTCGGCTACATGCACTACGTGCTGGCATGGCTCGGTCCGCTCGGCGGCTTCATATTCCGGCGCGGCATGTACAAGAAGTACTACCAATAGCGGACCGCGGGCCGGCTGCCGCCCGTTCGTTTGCATCGCGACATGGCTTCGTGTAGCGTTCAAAATATAGAGGTTCAATGCCGGTGGCTGCACCGGAACGCCTTCCTGGAGCCGCACGCACAATGACGGAAATCAGCAGCGGATCCACCCCGCCCGGCGGGCAAGTGCCATTGTTCAGCCGGTTGTGGCGGTTCGTAACCGAGCCGCAGCTGGCCGTTCGCGTATTCTTCGTCCTGTCGGCGTTGCTCGTCGTCGCCATCACCGCGACTTCCGCCACCCTGCTCTACAACTCCGCCAACACGCTGCGCGACGAAGCGGAAGCCAACGCCGTGAGGCTGGCCGAGCTGCTCGCTGACAGCTACGCGGAGATGGGCGAGATTTCGCTCGCCAACGTCGCCCGCACCCTGGACGCCACGCTCGATACGCAGATGACGGCCCAGGCGCGCATCGCCTCCCAGATGGTGGCGGCCGCCGAGGCGGCGGGCTACGAGCCGGCGCGCGTCAACGAGATACTCGATGCGATCACGAACGACACCGTGATCGACGAGTTCTGGATTACCGACGAGGTCGGATTCTCCTACCTCACCAACGTCAAGGACGATGCCGGCGTGCGCGTGCCGTTCCGGTTCGATCCCGATCCGGCAGTACAACCGCAGGCATCGAAGTTCTTCCTGTTGCTGGCGGCGGCTCCCGAGGACGACGGCTTCATCGTGCAGCCGGCGGTGGTCCGCGAAATCGACAACGAGATCGTGAAATACGTCGGCGTCGGCGGCGCCGACAAGTCGCGCATAGTACAGGTCGGCAACGTCTTCAATTTTGGCGACCAGGAGATCCTGTCCAACCTCGCCGCCTCGGAGCGGGGCGATGTTTCGGACGTCATCGAAGGGATCCTCGGCCAGCAGATGACGGGGCAGGCGGAGCTGGCGCGGCGCTTCGTGGCCGCCGCGGAGGACGCCGGCTGGTCCCGCACCGAGATCGAGGAGAAGCTTCTCCACATCGTAGGCACGACGGTGATCGGCGAGATTCGCGTCGCCGACGCAAGCGGCGATGTGGTCTATTCGAGCCTGCCCGTATCCGAAACGCCGGACTCCGCCGGCACCATGCCGTACTTTGACGAGTTTGCCGCGCTGCTCGACGGTCCGGAGCTGCTGCACGAGCACGCGTCGGAACCGCGCCCCTCCGATGGCCTCGTCTACAAGTACGTCGGCGCCGCCGATCACGAAAGGCAACGCATCGTACAGGTCGGCATCCTGATTGAGAGCAGCTATGGCAACCTGCTCTATTCCGTGTATCAGCGCGAGGCCGACGTGCTGGTCCGTGCCCAGAACATCGACGCGATCTGGGTAGTCAACCGGGATCGGGATCTGGCGGCAGCCGCCCCCCGGTTGGCGCTGCAGTCCGCGGACGACCAGGCCAATCCCGCGGATCGCTTCGAGAGCAGCGCCGGGGCAATGGTGCAGACCGCAGTGGACGACCAGCTCGTGACGAGCCGGGCCAGCCTGAGCCTCTTCTCCCCCGAGACGCGCGGCATCGTGGTGGCCGCACCGATCATCAACACCGGGGGCATCGCCATCGGAGCGCTGGCGATCGAGGTCGGCCTGGACGGAATTGCCGGCACCGTCATCAACGAAGCCGTGAACACGACCATCATCGCGTTTCTGCTGCTTGGGCTGACCGGCGGCGGGGCGCTCTGGGGATCGCGCCGGCTCACGAGCCCCATCGAGGTCATTGCCGAAGCCGCCAGGCAGGTGGAAGGCGGCACGCAGCCGGAACCGCGCGACATGGAGGAAGTACTCCGTCGCGGGGACGAGATCGGCCGCCTGGCGCGCGTCTTCTCCGACATGACCGTGCAGGTCTTCAACCGCGAGGAACAGCTGGAAACGCTCGTATCCGAACGGACGCGCGAACTGCAGGCGAGCAACCGAAATCTGCGGCTGGCCCATGAGGCGATGGAGCAGGACCTCGAAATGGCCAAGGTCGTGCAGGCCGCGCTCGTACAGCAGGGCAACACCGACGTCGGCAACCTCACCGGACACGCCCGGATGACGCCGGCGCAGATGGTGGGCGGCGATTTGATCGAGATGCACGTGCCGCAGGCCGGCAAGCTGTTCGTCGCGCTCGGCGACGTATCCGGCAAGGGGGTCGCCGCGGCGCTGTTCATGGCGGCGTCCAGCGCCGCTATCAGGGCGGCATCCGCCGATCCGATCGGGACCGACGTGATTGCAGCCGACATCAACAACCGGCTCTGCGCCGAGAATCCAATGGGGCTGTTCGTTACCTGCCTGCTCGCCATTTTCGACCTTGAGAACGGTACCGTGGACTACACCTGTGCCGGTCACGACCCGGCGATGCTGATCAAGCCCGACGGTTCCCGGAAGGCGCTGCCGACCACCGGGGACATGGCGATGGGGATCCTGGAGGACTCCGACTACTCCAGCCGCCAGGGGCAGTTGGCGCCGGGCGACACCTTCTTCGTGTACACCGACGGCTTGACGGACGCGATCAACCGCAAGGGCACACTGTTCGGACGGGAAGGGCTCGCCCGTGCGCTCGATGGCGCCGGCGACCGGTCGCCGGAGGAGATGGTCGACCACATCTGGTCGTCGATCGAGGAATTTTCCGAGGGCACGGACCCGACCGACGACAAGACCTGCGTGGTGCTGCGCCGTCGAATCTGAGCAGTTTCCCGCCTCGCGTTACGCCTTTCTGGAGCGTTGCCGGCGGTCCGAGAGGCTGCTATAATGCCGCCACTGCCGATTCGGAAACCTCCAGATGATCAACGAGTTGCGCTTTTCCCTGTCGCCGGAGTTGTCTGACATCGGCAATCTCTTTCGCATGGTCGAAACGTTTGGCGAGGCGAACGACCTGCCGGAACCGAAGGTATACGTCGTCAACCTGATGCTCGACGAACTGCTCACCAACATGGTGATGCACGGCAGTTCGAACAGTAACAACCTGACGGCGGACATCCGGCTGCAACTCGGAGACGACGGCATCACCCTGACGCTGGAGGACAACGGACAGCCGTTCGATCCGACCGGCGCCGAAGCACCGGATGTCGACGCGGCACTGGAAGATCGGCAGATCGGAAAACTGGGCCTGCACTTCGTGAAGAGTCTGGCCGATCGGGTCTCCTACCGCTTGGAGAACGGTCGAAATCAGCTCACGGTGAACGTCGAAACCAAAACCAAGGATTAGACCACCGCCGACGCAAACTGCCACTGCACAGGCGGCAGTAACAAAAGGTAACCGGGGAGCGATTCTTGACGAGCAACATCGACGTTGCGGAAGAACGGGAACAGGACGTGCTGGTGCTGATTCCAGCCGGCCGGATCGACAGCGGGAACGCGCGCGCATTCGAGTCGATCGTTACGGAGCGCATCGGCGGCGGTGAGCATCGGCTGATCGTCGATTTCAGCCGCCTGGACTTCATCAGCAGCTCCGGCTTGCGCGTCCTGTTGATCGCAGCCAAGACCCTCAAGATCCACAAGGGCAGCATCGCCCTGTGCTCCATGAAGGATCACATCAAGGAAGTGTTCCAGATCAGCGGCTTCGACCGCATCATCCCGATCCGGAACACCCGCCAGGATGCCCTGGGCATCGTCTGACGCCAATTGAATCGAGCGGCTTCTACGGCGCAGCTACCGGGTAGCTGACGTACGCATCAACCACCAGCCCGTGCAACGTGCGGCACGCCCGTCGCACCTCGACGAGGATTCGTTCGCGATGCTCCAGGTCTGGATGGCCCGGCCAGTCGCGACGGACGGTGTCGGCCAATGAACGGGCCAACCGCAGGGCCTCGGCTGAAGGTCCCGGGCCGGCCTTGATCATGGCGAGTTCCTCCGCGACCGCGTCCATCCCGCACGCGAGCGACTGCGGCAACCGCTCGTCGGTTACAAGCAGGTCGAGCACGAGATCCGGCCGGATCGCCGTGCCGTAACGACGCCGGTACACGTCGACCGCCTGACAGACGCGCAGCAGGCTCGACCAGTCGTCATTGAGCGAATCACCAGTCTTCCTGGTCGCGGCAATATGCGCCAGGATCAGCGAGATGGTGAGCTGCGCGCGCTCGTTGAAGCGGCCCATCCGAAGGAAGCGCCACGCGTCGTCGTGGTACATGGTGGCGTCCGCGGCCCCCGACAGCGCGTCGATATCGTAGGCGACCCCCTCGTAGAAGGTCTCCGGCGCGGTCTTCCAGATGTCCTCGATGCGCAGTTTGCGGAACCGCAGATAGGCCTGATTCAGGTTGGTCCAGACTTCGCCGCTGAGGTGGTGACGCATCTGCCGCGCGTTCTCGCGCCCGTGCGAAAATCCGCTCCAGACCGAATCGACATTCGTACGTTCGAACGTGAGGTCGTCCGCGAGGGCGAACGAATCGACCAGCATGTAGTCGTCCCCGCCGCCGACCAGCTCGGCGTCGGCCCCCGGAATCGACCGGCCGAGAGTACCGTAGATGCGGTACCAGCCGAAGTGGATTTCCCGAATGGGCCGGTCCACCAGCGACTCGACCTGCCACCGGAGCAGCCGGCAGAGATGGCCGGTCCGCTCGAAGTAGCGACCCATCCAATACAGGCCTTCAGCGCTGCGCGACAGCATCTTCAGTCGGCTCCTAGTCCGGGAGCACCCAGAGGTCCTTGCCGCCGCCACCCTGACTGGAATTCACGACGATGCTGCCGCGACGCAGCGCCACGCGGCAGAACGCGCCCGGCACGATGCGCGTCTCCTGCCCGCGGAGGACGTACGGACGCAAATCGACGTGCCGTGGCTCCGCCCGCCCCTCGATGATGCAGGGCGCACGCGACAGCGCCAGGACCGGCTGCGCGATGAACCCCGCGGGATTCGCCCGCAACCGCTTCGCATACTCCTCGCGCTCCGCCACCGACGCATGCGGCCCCACCAGCATGCCGTAGCCGCCCGAGCCCCCTACCTCCTTCACCACCAGACGCTCCAGGTTGTCGAGCGTATATTCGAGGTCTTCCGGCCGGCGGCAGAGATGGGTCGGGACATTTGCCAGAATCGGCTCCTCGCCCAGGTAGTACCGAATCATGTCCGGCACGAAAGCGTAGTTGCTCTTGTCGTCCGCCACGCCGGTGCCGGGCACATTCGCCAGCGCCACATTGCCGGCGCGGTGCGCGCGCACGATGCCCGGCACGCCCAGCACGGAATCCGGCCGGAACACCTGCGGGTCCAGAAAATCGTCGTCGATGCGCCGGTAGATCACATCTATGCGCCGGAGCCCTTCCGTGGTCTTCATGTACACGACGTCGTCCATGACCACCAGGTCGCGCCCCTCCACCAGCTCGGCGCCCAGCTCGTGGGCCAGGAACATGTGTTCGTAGAAAGCGGAGTTGGCGACGCCGGGCGTCAGCACCGCGACCGACGGATCGGCGCAGCCCGCGGGCGCAATCTCGCGCAGGGTCTGCAGCAACTGGCGGCCGTAGCCCTCCACTTCCCGGACGCGGCACTGCCGGTACAGCCGGCGCAGGCTCGACTTGATCGCCTTGCGGTTGGCAATCATGTACGAGACCCCGGACGGCACGCGCAGATTGTCCTCCAGCACGTAGAAGCCGTCGGTCGTGCGCACGACATCGGTGCCGCAGATGGAGACCCACGTGCCGTGGGCAGGCTGGACGCCGCGCATCTCCCGACGGTACTGCGGGCAGCCGTACACCATGTCCGCCGGGATGACCCCGTCGTCTATGATGCGCCCCGCGCCGTAGACGTCGGCCAGGAAGCGGTTCAGGGCGAGGATGCGTTGGGTAAGGCCGCTTTCGATCTGCCGCCAGTCGTCCGCGGACACGATGCGCGGCAGGCAATCGATCGGGATTATCCGCTCGTCCGCCTCGTTCTCACCGTAGACGGTGAACGTGATGCCTTCGTTGAGGAACGAGCGGGTCACCCATTCCTGTATGCGGTTGATCTCCTCGGCGGAAAGCCGATCCAGCCATTCGCGGAGATTGCGGCAGTGCGGGTGCGGGGTATCCCCTGCCTGGAACATCTCGTCGTAAACGCCATCGTCGAGCGTATACGCGTCGAATTCCATTCCGGCGAGCTCCCGCCCGGATGCGAACTGGCAGGTCAGAGGCGCCAGACGATCAACAACTGCGCCGTGTTCTCGTCCAGATCAGTTCCGAGCTTGTTGAGCCAGTACTGGTACTCGATGCCGAGGAAAATCTGATTCGCCTTGTCCGCCACCGCTTTGCCGACATCCCACATGAACTGCGGCTGGAGCAGCACCCAGCTCTTCACCACGCTGCCGAGCTCGTCGGTGCCGCCACCGATGTACTCTCCGTGGCCGGTGAAGACGAAAGACTGGCTGCCGGCGTTGATCGCGGAGCCCCAGTTCACGTCGAACATCCAACTGTTGCTGGTCTTCGGTGCGCCGCTCCCCTTTTCGAGGCCGGTGTTGGCGTCAATGAAGGCGGTCACGTCCGTGTTCAGGAAATAGAAGCCGGGCACGTCCCATGACGCCCGCACGCCCGGCAGGTACTTCATGAAGTCGGCGTCGCCGCCGAAGTTGATGCCGCCAATCAAGGCAATGTCGCGCAGCGGGCCGGCGCCCACCTTGCGCCCCGCCAACTTGCCGAGGCTCAGCGTCGGATACCACTCGCCGTAGAAGTCCCGGTCGTTGAACCCGTCGACCGCTACGTCGTCGATGAAGTCGGTAAAGAAGAAGCTGTCGCCAAGACTCCAGGACAGCGCATGCTGGAACGTAAGGATGACGGTCTGCTCGGACTGCCCGGAGAACGGGTTGTCAAGCGAGCCGTACTGGATGTGGAATTCAGTCTGAGCGGCCGCCGGGGAAGGCACCGCCAGCAACAACGCGGCGACGGATACATATCGGACCCGGCGGAGCAGGCGTTCATTCATCAGGAGTCACCCGAAACGCGCCATCCCACATTCATCCACAAGAGGCACGCATGCAGATTTTACAATAGTACATATTCCTGGTCCCGCCGCGCGCGGCCGCTGCGGCCGGTGGCTGCCCACGCGCCGGTGTACGATTGCTGGATGCTCGCCACCGCGCAGCAGATCCTGGAGCGGGTGTTCGGCTACGCCGGCTTTCGCGGGCAGCAGCGGGCGGTCATCGACCATGCCGTCACCGGCGGTGACAGCCTCGTGCTGATGCCGACCGGCGGGGGCAAGTCGCTCTGCTACCAGATTCCCGCGCTCATCCGCAACGGCACGGCGGTGGTCGTCTCGCCGCTCATCGCGCTGATGCGCGACCAGGTCGCGGCGCTGCTCCAGGCGGGCGTGCGGGCGGCGTATCTCAATTCGACGCTGTCGTACAACGCGGTGCTCGACGTCGAAGCGCGGCTCCGCGCGGGTAGCATCGACCTGCTGTATGCCGCGCCGGAACGGCTCCTGGGCGAACGGACGCTGGCGCTGCTCGACGAGATCGACGTGGCGCTCTTCGCCATCGACGAGGCGCACTGTGTCTCGCAGTGGGGTCACGACTTCCGGCCGGAGTACCTCCAGCTCTCCGTATTGCGGGACCGCTTCCCCGACGTGCCGCGGATGGCGCTGACGGCTACCGCCGACGAGACAACGCGCCGTGAAATCGGGGAGCGGCTCGGCCTGACCGGCGCCCGCTGGTTCGTCAGCGGGTTCGACCGTCCGAACATCCAGTACCGTGTCGCGCCGAAGACCACCCCCCGCGATCAGCTCGCCCGACTCCTCGATACGGAGCACCGCGGCGACGCCGGCATCGTCTACTGCCTGTCGCGGCGCAGCGTGGACGAGACCGCGGAATGGCTCCGCGGAAAGGGGGTGGATGCGCTGGCCTACCACGCCGGCATGAACGCTCGGGAGCGCGAGGCCCACCAGGACCGTTTCGTCCACGGCGAGGGGGTGGTGATGGTCGCCACCATCGCCTTCGGGATGGGGATCGACAAGCCGGACGTCCGGTTCGTCGCGCACCTCAACCTGCCAAAGAGCCTGGAGGCGTACTACCAGGAAACCGGCCGCGCCGGACGTGACGGCCTGCCGGCCAACGCGTGGATGGCCTACGGGCTGCAGGACGTGATGACGCTGCGGCAGATGATGGACGGCTCCGAAGCGGGTGCCGATCGGAAGCGCCTGGAGATCCGCAAGCTCGACGCCATGCTCGGCTACTGCGAGCTGACCACGTGCCGGCGCCAGGCGCTGCTCGCTTATTTCGGCGAGACGCTCGCCGCGCCGTGCGGCAACTGTGACAACTGCCTGGACCCGCCGGAGTCATGGGACGCGACCGAGGCGGCACGCAAGGCGCTGTCTTGCGTCTACCGGACCGGCCAGCGCTTCGGCGCCGGTTACGTCGTCGACGTGCTGCGCGGCAAGGACGACGAGCGCATGCGGCGCTTCGGCCACCACCGGCTGCCGACCTTCGGGGCTGGCGCCGACCTCGACGCCCGCCAGTGGCGGTCCGTGGTCCGCCAGCTCGTCGCGCGCGGCCTGCTCAGCGTGGACATCGACGGCTACGGCTCGCTGCGCCTGACCGCGGAGGCGCGCCGCGTGCTGCGCGGCGAGGTCGCGGTGGAGTTGCGGCGAGACCCTCGCGCAGCGCGAGCCTCCCGCAAGAAGCGTGGGGCCGCGGCCGTCGCCAGCGGCCCGCCGGGACTGTTCGATGCGCTGCGCGCGCGCCGGCTCGAGCTTGCGCAGAGCCAGGGCGTGCCCCCCTACGTCATCTTCCACGATGCGACGCTCGCGGCAATGGCCGAGGTCCGGCCGCAGACGCTCGATGAAATGGAGACGCTCTCAGGTGTCGGCGCAAAGAAGCTGGAGCGCTACGGCGAGATCTTCCTGCGCGTGATACGGGAACACGGCGTGGACACGGCACCCGGCGCCGACGTTGCGGACGCGGCGGACTGACCGGGAGTCCGCGGCTACTGCTCGTCCGGCGGGCGTGCCGCCCTTCCCAACCGGACGACGATCTCGAATTCCGCCTCCGTGACCGGCTGGACCGACAGCCGGCTCCCCTTGCGGGTCACCATCATCTGCTCGAGTCCCGGCGTCGCCTTCAGCGTCGCCAGCCCCACCGTGTCCGGGAACCGCTCGACGTATTCGATTTCGACCATGTACCAAACCGGCTTCTCCGCCGTGCTGCGCGCATCGAAGTAGCGGTGTCCCGGCTCCCAGGCGTAGTGATCGGGATGCGCCTCTCTGCATACCCTGGCGACACCGGTGACGCCGGCTGGATCGGCATTGGATGCATAGAACAGGACGCCATCCCCCACGCGCATGTCGTCGCGCATGAAGTTGCGCGCCTGGTAGTTGCGCACCCCTTCCCAACTCGTCCGCCCGTCCCGCGCGAGGTCGTCAATCGTATAGGCCGCCGGCTCGCACTTCATCAACCAGAATCGTCTATAACTTTCGGATTCTAAAGACATTTTGGAAATTAGTTATCACCAGACCATCAGGCGCCGCTCACCGTGCCGGACCCACGTCTGTACCCAGAGGCGGTTGGGCTGAAGTTTGCAGCGCGTCAGCGGTCGATCTCGCGCCCTGCTGCGCGGCAGGAGAGCTTGATCTTGACCTTGAAGTGGTTGAAGCAGGGGCCGTATACCCGTCGCCCCTTCGGAGACGCCTCGTTGCCCTGGCACGTTACGGTCTCCTCCAGTTCCCGTTGTCGTCCATACTCCATGTTGCGGATGAGGCCACCGATCGATGATATATGGTGGCCCGGAGGTTGTGGCAGCCTTTGGGAAGTGGCGTGCGTCAGCCCACGACCCGAAGGAATCAATGCGGCTGATGGACGGCGTGCTACGTGCAATGCGATCCGACCTTGGGGAAAGCAACAAGGGGATCGCGGAATACGAGCTCATGAGTTTGTTGATCATTGGCGGTCGTGCGCCCTCAAGAAGGGCCTGAGAAACCTCTGGCAGATTATGCGTCTCCTCTGCGCGTTCGTGTGCCACTCTATTGGGAATCTCCCGCGTCGCCGCGCCACGCGCCGCGCACGTCCTCAAGAGAGGCGGACGGGCCGAAGCTGCCGCTATCGGGACGTCGATTCATCGGTACACCTCCCGTCGGTTCCCAATCTTCACGACGAGCACGCGCACCGCGCGATCCTCGATACTGGCGATGATGCGGTAATCGCCGACCCGGTACTTCCAGAATTCGCCCAGCGTGGAGCCCTTGAGGGCCTCCCCGATGCTGCGCGGGTTGTCCAACGTAGCCAAGCAGTCATGCAAAAAAGCGAGAATCCGTCGCCGTGGCTGCTGGTCGAGCTTGTCCAAGTCGCGTACGGCGGCCTGGTCAAGCTCGATCGTCCACACCATAGCGTTCCATCACGTCTTCGAGCGGGACAGCGTGAGACTTTCCGGCCCGCAGGTCGATCAGCCGTTGTTCGGCCAGGTACACATCCTCAAGATCGTCCAAGTGTTCCCGGATGGCCGCGACGATGTAGAAGGTCTTGCTCCGCCCGGTACGGGCGGCCAACTGGCGCAGGCGTTGGGAGACATCATCGGGCAAGCGGAGGGAGACAGCGGTCATGTCAGTTCTCCTGTGTGCTGGTTGCTATACAAGTATCTCATTTCGCGCGCAGCGCCCACCCCGGCTCTTGAATACCGGAGCGCCGGCAGGCGGTGAGCGCCACGACTGGCCAGCCGTCCAGGCCGATGTCCCGCCGCCGGCCGTTGATCGAGACGTGCTCTATCCAGTAAGTGACAGTTTTCCAGCTGTTTGCAAGGCTTATCGGGAACAGGAGGGAAAAGGCGGGAAAGGGGAAATGGTGCCGAGGGGCGGAATCCTATTTGACATTAAATGCCTTATTTCACAATAACTTAGGAAACCACCACCCGCTTTTGTACCACGTTCATTCCCACATGAGCGAGTAGCGTACCGTGACGTGATTCGCTTGCTGAAACAGCAGGGGTGGTCGCTGGTTCGCACCAGAGGCAGCCATCGTCAGTACAGGCACTCGGATCGGCCCGGAACCGTTACCATTGCCGGCAAGCTGAGCGATGACCTTCCGCGTGGCACCTGGGCAAGCATCGTGAAGCAAGCCGGGTTGAAGGAGTGAAGCAGGAATGCAATACACGGTCGTCATCGAGAAATCGCCGAGGAACTATGCCGCCTACGTTCCCGACCTGCCCGGGTGCGTTGCGACCGGTGCTTCAGAGAAGGAGACGATCCGCGAGATCAGAGAGGCGATCCGGTTTCACATTGAGAGCTTGCGCGAACATCACGAGCCAGTGCCAGAACCGCGCTGCACCGCAACGGTCGTCGACGTGGTCGCCGTCGCCAGGTGAATCCAGGCGTTTGTCCTTGCGTTCTTCGGCGTTTCCATCCCAGTGTCTGTAACTACCCCACGAGATCGGATCAAGCCCGGGAGTGCCGAAAACCGCGTCACGCGTCTGGCTGGGGCACCTGCAAGTCCTTGCAGATCTTTCTGGCGAGATCCTGGTTGATGTCGGTGTGTCGGGGAACCGTCGAGGCCTTCTTGGCCGTCCGGTTGATATACACGGTATGGTTGGCGCCCTCGCGCAGGAGGACGCAGCCGTATTGTGCCAAGTGGCGTAGCAGATCCCGACGCTTCACGCTGTGACGGTGAGCGGCTCTCTGATAACCGCACCGGGGGCGGCATCTTCGCGGACTAATATCCGGTTAGCTTCGACCACCAGAGCGACGGCTTCGCGAAGGTTCGATCGGGCTTCTTCGAGAGAGGAGCCTTGGGTGTTGGCGCCGGGAAATTCCTCGATGAAGGCGATATAGCCTTCTGGAACCTTCCGGAACACCGCCGTGCATTGCAGGTCCATAGCTGACTCCCAAGGACATCTACTAAAGAGCGTTACACGAGTGGAGGGGAACAGGCAGGAAAGGAAAAATGGTGCCGAGGGGCAGAATCGAACTGCCGACACCATGATTTTCAGTCATGTGCTCTACCGACTGAGCTACCTCGGCACGCAAACGGCCGCCGTCCCACCGCCGTCAGAGGCCCGGCGTCCGTGCGCGGTGGGAAACATTCAAGATACGTCAGATGCCGCGCCTCGCGCAAACCAGCGGCGCAGCGGCGCATGCCGGCGGCGTGGGACAACATATAAACTTACGCAGCCATGATGAACTCTCGTGTCAACGTTCCGATTCCACGCAACGAACCTGTTCTGGACCACGCTCCCGGCTCGCCGGAACGGGCGGCCCTGAAGGCACAACTCGCGCAGTTTGGCGACGGCTCGATCGAAATCCCGCTGATCATCGGCGGCCAGGGCGTCACCACCGGCGACCTGGGCCGGTGCATCCTGCCGCACGACCATGCCCGCTCGGTAGCTACCTTCCACAAGGGGGACGCCGGCACCGTCGCCCAGGCGATTGCGGCCGCGGCCGCGGCCCGGCCGGCGTGGGCGGCCATGCCGTGGGAGCAGCGCGCCGCAGTGTTTCTGAAGGCTGCCGACCTGCTGGCCGGTCCGTACCGGCCGATCATCAACGCGGCGACGATGCTCAACCAGAGCAAGACCGTGATGCAGGCGGAGATCGACGCCGCCTGCGAGCTGATCGACTTCCTGCGCTTCAACGTCGCCTACATGCAGGAGGTCTTCGAGCAGCAGCCGGGCAGCCAGCCGGGCATCTGGAACTACATGGAGTACCGCCCGCTGGAGGGATTCGTGCTGGCGGTGACGCCGTTCAACTTCACGGCCATCGCGGGCAACCTGCCGACCAGCCCGGCGATGATGGGCAACACCGTGTTATGGAAGCCGGCGTCCACCGCGGTGTTCTCGGCGTACTGGCTGATGCGCGTCCTGGAGGAGGCGGGACTGCCGCCCGGCGTCATCAACCTGGTGCCCGGCAGCGGCGGCACGATCGGGACGCCGGCGATGCAACATCCGGACTTGGCCGGCGTGCATTTCACCGGCAGCACCGAGGTGTTCACGGGCATGTGGAAGACCGTCGGCAACAACGTCAAGGGGTACCGCAACTACCCGCGGATAGTCGGCGAGACCGGCGGCAAGGACTTCGTCTTCGCGCACGCCTCCGCGGATCCGGACGAGCTGGCGGCCGGCCTGATCCGGGGCGCCTACGAGTACCAGGGCCAGAAGTGCAGCGCCGCCAGCCGGGCCTACATTCCCGCCAGCCTGTGGCGGACGCTCCGCGACCGGCTGTGCGGCGAGGTCAGCCAGATCGCGTACGGCGACGTGTGCGACTTCACGAACTTCATGGGCGCGGTGATTGACAGAGCCTCCTACAACACGCTCTCGCGCGCCATCGACGCCGCCCGCAGCGATACGGCCGCCGACGTCATTTGCGGCGGGGCCTACGCCGACGAAGTCGGCTACTTCGTGGCGCCGACCATCATTCAGGCGCACGACCCCGGGCATGCGACGATGGAAACCGAGCTGTTCGGCCCGGTGCTCACGATCTACGTGTACGAGGACGACCGCTACGAACAGGCGCTCGAGCTGTGCGACGCCACCTCTCCCTACGCGCTGACAGGCTCCATATTCGCCCGCGACCGCCGGGCTATCGCGCTCGCCTCGGAGAAACTGCGCTACGCGGCCGGCAACTTCTATATCAACGACAAGCCGACCGGCGCCGTCGTCGGTCAGCAGCCATTCGGAGGCGCGCGGGCGTCGGGCACCAACGACAAGGCCGGCAGCCTGCTGAACATGATGCGCTGGGTCAGCCCGCGCACCACGAAGGAGAGCTTCATTCCGCCGCGGGACTATCGCTATCCTCACATGCGGCAGTCCTAAGCAGCCCGTGATGAAAGCCCCGCTGCATTCGACCGGCCATGCATCCCGCCCGAGCTGCGTTGTTCCTCGGTCACATACTGCCGGTGTGCTCCCTCGTCACGCCTTGTCGGCCGGGCGCCTGACCGGTCTCGGTGCGACGCGGGGTTCCACCACGGGCTGCTGACAGAAACGCATGTCGTATTTCCGACCGGCGATTGATGCGCTGACCGCGTACCAGCCCGGTGAGCAGCCGGGCGCGGGCGAGCAGGTCGTCAAGCTCAACACCAACGAGAACCCGTATCCGCCCAGCCCCGGCGCGCTGGCCGCCCTGCAGTCGATTGCAGCGGACAGCCTGCGGCGGTATCCGCAACCTGCCGCGGACGAATTCCGCGCCAGCGCGGCGGCGGTGCTCGGCATCGATCCGGCCTGGATCGTGGCGGGCAACGGCAGCGACGACCTGCTGACGATGCTGTTCCGCTCGGTGGCCGACGCCGAGCGGCCGGTGGCGTTTCCCGCGCCGACCTACAGCCTGTACCGGACGCTCGCGCGGATGCAGGGTGCGCCGGCGGTCGAGGTGCCGTTCGACGATACGTACGCATTGCCGGTTGAGCGGCTTGCGGCGGCGGCGGCAGCCCTGACGATTGTCGCCAGCCCGAACAGCCCGTCCGGCAACCGGATCCCGAATGCGGACCTGGGTGACCTGGCGGCGCGCGTGCGCGGCATCCTGGTGATTGACGAGGCGTACGCCGCGTTCGCCTCCGGCGACGCGCTGGAGCTGACCGCGCGCCGCGAGAACGTCGTGGTGCTCCGCACGCTGTCGAAGAGCCACTCGCTGGCCGGCCTCCGCCTCGGATTCGCCGTGGCCCAACCGGCGCTGCTGGCCGGACTGCTCAAGGTGAAGGACAGCTACAATGTCGATGCGGTTTCCGCGCGGGTCGGCGCGGCGGCGATCAGGGACACCGCGTACACCCTCGCGAACATCGAACGGGTCCGCGCCTCGCGGGATCGATTGTCCGCCGCGCTGGACGGCATCGGCTGCCGCGTCTGGCCGAGCGAGGCGAACTTCCTGCTGGTGCGCCCGCCCGGCGGCGATGCGCGCAACGTCTACGAACTGTTGAAGGCGCGGGGTATCCTGATACGGTACTTCGACGATCCGCTGCTGGCGGACAGGCTCCGCATCACGGTCGGGACGGACGCCCAGAACGAACGGCTCCTCGCGGCGTTCCGGCGACTGGTGCAACCGGCGGCGGAACCCGGGCAGCCCCCGGACGACCGATGACGACGACACGATTGCGGCGGCAGGCGTTGGTGGCCATCGGCGCGCTGGCGCTCTGCAGTCTCGCCGCCGAACATCTCCCGCCCTCCCACGCCGCGGGCGCGGCAGTGCAGTCGGGGTTCGACCAGTACGAGCGGGACCGGCTGCGCAAGCGGGACCGCGACCGGATCTTCCGTGCGCTCAGCGACGGCGTCATCCGGCTGCGCAAGACATCCTACGCAAGCATTGCCGACGGTCTCGACATTCCCGTCTACGTCTTCGAACCGCTCGAGTTGCGCGGCGACCGGGGCCATCCGGCGCTGGTGTGGATTCACGGCGGGGTGCACGGCGACCTCGATCCGCTCTACTTTCCCTTCATAAAGGAAGCGGTGGACCGCGGCTACGTCGTGCTGGCGCCGGAATACCGGGGCAGCACGGGGTACGGCCGCGCGCACCAGGAGGCGATAGATTACGGCGGCTACGAAGTCGAGGACTGCCTGACAGCCGTCAGCTACCTGGCGCAGCGGATGCCCTACGTCGATCCCGACCGGCTCGGGATTATCGGCTGGAGCCATGGCGGCTTCATCGCCATGCACGCGGTGTTCCGCGACCAGACGGCCTTCAAGGCGGCCGCGGCAATGGTGCCGGTCACCAACCTCATCTTCCGCCTTTCGTACAAGGGGCCGCGCTACGCGGAACGGTTCGTGCAGCAGAAACGGATCGGCGGACAGGTGCACGAGCGGCGGCGCCTGTACGTCGAGCGCTCGCCGCTCTATCAGATTGACCGGCTGCGAACACCGCTGCTGGTGCACGTCGCCGACAACGACCGGGACGTCGACTTCGAAGAGGCGCAGCAGCTCATCCATGCCCTCGAATACAAGAAGCCGCACCTGGCCGAAACGCGCATTTACGCCGATCCGCCCATCGACGAATACGGCGACGGCCACATGTTCAACCGCCGGGTCGACCGCGCGCGCGGGTACGTACGAGCCGACAGCCGGGCGCAGCGCGACTCCTGGAACCGCATCTGGACATTTCTGGAGTGGCACCTGGAGCCGTACCGGACGAAGCCTTCGTTAGATGGGGCTGCGCCCCAAACCCCCGGCAAGCGCTAGCGGGGACCCCGTCGCCCCGCGCGGCATACACTGGATGGGGCTGCGCCCCAAACCCCCGGCAAGCGCTAGCGGGGACCCCGTCGCCCCGCGCCGCGCCTGCCGGGCCGCGCCGTGCGCGGCTTGTTCCTCGGTCACATATGGGAGAATTCGCTCGCTCCGCGGGGTTTGCCGGCGGGGCGCCTGACCGGTCTCGGTGCGACGCGGGGTCTCACCGCGGACTCCTCGCCGTCGATGTCGCGGTCCTGCTGCCGGATGCGCTGCTGCAGCCGTTGCTGCAACTGAACGCAACGCTCGTTCCTCCGCCTGACGGATTCCGATTCGACGACACGCATTTGCCGCACGTCTCGCTGGCGCTGCAGTTCATCGCGGCGGCGCGTCTGCCCGATGTCATCCGGGCAACCGCGGCCGTGCTGCACGGCGCCGGCCCGCTCCGGCTGCAGCCCGCCGGTTGGAGCCGGGGACGCACCGCGTCGACCGTGCGGCTGGCCCCGACCGATCCGCTCACACGCCTGCACGCCGGCCTGATGGACGGTCTCCAGCCGTTCGAGTCCGGCCCGGGAGACGAGACGGCGTTCTTTTCCGACGCGGTCGAGCCGGCGCGCGGCGCGGACGTGGAATGGGTGCGGCAGTTCAGGACGCAGGCGGCTTATGGCCGCTTCGATCCGCACGTCACGCTGGGCGTCGGACGGCTCACGCAACTCGATCCGCTGTGCGGCGCCGACGCTACGCGCGCGGTGCTCTGCCAGCTCGGCCGCTTCTGCACCTGCCGCGACGTGCTGGCGGAATGGTCCTTGACAGACCAGGGAACGTAGGTCACCATCGCGGCGCTGTCGCGGCAGCGTCACGATTAGACCAATGAGATGGGGGCTTCCATGTGGCGATCCAGCATTCTGATAATCGGCTGCGCGGTGCTGTCCAGCGCCTGCGCCGCGGGCGACGCCGTGGAGACGGGGGCATCGGGTGAAGCGACCACCCCACCGGCCGCCGCGGCGGCGCCAACGGTCGTGACCGAGGCCGACATCCCGCCGGACATTCAGCGGGACTCGTGGGCGCGCCTGCCACACCCGCAGCGGGAGCAGATGGACGCCGACGGACAGCGAGCCTACGACATCGTCCGCCACCCGGACAGCCGCTACGCCGACCGCCTGTGGGGGCCGGTCGGCATGTGGCTCCACAGCCCGGGCATGATCGAGCACCTGTTCCCGGCCAGCAGCTATCTGCGGTACGGCACGGACAAGGATCAGCGGCTCACCGAGCTGACCATCCTCGCCACGGCCCGCGAAGTGCGCAGCCAGTACGAGTGGACCGCCCACGAGCCGCTCGCCGTGGCGGCGGGCCTCGAGGCCGAGATCATCGAGCTGGTCAAGGAGCGGCGGCCGCTCGACGGCGCGGACGACGTTCCCGGGCTCGGCGACGTGGAGCGCCTGATCATCCAGTTCGCCCGGGAAGTGATCAGCGAGGAACGGGTCAGCGCCGAGACGTTCGCGCGGGCGCGCGAGCTGCTCGGCGACCGGGGCGTCATGGATTTGACTGGCCTGATCGGCTACTACAACTTCGTCAACACCACCCTCAAGTCGTTCGACCTGCAGCTCGAGCCGGGGCGGGAGCGGCTGCTGCCCGATCTCTGGTAGTGGTAGTGGCGGCGACCGACGCGGCCGTCATGGGCTTGGCGGTCGCGGGCCTCGGCATCTCGACGTACTTCACGGCGGTGGCGTACCGCTGGGTGCGCCCCGACACGCGGTGGATTCCCGCCTTCTGCCGCATGGGCGAGCAAACGTGCGCCTCAATCGTGTTCACTCCCCGCGCGCGGGTGTTCGGGCTGCCCAATTCGGTGCTGGGGCAGCTGTTCTATCTGGCCCTGCTGGCGGGCGCGCCACTCGGCCTGCTGGATTGGCCGGCGCCGTTCGTGCTGTATCTGGGAGCCAGCCTGGTGACGGTGGCCCTGGCGGTCTACCTGTCCTACTCGCTGCTGTTCATCACGCGCGTACCATGCGTGCTCTGCTTCACGACACACGGAATCAACGCGATCATCTGTCTGCTGCTGATACTGCGGATGCCGGCGTAACCGCTTGGGCGCGGTTACCGTCAATCCTGCGCCGCTCGGCCAGGATGAGGCCATACTCCGCGCAGCGCTTCCAGACGCGGTTGGCCATCTCCGTCAGGTGCACCGCCTTCAAGCCGAGGTAAAGGAAGACGGCGCCCAATCCGCCGACCACCACGTAGCGCATGCCCTGGACCCAGTCGGCGCCAACCTGGGAGGTCAGCAGGCCGAGCGCGCCGTACGACAGGAAGCCGGCAACCGCCAGCAACGGTCCGGTTACCGTCCGCACGCTCCAGGAGGCGACGCGCGATTCCTTCTCCATCAGCCTGCCGATCGTGCCGAGCCGCTCGAGCGCCGTGCCCAAGTGCGCGAAGTCCGTGCCGATCAGCACCTCCCGCAGCGAGATCTGTGCCCGGCAGGCGCGCGACACCCGGCGGTCGCCGCGCAGCCAGGAAGGACCGTTGACGCGAACCTCGTGATCCGGAAACAGGGCAGCGATCCGCCGCAGTAGCCGCGCGTGCGAGTCGGGGGTATGCTCGTCGGCGGTCGAGACGACGTCGATATCGATGCGACGGCGCTCGGGTATCCAGACCACCTCATGCAGCGCACCGCTGTCGCGATCCTCGATGTACATCGCGGCGTGCGGCGAGATGTCCTCGTGCAACCGCGCTTCGTGGTCGAGGCAGGGCAACTGCGGCACGCCGTCGGGTAGCGCGGCCGGCAGCCGATACAGCTTGACCGCGTGCACCCGCGCAAATTCCGAGATGGCGGCGAGGAACTGCCGCCACGCGCCGCTGTCAAGCGGGTGCGCCGCGGGCGAGGCTGATGTCACTACCGCTCACGATAGCACAGCGCCGCGGCGCGTCAGCGGCGCAGGCGCCGCGCGGCAGATGGTATATTGTTGCGATTCCGCGGGCCGTGGCGGCCCACCTGAACGACAACCCAGAGGTTTCCATGACGAAGCGACAATCAATGCGTGTGCGAGGTAAGAACAGTCCTGCGTTGGGGCTGCGGGTAGCCGCGGCGGCTGCCGGTATCGCGGTCCTCAGCCTGTCCGGTGCGATTGGTGCGCAGGAGAAAACGGTGTGGGACGGCGTGTACACCGAGGAGCAGGCGATGAGAGGGGAGTCTACCTACGAGCAGGAATGCGCGACTTGCCACCTCGCCGATATGCTGGGTGACGGCATCGCCCCGGCGCTCACCGGCGCCGCCTTCGACTTTCGCTGGAGCGATCTGTCGGTGGGCGACATGTACGTCGCCATCCGCGCCACCATGCCGCAGGGCGCGCCGGCCAGCCTCAGTCCCCAGGGGTACGCCGACGTCGTGTCCTACATGCTGAAGCGGAACGAATTCCCGGCGGGCGACATGGAGCTGCCGCCCGAGGAAGCGGACCTCAACATGATTACCATCACGGCCGAGCAGCCGTAGCCGCCGGGCGCCGTTCAGGCTCCAGCGGATTCTGCGGAGGACTGCGGCCGGCGCACCTGCGCCGGCGCGCCCTCCAGTTCGCCGGGAAAATCGATGCCGCGGCGCTGGAGCTTCAGCGTGTAGATGCTGAAGGGCGACATCCGGTGCGAGACGTACACGCTACCCACCACGGCCGCCATCAGCGGCAGCATGATCCGATAGTCGTTGGTCATCTCGAACAGGATCAGGATTGACGTCGTCGGCGCCTTCGCGTTTGCCGCGAAGAACGCCGCCATGCCGACCATCGCGTAGGCGCCCGAGCCGGCCGTCCACTCCGGGAACATGCCGTGCACGACCGATCCGAATGCCCCGCCGAGCATCGCGCCCATGTACAGGCTCGGAGCGAAGACGCCGCCCGAGCCGCCCGAGCCGAGCGTGGCGCAGTTGGCCACCATCTCGGCGACGAACAGCGCCAGCAGCAGCTCCCACGAAAACCGGACCCAGAGCGCGGACTCGATCGCCGGAAAGCCCGCGCCGTATATCTGCGGGAAGAACCGGAGAATCAACCCGACCAGCAGCCCACCCACCGCCGGCTTGAGGTAGTCGGGGAATTTCCACGCGCCGAAGACGTCCTCCGACCAATACAGCAGGCGGCTGTACCCGATTGCAGCCCCGCCAATCAGCGTGCCCATCAGAAAGTACAGCGGCAGCTCGCCGGGACTGACGAGGTCGTAGGTCGGCGCCATGAATGCCGGGAAGTTGCCGAGGAAGTAGCGCGCGATCATGCATGAGCTGAGCGAGGTCAACAGCACCAGCAGGAATTGGGTATGGACGCGGCCGATCAGCACCTCCATCGAGAAGATCGCGGCCCCGATGGGGGCGTTGAACGTAGCGGCGATGCCGCCCGCCGCACCACACGTCACCAGGGTGCGGACGTTGCTGCGGCTCAACCTGGTCCAACCGCCGATCGCCGATCCAATTGCGGAGCCGATCTGTACCATCGGCCCCTCACGGCCGGCCGCCCCGCCGAAACCTATGGTCAGCGACGAGGCGATCACCTTGACAGCCACGACCCGCTTGCGGATGTTGCCGCCGCGGGTGGCCAGCGCGGTCATCACTTCCGGCACGCCGTGCCCCTTCGCCTCCCGCGCGAAGCGTTGGACGATCGGTCCGACCATCAGCCCGCCCAACGCGGGCAACAGGACGAGCTGGGCCGGACCGAACCGCTCCAGGAACCCCGCCACCGGCCCACGAGCAAAGGCGGCCGTCAACTCCAGCGCGTAGATGAAGCCGACCGAGCCGAGGCCGGTGACCACGCCGACGACTACCGCCAGGATGATGAGGTAGTTCTGCTCGGGGAGAAACGACGCGCGCAGCCCCACCCGCGCCCAATCCCAGAGGGAAATGCGGGCCGCGAGCGCCCTGGCAATGGACCCCGCCGCGGCGACGGCGCCGCCTAACCGCCTGGCAAACTTCTCTTCGTCGGCCATCGCGCGCTACCGCTCGCCCTCGGCGTCTGCCGGCGGGTCCGGCAGGTCGGATGGCTCCACGACCGCGAGCTTCATCCGCACGCCGCGCCGTAGCGACAAGAGCATCGGCTCCCCGCGCTCGGACGCCGCTTCCAACGCCGACCGGTCATCCTGGGCGTCCATCGTGACGCCGTCTATCGACACGAGTCGGTCGCGCTCCTCGACACCTGCCGTGGCCGCCGGGCTGCCCGCCCGCACGGCCGTCACCACCCAGTGCCCCGCGCCGTCACCGGCATCCATTATGGGGCGAACCCAATCGAATGCCATTCCCGAAGACGCAAACCGCACCGGCTGCTGACCGACCGGCGTGCATTCGGCGTCAGGCAGGACAGTGCCGCCGGCAATCCGGCGGCGGTTCCGCAGCACGCGGTAGCGCACCAGATCGCCCGGCGTCTCGGCGTCGTACACCTGCCGGAACTGCTCCGCCGAGGTGACGTCCTCGCCACCCCATTCCAGCAGGATGTCGCCGCCGCGCAGCGACGGCTCCGGGTGAAACGCCTCCGGGTGGACATACTCGATCAACACGCCCCGCTCAATCACGAACCGTTCCCGGACGGCTGCGTCGAGATCCGCCACCTCCAGGCCGCGGCACACCTCTTCGGTCTGCAGGCGTTCGATCAACCGCAGCATGCTCGTGGAGCTGATGACCCGCGGGCCCGCCGGCGTCGTGTGCGCGATTCCGAGCAACGCCCCGTCCAGATTCACCACCGCCGCCAGCGCGGCTGTCTCCGGCGTCTTCATCGACACCAGGAGGTCGCCGGCCGACATGTTGCCCTCCTCGGTCACCGCCACGAAGTAGCCGGGGGCAACGGCCGACTCGCCCTCCGCCGTCAGGGTCACCGCCCCGACGTACGACCCGGACGGCATCACGCGCGGATCCGTGAGAGTGAACGGCGCCAGCGCCGCGCCGGTCACTTCGAACAGCGCAAGTCCAATGTCGGGATCCCAGCCCCGCAAACGGAACGGACCGAGCACCGGCTCGTCATCGCCGGTGTCCGCCGCGTCCGTCAGGCGGTCGCGCCGCTCGGCCGCGAGCAATTCGAACGCCGGCGCTGCCGTTGTCAACACGAGCCGCGTGCCGACCACAATCGCCGGCGTCCGCGCCGAACCGACGGAAGTCAGGTGGGCGTGCGCCCGCTCGGCGAGCTGCGCCCAGTAGTCGGCAAAGTAGGTCAGGGGGGTCTTGTCGAGGTCGGCCCGCACGAACGCCCGCGCCGGCTCTGCCCGGATGGCGTCTGGAACCGCCGCCGACCGATCCGCCGGAGGAACGGCGCTGCGCTCCAGCGCACCCTGGATCAGGACGGCCCCGGCGGCCATGACCAGGAACACCGGAAACAGCAGTTGCCTCCGGTGCAACAGGCGAACGACCGGGAACCGCAACAGAAACCGCACCGCTCTCAGATCAGCAACAGCACCAGCGTAGGCACAACCAGGAATGCGATCGCGTTCATCACCAGACCATGCTTGATCATTAGCACGATCGGCACGCGGCCCGAGGCGTAGACGATGGCGTTGGGCGGCGTCGAGACCGGCAGCACCACCGCCACGGAGGCGGACAAGCCGGCCGCGACGGCCGGCACGACCGGATCGACGCCCGCCGCCAGGGCGATGGAAACAACAATTGGAATGGCGATATTGGTGGCGGCGGTGTTCGACATCGCATTGGACAGCACCACCGTGAACAGCGCGGCGGCGAAGGTCAGCGGCACCACGGCATCGGTCGGCAACAGACCGGTGATGCCCTCCCCGACCGCCAGCGCCAGTCCCGTGGAAGACGACAGCGCGCCGAGCGACAGACCGCCGCCGAACAACAGAATGGTGCCCCAGTCGATCTGCGCCGCCTGCTTCCAGGTGATGGTTGTGCGCTGCTCGCGGCCGGCCGGCAGCAGGAACAGGAGGATGGCGCCGGTGAGGGCGGCAACCGACTCCGGCACGCTCGCCAGCAGGAACTGCGCCAGCGGATGGTCACGGCCGATGACCAGGGCCAGCAACCCGGGACCGACCCACAGGCAGATGGTGACGCCAAAAGCAAGGACCGCATTCCGCTGGCCGAGGGTCCATGGTCCGAGCGCCTGCTTGCGCTCGGCTACGATGGCGGTGGCGCCCGGTATCTCCCGGATGCCGGTGCGGCCGATCCAGTTGAGGTAGACGAAGGCGAGCACCATCAGCAGGATTGCTATCGGCGCCGCCAGCCCCATCCACTCCAAGAAGGTAATGCGCACGCCGACCAGATCGTCGAGCATGGCGATCGTGATCAGGTTCGGCGGGGTGCCGACCGGCGTCGCCATGCCACCGAAGGAACAGCCAAACGCCGTCATCAACATCACCGCGGTGCCGTAGCGGCGCGGCGTCCCGCCCTCGCCCTCCATGAAGGCAATGAGCGACAGGCCGATCGGCACCAGCATGGCGGCCGTCGCCGTATTGCTCATCCATGCGGACAGGAAAGCGGCGAGCATGCCGTACGCGAGCAGGATCCGCGTCGGGCGCGCGCCGATGATCGACCACGACAACACGCTGTACGCGATGCGCTCGTTGACGCGGTGCACGAACAGGCCCTGCGCCAGGATGAAGCTGCCGATGAACAGAAACACGATCGGGTTGGCCATTGGCGCGAACGCCACGCCGGCCGGGGCCACCTGGAAGATGACCGCCAGCGTCGGGCCGAGCAGCGCAGTCACCGCCAGTGGCAGCGCCTCCGTTACCCAGAAAGTGATGACCAGCGTGACGACGGCGGCCAGCCGGTGCGCCTCCGGGGACAGGTCCAGGGGCAGCAGCAGCACCACCGCGACCAGCAGCGGACCGAGCGCCAGACCGATCTGGCGCCGGCGTGCATCGAAGCGTCCGTCGCCCGCGGTACTGCCGGCGCCGTCGCGGCCCGTGGCGGAAGTCATGAGAGCGGGTAAGTCGGTTGCGCCGCCCGGCGTTGCCGAAAGTGGTATCCTGACCCGAAGAAAGGTGTGTCGATGAAACTTGCTTTGCTGGCGCTTATCGGTCCGATCGGGCTGCCCGAGCTGGCCATCATCTTCTTCATCCTGATCCTGATCTTCGGCGCCAAGCGGCTCTCAGGCCTGGGACGCGGACTTGGACAAGCCATTCGGGGATTCAAGGACGAAATGGGAGATGGCAAGGCCGACGACCCGACAAGGCCCGAGTAACGCGAACCCGCCGCGCATCCGCCGTTCCACGTCCCGCGCCACGCCCGCCCGCCCGATAACGCAGGCCGGTGGCGCACGCTTCGGCTAACGCCTTGCCACGCCGAGCTCGCTCAGGTGGGCGACCAGATCGGTTCCCGCCGTAGACGCATTGACATCTCTGTCCACCTGCAGGATGTTGCCATCCGGTCCGATGATGTAGGTCCAGCGGAACGGGAGCGCGCGCTCCGCCGTCACGACGCCGTACGCCCGCGCCACGTCGCCTTCCGGATTACTGAGCAGCGGGAACTCGGTGTCCAGCGACTCGGCGAATTCCTTGTTGGTCTGGGGATCGTCAACGCTGATCATGAAGTACGCAATGTCGTACCGGTCGAGGTCGTCGCTGCTGTCCCGCAGCGATTTGCATTCGGCCGTTCAGCCACCGGTGAACGCCTTCGGGAACCACGCGAGGACGACGGTCCTGCCCCGGTAGTCGGCCAGACTGTGCGTTTTTCCGTCGCTGCCGGGCAGCTCGAACGCCGGCGCCGGATCGCCCGGCCCCAGCTCCTGCGCGTACGCGCCACCGCTACCCAGGACAGCCAACATCGCCGCTAGAACAATGAATCGTGTCACGATCGGTCGCTCCTTGCTTGGCGCCTGCAGTTGTGGTGCTAGGATATCCCATCCTGGCTCGATTTCCCATGCCCAGACAGGTTCCGTTCCATGCACAAGTTGATTCCGGTCGTGGTGGTGGTGGCGGTAGCCGCCGCAGCGACCGGCGGCGTTGCCGTTGCGCGCCTTTCGTCGCCCGCCCCCCTGCCCCCCGTGTCCCCGCCTGGTCCCTGGCTACTGGCTGACCCGCGGCCCGTCGATCCGTCGTTCGCCCGCTTCCGGCCCCGGCCGTCGATGCGCGGGCTCGGGTGGCAGGTGATCGACTATCTGTCGGCGCTCGGCGTGCTGATCGTCGAGGTGGAAACCTACCGGATGGACGAGGTAGCGGGAATTGCGCATGCGCTTGTCGAGCCGCTCAAGGACAGCTACATCGAGGTGCTCGTGTACTTCTCCGAACCGGGCCGGGAGCTGGCCGCGCAACGCGTGCAATGGACGCCGTCGGGCGGCTACGTCCAGACCGACATCTCCGTGCACTGAGCGGACCCTATTTAATCAGCGTGGTATCCGGGAACTGCGCGTACCAGCCGAACCAGAACGCCCGCTGGGCGGCCAGCCGCGGCCGGCGCTGCAGCGACCCGCCATCCGGCACCAATGCGTCCTCCGTGACGCGCCAGGTGCCGCCGGTGGCGTCGACCACCCGGCCGTCATCCCGCAGCTCCGTGAACCGGCCGTCGCCGGCGTCGAACACGCGGTTCGCGCCCCGGCGCGTCGTGACGACCACCAGCCGGTGGCCCGCATGCTCGGTCTGGTAGACGCGGTTGTCGCGGAGCAGGTCCACGTCGATTGCCAGCGGCCGCGGCGCCCCCGCCGCGTCGCGGAGCAACATCACCACCACCTCGTCCTTGTTCTTCAGGCGATCGTCGGTTGCCTGCACTTCGAACATCAAGTTGTCGGTCCTAAAGTAATCCCGGTAGGCGGCCCCCTCCGAGTAATCTCGCCGGTGCCCCGTTTCGAGCGACAGCACGGTCGTCTCCGGGTGCGTGCGCCGCCATTCACCCCAGGTAGTCGTCACCACCGAGCGGTGCCGCAGCCGAAGCCCACTGCCGACGAGGGGTCCAACCACCGGCTCGCCCTCGAACGTATTCCACAGGCTGCGGGTCTCGTGATCGAACATCAGCTTGTTCGAGCGATACAGGAACCCGCTCGTGCCGATCGTGACGTGCCGTCCGTCAATCACGCTTTCGTACGGGATGACCGTCCCGCACAGCGTGCAGTAGACGATGGTGAGCTCCTGTCCGCCGAGGCGGTCGAGCGCCATCTCGTGCCAGGCAAGGATCCGCTTGGGGTAGGCGCGCGTCTCGCCGTTCACCGCGATGCCGAAGACGATATGGTCGTCGTCCAGGTAGTTGGCGGCGGCAGCCGGCAGCGTCCGTGGATACTCCAGCGGCGGAATGCCGTTGACGACGACACCGCCCCAGTCTATCTCGTCCAGCCGGATCGACGTCTCCACGCCGCGCGGGAAAAACCGCCGGAACCGGCCGTCGACCGCGGCGTACCACTCCCCCTTGAACAGCGCGTAGTCGGGATGCGGGTCGTACGGCTGCGACCAGATCCAATGCTGCAGCCGGTCCGGGTCGCCGCGGAACCGCTCCCCGGTCTGATCCTCGAGAAACTCCATTATCCGGCGCCACACCTTGGTCGACGGGTGCTCGCGGCGGAACGTCAACTCGAACGCCGGATCCGTGCGGGCCCGGTTCGTTGCGTTGAATGCCGGCGCCTGGCGGGCGGGCGGCTGCATCAGGCGCATCATGTCGCGCAGGATAGCCGCGTACCCGTCACGCCAGAGGTCCGCAATCTGCGCGAGCGCCGCCTCCGCCGCGTCCTCATCTTCCGGATCGGCCGCGTCGAAGAACAGCGCAATATCCGGATGCCTCCCGGACGCGGCCGGCTGCGCCGCAGCGGGAGACGCTGCGCCCGCGAGCAGGAACACCGCGACCAGCAGCGCCACGGCCGAGTATCCTCCCCCCGCGCGCCTGTAGTACCCTGGCCGGTTCATGATTGAGAATGGCACGTCACCGACTCCCCTCTTCTCCGCCGATCAGATCCAGTTGCGCGTCCGGGAGCTCGCCGCCGCCATCGAACAGGACGCACCACCCGAGATTACCATCCATCTCGTCGGCGCGCTGACCGGCGGGTTCGTGTTCCTGGCCGATCTGGCGCGGGCGTTCTCCAGGCCGGTCACGATCGATTTCGCGCGCTGCACAAGCTACGGCAGCGGCACAACCTCATCGGGCTCCCTCGTCTGGACGCTCCAACCGCGCGATGTGCACGGCAAATACGTCGTCGTAGTCGACGACATCGTCGACACGGGCACAACGCTGCGCGGCTTGCGCGCGTACCTCGAGCGGCAGCGCCCGCGCCAGCTGCGCGCGGCCTGCCTGCTGAACAAGCCTACCCGGCGAAGGTGCGACGTTCCGATCGAGTTCATCGGATTCACCATAGAGGACATATTCGTCGTGGGCTATGGCCTGGATCACGCGGAGCGCTACCGCCATCTCCCCTATATCGCGCGGCTGCCGTAAGCCCGGGAACGCCGCGGTCATCGTGTATAGTGGCGTTCCATGCCCAATCGGGTTCCCGCGCCGCGTCGCGCACCGCGGGCCGCGGCCGGCGGTTCCGCCCGCACGGACGGCGCCCGCCGCACCGCCACGACGAAGCAGGCCCGCGCGGCGGCCGGCGCCGCGGATGCGGAGGCGTGGCGCACCGGCATTACCCTGATTGAGCCGAACCGGATCCTCATCCGCGGCTACCGCATCGACGAGCTGATGGGCCGGACCTCGTTTGCGGAAGCGGTCTACCTGCTGCTTACGGGTGACCTTCCGTCCCATGCCGTCGGACGATTGATGGACGCCCTCCTCGTGTCATCAATCGACCACGGCGCGACGCCGCCGTCCACTCTGGCCGCGTGCAACGTCGCCACTACCGGCGCGCCCGTGCGCGCGTCCGCCGCGGCCGGCGTCCTCGCCTTCGGGTCGCCGCTGGGCGGCGGGGGCGGCATCGAGGCGTGCCTTGCTTTTCTCGACGAGGGATTGGGCCTGATTGGTGAATGGGTGTCGGCCGACGACGCCGCCCGGCGGCTGGTCGATCAGGCGCTGGCCGACGAGCGCACGCCGCCCGGGTTCGGGCACCGCTTTCACACCCGCGATCCCCGTGCCACACGGCTGCTGCAACTGGCGCTCGAGCTGGAGCTCGACGGCGACCATATGCAATTCATCCAATCGGTCGAACGGGTGATTACCGAGCGGCACGACGATGCGGCGGATGAACCCGCGCACATCAACGAGGAAGGCGCCGTCGCCGCCATCTCCGGCGACCTCGGGCTGGACGCCGACCAGGCCGGCGCGCTGTTCATGATCTCCCGCCTGCCGGGTATCGTGGCGCACGCGCTGGAGGAGCAGCGGCGCCAACCGCAGATGCGGTTCATCGACCCGTCGGGACACGAATACGACGGCCCCGACGAGCGCCGCCTCCCGGAAACCCGCCGCTGAATCTCCCGGGTTTCGACCAGTCCGCGCCCGTGCCCTGCTATTCTTGACGCTTGCATTAGTATTCGCAATACATCCGCAACAAAATCATTGCATCGTCGCCGGGAGGTGCTTGGTGTTCCGTCGGGGTTGTTCCCTGTGCCTGCTTCCAATATTCCTGTTCCTGTGGCCCGCGGCCGGCGTTGCGCAAAGCGGGAGCATCAGCGGCAGCGTCGTCGACCAGCGTCGTCGACCAGACCGGGCTGGTGCTGCCGGGCGCCACGGTGATATTGCGCGGCGAAGGCGTCCGGCACGTATGCACTGACCGTGTCGCTGGCCGGATTCTCCGATGCCACGATCCAGGACGTGACCGTCGGCGGCGCGGCGCTGGAGCTTCCCCCGGTTGAGCTGCAGCTCGCCAGCTTCGGCGACACGGTGGTCGTGACCGCGTCGCGCAGTGAAGTGCGCTTGCTCGATGCACCGGTCTCGACGTCGGTCATCACCGCCTCGACGATCGAGACCACGGCCGCCCAGAACTACGGCGACCTGTTGCGCGCGACGCCGGGCGTCAACGTCATCCAGTCTTTCGGCGCGCGACGTTCAGGTCACCAGCCGCAGTCCCGGCAACACGCTGACCAACACCCAGCTCGTCCTGGTGGACGGACGCAGCGCCTATCTCGACTTCTTCGGCCTGGTGCTGTGGGACCTGGTGCCGACGAATTTCGACGACATCGAACAGATCGAGGTGGTGCGCGGACCGGCCTCGGCGGTATGGGGCGCCAACGCGATGACCGGGGCCGTGAACATCATCACCAAGCCGCCGCGGGAATCGGTCGGCACGACGGTGACGCTCAGCGGCGGGTACATCGACCGCAACGACGGCGCGGGCGCGGGACTCGGCGCCGGGTCGATGTTCGGCGCCAACGCGACGGTCACGCGGGCGCCGAGCGACCGGCTGTCGTACCGCGTCAGCGGGGGCTACTTCATGTCTGATGCGTTCGCCCGACCCGCCGGCCAGATACCGGTGATTGACGACCCGCGGCAGCCTGGCCAGACCGTGGGCAGGGCGTTTTATCCGCTCGACTCCGCCACCGCCGGCTTCGGGCGCGGCTTTGCGAACCGCGGCACCAGCCAGCCCAAGTTCGACGTGCGGGTCGACCAGGAGCTGTCCGACGCCACCATCAGCTACTCCGGCGGCGTGGCCGGCACGGAAGGGCTCGTGCACAGCGGCATCGGCCCGTTCGACATCCAGTCGGGCTCCAATCTGGGCTACGGCAAGGTGAACTACACGCGCGGCGCGTTGCGGCTGCAGTTCTTCACGAACTTTCTGGACGGCAAGACGCCGAACCTGCTCCTGCCGAATCCGGCCACGGGGATGCCGCTGGAGCTGAACTTCAAGACCCAGACCTTCGACGGCGAGATCGGCCACTCGGCATTCCTCGGCAATCGGCACCGGCTGAGCTACGGCGGCAACGTGCGGCAGAACAACTTCGACATCACGCTCACGCCGTTGAGCGAGGACCGGCTCGAGATCGGTGGCTACCTGCAGGACGAGATCTTCTGGGACCGTTTCCGCCTTGTGCTGGGCGGGCGCGTGGACAGGTTCGGCAACCTGTCGGACCCGAAGTTCTCGCCGCGCATCGCGTTCATCGTCAAGCCGGCGGAGGATCACTCCGTCACGCTGTCGTTCAACCGCGCCTACCGCGCACCCTCGGTCATGAACAACTTCCTGCAGACCAGCATAGTCAGCCGGGTGGATCTCAGCGGTTTGGCGGCGCGGAGCAAAGCGAGCTGATAGAGGAATCGCTGACGGCGTATGAAGTGAGCTACACCGGGGTGCTTCCGCGGGGGACGACGCTTGGCGGTTCCTTCTTCGTGAACCAGCGGGACGACTCGATCAACTTCACGGCGCTGCCGCCGAGTCAGGACCCCTACACGCCGGCCAACCCACCACCGGGCTGGCGGCTGCCGCCGATAGTGCTGGGCCTGATGGCGCAAGCCGGAGTCTTTCTGCCGCGGACCGCGTTCACCTATCTGAACCTCGGTCCGATTCGCCAGACCGGCCTGGAGCTGTGGCTCGACCAGCGTTTCTCACGGTCGCTTGCCGCGTCCGTCAACTACTCGTGGCAGTCCGAGCCGGAGATCCTCGACGACCCCAATCCGTTTCTGCCGGCCGAACTCAACCTGCCCCCGACCCACCGCTTCAACGCGGAGGTGAATTGGAACGGGTCGCGGCTGCTCGGCTCAGCCTCCGTGAACGCCGCCACCGACGCATTCTGGAGCGACGTCCTCTCGGCGGGGTTCCACGGCTACACCGACGGCTATGCGACCGTGAACGGCAGCTTCGGCGTGAAGTGGCAGGGCGGCGCCATCACCACGACGGTGAAGGTGAACAACCTGTTCAACCAGACCATCCAGCAGCACATCTTCGGCGACCTGCTGCGGCGCACCGTGCTCGGCGAGATCAAGTTCCGGCTGTGAGTCGCCGCCATTCGTCCCGGCGGCAGTAGCGGCTCAACGCCGGGGATACCAGTCGCCGTCGCGCAGCTCGATCGATTCGCCTTCGAGCGCGTCCCGCAGCGCCTGAATCGTCGCGGCAATCTCGCGCGCGTTGTCTGGCCGCGGCTGGTCGGGGTCAGCGAACCACCGCGCGGACGCGTTGTCGTAGTGGTACAGGTAAACCACTTTCGGCCGGAACGTCTTGAGGCACTCCGCCACCGGCCGCGGCCGCATCCGGTCGAGCGGCAGGTTCATCGGCAGGAACGCCACGTGAATGTCCCGCAGCGCCTGGATCTCCGGGACGCACTCCCCCACGCCCGAGAAGAAGATGCGCTGTCCGCCCAGCGTAACGACGTAGCCGTTCGCCTCCCCTGGCGGATGCCACGGCTGTCCCGGCGTCATGTCGTGCGCCGCTACCGCCTCCACCGGCACGCCGCCAAACGTCCCTCGTTCGCCGTTCGCCAGGACGGTGCCGTCGGGGAACTTCTCGTGCGCCGTTGCCGTCACCACGACCGGCGCGCCCGGCTTGCGCAGCCGCTCGATGGCCTCCGGATCCAGATGGTGCGACGGATCGTCCGTCACCAGGATCAGGTCGGCCGGCTTGGCCTGGGACAGATCGCCCACGCTCCAGGGATCGACATGCACAACCGTCCCGGCATGCTCCACCTGCACGCTGGCGTGCAGGATGGGCGTGATGACGATGTCACCCCCCTCGGCGGGGACCCTGTTGGGCTGCTGCCCCGCCAGCGCGACGCCCCCCGCGAGGAGCGTCGCAAGCACGACCATCGGGAGCGAGTGTTGCTTGGCCATGCCGCCATGCTAAGGCGGGTTTCGCGCTGCGTCAACGAACCCAGCCATCATCCCCGGGACGCTCCAGCTCCAGCAGCGGGCCGCCCCGTCGTCGAGTACAGGTCTTCCAACTGCGCCGACATCGAACGCGGCGCTGCATCGGTCAGCGCGCGGTCTGTAAAATAGGTCACCATGCTTGCTCGTCTCATTCCGCTCGCCGTGCTCACCTGTCTGTGGATCAACCCGTCGCCGGGCCATGCGCAGGACAGGCCGCTGCCGGGACTCGAGAACCTCCAGACGTTCGTGGCAACGGCCGACTCGGCCGACCTGCCGCGCCTCCAGGCGCTGGTCGACACGCTGGCGGCCGCAGGGGACTTGCGGCTGGTCTCCAGCCAGCAGGACCGCTATGTGGCCGGCCGCGTCCACGACACGTTCCAGCAGTTCCACCAGGGCGTGCCGGTGCTGGGCGGATCCGTCAGCCGCCAGCGCAACGGCGCCGAGCCGGGCTCGGTCATCGGCACGATGTACCGGGACATCGACGTCGACGTCACGCCCAGCGTATCGGCGGCCGACGCCGTCCCGCTGCTGCGCGTGGCCACGGGCGCCGAGCCGGCGACCGGCGATCTCCCGGAGCTGCTGATCCTGCAGACCCTGACCGGCCGGTTCGCACTGGCGTGGAGCGTCGTAATGGACGACTTCCACCGCTACTTCCTGGATGCGCACGGCGGGACGGTGGTGGATCGCCACTCCCTGATCAAGTACCAGGAAGCGGTCGGCGCCGGGCACGGCATCCAGGGCGTGCAGAAGAAGGTGAGCGTTTCGCAGGCGGGCGGGCGGTTCGAGGCGCACGACCGGCTCCGGCCGGCGGAGATCGTCACGCTGGATATGCGCTACAACCTGGAGCGGTTGTTCACCCTGTTGGCTCCGAACGTGCTCTGGACCGCCGACGACGTGGCGGCCAGTCCCGACAACGTGTGGCCCGACGCCGCGGTGGTCGACGCGCACGCGTACACCGGATTCACCTATGACCACCTGTTTCGCGAGCACGGCTGGCGCGGCGCAGATGGCGAGGACGGACGGATCTTCAGCGTGGTGAACCTCGGGGACGACGAGGGGCCCCTTCAGAACGCCTTCTACATCTTCCCGCCGTTCGGGCCGGAAGGCACCGGCGTCTTCGGTTACGGGCAATGGGAGGGCGGGCTGCCGTTGGCGTCGGCCGACATCGTGGGCCACGAGCTGATGCACGGCGTGATCTACCACGCCCTGCTCCAGCGCACCGGCTCGCGGTTTCTACCGAGCATTTGGGGCATCCCCGGGCCGAGTTCGTTTCAACTCGGCGACGAGACGGTTACCTGCGAGGATGAGCTGAGGCTCACCGCCGGACTGGACGCAGGCCGGACGTTCCACGTCAAGTGCGACGAGGGCCGCATATGGCTGCTCGCGGACCACGGAGGCGCAGTCGAGGAAGCGCTCGGCGACGTCCTCGGCACGGCCGTCGAGTTCGATCTGCATGCCGGCGGCGCCGGCCCGCTGCAGGCCGACTACCTGGCCGGTGAGGACACCGGCGTCGTGTTTCGTTCGATGAGCGATCCACGCTCCTTGCGCGTCTTCCCGGAGCCGCCGCCGGCCGATTACGAGGGCCCGCCCTACGTGAACCCGCCCCGCCCGGACGCGTACCAGCACGTGTTCCGGTTCGTCGTCGGCCTGTGGGACGACGAACCCGACCGGGGGTTCTTCCTTCCATTCGGATCGGTCGACGGGGAAACCATCGTGCGGCTCCCGTCATCGGACGGCGGCGGCGTGCACTTCAACTCCACCATCCTGAGCCACGCGTTCTACCTGGCCGTGGAAGGCGGCCGCAATCGGACCACCGGCCTGACCGTAGACGGCGCAGGCGCCGCGAACTTCGCCCTGGTGGAGCGCGCCTTCTTCCGCGCCGTGACCCAGCTGATGCCTCCCCGGGTGAACTTCTTCCAGGCGGCGAACTTCATCCGCCTGTCCGCCCTCGAACTGTACGGTCCGAACAGCGCGACCTTCCTGGCCATCCACCAGGCGTTCAACGCCGTCGGCCTGACGATCGATCCGCCCGGCGCATAGACATACGGTGACGTCGCTGTCGGCGACATCCTGCTCTTCCCCTCGTCACCGTGCTTGATCACTTCCCGGAGGTCACTTCGATATCCATCAAGTTCAACCTTGGTCTCATGCCAGCACCTGCTGTTCCATAGCGGGATCGGTCAGACATGAATAAACGTTTCCGGCCGGTTCTCCCGCCGCACACCGTGCGGACCCGCACCGTCTTGGCGCTAGCGGTGCTCGTCCTGCTCGCGTGCGGCAGCCCCGCCGCCGCCGCGTGCGATGATGCCGCCGGCGATGCGGGGTGCGCCTACGCCGGGGTTCTCGCCGGCTCCTCCCGCGCATTCAACCGGATCATCGATATCGACGGGTTCGCCAACTGGGGCAACCCGGGCGCGGTGCTCGACTACGACGACGTCGAGCTCACGGGCAGCGCACTGGTTGGGAGAAGGCTCCGCATCGGACCCGTGCCGCTGAGGCTGGAATTCGACGCCACCTTCGGCGACATGCGGGCGACGACCAACCGGCTCGACCCGGAAGGGTTGGACGAAACGGCCGAGGCGAAATTCCGCTGGATAGCCACTGCCGGCGCCGGCAGCGAAGCTACCATCGGCAGATTCACCGTCTTCGGCAAGGGCGGGCTGGCGGTCGCCGATGTCGCGAATTCGGTCACCGACATCGACTTCTTCCGCGACCGGCCGCCGATGCTGGATCCGGACGACTCGTTTCGCGAGGTCTCGACGGATTTCGGATGGCAGTTGGCGGCGGGCGTCGAAGCGGCGCTGGCGGATGCCTGGGCGCTGCGGCTGGACGGTTCATACATGGCGTTCGGGCGGAGCACCTACGCGGTCAATCGGGGGCGCAACAACCGCTGCGGCCCCGGGGGACCGCGCCGGCCCTGCCTGTACGAAGTCGAGCACACCGTCGGATTGCTGCGCCTGGGATTCATCTACCGCTTCGGCCGCTAGCGAACGGCGCCGCCCGCATCAGAACTGGTAGCGCACGCCCAGCTTCATCGCAAGCGGGTCGAGCGCCGCAATGACGCGCTCGTTGTCGCCGGTCCGCAGCGAGAAGTTCGTCACGGCGTTGGAGTTGAAGAGGTTGTAGAGGTCCAGCATCAGCGTCACCCGCCCGCTCGCCCCGACGTTGAACTCCTTGTCCAGGCGCAGGTCCACCATGGCCACGTTCCCGGAGCGGTTCGCCGACAGGCCGGTCAGGAAGATCGGCTGGTTCGTGCCGGTGCCGGGGATGTCCACGCGCTGGATCGGGGCGTACGGCCAGCCGCTCTGGTGCCGGACGTTGCCGGAAACACCGACGTCGTACGGCAGCGTGTAGCGCGCCAGCAGGCGGGCGCGGTCATCTCCACGTCGGCGCCCGCGGCCGTGGTCGTGAACTCCTCGATCGAGTAGTAGTCGAAGTAGAACCCGGTGCCGGTTTCGCCTTCGGTGGTATCGACGCCGGCCGCGAGGATCCGGTTCTGGCCCCGCACGCCGAAGCTCTCGTAGCCGGTCTGCTGGCTCTTGTGGGAGCCGCCAACGTCGAAGCCGCGCATGCGGACGCCGGCGGTCTGGCCGAGCACCGCCCAGACATCGGTGGCCGACGGCACCTCCTGCAGCTCGGCCACGCCGAAGTCGTTCACCAGGGCGGTGGTCCGGATGTCCACCACCGGCGCGGCGCCGGTCACCGTGACGGTTTCGACCACGGCCGCCAGCTCCAGAACGGCGTCGATCCGGATCACCCGGCTGCCTTCCACGACGACCCCTTCGCGGACCAGCGTCTGGAACCCCGGCAGGTCGAACGTAACGTCGTACGAACCGCGCCCGAGCGCCCGGAAGCGGTACGACCCGTCGACGAGGGTAACCGCGAGCTGCGGCGCAATCAGCGCCTCGCCCGCGAGCGTCACCGTGGCGCCCGGCACGGCCAGCCCCTGGCCGTCGGCTACCGTCCCTTCAATCGAGCCCAGTGTCTGCCCGAATGCCGGCGCAACCGTGCCGGCCGCCAGCAGCCAGGTCACACACCATCCGTACGTACGATTCACCTTGCTGAACACCGCGTCGCTCACCTTCGTCGCAGGCGGCGCTATTGTGTGGGTTCCGCGGCGCGGGCGCGGGCCAATCGGCGCGCCTCCTCGACGTACGACGCGAATATTTCCCGCACGCTGAACAGGAATCGCCGCAGCTGGCCGCGATCTTCCACGTCCTGCAGCACATCGGACATCTTGAAGGGCGGCTTGATGATGGCCGTACAGACCGACGAGTGGATCCGCCGGTCGAAATTCGCCACCGCAATCGGCACGATCCACGGTTCCGGCTGCATGCTGGCCGCCAGGCGGAACGCGCCCGGCTTGAACGGTCCCGGCGACTCCTCGGTCCAGTAGCTCGTGCCCTCCGGGCTGAGAATCAGATTGGTGCCGGCCCGCAGATAGCTGCCGGCCGTCTCGAAGAACTGGTCTCTGCGCGCCCGCCGCTGCTCTTCCGTTTCCTCGATCTGATCCGATTCGTGCGTGTAGACCGCGATGTGGCCGAGCCGGTTGTAGTAGTCCTGATGCCCGTACTCGGTGCCGCGGCTGTGCCGCACGACCCGGATGCCGCTGTCGCCGTAGCGCCGGTCCAGAATCATCGCGCTCACGAAATGGGAATCGAGCGTGAGCTGGAAGTTGTTGGGCAGCGTGTTGTATACGTGGTTCTTGAGGTGGTTGAAGATGAAGATCTGCCCCGGCGCGTCCGGCAGGCGGTGCTCTCCCTCGATCACGTACCGCATGCGGCGGAACGCCTCCCGGAACCCCCGCGCGCACAACTTGCGCACGTCCCGCGCCGGCATTTCCGGCGGCGCGGTGGCCACGGCGTGATACACCTGCCGTAGCGCCTCGAAGAATTCGTGCTCGCGCTTCACCTCGCCGAGCATGTCATCGCATAGCTGGGCCAGCGAGCGTTCGAGCGCGTCGGCGCTGCCGGTCATCCTGTCGAGCAGGCCGAATGCGTCCCCCAGCGTCAGGTGGCTGTCGAGCAGGTGCGGCAGCCGGTGGATCGCCGAGTTGACGCTGAGCTGCGTGCAGCTCTGCTCCAGCAGGTTGCGAACCGCCAGCCGCTCCTGGGCGAAGTGCCGCGAAATGAACACCGCGCGGGCTGCCCGCAGATGACTGGCGGCCAGCCATAGCACCCGGCGCACGAGCGCCAGCCTGAGTCCGGGGTCGCTACCGAGCGACGGCGCCAAACGCTGCGGATCGATGCGGTAGACGGTGCAGTCGCGCGTCGCCCGCACCGACGTCTGGGTCGCTTCGACGCTGGCAACGCCGGCCACGGCCACCACGGACCCGGGATTGGATAGCGTCCGCAGCGCGAACGCCTCCTTCATGCCCGCGGGACGGTAGTTGAGCGCCACCCGGCCCGTGGCCAGCACCCAGAGCCCCGCGTCGCGACTGCCCTGCTCGACAATCGGCTCGCCGCGGCAGAAGTAGCGGCTCTCGACCGCCTCCGCGAACACGCGCAACTGCGCCTCTTCGAACACCTCGAAGAACGGCGACCGCCGTAGCAGTTCCGTTACCGGCGGCGGCGCGCGGTTGTAGGTCTCCTCCTCCCCCTTGGCGTCGAGCGACTGTGCGAAATTGACCGGCGTGCGCGAGTACCGCACGATGCGTGACCGCCGCTCCGCCAGCACGTCGAGGCAGCGGTGGAGAATCAGCTCCAGAAAGCCGGCCCCCAGCGCGGGGTCTTCCGCAAACAACGCAGCGAGCGCCTCGTGGCTGAACCGCAGCGTACGGCAGGCGGTCTCACAGACCACGGTCGTGGAGTACCGCCGCGGAGCGAGGAACCCCGACCAGCCGACCGGTGTCCAGGCGGCCCGGCTGCGCCCGACGTCGATGTCTTCGTTGCCCTCCTCGATCCGGTTATGAAACTGCACCGCGCCGTCGGCCACCAGAAACAGGTGCGTCGCCGGCGCGAACTGGCGGCCCAGGACCTGCCCGGCTTCGTACTGCCGTTCCTCGGCCAGCGCCGTCAGCCGCTCCCACGCCAGCTCGCCTCCCGCATCGGGCTGCGGACTGCTTTCTGTAACGTGGACGTTAAACTCTTCGGTCGTGACACCCATGGGCAACTATGACTCTACAACGGTCCAGGCCACCCGCCCACCCCTGACCCGACCGGCCGACTTCTTCGCTTTCTGGGCCGAAACGCACGACCTGCTCGCCCGCACGCCACCTGATCCACGCCTCGGCATAGCTGTTACGACATCCGACGGAAACCGGATTACGCCCATCCGGTTCGCCTCGCTGGGCGGCGGCGACATACAGGGCTTCTTCATCGCTTCCGAAGGGGCCGGCGGCGGCGGCCGGCGACCACTCATCGTCACCACGCACGGCTACAACTCGCACTGCAACCCGGTGCTCGACGCGCGCCACGTCACCGCCTGCGGCGCCGACCTGCTCTGCTTCGACGTCCGCGGGTTCGGCCTGTCGCGGGCGGCCTGCGAGGTCGATTCCCGCGGCTACATTCTGACCGGGCTGTCCGATCCACGAACCTCCATCCTCAGGGGCGCCGTGTGCGACTATGTGCGCGCCGCGGAGGTGGGCGTGCTGCTGAAGGCCGGCGGCGGCGGGACAGTGTTCCACGGCCGGAGCTTCGGCGGCGCGCTGGCGATCATGGCGCAGGCGGTCAAACCGAGCGCGGACTACGTGGTTGCCGCGGTGCCGACGTTCGGCTGGACCGACGGGCGCCGGCGGCTGGCCACGGCCGGATCGATCCGGGAGGTAAACGACCACTTGCAACACCGTCCCGCCGATGAAGCGGCGATGCTGCGCACGCTCGCCTACTTCGACACCGTCAACTTCGCCGACCGCATCGGGTGCGATGCGCTCGTCGGCGTGGGAATGCTCGACGACGTGGTGCCGCCCGCCACCGTGTACGCCATCGCCAACCACATGGCGCCCCGGCCGCAGGTCATGGAGCTGCCGGTCAGCCACAGCGACCTGCTCGAAGAACGACACTGGGTGAATTTCGACCGCCGCTGGACGGCGCGCGTCGCGGCCCTCGCCGCGGCTCGCGATTGACCCCCCGGAGACATCCCCCGCGCCCCGCCGTTTGCCCTGGCGGCACCCCGCGTGTATCCTACGCGGCGTCATAGTTGTGGCTGGATGCACGGGAAGTCCGGTGTGAAACCGGCGCTGCCCTCGCAACTGTGAGCAGGTACGAAATCCGCACGACAGCCACTGCCCGTCAGGGGTGGGAAGGCGCGGAGAGTAGGCAGAGCCTGCGAGCCAGGAGACCGATCCAGCCGCACCTCGCACCGCTTCCGATGGGGAAGCAAGGAGGAGTTGTGTACCGTCTCGCCCGCTTGCTGTCTGTCTTCCGTTCCCTTTCATTCTGTTTCAATCGCCGGCGGCACGGCGCTCGTCCGCGGCTGCTGCTCGTCGCGCTGGCCGCGGCCGTCGCGGCTCCGCACGTGGCGCTGGCCGACAGCCTGTCGGGGCACATCCGCGACCCGCAGGGCGGCGTTGTCGCCGGAGCGCAGCTCCGTCTGTTCGATCGCACGAGCGGCCAGATCCGTGAGGCCGCCAGCGCTGCCGACGGCCGCTACGCGTTCGCCGGGATCCCGGCCGGCGAATATGTGATCGAGGCGCAGGGCTCGGGTGGTTCCCTGTCCGGCGCCACGGTGGTCAGCGTCGACGGCGCCCAAAGCCTCGACGTCACGCTGGCGGTTTCCGGCATCACCGTCGAGGTCGTGGTCACGGCATCGAGCACGCCGCTGATCCTCCAGGAGGTGGCGAAGGCGCTCGACGTGATCGACGCGGACGAGATTGCGCTGCGCAACGAACTATCCGTGGCCGAGGCGCTACGGACGCTGCCCGGCATCCGCGTGCAGTCGCTCGGTGGACCGGGCAGCCTGACCACCATCCAGACCCGCGGCCTGCGGAGCCACGATACGGCCGTGCTGATCGACGGCATGCGCTTCCGGGACGCCGCCAGCCCGCAGGGCGACGCAACCGGATTTCTCTCGAATCTGACGACCGTCGACACCGAGCAGATTGAGGTGATGCGCGGGTCCGGCTCGTCGTTGTACGGCTCGAATGCAATGGCGGGGGTGATCAACGTCACCTCCCGCACCGGAGGCGGCCCGGCACACGGCGACTTCCTTGCCGAAGGCGGCGGACTCGGCATGTTCCGCGCCCTGCCGAGCGTGCGCGGCGGACTGGCGGGCGACCGGCTGACCTACAGCGGCGCCCTGTCCTACATCAACGTGGCGGACGGCATTCGCGGCGCGAATCCGTATCGCAGCGTCTCGCCGCAGGGCATGCTGCGCTACCAGTTCAGCTCCACGCTCTCGGCGACCGGGCGCGTCTGGTACAGCGACGACGAATCGCAGACCCGCAACAGTCCGGAGTTCCCGGCCGAGGTGCTCGCCAACTTTCCGGCCGCGGGCGTCGTGAGAGCCGTCCCGCTGCCGACGGACCAGTTGGAGCGATTCGAAAAGGGACTGCCGATAGACGGCGGCGCGGCAACTTTCGTCCCCAGCGCCAACGACGCGGATGCCGTGCGGCGATCTGCGTTCCTCAACGGCAGCGCGGTGCTGCAGCACACCGTCGCCCCCGGCGCCACCTACCGCGTCGCCTACCAGGCGGTGGCTACGGAGCGGGAGCATGTAAACGGTCCGCTTGGCGTCGGATTCCAACCGTTCGACGAGAACAGCAGCTTCTTCGACGGCCGGACCGACGTGTTGCAGGCCCGCCTCGATTCGACGCTCGGCACGTCCAACTTCCTCAGCGCCGGGTACGAATTCGAGCGCGAGCAGCTCTTCACGGCAGCCTCCGGCAATATCGCCACCATCACCATCGACTCCTACAGCCACGCCCTGTACGCACAGGACCGCATCGAGCTGCTCGACGGCCGTCTGCAGCTCAGTTTCGGCGGCCGCGTGCAGGCGTTCAACCTGCCCGACCCGGCGTTCGTGGGCGGCAGCCACCCGTACGGCGACGTCGACTTCGAGGTGCCGACCGCCTACACCGGCGACGCGGCCGTGGCGTACTTCGTCCCGGGCAGCGAGACCAAGCTGCGGCTGCATGCCGGCAACAGCTACCGCGCGCCGTCGCCCTACGAGCGATTCGGCGGGTCGTTCTCGTCGTTCTTCCGCTCCTTCAGCTTCTACGGCGACCCGCGGCTGGAGCCGGAACGGACAGTGTCCTTCGATGGCGGGGTCGACCAGTGGCTGTTCGACTCGAAGCTGCAGCTGAGCGCCACCGCGTTCCACACCGATCTGCGGGAGATCATCATCTTCGACTTCGCGAACTTCCCCGCGGCTACCGACCCGTTCGGCCGCTTCTCCGGCTACCGCAACGTGGGCGGCGGCCGCGCGCGCGGCGTCGAGCTGAGCGCGCAGGCCTCGCCGGGCATCGCCACGAATCTGCGCGTTTCCTACACGTACACCGACTCGGAATCCGCAACGCCCACCATCGGCGACGACTTCTACGGCGTGCCGGGCCTGTCGAAGCACCTGTTCACGCTGAGCGCCACGCAGTGGATCGCCGACCGCCTGAACGTCACGTTCGACCTGTTCGCCGCCAGCGACTACCTGCTGTCGCCGTACGGCGCACTCGGCCGCCGCATGGTCTTCGGCGGCCCGGTAAAGGGCGACCTAGTCATCCGCTACGACCTGCTGGCCCGCCCGGACCTGGGACTGGATCTGTACGCGAAGGTCGAGAACCTGTTCGATCACGCGTACTACGAGGACGGCTTCCTGACGCCCGGCGCCTGGGTGATCGGCGGGTTGCGCGTTCGCTATTGAATTACGGGGCGCGGCCGCCGCGGCGGAGGTGTTCCAGCACCGCCCGGCCCCGTCAGTCTTCCTTCCAGGGGTTGTTCGCGAAGATTGCGAGTTCCGGCCAGAGTGCGCGCGGGTGCATGCTGAGCGCCGCCATGATCGTCTCGGCGATGTCGACGGCGTACAGCTTGTTCGGGTTGTTGCGGCCGGTGCGGCCCATCCAGTCGGTCTGCACCTCGGACGGGCAGACGCTGACGACGTGCACGCCGTGCGGGCGCAGCTCGGCCTGCCAGCTCTGGCTGAGACCCCGCACCGTCCACTTGCTGGCGCCGTACACCGTGCCCCGCTGCCCGCCCTTCATGCCGGAGGTGGACGAGATGTTGAAGATGTAGCCCCGCTGCTGCGCCTTCAGCAGCGGCACGACGCGGTTCGTCAGGTCGACCAGGCCGAACACGTTCGTGTCGAACACCGCCCGCATCCGGTCCATGTCGACCTCGCCGATCTCGGCCAGATAGCCGAACGCGGCGTTGTTGGCCAGCACGTCGATGCCGCCCATCCGCTTGACGCACGCGTCGACCGTGCGCTGGTTGTCCGCGGCCAGCGACACGTCGGCACGGAGGCCGACGGCGCCCGTCTCGCCGGCGACCTTCTCGATCAGCGCCTGGTTGCGCCCGGTGAACACGACCTCGTGCCCCTGCTTGCGCGCCAACGCCACCAGCGCCGCGCCAATCCCCTGGCTCCCGCCGGTTATCAGAAATCGCTGCTTGTCCACTGCGTGCTGCTCCGTTTCTGCCTGCTCAGCGCAGGCGCCTGAAAGTCACGGAAGGGCGTGCTGCCATGTGTCGGCGCAAGTCTACCGCCTGCCCGTGGACGTTGATCGTCCGGCAACGGGCGTCCGTCACGGCTCCGAGTTGGTGATAACCGCGACTACCCTGCTATAACTCCGTGCATGAGTCAGACCACCGATCTCCAGTACCCCATCGGGCGCCATGCCGCTGCGGACCGGGTCACTCCAGAGCAGGTCAGCGCCTGGATCGACGACATCGCGGCGTTGCCGGCCGACCTGCGGCGCACCGTTGCGCCGCTCACGGACAGCCAGCTCGACACGCCGTACCGCGCGGACGGCTGGACGGTGCGGCAGGTGGCGCACCATCTGCCCGACAGCCACATGAACAGCCTCGTGCGCTTCAAGTGGGCGTTGACCGAGGATCGGCCGGTCATCAAGGCGTACGACGAGAAGGGCTGGGCGGCGCTGCCGGACGCCCGTGGGCCAATCGATAGTTCGCTCGACTTCCTGGCGGCGCTCCACGCCCGCTGGGTGGACCTGCTGCGGAGCCTGAGCTGGGCGCAACTGCAGCGCGAGTTCGTGCATCCGGAGTCGGGCGCGGCCACGCTGGCGGCCACGATCGGCCTCTACGCCTGGCACGGACGCCATCATCTCGCGCATATCGAGCGGCTGATTGAACGCAACGGTTGGGCCTGAACGGCAGGCGCTGAGCACCGAGAACCGAGTGCTAGAATTGACGCTCCACATTCCGGGAACGCCCAGCGCGCGGGAGCAACGCCAGGCGAACACTACGTCAGGAGGCATCATGGGCAGGCGATCGCGTTATCTGTCACCCCTCACGCGCCGCGAGGCGCTCGGCATGCTCGGCGCGGGGGCCGGCCTGACGTTTGCGGCCGGCTGCGGCAACGGCGGCGCACCGCCCGCCGACTCGGGCGGCGGCATGGAGGAAGCGGCCGGCGCCATGCCGGACATCACCTTCCCCGACGGCGCCGTCATCCGCACCGTCCTCGGCGACGTCGCCCCCGCGAGCCTCGCGGGGGGCCACACGCTCTTCCACGAGCACCTGGACATTAACCAGAGGTATGCCGTGCCGCCTCCGGAACAGCGGCGGCCCGCCGATCAGCCGCCGACGCCCGAACAGGCCGAGATGTTCGTGGAGCTGGTCGCCGAAGAGCTGCGCATGTCTGCCGCTACCGACGGCCTGGCCTGTATCGTCGACGCCGCCCTCAAGCGGCGGTCGGAGCAGGAACTGGAGTTCCTGCGGCAGATGGCGATGCGCTCCGGTGTGGCGGTGGTCGCGGCCGGCGCCTACTGGCGCGCGCCGTTCCCCGAGAACATCGCCGCCATGAACGTGGACGAGCTGACCGAGCACCTGCTCACCGATGCGCGCGGGCAGAACTGGGGCGCCTTCGGCGAGGTGGGCACCTCGATGGAGATGCACGAAACCGAACGCACGTTCCTGCACGCGGTGAGCCGGGCGCACCACGCCACCAACCTGCCGATCTTCACGCATACCGAGCACGAGGGGTGCCGGCCGTGCGGCCTGGAGCAGCTCGACGTGCTCGAGGAGGAAAACGTCGACTCCAGCCGCGTCTGCATCGGGCATCTGTCCGACGTCACGGCCGAGCAGGATCCGGGCTGGACGTCGCACCTGGAGATCGGCCGGCGCGGGGCCTACCTCGGGTTCGATACGGTGGGGCGGGCGCTGAACCTGGGCAACTCCCCGGAAATTCCGGCGGCCGACAAGGTGCGGATGGTGCTCAGCGTGCTCGAGGCAGGTTACGAGGATCAGGTGCTGCTGGCGGCCGACTTCGCCTCATCGAGCCAGCTCAAGTCAAACTCGGGGAACGGGTTCTCCACCGCCATCGCGCAGTTCGTGCCCAAGCTGCGGTATGCCGGCGTGGACGAGGCTACGCTGCACAAGATCACGGTCGACAACCCCCGGCGGTTCATGGCCTTCGTGCCGCGGGAGGCGTAACCATGGCGTCAACAAGCCTTCGGACCATCGTCGCGGCCCTGGCTCTGCTCCTGCCGCTTGGCGCCGCCTCGGCGGCCGCCCAGGCGCTGCCCGACCCGCCGCGGGGCGACCGCCAGCCGGCCGCGCTGGCGGCGCCGCGGATTGCGCCGCTGCCGGAAGCGCAGTGGACGGCCCAGCACCGCCGTCTGGTCGCGCGGTACGCGCGCGACGGCCGGGCGGACAACCAGCTCCACACGCTGTTCAACGTGCCGGCCATCGCGGAAGGGCTGATGCCGTTCACGGTCTACCTGACCGAGAAGTCGACGCTTTCGCAGCGGCAGCGCTCGCTGCTGATCCTCCGGGCCGCCTGGCTCTGCGGCAGCCAGCCGATCTGGGCCACGAACGCGGCACGCGCGCGTGACGGCGGATTTACGGACGGCGAGGTGCGCCGCATCGCGGAGGGACCGGACGCAAGCGGTTGGGACCCGTTCGAGCGGACGTTGCTGCAGCTGGCCGACCAGCTGTACCTGAACTCGTCGGTGGCCGACGCGACCTGGAGCGCCCTGGCGGAGCGCTTCAGCCAGCACAACCTGATCGACGCCGTCGAGACGGTGAACCACTTCACGGTGCTGTCGATGATCTACAACTCGTTCGGCATCCAGCCGGACGCCCACACGCCCGACCGGCTGCCGGCGGACGTGCCGTACCGGATCGACGTTCCCGCGCGCGAGCCGCGGTTGGCTGTCGCCCGGCTCGAGCCGCTCGACGGTCCGGGCATCGCGGTGTCGCGGACGTTCGCACGGCACCCCACGCTGGCGCAGGCGCGCAGCCGGCGGGCCAACTACATCAACCGCGTGTCGCCGCTCACGCCGCACGACCGGGAAATCCTGATCCTGCGGATTGGCTGGGACTGCCAGGCGGTGTACGAATGGGCCAAGCACGTCGGCACGGTCGGCCGCGCGCGCTACCACGGCGTGGACCCGCGCGCGGTAGCCCTGGGTCCTGACGCGCCCGGCGCCGGCGGACTCGATGCGACGCTGCTGCAACTCGTCGATGAGCTGTACCGGAACGCTATCGTCTCCGACGAGACCTGGCGCGCCCTGACGGCAGACTACGACACCGTCGAGGCGATGAGCGCCGTCTACACGCCCAGCTCCTACCGGGCGACGTCAATGTCGCTCAACGCGTACGGCGTGCAACTCGAAGCGGGCGACGAGGGGTTTCCTGATGTACCGCTACGGTAGAGCAGGGAACGTCAGAGCCTGACGACGTTCTCCGCGGCGGGGCCCTTCTGCCCGTCGACCACGTCGAACTCCACGCGCTGGCCTTCGGTCAGGCTCCTGAAGCCATCGCCCTGGATGGCGGAATAGTGGACGAAAACGTCTTTTTCGCCGTCGTCACGGGTGAGAAATCCGAAGCCCTTGCTGTCGTTGAACCACTTCACTGTTCCAGTTACCGGCATTCCCGTACTCCTGCTGAATGAATCGTCGGAGTCCGGTCCTGCCGTAACGCCGACTACAAGTGTGCGCGGTATCCCCGCGCGGGCGGCGCCTCACGGTGGCGCCGTGCTTCATAAATGGCACCGGTCAGAATGGCCGACCCGGCGGCCGTTGTCAAGTGAGCGGCGGCGCGGATCAGCCCGGCAGCCGGAACACGATCAGCCCGGGAACCTCTCCCCCGACGGTCAGCGCGATGTGCTGCCGGCCGTCCAGAAGGTACGTCATGGGGGCGCCCAGCGCACCGGCGGGCAGGTCGATCGACGCGATTTCGACCCCCGTCGCCTTGTCGTAGGCCACCAGCCGCGGGCCGTTGTTCGTCCCGCCGGCCGCCAGTGCCTGAAACAGCAGCGTCTTCGTGAGCAGCGGGCCGCTGCTGCCGGCGTCGCCGCCGAGCGGCGGCAGGTCGAGGTCGCGCAGCATCGGGTGGTTGCGGATGCGATCGCCGCGTCCGGTCGGAATCATCCAGGCGTGCTCGCCCGTGTTCATGTCGATGGCCGTCATCCGCGTGTACGGCGGCTTCCAGAGCGGCAGTCCGCGCGGCATCACCGGGCCGGCCATGGTGGTGCGCCGGATGTAACGCAGGGTGGACGGCTCGTGCGGCTCCGGATCTGTGAGCTGAATCACCGAGTGGAGGTTCCGCGACGGTACGTACAGATAGCCGGTCTCCGGGTCGACAGCCGCGCCCGACCAGTTGGCGCCGCCGCCCACCGCCGGCCGCATGATGGTGCCGCCGAGCATCTGCGGCGTGTACAGCGGGCCCAGCCGGAACCCCTCGACCGCCTCCACCGCCATCTGGCGGACCTCCGGGGTGAAGTCCACGAGATCGTCTATCGACGTGCCCTGATATTCAAACGCCGCCGGCTTCGTCGGGAACGGCTGCGTCGGCGACACGACCTCCCCTTCCAGGTCGGTATCCGTCGGCACCGGGCGCTCCTCGATCGGCCAGACCGGCTCCCCGGTCACCCGGTCGAAGACATAGACGAAACCCTGCTTGCTGACCTGGGCCACCGCCTTGATCCGCCGCCCGTCCACCGTGATGTCGAGCAGGTTCGGCGCCGAGGCCAGGTCGTAGTCCCACAGTCCGTGATGGATCATCTGGAAGTGCCACTGGCGCTGGCCGGTCTCGACGTCCACCGCCACCAGGCTCTCGGCAAACAGGTTATCGCCCAGGCGGTGGCCACCGTAGTAGTCGTTCGTCGGCGTCCCGATCGGCAGGTACACCCAGCCCAGCTCTTCGTCGCCGCTCATCAGCGACCAGATGTTCGTGTTGCCGCTGTAGCGCCAGGACTCGGTGAGCCAGGTGTCCGAGCCGTACTCGTCGGCGCTCTGCGGCACGGTGTGGAAGTCCCACTTGTGCCGGCCGCTGCGAATGTCGTACGCACGCGCAAAGCCCGGCGTCGCCTCCTTGGTGATCGTGCGGTCGTTGATGGTCGAGCCGATGATGATGGTGTCGCGGATGATCATCGGCGGCGACTGTGAAGATAACGTCAGCAGGTTCAGGACATCGCGCCGCCCGCGCTCGGAGCGCGGCACCCCCACGGTGAGATCCACACGGCCGTTGTCGCCGAAATTGGGGTCCGGCAGGCCGGTCTTCGCATCCACCGCCACCAGGTAGCCGTCGCCGGTGCCCCACACAATCCGCGCGTCGCCGCCGTTCTCCCAGTAGGCGACCCCGCGGTGCCGCCATCCCGCAATCGCCGGCGTGCCCGACTCGTAGGCGCGCGGATCGTGCACCCACAAGGTTTCGCCGGTGCGGGCGTCGATGGCCGCCGCGCGGTACAGCGGCGTGCTCAGGTACAGGACGCCGTCGACCATGAGTGGCGTCGCCACGAGCGAGCGGATCGACGGGCGCGAGATGGTCTGCGTCTTCCCGTCCCAGGCGGTCCAGCGGTCAGGCTCCTGCTCCTGCAGGATGTCGAACAGCTTGTCCGCCGCAATCAGGGAATCGCCGGCCGGGGCCGAGTGGATGAGATGGGAGTCGGGCGACATCCAGTGCCAGAGCGGCTCCAGAGCGGCGACGTTGTCCGCCGTGATCTGATCGAGCGGCGAATACTTCGTGCTGCCGATGTCGCCGGAATGACGGCGCCACTCTCCGTCCGCCAGCGCCCCGTACTGCGCCGCCGCCGGGCTCGCCGCCAGCCATGCCGATGCCACAACCGCCGCCGTCCGCGCGTTGATCCATCGCATGGTCCTCACTCCCGGTGATGTGTCGGCTAGAATCGGATGCGCAGGCCGGCGGTTGTATGCACACCGCCGACATCGGTCTCCGCAACACCTCCATCCGAGGAATCGAATTCGACCGATCCACGGCTGAAGCGGACCGTTCCGCCGATACCAATCCACTCGGAGAAATAGTAGGCGGCGTCGGCGCCGACATGCACGCCGATGGCCGACGCCGACTGCTCTCGCGCACTTGCCCCCGTGAACGTCGCCTCGTCATACGGATAGGCCTGATCGAAAGTGATGCCCGTCACCAGATCCTGCGTGACATTGAACCAGGTCGGGCCGCCGAACAGGGTGATGGCGACCGACCGGCCGACCGGCACCACCCATTGCGCCTGCACGTGCACGGCGGTTTCCGTTCTCGCCACCCCGGCCGCCGTTCCGTTGATTGCGCGCGGCCGGTCGAACCGGAACGGATGCGGCAGCTGACCGGTAATGCCGGCGTCGCTCTCGCGCGAGAACACCGAAACGTTGGCGCCCAGCGCCAGGTTGCGCCACACCCTGACGCCCCCACCCACATCGAACCCAGTGTCGTCGCCTGCGGGATAGCTGGCATCGAAGGAGCCGTCCTCCGGTCCGAACAGCGGGTGGCCAAAGTCGACGCTGTCGGAAAAATCGCTCGACGCCGTCTGGATTCCGCCGTTGACGCTCACAAACCCGCGCGGTGCGTCTGGCTGCGCCAGTGCCGGACGAACGGTTGCGGCCAGCAGGACGACAGAGATGATGGCGACCGCCGCCGCGGGCGCCGGGTGCAAGGCGCAGCGTGGAGCGCACCAGCCGGTTGGCATTGTCATCAGGTTGCAGTCCTTACTCATCGCTCTCATCGAGACCCGGGCCGACGGCGTTCCTGGCCCGACACGCCGGCCGGAACAGGGACGAACAGAGGTGCGGGGAGCGACTGACGGATCAGCAGCGCCTCCTCGCAGCGGGACGTTGCAAATTCTACACACCCGTGCCAGGAGAGGTGCGCAGAATCTGCCACTCCAATGTCGCCGACCTCCCCGTACAGCGGCGCCGCGCCGTGGATCTTGCTAGCATGCTTCCGGCATGGCGCGGCGACGTTCGGTCCTCGGCAAGATCCTGCTCGGCATGGCCGTTCTGGCCGTGCTGTCCGTGCTGTTCCTCCGCACGCTGAGGCAGACCACATCGGCGCCGTATCTGATGCGAGCGGAACACCTGACCGGCTGGGCGCTCACGTTCGACCCGCCGCTCGGGCCGGGGGGACCGCTGCTGGCGCTGACGCCGCCCCGCGAGCTGACACTGGATCTGTTCAACCAGATCTTCGCGCGGACCATGGAATCGATGAACACGCCGGCGGCCTACGCCGTCACACTCGTCCTGCGCAGCGAGTTCAGAAACAGCCTGGCCGGGATCGTCGAACCCGAAGAACTGCTGGCCCTTGCCAGGGAGGACGGCCTCGACGGCGTGACCCTCCAGCCGCGCTGCCTGGCGGAGCGGCCGGGCGGCGCGCCCGGCGCGCCGGGCCGCACGTTCTTCGCGCTGTTCGACCTGCCGGAGCTTCAGGCGTTCAGGGAGAGAGTTGGCCGGCTCCTCGCCGAGCGTAGCGGCGACGCGGAGGCGTTCGATCCGTCAGCCGCGGCGCCGGTTCTGTACCTGGCCGCAACGGACGGTGGGTTTCGAGGCTGGCCGGCGGCGGACGCCGCGGCCGAGCAGTACTGCGTCGCACCGCTCGAGGCCGCGCCCGAAGGCTGAGCCTTACAAACGCGCGCCGGGCTGCCGCAGCCAGTGGTCGGCCAGCACGAGCGCGATCATCGCCTCGCCCATCGGCACGAATCTGGGCAGGAGGCACGGGTCGTGCCGGCCCTTCGTGCTGATGGTCGTCGGCTCGCCCCCACTCGTGACGGTCTCCTGTTCGAGCGGCAGGCTGCTGGTCGGCTTGACCGCCGCCCTGAGCACGATCGGCATACCGGTTGAAATGCCGCCCAGGATGCCGCCGTGGCGGTTCGTGCGGGTAGCGACGTGCGGCTCGCTGCCCGTCCGGTCGGAATAGAAGATGTCGTTGTTGTCCGAGCCCCGCAGCAACGCGCACCCGAACCCGACGCCGTACTCGACGCCGAGCACGGCCGGCAGGCTGAACAGCCCCTTGGCCAGGTCGGCCTTCAGCTTGTCGAAGACCGGCTCGCCCAGCCCGGCCGGCACGCCGCTGGCCACGAACTCGGCCAATCCGCCGATCGAGTTCCCGTCCCTGCGGACCTGCTCGATCAGGGCCACCATCTCTGCCGCCTTGGCGGGATCGGGGCAGCGGACAATGTTCGGCTCGCCGTTCGGTAGCCGCTCCACCTGTTCGGCCGTAATCGACGTCGGATCGAGAATCGACGCCTCGACCACCCCGACCTGGCGCACGTACCCCACAACCCGGCCGCCGAACGCCGCTGCGATCAGCTTCTTGGCGACCGCACCGGCGGCCACGCGCACGGTCGTTTCGCGGGCGCTCGAACGCCCGCCGCCGCGGTAGTCGCGAAAGCCGTACTTCGCGTCGAAGCTGTAGTCGGCGTGGCCGGGACGGTACTTGTCCTTGATGGCCGCGTAGTCGCGGCTGCGCTGGTCGCGGTTGCGAATCAGGATGGCGATGCTGGTGCCGGTCGTGCGGCCCTCGAACACGCCGGAGAGGATTTCGGGCGTGTCCGGCTCGTCGCGCTGCGTGACGATGTGGCTCTGACCCGGACGCCGGCGGGCCAGCTCGACGGTCAGATCGTCCTCGCTCAGCGCCAGACCGGCCGGGCACCCGTCGATGATCACGAGGTTGCCGGGACCGTGCGCCTCGCCGCCGGTGGTGATTCTAAAGGCCTGCCCGAAGCTGTTGCCCGGCATCCAACGATCCTAACCGACGCACCCGATCCACATTCCGCGATTCGAAACCAGACCGGCGGTTACCCGAGGTGCGCGTTGTAGAACGCGATCATGCGGTTCCAGCACTCGCCAGCGTACGCCGCGTTGTACACCTCGGCGCGCGAGTCGTTGAAGAAGGCGTGGTCCGCGCCTTCGAAAACCGTGATCTCGACCGATTTGCCGGCGGCCCGCAGGTTGCTCTCGAGCTGCCGTGCGGCCGCTGGCGGCACGAAACCGTCCTTCTCGGCAAAGAAACCCAGGACCGGCGCCTGCAGCGCGGCCAGGTCGGGCTTCACGTTCGGATGAATGCCGTAGAAGTCGACGCACGCGCCGACGCGCGCATTGGCGCACGCCGCGTAGAGCGACAGTTGCCCGCCCATGCAGAACCCGACGGTGCCGACACGATCGCCCTGCGCCTCGTCACGCGACAGCAGATAGTCGACCGCCCCGCGCAGTTTCTGCTCGGCGCCGGCGATGTTGAGCGCCATCATCAGCTTGCCCGCTTCGTCAGGGCTCGTTGTGGTCCGGCCGTCGTAGAAGTCCGGCGCCAGCGCCGTGAAACCGGCGGCGGCCAGGCGGTCCGCCACCGCCTTGATATGGTCCACAAGGCCCCACCACTCCTGGATGACGACCACGCCGGGACCGCTACCGGCAGCCGGCACCGCCAGGTACCCCCCGCCGCTCTCGCCGTTCATCGGAAACCGTACCATCTCGCCCATCCGCTTGCCTCCCCGGTCCGTGTATCGCGTTCGAGCCGCTACGGGAGCCCTCCCATGACCTCGCCCGCGTCATCGTAGAAGGTCAGGCTCGGGTGGCCGTCGGCCGCGACGCCCATCACCACGCGCGACTGACCGGGGCCGTTGAGGTTGATCACCGTCGCCTGCTGCACCACGCCGACCGTCACCCGCGCCCGGCCCGCATCGTACAGCGTCAGCAGCGGGCTGTCGTCGCGATCCATGGTGAGCGCCGCGCTCCGCTGCCCGTCCCCACCGACCAGCACGACGCTCGGCCTGCCGTCGCCATCCATCTGGAGCTGCATCCGGCTCTGGCGGCCGTCGGCGAAGGACAGTAGCGGCACGCCCGACGCGGACCCGAACACGCCGTGCGTCTGCCGCTCGTCGCCGACGATGAGCAGCGTATCGTCACGAATCACGCCCGCGGAGAAGCGCGGCTGGCCCGCCGCGTTCCGCAGCTCGAGAGCTGGATTGCCGTCGGGCCCGAGCCCGAACCGCGCGCGCGGCTGGTTGTCCGCGTCATAGAACGCCAGCGACGGCTGGCCGGTTTCGTCCTGTGCACTCAACACCCCGCGCAGCGCGCCGGCCGCGTCCACGAGATTGACCTGCAAGGCGGTAACGGCCTCCGGTCCCTGCGCCCCGGCCGGCGCGCCGACCAGTAGGCTCGCCAGCGCCCCCCCGCAGAACGCGGCGGTCACGAGCATCCCCGCCGTCACGGCCGTGTCACGTCTTCCAAGACGACTTTGCATAGCTAATCCTCTCGGGGCTGCGCCCCGAACCCCCGGCAGGCGCTAGCGGGGCCCCGTTGCCCCGCGCCGCGCCTGCCGGGCCGCGCTGTGCGCGGCCCGGGGACGACTGCTGTAGCGCCCGTCGTCCCCGCCACATTACTGCCTGTTTTGCTTGTCACTCACAAGTTCCTTCGCTGCTACGGCAATGCGGCGCGCGCCGGCGCCGGCCGCACCGTGGTCACTTCACATGGTACGACAGTCACGGCAACGCCGGAGGTTCGGGGCGCAAACCCAAGCAGGACAAGGGCCGGCGCCCCGGATAACGGCGAAGTACGGAAGGGGGCGGCGAGCATGGAAGTAGCCGTCCCCAGGCCGCGCACAGCGCGGCCCGCCGGCCACGGAGTGGGGCGAAGGGGCCCCGCGAGTGGCGGCGGGGGTTTGGGGCGCAGCCCCATGAAGGTAATGAAGCCGCGCAGCCCCAAGTGGCATTAGATTGGCATCTGAACCTGAAGCAGCTCGTAGATGCGCGTTACGGCACGTGGATCGGCGTTGCGGGCGCCGTTACCGTACTGCGCCTCGTAGCGGCTCATGTCGACGCGAGCGGCGGCGTCCTCAGCCGAGACCCCCTGGGCGCGCAGGTCGGCGACCTGCGCCCACAGCTCGCGGAGATACTGCTGGTACAGGTCGATCTGCTCGCGCTCGCGGAACGGCTCGCCGTGGCCGGGCACGATTGTGTCGAAGGCGAGCGCCTTGAGGCGCCCCAGGCTGGCGGGCCACTCGTTGATGAACGCGTCGCCCATGTACGACAGCCGCGGCATCCCGGGCGCACCGAGCAGAAAGTCGCCCGTGAACGCAATGCGCTCGGCAGGGAGAAGAACAATCGTGTCGCCGCCGGTATGGCCTCGCCCCACGAAGTGCAGCTGCACCTCGCGGCCACCCTTGTGAATCGTCATCGTCTCGCTGTAGGTGACGGTCGGCGGCGACACCACGGTCTCCCGCAGCGCATTCCAGTGCGCCTCGCTCACCTGCAGGTCGGTTTCGAGCCGCGTCCGTTCCGCCGCGTCGGCGGTCCGGCCGATCTGCTCCCTGAGCTGCTCGAGCTGCGCCGGAACGGCCGCGGTGAACGAGCGGTTGGTGCGATGCTCCAGGACGTTGCTCAGATGCATCTGCCGGACGTAGTCGTGGCCGACGATCTCCACGTCGTCCCCGAATATCTGATTGCCGTGCGCGTGGTCGAAGTGGTAGTGCGAGTTGAAGACGTAGCGGATCGGCTTGTCGGTCAACTCCGCCTCGATCTGCGCCACAAGCGCCCGCGCCGCGGCCGGCGTGACACTGGTGTCCACCAGCATCACGTGGTCGTCGTTGATGATGACCAGCGAGTTGCTGAAGACGGTCATCGCCCCGGTGCCGATCGCGAAGTGCACGCCGTCCGCCAGCTCTTCGAAGCGGTACGCGGGATCACCCGTGGGGGTCGCTTGCCCGCTTGCGACGGCCGAAACCGACGGATCGACGAGCCACGGCAGGCCCGCGAGCATCAACGCAATGGCCAACATGCACAGCAGACGCGTCATCATGTCCTCGCTTCGTGTAGTGGGATGGGCGGCGCTCGCGGGTCATTCTAGCAGCCGCGATGCTTCCCGCGGTGACTGCAACGGGCCGTCCGCCGCGGGCTGCTAAGATAGCCGGCGGGACGGGGGGTATTGGAATGACGTCACGATTCCGGCGGTGGAGCACGAGTCTGGCGGGTCTGGCCGTCGTCGCCGCAGCCGGTCTGTCCGCCCAGTCCGGCGCGCCGGCCAACGGCGAATGGCCGACCTACAGCGGCGATCTCGCCGGCTCGAAGTACTCACCCCTCGACCAGATCAACGCGGACAATTTCGCCAGCATTGAGGTGGCGTGGCGCTGGCGCTCCGCCGACGCCGTGCTCAGCCTCGACATGCCGGGCGGCGGCGAATGGCGGGCCGATTCCCGGCTCATATTCGACGAGCTGAGCCGACGCGACCCGAACCTCTGGCGCGACGCGCTGCCGCCCACAATCACGAACCTCAAGGCAACCCCGCTGATGGTCGGCGGGCGGCTGTTCATAAACATGCCGACCTCGGCCGGCGCAGCGGTCGACGCGCGGACCGGCGAGACGATCTGGGTCTACAACCCAAAGAGCTACGAGGAGGGCACCACTACGATGAGCGCCCGCTGGAACCAGCGCGGCGTGGCGTACTGGTCGGACGGGCCGGAGCGGCGGGAAGAGCGGATCTTCTGGGGCACCGGCAACGGCTACCTCGTCTGCGTCGACGCCAGTAACGGCCAGCCCTGCACCGACTTCGGCATGGATGGCCGCGTCGACCTGATGAAGGACATTCCGCGCGCGACGCGGGGCGAGAGGGACTGGCTGAACGCCCTGCTCTACTCCGTCCAGTCGCCGCCCATCGTTGTGGGCAACACGGTGGTGACGCCGATGTCGATCTCGTCGCTGAACGACACGAAAGAGCGGCCGCCCGGCTGGATGCGCGGATTCGACGCCCGCACCGGGGCCACCAACTGGACGTTCCACACCATCCCGCAGGGCGACGAGTTCGGCAACGACACGTGGCAAGGCGACTCGTGGCGCCACACCGGCAAGGTCGGCGTCTGGTCGATAATGAGCGCCGACCCGGAGCTCGGCTACATCTATCTTCCCCTCAACACGGCGGCGCCCGACTACTACGGCGGCCACCGGCCCGGCGCCAACCTGTTCGCCGAGAGTCTCCTGGCGCTCGATCTGGAAACGGGCGAAAGGGTCTGGCACTTCCAGTTCGTCCACCACGGCTTGTGGGATTACGACCTGCCGGCGGCGCCCAACCTGGTCGATATCGTCGTCGACGGCCGGCCGGTCAAGGCGGTGGCGCAGATCACCAAGCAGGGCTTCCTTTTCATGTTCGACCGGGTGACGGGCGAGCCGATCTGGCCGATCGAGGAGCGGCCCGTCAACACCGAAACCGATCTCGAAGGCGAGGTCCCCTGGCCGACCCAGCCGTTTCCGACCCGGCCGGCGCCGTTCGAGTACCAGGGCGTGACGATAGACGACCTGGCCGACTTCACCCCCGAAATCCGGGAGATGGCGATCAGCGCGGTGGAGCCGTTCCGCATCGGCCCGCTCTACACGCCGCAGAGCCTGCGCGGCACCGTGTTCCGGCCGAGTACCGGCGGCGGCGCGAACTGGGGCGGGGCCGGATTCGACCCCGAGACCGGGCTGCTGTACGTCCCGTCCCGCAACGCATTCGCCGTAAAGCAGTACCGGGTGCCCGAGCCTGATGCGGGGGCGACGCTGCGCTACATCGAGGTCCGCGGCCAGGGCAGCTCGCGGCCGGAGATGCCGCAGGGCCTGCCGCTGTTCAAGCCGCCGTATTCGCGGATGACGGCCATCGACCTCAATACCGGCGACCACGTCTGGATGACGCCGACCGGCAACGGCGACCGGATCCGCAACCACCCGCAACTGCGCCACCTGAACCTGCCGCCGGTGGGTGGGGACGCGAGCCGCAGCGGACCGTTGGTCACGAAGACGCTGCTGATCTACGCCCTGACGACCGGCGGCGCCGGCGATGGGGCGCGGCTCGTCGCCTACGACAAGGCGACCGGCGCGGAGCTCGGCTCGACCGATCTGCCGGGCGGCGCGATCGGCACGCCGATGACGTACATGCTCGACGGCCGGCAGTACATCGCCCTGACGGTCGGCGGCTCGCGCGTGCCGGAGCTGATCGCGCTGGCATTGCCGGAGTAGGGGCCACGGCGAGCCTGCGCTTCGGAGCTACGCGTTGGACTCCGTCATCCGACTGCTGCGCGACCTGATCGCCATCGATTCAGTCAATCCGTCCCTGGAAGCCGGCGGCGCGGGCGAAGCCGCGGTCGCCGAGCGGATCGCGTCCGAACTGCGCGCGGGCGGCATCGACGTCGAGCTGACCGACGCCGCACCCGGTCGCCCCAACGTCGTCGGGGTCATCGAGGGCCGGACTCGCGGGCGCACGCTGATGCTCTGCGGCCACACGGACACGGTCGGCGTCGCCGGCATGACGGCGCCGTTCGATCCGCTAGAACGCGACGGCCGGCTCTATGGGCGGGGCAGCCAGGACATGAAGAGCGGCGTAGCCGCCATGGTCGACGCGGCTGTCGCGGTCGCACGCCGCGGCGGCCTGGCCTCCGGACGGCTGGTGGTGGCGGCCGTGGCCGACGAGGAGCATGCCAGCGCCGGCGCGGAGCTTCTGGCAGCCGGACAGCGGGCCGACGGCGCCGTGGTGACCGAGCCGACCGACCTGCGTGTGGCCACCGCCCACAAGGGTTTCGAGTGGGTCGAGGTAGAGACACGCGGCCGCGCCGCGCACGGCAGCCGTCCGGCGGACGGGCGGGACGCCATCCTGCACATGGGCCGGGTCCTGGGGTGCATGGAAGCCGTGGACGCAACGCTGCAGGCGGATGAGGCGCACCCGCGGCTCGGCACGGCGTCGCTCCACGCCTCGACCATCCACGGCGGGCGGGCCCACAGCATCTACCCCGACCGCTGCGTGCTCCGTTTCGAGCGCCGTGCCGTGAGCGGCGAAGCGGCGGACGCCGGGTTGGCCGAGGTCCGCACCGCTCTTGCTGCGCTCGCCCGCGCGGACGCCGATTTCGACGCCTCGGCGCGCCAACTGATGACGCGTCCACCGCACGAGATCGCGGACGATCATCCAGTCTGCCGAACGCTGATGCAGGTACTGCGCGCCCGCGGCCTCGACGCCGCCCCGACCGGCATGTCGTACTGGACCGATGCGGCGATCCTCGGCCGCGCCGGAACGCCGGCGGTGCTGTTCGGACCCGCCGGTGCAGGCCTGCATGGTCCGGAGGAGCACGTGCGGGTCGATTCGGTGCGCGTCTGCCGCGACGTGCTGGGCGAGCTGATTCGGGCGTTCTGCTGACGCCCGCCCTATACTGGCGCGATGTCGACGCTGCCGGCCGCAGGCGCCCCTGCCCCACCGTTCACGCTGGCGGACGCCGCCGGCCGGCGGCTGGCGTTCGGCGACCGGTCGGACCACGCCGCCACCCTGCTCTTCTTTCTCAAGCACGACTGCGCCGCCTGCGAGCTCACGGCGCCGGTTGTGGAACGGATCGCCAGGGCGCTCTCTGCGTCCGGCCTCGACATCGTCGCCATATCGCAGAGCAGCGGCGCCGACACCGCCGCCTTTGCCGCGCGGCACGGCTTGTCTTTCACGACCGTCCTGGACGGCGAGCTGGATGTATCCGACGCGTACGGATTCGACGCCGTCCCGGCGCTGGTGCTGGTTGGATCGGACGCCGAAGTGCTCTCGACCATGGAGGGCTGGTCGAAGGCCGAGTTCCTGGGACTGGCGGCGCTGGCCGCGGACCGCTGCGAAACCGCACTGCCGGCAATCGAGCCGATCGGCGAGACGCTGCCGGCACAACGCCCGGGGTGTGCGTCGCGGATTCATGACCCCGACGTCGCCCGGCGGCTCGCCGTCCGCCGGGGCGACGAACAGTTGGCCTCACGCCGCATCCGCGTGCCGGTCGCCGCCGGGCAGGACGAATTCGACTTTCTGTTCGAGCGGGGATTGACCGACGGCCTGCCGGTCGTGCCGCCCACCGAGGCGCGCGTGCTGCGGATGCTCGAGGGTACGACGCGGGCCGCGACCGACGTGGTCGCGTACGTGCCTCCCAACCTCGCCCCCGCCACGGTGGAAAAGGTCGCCATCAACGCCGTGATGGCCGGCTGCAAGCCGGAATACCTGCCGGTCGTGCTCGCCGCGGTCGAGGCCGCGTGCACCGATGCCTTCAACCTGCACGGCGTGCTGGCCACCACCTATTTCGTCGGGCCGCTCGTCATCGTCAACGGACCGATCCGCCACGAGATCGGGATCAATTGCGGGCCTAACGCATTCGGCCAGGGGGCGCGCGCAAACGCGACGATCGGACGCGCGCTGCAGTTGCTGGTCCGAAACGTAGGCGGTGGCCGGCCGGGCGAGGTGGACATGGCGACGCTCGGTCAGCCCGGCAAGGTAGGCGCCTGCATCGGGGAGCTCGAGGAGGAGAGCCGCTGGGAGCCGCTGCACGTCGAGCGCGGCTTCGAGCCCGAACAGAGCACGGTGACCGTCTTCGCCGCCGAAGCGCCGCGCGCCATCCGCGATCAACTCTCGCGCAGCGGGCGCTCCCTGGCCGCCAGCATGGGCCTGTCGCTGGAAAGCATTGCGCACGTGAAGCTGCACGGAATGGACCAGGCGCTGCTCGTCGTCTCGCCCGAGCACGCACGCACCTTCGCGCGGGACGGCTACACCAAGGATGACGTCCGCGCGCGCATCCAGGAGGTCACCGCCCGGCCGCTGCGCGAACTCCTGCCGAGCGAGGATTGCCACAAGGGCATGCGCCCGCAGGCGTTGCCGCAGGACTGGCTTGACGAACACGGCCAGCCTACAGCCGCGGCGCTGGAACGGCCAATCGCGAAGTTCTCCAGCCCGGAAAACATCCTGATCATGGTGGCGGGCGGCACCGCCGGCAAGTTCTCCGCCGCCATCGGCGGCTGGGCCAGCGGCGAGGCGGGATCCAAGGCTGTCACCCGCGTCATCGAGCGCTAGCGACGGCAGTCCTCACAGGCGGCACGCGAGGCCGGCCGCGTCGTGGGCGGCCGCCACGCGGGCGCCGAGGGCTTCCAGCTCCGGCGCCTCGCAGGCGGCCTGCATCTGCTCGAAGAGTTGGTGCTCTTCCTTGTGGATGTGCGCCTTGAGCAGGTGGCCGAACGCCGGCAGGCGCTCGTCCAGGCCCGATGCGGGATCGGCCTCGAAGCCGCGAATCATCGCCCGCATGGCATCGTGGTCCGCGATCAACGCTTCGACTTGGCGGTCGCCGTCCGCCATGCTCCGGCCGGCGGCCGGAAAGACGTGGGCCTCCTCGATATCGAAGTGGGCGTGCAGGTCGCTCTTGAAGAACTTGAGCAGGCGCGGGACCTGCTCCGCCCGCTCGGTGGGCCAGTCGGCGCGCGGATTGGTCGCCCGGCCCAGGATCAGCCGCTGCGCCATGATGAGGCCGAAGTGGTGGTCCCGCGACAGCGGCACGAGGCTTTCGTGGCGTTTCATCCTACGGATCGAGGCTGGCGGTGTAGGCCACGATGTTGACGATGTCCTCCTCGGTGAGGTTCTTCACCGCGGCGTCCATCAGGTCGGACCACGCGCCGTTGCGCATCCCGGTCTGCAGGTCGTAGAGCTGCCGCGCCGTATACGTCGGCGAGCGGCCGGCGAGCGCCGGCACCGGGCCGATGCCGCGCAGGTCCTCGCCGTGGCAGATCGTGCACGACACCGAGTTGGCGCCGCCCGTCGTCACGATCTCCCGTCCGCGAGACACCGCTCCCCGCGGCACGTAGGCGACGAATCCCGCGGTATCGTCGCGCAGCTTGGTCCGCTTCAGATCTTCCGGCGTCTCGACCACGCGGGTGCCAATCGGTTCCGTGCCGCCGCCCTCGACCACCTCGTGGATCCAACCCGCAAAGCGCGTCACCGGCACCATGTCGGTCTCCACGACGCGCACCCACGGCTTGAAGTCAATCGATGAAAAGTACTCGGCCGCGATCCGCGCCTGCGCGTCGCTGGTGGCCAGTCCGATCCGCTCCATGAGGGCCGGCGGCCGCATGCGCCGATCGCCGGGCTGACGCAGGCCGTTCCGCCAGTCGGTCATCTGCTGCATGATGTATTCGTACGACTGGCCCGCAACGCCGGCGTTCTCCGGCTTGCCCTGCCCGTTCGGCAGGTGGCAGTAGCCGCAGGCCATGATGTCGCCGCCGCCGCCGCGCGCCACGACCTCCGGCATCGGCGGATGGCCGTCGGGGTGCCAATCGGGCGGTCCGTTGCTGAGGGCGATGTCCCCGCGCCGCATCGACAGGCCGGAGCCCGGCACCGTGACCACCTCATCGGGATCGGGCGCCTGCTCGTTTTCGGCGGGTTCGTTGAGCACGTAGGCCCACGGCAGCACCGCGTTGGCCCCCGTGGTTTCCTGCTGCGCGTGCAACTCCGTGCCGGCTGCCAGTACCAACGCGGCCAGCGCTACCGTCCCAGCACCGCTCGACAGTCGCATCGCGCCCTCCTCGTGGCCGCGCGCCATGGCGCGCGGCGCCTTTAGCGCCATCATACACGCCGCGTACGCGCGCCACGCGGCGCAAAACAGGGACGAAAGTATTTGGCGCCAGCGACCGATATTACAGAGTGTCCCATCGTTGCACAGGATTGCAGTGAACGCTGGACGGAAAGGCCATGACGACCATGAGGTACTCTCGCAACACGGCCGCCGCGATCGGCGCCCTCCTTGTAGCACTCTGGCTGCCGGTCCTGGCGCAGGACGACCCCGCGCTGGCCGACGTACGCGAAAGGGCCGAGCAGGGCGACGCTGGCGCCCAATTCAATCTCGGGGTCATGTACGAGAACGGCCAGGGTGCGCCGCAGGACCACGCTGAAGCCCTCCGCTGGTACCGCCTGGCCGCTGAACAGAGCTACTCCGGCGCCCAGTACAACCTCGGGGTCATGTACGAGAACGGCCGGGGCGTACCGCAGGACGACGCTGAAGCCCTCCGCTGGTACCGCCTGGCCGCCGAGCAGAGGGATGTCGCCGCCCAGTACAACCTCGGCGTCATGTGGTTCCGCCTGGCTGCCGCGCAGGAGGTGGCCAGAGCCCAATACAGCCTCGGGGCCGTGCACGCCAAAGGCCGTGGCGTGCCGCAGGACGCCGCCGAAGCTCTCCGATGGTACCGCCTCGCGGCCGAGCAGGGCGACGCAAACGCGCAGGTGCAGCTTGGACTCATGTACGAGAACGGTGAGGGCGTGCCGCAGGACGCCGCCGAAGCCCGCCGGTGGTACCGCCTGGCAGCCGAGCAGGACTACGTGGCCGGCCAATTCAACCTCGGCGTCATGTACGAGAAGGGCCGGGGGGGCGTGCCGCAGGACGACGCCGAAGCCGTGCGGTGGTACCGCCTGGCCGCCGAACAGGGCTACTCCGGCGCGCAGTACAACCTCGGGGTCATGTACGAGAACGGTCGGGGTGTACCGCGGGACGACGCCGAAGCCGTGCGGTGGTACCGCCTGGCCGCCGAACAGGGCTATTCCGGCGCCCAGTACAACCTCGGGGTCATGTACGAGAACGGTCGGGGCGTGCCGCGGGACGGCGCTCAAGCCCTCCGTTGGTACCGCCTGGCCGCCGAGCAGCGCGACGCCGCCGCCCAGTACAACCTCGGGTTCATGCACGCCAACGGCGAGGGTGTGCCGCAGGACGATCAGCAGGCGGCGCGTTGGTACCGCCTGGCGGCAGAACAGGGCATGGCCGACGCGCAGTACATACTCGCGATAATGCACCACCGCGGGAGAGGCGTTCCGCAAGATGCTGAGGAGGCGGCGCGGTGGTACCGCCTGGCAGCCGAGCAGGGCCACGCCGGGGCGCAGGGCAGCCTGGGGTTCGTATATGTTCTGGGGGACGGCGTTCCGCAGGACAATGTGACAGCGCACATGTGGTTCAACCTTGCCGCTTCCGGTCTGACAGGCAGGAATCGCGAGATGGCCGTGGAGAACCGCAGCCAGGTAGCCGGTCGGATGACGCCTGCAGAAGTCGGCGAGGCACAGCGGCTGGCCCGGGATTGGCGCCCGAGCAACTGACGCGCCGCGCGGGCGCCGCGGGACGCTCCAGAACCCGCCAGTAGTCCGTGGCAGAACCCCACATCGACTCGTTCGCCCGTCGCCTGCTCGCCTGGTGGGACACCCACGGCCGCAAGCATCTGCCCTGGCAGCGCGAGCGCACGCGGTATCGCGTATGGGTCGCGGAGATCATGCTCCAGCAGACCCAGGTGAGCACGGTCGTGCCCTACTTCGAGCGGTTCATGGCGCGGTTTCCCACCGTGGAGACGCTGGCGCGTGCCGACCTCGACGCGGTGCTGCACCTGTGGAGCGGTCTCGGCTACTACGCGCGGGCGCGCAATCTGCATCGCGCCGCCGGCATCGTCGCGCAGGAGCACGGCAGCATCTTTCCCGACACCATTGCGGCCGTTCAAGCGCTGCCGGGGATCGGCCGGTCCACTGCGGCGGCCATCGTCGCCCAGAGTTCGGGACAGCGCGCGGCAATCCTCGATGCCAACGTCAAGCGGGTGCTGGCGCGCCGGCACCGGGTGGCCGGCGCAATCTCGACGGCGGCGACATTGGATGCGCTGTGGCGCCTTGCCGATGCCCACACGCCCGCGGAACGGGTGGCGGACTACACGCAGGCCATCATGGACCTGGGCGCAACGGTATGCCGCCGCAGCCGCCCCCGCTGCGGCGACTGTCCCGTGCAAGCGGACTGTCTGGCGTACGCGGATGGCGAACCCGAGCGGTATCCGGAACGGGCCCCGCGCCGCAAGCGGCGCGTCGAACGGAGCCGGTTCTTCGTGGTGGTCGATCCGCAGGGCGCCTGCCTCGTTGAGCGCCGGCCGCCGCGCGGCATCTGGGGCGGTCTGTGGTCGCCGCCGGAACGCGCGGCCGGCGAGTCGGTGAGCGGCTTCCTCGCGCAGGCCGGCATCGCGCCGGACCTCGTCGAACAGGTGCGCACCGCGGACACATTCCGGCACGGCTTCACGCACTTCGACCTCGACGTCGAACCGGTCTACGTGCGGCTCAAGTCGCGCCCTGCGCAGGTACGGGAAGGCGCCGGCCGCTGGATCGACCCGGAAGACCACCGGCTGGGGCTCTCGACCGTCGCTGCCAGACTCGTGGCGAATGGCGCTGGGACGACCCGCTGACGGCGGCCTGGGTACGCGCCAGCTCACCAGAGTCCGAGCAGGCGCCACCAAAGGCTGCCGGCGCCCACCCAGATCGCGATGTTTACCGCGCTGATGAGCAGGCCCAGCCTCCACCAGGTCCCGATGTCCACGTTTCCCGATCCGAACAGGATCGGCGCCGCGGCCGTGCCATAGTGCGTCAGCGACGCGAACAGGTTACTGAAGAAGCCCAGCAGGAGCGCCGCCAGGAGCGGCGGCGTCCCTACCGCCAGCGCGAGCGCCAGGAACGGCGCGTACATGGCGCTGACGTGCGCGGTATTCGAGGCAAAGAAGTAGTGCACGTAGAAGTAGACCAGGCTCACGGTCAGGAAGGCAGGGATCCAATGCCCCACCGTCAGGACGCCGGAGACGCGCTCGGTGAACCAGGCCAGCAGGCCCAGCTCGCCCAGCTGGCTCGCCAGCATGACGAGCACCGCGAACCAGATCAGGGTGTCCCAGCCGTTGCGTTCCCGGAGGATGTCCTCCCAGGCCAGGACGCCGGTCGCCAGCATCGCCGCCACCCCCGCCAGCGCCGTCGTCGTGGCGCTGACGCCGAGCGTCCCGCCTGCAATCCAGAGGCCCAACAGCAGGACGAATACCGTCAGCAGAATCTGCTCGTCCCGCGTCATCGCGCCCAACTCCGCGAGCCGCTGCCGCGCAATCTCCGGTGCGGCCGGCGTGTGGGTGATCTGTGGTGGGTACAGGCGGTAGATCAAAAGTGGCACGAGCAGCAGGCTCAGCAATCCCGGGACGGCGGCCGCCGCTGCCCATAGCGCCCAGGAGATCTCCACGCCCTGCTGCGCGGCAAGCTCGACCACGAGCGGGTTGGCCGCCATCGCGGTGAGAAACATCGCGCTGGTGACCACCACGCCCTGGTACGCGGTGAACGTCAGGAACGCGGCGATACGCCGCTCCGTGCCGTTTTCCGCGGCGCTGTCCAGCGAGACGCAGAGGGATCTGAGAATCGGGTAGATGACGCCTCCGGCGCGCGCGGTGTTGCTGGGTATGGCGGGCGCCAGGACCAGGTCGGTGGCGAGCAGTCCGTACGCCAGACCTAGACTGCGGTGCCCGAGGACGCGCATGAAGTGGTACGCGATGCGCGTGCCCAGCCCGGTCTTGATGAACGCGGTGGCGATGAAGAAGGCCGCCACCACCAGCCAGACCACCGTATTGCCGAAGCCGGCTGTCGCCTCGGCGATGGTCAGAGTGCCGGAGAGCACCGCGACGGCCACCGCGATCAACGCCACGGCGCCCATCGGCAGGGGGCGCAGCACGATCCCGACCATCGTGGCGACGAAGACAGCCAGCAGTTGCCAGGCGCGGGGCTGCACGCCGGCCGGCGCCGGCGCCAGCCAGATCGCCACGCCAACCAGTACGACCGCCGCCAGGCGGGCCGTATCGACCCGCGGCGTGCGGCCGCTCGCCTTCACCTCGCCGCCCATGCGTTACTCCCAATGCTTGCGGGCATCCGCACCGACTGTAGCAGCCCTGTGAACAGCGGCGGACGCCGCGGCGGGCACCGCCGACCTCCGCGCGTTTGACGCGGATCGGCGGGCGACATATTCTCGACTGCAATCCGGTTCGCGAGGAGGTCTACCGTGAGCAGACAGCCACTCTTCTCGATCGCAGTACTGGCGGTGTCCGTCATCGTCGTGTCCCTGGCCCCGCTCGCCGGTCAGGAGAGCGACTACACGCCCGCGCGCACGCCTTGGGGCGATCCCGACCTGCGCGGACACTATCTGCCCGGCACGTCGCAACCGCTCGAGACGCCCCGCCTCGAGCCGTGGGGCGATACCCAGTACACGGGCCACAACTATACGTTCAGCCGCTTCTTCCGCCCCGAGAACGATGCGCCGGCGCAGCCGCGCGAGCGGGTTCGGGTCCCGATGATCATCGATCCGCCCGACGGCCGCGTCCCGCTGCAGGAGTGGGCTGCCGAAAGGCGGGACGAGATCATGGAGCGGCAGGAGGAGCTGGCGCTCCTCGACCCGCGCGTGAAGTGTCTGCCGGCCGCGGTGCCGCGGGCGCACCTGCCGGTCGGCTACAACACGTATCAGATCCTCCAGGTGCCAGGCGCCGTGATCTTCCTGTACGAGTGGAACCATCACTCGCGGTACGTCCCGCTCGACGGCCGCCCGCATGTCGCGGCGGACATCAAGCTCGGCATGGGCGACCCGCGCGGCCACTGGGAGGGCAACACGCTGGTCATCGACTCGACGAACTTCACCGACAATACGTGGCCGGTCGGCCACGGCGCGCCGCCCGAAGGCGCGCCGGCCAGCTCGATCAGCACCGGACACGGCGTGTTCCACAGCGGCGCGCTGCACGTGGTCGAACGCTTCACGCCGGTGGACGCCGGCACGATCAACTACGAGGCGACCATCGAGGACCCGAACGTGTTCACGCAACCCTGGACGCTCCGCTACGAGGGTCTCAAGCGCGCCGAGGAAGGCCACATCCTGTACGAGTACGCCTGTCACGAGGGGAACGGCCGCAACCTCAAGCTGATGACCGGCACCGCTTTCCAGTAGGGGATCAACGAACCCGCGGGACAGTTGCGACGACGAGCCGGAGGGCGGCATGCACAAATCCACAGTCATCCTCGACCCGACCGACGAGCGCGAGCCGATACCCCGGCCGCTTGCTGCGCGTCCGGGGCAACTCCGCGGCGCACTCGGCATCGTCGACATCTCCAAGTCGCGCGGCGACGTCTTCTGCGACGAGCTCGACCGCCTGATCACCGAGCGGCTCCCCGGCATCGAGATCGTCCGCCTGCGCAAGCCGACCTACACCAAGCCGGCGCCGGCCGGCCTGCGCGCCGAGGTGGCGTCGCGCTGCACGGCGGTAATCCAGGCGCTCGCCGATTGAGGGTCGTGCACGTCGTGCAGTGTGCACGACCTGGCCGAGTACGAAGCGCAGGGCATCCCGGCGGTCATGGTGGCGTCGTCGGAGTTTGTCGACGCGGCCCGGCGGCAGTCCGCGGCGTTGGGGATGCCCGCCATCGCCGACCGCGCCGTGTATGTCCCGCACCCGATCCAGGACGCCTCCGACGACGAGATTCGCGGCAAGGCGCGCGCGGTATTCGACGCGATCCTCAATGCCATCACGACCTGACGAGGGACACTAGTTACGCATGCTTGGCTCCGTCACGATCGAACGCCTCGACGGCGTTGCCCTGCTGACCTTGAACAACCCGCCGGTCAACGGCCTGAGCTTCGCGATGCGCGCCGCGCTGGGCGACTGCGTCATGGAGGCGCTGGCCGATGAGAGCATCACGGCCATCGTGATTGCCGGCGCAGGCCGGATGTTCTGCGGCGGAGCCGACATCCGCGAATTCGACGTACCTCCGCCCCCCGGTGCCGCGTCCCTGCCGGCGGTACTCGACGAAGTCGAGGCATCCCGGAAACCGGTGGTCGCCGCCATCCACGGCGTGGCCGCCGGCGGCGGGCTGGAAGTGGCACTGGCTTGCCACGTCCGGATCGTCGCCCCGGGCACGCGGCTCGGCCTGCCGGAGGTGACGCTCGGCATCGTCCCGGGGGCCGGCGGCACGCAGCGGCTGCCGCGGCTGATCGGCGTCGAGGCGGCGCTCGATGTGATCGTCGGCGGAAAGCTCCTGCCGGCCGAGCGGGCGCGGGCGCTGGGCATCGCCGACGAGCTCGCCGACGGCGACGTCCTGGAAACCGCGATCGCCCGTGCGCGGCAGCTTGCATCCGACGACGCCCCGCTGCGCCGCGCGTCCGCCCTGGACGACCGACTCGCCGAGGCGCGGATTCACCCGGAGATCTTCGAGGCGTTTCGCAAGAAGATGGCGAAGCGGGCGCGCGGATTCGACGCGCCGTACGCCTGCGTGGAGTGCGTCGAGGCGGCCGTGGCGTTGCCGTTTGCCGCCGGGATGGCCCGCGAACGGCAGATATTCGAGCGGCTGGTCGCTTCGGACCAGTCGGCCGCCCAGCGGCACGCCTTCTTCGCCGAACGCGAGGCGACGAAGATTCCGGACGTTCCCAGGGAGACGCAACCGCGGCCGATCGAGCAGGCGGCGGTGGTCGGCTGCGGCACGATGGGCGGCGGCATCGCGATGACGTTCGCGAACGCCGGCATTCCGGTCACCGTCATCGACGTCTCGGAGGAGGCGCTCGACAAGGGGCTCGCGGTCATCGCGAAGAACTACGCGGCTACGGTATCGAAGGGCCGCCTCGCCCAGGCGGAGATGGACGAGCGGCTAGCCTGCATCTCGGGCAGCGTTGGCTACGAGGACGTGCGCGGCGCCGACATCGTCGTCGAGGCCGTCTTCGAGCGGATGGACCTCAAGCAGGAGGTGTTCCGGCAGCTCGACGCCGTTTGCAAGCGGGACGCCGTGCTCGCCACCAACACTTCGACGCTCGACGTCGACGCACTGGCGGCGGTCACCTCGCGGCCCGAGTCCGTGATCGGCACGCACTTCTTCAGTCCGGCCAACGTCATGCGGCTGATGGAGAACGTGCGCGGCAGGCACAGCTCGGCGCGCACGATCGCCACCGTCATGCAGCTGGCGAAGCGGCTCGGCAAGGTCGGCGTGCTGGTCGGCGTCTGCGACGGGTTCGTCGGCAACCGGATGCTCGCTCCCTACCTGCGAGAGGCGGAGTTCCTCCTGGAGGAAGGCGCGCTGCCCCAACAGATCGACCGGGTCATCTACGAATTCGGGCTGCCGATGGGACCGTTCCAGATGTCGGACCTCGCCGGCAACGACGTCAGCTGGTTCATCCGCCAGCGGCAGGCGGCCACCCGCCCCGCGCACCTGCGCTATGCGGTGGTTGCGGATCGCATCTGCGAGCAGGGCCGCTTCGGCCAGAAGACCGGCGCCGGCTGGTACCGCTACGAGCCGGGCAACCGCACGCCGGTGCCGGACCCGCTCGTCGAGGAGGTGATTGTCGGCGCGGCGGCGCAAGCCGGCATCCCCCGGCGCACCGTCAGCAACGACGAGATCGTGCCGCGCTGCCTGTATCCGCTCGTCAACGAGGGGGCGAAGATCCTCGACGAGGGGATCGCCCTCCGCGCCGGCGACATCGACGTGGTCTGGATGCACGGCTACGGCTTCCCGCGCTACCGCGGCGGGCCGATGTTCTGGGCCGATCTGGTTGGCCTGCGGACCATCTACGACACGATGAGCCGGCTGCATGACAAGCACGGCGAGTGGCTCGAACCGGCCCCGCTCCTCAAGCGGCTGGCCGAACAGGGCAAGGGGTTCGGAGATGTCGCGGCTTGACACAGCCGGCGACACCGCGGATCTGATCGAGCACTACTTCGAGCAGGGCTGGACGGACGGCCTGCCGGTGGTGCCGCCGACGCCGCAGCTGGTGGCCGCCATGGTCGGCGCGCTGGGCGGCAAGCCCGACCACCTGGAAGCACGCATCCCGCCGCGCTGGGGCAATCTGACGCGCGAGGTGCTGGCGATCAACCTGGCGCTCGCGGGTTGCCGGCCGGAGTACGCGCCGCTGGTGCGCGCCGCAATCCTGGCCCTTGCGAGCAGCCACTTCAACCTGCACGGCGTGCAGGCAACCACCCACATGGCCGCGCCGCTGGTGGTGGTGAACGGCCCGGTCCGCAAGGAGATCGGCCTCAATGCCGGCGCCAACGTCTTCGGCTCCGGCTGCCGCGCCAACGCCACGATCGGCCGCGCCATCCGCCTCGTGCTGCTGAACGTCGGCGGCGCCTGGCCCGGCGACCTCGACAAGAGCACGCTGGGACATCCGGGGAAGTACACGTTCTGCATCGCCGAGAACGAGGAAGCCAGCCCCTGGGCGCCGTACCACGTGGAGCACGGCTACGCGCCCGGCGACAGCACCGTGTTCTGCATCGCCGCCGAGGGACCGCACAGCGTCACCAACCACGTGGCGAACGACCCGCAAGGCATTCTCGACAGCATCGCCTCGGCCATGAGCACCATCGCGCACAACAACGCCGTGAGCAGCGGCTCGTGCGCCGTCGTCATCGGACCGGAGCACGCGGCGACGATTGCCGGCACGGGATGGACACGCCAGGACGTGCGGCGCTACCTCTGGTCGGCCGCCGGCAATGCGTGGGACGCCGTGAGCTTCGGTGACCGCTACGGCAAGATCTACAACCGCAACCTGCCGCGCTGGTACCGGCGGGAGCCCGGCGCGCGCATTCCGGTCGTCCCCGCGGCCGACGACATCCATCTGTTCGTCGCCGGTGGCCCGGCTGGCCGGTTCTCGGCGTTCCTGCCCGGCTGGGGCCACATGACGTCGCCCGTGCTCCGATCGATAGACGACCGCCCGCCCCCCCGGCGCAGCCACCTGCACGGACGGCACCTGCGAACTCTAAACGCGTTAACCCCCGGCCATCGCGCCGACGATGAGGAACGGCCGGCGGCGCCGGGTCGCGTAGTCGCGGATCGTGCCGCGCGGGTTAGCAAAATCCCGGTCCTCCAGACACTGCGCCCAGACGACCCTGCGGGCATTGCGCCGCGCCGGCGGTTGTATCAGACTGGGACCGGGAAATATGCCGGGCAAGAACGAGCGGCGGCTGCCGGACGGACGCGTCGTCTATGACCCGCGCGGAACCGTCACCGCGGAACCCCTGGCGCCGGCGCCGCGCCTGGCGGCGCTGGACGGCATCCGGCTGGGCGTTCTCGACAACACCAAGTGGAACGCGTCGAAGCTGCTGCGGCAGGTCGTCGCCTGCCTGCAAGCCGACCTGACGTTCGCCGCCGTGCACGCCTACGCGAAGTCGAGCTTCTCGCGTCCGGCGTCCGCGGAACTGCTCGACCGGATCGCGGCGGAGACCGACGCCGTGGTCACGGCCATCGGCGATTGAGGCTCCTGCACGTCGTGCAGTTTGCACGACGCGGTCGCGCTGGAGGGGCGGGGCGTTCCCGCCGCCGTGATCGTGACCAATGCCTTTCTGCACGAAGCCGACGTGCAGCGGACCGCGCTGGGCGCCGAGCGGCTCGAGCCGGTCGTCATCGCGCATCCGCTCAGCACGCTGACCGCCGACGAGATCGCCGCCCGGGCCGCCGTGGCGGCCACCGGCGTCCGACGCGTTCTCATGGGCGGCGCTATGATCCCCGCGTGAACGTGCAGCTGGCGTACGGGCGCGGGCGGCTGGCGGTCGACTTTCCCGACGACCGCACAACGGTGCTGGAACCGGCCTACCTGCGCGGCCTGCCGGACGAAAGCGCCGCGATCCGGGAGAAGCTGCGGGCGCCGCTCGGCGCGCCGCCGCTGGCGTCGCTCGTGAGTCCTGCGCAGACGGTCGCCATCTCGGTCTGCGACATCACCCGGCCGATGCCGAGCCGCACGCTGCTGCCGGTACTGCTCGGCGAGCTGGCCCACGTGCCCGACGAGCGGATCGTCATCCTGATCGCTACCGGGACGCACCGGCCCAACGACCGCGACGAGCTGGTCGAGATGCTGGGCGAGGAGATTGTCGACCGCTACCGCGTGGTCAACCACAGCGCGTTCGACGACGCCGGCCTCGCCTTCCTGGGCGAGGTGGAGCCGCGCGTGCCGGTCTGGCTCAACCGCCACTGGGTGGAGGCCGACATGCGGATCACGACCGGCTTCGTCGAGCCGCACTTCTTTGCCGGCTTCAGCGGCGGCCCCAAGCTGGTGGCGCCAGGCCTGGCCGGGTTCAAGACGACGATGCGGCTGCACGACGCCGAGATGATCGCCAGCCCGAATGCCCGCTGGGGCGTCACCGAGGGCAACCCGATCCACGACGCCATCCGGCGCATCGCGGCGCACGTCGGCGTCCAGTTCAGCGTCGACGTCGCCATCAACCGCGACCGCCAGATCACCAGCGTCGCCGCGGGGGAGATCTTCACCGTCCACCGGACGATGGCGGAGCGGGTGAAACAGAGCGCCATGCAGGGCTTCGACGCACCATTCGACGTGGTGGTGACGACCAACAGCGGCTACCCGCTCGACCAGAATCTGTATCAGACCGTCAAGGGGCTGTCGGCCGCGGCGCAGGTGGTCAAGCCGGGCGGCGCCATCGTCTGCGCGGCGGAGTGCGCGGACGGCCTGCCGGCGCACGGCGAGTACGGCGCCATCCTCGGCGCACGCGAAACGCCGGAAGCGCTGCTCGCAATGATCCGGGCGCCCGGCCACAACCGGCACGACCAGTGGGAAGTGCAGGTCCAGGCGCAGATCCAGCGGCGCGCCGCGGTGTTCCTGAAGAGCGGCGGCCTCTCGCCCGACGCCGTGCGCGCCGCGCATCTGACCCCGATCGATGATGTCGGATCGACGACGCGCCAGCAGCTCGACCGGTTCGGGTCTGCTGCGCGGCTCTGCGTCCTGCCCGAAGGTCCGCAGACCATTCCCTACCTGACCGCGGCCGGATAACGCTATGGATTTCACCTTCAGCCCGCGTGTCGAAGCGCTCCGGGAGCGGCTGCTCGCCTTCATGGACGAGGCCGTCTATCCGCACGAGCCGACCTACGCGGAGCAGCACGCGGCCCGGCAGAACCGATGGGAAACCCCGCCGATCATGGACGAGATGAAGCGTCAGGCCCGCGCGGCCGGCCTCTGGAACCTGTTCCTGCCCGAAAACGACGAGGGCGGCGGCCTGACGAACCTGGAGTACGCCCCGCTCTGCGAGATCATGGGGCGCTCGCCGATCGCGCCGGAGGTATTCAACTGCGCGCCGCCCGACACGGGGAACATGGAAGTGCTCGTGCGCTACGGCACCGCCGAGCAGCAGCGCCGCTGGCTGGAGCCGCTGCTCGACGGCGCGATCCGCTCGGCTTACGCGATGACCGAGCCGGACGTGGCGTCGTCGGACGCCACGAACATTCGCGCGCGTATCGAGCGGGATGGCGACGATTACGTCATCAACGGCCGCAAGTGGTGGATCACCGGCGCCGGCAACAGCCGCTGCGAAGTCTTCATCCTCATGGGCAAGACCGACCCCGACGCGAAGCGGCACCGCCAGCAGTCGATGATCCTCGTGCCCAGGAACACGCCGGGCGTCAGCCTGGTGCGGCCGCTCACCGTCTTCGGCTACGACGACGCCCCGGTCGGGCACTGGGAGATTCGGTTCGAGAACGTCCGCGTGCCGCGCGAGAACATCCTGCTGGGCCAGGGACGCGGCTTCGAGATTGCCCAGGGCCGGCTGGGACCGGGGCGCATCCACCACTGCATGCGCGTGATCGGCCTTGCCGAGCGTTCGCTCGAAGCGCTGTGCGCGCGGGCGCACGCGCGCGTGGCGTTCGGCAAGCCGCTGGCGGAACAGGGCGTCGTGATGGAGACGGTAGCGAACTCGCGGATGGAAATCGAGCAGGCGCGGCTGTTGACCCTCAAGGCGGCGCACATGATGGACACCGTCGGCAACAAGACCGCCCGCGCCGAGATAGCAATGATAAAGGTGGTGGCGCCATCGATGGCCCAGCGTGTCATCGACCGCGCCATCCAGCTGCACGGCGGCGCCGGGATGTGCGAGGACTTCGGTCTGGCCCGGGCGTGGGCCCACAGCCGCACCCTGCGGATACTGGACGGCCCCGACGAGGTGCACCGCCGGACCGTCGCACGGGTCGAGCTGCGGAAGCAGCGTGACCAGACGCCGGCTCACTCGTAGACGAGCGTGACGAACTCCGCGACGCAGGCCGGCTTTTCGGAGCCCTCGGCCGCGACAACGCAGGAGCTGGTCAGGCGCAGCGCACCCGGCGCCACGCGCTCCGCCGCGAGGAGCGTCTCGATGCCGCGCACCCGCGAACCCACCGCAACCGGACTGATGAAACGCACGCGGTTCAGGCCGTAATTGATGGTGCGGGTCACGCCCCGGAGGTCCAGAATCTCGTTCCGGAAGCGGACGACAAGCGACAGGGTGAGGAACCCCTGCACGATCGGCCGGCCGCCCGGCAGCTCCCGCGCGGCGCGCTCCGTGTCGAGATGAATCCACTGATGGTCACCGGTCACGTCCGAGAACGTGCTGACCATCTCCTGCGTGATTTGTATCCAGCCGCTGGTGCCGAGCTCGCTGCCGACCAGCTGCTCCAGGTCGTTCAGACCACTTACCACTCGCATGGGGATGCCTTGACCATGGGCTCGGCGCCGCCGGGCGCCGACCAGAGGCGCCTATTATAGGGTGTGGTCGCACTTCCGCCCCGCGCTTCGGAGCTGATTGACGTCCGTCCCGACGAGCGGCTCGATCCGGCCCGTATTGCGCCCTGGCTGCGCGCGCACCTGCCCGGCGCCGGCGGGCCGCTGGAGGTCGTCGGACAGTTCGGCGGCGGCTACGCCAACCTCACCTACCTGCTCCGCTGCGGCGATCGGGAGTATGTGCTGCGGCGGCCGCCGCTCGGCCCGGTGGCGCCTACCGCCCACGACATGCAGCGGGAGCACCGCGTGCTGTCGCGGCTGGGCGCCGCGTACCCGCTCGCGCCTTGCAGTCATGTGCTGTGTACCGACCCCGACGTGCTGGGCGTCGACTTCCACGTACTGGAGCGGCGCCACGGCTTCGTCATCCGCCAGCGGCTCCCGCCCGACGTTTCCGGCGACCCGGCCATCGCGCGGCGCCTGGGCGAGGCGCTCGTGGACGCGCTTGCCGCACTGCACCGCGTCGATCCGCGGGCGGTCGGCTTGCACGATCTCGGCCGGCCGGAAGGCTACGTCGAGCGCCAGCTCGCCGGCTGGACCCGGCGCTGGGAAGCTACCGGCCGCACGCTGCCCGGCATCGACCGGATCGCGATCTGGCTGCATGACCACCTGCCGCGCCAGCAGGCGGCCACGTTGCTGCACAACGATTTCCAGATCGAGAACGTCCTGCTCGACGTATCTGACCCGGCGGAGATCGTGGCCGTGCTCGACTGGGACATGTGCACCCGCGGCGATCCACTGATGGACCTGGGTTACCTGCTCAATTGCTGGAGCGACCCTGGCGACGACCCGTCATGGCGCGGCGTGAGCCCGACCCCCGGCTGCGCACCGGGACTGCCGACCCGCCGGGACCTGGTGGAGCGCTACGCCCGGGCGACCGGCCTGGATGTCGAGCACGCACGCTGGTATCACGTGTTCGGCGTATTCAAGCTCGCCGTCGTCCTGGAGCAGATCCACGTCCGGTTCCAGCGCGGGCAGACGCACGACGCGCGCTTCGGCGCGCTCGGCGCCCGTGTGGAAGGCTTGGCCGCGAAAGGGCTGGCGCTGCTGTAACCGCGGCGGCGCGGTCAGAACGGTTTCAACACCGCCGCGCCGACCGCGAGCAGCACCGCCAGCGTAACGACGACCGCCAGTGGCCGCGCCAGTTGCGGGCGGCGGAAGGCGATGCCGGCGATGGCTGCCAGCGCCACCCACGCCACCACCTTGACGAATATCCAGTCCGGGAATCCGAAGCGGCCGATCCCCAGCAAACCAAAGCCGCTCACCAGCGTGAGGAGCGCGGCGATGCCGGAAACCATGAGAATGGAGCGGCGCCGCTCCGGCAGCGGGTTGGCCAGCGCCGCGAACGCGATCCCGGCCAGCATGATGGCCGAGAACAGATGGATGACCTGATAGAACTGAAACGACATGCGTCAACTCCGGATGCGGCTAGCGTGTGCTTGCCGGGATGGCGGAATAGCTCAGCTCGGCGTCGTAGCGCAGCACCGTCCGCTCTATCGACGAGAGCACGCCGGCGAGGCGTGCGGTGGTGGCGCCGGCTTCCTCCCCGAACGCGCGCGCCACGAGTGACGGCTGCTCCAGCTGAGCAAAGCTGGAATAGTTCTCAACGATCAGCCAGGACGCGGGTCCCGGACCGAAGACACGCTCGTACACACCGAAGACGAGGTTCGCGTCACTGAACTTCGGCAGGCTTGAGAGCAGGAAGTCCTCCCATTGGGCCGTGCGGCCGGGCGCCACCTGGAGCGTCGTGACACGCGCGAGTGACAGCCCGCCCACGTCGTCGGCCTCGACGCTCATCTCGGGCCGGTAGCGCATGGCGTAGCGTCGCCGCGACACCGTCAGCCGCCGCAGCCGGTCGACCAGCCGCAGGCGCCGGTCGGGCGGCAGCACGCGCGCGAGCGGCCCGCCGGTGTCGTACTGCGCCAGACTGCTCATCGGCGTGACGAGCTGCACCTCGTAGCTGTTGCCGAACTCGGCGACGCGCCATACGGAGCGCCACGGCACGCCGGCCTGCTGCAGCGCCGGATTGACCTCTTCAAGCTGCAACTCGACATAGTCTTCCAGACGGTTGGGAACTATGTTCACCACGTCGACCTGCATCCATTCGACGTCCTGTGCGTGAGCCCCGGATACCAACCCCAGGCACAACAGGACGAGCATGCAACAGCCGATCTGCACGGTTACTTTCACGGCTCTCATGATGTTCCCCCCTGATGACCCGAGCGCGCCGTTCGCCTCTACTTTAGCAGGCCGTGGCAAAAGCCCCGCTGCATTCGACCGGCCATGCGGCATTACCACTTGGGGCTGCGCCCCAAACCCCCGGCGGGCGCTAGCGGGGACCCCTGCGCCCCGCGCCGCGTCCGCCGTGGCGCACTGTGTGCGCCTTGGGCGACGACTGCTTGAGTGCTCGTCGTCTCCCTTCCTGACTGCGTTGTTCCTCGGTCACATATGCGCAATATGCTCGCTCCTCGCGCCTTGCCAGCCGGGCGCCTGACCGGTCTCGGTGCGACGCGGGGTTTCACCACGGCCTGCTACCACCGCCGCGCGCCCTGCCGGACGGCGGGAACGATTGTCACTACCGGCTGATTCTGACATAGAATGCCGCAGCCCGCCGGACGTGACGCGCGAGCATATTCGACCCTATGTGAGCGCTAGGGCCGCGCACGGCGCGGCCCGGCAAGCACGGCGCGGGGCAAAGGGGTCCCCGCTAGCGCTTGTCGGGGGTTCGGGGCGCAGCCCCGAGCTGGTGAAGCTGTCCCCGCTAGCGCTTGCCGGGGGTTTGGGGCGCAGCCCCATCTGGAGGACGATAGCGATGCCCTGGTACGCCCTGATCGCCCGCGACCGGCCCGACGGTCTCGAGCACCGCAAGCTGCACCGCCCCGCGCACCTGGAACACATGGCCCGCCTCGACGCCGCGGGCCGGCTGCGCTACGGCGGCCCGTTGCTCACCGAGCAGGGGGAAATGAGGGGCAGCCTCATCGTCCTCGAGGCAGACGATCTCGAAGCGGCACAGCGGACATACGCCGAGGATCCGTACATCGTGCACGGCCTATTCGAGAGCTACGACGTCGTCGAGACCAAGCCGATCTTCCCGCGCGGCAACTGAGCGCATATTGGGTCGTAACGGACGCGGGCACGAAACCGCAATGATCTACCGCAGCCCGTTTCCCGACGTCGAGATTCCGGAAGTCCCCCTGCCGGACTACGTGTTCGAGCATGTGGACCGCTGGCCCGACAAGGCGGCACTGATCGACGGGCCGTCGGGCCGCACATTGACCTACGCGCAGTTGCTCGCCGCCGCGCGGGCGACCGCGGCCGGGCTGGCCGCGCGCGGATTCGCCAAGGGCGACGTCTTCGCCATGTACAGCCCGAACCTGCCGGAGTACGCGGTCGCCTTCTTCGGCGTCGCCATCGCCGGTGGAACGGTGACCACGATCAATCCGCTCTATACGCCGGCGGAGCTCAACCGCCAGCTCCACGACGCGGGGGCGACCCTGCTGGTGACGATCCCGCAGTTTCTCGACAAGGCGCTCGAGGCGATCGCCGGCACCGCCGTCCGGGAGGTGTTCGTCTTCGGCGAGGCGGAGGGCGCCACGCCGTTCGCCGCGCTGCCGGCAGCCGGCTCGCCGCCCGCCGTGGCGATCGACGCCCGCGAGGATGTCGTGGCGCTGCCCTATTCGAGCGGCACGACCGGCATGCCCAAGGGCGTGATGCTGACCCACTACAACCTGGTGGCGAACGTCGCCCAGACCGACGCGGTGGAACGGCTGACGGCGCGCGAAACCATGGTCGGCATCCTGCCCTTCTACCACATCTATGGCATGGTGGTGCTGATGAGCGGGGCGCTGCGCGTGGGGGCGACGGTGATCACGATGCCGCGCTTCGACTTCGAGCAGTTCCTCGGCCTCGTGCAGCAGCACCGGGTGACGATGAGCTACATCGTGCCGCCCATCGTGCTGGCGCTGGCCAAGCATCCCGCGGTCGACAATTACGACCTCTCCTCGCTGTCCGACCTGCTGTCCGGGGCGGCGCCGCTGCCGGAGCCGGTATCCAGGGCGTGTGCGGCGCGCACGGGCGTGGCGGTGCGCCAGGGGTACGGCCTGACCGAAACCAGTCCGGTGACGCACTTCACCCCCCGCGACGGCGTGAACAAGCCGACATCGGTCGGCCCGGCCGCGCCGAGCACCGCCTTCCGGGTGGTCGACGTGGCAACCGGCGAGGATGCGCCGACCGGCGGGTTGGGCGAGGTCTGGGTGCAGGGCCCGCAGGTGATGAAGGGCTACCTGCACAACCCCGACGCCACCCGGACTATGATCGACGACGACGGCTGGCTGCACACCGGCGACATCGGCCGCGCGGACGAGGACGGTTATCTATACGTCGTAGACCGGGTCAAGGAGCTGATCAAGTACAAGGGGTTCCAGGTGGCGCCCGCCGAGCTCGAAGCGGTGGTGCAATCGCATCCGGCGGTAGCCGACGCGGCGGTCATTCCCAGTCCCGATACCGAAGCGGGCGAGGTGCCCAAGGCGTACGTCGTGATAAAGCCGGGCGCCGCTGCGACCGCCGACGAAATCATGGCGCACGTCGCCGCACGCGTCGCGCCGCACAAGAAGGTGCGGCGCGTCGAATTCATCGACGCGATACCCAAGGTGCCGTCCGGCAAGATCCTGCGCCGCGCGCTCGTGGAACGGGAGCGGGCAGCGGGCGGCGACTGAGAGAATCCACGTGCCGCGAACCTGTCCACGCCGCCTGGTTGCACTGCCAGCCGCTGTCGCCCTGCTACTCGGCGCCGCCGTTGCGACGGCCCAGCCCGGGCCGCTGGAGCTGGTGGCCAGCGTCGACGTCCCCGCGGACGTGGTCGAGTTGCAGGGGGCCTATGCGTACGCCGCGGCGGGCGACACATTGCGGATCGTCGACGTGTCGGAGCCAACCCGGCCCGCGCTGCGCGGCACGCTCTCCGTGCCCGGACGGATCTGGAGCATCCACCCGGCCGGCGCCAGGCTGTATCTGGCGGGCGGGCTCGACGGCCTGCATATCGTCGACGTTTCCGACCCGGACGCCCCCGCCCTGCTCGCCACGCACCCGACCGCCGGTCAGGCGCTCGGGGTCACCACCTCCGGCACTACGGCACTGGTCATCAACCTGATGTCGGGCCTCGAGGTCGTCGACGTGTCGGACGGCGCGGCGCCCGTCCTGGTGCATACGGAGGATACGCCGGGGTACCAATGGGGAATTGGCGGCGGCGGATCACGCGTCCTGGTGGCGGACCAGCCGTCCGGCGTGCACCTGTTCGACCTCTCCGCGCCGGAGGCGCCCGTGCTGCAGGGCGTGTATTCCAGCGAGCAGCCGGCCCAGTCCGTTACTGCCGGCGACGACGGGCATGCCTACATCGTGCTGGCCGGCAGCGGCGTCGTCGAGGTTGTCGACACCGCGAATCCGTCGCAGCCGAGCCTGTTGGGATCCTACGCACCATCCCGGCCCGGCGGACGCATGCAACGGGTGGCGGTGCGCGGGGGCGGTATGGCGGTGCCGGTCGGCGAGGACGGCATCGAGTGGATCGACGTATCCGACCCGGCGGCGCCGTCACTCACGGCGACCTACGACACGCCGGGCAGCGCGCAGCACGCCGCCATCGCCGGCGACATTCTGGCCGTCGCCGACGGCGGTGCGCTCATCATCTTCCAGATCGGCTGACCGACGGACGACGGGCCGCCAGCCGTACGCCGTTACTGCTCGGCGAGCGGCAGAAACAGCGAGATGCGGTCGTCGCCTTTTCTCGACCCGGCTTCGCTCCCGGTCCCACCATACCCATGCAGCTTCACAGCGCCCTCCGCACAAACTCCATCGCCGCGGACCCAAATCGGCGCTGCACACAATCGTGATAGCTCGCCCCAGTCGTTGCCGCCAACCTATCCGGATCAAGAAAATACATCGAATTCTCCAATCGCAATATCTCTTCTGAAACTAGCAACTCCAGGACGCTACGCCCCGAACCCTTCGTCATTCTCTCGTGCTCAATCTTTCCCCTGAACCGAGCCAATCTGCCCCTGCCGTGCGACCTAAACGCAATCACAAATTTCCTCAAACGCCGCAACGCCTCATCGATACGCGGATCCTCCATTACGACGGGCTCAATAGAAAAATTTGTCCAAGGATACCGCCTCGCCTCAGGCCACACCACCGCAAGTGCCGCATTTCCTCGCACTACCGGCGCCGACGTCAGGCCGGGAGCGACAAAATCCTTTGCCTCCAGGAACACTGACATCCCAGAATCAGCAGGCGACGGCTCTACTATGACCTTGGTCGATTCCACCGACAGCAGATCACACTGAATCGACACCGGTGCAACAAACACCGCTTCGCTGCCGGGCCCGACGTCCACATAGGCACCAGAACCAGAAATCTCCACATCCTCAATATGTGCACCCAATCGTACTACACCATTCCCGCTCATGCGGAATTCTAAAATTGCCGGAGTCTCGTTGCCCCTTCGCCCTCGCGTAATCTCTACACGCTCCTCTTCCGGTTCAATGCCATTTGGTCCCTCTCGAAATTCTATCGACAGACTAGCGGAATCACCCAGTGAAAGGCGCGCCCGGAGAGAAGAATAAATTATTCCAACGTGTTCCGCAAGCATTACTCGACTTTCGCATTCCTTGACCTCATTTAGGTATATCTCCGACAAGAAAGGATTCGCCGCGGCTCCCCGCCCAATTTCCCGCTCCACGGCAGCATTCCTCGTGTTCTCAGAACTACTGCCGCGCAGTGCCCATGTCGCAATAACCGCATCGAAAACAGCTGACGACGGACGGTCATTGCCATTCAGGAACGGGTGATCTGCTACCCATGTCGTCAACACATTCTCATACGCCTGAGCGTCGGCCGGACGCATCTGTGGTGGATCCGGGGGGCGCTCCCCATAGACGCGTGCGACGAGATGTCCCAGTTGTTCGTTAGGCAAATATAGTTTTTCAGCGATATTGGTGTCCTCGAATTGGATGGGCGCGAGCTTGAGCCGCTCCCTCTCAAGAATTGCTGTGACGACACTGTGCAGCGTGACCGGCTGCGCGCCTCCCTGGATTTGCGCTACGAGAGCACCCAGATTACTTTCGCTACCAACGCGCTCGGCCACCGCCTGTAACACAGGTGCGTACCCAGCGAATCGGTCGCCGTCGCTTTCGGTTTGGTTTCGTATTCCTTCAAGCAATAGTTTGATCGCCTCGTGCGCGACCTGCGGATGGATGCACTCTGGTTGCTCCCTTCGCAGTTTTGCAGTTGCGAAATTGAGAGCGGCCTCCGGTCCGAAATAGCCGATTTCTAAAACAGGCGCTTCAATGCCATGATCCGCCAGCGTGAACCATGCGTCCTGGACCGAACCGGTGCGTCCGAATAGGACGGTCGGTAGCTTCCGTCCCCCAGACAGCTCAGAAACATCGCGAAGGAACGCGTCGAAGGCCTCCTGTGTTACTCGGAGCCTCGCTTCGTCGAGTCCGTCTATCAAGACGGCCGTGGTTTGTGCCGTCCAACGGTCGTACAGTCGTGATCGGACCAGGCCGCCCGCAAGCGTGTTGCCTCCCACCGGCTCTGACTGCGAAAGATCAAGGTATATGGCACCTGTACGATGCGCAATTTCCTTGGCCAGGGTCGTCTTGCCGACCGCGCCTGGCGCAGATACGAGGATCAGAGAACTCTCTTCTGGGCCCCACTCCATCGCCTAACGGAAATTCAGGACTTAGGTTTAGTGGCGCCTCCTGAAAGGCTTCGACGGGTTCAGTAATCCAAAACCCATTGTGAGTTCGGTACACGGTATGTGAGAAATAGCCAAACGTGATTTCCAAAAACTCTCAATGGTAAAATCTGACATCATCACCTCACTACATCGGGGTTTTCGCGTCGCGCAAGTCAGTGTCGCTGCCTGCGGCGGACCGGCATTCCGGTTCCGTGCTGCAAGTGCGTGAACTTTCTCACGGCGTCACCAAGCGGACGGCCGGGAAGTACGTCCGTATTCTGGACGGATCCGCGGTGGCCAGTGCCCAGCCCATGATCTCTGCGTGGGCACCGATGAAGAAATCCGGCAGCGGGATTCGCGGCGAGTCCTTGCCGGACTGTCGCTGTCGTCGCTGGCGGTACCGGACGTACGCCCCAGCGCAAACGTCCGCGGCTGCTGCCGGTACGTCAAGAATCTCCACACCCCAACTGCGGATGCGTTCCGCCACCGTCGCGGGCTGCCGCTCGCCGACGCAGATCTCCGCAAGACTGACGGCATTGATGGCCGCGCCCTCCGTAGATGCAGCCGCGGCGATTGTCAGCCGTGCCCAGTCCCGATGCCGCGACTGGTCGTCGGACGCGTAGATGAGGACGTTGGTGTCGAGGAGCATCATGGCTCGCGCGTGAGCCGCCGCAGTTGCTCCCACGAAAGCGTCGGATGCAGAGGCGCTCGGGACATTGCCTCCAGGCACGCTTCCCGACTCATTCGGGATGGGATTTCAGGCGGGCGCAGACGGACGAGCACGTGCTGATCGTCCGCCTGCTGCCGAATATCAAAGACGTCGCCAGGCTTGGCGCCGGGGATGACTACGCGTCGTTTGGAATCTGCACGCGCTACCGCCATGGTGGGATTATCCCACTCAAGATTTCACGCGGTCAACCCGCCGCGCGGCGCTACTGCTCGGCGAGCGGCAGGAACAGCGAGATCCGATCCTCGCTGCCGATGGCGCGCGAGATGTGGCCCTGGCCGGTCCTATCTTCAGCCAGCAGGATGTGTCCCGGGTGCAGGCGGATCTTCGTGCCGTCCCCGATCTCGACCTCGCTCTCGCCGGCCAGCGTAATGACGTACTGGCGGCGCGGCGCGGTGTGCCAGTCGATGTAATAGGCCGGTGAGTTGCGCCGGAACTGCACGCTCGTGACCGGCACCGTCTCGGACAGCTCGGTCGTGGCCCGGCGGCCCGGGCTCAGCGGCAGGTCGATCTCCTCGGCGTGGGTCTTGCCGTCCTCCCCGGTGTAGATCCGCGTAACCTTGATCGGCGTGCGTTCCCGCGCCGAGACCGACTCGGGGCCGAACCAGTGCACGCCGCCAACAACCAGCAGCGTCGGAATCCACCCCAGTACGAGCAGGCCGTAAATCCATCTCTTCATTGTGGTCTCCTGGCAGTCGGTGGCCCTACACCACCTTGCGGTAGACGTCGACGGCGCGCGCCGCCATGATCTCGGCCGTGTAATGCTCGCGTACGCCGGCCGCGCCCTGCCGCCCCAACTCCTGGCGGTGCTCGCGGTCGCCGGCCAGCCGCTCGATCGCTGTTTCCAGCGCCCCGACATCGTCCGGCTGCACGAGGACACCGCCGCCGGTCCGCTCGACGAACTCGGTGTAGGAACCGCGCCGCGGCACGATCACCGGCACGCCGCACGCCATTGCTTCGAGCAGCGGCAACCCCTTCGGATCGTCGTAGACGGCCGGCACGGCCAGCATGTCGAGCGTGCTGAGAAACTCCAGCTTCCCCGCGCGATCCAGCTTGCCGTGATACGACACGTCGCCGTCCAGCCCCCACTCGCGGGCCTGCTCCATGATGGAGTCGAGATACGAGCGGTGGCCCGGCGACAGGTACCCGGCGACCTTGATCGACGCACGCTCGATGCGGCCCGCCTCGCGCAGGCGGCGGTACGCCTCACACAGCACGTGCAGACCCTTCTCGGGCGCCACCCGGCCGAAATGGCCGATGGTCAGTCCGTTGCCTGCCGGCCGCGGGGGGCGATCCAAACCCTCGACGCTGATGCCGAGCGGGGCGACGTCGATCTTCGCTCCCGGAATGCCGAGGAAGCGGCACATCCGCTCGGCGCAATAGTCGCTGACCGCGACGAAGCGGTCGACATACCGCGCATGTTCGGCAATCAACGCGATGCAGCGGTCCCGATGCGCCTCGCCGAGACGGTTCAGAAAGATGTCCTCGCCCTGCAAGGTGCAGCAGACCGGGGCGCCGAGCGCCTCCTTGAGCGGGCGCGCCAGCGCAATCAGCATCGAGTTCGAAATGTCCACGACGTCCGGCTTCGGTTGCCCCCGCAGCCAGTGCACCAGCTTGTCGATCTCCTTGGACTGGCGGCCGTTGGTGCCTTCCAGCACCGATACCGTCAGGTCGCCGAGAGTTTCGGGTTCGGTCTGCACGGCGCGGCCGGCCACGGCGCGAATCAACTGCGGCGATTCCCAGAGGCGGTCGAGCAGCCACGGCGTGTGGCGGAAGAGCGGTACCCACTCCTCCAGGTACACGCTGATCCCGTCGTAGAACAGCCGGTCGGAGCTGACGTTCTCCTCGTCCGTCAACAGGGGGGTATACAACGGCAGCAGCAGCACCTCGTGGCCTGCCGCCATCAGCCTCGCCGCCAGCGCGTTGTCGCGGATGCAGCTTCCGCAGTACATCCCGCCGGCGCCCGCCGTAATGTAGGTGATGCGCATTCGGATAGGGATCCTAATCTACCCCAAGTGCGGCGGTGATACCATAACCGCCATGATGAAGCTGACAGGTATCCAATCCCTGCAAGTACTCCCGATTTTCGTCCTGCTCGCCGCCGGCGGCGCAGCGTTCGCGTTTGCCGCGCAGATCCCGGCGCCGGCCGATGTCGCCGCGGCGCCGGCCGATGCCGAGACCACCGCCTCGGGACTGGCCAGCAAGGTGCTCGAGGCCGGCAGCGGCAGCACGCACCCGACGGCGACCAGCAACGTGACGGTCCACTATACCGGCTGGACCACCGACGGCCGGATGTTCGACAGCTCGGTCACGCGCGGCCAACCGGCCACGTTCCCGCTGAACGGCGTCATCCGCGGCTGGACCGAAGGGGTGCAGTTCATGGTCGTCGGCGAGAAGCGGCGCTTCTGGATTCCGGAAGAGCTGGCGTACGGCGGCCGGCGGGATCCGCGCGGCCTGCTCGTCTTCGACGTCGAGCTGATCGCCATCCAGTAGCATTCCGTAGATGGGGGCTGCGCCCCCAAGCCCCCCGGCAAGCCCTTGCGGGGACCCCATAGCCCCGCGCCGGGCTTGCCGGGCCGCGCCGTGCGCGGCCTGCGCAACGTTCACATAGGGTCGAAGGTGTTCGCGCCTCGCCAGCCGGGCGCTATTGGGTGGCAATGGCGCGCCGGCCGCCGCGCAGCACGTACTTCTGAATCTTCCCGGTCGCGGTCTTGGGCAGCTGATCGACGAATGTGAAGCTGCGCGGCGTCTTGAAGTGCGCCATCTGCTTGCGGGCGTAAGCGGTCAGCTCGGCGGCGCTGGCCGACGCACCGGCGGCCAGCACGACGAAGGCGTGCGGGCTCTCTCCCCACTTCTCGTCCGCCATGCCGACCACCGCGATCTCCTGCACGGCGGGATGGCGCATCATCACGCCCTCGACCTCGATGGATGAGATGTTCTCGCCGCCGCTGATGATGACGTCCTTGAACCGGTCGCGGATCTCGACGTAGCCGTCCGGCTGCACGACGGCGGCGTCCCCGCTGCGGAACCAGCCGCCGCGCATGGCGCGGGCCGTGGCGTCCGGATCGTCGTAGTAACCCTTCATCACCACGTTCCCGCGCACGACGATCTCGCCCAGCGTCTCGCCGTCCGGCGCCACCTCGTTGTCTTCGTCGTCAACCACCCGCAGCTCGCCGGAGGTGATCAGCTCCACCCCCTGGCGCGCCTTGACCGCCGCCCGCGCGTCCGGCGCCAGCGCGTCGTGCTCGGGCAGCGGCTCGCACACCGTTATGAACGGCGCGGTCTCGGTCAGTCCGTACACATGCAGCAGCTCCCAGCCGAGCTCGACCTCCAGACGCTCGATGGTCGCGGCCGCCGGCGGCGCGCCGGCCGTCATCACCCGCACCCCGCGCGGCACGTCGCCGCGCACGGCCGGGGAAGCATTCGCCAGGGTGATCAGCACCGTGGGGGCGGCGCACAGCGTCGTGACCGACTCGTCGCGGATCAGGCCGAACGCCCGGGCGGGGTCAACCTGCCGCAGGCAGACGTGCGCGCCGCCGACAGCGGTCACGATCCACACGAACGTCCAGCCGTTGGCGTGGAACATCGGCAGCGTCCAGAGGTAGCGGTCGCGGCAGGTCAGCGGATAGTGCAGCAACGTCCCGACCACGTTCATGTACGCGTTCCGATGCGTGATCATCACGCCCTTCGGCCGTGACGTGGTCCCGCTGGTGTAGTTGATCGTCAGCAGGTCCTGTTCGGCCATTTCCGGCCGCTCGACGGCGGCGGGGTCCGCGCCGGCCAGCAGTTCCTCATAGTCGCGCCAGCCGTCCCGCGTCCCTTCCAGGGCCACTACATCCCTGACTGCCGGGCACTCGCCGCGGATGCCGTCGACCATCTCCAGATAGTCGGCGTGCGCGCACACGACGGAAGCGCCGCTGTGTTGCAAGATGTAGCGCACCTCCGCGGCATTGAGCCGGAAGTTGATCGGCACGAGCACCGCGCCTATCTGGGGCACGCCGTAGAACGACTCCAGGTTGGCGGCGGTGTTCGGCGAAATGTACGCGACACGGTCGCCCTGGCGGACACCGAGCTGCTGGAGCGCGGCCGACCAGCGGTCGCAGCGGTCGAAGAACTGCGCGTAAGTGAAGCGGCGCGCGCCGTCGACAACGGCCTCGCGCCCGCCATACAGGCGGCGCGCACGCCGCATGAATTCGAGAGGCGTCAGAGCGATTTGCATCGTTAAATGGGGCTGCGCCCCAAACCCCCGGCAAGCGCTAGCGGGGACGGCTTCATCAACTCGGGGCTGCGCCCCGAACCCCCGGCAAGCCCTAGCGGGGACCCCTTCGCCCCGCGCCGTGCTTGCCGGGCCGCGCCGTGCGCGGCCGGGCGAATGGCTGAAGGCTATTGCTGATCCGTCGGCCTCGCCCCTTTTCGGCCGATGGTGTTGCGCAGCACGCCTACTCCTTCGAGCTCGATCTCGACGACGTCGCCCGGCTGCATGGCGCTGGTCGAACCGGGCGTGCCGGAGAAAATCATGTCGCCCGGCTCGAGGGTGACGTAGCGGCTGACGTAGCTGACGATGGCGGCGGTATCGAAGATCAGGTCGCTGGTCCGCTGCGACTGCTTCACCTCGCCGTTCAGCCGGGTCTCGAGCAGCAGGTCGTCGTAGTCGACGCCGCTGACCATCACCGGCCCAACCGGCCCGAACGTATCGGCGCCCTTGGCGCGGAACCATTGCAGGTCGTTCTGCTGCCAGACGCGCTCGCTGACGTCGTTTCCGGGCGCCACGGCAAAGATGTAATCCGCCGCATCCGCCTCCGAGACGTTGCGGGCGGTCTTGCCGATGATGAGCACCATCTCACCTTCGTAGTGGAGATTGGTGGCGTCGTCGTAGTAAGTGATGACGCCCTCGTGGGGAATGAGGGACGTGGGGAACTTCGAGAATATGCCGGGGTACTCGGCTTCCGGCGTCTCGCCCAGGTGGCTCTTGTAGTTGAAGCCGACCGCAATCACCTTCTCCGGCGCCGTAGGGGCCAGGAGCCGGACTGCGCCCAGCTGCCGCGTGGCGCCGGTCCGGCGCGGGGAGTCGAACGGCGGGCCGCTCAACTCGTGAATCGTCTCACCCTCGAGAATGCCGTACGACACGTCGCCCTGGTGCTCGTAGCGGACGTACCGCGTTACCCCCTGCGCCAGCGCGCCGGTCGCGCCGAGCATCAGAATCGCCGCCGCGAACAGGCTGATTAGCTTCATCATCTCCCCCCGGGGCTGCGCCCCGAACCCCCGGCGGCCGCTAGCGGGGACCCCTTCGCCCCGCGCGGCATACCTAGATGGGGCTGCGCCCCAAACCCCCGGCGGCCGCTAGCGGGGACCCCTTCGCCCCGCGCCGCGTCCGCCGAGCTGGGCTGGGCCGTGCACGAATAAGCGGTGCAATATAACACCCGGTCGCTTCCCCCGTCGAGCGCACGATAATATGGTTTCAGGCTTATGACCGTAACGAATCTCACGAACGCTGAAATGCTGTCGCGCGACCAGGCGCACCTGGTCCATCCACTGCACGAGCCGGCGCTCCACGCGGGCGGACGCGTCTGGGTAAAGGGCGATGGCGCCGTCCTGCGCGACGCCGACGGCCGGGAATGCATCGACGGGCTGGCCGGGCTGTGGAACGTCACGGCGGGACACGGCCGCCGCGAGCTGGCGGAAGCCATGCACGACCAGGCGTGCACGCTGCCCTACTGCTCCGGCTACAGCGGCAACTCCAATCCGCGCGCCATCGAGCTGGCCGAGCGCCTGGCGGCGCTGTGCTACCCCTCGATCAACCACTTCTTCTTCACCAGCGGCGGCGGTGAGGCGACGGAGAGCAGCATCAAGCTGGCGCGCGCCTATTGGAAGATGCGCGGGCGTCCCGGCAAGACCAGGGTGATCTCGCGCATCGACGGCTATCACGGCGCGACGCTGGCAGCGATGAGCGCCACCGGCATTTCGACCTACTGGCCGCTGTTCGAGCCGCGCGTGCCCGGTTTCGTGCACATCCCGTCGCCGTATCCGTACCGCTACGAGGCGCCGGCGGGCGTCAGCCAGGGCGTCGCGGCGGCGAACGAGCTGGAGCAGGCCATCCTGCGGGAGGGGCCCGACAGCGTGGCGATGTTCCTGGCCGAGCCGGTGCAGGGCGCGGGCGGCGTCATCGTGCCGCAGGACGACTATTTCCCGCGGATCCGTGCGATCTGCGACCAGTACGACGTGCTGCTGGTGGCCGACGAGGTAATCACCGGCTTCGGCCGCACCGGCGAGATGTTCGCCCTGAGTCACTGGGGCGTGGAGCCGGACGTCGTGCAGTTCGCCAAGGCCATCACCTCCGGCTATTTTCCGTTCGGCGGGATCGGCATCCGCGACCACATCGCCGCCACGCTCCGGGAGCATGGCGGCCCCTGGATGCACGCCTACACGTACAGCGCGCACCCGGTCGGCTGCGCAGTCGCGCTCCGCACGCTGCGGATCATCGAGGACGAGCGGTTTCCGGAGCAGGCGGCGGCCAAGGGGCGCTACCTCTACGCGGCGCTGCGCGGCGCGCTCGCCGATCACCGCCACGTGGGCGACATCCGCGGCAAGGGCCTCATGTGCGCGGTGGAATTGGTCGAGGACCGGGCCACAAAACAGTCCTTCCCGTCCACGCGTCAGGTCGGCTTCCGCGTTCTGAAGCGCGCCCTCGGGCACGGACTGCTGAGCCGCGTGAAGGGCGACAGCTATCTGCTCGCCCCGCCAATCGTCATCACGCATGCGCAGCTGGACCGCTGCGTCGAGATTCTGAGCCGGTCGATTGCCGATGAATTGGGATAGATCCGCGCGCCGGCCGCCCCTGCCGCCCGGCATATAATCTGCGCGTGCCAATCCATCCCACAACCAGCGCAGAACTCGCCGCGTGGGAGCAGGAGCTTGCCGTGCGGTATGCCCAGCTCCAGGAAAAAGGCCTGCGGCTCGATCTCACGCGCGGCAAGCCCAGCCCGCAGCAGCTCGCGCTGGCGGACGGGCTCGATGGCGCGCTCGCCGGCAACTACCGCTCACCCGACGGCGTCGACGTCCGCAACTACGGCGGCCTCGACGGCCTGCCCGCCGCCCGGCAACTGGGCGCCATGATCCTCGGCGTGCCGGAGAGCGACGTCATTGCCGGCGGAAACGCCAGCCTGACGTTCATGTACCAGTACCTGCTGAACGCCTGGCTGCACGGTCCGCTCGGACCCGAGACCGCCTGGCGGCGCGAAGCCGGACCCACCCGCTTCCTGTGTGTCGTGCCGGGCTACGACCGGCATTTCACGATCACCGAGTCGCTCGGCTTCGAGATGCTCACGGTGCGGATGCTCGAGGACGGGCCGGACATGGACGAGGTGGAACGGCTCGTCGCGGGCGATCCGTCGATCAAGGGGATCTGGTGCGTGCCGAAGTACCAGAACCCCACCGGGCACACCTTTTCCGACGACACCGCACGGCGCCTGGCGCGGCTCGGGACGATAGGCGGACCGAACTTCCGGATCATGTGGGACAACGCCTACGCCGTGCACGACCTGTACGACGACCCGCCGGCGCTGCTCGACATCATGGACTGCTGCCGAGCCGCGGGCACCGTTGACAGCGTGGTGCTGTTCGCCTCCACGTCCAAGATCACGCGCGCCGGCGCCGGCGTGGCGTTCATGGCCGCCTCGCCGGGCAATCTCGCGCAGTTCAAGAAGCATCTCGGAACGCAGACGATCGGGCCGGACAAGTTGAACCAGCTACGGCACGTGCGCTTTCTTCCGGATGCCGCAGCGGTCCGCGCGCTCATGCGCGGCCACGCTGCCATCGTGCGCCCCAAGTTCGAACGGGTGCTGCGGTTCCTCGACGAAGGCCTGCCGGGCAGCGCCGCCTGGACGCGCCCGCGCGGCGGCTACTTCATCTCGGTCGACGTCGCGCCCGGCACGGCGCGGGAGGTGGTGCGGCTGGCGGACGAGGCAGGCGTCAAGCTGACGCCGGCGGGGGCAACCTTCCCTTACAAGCGCGACCCGGACGACGCGAACATCCGCCTCGCGCCCACCTACCCTGCGCTTGACGAGATCGACCAGGCCATGCCGGTGTTCGTTACGGCCGTGCAACTGGCGGCGGTGCGCCGGCGGCTCGCGGGTTGACCCGCGCTCCGGCGTGCTGCAGGACGAACGCCGCAACCCGCTCGAAATCGGCTTCGACCGGAATCCCCGCGGGCAGCTCCGGGAGTTCCTCGCGCGCGTCCAGGTACGCCACGCCCGGCCGGCCGTAGCGCAGCGCCAGGCGCGCCTCGCTGGCGGTGCCCGCTCCGCCCGGCAGGAAGATGATGGCCGTCGACGACAGCACGTTGAGATGGTTCCGCGACGACGGTGCATCGCCCGCCGGACGGCCGGTGTCGAGGTGCGTGAAGATCGGAATCTCCACCCAGCGGTTGGGATAGCCGGGGAGCGGCGTGGCCGCGGAGTCGCCCGGCAGGCACGGCACGACCGCCAGCGCGGCGCCGGCCCGCTCCCGCACGTTGACGAACGCCTCGGTCACAGCGCCCATCACGCCGTCTCCGCCGCCCGTCAGCAGGTGGTAGCCCTGCGCGGCAATCCAGCGTCCCACCTGCCGGGCGCGGTCGGCGTGGGCGTCGACAGCCGACCCCATCACCCCCACGATCGGAACGCGCACAATCCCTGTGGCGGGCGTCGGAGCCGGCATCGGACGATTCTACAGCCCGCTATACTTCGTGCCGGTATGGGTGGAAGCGCTCGGTGGACGGCGGCAGGCGCGCTAGCAGTCGCGACGTGCGGAATGCTGGGCTGCTCGGGCGGCGGCGAACCGCCGGCCGACCCGGTGGAGCTGACGGTGCGGCACCGCTCCGAGTGGCGCGTGCTCTGGCTGGAAGGCGAAACGAACCTGCCCGACGGGGCGCACCTCAATTACCGCGTCACGCACGAGGCGGCCAACACCATCCCGGTGGCGGAGTGGCCGGCGACCAATCTGATGGACGCCGGCAGGAGCGCCGTCAAGGACGGCGCGTATTGGGCACGGATCAACACCTTCAACTGGCCGGCCGGCACAGTCCGGGTCGTGGTGCAGTTCCCGCTGCCGCCGCAGCCGCCCGCCGTTGTCGAGCGCTACGGCGAGCTTGGCGAGCGCCTGTCAGGCGAGCACGTCACCGACGTGGGAGGGACGACGGCGATCGAGCTGGAGCACGTCTTCGAGCACCGCCGCTGACGGGCGGTACTCCCGCCGCCTCAGCGCCCCGCCGCCGCGTCCCGCTCCCGGGCCCGGGCGCCGCTCAGCATGTTCACCATGGCGTAGTTGCCCTCGTGGCAGGCGTACTCGAACAGCGGCCCGTCGAGCGTCACCATCGGCGTGGCAGCGGTCCACGAACGCTGAAACGTCGTCGGATCCGTCACCGTGAAGCGGTAGTCGACCGTGTCCTCGTCGACCCGCGTGAACCGCTCCTCCAGATGCATGTAGCGGCCGGTGCCGTACACCGTGTTGGAGAACCGCCGCTCGAACAATTTGTCGGTCAGGTTGGTGGTCACGACGACCAGCGTGTCCCCATCCCAATACCCGCGTGAATCGCCCAGCCACTGGCTGATGGACGCGTCGATGTGCGGGCGGCCGTCGAGCGGGATGACCCGCGTGTCGTGGACCATCTCGGCGCGGATAACGACGTAGTTGGGCGTCTGCAGCATCAGGTAGTTGTGGTTGTAGAAGCCGGGCATCATCGTGCCTGGCATGCCGCGCGAGATGCAGCGCTCGTAGATGTTCACGTCCTCCCACGTAGTGGGGTACTCGTCCGCGTTGCGCACTACCGCCAGCGCAGCCATCCGGTCGCGCTCCTTCGAGGTGATGGGCGGCAGGCGCCCGTCCGGCGGGTCCACGACCCAGGCGGTCTGCTCGGTGCGCACGCCACGCTCGAACCAGAAGTCGTTGTACGCCCCGGTGCTGCCGGGCGGCGGCGGGCGGTCGGCGTTGCGGATGGCCTCGGCGTCGAGCTCCGCCCGCTCCTCGGCGCTCAACCGCTCACGCCCGGCCAGCTCCTCCGGACGCTGCATCGGAGTGGTGGTGGTGTTCGTCCAGGCCCCCTGCAGGTCAGGGTCGCCCCACGGCGTCCGGAACGCCCCTGTGTCCTGGGCCTGCGCCGGGACCGGCGCCAGCGCCAGAAGCGCGACGGCGGCCGCCGGCGCGATGCATGTGCCGAACCAACGCTGCTGCATGGCAATCCCCCTCTTTACCGCAACGCCGGCCTGGCAGCCCGTGGTGAAAGCCCCGCTGCATTCGACCGGCCATGCATCCCGCCTGACCGGTCTCGGTGCGACGCGGGGTTCCACCACGGGCTGCTGGATCAGACCGGCCGGTACGCGAGCCAGCGGCGCGAGTTGTCCACGAGAATCTTGTGGATCATCTCGTCCGTCACGCCGAAGTACTTCAGCTTCGGCACGAACTGTACCAGGACCGTCGAGAATCCGTTGCCCCAGTTGGCCTTGATCTGCGTGGTGTTCGCGAAGTCGGCTGACAGCAGAATGTGATCCTCCAGCCCCTCATCGATCATGTTCAGGACCATGTCGACCTTCTGCCGCTCGGGAATGAACGACGACGACATGCGGTGCCCGACGGTATCGAAGCCGACGAACGCGCCCCGCCGCGCGATTTCCTTGTGCGTCTCCCAGGTCGGATCGTCCGAGCGCTTGATGGTCGACAGGTGCCCGATGCACAGGTGCGCCATGTCGACGCCTTCCGCCTCGTAGATGTCGATCTGATCGATCGCGCAGGTCATACAACTCTCGTGCGGCACGTGCGTGAAGATCGGCAGTCCGGTCTGCACGTGCACCTGCGCGTGGGCGGCGATCACCTTGCGCTCGATGTCGTGCATCTCCGGGAACGAGCTGCCAACCTCGCCGAGCGCACCCCAGCGCTCCCGCTGCGCCTGCGCCACCATGCTCGCGGTGATCTCCTCCTGGGACATGTCGGCAAGCTCGTCCGGGTAGCGCGGCGCCAGGAAGTAGCAGCCGCCCAGCACGATCTTCAGGTTGGCGCGGGTCGCCATGGCCTGGAGGTTGGCCAGCTGCTGCTCCGAGCGCGGCCCGGTCGAGGAGTCGATGATGCAGCTGACGCCGTCGAAGGCGGCCATCTGCAGCTCCTCGAGCAGCAGGTCGACCATCTCGTCGTTCGTCGGCGGCGGCGGCGGGTCGGTCCCGGGCGCGCGCGGCTCCGCCGGCGGGCTGGCGAAATTGAAGGCCAGGTGTTCGTGAAACAGCGTGGCCCCATGCCCGATGGCGTCCGGCGAAATGTCCTCGTGCACCGTACGGACGATGGCGCCCGCCGGAAACTCGATCGCGGGGGGCGCCGGCGCCGCTTCTTCCGCCATCTCCGGCTCGGGGGCGGGACCCGAGCCGCAGCCGGCCGCGAGGCCGACTCCCGCGCCCGCCGCGCCGACACCCAGCAGCCGCATCGCGTCGCGGCGGTTCAGACGGAAGAGACGATCATCGTGCGTGGCCATGCGGTTCCTCCATATTCAGTGGAAAACTGGCGATTTCGAGCCGAATCCGCGTAACCGGGGCGTCGCGCTGCGGCCCCCGGGTGCGCGTGGAACTGCATCATACACGCAACATTTCGAGCGCGGAAGCGGGCAGACTCCGCGTGGCGCAGGGGCTGCGCGGCGGTTTGCCTGGACGGGTTCAGCGGGATGCTCCTGCAGGGCAAATTCGTTCAATTTTCCGAACCGGATCCAAAAATCCGAACACGAAGAACGGCGCGTCTACGTCGAACGACGTCACGTACACCCTGCCCGGGTTCGGTTCGGTCGTGCGGGAGGGGTCGCGCCGAGCAGCGGCTTCACCGCCAACATCGCGGGCGACGCCGACCTGCTGGCGCGGAACCCCGACCTCACCGCGACCCTGAGCGACGAGGTCTGGACGATCAACCCGGTGGTCGGCGGTCCGATCGTGCCGGGCCGGGTGTGGTTCTTCGCGACGCACACCTCGCAGAAGGCGGACACGGTCGCCGGCGGCATCTTCCACGAGACGTTCGTGCCCGGAACGACCGCCACGCGCATCATGGCGCGGTGGTTCTCCGGCGCCACGGAACGGAACAGCCCGAAGCACACCCATATGGCGCGGACGTCGGTGTCGTGCGTCACCGGCAGCCACAACATGAAGTTCGGGATGACCGGCCTCTGGCCGGGTGAGAACGCGATCAACTCCAACCACAACGACTGGCGCTACGGCTGGGGCAACCGGCAGGCGAACTGGGAGATCACCGCGAGCATTCAGCAGCAACTGGTCGACGGCCTGTCGCTCGACGTCGGCTACTTCCGCCGTTCCTGGATCAACTTCTTCGTGGAGGATGACCGCAACCTCGGCGCCGGCGACTTCGACGTGTGGACGGCGGCGGTTCCGCAGGGGCTCCGGGACATGAACCCGGACATTCCGGCGACGGTCGACCTGTACAACCTGAAGGCAGGCAGCGTCCAGGTGCCCGACACGCTCTTCACGGCGGCCGACAACTTCGGCGAGCAGACCCATAACTGGCAGGGGTTCGACGTCACGATCGATGGCCGGCTCCAGAACCTGCTGATCCAGGGCGGCCTGAGCACCGGCGCCACCAGCACGAACAACCGCGACCTGAGCCGGGCGGCGCCGGAGTTCCAGTACAACGAGCGGGCCCCCACCGCCGCGATAACCCCGCAGTCGTACTGCGAGGCGAACCATGGCTGGCTGACGCAGGCGAAGTTCCTCGGGTTGTAGACCCTGCCGTACGACGTCCAGATCGCGGCCACGCTGCAGAACCAGCCGGGACCGTCGCGGATCGCCGAAGTGCTCTTTAGCCAGGACGTCAACGGGAACCGGTTCACCCAGACCTCGACGATCGAGACGAACGTCATCCCGCCCGGCTCGTGGTACGGCGATCGGTTCAACCAGTTCGACCGGCGGTTGACGAAGATCTTCAGGACGGGCGCCGGTTACCTGGTGCCGCAGGTGACCATGGCGGCCCGTCAGGGTCATCCCCTTTATCTTTGGCCGCAGGGCGTCTCGAGCGGCCGACGTTGACGTTGCTGCACGGATGGACTAGTGGTCCGTCACGTCATAATCTTCGGATAGACGGACTTGAGTTTACAGCGCGCATCGTCGACCTTCATCTGCCAGTCCACGCCGCGTTGCGTGCCATTGACGTCGGTGGACCACGCCGACACTTCGCCGTGCAGGGTCTCGAGGTCGCCGATGCGGCGTTCGCGCAGGCATTGGCGCGTCATCGAGCTCAGCTCGTTCTCCGCGATGTTCAGCCAGCTCCCGTGTTTCGGCGTGTGGCAGAACGCGATGCGACGAACCAGTTGCCGTGCCCGGGTCGGCTCGAACACTTCGTAGAAGGCGCCCTTGGTGTGCGTGTTGAGGTTGTCGCACACCAAGGTGATCTTCTCGCAGTCGGCGTAGCGTCCTTCCAACAGGCCGGCGACCTCCAGCGCCCAGTCCACCTTCCTGCGCCGGGCCCGGGCCGTCGCCTGCCGCCAACCCGCCAGCGGTTCGCTGAACAGGAAGACCGAGGCCGTGCCGGCCCGTTCGTACTCGTAGTCGACACGCCGGGGACGCTGCTTCGTGGCCGCCATCGGCGGACGGGTTTCCCTGACCAACTGCACCGGCTGCTCGTCCATGCACACGACGGGACAATCCGGATCGTAGGGTTGCTGATACAGGTCCAGGACCTGTTCCATGTTCGCCGCGAACTCGGCATCGGCCTGTGGCGGGATCACCCAATACTCGATTTTCCGCCGCGTCATGCCGTTTTTTTAAGCGTGCGCCGGATGGTTTCGTGGCTGATCGACTCGACGACCCCCAACTCGACGACCCGGCGCGCCAACAGCCGTAGCGACCAGTTCGCAAAGCCCCTCGGGGGCGGCCCCAGACGCAAGGCGATGACCTGGGACTCCTGTTCGCCGTCGAGCAGCTTCTCGACCGGCGGTGATTCGCGTCGTTTTCGCTCCAGCGCCTGTTCGAACCCGTCCAGCACGCATCGTTGGCGAATGTTCTCGACCGTCTTGGTGCGGCACGAAAAGGCCTCGGCGACCTGCCGGTCGGTCCACCTTGGCCCGTCCGCATCGGCCTTCAAGAGAATCTGCGCGCGGCGCACCTTCTCGCTGCCGCCGTTGAGCGTTCGGAGCGTCTGTTGACAGACCTCGCGTTCCTGTGCCGTGAGTCGAACGATGTATTTTTTCCCCACGGGAACTCTCTCGGTTCGAGATGAGTTCCACGACAGCCCTAATGTTTACTCGTGGCAAAGCACTAGTCTCCCCGAGGCAATTCGCAGTTTCGGCGTTTTCGGTACATCGCAGTGGCCACAAACCAGGAGGGATTCATGCCACATATCGTGAAGTTGACGTTGATCGTTCTGGGCCTCGCCGCCTTGCTTCCGGCGGCCGCATCGGCCCAGGACGCAGCGAGCATTGCAGGCTCAGTCGCGGACTCGACCGGGGGCGTGCTGCCCGGGGTAACCGTTGTCGCCTCCAGTCCGGCCCTGATTGAGGGCTCCCGGACCGTCGTCACCGACGGGGCCGGCGCCTACCGGATCGTCGCTCTCCGGCCCGGCACCTACTCGGTGACGTTCACGCTCCCCGGTTTCAGTTCCGTCCTGCGGGAAGGCATCGAGCTCCAGGGTTCGTTCGCCGCAACGGTGGACGCGGAGCTGTCCGTGGGCAGCGTCGAGGAGACCGTGACGGTGACCGGCGAGACGCCGATCGTGGACCTCCAGCAGGCCCGCCAGCAGGAGGTGTTCGACTCGGACGTGCTCGACGCCATTCCGACCGGCCGCACCGTGCAGAACGTGGCCGTCCTCGTGCCCGCGGTGGTCTCCAACGAACCGAGCGGGGTCGGCGGCACGGACCTCCTGAACCTTGCGCAGTTGTCCGTCCATGGCGGTGAGCGCGACGACTTCCGGATCCAGAGCGACGGGTTCATCCTGGGCAACGCGTATCAGTCGTACAACGGCTTCGTCCCGAATCTGGGGGCGACCGCCGAAACAACGGTCAACACCGCGGGCGCCGGGTCCGACTGGTGGGGCAGCGGCGTGGTGCTGAACGTCATCCCCAAGGACGGCGGCAACGACTACAGCGGCGAAATCTTCGTCACCGGCGCGACCAGCGACTTCCAGAACGACAACCTGACCCAGCGCGTCCAGGACGCCGGGCTGTCGTCGGCCAATTCCCTGAAGGACACCTACGACATCAACCCGTCGTTCGGCGGGCCGATCGCGCGGGACAAGCTGTGGTTCTACGCCTCGGGCCGGTTCACCCAATCGCGCATGTTCGCCGGCGGGACGTACTTCAACAAGAACGCGGGCGACCCCAACAACTTCTTCTACGATCCCGACTTCGACCGGCAGGCCTTCCACGGCAACTGGTCCAACAGCGGAACCACGCGCTTCACGTACCAGGCCACCCAGAGGGACAAGATCGGGATCTCCTACGAGTACCAACGGGCGTGCAAGTGCGGTCAGACCGGCATCGGCACCGGCGGCTGGGGCGCCGCCAACCTGGTCACGCCGGAGGGGTCCTATGACGCCACCTACCCCGACACCTGGTCGGGGACGGCCACGTGGACGGCTCCGCTCAGCAACCGCGTGCTGCTCGAGGTCGGCTTCATGGCCCGCAACGAAAAGAACGGCGCGAGCGGCCCCCGGCCGCCGCAGGGCGACCCGAGCCTCGGCCTGATCCCGGTGTTCGATTCCGGCACGAATTTCGCCTATCACGGGCGGTTGCCGACCGTCAGCACGATCTACTCTTTCTTCTCGTCGGTTATTCCCCAGGCCCGGGCGTCCCTGTCGTACGTGACGGGCAGCCACTCGCTCAAGTTCGGGTTCACCCATCTGTACGCCAAGACGAACCGCTACGATACCGACAACAACTTCAACACCCGGTACTTCGTTTTCTCGGGCCTCGGCGGCGCCTTCGGGCTTCCGCTCGCCGCGAACTATCCATTACCGGTCGGGCTGGTCCAATCCGCCGCGCCGTATCCCGAGAACACGCGGCAGTCGGAGAGCGGCCTGTACGCGCAGGACGTGTGGACCATTGGACAACTGACGCTCAACCTCGGGGTGCGGTTCGATCGGTACCGGACGACGCATCCGTCGATGGAGTACGGGCCGGGCCCGCTGACGCCCGACCGGAACTTCACGACGCCCGACATCGACCACTTCAACCAGAAGGACATCACGCCGAGGGTCTCGGCCGTCTACGACCTGTTCGGCACCGGCCGGACGGCGCTCAAGGTGAGCCTGAACAAGTACGTCCGGGGGCACTCGATCGATATCTGGGACGGCAACCCGGCCGAGCTGATCACCCGCCACACGTTCCGGGACTGGCATGACGGCAACCTGAACTTCCGGCCCGACTGCGACCTCACCAGCCCGCTGGCCCAGGGTCCGCCGAATTTCTTCGCCTACTTCCTGGGTACCGATTACTGCGGGCCAATTCCCACCGACTGGGGCCAGGCCAACTACACTCCCAACACGCGGTTCAACCCCGACACCATCGCGGGCTGGGGCAACCGCGGCTGGAACTGGGAGTTCTCGACCGGCGTGCAGCACGAGCTGCTCCCGGGCGTGTCGGTCGATGTGGCCTATTTCCGCAAGATCTTCGGCAATCTGCTGGCCATCACGAACGAGGCGCTCGGTCTGGACGGCTACCACGAGTACTTTCTGACGGCGCCGCAGCACGAGGGGCTCCCGGAGGGCGGCGGCTACCAGATAGGCCCGCTGCTCGACCCCAAGCCGGAGACGCTTGCGCGCGGGTTTCCGGTCGACAACTACCAGACGTTCGCGAACGAGTTCGGGGACTCCTTCCAGCACTGGAACGGCGTGGACGTGAACCTGAACGCCCGGATGGACAACGGCCTGCTGCTGGCCGGCGGCTTCAGCAGCGGCCGCGCGTCCATGAACGACTGCGACGTCGTCGGCAACACGGGTCCGGCGGTGCAGCTTAACCTCGGCCGCCCGGTACCGGGTTCAACTGCGTCGCACCTGCTCCACTGCGACATCAAGGGCAACTTCCTGACGAACGTCAAGGCGTACGGCGCCTACATCATTCCGCGCATTGACGTGCAGCTGTCCGGCACCTACCAGAGCATCCCCGGGCCGCTCATCCAGGCGAACGTGACCTACACGCCGGCGCAAACCGCAGCGGCACTCGGCCGACCGGCGTCGGCGGGAGGGAACGTCGAGGTGCAGGTCGTACCCCTGGACGCGCTCACAGGGAGCCCGCGGGGCGGCACCGGCGCGGGCACGCTGTACGGCGAGCGGATGCACCAGTTCGACTTCCGCGTCGGCAAGATCTTCGAAGTCGCCGGCACGCGCACGGCCATCAACCTGGACATCTACAACGCCCTTAACTCGGACGCGATCGTGACCGAGGGTTCCACCTTTGCCACGTTTCGCCAGGCGCAGCGGATCCTCATGGCGCGCATCTTCAAGATCAGCGCTTCCTTCGGGTTCTAGCCGCAGCCGCGGTCAGGTTTACTCAGGGCCCTGCTCCCGGAAACGGGGGCAGGGCCTCTCCTTTGCCCGAATGGTGCCATACTGCCTGACGCCATGCGGACGCCTCGCGCACTGACGCACGGCGCGGCCCTGGCCGCCGCCATCCTGGCCATCGCCGCCGCACCGTCCCCTGCCCGGCCGGTAAATCAGGAACCCGAACGGCAGCAACGGATTGCCCAGGGTCGGGCGCTGGCCGAGCGGCACTGCGCCACGTGCCACCTGGAGCCGGCTCCCGACGTGCTTCCCAGGCGGAGTTGGCAGACCGCCCTCGGCTACATGGGCCTGCTGCTCGGAATGCGGAACCTCGATTTTCTGGACGGCGAGCCCGCGATGGCGCGCGAGACCGTCGTCGCCAGACAGGGCGTGCTGGTGCGCGAAGGTGCGCTGCCCGACATGCCGGCACTTACGGAAAGCGAGTGGGACGCACTGCGCCACTACTACGTCGAGAGCGCCCCGGCTGAGGCGCTGCCGCAGGCCGGCAAGCCGGAGCTGCGCTGGGAGCTGCCGCGGTTCCGTGTCGCGGAATCCGACTATTACGTGCCGGGCGCCGTGACCACCCTGGTGCACATCCGGCCCGGCGCGGGCGAGGCGTACATCGGCGACAGCGCCCTGAACACGTTGACCGTCCTGGACGCCGACGGCCGGATCAAGATCGCCGGCCAGCGGCCTCCCACCGAGATCTTCCCGATCGACATCGAGTTCATCGGCGGCACGGCGTACGTCGGCTCGATTGGCGATCTCGAAGCACGCCGGCCGACCGAGGAGCGGGCGGCCCACATCAGCACCCTGGAGTTGATCGGCGACAGCATCGAAGCGGCCCCCGCGGCAATCATCGTTCCCAACCTGTACCGGATGGCCGACATGGAACCCGCAGACTTGAACGGCGACGGCCGCCTGGACTTCGTGGTCTGCGGCTTCGGCCACGTCACCGGACGCATATCCTGGTTCGAGGCCCGCGCCGACGGCAGCTACGAAGAACACGTCCTCATCTCCCGCGCCGGCGGGGTCAAGGCCGAGACGGTCGATTTCAACGGCGACGGGCGACTCGACATTGCGGTGCTGGTCTCGGAAGCCAGAGAGGCCTTCTACATTTTCGTGAACCAGGGGAACAACGAATTCGAGCGTCACGATGTCTTCGAGACGCAACCCGCGTACGGCCACACCTACTTCGAGCTGCAGGATTTCGACGACGATGGGCTGCTGGACCTGCTGGTCGTCAACGGCGACAACGTCGACTCCGACCCGTACAACACCCGCAAGCGTTTTCAAGGGGTACGGATCTATCTGAACCGCGGCGGCTACCGCTTCGAGGAGGCGTACTTCTATCCGCTGTACGGCGCGTTCATCGGCAAGTCGGCCGATTTCGACAACGACGGCGACCTGGATATCGCCGCGATTTCCTACTTCCCCGACTTCTCCGCCGCCCAGCGGGAATCATTCGTCTACCTGGAGAATCAGGGCGGCCTGCAGTTCGCCGCATCCACCAGCCGCGAGCTGATGCGCGGCCGGTGGATGACCATGGACGTCGGTGACATCGACGGCGACGGCGACGTCGACGTCGTGCTCGGCGGCGCGTACCTGCAGCTGGGCATGGTCGCGCACCTGGACCTGTTCGCGGAATTGCGCAAGACCGGCCCATCCGTGCTGCTGCTGAAGAACACGCTCCACTGATCCCCGCCAGCGGAAGATGCCGTGACCAGGATCGCGCGCAAGAGCAGGAACAAACCGGCCGTTGTCGCCGACCCGCAACCGGCTGGCCGCATCAGCCGGCCCAGGTTGATCCTCGCGATGCCGTTCGCGTGCGCGGCGGGGCTGGCGGCGCTGGTCCTGCTGCCCGTGGTTGCGCCCGGCACGCCGCTGTTCTGGTCGCTGTGCGGGGCGGCAGGCTTCCTGGCTGCCTGGAGCGCGCTGCTGGCGTCCGCCCAGCTACGCCGGCCCCGGTCCCTGACCGTCGAGATCGCCCTCCGCCGCCAGCACTACGTCCAGGCGCTCGCGCAGGCCTCGATCTTCCTGTACTGGGGGTGGCATTGGCGTGAGGTGTACGACTCCGTGCATCTGATCGCGGCGCAGCTGCTCTTCGCGTATGCGTTCGACATGCTGCTCGCGTTCTCGCGCCGTGACAGCCACACGCTCGGTTTCGGACCGCTGCCGGTCGTCTTCAGCATCAACCTGTTCCTGTGGTTCAAGGCCGACTGGTTCTATTTCCAGTTCGTGTTGATCGCCACCGGCTTCGCCGCCAAGGAGTTCATCCGCTGGAACAAGGGGGGGCGGCGGGTCCACATCTTCAACCCCTCGTCGCTCCCGCTCGGCGTCTGCTCCCTCGTACTGCTGCTGACCGGAACCTCGAGCATTACCTGGGGCTACGAAATCGCCAACACGCTGAACTACGCGCCTCACATCTACCTGTTCATCTTCCTGGTCAGCCTGCCGGGACAATTGCTGTTCGGCGTCACGACGATGACGATGTCGGCGGTGGTCACGATGTACCTGTTCGGCCTGTTCTACTTCGCCTCCACCGGCATCTACTACTTCTTCGATTCGTACATCCCGATCGCCGTGTTCCTCGGCATGCACCTGCTGTTCAACGATCCGTCCACGTCGCCGCGCAGCGGCCTCGGGCGGATCCTGTTCGGGGTGTTGTACGCCCTGGGCGTGATCGCGCTGTATGCCGTGCTCGACCGGGCCACCATACCGACGTTCTACGACAAGCTGCTGGCCGTGCCCGTGATGAACCTGTTGATCCAGGTCATCGACCGCGTGGCGCAGGCCAGGCCGCTGAGACGCTTCGACCCGACGGCACTGGTCGGCGATGTCCCTGGGCCGCGCCGCAACCTGCGCTACGTCGGCGTCTGGGCGGCCGTGTTCATCGCCATGAGCGCGGCGCAGGGCGTCGGCGACAACCACCCCGGCCAGTGGGTCCCGTTCTGGCAGCAGGCGTGCACCGAAGGCCGCACGTACGGCTGCCGAAATCTGGGCAACCTGGTGTCGAACTACTGCCGCGCACGCTCCGGCTGGGCCTGCAACGAGTTCGGCGTCCTGCTCAATCCGCGCCAGAACCCGGAATTCGCGACCCGCGCCTTCAGGGAGGCGTGCGACCTCGGCTTCGAGCCCGGCTGCGCCAATCTCGACGAGAGCACCTGGAGCGCGCCGCGGCGGATGCCGCCCGACGCGTTCGACTACCGGGTCATCCTGCAGGGCAACAAGGGGCCGTTGCGGGACATGACGCCGGTAGAGTTGTACAGTTTCGCCTGCCGGCAGGGATTCAGGGACGGCTGCCAGAAAGCCGGCATTGCCGAGGCCGGGGCGGCCGCTCGGTAGCGCCGCGGCGGCGGCGGCTCAACCCCCACAGGTAGAGGAGACACGTCGTGCAGGGAGAGAAGATTCTGATAACCGGTCCGGCGGGACAGGTGGCGTTTCCCGTCGCCCGGGCGCTGGCCGCGGACAATGAAGTGTGGGGCATCGCGCGGTTCGGCAAGCCGGAAGACCGGGAGCGCGTGGAAGCGGCCGGCGTGCGCTGCGTGAAGCTGGACCTGGGAAGCGATGCGTTCGACGCCCTGCCCGACGACTTCACGTACGTGCTGCACTTTGCCGTCGTCCACAGCTTCACGCCCGACTTCGACTACGACCTGGCGGTCAACGTGGAAGGCACCGGCCTGCTGATGGCGCACTGCCGGCGGGCCAAGGCGTTCCTGCACTGCTCGTCCACGGCGGTGTACGAAGCGGTCGCCAACGAGGCATTCAAGGAGACGGACCCGCTGGGCGACAACCATCGGGGGATGCTGCCCACCTACAGCATCTGCAAGATAGCCAGCGAGTCGATGGCGCGCTACGGGGCGCGCCAGTGGAATCTGCCGACGGTCGTCGCCCGCTTGAACGTCCCGTACGGCTCGAACGGCGGGTGGCCCGCCATGCACCTGGAGACGATGCTGGCGGGACAGCCGATCGCCGTGGGTCCGGGCGAGCGGCATGTCTACAACCCGATTCACGAGGACGACTTCATCGCCCAGGTCCCCCGTCTGCTGGCCGTGGCGGACGTCCCCGCTATGACGGTCAACTGGGGCGGCAGCGAGCAGGCCAGCATCGAGGAGTGGTGCGCCTGGCTGAGCGAGCTGACCGGCGTGGACCACCAGATCGTCTCCGTCCCGAACATGCTGCAGAGCGTCGGGATGGACACGACCCGGATGCACGAGCTGATCGGCAGGACGACCGTGCAGTGGCGGGACGGCTTCCGCCGCATGGTCGAAGCGCGCCACCCGGAGCTGCCAGGCCGGCCGGTCTGACCCGTCCCGGAGGCGCCGGGCCGGTTCCGATACCGCCTGCGACTGCTAATATCCGCAAGGCTTCATGTCGCAGCTCCAGAGCGGCGCCGAAGTAGCGCTGGCGCGCGGCGTCTCGCTGCTGTCGCAGGGGCGGGTCGAGGATACGATCGCCCACTACCGCCGGCTCACCCCCGAGCAGCCCGAGCAGGCGGCGTTCCAGAACGAGCTGGGCTACGTACTGCTGCGTACCGGGCGGGCGCTGGCGCTGCAGCCGGACTGCCCCGAGGCGCATTTCAATCTCGCGCAGCTGTACGACCGCGGCCGCGGCGTGCCGGCCGACCCGGCGGAGGCGGAGCGGCTCGCGCGGGCGTGGAGACCCGTAGAACGGTAGTCCCAGTCGTGCGCCCCGCTGCTACTGCGGGAGGCTGAACACCCACAGCACGCCGCCCTGGGGCAGGAGCGTCGTCGTGCCGCGGCTGCGGTCGAGCGCGTTCTGCATGCGTGCGGCGTCGAGACCCCACCCGGCCTGCACCGCGACGTACTGCACGCCGTCGACCATATAGGAGGTCGGCACGCCGATCACGCCCGAGTTGGTCCGCTGCTCCCAGAGCGTCTCGCCGGTCCGGCCGTCGAACGCCCGAAAGTAGCGGTCGTTGGTGCCGCCCGCGAACACCAGCCCGCTGGCCGTCGTCAATACCGGTCCCCAGTTGTGCGACTCGAACTCGCGGGTCCACACTTCCTCCCCGCTGTCCAGGTCCCACGCCTGCAACTCGCCGATATGGTCCGCGCCCTCCCGCACGAACATCTGCGACGACCCGCCCGTGAACACCTGTCCGGGGCTGTACTCGACCTCGCGGGTGTTCATGAAGGCGCACAAGTTGTCGTTGGCGGAGAAGTACAGGTACCCGGTAACGGGGTTGAACGCGGCGGGCGGCCAGTTCTTGCCGCCCCATATCGAGGGACAGAAATTCAACCGCGTCCCGGTCCGCGGCTTGCGCTCGGGGTCATATTGAGGGCGCCCCGTCTCGGGATCGATGCTCGTGAATACGTTCTGGTAGACGTAGGCCGCGGCGTCGATGAAGCCGATGCGGTCGGCGGCCCGCTCCAGCAGCCACAGGTAGCCGTTGCGGCCCGGGTGCACGAGCCCCTTCACCGTGCGTCCGCCGCGGTCGACATCGATCAGCAGCGGCGGCGCCACCTCGTCCCAGTCCCACGAGCCGTTCCAGTGGTACTGGTGATACCCCTTGAGCTCGCCGGTGTCGGCGTCGAGCGCGATCACCGAGTTCGCATAGAGGTTGTCGCCCGGCCGCTTGTCCCCCAACCACGGCCCGGCGTTCCCGGTGCCCCAGTACGTCAGGTTCAGCTCCGGGTCGTACGTGCCGGTCACCCAGACCGGCGTTGCCCCGGTGCGCCAGGTGTCGCCGGGCCAAGTCTCGTTGCCCGGCTCGCCCGGACCCGGCACGGTGTGCCTGCGCCACACCTCGGATCCGGTCTCGGCGTCGAACGCGGCGACGAAGCCGCGGATGCCCAGCTCGCCGCCCGACACGCCGACCAGCACCTTGCCGTTGACGGCCAGCGGCGCCATCGTCATGTAGTACCCGATCTGCCAGTCGCCGGCCTGCGACTCCCACACGACGCTGCCAGTCTCGGCGTCGAGGGCGACGACGAACGAATCGACCGTCGCCATGTACACCTTGTCGCCGTACAGCGCCACGCCCCGGTTGGTGGGATGGATCTGCCGCAGCTCCTCCGGCAGCATGCGCACGTAGCGCCACTTCATGTCGCCGGTCCGCGCGTCGAGCGCCAGCACGTTGTTCTGCGGTGTGGTGATGAACATCGCCCCGTCGTTGACGATCGGCGGCGACTCGTGGCCGTCGGTCAGGCCGGTGGCGAACGCCCAGGCCGGCTGGAGATCGGCCACGTTGGCCATGGTGATCTGGTCGAGCGGGCTGTAGCCCCAGCCGTTGTAGGTGCGGCGGTACATCAGCCAGTCGCCGGGCGGCGGATCCCGCAGCTCCGCATCGGTGACCGGCCGGTACTCCGTGTCCTGCTGCGCACGCAGATGCGGCGCCGCGAGAGCAAGACAGACCAGAGCCGCGACGGCAGCCGCCGCACGAAAGAACATCGAGAGATTGCGCTTATGCATCGTCACTCCAGGTTGCGTGATACAAGTGCCCGTCGACGGCGCCCGCCACCACCTACACCTTGGTCCGCATCCAGCCGTAGCGCGTGTTACTGGGCGCCGGCCCGAGCGCCGCGTACTTGTCCTTCAACTGCGACATCTTGTCGGCGGTGTAGCCCGGAAACTCCAGGATCGTCTTCAGCTCGTCCGAGATCCTGCTCTCGTAGTCCGCCGGCACCGGCCGGTACTGCCGGTCCTTCTCCGCGCCTTCGACCGGCGTAATGCCGTACAGCCTCGCCGAGTTGAGGCCCAGGATTTTCCGCTTCGCGGTGTCCGTGATCTCCGGATAGCCGAATTCCTGCCGCAGCTGTTCCGGGATCTGGAACCGCCATAACGCGTCGATCTGCCACTGTGGCGAGCCGTACCAGACGCAGTCCGAGCCGAACACGATGCGGTCCTCGCCGAGGTAGCGCAGGAGCTGCCCCATGATGTGCGCCGCCACCGTTGGAAACGTCACGATCGACGAGGCCCACGTCGTGCCGATCTCCGCGTGGCAGTTCGAGTACGGCGCGACCAGCTGCGCATACTCGGTCGTCCACTTGATGTCGGGCACGCCGTCGCGCAGCGTGCGCGAGCGGATGGTCTGCAGCGAGTCGGCGTGCCAGGTCGTCTGCTGGATGCAGGAGTGGTACGTGATGAAGTTCAGCCCGGGCCAGTCCTGCGCCGCCTTCGGCAGGTCGGCCGGATGCCCCAGCACCGGGTCGGGCGGTCCGGGCGCCAGCCCCTTGTGGACGCAGATGTTGTTGAAGCCGGGAATTTCGTCCCTGATGCGGTTGTAGACATTCTGGACCAGCTCGAATGTCGGATACGCGACATCCTCGTCGTCGTGCCGCCAGCGCCGCATCAGGCTGTTCGGGTCGTCGTCCACCTTGGCGGCGTTCGAGATGTTGTAGCCCTTCCATGAATCGGGGCGGTTCTCGTCGATCTGCTGCTGGATGTACTCGAGGTTGCCGCGGCCGACGTACAGCATCCCGTGCGCCAGCATCCGGCGCGAGCCGGAGATCTCGTTGACGAAGTCGCGCGCCGCAGCGGTCTGGGCGGCGGTAATCGTCTCCGCGCGCTCCGCCTCCTGGTAGTTCCGCGGCGGCCGGTTCTCCACGTTGGGATCGCCGCGCTGCCCCACCGGCGTCGCCGAGAACGCCGTGACGTTGCTCAGCAGGCCGATCGTCACCTGGCTGTCGAGATAGACATCCTTGATGAACTGCACGAGCTGGAAGTTCGACGGGGTCATCGGCAATCCGACCAGCGCCGGGTTCCACACCCGCCACGCCTCGCCGCCCTCGTCCACGCCGCGGTCGGGGCTGGGTGCGTAGCGCTCGCCCGCGGTCGCCCCCTGCGCCGCCGCCCGCAGCGAATGCCCGCTGCTGGTGTTCGTGCCGCGCACCAGGTGCAGCTGGTCGTCGAAGACGAACAGGTCGCGGGGCGCGCCCGCCTGGGCGTACGCCGCCGGCTCGAACATCTCGATCGGATCGACGTCGAAAAAGCGGCCGAACACCTCGTTCATGGCGATCAGCGCCGCCGCCGTGCCGCCGGTGGAAGCCAGGAACGCCCGGCGGTCGATCCCCAGCTTGCGGCTGGCCGTTTCGGCAAGCTCCCCGATGCGCGCCTCGACCCGCTTCTGATCGCCGGTCTGCGGCACCGGCATGTACTCGCCGTTGGAGATCATGCGGGTCGGTATCGGCGACCGCAGCGGCTCGGACTCGTCCGCCCGCGACAGCTTCGCGATCTGCCCCTCGTCGAGCAGCCCGTGGTCGTCCTCCCAGAGTTTCCCGGCCTCATCCCATTTCTCGATCGGCATTGGCTTCCCCCCGCCTCCGGTGTTGCATGGCTACCGCCGCGCGCCGGCAGCGTCGCTACCGCAGCGCCAGTGCTATCAGCTCGCCCGGCATCTCATGCCACCCTGCGGCCACGACGATGAACTGCCGGCCGTCAAGCATATATGTCATCGGCGCGCCGCTGGTGCCGCCGGGCAGCTCCATTTCCCAGATGACCTCCCCGGTCGCCTTGTCGTACGCCCGGAACATCCTGCCGCCGCCATACTTAGGCAGCAACGGCACGCCGGCGGTCCTCCCTTCGCCCAGGAAGACCATCGTTTTCGTCACCAGCGGCGCCGCGCGGCCCGGCTGGCCGAGCGGCGGCAGGTCCAGATGCGCAATGGCCGGATGATCCCACGGGCCGTCCCCGTTCGGCACGGCCCACAGGATCTCTCCCACGTTGAGGTCGATGGCCGTCAGCCGCCCGTACGGCGGCTTGAAGATCGGCAGCCCACGAGGCCCCTCCAGGTGGTCGCCAAAGCTATCGAACCGGCTGCCGCTCTCCGGATCGAGCGCCACGAGATAGTGACCCGAGACGGCGATGATGCGCGCCGGCCGGCCGGCAGTCCAGTACGCCACCCCGCGGCTCCCGGCACCGCGCGTTGGCTCCTCGTCCAACGCCGCCACGGTGCCGTAGCCCGTGCTCATGTAGAGGCGCCCGCCGACCATCAACGGCGTGTTCTGGTAGTTGAACGGCACCGGCGCCTCGGCTCGCCCAACACGCCGGGTCCACCTGGCGGCGTTGACCGCCGGTCGATTCGAAGTGGTACAATTCGCCGTTGAATTTCGGATCGCGATGCTGGAGGTGCGATGACGCGGGCCGTGTCCACAAGAAACAGCTTCTCGACGGTACTGATGCTGGCGGGTGTCTCCACCATGCTGCTGGCGGCGCCCTCCGCCGCCGTGGCGCAGGCGGAGCACGACGTGACGTTCACGAAGGACGTTGCGCCTATCCTCCAGCGCTCGTGCGAAAGCTGTCACCGGCCGCACGGCGGCGCACCGATGTCGCTCATCTCCTACCAGGACGTGCGGCCCTGGGCGCGCTCGATCAAGCAGCGAACGCTGGCGCGCGAGATGCCGCCCTGGTTCGTCGACAAGAACATCGGGATCCAGCACTTCAAGGACGACCCGTCGCTGAGCGATGACGAGATCGCCCTGATCGGCCACTGGGTCGATGCCGGAGCGCCGCGCGGCAACCCGGCCGACATGCCCCCGCCGCGCCAGTGGCCGGCCGGCAAGTGGACCATCGGCGAGCCCGACCTGGTGGTCGAGTCGCCGGTGGCGGTCGTGGAAGCAGTGGCGGCCGACTGGTTCGGCGGCATAGGCCCGCCGTCGCCGACCGGGTTGGCCACGGACCGCTACGTGAAGGCGGTTGAGGTGAAGGAAGTGCTGCTCGACGACGACGGCCTGGAGATCGAGCCGGCGGCGGCGTCTGCAGACGACACGGCAGGGGACGGCGGGCGGGCTGCGCTGAACCTGTTCGTCGTCCATCATGCGGTCATCACGGCCTTGACGGAAGAGCAGAACGATGAGCCGGGCCGGATCGGCCGCGGCGGCAACTTCAACATCACCCACGAGCTGGGCCAGAACGCCACGCACTTCCCGGACTGGGTCGGCATCAAGCTGCCGGCCGACTCGGTGCTCACCTACGACCGAATGCACTACCACTCGGTCGGCAAGGAGGTGCGCGTGCGCGTGGACACCGCGTTCGAGCTGCACCCCGAGGGGTACGAGCCGAAATACATGCAGGGGTTCGGCTCGCAGTCGGGCGCGTTCGATCTGGAGCTGGACATTCCGGCCGGCCAGAAAGACATCATGCGCGACGGCTTCCACCGACTGAACCGCCCGGCCATCATGATGACGTTCGAGCCGCACCTGCACTCGAGCGGCAAGCGGATGTGCATCGAGGCGATCTACCCCAACAACGCGCGCGAAATGCTCAACTGCGCCGACTACAACCACAACTGGGTGAAGGTGTACACCTACGAGGATGACGTCGCGCCGCTGTTGCCGGCCGGCACGGTGCTCCACCTGCTGGCGTGGTACGACAACTCGGAGTCGAATCCGCGCGTGCTCGACCCGCGGAACTGGAAAGGGTGGGGCAACCGCTCGATCGACGACATGTTTTACCACCTGCCGCGGATGGTGTACCTGACCGCGGAGCAGTTCGAGGCCGAGGTGGGTGCGCGCGGCGTGCGGCAGCAGTTCGCCACGTCGCAGGACCAGCAGTAGCAGCGATGCCAGGCGTGCGAACGACGCGGAAGGTTGGGCGGGCGGCGCTCTGTACTGCGTTGCTGTGCCTGGCCGCCCTGACGGCGGCCAGCGGCCAGACCATCATCTATTCCCGCGGCCAGAACGTGGCGCCCTCCTTCGAAGGGTGGGAGCAGAACCCGGACGGCACGTTCAACCTGGTGTTCGGGTACATGAACCGGAACATGGACGAAATGCTCCACATTCCGGTCGGTCCCGACAACGTGCTGGAGCCGGGTAACATCGACCAGGGCCAGCCCACCTATTTCATGCCGCGGCGCAACCGCTACGTCTTCCGCATCAAGGTGCCGCACGACTTCGGCGAGAAGGAGGTCGTCTGGACGCTGACGGCGCGCGGCAAGACCGAGAAGGCGTACGCCAGCCTCCGGCCGGACTACGTCATCGACGACCTGCTGCGGATGAAGGATATCGGCGGACTCGGCGTCAAGGAGATTGAGCGCCGGAACCGCGCGCCCGAGGTGCGCATCGAGGGCGCCGCGGCGCGGACCGTAAGCGCGGGCCAACCGCTGACTCTGACCGCGGTTGCAAGCGACGACGGCATCCCCGAGCCGAAGGCGGCGGCGCCCCGCGTGCCGGTGAACTACAACGCCTGGGGCCTGCGCGTAGCCTGGTTCGTCTATCGCGGCCCCGGCGATCAGGTGTGGTTCGAGCCCGAGCAGTTCAAGGTGTACACCGACTACCGGGGCAATTCACCCTGGACGCCGGGCTGGGCGCCGCCGCCGGTGCCGGCGGACGGCAAGTTTCCCGTGACGGCAACGTTTGCCGAGCCCGGCAAATATGTGCTGCGCGTCATGGCGCACGACGGCGGGCTGATCACGAACGCGGACGTGACGGTCACGGTGACCGAATGAATACGATGCGATCCCGCGCCAGGTTCCTGGTCGTCGAGCTCGACGGGCCGACCGAACGGCGCATCGCCGTTGGCGACGCGCTGACGGATCACACCGACATCGCCGTCACGGTCCGCTGACGCAACACCCGCGCGAGGGCGCACGACGGCGGCCTGAAGACCACCCGCGCGATCACGGTGAACGTGACGGGCTAGCGGCGGGTGCCCGCCACGTCCGTTCTGACCCGGAACAGCGTCTTCCCGGCGGTCACGTACAGCGTCCGCAGGTCCGGTCCCCCAAAAGCGACGTTCGTGATCGTGTCCTCCGGAATCGGGATGAATTCGATGCGCTCCCCGGCGGGTGAGAGGACGTGTACGCCGCACGGCGTGTCCAGCGTCTCGCTCGTCCCGCGGAGGCGGTGAAGACCGGCCGCCACGTACAGGTTCCCCTCGCTGTCGATCGTCATCCCGTCGCCGCTGCGACCCGGGTAGAAGTCGTGGAAGACGCGCATGTTGCTGGCCGTGCCGTCCGCCGCGAGATCGAAGGCACGGATGTTCCGCGGCCCGCCCTCGCTCTGCTCCGTCTCGATGACGTACAGCGTCGTGTCGTCGGGCGAGATCACGATGCCGTTTGGCCGCACGACCTCCGGTTCGGTCAGGATCCGCTCGATGGTACCGTCCGGGTCGATGCGGTACACGCCGTGGACACCCGTGTGCTCCGGACCGTGCTCCGGCTCCGGCCGGTCGGTGAAATAGATGCGCCCGCTGCCGTCGATCGTCACGTCGTTCGGCCGGTGGAGCAGCTTGCCCTCGTAGCGGTCGGCCAGCACCTCGACCTCGCCCGTCTCCATTGTCGTGCGGGTAATGCGGGGACCGGCGGTTGAGCCGTCGCCCCCCTCGCAGGCAATGAGCCGCCACTGCTCGTCGAAGATCAGTCCGTTGGCGCGGTTGCCCGGCTGGCGGAACGTCGACACGTCGCCGTCGGGCGACATCCGGAGGATCCGGTTGTTGTCGAGGTCGGTGAAGTAGACCGAGCCGTCCGCATCGACGGTCGGCCCCTCGGTGAAGGCGACCGTGGCGGCCACCTCGATCGGGCGGCCTTCGGCGGCCGCCTCCGCGGGGGCGGCCGGCGTTTCGGCCGGCTCCGGCTCGCCGGCGCATCCGGCGACGCCGAGCATCACTCCGACAGCGACTGCGTTGACAACGATCCAGGCAGCGCGGGTCGATCCGGGTCGTGACATCATCCTCTCCTCTTGGGGCTGCGCCCCAAACCCCCGGCGGCCGCTAGCGGGGACCCCTTTGCCCCGCGCCGCGTCCGCCGAGGCGCACTGTGTGCACCTTGGGGACGACTGCTTGAGTGCTTGTCGTCCCCCTTCTTGACTGCGTCGTTGCTCGCTCGTCTTGACTCGTCAGGGAATTTCACCAAGGCTGCTATTCTATCTGCCGGTCATTCTCGGTTGCGGGAGGACTCATGCAATCCATGTCAAGCTGCTGCGGGAAACTGGTCCGGATCGTCGCGGCCGGCGTCGGCCGTCAGACCCGCGGCAGCCGCGTCCACTTCTCCGCGGACCGGGTGCTCCTGACCGCCGTGTCGATGAAAAGCATGCCGCGCAGGCCGTCCTCTACGGTCGGGTAGTCGAGCGCAAGAGGATCGGGCTCCTCGCCCAGCAGCCGCGCGCGAATGGTGTCGCAGGCGTTGGCGTAGACGTTGGCGAACGCCTCGATGAACCCCTCGGGATGCCCGGACGGAAGCCGCGTGGCGCGCGCGGCGGCGGGACTCCTTTCCGCGACATGCGCCTGACCGCGGCTCCAGATCTCCTCCGGGCCGTCCAGCGCGGTCAACTGCAGTGCATTCGGCGTCTCCTGCCGCCAGCGTAGCCCGCGCCGCTCGCCGTACAAGCGGATCGAGAGGCCGTTCCCCTCGCCGACCGCCACCTGACTGGCGATCAGCACGCCGCGGGCGCCGCCGTCGAACCGCAGCAGGACGCTCGCGTCGTCGTCGACCTTGCGGCGCCGGACGAACGTCGTGAGCTCGGCCGCCATCGCCGCGATCCGCTGGCCGGTGACGTACTCCGCCAGGTTGGCGGCATGCGTGCCGATGTCGCCGATGCAGCCGCCGGCGCCGCTCAGCCGCGGGTCGGTGCGCCAGCGAGCCTGCTTCATGCCGGTCCGTTCCAGCGCCGTCGCCAGCCACCCCTGCTGGTACTCCACCACCACCTTGCGCACGCGCCCCAACTCGCCGGACTGCACCAGATCGCGGGCCAGCTTCACCAGCGGGTAGCCGGTGTAGTTGTGCGTGAGCGCGAACACGCACCCGGACTTGTCCACCAGCGTCCGCAGGCGCCGCGCCTCGGCCGCATCGAACGTCATCGGCTTCTCGCAGACGACGTGGATGCCGGCCGCCAGCAGCGCGCGCGCCATCTCGAAGTGCAGGTGGTTGGGCGTGACGATCGAGGCGAAGTCGACCCGCTCCCCCGCGGGCAACGCCAGTTCGTGCGCAATCAGCGCATCGAGCGAGCCGTGGACGCGCGCCGGATCGAGCAGCAGCTCCCGCCCTTTCGCCCGGGACCTACGCAAGCTGGACGAGAACGCCCCGGCCACCAGCTCCACGCCTCCGTCCAGCAGCGCGGCGCGGCGGTGCACGTCGCCGATGAACGCGCCGGGGCCGCCGCCGACCATGCCCATCTTCAGCGTCCGGTCCAGCCTGGCCTGCATATCTCGCCAACCTCTGCTGCGGCCGCGTCAGCGCCGCTCGAACGCCGCGTCGAAGGCGACGTTCGAAGGCGTGAAGTCAATCTGCTTGACGAACTCGCACGACTCGCGCGCGCCGTGCTCGCGGTCCATCCCGGAGTCCTCCCATTCGATCGACAACGGGCCCCGGTAGCCTATGCGGTTCAGGGCGCGGATGATCGCCTCGAAGTCGACGTCGCCCCGGCCGACCGAGCGGAAGTCCCAGCCGCGGCCGGGCGCGCCGAAATCCAGATGCGAGCCGAGCAGCCCGCTTCTGCCGTCAAGCGTGACGGCGGTGTCCTTCATGTGCACGTGGTAGATGCGGTCGGCGAATTCGTCGAGGAAGCGGACCGGGTCGATCCCCTGCCACTGCAGGTGGCTCGGGTCGAAGTTGAAGCCGAACGCCGGGCGCCGCCCGATGGCGTCGAGCGCGCGTGCGGCGGTGACGCTGTCGAAGGCGATCTCGGTCGGGTGCACCTCGAGGGCGAACCGCACGCCGCATTCCTCGAACACGTCCAGGATGGGATGCCACAGCTCCGCGAAACGCGCGAAGCCGGCGTCGATCGTCGCCGGGCTGACGGGTGGAAACGAGTACAGGAGGTGCCAGATCGGGGAGCCGGTGAAGCCGCAGACGACCGGCACGCCCAGATTCTTCGCGGCGCGTGCGGTGTACTTCATGGTGTCGATGGCCCAGGCGCGCTTCGCCTCCGCGTCGCCGGCCAGCGCGTCCGGTGCGAACGCATCCGAGCGCTCGTCGTTCGGATCGCAGACGAGCTGGCCCGCAAGATGGTTCGAAATCGCCCAGCAGCCGAGTCCCTGCTCCTGCAGCAGCTCCCGCAGGCCCGCGCAGTACACGGGGTCGACGGCCGCCCGGTCGACGGCAACATGTTTGCCCCAGCAGGCGAGTTCCAACCCGTCGTAGCCGAATCCCCTGGCCTTCCGTGCAAGGTCGGCGAGCGGCAGATCCGCCCACTGGCCGGTAAACAGCGTCACCTGGCGTGCCATCGGTCTGTCCGTCCTTTCTCTATCACTAGATGGGGCTGCGCCCCAAACCCCCGGCAAGCCCTAGCGGGGGCCCCTCGCCCCGCGCCGGGCTTGCCGAGGCCCGCCGTGCGGGCCTGGGGACGACTGCTTCAGTGCTCGTCGTCCCCCTTCCATATTCAACCGCTAGATGGGGCTGCGCCCCAAGCCCACAGCGGAAGATATACTCCACCAATGCTTCGCGCCGTGCAGGTCGCCGCGGGTGCACTAGTGCTCGCCGCGGCCTCCGCGGCTGCCGCCCAGCCGCCGGCTTCCGGTCCCCTTTCGCAGAGCGCATCCGGCGGCGACGCCGCGGCGCTGCCCCAGAGCGAGCTGTACCGCGTCGAGCCGCAACGCGTGGACGAGGCGCCCGGCATAGACGGGCGTCTCGACGAGCCGGCATGGCAGACGGCGGCGATCATCGATACATTCACCCAGCAGGAGCCCGCCGAGGGCGAGCCGGCAACGGAGCGGACGGTCGTCCGTCTGCTGTACGACGCGCGCGCCCTGTATATCGGCGTCGAGGCGTACGACTCGCAGTCCGGGGGCGTGATCGCCACCGAGATGCGCCGCGACTCGCCGCGCCTGTTCGACGAGGACAACTTTCAGTTCATCCTGGACACGTTCCAGGACCGCCGCTCGGGCTACATGTTCGTCGTCAGTCCGCTGGGCGCCAAGCTGGAGCAGCAGGTCGCCGAAGAGGGCGAAGGCGGCTTCCGCGGTTCCAACAGCCCGAACATCAACGTGAACTGGGACGGCGTCTGGGACGCCGTCGCGCGCCGCACGCCCGACGGGTGGGTCGCGGAGATCGCCGTCCCGATGGTCACGCTGCGCTTCCCCGCCGCCGAGACGCAGGTGTGGGGCGCCAACTTCATGCGCAACATCCGGCGCAAGAACGAGCAGATCTTCTGGGCCCCGATCTCCAAGGAATACCAGCTGACCCGTCTCAGCCAGGCAGGCACCCTGAGCGGCATCCGGGGGGTCAACCGGGGCCTGGATCTGCGGCTGACGCCGTACGTGTTGGCCGGCGGCCGGCAGGACACCGTAGCCGGACGCCTGGACGGGTCCGGGTTCAACCAGTACGGCCTCGACGTCAAATACGGCGTGGCGTCGGGCCTCAACCTGGACCTCACGCTGAACACCGACTTCGCCCAGGTCGAGGTGGACGAGCAGCAGGTCAACCTGACGCGCTTCCCGCTCTTCTTCCCCGAGAAGCGCGACTTCTTCCTGGAGAACGCCGGCATGTTCAACATCGGCGGCGGGTCCGGCTTCGGGCGCGGCGCCGACCTGTTCTTCACGCGGCGGATCGGCCTGTCGGAATTCGGCACCCCGATACCGATCATCGGGGGGGCGCGGCTGACCGGCAAGACCGGCCGGCACAACATCGCCGCGATGAACATCACGACGGGCGACTTCGGCGACGCCGGCGAGAACTTCTTCGTGGGGCGCTACAGCCGCGACATCCTGGCGCGCTCCAAGGTCGGCGCCCTCGTCATCAACAAGCAGGCGGTGGCCGGCGGGCACTTCAACCGCACGCTCGCGGCCGACACGACGCTGGCCCTCCATCCCAACTTCACGATGACCGGGTTCCTGGCCAAGACGCAGACCTCGAACGAGTCGTTCCGGGGCCGCTACGCACCGACCGCGCCGGGCGAAGCGGCGCGCGACATGGCCGGCTACCTGCGCGGCACGTGGCTGAGTCCGTCGTGGCACCTCCGCGGCGAGTACATGGACCTGCAGGAGCATTTCAACCCGGAGGTCGGCTTCGTGCCCCGCGTCGGCATCCGGACTTCATCGTTCCATGGCGAGTGGAACCCGCGGCCCGGCCGGTGGAACATCCGCATGTTCGACCCGATGTGGAACCTCACCTACACCACGGACCAGCGCAACCGGCTCCTGACGCGGCGCATCCACAACATGATCGGCGTCTATTTCGAGGACGGCTCCTCGGTGATCACGTGGTTCAACGACCACTTCGAGCAGCTCGACCTGCCGTTCCATATCCGTCCGGACGTGACCATCCCGGCCGGCACCTACCGCTTCGGCGAATGGGCGTTCATCTACCGCTCCGACCCGTCCCGGCGGCTGTATACGCGGCTGCAGTATTCGCCCCAGACGTTCTTCGACGGCACGCGCACCGACGTGCGCGCCACGCTCGGCCTGCGGGCGACCAGCCGGATTTCCGCCGAGGCCATCTTCAACCGCAGCGACATTTCACTGCCCGCGGGCGGGTTCATCGCCGACCTCGCGTCACTGCGCCTCGACCTGACGCTGTCCCCGCGCATGACGTTCCGATCGCTGTCGCAGTACAACTCGACCACGCGCGAGCTGAGCAACAGCATCCGCTTCAACTGGATCTACAGCCCCGGCAGCGACATCTACATCGCCTATGACGAGCTGCGCCTCGACGGCGATCCGCTCATGCTCGATCCGTACATCCGCCGGCCGCTGTGGGTACGGAACCGGCAGCTCGCGATCAAGATGACCTATCTGCTGTCGCGCTAGGCGCCGCGCACCGGCGGGCACGTGGCGATTACTACACGCGGCTGGCGCGGTATTCCTCGACCAGGTAGTCGCAGGCGCGGGCGGCCAGCGCCATCATGGTCAGCGTCGGGTTCTGGCAGGCGGACGAGACGTAGCACGAGCCGTCCATCACGAACAGGTTGCTCACGTCGTGCGCCTGCTGCCAGCGGTTGAGCACCGACGCGGCCGGGTCGTTGCCCATGCGCGCCGTGCCCACCTCGTGAATGGCCAGCCCGGGGGGTGAAATCTGCTCCTGGCGGGAGATGTTCTCCGCCCCCGCGGCTTCCAGCATCTCCATGGCCGTGTCGGCCATGTCGGCCACCATCCGCCGCTCGTTGTCGCCGAAGGCGGCGCTGATGTGGAGGATTGGAATGCCCCAGGCGTCGACGCGCTCGCCGTCGAGCCGGCAGTGGTTCTCGAATCGCGGCAGGCATTCGCCGAAGCCGCCGAGCGTGATGCGCCACGGCCGCTCGTCCCGCACGCGGCGCTTGAACGCGGCGCCGAAGCCGGGGGTGGAAGTCGCGTGCCCCCACTTGCTGAGGTAGGCCCGGCCCTGGAAGCCAAAGCCCCGCAGGAACCCGGATTCGCGCGTGTCGATATTCCGGAAACGCGGGATGTAGATACCGTTCGGCCGGCTGCCGCGCGTATCGGGCACGCCCTTGAGCACCGGCAGCGTGCCGGCCGCGCCGCCGCCCATCACGTGGTCCATCAGATAGTGCCCGAGCACGCCGCTGGCATTGGCAATGCCGTTCGGATGGCGGCTCGACGTGGAGTTCAGCATGATCCGCGTCGACTCCAGCGTCGACGCGCACAGGACGACGACGCGGCCGGCCAGCTCGCGGTGGTTGCGGGTCAACCGATCCACGTAGTAGACGCCGCTGCACTGCCCCGCATCGTCGGTGGTGACGTGGCTGACGACCGCGTTCGGGATGAGTGTCAACCGCCCGGTCGCCGCCGCCGCCGGCAGCGTGCTGTGCGGGCTGCTGTAGTACGAGCCGGTCCGGCAGCCGCGCGAGCAGGGACCGCAGTAGTGGCAGGCGGGCCGGCCGTTGTGCGCCCGGGTCAGCACCGCCGTGCGGCCGATGGTCAACGTGCGGCCGAACCGGTCCCCTATCGCCTTCTTGAGAATCTCCTCGCCGCAGGTGAGATCCATGGGCGGCAGGAAGCGGCTGTCGGGCAACTGCGGCAGCCCTTCGGCCTGCCCGCTGATCCCGACGAAGCGCTCCACCCGGTCGTAGTACGGCGCGAGCTCCTCGTAACTGAGCGGCCAGTCGTCCCCGAAGCTGTCGCGCGACGCCGCCTTGAAGTCGTAGTCGCTCAGGCGGTACGACTGCCGGGCCCACAGGATCGACTTGCCGCCGACGTGCCGCCCGCGGATCCAGTCGAAGCGGCGGTCGGCCGGCGTCGTGTAGGGATGCTCGGTGTCGTCGATGAAGAGATGGTTCGCGTACTCGTCGCACTGGTAGCAGCGCGACTGCACCGGCTGCCGCGCCTGCCGCTCGCGCGGCGCCTGGCGCCGCCCACGCAACGGCATCTGGTGCGGGAGCGTGTGCTCGGTGTAGTCCTCGGCCGGGTTGAGCCGGCGCCCCGCCTCCAGCACGGCCACCTGGAGCCCCGCCTCGGTCAACTGCCTCGCGACCCAGCCGCCGGTGGCGCCGGAGCCGACGACAACCGCATCGAACGTCTGCTGCATGGTTGCGCCTATGCCTGGTGCTCCGCGTGCACGCAGCCCTGTTTCTCCGCGAAGTGCCGCGTCCCGTCGTCGTCGAGCTCCTCGCGCATGCCGACCTCGGACGTGTAGTAGCCGGTGATCGTCAGCCGCTTGATCGCCTCGAAGAACTCGACGCCCTCGCGGTCGTCCGGCGAGGCGTTGTCGCGTGAGCTGATCACGGTCAGCAGCGCCTCCTGCTCGCCGGGTGGCGCAGCGCTGAAGTCGGCCCCGGACGACGCGCGCGACCGGCGGTCGATCCAGGCCAATCCGCCGATGAACGACTCGCGCTCGGCGGGCGGCGCATCCTCCAGGACCGTGTCGATGAACTGGTTGACGCGCGCCGCGCGCGCGCCGGCGGTCTCGGTCTGCGGGATGATCAACTCCGAAATCTCGGTGACGGTGGCGTTCTGGTGCGCCGTAAGCACCCGCGGCGTCCAGCCGGCCGCGCTCTCCGCGGCCTGAGCGGGCACCGCGCGTGCCAGCGCTGCCTCGCTCAGCCGGTCCACCCAGCCGGCGGCACAGGCCACCCCCGCCGAACCGAGAACCATCCGCCGCAGCGCTTCACGTCGATCCATGCGACCGCATTCCCGATTGAGGAAGGAGCGGAGGCAGCCTAGCACAGGGCCGGGTAACGTAGAATGGCGACCTCGACAGCAGAGGGGGCATGGCGCAACTGACTCGACGCGAATGGCATGCGCTGGCGCTCGGCGGCGTGGCGGCCGTCGCTGGCGGCGTCCTGCCCGGGATGCGGCCGCGGCTGGCGGCAGCAGAGTCGCGGTTCGGCGGCGTGCTGATCGGGATGCAGAGCTACAGCTGCCGCGGCATGAGCCTCGACGAGAGCATCGCCGCGATGGAGGAGCTCGGCATCAGCAGTTGCGAGCTGTGGTCGCTGCACGCCGAGCCGCGCGAGCTGTACCGCGCGGAGAACCGCGAGCAGCTACGGCAGTGGCGCGCGTCGGTCCCGCTCGCGCATTTCCGCGACATTGCTGCGCGGTTCGAGGACGCCGGGATCGCGCTGAATTCCTACAACCTGAGCTTCCGCGACGACTTCTCGGACGCGGAGATCGAGCGCGGCTTCGAGATGGCCAGGGCGCTGGGCGCGCCGGCCATCACCGCCTCGGCGCAGATGAACAGCGTGGCCCGCATCGCCCGCTACGCGGATCTGCACGGCATGCCGGTGGCGATGCACAACCACTCCCGCATCGATCCGAACGAGTTCGCGACGCCGGACGACTTCGAGCGGGCAATCCGGCTCGGCGGGTCCGCCCCGATCGCCGTCAATCTCGACATCGGCCACATGACGGCCGCGAACTACGACCCCATCGCCTACCTGCAGGCGAACCACCAGCGCATCGTGACGCTCCACCTGAAGGACCGCAAGCGCGACCAGGGCCCGAACGTGCCCTGGGGCGAGGGCGACACGCCGATCCGCGAGGTCCTGCTGCTGCTGCGCGACGAAAGCTGGGACATCCCGGCGAATATCGAGTACGAATACCAGGGCGGCGACACGCTGACGGAGCTCCGCCGCTGCCTCGACTACTGCAAGAACATCCTGCAAGTGTAGGAAGCCTGGGACCCTACACCTTAGGCATCACCGCGAGGAAACGCCGCGGGTTGTCGACCAGGATCTTGCGGACGATCCGCTCCGGCACGCCGCCGTACAGCAGCTTCGGCACGAACTGCATCAGGACGGTCGAGTAGCCGGCGCCGTAGTTCGCCTTCCAGTGGTTGCGGTTCGCCATGTCCGAGGAGAACACGATGTGGTCCTCGAACCCCGCGTCGATCAGGTCCTGCACCATCCGCACCTTCTCGAGCGCCGGAATCTGGGAGCGGCTCATCTCGTGGCCGACGGTGTCGAGCCCGATGAACGCGCCCCGGCGGGCGATGGCCGAGTGCGTTCCGATCGGGTCATGCTCCTGCTTGATGGTCGACATGTGGCCGATGACAAGATGGGAAAAGTCGACCCCGACCGATTCGAGTGCGTCCATCTGGTCCATCGCGCAGCTTGGACAGCTTTCGTGGGGGGTGTGCGTGAAGATCGGCAGCCCGGTTTCGACGTGGGCGCGGCCGATGGCGCGGTGCACCTTGCGCTCGTCGGGACGCATCTCGAGTGAGGAGGCGATCTCACCGAATGCCCCCCAGCGCTGGTCGGTCGCATCCTGCACCAGCTGCTCGACCAGCTCATCCTCGCTCGCTTCCGCCACGTCCACCGGATAGATCGAGAAACCGATGTCCTGGAAGTAGCCGCCGGCCCGCACGATGTTCACGTCGGTCTGGTCGGCCACCGCCTGCAGGTCGTCGAGCGCCTGCCGGGTGCGCCGGCCGGTAGCCGAATCGACGAGGCATGTCACACCGTCGGCGCCCGCCGCGTTCACTTCGTACAGCACCTGATCCACCGTGCCGCCGCGGAGATGCTCGTGGAGCAGCGTCGCACCGTTAGCCAGATCCCGCGGGTCGACGTCCCCCCGGAGCGTGCGGATGACGGCGCCGCTCATGAAGTCGGGCGCCTCCGCGCTGGTGTATCGGATCGCCTGCGCAGCGCCCACCGTGCTGCCGCCGCAACCGGACGAAACCAGGCCCAGTCCGGCCGTCGTGCCGAGCAGGCCCAGTGCCTCGCGACGCGTCCACCCACTCTCGTGCGTGCGCTGCGTCTTGATCGTCATGAATCCTCCCGAATGGCGAGATTGCAGCCACGCGGCCGGTGGACGTCCACGTCCGAACCGCTAGTGGCTCATCGCGTAGAGCACGACGTTGACGCCCAACTGGTACCCGTCCGGTGAGAACCGCTCGAAGAACCGCGGGTCCTCCCCCTCGCGCTCCCACGCGTCCTGGATATCGGTGTTGTGCGTCATGGCGACCATCAATCGCCCGCGCTCGTCCATGATCCCCCGGAAGTGCGGCACGGCGCTGTCCTGGCCGCGCTCGGAGGTGGTTGTGCCCCCCGACCAGCGCCAGAAGTGGATGTTCGAGATCTGCGGGATCTTCTGGATATTGAACATCGTCCGGAACAGTTGATGGTCCAGCGAGATGTCCTTTATCGGATACTCCGAGGGCGGCAGCACCTTGGAGATCTCACCCGCCCACTGGTTCCACGAGCGGGACCCCCAGAAGTCGTCGACCCACAGGAATCCGCCCTTCAGCAGGTAGTCGCGCAGCCGCTTCGCCTCGACCGGCCGCAGGCTCATCGTCCCGACGTCCGAAGTCATCAGGAACGGACAACCGTACAGCGAGTCGTCGGTCACCGTTACTACCCAGTGGTTGGGATCGCCGACCTGGTTCAGGTTTACGTGCGTCGAGGTCATCTCCGACAGCCGGATCATGAAGTTGATGTCGGCGAACGGATAGTCGGTCGACCAGCCGCGCCCGGACCGCTCGCGCCGGTTGCTCGTGTACATGAGCCGGCAGAAGGAGAACCCTTCATCGACGTGATCGGCGGGTCGAAAGCGGGGCGGGTGCCGGGACCGGCCGTAGCCCCACTGTGCGAGGGCGCCCGACGCCAGGGCGGTCGCCGCCATTACGGCCAGCACGACGCACACCACCGAACGACGAATCACCCGGTCTCGCCCTCCTGGTACCGCTGCCGGACGCGGCGCAGCCGCCAGCGTTGCGGCAACGCCTCCATTGTGTCACGTCAGGGCCGGCTCGATCCCTTCATCGATATAATCGGTCCCCTGTCAACCAGTCCGGCTGTCACCGCCGCGCCATGGCACGCGTCGAACCCGAAGCCCTCGCCAACCACGAAGTGGCCCGCGTCTACATCGCCGGCACGCTCGCCGAAGCGCGCCAGGTCGAGGAGCTGCTGGGCGGCAACGGCGTCGATTACGTCGTGCAGGTCGAGCCGTACCGCGCCAGCATCCTGTTCGGGCCACGCAACGGCGCGGCGTTCTACGTGACCGAGAGCCAGGCCGTCTTCTGCCGCCTGCAGCTCACCGCTGCCGGATTCGAGCGCGGCATCCTCCAGGAATAACACCCCACCACGGACTCCTAGCGGTCACGCGCGGCCGCTGCGGCATCCGCCCGATCCTGCTCGCGCGCACCGGCCAGGATGCCCAGCATGCCGTAGTGATTCCCCTCGTGGCAGGCGAACTCGTATATCGCCTCCTCCGTCCGCGACAGCGGCAGCCGGACGGTCCACGGCGCCGTCCAGGCGGTCGGGTCGGTAATCGTCACCTCGTACGAAATCGTATCCTCGGCCACGCGCGTAAACCGCTCCACCAGATGGAGGTTCCGGTCGGAGCCCATTACGGTGGCGGCCGCTGAAAAATTGGCGGTCTCGACCACCAGGGTGTCGCCCTCCCAGCGGCCGCGCGAGCCTCCGTGCCACTGACGGATGCGATTGGCAAGCGGCGGACGGCCGTCGAGCGGAATGATGCGCGCGTCGTGAATTGTCTCCATCACCAGCGCCACGTGGTCAGCCGTCTGGAATATCTGGTAGTAGCCGTAGATGCCGGCGCCCGAGGTGCCGCCCAGCCGCGGCAGGCCGCGCGTCAGGCAGCGCACCCAGGTGGACAGGTCGTCGGGGCCGCCGGGGCGCATCTCCACGGCCGCGGCCGCCGCCAGCCGATCCTGCGCCGCCGCGGTTCGCCGCGGTATTCTGCCGTTGGGTGGATCGATGATGAGAGAGGTCCGATTGTCGAATTGCCGCCCGAGCATCGCCAGCGCGCCGCAGGTCGAGTTGGGATTGTCGTACTGCTCGGCGTCGCCCAGAGCCGCCAGGAAAAGGTTGTCGCCGGCGGCGAAGTCGTTCCGGTCGTCGCTGAACAGACGGTCCGCCCGGCGCTGCAACTCCGCGACCTCTTCGTCGGTAAGCACCTCGCGGCCGGCCAGCGACGCCGGCCGCTCCAGCGGCGTCGCACTCCGGCTCAACCACACGCCCTGCAGGTCCGCGTGGCCTGCCGCTGTCCGCGGCGGGGTCCACGCGTCCGGACGGCCGGCCGCTGCCTGGCCTCGCAGGGGGTGCGGCGCGAGCCCCATGAGGCAGAACGCCGCCGCCAGGACGGTGGCCTGGCGGCGGCGCCTGCGCGCTCGTTGCGCGTACACCCCGATAGGGTGCATGAACAGGACCGGAGACACAAGGTCCGACTATCTGTTGATCACCTTGAGGGCGCTGCGAACAATGATTTCCTCGCCGCCGTCATTGTCGACCAGCATGCCGACCACCTGATACTCCCCGACAGGGAACGAGCGCCACGTGAAGTGGTGCACCGGCACGGAGTCCAGGCCGTTCAGCCCGATCGTGGTGCTGCGGTAGTACGATTCGGACTCCGCATATACGCGCAACTCGTGCGTCTTGACGGTCGGGCTGATCTGGATGCTGAATTCGACGTCGCCGGGTGCATCAACCACGAGTGGCGGCCCGCCGGCGATCACCCTGTCAACGTGCTCGCCGGCGGACTGGACTGCTGGCGATGCGGCCTGCAGGAGCGGTGACGCCGCCAGCAGCAGCGCGACGAAGAAACAGAACAGGATGCCGATCGCTCTCATGACTCACCTCCTCTTGCTGAAAAAAGAGTGATAATCACGCGCGGCACCAATGTTAACTTCGTGTTAAAAATATGTAAACCACGTTTTTCTTATCGTCTTGGGCGCAGAAAGCCCCAAGGGCCGTTCCGATCACGCGCGCTGCTGACGCGCACCGCGCCGCATGCAGATTGGGAAGGCAACACGATGGCATGACGAACCTGTTGACGTCATCGCGAGCGGTGGAGGAACATTGAAAATGCGACAGGGAAAGCGAGAGAACGACACCGTGTTCTTGATGCGCATCGTGCGACTGGCAACGTGGGGGCTCGTGCTTGCCCTTGGTGCAGTGCCGGTCGAAGCCCGCGTGACGCGATTCGTCGTCGAGAGCACCACGCCCTACGCCGATGGCCGGACGTTCGGAGACTCGGGCGCGTTCGAACGACTCGAGGGCACGGCGTATTTCGAGGTCGATCCCAGCGACCCGCTCAACGCCGTCATCGTCAACATCGATCGGGCCCCACGCAATGCGCGGGGTCTCGTGGAGTTCAGCGCGCCGTTCGTGCTCATCAAGCCGGTCGACGCGACTCGCGGGAACGGCAAGCTCCTCTACGGCCTCAACAATCGGGGAAACGGCATCGAGCTCCCGTTTCAGAGCTTTCCACCTGTGCCGATCGGGTCGGCGGACAGGGGCGACGGGCTCTTTTTCAAGCTGGGCTTTGCGTTCGTCGACGCTGGCTGGGCCGGCGACATCGAGACGACCCCGACTCGTCTCGGCGCTACGTTTCCGGTCGCCGTTCAGCCAGACGGGAGCCCGATCGTCGCGCCGATCCGCATCGAGTACCGCGGCGAAGGGCACACTTTACCCCTGAAGGGGAACGACCGGTTTCTCAGCTACGAGACGGCCGACACCCGCACCACGGCATCCACCTTGACGGCCCGCGATGGGATCGGTGGGGCGCGCGCGCTTATCGCCTCGGACCGCTGGGCGTTCGGGAGTTGTCCGACCGGCCGCGCTTCGCTCGTCGCGTCCACCACCGACATCTGTCTGTTCGATGGCTTTGACCTGGACAAGGTGTACGAGCTGACGTATCCGGCCAAGAATCCCTGGGTGATGGGGCTCGCCTATGCGGTCACGCGCGACGTGGCTTCATTCCTGCGCTACCAGACGGCCGACGACGAGGGCAGCCCGAACCCGCTCTGGAGCGACGAGCGGCGTGTTCGACGCGTCTATGGGCTGGGAATCTCCTCGACGGGGATGTATCTCCGCGATTTTCTCTATCTCGGGTTCAACGCGGATGAGGGGCGGCGAAAGGTCTTCGATGCATTGCGCATTCACATCGCGGGCACACATCGCCTGTTCGCCAACATCGAGTTCGCCGACCCCACCGTCTATTCCCGGCAGGACCAGAAACCCGACTTCACGTCCCACTCGATCCCGCCGTTGACCTATGCGGTGACTACCGATCCGATCTCGGGTGTCCGCGACGGCATTCTCAAGCGGCCGGAGACCGACCCGCTCGTCTTTCACATCGACTCGTCCAACGAGTTCTGGCAGATGAACGCCTCCCTCAACGTGCACGACGGCCTTGGCAACCCGGTGCCGATACCGGACAACGTGCGTCTCTACAGCATGGCGAGTCATTCCCATGGCGGCGCCACGGGTGTGGGAGCCAGACCCACGGAGCGGCGCTTGCCGAACGACCCGCGCGGGACGCTTTGCGCGAACCCGACGAACAGCTACTCCAGTGATGGGATGGACGCCTCCTCTGCCCCGTTGATGCGTGCGCTGTTGGTGGCGCTCGACGAGTGGGTCGATCGAGGAGTCGAGCCGCCGCCGTCGGCCTACCCCGATGTTCGAACCGGCACCCTGGCGACGCTCCAGACTGCGGCCGACGCGTTTCCGCTCATCCCTGACGTATCGTTTCCGACGATCGTGAACGAGCTCTACGCCTTCGACCACGGTCCGATGTTCTCGTCGCGTGGCGGCAGGTTGACGCTGATCCCGCCCGTCCGGGGACGACGGTATGAGGTCCTGGTCCCGGTGCCGGACCGCGACGGTCATGATTTGGCGGGAATCAGGACAGTCGATGTCGAGGTACCGGTCGGCACCAATACCGGATGGAATCTCCACGCCCCCGGCCCTCAAGAAGGCGACCTGTGCGGGTTGAGCGGCTCGTTCATTCCGTTCGCGACGACGCTTGAGGAGCGTCTCGAGAATGGCGATCCCCGGCGCTCACTCGAAGAGCGCTACGGAGACCACGGCGGCTTTGTCGAGGCGGTCCGACGTGCCGCCGCGCGGTCGGTCGCCAACCGCGTGCTGCTCGAGGTCGACGCGACGACCATCGTCGCGATGGCCGAAAATAGCGATATCCTCGTGCCATAGAAGACAGCGGGGAGTGGATGGAGCTACCCCGAGCGCTCTCGCCGGGGTGGAGCGACTACGCCCACCGTGACGGTTGATCGGTGCCCCCCCCCTGGTGTACTCTGCGGGCTTGCGGAGAGGAGCCACGATGCGAGCACTGGCGGTCACGGCGGCGATTCTGGTCTTCTCGGGGGCGGTCGTGTCCGCGGGCGCCGCGGACACCCCCACGTACAACAAGGACGTCGGCGCGATCCTGCTCGACAACTGCGCGAGCTGCCACCGGCCGAACCAGGTTGCCCCGATGTCGCTGCTCAGCTACAAGGACGCCCGCCCGTGGGCCCGCGCCATCAAGGCCAAGGTGGAGGCGCGTGAGATGCCGCCGTGGTTCGCCGACCCGCGCTTCGGCAAGTTCTCGAACGACACCAGCCTGAGCGACGATGAAATCGCGACGGTCGTGGCGTGGGCCGATGCCGGCGCTCCGGAGGGAGACGGCGTGGCGCCCGAGCCCCCGCAGTTTTCCGATTCCGGCTGGAGCCACCCGTCGGGTCTGCCCCCGGACTTCATCTACGAGCTCCCGATCGAGTGGCACATCGACGCCGAAGGCGAGACGCCGAACATCAATGTGTACACACGCCTTCCGTTCGATGACGCCATGTGGGTCACGGCTACCGAGGTCCACCCGGGCAACCGCGCCGTCACGCATCACATCACGACGGGCCTCACCAACATCCCCGCGGGGATGAAGGTCGGCACCGGTCCCGCGTGGCCAGGCGGTCCCGTCGCCGACTACGTGCTGGTCCCCGACCCTGACGCCGACCCGGAGGCTACCGGCTCCGACCCGGTCCAGGAGCATGCTGAGAGGGTCACGCGCGGGGCGGCAGCAGATGGGTTCTCCACCGGTTTCGGCACCTATGTTCCCGGAAAGAGTCTGACGGAACGTCGGGAAGGTTACGTTCAAGCGATTCGCGGAGACCTCTTCAGCCACATCAGATGGAATCTCCACTACCAGGCGACCGGCAAGCCGGAGACGGCCCGACCCTTGGTCGCCGCCTGGACAGCCTCCGAGCCCGACCACGCCAAGTTCGCACGGCGACAGCTGCCGCTGAAGGAATACACGTCCGAGGGGCGGACGCTGGTGGCGCCACCGCCGCCCTCCTCTCCCGAAGAGGCGCGGGCATTGGCCGAAAGCATTCTGATCAACCAGAACCTGAACCCGCTGCTTGCACCGATTCCACCCCACGAGGCGAACTGGACCGTTACCGGGATCGGCGCATTCCAGAACGACTCGTTCCTCCAGGATGTGTGGCTCCACGCCCACGCGCGCGGCAAGGACTTCACCTGTGTCCTGACGTATCCGGACGGCCGTGAGGAGATCGTGCTGCGGGTCGCGAACTATTCGTTCGACTGGCAATACAGGTACTACTTCGAGGAGCCGCCCCTCGTACCGGCGGGGAGCACCCTCAAGGTGATCGCCCGCTACGACAATTCTCGGGCGAACCGGTCGAACCCGGCGCCGCACAAGCCGGGCTACTGGTCGGAGCAAAGCTGGGACGACATGTTCGTCGTGTCGGCCGGGTACACCGTGGCAGGGGACGGGGAGACCGGAGCCGGCGACAACTGACGGTCCGGAAGCATCGCGTGCGAGGGAAACGGACGGTCAGCGCCGTTGCTTTCATGACGGCGGTAGTGTACCCGGCTGCGTCCCACGGCCAGGGCTCGGCAGACCCGAAGGTCGATATCGTCCAGACAGTCGGGTGCGCCGAGCAGCGGAGCGACACGGGCGTCACCTGGTGGCTGACCCGAGCCGCCGACCCCGCGGAGAGCGGGCCCGGTCCCTTCGAAGAGCCGCAGGTGGACGAGGCCCGGAACCGGGAGACCGGTTCTCGTGAGTTCCAGCTCATCGGCTTCGCGGAGTTCGTCGACCCCGCAGCACAACTCGCATGGGCAGACCGGGCTCTCTTCACGACTGAAGACCAAGTCAACGCAACCAACGAGCTGCGGCAGGGACGCTTCGTCCTGGTGAAAGGGCTCCTTGTCGACGCTGACGGCGGCGCCCGGATCAACCTGCTGTCGGTCGTGGGACTGGCCGACACCTGTGACTAGCCCGATGGTTGCAATCCGGGTCGTTGCCGTCGCCGCCATCGCTGTATTCGCGCCGCCGGCTGCCGCACAGACCCCCGCGGAGATAGAGGCGGAACCGCTCGTCAAGCTCCAGCCCGGGGAGACGGCGGTGCCGGGCCAGTGTCTTACCCGACAGGAGCTCGACCTGATCGACGGGCTCAACGCACTCCGACGTCCCACCGTCGGTGTCGAGGGGCAGGACGGGGGCGACGACCCGGCGCCGTTGGATGCGCACTACTTCGTGGGAACGTGGGAGTTCGAGGGCGTGCTCCCCGACTCGCCGCTCGGCGAGGCGGGCGCCTTCCAGGGTACGGAAACGATACGCCATATCGACGGCTGCACGTACGAGAGCCGGACGACGGCCACATTGTCCGGGAGCAGTCTGACCATCACGTCGCGCCTCATCTATGACCGGCACGCGAAGTACCTCGTGCGGATCGACGACGACAGCCGCGGCTTCGAAGTGGTGAAAGTGGGGGTGCTGCGCGGCGATCCGGGTGGCTACTCGTCACATCACTGGAAAGCCCCGGTGATTACCCGGCAAGGCAGTGAGGTCAGATTGCGGGGTCGGACCTACATCACATCGCCGTTTGCGATTCGGGATCTCACGGAGATCTCGGTGGATGGCGGGCCGTTCACGAATTTCGGAACGGTCTGGCGCGACCGGGTCGACGAGTAGCCTCGCCGCAGGATCGTGACCAAGGGGTGACCGTCACCTGCACGTCAGGCTCTGACGGGGGTGGGCTTGATCCGGTTTCAAGGCGGGGGCGCTTGATTCCAGCTGTCAGCGATGCCCCGCCCAGGGCCGTGGTCTACCGGGCTTCCAATCTGCCGGCGGCTCCGTATAACGATCTCGATTCGGCATCACCACCCTGGGCAGGCTGTTGGCATCCATCACGTCGTCCTCCGCGATGATGCCATTTCGATGGAGAAGCAGCGCGGCCAGCGCGTAGGCCTCGTCGTCACTGAGAATCCCGGCCTGGTTGTAGGGCATCGCCCGACGGACATAGTCGAAAATGAGCGGCGCGAAGGGCCAGTAGCTCACCGGGTAGTAGCTCACGCCCGTCAGCTCTTCACCCACCAGCACCGGGCCCGGACCCTCGACGAGGTTGGGACCGTGGCATCGCCCGCATCCCCGCGTCGCGAAGACAACGGCGCCCTCAGTGGCGGTTCCACTTCCAGGCGGCAGCTCCTTCCCTTCGGGACCGACCGTCGTATCCACGTCGCGGATTTCTTCAGGGGTGGCGGGTCGTCCCAGACCGAACGGCTCCTGCGCCGCCGCGGGGGCGCCGAACGCGACCGACAACAAGACGACGAGAAGACTAGTGCTTTGCCACGAGTAAACATTAGGGCTGTCGGGGAACTCATCTCGAACCGAGAGAGTTCCCGTGGGGAAAAAATACATCGTTCGACTCACGGCACAGGAACGCGAGGTCTGTCAACAGACGCTCCGAACGCTCAACGGCGGCAGCGAGAAGGTGCGCCGCGCGCAGATTCTCTTGAAGGCCGATGCGGACGGGCCAAGGTGGACCGACCGGCAGGTCGCCGAGGCCTTTTCGTGCCGCACCAAGACGGTCGAGAACATTCGCCAACGATGCGTGCTGGACGGGTTCGAACAGGCGCTGGAGCGAAAACGACGCGAATCACCGCCGGTCGAGAAGCTGCTCGACGGCGAACAGGAGTCCCAGGTCATCGCCTTGCGTCTGGGGCCGCCCCCGAGGGGCTTTGCGAACTGGTCGCTACGGCTGTTGGCGCGCCGGGTCGTCGAGTTGGGGGTCGTCGAGTCGATCAGCCACGAAACCATCCGGCGCACGCTTAAAAAAACGGCATGACGCGGCGGAAAATCGAGTATTGGGTGATCCCGCCACAGGCCGATGCCGAGTTCGCGGCGAACATGGAACAGGTCCTGGACCTGTATCAGCAACCCTACGATCCGGATTGTCCCGTCGTGTGCATGGACGAGCAGCCGGTGCAGTTGGTCAGGGAAACCCGTCCGCCGATGGCGGCCACGAAGCAGCGTCCCCGGCGTGTCGACTACGAGTACGAACGGGCCGGCACGGCCTCGGTCTTCCTGTTCAGCGAACCGCTGGCGGGTTGGCGGCAGGCGACGGCCCGGGCCCGGCGCAGGAAGGTGGACTGGGCGCTGGAGGTCGCCGGCCTGTTGGAAGGACGCTACGCCGACTGCGAGAAGATCACCTTGGTGTGCGACAACCTCAACACGCACACCAAGGGCGCCTTCTACGAAGTGTTCGAGCCGACCCGGGCACGGCAACTGGTTCGTCGCATCGCGTTCTGCCACACGCCGAAACACGGGAGCTGGCTGAACATCGCGGAGAACGAGCTGAGCTCGATGACGCGCCAATGCCTGCGCGAACGCCGCATCGGCGACCTCGAGACCCTGCACGGCGAAGTGTCGGCGTGGTCCACCGACGTCAATGGCACGCAACGCGGCGTGGACTGGCAGATGAAGGTCGACGATGCGCGCTGTAAACTCAAGTCCGTCTATCCGAAGATTATGACGTGACGGACCACTAGGAGTCAAGGGCATTGTGCACCGTCCCGTTGGCGGCTACCTTCCATGGCTGGATGATATTGACATGACCAAAACGGCTGCCCATGCCCTGAAAAATCTCCGGCACCGTCTGGTTCCAGAAACTTGCGAACTCGGCGGCCGACGGCTGCACCTGATCCAATTCATCGGTGCAGCGCGATTGCAGCACCGCCTCGTCTCCGTTCCACCGCCAGACCAGGTCGAACCGCGTGAACGCCCGTTTCAGCGCCGGCCCGCGTAGCTTCGCGTCGGTCCAGTTTCGTCCGCCGTCAGCGGAAACCTCCACCCTGCGGATGGCCCCTCCGCCGGACCACGCCAAACCGGTGATCGTGTAGTTGCCCGGATCGAGGAGCCGGTCTTCGCCGGACGGGTACGTAATGACCGACTTCGGTCCCAGCTCATTGATGAAGTGCCTCGATCGGCGGTCGGGACCAAGATACCGGGACCTCTCCTGAAACGTGATATAGGGCTGGTCGACCACCTTGATCGTCTTGAGCCATTTCACGTTGTAGATCCCCTCGAAGCCGGGCACCAGCAGCCGCAGCGGAAAGCCCTGGTCGGGCCGCACCGGCTCGCCGTTCTGACCATAAGCCACCAGCACATCGTCCATGACCTTGGCCAGCGGGACGCTCTTGGTGTGCTGTCCGGCGTCGGAGCCTTCGGCGACAATCCAACTCGCTCCGTTCTTGATGCCGGCCTCCTTCAACAACAGGGAGAGGGGCACGCCCGTCCATTCGGAACACGCCGCCCTGCCGTGCGTGTCATTGACGGTCCTGTCTGTCGGGCGCGGCCTGTTGCCGAGACACTCGAGGAAGTGGATCCCGGAGGCTGCCGGCAATCGCTTGAGCTCATCCACCGTGAACACCATGGGACGATCGACCATGCCGTGGATCGTCAGCCGATGCTCGCTGGGATTGATGTCGGGGATGCCGTAGTGGTGCTGGGTCGCAAAGTGCAGCGAAGACGGCGTAATGATCCCGACCTGGTCGCGAATCGGCGTCCCGGCGCTCGGGCGATACGGGTCGGGCCTCGGCCTGTGCACCTCGTGATGGTGGCGTCCTCGAGAACGCGCTCGGTGTTCACGAACCGCGAGCGCTGGCCGTAGAGCACATACTCCATCGTGTTCATGTCGGGCACGGTGGCCACGCGCGCCTGGCCGCTTGCAGAACGCGGGGCGACCGCCAGCGCGGCAGGCGTCGCGGCCAGACCGGCCAACGCGGCGCCCTTCTGAATGAACCGTCTCCGACTTGGTTGTCTGGTGCTCATATCGCTCTCCTCCAGCCTGGACAATTCACGACGGACCCGGCCCCGGTGAAACACAAAAGCCCCCGTGTGCTAAAACGCTGGTTCCCACCGGCATTTTCGGCACGACGGAGGCTCTTGAGTGACGGACTCCACGATACCACAGACCGTTCTGTTTCCGGATCCGTTCGGTTTCCTCGACGCCGGGCCGGCAGGTCCGCCGGCAACGCCACGGCGTGGGGCCGCCTATAATGATGCCGGCATCGAGTGGTTGACGAGTCCGACGGCAGACGGGGGGTGACGCGATGGGTGCAGCGCGACTGGCGGCGGCTGGACCGCGAGCCTGGTTGGTGTGGCTGCAGACGGTCGTCGGGGCCATGGCGGCCAATCTCCTCGTGCGGGCGGCGGCGCTCGCAGCCTTCGACATCCCCCCCGCGTTCGAGCCGCTGGCGTCGGCCGGCCCGACCGTCTTCCTGACGGTCGTCGGGACCGGCTCCGGGCTGGGGGTCGCCGTCGCGATCAACGACCTGTCCGAGCGCCCGGTTCTGCTGTTTCGGCGGATCGTCATCGTCGCCCTGTTGCTCTCGCTGCTGCCGAACCTGTGGATGCTCACCAGCAGCGGCAGCGCGGCGTTTCCGGGCGCCACGGTCCCGGCCGTGACGACCCTGATGGTGCAGCACGTCGCGGCCGCCGCCATTGTGCTCTGTGGCGTGACGCGACCGCTCGGCGTGTCTTCATGAGTTCCAGCCCCCTCGCGCACACGATGTCCGGCATCAAGCGGTCGCTCGTGAACGTCGCCGTTGCCTCCAGCGTGGCGATCGCCGCCGCGTGCGCGAGCCCCGCCGCCGACCCGGCGGACGCCTGCACCGATCTGGCCGCGCTGGAGCTGATCGACCTGCGGATCGGAGCGGCGGAACGCGTGCCGGCCGAGGCGGATCTGCCGGCGCACTGCAAGGTGACGGGGATCATCGAGAAGGAGATCAACTTCGAGCTGCTGCTCCCCGACGACTGGAACGGCCGTTTCCTGATGGGCGGCGGCGGCGGTTTCGTCGGGACCGTGCAGAACCAGGCGCGCACGCTCTTCGCGTACGGCGGGAGTCCGCTGCAGCGCGGATACGCGACAGTCGGAACCGACACCGGACACAGCGGGAGCGGCATCGAGGCGGGCTGGGCGCTCAATCATCCCGAGCGGCAGGAGAACTTCGGCCACCGCGCCGTCCACCTGACCGCCGAGACCGCGAAGTCGATCATCGCGCACTACTATGACCGGCCGGCCGACTACTCCTACTTCGTCGGCTGCTCGCGGGGCGGCGGGCAGGCGATGATGGAGTCGCAACGCTACCCGGACGACTTCGACGGCATCGTCGCCGCGGCGCCGGCCTTCGACTGGACCGGGATCACCGCCGGCTTCGTGCAGAACCAGCAGGCGATCTACCCGGACGGCGGCCTCGGCTCGCCGCTGCTGACGCCGGCCACGCTCGAACTGCTCGGCTCGAGCATCCTTGCCGCGTGCGACGCGGACGACGGCGTCGAGGACCGCATGCTCAACGATCCCCGCCGCTGCGGCTTCGAGCCGGAAGACCTGCCGCGCTGCGCGGGCGACCGCCCGGGCGACGACTGCGTCACGGCAGAGCAGCTCGCAGCCATCAACACCGTCTACGACGGTCCGACCTCCAGCGGCGAGCCGATCTACCACGGGTTCAACTACGGCGGCGAGCACGACGCCGGCGGCTGGGATTCCTGGGTGGCGAGCACTCCGCAGCGGCGGGCGGCCGGGGTTCCCAACGCGCAGTACGGCTTCGGCACCGAACTGTTCAAGTATTTCGTCTTCGACGATCCCGACTGGGACTACACGGATTACGACTTCGCAAACTGGAAGGAAGACGTGGCGGAGACGGCCGCGACCCTCAACGCGACCGATACCGACCTGAGCGCCTTCCGGGAACGCCGGGGGAAGATCATCTACTGGACCGGCTGGTCCGACCTCGCGCTCGCGCCCCTCGGCACCATCGACTACTACGAGCGGCTCGAGGCGGGCGAACCCGCGGCGCGCGACTACGCGCGGCTCTACATGCTGCCGGGCGTTCTCCACTGCGCCGGCGGCCCCGGCCCCGACCGCGTCGACTGGGTCGAGGCGATCCGCACCTGGGTGGAGGAGGGCCGAGCGCCCGAGCGCCTGCTCGCGTCGAAGCTCGATCAAGACGGACAGCCGGCGATGACGCGGCCGCTCTGTCCCTATCCGCAGGTCGCCCTCTACGACGGCGCGGGCGATCCGCACGACGAGGCGAGCTTCGCCTGCGCCCTGCCGTGATCTACATGGCGCTCAGGTGCGCGATGCGGCTGGCAGTACCGGCTGGAAACTTCGCAATGTAAGGACAGATGGACGTGGTCGTGGAGCCTTCGGGCCCACGGCTACGTCAGCCGCGACGGCACCCGATCCTGAAGTGCCGGCGAAAGCCGAGCGCCGCCGGTTCACGGCGGAGTATCGGCTCGGCATCCTCAAGCAGGCGGACGCGTGCAAGCGGCCCGGCGAGCTGGCGACGGCAGCGTGAGCAGGGCGCCCTCGGGTAACGCGCTTTCACCCTAAAATGCCGAACCTCTGCTTCATCGCCGCCGTCCTCCCCCGAGGCTCGCCGGGAAGCCGATCGACAAGGGTCACGAACACCCGGCGAAACGCCGCTGCTGTCGACTCCTCCGTCAGAGTTTCTGCCCGGGCGGCGGGCAGCAATGGGCGCACATCGAGTAAGAAGCGCGGATTGGCCAACTTTGCGAACATGCGCTCCTGGGCCTGCGCCCGCGAGATGGTCTGGCCCGAAAGGGCCAGGTACAGCCCGAACATCTCGACGATGCGGTCGATATCCAGGCCCTCGAAGACCTCGATCGCGTGCGCAAGGTCGTAGAGATCGCGCCCCTTGTTCCGTTGCAGCAACGCCCGCAGCTTGGTCGCCAGCATTTCCTCCCGCGAGAATGTCGCAATGGCCGCCCTCCCGGAGAACCACGGATTCGCGACCTCAAGCGACAACGCCGTCGGCGCATCGAAGGCTTCGACCTCGCGGGTGTTGATCTCGATCTTCAGCCGGATTGGCACGCCGCTGCCATCCTCGGCCTCGACTCGGAAACGGAACTTCAGGGCGACAGGGCTCTGCTCGAACTGTGCCCGCCCCAGCCACGGTTCCAGAACGACACGCAACTGATCGAGGACTGGTCCGATCGGACCGTGTGCAGTGCGGACAAAGTCGATGTCCTCCGAATAGCGCAGCGGCACCGGGAAGTGCAGCTTGTTGAGTGCCGTTCCGCCACGAAACCGTAGCGTTTCGCGCAGCATTGGGTCCGAGAAGATCTCAACCAGAGCACGGCTGATGATGAGGTCTTGCTCGACCTGTCGCGCGTCCGTCCAGGGAACGAGATTGCCCCACGCGACGATATTCTGCGCAGGGATCATTCGTCCGGCTCCGGCACGCGCCGGACAATGACCCGCCATCGCGGATCGCGCTGCTGCGGTTCAGGCTCGAAGGCCGGGTCCCGCACCTCCTGCCGGTCGAGCTCGGTCCAAGGCAACGACCCTCGCGCCCGCAACGACTCCAGCATGGACACCGTCAGGGCGTCGTGGCCGAGATGCTCCAGCAGGTGCCCCAGGCGCTGCACGACCGGCCGTTCCACCAACGCCGAGAGCGTGGCGAGTTGCTCGGGATCAATCTTCTGACCGAGATCGGATAGGACCGTGGCGACATTGTCGATGCCGCCGGACGCTTGCGGGTAGCGCAGCAGATCGAGAGCCGTCAGCGCGGCCGAAGAGATCTTCATCGTGCCGGTATCGGTCTTGCGGCCCTCGGTCCCGGCCGTCACGGCTTCCATGTTCTTGCGGAAGTAGAAGACGATCAGATTGCGGCCGGCGCGGACCTTCGGCAGGCGCTTGCCCGAAATGACCTGGAACTCCATGACAGCCTGATGCGTCGCACCATGCAGCTCCGCGGCTTTCAGCAGCCCAACGTAATAGGCTTGGCCTTCATGGCGCATGAGCGCGTCGATGTACCAAGCCGGTGGCGGCCCTCCCCAGGACACGTACTGCGGTGGGACGACCACGTAGAATCCGCGCCGCGGATTCAGCAGCACCTCGCGGCGCTGCAGCCGCTCGGCGGCATCCAGAAACGCACCACGTCCGACGCCGAGGGCCTGTTCAGCTTCCTCGGCGACGAACACCGTCCGGCCCCCAGAGAGCAACCCACTGACATAGCTTGACAACGCGGATCGCCGGTCGTGAACCATGCTGCATTGTCCGCGGCACATACGGATTTGTAAACATGATTCTAAATATCAGCGCAAACTGGTTGATGCCCTCCGCACGAGGTACAGATTTTCCGGCATGATTTTTCATCCCAAACGCCCCGCCCCGCGTGCCCCGTGCACGCCGAGACGTGGTACGCTGATCTCGACGCGACTGCGGTTTGGCAACTGGTCTTGAAGCGATACTCTGGAGGCGTCGACGGTGTCTTCACCGCCGTTGCTTCGGACTTGGGGTGGAAGGCAACAGCATGACTTCGGCGGCACGCGGCGAATGGACCACAGCCAGCATGCCAGCTATCCGGTTTGGCTGCCAATTCCGGCTGGCAGTACTTTCCGATACGCGCTTAAGTTCTTTTTAGTCAATGCTTTGGGCCGCTAGCTCAGTGGTAGAGCACCTGACTTTTAATCAGGGCGTCGCTGGTTCGATCCCAGCGCGGCCCACCAAGCGACGCGGCCGGGGCGGCTACTTCAAGCCGCCGGCCACACCCTGCGCCGACTGCTGTTCCGCCCGTTCCGCCGCGAAGCGCGCGAAATCCTCTTCTTCCAGGTAGGTCATGCCGACCCAGGCGTGCGACATCTCGTCGACGCCGCGCGCGCCGAACAGCACCCACTGATCCGGATCGGGGTTGATCGGATTGTCCTCGGTGTTGTCGTAGTGCGAGTGGAACATCAGCACCGTGCCCTTCGGCAGCAGCGGCTGAACGTGGTCCTCGTAGATGTACTGGATCTGCCAGTTGTGGTTGTAGCGGTTGACGCTGCTCAGCAGCTCGCGGCTCCCGTCCGGATAGATCGCCTCCATCGACATGCCGGCGCCGCGCATGTGCATGTGCGGCCGGAAGCTGTGCAGCATGACGGGCCGGTCCATGACGTAGGCGTGCTCCAGCGTGAGATAGCCGTGCGGCGGGATGATGAGGTCCCGCGCCCGGGGCCCGGAGGTGAACGTGCCGTCGACCAGCAGCCGGACCTCCCCCTCGGTGACCCGCTCCGGCTCGTAACCCGGCGGGTGGAACCAGACGCCGACCTCCACGATATCGTCCTCGACCGTCTCGCCCACCGGAAAATAATGGAGGCTGAATCTGATCTGCGCCGGGCCCGGCTGGACCAGCTTGCCGACCCCCTCGGGCAGAATCTCCCAACGCTTGCCCACGCCCATACCGGCCAGCCGCACGACGAAATCGTCGTCCGGCTGCTCCAGCCGGACGTGACCGTGATGGACGACGCGTACGCCGAGCGGATAGGAGGGCTTGAACTCGGCCGCCTTGATCCAGCGCGGCTCGGAAATCCCCTCGTGGTCCATGGTCGGATTCCACCACTGGTCCTGCCCGTTGGCGGTGACGGTGTACGGCGTGGAGCGCACCACGAGGTCGGGCTCGCCGAGCATACCGCGCAGCTCCCAATCGGATGCTGGCGGCCATTCGATCGATGGCGGCAGGTCGGCTGGGTCACCTTCCGGCGCGCCCGCATCGACCCACTGCACGACGGTATCGATTTCGTCGTTGGTGAGTGAGAAGTCGTTCTTGAATTCCTGGATGCCCACGGTCCGGTCGAGGTGCCAGGGCGGCATGATGCGGCGTTCCACGCGGTCCCGGATCTGCCGCGCCCACGGCCTGACCTCGTCGTAGGTGATGAGCGACATCGGCCCGATGCCGGTTTCCTGATGGCAGCGCTGGCACGCGCGCTGGAAGATGGGCGCGACGTCGGCGCTGAACGTCGGCGGGCCGGCAAGCGCGGGGGACGCCAGAACGGGTGCGACCACGGCGAGCGCCGCGGTTAGACTGATCACGCGCTTCATCTGGTTCTCCTCGGAGCGTCAGTCCGTCACGTTGACGTGCACGTAGCCGTTCGTCCAGCAGCACTGGAACTCGAACTCGCGAATCGTATTGTACGCCAGCGCACGCAGCACGTAGGCGCCCGGCGCGCTGAACGTCGCCGCCGTCTCGAACGCCCCGCCGGCGCCGCCCGCCCGCCACGCATCGGCCCCCATCTCGTCCGCCGGCCGGCTGAATGTGACGGACCCCGGACCCTGGTGCTTGAACCAGCGCAGGTTGATCGGCCGCGCGTCGTTGCGGAACGGCTCGTCCCGCGTCGTCCAGAGAGTAAGCGGCAGCGGCCGGCCGACCTGTGCCTCGATGGGTCCGTGCCGCACGCCCCACGGCCCGCGGCCGCGCGGGCCGGCCGGATCGAACGTGAGCAGCGGCGACGCCGTGGTGCCGCCCGGGAATATCCACCCGTGGAGCTGGTAGGGCGCGCGGCTCACGCGCCCGGGCACGGAGAACGCCCGGCCGTTGATGCGCAGCGTCCACACCACGTCCTGCTCGCCAAAGTCGGCCGGCACCGTCACCGTGAACACGCCCCAGTGGCGGCGGTCCCCCTCCGGCATCGGCAGAAACTGGGTCGGCTGCACCCCGTCGTAGCGGCGCGGCTCGATGAAGTTGTCCGGCCCGTGGGGGATTTCCAGCACCTCTTCCGTATTGACGTTGAAATACCCGAACGACAGCTCGTACCTGCCATCCGGATGCTGGTACCAGCCCTCGAAGATGGGGATCACCGGCCCGCCGGACGGCCGCAGCAATTGCAGGTTGAACTGCGTCTCGCCGGGACGGGCCACGCGTTGCTCGGACTGCTGCGGCCGCTGCTGCGCGGCGGTCGGCGCCCACAGCGCCAACAGCAGCCCGACCGCCGCGCATCCCGCGGCGGTGCGCGCGAGCCACCCGGCCCGCCTTCCTTCCCTGCGACGCATATCCGCCGCCACCTTATCCAATATCGATACCCTGCGTCATCACCAGCCGGCCGGACTTGACGGTAGCCACCGGTCTCAACTGCTGGGCGCCGGTGCGCACGTCGCCGTTGCTGTCGACCAGATCGATCGGTTCGTTCGTCACATCGAGCACGCTCACGTCGGCCGTGGCGCCCGGCCGCAACAGATCCAGGAGCTCCGGCTCGTTCGACCAGTGCATCATGATCGGCAGCCGGACGGCGTCTGCCGCCTCGCGCGCCCGGCGCAATGCCTCGAGATCGGCGGCAAGCCCCACGCGCCGGCCGCGGACCCGCACCTTGATCCCCAGGATCCGGTCGCGGTTCTCCTCGATGACCCGGATGGCCGCTTCCGGATCGACAATCCGCGGATCGAGAAACAGCTCGTTGGTGACCACCAGACCGATCGCCGCGATGTTCAGGAGGGCGTAGACGCTGGTCTCCGCGCGCTCGATCACGTACTTCCGGAAGCCCGGGAAGGTGGTGGCGCCGGTCGATCCGCCGTCGACAATCGTGGTCACCCCGCGCGCTACCCCGACCAGATCCGGGTCCACCGAAATGGTGATGCCATGGTCGTAGACGTGCCCGTGCAGGTCGATGAGCCCCGGCGTCACGATGCGGCCGCGGGCGTCAATCACCTGCCGCGCCTGCTCCGGCGGAATGTCGGCCGCCAGCGCCGAGACCTTGCCGCCGGCAATTGCGAGGTCACGTACCGCGGCGAGCCCCTGCGACGGATCGACGACGCGTCCCCCGGCGATCAGCAGATCGTAAGCGGGCTCGACCGCCGGCCGGGCGCACGCTGCACGGGACGCCTCTGGGCTGCCGGACGCAGCGCCGGTCATTCTACCGGACAAGGCCTCTCGGCAAGCCCGTCGGTCCGGTATCATGGCGCCGTACCGATGCCTCGATCTGCGAACGGGACGGCCGTGCAACCGCGCTTCGGACGTGTCGGCCGCCTGCTGGCGGCGGGTGCGGCGGCGGCGCTGCTCGGGTTGTCCGCGCCGGCGCTGGCGCAACCGAGTCTGGACGACGGCGAGTGGGGGCACTACGCCGGCACGACGCACGGCATGAAATACTCGCCCCTGGATCACATTACGAAAGCCAACGTCGACGAGCTGCGCGTCGTCTGGCGCGCGCGGAATCCCGACCTCGACTTCCAGGACGACCCGATCCTGAGCCGCGTCCGCTATCAGGACACGCCGCTCATGATGAACGGCACGCTGTACACCGTCACCGGACTCGGCATCGTTGTGGCGCTCGATCCCGCCAGCGGCGAACAGCGCTGGGTGTACGACCCCGAGAGCTACCGCAGCGGGCGGCCCAACAACGGCGGCTTCCTGTCGCGCGGCGTGGCGTACTGGACCGACGGCGGCGCGGAACGGATCTTGATCGGCACGCACGACGCCTACCTGATCTCGCTCGACGCCCGCACCGGGCGGCCCGACGAGGCGTTTGGAGAGGCCGGCAGGGTCGACCTGACGCTCGGCATCCGCAACGTGCGGCGCAGCACGAACTTCTCCGCCAAGCGTCCACTGGTGGCCGGCGACGTCGTGATCATCGGCAACTCGATTGCGGACTCCGGCCGCGGAACCATCGGCGACGAGCGGACCCGGCAACTGCCGCCGGGCGATGTCCAGGCGTACGACGTGCGCACGGGCCGCCAGCTGTGGACGTTCCACACCGTGCCGAAGGAGTACGAAGCCGGCTACGAGACCTGGCTCAACGGCTCGGCCGAGCACACGGGCAACGCCAACGTCTGGGCCGGCATGGCGTACGACGCGGAGCTCGACTACGTGTATATGGCGACGTCCACACCGACGAACGACACGTACGGCGGCGACCGCCTGGGCGACAACCTGTATGCCGAGAGCATCGTCTGCGTGGAGGCGCGGACCGGCGAGCGCGTCTGGCACTTCCAGGCGATTCACCACGGCCTGTGGGACTACGACTTCGCGTCGATGCCGGTGCTCGGCGAGATCACGGTGGACGGGCGGCGGATAAAGGCGGTCATGGTCGCCAGCAAGCAGGCGTTCACCTACGTCTTCGACCGCGCGACCGGCGAGCCGGTCTGGCCAATTGAGGAGCGCCCCGTGCCCGCCTCTACGGTGCCGGGCGAGCAGGCCTCGCCCACGCAGCCGTTCCCGACGAGGCCGCCGCCGTTCGACATGCAAGGCTCGACCGTCGAGAACCTGATGGATTTCACGCCCGAGCTGCGGGCCAGCGCCATCGAGGCATTGAACGAGTTCGACCACGGCCCGGTCTATACGCCGCCGTCGCAGCGAGGCACGCTGGCGCTGCCCGGCACGCGCGGCGGATCGAACTGGGGCGGAGCCGGCTTCGACCCCGAGACGGGCGTCCTGTACGTGCCGTCGCGCACGGCGCCCGCGTTCCTGCGCGTCGGCGCCAGCCGCTCGCCGTCACCCGAGCAGCGCGCGTTGATGCGTTGCTGCCGCTCGGTCGTGACGACGGAAGGCCTGCCCCTCTTCAAGCCGCCGTACGCCCGCCTGACGGCCATCGACATGAACCGCGGCGAGCACCTGTGGATGAGTCCGCTGGGCAACGGTCCGCGCAACCACCCGCTGCTGCGCGACATGGACCTGCCGCCGCTCGGCGACCACATCGACGGCCAAAGCGTGCTGGTGACGAAGACGCTGGTATTCGCGACGGTCTGGAAGCGTGACCGGGGGGCCGGTGAGACGCCGATCGTGCCGATGTGGGATCCGTGGGGCGATCCGGACGCCGGCCGCAAACTGGTCTACGTCTTCGACAAGCAGACCGGCGAGCTGCTGCGCGAAATCGAGCTCGACGGCCACACCGCCGCCGCGCCGATGACGTACCTGCACGAGGGGAAGCAGTACATCGCGATCGCGACCGGCGCCAATGCGGAGGTTGAGCTCGTAGCCTTGGCCCTGCCCGACTGACGGCGGCGCTGCCGATCCGAAAGGACAACCATGCGAACCACTGCGCTCTTGACCGCTGTCTCGTGCCTGATCATCACGGCCATCGATGGTCCGCTGCCCAGTGCCAGCGCGCAGTCGTGGTCGCCGCCGCCGCGCGACGAGCGCTGTCCCAGCAAGTGGGGCGCCGGCGACGAGCTCGGTGCGGTGAACCACATGGGGCCCGAGACGGTGCTGAGAGCCGCCGGGCTGATCCGCGAGGGCCGCGTCATCGAGCTGGGCCAGGTGCTGTCCAGCGACATGCCGCTGGGCGGCACGCGGCACTTCGACCTGTACATGAAGCCGACGCGGATGAGCCCGGAGTCGAACACGCGCGGCTCGAACGAGGAGATCATCGTCGCCGAGATGGGACAGGTGGGCACACAGTTCGACGGCTTCACGCACCAGACCATCGGCGCCGACCTGTACAACTGCATCGACCAGAACGAGGTGATGACCCGCTCAGGGTTCACGCGGCTGGGCGTCGAGAACATCGGCACCCTGATGACGCGCGGGGTGCTGATCGACGTCGCCGCGCTCAAGGGCGTGGCGGTGCTGCCCGAGCGCTACGAGATCACCGTTGACGACCTGCAGCAGGCGCTCGACCGCCAGCAGGTTGCGCTGCAGCCCGGCGACGCGGTGCTCATTCACACCGGCTGGGGCACGTACTGGGACACCGACGGCGACCGCTTCTCGGCCAACGGGCCGGGTATCGGCATCGCCGCCGGCGAATGGCTCGTCGAGCACGATCCGATGCTGGTGGGCGCCGACAACGTCCCGGTGGAGGTCTCCCCCAACCCGGACCCGGAACTCTCCACCCCCGTGCACCAGATCATGCTCGTGATCAACGGCATCCACCTGGTCGAGCGGATGAAGCTGAACGAACTGGCCGCCGCAGGGGTGTACGAATTCGCCTTCGTCGTGCAGCCGCTGAAGCTGAAAGGCGCCACCGGCTCCACCGTCGCCCCCGCGGCGATCTACTGACCCGACAACCAACTGGTCCTTCTGGTCGGATCGGGCGACCGCGTCACGGTCGAGTGGAGTACGAAGTGAGAACGATCAACGTGTAGGTGGCTGTTCCCATGTCGCCGCGGTCCTCGGCCCATGCGTGCGTGCGGCGGCGAGGATGCTCAGCACCATGTCCGCGTTTCCTTCATGGCACGCAAACTCGTAGATGTTGGCGTCTTGCCGCTTGAGGGTGACGACAGCCGTCCACGGCCTCGCCCATGTCGTCGGGTCGTCGACGGCGACCTCGTAGCGGATCGCGTCGGACGCAACACGGGTCAAACGCTCCACGAGGTGCAGGTTCTCGGCGGCACCGAGGAAGTTGCTCTTGGATGAAAAGTTCGCGGTGTCGATGACGAGCGTGTCTCCGTCCCATCGCCCCCGCGAGTCTCCGTGCCACTGGCGGATACGAGGGGAATGATGTGGAGACCCGTCCACGCGCACAATCCGCGCGTCGTGGTTCGTCTCCATCATGAGGACGAAATACCCGGGAGACTGAAAGATCTGGTAGTACCCGTAAAGGGGGTCACCACGGGGGCCGGGGCCAATGCGTGGCATCCCCGGCGTCAGACAGCGGGCGCGAGTGTTGAGGTCCTCCGGACCTGCCGGGTCCACGTCCCGGGCAGTTAGCGCCGCCCACCTCTCAACCGCCGTCGGCATCAGCGCCGGCAGTTTTCCATCAGGCGGGTCCACAATCTGCGACGTCCGGTTGTCGAACTCCCGCTCCACCATGAAGTTGGAGCTGCGGTTCGCGCCTCGTCTCCGAAAGGCGTCGACATCGGTCAGGGCGGTCAGGTACAGCGCGTCTCCGATGGCAAGGTCCGCGTCATTCTCCTTGAAGATCCGATGGGCGCGCCGTGACAACTCGGCCACTTCGTCGTCGGTGAGAAACTGTCTCCCTTCGAGCGCCTGCGGGCGCTCGAAGGGAGTGGCACTCGTGTTCAACCAGACGCCCTGCAGGTCCGGTTGGCCGTCCGGCGTGCGCGGCGCCGTCCACGAACCGGCCGCGACGGTCGACGGTGTCGCCGTACCGCCCGCGCGGTCCTGGCCCGCCACAGACTGCGGCATCAGGGAAACGACAGTGAAGGCGGTCGTCAGGGCACACAGGAACGCGCAACGCTTGTCGTTCATCTTCGTTATCCAGTCACCGCTCATGGCGCCGCGCGCCTCACTCCGCAAGCGGGTGCGGGCGGAACTGGAACTGGATGACCGCGCTGTGCCGGCCCTTGCCGCCTTCGATGTGCCAGTTCACGTTCGAGCCGTAGTTGGCCCACAGGCCACGGCCCTTCCAGCCGCCGTCGGGATCGTCGATGCGCCCGTCGAGGCCGCGCGCGAAGAAGCCGAGCGGATACGGCACGCGGAGCACCACCCATTCGCCGGTGTCCGGCAGCAGCGCCAGCAGCGAGTCCGACCCGGAGCCTGTCGCAACCGGGACATTCGCCCCGAGCCCGAGCGTGTCGAACTGGTCCACCCAGCTGTAGTAGTGGAAATCGGCGCTCCCGGCGTCCGTCACGCCCTTCATCTGCGGCCCCGGCGTCGGATATAACGTCCAGCCTTCCGGACAGTGCTGCCCCGTCGCCTCTGGTCCGTTCAGAATGCGGCACTTGCTGCGATCGAAGCTGGCCAGGTGACCGCTGCCCGACAGCGCGGTCCAGATGAGGCCGTTGCGGTCAACGTCTATGCCGCGCGGAGCGTGGCCGGTGTGCGCCGGGTCGACCGCCGAATTCTCGATAGACGGCGGCTCGTACACCTCCGCGATACAGCTCTCGGGCGGGTTGTCGCCCCGGTCGAGGCGCAGCAGGCGCCCGGGGAACGGTCCGGTCCGGGCGACCCAAGCCGAGCCGTCCGTGGGGTTGGCGATGATCCCGTAGGAAAAACCCGGGATGCGGGTGTCGCGCGCGGGGTCCGCGGTCTCGCCGCGCTCGTTCCACGGCCGCGTGATCCGCCCGTCGCCGTTGGTGTCGATCACCGTCGGACACCACCCCTGCGACGCCTGCTCGTCACCCGTTTCGTCGAACTGCCGCGTGTCGAGCCAGCCGACGACGTTGGAGTCCCCGCTGAACCAGAGCGTGTCGCGGTCGTCCTCGCCAAACTGAAGGTGGTGCGTCCCGTAGCAGCTGTCGATCAAGGTGAACGACTCGGATGCCGGGTCATAGAACGAGATCTGCCGGCCGCTGCGCTCCATGGGGAAATACCGCGCGGAGGGGTGCGCCGAACCCGCCTTGCACCAGTCCGGGTTGTCGCGCCCGCGGATCGTGGACGTCATCCAGACCCGCCCGCGCGCGTCCATCATCGGGTTGTGCGGGTTGGCGGGCCCGTCGAAGATGATCTCCTCGCCCCAGTACGGCGACGGCTGGAACCCCGGCGCCGTGGGGAAGAACGAGGGCACCTCGTCCGCCGGCGCGCGGACGGGAATCGTGAGCTCCGTCGACCGGTTGCGCGCGGTGTCGGTGATCACCAGCGTGTCCTGCGTGATGGATACGCCGTAGACCGCGCCGTCCGAGTTGACGGTCGGCTGCCGCTTGTCGGTCGCTATCTCGTCGTGGATGTACGAGGTCTCGTCACCCCACTCCCACATGGTGAGCACCACATTCCGCTCGGCGCCCTGCGGCCGGGGCGGGGTCGGCGGCACCTCGCCGGCGGCGATCCGTTCGCTCCAGTCGGCGTACATCGCCAGGGCGCGCTCGCGGCCGAATCGGTCGAGGACGCGGCTCATCTGCGCGCCGCGCTGTCCGAACTGCACGCGGTGGTCCCACGCCGCGACCGCCGAGTCGAAGCTCTCGAGATGGCTGATGTCGTGTGTGACGCGGTTGCCCATCTGATGGCAGAGCTGGCAGCCCTGCTTGGTGATGTCGACCCAGGCGGCCTGGGTGCGGAGCCCGGTGGCAATGCCGTTCCCTTCGGGACCGGTGCCCGGAAACTCGCTCGGCGGCGGCGGTTCAAGGAGCGAGTACCAGTAGTTGGCCGGATAGACCCTGGCCGCCTCCCCGGGCGATGCGGCCGGCGTCGCCCGCAGCGTAAGCGACTGTCCGGGCTCCGCCGCCACCGGCTCCGAGTCGGCCAGGCCGTACCCCCTCACCCAGACGCGGTACGTGGCCGCCGGCAGGTCGGGCACCAGGAACCGCCCGTCGTCGCCGGTGACGACGATCTTGCGGAAGCGGGTGTCCAGGTCGTCGGTTTCGGCGATGACCCATACCCCCGCCTCGGCGCCGGCGGAACTGCGCACCACACCGCGCAGGTCGCCTGCGCCAACTGAGGATTGCTGTGCGGACAGCACGGCCGCCAGGGCCGCGACACCCGCGGTGACGAAGTAACGGAACGGCGTGCGCTTGGTCATGGGACACCTCGGATTCATCTGGCGGCCGAGTCTACGCGGTGCTCGTCCGGGGTTAAAATACCACTAGGAGCCTACTAGAATACGGGCTATTCTCAACAGCAAAATATATCCCGGACACCGAGGAGCGCGCATATGGCGAGACGGTACTCGCTCGGAGTTGGTGCCTTGCTTCCGGCAGCATTGCTCGTCGGCCTGGTAGCGGTCCCCGCGCCGGCCTTCGCCCAGGCGGGCGCGGAGCACGAGGTCACCTTCAGCAAGGACATCGCGCCCATTCTGCAGCGGAGCTGCCAGAAGTGCCACCGGCCGAACGCATTGGCCCCGATGTCGCTGATCGACTACGACGAGGTCCGGCCCTGGGCCAGGGCCATCAAGAACCGCACCGGGCTGCGCGACAAGCAGGGCGTCATGCCGCCCTGGTACATCGAGAAGGACATCGACATCCAGCGCTTCAAGGACGACCCGTCGCTGTCCGACGAGGAGATCCGGAAGATCGCGACGTGGGTCGACAACGGCGCCCCGGAGGGCGACCCGGCGGACCTCCTGCCACCGGTTCCCTTCATCGATGTCGATGCATGGGAGATCGGCGAGCCCGACTTGATCGTGTCGTCCCCCAGCTTCGAGGTGCCGGGAGACGTGCCCGACTGGTGGGGAGCCATAGGCGAGGTGGAGTCGGGGCTGACCGAGGATCGCTACGTCGCCGCGCTCGAGTACAAGGAAGTGACAGAGTCCCGCAAGGGGCCGGGGCGCGATACGGTCGGCGGTCTTTTCGTGGTTCACCACTCCTCACTCGGCGTCGTCGAGCCCGATGCGGACGAGGATGACCGCTCGCGGTTCAACTCGTGGCCCGTCCACGAGGTGGGCCGCAACGCCGACTTCTTCAATCCGTACGCTGGCAAGCTGATTAAGGCCGGCTCGACGCTGAAATTCCAGTCGGTCCATCTGCATGCCAATGGCGCCGACACCCGCGCGCACCTCGACGTCGGCTTCAAGTTCCACCCGCGGGGGTACGAGCCGACCGTGAATACGGAACACATGTTCTTCGGCAACGGCGTGGACCTCGACATCGAAGCGATGGATCCGGATCAAACGATGGAGGCGTACTTCACGCTGCCGGAGCACACGAAGATCAACGTCTTCGAGCCGCACATGCATGCGCCCGGCTACCGGATGTGCCTGGAGGCGATCTGGGGCGTCACGGTGCAAACGCTCAACTGCGCCGGCTACGACCACAGCTGGGTGCGCGTGTACACCTACGAGGACGACGTCGCGCCGCTGCTGCCGAAGGGCACCATCCTGCGCCTCACAGGCTACTTCAACAACTCGCCGTCGAACCCGAATGTGCCCGACCCACGCAATTGGTCGGGTGGCGGCCACCGCTCGGTCGACCAGATGTTCATCAACCTGATGCGGGGCACCTATCTGACGGAGGAGCAGTTCCAGACGGAGCTGGAGGAGCGGCGCCAGACGCTGAAAATCGCCGACGGCGACACCGTCATCGGCTGCCCGCAGTGCGGCGCTGCGGCAAAGCCGGAGGAAGGCGATGCCGACGCGGGAGACCAGCAGTGAGGATCGCGTGGGTCGTCGTCGCCGCCGCCGGGATCGCAGCCGGTCTGGTCATTGAGCAGACGGCTGCCGAGCAGTCGAGGCCGCGCCGTTCCTACGATTCAGGACAGGAAGTGGTGCCGGCGTACGAGGGGTGGGAGCAGAACCCCGACGGATCGTTCAACCTGGTGTTCGGGACCATGAACCGCAACTGGGAGGAGTCGCTGCACATCCCGATCGGTCCCGAGAACAACGTCGAGCCGGGCGGCCCGGACCAGGGTCAGCCGACCTGGTTCCTGCCGCGGCGCAACCGGTTCATGTTCCGGATCCGCGTTCCCGCCGACTTCGGCGAGAAGGAACTGGTCTGGACGCTGACGCGCCACGGCATCACCAAGAAGGCGTACGGCACCCTCAAGCCCGACTACTTCATGGACAACAACGTCGTGATGGCGAACAACGGGGCGGGCATCTCCGGGGAGCTGTACAACAACGTCGGCCCGGAGCTGGAGCTGGACGGCGCGCTGAAGCGCACCGCGCACGTGGACCAGCCGGTGGCGCTGACGGCCGTCGCGCGCGACGACGACGGGCTCCCGAAACCGCGCGTCATGCGGCCGACCAATCTGGCGCGGCCCTCCAGTCTGACGCCGACCTCGGCGACCGGCCTGCGGCTGTCGTGGTTCGTCTTCCGCGGCCCGAACGACGTGACATTCGACCCGCCGCAGATCAAGGTTTGGGAGGATACGCGCGCGAACTCCAACTCGCCGTGGGGCGCCGGCTGGGAGACTCCCGAGGCGCCGGACGACAACAAGTGGGTCGCGCGGGCGACGTTCACGCAGCCCGGCACCTACGTGCTCCGCTGCATCGCCCACGACGGCGGGCTCACGACCTACGAGGATGTCACCTTCGAAGTCGGCGGGTAGCCGTTCCGCCGCCACGTTGCAACAGCTCGCCGAGGGTCACGGCAACCTGAAGACAAACAGCATGTTGCCGCGGCCCGGCTGCTGGATCTCGGGGGTGAGCCCCCGGAAGTGGATGCCCCCGCCGGCCGCGATGGCGATGTACTGCGCGCCCTCGTGCATGAAGGAGACCGGAAACCCGCCGGCGCTCGAGTTGAGGATCTGCTCCCACAGGATGTCGCCGGTCCGCGCGTCAAAGGCGCGGAAGCGCCGCGCGTCGTCGCTCACGAACACCAGGCCGCCGCCGGTGGTCAGCACGGAGCCGGCAATGCCCGCGCGCTGGCGGTACACCCAGGCGGGCTCGCCCGTCGCCAGGTCGATGGCCGAGAACTGGCCGATCTGGCCGCCAATGTCCGGTGCCGGCTCCAGTGCGACCAGCGCCGAGGCGTGGTGGGCGCCGGGCCGGTCGCGAAACTCGTTGAGCGTCAGGGTCATGCAGGCGTTGTTGGTGGGCGCGTAGAGCAGGTTCGTCCCCGGGTGGTAGGCGGTGGCCTGCCAGTTGACGCCGCCGTAGTAGCTCGGGCAGACGAACACGGGCTCGCCTACCTGCGGGAACTTGAGCGAGGCATTCAGGAGGACCCTGCGGCTCTCCGCGTCGATGTCCACCACGACGTTCTGCCGGTTAGTGGGCTGGGCCCACAGGAACGCGCCCGTCGCCGCGTCCAGCGCCCACACGATGCCGGTCTTGCCGGGGATGCCGGTCACGATCTTGCGCCGTCGGCCCGGCAGGATCGCATTGTTCTTCCACTCGACCGCTCCGGGCGAGACCTCGGTCTCGACGATCAACCGCGCGAACGGATGGTCGAGGTCCCACTCGTCGTTGGGAATATGCTGGAAATACCAGACGATCGCCCCGGTATCGGCGTCCAGGGCCAGCGTGGAGTTGGTATAGAGGACATCGCCGTCCCCGCTGCCGCGCTGCACCGAGCCCCAGGGGATGGGCACGCCGACCCCCGTGTAGATCAGGTTCAGCTCCGGGTCGTAGCTGGGTGAGTTCCAGGCCGAGCCGCCGCGCCGATCCTCCTCCGGGATATCGCCCCAGCTGTCGTAGCCGAACTCGCCCTTGCCGGGAATGGTGTACGTGCGCCACACCTCCTCGCCGGTGTCCGCTTCATGGGCAGAGACCCAGCAGCGCGTGTTCAGGTGATAGCAGCCCGACATGCCGGCGACGACGCGCCCCTTGATTACCATCGGACCGCCGGAATAGTGCTGGCCAATGGTCCAGTCGCCCACTTGCACGTCCCATTCGACCTCGCCCGTACGGGCATTGAGGGCCACGAGGTGGGCGTCGTGGGTGGCAATGAACAGCTTGTCCCGGTAGAGCGCACCGTTGCGGTTGACGCAGGCGAGCGAAGCGCCGTGCTCCACCTGCTCGCGGCTGTACTCCCAGATGCGCGACCCGTCGCGGACGTCGAGCGCTTCGACGAAGTCGCACGCCTGCACCAGGAACATCATGCCGTCGTGGACGAGCGGGGTCGTTTCCTGACGGCCCTGCGCCATGGTCCAGGCCCAGGCCAGGCGCAGGCTGCCGACGTTGGAGGTGTCGATCTGGTCGAGCGGGCTGTGTCCCCAGTGACCGTAGGTCCGCCGCCACATCAGCCAGTCGCCGGGCGGCGGGCTGACCAGCATCTCCTCGGTCACCGGCTCATAGCCGCGCTCGCCCGACTGCGCCGCCGCGGTTGCGCCCGCGAGCAGCAGGGCGACGACGACACCAAGCCTGCAAATCGTTCGCATCTGTATACAGCCTCTACGGCAACCCCTTCAACGTCCACCGCTGCGGCATGCGCTGGCCGCACGTATACAGGTTGCCCTGCGAATCGGTGTCCATGTAGTGCTGCCCTGAGCTCCTGAAAGACCCGAGCATCTGCAGGTCGCTGCGTCGCAGAATGAATATCCGCGCGGTCGCGTTCATCCCGCCGGCATAGAGATAGTGCTGTTCCGGGTCAGGGGAAAAAGCCACCGAGTTGAACGGCCCGGGGAGCTTGGCTTCCGTGACGTATGTCCCGTCCTTGCGGTGCACATGGAGCATGCTGTGCGAGCGATCGGAGGCATAGACCAGGCAGTCGCGCGACACGTTCACGCCATGCACGAAACGCGGCGTCGTGTCGGCGCTGCCGTTGGTCTCGACGACGTCGCCGATCTGCAGGAGAAACTGCCCTTCCGGCGTGAACTTCACCACGGCGTTACCGCGCGTCAACGGCGACCCCCCACACTTGCCCCAGCCCCCAGTTGTTCGGCAGCGGCTGTTTCGGCCACGATTGATCGAGCTCGAAGACGGGGGCCGGCTCCGGCCCGCGCAAGTTGGAGGCAGCGGTTTCTGCGATCCGCTCTGCCGACTGCTCCACGGTCGGGGCGTGCACCACGGACCAGCTCACGGGCGCGCGCGCCATCCAGACTGACCCGCAAGCAACTAGCCCCAGACAGGCGACAATGCTGATCCAGAGACGCACCCGGCGGCTTGGTTGTCCAGTAGTCATCAGTCGGTGCGCCGATCCTTGTTCAGCGCCATCATATGCGCGGCACTCGGTACGACGCGGGGTTTCACCACGGGCTCCTAGGGCAGCGCGAGCGCCACGTATTCGCTGGGACCGCCCGATGCCCCCAAGGTTACGACGATGTACTGCCGGCCGCCGGCCATGTAGGTCATCGGCGCCGCCGTCACCTGCCCCGGCAGCTCGATCTCTGCCACCACGTCGCCGGTCGCCTTGTCGTGGGCCCGGAACATGTTGCCGCCCGCGCCGCCCCAGAGGGGGATGACGGGACCGGCGCTGCCTCCCTCTGCCTGAAACAGCAGCGTCTTCGTGACGAGCGGCGCCGCCCGCCCCGCCTGGCCCAGTGGCGGCAGGTCCAGATGCCGGATGGCCGGGTGGTCGCGCGGGCCGTCGCCGACGGGGATGGTCCAGAGAATCTCGCCCTGGTTGAGATCGATGGCAACGAGCCGCGAGTACGGCGGCTTGAACAGCGGCAAACCTTGCGGCCCCTGCACATAGCGGTATGCCTTGCGGACGAGGGCGGCGTCGGCGTCCGGATGCTCCGGCCGCACGATGCCGATGACGACCTGCGTGTGCGCCGAATGTACGTACAGGATGCCGCGTTCGGGGTCGAAGCCGGCTCCGGGCCAGTTGGCGCCGCCCGCCGTACCCGGCATCTGCAGCAGTCCCTGCTTGCCTCCCGGGCGCTCGTCCATCAGCGTGGGCGGGGTGAATATGGGCCCGTAGTCGTACTGCTCGAGGATCTCGAGCGCCTCAGCCCGCAGCTCGGGCGTGAAGTCGATCAGGTCGTCGACGGTCACGCCCTGCTGGTCGAACGCGGGTGGTTTGGTCGGGAACGGCTGCGTCGGCGACGTGCGCTCGCCGGGCACGGTCGACTGCGGCACCGGCCGCTCCTCGATCGGCCAGACCGGCTCGCCCGTCGCGCGATCGAACACGTACGTGAACGCCTGCTTGCTGACGATGGCCACCGCCTTGATCGTGTGCCCGTCCACCGTGATGTCGACCAGGTTCGGCGTCGAGGCGAAATCGTAGTCCCACAGGCCGTGGTGCACCGCCTGGAAGTGCCAGATGCGCTCGCCGGTCCGTGCGTCGAGACAGACCAGGCTCTCCGCGAACAGGTTGTCGCCCGGCCGGTGGCCGCCGTAGTAGTCGTTGGTCGGCGTGCTCAGCGGCAGGTAGACGTACCCCAGCTCTTCGTCGCCGCTCGGCGAACCCCACATATTGGTATGGCCGGAGTACTCCCAGGAGGGCCGGTCCTCGTTCGGATCGGTCCCCCACGTCTCGTTCCCGAACTCGCCCTCCTGCGGAATGGTGTTGAAGATCCACAGTTGCTCACCGCTGCGGACGTCGTAGCCGCGGACGTCACCCGGAGGCCCCGCCTTGGTCGTCGGCTGCACTGCCGAGAGGAAATCGTTGATGAACGACCCGACGATGACGACGTCGTTCACGACCAGCGGGGCGGACCGCCAGGCGAAGCTGTCCACGTCGCCCCGGTCGTACCCACGCCGCAGGTCAACCGCTCCTCTGTCGCCGAAGTCGGGGAAGCGCTCGCCCGTCCGCGCGTCCAGTGCTACGAGGTAGGGGCCTGCGATGCCAATGACCCGCGCGTCGCGGCGGGCGGGGTCGGCGGCTTCGTCTTCCCAGTACGCGACCCCGCGGACGGCGTTGCCGCGTTGCACCCTCCCGCGGATTGCGTCGCTCTCCAGGCCCGCTTGGTCGTCGTACCAGACCACCTCGCCCGAGGAGGCGTCGAGCGCGGCGACGGAGCCGAGTCCGGTACTGATGTACAGCAGGCCGCCCGCCATCAGCGGCGTGTTCTGGGACCGGCGCGGCGCCGGCATGGTGTTGCCGTTGCGGACGGCGTCCGGAATGGTCGACTGCCGCCACGCAATCCGCAGGTCGGCAACGTTGTCCTTCGTGATCCGGTCAAGCGGCGAGTACTTGCTGCCCGCCTTGTCCGCCGCGTACGCGCGCCACTCGCCACCGGCCGCGCCCGATTGCGCATGAAGGCCGACACCCGCCCCAAGCCAGACGGCAACGCCTCCCGTGGCCAGCACCATCGCGGCAACCCTGGCGGCAGGAACCATGGCGCTCACGATACCAGAAACTGCCACGCCGCCCTGCAGCAGCAGGTCCTGGAGTCGCGCGTCGACCGTGAAATCAATGCCGTTCCACTGCTGCGTATGCTCGCCGAAGTTGTCGCCGGCGGTGATGACCTCGTCCACCGCCCCGATGGCCTCCGGAGAGGCCAATTCAACTCATTGATTCGTATAAAGTTGGGGTTCTCCCGCACAGCGCCGCAACCAGGCGCGACAGTCGGAAAGGTAGTGTCTCGATCTGTGTGCAAAACCGCTTGAGTCAGACGAGCGGTCATGGCAAGAGGTTGATTGACGAGATCGACCTACTCACAAAGGAGTACAGCCATGACCACTCGCAGCAAGCGTAGCGCGAAGTCCAGCCAGGTCGAAGCTCTGATCGGCAGCGATCGCGGGCTGCTGAAAGACCTCGTGAAGGAAGCACTCCATGAAGTACTGGAAGCGGAGATGACCGAGACGGTTGGCGCGGGGCCTGGCGAGCGCATCGCCGACCGGCAGGGCTATCGTGCGGGGTACTACACCCGGGGCCTGGTGACGCGCATCGGCAAGCTGGAGCTGCGGGTGCCCCGGGACCGCGAGGGGCGCTTCTCAACCGAGCTCTTCGACCGCTACCAACGCTCCGAGAAGGCGCTGGTGAGCGCCTTGGCGGAGATGTATGTCCAGGGGGTATCGACCCGGAAGGTCAAAGCGATCACCGAGGAGCTGTGCGGACACACGTTCTCGGCGAGCACGGTCAGCCGGATCAACAAGAGCCTCGATGCCCTGCTGCGGCGCTTTGCCCAACGCCGATTGGCGGAGTCGTATCCGTATCTGTCTTGGATGCCCGCTACGAGAAGGTCCGTCTCGACGGTGTGATCCAGAGCCAGGCGGTGCTTGTGGCGATTGGGATCAACCGTGAAGGACGGCGTCAGGTGCTGGGCGTGGAACTCTCGAATCGTGAGTCACACTCGAGCTGGAAGGCGTTCGTCAGCGGGCTGAAGACCCGCGGGCTCGAGGGCGTCGAGTTCGTCGTCTCCGACGACCATGCGGGACTCAAGCGAGCGGTTCGCGAGCTCCTCCCCGAGGCCGTGTGGCAGCGCTGCTACGTGCACTTCCTCCGCAACGCGCTCGACTATCTGCCCCGCAAGGCCGACGACGACTGTCGCCAGGAACTGCGCTGGCTCTACGACCGGCGCAACCTCAAAGAGGCGCAGCAGGACCTAGACGCGTTTTGTCTCAGCCATAAAAACACTTGTGCACAACCGCCGAAAACTCCAAACTATTGGAATAAACAGACGAAATGCTGGAGTCTATGTGGACCCGAATCGCCGCCCTCGCTAATTTTCCTTGACCAAACCGTATTCCAGCGGGTCGAACAACAGGTCAGGTAGGGTAGTATCTGAAGGGGTAGCCGGCCGGCAGAACGCTGGCGGAGCGACCGACATGCCAACGCGCGGCGAAAATCCATTCAACACGGCAGGCAAGGAGCGAACAGTCATGAGACGTCACTCGTGCGCAATCATCCTGACGGCCCTCGTAACCATCGCGCTTGCACCCAGCGCCGCCGGCGCCCAGGATACGGGAATCTCGGGGACCGTCACCGACCCGACCGGGGGCGTGCTGCCCGGCGTGACGGTGGAGGTGCGCGACGCCACGGGCGGGGTTCAGACCGCCTTCACCGACGGCACCGGCATGTTCTCGGTGAGCCTTCAGCCCGGGACGTATAACGTGACGATAACGCTTCCGGGCTTCACCGTGTTCATGAGCGAGGTAACCGTAGCCGCCGGGGCAACGGTCACGGTCGACGCGGAGCTGGCCATTGAGTTCGCGGAGACCGTTGCGGTCGTCGGCACACGCGCCGAGCCACGGTCGATCACGGCCTCCCCGGTACCGATCGATGTCATCCGCGCCCAGGATTTCATCAGCCAGGGTGATGTCGATCTCACCAACCAGTTGCGGACGGTCGTCCCCTCTTTCAACGTCAACACCCAGCCGATCAGCGACGCGGCCACGATCGTGCGGCCGGCGAACCTGCGCAACATGGCCCCGGACCATACGCTGATCCTCGTCAACGGCAAGCGCCGCCACCGCGCGGCCGTCATCGCCTGGCTGGGCAACGGCATCGCCGACGGCGCGCAGGGCCCTGACCTCTCGTCCATACCCTCCATCGCCCTGCGGCAGGTCGAGGTGCTGCGCGACGGCGCGGCGGCGCAGTACGGCTCGGACGCCATCGCCGGCGTCATCAACTTCGAACTGAAGAACGCCCGCTCCGGGGGCAGTCTGGAGTTCCGCACCGGACAGTTCTACGACGGGAATGACGGCGACCCGTCGACGTGCGGCGCACTGGGCCGCTCGTGCAACGGCATCGGCGGCCGCGCCCCGGGCTTCACGTTCGCCGGCAACGCCGGTCTGCCGCTGGGGCCGGAAGGGTTCCTGAACCTCAGCCTGGAATACGGCGGCAGCCAGCCGACCAACCGCGCGGTGCAGGACGGCGGCACGCTGGCGGTGATTGGCGGCGGCAACACCAACGTGCGCGACACGTCGCGCGCGTGGGGCACGCCGCTGGTCGATGACGACCTGAAGATGTTCGCCAACTTCGGCACCGGCGGGGAGAGAGCCGAGTTCTACGGCCACGCCAACTACGCCAGCAAGAAGGTGACCGGCGGGTTCTACTACCGCAACCCGAACAACCGCGGCAACGTGTACTCCGTTGACAGCGGTAAGACGCTGCTGGTCGGCGACGTGCTGGCGGCGAACGGCATGGGTTCAGCCAACTGTCCGACGGTGAACATCGCCAACGGCACGCCGGATCCGGCCGCCTTCGCCGCCGTCCGTGACGATCCGAACTGCTTCACCTTCCACGAGCCTTTCGCTGGCGCGCCGGACGGCTTTCCGGGCGGCTTCACGCCGCAGTTCGGCGGGGACCTCCGGGACTTCTCCGTGGTCGCCGGCGTACGCGGCACCACGATGCCCGGGCTCAACTGGGACGTCAGCTTCAACAGGGGCGAGAACAACGTCCAGACATTCATCTTCGATACGGTCAACGCCTCGCTCGGTCCGGAAAGCCCGACCAGCTTCGAACCGAATCTGCTGGTGCAGAGGGAAACCAGCCTCAACGCCGACCTGTCGTACGCGGCCAGCGACATGATCAACGTCGCCGGCGGCGCCGAGTGGCGGAACGAGCAGTACGAACTCGGGGCGGGTGATCCGGCGTCGTGGACGATAGGTCCGTACGGCTCGCAGGGCTTCAGCTCCGCCTCGAACGGCTACAACGGCACCCGTCCCGAGAATGCCGGCGTCTGGGATCGCGCCAACGTCGCGGTGTACGGCGACGTCGATGTGCACGGGGTCGACAACAATTGGAGCGTGGGCGCCGCCGTCCGCATCGAGAACTTCGACACCTTCGGCACCACGATGAACAGCAAGCTGTCCAGCCGGTACGCCTTCACCGACGCGTTCGCGGTGCGCGCCGGCGTCAGCAGCGGTTTCCGCGCCCCGACGCCCGGCCAGCAGAACGTGCTGAACGTGACAACCGAGTTCGATTACGAACTCGGAGACCTGATCAACAACGGCACGATCCCGTCGACCTCCCCGGTTGCGGCGCTGCGGAACGGCAAGGCGCTGGAGCCGGAACAGGCGATCAACTACTCCGTAGGAACGGTGGTCGACCGCGGCACTTTCACGTTCACGGCGGACTACTTCCGCATCAACGTAGACGACCGGCTCACGATTACGCGGAACTACAACCTCTCACTCGACGAAAAAACGACGCTGATTGCCGCCGGGATTGCGGAGGCCGGCAACCTGGCGGCGTTCCGCTTCTTCGTGAATGACTTCTCGACGCAGACACAGGGAGTCGACATCGTCTCGACCTGGACCCCGCTGGCTATCGGCGGACGGACGACGATCAGCGGCGTCTTCAACTTCACCGAAACTGCGGTCACCGAGTTCAGCGAGGAGCATTTCGACGCGGACCGCGTCACGTCGCTGACGTTGGGACTGCCCCGGACGCGCTGGAACATCGGGGTCAACCAGACCGAGAACAATTGGACCCTCATGGCGCGTCTGCACTACTACGGCTCGTACTGGGATCGCGAGGACGCGCGCTCGGACCGGGGCAACGCCTTGTCGTACCTGTATCCGCTGTACTCCGGCAAGCCGTTGGTCGACCTGGAGGTCGGCTTCCCGTTCAACGGTGTCACGCTGGCGGTCGGCGCCCAGAACATCTTCAACACCTATCCGGACGAGAACCCGGGCGCCGTCGACGGCGTGGGTAACCGCTACGGCCAGTTCGGGCCGTTCGGCTTCAACGGCGGCTACTACTACGTGCGCATCAACTACGGGTGGGGCTCCGTCGGCATGTAGGTAGCAGGACGCGAGATCGCCGGGGCGTCCGGGTACGCCCGGACGTCCCGGCGCAGGCCGGAAGGAGGTCTGGGCTATGCTTCCCCATATGCCCCGGTCATCCGCCGTGCTTGCTGGCGCAATCCTCGCGGCTATCCTGCTTGCGCCAGCGGTAGCGCGCGCCCAGGACGGCCTTGCCGGCACGGTCACGGACACGACCGGCCTGGTTCTGCCCGGCGTGACGGTGGAAGCACGGAGCGCGGCGGGCGGCGCGCCGCGGACCGCCACCACCGACAACACGGGCCGCTTCGCAATCGGTGGGCTGCCCGCCGGCGCCTACGACGTCACCTTCACGCTTCCCGGCTTCCACGAAGTGGTGCGTACCGGCGTGGAAGTCAGCACGGGCGCAACGACCACGCTCGACGTGCAGCTGGTAGTGGAGCTCGAAGAGCAGGTCGTCGTGGTCGGCAGCCGATCGCGGCCGCGATCGGTGACCGCCTCGCCGGTGCCCATTGACGCCATTCCGCTGCAGGACATCGTCAACCAGGGCGCCACCACGCTCGACTACCAACTGCGGACGCTGGTGCCCTCCTTCAACGTCGCCACGCATCCAATCAGCGACGCCGCCACGCTGGTGCGGCCGGCCAGCCTGCGCAACCTGGCCCACGACCACACACTGGTGCTCGTCAATGGCAAGCGCCGCCACCGCTCGTCGGTCATCGCCTGGTTCGCCGGCGTGACGGACGGTGCGCAGGGTCCGGACATCTCGACCATTCCCTCGATTGCGCTGCGCCAGGTGGAGGTACTGCGCGACGGCGCCTCGGCGCAATACGGCTCGGACGCCATTGCCGGCGTGATGAACTTTCTGCTCAAGGACGACCGCTCGGGCGGCAGCCTGGCATTCAATACCGGCACTTATCGCGCGGGCGACGGCGATGCGTACACCATTGCCGGCAACGTCGGACTGCCGCTCGGCAACACCGGTTTCGTCAATCTCAGCATGGAGTACGGCAACGCCGATCCGACCAACCGCAGCGTGCAGCGGGCCGACGCCGCGGCGCTGATCGCGGCCGGCAACACGCACGTGGCCGACCCGGCGCAAATCTGGGGCAACCCGACGATCGAGGACGAGCTGAAGCTGTTCGGCAACTTCGGCCACCTGTTCGCCAACCGGATGCAGTTCTACGGGCACGCCAACTACGCCGAGAAGAAGGTGACGGAGGGGTTCTACTTCCGGAATCCGAACAACCGCGCCAACATCTACAGCCTGGACGACGGCGAGACGCTGCTCGTCGGCGACCGGCTGTGGGCCCAGTCCGGGGTGCCCGGTGCCGGCAACTGCCCGAGGGTGCCGATCGCCGACAACGTGCCGGACCCGGCGGCGCTGGCGCAGGTGGTCGCCGACCCGAACTGCTTCACCTTCCGGGATCTCGCCCCGGGCGGGTTCACGCCGCGGTTCGGCGGCGAGGTCAGCGACGCGTCGGTGGTGGCCGGCCTGCGCCAGACCCTGGAGAACGGCGTGATCTGGGACGCCAGCGCCAGCTACGGCAGGCACGAGTCGGACTTCTTCTTCAACAACACCGTCAACGCCTCGCTCGGCCTGGACACCCCGCGCGAATTCGACCCGGGCCTGTACCGGCAGGAGGAGATGAATCTCAACGTTGATGTCTCCCACGCCGTCACCGACGTCGTCAACATTGCGGCCGGCGCGGAGTGGCGCGACGAGCGCTTCACGATCGGTGCGGGCGGACGGCCGTCGTGGGAGGTCGGACCGTACGCCGCCCAGGGCTTTGTCTCGGGATCCAACGGCTTTCCCGGCTTTCCCGACTACACGGCCGGCACCTGGAACCGCAGTAACGTCGCGCTCTACGGCGACCTCGAATTGCGGGATCCGGACGGCGGGTGGACCGTAGGCGGGGCCCTGCGGTTCGAGCACTTCGACGTCTTCGGCTCCACGACCAACGGCAAGCTGTCGGCCCGCTACGCGTTGAGCGACGCGGTGTCGATTCGCGGCGGCATCAGCACCGGTTTTCGGGCGCCGACCCCCGGCCAGCAGAACACGCTGAACGTCCAGACGACCATCGACCCGAAAACCCTGCAGCTGGTCGACAGCGCCAACGTGCCGTCGACCTTCCGGGCCGCACAACTGCGGGGCGGCCAGCCGCTGGAGCCGGAGACGTCAATCAACACGACCGCCGGGCTGGTCGTGGATACCGGCCCGTTCACGTTCACCGCCGACTACTTCCGCGTCGACGTCGACAACCGCCTCGCGCTGTCGCAAACCTTCACCTTGGACGACGCCGAGCGCGCAATCCTGCTGTCGGAAGGGATCGCCTCGGCCGGCACGCTGAAATTCTTCCGCTTCTTCATCAACGACTTCTCCAGCCGGAACCAGGGCGTCGACCTTGTCTCGACCTACGCCCCGCCGGCGCTGGGCGGTGACACGGTGCTCAGCTTCACCATGAACTACACCCACACGGAGCTGACGGAAGAGTCGCGGTTGCTCACCGCCGGCGACGTGCTCGGCCTGCAGCGCGGCGTGCCCCGCATCCGCTGGAACGCCGCGATCAACCAGCAGGTGGCGCGGGTCGGCGTGCTCGCCCGCCTGAACTACTACGGCGCCTGGGTGGACCACTTCGACGCGCGCTTCGTCCGCGGCGCCGACGCGCCGCTGCTGGACGGCCGCTACATCGTCGACCTGGAAGCCAGCGTCCCGCTGACCCGCGACGTGAGACTGGCGGTCGGCGGCCAGAACGTCTTCGACACGCTCTCGCAGCGGATGGACCTGTTCGCCGACATCTTCGGCCTCCCCTACAGCCAGTTCACGCCGTGGGGCCTGAGCGGCGGATACTACTACGCGCGGTTGAGCTACGGCTGGGGCAACTAGCGTTTCCCAACGAAGTTCCCTTGTAGAACTGGGTGACGTAGTCGATAATCTCAGGACAACCGCATTCGCTTCGTACGTTTTCGGAAGCTTTGTTGACTACATGCCGAGGAGACGATCATGAAGTTGCATCCTGCCGTCGCCGGAACGGTTCTCGCCTGCGGGCTGTTCACGCTACCCGCGCTCATCGGTTGCGCCGCGCCCGAACAGCCGTCCGAACCGGAAGCGGCGGAGCCGGCGCCGGCACCCGCGGCGGCGACCGAATCGGTCATGCGCGTCAAGTCGTTCGAGCACCTCACGACTTCCAGGGTCGATCTGAGCAACGAAGCCGACGGCGAGAGCCCGCTGCGGCGGGCCTGTCCCGAGAGCCAGGAGAGCTGCCAGGTGTACTGGGCGTACACGGGGCGCTGGGTGGGCAACACCATCCTGCCCGTCCGCGAGCGGGAGCTGCTGATCCTGCGCACCGCGTGGCTGTCGCGCGGCGACTATATCTGGGGTCGCCACGACGTGATCGGCAAGGAGGCCGGGCTCACCGCCGAGGAGATCGCACGCGTGACGGAGGGACCCGACGCGGCGGGCTGGAGCGACTTCGACGCGACGGTCCTGCGGGTGGCGGACGAGCTGCACACCAGCCGGTTCCTCAGCGATGAGACCTGGAACGCACTGGGCGAGCAGTACGACGACAACCAGCGGCGCGAGGCCGTGCAGATCGTCGGCAGCTACACGCAGCTCGCGATGTTCCAGAACACCCTCGGCGTGCCACTGCCGGAAGGCTTCATGGGACTGCCGGACTAGGCGAACCCGAGCGACAGGAGGCCTGCCATGATCCTGATCTGGGCACTCACGCTGCTTGCACAGCCCGCGTCCTCGGCGCCGGCGGAGCTCGACTTCGAGTACTACCGGATGCAGGTCGAGCCGATCTTCCTCGAGAAGCGGGAGGGGTTCACGCGCTGCGTCGTATGCCACGCCGGCGACGAGCGTGCCGCGTTCCTCGATGGGCTGGCGCCGGGCGCGGCGACCTGGGACGAGGAGCAGTCGCGCCGCAACTTCGAATCGGTCCTGAGTCTCGTGACCCCGGGCGACCCGCTGGCCAGCCGCCTGCTGATGCATCCGCTCGAGCCGGCGGCCGGCGGCGACGAGTTCCACACCGGCGGGCGGCAGTTCAGCTCGCAGGACGACCCGCAGTTCAGGACGCTCGCCGCCTGGGTGCGCGGGGAGAAAGCCGGACGCTAGCGCGACCTACTCTTCAGACAGGAGCTCAACGATGGCCATGACACGCAGCACGATCTCCACGTTGGCGGCGGCGCTCCTGCTGCTGCCGCTGACGGCGGCCGCGCAGGGCACCGTGCGCATCGTGCAGACGAACAGCGCCGGCGACAATGTCCACATCATCGATCCGGTCACCAACACGGTGATCGGCGAGATCAAGGGTATCGAGCGGGCGCACGGCGCCGCGCCGTCGCCCGACGGACGCTGGCTGTACGTCGCCAACGAAGCGGACGATACCGTCGACGTCGTCGACGTCAAGGCAATGAAGGTGATCAAGAAGGTGCCGCTCAGCGGGCGGCCCAACAACATCGCCGTCACCCCCGACGGGCGCAAGGTCTATACCGCGATCGCGCAGTCGCCGGGCGCGCTGGACGTGCTCGACACGAGCACGAACGAGATCGTCGCGACGATCTCGGTGCACGGCGGCGTGCACAACACCTACGTTACGCCCGACGGGAAGTACGCCATCGCCGGGATGGTCGGCGCGCGCAACATCACCGTGGTGGACACCAGGACCGACATGCCGGTCTGGACCACCTACTTCGATCTCGGGATCCGCCCGATGGCGTTCGACACCAATCCCGACGGATCGACGCGGCGGATCTACGCGCAACTCTCCAATTTAAACGGTTTCGGCGTGGTCGACTTCGAGACGCGCAAGGAAGTGACCCGGATCGAGTACCCCGAGGTGCCGCCCGATCAGCAGACCCCCGGCCACGGCGGCAACACCGCGCACGGCATCGGCGTGACGCCCGACAACAGGTACCTGGTCGGTAACAGCAGCTTCAACAGCAGCGTCTACGTCTACACGCTGCCCGATCTGGAACTGGTCGGTGGCGTCAGGGTGGGCCACTCGCCAAACTGGGTCGCCATCACGCCCGACAGCAAGTACGCCTACATCTCCCTGTCCGGAAACAACAGCGTCGCCGTCGTCGAGATTGCCACGGTCAAGAAGGTGGCCGAGATTCCGACCGGCGGACAGGTGCCCAAGCGCAACGCGACGCTCGTCCTGCCGTAGCCGTGGAATGAGTCTCCTCCGCGCCGCCGCGGCGGCGCTCGTCCTGGCCTGTGCCGCGGCAGCCGGCGCAGCGGCGCTGGCCGCGCAGGACGGCGTCTACACCGCCGAGCAGTCCGCGCGCGGTGAAGCGCTGTACGACGAGCAGTGCGTGTCGTGCCACGGGCCGATTCGCGCGATAGTGCCCGAGGTGGCGGCGCTGCTCGGGGACCACACCTTTCGCAACACATGGCGGGGCCGTCCGCTGGGCGAACTGTTCGAGTTCATTCGCGAAACGATGCCCCAGGACGCGCCCGGCACGCTGACTCCACCGCAGACAGCCGACCTTGTCGCCTACATCCTGAGCGGCAACCGCCTGCCGGCCGGAGAAACCCCCCTCCCGGATGATTCGGAGCAGCTGTCCCACGCGCTCTTCGAGCGCTGACGTTTCAACCATCGCGCACCTTCGCACACGGAAAAAATACAGAAGTGTCCAGCAGATCAGCGTTCGTAGCACTGGCAGCGATTCTGGCCATTGCGCTGGCGGCCCCGGTAGCGCCGCCGGCATTCGCGCAGGACGACCTGACGCCGGAACAGTACGAAGCGCTCAGCCACGCGCTCGGCATGTCGATAGAAGAAATCCGGGCGCTGGGCCTGTCGCCGGACGAGCTGCAGGTGCTGCTCGACGGGTTCACGGAGGAGACCGTCGTCGTCGGTTCGCGCGGTCAGCCGCGGACGGTCGCCGAATCGCCGGTGCCAGTCGACGTGCTGTCGACCGCCGATCTGACCAACCAGGGCGGCGTCAATCTGCAGGACCAGCTGCGCACGGTCATCCCCTCGTTCAACGTCAACACGCAGCCGATCAGCGACGCCTCCACGGTTGTACGGCCGGCGATGCTGCGCAACCTGGCGCCCGACCACACGCTGGTGCTGGTGAACGGCAAGCGCCGCCACCGTTCGTCGATCATCGACTGGCACGGCGGCAACGGCGTGGCGTACGGCTCGCAGGGTCCTGACATCTCCGCCATCCCGGCCATCGCGCTGCGGCAGGTCGAGGTACTGCGCGACGGTGCCGCGGCGCAGTACGGCTCGGACGCCATCGCCGGCGTCCTGAACTTCCAGCTCAAGGACGCCGCCTCCGGCGGCAGCCTCGAGTTCGACACCGGCACCTTCCAGGAGGGGGACGGCGAGGCGTTCAACGTGGCCGGCAACGTCGGCCTGCCGCTCGGCGCCACAGGTTTCGCCAACCTCAGCCTGGAATACGGCAGCTCGAATCCGACCAACCGCAGCGCCCCCCGCAGCGACGCCATCGCGCTGCTCGCCGCGGGGAATACGCACGTCATGTCGGATACGCCGCAGATCTGGGGCTCGCCGGAGGTCGACGACGACCTGAAGCTGTTCGGAAACTTCGGCTATACGTGGGCCACCGGCGTGCAGGCATACGCGCACACGAACTATGCCAGCAAGCGCGTGACCGGCGGCTTCTTCTTCCGCAACCCGAATACGCGCGGCGGCGTCTTCAGCCCGGACGGCGGCAGCACGCTGCTGGTGGGCGACCGGCTGTGGGCCGAGACCGGGACGCCCGGCGCAGGCGGCTGCCCGACCGTGCACATTGCCGGCAGCGTCCCCGACACCGGCGCGCTGGCGGCGGTCGCGGCAAACCCGAACTGCTTCACGCTCTACGAGCGGTTCCCCGGCGGCTTCACGCCCAGCTTTGGCGGCGAGGCGCAGGACATGTCGGTGGTGGGCGGCGTCCGCGGCTTCACCGACGCCGGCTTCAACTGGGACGCGAGCGTATCGGTGGGCGCCCACGAGACCGACCTCTTCATCCGCGACACGGTCAACGCCTCGCTCGGCTACGACACGCCGACGGCCTTCGAGCTCGGCAGCAACCGGCAGCGGGAGATCGGCGTCAACTTCGACGTTTCCTACGCCGCCACGGACATGGTCAACGTTGCGGCCGGCGCCGAGTGGCGCGACGAGCAGTACCAGACCACCGAGGGCGATCCGGCGTCGTGGACGGTCGGCCCGTACGGCCGGGGACAGGGTTTCTCGGCCGGCTCCAACGGCTTCTTCGGCTACGGTCCACTCGCGGCCGGCACGTGGAGCCGGAGCAACGTCGCGGCGTACGGCGACGTCGAAGTCAACGACGTGGACGGCGACTGGACCGTCGGCGGCGCGCTGCGGGTCGAGCACTTCGAGGACTTCGGGACAACCACCAACGGCAAGGTCTCCGCCCGCTACGCCTTCGTGCGCGCGAGCGTGAGCAGCGGTTTCCGCGCGCCGACCCCCGGCCAACAGAACGGTTTCAACATCTCGACCGTCTTCGACCCGGGGATCGGCGACCTGGTCAACAACGGCGTGATCCCGTCGATCTCGCCGGTAGCGGGGCTGCGCGGCGGCGTGCCGCTCGAGCCGGAGCGCTCGGTCAACTACACCGCCGGCGTCGTCTTCGACACCGGGCCGTTCAACTTCAGCGCCGACTACTTCCTGATCGACGTCTCCGACCGGATCGGCATCACGAGCAACTTCAGCCTGCGGGACGCCGAGATCGACGGCCTGCTGGCGCAGGGCATCGACAGCGCCCGTGACCTCAGGAACTTCCGGTTCTTCACCAACGCGTTCTCCACGCGCTCGCAGGGACTTGACGTGGTCTCGACCTACACGCCGATTGCGCTGCGCGGCAACACCGTCTTCAGCGCGGTGTTCAACTACACCGACACCGAGGTTACGGACAACGACAAGGGGCTGCTGGGCGACCGGCGGCTGGCCGAGTACGCCTACGCGCTGCCGCGCGTGCGCTGGAACGCCGGGGTCAACCAGCATCTGGGACGGGTGCAGCTACTCGGCCGCGTGAGCTATTTCGGCGGCTGGTACGACTGGGACAGCGGATTCAACCAGGTATTCCTGCCGCGGGGCGGCATCGAGCAGGGGTTCTTCGACGGGCGGCCGATCGTCGACGTGGAGGCGAGCATCGATCTCTACGACGGCACGACGCTGGCGTTCGGCGCGCAGAACCTGTTCGACACCTATCCCCAGGAAAGCGCGCGCGCGATGTCGGTCGGCGAGAAGTACAGCGAGTACACCCCCTGGGGCTTCAACGGCGCGTACTACTACGCGCGCATCCGCTACGCTTGGGGCAGGTAGGACGCCGCTCGGCTTTCATCGGCGGCGCGAGCTCAGCGCACGCCGTCCATGAAGCGCGCGCGGAGCGCGGCGCGATCCACTGCCTCGCCCCGGAGATAGACAGCCGCAATGCGGCGCGTGTTCCCGATGTCCTCGAGGGGGTTCGCGTCGAGCACCACGAACGAGGCGCTCTTGCCCGACGCCACCGTGCCGACGTCGGCGAGCCCCAGGATGTCCGCGTTGACCCACGTGGCGGCAACGATGACCTCCATCGGGCTGAGCCCGCAGCGCGCCATGTCGCGCAGCTCGGTATGCACCGTCCAGCCGATACTGACGCCGGAGTCGGTCCCCATGCCGATGATCATCCCGGCTTCGCGGTTGCGTGCCAGGTTGCGGCATTGGAGCTCGAACGACGCGCCCGGACCTTCGGCCTCCAGCCGTTCCGCCTGGCGCCGCAGGTTCTCGATCTCGAACGGCGGCAAGGTCTCGCTCAGCCACGGCAGGTCATCATGCGTCACCGGTGACCCGGGCAGGTTCGGGATGGTCCAGACGTGCGGATATTCGCGGACCAGCGCCATGTGCTCCGCGTCGATGTCACGGTCGCGCACCGTGTGCGCGAAGCCGTCGACGCCGGCGCGCAGCAGATCCTTGGCGTCGGCGAGGCCGCTCGTCGAGCCGAGGTGCGCCGTCACCCGCATGCCGCGCGCGTGCGCCTCGTCGATGATCGCCCGGTAGACCTCGGGCTCAAGCTTGGGGACCGTGCCGCCGCGGTCATCGACCCAGATCTTGACGATATCCAGGCCGTGCCCGTGCAGCTCCGTGACCGCGGCCCGACCTTCGGACGCGGTGGACGCCCCGCGCGGGATTCCCAGGCGATAGTCCTGCTGCGGACCAGCCATCGGCGTCGCCGCGATGCCGCGCCCCGACGTGAGGAAGCGCGCGGCATGCGGCATGACCGCGTTGCGCATTTCAAACGCCAGCGGCTCGTCGAACTCCAGGCCCAGGCTCATCGTGGCCGCCACACCGTGATAGGCGGACCGCTCAAGGTGCTCGACAAGATTGGCCCGCGTGTAGTTGTCCTTGCTGTGCGTGCCGTCCCTTACGTTCGTCAGTCCGAGGTGCTGGTGCGCGTCGACCAGCGCGGGAATGACGGTCTTCCCCGCCAGGTCCACGCGGGCGGCGCCCGGCGGGGGCTCCCTTTCACCCTGCACACCCACCCAGGCGAAGACGCCGTCCTGGACGTGCAGCGCCGAGCGCTCGACCGGCGCGCCGCCGGCGCCGTCGATCAGCCGGGCTCCCTCGAACCAGAGTCCGGCCGGTTCCGGCTCCGGCGCCTCGCCCGCGGGGCCGCAGGCCGCGGCCGCCAGCGCGATGGCACAGAGGGTTCTGGTCACTCGGTGGCGCGGGCGGTCAGGAGCGCATGCCGCTGCCATATGGGGTCTCCTGTCGAGACGAGCGGACGCGAGACGCCGGTCTCGGTGCGACGCGGGGTTTCACCACGGGCTCCTAGGGCCGGATGAATACCGCCAGGTAGCTCTGCTCGAGGCCGATGTCGACCATGCGCTCTAGTGCTTTGCCACGAGTAAACATTAGGGCTGTCGTGGAACTCATCTCGAACCGAGAGAGTTCCCGTGGGGAAAAAATACATCGTTCGACTCACGGCACAGGAACGCGAGGTCTGTCAACAGACGCTCCGAACGCTCAACGGCGGCAGCGAGAAGGTGCGCCGCGCGCAGATTCTCTTGAAGGCCGATGCGGACGGGCCAAGGTGGACCGACCGGCAGGTCGCCGAGGCCTTTTCGTGCCGCACCAAGACGGTCGAGAACATTCGCCAACGATGCGTGCTGGACGGGTTCGAACAGGCGCTGGAGCGAAAACGACGCGAATCACCGCCGGTCGAGAAGCTGCTCGACGGCGAACAGGAGTCCCAGGTCATCGCCTTGCGTCTGGGGCCGCCCCCGAGGGGCTTTGCGAACTGGTCGCTACGGCTGTTGGCGCGCCGGGTCGTCGAGTTGGGGGTCGTCGAGTCGATCAGCCACGAAACCATCCGGCGCACGCTTAAAAAAACGGCATGACGCGGCGGAAAATCGAGTATTGGGTGATCCCGCCACAGGCCGATGCCGAGTTCGCGGCGAACATGGAACAGGTCCTGGACCTGTATCAGCAACCCTACGATCCGGATTGTCCCGTCGTGTGCATGGACGAGCAGCCGGTGCAGTTGGTCAGGGAAACCCGTCCGCCGATGGCGGCCACGAAGCAGCGTCCCCGGCGTGTCGACTACGAGTACGAACGGGCCGGCACGGCCTCGGTCTTCCTGTTCAGCGAACCGCTGGCGGGTTGGCGGCAGGCGACGGCCCGGGCCCGGCGCAGGAAGGTGGACTGGGCGCTGGAGGTCGCCGGCCTGTTGGAAGGACGCTACGCCGACTGCGAGAAGATCACCTTGGTGTGCGACAACCTCAACACGCACACCAAGGGCGCCTTCTACGAAGTGTTCGAGCCGACCCGGGCACGGCAACTGGTTCGTCGCATCGCGTTCTGCCACACGCCGAAACACGGGAGCTGGCTGAACATCGCGGAGAACGAGCTGAGCTCGATGACGCGCCAATGCCTGCGCGAACGCCGCATCGGCGACCTCGAGACCCTGCACGGCGAAGTGTCGGCGTGGTCCACCGACGTCAATGGCACGCAACGCGGCGTGGACTGGCAGATGAAGGTCGACGATGCGCGCTGTAAACTCAAGTCCGTCTATCCGAAGATTATGACGTGACGGACCACTAGCCTGAAGCCGGCCGACTCAATCTCCTCGACGGCTTCCGTCTTTCCTACGCGCAGGTGCTCCATCAGGAACGGCGGCGTAACGCCAGGGACCTTGTCGTAGTCCATCACGACCCAGCGGCCGCCCGGCTTCAGCGCCCGGTGGATACTGCCGAGAATGACCGGTGGATCCTCGAAGTGATGGTATGTATCGGACGAAAAGATGAGGTCGACGGACGCAACCGGCAGCTCCACGGAGTCGGCGGTTCCCCGCACGACGCGCGCGTTGTCCAGCCCCTCGGCCGCAAACTTCTCGTTGAGGAATTCAATCCAGTTGGGGGCGATTTCGACGGCGTAGACGGTCCCCGTGCGCCCCACGGCGCCGGCCATCAGCTCCGCGTAGAAGCCAGAGCCAGCGCCGATGTCGGCGACGGTCATGCCCGGCCGGAGCCCCAGCGCCGCGATCACGTCGTGCCGGCGCGCGAACGCCTCGCGCTCGGCCGACTCGAAACGGGCGGCCATGGCGGCCGTGTCCAGCTCAGTGCTGCGGAACCGTTCATTGATATCCTGGCCGGTTGTCGGCTGCTGCGCCGCCAGGGGGGCGCTCCAAACGCCGGCTCCGGCGGCGAGCACGAGGAACATGCTTCCTGCGACCGCGGCACGCTGCAACACCTTCATGCCATCCTCCTCTCCAGCCGCTACCCCGGGGCTACCCCGGGGCGAAGCTCGAACGGGCCTTGATGCCCCACCGGCCGTCCTGACGCGTGACGAGGTACAGCGTGTGGAATTGCGCGATCTGCTCCCCGTCGGCGTCGTAGCGTGACAGCTCCAACGCGACATTGACGCCGTCGCTGGATACCTGCACAGGATCAATCGCGTCCCACTCGCTGCGATTCCAGCCGGTACTGGCCAGCCGGTCGAAGCGCATGGTGGACGTGAGATCGCGGGTCTGCTCCCACACCTGAATCCCGCCGCGGGCGACGCGATAGTGCGGATAGTGCAGCGTGGCGGCAAACGCCTCCACATCCCTGCGGTTCACCGCGTCGAGATACGCTTCGACCCTGTCGACGGCAGCGCGCCGGCTCGCGTCCGCGAGTGCACCCTCTACCGGAGGACCGGCCGAGAAGCGCGCCCGCACCCCCCAGCGCCCATCGCGCTCCGCGACCACGTAGAGCGTCTGCAGGGTCTGAATCGTCCGGCCGTCACCGTCGACCCGGCGCGCGCGAGCCGCCACGTGCACCTTGTCGCTGCCCGCATGCACGATCGTCCGCTCCGCCCAGTACGAACGCACCCAGCCGCTGGCCACGACCGGCGCGAAGTCGAACTCGGCGGCGTACTCCCCCGCGTTCTGCCACAGCACCTTGCCGGATGTCGCTGACGACTGGCGCGTGTGCGGGTATTGCAGGGAAGCGGCAAAGGCAGTTACGTCCTGGACGTTCCACGCGGCCAGGTAACGATCGTGCGCCGCCAGTGCGGCCGTTCCATTGATCGCCTGGGCAAGTACGCCCACTGCCGAGCACAGGGCAGCCGCCACGAGACCGACCAGAAACCAGCGCCCAAGCCGCATCGGCGTTCCTCTACTCATATCGTCCAAGCCCATCGCTTCGCCATCCCGCTGGTTCCCATCCGGCGGGTCGCGCTCGAGCTGTTCAGATTAGGCCAGATTGCGACGGAAAAAGGAAGGCGCGCCCCATGCCGCCGCCGGCAGCGCGTCGAACGCCTGTCGAGCGCGATCAGGCGCGCGTTCATCGTGCCGACGTAGACCAGCCCGCCGAACAGCGCCACGCCGCGGTTGTTCGATCCGCAGCAGTACACGCGTTCGGCATCGTCCGGCATCCGCGGCTCGTAGCTCCACTTCCTGGCACCGGTCCGGGCGTCGATCGCGAACACGCGCGACTCGTCGGCCGACAGGTACAGCACGCCCTCGTGCAGCAGCGGCGTCGCTTCCAGTCCGCGGTTGTCTCCGCCCGTGGCGAACACCCACGCCGGCTGGAGGCGGTCAACGTTATCCGGAGTGATCTGATCGAGCTCGACGAAGCGCTGGCCGTCGAGACGACGAACTACCGGGACATGGGCGAGATGCGGGGCAGCGACCTCCACACGGAAGCGCTCCGCATCGTCGAGCGCTTCACGGTGGTCGACCCGGAAACCATTGCCTACGAGGCGCGCATCGACGATCGGAAGACGTTCACCGGCGAGTGGACGGTCGCGTTCCCCTTCCAGCGCGACCCGGCCTATCATCTTCGAGTACGCCTGCCACGAGGCGAACTACTCCGTGCCGCACATGCTGTCGGGCGCGCGCGGCGACGGTTCACCATGTTGCATGGCCTGGGCCGCATCCGGCTGACAATTCCGTTGCGGGATTGGCTGGACACGGCGGTCGCGCCGCCGCTGGCCGACACACTGGATTGATACAGGACACCGCGAGCCAGCGGTGTGGTAGAATATACCTTTTCTTCTACCAGGATGCATTAATGGCGCTGAGCATCAAGAATCTGGAGGCCGAAAAGCTCGCCAGGGAGCTTGCCAGGGAGCGCGGAACCACCGTGACCCGCGCTGTCATCCTCGCCCTCGAGGACGCTCTCAGGCGCGCGCGCGGCCGGCGAGTGGCGCCGTCGATGCGGGACGCGATCCTTGAGATCTCCGAACGCTGCGCCGCGCTGCCCGACCGCGACGCGCGAACGGCCGAAGAGATTCTCGGGTACGACGAACGCGGCGGGTTCCGCTGATGGTCGTCGATGCGTCCGCTGTGCTTGCGATACTCTTCAACGAACCGGAACGGGACGCGTTCGCCACTGCCCTCGCCGACGCCGACGTGCGGCTGATGAGCTGCGTAAACGCCCTGGAGACCGCCGTCGTCGTCGCGTCACGGAAGGGACCGCACGGCGCACGGGAATTCGATCTGCTGCTTCACCGCGCCGAATTCGAGTTGGTCGCCTTCACGGCGGATCACCTCCGGCTTGCCCGCGACGCGTATGAACGCTACGGCAGGGGCCGCCATCCCGCGGGCCTGAACCTGGGCGACTGCTGCGCCTACGCGCTGGCGCGTCACACCGGCGAGCCGCTGCTGTTCAAGGGCGCGGATTTCGTGCGCACGGACGTTGCACCGGCGCTCTGAGCCTCTCGCCTCACGGCAGCCGCAGCGCGGCGAGAGAGCCGGGAAGATCGGGGCTCGCCACCTGCACGACGATGTACTGCTTGCCCTCGTGCAGGTAGCCCATCATGCCGTACTGGCCGGAGGCGGGCAGCTCGACAGTGCCGAGCCGTGCGCCGGTGCGCTTGGCGATGGCGTGCAGCCGCGGCGCACCGGCAATCCCCTCGGCGGTGATCACCAGCGTCTTCGTCACCATTGTGACGGGGTGCGCCAGGCGGCCGGTATTTGGAATGTCGACGCCCCGCAGGGCCGGGTGGTCGCGGATGTTGTCGGGGGTATCGCCGTTGGGCGTCTCCCAGAGGTGCTCGCCCGTGTTCATGTCGATGGCAACGATGCGGCTGTAGGGCGGCTTGAACATCGGCAGGCCCCGCGGGCCGCGGAAGTCGCCGCGGTTGAGCACCGCGAAGTCGGCGAAGGTGCGGCCGGTCGTCTTGATGTCGTTCGGCTCGTCGATGACGCTCCCGGGCACGATGTTCTCCCCGCGGCAGTCGCGGCGCGTCGAGACGTACAGGATGCCGGTCTCGGGGTCGGCTGACGTGGGCCCGAATATGTTCGACGCGCCGCTTGGGCAGTTCACGAACGAGCGCAGCCCGGACGGGTGCCCGCGCTGGATCGGCGGATTGAAGATCGGCCCGATGCGGTAGTTCTTGACGATCTCCAGCGCCTCGGCCCGCAGCTCGGGCGTGAAGTCGATCAGGTCGTCCTCTGTCAGGCCCTGCATCTCGAACGCCGCCGGGCGGGTCGGCATCGGCTGGGTCGGCGACAACCGCTCGCCGGGCACGTCGGACTGCGGCACGGGCCGCTCCTCTATCGGCCAGATCGGCTCGCCGCTCACCCGGTCGAACGTGTACGCCCACCCCTGCTTGGTGGTCTGGACCACGATCTCGCGCGGCCGGCCGTCCACGGTGACGTTCAGCGTCACCGGCGCCGTCGGGTTGTCGAAGTTCCAGATGTCGTGGTGCACGGTCTGGAAGTGCCACGCCCGCTCGCCGGTCTGCACGTCCAGCGCGATGACGCTGGTGCCGAACAGCCCGTCGCCCGGGCGGAACCCGCCGTAGAAGTCGATGGTCGGCGGATTGGTCGGCACGTATACGAGGCCGCGCGCCGGATCGGCGGAGATCGGCGCCCACGAGGAGATGTCGCCGGCCCACTGCCAGGCATCGTTCTCCCAGGTGTCGTGCCCGAACTCGCCGGGGCGGGGAATCACGTGGAACTTCCACAGGTGCTCCCCGCTGCGGGCGTCGTAGCCCATGATGTCGCCCGGCACGTTCTCTATGCGCGTCTGGTAGTACCCCTGCTCCGCGGAGTTGCCGACCACGACGACGCCGTTGACGACGATCGGCGGCGACGAGCTGGTGATGTAGCCCAGCTCGCGCGGGATGCCGAAGTCGGGGTCGTACGCGCCGTCCCAGCTCTGCCAGGGACCCCAGTCGGCAATCAGGTCGGGCAGCAGGTCGACCACCCCGCTCTGCGGAAACCCGGGCAGCGGCACCGGGCTGCCCCAGTTCTCCAGCGGCCGGCCGGTCTGCGCGTCGAGCGCGTACAGGAAGAAGGCGGGGCTGATGATGTAGATGACGCCGCGGCCGTCCAGCTCCGCGTACGCCACGCCCTTGCCGTAACCGTTGCGCATGCCGCGGTCGAAGCGGGTGGTGTGCGGCTCGCGGTAGGTCCAAAGCGTCTCGCCGGTGGCCGGTTCGATGGCCACCACGGTGCGGCGCTCGCCGGCGACCGTGTACAGCACGCCGTCGACGTAGATCGGGGTCGATCGCGACACGCCGAGCGCGCCCGGCCCGTAGTTGTCGCCCCGCCAGACCCACGCCACTTCGAGGTCTCCGAAGTTGTCACCGGTGATCTGGTCGAGGCCCGAGTAGCGGGTGTGCCCGGCGTCTCCGCCGATGTAGCGCCACTCGCCCGCCGGCGCACCGCCCGTCTGCGCGGCGACCCGGCCCGGCGCCAGCAGGGCGCCGCAGATGGCGAGCGCGGTCAGGGCACGCAGCGGCGCCCCACTATGGCGGGAACGTGCAGTCGAGCTGTTCATCATGCTGATCCTTCGGCATGCCCTATTCGGCAAACATCTCCCGTCCGTACGTAACGCCCCACAGGCTGCTAGCGCCCGACCTGCTCGCGGATATTTGCGATGGCGACCTCGACCTTCCCGTCGATGAACCGCCGGCCGAGCTCGACCGAGGCGACCGCGGCGATGTCGGCGTCGAGCCGATCCCGCCGCACCCTGTCGCTGGCCACCGCCAGGATTTCCGAAGCGTCGTCGATCGGCGTCATCCGGTTGGACGGGACGTCCATGGACGTGAGGATCTCCCGCATCTTCCCTTCGCCTTCCTCGTAGACCGGCACGTAGAAGACGCGGCCTCCCTGCGACCGCCACTCCGCGTCGAGCTCCGCGGCCACCTCGCGCAGGATGTCCTGTCCACCACCGTGATCACCCAAGATCGCGACATGGGTGAACCCGACGGCCAGTGCGCTGATGGCGACATCGCGTGACACGGCCCGCAAGGTGTCGTTCGACACGCTGACGGTACCGGCGAAGCGCATGTGCCCGGTCTTCTCAATTGGATCGCCGGCCGGCGCGTAGGGGTTCGGTGGATAGGCGAGCGCATTTCCCAGTCCCCTGGCGACACGCTCGGAAATGTGTCGCGCCAGCAGGTTGTGCTTGCCGAGCACGACGGCCGGACCGTTCTGGTGCGTACCGCCGACGTAGTAGACGGCGGTCGTCTTCCCGGCGTCGATCGCCGCCTGGACCTCGACGGTCGTCAGGTCGTCGATCAGCACAGGGTCGGATTGCGCGAGCGCCGGCGCCGCGCACAACAGCATCGCGATTGCGAGTGTGATCCGCTGCATGACCCACCTCCACCGGTTACGGTTGTTCGGCAACGCCGAGAATACTCTCCCGACCCACAGGTGTCGAGCAGTTGCGAGTGCGAGGGCTGTCGGGACACATGACGACATCCCGCCGGGTATCCCTATTCGGAAAACATCTCCTGCAATGCGCCGAGCATGGATGTCACCGTGTCGGGACCCAGCCTGCCGATACGCTTCGTGAGCCGCCCGGTGTCCACGGTTCGAATCTGATCTACCGCCACGAAGCCTGAGCGGCGCTGAAAGCGGCACGGCACACGCCACGGGTACGCGCGCCCGCTCGTTGTCATCGGCGCAACTACGGCGGTTCGCAAGTGCTCGTTCAACTCGTCGGGGGAAACGACAACGCACGGCCGCGTCTTGCGAATCTCGCTGCCCGCGGTCGGGTCCAGGTTCACAAGATGGACCTCACCCCGCGCGACGCCGCAGCGCGTCACCACTCCCACTCCCGGACGTCAAAAGCGCTCGAATGCGGCTCATCGAGCAGGCGATCGTCACCAGACGTCCGCATCAACCTGGCTGCATCGGCCCAGCCCGTGCGCGGGGCTCTGGCTGCCGTCACAACCAACCGTCCCGGCTCGGCCTGCAACTCGACTTCCGCCGGCAAGTCGGCCAGTTCCAGCAGGACCTTGGGCACTCGGATTCCGCGCGAATTGCCGATTCGCACGATGCGCGTCGTCGTTGTCATGTAATCACAGTGTAATCACGCCAGGCAGCCCCTGCAAGGCGCGCGGCAGAATCGCATGCCCGCGCTGACCCGCCGTCCCGACCCGGTCGTTGCGGGCCGGGACGCGGCCGTCCGGTTCGAAGCCGAACGGCACGGAACGATTGTCCGGATCCCACGTGTCGGCGTGCGTCTGTACCTGGAGGTGAAGGTGCGGCAACGACGTGTTGCCGGTGTTCCCTACTCTGGCCAGCGGATCGCCCCTGCGGACACGGTCGCCTGGCCTGACCTGCAGCGTCCCGCGCCGCAGGTGCGCCAGCACGACGAAGTGGCCGCTGTCGAGCTCGATGACGACCGTATTCCCCGCCACATCGGCAGTGTTCGTCACGAAGCTAGCGCCCTCAGCGTCGTCCATGTCGTCCCGAGCAGCGACCACCGTGCCGTCGGCGGGCGCCGTCAACTGCTGCTCCCAGCTGTGGACCCCCGCGTTGCCCTGCGCATCGCCAAAGACCCGGCCGTCACGCAGGTGCAGGAGGTCGAGCGCGAACCGCTGGTTGTACGCCGCGAGATGAAGGTTCTGGAGGGGGCTCCGCCCACCCTGAATAACCAGCCACTCGCCCTTGAACGGCGGAGCGAGCACCGCGACTGCGGCCGGCCCACCCAGGAAGGCGCGTCCCAGATCGAGGACCAGCACCACGGCCCCCGCCACCATGACCCAGGTTGGACCGTTGTTGGCCTGTCGCGCGGGAAGGAACGACGCCGCAATCCGGAGCACGGCAATTCCGGCCACGCCGGCGATCAGCGGCAGCATCTCCTCGGAACGGGGAAATACCGCCAGGCAGGCGCCTGATGGCTGTACGCCCCCACGAACCGGAGGGCGAACAACGCCGTGACGCCAAGCGCCGCGAGCGCCGTTGTGGTGACCGGGTACGCGCGCCTACGTATCGTGAGACTGCGCCGCTCCTTCACCGCGCAGTGTAGCGCTGCGCATGATCCGTCTCAACCCCACTTGCGATATCGGCAAACATTGATTCGTGCCGGAGACACCCTGCACCAATCTTGCCGCTCGGGAGTATGATGGACTCACATCCGGTCCGTGAGTCACGAAACGTTTCGCTCCGGCAGCGCACCCGTACCCGCCGCGTTCGAACCGCCCGGCGTGCCGTCACCATCGGTTCATCTGAACCTCAACGTGCGCGGCGCCGCGCCGTCCGCGACCCTGCAGATCAACGAGCTCAGCGACGCCCTGGCCCGCAGCGGCCGCCAGGTCTTCCGGCTCGGCCTCGGCCAATCGCCGTTCCCTGTGCCCGAGCCGGTCGTGCAGGCGTTGCGCGACAACGCGCACCGCAAGGAATATCTGCCCGTGCGCGGACTCGAGCCGCTGCGCGAAGCGGTCGCGGCGTACCACCGCCGCCGCATCGGCACCGCGCGGCTCGCCGAGAACGTGCTCATCGGTCCCGGCTCGAAGGAGCTGATGTTCCTGCTGCAGATGGTCTACTACGGGGATCTCGTCATCCCCACGCCGTCCTGGGTGTCGTACGCGCCGCAGGCGCGGATAATCGGGCGCCACGTGCGCTGGATCGAGACGGCCAGCGCGAACGACTGGAAGCTGCAGCCCGTGGATTTGGAGCGGCTCTGCGCCCGTGACCCGGGGCGCCCCCGCATCGTCATCCTGAACTATCCGAACAACCCGACGGGGCACACCTATACGGCCAGCGAGCTGCAACTGCTGGGAGAGGTGGCGCGGCGCTACCGCGTCATCGTCTTGTCGGACGAGATCTACGGCGAGATCCACCATCAGGGCGAGCACGTCTCCATCGCCAGGTACTACCCGGAAGGCACGATCATCAGCACCGGGTTGAGCAAGTGGTGCGGCGCGGGCGGTTGGCGGCTGGGAGCGTTCACCTGCCCGCATCACCTCGGCTGGCTGCTGGACGCGATGGCGGTGGTGGCGAGCGAGACGTACACGTCGACGAGCGCGCCGATTCAGTTCGCGGCGGTGACCGCGTTCGAGGGCGGGCCGTTTTTCGAACCGTACCTGCGCAACTCCCGCCGAGTGCTAGCGGCACTCGCGCGCCACTGCGCCGCCGTCCTGCGGGGCGCCGGGTTGAAGCTCACCGAGCCGGTGGGGGCGTTCTATCTGTTCCCGGACTTCTGTCCGTTCCGCAAGCCGCTGCGCGCGCACGGCGTGCGCACCAGCAGCGCGCTCAGCGAGCGCCTGCTGCAGGAGACCGGGGTCGCGACCATTCCGGGAGAGAGCTTCGGGCGGCCGCCGGATGAGCTGACGGTGCGCATGGCGTACGTCGACTTCGACGGCCGGGCGGCGCTCGACGCGGTCGGCGCCTTGAGCCGCGACGCCCCGCTCGACGAAGCTTTTCTGCGTACCCGGTGCCCGCGGGTGATGGAGGCGATGGATCGCGTCGCGGACTGGCTGCGGGCAATGGGCGACATCGCGGCGGCGCCCGACCCGCAGGCCACCTCGAGCAGGCGGACGCCGCTGCGTCCGTAGCCTCCAGCTCTTAGCCCGCGCCCAGCCGCGCACGGCGCGGCTCGCCGGCCACGGAGTGGGGCGAAGGGGCCCCCGCGAGTGGCCGGCGGGGGGTTTGGGGGCGCAGCCCCCATCTATGTTTAGCCCGGCGGGGGGTTTGGGGGCGCAGCCCCCATCCGGCCTAGTGCGGCGTGGCGTGGCCCATGATCTTCGGCCGCTGGTCGGCCAGGCTGTCGATGACCGCCTGCGTCACGACGTTCGAGAACATCGGCCGGATGTTGAAATGGTTGTACGGCCGGAGCTGGATCAGGAGGATGCCGATCAGGTCCTCCACCGGGTCGGCCCAGTACAGCGTGCCGTACGCCCCGCCCCAGGTATAGCTGCCGAACGATAGCGAATCGTGCGCCTTGGCCGGATTCGTCAGAATGCCGAACCCGAGGCCGAACCCGTAACCGGCGCCGCGGACGTCGACCGGTAGCGCGCCGATCTGGTTGGTGATCATGTTGTCGATCGTCATCCGCCCGAGCAGGTGGACGCCGTCGAGCTCGCCTCCATTCGCGACCATCTGCGCGAAGCGGATATAGTCGATGGCCGTCGACTTGAGCCCCGCAACGCCCGGGAAATAGCGCGTCGGCTCCACGAACTGCGGCGCGCGCGCCATCTCGATGGTCCCGTCGGCCATCGGCCGGTAGATGGCGGCGAGGCGGTCGACCTTCTCCCGCGGCACGTAGTAGAACGTGTCGTCCATCCCCAGCGGATCGAAGATTCGCTCCCGCAGGAAATGGTCGAGCGGCTGTCCGGAGATCTCCTCGACGAGCGCCGCCACGTAGTTGGTCGAGTCGCCGTACAGCCAGCGGTCGCCCGGGTGGAAATAGCCCGGAATGACGGCTGCCGCCCTGACGTGCTCGCGCAGCGTAGCGTGGCCCTTGCCGCCGTTCGTCACCCGGTCGCGCTGCGCCTGCGTCAACCCGCGGTTGTCCGGCCGCATCGTCAGGCCGGAGGTGTGCGTCAGCACGTGGCGCACGGTCACCGGCCGGGCCGCAGCCACCGGCTGCGCGCCGAGATAGCCCGGCAGCCGCACCTGGTGATCCGCGTATTCCGGCAGCCACTTCGAGATCGGGTCATCGAGCAGGAAGCGCCCCTCCTCGAACAGCATCATGAGCGCGGCCGACACGATCGGCTTGGTCATCGACGCCATCTCGAAGATGGTGTCGGTCGTCATCGGCGTGTCCGCCTCCTTGTCGCGCCAGCCCTGCGCCTCGAGGTGCACCACCTCGCCCCGGCGCGCGACGAGCGTGACGGCGCCCGCTATCTGCTTCGTGTCGATGTACTCCTGGATATACGTATTGATCCGCTGCAGACGCTCGGATGACATACCGACGGACTCGGGCGCGACCAGGGACGGCTCCTCGGCCGCTTGCAGGCTGGTAGCCGCCGCCATCCAGACGGCGGCGGCTACCAGCAGGGCGGCGGCGGCGATTAGCGACAGACGGGATGGGCGTTCCAGCTTGAACATCGTCATCTCCCCCGCGGAACCGTCTCCATCACCGGTCCCGCACCTCGTTACCTCGCAGGTCAGTCAGCGCGTGATAGCCGGTCGCGCGGTCGCGCGCCTCGTGCGCTTCGCTGTAGAAGCCGGCGGTCCAGAACGAAATCGTCACCGGTTCCGCCGTCCCGTTCTCCCAGTACCACCCGTGGACGCCGGTGAACGGCGCGGTGTAGGCGCCGTAGGCGCGATCGTTCTCCTGTGCGTCAAAGCTCTCGGCGTAGCCGGGCGGCGCCCCGTCGGGCGCGCTGTGAAAGTTGTAGCTCAACGGACCGCTGGCCTGCCACGAGAACAGCATCGTGGCGCCCGCCTCCATGCGGTAGGTGTACTCCAGCCAGCCGCCGGGCCCCACGGTCAACGACGCCTCGTCGAGCCGGTACTCAGCGTCCTGCAGCGCGATCGGCTGCTCCTGGGCCAGCCCCAGCAGCCCCAGCACCGCCCCCGCGCCGAACAGATCGATGCCGTATTCCGCCGGCAGCACGACCGCCACGAGCAGCAGCGCCGCCACCAGCAGCGCCACCGCGGTCGCTACCGCGATTTTGCGGGGAGAAGCCGGCTCGACCCTTTGCACCATGGATACACCCACCAGCCCGCGGCCCTCACGAAAACAGGACGTACCCCACCAGCTGATAGCCGGCCAGCAGGAACCCGCCGGTCATAAGGGCGGAGTTGGTCAGGAAGGCGTTCTGCTCGAAGCTCGGGCGCGAACGCCAATAGAGGAATGCAATGAGCACCGCCGACAGCGCGAGGACCTGGCCCACCTCCACCCCGGCGTTGAAGCTCAGAATATTGGCGACCAGGCCGTTCTCGCTCACCGCGAACTCCTGCAACTTCGTGGCGAGACCCAGGCCGTGGAACAGGCCGAACACCAGCACCGCCGCCCGCGTGTTCGGCCGGAATCCGATGAGGCGCTCGAAGCCGCCCATGTTCTCGAACGCCTTGTAGGCGACCGACAGGCCGATGATGGCGTCGATGACGTACGGGTTGACGTTCAGCCCGCCGAGCACGCCGAACAGCAGCGTGATGCTGTGGCCCACCGTGAACAGGCTGACGTACAGCACGACGTCCCGCAATCGGTAGAGGAAGAAGATGACGCCGACCAGGAACAGGATGTGGTCGTAGCCGGTCACCATGTGCTTGGCGCCCAGGTACAGGAACGGCCAGAACGCGAACCCGTCGATGCTCTGCACGAACGCCGCGTTGCGGTCGTCCATCGGGTGCGCGCCGGCGGCTGCCGGCGCCAGGGCCGCAACCAGCGCGGCCAGCGCCGCGACCAGCAGCAGACGGCGTGCGGCGGGCAGCGCTGTCATCCCGCGGACCGGAAGAACGCCCGGCCGTGCCAGGCGTTGGCGGCCGGCGTCTCCCAACGGCCCGCGCGCACGTCGCCGAGCCGCGTAAGCGTGTTGTCGAAGACCGTCGTCTGCGGGCCGACCTCGCCCGCCGACGCCAGCGCCGCGAACTGGTCCCGGCGCACCCGCCTGATCTCGCCTTCCGCGCGAAAAACGACCGGCGCGTGGTTGACCAGCTCGACGCCGAGATCCTGCTCAAGCCCCTTCATCCGGCGCACCAGCGCGTCGATCGAGCAGCCGGACGGACCGGCCATGCGCTGGTCCACGGCGACGAACAGGAACCGGTCGTAGCGCAGCTCCCGCCCGGCCGTCAGCGGCGTATCGTGCGCGGCCCACTGGCCGATGAACCCATCGACGTGCGCCAGCAGCCGATCCTTCTCGCCGGCGTTCAGTGGACGCTCGGCCGAGAAGATCCAGACCCGCGCCTCCTCCGGTAACTCGTCGAACCTGACTTGCGGCACCTTTTCCTCCCAACCGGCTACACGCGTTCCTTGAGCTCTACGGCATCGAGGAACGGCATCATCTTGCGCAACTCGGCGCCGACCTGCTCGATCTGGTGGGCCTGCTCCTGCCGCCGCTGCGCCATGAACCAGGGCCGGCCGGCCTTGTCCTCGGCAATCCAGCGGTTGGCGTAGGTGCCGTCCTGGATCTCGTCCAGGATCTGCTGCATCGCCTTGCGCGTCTCGTCGGTGACCACGCGCGGGCCGCCGGTGTAGTCGCCGTGCTCGGCCGTGTCGCTGACCGAGTAGCGCATGTAGTTCAGGCCGCCGCGGTAGAACAGGTCCACGATCAGCTTGAGCTCGTGCATGCACTCGAAGTAAGCGATCTCCGGCTGGTAGCCCGCCTTGACCAGCGTGTCGAAGCCGGCCTTGACGAGCGCGCTCACCCCGCCGCACAGCACGGTCTGCTCGCCGAACAGGTCCGTCTCGGTCTCCTCCGCGAACGTCGTCTCGATGACGCCGGCCCGCGTCAGGCCGAGCGCCTTGGCGTACGACAGCGCCAGCGCCTTGCCGTTACCGGTCGCATCCTGCTCCACGGCCAGCAGCGCGGGCGTCCCGCCGCCCTCCTCGAACACCTCGCGCACGCGGTGGCCCGGCGCCTTCGGCGCGATCAGCGTCACGTCGACGTCGGCCGGCGGCGCAATGGTCTTGAAGCGGATGTTGAATCCGTGTGCGAACATCAGCATCTTGCCGGCGCTCAGATGCGGCGCCACCTGCTCGGCGTAGATGCCGGCCTGCGTCGTATCGGGCGTCAGCAGCATGACGACGTCGGCCCAGGCCGACGCCTCGGAACCCGACACCACGGCCAGCCCGTCCGCTTCGGCCTTGGCCCTGGACCGGCTGCCCGCCTGCAGCACCACCCGGACGTCGACGCCGCTGTCCTTCAGGTTCAGTGCGTGCGCATGGCCCTGCGAGCCGTAGCCGAACACCGCCACCTTCTTCGCGCGGATCAGGGACAGGTCAGCGGAATTGTCGTAGTAAATCGTTGCCATACAGGGAGTCCTCGCTTGTGAACTTCGGGCGCCCACCGTCGAGCGTGGCTGGTACTATACCGAATAGGAAACGTTCTCGTCGTCGGCTGGCGCGCGCCGTGCGGGCCGCGCCGCACGCGGCGGTTCGATCAGGACGCTGCGCGGGCCGCGCACCATCCCGACGCGCCCGGTCCGCACCAGCTCCAGCACCCCGTGCGGTCGCAGCACGTCGATCAGGCCTTCGATCTTCTCTTCCGTGCCCGTGGTCTCGATGACGACCGAGTCGGGCGCCACGTCCACCACGCGCGCCCGGAATACGTCCGCGAGCTGCAGCACGTGGACGCGTGACTCGGGCGTGGTCGTGGACACCTTGATCATCACCAGCTCGCGGTACACCGCCTGCTCCGCGGTGATGTCGTGCACGCGGAGCACGTTGACCAGCTTGTACAGGTTGGCCTCGAGCCGGAGGGCCCCGTGTTCGTCGCAGTCGACCAGGATGGTCATCCGGGAGACGCCGGGCGTCTCGGTGTGCCCGACGGTCAGCGACTCGATGTTGAAGGCGCGGCGCCTGAAGAGCGAAGCGACCCGGTTCAGCACGCCCGGCTTGTCCTCCACGTAGACGCAGAATGTGTGGTGCTTGGTCATGGCTGGTGCTCGCTACTCGTCGTCTGCCGTCTCCACGATAGGGGCGGGGCTCGGCCGGCGGATCATCTTGTGCAGATCGGCGCCCGCCGGCACCATCGGATAGACGGTGTCCTCCTGCTCCACGCGGAAATCGATGACGACCGTCCCTTCGGCGGCCCGCGCTTTCTCCACGCCCGGCACGACATCCTGCCGCTTGTCGATCCGCATGCCGATCAGGCCGAAGCACTCGGCCAGCTTCGCGAAGTCCGGGCTCAGCAGCGGCGTCGCCGCGTAGCGCCGCTCGTAGAAGAACTCCTGCCACTGGCGCACCATGCCCAGGTAGCCGTTGTTGATGATCGCCACGTTGATCTTGATCTTCTCCTGGGCAATCGTGGCCAACTCGGCCATCGTCATCTGGAACCCGCCGTCACCCGCGACCACCCACACCTCCGCGTCCGGCCGCGCCAGCTTCGCACCGATGGCGGCCGGCAGCGCGAACCCCATGGTGCCGAGACCGCCAGACGTGATCAACGACCGCGGCTCGTCGTGATGGTAGTACTGCGCCTCCCACATCTGGTGCTGGCCGACATCGGTCACGATGACTGCCTTGCCGCCCGTGAGCCGCCAGATGTCGTTGATGACGTGCGCCGCGTACAGGTGCCCGCTGTCGGGCAGGTTCTGGATGTCGCGCACCGCCACCTCGCCCTTCATCTCGCGGATGGCGGCCAGCCAGCCCTTGCGGTCGCCGGCGGTCACCTGCGGGGCGAGATCGTCCAGCACCGACGCCAGATCGCCGGCCAGCGCAACGTCCACCTTGACGTTCTTGTTGAACTCCGACGGGTCGATGTCGATGTGCACCTTGCGCGCGTTCGGCGCATAGGTCTTCACGTTGCCGGTCACGCGGTCGTCGAACCGCATCCCCAGCGCCAGCAGCAGGTCGGCCTCCTGAATCGCCTGGTTCACCCACGCCTCGCCGTGCATCCCCATCATGCCGAGGTTGAGCGGATGCCGCGCCGGAAAGCCGCCGATGCCGAGCAGCGTCATCGCCACCGGGATATCGGCCCGCTCGGCGAGCTGCCGCACCTGCGCCATCGCGCCCGACAGCAGCACGCCGTGCCCCGCGAAGATGACGGGCCGCTTCGAGCCGTTGATCAGGTCGGCGGCCCGGCGGTACTCCGATTCCGAGGCGCGCAGGTCGGGACGATAGCCCGGCAGCTTCACCGCGCCCGGATCCCACTGCAGCTCGGTCGACGCCTGCTGCGCATCCTTGGTGATATCGACCAGCACCGGCCCGGGCCGGCCCGAGCGGGCCACGTACAGCGCCTCGTGGATGGTCGGCGCCACGTCGTCCACGTCCGAGACGAGGTAGTTGTGCTTGGTGATGGGCAGGGTGACGCCCGTGACGTCGGTTTCCTGGAACGCGTCGGTGCCGATCACGCGGCTGCCTACCTGGCCTGTGATGCACACGATGGGGGAGGAATCGAGCATCGCCGTGGCGATGCCGGTCACCATATTGGTTGCGCCCGGGCCGGACGTGGCGACCGCCACGCCCACCTGGCCGCTGGCCCGCGCATAGCCGTCGGCCATGTGCGTCGCGCCCTGCTCGTGCCGCACGAGCACGTGCCGGATCGGATAGTCCAGCAGGGCGTCGTAGGCCGGCAGGATCGCACCGCCCGGATAGCCGAAAACAGTGGTGACGCCCTCCCGGAGGAGAGCCTCCCAGATGATCTGCGCGCCGGTTCGCACCGAAGACATATCCGCTCCTCGCTACTTGGGGCTGCGCCCCAACCCCCGGCGGCCGCTAGCGGGGACCCCATAGCCCCGCGCCGCGTCCGCCGAGGCCCGCCGTGCGGGCCTTGTACCACTTGGGGCTGCGCCCCAAACCCGCGACGGCTAGCTCGTCACCGCGCCGGTGGCTGCCGACGACACCAGCCGGGCGTACTTCGCCATGACGCCACTGGTGAAGCGCGGCTCCGGCGCGCGCCAGGCAGCCAGCCGGGCGGCGATCTCGCCCTCGTCCACCTCGAGCTCCAGCCTTCGGTTCCGCTCGTCGAACAGGATCGTGTCGCCGTCGCGCACGATCGCGATCGGCCCGCCCTTCGCCGCCTCGGGCGCAACGTGGCCCGCCATCATGCCGCGGGTGGCGCCCGAGAAGCGGCCGTCGGTCAGCAGCGCCACCGACTCGCCGAGTCCGGCCCCCACAATCGCCGCCGTCACGGCGAGCATCTCGCGCATGCCCGGGCCGCCGCTCGGCCCCTCGTAGCGGATGACGACGACGTCGCCGGCCTGAATGCCGCCCTGCCCGACCGCCGCGAACGCGGCCTCCTCGCTGTCGAATACGCGGGCCGGTCCGCGGTGCGTCGCCGGCGCATGGCCGGCAACCTTCACCACGCAGCCGTGCGGGGCCAGATTCCCCCTGAGAATTACAAGCCCCCCTGTAGGGGTTATCGGTTCGGACACCGGCCGCACCACCTGCTGACCAGCGGTTTCGGCCACCGCGCGCGCCGCTTCACCGATCGTCTGGCCGGTCACCGTGGCGGCGTCGTCATGGAGCAGGCCGGCCTCGTGGAGGCGTTTCGCCACCAGTCCGATTCCGCCCGCGCGGTACAGGTCCGTCGCCACGAAGCGTCCGCCCGGCTTGAGGTCGGCCCACAGCGGCGTCCGCCCGCTGATGCGATCGAAGTCGTCGATCGCCAGGTCGACCCCGGCTTCGTGCGCGATTGCCAGCAGGTGCAGGACGGCGTTCGTCGAGCCGCCGGTCGCCGCGACGCCGGCGATCGCATTGTCGATCGCGGCGCGCGTCACGATCTGCCGCGGCCGCAGGTCCGTCCTGACGAGATCCATGACCAGCTCACCGGCGCGGCGCGCGACGTCTTTCTTGACGTCGACCATCGCCGGCACGCTGTTGGCGCTCAACGGCGAGATGCCCAGCAACTCGCACACCATCGACATGGTGTTCGCGGTGAACTGCCCGCCGCACGCGCCCGGCCCGGGGCAGGCGCTGTTCTCCAGTGCGGCGAGCTGCGCGTCGCTCATCCTGCCGGCGGCGTGCGCCCCGACCGCTTCGAACACGTCCTGGATAGTGACGTCCCGCCCCTCCCAGCGCCCCGGCGCAATCGAGCCGCCGTAGAGCACCAGACCGGGTATGTCGAGACGCACCAGCGCCATGACGCCGCCCGGCACCGTCTTGTCGCAGCCGACCAGCACCACGAGGCCGTCGAACAGGTTGCCGCGCGCCACGAGTTCGATAGAGTCGGCCACCACCTCACGGCTCACCAGCGAGGCTTTCATCCCCTCGCTGCCCATCGTGATGCCGTCGGAGATGGACACCGTGTTGAACTCCATCGGCGTGCCGCCGGCGGCGCGGATCCCCGCCTTGACCTGCGCGCCGAGGTCGCGCAGGTGATAGTTGCACGGCCCGATCTCGATCCACGTGTTCGCCACGCCGATGATCGGCCGGCGCAGATCCTCGTCGGTGAAACCGACCGCCTTGAGCATGGCGCGGGCCGGCGCGCGGCTCGGCCCCGCGGTGATCGCACTGCTCCGTCTAGGATGTCCGTTGTCCATTACCATTTGGGGCTGCGCCCCAAACCCCCGGCGGCCGCTAGCGGGGCCCCCTTCGCCCCGCGCCGCGGCCGCCGAGCCGCGCCGTGCGCGGCTTGGGGACGACCGCGTCGATGCTCGGCGTCCCCTCCGAATTCAACCGTTATCTGGGTCTGCGCCGCGAACCCCCGGCGGCCGCTAGGCTCAAAAAAAACGGCCATCATCCGGCGCGGGATGATGGCCGTCGAATGCTCGGTTATCCGATCGGGTACATCATCCGCTGGCCGCCAGCGTGACAACGCCGACGGTGCCGACAACGACAGCGACCGGAAGAACCTTAAGAAGTATCATGGAACCCACTGCATTCTAACCCGGGCAACGCCGGAGTCAAAATGATGTTGACGCTGGTGGGTCCGTTTACAGACGATTCCCCTGGAGGACATGCATATGATCACGTCGACCATCGTCAGGCCGATTGCGGTTGCCGGCGCCCTGCTTCTTGTCCTGGGCCTCGCGGGGGCCGCGCACGCCCAATCCGGATCGGCCGGCGGAGCCGATTGGACGCCGGCGATCCTCGCCGATGGACAGCCGGACATCCAGGGCATGTGGAACAACGTCGATGCTCTCGCGACGCCGCTGGAGCTTCCGGACGGCTTTTCCGGTCCCGATTTCACGCCGGCGGACCTGGAAGCGATCGCCTTGGCGCGCGCCCAGGAAGCCGAGCGCCGGGCGGCCCAGCCGCGCCAGAAGAGCGTCGGCGCCTACGGCGCGCACTGGTTCGACTCCTACTGGAACGAGGCGGAGGAATACCCCGCACCGGCCCTCATCGTCGAGCCGCTGAGCGGGCAGATCCCCGACTGGACGCCGGCGGCGCACGAGGTGCTGGCCTATAACCGCGATCACCTGCACGATTCGTGGGATTACATGGAGTCGGCCGACCGCTGCCTCACGCGCGGCGTGATCGGGATCATGATGCCGGGCGTGTACAACAACGGCGCCCAAATCCTGCAGCCGCCCGGCTACGTCGTCATCCTGGCCGAGATGATCCACCGTGCGCGAATCATCCCCATCGGTGATCGGCCGCACCTCGACGACAGCATCCGCCAGTGGGAAGGCGACCCGCGCGGCCGCTGGGAGGGCAACACGCTGATCGTCGAGTCGACCAACTTCCGCAGCTCGCAGAGCATGCGCGGCGCCACGGCCAGCATCCGCTCGCGGCAGACCGAGCAGCAGCGCCTCATCGAGAAATTCACGATCGTCGACAAGGACACGGTGCAGTACTCGATCCACGTCGACGATCCGGAGACGTACAACGCGCCGTGGACTGCGTCGTTCCCGTTGCGGCGAGACAACGAATACGAGATCTACGAGTACGCCTGCCACGAAGGCAACTACTCGGTGCCGAACGCCCTCAGCGGCGCCCGCGCCAAGGGCGAGTAGCGGCCGGCGGCCAGTAGGCCCGTTCCCGCCGCGGGGCGGGGCGGGATCAGCGTTTGTCAGGCGGGCGACACTTCGTTCAGCCGGCCCGTGGCGCAGTCGTACACGAACCCCCGCACTTGGTCCTTGTGGGGGATGAACGGGCTGGCCTGAATGCGGGCCATCGACTGCCGTACGTCAGCCTCCAGGTTCTGGAACGCCTCCATGGCGAACGCCGGGCGCAGGCCGGTGTCGGCCTCAATTGCATCCTTCACGGCATCGTCGCGGAACGTCAGCATGCCGCAGTCGGTGTGGTGGATCAGCGCGATCTCCCGGGTGCCGAGTAGGCGCTGTGAAATCGTCAGCGAGCGGATCGCGTCATCGGTGATCACACCGCCCGCGTTGCGGATGACGTGCGCGTCGCCCTCCGCGAGCCCCATGATCCGGTGCGGGTCCAGACGCGCGTCCATGCAGGCCACCACGGCCAGCCCGTGGCCGGGCGGCAGCGGCAGATCGCCCTTGTCGAAGCTGGCCGCATAACGGCTGTTGTTGGCAAGTCCATCGTCGATAGCGGACATCGTTCCTCCGGTCATGTGCTGCTAGGCGATCATGACGGTGCGGGGATGCTGGGCGTTGTGCTCCAGGAAGGTCTTCTTGACCTCCAGTTCCTCGGCGGTCGGCTGTAATTCGCCATTCACGTCGGTCACGCGTGACACGACGGTGTGCTCCCCCGGCGTCGCGCCGTCCCAATCGTAGGTGAAGAACTTCCAGGCGTACTTCATGTTGGTTGAGGGACTGAGCGTGGCCGCCTGCCACGCGCTGTCGTCCACCTTGACCTCAACCGAACGGATTGGCGTGCCGTCATTGAGCACGACGCCGAACACCCGGTGCCGGCTGCCGTTCGTGCTGACGCGCGCGATGAACGACTTGAGCCGCATGCGCGTGATGGCCGTTTCCTTCCACTTCATCTCGCCGTTGACCATCTCGCCCTTCAGGGTGCGATACCAGCGGGCCTGGTACTTCCCGAGATACGCATCCTCCTGGACATGAATCTCCGCGAGATACTTGACGTTGGGCGCGCCGTACCAACCGGGCACCAGCAGCCGCAGCGGGAAGCCCTGGAACGCCGTCAGCGGCTCGCCGTTCAGCGCGTACGCCAGCAGCGGCTCGGGTGACAGCGCCTTGTCGCGCGGCAGGCTGCGGCCGTACTGCTGGTCCACGGTGTAGCTGCGGCCCCGGAACTCCACCTCCTCCTCACCGTGGTCGGCGCCCAGGAAAACGAACTCGCGGGCCGCCGGCTGCACGCCCGCGCGCTCGAGCACCGTGTGCAGCGACACGCCGGTCCACCGTCCGTTGCTCGCCAGGCCGTTGATCGGACCCCGGTTGCCGGAGCATTCGAACCCGAAGACGAGGTCGCGCGCCGGCATGGCGCGGATCTCGTCGATCGACAGCGACAGCGGCTGGTCGACGAGGCCCGACACGTTGAGGCGGTACGCCGCGGGGTCGATCTCGGGATGGCCGTAGTGTTGCGTCGTAAAGAACTGATCCCGGTCGGTGAATACGCTGTCGATGGTGCGGATGTCGAGCATGCGCCGGTCCGGCGTCCGCCGCCAGTTGATGACCTCCGGCAGGTCGGTGAACGGCACGACCGTCTCACCCTGCGCGAGCGCCGGCAGCACCCACTCCGGCACACCGAACATGCCCACGCCGGCCAGGGCCAGGCTCCCCTTCAACACGTCGCGGCGGCTGCTCTGCTTGCTCATGGACATGGATTATCTCCCACTGAAGGTGACGGTCGGCGTGCGGTCCCCTTGTCTTACCACAATCGGAACGGCGGCGTCACCCGAACAGCGCACGGCGTGGCTACACTCGATGCCGCGATGCGCTGGAGAGATGGCAGCAGCATCCTCTCCGCGGTCCTCCCGGCGCGCGCGGCCCGGTTGGTGCTGCCCGCGGGCGCCGCCGGGCGGTAGACCGCGCGTGTATCGCAAGCGCCCCTCTCGCAGGGATGAGCCGATCTCTTTTGCCCAGTTCTACACAATATTGCGCAATTTGTCATAATGGCGCCGTGCTCGCCCCGTACGAGGCTGGCGCTCCATCCCGCCTCCGTCGTCTTGTCACCTCCTCAACCATCCTTTTCGGGCTGCTGTCGATTACGGCCGCGCCGCCGGTCCGCGCCCAGGAGGAACAGGAGGACCAGGAGGGACACCCACCGATCTACGCCTGGGCCGAAACCGGCGGGAAAGTGGAGTTATCGAGAAGCATTACGGCGGACACGGGGATGCCCAGCCTGGATCTGACCATCAGGGAAGGTGAATCGGCCACCTACTACCTGAGGCTCAGCAAGCAGCCGGAGGCCAGCGGCTGGTGGGTCCGGGTGCACGTCGACGGATACGTCCGCTACGACGGCGAGCTCATCAAGGACGGCAAGGACAAAGCATTCCTCTCTTGGGTGCCGTCGGTCGGCTGGCAGGTCGACCAGGACGGCAGCAGCGAGAATCCAACGCGCTGGCGCGGCATCACGATACGTGCCGAGGACGACGACGACCCTGACGACGAGTTCGTGAACATCACCCACGAGGTGTGGGACGAGGAATCCAATTGCCCGGACGACCTGCACGGCATCGCCCAGGTGACGGTGCGGATCGTCGACGACGACGTCGCGTCGACGAGCGTGATGCTGCAGGCGCAACCGCCATCGGTAGCGGAGAACGCCGGGCCAACGCCGGTGGTGGTGACGGCGACGTTGAACGGTTCGCCGCGGGCGCAGGGCACCGACGTGGAGATAAGCGTGGTAGGCCGCACGGCGAATGCGGACGACTACACGCCGGTGCCCCCCTTCGCGATCACGATACCGGCGGGGCAGACGCGCCAGATCGAGAGTTTCTCGTTCGAGCCGGTGGATGACGAGTTGGTAGAGGGCGACGAGACGGTAGCTGTTACCGGCACCGCAAGTGGGAGTGGGCTGTCGGTGACCCCGGCAACGCTGACGATCACCGACAACGACACAAGTGACGATGGCGACGGCGATGGCGACGGCGATGGCGACGGCGATGGGGACGGCGATGGGGACGGTGACGGCGATGGCGACGGCGACGGGGACGGCGACATCCGTCTGCCCACCCTGTCCATCGAGGACGCGACGGTCAGTGAGGGAGACCAGGCCCGATTCGCGGTGACTTTGAGCGGGTCCAGCGACAAGTTGGTGACGGTCGCCTACGAGACATTGGACGGGAGCGCGGTAGCGGACTCGGACTACACGTCTACTTCGGGGATGCTGCGCTTCGAAGCGGGCGAGACGAACAAGACCATCGCGGTGCAGACCATCGAAGACGCCACGGCGGAGGAAAGCGAGGCTTTCACGGTGCAGCTGAGCGATCCGGCGGGAGCAACGGTCGCGGACGGGACCGCAACCGGAACAATCACGGACGACGACGAGCCACCGGGGCTGTCGATCGACGATGCGCCGCCGGTGCGCGAAGGCGAGGCGGCGGAGTTCGTCGTGCGGCTGAACGCAGCGAGCGGCGTGCCCGTAACCGTCTCTTACAGCACCGAGGACGGGACGGCGGTAGCGGACTCGGACTACACGTCTACTTCGGGCATGCTGCGCTTCGAAGCCGGCGAGACGAGCAAGACCATCGCGGTGCAGACCATCGAAGACGCCACGTCGGAGGAAAGCGAAGCTTTCACAGTGCAGCTGAGCGACCCGGCGGGGGCAACGGTCGCGGACGGGACCGCAACCGGAACGATCACCGACGACGATGATCCACCGGGGCTGGCGATTGACGACGCGCCGCCGGTGCGCGAAGGCGAGGCGGCGGAGTTCGTCGTGCGGCTGAGCGCAGCGAGCGGCGTGCCGGTAACTGTGTCGTACGGCACCGTGGACGGGACGGCGGGGGCGGGTTCCGATTACACATCGACTGCGGGCATGCTGCGCTTCGAAGCGGGCGAGACGAACAAGACCATCGTGGTGCAGACCATCGAAGACGCCACGTCGGAGGAAAGCGAAGCTTTCACGGTGCAGCTGAGCGACCCGGCGGGAGCAACGGTCGCGGACGGGACCGCAACCGGAACAATCACGGACGACGACGAGCCACCGGGGCTGTCGATCGACGATGCGACGCCCGTGCAAGAGGGTGAGGCGGCAGAGTTCGTCGTGCGGCTGAGCGCAGCGAGCGGCGCGGCGGTAACGGTCTCTTACAGCACCGAGGACGGGACGGCGGTAGCGGACTCGGACTACACGTCTACTTCGGGCATGCTGCGCTTCGAAGCGGGCGAGACGAGCAAGACCATCGCGGTGCAGACCATCGAAGACGCCACGTCGGAGGAAAGCGAAGCTTTCACGGTGCAGCTGAGCGACCCGGCGGGAGCAACGGTCGCGGACGGGACCGCAACCGGAACAATCACGGACGACGACGAGCCACCGGGGCTGTCGATCGACGATGCGCCGCCGGTGCGCGAAGGCGAGGCGGCGGAGTTCGTCGTGCGGCTGAACGCAGCGAGCGGCGTGCCCGTAACCGTCTCTTACAGCACCGAGGACGGGACGGCGGTAGCGGACTCGGACTACACGTCTACTTCGGGCATGCTGCGCTTCGAAGCCGGCGAGACGAGCAAGACCATCGCGGTGCAGACCATCGAAGACGCCACGTCGGAGGAAAGCGAAGCTTTCACAGTGCAGCTGAGCGACCCGACGGGGGCAACGGTCGCGGACGGGACCGCAACCGGAACGATCACCGACGACGATGATCCACCGGGGCTGGCGATTGACGACGCGCCGCCGGTGCGCGAAGGCGAGGCGGCGGAGTTCGTCGTGCGGCTGAGCGCAGCGAGCGGTGCAGCGGTAAGGGTCTCTTACCGCACCATGGACGGGACGGCGGCGGCGGGATTCGACTACGTGGCAACCGAGGGAACGCTGCGCTTCGAAGCGGGCGAGACGAGGAACACCATCGTAGTGCCGACCATCGAAGACGCCGCGGCGGAGGAGACGGAAGCTTTCACGGTGCAGCTGAGCGATCCGGCGGGAGCGACGGTCGCGGACGGGAACGGAACGGGAACGATCACGGACGACGTGCAGCAACGTATCGGGGTGGTCAACGATGTCGTCCTGCCGGAGGTTGGCCGGGCGCTGGCGTTCAGCGCGGTCAGGTGCCGTATCGATCAGGTGCTCGCGGGCTCCGCCCCCCGCGGCAGGTCGACGGAACCGTCCGCCCGCCTGGCGTTTGCGGGTTCCGCCGCCCGTGGCGGGCTCACGGATCCATCCGCCGGTCGGACGTTTGCTTCAGAATCCCGCTCTCGCCGCTGGGCGGGGGCCGGCGCCCAGTCGCCGACGCTGGTGCAAGCGTTCGACGACTCGCTGTTCCTGATGCAATCGCAGGAGCAAGAGGACGGCGAGGGACGTTTCGCGGCATGGTGGTGCCCCGACTACCAGAACCTGGCGGGCGGCGGCCGGGGCGGCGGGATTGCCTGGGACGGCGAGGTGTCGAGTTGGCACGCGGGAGCGGACGCGCGGATCGGCCCCGGCCTGCTTGCCGGCGTGTCCTTTTCCCGGTCGCGGGGCTCGTTTGACTACCAGGGCGTCGGCCCGAGCCTGGACGCCGGTCGCGGCACATATGAGTTGGGGCTGGTCGGCATCCATCCCTACCTTGCCTGGTCCGTGTTGCCCGACCTGGACGTGTGGGGAACGGTCGGTCACGCCTGGGGGGACCTGCGGGTCGTGGACGAGGCGGCCGGGAACGTCCTCACGAGCCCCGCGACGCTGGACTCGGGCGTGGTGGGTGTGAGCGGCCGGCTGCTTACCCGCGGGGCGACGACGTTGCGGCTCAAGGGGGAATGGGCGCTGGCGCAGATGAACGTCTTGCACGCCAGTACGGCGTTCGACGCGGCGTCGGTGGACATGCAGCGGCTGCGGTTGGGTACCGAGGTCAGCTACGAGCACGCGTTATCCTCCGGCGCTTCGCTGATCCCGTGGGGGGAAGTGGGACTGCGCCATGACCGGGGCGACGGGGAAACCGGAGCCGGGCTGGAGCTGGGCGGCGGGCTCCGGCACCTCAATCCCGAGGCGGGCCTGACCGTCGAGGGTCACGGCCGCTGGCTATTGATCCACAGGGGCACGCTGCGCGAATGGGGTTTCGGCGGGCTGTTCCGCTTCGCGCCCAAGGCCGGGGGCCGCGGGCCGTCGGTGAGTCTGATGCCGGCCTGGGGCGACACGGCGAGCGGCGTACAGCAACTGTGGGAGCGCGGAGCCACCGACCCGTACTTGCATAGCGCGCCGGGCGCGCGTCTCGATGCGGAGTTCGGGTACGGCTTCGGGGCCTTGCGAGACCGGGGCGTGCTCACTACGTACGGTGGGCTGCGCCTGGTCGGCGAGGCTGCGCGAGGCTACCGTCTCGGCGGGCGTCTCGCGGTGGGCCGGTCGGCGACCGTGAGCCTCGAGGCGGAACGCCGGCAACACCTTGCCGCCGCGCGGGTCCACACGCTCGTGCTGCTCGGCACCCTGCAGTTCTAGCAACCTGACATCCCGTTACCGACCTCGCCAGGCGCACTCGACGCTGGACTCCCAGGAGAGGTGGTGTAGTGAGCGATTATGTGACGCGCTACGGAAAGTGGGCCGTGATTGCGGGGGCTTCCGAGGGCCTGGGGGCGGCGTTTGCGACGCAGCTTGCCGAGCGCGGCATGCGCCTGCTGCTGCTGGCGCGGCGCGAAGAGGTGCTGGCGGAGCTTGCGCAGCAGCTGCGGCAGCAGCACGGCGTGGAGGTGCGCCATCTGGCGCTCGACCTGGCGGACCCGGAACTGTCGGGTAAGCTCGCTCCCGCCGTCGCCGATATCGAAGTCGGCGTGCTGGTGTACAACGCGGCGGTGTCGCAGATGGGCCGCTTCGTCACGATGGAAGAAGACGCGCTGGAGCGCATGATCCGCGTTAACGTGCGCGGTCCGTTGACCTTCCTGCACGCGTTGCTGCCGCCCATGCATGAGCGCGGCCGCGGTGCGGTGGTGCTCATGTCGTCGCTTGCCGGGATGCAGGGATCGCCGGGCATTGCCGCCTATGCGGCGACCAAGGCTTTCAACACGGTCCTGGGCGAGAGCCTGTGGCACGAGTTGCGCGCGCACGGCGTCGACGTTATCGTGTCCTGCGCCGGCGCGATTCGCACGCCCGGCTACCTCAGGACGTACGGCAAGGAGGCGCCGGGCATCCTGGCGCCCGAGGCGGTGGCGGTCCAGACGCTGGCCGCATTGGGCAAGCAGCCGCGCGTGGTGCCGGGCCTGCTGAACCGGATCGTCGCGCAGGTCAGCGGGCGCCTGCTGTCGCGCAAGGCGGCGATCAGGCTAATGGCCGGGACCAGCGACATGCCGTGACCCGCGCGCGCCGTTGATAGCCCCGCCGTTTCGTGGTAGCTTCCGGGCCGCGGCGATTCTCCGCCGCTTCGAGAGGAGAACGTAGACGATGACGAGGTTTGCCTTCGCTTCAATCGCCCTCGCCCTGTTCTGTCTCGCGGGATGTGTATCCGCCAGCCAGCCGGACCGCTCGGCCAACGAGCCCGGGGCGACCGAGGAAGAATTCGAGCAGTGGATGACCGAGCTGTCGAACTGGGGCCGCTGGGGCGAGGACGACCAGATGGGCGCGGCCAACCTCATCACGCCCGAGAAGCGCAGGCAGGCCACCGCGCTCGTCGAGACCGGCGAAGCGATCTCGCTCGGGCATGACGTCGTCGACGAGCTGGGCAGCGATCCCAACCGGCCGTTCGGGCTGAACATGATCATCACGTTCGACCCTGACCGCATCCGCGACCGGCTCGACATCGACTATCACGGCGGGTTCTTCACCCATCTGGACGCGGTTTGCCACGTCACCTACGGCGGCAAGATCTTCAACGGCCACGACACGCGGCAGACGGTCACCGACGACGGCTGCGAGCATCTCGGCATCACGGGCCTGAAGAACGGCGTCGTGACGAAGGCGGTGCTCATCGACGTTCCGCGCCTGCGCGGCGTGCCCTATCTGGAGCCGGGAACCCGTGTGTATCGCCAGGACATCGAGGAATGGGAGCAGCAGACCGGCGCCACCGTCGAGGCGGGCGACGTGCTGCTGATCCGCACGGGGCGCTGGGCGCGGCGGGCCTCGGAAAACGGCGCCAGCGGCGGCGGCGGCATGGATGCGTCCTTCCTGCCGTTCCTTGCCGAGCGGGACGTGGCGCTCTTCGGCAGCGACACCGCGCACGAGGTGGGCGGCAACATCCCCGGGTTCAACGAGACGGTGATCCACAAGTTCGCGGTGGTGGCGCGCGGCATGAACCTGTTCGACAACCTCGACCTCGAGGAGGCCGCGGAGACCGCCGCCCGCCTCGACCGCTGGGAGTTCCTCTTCATGGCCGGTCCGGTCCGAGTACCGCAGGGTACCGGGTCGCCGATCAACCCGATCGCCGTATTCTGAGCGCTCTGCGACTGCGCTGACGCTCCCCCGGTGCGCCGCGTCCGGTGCTCCGGGGGGCGTGCCAGGATTCCTACGGAAGCGTCACGCTGGTCGGCACGCGCACGACGATGGTGCCGGCAATCTTGTCGTGCCACGTCTGGCGGTCCGGATCCCAGAGCATCCAGAACCAACCCAGCCCGGCCACGGCCACCGAGAAGATCGCGGAGAGCCCGCGCACCAGCGCCTCCGTGAACCTCAGCGGCGTACCGTCGGACCGAACCACGCGCAGGTGGCAGACGATGCCGCCGATCGTGGTGCCCTTCCACGCCCAGAACCCCACGTGATACACCACGATCAGCAGGAAGAGCCAACCAACCTCGATGTGCAGCAACGCACCCGTGATACCGAGTAGCAGCACGTCGAGCGCCAGGGCGCCGAGGCGGCTGCCGAAGGCGGCGCGCGGATATATCGAGAGGTCTGGAGGAGCGTCGGACGCCGGCGACGGCGCAGCCGGGAGCGGCGCCGGAGCCGGGGGCGACGGCTCCGTGGCGGCGGCCTCTGACGACTCCGGCCCGGCGACCGCCGCGGCGCTGTTGGCCGGTACCGCGGGCGGACCAGTAACTGGCGCGGGCTGCTGCGGATTTTCCTTCTTCAGGCCGGCGACAACCGTCGCGGCGACCGCTCCCAGCCCGAACACGCCCAGCGTGGTCCAGGTCACGAAACCGAGCACCGGCACGAGGTACGCGACGCCGACCAGCGCCATCCCGATCAGCAGCGAGCGCGTCCCCTGCCGCCAGTTCTCGGGGCTGTCCTCGGCGATCACACGGCTGCCAATCCAGCGGGCGGCGGCCACCCGGCCGACCAGGCCGGCGAGCAGCAGCGCGCAGACCACGAACGGTATCACCACCAGCCCGACGACCGACACGGCCAGTATGAAGAACACCGGCCCGATCAGCAGCACCACCAGCACTCCGCCGAGGCCGGTGCTCAGCGGCTTCTCCGCCAGCACGTCCACGCAGGACCGCACCGGACGATCGAACAGGAAATTGACTGCCAGGTAGAGCAGTACGAACAGCGCGGCCAGCGTCCACATCCAGGGCAGGCTCGGCACGAACGGGCGACCCCAGAACAGCCCATACCGGAACCACGGGAGGACAGAACCAAACCGGTTCCCCGGCCCGACTCCGCCCACGACGACGACCTGATCACCGCCGGCCCGGAAGCCGGGCGGGGCGTCGAGGTCGCCGGCAACCACCACCAGATCCCGTTCCACCACCGCGCCGGGTTCTATCGTCGCCGACCCGAGGACCACCACGAAGTCGCCCTCGATACGGGCGGTGCCGGCCAGCGTGATGTCGCCCATCACCGCGACCGCGTCGCCGTCCACTTCCCCTTCGATCGTGGCCGACCCCCCGATGACGACCACCTCCTCGACCCGCTCACCGGCCGCCACGGTGTAGTCTTCGCCCAACATTACGATCGGCCCGTCCCCGCCCCGTGACTGGGCCGCCGCCTGCACGGCGGCCAAAGCCAGGCCCGCTGCGACCGCAAGCACCACGAACGATTGGCGGACTGCACTCATCGGCTGACGCTCCCTTCCCACAGCACGCGCGTCAGCGCGGCGCAGAATACGGCGCCGGCCACGCACATGATGGCAATCAACGTGCCCAGATACCCGATCGTCGGTTCCAGAAACACCCGCCACAGCACGCGCGCGAGCGTGTTGACGTCGTCCGTGACCACGGCCACGCCGGCGGCGGCGTCGCCCGCGGCGCGCGACACCACGCCGGCGCCGATCCACTCGAGCGCGAGCGGTACGAACGGCGCCAGCGCGGCGAGCAACGCGACCGACGCGGCCTGGCACACCAGGGGCCACTCGACCCACGGCTGCCGGTACCACCGTGGCCGCGCCTGCTGGCGCGCCGCCGCCATCACGCGCGGCAGCAGCGTCTCCGGCGCGCGCGGCGGCGGCAACTGCTGCAGCCGCCGCTGAACGAGCGATTCCGATTCCTTGCTATGCATCGCGGGTCACCAGCAGTTGTCTGAGGGCCTCGCGGCCCCGGTGCATGTCGGTCTTGACCTTCGCCAGGGATATGCCCAGCAGGGCGGCGATGTCCTGATAGCTGCGCTGCTCGAAGTGAAACAGCACCAGCGGCACGCGCTGATGGTCCGGCAGCCGGCGCAGGCCGTGTTCGAGGCGGGCCTGCTCCTCCGACCGCTCCAGGTCCGCGGCCTGCGACGCCGGTACCGCAAGTCGCGCTTCCTCCGGGTACTGCGTGTCGTCACCGTCGCGCCGACGTTGGCTGAACAGGCGCCAGCGGGCGCGGTAGCGCGACAGATGGTTGATACAGAGGTTCGTGGTCACGGTTCGCAGCCAGCCCCCCGCCGTTTCGCTGTCGGCGAGCGCGTCGAACCGCTCGAACGCCTTCAGGAACACCGTCTGGGACACATCCTCCGCCTCGCTCGCATCGCCGAGCATCCGAACGGCGAGGCCGAACACCATGTCCTGGTATCTCCGTACGAATGCCTCAAACGCGCTGGCGTCGATCATTGCGCTCGGATGGCGGCGGGTGCATTACGTAAAGAACCCGTAACGCGGGGGAAAGTTTCACCCGCGCCGGGCAGGCCGCCCGGCAGAGAGCCTTACGCGCCCGGCGGCGCGCACAGCAGGTTGTCGATCAGCCGCGTGGCGCCAACCCACAGGGCGCCGGCAATCCGGACGGGACCGGTGATGGCCTGCACCGGCTGCATGTCGTCCGGATCCACAAACTCGAGATACTCGAGCCGCAGCCCGGCGGCGTCGGGCAGACAGGCGGCGGCGGCAGCCCGCACTGCGCCGGCATCGGTCCGGCCGGCCGTAATCTCCCGCTGCGCCGCGCACAACACGCGGTACAACGACGGCGCCACGCGGCGTTCGTCGCGGTTCAAGTGCACGTTGCGGGAGCTGATCGCCAGTCCGTCCGGCTCCCGCACGATCGGCACTTCGACAATGTCGACCGGCACGTTGAAGTCGCGCACGACGCGCCGCACGATGGCCGTCTGCTGCGCATCCTTCTCACCGAAGTAGGCCCGCGCCGGCTGGACGATTTGCAGCAACTTGAGGACGACAGTCGCCACCCCCTCGAAGTGTCCCGGCCGATGCCGGCCGCACAGGTGATCCGCCAGGCGGGCGATCTGCACGGTGCAGGCGGGCGGCGACGGATACATCTCGGTTGCGCGCGGGGCAAATACCACGTCGACACCCAGGGCTCCGCAGGTATCGACGTCCGTCTGCAGCGTACGCGGATAGCGCCGCAGGTCGTCCTCGCGGTCGAATTGCAGGGGGTTGACGAAGATGCTGACGACGACGCAGCCGCACTCGCGCCGCGCGCGTTCGATCAGGGCGGTGTGGCCCGCGTGCAGCGCGCCCATGGTGGGCACGAGGCCGACCGGCGCGCCGGCCGCGCGTGCACGATCCAGCCGTACGCGCAGCGCGGCCGCCGTGTCGGCGACCTCAGGAGGCATTGCGCCTGGCGGCGGTGCGCTTGGCCGCCGGGCGGCCGGCCGCCTCGGGAAAGCGTCCCGACCGTACGTCGTCGGCGAACGCGCGCGCCGCGGCGACGATGGTGCCCTGAAGGTCGGCGTACTGCCTGACGAACGGGGGTACGCGGTCGGTCAGACCGAGCATGTCGGCGCTCACCAGCACCTGACCGTCACAGTCCGCGCCGGCGCCGATGCCGATGGTGGGCACCCGCAGCCGCTGCGTAATCGTGCGGGCCAGCGCCGCCGGGATCGACTCGAGCACCACGGCAAATGCGCCGGCCTCCTCGAGCACCACGGCGTCCTCGATGATGGCGTCCGCTTCCCGCGTCTCGGTCCCCCGCCGCGCGTACCCGCCGAGTTGGTGCACGGACTGCGGGCGCAAGCCCAGATGGCCCATGACCGGAATGCCGATCTCGACGAGGCGCTGCACGACGTCGGCAATCGGCCGGCCGCCCTCCAGCTTCACCGCCGCCGCGCCGCCCTCCTGCAGCAACCTGCCGGCATTGCGGATGGCCTCGGGGGCCGTCACCTGGTAGCTGAGAAACGGCATGTCGGCGACGACAAGCGCGCGCGACACGCCGCGGCTCACCGCCGCGGTATGGTGGACCATTGCCTCAAGCGTCACCGGCAACGTGCTGTCGTGGCCCAACATCACCATCCCGACCGAGTCGCCCACCAGCAGCGTGTCGAGTCCGGCCGCATCCAGCAACCGCGCGGTCGGCGTGTCGTACGCGGTCAGCATCGTGATCTTCTCGCCCGCCTGCTTCTTGCGCCGCAGGTCGGTAATTCGAACGGGCTTGCGGTCCATCATGATCCTCCCCCGTCTCGACTATCGAGCATGCGCGCCAGCGACTGTAGCGTCGCCGGCGGAAGCTGCCGTTCGTGCGCGAGCGACAGCAGATGTCGCGCAGCCGCGCGGTACAGGTCCGCCGCGCCGGCCGGCGCGCGGCGGATGGCGGCCAGATGCGCCGCGACCGTGCCGCAATCGCCGCGGGCAATCGGACCGGTCAACGCCGCCGCGGGTCCCAGCCGGAGCACGTTTTCGACGCTCGCGCGGCACAGTGGGCCTAGCGCCTGCAGGGCATCGGCCCGTGCCACGCCGGCCTGCGCCATCAATACGGTCGCGGCGTCGATGGCGGCGGCCAGCGCGTTGCTCGCCAGCACCGCGCCGGCATGATACGCCGGCAGGTCTTCCTCGGACAGACGCAATACCGATCCGCCCAGACGTTCGGCCATCAACACGGCCCACGCGACAGCCGGCGCGTCACCCGCCACGCCGAACGCCACGCCGCGAAACTGGCTGGCGCCCTGCTCGGGCGGCACGATGGTCTGCAGCGGGTGCAGCACGCCGCAGGCGACTCCGGCCCCCTGCAGCGGTGCGCAGGGCGCCAGACCGCCGGCGCCGCTCGTGTGCAGGACGATGCCGCGCATGCCCGCCGCCGCCAACGACGCCGCGACCGAGGCGATACCGGCGTCGGCAACCGCGATGATCACCCGTCGGGCAAGGTGCGGGAGATCGGCGCAGGGGACCACCCGAACACCGGCATCGATGCTGGCGGCCGCGCGGCGCGCGCTGGCGGGCGTGCGGCTGGCGAGCGCCGCGACCGGAACACCGGCCGCATGCAGCTCCCGGCCGAGCGCCCGCGCCACGGCGCCGGCGCCGACAATGCCGACAGGATCAGGCGCGTGTCCCACTCGAGATCTCGCTTCCGACGCGACGATTCTACAACCGGCGCACTACCCGCCGTACCGTCCTGAAATACACGGCCTCTGGCGTTTTCACGGCCGCTTCTGCCAGGATCTGACAGTGGCGTCGGCCATGATATCCGGATCGTGGATAAACCTGCCCGTCTGATCCAGCTCGTGCAACTGCTCGCCGGCCGGCGATCCCGGCAACTGCGCGAGATCGCGGGCCACTTCGGCATCTCGCCGCGGACCGCCTACCGCGACATCGCGGACCTCTCCCGGCACAACATCCCGGTCACGCGGGACGAGCACGGCTACCGGCTGCTTGCCGGCGCGACTATCCGCCCGCTCGCGCTGACGGCGGAGGAACACGCGGCGCTGAAGCTGGTGCTGGCCAATCCGGCGATCGGCAGGGCGCCCGACCTCGCGCGCGATCTCAAGATGGTCGAGGCGAAGCTGGACATCGCGACCGCGCGCTCCGAGGATACGTCGGGCGCGCTCACACTGGCCGGTCCGGAACGCTCGGGCCGCGTCGCGCCCGAACTCACCACGACGCTGCGGCAGGCCGTTCAGCGCTGCGCACCGGTCTCGATCCTCTACCGCTCCCTCGCGGGCGGGCGACGGACGTGGCGGGGCGTCGACCCGTACGAGATTTTTCATCGCGAGGGCTCCTGGTACATGGCCGGCCGTTGCCACGTGCACGACGAGCCGCGCACGTTTCGGCTGGACCGGATTGCCGAGGTCAAGCGCTTCGACACCCGCTTCACACGGCCGGCATTCAATCTCGACGACTTCCTGCATCACACCTGGTCGGTCTACCGCGGCACCGCGCTGCAGCGGATCGTGATCCACTTCGACCCGGCGGTGGCGCCGCTGCTCGAGCAGGCTACCCACCACCCGGATGAGAAGGTTCAGCGCCTTCCGGACGGTGCGCTGGAGTACACCGTGCAACTCTCGCACCTCGACGAGATCGCCCGCTGGATCCTCGGTTTCGGTGGATTGGCGCGCGCCGTCGAGCCCCGCGCTCTCGTGGATCTGGTCGCCGGCATGGCCAGCCGTGTTCACGCCCGCCATCGCGCCGCCGGCGCTCCGTGACAGGTCTCCGGGTAGCCTCGGCCACCTCGCACGGATGATTCTTATCCGAGACGGATCATCGGACGCACGGCTCAGCCGGCTGACACATTGCGCGCAGCGCGGACGGTCGCTTCAGCTTGCGACACGGCGTCCTCGAACAGCCCCCCGCGGTGTCGATAACCTGGGCGGTCTTCCACGACTCGTAGCGTCGTTCCAGGACCTGTCGCCAGGTTGGCGGCACATGACCGGGGATATCCGCGATGCGCGACTCGACCCTTCGGCGGTGCTCGCGATGGTCGCTGCACACCACCTCGATCTCCACGATTTCCACCTTCATGCGCGCCGCGGTCTCGCGCCAGTAGTTGCGAGTGATCTCCCACGGGTTGACCGAGTCGACGATGACGGTCTGTCCGATGCGCAGGTTGTCCTGGGCCAGATCGCGGGCTGCGAGGTAGCCCTCTGGTCCCGACACGGTGAAGCCCGCGTTCCGCATCGCCTGCTCGATTGTGTCGATACGGATATGGACCGCGCCGATCCGCTGCGCCAGCGCCACGGCGATGGCCGACTTTCCCGCGCCGGGAAGGCCACCCAGGGCAATCAGCATCACAACGTCATATCAAGCGCGGACGAACCAGCCGTCACTCAGGCATCAGCGCAAACGTCCACACCGAGCCGCCGGTCGGCACCCTGCCCCGCACGTAGCGGTTGGCAAGACTGCCGCCGAGTCCGGAGGACACGCTCACGTACTGCCGGCCGTTGCGGGTGTAGGTGATCGCCGTCGAATTGACACTCGAGCCGGTCTGGAACTGCCAAAGTGTTGCGCCGGTCGCCGCGTCGACCGCAATGAACTCACCGGTGAGATTGCCGGTGAACAATAGCCCGCCACCCGTCGCCAGCATGCCCGACGAGCTCGGGAAATCGGTCAGCGGGATCTCCCACTGCTTCTCGCCGGTCAGCGGATCGATCGCCAGCAGGTGACCGAGCAGCTCGCCCGGCTCGACGCCGGGGACCCTGCTGACAACGCCCGTGGAGCTCGCGCCGATGACCTGCTCTTGCGGCGGCGCGAGCTTCAGGATGCGCGGCACGTGCCACGCACTCGTGTAGACGAGGCCGGTGTCCGGATTGAACGCGACCGGCACGGCGTTCGAGCCGCGCGACGGCCAGATGGAGACCTCCTCGCCGGCCAGGAAACGGTCGTAGAGTTCCGTCAGCACCGGCCGGCCGCTGGCGAGGTCGATGTGTTCGGCCCAATTGACCTTGACGTAGGGGTGCGCGGCAATCAGGCTGCAGTCGGTGCGATCCAGCACATAGAGGAAGCCGTTCTTGTTGGCCTGGATCATCACCTTGCGCAGCCGGCCGTCGATCCGGATATCGGCCAGCACATGCTCGTCCGCGGCGTCGACGTCGTAGACGTCGTTGGGGGTGTACTGGTAGTGGCAGGCGATCTCCCCGGTTTGCGGCCGCACCGCGATGACGCTCGACGTATACAGGCTGTCCAGTTCTCCGCGCGGGCGGGGATCCCAGGGCGCGGCGTTCCCTGTCCCCCAATAGACAAGGTCGAGCTCCGGATCGTACGTGCCGGAGCGCCACGTGGGCGCGCCGCCGAACCTCCACGCATCGCCGTCCACCGGCCACGTCTCGGAACCCGGCTCGCCGGGCGCGGGAATGGTGTGGCGGCGCCACAGTTTCTCCCCCGATTCCGGATCCCAGCCGTCGAGGAACCCCCGCGTCGTGGACTCGCCGCCTGACATGCCCGAGATCAGCACGCCGCCTGCCATCACCGGCGCGCCCGTCGCGTAGTAGCCCTCGCTCGAGTCGGCGAATTTCTGGTTCCACAGCTCTTCACCGGTCTCCATGTCGAGGGCGAGAACGTGGTTGTCCAGCGTCACGCGGAACAGCTTGCCTTCATAGATGACCGGTGCGCCCCGATTGAACGGGTTGCGGCGCGTCTCGGGTTCAAGGACCACCGGCGTACGCCAGATTTGCCGGCCGGTGTCGACGTCGATGGCGAACGTCCACCTGCCGTTGATGGCGTACATCACGCCCTCGTACACGACCGGTGCGGCCAGCTCACCGAATTCGTTCATCACGCTTGCGCTCCAGATGGGCACCAGCCGGTGGATGTTGGACTTGTTGATCTGCGCCAGCGGGCTGTAGCTCTTGCGGTCGTAGCCCATGCTGTGGGTGAGGACGTTCTCGGGCGTCTGCGGGTCGTCGATGAGTTCTGCACCGGTCTGTGCCAGTGCCGGCGCCACCGACAGGCTCAGCACGATCGGGAGCACCCAGGCGTTCTTCATGAGCGGTCTCCTGCGGCGCCTTCGCCGTGGACTGCTAGTTTCCGGCCGCGACGTACTTGGTGATTCCGCCCTGCGCCGCTTCGCGGGAGTTCGGACCCTCCGCCGCGTACACGTTGCCGTCGGCGTCGACAACCACACCTTCACCCGCCGCCCCCGCCAGCGGCCGCGACTCGTGGGCGTGGGGCGGGATGAAGCCAATCAGCCGATCTTCGCCGGCCGGGCCTATCCGCACACCGTTCATCCAACCCGGGTGCCGGGTCACGCTGGACTCCGAATCGATGGCGTACAGCGTGTCGTCGTCGGTAATGAAAATGCCGCTGACCCGACCGTGCTGCAGGTAGATTTCGAGGAGGTTCCCGTCCTGATCGAAGATCTGGATGCGGTGATTGCCGCGGTCGGCGACGTACAAACGGCCCTGCGAATCGAATGCCAGTCCGTGGGGGACCCGGAACTGCCCCGGCCGAAAGCCGATCTCGCCCCATTCCTTGATGAAGTTGCCGTCCTTGTCGAACTTGAGTATGCGCCCGGTCGCCCCCGGCGGCGGATCCGGATTCTGGCCGCTGTGCCCGTCGGCGACGAAGATGTCGCCGTTCGGAGCCGTGATCACGTCAGTTGGTTGGTTGAACTGGCCGGGGCCGCTTCCCGCCACTCCCGCTTCGCCCAGACGCATCAGCTCCTCACCCTCGGGACTGAACTTGAACACCTGGTGTCCCTTGGTGCCCTCATCGTTCCCGTCGAAGTCGGTAGCCCACACGTTGCCGTCGCTGTCCACGTGGAAGCCGTGCGGCGTGACGAACAGACCGGCCCCGAAGCTCGTCAGCACCTCGCCGGTATGGCGATCGAACTTGAAGATCGGATCGAGGTCCGGTGCGTTCTCGCACGCTTGACGCAGTCCGGCGCCGCACCGGTCGTACGCCCAGATGTGCCCATCAGCGGCGTCTATGTCGATGCCGGCCGTCGTACCCCACTCGCGGCCGCCGGGCAGCGGGGCCCAGTTGATGATCACTTCCGAGGTCGGGTTCGGCAAAAGCCGCTCCACGAAGTCGTTCGTCAGACCCTCGTTCTGCTGCGCCTCCGGCTCCGGCTCGGGAGCGGCCGGCTGCCCGCCGCCGCAGGCCGGGAGCAGGACCAGCGCCAAAGGTGCAAACAGCACGAAGCGGAAGCCGGTGAACGTTCGATCGTCACTCATTTCGACATCTCCTCCTGGTCCGCGGCGCGCGACCCGCGCAGCGCGTTCGGTATGGCGTAATTGCCCTCGTGACAGGCGTACTCGTAGAGCGGGCCGGCCGTCGACGTCATCGGCGCGGCTGCGGTCCACGGCCCTGCCCACACCGTCGGATTGCTCACCGTGACCCGGTAGTCGATCGTATCGGTGTCGACTCGCGTGAAGCGTTCGATCAGGCGCGCATCCTTACCGCCGCCGAGCACCGTGCCCCTGCGCTGCTTGATCTTGCCCGTGAAGTTCGCGGTCTCGACGACCAGCGTGTTCCCCTCCCAGCGTCCCCGCGACGCTCCCAGCCACTGTTGAATTCCGGGTGACAGATCCGGGCGCTCCTGCAGCGGGATGATGCGCACGTCGTGGACCATCTCTATGGCGATGGCCACGTAGTCGGCGGTCTGCACTATCAGATAGTTGTGGTTGTAGAACACGCCCGGCATCATGGCGCCGGGCAGGCCGCGCGTGATGCAGCGGTCGAGCGCGTTGAAATCCTCCCAGGAGGCGAAGCGCAAGCCCGCGATTGCGCTGCCCGAACTCGTTCGCGTGCGCTGCCGCTGCTGCTCCGCCGCCGTCGCCGGGGGCAGCCTGCCGTTCGGGGGGGCCACGATCAGCGACGTGTTGCTGGACAGCTCGCCTTGCTCCAGCCAGTAGTCGTTGTAGAAGCCGACCGGATCGCCGACAGGGCGATCGTCGCTGAGACCCGCAACCGCGTTTCTCGCGGCGCGTTCCTCGTCCGTGAGCACCGCTTTCCCGGCCAGATCCGCCGGCCGCTCCAATGGAGTCGTGGACGCGTTCGACCAGGTGCCCTGCAGGTCCGGGTGTCCCCATGGCGTCTGCGGCGGTGTCCACGCGGACTGCGGCGCAGCGGGTTGCCGAGCCGCAGGCGACAGCGGCGTCCACAGGAGCAACGCAATGGGAACGAACACCGCGGCGAGGAGTCCCTGGCGCTTCACAATGGCATCCCTATGGTAAACACGGCGACGACGTTACCGCAGTTTAGTGGACAGGGTAACGCTTTACGCCGGATCGTGAAACCGGCATCGACAGCGGGCGCCCGCTGCCGCTACCCAAGGACCGGCGGCGCGAGGCAGCCGGCCGCGGATTGCCGGCGCGGCTTGGGCTAGCAGCCCGTGGTGAAAGTCCCACTGCATTCGACCGGCCATGCATCCCGCCTGACTGTGTTGTTCCTCGCTCACATATCGTCGAATATGCTCGCTCGTCACGCCTTGTCAGCCGGGCGCCTGACCGGTCTCGGTGCGACGCGGGACTTTCACCACGGGCTGCTAGTCTAGGGGTGCATTCATCCGCAAGGGAGGCCTCTCGTACCAGCCAGCCGATCCGTGCGTTCCGCCTCAATCGCCGCGGCGCTCGCCGCCGGCGCGCTGCTCGTCGCGGCCTATGCCGGCAACCCGGCCGTCGCGGAGCGCGGGCGCGTTGCAGCCGCCGATCTGCAGGCGGCGGCGCCGGCCGACGTCGGCCTGTCGGCCGACCGACTCGACCAGCTCGCGGCACGGATCCAGGCGATGGTCGATGACGGCAAGCTGGCTGGCGCCGTCACGCTGCTTGCGCGCCACGGCAGGATTGCATTCGCGGACGTGGCCGGCAATCAGGACATCGCGACCGGGCGCCCGCTGGCGCGCGATTCGATCTTCCGCATCTACTCGATGACGAAACCGATCACCGGCGTCGCGCTGATGATGCTGCACGAAGAGGGCAAGTGGCGGCTCGACGACCCGCTGTCGCGCTACATCCCCGGGTTCGCGGACCTCGACGTGCATGTCGGTGAGCGGGCCGACGGCTCGCCGCGGCTGGAGGATGCCGGCCGCTCGATGACGATGGCCGAGTTGCTGTCGCACTCCGGCGGTCTGGCCTACGGGATCAGCAACGCAACCTATGTCGACCGCCTCTACCGCGAGCAGCGCGTACTCAACGCCGATGCGCCGCTCCAGGCGATGATCGACAAGCTGTCGGCGCTGCCGCTGCTCGCCCAGCCGGGCACCCGCTGGCACTACAGCATCGCCGTCGACGTACAGGGGTACCTCGTCGAGCAGCTGTCCGGGCAACCGTTCCCGGAATTCCTGCAGGAGCGCATCTTCGATCCGCTCGGCATGGTGGACACCGCGTTCTACGTGCCCCAGGACAAGCTGGACCGCATCGCGCGCATCTACCGCGAGAGCGATGCCGGCAAGCTCGAGGAAACCGATATGGGCCGCCCGACAAGGAAATCGATGCCGGCGGGGCCGTCCGGCGGCGGCGGGCTGTGGGGCACGGCCGACGACTACCTGCGGTTCACGCAGATGCTGCTGAACGAAGGCGAGCTCGACGGTGCGCGCCTGCTGGCGCCGGAGACCGTGGAGCTGATGCGCTCCAACCACCTGTCGCCGCAGGCGCTCGCGACCATGCGGCCCGGGCAAGGATTCGGCCTCGACTTCGCGGTGGTGCTCGACCCCGCGCAGGCGCGCGAGCCGTACGCGACGGGGTCGTACTACTGGGGCGGCGCGGCCGGCACGTGGTTCTGGATCGATCCGCTGACCGACCTGACATTCATCGGGATGATCCAGCACCTCGGCCCGGCCGGCCGTGAGGTACAGGCACTCTCCCGCCGCCTCGCCTACCAGGCGGTAGTGCGAGGTTGACCCGCCGGCCGCGCGCCTATTATTACCCGTCACGCCCGCGCCGCAGCGCCTGATCGCCGCCGCAGCCATTCCACCGTGAACAGCAGCAGCACCGCGAACACGACCAGGAACGTCGCGACGGCCAGGATGGCCGGACTGATCTGCTCGCGGATGCCCGCCCACATCTGACGGGGGATGGTGCGCTGGTTCTCGCCGGCCATGAACAGCACCACCACCACCTCGTCGAACGAGGCGGCAAAGGCAAACAGCGCGCCCGAAAGCACGCCCGGCGCGATCAGCGGCAACTGCACGCGGCGGAAAGTGCGCAGCGGTCCGGCGCCGAGGCTGGCGGCGGCGCGCGTCAGGTTCGTGTCGAAGGCGGACAGCGTGGCGGTCACCGTGATGACGACGAACGGCGTGCCGAGCGCGGCGTGGGCCAGGATCAGCCCGAGGTGCGTCTGCGACAGGCCAAGCGTCGAATAGAAGAAGAACATCCCGGCCGCCGAGATGATCAGCGGCGTCACCATCGGCGAGATCAGCAGCCCCATCGCGGCGCGGCGCGCCGGCATGTCGCGGCTCGCCAGGCCCAGCGCGGCAAGGGTGCCGAGCGCCGTCGCCAGCACCGTGGCGGCGACGCCAATCAACAGACTGTTGCCGAGCGCGCGCGTCCAGGCATCGTTCTCGACGATCTCCCGGTACCACCGCAGCGAGTACGCCTCCGGGTCGAAGCGCAGCATCCCCTCGGTGAAGGTGAAATACGGCTCGGCGTTGAAGCTGAGCGGCACGATCACCAGGATGGGCGCCACCAGGAACGCGAAGATCAGCGCACAGGCCGCCAGGTAGACGGTGCGTCCAATGCCGAGCCGGGGTGCGGTGTCCGCCATGCTCATCCCAGCCGCATGCGCTCCACGCCGACCAGGCGGTCATAGAGCAGATACAGCACGACAACCGACCCCAGCAGGATCCCGCCCAGCGCCCCGGCGAGGCCCCAGTTCAGCGACGACTGCATGTGGTAGGCAATGAAATTGGAGATGAGCTGGCCGCTCTGGCCGCCCACCAGCGCCGGCGTGATGTAGTAGCCGATGGCCAGAATGAACACCAGCAGCGACCCCGCCCCGACGCCCGGCAGCGTCTGCGGCCAGTAGACGCACCGGAACGCCTGCGGGAAGCTGGCCCCCAGCGAGGCGGCGGCGCTCATCTGCTGCGGCGGTATTGCCCGCATGACGGAATAGAGCGGCAGCACCATGAACGGCAGCAACACGTGGGTCATCGCCACCACCGTGCCGGTCATGTTGTAGATCATGGCGATCCGGCCGTCGTCGCCGACCAGACCGACCGCGACCAGCAGGTCGTTGACGACGCCCTGGGTCTGCAGCAGCACGATCCAGGAGGTGGTCCGGACCAGCAGCGACGTCCAGAACGGCACCAGCACCAGCGCCAGCAGCAGGCCCGCGCGGCGCGGCGGCGCATGGGCTATCAGGTGGGCCACCGGATAACCGAGCAGCAGGCACAAGAGGGTGATGCCCAGACTGACGACGAACGTGCGCCAGAACAGCACCAGATAGATGCGGCGATCCTCGGGCTGGCGGGCGATGGAGCCGTCCGGCTGGCGCTGCAGATCGACGGCGTTCAGGTAGTGCCGCACGGTGAGGCGGTCGCCGGCGGTACGTATCGCGTGCCAGGTCCGCGGGTCGCCCCAATCCGGGTCGATGGCGATCAGCGCCTCGCGCCACGGACCCGCAGCGACTCCCGCAGCCGCCGCACGCTGCGCACCAGGACGCTCCGCAGCCCGCCCTGCACGCGGTTTACGCGGCTGGCGATCCGCCCGAGCGTGCGCTCCTCGCGCGCGCGCAGCAACTCCCCCGCCGCGACGGCGAACACCGCCTCCGACGGGGCGCTTTCACCGTCCCATGTCCGCAGCGCCGCAAGCGTCTCCGGCAGCGCGTCCGCCACCACCGGGTCGTAGACGCTGCGCACCAGCATCGTCGCCACCGGCGCGACGAACGTCACGGCGATGAACGCCACCAGCGGCAGGACCAGTCCCACCGCCCGCAGCCGCGGCTTGCTCAGCGGGCCAGCCATGCGCTGAAACCCAATGTCACGTCTTTCGCGGACCATCCCCGATCACCGCACTGATGCGCGCCGCCAGCCTGCTCCTGAATTCGTCCAACTTCTCCGCTTCCCACACGATAAGGTGACGACGTGGAGTATTTGGAACCCCGGGGCTTTCCCGCGGTTCACGCTGCGTCTACCACGGTGACGGTTACACGCTTGCCCAAGTGCCGTAGTGCAAGTTCGATAGTTTCGGCTTTTGTAGGATGGTCCGGGTTTAACATGCGGCGCACGGCGCCCTCCGCAAGACCGAGCTCTCTGGCGAGCTGGCGTTGCGATATGCCGGCATGGCGATACACCTCGTAGAACGCCGCCTTTAGCGCAACCTGCACCGGCGGTACCACAACTTGCCGCCGGGCGCCGCAACGCGAAGGTGCAGGCAGGCCTTCACCCTCGCGGATCGTGGTCGCCAGAAGTTCTCGCAACAGGTCCTTGGCTTCGGCCAATGCCTCGCCCTGCGTCGCTCCATCCGTAGCGCCCCAGCCAAAGTCCGGAAACGTGACGACGTACCGGCCGTCCGGGTCCCGTTCGACCTCAGCGTGGTAGTTGATCGCGTCAGGCATACAGGTAGTCGTCAGAGTTAATCGGCCTGCTCAGCGGGCCAACCATGCGCTGAATCGCTCGTTCATCTCGTCCGCGTGGTCGCTCCACCACTCCCAGTCGTTCTGCAGGACGCGGGCGGCGTTGGCAGGGTACAGCGGCATGTGCGGATTCATGTCGATGCCCACCTCCGCGTGCTTCGCGATGAGCGGCAGCCCCGAGCGACGCGCGGGGCTGTAGGCGATGTAGTGGCCGACGGCGGCCATCGACTTCGCGGTGGTGGCGAAGCGGACGAGCGCGAGGGCCGCCTCGAGGTCCGGCGTCCCGGCGACGATCGCCAGCGGACCGACATCGAGGATCTGGCCGTCCCAGACGATGACGAACGGCTGGCGCTCCAGCGCCTGGGCGTTGAAGATCCGGCCGTTGTAGGCGGTGCTCATCACCACCTCCCCGTCGGCCAGCATCTGCGGCGGCTGCGCGCCGGCCTCCCACCAGACCACCTGGTCCTTGACGGTGTCGAGCTTGCGGAAGGCCCGGTCCACGCCTTCGGGCGTGTCGAGCGTGGCGTACACCTGGTCGAGCGGTACGCCGTCGGCGATCAGCGCGAACTCCAGATTCGCATGGGGCACGCGGCGCATCCCGCGCCGGCCCGGAAAGCGCTCCAGGTCGAAGAAGTCGGCCATCGTCGCCGGCGGTTCGCCCGCGATGCGTTCCGGGTTGTAGGCGTAGACCGTGGAATAGAACAGGATGCCCACGGCGCATTCGAACAGCGACCCGGGCAGGAAGTCTTCCATAGCCGGGGCGCCGTCGGGCCCCGGCGGCAAGGCCGCGCTGTCGATCCGCTCCAGGATGCCCTCGTCGCAGCCGCTGACCGCGTCGGCCGTCTCCAGGTCGACGACATCCCAGTGGACATTACCGGTCTCGACCTGCGCCCGCACCTGCGCCAACCCGCCGTTGTAGTCCTCGATGCGGATGTCGATGCCGGTCTCCGAGGCGAAAGGCTCCAGGTAGCCCTTGTCGATGGCGTGCGCGTAGGAGCCGCCCCACGAGACCACGGTCAGCGACTCGCGTGGCGGGCCGCCGCAGCCCGCCGCGGGCACGGCCAACGTCGCCAGGACGGACAGCAGCGCCGCGGAAGCCGGCAGCGGCCCCGCGCGTCCCCAGCGGCGGCTCACCGCCCGACCTCCTGGTCGTCAGCGTCCAGCACCCGGCAATCGGTCGGCGTCCAGCCGATGCGTATCCGATCGCCCTCGATCACTGCGCCGTGGCCGACCAGGTTCGGAATCTTGACGATGAATTCCGAGCTGCCGCACACGCTGAGACGCAAGCGGAGGTGATCTACCAGGAACGTCATGTCCTCGATCCTGGCCTCGAACTCGTTGGTGTACAGCCCGGGCGCGGGCGCGACTGCCACCCGTTCCGGACGGATTGACAGCGTCGTGGCGTCGCCCGGTCCGCACGGGGCGACGCGCAGCGCGCGGATGGTCTCGCCCCCTACGTCGACGTCGCAGATCTCGTCCGTGATACTGGTGACGCGGCCGGCCAGGCGGTTGTTCTCGCCGATGAAGCGGGCGACGAACGAGCGCTCCGGCTCCTCGTAGAGGCCTTCCGGCGAGGCGACCTGCTCGATGCGCCCCGCCTGGAACACCGCCACGCGGTCCGACATCACCAGCGCCTCCTGCTGGTCGTGGGTGACGTACAGCACGGTGACCCCGAGGTCGCGGTGGATGCGCCGGATCTCGTACTGCAGCTCCTCGCGCAGGCGCCGGTCGAGCGCGCCGAGGGGCTCGTCCATCAGCACCAGCTCCGGCTCGAACACCAGCGCCCGTGCTATCGCCACACGCTGCTGCTGGCCGCCGGAGAGCTGCCCCGGCCGGCGCTGCTCCAGCCCGTCGAGCCGCACGAGCTGTAGGGCGCGCCGCACCCGCTCGCGGCGGCGCTCCGGATCGATGCCGCGCACCTCCAGCGGAAACGCGAGGTTCTCGCCCACGGTCATGTGCGGAAAGAGCGCGTAGTTCTGGAACACCATGCCGATGCCCCGGCGCCGCGGCGGCACCTGCTGCACGGCGCGCCCCGCGATGCGGATGACCCCCGCGGTCGGCGACTCGAAGCCGGCCAGCATCATCAGGCAGGTGGTCTTGCCGGAACCCGAAGGACCGAGCAGGGTCAGGAACTCGCCCTTGCGGATCTGCAGGTCGAGGTCGCGCACCACCAGCGTCCGCCCGTCGAACGTCTTGCTGACCCGTTCGAACTCGACGTACGCGGCATTTCCGGTCGATTGGCTGTCCTGCTCCATCTAGGAATTTCCGGTTGCCGCAGAGGGCTCTGCAAATGCCGCTTTCAGCAGCGGCGGCGCCGCGAGCGTCGTCAACATGACCATGGCGACGATCGCGGAAAACGTATTGTCGCTCAATACGGGCGCCCCGGCGACCAGGACCGTATGGCCGATGCTGGCGAAGATCAAGCCCACCTCGCCGCGCGGGATCATGCCGACGCCGACCGCCCAGCGGTTGAGGCCCGGCTTGAAGACGCCCAGCGCGGAGGCCTGTTTGCTCACGACGGCCGCGACGCTCAACAGGCCGGCGAAGATCAGGACGTCGAGTGAGGCGAAGGAGAGCAGGTCCACGCGCAGGCCCATGTATACGAAGAATACCGGCACGAAGATGGTGCCGATCGGCGCTACGGCATCGTCTATCCGGTACAACTGCTTCTTCTCCCCGAAGAACCTCGTGAGCTCGTCGCTGACCACCAGTCCGGCGGCGAATGCTCCCACGATATCCGCCAGGCCCACCAGGTCCGCAAGCGCCGCCATCAGGAAACAGAACGCGACGCTGAGCACGACCGGCACCGCCGGCGAGCGCGCCAGGCGGACCAGCCGCATGAGCGGAATGATGACCAGCCGGCCGAACAGCAACGATCCGGCCAGGAAGCCCACCGCCTTCACCACGACTAGCGAAACGGAAACGAGGGAGATGTTCGGCGCCGTACCGGCATCGACCGAGCGCACCAGCCCCAGGACGATGGCCAGCAGGATCAACCCCAGGATGTCGTCCACGACCGCAGCGCCGAGGATGACCTTCGACTCGGGAGCATCCATCCTCCCGATGTCCTTCAGCACGCGCGCTGTGATCCCGACGCTCGTCGCAGCCAACGTGGCCCCAACGAACAGGTGGACGTACCATGCTGCGCCGCCCGGGAGAAAGACGGACGACACCGCGTAGCCGAGCGCGACCGGCCCGATGACGCCGAGCAGCGCGACGCAGACGGCCGTACCGCCGACCGCCAGCAACTCGTCGAGGTCGCTCTCGAGCCCGACCTGGAACAGCAGCAGGATCACGCCGATTTCAGCCGCGATCGGCAGGAACGGCTCGGTCTGCAGCACGTCGAACACCGCGCTGCCGGTCAGGCCGAAGTTGCCCAGGAAGATACCGACGAGCAGCTCGCCCAGCACCGCGGGCTGGTTCAGACGCTCGACCAACTCGCCGCCGATCTTGGCGGCCACCAGGATGGCGGCGAACGACAGCAGGAAGGGCGCCATGTCGCCGCTGTGCGGCCCGTCCTGGGCGCCGGCGAGCCGCCAAGCGCCGAATAGGATGGCGGGAACGACGATGGCGCAGCGACCCAGCAGCCCGCGGTACTGCCGCACGCGGCGCGGAACGGCTGGCTGCGGGCTTGTCATGCTGCCTTCCTGCTGGCGGCCCGATCATCGGCAGCCGCCGCGGGCGTGTCAAGGCGGATCTGCATGCGCCGTTGCACATAGAATTGGTGCCGCAGGCTCCGCAGATTCGAGGAGATCCGCCATGAAGCTGACCCCCGCCGAGATCGCGCGCCCCGGCGCGGCAGCGTGAGCGGGCGCGATGTATCTCTACCAGCAGCTCCAGGCCCGCGCCGACGCCGCACGGCCGGTGCGCGTCGGCCTGATCGGGGCGGGCAAGTTCGGCTCGATGTTCCTGAGCCAGGCGCCGTCGACCAGCGGCCTCGACGTCAGTGTGATTGCGGACCTCGACCCCGAGCGCGCGCGTGCGGCTTCGAGGTCGTGGCGGCCGGCAAGGGCACGAAGCACCTGCCCGCCTATCACGCCTCGACGCCCGACACCGTCTGGGATCACTACGGGCTCACGGCCGAACAGGCGGCGGCGGCCGGCATGAACAGCCGCATGTTCAACTCATTTCTTGACGGCACGAAATCCGCGATCGAGATGGCGGCGGTGGCCAACGCCACCGGCCTGGCGCCGCCGCCCGACGGTCTCCGCTTTCCGCCCTGCAGCCGGGACGACCTCGCGCACGTGCTGCGGCCCGCGGAGGCAGGCGGGCAACTGCACCACCGGGGTCAGGTCGAGGTGGTGTCGTCGCTCGCGCACGACGGTCGTCAGGTGCCGAACGATCTGCGCTGGGGCGTCTACGTCGTCATCAAGGCGCCCAACGACTACAGCGCCGCGTGCTTTCGCCAGTACGGCATGAATACCGACGACAGCGGACGTTACGCGGCGCTGTACAGACCGTTCCACCTGATCGGGCTCGAATTGAACATTTCAATCCTCTCGGCCGCCCTGCTCGGCCGGCCGACGGGCGCCGCGCGCGATTTCGTCGGGGACGCGGTGGCGACCGCGAAGCGGGATCTCGAGGCGGGTGAGACGCTCGACGGCGAGGGCGGCTTCACCGTCTACGGCAAGCTGCTGCCGGCGCGGGCGTCGCTGGAACGCCGCGCGCTGCCGATCGGGCTCGCCCACGGGGTGGCGCTCAAGCGCGCCATGCGCGCCGGCGAGGTCGTGCGGTGGGACGACGTGGAGATTGACCCGAGCCTCGACGCCGTACGGGCGCGACGCGACATGGAGGCCCGCTTCGCAGTGCCAAGGGGGGGTATGATTTGAGCTACCGTCACAGGCTCAACCGAGAGGTGTGGTATGAATCATCGAGCGCTTCGACTGCTGGGGACGGTTGCAGCCGTGATCGTCGCCGTCTCGCCTGTCCCATCCCGCGCCGAGGCCCAACCCCGGGCAGCGGCAGATGCGGCGACACCGCGGACGCCGTGGGGCGATCCGGATCTGCAGGGGATCTGGAACAACGGCACCATCACCCCGCTGGAGCGCCCGGCGGATCGGGCCGACCAGGCATTTCTGGACGCGGAGGAATTGGCCGCGGTCGAGCGGCAGGCCCGTGATCGCGTGGACCGGGAAAACGCGCCGAGCGCGCAAACCGGGCTGCTGCCGGTGGGCGGCAACGTCGGTGCGTACAACAGCTACTGGACGGAGCAGAACACGTCGGTCGTCGGGACCATGCGCACCTCGCTGATCACCGATCCCGCGGACGGCCGGCTGCCTCCCCTGACCCCGGAGGCGCTCGGCCGGATCACGTCACCGGAGTGGCGGCGGCTGGCCGACGTGCAGCAGGGCCGCGTCCCCGCCGACGGACCGGAGGAGATGGGCCTGAGCGAGCGGTGCCTCTGGTACCGCGGAATCCCGTCGATCCCGACCGGGTACAACAACAACTACCACTTCCTGCAGATTCCCGGCGCCGTGGTGATCCTGCAGGAGCACATCCACGATCTGCGTCTCATCTTTCTGGACGAACGGCCGCATCTCCCGGCACGCATCCGTCAGTTCGCCGGTAGTTCGCGCGGGCACTGGGAGGGCGACACGCTGGTCGTCGAGACCACCAACCTGCGGGAACCGTTCATCCGCCGCTGGGTCCGTCCGGAGCACTCCCTGTCACGAGGCAGACTCAGCGAGGCCGCGCGCGTGACCGAACGTTTCACGCGTAGCGGCCCCGACACGCTCGACTACCAGTTCACCATCGACGACCCGGAGACGTGGACGCGGCCGTGGTCAGGCGCCCTGCCCTACACACGCACGGACGGGCCGATGTTCGAGTTCGCGTGTCACGAAGGGAACTACGGGCTCCTGAACATCCTGGCCGGGTCCCGCGCGGAGGAGAGGGCCGAAAGGAGGCGGGAATGAGGCGCTGGCGACGAACGGCGGTCGTACTCCTTTGGGCCGGATCCATCACGGCCGGGTCGGCGGTCGCGCACGCCGGGCAGCTCCCCGACGACGTTCACCCCGTAACGCGCAACCGCCTGCCGCCAATCGACCGGACGGAGCTCGATGCCGAGCGCGGCGCGGCGTACGACGCGGCAGCGGCGAGCCCGTCCGGCGCGCCCACAGGCGCCGCGGCCCTGCAGCTGCACGGCTCGGGCACCCTCCTGCGGTGGGAGGCTCCGCTGGGGCGTCGCCTGATTGAGCTGACCATCCTGACCGCGGCGCGCGAGCTCGACCAGCCGTACGAATGGGCGCTGCACGAGATCGAGGCGATCGCCGTCGGGCTCGAGGACGAGATCATCGACGTCGTTCGGCACCGCAAGCCGTTTACCGAGCTGCCTCCCCGCGAAGCGATCATCGTCGAGGTCGGCAGGGAGCTGTTCGGCACGCGCGCGCTGGGCGCCGACACCTACGCGCGGGCGCTGCGGCTCCTGGGCAAGACCAATCTCGTCGACGTCATCGACACGCTGGCCCGCTACGCCATGGTCGGGGCCGAGCTCACCGGGTTCAATCAGCGGATGCCCGCCGGCTGGCGGCAGTCGCTGCCGCTGCCGTTCACCCATCCGGACGACATCCATCCCGACTCGCGCAGCCGGCTGCCGCTCAGGAGCGCCGAGACCACGAGCACGGCGTCGGTGCTCTACGGCCGCCTCCTGTCGCCCTCCGGACTCGGTCCCAACGCCATCCGGACCTACGGCGCGGGGCAGGAGACGCTGGAAGGACGGGTGGGACGGCGGCTCATGCAACTGGCGATTCTGGTGACGGCAAGAGCGCACGACTCGCAGCATGTATGGACCGTCAACGAGCCGCGGGCCCGCGAGGCCGGCCTGGAGGCGGAGCTGATCGAAATCGTTCGTCACAGCCGGGCGCTGGACGGCGTCGACGAGAAGGACGCCGCCCTGATTGCGTTCGGCCGCGAGATGTTCGGCGACCATAACGTCAGCGCCGAGACCTACGCGCGCGCGGAGCGCGCGTTCGGCGTGCGGGATCTGGTGGACATCGTGCGCCTGATGGGCGAGCACGCGGCCGATGCGATTGTGCTGCAGGGCTTCGACCAGCAACTGCACGAGGGTGTCGAGCCGCTGCTCCCGCTGCCGTAGGCGGATCGGGCGGACGAACGGGAGGTGCGCATGCGGGTCAGACGTTCCGTTGTTGCTGCCGCGACTGTGCTGCTCTGCCTGGTCACGGTCGGTTACGCGCAGGAGGAAGCGCCTATCGGCGTCCCGGTGCCGCCGCTGGGCGACGGTCCCTGGGTGTTCGATACCGCCGAACAGCACGGGATCCGCGTCAGCGTGTTGGCCAGGGAGTTGGCGCATCCCTGGGCTATCGCGTTCATGCCGGACGGCGCCATGCTCATTACCGAGCGGCCCGGCCGTCTCCGCGTCGTTCGCCGCGGCGTGCTCGACCCGCAACCCGTCTCCGGCGTGCCGGAGGTGCGGACCGACGGCAACGGGGGGCTTATGGACGTGGCCGTCCACCCCGAGTTCGAAGACAACGGGCTGGTCTATCTCACTTACACCAGACAGCACGACGACGGCCGCGGCTCGCCGGCCCTCGCGCGGGGCCGGCTGGAGGGGCACGCGCTCCACGACGTCGAGGACCTGGTCGTTTCCGAGCCATTCCACTCCAACGGGGGACTCAACGGACGCGTCGCTTTCGGCCGCGACGGCAAGGTCTACATGTCCACCGGGGGGCGCATCCTGTCCCCGGACGGCGAGCTCCTCGACACCCCGCAGGATCCCGCCAGCCTGCGCGGCAAGATGCTGCGCCTCAACGACGACGGCTCGGTGCCCGAAGACAACCCGTTCGTGAACGAGCCGGGCCATCGGCCGGAGATCTACACGATCGGGCATCGCAACACGCTCGGCCTCATGCTGCACCCCGAGACCGGCGACATCTGGCAGCATGAGAACGGTCCCAACGGCGGCGACGAGCTGAACGTCCTCCTGCCGGGCCGCAACTACGGCTGGCCGCTGATGAGCTTCGGGCGGCTCTATCCCGGCGCGCGAGTGTCCGAGCATCCGACGCGCGACGGCTACGAGTCGCCGCTCGTGGTCTGGCTGCCCGCCATCGCGGCCGCCGGCATGGCCGTCTACACCGGCGATCGGTTCGCAGCGTGGAAAGGCGACCTGTTCGTCGGATCCCTGCGGCAGGGCGGCATACCGGGCACCGGGCACCTGCAGCGCATCGTGTTCAACGAGAACATGGAGGAGCTCCGGCGCGAGTCGATGCTGGCGGAGCTGCGGCAACGCATCCGCGAAGTACGCGAGGGACCCGACGGATTACTCTACCTGCTGACGGACCACGACGACGACGGCGCGCTCCTGCGCGTCGAGCCGGCTCCGTGAGCCCTCCGCACGGTGCGCCCGCGATTCAGCGCGCCATGCGCGTCGTGAGCTGGAACGTCAACGGGTTGCGCGCCTGCGCCCGGAAGGGGTTCCTGCAGTTTCTGTCGGTCTCGGGAGCGGACATCGTCGGCCTCCAGGAGGTGCGCGCCTTCGAGCACCAGCTGGATCCGGAGGTACGGACGCCGCCGGGATGGCACGCCGTCTTTGCGCCGGCCGAACGGCCGGGCTACAGCGGCGTGGCCATCTATGCGCGCCAACCGCCCACCCGGGTCGAGGCCGCGCTCGGTGAGCCGCGCTTCGACGCGGAGGGCCGGCTACTCATAGCCCGCTTCGGGCGGTTCACGGTGGCTTCGGTCTATTTTCCCAAGGGGAGCGGCCGCGATCGCGACAACAGCCGCGTGTCCTACAAGCTGGACTTCTACGCCGCGGTCTTCGACCGCCTGCAACTGCTCCGGCGCCGCGGGCCGGTGTTGGTGATCGGCGACTACAACACGGCGCACGAGCCGATCGACCTGGCGCGGCCCGATGCCAATGCGAAGACCAGCGGCTTCCTCCCCGAGGAGCGCGCCGAAATGTCGCGCTGGCTGCAGGCCGGCTGGGTGGACACCTTTCGCGCGCGCCACGCCGCCGAGCCGGGCCACTACACCTGGTGGCGGCAGTGGGGCGGGGCGCGCGAGCGGAACATCGGCTGGCGCATCGACTACGTGCTCGCCTCCCCGGCCGCGGCGAAATGTGTCACGGACGCCTTCATCTGGCCGGAGGCGAGCGGTTCCGACCACTGCCCCGTCGGCGTCGACCTGTCGCCGTGAAACGCGGGCACGTGCCGTGGGCTGCAGGTGTAGAATCGAGCCCGTCCCGTCCCAGAACCGAAGAAGGACCATGGCTCGCCACCTGGCTCTGCTCGGCGCGTTGTTGATGCTTCCGGTGGAGTTGCCCGCGCAATCCGGCGCGGCGGAGCACCGCACGCCGTGGGGCGACCCCGATCTGCAGACGGTCTGGACCAGCTCCACGCTCACGCCGCTCGAACGGCCGGCAGCGATGGCGGACAAGGCGGCGCTCAGCGAGGAGGAAGCCGCGGCGTCCACGGCGCTGGAGCTGCAGCGCATCGACGGCGACCAGCGGGTGGGCGGCGGACGCGGGGATCGCCAGCCGGACACGCCGGACGGGCGGACCGACGTCGGCCGCGCCTACAACGAGTTCTGGCGTGAACGAGGCCGCTTGCTCCAGCAGACCTCGCTGATCGTCGATCCGCCGGACGGGCGGATCCCCTACAAGGCGGGTGCGCGCCCCTCCGAGTCGCCCTACCACGGCGGCGTGGGCGAATTCCCGGCCGGCCCGGAAACCCGCGGTCTGGCCGAGCGCTGCATCGCGTGGGGCAGCGCGGGGCCGCCGATGCAGCCGACCACCTACAACAGCAATTTCCAGCTGCTCCAGACCCCCGACCACGTGGCTATCGTCAACGAGATGATCCACGACGTGCGCATCGTGCCGCTGGACGGACGGCAGCATGTCGCGGCCGGCATCCGGCAGCTGCTGGGCGACTCGCGGGGGCATTGGGAGGGCGATACGCTGGTCGTCGTCACCACGAATTTCACCGACAAGACGCGGTTCCGCGGGTCCGGCACGGGCCTCCGTCTGATCGAGCGGTTCTCCCGCGCCGGCAATGACACGCTGCTGTACGAGTACACCGTGGAGGACGAGTCGGCCTGGATGCGGCCCTGGACCGCCTCATGGCCGCTGAGCACGCTGCAGTCGGCGCTCGGGGCGGAACCCGGCGGCCCGGGCGCATATCTGTTCGAATATGCCTGCCATGAAGGCAACTACGGCATGACGAACCTGCTGTCGGGAGCGCGCGCCGCCGAACGGGCGCGGGATTGAGGCCCGTCTCCCGGCCAGGCGGCCTCAGTCGCGCAGGGCGAAGGTTGCGAGGGTATGTCCCGAGATGACGGCGACGTACTGCTTGCCGTCCACCTCGTAGGTCATCGGGCCGTTGACGATGTGACTGCCCAGGCTGGCCTTCCAGAGCAGATCCCCGCTGCGGGCGTCGAGCGCCTGGAAGTAGCCTGATCGGGCGCCGGTGAAAAGCAGGTCCGAGGCGGTCGTCAGTATGCCGCTGCGGATGACATCCGTCATCTCGAACTTCCACTTCTGCTCGCCGGTCAGCGCGTCCAGCGCCAGCACGGCGCCCTTGCCGGCGGCCTCGGTCCAGTCGTTGATGGGACCGCGGGACAGCCCCGGCGGGATCGGCGCATCGGGCACCGGTTGGTACGTTCGCGGAAAGGCCCGGTCGCGCCCCACGAACCAGCGGCCCTCGACGTAGACCTGCGGCGCGCCGTCGAAGACCGTCGCGTAATCCTCCCAGGTGGCGACGTAGAACAGCTCCGTCCGCGGGCTAAAGGCCGGCGAGTTCCAATTCGTCGCGCCTGCTATCCCCGGATAGGTTGGCGCACCCGGAGGCTGTGGCGTCTCGACCGGACGCCCGCTGTCGTCCAGGCCCTCCGCCCAGTTCAGCGATACGAACGGCGCCCCGGTGAGGAAGCGGCCCGTCGCCCGGTCCAGCACGTAGTAGAACCCGTTGCGATTCGCCCACAGCATCACCTTGAACAAGGTGCCGCCGCGTTCGATGTCCGCCAGCACCGGGATCTGCACCGCGTCGTAGTCGTACAGGTCGTCCGGTGTGAACTGGAAGTGCCAGCGGATCTCGCCGGTGTCCGCGTCGAGCGCCACGACGGAACAGGTGTAGAGGTTGTCGCCCGGCCGCTGCGCGCGATTGTAGTCCGGACCGGGGTTGCCGATGCCCCAATACGTCAGGTTCAGCTCCGGGTCGTACGAGCCGGTCAGCCAGGCGGCGCCGCCGCCGTGCTTCCATGCCTCCGGGTCGCAGTACGTCTCCGGATTCGGCGGGCACGGCTCCCACGTTTCGTGCCCGGGCTCGCCCGGGCCGGGAATGGTGTAGAAGCGCCACGCTTCCTCACCCGTCTCGGCGTCCAGCGCGGCGACGAACCCGCGGATGCCCTGGTCGCCGCCGGTGGAGCCGACCAGCACCATGTCCTTGATGGCCAGCGGCGCCAGCGTGAAGGCGTATGCCAGGTCTTTGTCCGCCACCTCGACGTCCCACAGCTCGGCGCCGGTCGCCGCGTCGAGCGCTACGACGTGCGCGTCGAGCGTCGCCATGAAGACGCGGTCGCCGAGCAGCGCCACGCCGCGGTTGTTGGCCCCGCAGCAGGCCAGGTGGTCGGACGCCGTCGGATAGTTGTAGACCCAGTAGACGCGCCCGGTCCTGGCGTCGAGCGCCACGATGTCGTTGGGCCGCTGCGTCAGGTACATCACCCCGTCGACGACGATCGGAGAAGACTGCCACGTTCCGGCTACCGGCGTCTGGTACACCCACTGGAGCGTGAGGTCGCCGACGTTGGATGGCGTGATCTGGTCGAGCTCGCTGAAGCGCTGGCTCAAGTAGCCGCCCGAATAGGTCAGCCAGTTCTGCGGCTCGTCGGCAGCGCGGACCAGGCGGTCGGAGGAAACCTGCGCGGACAGGTTGGCGGTCAGCAACGCACCCAACGCCACCGCCGCCAGCGCGGGCCGGAGCATCGCTAGCAGCCCGTGGTGAAACCCCGCGTCGCACCGAGAGCGGCCAGGCGCCCGGCTGACAAGGCGTGAGAAGCGAGCATATTCGACCATATGTGAGCGACGAACAACGCAGCTCAGGCGGGATGCATGGACGGTCGAATGCAGCGGGGCTTTTGCCACGGGCTGCTAACGGTCGTCCTTCGCTGCGGCCGCCTCGGCCGCCTGCCGCTCGAGGTTGCGATTGATCTCGAGTATGTGCCGGATGTCGTGATTGCCCTCGTGGCAGCCGTATTCGAACATCGGCCCCTCGGTCCTGATCATCGGCACCTCGGCGCTCCACGAGCTGGTCCAGGTGGTCGGATCGGAGATCGTGAACTCGTAGTGGATCGTGGTCTCGCTGACGCGGGTGAACCGTTCCACCACATGCCGGAACCCGGAGGACCCGCGGTAGCTCCGCTTGTCGACGTCAACGAAGTTCTTCGATTCGACGACCAGGGTGTCGCCGTCCCAGTAGCCGCGCGAGTCGCCGCCGTACTGCCGGACGCGGTCCGAAATATGCGGGCGGCCGTCAATCGGGATCATGCGCGGCAAGGTGGTGCCCAGCTCGGTGAACACGACCACGTAGTCCGGCGTCTGGAAGATCTGATGGATGTCGTTGTACGACGGCGGCAGGATCGGCGGCCCCTCATGCCGCCAGGCAATGCACCGCTCGGGCAGCGGACGCGTCTCGTGGCTGTCGAACACGCTGCGCATGGCCTGTGCATGGTCAATGCGAGCCGCGCCGGCCGGCGTCAGGGGCGGAATCCGGCCGTTGGGTGGATCCGTGATCAGCGACGTGCGCCGGGTCGACAGCCCCTTGGGCACTTCAGTCCGCAGCCAGACCGTGTTGTCGTAGTGCACGTACGACGGGTCGCGGTTGACCTGATACAGGCCCAGCTCCCGTTCCTCCGCGTCCTCGAGGATTGCGGCGTCGCGCGCCAGCGGGTCGACCCCTTCGGCGGTGAGCTGCCGCTGCAGCTCCGCGGCCTCCTCTTCCGAGTAGAGCTCCTTGTCGCCAAGATAGGCGGGGCGTTCGATGGGCGTGAACGTCTGGGTGGTCCAGTAGCCCTGCAGGTCCGGCTGGCCGTCCGGCGTGCGCGGCAACGTCCAGTCCGCCGCCTCATCCGCGGTGCGCTCGCCCCCGTCCTGCGCGGACACCGTCTGCGGCGCCAACAACCCGAACGCAACGACCGCCGTCAGTGCTGCAAGAGTGGAGCGGCTCATGTGACTCTCCTCCTCAGTGATGGTCCACCTCTGCGCGGATGCACCCATGATTACGCACGACGCCCCCCTGCGTCAAAACGGCCGGGCGCCATTCCGATCCGGACGACGGCCATGTCCGGGCTTGCGAACGCTGCGGCGGCGGCATCGTGTCGTACTGGCCTGCCAGACTACGGTCGAACGCGGACGTACTTCTGAAGTTTGCGTGGGTACGGCTCGCCGCCGTAGATGTTGCCCTGCCGATCCACGGCTACGAACTCGGCGCCGTTGCCAGTTGTGAAACGCGGGTCGCCCCAGGCGTAGAGGATGAACTCGTCCACCCACCCCGTCTTGGCGTCACCAATGCGAATGCCCATCTCCCAGCCCGGATTCTGGACGTCGTCGGATTCCGAATCGGCGACGTAGATCCGGCCGTTCTCGTCGAAGAAGATCCCGCTTGGCCGTCCGAACTGGGTCCACTGGGCGATGAATGTCCCCTCCTGGTCGAAGATCTGGATTCGATTGTTGGACCGGTCACCAACAAAGATCCGTCCGTCGGCGTCCATCGCGATGGCGTGCAGCGCCCTGAACTCGCCCGGCGCATATCCGGTCTTGCCCCACTCCTTGAGATAGGTTCCGTCCTTCGAGAACTTGACGACGCGGTTGTTGCCCCTGTCGCTGTGACCATCCGCGACGAAGATGTCGCCGTTGTCAGCGACCACGACGTCGGAGGGGGCGTTGAAGCTGTCTGTCCCCGCACCCGCCTTGCCGGGAGTGCCGAGGGTCATCAACACTTCGCCGGTCGGACTGAACTTGACCACCTTGTGACCGCGGGTGCCCGGGGGTGTCGGACCCAGGAAAAAACCATCGGTCACCCACACGTTCCCTTCGTTGTCCACATCAATCCCGTGCGGCCAGATGAACATGCCGCCGCCGAAGCTCTCGACGACGTTGCCGTCCGGGTCGAACTTGATCACCGAGTCGAGGTCGGAATCGAGACACTCATTGCCGAAGCGCTCCGGAGCCGTCGCGTCGCAGCGGATCACCGCCCACACGTGCCGTCCGTCGCGGTCGATCGTCACACCGCCCAACGCTCCCATCGTCCGTCCGCCGGGCAGCCTTGCCCAATCGTCGACAAGTCGATACTTGTTCGGCAACGCCTGGCCAGACATCTCGCCACCGATGGCGATCGATACGACGACCAGGACGGCCACGAGTCGACTGACTCTCAACATGTGCACACCTCGCTTGGAGAACGTCGAAGGAAACGCCGACCACCCCATTGCTAGATGACCCGCGCGCGCGAGACCCTTGCTCCGGAGGTCATCATTTCGTTCAGACCGATGAATCGTGTCGTTGAATCCCAGCCAACCATGGAGAGAGCTGGCGCCATCTGCGTCGGCCTTCGGGTGAGGAGGGCCTCCGGTTTCTCCTCGTCTCAGATGAACCGATACGGGAACCCATCGCATGGCGGAGGCCGACCATTAGAATGGTTGGCTGCAGAACTCGGATTCGTTCGTTCAGAACCCCAAGAAGGGGTGAAACCGTGAGGCGTGTTGTTCGCCTCTCTTGCCGAACGGGTTGCTAAGCATGGCCACGTCGCCCTTCGATTCGGGTATTTATCGCGAGCTGTTGCATGACGAGGAAATCGGCGACCTGTTCAGCGATGCCGCCGTAATCGCTGCGATGATGCAGGTCGAGGGCGCGCTGGCGAAAGTACAGGGCAAGCTGGGCTTGCTCCCTGAAGCGAGCGCCAGGGCGATCGAGCGCGCGATGCAGGAACTACGGGTCGACCCGGCGCACCTCGCCACTGGCACGCGCGCCGCCGGCGTACCGGTGCCGGCGCTGATCGACACCCTGCGCGAAGCGATGCAGGCGCCCGAGCATGCGCAATACCTGCACTGGGGCGCGACCTCGCAGGACATCATGGATACCGGTATGGTGCTGCGCCTGCGCGGGGTCTGCGACATCGTCGAGCAGCGCCTTGCGCAACTGCTGCAAGCGCTCGCACGGCAGGCGGAGACGCACGCCGATTTGCCGCTGGCCGCGCGCACGCGTGCGCAGATCGCGACGCCGACCAGCTTTGGGGCAGTGGTCGCGGCCTGGGGGGCGCCGCTGCTGACTCATCTCTCGGTGCTGGCACAACTGAGGCCCCGCTTGCTGCGGGTCAGTCTAGCCGGTGCGTCGGGTAATTCCGCGGCGCTTGGTGACCAGGCGGAAGAATTACGGGCGGAACTGGCGGCCGAACTCTTGCTCGGCGACAGCGAGCTGGCCTGGCACAGCGACCGCGCGGCGCTGGTCGAATTCGCCGCGCTGCTGGTTCGTATCGGCGGCAGCCTGGCGAAGCTGGGCGAAGATTGCATCGTCGCATGCCGCACTGAAATAGGCGAGTTGAAACTGGGACGGGGCGGCGGTTCTTCGACCATGCCGCAAAAGCAGAACCCGGTAATCGCCGAAACCATCGTCAGCCTGTTTCGCGTCGGCGCGGCGATGAACGCCCTGATGCTCGAGTCGATGGCGCATCGCGAGCAACGCGACGGTGTTGCCTGGGCGCTGGAAGGGCACGCGCTGCCAATGATCTGCATGGCGAGCGCGAAAGCGCTGGCGCAGTCGATGTCGCTGGTACAGGAACTGCAACCGGACGCCGATGCGATGCTGGCCAACCTGCGCGGTAACCAGCAACTGGTATTTGCCGAGGCAATCAGTTTCGAGCTCGCCAGGATCATGCCGCGCCCCCAGGCGCAGGCTGAAGTCAAGCGTCTTTGCACCGAGGCCAGGAACGGGAGCGGCTCGCTCGTGGAACTGGTCGCTCGGGAGTATCCGGATGTCGACTGGAGTGCCGCGACGACGCCCGCGGAGCAGCTCGGAGACGCGCCGCGGCAGGCGGCGAGGTTTGTCGCGCGCGTCAGCAAACTGTAACGGCGTCAGGTTCGGCCGCTCTCGGTGCGACGCGGGGTTTCATTACGGACTGCTAGTGCGCCCGCTGGGGATCCTGGACGGACCCTGCCTGCTGGAGAAACAACGGCTTCGAAGCGACGACCCGCCCCTCGCAGTAAATCCTGACCGTGTAGCGTCCCGGCTCCTCGAACGCGGTATCGGTCAGCGTGAGGAAGACGAAGCCCTGGCCGATCTCCGACAGGGACGCCGGCGCGTCATTGTGCGCGGAGAGCAGCACCTGATGCCGCGGGTCCAGGACATCTACCGTTACGTCGCAGCCTTCATCGTGGTGGCCGACCATCTGGACGGCGACGACCATCCGCGGGCGGGTGAGGGGAAAGGCCGCCGACTGGATGTGGTCGAACATGCCGATGACGCACGGCTGACCGCGATCGTCCTCATACGCGCGGTCGCAGATGAAGACGTGAGCAACCTCTGCCATTGGCAGCTCCTTACCTTACATGGGGCTGCGCCCCAAACCCCCGGCGGCCGCTAGCGGGGACCCCATTGCCCCGCGCCGCGTCCGCCGAGGCCCGCTGTGCGGGCCCTACCGCGAGCCGTTGCCGGAGGTCGCCTCGGCGGCTTGGCGCTCCAGGTTGCGGTTGATCTCGAGGATGTGCCTGATGTCGTGGTTGCCCTCGTGGCAGCCGTATTCGTACATCGGCCCGTCGGTCTTGATCATCGGCACTTCGCCGCTCCACGAGCTGGTCCAGGTCGTCGGATCCGTGATGGTGAACTCGTAGCGGATCATGTTCTCGGCGACGCGGGTGAAGCGCTCGACGACATGCCGGAACTGGTTCGAGCCGCGGAAATTCCGGCGGCCGACGAAGTTCTTCGTCTCGACCACGAGCGTGTCACCCTCCCAGCGCGCGCGCGCGTCGCCGTGGAACTGGGGAATGGCGGCCGGAAGGTGCGGCCGTCCGTCGAGCGGAATCATGCGCGGCAGACCGGTTCCGATCTCCGTGAACAGGACGAAGTGGTCGTGTGTCTGGAAGATCTGGTGAATGTCGTTGTACGCCGGCGGCAGCATCGGCGGCCCCTCGTGGTTCCAGATGATGCAGCGCTCCGTCAGGGGGCGCGTCTCGTAGCCGTCAAAGACGTTGTACATCGCACGCTCGTGCGCCACGCGGGCTGCGCCCTGCGGCGTCAGCGGCGGAATCCGGCCGTTCCGCGGATACGTGACCAGCGATGTGCGCCGCGTGGACAGCCCCTTCGGCACAGACGTGCGCAGCCATATCTCGTTGTCGTAGTGGACGTAGGACGCGCCGCGGTTGTCCTGATAGAGCGCCTGTTCCCGGGCCTCCGGGTCCTCGATGCTGACGGCGTCGCGGCGGAGCGGATCGACCCCTTCGGCGGTGAGCTGCCGCTGCAGCAGAGCCAGTTCCTCTTCCGAGAAGAATTCCTGGTCGGCGAGGCGCTCCGGGCGCTCCACCGGCGTGAAGGTCTGGGTCGTCCAGTAGCCCTGCAGGTCGGGATGACCATCGGGCGTACGTGGGAGCGTCCAGTTTCCGTCGCCGTCGGGCGCCGTCTGTCCCTGCCCGGCTGCGGCGACCGGCAGCAGCATTCCGACCACGGCGACCGTTACGAACGCGGCAAGATGACGGCGGCTCATCGGACCCTCCCTCATGGCGCCCGCTGCCACCCGGCAACGGACGTTGTACCGGATTGCTACAGAAACGGCGGTTGCGAGGCGATCATCCGTCTCTCGGAAGAGATTCTAACAACAGACCGGCCCGTTTCTCAATGCGCGTAGCGTCGCGCTCCCCGGAACCGCTGCCCCGCTCAGCGCCCTCCCGCGTACCACGCCAGCGATGCGCCGGCCGGGGCGTTGCCGGCGATATGGTCAGCCATCCGCCGCACGAGCTCCGCGTTGGTGAACGGCGACCAGCCGTGCCCCTTCATGGGGCGGCCGTGAACGATCTCGCCGCCGTAGTGCGGGTCGGTCGTCCCTTCGAGGAAGTCCTCCAGAAGGTACACCGCGTACAGCAGGTAGAACTGGTCCATCTCGGGGTTGTAGATCCGGATCTTCCCCACGAGGTCCGGGCCGATGCGACGCCAGTTCTCCTCCAGGTAGTGCCGCAGGTCGTACCCGTTGTCCCGCATGTAGAAGGCGACGTCGCGGTCGATCACTCCCGTTTCCAAATCCCAGACTCTCCGCGGGTAGTGGACCTGCAAGGCCAGGGAAATCCAGCCGCCGGTGGAACCGCCGGTCAGCACCCTGGCGTACGGCTCGCCGATCATGCGGAAGTGCTCCTCGAGATACGGAATCAGCTCCTGGTGGATCGCGTCGCCGTACGGGCCGTTGTTAGCCGAGTTGGGGCCGTAGGAGTCGTCGAAGAACGGCGTGGGGTGCTGCAGGGTCACCGCGGTCACGCGCGGGAAGTCGTCGGCCGTCCACGTCTGTTGAAAGTCGTAGCCCGATTCGCGCATCCCGCCCGATTCGCGCATCCCGCCCGACTCGCGCAGCATCTGCGCGAAGAGCCCGGGGACTCCCGGCGGCGGCGCGGTCGTGAAGCCGAACGCGGGTTCCAGACTGAAATGGCCCGCCTCGAAGACCGCCGGGTAACGCAGCTCGGGATGATCTTCGTAGCCCCGGGGCAGCAGCACAACCGCGCCCAGGTACATCGGGTGTCCCCACCATTCGCTCAGGATGCGGCTCTCCAGCCGTACGCGCTTGACCGTTCCGTGTCCGGTGGTGCATCGATGGGCGGAATGACGTCCGTGAGCACCAGGCGGATCGGCCTGTCCGAGGCCGGGTCCACGCTGACGCGCCGCGGTGCGCTGACCAGGTTGCCCGGCGACAACGCCCAGCGCTGGCCTTCCCACTGGTCCCCGGGAGCCCAGATTACGTGGCCGTCCTGGCGGTGGAACTCCGTGTAGTGGAACTCCGTGTACACGTGGACCAGCGCCTGAACCCAGTAGTCGCCGGGTGGCAAGGCGCCCAGATGGGCGTAGGGATAGCCGTCCACCTCGGTTTCGATGACCATGACGTCGCCGGGGCCGGAACGCTTGGAGCCCGCGTACAGGCGGTCAGAACCATGGCCGCGGTGAGAGCGCCTGCCGCAGCGCCGGATTTGGAGACGAGCGTTCTCCGCTGGCCTCGGTCGACGCGCGCAACGGGCTGGATCATTGCTCCGGACAGTCCACGTTGCAACACCGCGTTGCGCCCGGGACGCGGCGTGCCCCTTGTCGCGGACTCGCTATCCCTCCGGCAGCGCGAACGTGACCAGGGCCGCGTCCGGACCGGCGCCCGTGGCGATCACGATGTACTGCCGGCCCGCGCGGCTGACGTACGTCATCGGGTTGCCGCTGGTCCGGAACTCGGTAGCCGTCCGGCTGATCTCCCGGCCGGTGGCGGCGTCGAACGCGTACAGGTAAGGGTCGCCGCCCCCGATGAAGACGAGACCGCTGGCGGTCGCCATCGGTCCGTTGTTGCCCGGCGTGCCCAGGCGGTCGGGGAGGTCGACGCCCTGCAGCAGCGGATGGCTGCGCATGATCCTGCTGCCCTCTCCGAACGGCACCTTCCAGGCGATCTCACCCCGGTTGAGGTCGATCGCCACGAGGTTGGCGTAGGGCGGCTTGATCAGCGGAATCGCGCCGAGGCGGCTGCGCGCGGCCGGCGTCTCGCCGGGCAGGCCCCTGAAAATGCCGCCGGACGCCCCCCAGGCGCAGTTGTTCGTGTAGTCGACGTCGACGGCCGGAAGCTCCGAGGGCGTCCTGCATACCTGGTTCGGCGAGACGCCCTCGGACGAGCGGACGATGAGCAGGCCCAACTCCCTCACGAACGTGGCGCCGCCCCAGTTGGCGCCGCCCGACTCCCGCGGCCGCATCAGCGTGCCGGCAAGGCTCGGCGGCGTGAACAGCGGGCCCAGGCGGAACTGCTGCATCTCCTCGACCGCCATCGCGTGTATTTCCGGGGTCAGATCGTTCGCGTCGTCGAGCGACGTGCCCTGCCCGGCGAACGCCGGCGGCCTGGTCGGGAACGGCTGGGTCGGCCACGGCACCTCGCCCGGCACATCGGTCTCGGTGTCTACGGGACGCTCCTCGATCGGCCAGACCGGCTCGCCGCTGACGCGGTCGAAGACATACGTGAAGCCCTGCTTCGACACTTCCGCCACGGCGTCAATCTCGCGTCCGTCGACATTGATGGTCACCAGGTTCGGCGGCGACGTGAAGTCGTAGTCCCACAGGCCATGATGGACACCCTGGAAATGCCACTGCCGCTGCCCGGTCCGCGCATCGAGGCACAGCAGCGTCTCGGCGAAGAGGTTGGCGCCGAGCCGGCGCCCGCCCCAGTAGTCGCCGCTCGGCGTGCTCGTCGGGACGTACAGCAGGCCGCGCTCCTCGTCCAGCGACATCAGACCCCAGACATTGGCATGGCCGGTGAAGCGCCACGTCCCGTCCTCCCAGGTGTCTGCGCCGAATTCGTCGTTCGACTGCGGCACCGTGTAGAACATCCAGCGCCGCTCGCCCGTATGCACGTCGAACGCCTGCACGGAGCCGGGGGTGTCGAAGCGGTGCTGGATGCGGTCCGGCACGCGGCTGCCGACAATGACCAGGTCCTCGAAGACGACCGGGGGCGACGTCTGGTCGAACTCGTCGTCGCTCACCGGATTCGTGAAGTCCCGGGTCAGCGCGACCCGCCCCGCCTCTCCGAATTCCGGGATGAGCGCGCCGGTCTTGGCGTCGAGCGCGTACAGGCTGACGCGGCTGTTGATGAAGACGCGCATGTCGTCGCCCTCGCCGTGCACGGCGACCCCCCGGTGCTTGTAGCCGCCGGGGCTGGCGCCCGCGGCGCCGGTCTCGTAGGCGCGCGGGTCGAACGCCCAGAGCTCGCGGCCCGTCTCCGCGTCCAGCGCCACCACCCGTGTGTACATGGTCGACACGTACAGCACGTTGTCGATCATCAGCGGCGTCGTCTCGAAGCCGCCCGGACGGGTGCCGTACTCCGGCAGCGGCATCTCGTTCGGCTCCCACGTCCAGGCGACCTCGAGCTGGTCGACGTTGGCGGGCGTGATCTGGGCCGCCGGGGAAAACTTGGTGTGCGACTGGTCGCCCCCGACGTAGGGCCACTCGATCATCCGACCCTGGCCCTGGACAGCGGCAAGCGCGGCAGTGGCGAAGACGATCGCGAGCACGGAGACTCTCTGCATCGATTCCTCCCGACCGCACCATTATATCGATACACCCCGCCCCACGGACGCTCCCGAGTACCGGTTCCCCGGCAGCTGGCGAACGGCGCGGAACCCCGCCTGGCCGGCGGCGGGTCAGGTTTTGAAACCGCCCCGGTTGGTGCTACGCTTGCCGAGACTTGTATCCCAGGCGCCAGCCGAGAGGTACATGGTGATTACGATCAAGACTCTCCTTAAGAATTTCCTTGCCCTGGCCGGCTGCGCAGCATTCGTCGCGCTCGCCGTGGCCGCGGCGCCCGCCGCCGCGGCCGAGCGGGAAGCCGCGGTGACGTTCAACAAGGACATCGCGCCGATCATGCAGCGCTCGTGCGAGAAGTGCCACCGCCCGCGGGGCGGCGCGCCGATGGCGCTGATCAGCTACCAGGACGTCCGCCCGTGGGCGCGTTCGATCAAGAACCGCACGCAGTCGCGCGAAATGCCGCCCTGGTTCATCGACAAGAACATCGGCATCCAGCGCTACAAGGACGATCCTTCGTTGAGCGACGCCGAGATCGCGACCATCGCGGCCTGGGTGGACAACGGCGCCCCGCGCGGCAATCCGGAAGACCTCCCGCCGCTGATCGAGTGGCCGGCCGACGGCTGGACCTACGGCACGCCCGATCTCGTCGTGCCGTCGCCCGAGGGGACGGTCGAAGCGGACGCGGCCGACTGGTTCGGCGAGTGGGGCCACACCCCCAGCGGCCTGACCGAGGACCGCTACGTGAAGGCGATCGAGGTAAAGGAAATCCGCCTCCACGAGGAGCAGGCGGAGGTGGACGACGACGGCCGGGCAGCCCTCGGACTATTCGTCGTGCATCACGCGGTGCTCACCGCCGAGCCGCCTGATGATGCGGGCGGACCGGCGAATTGCGGCAGGCAGACGTTCTGCGGGGAGCGGGACGACGAATTCACCCTGGTGCACGAGCTGGGCCAGAACGCCACGGTCTATCCCGACGAGGTCGGCGTCCTGCTGCCGGCCGGGTCGGTGATCACGTTCAACTCGATGCACCTGCACTCGATCGGCCGCAAGGTGGGCGCCCGGCTCGATGTCGGCTTCACGCTCCACCCGAAGGACTACGAGCCGAAATACAAGCTGGGCGCCACCAGCCTGCGCCGGGCGACGCACTACGACTATGAGTTCGACATCCCGTCGGACGACGACCACGTGATGCGGGACGGCTTCCACCGCCTGGAGCAGCCGACCAAGATGTTGACGTTCGAGCCGCATCTGCATTCGAGCGGCAAGCGGATGTGCTTCGAGGCGCTCTACCCGAACAATGCGCGCGAGATGCTGAGCTGCGCCGACTACGACCACAACTGGGCCAAGGTGTACGTCTTCGAGGATGACGCCGCGCCCCTGCTGCCGGCCGGGACGGTCATCCGCGTGATGTCCTGGTACAACAACTCCGAAACGAACAAGAACGTGGTCGACCCGCGCAACTGGAAGGGCTGGGGCAACCGCTCCATCGACGACATGATGTCCGGTATCACCCGCATGGTGCCGATGACGCAGGAGCAGTTCGAGGAAGAGCTCGCCGCCCGCGGCGGCACGTTCGCCTTCGCCAGCTCGCAGGATCAGCAGTAACGGATCCCTCCCCGCGATCGTAAGGAAGCATGCCTGCCCGGTCCTCGTGGCTCCTGCCGCCGCTCCTTGCGGCGCTGGGTTTCGTCCTGCCTGCCGCTTTCGAGGCCGGCGTGCAGGCGCAGGCGCCGACCGACGCCAGCATCGCCGCCGGCATGCGCATCTACCGCCAGAAGGCCGACTGCCAAGCGTGCCACGGCTGGGCCGGCGACGGCCGCAAGATGGACAATCAGATGCCGGACGGCGCGAACCTGCGGACCAGCGGGCTGGACCGCGACCAGCTGATCTTCGTCATCAAGTGCGGCCTTCCCGGCCGCGACATGCCGGCCTTCGATCGCCTCGCCTACGGCGACGACCGCTGCCTGGGACGCACGCGCGCCGACCTGCGGCGGCTCGGGCTGACGCTCCCCGATCCCGCCGCCACGCTGCAGCCGCGCGAGATCGAGCGGCTCGCGGACTTCCTGTTCGAGAAGGTGATCGGCCAGGGGGAGATGGACCGGGCCGCCTGCATCGACTACTGGGGCTCCGAGGTGGAGGTTTGCGCGGACCTGCCGCGCTGAGCAAGCCGCGCACGGCGCGGCCCCAAGATGAAATGCCGACTGTCTGACCCGCCAAGGTTGAACAAGGAAGGGGACGGCGAGCGTCCTTTGCGACCGTCCCCCAGGCGCGCACGGCGCGCCTCGGCGGCCACGGCGTGGGGCGCAGGGGTCCCCACTAGTGGCCGCCGGGGGTTTGGGGCGCAGCCCCAACTAAAGATGAAGCCGCGCAGCCCCGAGTTGCTAATCGTCGAGCGCGAACACGAACAGGTAACTCGACGTCTCCAGGTTGTCGTACTTCACCGGGTGGTGGTGGCGGCCGCTCGCCTGCACCGCCAGGTACTGCTTGGGGCCGACGGCGTAGGTGACCGGCGCCCCCTTGAGCGGCGTGCCGACATTGAAGCGCCACAGCTCCTGCAGCGTCTCGTCGTGATACGCGACGACCCACCCGTCCTGGAGCGCCGTGAATACCAGGCCGCCGGCCGTGCTGACGATGCCCGAGCGCACCTCGATCTCGGTCACCGCCTTGGCGATCACCTCGTGCGTGTCCGTGTCGACCGCGGTCACCGAGCCGTAGTACAGGTCGCTGGTGTACTCGCGGCGCTCGCTCGCCTCCCGGTCCACGCCGCCTTCCGGAGACCGTGACACAACCTCCGCTCCGCTCTGCGAGAAGCAGCCCTCGGTGCCCACGCCGTAGGAGATCCCCTTCTCCGGATTGAACGCGGTCGGCTGGTGCGCGATGCCGCCGTGCCACGTCGGACAGGCGCGCTTCATCCGGTCGCGGTCGGCGCGCAGCGCGCGCGCCTCCGGGTTGTAGGTCTGCACGTCGAGATTCGGGTCGTAATCGACCGGACGGCCCGAGACCGGGTCGAGGCCCGCGGTCCAGTTGAGGTCGTTCACGTACTGCACCCCCTTGATGAAAGCCCCGGTGGTGCGGTCGAGCGAATAGAAGAACCCGTTGCGCGCGAAGTGGGAAACAACGTTGCGCAGGCGGCCGTCGATCACGGTGTCGTACAGCATATGGACACCCACTTCGTCGTAGTCCCACGAATCGTTCGGCGTGTACTGAAAGTGCCAGGCGCGCTCGCCCGTGGCGACATCGACGGCAACGACCGAGTCGGTGTACAGGTTGTCGCCGGGGCGGAACTCCGCGTCGTAGATCGGGTATGGATTGCCCGTGCCGAAGATGTAGAGATTCGTCTCGGGATCGTACGACCCGGTCTGCCAGATCCCGCCGCCGCCCGTCTTCCACGCGTTGTGGCTGTCTTTCCAGGTCTCGCTGCCCGGCTCGCCCGGCTCGGGAACGACGTACCAGCGCCACTTTTCCTCGCCGGTCTCGACGTCGAGTCCCGCGACCCAGCCGCGCGTTCCGGAGTCGCCGCTGCCGTTCTGGATGATCACCGTGCCGTCGGCCACCAGGGGCGCCGCCCGGAACGCTTCCCGCCCGCCGAGCTCGGTCTGCACGGCGATCTCCTGGTCCCAGATGATCTCGCCGGTGTCACGGTCCAGGGCGATCACGCGCCCGTCCGGCAGGTTCGCGACGACGAGATCCTCCCAGAGCGCAATGCCGCGCGTGCGCGAGAGGTTGCCCTCGTGGTCCACGCCCGGGTCGGTAATCCACGCGTACGATCCGCGATCGGGCTGCCGGGCGTCGATCTTGTAGATGGTGCCCCAGCCGTCGCTCGTATACATGAAGCCGTTGTCCACGAGCGGGTTCAGCTCGCTCTCCGGACCGTTGCGGCCCGTGTCCTGCATGCCCCCGATCGCCAGCGCCCAAACCATCCCCAGATCCCGGACGTTGTCGCGATTGATCTGCGTCAGCTTGGAATAGCGCTGCGAGCCGTAGTCCCCGTTCATCAGAAGCCAGTTCTGCGGCTCGTTCTGGGCATTGATCAGCCGGTCGCGGTTGACCGTGATCGAGTACTGGCCGCCGGGCGCGGCGGCCCAGACGGAGACGATGACGGCGCACGCCAGACATGTCCTCAACAGCGGCTCGTGGTGCATCGCGAATTCCTCCCGGATGTAGGCGATCAGGGTGCGCTACATCTTACCGAGTTTGCGGCGCAGGTCCCCGGGAAACTTCGGGGTGGTATCCTGGGAGCCCGCGGGCGGCGTTGCTGCAGGCGCACCCACAAATCCGATCGGACCCCGTCATGACGCCAACGACAACGGCGCGGCGCATCCTGCTGGCACTACTGCTGAGCGGCTTGGCCGTCGCCAACCTGCCGGCCCAGGTCTCGTTCGACCGCCTGCGCGAGGCGGCGCGCGAATCACACAACTGGCTGACGTATTCCGGCGGCTATTTCAGTCAGCGCTACAGCACCCTTGACCAGATCACGCCGGAAAACGTCGGCGAGCTGCAGTTGCAGTGGGTGTACCAGGCGCCGGTCTTCGGACCCTGGCAGGCGACGCCGGTCGTAGTCGACGGCGTGATGTACGTGTCGCAGCGACCGAACGACGTCGTCGCGCTCGATGCCCGGACGGGCCGCGTGTTCTGGGTCTACAGTTACCCGACCCCATCCGACCACCGGGCCTGCTGCGGGGCGAACAACCGCGGTGTGGCAGTGCTCGGCGAGCGGGTGTTCATGGGCACGCTCGACGCGCACGTCGTGGCCATTGACGCGTCCACCGGCGCCGAGCTGTGGGACGTCGAGGTGGCCGACAAACACCTGGCGTATGCGTTCACCCTGGCGCCGCTGGCCATCAAGGACAAGGTGATCGTCGGCACCACCGGCGGGGACCGCGGCATCCGCGGGTTTATCGCCGCATTCGATGCCGAGACGGGCGACGAGGCGTGGCGCTTCTACACCATCCCCGGCCTCGGCGAGCCGGGTCACGAGACATGGGAGCCGTGTCCGCCGGATCCGGAGACCTTCTGCGACCCGGAGGCCTGGAAGCACGGTGGCGGCGCGGCCTGGCTGACCGGGTCGTACGACCCGGAGCTCGACCTCATCTTCTGGGGCATCGGCAACCCGGGGCCGGACTTCTTTCGCGAACAGCGGCCGGGCGACAACCTCTACACCAGCTCGGTGGTGGCGCTCGACGCCGATACCGGGGAGATCCGCTGGCACTTCCAGTTCACGCCCGATGATCCGTACGACTACGACGCGGTGCAGATCCCGGTGCTGGCCGACATCGAACGCGGCGGCACGCTGTTCAAGGTGGTCCTGTGGGCGAACCGCAACGGGTTCTACTACGTGCTGGACCGCGCGACGGGGCGCTTCCTGACCGGCCTGCCGTTCGTCACGGTGAACTGGGCGGAGGGCCTGGACGACAGCGGACGGCCGGTCGAGACGCCGCAGCCGCCCGGTGCGCCGACCTTCCCTGGTATCCAGGGCGGCACCAACTGGTACTCGCCGGCGTACAGCCCGCGGACGGAGCTGTTCTACATCCCGGCCTGGGAGGACAATGCGACGGTCTTCGGGGCCGAGGCGCAGGAGTACGTGCCCGGAACCCTGTTTCTGGGTGGCCGGCCCGGCGCGTTCGAGCCGGTGCCGGGTGCGCCTACGGCGCCGGGGCTGACGCGCGGGCCGATCAATACGTGGACCGACGCGGTAGGGAACGGCGCGGTGCTGGCGATCAACGCGCTCACCGGCGAGGCGCGCTGGAAGTTCGAGATGACCGACGTCATCGGCAGCGGCATCCTGACGACCGCCGCGGACCTGCTGTTCACCGGCGCCCGCTCGGGCTACTTCCAGGCGCTCGACGCCCGCACGGGCGACCTGCTGTGGAAGGCGCGCCTGGGCAGCCAGATCATCAACGGCCCGATAACCTACGAGGTGGACGGCAAGCAGTACGTGGCGACAATCTCCGGCCACGCCCTCACCACCTTCGCGCTCCGCGACTGATACGGCGTACGCACCCCGCCGGGCTCGGTGCGACGCGGGGTCTCGCCACGAACTCGTCCATGACGGGCTCGACCAGCGACAACCGCGTGCATTTCTCCTTCCGCGTCAAGCTGAACCGCCTGCTCCGATTTTGAGGCTGCCCCCGCCCCCGGCGCGGAACGCTATTCGAGGTGGTCGACCAGGAACGCGCCGAGCTCCGCGTACACCTGCTCCGATTCCGGAGAGTTCGCCACGATCATGTAGTCCGCGTGCGACATGCCCTCGTACACGTTGAGGTCCGCGACCACGCCCGCCTCGCGCAGCTTGCGATGCACCCGCACCGTGTCGCTGAGCAGCATGTCGCGCGTGCCGCTGACGAGGTATGCGGGCGGAAACCCGTCGAAATTGCCGTAGAGCGGGGAAATGAGCCGGTGCGTCAGCTCGTGGTTGCCGGCGTACAGGCGCGCTGCGCCGCCGATCCAGCCGTCGTAGGTCAGCAGCACGCGGTCGATCGCCTCGTTCGTGTGCAGCGTGTCGCTGGTGTCGGTCAGGTCGGCCCACGGCGTGCCCAGGTATATCGCGCCCGGCACTTCCACGCCCAGCTCGATCAGCTTGTGCACCGTCGCCAGCGTCAGCCCGCCGCCGGCCGAGGTGCCGCCCAGCGCGATGGCGCTGGCGGGGCGATTCTCGAGCATGTGCCGATACACGGCGACCGCGTCATCGACAGCGGCCGGGAACGGATGCGCCGGCGGCATGCGGTAGTCGACCGCCAGCACCTGGATGCGCGCGCGGTTGGCGATCAGCACCGCCTCCATCACGCCCGCCTCGCCGCCTCCGATCACGTACGCGCCGCCGTGCACATAGATGAAACGGTGCTGCTCGTGGCGGGGATCGAGGTTGTCGGGTATCACCCGGAAAGTCGGCACCCCCTCGACCTCGAACTGGTCGACCGTCACGTTGTACGCCGCGGCGAGCGGCTGGAGCGTGCCGTTGGCCGCGCCGTCCCGCTGCTGGACAAACTCTTCCCACTCTGCGGCCGTCGACGGCGTGGAATCGGCTATGGGCATCATCGGCATCGCCGCGATCGAGTCGCGCAGCACTTGGCTGGCAGCCTCGGGAACCGGTATGTCCCGCGCGTCGATGGTTCTCGACGCCCCCTGCGCCAGCCCCGCCGGCGTCCCCATCCATGCAACGGCGGCCAACCCGATCAACATCAACGCGGCAGCGACGGTCAGACCCTTCTTCATGCGTTCCCCCTGATACATTCCGGTCGTTTCGTGGATCTTACCAGCCCCGTCCCTGCCAGGAGTCCGCGGTAAAACCCCGCGTCGCACCGAGAGCCGCCCGTGTCAATGCCGCGTCCGGCCGGTACAAGGCGCGAGGAGGGAGCATATTCCCAATATGTGACCCCCTTATGTTCTCAACGCCCAACGCAGGTCCTGTGCGGGATGCATCGCCGGTCGAATGCAGCGGGGGTTTTGCCGCGGGCTCCCCGACTCAACGTCGCGGCTGCACGCGCCCGTAGCTCTTGATAGCAGCTATCCTCGCGAGCTGAGTCGAATCCTCAACACCCCTCTTGCCCCAGTCCAACGCGCCTTGCGGGGACTTGAACTGGACGGAATCGTTTCCGCCAGGGACGTGGGGCGAACGCGCCTTTTCAGACTCAATCCCTCCTATCTTGCCAAGAGAGAACTGGCAGCGTACCTGGGGCGACTTGCAGATGCCGACGAAGAGCTTCAGCGCGCAGCCGCGTCTCTCCGTCGCCGACCGCGACGCACGGGAAAACCACTATGACCCTATCGAGCGAGTCTACCCTTCGCGACGTTGCGTTGGCTGTTGCAGCCTCCCTCAACCGTTACGGTGTCAGCGCCGTCCTTACGGGTTGGTGCAATTCTGGGTCGAGTTCCCTCGTGGACCGTTGGCCGTCGGCGGCGATTACAAGATTCATCCCACCTGGTACGGGGACGCGCTGGGCAAACCCAGGCACTGACCGCCACCGATTCGTGCCGTGACAGGTTGGCCGCCTTCTACCATCGGGACGATCGCCAAAGTCTTGAGGTCGCGATCCAGATAGCTCTCCGAAAGCCTGTCGACCTCGAGGCCGTGCGCAAATGGAGTCACCGCGAGGAGGCGGACGAGAAGTTCAGAGAGTTTCTCAACCGCTTCGAGAAACGGAAGGCGAAAGCGTAGCTGTTAAAGGAGTGCAGATGACACCCTGCGCCTGGTGCGGCCACTCGTGATTGTAGAACGCGAAGTAGTCGTCCAAGCCGGCGCGGGTCTCGGGCACCGACGCGTAGTCCTTCAGGTACACCTCTAGAGCCCGACGACGTCGATGACCTTCTCGGCGAACTGCGGGTCCCGACTGAGCTTGAAGGTCTTGAGCCGATGCGGCTTGAGGTCGGCGGCCTGCCAGGCCTGCCACTGGGTGACCTCGGCGTAGCGCGCCATCAGCCGCGTACTCCAATGGGTTGCCTCCACCGGGACGCGCTCGGTCGTCAGCAGCAGGATACGCGCTCGCCGCGTCTGACCACTCGGTACTCGGCGTGGTTGGCAGTCGCAGCCACCGTTTCAAGGTCTCCCGGTCATCCGGGAGACCTTGGGAATCCCTGGTCGTCTGCATGCATCAGACGGCACCAGGATTCACTGAGTGGTACAAGTACTTTGCACACGGGACACTAGGCGGGTGTGACGTCCTCGGCGCGGGGGCCCTTCGGGCCCTGACCGAGCGTAAACTTCACGCTATCGCCTTCGCGCATGGAGTCGAATGGCGTGCTCGTGCACGCGGACTGGTGGAAGAAGTATTCGACGCCGTCGGGCGCGGCGATGAAGCCGAAGCCCTTGTCCGTGATGCGCTTGATCGTGCCGATAGTAGATGCCATATGTGAGTCCTTTGAGTGTGGTTGGCCGAAATAGGCCGTGAACGCGCCGAGGCGTTCTCGTCGAAGCACTGTCAAGTTGACGACGACAGTACGCTCTGTCTCCTCATGAGGCTGCGCGCCTGTTCGTAGCTGCTTTGGTGAGGATTGGAGCTTCTAGTTCGGCAGAACGCCGAGAAAGTCAGCGGCAAGTCTCAGTAAAGTAGTTGCGTGAGCATAGCACATTCCCACCAATTTTTCTCGACGAGGCCGGCTTCGACGCCTTCGTCAAGGAGCAGTGCGCCAAGTTCTATGCCGACGGGGTCGGTCGGCCGAGCCTGGCGCCGGGCCGCTACTTCCGGATGCTGCTGCTCGGCTACTTCGAGGGTCTGGACTCGGAACGGGCGATTGCATGGCGGGCCGCCGATTCGCTGAGCCTGCGGCAGCTGCTCGACGTGTCGCTCGACGCGGCGCCGCCGGACCACTCGACGGTGTCGCGCACGCGGCGACGGATCGACGTCGAGACGCACCTGGCGGTCTTCACCTGGGTGCTGCAGCGGCTGGCCGAGCGGGCCTGGTCGGGGGCAAGACGGTCGGCATCGACGCATCCCAAGGACCCGGACGCGAAGATCACGAAGATGAAGGACGGCAGGACCCGCCTGGCGCACAAGGCCAACCGCGCCGTGGACCTGGAGACGGGCGCGGTGGTCGGCGTCAGTGTCCAGGACGCGGATGCCGGCGACACCCAGACGATGCTCGAGACGCTGGTCATCGCCGCCGAGCAGGTCGACACCGTGCAGCCGGCGGGCCCCGGCATCGCGGAGCTGGTCTGCGACAAGGGCTACCACAGCAACCAGGCGCTGGTCACGTTGGCCGCGCTGGGGATCCGCAGTTACGTGTCGGAGCCGGCTCGTGAGCGGCGCCACTGGCGCGGGAAGCCCGCCGCCCGTGACGCCGCGCGGCCTCCAGGGCCGCGCCTATGCCCTTGTCGACGCCCTGCTGCTCGCATTGCGCCGCTTCTGGGGCCTCGTATCTCACCCAGCGGTGCTCATGCCGGGAAATTGGGCAGAATCGTCGTCGACTCACCCCATGACGCCGTTTCATTCACACAATCTGCCAGGGCTGCAAGAAGGCAGTTCTGCCACAGCCTGTCAGGCGCGGACCGTCGGTGCTCGCGCGGGTAGTGACTGCACTTCCATAGCGGTGAGCGGCTCGCCAAGAATATATTCTCTCTACCGTCCCGATCTGCTAGAATTAGCAGTCGCCTACCTTGAGTGCTAGCAGACTGCCGGCGAGCGTTTCGCGGCTGTTTTCTCTCCCTCGTCCTGTCAACAACGTGAAGGAGCATGACGTTTATGCCTGTCAAGATTCGCCCACTCCACGACCGACTGATCGTTGAACGTATTGAGGAAACGGAACAAATGGTTGGCGGCATCATCATTCCGGACACGGCGAAGGAAAAGCCCCAACAGGGCAAGGTCCTGGCCGTCGGTAAAGGCAAGGTGCAGGAAGACGGCACGCTCATCCCGGTCGACGTCAAGGCCGGCGACAAGGTGCTCTTTGGCAAGTACTCCGGTCAGGAGATCAAGCTGGACGGAACCGATTACTTCATCATGCGCGAGGATGAAGTGCTCGGAGTCATCGAAGAAGGCCAGTAGTAGCCACTGCCTCGAGCACCCACACAGGTGTCGCCACATCGGCAAAGGCACGAAACTGAACAGGTGATTGGAGTTCCAAGAGATGGCCAAGCAGATTTTGTACGGTGAAGAAGCACGACGGATGATCATCGAAGGGGTCAACAAGCTCGCCAACGCGGTCAAGGTCACACTCGGCCCGAAGGGGCGCAATGTGGTGCTGGATAAGAAGTTCGGGTCCCCGACGATCACGAAAGATGGTGTGACGGTCGCCAAAGAGATCGATCTCAAGGACCCGTTTGAAAACATGGGCGCCCAGATGGTCCGAGAGGTTGCGAGCAAGACATCCGACATTGCCGGTGACGGCACCACGACCGCCACGGTACTAGCGCAGGCCATCTACCGCGAGGGCGCCAAGAACGTCGCGGCCGGTGCGAATCCGATGGAGATCAAGCGTGGCATCGAGGTCGCGGTCGAGGCGGTGGTCGGCGCGCTGCAGAAGATGTCGACGCCGGTCAGCGGCGACATGATTGCGCAGGTCGGGACGATCTCGGCCAACACCGACCAGACGATCGGCACGATCATCGCCGAAGCGATGGACAAGGTTGGGAAAGACGGCGTCATCACGGTCGAGGAGGCCAGAACGCTTGAGACTTCTTTGGATGTCGTCGAAGGGATGCAGTTCGATCGCGGTTATCTCTCGCCGTATTTCGTGACCGACCCCGAGCGGATGGAGGTCGTGCTTGAGAATCCGTTCATCCTGATTCACGAAAAGAAGATCAGCTCCATGAAGGATCTGCTGCCACTGCTGGAGAAGGTGGCCAAGTCGAGCCGTCCCTTGCTGGTTGTCGCCGAGGACATCGACGGCGAGGCGCTGGCCACCCTCGTGGTCAACAAGTTACGGGGCACGCTGCATGTCGCGGCGGTCAAGGCCCCGGGCTTTGGGGACCGCCGCAAGGCCATGCTCGAGGATGTCGCCATCCTCACCAACGGGAAGGCCATCACGGAAGACCTGGGCCTCAAGCTCGAGAACCTCCAGGTCGAGGATCTGGGTACAGCGAAGAAGGTAACGATCGACAAGGACAACACGACGATCATCGAAGGCGGAGGCACACAGAAGGCCATCGAAGGCCGCGTCAAACAACTCCGCGCGCAGGTCGAGGACACGACGTCGGACTATGACCGCGAGAAGCTTCAGGAGCGACTCGCGAAGCTCGTGGGCGGCGTAGCCGTGATCAAAGTCGGTGCGGCCACGGAAACGGAAATGAAGGAAAAGAAGGCCCGTGTCGAGGACGCCATGCACGCCACAAAAGCGGCGGTCGAGGAAGGGATCGTGCCCGGCGGCGGCGTGGCCATGTTGCGTGCCGCCGAAGCACTCGACAAGCTCAAGGTGGACGACGACCAACAGCTCGGCGTCAACATCACCCGTCGCGCCCTCGAGGAGCCGATGCGGTGGATCGCGCAGAACGCCGGATTCGAGGGCTCGATTGTCGTGCAGAAGGTGCGTGACGCCAAAGACAGCGACGAGGGGTTCAATGCCCAGACCGAGACGTATGAGAACCTCGTCAAGGCCGGCGTCATCGACCCCACCAAGGTGGTGCGCTCGGCGCTCCAGAACGCCAGCTCCATCGCGTCGCTCCTGCTGACGACCGAAGCGCTGGTCGCGGAAATCCCCGAGGAGAAGAGTGCGGCTCCAGCCGGTGGCGCTGCGGGCATGGGCGGGATGGGGGACATGTACTAAAGACGTCGGCAGAAGGCAGACGTCTGAATGGCACCGAAAGGCCCGTCGGCGACACATACCCGACGGGCCTTTCTTTCGCGGTCGGGTAGATCAGGGTCGTTGCTGACCCTACCCCCCCCCACAGATCCGAACGTGCGGGTTCTGCCGCATCCGACTCCTCTAGAATCATGTAGTGAGGTGTGTAAACACAGTCTCGGTAGTGATTCTATCGCTGCTGGGCGCCGCAATCGCGATCGGAGGAGCCGGACCACGGGTGGAACCAACCCGGGAAACCCTGCGCCGCTACCTCACCGACCAGATCGGCTACTCCGACAGGGACTGGCGTGATGTCCTGGCCGGTCGAGCCGTGGCGAAGAATCTCGAGACCCCCGAAGCCGTGGACGTGTCGATCTTCGGCGCCGTGCGGGTTCGGGGCCAGGCTAGCGACCTCGCGGAACAGATACGGGAGATCGACGTATTCGAGCGTAAGCTCAATATCATTGGCGTAGGCAAGTTCAACGATCCGCCGCGGCTCAGTGATCTCGACGCGCTTGAACTGATCGAGTCGGACGTCCGTGACCTCCGCAATTGCCGGCCGGGCGACTGCGAACTGCAGCTCTCCGAGAAAACCATGGCGCGGTTCGACGCGCACGTGGACTGGGACAGCGCCGATGCTCCGGCCCAGGCGACTCGAATCTACCGGGAGATGATCTTCGACGCGCTCCGCACCTATCGGCTCGGCGGCGTCGACACACTGGGCACATACGCGGACCGCATCCCGGCGGCGCCGCTCTCCGAAGAGGTCCACGGCCTGGCGCATCCGCTCGACACGCCGATGCCGATCCCGGATCTGACGCGGTTCCTCCGGGAGTACCCTCGATCGAGCCTTCCGGGCGCCGACGAATTCTTCTACTGGAACATGGGCGAGTTCGGCATGAAACCGACGACCCGGCTCAACCAGGTGGTCATCCAGCCCTTCCCGACCGGCGTCGCAAGCCTGCCCGGCCTGCGCTACGTCATCGCCACGCGCCAGATCTACGCCAACCACTACTTCAGCGCGACGCTGGAGCTGCGAACGCTCGTCGACGACGACGACGGCGAGGACGACGGGTTCTTCCTGCTCTACGCCACCCGATCGCGGGTCACGGGCTTGTCAGGTTTCTTCAAGGGCCTGCTGCGCGCGATCGTCAAGCGGCGCGCACGGTCGGGGATGGGACGGTACCTGACGAACACGCAAGCCGTCATCGAAGGTCGTTCCCCCGGCGGTCACTGAACCGTAGCGGGTTCGTGAGAGGCCTGGTTACTTGAGGGCATTGTCAGGTTAACTCTCCGCGCAGGGACCGCGCATTTGTTGGACTAAACTGGAGTCTGAACGAGTCCGAAACGGCCAGAAAACGGCTGGTCGTGGCAGAAACGGCTGGCAGTATTCGGGGCGATGCCGTACGTTATTGATTCCAAAGCGTGCGCCCGTAGCTCAGCTGGATAGAGCATCGGCCTTCTAAGCCGAGGGTCGCAGGTTCGAATCCTGCCGGGCGTGCCATTTTCCTGGAGAATTCGCCGATTGTGCCCTCTGCCTGGGCACCGGGGGCGAAGGTGCAGGCGAAAAAAGTGACCGGTCACCTTCCAAGATTGGCTGACTGAAGTACGCCCCGCGCCACCACAGCGCTTCACAGCGACCCTACACCGATGGCATGGTGTGACGTCGTGGAGCCCCGGACGCTGCGGGAGTGCCGGATCGCGCTGGGCCAGTCCCAAGCGGCGTTCGCGGCGATGCTCGGTGCGTCTCCCGAGTCGTATCGGACGTGGGATGCCGGGCGGCGCGCAACGCCGCCCCATATTCTGGCGCGAGCCAGGGCACTCGCCACGCATCGCGATGATCACGCGCTCCTTCCCTTACCCGTGCTCGCGTTGCTGATCGGCGTGCACGTCAAGACGCTGCGGGCGGCGGCGCGGGACGGGCGGCTGCCGGTGACCTATGACACCCGGACGACCTTTCGCCGGCTCCGAGCGCGTGCAACACTCGCGGCCGCCACGCAGTTTCGTCGTTCTTATTTTGGCCGACAGGTGCGGCCGGCGGATCGACTGCAGCCGCTGACTTGGGCGAGCGTGCCCGAGGACTACGATGTTCAGATTCGCGCGCTTCGTCGCGCGCGCGGCGTGAGCCAGGCGCAATTGGCCACACTGGTGGGCGCGGCGCGGAAAGCCGTGGTCTATCAATGGGAGGCGCGAAAACGCTGCCCCTCGCCGGTGTTTTGGCAACGACTCGCCGCGCTCCATCGGTGAGCCGGGCGCGGGCGACTAGCTCGAGACGATCACCCACTCCTCGCTCACGCGCCAAGCCAGCCTCCACGCCGCCCCGTGCCCCCGGAGTCGTGCCCCGTCACTTGCGCAGGAGCCGCGCAAACTTCGAGAACTGATCCGCGCTGCTATCGAGCGTGACAACCGAGTGAGGCGCCCCCAGTTTTCTTGGACACGGATTAAGGGAGAATCCGATGTCAAAGGAGGTGGGGGGCATGGTTCAGTCGAGGAGGGTGCAGGGAGCGGGGTCGGCGCGGACGGAGGGAGCCCGGAGGGCGAGCGGAGTCGGCGCCGACGGCGCGGCGGTTGGGGCGGGGGCCTTGGCGCCCGGCCAGCGGTGGAGCGCGAGCCGGAAACGGGACGTGGTGTTGCGGCTGCTGCGCGGCGAGTCGCTGGAGATGGTCTCGCGTGAAGTCGGGGTAGAGCTCTATCGCCTGGAGGCGTGGCAGGCGCGGGCGCTGGCCGGTCTCGAGCTCGGTCTGAAGGCGCAGGCCGGTGAGCCGCTGGCCGCCGAGCTGGATGCCGCCAAGCGCCACATTGGCGAGCTGTCGATGGAGATTGAGCTGTTGCGGGAGCGTGCCCGCGCAGCGGAGTGTCGCCTCCCTTTAGCGACGCGGAGGTCGCGACGATGAGCCGAGCGACCTCCGCGACGACGGCGCGGCGCTATGGTCTCAAGCGGGTGTGTCGAACGTGGGAGAGGTCGCGCTCGGCGCTCTACGCGCGGCGGGCTTGTTTGCGGCGCCCAGAGCGGGGTGATGGCCCGGGGCGCCGCGGGCCGACGCCCGCACTGTCGGATGCGCAGCTGCTGGCGGCCATTCGCACTGACCTGGCCCGCTCCCCGTTCCAGGGCGAGGGCCATCGCAAGGTCCACGCGCGGCTGCGGATCCTCGACCGGATCCGAGTCTCCCGGACGCGGGTGTTGCGCGTGATGCGCACGCAGGGGCTGCTCTCGCCGCACCGCGGGCGGCAGGGTGAGATGAAAGCGCACGAGGGGACGATTGTCACCTCGGCGCCCGACGTCATGTGGGGCACCGACGGCGTGCGGGTGTTCACGGCGGAGGACGGCTGGGTCTGGACCTTCGCGGCGGTGGACCACTGGAACGCCGAGTGCGTGGGCTGGCATGTGTGCAAGGTGGGGAACCGTTTTGCCGCCCTCGAGCCGATCGCGCAAGGGCTCGGGCGACACTACGGCTCGGTCGAGGCGGACGTGGCCCGCGGGCTGGCGCTACGGATGGATCACGGCAGCCAGTATCTCTCGGACCACTTTCTCAACCAGCTCCGCTACTGGGGCATCCACCCCAGCTTCGGCTTCGTTGAAGAGCCGGAAACCAACGGGGTCGTCGAGCGCTGGAATCGCACGCTCAAGGAGCAAGCCATCTACGGCCGGGTCTTTCGAAACCTCGCCGAGGTGCCGCCGTCAACACCAAGAGCTCGAACGCCTGCTTGATCGTGACCGAGGCCGGGGAGGTTCGCACGGTCGCGAGGGCGTCCGCCACTTCGCCGTGCGGCAGCGCCCGCATGTGTTGGACGACGGCCCGCTGCCGCCCGAGGGCCTGCCCGAGGGCGTCGCCTGCCGGGTTGTCCGGCCGGTCGTATGGTGCAACAAAGCGGCCGAGGTGGCGTTGTTGCACGAATCGTCACGGGACCGCACGATGCCCACCGACAGGATCCTCACCGGCCGATGCGGTACGACACTGGTCGGCCGAGGGCGGTCATCCGATTCAGGATCTCTCAGCCAAGGACGGCCTCACTCCCCTGCCCAGCTGGACTCCGGGCGCGAAGACCATCGCCGATGATGGACGTGTAGCGGAAGAACGTGTTCTCCACCCGGCTCTGACGATGGTACCCTGCCGTCTTTTTCCAGCGGCGCCGGCCGAGCTGCTGCACCACCGTGATCGTCCGATCCCGCGCGGGCGACCGCGGGCCGTGGCCCGAGACGTTCGCCGTCCTGGCCGGGGGGATGACGACTGTCGCACCCCGCGCCCGCGAGGCTTCGTAGACGGCGACCGTGTCAGAGGCCGCATCAGCGGTGACGCGCACGAGAGGACCATCGACGGCGTCGATCAGATCGAGGGCGGTGGTCGCATCATCACCCGTCGCCCCGGTCAGCGTGTGGACAAGGATCGCGCCGGACTGATCGACGCCAAGGTGAAGCTTCCTCCAGCCACGCCGGCCGCGGCCACCGTGTTTCGCGGTCGCCCACTCCCCTGCCCCGACGAGGGACAGCCCCGTGCTGTCGAGCACGAGATGGAGGCCCTCGCCGGGCGGGACCGGCGATCGCAGACGGCGCCTCAAATGCTGACTGCGCCGGGAAAGCGTCGTATCGTCGGGGGCGGCGAGGTCGAGGCGCATCATCCCGAACAGGGCGTGCAGGAACCCTTCGGCCTGGCGCAACGGGGGATGGGAGGTTATGTTTGTTTCGTTTTGTGTGCAAAAACCGCTTGAGGAAAGCGAGCGGTCATGGTCAGAGGTTGATTGACTGGATCGACCTACTCACAAAGGAGTGTAGCCATGACCACGCGAGCGAAGCGTACCGCGAAGCCCCGCCAGATCGAAGGTATTGTCAAGTTGAGGTTGACAGCCGTTTCCGATGCCCAGCATGGAGGGTTCACGACGGGCTCGAGCCCAGTATCTTGTGGGTCGATCGGCTAGCTCTTCGTCAACTTGACAGTACCTTCGCCATGCATACCCCAATCATTCAACAGGATTGAGCGTCGCTGTAGAGGAGATGATCGTCAGGGACCTGGCACCACGGGTCAGGGCTACATACAGCTCCTTGCGCGCAAGCGACCCTGCGTCAAGGACGATGGCGTGGTCGAATTCCAGTCCCTTGACGAGAAGGGTTGCCAATGAGGTGGCGGCGACCGATGGGCCGGCCCTTGTAGCGGAACTCCGAATGGTATCTCTCGGCGGCTTCTCTCAACGTGAGCTCCGGATACAGGATGTGTTTGTGCAGAACACCAGTCATGCGGTTGAACAGATCGGCGCGGATGACTCTAACGTCTGACAACCCCTTCAGTGAAGTGAGGAAGCCAGCCATGTTCGCGCTGCAAGGATCTGCAAAATAGGCGTTCGCTGCGATGGTAACGACCGGGTTTCGCGTGTTGCCACGGATCGGCGTGTGCTCTCCACGCGATGTCGCGGCCGTCAGGCTGGCACTCACCGCGGTCATGCAGCTTCTGGCGAACGCGATGAGTTTCTTGAGTCGCGCCTGATTGGTCCGTACGCGCTCGACTTGGTTAATAAATGAGAAGAGGTCTCGGCCTTCTATCTCTTCAATCGACGAGAACCGCCCGCCGATGCTCCTGGCGAGATGGTGGCATTTCGCCTTGTATTGCTGATGTCCCTTGTGAATCGCGATCACGCGGTGCTGCCGTTCACAGTCAAAATGGCGGCAGACATTCCCCTGCGCGATGAGGAGCGCCTCGTCATTCGCTGCGTACCTGAAAGTGACGCCGTCTGCGCGCTGCGTGAGATCGATGCTCCGGCCGTCTTCAAGAGCTGAGCGTATCGTTTGCAGCCACGCCCCGAGTCCCGCTTGACCCGCCTGGAGCCAGCGATGCGGCGTGTCGAGCTGGCCAAGAGGCTCGAAGTTGCCTGAAATATCCGTGTTCCAATCGACCGGGCTCTCCTCCTCGAAATCAAAGATCGCCTGCAAGGGGTCACCGAGGATTCGGCACGGCAGGTCGCGAGCGAGCTTGAGCACGAGCCGGTGCTGTGCGGCTGAGCAATCCTGATACTCGTCAACATACAGGCCCGTGTAGGACGCCCGGATGATGCGGCGGACAAAGGGCTGATCGAGTAGGGCCGCACAAGCGCGGTACAGCTTTGGCCACTCGCCTCCGGCCGGTCGCTCGATACTCCAGCCTGAGGCGATGTCGTATGACAGGCACAGCCTGAGAGCCCAGCTCGCGATGGTGTCAACGCGGCACGCACCGTCCGGGACCCTGAGTTCGCGCATCTTGCGCCGGAGCGCATTGACGCCAGCATAGGTGTGAGTGAGAACGAGTTGCCTGTCGCTGGCCATGCCGACGGCAGCGGCGATCAGATGGGTCTTACCAAAGCCAGCCGGCGCGACCACGTAACCGCTGCCGCCGTATGTGGCCAGAAACTCCGGCAACTTAGGCATCGTCGATCCACGCACGTAGAACGCCGAGCTTGCGGACCAAGTCGGTGTCTTGCACAGAAGGATCGTCGAGATGATGCCGAATCGCGCCCACCCATTCCTGGCCCCGGTCCTGGCGCTTGAACCATCCGCCCGTCTTGGCGGCCTTACCCAAGGCGGTGCGCAGGGCCGGAGCATCCGTCCACAAAGCAGGGTCGCGCTCGAATCCCTGGCCGTAACGGCTCTGAACTTGGTCAATCAGCCTTTTACGGTCACCGTGCATGGCGCAGGCTGCCTCGAACGAGTCCACTACGCCAGACCAGGGGAGGTCAGCGAAGACGCGCTCCTCTATGGACATGGTGCCGTCCCAGGTGGTGACGGCAACGCCGGTATCTGTGAGATGCCAGGCGTCCTCCTCCGAGAATTGATCGGGGCTATCGGAATCAGCGAGCACGGCTACCCGGTAGGAGAGCTGGTTTAGGCCATTCCCGACTGGTCGAACATTGGGTGCGCCGACTGCATCAAACAGAGCGACACCTTGGTAGGCGAAAGAACTCAGTCCCTTTGCGATCCAATGATCGTCAAGCCCTCGCAGAAATCCGGCTTCGGTGGCGCCCTCGCAGATGATGATGTTCGGTGCGAGAAAAGCCTCCGCACCAGAGCGAATCTTGCCTTGAACACACTCAGCAATTACCGGCTTGTTCACGGCGATGATCTGTATTTTGCCGTTGCGGGAATGCACGATGTGAAGGTCGTCCACGGTCAGTTCGCGCAGGACAACGGGCGAATGGGTGGTGAGGAAGTACTGGCCTGTTGTGTCCGTTTTCAGGTGCTCGACCAGGCGGGCGATGCGATGTGGCTCAAGCCCGATCTCGACTTCGTCAAAGAGCGTGATGTGCGGCGCGCGCAAGGCCTGCTTTTGAAGCCCCGTCGTCAACATGCGCTTCGAGCCCAGCCCAAGCTGCCTCAGGGGCATCTCGCCGTCATGCAGGGCCAAGCCACCAAGACGGACGCTGATCGCGTTTGAATCCAGATGCGCCTTGTACGACGTCGTGACGTTGACGCCCAGGGAACGTGCTGTGTTTTCAGCTGTTCTTGCGATCGCATCGAAGTGGGACAGACTCTGCTCACGATGGCCCTCCAGGGCCACCTTCGCGGCCCTGCCAGCCTCCGCGAGGGACAAGGCGAGACTCTCAGTCTCGGTGAGGCCGCTCAGCAACGAGCCGCGCGACCATGTCAAGTGCCGGTCTGCGAGCCCGCCGATCAGGCTAACCGTAACCTTGGCGCGGTCAACTGCCTTGAATGATGATCCGTCGTCGTTATCATCCTTGACGACCCGCCAGGACGGCTCCAGGTCGTTGCCGACGACAAGGCGGATCCGAAGCGCATCCTCCAGCCCTTCGCCGGGCTCATCGTGGTGGCTGAGCGTCTCGGGACTCCAGCCACAGAGCCGGTGACCATAGCTCTCCAGGTCCCGGAAGTTATCCGGTATGTCGCCAAGTATGACTTCGATGCTGATTGGGTTGGCCGGTGCGCACTGATAGAAATCCGCGTCGTCGAACGTCAAGTTCCACTGCGGATAGAACGCACGGCGCAACGCTTCGAGGATCGTGGATTTCGTCGAGTCACCGCGCCCGATCAGACAGAACAGGGTCTTGTCTGGGACAGCCCAATCGAGCTCGCGGATGCCCCGGAAGTTCCTGATGCTAATCTGGCGTATTCGCATGTCTGTCTGTCCTCTGGCGAGCTTGCTACTCGATACAGTCAAGTTGGCGAAAACAGCGCGGTTCTCCCCCTCGGCACGGAGCGGCTTTGTTGCATGAATCGAACGTGGCCCGCAACGATCCCGACCCTGTTGTTGGTCACCGCCTGATCGCGTACGACGCAGGCCTGCCCAAGTCCCTCATCCAATTCAGCACGTTACACGCGAGGACCGCCTCAGCCCCCTGCCCTGCTGAACTCCGCGCGCGAAAGCCCTCTCCGATGATGGACTTGTACCGGAAGAAGACGTTCTCCACGCGCGCCTGCCGATGGTAGCCCGTCTCCTTCTTCCATCGCCGCCGCCCGATCTCCTGCACCCGCTTGACGGTACGATCGCGAGCGAAGGATCGCGGCCGTCGGCGAGACACGGCGGCGGTCCTCTTCGGGGGAACGACGACCTGCGCACCACGCGCGCCCGCCGCCTCGTAGACCGCGATCGTATCGTAGGCGGCATCCGCGGTGACGCGTGAGATATCGCCATCGATGACGGGGATCAGATCGACCGCAGTCGTGGCGTCGTCGACATGCGCATCGGTGAGGGCCTGCGCCACGATCACACCCGACTGGTCGACACCGAGATGGAGCTTCTTCCACCGACGCTCGCCGTGTCCCCCGTGTGTCGCGGCGGCCCACGCGCCTTGGCCCACGATCGACAGGCCGGTGCTCTCGACGATGAGATGGATGGGGTCCGTGGCCGGGATGCGACGGAGCATCACAGCGAGCTGCTGACTCCGCCGCGAGCGTGTGGTGTGGTCCGGCGCGTCCAAATCGGTGCCCATCAAGGCCAGGACCGACCGCACGAACCACAGTCAAGTTATCTAGCCTGGACCAGGATGAGGCGGGCTAATCAGAGGATCAGGCCGCGGTCACCTCGGCCCACACGGTGAATGATCGTGCTCGCAGCATCCGATGATGAACCGACCTGAGCAGGTGCCGACCCACTCGAAACAGATTCTGAATGACACCGTGAACGTGCAAGAACCGCTGGGCGTGGGCAGGTGAGGTGAAGCCGCGCATCTGACGCTCCTGTTGGCGCGTAGGCTGATGGGATACTTCGGCGCGATTGTTCGCGTATTGGGTCGTGTCGTGGGTGACACAGGGCATGACGTCCCGCTGGGCAACTCGGTAGCTGCCCAGCTTGTCGGTCACGAGACGACACGGTTCCTGTCGCTGACTCTTCAAGAGTTTTCGGAAGAATCTCCGCGCCGCACGCTCGTCCCGACGGGGTTGGACGAGAAGGTCAATCAGGTCACCGTCTTGGTCCACGGCGCGCCACAGATACTGGCGCTGACCGTTGATCGCGACGAAGACTTCGTCCAGAAACCACGTATCTCCGAGTCGACCTTGACGTCGCTTCAACCGCCGGGCGTAATCGGGGCCGAACTTCCCGCACCATTGCCGAATAGTTTCGTACGACACGATGATGCCGCGTTCGGCCAGCAGATCCTCGACATCCCGGAAGCTCAGACAGTATCTGTGATACAACCAGACGGCGTGGCTGATGATTTCAGGCGGAAAGCGATGCCGAAGGTAGCGGGATCGTCGAATGTGCATCCCGGTATTGTGCCGCGCGGAGAGTTAACCTGACAAAGCCCGCGTGAGATATCGCCATCGATGACGGGGATCAGATCGACCGCAGTCGTGGCGTCGTCGACATGCGCATCGGTGAGGGCCTGCGCCACGATCACACCCGACTGGTCGACACCGAGATGGAGCTTCTTCCACCGACGCTCGCCGTGTCCCCCGTGTGTCGCGGCGGCCCACGCGCCTTGGCCCACGATCGACAGGCCGGTGCTATCGACGATGAGATGGATGGGGTCCGTGGCCGGGATGCGACGGAGCATCACAGCGAGCTGCTGACTCCGCCGCGAGAGTGTGGTGTGGTCCGGCGCGTCCAAATCGGTGCCCATCAAGGCCAGGACCGACCGCACGAACCCCTCCGTCTGGCGCAAGGGCAAGCCGAAGACGAGCCGGAGGATCAACGCGGTCTCGATCGCCACATCCGAGAACCGCTTCTGCCCACCGGGGCGACCGGAGGGCGACGGTCGCCACGCGTCCGTGGCAGCGGCCGAGAGCCACAGGGTCACGTCACCTCGTTGGAGGAGCGCTCGCTCGTACTCCCGCCAGTTCCCGACGCGATACGTGGTCTTGTATTTCGGATGCACCTTCGATTTCATAAGCAGGATCGTGCGCTGGCCGCGGCCACAGGACCAGCCGGTTGACGATGCCCGCCGAAGTAAGGGTCAGGAGCCATGCACCAAAGCCGGAGCTGGACGCTTGTGCGACGAACAGAATTTCGTCCGCTCGGCGGCGGTCGGGTGTATAACGGTGCCATCCGGGACAGGCAAAATGGAAATCCCGGTCAAAGGCATTGCTAGTAGGAGTGAGCCCGATTCAGCGCCCATCTTAGCCAAATGGGTCCGCAGGCGCACTTTCGCCCTCCTTCTCACGTGCAGGCGAGCGCCAGATTGGCTCAGACCTCAAGGGTGGCTCTATGAGGAGGTGCCGAAAGGAAACGGTGTCGGCGGTGGCGGCCGGATTACGGCACACTACGGGATACAATGGCCTGCGCGACGTCAACATACCGCGCCACCGGTGAACCTTCCGTTCGAGATCTGGCGCACGGTCTACGGTCGCGGTGAACCCGCGTGGTCGAGCTGCCGGAGCTCGACCACGCTCTGCAGAAGACGGAGAAGTCATTGACCATGTACGCAGTGATGATGCATTCAGCGAGTCGGCGAATCGTCCCCGCAGTTCTCATCGCCGTTGTCTTGGCGGTCCCAGCTGCCGCTCAGGAGTTTACGGCTGGTGAGCCGATCGGCGCGCTCAATGAGGCCGGCGTGTGGCAACCGATGTCGGACAACGTCACGGTCTATGGCAGCTTTCATTTTTCTGAAAGCTGCACGTTTGATTCCAACAAGAACCTAATTCTGGCCATGAATACCGGTAACCGGGGAGACACCAGCGAAAATGATGGCTTTGTCTCCCTCATCAATCCCGATGGGAGTGTGCATACGCCCAAGTGGATCGGCGCCACTCGGGACGGATTGGAACTCTATGATCCGTTGGGCAGTGCCATCAGCAATGGCGTGCTCTATACCGTTGATGTGGGATACGTCCGTCTATTTGATCTGGAAACAGGGCGACCCCTGCGGTCCATTCCTGTTCCTGAATCTACGATACTAAATGGCATTGCCGTTGCGGATGATGGCACCGTGTACGCTTCCAATACTCGGAACCCGGAGCAGATCTGGAAGGCCACCGCAGACGGTGAGGTGTCGGTGTTCGCAGAGGGCGCTCCACTCGCTGCCCCCAACGGCGTGGCGATCGACCAGGACGGCAACATTGTGGTGGTCAACGTCGGTGACAATGCCATCATCACCTACGACCAAGCCGGAGCGGTCATTCGGATAGAGCATAGCGTCGAAGGCGGGAACGATGGCATCGTGATAACCGCCGACGGGACGAAATACGCGAGCAGCGTGCGTTATGGCAGCGTGTCCCGTATCCGCCCGGGTCAAGAGGCAGAGGTCATCGCCTCGGGCATACCAAGCGCGGCGTCCATGTGCTACGACTCGACTCAGAACCAGCTGGTCATTCCGTTGAACAGCAACTACGCGCTCGCGTTTGTTCGGTTTAATAGTCAGGATTAGACTGCCGACATGGGCGACCGAGGGTACTGTCAAGTTAACTAGTGCCCGCCAGAAAACCCCCTTGCGGGCGGAAATCTGCGACAAATCCGGCCCACCTCGGGCGTGATTCCCACCACGGATCCTGCCACGACGGCGGTACTTGGCGGCCGGCGGGGAGCGACCGGCAAAGAATCAGTGCGGAGGTCCGGCTGCCAAGGATGGGGAAGCCCTCCCATCTTTCGACGGGTCGGAGCACGGCATGCTTTAGGGGAAGCGGCCGGTCAGGCGGCGAGTCGTCGTCGTTTGCGCTCGCGCTTTTGCAGGAGCAACCCGATGCGATGCAGGTTGGCGGCCAGTACCGACAGTGCGACGGTGCGCGCGAAGCCGTCGGCGCCATGGCTGCGGACACGGTCGAGCCCCCGGTGTTCCAGCCCATTGATGGCCGACTCGATTGCCGGATGCGCACGCCGCGCGGCCGCGAAGGGTTCCTCCGCCTCCCGTTCGCGGTCGGCTCTGGAAAGATACCCCTTTCTCGGCAGCGCGTTGAGGTCGAGCAGCGCGTCGAGCTTGATTCGGTTGTCAGGGCTGTGAAAGCCCCGGTCGAAGCTGCACGCCCGCAGTTCGGGATACCGCGCCTGGGCTTCCCTCACCATCGGCGCCGCCACGTCGACGTCCTCGCCCTCCCACAGGATCTTGTGGTGCAGGATGAATTGATGCTGGTCTTCGATGAGAGCTACAGGAACCCCGAGTTCTACCGGCGTGCCTGCCTTGCCCTTGGAAACCCAGCGAGTATGCTCCTCGAAGACCGAGAACACCTTCTCCTCGTGAGCAATCGCCTCGCCCCGCAGGAGTCGGCGCTCGACCTGGCCGAGCTGGCGCTGGGCATGCGCGATAAAGCCCTGGATTGATTGGCAGGTGGTTTCCTCGACGCCCTTGTCCCGCAACTCGTCGAGGGTCTCCATGGTCCGAGCGACCAGTGCACGGCAGCGCGCCAAGTACGCCTCCACCCGCTCCGGACGGCGCTTGGCCCGCCGCGTCGAACGCACCTGGTTGAACAGTTTCCTGACCTCCTTGGACAGATGCCGCCACTGACGCCATCCCCCCACCGCGTGTCTCCCAGCCGCCCGCCCGGTCTCCCGCAGCAGGCAGCGCAGCGCGTCCCACAACAGGCTGACATCCGTCGGATAGTGCACGTCCGTCTCGACCACGAACGAGTCACACCGCCCGCGCAATCGCTCGCCAGGCTTTTTTTTAGCGACCGTATGGCCGCTCTCCACCACCAACCGCCCGACTTCTGACAGCAGCTCCGGCGTCAACAGACACACATTGTCGAGCACCGTTTGGTACTCGTAATACGTCTTGTCGGCGAAATCGCCGTGGCCCAGGAACGCGCGCACCGTCTCGTGATGGTTCGCGAGGTCGTGAAGGCGGTCGAAGTCGCAACCCAGACCCTGCTTCAACACCCCCAGCACCAAAATCCGCCAGAGCGCCATCCCCGGACGCCCGACCTCCCGGTCGGTCTCCGGCAGGACATGCTCGTCGAGCAGCGCAAACAACCGCGCGCGCAACTCCTCGTCAGACCAAATGTGCTGAAGCCCCTTCAACACCGCCGGGATGTCGTCCCGCGACTTGGGGTCGATCCAAATCTTCTCCACCGGAACCTGACCAAACTCGAACTGCCGTCTGTGAACTTCTCTCATGACGTCGACGTCTCGAAGATTCCCCCGAAATGGGCCGATAGTGGAAATTCCACCCACAAAACTACGACATCTCAACGTTCTTCGCCACTTGAAATCCGAAATGCGACTCGTAGAATCAACCTGTTACGGGTTTTCTGGCGGACACTAACTAGTGCCCGCCAGAAAACCCCCTTGCGGGCGGAAATCTGCGACAAATCCGGCCCACCTCGGGCGTGATTCCCACCACGGATCCTGCCACGACGGCGGTACTTGGCGGCCGGCGGGGAGCGACCGGCAAAGAATCAGTGCGGAGGTCCGGCTGCCAAGGATGGGGAAGCCCTCCCATCTTTCGACGGGTCGGAGCACGGCATGCTTTAGGGGAAGCGGCCGGTCAGGCGGCGAGTCGTCGTCGTTTGCGCTCGCGCTTTTGCAGGAGCAACCCGATGCGATGCAGGTTGGCGGCCAGTACCGACAGTGCGACGGTGCGCGCGAAGCCGTCGGCGCCATGGCTGCGGACACGGTCGAGCCCCCGGTGTTCCAGCCCATTGATGGCCGACTCGATTGCCGGATGCGCACGCCGCGCGGCCGCGAAGGGTTCCTCCGCCTCCCGTTCGCGGTCGGCTCTGGAAAGATACCCCTTTCTCGGCAGCGCGTTGAGGTCGAGCAGCGCGTCGAGCTTGATTCGGTTGTCAGGGCTGTGAAAGCCCCGGTCGAAGCTGCACGCCCGCAGTTCGGGATACCGCGCCTGGGCTTCCCTCACCATCGGCGCCGCCACGTCGACGTCCTCGCCCTCCCACAGGATCTTGTGGTGCAGGATGAATTGATGCTGGTCTTCGATGAGAGCTACAGGAACCCCGAGTTCTACCGGCGTGCCTGCCTTGCCCTTGGAAACCCAGCGAGTATGCTCCTCGAAGACCGAGAACACCTTCTCCTCGTGAGCAATCGCCTCGCCCCGCAGGAGTCGGCGCTCGACCTGGCCGAGCTGGCGCTGGGCATGCGCGATAAAGCCCTGGATTGATTGGCAGGTGGTTTCCTCGACGCCCTTGTCCCGCAACTCGTCGAGGGTCTCCATGGTCCGAGCGACCAGTGCACGGCAGCGCGCCAAGTACGCCTCCACCCGCTCCGGACGGCGCTTGGCCCGCCGCGTCGAACGCACCTGGTTGAACAGTTTCCTGACCTCCTTGGACAGATGCCGCCACTGACGCCATCCCCCCACCGCGTGTCTCCCAGCCGCCCGCCCGGTCTCCCGCAGCAGGCAGCGCAGCGCGTCCCACAACAGGCTGACATCCGTCGGATAGTGCACGTCCGTCTCGACCACGAACGAGTCACACCGCCCGCGCAATCGCTCGCCAGGCTTTTTTTTAGCGACCGTATGGCCGCTCTCCACCACCAACCGCCCGACTTCTGACAGCAGCTCCGGCGTCAACAGACACACATTGTCGAGCACCGTTTGATACTCGTAATACGTCTTGTCGGCGAAATCGCCGTGGCCCAGGAACGCGCGCACCGTCTCGTGATGGTTCGCGAGGTCGTGAAGGCGGTCGAAGTCGCAACCCAGACCCTGCTTCAACACCCCCAGCACCAAAATCCGCCAGAGCGCCATCCCCGGACGCCCGACCTCCCGGTCGGTCTCCGGCAGGACATGCTCGTCGAGCAGCGCAAACAACCGCGCGCGCAACTCCTCGTCAGACCAAATGTGCTGAAGCCCCTTCAACACCGCCGGGATGTCGTCCCGCGACTTGGGGTCGATCCAAATCTTCTCCACCGGAACCTGACCAAACTCGAACTGCCGTCTGTGAACTTCTCTCATGACGTCGACGTCTCGAAGATTCCCCCGAAATGGGCCGATAGTGGAAATTCCACCCACAAAACTACGACATCTCAACGTTCTTCGCCACTTGAAATCCGAAATGCGACTCGTAGAATCAACCTGTTACGGGTTTTCTGGCGGACACTAACTAGCCTGGACCAGGATGAGGCGGGCTAATCAGAGGATCAGGCCGCGGTCACCTCGGCCCACACGGTGAATGATCGTGCTCGCAGCATCCGATGATGAACCGACCTGAGCAGGTGCCGACCCACTCGAAACAGATTCTGAATGACACCGTGAACGTGCAAGAACCGCTGGGCGTGGGCAGGTGTCCACTGAATCGGATCATGGCCACCTGCGGAAAGTCCCGAGAAGCGCGGGGACGCCGCCACTCACAGTGCGTCTTCATGCAACAACGCCGTCGAACGTCGTCGGCATCTTCCCGAATCCCGCCGCGGTGATTCGGCTCGTAGGGGTGATCCTGCTGGAGCAGGACGACGAGTGGACGGTGGCCGAGCGCCGCTACTTCAGCGCAGAGTCGATGCAGCAACTCACCACGACCTCACGAGAGTATTTCGGGAGGTAGCACCTTCACCTGATGACGCACAGGCTGATGCGATAGTTACATTGGCAGGTCTACCGTGCACGTCCAAGTCCGCGAGAGTTCAGAAAGGTCGCACAACGGCGTTCGCGGCCAGCCCCGCAGGCGAGCCTTCCTGTTACCCCAGCACTTCGACGACTTCTGCGACGACCTCGACCGTCCCCTCGTCGTCGGTCGTCAGCTCGATCGTCCCGAAGGCCGGATTATAGGGCTTCAGCCGAATCTTGACGTGGCGCCACGAGCCGCCCTCGGAGACAGCCTTCTCACTGAAATAGCGCTTCACCGTGAACCGCTCCCCGTGCTCAGGGTCGAACTGGTCGCGAAGCTGCACGAGAACTGACTTCCCCTGCCGTGTCCCTTCTAGGGGCGCCGAGAACAGGCAATAGGCGCCGTCTGGAATTTGCGGCTCCATCGACTTCCCTATGACCTGAGCGACAAACATACCTGGCCGAAGGCGATGACTGACATCAACGGCCACCCACTCCCAGTCCGTCGGATCGCCGGCACGCTGCGAATCACTGAACCACCCCGCCGCCACCTTCAGGGGTACGAACGGCACGCAGTTCTGATAGCGATCGGATGCTTTGGGCTGGACGATACGAGGGACAAACCCCGTCGGCACTCCAGCGCGTACGCCCCGCCCGAACCAAGACGTGTCCGCCTGAACCCGCACGCGCAGGTCGTCCGCGCGCAGGTACCCGGCGAGTCGTTTGAAGTGGCGCTGCATCGCCCCCTCGTCGTGCAGGTCGCTTGCGGCGATCTCGATCACGTCCCACCCGAGGTTGCGAAGCCAGGCCCGAATGGTCCGGTCCCGGTCGGCAGTGGCCGTATTGCCGTAGATGTGGGCACTCAAGCCGTCGAGATAAATGCACACACCCTCGTCCGCCTCATGGTGAGCCGCACGGTAGATCACATCCGGCGTCGTGGTCCCGATCGCCGCGTCGAGCCGGATCTGCTCGCCCCGCGTGCCCTCCTCGAAGCCTGCCGCCTTCAGCAGATGTCGCAGCCGGCGTTCCGCCTCGTTGACCGGATGCGTGCCGCTCGACGGCTCCTGTGACGGCTGCTTCGGTGGAATCGCGTGCGTCTCGGCCAGCCTTGGCCCCCACGCCGTTAGGCACTCCAATGCCGCTTTGCGCTCGAGCAGCTTGTGGTAGAAGGCGTTCCTGAATGTCTGAAGACAGTCGATGCACGACGTCTCGCACACGCTTGGACAGTCCGCCACGACATGCCGCGCCGACTCGGTGATCTCCTCGAACCGCTGACACACTTGATCGAGCAGCCCCGATCCTCCTGGCATCGGGTCCCAGAGGAGACCGTCGACCTCCTCCTGATCGACGTGCCCGATGACGAGGATCTGCAAGTCCTCCACGTGCATGTCCAGTACCTGGGCCGCGGCGATGCGCAACGCTTCCAGCACGCTGTAGGCCGTCTTCGAGTCCACGCACGCCGGCAGCGACAGCGCGTCGGCTATGACGTCAGCGAAGAAGCCCACGGGATCGGGCCTGAGGCCGCAGCGCTTGAGATGGTCCTCGGCGAAATGATCGCGCTGGCGGTCCGACGAAAGAGGAGAAATGCTCTGCCCGCACACGGTACATACCGGATAGCCGAAGTCGGCTCCCCGTTGGATAGCCGCAGTCGAGCCCACGTTCACGAGCCGAAGCCGCACCCCGCGCCGGTGGTGCACCGCTTGCTCTCCCCAGCGGAATGCCCGTCCCCCGTTGTGCTGGTCGCGTTCGAGGCCGTACACGGCCACGCCCATTTGAAAGCGCAGCTCCTCGTCATCCGAGATGTGTGACTGGTGGCTGAGATCGACGTCGCACACAGCGATCGCTGGAAGCAGCGCGGAGCCGTGACCGCCCAGCGGCGCGATCGCACTCGTCTCCTTTACCGCCTGCCGCTCGGTGGACACTTCGAAGTGCGGCATCTCGACGCGCTGCTCGTCGACGTCGCGATGGAACCGTCGCGCCACGAAGCGATTCCCGTTCGCGTAGATCAGGTTACCCGGGACGTACTCGCGAAGCGCCACGCTCGACGGTCTCGGAAGCGTGAACGCCATCGCGCCCGTGCGCCAGAACGGGATCTCGGCCGTGCCCAGCACCGCGCCTGTTTCGAGACCGTACCCCGGTAGGAATCCTTCGGCCGCGAGGACGCCGAACGTGTTGACGTCGTCGTAACCCTCCGCCTCTCGTCGGTGGCGCCGCGCGGTCCCCTTCAGCCGCTTGACGGCCGAGTCGCAGCGCCGGAAGAGCGCCTCGTCTTCCGGTTCCAGCGAGCCCTGCTGCTCGCGCACGACATTCAGACGCTTGATCTGCGCCATCGCCCACTTCAGGCGGCGCTCGAGACGCGCGATCACCTCGCGCAGTCCGTCGCAGAACCCAATGACATGCCGCCGAAGCTCCTGCGACGTCGTCACCGCGCCGTCGGCCTCCGGCCAGCCCTGGCTGAACGTCCGCTCCACGAACGCCACCAGGTCACTCAGGTTGCTCGTAATCACTGCCTCCAGAGGTGCCAGATCGAACCGGCGATCGCGAACCAGGCCCGCGTCAAAGAGATACGCAGAGACCTGGCTCGGAAGGCACTGGCGCAGGGCGTCGTCGATTTGGCGTCGCTCGGGCTCCGAGCGGAATCTGTCGTTCACGTACTGATGCAGCCGCGTGACGACCGTCGCGTGGACGTGCTTGGCTACCATCAGGTCGTTGCGAAGGTTGAATGCTGGGGGATCGACCCGGCCGTCGAGCAGCCTGAGCGGATGGACGAAGTAGGCGCGGTCGTGCGACACGGGGCGGCAATACGTCACGTCCACGGCCATGCGATGGCGCCGCCCAGCCCGTCCGGCGCGCTGCCAGTAGTTGGCGGGAAGGGGCGGTACGTTGCGCATCAGCACGGCATCCAACTGACCGATGTCCACGCCCAATTCCAATGTAGGGGTGCATACGAACGCATTCACGGCTGCCGAATCGCCCTTGAACAGATTCTCGAGGCGCTCGCGCTCGTCGTGCGGGACCATCGCCGTATGTTCCTCGGGTCGGAGCATCGAGTAGCCCTGGTCGAGGAGCTGTAGGTTGTAGTTCTCCGTGTCTTCGCGTACGAACTCCAGTTCGCCCGTGCACCGCCACGCGGCGCATCGGTGATGGGGCGTTCGCCTGACCGTCCGGCGCCGGCAGCTCCGGCAGCGCCACACGCCATGGTTCTGCTGCAGTCGCAAGCGGTCGGCGTCAACCTGATATACGCCAGTCACTCCCGGCAAGGCCCTGCCTCTGGCGCCCTTGAGCTTTACCGGTACGAGCAGCTTCTGCTCGACCAGGTAACTGAACAACTCCTCGACGAACGCCTCGGCCTCCTTTGGCGGCACGCCCCACTTGCGGACGATCTGACGAATCGTAGTGTCGCCTTTCCCGCTCAGCCACTGAACCACCAGCTCCGGCTTTTCCGTAGCCTCGCGTCGAAGCTTGGTACCGGTCGGAGACCCGAACTGCGGCAGATAGCCTTGCTGCAGCTCGAGATCGCCGTCTTGCCAGTATTTCGTGAAGATCTCCTGATCCGGGTCGTGCAACACGCGTCGACGGCGCAAGTAGTCGAGCAGGCTGGCCACGCCGTCGCGCAAGTCGTCGGCCGGCATACCAAGCCGAAGGGCCTTCTGCTGAATCCAGGACAGGCCCGAGTCCAACCCCCTGTAGTCCACGCGCAGGCGACCCCACGGCTCAAGACCGATCGCCTGGCGCGACGACATGGTCACTTCACGAAGCACCTGAATACGCAGAAACTTGATCCGCTCCTTCTCGTGCCGTCCCCCGCCCCCTTCCCTGCGCTGCACCTGCCATACCTCTGGCACGAGTGCGCGCGACAGCGCCTCGTCCCGTTCGAGCAGATCGTCGATGTATCGGGTCAGATCGCCAATCGACGTGGAGCCGTCCATGAAGCCGTCCGCCATCAGCGCGCGCAGGCGGAAGCGGCGGGCGTGGTCCTTCATCCATCCGGCCTGAAAGGCCGCATCCTGCCTGTTGTCGCAGAACACCAGCAGCCGCGGCCGCTCGGAGTGATGCACCATGTCCTGCGCCAACACGTGGACGTCGGCGACATTGGTCGCCCGTACGGGGCGGGCCGGCTCGCGGTACCTCGAGAACATCATCCGGCCGTTGGCGCGGCATGACAGGCAACTCGACAGGACACCTGGGTTGTCCTTCTTCTGGCGCACAGTGTGAAGGAGCACCATCTCGCCGACCGCGCCGCAATGGAGGCACCGCGTGCCCACGTCCGGATGCGCCGCGCCGCACCGCCGGCAGACGCCGACGGCGGCCAGTCGATCGTTGGCCTCCAGGTCGTCGTCATCGTCGCCGCCGACGATGCGGTCCACCAGAATGAGCCGCTTGCCGCCCTTCGCTTCCTCCAACGGCTCCCAGAACGAGGCGTCGCCGCTCGACTCTCCACCGCCAGGGCGGACACCGGCGAACTCAAAATCCTTCAGAAACGCCACGAAGTAGTGCTGTCCGCATGTCGTGCAGGTCGTCACCTTGAAATGTGCGTGCGGCTTGTCCCCACCATGGAACGCGACCTCGTCCTCGGCTGCCAGCCACAGCTTCGGATCCGGCGAGTCCTCCTCGAACGTCACAATTGCGCCGCTGATGCCTCGGACGAACGCATGCACCACAGGCCGAACCAGCGGACGACCATCGAGCCTGGCGGCGGCGCCGAGTGTGAGCCAGCAGAGGATCTCGGTCTCACTGACCGGACGCCCGACTTCTTCGTGCAACCCCGCCGGAAGATCGCCGAGCGCCTTCGGATGCGCCAGCATCTCGGCGGCTCGGAAAACCAGCTCGTTGCGCAGCAGCACCTGGCCGAGGGCCTCGTCCCACAGTCCATCCGGCAGATCACGGCCGGCCAGTCGCCGATAGCAGCGGCGAACCTCGGCACCGCCATCGCTCAGTTCCACCGCCGCAAGGCAGTCGACCAGAAGTGTCGCCGTGTCGCTGGCTGGAGCGGGCGGTACGGCTCGCGTCTCGTCCCAAGCGTGGCCCTCATGAGCCTCGCCCACGGTCACCACCGACCTGGGATCGACGCCGAAGAACCGTGACGCGAACCCGCGCGCGGCGTCAGGATTCTCGCGGTCCACGATCGTCGCCGACGTCGCCACGCAAACCGTGTTTTGGGCATCCCGGCCGCAGAAGGCTCGCAGGCGGCGGATGAGACAAGCCGTCTCGGCGCCCTGGGCCCCCGAGAACGTGTGCGCCTCGTCAAAGACCAGAAAGTCGAGGCGGGCGTCGGCGAACAGGCTGATGTCCTGCTGACGCGTCAGGAGCAGCTCGAGCTGTTTCACGTTCGTGAGCAGGATGCGTGGCTGGCGGCCCGGTATCCGCATCATCTCTCTTGAGCAGGCTTCTTCGGCCGGGTGCACGCTCTCGCCGTGCCTCTGTCCCGCGAGCGCCGCGAGGTAGTCGGCGCGCGACGAACCGGGCTCCAGCCGCAGGCCTGCGACTTCTGCCTCACGGTCAGGTGTCTTGCCGACGTACATGCCGAAGGGAATGCCTGTCCCCGCCAGCAGCCCACGCAGGCGGCCGAGCTGGTCTTCGGCCAGCGCGTTCATCGGATAGACGATCACCGCGCTGATGCCCGCGGGCGCGGCTGCATCCCTGAGCTCCAGGCATCTGCTGATCACCGGATACAGAAAGCACTCGGTCTTCCCTGAACCGGTACCGGTCGACACAAGCGTGGTCTTCCGCGCATGGATGGCACGGATCGCCTTGTCCTGGTGGCCGTAGACATGCCTGATGTCGGCCGGGATCCGTTGGCGCATGTGCGGGTGGAAAATGCCTTCGCGAACGAGCGCGTCCACCGCGGGCCCCTTCAGAAAGGGCCGTGCCAGGCTGATGAACGGCCCTCTCATCAGCGGTGAGTGCCGCGTTTCGTCCAACGATAGGAGCCGCCGCATCTGCCCGTGCAGCCGCTCGTCGGCAAACGGGTACGCCGTGAGCTGGTAGCGGAGGAAGCTCCGGACGACTTTTTCCGTAAAGACGATAGGGTTCAGGGCCATGACGTCACACGTCATCCGGGCGGACGCGGGTGCGGCCGGACTCCGCCGTCACCAACGCCCCACGGCCCAGCTCCTCGGCATAGCGAGTCAACGTGGCCGCGGCGATCGGCGCCTGTTGCGCAGTTGGGAGACCGACCAGACGCACGATGCCGGCATGAGGCTGGCGACGCACAACCGCCAGCTCGCCAAAGTCCTTGTCGAGAGTGATTACAACCTGACCCGCGGTGCGGGCACACGACAGAACAGAGGCATCGCCGGGATCGGCAGGCCAGTCAGCGACGCATTCGACCTCGTGTCCGACCCCAGCCAGCGCGGCGGCCACGGAGCCGGCCATGCAACTGTCGATCAGGACCTTCACGCACCTGGGCTCTGCACAGCCGGCTCGACGCGCTCATGACCGACGAGACGTCTTGCATATACCAGGCAGGCCTGCACGTCGTCGCGTTCGAGCCACGGGTACTCCCGGAGGAGATCATCGACCGAGTCTCCGGCCGCCAGCATCCCGAGGACATGCTCCACTGCCAAGCGCTGGCCCCGAATGACCGGCTTGCCGCCGAAGACGCCCGGATCAACAGTGATCCGGCCCAAAAGGGCGTCCTCCTGAACCTGTGTCATTGCCGGTATCCCTTCTGGCGCGCGGCCTTCAAGTCCAGCACCTCGTCTTCGAGCTTCGCCACCGTTGTCTCCGTGATGAGCGCCGACACCTCACCCTGCCGGCTCCGATACCGCTCCTCCTCCTGCTGCCGCGCGCGAACCCCTTCGACCTCCACCTGCGCCTTCAGCGCGTCGGTGAGCGCTGCGGCGTGCGCCGTGACGAACGCCCTCAGCCCGAACTCGACGTCCTCGAAGACCGAGCGCGCTCGGGCGGTCAGCCCACCCAGATCCTCCGAACGAGGCACAGGCTGCTCCGCCAGTGCGGCGGCCGGCACGTGCGGCAGGACAGCGCCGAGCTTTCCGCCTCTGACAGGGAAGGCGACTGTACGCACCCAGTGATGAAATGTTTCGCGCAGGTCGTTGACGGCCAGCTCCTCGATGCTGAGCAGGACGACCGCGTCCGCGCCGTCTGGTATCTCGCCCGTCCGGACCGTCCATCGCGACACCTCCTCGCCCGTGCCCGGAAAGCGCCGGCGCGTGAGCATCGAGAGCGCCCGCTGGAGCATCGGGTGGGACAGATGCATCAGCAGCACGTCTGGCCGCGGCTTGAACACCTGTCGCGCGCCGACTTGTTCGAGGAACGGATCGATCCGGAACGCTAGGCGCGACACGCTGCCGGCGACTCCTCTGGCCGCGTTCCGGCGCAGCGACTCGTCTACAACCTCCCGCCAGCCGGGCAGCCCAGGGTTGAGCATCTTGCAGGTGAAATCCTTGCCGCAGTCGAGCTGCGGTCGGCCGACGCGAATGGCGAGCGCCGCTTCCAGCGTGTCGCGGAGGGAATCCGGACCGAGATCCAGCTCCGCGGCGAGCGCCTGCAACCGCCGATCGGCTGTCACGCCAAGCGTCGTTGTCTCCGTGGTGGCATCGGCTTCGAACGCCGCCCTGCCGCTCACTTCCACGATGCGCCGATCCAGGTCGGCCTGGACCGCGCTGGCGCTCTCCCCTTCGATGAGCCGCCTGTGCACCGCGTCATCGAACAGCTCGTTGGCCGAGCCGAGGTCCTCGCGAATCTCGTTCGCCTTGCGGACCACGTGCGCAAGGAACGCCAGATCCTGGTTCTGGTCGCTGACAAAGTAGTGCACCGTTACGTCTCGCGCCTGGCCGTGGCGATCGAGCCGGCCGTTGCGTTGCTCTAGCCTCGACGGGTTCCACGGACAGTCGAAGTGCAACAGATACCTGGCGGTGCTCTGCAGGTTGAGCCCCTCGGCAGCGGCATCCGTGGCGAGCAGCAGCCGGACCAGATGCGTGGGATCGTTGAAGGCATCCTTCACCCGGTCGCGGGCCTGCTGGTCCATCCCGTCCGTGCCGCCGCTGCCATGGAGCGTCAGAATCCGGTCCTCCTCGTGCGTCGCCCGCAGCCGCCGCAGCAAGTAGTCGAGCGTCGTCTTGTACTCGGTGAAGACAACCAGCCGCTCATCGTCCAGCCAGGTACCGTCCTTTCGGAGAAGGCGCTCGATCATCCCGAGAAGCGCGGCGAACCTGGCATCGCGAACCGGATCCGCATCGACCGGGTTCGAGGCGTTGGCAAAGCCAAGCGCCGCGAGGGCGGCGTCGATGCTAGCAATTTCGGCCTTCACGTCGCCGGCGAGGTTCTTGAGCCAGGCGCCAACCACCGTGGCAGCCGTCGCTTCCCGTGCCTGCGTTTCCGGGTCGTCGCCGGTATCCTCCTCGACCGCCCGTCGAGCGGATTCCACATCGACTTCGGATGCCGCCTCAGCTTCGTCAAGCCCCTCCTTGCAGCGCCGCCACGACTCGGCAAACGCCGTAGGGCAACTCAGGAGGCGCTTGCCAAGAATTTCGACCGCAAAGGTGCCTGCGCGCCGCCGCGCTCCCGCGCCCGAAGCCATCAGTGTCCGGATGGCCTTGCGGAAGGCGTCGAACGCGGCGCTGAGCGCCACTTCCTGCGGCGAAAGGTCCAGCACCTCGGCTGCCGGCGGCAGCCTGGTGCAGAAGCGCGAGGGGATCGTGCGGGCGTTGATCTCGCGCTTGAGGCGGCGCAGGACGATCTGTTGGACGCGCCCTCGTTCGGCCGGCTTCAACTCGCTCGTCTGCGAGAAGCGGACCGGGTCGAGGATCTCAAGCAGCCCGCTGAAGCAGCGGGTGTGGCCGTTGTGCGGCGTCGCGCTCAGGAACAGCCGGTGCTCGAATCGCGGCGCGATCAGGCGCAGCATCCGGCACAGGTCGCTGTCCTCACCGAAGGCCGACGGCATCAGGTTGTGACACTCGTCGACAATCAGCAGGTCCCACGGCAAATACGGCGACCCTTCGGGCGGGTTCGACGCGGCCAGGAACTGCTCGAGCACGTCGTCCTGCCGCAGGTAGTGGTAGGAGGTGATGATGCGGCTGAACGCGCGCCAGGGATTGGCGTCCATCCCCATCCGACGCCGCAGTTCGAAGGTGGCATCGCGATCGACCAGATCGAAGGTGAGCGCGAACTTCTCCCACATCTCGTCGCGCCACTGGGTGCGGAGCGCAGCAGGCGTCAGGACAAGCGCCCGCTGGATGCGGCGGCGCAGGAACAACTCGCTGAGGATCAGGCCCGCCTCGATCGTTTTGCCCAGGCCCACGTCGTCGGCTATCAACAGGTTGACACGCGGCATCGCCAGCGCCTTCAGCAAGGGAACGAGCTGAAAGTCCTCCACCTGCACGGCGCCGTGGAAGGGGCTCGAGATAGGTAGGCGATCGAGCGGACCCGAACCGTCCGGGTCGGTGAACGGGCTGGCTGAGGTCCACCGCGCGGCCCGCACCAGCGCATCGAAGTCGTCCGGCGGCATCGGGTCGCCCGAGGCATTGGGCAGCGCGTTCGACTCTAGCAGCCGGCCGCGCGGCTCGAGCTCCCACAGCAGGCGTTCTTCGACAGGAAGCTGATCGTCCTTGTATTCGACGTGGACCAAGTGTAGGCGTCCGTGCCTGGCATCGTCCGACGGTTCGACAGCGGTGATCACGCCGCGTCGGTTCCGGACGATCGCAAACATGCCGTCGCGCGGGACGGTAGGAGAGGCGGTGCGTTGCAGTTCAGGTGACACGGTGACCCTATTCCGTCCGCCGAGCGACGTGTTCGTCGTTTCCTTCGTTCATGGTGCCGGTGGGCGTTGTTGCACGAATCGTCACGGGCCCGCACGATGCCAACCGACAGGATCCTCACCTGCCGATGCGATATGACACTGGTCGGCCGAGGGCGGTCATCCGGTTCAGGATCTCACAGCCCAGGACGGCCTCACTCCCCTGCCCAGCTGGACTCCGGGCGCGAAGGCCATCGCCGATGAGGGACTTGTAGCGGAAGAACGTGTTCTCCACCCGGCCCTGGCGATGGTACCCTGACACCTTCTTCCAACGGCACCGGCCGAGCTGCTTCACCAACGTGATCGTCCGATCCCGCGCGGGCGACCGCGGGCCGTGGCCAGATATGTTCGCCGTCTTGGCCGGTGGGATTATGACTGTCGCACCCCGCGCCGTCGCCGTTTCGTAGACCGCGACCGTGTCATAGGCGGCCTCAGCGGTGACGCGCACGAGAGGGCCATCGACCGCGTTGAGCAGATCGAGGGCGGTGGTCGCATCATCACCCGTCGCCTCGGTCAGCGTGTGAACGAGGATCACGCCTGACTGATCGACGCCACGGTGGAGCTTCCGCCAGCCACGCCGGCCGCGGCCACCGTGTTTCGCGGCCGCCCACTCACCTGCCCCGACGATGGACAGACCCGTGCTGTCGAGCACGAGATGGAGGCCCTCGCCGGGCGGCGCACCGGTCGCAGACGGCGCGTCAGATGCTGACTGCGCCGGGGGAGCGTCGTATAGTCGGGGACGGAGAGGTCGAGGCGCATCATCCCGAACAGCGCGTGCAAGAACCCTTCGGCCTGGCGCAGCGGGAGATGGTAGAGGAGCCGCAGGGTCATGGCGGTCTCGATGGCGAGATCCGAGTACCGCCGCTGCCCATCCCGCCTGCCGCTCCGGCTGGCCGTCCAGGCAGCGATCGCTTCCGAGGACAACCACACCGTCACATCGCCGCGGCGAACGAGGGCCCGATGGTAGGCCGGCCAATTCGCCACCCGGTACTTCGTCTTATACGTGGGATGAACCTTCGACTTCATCCCTGCAGTGTGGCTCCTGCGGAAACGAGAAGGGCGGGCCAAACCGCCCCACCCGCAGAAGGTCTTTCATGCAACAACGCCGTGTTCTGGATGTAGGGGCTCAGTAGCGGGCTGTGTTCACCGCACGCTCACCCTCGCGACGCCCTGCGCTGCGCACTCACCACCACGTGGTCATTGTCATGCGTGATGTGCGTCACGTCGGGGAACGCCTGTCGCACGCGCTGGCGGAAGGTGTCGATCGCCGCGCGAAGCGCGTCTTCTGAATACAGCCGAAAGGTCGAATAATGATAGTGGGTGGCTTGTTCGACGAGGCGTGCCAACGAGGTGGTGACCCGCCACACAACCGTCTGCGCGCGCACCGCCCTGAAGGCACCGGTGGCGTCCAGGGCGGCTCGCATCTCGTTGACTGTATGGAGTCTCGTTTCCCGCGTGGCGAACTCGGGAAAGTGGCGGCCCCAGATCGTGCGGCGGTTCTGCGCCGGGGTGCGCGTGTAGACGACGAGCTGGCCGGCGGGGGTGAGCACCCGCGCCGCCTCGTCAGCAAACCGGGCGAGGTCGAAGTGGTGCACGGCATTGAAGCAGGTCATCACGTCACAGCTGGCGGCCCGGAACGGGAGCGTTTCGACGGCCCCGACCAGCAGATACCCCGCGTGTCCGGCGCGGCGGCGCGCTTGCCGGAGCATGGGCAGACTCCGATCCAGGCCGATGGCCACGACCTCCCGGGCGTGCGATGCGCCGACGCCCTGCATGACCGCGTCCAGGTACCGCCCCGAGCCCGTGGCGATGTCCATGAGCCGCACGGGTCTTCCCGGGTCCGCGGCGCGAGCCACGACGTCGCTGATGAGGCGCACGGCACCGACATCCAGCTCGCGCAGTGTCCGATACCGTGCCGACACCTTGGCGAAGTGGTCGCTCAACCGCGCCGTGCGCCCGCGCTCCTCCCCGGCGTGCGTCCCAGAAGCGATCTCGACAGTCAATCCCGGCGTGTCTCCCGTGGTTATCCGTGTACTGTGGAGCGCCGGACCCTGCGGCGACGGCGATGCAGGTGGCGCGACGACAAGAAGCCTTGCAAGTCTGCCACGATTCCCGCCATCTGTAAACCGCCTGTATTGAAACCGTGCGATGCACGCGGCGACGGGGAGCAGCGCAAAACAATACCGCGGAGACGACACCGGCGCTCGGTCCAGCGCGCTCCGGTTCAACGGGCGAGGACCTTCTCGCCTTGCTCGCGCAACTGGCCCTGCGGCCCGACGTACGGCGTTGTTGCACGAATCGTCACGGGCCCGCACGATACCAACCGACAGGATCCTCACGTGCCGATGCGATATGACACGGGTCGGCCGAGGACGGCCTCACTCCCCTGCCCAGCTGGACTCCGGGCGCGAAGGCCATCGCCGATGAGGGACTTGTAGCGGAAGAACGTGTTCTCCACCCGGCCCTGACGATGGTACCCTGACACCTTCTTCCAACGGCGCCGGCCGAGCTGCTTCACCAACGTGACCGTCCGATTCCCGCGCGGGCGACCGCGGGCCGTGGCCAGATATGTTCGCCGTCTTGGCCGGTGGGATTATGACTGTCGCACCCCGCGCCGTCGCCGTTTCGTAGACCGCGACCGTGTCATAGGCGGCCTCAGCGGTGACGCGCACGAGAGGGCCATCGACCGCGTTGAGCAGATCGAGGGCGGTGGTCGCATCATCACCCGTCGCCTCGGTTAGCGTGTGGACAAGGATCACGCCTGACTGATCGACGCCACGGTGGAGCTTCCGCCAGCCACGCCGGCCGCGGCCACCGTGTTTCGCGGCCGCCCACTCACCTGCCCCGACGATGGACAGACCCGTGCTGTCGAGCACGAGATGGAGGCCCTCGCCGGGCGGCGCACCGGTCGCAGACGGCGCGTCAGATGCTGACTGCGCCGGGAGAGCGTCGTATAGTCGGGGACGGAGAGGTCGAGGCGCATCATCCCGAACAGCGCGTGCAAGAACCCTTCGGCCTGGCGCAGCGGGAGATGGTAGAGGAGCCGCAGGGTCATGGCGGTCTCGATGGCGAGCTCCGAGTACCGCCGCTGCCCACCCCGCCTGCCGCTCCGGCTGGCCGTCCAGGCAGCGATCGCTTCCGAGGACAACCACACCGTCACATCGCCGCGGCGAACGAGGGCCCGATGGTAGGCCGGCCAATTCGCCACCCGGTACTTCGTCTTATACGTGGGATGAACCTTCGACTTCATCCCTGCAGTGCGGCTCCTGCGGAGACGAGAAGGGCGGGCCAAACCGCCCCACCCGCAGAAGGTCTTTCATGCAACAACGCCATGCTTCGCAGTAGCCCATTCACCCTCGCCGACGGTCGACAGACCACTGCTATCGATGATGAGGTGAAGGCCCGTGCGCTTTGGCACGCGCCGTAGCGAGAGATCGAGGTACCGGCCACGGCGGGACAAGGTCGTGTGATCGGGCGCCCGCAGATCGAGCCCCATCAGTACGAAGAGCGACGTGAGAAAACCCTCGGCCTGACGGAGCGGCAGATGGAAGAGAAGACGCAGCGTCAGGGCCGATTCAATCGCGAGGTCCGAGTACTTCCGCTGCGCGCCCCGTGTGCCCGCTCGGTCCGGTTCCCAGGCGGCGATGGCCGCCGGAGATAACCAGATGGTGATGTCGCCTCGGCGAACCAGAGTTCGATCGTAGGATGCCCAGTTCTTGACGCGGTATTCCGTCTTGTATTTTGGATGAACCCTCGACTTCATTCTTTCAGTCTGGTCTGCTGCCTCGAAACGTCGTACCGTATTCGTGCACCAACGCCCCTCGCTGGGCGAGCAGATCTTCCACATCACGGAAACTCAGGCAGAATCGGTGGTAGAGCCAGACAGCGTGGCTGATGATCTCGGGTGGAAACCGATATCCGCGGTCGCTGGGCGACGGGCTCGTCATCGGCCTACTTTGCCAGTTGCGACCGCAACTTGACAATGCCGGCCGGAGCGCCCGCACCAAGTCACCGCCTGCGTCGGGACCCCGGCAATCAAGGCGCGCCGATGTGTCTTGGCGGTACTGTCAAGTTGACGAAAAGCTCGTCGATCGACCCCCAAGATACTGGGCTTGAGCCCGTCGCGAACCCGCCATGCTGGGGATCAGAAACGGCCGTCAGCCTCAACTTGACGATACCAGCAAGAGTTCTATCAGCTGCTGACGTACACGGGTGACGTCAACCTCAATGCGAAGCTGCAAGGTGTGAATCGGATCAGCTCCACTCGGGGGGCGGCTGGATGCTCGCCTCCGGCGTCCGACCCGGGTCTGGGCGTCCGCTGCCGGCGAGCCGGCTGATGGCGCGCACGGTCATGTCGCTGTCGCAGGTGAGCTGGCACGATAGCCGAACGCCGGTAAGGCCGCGTTCCTCGAGCCGTGTCTTCTCGGCCGTCGTCATGCACGACGGTTCGCCGCTTACGAACTCGACTCGGCAGGTGGTGCAGCGCGCGTTGCCTCCACAGGCGTGCAGAATGTCGACGCCCGCATCCTGTTCGATCGCCAGCACGAGGCGCTTCCCCGGCTCGACGTCCACGGTGTTGAACCCTTCCACGGTGAGCTTCGGCATGAGGCTATGCTAACGGAGTTGCTGGCGGGATGTGTTGCAACTTTCCAAAAGCGGCACGAGCGCGATTGGTCGAGTCGGCCGGGCTCCGTCTCAAGCCGCCACCTCGAACAGATTCTTGATGAACTGAATCTGTCGCCGAACATCCGAACCGCTCACCCACCTCGCTTACCCCTTCCGGATCATGTGCATGGCCTCGTAGCCTTGGATGGTTCGCCGCGCCGCCTGAAATTCACGAAACCCCTGCTTGGCCTTCACGCGTCGCTTGATCGCTCGATGATCCTACTCCACGATGTTGTTAAAGTATTGGACCGGGCATTGTCAAGTTGACGAAAAGCTCGTCGATTGACCCCCAAGATGCTGGGCTCCAGCCCGTCGCGAACCCGCCATGTTGGGCATCAAAAACGGCCGCCAGCCTCAACTTGACAGTGCCTACTCCGAACCGTCGGCACGTCCCGCGTCGATATGGCGATCACTGCCTTCGCGCGAGATGCGAACAAGCCAGGGATTGCAGCACACCTCGCAGTCCTGAACGAAACTTCCCGTCACGTCGGCCTCGACGAAGATCTCGCTGTCCTCGCCACAGTAAGGACACGTCACAATAAATCGGTCGTCCATGTGCGGCCGTTCTCGCCTTCCAGACCATACGCAAGGCGCGTGTGGTCGCTGGCGATTATAGAACTGCACATAGGGGCGGAGCTGGACGCGGCGCTCCTGCGAGGACGCGTAGGGCCTAGCGTAGGCCCACTCCCGAGCAGGGTCTGTGAATGAAGCGCTCCGCCTTGCCGTTGGTCCGCGGGGTGTAGACCCTGGTGCGCAGGCATACCCACTCCGAGCCGTTCGAGTGTGCTCCGCCCTCAACCAGCATCTCCAGGGCCGGGGCCGGGCGGGGTAGCCGATCCACGGCCGCGATGCACCGGTTTTTGGACTACTGCCACCCTCGATACCCCTTTCGCTGCTGCTCTGTCCGTCGAATGTTGCCCGATTGCGCCGTTCCGGCGACCGCAAAGGGCTTTTGGGCAACACCTCTCCCGCGCCGACCCTCGGCAACACGCATACGCTGGCTTGTCCGGGCCGTCGGCGCTAGCCTCCCGGGGCGTTGTTGCATGAATCGGAACTAGCCCGCACCGATCCCGATCCGCAGCTCCTTCACCGATCGATGCGGTACGACATTGGCCTGCCAAGCCCAGTCATCTGATTCAGGATGTTGCACGCGAGGACGACCTCAGTCCCCCGCCCTGCCGGACTGCACGCTCGAAGGCTGTCTCCGATGATCGACTTGTACCGGAAGAACGCGTTCTTCACGCGGGCCTGCCCATGGTAGCCAGACATCTGCTTCCAGCGTCGCCGGCCTATCTCCTTGACCGCCAGGATTATGTGATCACGGGCGCTCGACCGCGGTCCGTGTCGAGACACGTTGGCCGTACTCGTCGGCGGAACCACGACGGTCGCACCACGCGCACCGGCGGCCTCGTAGAAGCCGACCGTATCGTAGGCGGCATCCGCCGTCACCCGTCCGAGGGCGCCGTCAACCGCCTCGATCAGCGTGATGCCAGTCGTCGCGTCGTCGACACTTGCCTCCGTCAGGGCCCGGGCGACGATCACCCCCGATCGGTCGACACCGAGATGCAGCTTCTTCCAGCCTCGCCTCCCCCGTCCTCCATGTTTCACAGCGGCCCATTCACCCTCGCCCACGATCGAGAGGCCCGTGCTGTCGACGAGGAGATGCAGGCCGGCACCTGCGGGGGCGCGACGCAGCGGAAGATCGAGATGCTGGCCACGCCGTGAGAGTGTGGTGTGATCGGGCACGGACAGGTCGAGACCCAGCATCCTGAAGATCGACGTCAGGAAGCCTTCAGTCTGCCGCAGGGGCAGGTGGAAGATCAGCCGGAGCGTCAGCGCGGTTTCGATGGCGAGATCGGAATACTGCCGCTGCCCGCCACGCGTGCCAACGCCCACGGCCTCCCAGGTGGCGATCGCATCCGGGGCCAACCACACGGTGATATCACCTCGCTGGACCAGCGCTCGGTCGTATGCCGACCAATTCCCGACGTGGTATTTTGTCTTGTACTTCGGGTGCACTCTCGACTTCATGTCGAGATCATGCACCTGCCGTCGCTACGATGGCCAGGATGTCGAGCGTGGCTCACCCAGGGCGCGGGAACCGTGCACCAACGCCCCATGAATGCCTTCCGGCGTATGCGCGTCGTTTCTTCGGTGTCCGCGTTTCTTCGGTGTCCGCCAACCCAGGAATGGAAACAATGGGAGACGACAGACTAGACTAGGGTGAGTGGCTGATATCGACCTTCAGATGCTCTGCCAGCGTTGTGGCGCGGTGATGGACCTCACAGATCCAGGTCCAGAGAGCGCGTGGAAACCTGACCAGTTCTGGATCTGCCTGACGTGTGGCCGCCACTTCTGGACCACGTATCCCCCTCCGAAGACCGCCTATGCGATTCTGCGGCCCACCGGGGCCAGGGAGCGCTATTCCCGTGGCGACAGGTGAGGGGTTCCTAGTGCTACACCCTCCACGCCTGGAACGGCACGCCCACGTCTGAGCCCAGCCCCAGCCTACGGACACGGAGCACATGTCCGTCATAGTGCCCGCAGAGGGCATAATTCTCGACCAAATTCTTGAGAAGACGGGCGCAGGCCATGGTCTCACGCCCGCCGCGTTGCGGAAATTCAACAACGCACTGAGCCAGACGAGCTGGGGGCAGACGCATCAGCACCACATGGCCCTGATGGACGGTTCCGACGTGCTCGCCAGCGCGCAACGCTACGATTTCATGGGAATGCTGGATCAATGTCCCGTACGAATCTTCGGGATCGGCACGGTGATTTGCGACCCGGCGCTCCGCGACCGCAGTCATGCGCGGGTGCTTGTCGAGCAACTGGTCGATGAAGCGGGGCGGAACGGCGCGGACCTGGCACTCGTTTTTTGGTCGCCGGACTCGGGGTCTCATGCGCCAGACGGCTTCGACGTCATGCCCGCAATGGAGGTCGAGCTGAAGGTGAAGGAACCGTCCCGCTACGGCGCTCCGATGATGCTGGTGCGTGACGGCGACGACCGAGATCTCGCAGCGGTCGTCGCCATGGGACGGGTCCAGGCCGGTCAATTCCGATTCCACGTTGACCGGGACCTCGACCTGGTGAAGTATGCAATCACGAGGAAGCGATTACTCGCAGGACTCGCGCCGACGGGCACGCGGCAACTGCGGTTTGCCATCGCCGAAGAAGGAATCACGGCGGCGGCCTATGTCGTCATCAGCATTGTCGGACGCGCGTGGACGATCGAGGAATGCGATGATCGTGACCATTCTGGTGCTCGTGTCGGGGCCATCCTGCAGGCACTGATCGCCCGGGAACCCGCGGAGCGACGGCCGATGATCCATGCATGGCTGCCGCCCGGTTTTGTGCCGCCGCAGGTCACGGTCGTGTCGGTTAAGCCGTCGGCGGAGGTCATGATGCGTGGTCTCGGACCCACGGTCGGGCGGGTGCAGTTGAACAGCGACGACGTGTTGTACTGGCGGAGCGACATACTCTAACGTCGCAAGGGGCGAGTCCTTTCTTGTTGACTCGATAGTAGAAACTGAGCAGTCCGCCGAGGCGCTCACGCCGCTGCACGTCGGCGTCCGCGCGTACCGGAGGTGGCGGTCGTTGCAGGCGCTGGTTGTCGAGTCCCTGGTGGTTTCTCTCACGCTGGTAATGCTCGACGTGCTCGTGAACGATGAGCCGCAAATGCCCCTCGCCGAGCGGGACGACACGATGGAGGCACTCCTCTTTGATCGACCGGACGAACCGCTCGGCATAGGCGTTGAGATTCGGGCTCTTCGGCGGCAGCCGGATCGGCCCCACATCGCCACTCGTCAGGATCTCGCCAAAGACCCGCGTGTAGAGAGGATCGCGGTCATGAATCAACTGACGCGCGGTTCGCAGGAAGCCATCGACTGGATCGGTCAGATTGCGGGCCCTCTGTTCCATCCACCGGCCAGCGGGCTGCGGGTGGATCCCGGCGATGTGCACACGGCGGGTCTTCAGCGCGATCACGAAGAAGACGAAATACCGCCGAAGACCGGCCAGCGTGAGCACCTCGACCGTGAATAGATCGGCCGCCGCCAGGCCTTCCCAGTGCGCCTGCAGGAACGTCTTCCAAGGCGTGCGCTGGTTCCGCTCGGGAGCAGGGGCGATCCCGTGGTCGTGCAAGATCCGCTTCACCGTGTTCCGGGCGATGTGGTGGCCGAGGTTGGCGAGCGCGCCGCGGATCCGCGTGTAGCCCCACGTCGGATTCTCATCCGCCATCCGTACGACGAGTTCGGCCACCGCCCTGGGTGTCATCGGCCGTCCCCGCCGCCGGCGGGCACTGCCATCGTACTGCTGGGCGATCAGACGCCGGTACCAGCGGAGAATCGTGTCAGGCGTGACGATGCCTGCCACCTGACTCAAGATCCGCCGGCCGAGTTTCTGGCCGCGCACCGCGAGTCGCCGGCGCTGGGCGTCGGTCAGACGAAGCCGTCGAGGACCAAGATGCTCCCGGAGGACGCGATTCTCCTCCCGGAGATAGTCGATGCGATCTTCTTGGTGGCGAGTCACCCAGCCAGCCAAGGCCAGCACGAGGAAATGCAGAGCCTGGGGCATGGCCGGACGCTACATGCCTCAGACACGGCCGTCACCCACGTTGTCTCGGGGATTCACTCGCCTCGGCCGTTTTCTCGCACCATACGGGGTCGGCCTTGATCGCGGACCAGCGGAGGCGGCGTATCTCCCGCGGTCTGCATCCGGTCGATCAGCGGCTCGTACGCGACACCCCGTTCGGGCGCCGGCTCGCGGAGGCGCCGGCAGAGATCGGCCGCGGCCACGTCGCCTCGGGCCGGCTGCGTCTCGAGACTCAGGATATGATCCACGAGCCGCTCGATGGTCGCGTACCCCATGCGCCGCATCTCGTCGGCCGTGAATTCCAGGTTGGCAGGGTCCGTGGACATGGGTGGCGGCTCTCAAACGGGGAACGCTCGCATCGTGCGCTCGCTCGGGCGTAGTGCAGGTCGTTGCCGCCGCGACCGCAGTGGCGGTTCTCCGTCGCGACCCGAGTTGACCGAGATCGGCGGCTTGTCTTGCACCACCGGTTCGGCATGGAGTTTTCCTGGATGAGGCTGTCGACCTTGAACTTCCTCTCCTTCGAGAGCCGCGCCAGAAACTCGGCCGCACTTCTGTGGTTTGCCGTATTCATCGCCCTGCAACTGGTCACCCTCTTTGCGTTCGTGCGGTATTTCTTCAGGTCGACCTGGGACCAGCACCTGTCATCGGGCATCTGGGCGATCGTTCTCACGGGCCTCCTCTTCAGTCTGCTGCTCTGCTTTGGAGAGTATTTCTTCCACCGCTACCTGCTCCATATCGAGACCGTGAGGTTCCTCCGCGCCTTCTGCACCAGTCACCTCTCGCACCACAAGCTGACCGCGATCGCCTTCGATGACGGGAAGAAGACCGTTCGGAGCAGGTATCCGATCTGCGACGTCGCGCACGACGACCAGGCCACGTTCCCGCCCTGGGGGTTGATTCCCGCCTTTGCGGCGTTCACGCCGTTCTTCGCGCCTTTCGCATTCTCGTTCCCACGAATCCCGATACTCATTGGCGGGTACGCCGCCATTGCCATGGCCCTGTTTCTGTACGAAACGATCCACGTCGCGCATCACCTGTCATACGATGCCTGGTGGAAGCCGAAACTGAACAACCGGATGTTCGGCCGGGTGTGGCGTGCGGCCTACGGATTCCATCAAGCCCATCACGCGAACTACCGGTGCAACCTGAACGTGGCCGGGTTCTTCGGTATCCCGGTCGCGGACCTGGTGTTTGGCACGTACAAACAGCCGGACCAACTCCTTCTGGATGGTGCGCCAGCCACGAAAGAGGATGCCCGCAAGCTCACCCCTCAGCCCCGCTGGCCGATCGCCTGGCTCGACCGCGTGGTCTTCAAGAGACGGCGATGGATGTCAAAAAGAAACTGAGACGGGCGCGGAAGGCGCAGTTCCTCGCCAGCCTCGACCGTCCGAATATCGCCGCCAACCGCATCGAGACTGCGTGCGCCACGCGGATCGGGACGCGGGCCGACGGGCCGAAGGCCTGACGACCGCGCCCTTGCACGGCAGGGAAGAACAACCGCGTATGGTGCGATTAATGGGCCGACCCCTCATGCGGCCTCTCGATAGTAGAAACTGAGCAGTCCGCCGAGGCGCTCACGCCGCTGCACATCGGCGTCCGCGCGTACCGCAGGCGGCGGTCGTTGCAGGAGCTGGTTGTCGAGTCCCTGGTGGTTTCTCTCACGCTGATAATGCTCGACGTACTCGTGAACGATGAGCCGCAAATGCCCCTCGCCGAGCGGGACGACTCGATCTCGCCAAAGACCCGCGTGTAGAGGGGCTCGCGGTCATGAATCAACTGACGCGCGGTTCGCAGGAAGCCATCGACTGGATCGGTCAGATTGCGGGCCATCTGTTCCATCCACCGGCCAGCGGGCTGCGGGTGGATCCCGGCGATGTGCACACGGCGGGTCTTCAGCGCGATCACGAAGAAGACGAAATACCGCCGAAGACCGGCCAGCGTGAGCACCTCGACCGTGAATAGATCGGCCGCCGCCAGGCCTTCCCAGTGCGCCTGCAGGAACGTCTTCCAAGGCGTGCGCTGGTTCCGCTCGGGAGCAGGGGCGATCCCGTGGTCGTGCAAGATCCGCTTCACCGTGTTCCGGGCGATGTGGTGGCCGAGGTTGGCGAGCGCGCCGCGGACCCGCGTGTAGCCCCACGTCGGATTCTCATCCGCCATCCGTACGACGAGTTCGGCCACCGCCCTGGGTGTCATCGGCCGTCCCCGCCGCCGGCGGGCACTGCCATCGTACTGCTGGGCGATCAGACGCCGGTACCAGCGGAGAATCGTGTCAGGCGTGACGATGCCTGCCACCTGACTCAAGATCCGCCGGCCGAGTTTCTGGCCGCGCACCGCGAGTCCCGGCGCTGGGCGTCGGTCAGACGAAGCCGTCGAGGACCAAGATGCTCCCGGAGGACGCGATTCTCCTCCCGGAGATAGTCGATGCGATCTTCTTGGTGGCGAGTCACCCAGCCAGCCAAGGCCAGCACGAGGAAATGCAGAGCGTGGGGCATGGCCGGAGGCTACATGCCTCAGACACGGCCGTCACCCACGTTGTCTCGGGGATTCACGCGCCTCGGCCGTTTTCTCGCACCATACGGGGTCCCTCCCGCTCGGACCTGATCACCACGACACTGGCGACAGGCGCGTCGTCCTTCGACTGATCGGCCTTGAGCCGTCGGTGTTCCTCGTACGCGCCCCACTGCTCATCGGTCCAGTTGCGTCGCTGACTGCGAGGCGCACGTGCTAGCTGCTCTCCGTCGGTCCCCTCATAGATCGGTAGCGGCTTCCGGACGACACGTTTACTGACGATGTGAGCATCGAGCGGAACCGCGTCAGTCACCTCGTTTGTTGGCAGGGGGACCGATTCGTATTCGACACCGCGTTTGTCCCGATACACCACCACCATCTTTGCCTATCCTCAGGTCGTTCGTTACACAGATAGTACAACGGGGGTGGAGAGGTCGAGGCGCATCATCCCAAACGGTGGGCGCAGGAACCCTTCGGCTTGGCGCAGCGGGAGATGGTAGAGGGGCAATGTCAAGTTGCGGTCGCAACTGGCAAAGTAGGCCGATGACGAGCCCGTCGCCCAGCTACCGCGGATATCGATTTCCACCCGAGATCATCAGCCACGCTGTCTGGCAGGGCGTGTGGGACTTCGTCGGGCGCCGCCGTCACCATGATGCGGCCGTACGGTGCCTGCTCGGGCCATTCCAGGTAACCGTTGCCGGTACGTACCTGAATGTTGCGATAGCCGAGGGATGAAAGGGTTTCGCGTGCCTCTTCCGTCAGCGCCCGTATGATTTCGAGGGTGTACACCTCGTTCGCGAGCTCACCGAGCACCGCCGCCTGGTAGCCGGTCCGGAGAGTCGAAGGAGGTGCCGCTGCAAATGCGGTCGCGAACCCCAGCGTCGCCGTTCGTTGCTACCATAGCTGAATGGCCCTTGACGAACGCGACCTTTTCACGGACAAACCGGAAATCCGACCCGCACGGCATCAGTGCCCCAGGTGTCGCCGGACTGCCGAATACGGCCTTCGGTGGACACGGCGATCGAAGAAAGACCGTCTGCCGGCTGGAGCGAGCGAGGAGGACCGGGCCAAGTTCGCAAAAGTACGCGACTATCTGCTCCGTCTCGATGACCAGATCACGTGCAAGGCCTGCGGGAAGAGATTCGAGATCCCGTCGCAACACTCCCTGGTGTTCGCGGACCAGTCCGCAGGTTTGCCCAACGAAGCGGAACTCGAACGGGAGATCAGCGCCGCGTCTGGAGAGCCGGAACCGGAACCTGCGCCTGACGTCAAGCCGGCGCTGCCCGCGCGGTTCACGCGCAAATCGACTGGCTGGAAGTAGTGGATGTCGGCGGCGTGCCGCTGCTGACGGCACGCACCTCACGTCAGGGAGAACCATGAGCGAAGACGCACACGCCCGGCCGTCAGGCGACGCGCCGGAGCCGCTGTACGACGTAAATGTTCCGACACCCACGCACGCTGAGCGCGCGCGAACGCTGGTCGCGCGGATCTCGACCGGGACTCTGTGTACCCTTGCGCTGGAGCCTGCCGGCTACCCCTACGGCTCGTTCGTGACCGTTGCCTTCGAGAATGGAAACCCGGTCTTCCTCTATCAGTAGACTCGCCGAGCACACCAAGAACCTGGAGCGGGATTCTCGCGCATCCCTGCTGGTGGCCGAGGGCGGCTCGATAGACCCCCTCGCTAACGGCCGTGTCACGATGCTCGGTGTGTGCACCCGCGTCGAGAACGACAGGGGCAGCGCTCGTGCCGCCTTCCTGGCTTCCCATCCGAATGCTTTGTACTACGCCGACTTCCGCGACTTCGCGTTCTGGAGGCTCCAAGTGGCTTCGGTCCGGTACATCGGGGGCTACGGGCGGATGTCGTGGGTGAGCGAGGCCGAGTGGCAGGCCGCCGAGCCGGATCCCCTCGGTCCGTCGGCGGCCGGCACGATTGCGCACATGAACGCCGACCACGCAGAGGCGATGGTGCTCTACTGCAAGGCCTTTTCGAAGGCGACGGAGATCACCGCCGCCAGCATGACGGGCGTCGATCGGTACGGGTTCGAGATGTCGGCGAAGACCACGGAGGGCCCGCGGCCCGTCCGCCTGGCGTTTACCAAACCGGTCAGCACACCCGAAGAAGCGCGAGCCGCGTTGATCTCGATGCTGAAGGACACCAGAAACAAACTGGCCTGCTAGTGTCCCGTAAGAGTTCCGACTCAAACAGCTCGTCGCCCAGAACCGCGCAGTTGACCGGCACGAAGGCGCCGCGAGCGCGCGGCCCCTCCTCGTGGACGGCCCACGCGACCGTCCTTCCACACCTCGTCGGTCAGCATGAACTTGTGGCTGTTCGTGTGCCGGACGAATTTCAACCGCTCGCGAACGACTTCACGAGGGATCAGAGCCGCGCGGGACACACGGTATCGGTCATCGAACAGGACCCCCGCCAGCACGTCGAACCCGTCGACATCGCGGATCGCCGACAGCTGACGCGACTTGTTCCGGCGATGCAGGCGCCGCCCTTTGATTTTGATAGCGCCTTCCGTCTCCGTCGCTGGCGTCGAAACCCTTCTCCGAATTGGAGGCCTGTTGCCAGGAGAAGGCGCGGCAGAACAGGAATTCAGCAAGACTTCCGGTCGGATTGTTCGCGCTTCGCGCCGCGCCCCGACGGCGCAGCTCCTCAATGACTCGAGAAGCTGGCGTATCGCACGCCAAGCGAAGCGCGCGAGGAATACGAGCTACGCCATGCCGCGTAGCGCAAACGTGCGTCCAAGAAACCGGGTGCGGTACACTCTGTTGCATGCTTCCGGAGTGGACGCCGTTCTATGCATGAGCCGGTCGATGATGCACGCGACATTGACGCCACCGAAGTGCGGGACTGGTTCGACTCGCTCGATGCGGTCATCGACCGATATGGTCTGACCGCGACTGGGCGACTCCTGCAGCAGTTGACGCGTCGCGCGGAGCGTGTGGGCGTCCACCTGCCCTTCACGGCGAACACGCCGCATATCAACACGATTCCGCCCGAAGAAGAGACGCCGTATCCAGGGGACCGGGACCTCGAGCAGCAGATCAAAAGCATCGTGAGATGGAACGCGCTGGCCATGGTGGTGCGCGCGAACCAGCGTGAGGCAGGGATCGGCGGGCACATCTCGACCTACGCCTCGGCGGCGGCGTTGTATGAGGTGGGCTTCAATCACTTCTTTCACGCCACGACCGACGACTCCGAGGGCGACCTCATCTACTTCCAGGGACATGCTGCTCCGGGTGTCTATGCGCGGGCGTTCGCCGAGGGGCGGCTGTCAACCGCGGATCTCGAGAACTTCCGACGAGAGCTGGCGCAAGGCGGAGGACTGTCGTCGTACCCTCACCCCTGGTTGATGCCAGATTTCTGGGAATTCCCGACCGTGTCGATGGGGTTAGGCCCGATCACAGCCATCTACCAGGCTCGATTCCAGCAGTATCTTGAAGACCGCGGTCTCAAATCGCCATCGCACGCAAAGGTCTGGGCCTTTCTGGGTGATGGCGAGACAGACGAGCCGGAGTCGCTTGGCGCGATCACCCTGGCGGCGCGTGAGAAGCTCGACAACCTGATCTTCGTCGTCAACTGTAACTTGCAGCGTCTGGATGGGCCGGTGCGCGGGAACGGGCAGATCATTCAGGAGCTGGAGGCGGCGTTCCGAGGGGCCGGTTGGAACGTCATCAAAGTCATCTGGGGACGCGATTGGGACCCGCTTCTGGCCCGAGACCGGGACGGCGTCCTCGTGCGCCGCATGAGTGAGACGGTCGACGGGCAGTATCAGAAATATGCGGTCGAATCTGGTGCCTATGTTCGCGAGCACTTCTGGGGGCGGTCGCCACAATTGCTCGAGATGGTTGCACATCTCACCGACTCGGAGTTGAAGAAGCTTCGATTGGGTGGGCACGATCCGACAAAAGTGTATGCCGCGTTCAAGGCCGCCGTCGAGCACACCGGCTCACCGACCGTCATCCTGGCCCGGACAATCAAGGGCTATGGTCTCGGCGAGGCAGGCGAAGGTCGCAACATTACCCATCAGCAGAAGAAGCTCAATGAAGACGAGTTGAAGCTGTTTCGCACCCGCTTCTCGATTCCGTTGTCTGATGCGCAGGTCGCCGACGTTCCGTTCTATCGTCCGCCAGACGATAGCGCCGAGATGACCTACCTTCATGCGCAGCGGCGGGCGCTCGGAGGGTATGTGCCTCAGCGTGTGGTCCGAGCAAAGCCACTCACGCAGGTGCCAACTGACGCGTTCGACGAGCTGCTGGCAGGTACCGACGAGCGAGCCGTCTCGACGACTATGGTGTTCGTTCGCCTGTTGGGGCGTCTCCTGCATGATCCTGACATCGGGAAACTGATCGTCCCGATCGTGCCCGACGAGGCCCGCACCTTTGGCATGGAAGCGCTCTTCAGGCAGGTCGGGATATATGCGCACAGCGGCCAGCTCTATGAGCCGGTAGATCACGGCACCCTGCTGTATTACAAAGAGGCAGTGGACGGTCAGATTCTCGAAGAGGGGATCACCGAGGCCGGCTCGCTGTCGTCATTCATTGCCGCAGGCACCGCGTATGCCACCCGCGGGATCAATATGATTCCGTTCTTCATCTTCTATTCGATGTTTGGGTTCCAGCGAGTGGGAGACCTCATATGGGCAGCGGGGGACTCGAGGTGCCGTGGTTTCCTTATCGGCGGAACCGCGGGGCGGACGACACTCGCGGGAGAAGGATTACAGCACCAGGATGGTCAGAGCCACCTGCTGGCCTATCCTGTGCCCAACCTGCTGGCGTATGACCCTGCGTTCGCCTACGAGCTGGCGGTCATCATACAGGACGGTATCCGCCGGATGTATGTCGAGCAGGAGAGCGTCTTCTACTACCTGACCGTCGAGAACGAGCCGTATCCCATGCCTGCGATGCCCGATGGATGTCGAGAGGGGATTCTGCGCGGCCTGTATCGGTTCCAGCCATCCCCTTCGCCGAACCTGCCGCACCGAGCGCAGGTGCTGGGCAGTGGCGCGATTCTGCTCGAAGCGATCAAGGCCCAAGGCCTACTGGAACAGTACGGTGTGGCGGCGGACGTCTGGAGCGTGACGAGCTGGGCTCAGCTCTATCGGGACGGACACACCTGCGCTCGCTGGAACATGCTGCATCCACTGGAGACGCCGCGGGAGCCGTATGTGACACAGTGTCTGGCGACGACGCCCGGTGTCGTCGTGGCGGCGAGCGACTACCTGAAGGCCTTGCCAGACTCACTGAGTCAGTGGTTGGACAGACCCCTCGCGGCCCTCGGCACCGACGGGTTCGGTCGAAGTGAGAGTCGGGCGGACCTCCGCAACTTCTTCGAAGTCGATGCGCGATTCATCACGCTGGCCACGCTCAGAGCCTTGTCGCGTGATGGCGCGGTTACTCCCGAGTTCGTCGCGCAGGCGATGACCGATCTCGAGATCGATCCAGACAAGACCGCACCGATGACCGCGTAGGATCCGAGGACACGACGTGGTGATTGACTTCAAGCTTCCTGAGCTCGGCGAGAATATTGAAACCGGCGACGTCGTCCAGGTGCTCGTCAAGCGGGGCGATACCATCGAGGTCGATCAACCGGTGATCGAGCTCGAGACCGACAAGGCCACGATTGAAGTTCCGTCCCCGGCCGCAGGAACGGTGGGCACGGTCGCCGTCAAGAACGGCGAGACGATCACCGTCGGTCAGCTGATCCTGACCATCGAATCTGCCGATACCAACGCACCCGATCGCTCCGCGACGCCGTCTGAAGCGGAGCCTCGTGTCCTGCCACCGTCCGAACCTGCACCTCCTCGATCAGTTGAGGCGTCTCCACCGCCGGTGGGGCCGACGCCTCCATCGGCGCGAGAACCGCTCGCCGCGTCGGTGCCGCTCCCCTCGGCCTCGCCGCCAGCGACACGCCCCGGTCGGACCACCCTTGCGGCTCCGTCCGTCCGTCGCCTCGCACGGGAGTTTGGCGTTGATGTCGGCGATGTCCCAGGTTCCGATGCCCGCGGACGGGTGTCGGCCGACGATGTAAAGGCCTACGCTCGGCGTATCCTGCAGGCAGCGCGCCACAGCCCTCCATCGACCCCAGCTGAGCCGGAGCTTCCAGATTTCACAAAATGGGGTCCGGTCGAGCGAACTCGGATGCGGAGCATACGCAGCGCGACGGTCCGCCAGATGACACGGTCCTGGCTGACGATTCCGCACGTCACTCAACACGACCGAGCAGATGTCACGCAGTTCGAGTCGGTGCGCAAGCGTCTCAAGAAAGAATCACCTGACATCCCGCTGACGGTCACGGCCTTCACCGTCATGGCGCTCGCGGCTGCGCTCAAGAAGTTTCCTCAGTTCAACGCCTCGGTGGACGTTGCGAGCGAAGAGATCGTCTTCAAGCAGTACATCAACATCGGTGTGGCCGTTGACACCGACCGAGGTCTATTGGTTCCGGTGATTAGGGATGCCGACAAGAAGACGCTGATCCAGATCTCTCTTAAGATCGCGGCGCTTGCAGAGAAGGCGCGGTCAAAGGCGGTGACGCTCGAAGAGATGCAAGGTGGAACCTTCACGGTGACCAATCTTGGAGGGCTGGGTGGGACGCTCTTTACGCCGATCATCAACCACCCGGAAGTGGCGATTCTTGGTCTCTCGCGGTCAGCTTACGTTCCGGTGTTCGTCAACCAGCAGTTCGAGCCCAGGTTGATGATGCCGCTTTCGCTCTCCTACGATCACCGACTGATTGACGGAGCCGATGCGGTGCGGTTCCTGCGCTGGGTCGCGGAGCATATCGAGCAGCCCCTGCTCTTGAGTCTCGTCGACATCTAGAGGCGATTGACAGCGGTCAGAGGATCACGACACGGTGACCCGGACATGGGCCGATGTCCAGCCTGACAAACCCTCCGGCCAGCTGGTCCAGGATATCTCCGTCGACCTCAGGAAACAGTTCTGCAAGGCATTGCCGCGTAGCGGCGCTGAAGGATCCCGCCTGACGGCGAACGCGCGCCGCAGCTTCGAGGGGCTGTCCCGACAACGCGCGGACCAGCTGCAGCGCGTATCGATACGACGGCATTGATACCGGTATGCTGATTCCGTATGACGGTTGAACGTGCAGTGAAAACGCGACGGCAACGCCTTCCTCAAGATTGTTGGTGTGTCCAGGAATGGGATTGAGCAGGTGAACCGTCTCGTGGGACATCTCGAAGACCACCGTTGGCCAGTAGCGCTGTCCGTTCCGGCTCAATTCCACGTAGGCGCCGTCCAAGTCTGGGGTATTCCGCAGCTGGGGACCGTCGTCAGTGAACTGCGGTTGGCAGAGTTTTTTTGAAGCCTCGCGGGGTCCCAGCAGGGACTCCGCCGTCGCCAGCAGTTCCAGCTGCAGTGACCACAGTCCGGCCTCAACAGTCCGGCCGGGTCGTTCACGGGTTGCGTCGCCGGCAGTCGCATGGCGCTCAGCATCCTACGAACCGGCGAATTGCTGCAATGCGGCGGAAGGCTTCCCAGGGAGTATCTGAAAGCCTCGATTCGTGTCCGTTTGCATGATGGCGGTCGCGGGCGCTGTTGCCGAGCGGGTCAAGGACGGCGTATGGTGCGATTAATGGGCCGACCCATCATGCGGCCTCTCGATAGTAGAAACTGAGCAGTCCGCCGAGGCGCTCACGCCGCTGCACGTCGGCGTCCGCGCGTACCGCAGGCGGCGGTCGTTGCAGGAGCTGGTTGTCGAGTCCCTGGTGGTTTCTCTCACGCTGATAATGCTCGACGTACTCGTGAACGATGAGCCGCAAATGCCCCTCGCCGAGCGGGACGACACGATGGAGGCACTCCTCTTTGATCGACCGGACGAACCGCTCGGCATAGGCGTTGAGATGCGGGCTCTTCGGCGGCAGCCGGATCGGCCCCACATCGCCACTCGTCAGGATCTCGCCAAAGACCCGCGTGTAGAGAGGATCGCGGTCATGAATCAACTGACGCGCGGTTCGCAGGAAGCCATCGACCGGATCGGTCAGATTGCGGGCCATCTGTTCCATCCACCGGCCAGCGGGCTGCGGGTGGATCCCGGCGATGTGCACACGGCGGGTCTTCAGCGCGATCACGAAGAAGACGAAATACCGCCGAAGACCGGCCAGGGTGAGCACCTCGACCGTGAATAGATCGGCCGCCGCCAGGCCTTCCCAGTGCGCCTGCAGGAACGTCTTCCAAGGCGTGCGCTGGTTCCGCTCGGGAGCAGGGGCGATCCCCTGGTCGTGCAAGATCCGCTTCACCGTGTTCCGGGCGATGTGGTGGCCGAGGTTGGCGAGCGCGCCGCGGATCCGCGTGTAGCCCCACGTCGGATTCTCATCCGCCATCCGTACGACGAGTTCGGCCACCGCCCTGGGTGTCATCGGCCGTCCCCGCCGCCGGCGGGCACTGCCATCGTACTGCTGGGCGATCAGACGCCGGTACCAGCGGAGAATCGTGTCAGGCGTGACGATGCCTGCCACCTGACTCAAGATCCGCCGGCCGAGTTTCTGGCCGCGCACCGCGAGTCCCGGCGCTGGGCGTCGGTCAGACGAAGCCGTCGAGGACCAAGATGCTCCCGGAGGACGCGATTCTCCTCCCGGAGATAGTCGATGCGATCTTCTTGGTGGCGAGTCACCCAGCCAGCCAAGGCCAGCACGAGGAAATGCAGAGCGTGGGGCATGGCCGGAGGCTACATGCCTCAGACACGGCCGTCACCCACGTTGTCTCGGGGATTCACGCGCCTCGGCCGTTTTCTCGCACCATACGCCCTCGATCCAGCCTCGGGCGCGGTGTACTGGGAGCGTCGACATAGGGATCAACCCGGCCACCGCCGTGCGCAGCGGGCCGCATCTGTTCGTGACGTCGCAGTACGGCGGGGCGTTGACGTTGAGCCTCGGTGACGACGCCAGCCCAACCGCGACCCTGCTATGGAAAGGTGCCGGTGAGGCCGATCCGGCGCATGGCACCGACGTCAACACGTTCAACTCGGTCATCAGTACGCCGGTCATCGATGGTGGCTACGTCTACGGTCTTGATGGTGAGGGCCTGCTTCGGTGTCTGGACGTGAGGACCGGCGAGCGGGTGTGGGAGTCGTGGGACCTGATCAAGGAGCGGGCCCGCGCCGCCGCCGCCTTCTTTGTGCGGCATGACGACCGCTACTTCATCAACACCGACAACGGCGATCTCGTCATTGCCGAGCTGTCGCCGGAGGGGTATCGCGAGATCAGCCGGACCCGACTGATCGAGCCCACTCACCCGTACGTCGCACGCCGGGCTCATGGCCAGGTCGTGAACTGGTCGCACCCCGCCTACGCGAATCGCCACATCATCGCTCGCAACGACAAGGAAATTGTCCGGCTTTCTCTCGCTGCGGACCAGAGGGGAGTACTCTCCGCTTCGTCACGCCGACCGTCTGCGCGGCCCTGTTCCTGGTCGTCGGGCAGGCCTCGCCGGTCCGCGCCCAAGCCGACTCAAGGCTCGTCACCGTGATCGGCGATCTCCATCTTGGTGTCGGCGCTGACTCGTCCGGCGCCTGGCACGCCTTCGAGGACTTCAGGTGGGATGAGGAGTTCACGCTCTTTCTTCAAGCGCCACGCGCAAGGAGACAGCGCCAACGACCTCGTCCTCAACGGCGATACGTTCGAGCTCTGGGAAACGGTTGAGGACGATTGCCGCTATCCCGATCCGTCACACGGGTGCACCGAGGCGGATGCCCTGGCGCGCCTGGCTCGCGTGCTCAGCGCCCACGAGACGGCGATCTCGGGGTTAGCCCGGTTCGCCGCATCTGGATCGAACAGGGTGATGATCATCCCGGGCGATCACGACGCGGCGCTTCTGTTCCCGTCCGTTGCCCAGCGGGTCGTGGAGGCTCTGGCTGGGTCTGCCGAGACCGTCGACGTCCGATCCTCCGGGTACTGGGCCTCGGCCGACGGTCAAATTTACGCGGAGCACGGCCATCAGATCAGTCAGCGCGCCAACCGGTTTGCGGCGTGGCCATCGCCGTTCCTCGAGGATGGCGGTCGCGAGCATCTCGAGCGACCGTGGGGCGAGCAAACGGTAGCGGCGTTCTACGTTGAGCAGGAGGCTCGGTTTCCGGTCATCGATAACGTCGCCGACCGAGGTGCCGGACTCCGGTATGGCCTGTCCGCCAGCGGCATCGCCGATATCGGTGACCGGGCCGAGGCGTTTCTCCGGTACGTCTTGTTCCGGATGCCATGGAGTCAGTTTCGGGTCGACCTCGACGCGGGTGATGTGCAACCACCCAGGTGGGACGTGGCTGCGATTCGGGCGCAAGGACCGACGTTCCTCTCCGAGTCGCTCCCGGACGACGATCAATTCAAGCGGTTTGCCGTAGCTGGCCTCGAGGCTGGCCGGCTGGCCGAGCTCATGAGTGAGCTGACCGCGCCCGACATCACGGCAATCTGCGATTACCGGGCGGCTGTCCGTCGCTCACGTCGACGGTTCGAGCGGATCTTGACCCAGCTCGATCCGCAAGGGCCTGTCGTCGCCGAGTGTCCGCGCGAGCCCGAGACTCGGGGCGCGGCATTCGACTACTTCTGGCGGACCCGCGACGCGGAGTTTGCTCGTCAGCTCGAACTGGCCCAGCAGCGACTCGGCGACCCCAACCGCCGTCCCGAGGCTCGTCCGATCGGTGTGTTCGTGCATGGCCACACACACCTGGCGGACTGGCGACAGCGAATTCTCGGCGTCACCAGTCAAGGTGAAACCGTGATTCTCGATGGCTTCTCACCAGTCCGCGGAGCGCTGGCTCCCGTGGTGGTGAACGGTGGAGCGTGGCAACGCACCGTCACACCCGTCCAGCTCGAGGCCCTCAAGCAGGCACACATGCTCACCGAGACTGAGCTGCTTGAAATGCTTCAACCGGAGCATCTAGCTCCCTGTTACAGCGTCGTCCAGATTGAGCCGTACACGGAGACACCGGGACTTCCGGTCATCCGGTACTGGCGGCACCCCCCTGAGGGTTGGGAAATGGCGGCCGCGTGTGACATCCTACCCAGCGTCGAGCCTGGTCGCTGAGGGCTGGTGTTGATAGATGCCAATCGAGGTCGCGCTGAACCGAGTCGTGGGGACGTCGAGACAAGACCGTTAGAGTCGCGACGTTTCCTTTTTGTGTGGAGCTAAGATGCGAGTCCATCTCGTCAATCCAAGTGATGTCTCTTTCGGCGTGGCGATTATCACGCCACGGTGGTTGTACGTCCTGGCAGCAGCGACACCACCGATGTGGGGCGACCCAATCCTCACTGATGAAACCCTCGAGGTGTTCGACCCGGCTCAGGTCGAGGCGGGCGACGTGGTCGGGATCGGGATTCACACGGCCAATGCCTTGCGCGGCTACCAGGTTGGCAGGCTCGCACGCGAGCAAGGGGCATTCGTTGTCTACGGCGGTATTCACGCGACACTCTACCCAGACGAGGCCCACGAGTTGGGCGGAGCGCACGCCGTCGTCCGTGGTGATGGGGATTCGGCGTGGGCCACGGTGCTAGAGGAGTGCGCCCAGGGGGGACCAAAGCGAGTCTACGAGGCAGGGCGCGTCGAGGCGATGGGTTTGCGGCCGGCCCGGTGGAACCTCATGCCGCGAGATCGCTATATGTGGGCATCGGTGCAGACAGTTCGCGGCTGTCCGAAACACTGCTCGTTCTGCTCCGTGTGGCGCACCGACGGTCAGGAGCCGCGTCAGCGAACTCCTGACGTCGTGATTCAGGAGATCGTCGAGCTACGCCGTATGGGCTTTCGCTTTATCGCACTGGCGGACGACAACTTCTATCCGGTGACGCTCGAGGACCTGGCCGTGGCGGCGCGGCGGAAGGATTCCCACCGGCTCCGCGAGCTCGAGGGAATCCGAACCGAGCGTTTCGATCTCATGGACCAGCTCTCGCGGCTACCGGACGACATGGTGTTCTATACCCAGATTACGATGGAGGCGGCCGAGGACCCCGAGTTTCTTAAAGCCATGCGGCGGGCGAGAATCCGCGGTGCGCTCGTCGGTGTCGAATCGGTGACGCCCGAGGGCTTGAAGGACGTCTACAAGGACTTCAACGTGGCCGGAGACGAGCTGGTCGACCGGCTCCGCCGGTTTCGACAGAATGGCGTGGCCGTCCTGGGGTCGTTTATCTTCGGGCTCGCGAGCGATGAGCCAGCGACCTTTGCGGCGACCGTCTCGCTCGCGGAGCGTGCCGAGGTGGCGTTCGCCCAGTTCGTCATGCTCACACCTTTGCCTGGGACGGTCGACTTCAACAGGTGGGAGCAAGAGCAGGCGAGCGATGGGGCGTCGGTGAACGGGGTTCCACTGACCCGATATTGGCTCATCCCGCCGTCGGATCGGCCCAAGGTCTATCTTCCTCACCCGACCATGTCCGCCGACGAGGTGCGGCAGCGCACCCAGCAGGCGTGGGACCTCTTCTACAGCGTCACGTCAATCTGGCGGCGCTCGACCATCGTCGGCACGGTTCGGGAACGCCTGGCGTTCGTCCTGGTCTCGAAGCTCTACCGACAAATGTATGCGAACACCGGGATCGCCACCGACAGCGCCCGCGTGTCCCGCTCGACCAGGTGGGCACGATGGTTGGCAAAGCCTCTTCAGCGGGTGTTTGCAGCAACTCCGATGCCAGACCTTCAGGTTCCGCCTCGGAGCGATGGGAGATACGTGCCGGTGAGCTAACCCGCATTATTCCTGAAGGCCCAGAGTCGCCCCCGCGGACGGTGTGATCGTCGCGTACACGGCACGCCGAGCATCGCTGCCGTCGGGCGCCGGCGGGATAGACACTGATTGTCGGTGCGGAAGGCCTGGGTACGGGGCCGTCCAGGGACGGCTTCGCCACGGGCGGGCTCGGTGCGCCGTTGGGATGCGTGTATGCGCGGCTGACGGGCGCTGGCGGGGGCCTATCCGGGGCGTTGTTGCATGAATCGGAACTCGTATGGTGCGATTAATGGGCCGACCCCTCATGCGGCCTCTCGATAGTAGAAACTGAGCAGTCCGCCGAGGCGCTCACGCCGCTGCACGTCGGCGTCCGCGCGTACCGCCGGCGGCGGTCGTTGCAGGAGTTGGTTGTCGAGTCCCTGGTGGTTTCTCTCACGCTGATAATGCTCGACGTACTCGTGAACGATGAGCCGCAAATGCCCCTCGCCGAGCGGGACGACACGATCTCGCCAAAGACCCGCGTGTAGAGAGGATCGCGGTCATGAATCAACTGACGCGCGGTTCGCAGGAAGCCATCGACTGGATCGGTCAGATTGCGGGCCCTCTGTTCCATCCACCGGCCAGCGGGCTGCGGGTGGATCCCGGCGATGTGCACACGGCGGGTCTTCAGCGCGATCACGAAGAAGACGAAATACCGCCGAAGACCGGCCAGGGTGAGCACCTCGACCGTGAATAGATCGGCCGCCGCCAGGCCTTCCCAGTGCGCCTGCAGGAACGTCTTCCAAGGCGTGCGCTGGTTCCGCTCGGGAGCAGGGGCGATCCCGTGGTCGTGCAAGATCCGCTTCACCGTGTTCCGGGCGATGTGGTGGCCGAGGTTGGCGAGCGCGCCGCGGACCCGCGTGTAGCCCCACGTCGGATTCTCATCCGCCATCCGTACGACGAGTTCGGCCACCGCCCTGGGTGTCATCGGCCGTCCCCGCCGCCGGCGGGCACTGCCATCGTACTGCTGGGCGATCAGACGCCGGTACCAGCGGAGAATCGTGTCAGGCGTGACGATGCCTGCCACCTGACTCAAGATCCGCCGGCCGAGTTTCTGGCCGCGCACCGCGAGTCCCGGCGCTGGGCGTCGGTCAGACGAAGCCGTCGAGGACCAAGATGCTCCCGGAGGACGCGATTCTCCTCCCGGAGATAGTCGATGCGATCTTCTTGGTGGCGAGTCACCCAGCCAGCCAAGGCCAGCACGAGGAAGTGCAGAGCGTGGGGCATGGCCGGAGGCTACATGCCTCAGACACGGCCGTCACCCACGTTGTCTCGGGGATTCACTCGCCTCGGCCGTTTTCTCGCACCATACGCGGCCGGCGGCGTCGGTCGTCACGCCGAACCACTCGCCGATCGGCGCCGACGTCTTCCAGTTGGTGCTGTCGGTCCAGCCTGGGCCGCCGGTTGCGTCGTAGAGCGCCTCGAGCGCCGCCCGGTCCGCCGCGGCGTTCCCCTGGGCGGCGGCATCGGCGGCCAGACCCGCCCAGAGGGCAACGGCCGCCAGCAGCAGCGGCGCCGACCTGCGGCGGCAGTGGGGCCTCGTCATTGTCGGGCGCTATATTGCACCAGTTCCGGCGGTGGCTGGCGTCGCTTTAAATCCCTACCGATAATTAGTGCCCGCCAGAAAACCCCCTTGCGGGCGGAAATCTGCGACAAATCCGGCCCACCTCGGGCGTGATTCCCACCACGGATCCTGCCACGACGGCGGTACTTGGCGGCCGGCGGGGAGCGACCGGCAAAGAATCAGTGCGGAGGTCCGGCTGCCAAGGATGGGGAAGCCCTCCCATCTTTCGACGGGTCGGAGCACGGCATGCTTTAGGGGAAGCGGCCGGTCAGGCGGCGAGTCGTCGTCGTTTGCGCTCGCGCTTTTGCAGGAGCAACCCGATGCGATGCAGGTTGGCGGCCAGTACCGACAGTGCGACGGTGCGCGCGAAGCCGTCGGCGCCATGGCTGCGGACACGGTCGAGCCCCCGGTGTTCCAGCCCATTGATGGCCGACTCGATTGCCGGATGCGCACGCCGCGCGGCCGCGAAGGGTTCCTCCGCCTCCCGTTCGCGGTCGGCTCTGGAAAGATACCCCTTTCTCGGCAGCGCGTTGAGGTCGAGCAGCGCGTCGAGCTTGATTCGGTTGTCAGGGCTGTGAAAGCCCCGGTCGAAGCTGCACGCCCGCAGTTCGGGATACCGCGCCTGGGCTTCCCTCACCATCGGCGCCGCCACGTCGACGTCCTCGCCCTCCCACAGGATCTTGTGGTGCAGGATGAATTGATGCTGGTCTTCGATGAGAGCTACAGGAACCCCGAGTTCTACCGGCGTGCCTGCCTTGCCCTTGGAAACCCAGCGAGTATGCTCCTCGAAGACCGAGAACACCTTCTCCTCGTGAGCAATCGCCTCGCCCCGCAGGAGTCGGCGCTCGACCTGGCCGAGCTGGCGCTGGGCATGCGCGATAAAGCCCTGGATTGATTGGCAGGTGGTTTCCTCGACGCCCTTGTCCCGCAACTCGTCGAGGGTCTCCATGGTCCGAGCGACCAGTGCACGGCAGCGCGCCAAGTACGCCTCCACCCGCTCCGGACGGCGCTTGGCCCGCCGCGTCGAACGCACCTGGTTGAACAGTTTCCTGACCTCCTTGGACAGATGCCGCCACTGACGCCATCCCCCCACCGCGTGTCTCCCAGCCGCCCGCCCGGTCTCCCGCAGCAGGCAGCGCAGCGCGTCCCACAACAGGCTGACATCCGTCGGATAGTGCACGTCCGTCTCGACCACGAACGAGTCACACCGCCCGCGCAATCGCTCGCCAGGCTTTTTTTTAGCGACCGTATGGCCGCTCTCCACCACCAACCGCCCGACTTCTGACAGCAGCTCCGGCGTCAACAGACACACATTGTCGAGCACCGTTTGGTACTCGTAATACGTCTTGTCGGCGAAATCGCCGTGGCCCAGGAACGCGCGCACCGTCTCGTGATGGTTCGCGAGGTCGTGAAGGCGGTCGAAGTCGCAACCCAGACCCTGCTTCAACACCCCCAGCACCAAAATCCGCCAGAGCGCCATCCCCGGACGCCCGACCTCCCGGTCGGTCTCCGGCAGGACATGCTCGTCGAGCAGCGCAAACAACCGCGCGCGCAACTCCTCGTCAGACCAAATGTGCTGAAGCCCCTTCAACACCGCCGGGATGTCGTCCCGCGACTTGGGGTCGATCCAAATCTTCTCCACCGGAACCTGACCAAACTCGAACTGCCGTCTGTGAACTTCTCTCATGACGTCGACGTCTCGAAGATTCCCCCGAAATGGGCCGATAGTGGAAATTCCACCCACAAAACTACGACATCTCAACGTTCTTCGCCACTTGAAATCCGAAATGCGACTCGTAGAATCAACCTGTTACGGGTTTTCTGGCGGACACTAATTACCCACAGGGCCGGGCTCGGGGGCGTTTCATTCGAGTGCCACCACCGCGGCGCGCAGTTCCGTCAGGTGCGCCGCCCGGATCGGGGTAGTCCCCGCCGTCGGCGCCGCGTCAGTCCAGCGCGGCTCCGCCCGCCCCGCTGCCGTATACGCGGCGCCCAGCGCCTCCCGCAGTTCCAGCAGATGCACGAGCCTGACCGGCGTCACCCCCGCCCGCAGGACCGGGTCCGTCCAGCGGAACCGCCCCAGCCCCGCCTCTTCCCGCAGAGCGTCTATGCGTGCCCGCAGCTCGGTGAAGTGGACGGCCCTGACCGGCGTCACCCCAGCCACGATCGGGTCGTCGGTGAAACCCCCGGTCACCGTCACCACCACCGTCACCGTGAACGCCTGCGTGGCGCTCAGGCCGCCGGGGTCGGTCGCCGTCACCTCGATGGTCGCCCTGCCGACACCCACCGCCGTCAGCGTCACGCGGGCGCCCGCCGCCAGCACCGTCACCACCTGCGGCGCCGACGACGACACCGCGTAGGTCAGCCGGTCGCCGTCCGGGTCGACGAACGCCGATGACACGTCCACGGCGAGCGTGCCGGGCAGGGTCAGCGCCCGGTCCGGCAGGGTTCCCGACGCCGCCGGCGGACGGTTGGCGCCGGCCGGCCGGTCTCGCCACAGCGCCACTGCGGGGCCCGTGGCGTTGAGGACGGCCGCCGCGTCGGCCGGACCGGTCACGCCCGATCCTTCGCCGAAGGGAATGCCCAACGGGTCGCCGTTGTAGCTCTGGCGCGGGTTCGAGAAACGGGGCAGCCACGGGCAGCTGGTGTAGGCGTCTTCGCACTGATTCACGTAGGACATTATCGTGCGCCAGCGACTGGACCGCGCGGCCTCCGCCGCAAACGCGCGCTGGTTCACGTAGCCGTACGCTGGATGCGGCGACAAGTTGCCTCTATCGGCGTAACGGTCGTGGCTGAGCCCCATGTTGTGGCCAAGTTCATGCGCGACGACAATGCCGCCACAGTGGAGCACGGTGATGCCGAACGCGCCGGGGAGTTGTGCTATTCCGCAAACGTCGTAGTCGGGGAGGTCGACGATCAGATGCACGAGGTCGGCGCCGGTCCGGTCGCGCAGGGCGTGCGCCTCGTCCAGGTGGCCGTCGTCCGGATCATCGAGACGGCCGATATCGACGTCGCCGGACGTTTCGGTGTACCGCACCTCGGACCGGCCGACCAGCGCCAGGCGGTGGTGCACCCCGCTCGTCGCGTAGGCCTGGTTGGTCTCGGCGATCAGCAGGTCGATCTCCGCCTCGATCGCGGCGCCGCCGCCGCCCGCCGCCTCGCGCGCGGCGGGCGTATAGATGACGGCGACGTCGACAGTGACGTCCGCGCCGGTCTCGCACAGCGGACCGTAGAACTCGATCGTCGCCAACCACTCCTGCCAAGCAGCAGGCGCGCACGTCCGGGTTACGAAGATGTCCAGCGCCTCGATAGGTGCGGTCTCCAGACCGGACGGAAGCGGTCCCGAGAGACCCCAGTTGTAGGACAGGCCAAGCCACTCGAGGTTCACCAGGTTCCCCAGCTCGGCCGGAATCGGCCCCGTCAACTCGTTCCCGCCGAGGTCCAGCCACCCGAGGTTGACCAGGCTTCCCAGCTCGCCCGGAATCGGCCCCGTCAACTCGGTCCCGCTGAGGTCCAGCCACCCGAGGTTGACCAAGTTCCCCAACCACGCCGGGACCGGCCCCGTCAAGTCGTTCCCCCAGAGGGACAGCCCCCGGAGGTTCACCAAATTCCCCAGCGCGGCCGGGACGGGGCCGGTCAACTCGTTTCCCGCGAGGTCCAGCGACCCGAGGTTGACCAGGCTTCCCAGCTCGCCCGGAATCGGCCCCGTTAACTTGTTCCCCCAGAGGGACAGCTCCCGGAGGTTCACCAAGTTCCCCAGCGCGGCCGGGACGGGGCCGGTCAACTCGTTCCCCCCGAGGCTCAGCGACTCAAGGTTCACCAGGTTGCCCAGCTCGCGGGGGATCGGGCCGATCAGACCGTTTTCGTTGAGATCCAGTCCCGTGACCCGGCCGGCAGGGTCGGTCGTCACCCCATGCCACTCGCCCAGCGGGGCCGACGTCTTCCAGTTCGTGCGTTTCGTCCAGCTCGCTCCGCTGGTGGAGTCGTAGAACACCTCCAGTACCTCGCGGTCGCTCTGGGGGCCGGCCGACGCGGCGGTCGTCACCGTCATCGCCTGGGTGGCGCTCAGGCCGTCGGGATCCTGCGCCGTCACCGTCACCCTAGCCGTCCCGGCTGCCCCGGGCACCAGCCAGACGGTGTCGCCGGATGCGAAAGCCGTGACCGCGCCCACGTTGCTGGACGCGGCCGCGTAGGTCAACCGATCGTCGTCCGGGTCGCTGAAGTAGGCTTCCATGGACACGCCGAGGGCCGGCCCCGACTCGGTCAGCGCCTGCGCCGGGATCGCGTCGACGGACTGTGGCGGACGATTGCACGTGGCTCCCGAGAAGCTGATCGCCGCCAGCCACTCCTGAAACTCGGCATCGGCGGGTGCGCACAACCCCGTGTAGCTGATATCCAACTCCGTGAGTCGCGGCAGTTGGGTCAGGCGCTGGGGCAGCGTTCCGCTCAAGGGGTTCCAGGAGAGAACCAGCGACTCGAGGTTCGCCAGGTTTCCCAGCTCGGCCGGGATGGGGCCGGTTAGCTCGTTGTCCCCGAGGCCCAGCCATTCGAGGTTCACCAGGCGTTCCAATTCGCTCGGGATCGGGCCAGTCAACGCGTTCCCGCCGAGGTCCAGCGACCGGAGGCCGGTCAGATTCCCCAACCACGCCGGGACCGGACCGGTCAACTCGTTGTCCCAGAGGCCCAGCTCTTCGAGGTTGACCAGGCGTCCCAATTCGCTCGGGATCGGGCCAGTCAACGCGTTGTCGCCGAGGTGCAACTCCCGGAGGCCGGTCAGATTCCCCAACCACGCCGGGACCGGACCGGTCAACTCGTTGTCCCAGAGGCCCAGCCATTCGAGGTTGACCAGGCGTCCCAATTCGCTCGGGATCGGGCCAGTCAACGCGTTGTCGCCGAGGTTCAGCACCCCCAGATTCACCAGGTTTCCCAGAGCGTCGGGGATTGGCCCCGTCAACCCGTTGCCGGGCAGCTCCAGCCTCGTGACGCGGCCGGCGGCGTCGGTCGTCACGCCGAACCACTCCCCGATCGGCGCCGCTGTGTTCCAGTTGGTGCGGTCGGTCCAGCCCGGGCCGCCGGTTGCGTCGTAGAGCGCCTCGAGCGCCGCCCGGTCCGCCGCGGCGTTCCCCTGGGCGGCGGCAGCGGCGGCCAGACCCGCCCAGAGGGCAACGGCCGCCAGCAGCAGCGGCTCCGACCTGCGGCGGCAGTGGGGTCCCGTCATTGTGAGGATGCGGAGCGATCCTGCCGGTCCCGGCATCAGCCCCGGCGTGCCGAGCGGCGCCGTGCTGGTTCAGGAACTCGAGCGGTAGCTCGCGCAACGCGGAAGCATAGAGCCCAGTGTAAACGATTGTAAACAAAGTGTTTATATGTCATAGACATAATGCATATATCCCAATGGGCGTCCGCCCATCCCCGCGTGCACGGTACGACCGCGTACGGCTCGTCAACGGGGCCGACGTGCGCCGCGATCGCTGGACGCTCTCCCTGCAATGCATGTTCGCGGCCCGTAGCGCGTCGCGCTGCAGGTCCAGCGACTGGGAGCCGTCCGCTTTTGAGACGGGGGCGTAGCCGATCAGGATGTGTCGTAAACGGTCGTTTGGGACAGGCGGGCGAGGGCGCCGTCAGACGAGCGCCGGCGTGTGTCTTAAACCGTGTCTGATTCCATGTCTTGCATACGTCGAGCGCGTGCGCCAGGCGCGGCGGGTGTTGTCGCTGACCGCCGCGTCGACCAGTCAGTTAGCCGGGAAAATGGCTTCCGACCCGCCTTCCGGCGCGGGTTAATCCCTACCCATTGGCCGTTATCGTGAAGGATTCGCTCGCCCAGATCGCCCCGGCCGACACCGCGATCGGCCCGCCGACCGCGACTGCGCGCCGCCTGGTCGACGCCTCGGTGAGCGCCAACACCCGCCGCGCCTACGCCGCGCTGGAACCGATCTCGACGTGGACGCTGTAGTGGGTGAAAGTTTGCCCCCGAGCGTCGAGCTCGACGGGTTTCGTCTCTCCCGGCGCCAGATCCACTCGGGGCGTGGGACCGAGCTCGACACCGTTCGACAAATGGACTTCTACACGAACCTGTGTGACTGTCGCATTCGTCGTGTTCTCGACCGTGCCGCTGAACACCTGTTGCGTGCTGTTGTAGCTGATGATCAGCCTGACCCCGGCACGAACCTCCGTGGCCGTCTCCGATATCGCATACTGCGTACCGGATTCACCTGACTCGCCCCCTTAGCCCTTCGGGTCCATGCTCTTCGCCGCTCGACTCGGTCGGACTCCCCGAGCACCCGAGGACACCCAGGGCAAGCAGTGCGGCGGTGCAGACGATGGGCAGCGGCAACTTCAGAATCTGAGGCATGAATCCACAATAACGCACTGTCCTCAACCAGCCAGCGCCACACACCCGGCAGCCCCGGCAGCCGAGCCGGCCTTACCATTATCGTGAAGGATTCAGAGGCAGGGAGGACACGAACCCATGACCAACGGACAGGCGATCGTTCCGGCGATCGTCATCGAAGGACCGCGCGAGGACTGGCCCGGTGGCCCTCAAATCTTTAGATCTCGTCCCGCCCGCAGAGAGCCGGACCATGACGCTTTCTGGTTCAGAGCCCAGCTATGCCCCGGCGACAACTTGTTGGAGTTCAGGATCACCCACGCAGATCTCCGGAAGATGCGGGAGAACACGCCCGAGGGGCGCGGCGGCCACTTGATCATGTGCCTAAAAGCGTGGATCGAAGAGAATCAAGACTACCAGTTGAAGGTCATCGACGCGTTTGACGTCTTCGTGTCGGATGCCGGCGATACAAGGATTGAACATCGTCTTCCGCTGTGACCGGGGCGTTGGTTCGAGCGCCCCGACGTGATGCAGTCCCGCAGCCGGCCGCTGCCACCGTGGCAACAGCACGAGCCCGGCCAGCCCCATCGAGACGAGTAGCCTAGCCTTTCCCCAGGTGCCTACCAGCGCGCGGTGAAGCGGGTGACGAGGGCGTGATCCGCGCATTTGAGGTCAGTGTCCACCATCACCCGTCTCTCTCGGGACGTGATCGATCACTTCAAAGCTGGTGGGCGAGGTTGGCAGACGCGGATCCTCATATTGCACGCCCCGCCGCGCGTCTCACGCTACATCGCTTCGAGCATTTCCTGTGGAATTGCACACGCTTTTCGGCATGCGACGCCGAAGTAGGAGAGCGGCTGGCCGTCAATCGACAGCCGGTGGCGGTACCGTTCCATGTGATAGATGTCGAGGTACTTGCTCAGGATCAACGTCTTGATGAATACGGAGAATCCGCTCGTGTCGCGGTCGTCGAGAAACGTCTCCTTGATGTTGAACGCGACCCAGCCACCATCTTCAACGAGGTTGAACGCCTCGGCAAACACGCGCACGGGTATGTCTCCGAAGCCGAGCGCAGCTACCGAGACCATGCAGTTGAAGCACCAGCCGTCCAGGTGATCGCGCTGAGCGGCGCTCATCTTCGACATGTCCATCTCGTGGTAATCGTCGTAGACGCCTGGGCGGTCGCGTCCCACCGCCATGGCGGCCTGGGCCGAGATGTCCACGCCGACCAGGCGTGCCACGCCGAACTTCTGTAATTCCTGCCCGACCATGCCGTTGCCGGCACCGAGATCGAGTACGCGCAATTCGTTGAAGAGCCTCGGCTCAGCGGCCATGGCATGGCGCAGGATAGCCACGACCTTCTCGGGCGACTGGCATTTCAGGCGGTCGTAGAACAGCTGCTCGTACAAGCCCTGGTGAGCGTAGATCGCGTCGTAGTCGTGGAAGCGCACATCGGTCTGCACACCGCTTGAGTCGGTGAGCGTGAAATACGCCTCGTCCTGCGAAAGACCATTCGTATCGGCTGACGGAAAGCGGATGTTGTGTCGATTTGTAGGCATGAGTGTCCGAGGGCAATGACTCAAAACTAGGTACGATAACCTGCTTTCGCGTTGGCGGTTCCGCATGGCCATCGCCGCGCAGACGGACTACGAGCACGGGCGCGACAACGTTCAGTTCCTCGGTCTTGACGTCCACAACCCGGTCTTCGTCGTCTCCAGCCTCACCATCATCGCATTCGTTGCCGCGGTACTGGCGTTCCGGGACGCCGCCGCCGGCGTCTTCGACGCACTCTACACCTGGCTGACCTCGACGTTCGACTGGGTGTTCATGGGCGCCGGCAACGTCTTCGTCCTCTTCTGCCTGGTGCTCCTGGTGACGCCGCTCGGCCGCGTACGGCTCGGCGGACAGCGCCGCCGCGCAACAGCTCGCCATCGCCTCCGCCATATTCCACTGGGGCGTGCATGCGTGGGCCATGTTCGCGGTGGTTGCCCTCGCGCGGGCCTTTGCCGCCTACAACCTCGGGTTGCCGCTGACGCTGCGGTCGGCGTTCTACCCGCTCCTGGGCGAGGCTGTGTGGGGCCGGTTCGGCCACGTCATCGACATCCTCGCTGTGTTCGCCACGCTCTTCGGGTTGGCGACGTCGCTCGGGCTGGGAGCCGAGCAGACGGCGGCGGGGCTGGCCCATCTCTTCGGCGTGCCGGCCACCGACATCACCAAGGTGCTGTTGATCGCGGGTATCACGGGAATGGCACTGGCATCGGTGGTCGCGGGGCTGGACCGGGGCGTCAAGCGCCTGAGTCAGGTAAACCTGCTCCTGGCTCTGCTGCTGCTCGCGGTGGACCACGTTCTTCTGGGCGTGGTGGCTCTCGTGGTCTCCCTTCGTCGGCCTGTTCATCGCCCGCGTCTCGCGCGGCCGTACGATGCGCGCGCTCGTCGGCTGCATGCTGGTCGTGCCGGTGCTGGCGCTGCAGGCCGCGGCGCTCGCCACCGGCTTCCCGATCGCCCTGGTGCTGTTGGCGATGTGCTACAGCGTCTGGAAGGGGCTGCGTGCGGCCCGGCCAACCTGACGATCCGTTGCCGCGCTCATCGACGCGTTACATCCAGCGATTCTGAACGGTAAAATGGCCGCATGAGCCCACAATCCGAAGTATGGCTCCGTGGCCCCGTGGAAGGCTTCGAGCCGCTGCTGATGCCGGCCGTGCACGCCCTGCTGCAGGCGCGCGAGGAGATCGATGGCCTGGTCGCGTCCGTGCCGGCCGAGCACGTGTGGCAACGGCCGGGCGGCGCGGCGTCGGTCGGGTTTCACGTGCGCCACATGGGCGGTGCGCTCGATCGGCTGCTGACCTACGCACGGGGCGAGGTGCTGTCCGGCGCCCAGAAAACGGTCGCCCGCTCCGAAAGCGAGCCCGGCGAACCCGCCCCATCACTGCGCGAGGTCGCGGCGGACGTGCATACGTCGATCGATCGCGCGCTGGACCAACTGCGGGGCACCTCGCGCGATGAGTTACTGGTTCCGAAAAAAGTGGGCCGCGCCGGCCTGCCGAGCACGACCCTGGGCCTGATCTTCCACGCCGCCGAGCACTGCACCCGCCACGCGGGGCAGGCCATCTCGACAGCTAAGATTCTGAGCGGCTCGAATCGATTCTAGCGTCCGGCCGGCATAGACATCGGCGACCGCAGCAGAGGGCCGGTGCGATATGCGGGTTGGTCCTGCGTGTTTGCGGTAGGCTCTACTGCATCGGAAGGAGCCGCCATGACACTGCCTGCCTCCATGCTGCGACAGCTCGCCGTCGCCGCAGTACTGCTTTCGCTGCCGGTCGCCGCGCCGGCAGCCGCCCAGACAACCGGATCAATTGAGGGCGCCGTCGTCGACGCAAACGGCAGCCCGTTGCCCGGCGTCGTGGTGACGGTGACCGGCCCCGGCGTGCGCCAGGAACACGTGACCGGCGCGGACGGCGCCTACACGGCCGCCGGTCTGGCGGCGGGCGACTATGTCGTCACGGCGGTGCTGCCGGGTTTCGAGACCGCGGAAGCCCCGGTATCCGTCCGGGCGGGCGCCACCGCATCGGTCCCGGTCACGCTGCAGATCGCGCGGCTGCTCGAAACGGTGAGCGTCGTCGCCGATGAGCCCCGGATCTTCGCGAGTAACGTCGTCGCGGAACCGATGCTGTTGCAGCAGTCGAATATCGCGAGCGTGACGTCGGTGGTGGACAACCTGCCCGGCGTATCCATTCAGGAGGGGGACGCCTACGGCTTCGACGACTGGTCGAGCAACGTCGCCGTGCGCGGCTTCCAGGTAACCATCAGCGAGGCGCAGATCGGCACCACCATCGACGGGTTTCCGAACGGGACGTCCGACTACTTCAGCGGCGCCAAGGCGAACCGGTTCATCGATCCGATGAATCTCGGGGGCGTCGAGGTGTCGCAGGGGACGGCCGACATCGCCTCCCGCTCGGTCGAAGCGCTGGGCGGCACCTTCAACTACCTGACGGACGATCCGGCGGCCGAGCGGACCTACACCGCGTCGACCACCATCGGCGAGAACGACGGCAAGCGGTTCTACATGCGGGTCGACACCGGGCCGCTGTTCGGCGGCGAGACCCGCGCGTGGATCTCGGCGGTTCGCCAGGAGGCGACCGACTGGGTGCAGGGTTCGGCGCGGAACGAGCGGGAGCACGTCGCCGCCAAGCTGGTCTCGTCACACGGGCGCCTCGACCTCACCAGCTACATCTCGTACGACAGCATTCACGAGGACACCTACCAGCGGCTCTACAGCGAGGGCGACTTCCTGGCCAACCCGCGCTGGGACCGCCTGGTCGGCGACTGGCCCGGCGTGCCGTACCTGAACCAGTTCTACCGGCCCGGCTGGCAGACGCGGCGGAACAACACGTTCGCCTATCTGAAGGCGGACTGGTCGTTCAGCGACGTCAGTTCGCTGAGCGGCGGCTTCTATTTCCATCGCAACCGGGGCCGCGGCGACTGGCTGCCCCCCTACATCGCCGACGTCAGCGACGACGGCGGCGGACCGGAATCGGAGCTGCTGGGCGGGACGCCGGTGCTGGGCGGCGCGCAGCTCGGGCTGATCCGCTTCGTGAGCCCGGACGGCGCCGCCGTCGGACCGACGCCCGGGTGCACGTCTTCCTACATCTTCAACTATTACGGCTCGGGCGGCCCGGCGGTGGACCCGGCGTGCCATCCGGGCGCCACCGCGGTGCAGTCGTACCGCCACAGCCACTACGGCAAGGACCGCATCGGCTTTACGCTCGACGAGGAGTGGTTCACCACCGTCGGCGCCGCCGGCAGCACGCTGCGCGCCGGCATCTGGTACGAGGACTCGCGGCGGGACCTGGGCCGCGACTGGCATCAGATGCTGGATCCGACGCTCAACTTCAACTGGAACGAGCAGGCCTACTGGCACCAGTACGAATGGGACTTCCCACAGCACGTCTTCAAGTGGTACGTGGAGGAGACGCTTTACGCCGGCCCGTTCGCCCTGAGCGGCGGCATCAAGCAGTTCCTGGTCGGCGTGTCGCGCGAGGACCTGTTCAACATCGACCCGGACCTGGCGGTCGATTCCGATTCGAATCTGCTCTTCTCCGGCGGCGTGACGTACGAGACGCCGGTCGAGGGCCTGGATCTGTTCGCCGGCTATTCCGAGAATTTCAAGGCGATCAGCGCCACGCTCCTGGAGGTACCGGGACGGATCCTCGACCTCCTCGAGCCGGAAACCGCCTCCAACATCGACGTCGGGCTGCAGTATGCGGGGGATCGGGTTGCGCTGGGCGCCACCTGGTACACCATCGATTTCGAGAACCGGATCTTCTACCTCGGTCCGCAAACGCCCGCCGGTCCCAACTACCTCATCCCGGGCGGCGGCGCCTACTTCAACGCCGGCGGCATCGACACGAGCGGCATCGAGCTCTCCGCAACGGTGCAGTTGCCGCAGCAGACGTCGTTCTACACCGCATACACGTTCAACGACTCGGCGTACGTCGGGAGCGGCGATCCGCTCGTCGACGCCAACCAGGGCATCGTGGCGGGGACGGATGTGACCGGCGTGCCGGATCGGCTGTGGGTCGTCTCGCTTGATCGGAGCGGTCCGCTTGGCACGGGGCTGAGCGCCAAGTACACGTCGTCACGGCGCGTCAGCCTGAGGTCGGATTGGTACGCGGATGACTACTGGCTGGTGGACGCCTACGTCAGTTTCGCGGGCGAGGCATTGAGCGAGCTGCTGCGGTCGACGGAATTCGCGATCGTGGCAAACAACCTGCTCGACAAGGCGTATCTGTCGGCCATCACCGAGAATGCCGCGTGGCTCGGCGCGCCGCGGACGATCTCGATGACCGCGACCATCTCGTTCTGACGGGGGCGCGCCGGCCAGCGCGTGGTCAGACCTTCGGCGCGACCGCGAGGAAGCGGCGCGGGTTGTCGACGAGGATCTTGCGGACCGTGCGTTCGGGCACGCCGGCGAACAGCAGCTTGGGCACGAACTGCACCAGCACCGTCGAGAAACCGTTGCCGTAGTTGGCCTTCGAGTGGGTGCGGTTGCCCATGTCCGAGGAGAAGACGATGTGGTCCTCGAAGCCGGCGTCGATCAGATCCAGCACCATGCGGACCTTCTCGGTGGCCGGGATCTGCGACCGGCTCATCTCGTGGCCGACGGTGTCGAGGCCCACGAACGCGCCGCGGCGCGCGATGGCCAAGTGCGTGCCGAGCGGGTCGTGTTCCTGCTTGATCGTCGACATGTGGCCGATCACGAGGTAGGAGAAGTCGACCCCGACCGACTCGAGCGTGTCCATCTGCTCCATGGCGCAGCTCGGACAGCTCTCGTGCGGCGTGTGGGTGAAGATCGGCAGCCCGGTGGCGACGTGGGCCCGGCCGATGGCGCGGTGCACCTTGCGCTCGTCCGGCCGCATCTCGAGCGACGAGCCGATCTCGCCGAACGCCCCCCAGCGCCGCTCGGCCGCATCCTTTACGAACTGCTCGTACAGCGCGTCCTCGCTCATCTCGACCACCGGCACGGGATAGAATCTGAACCCGGTGTCCTGGAGATAGCCGCCGGCGCACACGATGTGAACGTCTGCGCGCTCGGCCACGGCCTGCAGATTGTCGAGTGCCTGCTGCGTGCGTCTGGCGCCCGCCGAATCGACCAGGCAGGTCACGCCGTCGGCGCCGGCGGAGTTTACCTCGAAGAGCACTTCGTCCGGCTCGCCGCGCAGGTGCTCGTGGATCAGCGTCGCGCCGTCAGCGAGCTGTTCGGGATCCACGTCTCCCTGCAACGTGCGGATGACGGCCCCGCTCGGGAAGCTGGGTGAGTCGGCGCTGGTGAACCGTATCGACTGCGCGGCGCTGGCGCCGCCGCGGCCGCCGGCCGTCAGTCCCAGGCCCGCCGTGGCGCCCAGCAGTCCGAGCGCCTCACGTCGCGTGAGTGGTCCGTCCGGTGTTCGTCGTCCCGTGCTCATGATTACTCCCGCCCCCTTGGCTCGGAATGAACGCTAGCGGTCGGGATTGACCTCCTCCGCCGCGCCCGAGTCCACCGCGGACACGGTACCGGTCTGCTGCCACTGCTCGGCGCGCGCCCGCAGCGCCGCGATCTCGGACTTGCGGAGCTCGGCCGCCTCCAGTGCCGCGCGCATCGCGTAGTCCTCGTCGGCGCGGGCCGCACTCAGGATGAACGGCATGCCGTAGTTGCCCTCATGGCACCCCGACTGCAGCATCAGGAAATCGTTGTCCAGAATCATGGGACGGAGCACGGTGTACGGCTCCACGTACACGCTCGCGTCGCCGGTGGTCAGGCCATAGGCGATCTGGTCCGGACCCAGGCGCTGGTACGTCTCGACGCGCCGCAACGTCTCGCCCGATCCCAGGAAGAACGCGAGGGGCCGGCGGGACGGCAGGACGGGGCCGCCATCCTGCTTGTCGTTGAAGTTCGTAATGTCGATGACGAGCTTGTCCCCTTCCCAGCGGCCGCGGGCGCTTCCGAACCAGCCGCGGATCTTGGGGGACACCGGCGCGCGTCCATCCAGCGCGATGAGCTGCGGATACTGCAGGCCGTCGGGCAGAATCGCCACCCAACCCGGCGTCTGCACGATGCGCACCGTCCCCTGCAGGCCCGTCGCCGCCTGCGGCCGCATGCAGCGCTCGTTCAGATTACGGTCCTCCCAGGTATCCGCCTCGCCGCGATGCCGCCGGGCCTCTTCGCGAGGCCTCCACGCGCTCGATGAGCTCCGGCGTGTACGGCGGTATCTGGCCATGCGACGGCTCCACGATGAGCGACGTGCGCGTCCAGCGCAGGGGACCGGGCTCGCGAGGCTGCTCCATCCAGACGTTGTTGTATTCCTGGCCGTAGATGCCCGCCTCGATCGTGTTCTCCGTCCGCGCGACGTCGGCAGCACTGCGGGGCCCGGCATCGTTGTCGGCGGCAAGCGCCGCCTCGTAGCGCTCCCTTGCCTGACGCTCCAGATCGGCGATCTCCTCGTCGTTCAGGAACTCGCGCTCCCCGAACCTGGCCGGGCGCTGCCGCGGCGTCCCCGTGGTCTCATTGGTCCAGATGCCCTGCAGATCGGGATCTCCCCAGGGCGTCCGCGCCACGGTCCAATCCTCCGCCTGGCTGGCCGCGGACCCCCGCACGATGGCCGGTATGGCGGTGGCCGCAATCACCGCCGCTACGAACGACAACGCTGCCGGAACAAACCACCGATAGCGCATTGGTGCTCTACTTGTCATGGCTGACGCCCCCTGTCTTGCCCGCGTCACTCGCTGCCCGACTTCGTCAAATGTCCCCACATCGTCTCTTCCACGAACTCCACGCAGTTGAATTCCAGGATTTCGGCATCCGGCTCCAGACGGCGGTAGAGCGGCATGCTGATTGTCCAGGGCCGCGTGAACACGTTCTCATCTTCGAGCGTCGCCTCGTACTGCAGCGCGTCGGGGCTCATTGGCGTGATCCGCTCCACCACCCTGAGCGCCGCACTGTGGAAGTTGCCGGCCCTGTCGAGCCAGGTCTGGTCGGTGAACGTGTTGGACTCTATGACCAGCGTGTCGCCTTCCCAGCGGCCGACCGAGTGCCCCATGTACGTATCGATCGGCGGCGGCTCGACCGCCGTCATGTGGATTGAGCGCGTGGCCCCGATGTATTCGGAGGCGACCAGGATGAATTCGGGGGTCTGGACAATCTGGAACGGGAACGGCATGTACATGACGCGCGGGACACCCGGGAGAAAGCACTTGATCTCCGGGTCCGCCGTCAGCCACTGCTCCGCGTTCTCCCGCCGCTTCTCGAGCGCCGAGTCCTGGTACGGAATCTCGCCGCCCTGGACCACGGACTTCCCCGCCGGGACCGCGCCCACCGCGCCGAGCGGGACCGCCGCGCCGGCTCGCGCGGAATGGTCCTCCAGATCCCAGTGGGCGGTGTTCATGGTCTGCCAGATGCCGTTCAGATCCGGGGCGCCATCGTGTGTCCGGGGCAGTCGGACCTGTTCGCCGCCGGCGTCGTCCCCGGCCGTGCACGCGAGCGTGCCAACGAGAGCGACGGCGGCCAGCAGCGCGATCGGGGTTCCGATCAGCTTCCGCATCCAACGTCTCCAGGCTCGTCCCGCGGTTGCGCGCGCCGCGAAGTGCGGCGCCGCGCGAGTGGATTGAACCGCATTCTAGTGCAGGCTGCACCCGCGGCGGCCATGTTTGCCAGCGCTGCGGACTATCAGTGAAGATACCGGGCGAACGGCAGACAGCGGGAGGCGACATGAGCGAGCGGATCGGGATTGGGGGTCTGCAGGTCGACAGGCAGCTGCACGACTTCATCAACGGGGAGGCGTTGCCCGGCACCGGCGTGTCGGCGGCGGCGTTCTGGGCTGGCTTGGACCGCCTGATCCACGGACTGGCGCCGCGCAACCGCGCGCTGCTGGCCAAGCGCGACGACCTGCAGCGGCGCATCGACGCGTGGTACCGCGAAATGCACGACCAGCCGATCGACCTGGACGACTACAAGGCGGTGCTCCGCGAGATCGGCTACCTGGTTCCCGAGGGCGATGATTTCACGGTCCGCACTGCGAACGTCGATCCGGAGATCTCGACCATCGCCGGGCCGCAGCTCGTGGTGCCCATCACCAACGCCCGCTATGCGCTGAACGCCGCCAACGCCCGCTGGGGCAGCCTGTACGACGCGCTGTACGGCACCGATGCGATTCCTGAAGACGGCGGGGCGGAGCGCGGCAGCGGCTATAGCCCGGTGCGCGGCGCGCGGGTCATCGCCCACGCGCGGCGGTTTCTCGACGACGTGGTGCCGCTGGCCGGCGGCAGCCACGCAGATGCCGCATCTTACGCCGTCGCCGCAGGCGCCCTCGCCGTGGCGCTCGGCGACGGCAGCACCTGCGGGCTTGGCGACCCGGCGCAGCTGGCCGGATACCGGGGTGCGCCGGATGCGCCGTCGTCCATCCTGCTGGTGAACAACGGCCTCCACATCGATATCGTCATCGACCGCGGCCACCCGGTCGGCCGGGACGACGACGCCGGCATCAAGGACATCGTGCTGGAAGCGGCGACGACGACCATCATGGACCTTGAGGACTCGGTGTCCACCGTCGATGCCGAGGACAAGGTGCTGGCGTACCGCAACTGGCTCGGCCTGATCAAGGGCGACCTGACCGACCGCTTCGAAAAGGGCGGCCGCATGGTCGACCGCGCGATGAACCCCGACCGCGTGTACACCGCGCCGGACGGCGGCGAGCTGCGGCTGCCGGGCATCAGTCTGATGCTGATCCGCAACGTCGGCCACCTGATGACCAATCCGGCGATTCTCGACAAGGACGGCCGCGAGGCGCCCGAGGGCGTTATCGACGCCATGGTCTCCTCGACGATCGCCATCCACGACCTGCAGAACCGCCGCAACAGCCGCGCCGGCTCCGTCTACATCGTGAAGCCGAAGATGCACGGACCGGAGGAGGTAGCGTTCACGGACGAGCTGCTGGGGCAGGTCGAGGATGCGCTGGGACTCGACCGCTATACGGTCAAGATCGGCATCATGGACGAGGAGCGGCGGACCACGGTCAACCTGAAGCCATGCATCCGCGCCGCGCAGGACCGCGTCTTCTTCATCAACACCGGCTTCCTCGACCGCACGGGCGACGAGATGCACACCGCCATGGAAGCCGGCCCGATGATCCGCAAGAAGGACATGAAGACCGCCGACTGGATGGTGACCTACGAGGACTGGAACGTCGACGTCGGCCTGGCGTGCGGCCTGCCGGGCCACGCCCAGATCGGCAAGGGCATGTGGGCCATGCCCGACCTGATGGCCGACATGCTGAAGGTCAAGATCGGCCACCCGCGGCAGGGCGCCAACACCGCCTGGGTGCCCTCCCCCACCGCCGCCACGCTGCACGCCACCCACTATCACCGGGTCGATGTCGCGGAGCGGCAGGCCGCCCTGCGGTCGCGGCCGGTCGCCGACCTGGACAAGATCCTGACGATTCCGCGCGCCGAGCAGCCCGACTGGTCCCCGGAAGAGGTCCAACAGGAGCTGGACAACAACGCCCAGGGCATCCTGGGCTACGTCGTGCGCTGGGTCGAGCAGGGCATCGGCTGCTCGAAGGTGCCGGACATCAACAACATCGCGCTGATGGAAGACCGCGCCACGCTGCGCATCTCCAGCCAGCACATCGCCAACTGGCTGCACCACGGCATCTGCACGGAGGCGCAGGTGCGCGAGACGCTGCAGCGCATGGCGGCGGTGGTCGACGGCCAGAACGCGGGCGACCCGCACTACCGGCCGATGGCGCCCGACTTCGACGCCAGCGTCGCCTTCCAGGCGGCCTGCGACCTGGTGTTCAAGGGCCGCGAGCAACCGAGCGGCTATACCGAGCCGATCCTCCACGCGCGGCGGCAGGAGGCGAAGGCGAAGTTCGGCAGCCCGCCGTCCGCGTAGTCGCCAGGGGGCCGCATGTTCGGACCCTACGTCCACCGCATCGATCCGGTCCTGCTTGACGCCGGCGGTGTCTATTGCTGGTGGTACGGGCTGGGCTTCGCCCTCGGCTTCCTGGAGCTGCACTTCGTCGCGCGCCGCGCCCGGGGGCGGCTGCACCTGTCTTCGAGGGAAGTCTGGAGCCTGAGCCTGCTCGTGGCCGCCGGCGTTCTCATCGGCGGCCGCGCTGTCGAGATCGCGTTCGACGAGTGGCCCTTCTACAGGGAGCACCTACAGCTGATTCCCGCGTTCTGGCTGGGCGGAATGGCTACCCACGGGCTGCTGCTTGGCGGCGTGATTGGAGCGGGCGCGTTCGCCTACCGTTACCGGAAGCCGCTGCTGCCGCTGGCCGACACCCTTGTCGTGCCGGCCGCGATCCTGCTGGGGATGGGACGCATCGGCAACTTCATCGACGGCCAGATAGTCGGCGCCGTGACGGACGTGTGGTGGGGGGTGAAATTCCCGGACGCTGAGGGGTTCCGCCACCCGGTCGTGCTTTACGACGGCGCGAAGAACCTGCTGCTGGTGCCGTATCTGCTGCACGTACGGCGCACGAGCACGACCCCCGGCGCGACCGCGGCCCGCTTCGTCTTCTGGTACGCGTTCCCGCGCATCTTCATCGATCTTTTTCGGGACTATCCGACGCACCGGCTGGCGCTCGGCACGGGTCAGACGCTCAACATCCTGATGGCGCTGCTCGGCGCGGCCCTGCTCTACCGCTCGCGCCTGCGGCGCCTGGGCCGCCTGCGGCGCGGCGCGGAGTACGCTCCGCCCGCGGGCCGACCGTCGGACGCCGCGCCACTCGCCGTGCAGAGGCTGGCGTTCGCCGGTCTGTTGGCATGCTGCCTGACGATCCCCAGCAACTGGACGCAGGACATCCCCGCGCGCTACGGCGCCAGGCACCCCGGCCTGGAGCACTCGTGGCTGTATCCGGCGATCGATACGACGCCGCGGGCGGCGCCCTAGCGCGAGCGCTCCTTCATGCGGGCGCCGCGCAGCATGTTCTCCATCGAGTAGTTGCCCTCGTGGCAGGCGTACTCGAAGATCGGCCCCTCCATCGCGGTCATGGGGATTACCGCGGTCCACGGGGCGGCAAACGTCGTTGGGTCCGTGACGGTAAACCGGTAGTCGAGCGTGTCGGCGTCGACGCGCCGGAACCGCTCTACGAGCTGCATCGCCCGGCGGGCGCCGAAGACCGTGTTGGATACCCGCCGCTCGTACACCTTGTCGGTGAAGTTGGTGCTCTCCACCACCAGCGTGTCGCCTTCCCAGCGGGCGCGCGAATCACCCATCCACTGCCGGACGGAGGCGTCCAGATGCGGGCGGCCGTCGAGCGGGATGATACGGGTGTCGTGGATCATCTCCGCGTAGATCACGACGTAGTCCGGCGTCTGCAGGATCTGGTAGTTGTGGTTGTAGAAACCCGGCATCATGGAGGCCGGCAGGCCGCGCGTGATGCAGCGCTCGAACACGCTCGGCTCCTGCCAGGTCGTGGGATAGGACGGCGACGCCCGCACCGCGACCAGATCGTCCGCCCGCCGCTGCGCGCGGGGCGTCACGACCGGCAGCCGGCCGTCCGGCGGATCGATGATCAGCGACGTCTGCAGGGTGCGCGTGCCCTGCTCCAGCCAGAAGCTGTTGTAGGAGCCGGTGCTGGTGGACGGCGGCGCCTGCTGCAGCACGACGAGCTCCGTGGCGCAGGCGCGCTGCTCGGCGCGGGCGCGCTGCTCGTCCAGCTCCGCCCGCTCCTCGATTGTCAGGTTTTCCCGCTGCGCCAGCTCCGCCGGCCGCTGGAGCGGCGTGGTGGTCGTGTTCGTCCAGGCGCCCTGCAGGTCCGGGTCGCCCCAGGCGGTCGGCGGCGGCGCCTGGGCGCCGGCTACGGCTGCCGGCCACGCGACCGGCACGAGCGCAAGCAACACGGCGGCGGCACGCCCGTGGCCCATCTCAACCTCCCTGCCCGCGCCGCGGCGGGCCCGCCATGCAATAACCCTGCTAGCTGAACGGTTTCTCGTCGGCCGACGGTCCGTATATCGACGGCACCGGAATGTCGTTGAGGCGCAGGTACACGCCGAGCTGCGCGCGGTGGTGTATCAGGTGATTCAGGACGAAGCGGCGCAGGACGTCCAGCCGCGGCATCGTCATCAGCTCCTGGCCGTTCTGCAACAGCGACCACGGCTTCAACAGGTCCTCGTCGCTGGCCGCGGCGATTGCCGCGCGCGCCTCGGCCGCATGGCGGTCGAGCGTGGCAACGAGATCGGCGCTGCTCTGCGGCTGCGGGGGCGGCGCGAGCGGCTTGCCGCCGGGCGCCAGATCCAGCGCGTCACCGCCAATGGTCAACGCCGCCCACGACGGCACGCTGGCAAGATGCCCGGCGAGCCAGCCCATCGTGCCGGACTTCGGGTGGGGCGACCATGTCAGGCGGTCGTCCGGCACCCGCTCCAGCGTCCGTCGAGCACCATCGATCTCCTGATCGAACTCCGGCAACAGCGTGTCGCTGATCTTCATGTTTTCGCTCGCCTCTTCGGGGCCGCAGCGGGGCTCCCGGAGCCGGCCGCGTCCCGCCGCTGAGCCTACAGGTCGGAACCGCATCGTGTAAACTGACAGGTCTCTCTTTATGCCGCAGCAGCGCCTCCTGTACACAGCTTTCGTGCTGGCAGCCGCCCTCGCTCTGGGTGGCGGCGCGGCGGCGCACGCCCAGCAATCGCCGTCCGACGGCGGCGGGGGCGTGCTCAGCGGCGCGAACGCGACGGCGGGCTCGCGCGCACGCGCCAGCCGCGTGCCGCGCGCACCGGTGATCGACGGCGACGTCCTGGGCGATCCGGCCTACGAGGATGCGCCGGTGGCCGGCGATTTTCGGCAGACCACGCCGGACGAGGGCCAGCCGTCGTCGGAGCGCACGGAAGTGCGCATCGTGTACACCGACGACACGCTCTACTTCGGCGTCGTCTGCTACACGCGTAATCCGGACACGATCATCGTCGCGGACAGCCGCCGCGACTCGCAGATGAACGACACCGACAGCTTCCAGATCATCCTGGACACGTTCCTGGACCAGCAGAACGGCTTCGTCTTCGGCACCAACCCGGCCGGCGTGGAGTACGACGGCCAGGTGACCAACGAGGGTCAGGGCAGCGGGCGTATGGGCGGCGGGGGCGGGGGTGGCGGCAGCCGGCAGCAGCGGGGGTCGGGAGGCGGATTCAACCTGAACTGGGACGGCGCCTGGCAGGTGACGGCGCGCGTCACCGAGATCGGCTGGACCGCCGAGTTCGGCATTCCGTTCCGCACCCTGCGCTACCCCGGCGGTTCGACCCAGACATGGGGCGTCAACTTCCAGCGGAACATCCGGAACCGCAACGAGCGCTCGTTCTGGGCGCCGCTGCCGCGCCAGTTCAACCTGAACCGTCTGTCGCTGGCCGGCGTGCTCCAGGGACTCGAGGTACCCGGTCAGGGGAATCTCAAGCTGACGCCGTACGTGCTGGGCGATGCGGTCCGCTCCGCGACGCGCTCGGAGACCGTCAGCACCGGCGATTTCGGCGCGGACCTGAAGTACAGCGTCACTCCAGGCATGACGCTCGACCTGACCTACAACACCGACTTCGCGCAGGTCGAGGTCGACGAGGAGCAGATCAACCTGGACCGCTTCAACCTGTTCTTCCCCGAGAAGCGTCCGTTCTTCCTGGAGAACGCCGGCCTGTTCTCGGTGGGCCGGCCAGGGCAGGTGGAGGTCTTCTTCAGCCGGCGGATCGGGATCGGCGAGGACGGCCAGCAGGTGCCGATCCTCGGCGGCGGCCGCCTGTCGGGCAAGGTCGGCGACAACACGAACATCGGCTTCCTCAACATGCAGACCGCGGGCCAGGGCGACAACGTCGCAGGCCAGAACTTCACCGTGGCGCGCATACGGCAGGACCTGCCCAGCCGCTCGAACATCGGGGCCATCGTGGTCAATCGGCAGGGCGCCGGCGACCTGGCCGGCAAAAGCAACTACAACCGCACGTTCGCCGTGGACGGCCGCTTCGGCATCGGGCAATCCGTGACCGTGAGCGGATTCGCCGCCGAGACCCAGACGCCCGGCCAGGTCGGCTCCGAGACCCACGCGGCGTACCTGTCGAGCGACTTCGAGAGCCAGAACGCGCGGCTGGGCCTGCGCTATACCGAAGTCGGCTCGCACTTCAATCCCGAGGTCGGGTTCTATCAGCGGCGGGGCTACCGCCGCATGGACGTCAGCGCCTTCACGTTCTTCAGACCGAATAACTTCATCGGCATCCACGAACTGCGCCCGCACATGATGCACTACACGATCTGGAATATTCAGACCGGGCTTCACGAAACGCAGTACACCCATATGGACAACCACTGGGAATGGGAAGGCGGCCACGAAGCCCATACGGGGATCAACCTCACGCGGGAGGGACTGTTCGTGCCGTTCCCGATCTTCCCCGGCGTCACGGTGCCGATCGGCGTCTACGATCACACCGAGTCCCAGCTCACGTTCAACACCAACAGGGGCGCTCCGGTCAGCGCCTCGATCAGGAGCACGATAGGCGGGTTCTTCGGCGGGGACCGGGTACGGCTGGTCCCGAGCGTCTCGGTGCGGCTCGGGGAAACGCTCAATGCACAGCTGCAATGGGACTGGAACAACATCGACCTGCCGAGCGGCGAATTCACGACCAACCTGGCCAGCCTGCGGGTGTCGTACTCCTTCACCACGCGGCTGTTCCTGCAGGCGCTGGTGCAGTACAACGACCGCGCCGACCTGTGGTCGTCGAACGTGCGGTTCGGTCTGCTGTCCGACGCGAACACGGGCCTGTTCATCGTCTACAACGACATCCAGGGGCTGGGCACGCTCGACCCGCATCTCGACATCGACCGTTCGGCGTTCGGCCGCACGCTGACGCTGAAATACAGCCAGCTGTTCGACCTGCTGAACTGAACAGTCCGTGGTGAAACCCCCACTGCATTCGACCGGCGATGCATCCCGCCTGAGCTGCGTTGGGCATTGAAAACAGTAGGGGCTCACATATTGGGAATATGCTCGCTCCTCGCGCCTTGACCGAGCCGTGCGCAGCATTGATACGGGCGGGTCTCGGTGCGACGCGGGAGTTTCACCACGAACTGTTAACGCCGGCTTGACCGGGCGCGCGGATTCGGAGTAGAGAAACCGGCACTGACCCGGACCCACCACCCAGGAAACGAGGAATCCATGACAGGTACGACACGCGGGACACGTACCGCCGCGGGGCGCGCGGCATGGGCGATCGGCATCGGCGCGCTGCTGTGCGCGGCGTGCACGGCCGGGCCGGAAGCGCAGGGCTCGGGCGGCCGGCTGAACCGGATCATCGAGCAGTTCGAGAACGGCGAGACGGCGCTGGCCAACGAGCACTGGCGGATCGTCTCGCTGGAGCACAATCCGTTCCTGGTCGACGACCTGGAGGCTTTCCTCGGTGAGATTGAGCCCGAAAGCGGCTCGCGGCCGCGCCTGACGCCGATCGTCCGCATCCCGCATGAGGCGGACCAGGACCATCACCACGTGGTGAAGCAGATCCTGGACGCCGGGGCAATGGGCATCGTGCTGCCGCAGGTACGCACCACCGCCGAGGTGACCAGGCTCGTGCGCGCCATGCGCTATCCGCCGCAGCGCGGCGCCGCGCTGCCGGAGCCGCGCGGCCGGCGCGGTTGGGGACCCACCGGCGCCCGGCGGCTCTGGGGCGGCATATCGAACGACGAATACGCCGCCAAGGCCGACGTCTGGCCGCTCAATCCGGACGGCGAACTGCTGGCGATCGCCATGGTCGAGACGCGCGAAATAGTCAACGACATCGACGCGATCCTCCAGGTGCCGGGGCTCGGCGGCGTGCTGATCGGGCCGTCCGACCTCAGTCTGGCGCTGGGCGTCGGCACGCCGGGGGCGAACCCGACCGCGCCGGAGGTGGAAGCCGCCATCCGTAAGGTGGGCGATGCGTGCATGCGCCACAACGCGCTGTGCGGTATTTACACGAGCTCGGACGTGGCGGCGCGCAGCGCGCAGGGGTTCAAGCTGTTCCCCATACCGGCCCGCTGACGGGGACGACGTGCAGCAACGCGTTCCTCCCCAAGCCGCGCACAGCGCGGCTCGGCCAGCGCGGCGCGGGGCTTCGGGGTCCCCGCTAGCGCTGGCCGGGGGCTTGGGGCGCAGCCCCATCCAGGTATGCCGCGCGGGGCGAAGGGGTCCCCGCTAGCGCTGGCCGGGGGCTTGGGGCGCAGCCCCATCTAAGGAATGCCGCGCAGCCCCATCTAAGCATGAACGCAGCAGTCCGCTACGGCTCCCTGGTCGTCCTGCTGGTGACGACGGGGCTACTTGTCTGGTTTGTCGCGGGTGAGCGCAACTCCGGCGCAGTGACGGGCGCCGCGCATGACTACACGGTGGCGTCCCGCGCGGAAGTGCCGGACCTGGGTGTAGTGGGCGAGGTCATCATCCCCGCCGCGACGCGCGAGGACGCGAACCGCGAGGCGGCGTTCCGCGCCATTGCCCGCGCGGAGCGGCTCACCGTCGCGTTCTACTTCTCGACCGAGGAAGCCCTGGCCGCGCACCGGGCGGCGGCGCGCGACGGCGCGGCGCTGGGAGCGCTGCGGACTGGGTTCCTCGGCCGCCTGACCCGCGGCGAGTTCACGCCCGGCGAAGAGATCTATCCGTAGCAGTATCCGTTCTTGTGGTACAAAACTGGCGACTTCAGGAGGTTTCGATGAATCCGAGAGTGCTTGTTGCATCTATCGCGCTGGTGGGCGTTGCGCTGCTGCTGCCCGCGTCGGCGCAGGGTCAGGTGCCCCGCACGGCCTGGGAAGATCCCGACCTGCAGGGAACCTGGACGAACACCACCACCACCACCCTCGAGCGGCCGGACGACCTCGGAGACAGGGAGGTGCTGACGGACGAGGAGTGGGCCGCACGCAACGCCGTCTCCGGCCTGAGCGACGACCGTCCGTTCGACACCGTCGGCTTCTACAACGACTATTGGCTGGAGCAGGGCGAGCTTCACGAGCGAACCTCGCTGATAGTCGATCCGCCGAACGGCAAGCTGCCGGCGTGGACGCCGGCGGAAGAGAAACGGATAGCGGCGCGGCGCCAGTATCGGGCCGAGAATCCTCCCGGCAATCCCGGCATCTGGACCGATCTGAACGTCTACGACCGCTGCCTTACGCGCGGCATGCCGGGCGCCATGATGCCCGGCTTCTACAACCACAACTACCAGATCCTGCAGACGCCGGACTACGTGGCGATCCGCGTGGAGATGATCCATGACACGCGCATCATCCCGCTCGACGGGCGCCCGCACGTGAGCCAGCCGATTCAGCAGATGCTGGGCGATTCGCGAGGCCGCTGGGAGGGCGACACGCTGGTCGTCGAGACGACTAACCTGAGCGACCTGGAGGATTGGGGCGCGACGGTCTACGCGACGGGCAGCGACCTGCGTCTCGTCGAGCGCTTCACGCGCGTCGATGAGAACACCATCGACTACCAGTTCACCGTGCACGATCCGTCCACGTTCACCGCGCCCTGGACGGCTTCCCTGCCGATGACGGCGCTGGGCGGCGACCTCTACGAGTACGCCTGCCACGAGGGCAACTACGCGATCGCGAACATGCTGCGGGGGGGGGCCGCACCAAGGAAGCGGCCGAGGCGCCCTAGCAGCCCCATCTAGGCTTCATGCACGAACCGGTAGCCGATGCCGGACACCGTTTCGATCCGCGCGGATACCGAACCAAGCTTTGCCCGCAACCTTCCAACGTGGACATCCACCGTACGCTGCCTGACGGCCAGTTCGTCAGGCCAGACCCGTTCGATCAGCCGACCGCGCGACAGCACGCGGTCGCGGTTTGCAATGAGCTCCTGCAGCAGCAGGAATTCGCGGCGGGTCAAATCGACCGCATTTCCGTCAGCCACCACCGCAACCCGGGCGAAGTCGGCCACCAGGCCAGCGCCCCGGTAGATGCCCGGCCGGCCCGACCGTGACGTGCGGCGGCGCGCCAGCGCCCGGGCCCGTGCGGCGAATTCGTGCACGCCGAACGGCCGCGTCATGCAATCGTCGGCGCCGAGATCCAGCGCCAGCACCCGGTCCGCCTCGGTGAGCCGCGGGGCGGTCACGATTATCGGGACCTCGGCGCCGGTCGTGCTCGTGCGCAGCCTGCCGCACAGGTCGAGCCCCGCCTCGTTGGGCAGCGGCACGTCGATGACGATCAGGTCCGGCGGCTCGTCTCTGACCCATTCCAGCGCGGCGGCGGTCCCCACTACATCGACGTCGGCGCCGCCGTTCTGCTCCAGCGCGTAGCGGACCAGTCCGGCCACCGCCAAGCCGTCCTCGATCACGAGAATCCGCTTCCGGTTTCCGTGGCCACCCCCCGGGCCTGCTGTATCCGTTGCCAGCCCGCGTTTCTCACCGGCGTTCGTCGCGAGGGCGTCGAGGCACCGTGGTGACGAAGGCCGGTGAGAATTGCGGGCTCGGATCATCGTCAGTCCACCACGTAGCTGAACAACTTGTACGCCCCGCTCCGCTCGAGAATGGAACCGAACAGCCGCACCTGCTCTTCCGCGCCGTCCTCACCGCGGACGACCAGACGACTATCCCGGTGCACCGTATACGTCTCATAGGTGGTTGATTCGCCGTCGAACTCGACGGCAAGCAGGTCGTAATGCCGGCCGGCGTTCCTCGCAATCAGCCTGCGCAGCTCGTTGCTGCTCTTCTGATGCAGGTCGCCCCATGCGTACTCGAACGGCAGGCCGCGCTCGGGGCGGCTGGAGGGCAACTCCGGCCAGACGACCGTCCGGAATTCGATCTCGCTGAGGGCCAGCGCTTCGAGCCGCTCCACGTCGCGGGCCGCCAGTGCGTCCAGCACTGCCTCGGCCACCTGCTCCGGCGACTCGAACGTCCACTGGAGCGGGGATGGGTCGTCCGCCTGCGGCGGGGCGCCGCAGCCACCCCCGACTGCCAGGCACGCGGCGGTGGCCGCAATGGCGACCGCCCGCCGCGCAAAGCCTGATCCCATTGGACTTAATTCACTGCAAAGTCGGTCCACCCCATCCACCAGGTGTCGTGTCCGGAGCCGGCCGGCCCCACCGCGCCGATGAACGTCGCCGTGGTGTCGAAGAAGCCGTCGTCCGGCGGCGTCGCCGGCGTCACCGCGCCGGAAATCGCCGGCGATCCGGCGGCCGGGCTGATGTCCGGATTGCCGAGGTTGAACGGATCGACCAGCATCGGGTCCATCGCGGTCGTCACGTTGGAGCTGCCGGTCACCCAATCCATGGTGGCGATGCCATGGTCGTCGTCATCCCTGTCCGGCCGGAACTCGCCCACGCAGTTGCTGACCTCGCAATTGCCATTGACGATCCCGCTCGCGATAGTCAGCGGCGTAGCGGTGCTCGCGTCGGTGATCTGCCGGAACGTCTCGCCGTGGTCGACGTCGATGGACGCCTCCTTGAATCCGTGCACGATGAAGTTGCGGATCGTGGCGGATGTGCCTTCCCGCAGCAGGATGCCGGTGTCGCTCTCGCTGCCCTCGTCGGTGTCGGGGTCGCCCAGCAGCGTGAGGTTATACAGCGTCGGATTCGAGCGCGGCGTCAGCGTCCGGTTGTCCCCGTTGTTGTCCGCCTCGATCCCCTGGTCGGCGTCGTCGCCGCTCTGCAGGGCCACCATGAACTGGCCCTTGCCGTGCCAGCCGTCTGTCCAGTCGAAGCTGTCGTCCGCGATCCCGTAGCAGATCACGTGACTCACCTCGACAGTGCCGCCGAAGAACTCCATCCCGTCGTCCTTGTTGAACGAGACCTGGACGTAGTCGACCTCTGTATTGCGGCCCACGCCCTGGAACGCAATCCCGTTCAGCTCGTTGTCCGGGCTGAACTCGGTGCCGGCGAACTCGACGCGCGTGTAGCGCAGGTGGCCGCTGTCGTCGTCGGGATCGCTGCCGCCGTATACGCCCGTATCGCCTTCGCCCACGGACGTTCCGCCCGGCACGTTGAGCGGCGCGTCGCCGTTGATGATCAGGCCGCCCCAATCGGCGCGGGCCCGCTCGCCGATCGGCTGGTCGCTGCTGAACACGACCGGCGCGGCGGCCGTGCCGTTGGAGTGAATCTGGCCGCCCTGGGAAATGATCAACGTCCCGTTGGTGGCGAATTCGCCGAACACTTCCGTGCCCGCATCGAGGGTCAGCGTCGCGCCCGATTCGACGAACACCGCGCCGCGCAGCACCCAGTAGCTGCCCGGGTCAAACGTCATGTCGCTGGTGATCCGGCCACTGACCACGCAGATTTCCTTGTCGAAGCCGGCTCTGGTGCGGCAGTCGATCGGCGACTGCGACGCCAGGTCGCCGCCGCTCCACACGACTGCGCCCAGAGCAATCACCACGGGCACGGCGGCGCGGCGCGCCGACCAGTATAGCGTCCTCTTACAGTTCATCACGGACGTCTGTCCTTTCCTCATTCGAAGCCTTCTCATATCCCTGGTCCCCTGACTGCCAGGAGTCCGTGGTGAAACCCCGCGTCGCACCGAGACCCGCCCGTGTCAATGCCGCGTCCGGCCGGTACAAGGCGCGAGGAGGGAACATATTCCCAATATGTGACCCCCTTATGTTCTCAACGCCCAACGCAGGTCCTGTGCGGGATGCATCGCCGGTCGAATGCAGCGGGGGTTTCACCACGGGCTCCTAGGGATGCAGGTCGACCCCGAACGAAATCGCACGGCCGAGCTTGAATACGCGCTGCTCGTGGCCGGATTGCGTGAACAGGAACGGGTCATCCAGCAGGTTCTCGAAGGCCACCTTGAGACTGATCGCATCCCAGCGGTGCGACAGCACGACGTCGACGGAACTCCGGCCCTCTTCGATGATGTCCGGCAGACCGAGCGACCCGACGTCGACGATCCGATCGTCGAAGTAGTTCCACAGCAGCCGGGCCGCGAAGTCGCTCCTTCTGAACTCGGCCATCGCGTTGAACAGATTCGATGACGTGCCGGCCAGCGGGCGCACCAGCGACGTCTGCACCTGACCGGCCTGCCGGCCGATCGTCACCTCGGAATTGACGTACGTGTAGTTCGCGCCAACCAGGACGTTCTCGTGGAGGAGCTTGCGCGCCTCGACCTCGAGACCCAGGTTGTCGGCCGACTCGGCGTTGGCGTACGACGTCCGCAACTGCGCGGTCGGCTCGACGACCCGCTCGATCGGTGTGTCGAAGTACTTGTAGAACAGACTGGCGGAGACCACTTCCTCGGCGCGCGGGAACCACTCCCAGCGCACGTCCACGTTCTGGATGAGCGACTGGTCGAGGTTGGGGTTGCCGACGACGGCCCGGCCGCCGACCACGTCGGTGAACTCGAACGGGGCCACCTCCCGGAACTCCGGACGGTTGACGGTCTGGCTGTAGCTGACGCGGATGTTCTGGTCGAAGCGAAGGGCGTAAACCAGGTTGGCCGCCGGGAACACGTTGGTGCTGTCCAGGTCCGAGGAGATCACCTCGGCGCTGCCGCCGAGGTCGCGGGAGAACGGATCGAACGTGTCGACCGTCTGGCGGTACGACTCGACGCGCGCGCCGCCGACGACGCGCCACTGCGCGGACAGCGGCAGGTCGACCATGCCGTAGAAGGATGCGATTTCCTGCCGTCCATCGTACGAGTCGGTCGGTCGGGTCTCCTCCTTGAGCTGCCATACCGGACCGATGTTGGCGGAGGTGAACAGGTCTTCCGCCGGCAGCGACAGGTCGACGCCGGACAGCCTCCGCGGCGTGAACCGCAGCCGCCGGGAGTCGAACTCGCGGTCGCGCTCCAGGTAGCCGCCGCCGAACTTGACCTGCGTCGCCAACCCGTCCCACTGCTGGAACAGCGAGCTCCAGTTCGCGATGAGCTCGATGCTGTCGTCCCGCTGGTTGTTGAACTGGCGCAGGCCGCTCTGCGACTCATCCGCGAGGACGAACGCGTCGCGGGCGGGGTCGAACTCGTACAGCGTCTCGCGCAGGTCCGGCTCCTCGCGGTCGGCCGCCGAGATGGCGACCTTCCAGTCGAGCCGGCTGTTGGCCGCGCCCGGGAACAGGTGGTCGCCGCCGATGTGGTGCGCCCGGATCTGCTCCTCGATGAAGTAGAGCCGCTGGTTGTAGATGTCCGTATCGGCGTCGCTGTTGAAGCCCTCGAACGTCCGGGCCTGGTCGGTTCCGAGATGCGTGTAGAAGTTGTCGAACGAGAGGCGGTGGTTCGGCGTGAACTGGTAGGCGATGTTGCCGACGCCGCCGAGGGTCCGCTCGTAGCTGGAGATATCGAAGTCGTACGGGCCGTTGAAGCGGTTGATGGCGCCGCCCTCGCCAACGTTGAAGAAGGTCTGCGTCTCGTCGGCGAACGACGAGGACTGGGCATGCCGCAGGGTGGTCACGATACCCAGGTTGCCGAAGCGGCCGCCGAACAGCCCGCTGTAGCTCTGATCCATCGGATGGTCCTTGGCGACCGGATCCCAGACGTTGTCGAACGCGCGCCCGAACTCCTGGAGATCGCTCGACAGAAATCCGAGCTCGTCGTTGGTGAACCGCCCGCCGCGGATGACCTTGCGGTCCGGGATGCTACCCGGCAGCGCCCGCGTGCCGTCATCGAAACCGAGCCACTCGCGTCCGCCCCCGGGATAGGAAAGGCCGCGCGTGCCCGTGGTGACGCTGTTCCAGCCGCCGCCGGCCCCGATTTCCCACGAGGTTTCCACAGGCAGCTTCAGCGGGATGATCTCCACGAGACCGCCGGCGAACTGCGACGGCTTGTCCGGCGAATAGGTCTTGCTCACCTGCACGCTGTCGATCAGCGCGGTCGGGAAGAGGTCGAGCGGCACCACGCGCCGGTCCGGCTCCGTCGTCGGCAGCATCGCGCCGTTGAGCGTCGTGTTGCTGTAGCGCTCGCCGAGGCCGCGGACGAAGACCGAGCCGCCGCCGACGACCGACACGCCCGTGACACGCTCCATGGCGTCGGCCGCGTTCGAGTCGTCGTTCGCGCTCATCTCGATGGAGCCGATGTTGTCCTGCACGACCGGGGCCCGCATCCGCAGCATCAGCTGGGCGGCAGCGGTCGATGACTCCGCTTCGAGGCTGGGGGCCGAAACGGTAACCGTTTCCGCAAATACGTTGGACGCGAGCGACACCTGCACGCGCGTCAGCTCGTCAGCCACGACGTCGAGCGTGACGGTCTGCTCGGCGTATCCGCCCATCACCACCTTCATCTCGTACGAGCCGGGCGGCACCTGGAAACGGTAGTTGCCGTCCAGGTCCGTGTATTCGATCCGGCTCACCGGCCCCGTCAGCTCGACAGGCACGCCGGGCAGCGTAATTGCATTCACCGCATCCAGGACCTGGCCCGCGATGGTCCCGAGCTCCTGCCCGTGCGCCGGCGCCGCCACAACCAGTAGCGCCAGCAGGGGCCATGTCCACTCCATCCTGTGCATGCTCTGTGTCCTTCCCTTCCAGTCCGCCTGCTGCAACCCGACGCGGAGGCGCCGTAACCAAGCCGTCGAAACCAATCCGTCGAAACCAAGACAAACGATATAGAGCGTGTGTATCCGGTCCATGAATAGCCCGTTAATTCCGAATGACGGCGGCGTAAAATGCGCGTTAGTCACGTTTCGGCGGCGTAACGCGAAGCACGTGTGGAGGCGGCGGCGGGCCGGGTTGGCGCGTGGTGTTATAGTCCTTGTCTACTTGGGGAGGATTGCATGCGACACGGAGTGCCGGCGGCTTGCGGGGCGCTGCTGACGTTCCTCGTGGTGCTGCCCGCGGCAGGCCAGGACGGCGGGGCGGACGACTACACGATTCCTCGCACGCCCTGGGGCGACCCCGATCTGGAGGGGATCTGGAGCAGTAAGACGACGACTCCGCTGGAACGGCCGGACGAGTACGAGGGCCGGGAGTTTCTGACCGCGGAGGAAGTCGCCAGCCTGGAAGGTAACGCGCGGCGGGCGTCGGCGGAAGGCTCCGGCGCCACCCTCCTCCCGGAACGTGCGGAGCGGGGCACGGCGATAGACGTGGCCGGCGCCTACAACTCCGTATTCAGCTCGCGCGGGACGACGGTGGTCAGGACTGGACGAACATCGCTCGTCATCGACCCGCCCGACGGCAAGATTCCGTATTCCGCCGAGGGGCTCGACAGGGTCGCCGCCGAGATGGAGTACCGGAAAGCCCTCTTCGCCGCGGATCTGCAGGATCACGTGACGATGGCGGAGGGACCGGAGGACCGCCCGAACGACCGCTGTCTCGGGTTCACGCTGCCATGCACCAGCATGTACTGCGCGTTCAGCCGGATCGTGCAGACCCCGGGCATGGTCACCATCTACTACGAGGCGGGTCACACCGGCGGCGCCTACCGCACCATTCCGCTCGACGGGCGCGCGCACGTGCCGCCGCATATCCGCCTGTGGTACGGCGACTCCGTCGGCCACTGGGAGGGTGACACGCTGGTGGTCGACACCACGAACTTTACGGACCGCCGCAGCGTCGAAGGCACGTCCACGCCGATCGGCTTCCGCGGCTCCGGCGAGACGCTCCATCTGATCGAACGCTTCACCCGCGTGGCCCCCGACATGATCCAGTACCGCGCCAGCCTCGAGAATCCGGCGATGTACGCGCGCTCCTGGACGATCGAGCTACCCTGGATGCAGGCCGCGGCAACCGAGGCCCAGATATTCGAATCGGCTTGCCACGAAGGCAACTACGGCCTGACCGGCATTCTCTCGGGCGCACGCGCCATGGAGAGAAACGGCCTGACCGGTTCGAAGTAGGCAGGGGAGACGGACGCGCCATGCTGGCACTCGCCCGCCTCTGCCTCGCGCCGCTTGCGCTCGTTGCCCTGAGTTGCCCGGCGGGCGTCGTCGAGCCGCAGGTCAGCGAGGAGCAGGCCGTGGATGTCGCCCGCCGGCAGGTACTGTTCGAGGTGGAGGCAGTCGACGCCGAGATGACCGCCGACGCGGACCCGCCCGTGTGGCGGGTGACGCTGCGCGGCCGGCTGCCGGGACAGTCGGTCTTCGACTTCGAGGAAGCCACGGTTACGGTCGACGCCGTCACCGGCGACGTCATCGGCGTGGACCAGCAGTAACAATTTCGAGGAGAACTCCATGAACGCCAGGTACGCTGGAGGCAGGTCGGGACAACGGCTATCGCGCGTGACCGTGGGGGGGCTGGTGCTGGCGCTGGTGGCCGGCGCGCTCACGCTCGCTGCCGCGCTCGGCTATCGTACGGGCGCACTGGAGCTCGGCGCGTCGTTCTCCGTGCTCCGGTGGGGCGCGCGCACGGGTGTGGCGGGGCTGGTGGTCTCACTGGCCGGTCTGGCGCTGACCGTGGTGCGCGGCCGGCAGGGACCGCTCAACGACCTCGTCCCCGGGGTGGCCGCCGGCGTGCTGGCGATCGCGATCGGCGCGGTCTCCTATGCGATCCCGGCCGGTCAGCAATCGATTGCCCGCGCGGTACCGCCAATCCACGACATCACGACCGACTTGGAGAATCCGCCGGCATTCGTCGATGTCCTGCCGCTGCGGGCCGACGCCCCCAACGCGGCGGAATACGACCCGGAAGTGGCGCCGCGGCAACGGGAGGGGTACCCGGACCTGAAGCCGATCATCCTCGATGCGCCGCCCGCGGCGGCGTTCGAACGCGCGCTGGCCGCCGTGCATGACCTGGGCTGGGACCTGGTCGCCGGCGATGCCGGCGCCGGCCGCATAGAGGCAACCGACACGACGTTCTGGTACGGCTTCAAGGATGACGTCATCGTGCGGATCCGGCCGGACGGCAGCGGCAGCCGCATCGACGTCCGATCGGTCTCACGTGTCGGGGGCAGCGACGTCGGCGCCAACGCCGCGCGGATCCGGGCGTACGCAGAGCGGCTCAGCGGCGACTAGGAGTCCGTGGCGCGGCCAGCCGCGCGACAACGGTAGCGGGGCGTGGCGCAGCCTGGTAGCGCGCCTGCTTTGGGAGCAGGAGGTCCCGAGTTCGAATCTCGGCGCCCCGACCAGCCACTGACGACGACGCCGTCCGGCGTACGGCCCACCGTCCGCCATCCACGCGGTCACGGTGAGGATCCACGGATGGCAACCAGACCATCCGGCTTCACGACAACGCCCGCCGGCCCGTGCCGGAAAACAGTTGGGAGATGACAGCCATGCGTCAATGGCGATTCGTGGTGTTGGCGGCTGGTGTCTGGGGCGCGACCGCGGCCCCGGCAGGCGGCCAGACGCTTACCGAGGAGCAGGCGCTCGCGCGCATGCGGGCCGAGCACCCGCACGTCGAGGCGCTGCGGCTCGGCGTTCGCGAGCTGGAGGCCGGCGCGCGGGAGCGGCGGCTGCTCGCCAACCCGACGGTCAGCTACACGCGGGAAGACGCCGGGCCGGGCACGGACGATTTCCTGCTCGTATCGCAGGAGCTGCCCGTGCGCGGGCGCAGCGGCCTGCTTGGGGAGGCCGCGGCACAGGCGGTGACCGCCGCGGAGGCGCGCGCCGACGCCTCCGTACTGGCGTTCGAGACGCGGCTGCGGCTCGCATTCACCGCGCTGCTGCTGGCGCAGGAGCGTACGCACGCGCTGGAGACGGCCTTGTCGGAGCTGCGGCGGCTGGTCGATGTCCTCCGGGCGCGCGAACGCGAAGGTGAAGGCTCCCGGTTCGACCGCCTGCGCGCCGAGCGCGAGGTGGCCGACATCGAGACGGACCTGGAGGTTGCCGCCGTCGACCGGCTGAGCGCGCAGGCGCACCTCGCAGCGTTCTTCGCGCCGGGGACGGACGCCGCCGGGCTGACGGCGGCCGGCACGCTGCTGGTCGATCCGGTCCGCGTCGATCCCGACACGCTGGTGGAGCGGGCATTGGCGCGGCGGGCCGACTATCGGGCGCTCGGCCTGAGCGCGGCGCAGTGGACGACGGAGCGGCGGGCAGCCGAGCGGCTGCGCTACCCCGGCGCGGCGCTGAACGCGGGACTGAAGCGTAGCGGAACGCCGGCCGCCCACGAGTCGGGCTACGCGCTGACGGCGACCATGGTCGTCCCGCTCTTCAACCGGGGCCAGGCGCAGGTGGCGCGTGCCGCAGCGGCGCGCGCCCGGATCAACGCCGAACGGCAGGCGCTCCGCGGGCGTATCGAGAGCGAGGTTCGCGCGGCGCACGTCGCCGCCACGCGTTATCGGGGGCTGGCCGACCGGTATCGGGCGGCATCCGTGCTGCCGGCCGCCGAACTGGTGGTGATCGCGAGCGCCGCGTATGAGGAAGGCGAGTACGGCATCCTGGAGCTGCTCGACGCGTACCGCGTGACGCTCGCAGCGGAAACGCGGTTGCTGGAGCTCTCGGCGACGGCGCGCCGGGCCGCCATCGAGCTCGACCAGGTGGTTGGAGAGGGAGCAACTTCATGAACAGGTGGCCGCGGCCCGCCGCATGGATCCGGATCGGCGCGCTGCCGGCGGCGGCGTTTGCCGCGGCCTGCGGCGGCGACGGTGCCGCGGTCACCGAGGCGGTGGAGCCGGCCGCGCCGCCGGCCGTGGTCGAGACCCGCTGGAGCCAACGGAGCGAGCTGTTCGTCGAGTACCCGCCGCTCGTCGCAGGTGAAACGAGCCGCTTCGCCATCCATTTCACCGACCTCGCAACCTTCGAGCCCGTGCGGACAGGCCGCGCCGAGGTCCAGTTGTCGGGGGCGCACGCGCAGACGTTTGCGGTGGACGGGCCGGGACGGCCCGGGATCTTCGGCATCGACGTGACGCCGGAACAGGCCGGCCGCTACAACCTGTCCGTGGCGCTGGACAGCGGGACGCTCGTCGATCGCCACGAGCTGGGTGAGATCGAGGTGCCGGCGGCCGGAACGATGCCGGCCGGCGCGCGCGACACGCCCACCGGCGCATCGATCCCGTTCTTGAAAGAACAGCAGTGGACGCTCGACTTCGCGACGGCGCCGGCCCGCCAGCGGCAGATCGCCGACAGCCTGTTGCTTGCCGCCGACATCCAGCCGCGCACGGGAGGCCAGGCCGACGTCACCACGCCGGTCGCGGGCAGGCTGGCGGACGACCTGCCGGCGTGGCCCGTCGGATCTTCCGTGATGCGCGGCGACGCGCTGGCGGAGATCATTCCCCACAGCGGCCACGGCGAGGACCGTCCCGAGCTGGAGCTTGCCGTGGCGGAGGCGCGCAGCGCGCTGGAGCTCACGCGCGCCGACCGGGCCCGGGTGGAGCGGCTGGTCGCGGCAGGCGCCCTGCCCGCGCGGCGCCTGCTCGAAACCCGCGTGGCGGAGGGGAACGCCGAGGCGCGGCTGGGGGCCGCCGAGCAGCACCTGGCGCAGCTCGACGCAACGCGCACGGGACAGGGAGAAGGCGGCCGGGACACCCGCTTCGTGCTGCGCGCGCCGCTCAGCGGCGTTGTGGCGGAGTCCGACGCGACGCCGGGCGCCAGCGTCGAGCAGGGCGCGCGGTTGTTCCGGCTCGTCGCCGTCGATCGGGTGCACGTCGTCGGCGCGCTGCCCGAGGCGGCGCTGGCGAGAATAGACCGACCGGCCGCAGCCGAGCTGGTCGTGCCGGGCTTCGCCGCCCCGATCGCGCTCGATCGGCTCGTGGCGGTGGGCCGGGTGCTGCAACCCGAGGCCCGCACCGTGCCGATCATCTATGAGCTGCGCAACCCCGACCGGCGGCTCGCCATCGGACAGGCGGTGTCTCTGCGCATCTTCGCGTCGCAGGCGCGCAAGGCGGTCAGCGTGCCGGAGAGCGCGATCGTGGACGACGCCGGACAGCCGGTCGTCTTCGTGCAGGTAGGAGGCGAGAGCTTCGAACGCCGGCCGGTCCGGCTCGGCAACCGCGAAGCCGGCGATGTGCAGCTGGCCGGCGATGTCGCGCCGGGCGAGCGGATTGTAATTCGGGGCGCCCCGTTCATCCGCCTTGCCGCGCTCGCGCCGCAGGTGCCGGCGCACGGACACACGCACTGAGCAGCGAGCCATGCTGATCAATGCGCTCATCCGCTGGTCGTTGCGCAACCGTCTGGTGGTGCTCACGGCGGCGGGCGCCTTTCTTCTCTGGGGCGGCGCCCTGGCGACGCGCATGCCGGTCGACGTGCTGCCCGACCTCACCGCGCCGACGGTGACCGTGCTCGTGGAAGCGCAGGGGATGGCGCCAAGCGACATGGAGGCGCTCGTCACCTTCCCGATCGAGGCGGTCCTCAATGGTTCGTCCGGCGTGCGGCGGGTGCGCTCGGCCACCGCGGTAGGCATCGCCGTCATCTGGATCGACTTCGACTGGGGCGCCGACGTCCACCGCGCGCGGCAGACCGTGACGGAGAAGCTGGCGACGGTGGCGTCGACGCTGCCCGACAATGTCGGTCCGCCGGTACTGGCGCCGCTCTCGTCGATCATGGGTGAGATCATGTTCGTCGCGCTGGAGGCTGTCCCAGCCGCGAGCGCCGCGGCCGGCGCGCCGCCCGCAACCCCGCTCGAACTCCGCACGACCGCGGACATCGTCGTCCGGCGCCGCCTGCTGGCCACGCCCGGCGTCGCGCAGGTGACGGTGATCGGGGGCGAGCGCCGGCAGTACGAGGTGCTGGTCGACCCCGCGCGTCTGGCCAGCTACGGCGTGCCGCTGAGCGCGGTGGAAGACGCGCTGCGCCGCGCCAGCCGCAACACGTCGGCCGGGTTCCGGCAGGCAGGTGGACAGGAATACCTGATCCAGGGCGCGGGCCGGGCGCGCGACGTCGAAGGCATCGGCGCGACGGTCATTACCGCGCGCGGCACCCTGCCCATCCGCGTACGCGACGTGGCCGATATTCGCATCGGAGAGGCGATCAAGCGCGGGGACGGCTCCCACAACGGCCAGCCGGCCGTCATCCTCGGCATTCACCGGCAACCGGACGTCAACACGCTTGCCCTGACCCGCGAGCTGGAAGGCGTACTGGAGCGGACGCAGGCAGAGCTGCCGGCCGGCATGCGGCTCGACACGCTGCTGTTCCGGCAGGCGGACTTCATCGAGCTGGCGCTCGGCAACCTGTTCGCCGCGCTGCGTGATGGCACGCTGCTCGTAATCGTCGTCACCCTGCTGTTCCTCGCGAACCTGCGCGCCGGCGCCGTCACACTGCTCGCGATACCCCTGTCGCTCCTGGCCGCCGTTGTCGGTCTGCGGCTGGCCGGGCTGTCGATCAACAGCATGACCCTCGGCGGCATGGCCATCGCCGTGGGGTCGCTGGTGGACGACGCCGTGGTCGATGTCGAAAACGTCGCGCGGCGGCTGCGCGAGAACGCCACGCTGCCGGCAGCGGAGCGGCGCCCCGCCCTGGAAGTGGTGTATGGCGCCAGCTGCGAAATCCGCGCGTCCATCGTTTTCGCGACCGTCATCGTCATGCTGGTCTTCCTGCCGCTCTTCTTCCTGGCGGGGGTCGAGGGCCGCCTGCTGCAGCCGCTCGGGTTCGCCTATCTGATTGCGCTGTTTGCGTCGCTGGTCGTCGCCCTGACCGTGACGCCGGCGCTCTGCCTGTACCTGCTGCCGGGCGCGCGCGGAATCCGCGCGGGTCGTGAGCCAGCGCTGGCCGCCGTGCTCAAGCGCGTATACGCGCATCTGCTGCCGGGCGTGATCCAACGCCCCTGGCTGGTGATCGGCACGGCCGCCCTCCTGCTCGCCGCGGCGCTGGCAAGCGTCCCGCGGATGGGAAGCGCCTTCCTGCCGCCGTTCAACGAAGGCGCGCTCGTCATCAGCGCCGTGACGCTGCCCGGCACAAGCCTGACGGAGTCGAATGCGCTGGGCAGCGCCATCGAACGGCTGCTGCTCGATGTACCGGAAGTCGCCGCGACGGCGCGCCGGACCGGGCGGGCGGAGCTCGACGAGCACGTCCAGGGCGTTGAATCGGCGGAGATCGACGTGCGGCTGGTACCCGGCGGCCGGCCGCGGGCCGTCGTCCTCGAAGAGATCCGGGACCGCCTGTCGCTCGTGCCCGGCACCAACGTCACCATCGGACAGCCGATCTCCCACCGCATCGACCATATGCTGTCGGGTACCCGCGCCAATATTGCCGTCAAGATTTTTGGAGACGACCTGGCCATGCTGCGGGCGCTCGGCAGCCAGGCCGTGGCCGCGCTGCAGGACGTCCCCGGCCTCGTCGACCTGGCGCTGGAGCCGCAGGCCGACATCCCGACGGTGCACGTCGGCTTCGACCGGAACGCGCTCGCCCGCCACGGGCTGCCCGCCGGCCAGGCCGCGGCGACCCTGGAAACGGTGCTGCTCGGACGACAGGTCGGACAGATCGTCGACGGCCAGATGACCGTGCCGCTGGTGCTGCGCTACCGGCCCGACGACATGTCCGACCTGGAGGATATGCGGCAGACGCGCCTCGACATGCCCGCCGGGGCGCGCGTGCCGCTGGGCAGCCTCGCCGACATCGTCGAAGACCGCAGTCCCAACTTCATCGCGCGCGAGAACGGCGAGCGGCGGATAGTCGTCAGCGCGAATGTCGCCGGGCGGGATCTCGGGACTGTCGTCGCCGACGTGCGGGAACAGGTGGCGGCCGGCGTCGCGCTCCCGGACGGCTACCGCGTCGAGTACGGCGGACAGTTCGAAGCCGAGATCGCAGCCGAGCGCCTCCTCCTGGGATTCGGGCTCGGCGCCGTCGCCGGCATCTTCCTGATCCTGTTCACCGCATTCCGGTCCGCCCGCGACGCCGCCATCATCATGATCAACCTGCCGCTGGCGCTGATCGGCGGCGTGGCCGGGGTATTCCTGGCCGGCGGCATACTCTCGATCGCTTCGCTGATTGGATTCATCGCGCTCTTCGGCATCGCCGCCCGCAACGGCATCATGCTGGTGTCGCACATCCGGCGACTGCGCACCGAGGAAGGTATCGCCGATACGCGCGCCGCAATCACGCAGGGGGCTGTCGACCGACTGGTCCCGATCCTGATGACGGCGCTGTCGACCGGACTGGCGCTGCTGCCGGTCGCCGCCGGACTCGGCGAGCCGGGCAGCGAGATTCAGGCGCCGCTGGCGCTGGTCATCGTCTGCGGACTGTTCTCGTCGACCGCACTGAACATGTTCGTGGTGCCCGCGGCCTACTGGGCCGCGGTGCGCAACCGATCACCTGAGCTATAATCGACCCGCGCAGGGCGAATCGGCGCCCACGTCTTTTCGTGGCCAGCATCCCGGCTGCAGGAGGTCGACGCTTCCATGACCACGGTCGCCAATGCCACTCGGTCGCCTGCCGCCGCTCTGTTCGCGGTCCTGCTACTCGTTCTTGTCGCTTCCGGCATCCACGCGCAGGATGAACCGATGCACCTGGAGCCGCTCATGGTCGCCGACGGCAGCATCACGGTAGGCATCTTCACCCTGACAGAGTGCCTCCCCGTCTAAAATCTGCCGCTCGACGGCGTGACATACACCGTCCACACGTCGCATTGGCAGAGGCGGGCCGCGGCCGACTCACCTTGGGAGGACATCGCCGGCACGGAAGAGACGGGGCAGGTCTGCCCATACTCGCCGGAGCAACCCGGCGACTATCGGCTGATCGTCGACGCGACCATCGGCGGGGAGCGCGGACTGTATCGCAGCAACGTGTTCACGAAGACCGACGACGCCGAACCGGTCCCCGCGCTGCCCGGCATGACGGCCGTCTGGCTGGGCCTGCTGCTGGCCGGACTGCTGGCGCGGGCGCGGCGAAGGATCGCGTCCGGATCCTGACGCCGGCTCGAGTCAGCCGCGCCGGGCGAGCACGGCGTCCAGGCTGAGCGGGCCGGAGTCGCGCGACGCGAAATACAGGAACACGAAGCAGTACACGACCGCCAGCTCGCCCTGGTTCATGATCGGCCAGAACCCCATCGGGAGGTGCGCCATGAAGTAGGCCGCCGCCATCTGGCCGCTCGCGAGGAACGCCGCCCAGCGAGTGTACAGCCCGACCATGATCAGCACCCCGCACACCAGCTCGATCACTCCCGCCACCCCGAACGGAAACGACAGGACCGACACCGGAAACATCTCCGGGTTGGCCCCGAGTGCGCCGAACAGTTTCTGAACCCCGTGCGCCAGAAACAGGAACCCGGCCACGGCGCGTGCGACGGAGTAGATCTGATCAGACCTGGCTGCAAGCATGTTCATCGGCCACCTCCCGGCTCTCGAACGTCCGCCTATCTTATCCAGTAACGACTTGCGCGTCTGTGATTCCCTGCACGGGCTACCATAGGGCCTGACTGGTCCACACCGGGACACGGGGGCGCAACATGCGTGGAATCAAGACGAAGTTCGTTGCGGCGGCAGCCTTCGCGCTGCTGCACGGTGCGGCCGCTGCGCAGGAACTGCAGCCGGGGTACGTCGATCCATGGCCCGTGCTGGAGGCGGCCGAGGCGGCGATCGGCGCCGGCAATCTCCGCTGCGTCACCGTCTCCGGCGACGCGTACGCCGGCATGGTCGGACAGCAGCGACTGGCCGGCTACGACACCGACTGGCCGCGGGGCGAGCCGCTCACCCGCTACACCCGCACGATGGACTGGACCGCGCGGACCATGACGGAGCGGTTCGAGCGCGAGCCCGGACATAACCCGGCCGGGTGGAAGCACGGCCTGGGCTGGCGGGGCGGTACGCCGCTGCAGCGGCAACGCGAGCAGACGTTCGTGGTCGCCGGCCAGCATGCCTGGACGCGCGACGGCCCGAACGGCGACCCGGTTGCCGCACCCCCGGCGGACGCCGAGCTGTGGCAGCTCGATCTGTGGCTCAACCCGCACGGCTTCCTGAAGGCGGCGCGGCTGCCCGGCGCCAACCCGCGCGCCGTTTGGCGCTGGGAACTGGGCGAGATGGGCCGCGACGGGGCGACGACGATACCGGAGAAGATGACGATCGTCTCCATCACGATGTTCGGCAAGTTCCGCGTCGACGCCACCATCAACCGGGAGCATCTGCTCCAGCGCATCCACACCTGGGTGCCCGACCCGGTGTTCGGCGACACGAACTACGAGCACGAGTTCACCAACGACAGCTACGTGGACATCGGCGGCGGGGTGCGCTTCCCGACGCGCTGGCATTCTCACACCGGCTGGGACGACAACTATCAGGCGCAGAGCTTCAGCGCCGGGCGCAACGGGTTCGGCGGCACGCTGGCGGACATCCGCCCGAACGCGTGCGGCGATCCGCTGGAGGCGCCGGAAGCGGTCCAGCGGGCGGACTTCGCGGTGCGCGTCGAGCCGCAGCGGCTCGCCGCAGGGGTCTGGCTGCTGGGCGGCGGCTCGCACAACAGCGTGGCGGTCGAGTTCGAGGAATACGTCGTCGTCGTGGAGGCGCCGCTCGACGAGGCGCGCAACCTGGCGGTGATCGAGGAGATCGTCCGGCTGGCCCCGGACAAACCGATCCGATATGTGGTCAACACGCACCAGCACCATGATCACATCGGCGGGCTGCGCACCTACATGCACATCGGCGCCACCATCGTCACGCATTGGAAGAACTACGACTTCTACCGGCGCGACGTGCTGAACTACGCGCCGCGCACGCTCGCACCCGACATGCTGTCGCTGTGGCCGCCGACCGAGGTGGCGGAGGGCTACCAGTACGAGACCGTGCGCGAGAACTACGTGCTGACCGACGGCGTGCGCACGATGCACGTCTCGTACGTGCAGCCGCTGCGCCACACCGAGGGGATGCTGATGGCGTATCTGCCGGCCGAACGGATGGTCATCGAGGCCGACCTGTTCGATCCGCCGGCGCCGGGCGCGCCGCGGCCGGCCGCCACCGACGCCAACCGCAGCCTCCTGGCGCACGTACGGCGTCTCGGCCTGGAGGTCGAGACCATCGTGCCGATCCACGGGCAGCCGGCGCCCTGGAGCGACTTCCTGCGCATCGTCGAGAGCGGGCCGTGACGCGGCGACCGGTAGTTTGGGGCGCAGCCCCATCCACGGTGACTGAACGGGGGCCGTACCGCCCCAACAGGTTGTATGAGGAAGGGGACGGCGGACAGCAAGGCGGCCGTCCCCAAGCCGCGCACAGCGCGGCCCGGCGGACGCGGCGCGGGGCAACGGGGTCCCCGCTAGCGGCCGCCGGGGGTTTGGGGCACAGCCCCAAGGTGATGAAGCCGCGCAGCCCCATCTAACGGAAGAAGCCGGGCAGGCCGGGCTTGGTGTCGACCAGTATCTCGATGACGGCCTGGCGGTCGTCGGCGGACAGCCGGTCGTATGGTCTGCCGCTCTCCTCCCCGGAGAGGATCGACCATATGCGGCGGTAGATCGCCTCAAGCGCCGGCTCCGGCAGGGCGTCGAACGCCGCGGTGTAGATCATGTAGCTGCACGGATAGCGCATAAGGCCACGCTGCAGGTCGAGGTCGCGCAGCGAGCGCCCCAGGCGGTCGTGCGGACCGCGCGCCGGGAACGCAGCCGCAAACGCGGAAGACCCCTGCACCGGACGCGCCAGCGGCGCCTCGTCGACGAACAGCAGGTAGTCGACCATGTCGACGACCGCGTCGTGCAGGATCGAGCCGGGACCGTCGTCCGCGGGCTGCCCGCCCGCGCCGTTGTCGCGGAACAGGATGCGGCGGGCCTCCCACCCGACCCGCGTGATCAGGTTGGTCATGTGCGTCTGGTGCTCCAGCACCATCAGGGCCGCGATGTCGCTGTGCGCCGACGGGTAGCCCGACAGGTCGAACAGCCCTTCCAGCGACGGCAGCTCCGGCCGGGGCACGCCAATCGTGGCGTTCGGATCCTCCACGTCGGTCACCTCGACGTTCCCCATGTGGGCGAACGGCGCGTGCCGGCCGGTGACATACCAACCGCCCCAGCGGTCCTCGATGCGGGCCCGGTGGTCGGAGACGAAGCCGGTGGCGTACGCGTTCGGGTCGGACGTCAACGGAAACGTGCTGAGCACCTGCAGCCCCGGCACGCCCAGCGTTTCCCAGGTGAGGTGGCACGCCAGGCACTGGTCGTCGCGCACGAACTGCCGGGCGCCGTCCGGCGCCTGGTCCAGAGCATAGAAGATCGTACCCTGCCGCAGGTCCTGCACCGCCGCCTCCAGCTTGCCGCCGCCCCGCACCCAGGCGACCGCCACGTCATCCCGAAAATAGATCGCCCGGGGGTTGGCGGAGCTGATCAAGTTCGCCTGGTTGCTCGTGGGCGAGAAGACGGTGACCTGCGACTCCACCGGAATATCCAGCGCGTCGAGCACCGCCTGCAGGTAGCCGGAGCGGTCGTTGAACGCCAGCTGCGCTTCCCCATTCCGCAGGCGGCGGTTCAATTCAACGACGGCGTTGTCGACCGGACCGGTCGAATAGGCGATGGCCGGGTGGTCGCGCGAGGCGCGGAATGCGTTTGCCGGCTGGCCGTGCACCGTGGCGATGGCCGTGGCCGCCAGGAGCGCCGCGGCTGCCGCCATGACCACCAGCGCCGGACCGTTGGTTGGGACTGTCACGGCTCGTTGCCCGCCTGTATCGTCCACGTCAGCGGCCGGCCCGCGGCGCAAGTCCCCGAGCATCCCACGCGCGCGCGCCAGCCACCGCGTTTCGTCGAAACGGCGCAGATTCATGGCGATCTCCGCATCATGCGGCGGCGGGCCCAGCCGCCCCGTCTCCGTCAAGCTACCAGCATGCCAAGTCACCGCTTCCAAGTCGAGCGCCGTCAGCCTGTCGGCCAGCGTCTGACCATCGAGATGGCAGTGGTCCCCGGGTCAGGAACCGATCTCGGTGCGCGCCCGATTCAAGTGTGTGGCGAGGGCCATCAGCCGCCGGTCGCGCCAGGCCTGACGCGCTGGCAACTCGGACTCCGCCACCCTGCTCCGGCACTCGTCGTGGGCCTTGGCGATCACGTCGGCGGACCACGGCTCCGCCGGTTCTCCCTGCTTGACGAACTCGAAGAATCCGGGGGCGAGGCGGGCCGCGTAGTCGGCCAGTCCCCTAGGGGCATTCAGGTCGATCGTCTCGAAGGGGCCGATGAAGGCCCACCGTCGGCCGAGGCCTGCCGAGATGGTCCGGTCGATGTCCTGCGCGCTGGCGTAACCTCCCTCGAGTAGCCGAAACGCCTCCCAGAGAAGCGCCGCCTGGAGCCGGTTCGCGATGAACCCGTCGATCTCCCTCGTGACACGCACCGGGGTCATGCCGGCGTCGGACATCAAAGCTGCGACCCGGTCCACGACGGAGGGATCGGTCCAGGGCGCGGGGCAGATTTCCACCAGGGGGATGACGTAGGGCGGATTGATCGGATGGGCGATGAGGCACCGCGACGCGCACTCGAGTCCTTCCGTGAACACTGAGGCCGGGATCCCCGAGGACGAGCTGCCGATGATCGTGTGGCTGCCGACGACGGCGTCCAGCCGGCGATAGAACGTGCGCTTGACAGCGGCGTTCTCGAACACGCTCTCCTGCACGTAGGAAACGCCGTCCACCGCCTCCTGCAGCCGGGAGCGGCTCTGGATCCTGGCGAGGACGGACGGCGCGTCGTCCAGTAACTCGTGGCGCACCAGTTCCCGGGCATTGTCCGCGATACGCGTCTCGGCCGCGCTGAGCTGCGACGCCTCCTGATCGTAGAGGCGGACCCGCCAGCCGGCGCGGGCGAAGACGAGCGCCCAGGCACTGCCGACGAGACCGGATCCGACTATGGCGACATGTTCCGACATGCGAAATCTCCCCAGGAGTCCGTGGTGCAACCCCGCGTCGCACCGAGACCGGTCAGGCGCTCGGCTGACAAGGCGTGACGAGCGAGCATGCTTGAGAGTATGTGAGCGAGGAACAACGCCGTCAGGCGGAATGCATGGCCGGTCGAATGCAGCGGGGGTTTCACCACGGACTCCTTAGAAGCTGCCGATCAGCGACCCCAGCAGGACGACCATACAGGTGGCGGCAAACGGGCCTGCCACCGCCACCACCGCGATGTCGGGATAGGACTGGCGATGATTCAGCCGGCAGATGGTCAGGAGCGTGATGACCGCGCCGTTGTGCGGCAGCGTGTCGAAGCCGCCGCTGGCCATGGTGGCGACCCGGTGCAGGAGCTCGGGAGAGATCCCGGCCAGCTCCGCAAGCTGCAGGTAGCTCTGGGCGAGCGCGTCCAGCGCGATGCTCAGACCGCCGGACGCGGAGCCGGTGATGCCCGCGAGGATGTTGATGGAGAGGGCCTCGGAGATCAGCGGGTACGACGGGGCCAGACCGAGCAGCGAGTCCCGGATGCGGACGAACGACGAGAGCGCGGCAATCGTCGCGCCGTAGCCCACCTCCGACGCGGTGTTGAA